>CAVTBI010000016.1:0-178086 GCA_963732885.1 uncultured Chitinophagaceae bacterium | reverse complement strand
TGGAAATTATAAGAAAAGTAAATAAAAGGTCCAATGTAATCTATAAAAAAATAAAAAACACCTCTTCCGATTCCATAAAATTTCGCATTGGAAATTTAAATGAAAAGAGTCGCTAAAGGTATAAGTGTTATATAAACTATTTTCAGAATTTCCCTCTTGATTTGGGGGACTATATAATTTTTAAAGATGCTATAAACAAATATCGCGAAGAGCAGCCATCTTACTATTCCATCGCGGCAGAACGAATCGATAAATTTTGCATTACAACACCAAAACTCGAGATAAATAATAAGAAGAAAATCAGCCTCTCCTTAGGATAGGAAATATAAAAATAAAAGGCCATGAATAAGGCGATTAGTGAAAAGTGTTGCCCAATTCCGCCTAAATATGAAAATATTTATTTGCCTGTCTGGATATAATTCTCTTTTATTATGTAACCGCCGAGCAACAGCTAAATCATAATGTGAAAATACGTAAACAACGTTGGCTGAAGAAATCAGAATAGATATAAGAAAGAACTATAAGAAACCAACAAAATTGTTTTAATATCTTTAACTTCAGAAATTTAAATCTCTCAATTCCAACATTACCCATTTTTACTATTGAACCAAGAATAATATCAAGCAAAGGATGTGAAAAATTACGGCCAAAATATTAATTCTATCAACATCATAACTCTGATATCCATACATTAAAATAAGAGCCCCTATAGATGAAATCCAATATATGAAAATTAAGAAGGTGGATGCATTAAATTTATGATGCTTATAATTAAAAATCAACCATACGGAAAAGAAAATAAAATATAATGATAAAATCACCTTGTTATGTTACTATGGTTTGAGATTTTATAAAACTATGAAATAAGTTTAGGTAATAACTTTAAAAAGTCTTCTGCATTTTTCTTATTTGTTAGTTCGTTGTAAGCTATATTATTTATTTGGCGTTCTTTTTCAGACAATGAGATTTTACCATTTTCTATATCGTTTTTCAAATCCTTTTCAACAGAGAAAATCTTAAATCCCAAATTCTTTAACCATGTATATGAGATATTTTTTTCGCTTAGATAAACTTTTGATCCGGCTACTATTGAGACCATAACATTCCCCAGCGCCATTTGTCGAAAGGAATGTGAAAATGGCCATCTGGCAAGAACTAATTCCCAACGAATGATCATTGTACGGTAAGAATTCCTCCGATAACCTGACTTTGACATGAAGTGATTTTATTCTTTCCTTTAGTTGGTCCGCATAATAAAATCAGAACCATAGCTAAAAGGTATTATAATCTCGCCATCATAGCCCGAGGTATCGAGAATCATTAATACATCCAAATGGTTATTTTCAGGGCACGCGAGAGTTTCCCACCAAAACTCGATTCTTAATATGATTCCTAGCAAAAATGGATTCTTTAATTAAATTTTCAAATGGATATTTTAGAAACGGTGGAAGATGCAGAACTTCTTCTTTTAAATAATTATATTCTTCTATACTATACCATGCAAAAAAATCCATCCTCCTCATGGCGGAATGAATTTCTTTATCAGGTGTTACTCGACCTTTCAATAAGTATTTAATATATCTTAAATATTTTTTTGTGTTACTTTCCGGTGTTAGCTTAAAAAGATTTTTTGTGTTGAAATCATACAGATTTTCCAAAAATGGAAAATTCAGGATTATTGTAGATTTCTGTTCCAAAAAAATTCCAAATTAATTTGGTTGATGATGTTTTATGAATATTATTTATTAAGTATGCCTTATTATAATCCAAATTATAAACAAAAATAAATTCATAGCTTAATTCAGATTTTAATAATTCATAATAAGCATTAGAAAATGGAAAAATACATACTATATTGTCTTTGTATTTTCCTTCATAGTTTATTACCTTTTTTTAGAACAATAATTCTATTAACAATATTTTCTTGAAAGTATTTATCAACAAAAATGTCAATAAATTTTTCATCATGCATTAGATGCAAAATTTTTAACTCTTTTGGCATTTTAAAGAAATAAAAATTTCATGGGCGACTTAAAGATTAAATTATTTCTGATACTTTTCTTTTAATTACAGCAGGAACACCTGCGACTATACAGTTATCGGTAATATTTTTTGTAACAACAGAACCAGCCCCAACAATAACATTTTTCCCTATTGTAATACCAGGCAAAATTGTTGCATTTGCTCCTATATGAGTATAGGATTGAATTCGACAGCGTCCCAGCAAATTAACACTTGGTGATATTTCAACAAAATCATTAATAACACAATCATGTGTTACAACAGCATTATAATAAATAATACACCCCATTCCAATTTCCACATTATTTGAAATAATTGCATTATCCAAAATATTTGTTCCAGATCCGATATTTACATTATACTTTCCTATTCTTGAAAATGGACTGATACAACCTGAAAGTGTACCACCTAAACCTTCAAATTTCTTATACATTTTATATCGCATTAAGGGATTTCCAATGCCTAAAAGAAAATCCTTCCCATAAAGTTTAAAATGTTTCTTAACATCTTTTTCATTTTTTAGAACAGGAAACGTTTTAAACACCATTTTGATATCGCTGTTTAAATCATCATAAAATACCAGATCTTTTAATTGTTTATTATTATCTAATATTTCTAATAATTCCTTAGCAAATCCTTTCGCGCCTATGATCAACATGCTAATTATTTTGAGCTCTTAATAAAAGCCTTGCTATTAAATTAATTTCTTCAAAAGATAAATCATTGAATAAAGGCAGACAAAGTACCCGTTTAGCTATTTCATCCGTAACCGGCATTTCTGTTACTGGCAAATAAGGTAAAACCTTCGATAGGGATGGGTAAAAGTACCTTCTTGCAATAATTTCATTTAGTTGCAGTATTTCTAAACATTTCTTCATCAATTCTTCAGTTTCAAATACAATAGGCAAATAAGGCATAGTTGTGGGTTGCGTTCACATTCCAATCAGGAAAAACACCTTTAATCGTTGTTAACTTTTGACAATAGTATTCAGTTAATTCTTTTCGTTTACCTATCAAATCATTTATATATTTTAAATTTGCCAAGCCCATTGCCGCATGGAATTCAGAATTTTTTCCATTAATGCCTAATTCGGCAAAAGCTTCAGGGCCATCGAAACCAAAATTTCTCATGTAAGCCAGTTTTTTTAATAAAAGAGCATCTTTTGTAATTAATAACCCTCCTTCTACACTGTGATACAACTTAGTGGCATGTAGGCTGCAGATAGAAATATCCCCATATTCAAAAACTGACCTACCATTTAAATTCACTCCAAAAGCATGTGCGCCATCATAAGATAACTTTTAGATGATGCTTTGCTGCTATTTCTCCAATCTTATCAACATTGCAAGGATTGCCATAAACATGTGTAGCTAATATCCCTGTCGTTTTTTCGGTAATAGCTTCTTCTATTTTTGATGGATCTATATTTAATGATTTTGAATCAATATCCACAAAAACCGGTTTACAACCTTCCCATACTATGCTACTTGTTGTTGCAACAAAAGAAAAAGGTGTAGTGATGATTTCGCCATTAAGATCAAGTGCTTTGATGGCCATTTGAAGTGCTATCGTGCCATTTGTAACAAATAATAAATGCTTAACCTTTAGGTAATCTTTAAGTTTTAATTCTAATTCATTTGCTAAAGGCCCCATATTTGTTAACCAATCTCTTTGCCAAATACCTTTTAAGTATTTTTGATATTCTTCAAGCGGAGGTAGAAATGGTTTAGTAACTGGTATCATTTTTTTAAAATTATTTTTTTAACCTCTCCAAGGCTTTCGACTTTAAAAATCATAGACAACCCAATATAAATCACTAATCCAACAAATCCGCCAATTATCAATCTAATAAAATCAGAATAGTTATTTAGTCCATAATTTAACCACCAAACAAAAAAACCGGCTCCAAACGCCAACATTATTAATGGCAGTATATCCTTTATTTGTTGCCATGCATTATAATTTAAAAACTTACCTGAGTAATGAGTATTAATAAAAAAAGCCAAAACTGAAGTAATTACCTGTCCCCAAATCAAGCCAAGAATTCCAAACTTTATGGAAACAACGATTACAGTAGCAACTAAAATCTTTTTTACAACTTCTAGCTTCAAAAACAAGTCACTCCTCCCTTTAACATTAAGGATATTTAAATTGTAGGAATGCAATGGATATAAAATTCCCGTTAAACAGAGTATTTGAAAATAAGGTACTGCAGGCAGCCATTTTTCAGTAAATAAGAACCTGAATAAGGGCACTGCCAATACTCCCATAATAATTAATACCGGCGCAACCACAAATATCACCATTTGCATGATCTGCTTGTATCCTTTTTTCAATCTCACATTATCATTTTGAATAGAAGCAAAAAGGGGATAGGATATTTTATTTAATGCAACTGACATATTACTTACCGGCAGTTGCTTTAAAGAATCTGCACGCGTATAAAAGCCAACTTGTGCCAGCAGAAAGAATCTACCAATAACGATTTGATAAATGTTAGTAAAAATAGTATCCAATAATCCGGAAAGTGTCAATTTATAACCAAACTTCAAATGGTATCGAAATTTTGCCATATTAAAAATAAATGAAGGTGCCCAGCCGGTTCTGAACCATAGTTGAACTGTACTTAAAAATGACTGAAATACACCCATCCAAACCAGGCTCCAAACTCCATAACCTTCATACGCTAAAAACACACCCAGCAGGCCTGAACCAATTAATGATGGAATAGCAATAGTCATCTGTAATTTAAAGTTCATTTCTTTCGTAAGCCTCGTTAATTGAACTTCGGAAAAAGCGCTGATAATAAAGGTAAGGCAATAAACACGGATAATTTTTGTGAGAATAGGCTGTGAAAAAAAAGTGGCAATTAACGAAGCCGTGAAAAAAAGGATACAATATATAAAGATACTACCCACCAGGTTAAAAAAAAATACGGTAGAATAATCTTCCTGGTCAGGATCAAGCGTTCTTATCAATGATTGGGTTAATCCGCTATTCACTAAGGAAGTGCCTATACCTTGAAAACACTGATCATGCCGATTAGCCCAAACTCCTTTGGTAACAAAATACGGGCAAGAACAATAGAAACAAGAAAACTAATCGCCTGGGTACCGAATTGTTGTCCAAACGTCCATATCATACCCGAGACAGCAGTTTTTCTTAAGGACAATAACTATTTTTTATAAAAATGAAGCAAGAAGAAAGGAGTAAGGCAAGAGTGACAAAACTCCTGAAAATAAGAATTCTCATTATTTGTGATTTTACTGGAGTTTTAATTTAGTAGGCGTCTATCATTACATTAAATTCCAGTCTGGGTAGCTATTGATTAAAACGGCAGGAGAAGTTTAGTCTTCCCTTATTACCTCTTGTGCCTTCGTGTGAAATAACCTATTGTACAGCAAGGATCGTCTTTTCCACATCCTCACTATTTAGTAAACAAAATTTTCCGGCCTACCTCTTAAAAATCCGTTTCCACCATACTTCGTTTTCGGAATCTTCTGTATATCCATAACCATATCCATATCCATACCCATATTTATTCACTCCTTTGCCCCTGATACCATTGTAAATGATAGCAGGGTTTTTAAGGGTGCTTATTTTATGCTGCTGTTCTAATTTTTGCAAAAATATTCTTAGGCGTATAGTCATAGCGGATAATAAACAGGGTTACATCAGCCAAAGGTGAAATAATATAGGCATCTGTTACCGGGTTTACAGGCGCTGTATCTATAATAATGTAATCAAAGGTTTTCTCTAAGTAAGTCAAGCAATTCGGCAAGCCTTCCATTCGAAATCAGTTCGGAAGGATTAGGTGGGATAGGGCCGGCAGGTATCAAAAACAGGTTTTCGAAACCGGAGTTGGTTTAATAATTTCTTCAGGCGGATTTTCCCAATTAAATAATTGGAAAGCCCTTCCTTGCGCGAAATATCAAATTGCTCGCTTAATTTGGGTTTGCGCAGATCCAGTTCTAATAAAGCCACTTTTTTGCCCATTAATGCCAAGCTGATACCGAGGTTGATAGCAATAAAACTTTTCCCCTCCCCCGAGATACTCGAAGTAAGTAAAATTCTTTTATGGGTTTCATCCACCCCCATATACCCGAGTGAAGTTCTTAATTGCCGGAACTGCTCCGCAATAAAACTTCGCTTGCCTTCTGAAATTACAAACGGGGTTTTCGACCGGTCATAATTTACTTCGCCCAAAAATGGAATATCCGTATATTTTTCAATGTCTGACCGTTCCTGTACGGTACGGGTAAGCATTTCTTTAAGATAAATAATTGCTACACCAAGGAAAATAGCGCCCAGAAATGCAGCGAGGTAAATCAATTTTCGCTTGGGGCTCACAGGGGTATCAGAAGTTTCAGCATGGTCAAGCACCCTGCTATCCGCTACTGCGGAAGCAAAAGACAAAGCCGTTTCCTCTTTTTTTTGTAGCAGGAAGGTGTAGATATTATTTTTAATTGCCTGCTGCCGTGTGATACTCAACAACTCTCTTTCCTTTTCAGGAATCGTTTTAAGCATAGACCCATAATCGTTGCTGGTAGCAGTAAGGTCACTCCTGCCTGCTAAAAGGTTTTTTCGCTGGCTCTCAATATTTTCCAGTATCTGTGGCTTTAACCGGTTGATGCCATCTACAAGAGCAACAACCGCAGGGTTATTTTCCGGAACGATCTTTTTGGTTTGGGTGTATTGCAATTCAAGGTCAGACAATTTTTGTAAAAGATCGGTAAGTACCGGGTCGGTGACACCTCGTCCCAAGCGCAGCAGGTACAATACCTCCCAGTTCCCCTTTACCTTTTACATATTTTTCTACCTGGTCCAGCATCGCCAGTTGCACATTGATATCACTGATCTTCTGATCATTGGCGGCTACTGTTTGCAAATAAATCTGCCCCTGCGCACTGATATCAGTAATTTTATTTTTCGCTTTAAAGTTTTGCAGTGCGCTTTCCACAGAATCCAGGTCATTGGATACATAGCCAAGCCTTTCATTTACAAATTTAAGCGTGTTGGCCGCTAATTGGTTTTTATCCAGGATGGCCGCCTCGTTATATACCTTCAAGCAATTCATTCAGAATATCTTCTCCCCTTTTGGGCACTTCGCCCTCTATGCTTAAATCAATTACCGTGGATTCTTTACTGGAAGGAGTAATATTTACCTGGCTGAGAATCTGGTTCGCCGCATTTTTAACCGGGATTAAGGAAAAGTAGTAATCGCCCGGCTTTTCTTTTGCCGGATTATTGGAAGGATGATAATACGGATTGGGAAAAAAACGAAGGATGCCATAAGAAGTGGTTTCCCATTGATTAACAGGATAAGCCGTATCATGGATCACCACTTGTCCCAGGCGGTTATTAAACTTAAAATGAACTTCCTTCACGTCTCGTAATGAATCCGGGTATTTGGCTTCAATCACAATGGGTGACAACACATAGGCCGATTGATGTATTACCCTTCCCTCAATAAATACCGGGGCATAAAGGTGCAAGTTTTCCACCACCTCTTTCATCAGGGTTTTGGATTCCAATACTTCCACCTCGTTTTCCACGTTCTTTTTAGCGCCAAACATATCAAATGCATCCTGCAATTCAGAAGCAGGTGTTGCATTTTTATCATCTTTAATTAAAAGAGTAGCGGTGGTCTGGTAAACCGGCATTTTATAGCGCAAATAGATCCATGCTCCTGTCATAGTCAGGATCAAAAGAAGGACAAAATAAGGCCAGTAAGGAATAAATTTATAAAATAAATCGCCTAAGGAAACTTCTTCCGTTTCTTCAAATTCATTGTTGTTGGCTGATTGTTTCATTCAGGTATTAAATAATTTTATAGGATAGATTATTATTATAATTTAAAAACGTTAACTAAGTAATATAATAAGCAACGAAAGGCCGCTCAAAATAACCGGCAACCGTTGCTGGATCAAGGCTGGAACTTGCTGCTTTGGCTACCCCGGGTTCCACATATACCACATCGTTGGATTTTAAAAAGTAATAAGGGGATTGCAATAATTTGGAGGAATTCAGGTCAAGCCTTTTGATGATCTTATCAGGCCCTTCCTGCCTGATGAGCATTACATTATTCCGAAGGCCATAGATCGTCAAATCACCTGCCTGCCCGATCGCTTCCAGAATACTGATCTGTTCACTCGGAACAGTAATTACTCCCGGGTGGTTTACTTCCCCCAATACGGTAACCCGGAAATTTAAAAACCGCGAACTGACAATGGGATCGAATAATAATTTTTTATCAATAAGTTGTTTGGTAATATTATTTTCTAATTGTTTTTGGGTAAGCCCTGCAGCCGGAATATTACCCAGAATAGGGAATTTGATGGTTCCATCATCTCCAACCAAGTACCCGGCTGTTTGTGGGCTATTCGGATTAGTTGCCGCGCTGGGTGTAATAGGTAAGTTAGGTGTATTGAAAATAACCGTTGCCTCATTGCTCAGGCTACTTACCGTAATGCTCAAGATATCTTTTTTTTGAATGATGGGTTCCAGGCTTGCCTTTGACAGGATCCGTGCAGAATCTTTTACGTCATTAAAATAAGTTACTTTTTGGGTATTAACACATGAAGAAAACAAGGCAGTTGAAAAAAAATAAAACAACAGGTATTTTGTTGTTTTGGGTATTTTAATCATTAAAGTGTTTTAAAAGGAATTTAAAAAATTTGAGCAAATATAATAAGATGTTGCCTGAATTATTTATTTGCCACAGATTACCGGTTTATTTTGCCACGGATTACACGCCTGCCCGAATGAAAGCGTTCAGGCGGGGATTTCCACGGATTAATCCGTGGCTAAAAATATTTTGCGACAAAGCATAATCATTTTATTTTAATTAACCCAAACAACTTCTAAAAGATAAGGTAATATTATTTAAATCTGGTTTGAAAATGATAGGGCTTCGCCTTCCTCAGTTACAAATAAGAAGGTATAACAATCCATTCAAATAATGATAAAAAGTGTATCCCTTATTTTTTCACCAATTTATTCCACCCATTTTTATCATTCTTTCTCAACCGGCGGCGAAATTAATTCATTCTCTTTAAAGGAGTTTTACAATTGAACCAATTACCCATTTATTTTTTGCTAAACTTATTTTAAAGTGTTTTTAAAGTTGTGGCGCATTTTTCAAAAATTATACCAATACCCGAATTTGAGAAATTAACCATACCAAATTGATGGGTGCATTCCAAATTGCCGCCCGGGATTTCAAGGTTGCCAACTTCAAGGTTGACAACCTTGTATATGGAAATTCTCCAGCTAAAACGAACTTAGTAAAGGTTGGCAACCTTGCGGCAACCAATACCCGGATTTGAGAAATTAACCATATCAAATTGATTGGCTTATTTTTTGCTACTTTCCACACCGTAAACAAAAATTCAGAAATAAATTTGTGTTACATCTTGTTTATGAATAGCTTTACACTTTAAAATTTGTTTTTTTTACTTTGATTAAACCCCAATTACTAAATTATGTTACACATTAAGAAAATTGTACTCCTACTTTTATTCTCAGGATTTATATCTGCTGTATCGGCACAAACAGGTATGAGTGACAATATGGGCATGGATAATAATATTCAGCCTTTTTCAGGCACCAGCGCCTTCAGAAAATTCACTATTGGAGTAAATGTAGGCGTTATGACTCCTTCTGTGCTCTTTGGAAACACTAATGATTTCGCCAAACCACAGGCTACTTTAGGGTATGGCGCTGACATTGGTTACCAGGTCAACCACTATTTCGGTTTAAGGGCTGATTACCTGGGTGGCACTCTAAAAGGAGAGCAGGATGGTAAGGCGTATGCCGCCGGCCGCACGGTCGCTTCTTTTAAAACCAAATTGAAGTATGCCCTCAGCCTGAGCGGCGTGGCTACTTTTGGCAACGTGAACTTTTTTAGCCAGAAAAATAAAGTACTCCCTTACGTAAGCGCCGGCGTTGGTTTCATTGGAACCAGCACTAAGATTTTGAATGTAGGTGCAAGCGCTGAAACAGATTTTAACCAGCCTCTTACCCAGCAACATCCCTTATTTTTCCCTGTTGAACTGGGATTGAAATTCAATCTTTCTACTTTGATCAATTTAAATTTAGGCTATCGTATGAATTTCGTGGATAACGATTACCTTGATGGATATTCTTACCGCCCTACGCACCACGACCAATGGAGTTATGCAAATGTAGGCCTTGAGTTTGCCTTAGGCAAACAAACCAAACCACAGTTGGTGTTTGACAATCCTATTGCCCGTTTAAACAACAATTTGCAAACCCAGATAGATACCGTGAAAGAGCAGGTTAAAAAATTATCAAATGATGCGGATGGTGATGGTGTCGCTGATATGTTTGATAAAGAACCCAACACTCCTGCCGGTTGCCCTGTGGATTCACATGGTGTAAGCCGCGACACAGATGGAGATGGCGTACCTGATTGTAAAGATAAAGAACTGATCACGCCAACACAATGCCAGCCTGTTGATGCGGATGGTGTAGGTAAATGCCCTGAACCAGATTGTTGTAAAGCGATTATGGATACATTGGCCGCTATGAATACTTGTAACCTGAACCTGCCAAGTATTTCTTTCAGAGGCAACAGAAGTTCACTTACCAGCGATGCCAAAGCAATGTTGGCCAGTGTAGCTTCACAAATGAAAAACAGCGCCAACTGTAACATCGTTGTTACCGGTTACCCCGCTGCAACCAAAGCATCACAATCTATGTGTAACAAAAGGGTAGATGCCATTAAAGCGTACTTAACTGAAACAGAAGGTATCAGTGCAGACCGCATAGATACTAATTGTGAAGTAGGCGGCGGCGATATAAATACCGTAGATATTAAAACAAAGTAATTTCGATTTTAAAACTTTCAATAAAAAAAGCCTTCCGGTTTCCGGAAGGCTTTTTTTATTAGCTGCCTTTTTATTCCACCGCTAATACCGATTATACATCCGTAAATAGCCCAATTCCATTGAACTAAACGGCTGTTGTTTCGGTATTATACCACAAACATTTTGGACACTATAGAAAATTCAAAAGGTATACATTCTGTAAAAGAAAATCCCGGCCTGCATAAAACCGTGCAAGTTCTTCCACATGTTGCCTGGCAGTTCCCTGCCTTCCCCCTCTCCTTTTGGAGAGGGACGGGGTGAGGTTTTTAACAAATAAACAGATTGCCACATCGCAAAGTTACTTTCATGCCTTCCCCCTCTCCTTTGGGAGAGCGACGGGGTGAGGCTTTTTAACAAAGAAACCAGATTGCCACGGCGAAAAGTCTGTTCCTTACCTCCCCCTCTCCTTTGGGAGAGGGACGGGGTGAGGCTTAGCAAATAAAACAGATTGCCACACCCCAAAGTTACTTTCATGCCTTCCCCCTCTCTTTTGGAGAGGGACGGGGTGAGGTTTAGCAAATAAACAGATTGCCACTTCGCAAAGTTACTTTCATGCCTTCCCCCTCTCTTTTGGAGAGGGACGGGGTGAGGTTTTTAGCAAATAAAACAGATTGCCACAGCGCAAAGTTACTTTCATGCCTTCCCCCTCGCCTTTGGGAGAGGGACGGGGTGAGGCTTAGCAAATAAACAAATTACCACTTCGCAAAACCACTTTCATGCCTTCCCCCTCTCCTTTGGAGAGGGACGGGGTGAGGCTTAGCAAATAAAACAGATTGCCACATCGCAAAGTTACTTTCATGCCTTCCCCCTCTCCTTTGGGAGAGGGACGGGGTGAGGCTTAGCAAATAAAACAGATTGCCACATCGCAAAGTTACTTTCATGCCTTCCCCCTCTCCTTTTGGAGAGGGACGGGGTGAGGCTTTAGCAAATAAAACAGATTGCCACATCGCAAAGTTACTTTCATGCCTTCCCCCTCGCCTTTGGGAGAGGGACGGGGTGAGGCTTTTAGCAAATAAAACAAATTGCCACATCGCAAAGTTACTTTCATGCCTTCCCCTCTCCTTTGGGAGAGGGACGGGGTGAGGCTTAGCAAATAAACAAATTGCCACATCGCAAAGTTACTTTCATGCCTTCCCCCTCGCCTTTGGGAGAGGGACGGGGTGAGGTTGGTGAGGCTGGCCCTACTTCAACAATACAAAGCTCCCCTTTTTGTAAACAGTTTGGCCCATATCACAGAGGGCTTCAATGTAGTAAACAAAAACCGAAGAAGATTGATCCCAGCTTTTTAACTGCCCGTTCCAGCCAAAAGTTTTATCATTTGGCGGAAAATTTTTAGCCTCATAAACCAACTGGCCAAAACGATTATAGATTGAAAACCTGACAATGGTTTTTATACCTCTTGTTAAAGGGTAATAATAATCGTTAAGCCCGTCATTATTTGGTGTAAATGCGGTGGGCATCAGGATATAAGATTCTTTACACTCCACAAAAATAGAAATACTGTCTTTTGCAATACAGCCGCTATCTGAAGTTACCTGAATATGATACGTTACACTTTGCGAAGCTGTCCCGTTTGGAAAAGCGCAAGAGGTGCATGATAATAAAGTAGAAGGAACCCAATTATAAGAAGTAATATTATTACTATAGGAAGGATGAATAGAAAAAGAGGCATCGAAAGGGTAACTGGCATCGGGCCCTGCCTCTACGGTTGGCAAACTTTTTACATGCACATTAATATCAGCGCTGCTGCTGAAACATCCGGCAGAATCAGTTAAAGTAGCGGTGTAGGTAGTGTTATTTAATGGAACTGCTAAAGGGTCATAATTGTATGGATCGGACAAACCTGGCGCAGGTGACCAAATAATTTGTTTCATCGGTGGGGCCATTTTTAAAACAATAGTATCCCCCTGGCAAATATATGGATTGCTTTCAGGAGCTTCGGCTACAAATGGTGAATATACCATGACCATTACACTGTCCCTGTACGTGCAACCATATTGATTAGTTGCGATTGCATAAAATTTAGTATCTGCTGAAGGGTTCGCGAGGACCGTATCACATGTTGCACATGATAAACCGGAAGCAGGAGCCCATGAGATAGAATTATTATGAAATGCGATTAAAGTATCCGGGCTCCCTGCGCAAAGTGTATCCAAAGAAGGAATACTTTGTACAAAGGGCAACGGATTAATGGTAACAAGTTTCGTAAGGCTGTCAATACAGCCGTTAATATCAGTAGCTATCAGTTTTACATTGTATTTGCCATATTTATTGTAAGAAAAGGGTTCGGGTTGATACACATTATAACTGGTAGTTCCCGCTCCAAAGCTCCAATACCATGAAACGATAGAATCCGCAGGGATAAAAGGTTTTGAAGTATTTTTTACACTGAATAAACTATCAAAACAAATGGCTGGTGAAGAGGTAAAACTGAGGTCGGGGCCTCTCACTAAAATTTTATGATCAAGATTAATGGTATCCTTGCAATACCCGGAACCATTATCAATAATAACGAAATTATCAAAATTGCCCAAAGTAGAAGCTTTAGTAGCATAGGATGTATCTTTCAACGGCCCGGTTTTATTTCCGGTTACATTCCATGTATAGGTAGCCGACGGATTATCATAACTATTCAGGATCGTAAAAGAAGTAATGCTGTTTCTACAGATCGAGGAATCAGGATTAATTAAGGTGGGTTGGGCTGTATAAATGGTACGGTAAGCGGTATCGCTACACCCTGTTATACTGTCCATAACGATCAGGTTGGTGGCAGATACATGAGAGGTTGGAAAAGCATGCGTTGCATTTCTAGTCGTTACTTCCGGGGAGCCGTCACCAAAATTCCATAAAATTGAGGATAAATTCCCCTGGCTGGTATTATTAAAAAAGAAGGAATTTTTACCGGTACAAATATTTGAATAATTAAAGGAAGCAATTACACCAACCACTTCAATCTGAAAAGTAACAGGTACTCCCCTGCATCCATTAAAAGCAGGTGTGACGGTTACATTTTTAATTCCAAGGGTTTTAAACTTATGCTCCACGATTGTATCCCTAACAGTTGATCCGGTGCCATCACCAAAATTCCAAATATATGAATTGGCGTTAGTTGCCTTTGATACAAATTGCGCCGTTTCGGAACCGCAAATAACCGTTTTAAATGGGTAGGCTACAGGATTAGTGGGAGGAGTCCCGAAAGCGATTGAAGGATATTTAAAACTACCGGTACACCCTTCATTTGTTGTAATCGTTACAGAAGGTGAATAACTTCCTGTAGCCGGATAAATGTGGCTCGTAGAAGGTGCATTATTAGAAATAGAAGTTCCATCGCCATAATCCCAGTTATAATTGGCAACATTGCTTAAAGGAGGGATACCAACCTTTGTATTAAATGTTACGGTTGCCGGGATGCAACCTGACGCCGGGGTTAAAGTGCCTGAGACAGAGGGGCCCATTAAAGAAATTTGAGTACTGGCCGTATCAAAACAGCCTGAAGAATCCACCACTTTTAATTTGACGTTATATACCTGTTTGGCTGAAAAAGTATGAGAAAGAGTATCTGAAGTGCCGGATATAGGTAAAGAGCCATCCCCAAAATCCCAAAAATAAGTATCTGAAACTCCACTCGCGGTAGCAGTAAACTTAATACCTCCCGGAGTACAAATGAAATTCCTGTCGGCTTTAAAGGTTGCCGCCACAAGCGGGCTAATTGTAATTACTTTGGTAATGGCCACCGCTTTATCTTTATAAACGGCTACCAGTTTTACACTATAATTTCCAGGCCTGCTAAAAACTACTTCCGGGTTCTGCCCGTTAGTAATAGTGCCGTTTCCAAAATTCCAGATAAATGATTTAGGGCTTTGGGAGGCAGTTGCAGAAAACTGTACAACAGCAGGGCTACAAAATAAGCCATCACTTGTCTGAAAAGTAAAATCAACGGTCTGTGAAACCGCTGCAAAAGAAGGTAATAAGAAAAAAAATAATACTCCAATTTTGTTCATTAGGCCAAATGTTAGTTCAAATGCAAATATTTAGTAATCGAAATTTATTAACAGGGCAAAAAAGGCACCAATTTTACCATTTTTTCTAACCAGGTATTTAACGAATTAAAAAACAAAAATAGTGCTTTAAAAAAAGAGCGGGCATTCTTAAATAGAATATTTTTTTTAAAAGGTACCCACCCTAATAAATTAATAAAAAAGAAGTACTATAAAGATCAGAAAAATCAAAAAGTTAGTGGCCAGTGAACTAACAAATTCTTACTTTTTTGAATTTGTTTTTTTCTTTCCTGTTATTTAGGGTAAAATTTATAAAATTTTGCAGTGGCAACATACGGCCGTGAATGCACCCTGTCATTTTCTGCGAATATCGGCCTTTGTATAACAAATTTTATTTTTGTTCTTTTGCCTAAAAATTAAAGGCAGGTAAATTTTAAATAATGAAAAAATTAAAGCTATTGCTTTTCAGTACGTCAATTGTATTTACAAACATCTGCCTTGCACAAACCAACAAATGGGAAATAAAAGGAAAAGTGAAAAACGAAAATGGCAATTTCCTATCTCCTGCAAGTGTATTTATTAGTAATTCTACCAAGGGCGCAATGACAGATTCAAGCGGAAATTTTTCCATTACCGGATTGTCAAATGGAAATTATAACCTTATCGTTTCTTTTATAGGTTATGAAACCCAGGTTTACCCGATTAGTATTAATAATAAAAACGATAGTGTATTATTTGTGATGAAAGAAAATGAAAAAGAGTTGGAAAATGTCGTAATTAATTTAAAAAACGGAAACCGCAACGAACAATTAAAAACATTTAGAAAAGCATTTATTGGCACTGATAAAAATGCAAAGCAAACCCAAATATTAAATGAAGATATCCTAAAACTGCACACTACCGAAGAAGGAAAAATCACCGCCCACAGCAATGACATGCTACAAATTACCAACAATGCTTTGGGATACAAAATCAAATACCTTTTAAAAGAATTTTCCTTCGATAAAAAAAGCGGCGAGCTCCATTACCTCGGATTCCCCTTGTTTGAAGAAATGAAGGCTTCTTCCAAGTCTCAGGAAAAAGAGTGGAAGGAAAACCGGGAAAAAATTTATCAGTCATCCCTTCTGCGCTTCTATCGAACGTTAGGCAAAAGGCACCTCATTCAACAGGGCTATATTATCGGGCAGTTAATTACTCCCGAAGAAAACGGTGTTTCACAAGGTGGCGGCATTTCAACAAAAATACAAGCTCCATCAAACGGCTTTTTATTAACACTGGCCGGCCGATCAATATATTGATACGCTTTTGTGGCCTGAAATTCCTTATTACCGCTTAATTACGGCCTTGCCGGAGCATAAATACCGCCTGAATTTTTCAGGAATGATTAGCGTAGATGTAACCAATTCTACAAATGGAGTTGAATCAACAGATTATTATAAGCCCGGCGCAAAAACAAGTATTATTTCACTTGAACAACCCGTTGAAATTAATGAGAACGGGCTCCCCAATGACCCTTCTAAAATAATCATTTATGGTTATTGGATTGATTCGCGTATTGCCGATCTTCTCCCTTTTGATTATTATCCGGAAGGAGAAAAAAAATAATTTGTGAAATAAAAATCATTGTTATTTGTTCGTTTGCTGAAAATAAATTTTGAAAAAAACCAAAAGATTTGTAAATCCTTTTACAAATTCCGTGAGAGTTTTTTTGGTGAAGCCATACATTTGCAAATTATGATTACCATTCTTGCTATAGAATCTTCATGCGATGAAACTGCCGCTTCCGTTTGCAGTGATAAAATTATTTTGAGTAATGTAATTTCAAGCCAGAAAATACATGAAAAATATGGCGGCGTTGTGCCGGAACTTGCTTCCAGGGCACATTTGCAATCTATTGTCCCGGTTGTAGGCCACGCTTTGGAAATAGCCAATGTAGAATTAAAAGATATTGATGCATTTGCGTTTACGCAATCGCCTGGGTTGATTGGTGCTTTATTGGTGGGTGCAGAATTTACCAAATCATTGGCGTTGGCATTTGATAAACCATTGATAGCAGTACAACATATGCAGGCACACGTTTTGGCCAATTTAATTCAACAGCCCAAAAGCGAAAATAAAATTCCTTCTTTTCCCTTTTTATGCCTTACAGTAAGTGGCGGCCATACTCAAATAGTCGTATGTACCTCACCGTTACATCAAAAAATAATTGGCCAGACACTTGATGATGCTGCGGGAGAGGCTTTTGATAAGTCTGCAAAAATTCTAGGGCTTCCTTATCCGGGTGGGCCTTTAATTGACAAATATGCAAAAAATGGGAATCCCGAAAAATACCAGTTTCCCGAACCAAAAATTGATGGCTTAAATTTTAGTTTCAGCGGATTAAAAACCGCCTTCCTTTATTTTATCCGTGATGAAAAAATGAAAAATGAAAATTTTGTGGAAGAAAACATGGCTGATATTTGCGCTTCAATCCAATCAAGGATCGTTTCCATTTTATTAAACAAACTAAAAAAAGCGGCACTGGAAACCGGGATTAAAGAAGTTTGTATTGCCGGTGGCGTAAGTGCCAACAGCGGCTTGCGTGCACAATTTGAAATAGCAGGAAAAGAAGAAGGGTGGAATACTTACATTCCCAAATTTGAATATTGCACTGACAATGCGGCCATGATCGCAATAACCGCTTATTATAAATTCCTTGATTCTCAATTTGAAGATTTATCTGTAGTTCCATCCGCAAGAATTAGTTGGTGATGTTGAAGGATAAAGCTCAACATAAAATCGGGAAATATCGAATATGAAATATGGAATAAAGAATGATGAAGTTGAAAACTCATCACTCCAATTAACTAATAAACAAATTAACCAATTAACAACTTAACCAAATTCACCATTCACCACTCTCCCTTGCCCAACCATTTTTTCCAATTCAAACAATTTAAAATCCAACAGGATAAAAGCGCGATGAAAGTGTGTACCGATTCCTGTTTGTTCGGTGCCTGGATTGCCAATAAGATTGAAACGAAAATTATTGAGCCAAAAAGAATTTTGGATATTGGCTCGGGAACAGGCTTACTAAGTTTGATGGCAGTTCAAAAATCTTCTGCAATAATTGATGCAGTTGAAATTGATGAAAATTCATTTTTACAAACGAAAGAGAATTTTACGAAAAGTAAATGGGGTAAAAGGTTAGAGGCTTTTCATGCAGATATAAAAAATTGGGTGCCACTCAATAAATATGATCTTATTATTTCCAATCCGCCTTTTTATGAAAACGATTTAAGATCATTAAATAAAAATAAAAACAGGGCAAAACACCATGACGCATTAACCTTAAAGGAATTGCTTCAATCCATAAAAAACAATCTCAGTGACAAAGGAAATTTTGCAGTGCTCCTGCCCTTTCAACGGATTGATTTTTTTAAAACCCTTGCATTGGAAAATAACTTTTATCTTAATGATGAACTATTGGTAAAACAAACTCCGCTTCATTCTTATTTCCGGGGAATTTTATATTATGGAACACAAAAGGAGGTTTTCAATTCAACAGAATTAATTATAAAAAGCAACGAAGGAAATTACACAGAAGAATTTACATATTTGTTGAAGGATTATTATTTATAACCCCGCGTATTCTTTCATATAGTCGAAATTTTCCCTCAGTTTTCCGTGATCAATTATCATCGCATCATCAATAATTTTTGAGCTCCCGCCAATTAACCCATCCAATATATATTTTATCAATTGTTCGCCAAAATACCTTGAGGCATCCCTTGGCAACTCATTGGGCAAATTACCAACAGCCATCACGTCTACAGAACCCTCAACATAAGGCAGAGTGAGCTCTCCCGTCATTTTGTTTACTCCATAAACCGGGTCTTCCATCGTATTTTCGCCCAGGTTGCACGGAACGGAACCATGTTTATCATCAGAAATATCAGCAATGGTTTTTATCCTGAAATTTTCTTTTTTCATGTCTTCCATCCGGAACAGCCGCGGAACTTTATCGTACCAATAAATGCCATTTAACAAAATATCGGTTTCAGAAATATAATCTTCAAAAAGGCATTTATAATTTTCAGGGTGCTCATGAAATTCTTTGCGTGTGTACTTTCCCGTTAGTTTGTTTGCATAAAGGCAGGCACCTTTTAAATGAACATACACCGGGTAAGTGAAATCAGTTGTTTTATATTCATCGGGTTCCACTTCATGAATTTCCATCAGGTTCATAATTTCAAGGATACCGTGTGCAACCCTACCACTGCCGGTTACCGCTACTTTTACATTTGGAAGCTTCAGGCCAAAATAAGTATGAATCAATTCCTGGAAATTCCTCTTTTTATAAACGCGGTTTAAGGAATATTCACGCGTACGGTTTCCATAAGCCATCATTCCATTGTGAGCGCCCACCACGCCCGCAAAAAAACCAAATCCAATTAACCTTGTACCATCTTCATGTTCCAAACATTCATAATCAATTAAAGTAATTTTTTTATTGATAATTGACTGTAGAAGTTTCTGATTATAAGATTGCAATTTGCGCGTATGCGAGAAAAAAAAGTATTTTTTATTTGGGATAAGCACATCAGCGGGAACTTCTTTTATGCCGAACAAAATATCACATTCACTAATATCTTCTTTCACTTCGATTCCTGCTTTAATATACTCCGCATCGGAATAGCAACGCGTGGCAGAACTTTGTACAACGATTGAAATGTTTTTATTTCCCTGAACCCATTTGCATTGCGCAGGAGTAAGCGCTACACGGTTATCAGGTGGAATTTTACCTTCTCTTATCAATCCAATTTTCAACATCAATTGTTTTTTTAGGAAGCGGCAATTTACAATAACTACAGAACTTTGGCCGGAATAAGGAATTATGGAATTACAGTAAATGAACTTTTAACTGATATTTTTATTTTGAAAAAAAATCTCAAAATACCAATAAGGTATTTTGGACAAATTGCGGGGAATGCGTAATATTGCCACCCTTCCGATAACAAGGAAAATGCCCGGATGGCGGAATTGGTAGACGCAGCAGACTCAAAATCTGCCGTTCGCAAGGATGTGCAGGTTCGATTCCTGTTCCGGGCACCACCTATAAACTCTGATTCACACTACGTTTCAGGGTTTTTTATTTATGACACATCGAACGGAGTGTAAAACTAAATGTTATCACTTTTTCTTGATTTTCAGCGTTTTTTAGCCAAGCATAAATGTTGTCACCTTTTGGAGAGAATCGTTACTTTGAGGGATGAAAACAGCAACATTAAAAATATTACCGAAGGGGAAAAACATCAAGAAAGCGCTGAGTAATAAAGATAATCCAAAAGGTTATTTAATACAACAAATTAGCTATAGCTAATAAGCTCAACCTGGGTTTAAAATTAACCACCATGGTAGCCCGCCACTCGTTCGCATCAGTAATGATAGAGAACAACGTTGACCTGGCTATCATTAAAGAGTTGATGGGGCATGGCAGTGTAACCACGACAGAGATATATGTTAAACCGTTCAATTCAAAGAGTAGAAGAAAAACAGCAGAATTGTTAAGGATATAGAATTTGTAGTGAAAATAGGCATCAGCAATAAACGGGATAATTGAAGAACATATTAAAATGACTTATCCACCAAATAAAGTTTCAATATTCTGATGAATGTAATATTCCTGGTAAAGGATAACTTTTCAGAGGTAACTGTATATTCACAAAATAATATTCTGCATTTTTTGCTATTCTATTGTTATGAGATGTTTATTTTTTGAAATAGGTAAAAAAAGTCAAAATTGGGGTGTTTTGATCGTCTTCCACGCCCGCGCGCACACGAAAAATCTTTCCGAAAAAATTATATAGGCTGGCAGTTGGCAAGTGGCAGAAAAAAATCTGAACGTACTCAGTACCGAGCGCATTTTGAAAGTGATGCGATTGATATTTTATTACCATACTGGCGATTAGTGAGCACGAAAGAAAAGGCCACCTTTGAATTACAATCACAAAACAGACTAACGTTATGGATTGTGGCAAAGATCCACTATAGTGATTTTCAGACGGAACAAAAGCAATCAGTCATCAATTAACCGGCGTCTGATGATGAGCTGATCAGCAAAGCAAAAGAGCTGTTCAACGACTTATACACAAGAAGGCAATTGATAAGTTTACTTGGTGTACGTTTTTCAGATTTAATTGCAGGCACGTACCAGATCGATTTATTTACTGATACTCAAGAACAGATCAAGTTATATCAGGCAATTGACAGTGTAAAAAAACAATACGGGGAAAAACACGTAATCCGTGCCGGAGGTTATGATATGAATAGAGCTCATCCGATTTTCTGAATTTATACATTCAGCTCTAACGCAGGAATGTCTTCTATAAATATTACTTTGAAAATTATTTTTTTATAAACAGCGGTCCATAAAAATTAAAAATTTGGTTTTAAAAAAATTAATTGATTATTATTTTGAGCTAATACCAATATTTTTTTTCCCCCGGCATAATTAATCCATTTCGCATCCCTGAATTCACCACTCAGATTTGGAAGTTCAGTTATGTTTGTAAACTGTCCGAATTTATTATCATAATTAAAAATGGTTGGATTCATTGCGTCATAGCGGCCTTCGTAAGGTAATACACCATAGAAATTTCCAACAGCAAAATAACTCGCCTTCTTTTGAAAGGGTAACTCAGAAAATGAAAATATAGGTGCTAACTGTAATTTTTCTGGTAAATCTTTTCTTATAAAGTTACCTTTTCCATCGTTTATAAAAAAAGAAGAACTCAATGTTTCTGCTTTAAGTTCAAGATAATCGTCCCACAAATCACCAAAAAGAAATTGTACCGACTTACCAGCCACTTCATGATAGGTTGGATGGAGTTGTTTTAGAATTGGCAACGCCAATTCCAGCTGATCTTTTCCCAGGAAGGGATATTCAATCCCATTTAAAGCATAGGTTTCTACATCTTCAATGGTTCCATTATCATCAAAATCTTTTACATACAATTTCAAAGGACCATCCTTACCTGCATATAATTTTGAATTATGTCCCCAATTTCCGGCTAAAATATCAGGATAACCATCACCATTAAAATCAGTTAAAAAAAGTGATTGCCAAAGGCCAGTTGAGCCTTTTAAATCTGATTCTTTAAAAATACCTTTATTATTTATGAATATTTTTACCGGCATCCATTCGCCCGCGACAATCAAATCCATCCACCCATCTTTATTTATATCTGCAAATGAACATGAGGTTACCATTCCTGTTGCTTTTAATGGGATAACTGATTCATCAGCGAATTTAAAATTTCCCTTGCCGTCATTTAACAGTAAATAAGAGGATTGGGCATAACCGTAATTTTTCGCTTCGGCAAGTCCTCCAACAAAAATATCTTTATACCCATCTTTATTTACATCTGCTATTGCAACGCAGGATTTATTGGTAAGGATAGATGGCAATGCGCCTAAAGATTCCTTAAAATGACCTTTGCCATTATTCATGTACAAATGATCTGCAAGAGCGGCATTTCCATCTGCGTATTCATTGCCCCCACTAACAACATACAAATCAGGGTAACCATCATTATTGGCATCGAAAAAAATTGCATCCACACCTTCGCTTGCTGAATTTTTGGCAAATACTGCTGAATCAGTTCTGATAAACCTTCCATCTTTTGTTTGGACCATAAGGCAGCCTGCCTGCCCTTTTGCCCCGCAAATAAATATATCATCCAGACCATCTTTATTGACGTCGGAAATGGCAAGTTTTGGTCCCCTTGTTGATTCCATATGCGGAATTAATTGCTGGGAGGAGAAATCATTAAAATTGTCTTCTTTGTGCTTCCAACCAACATTTATTTCTTTAGTAATATCAGTAAATAATTCCCTTTTAGCAGGAAAAACTTTTTTATAATCAAAACCGGGAGAAGCATCAACCTGTTTTAGTAATATTTGTTTATTGACAGGGACATTTTTCAGGAATTGATATTTCTGATCAGGCCATACAACTAAAAGGCTATCTATTTCTTTAATACTATCCAGCCCAAAATGGAGCCTCGGTTCTGAGGATGACATAAAACCTCTGGTGAGCATTAATTCCTGGTACTGTAATTTCCCTTTTGAAAAAATCCAGACTTTTGCCCCAATTCCAAAGGTATTCATCCCTTCTCCTTTAAATGAAATCGTCAAATAGTTCTTTTTCGGAGCATTGTTTTTTAAAATTATTGCCGGGGCATTTAGGCAATTGATTACAATGTCCATTTTACCGTTATTATTCAAGTCCGCATATGCCGCACCGTTATAGTAACCTTTCATGTTTCCTGTACCCCACAATTCACTGACATCTTTAAACCCCGTATTCCCATTCCCTTTAAAAAAAAATGGATGTGAAGCTCCATCCGGCATTTTCCTAATCAACAGTTTCTTCAATTGCTGAGGACTGCCGTATTGG
Organism: uncultured Chitinophagaceae bacterium; assembly: GCA_963732885.1. Classification (GTDB taxonomy): domain Bacteria; phylum Bacteroidota; class Bacteroidia; order Chitinophagales; family Chitinophagaceae; genus Ginsengibacter. Next base: position 154,734 of record CAVTBI010000016.1, on the reverse strand, counting down.
GCAGGATTTCTAATACTGGATAAGAACTTTATAAAATCAAGATCCAGTGGCGTTCTGACGATACCACTTGATATGAACAGGTCTTTATATCCATCATTATCAAAATCAGCGAAAAGAGGACTCCAACTCCAGTTTGTAGCTGATATCCCACTCATCAATCCTACTTCGCTGAAACTTTCTCCATTTCCATTATTTTCCTGTAGACAGTTCCGGGAATATTGATTTTGATAGCCCTTTTCTATAATCTTCTGATTGTAGACATCAAGGTGTTCCCCATTGCCATAAGTTTTTAGATCCTTTTCTTTAGACGGTAGCATATCAACAGTTACAATATCCGGATGCCCGTCATTATTAAAATCTGCAATATCGTTGCCCATACTGTACCGGCTGTAATGCCTAAAATGGCTCGCACCACTTTCCGTAAATGTGCCGTTACCATTGTTAATATAATAGTAATCATTTTCATGAAAATCATTGCCCACATAAATATCATCCCATCCGTCGTTATTTAAATCTGCAACGCCCACCCCCAGACCATATCCCAAACTACTTTGGTAAATTCCTGCCTTTGACGAAACGTCTGTAAATTTTCGTACGCCGTTTACCAGATCATTTCTATATAACCTGTCACCTGCATTAGGATCAAACTTTCTCCTGGCGCTCGTATCAAAAATATTTTGATTAGGATGATCTGATTGGTTAAGAAGATAACAATCAAGATCACCATCATGATCATAATCAAAAAATACAGCCTGTGTTGAATATCCTGAGAAATTCAATCCGTATCGAGCTGAGCTCTCAGTAAAAGTGCCATTCCCATTATTAATGAATAATTCATTATGTCCTTTCAAATTATGTGAATTGGCAACCGCACATACATAAATGTCTAGTAACCCGTCCCCGTTCACATCAGCCATAGTCGCTCCCGTACACCAGTCTGAACTCCCTGCTACCCCTGCTTTAGCAGTAATATCTTCAAATTTAAAATTGCCTTTATTAAGGTATAATTTGTTATGCCCCTTGCTATTTGCTGTAAAATAAATATCCGGTAAGCCATCATTATTAATATCTCCAATCGCTACACCGCCTCCATTGTAATTGTAGATATAATTGAGGATTCCCATCTCCGAATTATCCGGTAAATTATTTTCAAAATCAATATTTGTTACCGATGAGGAAAGACTTTCAAACATCTTGGAGTTTTTCTCCTGACATGACACAAAAATTAATAACGAAGCAAAGAGCATAAACCGCCAGATATTATTTGCTATCATACTAATGATTTTTATAGGTTGCCATCCTAGTATGCCAACTCTTCTCAATTTATTTTGTTTATATTTCGAAAAATAGATACCTACCTTTTCAATCAAAATAAACGGTTTTTATTAGTTTCCACTCATATCCGTATTACTTATAAAAGCAATTTTCTTGCTATCAGGAGACCAGTTAGGTGTATTCATTGATCCCTGCCCACCATAAAAATACGCAAGCACTTTTGGTGTTCCTTTACCATCAATTGGCAGCATACGGACATAAACGTGTTTGTAAGGAGGATGTATACCTGCAGGTGTTTCTTGCGGCAGGAATGTAATATAAACAAACCATTTACCATCCGGTGATATGTGAGCAAACCAATTGTTGTAGTTATCATTAGTGATCTGCTCCTGGTCACTTCCATCGGATTTCATTCGCCATATTTGCATTAAACCCGAGCGAACGGAATTGAAGTAAATATATTTTCCATCAGGCGTATATTCAGGTCCATCATCCAATCCTTTCGCATTGGTCAGACGAATTTCCTTTCCCCCCGAAGCAGGAACTTTGTAAACATCAAACTCTCCATTGCGGTCTCCACAAAATACCAGGTCTTTCCCATCTGGCGACCATCCATGTAGATATGATGGTCCTTTTGGGGTAATCTGTTTGGGAATCCCTCCTGATAATGGAACCGTATAAATTATTGACCCACCCAGATCCTTCTGGTAATTACTCAACCCAAGCATTTTTCCATCAAAAGAAATTGTATGGTCATTATTATTATCGGTTACTTTCCCAGTATTAATCCGTGTTGGCTTTTTTGTTGCCAGGTCAAAACGATACATGAGTCCTTTGTAATCATTGAATATAAGGCTTTTGCCGTCCTTGGTCCAGTTTGGCGCCTGTATTGAATAAGGGACTTTATAAATTACATCGCGTTTTCCGGACGCAACCTCAAGTATTTCCAGTCTGCTTCCCAATGTCATAGGCGTACGTTGATCGGCAATTCCTTTGTAGGGAACAGTAATACTAACATTGCTGAAAACACCGGTTTCCAGAACATCGGGATTATGGGACCCAACAAAAAGTCCAACATATACTTCATCGCCCAGATCTAAATCCTTGAGCGTATCTGTTTCAAATGGTTGCCCGTAAACCGCTGCCCGCATAATATACATATTGCCCTTTCGTTCCAACTGTAAAACATTTGCTTTTGTCAACCTCATCCTATGCTCGCTAGTCTGTGCCCCGGCAGTCGGCCGCCACTGAAGGGAAGTAAGCCCATCTCCGTGCTCTACTGCATTTACATGGGGTGAATTACCTGCAAGGCTTTTACGAACCATCCAGCCAACTTTTCGATGATAATTGACCCAGGAACCCAGGAATTCCGCCTGGGCATATAGAATAAAATCACCCTTCATTTTTTTCCATACATATTGAAATTCATCATGATCAAACCATACATTGTATCCTGCACCTGAAATCACATATTGATTTGTAGCGGGAATATAAGTTGCGGATCCCTTTTTTATAGGGTTGCCAACATCAGTGTGTCCATCAAAAATTCCAATGGGTTGATTTTGAGCAATAGAAGAATTAAATAACATAGCCAAAATAGCTATGGAAGCTAATCGAAGGATAATTTTTTTTCCCATTTTATAAGTAATTGAATGTTTAAAAATATCGATAAGGATAACCATTATTCCTATTTAACATTTTTATTAATAGTGTTAACTAACCTGAATACAGCTTCAGGATTGTCTTCATAATCAAGCAATTTATTTTCAGGAGAATATAAATACATTGCAGGGTATCGAATCGGTTTAAACCTTTCCATAAACTGGTGCAATTTATCCTGCAAGACAGTTACATTTTTTTGGCCTTTTAATTTACTTCCGTACAAATTCATAAACTGGTTTATTTTCCCGGGCTCATCCATTGAAATTAAATAAACAGAAGTTTTTTTAAAAGACGAAAATTGCTCACCGATACTTTCGATAGCATGTTGACAATGATCACAATCAGGATCAACAAACATGAAGAAAATAACTTTCCCTTTTTGAATATCCTTATTGGTAAATGCTTTATTATTTAACGTGAAAAATTCAAAGTCAGGTATGACCTGCGCAGGAGGGTGATCCGATATTTGGCCGAAAGCTTTAAATGAAATTAATAAGGATAGCAAGACGAGTGAATTCAGTGTGCATTTCATATTGAAGCGTTTATTTCATGATGTTTTCCGTTTCCTAACATCCCCGTTTAATCTGCTTTTTCAATAAATGGGGGCGTAGAAACGCCCCCTATTAGTAGCTATTTGATTATTTGGATCAAACCTACTTACTTGATTTTTTATGAAAGATTTGGGTTGTTCGGTTAACATTTATACTAATTTATTTATGAAAGTTCCAAAACTTTAAAGCCTTGATCAGGGAGCTCCCCCCGGTTGAGAACGCTGATATCAAATCAGCATCATGACCGGGATAAACGTATGTCGAAATGACTTTTTCTCCATTATTAATAAAGACTTCAAGCGAGGATTTATCAAACAATATCTCCAGAGTAATTTTCCCATCAGAATCCATTACGTCGGCAGTTTGTACCAATTTATTCTGTCTGATTTTTTCATCTCCCGCATTGCTACGGTCCACATAAAGTTGATGTTTTGAAGCATCGTAACCAATCACTGTTTCTGAAGTAACTTTACCATTTTTGTCTTTCTTCTGGGCTATTTTGAAACCGGCATTTGCATCAACAGGAACGACCAATTCTGCTTTCAGCCAATAGGAGTTGCCATTGATATTTTTACCTTCAAAAATATTTTCTTCCTGCTGACTGACCTGTATATTTTTCAATTCAAATGCATGATTGCCTGATAACTTTGTGAGATTTTTTTCAATTACAGAAGTTGGCTCCTGAAAAAGCCGAATTCCATTCTTTGTTTCCCTTAGGCTAAGATCCCTGGGAATTGACATCTGCCCTCGCCAAGGAAACGTTTCCTGCTGCGGAGGAACCATCCAGCCAATGAATATTTTTTGTGAAGGTGGTAAATTGTTCCATGGAATAGCTGCGTAAAAACTAGAGCCGTTGTCTACCATTAAAGCCGTATCTGATGGATTATCATTCTTAAAAGTTGTGCCATCAAAATCGCCAATAAAATATTGCATTAACGTTCCCCGGGAACCACCAAATGAAGTCATTAACACGGATTTTGCCTTCCCCGGTTCTCCTTTTACAGGTAATTGAATAAAAGAAGGGCATTCCCAAATTCCGTTTTTCAAACCTGCCGGACCAAATTCACTTAATAATTTCCAGTCTTTGAGATTAGGCGAAGAATAAAATCTGACTTTATTTTCTCCCGGTAATGCCACTACCATTAACCATTTTTTTATCTGGTCATTCCAACTGACATTAGGGTCGCGGAAATCCCTTTTATTTAAATCGATAACCGGGTTGCCATGGTATTGTTGGAAGTGCATCCCACCGTCATTGCTATATGCAATGTACTGCGATTCTTTATGTAAATTGGGTTGATGGGCGGTATAAATGGCAACCATACAACCTCCATTCTTGCAGAGACCACTGGTGTTATACCTATCATATACCGCCGACCCGGAAAATCTCCAGGTAGTATCTTTGCCATTGCTTGTAATAGCTTCCGGCATCGCAATTGGAAAATGCTTCCAATGGATGAGGTCGGTAGAGGTTGCATGTCCCCAACTCATGTGGCCCCATTTATTTTCAAAAGGGTTTTGTTGGTTATACATATTATACACGCCGTTTATATAAAGCAGACCGTTCGGATCATTAGTCCAGTTCTTTACAGGTGTGAAGTGATAAAGGGGTCTCCATTGCGGTGTGGCAATCTGATCTTTTTGAGCAAATAGTGAAGGAGTAAAAATCAGAAAAACTAAAAAAACAAGTAATCGTTTCATGGTAATTTTTTAAATTTTTAAAAGAAAAAATCAGTGCCATCGCCGGTTTTCGGAAATTTTTCAATCATTCCATATTTTGAGGTAATGGGAAGATAGTATTTACCCTCCCATTACACCCTTGCTTATCAGTAAGAAGATCTCATTTCAACCACGCTAATAGCCCGGATTTTGAACATATAATCCGTTTGTAAAAACGATTTGTTCCTGCGGTATCGGGAAGTATTCATCTCTTCCGTGGGTGAAATGCGCATTGGAAAGGAAAGGATGCCTTAATTTTTCTTTGGCAAAAAAGGCATTCAGTGTATCTGCCGCAACACCCCAGCGAACCAGGTCAAAAAACCGCGGACTTTCCATTGCAAATTCCATACGACGCTCCCATTGTAATGCCTTAAATGCATTTTCCTTATTCCAGGTTATATTTACCCCGGGTTTATAAATATCTATATTATAATTAGATGGATAGGTTCCATCTGCCCTTTTTACCAAAGGGCTTATATTAGCCGCTCTCGCCCTAACCTCGTTAATCAGGTTTAAAGCATCATTAAGGTTTCCCAGTTGAATATTTGCTTCAGCATCCATCAACAGAACATCATCATAACGAATAATATCCATATTTACAGATGTGCCATAAAAAGGTCCTAATTTTTTAAAGCACGCACAAGAAGCGAGTTGTAGTTCTTTCATAGTACCAAAACCGCCATAGTCGCCATTATCTCTCTCCCAACTATGGTCATATGGAATGGCAGCATCATACTTGAAAGGATGCCCTTGAATACCAACGGTATGATCAATTCTTGGATCTACATAGGCCCCGTTAGTGGTTAAACTGTCATCATTTAATACCTCATTGTTATAGGTGTCAAATTTTGGAAGACCACTTGCCGTTGTACCAAAAGCGTTTACCAAATTCTGACTTGGAATATGGAAAGCACAACATCCATATTGGGGGGCACCCCCAAAGTAATTCAGGCTCGTTGACATACCTAATCTGCCCCCAATAGCAGTTCCGTCATTTATGGAATATTGTATGGCAAATACAGATTCAGGAGAATTATCATGGCCATCCAGAAAATTGTAGGCGAAATCTGAATTCAATTGATATTGTCCTGAATTGATAACATCATTAAGAAGAGTTACCACCTGTTGCATTTTATTAACATCTACACCTGTAACAGTATAATCTGCGCTCTGAGTATATCCATGGTACAATAAGGCTTTTGCCAGGTAGGCTTCCGCCGCATATTTGTTAGCTCTTCCAGGTTCACCAGGTTGAGTATTAGGTAAATCATTAACAGCTACCTGAAAATCTCCTTCTATTTTCTGCCATAGTGAATCACTTGACATAGTATTGGGAGTTTTGAGAATATCCTCATTAGTTGCATTTTCATCAAACCACGGAATCCTATTAAATAATATTTTTAGCAGGAAAAACATATGTCCTCTCAGGAAATGCATCTCGCCAATACGTGTCGTCCTTTTAGGAAATTCTGCGTCGGTTAATTTATTCAATGCCCTTAAAGCAGTGTTGCACCTGGAAATGGCAGCATAGGCTCTTATCCAAACTCCTGGAAATCCAAAATCTCCTGCTCCATTATTAGTAGGATTTACAAGATAAAACTGCTCATACCTATCCATTTGAAACTGGTCATTTAATCCTCCACCGCCTTTATAGGCATCTCCGCCACGGATACTGCCCCATTCCCAGTTACTGGTGATTGGAGCATCCCACCAATCATTTGAAATTCCAGCATAAGCAGCGGTCGATAGTCCCTCTACGGCTGTTGGAGATGAAAGATTATTTGCTGATAAAGCCCCTTGGGGCTGGTAGTCGAGGTATTTTTTACAACTCCCAAGAAGAACACTCGCAGCAATTAGCAGAGTTATATTTTTTAGCAGGGTTATATTTTTATATCTTTTCATAACTAATTATTTTTATTTTTTAAAAAGTAGCATTAATCCCAAAAGTATATGAAGTAGGTACGGGCCATAAAGCAAATGAACCGGCTCTTTCAGGATCCTTGCTTAAAAATTCTTTATGTTTAAAAGCAATAAGGTTTTGACCTGAAACATAGATAGTTAGTCCTTCCATTTTTAAAGAGTTGGCTATCGAGCTGGGAAATTATATCCCAATTGCACATTTCTTATCTTGAAATAGGATGCATTTTCATAGTAGAAATTGGAAGTTCTGTCTTTCATCATTGAGATTCAAGATAGACAATGCCGGCGTTTGTGAAGTTGGATTTTGAGGTGTCCATGCGTTAAGTACTCCTGGACCAAAATTATTCCTTGTGTCAATGAAAGAATTAAAAACTTCACAGGATCAAATCCTGTTTTGCCGGCAACACCGGAACCAAATATGGTAAAATTAAAGTTTTTGTACCCTAATGCAATCCTGACACCATACTCATACTTTGGCACAGTAGTACCTAGCCAGGTTTGGTCTTCCGCATTTATTACACCGTCCCCGTTCAGGTCTTTATATTTTAGCCTTCCAGACACCCGCACCAGGCTGTGTGGGCGCTTTATCTACTTCTGACTGTGTCTGGAATATCCCGTCAGTCTCATAACCAAAAACGGAAAATTGGGAATGTCCTATAATTGAATGATTTACATCTCCAGGGTATGCTGCACGGACATCTTCTGGCAATTTAGTGATTATATCCTTCCAATGACTGGCATTAAATGTAACGTTATAAGTTAAACCGCCCGTGGTTTTATTTTGATAACCCAGTACTAGCTCCCATCCTTTCGTATTCTTACTTGCTCCATTTAGGTACTCTAATTGCCCTTCCCCTACAGCGCCAGCTACCGGGGGCTGAATTAAAATATTTGAAGTATTTCTGTTGTACCAGTCAAAAGAGCCGGTAATCTTCTCGTCAAAGAAACCAAAATCCAATCCTATGTTTGTTTCGGTAGTTTGTTCCCATTTCAATTTGGATTTCCAAGTTGCAGTTTGAACAAAGCCGGAAGGAAGCGTTCCGGTGTTTACACCATTAATATCATAAGCTGTTCCGGTATTGAGCCATAAGGGATATGCGGCACTGCTGGTTCCATAGTTTGCATAATATAAAGTGTATGCTGCCAAATTTCCAATCTGCTGGTTACCTACGGTTCCTATTCCTGCTCTTAATTTAAGATTTGAAACTTTTTTTACATTTTTGAAAAATCTTCATTATTAATTCTCCAGCCTAAAGTGAATGCCGGAAATATACCATAAGGATTATTGATCCCAAATCTTGAAGATCCATCTCTTCTTACCGTTACTGATGCGAGATATCTATCGGCATAACTGTAATTTGCTTTTCCAAATTGTGATAATAGCCTATAACCAGTTGCAGATCCATTGTCTGTTTGTGAACCTGAACCTGAACTCAATTGAAAATAATTAACATCCTGAATCGCAAAGTTTGTATTGGCTGCTCCGAAGGTTGAATAATCATCTCTAACCGCCTCAACTCCACCCAGGATGTTTAAATGATTCTTACCAAAAACAAGATTATAATTTGCTGTATTTGTCCATGTAAGTGCAATATCTTTCGACTCCTGTTCAGAAAGGCTGTTAAATGAATTAACAGGCCCCTCATCACCTTTTTGTTTAATCACTTTTCCCAAGCCATCTGAATAGTCAATTCCAAGGCTTGTCCTGATCACTAAATTTTTAACGGGCTCAATTTCTGCGTAAACATTTCCTACAGCTAAAAAAAGATTAGTTGTATTCCATCGATTGAGATATTGCATGTCCACAGGATTGTTTCTGTCTGAATAACCTGCACCAATAGGTCCTCCAAAAGTTCCGTCTGTTTTATTTAATGGTATAGTAGGCGCTAGTGTTAAAGCAAGATCACCAACCGCATCACCTCCTACATCAGTCGTTGAGTTAACTTGTGATGTACGTGAAAACTCTGCATTTTCGCCAAATCTCAAATTACCGTTAAATGCCGAAGTGTGTGCATTGATTCGGGCACTGTATCTTTGAAAATGAGTATATTGCATTAAGCCATTATTCTTAAAATAACTAAGGTCTATTAATAAGCCACTTTTACTGTTCCCCGCAGAAATAGCCAGATCATTGGAAGAAACGGTCGCCATCTTATACAGAGCATTTTGCCAATTAGTACTTGCTGCTGGTTCCAGGCTGTCTCCGCCAACAAATGGAGTGATAATTACCTTATTGAGTACCGGATTTGAGAAATCACCGTTCCATGTATATTGATAAATGTTGCTTGTAGAATTTTGATTTGGATCAGTCCCATCATTTATTGCAGCCCTCCATAAAGCTTCACCCCGCTGTTCTGAAGATAATACCGGCTCCTGCCAGGGCTTCTCTGATTGCGATGTTATACTTGAGCTAAAATCGATTTTGGTTTTATCAAGGCCACCGGCACCACTTTTTGTGGTGACGATTATAACCCCATTGGCTGCTCTTGATCCATAAATTGATGATGCAGAAGCATCTTTCAATACTTGTAAGGATGCAATGGAGTTAGGATTCAGATTGGCAAAATCTTCGTACCGTGTTGTGGGAACACCATCAATAACATAAAGTGGTCCGGTGCCTCCTAAACCACTTAGGTTATTCACGCCGCGTATAATAATGGCGGGCGCCCCACCGTTTGCCCCGGTAGGAGAACCATCCGTCTGCACATATAATCCCGGAACCTGTCCCTGTAATGCCAACATAGGACTTGAAACCGGAACGTCTTTTATATTTTTCATTTTTACGACCGAAACCGCTCCAGTCAGGTCAACTTTTTTCTCGGTTTGATACCCGGTAACCACCACTGCATTTAAATCACTATAGGATGGCTCCATTTCAATGCTCAAATTTTGGGTGGAACTATTAATTTTCATTTCAATAGGGTTCATACCTACAAACGTAAATAAAACGGTTTCACCAACTGACGCGCTAATTGAAAAATCGCCTTGACTATTAGTGACTGTTTTCCCCGCCTTTGACGAGACAGTAACCCCAACTAAGGGTTGCTTTGTATCTTTATCGATTACCTTACCAGTTATAGGTTTGGTCTGAGCAAAACTGAATAACGACATCAATAACATTGGAAGTAAAATCTGTAATTTTTTCATATGCATAGTTTTAAATGTTTAAAAATGTTTTATATAATTAAAAATTTTCATACCACTTTTTTGAATAGAAGCTGTACATTGTTGAAACCTATCAGCAAAATCAACTTGCCATTTATTCTTAAATATTTTTTTCATTCTTCCTTAATATGTATTTAGATTTTTATTTAATAAACTTTATTTAAAACCGGAACTGAGTGCCTAATCAGTTTGTCATCCAATTCCTCAAGAGGTACACCCTTGGTTTCAGGCATTTTAAAAATTACCCACAACAATTGTAACACCATCATGCATGCGAAAAACAGGAATATCGGCGCAGCACCAAATTTTGCGGTCATAATCGGGAAAATCGTGGTAATAATGGATGCCATTATCCAGTGAGTGGCACAGCCCAGCGATTGCCCATAGGCTCTTACACTGTTGGGAAATATTTCTGAAATAAATACCCAGATAACCGTTCCCTGGCCTACTGCATGTGAAGCGATAAAAAGGAACAGTAATAAAGGAACAACCATGCCACTGGTATTTCCTGAATAGAACGCAATGGAAACAGCAGCTAATGAAACAATATAGCCAATTGAACCTATCAGCATCAGTTTTTTCCTGCCAATGCGGTCGATTAAATATAAACCTGCCATCGTAAAAACTAAATTCACCAATCCGATACCCGCACTTTGAAGAAATGCCGCGTGCTTTCCAATTCCTGCAAGTTCAAACACCCGCGGTGCAAAGTAGATAACGGCATTGATACCTGACATCTGGTTGAAAAATGCAATGAGGATGGCCAGGAATATAGGTACACTGAATCTTTTTGATAAAAAGGCTGAAATGCTTTCCTTACGATGCTCCAGTTCAATTGATTTTTGAATTTCTGTGATGGCTTCTTCGACCCCTACAGGGTCACTTATCTCTAAAATCTTACGGGCAGTACCATAATCACCTCTGTGAACCATTAACCACCGCGGGCTCTCAGGAACAAAGAAAATCAATACAGAATAGATAAATGCCGGAACAGCCACTACACCCAGCATCAAACGCCAGCTATCATTACCTCCAACTCCCTGTAGAAGATAGTTGGATAGATAAGCCATTAAAATTCCAAATACGATATTGAACTGGAAAGTAGCTACCAGTTTTCCCCTGTTTTTTGCAGGGGCAATTTCGGTAATATACATTGGGGCTACTACGGAAGAGGCTCCAATTGCCAACCCTCCCATTATTCTGAAAGCCATAAATACATATACACCAGGAGCTAGTGCAGAGCCGATTGCAGAAACTAGGTAAAAGACGCCAATCCAAAGTAGTGTCTTTTTTCTTCCAAATTTGGTAGCAGGAATTCCTCCAAAAAGAGCACCAATCACGGTACCATATAAAGCGATTGCAATTGCTACCCCATGCAGCACATTACCCAATTCCCAGATATGTTTAATATCCTGTTCTACTCCTGAAATTACCGAAGTATCAAAACCAAATAAAAATCCACCAAGAGCAACAACTATACTCCACAAAAGCAATTTTCTGTTCATATCAAGCAACTTTTGAAATCCAAAGATAAGTTTGACATATGCCCTTCTTATTTAACAATCAGGATTATTGCTTCTAAATATGTTCCATTTAAAAAAAGGAGATAACTTACTGATTTTTAAGTTATTATGAAAACAATATTTTATTCACCAATAAATGGCTTTCAAAATCGTACCATTAATTTTTAATATTCCTCCACTATTTTAACAAATTATTTATTTACATTTGGTAGAACGATTGCTAAACTCTTCTAAATGATTACCTCAGGATCAATCTCCCAAAGACTCATTGTGTTTTTTTTAATATTCATTTGTTTCATGGATTCTTCATGCATTAAGAAAGTGAAACAGAAGCAATTTGTAATTGGATTTTCACAATGTACTACTCGGGACGTCTGGAGAAAATACATGCAAAAAGAGATGGAAGGGGAATTAGCTTTTCATCCTGAAATTAAGTTAATTGTTAAGGATGCCGAATTAAACTCCCAAAAACAAATAGAACAGATAAAGGAATTAATTAATGAAAAAGTTGATCTTTTAATTGTAACCCCGGCTGAGGCGAAACCTATTACTCCAATTATCGAAGAAGCTTATGCAAAGAAGATTCCTGTAATACTCGTGGATAGAAATATCCTCACAAAGAATTATACGGCTTTTATTGGCGCAAGTAATTATAAGGTGGGCCAGGATGCGGGATTTTACGCAAATTCCCTTTTAAAGGGATATGGAAACGTTCTGGAAATCGGAGGGAAGGATGTTGGATCTTCAGCAGATATCGGCAGGCATACAGGATTTACAGATTTTATAGAAAAATATCCAGATATCAAATATGTTGCAAGGCTTTCTGAAGATTGGGATAAAACTCCTGGAGAGGCAGAAAATGAACTGACTAATGCACTGATGAATTATAATGACATCCAGCTCATCTTTACTCAGAACGACCGAATTGGATTGGGATGTTATCGAGTTTGCAAAAAATTAGGCCTTGACAAAAAGATATTTATTATCAGTGTAGATGGTTTGCCAGGGCATAATGGAGGGATTGACCTTGTGAGACGGGGTATGCTGAAGGCCACCATGCTTTATCCCACTGGAGGAAAGGAAGCCATACAAACTGCTGTCAATATCCTTGAAAACCAACCATTTAAGAAGGAAACTCAACTTTACACCAGCATAATTGATTCTTCTAATGTAAGAATTATGTATCACCAAAGCCAAAAAATATTATCTCAACAAGATGATATTGAAAGGCAGGAAGAGATGCTGGCAAAGCAAATGATAGTTTATAATAATCAAAGATCTTTCAATAATATACTCACGATAGCATTCTTGCTCGTTCTCATTTTAGGTACTACCGTTTTTCTTTCGTGGAGAAAAAATAAAAGAATCACTAGAAAACTGCAGTCGCAAAATGAAGAAATCTCAAGGCAAAGCAAGCTTTTAAGTGAGATGTATACAAAAGCAGAAGATGCCCACCAGGCAAAGCTTAATTTTTTCACCAATATATCTCACGAATTCAGAACCCCGCTTTCACTCATCTTTGCTCCGCTGGGTGAATTAATTGCCAACTCAAAATTGCATTATGAAACCCGGCAGGCTTTGCTCCTTATCCAAAGAAATACAATGCGCTTATATAGGCTCGTTAGCCAGCTTATGGATTTTAGAAAAATAGAATTCAAAAAAATGAAACTGAATGTTTCCGAATATGACCTGGTAAGCTTTACACATGAAATAGTTAACACTTTCAGCGTACTGGCAAAAAATAAGAAAATTAGTCTCGAGTTTATCACAAGCGAACGAAACCTTAAAGTGTGGTTTGATACAACAATGATCGATAAGGTAATTTTTAACGCTTTGTCTAATGCCTTTAAATTTACTAAAGAGTACGGTAATATCAATGTAAGTATCTCCAAGACAGATGACATGGCTGTTATTTTGATCGAAGATGATGGTGTCGGAATGAGTAAAGAGGTAATTGATCATGCTTTTGAACCATTTTTTCAAGGGGAGTACGAAAATCACAGGGGCACAGGAATAGGGCTTGCCTTATCAAAGGAATTGATAGAATTGCACCATGGTTCTATTGTTCTAACAAGTGAAAAGAATAAGGGATCAATTTTTGAAATATTCTTGCTGCTTGGCAAAAATCATTTTGAAAAAGAAGATTTTGGGGAGAATGAGGAGAAATCGTCCATTATAAATGAGGACGCAACTGTTTATATTACGGACCTGTACAATATCGAAAACATACCCAACAAAAGTTTTGAATCTGAACCTCCGAAATATATTACAGTTTTAATTATTGAAGATAATACCGAGATGCTTGAATATCTGAGTTCGAGGTTAAGTGCAGATTACACCATTATAAAAGCCGCGGATGGCAATCAAGCGCTACATTCTGCTTTTGAATATGTACCGGATCTGATACTTTGTGACATAGTAATTCCAGGAAAAAATGGCCTTGAACTTACTCAAATTTTTAAAAGTGATATACGTACATCACATATACCTGTCGTTTTGCTAACGGCTAAAGACCAGGAAAATCAAAAAATTGAAGGAATGGATACACAGGCAGATGCTTATATAACGAAGCCTTTTAATTTAATACTTCTTCAAAAAACTGTAAAGAGCTTATTGAGGAACCGGGAAAAAATAAAAGACCATTATACAGCCGAGATTTTTTCAGAAGAAAAGTCACAGGTATTGAAGAAACAACACCGCAAATTCATAATTGAGTTTACAGCAATAGTTGAAAACAATATTAGTAATGACAAGTTTGGCATAACTGATATATGCAATGAGATGAGAATTTCGAGAGTGCAACTTTACCGAAAGGTAAAAGCCTTGCTAAATTGCAACGTGAATGATTATATCGTAAATACACGTCTTCAAAAAGCAAAGTATTACATGCAATATGAAGATCTTAGCATTTCGGAAATTGCTTTTAAGTCTGGTTTTTCTTCAGCTGCTTATTTTTCAACAGTGTTTAAATCGAAATTTGGAGTGACACCCTCAGCCTTCAAGGAAAAATGAAAATATTACCAACTGTAACGGCCACATTATTTACAGTATCAGAATGATAACCTGTGGTACTGTCAGCAGTAAATATTAAGGTGTAGCTATTAGCGGGAAGCCCCCAGAACTTATAACCACCTGCTGCATCAGGTATAGCGCCCAAGGTATCAGCGCCTGAAATAGCACTTATTTGAGCGTTTGCAGAATCGGGCAACACAACCCCTTCAATACCGCCGCCTGTTTTTTTGGCAAAAGCGTGTATAACCGGTTTCAAAATGTATTGGCCACTGTTTCCGGCTTTTACGATGGAACGGGCAGCATCAAAATCAAGTACCAGTTAATAGGGAATTCCGGGTTTAAGATCGGCATCTACATTTAATTTTAACCCTGATTGCTGGGCAGACGGTGTTTTAAGATCAACAGTTGATCCATCTCCCATTTCAATCTGGTTGTTGTCTCCTAAAATCAGCCTGATCCGTGAAACTTTTCCTGCAGGTAAACTTACACCACCTAAAAGAGTATCTTCTCCATTTCTAAAATCCAGCAAATTGTACATTCCAGGATTAAATAAAGGAACGGAAACCCATCCATCGGCAGAATCCAGAAATTGAATGATTGAATAAGCGATGATAATTCCGATCTGTGTGGAATATCCGTCTTTAGTGACTGTGGCTATCAAAACATGAAGTATCACGGCATTATTCCGCCTATATAAGGTAAAATGTTTAAAAGCGCACCTATCACACCTAATAAAATCGCATATTGAACACCGAGAATAAACAAAGCCGTAGAATTTAAAATACCGATAATAAGCGCTTCCAGCAATAAGCCAACCATGTAACTTTGAATCGCATTTTTTGTTTGTGACAGAACATTTCTTACCCCTTCTGAATTTTTTTCATCAAAAACTTCGTATAAGAAATTAAGAATAAGTTTTTTATAATATGGCAACAAAAAGTATAAACAGACTACACTTAAAGTGCCCAACACAGTTCCAAGTGTTTGCCCTATCAAGGGCTTCAGGCTGTTTCCCAATTCAGAAAGATATTCCTGTTGTTTATAGAGCGGCAGCGAATAATTGTTTTGAAGCCATAATTGAAGGTCGTGAAAAAGCAAAGAAAATTTCTGTTCCAATGCAGGCATATTATTTGAAAACCTAACTATCTGCGAGGAAATAAAATACAACACACCCGCCACAAAAAGTATAGCCGTTAATAAAGCGATTGATATGGCTACTACCCTGTTGATCTTTTTACGGTTGAGAAAATTTACAAACGGATTCAGCAAAATAGCGATCATCAAAGTAAACGCAATAGGGATCATAATGCCTTTGAGAACAAAAAGCATGTACACAAAAAGCATGATTCCAAAAAGAGTAACCGTCGACTGCAAAAAAAATGGGTATTTTTTTTGCATAAAATATTTTAAATCCTTAAGATAAAACTACAAAGCATATTTTGTGCTGGAATTGATAATATTTATAAAGCTATTCTAAAACGTATTAAAAAGATATTCCTATAATAAAAAAGGAAACCATTCAGGCTTCCTTATTATTATATTTTAAAATTATTTTTTTAATTTATATCACTCATTTTATCCTCGGTAACCCTTCCACCACAAATAAACCTTTTTGCATAATAATGATCATCAAGGCTGCTAATTTTTACACCGTGTGTGGAAGCCTGTACAAAATAATCATTTTTAATATAAACGCCTACATGGGAAACGCCCCCGTGAGTATTAAAAAATACAAGGTCGCCTTCTTTTAATTCATCACGGCTTATATGCTCTGTCGCATCATATTGTTCTCTTGCGGTTCTGGGCAAATTAAATCCATACACTGCTAATAACAAGGCTCCGGATAAAGCGCTGCAATCAATCCCTCTTTTTGTAGTGCCCCCATAACGGTACCTTGTTCCGAACCAATTATCAATAAAATCCAGTAAAGAAACATTTTTTAAAGATTCTACATCTACATTCAGCATCATAGCATATTTATATTGCAATGCCGAAAGTTGTTCAATAACGGGGATTGTTGTTTCAATTTCCGGTTTTGCTATTTCTTTGGTAACCACTGGCACCGGAATATCTTTTATACTTTTAGTTCCACCACTTTCAGTAGTTCTTAAAATGCCATCAGGAGTAAATGAAATGCCATCTATTGAGGAATAAGAAGCAGTTTTGTCATTGCCAATATTTGTAACGCTTATTGAGTTGACGCTGGTTTGTGCATTCGCAAATTGAACAGTGCATGCAAAAATAATAGCCATGCAGGTTATTGCGGTTTTAATCATTCTTTCAGAGTTATTTTTATCGTTTTTTAAAAATTAATTGCCCTAAATTAAAAAAGGCTTGATGCTTAAACAAACGCTTGTTTATAAATTTTATTTCCCAAAGCCTGACGAAGTTAAGTTTCACCTGATAAAAAAGCAAAAAAAAATTATTTTTTTTAACCTTTTAAAATCCTAAAAAAAAGTTTTCCCTTTTTTTGTTGATAATTTCCGGAAAAGCCGCCGTTCTTTTTCACGATATTTGCTTAGATGGTTGAATGGTGAAAGTAGAACATATTCAAAAACTAAAAAATCTTAACTTATAACTCTTAATTCCCCTATGAAGTTTTCCCACCTGCATGTACATACACAGTTTTCCCTGCTTGACGGTGCGGCTTCCATTAAAGCCCTTTACAATAAAGCTATTGCTGATGGAATGCCCGCGCTCGCTATTTCAGACCATGGAAACATGTTTGGTGTTTTTGAATTTGTAAAACATGCACATTCGCTCAAAAATGCAGACGGTTCCCTGAAAGTAAAACCAATTGTAGGTTGTGAATTTTATATTACTGAAAACAGGCATCAAAAACAATTTACCAAAGAGCAAAAAGACCCCAGGCACCACCAGATTTTACTCGCAAAGAATGACGAAGGTTATAAAAATCTAACCAAACTCACTTCGCTCGGGTATATTGAAGGGCTATATTCAAAATACCCGCGAATTGACAAAGAGCTAATTCATAAATACCATAAAGGCCTTATCGCCACCACTTGCTGCCTCGGCGCCCTGGTGCCGCAAACGATTTTAAAAAAAGGGGAAGCCGAAGCGGAAAATGAATTTAAATGGTGGCTGAATATTTTTCAAAAAGATTACTATGTAGAGTTCCAAAGGCATGGCATTCCTGACCAGGATAAAGTGAATAAAGTACTTTTAAAATTTGCCAAAAAGTATGATGTAAAAATAATTGCCAGCAACGATTCGCATTATGTGGATGAAAAAGATTTTAACGCTCATGATATCCTGCTTTGCATCAATACAGGCGAAACGCAGGCTACACCAGCTTTACGCGAATTTACGGATGACGATGTGATGATCAAAAATAAAAGGTTTGCCTTTCCTAATAATCAATTCTATTTAAAGAATACAAAGGAAATGCTTTCGGCTTTTGACGATTTGCCCCAGGCATTGGACAACACCAATGAAGTAATTGATAAAATTGAAGTGCTTGACCTGAAAAGAGATATTCTGATTCCGAATTTTCCTGTTCCCAAAGAATTTGAAAACCAGGAAGCCTACCTCGAACATTTAACCTGGACCGGCGCAAAAAAAAGATATGAAACGATAACTCCTGAAATTGAAGAACGTATCAACTTTGAATTATTTACGATTAAAACCATGGGCTTTGCCGGTTACTTTTTAATTGTGAGTGATTTTATCATTGCAGGAAAAGAAATCGGTGTTTTTGTCGGCCCGGGCGCGGCTCCGCCGCGGGTTCTGTAGTTGCCTATTGTATTGGTATCACCAACATTGACCCAATAAAATACAATCTCCTTTTTGAGAGGTTTTTAAACCCCGACCGAAAATCAATGCCGGATATCGATACCGATTTTGATGATGAAGGCAGGCAAAAAGTATTGGATTATGTAGTAAAAAAATATGGCAAAAACCAGGTAGCGCAAATTATTACTTACGGCACGATGGCCGCTAAAATGAGTATTAAAGATGTGGCGCGCGTGATGGGCCTTCCGCTTTCTGAAAGTAATGCCCTGGCTAAATTAGTTCCCGACAGGCCGGGAACCTCTTTGAAAAGAGTATTGAAAGCACCGGTTTCCGGGCCAAAATCTTTGACAGAAGATGGAGTGGGGCCCGACGACATGAGCAATATTTTAAAGTTGCGCGACATATATAACGGTGAGGATATACGCAGTAAGGTTTTGCATGAAGCGGAAATACTCGAAGGTTCCGTAAGAAACACAGGCATTCATGCATCAGCAATCATTATTGCGCCTCAGGATTTGATGGAACTGATACCTGTGGCTACTTCCAAAGATTCTGAATTGTGGCTTACTCAAATTGATGGCAGCAACATTGAAAGCGCCGGCGTTTTAAAAATGGACTTTTTAGGTTTAAAAACTTTAAGCATTTTAAAAACGGCCCTTTCCCTCATCAAAAAAAATCATGGAATTTCTATTGACCTTGATACTTTGCCACTGGATGACCAAGAAACTTATAAACTTTTTCAACGCGCCGATACCAATGGCACTTTCCAGTTTGAAAGCGCCGGGATGCAAAAATATTTACGGGAATTAAAACCTGATAAATTTGACGATCTCATTGCTATGAACGCCTTATACCGGCCGGCCGATAGCTTATATTCCGAACTTTATTGAGAGAAAACATGGCAGGCAGGAAATCGTTTATGACCTTCCCGAAATGGAAGAGATTTTAAAAGAAACGTATGGCATTACGGTTTACCAGGAACAGGTGATGCTGCTTTCGCAAAAAATAGCCGGTTTCAGTAAGGGAGATGCAGACATTCTCAGAAAGGCAATGGGGAAAAAGAAAAGGGATGTGCTTGATAAAATGAAAGAACAATTTATTGAAGGCGCCAAAAAGAACAACCATCCTGTAAACGTACTGGAAAAAATATGGACAGATTGGGAATCATTTGCCCAATATGCTTTTAATAAATCACACTCTACCTGCTACGCGCTCGTTGCTTACCAAACGGCTTATTTAAAGTCACATTACCCCAGCGAATATATGGCGGCAGTATTAAACCATGCAGGAGCTATAGAAAAGATCACTTTTTTTATGGAAGAATGTAAAAGCATGGGATTAACGGTTCTGGGGCCTGATATTAATGAATCGCAAAAAGGCTTTGCCGTAAACAAAAAAGGTGAAATCCGTTTTGGTTTTAGCGGAATGAAAGGTGTAGGTGAAGCAGCCATTGAAAATATTATTGAAGAAAGGGAAAAACATGGAGTTTTTTCATCTGTTTTTGATATGATAAAGAGGGTAAACCAGCGAACCGTAAATAAAAAATCGCTTGAAAGCCTTGCCTATGCAGGCGCCTTCGACTGTTTTAAAAATTTTCACCGCGCCCAGTTTTTCAATTCTATTCCCGGGGAAAATATCAATTCGCTTGAAAAAATAATCAAATTTGGAAATCAATACCATGCGCAACTTCATAATAATACCAATACCCTTTTTGGCGACCTCCAGATGGAAGAAGTGGTGCCACCGGTTATTCCTGATTGCCAGCCGTGGCCATTGATACAATTATTGGATTATGAACGGGACGTTATCGGAATGTATTTAAGCGGCCACCCATTGGATAATTATAAATTTCAATTGAAATATTACAAGTTTGACACCATTGCAGAATTTAATGAATTTAAAGCGGCTATCGCTCTTTACCCCAACCCTTCAAGGCAATTCAGGATAGCGGGTTTGGTAACGGAAGCGCAACACCGTATTTCTAAAAGAGGGAATAAATTTGGCGTAATGCACCTGGAAGATTATACCGAAAAAATGGAACTCCTGTTTTTTGGGGAAGATTATGCAAAATTTACCCATTACCTGGAACCGGGAATGGTTGTTAGTATTACAGGTTCTTTTAGGCAACGTTACAATAACTCTGCTTACGAGTTTAAAATAAGTACTATTTGCCTTTTGGAAAGTGTGATGAAAAGCAATACCAGGAAGTTGAATATCGAAATAAACCCACGGGAGGTATCGGAAGAAATGATTGATTTTATTGATGAAAACGTTCAAAAATTTCCGGGAAATTCAGGGTTAAAATTTAATATATGCGACGATATTTCTAATTTAAAATTCGCCATGTACACCAGGGAAAACACTTTTGAAATGAATGACGAAATGGCTACTTACCTGCAACATAAACCCCAATTGAATGTAAAAATAGAATTAACATAATGTGGATATGACATTTCATCATAAGAAAGATATTGGCTTTAACTTTGCACTCTTTAAACAAAATATTTTAAATAAATAAAAAATTAATTATGGCTCAGGAATATACCGATGCGAACTTTAAAGAAAAAGTTTTAGACTCAGATAAATTAACAATGATAGACTTTTGGGCAGAATGGTGTGGCCCTTGCCGCGCTATCGGCCCGGTTGTAGAAGAACTTTCAAAAGAATACGACGGAAAAGTAAATATTGGAAAAGTAAATGTGGACCAAAACCCGCAGTTAAGTGTTAATTATGGAATTACCAGCATTCCGGCAATCATTTTTGTAAAAGAAGGAAAAGTGGTAGATAAATTAGTGGGTTCACAACCAAAATCTAATTTTGTAAAAAAGATAGAAGCGCTTAAATAAAAGCAAAAATTATTTTTAAAATAAAGAAAAAACCATCTTTTTTGAGGTGGTTTTTTTTATATATTAATCATAGTAAACAAACTTTTTCGGCATATTTTTATTCCCCTGAAATTTTCCGGGAATTTCATGATAAAAAATCTTTTCGTTTTTTTATTTTCTACTTCCCGCTGATTTTTTGCCTTGGTTTTACGGAAATACCTTCTAATTTTTCGGGAGGGCAAAATCCCATTTTAAATAACATCATTGACTTACATAGCCTACCCCTAAAAATTCTTTCATTTAAAAGGCAAAGTTGGTGTGTAATTTGAGATACACACTACTAATCAATAACTAATATGGAATTAAAAGGAGAAGCAAATGAACCAAAAAGAAAAAAATCGGCTGTATCTGTTATTGTCAGGGTTTTCTTATGGGTAATAGCTTCTCTTTTATTTTTAATAATGCTTGTTTTAATTCTGATCCAAACCTCCTTTGTCCAAAATTTTGCACGAAAAAAAATAGTAAGCTACCTTCAAAATAAACTGAAAACCCAGGTACAGATTGGTAAACTGGATGTAGATTTTCCTACCACACTTTCACTCCAAAATATTTTTATACCTGATCAGTCCAAAGACACTTTGTTGTATGGAAATGAAATAAAAGTAGATATTGATATGGTAAAACTGATCAGCAAGAATATCGATATCAAAGAAATTACGCTAAACGGAATTGTGGCTAAAGTAAAGAGATTGCCGCCGGATTCTACTTTTAATTTCCAATTTATTATTGATGCATTTAATAGCCCAAAAGCTACTACCACTTCCAATTCTGATACTTCGTCCATGCAGATGAATATTGACAGAATACTGGTAAACAAAACAAGAATCATCTATAAAGATTTGTTTACTGGCAATGATATGGATCTTGCCTTTGGGCATTTGGATACGAAAATTTCTACTTTCGACCCGTCACATTTATTGTTTAATATTCCATCCATAACTCTTAACGGGCTTCACGGGCATTTCTACCAGTTAGAACCGTTGAAACAACCGATTAAAAATACTGTTTCAGAAGAAGCGGCAAAGCCTGATAATTATTTACAACTCCTGAATAAGGATATCAATCTGTCAGACATAAATTTTGCCTACAAAAGTGAGCCTTCACATCTCAATTCATCTTTCGTAATTGGGAAAGCAGAACTTCACCCCAAAACGATTGACCTCAAAAACAGTATCGTTACTTTAAAAAATGCTTCACTAAGCAACTCTGATATTATTGTTGAAACTGCTTCGAAAGCGATGAATCAAAAACCCGTGGATTCAATAACTACCGCGGCTCCAACCCCATCAATGAAAATAATTGCAGGGGAGGTAAACATCAAAAATCTCAATTTGAAATATGACGATCAATCAACGCCAAAAGCGCCATCAGGAATGGATTATTCTCATTTGGGCATTCAGCAGCTTTCCATAAAAGCATCCAATGTTGAATACAGTACAGATACGATTCTGGCTTCGATTCAATCAGGAAGCATGAAAGAAAAAAGTGGTTTTGTTTTAAATAATTTATCTACAGATTTTAAGATGGATCCAAAAGGCGTTTCGCTTCAAAATTTATTGATAGAGACGCCTGGTTCTGAAATAAAAAACCAGGCCATTATCTCTTATCCCTCTTTGCCTGAATTAAAAAACGATCCGGGAAAATTGGGGCTGAATTTAGATCTTCAAAACAGCAAAATAAGCGTTAAAGATCTCTGGACTTTTGTACCACAATTAAAAGCTCAAACATCGGCTTTATCGCCTAATTCCTCGTTATATATTGACGCTAAAATTACCGGGCAGGTAAATGCTCTTAATCTTCAGCACCTTGTTTTGAGAGGTTTAACAACAACCGATATTAATGCAAATGGAATTGTAAGAGGGCTACCTGATCCTAAAAAAATCTATGCCGATCTTCACATCAATAAATTTCAAACTTCCAAAAATGACCTGCTTGCTTTTTTACCAAAAAATGCATTGCCTCAAAATATTTCTCTTCCTACGGCACTTTCCGCAAAAGGCAGTATAAAAGGTGGCATGAATAATTTATATGCAAACATCAATTTAAATACAACGTCTGGAAATGCATCATTTAAAGGAACATTAAAAAACATTACCGATAAAAAGAACGCCGCTTATGATATTAATTTGAAGGCGATGGATTTACAGTTAGGAAAAATCATGCAAAATCCAAAGTTAGGGCCGCTAACAGCCGATATTAAAGCCAAAGGGACAGGCCTACCGAAAACGGCCAATGCTGTTTTTAGTGGAAATATTCCAAACGTTACATTGAATAATTATAATTACCACAACATACAGGCTCACGGAAATATTGCTGGCAAAAATTATAAAATTAATCTTACTTCTGACGACCCAAACCTTACTGCGAAGTTGGATGCGAATGGTAATTTTTCCGGAAAATACCCAACTCTTAATTTAGTTGCCACCATTGATAGCATAAAAACACTTCCATTAAACCTTACTGCACAACGCAATATTTTTCATGGCGATATTAACGCTAACTTTTCTAACCTTGATCCCGGTCACCTTGACGGAAAATTAATAGTAACTCATGCAATCTTTGTTACGGATAGCAACAGAATTAATATAGATTCTCTTTCGCTTACTGCGGCAAATTCAGGAGAAAATGAGAATATCTTTTTAAAATCAGATTTCCTTAATGCCTCCATTACCGGAAAATATAAACTTACTCAATTAGCAGATGTTTTTAAACAGTCAATTAATCCATATTATTCTTTAGATAGTGCAAAAGGCACGGCAAAAGTGGCTCCTTATGATTTTACAATAAATGCATCTGTTATTGACAACAAAACATTGCGCGCTTTTATGCCCCAATTGGATGAATTAAAGGCCATAAACCTACAAGCTAAATTTGCTACTGACAGTGGCTGGAGCATGTATGCCAAAGCTCCTAAAATAATTTATGGAAATTATATAATTGACTCGTTAAATATAGAAGCTGCCACACAAAACAATGCATTGAATTTCAAAACCTCTGTACAACGTTTTAGCAGCGGAAGTTCCATTAGCATTTATGCTACAACGTTAGATGGCAGCCTTCAAAACAACAACTTTGATTTTAACCTTAATATAAAAGATGGACAAATCAAAAAATAAATACAGGCTGGCCGGAAGTTTCGATCAGCCATCAGCCAATAAACATGTTTTCAGTTTAAAGCCTGACAGCCTTCTACTTAGATTATAAAAAATGGGAAATAAATAAAGCCAACCAGATCGTAATTGCCAATAAAAATATTAATGCGCATAATTTTATTTTATCCCAGGGAAACCAACAATTGGGAATTAACAGCAATGGAACAGCGGCTAACGCGCCTTTGCAAATTAATTTTAAAGATTTTAAATTAGAAACCATTACCGGTTTTATTCAAAATGATTCTTTAATGGTAAATGGCTTACTGAACGGAAACGTAATTATAAAAAATCTCCAGTCACAGCCCACGTTTACCGCTGATCTTGGTATTAATAATTTTAGCGTTTACCAGGATACCATTGGGAATTTAACTGCAAAAGTTAATAACAATGTAGCTAATAAATACCACGCGGATATTGCTTTAAGCGGCCAGGGCAATGACATAACAGCTATCGGTGATTACAATGTAGATACAGCTAACAGCACTTATAATTTTGTGGTCGATTTAAAAAGTTTTCAGATGAAAGCATTAGAAGGCCTTTCAAATGGAGCTATAAAAGATGCAAGTGGAAATCTTTATGGAAAAATTGCGCTGAACGGAAGTTTGAAAAACCCGGACATAAATGGTAAAATCCAGTTTAATAACACGTCGTTTAATGTTACGCAGTTGAATAATGTTTTTAAAATTGATAAAGACGCAATTGCCATTGTCAATAATAAGGGAATTCTCCTAAATACTTTTACAATTAGGGATGCATCCAATAATGCAATCACAATTGATGGCGCAATCAATTCCTCAGATTTCTTAAACTATACTTTTGATTTAAAAATAAAAGCAAGAAACTTCCAGGCAATCAATTCAACGAATAAAGACAATCAGTTGTTTTATGGTAAAATGGTATTTTCTACCAACCTTACGGTAAAAGGCTCTCCCACGCATCCTATAATTGACGGATCTCTTTCTATTGATGATAAAACGGATTTCACAGTGGTTTTACCCCAAAATACACAGGGAATCGAGAAAAGGAAGGGGATTGTCCGGTTTGTTGACAGAAGCGCGATTGCAGAAGATTCATTATTTATGGCACCTTATGATTCTTTAAAAAAAGCGCCTTTCCAGGGTTATGATGTTTCCTTAAATATTAAAGTAAGCAAAGATGCAGTTTTCAATATGATCGTTGATGTGGGGAATGGTGATTTTTTAAGATTGAAAGGAGATGGCCAGTTAACTGCAGGAATAGATGCGAGCGGAAAGATAACATTGGTGGGTTCTTATCAAATTGATGAGGGCACTTATAACCTGACTTTTAATTTCCTCAAACGAAAATTTAATATTCAAAAAGGGAGTAAGATAACCTGGACCGGAGAACCAACCACTGCACTAATTGATATAACAGCTATTTATGTAGCTGATGCGGCGCCAATTGACCTTGTGCAGAACCAGGTAGAAACCTCTAACCAGCCTCAATACAAGCAAAAACTTCCTTTCCAGGTGGCTCTTTCTATAAAAGGAGAGCTTTTAAAGCCCACAATAAGTTTTGATATTCTTCTTCCTAAAGACAAGAATTATGATGTTTCTAATGCAATTGTCACTACCGTAAATACTAAGTTAGGCCAGTTGCGCCAGGAACCAGACCAAATGAATAAACAGGTTTTTGCATTGTTATTACTCAATCGTTTTGTAGGAGAAAACCCATTTGCGAGCAGCGTAGGCTCAACAAGCGCGGGCTTTGTAGCCATGCAAAGCGTGAGCCGCCTTTTGTCAGAACAATTAAACCAGCTTGCAGGAAATTTGGTACAAGGCGTTGACCTTAACGTTGGGCTTGCCACCACGCAGGACTACACAACCGGGGCTGAACAGAACAAAACGGATTTAAATGTAGGCGTCTCTAAAAGATTATTAAGTGACCGGCTTACGGTTTCTGTAGGCAGCGATTTTCAATTGCAAGGGCCTCAACAAACCAATCAGCAACAAAATAGTTTGGCTGGAAATATCTCTATAAATTATAAATTAAGCAAGGATGGAAAATATATGTTGCGCGTTTATCGAAAAAACGATTACACAGGAGAGATAGAAGGTTATGTAATAGAAACCGGTGTTGGTTTTATTATTTCTGTAGATTTCGACAAGTTTAAACAAATCTTTTCCACTAAAGAACAACGCAGGAAAAAAAGGCAAATCAAGAGGCAAAATAAGAAAATGGATGCCAATGATAACGCCCAAAAAATAAAAAATAAATCAATAACGGCTCCAACAAAAGCAGGGAAAAAATGACCAATAGATCCGCCATATTATTTTTTGTAATTGCACTGATGTTCTTTATATCCTGCAACACCACGAAATTAGTGCCCAAAGGGGACGCTTTATATACAGGCGCAACTATAAAAGTACAAGACAGTACTTTATCAAAAAATGAAAAGAAAACTGTCGAAGCTCAAACCGAAAATTTACCACAACCAAAACCGAATAGCAAATTTTTTGGGATCCCCTTTAAATTAATTTTGTACGATATGGGAGGGGATACTTCCAAACATAGTTTTATCAGGAAATTTTTTAGAAAGCTGGGAAGGCCACCTGTTTTGTTGAGCAGTGTAAATCTTGATTATAATGTGAAATTATTAGAAAATTATCTACAAAATGTGGGTTATTTCCAGGCAATTCGCATCAGGCGATACCATTGTAAAAAAGAAAAAAGGACACGCATATTATACGGTTGAGCCAAGCCTTGTTTACACAATTAAAAATGTAAATTTTGAAACCGATAGCTCCTCTTTAGGGAAGGCTATCAAAGCCACAAAACCCGGAACCATTCTTCATCCGGGCGATCCGTTTAACCTCGCCGTTATTAAAGGCGAACGGGAACGCATAGACGCACTTTTAAAAGAGGAGGGTTATTATTTCTTTAGCCCCGACGCATTAATTATAGAAGCTGACAGTACGGTTGGAAATCACAAGGTTGACTTGTTTTTGAAAGTAAAAAATGATGCACCTGCTATTGCTGAAAAGCCTTACATCATTGACAGCGTTTATATTTTTACTAATTACCGGCTAAACGGAAACCAAAAAGATACGTCGCTTCAGGCAAAAACTCTTTATGGAGGTTATTACATTGTTGACCCCAAAAATAAATTTAAACCCAAATTATTTCCTGAAATAATGCGTTTCGATTCCGGGGATGTGTATAACAGAACCGGCCATAACCTCACATTAAGCCGGTTAATCAACCTTAATGTTTTTAAATTTGTAAAAAACCGTTTTGAAGTTACAGGATCTAATGATCTGGATACCG
Source organism: uncultured Chitinophagaceae bacterium (assembly GCA_963732885.1). Classification (GTDB taxonomy): domain Bacteria; phylum Bacteroidota; class Bacteroidia; order Chitinophagales; family Chitinophagaceae; genus Ginsengibacter. The sequence continues at coordinate 126,829 of CAVTBI010000016.1, read as the reverse complement.
GAAGGTTAAATACCTATTATTACCTAACCCCGCAACAAAAAAAATCTTTACGCGCTGAGATTTCCGGCAACACAAAATCGAATAATTATATAGGTACCCAGGTAACGCTTAGTTTCAAAAACAGAAATACTTTCAGGAGGTGCCGAAGAATTGGATGTACACGGGAATTTAGGAAGTGAAGTGCAATACAGCGGTAATCAAAATGGTTATAATACTTATGAATTTGGCGGTGGCGTTACTTTTACGATTCCAAAATTTGTTGTTCCGTTTTTCCATTTTAATACAACGAATGCCTTTGTTCCCAAAACCAAAATAGGCCTGCAGTTATGACCTTCTGAACAGAAGAAAATTATATACGCTTAGTTCTTTAAAAGGAGAATTGGGATATGATTGGAAGCCCAACATAAATGTGCAACAAGAATTTAACCTGTTTTCAATAAACTATGTGCATGCCATTAATATTACGCAGGAATATATTGATAGTATTCAACGCGACCCGATTTTGAAACATTCCGTAGATACCCAGTTTATAGTAGGTTCTAATTATTCTTATACCATTGACCCCTTTATAAACCAGGCGAAAGGAACAGGAATTTATTTCAATGGTTTGGCAGATTTTTCAGGGAACCTTGCAGGGTTAATTATTCCGGCAGACCCTGTTACCGGGCAAAAGAAAATTTTCGGTGCTGCCATTTCGCAATACCTGAAAGCTCAATCAGACCTTCGTTATTATATTCAGTTTGGTAAAGCCCGGTTAGCTAACCGCTTATTAGTTGGTTTCGGTTATCCTTATGGAAATTCCAAACAACTTCCTTATATCAAACAATATTTTATGGGGGGCAACAACAGTATCCGCGCTTTCCGAAGCCGGTCTGTCGGGCCGGGAACCTTCAGGCCAAAAAATGCAGACAGCCTTTCTTTTTTCCCTGATGAATCAGGGGATTTAAAACTGGAAATGAATACTGAATTAAGATACCAGTTTAATAATATTGTGGGCGGAGCAATTTTTCTCGACGCCGGAAATATATGGTTATATAACAAGGACACTTCAAGGCCCGGCGCTGTTTTTACCAATAAGTTCCTAAGCCAGCTTGCTGTTGGAACGGGTATTGGATTAAGGCTTAACTTTACCATTTTATTATTAAGGCTCGACCTTGGCATGCCTTTGAGGGAGCCATGGCTGCCTCCGGGGCAAAGATGGGTAATGGATCAAATTGATTTTGGAAGCAGTGAGTGGAGAAGAAAAAACCTGGTATTAAATTTAGCCATTGGGTACCCTTTCTAAATTATTTTATTAATTGTCATATATGATCAAATTTAAAATCACTTTTGCAGTAATTGTTGCATGCTTCTTATTCGCCTGTAACTCCAACAATAATGAAAAAGTAAAAACACCTCCGGAAAAAGAGGTAATTGATACGGTTTCTACTAATAATTCTATTGATTCAGCAAGAACCATTATTAACCGTTCTATGATATGGACGGTTCAGCCGCAGGGTACTGAAAAACAAAAATTAAAAGCCCCGGATTCTGCCCAAATCCACATTTTTTCTCCGGCTCAATTAATAGATTTGCTCAATCAGAATAATCCGGATATCCATCTTGATTTTATAAAAATTTCTCATGATACGATTTATGTAAAAATCCCTGATAGCCAAAACTTAACTGATAATATGGGCGATACCGGCGCCGAAAATTACCTGGCATCAGCTACATTTACATTAACCGAAATAAAAAACATAAAGTTTGTAAATATAGATATGAAAGCCGGTGACCATGCGGAACCCGGCGTATATAAAAGGGATGATTTTAAAAGTTTACGATAACAAGTAAACAAATTTTAAAGATTTTTATTTCTCATTTTGTTTAAAAAAGCATTTCCTTCAGCAAAAATTATTATAGCAGGCAAACAAATATTTACAATTTCCATTTATTCCTTTGAAGGAATTTTCGGTAAAGCAAAAAGTGAAGATTATATTTAGTCAAGAAAAGCCAATTGCATAGCACAAAATAAAACTTTACTTTACCAGCCCAATCTTCATTATTTGCAGGAAAGCATTTTTATAAGTATCGCCAATAGTAATATTAGCACCGGGCGAATTTTTAAGCCGGATATGATTCCCCTCAATCGAATAGATTTTTGAAATAGAAACAATATAGGATTTATGAACCCGAATGAATTGTTGAGCGGGTAATTTTTCTTCGATATCTTTTATGTTTAATAACGAAACAATTTTTTTGCTTCCACAAATAATTGCTACATAGTTTTTCATACCTTCTATATAATCAATATCTTTATAATCTACCTTAAAAAATTTACCTTTTGTATCACCTTTTATAAGAATAAAATGATCACTTGTTGTTTTAGAACCACTTAAAATTGTTTCAGGTAATGCCAATTGATTTTTCGCTTTTTCTACAGCTTTTAAAAACCGGGCAAAAGGAATAGGTTTCAATAAATAATCGGTTACATCAAGATCAAACCCATCAATAGCATATTGGCTGTATGCCGTAGTAAGAATTATCCGGCAATGGCTATTTACGTTTTTTATTAAATCCAAACCACTAATTTCAGGCATTTGCACATCCACGAATAATATATCCACATCTTGTTCTTGTACTGCATTCAATCCTGATATAGGGGAAGTATACCCACCTTTGTATTCCAGATAAGGAACCCGGGCAATGAAATGTGAAAGCACGGTAATAGCAGCTTCTTCATCATCAATTACCAAACATTTTATTTTTATAAAATCATTCAAAGTGCAAAGTCTTTAAAGAGTGGTAAAGTTAATAAAGCGCTATAATAATCTTCCCCCTGATTTATCGTCAATTGATATTGATGCTCATATAAATATTCCAATCTTCTTTTTGCATTTTCGATTCCTATTCCGGTACCTAATTCTTTGGGGCCTTTTTTAGTTTTATTTTCAACTGAAAATTTGATAATCTGTTCTTCTTTTAGAATGCTTAAGGTTATAATTAAAGGGCTTTTTATATCAAAGAGATCTGCATGTTTAAAAGCATTTTCTACAAAGGTAATAAGCACCAAAGGGGCTATGCATATGGCTTCCATCGAACCGGTAATTAGAAATCTTATTTGTAGTTTGTGATTAAAACGGTATTGATTTATCTTGATAAGATTATAAATATGATTTACTTCCTTTTTTAATAAAGCCATGCCCTTATCATTCTCTTTTAGTTCTAAAGAATAGCGCATCGTGTCAGATAAAAGTAAAATACTTTCGGCTAATTCCGGCGACAACGTAAGCGCTTTTGAGTAAAAAAAATTCAATGTATTGTATAAAAAATGTGGGTTAATTTGTGATTGCAGGAATTTATTTTCTGCTTCCGATTTATCGGTTTTAAATTTCTGAAGAAGTAGTTGGGCAGCAAGCAATTCTTTATTTTTTTTATTTGCCGTAGTTGCCAGCCAGAACACAAATGACAATAAAAAAATCAAAAGAAAATACAGGGTATAAAAAAAGAAAAAGGCATATAAAGTGGAAGGGCGGCCAGTTATGGTTTCTTTTTCGCCTGGATAAACAGTAAAATAAAGAACAAGAAGATATAATGAATATAAAAGTACAGCTCCCGAAAAATACTTTTGCTTTTGATTCAGAAAATATTTTTTGCATAAATACAGATTAATATAAACAATGGCCGCTGCAACCGCAAATGAAAACGTTACTTCTGTAAACCAATCATAATTGGGATCATAAGGTTCACTTGCTTCTAAACCCAAAAGAGTGAGATATGGAACAAACCAAAAAAAGATATGCTTCAAGGGAATTGGTATATTCTTAAAAATGTTTCTCATTTTATTTCTTGCGATAAATAATCTGTTGCTTTTTCCAACAATTCATCTTTATTATTTTTAAAGCCTTCTATCGTAGGATAAACTTCTATGTCAGGTTTTATTCCTACTCTCTGAGTTTCATCACCATTTGCCCAATAGATGCCTGTACCAGTAAAAGATACAAACACTCCAGGCAACGTAAGGCTTGTAGCCGGGCCATCTGTACCAGATGTTGTGCTTCCCATCAATATGGCTTTTGGCGCTTTACTAAAAAGCATTGACATATATTCTCCGATACTTTTTACTTCTTCATTTATAAGTATGGCTATAGGTTTAATATACTTCGCGGCATGTGGTTTGAATGGTGTTTCATCATTATCTACCAATTTAAAAACACCGGCAAAATCCGGTTGCCCCGTAGAAAAAATATAAGGTGGTTGCCCATTGCATAATAAGTTTTCTATCAGGGAAATCGGATTTTCTCTCCTTCCATCTTCTACGGCATTTTGCCGGGCATCAATGATGATGGCACTGCACTTTTCAATCAATGATACAATCTTCGCACTGTCATCTTTCATGGTTAATTTCCCCATATTTAAATAAGCGGTATTATTTTTTAATAAACTCAATGAAGAATCTTTTTGATAACTGAAACTGCTGACAAATTGATTCACCCATATTTTTGTAAACCTGTTTTCTACAGTTACTTTTCTCAGCTTTTTACCATCATTAATTTCAAAAACCGTAGTTGCTTTGGTGGTTCTGTTTAAATCACGGGTTATCGTATTTAATTGATCCGGCAGATTGGAACCGGAAGTGTAAGGTAATTTTTCTTCTATTATTTTACCTGCTTTTATGCCATTTATTGATTCAATAATATCACCAACTGCAAGGCCGGCTTCCAATGCAATACTGTCATTGCTGATGGAGGATATAATAATTTTATGCTCAACATATTTGAATCTTACCGGCATATAATAGTAGCCAAGCAAATTATTTTCGGTCAATGAATTTAAAAATCCATGCCCATCATGAATCAAAGCTAACAAACGCTTGATAGCAAGTGTATAATCTTCCAGGTTATTGGCATTTAGAAAAACTGGCAGTTGTTCTTTTAAAACTGTATTCCATGCGGTGGGCAAATTGTATTTGTAAGGATACCAATATTCAATTACATTCCAAAACCTGTAAAGCGCTAAAATCCTTATTCCTGCCGGCGGGCATACATTTTGTACGAATCCCTTTTCATGTTGAAATACAGGAATATTTAAACCTTCTGCCTGATAAAACTTTATATAATACTGATCGCCTTGTTGCCGGTTATTTAAGATAAAAAATAGTTTATCTTTTAAAGCCGCGTCAAAATCTTTATCTGAAATCCATGAAAAATCGGGCATCAGTTTATACTTTTTAATCGCCTTATAATCGCCTGCTTTATTTGCAGGGATATCGCCCAATCTGTTTATCCACGCCAGCAAGGAATCATTTCTTTCTTTTTGAGATGATGTATTTATATATCCGGGTAAAAATTCCTGCAATTCTTTGTCCCAATCAAATTTTCCACTTGCCACCTGTGGGTGAAAATATTTTAAAAATCCCCAAACTTTTCCCAATATGTAAAGGCCATGCAACTTTTGTGGAGTTAATTCTTTGCCAGAAATATTAAACGCAGCGTTACCTTCCTTAATGATTTTTTGCTGTGCAAAAGTTAATGGCATAATAAATGACAGGAGAGCGAAGAGTAATAGTTTATTTTTCATAAAAGGCAATTAGCTTTCTACCAAAAATACACTGACGAATCTATCACGGCAATAAAATTACACGAACAGGCTTTTGCAATGGATGTAATGGTGTAAAATGCATCAAGCATTAATGTTGCAGTAAACCAATAATTTAAAGAGATTTTTATTTTCCTTTTGATCAGGGAACACCCAAAGTTTGTTTCATTCCGGTAAAAATGGTTTTCCAAACAAGGTTAAAAAAAGATTTATAAATATCCCGGCCATACTCAGGCGTTACAGATGATCCTGAATTATTATTATTGACGACCATGTTGGCAGCCAGGCTCAGAAGCCCGCGTTTTTTTATTTTCTTTGTGTCTTTATCCCGTTTTAATACATCAACTTTCATCCCGTCATAATTCATCAGAAATTTTCCTCTTGCGCTCGTATTGTTTCCCTGCAAATGAAAATCTATTGAATTAATTTTTCCGGAATTAATTTTTATAAGCGCCATAGGAATAGAAACCTGGTTCATTTTTAATGCATCAAAACTGCCTGTGTGCCCATTTGCAAAAAAATCCCCATTTTTACTGTCAAGCAAAAATTTAAAATTTCCCTTTAAAGGAATAGACGCCCAAGGCGTTGCTTTTAAAGGCAATATTCAATTCATTATTTTTTTGAATCGCCTCCGGTATGTTGGTAATATTCGAAATATTAAAAGTTGAATTGGCAAATTTTACTACCCCGGTACTATCGCTTACTGTTTCATTTTCGCGGTATTGAACAAAAGCATGGTTTACTGTAAGGCTTGCAATATTTACCGGCTGCCCAATCTGCATCAACAATTGCGAAGGATAACTGCCCACCTTGCTTTTTTGCTGTAAAGGTTTATGCAGGTCACGGTAAATTTTAGCGCTAACATTGTCAATAACCATTTCAGAAGCCACCAATTTTTTATCCAGCAAATCATTCATGTCAATATTTTTTAAAGCTAATCCCTGATAAGCTAACATCGTACCGGTCTTTTTGAAAATGAAATGAGTTCGCAAATTTTTGTTCTGAAGCAAATGGAACGATATCAAACGATTGGATTTGAAGTTGCCGCTGCAGCGAATTAATCAGGATATTTTTAAAATTAAAATGATACGTTTTATCTTTTGACTGTAGCGAAAAACGGCCCACTGCTACTTCTGCTTCTTTGGTATAATTCATTGGGTGGTTTTCCAAATCAATTATTTTATCCGCGTTTACCTGGTTGATTTTAATAGAGATATTGCCTATGGAAAAATTACTTTTTTCAAATGGGACAAATGTAAGTTTAGGAAAATTTAAATGTTTAAGGTAAACGCTGTAAACATTTGAAAAACCCGGTACTATCCGGTGGCTTAGAACTCTTTGCTGTTGTAGTTTTCAGGTTATCCAAGGGTAATTCATACAACATATATCATTGCATAAAATAGTATCTACAAAAAGGTTTTTATTCTTCACGATCTCATTTGTATTTACACCATTAACGTCAGGTTTTTAGCATCCAAAAGCCGGATTGGCGCAGAGCTGTCGCTTGCAAACCTGTTAAATATAATTGCATTGAATTATAGCTTTTGTTGTTTTCCCAAAAAATGAACCTCTTTACAATAAGTTCCTTACGTCCATGGTTAAACGAAAAAAAAGAATCGACTGTAAAAGCAGCTTGTTTACAAAATAATATGCGGTTGGTATCCAGGTGATGAGAGCTGTCAATCAAAACATCTTCCAGGACAAATTTTCCGTTTATAAGCTCGAAATTATTATTCTTTGTAAAAAAATCTATTCCTTTTATATGAACATTATTTATGAAAACAAACCCTACTTTTATTAAATCAAGTTTGCCCAATATTTGTTGATAAAGTGAATTGGCTTCGTTTTGCAATATTGTTTTCTTTTGCAAAGGCTTTAGGGAATAAAAAATAATTTCAGGGTCATTCAGAATTACAGAATCACCTTCCATTTTATTTCCCTGCAGCGCTTTTGCTGTTTGCACACCGGTTAATACCAAAGATTTTATGGTTACATTCAGCAAAACATCGGGCATATTTTCTACACTCATATTTTTTATCATGTTGGTATCGGGAATAATACGAATGTTTTTCATGGTAGCGTGCCCTGTAACTTCATCAAAAGAAAGGGAATCATATTTGATAGAATACAAGCTGTCAGTCTGTGCACTTACCGTATTTGTAAGGCTGTTTCTTACTATTTTATATTTATATTTCTGCCAGATAAAATAACCCGCAACAATAACCACTATTATGGCCGAAAGGATAATTATAACTTTTTTTGATAATTGCTTCATAAAAAAGAAAGTAAATAAGCAAATGAAGTTCCAAATTAAATTAAAGTTTTAGATTTGGCTTAATAAAAAATACCATGGATATAGAGATGAATAAAAATGAGGATGCCAATAAATTAGCCTGGGGCAATATCAGTAAATTACTTGAAAAAATAGAGGAAGGCGGGGGCAAAAAAGCAATTCAAAAACAAAAAGAGCAGAAATAAATTAACGGCGAGGGAACGCCTGGATTATCTTTTGGATAAAGGTAAAATGTTTATTGAAATTGGTGCATTCGCCGGCTATGAAATGTATGAAGAATACGGCGGATGCCCTGCCGGCGGCACGGTTGCGGGCATTGGTTATGTTGGCGGAAAACAATGTGTGGTGGTTGCCAATGACCAAACCGTAAAGGCCGGTGCATGGTTTCCGATTACAGGAAAGAAAAATCTTCGCATGCAGGAAATTGCGATGGAAAATAATTTACCCATGATTTACCTGGTTGACAGCGCCGGGGTTTTTCTTCCCATGCAGGATGAAATTTTCCCCGATAAAGAACACTTCGGCCGCATTTTCAGAAACAATGCAAAAATGAGTGCGATGGGAATTACCCAAATCGCGGCGGTTATGGGGCCATGTGTGGCCGGTGGCGCTTATCTTCCCATAATGAGTGATGAAACCATTATGGCAGAAGGAAACGGTTCTATCTTTTTCGCAGGCCCTTACCTGGTAAAAGCCGCAATCGGGGAAAATACAGATAATGAAACCTTGGGCGGCGCAGCAACCCACACAGAAATCAGTGGTATTGCAGACTATAAGTTTAAAACAGAAGAAGAATGCCTTGACTGTGTAAGAGGTATTATTTCAAAAATCGGAGAAAGCCCTAAAGCCGGTTTTAACCGTATTGAACCGGTATTGCCGCAAAAAAAACCGGGTGATATTTACACAATTTTTCCCGAAGGAAATATGAAAACCTATGATATGCGGGACATAATAGAAACCATTGTTGACGGCTCATCATTTGAAGAATTTAAAAAAGATTACGGCAAAACCCTTGTCTGTGGCTATGCGCGCGTGGATGGCTGGGCGGTAGGCATTGTCGCCAACCAAAGATTGAACATAAAAAATACCAAAGGCGAATTACAGATTGGCGGCGTTATTTATAATGACAGCGCTGATAAAGGCGCAAGGTTTATCATGAATTGCAACCAAAAGAAAATCCCTTTAATCTTTTTGCAGGATATTACCGGCTTTATGGTTGGGACAAGAAGCGAACATTCAGGAATCATAAAAGATGGCGCAAAAATGGTAAATGCGGTCGCGAATTCTGTGGTTCCAAAAATCACTTTTATTCTTGGCAATTCTTACGGGGCAGGCAATTATGCCATGTGTGGAAAAGCGTACGACCCACGGTTTATTTATGCATGGCCTTCCGCTAAAATCGCGGTGATGGGCGGCGAACAGGCGGCCAAAACTTTATTACAAATTGAAGTGGCTTCCCTGAAAGCAAAAGGTAAAGAAATTACCCCTGAAAAAGAAGAAAGCCTTTTAAAAGAAATGATGGATAAATACGCCAGGCAAACTACGGCGTTATATGCCGCCGCACGGTTATGGGTAGACGCTATCATTGACCCAAAGGATACGAGAAAAATAATTTCTGAAAATTTATCCGCTGCCAATCACAACCCCAGGATGGAAGAATTTAAAACAGGTGTTTTCCAGGTATAACTTTATAAGCTAATTCATCAAAATTATTCACCTTCTATTTTTTTAAACTTTGCAAAAAAATAAAATTGAAATTTATACAGACGGCTCTTCACGCGGAAACCCGGGCCCCGGCGGTTATGGAGCCATTCTGATTTGGGGCAAAATTCAAAAAGAATTATCTCAGGGATACCGGCTTACTACTAACAACCGAATGGAATTAATGGCAGTAATCGCCGCACTGGAAGCATTAAAAAAAACAGATCTTGAATTAATAATTTATTCCGACAGCAGCTATGTAGTAAAAGCTGTAATGGAAGGATGGCTCAATAAATGGATAAGAACCGGTTTTAAAGGCGGCAAAAAAAACAAAGACCTTTGGCTTAGGTATTATGCGCTTTCAAAAAAACATAGTATCCATTTTAACTGGGTAAAAGGCCATGCTGAAAATGCAATGAATAATCGTTGCGACGAACTGGCTACTGAAGCCGCTGATGGGAAAAATTTACTCGTGGATGAAGGTTACGAATTGTGAATTTGGAATTGTGAATTATGAATTAAGTATGTGTATAACAGTCGGCACCGAAGGCCAGACTGTGGGTTTCAATTAGAAATTAAGAATTAGGATTGAATGAGATTGCTTCAGCACGTAGATGTTTATCAAACCTTGAAATTTCATCACGCGCCTCGCAATGACGTTCCTTATTTTATCTTTACTTTCTTACTTTGTATGGACTTTCCAATTTATAAATACCCTTTATGAACTCAGAAGAATTTAAAGAGATGGCCTTATCATTTCAGGGAACCCTGGCCGGCCACACTTCAACAGGACTGCTTTTAAAGTAGAAGGCAAAAGGATATTTGCCACCCTGGATGAAAAAAGTGAATCTGCCAATATTCTATTGAGCCCACCGGAGCAGGAATTATTTTGCGCGATGGACAAAGCCATTTATCCGGTACCCAATAAATGGGGTAGCCACGGCTGGGCTACTTTTGAACTCAAAAAAGTAGATCGCGCTATTATCCTGGAAGCCCTGAACAGCGCTTATGAGGATGTTTTGAAAGGGAGAAAAAAATGAAAAATTAAATCTTTGAAGTATTTGTTGGTTTACTGGCAGAATTAATAGGAGATTAAAACTCCATAAATCCTTTTTCATTTCTTCTTCACCCCAAAATAAAAATTCTCCTTATTCGTTGGTTTACTGTAAATTTTCGAATCAAAAGGGTTTCTATATTTGTACATTATCAAAACCAAATCGTATATGAAGATCATCATTGCCTCTTTGCTGATTATGCTTTCTTTAAATGGATTTAGCCAGTCATCCGCTAAATTTTATTTTGATAAGGATATGCACCCTGCGCCAAAAAAGAAGGCGGTAATATATGGAACAGGGCAAATGGACAGCGGCCTGTATAAACTAACCTGCTATTACCTAAAGAGAAAAAACCCGCTGGCCTGTGTGGCGCATTTTAACGATTCTACCCAACGCGTACACGAGGGATGGTTTCAGTATTATTATGATAATGGCATAACAGGAACTGAAGGCAATTACCGCAACGGAAAAAAAGATGGCTTGTGGATACACAATGATAACAACGGAAAGATAAATGACTCGGTAGAATATAAGGATGGTATGGCAGTGGCGCGTACAGGATTTTATGACCTGCCGGCTAACCATCAAAAATTAGTAACGGTGGATGATGTTGCCAACAATGAATTTTATACAACATTGTATAATGCCCATGGCGAAATAATTTCAAAAGAGGAGATACCCCAGGATTACAAAGGTGTATATTTCGATATTGATACGCTTTGCTCTTTTCAGGGTGGCCCTGCTGAGTGGACGCGCTATATTTCAAAGGCTATTATAAAGCATGTTGATGATCTTTCCGGCGCGGATTATGGTACAGTGTTGCTGAGGTTTGTAGTTGATACTGCCGGAAATATTACGGATGTGAAGCGCTCTGGCCATGAAATATTCCAGGCTGGCAATGATTGCTTTTAATGCGATTGATGGCGGCCTAAGTGGATACCGGCAGAGTATGAAGGAAAGAATGTAAAGACGATAATGATACAGCCGGTAACAGTGGCAAATCCAAATTGAGTAAAGTTTTTTTAATTTGAGGGGCTTTGGCAAAATAAAAATCCTCCTTATTTATTGCTTTACCCATAATACAATTTTCCGGTCATTTTTTCTCTTGAATATTGCCTGGCGCTTTTTCTCCGGAAAAAAAAGTGACTAAAAAGTTCAGGAGAAAACTTATCCTAGGAATATTGGAGGCGCAAGAACAATCGGAGCCTTTCCCATCAGGCCATAAATTTACCCTTGGCCGAAATAAAAATCTACCTTTTTATTTGTTTACTATTATCCCCAAATGTTTGTGATGATCAGAATATCAAATTTTAAAAATGTTACATTAAACCGCTTTTAAATATTTTTCCGTTTTCAGGCACAATTCATGTAGGCTTGTTTTTATAATTGATGGCATTACCGGTAAATGGCTATCCTAAAAATAAAACGTATTATATGAAAGCAATAAGAATACATGAATTTGGCGGCCCTGAAGTATTGAAATATGAAGATGCCCCAGTTCCAAAACCGGCAAATGACGAGGTGTTAATAAAAATATATGCCAGTGGCGTAAACCCAGTTGACTGGAAAATACGTGCCGGGCAGGCGCAGGGGAAATTCCCTGTCCATTTTCCTTTGATACCCGGCTGGGATGTTTCAGGCGAAATCGAAGAAGTAGGCAATGATATTTTGAATTTTAAAAAAGGCGATGAAGTATATAGCCGTCCCGACCCAACGCGCAATGGCACTTACGCCGAATACGTGGCAGTAAAAGCCAGCCAGGTAAATAGCAAACCTCAAAGCCTCGGCCATGATAAAGCAGCGGCTGTCCCTCTCGCCGGGCTTACGGCATGGCAGGGCCTGTTTGAGCATGGTAAACTGCAGGCAGGGCAAAAAGTTTTGATTCACGCGGCGGCTGGTGGCGTAGGTACTTTTGCTGTCCAGTTTGCCAAATGGAAAGGCGCTTATGTAATTGGTACGGCCTCCGAAGAAAATATTGATTTTTTATATGGCCTGGGAGCAGACGAGGTTATTGATTACAAAACTGAAAAGTTTGAAAATAAAGTAAAAGATGCCTGCCTGGTTTTTGACCTTATCGGCGGCGATACCCAAAAGCGTTCTTTACTGGTGATTAAAGAAGGTGGCAGGCTGGTAACTACCGTAAAACCGGAAAACCAGGAAGCCGCGAAAGAAAAGAACATACAGGTAATTGGCTATTTGGCACAATCTCTTCCTGCGGATTTACAACAGATATCTGACCTGATAGATTCAGGAAAAATAAAGCCAATTGTTACTGAGATTCTTCCTTTAAAAGATGCAGCAGAAGCGCAACGGCAAATTGAGTCACACCATACAAGAGGAAAGATCGTTTTGAAAGTGATTTAGTACGTACTCCAATGCACTTGAAACCCCTCACATGTTTAGAGGTGCTCCCTATAAAAAAACTGCTCCCCTTTTTAAAAGGAAGCAGCATTCTAACTAAAATTAAAGTTTGTATTTATTTAAAAAACGACACTCATTGTTTTTCTTTTGCCATCCTGGGATTTAATTTCCAATTGATAAATGCCCGGAGGGATTTTTTGTGAAGGTTGTATTTTTTGAATAGTGGTTCCACCATTGTATTGTATTTTTTTATCCATGAAAGCCTGCCCGAACGAATTAATAAGCCTTACCGAGTATTGCCGGAAGGCTGGTTCGTTATTTTAAGGTTCAGGTTATCTGCTGTTGCAGGGTTGGGGTAAATGCTGATACTTTGTAGTTCGCTAGCCACATTTACTTTCATTATACTACTGTAACTTACTTTACCCGAAATACCCACTGAAGAAATGCGGTAATAGTTGGCTCCTTCTACCGGAGTTTCATCTGTAAACTGGTACTGGTTAATATCAGGATTATTTACTTTAACTGTATTGGTATTTTGAAAATGAATTCCATCTGATGATTTTTGAATACTGAAAATATTGGCATTCCCTGTATTTTCTGTTTGCCAGGTTAAATCTACAGAACGGTTATTTTGTACCGCGTTTGCAAAAACAAAATCAATTGGCAATAATCCGGCGGCCGTGCTGTTAGAAAAAATAATTCTAAACCTGCCTGATGCCTTTGATGCGGCATCTGCGGTTACTGCAAAATCAATTTCGGTATTTCCATTAAGGCTAATTGGAGTTGAAGTGTTAAGGTATTTATCTTCCAATATACCTGTTCTGCCGGGAAAATTAAGGTTATTGGTAATTAATTCCAACCGGTAATTCATCACCCGCATATTCCACATTTTGAAAAATACTGAATCACTGCCTTCTATTATATGCCTTCTCTCTACAATATAAACGGCATTGCTACGCAACATTCCCCAGTTTTCACCGGGATTAGTCATTTTCCTTGCATCCATTCCATCAAGGGCGTTACTATAATCAGTACTGTATTGGGTGAGCGTGCCATCAATTAATATCGGCGAGCCGCCGGAAGTAATAACATATAGATTGGTAACTAATTGAATAGCATCCGGAGATGCATTGTTGGGGTTGGGTGAGCTAAAAACTGCGTTAAAGCAGAATAACCCAACAAAGGTTAATATATAAAAGTTTTTCATTTAGGCGTTTTTTGATTCGGATATAGGCTTAATAAACGTTTAATGATTTTACTTATTGCGTTTTTATATCAAAATTTAGAAAAAAAATTTAATATGTTTTTTGAGTCGGCTGTTACGCCTCAGCGCCGCGAGAGAAGTTAGCGGCAGGTACGCCTTAGCGCCAGGCCGCGGGTAATGTCGAGGGCTCAGGCTGGGATTTGAAGTTACCCCTTAGGGTAAGCGCCGCGGGTTTGGAAAAGAAATTATCTCTGGTACTTATTCCTGCCCGAAAAACTGTTAAGCGCGCGTTTACCGGGATGACTCATCCTCATTAGCCGGCCTGACATTCTGTACAGGCCGTTTTGCTTAGCGGCCAGGTACGCCTTTAGCGTCAGGCCGGTCGGGAAATAGAAATCTCATTATTACTCCGCAAGATTTACGGGATGATGATGATCCTTATTAGCCTGCTGGTACGCTTTGTTAGCAACAGGTACGCCTTAAGCGGCGCGGGAAAATAGAAATCTCATTATTTACTCCTGCCCGAAAGACTCGTTCAGGCGGGCGTTTACCGGGATGGGCTCTTCCTCATTAGCCGCTAGCCTCCTGTGGGACCGACTGTATGTTAGCGGCCGGTACGCCTGGCGTCAGGCCGCGGATAGGTTTGAGAGCTTAAAGGAAAATTATTTCATTTTCCTTTCAAAAATTTTACGCACCTCCTTTCCGGCCGCGGTTTGACCTTCGGTACCAGCCGTTATTACTATTTTCACCGCGGCCTGGCATTCCGTGCCAGCCGCTACCATTTATCTAACAAAAGATCTTTTGAATTAAGTTTTCATCTATGGCCTGGTAAGATTCCCTTACGAAATTCTCCTTATCAAACCCAATAACATCAAAGGCTTTTTGTTTATTACAAATAGTTCCATTTCTCAAACCTGCATAATCAAGAAACGATGAAAATTTCCAATTTTCTAAAAGGTTTACCAATCCTGCTTTCAATGGGTTTTGGTGGATATAATTGAAAGGCAACAAAACCATAATTTGCATCTCCATCCGCCATTGATTTCGCTTTTATTTTTTGCCTGAATAAAGATCCGCTACGATTATTTTTTTTATTTATATACTGTGCATAATGGCTTTGAAGCAGCCTGAACCCATTGGAAAGTTCGCATAAATTAATATTGCCAATCAATTTACTTTTTACAGAATTTTCTGTAGCATGAATCAAAAAATGAAAGTGATTGGGCATTAAACAATAAGCAAGGACATCGCAATTTGGTAAAACATATTTTCTGAATAAGTTAAGGTATTCAATGTAATCAGCATCCTCATAAAATATTTTTTCCCGGTTATTTCCCTGGTTATAAATATGATATGTTTCATCCTGGATTATGTTCATAAATTTAAGATAGTAAATTTCCTTTTAGTGAAAAAATTTTAGTTAGCGGCCGGTACCCATTAGGGCCAGGCTGGGATTTGAAGTTAGCGGCAGGTACCCCTTAGGGTCAGGCCGCGGGTTTGGAAATAGAAATCTCACTTATTTATTTTCAGGGCGGCCTTGCTAATTAATCACCGTAATTTGACCCATGGTTCCATTACTTAACCCGCAGTCTGGCCTGCGGTACCGACTGCTACATTTACTGAGCGGCAGGTACGCCTTAGCGTCAGGCCGCGGGTTGGGAAATTGGAATCTAATTTTTCGTTTCCCGGGGGGCAGCATTGTTTACATTACTTAACCGCAGTCTGACCTGTGGTACCGACTGCTACATTACTAAACTGCGCCTGGCTCGTATGGTGCCTGCCTAGCAAAAAAACCTTATAACGCTTTGAAAAATTTTCAAATTACGTTATAAGGTTTTGCTTTTTTTAATTTCAACCGGCAGGTCATGGCTCTGCGGTACCTGGCCGCTAAACCTATCTAAACCTCCTCTAACTAAACTATCTAAAACGAATCTCGCTATTTCCAACCGCGGCCTGACATTCTGTACCGGCCGCTTAGTACATCACTTTTATCACCTGTATTTTCCCATCAGGTTTTAGCACCTGCAACTGGTAAACGCCATGGGCCAGATTATAATCCCATTTAATGTTTTCAGTTGCGTTGCCACCAGCATGTTCTATTTGTTTCGGCCACTATAGTTTGCCCTAATGGATTCAATAACCTGATGCCATACATGCCTTTCGGCTGATTTACAAACTGCAGGTGGATAACCCCGTCAGTGACCGGGTTTGGATAAATCCCTATGGATGGCTTGCCAAACGGTATCAACACTTTCACTACTGTGCTGTAACTTACCTGTCCGCTTTGATCTTCCATGCGGATGCGGTAATAATTATAGCCCGGTGTTGCCTGCTCATCCAGCCACTGGTAACTCCCTGCTCCGTCATTGGCTGCTATCACGGTATCTGCTTCTTTAAAGTTTACGCCGTCTATAGATTTTTCTACCCCGTATTGTTTCACGGTATGCTCATTTTCCACTTGCCATTTTACTTCTATATTGGCCTCTTTTTGCGCTGCGGTTACTGACACGAATTTCACCGGCAACACTACTGCTGTTTTAAACACGATCCTGAAACGGCTGGCGGCATAAGTGGCTTTGTCGCTGGTCACCGCAAAATCCACGTCGGTTGTGCCTTCCATGTTTAATGGCGTCCTTGTATTCAAATACGTATCTTCTACAAACCCATCCACGCCTTCTGCCGATAAGCCCTGCGCTTTAAATTCCAAACGGTAGCTCTGCGCGGTCATGTTGGCCATATTATATTGTATCGTATCCTGCTCGGTAAGTGGTGCCCTGCGCTCTACGATCAGGTTTACTCCACTTGTTTTTATGGAGAAGTTATTTACAGAGTTTATCATCTTCCTGGCATCTCTTCCATCTACCTTGTTGGTATAACTCTTATCAAACTGCTGCAAGGTTCCATCGGTTAATGAAGTGCTGCCATCGGCTTTCACCGCTAACAAATTGGTGATGAGTTGTACCGCTTTTCCTGTTACTGACTGCTGCCTGAATGCTGCAATGGAACTGGTGGTTGTTTTATCACTTTCATTAAATGTAACCGTTGTAGCCGATGAAGGATCTTCCTGTACCAGGAATGCCTGGCCTGATTGAATGCTTCCATTAGATGCAATACTCCCCGGAAAGATATCATAATGGTCCGTGTTATACAAATAAAGATTCCAATATCCTACATTATAATAACCATCGCTTTGAGAGGGATTCCAAACGTAGAAGAACCCTAATGGTGTATTTGTTCCATTAATTCCAACTTTTGTCATATCCACTGCTGATGGATAAGGGTTACCGATAGAGAAGAATGTGTTACCGGGAGTCGTTAGTTGTGAAGGAATTGTAAAGCTTACTCCCCCTGTTTTTATCGTCCCTTTTGACCTCAATGTAGTTGGCAAAGACGTCTTAACTGTCGTACCGTTTACGCTTCTGTCTCCCCGGATAAAGGCGATGTACCCTTTCTGATTATATAATTGATCGCCTGTGTTTGCGAACTCTTTCCAGTTGCCCATGTTTTCATCCCAGAATTTTACAGAAGGAGCTATACTTCCCGCATCATATCCAGTGGTGCCGGAGGTTCCGGTAAATTGTGCTCCATATCCAACAATAGCTGTGCTTCCACCTTCCATCCAACTATTGAATAAAGACTGCCCATCTGTCGGCGTAGCCAGGAATTGCCAGGTTTTAGCATGAGTGCCTGATGTGGTTCCGATATTAATATATCTTTCTACTTCCACTTGCCCGGTTACGATCTTGCTTTCCTGAACCGTCAACAGAATTTCTCCTATACTTGCAGTATCGTCCGTGGTTGACTTTGAGTGTGAGGTTATTCACCCGTTTTAATTTAGCGTTGCGGACGCCGAAAGAAACTATACCAGTCATGTTCAATGTATCATTACGTGGTTTGGATGTTGCAATGGAAAGCGCATCATTGCTGACGACCAAGTTCTTCACTGTACTGGTATTAAATATACTTCCATGAATAGTTTGAGCGGATGAGCCGTCAAATTCCAAAGTACCATTTGAGGCAATAAATGTCCCCCCCGCGTTATCAATGGTTCCCCCTATTGTCATTGTACCACCATCTACGGTTAAAGTAGCGCCTGAGAAAATATGCAGGTTGGTGATGGTAGCATTTTCTCCGCTACCTAATGTAGGTTGGTTTGTAACATTCGGAATATAAACATCATCGCATGAAGTAGATGGAACTTGTCCATCTGCCCAGTTGGTGCCTATATTCCAATCTGTGCTTGTGGTTCCGGTCCATACATTGTCAAGATTTACCACTAAGTTATCTGAAGCATCACTGTATCCGCAAGGAGTGAATGCTATAACACTGATATTTCCACTTGTTGTACTTGTTGTTACCGTAATGGAAGGATCGGTAGTTGTGGTTGAACCTGAAGAAGAAGCCCATCCTGCAGGTAAGTTCCATACATAACCGGTAGCATTTGTAACAGGGGTTACATTAAATCTGAACCCGCCGGTATTGGCACAAATCAAGCCAGTTGGCCCTGTCGGAACATCCGGTTTAGCAGTTGCACCTGCGTTTACAAATGTTACATCTTGAGTAGCGGTTAAAGCCGGGTCTGCATTACAGCCACTACTAACTGTATAAGTTATCGTTGCAGTGCCGGGCCAACACCTGTAACTTTTCCTGATACAATATCCACCGTTGCTACTGTTTCATCAGATGACGTCCAATTGCCTCCTTCATCTCCATCGCTATATAATAAAACCTGGTCTCCAACACATTTTGAGGTTGTATAGCCTGATATAGTACCTGCGGTAGCATTTGCATTTACCGTAACACCCGCTTGCACGGTTTTAGGTAAATTGCATCCTGAAGTAACTGTATAAATAATATTCGCATTTCCAGCAGCTTTCAGCTGTTACAACGCCAGTTGAAGCATTCACTGTTGCCACCGGGGTATTATCACTGCTCCATGTACCGGCTCGCCACCATTGGATGAAAAAGTAACTGTCTGGCTGATGCATAATGTTGGGCTTCCTGCTAGAGATAGTTCCGGGATTTGCGTCTGGGTTAACTGTTATCGTTGCATCCGGACTGCCAGTTAAAGATTGGCTGCATGATGGACTGCCGGGATAAGCAACACTAACAAGGCTATAAGTAATAGTACCAGAACCGGAAGGCGTAATATTTACAGTTGCATTACCTGAACCATCTAAATTTATGGTATGGTTAGTTGTTCCATCACTATAGGTTACTTCTGTATTAGGTGTTCCTGAAAAAGAGAAAGATGAAGATTGACCAATACAAATCGGCGAAGCTCCTGCAGTGATAGATGCAGTGGGTGTAGGATTTACATTTACTGTTACGCTTGATGATAATCCATTAGTACAAGTTGCAAAAGTGGCTCCTGTCAAGGCGTAAATTGTTGCCGTTGTTAATTTTCCGGTAGGGTACAGTTGCCGCACCTGTGTTATCTAATGTAACTGTTGCCGGAGTTCCATTCACTGTATATGAAATAGTAGCATTTGGTGTTCCTGAAAAATTAATGGTAGTACCTGTTCCACTACAAACCACATGATCTACTGCGCTTATTGTTGATGTTGGTGTTGGGTTTACAGTAACTGTAACATTGAAATTAGCACCACCACAACTACCTGATGTTGCTGTAACATTATAAGTTACATCTATCGGCTTATTAGTAGAATTACCCAGGGTTCCGGAAATATTAGTCTGATCAGTACCCGCCGCTAAGCCTGTAATATCTGCTACAATTGGTTTACTCCATGAATAAGTTGTACCCATAGGTACTACATTTCCTGATGGATTGCCATCGGCAGGTGTAACAGTAAATGAAGAACCACTACAAATTGTTGTTGCTGCGTCTGCTATAACCGGTTTTGGATTAACAGTAACGGTTACTGTGAAAGAATTACCTGCACAACTTCCGGTTGGTGAAGTTGGAGTGACTGTATAAATTGCGGTTGCTGATGCATTTGTGGTTGTTGAAAGAGTGCCTGTTATTGAGGTTCCGCTGCCGCCCAAACCACCACTAAAGCCTGTTCCCGTTGGAGCATCCCATGTGTATGTTGTATTTGATGGAACTATATTTCCTGATGGAGTGCCATTCTTTGGAATAACACTAAAATTATCCCCACTACAAACTGTCGCAAACTTACCTGTGATAACAGGAACAGGATTGATTGTCATTGTAATGTTTATGGGTTCAGTAGCACAATAAATGGAGCCACCCTGATTATAAACTGTAGGAATTATAATTAATGTTTTGTCCAAAGGAGTATTTGTTGTATTGTGTGCAGCAAAATTAGCTGATCCTGTAAACCAGTAAAGTATAAAGTGTTGGGTTTCTCCAAATGGAGTATTTTCTGGGATTACTGGAGCATCTGTATTTGAAAAGAAACCAGCATCCTGATTTTGCCATACAAAACGCATATATTTTTGACCCAAAATAGCACCTCTCACTGTGCCTGATATTAAATCTACATGAAAACCTTCGCCTGAACATAATGTAGAAGGAACACCATTTAACAGGCCTGCTCCTGCGATATTTTTTGCAGTCGAGATTTGGACAATATTACTTGTTACTGTACCACAACTATTAGTTACTATTAATTGATAAAAATCATTATCATCTCCAGGGTTAGGTGGTAGATAAGTTGCGCTAGTTGCACCTGTTATGGGTGTCCATGGGCCACTATCACTATTTTTACTAAGATACCACTGGTAGGTGTACCCGCTGCTAGAACCTCCCGTTGGCACGGTAGATGTTAGCGGGGTTGGAACTCCTGGAGTAATTCTCGAGTCACAAATTATTTGTGTTGAACTTATTGTTATCGGCGCTAAAGGTGCATCAACTAAAACCGTGGCTGAAATATTATTAGTGGTACATCCATTATCTGCCTGTACATCAAGGTGAAAGGTAACTGGGGTAGCTGTTGTATTTGCATTGGTAAATGCACCTGAAATGGCCATTACCGCCCGTAGAAATATCAGAAGAAGTAATTCCACCCGGGCTATTTCTCGTCCAACTTAATATTGTACCTGTGGGTAAACCAGAAATATTAATGGGAGTAATTGCCGTATTATTACATACATCCTGTGACAAAGGAGCAATAGTAATTGTAGGATTCACATTCACACTCACATTTTGGTTATTATCACATCCATTGGCACTTATAGTATAAACATAAGTTACATTTACCGGAGAACCAGAAGTATTAATCAATGTCTCATTAATATCTCGGGTTCCAGAAGCGGCGGCGTTGCTGATCCCCGCAATTACTGCCCTGCTCCAACTTAATGTGGCGCCGGAAGTGGCACTGGTTGCCATATAAGTAAATGGAGAATTGCTACAAACATCAGGAGGTGTAAGAGTACTGCTGAGAGTTGGAGTTGGATTAACAACCACTTTCACATCTTGTGTATTGCTGCAAAGATCACCTGGCAAAGCCAGTGTATATTCATAAGTTACTGTTATTGGATCTGCAGTTGTATTAATCAAAGTTTCCTTCGGATTATCCGTACCAGTGGCTGCAATATTACTAATACCGGTTACTGCCGCACGGCTCCAATTAAATATTACACCACTTGTAGCGCTTGTTGGTGTATAGCTAAATGCAGTATTATTACAAATAGCAGGAGGTGTCAAACTGCTGCTAAGTTTGGGTGTAGGGTTAACGGTAATTTTAAATGTTAACGGTGTACCGGTGCAGGTTTCGGTTGTAGTACCTGAATTTGTATAAGATGGAGTAACAGTTATGAGAGCTGTTACCGGATCACTGGTAGTATTTACGGCATTAAACGAATTAATATCACCACTTCCTGTTGCGGCAATGCCTATGGAAGGAGTACTATTTGTCCAGTTATATACAATTGTTCCATCAGTGGTAGGGCTGCTGAAATTGATATCTGTTGTTGGGGCTCCATTACATACTGTTTGATCGGCAATGGTATTTACGGTAACTGTTGGATTAACCGTAATAGTAAAAGTAACGGGCGTTCCTGTGCAGGTTTCTGAAGGCGATCCGCTGTTTGTATAAGTTGGAGTAACAGTAATCGTTGCCGTTGCAGCCGCAGATCCTGAATTGGTAGCCGTAAAAGAAGGAATTGTTCCTGTACCGCTCCCGGAAGGAAACGCCGATCGCTGCATAATCAGGAGTGCTCCAGTTATAAACAGTTCCGGAAGGGCCACCTGCGAAGGAAATATTACCAGAAGGTGTATTATTACAAAATACTTTATCAGTAACTGTGTTTACTACCGGTACAGGGTTTACCGTCAATGATACATTATCTGAGAAAGACTGTTGGCAACCAGCACCAGGCGTATTTACCACTACATTATAAGTTGTTGCATTCTCTGCCGGTGTCGCATTGGCTATCGTTAAAGTAGCAGTTTGTGAGCCTGAAATAACAGCACCATCACCAAGGGTACCATCAGACAGATTGGTATTACCTTTTCTCCATTGATAGGTTGGCGCAGTAGCCGTTACATCTATGGTAAATGTTGCAGTGCTTCCTGTACAAATTGCCTGCGAAGCCGGAGGAGTATTTACTACTATTTGTTGGTTTACTGCTAAATGAGCAGGGTTAGAAGTTTTCGGGTTAGCACAGGCATCAGTTCCTGTAACCACTACATAATAATCTCCTATATTTCCGGTTTGTACCTTGTTAAAATGAAGGGTAGCAGCCTGGGCACCGGATATATTACTTGTGTTAGAAACAATAACACCATTTTTATACCATTGATAAGTTAACCCGGTTCCTGTAGCGGTAACTGAAAGGTCCACCGGCAAAGTAGAACACGATGTCACATCAGTTGGGTCAGCAGTTATTACTACCGGTGCATCTACTGTAACAGTGATTGTATAAGGTGCTCCTGAGCATGAACCTGTATTAGAAGTTGGTGTCACTAAATATGCAACAGTCCCGGTTGCAGAAGGAACCGGGTCAACCAATATATCACTTATGGTAGTACCTGAACCCGAATTAGCTCCTGTTATTCCGCCTGTGATTGTTCCAACTGACCAAGCAAAACTACTCGAAGCAGTAGCATCCAGGCTGATATTTGTATTAGCCCCACTACAAATTTCTTTGGTGTTTACAGTAGTAACTACTGGTGTTGGATCTACAGTTACTGTTATTGAATACGATGACCCCTGGCAAGTACCCGCTGTTGGTGTTACAAGATATTCTACTGATCCTGCGGCCGCATTTGATGGATTAGTAAGCGTTTGGTTAATGGTACTTCCTGATCCAGCGGATGCCCCGGTAATTCCACCGGTAATGGTTCCGGTTGTCCATGAAAAATCAGATGAAGCAGATGAAGCAGATGAAGTCAAATTTATATTAGTCTGAGTACCGTTGCAAATTTCAGCAGTGGCGGGTGTGGTAACAGATGGTGTTGGATTTACAGTTACTGTAATAGTGTATGGATCGCCAGGGCAACCACCTGTTGTGGAAGTTGGAGTTACAATGTACTCTACAGAACCTGCGTCTGAATTGCTTGAGTTTAATAAATTATCAGTGATAGAGCTTCCTGAACCTGAATTAGCACCTGTAATTCCACCGATAATAGTTCCTATTGTCCATGAATAAGTACTTGGTGCAGTTGCAGTTAAATTAATATCAGTAGATGAACCGTTACAAATTTCTTTTGTTGAAGCATTGATAACAGTTGGAGTTAAAGTAACCGCAATTGTTAATCCCGTGTTTGTGCTGCTACAACTGTTAGTGGCTGTAACAGTATAAGTTTTTGAGGCAGTAACAGCAGTTGGCGTGCCGCTAATTTCACCTGTATTGGGATCAATACTTAAACCATTAGGTAAGGCAGGGCTTACTGAATAAGTGATCGTTCCATCGCCTGTAATTCCGGAAACTGTATTTGGAGTAATGGCAATATTAGTACAATAGGTTGCAGATGAAGTTGTGTAATTAAGCCCGGATACGCCTGTTATCACTGTAATATTTACCACAGTCTGTGCGCTGCTGCATTCATTACTGGCTGTTACGGTATAATTGGTTGCTGCAGTAGCTACACTGGGTGTGCCTGTAATTGTTCCTGTAGTAGAACTCAAATTTAATCCGGTAGGCAATGCGGGGCTTACGGAATATGTAATCGTCCCGCCTCCTGATACTGTTGGAGTATTCTGGGTTATAGCATTACCCGTGCAATAAGTAGCCGTTGGTGAGGAATAACTCAATGAAGAAACTTCAGCTATGACTGCAATGGTCAAACTCTTACTTGTGCTGCTACAACCGTTCGTGGCAGTAACAGAATAAGGTTTTGAGGCAGTAACAGCTGTTGGCGTCCCACTTATTGTACCTGAGTTGGCATCAATGCTTAAACCATTAGGTAAAGCTGGGCTTACTGAATAAGTAATTGTTCCACCTCCTGTAATTCCGGAAACTGTATTGGGTGTAATAGCTATATTAGTACAATAAGTTACAGGTGAAGTTGTATAATTAAGTGCGGATACACCTGTTATTACCGTAATATTTATCACAGCCTGTGCGCTGCTACATCCATTGCTGGCTGTTACGGTATAATTGGCTGCTGCAGATGCTGCATTCGGTGTACCTGTAATTTTTCCTGTTGTAGAACTCAAACTTAATCCGGAAGGTAATGCAGGGCTTACGGTGTAGGTGATTGTTCCGCCTCCTGATACTGTTGGAGTGTTCTGGGTTATAGCATTACCGGTACAATAAGTAGCCGTTGGTGATGAATAACTTAATGAGCTTACGTTTGCTATAACAGTAATATTTATAACCTTGGTTGTGTTGCTACAACCGTTAGTGGCAGTTACAGTATAATTACTTGCTCCACTAACTGTAGTTGGTGTACCACTAATAGTACCTGAATTGGGATCAATGCTTAAACCGTTAGGTAATGCAGAACTTACTGAATAAGTGATCGTTCCACCTCCCGTAACGCCGGAAACTATATTTGGTGTAATGGAATTATTCGTACAATAAGTTGCTGTTGAAGTGGCATAGCTAAGGCGTAGACATTCCCGCAATTACAGTAATATTAATAGTCGCCTGGGAACTGCTACATCCATTGCTGGCTGTTACTGTATAATTTGCTGCTCCGGAAGCTGCACTTGGATTGCCTGTAATTGCGCCTGTAGTAGAACTCAAATTTAAACCGGTAGGTAGTGAAGGGCTCACTGAATAAGTGATTGTTCCACCACCTGACACTGATGCCGTGTTTTGGGTTATAGCATTGCCGGTACAATAGGTAGATGTTGGTGATGCATAACTTTAAGGAAGAAACAGATGCAACAATATTTGCGGTAACATTCAACCGGCCAACCCTCACAACCGGAAACTGATTGTGATGCATAATAATGAGTGCCGTTTGTCAATACAGTTGAACCAGGAAGAGCAGAGCCACCGCTTGCAGCCGAGTACCATTGTATGCCACTCCCTGTAGTAGTTGTTAAATTCGCAACTGTTGGTGCAGGGCTTGAACAAAATATTTGAGGTGAAGTTTCTGTTGGTGCAACTGGATTATTTAGTGTAATATTTGCTCCATTATCGGAACCTATAACTGCAGGGTTACTACTTTTTACTCTAATACGATATGCACCAGCAGTAGTGCCTGCAGGAATTGTTCCGGTAATACTTAAAGTACCTGTTGTAGTACTCGCCAAAGTACCAATTGCAGTTCCAGGAAATCCTCCCCAATTGCTGATAATTCTGCTGTATAAATATTTCCTGAAGTAAATGTACCCGTACTTGTAAACGGTACTGAAACTGTTGCTGCAGAAGTGCCCACGCAAAAAGATGATGGAGTTATTGTTCCTGTAGAAATTGTATTTGTTGGTTTAGGCGAAGGGCTATTAAAATAGCACCATTTTCATTACTTCTAGAAAGATCTGCAGTACCTGTTCCTGTTGAGCCTGCTGTGGCTTTTAACGCCCAGGCAGCTCCAATTCCATTATCTAATGATGCATTATAGGGTATATTGTATAACGGTTTATTTAATGCAAGTGGCCCTGTTGCTGTATTCCAATTGCTATAATTTTTATTATCACTCTCAATACCAAACATAATTATAGCAGCATTAGCCGTTGCAGTAGTAATCGAAGAAGCTTTTGCTGAATTATCTGTAATGATATTAAAATTACCAGGAGCAACATCGAAAGGTCCACTATTCGCATTTCCCGAAGCATCAAATCCGCCTGTTACATCTACACCATGAAAAGCGACTATAGCTCCGTTACCATCATCTGCATCATTATCCAATGTAAAAACAAAACTTGAAGCGGCGACATCAGAAGCTGTTGCCACTTTGTATAATAAGGTGCCATACCATTTGTAACGCCAGGCATGATAGTAATTACTATAATTTGACTCAGAGATTATTCTTCCATCAACCACACTCCAGCCGTTATTTGTAGGATTATTTAAATTACTATAGTCGTAATTAGTTTGAACAATATTTGCAATCATTACATCTCCTACCGCAAGACCAGTAGGCTTAGTGATAGTAATTGTAGAATAATAGTTTGGTTTAGTGGCAGACGTTGCAGTTCCTACCTGGGTTATCTGCCCAATTGCATTTGTAAAAGGCATCAAGGAAAATAGCATTCCTAATACAAAAGCAAAAAAGCTAAATTTCTTAAATTTGGGAGAGTAAAATTTCCTCATAAAAAAAACATTTAATCCAAATGATAAAAAAGGTAATGAGGTAATTACAGAGGATAGGTCAGAGATTCAGCGAAACCCAACAGGATTAAGCATTCCGGCATTTAAAAGGGATGGATAAACTACTAAAAACAGTAAATCGTAGAGAATGGATTTAAAAATAAAGCGTAGATTTCGGTAATATCAGACGATTATTTGGAGGTAAAGATATAAATCTTTTTGATGTAATGAAATATTTTTGCCATTTATTTTCCAGGTTATTGTGTTTATTTTTTCAAGCCTTTTTTTTGGGCAACAGAAATAAAAATCCTTGTTATTGGTTGGTTCCCTGGAAAACCTATAAGGTTTTGAATAGCCTTTGCGGGAAGGGAAACCTTATAGTGTTTTTTGACAAAGGAAAATTCATTTTGAAAAACCGCAGTGCAAAGCCGCAGTCTCTGCCCTTGGTACCGGATCTTTGATTACCGTAGCGGCCGGTACGCCTGGCGTCACGCCGGCGGGTGATTTTTTGAAGCCATAGCTTGCCTATTTGAAAAACCGCAGTCTGGCCTTTCGGTGCCGGATGCTATCATTTTCTGGCCTTCGTGTGATGTTAACTTTCAACTCCTATCCTTAGCCGCAGCCTGGCCTCTGGTGCCGGATGCTTTGATTACCGTAGCGGCCGGTACGCCTGGCGTCAGGCCGCGGGTGATTTTTTGAAGCCATAGCTTGCCTATTTGAAAAACCGCAGTCTGGCCTTTCGGTGCCGGATGCTATCATTTTCTCGGCCTTTGGTACCGGATGCTATCATTTTCTGGCCTTTCGGTACCGGCTGCTATGATTAATAATCTATTTTAACCACTTTGGTTGATCCGTCAGGCTGCGTAATCTCCAGGTTATAGATGCCCCTTGCCGCTCCCTGGTTCCATTCAATCGTTTCGGTGCTGCTGCCAGCCGCATGAACTATTTTTTTAGAAACGATCACCTGGCCAAAGGATTGATCAAACGTGCATAATATACGCCTTCCGGATTGTTATTGAACCGGATGTTAACCTTTGCATCAGGCGCAGGGTTTGGATAAACATTTATCGAAACAGAAATATTGCTTATTTGTGCTTTTACTACAGGAGTGTAGGCAGTTTTGCCATTCAAATCCACGCTGCGGATGCGGTAATAATTATTTCCCTGAACCGGGTTTTCGTCTAACCAATTGTAAGACGAAGCACTATTATTATTTGCGTTAACTACAGCCACCTGGTTAAATGTATTTCCGTCTGCAGACCTTTCTACATCATATTCTTTCATATTGCTTTGATTTTCTACTTTCCAATTTACTGCAATCTGGTTGTTTTTAGCAGTGGCATTTACAGAAGTAAAAGTAACAGGCATGGCTTCCATATTCCTGAAAACAATATAAAACCTGTTGGCTGCTTTAGAGGCGGCAACAGAAGTTACTGTAAAATCCAGTTGGGTGTTGCCATCCGGGTTTAAAGGAGTTTCCGTTTTAGTGTAGCTGTCTTCAATAAAGCCATTCAAAGCTGTAGTTTCCAGGCCGGTGGCGTCAAAAATAAAACGGTAATTTTTATTGGCCACGCCGGTAAGGTTATAATAAACCGTATCTGAAGAAGTAAGCATATTCCTTCTTTCGACCACCAGCGATTTTCCGTTAGACAGGATAGAAAGATTTTCTGAACTGTTGGCTATTTTCCGGGTATCCATTCCATCAATACTGTTGCTGTATTGGTTACCAAATTGTTGCATTGCCCCATCGGCTACATAAGAAGAACCATCTGTATTTACTACATACAAGCTGGCGAGTAAAGAGGTATTATCCGCAGCAGTTTGTTCCCTCATGGCTATGCCTTTTCCTTGTTGTGAAACTTTTGAGTTTTCGGTAAAATAAAGCTGCCCGGCGGTATTAAATGATTGTACAAAAAAAGCCATTCCACTCTCGATATAATTATTGATGGTGCCGGCAGGGCCGAAATGTGGAAGAGGCCAGTAAATTACGGTAATTATCCCCATCTTTATACAAAGTTTGGTAAGCGCCTACTCCGTAAGGGTTTCCTATGGTTAAGGTAGGGTCCCAAACAATGATATCCGGGTTGAGGCCTGTAGTTGAAATTTTCCTGATATCCACTTCTGAGGCATAAGGGTTTCCTACAGATTGAAATTTACCGGCTTTTACATTTACAGGAGTGGTGGTGCCGGTTAATAAAGTACCGGTAGTCCGCAATGTAGTATTGCTGATATTAGGGTAGCTGGTAGCCCTGTCCCCTCTCACGAAAAGCATATAACCCAATGAATCGTAAACGGGCTGGTTGGTATTGGTAACCCCTACCCAGTTATTGGTTGCATCGTTATAATATTTAAGCGCAGGGGCCGCAGTATAAGAATCAAAACCGGTTCCGTTTCCTGTAATTTGTGTACCATACCCTGTTACTGTTTTATCGCCATTTTCCATCCAGGTTTGGTAAATGCTTTTTCCTTGTGTTGGCGTTGACAGCATAACCCATGTTTTATTGTGCTGGCCTGGTAAATTACCGATATTAATATACCGCTCTACTGTTACATTGCCAATGATGGAATTGCCTTTGTTAACGCCGTTATTAGTAATATCCGCTACGCCTGCGGTTCCCGCGGCGTTCGATTTTAAAGTGAGGTTATTATTGGTATTAAAAGTACAGTTGCTGGCACCGAACGAAAGAAGGCCGGTAATATTTAAAGTGTCATTCAGAGTGGAAGAAAGATTGACACCTTTATTATTACTGATCTTAAGGTTGTTAACGGTTTTGTTCAGGAAAGAACTTCCTGACACTGTTTGAGCGGCAGTACCGATGAATTCCACTGTTCCGTTAGTTACATCAAGTGTTCCGTTATTGGTAAGCGTTCCGGCAATTTGTAAAGTACCCGTAACCGTTAACGAAGCGCCGGAAGCAATAGTGAGATTTTTAACGGAAGCAATGCCTGAAGTAATTTCAGGATTATGAGCCGAAGCGGGAATAGATACGTTTGTTTGTGAAGTAGGCAAAGCTCCACAACTCCAGTTATTGCCGTCATTCCAACTATTACTGTTGCCACCCCAGGTTCCCGGATCAGTTGTAGTTACGGTTGCTGTTCCGCTTATAGTAGCTGTACAACCGGTTTGACTGGTAACAGAAACAAGAGAAAAAGTTTGGCTACCTGTAAGTGGATCGGTGGTAATGATGTTATTGCCGGTGGTAAGATTACTTGCAGTGTAGGCCTTGCCTGTATTGTCTTTATAAATACCGGAGAAGCTATTGCTAATGCCCGAAGAGATATTAAGGTTAAAAGTGGCAGAACTGCCGGTGCAGGTAGCTGAAACACCTGAAGCTACAGCAGTATAATTTTTTGTAAGTGTAACCGGAACTGTTGAGGTACAGCCACGGTAATCGGTTATCTTAACTTGATGGGTGCCACCGGAAAGGTTTTGCAAAGTGGTGCTCCATGTTGTTGCCCCATTGTCTACATTATAATAGTACCCTGAACCGGCACCTCCTGAAGGGCTGATAACAACGGTACCTTTCGATGTAGAGCATGAAAAGCCGGTTTGGTTAAAACTAGCGTTTACGGGATCGGGCCTTTTACGGTATAGTTTCCTGTAGCAGTACAACCATTTGCATCTTCAATTTTCACCGTATAAGTTCCAACAGCTAATTTGTCAAAATAATAAGCTGATTGGTAAGTAGCTCCGTTATCTTTTGACGCCAATACACTGCCGGTACCTCCGTCTGTTGAGATTCCAAAAGACCCGTCTGAGGCTCCATAGCAGCTCACACTTCCTCCATAACTACCGCCTGTATTAAAAAGGCTCGTTATTCTTAGAGAATTTGGAGTATATACATCTATATCTACCCTGTTAGAAACATTATTATTAATATCCTTCGCTTTAAAATAATAGTGGCCGGCAGCAAGGTTCGGGAAAACATTACTTGCCTGGTAAGCGCCATCATTAATTGAGTATTTTAAAGCCCCGCTCCCTCCTTGGGCATTGACAGTTAATTCTGCATCTTTTACTCCGTAGCAGCTAACATCAGATCCGTTGTAAGATTTTTTGGTAACACTGGTAATGGAAACTGTTGTTTGCGCATTTGAAATTTGTACGTCAAGTGTATTTAAAAAACCTGCGAGTACAAAAAGTAGAAATATCCTCATGACTAAATAATTTTTTCTTTGGGTTAAAATGTAATGAGGTTGTTACAAAGGAATGAGGATAGCTTTGGCTAAAACGTAAGAAAAGGATTGTTATTTTTCAGCGGATAATGTAAATCAATTCAACGAAAGGGAATTGTGCTCTGTAAAATGAGATAAATGTGGGTAAGCGTTATAAAATTTTCTGTTAGGGAATACAAAGATAATATGCTTTACGGATATTCAAAGTGTTTTTGGATATATTTTTTATTTCAATGCATGGCATTTTACAAGTTGTTTTGAAAAAGAGAAAACCTCACCCGGTTTTGTAAAAAAGGCACTGAAACCAGGCCGCCATATTACAGCAGGCCAATAAAAAAGGAGGATTTTTATTTTGTTTGCACCTGGTACGCGCATCCCTAACGACAGGATCACTTCTGTAATAAAAATTTACCCTAATCGCCTGCGGGCTGCGGCTTAGGCGTACCGGCCGCTACCAATACCAAGAAGAAATCTTAATTTATAATTTTTATGCCCGTTTCATTACCATCAGGCTTATTTACTTCCAACTGGTATATCCCTTTTGGTAAATTTTCGCAGTTGATGCTTTCTTTACTGCTGCCTTCGGTGTGGGTAATATTTTTTGAAAGTAACACCTGGCCAACAGAATTATGCAGTTTTATTTTATAAATTCCGGAAGGTTGGTTATTAAGCTCCAAATGAATAACGCCATCTTTTATAGGGTTAGGGAAAACTGAAATCTCTCCCGTTACCTTTGCGGTTGTTACTTTCACGATTTGTGTATAGCTTATTTCCCCATCCACGCTTACAATTTTGATACGGTAATAATAAGTTCCGGCGGTTACATCCGTGTCTGTAGCAATATAATTCCCTGTTCCGCTATTTTTAGCATTTACAATCGACATTTGAGAGAAATGGTTTCCATCAGTGGATTTTTCTACTTCATATTGTTGAATGCCATTTTCGTTTTCAACATTCCATTCAATGATGTTATCAGAATTTTTGTGTACCGCTGTTACAGATTTCACCGTTACCGGCAAAGCCGCCATTTGCCTGAAAACCAGTTCAAACCTGCCTGCTGCTGCGGAAGCCGCATTTGAAGTAACCGTAATATTTATAAAGCTGCTGTCGGTAAGGCTTACAGGGGTTTCTGTGTTTAAAAAGTTATCTATAAGAAAAGCCTGCAACCCGGTTGATTCCATATTCTGCGGCGCAAACCTTAATTGATACGTGCGTTTGGCAAGGTTGCTCATATTGTAATAAAGAGTATCAGCATCTGAAACGGGCGCTCTTGCTTCAATGGACAATAATTTGCCATTGCTTTTTATCCCAAAATTTTCTCCGCTGTTGGCAATTTTTAAGCGCATCATTCTTGATCAAAATTATCACTGTATTTTTTATCGAACACTACCGAATTTCCATCAGCCATCAAATCGCTCTTATCGGGCCGGTATAAAGGCTCACCCTAAAGGCCTGCAAAGGAACGGTTGTCATTTTTTCAGCTTTTCTCGTAAAATTTACTGAGCCTCCATCGCTGGCTTTGGCATCTTCAGTAAATGTAATGGCGGAGGGTTGTGCATCATAAGCCCTCGATTCATTGCCTGAAGAAGTAGCGTGGACAAAGAAAGCCTGCCCGGATTGAATGATGGTATTGGCAACTCCGGAAGTATAAGCAGAAGTGCCACCCGGAACTGGTTCCCAGTTATTAACTGCACTCAATACCTGGTAGCCGCCAACTCCATAGCTTCCATATAAATAAGGGTCCCAAACATAAAATTTATCATCAACAGTTGCACTCTTTGTAAGTGCGGTAAAATCAATGGGCGACGCATAAGGGTTTCCGATAGATTGAAAATGATCCGGCGTAATATCAATTGCCGGTAAAGTGCCCTCAGATAAAGTGCCTGTAGCCCTTAGTGTGGTTGTAGTTGCCGGTTGGCCGGTGGTACTTACGGTTCTGTCCCCGCGGACAAAAACCATATAGCCAAGCGGGTTATTAACTGCTTCGGACGGGCTTGAAATACCTACCCAACTATTGGTGAGGTAATTATAATATTTTAGGGAAGGGGCAACAGAATAAAGATCGAAACCAGCGCCGGTTCCGCCCGGGCCGGTAACCTGGGTTCCATAATTTGGCGTGTTACCGCCGTTTTCCATCCAGCTTTCTTTTACTGATTCGCCACTTACCGGGGCTGATAAAAACTGCCATGATTTGGCGTGCTGCCCGGCGCCAGTTCCAGTGTTAATGTATCGTTCAACAGTTACTTCACCGGTTATAGTTCCCTCGGATATACCGACACTTGAAGTGCCGCCTGCATCACTTTTTAATGTCAGGTTTCCCAAAGTTGAAAGAGTACCTGCGCTAACAGTAACTATACCCGGATTGATTCCACCCGTAATACTTAAGGGAGTGTTCAGCGTAGTAGTTCCTCCCAGGATGGTAAGATTTTTAAGAATTTGGCTTCCGGCCGTAAAATAAAGATCAGAAGTTCCGTTTACAATAAGATTTGATGTAGTTGTTCCTGCAATAGACCCTGAGGTGCCTGACCTGATTATTTGTGCCGCTTTTAAAGTAGTACCTGGTGTAATACTGGTTATTGCATCCATCAAATCCAAAGTGCCTGCTATGGTAAGGCCTCCTCCTGTAAATGCATGTGCCTGATTGGCTACTTTAAAAGTATGCTCTGCCCTTCCAAAGTCAAGAGGTGCACTGCCTGTACCGTTTGAGTTTACTCCCCAGTTAGATGGAATGTTCAGATTACCTGAGCTTTTAGAATATAAAACTGTTGAGGCAGTTACATTAACTGCATTACTTAATAAGGAAGCGCAGCCGTTGAGCGCTGAGTTAATAACGTTTACCTCATAGGAGCCATCGTTGGATGTGGTTAACGGGTTAATAGTATATGAAGATGAGGTGGCCCCGTCTATATCGGCACCATTTCTTTTCCATTGGTAACTGGTAGCATTGGTGGCTGTAACAGACAGGGCCACTTGATTACCTGTTGCAATGGTTTGGGAAACGGGCGAAGGTTGAACTGTTATAGTTGTATTCAGATAAGCGACGCTGCTGGTGACGGTACCTCCGTCATTACTCACAGCAACTTCATATTTACCTGCATCACTTGCTTTTACATTAAAAATAGTGTAAGAAGAGGAAGTAGCGCCGGGGATAGCAACGCCATCTTTTATCCATTGATAGGATAAACCAAACCCGGAAGCTGTTACAGAAAAAGTAGCATCATTATTTGATTCCGGACAGGTAACTGTTGTATGAGGCTGGATGTTGATTACAGGGCTTGGAATACTCATAGCGTCTGAGTTATAAGCTACAAATGCCGGATCACTTTGCCCGCCGGGCTTTATGACCAGGCTTACTACATTGGCGGAATTTGCAGCAGTTATATTAAACTGGGATAATTGTAAGCCGGCTAACCGGATCTCTTTTGTTTGATTTGTCAGGTCTCCTGATATTATAACTGCAACATCACAGGTGGTTTTACTCAAATTATAAAGGTCACAGGTATAGCTTCCGAGAACAGGGACTGAAGTCCATGTAACAGAAACAGTATCTCCAATAATGGCACCTGAGTTGTTAACAAAATATAATTTATCACCAGCTCCTGTAGCCTGGGCAGTTTGTGAGTAAAGTATATCTGGTTTTGAATCGTTTATAGAGTTTATATCTATGCTGGTTACGGGAAAAGTAATAGATGCCGCCGAAGGAATATTGGTAACACCGGTGCCTATGTCCAGTCCGTTTATACCATCAGTAAGAACGTCAATCATTCTTACTGAAGGCAGCGGGTTGCTGAAACCATTATTGACACCGTCATATAGCGTACCCAAAGCAATATAAGTACTTGATGCAACTGTACTTCCGATTGAAGTGACAGGCAGCGCTTTAAAATTGGCTGCTGTATAAGTTACTCCTTCTGTTGTTAATAAAGCATCATTCACCCCGGTTGAAAAGGTTGTTGAGTTATAGGTGAATGCCAGCACATTATTACTATTATCAGGTAATACCGGGTTAATAGCAGACGTTGAAGATTTCCAAAATCCATTATAATCTGTATAAATTTCTGTAACCTGTGCAGTGGAAAAACTATAAAACTGAACTGACACTAAAAGCAATAAAAGGCTCTTACTGATTGAAGTAATCTTTTGGGGGTTCATTTTTTGCTTTAATATCAATAGAACGGGCATTCACTCGTAATAGTATTTAATAGCTCTTATAAATTTATGTATCAGTGTTTTCTGTTAGCATATCAAATGTTTTTTTAAAATTTAAAATGAGGCAATATATTCTAATTAAGTATTTTTATAACTTCCACATTTCCATCAGGCTTATTCACTTCCAACTGGTATACCCCTTTTGCTAAATTTTCGCAGTTAATGCTTTCTTTACTGCTGCCTTCGGTGTGGGTAATATTTTTTGAAAGTAATACCTGGCCAACAGAATTATATAGTTTTATTTTATAAATTCCGGAAGGTTGGTTATTAAGCTCCAAATGAATAACGCCATCTTTTATAGGATTAGGGAAAACTGAAATCTAACCCATTTTGTTTACTGCTTATTACTTTCACGGTTTGTGTATAGCTTATTTTTCCATCAACACTTACTATTTTAATCCGGTAATAATAAGTTCCGGCGGTTACATCCCTGTCTGTAGCAATATAATTCCCTGTTCCGCTATTTTTAGCATTTACAACCGCCATTTGAGAGAAATGGTTTCCATCAGTGGATTTCTCTACTTCATATTGTTGAATGCCATTTTCATTTTCAACATTCCATTCAACGATGTTATCAGAATTTTTGTGTACCGCTGTTACAGATTTCACCGTTACCGGCAAAGCCGCCATTTGCCTGAAAACCAGTTCAAACCTGCCTGCGGCTGCTGAAGCCGCATTTGAAGTAACCGTAATATTTATAAAGCTGCTGTCGGTAAGGCTTACAGGGGTTTCAGTATTTAAAAAGTTATCTATAAGAAAAGCCTGCAACCCGGTTGATTCCATATTCTGCGGCGCAAACCTTAATTGATACGTGCGTTTGGCAAGGTTGCTCATATTATAGAAAATGGTATCCGCACTTGTTACCGGCGCTTTTGCTTCAATTGACAATATTTTACCAGCCCTTTTTACTCCAAAGTTTTCGCCGCTGTTTAATATTTTTAAAGCATCATTACCATCAACACCATTACTAAAAGACCTGCTAAAAACAACTGAATTTCCATCAGCTATAATATCATTTTGCCCGGGCCCTGTAAAGAGGCTGGCGCGTAAATAACTATTATTATTAACAGATGAACCACCCGCTACTCTTGCCACGTTCGCAGAAGCCGAACCCACTGCTTTGCAATCTTCAGTAAATGATACGGTTGGAGTTGGAGGTACAATAGGCCCCGTTACTGTTGAATGTACGAAGAAAGCCTGGCCTGACTGGATTAATGAATTAGCAATACCGGAAGGGTAGGCTGATGTTCCTCCGGGAACCGGAACCCATCCGTTTACACTACTTATTGTTTGATAACCGCCTACTCCATAGGTTCCATATAAATAGGGGTCCCAAACATAGAATTCATTATCAACATTCGCATCTTTGGTGATAAGTGTAAAATCAATAGGGGAGGCATAAGGGTTACCAATGGATTGATAATTATTTGGCATAACATTTATGGATGGCAAAGCCCCTGTAAATAAAGTTCCTTTGGTTCTTAATACAGTTGTTGTTGCCGGCTGGCTGGAAGCGGTAACCGTACGGTCGCCACGAACAAATACGAAATAACCACGGGTATCAGAAATTGGATTATTAGTATTTGAAATACCTACTAAGCTATTAGTTAAATAGTTATAGTATTTCATAGAAGGCGCTGCTGTATAAAGGTCAAAACCTGCCGCCGTTCCTCCCGCCCCACTAATCATGGTGCCATAATTAGCTGTCGTATTTCCGTCTTCCATCCAGCTTTGCTTTACTGTCTGGCCGGTGGTTGGCACAGATAAAAATTGCCAGGATTTTCCGTGCTGCCCGGCGCCTGTTCCCGTGTTGATATACCGTTCAACGATTACTTTCCCATTGATTGCGTTGCTGCTGCCAACGATTCCCACACTTGCCGTTCCATAATAGTTGGATACAAGAGTTATATTGTCGCCGGTATTAAGAATGCTACTGGCATTCCCAAAAGATAATTGGCCGGTTATTTTTAATGTATCATTAGCTGTAGAAGAAACTGAAAGCCCGCTTCCGGTATTACTTACCACTAAATTTTTGATGGTTTTATTTTCAAACATAGATCCCGCAATAGATTGCGCGCCGCTGCCATTCATTTCTAATGTCCCGTTACTCACATTAAAATTGCCACTGTTATTAATAGAACCTGCAATTTTAATAGAACCGGTAATAACCAAAGACGCCCCGCTTTTAATATTCAGGTCTTTAGCCTCCGCAGTATTGGTTATAACAGTAGGGTAGTTAGAAACCGTTTTCGGGATGGTGGCATCAGTAGAAGAACTTGGTATCACTCCGCAAATCCAATTCGCCGAATTATTCCAGTCTGTATTAACATGCCCCGACCACGTTCCGGGAGTTCCGATATATACTTTTGTAGAAGTTGAAAAAGAAGAACATCCTCCTGAAGCAGCTATTGAATAATTTATGGTATATAATCCTACAGGATTTGAACTAGGGACAATATCACCGGTTGAGGAATTAATTGATAAACCTGTAGCTGAAAATACTCCGCCGGTGGTTCCGGTTAAGGTAACTGATTCAGTAGAAGAAGATGAATTACAAAATGGTGTATTTGCATAAGAGATTGTTGCAGAAGGAACAGGGTTAATGGTTATTGTTGCCACATTTGATACGTTAGTGGCTACATAAGGGCTTTCACCCGTATTATTATTGCTGCTTACCATTGCATTTCTGTAAACATAATAAGTTCCGGGGGTATTGAAAGGAGCAGTAGAGGTATTGGGAGTAAAGGTAGCCCCTGTCGCTCCTGAAATATTTGACCGCGTTCCACCGGGAGTAGCGCTGTAAGTCCACTGGTAACCCGTGCCGGAAAGTGAAATACCTGAAGGTAAAGTTCCAAAAGCATCGCCACTGATGGCACTTCCCGTACTTCCGTAACAAATACTTTGAGTGGTATTGGTAGAAAGTGAATTGGCCAAAACGAGCGTAAGATTTTGAAAAACAGCTTTGTTGGCGCCTCCATTTTCATAAAATTCATAATCTAATGAACTATTACCGGTTAAATTCATTAACACACGTGGCCTGGAACTGAATGCCTGGTCACTCCAATTATTAAATATTAAATTTCCATCCACTGTTAACCTGCTTCCATCATCGGACCCAAGGTCAACAACATATAAACCCTTCCTGGTAGAATTCATTTGAAAGGCTACCGAAAATGTTTCTGTATAAATTGAGCCATTTCCGGAAGTAGAAGTATATCCGAAACAAGTGCCATCTCCACCAAAATCTTCGCTAAAAGATTCGGGTTCTGTAAACTGTCCTTTATAATTATTAAAATTAGTTCCGTCATAAATGTGCCCGATCCATGAATCAGTTCCTGCAGTACTCTGATTATCGGTAGAATTTGGATAATCGCTAACTACTACTGAAGATGAGCCAACACAACCATCATTACTTTTTACATAAATTGTATAAGTTGCCGGAGTTAAACCTGTAAATGAACCGGAAGATTGATAAGTACCTCCGTTCAAATTATAAGTATATGGAGAGGCGCCAACACTTCCGGTAGCAGTGATGGATCCTGTATTTCCACCAACGCAGGAAAATGTGGTTGATGCCGAAACAGAAGGTGTAGCGCTGGTAGTTGCTGTATGTACCGCAGTTAGTGGCGTACAGCCGCCTGCTAAAGCTGTAATGGTGGAGCTACCGGACCAACCGGATACAAATGTAACTGCACCCGTTGATGAATTAATAGTATTTCCCGCGGCAAGGCTTGTAGCATCCAGGCTATAGCTAATTCCTGTAGTATTATTTGCAATTGCTGAATAAGTTACAGTTCCCGCACCCTGGCACCTGGTAGAAGATGAGCCGGCAGCAAACGAAAGAGAACTTACTTTAGGTGTGATGGTGATATTGTTGGTAGTAGTGTATAATGAACATCCGCCAGCAGCTGAAACGGTGTAAGTAACCGTGTAAGTACCCGCCGTGCTGGTAGCTAAATTTACACTGCCGGTTGAACTATTTATTACCAAACCTGAGGCCGAACTGTAGGATCCGCCTGTTGTCCCTGAACTGGTAACTGAAGCTGTACCAGTACCTGAGCAATAAGGGCTTCCGGTGTATGAAATCGTTGCTGAAGGTTGAGTGGTAATGGTAACTGAAGTAGTGGTAGTTTGAGCGGAACATCCGCCTGTAGCCGCCATGGTATAAGTTACGGTATAAGTTCCTGCTGTACTTGTTGAAGGAGTTATTGCCCCTGTGCTGGAATTGATAGTTAACCCGGATGGGATGCTGAATAAGTTCCGCCGGATGTGCCGGTTCTTGTTACCGATTTAGCCGTACCCACCGATTTACAAAATGGTGTCCCACTGTAAGAGATTGTTGCAGATGGAATAGCTGTAACAGTTACGGAAGTGGTAGTAGTTTGGGCGGAACACCCACCTGCAGCCGCTATTGTATAAGTTACGGTATAAGTTCCTGCTGTACTTGTTGAAGGAGTTATTGCCCCTGTACTGGAATTAATAATTAACCCGGATGGTGATGCTGAATAAGTCCCACCGGATGTGCCGGTTCTTGTTACTGATTGAGCTGTACCCACTGATTTACAAAAGGGTGCCCCACTGTACGATATTGTTGCCGAAGGAGCTGCATTCACAGTGATGGTAGCGGCATTCGATTCATTGGTGGCAGTATAAGAACCATACCCTGTATTGTTTGAGCTCGTTAATACTGCATTACGGTAAACATAATAGGTTCCTGCCACATTGAATGGTGCAGAAGAAGTATTCGGTGTAAAAGTAGCACCGGTTGCACCTGAAATATTGGTCCTGGTTCCACCAGGTGTAGTACTGTAAGTCCATTGGTATCCTGTACCTGACTTTGAAATACCGGAAGGCAATGTACCATAAACATCACCACTGATAGCTGAACCCTGAACTTCCTGTACAGAGGCTTTGGGTGGTATTACCGGAAAGTGTATTGGCAAGAACCAAAGTTAGATTTTGAAAAATAACCTGGTTCCCTCCCCCATTTTCATAATATTCATAATTCAACGAGCTGCTTCCTGTTAGATTCATTAACACTCTTGATTTTGTACTAAATCCCTGGTCACTCCAATTATCATATAATAAAGTTCCATCCACCGTTAAACGGCTTCCATCATCTGAACCCAAATCAACTACATATAAACCTTTCCTTGTTGAATTCATTTTAAAAGCTACAGAAAATGTTTCTGTATAAATAGAACTGGCTCCTGAACTTGAAGTAACATCAAAACAAGTGTAATTTCCGCCAAAACTTTCATTAAAAGTTTCTGCTTCTGAAAAATACCCGATATACCTGCTGAAATTGGTACCGTCGTACGCATGCCCGGTCCATGTATTGGTTCCGGCCGTATTCGGGTCGTCTGCAGAGGTGCTGTAATCGCTAACCGTTGCTGTTGTAGAAGCAGAACAGCCTCCACTGCTTGACACGTCGATAGTATAGTTTCCTGAACTCAAACCTGAAAATACATTACCTGACTGGTAAGATCCGCCGTTTAAACTATAAGTGTATGGTGATCCGCCGCCGCTTGCGCTCACCGTTATGGTTCCTGAGCTTCCTCCTACGCAACTTGGCGTGGTAGAAGAAGAAACAGACAAAGCCGAATTAACCGTAAAAGTGCCTGAACTTGTAGCGGTTCCCTGTGAGGTAGTTACTTTAATCGTGCCGGTCGAACCTGATGCAGGTACCGCAGTTATTTGAGTGGAAGAATTAACGGTATAAGAGGCAGCGTCGGTGCCCCCGAATTTAACAGCAGTTGCTCCTGTAAAATTGCTTCCTGTGATTACCACAGGAGTTACATTGGCACATCCACTTGAAGGAGTAAAACTTGAAATAGTTGGAGCTGAGGAATAAGTAAGTATTACCTGGCCATCAGCGCCATCTCCACCATTATAATTTAAATTACTTGTTGTATAAGCGCCACTACCTCCGCCACCGGCCGTATTTCCATCATTCCCACCGCCAGTAGAATTAGACAGCCCATCTGCGCCATCTCCGCCACCTGCAGATGTGCCGCTTCCTCCTGTTACTGCATACCAGATTGAAACAGAGGAGCCGCCATTACCTGTAGAGCCTGCTGCTCCGCCACCTCCTCCCGATTCATATATTGTCCACATGCCAAAAGACAAATAATATGCTGTCCCTCCATCTCCGCCTTTGTAAACGGTTGTCCCTACACTACCAGACGTAGTACCTAACCCCGGTGAGCCATCATTCCCTTCCGCTATATTCCCCTCTCCGCCGGCACCGCCCTTTGCAATAACAGTTGAAGCACTGCTAAACCAAGAATCTCCGCCGTCTGACCCATCATTTTTACTTCCGGCGCCTCCCTGCCCAACAGTTACTGTATAGTTATGTCCCGGAGTAACTGTTAATACTTTACTGGCATAAGCGCCTCCTGCCCCACCGGCACCAACGTAATTTCCATTAAATTTAACTCCACCTCCGGCGCCACCGCCACCCCAACATTCAACGGTTACGGAAGTCACTCCCGTAGGGCATATCCAGTGATAGGTTCCGGATGAGGAAAAAGTCTGTGAAGACTGGCCAAAGATGAATAATGTGGGAAATAAGAATAAAAGGAATATTAATAAAAGGATTTTTTTTGAGAAAGCTGTTCTTTTTACATATTCAATATGGCTGTTTGTTATGCCGGCCAAAGAATTTGAAAATAAAAAAAATGACGCACTTGCCATAGAGCTTAAAAACAACAATGTTTTCAAAGCATTATTTGCAAAGATTTTCCATGATATAGAAAATAGATTGATCATAATATTGGATCCTGTTAGGGGCGGATTCATACTATAACGATATATAACTACTCAATCGTATTATAAGTAACTATTCAGTAGTGGTGCCTATTTTATATTTTCTGTTTTATAATTAACATAAAAAATACAGGATTATGATTTTCTCATTACCCGAGAGCCCTTTGTTTATCAATGTTTCAGAGAATTATTATTATCAATATTATTATAAATAGCATTCAATATCAACCAGTTTGAGGCATAAAAAAAATTGACAAAAATCAAAATTTATTTTTCCGCGAAATGGAAAACAGCTTCCATTATCCGAATTTTTCGGCTGATAAGAATACTTAAATTCAATATTTATGTTGAAAAATGAAGGCTTGAATTTTCAGGTTGTAGTAAACAAACAATTAGGCTGCATTTTTATTCTGCTTGTTTGATTAAAAAGGTTTTTAAATTGATTCATAGGATAAAGGATTTTTAAAGATCCTACATATCAGGGTTTAATTTGTAAAGAAACGTGTTATTCTGAAACAAGGTTAGCTTGCCTCAAACGCAGATTTTAGTCATTAAAGTATAAGCAATGGCAATGGCAATAGAAATGGAAAAGCAGGGATTGAGATTTGCAAGGGAACTTGAGATGCCTTTTTTTTATGAAGGCGTTAATATTGGTACCAGGCGGGTTGATTTTTTTGTTGAAGATAAAATCATGACCGAATTAAAAGCAGTTGCTCATTTAGATGATACCAACTTAAATCAGGCCATTAATTATTTGGAAGCCTACAATTTGCCCGTTGGCTTGCTGCTTAATTTTGGAAGTAAGAAATTAGAATTCAAAAGAACCTACAACACCAAACACCCTGATAATGCAGGCTATGTGAGAAAGCAGGAATGAAAAACAGTAACAGGAAGATAAGAATAAAATATATAGATGATACAATCAATCAACTGGTTTTTATGTGTATGGATTGAGTTTATCAAACTTATAAGGTTTTGAAACCTTATAGGTTTATTAATAAAAATGCAACGTTATTCATAAATAAATGGTCAATAGGCAAAGAAATTTTTAAAAAATGAAACAAACAGCCCTTTGTCTCTTGGTATCATCACTATTATATGCTTGTCATAAAGAGAATAAAATACAACCTCCCGAAGATAATACGGTGGTTTGCACTCCTGCCTGCCCTTATGGTTACTTAGACAATTATTACTTTGGAACAGTAAGCACGGACACCTTCGTCCGGAAATACCAGGCAATGTGGAAAGAGATTTTTATGGAAAAGAACCATTTGACGGATTCAGCTTTTACCAATCATATCACTCTTATTCAATCTGATACCAGCCATCCTAATGATGGTATTTCCTTTAGTATTTGCTATGAGGTGCATATAGGTTGGGCAATTGCCTACACCTGCGATCAGTTTATGATTAAACTTGATAGTTCAGTGCAGCAGTATGGGCTATTTCCCCGTGATAAATATCTTACGAAAGAGCAGATTGAAACGATTATTGATAAAAGGTCTTTTTCATCTCATATAAATACAGTTACTCCATCAGGCAACATACTATTTTCAACTGCAGATACAGCTTTGAATTATCTGATCAAAACTGCAAAAGTAAATACGTTATGTATCGGCGGTGTGGAGCTTGGCGATTCGGGACATTTGGTGCTGGAAGCCAATGGAAAATATAAGAATAAAGACAATCGGTGTATTTTTGATCGCCTTGATTTGCAAAATGGGAAAGCTTATTTATCAGAAGGGGCATGTTATATAGAGTAAGCGATTGTATTGAATTG
Source organism: uncultured Chitinophagaceae bacterium (assembly GCA_963732885.1). GTDB lineage: Bacteria > Bacteroidota > Bacteroidia > Chitinophagales > Chitinophagaceae > Ginsengibacter. The sequence continues at coordinate 83,078 of CAVTBI010000016.1, read as the reverse complement.
CTAAACCATAATACCTTCGACATTGCCCACCACAAAATAAAAATTGTAATTATTTGTAGGTTTACTGCAAATAATTGTCTGAATCAGGATTCGCATGATGAAAAGATGAGCAGGATTCGCATCCGATAACGGGGCCGGGTGAGGGCATCGGCCAAGGGAGAAGATAAAGATCCGCCTCTATGTACGATGCCATGGCAAAAAGGACTGCCACGCACCGGTCAATGTAGGAAACAAGCAATACCAACTCTTTTCTCATTGGTGCATTCCAAATTGTCGCAAGGTTGCCAACCTTTAATAAGTTCGTTTTAGCTTGAGAATATCAATATACAACGTTGGCAACCTTAAAATCCCGAGCGACAATTTGGAATGCCCCCTTCTCTCATCCAACTTTCTTCCGATACCTGTATATTTGGTAAGCCATTGTTGTAGTTGATGAGCGATTACCAAAACCAAAAGTTCAGGTATTTAGGTAAAATGGGATTAGACGAATCGAACAACGATCGAAGAAGTATTGAACAAATATCGAAGAAACAATGAAAGAGATAAAGCAAAGAAGCAAAAATGAACTTAAAATTATATAAATTACCTAACCGATAAATTGCAATTCGATACTGAAACTACAAAATACAACTACAGCAATTTTAAAGAATTTCCTTGAAATTGAAAATAAAAATTCCGCCTATTTGTTGCTTCACTGATCTATTTAAAACTGGTTCGTAATTTTGAATTATAAACGAGCTGGAGTAAAATAATTATGAATAAACCTTTATTAATAGTAGTGACAGGGCGCCCCGCTTCAGGTAAAACTTCATTGGCGCACCTGCTGGCGAAAGAAATAAAATGCCCGCTTCTTTCCAGGGATGAATTGAAAGAAGGTTATATAAATACTACACGCCGCCACCATCATCAATTGAATGAAAAGGTGGCCCGCGATATTTATGAAACTTTTTTCCAGGCCATTGGACTATTGATTTCAAAAAATATATCAATAATTGTTGAGGCTGCTTTTCAACATAAATTATGGGAGCCAAAACTCACTCCCTTTTTAAACAAAACAGAAATGAGGATTATTGTTTGTAAAATTCCATTAGAATTAGCAAAAGAAAGATTTTACAAAAGAATTTTGGATCAACCCGGGCGAAAAAAATTTCATGGTGAAGAGGCAAATAAAAAAACCAGTTTACTTTCCGATAGCTACGAAACGATACATTTGCCTGTGCCCACTCTTGAGGTTGATACCACCCATAATTACAAGCCGGGTATGAAAGAAATAATAGATTTTATACAATCCGGAATTTGCAGATATTGAAGTTTACCCTATTGATAAATGCAGGGCAATATCAATCACAATTACTATATTTATCATTTCAATTACGAGAAATATTTTAAATCAATTTCTATGAATAAAGTAAGTCCCTTCATTGCTTATATAATACCTATCGTTTTTTGCATCGCTTTTTCATCCTGCAAACCGGGTGAAAAAAATACCATTCCTGCTACTGTAAAGCAAAACTCAGATCATTTAATAACTGCTGATGGCTTTACTTTTCGCGACCTGAATAAAAACGGTAAACTTGATGTTTATGAAGACAGCCGCCAGCCCGTGGAGGCAAGAATAAAAGACCTTCTTTCGCAAATGACGATTGAAGAAAAAGCCGGAATGATGTTTATAAACGGCGCCAGGGTAAATGATGATGGAAGCATCGAAGATAAGCCCGGCAAAGGGATGTTTGCTTTTGCCCCCAATGCAATGGTTTTGATGAGGGATAAAAAAATGAACCATTTTAATCTTTGGGCTATCCCTTCGGTGGATATGCTGGCAAAATGGTACGATAGCATGCAGAAATATGCTGAAGATTCAACAAGATTGGGGATACCCATCACTATTGCATCTGACCCGCGCAGCCATTTTACCAAAAATGTTTTTGCAATGAGCGCCGCTTCATTTTCTCAATGGTGCGAACCGCTGGGCTTTGCTGGCCATTGACGATACAAGTTTAACACACGAGTTTGCCAACGATGCACGCCAGGAATACCTCGCTGTTGGCATCCGGGAAGCTTTGCACCCGCAGATCGGCCTGACTACGGAACCACGCTGGCCAAGGATTGCAGGCTCTTTTGGTGAAGATGCCAATCTCTCTGCTAAAATGGCAACGGCATATATTGAAGGTTTTCAAACAGATACTTTAGGCGCTCAAAGCGTGGCTACTATGACCAAACATTTTCCAGGTGGCGGCCCGCAGTTTAACGGGCTTGACCCGCATTTCCCTTTTCAAAAAGGGCAAGTGTATCCCGGCAATAATTTTGATTATCATTTAATCCCTTTTAAAGCTGCGATAGCAGCGCACACTGCGGCTATCATGCCTTATTACGGCGTACCAATGGATTCTGCTCACGAGCACGTGGGTTTCTCTTATAATAAAGGAATTATTACCGGTTTGCTGAGAAACCAATTGCATTATGATGGAATTGTTTGTACCGATTGGGGTTTGGTTACAGATACGCATCTTGGAAACATTCTTTGGCTGGCACGTGCCTGGGGCGAAGAAAACCTGAATACAGAACAACGGGTTGAAAAAATTATTGATGCCGGAGTGGACCAGTTTGGCGGAGAAAATATTCCTGAGGCCATAGTACAATTGGTGAAAGAAGGAAAGGTCAGTGAGAAAAGAATTGATTCTTCTGTTACGCGGTTGTTACGTTTAAAATTTGAGTTGGGCTTATTTGATAATCCATATATTGATGCTTCTCAAGCTTCCCAGATAGTTGGCAAACCAGCCTTTGTAAAAGCAGGCGAAGAATCGCAGAGAAGGGCAATGACTCTATTGAAAAATAGCAGCCTGCCAGGACAGCAAAATAAAATATTGCCGCTAAAAATAAATTCTTTAAAAATTTATGTAAAAAATATTGATTCCGCGACGGCCTCAAAATATGGAACGGTAGTAAGCAAACCATCGGAAGCCGATGTAGCTATCATACGTTTAAGTACACCGTGGTACCCTGTTGCTTCAGATATTCCAATGGCAAAAATGTTTCATTTTGGAGACCTTGATTTTAAAGGAAAGCAAAAAGACAGTATTATGCAAATACTAAAAACAGTTCCAACTGTTATTGATATCTATCTCGACAGGCCTGCTGTAATTCCTGATATCAGCGCTAATGCAAAGGGTTTGCTGGCAGATTTTGGCGCCAGCGATGCAGCAGTATTGGATGTTGTTTTTGGAAAATACAAACCGGGCGGCCATTTGCCAATTGAGTTGCCCTCGTCCATGGAAGCCGTGCGCAATCAAAAAGAAGATGTCCCTTACGATTCAAAAAATCCATTGTATAAATTTGGTTTTGGGCTCAGTTATTAATTAATTTTAAATTCACCAATCCCAAATTTAAAATGGCTCATTCCGGAAAATAAAAATATTTAAATCTAATTCTTAACAAAGAAAATAATTTCAAAAATCATACTTTTACCAACTATGAAAAAAATTCTTGTTATTTCGATTTTATTGGCGGCCTGTAACAGCCGCACACAAAAAGAAACCAGTGTAAAAAATGCGAAAGAGGCTACAAGTGTTGTAGCACCGGCAAATAAGTACCCGAATATAACCTTTGCTTCTAAAAAAGATTTAAACTGCGGAATGCCCCTTTCTGCCGGTATTGAAGATACTGCGCATTACAAAGGAAAAATTTATGGCTTTTGTTCAAAAGAATGTAAAGATGCTTTTTTAAAAAACCCCGAAGCAGAGATCGCTAAGAAATAATTCTGCCGAAAAGCCGCATTGGGTATTTTCCTATCATTATATTGTTTTAGTATTTTACTGAAACCGGCATAACCTGGCTTTTTTGCCGGTAAGTTTTCTTTTGTTTTATCAATTCCATAGATTTAAAAAAAATGAAAATCCACGGGGCTTATATTTAGGCAAAGGATAAAGAAAATTTTAATTATAAAACATTAGTGAATATGTTTACAATCCGGAAAAAGTGTTTTGCAAAAAATGGGTACCCTAAAAAAAATAAATAAGTTAAGGAAGAAGTTGACCAAAGGTTTAACAAAAAACATTGGCCACCCCAAAAGTACTCCAATCGAACTTCGCCCGAATTCAGCAATTAAAAGGATTTTAATTTGCAGGCCTAACAAAAGGTTAGGAAACCTGTTGCTATTTACACCGCTGTTGCAGGAAGTAGAAGCTACATTCCCCGGCTGTAAAATTGATTTATTTGTAAAAGGGAATTTGGCTTCCGCGGTTTTTAAAAATTATGAAAGCATCAATCATATTATCCGGCTTCCTGTCAAACCATTCAAAAAATTACTAAAAGAAATCCAGGCGTGGTTATTTATAAAAAGGAACCATTACGATTTAACCATTAACGTAGTACACCATTCTTCGTCAGGCAGGCTGTCAACTCAATTCGCTAATTCAACTTATAAATTTTTTGGGGATGTTAATGAAGACGATTTATTAAAATACCAGGATAAAGAACATGCCGCAAAATACCCGGTTTATGCATTCAGAAATTATTTGGCGGCTCAGGGTTTCCCCAAAAATAATAGCCCGGTTCCCACATTAAACCTTAAATTAAGCGCTTCGGAAATAGAAGAAGGCAAAAAGGTTCTACAGAAAATAGTAAATAATGAAAAGAAAACTATTTGCCTGTTTACTTTTGCAACCGGTGAAAAATGCTATTCAGCCGAATGGTGGGAAAATTTTTATGAGCGCCTAAAAACTGAATACAAGGATTTCAATATTATTGAAGTTTTACCTGTTCAGAATATTTCAAAAATAGCAGTTAAAGCACCTACTTATTCCAACAAAGATGTTCGAAAAGTTGGGGCGTTGATTGCAAATACTGAAGTTTTTATTTGTGGGGATGGCGGAATTATGCATTTGGCCAGTTCAGTAAATACACCAACAGTAGGATTATTTTCAGTTACCAACAAAAATACTTTTCAGCCCTATAACGAGAAAAGTGTTGGCATAAATACCAATGAAACAGGCATCAATGACTGGATAAAGATCTTGGACAATATCCTTATCTCAAAGTGAAATAAAATTTCATTTATACATTATAGTTATACAAAATAACAAAAGGCAATATTTGTCGGTTTACTGTGTTTTTTTAATTCTCATTTTTCTGCTTTACTTTCTCAACATTTTTTATACGGGCGTTTACAATAGTACCGTGGTTTCCTTTTTTGAACTTTTAATAGAAAAGATTGGATTGGAGTGGAAAATTGTTATTTGATTCGTTTGAAAGCCAAAAAAAATCTAATTCTGTACCAATCAATTGCCCGAAAATATGCCCGGGAGGTTTCCTGAAAAAAGAGGTTGTGAATGCAGGCTGCCTGACCGTTAAAACAACAACCCCTTTTTAAATGAAAAACATCGATCGTTACGCCATCTCAGTTTGCCTCACTTTTTCTTTCACCTTATAATTCCCAGGCACGGGGCCGAATGACCTCACAATTCTGTTCCAGGTATTGATTTGCGCAATAGCCAATGTGAGGTAAGCAATTTCCTCTTTGGAAAAATATTTTGACAGGCCATCGTGTATATGATCGCCGTTTTCTTCTTCAGGCAACCTGGTCAACGTTTCTGTAAAAGCAAGCGCTGCCCTTTCTTTGGGGGAATAATAAGAAGTTTCCCTCCATGCAGTTAAAGAATAAAGCCGTTGCTCAGTTTCGCCTGCATGACGGGCCTCCTTAATGTGCATGTCGAGGCAATAGGCACAGCTATTGATTTGGGATGCCCTTACCCGAACCAGGCCCAGCAATTTTTTGTCCATGCCACTTTCGGTAATGTACTGCTCTACGTTTAACACCACCTTTAGCATTCCCTGTGGCGCTTCATTTAAAGATATTCTTTCCATGATTCTAAAATTTTGATTCAAGATAAAAACAAACACGCGCGGGGAAACGTGACATTTTCATTGAAGTTTTTTAGAGCGATTGCAGCTTATCAGGATTACGAATAAAATAAATACGGGAAATATTTCCATTTTCAAATGCAAAGACCTGGCAGGTAGATAACTCATTATTCCGGTAATATAAAAGCGCGGGATGATGGTTGATGAAGGTCTTTTTGATGTGTGTATCAGTTGTACTGTAAAACTTTTGATATATTCCGAGAAGGAATTTTGCAGCCAATGGCTTTCCGTAAATCGGATGCAATATGGCTGACGCTTTGCCACCTCCGTCAGAAATAACCGTAATATCATTTTGCAATAAATTTTCCAATTTGGTAGTATCTGCATTGTAAATAACATCCATGTATTTATCAAGGTAGTTTTTTGAAACAATAGTACTGTCTGAAATTTTAGGTGCTTTTAATTCCTGTTTTGCCCGGCTGAATATTTTACGGGAATTTTCTTCGGTGATATGAAGTACGCCTGCTATTTCTTTGTGATCATAATCAAACGCTTCCTTTAAAATAAAAACAGCCCTTTGTTTCGCATTAAGTTTTTCCAGAAGCACCATCAGGGAATAAGAAAGAATTTCTTTCCTGATGATTGCTGTATCGGCTTTTTCTGTTGCAACAGGCTCTGGTAGCCATTCTCCGTGATATTGCCTCACTAGCTTTTTTTGCCTTTTTTTTAAATTAATGGACAGGTTAATAACCGTACGGGCCAGGTATGCTTTTTTATTTTCAATGCCAGCGTTATTTATATTGGAAAATTTTACGAAAGCATCCTGTACTATATCTTTTGCATCTTCGTAAGAGCCTAAGATATTATAGGCATAAGTGGTAAGCAATTTTCTGATGTCTTCCATGCAAGTACTAAAAAGAGTTGCAAAGATATATTTTTAAAAAAGAATGGATTTGCCGGCAAAACTTCGCAATGCCGTTCCCTGGTATTTCGATTATATTTTAAACTGTGTCACGTTTTTCATCTTTCATTTGTTTGATAATTAAACATGAGGCGCGTGAAAGATTTTGTAGTATTTGTAATAATGCATTGCCACGTTTATTGGGCTATTTTAACTTAAAGAAATCTGAAAACATTATTGACAAATTAAATTTTACTAAGAATGCATGCGAGGATAGGACTGCATGTCATTATTTTTTCTTTTAAAAGATGGTTATCCTCATAATAAAGACAAATAGAAAAAAATTAATCACAAAATATAAAAACTTCCAAAAGATGAAAAATGAAAATATCTTAATTTCCGGATTCGGCATAGCCGGGCCTACCCTCGCGTATTGGCTGAAAAAATATGGTTTTAATCCAACTATTGTTGAACAAGCTCCCAAATTCAGGGAAGGCGGCTATGCAATTGATTTTGTAGGTGCAGGTTTTGACGTAGCTGAAAAAATGGGGCTTCTTTCTGAACTCCAAAAGGTGGACCTTAAAATAAAAGACCTGGTTTTTGTGGACAAAAAAAATAAACGAAAAAGTGCACTTAACTCATTTCGTTTAAGGCGGATATTGAATAACAGGTACTATAATTTATTTAGGAGCGATTTATCTAAAGTTATTTACGGCAACCTCGACAGAGATATAGAATTGATCTTCGGAGATTCCATCAGTAAAATAGAACAAAGTACCGGCGAAGCATTGGTAACTTTTAAAAGTGGCAATGTCCGCTCTTTTGATTTAGTCATTGGTGCAGACGGGCTACATTCAAATGTGCGTAATATAGTTTTTGGAAACGAACAGCAATATGAAAAATATTTTGGCAACTATGTAGCGGCCTTTCAACATAGAAAATTATCTGGAAAAAGATAATCCTGTCCGAAAAAATAATTCTTATTACAGCTACTCTGTCCCGGGGAAACAGGTTGAGGTTTATTCAATGAAAGAAAACAAACTGACTACGTTATTTATTTTCTCGTCAAACAAAAAATTGCTTTACGGCTGCTCACGATATTGGCCGGCAAAAAGAAATACTTCTCTCTGAATTTAAAAACGTAGGTTGGGAAAGCCCTTCCCTGCTTAAAAACCTGGATAAAGCGCCCGATTTTTACTTAGACCCTGTAAGCCAGATTAAAATGGATCGGTGGTCTGATGGCAGAGTTGCGTTAGTGGGGGATGCCTGCAGTGCTCCGTCATTATTGCCGGCCAGGGATCTTCGCTTGCAATGGTTGGCGCTTACATTCTTGCAGGAGAGCTAATGGAAGCAAACGGAAATTATAAAACAGCATTTCAACAATATGAAAACATTTTTAGGCCGCTCATTGAACATAAACAAAAAGTAGCCAAAAGTTTTGCGCATTCCCTGGTTCCCAAAACAAAATTTTCCCTTTGGATCCGCGATACGTTTACTAATTTTTTCACCAATGTTTTGTTATCATCTTTCCTTTCCAGGTGGTTTGTAAAAAAATATATGACCGACAACATAAAACTAAAAGAGTACGAAAGGTTTCCTGGTAACAAAAACGGAAAAAGCCCGGTCGATGTAAAGCTTCCTATTCACAATTAAGGGTTGCATATAACGAACTTTAAAAGTTGAATAACAGGAAAGCTTATTGCAAAAGAGTTATCCTTTTTAAAACTGAGTCGCGGCTCACGATAAAGCGATTTGCGGTGTATAGCCCGCGCGAAAAGTATTCACTGTGCTTCCAGGTGTGAGAACCGTTACCTTATTGGAATCCGGGAAGGGTTTCCCTTTATCATAACCAAAGGGGGACCATAAAAATATTTGTTTATTGAAAACCAAATAAGCATTGTCGCTAATCACAATAAAAGTACCATCCGGGATAGAATATATATCTTCTTCGTAGGTTACTTCCGATCTGCCGGAACTAATTCTTTCCTTATGAAGAATGCCATCTATTTTTTTAATGGATATTTTTTCATCAAAATGATATTCAGGGTTTCCCTTTAGCCAAAGCGATTTGAATTTATGGTAATCTTCCCTGCGGCATTCAAAGCAAGGCCTGTCCTGCTGCAAAAGAAGTAGCTTCATCAAGAAAAAAAAGTTCAGTATACCGGTGTGGTGCCATTACCCGCCGTTTTCTTCCGTTAAATTCAAGTTTACAGGTTATCCATGCTTTCAGTTTAAACAGGCGAAGTACTTGCTGTTGATCATTATGAAGAATTCCGCGGTTGCCCATCCACGCGCCGCGCGCTGGTGTTTTTATGATCTTGCCAAATGGGGTAACGCGGTTTTGTAACATAGGAATATATTTCTTTAAAAGCTTTATTTATTTTTTCGTTTACGCTTTTCCAAATAATAATGCCGTAAGAAATAGGTTGCCAGAAAACGTAAAGGTTGCCATTTTTCGGCTAAATCAATAATTTCTTCTTTTGTTTTCGCGCCGGTCAATTCCTTTGTTGTATTAATAACCGCATCATTCCCTAAAGGAAAAATGTCTTTTGCCTGCAAAACAAACATTACAATTTTTGTTTTTTATTAAGCATAGCTATTATGCATATACGAAATCTTTATTTACAACTTAAAAACTATTTTTACTTCCTTTAGTTTCTTATTCAAGTATCACTGCCTCTTTTCAACCATGGCACAAGCGAGACACTTGCGCCAGCACCGGGCATTACCAGTACTCCTTATTATTGTAGTAAACAAACTTTTATTCAACATTTTTGTTAAGCATAACCTTAGGCATATACGGAAAAAAGGAAAATAAATTGATTATTGAACGGATACCTAAGCAAAAATATTCCAATAACAACCAAAACCCCGGGTAATAGTAAACAAAGAAACAAGTTGAATTTGTATTTTGAAATTCGTTTTTAATCAGGAAATTTTTTATTCAAATGCTGAATCCATAAGAACTCATATTTGATCTGGCCTTTCTTGACTTGTTCATTTTCAATAGGATAAATTAAAAGTAATTTTTTTACTAAAAAAATAGTTAAACATGCTAATTTATCACTATCGAAATTTAAAAATTTTGTTGCTGCATTGATGCTGCCTGTTCCGGGATTCTTATTTAAATCCAAAACAATTTCTAACCATTCTTCTACGAAAGAAATATAATTTTCTTTTTGTTCGAGTGTGGCAAGATTTCTTCTGAAAATTTCTAAATAATAAATATCATTTTCATCATGTTTTATAAAATGGAAGATCAAATCATTTACTATTTGCAAAATCAATTCTCTGCGCAGTCGTTGCGACTGCGTATTTTTTTCCTGTAGAAAAATAAATTTCCCTAACCGGAAATTCCCCTCCTTTGCTGATAAATATTTCATCAGTTCCAAAGAAAGATGGACACCCGAACTTAAATTTTGTTTAAGATAAGCCCTGGCTATATTATGAAGTGTTTGTATTTTATGAAAATGCAATAAACTAAAACCTTTCTTTTCTAATATACAGTCAATTTCAAGAGAATTTAAAAGCAAGCTAAATACTTCTTCCGGGTTACCATATTTATAAGCTTTATAGGCTAAAACATTATTAGCCATGGTGGTAATAATAAGATTAGGAATAGAGTGATCGCCTGAAATTACAGCTTCTATATCAGAAAAATAATTTTCGGCTGATGAAAAATTGTTTCTTCGTAATTCGTCTAAAGCAAGGTTATACTTTTTAATTACAAAGCACACATAAAGAAACGAATCCCTGTCAAGAAAACTTTTCATCTCAGTAAGAAAATTATTAAAAAAATAATCTTCTTTTTTTATCAGTTTATTTTGCAGAAAGGTTCCTTTTTTAATTATTGAATTGATCTCATTGAAAATTTCATCTTCAATACAGGTATCAATATCAGAGGTATAGACGTTCATAATTTAGAATATTTATTAACCCATGCAAAATAATTTCAACCTCATTCTACTTGCAAAGCCATTAATCAATTCAGCTTTGAAACTTTGAGGCCTTTTATTAATCATTTCGCTTTTTAAAATGTTTAGAAGTCGTCAAGTGATTTCCCAGTAAATTTATCTATACTATAGAAGCGGTACCATTAGAATTTATGTTGTTTTTTAGTAATTGAAACCCACCTAAGGCGCAAATAATGAACGGGTTTTAACTAATTATCAATATACAACCAGTTTAAAAAATTAGTGTTATTTTAGTATTCAAACTTTTAAGTTTCAATAATTATTTTTCAAACCAGCTTTATGAAAGAGGAAGGAAATAGCGCAGATATTTTCACACTGATAAAAGGATTAAGCCGCAGTGAAAAATCTTATTATACAAAAATGGCTAAACGGCATGCTGATCAAAACTCCTCATTGCATTTAAGGCTTTACAAACTTATAGATGAAAGTGATGTCCCTGATGACAATAAATTATGCAACGCGCTTGGAATTAAAAATAAGATCCATTTTTCGGGCCTCAAAACTTATCTGTATAAAGACCTTCTCAATACAATTGTATTTCAGAAAAAAAATAATTCCATAGATACACAGCTATATTTTATGCAGGATCAGATTAAAATGCTGCATGAAAAAGGGCTGCTTTACCTGGCTCATAAGATTTGTAAAAAAGCAATAGCCCTTGCTACAAAATATGGAAAATACCACTTCCTGATTTTATTGCTTCATCAGCAAAACCGTGTTCTGGAATATAAGGATTACAAACAGTTTAAAGTATCCACGCATTCTATGTTTTCCACGTTGGAAGGTGCGATTAACGATCATAAATCATTTGCTCAAATCCGGTTTTTATATGAAAAAGTAAAAAACCTAACCTATCGCTCGTGGTTGCCCATCACTTCGGAAGAGTTGGCCGAAATAAATGATGCGAAATCAGTTTTGGAAACGATAAAACCAGTAGAGTATCGGCAAACGCTGATATACCTGTTTTACCTGAATACATTAGCATTATGTCAATACATGCTGCATGAAAATAATTTTTGTACACGTAGCTGCCAGAAAATATATGATTTATGGAGCGCTAATCCGCATCTTATAAATGAATACGCGCCACTTTTCATTAATTCTGTAAATACCTGTTGCTATAATGATTTTGCAGGTAAAAATATTTTGCAGGGCCAGGAAAATATAACAGCTTACCGTAAACTCGAAAAGAGTCATTTGAAAAATGAATTTTATCGCAGGCATTTTGAAGTTATCCGGTTTAATACAGAACTAAAAATTTATCTCAAAACCGCAAAGTATGGCCAGGTAAAAATGACGATTGATAATAACGCAGCGACTATATTTTCTTACGTCTCAAAAATATTGTCTCCTGCTGAACAGCTTTCTGTACTCTCCTCAGTTTGTATTTCTTATTTTATACTGGAGCAATGGGAAGATTCGGAAAAGTTGTTGAATCAAATCAAAGAACAAAACCAGCAAATAAACCGGGAAGATATTTTGTATTTTTCCCTGCTGTTCCAGTTACTTATCCTCTATGAAGAAAAAGAATTGAACCGGCTAAACAGCGCTATACAAACAGCCTATCACTTTTTATATGCCAGAAAAAAACTCCGCCCTTTTGAGCGTGAACTTGTGTTGTTTTTGAAGCAGTTGTCTGTCGCACTCACTAAACGAACCGCTAAAGAATTAATCAGGGGATTTTTAAACAAATTAGATAAGTATAGGGATGATCCTCATACCAATCTTTACTTTCTCTATTTTAATTATTATGGATGGCTTGAGAGTAAAATAATGAGGATTTCATATAAAGAGTATGTAAGCCAAAAGTTAAAAAGTTGATTTATTTTTTAATCAATAATAAGGCTATATAACGTCAAAAATTACACGAAAATTAAAATCAGCTTTTTTTGTTGGTTTACTATCTTTTAGTAAAGATGCTGATTAACCCAGGCATGGCATCTAAAGAGATTTTTTATTTGCCTTCCACTACAATTACAATTTCCCCTTTTACTGTTTTTGAACTAAAATAATCATGAACTTCCTGCAACGAACCTCTTTCATTTTCTTCAAACATTTTGGTGAGCTCCCGGCTCACACAGCATTGCCTTTCTGCGCCAAAATATTCTATAAAATCTTTCAAAGTTTTTACCAACCGCATGGGGCTTTCATAAAAAACCATTGTCCGTTCTTCTTCAGCCATTTTTTTTAAGAAAGTTTGCCTTCCCTTTTTTAGAGGTAAAAACCCTTCAAAACAAAAACGGTTCATCGGAAGGCCACTATTGACCAAAGCGGGAACAAAGGCAGTCGCACCGGGAAGGCATTCCACTTTTATATCATTTTTGATACATTCCCGCACTAATAAAAAAGCAGGGTCGCTTACCCCGGGTGTCCCTGCATCAGTAATTAATGCCATTGATTTACCTGCTGACAATTGCCCTGTTAAATGCGCCACAATTTTATGCTCATTATGCTGATGATAAGCAGAAGTGGGTTTTTCTATTTTATAATAACGGAGAAGCTTACCCGAAGTCCTGGTATCTTCCGCTAAAATCAGGTCAACGGACTTCAAAACTTCAATAGCCCTGAAAGTAATATCGGCAAGGTTGCCTATGGGGGATGGAACGATGTAAAGCATTCTAATTTGAAAATGTGAAAATTATAAAATATGAAAATTCTTAAAAATTAATTGGCAGGTTTCATTCATTTGCTAATTTTCACATTTGCTAATTTATTTTGGCTAATCAGCTAATTGCTATGGTAAATTCTTCCATTACCGGGTTTGCCAATAATTTTTGAGATGCCTCTTCTGCAATTGCCCTGGCTTCTGCTGCCGTGGCAGCCTCAATGTTGAGCTGAATATGTTTTCCAATTCTAACATCATTCACACTTTTGATCCCAAGATTGGCAAGTGCCGCCTAATACTGCTTTTCCCTGTGGGTCCAGCAACTCTTTCAATGGCATTATCTTTATTTCTGCAATAAAATTCATTCAATATTATTTTTGAGGTTCGATTTCTTTCGGAATAGTTAATGATAATAAAATATAAATTATAAAAACAACGGGTACCGCAATCCAATGCAAAAATAACGCAGCAATAATTGCGGTTATCAATAAAATAATTTTTGGCAAATTATTCTTTAAGGTAAAATCAGAAAATTTTAAAGCCATCATCCGGTGCCTGCTCAACATCAGGTAACTGAGTAAAATTATTAACGCATACAAAAACCATTTATTAATAATTATAGCATTTAAACTATTGATAAAATTAAAATGCAAAATAAGTGGAAATGACGCAATCAATAATCCTACTGCCGGAACCGGTAACCCTTTAAAAGAAAATTGCTGATCGGTACCTAAATTAAATTTCGCAAGCCGGTAAGCCGCAGCGCATGCAATAAGGAAAGAAGGTACCAGCCATATAATTGAAACATACAAACCGTTTTCTTCGCGGGCAAAACTAAACCGCAATAGCTGGTAAAGAATCACAGAAGGCGCTACACCAAAACTAACTAAATCGCTCAATGAATCCAATTGCTTTCCCATGTTACTTGTAGCCTTTAAGCATTCGGGCAACAAATCCATCAAGGAAATCTATAATGGCCGCAATGATGATGCAAACCGCCGCCCAGCTTATCTTTTCAGGAATATTAAAGCTGCTGCTATATTGCTCATTCATATAAAAAATAACCGTATCGGTTTGCAATGCAAATACGATTGCCATACAACCGAAAAATAAATTAAGAAGCGTGAAGAGGTTGGGGATTTGTTTCATAATTTGTAAAGCCGACCACCGACTACCGATGACCTGGCCACCAAGAATTATTCAATCGGTTAGCCTGTTGTCGGTGGACAGTCGTCGGTTTTTTTTAATTAAGTGAATTTTTAAATTTTTGAATCATTGCTACCAATTTATCAAGTTCATTATAATGAGTTTCAAATTGCTCTTCAAATACCAAACCTCTTCGTTTCCCAATATACAAACAACCTACAACTTCTAAAGCTGATCGTTGTGCATAGCCCAAAAATCTTTTTTGCTCCGGATTTGATTGCCCGGTTGAACCCTCAGCGATATTTAAAGATATAGAATCGGCAGCTCTCTTTATTTGAGGCGTCAGAATGAATAATTCTTCCTTAGGAAAGCGCCTTGTTAGTTCGTGAATTTCAAATGAACTATCAATTGCCAATTGCCAAATTTGCAATTTTTCAAATTTAAATGGCATAGAAACTAATTTAGATTTTTTTGTTTAGCTATCAGTTATCGGCCGTCGGTTGTCCGTCGTCGGTTGCCTCTATTTCATCAGCGCTTCGATCTCTTCTACTGTTTTGGGAATATTTTTCATCAAATCATTATTCCCATTTTTAGTAATCCAATAATTATCTTCTATTCTTATTCCCATTTTCTCTTCTTCAATATAAATGCCCGGTTCGATGGTAAAAACCATTCCTGCTTTTATCGGTTCAGTTTTGGTTCCCAGGTCGTGAACATCAATTCCCAAATGATGCGAAATTCCGTGGTACAAATATTTTCTATAAGCCCGGTTGCCAGGATCTTCATTTTTAATATCCGATTTTTTTAACAACCCGATTTTTTGAAAAAGCTCCGTAGCCTTATCTCCCACTTTTTCCGTATAATCATTAATAGTTATTCCTGGTTTTAAAATGGAAGCACAATAATAATGCAAATCCAAACAAGCATTATAAACTGTTTTTTGCCTTTTTGAAAATTTTCCGTTTACAGGAATTGTCCGGGTAAGGTCAGCCGAATAATTTCCATAACGCGCGCCAAAATCCATCAATATTAATTCACCATCTTTGCATTCCTCATTGTTGCTTACATAATGCAAAACCCTTGCCCGGTCGCCACTCGCAAGAATACTTCCATAAGCTGTGCCGGAAGCGCGTTGAGAAAGAAACGAATGCCAGATTTCTGCATCAATTTCATATTCCATCACACCCGGTTTTATAAATTTTAATAACCGCCTGAAAGTATTATCGGTAATGTCAATTGCTTTTTGCATCACTTCAATTTCCAATGGCGTTTTTATCGCGCGCAATTCCTTTAAAATTTTGGCGCTTCTTTTATAATTATGCAAAGGGTAACGTTCACGCATATACGCAGCATAACGGTAATCACGAACCGGAACTTCATTAGCTTTGCGGTCATTTTCATTCGTATTCAGGTAAATCGTATCTGCCAAATGGATCCATTGCTGCAAAAAGCCTTCAAGGCCATCCAGCCAAACGATTCTTTTTATTCCTGAAATGGCTTCCGCTTCATTTTTTCTCAACTGGTGCCCGTTCCATTTTTCCTTTAATTCATTCGGGCGAACCAAAACCAAGACTTCCCTATATTTAGGATCAGGGTTATCAGGATATAAAATCACCATGGTTTCTTCCTGCTCAATCCCCGAAAGCCAGAACAAATCTGAATTTTGTACAAAAGGGAGCAAAGCGTCGCCATTCATAGGCAACTCATCATTGCTGTTGAAAATAGCAATGGAATTTTTATCCATTTTTGCCGTAAACCTTTTTCTGTTATCAATAAATATCCGGGGGTTTAATGGTAAATACTTCATCTTATCATTTTTATTTTTTAAGTAGCCTCATCAAAATTCATCTAAAATAAAATTTAAATTAACCCCTGCAATATACAAGAATAAAATATTTTATTTTTTTGAAAAATGATAAATCTAAATTATGCTTCAAAGAATAACAAAGTATTGAATGACTAACTTTACTTCCAAACGAAATAATTTTTATGTCAGTACCCCCGCTATTCAAAATTCCAAAAAATATCCTGTTTTCTATTGGCCTTGCCTCGGCCGAAAATACTTTTTACCAGATTTCTGAAAAAGAATTGAAGAAACAAATTGGCCTTTTAAAAGAAACTAAAAAACATGAGAATAGAAGTTTACCGAATCGGCTTATAGTAAGAGGCCCTGTTCATGCAAATAGTTTTGATTCTTCTGAAACCATTCATTTCATTGAAGAAAAATATTTTGATTCACTTTTTCAAAAAATGATGGGCCATTTAGATAAAAAACAAATATGGATAAGAGATAGTTATTCGCTTCTCAACTTTGAGCGCAAATTGAAAATCCGGCATATTAATGAAAATCCAAAAGATGATTTATTGGTGTTGAAAGCATTTTCAAAGCCATCAAAAAAAGAGTTGGAAAATTTTGCCCCTGATTGGTATTTTATCCATACGCCCACTTATTTTGCCGATCCGGAAAAAGATGGAACAAAGCAGAAAAATTTCATCATCATCAACTTTATAAAAAAAGTGGTTTTGATTGGCGGCACGCCTTATACAGGAAAAATAATTGAAGGAATTTTTTCTGACCTGGATTTTGTTTTGCACCTTGATAAAAAATGAATTTCTACCAAAAATTAAAGATTAATCTCTTTCTGAGCATGGAGAAGTTCAAGTATGCAAAATAAAAAACCAGGGAATTTGTTCGTTTACTACCAGGCAAAACATTTTTTAAAACAATCCATACAATTGTGCGTCTATCTGGTTAATTATCAGGCCAAGGTCTTCCTCATTTTCGGCAAATTTATTTTTATCGGCATCAATGATTAATAAAGGGCCTTCTTTATAATCCGAAATAAATTTACTATAATAATCATTTAATTTTTTCAAATAATCGAGCCGGATATTCTCTTCATATTCACGGCCACGTTTTTGAATTTGAGCCACCAAAGTTGGTACAGAAGCGTTTAAATAAATCAAAAGGTCGGGTGGCTTCACCATTGATTTTAAAGTTTCAAAAAAGGTATAATAATTGGTAAAATCCCGCTTGGCCATTAAGCCCATATCGTGAAGGTTGGGCGCAAAAATATTGGCGTCTTCATAGATTGTCCTGTCCTGGATAACGGTTTCAGAACCACGTTGGATTTCCAATAATTGATTAAGCCTGCTGTTCAAAAAAAATATTTGTAAATTAAAACTCCACCGCGGCATATCCTCATAAAAATCGTTGAGGTAAGGATTGTGGTCAACATCTTCAAATTGTGGAATCCATTTAAAATGCTTACTTAATAATTCCGTCAACGTAGTTTTGCCCGCTCCAATATTTCCGGCAACCGCTATGTGTTTGGGCTTCTTTAATTTTGCCATTCCTTTTTTGCTGTTTTTATTTTCAATATTTATTTTCAACCTTCCGGGTGGCAGGCATTTAAAAGTAAATATAAAATCAATAGTATAAAATTTTATATTTATTTTTTGGCACAAAGTATCTGTGAGCTTTTAGCCAGCGGGGTTTCAGCTTTCAGAAATAATTCAACCCCATTGCATTCCTTACTTTTTGCATGGTCTTTCCCGCACTTGAGATGGCTTTTTCAGCGCCTTGTTTCATCACATTTTGTAAATAATTTTCATCACTCAAAATATCATTTACTTTTTGGCGGATAGGCGAAATAAATTGCACCATGTCTTCGGCTAATTGTTTTTTCATATCGCCATACCTGATTGAACAATTGTTGAACTTCTCTTCAAAATGTTGTAAGGTTTCGTTGCTGCTCACCAGTTTCATCAACAAAAAAAGATTTTCAATATACGCTGGTTTTACTGAATTATTTTGGGTGGGGCCGCTGTCAGTTTCAGCTTTCATTATTTTTTTCCTGATCGCGCCGTCTTCATCAGCTAAATATAAAGTTGCCATCTGGTTTTCGCTTTTGCTCATCTTTCCGCTTCCATCGAGCGAAGGAACCTTTACTAATTTATTATTGAAATTAAAAGCAACAGGCTCCGGAAAAACTTCCCCATAGCGGTGATTAAACCGGTTCACATAATTCCTTGCAATCTCCAGGTGTTGTTCCTGGTCTTTTCCTACAGGCACATATTTGGCGCGGTGAATTAAAATATCAGCAGCCATCAAAACCGGGTAAGTTAATAATCCTGCGTTAATATTATCGGGATGCTGGCGCGCTTTATCTTTAAAAGTGGGTGTCTTTTCAAGTTCGCCTTTATAAGCCAGCATATTTAAATAAAGGTACAATTCGCCGGTTTGGTATAAATGGCTTTGGCAATATAAAGCCACTTTTTCAGGGTCGAGCCCACAAGCGATATTTTCTGCCAAAACTCTGTGGACATTAGCTTTCAGCCCTTTTGTATCAGGATGCGTTGTTAACGAATGCAAATCAGCCACCATGAAATAGCATTCATAATCTTCCTGCATTTTCACATAGTTGCGGATAGCGCCAAAATAATTTCCGAGGTGTAAAAATCCCGTTGGCCTGATGCCACTCATTACTACCTGCCTGCCGGTAGGCATGGTTTCTTTCTCCTTTTTCATAAGTTGGCGAAGATAAATAGATTTGGGAAAACGGCTTAGACGGTTTGAATAGACTGGATGTGGTTAGATAGTTTAGAGAATTTAGATGAAGAAAGATAGAGGCTTAAAAAGGATAATGGCTGCAATATTCGTTAGAAAATCCCCTAATCTGTTTCCATTATAATGGAATGGGATTCTTTGATAAGTTCCAATAATTTTTTCAATTGCTTTTTATTATCTTACATCTCAATTAGAAAACAATGATAAATCACATTCTAAATCCGAAACTCATAATTGCATTTATCATGTGTTTTCTCCTGATACCTCCTATATTTTCTCAAAGTCAAAAAGTCAAAGAACCAGAAAGATTATTAGTGAAGACAAATCTTTTAAATTTAGCCGGAAAAGGGCCTTCCATTTCTTTTGAAAAATTTTTAAATAAATCATTTTCTTTGGAGCTTACTTATATGAAGGGCGAATTCAATAATTTCTTTTTTACTGATCACTATGATTATAATGGATTTTTATTAAGAGGAAAGAAATATTTTGATGTAATTAAAAAGGGAGAAATAACTCCATATTTAGGAGCTTATACTGGAATTCTACATAGAAATATAAATACCACCGGGCATACTGATAACTCTGGTTTATTTGGCTACCCAAGCAGAGATTTTTCGGCAAACTCCATACGAGGGGGATTCTCGGTAGGAGGCTTATGGCTTTTAAAAAACAATTTCGTAACGGATTTACAAACAAGTTTAGGATATGGCAGATATATAAATATTGACAAAACCGATCCGGATACTTATTCAAATGGCTATCTGGATATCCAGATATGGATTTCTGTAGGTTATTATTTTTAAGAATTTAAACCTCTTGCTTTATTTTTATTAAATTTGACCATATACTTTGCCCATTCTTTTCTAACGCTTTTTCTAAACTTTTCTCCTTACAGCTCCAAAAAATGATGAACGGGATTCGGATACTCACTTAAAAAAAATAAACCTGTTATATTTGCCAAATGGATGTAAATGATGCATTAATTGAAAAATTGGCCAATCTTTCAAGGCTCGAATTTGGTGAAGAAGAAAAAGCGGAAATAAAAAACAGCCTTCAGGAAATGATTGGCTTTATTGATAAATTAAACGAACTGGATACAACCGGCGTTGAACCTTTGCTTCACATGAGCGGGAATGTAAATATTTTCAGAAAAGATGAGGTGAAAGGAGAAATAAACCGGGAGGAAGTTTTTAAAAATGCGCCTTTACATGATGATGGCTTTTTTAAAGTACCAAAAGTCATTAAGAAATAATCAGCTGAGGTGAAAATTGATAATATGCACGAAGTTCTAATCATTAATAAATTTAATAATCAAAAATGGCTTTAATAATAGAATTAGAAAATATTCAAAAAAGTTATTACCTCGGAAAGCAGGAATTAAAAGTGCTGAAAGGGATTTCCCTGGAAGTTTTTAAAAATGAATATGTGGCTTTGATGGGCCCAAGCGGAAGTGGAAAATCAACTTTGATGAATATTCTCGGTTGCCTCGACTCTCCCACTGCCGGGCGGTATACTCTTAATGGCGCAGATGTAAGTAAAATGGAGGATGATGACCTGGCGGATGTGCGCAATAAAGAAATCGGATTTGTATTTCAACAATTTAATTTATTGCCACGTTTAACGGCTGCAGAAAATGTGGCGTTGCCATTAATTTATAATGGAACCCCTAAAAAACCAAGAATGGAGCAAGCTCTTGAAATGCTTGACAGAGTGGGCCTGGCCGATAGAAGCCATCATAAACCCAATGAATTATCGGGCGGCAAAACCAGCGTGTGGCTATTGCGCGTGCACTGGTAAATAACCCTTCAATTATTCTCGCAGACGAGCCTACCGGAAACCTGGATTCAAAAACTTCTGAAGAAATCATGCAAATTTTCGCTAAGATCCAGGATGAAGGAAATACAGTTATTTTGGTGACTCACGAAGAAGACATCGCCGACCATGCACAGCGCATCATTCGCCTGAAGGATGGAGTAATTGAAAGTGACCATGCCAATGAAAAGAAAATTGCGACGGTTGGATAATTAAGATTTTAAATTTTATTTTTCTGTTCCAATATAAAAAAAGGGGCAATATATCAACTTTATGCCTGGCAGTTTAACCGGTAAGGTTACCCCTCCTTGAGAATCCGGACTCGTCGTAAAAAATTAGTTTTTTAAAAAAAATTTGGAAAGTTCCAAATAATCTTTTTACCTTCATTTCTGATTTAATCCTACACACCATACACACTCAAAAATAGATTTCAATTAGCATGATAAATGCTATAGATTGGCAGGTTTATCCCTGTTTCATCATGGCTTTTATCAGAAGTACAATTTTATTTTTCATAATTGAACTTATCAATTGTATTGCTTTTGCTCTCTTGTTTTTTCCTTCCTGATTAAAAATAGGCTCTGTAACATTAAAATTGTAACCCCATGGTTGATACAGCGCTCATATTGCTCAAGGACGAGTTGACGAATTATCTTTCCACAAAAGATACGGCTACTGTTGTAATAGATAATATCGGATTCCTCGAAACTCCCACAGGAAATACGCTTACCGATAATATTGTAATTACGCTCGTAAATATTGAAGAAGAAAGTACTTTAAAAAATCAACCATCCCTCAAGAGGCCATTTTTGAATAACGCAGTTTATGAAAATGCGCCTGTTTATCTTAATCTCTATGTTTTGCTTACCTGCAATTATTCGGGTAATGATTATGTACTTGCTTTAAAAAGGCTCTCCTATATTATTTCTTTCATACAGAGTAAAAATGTTTTTTCCGCTTCCTCTTCGGTATCTGGCGGAGCTATAAATCTTGATGATAACGATTTGGTGAATCTGAAATTTACAATGGAATTATATACGCTAACGTTTGAGCAGATCAATCATTTGTGGGGGTCGCTGGGTGGAAGGCAAATACCTTTCGTAATGTATAAACTAAGGCTGGTGAGCATTACAGAACGCGCCAAAGTAAGGGAAGTGCCACTGATAGAAGAAATACAAACCTATATTAATAAAACAACAGGCAGTTAATATGGCATTGATTTATAAAATATTATTTGAAATAAAATTGATACACGAATTTTTCTTTACAGATAAAAACGGGGATACCATTTTTGCACAGCCTGATCAAAGCAGCCGCATGAATTTTTTGCTGAATGAATTTAGCGGCGGCAGAGGATCTGTTAATGACGATGTGGGTTTTGAGTTTCCCGAAAATCTTTCGGCACATTATAAAAATTATCATTTAAAAATAATCTCCGGCTATTCAGGTTGTAAAGTGGCCATCCGTGTAAATCAAAAAACACTTGCTGATAATACTTTGGTTTACGAAACCTTTGAGCCGTTGCCCGATAATTTTGATATTAATATTTTGGTTTCAAAGAAAAATAATTTAATAGAAGAATATTCCAATTCAATATTATACCGCCCAATTTCTTCTTTGTATTTCTTTACCAATGAAACTTCATTAAGCCCAAAAACATTTCCATTTTTAACTAATGATATTTCAGCCTTTGATGGCAGTGAAACCTATCAACAAGGCAGGTTGGCTTCCTTTGGTGCTAATGATATCCGTGAATTTTATAATGATGGCGTTGCCGGCCAATGGCTTCCCGTTACAGGCAATTCTTTTGCCAATGAAAACGACCAACTGCTTGTGCCGGTAAAATTTTATTATTCTTTTGATGCCGGCTCAAACATTACCGATGCCACGTTTGAATTAAGGGATAAGGACAGCACTATTATTAAATCCATTTCGGTTCACAATAGTGATTTTATTCAAAAAGCGCTTCTTGATTTTTCTGATAAAACGGATTTAATTTCTATCCCTGAAAATTTTGCCTATCCAAATATCATCTATTCTCTCATAGTAAGCGGTAGTAATGGTTTTGCAAAAACACATTCACTCATTTTCGATAACAACTTTTACAGCAGGAAAAACTGGGGCATCATTAATATCGGCCCAAAGTTACCAATGCCGTTTTCAACTTATTTGGCACAGACGGATTTTTAATTAAAAGAAGAAGCCCGGCAAACGTGTGGGCCGAAGCGCCCATTTTTGAGATACCTGTTAAAAGCAGGTTTGCCTTTTGGAGATTCAGAAATGTAAATGGAAAGGAATTAAAACTGGATCCTTCATTGACGAATTATCTATTTAAAGACGGCCTTAACTTATTAAGCCTGCAGCCCAATTCTATTTCAAATTCTTATTACAAATTACCAAAGCAGGGAAGTGCGGATACAAAATATTTTCCCGGCCCGGTGAATTTTCAGATTGCAAAAGATGAGAAGGAAAGAATTTGTTTTGACATCATGGTGCCGGTGTCCGATATGTTTCCATTAGTGTGAGTAGTAAGAAGTGAATAATGAAAAGTAATAGGTGGTAAGTGATAAATGCGGGGCCAAAAAATAATTTTTAAACCCTAAATAATAATTCCATGCCAGCAGATTATAAAACCCCGGGAGTGTACATTGAGGAAATCCCTCATCTCCCGCCAAGTATTGCATCCGTCGAAACTGCCATTCCCGCGTTTATCGGATATACTGAAATAGCCCAATGGAAAGAAGCGGGCGATTTGCACAACACGCCGTGGCGAATAGAATCGCTGCTGCAGTACGAGCAATATTTCGGTTACCCTTCACCTGAAAACGGAAGTATAACGGTTGCCTTTACCAGTTCCGGTTCCAGGACTGATGTAAATGGAAAAGTGGATGAAACGCTCCGATCCAGATTTTTAATGCATTATTCCATGCAGATGTTTTTTGCCAACGGCGGAGGCCCCTGCTGGATAACTTCTGTAGGCGATTATGTATCAACAGGAGGGCAAATTGTAGCGCAGGATTTAAAGGATGGCCTTGCCGAAGTGGCTAAGGTAAATGAAGTGACCTTGTTATTGTTTCCGGATGCTATCAACCTGGCAACAGCTACCGATTATTATGATGTGTATTCAACGGCAATAGCACAGGCAGTGAACCTTCAGGATCGTTTTGTAGTAATGGATGTATACCATGATGTGGCCAACGGAGATGTGTGGGATTTTGACATCAATGGAAACGGAGGGACAGGCGGTTTAAGAAATATCATATCCGGCACAACAGATGACCTGAAATATGCCGCAGCTTATTTCCCTAAAATCTATGCAGGCGTTGATTATAATTATAAAATGCCGGGCGGCCAGGCTACGGATAATGATGCCTCTATAATTGTTACGGGGGCCGCCGCTTCAAATCTCGCGGATCTAAAAAATATCAATAACGCTCAATATTTCCAGGCAAAAAATGCCATCACTAATATTCGGATGTTGCTGCCGCCATCCCCTGCTATAGTAGGAATATATGCCGCGGTAGACAATGCGCGCGGTGTGTGGAAAGCCCCGGCTAATGTGAACATTGAAAACGCTATCGCTCCACAATACTTAATAACTAATGATGAACAACAGGATTTGAATGTAGATGCTGTGGCAGGCAAATCGGTAAATGTGATAAGGAAATTTGAAGGCCATCGCCAGTATGTTTGGGGCGCACGCACGCTTGCCGGTAACGATAATGAATGGAGGTATATTTCTGTGCGCAGGTATTTTAATATGGTAGAAGAATCCACCAAAAACGCCACCGAGCAATTTGTATTTGAACCCAATGATATCAATACCTGGGTACGCATAAAATCAATGATTGGGAATTACCTCACTCAGCAATGGAAATCCGGGGCATTAATGGGCGCATCGACTAAAGAAGCCTATTTCGTTCACGTAGGCCTAGGCGAAACCATGACGGAGCAGGATATTTTTGAAGGGCGAATGATAGTGGAAATCGGTTTGGCAGTAGTTAGGCCCGCAGAGTTTATCATACTCAGGTTTATGCACAAAATGTTGCAGGAATCTTAAATAATTATCCATTTAAAAAAATATTATTATGAGCATTCAAAAAAGAAATGGCGATTGCCCCCCACCCGATAATGGCTGCGATGATTGCAAAGACAAAGACAACGCCACACAAAAAAGCATCACTACAGAGCGCATGGCCATTTGCACTCTTTTATATGAAACTGAAGGCAATGTAGCACAACAGGAAAAGAAATTTGATGGTGAGTATGATGTGTTCAAAGAAAAGAAATGTATGTTTCTTCATACGGAAGAAAACTACCGGCGGTATAGAAACCTGGAAATAAGCGCGGGAACGGAATTGCTGCAAACCAACAGTTCTATTAAAACAAATGTTGCCTCTTTGGCTAAATTAAATACTGACCTGAATAAAGTGTTAACTGATATCACCAAACAAATCAAAGATGCCAAAAGTAAGTTCGCTGATTTGAAATCCGCTTCCTGCAAATTAGACGACAGCATTACGGATAAATGCAACGCCGCGCAATGGAAAGCACTTACAGGAAAGGTTTTGGAGAACTGCAATGATGATCCAAAGCAACCGCCGGATGCCTGTAAAAACACAGAATCTGAAATTAATAGTTTGATCTGCCTTCCTAAAGGGCTGGGAAAAGATATAGACTATATTTTCCAAGCCTCGGCTGATGTTACCGGTATCCAGATGTTTTCCAATATTGACACGCTGGGACCTTTGCAAACAACATTGTCTGATAAGTCGAACGCTTTTGAAAAACTCATCAGTGATACGATGAAAACGCGCAAGGGCGACCTCGACAAATTACAATCCGGCCTGGTAGATTCTGTAAAAGCAATTACTCAATCAGCAATGGACCGCAATAGTATGCGCAGTGATTTTGAAGGCTATTATGACACTACCAAATTCCTGTGTTGCCCTCCCTGCAAATGTGTTACTATTACTCCAACCAACCCCGATAGTACCGGAAAAGATAATTGTAAAGACGGATGCAACCCACGCCTTCAGAAATGCGGATCTGATATTTGTGATATCTGCAAAGATGTCCAAGTTACCTTCTGTTGCGATACTCCGGATAATCCCGATAAAAAATGTGATTAAAAAAATATTATTCAAAAAATTAAAAAAAATAGTATGCTCACAAAACATAATTATACCGACATCGCCCAAGGCTGGGACACTGATACCATCCTGGATTGCTGCAAAACGCAAAATCCGGGCGACCCTACCTGTGTGGATTGTTGCTATGACACCTGGCTGGATGAACTGAAAACGGTAACACAGAAATACAACAGCATAGTGGAACAGGCGCACCCAGATACAAAATAAACTGGTGTTAATTACAGATAGAAGAAATAAATACCGAACCTGGGTTGATGAGTTAAATAATGCACAAGACCTGGCGTTGGCAATATGCAACCAACTTGAATTGATAGCCGTGCAGAGTGACAAGATTTGGTACAACTCATGCAAAGCTGTGGATGCAGTAGAAACACTTTTTTGCATGATTCGTGATTTCTTTATGCAACTCGATTTGATAAAAACACAGTACGATGATATTCAAAATTGTATTACTAACAATACCGATCCTTCTTTGGTAAAAGGCCAGGGTATTTTGAAAGCCCTTGATGATTACAAAGCTAAATTAGATATTGTAATAAAGCTAAGGGACGACATTATTAAAAACATAGTAGCCGCGGTAAAGATTGCCAACCTCATAAGAAATAATATTTCTACTAAAGATTGCAATTATGAAGGCTTTGCCCCTTGCCCTCCAAGCCCCACACCATGCGCGGGGGATGATATTTTTTATGGATTTAAAACCGTGATATGTGAATGGTACAAAGCTTTTGCATGTGATGTTCCTTGTGTAGATACCGGCACAACTGCCACTTCTAACACAAATACCCAGCCCACCACCCAAACGAATACTATACAAGATGATTGCGGTGATGAAAATTGTGAATTGCTGCCCACTTTCGATTTTCCTATTTGCAACAATTCTTATAAGGCTTGCGTGCAGAAATGGCTGGCAGCAGATGAAACACAATACACAGATTTGACCGCACAACTACAGGAAGCCAATAAACAAAAAGAAGCGCTTACAGCCTGTAAAAATAGTTTGGTAAAAGCCATAAAAGCAGTGGACCCAAAAACAAGATGTAATTAAAAATTTTATTAACCTTTTAAATTAAACAACATGCCAGATTTTAAATATCCTCTTCCAAAATTCCATTTCGAATTGGAATGGGGTGGAACAAGGCTGGGTTTTACCGAAGTAACCGGGCTTGATTTTGAAACTGAGGTGATAGAATACCGAGAAGGAAACCTGCCGGCTTACAATAAAACCAAACAACCCGGGCTTACAAAATATACGGATGTTACTTTGAAGCGGGGTATCATCCTTGACGATCTTGAATATTTTAACCAGTGGGTGAAAACAGCTATGTTCCAGGAAAAAAAGGAAACTTACAGGCGCACGGTAACTATTAAACTTTTAAATGAAGAACATAAAGCTATCATCGTATGGACTTTGTCAAGGGCATGGCCATTCAAAAATTCAATCCACTGATTTAAAGGCTGATGGAAATGAAGTGGCCATTGAAACATTGACTTTTGTTCATGAAGGCCTTACCATGGCCAAACCCTGATTTTTTCATTTTTAAAAGTAACCTGCGATGCCTGACATTCTATATCAGACAGTAAATTTTCATTTCAAAGTAGATTTCAATTTTGATGCCCAGGATAAAACCGACATCAGGTTTCAGTCTGTTACAGGATTAGATTCCACTTTGGATACGGAGCAAATAAGAGAAGGTGGCGAAAACCGCTTTGAACACGTATTGCCTGTTCGCAGAAAATATGGGCCACTTACTTTAAAGCGCGGATTGCTGAAGCCATCTGATTCTAAATTAACGAAATGGCTCAAGCAGGCATTTGACGATGAAAAAGTGGTGCCTTTGCAAACGGTTACCATATCACTTTTAGACGAACAACATAATGCCTTAATGCATTGGGCGATAAATAATGTGTGGCCACGAAGTTGGAAGATTGGTGAATTAAACGCAGAACAGGGCGCTGTATTAATCGAAACATTGGAACTGAATTATAACCGGTTATTATTTGATAATCCTCAAACTAAATAAGATGCCAATAGAAGTAAGGGAACTGGTAATCAAAGCAACAGTAACACAGGAAGGTACCGGAGGCGCGGTTTCTGTGCCATCCCAAAATACCAATAATAATGTATCGCCCCAGGAAGAAATTATTACCGCCTGTGTAGAAAAAATTTTGGAAATATTAAAAGAAAAAGATGCCAGATAATTCAAAAACACTTTCGAAGCTGATTATTCACTCTTACAAAAAAAATGATTTTAAAGATGAAGATAAGAGTAAACTTTTTACAACTCCTATCAACCCCGAATCATTTACAAAGAATTACAAGGTGGAATTGGATACTGCCCGCGGGCATGGGCAGTCCACTACCAATCCGCAATACAAATCTTCGGCCCCGCAGGAATTAAGTATTGAATTTATCCTTGATGGGACACAAACACTGGAGGGCTATGTGGATGAATATAAAAAACTGGATGTGCATTCGCAATTACAAAAATTATTGGAATGTGTGTATGATATTGATGGAGAGATACACCGCCCCCGGTTTTTAAATGTGCAGTGGGGCTCAGAAATAGATTTTAATTGTGTACTGTCAAGCCTTGGTATTAATCATACTTTATTTAATCCTGACGGCTCGCCTTTAAGAGTGAAAATTAATGCGGCGTTTATACATTATGTGTCCCCAGAAGAAAGGGCGAAAAGCAACGAAACCAAAAGCCCCGACCTTACTCATTACCTAAAAGTAAATGAGGGCGATAGGCTGGATTTGCTTACCTACAAGGTTTATAATGACTCAAAATATTTTTTGCAAATAGGAAAAGTAAACGATCTGACAAGCGTAAGAAATTTAAAAGCCGGAATACAACTTTATTTACCACCACTTGATAAAACTTAAACGGATGCCTG
Organism: uncultured Chitinophagaceae bacterium; assembly: GCA_963732885.1. Taxonomy (GTDB): domain Bacteria; phylum Bacteroidota; class Bacteroidia; order Chitinophagales; family Chitinophagaceae; genus Ginsengibacter. The sequence continues at coordinate 54,157 of CAVTBI010000016.1, read as the reverse complement.
ATATTTTAATTCCAAATGATTCCAAACATGATGTAGCTACCTATAAAATTACGGTGGACGGGACAGAGGTGGATCCATCATTGCAGCTTTTATCTCTTTCTATTTCTAAAGAACTCAACAAGGTTTCTACTGCCTCCATGATTTTTCGTGATGGCGATGCGGCTCTTCAGACATTTGCATTAAGTAACCAGGAAATTTTTATTCCGGGCAAAAAAATTGAAATTAGTATAGGCAGGGATAGCATCAACAAAAGCGCTTTTAAAGGAATTATTATTAAACACGCTATTAAAGTAAAAGCGAACGGCAATACACAATTGCAAGTGGAATGTATGGATGAAGCCGTTAAAATGACGATTGGCAGAAAGAATCAATATTTTGAAAACGTAAAAGACAGCGATGTTTTTGATGATTTGATTTCAAAATACGGAATTCAGTCTGACCCACAAACCACTACACTACAACACAAAGAACTGGTCCAGCATAACATTACCGATTGGGATTTTATGTTGCTTCGCGCCGAAGCAAATGGCATGCTGGTAAAGGTAGATGATGGTGTTATAAATATTGCAAAGCCCATAATTCAAAAAGAAGTATTGCAGGTAAATTATGGATCCTCCGTGTTGGAATTTGAAGCGGAAATAGATGCGCGCTACCAGTTTAAAAGTGTGAATGCCGAATCGTGGGATTACAGTAACCAACAATTATTTAAAGCCGACACTTCCTCATCTTCTTTTGCAGAACAAGGGAACCTGACTGCCGAAAATCTTGCAGAGGCAATAAGCCCTGATAAATTTGATATGCACCACAGCGGCCACAAATTAGAAGAGGAATTGCAGGACTGGGTGGATGGAATTATGCTTCGCAGCCGTTTGGCCAAAATAAGGGGAAGAACGAGGTTCACCGGTTTTGCAGGTATCAAACCGGGCGACACGGTATTGCTTTCAGGAGTAGGCGGCCGCTTTAATGGTAAGGCATTTGTTACCTCTGTAAGGCAGGATATAGGAGATGGAACCTGGGAAACACAAATACAATTTGGCCTTGACCCGCGCCGCTATGCCTTTATCCATAATGACATGAATGATGCGCCCTCCGCAGGATTGATGGGCGGCATACATGGCTTACAAATAGGTGTAGTAGTGCAGTTGGAAAGTGACCCTGATGGCCAGGACAGGATTCGTGTACGCATTCCTGTTATAGACAACGATGCCCAGGGAATATGGACTCGTGTGGCAAGCCTTGATGCGGGCAATGAGCGTGGCGCATTTTTTATGCCCGAAATAGGCGATGAAGTTATAGTTGGTTTTATCAATGGCGACCCCAACGACCCGGTGGTGTTGGGTATGCTTCACAGCAGCAATAAGCCCGCGCCAATAACGCCGCAGGATGCCAACAATGAAAAAGGTTTCACTACCAGGAGTAAAATGCATTTGAGTTTTAATGATGATACAAAAACAATAGTAATTGATACTCCGGCAGGCAACAGCATTACGATAGACGAACAGAGTATCAAAATTGAAATAAAAGATCAGAATAGTAATAAAATTACGATGGAAACATCAGGGATAACGCTGGAAAGCCCCGCCAATATTGATATTAAGGCTGGGGCGGTACTGACGCTGGCGGGTGGCACTTCCCTTTCCATTGGCGCGCCATCGCTTTCGGTAAAAGCAGATGCGGATGTTAGCATACAGGGCGCAGTTGCCAAGTTGGCTTCATCAGGCATTACAGAGATCAATGGGTCTATTGTGAAGATAAACTAAGAAGGAAATGAGTAAATAGTGAATGAGTTTACAGTAAATAAACAAATAGGAAAGATTTCTATTTTTTGAGTTTAGTAACGAACAGTCAATAATGAGAATAAATAATTAAGAATCCTATTTTTAAAAATTTCAAACCATGCCATCAGCAGCAAGAATAACGGATATGCATACCTGCCCTTTGGCAACACCAAACCCGCATGTGGGCGGGGTAACCGGGCCGTGTGTCCCTACGGTTTTGATCGGTAGTTTGCCTGCCGCAGTGGTTGGCGATTTATGTGTCTGTGCCGGGCCGCCCGATACAATTGTGAAAGGCTCAACAACCGTTTTCATTGGAGGAAAGGCCGGCAGCACGGCAGGGAGATTTAACGGCGCATGGAGGAGTAATAGTTGGCGGTTTGCCAACCGTTCAAATTGGGGGATAAAATAATATAGAACCAGGATAAAATAATAGTAAACCAACAAAAAATGAAGATTTCTATTTTAGCAACGAACAGTCAAAAGCCGGAAGGCCTGCGCAGCAGAACAATTCGTAACAAAAAAATTGGTGGTAATCAGTGGCAATAAAAAATAAAAAATTATGAACACATCTTTTAACTCTTTTCTCGGAACAGGCTGGGCTTTCCCTGTAGAATTTGATGCAGATGCCGGCACGGTAGAATTGGTAAGCGACTATAAAGACATTCAAGAAAGCCTGAATATTTTGCTTTCCACAAGCCTGGGCGAGCGGGTGATGCAGCCGGACTATGGATGCAACCTCACTGATTATATGTTTGAAGCGCTCAACAGCACTTTAATAGGAGTTATAAAGCATCATGTGGAAAACGCAATTCTTTATTATGAACCGAGAATTGTGGCTGAAAATGTAGAAGTAACATCGGCAGATTCAACTGATCTTATCGAAGGAAAATTTACAATTACCGTTACCTACTCTATTCCTCAAACCAATTCAAGGTTCAATTATGTGTATGATTATTATTTGAATGAAGCATCGGTGCCGGTTTAGGGAAGGGTTGAAAAATTCGTGTCAATTAGTGTAATTAGTGGCTTTTGTATTTTAAAAAATAATCAGTGGCTATAAAAAATAAAAAATAATGTACGATTGTAATTGCCTCATACATCCTTTCCAAAATGACTCAGGTACAAGCCAGAGCGAGCGGGTAATGGATGATTTGCTGGCAGGCGCAGCCAAAATTGATGCAAGGGATTTAGCTGATCTCCTGGACTATTTTATGCAGATGTCGCGGCATATTAATTTTTATGATACTCAATTATCTGTAAGCGGTTGGCAACCCTTTTTTCAGAAAAGCATTCCTTTTATCCTGGCTTCAATTATTAAAACCCCTTCGGCGGAATTGGAACAAAACTTTTCTTTTTACAATTCTCTTTTTGAAAAAAAACCTTCTTCAACCGGGTTGCAGTTACATGTTTATTTTATTTATTACCGTTTTATCAATAATATAAACAACTGGTATTTATCAGTAAAAGACAGTGGGCTTCCTATTGAAAGTTTTCTCGAAATACTAATAAAAGACAAATTGCAGCAACCGTTGAAATCCTTTATCGGTTATACTAATGCGGCAGTAAAATGGTATGGAATTAAGAAGATTGATTTTTCGAAATTAGATATGGGAGTATGGAACTTGCAGGCTACCGATTTATATGTTATCGACAACACTTTTAAAACAGGCACCTACAGCAAGTTTCAGCAGATCAATAATTTATTCCATCTGTTTAAAATAATTTCTTCCCCGTTTTTCGATTCCATAAAATTAATAGGCTCCCAAGCGCAAAAAAATCTAGAGCCGAGCCTGCTTCCTTTAAAAGAAGAACTGCAAAAAAAACATCCGCCGCACCTCGGTTTGTTATTTGCTTTCTTAAATATCTTCCGGCAGTTGCAGAATGGCCTGAATGGCTATACCCGTAAGCATCTTGACTTTTTTTATAAAGATGTGTTGCAGATAAAATCCCGCGATGCCATTGCAGACAAAACGCATGTCATTTTTGAAATTCAAAAGCAACTTAAAAAATACCTGCTCAAAAAAGGAATTCTTGTAAAAGATGGTAAGGATAAAAACAAAGAGGAAATACTTTTTTCATTGGATGATGATATAGTTGTGAATAAAACTGAAGTTGCAGATGTAAAAACATTATTTCTGAATAATCAAATAGCTCTCGAACAAACATACGTGGAAGGTGTTTACATGGCTAAGGATGCTACCAAAGCCGATGGAATTGATAAAGATTTTATTGACGGCGCAGCCGAAAAATTTTCCTACGCTGGGAGCAAAACTGAGTAAATACAGCGATCCGGAAACAAAGGTTATCAAACCGTATCCCAATGCAAGGCTGGGTTTCATTCTTGCTTCGCCGGTATTGCTCTTAAATGAAGGAACACGAACAGTAACTATTACATTAAGTTGTTCTCTTGATGGAAAAATTTGCGAAGAACTATCAAACCTTACTGATCCCGTTTCAACAAATTGTTGTGATGAAAAAAATCAGGAGCAAATAAATACTCCCGTATTTAACTACCCTGATTTTTTGCCGACGACAGAAATCTATTCAAATATTGTAAGTGCATTAAAAACGGAATACTATTACATAAGCGAAACTTTAATTGCTGAAGCTATTAAAAAAGGACTCGATTCCAAAACAGTTCTTGCACTGAGGAACTTTTTAATCAGTTCAAATAAAGATGTAATTCCCAGGAGTTACTGTTATTGCCCTTCTGAAACAAAACGATTTCATACAATTGTGCTCAGTGCCGACTTTGAAAACGAAATTGATATCTCTTCAGAAATAGTTTCAGCTTTTTTTAAAAAAAGAAAACCTTTTCAAATTTTATTCAGTGGAGAAAAAGATTGGATAGATCCGGGCAATAGTACGCTAACTTCTTTTGAAATTGTACCGAATATTTTTAACAATCAATTTTCTTTCATAATAAAAACTACTATCAATCCTGACAAGCCTTCAGTTACTTTTTACAGTAAAGAAACATTAAAAGAAGATTTTGATACAAAATTGCCCTTAGTGAAGATTGAACTGGACGATCATTTTAAAATTTTTCATGGTTATACTAACCAGGAAAATAAATGTTGCCTTGACAAAGATTTAAAATTTGAAAATAACCAAATCCCTCTTTCCCTTTATCATTTTTTCCGAAATGTAAAGATTGAAAAAGATTCGAAAATTGATGTGCAGGTATGCCGCCTTAAAAATTTTATTGTACAAAATGACGAAAGCTTGCAGGATGTTAATGGGCCAGTGTATCCGTTTGGTGTAAGGCCAAAAGTAGAGTCCAATTTTTATATCGGAAGCGAAGAAATATTTTTAAAGAAATGGGCGGATATTATTATTAATATAAACTGGAAAGATTTGCCCCCGGTTCCTACCTCAGGAGATTTTATTGGCCAACCATTCAAGGCATATTACAACGGTTACCAGGATTTTTATATCACTGCAGGCGTGCAGGATAAAGTGGTAGAAGATGATAAATTCAGGGTACAAATTGCGATTCTACAGGATGGGAAATGGATCTACAGGACACCTTTAACGGGGTGTGGCGCTTTGACGGATTCGGAATGGGCATTGTTTCAAAAAGAAGCGGATGTGATTGATATTGGATGTGCGGATGATAAAAATTATTCACACCAATTTGCTATAAATAATAAAACCGATTTTGCGCCTCCTTTTCCAAATCCCGTGGAAGAAATTACTTTTCTGGGCATAAAAAAATACGATGTTAATTCAAGGCGCAGTTTTATCAGAATTACTTTAAAGTGCCAGGATTTTCAACATGACAGATATGCTTTTATTTTGGCAAGGCAAATGTCGGCTTTTGGGAAATTACCTGATATTGTTGATGGCGCTGTTTATTACGGAGTAACTATTCCCGGGCCGCCTCCTGTCTTTACGACATTAGATTTACCTGTGATATTGCAACAGATAATTGATAATTATAACTTATCATTAGATGCCGGGCCGCCAGCTTTTGATTTGGTAAAAAATTCCAGAGATTTAATTAATGACATCATAAGCCAGGTTCGCGTATCAGGAAATGTAAACGCAGCAATCTGGAACAATTTATTTTTAATTGATGATCCTACCACATTTGTTTTTGGTGACCCAACCCCATTCCCGCCGCCGGCTTTGCCATTTGGCCTGAATGAATCCAATTCTTTTTATTATGACAGATTATCAAAAATATTTGCCTGGTTAAAAAATTTAAAAGAAAAAATAGAACAACTGAAAGATAAAGGAGTAGTAATTCCCAACGAACCATGGACTCCCATCATCAGCAACATGTCTCTCGATTATACGGCCACTGCTACTATCGAAGACATTGATTTGATCCACCTTTACCCTTACGCCGGAACCTACAGCCATGAAGAAATAAAATTACAGCCAACGCTCTTTCCTACTTTTTGTGATGAAGGGGCTTTGTTCCTCGGATTGAAAAATTTAGTGCCTGGAAATAATCTAAATCTTCTTTTTCAATTGGCCGAAGCCACTTCCGATTCTGAATCCGAAAAACAGGAAGTGCAATGGCATTATCTAGATAATAACGTGTGGAAGCCTTTGCGCAATGGATTTGAAGTGCTGGACGATGCCAGTGAAAACCTTACTACATCCGGCATTGTAAAATTGGCCCTGCCTGCAAACATGACCAATGATAATACCATTATGCCAAAAGGTTTACATTGGATAAAAGCTTCTGTTACGCAAAATAGCAAAGCCGTAAGTGAGGCTACAGGTATTCACCCCCAGGCTATCAGTGTTACATTTACCAATGATGATGCTAATGATAAATTGCGCCTGTCCGAACCGTTACCTGCCGGAAGTATTTCAAAATTAAATGTGGCGGATGCTAATGTAAAAAGCGTACAACAACCTTACGAAACTTATGGTGGCGAAATTCCCGAGATAGCGCAACAATTTTATGTGAGGGTGAGCGAGCAGTTGCGGCACAAAAGCGGGCCATTCAAAAATTTGATTATGAAAGGCTGGCTCTTGAAGAATTCCCGCAATTGTTTAAAGCCAAATGTATCAACCACAGTTTTGCCCTGGATGCGCATTTGTACAAAAATGATTTCCCTTATTCACCTGGTTATGTAATTCTTGCTGTAATTCCTGATCTTAATAAATTAAAAGCAGGCAATTCTTTTGAACCCAAAGTGCCGGTAAGCATTATTGAAAAAATCGAAAAGTTCATCCGTAAACGCACTTCGCCGTTTGTTCGCTTTCGTGCGATGAACCCGCGTTACGAAAAAATTAATTTCTGTTTGAAGGTTAATTTATTGCCTGGTAAAGATGAAAATTATTACAAAGAACAATTGAAAGAAGATTTGAAGGAACTGCTGGCGCCGTGGGCTGTAGGCAAATATGATAAACTCACTTTTGGGCAGTGTGTGTATCGCTCGGACATCATCAGGTTTTTGGAAAATACCGATTACGTTGATTTTATCACAGACTTTGGAATGAGTAAACAAACAAATAAGCCTGATCCTTCTTTAGCAAAAATTTGCCCGGATACGCCGCGCTCCATTTTGATAGCGGGCGATATTGAAGTATGTATTAATAAACCCGGTTGCGATGACTGGAAAATGTGTTACGATGATAAGCAAAATAAAATTGAGTGTTGTACGACTGAAAAAATTCCTGTTGCAGATTATTGTATTGATAAAACGATTCCGATTGAATAATTATGGCAGACGATTCAACAAATAAAACCATTAGTTCCACCGATTCCGGGTTCCCCGGCTATCTCAATTTTGATACGCTGCGAAGTGAGGCAATTGCGTACCTGGGAAATCTCTCTGGGAAAATATGGACCGACTATAATGTACACGACCCTGGCATTACCATCCTGGAAGTGCTTATCTATGCGGTTCTTGACCTCGGTTACCGTACCAATCTGCCTGCGGTTGATTTGTTTACAAGAGACACTACTGATAAATCAAAAGACAATAATTTTTTTACGCCTTCGCAAATCCTTACCAATAATCCGTTGACGATTACCGATTTCAGGAAATTGCTTATTGATATTAAAGGCGTAAAAAATGCGTGGCTTGAAACAGAAGATAAATTGCCCACCGTTTTTTGCAAGAAAGATAATAACCCGCCTGTACCGGGAGCGGTTTCCAATCGCCTTCAGGATGCCTGCGATTGTGATTTCCTGAATGGCCTTTATCATGTATTTATTGAACTGGAAAAAGATTATGACTCAACCAATCCAGAAGAAGCTGATGAATACAATGATATCATTTATAAAATAAAATGCGCTTTAATGTCGCACCGCAACTTGTGCGAAGATTTTATTGATATTAAAATTTTGTGCAACCTCAAAATTGGGCTGTGTGCAGATATTGAACTGGATCCGGATGCAGTTGGAGCAGATGTTTATTCGAAAATACTGGAAGCACTCAGGGAATTCTTTTCTCCGTCTCCTAAGTTCTATACTTTGCCACAACTACTGGATAAAGGGAAACCGATAGATAAAATTTTTGCAGGCAGGCCTTACAATGTAAAAGAAAGTTATGGTTTTGTAGATACTGATGAACTGGAACAAATTGAACTAAGAAAAAAAATTCACCTCTCTGATGTGTATCATGTTTTGTTTGATATTGACGGGGTAAAAAATGTACGCAACCTTGCATGGAAACTTTGTAATAACACAGGGCCAGCTCCGGATATTAATAATAAATGGGAACTTCATCTTCCGGAAAATTTTATTTCCGAATTTGATGTTGCCTGCTCCGGTTTTCAATTTTTCAAATACGGAATGAAAGTGCAATTGGATACGTCTAAAGCCAACTCTGCCTTTGCTTTAAATTCTTCTTCCAATGGCAAAATACTTTATAAACAGCCTTCGCCCTATCTTGATGCTGAAATTCCGCAGGGAGTTTACAGGAGTGATTTGGCTGATTATTCTTCTATACAAAATGAATTTCCGCATGTGTATGGAATTAAAAAGGGCGATTTGGCAAGCACCGTTTCTGATGAGCGCAAGGCACAGGCTTTGCAATTGCAGGGTTTTTTATTATTCTTTGATCAACTGCTTGCCAATTATTTAAGCCAGCTCAAAAATATTCGTTCCCTTTTTGCATTGTCTTCTTCCAAAAGGGAGGAGGATAATCACACTTATTATACCAACACGCTTACTGATGTACCACAATTGGAAAAGCTTCTTCGTTTCAATGCCGGTTCAGATGGCGCGGGAAACCTCGGAACCGAAGGAAGCATTCTTGCGTACCCAACAAGCAGAAAAAATTTAGAAGATTCTGATCGCTTCCGGTAAAATACAAAATACGGACCTTGACAGAAGATGCAATGATAAAAACAAAGATGATTTTCCGCCTTATCAATTTTGCTACGATGCTGGCCGTGAGCAGGCAGAAAACCAATTAAGGGATGATTTGCTCAACGGGAATTTTGAACCGGTAATAGTTGCCAATTATAATGATTGTTATTTCTTCTATTGTTTTACTTCGTCAACAGATTTTGCCCTCATAAGCAAGAAATATTACGCTAATGAAAAAGAAGCACAAACCGCCGCGGCTTCCATAAAATACCTGGGCACATTCGCTGAAAACTACCGTTCATTTATTATTGATGATGATCCGGCAAATGAATATTTTTCTTTTGATTTGGAATTAAATCTCAATACCTATTCAAATTATTTGCAACTAATCGCTGAAAATGCATCGCTCTATAACATACGCCGGCAGGGCTTTCTCAATCATTTGCTTTCAAGGTTTGCAGAACAGTTTACTGATTATGCCTTATTAAGTTCAGGATTTTTAACATCGGAACAATTACAAAAATCACAGATAAAAGCGGAAGAAAAATTCCTTACCAATTATCCCGATATCAGCAGCAACCGAGGCAAGGCTTACGATTATAAATGCAATGGCTGGAACAATGAAAATATTTCCGGCTTTGAAAAAAGAGTGAAAGCCTTGAGCGGTATTGACAACTGGAAAAAGCATTACCTGTGCAATTTTGTGGTAGAAAAAGCAGATGAAATTTATGAATTATCCATTTCGCTTTTTGGAAGCACATTTACCATAGAAGATAAAATGTTTACTTATGAGGCAGGCTATTCTTCATTAAATTCTTTGTATAAAATATTGGGCGGTAACCCGCCTTTAGAAACCGAATTTATAGGCCATGAACAAAAATGGAGCGTGTTTATAAAAGATGATTTTGGAAATAAATACAGCAATCAAAATTTATTTACCACTAAAGAAGAAGCAGAAGCCTACATTAATACGTTGCAATCCGTATTATCCGTTAAACCTGATAGCAATGAAAATGTTTTTGTAAGCAAATTTATCTATAGAGTTCTTTTTAAAAATGATAAGGGCGGACTGTTTGAAGAAAGCAAACAGAAGTTCGAGGTATTGGAAGATGCTCAAAAATATTTTAATAAAAGCGCTTCCAAAATAACTAACTACCTCAACAACTCAAAAGAGTTTTCTAAAATCAAAAAAGGGTTGAATTTAGAAAAATTAATTGTAGTAAAAAATGAAAATGATTCCGCTGATTATATTGATAAAAATAAATTTGAATTCAAACCGGTAGATGTAATACAGTTGGATACTGTGAAAAAGAAATTTGCCTTGTTGAATGATGCAAAAACCATCCAGTTTGATTCATTAATAATTTATGACACCGTAAAGCTTGCTGATAAAGGATTTGAAGAATTACTTCGTTTACTGGCTTTCAATGAAAATTATTCAGCCGAAAAAGATAATGCAGGTAATCAATTTAAAATAATTATTAAGAATGATAAAAATGAGGCAGCCGTTTACTTTCAAACTTTTACAACAGAGGAAGAAGCTCAAAATAAAATAAAAGAAATTTTTGATGAAATTATTTCTCATACTTACCATCTTATCATCTCCGAACCGATTCCGGATATTTGGGAATTTCAATATCAGTTAACCAATCCTTCTGGCGAAAATATTGAATTCAAAACCGAAGCAGGTTTCACGTCAGAGCAGCAGGCGAACGCTGCAGCAAAACAATTTTATGGCCACACTTCCACGCTAAAAATAAAAAAAATAAAAAATGATTTGCAATTGTTTTTAGGCCACAAAAAGAAAATAGTTGCCCATGCTGCTTTGTCTGCAAAATCTCCTGAAGAAGAGTCAGCCGCCACAACACAACTTTTGAATTACCACCAGGAATTGTCTAAGGCTGTAAACAACCCCACCAAAAAATTCATTGATACAACGCTCGATGCCGGAAAAGACAGCGCCCGGGAACAATATATTTATAAACTGGTGGATAAAGACAACCTGCTGGCAAAGTCTTTTTATGTATCGGCCACCAACGCAGATGCGCTCAACCACAAAAATGATTTGATCAATGCGGTACAGGCAGGTTATGATTACACTTCGCTTTCTTTCGGTTGGGATATTATTGATGAAAGAAAAGATGCCACCACAAATATTACATGGTACCACTTTCTTATCAAATGCAATAATGTATTGTATCAGAAAGGAACCATGAAAGGCAAGCCGTTGATTTTATTTGAAAGCGTAAAAGGGTATGTAACTAAGGAAGAAGCTATACAGGCTTTCCTTGATAATTATCTGATCATCCTACGAAAAACCTTTACTGATGTTAATTATGGAGTAAATCAATTTATAAGCCTTACAGAAATTTTGATTCATGAAACGGATGATTGCACAAAAGAATCAAGTACAGTCTTTGTGACTTCAGAAACGCTTTATGAATATGATGGGAATACTGCCGCTACGGTCAAAGCCATCATTTTGCTGGCAAAAAGTTATCCGGTACTTTATATATCTGAAGGGCGTTTCCGCTTTTCCCTGTTCAACAAAAAAAACGAAACGTACGATTGGCGTAGCACTGCGAGGTATGACACGCCACAAAAAGCCATGCAGCAGTTTCAGTTCTTCTTAGCTTTATTAAATTATTCAGGGAATATTTATATCGAAAAAAATGAAACAGATTGCAGGTTCCGCATTTATATTCGTGAAGTACTTGCACTAAGTACACAGGCGTTTCCTTCACCGGCACAAGCATGGGGAATCAACGGAGTAGAAAAATTTATTTGTATCGCGCAAACGGAAAATGGATTTCACAATTATTTAAACCGGAAAAATTGCGGCCATAGTTTTTATGTGGCTTGTGCAAATACAGGGTTGGTACATCCGTGTAAATATGAAACACCGGAGCGGCGTGATAAAGCGTTGAACAAGTTGTACCAGTCCGCTTCATTTAATTTCTTTGATCTTTTGCAGGTGGATGCAAAAAATAATTTATCCTTGCTCGGCCTTGATAAAAAACCGATTGCCAACCTTTTTATTCAAAAAGGTGATAATAATCAATTTGACAAATGTGAAAGGCTGATAGAAATATTTGAAGCCATTTATATTGATCAAAATTTTGTACAAAACGGTAATACTTTTTATTTAATTGATGCAAATAAAAACAGAGTGGCAACTCCGGTATCAAAAGATATTTCATTGGCAGATTGGAAAAAACAACTTCTTGCTCTTGCCTGTTATTTTCCTTTAATCAGAAAAGTAAATCCTTCTTCTGATTCAATCAAAAACCGCCACCAGTGCAATTTTTACATACGAATAAAACTTCCGGGATTTAATACATGCAAGGATGATTTGGCAAACAATTGCCCCGATAAAAGTTCTGATGAGGATTGCAAACCGGGCTGCTACATTGCATGGAAAAGCGATTGTTGTTTTAGTACCTGTTGTGAAGCATTAGTGTTTTATGCCAATTCTTTAAACCTCCTAAGCACCTTCTCTAATTACAAACAAGTGTATGAATGTGATTGTGGTTTTTATGGAATAGAATTGCATACCGAAGAAATGAAGAAGAACGATGGAAACCAGGAGACAAATGATTACTCAGCAATCGCGCGCTGGCTTTGTGGTAACTCCAAGGATGTTGCGGGAATAATCGTTTACAATCAGAATCAAAATAATAAATGCATCAGTGAAATTGTCGCCTTTAATCCGCAACAATATAATAGCGCTGCTATTGCTTGTGATGCGGTTGAGCGTGCAAAGAAATTAATTAACAGCGAAGGGCTACATCTCGTAGAGCATATTTTATTAAGGCCACGATGCCAAAACTCCGATCATATTTATGATGATTGTAATTGCCTTTACTTGCCTAAGCCTTGCATTGATACCCCGGATCCGAATGGAGAAAACCAGGGCAATATTTGCCATTTCGAATGGAAACCCGGTGGAGATATTGATCCCTGCGCGCCAAAAAAACCAATTTGTTTTACTCCAGGATGTGATCCGTGGTCATTTATTGCAACTATCGCTTTGCCCGCATGGCCACAGCGTTTCCGGAGCAAGGAAAACAGGGAAGTGATTGAAAAGCTTTTACAAAAAGAAGCGCCTGCCCATGTTTTGCTCCGCATCTTGTGGCTCAGGCCGCGCGACTTTTGTTGCTTTGAATATTATTTTAAAAACTGGAATTACTGGCTGGCCAAAAAAATGTGTGATCCGCAATATAACAATTGTGGTTTCCTCGGTTTGTTATTTCACAAAAGATTCCTGCCGCTTAGAGATTGCCATGAATGCGAGCCTTGTACCTGTAATGACGAACCGCCTGTTTCTTGTTTTGATGATGAAAAAGAAGATTGCAACAACTTTGATTTGACCACACAATTGAATGACCTGTATTGCTGGAACAAGGATGATTTCGACACCTACAATTGTGAAAGTGAAGATGAAATATCTGAACCTACACCAGTTCCGGCACCGGTACCAATTGTGTTAGCGGCCGCTCCGAATGAAACAGCAATTCAGCCAAAACCCGGTAATGCAAAAGCATCGGAAAAAAAAGGTAAAGCTACACCGCCTGCGCCGGCTAAAGCGGGTTTGCCGGTAATGAATGACCGAAAAAAATATTTGATTTTGCAAGCAAGGTCAACTAAATACAAAGAGAATATTAAAAAGATAGCTGATGCCAAACCGGGAAATAAAACAGCCGAAAATGCTTTACGGTTTCTTTCCGACGCCAATCCCGATCCGGAACGTTATGAAGATTTGATCAATAAAATTTTAAAAAACAAACCCGATAAAGCCAAAAAGATCAAAGGCCTCACTTTAAAAGAAAAAAATGTTTTAATAGATAATATAAGCTGGCAATATTTTGACAGGGTTAGTGTGAATGAAAAGAATACGGATAAAATAACCTTGCGCGAAGCGCTGTTCAATCACCTCAGAAAAAATAAAATTGATATGCGCCTGTTGTATGATGAATGGAACCCAAAAGAATTAAAAAGTGTAGAACCGGGAATCAATTTTAATGAAATAAAGAAGGCGATGATCTGATAATGGTTTGGCTTATGCCTAAACCATCTAAACCCGCTAAACATAAAAGTTTGATAGTTTTCAATAGCAATAAATACTAAACCTTTCTTTAAAAAATGCAACACATCATAAAAAAACAAATAATTGAGATTTCCCTGGATAAAAGGCTGAATGCTTTTCGCATTCAGCAACAGGTAAGTGAATATTATTTTGCCAAAATTGTGCCTTTACTGCAAGAGGCATTTGACACGGCTTCAAATGATGAGGAAACTATCCGCATAGACAATTTAGTTATCGATTTGGGAATGATTACAGAAAAGGAAATTGAAAAAGGAACCTGGGAAGAAAAGGTTTTTAAAAATATTACAGAGCAATTGATTCCTGTAAAGCATAGAATACCTTCCGGGGTAAAAGTAAAAAAGAAAGCAAGCTCATTAAGTATTTCCGATCAATGGATTTTTTATATGCAGCATGGTTATCTTCCGTGGAATGTTTTGCAAATAAATCAGAATTGGTATAATAAAGCACTGGAAGCCTTTGCTTCTGATGCAGTGGCAATAAGCAATTTGAGAAATTTAATTGATAACCATCCTGATTCAATGAAAAGAATAGTAGCTCAAAATTCGGAAAGCTTTCTAAAAGCGCTCGTAGAAACACTTACCGCGGAAAACCAGGCAACATTAGTTCATTCAATAAATGGAATCATAAATAATAGTGTGGAAGATATTTCATCAAAAAATAAAAAGCAGTACAGGCAAGAATTATGGGAGCAGGTGGTAAAATTAGCTGCCTCCGGAGGGAAAAATTTAACAGCTTCAAAAATCACTAAAGCCTTATCAATCCGGAAAATAAACGGCCTGCCTAAAGAAAATTCAAAAAAGTTGAAAGAGGCAACTGATCAAGATAAAAACAGCACAATAGATCAGGAAGAAGTTTTTGTTTCAAACGCCGGTATTGTGTTGCTGCATCCTTTCTTTAAGCAATTTTTTAAAAACTTACAATTGATTAACCAAGATGGTTTTACCGATTCATTATCTCATCAAAAAGCGCTTTATCTGCTGCATTACCTCGCTGCTGGAAATACAAAGCCTGAAGAACATGAATTGGTAATGGCAAAAATATTATGTGCATTTCCTTTGGAGGATCCAGTTAATAATCTGATAGAATTAACCGGGGAAGAATCAAAGGAAGCCGATAGCGTGCTTGAATCTGCAATCGGGCAATGGGCCATTTTAAAAGGCACTTCAACCGATGGTTTACGCGAGGGCTTTTTGAACCGTAACGGAAAATTATTTACAAAGAATGGCCATCTGCATTTGCAGATAGAGGCAAGCTCTATTGATATGTTATTAGATCATCTTCCATGGAACCTGGGTATTATAAAACTGCCGTGGATGAAAGATATTTTGAAAGTGGAATGGAGGTAAAAGATAAATAGTAAACGAAGAAAAAACAGCGATTTTTATTTTAAGATAAAAAAATGAAGGCTGCCCAACTTACACCATCGGCAACACCTGCCAAAAAAAACACTCCTTTCTTCAATAAAGAAAGCAGGCAGGATTTTTTTCATCAGATAGCTACCGGATCTTCCATAAACGGACAACCATTTTTTTCAAAAACAAAAAATAATTACGGCATACAAAAAAAATCTTCTGAATCAACAGGCATTACGATTCAACGACAGGAGAAACCTGATGAATCCAGCACGCCCAAAGATACTCCTCAAAGCCCGGGGCTGTCAATCACTTCAGGTTTTCAGGGCGGATCTTTTCGTGCGAAGAAATGTCTTACGGATCCTCAATTCCCTGATTTCCCTTGTCTTACTTCTGCATTAAAACTGGATATTGATGAGAACCTCTGGAACAATGCCTCTCAGTTTTACAGGATAGCATCTCTTTATCCTGGCGACAAAGATTTAATGCTGAATACATTCCTGAGATATGGATTAGGTGTTAATCTATTACAAACAAGTTTTGGGTTTTTGGGAGCGAATAAAACATTAGGAACAGTGCTATCTTACGGCACAGGTATTGGCTTGAAGACATACGAATTTTTAAAAAGCGGTAAACTGGAACTTGACTATCAACTACCGCTTGGAAAAGGTGTGAACCTTGATTTAAAACTTGACTTAAATGCTGATCCTAAAAACCTGGGCGATATAAAAGGAGTTGACGCGGGTGTTGGTATATCCGGCCACTTTTAATAATTGAAGAATGAAAACTGCAGCAGCAAAAATAACATCCACCGCTCTTCACCTTCAAAAGAAGGAGAACAACCTTTTTTTTTCGAAAAGTGAAGATGGAAGTTTTTTCTCAAAATCAAATAGACTCCCGCAACCCTTTTTTAGCATTGCACCTATACAACCAAAACTTACTATTGGCCAGCCCAATGATATTTATGAAAAAGAAGCCGATTCGATGGCGGATAAAGTGGTGCAAAGATTGAGTGATCCTTCATCAATACAAACAAAATCCAACTCAATCGGCTATGTCACTCCATTTGTTCAAAAAAAATGTGCTCACTGCGAAGAAGAAGAAAAATTACAGAAGAAAGAAAAAGACGAGATAGTAAAAGAACAAATACAGAAGAAACCCATTTTTGAAAGCAATGCTGAGCCGCCGGATGATGACTCATTCTCCTTAGGAAAAGGACAGAGTGGGATACAAAGAAAATGTGCAGAATGCGAGAAAGAAGAAAAACTGCAGAAGAAAGAACTATCACACCCTTCGGTTAACATGCTTCAAAAACAAAGCATTGGTGGGCCTGCATTGGCTGCTACTCCGGCTACACAAAGTTCCGCTCTCCCAGCCTCTGTTGTCACTCAATGGCAAGCTCATATAAGAGCGAACCAGCCTGCAATGGCCGTAAATGATATTATTGCAGAAATGATTCAAAGGGGAGAAATAAATCCATCTATTTATAGAGTTCAACAAACATCAACGGGAGCTCCACCTTGTCAAACGCCAAATCCCCAATTAATAACTGTTAACAGTTCTGTAAATGGGGCTAACACACAGCAATGCCCATGCGTTGCTATTGGATCATCAAAATATGCAAACCCGAGGATGGAAATTCATGACGATTTAGTTAGGTTCATTACTTTAGGCTCAACAACACCACAAACTAATGCTACAATATTACATTCTACACTCTTGCATGAGTTTAGGCATGTTCGTCAGCAATATGAAGAGTGCAACACACCCGGCATAGTAACCAGTAGCGGTTTATGCACCGATTGTAATAATCCTGAAGAAATGGATGCATATTTAGCCGAAATAGAAGCAGGCTATAATCAAACCGCAATTATGAATGCGTGGGTAAGAGTTTTTGTTAATTGGAACTATTTATCACCGGTTCAACAAAGTGTTTTTAATGTAAGAAAACAAGCAGCAGAAGCGAAAGTAAACTCTTTATTTCCAGGAGTAACCTGGAATACAAATCAAAGAGTTATAATTTATCAACAATGGTGTCAAAGTATTCAGGGTGGCGCAGTTGGCACTTGCAATTCTTTTATGACTCCTGTGGCGCAAGCAGGCTCTTCACAACCCAATTCCCCGGTACAACGCAAATGTACAGCTTGTGAGAAGGAAGAAAAGCTGCAAAAGAAATCTGATTCAACACCTCCAAACTGCACCACCCAATATTGAAAGCAGTTTAAATTCTTCGAAAGGTTCCGGTTCACAATTACCACAGAACACACGCGAGCAAATGGAATCTTCTTTCGGTACAGATTTTTCCGGTGTGCGAATCCACAATGACAGTTCTTCCGTGCAAATGAACAAGGATTTGCAAGCACAAGCGTTTACCAATGGCAGTGATATTTATTTTAATTCAGGGAAGTATGATACAAATAGTAAAGGCGGAAAACATTTGCTGGCGCATGAATTGACGCATGTGGTGCAGCAAAATGACAATACTGATCTTACTAAAGCTACCCTCCAAAAAAAACCAGCCGTTAAACCCGCTGGAGGTGCAGCCAGGCACAAAGTTCATCATAAAACCCCTACCCCAGTTCCCGGCGGAAATATCTTATACATAGGTATGAATAATTATAAACCCGAAATTGAAAGCCTTCAAGCAAATTATAAAGACACAGCAGTTGATGTTACTGCCGTTACCCGAACTGATCATGAAGAAAAGACAAAAATTGGAAAGAATGTATACGACCTTACTGATGCAACAGGCATTCATAATTTTGCTGCAGGACTTACTAAAGACGCAGCAAAGATAGCTGCGATAGAAAAATTGATTATTGACTCAGATAAAGATATAACTACATATAGGGATGATACTGCTCATGTAATATCGGTATATGCAGCAGTTGAAAGTGATGGAAAGGATCGGATGACACGGGTTATCCTTTCGGGACATAGTTATGGTGAAAGTGTTTACGATGAGCATGTAAGAGGCGCGATCGGATTTGAAACGCTTGTGAAATTAGCTGGCATATTTCCCAAGGCAGCAGCCCAGACTAAACATGTTATGATTCTGGCTTGTTATACTTCAGAAGAGGACAATTTAAAAAAATACTTCCTTCCTGCTTATCCTAATATTCAAACTATTTGGGGATACACACGTGCTTGTCCCACCGGATCAGGTGCTGTCAAGACTTTAGAAAAATGGACTAAGTTAACAGATTTAGATCCCACAGAATTACCCGCCCCTGAAAGTGGGCAAGCAAACTGGGCAGTTGGAACTTACCAGACTGGAGAGTATGTTGACCCTGCGGATCTTCTTAAAGGCATACGTACCGATGAGGCAAAGTTCAATGAATATTTTAATGGTACAAAAGTAGATCCTGATAGTCATGTCGGCTTTTTATTTGAGTATTATGGGCGGGCCAGAAATGCATCACAGCGCACCAGCGATATAACAGGAACTGATCATGATTATGTTCAAATACATGCCGACCAATCTTTCCGGCTTAGATTCTGGAAAAGTATGGTTGCCAAATTTTGGAAAAAAAATGAGACTATTATAAGGAAAGGCTATGGTTCTTCCAAAGTTCCTGATTATGGTAAACTTAGCAGAAAGGATGCTCTTACAGCGATAGCAAATTTTAGTTCGGTTGCAAAAGGAGATGCAAAGGATAAGCCGGAAGCTGAAAGACTGCTTATTGGCTTGCAGAATCTTGACACAGCAATTATTAGCGGTCAATGGATAAATTAAATCTGAACCACTAAGTTTTATAAATACGATTTATTAGAATTGGAAACAATAAATGAAATCTCTTCAATCTAAAAATATTACCCCCGCTAATTCCATTCAGTCTCCTTTCTTCCAAAAAGAAAGCCAGGGTAATTTTTTTGAAAATAATAGCAAGCCTTTTTTCAATGCTCCCAAAACTCTTCAAAGAACAATCGGTGATACTAATGATTTATCATCTCCCCGTTTTAAAGGAGATGCAGAACTGGAAGCCTGCTTTGATGGTGAAAAAATCATAAAGAAGGATGGAAAAAACAATATTGAATCTGTACAAAAAATTCAGCAGGCTTTGATTGATGCAGGCTTTCCATTACCAAAATTTGGAGCTGATGGCAAATTTGGAGGCGAAACTAAATCAGCCGTAAAGGAATTTCAGCACCAGTCAGGTTTGGAAGCCAAAGAACTTGATGGCGAAGTAGGCCGAATTACCCTAAGCCGCCTGGATTCAAGGTTCAGCGGTGCTTCTGCCAAAAAAGTGGAAAAAACCTGTGAGTCAGGTATTAAAACAGTTACAATAGATGTGGCAATTATGAAAGGTGCAACTGGAAATCCTGCAAATGATATTGCATTCGCCAATCAAGTATTTGGCGATTGTTGTATCCGGTTTCAGATTGGTACCCAGGTAACAGTTCCGCCATCGCTCTCAGATTCATTGTTGGGTGGCGATACCGACCTGATAATGGGGTCGGGATGCGGAACCCCGTCCGCCGAAGATTTAAATACTTTCGTGACTGTTACAAGCCTATTTGGACTAACAAACCCCATCGTTGCTTTTTATGTTGACACCTTGCATGAGGGTACTGAACGATTAAGAGGAGTAGCAATATCAGCCCTTTGTGCAAAAGGGGCAATGGCACCAATGGAAGGTATGATGGCTATTGCAAACGGAATAGATGCCAGAACATTCCCACACGAACTGGCCCATATCCTGATGAATACTTTTGAAGACCATCGTGTGACAGAAAGCAACCTGCAACACATCAGCGCCGGAGCAACCGGTGAAAAAATTGCACCGGTACAATGTGCTATTATGTACACCCGTGCACCATAAAAATTAATGACAATGAATCAAGGCTAATAAAAAATCAATAAAATAAGCGATACAAATAAAATATGTGACAATGCCCTTAAATCAACAAAAACCCCTCGCCCTCCAATGGAATCAACTCACCCTTGATGCCATAAAGATTACAAACACTTCACCGCCCTTGGCTGCGCGGGCACTGGCGATGGTGCATACTGCCATGTACGATGCATGGAGCGTTTATAACAAATGCGCTTTTAGTACTACTACTTCAAGGTATATAAAAAGGTATGATGAAAATTGCGGGGAAAATGAAGTCGAAAAAACATTCAGTTATGCTGCCTTTGGTGTACTTATTGATTTATTCTGGCTGGCATTGCCCGCGGAAAATAGAAATATGTTTCGCAATTTAATGATTCAATGCAATTACAACCCTGATGATTGTTCGATGGATATTGCAACAGCGCAAGGCATTGGCAACCTGATAGCGAGACTAATAGTTGATTACCGGCACGGCGATGAAGCCAATCAACAAGGAATATTATTTCATTTTGCTCCATGGAGTGATTTTACAGGTTATCAACCCTTGAATCCTCCGGAGCCTGCTCCTGTAAAAGATATCAATCATTGGCAGCCACTTTTGGTTGATGGCAAAGTGCAGCATTTCCTGGTGCCGCACTGGCCTTTGGTAAAACCTTTTGCTTTACAATTTGCAAAACAGTTCAGGCCAGAACCGCCTTTTAATACAAAAGACTCGCCGAATGATTTTAAAAAACAGGCACAGGAAATTATTGCTATAAGTGAAACACTTTCTGATAAAGAAAAAGCGATTTCAGAGTATTGGGAAGATGGCCCGCATTCATATACGCCGCCGGGGCATTGGTGCGAGATTGCACAATTCGTTTGCGAAAAAGAAAGGTATAGCAATAAAGATTGCATCAAACTGTTTTTTGCGCTCACCAATGCTTTGCTGGACGCCTCTATAGCTTGTTGGGAATGTAAACGCCGGTACGATTCCGTGCGCCCCATCACGGCGATCCATGAATTATACCGTGGTAAAATAATCAAAGCCTGGGGTGGCCCTTCAAAGGAACCGTAGAAATGGATGGCAAAGACTGGATGCCTTATCAAAGTGCTGATTTTGTAACGCCGCCTTTTCCTGAATACGTTTCAGGGCATAGTACATTCAGCAAAGCAGCGGCATATATCCTTCATGCCTACACGAAAAAAGAAAGTTTTGAAGGGTGCTTCTTAGTAAAAAAAGGATCATCACGTATCGAGCCGGGCAAAACTCCTTCTGTAGATATTATGCTTGAATGGCCAACGCTTACTGCTGCTGCGGAAGAAGCCGGTATCTCGCGCTTATATGGCGGTATTCATTTTAAAAGAGGAAACGAACTGGGGCAAAAGTTGGGCGCTGCTGTCGCGAAATGTGTTTGGGAGAAAGCGTTGGTTTATTATAATGACTAAGCCTGGCGGGCTCCGCATGGCTTATGAATTTCCAGTAAACAAACAATAAACAATGATTTTTATTTTCTGAAAATAATTAATAACCAATAATCAATAACCGGCATGCCAATAATATCAGTTGCAATACAAAAAGGAGGTTCAGGCAAAACTACTACTGCCATTAATCTTGGAGCAGCGCTACAGCGTTCAGGGAAAAAAGTTTTATTGATTGACGCTGACCCACAGGCCAATCTTTCGCAATCGCTTGGCATGCCCGATGAGCCGAAATTCAATCTTTATTCTGAAATAAAGAAAGAAATAACCGGACAGGGTTCCGATATAAAAAAGGCCATTGTAGAAATAAGGCCTGGCTTCAGCATCGTCCCGGCTTCCATCGAATTGGCTGATGCGGAAATGGAACTGGTAAGTGTATATAGCCGCGAGCAGGTGTTAAGCTGGGTACTGAAACCTATTGAGAAAGATTATGATTTTATTTTTATTGACTGCCCTCATTCCATCGGCATGTTGACGGTGAACGCCCTGGTTGCCTGCAACCTGGTATTGATCCCATTGCAGGCAGAATTTTTACCACTGAAAGGAGTACAAAGTTTTATGCGCCTGTTTAATTCCATAAAAAAAAGGCTGAATCCAAAAATCAGTTTACTGGGAGTTATACTTACGAAATTTGATGAACGCAAAAAAATGAATCACAATGTGCAGAAACAATTGGAAACGGAATTTGGGAGTAAGGTTTTCCAAACACACATTCGTACCTGCATCGCCTTGGCCAAAGCGCAGGAAGCTGGAGTGGACGTTTTTTCATTTGATAAAAATTCACACGCCGCTAAAGATTATCAGGAACTGGCCGAAGAATTGATGAAAAAACTTAGGCAGTAAAAGCCTGTCCGCCATTTGGCGGAAATATTTATTTAAGCTTTCTGTTTTATCAAAAAAAATAACCAGTTATGAACGATCACCAACTTTAAAAACTTCTTTATATGTCATATTATTCACGTGTTTATCGTCACCGCAATCCAAATTTGCAAGATGAAAATGCAAAAAAACCTTTTTTTGCAAAGCAAAACGATACAAACAAACCCGGACAAAGAAGCGCTTTCTTCCAGGCAAAACTTTCGGTAAACCAGCCGGGTGATAAATATGAGCGCGAAGCGGATTCTGTGGCAAATGCTGTAGTGAATCACCAAACACATTCGCCAGATGTACAACAAAAGAAGATAAGTTCAATCCAAAGGCTTTCCACTTCTAAAGAAGATGAAAAGCTTAGCACCAATGATGCCCGCATGGCGAGGGATAAAGAAATACAGGAAAAGCCTATCCAAAAAATGAGCGCCGGTGCTGAAAAAGAAAAGAAAACTTCAACGGTGCAAACAAAGCAGAATGAAAGTTCTAATGCATCACCTCCAAGTGTTTCATCAAAGATTGAAAATTCTTCCGGTAAAGGAGATTCATTACCAAAAAATACGTTACATGAAATGAATTCTTCATTTGGCGTTGATTTCAGTAATGTGAAAGTGCACAATGGTAGCGATGCAGTAAACATGAATAAAGAATTGCAGGCACAAGCGTTTACACATGGCCGTGATATTTATTTTAATGAAGGAAAATACCATCCTGAAAGCTCCGGTGGAAAATTTTTACTCGCACATGAGTTGACTCATGTAGTTCAACAAAATTCGGGTGAAAATGTGAACATACAAAGATTTGGAACCGGCGATTTATGCCCTGATGATAACCGTCAAATAATAACTGACTCCACAGTGCAGGGATATATAAATGCAGCTTTATCAGGTGCAAAGCCAAGTCCTGGTGATTCATCAAATTTAAAAAATGCATGGCTTGCTTTAACGAGCCAAAGAGAAGAGCATTGTTGTGATGCAAATCTAGCAGCAGCAGAGCATTATCTATATGCAAGATACCGTGTAGCCGATGGATGGGAACCATATGCAATGATGGTAGCAATGATAGTAAACTATGATACATGGGGTAAGTATGTAATGCCGAAAACAGGGAATTGCCCAATCACAAGGCCATCAGGTGGCTTAATAAAGTGGGGGCTAAATGGTGCTACGGATGGAGTAGCAGATTATTATTATCCCAGGCCATAATTGAAAACTCTGCTATTAAAGAGGCATCTTATCATACAAATAAACCAGATAAAAAAAACTTTAGATATGAATAATCTTCCCGAATTTGAATATCTTACTAATCTCATTAATTACCGCCTGAATAATCCTTCGGGGCGTGAAATACCCGCTATGCCCGAAGTGGAAACATGGAAGCTTCCCCTAAAAAATTTTATTACAAAATATAATTTTTTAAATGATCAATATTTTGCCACATTGATCTTGATTGGGCTTGCTCCTCATGCGGTACCTGAATTATTTGATCGCGCTATCCAGGAGAAATTGAAAGCATCCGGTGACTTTCCGGAGATTGGCGGCGTCCGTGGAAAGAATTTCAGGGGATTTTTACCAACAGGGCAAACCGCCGTTTTTTTGTTGGCTGGCGGTAACTGGGAGCAGCGGAAAAAGGTAGAACAACTTTTCTGGCCTGATAAAGAATTTGCAAAAAAGAAAATACTTTGGCTGGAAGAACTGCCTCAAAGCGAACCGGTACTCAGCGGAAAAATTATTATGGCGCTTGATTACATTGACCTTTTTCTGGCAGGCTCCTCAGCTCCGCCGCACTTCAGCACCAGTTTTCCGGCTAAAAAAATAGAAACAAAACTCAGGCTCAGTGATATAGTTCTAAGCAAGGAAATACAAAGGCATTATAAAAACCTGGAAGACTGGATTCAATTCAATCAATCTTTGATGGACAAATGGGATATGGAAAAACGTGTGCGCAAAGGTTTCAGGGTATTGTTTTATGGCCTGGCCGGAACAGGGAAAACCCTGACAGCAGGCGTGCTGGGCAACGAAACAAAAAAAGATGTTTATAAAATTGACCTATCAATGGTAGTTTCAAAATACATTGGTGAAACAGAAAAAAATCTCGAATTATTATTTGCCCGGGCGAAGACAAAGACTGGATACTTTTTTTTGATGAGGCTGATGCAATATTCGGTAAACGAACCAGTGTGCGCGATGCGCATGATAAATATGCCAACCAGGAGGTCTCGTATTTATTACAAAGGATTGAAGATTATAACGGCTGGTGATTCTGGCGCACTGAATATGAAAAATAATATTGATGATGCATTTATCAGGCGATTTAATGATATTGTAAAATTTACCATTCCCAACGAAGACGAGCGAAAAGAAATCTGGGAAAAATCTTTTCCGGAAAATGCTGATTACGATGATATTCCTAACGAAGTAAAAAAATATAAACTCACCGGGGGGAACATTATCAATTCGGTTCATTTTGCAGGAATCCAGGCGGTGAAAAGAAGAAATGAACCTGATACCGGGAAATTATTATTTTACCTGGAAGACGTAACAGACGGCATAAGGAAAGAAATGGCCAAGGAAGGAAAACCATTTGAGTGAGATGATTTTTTTCAAATATTAATAATTTTTTTTCAAAAATTGCTTTCATTTCCTTTCATCAATTCAATTGTACTTTTATACTTGAAAATAATTTTTGAAATCGAAATAAAATTATAAATATGTCAATGAAAATATACACTAAAACGGGAGATGGGGGAAAGACAAGCCTCATTGGGGGAACCAAAATATTTAAAAATAATCCGCGGATTGAAA
This sequence comes from uncultured Chitinophagaceae bacterium, assembly GCA_963732885.1. Taxonomy (GTDB): domain Bacteria; phylum Bacteroidota; class Bacteroidia; order Chitinophagales; family Chitinophagaceae; genus Ginsengibacter. The sequence continues at coordinate 28,668 of CAVTBI010000016.1, read as the reverse complement.
CCTACGGCACAGTGGATGAATTGAATTCTTATATTGGCCTTGTGGCAGATTTCTGTAATGATGGCCATGTAAAAAATATTTTAAAAGAAATACAGGACCGCTTGTTTACGATTGGCGCTGAACTTGCGTGTGATCCGGATAAACAAACAAAAGTTTCTATCCCCGATCTTCATGAAAGCGATGTGGAGTTGCTGGAAAATGAAATGGATACAATGGATGAACAACTTCCGGTTATGAAAAATTTTATTTTACCCGGCGGCCTTTCCGGCGGTATCTTTTACTCACATCGCACGTTGTGTTTGCAGGCGCGCAGAAAGATGTTGTGTAAATTTAAAAGAAAATGGAGGAAAAGTAAGCGATTTGATTATTAAATACCTCAACAGGCTCAGTGATTACCTTTTCACATTAGCAAGATATACAGGCATGAAAAACAATGCGCCTGAAATAGTATGGAAAGCAAGAATATAAATGATTTATCAGAATGATAAGAATTCTTCTTTTTTGTTTGTTTGCCGGAGGAAACACTTATTGTTAAAGAAATGTTTTATGATGAAGATCATTCCAAATCCGATTAAGATCATTTGCCTTTCAATGTTTTAGGATGTTTTTTTCACTAAATTTGCACTTTCAAAATACATATAAATGAAAACCTCAAGTATTATTGTTTTGGTTATAATAGCCGCTGCTATCGGCGCATTATTAATGTATTCAGTCAATTTTTCAACCTATGATACGATTGGTTCTGCCAAACAAAAACAGGGGCAATATGTTCATCTCATCGCCAAACTTGATAAATCGAAACCCATTCAGTATGATGCATTAAAAGATCCGAACTATCTTTCTTTTTATGCAGTAGACAGCCTTGGAAACAGCACACAGGTAATTTATCATAATACAAAACCACCTGAACTTGAAACAAGTGACCGCGTTGTTTTAAAAGGGAAAATGGAAGGAAATGTTTTTGAATGCAACGATATTTTACTCAAGTGCCCTTCCAAATACAAAGACAACAAACAGCAATTAGAAAAATCGGTTTCGCAATATTAAGACTGCAACATGACTTTTGAGAATGAACATTTAATTCCTGGCCAGGTAGGCCAATTTTTTATCGTACTCGCGTTTGTAGCTTCTATCGTTTCAGTAATTTCTTACTTTACCGCTTCTAAAATTCAACTGGAAAATTCCGAGAAACAAAAGTGGATCCGTTTTGCACGGGCGGCTTTTTTTATAGAAGTTTTTTCTTTACTGACTGTTTTTATTAGCATTTTTTATATTTGTTCGCATCATTATTTCGAATACTTCTATGCCTATAAGCATGCATCAAAAGAACTTGAACCAAAGTATTTGCTTGCTTGCATTTGGGAAGGCCAGGAAGGAAGTTTTCTTTTATGGGCCCTGTGGCATTGCGTCCTGGGGACTATCTTGGTTTTTACTGCCAAAAAAAGAGAAGCGCCTGTGATGACGATTGTCAATTCTGCGCAGGTATTTCTGGTGCTGATGATCCTGGGCATTTATATTTTTAATACAAGAATAGGAAGCAGCCCTTTCGTACTTACCAGGAATGAATTGGCTGGCCCGATTTTTTCCCAGGCAGATTACCTTACTTATTTAAAAGATGGAGTTGGATTGAATCCTTTATTAAGAAATTATTGGATGGTTATTCATCCACCGATTTTATTTTTAGGATTTGCCAGCACTATTGTCCCTATCTCCTTTGCTTACTCTTCCTTATTTACAAAAGATTGGGGCGGATGGGTAAAAGCTGCCCTGCCGTGGGCTTTATTGAGCGCGTGTGTGTTAGGGACCGGAATCATGATGGGTGGCAAATGGGCTTATGAATCATTATCTTTCGGAGGTTACTGGGCATGGGACCCTGTTGAAAATGCCGCGCTTGTTCCGTGGTTGATCCTTGTAGCCGGCTTACATTGCATGGCGATATTTAATTCTACAAAAAATGCTTTGCGCGCTTCTTATTTTTTTATAATTCTTTCTTATTTGTTTGTTCTGTATTCTACCTTTTTAACGCGTACAGGAATTCTGGGTGACACTTCTGTCCATGCTTTTACGGAAGCAGGAATGGCTATGAATGTGTTGATAGGAATTTTTGTAATCGCAATCCCGGTTCCTGTATTTTTTATGTATTTTAAAAATTACAAAAGTATTCCTTCTATTCAAAAAGAAGAAGATATTTCTTCCAGGGAATTCTGGATGTTTATTGGAGCTTTGATCCTTTTTCTTTCCGCATTATTTATTATTTCTATTACTTCATTGCCTGTTTATAATAAAATATTTGGAACCAATATTGCCGATCCGGCTGACAGGGAATTCGCTTACAATAAAGTGCTGGTGCTGGTTGCCGTAATTGTTGGTTTGCTTACCGGCGCTTCACAGTTTTTAAAATACAGAAATACCGGCACAAAATACCTTATAAAAAAACTTTCATGGCCTTTAGGAATTGCGCTTGCATCAATTATACTTCTTGCCATTTTTTACCCGCTTGAATACACTAAAAAAGGCCCTGGTTTTTTGATCGCTATTTACCTGGCTTTATTTGCTTCTATCTTTTCTTTCGTTGCCAATGCCTTTTACCTTAAATCGGTTTTAAGATGGAATTTGAAAGCCGGTGGCGCTGCCATCTCACATTTGGGTTTTGCTTTATTGATTGGCGGTATGCTTATATCTTCCGGCAATAGAAAAGTGATAAGCGATAACAGTAAAACCGGGTTGTTTGTCCCATTTGCCAAAGACCCTACCGGCCGCGGGACAGAAGACCCAATGGAAAACCTTACGCTTTTGAAAGGCGTGCCTACCCAAATGGGAAATTACACCGTAACTTATATGAACGATTCTGCTTCTAATGAAAAAGACAGGACCTTTTATAATTTGCATTTTCAAAAGAAAGATAGCGCATCCGGAAAAGTGGAAGAAGATTTTATGCTCACTCCGGACGCTTACCGGATGAAAAATAATAACCTGACCTCCAATCCCGGAACTAAACATTATCTAACTCACGATATCTTCACCTATATCTCCACTATTTCAGTCCCTAATTCCGAAAATGATACCACCACTTTCAGGAAACATGAAATGGCTATCGGGGATTCTGTTTTTTATTCAAAAGGGTATTATGTTTTAAATAAGATTGAGAAAGACCCTCAGAATGAAAGGTTTAATTTTTCGCCCGCAGATACTGCGCTGGTAGCAGATATCACCGTTTACGGAAATGATGGGGTAAGTTATAAAGCTTACCCTGCCCTTTTTATCAAAAACCAGGAATTAAATTTTATAAACGATACCGTTATTGCGCAAAATCTTTATTTGAATTTTTCAGGAATTACGGGGAACAATAAATTTAAGGTCAATTCAAAAGAAACCGACAAACTCACTGATTTTATAACGCTAAAAGCCTACTATTTCCCCTATATTAATTTAGTATGGCTAGGCCTGGTAATTATGTCTTGTGGCCTGGTTGTTTCTCTTGTAAACCGGATAAATGCCCCCAGGCTTTATGCCTATCTTTCGGTGGGATTGGTTTTGATTTTCCTTTTTTACATGTTTCTGCTTGCCAACAATTAATTGACAAATTCTTCTTCAATTATTTTTTAAGGCCCGCGGTTTATAATTTTGATAAAAACTTTACAACCACTCTTTGTTTTTGACTATATAAATTATAAATTTACAATAGTAATGAAAAACACAGGCCACATATCAAAAGCTTTATCAGGGTTACTATTGCTATTTATTTCATTCACAGCAAAATCTCAATCTTCTTCATCCCCGGATAATAATTTACCCATCTTTGCACAGCATGGCCCCAATGATACCATTATTTGTTCCGCAGTTGTTTATGAAGGCGATACCATCGAAGCAAAAATCCTGGCGGGAGTTTATGTTTGGGCAAAAGGGAATCCCGCTGCAAGGGAACAATGGAACAGATTGAGAAACGCGGTTTATGTAACTTACCCTTATGCGAGGAAAGGCCGGTTTTGTTTTTAATGATATCGAAAAACACATCGCCGATAATCCAAATAAAGCTGAGGTGTCTAAATATATCAATAGCCGTGAAAAAGAATTGAAAAAAGAATTTACAGACCCGCTTAAAAATTTATCTGTTTACCAGGGAAAAGTTTTAATGAAATTAATAAACCGCCAAACCGGGGGCACAAATTGTTATGATATTTTAAGAGAGCTAAAAGGTGGTTTCACCGCCCGTTTTTGGCAAACGGTTGCCTATGTCTTTGGCAGTGATTTAAAACAGCCTTATGACGCTAAAGGGAAAGACGCAGAAATGGAATCCATTGTAAAAGAAGTGCAAAGAATGTATGGTTATTCCGGATAAGGAAATAATTTTATTTGTAACTCTCTATTTTATTTATAATTATTTCTTTACTTTGGTTTATAAAATCATAAAATTGTAAAAAACCCTTTAATTATCTTACCTTTGCCGGATTATTCTTCTGAAATTTATCTTCCAGAATATATAGAACAAAATGAAATTAGGCCTTTTAGCGTTTGGTGTTCATCCGGACGATATTGAATTAAGTTGCGCAGGCACCTTATTAGTTGAAAAAAACAGAGGAAAAAAAATTGGTATTGCTGATCTTACACGTGGGGAGCTGGGCACCCGGGGAACAGCAGAGACAAGGGAAGAAGAAGCAGAAAATTCCGCTAAAATTCTCGGTGTAGATGTAAGGGAAAACCTTGATATGGCAGATGCTTTTTTTAAGAATGATGAAGAAAATCAAAGGAAAGTAATAACAGTATTAAGAAAGTACCAACCCGAAATTATTTTGTGCAATGCTATCGAAGACCGCCATCCTGACCATGGGCGGTCTGCAAAATTAGTTTCTGATTCATGTTTTTTATCCGGTTTAAGGAAAATAGAAACATTTGATGGAAATGTTAAACAGGAGATTTGGAAACCGAAATATGTTTTTAATTATATCCAGGATACTTACTTAACCCCTTCTTTTGTTGTAGATATATCTGAGGTGATCGAAAAAAAACTGGATGCAATAAGAGCTTTTAAAACGCAATTTTTTACGGGTTCGGGAAATGAAAATGAACCTCAAACTTATATTTCAACCCCTGAATTTTTAGAAAGCGTAATTAACCGTTCAAAAATGTTTGGAAAAATGATAGGCGTAAAACACGCGGAAGGGTTTATTTCAAAAAAAATAATAGGAATAAATTCTTTCGATGCTTTGATTCAACATATAACCTAAAAAAAATAAAAAAATAATTTATAAAAATGGCAACCCCAAAATTCATGCAAGGCAAAGGCGATTTTCATACGGTTTTAAAAAATCGTGTCAATCAATATTTTGCTGAGCAAAAACGCTCAATGACGGGCAACTTTTCTATACTTTTTAAAGCAGCTCTTTTTACGTTGCTTTATTTAGCAATTTATATCCACCTTGTTTTCTTTACCCCCGGCGTTTGGATAGCCATTCCGGAATGTATATTTTTTGGTTTATTAACGGCGGCTATCGGTTTTAATGTCATGCATGATGGTGGCCACGGTAGTTTTAGTAAATACAAATTTCTAAATAAAGCCGCCGGGTCTTCATTAAATTTTTTAGGGGGAAGCGCCATTATGTGGAACATGAAACACAATATTATCCATCATACTTATACCAATATTGATGGAATTGATGATGATATTGAAGCGCGCCCCTGGCTCAGGTTTGCTTCAACGCAAAAAAAATTAAAACTGCATAAGTTCCAGCAATATTATTTTTGGTTCCTTTATGCATTATTGCATCTTCTCTGGATTTTCTTGACTGATTACAAGAAGTATTTTCAACGCAGGATTGGCTCTGTACAACTTCGTAAAATGACACCCTACGAACATTTTTCATTTTGGGCAGCAAAAGCTATCTATGCATTTATGTTTGTTGCTTTACCAATTATGCTTTTGGGTTTTGTACCCTGGCTGGTTGGATTTTTAACCATAACAATGGTCACAGGCTTTGCTACCAGTATTGTATTTCAACTGGCCCATACTGTAGAACCTACGGAATTTCCCATGCCAAATGAAACTACCGGCAAAATAGAAAGCGAATGGGCGGTTCATCAAATTAATACTACCGCCAATTTTGCTACAAAAAATAAAACAATTTCCTGGCTTCTTGGCGGATTAAATTTTCAGATAGAACATCATTTGTTTCCCAGGATTTCCCATGTGCATTATCCGGCTATCAGTAAAATAATTAAAAAGACTTGTGGGGAATATGGTATCAATTATATTGAATTCCCGAAAATGAGGCAAGCGATTGTTTCTCATATACATTACCTGAAAAGGCTTGGCCAATTAGCATAGATTATTTTAATTTTTAAAGTTTTTTACCCTTTTTAAAGATTATTAAAGGGTGAATTTGTTTTATCTCAAAATAAATGGCAAGAAAATTGAAAGAATAAGTAGAAAAATTTGGAAATTTGAGCTAACCCCAATCAAAAAAATTTATTATAGTTCTTCTTTCTCTTAAAAAACCTTTTTAATTTTGCCATATGGATACTCACTTTCAAGAATTAATCCCAAAAGGTTTTGATAATAATTCTAGGGTTTGGGTTTATCAGTCAAGCAGAAAATTTTCTGTTCAGGAAGCGTTACAACTAGAAAAACAACTGGAGAACTTTGCTAAAGAATGGAACAGCCACGGAAGCCCTGTTGATTCTTATGCCAATTTATTTTTTGGCCGTTTTATTATTATGATGGCTGACGAAACACATGTAAAAGTTGGAGGGTGCAGCACTGATAGTGCTTTCAGGGTTATTAAAAATATTGAAAAAAATTACAAAGTTGACCTTCTTGACCGCCAGACCTTGGCATTTATTGTAAAGGAAAAAATTCAGTTAATTCCTTTATCACAGGTTAATTATTCAATTGAACATAAATTTATAACGCCGGATACACTTTATTTCAATAATACAATTCTTACAAAAAAAGAATTATTACACCACTGGATCATTCCTTTAAAAGATAGCTGGCTTGCTCAACGAATCCCATCCGGCTATTTTGAAAAAGACGAATAAAGTACCCCTTTTGCATTTAAACCATTGTTTCCCCTATTTTATTATTACAGAAAACCCTATAGCATACGGGGCAAGATCTTTATCATAATAAGAAATTGAAAATGGCTTCAATTTATAACATTGAAACCCTTACTCAGGCTAAATCTTTTCAGGTTTTACCAACTATTTTTCAGTGTTATGCCTTCCATATTATTCCGGAATTTTAATTTATTTTTTTGCAGTAAACTAACAATTTATGCGAATTCCTGTTTTCAAAAATCAGTCAGGAAATACCCTGTTCACTTTTACGAAACGGGGAATAAAATAAGAGTTCATCCCGGAGACCATCACTCCATTTTCTGATGCATGGATAAATTTGAGGCTTCCGTTTTTATTTTGGGTTATAATTCCTATATGCCCTACTACTCCGCTGTTGGCATTGCTTCCTGTAAACAAAATAATATCGCCCGGCCTGCTTTCCCGGATAGGGATTTCTTTGCCCACATTTGTAAAACTTACTGAAACCCTCGGTACAGAAATATTAAAATGAGCAAAAACATAATTGACCAGGCCAGAACAATCAAAACCGCTTTTTATACTCTCGCCACCATATTTATATTTAGCGCCTATAAGTGTTTCTGCAAAATCAACTAATTCATCCGGAGAAATATTTTTTGTATCTACCCCGCTTGCCGGAACTTTGTTTTTAATATGAACCGTGCTGCGAATATCAGCACTATTAGCCGTATCAACATAAGTTGCCTTTCGGGAAACACCGCAACCGGTCAAAATAAAAATAGAAATGATAGAGCAAAAAAATAAAAATTTCTTCATCCGGGTAGTTAACAATTAATGAAAGAATTATCTTGAATTCAGTTGATAATTTTTTTGTGAATATCAGTAAAATAACAGAATGATGGTAATAACTAAATGTTACAATTTTTGCGCTTTGCTCTTTCTAAAGTAATTTTGCAGCGTTTGTATAAAAAAAATTTAAAATAAAAATTCAGATATAATATGGCATACGACGTTATAGTTTTGGGAAGTGGCCCGGGCGGTTACCCCGCGGCGATAAGGGCTTCCCAGTTAGGGAAAAAAGTAGCAATTGTAGAACGCGAAAGCCTTGGTGGTATTTGCCTCAACTGGGGTTGCATTCCTACAAAAGCCTTATTGAAAAGTGCGCAGGTTATGGAATACGCGAATCATTCTGCTGATTATGGAATTGAATTGGCAGACCCGAAACCTAACTTTGGGAACGTGATAAAACGCAGCCGTGGAGTAGCGGATAAGATGAATAAGGGCGTTAATTTTTTGATGAAGAAAAATAAGATTGATGTGGTAATGGGAAATGGTAAATTGATTTCACCTACCAAACTGGAAGTAACAGGTGCTGATGGTAAAAAAGAAACATTGGAAGCAAAAAACATAATTATAGCAACCGGAGCAAGAGCGAGAGAATTGCCTTCACTAAAATTTGATGGTAAAAAAATAATTGAATACCGCAAAGCAATGAGCCTTGAAAATCAACCTAAATCAATGATTGTGGTTGGCTCAGGTGCTATCGGAACTGAGTTTGCGTATTTTTATAACAGCATCGGAACAAAGGTTACTATAGTTGAATTTTTACCAAGAATTGTGCCTGTGGAAGATGAAGAGGTTTCTAAAGAGCTTGAAAAAAGCTTTAAAAAGCAAGGCATCACTATCATGGCCAGCAGCGAAGTAACCGGTGTAGATACAAGCGGAGACGGCGTAAAAGCAAAAGTGAAAACCAAAGATGGTGAAGTTACTCTTGAAGCAGATGTGGTTTTAAGCGCCACAGGAATTACAGCTAACATTGAAAATATCGGGCTTGAAGAATTAGGGGTTAAAACCGATAAAGGAAGAATTGTGGTAGATAAAAATCAACAAACCAATATTCCGGGTTTATATGCAATTGGCGATTGCACTCCTCACCAGGCGCTGGCACATAAAGCTACCAAAGAAGGGATCAATGCTGCCGAACATTTGGCAGGTAAAAATCCTGAACCTATCGATTATAACAATGTTCCCGGTTGTACCTATTGTTCTCCTGAAATAGCTTCAGTGGGGTATACAGAAAAAGCGGCTAAGGATGCAGGTTATGATTTGAAGATTGGAAAATTTCCTTTCATCGCCAGCGGAAAGGCAACAGCAGCAGGCGCTACGGAAGGTTTTGTAAAAATAATTTATGATGCCAAATATGGCGAACTTTTGGGTTGCCACATGATTGGATACAATGTTACCGAAGTAATTGCCGAAGTAGTTGTTGCCCGTAAATTAGAAACAACAGGGCACGAAATATTGAATGCCATTCATCCTCATCCAACTATCAGTGAAGCCGTGAAAGAAGCTACAGCAGTAGCTTATGGGGAAGCGACAGATATCTAGGAATTAGGATTTGGGATAAAAATAAAATATGAAATCTAAAAGGCCGGATTGGGTAACAAATCCGGATAAAAAACACATTTTGTTATATTCAGGATTGTGGATTACAGGCGTTTCATTAATACTTTTAGCAGCAACCAATTTTTTTACTGAAACTCCTTTTATAAGGAAGAATATACTTTTTCCCCTCCTTGTTATTTTCTCTTTGGTTCCTATAATTCAAATGATAAGGAACTATTTTGCCAATAAAGAAAATCAAACGAATAATACCCATTTCCAAAACCAATAGAATTGCTTTGACAGTAATGTATGTGGTGCTGATTATTATTTGCTCATTACTGGTTAAAGATAGTTTTAGTAAAAATTCTTTTAATTCCAAAAGTTGGATCTATGTTGTTCCGGTAATTTTTGGCCTCTTTCGATTGTACACGATTTGGGGGAAGCGTTGAAAATAGATTTTCAATTCACGTACTTTTTAGGGGCTTGTTCTATTCTAAAATTGCATTTTAAATATCTTTCTCTAAACCTTAGCTACCGCTTCTTCCCCATACATTTGCCCTTTAAATTTTAATGATGGCGAAGGAATAAAATTTCCTAATCCAAGTTTGTCCCATTTTTGATCAATGGAGGCAATTGTTTTATCATCCGCAATAATGATGTTAGGCCAATCGCGGTAAAAATCATCAAACTCCTTTGTTTTTAAAGTGCCATCAAACCCAATGCAGGCAAGATATTGGCGAGGGTTTTCCGGAAATGCTTTCTTTAGGATAAAATGATCGCGTTTGGGATCGAGATTATTGCAAAACCGCCACAAGGCAACCGGCAGGCCATTCGGATCAACCGTATGCTCTACATACAATATCATTTTAATTCCATCAGCAATTCCGGTTTCAAAAATTGAATCATGCAATTTTTTTACATGCTCCTTTTTATTTTTTTCAACAGAAACAATAAGGCAGGGAATTTCTTTTTCAACCAACGAAAAATTGACCGCTTTTATTTCCGGGAATATGCTTTAATAATTCTGTTTCAGATTCACCAGTAAAACGGGGAAGCATAGACGAAAACTGATCATCTTTTTCTTCTTCATACTTAAAAGTTCCATCAATACACATTTTGCCTCCAAAACCCATTTTGCTGCAGCTATGATCCAACACATCCATCGGGCCCTGGGAAAAATAAATATCAGTGGAAGGGTTTAAATTTTTGAAAACATCTTTTGCCAGAGCATCATAATTACTAAGTTCGGGAGATTGAGTTTCATTGTTATTCCCATCTGCTGTAACAACCAAGTATTTTATTAAACATCATCTGGCCTGCGCCCCACATGGCATTCATTACTTTTTGCGCCTGCCCTGCATAATCTTTTTGAATTTTGGCAATTACCAAATTGTGAAAAACGCCTTCAACGGGCATTTCCATATCTATAATTTCCGGAACCAAAGTCATTTTTATCGGCGCTAAAAATATCCGCTCGGTTGCTTTTCCCAACCAGGCATCTTCCTGTGGCGGAATACCAACGATCGTTGCCGGGTAAACCGGATTTTTTTTGTGCGTAATCGCGGTAATATGAAATTTCGGGTACCAGTCGGGCAAAGAATAATAACCCGTATGATCGCCAAAAGGGCCTTCCCATATTAATTCATCATCCGGGGTCAACATAACCTTCAATGATAAAATCTGCATCCACAGGCACTTCGATTTCCGGTTGAGAAATACATTTCACCAGCTCTACTTTTTTCTTTCTCAAAAAACCTGCAAGCATGTATTCATCCACGTTTTCAGGCAAAGGCGCTGTGGCGGCATACGCATAAACAGGATCGCCGCCCAGTGCAACGGCAATGGGCATACGCTTATTTAATTTTTTGTATTCATTAAAATGTTTGGCTGAAACTTTATGTTTATGCCAGTGCATTCCGGTAAGGGTTGGCGCCGAATATTTGCATCCGGTACATCCCTACATTTCTTGAATGGTTTTTCGGATCTTTTGTGTGAATGACCGGAAGTGTTACAAAAGGGCCACCATCTTTTGGCCAGCAGGTAATTACCGGTAGTTTTGTGATATCAGGCTCTTTCATAATTACTGCCTGGCACTCTCCTCTCCCACTGATTACTTTGGGCATCCAACTCGCAAATTGCCCGAGTTTGGGAAGCAACTTTAATTTCTCCAAAATACTTTCTTTAGGTGCAGAAAGCAAATGGAATAAATTTTCAATTTCTTTGGCTGTATCATTCAAATGATGCACTCCTAATGCAAGGCACATTCTTTTTTCGCTTCCGTAAGCATTCATCAGTACAGGAAAATCATAACCGGTATTTTCAAACAGCAATGCCTTTCCGCCATCCTTACTTTTGCTAATTCTGTCCGTAATTTCAGCCATTTCCAAACGTGGATCAACGTATTCTTTTATCCGGATGAGTTCATTTTCCTTTTCAAGAACATCAATAAATTCCTGCAAATTTTTATAAGCCATTTTACAAAGATACTTGAAGCAGAATTGCAAATAAATAAAGGAATACTTCTTACAGTAAACAAACAAATTAAAAGGATTTTGATTTTATTACCATTAATAATAAGATCATAAACCATCCTTGCTATATTTACAGCTTATTCCTACTAGCAATAAACAGTGTCACATGACTCTTAAAAAACTTTCCATATTTCTCTTACCTTTTCTTTTTACTTTTTGTTCTTCTGTTTTATCAGCGCAGGACACTCTACAATCAAAAAGTTCCCCGAATGACACAATTGTTTCTAAAAATCATTCACCCCAGCCGGAAGTAATGCTGCTTGGTACAATTAAAGATCCTGTTGTTTCCAGAAATCATTACCTGAAACCCACAGCATTAATAGTTCCCGGCGCTTTTTTAATTTATGGAGGATTAAAGCCGGTTATAAATGCCATCCCAAAACTGGATGATAGAATTTGGACACACGTGCAGGTGTATAACCCAAATTTCCATACCAATGCTGCTGATTATTTGATGTGGGTTCCTTCTGCTTCTGTATACGCGATGGATGCGTTTCATGTAAAAACACAACATACTTTTAAAGAACACATTATCCTTGACGCAGGATCAATTCTTATTACAGGAGGGATTGGTTATGCAATGAGAAAAATTTCACAGCATATTGAGGTATACAATACGCATAACACTGAATTCCCTTCCGGGCATACTGCCAATGCATTTCGTGGCGCAGAAATTGTTCACCAGGAATTAAAATTCAGCCACCCATTCTTAGTTATACTGGATACGCGGTAGCAACCGGCGTTGGCTTACTAAGGATTTACAATAAAGAATCACCTTTTGTCGGAAGTGCTTGCCGGTGCAGGCCTTGGCATTCTTTCTACCAAACTTACCTATTGGATTTTCGGAAAAGTAAAAGAGAAAAGTGTATTAAGATGCAGCCATCCTTTGTTTCATAGCTTCGTATAAAATCATTCCTGCGGCAACAGAAACATTTAACGATTCAAAATCCTTTTGCATGGGTATTTTAAAACTCTTATCGCATAGCTTGTATAATGAAGGATGAATTCCTTTATCCTCGCTTCCCATGATTACAGCACATGGTTCTTTAAAGTTAATATCAAAAACTTTTTCTTCTGCTTTCATCTCGCTGGCAAAAACTTTTATTCCATTCAAATGCATTTCATCAATCGCGCTATGCAGCGTTTTTACCCGGCAAACAGCCATATTTTCAAGTGCGCCCGCAGAAGTATTGATCGCATCTTCATTTAAAGCGCCTACCCCTTTTTCAGGAATTACAATTGCCTGAACACCGCAACAGTAAGCCGTTCTGGCTAAAGCGCCAATATTTCGTATATCGGTTATCCCATCAAGCATTAACAGCAAAGGAATTTCCCCATTTTCTACAACAAAAGAAACTACATCCTGCAGGTTTTGGTATTTAATTTTAGACTTTATCGCGATACAACCTTTCGGATTTTCTAAATTAAAATTTCTTATTTTTTCAAAAGGCACTTTATTGACCGGTACTTCAAATTCCCTTGCTGCTAGTTTTAATTCATCGGCTTCTTCTCCGGTCATATTATCTTGCAAATAAATGCGCTCTAATTGAACACCGTTTTTCATAGCATCAATCACATGAGGAATTCCCCCAATTAAAAGATTTTTTTTAGGGCGGTGTTGCTGAGTGAATTTTTTAAATGAAGGCATTAATTATTTGAAAAAATTTATTGAGGGATTTTGAATAATAATTTTATTTTTTCATAGACGTTGCTTTCATAAGAAACAGGTAATGTTCCAATTACTTTCTGAATAATATTATCAGAAGTTGTTATTAATCTATGAATTTTTTTGTGCTTGTGGCCAGATATAGGATCTGTTAAACAAAGTGCCGGCCTTAATTTGGAATCAGAAAAATCATCAAAAGGAAAGGTTACTAAAACAATTTTAAACTTCATCTTTACCAGTTTTGTATGGAACACCATCTTCTATAGTATAAATATCTTCGGAAGGATCTTTCAAAAAATCGAATGCTTCTCCTTTCATTCCAAGGCTTAGCCATTCAGGCTCACTTATTTCGTCGTCTTTTATTAGCACAACTACCTTAGCCTCTTTTTTTCGAAAAATGTTTACCCAATTTTAAAATTGCATTTCCATCATCATCAAAATGAACTATTTTTTCTATAGCTTCCATAATTTTTATTCTAAATATACAAAATTAAAAAAAACCATAAGCCTTTTCATCTTATGGTTTCTTAAAAATGCCTTTAAAATTATTTTATTTTATCCCAAATTCTTTTTTCACCTTAGTTACGTAATCTAATTTTTCCCAGGTAAACAATTCTACTTTAACTGTTTTGGGAGAACCATTGGGAAGGTTAAAAGTCTTCGTAACTACTTCATTTTTTCTTCCCATGTGGCCATAAGAAGCAGTTTCCTGGTAAATGGGATTGCGGAGTTTCAATCTTTTCTCAATAAAAAACGGGCGCATATCAAAAATGGATTCTACTTTTTTTGCGATCTCACCTTCGGTTAAATCTACCTTCGCAGTCCCATAAGTATTTACGTTGATGCTGGTAGGCTGCGCTACGCCAATCGCATAAGAAACCTGTACCAATACTTCGCTGCAAACACCTGCTGCAACGAGGTTTTTGGCAATATGCCTTACTGCATAAGCAGCGCTTCTATCCACTTTGCTCGGGTCTTTTCCGCTGAAGGCGCCACCGCCATGAGCGCCTTTTCCACCGTAAGTATCTACAATTATTTTTCTGCCGGTAAGGCCGGTATCCCCATGAGGGCCGCCGATTACAAACTTGCCGGTTGGGTTGATGTGGTATTTTATTTTATCATTGAAGAAATGCGCATATTTTGGATATTTCTTTTTCATGCGCGGGATCAGAATCTTCTTAATATCGTCTGAAATCTTCTTCAGCATTTTTTCTTCTTTATCAAAATCATCATGCTGGGTAGAAACAACGATCGCGTCAATTCGCAAAGGTTTATTATCATCGCTGTATTCAAGCGTAACCTGGCTTTTGGCATCAGGGCGCAAATATTTTATTTCTTTATTTTCTCTTCTTAATGCAGCCAGTTCTATCAAAATACTGTTGGCAATATCAAGGGAAAGAGGCATGTAGTTTTCAGTTTCATTAGTTGCATAGCCAAACATCATTCCCTGGTCACCGGCGCCCTGCTCTTCTTTTTTCTTCCGGTCAACTCCCTGGTTGATATCCGATGATTGCTCATGAATAGCTGAAAAAATACCGCATGAATTCGCTTCAAACATGTATTCGCTTTTGGTGTATCCAATTTTCCTGATCACGCCTCTTGCAATTTCCTGAACATCCAGGTAGGCTTTTGATTTTACTTCGCCGGCAAGTACTACCTGTCCTGTAGTAACCAGCGTTTCACACGCAACTTTACTTTGCGGGTCAAAGGCTAAAAAATTATCAATCAATGCGTCGCTTATCTGGTCGGCAACTTTATCTGGGTGCCCTTCGCTCACTGATTCTGATGTAAATAAATATGGCATTTCGAATTGTTTTTGAGCCGCAAAATTATGTTTTCGCTTTGATAGGGCAAAATGCAATTTAGGAGAAACCCTTAAAACAGAAATTATAATTATTTGTTGGTTTACTGCGCAATTTTTAAAGGCAAACAACAATAAAAAGAAAATGATAACAGTTTCATTAAGATGCTTATTTTAAGATACTTTTTCTTGAAAAAACCAGTTTTGTAACCCATTAAACAAACAAATTACCCGAATAAACAATTCTGGGTTAATTTTGCCCCCAATTTTAACCAGTACTCGATATACCCCTGAAAACAAAACGATTAAAGTATAAATTGCAACCCAACCATTCTAAAAAGAAATGGCACTCATTGAGTAAGGGCATAGGAGCATTCTCATGCTCTGTATCTTTTTATGAAAATATGTTCCATTCCTATCTGAAGGTTATTTTTTTATTGCTGGTTTCTTTTTGTTTTTCTTTTAAGCTCACGGCTCAAGCATTTATTATTTCCGGAAAAATTGTTGATGTGAATACTCTTGAGCCCATAGGCAACGCAACAATTCAACTGAAAGGGCTTCCTGTTTCCACATTATCAAAAAATGATGGTTCTTTTGTTATTGAATCTTCCAAATGGAGTAATTCATTGGAGGTAACCAGCGATGGTTATAAAAACCTTACCTACCATTTACAGAAAGATCATACAACCGGGCTTTTATTAAAAATGCAAACTACTGCCCAATCTTTACAAACAGTAGTAGTCTACGCTGATAAGCGCGATAAGGAACCAGGAAAGAGGTACATGCAAAAAGTGATTGCCAATAAGATTTTTAATAATCCCGACAGGTTTAAAAGTTACAGTTATAAGGAATACCTGCGCCATGAAGTAGACGTCAAAAATATAGGTGATTTAGCCGGGTATGGCAAGGGAATCAAAGCGATGGTCATAAGAATTTACAGAGATGCTGATCCCGGTAATAAAAGCACTTTGCCTATTTATTTTTCTGAAAGTATATCCGATAAATACCGCGGCACTTCCCCTAAAATTGATAGAACAAATCTCCTGGCAAAAAAAACATTGGGGTTAGAAACAGATAAATTTCTTTGGCACCTTGAAAAATTTAATTTTAGTTTCAACATCTATGACAATTGGTTTACCATTTTTAACCAAACGTATGCCAGCCCGATAAGCACTACCGCATTTAATTATTATAATTTTTATTTTGATGACAGCAGTGTAGTCAACGGCAAAAAAGTGTATAACATTCGTTTTATACCGAAAGCAAAATATGAAAATGCATTTTCCGGTTCCTTATGGATCAATGACAGTACTTACTCTGTTAAGAAAGTTGAAATGCACCTTAGTAAAACAGCTAATATTGACTTCATTAATAATATCACCTATAGCGAAGAATATAAGCTGAGCCTGGACTCTGCCACAAGGAAGTATGAATATATGCCTTACAAGTTCAACTCAACTGTCGATTTTGAAACCGGTTTGGAATTGTTAGGAATACCGGTAAAGCAAGATGTAAAAAAAGTTCGGTTGGTAAGCGCCAATACAACTGTGATTGGCGACATACAAATTAATTCGCCTATGGCTGATGAATTTGCAAAGAAAATGAAGAGCGAGCAAACTGCTGATCTTATAAAGCCTGCTGAATACTGGAACGAAAACCGGTTTGGCGATTCATTAACCAAACATGAAAAAGGAATTTATAAAATGGTGGACTCTTTGAAAAAGAACCGCCGCTATGTGTTTGGCTCTAAGATTGTAAGTTTATCAGCAACCGGTTATTGGGATTTTAAAAACAAGCTTCGCCTCGGCCCTTACTCCTCGTTTATCAGCACAGATAGTATTGAAGGATGGCGTTTCAGAACCGGATTATGGACATTATCAGGATTTAATAAAAAATTGAACCTGAATGGCTATTTAGCTTATGGAACAAAAGACCGTCAATTAAAAGGCGGCCTTGGAATAAAATATGTTTGGAACGCAGCTAAATGGACCAAGACCGCGCTATATGCAAGCAGTGATTATGATTACCTGACTGATTATGAAAACGAAATGGATGAAGACAATATCATCAATTCTTTTTTCAGGAAAAACATTCCCACTACACGTATTTACCTAAAGCAAATTCAATTAACCCACGAGCAATATATTTCAAAAGCATTGAGCGCTCATGGTTCATTGATTTATAAAGAAATGACGCCGGTTTTTGATTTTGCCTACCACCCTTTAAGCAAAGAAACACAACTACCGATAGATAGTGTTTTTGCAAAAACGTTGCCCCAGGCGGAAATGTCGGTTGGCATTCGTTTTACGCATAATGATAGAAGTTTTGTGTTTAATTATGACCAAATTCATTTTGATACCTACTACCCGATTTTTACTGCCAACTTTACTTATGGTTTAAAAATGGGCAATGCACAATTTAACTATCAAAAAGTAAGCTTAGGTGTAGAACAGGAATTAAGGTTACCACCAAAATTTCTATTTTATTATAATATTCATATCGGTAAAACTTTTGGTACGGCACCGTATCTTTTATTAAATGTTCCTGCGGGGAATGAATATTTTGTAGCAAGCAGGTACCTTTTCAATACAATGGTTCCTTATGAATTTGCTGCTGATCAATACATTAGTCTTTATTCGCGGTTTTATCTTGGTGGCATTTTCTTTAATAAAATCCCATTTATAAAAAGATTGGGTTGGCGCGAACGTTTCTCATTCAATGCATTCGAGGGAAGTATGTCTGCAGCAAATAGAAATTATAATAAAGACGCCACTTTTAGAATTCCTGATAAGGATCCCTTCATGGAAGCAGGTGTGGGAATTGAAAATATATTTCACGTTTTTTCAGTGGATTATTACCAGAGGATTTCTGCATTAAATAAATCAAACGCTCCGAATGGCGGTATTTTTATTGGCCTTAATATTACGTTCTGATATTTATTTCAATATGAATTATAATTTCTACCAGGAATTTTTGCGGACTTAAGTAAAACAAGAATCCCGGCAGGAATGCGGCCGGGACAAGAATTTTATTTTGGGTAATCAGATTGGGGGAAAATTGTTTAAACCATTCTAAACCTTTTTACCACTTATCTACTTCTTCGTGTTGGGTATCATTTTTGGAATCGTCAGGGGAGGAATCATCCGTAGAAGAATCGCCTGGCTCCGGAATTTCAGGAAGTTCAGTTGATTCACTATTCGTCACTGAAGGAGTTTCAGGTTCCCCGGTTGATGAAGTGGGCTCACTGGTTGTTTCTGTATTATTTTCTTTATCCTCAGGTTCTTTCTTTTCTGAGTAATTATTCCCTTCATAATTTTCAGAATGCTCATGGTTGAAAGCATCGAAGTCAAAATCGGGCATCAGCTCTGTTTTTACATAATCAATCGCTTCTGTCATTCCTTTTAAAAACTTATTGAAATCTTCCTTATACAAAAAGATTTTATGCCGGTCATACCCATCTTCATTAAATTTTTTCCTACTCTCGGTGATGGTTAAATAATAATCATTACCACGTGTTTCCCTTACATCAAAGAAATAAGTCCTGCGTTTGCCTGCCCTGATGCGCTGGCTGTAAACACTTTCCATCCTTTTGTCATTATTTTCGTACGCCACTTTTTGAAATTTTTATTTTTTAAAAAAACAATATTGCCTGTGACAAAGATAAAATTGTTTTTCAATTGACAAAATAAATAGGTGCAAGCATTTTTATTGCTGCAAAGTTTTTTCCTGTTCCTGTTGCCGGTTGTACATTTCAGCGTAAAAGCCATTTTTTTCAAGTAAGGACTGGTGAGTCCCCTGTTCGGCAATAGCGCCATCCTGCAGCAAAATAATTTTATCAAAACTGAACAATGAAAAAATTCTATGTGTAATAATCACGGCTGTTTTTTGATGGAGGTATTGGTATAGGTTGGCAATAATTTCATTCTCTGTTTTGGCGTCCACCGCACTCAGGCAATCATCAAAAACAGTGATCTCATGTTCTTTTATCAAGGCCCGTGCAATTGAAATCCTTTGTTTTTGGCCACCGCTTAACGTAACGCCCCGCTCTCCTATCAGCGTTTCATATTTCCCTGGAAAGAATTCTATCTCCCTGTGCGACTACCGCATTTTGCGCTGCTTCTATTACTTTTTCATTTCGGGGATCTTTTAAAGCAAACCCGATATTATTTTTTACCGAATCGCTGAATAAAAATACATCCTGCGGCACATAACTAATTTGCGAACGCAATGATTTTAAATCCAATTTCTTTTATTGAAATACCATCATAAAAAATATTTCCCTTTCTGCGGACCATACATTCGCAACATCAATTGGGCAATGGTAGATTTTCCCGAACCGGTTTTCCCAATGATAGCTACTTTTTCACCTTTGTGGATATTTAAAGAAAAATCTTTGATGGCGTGGATCCCTGTGTGCGGATAAATAAAATCAACATGCCTGAATTCAATATTTCCTTTTAATACAATTTCTTTTGCGCTCTTTCGGATTTACGATGGAAGGCGCCGTGTGAAGAAATTCGTTTATGCGCCGCTGTGATGTGGCAGCACGCTGAATCATACTGGCCGTCCAGCCAATGGCGCTTACCGGGAAAGTTAACAAAAGCACATACATAATAAATTCACCAATTACGCCTATACTTATGCTTCCGTTGATGACATAAATACCGCCAATCATGATGGTAAGCAAAGTACTTAACCCAATCATCAACCCCATAAACGGGAAATAGATAGATTCTGTTTTGGCTAAAGAAATAGAATGCGTCCGGTAATCTTCGCTATTCTTATCAAAAAATCCAAGCATGGCTTTTTCCTGAACAAAGGATTTGATCACCCTGATCCCTGAATAAGACTCCTGGGCGTTGGTAGTAAGGTCAGAAAGTAGAGATTGAATTTTATCGGCTTTTCGGTTGATGATGGTATTTACATAATAGATCGTGAAAGCCAGAAAAGGCAAAGGAACCAAAACATATAAAGTGAGCTCTTTATTTTCATTCAACATATAGGTAACAGAAAAACCAATAGTCGCGGCAAGGTTAATCACGTACATCACCGCAGGCCCCACATACATGCGCACACGGCTTACATCTTCAGAAATACGGCTCATCAAATCGCCTGTATTATGGGTTTTATAAAAATGAGTATCTAATTGCTGGTAATGGTTAAATACCTCATTTTTTTGTGCAAACTCAATATGGCGGCTCATTACAATAATCGTTTGCCGCATCAGGAACATAAATAATCCACTGATGAGCGCCAATACCAAAAGGATAATTCCGGAATAAAGTATTTTGGTTTTATACGAAACATCATTTCTGCTTAATTTATTGACAAATACCGAAACCAACGGATCATAATGGGTAACGGTTTGTGAAGAAATCTCAGGATTATTTTTGTTCAGGCTTAATTCAACCGTATTTAAAACATATTTGGTAACCTGTGGCGCAAGTATCCTGAAATAATTGGAAAGCACAATAAATACCATTCCCAGGATAAGCATCCATTTGTAACGCCAGAAATATTTATTTAAAGATTTTAAATGTTTCATTTTTTCAATTAGCTGGCCAGCCAATTAAACGATTAGCCAATTTGCCAGGCTGCAAATTTCGGCAATAATTTTTGATGTAGTAAACCAACCAATAAGGAGGATTTTAATTTCAACCTACCTAAACCTTCTAAACGATTCATCTAAACCATCTAAACGATTCACCCAAACTTCCAAACGATTCACCTAAACTCATTATACACCTTATCACCCAGGTATTTTTCAAATAATTCAATTGATTTGGTATCGGTTAAAGCATTAAGGTGTTTAAAATGATGAAGGTCGGTTCCGACAAAATCGGCCAAGCCGTTATTGAGAATATATTTGGCTGCTTTGGCTACATTTTTTCCATAATAGCCCGTAAGGGAGAGAAGGTTGACCTGGAGTAAAAATCCAAGTTCTTTAAGGCGGGTATAGGCCGGGTAATTGTTATGATAGTAAGGGTACCTTTCAGGATGCGCCATTAAAGGCTGGTAATTACTTATATTAATTTCGAAAGATATTTCTTCCAGTTTTTCGGGCGGGGTTGAATAAGAAAGCTCGGTAAGAATGTAATTTTTGGTAAGCGTCATTAATGGCTTTTTACTGCGTAGCAATTCCATAAAATGATCGTCAAGCATATATTCTGCTGCAGCGCTTATTTCCATAAGCATTCCATTTTGGCGAACCGCTTTTTGTAACCTTGATAAAGAATCATTTATAGTTTCCGGCGTATTGCGGTACATATCGCCAATTATATGTGGCGTACATATAAATTTTTGTATCCCTGCTTCTGAAAGCGACCGCAAAAGTTCAAGTGATGTATCAATATCCGGGGAGCCATCATCAATTCCGGGAAGTAAATGGGAGTGAATATCCTGTGAAAGCCATGAAAACCCGCGATAGGCTGGTATCTTTATTTTAGGATGAAAGAGACGCATCTTACAAATCTAAGGAATTATCCTTCAGCCGGTAAATAGGTAGCGGGAGAAATAATAAATGGTTCTTCAGTATCCCCATGCGAATATTGTTTTGCATAAGAGCTTTTAAACTGGGGAATTTTTATCAGAGGTTTTAAAATAGAAACAAAAAAAGAGAAAGGGATTTTATTTTTTTTCATCGCCAGAAAATCGCGCCGGTTGGCCCTAAACCTGCTTTTCAAAGTTATATTACTTAATCCTCCGCTGCGCATTTTTACCAGCATCGAATCAATATAAGTGGAACTTACTTTATGAAGAAAAAGATACCGCGCCATAAATTCATAATCAGCAGCCGTAAAATAGTGGTTTTCATATAAACCATATTGGTTGATAAGTTCACGCTTCATATAAAATGTAGGATGGGCGGGCATCCAGCCATAACGGAACTTTGACCTTTTGTAAGAACCGCCTTTCCAATACCTGAGTATTTTTTGAGTATTTAATGCATCTACATAGACAAGGTCGCCATAGACGGAATCGGTACCTGTTGTTGTAAAACAATCTACAATGCTGCGTACAGAATCGGCTGAAGCAAACATATCATCGCTGTTAAGGATACCAATAATATCACCGGTGGCCATTTTAATTCCTTTATTAATGGCATCATACATTCCACGGTCAGCTTCTGATACCCAGGCAGAAATATCTTTTTGATTTTGTAAAATAATATCTAAAGTCCCATCGGTTGATTTACCGTCAATAATGATATATTCAATATCCTTATAGTTTTGCCACTTCACAGAAGTAATGCAATCTGAAAGATATTTTTCAGAATTCATTGTGACTGTTATGATGGAAACTTTCATTAGTTAGTTATGGAAGTTAATTGTGTGTATAAATTTCAATTTCTAGTAAACCAAAAAATAAAGATAGGTTTTTTTTTTAAGCGGGCTAATTTTTTTAAATATTTAACAGTTAACGGGTTTTAAAGGTTTAGTTTTCTTTACCCTCATTTTTTATTAATTGAGCCCTTTTTTAGAAAACGACCTGTCATATAAAAAAATAAGAAAAAAGATCAGGAGGTAAGCAAAAATATTAAACCACGTATGATGGTCAATACCCAATGGCATCGGCCATCCCCTGTTTAGCGAAGTGAGGTACAATGTAATCCTCACCACGTTTATAAACCAAAGCGCTAATAAACCGAAAAGGATCCAGGCCGCCTTTTTAAAAACCTTTCCTTTATTCGCCACTACAAATGCAATCCAAAAGCTGTAAACCCCATACCCCACACAATCCATAGCAATAATAACGCCGTGGCCCCCTGTAAACCTGATTATAAACCCCGGTTCTGTTTGGGCCTGGATATGAAACAGGGATAAAATAAATCCCGTGGAATGAATCAATGATAACTTGATCCAGCTCACATAATCAAGGTGTTTTTCTACAAATGAACTGTGAAAGCCACCTGGCGCGGCAATGCCTATAACCGCCAATGTGCCGAAATAGCAAATACAAAAAACGCCTGCAAACTTTACCAGGTAAAGCCAGAACTTTTTATCACTGAATAATGAATTGGATTTTTTCATTGCAATTTAGCGGCAGGCACGCCTTTGCGTCAGGCCGCGGGTTAATTTCTGCTTTATTTTCAAAAATGAATTGGGGTTTCCCCATTTTTATTTAAAAATATTTTCTGTTGCCCGTGAAAATAAAAATATGCTTTATTTATTGGTTTACTGCTACGTCCGCTCATCTTTCTTTTACTTTTACAGCAGGGTTGCCCTGGTAAATTGAATAAGGTTCCAGGTTACCCGTGGCCACAGAATTAACGGCTAATACCGCGTGGCTTTTACCAATAATTCCACCGCACACTACAGACCGGGCCCCTATCCATACGCCGTCTTCCAGGATAATATCCTTCACTATCAAATCAAAACCGGGCCGGGTATAATCATGATTGCCCGAAAGTAACATACTTCCCTGCGAAAGGCAAACATTATCCCCGATAACGACTTTTCCAAGATTATCTATCCACACTTTTTCTCCAATCCATACATTATTACCAAGGCGCAAAAACCAGGGGTATTTAATATTTACGCAAGGCTTTATCACCACGTTCTTTCCTAAAGTTGCGCCAAATAGCCTAAGGAGCCCTACTTTTAATTTGGAAAAAGGGAAAAACGGGCCCTTAAAGAAAATAAAATTAATAACATACCAACAGCCCCTTTTTAACGGGTTCCCCGGCTTATACCAGGAATTATCATATTCGCCGAGGTTCGTTTTTACAGTACCACTCATTTCAATTTTTATTTTTCAGGTGTACCCATGGCATTGGATAAATTGGTATTACCCATTACACCAAACATCTTCTTATACGCTTTTTTTATTTCCTCCACATCAATTGCCTGCTCAGCATAATTGAATGCCCCCCTGCTCCATTTTTCCATTTCCGCCTGGTTCATTTCTACAAAAAAACGGATCGAATTTACCATATCTTCCGGATCATCAATTGATACATTGATTCCCGCACTTGATTCCTGCAAATGATTCCAGGGTGTATTTTTACTGGTAACCACCGGCCTGCCTGCCGATAAAGCTTCATAAATGGCGTGGCCAAAATTCTCACTCTGGCTGGGCAAGATAAATACGTGGCCTTTCGATAACACTTCTTTTACTCTTTGCGGTTCTATTTCCTTTTGATAAATGGCTTTTATATTTTCAGGAAGGGATTTCATTTTTTCTTTACACTTTTCCCAATATTCTTCGTCTTTTACCGGGCCATAAATATGGTATTCTATATTACCTGAAATTTTTTTTAAGCCCTCTAATACCAACAGGATATTTTTTATCGGGCTAATAAGGGCTACTGTCAACAGTTTTAGGCTACCTGGTTCTTTTTCAGGGCCGTAAGAAATGAAATTTTGCCGGGAAAATTCCCTGCCACAGACACTTTTGCTACTCCCCCGAAATAATTACGGATGAAAATTTTTTCTTCTTCATCGGTAGCATGAAAAGATACTTTATAATGGTATTCCAATAATTTAAATAATTGCAGAAAAATTTTTTTCTTCCATTTTTTTTGCGATAAGGCACCTGGGTGCAACATGCCCCTTGTTGAAAGGATTTTTTTAGGCCCCTTGCAAAAAATAATGGGGACCATATTAAAATGCCATGAAAATATACCGATAATAAAAAGGAAATCAGGTTTCTCCGCCTCAACCAGTTTAACTAATGTATCACTTGTTTTCTCCGGCCTTGCATACCATACTTGTGTATTTTCATTATAGCGTACCCATTTATTGGTTTCAATATTTTCAAGTTCCGCTCCATTCAGGTCAGTGTCGCCGCAGAAGATAAGGTATTCAACACCTTCCCGGAATTCCTTTACTAAGTTGGCAACGGATTGTATGGGGCCGCCTGCCCTAAAAGCAGGAACAAACCAGGGTATGGTAATGAATATTTTAGTCATTTAATAGCGGTTGGTAAGCCTTAGCGGCAGGCCGCGGTCAGAATTTTAAAAGTAAATAATAATAGAACAATTTAAACATTCCCAGCTTGTCCTCAGGTTCGGGCCACTGATGATTCTCGGGCCTGCGATACGAACACTTTGATCATCGTAGCGGCGGTACGCTTGGCGTATCAGGTCGCAGTTATTTCTTTTTGAAAACTAACTCGTCCTGAATCCGTGGCCTGACCTTCGGTTCCGGCCGCTTTATAGCATTAGCGGCCGGCACGCCTTTGCGTCAGGCCGCGGTGAAAATTTTAAGAGTAAACCAGGCGTCACCTTCGGTACTGGCTATCGAATATAAACACTTCCTTTATTGCCTTCAACAGGCCCGCTGAAACTGCAATTCTCAAAAGTGGCGATTCCTTTAAAATGCAAGGTATCAGAATAATTTCCATAATACCTGAAAAGGCAATTATTAAATTTAATAAAAGCACTGTTTGAAGAAAACAACGTTTGGCTTCCGGCCTGGGAAATATAGGCAAAATCAAAAACACAATTGTTGATAGACGTAGGAAGGTTATTTTTACTATCGCCTGCTGTGATGGTGCCGATGCTGCCCAAAGATTCGCAATATAAGTTGGAAATATGCGTGGGAAACCAGCCTGATTCCGGGTTATAGATCAACCGGACGGGCATTCCGGCAATGTTGCCGCCATCAATCGTATAATTGCCTGCCTGGTGTTTTCCATAAATATTCGTGGCAAAAATAGTATGAATGCGCCCCCAGCTATACAGCGCCACGGATCACGTTTCCTTTTTCCTGCGCCTGCCCTGCTGATATGCCCAGCCTGGCATCGCCACAACGGATATTTTCCATAAGAATAATATCGGCATTGGAAGTAACCCCGTTAGGTGAAATCTCATAATCAATGGCAAAATTCCCTACATTCAGGTCGTGCAATTGCACCGCCGTAGAACCCCCTTTATTTTTACTTCCATCATAATCAATAACGATTCCCGCCAGGTTTTGGCCCACTTTCGGGTCATTATACTTTTCAAAAGGAATGGAATAATAAGCGGGCCCATTCACAGATGGGGAATGAAAATTTCCAACCAATGTGAGATGGTCAATTTCAGCGCCTTTTAAATACTGCCCCCCCAACGCAAAATCATTTCCGGTATAATGCAATACCGTCCCTTCATTCCAGATACCGCCTTCCCCGTAAATATGAATGGATGCGCCGATGTAACGATTATTATTCAATACATATACCTTCAAAGATTGTGAGTATTTATAAACTCCACGGGGAATGAACAAAGGCATGGAATTGATGCAGGTATTGATGGATTGCTGAAGCGCTTCAGAATTATCCGGGTTCTGCGGGGAAGCCCCATACCACATCGCCGAAAATTCCCTTGCCCTGCAACCGGATAAGGTTATTGATGTTTCAAATATTTGAATAAAAGGGTTTGCTTCTATCAATGCATTTTTTATAATGCCTTTGCCGCTGACCTTTGCTGATATATTTAAAACTTTTCCATGCAAATCCCACGTGCCGGAAATAGTAGTATCCTTAGTAACAGAAGTAGCAAAAGTTTGTAAAGAAATGAAGATTAATAAAAACAAAAGGAAATGTTTCATAGAATAGGAATATAGGCCCGATGGCTATCGGGGTTGTTGGTTTACTGATTGATAATTGTTGCCGCGTTAAAAATTATGGCACATTTTATTTGAGTTTTCACTTCAAAGGCTTTTTGCCACGGATTACACGAATTTTCACGGATTTAAGTTCAATAAATTTAATTTATACCGTTTCAGAAGATAGAAATATTAAGAATTTGTTGGTTTACTGTATAAGTTGATAAGTGATTCCTGCCTGATTACATAAAGCCTCTTTGTGCTCTTTGTAGCTACTGGCATTTTCTTTCTTTTGCTCCGCAAAAGGATTTTCACCACCAAGGCACAAAGGGCACAAAGTGTGGGCTAAATTACAAATCTCTTAATTCCATCTTTGATCCGTGGGACGTTAAAATTTATTAAATAGCCTAACCTGAGTTGGGTAAGTTTAAGGTGGCTGAGGATTTGTGATATCCAAACCGGATGAATTTCCTGCACAGCTTTCAATTCACAGATGACTAAACCATCTGTCAAAACATCAATTCTTAATCCATCATTGAAAAACAATTCATTCTTATAAGATATGGGCAAATCAACCTGGCGTTTACTAGGGATTCCTTTATTCTCCAGTTCATAACAAAAACAAGTTTCATAAATTTTTTCTAACAGTCCCGGCCCTAATTCTTTATGTACTTTGTAGGCAGCATCAACAATCTCTTTTCCAAGGAATTCTTCTCTTTCTGTTAAGTTAAAATACATGAGGCGCAATTTTACAGTTTATAAGTATTACGTTAGAAATATTCTTTGTGCTCTTCGTGCCTTCGTGGTTACTTGCTTTCTTTTGATTTTATTTCGTAAAATATTTTTCACCACCAAGGCGCAAAGGACACCAAGGCAAAAAGAAAATTAAAATTTGGCTTCCTGTTTTAATTTTCAAGGATATTTTAAAAGTCAATCTTTTTTCAACTACGAATAAAACTTCGTGCTCTTCGTGCCTTTGTGGTTACTTGCTTTCTTTTGCTTTTATTCCGTAAAATATTTTTTACCACCAAGGCGCAAAGGACACGAAAACAAACGGCTTTGTTCCCTATTATTCCGGCAGGAATAAAACTTTGTGCTCTTCGTGCCTTCGTGGTTACTTGCTTTCTTTTGATTTTATTCCGAAAGAGGATTTATACCACGAAGGCTCTAAGGACACCAAGGCAAAACAGAAAATTAAAATTTGGCTTCCTGTTTTAATTTTCAAGGATATTTTAAAAGTCAATCTTTTTTCAACTACGAACAAAACTTCGTGCTCTTCGTGCCTTTGTGGTTACTTGCTTTCTTTTGATTTTATTCCGTAAAATATTTTTCACCACCAAGGCGCAAAGGACACGAAAACAAACGGCTTTGTTCCCTATTATTCCGGCAGGAATAAAACTTCGTGCTCTTCATGCCTTCGTGGTTACTTGCTTTCCTTTTCTTTTATTCCGAAAGAGGATTTATACCACGAAGGCTCTAAGGACACCAAGGCAAAAAAGAAAATTAAAATTTGGCTTCCTGTTTTAATTTTCAACGATATTTTAAAAGTCAATCTTTTTTCAACTACGAATAAAACTTCGTGCTCTTCGTGCCTTCGTGGTTATTTGCTTTCTTTTGATTTTCTTAGTAAAATATTTTTTACCACCAAGGCGCAAAGGACACGAAAACAAACGGCTTTGTTCCTTGTTATTCCGGCAGGAATAAAACTTTGTGCTCTTCGTGCCT
>CAVTBI010000015.1:0-115864 GCA_963732885.1 uncultured Chitinophagaceae bacterium | reverse complement strand
GAATTGATTATGATGGTAACATTGTTTACTACCGGTACGAAAACGGTAATCTGGTCACCAAAACGGAAATGTTTGACGGTAACGGAACAAGCCTGGGCTTTCAAACTGAAATTATACTAAAATGCAATGCAGCGAAAGGTACAACCTGGACAATAAGTTCTGATGCAGGTATTATGTCAGCAACCAAGCAATACACAATATTAGCGAAAGGCATCCCTCTCACCATTGACGGGGAGCGATATGACGATGTAATGGTAGTCGGCATATCAGTCAGAGGTTCCTTTGGTGGCCAGCAAAGAGATGTTTCAACCTCTAAATTTTACTATGCAAAGGGAATAGGGCTGGTAAAGAAGGAAAGTAACAACAGTTTACTAAATGATATGCTTAATGGGAACTAGAAATTCCATGAAAAATAATAAGGTAAATCTTCATCAATTCAACCTTATAGTCTAAACAAATAACCCTAAATTCCAAAAAGCCAGGGCATGAAAACAAAAAAAATTAATTTAAAAAAAGGACTAGTATTATTATCTATTCTCATAAATTTTAAAGTTAGTTTATATGGACAAAAAACTGACTATACAGATGGTTTGCCAAGCGTTAAAAAAATAACAAAATATATTCAGGGAACCGGCCTTAAAGATACTTATGCAAGGCAAGTGGCAGCATTATCAAGGCTTTCAATCATGATAAAAACCCGGGAATTGGGTGGAAGTATGAGCGCACCGCTTACTTTAAGAGACGAGGCACTATTAAAGAGTTATCATGATGCCATGACAAAAATCTACGATAGATACAGCCACTTCGTTAATCCACTGGGAATTAAAAAGAAAGAGAATGATCAAGAGTGGACCAGACTATGGACACATTATGAATACGATTCAAAACTCGAAATGGAAATTTTAAATCTCTTCCGTTCAAAAGCGAGGGAAAAATATCTGGCAACAAAAGGAAAGATTGATGCAATGGAAGCTGAAAAAAAAGTGGGATATGAGGCATTCTACGAACGTAAAAATTCTGAAAATAGAAAAACAATATGGAAAGGTGTCTTGTTAGCGTTGAGTATCCTTTTCATTGTAAGTTCTGTATTGATTAATCATTCCCTTAACAGATATGAATTTGAAAACACTACCGACGGCGGCGTAATTGAATTCAAAAATTATGGGTTTAAGGTCAAGCATTATGCTAAAAGGGATTTAGCACGGCTCATGTTTTATGCGGCAATAATTTTACTCGCAATTTTCTCATTTATAGTTTATGCGTGATAATTTTTACATCAGCCGCGTCTCCATTCCAAGCCTGTAGTGTTGTGGGATACGGCGATCATCCAAAATAAATGGTCAATTTGGGAAATGCACTAAGAATTCCAATTAACCCCTTTCCTGGCGGGTACCCTCACCCGGCAATTCAGGATTATAAATGTCAGAATGGGTTTGTAACAAACTATTTCCAGTAAAGCAACCTGCCTACCGGCAGGCAAAAAACAATAGTTCCTGTTTTACATTAACTGTTGAGGAAGGCTTTTGTGAGGTGAATATTATAGAAAATAAAAGTTAGTAAAAAAATCAGATTAAATATTATTTAAAATGCAATAACTTAGATTTTCATTCATCCCAAAACCTTCTAATATGCTTTTTATAAAAAGATTGCTTGCTACCTCTTGCTTACTATTTTTTTGCGTAACTGCATTTACACAAACAGCGAAAAAAAAGTACCCCGATATAGATATTTCGTACAAAAAATTTGTGTTAAGCAATGGGCTTACACTTGTTGTGCATGAAGATCATAAAGCGCCTATTGTGGCTTTCAATGTATGGTATCACGTTGGCTCAAAAAATGAGCCCGCGGGTAAAAATGGTTTTGCCCATTTATTTGAACATTTAATGTTTACAGGAAGTGAAAACAACCGGGAAAAATTTGATGTAATGCTTGAATCAATTGGTGGCACCGATAACAATGGAACTACGAATAACGACCGTACCAATTATTTTGAAGATGTGCCCACATCAGGTTTAGATAAAATTTTATGGGCTGAAAGCGACAGGATGGGCTACCTTTTGGGCTCTGTCGACTCATCACGGTTGGAAGAACAAAGAGGGGTTGTTGAAAATGAAAAACGCCAGGGCGAAAACCAGCCTTATTCTATTGCCGAGGAACTCATCGCAAAAAACACTTTTCCTAAAGGCCATCCTTATTCATGGACGGTGATTGGGGATAAAAAAGATTTAGATTCTGCATCGCTTGAGGATGTAAAAGAGTGGTTCAGGTCTTATGATGGCCCTAACAATGTAACAGTTGTTATTGCCGGAGATGTAAATACAGATTCTGTTTATCAAAAAGTAAAAAAATATTTTGGTTCAATTCCGGCTTGCCCGCCAATTGCAAGGCAAAAAGCATGGGTTGCAAAAATGCACGGCATACATTATCAAACCGCACAAGACAGGGTACCGCAGACGCGGTTACAAAAAGTCTGGAACACCCCGCAATGGGGAACAGCGGATGATGCGTATCTTAATTTATTAAGTGATATTCTTACCAACGGCAAAACCTCACGCCTCTATAAGAGGCTGGTGTATGACGACCAGTTGGCAAGCAGTGTTTATTCTTATGTTGAGGACAGGGAAATCGCCAGCCAGTTCAATATTGTCTCCAACGTAAAGCCCGGTGTTACTGCCGGCAAAATAGATACAATAATCAATGAAGAACTGCAGAAAATACTGACACAAGGCCCAACGCTCGCCGAAGTTGAAAGGGCTAAAACAAATTACTTTGCCAATTTCGTAAAAGGCATGGAACGCATTGGTGGTTTTGGTGGTACATCAGATATCCTCGCACAAAGCCAAACCTTTGGGGGCACTCCCGGGTATTACAAAAAAATACAGGAATGGATTAAAAACGCAACGCCCGCTGACATAAAAAAGGCAGCTGTTGCCTGGTTGAGCGATGGTGAATATGTGTTGGATATTGAGCCTTATGGAAATTACACGGTTGGCGATTCTATTGCTGATAGAAAACAGCAACCTCCTTTGGACGCGCCTGTAGTTGTAAAATTCCCCGATGTAAAACAGTTTACGTTAAGCAATGGATTAAAGGTGGCGTTGGTTGAAAGAAATTCAGTTCCCGTTGTTGATATGTCTTTAATGATTAACGCCGGTTATGCAGCCGATCAATTTGGTAAACCGGCCTTGCCAAATTAGCCATGGCCATGATGCAGGAAGGAACAAAAACCAAATCTGCCCTGCAGTTAAGTGATGATTTGGCTAATGTGGGTGCAAGCCTTGATGCCTATTCCAATCTTGATAATTCGTATTTGTACATGACTGCGTTGAAGGTAAATTTTGATGAATCGTTGAAGTTATTCACAGATGTTTTATACCATCCTTCTTTCCCTGAAAAGAATTTTGAGAGAGTACAAAAAGAACAATTGCTTACCATCAGGCAGGAACAATCACAGCCAATTGCAATGGGATTACGTATTCTGCCTCATTTATTGTATGGTAACGGGCATGCATATAGTAATTCTTTTACAGGGTCTGGTACCGAGTCATCCGTAAAAGCAATTACACGCAACGACCTTGTGAAATTTCATGATACATGGTTTGCCCCCAATAATGCCATCCTCGTTGTGGTAGGCGATATGAATCCGGATGAATTAAAAACAAAATTAGAAAGCAGCTTCGCTTCGTGGAAAAAACAAACCGTTCCTGAAAAAAATATAAAAGATGTTGCCATTGCCGCACAGCCTTCAGTTTATATTATTGATAAACCCGGCGCATTGCAATCTATCATTTTTGCAGCTGAGATAAGCCCATCAGCAAAAGATCCTGACTATGAAAAAATTCAGATGATGAACCGTATTTTGGGAGGGCAATTTACTTCCCGCATCAACATGAATTTGCGTGAAGATAAACATTGGGCTTATGGTGCATTTTCTGTTGACATAGCTGCAAAGGGCCCTGGTTTTTTTGTAGCTTATGCTCCTGTTCAGACAGATAAGACAAAAGAATCTATGCATGAAATACTGAAAGAACTAACGCAATATGTGGGGGATAAACCGGCAACCGAAGAAGAGTTTGATAAAGTACAAAAAAATGCAGTGATGGAATTGCCCGGCGTATGGGAAACTAATGGTTCTGTGTTGGGTGAGCTACAATCTACTATTGAATATGACAGGGGATTAAATTATTTGAAGAATTATCCGTCAATGCTGCAGCATCTAACGTTGACGGATATACGCAATGCTGCAATGAGAGTAGATAAGCCAAAAAATCTTACGTGGGTTATTGTCGGAGACAGGTCGAAGATTGAAAAGGGAATACAAGAACTTAATTTTGGCCCGGTCAAATATATTGATACGGAAGGCAATGAGGTAAAATAAATTAATTGGCGGGAAACTTAAATGTGGTTGGTGAGGCATGAAAAAAATGGTGTAATGTCGTCCATCAATTTATCCTCTCTCCTGGAGGGTGTCCGCACCCGGCATTTCAGGATTATAATTCTTAGAAAAAAAGCAAGTGTGTTAGCCAATAGTAAACCAATAAAAAACAACAATTCCTGTTTTACTTTAAGCGGTTAGTAAAAGAGAATTTTACAGATACGCAAAGTCCCCGTTGGGAGGCATTGCTGAGAACGAAAATAGCATTTACCTAAAAAATATTGTACCCGATACTTGCATAGTATAAGGCCCCGATGTAAGGATTGCCGAACGCATTACGATAATAATGGTTGGTGATGTTGGTGCCTCCTATTTTTAAAAGAATTTTTTGTTTGGTAAACTTATAATTTACCTGCGCATCAAGTGTACCAAATGACGGTATCTGGCCTGAGCCGAATGTACCTTCCCAGTTCACCTTGTCCTGCCATTTGTACATTATATTAAATCCAAATCCCTTATCAATAGTATTTGAGTTGGAAACACCAAAGTTGAAGCGTGTTTTGGGCGTATTAAAAAATGTTACCAGCCCGGGCTGAACATCATTCAACTGGTCTTGGTACACATTGCCTGTAACGGCATACCCTTTCCCAACTTTATATTCGGCACTCAGCCCCCAACCATTTGCTTTTACAGGCGTTGGGCTGTTAACCACAAAAGAAAAATTGGTGGTGGTGAAAGGGCTTGCCAGCTCCGGAACAGATGTAGAAGGATCCCCGGTAGTGCCTCTTGCCACGGCTTCACGCGCAATAAAATCTTTGTATTTGCTGAAATAATAATAGGCATCAATTAAAAGCTTTTTATCTATTATCCCACGGTAACCGATTTCATACGATTCCATTGTTTCCGGCCTGGCTTTGCCAAAACTTGCCTTCTGCAGGTCAGCCGGGTCCAGGCTGTTTCTAAAATTAACTACACTTTCAGCGGTATAAACCGGGTTTGTATCAAAGTGGTATAAATCGTTAAACACCGGCAGGCATCCTATAAAAATACTTCCGGGCGTTTGCAGGTTTATCCATTGGTCCTCGTTATCAGGAAAACGGGATGCCTGCTGGTAAGATAAGCGGATGTTATTATCTTTTGCAACGGCAACTGATGCGGTGATTCTTGGTGTAAATATGCCCTGGAAATTTTCACTTTTATCATACCTTCCTGAGGCGCTTAATTTCAACATATCATGTAGCAATGATTTTTGCAGCTGGATATAGGCACCATATTCACCAATATTTATCGGGCCGTTTGGTTCATAAAAAATGGTGTTTTTTGAATTAAGGTGATAAGTACGATAATCACCACCTACCAAAACGTCCAGTACTTTTTCAAACTGTGAAAAATGGTACTGCCCTTCAAACTGGTAAAGGCTTGATTTATCAGCAAACTGTGAACCGCCCTTGCTTATGGGCGTATTTACGGAGGTATTGAACGCTGAATTAAATTGGGGTGAACCGGGCAGAAACCTGCCTTGGTCTGCAGCGGCGCGGGCAGCAGCATGAGCTGTGGCCGGGTCAGCGCCCTGCAATACATACGCCGAATAAGTACCCACATATTCACCAAGCCACGTAGCATTATCTTTCCAGGCGCTATTAATGCCTATGGCA
The DNA here is from genome assembly GCA_963732885.1 of uncultured Chitinophagaceae bacterium. GTDB lineage: Bacteria > Bacteroidota > Bacteroidia > Chitinophagales > Chitinophagaceae > Ginsengibacter. The sequence continues at coordinate 109,834 of CAVTBI010000015.1, read as the reverse complement.
GCAAGAGTGGTAGCATAAGAATCTCCTGAATTTTCCTGGGTAGTGTAAGCGCGCAGAAACCAATCGGGATTTTTAAACTCAAGTTTATACTGGCCTATGTTGAAATTTTTTAGAGAGTACCTGTCGGTGCCTGTGTATACGGTTGTGCCCTGGCCGTAGTTTCCTGTTAAAGAGGCTTCTGTAGCAGGAGACAATTTGAAATACAATCCTGCAGAAACTTTAAAATCATAAGCATTATAATTTACCAGGGCTGCTTCATTATAACCTGTGCGGCTCACCAACTGGCTGCCAAATACGTTATTTTGCAATCCGGCAGCAAATGGCAGCAATTGCTGCAACTGTGCATTGCCCGGTTGTGAATTGACGTAATTGATCATCTCGTTATACGTAGGCTGATGGCCATATGCCTGTGCGAGTTGGCTTGACAAAGGATATAACGCTGCCTGTGAAATACCGGCCATGCTGGCATTTACTTCATCACCATATACATTCACGCCGTCATAATTAGGGTCTGAAGCTCTTGTGCCGGGCTTAATTTTACTCAATACATTATTGCGTTCAAGATCTGTGGAATCATTCGCCTGCCAGTCATCAGCTTTTATATATTCAGCACCTATCTTAAAAGCAAATTTGTCTGACACTTTTTTACCCCACCTTAGAGCAAGGTCATCAAAAAGCGATGGCTTATGCCTGTTATCGTTTACATGCATAACTCCTTCTTTTACTTCGGCACTGAAGCCCTGGTATTTGAACGGGTTTTTGCTCGTTATAATTAAAGTACCATTCATACCACCGGAACCATATAACGCTGATGATGCACCCGGAAGCAGTTCCATATGATCGACATCAAGATCGGTGAGGCCGATGATATTGCCTACCGAAAAGTTTAAGGCCAGGGCCGAATTATCCATACCATCAACTAATTGGTTGAACCGCAGGTTGCCGCTGCCATTAAATCCACGAGTGGAAATGGTTTTAAAAGTGTAGCTTGAACTGGTTACATCAACACCTTTTAAATAACCCAACGCATCATAATAACTAGCGCCCGGTGTATTTCGCATTTCAGCCGCACTTATATGCTCAATCGTAACCGGCGATTCCATAATGCGCGAGGGCGTTCGTGTGGCGGCTATTACTATCTCCTGGCCTAATGTACTTTCAGGTTTGAGGTTAATAGCCAAAGGCGAAGCAGCATCGGCAACTGTTACTTCCTGCATTTTATAACCAATGGAAGAAATAACGATAATTAGAGGGAGTGATTTATTAACACGTAAGGAAAAAGTTCCTTTGTCGTTGGTAAATGTACCTTCATACGAATCTTTTACCGTGACGGAAACTGCGGGAACAGGCTCTCCTGTTATCTGATTTTTCACCGACCCGCTGATGATTGTATTTTGTCCAAATATTATTATTGAAAGAAAATTCAATAAAAAAAACAATGAGCAATGCCTGGAAATATTCATCACAACAATCGTTTTAGGTATAATATCACCTACAATGTAAGCTTTTTTTAAATTTGCCGGGCACTGTTTTTTAGAGCAGATTACAAGAGGGCAGAAAAATTGCACCCTCAAAAAACCATGTGCAAATTTTCTCTTGCTAATTTAGGGTATGCAAAATTTATGCTACCAGCGGTATCCTCACCCGGCATTTCAGGATCATAAACAATTTCCGGTAAAGCAACCTGCCTATCAGTAAACCAATAAATTCAACGGATTTTTATTTTGCTTCCATCATAACAGTAATGCTTAAACGAAATCCTTTTTGGCCCGGGTGAAGTTGATTATAAGTAATCATTAATCAAATCACACTGGCACAGGCATGTAACAGTCCTTTTGTCCAGCAGTGTATCTGCGCTTAGAAGGGAGGTAAGGGATTTAAACCTGAACACTTTTTATTCCGGAATTGTAAAATCCATTGGTATGCCCGGTTTCTGTCTTATTTAAATTAATTTCCATATTTAGGTTTATTTTTGGTATATTCATCGAAATTTTAGGTATCCTTCCTGGTAACTTCTTCCGCATCCTTTCCTTATTTATTAACTAAAAAAAATTTAACATGAAAAAATTGATTTTTGTTTCAATCATCGCTTTTGTTGCCATTTCGTGCAATCAAAAAAGCGAAAATGCTGCAAGTACCGAAACAGATACTGCAGCACAGGTGCCGCTTGCATTCCAGCCTACTTATTCTTCTTCTTTTGAAATGGGTAACCCGGCTTATGCAGCAATGATCGTTCAGGGAAGTTGGAAAGATTGGCAGGATAATACAATGGATAGCATGCAGAAATGGGTTGCCGATACTGTAGTAGCTTTACAAAGCGACAATAGTATGGTTCGTGGTGTGGATAGCCTGAAGGCCAATTGGCAAAGGGCACGTGATAAATACTCATCTGTAACAGATTCCATCAATGCAGTGACGTCAATGTACAGCACTGATAAAAAACAAAACTGGGTGCTGGTGTGGGCTACAGAGTATAATACCAATAAAGACGGCACTTTAGACACCGCAGCCGTTATGGAAACATGGCGTATCAATAAAGACGGCAAGGCCGATTTATTGTTGCAATATGACCGCCACGCCCGGAAGAAATAACTTTAATCCAATAAGTAAAATCCTGTTGCAAATAAAATTAAGAGGTTAGCCATTATTTGGGTTAACCTCTTTTTTTTGTGGCGGCGCCCAATACACTTATGATAAAAAACCTGCTAAGGTGTTCAACCCTCTTTTTCTATTTTGATGGAGCATTAAAATCACTGGCCGGGAAACTCATGGCTGGATTGGCTTCCGAAAGATTTAGATCCGCGTTTGAGAACTTGCCGGATTGCGGATCAGTAAACCGGTGCTTCAATTTTACGAGGCCGCCCCATTGTAATATGGTTCCGCTAATGGCCATTTCCGAAACGCCGGGGCCAAGGTTATTCAGAATGTTTGTCAATTTTGTATAACCAGGCACCTGGGTGCTTACCCAATAATCCTCTTCGTCGTTAGCCGTTGAATTGGCACCCCGCAGGTGTGTGCAGGAGTAAGTGCCTATCACGTCTTTGCCTACAACCGTCACGTTGGAACCATCACCTGCCGAACCGCAACATTTGTTAGAGATAGACTTATGTGTTAGAAAATTATAAAAGATGATATCATTCGGGTCAGCAAACTTATAAAACACGGCCATATGCGACAGCGCAATAGTTCCTTTCCAAAAAACAACCTCATACCGCACACCTACGGACGGATCTATTTCCACACGAATGCCTATGCCTATGTTTACCGCTCCACTCATGCTGCCGCCATATACGAGGAGAATGCCTTTTGCTGCTGCAGCTTTATGTTTGGGGTAATTGAATGATACCAGGCCTGCTGAACAAAGTGCCAAAGGCACCCATAAATAGAAAATTTTTAAATGTTTCATTTGAAGGGGATTTAGCGAAAATATTCCACTAAATTATTTCCTGCCTTATGCTTTTCAAAAGGATGTTGCGTAAGTGGCGAAGTACACTTTATAACCGGGTTGAAACAGGCGGTGCGCGGAAAATCCCCCCTTCCCGGCAACTCTTACAAGGCATGCCTTTTTCGTATCAACTGCTCACGCTCACGGGCGTTGCATGTACAAAATAATTTACAGGCTTTGGTAATTTAAGTTGCCGGGTTACCGGAGCCATTAAATTTAGTTGCCATTCTGTAGTAACACAAGAAACGCTTGCGTTAACTCACGGAAAAGTTTCCCTAAATTCGTACAGGCAACGAAAATGAAAGGGCGGATTAATTTTTATTACCAGGAAATTTCCAAAATGTAAACCAGCAATATGACAACAAAAACCAACAACATTGTTTATTGGGTTTCGACTATCATTTTCTCAGCACTGATGATATTCTCGGCTTTAGGCGGCCTTCAACCAACCCAACAAGCGATTCAATTGATACATGATGGCCTTGGTTACCCCGTTTATTTTATACAATTCATCAGCATTGCAAAATTACTCGGTGTCAGTATTATCCTGGTACCCGGGCGAGGCAGGATAAAAGATTGGGCCTATGCCGGTTTGTTTTTTGATCTTGCCGGCGCTGTTTATTCAGGTATTGCGGCATCAGGTAAGTTTGACCCGTTACTACTTACCATGCTTATATGGATCGTACCTGGTATTTTGTCGTATTATTTCTGGCTAAAGAAAATAAAGAAATAATTGGCGGGATCGCTTCAATCGCTACCTGCGAGGAGTTGACAGCAAGGGAAAAATGAAGGTAAATACAAAAAGGCAATATTTGTTCTTCTGCTATAACCCGGAAGCTATTCTGAGAAGGAAGGGACAGATACTTCAACGCCACTTTATTTTAGCTCCATTATGATTATTGATGGGGTGGGCATACCCAAAAGTACATCGCATGACTCACTAATATTTTTATTAACTGATGACAAAAGAAAACGAAATATCAAGGCTGGCAAGGATAACAAACATCGCTACCATGTTAAAGTCGAAGCGCATCTTAACTGCAACAGACATTGCCAAAAAATTTGACATTAGCATAAGAACTGTTTACCGCGACATAAGGGCCCTGGAAAGTTCCGGGGTTCCGGTAATAACTATCGACGGCAAGGGCTATTCGATCATGGATGGTTATACCCTGTCTCCCCTAATGTTTACTGAGGCTGAAGCCAATGCCCTTGTTACCGCCGGGCATTTAATAAGTAAAACAAAAGATGCCTCGCTTGCGAAGAACTTCCAGGAAGCATTAGTAAAAATAAAATCAATAACCCGTTCCGGAATTAAGGCAAAATCTGACTTGTTGTCGGAAAGAATTTTAATACTGGAACAAGGCAGGAGTGATAATAAAACAAGTAATTCTCTTTCGGAACTGCAGTTCGCCATTACCAATCATACTCTAACAAAAATAGTTTACCAAAAACCAGATAATAGCCCGGTCACATCGAGGGTAATAGAGCCGCAGGTATTGTGTTACTTAAACGAAAACTGGATATTAGTTGCGTGGTGTAAACTTCGCAATGATTTCAGGGCTTTTCGTATAGACAGGATACAAAAATTAGAATTTTATACCTCGACATTTAAAAGCAGGGACGCCGCCCTGAAAAAATATTTTGCCGCCTGGCCGAAAATATTTTCAGGCCCTGACATAGGGCTGTCATACTTCCATTTCATCTTTGCAGTATTAATAAAATAAATTAAAAAAGCAATTATGAAACAGGCAATTATTACAACACAGGAAGTGGCCAACAGATACTGTGAATTGGCAAAACAAAATAAATGGACGGAGATATTATATGAACTTTGCCGGCAGGACATGGTGAATAAAGAACCCGAACATGTTATTGCAAGAGGTATACAACCCACTACCAAAGGATTGGATGCAATAAAGGCTAAAGGCGATGCCAACCGAAAAATGATTGAAGAAATCCATAGCCAGCATTGCAGTGCCCCGCTGGTAGCTGGTAATTTTTTTACAGTGGTATTGAGCAGGGATATTACTTTTGAAGGAAAGCCTCGCATGAATTTGGAAGAAATAGCCATTTTTGAACTAAAAGATGGCAAGATCATTTCTGAACAATTTTTTTACTAATCATCCCCTGCTGTTGTTGGCGTCCCCGGGTAACAACTTTTGGGTTAGACGCTCATTTCTAAAAGAAAAGTTTTAGATTTATTCATTGCTTCTGAATTATTATACTGAATTTTTAACAGCTACTATTTGTAACTGGAGCTACCTTCTTAAAAATGATGACTATAAATAAATCATCGTAAATTCTTTCGGCCGCGCTTACCGTGGTGATACGCAGGAAATAAAGATTGTCACACATAAAGATTTTGAAATAGAAGCAAGGATAAAAATAGTACAGGGTAATGCAGAACATACAGACTATTACAGTATGCTTTCTCGGGGGGCGCGGGGGTTTGGAAGGTTACTATTTCACCTTTTCCTAAGATGGCTTTGCCCCGGTGGAAGTATACGATAGATAGTCGAGTAGGCAAGGGCATTACAGCCCAAACCGCTCAAGGAACCGTACGTGAAAGTCTCCCTTCATACGGCTCGTGTTATCTAAATCAAGCTTTTATTCCAATCTTCCAATGATAAAACAACAATGGATTTTCTGATTGCAGCAATCTGTATTTATTATACAATCGCTTTTTGCTACCTATTTTATATTTGTGCTTCATCCATTTACGGATTAGTTCATTCAAATAATAAAATACGCCATGCGCTTCATCTCTGTTAAACCTCGTGTAGTAATTGATCCAGCCTCGTATTTTTGGATTTAGCTTCTCTGCAAACCATTCTAAGGTTTGTGTACTCCATTGTGTCCGCAATACTTCTTTGATTGCTGTTCTGATACTCGCTTTTGCATTATTGCAGATGGCTGCACCAAACACCAACAAGCGTTTCGCACTGCCAAATTTACTCTTTACTGTTCTTGGCTGGAAGCTATAACTCAGAAATGTAAAGCTCTCATTTTCATGTCTGTCAGGACGCTGATAATTTTTGCAATACACAATCTTTGTCTTTTCAGGATGCAACGTCAATTCAAAATCCTGCATCCTTACTTTTAGTGTTTCCAGCAACTTTTCCGCTTCTTCTTTACTGCTGCAATGGATAACGATGTCGTCTGCATAGCGTTCAAATGGACATTGCTGATGTGTCTCATCCATCCACTTGTCGAAAGCATGATGCAGGTAAATATTAGCCAGTAATGGACTAACCACTCCACCTTGCGGCGTGCCTTTCGTCCTTGCTGATATGCTTCCATCTTCCTGCTCTACCCCAGCTTTCAACCATCTTTCTACATACATCAGCACCCACTTCTCCTGCGTATGCTGCCCAAGCAATGCTAACAATATTCTGTGACTGATGTTATCGAAGAACCCTTTTATATCTACATCTAACACCCAGGCTTTCTGAATACAATTAGCCTGGCATTGAGCAAGTGCATCATGCGCACTTCTGCCGGGCCTGTATCCAAATGAGCTGTTGTGAAAGACTGCATCCACCGAGGGTTCCAGATAATCTTTTACTACTCCCTGCGCTATGCGGTCTCCTACTGTTGGTATGCCCAACGGTCTTAATCCGCCTTGCTTCTTTGGAATAAATACCGTTCGTACTGCTGGCGGAAAATAACTACCCGATGCCATGCGATTATAAATCTTGTACAGGTTCTTACTCATGTTGCCATTGAACATTTCAATGCTTTCACGGTCTATGCCCGCACCTCCTTGCTTTGACACCGTTTTTAAATAGCTATCATATACCATCCTTTTACTTACCGGCAATGATTTTGTCTTTTCTTCTTGCATCATCCTCCATTTTAATCAGAGTTGTTTAAAAATAATTCGACTTAGATAACCGAAGCCCTTCGCTCCATCTCCATTACAGAAACTTCTTCGCTACTATGGCTTCGTCCGACGCTTCCGGTTGCTTCTCCTGCCTATAGCAAGATTGAGTTGCAATATGAACTGTAGAATATTTATTGAACAGTCGCTTCTAAAAAAAAAACTTCCTGCAAAGCTTATTAGCACATCAACCGGAAAACCTCTCACGTTCCGTATAAAAGCCTGTGTAAAGCTCCTGCCGCCTTAATGCCGGTTGTTCTGTAGCCCGTAAACAGATAACTGCTACAGTAATCGTATCAACGGTTCGATGCGATACTTTTAACAACGAGGTACCGTTTCGACATGTCTTCGGTCGGTTTACTTTCGTTCAGCTTCTTTACACTTACCTGATGCCTTTACAGACACCTTTTGCCTGAACGTTCAGCACCACAACTTTTAATTGCAGCACCTTCAGGTGGTTTGCATACCCCGTCTGCACAGCGTATGCGGTAGGCCTGCTACCATCTTTTATACAGCATTGAAAAGAACTATCAATTCTATTCATTCGTGACACACCGAACCGGGGCATAGGGCCTGAAATATATTCTTTCCTGTTTTGTAAAAGCGATTGTATCCGGGGTGTATCGACATACATCGCAATCTGTACTTCATTGATGACCTTTTAGTAGAAATCACGATATACAGTAATAAGCAATTATTTTTTCACCTAAAGTACACACTTCTCATGCTACACTTCATGACAAAGTTTCGTTATTTTTCCCGATTCTTCCTGGCAATTTTGCTGACGTTTTCACTCATCCAATGCAAAAAAAACAACAATAACAATCCACAAACCACCAAATCACAGATTTGTGATCAGGTGACAGGCATGGAAGCGATTTACTGGGATATCATGAACGGCGTTCCCCGCGGCGATATCCCCGGTGGCATTCCGACGATCAAATCGCTTGGAGGCACTTATATTAATCCCTATCACCCGATGCTGGGCTTTCCTTATCCTGCGGGCTACAAGCCTTTTACCGATAATACCCAGGGTGCGATTGGTGTAAATGTGATTCGCCAGGATAACCAGGCTATCTGGCGTTACACTTTGATTTCAATCTCAGGAACTGCCAGTGCACAACAGGTGCTGAACAATGAAATCAGCAACCTGCAGCAATTTATGGGCACAAATGCAACGGTCCAGACTGTATGTGCCAATCAGAGCAGTAATACACCTGCGTCTGGCATTTTACAAAATTCTGTCAGTCGGTTTATACGCTTTGGTAATTTTTCTGCAACTATCAATGTGAGTGTAACGTCAACTTCCGGTATTTCTCAGTTAGCGATTGCTGTGTCATCTTCTCCAACAAATCAGTTCGCAGGTGAAATACAAAACGCATTTCTGCCGATGGCCTGGGAGCTGTTATTCACAAATGGCACAACAAAAGATACAGACGGAGATGGATATCCTGACAGTATTGACAAAGCTCCGCTTGATCCGTCAAAACATTAAATGGAAGACGCAAACGCCAAAGGCGTTCCACACCCAACGACTTCCGGTACGATTGGAGATGATCTTATTTGCACAGAAAGATCTTTCATTGAATATGAATGATTACAAGAGCCATTTCTATCCAACTTCACACTTACAGGGTACTGAAAGTAAGAGAGATTTTGGTAAGTATGAGATCAAAACTACCAAAGAATTAAAATACCAGTTATTTCTTCGTTCACTACTCCCCCTTCATTCTCAAAGGAACATCTACTTTAATACTAAAATTTCTGCCCATATTATAAATCCCGTCATGGCCGGTGAAGCTGCCGGGATAATCCTCAAAATATCTTAGCCGGTTCAACCCTGATTGATAAGCCACGTTGAATAAATTATCGCCAAGAACAGAAATATTAAACATTGGCTTTCCTTTTTTATTCAAAACATCAGTGCCAAAGCCGGCGTTAAACAACTGGTAACCAGCGGTTGGCGTTTCAGTACTGTTTTGCAGGTAAACCCTGTTTTGTGTAGCGTACACTTCAAACTGAACTTTCACAAATGCATTTGCAAAAACACTTCCTGCTTTTTTGACTCATTTCAAGTAGAACAAGTTAATGGCTGTTGGCGGGACGCCAACAGCAGCAGGGAATAACTTCAGTTGTTCGCAATCATGTTAGCCAAAAGTGCGCCATTTTCACGGGTAAAAAAGTGGGTTGAGCCCTATACCCGTTTAAAGATGAGTGTTTTGCCCACAGTCGTTATGATAAGGTTACCATCACTGTCAAAATGGTATGCCAGGGCACTGCAAATATTACCTACAAATTCATTACCCCAGGATGTTTCCCAAAGTTTTGTAATATTTAAAGCGGGAATGGTGAGCATTTGATTTGCCCTGGTGGTGTAGCCGCTTTGTGATATGATGTTGGTAGGGGTATGCCCAACCAATGCCCCGGAAATATTGCCCGTTGCAGTAAAGGTAATTTCAACATCCCCCGGCACGCCGGAAGGTTGGGTAGTTACTGACCCTGAACTATCATCTTTTACTTCAAACATCTTCCAGGTACCCTGTAAAACAGAAGGAACAGATTCAAGAGAGTATTCCTTGCTACATGAAAGCAATACCAGGCTTACCAAAGCAATAAAAGGAACTATTTTTTTCATAAAAAGCACTTTTATTATAGATTGCCTTTGCATTGAAAACGCTGCACAAGCCAGGAATTACCGCAAGGGCACCCGGATTCGTTTCATTGGATAGGAAATATTATTAGTGTTTTGATTATTTATCCATAATTTAAAGATTATGCGGCCAGCTTTTCTGTTGGGGTTACCCTAACTTCCTTTTTCAGGTTATTTCTTATTATACCTAAGTATTGGAACATTCCAATTTTCCCGCTGTCTAATAATTTGAATAACTGGTCGGCGGTTTCAATTACCTGGCCATTAAACGAATAGAGAATATCACCACTTAGTATTCCTCCTTTTTCGGCCGGGCTATTTGCCTCCACCTTTGTAATAAAAAGTGCACTATTGTTCGACACCTCAGCCAGTGACCTTAATTTAGGTACCAATTCTATTTGTTGCATTTGAAACCCTAAGAAAGCTCTTTTTACTTTGCCAAACCTCATTAACTGAAAAGCGATTTCTTTAGCAGTATTAATACTTAGCGCAAAACATAAGCCTTGAGCGCCATTTACAATTGCAGTATTAACACCTACAACCTCGCCCTGAGCGTTTACTAAAGGGCAGCTCCCGAGTTACCGGGGTTCAAAGCTGCATCCGTTTGAATCATACAATCTATCATATTGCCTACGAAACTTCGCATTGTTCTGCCTAATGCACTTATTATTCCTGATGTTACCGTATGCTGGAACCCTAGCGGGTTTCCGATGGCTATTACCAATTGCCCAACCTTTAGTTTATCAGAATCTCCCAAAATGGAATGGGTAAAATCATTAGCTGAAACCTTAAGGATGGCAAGGTCAGTCATAGTATCTTCTCCTACAAGTTCAGCATTACATATTGTTCCATCATGCAGCGCCACTTTGATTGCTTTGGCTTTATTTATTACATGGCTATTGGTAAATAAAAAACCATCAGACGATATTATAAACCCGGACCCGCTGCCTTCAGATACTTTTTTATTGTTTCTGTTTGTTATACGGTCAATCTTAACAACGGCACTTTTTACCTTGTCTACTGCATTTATTATTGTTTGTGAATAGTTGTCCATACAGAGCGGGTTGCAAAATCTAAACCATCCTATTACTATGGACTTTATAGCAGCTTCAAAAATAAAAAGCGAAAATTTGGCATAATTCTAATACTCTTCAAAAAGTAATATGAACGAATTTTCTTTTGAGGAACCTTCTCACTTTAATGATTTTTTTTTGAAAAGCGATTAAGTATAACGCCTGCTCTCATAAAAAAGGTAGTACTGCTGCTTATTGTACCACTCCAAAATCTGTGGGCAACCCGTCAATACTTTTACAATTTTTTTCCAGCATATACTCCCGGAGGCCCTCTGTTCCTTTTTGTTCTGCCCATTCAAAATGAAAATCCCGTTCTCCCTCATAGTTGAATAAAGGGACCCCGAAGCCACAGGAAGTTTGAACCAGGCTAATATCGGCAACAATGATCTGCCGGGTACTGGGATAAATTTTGAAATGAGAAGCATACAATTCCCAGTCTTTCGTACCCGGTAACACGGCAAAACCTTTTCCATAAAGGCGTAAAATATTGGGCGATTCTTCAAACGAACAAAACATAAATGTAATGCGCCCATTCTCCAACGTATGTGCCGAGGTTTCATTGCCGCTACTGATGAGATCCATATAAGCCACTTTATTTTCAGACAAGGCCTTGAAACAATCCAGCCCTTTTGGCGATAGGTTAACTCTCCCTTCAGCGCTTAAAGGAGCGGTAGCTACAAAGAATATATGTTGCTTGCTGATAAATGTGGCATGAGCAGGGGTGATGTACGTGTGAAATTTACCCATGTTATGAGGTTTTTAAAATATAAAGTTAAGAAGGAAAATCTCTTTCGTAGCCACAACTCCCGCCAGTGGAAATTTCGTGTACAAAGATTTACAGGGTTTAATGGTTTATGGTGCCGGGTGAGGAGAATAATTACCTTTTATAGCCAATCTGTAGTAAACAAAGAAAAAACAATGATTCCTGTTTTGCTTTAACGTATTTCCTGCAAAGGAATATCTATTATTACAGTGCACCCATTCCCCGGCGATGAATCTATTTCAAATTTGCCGGAAAACAATTCGGCACGCCTTTTCATATTGGCAAGGCCAATGCCACCTTTAATGTCATCAACATTAAATCCAATGCCATTGTCTGATACCTTCATTTTTAGTTTATTTTTATAAATAATCATATCAACCTCAATTAACCGGGCCGTCTGCATATTTCTGGATATTTCTCAACTGCTCTTGCAATATCCTGTAAAGGTTTAATTGAATCTCAAGGCTTAAGGGGAAATCTTTAACTCCCTTGTCAAAGTGTAGCAAAATTTCCGGTTTTTTCTCAATGTTGAAAGTGTCAAACAATTTTTTGAATGCATCTTCGAGGCTTAAATCATCAAAAAATGCCGGGGCAAGGCGGTGGGATAGATTCCGTATTTCATCCAATGCCAGGCTTATATTGTCTTTGCATTCGCCAGAACAATGCCATATTCACCGGCAACAATGATTTTTTGAGCATATTCAGGTACATATGGCTTGCTGCCAGTATCTGGCAAATGTTATCATGCAGCTCGCCGCCGATTTCGTAGCGTTCATCTTCCTGCGTTTTTATGATTGCCTTGGTAATTTTATGTTCATTAAGATTTTTTTCGGTAACGTCAATAGCTATTACGGACCTGCAGTTTTTATCATTTATCGTTATCGGGGTGCTGTAAATTTCAACTTCAATTAGCTCACCCGATTTTTTGTGATGTTTGTGTGTGCTTTTATAAATTTCATCAACAGGGTCCAGTTTTTTGATATGCCTTTTTGCATACATAATATCTTCTTCCTGCTTAATATCCATAAGCGAAATGTTTAAAAACCCGCCTTCGCTGTAGCCGTAGAGTTCTATGGCGGCTTTATTAACCTGCACAAACCTGTAAGTTTCTGCATCAAATACATACATTGGCTGCGGGCTTAAATAAAAAAGGTCGCTGTACCTTTTTTCTGATGCCTCCAGTTCGGAAATACTTTTCTTTCTTTCTATGGCATAGATAATACTTTTGTAAAGTGCAGATGCAGTAAGGTCATCTTTGAGTAAATAATCGACAATACCCATCGATATTGATTTAATACTGAAATCAATATCGGTATACCCTGTTAACACAATAATGGGGCATTCATTAGCTATTTGCAGCATTTCAGTAATCAAGGCCCTCGCCGTTTTTATCTACCAGGCTAAGGTCTAATAAAATCACATCAAAAGGCTTATCAGCAGCAGCTAATGTAGCTGCTGCCTTTTTAAAATTGCCTGCATCTACAATTACAGGAGCTAAAATATGCTCTTTTAAAAAATCTTCTACTATTGTCAAATCTCCCGGGTTATCTTCTATCACTAAAATTTGGTAAGGCTTTTTATCTTTGAGCATTTTATTGATTTGCATTGATTTTATGGGTGGGTAATTTAACTATTGATATCCAGAAGTTTTCGATGGTGGCAACTACCTTCAAGAAAATCATTTACATCAACCGGCTTGGTTATAAAACAGTTAGCATGATAATAATAAGACAGGTTAATATCCCTCTCGGAGGATGAAGTAGTAAGCATGATAACAGGAATTTGCTTTATATCTTCATCTTCTTTGATAAATTGCAGCACTTCATGCCCGTTTTTTTTTGGCAGGTTAACATCCAGTAATATCAGGTCAGGGTGTTGAGCATCCTTATGGCCTCCGTGCCTGGTTAAAAAATCCATTGCTTCTTTTCCATCTTTTACAACACTAAGGTTGACAAGTATTTGCGCTTCTTCAAACGCTTCCCTGGTAAGCAAAATGTCGCCTTCGTTATCTTCTACCAGTAAAATATGAATAGGAGCCATAGTTTTTATTTTTTAATTGTAAAAAAGAAAGTGCTTCCATTACCCTCCGCCGACTCTACATGGATTTTTCCACCCAGGCTTTCTATGATTTTTTTAGTAATTGCCAACCCCATACCTGTTCCGGGATACTCTATATCCCAGCGTTTGCCTTGTTCAATGGCATCCCGAATTACGGCAGTAATCATATTCCTGCTTTTCCCTTCTTTATAAAAGTTGATGGCCGTTTGCAGCGCTGGTGTAAAGCCAGGTTCCACTTCGTGAATTTCTTTTGTTATATCAGAAAAGTAAACGGTCTCCTTTACCATATCTATTTCCCAACTCCCAATGCAGGCCAGCCTGTTAGCCTTATCTAAAAGGTCTTCCATTGCTTTTCTCTCAGTAATATCACGCACAATCAGGCTGGTTTTTTGCTCCCCCATCCGCATCTTTAAAAACCGATGCAGAAACCACCGCCTGAAATTTTTCATTGCCTTTGCGAAGTAGCGTAACCGTACCTGTTTCTTTTCCCGTTCGTGCGCGTTCCTGCACAAATTGCCACGCCCGTGGATCTGCTATATCAGCAAGCGCCCAGCGCCCGCCCATGCAAATTTCGGCTCTCGGCCATTCTAAAAATTAAGCAGTCCTAAGGGTTGGCAGCCAGCATTTTACCTTCTTTCGTTGCCAGCAAAATTCCATCCGTACTGGATTCGAAAAAAGAACGGTATTTGGCTTCACTTTCTTTTATTTTATCTTCCGAACCTTTCCGTTGTGTAATGTCTGTCATCATGGCCAGTGCTCCTTTATAAGTTCCATCGTCATCCAGAATAGCATTAGTTGATGACAATACCCAAATACTCCTTCCGTTTTTTGTAATAAACTTCGCTTCATGAATTTCATCTGACCCTTTTCTTCTTCGCTCAGTCTGATGCAATGCCTTTTTTTGTTCTTCAGCATCTTTAAAGACTAATTTGGAGCGTCCCATCATTTCTCCTTCAGTGTATTCAAGAAGTTCACACATTTTTTTATTAACGAAAGTGGTTTTGTCATTTTCATCTATCATCCAAATAACTTCCTGTGCGGTTTCTAAGTATCCGGTGAAAGCGTCTTTCGCTTTGTTGCAGGCTTACTTCGGCTCTTTTCCTTTCGGTAATATCACGGGAGTAGCAGGCGGTTCCAATCGTTTCACCCCTTTACGTATTGGTAGTAAGAAATTTCTGACCACGATACAACAGGAGTTAAATATGTTCAATTTCAGTAAAAGTACTCCCGGCAAGGCAGCCTTTGCATACTCTTGCGGTCCATGGGACGTTTCGGGGATGATAATGATAAGATATCAACGGATTTTTGAATTTTGCCTCTAACAGTAATGCTTAAACGAAAAATGGCTGGTTGAAATCAATTATCCTGCAATTTTTGTCAACACTCCACATCAGGTCTGCGGTATTATTGATTAAAGCGGCCTGGTTAATGCGGTTAAGTTCAGCTTGCAGCTCTGCCCGCTTCTTTTCAGTAATATCCTGGTTTACACCAAAGGTTTTAAAAGTTGGCCTGCCTTATTTTTAACAATATAAAAGTTAACGGATATCCATCCTATCTTAGCATCTCCATAAATTATACGATGCTCTACCCTGCTGTTAAATTGAGAATCACGTAATAAACGAATTTTTGTCCGCGGCAAAAAAACCATCATCAATTCTTTCCAGCACGGTATTTTTTTCTTCATAAGCCTTCAGTAAAGCAGCTTCTGTTTTTTTACGTTCGGTAATATCGAAAGACACACCAATAATGCCCGATAATTTATGATGTTGATCATATACCGGGGAATTGGTAACAAATACAGGGAATGTAAAGCCGTCTTTACGCTGCACTATAGAGTCGCCCGCCCAGGTATGGCCCTTCCGCAATTGCTGCATGATCTCATAAACCTGTTCTTTTGATTGATGGGCAGGCGTAATTTCAAGAACGTTTTTGCCTATTGCTTCTGCAGTGGCCAGCCATAAATTTCTTCAGCAGCCTTGTTCCAGAAATTTATAATGCCATCCATATTGGTAGCTATAACAGCCTGGCCGATGGTGTTTAATAACTCCGCTTTAAACCTGATGTTTTCTTCGTCTTTTTTACGGGTTGCTATATTTAATTCCGATATAAGTTGATTATAAATAACCTTAAAGGTCAAATAAAAATTAAAACTACCCTTTAACGCCACAATATTTTCTAGCTTTTCTTCGCCGTTTAGCCAATAAACTATTACCCTTCAATCCTATTGCTTCAATTACACGCCTTATTTTATCAGAGTAAGACTTGCCCATCCGGGTAGTTATCAGTTCTTCTGCCTTGTCGAATGATTTTGTATTTGAAAGCCTTATATATTGCTCTGCATAAGCGATTCGCCTGTCGAGGAGTGTTGAGAGTGAATCAATCCTTATCTGTTGCCCGGGATTATCTTTGGTAAGCGTTTTAAGTATTATAAGATGGTTGAAAACCGTATTTTTTGCAAGGATAAAATCCCCGAGAGATGTTGAATCGCCTGTAATTAAAAATCCCCTTGCGCCGTTTGTAATATCGCCTGCAAGCGATAAAATCTGTTCCGATTGCCCCAATACCCCGTTGGTATGTTCAACCATTTTAAAGGTGTTGATAAGCTTATTTCTGTAAAATTGCCCCAAAAGGCTTATAATTATAATAAGAATAATTACCGTGGTGAAACCTGCAATAATTTCCGTGAACCGATTATTGGAACAATGGCCAGATGAATAGCACTCATGGGTGAGATATTTTAATAGGTGTGTAATCCGGATTTTGATAAATCATCCATTCATCCATGTAAAAATCAAGAGTTTACTATGTAATTTAATCAACTCTTAAGACGCGGTTGTTATACAATTATAAAAATTCGTTACATAATTCACACATTTCGGTTTGCCGTGAATGCCAAAAATTGGATAGTTTGGAAGCCTGGCTTTGTGTTTTGCCATGCCTTGTTTGATATTAAACCGATGCTCATAAAGAATGTGTAAAAAGGTTAAGTGGTTAGCGCCCCGGTGCCCTCTCCTGGCAACTGTCTTCGCCCGGCATTCCGGGAACTAACGTTTATAAAAATGGCAAGTGAGTTAGCCATCAGTAAACCAATAAAAAACAGTAATTCTTGTTTTACTTTAACCGGTTAATAAAAGGGGCATTATCTACACACCCAATTAATGGCTATCATTTAAAATCGGCAATGGCGATCAGCTTATTTACATTATGAATAATTATTTTTCTGCCTTTTGTTTCTAAAATTCCACCTTCTTTAAATTCAGTCAATATTCTTACCACATTTTCACGGGCAGTCCCTACAAGGCTGGCCAGGTCATCACGCCCCATATTAATTTCAACAGGCATGCCCGGCTTTAAATGGTCTTTATATTTTTCCCTCAATACAATAAGCTGAAGTGCTAATCTTTCACGTACCGGTTTCTTTGAGAACAGGGTAATACTATTTGCCAGCACCGCATATTCGTGGCTTAATGTTTTCAATAACCGGGTGTTTAAGAGAGGAGATTGGCGCAATGCATCTAAAAAATCTTCTTTGGGGATAAAACCAATTGTACTTTCTTCCAAAGCAGCGGCAAAATCAGGGTATCGGCCCTGGGCAAGTATGGCATGATATCCCAACAACTCACCCGTATTGGCCACGTAAATGATATGCTCCCTGCTTTCATTATCAACTTTGTACTTCTTTACTTTTCCCTGCGATATATAAAAAATACCCGTTGGAAAAGCGCCTTCACGAAAAATAATTTCCCCTTTTTTATATACCTGTTCACTTTTATTGACCGTTAAAATTTCATGAACCTCCGCAGGTAGGCCCTACTAAAACAGATTCATTTTTAAAATCCCATTGGTCCATCGGAAAAAGGCCTTGTATGCTCATATTACCTGTAAAATTACCCATTTAAAAAGTGATAAAGTTTACTTTTTTAAGTGATAAGTTTAACCGCCCCGAACGATTCATTAAAGTAACTTTGCAGCCTTAAAAAATGCATAAAAATTCAATTGCCGGATTTAGGCATAAGCAGATGAATTGAAATGATTAGAAATGAAAAGTATGAATAAAAAGCCTGGATATGTAGGAAGTCTATTGTTGTTTAAATGCCCTCATTGCAGGGAAGGAAAAGTCTTTCTGAATAAAAATTCGTACAAATTCAATAACTTTTTAAAGATGCATGATCATTGCCCGGTATGCGGGCAGCCACTGGAAGTAAAAAAAGAATTTTATTATGCGCCAAATTTTTTAAGCTATGCCATCAGCATTTTCTTATCGCTCTGCACTTTTATAGCATGGTTGGTATTCATCGGTTTTTCAGTAAATGACAACCGTATATTTTGGTGGTTTGCTGCTACCATAGTACTTATTTTGCTTCTGCAGCCTTATATATTGCGGTTTTCAAGAGTTGCCTGGCTCTCATTTTCTGTTCCTTATGATGCTAATTGGCAACAATCCCGGGAAAGTGCTTTATAAAAAATTCATTGTGCCTCCAAAAAAATACAAAAGCCCCGGGTTATGAAAGGAATGTTCAGGCCGAAATTATTTGATACTTTAAAAACCTACAATAGAAAACAGTTTTCCAAAGATGCCCTTTCAGGCATCATTGTAGGAATTGTGGCTTTGCCACTCGCCATTGCTTTTGCCATCGCTTCAGGAGTTACCCCGGAAAAGGGTTTAATAACAGCAGTGGTAGCAGGTTTTTTCATTTCAGCATTTGGCGGCAGCCGTGTGCAGATCGGCGGCCCTACCGGGGCTTTTATTGTTATTGTTTACGGCATCGTGCAGGTGTATGGAGTTAATGGTTTAATTGTTGCCACATTTATGGCAGGCATCATGCTCATCATTATGGGCATTGCCAGGATGGGTACTATTATAAAATTTATTCCTCATCCACTCATCATCGGGTTTACCAGTGGCATTGCCCTCATTATTTTTTCTTCGCAGGTAAAAGATTTTCTGGGGTTAAAAATGGGAACCGTTCCCGCCGGCTTTATAGAAAAATGGCTGGCCTATTTTAAGCACTTTCAAAGCATCAATTTATTTACCGTTCTTATAGCGGTGGCTACATTGATCATTATCTTGTTATGGCCAAAAATAAACCGGAAAATACCCGGTTCCTTAATAGCTATTTTAATAACGACTGCCGCGGTTCAGTGGATGCATTTACCGGTAGAAACTATCGGAAGCCGCTTCGGAAACATCTCTTCCTCTTTTCCCAAACCGGTAATACCCTTTGTGGATTTGGCCACCATTAAACATTTGATACAACCCGCTTTTACCATCGCCATACTTTGCGCTATTGAATCGTTGTTATCTGCAGTAGTTGCGGATGGGATGATCGGAGGAAACCATAGGTCCAATATGGAATTAATAGCGCAGGGCATCGCCAATATCTTCTCGTCCATCTTTGGAGGCATTCCTGCAACCGGAGCTATTGCCCGTACGGCTACCAATGTAAAAAACGGGGGGCGAACTCCTGTGGCGGGTATTATACATGCAGCTACGCTCTTGCTCATTCTGCTGATTGCAGGAAAATGGGCTTCCCTGATTCCGATAGCCACGCTTGCGGGAATATTGATTATCGTGGCTTACCATATGAGCGAATGGCAAAATTTCAGGTCTGTTTTAAAAGGGCCGAAAGGAGATGTTGCTGTCTTGCTCATCACTTTTTTTCTCACTGTTTTAATTGACCTGACGGTTGCCATTGAAGTAGGTATTGTGCTGGCCTCCTTTTTATTTATGAGGAATATGATCAAATCAAGTGAGGTAAGTAGCCTGGCCCGCGAAATAGAAGATGATGAATTTGGCTTCGACCTGGTTGAAGGAAAATTCCAGGTTCCCAAAAATGTAGAAGTAATTGAAATATCCGGGCCACTTTTTTTTGGCGCTGCTTATAAGTTTAAAGATGCCTTAAAATACATGAAACAACATCCACGGGTTTTAATTATAAGGATGCGCCACGTACCCATTATTGATGCTACAGGAATACAAACTATGAAAGGCATCTATGCTGATTGCAAAAAAAACCATACTAAGATAATTTTGTCAGAACTAAATTCTCCGCAGGTTTTTAAAGAATTGCAGGAAGCGCGGCTACTTTTTGCGATTGGAAAAGGAAATGTAGCCGCTACTTTTGAAGAAGCTTTGGAAAAGGCAAAAAATATTTAATCCCGGTTCGCTTTCTGTTATGCACAACTACTGCATAATGCCTTGTTCTATAATAGGTTTACCCCTGTCGCCATTTCAAGGCTAACTGAACAAATGCTTATTGAAAAAGACAATTGAATTAGCCAACAGTAAACCAAGAAAAAACAATAATTCCTGTTTTACTTAAACCGGTTAGCAAAAGAGAATTTTACAGATTCTCCGTTACAGGTATTGCCACTTGCCGGTGTTCCTTACCTCCAATTTAAATAAACCATAAGGCAGGCAAGCCTCATAGGGTTTACACAAATCTGGAGCCTGGCTTCTTTTCGGCCACGGCGCTTACACGAATTTCTTTTGGGGATGTTAATTGGCTAATTAAAAGGTGTTACTACCCTTAATTAGTTTAACTTTAGGTAGTTGGTTAAAAGCATTCCTTAAAAAAGCTCTATATCTCGTAGCTTATTTTATGATAACAATAAAAATCCGGGCTAACCCTCACGATGTTATCAGGCCACTTACCAAAAGATAATATTAAACTCAGGGAATTTTAGAATAACCTGTTTATTTACCTATTACCTAAAAGAATAATAACAAAAATATGTCGGAAGAAATATTCTTCGATAACCCATTTGCCCTAAAGGCAAACTATGAAACGCTGATTAACAGCCTTGATGACTTGATATGGAGTGTAAGAAGTGATTTTAAGCTCATAGCTGCAAATAATGCTTTTATTGAAAGCATGCAAGTTTTTGCAGGCATTACTGTTAAGCCAGGCGATGATGTTTTAATGAGAAATATTTTTCATGGGGATTATTTATTCTTCTGGGAAGACGCTTATAAAAAAGCCTTGAAAGGTGAGTCTTTTAAAAAAGAAATATATACACCGGCAATCACAAACAGGCCTGAATCATGGACGGAAACAAGTTTTAACCCTATCCGCAAAGAAGGGGAAATTATCGGCATTGCCTGTTATTCAAGGGATATAACAGAAATGAAATTTAAGGAAGAACTCCTAAGGAAAAGCGAGGCCAGGTTAGCAGAAGCGCAAGCATTGGCTAAGGTAGGGAGTTGGGAGACTGATCTGTCAAATTATAATGTAATATGGTCGGCGGAAACGTTTCGGATCTTCGAAGTTGACCCGGGCCAGTTTAAATCATCTCACCCGGGCTTTCTTGAATTTGTTCATCCTGGCGACCTTGCGAAAGTGGATAAGGCATTTACGGACTCACTCGAAAGCCCTTTTGATAATGCAATTGAGCATAGGATTATTACAGATGGTGGTAGTATAAAATCGGTAGAAGAACGATGGCGGATTATCTTCGATGATCAAAAGATGCGGTCCGTGCCGTTGGTACCTGCCAGGATACCACCGAACGTAAAAGTGCCGAAGAAAAATTAAAAATCAGTTCTGAAGCATTGCAAAATACTTTGAATGACATTACTAAAATTATGGATTCATCCTTAGATGCTATTTGTGTGGTTGATGTTAACGGGTATTTTAAAAAAGTAAGCGCTGCCAGCGAAGTTGTATTTGGATACAAAGCGGAAGAACTTGTCGGCAAATTAATTTTTGATTTTGTTTATCCTGAAGACCGGGATAAAACCATACTATCAGCCGAAAGTGTTATGATTGGGGATAATTCGCCCAATTTCACCAACAGGTATGTACGTAAGGATGGCTCATTGGTAGATATTGAGTGGTCAGCCAGGTGGGATGCAAAGGATCAGTTGCGGTATGGCGTTGCAAGAGATGTTACTTATCGAAAACTTTCTGAAAAACATTTAACCGAATTAAACGAAAGCATTAGAAGGCAATCTAAAAAACTTACAGCATCCAACGAAGAACTTGAACGCTTTGCATACGTTGCTTCACACGACCTGCAGGAGCCACTAAGAATGGTAAGCAGCTTTTTGCAGCTGCTGCAAAAAAAGTATGATCAACAGCTTGATGATACGGCGCGGAAATATATAAATTTTGCCGTTGATGGCGCAGACAGGATGAAAATATTAATACTCGACCTGCTCGAATTTTCAAGAATAAGTTCTTTAGAAGAGGATCATACCGGTATCGATTTAAACAAAGTTGTGGCAAAAACACGCATGGCCTTACAATCGGTTATAGATGAATCGCAGGCCAAAATAAATGTTTCCTTTCTTCCAAATGTTTGCGGAAATGAATCGCAGCTTTTACAGTTATTTCAAAATCTTATCAGCAATGCTATTAAATACAGAGATGGTTTAATACCTGAAATAAAAATTACCTATTTTGAAACAACTACTGAATGGCAGTTTTGTGTTCAGGATAACGGAATTGGGATAGATCCAAAGTTTAAGGAAAAGATATTTATAATTTTTCAAAGGCTGCATAACAAAGATAAGTATACAGGGACAGGTATCGGCGCTGGCCATCTGTAAAAAAATTGTTGAATTACATGGTGGTAAAATATGGGTCGAATCATCGAAAGAAAATGGGAGTAAATTTTATTTTACCATATCAAAATTGCAAACTTCTGCTAATGATGGTACTAAAATGCTTTGCGCTGATTTAGCCGGCAATTCAATAAAATAACTAAATGAAAAAGAAAATTAATGTATTATTAATAGAAGACAATGGAGGAGACATTGAGCTTATATTGGAAGCATTTAATAGCCATTCAACCAGGTTAGGCATATCTGTGATGGATAATGGAGAGGATGCATTACTTTCTCTAAAATCCGAAGAGGGAATATCGCCGGCCTTATTTTACTTGATATTAACCTGCCTAAAGTGGATGGCAGGGAAGTATTGCATTTTATAAAAAACGATGAAGAGTTGAAGAAGATTCCTGTTGTGATGCTCACCTCATCCAGCCTTCAAAAAGACATTGAATATTCCTATAATAATTACGCAAACTGTTATATCGTAAAACCGGGAAATTTATCTGATTTTGTTGGGGCCATAAACTCTATAGAAAAATTTTGGATCAATTGCGTAACCTATCTGCAAAAAAATTAAAATGAATAAAGTTCAGCTCATATCAATATTAATAATTGAAGATAATCCCGGAGACCAACTGCTGCTTCGCGAAAACCTTTTAGGCACCAATTTATTGATTGATGAAATTATAATGGCAGAAACACTTGCAAAAGGCATACAGCACTTAAGTGAACAAAATTTCGCAGTGATATTTTTAGACCTTTTTTTGCCTGACAGCAGCGGGCTGGATACATTTTTAGAATTAAAAAAAGTAAACTCCCTAATGCCAGTTATAATTTATTCCGGGCTATCCGATACGCAAATTGCTCTCCAGGCTATTGCGGCAGGCGCCCAGGATTTTTTAATTAAAAGCGATTACAGCGGTAGCTTATTAGAAAAAACAGTATTGTACAGTATTGAAAGAAAACACATTTTGGATGCGCTTGAAGAGAGCAATAAAAAATATGACCTGCTAAGCAAAGCGACCCACGATATGGTGTGGGACTGGAACTTAATTACTGATGAAGTCTATAGAAATCCAGAAGGATGGAAAAAAATATTCAGAACTGAGGAAGGCAAGGAAAAGAGCACGAAAGAAGACTGGGTATCAAAAATTCATCCGGATGACCGTGAAAAAGTTGAGCTTACGCTTCAGGAGGCTATTAATTCTCCTGACCAACTATATGAATCTGAATTTAGAATTATCAGGAACGATAACACATCCGGCTACATAGAAGACCGCGGTTATATTGTTAGGGATGAGAAAGGAAAGGCTATACGGCTTATCGGTGCTTCTCATGATATTACTGATAGAAAAAATAAAGAAAAAGAATTGAAAAAGCTATCTTTTGTTGCCAAAGAGACCATTAATGGAGTTGCAATAAGAGATAAAGACCAAAAGATTACCTGGATTAACAACGCATTTACAAAGATATATGGCTACGAATTGGAGGAGGTTATAGGGAAAACGCCAAACTCTTTTTTGCATGGCTCCGAAACAGATTTTGACATAGCTAATAATGTACAGCAACAATTAATGAAAGACAAACCATTTGTTTATGAGGTAATTAATTATACCAAAGCGGGAAATAGGATATTGGTAAAAACACAGGTACAGCCCATATTTGATGATAACGGTGATTTTAAGCAATCCTTTTCGTTGCTAACTGATATTACCCTGGAAAGAAAACTTGAAGAAAAAGTGGAACAGGAAAAGATCATAAAGCAAAAAGAAATAACCAATGCTGTATTTGCTGCTCAGGAGAGTGAGCGCTCGGAAATAGGGCGCGAACTACACGATAATATTAACCAGCTTTTGGGCGCCACCAAATTATACATTGATATGGCAAGAGAAGAGAGCCCCAACCGGGAGTCATATTTAACCACTTCATCTGAATATACACTTACTGCCATTGAAGAAATCAGGAAATTATCTAAAATACTTATCACTCCCCTAATAAATGAGCAAGGCCTGGTGGAGTCTGTAAAAGGCCTTATAGAAGATACAATGCGCTTGCATCCTATAAAAATTTTATTCCACACAAATGACTTTAATGAATCCCTTTTAAGCGATAAATTTAAATTGAATATTTTCAGAATTGTTCAGGAACAAATAAATAATACCCTAAAGCATGCGCAGGCAAAAAAAATTGACATAAATTTTAAAAATAACGATGGACAGCTTTTGGTGATATATAGGTGACGATGGCATCGGGTTCGACACAACAAAAAGGAAAAGTGGTGTTGGCATTACCAATATAAAAAGCCGTACGGGGTTATACAATGGTACTGTGCAACTAACTTCGGAAGCCGGCAAGGGAACCCGGCTGATTATAAGTTTTAATACAAAAGATTTGTTGAACAATTGTTCCTCCACGCCTTCCCTGGTTTTAGCCCACGCTGGCCTTCCAATTCTCCCTCTTAGCTGATGCCCCGGCAGGCATTTCTGAATTAATATTATCCTTTTCTTTTGATTTAATTTTTTTATTTAAATTGACTCAATATTCGTTACACAAAGATAACTGTCGTTTTATACCTTTCGCTTTTTTATTCTTCCTGTTCTGTTATCAATAAGGCAAGCGGCGGGTTTCAAAGACACGGCCTGTTTTTTAAAGAAATTTATTCAAAGCGGCTCTGCAAAATACATATCCATTTCTCCTTTATTCTTTGCTTCAATTTTACCACGGTAAATTACATGAAACTTGTCTTTCACCAGGTTACAGGTTACTACCGAAATATTTACCCTTGAAGGTTCGGAATTTTGCTCCATTCTAGCGGCAATATTTACGGTATCGCCCCAGATATCATATTGAAGTTTTTTGGAACCAACCACTCCGGCAATCACCACACCCGTGTGAATGCCGATGCGTAATTGAATCTGTTCTCCAGGCCCTTCATTTAATCGTTGTTTGGCAAACTGCTGCATTTCCAGAGCCGCCTGTACCATTTTCTCCGCACCATTATACAGCGTTTTGCCAATTCCCCCTATGGCCATGTAAGCATCCCCGATGGTCTTAATTTTTTCCAAACCATGTTTCCCGATGATTTCATCAAATGCCCTGAAATAATTATCAATCATTGTAATCAATTCCTCAGGATTAAGCCTCTCGGAAATATTGGTAAACCCTTTTATGTCAGCCATCATGACCGTTACGTTTTGGAGTTCCTGCGGGGTAACTTTTCCGGTTGCCTTCAGTTCTTCGATGGCTTCTTTAGGGAATATATTTTCCAATAATACTGAAATCTGGTTCTTTTCAGTTTCCAGTTTAAACGTTCTTTCCCTGACCCTGGTTTCCATATTTTTATTAAGATAGGCATTGTCAAGCAGCATGGCAATCTGTGAAGAAATAAGGTTCAGTAATCCTATCTTCTTGTTATCAAATATTCCTTCGGCCAGGTAATTCTCAAGATATAATAATCCAAAAAGTTCGCCCTGTTTTAAAATAGGATAAATCAAAACGGAGAGCGGCTGATGGCTTACAAAATACGGAAGCTCGCTATACTCGGCTTGCTTCGCAGGATTATTGATTACCAATAACTCTTTTACCCTGCCCACATACCTCACTACACTCAACGGCAGATTATTTACGTCCGGGTATTCTGAAATAGATTTTGCTCCTTCACGCATGGTAAAGGATGCCTTTATCACCAGGTCGGCACGGTTCCTGGTCAAAATATAACCAGTATCTGCCCCGGAATTTTGAATCACTGTTTGCATCAGTTTTTCAATCACCCTGTCAATATCTTTGGCGTTGTTTATTGCATTGGAAGTTTCAAGCACCAGGTTCATGTCTGCGTTTTGCAAAGACCCTGGCGTAATATTCTCTTTAGTTTCTTCCAGAATACTTTTCCCCAATACGCTTTCAAATTCCTTTTCTATATATTTTACCTTTAGCATCGCACCCCATTGGAGATAAGCACGCCGCGCATTATCGAGATAAGCCTTTGCGATGATTGCATTTCCGGACTGAAAATGATTTCTGCCTGCCAGTTCATTTGCGAGTGCTTTTATGTTAATAAATAAATACTTATCCGCGCTTTGGATCGCTTTTTCATAGAGGGTTGCCGTATTGCCTGCGTTGCCGGATATTCTTGCCAATTCGGCTTGTAACAAAATGTATAATGGTTCAAAATTTTCCGGGCAATTACCTGCCCAGAGTTTTAATTTTTTCAAATGGCTTTTTAACCTTTTCAGATAGGGCTTCACAGGCGATAATTTTTTTTCATAAGCCATTGCACAAATCAGGCCCCATAAAAATTATATTCGGCAAATTCATAGCGATGGTAAATGAACTCCACGTATTTGCTACCCTCGAGGTACCGCTGCCATGCCTCCTCGTAATACTGAAACTGGTAAAGGATATTTATATAGGCGATATACGTATCCGCTGCAACCGAAAAAGAGGAGGATGCCACGATTTGCGCCAATCTTTCAGGTACGTTAAAAGATTGGCCCAGTAACAGAATATTTTCATCAACTCCGCGCAGGCACCTCACCGCATGGTAATATCCTTCGAGAAAATGGCGTGTCTCTATATCTGACTTGAGATCTACGACATGTAAATAATTTTCGATTGACTGCTGCACTTCGGCAAGAGGAAACCCTAACAGGAATTTTTTCTGATGATAATGAAAAATACCATAGCCGGCATAAATCGGGTCGCCATTGGATATACAACCATTAATCATTTCCTGGATGTTATCAAACTGAGGCCTTACAGGCATTGTCCAATGCTGAACAAAATTATTATACACAGTGCCAAGCTTCCATTTTAAAACAGAATATCCCAGTTGCCCATTGATCCCGATTCCTATATCGGCTAGCTTTTTGCCCGCTTTATAATCTTCGAACGCCTGCGCGAGGATCATTCCATAACCGATATAGCCAAATGAAGCCACACCATTATTTCCATATCGCAAAGAATAACTCACCATCTTCATTACATCCCATGCAAATAGATTTTGATCGTATTGATAAATAGGAGGAGAAACAGCGAGTGCAAATTCGAGAAAACGTTTCTGTTCCGCATCCTGCATGACAGCTCTTTTGGGAAGCAAATCCATTCTTTTACCCCTTAAAATCCATCTTGCTTTGAGGATGTCCTTGAATACGGTCATCATTATAACTGCCTTATTCTTTGGCATATGCAATCCATATAAACGAAATCCGGTTCTACCTGATTCAACTGCTTTTTCCTTTTCTTCGTTTGAAGTGTACATATAAACTTTCAGCATCAACACTTCCAACATATCAGGCCTTGTTTGTGAAATCCGGTATAATTCATTAAGGTCATTTTCGGCTTCAGCATATTGGCCTATCTGGTATTTACAAGCCGCTCCCTGCAAATAAAAATCATAAAACTGCCGGTAATTATCATTGAAATTAAGAAACTGCTTTCCCTTACTAAAATAGTTAATAGCCGAATCGTAAGCGGTAGAATCCATGGCTTTTTTACCCGCCCGAAAGTTGATATCCACAAAACTTTGGATATCCTCCTTTTCCTTAATGAATTGGCTGCCTATATTGAGATGGTTAGCAATAAGAAAAATCTCATCTTCTATTTCGGAAGGAGTATAATTTTTTAATTTGAATTGCCCTGCTTTGAAGTTTATAAAGGCAAGTTCCTCCTCCTTTACCATGGAAAGGCACGCCTGGCGGATACGATCGTGTGAAAACCGGAAACGTACATTACCCACCCGGTTGAGATCCGCATCGCTGATATTTTGCGAAGAACGGCTATAATGATCCAGGTTTTCATCGCGGGTCAAAAGATATCCCAGGTTGATTACTGCCGACAATTCATTGGCTATGGTGTATAATCTTTCGCCGGTAAGATTGGCGGTAGTAAGCAGGTCAAAACTATCTCCAACACACGCGCCGGTCCGTAGAATTTTTTTCTGCACTGGCCGATCGAGGTTATTAATCTTCTGAACCAGCAATTCGATCACATTCTCTGCGAAATTATATTCCTGCAATGCTTGTTTATCCCATTTCCATAATCCCTCCTCATCTTTATATAAAAGCCCGGCATCGTTGAGTGAAGTGACCAGTTGAATGGTATAAAAAATGTTTCCCTGTGTTTTACGAAAAATCTTTTCTACAAGTTCATCCGGGTTTTCTACCTGGTGTTGTAATGTTTCCAGTATAAAGTTGCCGGTAGTTTCTTTTTCAAGAGGGTATAGTTTTATTTCTTTAATATCCGCTTTTTTCTCCTGCCTTTGTAATGAAATAGCCAGCGGATGTGTCGGGTCAACTTCATTGTCACGATAGGCCCCCAGGAAAAGGAAGTTAGTAATACTCCCATCATAGGCCATCAATTCGATCAGCTTTATGGAAGCAAGGTCGGCCCATTGAAGATCATCAAGGAATAAAATAAGCGAATATTCACCTGAACAAAATGCGGAAATAAAATTCAAAAAAGTCTGTTGAAAACGATTCTGTGATTCATCCGGCGAAAGTTCATCCAAAGGAGGTTGTGGGCCGATTACAATTTCAAGTTCAGGAACTACATTAATAATAATCTGGCCATTATTGTTTAAAAATCCCAGCAGGCGGCCCTTCCAGGTAATTAGTTTTGCTTCGTCTTCCCTTAATAAATTTCTGATCAATGCGCGCATAGCATCTATAAGAGCAGAATAAGGTGTATTACGCTGTAATGTGTCAAATTTAGCTTTTGAAGTGAATGAAGAGGCCTGCACCTTTTTATGAATAAATTCCTCCACTAAACGCGACTTGCCCACTCCTGAATACCCTCCAAGGTACAACGCCTGCTTTTTCCCAATTAGCGAGAGTTGGTATGCATCATTGATCATGGCCAGTTCCATATCTCTTCCCATCAAAGTACCTGAGATCGTGATATGGCCTGACAAAATCCTTTTGTCCGATTTTGAAAGATTCCAGGTAAAAGTCGTCCTGGAAATAGGCGGAGCATTTTTCCAGGTCATATAATAACCCACTTAACGTTTGATAACGGCCCTTAGGATTCTTGCGCAGTAATTTCATTATGATATCGTTCAATACCTGGGGCAGGTAAGGGTCAATAGATTTCAACGTATCAGGCAGCCTGGCAATATGCGCATGCAACAATTCTGAGGAACTGGTATTTACAAAAGGCAATCTTCCTGCAAGCATTTCATAAAAAATAATTCCAAGGGAATAATAATCAGAGCGGTAATCAATAACCTGGCTGGTGCGGCCGGTTTGTTCAGGGCTGATATAAGCAAGTTCCCCAGGAATAGAAAAAGTATAGGAGTTCTCTGTTTCCTTTTTAAAAACCCTTGAGGTTTTTTCAAGGTCAGCGATTATGCATTCTTCTTTTTCCGGATCAATGAGAATATATTCAGGCGTTAAGTTCCCAATGATCCACCCGTTTGAATGAAAAGACGAAATCATCCTGCACAAACTGATGGCCACAGGAACGAACCGGGATGGCATTATTTTACTATGTTCAAGAATAAACTGGCGTAAAGTACAACCCGCTGCATTTTTAAAGATGATAGCAACAGCATCTTTTTGAAGCAAATAACTGATGGGCTGCAATACGTCATCCCATTTCTCTTCTTTTACCAGGTCAACAATGTTTTTTACAGACTGAACCTGCTTTTCGCTGGGGCTTTCATATACTTTGGCTATAAATTTTTCATGATTCAAATTATCTTTTACCCTCAGCAGGCTAAACCGGGTAGTTTCAACTATTGTTTCAAAAGATTCATATCCGTTTAAAGTGATCATCTATGATTTTTATAAGTCTTTTTCGCCGGGTATTTCAATCTTTTCTCCTGATATAGCCCGGGCTGTTTGCAGGCCCGCCATAACTGTTGCTTCAATACAACCCGCATTAAAACCATTATCAATCCAGTCTCCGGTAATATACAAGTTGCCAAATGACCGGGTCTGATCTGTTTTTAACCGAAATGCTGAACTACCGGTAAATGACATCACATATAATTCAGTGGGATCAATATTCGCCCTGAAAAACTGGCCGTTAAACCGGGCGATTCCTTCACCATTATTAATATCAATCAATTTGCTGAAATCAAAACCATTTTGCCCCTGCCAGATTCCGGCCATGTATGAGCAGATAACTGCTGGAGATAATCCAATGCAAATTCCTTTGCCATTTCAGTTTGTTTATCCGGAAACGAAGCATCTGCAAAGTTAGATTGTTCCGCATTTTGTAAAATTGCATCGGCATTTGGTTGAGGAGTACTGCCACAGAAATAAGCGATATTCTGTGGCGTAGAAGGTTGCTGCGCAATTTTCACGCCCGATCAGGTCACTCATATCGGCCTAGGTATCATAAGGTTCCTGGTAAGAGCCTAAAAGCGCAAGCCCATCTGCTGTGTACGGCCATTGCATTTCCTGTATCGAACTGTTAAGCCAAAGCTGAAATGCAATGGTGCTGACAGGTATTACATTTTTGACCATGTTTTGCCAGTCCGTATTCTTTTTTATCAATTCATTTGCCACAGTTGGTAAAGCGCCAATTGAAATACCCAATATCACCAGGTCAAAATCCTGCCCTTTTTGCAGGGTTTGTTGTTTCACAGGTTTCCATGTGGAATAATAAGATTCAAGATTTACATTTCCTGCAAGTATTTCATTGCCCTGCTCAAGGTATTGGGTGTTTGGAAAATTAGGCCAGCAAGGCAAGCCATTTACCTGAATGAGCGGATCATAAGAGGATACTCCATCTGCAAGAGTAGCCTGGATGTCAATAGAAATGGTGTTGATGGAATTATCAGTACCCAGCCCGAGATTAGTAACCTTGCTAAAGAATTGGAAATTCACGCCTCTTTGTTGCAACACCTGGTAAATTGGTGTAAAAATAGCGTCCCCCATACCTGCCATCATACGGTAATATACATGCCCCTTGAAAGTTAATCCAAGCCTTAATAAGCCGCGCAATGCGGTGCCTGCTTCAAAAGTATATTGTTCTTTTCCTCCGAAAACCAAACCATACACTGCCTGTACAATGGCTGAATTAATCGTGATTGGGTCAGCTCCATGCTTTTGCAGCCATTGCCTGTAATCGTAATTGTTGATTACATCAAAACCTTTTTCGATAACATCATCATCAATTATTCCTTTGATAATGGCTACACCCATATCGGCCATTATGAAGAACCTACGCAAACTGGTCTCAGCGCTTTGAATATCTCCAGCGACTTTTTTCAGCCATGCTATTAAATCGTCCAGTATACTTTTCAGCAAGGAATAATTTTTGGTTTTTGCTGCTATTGAAGCGGAGGAAGTGAGAAGCGCCCCTGAGTCCGGATAGGTCGCATTCGCATCAACGGCAAACGGGCTGTATTTTTGTTTCAACAGGGTGAAGCCTGGGCTATTGGCATCTGCCAGGATGCTCGCTTTTACCTCAGGGCTTGCTTCTGCGGAAAATTCTTTCTCTTTCTGACAAAGCCAGTCTACGATCCTGATAATATATTCTTCAATAGAAGGCGGAGGAGTAGAATCACCAGGCGTCAGGTTATTCGTCCATAATTTAAATGGCCAATGCAACCATTGCCCGTTGACCTGCTCCTCAAGGCAAATAAAATCATATCCGGTAAATGCCTCCTGCCATGTTGCCAAGGGAGATCCCGGCTGCCGGTTATTTGCCTGGTACACCTGTTGGATCATATTAAAAGCATTATCATAAAATCCAAACCATAAATGAAGGCCATGCTCTTCAATCCTGTCTCCGGCTGAAGTATTTCTGCCGCTCGCTCCTTTACCACCTAAGCGCCAGCCTAACTGGTAAATGGTAATATCGTATTTGGTTTTCCAATCAGGATCTGAGGTTAGCTGAAAAACGGAAGTTAAAGACCCCATACCACCTCCTAAAACTGCTATTTTCTGTATGCCCATATTATTTTTATTAGAATTTTATAAATTCGATATAAGAAAGCTTCCAATCATAATCCATTTGAAATGCACCCAGCGGATTTTCAGTGATGGCAGGAGAACTGGTCAGCCCTGAAGGCATGAATTGGCAGGATAAATTGCTGACATCCACACCTGACGGAGATATATCTATGTTTTCAAAAGCTATTTTATAAATCGAACTAACATACCCATAAGGCCCGTGTTCAATTACTGGCAATTGTAAAATAGGCGTAATCGCCTGAAAATTGGAAACTGACTTTTCCGGTTGCAAAAATCCCGCAAAGAGCGTTACACCGGAAAGCATAGGATTGTCGCCGGCTTCCTCCATTACGGTAAACTCCGATGGTTGCACAGAAAATTCTGCCATCTGTTTATTAAATTCCCAGAAAATTCTTCCGCCTAAAACTGCTAATATGCTGTTCAAATACAAAATTGGTAAAAAACAATAGGGCCCTTTGTCATTATATTTTTGATCTTTAAACTGTACATAAGGAAGCATCACTATAAATTCAAAATAGTTCAGGCCTAATCCAATGTTAGCCTCTGTTGCAATTCTTTCAAGGTTAAGATTGGGCTTCAGCCATGTATTATTAAACATGAGCAAAAGAGGATGTAGGCCCGTAGGCGTATACTGCTGGGGAGCTAAAACAAGCTCATCGGGTAAAAGAGTCTGTAAAAACTCTGAAGCAACACTACAAAAAGCAAATCTTCCCAGGCAATGGCCTTCTAAGGGATATTTTTGAAGTACCTCTAACCTCTGTTGGTCGCCGGTATTGACAGGCATTGAGATTGATTTAGTAAATGTTTAAAATTATTTCAGTGGTGAAATTCACAGGAAAGGAAGTCAAGTGATAATAGATTCTTATAATACTCAAATGTACAGATAAATTAATTTCGTATTAAAATATAATTGCCGTTAGGTGTATGGAGAATATTGCAAATGGTTGCCAACCTTAATGACTTTATTTTAATTTAAAAAAATATATTGTAAAATTTGGCAACCTTCAACCCGAAAGGACAAACTGAATTGCACCCATTGACGATGGGAGGAGGCCCTGTAATCCGGATTACTTTAGCATTTAAATTTTTTAATTTGGAGAGTGTTAAGCGGACACACAACCTGGAGATAATTCCGCGTACACTGCCCCTATTACAGAATTCAATTAACCCATCCACTTTAAAAAAATTTCAAACTTATATTAACTGCGGCTTTGCGCTTTTTGCAAATGCCTTGGCTTTCCTCCCATACGCCAATGGTCTTCGATTTTTTCCAAAGGAACCCCTTTGGTTTCTGGCAGATAAAAATAACCCCAGATAATTCCTAACACGCCAATGGCTGCATAAAACCAGAAGGCACCCGCCGGGTTTCCATTGTCAACCGCCTGCATGGTAAAGGTATTAGTAGCTGCGTCATATAATTTCTCATGCGTAATAATTCCAGAGCCGGATGCGGTAAAAAGTTTTACAATTTTAAAAAAGGTAAAGGCAACTATCCCGTTAAACAGCCAGTTCGACAAAGATCCTATGGAGGAACCAATTCCTCTTACCCTTAACGGGAAAATTTCTGAGATAATCAACCATCCAAGCGGGCCGAGGCTGATAGCGAAAAACGCAATATAAACCCACACAAAAATAATGGCCAGCCATTTTCCGGTATCCCCCAAACTGTCGTGGAAGGCAAATACCAAACCCAGTGCAAATAGGGAAATGACAATTCCGATCAGGCCGATAAAATATAATTTTCTACGGCCCAGTTTATCAATCATAAAAAGGGACAGAACCGTGAAAGCCACATTGACTGCGCCTACACTAACAGCAGCCCAAATAGCCGCATGAGCGCCCTGGAAACCAACGATCATAAAAATCTTGGGGCTGTAATAAATAACCGTATTGATGCCGACAAATTGTTGCACAAACATGATTCCTACTGAAATAATTAAAGCGTGCCTGAGCCATGGGCGAAATACTTCCCTGAAATTAGGCCGCGTCCTGTCTTTCTCTAATTCATCTCTCATTCTCTGCATGGATTCTTCTACCAGCCCCGGCTCTTCTATTCTTTTCAATATTTTAAGCGCCTTCTTCTTCACGGCCTTTGCTCATCAGCCAACGCGGCGTCTCTGGTAGAAAGAATATCCCAATGAGCAGGATAAGGCCGGGAACGGTGCCCATATAAAACATACGGCCTCCACGATTGTAAATTGCTATTATTGGCAAAAGCAAGGTCGCTTAAATAGGAAACAAGTATACCTATCGTAATGAGTAACTGAAATAGCGATACCAAACGGCCACGGATATGCGAAGGAGAAATTTCAGCAATGTATAACGGAACCGAAAAAGAAGAAATACCAATCGCCAATCCGATAAACAAGCGGGCGATGATTAGCGATTCCGGGCTGGGAGCCCATCCTGACCATGCGGCTCCAATTACAAAAATGAGCGCTGCACTCAAAATGGTTTTCTTTCTTCCGAAAATATCGGACAGCCTTCCTGTAAACATGGCACCGAGTACCGCTCCTGCTAACCCTGCAGTAGTAATGTTTTCAACCATACTGTTGCTCAAATGAAAGTCTTGTTGAAAAAATGGGATGGCGCCGGAAATTACGCCGGTATCAAAGCCGAATAAAAGCCCGCCTGTAGCGGCAACAGCAGCTATAACAGTTACCAGGTTTTTGTTGTACGATTTTTCTTTCATTGCTAAAGATTAATGGTTAATTGAATAATGTGAGAATTTTAAACGGGCCTGCCCAATTGGTTTTACAATTAGAAAGCCTATTAAAAAAATCAAATGATTTTCCGGTTGCCTTATATTGACAAGCATCCATTTGTGTTATGGTAATTATCAGGCAATAGGAAAAAGCACAATCAAATTTAACTGCTAATCTGCAGTAAACAAATAAAAAATAATAATTCCTGTTTTAATAAAATTTTTGAACTCTTCTGATACAAAAAAGTAAGCCTGTTGGCCGGGAGTAAACGAATAAAGATTAAGAATTTCTGTTTGCTTTTGGCCGTGAAGCCGGAAAGCGGCTAATGTAGGCACTTATACAGGTAGAAATGTCCTGAAAAAAGAAGGCGGCTGAAGGCATGCACGCATAAATGAGCCATCAATGATCACAGATCCTCTTCTCTTTCCAGCATTAGGATAGCGCTTTGAGGAACAATGAAATACTTATCGCCTTCATACATTACTTCGGTGGCAGCGCTCAGGAGGAAAATAGCAAGGTCGCCTTCCCTGGCCTGCAGGGGCACATATTTTATTTTTTCTTCCTCGCCCTTCCACGGTTCATCTTCCACAGGCATGGGAATGGCATAGCCGGGGCCTGCTTTAATAACATATCCCTGCTGCACTTTTTCCTTTTCCTGTACGCCGGGCGGAAGGTAAAGCCCGCTGGCAGTTCTTTCATCAGGGCGGGCAGGTTTTATCAGCAACCTGTCTCCTATTACGATCAGTTTCTTTAGCCTGTTACCGGGTGTTAGGTGCATGCTACCTTTTTGCCTACAAAAATACTATATCTCTTTTGACTGCCTGAGTGCCTGTTTAAGGCAGGTAATAAAACTTACCTCGGCATCACCCGGCTTGCACAAACTGAGGAATAAGCTTCGTTTACTATTTCACATTAGCTTACATAAAGGAGAGTTGCCACGGAATTTTTTTCTTTGCCTATGTTGGTAATAATATGGAAGTTATAAAATGCACTACCTATAGTTTTGCAGGGGATTTCTTCACCAGAAAAATCCTTAATAAAGTTTGGAGTAACCTATTTGCCTCCTGTTGAAAATTATCCTTTCTTCAAAGCTTTTTTAGCAGTCCCTAATTTGTTTCCCTGATCCTGGTAAACCCGGGTAAGTTCGTTGGTGTATTTAATCAGAAGGGCAAGCTCCTTTTTTGAATAGGTTGAAAGCATTTGCCCCACCGCATTTGCAAGTAATGCATAATCCGTAGCAATCCCCTTTTTTTTGGAGGGAATATAAGTTACAATTACTTTGCGCCTGTCCTTCGGGTCGGGCTGCGCTTCACAAAACCGGCTCTTTCAAGCCTGTCAATTACATTGGTAATTGCTCCCGTAGTAAGCCTGGTGGCTTTAGCCAAATCGCCTGCTGTAGAAGGGCCCATTTCCATTAAAAAATCAATACATTCAGCATCAGTAACGTGAAGGCCTGCTTTTTGGGCAATGATCTGCTGTAACATCAGTGATGAACGGGTAAATTTCTGTATCTCCCACATCAAACTGTAAACTTCCGCCCTGGTTTCTTTTGCTGCTGGCATATACTAAGAATATAATTAAATGTGATGGGATAAACCGCACGCCTAATTGGCCTTCATTCTTTTTTTTACTTTAAACCCCAATATAACCAGCAATATAATAGAAATTATATTGGTAGCAATTTTAAAATACAGATCGGGCCGGTGGTACCGATAAAGCCAATCTGCCCTGCAAGCATAGAACCAGTGACCGTTCCGCAAACCAAACCATATTGATGCATCATATTCCAGGAATCGCTTGCTGCAAAACGCGGTAAAACAGCAATGGGTGGAACTGCCAGCAAGATAACACCTGCTGCTATGGCAATATATGGCGGAAAATGAGGAGCAATACCAAAACCCAACAACACTATCCCATATAACAAAACAGCCCATGCAGCACCCAGAATACCTAATAGTAAAGGCGATAGCGGCTTTTGAGGTGTGTGTATATTTCTGTCTTTATTTTTTAAAAGCCGTGTAGCTATATAAATCAGAATACAAATGGCAGCGGTAGCTATAATAACTTTTGTTAGCGATGGATTATAAGCCTTCATATGGAATACTTTTACCCTCGCAATATGAGTCCAGGTAAGCCAGGCAAGAATACTGCCGATGATAAAAAGCGGAATAACGGCAAACATGCCTCTCTTGCTTATCCATACATTATTTTTACGGCTCGGATAAATAAGTTCAACTAAATAAACTGAAAGAAAAACCACGAATACAGGTTCATAAATGAGTGCCCATAAAAAATATACATAATTAACACCCCCGGACCGGGCATACGTTTCGCCTTTCAGCTTTATAACCATTGGTGCAATTGAGGTTTGCTGAATCAACCATTCTTCTGCTATGGCCAATGCAATGGCAAGAAGCAGCATACTAAGCCAGCCTGATTGCCGGCGCCTTACCATGTACCTTATCAGTAAGGCTCCGCTTCCCCAGACTGCTACTTCGATCGGCAAAACAAATATCGAACTGAAACGTGTTGCGCCAGGCAATACCTCAGTAAGCAACGGAGCCATGAACATTAATGTAATTGCAGGGGCAAAGCTGCCTTTGGTTTCTTTTTTATCCACTGTTTTTAATTTATTTTAATAATAAAGTATCTTAATTACAAAGATATACAAATATAAAGATATTATTTTGATAATACAAAGCATTTCTATTAAAAATTACCATGAAGGCCCTGAAAAATAAAAAGCATTAAAAACCCGGCTGCCGGTCAATTTAAAAATTTAAAGCTGAATTTTATTTTGTTTATTTTTATTGGCCGTGATGCATAATTTAGTTTCCAAAAGATGGTGGGGCGCCCCCAAAAAATTTTCCATTGAAAAGGAAGAACGGAAAATAAGCTGGCTGGAGTTGTTCTATGACCTGGTATATGTAATTGCCATTTCCACTATTACCCATTATGTAGCGCAGCAATTCAGCATCAACGCCCTGCTTGATTATTTTTACTTGTTTGTCATTATTTTCTGGGGCTGGCTCAATGGCAGTTTGTACCACGACCTGCATGGCACAGAAGGCCTTCGTACCAGACTGATGACGCTTTGGCAAATGGTTATAATAGCAGCATTGGTGATTACCCTTCACACTGGCCCTGAAAATTTATTGTTTAATGCCACGATTGTCCTTTTAATTATGCAGGCTTATATTACTTACCTCTGGTGGAGTGTTGGGCTGTATGACAAAGAACACCGCCGGCTTAACAGCCTTATACCATTCTTTATTTGATCTCATTCGGTTTGATATTCGCGACTTTATTTTTGCAGCAGCCGTACATCCGCATACTGTTTTACATTACGCTGGTATTGAATTGTTCACCGCCTTTTGTATCATATTTTTTGTTGAAAAGAAAAATAAGCGCGCTCTCACTCTCTTCGAGTATGACGGAAAGGCTCGGGCTTTTTACTATTATTCTTTTTGGGGAAGTGGTGTTGGGTGTTATTAACGGAATTATTGCTTTGCATCACCTTAGCGGCCTGGTGTGGATCCAGTTTGTATTGGCCATCAGTATAGTATTTACATTGTGGTGGCTGTTTTTTACCATCGTATCCGACAGGCAATGCAAAAGCGGATTGTTGAACAGTAGTTTATTTGAATTATTGTTTATTCCCACGCTTATAGGGTTAGGGTTGTTGGGCGCATCATTTAACAGCCTATTCAAATATTTTAATGAGCCCAGTATCCAATC
Organism: uncultured Chitinophagaceae bacterium; assembly: GCA_963732885.1. Classification (GTDB taxonomy): domain Bacteria; phylum Bacteroidota; class Bacteroidia; order Chitinophagales; family Chitinophagaceae; genus Ginsengibacter. The sequence continues at coordinate 71,045 of CAVTBI010000015.1, read as the reverse complement.
TTTTTGGGTAACCCAATCTTTCGGGTTTTCCATCAGCCTTTTTTTGCTCGGTATCTGGGCTATGATGTATTTTTTAGATTACCCTGCTATTTTTCTCCCTTTTAAAAAAGTTGCAAAAAGGGCATTCCTTGCCACGGCCATTTTGATTGTTGCATTCACCTGCCTGCCTGTGCACGCCGGTTTAGTGTTTCATTTATTGACCATATTGGTAATACTAATTGGATTGATTTTATATTTAAACAGTATCTGGTACAGGATGGTACTGAAAAATGAAAAATAGATTATTAAAGAGTAAACTGCACAAGTTATCCTCACCAAAATCTAAGGTTGCATTTTCATTTACACATTACTGTTATAATAAAACAAAACAGAAATCTTTAGAATTTTTTTGCCTACTGTAATAACGATTCCTTCAACCAATCGAATAAAATTAATAATAGCTTTTTGAGTACTTTATTTTAATTTACTTACCTGCTCATTATAATATTTTATTTCCTGCTTAACCGATGAAAGATTTCCGCCGGGTTCTATGGAATCGCGCTCAATATAAATGTAACCATCAAAATTTTGTTTCTTCAGTTCTGCAAATATTTCCGGGAACTTTACCACGCCGGTTCCAACTACTACATCTTTTAAAGTGGGGTCATTATAAGCGCCCACATCTTTTAAATGCACACCCAGGATATGGCCGCTTAATTTTTTTACAGCTTCAAGCGGGATAATTCCACTCTTTGGCCAATGGCCTAAATCTGCACACACACCAAAATTAGGATGGCCTTTCAATGCCATTAAGGTAGTATCAGGATTCCAATAATGGCTAAACCCTTTCCAGTGATCATGAATAGCCACTTTTATTCCGTAGGCACCCGCCAGGCTGTCTATCTGGTCCCACATGTTCAATGGTGGTTCTGTGGTTACATACTTTACCCCGAATTCTTTGGCAACATCAAATTGTTTTTTCCATGAACCGATCGTTGAATCCCCTACAATATATAAGGATTCTACTTTTAAGCCTTTCTTTGCTACCATGTCCTTTAGTTTGGCAATGCCCGCAGGAGAAAGCTGCCCAATAACGGAATCTTTGAATTCCGGCCCGGCACTATGAAAGGTGTTGGGTTCAATGTAAGTCAAACCGGCGCTGTCCACTTTATCAAGCGACTGAGGGAAATTAACATCGTGAAAGGTCCATAAGGCGACACCAAATTTCCAGTCTTTTGCTGGGTCAACAGAAGAAGAGGCGGTAGAATCTGTAGTGCTTTTGTTGTCGGAAGATGAACCGTTATTGCAGGCGGTAAAAAATAACAGGAGGATGGCCAATGGCGCGAGCAGTCTTTTCATTGTATTAAATTTTTAAGGGATGAAGTTCTGTAATCAGGAGCAAATAAATAAAATTTATTTTAAAGTGAATTATTGACGATGAAAGCCGGAATAAAAATGATATGAATTTGTTTATTTACTGTTAGGGAAGATACACATTGGTGTCCTTGTGTCAAAGAGACACAAGCTTAAAAGTTTGTGCGCCCAACTTAAAATAGAATCAATATCTTTAGTATTCATTTAAAAAAAAATAAAACGTATGGCTACCAGGAGAAAATTCATTCAACAATCGGGGGCATTTGCGCTGGGAAGTTTGCTAATACCTCAATTAGGAAAATCAGGCTTATTCAGGGAACCAAAAGCCTTTCCTCCCATAGGGCTTCAATTATATACCATGGGCAATTTAATGACATCAGATACAAAAGGTACTTTAGAAAAATTGGCGGCCATCGGTTATAGAGAAGTAGAAAGTGCTGGATCGCAAAAGGGAAATTTTTATGGTTATAAGCCTAAAGAATTTGCAGCGATGGTGAAAGATACAGGTATGCACTGGCGCTCTGCACATGTTGGAGGTGCTGCGTTTACCATGGGGCAAATTATGAAAATGGCTAAGACAGCGGAAGATTCTGCAAGAATAAAAAAGTATATGGAAAAAATGAAGGACGCTCCAAAGCCTTTGAACTTAACAGACAATTACCAGGAGTTGGCTGATGATGCTGCAGAAGGAGGTTTAAGCTATTTGGTTTGTTCAAGTATTCCTGTAAGTACGCTGGACGAAATAAAAACTGCGGTAGAAGTTTTCACTAAAAGCGGCGAAGCCTGCAAGAAGAATGGCGTTCAATTTGCCTATCATAACCATGTTACCGAATTTGATAATGTAGATGGTGTTCGCCCGTTCGATTATATCCTGAACCATACGGATAGAGAACTGGTAAAAATGGAACTGGACCTTGCGTGGGCCACGAAGGCAAAGCAAGACCCGGTTGAATTATTTAAACTGCATCCGGGCCGCTACCCGTTGTGGCATGTAAAAGACCTGGATAAAGAAAAAATGGAACCCGCAGAAGTAGGCGCAGGGGTTATAGATTTCAAACGCATTTTCGCCAATGCAAAAGAATCGGGAATGAAATATTTCTTCGTAGAGCAGGATGGTGCACCCAATCCATTTGAAGATGTAACCAACAGTTACAACTATTTAAAAAAGATCCTGTAGGAAGAAATATTATTCTGCCTTTGCAGGTACGAGTAATTTTTCTTCAATTACTTGTTTCAACACGTGTTTGGGTAAAGCACCCGGCTGCATCATTGGTTCGCCATCGGCGCCAATAAAAAGCATGGTAGGAATACTCTGTATGCCGAATACGGAAGATAGTTCCTGTTCCTTATCTGTATTTATTTTATAAATAACCAACCTGTTCTCGTATTCATTTGAAAGTTCTTCCAAAATCGGAGCCACCATTTTGCAGGGCCGCACCAGTCAGCGTAAAAATCTACGATGGCTGGTAAACCCTCGTATTTCCAGTCTTTTTCTATTTCGTAGTTAAATATTTTTTCTTTGAAATCCTTTGTAGTAAGCTGTATTGTTGCCATAATATTGTTTTATTTTTTGTAAAGGTAAAACCTGAAACTTAAGTTATTGGTAACTTTTGTTACGAATCAATTTGAATGGCCTACTGTAAATACCCTTGATAAATTAAACCCAAAGCTTATTTCGCCTTTAGCCCAACTATTGGTGGTACCTGTAATAAACGCTTTTTCGTTCATACCGGTTGCGTTTGTAAAGTGCAACTGGAATACATGGCCACCCGTTTCAATATCAAAACCGATGGATAGAGGATTTTTGTAAACAGTCTTATCAACCCCCTTGACGATGTATGTATATTCAGCAACAAAAGCAGTATGTTTAGATAGTTTAAAACGGGTGCCGACGGTACAGGCATAAGCATCATTTTGATCGGTGGCAAGCGGCACCATATTGCGGTGAATAAATATAGGCGCTATTTGCAAAGTGAATATATCATTGAATTTTCTTCCAATAATTATTTCATTATAAAAAGCCATGCGGCTGGTAAAGAAATTTTTCCGGGTAGGATCTGTCCATGGCATGGTACTGATCGTTGACCCTGTTACCAGGACCACAGAAACCGGGGATGGCCAACTACCACCTGTTGATTGCCAGATAGGGCGAAACTTGAGAAACCCATCCCACTCTTTTCCTACATTACTTCTGCCGATACCGACAGTGAGATTTTTTGAAAGTCCATAACCAAAACCGAAACGCATACTGGCCTGGTCTAAACCATACAGGTTATTAAACCCTGAATTTAGCAGTCCAAACCTATGTAATATTCTTACATCAAGTACGCCCTTGCCAATGAACTCCATAGATTGCCCGTTAATAACACGGGCAGATTTAAAGGCATTGGAAATATGCTCTTTTTTATTTTTATCTTTCTTATCCACAAGTGACAATAGATCACTTTGGGCAAATGCAGAGGAAGAATTTACAAGAAGAAGTATTACAATGATCTTTCGCATTCAGATTGGTATTAGGGTTATTTATTTTAAAATTGAATAGCTGCAGTTCACGCTTATCTTAACAGTTTTTGATATTTTATCTTTCACCAAACTCGGTATGGCAATTTGATAGTCTTCCAGTAAAATGGTAAAGGTGGCGGTTGAGGAAACATCTTCTCCATTCACTTTAAATACGCCGGGTGTTTCTATTTCTTTTTTTACACCGTGTATCTCCAAAATACCTTTAACCGTAACAGGGTAGGTTCCATTTTTCTGAAAATTCACTTGATCGATATTGGTGATTTTTCCTTTGAAGGTGGATTTGGGATATTTATCACTTTCGAGGTAATCCTCGTTAAAATGCTGCTGCATCAGGGAACGCTTAAACTCAAATCCGTTTACCAATAAAGCAAATTCATATTGTCCTGAAGTTGCGTCATAAATACTGGTAGTTGATTTGTTAATACCGTCAATATCTTCCACTGCTGTTCCGGCTTCAAAAGAAACAATACCGGTTTTGGTGAAATATCTTTTTTGTGCAAAGGAAATGTGTACCAATAAAATCGATGATACAATTAGAATGAACTTTTTCATAGCGGTTTTATATTTTTTATTTTTCAATACTGCATTTGTTTAAAACAACATCCATTAATTTTCCGGTGCATCTTCCTTTTACAACTATTGCTTCACCCTGTTTTATTTCTTTTAATGATCCTGCTTCATCATCATAAAAACTGCAGGTGACAGCAGCCATAGGGTCTCCACTGTCCAAAATAACAGTAGCCTGGCCTGTTGATGGTTCGAGTTTCACTTCAGATACCTTTCCTTTTACAGCAATTACCTTATCTACATACTTTTTATCGGCGGCGGTTTCATCTTTATTGAAATCACCTACCAGGTTAGAAGCAGTGAGCTCATACTTGTAGGGTAAGGTTCTAATATCTGCGGGTTTTTTATTAAATAAATAAAACCCATATCCTGCTGCGGTAAATGTCATCAACATTAGTCCATAGAGAATTTTTTTCCAATGCTTTTTCATAGTAATTAAATTTAATTGTTAGGAATGCCGGAAGAAATCCAGCAGTTTAAAATTGCGATTTCTGAAGTTGAAAGCCCTCCGCCGGGCGGCATGGTTTTATCCACAATGCAACGCTGCCTGATACGTACCGCTTTAGCAGAAATTTGAGCATAGGTTTCCAGTATAGTTCCACCTGCTGCACTGGCTGCATTGTGGCAACCGGCTGTAGCACATTTGGCTGATATGATGGGTAATACATCACTACTAAATTTTGCATTGATACCTGAGCAACCTCCGGTTGCCGGAGCAGGGTAGAGCAATTGCTCATTATCATAATAGCACCCGGAAACAAACAGCGCTATTATTGAAATAAAAAGAATTAAAACAAACGCTATTCTTATACGCATCTTTATATACTAATTTAGATTTTTCTTTAATTATTTAATGTGCCGGCTTGTATCCATTTCTGAATCTGGGCTATCTGGCAATCAGACAATTTAGCACCACCTTTAGGCATCGCTGAATAACCAGCGGTATGATTAATACTACCCATCATTCTGCCCAGGGCGGCCGCTTTTACTGCAGTATAATTGCTAAGGTCTATTCCGCCACCCAGCGAGCCGGAGTTGTGGCAACCAACACAGTAAGTACTCATGATGACAGAAACGGCACCTGAATAGGTAAATACCGTTGAGTCGCAGCCACTGTTACATTGATTATTTAGCGCTCCCTGGTCTATCCATTTTTTGATATTGGCTATTTGTGCAGATGCCAAAGGATTGCCCGGGGGCATTTTATTTTCGCCTGAAGTCCGTGTAATTACGCTATACAACCTGCTGCCACCGGAATTAAATGGTGTCACCATGGCTCTTATTTGGCTGTAGGTAGTCAATGTCACTCCTTCTCTGTGCGATGCTGCGTCATGGCAACCGGTAGTAGCACAACTGGAGTTAATAAGCGGTAGTATGGTATTAGCAAAGTAGGCTGTATCAGGGCTGCAGGTATTCGCTTGAGATGGAGTAGTTCCTCCTCCTGTTCCGGTGTTACTTCCGGTGTTATTTCCGGGAATAACAGCAAGGGGAATTTCATGTTTGCAGTTTATCGCCAGAAATGATATTCCCGTGAGCCAAAAAATCAGTATCCTCCATTTTGTTTTTTTCATAGGTTAGGCTTTTTGTTGGTAAACAATTAGATTTAAATGACTAATAAATAATGAAATAATGAGTAGTGCTTATTATTCGATAAACCAGGATTTGATTTAAGAAATTCAGGTTTTTTAGTATGTTGATCTGGTTAATTTTATTAATTCTTATAACCTTAGTAGCATTATTTAAGTCCGGAGTTGGGTCAAGAAATTAAAAAAAATAATAATCCCATTTTGCTTTGGGAGGATGTTAGCAATCCTCGTAACCTGACCTGTTAACCATCTACTATACTAAGCTGATCAGGGACAGGCATATAAAATAAAACATCAATTCGGTAAACTGTTGATAGGTTTTTTGTGGTGTTTTTGGTTTTCATATTCGGATTTTAGTTGTAAAAACCAATAATCATGCCTTAAAATTTAAAATAATGTTTGGTAACATTAAAGTAACAGACTTGTGAAAGTTTTTTATTGACTTTTGTCATTAAACCAATTCACCTATGGGCAGGCAGCAAAAAAATTACAATTTTTATTCTTTCTTAAAAGCATCTTCTTAACCAGCAGATGCTGAAATGATAAAATAAAAACAACAGGTTTTTACGCCTGCATTTCAGTTATCTTTAATCCTTTATTTAATAAATTAAATCTTGCTGCGCGAATGAAAAAAAGCAATCAATGGAACCACCTGGTTCTTCTGCTAGTTACTCTCTTTATTTCTTATTCATCCTTTGCTCAATCCTTTGATACTTCATTGTTGAACGGGTTGGAATGGAGGAGCATTGGCCCCTATCGCGGAGGAAGAACTGTTGGCGCGACGGGTGTAGTGCAAAAACCCAATGTTTTTTACATCGGTGTTAATAATGGCGGTGTTTGGAAATCTACCGACTATGGAATAACCTGGCATCCTGTTTTTGATCATGAGCCCACTGGTTCTATAGGCACCATTGCGGTGGCTCCTTCCGATCCCAATATTATTTATGTAGGTAGTGGCGAAGGATTGCATCGTCCCGATCTTTCTGTAGGTGATGGTATCTACAAATCGACAGATGCAGGAAAAACATGGGTTCATCTTGGCCTGCGCGACGGTCAGCAAATCCCTCAAATTGCAGTTGATGAAAAAAATCCTGATCGCCTATTCGTGGCCGTCCTCGGGCATCCTTACGGACCTAATATGGAAAGAGGAATTTTTCGTTCGGAAGATGGCGGGAAGACATTTGAAAAAGTACTTTATGTAGATGAAAATACCGGTGGAGATGATGTAGCAATTGATCCGAAGAACCCGAACACCGTATATGCCACTTTATGGAAATCGCGCGAAGGCCCATGGGAAAATGGCGAATGGTCTGGTGCGGAAGGCGGCGTATATAAATCAACCGATGGTGGCGATACCTGGAAAAAAATGTCGAATGGCTTGCCTGAAAATATGGTGCAGGCGCATATTGCCATTGCACCTTCTGCGCCCAATATTCTGTACGTTGCTATCGGCACAAATGAACCTAACGACTATGGCACGGGTACAGGAATGGGCATGTACCGATCTGATAACGGCGGAGAAAACTGGTACAGGATTTCTGATGAAGATGGAAGGCCTGAAGCACGAATCGGTGGTGGTGATGTGCCTGTATTGAAGGTAGATCCCCAAAATCCTGAAACGGTTTACAGCACCAGTATCGTGGTTTATAAATCGATAGATGGAGGCAAAACATGGAAGGGAATTCGTGGGGCACCGGGCGGCGATGATTATCAGAACATGTGGATCAATCCTTCTAACCCTGATATTATGCTGGCCACCGGCGACCAGGGCGCAATTATTACCGTTAATGGCGGCGATACCTGGAGTTCGTGGTACAATCAGCCTACAGCGCAATTGTACCATGTGAGTGCCGATAATGATTTTCCATACAATGTATATAGCGGCCAGCAGGAAAGTGGTTCGGTAGGAATTGCTTCAAGAGGTAATGATGGAGAAATCACCTTCCGCGACTGGCATCCTGTAGGTGCGGAGGAATATGGATATGTGGCGCCCGATCCGTTAAATTCCAACATAGTTTATGGAGGTAAAATTACCAAATATGATAAGCGTACCGGGCAGGTACTGGATATATCGCCAAGGCCTAAACCGAATGAGCATTTTCGTTTTGTTCGCACCGAACCGGTGATTTTTTCGCCCGTTGATAAAAAGACCTTGTACTATGCGGGCAACGTTTTGTTTAAAACGCAAAATGGCGGTGATAGCTGGCAAGTGATCAGCCCTGATCTTTCGCGAAAAAGCTGGGACATTCCAAAGAGTGTAGGCATTTATACCAATGAAGAAATGAAGAAGATGCCCCGCCGTGGTGTAATTTATACTGTGGCTCCTTCGCCACTGGATATCAATACCATTTGGGCGGGAACAGATGACGGCCTTATTCAGGTAACGGAAGACGGAGGCAAAAACTGGGAAAATGTTACGCCGCCTGCTATTACTTCCTGGAGTAAAATTTCGTTAATGGACGCCGGGCATTTTGATGTACATACTGCATACGCTGCAGTAAACAGGTTGCGTGATGATGATTTGCATCCCTACATTTATAAAACACATGATGATGGTAAAAGCTGGCAGTTGATCGTAAATGGCTTGCCTGACGATCCGATCAATGCAGTGAGGGAAGACCCGAAGAAAAAAGGATTATTGCTTGCCGCTTCAGAAACAGCTTTGTATATTTCGTTTGATGATGGAAATAACTGGCAATCGCTTCGGCAAAATATGCCGGCAACTTCTGTGCGGGATGTGATCGTTAAAGATAATGATCTTGTGGTAGCAACGCATGGACGTGGTTTTTGGATATTAGATGATATGAACAGGCTGCGCCAGATTTCACTGGCATTTCCGAACACGATATTTTATTTAAGCCTGCAACGGCTATGCGTGTACGCTGGAATAATAATACGGATACACCATTGCCGCCTGATGAACCGGCCGGACAAAATCCTCCTGATGGTGCTGTAATTGATTATTATTTAAAAAATGATGCGGATGAAGTAACCCTTGACATCACTGATGCTAAAAGGAAACATTCTCCGGCATTACAGTAATCATGATACGCTCTATAAAATTCCTCCTGAAAATGTTCCGCATTACTGGATTCGTCCGCAGCAAATATTACCGGCAACAGAAGGTGGACACAGGTTTGTTTGGGATATGCATACGTCTCCTTTAAATGTTCCGCCATCCTTTCCTATTGCCGCTATTTATAAAAATACAGCACCTTCACCTACTTCTCCATGGGTAATGCCGGGAAATTATACTGTAAAATTAACTGTTAACGGTAAGGCATATACGCAGTCTTTGGCGGTAAAGATGGATCCCCGGATTTATACATCCATAACCGGACTTCAACAGCAATATGATCTTTCTCTCCTTTGCACCGAAAATCGGAGAACCATTTCAAACCAACTGAACCAACTGTCAGCTATTCAAAACCAGGCACAGGGGCTGAGAGAAAAAGCAGGTAAGAATCTTTCTGTTGAATTGGATTCCTTGATCAGTAAACTGAAGGGTATTATGGCTGGATCAACAAATGGGAAACCCTATAATCTTTCTGTATTGCAGGGTTCCTTCGCAGGCACGTTCAATTTATTGCAGGAAGCGGATGTTGCCCCGACGTTGGAAACAGTGACTGCGATGAAAGACTTACAAAAAAAGTTTACTGAAGTGGAAGAAGAAGTAAAAAATATCCGGTTGCAAACCATTCCAGCAATGAACAAGCAGTTGAAAAAGGAAGGATTGGCAGTTATTGAGGTGGGCGAATAGAAGGTATTGCGTGACAAATTTTGGTAGGGCATTAATCATAAACCTCTTGTTATTCATGTCCATGAAGAAGCGGGATACTATTTGAATTTAAATAATGTTTACTGCATGCCTTTGGTTTGAAGTTAAAAATGGAAGCAGGCTCTGTTGTAAGGAGACTTTTTCTTTTGAAGACACTCAGGTACTAAAAATTTATTAAATTTGAAATCGGAACCTGTTTATAATTCTCCTGCTGATGATTGCTTTGCTTAATATATTTTCAATTTTGTATGACCAGTTGATTGGTTTTCTCGGTATTGGCCCGTTAATTGAAATGTATCATTCAGGCGATTACAGTTCGCTGCATACTTTACAAGGTATCGAGAGTGCAATTGGCCCGGTAATCCCTTTTTTACTGATCCTTGAAATTTTGCGGGCAGCGTTCTATAAAAGATTCAAAGCAATTCATTATAAAGTACAATTCTTCACCTATGTATTCAATAGTTTTATCGGGCGCTTTATTTCAATTGCCGCTGTTGCATTTTGTATAGGCGTTTTCGAAAAGTATGCGATCATTAAAACAAGTTTTACCTGGTACTGGCTTATTTACGGCTACGTTGCATGGGAACTTTCACACTTTGTTTATCACTACCTGGCGCATAAGGTAAGGCTGCTATGGTGCCTCCACTCTACACACCATGCTCCGCAAACGATGAACTTATCCGTTACTTATGCTCATTTTTTTCTTGAAGCACCCTATGCAGATGTTATCAGGACTTCTATCTGCATATTGCTGGGTGTAAATCCTGCACTTCTGTTTTTTATTATGTTTATTGATGGCACATGGGGCGCGTTCATTCATGTGGGAGAAAATATTTTAAAAAATGGGCGCCTTGGATTTTTAAACCGCATCATCTTAACGCCCTCTCACCACCGTGTCCACCATGCACGCAATCCTTATTACATGGATACCAACTTTTGTAACCTGCTTAATATTTGGGATAAAGTTTTCGGAACTTATGTGGATGAGAAGGATGAGATTCCCATTGAATATGGCATTACCCGGAAGATGAACCCGAACAATTTTCCCGATGTATATTTTGGAGAGTTTGCTGCTTTGTTCCGCGATATGAAAAAAGCACCCGGGGTAAAAAATAAATTTTTGTACCTGGTAAAGCCTCCCGGCTGGAGCCATACGGGTGAGCATAAAACGGCAAGCGTAGTGAGAAAAGAGTTTTTGGAAAATGGAATGCAGCAGGCCGGTCAGGCTTCATAACTGCAACGTTCAATATTTTACCTTGCGAATTTTTGTCATAATAAAAGCAAAATAGAAATTATGTGAATTTCTTTGTTTACTGAGATAACAATGTTGCAATGTGTGGCACAAACATATATATAACGTATATGACTAAACGCAAAGATTGAAACGGTGTATCCGTGATTTATTCAAGGCTATTGATGAGCGCCCCGAATGCATCGAGGCCAATCGATTGGCAAACGCCAAACTTTTGCTGTTCATTCATAGACTCAATACTCCATTTAAATACATCATCCCCAACACCTGTTAATTTCCTATATTGATTTATGTACAATTTATCATTGTCAGTATTGGTAAATTCCGGCTGAAACTGGTTGGTGGTTGGGTCGCGTGTTTGCCATATTGCCGAGGCGGTTGTTTTACAATTTTTACTGAAATCAATATGATTAAGTTGCTTGCTGAGTTTTCCAAGATAACGCATCATAATACCACGGCCTGCCAGGTAATCGTTACCAAACTCAGGGCCGAAATTAGCCTTGAAAGGCGCTTCCCTTATTATGCCATCTGCGTTTCCAATTAAAGCCGCTTTTACGCCTTTGCTTAAAAGATTGATGTATTTTTTTACGGTATTTTCAAATGCCTCAGCTTTAAAATCCGGGTCAATTTTGTTTTTTATAACCCAGTCTGCGAGATTATTTTTAATGGCTAACATATCGGTAAGCGCCGCTAATAACATACCCTGGTCGCCACTCCATACCCAGCCTTTTTCCCAGGTGGGGTGAGTTATTTCTTTATAATCAGACCCTTCAAAAAAAGCGGTAGGCCTTTTCATGCACCAATGCACCACCTGTACTTATTTTTTGCAGGTATTCATATTTTTCAAGCTTAAACCAACTATCAAACCAAACCCACTGGCGGTAAGCCATCTCCAGGTATTTTTCATTATCCGCTATATTTTCTTCGCGGGTTAAACGATAAATGCGGCATGACAATAAAAAGAACAACACATTGGTTACGGTGTTTTTCACGCCTTTGTTTTGCCCGTTTGCGTCGCCGTTTCTGCAGCCATGCGGTACCGGTTTGGCTGTATCCAAAAAATCATAAGCATGGCCCTTTTCCTGCTGCCAGCATAAATGGATGCTCAGGTTAAGATATTTATCGGCAAGCGTCTTATTGCCTATCCTCAATAAATGTTTTCTTGCATTAATGCCCATCAAACCCCACCAGCCAAAATCATCCGCCCAAAGTTTACCGGGATCAACTGAGGTAAAATATTGGTAATTCTCTTCGAGCATTTCATCAATTCTTTTTTGCATCGCCATTACTTTGGCATCGCCGGCCCATTTATGGTGCATTGCATCTGCAAACGTGAGGCAGGCATCAAAAGTGTTTCCGCGTTTCCAGAAATCATTAAAATTCCATACGATTTCAAAGCGTTTAAATGCGGCTATTGAATGGTTTTTAATATCATCTTTATATTGAAGTTTACCAATGCCAGCCATACCGCCAAACATATTTTTATAGGGCAGCAATAAGCCAGCGAGTGATGTTATCCTCGCAAATTCCCTTCTGTTCATTTGTAGAGTTTTTCAATTATGGATGTGTTTTAAAAGCAGGCTAAATTAAACAATCTTTTTCCTGGTTGGCTGCCTTTGTATTGCCTTATCAATAAATCACTAAAAAGCCAGGGGCAAGGAAATAATCCGATCCTTATACTTTCGCAATAAAGCTGGCAGTAAAACAACTTTTAATGAAGATTTTCATTCCAGGGCGAATGCATCCATAAATCGGTGCCAGGCGAAAAGTAACCTTTTGCAAATAGTACCGGAAGATTTATGAATGGCTAAAAAAATTCACCAGGTATGCCAACGTTTAGTTTTAAGATGCCTGGAATATCTTATTGACATTTAAACATAAAAAATGTAATTTGAAGCCATTTTATATACTTATATATGAAAAAATGGCGCCGTATCATTTACGCGGGTTTGCTCATGGCACTTTGCATGGTATGCCACCGTTCCTATTGCCAGTATTCAAAAGCAGATTCATCGCTTGTGTTTTCTTTGATAGGCAAGGCGGAATACTTCTTTAATGAAAGCAATTATGACTCCGCTTTAATTTATTGTGCGCATGCCCAGGCTATCAGTAAAGAAAAAAATTTCAAAAGGGGCCACGCATTTGCACAAATAGAAGCGACCGATATTTACATAGATGAAGACGAGTTAAATAAGGCCGAAATAATTGCAACCAACGTTAATAAGATGGGCTTGCAATTGAAAGACTCACTCATATCGGCTGTTGCATGGATGCAGATGGCACAAATAAAAATGTATAGCAACCAGTTTGATGCGGCTATTGTTTATTTTCAAAAAAGCCTTCAATATTACCTCGCTGCGCATCCTACTAAATACTCCGCCCTGGCATATAACGACCTCGGGTACACGTGGGGTAGAAAGGGTGAATTAAGTAAACAGGCAGACTGTCTTATAAAATCAATAAGTATTTATGAAAAATATTTTCCCGGGAAATATGGCGAAATAGGAACGGCGCTGAGCAATCTTTCCACGGTATATTATGCTTTGAACGAGAAGGAAACTGCCATCGAATACGCGAAGAAGTCAATTGTCTATAAAGAAAAAATGGGTGACATGGGCCGGCTCTCGATAGGCTGCTGTAACCTTAGCCAGTATTACAGCGGGCTTAACAACGAAGAGTCTGAAAAATATTTAAGGCTATGCGTGAAATATGCTTTGCAGAGCAAACAAGAGGAACGTATCATTCATTCTTACATAGCCGCAGCTAATTTGTATGCGTCTGAAAAAAGCCTGCCGACGAACTGGAGTACGAAGTGAAAGCAATTGAACTGCTGGAAAAAATAAAAAAGGATTCAGTAATGCTGGCCCGGCGATATATCGCTGCAGGCGATGCCTGTGGGATGTTGAAGAAAGATACTTCTTTGATAATATCATACTATGAAAAATCATTTGCTATTCTAAAAATGCTTCCCGATAAGATGACGCTTCGTGATTATTATTTGCGGCTATCAGGATATTATTACGAGCATAAAAATTACGATGCGGCTCTTACCAACTACAAAAAATTTATTTTATATAAAGACAGTATTATCTCAGGGAATACTGCAGCCTCTATTGCTGAAATTGCTACAAAATATGAAACCAGGAAAAAGGATGCAGAAATTACTTTACTTAGTACCAATGAAAAAATAAGATTGCTGGAAATAGAAAAACAAAAAGCAATTATCGCAAAAAATATCCTGGAAGCAAAACGAAAGCAAGACGAAATAGCATTGCTTTCGCAGCAAAGAGAGTTACAAGAGTCAAAGCTAAAACAACAGGGAGAGCAATTGGAAAAAGAATTACTGGTGTCAAAAAATAATCAACAGCAGCTCGAACTTACCAGGCAGGGCAAAGAGTTAAAAGAGAAGGAACTTAAAGCACAAAAACAGTTACGAAATTTTATAATCGGCGCCGCAATTGCATTGTTGTTCTTAGGAGCTTTCATGTTTAATCGTTACCAGCTTAAAAAGAAACTAAGCCAACAGGAAGAGATGCTTGCGGTGCGTAATAATATTGCACGGGACCTTCACGATGAGATCGGGTCAACACTTACGAGCATCAAAATACTTTCAGAAGTATCCAAAAACAATTTGCAAAAAGATCAGCAAAAAGCATCAGCCATGCTTGCTAAAATAACGGAACAGTCTGAGCAAATGCAGCAGGGCATGAGCGATATTGTTTGGGCCATAAAACCAGATAATGACAAACTGGAAAACATGTTGATACGCATGCGTGACTATACAGCGCACATGTTGAAGCCAAAAGATATTTCTGTTTCATTCGTTGCCGACGATTATGTACTCGGAAAGAGCCTGGACATGCAACAGCGAAGAGACTTGTTTCTTATTTTTAAAGAGTCGGTAAACAATGCTGTAAAATATTCCGGCGCCACAGCAATGCAAATAAGATTGTATAAAGATTCCAATAACATTGTGCTCGAGGTTGCTGATAATGGTAAGGGCTTTGGCCTGGCTGCAAAAACACGCGGCAACGGGCTTAAAAATATGAGGGCGAGGGCGTTATCCTTAAAAGGAAAATTTGAAATTGTTTCCGGCGAAAATAATGGCACATGCATCACCGTTACAATCGCTGCTACATGATGATGTGGCAACATTCGTTATTTTTTTGCAGTTATTTTGAAAAACAGATATGCCAATTAAAGTTTTAATATACGATGATAATGCAGCGTTGCGCATGAGCATGGAGGAACTGCTTAATGATGAACCTGATATGGAAGTACTGGTTGCAATGCCCAATGCAGAAACCATCGCAAATGATTTGCAAACATTCTCTCCCGATGTTGTATTGATGGATATCGATATGCCTGTGGTAAATGGTGTTGAGGCCGTAAAAATTATCCGCACAATATATGATCAGTTGCCTGTTATAATGCTTACTGTATTTGATGATGACGAAAATATTTTTAAAGCCATTTGTGCCGGGGCTTCGGGATATATCTTAAAAAGATACGCGACTGAAGAAGTTCCAAACGCTATAAGAGATGTACTTACGGGCGGGGCTCCAATGACGGGGCAGGTTGCGAGAAAGGTACTCACGATGGTGCCAAAGGCAACAACGGGCGAACAGGAAAGGTATAATCTTACGGGCAGGGAAATGGAGATACTGCAGTTGCTTGTGAACGGCTATAGTTATAAAATGATAGCCGCCGAAATAAATATAAGCATCGATACCGTTCGTTTCCACATAAAAAAAATATACGATAAACTTCATGTGCATTCTGCTACTGAAGCGGTTTCCAAAGCATTGAAGCAAAAATTACTTGGTATCTTCTTTTGAAAATAACTACATGATGATGTAGTACCTTATCTTTCAATGTAAATGTATTTTTGGCTTTATAAATTCTGTTTAATGAATATGAAGCCACAAACTGTATTACTTTTTGTATTCGTATTGCTTATCAAATACGCAACCGCACAAATAAGCCCGCAGGTTCCGAAAAACCTGCCCCGGCAACCGCAAAAATTACCTACACCGAGGATTCACCTATTAAAACCCGATCTGCAATTTGTAAGTGTTAGCGTATCAGGCGTACACGAAGATGCAACAAGGCATCTTTTTGAGATAACACTTTCCATAACTTATAAAAATGCAGGAGCTGTGGCGACGCCAAAACGTTTCTTTCTTGATCTTCAAAACCGTTTTGAGGGCCGCAGCGGAGGCTATCAATATACAATAGTTGGTGCACCTGCATACCTGCAGGTAATGACGGCCGGGCAGCAAAGAACCGGGCAATGGACTTTTGCAAAAGATGAATCACAATTAGGAAGAGGCAGAAGAGAGTTTATCATCAGGATCGATTGCAACAACAACATTGCGGAGAGCAATGAAGAAAATAATAATTCACCCGTTTTTAGTATTGATATTCCCTAAAATAAAAATGATTACTGCCACAAAAAAATCCGGAAGAAAATTTTATTACCATAAACAATTTGATATGAAAAATTTAATAGTAACCTTATCCGTCAGTTTTTTCATTTGTACAATAGCCAATGGGCAGACGGTTGGCCAGCAGGCAAAAGGCCGTGCTGTTAGCGATGCCAATGCCAACATCGACAATTCGATTGATAAATCGGTAGACGGTGCATTTAATAAAACGGGGCAGGCAGTTAAAGGCATTTTTAAAAAGAAAAATAAAAAAGCAAATAATACTGCTACTGGTGCACCGGCAAATAATACTGCTACTGGCAATGCAACTGTGAGCACCACTAACACAGCGGCCTCAACCGCCACAGCGGTAACAACAACTAATACTTCAACAGCAGTTAGTGGCACTGCTTTCTCCGACTTTACACCGGGGCAAACAATTATTTTCCAGGACGATTTCTCACAGGATGCCCTAAACGATTTTCCTGCTAAGTGGAACTCTAACGGTAGCGGAAAAGTTACAACCTTAAATGGTTTAGACGGGCGTTGGTTAGAGCTGAAAACCAATACAGCCGTAACACCTGAAATGGAAAAGCCTTTGCCGGAGAATTGCACCATTGAATTTGACCTTTACCTTGATGCGCAAAATGGCCAAACCACTCCCTTTATACAATTTGGTTTAACACAGGTAAAAGATATTTTGAAAGAAGATATGTTCTACAAAGAAAGATTCTTTGTGAATATTCATAATTACGCCGAAGAAAACAGCAAAATAGTGGAGTATGGTTTGCAAAACGATGTGTTAGGAACAAAAGGAGATTTCCCAATATTGTCTTATGCAAACAAGGTATTGCATGTGTCAATGGCTGTAAATAAAACAAGAATACGTGTGTATCTTGATCAGACAAAAGTAATTGACCTGCCGAGAGCACTAACCACCAGTATGTTGAATAATTTATTTTTAAACAGCAACGCCGTTATACCTGCCCCTGACCTGGATATGTATATTGCCAATGTGCGAATTGCATCCGCAGAAACGGACGCAAGAAGTTTGTTGGTAAAACAGTTGATGGATGAAGGGAAAGCCGTTACCAATGATATTTTGTTTGATGTGAACAGCGATGTAATTAAACAGCAGTCCTATCAAATCATAAACCAGATTGGAGATGCTTTGAAAGCCAATCCTTCTCTGAAAATAAAAATTACAGGCCACACCGATAGCGATGGAAGCGCAACCGCGAACATGGAGCTTTCTAAAAAGAGAGCAGCTTCCGTCAAAACCTATTTACTAAAAAATTACAGCATAGCTGACACGAGAATACAAACAGATGGTAAAGGCGCTTCACAACCTGTAGCCGATAATTCAACCGCAGCGGGTAAGGCAAAAAATCGCAGGGTGGAATTCACGAAATTATAGGGGCTCTTTCATTACCATTCTTACTAACAAAAAACAGATTATGAAATTCATTAAAATACTTTTGGTTTTAATATTTCTATACAGCAATGCATCTTACGCACAAATTCCCGGCAGAGATACCACCCATAGAGATACCACGTTCGCAGGCTGGAATCAGTCAAGGGCCAGGTTAATTAATGCACCTATCCTTAGAGGAAACGGCCAGGGCATGACGATTGTAGCTAACAGGCAACAATATTGTTTTGACATGACGATAGAAATTGAATTATTTTTTGGCGGGGCAAGAAGCCGGGAAACGTGCTTGTTTGTAAACACCACTGATGGTTATATCGGCTACACAGTACCTTCAGCCGGGGGGGCGATAAATATGCTGATGCCCGAGTTAGAAAGTTTTGCATTTACTATTGTCAGTTTCAAATTGGGCAATATTTTTTTCTATCATAATCAAAAGGCGAAGGATGGTGTGTTAGATCACGTGGTATCAACATCCAATACAGATTCACATGAATATCAAATGAACAATCTGCTAACCGCAGCGCCGTTGAGCCGCAAAAGTGAAAGGCGCACTTATTGCGATGGTAAAGCGGAAGCATTAGCTTATAAACGTTCTGATGAACCAACGTTATGGTTCTTGTATGGCGACCGGTACCCGGCTACTTTACAGGCACAAAAATTTTTGGGCGTTTTTGGTTTGGGTGTTGTAAGAACAGATGCGGGTTCATACATAGTAATGGAAAGGCAATTAGGTACAAGTTACACAGTAATAAAACGCATCGAAAGAACACATGTTTGTTTTGATCCTACGGGATTTAAAATGTTGGAAACAGATTTTTATTCCAAGCGTACTGCTGACCTGCAGGCTGAACGTGAGAAAATCGATCATGATGAAGTAACCGCACAAAACGCAACCTGTTGTGTTGCGGAAAGGATGGCCGAAATTAATTTCAGGCGGCAAATTTTGCAAACGTCAGAAGACAACCTGCGGAAAGCGCAGCAAGGAAATCTTTTGCAAAATAGAACAGCGCAACAAGGAATGCTCGATTTAATGGACCCGTTAGTGATAGTACAGCAGGGCATATTATCAACAAAAACCAATATTTGTGCCACAAGAGATGACATGTCGAGAAATCCGTCTTCAGCCGCAAGCGATGCGGCAAGAATCTCCTGCCTTAATCAAACTCTTGGCGATCTTACGAATGCGGAAAGCCAGATGCGGGCGGCCGAAAGACAATATTCAGGTAATATCGCCAGGGTTTACGCTGAAAAATCAAGAATATATATGACAGTGCTGCGACAGGGAGGATGTAATTAGCCTTGTAAAAAATAAATAACTCCAAAAAATGTATTAGCACAAATTTCTAATGGCGGCCATTAGAAAAGATGTTAATAAAAAGCCTACTGGTATTGAGTTTTTATTTTATAAAATGCTGTAAGATTGGGGTAAGAAATCCTTATTTGAAAAATGTCCCTTCAAATTTCCTTTGCCGGCAAAGAAATTACTCCCTGGCCGGGAACGATTCTGTTTAAAAAAATGCCTGACAGGATGAATCTTGATGATCGGTTGAATTGTAAATCATTTCAGCGTTTTTTTTAATAAGCATACATCTGTAATCAATGATGATATCTTCACTCCCTTATACCAATGGTTTTTTGGCAACTTACAATACGATAATTACACCCTGGATGTAGATTCGGCCACCTTCACACCTTATGGTAATTAAGAGTGGAGCAAGAAGGCGTATAATCCTCAAAAGCCAGGCCGAAACAGCCATCATCCGCTGCTGCCATTTATTGAAGAAACCAGGATGGTAGCCAATTTATGGTTGCATAGTGGCTCTTACAAAACCGGCACCCAATAATCCTGTTCCTAAAAATACTTACATGTTTATTATTTTCTTTCCAAGGTGAGTAAGCGGCAAGAAAGCACGCAGTAAAACAACTTTTAATGAAGATTTTCATTACTTTCATTCATCAAATTTCGATGCAATAAAATTTTTTATATGCCTTACAAAAAGAAAAACCAAACAACTGAAAGCAGGAGAAAATTTTTAAAGACGGGTATTGCAGGCGGTATTGCCGCCGTCACACTGCCCTCTTTATCTTTTGCTGAACAAGGTTTAAAGAAATTCATTTCCTTGCCCGTTACGGCTCCATTTGAACTGGATGAGATAACAGTTGATGAGCTAAGCGCCGGTTTTAAATCGGGAAAATATACGGTGCGAAGTGTTACTCAAAAATACATTCAACGCATCCACGAAATTGACAAGGCCGGCCCGGCTATCAACAGCGTTATCCAGGTAAACCCTGACGCTTTGAAGATTGCTGATGCGCTTGATAAAGAATTAAAAGAAAAAGGCCCGCGAAGCCCGATGCATGGCATACCGGTATTGATAAAAGATAATATTGACACTGCCGATAATATGGAAACCACTGCCGGTTCCCTCGCTTTGCTGGATGCAAAACCTGAAAAAGATTCGTTTGTCGTAAAACAGCTTCGTGATGCAGGCGCCCTGATACTCGGCAAAACCAACCTGAGCGAATGGGCCAACATGCGCTCGACGCACTCAACCAGCGGATGGAGCGGCCGCGGCGGGCTTACTAAAAATCCTTACGCGCTTGATAGAAATTGTTCGGGTTCCAGTTCAGGCTCTGGCGCAGCAGCTGCTGCCAGCCTGTGTGCAGTAGCAATTGGCACCGAAACGGATGGTTCCGTGGTGAGCCCTTCTTCCTTAAATGGATTGGTGGGCATTAAGCCGACGGTTGGCCTTGTAAGCCGTGCAGGCATCATTCCCATTTCGCATTCCCAGGATACAGCCGGCCCGATGGCGAGAACCGTTCGCGATGCAGCTATTTTACTGGGAGCAATGGCCGGCGCTGATGAAGAAGATGGCGCCACACAAAATAAAAAAAGAAATGACGTAGATGATTACACGAAATTTTTAGATAAAGATGGATTAAAAGGGGCAAGGATCGGTGTACTGCGGCAGTACTTTGGTTTTCTGCCTTCTGTGGATGAAATAATGAATGCTTCCTTAGAAATTTTACAAAAGCAAGGCGCCCTGTTAATCGACCCCGCGGTAATTGATTCTCTTGGAAAATTCGATGATTCGGAGGGCACTGTGCTACAATATGAACTGAAGGCGGATATGGCTGCTTATCTCACACACCGCGGTAACGGCACCTCTTTTCATACCCTGAAAGATCTGATTGATTTCAATGAAAAACATAAGGATACGGAAATGCCTTTCTTTAACCAGGAACTGTTTTTAAAAGCAGAAGAAAGAGGCCTTTGACAGATGAGGAATATATCAAAGCCTTGGAGAAAAATCACCGCTTAACACGTGAAGAAGGTATTGATGCCATTATGAATAAACACAACCTGGTTGCAATCGTTTCCCCAACGGACAGCCCCGCGTGGATAACCGATTTGGTGGATGGCGATCATTTTTTAGGAGGCAGTTCGCAGTTGGCGGCTGTAGCCGGTTATCCGCATATAACCGTTCCGGCAGGCGATGTATTTGGTTTACCAATCGGCATTTCTTTTTTCGGAAGGGCTTGGAGCGAACCGGTACTGCTGAAAATTGCTTACGCTTTTGAGCAGGCAACACATGCACGCAAGCCGCCGAAATTTTTACCTACGGTAAAACTTGCTTAATGCCCCAATTTTTCGTATCCTAAAAATTCATGGACATTCGACCCCGTGGTATGATTTAGTAAATTATAAACAGTTACTTTTTTTTTCAGTAGTGAATTTACTTTCAGGTAATCGCCAGCTTTTTAAATAATTATTAATGTCAGTATGAACGTTTAATTTTTTTCTTGAGCAAGCTTTAAAACACCCACAACATTAAGCAATTTGTTGATTAACGCAGCCTGGAAAAGCGTTTGTGTTGTAACAGGAATTTGCTTTGACGGATCAGCCCAACCATAGCCTTTCGCCCCTTCTATTTTATAGTTATTAATAACCGCAGAATCTATTTTTGAGTTAGCAATGCAATGGCGCCGGAAGGATCTTCAACATCAATAATCAGCTTGTTAAAGTGCTCGTGTAGAAGTTCTATCACGATACTTTTTGAATCATTGGTAATATCACAAAAAATAACCCCATCTCTTCCAATAAAAGTGCCTGCTTCTATTAAACCGGGCACGCTGGTGCCTGGCATTCTTAGCCCTAAATTTACATGGAGGTTTTGGCTATTAGGATAAGCAGTAATAATATGTTCTGAAGGAATAGTGAGTTCGCTTTTCAGCGCCCAAAGCTTATGTAGCCCCTGTATGGTGAAAATAAAATTATTATTTCTTCTTTCTATCGTTACCATGTTGTTATATTTTATGATACTCTAATCCGGGAAGGTTTTGAAACCGAAGATACAATGAACCAGGAAGGTTTTGGGAACCTCCCTGGTTTTAAATACATAACGAAATTGAGATTCATTATCTGAAACTATTTCGGAGTACCCGATCCACCATTTGCATTCTTTAACCGGTTTTCTTCCTGCTGAATTCCTGTATTTTTATATTGGTTTACTTTTACTTTTTGATTACCAAAGTTCCAGGTGAAGGTAAGATTGGCTGCACGGTCCATCAGGTTAAATTCAGAACGGCCATTTAAATCTCCAAAGTTTATTTTCCCTTTTATCTTCATTGTTTGAAGAATATCCTGCACATTCAATTTTAAGTTAGCCTTATCTTTTAATAAAGATTTGGAAATACCTGCAGAAACCATTCCCAGTCCGCTTATGATTGACGGCCCTACTATTGAAGTGCTTTTATACATAGCGCTTAAATCTCCTTTCCAGCCATGAGGAAGTATGAAATTTTGTTGTGAGTATAACATAAAGGATGTAATTCCTTTGTGCAAAGCAAACCCATCGTAAACACCATTATATAGATTGTAATAACCTTGAAGGCTATTATAAGTATGCCACCATGGTGTGATAGTTACAGGAATGCCCAATGTTAAGGTCAGGTTATCCAATTTGCTCAGGTTATCCATTGTTTGATAAGAGATATGCGAAGAGTCCACCTGCCTGATGACCTGGGCCATAATGTCGCTGGTATTACTATAACTCAAAACAGCTGAATACTTTTGCTTTAAAGTATAGGACAATTCAGTAGAGTTTATAAATTGCGGCTTCAGGTATGGGTTCCCTTCGCGGTAAGTATATTCATCTACATAATAAATAAATGGATTCAGGCTTTGATAATCCGGGCGGTCAATACGCCTGGCAAAAGAAAGGCTGAGAATATGATTAGGGTTGATCATTTTTGTCATTGACAAATTAGGGAACAAATCAAAATAATTGTTTTTATTACTTGAATCTGAACTTAACTGTTCGGTATGAATAATGGTTTGTTCTCCGCGTAAACCCGCATCGGCGCTCCACCCTTTTTTAAAACTTTTGGAAAGGCTGGCATACGCCGCATTCACATTTTCCTTATAAATAAAGTGGTTCGTATTTCCGGGATCATTCACCCATTTATCATTTTGAAAGATTTCGAATTGACTATTATTATCCGAGTTGACGTAACTGTATTTTAGCCCGGCCGATAATTTGATTTGATTTTTAAAAGGATGAACGTAATCAAGTTTGGCAGCATAAATATTGATGTTGCTGGGTTGTGTTCCCTTCTTCTGGTTAGGATCATGCAATTGATTTCCCTGTCCGTCTGTTACATTCGTAATCAGTGATTGCGGCATGGACATAGAAAAATGATTGTAGTCGACGTTAGCCGTCAGGGAACTCCCTTTACCATTGTCTAAAGTATAATGCATATTGGCCCCTTTATTTTGCCAGTTATATCCTATGTGATTAGTTGAAGTAGAAATAGAATCGGTATTGCCTGCGCCATTGATGAAATTAACGGGACTGTAGGTATTGAAATTGCCATCGTTAAATGAACCATTGGTTACGAAGCCGATGGTTTGTTTGGGTGTCAGGTAAAAATCCATTCCAAGCTGGGCAGTATTATTATTATTGAGCGTATTCATGATACTTTCCTGTGTCATGTGGGTTTCGATGATCTTAGAATCCGGTTTATAAAAATAACGGTCAATGTCCATTTCAAATTTATTTTTTGCATGCGCAAAATTATAATTGCTGTACAGGCTGAAATGTTTGTTTTTATAATTGATAGAGCCACCGGCATTGTATTTTGCATATTGGCCATACCCTGCTCCTCCTGTCAGGCTACCATTGAATCCCATCGCTGTATTTTTTTTCAAAACAATATTGATCAGTCCCGCAGTGCCTTCGGCAGAATATTTGGCAGGAGGTTGGGTCATCAGTTCTATTTGCGAAACCGAGCTTGCGGGCATGGCTTTCAGCATGGTGGCTAACTGACTGGCAGATACATGTGTGGGTTGGCCATTGAACATCACATTCACGCCACTTTTTCCATTCATTGAAATATTACCATCCTGGTCCACAAATATACCCGGGGACTTTTCCAATACTTCCATCACACTGTTTCCTGCGCTTACCGGGCTGTTTTCAACATTCACAATTGTTTGCCCCGGTTTATGCTGGATAAAAGGCTTGATTGCCTTTACCTGGACGCCTTTTAATAATTCTGTTCTTGATGCTAAAGTGATTGTCGGAATCATAATATCATTATTGGTGGAGATCAATGAAAAGGGCTGCGTATAAACTTTGGCCATGCCGGTTACTGACACTGAAATCAAATATTTTCCGAAAGGGATTTTTTCAAAATTATATTTACCTGTTGTGTCAGAGATGGCTCCTTTAACCAATGCGGAGTCTGACGCTTTCAATAAAGTAACTGTTGCAAATGCAGAAGGTGTTTGATTATTATTCATAATTTGACCTGAAACTTTCCCGGTATTATTTTCCTGGGCAAAGCCTGTTGTAGTAAAAAACGAAACGCTTAACAGCGTGAGAAAAAAGGATAAAACTTTCATATTCTTAATTTTAAAATAAATGTTTGTTGATTCATAAAAACGATGCAAATAAACCAACTTCACCTATTTTGAAAAAGCGATTTCGGCAGATACCCTGAAAAGGAGGATGAATGATTTGGTTCAGAGGGTAAAAGTTGCAAACTCTTATATATAAAACATTCGTCGGTTATTTTTGATGATTCACCGCCCACAAACAGCTTTTCGCCGGGGCATAAATGTTTATACTAATGTTTACTTTATTTTCGTATGATGAATCAGCTGCAAATAGCATGGGAGAAAAGTTTTACGGATAAACCATACCGTATTGGGTTGCATGTGCTGTTCTGGCTCGTTTTTATATCATTGTCCCTGGTAATTGGATTTTACATCAACAGTTCTTTAGCTCCGGTATGGCATTTTTACTACAAAGATGTTTTGGTGTCTTTTGCAGCAGACCTTGTGTTGATGGGTGTGGCTTATTACCTTACGATATTCTTACCTTATCGGAATATCTTTATTAAGAAAAGGTATATGCGTGGGTTGTTCTTTGTGATTGTTTGCATTATTGCTTATATCCAGCTATTCTATTTTATTGAAACTATAGCGATTGGTTATTTTAAAAGATCCGGGCATGCGCTTCCTCCTAATTCGCAATCAATTGCCATCTATATTGACAAAGGATATGTTTATTTTATGACGCTTCCTATCCTGGTTTTCCAAATTGCCTTTTCCTACTTTTTCTATATGTTCCTTCCTGTTTGTTGTAAATTTTTGAGAGATCAAATGCGGATGCAAAAACAGCAGTCTGAATTGCAAAAGAAAAATATTCAATTAGAGATGGATTTTTTGAAAGCACAAATACACCCTCACTTTTTATTCAATACTTTGAATAATATTTACTCCCTGGTTACCCACAATGAAAATAAAAAATCGGCGGAAATGATTTCCGGGCTTTCATCCTTACTTCGTTATGCATTGTATGATGGTAAAACGGAATTTATTTTATTAGAAAAAGAAATTAGGATGGTAAAAGATTTTATCGGGCTGGAAGAAGTGCGCACGGATGATATGCATTTGGATGTAAAGATGCCTGGTAATATTCCTGCAGATAAGATCCCTCCCTTTTTGTTATTGCCTTTGATTGAGAATGCGTTTAAGCATGGCGCTAACTCGCAGTTAAGCCATCCTTATGTAAAAATAGAAATAGAGATTTCGGAGCATCAATTATGGTTGCAGGTTAAAAACAGTTTTGACCCCGAATACCGCAGGGAAAATTCAGGAGGGCTTGGTTTATTAAATTTAAAAAAGAGATTAGATTATTATTACCCGGATAATTATATGCTTGAAACCGATGAACAGAATAATATATTTTTTGCGACTTTAAAATTACCATTGCCATGCCCCCAATCAAATGCCTGATCGTAGATGATGAACCGCTTGCCCGCAAACTGATCGCGGGGCATATTGAAAAGCTTCCCGAATGGTCCATTGTGGCGCAATGTAAAAATGCTGTAGAGGGTTTCGGAGTATTAGTAAAAGAAAAGGTGGACATTTTATTTCTTGATATTAATATGCCGGTTATCAACGGCGTGGATTTTTACCGCTCGTTAAAAAATCCACCGCATCTTGTTTTTACTACTGCTTATCCTGAATTTGCAGTGGAGGGGTTTGAGTTGGAAGCTATTGACTATTTGGTTAAGCCGGTTACATTTGAGCGCTTCCTAAAGGCGGCAGAACGTATCTATGGCAAAATGCTTGTTAGCGACAACAAGGCTGATTCCATTTTAAAGAAGGA
Source organism: uncultured Chitinophagaceae bacterium (assembly GCA_963732885.1). GTDB lineage: Bacteria > Bacteroidota > Bacteroidia > Chitinophagales > Chitinophagaceae > Ginsengibacter. The sequence goes on along the minus strand of CAVTBI010000015.1, from coordinate 44,447 downwards.
TTCATTTCAACCTGCAGATTTTATTTTTATAAAGCATTTTAGCAAATTAGTAAAAATCTTTTTTGATGAGATTTTATATTTGGAAGCGCAAAAAGATTTTGTAAAGTTTGTTTTAAAATCTGAAGAACTTCTCGCCGGCATGACTATGAAGGAAGCGGAAGAAATTTTACCTCCTTCCAAATTTTTAAGGGTTCACCGGTCTTTTATTGTTTCCCTTAATGCCATCACCGCCATGTTTGGTAATATCATTGAAATCGGAAAATTCCAGGTACCCATTGGCGCTAATTATAAAGAAACGGTTATGGAAAGGGTGAGGTAACGTTCGTAGTTTTTGAATTATAGGAAACCCTCAGCACCCGGAGAAATTAACTGAAATCTTTCACAGCCACGCTGGGAAAATATTTAGAAAATAAACCCTTAATTTATTATCGCTCCCTTCGTTCGTGGATTATACTTCGCTTCGTGGATCCACTCACTTTTATTTGATTATTTATAAATGGCCTATTACCATGAGATTTAGAGGATTCCTTTTTTAGCGCGAATGCGTATGTGTTTTGAAACTAAGCCCTTTTTCTTTTAATGCCTTTTGAAATATCGGAATAGCGGTTTTACCAATTCCGTGCAATTGCAGTATTTCTGTTTCTGTATGCCTGGACAGTTGCTGTAATGTTTTGATGCCATTGTTTTGTAAGGCACGGCGCGCAGGTGCAGAGAGCCCGGCATCAAATCCGGAAACCGGCTCATCCTGCTGGTTTACCCTGAACTTCACGATTCTTTTAATCAAATCCAATGGCATTGGCTGATCAAGCGGAAACTGCACAGAACCTCTTCCTTGTTTATAGGCTGACAATTCTTTTTGAAAAGCTGCATGGCCAGACGGTGTAGCATAAATGCCGATATGATTTTTATAGCCTGCGAAATAAATAATAACCCTGCCCTTATACCTGAAGGCAGGCATCCCATAGCTGATCGTTTCTTCAGCACCAGGAGCAGCCTTTTTTACGGTTGAGCGTATTTGCTCCAAAACTTTTTGAACATTTTCCGGAAACGCAGCTATGTAAGCATCCATATTAGCCGGTTTGGCAGCTTTCATAAAAGATTAATTTAAAAATATTGTTTAAGCGTTTTCAAGTTCCTGTATATTAAATTTGACCGTTTTCATAATTACCTCCATTACTCTTTTACTTTTTCCAGGATCGCTCATTAATTTACCCAGCATAGCCGGAACAATTTGCCATGATACTCCGAATTGATCCTTCAACCATCCGCACTGTGATTCTTCACCGCCCTCACTAAGGTTGTTCCAGTAATAATCTATTTCTTCCTGGTCATCGCATGGCACTACTATCGACACGCCTTCATTAAAAGTAAACGCATGCGGCCCGAGCTTTCCATGGCTGCAAACACCTGGCCGTTCAATGTAAAACGGGCATGCTTAATATTGCCTTCCACATCCCCTTCGCCTTTCTCATAACGGCTTATCATTTGTACTTCACTGTTTTTAAATAAAGAAATGTAAAAGTGAATGGCTTCCTCTGCTTTGCCGCTTTGCTGCTGTGTAAACATAAATGAAGGGACAATTTTTTGCCCAACTGTATCATGTAACATTAACTGCCATGTTACACCATACTTATCCTGGCACCAGCCATATTTATCATTCCAGGGATACTTGTCAAGAGGCATCATTATGCTTCCGCCCGCAGATAAATGCTTCCATTTTTTGTCAATCTCCTCTTCCGAACTACAATAAATAAAAAAGGAAATGGAGGGGTTTATTTTGAACTTCGGGCCGCCATTTAATCCCATAAATTGTATTCCATCCAACTCAAACATAACTACTACAGGATTTTCAGAAATGATCTTTGAATTTTCAAAGGCAGAAGTATAATAAGTGGCTGCTTCTTTGGCTTTACCATCAAACCACAAGCACGGATACAATTGATTTTTCATTGTTTTTATTTTTTGTTTCTACTGCAAAAATAGTTTCAAAAGAGTTCCCGGAAAGGGAGGATTGTGACATTTTGAATGGCTTTTGCGACAATTACCCATTAAACCTGCCTGGTTTGAAAAACGAGATGCATAGGAAAGAGCAGGAAGTTGAGGGAATAAAAATCATCGGAATTTGTTTGTATTCTAGGATTAAGAAACTACCAAATTTCTTTTTTCTGTTCGCAAATTTATGCAGCAATCTGGTAGTTTTCCACATATTTGGAACCTCTCTTGACCACAGCAAACATTCTAAGAATAAGTTTAAATTTCACGTTATTAAGTACCTTGCCCCAATCTTTTTCCATTAATTTTCTTTCTGCATATTCTCTTAATTCTTTATCCCACTGAATTGCACTTTTGGCAGCTTGGGTTAGTTCTGATTTTAATTCCTTGTTGGCTAGTTTACTGACCCTTTTTCTTCCCCGAATACTTATTCCCGAACTGTTATCAAAAGGGACAACCCCAACATAAACTGCGTAAGTTCTACCATCTGGAAAACACGTAAAGTTTTCGGTATAGGCAATGGTCATCCAGGCATTTACCTTGCCGACTCCTCTGATGCTGGTTATCAAATCATAGTTCATTTTGAAGTCTTCATTTTCCTCAATAATATGCATTATTCCCTTTTCTATATTATCAATAATCTTTGCATTTATTTTTATTTTATTCTCCAATTCCTTGATAATAATATCCTTTTTGATGTCCGGATAAATATGCTTGCGTTCTTTAATTGTAGCCTGGCAACCAGCCTTGTCTCTAACGCATCTCTTTCTAAAGCTCAGGAGTTCTTTAAGAGCTATAATGCTTTTGTTTAAAGGCTTTGAGGGCTGTAATGATTGACGCTTTTCTATGGCATATTGAGCAATGCGGCTTGAATCCACCTTATCATTTTTGCCCCGGGTAATTCCTAATGACCGTTTAATAGCTAATCCGGGAATGCGGATAAAAGAGATTTTTTTTGTTGCACAGAATTGGATAAGTTTATACTCATATCCACCGGTGAATTCCATAACTACGACACTTTTGGTAAGATTAATTTTAAAATTCTTACACCATTTTATCAGTAATCTAAATCCTTCTGTTCCATTTTGAATTTGAATGTGCTCATTGATTTCAGCGCAATAGATGTCAAGAGTATTTTTAGACACATCAACGCCAAGAGTAAAATCCTGTTTTTTCATAAATTTGCATTTTATATTTTTATAAAAAACTTGCTCTGTCAAAAACCTTTGATAGGTCTGAAAAATAATTCTAGTTGGACCTGGAGCAAGTAAAGTAATGGCAGGGACTAATACAAACAATTGTCCTTCAAGACAAATTTACTGTTAGAGTTCACCCTGCCATTCCTTTCAAAGTTATTCACAAAAATGAGAGTTATTAACACCCCCTAAGAACCCCCATATAGTAATAATATTAATATGGTTTAAAGAATAGGAATTACTTAAATTCAATCCAAAGGTTTACTGTAATAACAATTGCTAATTGATGTGTGTCAAAAGCATAGCTAACGCCCATGGCTAAATGATAAAGCATTAGCCAGCGAAAGACCGGGAGCCTTTTTTTATGAATTCATTTTATTTCAGGAAGCAGCCGTTTCTTTCTTCCCTGCGCCATACACCATTCCGATAGCAAGGCGAGCCAGGCCTGATACGATCGCAGTAAGAACCACGTCAACGGCAATTGCACTGGAATCCATCATAGATTGCCCTGTTCCATACATCTGTAAGTCGAAGGAGAGTTCCATTAAGAGGCCAACGACAAAGCCAATTGCAAATCCCTTTCCCATGGTAGTTGCACCCGCCACGCTCAGCACATAAGCGATCAGGAATCCTGCTGCAACAGTTGAGAGAATCATAGCCCACCAGGTGAACTTACTCATGTATGTTGCCATCCCGTTCTGGGCAAAGAAATTATTAAACAGCTCTCCATAAAGTAAATACCCCAGCAAAAAAATAATGACGGCAGCAATTATACCACCCGCAAGAAATTTGGATGATTTCATATCAAGAAATTTTGGTGAAAAACGTTAGGCTAATATAACCATTTTTGAATACATGCTCAATAATGTTAATAGGTAATCAGCTTACGATATTCTCCAAACTCTTAAATAATTAGGACGATGTATTACTTTACTACATTAGTAGACGGGAAATCTAGTGGTGTTTTTTGTAAATAAAATGGATGCCAATCTATAAGGTCGTCCATCCACCATCCACCAATAAAGTAGTGCCTGTAATAAGCGAAGCCGCCGGAGATGCAAGAAATAGTACGGCATTGGCAACATCCTTGGGTTCGCCTATTCTGCCTAAAACGATTTTGGATAGCACGTGTTTTTTTGCTTCTTCATTGGCAAGATATTCCTCGGTGCCGGGCGTATAGATGAAAGTGGGTGCCACAGCATTTACAGTAATATTGTATTTGCCCCATTCTGCAGCAAAACATTTGGTAAGATGTGCAATACCGGCTTTGGTCATGCAATACACTGACTCTCCCGGTAAAGCAATGAAGCCTGCCTGCGAACTGATGTTAATAATTTTTCCGGACTGCTGTTTTATCATGAAAGCGCCGGCTGCCTGGCTCACAAAAAAAGTTCCTTTCAGGTTTACAGCAAGTGTGTCATCAAAATCTTTTTCCGTTACATTTTCTATAAGATTTTCCGGGGCTATTCCTGCATTGTTTATCACAATGTCCAGTCTTTTATAATGTTCTTTTATGGTATCAAAGGCAGCACGTATTTCCTCCATTTTACTCACATCCATTTGTAGTGGAAGCGCTTTTCTTCCAAGCGCTTCTATTTCTTTCACCACCCCGTTGTCGGCATTTATATCTCTTAACCCGAGCGCTATATCGGCTCCGGCTTCTGCAAGGGCAAGAGCACAGGCTCTTCCCAGGCCTCTTGCTGCACCGGTTACCAATGCGATTTTCCCTTGTACGTTTACGTCGTCTGAATTTTTCATTTTTGATCTATAATTTATTGAAGGATTTAAGAGTAAAAAAACAAATTACACCTATAATTTAGAATACAAAAGTAGGCCACATCTATTTGTCACTGCTTTAAAATCCTTTCCTTTCACCGGCCAGGCTTCTGCTCCGGGTTATTGCGATTTTATTAGGGCACAAGCCTAACTAACGCCAATGGTTAAATGAAAAATATTTCGGCAGAGAAATTTTCTATATCCGTGGGCGATTCGGATTCCGTCCTATTCTACCTTTCCTATAATTGTCCAGTCGTCTTTGCCATGCCCTTTTTCAATCCATTCATCCATCAGGGCTGCCACACCGGGAATTACATTCAGGTTAACACCTTTGAGATCCGCTTCTTTTAAGAAAGGCCTGTATCCTTTCTTGCCATTTCCAGCCTCCATGATGGATTGCTAAAATTATTGCCGGCCATGCGTTTTAGCCTTGAAGGCAATGAAGCGGCGGGGTTCCATTCTACAAATAACTGTGAGAGCTCGCCGGAGGAGATACCTAAAGCATTTGAAAATAAAAGTGTGTCTGCAAGGGCGCCGTTAAATCCCACAAGGAAAAGGTTTCCTGTAAGTTTCATAGCAGCCGCTTTGCCCACCTCTTCTCCAAAGTTCACCAGCTTTCCTGTCATGGCAGATAGTTGCGATTCTATTTTCTTTATAAGTTCCTGATCGCCTGAAACGAGCATATAACCTGTGCTAAACAGCGCATTCTGCGGCCCCATAAATACAGGCGCATGTTGAAAATAAAAGCCTTTGCTTTTCCATTTTTCCGTTCTCTGCGTAGCCCCTTCTACTGAAGTGGTCGTATGGTCAACAATAATGGCTCCCGGTTTAAGCCCGGCTTCAGCCTTTGCCAATGCCTCATCAACAGTCGCGTCGTCTTTCAGTGCAAGGTGGATAACATCTGCATTTTTCACCGCATCTGCAATGTTATCAAACGCTTTTGCACCGTATTCTTCCAATTCTTTTGCTTTTGAGGCAGTGCGGTTCCACACCTGAACTTGTTCTCCCTTGCTGATCATTGCCCTTACAAAACCGGCACCTAATAATCCTGTTCCTAAAAATGCTTTCATCTTGTTATTGTTTTTTTGTAAAGGTAAGAATGCCTGAACTAATTTTAGTAAAAGCAAAATCCTAAACTGGATATAAGATGGGAAAAAGAAAAATTTAATTACAAGAGATTTGGGCGCATATTAATGTGCAGCACAAGAAATACTTATTTTACGAAACCTGATGGATTCAATTTTGGCCGCCGTACGCCTACTGCACGCCTTTGTACTTAGAAGTACCTGGCGTGAGAATCCGGTAAACCAACAAATTCAGCCAATTTTTATTTCCTGTTTATAACGGTATTGATTAACCGAAAATTAATTCACATTAAAAAAGGACAATTTTTTATTTAGTTTCGCTTAAAGTTTCCTGCACATTCAAAATGGAACATCGGCATATATTAAAATTATAAAACAAAAAACACACCTTGAAATTCATGAAAACGAAAATCCGCGCAGCCTGCCTGGCAGCCGTAACTCTTGTAGCCGGTTTATCCGCCTGTAATAATAGTACTAATAGTAATAGTAACATACCTGCTGAAACTGAAAGTGCGCCAGCCCATAGAGCAGACCTGAAACTTCCGGCTGGTTTTTCTGCTACGATTGTTGCCGATTCATTGGGGCATTTAAGGCACATGGCGATCAATACTAACGGAGACGTGTATGTGAGTTTAAGTTCCCTGGAAGATGGAAAAGGAATTTACATGCTGAGTGATACCAACAAGGATGGCACCCTTGATAAGATAACAGGTTTTGCCGATTACCCCGGCACCGGTATCGCTATCAAAAACGGGTACCTTTATTCTGCTTCAAACACCGGGGTTTTCAGGTATAAACTGAATGGTAAGGGAGAGGTAATTGACACTGGTAAACCCGAAGAAATTGTACAGGGATTGGTGGACAGGATCCAGGATAATTCAAAATCTATTGCCATTGACGATCAAAATAATTTGTATGTAACAGTAGGTTCTTATAACGATGCCTGCAGGCAGGAAGGTTCCGGAAAAGGAATTCCCGGTTGCCCTCTTTTAGATTCCGTAGGTGGGATATGGCAGTTTAAAGCTGACAAGCTTCATCAAAGCTATGGAGATGCGGTTCATTATGCAAAGGGAATAAAAAATGCTGTAGGCATTGCATGGAATACCAATACCCATTCTTTGTTTGCCACGCAGCATGGCCGCGGGCAATTTGATGATAAGTTCCCTCAATATTATACTTCCAAACAAAGTGCCCAATTGCCTGCCGAGACTTTGTATGAGCTACACGAGGGATCGGATGCCGGCTGGCCATTTGTCTATTATGACCCCTTTCAGAAGAAGCTGATACTGGCGCCGGAATATGGTGGCGACGGCAAGAAAACCGCTTCTAAAAAATACCAGGATCCTATCGTAGCTTTCCCGGCACACCTGGCGCCGGATGACTTACTATTTTATACAGGCAATATGTTTCCTGAAAAATATAAGAACGGCGCTTTCATAGCTTTTCACGCTCAGTCGCCGGAACTAAAAGAAGGATACTTTGTAGCTTTTGTACCTTTTAAAGATGGCAAGCCTTCGGGGGAGTGGGAAATTTTTGCTGATAATTTTGCCGGCGAAGATTTGAAGAACCCTACAGGCCCTATAAACACCGGCCTACCGGTTTAGCGCAAGGCCCTGATGGAGCTTTGTATGTTTCTGATGATTTGAAGGGAGCCATCTTCAGGATAACCTATTCTGATGAAAAAAAGTGATTCTGTGTGGATGCAGTAAACATATAAATTCAAGCGATTTTTATTTTGCCCATTGATTCAAATAGGTGAAAACTGTTTTTAATCCGTGGCTACCGGTCCGTTTATTTGTAATATTGTATTCATAAAAAGACAAAACTTGCTCCCGCAAAACTTTCTATCTTTTTCCAGTAATTTGCAATTTTACTTTTAAAGAAATTTGATTATTTGAAACTCAACTAATACCATGAGATTTAAAGGATTGATCTTTTTAGCGCTATGTTTTTTGGGTGCCAATGCGCAAGCGCAGCAACAATACGAACTCAACAGCGGATGGCAATGCATCAATATAAAAGACGTACATGCGAACGGAGAAAAAATTTCGCATCCTTCTTTTTCACTAAAAGGTTTTATGCCCGCAACGGTGCCCGGCACGGTGCTTACCACTATGCTCAACAACAAAATGGTGCCCGATCCATTCTATGGCATGAACAATGAAAAAATTCCTGACATCTATAACACAGGGCGCGATTATTACACTTACTGGTTTGTAAAAGATTTTACCGAAAAGCCTGCCAATGCCGAAGAACAGGTGTGGCTGCATTTTCGCGGCATCAATTACAGTTGCGATGTTTTTCTGAACGGGCATAAACTGAATGACAAAAGATTTTATGGGATGTTTTTGCGGCAGCAATATAACATTACGCCATGGCTGGCTAAAAATGGAAAGAACAGGCTGGCGGTGATTGTCTATCCTCCGGACCCTGTCGGAAACCCCAACGGCGGCCAGGGCGGCGATGGCACAATTGCCAAAAATGTTTCGCACCAATATGTGGCAGGATGGGATTGGATTCAACCGGTGAGAGACCGCAACACAGGGATTTGGGATAAAGTAACGATTGAAAAAACGGGCGCGGTGAAAGTGCAAAACGCTCATGTGATCACGCTGGTGCCGGGCAAAAGATTGGTTGAAGGAAAGCAGGCGCCCGCCACTATAAAAGTTTCTGCTGAATTATTAAATGCGACTGATAAAGAAGTGCACGGAAAGTTGCAGTATTCCATCGCGGGAGAAAAAATTTCCACCAATGTAACTGTTCCTCCGAATGCAACTATTACCGTCCATTACCCGATCATATTTTACAAGATCCAAAACTTTGGTGGCCCAATGGATATGGCCCGCAGAATTTATACCACATCAATGTAGAGTTTATCAAAGATGATGGTACAACAAGTGATGCAGAAAATGTACATTTGGCGTCCGTGAAATTAATACCCTTTGGAACACAACGACCCGCAGCCGTGAAGTGTTGGTGAACGGAGAAAAAATATTTATCAAAGGTGGCAATTGGATCATCTCTGATGAGATGCTTCGTTTTTCTGATGCGCGTTATGATGCGGAGATCAGGTTTCACCGCGATATGAATTTAAACCTGATCCGTGTTTGGGGCGGCGCTATTACAGAGCGCCCTGAATTTTACAATGCCTGTGATAAATACGGCTTGCTGGTGATGCAGGATTTCTGGAATTCCGGCGATTGCAATGGCCGGTGGATGGACCCGAAGAAAAAAGATGATCAATGGACAAGAAGAAAATACCCTGACGATCACCAGTTATTTCTTGCCTCGGTTGTGGACCAGGTGAAGATGCTGCGCAATCATCCTTCGCTTGCCTTGTGGTGTGGTGGCAATGAAATTACGCCGCCGGAAGACATCCTGGTTGCCATGCGCGATTCCATTATGCCGAAGCTTGACGGCACCCGGTATATGATAGAATATTCCAATTCCGACAGCATGTCGTACAATCCTTATGGCGGCAATGGCGATGGCCCTTATGGAATTCAAAACATCAATACTTTCTGGGAACACCAAACCTATCCTTTTAATTCAGAAGTGGGTTCTGTGGGCATGGGCGATTATGCCTCTTTGGAAAGATTTATCCCAAAAGAAAATTTGTTGATTCCGGATGAAGATTACAGAAACATGGATAGCGTTTGGCGTTATCATAAATATATCGGTTACGGTAATTATATTGATGCGTATGGCAAGCCAACCGGTTTAAAAGATTTTGCGGATAAAGCCCAATTGGTGAATTATGATCAGTACCGCGCATTGATGGAAGGTTTTAGTGCGCACATGATGGGAATGGTACACAGGTGTGATCATCTGGAAAACACAAAACCCGTGGACCGCTTTGCGCGGGCAGATGTATGATTATTACCTCGATCCCAATGCATGCCTGTATGGTTTGCACAAAGGCAGCGAGCCATTTCATGTGATGTATGATAATGCGGATGGCATGGTGATGATTGCCAACAATACTTTTACCGCAAAGCGTAATATCATGCTGAAAGCAGAAGCGTATGATATGGATGGAAAAGAAAAATTGCTTACGCAGGTTTTTTCCGGGATAGAACCTACCAGCTCTAAAAAATATCTATCGCTGAAAAATGTACTTGATAAAATGGCAAAAGATAAAGGCGTATTTCTTTATTTGTCATTGCTGGATGAAAACAAAAACTTATTAGACGATAATTTATATTGGCTGCCCGATTCAACAGGAAATTATTCAGGATTACAGCAAATGAAGAAGGCAACCGTGCAGGTTTCAGCGCACAAAACCGAAGAAGGAAAAGTGGAAGTAACGATTCGTAATGCAAAAGAAAACCCTATTGCATTTTTTAACAGGATTTCCTTGGTGAATACTATAACAAAGCAAAGAATATTGCCTGCGTTTTACAGTGATAATTATATTTCGGTGTTACCGGGTGACACCAAAAAAATCACGATTGATTATACGCCTGCCGCCCATGAAAATGCAGTAGTGGAATTGTATGGATGGAATGTGGAAGAGCACGTGATTGATATAAAGTAATCTGTGAACTTTATTCCAGGACTAGTATCACTCTTAAATAAGGTGTAAGGCAAGAAAAGAAAACGTAAATAAAAATCAATAAAATATTATCGCTACTAAAATGAATCGCAAAAATTTTATAAGAACCACAGGAATCTCTTTAGCAGCGTTGCTGACTGCAGACAATCTTTTTGCAGGCGAACCAGCAAAGCCGCTTATTAATTTTCCTGATGAGTAACAGCGTATCCTTAATAATCAAAATGTAAAATTAGAGAGTAAAGGAAAACAGATATGGTTGTTTAATGATCTACGTGTTGAACTAAAGAAAAAAGCAAGAAGTATCGTATTAGAAATTCAATCGCCGCAATCAAAACTTAGCGAAGTTACTTTGCATTGGAAGCAGCCGGATAACTCATTTTCAACTATCATGAATGATGCATGGGAACGCACTTACGGTGACGCTTCGTGGCACAAGCCTTCACCTTCAGAAATATTACCGTGGTATTTCCTGGAATTCAACGGAAAAAATACAAATGGCTTTGGGGTAAAAACCGGCGCTTCTACATTTTGCTCCTGGCAGGTTGATAACGGAGAACTCACCCTCACCATGGATACACGCAACGGAGGAAATGGCGTTCTTTTAGGTGATAGAAAATTAATAGCTGCAGAAATCGTAACGATAAAAAGCCTTCCCGGCGAATCCTCTTTTAAAACGCTGAGGAGGTTCACGAAAGTAATGTGCGAAAAGCCACGGATGCCTGCAAAGCCCGTTTATGGAATCAACGATTGGTATTTTACGTATGGAAATAATTCTGAAAAATTAATTCTTCAACTTACCGAAATGATGGCGCCTATGGCCGACGGCCTGGAGAATCGCCCATTTTCTGTCATTGATGCCGGCTGGTTTATAGGATCTCCTTACTCGCCAAACGATACGAGTGGCTGGGGAGACAGGATGGATCAGCCTAATGCCAAATTCGGAGACATGGGCAGGGTTGCTGATAAAATCAAAAAGGCCGGGATGCGCCCCGGCATCTGGACACGGCCACTTTGCGGAAGCTATAAAGGCCCGAAATCGCTGATGCTGCCGCTTATAAAAGGAAGAGAAGAAAATTATCCAATTCTTGATCCATCCATCGTGGAAAATTTAGAAAGGATAAAAAATTACTTTAAACTTTATAACACCTGGGGTTACGAATTGGTAAAATTCGATTATACTTCTGATGATATTTTTGGGAGATGGGGTTTTGAAATGTTGAAAGACAAAAGTATGAGCACAGCCGGTTGGCAAATGCATGATAACACAAAAACAAACGCCGAAATAGTTCTGAATCTTTATAAAACCATTCGCGAAGCTGCGGGGGCTTCTTATGTAATAGGTTGTAACACTTTTAGTCATTTATCGGCCGCTTTTTGAATTGAACAGAATAGGTGACGATACTTCTGGAAATGAGTGGGGCAGAACACGTAAAATGGGCGTCAACACCTTAGCTTTTCGCGGCGCTCAACAAGGCGCTTTTTATGAGGTTGATCCTGATTGCGTAGGGCTTACCACAAAAATACCCTGGAGTAAAAACAAGCAATGGATGGAATTAGTTGCCAAAAGCGGAACAACACTTTTTATTTCCGCCCAACCTGAAGCAACAGGGGCGGAACAAAAACGTGCCATCAAAGAATGCTTCCGCCTGGCTTCTCAAAACCTACCTTTAGGGGAACCTTTAGATTGGATGCAAAACCCCGTCCCCAAAAAATGGAAACTAAACAGAGAGATTGTCAACTTTGATTGGGATTGAAAGCAAACCGCTTCCGGAAATATCTGTGGACTTGTTCTATTGAATGAATAGTAAACCAACCTGTCTAACGACAAAGGCCTGGCAAAATAATTCAGATTTCTGTTTTTGATAAAACGTTATTTATACTTCCGGCGAAACAAAAAAAGCTTTCATGTGAATGAGTTCTTTCTCTAATTGCGGCAAAGGAAAATACCTGATTTTTAAATCTCGCCTTATCTTTTTTATTTTCTCACTGAACATTTCATTCAGCTATTTAGGGTTCCGCCTCCCTATTTTTTAGGCTGAAAGTTTACCTTCATTCCCTGCAACTCTTTGATGATAGCTTCTGCTGTTTGCAGGTCACTCTGAAAAGGTCCCGCATCGGTATCGGACAAAGAATTGTAATATTCAATTTGCTGCTGGCAATCGCTTATAACATCATCAGCAATCCGGTCTCCCTTTTCGATATCACCTGCCAGGTAGCACGCGTAAGCATATTGAAGCGAAGTAATATCGTTCATGTTACCAGCAGACACCATTCCATAAGGAAACGAAGAAGGGGTCAGCATTTTGTAACCGTAGTTCAATACCTGGAGAGCGCTATCCTTTTTCCCAATCAATGCAAGTGCATTGCCGGTTGTGGAGAAAGCCCGCCGCATTGTCATTAACGATCTTCTGCTATTCTCATCAAAATAAATGTTGGGGTATTGCGCTCCACCGAAATAGAAATTTGACATCTGGTTTTTGTATGCGGCATCGGTATTGATGGCATCGGCTCCGTTTGGATCCTGTTGCTTTATTGGTTCCAACCGGTAAGCCATGCCCTCATTTTGTAAAAAATTGTTCAATCCTAATCCCTGTGGCTGCGTAAAATATATACGCCTTTTCCATTTATTGGCTGCAATGATATTAAGCACCATCAGATCATTTTTATACAGTGTATTTTGTGGCACGTTAATAGTAACCCTGTCTAATATTCTTGAACTATCTTTTGGATCAACGGTACCATTGCTAAGAACGAATTTCTTATCAACAGGAATATAAAAATTATGAGTAGGAAAGTAGTTCAGGCTATCACCGCCCTGTGTTGCAAGCCGGTCGTTGTTGTTTGCCATAAAAACCATGGCATCATTCAGGTTCATTGAACTGTCTTTGGAAACTATTCCACCCTGGTCATAATAAGGAACATAATCGCGGTTATCACCCACATATTTATCGTGAGCCCAACTGATAGAGATTGGATCACTTTTATTAATTTTTCTGCGCAATTGATCAATCATCCAGTCTGTGCCTAAGAGAGTCGTAACAATCACGCGCACATCAGGCCGTAATATTTTCAACTTCCTGGGCATACCAAAGCGGATAAGTGTCATTATCGCCACCTGTAAACAATATCGCATTAGGTGCGCAGGAATTCAGGTAATCGGCTGCTACATCTCTTGCTAATGTTTTTTTGGAACGGTCGTGTGCTTTCCATTCCTGGCAAGCCATAAGCAACGGGACAGCAATAAGGCAAATACCGGCGGCTACTACTGACGATTGGATTGGCTTTAGTTTTTTCTTCAAAAGTTCATACACATACAATACACCCAGCCCGATCCAAATAGAAAATGCATAAAATGAACCTACATACGAGTAATCTCTTTCTCTCGGCTGGGTGGCTGGTTCAAATAAAGAATGATAGCGATGCCTGTAAAAAAATACAAGATGAACACAACGGCCGCATTTTTCCGGTCTTTTTTCCATTGAAAAGAAAGTCCGAGTAAACCTAATATGAAAGGCAGCATGAATAAGGTAGTATGCGCTTTGTTATTTTTGAGTGAGTCGGGCATCTTGCTTTGATCGCCCAAACGCCAATTATCGAGGGGAGCAATTCCTGATATCCAGTTCCCATCCCGTGGATTTCCTGTGCCCTGAAGATCATTTTGCCTACCTGAAAAGTTCCACATAAAATAGCGCCAATACATCCAGTTGAACTGGTACCCAATCAACCATTTGATATTGTCCTGTGTGCTGGGAGGTTCAGAGCCATCTATTCCCAACCATTGCTTATAAAAGTCCACATGCCCCTGCGAATTATCGGTATCCCAGATCCTGGGGAAATAATGAATATCAGCGGGATCGTATTGATAGCCTTCTTTCTTTCCTACTACTTCATATTTGCCGGTATGTTCATTTTTTTCATAAATATTGCCTTCATTTTTAGTTCCGGTAGGTTGAGCTGTAAAATCAGCGCCTCTGATAATAGGCCATGTACCATATTGAGACCTGTCAAGATAGGATACTAATGTCATAGGGTTAGTAACATTTTGCATATTGATCGCAGGATCTGCATTCCCCCTGATCATTATCACCCCGTAGGTAGAATACCCGATCATTATAAATGTAAAACAGAGTATTCCTAATTCAGCAAGATGTTTCTTTTTCCTGGTAGCCCAGCGCAAACCAAATACTATGGCAACAACAAAAAGCGCCAGGCAGAAAAACATACCGGAATTGAAAGGAAGCCCCATTCCATTCACAAATAAAATTTCGAACCAACCGATTAATTTAACCGTATCCTGGATAATCAGGATCTGTACCACACCGGTTAATACACAAGCCAGAAGAAAAGCAAGTATGGCTCCTTTTCGTGAATATTTATACCTGCGGAAATAGTAAGTCATCACAATAGCGGGAATGCTCAGCAAGCTTAATAAATGTACTCCGATTGACAGGCCCATCAGGTATGCGACGAGAACAATCCACTTATCGGCGTAACGGTAATCTGCCTGTTCTTCCCATTTAAGCATAGCCCAAAATGCTGAAGAAATAAAAAGAGGAGATACGCCAAACACGATGCCTTCCACAGCGGAGAACCAAAAAGAATCGGAAAAAGTGAATGCCAGGGCACCCACAGCACCCGCGCCAATTATAAGAATGATTTTCTCACGAGTAATTGCTTCATCCTTTTTTATCACCATTTTTTTTGCAAAATGGGTAATGGTCCAAAACAGAAAAAGAATGGTGAATCCACTACTCATTGAAGAAAGCAGGTTAACATCCACAGCGGCATGGAGATTGGGTGTTGCCGCATTCAGATTACCACTGAAAAGAATGATAAACAAACGGCCAAGAAGAATAAAAAGAGGTGCACCAGGCGGGTGGGATATCTGTAATTTATAGGCACAGGGAATAAACTCCCCGCAATCCCAAAAGCTAACACTTGCTTCGCGTGTTATGATAAATACCGTGCAGGCAATGGCAAAAACAATCCATCCTGAGATATTATTGGCCTTTTTAAAGTTCATTTCTGAAATTTGCGATAAATGTATTGATATTTTATATTACTCATTATCCTACCGTAAATTATTAGAAACAAAAAAATCATAAATTTTTTTCAATCCTTTTCTCCAATCTTATACACCTGGTTACTTTTATTTTTATATTTTCCCAAAATCTTTTTTGGTGGATAATACTCAAGACAAAGTTTAACCACCCGTATGTACCTATTGAATCATATTTGTGATATCCGCAATAGTACCAACCTTTTTCTTAATCCGGATCCGCGAATATCCGATTAATGCCTCCCTGGGTTCTTACTTCATTCAGCGAAGCGATGAGGCTTATTATAATTTATCAGTTATTTATTTTCGTTGAAATAAATGAGGATGTTGTGCCACATTATTTACAGAGTAGTAAGGAAGCCCGGGATACAAACCAAAGCTGTTTTGCTTAAAAGCTTTGTTGGTATAATTCCTATTAAAACCGCTTAGGTAAATAACCTGAAATAGAAATCGGATGAATTCCTGCCCGAATGAATTTGTTCAGGCGGGTGTTCGTTTGCTGTTGACAGTGCTTTCTCAAAATTTTCTTTTGCTTTTTTGTTATCGTTCCCCGCATACAATTCCCCTAAAGATCTAAGAATGGTGGAATATGCCAGGCCATACGGGGAAAACAGCCTTATTAAAGGCGCGGCAATATTGTTCGGTATGCCAAATACTATAAGTAAACGAACAAATAATCAACTTTTTCATTTCGAAATCCCTTACCTGTTCAAGTGACAGGACATTAAACACACTGCACCCATTCATTATCCGATCACAGAATGATAATAATTTCCCCTCCTGTTTTTGTAAACCCCAAAGAGAGAATAAACAAAAAACCATACCCCTATCTTTGCTATCAAAAAAAACAAAAGAGCAAATTGTAAAAATGATTTTTGAATTTACATCCAAGCCCAACTTCGATTTCATTGCAGAATTTTCAGCAAAATTCAAAATTCCTATCAGGGATAACCGAATTGCAATCCCTGCTTCCATTGGCAAAGGCTACATTAAAAGAGTAGAATTTGGAGAAGGTTTTAAGTTGTTAATTCACCACTATAATTTAACCAAAGATTTTACCATCAAACGAAACGCTGCCGTTGTAAGAAACGATTTGGTGAGCATTTTCTTTTACAATAATGAACAGCCAATTGATTTGGTTTATAATGAAGATAAGCCTGTGAAGTTTTCTCAAAGCAACGATTCAGCCATTCAAATTACGTCAAGTGATATGAATTCTGTAATAAAATTTCCAGCCAAAAGCCAAATACTTTACTGCGTTGTAGGAATGCCTGCATCTCATCTTTTAACCCTGTTGAATATTAAAAAACCAAATACACTCATACAGGAAATCATAAGCGGCAAAAACTCTTTTGTGTATTTTGAAAGTATGAACCAGGAAACAAAAAATCACCTGAAACAACTTGCGGAAATAAATATCAACACGAGTTTAAGCAATTTCTATTACAAAATAAAAGTGCAGCAATTGTTGTATGATCTGTTCAGCGAATTGCAAAAGAGAGACAACACAACACACCAACTAATAAATAATGCTGATGTAGAAAAATTATTGGTGTTACGAAATATTATTTTAGAAGATGTAAGCACTCCACCGGTATTAGCCACACTTTCTAAATTGATTGGCATGAGTGAAACCAAAATGAAACAACTTTTTAAACAAACTTTTGGCGATACCATTTACAACTACTACCAAAAAACAAGAATGGAAGAAGCCGCGTTTTTATTAAAACAAGCAGGCTATTCCGTTTCGGATGTGGGCTACCAATTAGGCTTTTCTAATCTTAGTCATTTCAGCAGGGTGTTTGAAAAACATTTTGGCATTACGCCAAAAAAATATTCCGTTGTCGGATAGGACGGTGCAATCATTTTTATCTTTAAAGTAAATCTCTTTTAATAATTTTATATTTAATAAAAAACGATGGAACCGTTAGCAACTATTTTTATAGAAAAACTGGGCATGGAAATGCGTCATTTTGAAAAGTTAAGTGGTGAAATGCAAATCAAAGTCCTGAAGAAAAAAGAGCATCTTATTATCGAAGGTTCGGTTTGTAATTTTATTGGGGTGGTTACTTCCGGTGTACTTAGATCTTATGTCCGGAAAAATGATGAGGAATTTAATAATGATTTTTATCAGGAGAATAGTTTTGTGAGTGCCTATACAAGTTATCTAACCCAGATGCCTACCAATTGCAACATACAAGCTTTAACGGATGTTGAAATCAATTACATTACTTATAACCAGTTTAATAAATTAATTGACGAAGACAGTGATTTTCTTAAGTTAGGAAAATATATTTCTGACAATTTTTTTATTAGAAAATGTAAAAGGGAAACTTCTTTTTTAAAAAACGCTGCCGCAGAAAGATATGAAAACCTTTCCACCATATATCCCGGGATAGAGCAACAGGTATCTCAATACCATATTGCTTCTTATTTAGGTATTAAGCCCGAATCTTTAAGCAGAATCAAACTCTTAACCTACATCAATAAATAAAAAAAGCTTTATACTTTGCTTTGTACTTCATTAATAAATATTCTGAAGTATGCCAATAATCAATCTAAAAGTAAGCGGAAACGAAGACCCTGCTTTAGCAAAAGAATTAGCAAAAAACATTAGTAATCTTACCAAAGAGGTTTTAAACAAAAGACCTGAAGTAACGGTAGTTACGGTATCATTTATTCCGGATTATCTATGGTTCGTTAATTCAGCATCTTTAGCTGAATTAAAAAAGAAAAGTTTTCATCTTACCATAAAGATTTCCGATTCCACAAATCTTAAAGATGATAAGGCAAAGTATATTGATGCTATACATAAATTATTAAAATCTTTTCTTGGAGATATTCATCCTGTAAGCTATACGGCTATTGAAGAAATGAAAGCTGATGCCTACGGCTATGAAGGACTAACAATAGAATACAAGATTATTAATAATAAAATTATAAACAATCGTACAAAGTGATGTATTCCTGTTTATACAAATCCGGGGAAATTAATTAACACACACTCAGTTCAATTTCTTACAAGCAGAAAGTTCAGCGTTACACCACAGAAATATTCAATTGTCGGATAGGACTATTTTCCAGTCTTACATCGCTATTTTATTTATGGCTATCAAGTCAACTTTGCATTATAAAAATCAAACAATATGCAAAACAAAATAACAACTCTACTGGCGCCTTATTCAAAAGGCAATCTCCATCTTAAAAATCATTTGGTAATGGCTCCTATGACAAGAAGCCGGGCCATCAATAATGTGCCTAACGATTTAATGGCAGAATATTACGGACAGCGAACAGGTGCAGGGCTCATCATTACTGAAGGCACAGCACCAACAGCCGATGCGTTAAGTTATGCCCGAATCCCCGGCATCTTTACGCAGGCACAAATTGAAGGTTGGAAAAAAACAACCACAGCAGTGCACAAAGACGGTACTAAAATTTTTCTTCAAATAATGCACACTGGCCGTATAGGGCATCATCACAATTTGCCCGAAGGTGCAATACTGGTTGGTGCTTCTGATATAAAAGCAACAGGGCAAATTTATACAGACACTAACGGTATGCAGGATTTTTCAGAACCAAAAGCTTTGACGACAGAAGGAATAGAAGCGGTTGTTCAGGGTTATGTAACTGCCGCAAAAAATGCAATGGCAGCCAACTTTGACGGAATAGAATTACATGGTGCTAACGGGTATTTGTTAGAACAATTCCTGAACCCCAATGTAAACAACAGAACGGATGCTTACGGTGGAAGTATGGAAAACAGGGCAAAACTTACGCTGGAAGTTGCTGAAAAAGTTGTTGCAGCCATTGGCAATAACAAAGTAGGCATTCGCTTATCTCCATTTTCAAAAACAGGCGATTTACAACCTTATGAAGAAAGCGAAGTTCACAACACCTATGCTTTCCTGGCAACTGAATTAAACAAATTGAAAATTGCCTACTTACACCTTGTGATGAACCCGCTAATGCCACAGTCTACCATAGACGCTATTCGTTCAAACTTTGATGGAACCATTATCAAGACCGGTGGCTTTACTCCTGAAACAGCCGAGCAAGCATTGGTAAATGGCTCTGCTGATTTGGTTGGTTTTGGAAAAGCTTTTTTGTCCAACCCGGATTTTGCCAAACGAATAGAAATGGGTGCAGCATTAAATCCGATTGACTTTAAAACCTTGTATTCTCCTGCCACTGCCGTAGGTTATACAGACTATCCCACTTTAAAATTGCAATACGCTTAACCACTAAATTTTTAAAAAATGAGGCCTACAAAAATCATAACCGTTAATCCCCGTGAGGGACAGGATTTATCTGTAGTGGGCGATAACTACAGGCTGCTGATCACCGGCAAAGAAACAGATAATGCATTCGCAGTAATTGATATGCTGATACCGCCCGGCGGAGGGCCCGGCCTCATGCGCATGCCACTTTCCAGGAATCATTCTATGTGATTGAAGGTGAAATTGTGGTGCGCACAGAAGAGCAGACTTATGTTGCCAAAGCAGGTGCATTTGTGAGCATTCCAAAAGGCGGTGCCATACATTCATTTAAAAATGAGTCTGATTCAAACGCACATATCTTATGCCTGGTTGTTTCAGCAGGCTTGGAAGAACTTTTTAAGGAAATAGGAGAACCTGTGGAGTATGGAAAGTTTCTCCCGCCGCCTGAGATGACGCCTGCTGCTGCGGAAAAATTAAAAGCCATTGCGGAAAAATATAACCAGGAAGTTTTTCCGCCTGACTACTTTGAAAAAAAATAATTAAATCAATTTCTAAAATCAACTATAAAATAAATACATGAAAGCAATACAATACACAGCATTTGGCAAGTCAGATGTTTTGCAATTAAACCAACCGGATAAACCAATCATCCGGGAAAATGAAGTGTTGGTAAAAATAGCCGCAACCACTATAAACCCTTTGGAAATGAAAATACGGGAGGGCTATTTACAACAGGCAATGCCCATAACTTTTCCTTACACTCCCGGCTCTGACCTTTCAGGAATTGTGGAAGCTGTCGGCAATAAAGTAAGCCGAATTAAAGCAGGCGACAAGGTGTATGCTACTAACTATGGTGGAACGTATGCCGAATATATTTCGCTTAATGAAGACCAGGTAGCAATTATACCAACCAATATTTCACTCAACGAAGCGGCTGCCTTAGCGATTCCGCTTACCACGGCATATACCGTTTTAATAGAAGCAGGCCAATTACAACAGGGACAGAAAGTTTTAATACAGGGTGCTTCCGGGGGCGTAGGCAGCATCATGGTGCAAATAGCAAAAGCTCTTGGCGCTTATGTAATAGGAACAACTTCAGGGGCCGAACTTGACAGAGTTAAAGCTCTTGGTGCAGATGAAGTGATTGATTATAAGACACAGGATTTTACAACGCTTATAAAAGACGTAGATATTGTTGCAGACTTAGTGGGTGGCGAAACCCAAAGCAAATCTTTTGAAGTATTAAAAAAAGGCGGAAAGCTGATAAGTACTTTTATGCCACCATCTGCTGAACTGGCTGAAAAATATAATGTAGCAGCTCAGTTTATTATGTCTAATCCATCATACAAAAAATTAGACTTTTTCAACGAGATGTTAGAGCAGGGAAAAATAAAAGCACAGATATCAAAGACAATGAAATTAGAACAGGCAGCCGAAGCACAGGATTTGGTTTCGAAAAGGAGGAGTAAATGGGAAAATTGTAATAGAGATAAACTAACCAAAAATCAAGTACAAAAAGGATGAGTAAGTAAAACCGAACCTTAATTTTTGGATTTTGAATAACGCTTTTCATAAGTTTTGCGCAGGATAAAACAAAATTTAAATCTGCGCGTGTTCGTTCAGGTATAAAGAATGTTTCATGGGTTTCCTCAAAATACTTCATGAGAATCAACATGGATTTCGTTTAAGCATTGTTGTTATTAGAGAGACAAAATAAAAATTGGATGAAATTGTTGCGTTTACTACAGGTAATTGATTTTTTGAAATCCCCATTACCTGCCTGGCAATAAAACCGGTTGTTGTGCCGCATTATTTACAGGGATAGAAAGGCATGCCGGGATAATACACCTCTTTCTGCGCTTACGCTACCGGAGATGGAAAATGTTTTGGCATCGTTAATATACATTACTCCCACGGAAGCCGCAGGATACAAACCAAAGCTGTTTTGCTTAAAAGAGTTGTTGGAAAAATTCTTATTAAAACCGCTCAGGTAAGAAGGGTTGATACTGATATAAGAAGGAGCCACCGATACGTTGGCAAAAGCATACCAGTTATTATTTAACCTGCGATTGAGCTGAAGGCCCATCGGCGCAGAGAAAATAGACGCATTGCCTCCTTTAAAAAAGGATACGCTGGTGCTAAGGCCGCTGTAAGAGCTGAAAAACCATTTGGGCGCGGAAAGGCTGTCGTGAAGATGGCTGTTATTTAAAAGAGACGGGCTCTGCGGATACACACCAAAGCCTGGCGATACAACCGTTTGAGACTTTACCGTTACAAAAAAGAAAAGCATAACCGCTAAAAAAAATACGCGCATCCGAAAAAATTTGGTGCATAAAAGTAAAGGTTTCTGTTCTATTATTTTGCGGAGGGAAAAGTTAAATGATGGATTACTGGCCGGTTATTATTTTTCTGCTGAATTAAACTGAAATAGAAATCGGGGGAATTTGTTGGTTTACTGGGATAGTAATTTCTTACTATAATGTATTGCATGAATTTAGCTTACGCTCATGGCTAAATACAGAGATTGGGCGGCGAAACTTTCTATAAACTTGTACGAAAATAAAAATAATAAAATTTGATTTGTAAGATATTCTTACTAATTTTGTAGGAAAATTATAACAAATGGTACAACTTACACATGATGTAGTCAAGAAAGAAAAAATCAAAATGATTGAAGAAATCAATAATAACACCGAAAAAGCTTGATCTTACAATTGATGAAGAGTTCTGTCCAGGAAATTTGATAATGAGTCAGGTGCTTATATACTGCAATGGTAAGAATAGGCAGAGCGTTTTGAAAGTTAAAATACCTGATAACTGTTACATTTTCATGATAAGAATACTCTAAAGCAACTAACAATAAAGAAAAACCACCTCAAAAATTAATTAAAGAAGCTACAAATGGATTCAATAAATCTAAATTCTGAAAGGGGAAAAATTGCTTCCCGATTAAAAGAAGCCAGAGTCTTGGCTGGTATTTCACCAGAGAGCAAGCCGCAATTAAATTAGGACTTCAACGTCCTGCTATTTCTGAAATTGAAAAGCAGGTAAAAGAAAAGTAAGTGCTAAAGAAATAATTCAGTTCGGAAACCTTTACAAGGTTGATACATCTTGGCTTCTTCTTCAAGAAAGTGAAAAAGAAACCTTCAAATTTGCAGCTAGGGAATTAAGCAAATTGAAGCAAGATGATATACAAAAAAAGCTATTGGATGTTTTAAAAATTCTTCCAAAATAATTAGATGCCAATGATTCATATCTACAAAAAAGCTATAATGATGGCTGATGATATTCGGGCAGAATTGGGGCTAAATATGTTTCAACCTGTGAATATTTTCGATGCTTGCATTCGTCTCGGTGTATCAGTTAGGTTTGTAGATATAAATATGGAAGGTGTGTATATTGAACAAGAAGGTGGAATTAATTGAACGTAATTCTTCTTTCAAATCTATGACCTCTTCCACGAAGATGTTTTACCTGTGCGCATGAGCTTGGACATCATGTTTTTAGGCACGGCTCTAAGATTGACGCTTTGTCGAATGAAAGTCCTGAAAACTCCAACGACATGGAGGAACATTTAGTTGATTTTTTTGCTGGTGCTTTATTAATGCCAGTTGCTGGCATTGTTGCTGATTTAAAAAAAGAAAATGGGTAATCCAAAATGCATCTCCTCTCAATTTTTATACTGTCTCTTCTTTATTTGGAACCGGATATCAAAAGTTAGTTATGAATTGCAAGGTAAATGGGTTAATCAATGAACCGAAAGCTGTCGCTCTTCTTAAGGTTGGGCCTGCTAAAATATTAAAAAGTATTTTCACATCTACCATCGTTAACTCCTTTTTTAAAATTATTGACAGGTATTCCCGCTTGAATGTGGTAGACTTAGAAGTATCGAACTATATAATATTACCTTCCGATATTAACATTGAAGGAGATCATTTAAAAAAAACATAAAGAATGTAATATTGGAACTTGCTATGTAGCAGTAAAGCCTGGTATAGTAAGAGCCTCATGCATCCGTTGGTAGTTTAAGCTATTTTATCAGAATACAGAACTTCCAATATGTCGGGTTAGCAGAGAATCGTCATTTAGAAACACCAATAAATTAATTTATGAATACATCGCCTTTACTTATAGAAGATATAAACTTATCTAATGCATGGTGCAAAATACTAGAGTGGATTATAAAAAATCCAGGTATGGAAATTACACCACTATTATTATCACTTACTAATTTCGAAGAATCAAACAAAATAAAAGAGATTTTAAACTCTCATTTAAAGTGTAATAAAATGGCAACAGTGCAGACTGTGTCAGAAACTATATTTCCAGATTCTCTCTATAAATTTTATGGACAAAATAGAGCTAAACTTTATGAAGGATATCCTGAAAATTTAAATAGGCTAAAAAAGATAGAATCCAGTAACAGCCATGGAACTTATTTTGAAAGACTGATAGCTTATGATGGAAGTATAAAAAAAATTAATCAGTTGGAACTTATTATTTCATCTTTAAAGGATAATAATATAAAACGTCGTTCAAAGCTTCAAGCTTCTATTTTTGACCCTGAGAAAGATCACACAAACGGACCTTTTCAAGGTTTCCCATGTTTGCAACATGTTACTTTTTATAAATCTAAAAGTGGTGGTTTAATTTTAAATAGCTTTTATGCTATTCAGTATCTGTACAGGCGGGCTTACGGGAACTGGCTTGGTTTAATAAACCTTGGAAAATTCGTTGCAAGTGAAAGTGGTCTAAAGCTTGAACGTTTTAATTGCTATATCGGTGTTGAACATCTTGATGATCTAACAAAAGAACAGGCGAAAAATTTATTGAAAATGGCTAATTAAATAATTCATTTAAGAAAAACTAATTTCGTCAGTAATATGAATCAAGTTATTAAAAAAGTGACGAAAATAAAAGAGGTACAATCAAAAGTAAAACTGAGATTAAACCTTCACATACCGCTATCACCGGCTAAAACGACAGAAGTTTATGATAGCTTTTGGAAATTTGCAGCACTTAGGCAGGAAGCTTTCTTTAATAGATTTAAAGGAAATCCATTTCCTTGGACAGACGACCCGATTATTAATCGATACAAATTCACAAATGTATACCGTGCCTCAGACAGGGTTAGTCAGTATTTAATTAAAAATGTTATTTACAAAAATGATCTGCCTGATTCACCTAAAGAGATTTTGTTTCGGATTTTATTATTTAAACTTTTTAATAAAATTGAAACCTGGGAACTTCTCAAATCGAAAATTGGATATTTAACTTTTGAAAATTATAATTTTAAGCAATACGATGATGTTTTATCTAGTGCTATAGCTAATGGAACTATTTATTCAGCGGCGTATATAATGCCTTCTGGGAAATCATTTTTTGGGTATTTAAGAAAACATTCAAATCACCTGAAGCTAATAGAATTAATAATAAAAAATGACACACATGAGCAACTAATCGCTGCCAAAACAATGCAGCAGGCATTTGAAATTACTAAAACAGTTCCTCCCGGCTTAGGGGATTTTCTTGGCCTACCAGCTATTAATAGATATTAATTATTCTCCTATTTTGAATTTTTCAGAATCCGAATTTGTTAGTACCAGGTCCGGGTGCGAAGGGAGGAATTAGCAAATGTTTTCAAGATACGGGAGGACTTAGTAATGTAGAAATAATTAAACTAGTAACTGATAGGCAGGAATCAGGAGTTTGAAAGGTTGGGCTTATCTTTCAAGGGTCTCTGGGGGCGAAAACTACAGCTAATTGATTGTCAAAATATTATTTTGCGAAGTAGATAAGTATGCCAGGGTAAAACATCCAGAAATTAAAGGGTACTAGCGAAAGAATGCGTATAAAACAGGTATCTGAAAATTAACTCTAAACCTATCGACTTTTGGTTCCCTCCAAAATGGAACATAAATAAAAAAATAAAAGTAACTTTAAATTAATATGTCATTCTTAGGAAAAAATAGTTTACTCAAATTCTGAAAGATTCAGAAGTGATTTCTCCTTTTAGCGAAGAGCGAATTAAAAACGGTTCATATGAATTATCTCTGGGGACACAAGTTTTTCAAACAGATTCAACACCGAGGGTTGTAAAAGATCTTAAGGAAAATGAAAAAATTAATATAAAGCCAGGTCAATTTGCTCTGTTATTAACGCAAGAATATGTAAAAATACCTGAAGATAAAATTGCGTTTATATCTATTAAGGCAAGAATTAAATTTAAGGGTCTTATAAATGTTTCCGGGTTCCATGTTGATCCCGGTTTTGAAGGTAAGCTGTTGTTTTCAGTTTACAATGCAGGACCTTCGACGATTGTTCTTTAGCCAAGGAACATCATATTTCCCAATCTGGTTTTCTGAATTGGACGAAAATCAAGACTATAAGGGAAATCATGAGAACCAAACAAAAATCCCAGATGAACCCGTGGAATTTTTAAGCCAAGGTGAATTGGCTTCCCCAAATGCTTTAAGTAAAAGAATTGATGATAATCAAAAGGATTTAAACAAGAGAATAGAATTGATTGAAAAAGAACAAACAGCAAAAGATTACTTGATAAAAACTGCAGTAGGTCTGGGCGTCTTGATTTTATTCAAGTTTGCTTTTGATTGGTTCTCTTATGATAATGGTTTCAGTAAAGGTGTAGAGCTTAAGAAAAAGGAGTTCAACATCTGATTCCATAATTAATCAAAGACTAATTGAAAAGAAAAATCTTTTAATTGAAATAGATAGTTTAAAAAAAGTGAAAGAAATTATCTCCCAAACACAACAATCTCAAACCCAGAAATAAGGCAATGGTTAATAGTAAATACTTTTTTGATCCTGACTATGATGAGAAGGAACAGCTTCCAAGGAAGTTTACTGCAAACTTTAATTCGGTTAAAATTGATTCTAAATTGAAAACAAAAGTTTCAATCAATGGGATACAAGTTGGTGATTTCATTGACGACAATTCAAAAGAAAAAGATTTTTACAGATTCCATGATGTATTTCATTACACATTTGCAACCATGTTAGGATGGTCTCCTTGCACAAGGTCAATGATGAAACGGAAAAGAAAAAGTAACCCTATAGTTGATGAAATTGAAGATGGTGCAAGAGCTACAATTACAGAAGAATCAATTTCACTTATCATATTTAACAAAGCCAAGAAAAAAAAATTTTTCAAAGAAGAATCAAAAGTTAGCCAGTCTTTACTTAGCCAAATAAAAGAAATGACAACCCCTTTTGAAGTAACAATTAGATCGAAAAAGGATTGGGAGAAAGCTATATTGAAGGGATATTCATTGTTCCGTGAGTTAATAATAAACAACGGGGGTAAAATTCATTTTGATATGCTTAGGCGATCGGCTGTCTATGAAAATTAAATAATGCATATTGAATAGTAATACAATGGTAATTGGTATTGGATGTGATATTGTAGAACATAGTATTCCGGAACAACTTAAATGGGATACTGACCAAGTATTATTGCTAAAAATTTTTTCACAAAAGGAATTAGATTTTTTTCACAATCAAAAGACAATAAAATTTTTAGCCGGAAGATTCGCGGCTAAAGAAGCTATATTAAAATGCTTAGGCACGGGAATGCAGGATGGTATTTCTTTAAACGAAATACAGATTCTTAAATTAGCTAATGGCAAACCTTCTATAGAATTATACGGACAAGTAAAAGAAATCTCTGATAAAATAGGAGTAAAAGTGTGGCATATTAGTATAACGCATTCTTCAAGTTATTCCTTTGCTTTTGCCGTAGCTGAACAGTGAAAAATATTAATTATTATATTCCTCCTGTGGCGCGAGTTTTATAGCAAAAGATTTTTGTGTAATCAATGCTTGTGCCTCTTTATCTCAAATCTTGGTTCATTACGATCCAAACAGTAAACCAACAAATTCCCCCAATTTTATTTTTACAAATATTCTTTAAGACAAAAATAAAATCAGACCAATTTCTTTGCCTTTAAAATATATCTTGATACAATACAAGATGCCGGTGTTCCAATCTTCAAGGTGGTAAAGGGCTTTATAATTGTGAGGGTTTGTTTTTGAAAAAATAGCGTAATACCTGGAATGAAGCCCGAAAAATTAATTATAAAATAATTTGTATTTCATCCGGCCATAAAACAATTAAATGATGATGTTGAAGATGGCTTTCAATTCGTAACCAATGCTCTTCAAAATATAGTGTTAACTGATGATTTTTAATATTTCCTAACCGGAATAATACAATTTGGGGACAGTTGGCAGATTGCAACGCCCTGTAATAAAAATCTTTATCGCGGGTAAGAATGGTATAATTTTTTTCTAAAGCCAGATCCCAGATTTTACTATCAGGCAATGAATTGGAAATATCTTTTACAAATACAAAATTTCCGGTTTGGAAAAAAGAAAATTCTTTTGGTAAATTAATATCAATTAAATAAATCATGAAGCATGTTGTAATAAAACCGAACTGGACACCGGCGATAATTCCGTTAGCCTGGCAGCATATAAAAGGCTTGCCAATAAATCTTCTTTTTCTAAAAACGGAAAGGCTTCTAAAATATCTTCGATTGTATCTCCCCCGGAAAGATGTTCCAATATCATACTAACGGTCATGCGCATACCCCTTATGGTTGGTTTGCCACCACACAACCCAGGTACAATAGTTATCCTTTCTAAAAGATTATCCATACAAACAGATTTAGTAGTAAAGCTAACAAAAATTAAAATATAACTTATTAAAGAGGGCCTTAACTATCCTTGGCAGTCAAAGAATATGTAAAAGAGGTGACACCTTTTCGAAAGGTGCTCACCTCTGGCATCCATCAATATCGAATATCGAACAAGGAATGTTGAATATTGAAATAGTAAACCAACACCGCCTGAACGAATTCCTGTCCGAACTGGCCATCCCCGTCCGGCCAGCTCGTCCGGGCGGGCAGGCGGGCATTTGGGCAAAAATTCCCGCAATTCCTATTTTGCAAAATACTTTTCCGGTTTAATTATTTTTCACTGTTTTTTAAAAGCCGGTTTAAAATATGAGATTAATTATTATATTGGCAGAATATTTCCACCTGCCTTCAGAACCTAACGTATTACTTAACTAAAAAAATTGCAAACTAATGAATGAGAATATTAAAAAAAGCGCCTTGTTTACAGGTAGTTGCTTTGCGCTCATTACTACTGCCTTTACCTTTAGCATCAGGGCCGGAATTTTACCCCAGCTTGGCAAAGAGTTTAACCTGACTGCCGAGCAGCTTGGTTTTATCAATTCCATGTGGTTTGTAGGGTTTCCTATTTCCATGATCATAGGCGGATTGGTTTACCATTCTTTCGGGCCTAAAAATATAATGAGAGTGGCCTTTGTCGCGCATACATTGGGCATCGTTTTTACTATTTATTCCGGGGGATACGCACTTTTACTTATTTCTACACTCTTTATTGGTTTTGGGAATGGATGTACGGAAGCAGCCTGTAACCCCATGATCGCAGACACTTATTCCGGTGTAAAAATGAATAAAATGCTCGGCAGGTTCCACATGTGGTTTCCGGGAGGCATTGTTGTGGGCAGCCTGATCTCTAAGTTCATGACGGACGCCGGTTTGGGATGGCAGGCCGAGATGTGGGTTACAATGGTTCCTACTATTATTTATGCGGTTCTTTTTTATGGAAAAACATTTCCAAAGTCAAAAGCAGAGGCAACTTCCCTTGCTAATAATTTTAAGGCGATGCTGAAGCCGGTCTTTATATTTTTGTTTTGTTGTATGGCGCTCACCGCCATTTCTGAATTCGGCCCCCAGCAGTGGGTAGGCCTCATCATGAGTAACAGCGGCGCAAGCCCCATGTTGATTTTAGCTTTAGTTACAGGATTGATGGCAGTTGGGCGATTTTTTGCAGGCCCGGTTATAAAGCAATTTGGACAAACAGGTGTATTGCTGATGTCTTCTGTTTTTGCTGCCATTGGTATTTATCTTTTGAGTATCGTTACAGGCCCAATGGCTTATGCAGCAGCTATGATCTTTGCCATAGGAGTTTGCTATTTCTGGCCAACCATGATTGGGTCTGTAGCCCAAAGAGCTCCATTAAGCGGCGCTTTGGGAATGTCGGTTGTTGGCGGAGTAGGAATGTTCTCTACCGCCATTTTTCAACCTATAATAGGCAGTTGGATTGACAAAGCAAGAGTAGTGAGCGCTTCTGCAGGATTAAAAGGATCAGAACTTGAACTTGCAGCAGGCAGCATACTTTGGCTAAAATGGTGGCTTTTCCCGGGATTCTTATTATACTATTTTTGTTTTTTTTCATTTGGCAAAAAAGGGCACAAAAAACCGAAGCGTTGGTATTGGCACCCTAGAAGTTAATCAGCCAATTTGATTAATAAAAAATAAAGGCCGTATATAACGGCCCTTATTTGTGTGTGTTCTGTTTATTTTAATGGCTAACCAATACGCCGAGTAAAAAACCTACTACGCCTCCTGCTACCGCTCCGGTTCCAAATCCGGCTAAAGCCCTTTGCCTTTCCTGTTGCGCTTCATTGATTCTTCTTTCCCTTTCTCTCGCGCTCAGTGAACGGTCATTTTTATAGCCATTGATCTTTTGATCGTATTGACGGTTCAATGCGGCCATACCCTGCCTGGCGGTTACGGCCATCATTCTGCTCCTTATTGTTACTGTAGGCGTAATCATTATTGCTATTAGAATTATTGTACGCATAATCTTTATTGTTACCGGAGTTATTGTACGCATAATCATTTGAACGTGATTGATCGTTGTAATTGTGGTTACCCTTTGTTTGGGTTACCTGCTGGCGGCCCTGTTTTTTATAGTTGTCATTCCTGCTTTGAGCAGATGCAGCATTAAAGGATACTGCGGCGATTAATATGATGATTAACTTTTTCATTGTTTTATTTTTTATTGGTTAAAAGAATTTGATGAGGAACATCTACCATTTATGTGAATCATGGCCGGATGTTTTGTCTTTTGCATTGTGATTGCTTTTAGCATATTGAAACTCTGCCTTGCTTATTTCATTTTTACGTTGGTTTTGCAAGATCTGAATTTGCTTTGCTTTTTGCCTTCTATTTAAATGACGGTTATTCTTTACAAACGCGATTTTCTGATCATATTCGTGGTTGATCTTTTCGATTTTTGCCTGTTTTTCTTTGTAGGCAAAAACGGCATCATTGTAATTGATGCTATTGGTTTTAACAACGATGGCGGGATGGCCATAATCATTGCTCATTTTTTTATTGCCATTATAGGCAATGCTTTTTTGATAGTTAGATTGTGCAGAAGCGGAACCAATAGTACCGGCTGCCACCAAAATAATTGTAAAGATCTTTTTCATAATTTTAAATTTTAAAAAGTGATTCAATGTATATAAGATAGATTACTGAACCCGGCGTTTAAAAGGGGAAGGGCCTGTACGTCGCACGTTTCAGGCAGTTGGCCGCAGAATCAGGATATAGCCCTTGCAAGGGCGGTTTTTTGGGGAGAAAAGAGTAGGTAAATACAGTAAACAAAGAAATTCAGCCGGTTTTTATTTTACAAAATCCTCTTCAGTATATTTTTATTATTGCCATTTTCTTTAAAAAAAAATTGTGTGCCCTTCATTCTGATTTTGCAATTTAAATTCAACTACCTGCCTAAAAGTTTTAAAGCTTTATCAGGATAATTCGTGATGATACCATCAACGCCCATAGCAATGAGCTTTCTCATATCGTCCTCATTATTGGGTGTAAATGCATAAACTGTTTTACCCAACTTATGCATTTGTTTTAAAAAGGAAGGCGTTATGTACATATAAAAAATATTGACAGAACTCGCATTCGGCTCTGGCTTAAAATTTCCAAACTTCAGGGTTCTTTCAAAATAAATGGGTAACAATCCGGACTTCCCAAATACTAATTGCTGAACAGTTAAATCGGGCGCCAGTTCTGCAACCTGCTGAAGATACCTTGTTTCAAAGGACTGAAGTATTACCCACGATTCTGCATGGTGTTGCCGCACAATGCCAATAACCTTTTTCACCAGGCCTTTATAAAGCCCTTTCGACGGCCATTTTAGTTCGACCAACACTTTTTTTCTGCCATTCACCAATTGCAACACTTCATTTAATGTGGGAACTTTTTCGTTTTTATATTTTTCATTAAACCAGCTACCGGCATCCAGCGCGCGTATTTCATCAAACGTCATATTTTCAATTTCCCCTTTTCCATTGGTAGTGCGTGAAACACTATAATCATGCATCACCACAACTGAATCATCTTTGGTTACATGCACATCCAGTTCTAACATATCCGCTCCCATTTCTATTGCTTTTTCAAAAGAAACCAAAGTATTTTCAGGATAATAACCGGAGGCTCCACGGTGGCCTACAACAATTACCGAACTTTTGTTTGCTTTTGAGATATCCTTACTTCTAAAAGTAAAAACCAGGTAAGGAACCAACAACGTAAGAATTAAAAAAACAAGAAGGGGTAATGTCATAATAAAAATACTTTTTTTAAAGTTAATTCTCATAATCGTTTATCGGTTTAATTATCTAAAGTTAGTTTTTAATTACAATCTTATATTTAGGCAAGAGCCCTATAATTTTTAAAGGTTTATAATAAAATTGTTTAATCCTGGTTCATCAGCATTTCTTATTTAACTGAGGCTTTTTGTAAATTCTTAACGTCAAATACTTCCTGGAAAATATGGCGGATACAATAGTCGAACCACTCCGGGTAATTTTTAGAAACAATACTAAAGCTGTAAATTTCAATAAAAAATTTGCGAATATGTACATCATTTAAAATTCCCCATATCACAAAGTTTCCAAATTTATGAGTTAGCAAATCTCCAATGCCTTCATGGGAAAGTGAATGGTTAAATATTTCTTCCCTGAATGCATCAAGGTCCGGGAACCGGGAATTTTTTAGCTTATTTACAATAAAATGGTCCACCTCTTTGGGGAAATAGCTTTTTACGGTCCCAAGCATATCACAAATAAATGAACGAAGCCCAACGTTATAAATAGGGCTAACGTCAATTTTTATGTTATCAAATTCACGGATTTCGGATTCTTTGTTAAATAAACTGATAAGGTATTCAAACAATTGTAAGGAAGTTTTATAATAGCCCAAAGCCGAAACCATCACAGCCATATTTTCAATACAGTTGTATAACAAAACCTTATCACGTTGCTTATATGAAGTATAAATCAGTTCCCTGAAAACGGGTACATTGGCACTGTCGCCTTCCTTAGCCGCCCCGTCGCCGTACCTGTTGCAATAAGCTGCGGCATACCAGTAAAGAACATATTGTTTATATGGTTTCCCGCCATTTGCCTTATCATTATAATGAGCATAAAAAAATCCTTTATTCTTAAGGCACCAGGAAAGCACTAATGAAGAGAAGACAGTTTCTGCCTCCGGAACCGCATGCGGGGATTTATGATTTATTTGAAAAAGAGAATAAATAAGTGACATCTCAATGTATGGCTTGTACGCCTCTTTTTCAGGTAAGTGAATAAGTTGTTGAATTAACCCTGCCACATTATTCCAATCTACCAGCCCCTGAACTATTAGTATCCTCTCCAATAAAAAGAACGAAAAACTGTCGCCAGTACAATAGCCATTAATAATTTGTTGTTCATATTGCCCGAAATTGGTAGTAGCCGGGTCGAAAAATGGAACAAGTTCTTTAAAAACCGTACGGCTCCATTGGGGCGATGGCGCATTCAATGGAATATGGTCCCAAAAATACCGGTACTCAATCGCATTATTTACATACTCAGTTTGAACAACAGTCTGGCGTGAAAACAAAAATTTAAAGAACGGCATCACAATCTTAATGATAGTATGATTCAGTGTAAACTTTCTTACCACATCTTTCCACACATTTATAATATCAACTGCCTGTGCATAATCCTGCCTTTCAATTAAACCATCAATTACAAGAAATAAACCTACACGGCACGCCGGCTCTATATAAGATTGTTGCAACTCTTTTCGGGCTGACTGTTTAAAGAGTGCAAACACCGGCGTACTCTTAACTTTATCAGACAAAGTTAAAATGAGGCCTTTGCCAAGATCAGGATTGTACCTTGCGATGTAATAAATATAGATACTTGCATTATCCCTCACTTCGGGCAAAGGGTCCGCCATGGCAAGCCACAACAATTTACCGGGATCAGCTTTTTCATCGCTTAAGAGGTTATTGATATTTTCGGACTTAAAAATTTTATAGACAACGGAAATCGCTATCTGCCTCACTTTTAGAATTTTGAATAATTCACCGTTTATCTTTTCCAGATTTTCTTCAAGTTCTTTCCTGGCTGCTTCTGAAAGCCTGGCGCTTTTTTTAGGGCTTTGCAACAACTCATCAAAATCTGTTCTTTTTTTGAGCAATTCTACCGATTCCTTCTTTTCATATTCGAGCATATATTCCAGGATAGCGAGCACATCTGAATAATTTTCATCGGTTAATACAGATAAGGTTTCTTCTACCAGGGGCTGGGATTCATAAAGCTGGCTTAACGCAAGTTGAATGATCGTGGCCGGATCGTGTTGCTTCTGGTAAAAATCCATAATCAAAGCATTTCTTAGCGCAGCAATCATTACGGTTGAGTGGCCAGCCGCTTTTAAAACATTTTCATAAGCCGGGGCATCGATCGGTATTTTACGAAATACAGGCGAAGACGACTCAACAATAATAAAATGCCTTGCAAAAAGAAATTCATTAAACCTTTCATAAACAAACCGTAACTCTTTCCTGAACCCTTTTTCAATCCTTAAAACTCCTTCGTCTAAAAGGTTGATAAAAGCTTCTGTGTACCTGAAAGTATCCCCCACGAATATTTTACAGGCAAAATTGTGAGCGGCATCAGCATTGTTTTCAAATGCGTCCTGCAAAGTATCTATGGGGATAGAATCAGCAAAATTATTCCATAAGAGAGCGGTAAAATCACGAAGTATCGAGATTTGCAAACGCCCGCCGGGCTGTTTCTCCAAATAATCAAACCTTTGCTCGAAAAGATGGGTTGAATTGAATTGCCTGAGGTCGGCAGGAAATTCCCTCCCGGTAAAATTTTGGGAGGCCGTTTTGAGAATTAAAGGGTCATACAAACGCTTTTTAACAAAGGCATAATGGTCATCAGATATTTTTTCCAGCGAAGTCTTCAGTGAATATTTTACCATGTATTTAGGGTAAACCAGGTTGAATTCTTTTTCACTAAACCCTTTTATTATTATGGGGTCGTTTGCCTGGTTAGAGACCGTGTAATATTCGGCTGCAAACTCCAATAACCCGTCTTTGTTAAGCAACTCTTCCCATGTATAATTCCTGCAGGAAATAACAACTTTAATATTCCTGAATTTATTTTCAACAAATAGTTTATGTATCGCCATTAACAAGTCAATAGGCCCATTCCCAATCTCAAAACCTTTGTAAGAACTACATTCATTAATCGCGTCAAAAAAAATACAGCACGACGCATTTTCTTTTTCCAAAACTGCATCCAGTGATTCTAAAATAGTATATGCTTTTTTCCCGGGCTCATTAAAAGTTTCCTGAAGTTGTTCCTCTAAAGTTTGTTGGGTAAAAATCTTACTATTGAATGCCAAAGAAAAAAACAATGGCCCGGATTTTGAAGCCCAGTAACAAACCTGGTTGGTTTTGCCGGCGCCGGCGTTGCCAAGAATTACAAAGCCTGAGCAGTTGCCCTCTTTAAATTTCGAATAATTTTCTGAAAGGTATTCACGGTCGATGAAGACATCCGGGTCATACTTATCAGAATGTACCTGCTGGCTTATAAATTTATTGGATTGCGCTTCTACCCTTTCCCGGTATTCATTAAAAGTTTTTTCTTTTTTAAACGAAATTTTGGATTTCTCCTTTTGAATTAAACGGCCGAAGATGCGTTGCAGAAAATCCCAGAAGGTTTCTTGAAAAAGTTCTGTTTCCTTCCGCCTTACGTTTTCATCTGCTGAAATAAAAACCATCCGTTTTAAGTTCCGGTCCGCAATTGTTTGGAAAACGTAAGAGAACTTCTTATCAAGGTTAATTTCGTTATCGTAATAGTAAATTACAAAAGGTGATAATTTAATTATATCGCTTCCATTTAAAAATCCGCGGTGTTTTATTTCGGTACTGGTAAAATAATATGAATATTCATCCAGTTGCAAATCGCTTTTTATACGAAGCCCTGTAGGTTTCAGGCCGCTGTCAACCAATATTGTATAAGGCTTTTGTTCATCGGTTGCAGTTAGCACCTGGTCTAATACAAAGAATTGATAAGATGAAAGCGGGCTTAGCATAGAAAGCATTTTCCATATTCTTGATTCAATCATGGTAAGCCCTTCCTTATAAATTTCATTCGACAGGAAGGAATCATGGCCTACATAGCTATTTCTATAGGAAACAATATTTTTATATTGATCGCCTTTCCTGTTCCATCCTAAAAGAAAATTGCCGCTTTTATCTCCAAAAAGATCATTATAACACTTTTCAATCAATAGATGGCCAGGTATAATTTCATGAGATTTTTTTACCAGCACCATAAAAATATCATTAACCCAATCGCCGAATGAAAGAGGTTTCTGGACTATTTTTTCGATTGTTTTCTGCAGGTCATTATCGAATGCTGAATTGTTGTGGTTAAGTACTGATATAAGCAGGCCGGAAATATATTGAATAGAAATTTCAAAAAAACCAATTGCACATTTAAACGCCCTGTCGAAATCGCCATTTTCAACATGCTTTTCATAATCATCAATGGGCGTTACCAGGGTTGATGGTAAACTTTTATATACATTATCAAGCAAATCACAAATGTCATCAAAGTCTTCTTCCGGATAAGTATTTACAAATCTGTTAACCATGTTCAACTGTAATGAATTAATGTTTACTAAATAATAATTCTACAACCTAACTAACTATTCCTTTCTTAAAAAAACCCAGTCTTTAACGATAGCCTTATTCAAGGGTGGCAGCCAACGGCCCGGAAAAGCTGTAATAACCTGATTGTTCCCTGCAACAACCAATACCATTTGAAAGGTAACCGGCAATTCTTTTACCAGGAGCGTTTGTATTTCATAATTTTCCTTTGGCTCTTTTTGTAAGCTTTTAACCTGATCATCACCAAGTTCATTTAGAAGTATTACCGAATCTTCGCCAATGCCATTTTTCCATTGCTCTTTTTTAAACAAAATGAGGTAATCTGTTTTCCCTTGACTTTCGTCAACTATTGTCCATTGAACTTGCGTTGTGCAAATAATACGCTTGTACAAATCCAAAGGGTTATCCGCGAACTCCCTTTTAAATTTAGAGGCGGCTAATTCGGTTTGTTTGTAAAGTTCATCCGGCTCCAACATTAATTGTTCTGATAATTCACTCATATACCTTTTTGAAGGTTTTTCAAAATGACGCAATAAATGAAGTTGTAAATAAGGATTAAACGGCTGAATTGTGAACATTACTTTTATTGACTGTCATATTTAATTTCTTAGAATTTCTTTTTATTCCTGAACACGCCAAAAATAATAGCTACGGTAACAACGGTTGCTATTTTTATAATCAAAGTAAACAGGTTAGGCCAGTTAAACCCTTCCTCATACAGTTCTTTTATATTTGAAGGCAATATGGCTATAAGTGTAACACACATTAAAATAGCATTCGTAAGAATCCCTGATTTTTCATTAATGAGTTTAGTCATGAAATCAATTTTATCCCTAAGCGCGCTTGTTTCATTTTCAATTTCCAGCCCTTTTCTTATTTTTTCATGAAGAAGGTTTGGTAAGAAATTATAAGAAATGTATGGAGTATCATAATGGCGAATCAGGTCATTAAATTCTTCACGCTGCTTTTTTAAGCCTGAATCCTGGTTTAGCCCCTTTGCATTTATTGAAAAGAGGTAATATTTATAATACAAATTATAAATGTAAATTCTAAAATAGTTTTCCATCCAGGTATTACGCGAATAGTTTTGATCATTAAAATATTGGATTCCTCACCATAGTAAAAGTATCGAACAGGCAAAGCGCCCGCCAATTATTATACACCGAGATAGACTCAGCCATGGTCTTTTCATAATATTGCACAGAATGCGCCGCGTAATTTATTGGATTCTTAAAAGAACCAACTGCGGTCAAAGTGCCTAATTCAAATAAAGTGTGCTCCACCTCTTCGGTATCCCCATTCGATTCATTTGTTAAGTCAAAGCATTGAAAAACTTTCAATTTTCCACCCCTGTAATCTTCTATTTTACCCCCATCTTTTCTTGCCGGTATTTTAAGAATTGATTCATGAATAAGCGCGGCCATAGAAAACTCTTTTCCCCGATTTACTATCTGAAATCTTACTATCATAATTTCTTAAGTGGTTAATTAAGGATGGAAGCAAATCCAATTTGCAACCGGAATCACCAAGCCCAATTTCCAGGGAAATAATTCCAGGGCTTTTCGGATAAAGAAATATTTCGACATTTGTAAAAGAAAAATAAACAGTATGAATCCATTACCCGGTGCTGAATGAAATTCACATTTGTAATTTTCGGTTAG
Organism: uncultured Chitinophagaceae bacterium; assembly: GCA_963732885.1. Lineage (GTDB taxonomy): Bacteria > Bacteroidota > Bacteroidia > Chitinophagales > Chitinophagaceae > Ginsengibacter. The sequence continues at coordinate 6,040 of CAVTBI010000015.1, read as the reverse complement.
TTTTTTATCCTTCGCAGTTAAAATATCAAATTCCGTTTGATTCGGTTTATCATTTTGGGAAAGCCCATTTGAAATAAATTTCCTAAAAACAGGGTAATATTGATGCTGGATATAATCCCAACTTTCTTTATGAGGGAATTTATGGTAAAATTCGCCATCGTTTAAAAGTTCCTGCCTTTCGTTTTCAGTAAAACTAAATATCCCGCATAGCCTAATTAAACATAAGTTTACATCCATATAAAAATGTTCATCAGTTAAAAAATGGGATATTAAAATTTAGAATGGTATATAAAATGAAAATACAACTTTTTTTTAAACCCAAAAAGGGCATAACAAAAATTTTATGTGTAAAATTATTTTTAGCCTTAAGGAATAGGTGCCCACTTTTTATTTATTAAATACAATAATTGCTAAAAGAATAAAGTGCAATCTTGTACTTTTGATCATTCAAATTCATTCTTTTTTTTCTATGCGCAAATATTTGTTACCAATCATTTTACTGGCCATCATTTCTGTATTTTCCCTTTTTTCTGCTTCTGCTCAAAAAGTAACCGGGCCCAAAATCAATGAAGAATGGACGAGGCCTTATGCGCCTTTCAGGATAGCGGGCAACCTGTATTATGTGGGCACGTACGATTTGGCTTGTTACCTTATAACCACACCGCAGGGAAATATTTTGATCAATACCGGGCTGGCAGCTTCCACATCGCAGATCAAAAAAAATATTGAAACGCTCGGTTTTAATTTTAATGATATAAAAATTCTGTTGATAACACATGCGCATTTTGACCACGTGGGCGCGATGGCTGAAATAAAAAAAATGACGGGCGCTCAATTGATGGTGGACGCAGCGGATGCGCCTGTCCTTGCAGACGGAGGTTTGTCAGATTATGAACTTGGCAAATATGGAAGAACCTTTGCGCCTGTAAAGGCAGATCGTTTAATGCATGATCATGATACCGTAAGCCTCGGCAATATGCACCTCGTAATGCTTCATCACCCAGGGCATACAAAAGGGGCATGCAGTTATTTGTTTGATGTGAAAGACGGCAAAAGATCTTATAGGGTACTCATTGCCAATATGCCTTCCATTATTATTGATAGGAAATTTTCAGAAGTAACTTCCTATCCAACTATTGCTAACGACTATGCCTACACGCTTTCACACATGAAAAAACTTTCTTTCGATATCTGGCTGGCTTCGCATGCAAGCCAGTTCAACCTGCATGTCAAACACCATCCGGGAGACGCTTATAATCCTTCCGCATTCATCGACAGGGCCGGCTACGACGCTGAACTCAACGAGCTGCAGAAAGATTATGACAAGAAGATGGAAGATAACTGAAGAAAATTCACAGTAAACAAACAAATTCTCCTGGTTTCTATTTTTAAAATATATTTCGGCTATTTGTCACTCCAAATATTTTTTAAAAAATTCAATCGCCCGTTACCAGGCCAGTTCTGCATCCGCCTTCTACTGACGAAACGCAACGGTGAACAGTAAACGAAGAAATTCCCCCGATTTTTATTTACAAAATGTTCTTCTGCAATATTGCCTATTTAGGCACCGTAAAATTCTTGTCATCTGCGGAGGGGCCATATATGGTAGGCACCGGTATATCATTTAAACGCATATAAACCGTTAGCTGCCCACGGTGGTGAACCCAGTGATTAAGCGTAACTCCAATATCAATGATCTTTTTTGAGGTATAGAGCACTTGTCCATTTGCCTTTAGGGTAAAATCTCCCTGCAGGGTTTCATCATTCGCAGAATCGAGCACTTTCCTGGCCGCCGCCATATTTTCTTCAAAATGATCCATCAACTCTTTATTTGTTTTTGGAGAAGCATGTTTAAAAGTGGCAAAATCGATTTCACCATCCGTTACCATATGTTTAATCCATAAAGGAATTTCGGCAACAAGCAAAGCCAGGTAACCCATTGTCATAGATTTGGGATGCGGTTTATATTCAAATAAGGAACCGGGTATTCTTTCAAGACAAGCTTTAGTTGCCGGATACTCAAGATTAAGCTCGTGAAGAAAGCCCTTTGCTTTTGTGTTGTTCATAAAATTATTTTTTTGAGAAATTAAATTGATATCACTTACTCCAAATATTTTTTAAAAAAATCAATCGTACGTTGCCAGGCCAGTTCAGCGGCGGCTTTGTCATAACGTGGTGTGGTATCGTTATGAAAGCCGTGGTTTACATTGGGGTAAATGTAAGCGGTATATTGTTTGTGATTCGCTTTCAAAGCCGCTTCATAAGCCGGCCAGCCGCTGGTAACCCGGTTATCGAGCGCGGCATAATGCAGCAACAGGGGTGCCTGTATTTTAGGTACCTCTTCAGCATCGGGCTGGGTTCCATAAAAAGGAACGGCTGCTGCCAAACCGGGAAGCCGCACGGCCATCATGTTAGCGATCCATCCGCCAAAGCAAAAGCCCACCACGCCTACCCTGCCATTGCAATCTTTATTGTTTTTAAGGTATTCGTAAGCAGATATAAAATCTTCCAGCATCTTATTCTTATCAAGTTTAGCCTGCATTTCACGGCCTTCATCGTCATTGCCGGGATAGCCGCCAAGTGGAGTTAATGCATCAGGGGCAATGGTAATAAACCCGGCAAGGGCAGCCCTTTTTGCCACATCTTCAATGTAGGGGTTTAATCCGCGGTTTTCATGAACCACCACGATGCCGCCCAATTTCTTTTTGACATCCACTGGTTTTGATAACAAGGCTTTAATGCTGCCACCACCTTTCGGGGAATCGTAATGAATATATTCCGAAGTGATGCGCGGGTCATTCTCCTTCACCTGTAATGTGTTTTTATAATCGGGCATAAGGAAACTCATGAGAGACGGCACTGTAAGCCCGCCAATAGCATATACGGATAATTTTTGCATAAAATCCCGCCTGCCGAGCCGGTTGTGTGCATAATCATCATAGAGGTCAAATACTTCCTGTTTGATGTCTTCTTTTTTAATGTTGTTCATACACTTTGAATTTATGTTACTAAGTTAAATATAATTATGCAGGAAAGAGAAGTTGATACATGCCTGAATGCCGGACTTCTATTGAATGGCCGAATAGCTATTAAAAGAAATGCCGGGGCGCTCCCAAATAGTTACTCATTAATTTAAAATAATGAACAAATCCATTTTCCAAAAGTTTTCAACTGTAAAAAACCAGGTTTCATTCTCCCCGACTGACGAAACTCATCTCTTTAATTGACCAACGTTCTTAATTAACCATCTTTCAGGAAATACATTTGTATAACGAATGATATTTTCAAAAAATTAAAAAATTAGTTATGGAAACAAGAGCATTAAAAAGGCTTTCAGAAAGAATGCCTTCATTATTTGGCGATTTCTTCAGCCCATGGAATGATTTATCTGATAACGGTGATTGGCCAATGCGTACAATAAACGTACCCGCCGTAAATATTGCAGAACAAGATAACCAATACATGGTAACCCTGGCTGTGCCTGGCATGAAAAAAGATGATTTTAAAATTGAAGTAGATGGCAACATGCTTACCATCAGCAGCGAAAAAGAAAACAGCACCGAAGAAAAGAATAAAAAATTTACCCGCAAGGAGTATAATTATTCTTCATTCAACCGCTGCTTTTCACTGCCTGAAGAAATTAAACAAGAAAACATTGAGGCAAAGTATGAGGATGGTGTTTTAAAAATTTCTTTACCTCGTAAGAAAGCTGCTAAAAAGCCTGAGGTGAAAAAAATAGCTGTAAAATAATACTGGCTTCTGCCCTTTCATTTTAAAATTATGGAAGGGCAGTTTTATAACAATAAATAGGAGCCATATAGTTTCCAATAGGTATATGGACTAAAAAAATTATAATAATTGAGGCATTATTTTTAAGTATTTCTGACCATTCAAGACGAATTTGAACACGTAACTTTCAAATAAGTATTTTGGTTGAGGGAAGATTCCCCCGGAATAGAAATTTTCGAGAAACTACAAATCATTATTATTCAACATAACGGCCGGAAGGCAAAACATGATGCCACAGAAAACATTGGAACAGGTAAAAATTGAAAGCAGTACCTGGAAAAGATTGCTTGATTTTTTCATGGAAGAAACTGTCCATGCTAAAAACAGGTTATCAGATATCCTCAGGAATGGGTTTGAGAGGAATTTGCTTGATGAACTAGAGAATTTTCAAAGCCAGTTTATACAACAGGATGAAATAATTAACCTGCTAAGGCGTGACATTACAGAACTGGATAAATTGTTATTAAATGAAAACAGGAACGAAGGCATCAGCGCAGATTTGATTGAACCAAAGCTTGAAAATCTTCGCCATAACCTTTCCAATTCTGAAAGGCGGTTTTGTAATTTGCAGATTGACTTCAACAGGTATTTAGTAAAAAAAGTCATCTAATAACCAAATTAATTTACTCAGTTCAAACACAATCTATTGATCCTGTTAATTTAGAAACTATGGGCCATGAATATGGAAAAATGATTCTCAATAATATACCGAAAAATGATGTACTGACAGTATAGGTGGAAACCACAGGTTTACTAAAAAAATAAAAAGCAATGCAAAATAATCGGGTAAGGATTTCTGAAAATACACGAATTACCTACTCTTAGTTAAGCAAACGCTCCAGCTTTTTTTGATCTAAAATAGTGATATTTCCATGATCAATACCGATCAGCTTTTCCGAACGGAAATCGCTTAAGGTTCTTATTAAAGATTCAGTAGCGGTGCCTGCAATGCTGGCAAGATTTTCACGGCTTATGCCTATCGTAAATTTTTCATCTTTTTCATTGCTGTATTTTTTTTGAAGCATGATGAGCATTTCCGCCACTCTTTTACGCAAAGAATTATAAGCAAGCCCAAGCAAGTGGTTCTCTTTTGCGGTAACATTATTGGCTAATAGTTGAATAAATTTTTTTGCTACTTCGGGGTTTTTACGGAGCAATTCTTCAAAATCTTCCTTTGGTATTACTGCCAGTTCAGTTAACTCCAATGCCTCTGCATCTTCTTTGTAAACAGTTCCCTCCAGCAAAGCTATATATCCCAGAAAGTCACCCGGGCAGTAAAGGTCAGTTACCAGTTCCTTCCCATCTTCGTGAGTTTTATACGCTTTTACTTTCCCTTTTACTACATAATATAACCTGTTGGGATGATTCCCTTCTGAATAAATTGCCTGCTTCTTTTTATAAATATTTATATTCCTGTTTTCGGTGAGTGACTGCAAAGAATTATTGCCAAAGGAAACTTCCATCAGGTGGTTTAGGCCTTTCAATACCGGGCGCTAACTGTTCTTTCAAAAGCTCAAGTTTTTTTAAACGGCTATCCACAGCATTAAGTAATTCAGTTGCGTCAAAAGGCTTGGTGATATAATCATCGGCACCAAGCTCCATACCTTTACGAAAATCCGTACGCTCTGATTTAGACGTTAAAAAAATAAATGGTGTATTTTTTATGGAGTCGTTTTTATGCACTGCATGAAACACGCCGTAGCCGTCAAGTACGGGCATCATTATATCACATATTATAAGGTCCGGCGTGTGCTCTATTGCTTTTTCAATTCCTGTTTTGCCATTTTCAGCCACTATCACTTTGTAGTTGGAGAGTTCCAGTATTTCGGCGGTATTCTCTCTTATGTCATGATTGTCTTCAATCAGTAAAATCTTTTTCATGAAAGTTTATTTGAAAGATTAAATGTTATAAAAAACTGCGTTCCCTTTTCCAGTTCACTCCGGTAAGAAACAGTAGCATTTAAAAGTTCCGCATATTTCGAAACTATGTGTAGGCCAAGCCCTGTACCCTGAACGTTATGGGCATTTGGGCCCTGAAAAAACGCTCCATCAGGTGCTTTTGATCTTCCTTTGAAATTCCCATTCCATAATCCTTTACAGAAAGAATCAATTGATTATTTTGGCCAGTTGTTTTAATTTCAATCCTGCTGCCTTCAGGAGAAAATTTACTTGCATTCGATACCAGGTTCATTATAATAAGCTTTAATATCGAATCGTCAGTTACAAGGCGGGCTTTTCCTTCATGGCAATA
>CAVTBI010000014.1:0-232089 GCA_963732885.1 uncultured Chitinophagaceae bacterium | reverse complement strand
TTCATATGCATATTCTGGATGCTTGAACATTATTTGATGCCATTCAACTGCAACAGGCGTGACAGGAGGCCTCTCAAATATGAATTTAGGAAATAAGGTATGTTTTAAAACAGTATTAGGGTCAATATTTGGATCTGTAATAATCTCACCAATATTTTTACACCATTCTGTTAATTCACTCAAATTTCCTCGTAGATATGACCAAACCTTTCCACTCACAGAACAGCCTAACGTAATTTTTTCGCCATCTTTAAAGCCAATGCCAAAAATATTATTTTTTATTAAAGTACCTTGCTCAAGCAATTTTAATCCGTCCTGAACGCCGCAACCAAAGAATGATTGAAATGTAATGTCCTTACCTATTCCTTTTTTGCCTCCAAAATTGTAAACAGAAAGTCTTTTTACTTCATTAAAGATTTTGAAGACATCCATATCTTTTATTTTACTATTTTCTGTTCCAAAAATAACTCTACGAGCTTATCTGTTTTTAAGTCCTTGATTGAGGTATTGATAAAAACTCTATTAATTTGAGGCGTAATATCCCATATTACCACAATCATATCCCACTCCATATTTTGTACAGTGTCAAAATCACCCCATTCTACTTTCAATATCTTCCCAAGAATAATCACCAAAGTGTTTTTATGTGGATTGTAATTGCTGAACTGATGAGAATAACCATCAAGATTGTTGATACCTTCTTTCCAATTGTTGGGGCTCCATTCATTTTTCCCATTCAAATACACTACTGTACTCATGGCTGGTTTGATATTTTGAAATGGAATTACAGAGTCGTCAAGGTTAGTAAAGCCATCTAAAAATTCTTTAAAGTTTATTTCTTTAGCGGTTGCCGCTTCGTTCATGGTGGGTAACAATAAATTCCAATCGCTGTCTTTTGCATATAGCTTTTCTAGTTCATTTTGTATTGGAGGATAAGCTAAGTTTGCTATGAAGCTAGCGTCACCTAATTGATTATAAGAAGCCCTTGTAAACCTACCAACAAACTGTAGTGTGATTGGAATACTTTGCCTTTCGTCATGAATAGCAGCTATTTTCAATTCAGGCAAATCAAAACCTTCTCCAAGCATGTCTACACATACAATTATGTTATGTTTTTTTTCTTTGATATCCTTAATCTTTTGTGAGAGTCCTGAAACTCCTGTATATACAACAACAGGGTTTAAGTCTTGAAATTGTTCATAAAACGTAAAGACTTCTAATGCTCTTGCTTTAGTAGCACACCTAGCCATTATAATATGATTATGTCCAGCTTCAAAATCTTTTCTTAATTGTGCTACAGCTTGAAGTGCAATTTTTTCATCTGCTTTTTGGGGTCATATTCTCTTATCGGTAAATAGTTTATTTTCTTATAGTATTTCTGTTCTTGTGCTTTTTTTAGGGAAAAATTGAAAATAAATTTCCCGTTTAGTTTTTTATCATCAGTTCTAAATGGAGTGGCCGTAAATAAAAAAACTTTTTCTCGATTAAAAAATTCTATTAGATTTTTCCAAGTCGCAGCTTCTGAATGATGGGCTTCATCAATGAAGAAATGACTAGACCTATTTGCAAAAAGGGATTTATGTTCAGTATTACTTCCTGTAAATAATCATTGTTGTAACTAGAACATTAATTTTTGAAATAAAGTCAACTAAATCTTCTTCTTCAATAAACTTGCTGTTCATAATCCCAACAATTGGATTATGAGAGACTGCTGCAATAATACCAAATTTTTTAAGCAGTCCTAAAGTAATAAACTTATTTGCAAGCTGAGTTCTCAAAAAGTCAGATGGGACTGCAACAAGAAGTTTTTCACACTGGTTAGCAATTAATGCAGATAACATAACTTCTGTCTTACCTGTTCCGGTTGGCATTACAACTATACCCCTGTCATCTGGATTTTGAATATGTGCAAGAATTGAGTACAATGCTCCAATTTGAGGAGGTCGTAAACCTTCAATTCCATTTTCAGTGTCTTCTTTAATGAACTTAAAATTATCCTTCCAAAAGTCGATTACTTCATCTGTAGTTACGTCTAAAAAGTGTGGATGTTTTATCCATCGACTTATTTTTATATTGCCTTCGTCAAAATCTTTTTTTGTTGGTTTCTTGAATGTTAATACTGCAAAAAGTATTTCATCTGGAATATTCTCGGTTTCATTACTTGTAAGAAAGTAGGTGTCTTCTCCAGACTTAATGACAAAAGGATTTCTTGAGACTAATTCACAGCTTTCTATTATTGAGGATAAAGAATTAAATGACTGCCAAATGACATTATTATTTTTTTTGAAAAGTAATTTTTCTACTGGGGGTAATGAAATTGTTATCATTTTGAATGGCAGCTTATTAATTTTAGAAGTGATGTATTTAAGACGGTTGCATACAACCATCTGTATTTATTTTATAAGACACAGTAGTACAAAAAAAATGACTATTTATTATCAGTTATTTAGGGTTATAATTTTTGTATTGTTGTTACTGCAATCTGATCTTTCAAAAATTATAATATGTTGTTCCTTTTCAAAAAGCACCACATACAGCAAACCAACAAATTCCCTCTAATTTTATTTTGGATTAACAGTTAGTTTTCAAATGTGGAGATCTCAATAAGCCTTCAAGGTAATTATTTCTAATAATACAACTATATAAAAAATGTTCACGCCCTGTTGATAATTTACGTAGGCTTTTCGTAAGTTATATTCCTCCTTTCTTTCATTCTTCCCCAAAATGCCTGTAACTATTGCAAAAGTTGCCCCGGGGAGGCAAAAAGTGTTGTTCATTTTCCCGATTCCTTCTTACACTTTCGCGATTCAGCTCAAGTGCCAATTTCCTGGTGAACCTGGTTAGCTATCTTTTTAAATAATTTCTTTTCCGCATCTTCACTGCCTCCTGAAAAAGCAATTGCAGATTGCCATTTTACTTTCATTTTTGGAACCCTCATTTTTTTGCTTGAAGTTGGTTATTCAAACTCAATGCGTCAGGGAAGCCCCATTGTTCAACCAATTTTCCGTTTGCTATTCTATAAATAGATGCTTCAAATATGGTTACCTTAATTCCCGTTGAATCAAGCCCGTTAAATTTTCCTTTTTGTGTTCCGGTTGATTTATACCTTGTTACTACTTTGTCCCCTTCTGCAATCATATCCACTATCTCTTCATTCCAGTCCGGAAAGGACTTTCTATGACTTACAATTTCATTTTTTGCTCCTTCAATCCCTTTCCATTCAATGCCATTAATAAAATGGCATACAAAGCCCGGAGACATTATTGTGTCTAATTCTGATACCTGGCCGTTAGACCATACCTGGTGATATTTTCTTACAATTTCACGATTTGCTTCTAAATCACTTTTATGATTATTTGAATTACAACCACAAAGAACTATTAACAGTGTAACAATTACTGATTGATAAATTAGTTTACTCATTTGCTTATTTTGTATAAAAGTCAGTTTACTTTTTTCAATGTAAAATGGCCGGCAAGTAAAATTCTGAATAACCTCGGCCGTTCATGCTCATCATAAAGTAAAGGCCACCGGTTTGTTCTATCAGTCCCGCACATGCGGGATTACTGCCGTTTCTCAAATCAGCAAATTTCTTCTGAATCATCGCCGTATCCCGCCCCGCTATCAGCCCGGAGTGGAGGCACGGCCCGGGAAAAGAAGTTACTGTAAGCTCCCGTTATTCGTTAAAAGAGTGGTTACGATTTTTGTAAATACTTTGGGTTTATCAACGAAAAACAAAACGGTGCCGGTTTGCTTTTTTATGCCAAATATTTTTGTTACTTCAATTGGGGTTTTTAAATACACAACGATATTATGATTTTCCAATCCTTTTAAAAGTGAAATCTTAATTGATTCTCTGTCGCCGGGTTTTTTGTTTGACATTTCTATTTTTTCAATATTGTCAAGTTGAAAACAGGCATCTCCTGCAAGCCCATTATGAACTTCAAAAGAATGGGTGTTAATAATAATGGGCCTTGCTTTTATAGCCCTGATGTGAGCAAATAATTGAAGGCAGGTGTATAAACTTAATCCTGTTATTACCCAGGCAAATGATTTGCTCCATAAACTTAAGAGGAAATGAACGCCCGTTGTTTCAATCAGGAAGATGGATAGAATTACACCCAAAATTAATAGCAACCCGTTTTCCTTGTATGAAGTGAATTTTGTTTTGTAGTCTATTGATTTTTCTTTGGTATTAAAAAAAGCATAATAAATTACGGCAACTTCTGATGAAACAATATTGGCCACTTTTTCGCTTCCCAAAACCTGAAACATTACACTTCTGCAATGCATTAAAAAGTCAACTTTATTTTCATTGGCGGCTTTAGCTTTTTTATTGGCTACATAAAATTTCCTGCCAATAATGAAAATCACCAACAATTCAATTAACGGAGAAATCCGGGTTTTGATGATTTGTAAAATTGGATTAGAATGAGGCCGTAAAATGATACCTGCAAATAGAAGGCCCACTATAAAAACTCTTATTACTGTTAGTTTGGAAACATTGCTTTTTCTAATTGAAAGAAAATACATTAAAGGTGCTGTAATTAAAAGGTCAAATAATATTCCATTTGATAATAATTCATTGTTCACTTTGAACTTTGATGAGAATGTAATTAATAAGCAACTGACGAAAATCAAAAAAGGAATTCCTAAAGCAATTGCCCAGTTGGGTTTTTTTGTTGTTGATATTGTCATAGTAATAATGTTTGTACTGCTTTTTATTTTTGTCTTGTATTATTCAACAGCCTTTGGTACTTTATCCATTGTGTTCCTAATACGATAACTGTAAAACCTAAAATAATCGCTATTGGCTTATGGCCAGCCCAAAGCCAATTAACCTGGTCATTTTTGAAAGTAAATGCAACAACTAACAGTCCGCACATAATTGTTAAAGACATAAATAGGTTTCTTTTTTTCATTTTCCATTTTTTTAAATTGTGAACTGCAAAATTAACTTGCTCATTGCTGCCCACAAGGTTGAAAATGGTTGATAAAAGGTTGAAAAAAGGTTGATATATTGAGTGTTTGCTTTTATAAAGCCTAATTGTCCTTTATTTTTAATTTTTTAATCTGCTTTCGGGATTTTACTTCAAGAATTTTATAAATTCTGTTTATGTGTGTTTTAAGTGTGCTTAATTCAATACACAATTCATCCATTATCTCCTTATTTGACTTTCCAATTACTATCAAATCAAAAACCTGCTTTTGTCTTTTTGATAATTCTTCTACTTGTTTTTCTGAATTAGGTTTATTTGAAATTGATTCATTTTTTATACGCTCGATTAAATCATTCGCCTTTTTCTTTTCTATTTTTATCCAAATCAATGCTGTCACAATTATTATCAAAACTAAAATTACAGCAATGTATGTTTTTCCGTTCCATAACCATACTGATTTGAAACTTGTAAATTGAAAACTGATTGTCAAACAGAGAAGAAATATTGCAAGAGCCTCCAATTTTTTTTGTTGTTTAAACAGTAAATCAGCTAAATAATTGATTGCTTTCATATTTTGTTGTGTCGCTCTAAATGGCAGCCAACTGGCGGGCCTGGGCTGGTATTCAATGTTCCGCCTGCCCACAACTGTTGCCCAATAAAGTTACCAAAGATGAAGATAAAACAAAAAGCTGAGCAAAGTGCTTCAAGCTGGAACTATTGCTTACAGCGAACTACAGCCGATTGGTGGAACCCGGTACGTTGTTGCATATTTCAATAGTTTAATCAAATTCGGATTTGTTAAATCCTTAACTGATTTTACCTTGTAATGCCTGAATAATTTACCTGTTCCTTCCAGTAAATTCTTTGGCACCGGAAGTTCTGCACCATAATTAAATCCCAAATTTACGTGGTTCGTTGCAGGCATTAACCAACAAAAATGTTCGGTTTTTTTTTGAGGCCAGTTCCGAATCCCGTATTTTTTTGCCTGACCCAAACGACTTCTACAACTTGGGGAAACACTTTATAAATCAGGTTCCTTGTTTGTCTGGAAATCTCTTTTATTTCGTCCGAAAAACTTTGGATTGCTTGTTCAAATTCTTTGTTATTTTCCATTTTTAATAATTCTTAAAAAAATCCGTCAGTTCCTGATTTTGTTTTGTTTCTCATTTTCTTCCGTTTGGTGCCAATGTTACCAGCAGTGTTTCTTTTGGTTTGTTTAACCTATTGTTGCCAACATATTGAATTGTCAATGCAGGCAATATGAATTTATTTGTTTTTGACATTTGTATAAATAACACAATTAGGTGTTTTTTGTATCGTACAAATAAATCTGAACGTCTTCATTGTTTGCCAAAATTTTTCTGTCAGCAGCACATTTTTGTCCAATTTCTGAACGAAAAGCATTCATCATTGTATCGAGAGTTTCAAAATATAAATTGGCTATTCGATAAGGTTCCGAATGCCCGGTGGTTGAGATAATTGGGCCTTCATTAATTTCATACTTTATTAAACCGGGTAATTGTTTTGCTAACGGAACGTGTACCTCAAAATAATGGCGTTCAAAAAATTCTTTATCCTTTGGTGTTTTGTAAATCACAGTCATTTTTGCCATCTTAATTATTGTTTAAATTGTTGTCAATAGCGTTTTTAAATTTTAATACAAACATACGTGTAAGTATTACTTTTTAACCGGCGTAAAATAGACTTAATAGTGGGTTGATTTGGACAATGTTATTTGTGGCCATACTATATATGTATGTTATCAGATGGCAGGGGAAGCCTCCCTTTTTTTCCTACTCCCCCACTCTTGCGCCAAAATGGGGGATGATTGTATACCTTTATAAAGGCCGTTGTATGGTGGTAGGATGAAAGGTTTTAGTACAAAATAAAAATACCCAATAAAAGTTCGTTTACTGTTACGCTAATGCCCTAAAAATATAATTCCCGGCTGTTTTTTATTCGGGCAGCCCTTTTCCTTCGTTGAGGAATTTTGGTAAACTGACAGTTACAAACCTTGTCCACCCCTTTTCGCAATTTTCATAACATTCAATTCCGGGCACTAAGCCCACGTGGGTAAAATCAATTTTTGTTGAATCGTTGGTAGCCGAAATTTCAAAAACAACTTCGGTATCGTTCCATTCGGTTTTATCAATTAGCCAGGGCAAAAAACTATCGGTAACGTACCAGGTAATTTTTTTGTCGGGAATGGCTTCGGTTATTTTGAAATTAACCCAGGTGGCGCCAAACTCAATTCTGAAAGTATCACTCTTTATCCAGGGCTTTGCCGGTAAAACCCTTTGCCCACCAATCGCCCACTTTGGCAATCTTTTCAAAAGATTCTTGTGGCGAAGCGTTCACTGTGATCGTTCTGTGAAAATTTTTCTTTTCCATTTTTTATTTGATTAAGTATTTGAAATCGTTTTGCCTTCATTGATAAAGTGGAACAACCAATCCCTGGTTGATAACCCTATTCAATTATAACATCGTATCATTCCAATCGCGGATAACAAATGACTTGACAAGCCCTTCAAGTATGAAAGGGTCTTCTTTTACAAATTCTTCGGCTGCTGCACGCGTTTTAAAAATGGCCATATTTCCCCTGTCGGAAAAAAGCCCGATACCTATCACCTCACCCTTGGCAACGTATTTATCTACAATGGCTTTGTGCCTTGGATAAACACCCATAATGGTTTCCATCGTGGCCCCTGATGGTTCACCGATAACTACTGCTTTCATTTTTGTGCTTTGTTGTTTAAAATGGTTTGTAATTTTTTCAGTTTGCTTACCCAAAATTTGTCAAAGTAATTGATGAATTCCTGCAACTGGTTAAAGCCGTCTTGTTTCAGGGTGCAATAACGTTCCCTGCCAATGTCTGTAATAGAAATAAAGCCTGCGTTGTACATTATTTTTATATGTTTGGAAACCGCAGGGCGGCTCATGTCAAAATTTTCAGCCAACGCGTTTATCGTCATACTGTCTTTTGAAAGTAGCTGCATCATTTGCCTCCGGCTCGGGTCGGCAATAACCTGGAAGGCATCAAGGGTTTGCGTGCTCATTTTTTAGGCACTTTTAAAATTTCGCCCAGCTTGTTGCACAGGAACATCCAGCCATTATTGTGTGCCATCAGATCTTTAAACAATTCAAAGCCGCTGTGTACCAGTAATAATTCCGTTCCGCCTTCAATCGGGGTGAGCGTCCAGCTTACTTGCGAAGTGTAAGGTGTTTTGGTTACTGCCCAATCGTTTTTCCAAACATAAGCCAAATGCGTAAATGGTGTTACGTCCAACACTTCGCAAACCACAAATGTGTTATTGGGATTGGTAAACCGGAAATGATGGCCAACAACCGGTTTAAAATCGCTTGGCATCAGCCATTGCTCCATCAATTCGGGCTTGGTTAAATATTCCCAAATTTCTTCCGGAGTTTGAGTAAAATAGAATGTGTGTTTAATTTCTTTTTGCATAATGAGTAACTTTAAGGTTACGCAAATGTATAAGTAACTTTTGAGTTACGCAAATTTTTTTTGAAATTTTTTTTGGAATCAGCTTTATGCCTCGATGATTCGCTTTTGTGGTATTTCTTTTAAAGCAAGGAGAGGCCTCTCCCCTATTTGATGCAGCGCCAGGTGTTTGTGCCGTTGGGATTACTAACCAATTCTCCATGGTTGGTTATTTAGGTGGCCGCTTTTTGGATTTAATATAATCTTCCCTGATTTTTAAGAGGTCAATTTTTGAACAATCGTGAAATAGTTGTTGTAATATTTCGGGCGGCATTTCTTCCTGGCTCTTAAAGTTGATGCAGCCTTTTTGAAAATTAGCCGCCTTTAAAAGATCCTTATATTTTGAATACAATTTTGGGGAACCATAAATGGGCAACACGTGCAGCGACATATAGTTTTTGACGCTGGAAAGCCCATACTTAAACCCGCCGCCCGCTGTGTAAATAATCATTTCTTTTCCCATCATCGGCTTCACCTCAGCATTAACACCGGCATCTTCTTTCATAATGATTTCATGAATGGTATTTAATATCTTCTGCCGTTGCGGTAATTGTGCGGATATAAATTCTGAAATGTTCATACCCCTTGTTTTATTTTTACACCATTATTTTCCTTCCTAATACTTACTTATTGATCGTGTAGTCAACCACGTTCACCTCATCAGCAACAGGAAGCGAAAGTTGAAACAGCCTTTTATATTCCGGTATCTTCCTGTAGCTTTCCAGGGCTTCTTTTGAAGCGAACGTGGTATTATAAATATGCTTAAGCGTGGTGGTATCCCTCGTTGAAACATTTACGCCCCATTCAAAATCGGTAACCAAAGGGCTTTTGGCAAGGTCTTCATATACATTGTCGAGCGCTTTGATGCTATCAGGCGGCGCACCTGGTTTAAAAGTGATGATTACAATATGCCTGAAAGGCCGGGAAGAACCGGCTGCCTGGGCAACCGCCCTGTTTTGTAAGAATACAATGGAAACGATCAAAAGTGAAAGCCTGAAAATTATTTTTTTCATATTGCTGAAATTTAATGGCGTAAGCTACTGATTTTTTAATCATTTTTCGCCTTTGTTTTTAATGGCTTTTGAAGGATGAAAATTTGATGAAGGGTATCAAATAAAAATCTTCAATAAAACTTCGTTTACTGTTTCTATCCACGGCACAGGTATTGTTTCATTGAATCCTGTGCGCTTTTTGCATTGCCTGTCGGAACCTACGTGCGGGTGGTGGTGTACTTCCATATTTCAGTTTCGGGTTTTGTGTTTTGAGTTTGCTCAATAGTTTCCTGTTGTGAAATATTTTTAGTTACCTCTTCCTGTTTAGAATTTAGTATTTCTTTTTTTAGAATTTTCTGAGGGTATGTTTTCTTCACTCATAGAAGATGATATTCTTTTTTTAAAGCAGCTATTGCTATAATTGCCTGTAATCTTGCAGCGTTAAATATTTGAATTTCTACCCGGTAATTTCTGGAAGAACTATAAGCCCAGTTTCTTAGCTGTTGCCACAAATTTTTATCATAGTTAAGTAAAGGATAATTATTATTCATGAACCGCATTGCTCTTTCATTATTCATAGTTAAATTAATTGCAAAATCACTTAAAGAATCTAATGAATTGAAATAGGACTGATCAAAGGCCTTTTGAACCAAGCTCCAATTTTCTATTTTTTGCGGTTCGAACCTGTTTTGAGCTAAATAAATAATTTGTACTGATTCTTCATAGTTCATGATTTTTCGAATCAATGATGTATCGCCAAGATACCTTAATGCTCCTGAACTTTTTAACTGCTGAAGTGTGGCGTCATGAGAAATTAAATTCCAGCGTTGGCTTGATAAATATTCATAATAATAAAGTTTGCCTCCAACAATTAATTTAGGATCGCTACTTAGTAAATTTCCCAAACTGTCTCCTGCTGTAATAATTAAATTCAGTACATGTGCAGCCCTGTTTAATTCCACCGTATCGGTAGCTAGGTCTTCAATCAGCAGGCTTGCATATTCTCTTGCACTTTTATGTTCAACGTAATTTTCGCGAATATTCTCTGCAAAAAAACCCATGGTTACTGCAAGAAATATCATTAAAAATTCAAGAAAATATTCTTTGAAATTTTTCTTTTCTACATGCGGGTGATGATGTACTTCCATATTACAGTTTTAATGGTGATATTCTTTATTTAATTCATCAAGCACAATGTTTGCCTGCTTCAATAATGAATCTGAATAAGCAACATTATAATTTCGTATAAACCTTGACCGTACCAACTCAGCATACTCATTAAACAGCGTTTTATCATAACTTAATAAAGGCGGGTTGGTATTCATGAAAGAATCAATGCTTGCCTGGTTAAAGACAACACTGTTCTTTTGTGCCACATCATTCGCCATTTCATTGTACTTATATTCAAATATCTTAGCCCTTGCTTTTCTTACTTCTGTATAAACATTGTTATCCATTTCTTCTGTTGATTGAAGCTGCCTGCACCATCGGTCGTACTTTGCTACGTCTGTAGCAATATTTGTTTTGAAATAGCTAAGTGCGCCAGAACTTTTCATTTGTTGAAAAGTGGCGTCATCAGGAATAAAAGAACCAGTTGCGCCGCCCCATAATCCATACCAATATAATTTACCGGAAGAAATATTTTTGAGATCATTTACAGCGAGCATTTGCATTAAAGTATCAATGTTATCGGCGGCGTATTTATAGTATTTATTGTAATGGCGCAGTTGTGCAGTATCGGCTTTAATATCTTGTATCATAGATGCTGCAAATATTTTTGCCCGCTGATGTTCGGTGATATGCTCCCGAATATTTTCTGCAATAAAACCCATGGTTACTGCCAGAAATATCATTAAGAATTCCAAAAAATATTCTTTGAAATTTTTCTTTTCTACGTGTGGGTGGTGATGTACTTCCATTGATGTTTCATTTTCTATTTTGGTGATTGTTCCATGAAGAAAAAATATTCTTTACCTATTCAGGAAAGCCAGTACTTTATTTATAAGTGAAATTCTTTTGTTGGTAAAAGGGTGGTCCGTTTGCCAAACTTCATAATCAAAATAAGAATGATTGGCGCTTTTCAGCGCTTCTGCCAACCGTTTGTTTTTAGCGTTTTCGTCAAGTAGTATCACCTGTTTACCTGCCAATGCTTTTCCGTCATTTACCAAATTAAAATAAGTTTGATTTTTTATTACCGGGCTGAACATGTCTTTGAGAGAAGCATTTAAAACAAAATATTTTCCGCCCACACCGGGATCTTTTGCCAATTGAAGCATTTCTTTTTGGCCACATGTTTAAAATCATCGCCAATATTCCAGGCAGATAACGCAAACCCTTTTTTTATTGAAGGCAATTGTTCCAGCGCTTTAAGGCACACCCATCCCCCCATGCTGTCGCGAAACAGGCCATATTTGACGTATCTATTTTTAAAGAATCGGCGAATTTTTTACAAAACGAAACCACATTCACCACGTCCTCTACACAATTGGTAAAACTGAATTTTCCCTGGCTTCCCCACGAGCCACGGTAATCGAAATAAATTACATTCCATCCGTGCGCCCTTACCACTTGTGCCAGGTCCAGGTTGCGTTCATTGCCCGGGTACCCATGCAGCAACAAAAGTGTGGGGTGCTTTTGCGGCCCGTTTGCCGTATAAATAAAACCGGCAAGCATGGATTTTGCGGAGGGTATAAATAACTCAGTCATGCCGGCGGGCGAATCTTTATTCCATGTGATGTCTTTCAACACAATGGAATCCGATTGGGCCAAAGCACTCATTGAAAAAAGCATTACACCAAGCGTAATAACTTTCGATAAAATTCTTTCATACTCAGGGAATCGTTTTTTTCTAAATTGATAAATTATTGGTTGGGTGCAACTTTCATAAAAACAAAAATTTCTTTTTGAAAGGCAATATCATGTATAGCTACTTGGTTTAATAAATAGTTGGGGTATTCAGTATTTAGCAGGATGTATTTTAAAAGTGTGCGTGGCTTTTCGCATTTTTAAAACAATCTGTGCGGGGATCTTATAGGAATTGAATTTTTAAAGCTATTGCTTCTTACGGAATTTTTATCATGGATTTGTAACTTGTTCAAAGGGGTTCAGGCGCTTTTAATTTCCCAAATAAAAATACCCAATAAAAGTGGCCTGCCCGAATTCCAGCCCGAAAGATTCATTCCCGTCCAACCAGGTTATCCGGGCGGGCTGGCGGGGACTTGGCCAGGCTGGGTTTACTGTGCCTCTTCAAAAAAATGGAACACCCACAGAGGCTAACCCTGTTTATATTTGGCAAGAATTAAAAATATTCCAATCGCTATCAAAAACATACCAAGGAACCGCATTAAAAATTGATGTTGCCGCCGTGAATACCGTTGTGGATTATAAACAATTTTTCTTCGCATCAGCCGACTAAAGATACCGGGGTTAATGATATGCATTATACCGATTAGAATTAGAATAATCCCTATTACCGGAGGAGCCATGATACTTGTTTAAAAAATATTTTTTCCCGTTGTTAGTGCCCGTGCTGATGGCTTATATGCAAGGGAATGGCCAACAACATTTACAAAGTTAGGGGAAAAGAGCGTGGCAGGCCATACCCAGATTACCCGCCGGCTGTTTATTGTCAAAGCATCGAATTCATTACCGAATTTCCGATCGATTGCCCGTCGAAAAGATCGAATTGTGCAACCACTTTTTTCTGGCCATCTGCAATAAAAAAGAAGATGTATTTTTTAGTTGAATACACGTAATCATAGCCAACACTACCGATGGAAGGAATCTTTTTGGTTCCGCTTTGAATATCCTGCTGCAACTTCGTAAGCTGTGCTTTTGTGGGCAACTGATCATAAAATTGCTGGGCACTGATCTTGATATTGCTTGTTTCAGCAATGTATTTTACATTGTCGGCAGCAGTAGTAAGCTGTGCTACCTGGCTATTGCTTAATACAGTCGCCTGCACGCTTACGTTGCGATAGTAGGTTTGCTTAACAGTACACTGTGGTGTGATGGTTATTCCCGCTACTACTACGGCTTTATTGCCTGCAACGATAGTAACCTGTACGGTTTTATTAATTGTATTCAACCCTGCAAGCTGGCGAAGGGCAGCCTCCAGTTCGGTTCTCGTCTGAGCGTTATCGTTAGTATCATTCACAGCATTTAGCATTCGGTTCAACGCGGCGATATAAGGCGCTCCTACATTATTTACAACACTTGAAATATTATCGCTGCAAAGCGCATAGCCATTACCGCTCAAAATAGAATTTGCCTGGCTGCGCCCGCTTGCTATAGCAGATGCTTCAGCGTCTGAAATAGTTTGTTTTGCTGTTGATATAATAGCAGGAAGAGAAGATCTCAAACCGCGAAGGCTTAATTCAAACTGGTAATTTTTTGTCGCGTCCTGCAGTGCTGCCAGTGCTGAATCTGCTTTGGCAAATCCGGCATTAATGTTATCGTTTACCAACGAAGAAATATTATTGAGAACAGTATTAGGTGGAGTGGCTGTAAGCTCGGTCGTATCTTTTTTAAAAGCTACAGATGCCTGCCAGCTTTCTGTATTTTTAGTAACTGATCCGGAAAGTTTAAATTCCTGGTTGTTGGCGGCTGCAGCACCTTCGAGCTCCTCTGTCGTGCCGGGCATTTGCAAGCCAAACTTGCCTGCAATAGAAAGATTAAACATACCGGTTTGTTCTACATAGCCCTGTACCCGCAGTTGCCCGTTGGGTTTTACCGGAACGAAAGATGGCCACCATGAATTGTCGGGCTGGGCGAAACCATTTAGAAAAGCTTGTGCCGTAACGCCTCCGCTGCCGGCAGAGGCAACAATGGCGGCACTCGATTCGCCCATCGGAATATTGAAATCTACAAAACTTACAATAGGAAGGGTCAAGTCGAATGTACCATTGATGCCCGCGCCATAGGTGGCTTTAAACGTGGGCTGAAAAGGATTGTTATTCGTAAGTTCCACATTAAAATCCTGGTTCTGGACCATATATCCGTTTACGTCAATTACTTTAAAAACATTAAAACTACCTGACTTAAAACTCTTTCCGTTAAACGCAACAATCTTATCAACCGGCTGTACGGGCACATAGGGAATAAGGCCCTGGTAAGAATTTGCTATTCCTAAAGACCCCAACAATTGTTGCTCGCCATCGAAGTAATAAAAGGGATCTGTATAATCTGCAATAAAAATAACATGGCCACCAAAAGGAGCCTGTATAGAAATAGGCTTTGTAGCGTTGGGGTCACTGTTGGCACCTACCCTTAATTCTAAATTAACGGAGAATAAAAAAGCAAAATAATAGCGATTATCCTGCAACGTGATGTCCAGCCCCCAGTTATCATTTAAATATTTTCCGGTATAATACCCGATATCTGCTTTAACGGGATTCTCAAATTGAAAATAATCTTTAGGCGAAGGCGGCTGCGCCTGGCCGGACATATAACGAACCGATCCGTCAGCATTATACACCACCGTTACGTTGGCACTATCGAGCTGCAGGCTATTGTTATTTCCCAGGTTTATATTCATGGTGCCTCCGGCTACGGTAAGAGAAGTGTCCGTAGTGCTTACACTTCCGGTAGCTGTTATATCATTTTTTGTTATCGCTGTGGTGCCATTGGCCGGGCACATTCCGGGGCATTTAATTGGATTTCCACACGGGTCTACCTGGCAGGCATTATCAACTGGTGTTACACTGCTATCAGCCTTCTTTTTAGTGCACGATGCTAATACAAGCAAGCCACATCCAATAACTGCAACCACCGTTTTTTTTAAAAAGGTAAATTTCCCGAAACCTGTTTTGTGATTCAATGTGCCTGGCAGCGTTTTATTCATGTGGTATCATTTTAAGAAACGCGATAATTCCAGTGGTTCTTCCGGAGTTGAAATTTCCACAGCATGAAAAAATATTTTAGTCTATGTTGGGTTTACTGTCAATGGCCCCTGGGGTTTGTAAACTTATTAATTTATACTAAAAATAGGCTATTACATTTATAAAACAAAATGCGGTACTCATGATGGTATATAATTTAAATTACAAAATAAAAATACTCAATAAAAGTTGGTTTACTGTACCTCCACACGACACAGAAACGCTGACGCCTCTTGCTTTAGCTGCCTATTTGCGCCAGTTAGGGGCATGGCTCGGGGAAAGTTATATTCCGTCAATTTGATTTTATGATTAAACCAATTTTACTGCTGTCAGTAATGGTTATTTGAGGATACAAATCGTCTTTTGTATTGGGTATGCCGTCTTGCCCGGATGAAAAAAGTATATACTTGCCGCCAACTTTTTCATAGTTGTAATATGAATTTTGCCTTATTTGCAAACCCTGGATAGGGTCGTTGATGGGTGCTAGTTTGTCGTCATTAAGAAGTTCTTTTAAGTTGTCAGGATACTGTCCGTGTTCCAATTTATAAAACTCTATATTTTTCACTAAGGTGTTTAGCTGCATTTGAGAAATTTCTGCAAAGCCTTTTTTAACTATTGACGCATGTGTCCCGAAATAAAAAAGTGTTGAATAAACAACAATTGTCCAAATAATACCTGCTGCACCAATTATTGAAAGCCATTTGTCTTTATACTTTAAAAGCCCGTACAGTAAAAGCCCTAACCCAACAAATGCACCAACCAAAGGTATTAAACAAAGAAGCCCTAATAAATAAGGCGGTTTAGATGTCGTTGGAATTATTGTTCGATCCATTGTCTTTTTTGTGATGGCTGCCGCTTAACAAAGCAACATTTCTATTAAGCTAAAATACGCTGCCCGGCCCTGGAAAACAATTTATTTTATCTTTTTTTATCAGTCAGTTATTAAAAAAAAGCGGCTCTACCTGATTAACGTAAATACAACCCCGGTTAATTTTAAATCATCTAAATGCCCGCGATGATGAAGGAGTTTGTTACAAAATAAAAATACCAAATAAAAGTTTCGTGCCCGAATTCCAGCCCGAAAGATTCATTCCCGTCCAACCAGGTTATCCGGGCGGGCTGGCGGGGGCTTGGGCAGGCGGGGTTTACTGTGCCATTTCAAAAAATGGAATATCCACAGAGTGCCCTGCGGTAAATCAAAAATAAATTGGTTCTTTCTCTCTCAACTTCCCCGCGGTTGTAGTTGATTGCCGGGCTGCAAAGCCATCATCACGAACACCACAGGCAAATGAACACGGTATTAGTATTTTGTAATAATTTGACCTTGTTATGTAAGAGATTAATTTTTAGAATTTTATATTTGTTGTAGAAAGTTAAGCGCCTTATTCCATTTTATAAATATTAAAAAACAATCATTATGCCAGAAGAAAAAGAAATTATTAAGCAATCATCCCCTTCCCGGAGAGAATTTATCCGTAATACTTCCCTTGCCGCTGCGGGTTTTTATATTGTACCCCGCCATGTATTGGGAAGGGGCTTTGTAGCGCCCAGTGATAAGCTATTAATTGCCGGTGTGGGCGCAGGAGGCAAAGGAGGCGACGATGACCGCCATTTTGCTAAAACAGGGAAAGCGGAAATTGCCTTTCTCTGCGATGTGGATGACCGCCAGGCAGTGCAGAACCGTAAATTATTTCCCAAAGCTAAATATTACCATGACTGGCGGGAAATGTTTGAAAAAGAGCATAAACATTTTGATGCAGTAGATGTGGGCATCCCGGATCATAACCATGCGACGGTGGGTTTTCATGCCATGCAACTGGGTAAACATGTTTATGTGCAAAAACCTTTAACCCATGATATATGGGAAGCGCACATGATGGGCGAAGCCGCAAAGCAATATAAAGTCGTTACCCAAATGGGCGACCAGGGTACTTCCGGCGATGGTGTCCGCCAGTTGATGGAATGGTATGAGGCAGGTATTATTGGTGAGGTGCATACCGTTCACTGCTGGACTAACCGCCCGGTATGGCCACAGGGAATTCCCTGGTCACAAAAAAATCCACCGGTACCCGCAGGGCTTAATTGGGATCTTTGGCTGGGAACGGCCAGGAACATCCTTATGAAGATATGATTGCGCCTTTTAACTGGAGAGGATGGTGGGATTTTGGTACCGGGGCTATTGGTGATATGGCATGTCATATTGTTGGCCCTGTATTTAAAGTACTGGGACTTCAATTTCCTACCGAAGTCGTTAGTAGTGTAAGTACACCTTATGTGGATAACTGGCAGCAGGCATATTACCCGAAGAGTGGCCCTGTTTCATCTTCTTCACACCTGAAATTTAAAGGGAAAAGTGGCCAGGATGTTATTCTGAACTGGATGGACGGCGGCATACAGCCTGCACGCCCGGAAGAATTAGGCCCGAACGAGATCATGGGTGGCAAAGGTGATGTGGGAAATGGCGTGATCTTCGAAGGCACCAAGGGTAAAATGATGTGCGGCGTATATGGGCAGGACCCGCAATTGCTGCCCACTTCCCGCACCAGCGAAGTACATGTACCCCAAAAATACCCGCGTGTACCTGGTGGAGCCGACGGGCATTATGGACAGTGGGTAGAAGCCTGCCTCGCCGGATATGGAAACATGGAAGTGGATTCACCTTTCATAGAGTATGCTGTACCGCTTAACGCAAAGTATATTGATGGCCAACCTGGCTATACGCAGCTTCGATTACAGGGAACCTACAGCTGATGGAAAAGGGTTTAATTATCCGGGACGCGGCATTACACTTCAATGGGATGCAGAGAACATGAAGGTGACCAACTTTGATGCAGCTAACCAGTTTGTAAAACGTACTTACCGTGAAGGATGGCCCGAGTTGAAATTCTAATGTTATGGTTCCCTACTTCCTGGAGGTGCGTCCTCACCCGATATCCCATGATAATTTATCAAATGCTGTGAGGACAAAGGCCAGGAAAGGGGTTTTCGATTTATCGTATATTTATACAATCCTAAAACAATTAATTAATATTTTCTGATGCAAAAAAAATCCTTTTTATTCTTTCCTGTAATCACAGGGCTGTTCCTTCTTTTGACGCTTCAACTAGTTGTGGCATCGGGCCAGCCATTGAATAAAGAACATCTCCCCAATTCTAAAAATAGCTATGCGGATCATCTGGCGCAGACCCCTCCGATGGGCTGGAATAGTTGGAATGCTTTTCATACCGATATCACGGAGCAAAAAATAAAAGACGCGGCCCAGGCCATGGTTTCCAGCGGGATGAAAGCCGCCGGATATGAGTACATCAATATTGATGATGCGTGGATGGATACTGTTCGTGATGCCCAGGGCAGATTACAGGCAGATCCCAAACGATTTCCTCACGGCATCAAAGCCCTGGCCGATTATGTACACAGCCTTGGCTTAAAAATTGGTATCTATGAATCGGCAGGAACAAAGACATGTGCCGGTTTTCCGGGTAGCTTATATCATGAAAAAACAGATGCAGAAAGTTTTGCTAAATGGGGTATTGATTACCTGAAGCTGGATAATTGCAATAACGAAGGAGTCGATTATATGAAGCGCTATGAAGGAATGGAAAAAGCTTTACTTGCAACGGGGCGTCCGATTGTTTACAGCATTTGTGAGTGGGGGGTTAAAGATCCTTACCAGTGGGCGCCGGCCATTAGCCAACTGTGGCGCACAACCGGAGATATTTCAGACAACTGGAACAGTATGATAAACATTGTTGACCAACAGGTAGGCCTGGAAAAATACGCCGGCCCGGGGCATTGGAATGATCCGGACATGCTGGAAGTGGGTAATGGCGGAATGACTAATACTGAATACCGAACGCATTTCAGTTTGTGGGCCATCCTTGCAGCTCCGCTGATTGCCGGTAATGATTTGCTTCACATGACGGAAAGCACCCGTGACATTTTGACCAATAAGGAAGTGATAGCAGTAAACCAGGATCCGGCCGGAAAGCAGGGATATAAGGTTTCTGATAATGGAGGCCAGGAAGTGTGGGTGAAACCAATGTCTGATGGCAGCTTTGCTGTGTTGTTGTTAAACCGTGGCAAAGACCGTGCATTTATGACGACTACCGTTGAAGAGGTGGGTTTGTCAAAAGCAACTTCTTATAAAGTAGTCAATCTATGGGACAAGGGAAATCGTTGGCAGCCAGGAACTTATTCGACTAATGATTTGATTCGTTCTTCTGTCGCGTCCCATGGCGTGGCTTTTTTTAGAGTGTGGCCGAATCGAAATAATAACTCAGGGAAACCGGGAATCAGGGCTCTTAGTTACTCATTGCAAACATGGCTGCTATTGCTAAACGTATAAACCAGGTGTGGCAAAAAAATATCTTTTGTCCAACCCGGCAAATTTGTAACGTAGCACGCTGTTTTATTTATTTCGTATTTTATTCAACCAATCTGTAAGGGCATTCAAATACTCAGGATTTAGTATTTGAAAATAAGGAAATTCTTTATTTAAAACTGTCATCGAATGGGTAGTGTTTTCCAAAGTAATTACTTTATAATCGGGCGATTTAGATTTTCTAATTGCCTTTTCAATAATTTCGTAACTATTGGCTGGAATTACTTTATCAGATAATCCTTGAATGACCAAAATTGGTTGTGTTATTTTCCGGAAATAAGGAAGTCCACTAAAGTTTAACTTATAATCTTTTTGAACATCACGTTTTGGAATCCAGACATATTTGATCCAATCCTGGTTGCTGTATTTGCTCTTAATTTGTTCTAAAGCTTCGTAAGAAATATTTCCTGCAAGATAATTATATCCCGCTTTTTGGATTTCTAAGGCTCGGTTAATATTTTCCTTACCTATTTGGCTACTATTTAAATTTTTCCAATGGTTTAAATCACTTTCCAGAAGGGTTCCATCCGGACAGCTAATCGAAATTCCAAAACCCAGCCCGGGTAACTTTGATAAGATATATGGAATTTTGATACCTCCTTGGCTACTTCCCATTATACCAATATCTGACAACGGCAGGGATGAAATTTTAGAGAAGAATTCCAATGCATTCATATCATCGGAACAAAGTTCTTCAATGGTTGCAGATTGCCAATCTCCTTCAGACTTACCGGTTCCGCGTTTATCGTAATTAAAAACAGTGTATCCTAAATTTGAAAAATAATTGGCTTCTGCATTCGTTCCGCTTCGGTCGTTTCCCTGGGAAGAGGTTACAAAAAACAAACCTTTTCCATTTGATTTTTTGGGACTCCACGATGTGCCATATAGTTTGAGCCCGTTTGAAGTAAATGTAAAATCTTTCTTTTCAAACTTATCCTGTTCATCGGCATCATTCCTATTCAGATTCGTCTCAAAGGTATTTAATAGTTGTTCGGTTTCATTTGAATAAATCTTCAGGTTTCCTTTGAAACTTTCATTTTGCCTGATGTATTGGTACTCATAAGTATAGTAATCACTTATTACGTAAAAACGCAACGAGTCGTTATTGAAAGTTGTATGTTGACAAGGAATTTCATCGGCATTCATCCCGATACTTGAAAAAAATGCCTTTGATTCGTTATCCTTTTTCGTCAGCTTTACCTGGTATTCAATGGTTGATTTTCCATAATTAATGTTTCCTGTCCAGGTTTGAGCCGAAACTTTTGCTGAAAAAAAAGCAAGAATCAAATAAGAGATTATAATTGTCTTCATCGATTTAATTTTCCGCCGTGCTTGGTGTTCGTGCTTATGACTTAAACGCAGGGCATTTATCAATAACATTTACAAATTAAAAATACCAAATAAAAGTTTGTTTACTGTGCCGTTCAATATAATGGAACACCCACAAAGGCTAAAATACAACCCGGTTTAATTTTAAATCATCTAAATCCCCGCGATGATGAAGGGGTTTGTTACAAAATAAAAATATCCTTTTTTGGTACTCATCTTTCAATTCAAATGTAATTTTATTGCTGTTTTTTCCCCTAAATTTAATTTCGGGTTGTAAATTTTTTATTCATTCCAACGATCAGCAAAATTATGGCACAAAACATCAACGAATATTCTCAAAAAAAGGATCCTTTTTATAAAAAGATATTGAGCTTGTGGATGATTATTTATGTGCTTCTATTTATGAGTACTTCGCAATTTTCACCCAATATTTTATGGATGCAGAAATGGGTAATATGGTTTGGGGAAAAAATAGTTCATCTATCCTCCCTTGAAAAAATTAAGATGACCGGAAGCGGTGATACGGTTTATGATTATGTATTGATACTTTTAATTCTTGTTCTTTCTTTGATCATTGCGGCCATTGTGGCAATTGCTGATAATAAAAGGAAAAATTACCAGCAATTGTATTTATTTACAATCGTGCTTGCCCGTTATTATGTTGCCTTTACCATGCTTACTTATGGATTTGCAAAAATTTTTGAAGGGCAATTTCCCGCCCTGGGGTATTATTCCCTGGAGAAAACATTTGGCGGCATGTCGCCAATGGGAGTTTTGTGGAGATTTATGGAAACATCACGCGCCTATACTTTTTTTGGTGGCCTTATGGAAGTTACCGGCGGCCTGTTGTTGCTATTCCGGCAAACCAAAACCTTTGGGGCTTTGTTCTCCATGACTGTAATGGTGAATGTCGCAATGCTTAATTATGCCTATGATGTACCGGTAAAAATATTTTCTACTCATATCGTTTTGTTATGTTTCTTTATTCTAACTTATGAATGGAAAAAACTTTATAATTTTTTCATCCTTCACAAAGCCGAAATTTTAAATTACAATAAATTAAGGGTTAGGAAAAAATGGATGCTTATTTCGCTCAAAACGGTAAAAGGGCTTTTGATCGCATTTCTTTTGTACACCTTTTTTGTGAAACGGCTTATGAACCAGTCAATGGAGAAAGTACCTTTGGAAGGTGTTTATTCTACAGAACTATTTGTACTGAATAATGATACTTTACCTTCAAACCCAATGGATAGTGTAAGATGGAATAAAATGTATATTGCTTACGATGCAGGCATCAATGTTGTCACCAACGAAAACCAGTATTCCTGGTATTTCAGTAAAATTGATTCTCTCCAAAAAACCAATGCCCTTCGCCAAAATGATTACTCAACAACTGATTTTGCAAGATTCCATTATGTTTTAAAAAAAGACACTTTATTTTTAAAAGGTACTATAAAATCCGATTCTGTGAAGATCGTTTTTAGCAGAAAAACGAAGAAAGATTACCCCCTTCTGAACCGCGGTTTTCATTGGGTTAACAAATACCCTTATAACAGGTAGAATGTTTGTTGCCCCGCGGCACTCTGCTAAATCCTATCTCGCTTTTATGAAACAACTCGATCTGCCGGAAGAAAAAAAGGAACTGATACTCTGGAAAAACGCCGCGAAGTTTTTTAAAATTGATGTATCGAAATTGTAAATAAATTCAATGGTGCAGGAAGCTTACACTATTTTTGAATAGATGAACAAGATTTTTCTGATACTATTCCTTCTTACCATTACTTCATGTAATAATCATAAGGGCAAGGCTTCAAAAAATAAACCTGAAAGTACTTATTTAATAAAAGGAAAAATTGATGGCAGGGACACCGGCTGGGTTTTCCTGGGAAGGGATGATACTACCGGCCGAACTCCGATGATACTATTTGATTCAGCAAAAATATCCGGATCTCATTTTCAATTTCATGGTGAATTGTCAAAGCCGTTAATTGGTAAAATAATGATCAAAAACGAGTCAGCTTATTCGTCATACACTCCTTACTTCGCGCTGGATACCGGGGTAACCAACGTACACCTTTATAATGATTCGATGGCTAATTCGGTTATTACAGGAACGCCTTTGCAGGAAAGCCTGAATGCTTTCAGCAAAAAATTATATAGCCTGGAAATTTCGTTTGATAACCAGTTTGCTTTAAACAGGAAAGGAATTATCACTACGGATAGTTTAAATAAATTGCAGGAGGCATTTTATCGTGATAAACACGATTTGATCCTGCAACAAATAAAATCGAATCCTTCGGCCATCACATCCGCTTTTGTTGCCCGGCTGGTTCTGCCTGATCAGCCTGATCTGCCAACTTTGGAAGCGGTTTACAATGCATTGGGCAATGCCAACAATTATTATGCACGCCACCTTTTAAAAGTACTGGCAGCAAAAAGGCAATCGCGCGTGGGTATGCAGGCTCCGTCATTTTCCATTACCGGTAATAAAAACAGGGCATTCACCAACCACTCTTTCAGGGGAAAATATTTGTTTCTTGATTTTTGGGCAAGTTGGTGCGAACCGTGTAGAGAGGAAAATCCAAAGCTGGTGAAGTTGTATGAAAAGTATGCTAATAAAGGGATTGAATTTGTCGGCATTTCCATCGATATGGATAAAAAAAATTGGGAAAATGCCATCAGGAAAGATAAGCTGCCGTGGATACAGGCTTGCGATTTAAAAGGATCGCAAAGTGAAATATTTAATGATTTCGGGCTCTATGATATTCCCGCTAATTTCCTAATTGATAAAGAAGGGAAAATTGTAGCCAGGGGCCTGAGTGTAGCAGAGCTCGAAAAAATATTAAGTGAAAAATTAAGTGGTTAACGAAGCCTAAAGGTTAATTGAGGAAAATAAAAATCTTAAGTAAAAGTTGGTTTACTGTTACTTTGGACAATAAGCGGAGTGTACTATTCCTCAGGCGTTTCAGAGAGAAAATTTTCGGCTGCCACTATTGCTGTCGGCCACGTATATTCAGCTTCATTTTCAAACCAGGTAATTGTCGCCTATGGGTTGAAATAATTTTTCACTCAAGGTTGCCAACCATGAACCAATTATTTCTTCTTTGTTGCCTTAAAAGTACCGTTGGGTTGTATTGATAGTAATTCTGTTACTACATCTTTTTCATTCCTGTTGAATTGTACAGAAAATCCATTGAGCCCTTTAAGTGAAAATTTATCTTTATCAATAGGAATAAGTTTGTATTCCGGTTGCCCCTGAACAAACATGTAAAGGCTGTTATCCGCCTTCGTGTATATCTTAATCGTCACGTTACTTATTTCGTATTCACCGGTGTAAGCCTTGAGGCTGTCTTTGGAAATTTCTTTGGCAGAGCGGGTAAAAACAATTGGCTTTATCGTTGGTTCCAGGTTAATAGCGGCGCTTTCAATATAACCTGAAAGATTAGTGTTAAACTGCGCTAAAAAACTCATACCGGTTGTGTCAATACCATCCTTATCATCAACAGGCCATACAGTGAAAATATCATAATTTTTATGTTGCAGCCATAAGGCCATCTTTGGTGTAGTAGCAAAGAGAGAATCATTTTTTAATGCAAGTTCAAAAGTGCCATAGCCGGGATTGGAATATAAGCCTTCATAATCTTTAAGATCATGTGACGGTTTTCCAATTGTTTTATTTTCCGAAACTTTTTTCACTTCCGCAGCTTTCGCTTTAGCTTTTGCTGAATCGGCGCTGTTTTTCAGGTAGGTTTCCCAGTCAAAATATTTTAATCCCAACATTCTGTCTGAAACGAGGTTTCTCACAACAGAAGGTACCGCAGAACCATTTTGATTGGTTAACACGATAATGCCAATACTGTCAGTGGGATAAAAGCATGTGCTTGCGCTGAACCCATCGATATTACCCCCATGCTCCACACGGTAATGCCCCCGGTAAGAAGCCAGGAACCATCCAAAACCATAACCTGAAAAATATACTTCCGGCATTTCTTTATCAGGGAAGCCCCCGCCCGTTGCCATCTGTACTGTCATAGCTTCATTTACGTAAGAAGCCGGAATTATTTCTTTCCCTTTCAATTTACCGCCATTGATCCAGAGAGACACCCATTTTGCCATATCATTTACGCTGCTGTTAATGCTGCCGGCAGGCGCCATTGCAGCAATATCATAATGATCTATTTTTTTAATGATGCTGTCTTTCTTTAAGCCATAGCCAAATGCTTCATTACTGCTTTTCGCCCACTCCGCAAGAGATACATCTGAACTATCCATACCAAGAGGTTTAAATATTTTTTCCCGGATGTTATCTTGCCAGCTCTTGCCAGTAAGCTTTTGTACCAATTCACCCTGCATCATGAACATAAAATTATTGTATTGCCATTTTTCCCTTATGCCTGCAGAAGGTTCCATGTATTGAATACGGCGCATCAGCGAATCCATTGAATGCGTAGGGAAAAGATACCAGGATAAATCATGCCTCGGAAGGCCAGGTGCGATGGCACATCATATCGTGGAGCGTTATATGATCGTTCATTTCATTGTTATAAAATTTCAGTTCCGGGATATAATTGCGTACAGGTTTGTCAATATCAACTTTGCCCTCTTTATCCAGCATACCAATGAGGGAACCAGTAAACGCTTTGGTACACGAGCCAATCGCAAACAAGGTATTTGGCGTTACCGGAATTTTATCTTCATAATCGCGATAGCCAAAACCTTTCGCATAGACCACTTTATCTTTCTCTACAATGGCAACAGCAAAACCCGCAGCATGCCAGTCTTTCAACACTCTTGCAAATGCGGTATCAAGCCCGGCAAAGCGTTTATCAGCGGATGATTTATGCCTTTGAGCAAATGTTGGAATAGATGCTAATAAAAATAACAGGAAGAATAATTTTCTCATGAGCAGTTTGATTTTATTATTTGATAGTGAAAATCAAAGGGAAGCAACAGATGAGATAATTGAAGATACTAATATATAAATTATTACTGACGCCATCAAGCGATTTTGCTTATAAACTTTTTTTGCAAGTAAGTCACGCATGTCTGCAGGATTGCTGAACTACTAATAAATTTGATGAAATTTCCAAAACCGGTTAACGCGCATGCCTATTAGAAACACAACAAAATCACTTTCAATTCTAGCTTTCATAGGTTGATTGATTGTCTTTGCCATATTTAGAATTTACGTGATAAAATTTAAAGATAGGATAGCAGCCAACAATATGTACATCTATCCCAAAGATATGTCGTTACATTTAGCAAATAAAAATACCTAAATAAAAGTTGCCTGCCCGAATGGTACAGGCGGGGTTTACTGCAATTATCTACGGCACAGATACGCAAACGCTTCTTGCCTTGGCTGCATAACTGCGCCAGTTAGAGCGGCATGATGTTAATACCTGTTTAAAAAATAGCCGGGCATTGAGCCTGGCCATTTTTTAGCAAGGACTTCGCTTCCTGCTGCATTCTGCCATATCAAAAAATTATTTTACACAGTTTATTTTATACTCCCCTTTATTTCCTCAAATTCAATTTCCTGATGCTTTTCAATTTTTGTTGATCGTGGAACAGCACAACCGCCTGCTCCGCAGCAACCTGTGTTTGTAAGAGATTGAAAAAGCAGGAATGCAGACAAGAATCCTAACAACGTATCATGAAATGCAATTGCCTGCACTCCGGCTACTATTCCTAATGCCAGCCTCACCCAGCGCATAAAATTCCAGTTAGAAAATAATGTTTCCTTAATAGTTTCCATATATATAATACTTTTAGAATAGACGAAATTTAAGCTAATACTGCTATTTCTTCTTCTTTATTATTAAACACCTGAACCCCATTATAATTTACTTCCCAGGTTACAGGCACAGCTTTCTTCAACAAGCTACTCACACCACAATATTTTTCCTGCGAATCGGTAACAGCCTTCAAGGCAGCTTCTTCATTTTCCTGTGGCCCTTTGAAATCATAAATTATATGAATCGAAGTATATTGAATAGGTACAGTTTTACTGATTTCGCCAGTAACTTTCATATCAAAATCGTTCACTTCTTTTTGTGCTTTTCTTAAAATTGCCGCTACATCCATACCGGTGCAACCTGCAAGAGCAGTTAAAACAAATGGTTTTGGAATAGGCCGTTATCTTCTCCACCTACTTTTTCCGGTCCGTCCATTATAACTGTATGTCCGTTTACCAATGCATTAAACTGCATTTTACCCATCCATTGTACTTCAACTTCGTGTGCCATGATTTTATTTAAATTTTATTATGATTGAATTGTTTTTTTCCTTGTCTTGATTCCCAGCAAATAATAGAGCGGGCAAAAGCTTATTAAACTGGTGAGTACGAAAATTATAGCAACTACTAAAAGTACAATTGCTGTTGTTCCTGTAATCACATTCATGAAATACAGTATACCGATTGCGGCTGCCGCAAGTATCCTTACGGCTTTGTCTGCCATTCCTACATTTGCTTTCATTTTATTTATATTATTATTTTATTGAAATAAGATTAAAGATTGCTGATCACTTTCTTTAGTTTATCACTCACCTGCATCGCTACACCGCCAAGTGAATCATTTTTTACCCCTATCATTGAAGCAACAGGGTCTACTGCGCTAACTTCCACTGTTCCATCCGGATTCTCCTCAACCACGATATTGCAAGGCAACATTGAACCAATCTTATCCTCTAGTTGCAAAGCCTGGTAAGCAAAGTTTGGATTACAGGCACCCAGAATCCGGTATTTCTTAAAATCTACATCCAGTTTCTTCTTTAATGTTTCCTGCACATCAATTTGAGTAAGTACACCAAAACCTTCTTTTTTAAGTTCCCCGGTTACATGCTCTATTGCTGTATCAAAATTTTCATTTACGGTTTTTGAAAAATAATAACTCATATAATTTATTTTATTGTTCTTGCTGCTTATTGTTCTTGCTGCAAAGTTCCCTCAGGTAAATTTTCCATACGGCAACTTATGTTACAGAGCCTCAACTTTTTTATCTTAAAACAAGAATCTTTAAAAATTGTTTGTTTACTATAAAAGCTTGTTTATTAAAGGTAGCCAGCCGATAATGGTGTATTGCCAACGAGTATCATCTCCCGGGCTGACCTTGCTCATGTTATCCGTTTTCTACCACTGGTGTTTTGTTTCTTTTCTTAAAAAGAAAAGTTATCAAATAATATAAATAACGAAATGGTGCTTGTGAAAAACTAAGGGGCTTATCCCAAAATAAAATACCCAATATAAAGTTACCTGCCCGAATGGTACCGGCGGGTTCTACTGCAACTATCCACTGCACAGATACGCAAATGCTTCTTGCTATGGCTGCATATCGGCGCCAATTAGGAGCTTGCGCGAAAACACAAACCACCAAAACCTTGCGCCAAAATAGGGGTAAGTTTTTAATCAGTTCCTATTAGGAATGCCGTAAATTAAAATTGAATACTCATAAATACATTATGCCAACCTATGGTTTGCTATACTCGTCATACTTTTCCATGAGTAGCCTATTTCTGATGGCCTTTCAACTTCGTCCAATTTGTAGTTTCAAGAGCAGAAGACCTGTCGTTACATGCATCACTAATGAGTTTGATTAGCATTTTGCCGCCTTTTATTTGGAATCCATATTTCCCCGGGCTTGTATTGTCACAATCACTTTGCCCCTTTACCTTTTTTACAGTAAATGAATTGCCATTGATAGTGTACGTCATTGTTTCCACAATTTCGTTATTGGGAACTGCATAAAGAATGAGCGTATCTTCCTTAAAATCCAATATTGTATTTCGGGGGTCGTCTCCCTTAACGGCCCCTTCCCATCTTGTATTTTTTAATTGTGCAAATGCGGGTGTCAATATAAATGTTGCGAGAAGGATAAAAATAATTTTTTTCATGAGCAATGTCTTTGTTTGATTGATAGCTTTTAATTATAAATGCACTAAACAAGAAAAAGGTTGTTTCTGAATATTATTTTTACTCCTCTGCCATGTCTTCGCCCTGGTTTGGCCTTGCGGAACACGGGTATGCTGAGCCACTATCATCTGTTAAATATACGCTGCCATGAATCTAAGATATACAATTCCCTTTTTAAATGGGCATCAGTGCCTTTCTAAGCTTGGGCTATCCGAAAAGCCCGCTTACAAAGCCCCGCATTAGAAATTATTTTGCGGGGCTTTGCGGTAGCTTATATTTATAAGCTATAAAATCAATAATCGCCCTTTACATACAGCCACTTCGGTTTGTGCGCGCACGAACCGAAGTGAGGCGCTACAATCCTTACCATTTATCAGATTGGAAACACACAACACCTGCACCGGCCGAAAAGAAACCTGTGTTCACAAGAATAAATTTCTTTTTAATACGTTATTTATTTAATCCAATATCCAAAAAACATCAAAAAGAAAAACCATGAACCATTTCCAGCCCGATCAGAAAAACCCTATCTCCCTTACCAGTTATGTACCAGACTCATTAAAAACCAAAGCCCAGTTAGATTATATCACCCAGGTTTCGAATAACCTCAGGAGTAACCGCCAGGAATACCTTAAAAGAATATCCGATTGGGAACTTAAAGATATCGAACAAGCCATCTGGAACTATTCGCGGGAAGTTGAAAATTTAAGAATACACAGAGAATTTTCTATGGTAAAAATCTTTAAAGAAGAAATATCTATTTACAAAACAGCAAAAGAAAGAATGCTAAAAAAAGCATTTCTGGGTAAAATAAAAGAAAATAAATACTTCCAGTGGGGGGCACAAATTATTTTCTCTTTATCAAGGCTTGTGCCCGGGCCGAGCCTCCTGTAAGGGGCCGTCTAAGGTTAATTTCGAATCATCTAAATGCCCGAGATGAGGAAGGGTTTTATGTAAAATAAAAATACCCAATAAAAATTGGTTTACTGCGCCTATCCATAGCACAGATACGCCGCGCTTTTGCCCTAGTTGTATTGCCGCTCTTATTTCAATTGGGGGATGTTCTTATTATTTTTCCGTTTTCGTTAATACTATAAATAATTGAATCAACGGTTAACTTATCTGAACCTGGAATTCTATCATCTCCTTTGTCATTCAATGTATAGGTAAAAGTACTGTCAACTTCCTGAATTGTTAGATCAGGATGAAGTGTTACCGAAACAAAAGTTTCTTTCTCCAAATTGTATCCGGAAGCATTATCAAAAAGGCCGAGTGAGTCAATTCTATTGCCTTGCTTATCATAAGTTATTAGAACGGGGGCTAAAACGTCGCCGTATACTGTATAAATAATTCCGGCAGTTTGTTTGTTTTCATATAGTTTTCCAAAAATCTCGTTAGCATATACGGATTTATACTTTTCAAATAATCTCTCATCTACTTTATTTTCAATTTTTTTATCAGTATACCCAATCGTCCAAAATTTGATAGGAGTAGGTATGGGCTTAATTTGTGAGAGATAATTTTTGAAATCGTTAGGTTTGGTTGCACAGCTAACAATTAGCAGTAACCCTATGAGATATGTAAGTCTTTTCTTCATGTGCACTTGCGCCTAACTACGATAATGAAGGTGTTTTATTACAAAATAAAAATACCACTTAAAAGTTGGTTTACTGTTCATCTTATTTAAAATTAAAAAACCGCTTCAAATATTGAAACGGTTTTTATTTATATTAATTAACGTTGATTAAATAAGCGGTGGAATGTCTTCCGGAATTTCATGAACATCCTCGCGGTCGTCATAAGGGTATTTATCCGGGTTTCTTAAACGGCTGTGATGGCGGCTGTATCCAAAATAAATAATGAAACCGATCAATCAACCATCCGAAAAGCCTTACCCAGTTGGTCCAGCCCAATCCGAAGATCATGGCAGCACAAACTAGAATTCCCGCAATAGAAACTACCCGAAACGCAGGAACTTTGAAACCTCTTTTTAATTCCGGATGTTTTACCCGCATGATCCACACGCCGGCGCACACCAGGATAAAAGCAAACAGGGTTCCTATACTCGTCATATCACCCACAATATCGCCCGGTATGAAAAGCGAAAAAGAACCAACTAATGCAAGGAAAATTAAGTTAGACTTATAAGGCGTTTTGAATTTCGGATGAATATCAGCGAAAACTCTTGGCACCAACCCGTCTTTACTCATTGAATAAAATACCCTTGATTGGCCCATAAGCATCACCAGGATTACAGAAGAAAATCCCAGCAAAATAGCAACGGTTACCAAATCGCTCAGCCACTGTAACGCCGGAACCCAAACGCCGCCTACCATTGAGCCGCTCATGTGTTCAATAGCATAAACAACAGACGCTTCACTTCCCTGGTTTCTAAATTCATCTACTGAAGCAACTCCGGTAAGTACATAAGAAAATAAAATGTATAAAATGGTACAAATAACAAGTGACCCTAAGATACCAATTGGCATATCCTTACCGGGATTCTTGGTTTCCTGCGCAGCAGTAGAAACCGCATCGAAACCAATAAAGGCAAAGAAGACGACCCCCGCCGCGCCAAGGATTCCCAATATTCCCCCATAATGATAGGAAATTCCCATGTGATCGGTATAGATGGTTGGTGCAGGTATAAATGGTGTATGATTTGCAGGCTTCATATATTGCCAACCCACCACAATTACCACTACTACAATGGCAACTTTTAAAAGAACAATAATTCCGTTTACCACTGCCGACTCCTGCATTCCCCTGATCAATAAAAGCGACAGCACTACCACAATGCCAAGCGCGGGAAGATTTAAGATTCCATGATGCAGGTGGTCCGTCGAGACATTAAAAGGCGAATGGCACCATTCATACGGGACCTGGACATGAAAAATTTCTAAGAACTTATTAAAATATTCAGCCCAGGCAATGGCTACTGTAGCGGCTCCAACACCATATTCCAGAACAAGGTCCCATCCAATGATCCAGGCAATAAATTCGCCCATGGTGGCATAAGAATAAGTATAAGCACTACCGGCAATTGGAATCATTGAGGCAAATTCTGCATAGCATAATCCTGCAAAAGCGCAGCCCAGCGAAGCGACTACAAACCCATAAGTTACAGAAGGGCCGGCGTGCTGGGCGGCGGCGGCGGCGGTTCTTACAAATAAACCGGCACCAATAATAGCGCCTATTCCAAGCGCAATCAGGTTTAACGGGCCTAATGTTCTTTTTAAACTGTTTTCAGATTCACCTGCTTCATGCATCAGGTGGCTTACCGGCTTTGTAATAAATAAACTACTCATTTTTTTGGTCGGAATTTTTTAGTTCTTAAAAGTGTGAAAAATAAAGAAATAATATTAAATTATTTAACACAATTGTTTATGGCTCATTTTAAATAACCTGAAAAATAAGGAATAAATTAAAAAAGAATGGAAAAAGTTTTATTTAAATGCAGCATAATTCAATATTATGGGAAGGCCTCTTATGCAAAAAAAACAGTTGCTTACGCAACTGCTTTTAAATAAAAGAAATATGAAAAAAGTACTACACAATATAAAAACGAAAAAATATTCCGGATAGTATATCCTGTTTGAAAGAATTAATAAATGCCCGGTTGAGAAATTAAAATCCCCTTTTTAAACCAAAATAACAATTTCAATTATTTCTTTGCCCACTGGTATTTTTTATAATTAATTACCTTTCAATTTTTCAATTCATTTTTGTAAATCAATCAAAATAAATAAAATAAAAAAAAATGAAATGGGACAATAATTTATATGACGAGAAACATGGTTTTGTTTCAAAATACGGCGAAGAGGTAACCGGTTTGCTTAACCCAAAAAATGGCGAAGAAATTTTAGACCTTGGCTGCGGCACAGGTGGCCTGGCAGAACTGATAAGGCTGAAAGGCGCGCAGGTTACGGGCATAGACAATTCCCCGGAAATGATTGAAGCCGCTAAACAAAAATACCCTTTGATTGATTTTCAATTACAACCGGCTACCGGCTTTACTTTTGATAAAAAATTTGATGCGGTGTTTTCCAATGCGGTTTTGCATTGGGTTTTAGAAAAGGAAAAAGCGGTAAAACAAATTTATGATTGCCTAAAAACCAATGGAAGGTTTGTTGCCGAAATGGGAGGCAAAGGAAATGTAGCACATATTGTAAACGCCCTTAAAAATGCGTTAAACAAAAATGGCTTTAGCGGCATTTCAAAAAAAGAAATATGGTATTTCCCTTCCCTTTCAGAATATGCTTCCCTGTTAGAACAAAATGGTTTCAGGGTAATTTTTGCCACACATTTTGACCGTGAAACTTTACTAAAAGATGAAAACGGAATTAAAGATTGGCTCCGCATGTTTGCGCGATCTTACCTTGAAGGCGTAAGCGATAAAGAAATTGAAGCCGTTTTGGAAGATGCCGGGCAACAATTAAGAACCACCAATTACCGCGATGGAAAGTGGTATGCAGATTATAAAAGATTACGAATTGTGGCTTTGAAAAACTAAGCTGGTATTTTTGCCCAAAACTATTCAATACTTTATCTTTTTTATTTCGGATGCATCGTAGAAGGATCGCCGGTTAGATCATTGCGGAGCATAGTGGGTAGCATGAAAGAAACAAAAGCACCCGCGCCAATATTTCCAAAAACAGCATCCATAAATAATATGAACATCAACGCATGCCCGTTACCTTGCAAGGACGGAGCGGGTTTTGCCAATATATTGGAAGTGTGAATTATATCATTATACCCGGATGGTTTCATGATAGCCAGCATAATAAAAATAACCAAACATGATATGATAACTCCCATTGCGGCAGTTATAAGCCCCGCTGCTATCGTCATTTTAGGGCTTACATTATTGTCCCTTTTCTTACTAAAGTTTACTATAAAAATTACCATTACCGAAGCGAACACCATATTGCCGATGTATAAAATATAAGTTTGTAGGTAACTGTCCATGGAAAGAAAAATATAAACACAAATAAGGTAAGCGGTTGCAGCCGCAATTGAATATTTAAGGTAAGAAAGAATTTGATGTTTAGTAAACATGATAATTGTACTTTTCGGTTAATTTAAAAATATGGATCGTTTTATAGTTACCTGGCGCCGCAGGATTTTTATTCAAAGGTTCATTAATAATTACCTGAATAAAATTTATTTTCTTACCCAACAGAAATCGTGCTAATTTGTTGCTTTGCTGGTTTAATTCAATTTTTGAAAACGAAAGCAATGGATAAATGTACTTACCATTCTATTCATTATTTTTGGTTATAGCATCTAACTGAATTTATGAAAAGAAAAAGCGCCTTCCTGGTTTTTTTGATACTTACGATTGCAGCCATTTTTCATGTAATTGGCTTTTATCATTTCTATGTTTTTCCACCCCTATTTCTTCTTGCCACCAGATGGATATTTATTGCTTCACTACTTACTTATGGATTTTATAAACGCACACTTACTACGTGGATTCTGATAAGTATGGTAGTTGGCGTAGAGATTGGAATTGACTTTCCAAAATTTGCGCCCGAACTAAAAGTAATAAGCCTGATTTTTTTAAGATTGGTAAAAACAATCATCGCGCCCATCCTTTTTTCAACTTTGGTTGTTGGCATTGCCGGCCATTCTGACCTGAAACAGGTTGGAAGAATGGGTTGGAAATCTTTGCTTTATTTTGAACTGGTAACAACGGTTGCTTTATTTATAGGGCTTCTTGCCATTAATATTTCCCGGGCAGGCGTTGGGATTCATATCCCTCCCGGATTTCATGAAGAACTTCCTGCTGCCGTGCCCAATACGTGGCAAGATGTTTTGCTTCATATTTTCCCGGAAAATATTATAAAATCCATCTACAATGGAGATGTGCTGCCGATTGTTGTTTTCAGTGTCCTCTTTGGAATCGGGCTCGCTTTGGTGAAGGAAGAAAAACGCAAACCGATGTTATTATTCTCTGAAAGCCTTGCCGAAACAATGTTCAAATTTACCAATATCATTATGTATTTTGCACCGTTCGGCGTGGGCGCGGCGATAGCGGTTACCGTTGGAAATTTAGGGCTTGACATTCTGTATTCATTAATGAAATTATTGCTGACGTTATATGCTTCGCTATTTGTTTTTATTGGAGTAGTACTTTTTTCTATTGCGTATTTTTTAAAAATTCCCATCAGGCAATTTATAAAAGCGGTATCAGAGCCTGTGGCTATTGCTTTCGCAACTACCAGTTCAGAATCCGCATTACCTATCGCGATGGAAAACATGGAAAAATTTGGCGTGCCACGTAAAATCGTATCGTTCGTTTTGCCTACCGGCTATACATTTAACCTTGACGGAACTACCCTGTACTTGTCGCTTACAAGTGTTTTTGTGGCGCAGGCTGCCGGAATCCACATGTCGTTTGGAGCACAATTAATTATGGGTTTTACTTTAATGCTCACCAGCAAAGGCGTTGCAGGCGTACCGCGTGCATCTTTAGTAATATTATTGGGAACCGTTTCTTCCTTTGGGTTGCCGGTCTGGCCGGTACTTGCTGTTTTAGGAATTGATGTATTAATGGATATGGCGCGCACTTCGGTAAATGTATTGGGCAATACATTGGCGAGTTGTGTTATCGCAAAATGGGAAGGGGAATTTGATGAAGAAAAAGCGCTCGCTTTTGTTCCTGATTAGTGATTTCTATTTAAATTAAGGATTTTTGTTGTTTCTTTATCGGATAAAAATTGTTTTAGCCCCTATTAAAATTATCAGAAGTGAATTTGATTGAAATTTTAGGAATGATAAATATAAAGGATTTACTAAATCCGCAATTCTATATAGAACATGGCGGATTGTGGATGGTCCTTTTTATCATTTTTGCAGAAACCGGTTTGTTTGCCGGCTTTTTTTTACCCGGCGATGCGCTGCTTTTTGTAACCGGCATTTACAGCGAACAAGTGGTACAGGCCGCTTTATTCAATTCACACAGTCAATGGGTAAACCTCGGGATACTATGGATTTTAATAACCGTTGCAGGCATCCTTGGAAACTTTGTAGGTTATTGGTTTGGTTTAAAAAGCGGCCCGTTTTTATTTGAAAAAAAAGACACCTTTCTTTTCAGAAAAAAACACCTGGTGCAGGCACATGAATTTTATGAAAAAAATGGCGCCGGGGCAATTGTATTGGGAAGGTTTGTCCCTTTTGTCAGAACTTTTGCCCCTATTGTGGCGGGAATAGTAAAAATGGACAAACATAAATTTGCCCTTTACAATATTGTGGGCAGTATGTTATGGGTTGGAAGCATGCTGGTTTGTGGCCATTTCTTGCAAACAATCATCATGAAAGAATTTAATTTTGATTTAAAAGAACACCTGGAAGTTATTGTTTTTGGAATTATTGTGGTAACTACTTTTCCTGTTTTGTGGAAATTATTTACTCACAAAAAAAAATCGCCTCCGGTTGATTAAATTAAAATCCCTGGTATTTCTTTGTTTACTGTATTTGTAGTAATTCAAATTTTACCAGGCCTTTTATTAAAAAATAATTCTTTAAGCTCCGGGAATTCTATAAAAAATCTGAATGTGGCTTCAAAAGATAAAAATAAAACCGATAAATTCCTGGTAATCCGTTTTTCTTCTATTGGCGATATCGTGCTAACGACGCCGGTTATACGCAATTTGCGAAAAAAGTTCCCTGGGGCAGCCATTCATTACCTTACCAAAAAAAAATTCGCAGCCATTGTTGAATCAAATCCTTATTTGGATAAAATTCTTTTATTGGAAGATGATTTGGCCAATACAATTGAAGAAATAAAAAAAGAAGAATATGATTATATAATTGACCTTCATCACAACCTGCGGACATTACGCATAAAAAAGGCTTTGAGTAAAATCCATTTTCTTTCTTTTAAAAAATTGAATATTGAAAAATGGATCTACACCAATTTCAAAATAAATTGGCTGCCACAAAAGCATATTGTTGGCCGTTATATGCAAACAGTTGAAAAGCTGGGCGTGGTAAATGACAATCTTGGGCTTGATTATTTTATTCCCAAAAAAGATGAAATAAAAGAAGGCGATATTCCTTTTTCACATACGCATGGATATGTTGCTATCGCCATCGGAGCGGCTCATAACACTAAAAAATTGCCGGTTGAAAAATTAAAAGAACTGGCTGAAAAAATCAAATACCCGATAGTTCTTTTAGGCGGAAAAGAAGATTTTTTAAATGGAGAAAAAATTGCGGAAAATGATACCGTAAAGATTTATAATGCCTGTGGAAAATTTTCATTAAACGAATCTGCCGATATTGTTCGTAATTCAAAATTAGTGATCAGCCACGATACCGGGCTGATGCACATTGCAGCCGCTTTTAAAAAAAACATACTTTCTGTTTGGGGAAATACGGTTCCTTCTTTCGGAATGGTTCCTTATCAAACAAAATATGAAGTTTTCCAGGTAAATAAATTGTGGTGCCGCCCTTGTTCAAAAACCGGTTTTGACAAATGCCCGCTTGGCCATTTTAAATGTATGAATAAGCAATCAATTGGGGCGATTGCGCAAAGTGCTGAAGATGAGTTGAACGGTTAAAAGAGAAGAGTGAAAAGTGACAGTAAACTAATAAATAACCAGAATTTTTATTTTCATTTCTCTTATGATAGAAATTTGATTTTGCCCTTGTCAAAATCATTCGTGTAATTCCTGTTAAAAATCTGGCTTTAACCAATAATTAAAATATAAAAAATGAAATTCGCGATTGCATAACATCCGTGCGGTCTTTAAAAAATGATTCTACAAAAAATTTTATTTCTAACCCTTTTCTCTTTCCTTTTTTCTCTTCAAACATTTGCTCAAAAAGTAACGGTGCGTGTTTTTATGGAAAATTATAAGAACCATCCGGAAAGCGATACCATTTATTATAATTTTGACGGAAAGCTTACCTGGAAAG
The DNA here is from genome assembly GCA_963732885.1 of uncultured Chitinophagaceae bacterium. Lineage (GTDB taxonomy): Bacteria > Bacteroidota > Bacteroidia > Chitinophagales > Chitinophagaceae > Ginsengibacter. The sequence continues at coordinate 194,232 of CAVTBI010000014.1, read as the reverse complement.
ATTTCCAGGGAAAAGTGCCTCCTTCTGTCCCTTGGGGAGCAGAGACGGCTTCCGGGTTTTCTTTCAATTCATCTATGCACTCAGATGAAAATAATATTGATATTTCGGTAGGGGTATTTACTTTTTTTACCAAACATGATTCGTGGAAAAAACCAAATGTAAATTCTGCTTATCAACTGGAACACGAGCAACATCATTTTGACATTACAAGATTAGGCGCAGCGAAATTAGAAGCCGAAATAAGAAAGGCACATTTTACCTATACCAATTATAAAAGTTTATTAAATTCCATTTTTAACCGGGTTTATAATGAAGAAAATGATTGGCAAAAAGAATATGACCGGGAAACCAAAAACAGTACAGATACCGAAAAACAATTGGCGTGGAATAAGAAGATTTCTGAACAAATTGAAAAATTAAAATCAGCAAACCCTCAATAAGAAAAGTATAATCTTCTATACAACGTTCATTTTTTCAACCAACAATTATGCAACAAAAAAAACTTTTTAATTCAGGCGCGCAATGGGAAAATGTAGTTGGGTATTCGCGTGCCGTTAAAGTTGGAAATGTGATTGAGGTTTCAGGCACCACCGCTATTGAAGGCGAAATGATTATTGGAAAAGGAGATGTGTATGCGCAGGCGGTTTTTATTTTTCAAAAAATTGAAAAGGTTTTAATTGAAGCCGGAAGCAGCCTTAAAGATGTGGTAAGAACAAGGATGTATGTAACTGATATTTCTAAATGGAAAGAAATAGGAAAAGCACACGCGCTTTTTTTTAAAGAGATAAAACCTGCCACTTCAATGGTTGAAGTAAACCGGTTAATAGATGAAGAATTGCTTATTGAGATTGAGGTGAGTGCGGTGATTCCTTCTTAAATTTCATATACCTGGCTTTTGCAATCTCTTTTCTCCACTTTTATTGATACAAAACTTTTTATAAATTATTTATAAAATCAAATGCGTGTAAATTTTACACATTGATTTTCGGAATACAATTATTTTCTTACATTTTACGTTTATATTTGCGCCCTCAGTAAATATTAACGATCAATATGAGTTTTGAAAATTATGTGATTCCCTATGAAATAAACGAACGGTACCGGAAAAAAGTTGCTTATTTTTCAATGGAATTTGCCATTGACCAACCCCTAAAAATTTATAGCGGCGGCCTTGGGTTTTTATCAGGGTCGCATTTAAGAAGCGCGTTTGAATTGCACCAGAATTTAATCGGCATTGGTATTTTATGGAAAGAAGGTTATTATGACCAGGCAAGAAACCAGGATCAAACATTAAAAGTAGTATGGATCGAAAAAATCTATAATTTCCTCGAAGAAACGGGTATCCGTTTCCAGATTGATATCCATGACCATCCTGTGTGGGTAAAAGTTTTATACCTTAATCCGAAGGTTTTTAACAGCGCTCCCTTATTTTTATTAAGCACCGATGTGCCCGAAAACGATTATGTTTCACGCACCATTACTCATAGGCTTTATGATGGAAATGCGGCTACCAAAATTGCCCAGTTTATTTTATTGGGTGTAGGTGGAGCCACCTTACTGGATAAAATGAACTACAACCCCGACCTCTACCATCTTAATGAAGCGCATGCGGTAAGCGCGGCGTTTTATTTATATAAAAAATTCGGAAATAAGGAAGAGGTAAAAAAACGTTTGGTATTCACTACACACACACCGGAAGAAGCCGGAAATGAAAAACACGATATTTACCTTTGTGAAAAAATGAGCTATTTCTGTGGAATGCCGCTGGAGCAGGTAAGGGAAATCACCGGAATGAAAGATGATCTTTTTAACCATTCTCTTGCTGCTTTAAGGTTTGCCCATCTTGCAAACGGGGTTTCTCAATTACACGGTGAAGTAAGCCGGCAAATGTGGTATAAATATGACGGGGTCTGCGAAATAAAGGCAATCACCAATGCGCAGAACAAAAGTTTTTGGGCTGATAAACAATTATACCGAGCGCGCGAAGAACGCAATGATGATTGGTTTGATGACCGCAAAAGGCATTTAAAAAAACGTGCGTTGGCTATCGTCGCCGATCAAACCGGGAAATTAATGGACCCTAATATTCTCACTATTGTTTGGGCAAGAAGGTTTGCCGGGTATAAAAGAGCAGAACTAATTACAAGAGACCATAGCCGGTTTGAAGCATTATTAAATAACCCCAAATACCCTGTTCAAATTATTTGGGCAGGAAAGCCTTACCCACTTGATTTTCCTGCTATCAACGATTTTAATCACCTGGTAAACCTGAGCAAGCAATATAAAAATGTAGCAGTTTGTACGGGTTATGAAATTGCTTTAAGCAAGCGCTTAAAGCAAGCAGCAGATGTCTGGTTGAATAATCCACGGGTGCCCAGGGAAGCGAGCGGAACGAGCGGAATGACCGCTGCGATGAATGGTGCTGTAAACCTGAGTACCAACGATGGATGGATTTGTGAGTTTATAAATAATGGTAATAATGGTTTTGTGGTTCCCCAGGCAGATTATATGAATATGCAGGTGGAAGAACAGGATAATTATGATTTGAACAAAATTTATGAGATCCTGGAAAACGAAATCCTTCCAATTTATTATAATGATTTTGATACCTGGAGGCAGATCGTAAAAAACGGCATGAGAGACGTCCAGTTTGCTTTTGACAGCAACCGGATGGTAGAGGAATATTATGAAATATTGTACAAATAAGTATAGCTCCTTAATCTGAAAGAAGAATACTTTCGTAAGTATTGAATAAAAAATTCAATATTTTGAAATTAAAAAGGCCATATTATCCAAACATCTTAAAAGCATTTATTTTTTCTTTTTCTTTTTTATTAATAATTTCATGTACGAAAGATAAGAGCACTGGCATTTCCCCTGAAAATAATAATTCAACAGATACCATTTCAAGTTCAAATACAAACACAGCGGATACAGGGAAAATAACTTATTTAGCTCTTGGCGATTCTTATACTATTGGCGAAACAGTTCCGGAGCCGGGAAGGTTTCCCGTCCAACTGGTAACTCTTTTGCAAAATGATAGTATTAAAATAGCTAATCCGGAAATTGTAGCCGTTACCGGATGGACAACAGGAAATCTTCTCAATGCACTAAATAGCACTCCGCCAACAGCTAATTATTCGTTTGTAACACTGTTGATTGGAGTTAATAATCAATACCAGGGCAGATCACTGGATGAATATAAAACGCAGTTTACGCAATTATTAAATCTTGCTATCTCTTATGCCGGAAATAATAAAGAACACGTTTTTGTTCTTTCAATTCCAGATTATAGTGTTACTCCATTTGCAAGTAAACTCGATACAGCAAAAATTGCAAAAGAAATAGACGAGTTTAATGAAGCCAATTATTTGATTTCGCTTCATGCGGGTGCCCACTATTTAGACGTAACTCCAATTTCACGGGAAGCCAAAAATGACCCTTCTTTAATTGCACCAGACGGCCTTCATCCATCGTCAGAGCAATATTTAAAATGGGATCAATTACTTGAACCCCTGGTTTTAAAAGTAATTGAATAGAAAGGCTTCTTAATTTTCAATCCAAAATTTCACAAAAATGGCCTTCATCATTTAATACGGCCATAATCTTTTCAGATAAAATATATGCTCCCTCCACTCTTAAAATTTTATCACAATCGTCGAGGTCGAAGTTTGTTTCATTTTCCGGAAAATATTCATGAAGTTTTTGGATTATAATTTTAGATTTCTCTGCTTCATAAACATTTGTTTTAAATACTTCTATCATTTCTTTGGCTTTTCAATTTATGATAATAGATGTAGGAAACGATCAACAATGCCAGGGTAATTAAAGGAGAAAAAGTATTGCCAACCCATCCGTCTATTGATAAATAAGCAATGAAAGCAGAAATAAAATCAATACCAAATCCGACATACACCCACTCCTTAATTCGTTTATTAATTGGAACCAAAAGTAAAATACCTCCTATCAAATGGCCGATACTTACTTCCCACCTGAACCAATCCGGAAGTTGTAAATGATGCATGCCATCAATAGCTATCTGGCTATTCATAAAAAATGCACCTGATAATTCGAACAAAGCAATAAGGCCGGTAGAAATCCAGTAAATTACTTTATTCTTTTTTCCTGATTTATTAATGCTTGCTGTTGCCATAAATTTTTTATTTTTTATTGGTGATTTTCAGCATAATTGACCATCCAGTTTGTTCCATATTTATCAGTCAGGTCGCCAAACCAGTCGCCCCAAAATTCTTTTTTAAAAGGATGATTCGCTTTTCCCCCGCAGAAAGTGCCTCATAAAGCTTTTGGCCTTCTTCTATACTGTCCGAATGGATGGAAATGTAAAAATTGTTTCCTTGCTCAAATGTCGAATCGTTACAATTATCGCTTGCCATTAATACCTGTCCGCTATTTAGTGGTAATGCAATGTGCATGATCTTTTCTTCCTGGCCTTCTGGAACAGGCATCCCCTGTACATCTTTCATTCGCATTACCATTCTAAATTCCCCGCCAAAAACTGATTTGTAAAAATTGAAGGCTTCTTCGGTATTACCGTTGAAGTTCAGATAAGGGTTTACTGCTTTCATTTTTTTTGTTTTAAAAGATTAAGAAATTATTTTTTAATTTATTTTTATTGATTCGAGCTGTTCCAGAATATTTTTCATTTGATGAATATGCCTTTGTGTATGATACAGGATTACATAAAGCCATTCCATTCTTGTCAATTCTCCAATACCCTTAAAAGGGAAGCCTACACAAGTTTCAGTCAAATCTTTTGTCTGAATCACTTCCTTTATTTCTCCAATTCTTTTTTGCAATGCGTTTAATAATTTTTCTTTTTCTATTCGTTCATTAGTTGGGAGAATAGCTTCTGCTGATTTGTATTTCGCATCAAAATCCAAGAATATTTTTTTTACCTTTTCAATCTCTTTTCCCTGCAATCTTTTTGTTTCTGCCCCCTGCCCGTTTAATACATTTACAATTCCGTAAGATTTCAATAAATGATCTCCTACCTGCGCAACACTCCAACTTCCTTCAAAAGGAATTTCATTAAACTGATCTTCATTTGTTGCTGAAATTAATTGGATTAATTCATCCGATGCTTTTTCAAATTCAATACTAATTTCTGTAATCATAATTTCCGTTTTATTATTTTCCTTTTCAACATATTTTTTAAAATTGTTCAAAACGCATTGGCAAAAATCTCTTTGAATGTCAAGCGGTGTTTTTGTTTCCGGTTCAAAAGTTTCAATTATCGTGGTAGCATTACCGTTAGGTATAAACTTATTTACCGTTTTTCTTCCATCAGTTAATGAATACTCAATGAGTTCATTTATTACCACTTTATCGTATGTGCCACAAAAGTCGAACTTGTCATTTCCATCTTTTGCTTCCATCCGGAATAAAAATTTACCTCCGTCTTTTAAATCATTTTCAACCCGTAACGTTTGCCAATCTTCTGAAGGATTGTTCCATTGCATAATATCTTCAGGTGTTACCCAAAGTTTCCAAACATTTTCTACTGTTGTATTTATAGCCGTTTTAACTGTTATCGGATTGTTCATAAAATAAAAATTTAATTAAAAGTTTGTTTACTGTTGCCCCGATATTATAAAGCGAAAATGCATTCCATTTAATTTGTTATGCCAGGAAATTTATTTTTTACCCCATAATAAAGTATAACTACTCCTGATTCAAGCGGTGTTTACTTTAATAATTTCACACTTATTTTATCGTGAATGCCTTTAAATAAAGTGGTTCCTTTTCCGAATATTACAGGGTTCGCTACGAGCCTGTATTCATCAATCAAACCCAATTTTGTAAGCTCACTCACGATGGTACCGCTACCAAAAATTACGATGCCTTTCCCTGGCTTCTTTTTTAGTTGTAAAACTTCTTCCGCCAAATTATTTTTCGCTATTTCTGAATTATTCCATGCAAGCCTTTTCAAAGTTTTTGTAAAAACAATTTTATTCAGGTGGTTCATCTTGTGAGTGATGGCCGCATCTTCATCAGTTGCGTCAGGCCAAAAGGCGGCCATCATTTGGTAAGTTACCCGCCCAAATAAAATCGTATCTACGCTATTTAATAATTCCCTTGAATATTCAAAAAAATCTTCGTTCAATGTATGCCACGATGTTCCTTTATTTTTATCTTCAAAAAAACCATCCAGCGATACCATTTCTGAAATAATAATTTTTCGCATAGAAATTTTTTATAGCCATTAATGATTATTTCTAACTAATCGTATCAATTATTTATTTCGCTAAACTTTTTATGCCTTTGTTTTCTTCTTCTTTTAATTAGGGTGAATTGCTTTCTTGTTTAAAAATTCCTCAAGCATTGAAACAGTTAGATCAGGTAGTTTGCTGTTTTCCATTCCAGTGTTTAGTTCGCCTATATATGCTCCGTGGCCGCCCGGCAAAATGGCTAATTGGCTATTTGGAATTAAACGGTACATTTCTACGGAATGCTCAATGCTACCCACGTCTTTGTTACCATTTACAATAAATACCGGCGCTTTTATTGATGCAATCTGTTCGCCGCTCCAACCTTTAAAACCCATCATACGTTGCACGTCTTTATGAAACATATTTAGCAATGCATCAGGATTGTTATTAACTTTCAAAAATTCATCTTTATAAACCTGCGGCATATCGCTTAGGCTTGCATGATTAAATCCTTCCCAAAACTGCGGAACAATGGCGCTTCGTTTATAGAATGATGAACAAAAAATTACTTTGTTTATAAGTTCTGGATGGCGAAGCGCAATTTCTATTAATGTTTGCCCTCCATTACTAAATCCCAAAAAATCCGCTTTCAGTATTTTCAAATTTTTTAATAATGCCGCTACATCATCTGCATCCTGCTTAAACGTCAGGTTATTGTTCCGGTCATTGGTGCGCCCGTGAGCTTGCAATTCAAGGCCAATAATCTTTCTATGCTTTGCAAACAGGGGAATAATCCTTCCAAAAGAAGTTTGTATCGTGGAACCACCACCATGTATTAAGACAAGCGGATTACCTTGTCCGTAAATTTCATAATACATCTTTAATCCGTTCACTTCAGAATAGCCGTTTCTGAAATTGATATGATCTGCCATAATTTTATGATTTAGTCCCACCCCTTACCGTCACCGATTTTTTATTAATAAATAATAGGCTTCTCCAATGCCTGCAGGGAAAGTGTTTACCACAACCCGAAAAACTTTCACACCAGAAGGAAAATGGTATATTTTCTTATCCATGATTTTTAATTTCATTACAAACCTACTATCAGCCTGCAAAATATTTAGGGTGCAAATACGCCAATATAAGAGGCTTATTGCGACAAATAATTTTAGTAGTTTTGTCAATGCAAAAAATACCGTTTAATGAAACACATAACCATCTTAGCCACTGCAGGCAGTAATTTAGCAAGCATAGATACTCCGCGCCGTGCCTTCTTATCAGTAAACGAGGATTTAAAAAATAAAAATAAACCTCCCCTTTTCAAAGTTGAGATAGCCGGAAGTACAAAAGAAATCAAACTGAATAATGGCATATACACTATTCACCCGGATGTAGAGATAAAGAATCTAAAAAAAACAGACCTGATCATCATACCCGCATTTGAAGGGGATATTAAAAAAGGTATAGAACAAAACATGGATTTAATTCCATGGATCATTCAGCAATACAAAAAAGGAGCAGAAATTGCCAGCCTTTGTGTGGGCGCGTTTCTGTTGGCAGCAACGGGGTTAGTGGACGGAAAAAATTGCTCTACACATTGGCGTGCCGCTAATGAATTTAAAGAAATGTTTCCCAATGTAAATCTCGTAACTGATAAAATTGTTACGGATGAAAATGGTATTTATACCAGCGGCGGGGCATTTTCTTCGTCCAATCTCATTTTATATCTTATTGAAAAATATGCAGGCAGGGAAATTGCTATCCATTGTTCCAAAAATTTTCAAGTGGATATTGACCGTCATAGCCAGTCGCCCTTTATTATTTTTAAAGGGCAAAAGAATCATAACGATGTACACATAAAAAAAGCCCAGGAATTTATTGAGAAAAATGTGCAGGAAAAAATTTCGGTAGATCAATTAGCCCTCATGCTTTGCCTGGGCCGAAGAAACCTGGAGCGGAGATTTAAAAAAGCAACTTCCAATTCAGTAGTAGAATATGTGCAAAGAGTGAAAGTGGAAGCAGCAAAAATGAGTTTGAAGCTTCTGACGATAATGTAAATGAGGTAATGTATAATGTAGGATACAATGACCCCAAAGCTTTTCGCACCACCTTCAAACGCTTTACAGGTTTATCGCCTGTAAATTATAGAAATAAATACAACAGGGATCTGGCGGCCGTTTAGGCTAAAAAATCATCCGGGGATTCAATTTTTTCTGCTGAGAAAGTTCAAGTAAAACCATGGATTTGTATAATGTTGGTTGCTGTAAAATATTTTGTTCAATTAAAAAAGACGGCTTAAAAAAACCGTCTTTTTATATTAACTATTTTTAATTTTTTTTAGCCTCTCCTGTTTCCAAACATGCGAAGCAAGAAAAGGAAAATATTAATGAAATCAAGGTACAAAGTCAATGCACCGAGAATAGACATTTTCTTTACATTATTAGCCGAAACAGCATCTCCTCCATTATATTCAAGCCCTTCGCCAATCCTTTTTAATTTTTGTACATCATAAGCCGTTAACGCGGTAAAAACCATTACGCCTATAATGCTGATAATATAATCCAACTGGCTGCTGTGTAAAAAATAATTAATGACCATCGCTATCAAAACACCGATAACGCCCATCATTAAAATACGCCCGAATTTGGTCAGGTCCTGGTGAGTGGTATATCCCATTACTGCCATTACACCAAACATCGCGGAAGCAGAAAGAAAGCATCCCAAAACAGAACCCGGAGTGAAGGCGAGTAATATAAAACTAAAAGTAATTCCATTAATAATAGCGTAAGCTATAAACAAAGCCATAAGCGCAGTAGCAGAAAGGCGCTGATAGGCAAATGACATAATCAGCACAAAAATCAAAGGAGCAAAAATTGTTATTTTCCCTAATCCGGTCAACCCCGTCGGTGTTATTAAATAACTTAATAATTGTGTGTTTACTGAAAACTGCCAGGCAAATAAAGCAGATACGCCAAGCGCTACAAACATTAATAAAAAAACGTTTGCGATAAATGATTTTGTACGTACTTCTTCGCCAATAGGTACGTAAGAAATGTTGGAAATATTTGAGTTTTTATTAGTTAAATCCATCGTATAAATTTTTTAAGTAAAATTATAAATCTTTTAGTTAAAAGGGAAATAATTCCATGAGAAATAAGAAATAATTAAGAATAGGTTTTGAAAGGTTTACCCTTTAAAAAGGGAGGAAATGATTTTCTTCTCCCGATAGCTATCGGGATGGTTCGTTTACTACTTTGCAAAACTTACTACACAATCAAATTTATCATCTCCGGCACCCAATGCATCTGCTGCCGCATTACTGACAACGGTGATTAATCCATCATTCTGGCTGATATCAGGAATGGCATCTAACACCTTTGCATATACGCTTTTCCCGGTTGAATTATCCGTTATTTTCAAAACGGTTCCGGCAGATGCGTCATTGCTGAAACAATAATATTTTTTATCCTGCCATCCACTTGTTGATTTGAAAACCGAGCCACTCCCACTTTTATCAATTGGTACTTTATTGGCAGTTTGCTGTTCATATAAATTTTTAAAATAACCTCCCGAGAAATTAGCACTGCTATTTATTGCAACTGAATTGGAAGTTTGGATTGCCGAAACCACAGGTTTTGTTTCTGTGGGTTCTGTTTTTGCAGGTGAAGAAATTGCGGTTTCTGCAGGTTTTTCGGTTTGGGTTTCAGGGGTTTTTTCTGTTGGGGGTTCCGTGTTATTTTGCACATTAACCATTGGGTTTTCTTTGGCTAATGATGATTGTGTTTTATCAACTTTTAAAAATCCGATTATCATGGGGTGCCCCACACTCAGTTCATCTGATGAAAGGTGGTTCCATTTTTTTAATGAAGCTAAAGATACTTTATTATAATTAACCCCAAGCCTGTAAAGGGTTTCGCCGGCAGCAACCGTATGATAAAGAGGTATAAGCGCTTCATTTACCGCAGCACTTTCTTCTTGTGTAAAATTATTTTTATCAAGGGGGATTTTTAAAACCTGCCCAATATTTAAACCGCTTGCAAAGTGCAGATGATTGAAAACACCCAATTCCCTGGGATTTACATTATACATTCTTCCCACACTGTAAAAATTCTCTTTGGGCGTAACGATGTGTTCTATATACATTCCGGAACCTGAACCTTTTACTTCAAAGTTATTTTGCTGCGCTAATAAAAGATTGCTTGTGGCGAATGAAAAAAATACAAGCATTAACCATTTAGACATAATAGAGGTTTTTCATTTCTTAAAAAATATTCCAAAACTTTCAAAGGCATTTTTACAAAGATGGGCAAAAATATCTATTCTTAATTTAGATAATCAAGGCATGAAGTTAAATTTTTTAAGGTTAAAAACTCATGATTTTTTTATAAAAGAATAAAAAGCTTTTTTGAAAAAATCGTAATTAAAATCATTCATAAACGCCTCTGCCAAAGTTGGCTCATCTCATTTTTCCACGATAAAAAATTTCCTCCTGTTATTTTTTCCCGGGCTTTTTTTACAATATCAAGGTAAAAGGCAAGATTATGAATACTTGCTATTTGTAACCCTAAAATTTCTTTTGATTTCATTAAATGGCGCAAATAAGCTTTGCTATAAAAATTACTTACTTCACAATCAATTCCATCATCAATCGGCGAAAAATCTTTTTCCCATTTTTTATTATCAATATTGATAATCCCTTTGGTGGTAAACAGCATCGCATTTCGCCCATTGCGTGTGGGCATTACGCAATCAAACATATCTACCCCCATTGAAATGCATTCCAAAATATTCCAGGGAGTGCCTACGCCCATTAAATAGCGTGGTTTATTTACCGGTAGGTTTTCACAACACAGCGCACATATTTCATACATTTTTTCTGTTGGTTCGCCTACGCTCAAACCTCCGATCGCATTGCCTGTAGCTTCTTTGGAAGAAACATATTCGCACGACATCTTTCTCAGATCGTGATGCACGCCGCCCTGTACAATAGGAAATAAATTTTGCGAATAACCATATTTATCTTCTGTATTATTAAATCTTTCAAAACACCTGTCGAGCCAACGGTTGGTGAGTTCCAAAGAAGTTTTTGCATATTGATATTCACTGGCTCCCGGCGGGCATTCATCAAAAGCCATAATGATATCACCGCCGATAATTCTTTGAATGTCCATTACTTTTTCAGGAGAAAATAAATGCGTGCTTCCGTCAATGTGGCTTTGAAAAACCGCGCCTTCTTCTGTTAGTTTTCGGGTGCCGCTCAAAGAGAAAACCTGGTAGCCGCCACTATCAGTAAGAATGGGTTTATTCCAATTCATAAATTGATGTAAGCCGCCTGCTGCTTCCAATACTTCTAATCCAGGCCGAAGGTATAAATGATAAGTATTTCCAAGAATAATTTGCGCATGTACATCATCGTGCAACTGTTGCTGGGTAACGGCTTTCACACTTCCAACGGTACCCACCGGCATAAATATGGGCGTCAGGATTTCGCCGTGATCCGTGGTAATTTTTCCTGCCCTGGCTTTGGTTGAAAAATCGGTATGTTGAAGTTCAAATTGTAATGCAGCCATTAAAAGATCGTTGTTTTAAAAAGGCTGCAAAGATAACTTTCAAAAATTTCATTTTATGAACATCTGGTGTTAGTATTATTATTTTGTATCATTCAATAACGAAAGTATGTTTGCATTGAAATGAAACTGGCTGAATTCTTATCTGATCCGGGAAGATTGATTTTTCTTGTATTTTGTATAATCACTTTTATACAATTATTTTATTATTTATTTTTCTTTTTAAGATTGGCTCTTTTTAAAACGGAGCCCAAAAATATTTCTCAAACCCATCCTGTTTCGGTAATCATTTGTTCAAGGGATGAAGCTGCCAATATAGTCAAAAATCTTCCGGGAGCACTGGTTCAAAAATACAAAACCACTCATGAAATAATTGTTGTAAATGATAATTCACTGGATGAAAGCAAATACATCCTCGAAGAATTTCAACGCAAGTTCAGGCAGTTGCAATTAATAGAATTAAAACAGGAAGCCCGGTTTATTCCCGGGAAAAAATACCCGTTGAGCGTTGGGATAAAGACCGCGAAATATGAGATCGTATTGCTCACGGATGCAGACTGTGTGCCTGCTTCAGAGTTTTGGATCGAAAAAATGCAACAAGGTTTCAATAATGGGATCGAAATTGTTTTAGGCTACGGGGCAATGCATAAAACAAAAGGATTTTTTAATAAGCTGGTAAGATGGGAAACTTTCCATACCGCGTTGCAATATTTATCTTATGCAAAAAGCGGTATCGCTTATATGGGTGTAGGCAGGAATTTAAGTTATAAAAAATCTGTTTTTTTCAGGCACAAAGGATTTTCTGCGCACAATCATGTTCCCGGTGGCGACGATGACCTTTTTATTAATAAGGCCGCAACAAAAAAAAATACAACTATCGTGGTTGATAAGGAAGCCTTTACTTTATCAGACGCTCCAAAAAACTGGAAACAGTGGATCAGGCAAAAGAAGCGGCATTACACCACCAGCAAATATTACAAAGCCGGCCATAAGTTTTTATTGGGATTATATGCTTTTAGCCTTTTTATTTTTTATCCTTTATTCATCGTTGCCTTATTTATTTCCGACTGGCGATTAACACTTGGAGTATTTGGTATAAGGTTCCTGGTGCAGGCTTTTATTATTTTTAAAACCACACAGAAACTGGATGAAAAGGATCTTTTTCCCTGGTTCCTTTTCTTTGATGTATGGATGTTTTTTTATTATTTATTTTTTGCTGCTTCCATTTTTAAAAAACCGGCAAAGAAGTGGAAATAACGAACCCTTTATTCAATAATAAAAAAATATTTTAAGAGAAAAGAGTAATAATTATTTTATTGCTAAATAAAAAAAAGGAATTTTATATTATTTGTTGGTTTACTGTCCCTAAAATTTCTTTATGAGCTATTTTAAAAACACTATTTATTTATTGGGTATTTTATTAATTAGTTTTTCTTTTAACAATACTAAAAAGAAAGAGCAGGCAAGTATTGAAGCAAAAGCAGATAAAATAACTAATGATTCTTTACTGACTAAGGTCCAGCATCAAACTTTTCGAATATTTTTGGGATGGGGCAGAACCAAATAGCGGAATGGCGAGAGAAAGAATTAATGTAGATGGTATCTATCCTCAAAATGATAAAGATGTAGTAACGACTGGTGGCAGTGGGTTTGGAGTAATGGCAATTCTTACAGGGATTCACCGCGGCTTTATCACCCGGAAAGAGGGTGAAGCCAGGTTAGAGAAAATTATAAATTTTCTTAAAAAGGCAGATCGTTTTCATGGTGCCTGGCCACATTGGATGTATGGAGCTACCGGTAAAGTAAAGCCATTTGGCAAAAAAGATGACGGAGGGGACCTGGTAGAAACGGCCTTTATGATGGAAGGGCTTTTGAGCGCAAGGCAATATTTTAAAAATGGTAATAAGCAAGAAAAAAAACTGGCAGCACGGATTAATTCATTATGGAAAGAGGTTGACTGGAATTGGTACCGCAATGGAAAAAATGTTCTTTACTGGCATTGGAGCCCTGATTACGGATGGCAGATGAATTTCCCGATTCATGGTTACAATGAATGCCTTATTTTGTATATTCTCGCTGCATCTTCTCCTACACATGGCGTACCGGTATCCGTTTATCATGAAGGATGGGCAGAAAACGGAAAAATAAAATCCCCTTCAGAACATTTCGGGTATGCATTACAATTATATCACCAGGGCGCGCCAAATGGTGGCCCTTTATTCTGGGCTCATTATTCTTATATCGGCCTTGATCCGCACGGTTTAAAAGATGAATATGCTGATTATTGGGAAGAAAATACCAACCAAACCCTAATCAATTATACCTGGTGTGTAAAAAATCCTGAAAATTATGCTGGTTACGGCCCCAACAACTGGGGGCTTACAGCGAGCTATTCGGTAGAAGGGTATTCCGCCCATGCGCCTTCTGAAAAAAGGGATTTAGGTGTCATTTCTCCTACCGCGGCGATCTCTTCTATTCCTTATACTCCCGAAAAATCGTTAGCAGCAATGAGGCATTGGTATGACGATATGAAAGATAAACTCTGGGGGCCTTATGGCTTTTATGATGCTTTTAGTGAAACAGCAAATTGGCACCCTCAAAAATATTTAGCGATAGACCAGGGCCCTGAAGTGGTAATGATTGAAAATTACAGAAGCGGATTGATCTGGAAATTATTTATGAATTGCCCTGAAGTACAACAAGGTTTAAAAAAACTGGGCTTTCAAAGCCCGTATTTGCAGAGGTAACCTGAAAGAATTTTGCAACAGCATTATGGCTAAACCTCAAATAATATTACACTTTATTATTATTCTACCTAATACTATAAGAATAAAAATTTAGCCCGGTACCCTTTGTTCAAAGAAATATTAATAAACCCATTCGATGTATTCAAAATCGTAGTTTTATTTTTGTATTTCAGCTTCACCTGTCCCACATAATCGGGAACTTTTATTTTGAAATGGTTCGTTACTGTTGGTGTTATTTCTAAAGATATAATTTGATGATTTGCCCATTTCAGATTTAGCACACCTCCCCCTCTTGCAACTAAACCTGTGAATCTACCGTTAGGCCATTGATCAGGAAGCGCCGGCAACAAATCAATATATCCTTCCTCACTTTGTAAAAGCATCTCAGCAATCCCCGCAGTCCCTCCGAAATTACCGTCAATCTGGAATGGTGGGTGCGCATCAAATAAATTAGGATATGTGCCGCCGCCATTAACCATATTAAATCCTTTTTGGGCGGTAGGTTTTAAAAGATCTTTTAATAAACTAAAAGCATGATTCCCGTCCTTTAACCTCGCCCATAAATTAATCTTCCAGGCTAATGACCAGCCAGTGCTGATATCCCCTCTTCTGATCAACAAAGCTTTGGCGGCTTCGGCTAATTGAGGAGTACTCTGCATAGTAATTTCGTTGCCGGGATACATCCCCCAAAGCGGCGATAGATGGCGATGTTGCGGCTCAACTTCCTCATAAGGTTGCAACCATTCCATCAGCCTGCCATTTTTGTCAATTTGGTTTGGAGGCAATTGTTTTCCTGCCTGCGTTAGTTGTTGAATAAATGGAGCATCTTTCTTCAAAATTTTTGAAGCTTCAATAACGTGTGAAAATAATTCCCTGACGATTTGATTATCTATTGTAGGCCCAGCACACACATGCACCACTTTTCCATCAGGCAGGCGAAAAGCATTTTCAGGTGAATTGGACGGCGCGGTTACAAGCCATCCATTGTTAGGGCCCTTTACCAGCGTACTCAAATAGAATGCAGCAGAGCCTTTAATAATGGGATATATTTTTTTGAGATAATCCTGATCAAGTGTAAATAAATAATGCTGCCAAAGCAACTCACACAGCCACCCGGAGCCGGAATTGGTAGCACCCCATGAAGCGCTCTCTCCCGGAGAAGTGTAGCCCCATACATTAGTGATTACATGCGCTACCCATCCTTTCCCACCATAATATAACTTAGCTGTTTTCTCCCCCGGTTTCACCATTCCTTTTACCAAAGAATAAAAAGGCTCATTCAGCATCGGCAGATTGGTTACATCCAGCGGCCAGTGATTCATCTGAATATTTATATCAAGATGATAATCTCCATTCCAGGGCGTCTGTATTGTATTAGCCCAAAGCCCCTGCAAGTTGGGCGGAAGTAATCCGGGCCGTGTACTACTAATCAACAAGTAACGTCCGTATTGAAAATACAATACCGGCAAGCCATTATCCGTAGGATCTTTTGTAAATGCTACCAACCTTTCATCTGTAGGCAATGATGCCTGTTCCAGGTTTTTATTATCCAGGGAAAGCGAAGCACGAAGAAAAAGCTTTTGATAGGATTTTATGTGTTCCGCCTTTTCAGTTTGATATTTTTTGTTGAAAGCGGCATTGAGTAAAGCCAACGATTTTTGTTCGAGGGATACCTGGCGAAAATCAGTAGAAGAGGAAATATAAATAATAACTGAATTGGCACCCTGAACCCTCAAGGTACTGTCACCGGTAATTAATTTTCCACCATTATTTTTTATTTTCACCCTGGTCAGATACTGCATGCCTTTCCCGTCAGTTCCATTATTTAACTGGCCTTCCATCTGCAGTTCATTATTATGCACCGTAGTTTGATATTTTTCGGGCCGGTCAAGAGATAATGCAAAACTGATTTTCCCCGGTTGGTTTGCCATAAGGCGAACGATAATTACATCATCCGAAAAGCTGGTAAAATATTCGCGGCTATAAGTTATACCATTGAGACGATAACTACATTTTGCCACAGCAGAGCCTAACGATAATTCCCTGACATAATTTTGAGGATTTACCAACGCGCTATCTGCGCCATAGTCATAATTAATATGAAGGTTTCCCAGCATCTCGTAGCTTCCGTACGGTACATTGGCGCCGTTGCCAGAGCCAGAGCCGGCTCCTTTACAGATAAATACCTTGTTGACCAATGCCTCTGCTCCGGCATTTTTCCCTTCAAACAATAATTTTCTAATTTCTGGTAAATATTTTACTGCTCCTTCTTTATCAGCATCCTGTGGCCCTCCCGACCAAAGGGTAATATCATTTAATACGATATTTTCTTTTAACACGCCACCATCAGGCATTGCACCCAGGCGGCCATTTCCTAAGGGTGTGCACTCTTCCCATGTTATAGCAGGATGATTGTACCACAACCTGAGGTTTTGTTGAGCATTAGCAGAAAACAAACAAATAACTGTGAGTGTAATTACAAAGAAAAACCGTTTCATTGAAAAAGGTTTACGCGTTAGAAAAAATACACTATCTGAAAGAATTAATTTACAAATTTTAATACATCATTGATAGTACCCTATCTCTGCCAAAAATTTTACAACCAAAGTTTTTCATTACCCATTTGAATGCGAAATTATTCTATTCCAAAGTAGCTAAATCAGAACCGCAAACATACCGCATTTATTTCCTGTCTCTTGAACAACAAAGTTTTTAATAATTTAATATCAATCGTTTACATATCCTCACTGCCAATTATCAAATCAAACCCTTTTAAAGATTTATAAGCAATACATTTTTTGAAAAGATTCCTCTTCAAAGAGCAAACTTATTTCTCTTTAAAAAAATTAAATCGAACAACTCTGAAAAATTGAGAAATGGTGCAATTTTATTGAGTAAAAGAATTGAGAATTAGGAATCTAAAAGCCGCAACAAAATATTCAAAATTTGTTGCTTTACTGTTAGCATTCAATTAAAAAATCCCTTCACATTTCTGTAAAGGGATTTTTTGTTTCGTTTTCTAAAGTTGAAAATGTGGAGCGGGTTTTTATTAATAACCCATATCACCCATTCCACCGCCCATTCCGCCACCCATAGGGGGCATTCCTGCTTTTTCCTTTTCAGGTTTGTCAGAAACCACACATTCTGTAGTCAATAACATTCCAGCGATAGAAGCAGCATTTTCCAATGCGATCCTGGTAACTTTTGTTGGATCAATAACGCCTGCAGCCAGTAGATTTTCATAAACTTCTGTGCGGGCATTGAAACCGTAATCACCTTTTCCTTCTTTGATTTTCTGTACCACAATGCTTCCTTCAATTCCACTATTAACCACTATCTGGCGAAGAGGTTCTTCTACTGCGCGTTTAATGATTTGAATCCCCGTTGTTTCATCGGCGTTTATGCCTTTTAATTTTTCCAGGCTTTCAATAGCACGGATATAAGCAACTCCGCCACCGGGAACAATTCCTTCTTCTACAGCAGCCCTTGTTGCATGTAAAGCGTCATCTACCCTATCTTTCTTTTCTTTCATTTCTACTTCTGATGCAGCACCTACATAAAGAACAGCCACACCACCGCTTAATTTAGCAAGGCGTTCCTGTAATTTTTCTTTATCATAATCTGAGGTAGTAGTTTCAATCTGGGCTTTAATTTGATTTACCCTTGCGGTAATATCCTTTTTATCACCTTTACCATCAACGATTGTAGTTGTGTCTTTATCAATAGAGATAGAAGCAGCTTCGCCTAAAGAAGAAAGGTCAACACCTTCTAATTTAAAACCTTGCTCTTCACTGATTACTGTTCCTTTGGTAAGTACAGCCAAATCCTGCAACATTTCTTTTCTGCGGTCTCCAAATCCAGGAGCTTTTACAGCTGCTACTTTCAAAGTGCCACGTAATTTATTAACTACTAAAGTAGCTAATGCTTCTCCTTCAAGGTCTTCAGAAATGATCAATAAAGGGCGGCCGCTTTGAGCTACTTTTTCCAGAATATGAAGAATATCTTTCATCGCAGATATCTTCTTATCATAAATAAGTATGTAAGGGTTTTCAAGTTCTGCCTGCATTTTTTCGCTATTGGTAACGAAATAAGGAGAAACATACCCCCTGTCAAATTGCATACCTTCTACCACTTCAACAGTAGTGTCAGTTCCTTTGGCTTCTTCAACAGTTATCACACCTTCTTTACCTACTTTTGTCATTGCTTCAGCGATCAATTTTCCAATTGATTCTTCATTGTTTGCAGAAATGGAAGCCACTTGTTGAATCTTATCATTATCGTTTCCTACCGTTACAGATTGTTTTTTCAGATGCTCAACCACAGCAATAACGGCTTTATCAATTCCGCGTTTTAAATCCATTGGATTGGCTCCTGCAGCAACATTGCGTAAGCCTTCGCTGATGATTGATTGTGCAAGAACGGTGGCAGTAGTAGTACCATCACCAGCAATATCAGCGGTTTTTGAAGCTACTTCTTTTACCATTTGTGCGCCCATGTTTTCAATCGGGTCTTCCAACTCAATTTCTTTGGCAACGGTTACCCCATCTTTAGTAACCTGTGGTGCGCCGAATTTTTTTTCAATCACTACGTTTCTGCCTTTTGGCCCAAGTGTTACTTTCACCGCATTGGCGAGAGTGTCGACGCCCTTTTTCATTTTATTGCGGGCATCTATATCAAAAAATATTTGTTTTGCCATAATCTTTATTTGTTTTTCTTTTTTTTTAAATGAATTAACTTGTTTTCATTAAGATGTCAGAGGAGCGCATGATCAGGTAATCTTCTCCATCAATAGTTATCTCTGTTCCACCATATTTTCCATACATTACTGTATCGCCTTCTTTTACCTGCATAGGAATCAGGTTGCCGGTTTGCTCAGCATATTTTCCTTTTCCGACAGCTATCACAGTACCTTTTTGTGGTTTTTCTTTCGCTGTATCCGGAATGATAATTCCACCGGCGGTTTTTTCTTCAGCCGCGTTCGGTTTAACCAGAACTCTGTCATCAAAGAGTTCAAAAGTTTGTTTTGCCATAATTGTTAAATTTTTTTAATTTATTATTTGGGTTGCAAATGTACACGAATAATTGTACCAAATAATTTTATCAGTTTAGTTGGCAGGAAAATGAATTGTATGTCAGTTTAATTGGGAAAAATATCCGTCAAAATTTCATTTTTGGCCAGGAATTTTTAGCTGCGAATTAAGATTAGAGGTTTTGAAGCAATATTTGGCGAGTAATTTATTGCTCATCGATGAGCTTCCATTGCTTTTGCAATTCAAGCGTTTTTGTTTTAGATAAACGCGATTGGTCATAATGGCCTTTTTGTTTTTTCTGCCTGTAAGCTTCATATAGAGTAACCGCGCAGGCAACAGAAATATTTAGCGATTTAATAATACCCGTTTGGGGAATGATAAAATCGCCATCAGAAAATTTGCGGATATTTTCACTAACACCAAAAGTTTCATTTCCAAAAACGAGCGCTATTGATTCGGTAAAGTTCATTGAGTATAAATCTGCAGATGATTCTCCTAAATGAGAAGTATAAATCTTCTCATATCTTTTTGTGATTTCAGTAAAACATTCTTCGGCATTGGTAAACTGGTGGACCGAAAGCCATTCTGTAGCTGTGGAAGAACTTTTATAACCCCATTTTTTGTGAGGGGGAATGCGGTCATTTAATATATAGACATCCTGGATTCCAACAGCATCACAGGTGCGCATCACTGCTGACACATTATGCGGATCGAACACATTTTCTAAAACTACCGTAATATCGGGCTGGCGGTGATTAAGAACGGACGTAAGGCGGTTGAAACGTTGAGGTGTCATAATTTTTTGTGTCTGGCAAAAATAAGAATCGGTGTAATTTATTGGTTTACTATAAACCTAACTCTTTCTTCACTAATTCTACTTCTGTGATAGGGCTGAATAGAAACTGTTTTTTCGTAACAATATCTTTGCATAAAAAACGGGTTCTTATCTTCTTTTCTTTCTTATAAATATGCCCGTTTTTAAACCTGAACCAACTTTCATCCGGCAATTCTTCTAATAAAAAAACGCCGGGTTTATGCGGATCATACCTTTTTAAAACCCTCGTAAGCGGCGCTTCGGCACACGAACTTGCCGCAGGGCTTTTTAAAGTTTTTAATAATTCTTTTTCAATATCAGCCGGAAAGATTTTTCTTGAAATAAAACCAGCGAGTATTTTCCCAAATTCATTTTTCCATTGCACGCCATGCGCCTGAATTTTATTTCCATATTTTTCATAAGCTACCAAATGCCCCAACTCATGCAACAAGGTAATGAGAAAAGAATATTTATTGAGGTTGCCGTTTACACTGATGCGGTGATTTTTATTTAAATGTTTATTGCGGTAATCGCCGAGTTTGGTTAAGCGTTCACGCGTTACCGTTAGGTGCACTTTATATTCCACCAAATAGGATGCTACCGCTTCAAAGGAGCCATCGGGCAAATAAATACTGAGCTGGTGTAAAGGGGATTCTTGCTTAGGCATCAGGCTTTTTTCGGGCAATTTTCGTTAATTGAATTACTTCCAGGGTGGTGTAAGCAAGGTAAATTCCCATAGAAGAAAGTATAGACAATTTGTCTGTCTTTCCGCCCATCAATACAATGTAAATTACTATCGCTACCACTATGACAAACATTTTTATAAGAAGCGAAGAATAAACGCCTCTTAGAAAAGCATTGGGATTGGCGGAATTCACGCCCTTTGCCTGGACATAAAACCCAAAAAAAGTTACTAAAAAAAGTAACGCATTGGCCACCAATAAAAAACCAATATTGAATCCGGATTCTTTTAATGAATTCCCGAAAATAAAAAGGATCATATTTACCAGAAGGAAAAAACCGGTTACGGGGATAAATTTTTTAATAAGAGATTGGATCATTTGGTGGAAGTTTCTTTAATTATTTTTATGATAAGCCCGATGATGATTAATAATGGAAAAAGCCACACAAGCAAAGGAAAAGAAATATGCAGCCATTTATCTGATTTTACACCAATAAATATGCCTATAGCAATCGCCACTAAGAACTGCATTCCCATGCCCGCATATTTTAATAATTCACTATTGGCCTCTTTCCTTGTTTTCAAAATTTTATTATTTCATTTTATAAAATTTCAATCTCTGATCTGATTGCCTTTATCAGCAATGTTGTTAAAAATACATAAGCAAGAGTTTATATTGGCATATTAGCTTAAAATAACCGTATTTTTAAAATAATTTTGCAGAAAAAGAGTTCTTACAGTAAATGAACTTTTTTTGTTGATTCTTATTCTATACAAATCAAAAATATTAATGAAAAGCCGGATCATTAAGTTGGTATCTTTTTTATTGCTCTTCTTTTTCTTATTTCCGGATGCTAATGCTCAATTGGGCAAAATTACATTTGACCTTCAAAAAGACAAACCGGAAAAATTTAAAGATACTCCCCTTCGGTCAGAAAAGCCGGAAGATAAAAAGTTAAGGCTTCCCGGAAGGTTTGTTCAAAATACAACCAGCCATTATAATTATTTTTTTAACGCCAATAACAAAATAAATTATGTTATTGAATCAGCAAGAATGGCTTCGAAAGATGATTACACGCAATTATTGCCTTATTACAGTTATTCCTTAGATAATACCGCGGCCCAAAAAACACAACTGGATTCAGTTATTTATGAAGCAACTGCAGGGATATTGCTCCACGACCTTCGAACAAATTGGGTTGATAATTTTTATTTATTAATGGGTGAGGCGTATTACCTGAGAAAAGATTTTGACTCTGCTTCAATGACTTTTCAATTTATTAATTACAATCTTTTTCCAAGAAAAAGAAAAGGGGAAGATGATCAGTTAATAGTTGGCACCAATGATGACCGGGTTAACGGCGCACTAAGTGTTTCAAGCAAGGAAAACAGGAATATTATAGATAAAATTTTTTCCAGGCCTCCCAGCAGAAACGACGCTTTGGTTTGGCAGGCCCGCGCACTTACCGATCTTGGCGATTACGCAGAAGCTGCCGGATTAATTAATACTTTAAAAAATGACCCCCAATTTCCCACACGTTTGGAACCTTATTTCCAGGAAGTCCAGGGTTATTGGTTTTTTAAACAAAATATGTACGATAGCGCGATTGTATATATAAAAAATGCGCTTCCCAATTCATTGGATTTACAAGACCAGGCGAGGCGGGAATTTTTACTTGGCCAGCTTTATGAAATGAATCATAACCAGGACACTGCATCTGATTATTATAACAAAGCAATAAGGCATACAACGGATCCATTGATGGATATTTATGCCAATCTTAACCAGGCAAAAATGTTGAAAAGCAACGATCCTGCTGAAATCGATAAAAGTATTGCCCGGCTATTGCACATGGCGCATAAAGATAAATTTCAGCCTTACCGCGATATCATTTATTTTTCCGCCGCCGAAATTGCAATGCAAAAACCCGACACCACAACGGCGCTTTCATTTTATAAAGCCAGCACGGTTTATAATGCAGAGAACCTCTCTTTAAAAAATAAAGCATTTCTGAATCTCGCAGAAATAAATTACAGCCTAAAAAATTACAGGCAATCTTTTAATTTTTACGACAGCCTTCAGGCAGGCGACACCAGCTTAAAAAATTTTGCTGACATCCAAATCAGGAAAAGCGCGCTGGCAAAAATTGTGAGAAACCTGGATATTATTGACCGGGAAGACAGCCTCCAGGCTATTGCCGCAATGCCTGCAACTGACAGGGATAATTTCATAAAAAAATTATCAAAAAAATTAAAAAAGGAACGTGGTATAAAAGATAATGCAAATAATTACAATTCCTCATCCCCTTTTTATAATTCACAAAATCAACCGCAGGATATTTTTGGAAACAACACTTCTAAAAAAGGCGATTGGTATTTTTATAACAATTCGATAAAAGCGCAAGGCTATAATGAATTTAAAAGGATTTGGGGCAAAAGGCAAAACGTGGACAACTGGCGCCGCATTTCCGGAAGCCAAAATTCTTCTGTAGCCAATAATACGGAGCAAGCCGCAGCTTATGGTGACCCGCTGGCTCCGCAGGCACAATCCACTACTCCGGAAACAATCGCCAGGCCGGTTCAGCAGGATATTTCTGAACAGGGGTTACTGGCCAATGTTCCTCTTACAAAAATCCAATTGGATACAAGCAATTCAAAAATAGCGCGTTCTTTATTCCAGGTGGGCAAAGATTACCAGGATCTTTTGGAAGATTATAATGCCGCCATCGGATCTTATCAGCAATCTTTAAAACGTTTTCCTGATAGTTTATACGATGGCGAACTGTACATGAATTTATCGTATTGCTATAAAAAAATTGGAAATCAGCAACTGGCGGATTATTATAAAAACCTGTTATTGAAAAAATTCAATGAGAGCAAATATGCACAATATGTTTTGCATCCCGAGGCTTTTAATCCTTCTAAAAAAGATACCGTTGCTGAAAAACGTTACGATGGTATTTATAATTTGTTCATAGAAGGCAATTTCGATGAAGCCATTAAAGAAAAAAATGCCGCCGACAGCCTTTATGGAAAAAGTTACTGGAATCCACAATTGCTCTATATTCAATCGGTTTATTATATTCAAAAACGCCAGGATAGCGCAGCAATGAAGGTTTTGCACCAAATAATTGAAGAATACCCCACTTCGCCAATGAAAGATAAAGCGGCAACAATGCTTGATGTTTTAGGAAGAAGGGACAGCATTGAACATTATCTTACCAATCTTAATGTAGTACGTGCAAAAGAAGATTCGCAAATAGTTGTTTTTGATAATTCAAAACCGGTGAATAATGTGGCAGCTCCTTTGAATAAAATTGAAAACCTGGCCAAACAGAATCAAAAGGAAATTTCAGGAACAGCAGAGCTTAACCCTGCTAAAAAATTAGCGCCGCCGGTAAAAAATGCCGAATTTACATTTGACCCGCTGGAGCCGCAGGATGTACTAATGGTGCTTACAAAAGTAGACCCGGTTTATAGTAGTGAGGCGAGAAATGCTTTCAACAGGTATAACAGCCAGAGTTACAGTACCAATAAAATTGAGATTGTAAAAGACACATTAGACAGTGCACGGACTTTATTGGTGTTTTCTAATTTTGTTGACGCGGCTGAAGCCATTAAGTACCGTGATAATTTAAAGCAGGCAGCACCGGTTCAAATTTCCTGGCTACCGGCTCAGAAGTACGCTTTTTATATTATTTCTGACAGTAACCTTCAACTTTTAAAAGAAAATAAAAATTTACAGAGCTATATTGATCTCCTGAATAAAAAGTATCCCGGAAAATTTTAAGCTTTCCCTGTCAGTAAAATTTAATATTTTTCGGTTTTTAAAGAATAAAAAATGCAAAATCCTTCCACGAAAAAAGTAAATAAAAAGGCTAAAATAAAGACGAGCGTAAAAATATTATGGACATTAGTGGCCACTGGGTTTGCACTTTTTATAGTAATACTTGCGTCCGCTTATTTTGGTGTCTTTGGAAAATTACCTTCTTTGCAGGAATTAGAAAATCCACAGGCAAACCTTGCCACAGAAATTTATGCAAATGATGGCAAAACCCTCATGGGAAAGATCTATACCGAAAACAGGGTTTCTGTTGATTATAAAAATATTTCCAAAAGCGTGATTGATGCTTTGATTTCCACAGAGGACATTCGTTTTTACGAACATTCAGGCATTGACCCTATCGCCCTGGCGCGCGCAGTGAAAGGATTTGGAAGGCAGGGAGGCGCGAGCACCATTACCCAGCAACTTGCCAAAAATATTTTAGGGCAAGGGCGAGGTTCTGTTTTAAAACGGGGAATAGACAAAATAAAAGAATGGATCGTAGCCCTGAAACTGGAACGAAATTTTACCAAACAGGAAATTATTGCCTTATACCTCAACAGGGTTTCATGGTTAAATGTGTATGGAATCAGGAATGCCTCTTTGGTTTATTTTCAAAAAGAACCTTCCAAACTGACTCCCGATGAAGCGGCATTATTAGTAGGTATGCTGAGCGGCCCCGGCAAATACGACCCGCGGCGTAATCCTGAGGCTGCTTTGGCAAGAAGAAATTTAGTACTTGACAGGATGGTAACCAACAATGATCTTTCCGCGGCCGAAGCAGCGGTTTTAAAGAAAAAACCACTTGATATAAAGTATAAATTAGTGAATGAAAGCCAGGGAATAGCACCTTACTTCCGCTCAGTTCTTACAAAAAAATTACAGGATTGGTGTAATACGCACAAGGATCCCGTAACAGGCGAAAAATATGACCTTTACCGGGATGGTTTAAAAATTTATACAACCATTGACCCAAAAATGCAATTGTATGCTGAAGAAGCTGTAGTAAAGCACATGGCTTTGATACAGAAAAAATTCCTCCGGCAATTGCCAAAAAATGTGTGGAAAGGAGAGGAAGGAATTTTGAATAGTGCCATGAAGGAAAGTGAACGCTGGAAAAACATGAAAGAAAATGGAGCGACAGACGCGGAGATAAAAAAATCATTTCATCAGCCGGTGAGCATGAAAATTTTCGCCTGGAATAAAAATCGTGAAACAGATACAGTGATGGCTCCCATCGATTCCATAAAATATTGTAAAGAAATGATGCAGACAGGATTTTGTGTGATGGACCCGGTAACAGGCGAGGTAAAAGCATGGGTTGGAGGAATAGATTTTAAATGGTTTAAGTACGATCACGTAACCGCTAACAGGCAGGTTGGTTCTACATTTAAGCCTATACTTTATACACTTGCCATAACAGATGCAGGGCTCACGCCTGAAACTTATATCGGCGGAAAACCAATCACGCTTGCCCACAAAACAATTACTGGCCCCGGAGGAACAATGGCTTATTGCCTGGCAAAATCTATCAACGTAGCCGCATTTGACCTTATGAGCCGCATCGGCCGAAAAAAACAGTAGAATTTGCTCATCAATGCGGTATCAAAAGCGACATCCCGATGGTACCATCAATTGCCTTAGGCTCTGCGGATATACAGTTGATAGAAATGTTGCAGGCATACACCATGTTTCCAAACAGGGGCTTTAATACAGAGCCCGTTTATCTTACAAAAATTGAAGACCGGAATGGAAATGTTTTGCAAACTTTTGAACCACAGGTAAAACAAGTAATAAGCGAAGTAGATGCTTATACAATGGTGAAAATGATGGAAGGCGTAGTTGATTATGGAACTGCCGGTTCCCTGCGCTGGAGATATGGGATTCAAAGTACCATAGGAGCAAAAACTGGAACAACCAATGACAATACAGACGGTTGGTTTATAGGGTATACGCCTCAACTTCTTGCAGGCGCATGGGTTGGCAATGATGATCCGTTTTTGCATTTACCAAAATATGGAACCGGCGGCGGCAGTGATATGGCCATGCCGGAATGGGCTTATTTTATGCAAAAAGTATATGCTGATAAATCGTTGGGGATTGATCCGAAAGCTGCCTTCCAAAAACCTGCCGAACTAAATAATAATCCTATTTATGCAGATCAAAACTTTGCTGCCATTTCCCAGGAAGGGCAGGGAATTGATTCAGCAGATGTAGAAGGAAATGGCGATGCGCAAGATTATGCGCCGCCAACCGATGTGCCTGTTGAGTCTGACTTTACAAAACCGGCACCTCAAAAACCGGCACCGAAAGAATCTGCAACTCCTATCGGCCCAAAAAATTATATGCCATCTTCACCCACAAAAACTCCTGAGAAAAAGCCCAAAAACGTGATGCCTAAAGCTTCCAAAACAAATAATGATTACTAAAAATTTATTTCTCTAACTATTTAATAGAAATAAAATAAAAACATAATTAGTAGCATATATTTGCACCCTTAAAAAAATAAAAAATTATGAAAAGAATAAAATTATTTCTTATTTCAATTGTATGCTTTTCGACGGCTTCAATTGCTCAAACAAATGGAACATTAAAATTAACGACAGGGAAAACGTACCAGGTAGAAAATAAAATTGAAACTACCAGTTCTACAGAGGTACAGGGGCAAAGCATGGAATCTAAGGCCAACGTTACTTCCACCTATAAAATTGAGGTAAAGGATAAAACCAGCGAAAATTATAGCCTTACCAATACACTTTCCCACATAGTAATGGACATGAGTATGATGGCCCAGCAAATCAATTTTGATTCTGACAAAAAAGAAGATATGAATGGCGATATGGGAACCGCTTTAAAAGATTATATCAATCAGCCCAAAGATTTACAAATTGATAACTCAGGAAAAATTATTTCCGCAGATTCTACAGATACTTCCGCAACCGGCATTGCTAAAAGGCTAAATTTTGAGCAAACAGGATACGGAACACAACTGGCTTTTCTGGCTTTACCTGCTAATCCAAAAGTTGGATCTACATGGACTGATAGCTCAAGCACTGATGGAATATCAAGAACCACCGATTATACCATTAAAGATATTAGCGGGGGAATCGCGGATATTTCTTTTACAGGCAAAGTGGCTACCGACGCAACGATGCAACAAAACGGAATGGAAATTTCAACGAAAACCACAGGGAAAGTTTCCGGAGAAGAAAAAGTGGATGTTAAAACAGGAGTTATTCAATCCAGTACTTCTACAGGCGATGCTTCAGGAACTGTTACAGCAATGGGCCAGGATTTTCCCACTAGTGCAAAAGTAACTTCTACCACAACTGTAAAGGAATTATAAATTAATGCTTCAATTGAACTTCAAGCCCTGCAAAAAAAATTGCAGGGCTTTTATATTGAAAGAATTAATATCAACTTTAAAATGAGGCTTTTTGTAGAAATAGAAAAGGTATATTCAAATATTTTGAATAACCTGTTTAAAGATTTCCTTTATTTTTAGATTCTGATAGGATTTTTTTCTAAACTTTTGCACCCATTTCAATTGATAAATTGAATTGGTAAGAAACAGTTCATCTGCATTTAAAAGATCAGTCACTGTTAGTGGTTTTTCAACAAAGCCATAATTTTCCAAATCAAATTTTTCCAGCATCCATCGCCGCATTGTGCCAGCCACACAGCCTTCTGATAAAGGAGGTGTACAAATTTCATCGCCTTGGATTATAAAAATATTGGCTATTGCAGATTCACAAATTCTTTCAAAAGCATTTAAAATAATGGCGTCATCCCAATTATTTTTATTTGCAAACCTGGCTGCCATTACGGAAGGGAGATAATTATTTGATTTTAAGTTAGAAAATAAATCACAACTTTTTCTTGCATCGGGGAAAATATCTAATTCTAACCCTTTTTCATTTAATTCAATTTTTTCAGAAAAAGGAAAAGTTTCAATAATATAATTTGTAGAATTATTTTCAATATCAAAAATTCCTTCTTCGCCACGAAAAACCATTAACCGAATTCTTGCATTTTTTAAAATGGAATTCTTTAATAAAAGTTTGTTTACTGTATTTGTAAAATATTCTGAAGAAAAATACGCAGGAATATCAAACTGTAAAATTTTCAATCCGGAAAATAACCTTTCAAAATGAAAATCAGCATTAAGGATTTTGCCGTTGTACATCCTCATTGTTTCAAACAGCCCGTCTCCATAGCGGAACGAACGGTTTTGAGAAATTATAACAGGTGTGCCTGCACGAAAAAAATGATCATTGTAAATAAAAAAATGCTCATTCATATTTAAAAAAATGAATGAGCAAAAATAAATAGTAAGTTTGGGTAACCACGATTAATTTTCCTGGTCGAGGAGGTTATTTTTAACAGCAAACATGATAAGCCCTGCTGTACTTTTTGTACCGGTCTTTACTTTTAATTTATCACGTATGGCTTCAATGGTCCGGGGGCTTAAATCAACTGCTTCTGCTATTTCGCGTGTACTTTTTTCATCACACATCAATCGCAAAATGGTAATTTCTTTATCAGTAAGAACCGCGTCTTCATTGGCAGTTTTAAATGGTGAAGTAATATTTTTTTGGCGAAGATTATTTAGCAACGCTTTATTCGTTAAAGAATTAAAATAAAATTCCTGTTGGTGGCATGTTTTAATTGCTTCATAAATCACTTCTGCATCTGATGTTTTTACTAAGTAACTATTGGCGCCTAATTCCATTAATTTAGTAATTACGCTTTGGTCATCTAATAAGGTAAGCATAATAACTTTGATTCCCGGGTAAAGTTTTTTTATTTCCGGAAGGGCTGTAATGCCATCCATAACCGGCATTTGAATATCCAGTAAAATAACATCCGGCTGAATTCCTCTTAAGCATATTAAGAAGATGAGCGCCATTATCTGCTTCAGCAATTATCTTAATATCACTTTTTGAGGACAGTGCAGTTTTTACGCCAGCTCTGTATAGTACGTGATCGTCAACTATCATCACATTGATCACATCCCCAGATTCTTGTTTCATAAAATAAATAAATTTAAATGTAAATAACCCTACAAAATTCTACTTTAAAAATGGTAAATCATAAGAAAAATTACCAAATTTAAGGATTGGTAATAATACGTATTAATAACGTAAAATACCCCACAATATTTTAATAAGCCTACTGTAACCAATCCAAAACTCTTATGATCAGCGGATCTTATTTCTTAAATTTTAAAAAAAAAGCAGCGGATGAATGGAGTTATTTATATAAAGATTTAGCTAATTCTATTTTTTTTTGTGGCTCTTTGGAGCAAAAATGGCAAACATTCTTTTACCTTCCAATTTAGGCATGCTTTCCAAAGTGCCAACATCTACAAGCCTTTCAGCAAATTTTAATAATAATAATTCACCTCTTTCTTTAAACATGATAGCGCGTCCTTTGAACTGGACATAGGCTTTTACTTTATTGCCATCTTTTAAAAAGTTTTCTGCATGCTTTGATTTAAAATCAAAATCATGGTCATCGGTATTGGGCGTAAAGCGGATTTCTTTTACTTCAGAAACTTTACTCTTGGCCTTCATGTCTTTTTCGCGTTTCTTCTTTTCATAAAGAAACTTATTATAATCAATCACTTTACAAACCGGCGGGTCTGCATTCGGTGAAATTTCAACGAGGTCAAGCCCCAGGTCATTTGCAATTTTTTGTGCTTCTATAGTGGTATAAATTCCTACTTCTATATTTTCACCTACCAATCTTACATTAGGCACTCTTATCATGTGATTGGTACGGTGTTCTTGTTGTTGTTCTTTTTTAAAACGTGGATTAAAGCCCCTGGGCCGTGGTGGAAATGCCATTAATTGATTTTAGGTTAAAAATTTAATTAGTGTTCTGTTTTTTAATTAATATATGTTTTATTTTCTACTTCTTCTTTAATATTTTCAATTACTTCATTTAAAGTTTTTACCCCTTCATCCCCTTTTCCCTGCCTTCTCACAGAAACTTTTTCTTCATTAACCTCTTTCTCTCCAATAATAAGCATTATTGGAATTTTTGCCATTTCTGTATCCCTTATTTTTCTGCCAATCTTCTCGCTTCTGTCATCTATTTCAGCACGAATATCATTATTTTTTAATTGACTTAAAACTTTTTCAGCATAAGATATAAATTTATCACTTATTGGCAAAATTTTTACTTGAACAGGTACCAGCCACATCGGAAATTTACCGGCGCAATTTTCGATAATTACAGCGATAAATCTTTCCAGGCTTCCAAAAGGCGCACGATGGATCATTACCGGCCTGTGCTTCGCATTATCTTCACCAATATAAGTAAGGTCAAACCTTTCCGGCAAATTATAATCTACCTGGATGGTTCCCAACTGCCATTTCCTTCCGATCGCGTCCCGAACCATGAAATCAAGTTTCGGGCCATAAAATGCAGCTTCCCCGTATTCAATAACTGTATCCAACCCTTTTTCTGCTGCGGCTTCAATAATTGATTTTTCCGCGATTTCCCAATTTTCATCACTGCCTATATATTTGGTTTTATCCTCTTTGTCGCGAAGGGAAATTTGAGGAGTAAAATCTTTAAACCCAAGTGATTTAAAAACATATAACACCAGGTCAATCACTTTTTTAAATTCATCTTTTACCTGGCCCGGCATGCAAAATAAATGCGCATCATCCTGTGTAAATCCGCGTACGCGTGTAAGCCCGTGCAATTCGCCTGATTGCTCATAACGATAAACCGTTCCAAACTCTGCAAGCCGCAATGGAAGGTCTTTATAGCTTCTTGGAATGGCTTTGTAAATCTCACAATGATGAGGGCAATTCATGGGTTTTAGAAAAAACTCTTCTCCTTCCACCGGTGTTTTTATCGGTTGAAAACTGTCTGCTCCATATTTTTCATAATGGCCGCTGGTAACATATAAGCTTTTGGAACCAATATGTGGAGTGATAACAGGAAGATAACCTGCTTCAAGTTGTGCTTTTTGCATAAATTGCTGCAACCTTTCCCGAAGCATTGCTCCTTTAGGCAACCAAAGAGGCAACCCCGCTCCTACTTTTTCTGAAAAAGTAAACAACTCCAGTTCTTTTCCTAATTTTCTATGATCGCTCTTTTTGGCTTCTTCCAGGAAAACAAGGTATTCATCCAGTTCTTTTTGATTGGGAAATGTGACGCCATAAATACGCGTAAGCATTTTATTTTTTTCATCGC
The DNA here is from genome assembly GCA_963732885.1 of uncultured Chitinophagaceae bacterium. Lineage (GTDB taxonomy): Bacteria > Bacteroidota > Bacteroidia > Chitinophagales > Chitinophagaceae > Ginsengibacter. The sequence goes on along the minus strand of CAVTBI010000014.1, from coordinate 162,187 downwards.
CTTTCCAGTAAGCGCCGGCAATAGAAGTTAATTTAATTCCTTTTATAAATCCTGTAGAAGGAATATGCGGCCCGCGGCACAGGTCAGTAAAATTTCCCTGCGAATAAAAAGTAATATTCCCATCCTCTAAATTAGAAAGCAAATCCAATTTATATTCATCGCCTTTTTCTTCAAAATATTTTATGGCGCCAGGCTTTGAAATTTCCTTTCTTATATATGGGTTATTTTGCCTCGCAAGTTCTGCCATTTTCTTTTCCAGCTTTTCAAGGTCAGATTCTGCAATTACATTTTCGCCCAGGTCAATATCATAATAAAACCCCTTCTCGATTGGCGGCCCTACCCAAAACTTTACGCCCGGAAAAGTTTCTTCCACCGCTTCAGCCATCAGGTGGGCAGAAGAATGCCAAAAAGTTGATTTCCCTTTATCATCTTCCCACTTCAAAAATTTTATGGAAGCATCTTTATTTACCGGGCGTGAAAGATCCCAAACTTCGCCGTTAATTTCGGCCGCCAAAATTTTTCTTGCCAATCCTTCGCTTATTGATTTTGCAATTTCCATTGCTGAAGAACCTTTTTCATACTGCCTTACAATGCCATCCGGAAAAGTAATATTAATCATCCTCTGTTTTAAATTTTTGTTTTTATTTAAATTTTGAACCGCAAATTTAACGAAGTATTAGACAAAGATGCTATTCCTTTGAAGGGATAAGTTTTTAATAACAATTAATTTTGATTGAACAATAACCAGGCATTGATGAAAAGATATTTTACCCTGATAATTTTACTGTTCGTGAACTTTGGAATATTTGCGCAACGCTCCTATGCGCAAAACTTTACTTCGCAAAAAAAATCATCTCATTACAGGCCGCCTATAAAAAAGGATATCAATTTTGATGGGCAATGGAAAGGAAGTTTCGATGTAATTGTACCTCCCGGATTTTATAGCATTGGAGGTAATACCAATGAATATGTTTTAGAATTAACCACCAAAGGGCCACAAATTACCGGATATTCTTACACTTATTACCAGGAAGGAATCAAAAAATATTATACCATTTGCCGGGTAACAGGCACTCTCGACCGCAAAACCAATGACTTGACAGTAACCGAAATTGAAAGGATAAAATCGAATACGCCTCCTGGTATCTCAAACTGTTTTCAAATTCACAAATTGCACTACGAAAAAGATACAGGAAATACAGAAGTTTTGCGCGGTACCTGGATTCCTGCCCCACAGCAAGCGTGCACTGATAGTGGCACTACCGTACTTTCAAGAAGAGTGGTAGACCCCCTGCCCATTGGTTATATGCCACATAAAACCAAACCGGTTGCCAAAGCGAAAACGCCTGCAAAAAAACCAGTACATAAAAGCGAGGTGGCTATCGCTCATAAAAAAACAAAGCCCACGGTAAGAAAAGCACCTGCAAAAAAACTTCAGCTTCAAAAACCGGATAATGTTGAAAGCCTGGTCCCAGGAAACGGTTTATCAAATCAAAATATTGAAAAGCCTCCCACCATTTCGCCGGCCGTAAAAGGTTTTGAAATCCGTAGAAAAGATATTGTAAAATCAATTGCTATCAGCCAACCTACTTTTAAACTGGATTTTTATGATAATGGCGAGATTGATGGTGATTCAATAACTGTTTTCTACAATGGCAAAATCGTTTTATCGCACCAAAGATTATCTGATAAACCCATTTCGCTTACTCTTGCTCTTGATAAAAACGTACCGCAAAATATTGTGACCATGTATGCCGATAACCTGGGAACCATTCCACCGAATACTGCATTGATGGTGGTTACAGACGGTGGTAAAAGATATGAAGTAAGAATGGAATCTGATACAGAAAAAAGCGGAAGCGTTATTTTTACTTCTGCAAAATAAAAATGGGCATTATTTGTTTGTTTACTGGTTACTTTTCACTTACCGCCCACTTCTGCTTTGCGAATCATCTTATTGGCCAAAATAATCAATCGCGGTGAATTTTTTATATCATACTTATTAAAATTATAATCGCCAAATACCTCATTCACCTGCATTTCCTGATAAGAAAGCATTTCTATAAAATCGCCCAGGGAAAATTTGGCAACTTTTTCTATGAAAGTTAAAGGCTCTTTTAAATTTTTTCGGGTTACAACTATTTTTTTATAAAAATGAGTTTCATCTAACCACTTGGTAATAATGTATTTCACATCCTTGATTTTAATTTGTGATTGATGAACCAAATGGTTTTCTTCATAATGTACATTCAGGTAATCAATTACAAAAATCCCTCCGGGGCGCAAAGATTGGGAAATTGTCCTGATCGCATTATGATTTTCCCTGCGGGTATTAAAATATCCGAAACTTGTAAAAAAATTAAACGCGTAGTCAAAATAATTAATCCGGAAAGGCAACCTCATATCATGCTGATAAAAATGCAGGTGGGCATTTTCTTTTTTTTCAGCTTTTTTTATGCTGTGCTCTGAAAGGTCAATACCTGTTACATCAAAACCTTTGGAAGCCAGTTGCACGGAATGGCGGCCTTTTCCACAACCAACATCAAGCATGAGCGAACCTGGTTCCGGCTTTAAATACTCAATTAATTTATCAATAAATTCAACCGCTTCAGCCTTATTTCTTTTAAAGTATAATTGATAATAGTAAGGAGAATCAAACCATTTTTCAAACCATGCTTTCTCTTTTGTCATTTACATCAATCTTTTTGCAAATTTAAAAGTAATTTTTTGTGGGTAACCCCTTAACATTTTATGAGTTAATTTGTAGAAAAATTCAAACAATAAAAAAAAGTAAATTTGCATCTTTAAAATAATTATGTGGCACTGATAAAAAGCATTTCCGGAATTAGAGGAACCATTGGAGGAAAAACCGGCGAAAACCTTACTCCCCTGGATATTGTAAAATTTACTGCAGCCTTTGCAGCCTCACTCAATGAAAATTCAAATAATAAAAAAATTATTATTGGCCGCGATGGGCGCATAAGCGGAAGTATGGTTAGCGACCTATGCGCTAATACGCTGATGGCTTGCGGCTTTGACGTAATTGACCTCGGCCTTACCACAACACCTACGGTAGAAATCGCTGTGAAAGAAGAAGGCGCTGCCGGTGGAATTATTTTAACGGCAAGCCATAATCCCCAGGAATGGAATGCTTTAAAATTGCTCAACAGCGAAGGTGAATTTTTGGATGCGGAAGCAGGAGAAAAAGTATTGTCAATAGCAGAAAGCGAAAAATTTCATTTTGTTCCTGTAAATAAACTCGGAGCGTATAAGCCTGACAATTCTTATCTGCAAAAACATATTGACGCAGTTTTAAATTATGAGCTGGTAGATGTAGAAGCCATCAAAAAAGCAAAATTTAAAATTGTACTTGACCCCATAAATAGTTCGGGAGCTATTTATATCCCGGCTTTGTTAAAGGCGCTTGGCGTGAAAGATATTGTAGTGATCAATGAAAAAGTAAATGGAAAATTTGAACACAATCCGGAGCCACTTCCCAAAAATCTTACCGGCCTAAGCAACGAAGTTATTAAGCAGAACGCTTCTTTAGGAATAGCCGTAGACCCCGATGTGGACAGGCTTTGCTTTGTTTGTGAAGATGGAAGTATGTTTGGCGAAGAATATACTTTGGTAGCCGTTGCTGATTATATCCTCAGCAACAGAAAAGGAAATACTGTAAGCAATATGTCTTCTACCAAATCACTTAAAGAAATTACGCATAGGCATGGCGGAGAATATTTTCCTTCACCTGTAGGTGAAGTGAATGTGGTGAATAAAATGAAAGAAGTAAATGCGGTAATTGGTGGCGAAGGCAATGGTGGAATTATAGTTCCTGATTTTCATTATGGCCGCGACGCGTTGATTGGTATCGGTTTGTTTCTCTCACACCTGGCTCATTCTAACAAAAGTATTAAGCAATTCAGAGGAATGTTTCCTGATTATTTTATTTCAAAAAATAAAATAACCCTTGAAAATAATGTGAACGTAAAAGATATTTTTCAAAAGATAAAAGACAAGTACAAAAATAACCCAATCAATACCGAAGATGGATTGAAAATAGAATTTGGCAATGATTGGGTTCATTTAAGAACCAGCAATACTGAGCCGATATTGCGAATTTATTCTGAAAGTAATTTTGAAACAACTGCTGAAAATATCGCCAAAAAAATTATGAAAGATATTCACGAAGTAATGAGTTAATTAAAATGGAAAGAATTTATTTTGACAATGCAGCTACAACCCCTTTGGCCCCTGAGGTTTTTAAAGCGATGATGCCTTTTTTTACTGAAAAGTTTGGTAACCCTTCTTCTATTTATTCTTATGGGCGTGAAACAAGAATGGCGATTGAAAATGCCAGGAAAACCGTTGCTAAAATTTTAAATGCGCATCCTTCAGAAATATTTTTTACCAGCGGCGGCACAGAAAGTACGAACACGGCAATTAATGCCGCAGTGAATGATTTAGGATGTAAACACATCATCAGTTCTCCGCTGGAACATCACGCCACATTGCATTCCATTGAATATTTGGTAAAATCAGGAAAGGTAAAATTGTCTTATGTAAACATTTTACCAAATGGTGTGATCGATTATGAAGATCTTGAAAAATTGTTGAAAGAAAGTGAGGAAAAATGCCTGGTTACTTTAATGCATGCCAACAATGAGATTGGTAATATTACCGATATTGAAAGAGTTGCTGATTTGTGTGAAAAATATGATGCGGTACTGAATGTGGACACCGTGCAGACGGTTGGGCATTTCCCGATTGACCTCCAAAAATTGCCCGTTCATTTTATAAATGCAGCAGCGCATAAATTTCATGGCCCTAAAGGCGTTGGAATGCTTTATATCAATAAAAATATAAAGATTCATCCCTTGATCAATGGCGGCAGCCAGGAAAGGAATATGCGCGCGGGCACAGAAAATATTTACGGCATTGTTGGCTTTGCCAAAGCTTTAGAAATTGCTGTAGAAAATATGGAAGAAGAAAGCCGCCATATAAAAGAAATAAAAAACTACATGAAAGACAGCCTGGAAAAAAATATTCCCGGCGTTCATTTCAATGGTGATCCCGAAGGAAAATGCCTTTACACCGTTTTAAGTGTTGCCTTTCCCAAAACGGAAAAATCGGATATGCTGCTTTTTAATCTCGATATCAATAATATCTGCGCCAGCGGCGGAAGCGCCTGCACTTCAGGAGCCGAAGCCGCAAGCCACGTGATAAGTACGATCTCTCAAAATCAGGATCAGGCAACCGTTCGTTTTTCTTTCAGCAAATACAATACAAAAGAAGAAGTAGATGTGGTGGTGGAGAAATTGCAAGAGATTGTTTGAGGAGTTGGAAGGGTTGAGATAAACCGCATGCCATTCCTGGATTAATAGCCCTGTCAATCCGGTTTCAGTGACTATAGCTTAGAAAGCGCGGGATACGTAGATTAACACGGGAAGATACACCCCTAATTTTCAGCGAAGTAATAATCAACAACATCGGCGGGAGCGCATACTGTGATATATTTGTGAGCACTATGGTATTCACAGCAGTTTCCCTATACAAAAAAGCATACGGCGGCCTTTCCAAAGGTACCTGGTGGCTGTCGCTTGTGATGCTTGTAAACAGGAGCGGGACGATGGTTGTTCCGTTCATGACGATGTACCTCACACAACGTTATGGGGTTTCCATCGAAAAAGCAGGTTTGGTGATGAGCCTTTTCGGCCTTGGTGCTGTGGTGGGTTCGGTTGCGGGCGGCAAGCTTGTTGATACCGTAGGTTATTACTATGTCCAGCTTTGTGCACTGATTCTGGGAGGCAGCATGTTCATTATTCTTGGGCAACTTCGTTCTTACGGCGCCATTTGTGTCGGAACGTTTATCCTGGCGATTTTAAATGAGTCGTTCCGGCTGGCAAATACCGTCGCTATCGCCCACTACAGTAAAGAAAAAAACCGCACCCGCTCCTATTCGCTCAACCGGCTGGCCATCAATCTTGGCTGGGCGCTGGGCGGTGCCCTGGGCGGATTTCTGGCCAGTTTCAATTATCACCTTTTATTTTGGGTTGACGGGCTGACCAACCTGTCCGCAGCATGTTTACTATATATAACGTTGTCGCCTAAACGCAATTCAGAAACAGAAAGAAAAACGAAACTAAACAGCCTCCTTAAAAATTCCGTTTACTCCGATAAAACCTACCTGTATTTTGTTTTGCTTGTATTTTTTTTCGCGTTGTGTTTTTTCCAGCTTTTCACTACCATTCCGGTATTCTTTAAAACACGTTTTCACCTGAACGTGTTTTTTATCGGAATGGTGATGGCACTCAATGGCCTTGTTATCGCATTCTTCGAAATGATCCTCATATTTTCTCTTGAAGGCAGGCGCCCGGCATTACATTATATTTCGGGCGGTGTTATCCTCGTGGCAACTGCATTTTTAATATTGAATGTACACGGCAATTATCAACTTCTTGCGCTCTTGTCAATGCTCTTTCTCACGCTCGGTGAAATTATGACAATGCCGTTTATGAATGCGTATTGGATTGAGCGAACATTGCAAAACAACCGTGGCCAATATGCCGGTCTTTATAGCGTAGCATGGGCAAGTGCGCAAACAATAGGCCCCTATGCCGGCTCTTTGGTAGCGGGCCACCTTGGCTATAAAACGCTTTGGTGGGCCATCAGTTGTATTTGCGTTATGCTGGCTTTTTTTTATAGAAAATTGCAGACGGATGCCGCACTTAAGGTAAACACGGTTTCGTAATTCGCGTGGCTTTTTGAAAGCTTAATCCTATTTATGGAACTAAAAAAAAGTAAGGCTAAACGCACAACGATTAATAAATGATTAATGCGATAAAAGTTGGTTTGCTTTTCCATGATCCCGGATTTATTTAAAATAAAAATCTTCAATAAAAGTTGCTTTACTGTATTGCGCCACAATGCAATCTCAAATTTGTCATTACAGCCCTGTTGCCTTTTCCAAAGCATCAGGATAGCGTGCGCCAACCACTTTTATTTCTTCCAAAGCACCTTCGATCTTCTTTAAATCATCATCGCTTAATGAGATCGCAGCCGCGGCGTTGTTTTCTTCCAGGCGGTGAAGTTTCGTAGTGCCGGGAATAGGAACGATCCATGGTTTTTGCGCAAGCAGCCACGCTAATGCAATTTGCGCAGTGGTCGCATTCATACTTTCTGCAATCTTGCCGAGCAAATCCACGAGTTGCTGGTTGGCTTTGCGCGCCCCGGCAGTAAAACGTGGAATACTATTGCGAATGTCACCTGCTTCAAAGGTACGGTTCTCCTCCATTTTGCCCGTAAGAAATCCCTTGCCCAGCGGGCTGAAGGGAACAAAGCCAATCCCCAGTTCTTCGAGCGTTGGTATTACTTCCTCTTCAGGTTTTCTGTACCATAAAGAATATTCACTCTGAAGAGCAGACACAGGATGCACCGCGTTCGCTTTCCGGATGGTTTGTACGCCTGCTTCCGAAAGGCCAAAATATTTCACCTTGCCTTCTTTTATTAAATCCTTCACGGTGCCGGCAACATCTTCGATTGGCACATTAGGATCAACCCGATGTTGATACAACAAATCGATCACATCAGTCTGCAATCTTTTGAGCGAACCTTCCACCGCTTTCCTGATATTTTCAAGGCGACTGTTGATTCCTGTTGATTTGCCATTTTCAAAGTTGAAACCAAATTTGGTGGCAATCACAACTTTGTCGCGATACGGCTCCAACGCTTCGCCCACCAGTTCTTCGTTGGTATAAGGTCCGTACACTTCTGCTGTATCAAAAAAAGTCACGCCTTCATCCACGGCTTTATGGATAAGGTTTATCATGTCACTCTTGGGTGGAAATGGTGCGTATGAAAAACTCATTCCCATGCAACCAAGGCCTATCGCCGAAACTTCAAGGCCTTCTTTGCCTAATTTTCTTTTTTGCATAAGATTTTATTTTTACCGTAAATAAAGTAAGTGTTATTTAGAGCTGTTATATTGTTCATCTGAAACTTTTTCCATCCATTCTACCACTTTGCCGTTCAGATATTCGTGCGTGGCAATATGCGTCATTCCTGTGGTGGAAGTAGCGCCGTGCCAGTGCTTTTCATTGGGCTCAAACCAAACTATATCACCGGGATGGACTTCCTCAACTGAACCACCTTCACGTTGTACCCAGCCGGAACCTGATGTAATAATCAACGTTTGTCCCAAAGGATGCGTGTGCCAGGCCGTTCTTGCACCGGGTTCAAAAGTGACTGTAGCTGCGGCCCCGCGTCTTGCATCGTTGGCATCAAATAACGGATCTATCCTCACTGATCCTGTAAACCAATCTTCCGGTCCTTTCATTGAAGGTTTGGAACCTATTCTTGTAATGTTCATCTTGTTTAAATTAATCGTTATTGAATTTATATTTATTTCTTTTGATACACCGGAAATTTGCTGTTCTCTCCATAATCCTCAATTGGCTGCATGTTTTTTAAAATCGTCATGTCTTCATCAGAGATAACAAAATCCACTTCTGCATTCGTTTTCATGTGCTGCGAATTGGAAGTTTTTGGCAAAGGTAGCATATCAAGCTGCAGGCAATAACGAATAGCCAGTTGCGCTAAAGACACCTTATATTTCTCTGCCATCTCTTTTACATCCTCGTTCTTAAATAATTCTCCATGCCCAAACGGGGAATAAGCCTCCACCAGAATTTCTTCATCCTGGCAATAGCTTATCAACTCCTGGGGTGTGTTGGTGATATGCGCCAAAATCTGGTTCACCATTGGTTTTACAGTGCAAGCGTCAAGGATGTTATCAACATCTTCTTTTTCAAAATTGGATAAGCCGATTGATTTGAGTTTGCCGGCATTGTAAGCTTCTTCCAGCGCTTTCCATGCTTCGCGGTTTCCTTCAAAGAATGCATCCTGCCCGTTAAACTTTGCCCACGGTTTCGGGCTATGAATAATCATCAGGTCGATGTAATCCAGTCCTAATGTTTGCAAAGATTTGTCAATTGATGCAACTGCTTCTTTATAAGATTTTATTTCTGCTGCAAGCTTGGTGGTTACAAACATATTTTCTCTTTTCACACCGCATTTCCTGATGCCTTGACCGACGCCGTTTTCATTGCCATAAGCTTGAGCTGTATCAATATGCCGGTAACCAATATTTACGGCATCTTTCACTGCCTCTGCGGCATCCTGGTTTTTTATAAACCAGGTTCCGAGCCCCAGCTTTGGAATTTCAACGCCATTAGAAAGCGTGTAGGTTTCTTCTAAAATCATTGTTTTCAATTTTTTGTTTTATAAATATTACCGCTGCCAGCACGGTTTATTCTACATTTCCTGTGATGTAGGACGGAAGATAACTTCGTTGATGTCTACATCTTCAGGCTGGCTGATTGCAAAAGCCACCACCCGTGCAAAACTGTCCGGACTAATTCCTACCCCGCCCACATAATCTTCATTCGCCTCCCGCACATCGGCTTCAGAAATATGCTCCAGCAACTCTGTTTTTACAGCACCGGGACAAACGATTGTTGTACGAATATTATAAGGCTTTACTTCCATTCGTAAGCCTTCTGTCAATGCACGTACCGCAAATTTGGTGGCAGAATATACTGCAGAGCCGCTAAATATCTTATGACCTGCTACAGAAGAAGTATTGATAATCTGGCCTGACTTCTGCTCTTTCATGTAAGGAATAACCGCAGCAATACCATTGAGCACTCCCCTGATGTTCACATCTATCATCGTGTCCCACTCATCAAAATTCAGGCGGTCCACCGGCGATAAGGGCATCACACCTGCATTGTTAAGTATGACGTCTATACGCCCAAATTGTTCAACAGCTTTATCGACCAGTTTCTTCACTTGTTCCCGCTGTGTTACATCAACAGCGATGGACAACGCTTTTCCACCTTTCTCAACTATCTCCTTTGCCAACTTTTCAATTCTGTCGGCTCTTCTTGCGCCAAGTACAACTGTTGCGCCAAGTTCTGACAAATGCTTTGCTGCAGCTTCGCCCATGCCGCTGCTTGCTCCGGTGATGACTACTACTTTTCCTTCTACGTTATTGTTCATGATTTTATTTTTTTGATAATTGTTTTACTACTTTATTATATTCCGAATCGGTAACAGGCTGCATCCATTGAACAATGCCTTTTTGGGTATTGGGAATAATGTACATCTGTTGTAAACCCGTGTCAACACTTGCACCATGCCAATGCATTACATTCGGCGGGCACTTTATCACATCTCCTTTTCTTAATATTTGTGGCGGTCGCCCTTTTTCCTGGTAATAACCTACCCCACTTGTTATAACAAGGATTTGACCTGCGGGATGCGTGTGCCAATTGCTTCTTGCACCTGGTTCAAAATACACGTTACCCACAAGTGTGTTATACATGCTATCATTCGCCACCAGTTCGGTATGCCATGCTTTTCCTGTAAAGTTTTCCGCAGCTCCTAATTCCCCTTTCGGGAAAATGGAGTGGGTTTCAACGTTACTTGCTTTCTTTGATGTTGGGTCTTTACAACCCATTGTAAACAGTGCTGAAAAAAGGAAGCCTGCCATCAATAATCGTTTCATGTTTATCATTTTTACGTGTTACTTAATTGCTTCTACGCACTGTTTATAATGAACTTATTGTTTTGATGATTTTAGCCGGAATGCCACCAACAATTGTATTATTGGCCACATCCTTAGACACTATTGCACCGGCTGCAACTATCGAATTTTCGCCAACAGTAACACCAGGCAGTATTGTTGCACCTGCGCCAATCCAGGCATTTTTCCTGATGTGAATATGCCGCGGGACAAGTGAATGCCGGTTTTCCGTCGAAACCGGGTGTCCTTCGGATAACAGGCTAACTTTTGGAGCAATCAATACATTGTCTTCAATGGTAATTCCTCCTAAATCCAGGAAAACACAATCAAAGTTTATAAATACATTTTTACCGATTTTGGTATGCTTTCCGTAGTTGATATACAATGGTGTAAAGACATCGACGCTTTCGTCAATTTCTGAACCGGTGATTTGGCTTAGTAAATCCCTGATCTCTGCCGGGTCAGAAGAGTTGTCCATCTGAACCAACAATTTCTTAGCAGCAAAAGAAGCCTCCCGCATTTTGCAGGCATCCGGATCGTTTGCCGAAATGGTTTCTCCATTTCGTAACCTTTCAAAAATGTCTTTGTTATGCTGACCTGATTTCATAACACAAAGGTCACATAATAACATGCTTTGCGGTAACGATTATCAAACCAATCATTAAGAATTTCAAACAGCAACAGATCTCAGAGAGGTAGGATTGGTGCCTGTCATTCGTTTGAAATAATTGTTGAAGTAAGTAGGATACTCAAAGCCAAGCGCATAAGCCACTTCTGCAATTGTCCAGTCTGTATGCTGTAATAATGCTTTCGCTTCGCTGACAATTCTTTCTGCGATATGGGTAGTAGTTGATTTGCCTGTTACTTCTTTTATAGACCGGTTCAGGTGATTCACATGAACCGATAACTGGTTTGCGTAATCCTGTGCTGCTTTTAGTTCCAGGGGAAGGTCCGGGCTTTCGATTGGAAACTGTCTTTCCAATAATTCAAGAAATACATTGGTAATTCGTGAAGCAGCATTTTTATGTTCATCAAAATTTTCTGAAGGCTGCAATTTCATCGCTTCATGAATAATCAAATGGATATAATTGCGAATCAGTTCATCTTTATAAGTATAATCGGTCTTTTGCTCATCAATCATTTTCTGAAAAAGAGTGTTCAGAAACTTTCGTTGTTGCTCACTTATTTTTAAAACGGGTGTACCTCCAATTTTAAACAAGGGTGAATGCTGCAGGCTTTCAGAACGCTCAGATACTTTTAAGAATTCTTCTGAAAACAGGCAGGTATAACCGACATACTTTGATGAGATCGTCTCCCATGAATAGGGAATATGGGGGTTGCCAAAAAACAATATAGTTCCTTCCTGTTCAAAACTTTTATCCGCATAATGTATCAGGCTCCTGCCGGTAGTAAGACAGATTTTGTAAAAATCTTTACGACTGTAAACTCGTGTCTCGGCTCCATCACTTTCAATTTGAAAAACATTGAAGCCTTTTAACTTAAGTTCACTATTGAACTTGGAAACTTGTCGCACATTTTTGTCTTTCATAAAACAAAATTAAGGAAATCAAACGGAGATCGCTTCTTCAATTCCCCTAAGTTCAAGCCGCTTCTATCAAGCCAATTGCAAACGAACTGTTGCAGACACTTGCTTTACTGTTTTGCCAACAATGCAGCTATTTAATCACTTTTATTTTTTCCGGACACTTTCATATTTCCTTTTAAGTTCGTTTTTCCTTCTCTTGTTTCATAAGAAAGTCACGCAATCTCTTTCTACTCTTTTATAAAAACGCTTTAACACTTTACTATTCGGGCAAACATCTTTTTGGTTTGCAAACCGTGAGGCATGGCTGGTATTCTGTCGAACATCCGTGCCCTGAAAGTGAGAATACAAGAGGGACAAATGAAACGTATAGATGTAACTCCGGCTACAAACCACTTCTTAAATTATTATATTTGAGCTTTGGATTTATAAGTTATTGCACATCCTTTAAAACCTTTCTTCCCGATAAATGAAAGTTGCTCTATTTCCCCATTTTATTACTCCTTTCTGTTTATACAATTGCCTGTGGCGGTCATTCCGGAATGAGTAATAATGCCAATATTGATTCTTCGCTGATTGCAAAAGCCCCAAAGATTAATTTGCAAAGAGGAAAAATCATCAATCCGGTAATTTGCCAATCTGATCCCACAAAATCCTATGCGCTATATATTCCTGAAGATAGCAGCAACAAGCCTTTGCCTATCGTTTATTTTTTTGACCCTCACGGCGACGGTTTACTTCCTGTAAAAAAATACAAAGAGCTTGCAGATAGTTTTCATTTTATCCTGGCAGGAAGCAACAATTCAAAAAACGGTAATGACTGGAATGATGCGGAAAACATCTGGAATATATTAAATGACGATGTGCAAAAGCGGATTGCGGTAAACCCTGACAGGATATACACCTGTGGTTTTTCAGGCGGGGCAAAAGTAGCCACTTTTATCGCCTTGCACCATGATGGTATTACCGGTGTGATTGCCAATGGCGCAGGGTTAGAAGATATCACGACAGCAGGAAACCTTAATTTTAGTTTTACGGCTATCACAGGTAACGGAGATATGAACATGACGGACCTGGTTTCTATTGATAAAATCCTTGATAAAACATTAACGCGCCACCGGATCATTTTTTTTAAAGGCATTCATGAATGGGCGCCTGAAAGCACGATGAACATTGCTTTTGACGGATTACAATTCGATGCGATGCGAAAAAATTTAATTCCACAGGACATACCATTTATCAAACTGTTTATTCAAAACAATCAAAAAGAAATTGAAAATGACGTGAAAGAAAATGATTTTTTAAAAGCCGCGCAAACCTGCCATCTAGTTACCAGCATGCTTGATGGCGTAACAGGTGAATCAGTATGGTTTCACAAAAAAGAAGATTCAATTCTTCAAACCACTACTTATCAAAAACAAGCGCGGGAGCGGCAGAACATTTTGCAGAAAGAAGAAAATATCAAAGCGGTATATCAACAACACTTTCAAGATGAAGATGAAAAATATTGGGATCAAACGATAGCAGATGTACAATCGAAAGCCAAAGCGAAGGCGCCGGAAGGCGCCATGTACCAGCGTTTGGACGCTTACCTTTCTTTGGCTTTTTATTCTTTCAGCAATCAACTAATCAATCAAAATCAAAACCAGGAAGCGGAATATTTTGTGTCCTTGTATAAAAAAGTGGATCCGGCCAACAGTGAAGCGTGGTATTTTTCAGCCATTCTTAATGCAAGAAATAAAGATGCTGCAAAAGCCATAGCCGATCTGCAAAAATCAATATCATTAGGTTTTAATGATAAAAAAAGATTGGAACAACAACCGGAATTTTCTAACAGCGAAATAAAAATTAACCTGACAGAAATTGAAGCAGAAATGAAGTGAATATATTATTATACTGTATAAGAGGGATTATGATGTTATTATATGGTTGGCTTCTTTTCACTTGCAGGATTTCGAAAAAGAATTAATCCAAAAAGTAATGCAAAAACCATATACGCAACTGTTAGTATCCAAAAAATATAGGGCAGGCCATTATAAGCAAAAACTCCTTTAATCAAAGCAAGGGCACCAATAAAAAAATGAGTAAAATTAGCTATTACGGACGGACGGTTATAAATTCCACCGATAATGCCCTCTTTTATCATCCAGTTCAACATGGCAAATCCGAAAAATAAAGAGCCCAGAATTTGGAGCACCAATTTAAATGATTCTGCTGAACTTATACCGATGTAAACAGATATTTCATTTGGAAGGAAAGTAAGGCAAATTCCAATTACACCAAGGAATAATGCACTTATCGTCATAATCAGCCTGGTGTTCATTTCTTCTTTTTTTTGATAAAATCAGTTGTTCAAATCCAGTAAAGAAACAAATAAGTTGCATTCCTGTTTTGAAATTCAATAATTGGTTATTTCATTTTAAACCCTTCCAAAAACTTGGTAGTAAAATTCCCTTTCCTGAAATCTTCATTTTGCATCAGTTGAAGATGAAAAGGAATCGTGGTTTTAATTCCTTCTATCACATATTCGCTCAAAGCCCTGTACATCGTATCTATTGCTTCATCGCGGGTTTGAGCCATGGTAATTAATTTACCAATCATACTATCGTAATAAGGAGGAATCACATAACCCGAATAGCAATGGCTGTCAACCCGGACGCCATGGCCGCCTGGCTGATTAAGAGCCGTAATTCTTCCCGGAGAAGGACGAAAATCATTATAAGGATCTTCAGCATTGATTCTGCACTCGATCGCGTGCATTTCAGGGTAATAATTTCTTCCGGATATTTTTTCTCCGGCGGCAATTTTTATTTGTTCTTTTATTAAATCATAATTAATTACTTCTTCTGTAACACAATGCTCTACCTGGATACGCGTGTTCATTTCCATGAAATAAAAATTACGGTTCTTATCTACCAGGAATTCAACTGTGCCCACGCTTTCATAATTAATAGCTGATGCAGCCTTTATAGCCGCATCGCCCATTCGCTCTCTTAATTCCGGCGTCATAAATGGCGATGGTGATTCTTCAACCAGTTTTTGATGGCGGCGCTGTATAGAACAATCACGCTCACTTAAATGGCAAACATTTCCATATTGGTCGCCGGCAATTTGTATTTCAATATGGCGCGGCTCTTCTACAAATTTTTCCATGTAGATGCCGTCATTTTTAAAAGACGCTGCCGCTTCCACCTTCGCAGTTTCAAAAGCTTTTTCTATTTCCTTTTCTTCCCAAACTACTCGCATTCCTTTTCCCCCTCCACCGGCAGTTGCCTTTAGAATTACAGGGTAACCCACTTCGGCAGCAGACCTTTTTGCATGGTTTACGTCGGTTAATAATCCTTCAACGCCCGGTACAACAGGGACACCGGCCACAATCATGGTTTCTTTTGCCGTTATTTTATCACCCATTGAATTAATCATTGCCGGAGTAGGCCCAATAAATTTAATGTCATGGTCAAAACATATCTGAGCGAATTTTGCATTTTCGGCCAGAAAACCGTAACCCGGATGTATTGCGTCGGCATTGGTAATTTCCACTGCCGCCATAATGTGCGGAATATTCAAATAACTGTCGGCACTTGCCGGTTTCCCGATACAAACTGCTTCATCCGCAAATTTTACGTGAAGGCTGTCTTTATCAGCAGTAGAATAAACCGCTACCGTTTTGATGCCCATTTCTTTACACGTTCTGATAATCCGAAGGGCAATCTCTCCCCTGTTTGCAATAAGTATTTTTTTAAACAAAGTATTTAATTTGAAAATTTTGAAATTTGAAAATTTGAAAATGAAATTTCATTATAAATTAAAATCAGATTGCTTTATAATAACT
Source organism: uncultured Chitinophagaceae bacterium (assembly GCA_963732885.1). Classification (GTDB taxonomy): domain Bacteria; phylum Bacteroidota; class Bacteroidia; order Chitinophagales; family Chitinophagaceae; genus Ginsengibacter. The sequence continues at coordinate 146,230 of CAVTBI010000014.1, read as the reverse complement.
CAATGAAGAATTATTCTTTGACGTTGATAATATTTTACCCAAAACTTTATTTATTTCATCAAGCTTTTTTAATAAAGCAGAACAATCGGGATATGATGTTGCATATTCACAGAGCCAAAGCCAATATTGAGATTCTTCGCCTTCTTTCGCTGCAATTTTCATTTTGTGTATAAAATCCGCTTTACTCTCGGCGTTTTGTGCTTCCATTGCATTTGCACCAATTGAAGTGCCCGGTCTAAGTAGTTGTCTTGAAATTACATACTTTTTTTCCTGATCCAATTTTTCACAATAATTCATTATCAATAGTGAAAAGTCGAACGATAATTTTAAAATTGGATTCTTATCAAATAATTCTTTTTTCATTAGCAAAATAATTTTAATGAATTACGAGTTAAATGAAATGCAAGCCATTTTCAAATTAAAATTATTTTCAAATTTTCACATTTGTAATTAAACCGGTTCCACCAAAAATAACGGCTGGTCAAATTCTACAGGAGAAGCATCTTCAACAAGCACCTTTACAATTTTACCCGCAACTTCACTTTCAATTTCATTAAAAAGTTTCATCGCTTCTATAATGCAAACCACCTGGCCTACTTCCACTTCATCACCCACACTTACAAAAAGCGGTTTGTCGGGCCCTGCCTGACGATAAAAAGTCCCTATCATAGGGCTTTTAATAGTTAAAAGATTTTCTTGTTTTGATGGCTCTTCCGCCTTTTTTTCGGTGGCTTTTGCAACAGCGGGAGCAACAGCTTGCTGTATTGGCGGCACTTGCTGAATTACTGGCTGGCTGTAAAGCTGGGCAGGTTCTTTTTTCTGTTTAATGGTAATTTTAAACCCTTCTTTTTCGATCATCAATTCACCAATATTGCTTTTATTAACAAGCTTTACCAATTCATGAATTTGTTTAATGTCCATATTGGAAAATATATTTAGGTTATGGGAAACTTGTGGCTAAGTTACTTTATTAATTGAAAATTAGATAGATAAATGTAAATAATAAATCACCAACATAGTTGGTATTATTCTTTTACTCTTTCTACATACTCGCCTGTTTTTGTATTTACTTTTATTAATTCGCCCTCATTTACAAATAAAGGGACATTTACTGTTGCACCTGTTTCTACTGTAGCTGGTTTCAGGGTTTTTGTAGCAGTATCGCCTTTCATGCCCGGCTCGCTGTAAGTTACCAGCAAAACAATTTTATCGGGAAGTTCAACACCCATTGGCAAATCAGTCTCCGTATTGATCAAAACGGAAACTTCCTGCCCATCTTTTAAAAACTGAGGTGCATCTACCATTTCAGGCGCTACAACTATTTGCTCATAATTTTCTGTGTTCATAAAAGTGTAGCCTGTATCATCTTTAAACAAATATTGATAAGGCCTTTTTTCAACCCTTACAGGATGCACGGTTTCACCACTGTTCCATGTTTGTTCTATCGTGCGCCCGTTATCAACGCCTTTTAATTTTGCCCAAACTTTGGCAGCCGCCCGCGCGGTTTTATTTTGCCCAAATTCGATAACGGTATAAAGGCTGCCGTCTATCTTTAAAATTAATCCTGTTCTTATATCTGAAGTAGATGCCATAAAAAAAAATTTTGAGGCTGCAAAGGTAAAAGATTTGTTTTATTGTTTGAGTGAAAGTAGAAAGAAATGGAACGATTAAAGTTGCAACCTCAAAACATTTCAATTCTTAAACAACTGCTAAACTCTTTAATGAACCATCTTCAATTCAAACTTTTACATAGCTTTATTAAAAATTTACACGTGAAAAATTTATTCATTTTCTTTGCGGGAATTTTTATTTCCGGCTCTGCTTTTTGTCAAACTGATTCAGCTAAAGCTGAAATGCCCGCCTACCTTCGCTACCCTACTATACCCTACTTTACGATTTATACAGCGCCCGACAGTACTGCATTTACTAGGGATAACCTGGAAAAAAAGAAGAATACCATATTTATGGTTTTTAGCCCTGATTGCAGCCACTGCCAGAATGAAGCTAAAATGCTAACCCAAAATATAAAGCAATTTAAAAACACACAATTTGTGATGATCACTTATTTGCCTTATGATGAAATGATGGCTTTTTATAGAGTTTACCACATCGCCAGTTACCCGCAAATCACGATGGGTAGGGACACTAAATTTTTCTTTCCCGTTTACTTCAGGGTAAGGAACCTTCCTTCTATATTTATATACGACGAAAAAGGGCATTTCAAAAAATCGTTTGAAGGAGATGTAAAACCTGAAACGATATTAGCTCAGTTGTAAAATATTTTGATAGAAAACTTCGCAAGAATTTTCTTTTTCTTATCAAAATAAAAATCCTTATTAAAAGCCTGCCTGGCCGGTAGGCAGGTTTGTTTCTGCTAATTTCTTCTTAAAAAAAACAATACATTTTCATTTTTATTGTTTTTCATTAGTTTTATAAAAAAAATTATTAATTACTGATGAACCGAACATGATGGCGTGCAATTAGTATTGAAAAACAAAATGCCATCATGGAACTCCATCTGCCCAAAAAAAAATAAACATTCTCAGATGAAAAAAATTTTATTTATTCTTTCGTGCCTCTTTATTTCTTATTCCGGGTTTTCGCAGGTAAATGCCGAAACCGGCAATACGCCTGATTATATTAAAGATCCCACTTTCCCCGGCTTCATTATTTATACAGCGCCCGACAGTACTGCCTTCACCAATGAAGACCTTAAAAATAAAAAGCCCACTCTGTTGATGATCTTCAGCCCTGAATGTGGCCATTGCCAGAATGAAACCAGGGAGCTTACCAAGTACATGGATCATTTTAAAAACGTGCAGATACTAATGGTAACCTGGCTTCCTTATTCTGAAATGCTTGCTTTTTATCATAATTATAAAATCGCCGAGTACCCACAAATAACTATGGGCTGGGATAAAAAAGATTTTTTCCTTCCTTACTACCACGTTCAAATGTACCCCGACATGGTGGTTTATGACAAACACGGGAAATATGTAAAATCTTTCAGTGGCGAAATCAAGCTGGATGATGTGGCGAAAGCGCTGAACCAGTAGATTATTTTTTATTTCACCAATTTTAGCAAATTACACGAATTGCGCTTTTAAAATTTAGCGCTTTTTGCATTTTCCATTCTGCATTTTGAATTCAACATTTACTTTGTGCCTGCGTGGCAAAAATCTTGCAAATCCGTGTAATCTGTGGCAAAAAAAATCAACGTAATCCAAAATCAACCATAACAATACTACAATTCATTTACCTTTGACCCATAACCCTATTTTTTAAAATAAATATACAATAAAATGAAAGTAACCGTAGTAGGCGCCGGTGCAGTTGGCGCTACCTGTGCCGACAACATTGCCCGCAAAGAACTTTGTGAAGAACTGGTAATGCTCGACATTAAAGAAGGAATTACCGAAGGAAAAGCGATGGATTTTTTGCAGAGTGCCACCATGCTGGGAAGCGATACCAAAATTATCGGTAGCACGAATGATTATTCTAAAACCAAAGGAAGCAATGTGGTGGTGATCACTTCAGGCATTCCACGTAAACCCGGAATGACACGTGAAGAACTCATCGGCATCAATGCTGGCATTGTAAAAGATGTTACCTCAAAAATATTGGACCAGTCGCCCGATGCCATTATTGTAGTGATCAGCAACCCGATGGACACCATGACTTACCTCACTTTAAAATCAACCGGGCTTCCTAAAAACCGCGTGATTGGTATGGGTGGATTATTGGATAGTTCAAGGTTTAAATATTTTTTGTCGCAGGCGATGAATGTTTCTTCACAGGATTTACAGGGAGTAGTGATTGGCGGTCATGGTGACACTACCATGATCCCTCTTACCAGATTAGCCACGTACCAGGGAACACCGGTTTCCAATTATTTGGATGAAGCGGCTTTAAATAAAGTAGCTGCTGACACAATGGTTGGAGGTGCAACACTTACCAAATTATTAGGTACCAGCGCATGGTATGCTCCCGGCGCTGCAGGCGCTACATTGGTAGAAGCAATAGTGCGCGATGAAAAGAAATTAATCCCATGTTGCGTAATGCTTGACGGCGAATACGGACAAAAAGATATTTGTATCGGCGTGCCGGTAGTAATAGGAAAAAATGGATGGGAAAAAATAATTGATTTCCACCTTAACGATGAAGAACAGGCAAAATTCAACAAGAGCGCTGAAGCTGTTAGAAATATGAATGCGGCGTTGGAAGGATTGAAGTAGTGTTGAGTCGAAAGTTATAAGTTATAAGTAAAGCCGGTGTAAAGATTTGCACCGGTTTTTTTATGGACAGAAAAAAATCTGCTAACAATCAGCAGTGGTGCATGTTTCAATAATAGTTTCATCTGACGAAAATCTTTTAAGCAATCGTAATAACAATGAACTTTTAATTATAAATTTGGCAACGGTTCGGTCAGAAAGGAATTCTATTTTCAGTCCTGCCAAATATGTACTAATAGTGGCAAGCGTAAAAACGGCGACATTTATTACCCATCAAATTTGACAAAAATGAAGAAGCCAATATTAATAACTTTGGCACTTGCGGCAACTTTCGGATTAGGTTTCGCATTCAAAACCATCACAATTCATCAAACTAAAAACAAGGCAACAATGAAAAAAGTAACAGGCATTGGGGGCATTTTTTTCAAATGCAAAGACCCTAAAAAAATGAAAGAGTGGTATAAAACTCATCTTGGTTTAAATACTAATGAGTATGGGGCAACTTTTGAATGGAGAGAAGAATCCGACTCAACTAAAAAAGGTTCTACCACCTGGAGCCCATTTGCCGAGACGACAAAATATTTTGAACCTTCTACAAAAGATTTTATGATTAACTACAGAGTCGCTGATTTGGAAGCATTAGTTGAAGAACTAAAAAAAGAAGGTGTAACAATTGTTGACACAATGGAAACTTATGATTACGGAAAGTTTATTCACATCATTGACATGGAAGGAAACAAAATTGAATTATGGGAACCTAAAGATTAGGTAGCAAGACAGTAAAATAAGAATTTAAACAACCGACAGAAAAAAACGCCTAACCGCTAGCAAACTTAAAAAATGTACATTCCTTCGGCAAATACAATGAACGGCCGCAATGAGATTCTGCAATTCATGCAGCGCTTTAGTTTTGCGGTAATTATATCAACTAAAGAAAATATTCCTGTTGCAACACATCTTCCATTTATTGTTGAACTTAAAAACGAGAACATAGTGTTGGCTTCTCACTTTGCAAAGGCGAATGAACATTGGAAATACGTGGAGAACCAAACGGTGTTAGTTATTTTCAGTGAACCTCATGCTTACATATCACCCAAAAACTACGACGAAGAATTAAATGTGCCGACCTGGAACTATCTATCAATACACGCATACGGAAAAGTAGAATTAACGAGCGATTATAAAACGACAATTGAGATACTCGAAAGAACTATCGAAAACTATGAACCTTCTTACAGGCTGCAGTGGAATGGATTTCCTGAAGATTACAAATTAAGAATGGCCAAAGGAATTGTAGCTTTTGAGATAACGGTTACAGAACTCCAGGCAAAGAAGAAATTAAGCCAAAACCGAACAGAAAGTGAAAAGATTAAAATCATTAATTCGCTTTCACAAAGCCAGGATACCAATGAAAAATTAATTGCAGAATATATGAAAGGTATTTCTTCCTGAACCCGGCTCTCTTCTGAAATAGCTAAAATAAAATCTTCAAAATTTATTGGTTTACTGTATTTTTAAAATAATGAAATGGGAATAAGAACCGCATCGTTCAAAAATTTAAATTAACAGGCCACAATTAAGAATCAATAACGTAATTATGAGAGTATTTTTTTTCTTTTTTCTGCTATTTTCTTTAACGCACTTTTCCCCTTCCCTTTTTGCACAGGGAAATCAAAAACATAGAGTAATTATTTTGTCAGATATTGGAGCAGACCCTGACGATACACAGTCGTTTGTCCGGCTCTTTTTATACTCCAATGAAATTGATATAAAAGGATTAATAGCTACTACATCGGTTTGGCAAAAAACAAAAACTGCTCCTGAATCTATAAAAAGAGTTATCTGGGCTTATGGAAAAGTACAACCCAACCTCAATAAAAATGAGCCTGGCTTTCCTGATTTAAAAACACTTTTATCACTGGTTAAACAAGGCCCGGCGAAGTATGGAATGCAGGGAGTTGGCGTGGGTGAGGATTCAGAAGGATCTGACTGGATAATAAAAGTTCTTGAAGAAAATGATAAACGCCCGCTGTACATAGCTGTATGGGGAGGAACCAATACGCTTGCCCAGGCATTGTATAAAATAAAAAATACAAAAACAGAAGCTGAAGCAAAAAGATTAATTGCAAAACTTAGGGTTTATTCTATATCCGACCAGGACGACAGCGGCATTTGGATTAGAAATAATTTTCCTGGTTTGTTTTACGTAGTTAGCCCGGGCGATGATTATGCCAGCGCAACATGGGTTGCCATCACTAGTTTTGTGAAAGGCATCAATAACGAAGAAATTAGTAATACCTGGCTGGCGCATAATATTCAGCAAGGCCATGGCCTCTCTGGTGCCGTATATCCCGATGTTGCCTATGGAATGGAAGGGGACACTCCGTCATGGTTATCATTAATTCCAAATGGGCTGAATAACCCGGAGCATCCCAACTGGGGCGGATGGGGTGGCAGGTATGAATTGTACAAGCCCGATTTTTCAAAGCAAAAGAAAGGTAATTCTGGTGTGCCATTTGAACCTGAAACAAGGAAAATCTGGGCCAATGCAGTAGATAGTTATACGCCTTTTATCCCGGGTGATTATGGGCGTAGCGTGAAATTAGACACCGTTACTTTTAAAGATAATAAAGTAACCTTGTGGCGGTGGAGGGATGATTTTCAAAATGACTTTGCTGCGCGTATGGAGTGGTGTACAAAAAGCTATGGCGAATGCAACCATCCTCCCGTTGTGGTTTTGGATAATCCCGAAGAAATTACGGTAAAATCGGGGCAGCGTTTTAGTTTAAGTGCTGTAGGCACTACAGATCCAGATGGAGATCATCTTAACTATTTGTGGTTCAATTATCCCGAAGCAGGCACTTACCAAAAGTTGATAAATCTTGCTTCCCCTGAAAATGAACCCAGTGTTTGGATAATCGCTCCTGAGGTTGAAAAAAAGGAAACTGCTCATTTTATTTTGAAAGTTACAGACAATGGAAAACCCCACTTATCAAGGTATAAAAGAATAATAGTTACTATTTTACCAAAATAAAATCAGTGCGCCTAAATCCTTCCTTTCTCAGCAAGCGCTCTCCCGGTGTTTGTTGAGTGTATAAAAAAACGATTGCCATTACCGAAATAAAAATCTGCTGAAGTCCTTTATTCACTGTATTTTTAAAATAGTGGATAGAGACAAGGCTAATGGGAAAATATAAAACTTGCTATGCAATCAACATCTATACAAGAACTAATTGGAAGCACTGACATTTATTTGCTTGACCAAATCATGAAAGGCAGGTACAAACCAACTGACAAAATCTTAGATGCCGGTTGTGGTGGCGGAAAGAATCTATTTTGGTTTTTAAAAAACGAAATTGATATTTATGGAATTGATAAAGATGAAACTCCTGTCAATTATTTAAAATCCGTTCATCCGGATTTTAAGGCAGAAAGATTCCAGGTAGCTGAAACCGATCAGCTTCCTTTTGAAGATAATTTTTTCGGCCATGTAATAAGCAGCGCTGTTCTGCATTTTGCAGAATCTACTCCACATTTTTATAAAATGGTAAAAGAATTGGTACGTGTTTTAAAACCAAAAGGTTCTTTATTTATAAGAATGGCATCAACTATAGGAATGGAAGACAAGGTGAAATTAATTGAAGACGGCGTTTATCATATTCCCGATGGAACAGTTAGGTTCCTTTTAACACCTACCCTTCTTGACAAAGCCATGCAAGAGAATAATTTATCTTTTATAGAGCCTTTAAAAATAGTAAACGTTAATAATATCCGTTGTATGAGTACGTTGGTTTTAATGAAAAACTAATGGCGTTTTCTGAAACCGGATACTAAATTATAAAAAATAGCCGCACTTCTGGTCCGGCTATTTTTCGTTGGAAATTCTCTTACGGTTCTATTTTAAGTCATTCATTATAATGAATCATTCATGATGTGGTATTGCCATTACCAGGTTTCTGATTGCTTTTCGTTCCCGGATTTTGATTGCCCATATTCAACTGGTTTACAAAATCCTTTTCTGCATTAACTATGCCCTGGTTTCTTTCAGTTTTTAAAGAAAGTATTTTCTGTTTTTTTTGCGAATGGCTTAAACTTTTATCATGCCTTACTTGCCTGATTTTGTTTTTATAATCCATTTTAATCGCTTTTATTTGTAACGACAATTTATATTGAATTGCCTTGTTACTATTATGGGAAGTTCTATTCCAGAATCGATAGCCGTAATATGGATAACCATAATATGGATAGCCAAAATTAGAGTAGCCATAGTAAGGGTAGTAATTATACCCCAATCCATAATAAAGAGGAACATTATAAACCCGTGAATGGTATTCACTTCTTTCTTCAGAATTTCTATTGTGTGCATCAGAATCTCCCTTTCGTTGTGCTGAAACCCCTACCGATAATGATATTGATACCAGCATTAATAATATAGTTTTCATAATATTTGTGTTTAATATTTAAAAAAAAAATCTAAAAAATAAACTACAAATAGCATGTCAAAATAATTGAAAAACGCAACTTATAACTATCCATTAACCTAACATTTCCCTCGCTTAAAACTGAAGTTGTGAATTGAAAGATTAGAAAAAACGCTTACCTTTAAATGGAAAAAAATGCAGGCATGGCGTTTAACTTCAAAATAAAAGTAACAAAAGAAATTCTCGAAAGGAGCCAGGAATGCGGGGCACACAATGACGTTGAAAAAATCGGAAATAATTGTGCGATAGCCCTTGCATTGAAAGATCTTTTTCCCGATGTTTTTGTAACGGCGCATCATATTTACCCTTTCGGGATTTATGAAAATAATGAATACAGCGGCCTGCGAATTGCAATGCCTAAAATCGCCCTTGATTTTATAAAAGCCTTCGATTCTTTGCGAAGCATCCATAAAGTGCGGCTGCACCTTCCCGAATTTGAATTTGAGATTTTAATTCCTGATGAAATCATTTCTCAAATCAATATTGATGAAGTGAAAAATATGGTTGGAGAAAATTCTTTAATGGCAACAAAACATTTTACTCAAAGTGGTGCTTTCCAGGCTTAAATAATTTTACCAAAACAAAAATCGCCCGAATTTATTTGTTCACTGTATTTCTAAAATAGTGGATAGAAACAAGGCTATGGGAAAACTCCAAACTTGCTATGCAATCAACATTTATACAAAGAAGTTCATCCCTTATTTAGGCGTGCCCTGATACGGCACAAAGTTTCAACCGTCATTCCCAAGTAGGAAGCCAGGTATTTTAAAGAAACCCGGTTAATAAGGTTCGGATGAGTATTCATGAGTTGTTTGTATTTCTTTTCAGCGGATGGGATGCGGCCTAAGTACGCTCGTGCTTCCGCGCTACGGTAGTTGTGTTCCCATAAACGGCGCGCAACCACATTTGTTTCTGGGTATTTATCAAAAACTTCTTCCGTGACAATAATGGGTATGGCTATTAATTCGCAATCTTCCAACGCTTGTAAGTATTCCTCGCATGGTTTGGTGGTTCCTAATGTGCGTATAGAACCCACAATTTCATTTTCCTCCTCTATCCATGTTGTTATTTGTTTCCCTTCTTCTTTAATATACCCATGAATGACTCCTTTTAATATAAAATAAAAATGATCTGCAATAACGCCAGGTTTTAAAAGTAACTTTTTCTTTTCCAGGAAAACCGGGAACGTGTGTTTGTCAAATGTTTCGATAGCCCCTTTGGAAATGGGGGAAACAGAATTGAAAAAAGGAACTACGGGTGAGTGCCCGTCAGGTGTATCCCATTTCATCGCCATTTTCATAAAAATTGATTTGGATAAAGGAATTGGTTGCAAGTTAATATATTATAATTAAACCTTTTTTGGCAAATAATAATTTCTATCATACCTGCTTTTTATTTATTATCAAATTTTCTCATTTTCACATTGGCTAATTACCTAATTAAATATCTTTGCCTCAACTTTATATTAAAAATGGAGCACGATCATTCACACCATAGCCATGGCCATTTTGAAAGGCTTACCAATGTCAATGCCGCTCTGGTGATTGGGATTATTCTCAATAGCTTGTTTGTGGTAATTGAAGCTGTAATCGGCTTTTCCATTCGTTCTTTGTCCCTTTTATCAGACGCTGGCCACAACCTTGCAGATGTGGGCAGCCTGGCATTATCATTATTGGCTTTTCGTCTGTTGAAAATTAAACCCAATGACAAATATACTTACGGATATCGAAAAACGACTATTCTTGCCGCCCTTTTAATCGGGGTTATCCTGTTGATTTCCATTGGCGCCATCGCTTATGCAGCGATGCAACGATTTTCTAATCCTGTACCCTTACCGGGAAAAACAATTGCGATCGTTGGCGGTATTGGCATTGTGGTAAATTTCATTACGGCTTATCTTTTCATGAAAAATCAAAAACATGACCTGAATGTAAAAGGCGCTTACCTTCACATGCTGGCTGATGGACTGGTAAGTGTGGGCATTATGGCCGGAGGCCTCTTAATTTACTTTCACCGGTTTGTATTGGATTGACCCGGTGATAAGCATCATTATAGTGATGGTGATTCTGGCCGGCACATGGGGCTTTATTAAAAGAAAGCCTTGCCCTTACACTGGATGCGGTTCCAAAAGATATTGACATCAACGATATAAAACGAACGCAGAAAAGATTGATGGGATTAATAGACCTTCATCATATTCATGTGTGGGCGATGAGCACCACAGAAAACGCGATGACCGCCCATATGGTGGTTGATTGCAATGAAAGCAGTGACCAAATCACTTCAATAAAAGATACGCTTAAGCACCGGCTTGAGCATATGAACATCCGGCATATTACTGTTGAAACTGAATTTACTACAGACAATTGCAAAGCGTGTGGAAAATAAAATTTAATGTATACTCCTTTTTATTATTGTGTATATTGAGTGTCTCATTTTTTAAATTTTTGTACATATGGACCAGTTTGTACCGGTTGGCAAAAGCCGCTTCCTTTATTTTCTTGCAAAAGTTGAAAACATCTTAACAGAAGCCGCATCAACAGAAGACCCGGCAAGCTTTATTTATTCCAAGGACATGCGCACGCCGCTTTTTATGCTGGAAGCATTTAGCAGGATTTATAAAAAAATACATGCCCATCAAAAAATAAAAAAAATAAATAATGTTTTTAAAGACATTGAAGATTTTCTCGGGCAGATCGATTATTACGATGGCTTTTATAAAGAATTTGCTGACGATAAAAATATCCCTGAATTAATTATCACTTTATGCAAAAGAAAAGACGGATAAAAAAATAAAAGAATTCAATAAGCACCTTCAAAAAGAAAAATGGATTGGCAAACATAAAAAGCGCTTGAAAAAGATCTATAAAAAACTAGATTCCATTGAATGGTTTGATGAAAAAAATGATACGGTAGCGGTATTAGAAGTTTATCAAAATGAAATTGAAAAAATTATTAAAAAATACAAGAGCCGAACAAAAGAATTTACTGATATTGAAAAAGATGTTCATGAACTACGACGCGAATTGAGATGGCTTAGTATTTACCCGCAGGCGTTACGTGGATTGATGGAACTAAAAGCCGATGGCGAACCACCTGAGTTTTTGAACAAATACCTTACACCTGAAATTATCAATTCGCCTTACAATAAAATGCCTGATGGAAGCGGATTACAGGATCATATTCTTCTCAACCAAAATTATTATTTCGCATTGAGCTGGATGATTTCAGAATTGGGGAAATTAAAAGACAGCGGCCTCAAAATTGAACTTCTTGAGCAAAGCATTTCTGATGTTTATAAAGCCCAAAAAAATGTAGCTTCTTTAGCCTATTCGCTATGTAACGAAACCCAGCCAACAATTTTACAGATTTTGACCAGGCGCAAAATATAAGCAATACTTTTTTTAGTGAAGATATTTTAGAGCACATTGTGCTATCTGGTTCTAATTCGTAAAACAAAAATTGGGCTTATTTGTTGGTTTACTATTACTCATCTTACTTATTACTTTTTCCTTTCCGATTTTTATACAACAACCTCAACATAGAAGGAAGCACAATCAGCAACAAGGGAAGCGCTATTATAAAGCCACCGATCACTGCTATCGCGAAAGGCTGATGAAGCTGAGCGCCGGCGCCGATCCCTAAAGCCAAAGGCATAAGGGCAATGATAGCCCCAAGCGCAGTCATCAGTTTAGGGCGAAGCCGTGTGGAAATGGCATATACAACAGATTCATCCACACTTTTATCAGCAAGCGTTTCCTTAAACTGCAAAAAAGTGAAGATCGAGTTTTCACCAATAATTCCTACGATCATGATAAGGCCGGTATAGCTTCCCACATTCAAAGGAGTGCCTGTAATAAACAACGCAAGGTAACTTCCGGAAATTCCCAACACCGCAATTATTAAAATCAGTAATCGCAGGTTTTACATCTCTGAATAAAAAAAGTATCACCCCAAACACAAGAATGCTTGAAGAGATCAGGATCATCAAAAGTTCAGAAAAAGATTTTTGCTGCTGGGCATAATCGCCACCGTACTCAATGCTATATCCCTGGGGAAGATGAATTTTTTTACTCGACTTGGCTCTTTATATCTTTTATGGTACTGCCAAGGTCCCGGTTTTCAAGGCGCGCAGAAACGATTCCTATCGTTTGAAGATTTTCCCTGTGAATTTCAGCCGCGCCACTTTTAATGTCAATTTTCGCGAGTTCACTTATAGGCATCAGGTTTCCGTTAGGTAAAAATATTTTTAGGTTTTTCAATTCTTCCAAAGTCCTGTTTCTGCTTCCGGGATAAACCAGCCTGATGGGATACACCACTGTTTTTTTCAAAAATATTTCCGGCTACATTTCCTTCCAACGCGGTTTGTACCTGGAATTGGAGGTTGGCAGGCGTAATACCGTATTGTGCTATTTTCTTAAAATCAGGAATAACAGTTAAAGACGGCCCGGCAATTACAATTCCATCAAATACATCAGCAGTGCCTTTTACATTTTCCACAATAGAACTTACCTGTTTGGAAAGATCATGAAGTTTTTGTGGGTCATCTCCAAAGATCTTTATTTCAATAGGCTGCACAGAAGTCATTAAATCACCCAGCATATCCCCTATCACCTGCCCGAAATCAACACGCAGTTCCGGCTGAGATGATTCGATCCGCTTACGAATCTCTTCTATTACCTGGTCAGTACTTTTATTCCGTTTTGTTTTTAATTCGAATTAAATAATCCCCGTCGTTGGGTTCTGTAATAAAAAATCCCATTTGTGTTCCGGTACGGCGTGAATAAGCAGCTCACTTCAGGCGTTGAGGTAATTATTTTATCTACCGCGTTGTAATTCCCTGTTGGTTTCTTCCAGGGAAGTTCCGGGAATAGAAGTGTAATCAAGCACAATACTTCCTTCATCCATCTGGGGAAGAAAACCTGTTTGCAGACGAGGTAATATTAAAATGATAGCAACTATTAAACCGGCTACAAAAATAAAACTGATCCATGGGCGAAGGATAAACCATTTTACCCATCCCTGGCGTGTTACCTTTTCAGGTTTCGCTTCTTTCGCTACTTTCTTTTCTTTCTTTTTCTTCTTTTTATTTCCTGAAAAAAGAAGATAGATAACGGGTAAGCAGATCCAGGTGACAAAGAATGAACAAACCAGTGCAATGATCATGGTATTGGTAAGCACATTGAAATACGCGCCTGCCACGCCGCTCATTAAAATAAAAGGAAGGAAAATAACGATGGTACTGATAGAAGACCCCACCATCGCGGGAAACAAGTAACGAATAGCATTTTGCACAGTATGCTTATATTCTTCGTCCGGATTTTCCTCGTGCGTACGATGAATTTGTTCCATCACCACGATCGCATCATCAATGATCAAAGCGATGGAAGCCGCTATGGCGCCGAGTGTCATGATGTTTAAAGTATAGCCCACGATGTACAAAACGATGAGTGTTAGCCCCAGCGTTACCGGAATCGTGATTAAAATAGTAGCGCTTGCTTTAAAAGAACGAAGAAAAATAATGGCGACTATAATCGCGAGTAATAGCCCGACCCAAAGACTGTCTGTTACACTCCTGACAACCGTTTTTACAAAATCTGCCTGGATATAATAGGGCTTTATGGTTACACCTTTTGGCAGGATATTTTTGAGTTGGGCTATCTTATCTTTCATTTGAGAAGAAACATCCACCAGGTTACTGTTGGGCTGTTTTACCACCGCAATCAATACCCCTTCTTTTCCATTGGCATTGATCTTCACATACTGAACACCTTCCTCATTTTTATATCTGAAATATCTTTAAGCAGAACTACCCGCCTGCCATTACTGCCTACCACCATATTTTGCAAATCCTTCAAAGATTCAATTGAAGCATCCGTTAATGTGAGATAGAGGTATCTGTAATCAGATAAATATCCATTTGAATTGATAAAATTAGTTTTGCTAAGTGCCGCGTTTACAGAATCAGGAGTAATACCAAGCGTACTCATTTTTTGCATATTCAGCTTCACCCAAAATTCTTCATATTTGCCGCCCATGATGGCAATGTCTGACACACCGGCCACCTGGCTTAAAAAAGGTTTAATGGTATAAACCGCCAACTGTTTCAATTCAATTGGCGAAAGAGAATTGCTTTCCAACGAATAGCCCATTACCGGCAAAATGGAGGGATTCATTTTCTCAACTGTAATATTCACATTGGGAGGCAGCGTATTTCTTATTTCGGCAATGCGCGATTCCAATCTCTGCATACTCAGATCTACATTGACATTCCAATCCAGGTAAGCAGAAATTTCACAGCTTCCCCTGCTGGTGGTGCTGCGGATATCTACCAGGTCAGGAATTTTTTTAATAGCGAGTTCTAACGGCCGCGTAACGGTAACCATCATCCTGTCAACCGGCTGCAATCCCGCATCTGCTATGATCTTTACTTTCGGAAAAGTAATTTCAGGAAAAAGCGAAGTTTGTAATTTGGTATAAGCAAATATACCACCCACAATGATTACGGCGATGACCACAGCGAGCGGGCTTCTATATCTGGTAAAATACCCTTCCTTCCTCTTTGGAGGGGTTTCTTTAGAATCTTTTAAAGTGTCATTTTCATTATTCATTCAATCAATCAGTTTTTTAAAACTTTCTAAAAATACAAACAGCTTATTCCGCGCCTTTTGTGGTATCAGAAGAAGGCTGAACAATCACTGAAGCAGTATCCGAAAGGCCATAATTTCCACCGGATAATATTTTAGCATCATTTGAAAATTGAGGGGAAAGTATTTGTATCGTATCTCCTTTTTCGATCCCTGTTTTTACCGGCACTTTTACCGCAGTGCTATCGTTTATCAGTTTCATTACCCAATACATAGTTTGCGTTTGGTCTGATAAAACAGATTGCCTGGGTAATGTTTGGGCATCATTAACTGAGGCTCTTAGAATCTTCACTTTTGCAATCAGGTTCTGCGGAATAGTATGCAGTGCGTTTACCCTTATTGAATACGATTGGGTTTGAGAAACCGAATCAACCAAAGGCATTGAGGAGGAAATTGTTCCATCCAAAACCTCATTATCAGGCAAAATTACCTGCACATGTTTACCAATAGAAACATAAGGTTTGTCTTCGTAAGGAACATTCATTACAAACATGAAACTCTTTGAATCACTTATCACTGCCAGTTGTTCGCCATCCTGCACATAATCTCCCGGCTGGTGGTTTACCTGCATTACATAACCGGATACATCCGACCGTATCATATTTACTCCAGAAAATTTAAAACTTGAATCCAATTGATTCACCGCGTTTCCGATGGCGCTGGCTTCCTTTGTTTTTAAAACAAAAAGTGCTTCGCCATGGTGCACATAATCCCCGTATTTGATATTTGATTTTTGAATGTAGCCGTTCAGGTTTGATTTTACAAAATTCTGTTGCATGAAAGTGGAAGTGGCATTCAGTTCAATATATTCATCCAAAGGCATGTGGGATACAGTAGTAACGGTAACGGGTGTACGCACTTCCGGATCATCATCTGGATGTATCTGTTGTTGCAGAATTACAACTTCAAACCAGTAAACCAACAAATAATACGAAAAACAATTTCAATTCCATGGTTCGTTTCTTCACCAACCATTTAGCAAACCGCTTCATCCATTTTTCAAAATATTTTTTCATTGCGTTTCATTTACAATTTCATATTCCAGTAATTAATTTGTTGAATTACCTGGTAGCGCGCAATTTGATTCTGCACCACCAAATTTTTTGCAGTGATATAATTATTCAATGCCAATATATAGTCCGTGATCCGGATATCGCCGGTTTCCAATAATTTCCCATCCACTTTTATCAAGGTTTCCAGGTATCCTATTTGTTTATTGATACTAATTCTCAGGTTCACTATATCATTTAGTTGTTGTTGCAATTGTTGTAACTGCTGGTGATATTGATTATCAAAAAATTCCTGTTTTTTCTGCAAGGTCCTTTGCTGAATATCCAATTTTGAAAATTGCAATTGCTTTTGATGCCCATCATAGATTGGAATCGTTAGATTGATGCCAAAATTATAACCCAAATTTTTATATGGCTTAAGAATAAAAGAAGATTGATAACCGGCGTCCGCGAAAAGATTTACTTTAGGGCCGGTATTGCACCTTAGTAATGGATCGTTCATTTTCAATGCGCAGGCTATCAATTTTATATTTTAAAAAATAGGCGGATTCAGCAGGCTGGTAATTTGGAATCACATGCATCTCAGGCTCAGAAAGTGTTTCAACAGAAGTATCTACTATTCCGGCAAGATAATTAAGCGAAGCATAATCATTTTTATATTGAACGTACAACTGGTTTCTTGCTAATTGCTGTTGCTGAAGGGTAACTAAAAAGGTTAAATAATCTGCCTGTTTATAAACATTTTTTTGAGTAAGCTGTTTCAATAATTCTTCTTCCTTAGTTAAAAGCTTAATCAATTCGTCATTAAAATCAAGCTGAAGCTGATCTCCATAAGTAGTAATGTATTGATTAATAATTGCCTTTTTAATATCCTGTTTGGAGATAGCCGATGAATTGAATAATGAATCATTTTGTAATTGAAGGCTGTTGAATTGCAGGCTCAGATTCTTTTTATTATAAATTTGTTTGTTTACTGCTACCAATGCGGAGAGTTGCTGGCCGTTAGTAATTGCCATGTCATACCCCCAGCCATTTATTATCGGGGCATAATAAGCGTTTCCGTTGCCGGCAACCTGCCATTTATTTCCTGCAACGATAAGTTGGCTATCCAATTTGTTTTCCAATATCTGGTTCCTGAGTTCATAAATACGTGGATCATTTTGAAGTGACTTCTCAATAAAATAATTGAGGTCACGGTTTTGCCCAAACGAAAAAAAAGGCAAAAGAAAAAAAAGAAATGGTATCAGTAAATATCTATACATATACTTATATAATAAAAGCCATTCCGTTAATACCGGAATAGCTAATATCGTGTAAAATAGTTTTTAATTATTCTGATTTTACAAAATTTCCATTGACATCAAAAATTACATCTTTTCTATTGATCTCAACTTCATAAGATGTTTTTCCCTGCGCATCTAACACCTTTCCAACATCACCAAATTTAGCGTTTTTATAATGTTCTTTTATATAACTGTCCGCAGATTTTGGAAGTTGGCTTACGGGAATTTCTTTTACAATTTCTACGAATGTACCTGAAGGAGTGTATGTAACTGAATTAGCCTCCCCGTCTCTACCACCCCAGTTTGCTTCATAATTACCTTTTTCAGTTTCCCAGGTTATATGATGCATTTTTGATTCAGGATACTTTTTCATATTGGCTGTTTTTTACAACGGCCGGAACGTTAATATGTTCATTGCCTCCTTCATTTTCCTGTGCGAATGTGGTGCTGCTTAATCCCAACAATATCGCGCTTAAACCTAAAATCTTTTTCATCATTTTTTTAATATTTTGTGGGTAATCATTTGTCTTAGGATGCAAACCTATAACTGGAATTTGGGGAAAATTTGAAGAACGCTGGTTTTAGAACCAAAAAAAGTAAAGGATATAATCCAATCAAAATTGAAAATCTTATATTTTAGTTTCTTAAACTTTTTTAATTTTTCTTATTATCAAATAAGTTAAAACAACAGCAACTTTTTGGCAAAATCAGATCTGCTATAGCTTTTTTCCGGGAATTGTTATTCTCATCTATCAAATTACAAAATGAAAAATTAAAATTAAATTTGCGATTTACCTATAGGCTTTTCTAATTAAGAAAACAATTTTTTGACCAAAGTAAAATTTGAAGAAAAATGATAAGGCAGCCAGGGATGCGCATAAAATGAAAATTAAATATCCTTTGGGAGAAAGCTATCGCACATTTATTAATAAAAATTGAAATTGCAATGGTTATAAAATTCTTATAATTGGAAACCATCTTTTACCTACTACTCAAATTCAAATACATAATATTATTCCCATTAGCTATTGTGGAAGGCCCAATATTAGCAGTGATTGCAGGTTTTCTTTGTAGCGAAGGATATTTAAATCTATTCATTGTTTATGCTATCATTGTGACAGGGGACGTCATTGGCGATAGCATTGTTTATATGTTTGGCCGATGGGGAATACCTGGTTTTCTCAAAAAACCCTTAAAGCGCTTTGGCATGAAAACTGAAACTCTGGAAAAGGCGAGGGTTTATTTTGATGCCAATTCGCAAAAGGCTATCTCTCTTTCAAAAATTGCACTGGGTATAGGAATTGCCGGTATTTATCTTGCCGGAAACGCCAGGGTCCCTTACGCACGATTCCTGAAAATCTGCCTGGTTACCTCTGCATTACAATATGTGGTATATCTTGGAATAGGCTTATTATTTGGTTCGGCGTATAAACAAATCGACCATTATTTAAACTTTTTTGCCGCACTTTCGATTGTTACTTTTTTATCCGTTATTTTATTTTACATTATAAAATCAGTCCGCAAAAAATTATGAATATTCTTTTTGTATCCAGCAGTTACTTTCCTCATATCAATGGAGTATATTATTTTGTATGCCGCATTGGGCCTATGCTTCAGGAAAGAGGGCATAAAGTGGCTGTGATAGCCCCCTCAGAATCTGCACATTTCTCTCTTAAAAAAATTGATAATCTTGATGTGTACGGAATCCCGTCTCTTTCTATTATAATCAATCCAACCATCCGCCTTCCTATTCCATTTTTATTAAAATCCCGGATAGGGCAAATCCTAAAAAAATTTAAGCCGGATATCATACATATTCAGGATCATTTTCCATTAAGCAAAGCCGTTGTCAGGGTAAATAAGAATTTTAAAATACCGATAATAGGCACCAACCATTTTATGCCTGAAAATTTGACGGTCCTTTTAAAGAATGAAAATCTAAAACAAAGATCGGAGAGTTATTTATGGAAAGGGTTTTCAAAAGTATTTAACCAGGTAAGCCTGGTAACGACTCCTACGGAAACCGGCGCCCGCCTGATAAGGCCAAGATTAAAAGTGAATACTATTGCGGCCTCCAGTGGCATAAGCCTGGAAATTTTTAATCCTTCCGGAGATACGCGGGGGATAAAAAATAAATATTCCCTTCCTGATAAACCCATATTGCTTTATGTAGGCAGGCTTGATCCGGAAAAGCATATAGAAGAGATACTTCAGGCTGTAGCAATTGCTGTTAAAAAAATTGATTTTTGTTTTGTAGTGGTGGGAAAAGGAACCAGCAAAATCCCTCTTGAAAAACTTGCCAGTCAACTGGGTATTACAGACAAAGTAATTTTTACTGGTTTTGTTTCTGATGAGGATTTGCCATATTTCTATAAATTAAGCCGTTGTTTTATCATCGCAAGCATTGCTGAACTACTGAGCCTTGGAACTTTGCAGGCAATGGCTTCGGGCCTTCCTGTTATTTCCGTAAATGCGGGTGCGCTCAGCGAATTAGTGAAGGATAAGATGAATGGCTATTTATACAAGGAAGGCGATATCCCTGCTATAGTAAAAGCCATTGAAAATATCGTGACTAACGATGAGGTGTACTCGAAAATGAGAATAAAAAGTTTGGAATATGTTCAGCAACATGATATAAATAAAACCCTGGAATCATTTGAAAAGATTTACCAGGATCAAACAGGTAAATTATAGATGTTATTTTTCTTTATAAAGGCTTACAGCCACTCTTTCGCTAATTTTTTTTGGAAGCAGCCACGTCATAAATACACCAAGCTTATTCAAAAAACCCGGTACAGCTTCCGTCTTTTTTGAAAACATTGATTTAACAGCAATTCTTGCAACTTCTGAAGGCTGCATATTCAGTTTTGCAGCCATCTTTAAAGCCTTTGCTGGAACGGATGCCGTTTTCGCCCAATCTGTATCAGTTGGCCCCGGAGAAATGCACGTTACTGAAATACCTTTCTCAAAAAGTTCCTGCGAAAGGCCTCGGCTAAACCTTTGGATGTATGCTTTTGAAGAAGCATAAACTGCCAGGAAGGGAATAGCCTGGTAAGATGCTGTACTTGCAATATTTAAAATATACGACTGTGAATGTTGCTGAAGTAATGGTATAAAAAGCTGGCACAATTGAGTAGGCGCTACCACATTTAAATAAATAAGTTTTGTGTTTTTTTCTAAGGAAGAATCTTGAAATAATCCGCTCATCCCTGCTCCTGCATTGTTAATCAAAATTGAAACTGCGAATTTCTTTTCGATGCACCAGGCAAATAATTTTTGAGGCGCATTATTTTCTGACAGGTCTACAGCAAGAAAGTGAACATTCACCGGGTATAACCTTTGAGTTTCTTCGGCTACTTCTTTCAACAAATCCAAAGACCTGGCAGTAAGCAATAAATCATAGCTACGTTTGGCTAATTCAAGTGCGATTGCTCTTCCAATTCCTTTACTGGCTCCGGTTATAAGAGCATACGGCATAATGATAGTTTAGATAGTTTTATTTAAGTATTTTCTTTGTAAACCTGTGATAAAAAGGAGTTTTACTTTTCTCATTTTTTGGCATAAATTTTCCCGTAACTACCGGAACGTACATCACGCGGCGCCGGCTTTCTATCCCATATTTATTAGATTCCTGAACACGGTGCCACAAACTACCATGGTGAATAGTAAGGTCGCCGGCTTCTATGTCAAAACCAACTTCCATTGGATCGGGAGTATTGTCAATAAAATATTTTTTTCGGAATAATAAATCAAAAACTTTCTGCTTGTGCGTTCCCGGTATTACCCGCAAGCCGCCATTTGAAAAAGCAAAATCATCAAGGTGTAAACCCACGTTTAACATGGGCATAATTTTATGGCCTAAAAAAATATCCCGCGGGCAATCTGTATGCCATCCCATTTTTGTAAACGTGCTGTTTGGAGTGCGTTCAAAAAAATTAAGTATCAAGCCATCTTTTTCATTTTCAGCAATTCTTCCTTCATAAGGAAATAGCAATTCGGTAAGGCTGTTCAAACGTGGATCCTGCAAAAATTCGTGCAAGATTTTACTTTTCAGAGATAAGAAACTATTTCTTTGAATAATTTTATTCCCATTAATATCCTGGCCAAATTTTAAGGGCACTCCATTTACTTTTTCAATATTATTGTCTATCAGGCCTTTTTCAATCCTTTGTATTTCTCTTAAAAATAAATCAACGTTTTCTTTGGTAATAAAATGTTTGAATTGAATAAATCCATTTTTATCAAAAAACATTTTTTGTTCTTCGGAAAGGGAATTGCAAAACTCGAAAGTGGGCATAAGAAATAATTTTAAGTAAATTAATAGAAATTATTCACGCAAAAAAAAATCTTCGTAAAGCTATCATCATTTTCAAACTTTTTATTATTATTAAAAATAATTAAAACCTAAAACTGATTTCGGGGAATTTTTAAGGCAATTCAATTCTCAAATCCCAAAGAAAAGTTAAGGAATATCTGCCACTCAAAAAAAGAAATCAAAATTTCAATTTTCCTAATCCCTAATCAGTAAATGAACAAATAACCGGGATTCTTATTTTCCATGGAACCTTTTAAAACTTCTTTTTAAATACAAGTTTACTCCATTTCGCAGATCTTAGGATCAAAAAGAATACTATATTTTTTATACCGTATTTGAAACCCTAAATGATGGAAACTGCTTTCAGCTTAGGGGCCTTTTTTGTCTAAAAAAGAATTCATGCTTATAAAATCTCCTTCATTTTTTAAATCTAAAATTAGCCTTTTTAATTTTCCTATTAATTCATTGCCCGATTTTCTTTTGATCATTGCAGGAATTTTATATTGTTTCAAATCTATAAATTCCCACGGATGGAAATAGATACATAAATAGCCATCTTTTCTTAAACATTGTGTTGCCATTTTTTTATAGTATGTATACGGGAAGTTTTTAAAAGAAAGCCAAAATAAGGGAATTCTTAAATTTGGTGACACAGAAACCGGGATTTCTATGATTTCTTTTTGATGATATAAAGAACGGGGTAGTGAAAGATTATTGTATTTTCCCGGGATCCACGTAGGATTTACAGATGAGTCGTACCGATAACCGGCTTCTTTTAACCAGGAAGGATTAATCTTTTTCATTCGTGGCATTCTCAGCCCGTAAATATTTTTTGAAGTTATATTTTCCAAAACAATGCGTGAATTTTTTAGGTCTTCTTTTTTAAAAGAGGAATGGTAAAAGGTATGAGAGGCTATCTCATGTGATTTTGAAAGTTGCAAAATTTTAGAAGGAAAATGTTTAGCAAAATTTGCAGTGGTAAACAAAGTGCATTGAATATTTTGGCCTTCTAAAATTTCATTTAAGGCATCTAAACCTTTTTTTCCAATATCCATTTGTTCTTCACCGGCAATGGGTATTCCATATTCTAACGGTAAATCAAATTCTTCCACATCAAATGTTAGTAAAATATTTTTGTCTTTTTTAATCATAAAGCTGTTAGCCATTTGGGGTTTCTGAATTCCGATTCAGGTCAGTTTTTAAAAACTTTCCCGAATATATTTGAAAAATGATTAAAAGCCATACTATAAAGCATGGCAAAGCCTTCAATGAATAAGGCCTTACAATATGTTCACGCACGTAGGGTGTAAAAATATCAGAATAACCAAATCCTGTTAACAGCAAAGCAAAGATAAATACTCCATTAATAAATTTTGACGGGGGCTGAATCATATACCAAAGACAAACTGCAGGAAAAGCAATGATATAGGTTGGTGATTCAGCACCGTTGCTAAAAATTACGGTAAACAATAATACAGAACACAGTAAATATAGCCTGTAACGGAGATCACCAAAAAATTTGAATTGCATATACTGCATTACAAATAAAACTATTGCAGGAACCAGTACCATCCAATCCTTCAGCCAATATATTTTAAAAATTCTTCGTATCATGCCCATTACGGAAATATCCTGAAAATCATTGTGAATGTTTAGGTTAGTATTCCTGGCAGATTTTTCTTTAAGCGCATGAAACCAGTTAATGTAGCACTGAAATATATAATGAGGGGCACTTATAAACATAGGTAAAACAAAAAACACAAAAGACCATACAAAAAGCCACAATATGTATTTCATTTTATTCTTGCTAAAAAAGAAAAAAGAGAAACCTACTATACCATAAATTTTAATAAATGCGGCCAGCATAATAAAGAATAATGCCCATATTTCTTTACCCTTATTTGTATACACAAAACCTAGAATAATGCAGGCAGCAATTAAAGGATTCACCTGGAACCATGAAGCATTGTTCATCATTTCATTGCTACTTAAAATAAGAATAGCATATTGCCAGTTTTTTTGAATAGGCAATTTTCTTATAGCAAAAAATAATACGGAAGCATTAAACATTACCCAGCAAAAGCCGCCTATAACTTTGGGTAAAAGTGCAAATGGTACAATAAGAATACTAAATACTGGCCCATAAAGGTTTACATCATTATATTCGGCCGGGTAAAAAAGATATAAATTTTTTTGCTGTAACAAATGATAAAAAACATGCCTGAAAATGATAAAATTATTAGAGCTGTTTCTATTAACAATGATTAGCATTGCGGCTAATAAAGAAAGGCCAAACCATAAAATAAAAGCTAATTTCCGGTTAAATAAAAATCTTCCGCTTATGAGGAATTCTCTTGCAATTCTTATCGGATTTGCCATTAAATATTGTTATTAAGATTCGATGATTGAATTATATATTTTGGCCTCCCTTTACCTTGAATAAACGTTTTGCCAAGATACAGGCCAATAATTCCCATAATCATTAATTGCAACCCACCAAAAAAAGCGATGGTAACAATTACTGATGCCCATCCAGGCCCGCGGTCCCAATGAAAATAAAAGCTCAATAATACGTATGGAACATAAAGCAACGATAAAGCAGAAAAGAAAAAACCCAAATAAATAGCAAATGATAATGGTTTGGTACTAAACGATGTAAGCCCATGTGTCGCTAATTTTAGTAAGTTGGTAAAACCATACTTAGTGCTTCCTGAAAATCTTTCATTAGGTAAATATTCAACGCGCTTTTGTTTAAACCCAACCCATTTTATGATTCCTCTGAGAAAGGGTTCATTTTCAGGGAGCGTATTAATGATATGCACTACTTTTTTATCAAGTAATTTAAAATCAGATATGCCATTTTCCAATTGAACATCCGACATAGCATTAACTACCTTATAAAACAATTTCGATCTTATTCTTGTAAAAAAAGATGCGTGCCTGTTTTTATCTTTTCTGTAAGCATACACCACATCATATCCCTGCTGCCACGAATTAATGAATTCGGGAATAAGCTCAATAGGATGCTGAAGATCAGCATCCATTGTGATAACGGCATCTGATGTTGAGTATTTGATACCGGCCATCAGTGCATTGTCTTTACCGAAATTCCTTGAAAGGCTTATGTAAAAAAGATTAGGATTTTTAAGAGATAACTCCATTAAAATAAGCAGGCCCTGGTCTGTGCTTCCGTCATCCACAAATATAATTTCATAATTAATTTCCGGATGTAATTTAAAAATATATTTTAATTTTTCAACCAAAATATTAATATTTCCTGCTTCGTTATAAACCGGAATTATAATTGTTATCCTGGCCATATACTATGTTAGTTAATTGAAAAGTAATCAACTCTAAAAATCCTAATATCAGGATTCCTTATTAGCATCATATTTTGTTTTATCAATTCCATTTTTTTAACAATACATTTACTTACAAATTCTATCAACATCAATTATAAAAACTAACCCCCTTTCCAATAAAGAAAAAGGGGCTATAAACAAACCTCCCGGGCTTGTAAAAAAGCCTAAACCTGATTTTCTTCGTTATGTACATCACACTCACAACCACCATTTAGTTTACCGGCTGTCCTTGTACTATCTTCATGCTGCCAGTTGTTGACAGTTTCAATTTCTTCTTTTCTAAAATTTCCATTATTAGAAAACTGCGCCAATAGTCACTACCCTATTAAAAAAGAAAAAAAATTATTTAAAAATATCTCCATGCCATTGTTTAATTTATTACATAGTGAAGTATTACAAGCAATTAGTGGGGTAACATGAAAAAATAAACGCAAGCTATTTGTGCAATAAAGGATTATCTGATTTACCTTTTAAAACCCAAAATTTTATCCCTGAAATTATGAAAATGAGGAAAAGTAAAAAACATAAAAATTATCAACCCTTTTATTACAATTTTGTTTTTAACCCCAAAGAGAACCCCAATGAATTAGGGAAAGTTTTCACCGGAACATCTTTATTAATTGAGTTTAAAGCAAATCGCAGAGTAGGAGAAAAACTAACTGACAGGCTTTTATAAACATTATAATCCATGCCAATGCCTGCCATACCACCTATATAAAATTTCTTGAGCCCGGTTATTCTATTTACTGTCTCAGTTTCGTGTTTATTCCCCTTTTCCAACTCAGTGTTAATCTTCCCTTTAATCAAAAAATTGGCTGAAATTCCTGGTATTATATTTATTGAAAACCTCCCTTTATAAATCGAATATTTTACAGATAGGGGAATTCCTAAATATTGCAATCTGTGAGATGTCGAATACGAATAGAGGCTATCTCCAATTCGGGGATTATCGCTGAAGGAAGGCAATACATAGCCGTATCCTGAGGATGTATTTAAACAGTATTGTATTTTTCCTGAATTATCATTATGTGCATAAATTATTTCCGGGTGTATAGCAATATTTGTAGTTGCAAATGCTAGTCCGGATTGCAAACTCCAGTTTGGCCTGAGTTTGTATTCAATTAATACTCCTGCTGTTGACGAAAAGGCCTCGTTCTCACTCTTCTCAATCTTAGATAAATATCCATTTTGATTGCGTGAATCATTATCTTTCAAGTGGTAAAATGCCATGTCCGGCGAAAAGAAACCAGTAATAAAAAACCGGGGGTTGCCTGTTGGTTTACTACCCTTTCCATATAAAGCGGATTCGGTATTTTCGGGTGCTTTTAAGCGATTTTCAAAGGTAACTTTATCAATTACTTTTTTTACTTCAATAAAACCCGTTGTAAGGCTTTTTACTTTTGTAACGGGTAAAGAATTTAGTGGTATAAGTGGCACCAGCATCCTGTTTAAATCAATATTACCGGGATTTTCGACAAAATCTGAATCGTTTTCAATAAGAGGCTTTGTTTGTAGATTGCCCTCATTATTCGATTTATTTTCTTTCGATTTTTCCTGTTCTGAAATGGAATAATTTAAAAGATTTTTGGGGATAGACGGCTTACTAATTTTTTCAGATTTACTCTCTTCTTTTGAAACAGGCAAATTAGAAATTACTTTTGTGGTGGAGGATGTAACAGTTTTTTCTAATACAGGTTGCATTTCATGATGCTGCTTTTTCAAAATATCCATATCAATTTTTGCATGGCCGGTTTCTTTTGCCGGGTTTTGATTATTACCCGCGCCAGCATTAATGGAATCAACGGATTTTCTTAAATCAATTTTGTTGTCCCCATATAATAGGCCAGCACCATCATTTTTTGTCTTTACTTCTTTTTTTAAAGTAACCTTATTGTTCTTCTCAGGGTTACTATTATCCCGGTTAATCCAAACATAAATACTCAACATTGCTAAAAAAAACGTCAAAAGAAAAGCTATCTTTTTTAGGAAGTTATATTTCTTTTTTATGCTTACTACACTCGCTTTATCCAATTCTTTCTCAATACCATCCCACGTTTTTTGAGAAGGGTTATCTTCATTATCCTCCAATCCTTTTCTGAATAAATCTTCAATATTATGTAAATTTTTATCCATTCGATGATTTTTGTTTGGCAATTTTCATACTATTAGCGACAGCTTTTTGCAAAATTGCTTTTGCATCAAATAAATTTGATTTGGAAGTGCCTTCCGTTACGCCCAATTGTTCTGCAATTTCACGATGCTTAAACCCTTCAAAAACATAAAGATTAAAAACCATTCTATACATCGGCGGCAAAGCCTGCACCATTTTCAGCAATTCTTTTTTGCCCAGAAGGCTAATTACATCTTCATTATCTATTATCTCAATACCGGAAAAATTCTCTACATTTTTGATTACTGCATGCATTTTTGATTTTGACCTGTAATGGGAGATAGCAGAATATACCATTATTTTTCTTATCCATCCCTCAAAAGAACCGGCAAATTTGAAAGCATGTAACGATTTAAAAACCTGCACAAATCCATCCTGAAGAACGTCTTCTGCCTCCTCACGGCTTTTTGAATACCTCAAGCAAACTGCAAACATTTTTGGTGCAAACAGTTCATACAGCCTGGATTGGGAATACCTATCCCCATTAATGCAGGCTTGTATTAACTCTTTGACTGGTTCCAAAAATTCGGCTTGGTTTACAATATCAGTGGTACGATTCATTTAAGATGGTTGGGTTTAAAAAATGAATTGTGTGAACGGATACTTTTTTCGCTGTAAAATTCCAACCAGATACTGAAGCAAATCTGTAGATAATTCCGTGCTGAGGGCCAATGTTGCTCTTTTATAATTACACCCAACTATTTGTATAAATCTTTTCACTAATAATGAATAGTAAAACCGTGATCTGTAAACTTTACTTTTTCTCAAAGCAAGTTGTACTGAAAATCTTTTCATGAATAGAATTTACCCGCAAATTACTGTAAATAAGTTTTTAACTACTATTAAATGAATCATCAATTTCAGGATTATATTTCATCGCACGGCGAATTGATTCAACTTGTATTATTTATCAGTATATTTTTTATTAGCTGGAATATTGAAAATAGGTACGGTGTAATCCTAACCTATAAAAAATGGAAACACTCTTTTGTAAATGCTCCTTTTATCTTTACCAATTTCCCCGGCCAGTTAATTTTAGGAGTAGCCTTTGTAGAAGTTATTAAATGGACATCAATACACCATTTCGGGGCATTATATTGGTTCCATTTTGGTAAAAGCCCACTTCTTCTTTTTCTGGCAACCTTTGTATTACTTGACTTAGGCGAATATATCTATCACGTCATAATGCATAAAGTCAAAACGCTTTGGAGGTTTCACCTGGTGCATCACTCTGATAATACGGTTGACATTTCCACAACTTTAAGAGAGCATCCCGGAGAAAATATTATCAGGCTATCTTTTACTTTGATTTGGATTTTTTTAAGCGGAGCCGTTTTCTGGGCCGTATTATTAAGGCAATTTATCCAGGTTTTTACTACCCTGTTTGCACATATCAATTATCGTTTACCGGAAAATCTTGATAAAATTATCAGCTTTGTTTTTATCACACCCAATCTCCATCAGGTTCATCACCACTATAAGCAACCTTATACTGATTCTAATTACGGAGATGTGTTAAGTATTTGGGACAGGCTTTTTGGAACTTTTGAAAAGTTGTCGGCAGAAGGCCTGGTATTTGGCGTGGATACACACATGGAAAAGGAAGATAATGGTAACTTCAAGGCACTCTTTAAAATCCCTTTTGGTAAAAACAACCAACCTAAAATATTGTAAAAGTTATATTTTATTTCCTCGCAAAAGAGGTTAACAACTTGCTTTTACCCTCAAAAAATCCTATTTTTTATATCAACAGTAAATCAACAAATAACTCAATTTTTTATTCCAGGAATATTTTTTGTGGCCTTGTTTACTTCAGAAAGAAATTGTCAAAGTTTATTATGTGAGCGCAGGATCATTTTAAAAAACGAAACATTCAAAAATGATTACCTTCTGAAGGTATAAATGAGGCCAGGCTCTAAGTGGCCGAAATTATATTGAAGTTGAAATGAAACTGTATTTTTTGGATGCTCCCGGGCTTTTATTTTTTCAAAACGGTGATAGTTATTATCAACATGCTTTCCGGTTAAATATCCTAAAGCCGCGCCAACAACTACATCCGTTACCCAGTGCTTATTTTCTGTGATTCGGCTTACTCCGATAAGCGAAGCAGCAGAATATGCAATTACAGGAACCAATGGTTTGCCTTTATATTCAGATGCGAAAACGGTTGCTACGGCAAAAGCAACGGTAGTGTGTCCTGAAGGAAAAGAGCTACTAATGCTTTTTTCATTTGGATATTTCCGGCTTTTTGAAAAAGGCCCAGAAACCTTGGAGATGCTACTTCACCCGGGCCATAATATGAAGGGCGTGTTTCCCCGGTAAGAAATTTCACAACGGTAACTGCCGCCGCGCCTGTTATATAAGCTTGCGTCGCTAAAAGTGTGGTAGTTACCATTTTTTTATTTTTAAAAACCAATCCATAGCCCGCTAAGCCAGCCAAAGTGTATCCTTCATATATGCCCCCAAAATTGGTAATATAATGGCTTACACCATTTATCGCCGTATTACGGTTTCGTAATTTTAGCGCCGCTTTCTGTATGGGTTTGTCGGCCACAAAAAGTAGGGCAATTCCTCCCGCAAAAACTCCAAAATGCGCCCACTCTTTTTTATTGGTATGAAAAGGCTTGGTAAACTCTTGTTTTATATCACTGCTCAGTAAAATTAAATAAGTTTTTGGGGCCAGTTGGGTTTTGAAATTGCAGGCCCCAGGATTTATATTGTTGGTTTGTTTTCCTAGACTGGCTTTTTCCAGGCTTAAGCTGTCTGGTTTATTTACCAGCGAATCCTGTGAAAAGGCGGTAAAATGAATACACAACATCGCCACGGCAACCAAACACTTTTTTACAAAATTCATCTTTAATTATTCAAATTTATAATTCCCAACACAATAAACATTCTACAGGTTTTATGAATTAATGAAACTACTTTTTTTATTAAAGAGAATTTCAATAATATGCATTCCCGATTTATAATAATAGCCAACAGAAAAACCATAGGTATCGGCAATTGATTTTACAATTGATAAGCCAAGGCCGAGCGAATCAGGTGATAAAGAATCTTTTTTAAAACGCCCAAATAATTCATTGGGGTCAACATGAGGTTCGTCCCCGGTATTGCTGACACGAAAAGAATCCTGATCAAGATAAATAGAGATTTCCCCATTATTATAATTGTGCTTTATTGCGTTGGTAATGATGTTTGAAATTAAAATTTCCGAAAGGGCTTCATTCATTTGCAAATAAACATCTTCACGAATTTGTTTTGAAATTTTCAGGGATTTAGCTGAGGCAAGTTCTTCAAAATTATCTACATAGCGGGTAAGGATAAACGAAAAATTAATGGTATCAATTTTAGCAAACTGCAGGTTTTCTATTTTTGCCAGCAAAAGTAACGATTGGTTTAATTTTGAAATCCTTGAAGCCGCTTCATTTAAACTTTGCAATACATTGATCTGTGGTTCGTTCAGATTTTCTGATTGTGACAACAATTCAACTTTGCTCCTGATGATGGCCAAAGGTGTTTGCATTTCATGCGAGGCGTTTTCAGTAAATCCTTTTAGTGTTTCATAATCATTTGTTACTTTTTGGGTCATAAAAAGCACAGTTTCATTCAGCTCTTTAAACTCATCTATTTCTGTTTTTTGAAGAACAATTTTGTTTTTTGAAAAGAAATTAAACTGGCTTAATTGTTCCAGGGTATTGTGGAATGGTTTCCATAATTTACTTAGCAGAAACCTGTTCGAAATAAAAAGAATGAGTAATAAAATAAGAATAATGAAAAGGGTAATTGTCAAAATTAATCTTACAATATCTTCAGTTTCCTGCTGGGATTTTTTAACGGTAGCGATAAAATTTTTGCCGCCCTGGGTTATTAAAAAATCAAGTTCCCTGAACGATTCAGTTTCATCTTTCTTTTTATTATAAACATCTTGTGTAGAATAATGGTCTTTAAATTGATCAATATTTGTTTGATGGAATTGAATCTGCTGGTCTTTATAATCTGAAGTTTGAGGAAGTTGCCCTGTTTCATTTACATGTTGAAAAATCTCCCTTTGTTCAATCCTAAGGTCCTTATCTAACTGGTAAGTTAAAATCCTGTGCAAAATAAAATAGTAAGCAATGCTGCTGATTAAAAGAATGCCAACAATAATAGGAATGGTAACGCGGTTGTATTTGGCAATTAATCTCATTGGCTGGTAAATTTATAACCCATCCCATAAACTGATTTTATATAATCCGCGTCGCCGGCATCCATTAATTTTTTGCGAAGATTTTTTATGTGGGTATAAATAAAATCAAAATTTCCGCCCATTTCGTTGCCCCAAAGATGCTCTGCTATTGCATCTTTTGAGATCAGCCTTTTTTTATTGGAAACAAAATACAAAAGTAATTCGTATTCTTTTTTAGTAAGTTCTACCGGATTATTCTTAACGGTGACCGATTTTTTTTGTGTATCTATATAAAGATGCTCAAACTTAATAATGCTGTTTCCATCAAAATTTTTTCTACGGATAATTGCCGCAATCCGCGCATTTAATTCAGAAAGGTGAAAAGGCTTTGATAAATAATCGTCAGCGCCAAGGTTTAAGCCTTTTACTTTATCATCCAAAGAATTTTTAGCGGAAATAATAAGTACGCCATCTGTTTTATTATCCGCTTTTATATACTCAAGAATTTTTAAACCATTTCCGCCTGGCAAAGTAATGTCAAGAAGGATACAATCATAAGTGTTGTACTCAATTTTCGCAAGAGCGGAATGGTAATCGGCCGCGGTTTCACAATTGTATTCATGAACAGAAAGATAATCATTTATACTTTCGCTGAGCGCTTTTTCATCTTCGATAATTAAAATTTTCAAGATATATTATTTTTGAAAAATTACAAAATAATTCTGAAGAAATTTCGAAGGAATTTTCTAACAACCTGTTCCGCTAAATAAATCAAAAATTCCTAAATCATTTTACTTAATTTTTGTTTGTTTACTGTCAATTCCCCTAACCGTTTTTGTTGAGTACCCCAAAAAAGCGTACGCCCCTTTTCGCTTTGTCAAACAAGGCTTCGATCTTTAATGTATATTGCTTGTAAAAATGTTTCGGTAAAATTTTATAAGTAATAAACTGCAGAATTCGATATTATAAAACTTTTACAGATAAAAATAAATAGCCAGCATTATAAATTTGCAAAATGAAAGTGGAAAGTGTTTATGAAGCAACCGGGGAATATGCACATAATATTACTGATAATCAATTTAGAAATGTTCGGGGGAAAGTGCCGCATTACAGGGAAGTATTTTTAGATAAAGGGGATATTGATATGGTAAGGGTATTAAGGATTCTGAAAGAAAAGAAGCTTTATGGAGTATTAATTCCGGATCATACACCGCCCTGGCATGCAGGTATGGCTTATACTTTAGGATACATGAAATCTGCATTATCATTAATCTGATAAAAATGAAAACTCAAACTATTTTTAAACAATAGAATTATTATTATGAAGATGAAAAATCGCTTTTCCCCGGTCATTGTAAAGGTGCTGATAATTATTATAGGGTATATGTTTACCGTTCAACAATTATTAGCCCAAAGTGCTAAAGACACTGAACTGGCAAATGCTTTACCTGCCAACCTGGAAAAGCTATCTGCCCGAAGTTTCAATCCTAAACCTTTGTATTTAATGAATTCTTCGCACCAGGATATTGCATGGATGGATTCCCCGGCCAAATGTGAGTTATTCAGGGATACGTTGGTAATAACACCTCTATTGGCAAGGATGGAAAAAGATCCGGGTTATCATTTTGATATAGAGGATGTACTTATGATTAGAGAATATATTGGCAGGCACCCTGGCCGGAAAGCATTGGTAAAACGTTTTTTGGATGATGGCCAGCTTAATGTAGGCGGGGCATTCAACATGCCTTATGAAGATATGTATGGCGGAGAATCATTGATTCGGGAATTTTACCAGGGTTCATTATGGATGTATAAAAATTTCCATTACTGGCCTACCACTTATTGGAATGTTGATGTTCCCGGGCGAACCCTGCAAATGGCACAGATCCTTGCAAAATCCGGTATTAAAATGATGGTGTTAAGCCGCATGGGGAAAGGGCTATTCAACTGGGAAGCACCCGATGGTTCCAAAGTACTTACTTTTTCCCCGGGGCATTACGGCGATATGTTCTTTGCTTTTTATAATAAGAAGGAAATGAAAAGCGGGTTAAGTTATTTGGCAAATTATACCAATGATATTGAAAAGAATGCTTTGGATGCAGATTCAGGAAGTATTTCAGTGCCTTTATTGTGGGATATGGACATGGCTGCCTCTGGTGGAACCGCTTCCATTCTCGATAATTGGAATCATTTGAATGATAACATGGCCGGGCAGAATATGTCAAAAAAATTGCTGCTTCCCCAAATAAAATATGCTACTTCTTCCGAAATATATAATGCTTTAAAAAGTAATCAGAATAAATTGCCAGATATAATTGGAGAAAGGCCGATGTGTGGTTGTACATACATGGGCCTTCGCATGAAAGAGCATTGCATGCATCCAGGGATGCGGATATATTATTGCCGGCAGCAGAAAAATTTGCAACAATCAATGCCATTTTAGACGGCAACTTCAATCATTATCCCACAAATGAATTAGAGAATGCGTGGGAGGATAAAATATATCCTGACCATGGATGGGGCGGTAAGAACGGCGAAATAACAGATAATTTCTTTTTACAAAAATTTCTTTCAGCAAAGAGCGAAGGAGAAAATATTTTAAATAATTCACTGAAAGCTATTGCTTCAAGGATACGATTTAAATCTACATTGGGTACGCCTGTTGTAGTATTTAATGATCTTTCCTGGAAAAGGGATGCTCCAGTAAATGCTAAGATGAAATTTAGTCCTGGTAAGGCTTTTGGAGTAAAAATTGTAAATTCTGCAGGAAAGAATATTTTAAGCCAGGCCTCTGATGAAGAGTATTATAATGACCATAGCCTGAAATCTGTAACAGTATCTTTCATTGCACAGAAGGTTCCTTCTATTGGTTACAGCACCTTCTATGCAGTGCCTTTACAAACAAAAAATCACTCAGCAACAAAAGAAAAAAATGCAGAG
Source organism: uncultured Chitinophagaceae bacterium (assembly GCA_963732885.1). GTDB lineage: Bacteria > Bacteroidota > Bacteroidia > Chitinophagales > Chitinophagaceae > Ginsengibacter. The sequence continues at coordinate 111,622 of CAVTBI010000014.1, read as the reverse complement.
GAAAACCAGGTATTTGAGTCAGACGATTACCGTATTCAACTGGGGGAAGGAGGGTTAAGTTCCATCTTTGATAAGGCAACCCATAAAGAATTACTGGATACACAAAAATTTATGGGCGGCGAAATATTTACGATGCATTCAGAAGGAAACGGGGCAGGTGAGTTTGCAGATATTCAACAACCAGATATGAAAGGATTCGATAAAACAAGTTTACACACTACTCAATGGAAGGTTATCGAAGATGGCCCTGTCTTTACTTCTCTGCAGTTTCGGTGCCCTCTTAAATATGCAGATGCACAATTAACCGTGAAATTGTATAAGCACCTGAAGCGAATTGACTTTAAGGTGGATATCCTTAATTGGGAAGGGGTATTGTATCGTGAATTCAGGATGGCGATGCCACTGAAGATGAGCCAGCCGAAAGTAGCTTATGCAGTTCCCTTTGGGATACTTCAAGTTGGAGAAAATGAATTGCACCGTGCAGCAGGCGAACGTTATAAAACTGACTGCCGCGAGGTACATCCACGTGGTATTGATGCATGGATAGGTGCTGAAAATGGCAAAGAAAGTGTTACTCTTTCTTCTGATGTTGCAGTTGCGGATTACATAGATCCGACAACTAACCCGGTTGCTTATACGATTTTACAACCGATTTTGTTTGCATCCCGCAAAAGCTGTAATGGCGAAGGCAATGATTACCTTCAAACCGGCGGCCATCATTTTACTTTTCCTTTTACGTCTGGTGCCAATGGCTTGCTGAAACAAAACAGGGAAGGCATCAATAACCACGTACCATTATTTGTTGTAGTAAGCCCCTACAAATCTTCCCATGCATTTTTGAAAGAAGATGGTAGCTTTTTCAATTCTGGCAACAATGATATTTTAATTTCAGCAATTAAGAAATCAGAAGACGGAGATAAAGTTTGCATCAGGTTATATAATGCATCAGGAAATGCTCAGGGTGCAACTCTTCATTGTTTTGGGGGCATGTCAAATCCAATGAGAACAAATTTGATTGAACAACCTTTGCAATTAATACAAACCCAAAATACGCCCAATAATATAAAACTGAAATTTGAAAAAAATGCTATCGAAACTTTGACAACAGAGGTTAAAAAATAAATAATTTGTTTTTAAAATCTAAAATTAGCTGGGCATAAAATAGAAAAGATATTTTACTTTTTCCTTTATATAGGTAATGAAAGATTTGGCAAAATTGAACTAATAAGAAAATAAAAATAGCCAATATTTCTTTGTTTACTGTAACCCAATAATTTTACGACGCAGAAGTTTCAGGTAAAATATTCTGCCATCTTTTCCTTTATTTTTTCAGGTATGCCCGAGCGCTTTTTTGTTGTTGCATCCAGGAAAAATAAAGTAACGTCGCCCACATTCAGCAATTCATTTTCTTGATTATAAATTTCATTGTGAAAAATGATTTTGGAATGTATAGGCATTTCTTTAACCATCGTTACAATGGTTATTAAATCGTCGTAGAAAGCAGGGCGCAAAAAGCGGCTATGGATCTCCGTTACAGGCATAATCACTCCTGCCGCTTCTATTTCTTTATACGTTAAACCAAGGCTGCGCAAAGCTTCTGTTCTTCCAATTTCATGAAATTGGGCATAATTCCCATAATACACAACGCCCATCTGGTCTGTAAGCGCGTAATGAATTCTTATTTGATTTTTGAATATAAACATTTGTTCTAAACTTGCTAAATGGCTGTTCTAAACTAAACTACCAAAACCTCACTAAATTATTTTCTCCCTACTTCCCAATCATTGCATCCACGCTTATTTTTCCCGGGCCGCAAAATAAAATCGTAATTGTTGCAGCAAGGTAAATCGCCCCTCTTTCGCCAGGGCCAAGAATCTGCCCATGCGTGGCTACAAAAACCACAACCCCCATTGCAATCAAAATAGGAATACATGCAAACCTGGTGAACAAGCCAAGAATTAAAAAAATCGAACAAAACAATTCTGCAAAGATTACCAACACAAGTGAAAGCGTAGAACCCATGTGAATAAAATTCATAAACTTATACCGGAGCGTATTGAATGCAATTAGTTTGCTATAACCGTGGCTTGCAAGAAGAATCCCTAAAACAACCCTTAAAACAAACATCCCTATATTGAACGAAGCATTTGAATATTTTGTGGAGAGAAATTTGCTCATGCCTATTTTACAATTGTATTAACAAAGATTTGTGCAATTTAAAGTGTTTTTAATATCAAGCAAATATTTTTGAATCAACAATAGTGAAATGGTGTTTGTATTTTTGCGCGAAGCAAAATAAAACTTCCCACTAAAAAGATTTGTTTGTTTTATTATTCAAAAATTGAAAATAAAATCATAAAATTGATGACGCGCATTTTTCTTCCTATCCTTCTTACTTTACTTTCCGCTTCCTGTTTTTCGCAAGCGAATTATTTTGTAACTGACCCACAGAAAAATTTTAAAGAAGCGCAGGAATTTTTTATGAAAGGAGAATACAGCTTAGCCTATCCCCTTTTGAAGCCTTTGAAGGATAAATACCCTGAAAATACTAAAAGCAGCCATGCCAATATCAACCAGGATGTAGAATATTATTTGATTGCTTGTGAATTAGAATTAAACCAACAGGAAGCGGTTGATGATGCCAAACGCTTTATTGACGCCGCCAATAACGAACCCCGCCAGCAATTAATGAGTTTTCACCTGGCGCAATATTATTTTACCAGGAATGATTTTGCGAGGGCGGTAGTTTATTACGAAAGGGCAGGGTATAATAATCTAAGCAATGAAGAAATAGCCGATGCAAAATTTGAACTGGCTTATTCTTATTTTAAAGTAGGGCAATTTGATAATGCCAAACCTTTGTTTAATGAAATTCACCAGCTACCGGGAAATAAATATTATTACGACGCCAATTATTACTATGGCTTTTTATGCTACCAGGACCGGGATTATAATAATGCGTTAGCCTCTTTTCAAAAAGTAGAATCCATTCCAAAATACCGCGGCCTGGTTCCTTATTATATTGCGCAGATTTATTATTTCCAGGGAAACAAAGACCAGGCTTTGCGTTACGGAGAAAGCAAACTTGGGCAAAATGATATTTACAACCGGAAAGATTTGAATTTATTAATGGGGCAGATTTATTTTGAGAAAAAAGACTTTGCAAAAGCGTTGCCCTTACTGGAAGCTTATGTACAAAGCAGCGATAAGGTTTCAAAAGAAATAATGTATGAATTGAGCTATTGTTATTACAACGCCAATGATGTAGAAAAAGCAATTGAAGGTTTTAAACAACTGAGCAATGAAAAAGATTCATTGGGCCAAAATTCAATGTACCTTCTTGGCGACCTGTATTTAAGAACTGGCCAGAAAGAAAATGCAAGAAATGCTTTTTTATACAGCGCCGATAATAACAGCAACAGAAAACAACAGGAAATATCAAGGTTTAACTACGCAAAATTATCTTACGAATTAGGCTACCAGGATGTGGCGTTAAGCTCAATGAATAAATTTCTTAGCCTCTACCCGCAATCTGCTTACGCCGATGAAGGAAAAGAAATTATTATAAACCTTTTGGCAAATACTAACAATTATGCTGAAGCGCTTTCCCTGTACCAGTCATTTGGAAACCCGACTCCGACAATGAAAATAATTTATCCGAAAATTCTTTTTGGACGCGCTACTGAATATATCAATAGCCAGCAATTAAATGAAGCTGATGACTTGCTCACTAAAGTTATTAACGACCCAAATGCCGGACAGGTATTGCCTTTTGCGGATTTTTGGAAAGGTGAAGTTTCGTACAGGCTTAGCCGTTATGATGAAGCGGTTAAATATGTAAATAATTATCTTCAATATGGGGGCATCCAGGGAGAAGCTAATCCTACAGACGCCAAATATATTCTTGGTTACAGTTACCTTAATCTTGAAAATTATTCACAGGCGCTGGCTAATTTCAGGCAGGTTGCGCCAACCATTTCTTCCCAATCTTCTGCTTTGCAGCAGGATGCTTACGTAAGAGCGGCGGATAGTTATTTTATGCAAAAAAATTACAGCACCGCCAAAAGCATGTATCAAAATGTAATTAATAATGGTTTGGCACAAAGTGATTATTCGTTGTACCAGGTAGCGCTCATCAATGGAATCAATAATCCCGCGGAAAAAATTAAGACTTTTAATACACTTACGCAAAGGTACCCGCAAAGCGACCTGGTGAGCGAATCTTACATGCAAATCGCCAATGCCTATATGGTTCAGGAAAAATTCAGGGATGCGATTCCTTATTTAAATAAAATCCTGGATATAAAATCCGCAGCAAGCCAATATCCAAAAGTGTATTTAAAATTAGGGCTTTCCAATTATAACCTTAATAATAACGATGAAGCTTTAAAGGATTATCAAAAGCTGGTAAGCGAGTATCCTCAATCGCAGGAAGCGAACGAAGCACTGGATAATATGAAGAATATTTATGTGGAAATGGGCAAGCCAAATGATTATGTATCCTTTGTTCAGAAAACAGGAAAAGTTATCAGTATTTCGGAAGCAGATTCATTAACTTATGCCGCTGCAGAATTGCAATATACCAATAATGATTGCGCTTCAGCTATCAACTCATTCAATAATTATCTTGCCAAATTTCCACAGGGCGCTTATACTTTAAATGCCAATTTTTATAAAAGTGAATGCTATTCAAAAAATAAAGACTGGCAAAATGCGGTTTCCGGTTATGAAGCCGTTTTAAGCGAAGGCACCAGCCCTTTTGCAGAAAGGTCAGCGTTTGCTGCTGCGAGAATATTTTATTTTGAACTAAAAGATTATCAACAATCAAAAACGTATTTTTCAAAATTGCTGGAGTTAGCAACTACGCCGGAAAATCAATTGGAGGCGCTACGCGGCTTAGTAAGAAGTTATTATCAAACCAAAGACTTTACAGAAGCCAATAATATTGCCAAAGAATTACTTACTAAAAAAGGAATCAGTTCAGATGATAAAGCAATTGCGAATTTGGTATTAGGAAAATCGCTCCAGGTAAATAACCAATGCGATGACGCCATTACAGCATTCAAACAGGTTTCGGCGGCTAATAAATCTGAATGGGGCGCTGAATCCCGTTACGAAACTGCCAATTGCTATTACATGCTTGATAAGTTGCCAACAGCAGAAAAGGCGGCGCTTGAAGTAATAAAAGTTACAGGCTCTTATGATTATTGGGTAGCAAAAGCTTACATTTTACTGGGCGACATTTACCTGAAAGAAAAAGATTATTTTAATGCAAAAGCAACTTACAAAAGCGTAGCAGATAATGCAACCATTCCCGAATTGAAAAAAGAAGCGCAAGACAAACTGAGTGCGGCTATTGCAGAAGAACAACAAAATTCAAAAGTAGAAGCTACACCTTCAACCAGTAAATAGAAAATTCAAAAAACAATTATTGAATATGTTTAAAAAAGCGATGATAAAGAGTTCTTTAAATAAAATAATTTTTATTTTGCCTTTGTGTTTTTTATTTTCTTCCTTGCATGCGCAGGATACCACACGGAGGCAAACCATTCAGATCACTTCGTCTTATAAACCCTCTTTGAGGAATACAGTTAAAATAAATTTGTATGCCTCCCCTATTTCCCCGGATACTTCACACCCGAGGCTTGCGTATAATATTCCTCCCGAAAATTTATTTTTTGCCTATCAGCCTGTTTCACTTAAACCGCTTTCTTTACAGGCAGATACTTCATTGAAGCTCGGGCAGAGAAACGAATTGAAACTGGGTTATGGCAATTTATCCACCCCTTACGTTTCAGGCGATTTTAGCTTTGGCGATGGCAAACATAATTTAGCGAACGTGTATGGAAATTATATTTCTTCACGCGGGAAAATCCAAAACCAGGATTTTAGTGAATGGAATGTAAAAGGGCCGGCAGCATTTTTTCGCCAAAGAATGAAACGTATGCCGGGGTAGAATTTGCGGAACATGAGTATTATCAATACGGATATGACCACACTGCTTTTAATTTCGACAAAGGCACTCTCAGAAGAAGTTACCAGGATTTTTCTGCAAATGTAGGGTTCAGGAATACTGCTATTAATGATTTGGGCATTAATTACGACCCTCACATTGAAGTGCATGAATTTTCAAGAGAAAATAAAGCAGATGAAACCACTTTAATTGTAAACATTCCTGCCGAAAAAAGATTTTCTGATGCAGTTTCTTTTAAAATTGCCGGGCTTGGGAATTTTGACCAATACAAATTAAAAAATTCTTCCACTTCTATTTCTAATAATTTATTTCAACTGGCTCCGGAATTTGTTTATTACAGTGATATGTTTACTATCCACGGTGGCATCACGCCTTCCTGGAATAATAATACCCTTGCTGTATTACCTAACATCTACGCAGAAGCACAGTTACAACACAATGTTTTAATGATTCAGGCTGGCTGGGTTGGTAAATATATTCCCAACAGTTTCCGTACTTTAAGCGGTGAAAACCCTTATATGCAGGATCCTACATTTTTGAATAATACTAAAGAAATTCAATATTATGGAGGCATTAAAGCTACTGTTGGCAAGCATTTCAACTTTAATGCGAGGGCAGCGGTAATTTCCTATACTGATATGCCTTTGTTCGTAAATGATTCACTTTATGGAAATACTTTTGTAGTCAGGAATGAAAGTAAACTCACCAATTTCCAAATTCATGGAGATATGAATTTTATCAGCCAGGATAAATTTACGGCTTCTGCTGCGTTGGATTTAAACAGTTACACCGGTTTGCACGACAATGCAAAAGCATGGGGGTTATTTCCACTAAAATTCACCGGCTCTTTAAGATGGAATGCCTTTAAAGAACTTCTATTTAAAGCAGACCTCGCTGCATTTTCGGGAGCAAAAGCTTTATTGAGTGATGGTTCAGAAAAAAATATGAAAGGTGGCACAGACCTGAGCGCCGGAGCAGAATTCAAATTAAATAAACAATTTAGTGTATGGCTTGATTTTGATAATTTACTTAACAGCCAATATGAACGTTGGAACAATTACCCGGTTTACGGGTTCCAGGTTTTAGGTGGTGTTATCGTACATTTTTAAGCAAATTCTTTTTCAAAGCCATCAAAATAAATTACAGATATTTGTGCTCATGCAGGATCTTATTACATCATTTATTATTCAATCAAAAGAATGTAAACTTCGTGATATAGGTAAGTTCAGAGTGGAGAACACACCTGCAGGGCTTGATATAGCCAATAAAAAAATTTCGCCACCGGTTGTTGAAATTCTTTTTTCAGGAAGAGAAGAAAAAATTTCGGATGAACTGGTAAAATACATTGCCGGTAAAAAAAACATATCCCTTTCCCAGGCACTCGATGATCTTAAAAATTGGTGTGCAGAATCAAAAATAAAATTGAAAACCGGTGAAGAAATTTTACTGGAACCTGTAGGATTTTTAAAAAAGGGTGCTGCCGGGAATACATTTTTTCACAGCCAAAAGCAGGTTGAATTTTTTGAAGCGGTTTTGGTTCAGCGCGTGATTCATAAAAACAGTGAGCATGCAGTATTGGTGGGCGACAGGGAAACTACCTCTTCTGCAATGAACCAATATTACCATGAAGTGCCTGCCGAAACAAAAAGCAATACCTGGAAAATTTTAGCCGGCATTTTGCTGGCAATCGCGTTGTTTCTTTTATTTCTTCATTTTTACCAAAATTCGTTTTCTTTATCAACTATTGGAAATCAACATAAAGTCATTCCTAACAACCAGCCAAATACTTACACCAACCAATAGATTTCAGATTGTTCATTGATAATTTAATATAGAATGATTGTTTACAGATCGTGCCCGAATTGTGGCAATAACAATATTTCCTGCGTTCTTGAGGCAAAAGACCATACCGTTTCCGGTGAAGAATTTGAAATATGGGAATGTGAAAATTGTACCCAGCGATTTACACAAAACATTCCTGGTGCGGAAAATATTGGGAACTATTATCAATCTGAAAACTATATTTCACATAGCGATACTTCAAAAGGTTTTGTCAATAAATTGTACCATAAAGTAAGAAAACGCACGCTGATACAAAAAAGAAAATTAATAGAAAAATACACGCAAAAAAAGAAAGGAAATTTTGTGGATGTTGGCGCAGGAACAGGCGCTTTTTTAAATACAATGAAAAATGCAGGCTGGGATTGTACAGGAATTGAGCCCGATTCATCAGCCCGGCAAAAAGCGTTGGAACTATATCAAATTCATTTAAAAGAATCACAGGAACTTTTTTCGCTTCCTGCTGAGAGCTTTGATGCTATTACATTGTGGCACGTTTTGGAACACGTACATGAACTTCATCCCTATGTAGAACAATTAAAGAATTTATTAAGCCGGGACGGAAAATTATTTATTGCCGTACCTAATTATACTTCTGCCGATGCAAAAACGTATGGCAAATTTTGGGCGGCTTATGATGTACCGCGGCACCTTTACCACTTTTCGCCAAAGGCGATGAAAACACTATTAAATGCGCATGGTTTAAAGCTTGAAACCATGAAACCCATGTGGTACGACAGCGTTTACGTAAGCATGTTAAGTGAAAAATATAAAACAGGAAAATCAAATCCACCAAAAGCATTTATAAACGGAATGATCTCTAATGTTGAAACTGTTTTCAACAAAGCAAATTGCAGTTCCTTAATTTATATTGCTTCGCGAAAATAAGAATTCGGTTTTTTTGTGGGTTTACTAATCAGTTCAATTACCATTGATGCCCGTATTTAAAGATTGTAACAGTCGCGGAATCTTCATTAGCCTGCAATTCAATCCATCCAAACAATGTATCCTTCGCATTGATTGTTCGCGTAGCTAAAAAAGATCTCTTATTCCATAACGATTTAACATATGGCGGCGGGTATATAAGGTTCCCATACACATCGAAATGTGGCGGCGGAGAAACAGCCGTATCATTGGTAACTAAAATATACCCCAAGGAATCCCAATCAAGAGAATTTGAAATTATATCTCCCTCTTTAATTGGATGTGGATATATTGAAATGTTTGAAGATCCGGAAACCTGCACTTCTGAATATTGGGTGTATACACTCCGGGAGCCCCATGGCGCCTCCGTAAAATCTGCCCAAAATATTAATTGGTTCTTGGAATCATCCTTTGTACCATAATCAATTGGAAAGCTATAACGATACCTGGCAGTTCCACAGCATGTTGTTAATACTGTTTTAAGTCCAATAACAGAATCTAATTCTTTGTAAATAAAATAGTTTTTCAAAACAGCTCCTGCAGCAATTGGAGTGGTAACATCTTTTCTGGCCAATTTTTATTACAAGCCCCAAATAAAACAAATAACGCAAAACCACAAACGACAAAGATCTTTTTCATAAGCAACAAATAACCCTATTAATAATTTTTAAAAGTATTATCATTTATTCTAAAATGCAAACTTTTACTGTAAATGTAAATCCTGGTTTTTCATTTCTTTACGACAGATGAAACTAGTCCGCTAAAAATTTAAAGACCAAATTAGGGTTCGTTCAAAGTAATGGTTTATGATAGACGAAAATAACAAGCTGTTTGGTTTCTATTGGAACATTTTTTTTCTCATCACCTCTCAGCAACAAATTTCGCCAGGCTCAACATCTGGTTTTGTAAAAAAAGTGTATCTCCTTTAATGTCGTAATGATCCACTTTTGCAAGTGCATTTAAAAATTGGCTTTCATAATCAATTCCCGGGCAGGAAACATTCGTGCGCACTACCGCACCAAAAGAAATTTCATCTTTCTTTCCTAAAGAATAACTCCCGGAAAATGTGTTGCAGCCACCATTTCCAGTTACTGTACTGTCACTTTTTAAAATAAGGAACATATCTTTTGAGGTGGCATTTGCCGGAATCATTGTATTGGATAATTCTATTAATTTCCAATGCGTGCCCTCCAAAGGTACATTTGATGAAATAAAGGCTTGAATGTTTTTGTTCAAATTGCCTTTATAAGAAGGAATGTTATTGGCCATTGTGAATAATCCGATAAGAGATGCAAGTAATATTTTCATTGTAATCTGGTTTCAAAATTTGGGGAAATATTTCCATGTTTTTACAAATGGTTTTGGTTTCACTTTTAATTATTCCTATAAACAGGAAAAGCGAGTTTCTTACTACTATAATGGTTTCAAATATGATACCCGATAAAAGTTGGAAGGTTTAATTATTAACAATTAAAACAAGATGAAAGTTTTGAAACTCGTTTGCCGGAAATGGCAATTTTTAAAGCAATCGGGTTTTGTTTTTAACTATTGGGTATTTTTTTCTAAACAATAAAATTATTTTCACATTTTTTGTTTAATTTAAGGTGCAGTATTTGTGGCTTTTTGTAATAAAATAAGCAGTTATGAAAACAATAAAATATCCACCTATTTTCAAAATAGGTTTCCTGGGTTTACTAATAAGTGCCCTGCTTTTTAGTTGTTCAAATTCCAAAAAAATACCCAGGTTAGATAATGAAGATATTACGGGAATGGTAAATTCGCAGCGTTTTGTTTTTGTAGCTGAAAGAGCGGCACCACTAAGCGGAAGTTCTCGCCAACTAACAAGTAATTATGATGTAACAGTAAAAAAAGATACGCTGAATAGTTACCTTCCTTATTTTGGGCGCGCTTTCCAGTCGCCTGTTGATCCTTCTAAAAGCCCGCTTGAATTTAAATCTTATAAATTCTCGTATACTATAAATCAAAAAAAGAAATCGGATTGGGAGGTTTATATTACTCCGAAAGATTGCCCCGGTGTACAACAATTTATTTTTGAGATTTTTGGAAATGGAGTAGCCACTCTAAATGTCCAAAACACCCACAGTGACCCGATTTCTTTTTATGGGCACATTGAAAAAATAAACGATTAATTTTTTATGGATCAACAAACCGGAAAATATATTTTAATCATTGGGGTCATTATAGTAATCGCCGGAATCCTTGTTTACTTTTTTCATGATTATTTGAAATGGATTGGGCGGCTCCCAGGCGACATAAGAATTGAAAGAGACAATTTCAGGTTTTATTTTCCATTGGCAACCATGATTATTATAAGTTTGCTTGTAACACTTATCATCAATATTTTTAAAAGATTTTTCTAAGTTTTTCAAATGGAATATTTTGTTGAAAAGGATTCTATAGTTCGTGAAATATGGGGAAAAAGCGATACCGTGCTTTTTATTTTCGCCGGATCTGCTGCTGAGTTTGCACTCAACAAAGCTGTTGATTGGCTTTACTTTACAGGAAAGCTTCCTGCCGATCCTTTAGGAAGATTATTTTCAACAGTAACGTATGCAAGAAAAATAATTTTTGCCGAAAATGAATCCGCTTTAAAAATTATAGATTCGATTTACGGCATTCACAAAGTGGTGGAAAACAATCGCGCCAAAGCCATACCGGACTGGGCTTACAGGGATGTCCTTTATATGCTCATTCATTATTCAATCGCTTCTTTTGAATTGCTGGAACGAAAATTACAATCCGAAGAAAAAGAAGAGGTATATAATGTTTTTTACAGGTTTGGAGAAAGAATGAAATTGAAAGGGCTTGCAAAAAATCACAAAGAATGGTTATTGCAAAGAGAAACCGATATGCAAAATGATTTGGTAAAAAGTGAATTAACAGTTGACCTTTTTAAACAATACAAAAAACATTTAGGCGCTATCCGGTATTTCGTTTTAATTGAAGGAGAAAAATTAATTATTCCTGAAAAAGTGAGAAAGTTGTTAGGCTTTAGCAAATTCTCTTTTCTGTCATTGATCGTTCCTCTTTATAAATTCTGCCGAAAAATTCGCTTGGATAATGCTGTTAAAAAACTTCTTCTTCCCCAAAAATATGCACAGGAAATCGCAAGCTTAGATATCGTTTAACTGCTATAGATTATAATTCTGGCATAATAATTTCAACTAAAAATTATTATTAACCTTAAATTATAACACTATGGCAAAGTATGGTAAAAAAGCAGAAGAAAAAGTTCATAACGCTTTACATGAAATGGAAGAAGGAAAATTAAAAAGCGGCGGAAGCGGCAAAAAAGTAACCAGCCGTAAACAGGCAATAGCCATCGGTTTGTCAGAAGCAAGGGAAGAAGGTGATAAGGTTCCGAAGAAAAAAAACAAGAAATGACCTGAAGCAGAAAAATGTATTCCGATAAAAAGCAAACTGTGATTCTAAAACACTGCCATAAAAGAATACAATATTTATTCTCAACCTGTTGACAGGCGCCAGTTTGCTTTTTATCGCTGCTTCGCCTTACCGGTAATTCCATTAAAAATTGTAATAATGCACTTTTGGAGCGTGCTCCTCATTATTTATTTATAATATTCGTGGTATAAAGGCAAATAAAAATTGCTATTATTTCTTTGTTTACTGCTACAAAGGGAAATTACTCCATTTATCAAACATTTACTTTCTTTTAAACCTTCATTCCTTACTTTTATTCTTTTTAACAAAACTCATTTATAGATTTTATGAAAAGGATTTTTTACACAACGGCTTTTTTAATTTTTACATTTCCGGCTTTTTTAAAGGCGCAGAAATTATACATGCCGCGAAACATTACTAACGCCTATAATAGTGGAACGCGTTCAATGGAAGGGCCTCCTGGAAAAAATTATTGGCAGAATGGCGGAAAATACGATATCAATGAAACGGTAACTCCTGAAACTAAAGTGGTATCAGGTGTTGAGAACATTGTATATTCAAATAACAGCCCTGATACTTTAAAGGTTTTGGTGATCCGGTTTGTAAATAATGTTCATAAACCTGAATCACCAAGGGGCAGTGAAACAAATGATAATTTTTTTACCACAGGGCTAGACATCACCGCTTTTTCAGTAAATAACCAGGATTACAATGTGAACAGTAAAAATTGGGGAACGGTAGGTGTGTTAAGATTGAAAGAACCTTTGTTACCGCATTCTTCGGCGCAGGTAAATATTTCGTGGAGTTATCCTTTATCAAAACAAGATGGCCGTGAAGGGCAGGTTGATAGTAGTACTTTTTATATAGCTTATAGTTATCCACGCATTTCAGTTTATGATGATTACAATGGTTGGGACGTGCTTCCACACACACTCCGCCAGGAATTTTACAATGACTTCAACGATTATAAACTGGCAGTAAAAGTGCCAAAGAATTATGTAGTTTGGGCTACCGGCGATCTCCAAAATCCGGATGAAGTATTACAGCCGGCTATTTCAAAACGTTTGAAAGATTCTTATACATCAGATAATGTAATTCATATTGCCGATCTAAAGGAAATGCAGGATGGGAAAGTAACACAGCAAAATGATTGGAATACATGGAAATTCACTGCAGATCACATTACAGATATGTGTTACGCAGTAAGCAACCATTATGTGTGGGATGCATCAAGCGTAGTGGTTGATCCGAAAACCAACCGCCGTTCAAGTGTGCAGGCAGCTTATAATGATACCGCAAAAGATTTTCATCAGTCTGTAAAATGGGCACGTCATTCTTTGAAATATTTTTCTTCAGATTGGCCGGGTGTTTCTTACCCTTTTCCTAAAATGACTGCTTTCCAGGGGCATGCAGACATGGAATACCCGATGATGGTGAATGATGCTACAGTCAGTGATACCAGGAGGTTTGGCGAACAAAGTTTCAAGTTTGCACAAATGGTTCAGGATCATGAAATAGCACACACTTATTTCCCATTTTATATGGGTACCAACGAAAAAAGATATGCGTTTATGGATGAGGGTTGGGCTACTACCTTTGAATACCTAATCGGCAGTTGAGGAAAACGGGAAAGCTTACGAAGATTCTGTTTATAAAAGGTTCCGCATTAATCGTTACATCAACGATCCTTCAACAGATGAAGACCAACCGATCATTACCATGTCAAACCAGGAAAGTGGCGCAGGCTATGGAAATAATTCTTATGGAAAAGCTTCTTTAAGCTATCTCGCTTTAAAAGACCTTTTGGGAGATTCAGCTTTCAAAAAAGGGCTTCATTTTTATATGAATGAATGGCACGGAAAGCATCCTATTCCCTGGGATTATTTTAATTGCATGAGTACCGGTTCAGGACAAGATTTGAATTGGTTTTTTCATAACTGGTTTTTTACCAACAATTACATTGACCTTAAAATTGATACCATAACAAGGGAGAAAGGTTTTTATACAGTAAAAGTAAAAAATGTGGGAGGGTTCGCGATTCCATTTGATGTAAACATTATTTATGCCGACGGGCAAAAAGCTTCAATGCATGAAACCCCGGCTGTCTGGAAAAACAAAGAAAAAGAACAGGTATTTAAAATATCTACAGATAAAATTATAAAATCAGTTGCTGTAGATGGGGGTATTTTTATGGATTATACACCCGGAAGATAATGTGTGGAAAGATTAATTTTCAGAATTGAATTTTGTTCCTAATACAGGCAGAGCATATTAAATGCTTGCCTGTATTAGTTTTAGGCATTTACGACAGAATAAAAACCTTTAAAATTTGTTTGTTTACTATTTAGAAGTTCAAGTTAAAATTCTCAATCGAAAAACTTATAAGTCAAACATTTTTTATTCTCACATCATAAACCAGATCCCTGACCTCCAATATTTTAAACTGAATTTGTTTATGTTGTGGATTTAAAAGGTAATTGAATTCTTCTTCGAGTATAGAAGAAGGAATTTTAATTACTGCTTTTTCAGATGTGTTTAAAAGCCGGGTTCCAAAATCTTTTGTTGATGAAGGAGCCGGAACTTTTTTCCAATCTCCTGGCAATAAAGCCTCGTTCAACATTAAAATTTGTGAATCAGGAATTTCAATAGTTGTAATACTTAAAGCCCGGGGAATCTCTTCAATGTTTACATTCACCGTATATTCCAGGAGCGAAAGTGCCCGGCTTTCAGAAGTGTAAACACAAGGAAAGTTTTTGTGGTTCCACCTGCCTCCATTTATTTTTGCACCTTCGCCAGATAAGTCATTAGCATGTTTGGTTTTTCCAACCCGGTAAACTATCATTTAGGTAAATGAAAAGATTATGAATAAACGCCATAGTCAATTCTTCCGATAAGATTTTTTACTTCTTCACGCCCGAATTGATTATCGATTAAATCGTAAGGCGCTTGGCCGCCGAGGGCTTTATTAGGCTTTGCCATCCATTGATTAAAACGGTCTTCATCTTCAAAAACTTCAAAACCGTAAGAATATAAATCTGCCATTCCTAATATTCTTTCACTTAAACCAGCATTAAATTTTTCACTTCTTTTTTTATTGATTAGCGTGGCACGTGTAACGGATAAGGCTTTTGCCAGCATTGTATAATCCAAAGCTGTTTTGCTTTTTAATAATTCAAGATCTTTTTTACTTACTCCGTCACGAACAATATGCATTTTTTCAAAACCCGTTAATTGGTTTTCGGGCTTTTGAGAAGCATTTGCAAGTATAACCTTAAAAAGATAAGGCCTTGATAATTGTTGCGCAGGCTCACTAACCATATTTATGTTACTATCATCGCCATCAGTATTCTGATAAGATTTATTTTTATTTTTATTTTTTTTCATAGTATATTATTTTAAAATAACGAGTACAAATTTATACTTTTTTTCGAGTTAAAAAAAATTTTTTTCTTCACCTTTTAATTTTAAATATTATCTTCGGCACCTATTTAATAAAATGAAAAATTACTCTTTTTATAACAACTTTTCTGCATTTTCTAATCTTTGCATTCCTGTAATTACCATTATTACAACCCGCTAAGGGTTGTATATTTCCATATTATCCATTTGGCTTTAGCTGCATTACCTTCGGGAAAAAATATTCAATAAAAAATTTAATAGTACAAAAAATATGCGTGTTTTAAAATTCGGCGGCTCATCTGTAGCAAATGCTGATAACATCAATAAGATCGTTTCTATTTTAGAAGACCGGTTAAAAAATGAAAAACTAATTGTAGTGGTATCCGCGTTAGGAGGCATCACTGATGCGCTTTTAAACAGCGTGGTTCTTGCATCAGATGGGAATGAGCTATACAAAGAGGAATTGCAAAAAATTGAAAGCCGGCATTTGGAAATGGTGAAACAATTGATTCCTGTAGCGCAACAAAGCCGTGTGTTGAGCATGGTAAAACAACAATGCAATGAAATAGAGGATATCTGTAACGGCGTTTTTTTATTGCAGGAATTAACGCCAAGGACAAAAGACAGAATTATGAGTTATGGTGAATTATTATCCTCACAAATTATTTCTGCAAAATTTGAATCCATTGGATTTAAAAATAAATGGGTTGATTCAAGAAAAATAATCATTACCAATTCCAACTTTGAAAACGCGGTTGTTGATTTTGAAGTTACTAATCAACGAATTCAGGATTATTTTTCCAATTCTGAAGAATCATTTTTTATGGTTCCCGGATATATTTCTTCAGATAAAAAAGGAATTACCACCACTTTGGGAAGAGGTGGTTCAGATTATTCAGCTTCAATTATCGCCGCAGCGTTAGATGCAACTGCGCTTGAAATATGGACAGATGTAAGTGGCATGATGACTGCAGACCCAAGATTGGTTTCCACTGCCAAAATAATTCCAAAAGTATTGTACCGGGAAGCAATGGAACTTTCTCATTTTGGCGCCAAAGTCGTTTATCCACCTACCATTCAGCCAGTGATGCGAAAAAATATACCCGTTTGGATAAAGAGTACTTTTTCACCTGAACACCATGGAACCTTAATTGAAAATACTACTGATAAAAAAGCAGGCGGAAGCACTGTAAGGGGTATTTCAAGCATCAACAAAATCGCTTTGCTAAGCCTTGAAGGAAGCGGGATGGCGGGCGTACCCGGATTTTCAAAAAGATTATTTGAAACCTTAGCAAACGAACAAATAAACGTGATTTTAATTACCCAAAGTTCTTCAGAACATTCCATTTGCGTGGGTATTGAAGAACCTTCTGCTGAAAAAGCAAAAGCTGCTGTTGACAAGGAATTCGCTTTTGAAATTGAGAGATTGATCGTTGAGCCGTTAATAGTAGAAAAAGACCTTGCCATCATTGCTTTGGTGGGAGATAAAATGAAAAGCCATCCTGGCATCAGCGGAAAAATGTTTAGCGCTTTGGGGAAAAACGGGATCAATGTAAGAGCGATTTCACAAGGATCTTCTGAAAGAAATATTTCGGCAGTCATTTCTACCAATGATGTAAAAAAAGCGGTCAATGTGCTGCATGAAGATTTTTTTGAAACCACCTACAAGCAGGTGAATTTATTTGTTGCCGGCGTTGGGAATGTAGGATCAAGGCTGCTTTCACAATTGCTCCAGCAGCAAAGTTACCTTCAAAAAAATCTGCGTTTGTCCGTAAGAGTTGTAGGTATTGCCAACAGCCGAAAGATGTTATTCAACAGTAACGGAATTGATTTGGAAAACTGGAAGGAACTTTTGCAGGAAGGTGAAACCATGAACCTTACTGAATTCGTAAGTACCATCAAAACGAAGAATTTGCGTAACTCCGTTTTTGTGGATGTAACCGCAAACAAAGATGTAGCAAAGCATTACGCTGAGATTTTGGAAAAGAGTGTTTCGCTTGTTGCCTGCAATAAAATTGCCGCGTCTTCTTCTTATAGCTACTATGAAAAATTAAAGAACCTTGCACGTGAATTTAATGTGCATTTTCTTATTTGAAACCAATGTGGGTGCAGGTTTGCCGGTTATTGGAACTTTGAATGATCTGTTGTTGAGCGGTGATAAGATCAATAAAATTGAAGCGGTATTAAGCGGCACCTTAAATTTTGTTTTCAATAATTACGATGGCAAAAAAACGTTTTCAAAAGTAGTGAAAGAGGCACAGGACGAAGGGTTTACAGAACCCGATCCACGGCTTGATTTGAGTGGTGTGGATGTGGTGAGAAAAATCATGATCCTTGCCCGCGAATCAGGTGAAAAAATTGAGATGGAAGACATTACCAATAATAGTTTTATGCCGCCGGAATGCATGGAAGGCTCTGTTGATGATTTTTATAAATGCATGGAAAAGTATGAAGCTCATTTCAAAAGTATTTTGGATGAAGCCAACAAAGCCGGAAAGAAATTAAAATTTGTTGCCACTTATGAAAATGGAAAGGCAAGTGTTGGTTTACAACAGGTAGATTCAAGCCACGACTTTTATCATCTTTACGGAAAAGACAACGTAGTGGTTTTTTACACCAATCGTTACACAGGCCAGCCATTGGTGGTAAAAGGTGCCGGTGCCGGCGCAGAAGTAACCGCTTCCGGTGTATTTGCTGACATAATCAGGGCAGTAAGGATCTAAAAATTTAAAAATGAAAGAAATAAAAGTTTTGGCGCCGGCCACAATCGCCAATTTGGTTTGCGGTTTCGATATCCTTGGGATGGCATTGAAAGCGCCGTTTGATGAAATGACAATTTCTTTGACCGATGAGCCGGGAATCGTTATTAAACATACAGACGAATACGACTTGCCTGAAGAAGCTGAGAAAAATGTTTCCGGAGCCGCCTTATTCGCTTTGATGGAAGAATATAAAAAACCGGTAGGTTTTCATTTAACGATTCATAAGCATATAAAACCAGGTAGCGGACTTGGTTCCAGCGCTGCAAGTTCAGCAGGAGCTGTTGTTGCCGCCAACCATTTATTGGGAAATATTTTTTCAAATGAAGACCTGGTGCGGTTTGCAATGAATGGCGAGAAGATTGCCGGGGGCGTAAAACATGCAGACAATGTTTCTCCATGCATCTATGGAGGCGTCACTTTGATACGTTCTATTTTTCCTTTAGACATTATCCCTATAAATGCACCTGATCTTTTTATAACGATCGTTCATCCTCAAATAGAAGTGCGTACTTCTGATTCACGACAAATTTTACGTAAAGAAGTTCAGCTAAAAAATGCCATCAAACAATGGGGAAATATTGGTGGATTGATCATGGGTTTTATGAATAATGATTTTGGCCTTATCGGCCGCTCAATGGAAGATGTAATCATCGAACCGGTGCGCAGTATTTTGATTCCGGGCTTTGATGAAGTGAAATCAAAATGCAAAGAAGCCGGAAGTATCGGCGGCGGAATTTCAGGTTCCGGGCCGTCTATTTTTATGCTGAGTAAAGATGAAGCAACTGCCAATAAGATTGAAGGGATCATGAAAGATATTTACGAAAAAATCGGGGTTGATTATAAAACGTATGTCACAGCGATCAATCCTGAAGGTGTAAAAATTGTGGAAGCACAGTAAACCAACAAATAATGAAGTATTTTAGTCTCAATAAAAACGCTCCTGCTGCCACTTTCAAAGAAGCCACCATCAAAGGTTTGGCGCCTGATAAAGGTTTATATTTTCCTGAAATAATTCCAAAACTCGAACCCGATTTTTATGCTGACATTCAAAAATTTTCTGACGAAGAAATTGCTTTAAAAACCATTGAACCGTTTGTAGGAGATGAAATTCCTGTGAATGAATTAAAAAAAATTGTTGCTGAAACGATCAATTTTGAAATCCCTTTAAAAAGAATAACTGAAAATATTTCTTCATTAGAATTGTACCACGGCCCTACCCTCGCCTTTAAAGATGTTGGCGCCAGGTTCATGAGCCGTTGCCTCGGATATTTTGTAAAAAACAATGATAAGAAAATAACTGTACTGGTTGCTACTTCCGGCGATACCGGCGGCGCGGTTGCCAACGGTTTTTACAATGTTGACGGCGTCGAAGTAGTGATTTTATATCCTTCCGGTAAAGTGAGCAGCGTTCAGGAAAAGCAATTGGTTACTTTAGGAAATAATATTCACGCCATTGAAGTAAAGGGAAATTTTGACGATTGCCAGCAAATGGTGAAGCAGGCTTTTTCTGACGAATATTTAGATGAAAAATTATTTCTTACTTCTGCCAATTCAATCAATGTGGCGCGTTGGCTGCCGCAACAATTCTATTATTTATTTGCGTGGAAACAATGGGCAGATAAAAAAAATCCACCGGTGATCAGTGTGCCGAGCGGAAATTTTGGAAATATTTGCGCAGGAATTTTAGCGCATGTTTCAGGTTTGCCTGTAAAACATTTTATCGCTGCCTGCAATGCCAATAAAGTGGTTCCTGAATTTTTATCTACTGAAAAGTATGAGCCAAAAAAAGCCATCGCTACCATTTCAAATGCAATGGACGTAGGCGATCCAAGCAATTTTGTAAGAATACTTGAATTGTTCCATCATCAATTTGGAGAGCTAAAAAATATGCTCAGCAGCGTAAGTATTTCGGATGATGAAACAAGAAAAACCATAAAAGAAGTTTTTGAGAAAGAAAATTATTTATTAGATCCACATGGCGCTGTTGCTTATCTGGCTTTGCAAAGTTATTTGAAAGAGCATCCCCAACAGAAAGGTTACCTCCTGGAAACAGCGCACCCGGTAAAATTTTATGACGTAGTAGAACCGGTTATTCAGCAAAAAATTCCAATCCCCAAAAGTATTGAAGGCATTTTATCGAAAGAAAAATTAAGCACGGTAATGGAACCAGGCTTTCAAAATTTAAAAGAGTTTTTATTGAGCAGGTAAAATAAAAATCAATGTTATTTGTTGGTTTACTGGTACAGCGCTAATGGTCAATCAATCTAAGGAAATAATGATAATGTTTATCTTAGTGTATGGCTGTAAAAACTCCGATGCATAAATCCAATAAAATGAAGGCACATTTCCTTTTGTTGTTGCTGGCAATATTTAGCTTTTCCCTTAATCGCATAAGTGCTCAAACTCACAAAAACCATCCGGATAAAACAACCATACAAAGAAAGCCGAATAAGAAAATACGCCCCCGGTATGGAGTTGCCAGTTTTTATGCCAAAAAATTTACCGGAAGAAAAATGGCCAATGGAGAAATTTACCGGCCAGAAAAATATACCGCAGCATGCAATGTTTTACCGCTAAATACCTGGATAAAAGTGACCAATCTTAAAAACAAAAAATCGGTTATTGTAAAAATCACTGACCGTATGAATCGGAAAAATAAGAGATTGGTTGACCTCTCCCGTTCTGCTGCAAAAAAACTCGGTTACCTTTCAAGCGGATTAACAAGAGTAAAAGTTGAGGCCTTACATAAATAAAACAGGAACCTGGCTTATTTGTTGTTTTACTGGCTGGCTAAAACAGCATACTGCTTAACTGAACGATTATTCAAAATATAAAATTCTCCTCAAAAACATATCAATATTCTTAAAAACAAAAATGCAGTGATATACGGAGCAGGCGGCTCATTAGGTGGTGCAATTGCCAGGAGGGCTGGCGGAGGCCGGTGCAAAAGTTTTTTAAGAGGAAGAAATCTTGGTTTTGGTCAAAAATCTTTCTTCGGCATAAGATTTGAAGCGTTTCAATTTTTTACTCAGAAGACTTTGATTATTCAATTTTTAAAAATAAAAATATGGGAAGCCATAAAAAATTGAAAGTTTCCTATTCGACGCTTATTATTGGTGCTACCTTGGCCGTTGCGGGTTTATTATCTATGAAATTATTGGCAGATTGCCAATCCAGAGTCAAATTTTAAACCCATTAGTTTTGTAACATTGAATAGAAGCATGACAAAACCTTATAGCGTTTGCGGGATTTGAAACTCTATGAGGTTTGCTTTAGCACAAATGCCTTGTTACCAACATTTTGGATTTATTACTGGCTTTTTTTATTAAAACGCTTAGTGCTTACTTGTACATTACAGTTATAAAATTTAAAAATAAACGGTTCCTTTCAATTGTACCTTTATTTCGTTCTTTCAAATTAATCAGCCTAACCCATAGGCCTGGTAGTGAGCCATGAGTAGGCTTGATGTTTTGGGTTATAATCCTATTGCGGGAGAAAATAAGAACTTCGTAAACAGCAGAATAATGATTTATATAACACAGCTTATTTACCTGAAAAACGGCCAGGAAAGTATCTTCCATCAATTTGAAGACGTGGCAATCCCGATAATCTCAAAATATAATGGGCAACTTCTATTACGAATAAGGCCCGGCGAAACCTCAATTATTGAAACGAATATAGATGCGCCTTACGAAATACATTTGGTAGAATTTGCAACAGAAGATGACTTTGAAAATTTTATGCAAGACGAAGAACGAAAACAATTTGTACACTTGAAAAATCAATCAATCAAAGCAGTAACACTGATAAAAGGAACAAAAATTTAAAGTTAATTTTGTTTAATAATTAAAATAATACTGAGATGAAAAATATAATTAACTGGTTTGAAATTTATACTTCAGACTTTACCAGGGCAAAAAAATTTTACACAGAAGTATTTAAATGCAAACTCACGGATCTTCCCATGAATAGCGAGGGGCATCCACAAATGGAGTATGCTACTTTTCCTTCAGATGAAAATGGAGCTGGCGTTGGTGGTGCTTTGGTTAAGATCGAACAGGTAAAGCCTGGTATGGGTGGCACTTTGGTATATTTTAGTACCGAAGAAATTAATGAAGAACTAGCCCGCGTGGAAGCCGCTGGTGGCAAAATCATCCGCCCAAAACAGGATATAGGCGAATACGGTTTTATTGCCCTGGTAGAAGATACTGAGGGTAATATGATCGGTTTGCAATCGATGAAATAAAACTCCAGTTGCCGGAAATAACACTTTTAAATTAGTGCAGGCTTTTATTACTTAGCTATTAAAGTAAATAAACAAATAGCGATGATTTTTATTTTGGGATTTTGGCTTTTCGTGATTTAACTTTTTTACAAACTTATCATACTGACAAATTCTTCTTTTTTTCGCCGGGCTACGTCAATCAGGTCGCCATTTTCCATGAGTACCTGCCCGCCCATTCCGCGGAGGTATTTTTTGATATAGTTTAGATTGATCAGGTGGCTGTTGTGCACACGAAAAAAATGATAAGGCGCTAATAATTCTTCAAAATCTTTGAGTAGTTTGGTAACTAAAATTGACTGCCCATTTAAAAGAAACAGGCGTGAATAGCTGGAACTGGATTCAATCCGCACAATATTTTTTATTACCACAAATTCAAAACCATTGTTAAATGGCACAGCTATTTTATTTTCCTGGCTTTTAATTTCATTTATGGATTCTTTTAAAATATGTAGCCGCTCCTGTGTTTGCATTGCTTTCTTCTCTACCAGCCTGTTTACTGCGTTTTCTAGTTCTTCTATTGCTACCGGCTTTACGAGGTAATCAAACGCACTGATACGCATGGCATCAATGGCGTAATGATTATAGGCAGTGGTGAAAATAATTTCTGCATCATAATCGCCCAATTCTTCAAGCATTCTGAAACCGCTCATTTTGGGCATTTCTATATCGAGAAATAAAACATCCGGGCTTAAATTTCTGATGAGAGGAATGGCTTCTTCGGGTTTTTGAACTGCGGCCAATACAGAAACCGGTTTACAAAATTCTTCCAGTTTTTGTTTCAGGTTTTGCAAACTGGTCATCTCATCGTCTATCAATACAGCTTTTATTATCTTGCTCATGGTAGTTTAAATTGTTTTTATTTTTATCGTAACCTTTGTGCCGCATGGCTGCCCGTTTTCATCATACAGATCTTCGATACCCACCGTACTACCGGCATGGTGCTGTTCATTAAATATGCTGATTCGTTGCTGCGTTATTTGCAAGCCCAAGCTGTTATGATTCGGCTTATTCAAAGCATTATAAACCGAAGATTCTTTGCGGCAGCCCCATTATCTTCTATGATATACCTGATATAATCTCCCTCAACTTTTGCAGATATTTTTAATTGAAGGCCTTTTTTATCACTATAAGCAAACCCGTGTATGATGGCATTTTCAACAAATGGCTGTATCAATAAAGGTGGTACGCGATGATCAAGGTCAAGCAATGCCTGGTCAATGTCGGTAACGTAAGAAAAATTATGATTAAACCTTAATAGTTCCAAATCAAGGTAAAGCCGGATCGTTTGCATGTCATCCCCAAAAGGAACTACATCTTTTCTGCTGTTAGAAAGAATAATCCTGATTAGGCTGGCAAATTTGTTGAGGTAAACACTTGCATGCCTTTTATCATTTTGCAAAATGAAATATTCAATGCCATTTAAGCTGTTGAAAATAAAATGCGGGTTCATCTGTGAACGAAGCGCCATCATTTCTGTTTCAGCAATTTTTTGCTTAAAAGCAGCTTCGCGCCTTATGTTTTGAATTCTTTTTCTTAAAATAATAAATACCATCAAGCCTACCGCTGCGATACAAAATACACGAAATAATAAAGACTGCCACCAATAAGGTTTTACCACAACCGCGAGCTTATCTTCTTCCTTAAATATATCGCCATATTTATTTCCCCCTTTTACATGCAATAAATAATTTCCAGGATGCAAATCATAAAAACTGAGGTGGCCATTTTCGTTTTCTTTCCAGCCGTTGCTTAATCCATCCAGTTTATAATAATAGCGGTTGCCGGCAGCACCATCGAAATTGAGTACGGCAAAATCAACCGAAAAATTATTTTGCCCCGGTAATAATGTCAATGTGCGCAATTCGTTTTTTCCATATTCCCATGCGCAGGCTTTGTTCATGATCATGGCATCAGAAAAATGGGCTTCGCCTTCGGGAAGATGATGCAGCAACTCTGAGGGTTTAAATTTTATAACATAACCCCAGCTTCCTGCCAGAAGGCAACCATTTTTCCCTTTTGCCAAAAAACCGGGAAGCGAATTTCCGGGAAGCCCGTCTCCTGAATTAAAATTGTATATCTCCCCGGTCCGGTGGATTAAGCAATACAGGCCCCTTTCTGTATTCATCCATAAATTCTGTTCATCATCAAGGCAAAGTGCTGAAATGCCTACACCGCCCAATATTTCATCTTTAGAATAATCTTTTGCAATTTTATTATTAACCGGATCATACAAAAAAAGCCCGTTTACGGTTCCGATCCATATATTTCCTGAAGTATCTTCTGCAAGCGATTCAAAAGTGCTTGCCGGAAATGCGATTGTGTCTTCATCATTTTGTTTTACGGGCACAAAATTATCTACTGTGCTATCGTAAGTATAAAGAAAATGATTGAAAGGCGTAGTATAAATGTGTTTATTTTTGGTTATCAATATATCCATCAAATCGGGCGGAAGGCAATTGGTACAGCCATCAACATAGTGGTAATGTTTTACAAATTTTTTTTGCCTGGTATTAAAAACATAAATCCCATTATCAGCATTATTACGGGTGCGTATCCAAAGCAAACTATCATTGTAGGGAAGAATAGTCCGAAACCCGGTTTCGTAATATCCGTCTGCCGGCTGATAAAAAGATAATTTCCCGGTAAGCGGCTGGTACCCTACCAAACCGGCGTTTGTTGAAAACCAATAGGGCCGCCATCTTGTTTGTAAATACTAAAAGCCTGGGAAGTTGATTTTTGTAATTCAGCAGAACAGGAAGGGCACAGGTTTTTTAAATATACCTTCATTTTACCTTCATCATTATATTCTATTAATCCTGGTTTACTAAAATTACTGCTCCAGTAACTTTGGCCATTGTTGTAAAAAGAACTGAAAAAACCTACCTGTGACCTGTCTGTTTTTTTTTCTTCACCCGCAGGATTAATACTCCAGGATGAGATAAGTTGCTTTCCGGGTTCTATAAGCGCCAGGCCACTATTAGTAGCCAGCCATAAAATATTTTGCCGGTCAACAAATACATCACTCACTTCGCTTCCGGGTATCGAAAATTCATTGTCCTTTTCAGGAAGAAATGATTTATTTTGATTGCTTTTTGGATCTAATAAAACCATGCCCCTATTGGTTCCTGCTACTATCCATTGCCTTTTGTCTTTGTCTGTCCAGTTGGTAATAGAAAAAACGATCAATTGATCGGATGCCAGGTTAACTTGTTGAAATGGTTGTTTATCCTTTGGATTAAATTTTAAAATGCCGCCCAGAAAAGTTCCTACCCAATAATGCATATCAGCATCCTGGTACATTGAAATAATTCCTGAGCTATCCCTGTGATAAACCTTTTCGATATGTTTCATACCCGTATCAGATTTTAAAAGCCATTTACCTCCATAAATCCATACTTGGTTTTGCCTGTCTCTATAAATGTGTTCAAAACCAGGTTGAAAATCAGTTAAATTTATTGGTTTACTATCAACAGAAATTACATTATGCTGTTGCAGAATGCGATTTTTAAAATCATTATATCGATTGTATAAGGATATCAATGCTTCCTGTTTATTTGCTGATTTTTTGTTTAAGTTGATGAATACATTTTTTGTTTTATCGTAATAACAACTTCCTTCTTTTGTGATGATTCCGATCTTTTTTTGATAACCGGGAATAACGAGAACTATATCATTATTTACCAGCGAATGTTGATCTTCCGGATGATGATAAAACTTTTTTATCTGGTAACCATCAAGCCGGTTGAGGCCAGTCGCGTGTACCAATCCACATAAAGCCATCATCATCCTGCACAACGCTGGTAACGCCATCATTTGATAATCCGTTTTTTTCAGATAAGCGGGTAAATTTTATATCCGGGAATTGCTGGCAAATCGGCCACTATTTCGATGCACAAAAAAATAATATTGAATAAGGCAATTTTCAATCCAGTCAATTGTTACCTAAATTTATGAATATTCCATTCAATTATTTTATTCTAAATTTTTGCCTTTAAATCAATAAATCAATTTTTACAATTTTACAAATTCTACCCGGCGGTTTTGGGCTTTCCCTTCTGTAGTTTTATTATCTGCTACCGGGTCAGAAGCGCCTTTGCCATCAGTCTCCAACCTGGAAGCGTCAATTTTAAATTCCGTTTCTAAAAAAGATTTTACAGCTTCTGCACGCTTTTTTGAGAGCGTAAGGTTCATAGAAGCATCGCCATCGCTATCGGTATGGCCAATAATTTTTACCCGAACGCTTGAATTATCCTGTAATACATTAGCAATATCTTTCAAAGAGCCATAAGATTCCGGTTTGATATTGGCAGAATTCACATCAAACAAGATCCCGGTGGTAGAAAATTTCCCTTCACTGATTAATTTGTTGCGCGTATCCGGGTCCCCTACTGCCAATTTAATATTTCCTATAAGGTATTTTTCCTCGCCTGAAAAGTCGCCCCAGATTTGAAATACCATCTTATTATAAGTTTCACCGGGCGCGAATGCGCGTGGCAGGTCTAATATTTTATTCTGGTCCAGGTATACTCTCAGGCGTTGCTTTTGCCGCCATATTGATACTTTTATTTTTGTAGCGCCATTATTTTGAAATTGAATTTGGTTGTCCATCATTTTATCTCCGGCGTTGTAAGTATAAATAGTAGCTACGCCTCCCTTGTCGCGGGGAATTGGTTGTATGCCCAGGTTTATTCCTGAGCGTTTATTATAATTGAAATCAGTGTTCAGCGCTTCTTTGCCGTCTTTACCATTGCCCTCAGATAGAAAAAGTGTTTGAAGAAAAGGGACATAGTTGCCACCGACATAAATAAGATCATATTCCAGCGTAAAATTATCCGGCAGTTCCTTGATATCTTCAGGCTTGAATACTCCTTTTTTATTAAGCATTAGCCAGTGGCCGGGCTGCCCGGAAACGGTAACTGTTTCACCGGCAGAGTTCGTGTTCCAGTTTTGAGGGAAATCGCCAATGGCATCTTGCGAAAAATCTTCATATACCAACACTTTTTCACCCGGGACAAAATCATATTTGCTATAGATTTGTAAAGAAGCATCCGTGGAACTGTTACCTGCAGAAACTGTATTTGCCTGTGGGCTGGCCGTAGTATTATTGTTGGAAACAGCCGCCTGAGTGGTATTATCCGCCGTATTATCTTTTGCTGAATTCTTGTTTTTATTTTTATTTTTCTTGCTGAATAATTTATTCAGTACTTTATCGGTTACCTTATTGGCTGCGTCTTCTGTAGCAATGGTGGCACCTTCCTTTACGCCTTCGCCAGCTTGTTGTTTAAGAATATCACTTGTTTTCTGTGCCCTCGCATTATTTAATAATGCAATTGAGGCGATTAGTAAAATGAACTTTTTCATAAAAAATATTTAAGTTATAAATTTTGTTAGGGTATAGGGTTGCCAACCTTTGAAAGGTTGGCAACCCGAATCTCTTTGATCCCCTTTTTTAAAAAAACTTTTGTATTAATTATTTTTTCGGAGGATCAAAATCAGTGGCGGGGATTGGAGCATTTGTACTTGCCGCTGAAAGATCTAAATTTCCAACTTCCCCCTCTTTGCCTGACCACTTTACTTTTACCAATCCACCCCAATTAAATATAGTTTCATTAATACTACCCATTACCAGGCTAGGATCTATCTTATTTAGCTTTTTAACTAATGTCTCAAACCCAGGCACTTTCGTGCTCATCCAATACTCTTCTTTGCTATTCCCCGATTGGTGAACAAGATGAGTGCATGGATATTTATTGATGGTTTCGGTACCAACAACTGTTACGTTCGGGCCACCATCATCATTAGTTGATCCTTCGGATGTAAGAATATTAGATTGATGAGTAAGGTAATTGTAGTAAACAGCCTCGTCGGGCTTAGAAAATTTATAAAATATAGCCATGTGCGATAAAAAGCCCTTCTGATCCTTACCTGAAGAAAAAGAAACTGAATATTGGATTCCTATAGTGGTAACCATTTCAATCTGTGCGTCAACAAACATATTTCCTATATTTCCAATATACATCAGGAAGGCTCCAGTTTCTGCTTCTTTTTGCGGAACGTGGCGCTCATAGATTGTTTTGGTTATTTTAGGAGAAGTTATTTTCGCATTGTATGAGCAAAAGAAAACTGGTATTATCAGTAGAAAATTTTTTAAGGGTTTCATGTCTGTATATTGTTGGTTTATGAATTAACGGCTTTGAAATAACTACTCATTCTTTTATAAATTCTACCGCTTTAGCTGTGCTTTACCCTTTGTTTCAAAAGGTAGAATTACGCATCACAATCCAAAAAAGATTCTCAGAGGCCACCACTTTTATTACGGGAATAAGCGAGTTGGCCGATTTTAAAAAATATTCCCTTTGCTTGCTGGCGGCCCCTTTAACCAGTGCAATTTATTCTACTATTCTATCGATATAAACTGCAATCTATACCTGGCAGTTTTGGCTTTATAGCCGGATGCAAAAAGCAAGCACCCGGCACGGGAAGGCCAGTGGCGTTTATGCAGTAAACGAAGAAATAATAAGGATTTTTATTTTTGCCTGAATCAGGATTTGGAGGATTTTTAGGATTACCAATGATTATCATCTTCTTCATCGTGCTAATCTTTTCATCCTATAAATCCTGCCGGTAAAATCCATTTTTTAATACTTGAGTCCATACTGTCGAAATATAATTTTGTCAGTTTATTAATACCAAATTAAGTCTTTGCCAAACGTTAACGTGTGTCAGCAAACTGCCACCAACGGTAGGGCTTGCTGCTGTGCCCGAATTTTATATCGTTCAGCCCGCAACGAATGTTCATAGTTCATTTTATCAATGTTATTAAAGTCTTGAATTTGGTGAATGTCCCATACTCCGAAAACTGTCTGCTTAGATTCAATTCTGTTGTTCCGGATTTGGTGTGCGTTAAGAATGTGGCTATACAATTTTATCGCCTTTTCAAGTGTTTTATCTGGGTTGTTATTAAAAACATTCCCCAACTTTTGGTTGAAGTAATGACTGTATTCAAATAACTCTTTAAAAAACTGATTCATTTGTCTATGTTATTTCTGTCCGTTTGTGTCGTCCGTTGCCTGGCCGCCAACGGACACGCATTGGCTGGGCATTCAATGATTTTTCTGCCCGAAACCCCAATATGATTTCTCATAAAATCAAGAGCTAACCAACTAAGTAAGTCCTGATATTGTGAATTTTTATCGAATTGCAACTTATTCATTTACAGCGAATCATAAATGGTTAGATAGAACGCATTGGCTGGGCATTCAATGATTTTTCTGCCCGAAACCCCAATATGATTTCTCATAAAATCAAGAGCTAACCAACTAAGTAAGTCCTGATATTGTGAATTTTTATCGAATTGCAACTTATTCATTTACAGCGAATCATAAATGGTTAGATAGAACAAAAGTACAGTAAACCGACAAAAAGTTGAGATTTTGATTCATAGCTCAATAGAGAATTTTCAGCCACCTGCAAGTATGCGGGGCAGGCCGGACTGCTGCCCAATAACGAATAAAAAGATGATGAAACGCATGTCTGTCCTGCTTTTAGTAATACATTTATTGTGTGAATTTCATTTTGTTAGTTATTATAAATTGTCTCATGTAATTTGCAGATTGTGAAAAATAGAGAGCTAACATGATAATTTTTTTTTCTCAGCAAAGGAATTTATGTTTCGCCACCGACTTGGCTCGTTTCTACCCGCGAACCACAATTACTATATTTTTTAATTGCGGAACATGCCGTGCCAAAGAAGTTCGTGAGAAACAGGTTTAAAAAACTATTTCTTTATATATCGTTTCAAACCCGGGTTAAAGCCCACAATATCCATTTGTCTTGGGGAGCAAGAATCTTCGATTAGAACAAAATGAACTGAATCATTTCCATAAAATGTCAATTTATATTTTCCCCAATAATCCTTTCCGCAAACATCTTTAATATTCTTAATCGAAAAGACAGAGTCTTGTAAAAGATAATCTCCTCTTTCTCCTATCTGCCCGTTTGGTAATGCAATGGTATATGTGTTATCTTTTTTAAAATCCAAATATTCTCCACTTGGTGTACCGTCCAGATTAAGGATTGACCACCGCCCAATTAAGCTATACTCTTGATGAACAAACGCAAAAATTATTGCGATAATAAAAAGAAACAGTACCAATAGCTTAAGGTTAATTTTTGATAATTTCTCTTTCATGATTATTAATTTTTGAAGTGACATAATTTAATATAGCAGCTTACGGCAGTTCGTCTAAGAACTTATTTTTCCCTTCAAATATAATTCAATTAGAGGCGATTTTAGCCTGCAGATAAAATATTTTGAAAAGGAGTTTTATAAAAAATGAAGCGCCGTATTTTGAAGATAATGGCTTTTACAGAAGCTAATATTTCAAAAAATGATAAAACAAGTTCCTTAAGGAACTTTGTGAATAGAGTTTTATCAATAATGTTCATAAGCCTGCGCAGATTATAGGCAATGAACATAAAACCAACATCAGCGCTGGCTCTCTTCATTCCTCTTTTGGTGATCACATAATAAAATCCCCATTGTCGCTTTATGGTTCCATAGGGATGTTCTACTATGCTTTGCCGTTTTTATATAACCGATGGATTGGCTTCAATGTTTTGCCTGTTTTGTTCAATATAAGGGGCAAATTCACTTCTTTCTATCAACCTCCCTTTTACATTTTTAGTGCATAACGCTCTTGCAGGGCAGTTAGGACATGCATCGGTTTTATAATGTTTTACAGTGTAAAAATTCCGGTTCTTGCTTTTCTGGTATGGGTTACCGTTAGTAGTTAGTATTTTATTTTGCGGACAAGTATAGGTATCGTTGATTTCATCATAAACAAAGTGGCTCATGTTATAGTTTGCATCAGGAGCAACGGATGCAATACCTGGTATGGCCACCATAATATTTATTCCGGATGTTACCGCCATTTTTATTTCACAGCCGGTATGGTAGCCTTTGTCATAGACAGCGGTAAAGTCTGTAGTTCCAAGAATCGTTTTTGTCCGGCGAAGCATGCCGCTCATAGCACGGCTGTCGTTTTCATTGGTTACTTTATAATCTATCGGCAGGTTATGCTTTGCATCTACCACCGTTTGTACGCTGTAAGCTACTTCACTGATATTGTTACGCGTCATCAGCTGGCGGCTCTCAGGGTCGGAGGTGGATATTTGTGGTTCACCGCTTTGTTCTAACTCACGCTGCATCTTCTGGTAATTGTCTTTTCTGCCCTTGTGTTTTTTTATTTGTTCTTCTATAATTTTTTTATTGTCCTCATCTGCATCTGCCAATGCTTTATTGTATTCATCCAGTTTGGCATCTATGTAAGCCAGGTGCCTTTCTATTTTATGCTCATTGAAATTATTTTTCTTCGAGTTTTGCGCACGCAGCTTGGTACTGTCGCCGGCAATAAGCTTTCCGCCAATGAGGTCAAATTGTTTGGCAATGCTAACGGTATACCGAAACACTTTGCGGATCGCTTTTTCATTGTCTCTCCTGAAATTGGAGATCGTGTTATGATCAGGAGTAAGTTGCTTCATGAGCCACATAAGCTCAATGTTGCGTTTGCATTCCTTTTCCAATTGCCTGCTGGAACGGATATGATTGAGATAACCATACACAAAGAGTTTTAATAAGATCTTTTGGATGATAAGCAGGGCGGCCTTCTTTGGTTGTCTTGATGACGAATTTAAAATCCTGAAGGCTGATACTCTCTACAAAAAGGTCTATGATGCGTACTTCGTTATCCTGTTCAATGATCTGATCCAGTGACTCGGGGAAAAGGAGGCTTTGTTCTCTGTTTTTTCCTTGTATGAATTGCATGTATAAATTTACCCAATCCTAACTGCGTGTAAGCATTGAAGTTATACACGGGGTGTGGATATAGTTTTTAGACAGTCTGACGTCCAGGGCTTTGCGCAGGTGGGAAATTAGAATTTCCGTCTGCCCGAACCGTCAGCCGAATGTAGAATAAAAAAGTTGATTATTTGTTCGTTTGCTGATAGAATTCGGTCTGCCCGGACTGCTGATGATAGCAGCACAAATGCTGATGTTTTTTCCGTCTGCCCCACTTGCGCAAAACCCATTGTTGTACGCCGCATGTTCATTATTAGAGACTGTCCAACTGGTTAATAATTCTTTTTCTGTTCTCAGCCGGCTGTCCATTGTTGTTATAAAGAATCCATTGATTTGTTACAATTGGTTTGTTAGAATATTGGTCTGCAACACCAGTAGTTACTTTAGCTCTTTCTATATTATAAATTCCTTGAGCCATAAGCTGTCCATTGTCGTAATAATAAGTCCACTTGCCAATCTTATAATAATAGTATTGAAGAGCAGGCTTGACAGAACTACAAGTCCAAACAAAATTCATTTGATAATCACCAATTGATTTGACTTGCCCGTTTTCATAATATTCAATCCATTTTCCAACTTTGTAATTACTTGCCTTACCATTTCTGTCAATAGCATACGAACCAATAGCCTTAATTTTTTTGTTGCTGTAAAAAACAGTGTCGGTTTTAAAATAACCGTGATACCCGTTGTTGTCAAGGTTAAATTTATCCATCATTTTAAGTGTCTCTTTATAAAGACTGTCATATCGAGCTTTCCTCTTTGCTTTTCTATGATTTTGTCCAAGTGCGACAACCGGAATAAAAAATAATATGATAAAACAAACCCGCATTATTAAAGTGTCAAAGTAATGTGGCGTACAACGGCCACGCATTTATGCAGGACTGGAATTAGAATTCCTTCTGCCGGAACCGTTGCCAAATTTATAATTAAAAGTTCATTGTTATTTCTATCGCTCAATAAAGTTTTTTCAGCCCGGAACTACTGCTGAAACATGCACCACTGCTCATTGTTAGCACTTCAGCCAGGCTTGCATAAATGCGAATGTTATGTGCATTTTCCGTTTTTGTCGCCGTTCTTAAAGTGAAAAAATTTTTTTGTCTCCGAACAGTGAACGAAGAAATAAGCGGAATTCTTATTTTTTTCAAACGTCTTGCGTCCGCCGAAAAAACTTAAAACCTATGTGTACACAAATCCTTTTAAAACTCAATCTTATCTCTGTCGCAATACCAGCTTGGACTTTGAGCAGTTGATACACACGTTCCGGCTTGATAAACTCCATTGCGAATTCGGCTATAAGTCGTGTCGCCATGAGAGTTTATTTTAAAAGTATAAATAGGTGCATCTCCATATCTAATTTTATAAACCCGGTTTGATTTGTTACACTTTGGGCAAATTGCTTTTCCGAAAATATTTTTTTTATAAGTGTTAATGATATCAATCTCCAAATTTGTTGTATCTGCCGAAAGTTCCTTTAAGTGTTTAAGATAAATTGTTCCAAAGCCAATACCTGAATAGAGAATGTCAATTCCCTTTTGTTTGTCACTTGGAATAATAGCTGAAAATTCGCCTTTGTCATTTGTCCAAACGCTGTCAAATGGGTTATTGTCGCAGCGTAGAATCACTAAAATATTTCCTACACTATAAAATTTAGGATTCTCACTTGAATAGATTTTGCCCGTAATTATCTTGTCGCTTTTTGTTGTCGTAAAAGCAAGAATTGTCAGAGCTAATAATGTTAAGCGGAATGTCATTTTTGGTTGCACATAACGTCCGAGGCTTGGCGATGGGCTGATATTCAATGTACTTTTCACTGGAACGTCAGCCGATTGAAAAACCAAAGCCGAAGGTAAATACAAAAAGCCGATATTTGTTCGTCTGCTGGAACTACTGCTGACAGCGAACTGCAGTCGATTGTTATT
Source organism: uncultured Chitinophagaceae bacterium (assembly GCA_963732885.1). Taxonomy (GTDB): domain Bacteria; phylum Bacteroidota; class Bacteroidia; order Chitinophagales; family Chitinophagaceae; genus Ginsengibacter. The sequence continues at coordinate 77,238 of CAVTBI010000014.1, read as the reverse complement.
CCTTCTGCCAGCCTATTCGCCAAACCTTTTGTTAGCTACATACCCAGTCATTTAAGTCGTTTTACAACATTGTCAAGATTGTCCACTGCAAGGTTAATAATGATTTTATTTTTTGGAAAATATATTTGCATGTCTGTCCGAAGTTGTACAAAAGGTGCTAACGCTTCTGGATTATTTGCTACAGAATTATTACAAGAAATAGTTAGTTCGTAAGCGTTGTTAACCTTTTTTGCATACACAAATTTCTGCACTGATAAATCAAAGAAATTTGTTTGAGTAAAAGCGTTTCCAAGATTATCAATTTCACTTTCTGTCATATTATTTTTGTCAAACTCAATTTCATGCTTCATAATTCCGAAGGTTGCTGTTGATTGAGCATTTGATTGGGTGTTTGAAAAATAAAGTATACCAAAAACTGCAACCAAAGTAATTGCCAATCCAATTAATCCAACTGCAATCGTTCTCCACCAGCTATAAATTTGTCCACCTGAATCTATGTGAGAATTAATTTGTTTGTCTTGAAAACGTTGAACAAGTAAGTATGCGATTCCAGTATAAACCAATGGAATAATTTGGTTTGGAATTTTTACTGTGCCAGGAATTAAAAATATTCCGCCAAATATTGCAATTGTTGCAATAATGGTATAAATCCACGTTTTTTTTGCTTTCTCAGGTTCATTGAAATTTTTAAAATTTTCTGCAATTAAATAACCTGCGACTAAAGGTCCACCTAAAAATGTTCCGATATAAATTTCTTTTTCTTTGTAAATTTTTTCTGTCGGAATCTGAATGTCTAATGTTTGTTGTTCCATTTGTATAAGGTTTGTTTTGGGTTGTAGCTAACGTTTGTATTTATGAATAAGACGCAACAGTCAAATTCCTAACATCTTCATTTTCAATACCCATTTTCTTCGTTTTTTTTATTGCTGGTTGCGTCAAGCAATCTAGTGTTTATCAAATTACCAATCTAAAGTAATTGATTTATTTAATTCATCCAACACATTCGGAATATTTATTAGCGTTTCTTTTTTTACATGCAAATACCTTTCGGTTGTTTTTATACTAAAATGCCCAAGTAAATCTTTTATGTAACGGATGTCAATCCCTTTTTCCAATAAATGAGTTGCAAAACTGTGCCTAAGGCTATGGATGCCAACATTTTTATTTATCCTTGCTTTCTCCTTCGCATCATGAAATATTTGTTGGGCGCTCCTTATACTATAGCTTTCACCCGGCTTTTGCGGATTTTCAAATACATATTTTACAGGCATCGGTTGGGTATGTGTTAAATAAGACCGCAACACATCCAGCAATAAAATGCTTAAACCCACATAACGGTCTTTTTTGCCTTTAGATTTTTCAATGAACAGTTGCATCCTGTCACTGTCCACATCTTTTATTTTTAAATTGATTACTTCGCTTACCCTCAATCCCGCGCTATATGCGGTAAATAGTATTGCCTTGTGCTTTAGATTATTTACTGCGTTAAACATTCTGCCTATTTCGTTCTCGCTAAGCACTTTTGGCAATTGGTTTGGTTTCTTTGGGCGTGGAATCTCCCAGAAAAATTTATCCTGGTGTAGCACCTGCTCATAATAAAATTTTAATGCATTCATTCTGCTATGCAGCGTTGCTTCAGACAATTTTAATGTGTCAGAGCAATATTGCAAATAATCTTTTATTCTTGCTGTTGTGAATTCACGTGCAGGTTTTTCCTTTATCGTATGCAGAAACTGTACAAATTCGTTGGTGTAAGTTCGAAATGGTGGAGGGGCTGTAGCTTTTTAAAGACAGCATTTGTTTCAATTTTTGCAACGCTTCTTTATTTTCTTCACTTATCTGGTAGGCTGATTTGGATTGCTTTGTCGTTATCTTTCTTTTTACCGGAGTTTTTCCGGCATTGCTTTCTGTTTTCGGTTGATTTGGCATTGCCCCAAATTCATTTCTTTTTTTTCTTTTCAAGAAGGAATTTTTTCAACTCCTCAAATTCCATAACTGCTTTTTCTTCTAATGCTGACCGTAACCGTAAAAAATCTTCACCTGTGCACGGAACATACCAACACATATTAGTTTTGCTCCACCTTCCGCCCGCCTTCTTTTGTATCAATGATTGCAGCACCGCATTTTTTTCAAAATATATTCCGATACAATCCTGCCCGCGGTGGAATAATGGTTTTAAAATTACCTTCATCTACTGTTGATTATTGATAGTTAACTTCTGCCTTCAGCCCTCAGCCAGAAATGGCAATGAAAAAAAGAAATATTTTAGGTTTCTATCACTACTTAGTTCTCAATTAATTTGTGGCCTGGTAAAAATTTCCACAATCTTTAGTTGTCAAATTACTTCATTCCTTCTATGCAACAGGTTTTCTTCATTGTATAACAAATAAAAATAGGGGCCTGACTTTCGGTTGGCGCTAACGCTTGTATTGCCGAAAGTACGAACTCCTTAGGTGAAACTCAAAAGCATTTCAAGGTAAATATATTAATATATATAAAAGAAATTTTTGTGGCCTTTATATATTATAGGTAACGCCGGGCTTCTATAAGGGTTGCCAACCTTCGGAAGGTTGGCAACCCTTTCGTTCATTATTTGCCAGGGCTGACACCTTTCGAAAAGGTATCACCTCTTTCCGGATACCCAAAACCAGGAAAATGTAGTTAATGTGTTCAAACCTTTCCTACAAGTATGGCAAAATGTAGTTAATGTGTGCAAACCTTTCCTAAAGAGTGGCAAAATGTAGTTAATGTCTCACACTTTTCCTAAAGTGCGGCAAAATGTAGTTAATGTCCGCAAACCTTTCCTACAAGTTTGGCAAAATGTAGTTAATGTTCGCAGACTTGTGCTACAAGTGTGGCAAAATGTAGTTAATGTGGGCAAACTTGTCCTACAAGTTTGGCAAAATGTAGTTAATGTGCGCAACTTGTCCTACAAGTTTGGCAAAATGTATTTGTTTTTGGCCAAAAAAATGGATTATCGGGCTTTTAAAAGATTTGGCCGAAACCTTAAACTGATATTTTAACAAAAAAAGGGTAAATACTTCCCATTCCGGCCATGGGGAATTTACTATTTTTTTCGGGCGGTATTACCCTTTTTTACGAAGCCTCTTATTTTTTTCCCTGTTTTAAAAGCCCTTTTTATACGGGCAATTACTATAGAAAAAATACTCGCGGGAATATACAGTTAAACTTTCAGATATGCAAGCAAAATCAATGGCAGTAAACCTCTTGCAGGTTTAAAAAAAATGTTTTTTGTTTGTATTCCCGTTTTCTACGGGGACCACAAACTAACCCTGGATGCAGCGATTTGCATTACAGGAATTTTAAAAACCCAAAACCCAATGCTTATGTTAACAGCATCAGAATTGTACGACGGAGTAGTTACACGGCCGTACAACAGTTGGTCTGACACCAAGCTATCTTCAGAAACAACGAAGATACAGTTGGCCATGACCAACAACCCCTTATTTCCCTACACCCAGCCCCGACATGGAGGTATTTGGCGGCGCAGTGAGCGCTTACGTAACGCAGCTTGCCAAAGCAGGCAGCCGCGATGCGAACGCTATTGCCGCCAAAAACAGCCGCCGTGCCGAACTGATTGCCTTGTGCGTGCAACTGGGCAACTCGGTTGCCAGCACCGCCGATGGCAACGTGGAAGCGCTGGTGAGCACTGCCATGCCCTTGAGAAAAAAGCGGCAGAGCGTAGTGCTGGCACCGCCTTCCAACTTCAGGATTGTAAACGGTGTCAACTCCGGCGAGCTGGACCTGAAAGTGGACGGCCAGAGAGGCGTGAGCACCTTTGGCTTTGAGTACACGGTAGACCCGCCAACGGAGGAAAGTGTGTGGGTGAAAACCATCTGCACCACCAGCCGCTGCACCATCAAGGGACTGACACCCGGCAAAAGATACTGGTTCAGGTCTTTTATTACGGGCAGCAAAGGCCAGCACATCACGGGCGACATGGCGCTGAGCCCTTATGTACAATAAGCTATTGCCACTAACTGCTTAGCTTTTGTAAGGCCGGTTCATTTTTTGGCCGGCCTTTTTTTATGCGGGCAGATGGGGGGAGAAAGGATACTATTTTCGGAATAAATAATTGTGGGGATACGACGGATTCACAGGATGAGAAGATTTACAGGATTTCTACATCCTTTCTCCCTGGCCGGTGCCCTCACGAACATTTTCTCAACGGTATAAAAAGAATTTTCAGCCGGAACCTTGCGCGAAGAAGGGGAGTTCCCCTGGCTCAGTTTTTTATATACGCTCCCTCAATCAATATTTTTATCGCTTGTTCTATGTCTTTTTCTCTAACCAGAAGTTTTGGTTTATCTACCACGCTTGAATAAATCTGGGCTGCTAATTCATTTTGTAATATTGTTTCTATCCCCTCAGACTCTAAATAATTCTTTGCTAAATTTACTTCAAATGGATTAGTAGAACTAAAGGCTATTTTCCAACTATCCATAATTATTATCATTTTAATGTTCACTACAAATTTAATAAAGTTTTCTCCACGGTATAAAGTAGATGGGGGGAAAGGATACTATTTCGGAATAAATAATTACCGGAATAAATAATTACCGGAACCAGGATTCACAGGATGAGAAGATTTACAGGATTTCTACATCCTATCATCCTGCAAATCCTGAAAATCCTGATTCTGACAAAAAGAAATTATTTTTTATTTCACTTAATAAATTTTAAAAAATGACGCTTGACGAAATAACCTATAAAATAAACGGATGCGCTATGAAGGTTCATAATTATTTGGGTAACGGATTTCAGGAAGTTATTTATCAAAGGTGCCTGGCAATTGAATTAGAGAATTCAAAATTATCATTTGGGAGGGAAATAGAGCAGCCAATATTTTATGAAGGCATTGAGGTAGGAAGCAGGAGGGCTGATTTTATCGTAGAGAATAAAATTATTGTAGAACTCAAAGCCTTAATTAATTTAGAGGATGTACATCTTGCACAGGCGAAAAATTATGTAGTTGCTTACAACTTTCCAATTGGTTTGCTAATTAATTTTGGAGCAAAAAGCCTGCAATTCAAAAAAGTATTCAACGCAAAATATAATCCTAAAATCCTTGAATCCTGAAAATCCTGATTCTGACAAAAAGAGGATCAACCAATCAATTGGTTTTTGATTGGTATGGATTGAATGAAGAGGAAAGAGGATAATATTGCCAAAATAAAAATCATCGGTATTTGTTGCTTTACTGAGGCAAATCATTATTGAATCCCAAACTTTGAATAAAAATCCAGTAATTTTAAAGCGGTAATTTTTATCAAATTGATACCAGCACCAGATGATTAAAAAAAGCGCCCTACAAAAAATAGCTCATTTTTTTATTATCAGAATTATCGTGGGCATTGCGGTAATTGTGGGATTGATTATTTTGGTAGAATGGCTGGCCACGCTGTCTGTTGATAAATAAATTGATAACCGAAAATTCAAAACCCATTATTACGGCTTTTTTAGATTCAGCCGTTGCTTTATGGGCCTATATATTCCTGTTTAGGGCATACGAAAAAAGAAAGATCACGGAATTAGGCGCATCAACATTTGGTAAGAATGCAATTATTGGCTCCACTACGGGCTTTCTGATGCAGTCGCTTTTTATCCTGGTTATTTCCTTCAGCCGGCACTTATTCCGTAGTTCATGTTAACGCTATTTCATCGCTCATCCCTTCATTTGCTTTTGCCTTGCAGGCAGGTTTCGTGGCTGAAATTTTAATCATTGGTGTCGCGTTTCGTTTAATAGAAGAAAAAGCAGGGTCCGTTAATACGCTGATTATTTTTATAATTCTTTTTGCTGGCATTGCATATTAATGTAAAAGGGGCAACTTTCGTATCCGTTGGGGCTACGGCTATGCAGGCAGGTTTCATGCTTCCGGCAGCTTATATATTCAGCCGTAGTTTATGGCTTCCTGTTTTTTTACATTTCGGTTGGGATTTTGCTGAACCGGGTATTTTTGGTGGAATAAACCCAAGCACTTCCCTTGCGCATGGATTGTTTACCAGTACTATTAACGGCCCTTCCCTGGTAACCGGTGGCCGGTCCGGGCCACAGGATTCATTGGAATCGCTACTACTTTGCTTGCTTACCGGAGCCCTGTTTTTATGGTTAGCAAAACAGAGAAATAATTTTATAAAACCAAAACGTTGGCGTTATTCACATAGCTGAATAGTAGAACTGGTCTTAGTGCTGAACTGTATCTTATTTATTTTATTTTCTTTATTATAATAAAGTATCAAAAGCCCATAAGATGTTTTAAAAGCGTCCCACCCTGGCTGTTTTATTTCTGGGTCGCCCAATATTTTAAACAAACTATTCCTGGAAGCGCCCATTAAAGGAATGCTTAGAGTGCCTTTGAAATTGGGGCCTATTTCTACATAATTGCGCGTGGTATAAAAATAAATATCCTTGTCTTTGTAAAAAACGTAAGCTCCGCATTTTGCTTTGGAGTCTTCTTCAAAAGAGGAAAAGCAAACCAGGTTTTGTTTGACCTGGGCTGCATTAGAAGTGGGCGTGATCATCCCGTTTACTGTTCCGTTAAGAATATCAACATTTATGTCAGGGCATTTTACTTCCGTTTTTAACTGCGCAGCCGCAGCGGTAAAGAATAATAAGGTAGCGAGGGATAAAAACAAATTTTTCATAATCTTATTTAATAATTTCCATTTAACTATTCCATTGTTTGTATACGCAAATTCCTTGCTAAGTTTTAGGGATTATAAAAAATTATAAATGGAAATTTTTAAGCCTGTGCAGTAAACCAGCCCGGCAAAGGGCAGGCAGGCAAATAAAGATGGCTTTTCATTTCACAAAATTTCTATTTGCCTAAAATATCCAAAAGCCCGTTCACTTCTTCGGCCGTATTAAAAGCGTGCAAAACAATTCTTAACCGCTCCTCTCCTTTCGGAACCGTCGGATAAAGGATGGGGCGTATGTCAAAATTCTTTTGCCGGCAGTTTTTTGCGATAATTTTTACTTCTTCATTTCCGGGGATAATTACAATTTGAATAGGCGTCCCGCTCTTTAAAATTTTGAATTTTAATTCCCGGTTTTTGAAAGTGCTTATTAATTGATAAATACGTTTCCTTTCTTTTTCCATTGACGGAAATGTTTGGTAAGAAATTTTAACCGCTTCCGCAGAAGAAGGCGGCAAAGAAGTGCTGAAAATAAATTGCCTTGAAAAATTGATAAGGTATTTCTTTAGTTTTTCAGATCCCAAAATAACGGCGCCGTGCACGCCACAGGCTTTACCAAAAGTATGGATACGCGCAAAACATTTTTCCTGCAGGTTTAATTGTTGAACAAGCCCCTCCCCTTTTTCGCCCACCACGCCGGTGGCATGCGCTTCATCAACAATAAGGGCTGCCTTGTACTTTTCGCATAAATCACTTATCTGTTGTAAAGGCGCAAAATCGCCATCCATAGAAAAAACACTTTCCGTTACCACAAATTTTTGATGATTGGTTTCTGCAGATCTTAATTTCTTTTCCAGGTCTTCCAAGCTATTGTGCAAAAAAGAAAATGAAGTGGCAAAAGAAAGCCGGGTTCCGTCGCGCAGGGAAGCATGGCTTAACTGGTCATAAAAAATAAAATCATTTTTTTGCGGAACGCAACTCAATAACCCGGTATTGGCATCGTAGCCGGAATTAAAGATCAATCCGGCTTCGGCTTCGTGAAAATCAGCTACCAGTTTTTCCACCTCTTCTATTAACGGGTAATTCCCTGAAAGCAGCCGCGAACCGGTGCTTCCGTGAGAAAGGCCGGGATTGGTTTTTTTTTCAATCCATTTATTTTTCACAATTCCCAGGTAATCATTACTGCAAAAATCTACCGGGTTTCCTTCTGTTATTTTCAGAGACCGCAATGAATTATTTTGTTCCCTCTCCTTTAATTTTTTATCAAGAAAATTATCATCCATGTTGTAAAATTAGTCAAATAGGAAATTGGCTATTTAGTTAATTTTGGCAAATGGAACCTTTATCACAAGACACAAAGAATATACTGGGTTTGCAATTGGTTACAGACCCGAGATGGATTAACCTGGCTTCGCTTTCACTGGAAGAAATATTAACCGACCATGCGTGGTGCGAACAAAAAGCAGCCGTAACCTGTATCTCTCTTATTTCAAAATACAGCGATAAAGAAAAATTAGTAACCGAACTTTCACCCATTGTTACAGAAGAATGGGGGCATTTCCGGCAGGTGCTAACGGAATTGCATAAACGCAAATTAACTTTAGGCAAACAACGAAAAGATATTTATGTAAATAAGCTATTGGATTTTCAGAAAAAAGGCGGCAGCCCCGAAGAAAGGTTTTTAGACCATTTATTAACGATGGCATTAATAGAAGCCAGGAGCTGCGAGCGTTTCAAACGATTGAGCGAAGGTTTGCCCGATGAATACATGAAACTTTTCTACCGTAAATTTATGGAAAGCGAAGCGGGGCATTATACATTATTTATCCATCTTGCCGATACTTATTTGCCCAAAGAACAGGTAAGAAAAAGATGGAAAGAATGGATCGCTTATGAAACTCAACTGATGCAAAGCATGGAAATACGCGGCGACAGGATCCATTAAAAACTGGTAATCATTTTCTCCAACACTCAACAACCACCTTCTAAGAAGGTGGGTTGGAAGAATCGGGCAAAGCCCTCTTTAATATACAGTGTATGAAGTATTTTCTAAACTTTTTTCGTTCAAATTATTCTAATATAGAACCCAAAAATAATTTTACCACAAAGACTCAAAGAGCACAAACCTGCCTGGTCGGCAGACAGGAAAAACTTCGTTTTTTTATTTTTTCAAAGAAAAAATCCTTCGTGTCTTTCGTGTCCTTTGTGGTAAAAAATTCAGGCAAAGCACAAAGAACATTACCACCGCCTTAGGCGGTGGCTTTTTAAGCTACAGTAAACGAACTAATAATTGATTTTTTTATTTTCAGATGGTATTTATCAATTAGAATCTACGAAAATTTCTCCCGTTAAATAAAGCACGCATTGGCCGCTTATCTCAACCCTTCTGCCTAAATAAGTACATTTCAAAAATCCTTTCCTGGCCGATAATTGAAAGGCGCTTAATTCATTCTTCCCGGTTCTTTTTGCCCAATAAGGAATTAAGGTGGTGTGTGCCGAGCCCGGTTACAGGGTCTTCATTCACGCCGGTTTGCGGGCCAAAAAACCTGGAAACAAAATCGCTCTTTTCGCCTTTTGCCGTTACCATTACGCCTCTTGCATTTAATTTTGATATGGCGTTATAATCGGGAACCATATTTTTTATTTCTTCTTCATTATTGAAAACAAGCATATAATCTGTTTTGCCTTTATAAGCTTCTACAGGAAAAAAATTAAACCCTTTTACCAGTTCCGGAAAAAGGGCAACACTTTCTAAAGTATCCGTTGGGAAATTGAGTGTTAAAAAATCCCCTTGCTTTTTTACTTTTAAAATTCCGCTATTTACCGAGCTAAAAACAATTTCTTCCTTTTGATACCCTTCATAGTTAAACAGCACAAAAGCAGTTGCCAGCGTAGCATGGCCGCATAAATCTACTTCCGCCGCGGGCGTAAACCACCTGATCTCATATTGATCTTCGTTTTTGACATAAAAGGCGGTTTCAGAAAGGTTATTTTCCAAGGCAATTTTTTGCATCAAACTGTCTTCAATCCATGATTCCAGCGGGCAAACAGCCGCAGGGTTTCCCCCAAATAATTGGGTGGTAAAAGCATCTATCTGATATATTTTTAGTTTCATTTTTGGGGTTATAAATTTTGAAGCGAAGGTGTAAAAAAATTATTTACGTTTGTACATAAACGTTATAAGTTATTTTAAAATAAAAATTTTAATTATTTGCCTGTCTGCTGGCAGTTTGCCCACTTCTTATTGACTTACTTCTTCCTTATCCAATTTCATTGCACCCATTGCACCCGACCTGTCTAAGCAATCATCAGAAATTAAGTTGATGGTCATTTGGTTATCGGCAATTACATATTTATACTTGCCGGGTGTAGTATCGCATTGGCTTTGTCCATAGAGTTTGACCAATGTAAGTACAGAATCGGTAGTGGTATATTTCATCGTTTCCAGGCTTTCATTTTCTGATGTATTTATTACATCCAAAGTATCATTACTAAAAATGAATTCCACATCCATACTGCCGCCCTGCACATTTAACGATCCCTTCCATTTGGTATTTGAAAGTTGCGCGTTTGAAGAATACGCGATAAAAGCTGCCAGTAAAGCCATTATCATTTTTCTCATAACAAAAGTTTTATCTTTTTTTAAAAATTGAAAAACTAAAATACGAATTAATACATTCTAAAAATGAGGTAATCTTTTCGGTTCAATTTAATTCCAACCCTTTATTAATTCTTTCTTTATATTTATACCATTGTTTGATAAATTTTAAATCTTCCATTCCACATCTTAAAAATAAACACAATGAATTCACGTAGAAAATTTTTACAAAATTCTGCTGTCGTTCTTGGTGGCGGTTTATTGGCCTCTCTTTTGACAACAATGCTTTTGCAATTTTTAAAAATAGACCGCTCCGAGCGACCAGTTAAATATCGGCGCAATCGGGGTGAACGGAATGGGCTGGGCTGATACAACTTCCGCATTAAAAATTCCGGGAGTAAATCTTGTGGCCATTTGCGACATTGATAAAAATGTAATTAGCCGAAGGCTGGATGAACTGTCAAAAAAGAATGTTGATATTTCTAAAATAAAAACGTATGGATCATTATCGCGAATTGCTTGCGAATAAAGATGTGGATGCGGTTGTTATCGGCACTCCCGACCATTGGCACGCGCTGATTATGATGGATGCCTGCGCGGCAGGAAAAGATGTGTATTGTGAAAAACCGGTTGGCAATTCCATTGGCGAATGCAGGGCGATGGTGCAGGCGCAACAGCAAGTATAATAAGGCGGTACAGGTAGGCCAATGGCAGCGGAGCCAGCAACATTTTAAAGACGCAGTAGATTATGTACAAAGCGGTGTGCTTGGAAATATCAGGACGGTAAAAGTATGGTGTTACCAGGGATGGATGAAGCCAGGACCCGTGGTTCCCGATACGGCGCCACCGGCAGGGGTAGATTATACTACGTGGCTTGGCCCCGCGCCTACAAGGCCATTTCAATTCAAGCCGGTTTCATTTTAATTTTCGTTGGTTTTGGGATTATGCCGGCGGGCTGATGACCGATTGGGGCGTTCATTTATTAGACTATGGATTGATGGGGATGAACTCCCCTACTCCAAAATCAGTTGCCGCTTTGGGTGGCCGTTTTGCTTATCCTGATTTATATGAAGAAACGCCCGATACGCTTACCACTTTATATGAATTTGATCATTTTAATATGGTTTGGGATTCGGCAATGGGAATCGATAACGGCTCCTATAACCGCGATCATGGCATTGCCTATATCGGCAACAACGGTACGCTTATTTTAAACCGCGGAGGCTGGGAAGTGATTGAAGAAAAAGCAAAGCAAAAATAAAGTGAGCAAACCTTTTGCACCTTCAGTAGATAATGGCGTTGACAAGCATTGGGAAAATTTTGTAAGCGTTGTAAAATCAAGAAAGTTTGAAGACTTGCATTGCCCTGTGCAGGCAGCAGCGCATGTGGCTACCGTAGCACAAATGGGCAACATCGCCTACCGAAGCGGAAAGAAATTGGGATGGGACGCAACAAAAGAACAATTTACTGATGACGCGGTTAACAAAGAATATTTCATGAAAGAATACCACAACGGGTATCAATTACCGAAAGTGTGAACGAAGTAAAATTTGATTACATAAAATGAGTAATGATTTTAATCAAACTTTTGTAATTTGTTTTCAATGAAAAAATCCGGCACCGCATTTATATTTTTATTTATGGCAACCGTAACATTTGCCCAAACCCAAAAAAAAATTTCTGGTTATTTTTTAGCAGAATACAATAGCACTATTTACGACAGGACAATTGGCAATAATCCGTGGGGCGCGGGATTAGGCTTCCAGGCTTTTTACAATACTCATTCAAAATGGAAACCCGTATTTGAAATCACAAGCGATCTGTATCTTCAGAGTGATAAGCTTTTAAGATTAGATCCTGATGGCTCAACACCTACAACTGATTATGGGTTTAATTCAATGACAAACCTCTTTATCGGCGAATCTTTTCATCCCAATTCAACGGTTTATTTTTCGTTTTCCGGCGGCCCTTCTTTTATTGGCGGATACACTTATCCGGGAATAAAACCTTCCTTCGGGTTTTACTTTTCAAGATCACAAAAGGTTATGGGGAAGATTTCATACATCAATGTTTTTAACCGCTACAAAACAACCAAAGAAGATTTTGGGTCATTAAGTTTAGCTTTTGGAATTAAATTATTCTGATTTTAAAAAGGAGAAAAAAAAATTCTTATAGCCAAAATCCCGCTGCTGTTGGTGTTCTCCCCGTCAGAATAAAAAAGTAATTTTTTTTAAGCAACCGATCATCAGTAAACCAACCAAAAACATCAATTCTTATTTTGCTCTTTTCCCATAATTAGCCTTCATAATTCTAACCAGGAATTTCTTCTTTTTTGCAATTCATGGCTCTGAAATGCACACCAATCGATTTAGTAAAGTGCTGCCATTCGTAGTAAGCCTATCTTTGCAAAAAGCGTTTATTATGATCGATTCATACGACGCATTTGCGAATCTGGAATTAAAAGCGTGGCAAAAGAAAATGGTGCGAAGGCCATCGCTATTTGATAATCTTTCTAAAAAACTGCAAACCAAATTTAATAGCTGGATACCCGAGAAAGTTCATCGTGCCATTACAGTTACTATAAAACAAATGGTGCGTGGTGTTTTGTTTGGTTCTAAGTACACCACTTCCCATCCTTTACAAAATACAAACCTGCTCACCCGCGAGGAAGCGGTTAAAAAGAAAATAAATATTTACCGGAAAACGGCGGCTGTAGAAGGCGGCATTACCGGTGCGGGCGGCATCTTGCTCGGCCTCGCAGATTTCCCGATTTTGCTGGCCATCAAAATAAAACTGTTGTTTGATATTGCAGTATTATATGGTTTTGATGTGAACGATTATAAAGAAAGAGTGTACCTGTTGCACATATTTGAGTTGGCTTTTTCCAGCGCAGTGTACAGGAAGAAAGTTTACCTGCAAATGGCTGATTGGGATGAGCAACAAAAAAATTTACCGGAAGATATTAACCAGTTCGACTGGAGAAATTTTCAGCAGGAGTACAGGGATTATCTTGATTTAGCGAAGATGGCCCAAATGATACCGCTGATAGGCGCTCCCATAGGTGTGCTGGTAAATAACCGCTTAATAAAAAAACTCGGGCGCACTGCCATCAATGCTTACAGGATGAGGTTATTTGATAATTCATTACCAGTAATTAATTAAGAATAATATTTATACCTTTAAAGAACTTAAATAATTTAAAATGAACAAGAGGAATAACAGCATTCTTTATTTTATTCTCGGATTATATTCAATAATGGTAAGCTGGTATTACAACCACTCTATTCTGTTGGCAATTGTCCATTATATTTTCTGGCCCATTTATTTACTATACGAATTGCTCAACGGCCGCCTGGCCCACAATATGTGGAAGATAATTCCTGAGTCTTATTTCAATTAACTTCCACCGCCATTCTACAGTAAACCAACAAAGAACAGCAATTTATGTTTTGCTTTTTTCATTTTGTTGTTGCGTTACAACGCTGCATGGTTTCTGCTATGGCTCAACACATTAAAAACGAGAAACAATTTTCCAGTTTCCAAAATTAAAATCCTCCTTAAAAGTTGGTTTACTGTATCAGAAATCACTTTTAAAACCAGTAATTATTTTTATCTTGCCATCTCAAAACTAATTTTTGATCTATACTTTATTACAACATCAGTGGAAATCTTTTTGGCGAAGCCGAAGCGCCGGGCGAAATGTTGCCGTTCAAATCATCATCGGTTTTTTTGTATTGTACCTCACTGCCGTAGCCATTTTCATAGGGTTCTCTTTAGATAAGATTATATCAGGTGCTTTTCCCGGCAAAGATGTAATTCCTGTTTTCATGGGATTTATTCTTTATTATTTTTCGTTTGATATTATCATGCGTTTCATTATGCAGGATTTACCAACTCTTGCCGTGCAACCTTATTTAACGCAAAATATTAAGCGTAATAAATTAGTAAGGTTTTTAAACGTGCGTTCCCTCTTTACTATTTTTATATTCTTACCCTTATTTCTTTTCTTACCTTTTATAACTACTACTGTCAGCGCAAAATATGGAGCCCTTGTTTCACTTGCTTTGGTAATTACCATTTTTAGCCTTACCATTTTCAATCATTTCCTCGCCTTGTTTATAAAAAGAAAAACCATACTGAGCCAGTGGTGGCTGATTGGGTTTTTCGTGGTTATTCTTTTGGTGATTGCTGCAGATTATTTTCAAATCTTTTCTTTCAGGGTACTTTCAGCCGGGCTGTTTATGAAAGTTATAAAAACCCCTGCGTTATGCCTTGTTTTTACCGCGCTTGCCATAGCTTCCTGGTATAACAACAGTATTTTTTTGAGAAGGAATTTTTACCTCGAAAATTTAGAGAAATCAACTGGTGAAAAAAGATCGGCTGATTTTAACTGGCTGCAAAGATTTGGTACTTATGGAGACCTGATTGCGATAGATATCAAATTGATTTTGCGCAATAAAAGGCCACGCACTTTATTATTGCTTTCTGTAATTTTTCTTTTTTATGGATATTTCTTTTTCAAACCTGAAAATCTTAAAGCCGGTAATTTAGGCATTATACTGGTTGGCTCTATCTTTATAACCGGGATGTTCATGGTAAGTTACGGGCAATTTATTTTTGCATGGCAAAGCAGCCATTTTGATGGAATGATGGCCGCTAATATTCAAATAAAAACCTACATCAAAAGCAAAATGATGTTATTGATTTCTTTCAGTTCCATTGCGTTTTTGCTCAGTTTGTTTTATGGCTTTTTAAGTTGGAAACTTATCCCGGTATTACTTGCCGCATGGCTTTTTAACATAGGCGTTCATAGTGTTTTAACCGGGTTTATCGGCACGAGGAATTACAAAGGCTTAGACCTCAGCAAAGGTTCTTCATTCAATTACCAGGGAACCGGCGCTGCGCAATGGTTATATTCATTAATTATCCTGGTGGTTGGCACCATTATCTATCTTCCTTTTGCTTTATTGATTAATAAATGGGCGGGTATTGCAGCAATCGGGATTGCAGGGCTAATTAGTTTGCTGATGCAGGATTGGTGGCTGGATAAAATTACTATGAATTTTAAAAAACGAAAATATAAAATGCTGGAAGGTTTCAGGGAGAAGTAGGAATTGCGATTTAAGAATTAAAAAATAATTAAATAAACCATGATCAGGATAGAAAACCTTTTAAAAACTTATAACCACAAAGTAGCCGTAGATATTCCGCAACTTGAAATTGGTAATGGAATTATAGGTTTGGTGGGTAATAACGGCGCGGGGAAAACCACTTTATTCCGGCTGATACTCGATTTGGTAAAAGCAGGTAAAGGTGAAGTATTTTCTAATGATAAAGATGTTTCGAAAAACGAAGATTGGAAAAATTATACCGCTTCCTATATTGATGAAGGGTTTTTAATTCCCTACCTCACGCCTGAAGAATATTTTTATTTTGTAGGAAAATTACACAACCGTTCAAAAGTAAATGTAGATGAAATGCTTTCCGGCCTGGCAGCATTTTTTGAGGGCTCCATATTAAATAGTGGAAAGTATATCCGCGACCTTTCAAAAGGAAACCAGTTTAAAGTGGGCATTGCTGCCTGTTTGCTTCAGGATCCTGATATCATAATCCTTGACGAGCCATTTGCTAACCTCGACCCTTCTTCACAGATCAGGCTGATACAAATGGTGAAAGCCCTGAATGCCAAAAAGCCAATGGTAATTCTTATCAGCAGCCACGACCTTAACCATATAACGGAGGTGTGTACACGCATTTTATTAATGGAAAAAGGCAGGATCATCAAAGACTTTCAAACTTCGTCTGATACGCTTACCGAACTGGAAGATTATTTCCGCGTGTAGGCTGTGGTACCTGTGCTTTAATGGCAATAGCAGCAAGTTATGGGGTTGATAAAGAAACGCGCCTCCAAAGAACACCGGTAAACAAACAAAAGATCCGTAAAACATCAGCGCAAATTACCATTCACGCAATATTTCCCCATTAAGGATTTGCATGATGAAAAGGTGTTTATTTTCATAATAATCAATCTGCGGATTATCGCCATGGGATACGGGCTGAAAATTAAAATTATGAAAAGGGGCATACGAAGTATCATTGATATTTTGCATAAAGAATCCGGGATGGCGAATTAAAACCGAAGTAAAATTATAGGTAACCCCAAATCCTTTTTCCACCATATCGCTTGGTTCTATATTATACAATTGAAAATATTTGTCATGTATATATTTGCTGAATGTATTATTTTTAGCAATATAATGTGGAGTAGTGAACCTGATCGGGAAGTTAAGGTAGGCATCTGTATTATACCAGCATGAAAACCCGTCCCAGTTGGGCATCCCGATTAAAACCAATGGATTATTTTTTTGAACCGGGTAACACGCATCTGCGAGTTTTTGAGAAAAAACCTGGTTAAGGCTTGCCCCGATAATTACTACCGGTTTTGTAGTATCAATCAAATACCTTAACCCCGCTGAAGAAACAGAACTATCGAGCATGATTTCATTTATTTTTAAAAGAGGCTTGCCTTGCGCTGAATTGATTTCTCTAAAATAATTATCAACGCGGTTGTCATTTTTCTTATAAAAAAGGTAAATATTATCGGTTCCATGCTTTTGAAGAATATAACTAAAAATGCCTTCACAATTGGCTTTTAATGTAGGATTGGCAATCAGTAAAAATGGGTTTTGCCTGATGCCGCCATCATTGGGGTAAGTAGCTGAGATAAAGGGAATGTTTTTTTGCAAGGCAAATTGCGCAAGCTGGTAATATTCCGGAGGTTTTACTGAACCGATTATCAGGTCAATATTATCTAATTTTCCACTTTTTATTAAAGCAGGAATGGGTTGCGCTACCGATCTGGAATCATAAATAAATGCCTCTACGTGCTGCCCGTAAAGATTGAGCGTATCTAAAGCCAGTTCCGCACCCTGTACAAAATCAGCTCCTGCGATGGTATATTTTGGAATTGAACTTTCTGATTTTAACCGGTAACCGCTAAAAATGGAATCAAGGTAGAGCGGGGCGATAATTGCAACCCGGTAGGTTTTGTAAACCGGAATGTATTTAATTTGTGCAAATGATTTTTGAGTCCCTGCGAAAACAAAAAGAAAAATAAAAGATAAAATATATTTCCTCATAATTTAAAATTCATAATGGCCGTTTCCAGCAGCAAATTATTCCCATTCGATAGTAGCAGGAGGTTTGCTGCTGATATCATACACCACGCGGTTGATCCCTTTTATATTATTAATAATTTCGTTAGAAACATGCGCGAGAAAATCGTAGGGAAGGTGCGCCCAGTCTGCCGTCATTCCATCTACAGAAGTTACTGCCCGCAAAGCAACCGTAAATTCGTACGTTCTTTCATCGCCCATTACGCCAACGCTTTTTACAGGAAGTAAGATAGCGCCTGCCTGCCACACGGTTGCATATAAATCAAATTTTTTCAAAGAATTAATAAATACAGCGTCTGCTTTTTGTAACAGTTGCACTCTTTCTTCCGTCACTTCGCCCAAAATTCTTATCGCCAAACCCGGGCCGGGAAAAGGATGGCGCTGAAGCAACGAATCCGGCAAGCCCAGTTCTGCGCCCACTTTTCTTACCTCATCTTTAAACAAAGAGCGAAGCGGCTCAATTAATTTTAATTTCATCCGGTCGGGAAGCCCGCCTACATTGTGGTGCGACTTTATGGTAACAGAAGGGCCATGGACAGAAACCGATTCAATCACATCCGGGTAAATAGTTCCCTGCCCAAGAAAATCAATACCAGTGAGTTGATGTGCTTCTTCATCAAAAATTTCTATAAAACTATTGCCGATGGCTTTTCTTTTTTCTTCCGGATCTGTTTTGCCCGCCAGTTTTGCATAAAAATGATCTCTTGCATCAACGCCTTTAATGTTGAGGCCTATACTTTTGCAGGAATCAATTACCTGTTCAAATTCATCTTTGCGAAGCACGCCGTTATCCACAAAAATTCCATAAAGGTTTTTGCCAATCGCTTTATGAATTAACGTAGCGGCAACCGTAGAATCTACGCCGCCACTCAACGCCATAATTACTTTTTTATCGCCAACTGTCTTTTTAATTGCGGCAACGGTGTCATTGATAAAATGTGCCGGAGTCCAGTCCTGGCTGCATTTACAGGTATTTATTAAGAAATTTTTGATAATTTTTTTGCCTTCGGCAGAATGATACACTTCCGGGTGAAACTGTAAACCAAAAATCGGGTTATTTGTTTGTTTACTGTAAAAAGCGGCTACCGGAATATTATGCGTAGACGCAGTTATTAAAAAATTTTCAGGAAATTTTTTTATCGTATCGCTGTGGCTCATCCAAACATCGGAATCGGTTTTTACCCCTTGCAATAATTCATCTACTTTTTGTATTTGCAGCTTCGACCTTCCATACTCGCGCTTATCGCTTTTTTCTACAATGCCTCCATAAATTTTAGCGATTAGTTGCGCTCCGTAGCAAATGCCAAGAACAGGGACTTTTTCATTAATGGCTTTCACGTTTACCATCAAAGCGTTTTCATCATTTACCGAAAACGGCGAACCGGAAAGAATAATGCCTTTTAGATCAGCAGAAAATTCGATTTCTTTATTGAACGGAATTATCTCGCAATAAACATTGGCTTCCCTCACAGACCTGGCGATCAATTGTGTGTATTGAGAACCAAAATCAAGGATCAGAATTTTTTCGGCCATGTATGCGAAGGTAAATCGTTTAAAGTTTGTGGAAACAGGCCAAAATTATTTAAAAAAATATCTATCTTGTAATCTTGTTTCACTTTACAAAGAAAAAACAAAAATTATGACAATGAAAAATTGTATCGCCCTTTTAATCGCTTCTGTTGTATTGCCTCTTGCCAGTCAGTTACCGGAAATGGAAATGTGCGTGAAGAAAAAAGGGATATTCCCAATATATATGAAGTAAACACTTCAGGTTCAATTGATGTTGAAATTAGAAATGGCGATAATTATTCACTTACCGTTCAGGATGATGAAAACCTGCTTCCCTACGTGATTACAGAAGTGGATAACGGCGCTTTAAATATTCATTATAAGGATGGTTATTTTATAAATCACGATCATGCTAAAGTGGTTGTAACAGCGCCCACTTTAGAAAAATTGTCTTCTTCCGGCTCTGCAGATATTACCAGCGATGGAGTTATCAAAAATTCAAAAGATATTGAAATCCATACTTCAGGCTCGGGCGATATCAGCGTTGAAGTAGATGCGCCTTCCATAAGAGTAAGTGGTTCGGGTTCGGGAGATGTTTCTTTATCAGGAATTACCAAAGATTTTGATTGCAAAATGAGCGGCAGCGGCGATGTAAAATGCAGTAACCTAAAATCTGAGAACACGGTAATCCATATTTCCGGAAGTTCGGATGTGCATACATTTGCCAGCGTTAGTTTAAAAGTAAATGTAACAGGCAGCGGCGATGTATATTATGGCGGCAACCCTGCTTCCCCCGAAATTCACATTACCGGCAGCGGAACGGTTCAGGCGGTGAAATAAGGCTTCCCTTCTTCTCCAAAGGACGTTTCCCAGAGCTATTATGAAAGAGGAACAGTAAACAAAGAAATAAGTAAGATTTTTATTTTAAAAACCAATAAATACACAAATTAACTAAATAACCAATTAACTAATAAACCAGTAAACTGATTTCGCCTTATCTTCGCAGCCCAAAAAAAGTTCTTACAGAAATGCTCAGCAGAAGAAATATCCGGGTAAAAGTGATGCAAACGCTCTACAGCATTGAATCTATGAATAAAGAAACCCGACCGGGAGAACCATTGCAAATACTGAAGAAAAATCTAGAAAACGCACAGCAGCTTTTTACTTTTCTCGTTTATTACATGCTGGAAGTGGCGCGTTATTCTGAAAAGGACGCTTTGCAAAAATCACAAAAATACCTGCCTACAGAAAATGACCTTAAAGTAAATACCAAAATAGCAGGCAATGAATTGCTATGGTCAATTGCCGAAAATGTTTCTTTTCAAAAATCATCAGAAAAATTTAAAATAAAATACCTGGCCGATACTGAATTGGTGAGGAGAAGTTATTTTGCTTTAATTAATTCTGATGAATACAAAGAATATATTGCCGCTCCGTCAAGGGATAAAAAATCGGAAAAGAAAATCATCGAATTTATTTTTGGCAGCCTGATGATTCCTGATGAATATTTTTTGGCCGATGTAGAAGAAAAATTTATTCACTGGGATGATGATGCTGAAATGGCGATCATTTTGATGAACAATCTTTTGCAAAAGCCATCCGCATTTGATTTTGAAAAAATGGTGGGAGAAGAAAAAATGAAATTTGCAGTAGGCCTTTTGCAATGCGTGATTGATAAAGATGAATATTGCCTCGGGCTTATCAAACCAAAATTAAAAAACTGGGATTCGGAAAGGATTGCTCAACTCGATATGATCTTACTTAAGATGGGCGTTTGCGAATTGTTGTATTTTGAAACCATTCCCACAAAGGTTACGATCAACGAATATATTGATATGGCCAAAGAATACAGCACCGAACAAAGCGGGCATTTCGTAAATGGTATTTTAGATAGTATTCATAAAGAATTGCTGTCGCAAAATAAAATCCAAAAGTCCAATTATAAAAACAGCACTTTATAATACCTTTGCACTTTGAAAAAACAGGATATGAAAAAATGGGCTCTTTCTTTTTTATTGATTGGTTTTTTGTTTTCCTGCAACATCAGGAATTCAAGAAAAAACCCCAATAGCCTTGCCAGTATGGACGTTCCGTTTACTGACACCACTTCGGTTCAAATGGTAGATTCTGTTTATGATTTTGGCAAAACACCAGAAGGAACAAAAGTGGTTCATGATTTTGAGTTTCGGAATACCGGCAAAAAACCACTGGTTATTTCTTCAGCTAAAGCAAGTTGCGGCTGTACCGTTCCTGAAAAACCGGAAGAGCCTGTAAAGCCCGGCGAGACGGGAATTATAAAAGTAGTTTTCAATACTGCTTCGCATCCGGCCTGCCCATAAAACAATTGTGGTAGCTTCAAACGCTTATCCGCAGTTTCCTGTTTTAGTAGTAACCGGGTTAGTGGAAAATGAAAAATAAAAGAAAGAAACCTGTTTCTGAAAACGATATAAAACAGTAATAATTTTTTATAACCGCTGTTAAAAACAGCAAACAAAACAAAAAACATGAATTTAGCAATGGTATTTTTAATGTTGGGTCAAGGAAAAGGCGGAGGTGGATTTCAATTTGTATTTCTGGGATTAATGATCCTTGTTTTCTGGCTGTTTATGATCAGGCCACAGTCCAAAAAAGCCAAACAACAAAAAACATTTATGGCCAATTTACAGAAAGGAGATAAAATAGTTACGATTGCCGGCATTCATGGAACCATTAATAAGATGAATGACGACGGCACTTTCCTGCTTGAAATAAATCCCGGCTCCTATATTAAAATGGAAAAAAGCGCCGTGAGCATGGAAATGACTGCCAATTTAAATAAAGTGGCCACTCCTGCTCCGATAAAATAGGTGAAGGCAGAAAGCTAAAAGCAAAATGCCAACTTCAGAGTTTAGAATGGTTTAGGGAAGTTTATAAAATCCTAATTCCTCAATCCCAAATTCTTTCATGCTTCGAATAGGAATAACAGGTGGAATTGGCAGTGGCAAAAGCACTGTGGCCCGCATATTTTCTGTGTTGGGAATTCCTGTTTATGATTCAGACAGCGCTTCCAAAAGATTAATGGCAGAGAATGAGGAATTGAAGAATAAGGTCATTCAATCGTTTGGGAAAGAATCCTATTCAAATGGAAACCTGAACCGAAAATACTTAGCTGAGCAGGTTTTTAATGATCAAAAAAAAATCGAATTGTTGAATTCAATCGTTCACCCGGCCACAATAAAAGACGCGGAAGAATGGATGAAAAAGCAAAATGCGCCATACCTTATAAAGGAAGCCGCGTTGATATTTGAAAGCGGCTCCAACAAATTCCTGGATTTTGTAATTGGGGTAAGTTCGCCACTTTCTTTAAGGATTGAAAGAACTATGCAACGCGGAAATCTTACAGAAGCGCAGGTAAAAGCAAGAATAAAATTGCAAATGGATGAGGAAGAAAAAATGCGCTTATGCAGCTACGTTATATTCAATGATGAAAAGCAAATGCTGATACCGCAGGTGTTATTATTGCATGAAAAGCTTTTGAAACAAAGCAATTAAACTTCATGTAATTTTTTCACAGTAAAGCAACAAATAACAGAGATTTTTATTTTATGAATTCGATAAATTACCTTCACTGAAATAATTTATATTTCATGCTATGAAAAAGAATTTTATCCTGCTGTCAATTTCTTCTCTTTTGTTCTTTAATGTAAATGCGCAACAACCTGTTCAAACAAGTTTATTAAAAGTAAAAGTAGCTAACGGAATGCTCGAAGGAGTGAGCGAATCCGGCGTCACGGTTTTCAAAGGAATTCCTTATGCGCAGCCGCCCGTAGGAAATTTAAGGTGGAAAGAGCCACAGCCTTTTCCTAATTGGAGTGGCGTAAGAAAAGCGGATAAATTCGGGCCTGCGCAATGCAGAAATTTATTTTTACAGATATGAATTTCCGCTCTGATACTGTGAGTGAAGATTGCCTTTACCTTAACGTATGGACTCCCGCTAAATCGGCAAAAAGCAGGTTGCCGGTGTTGGTCTATTTTTATGGAGGAGGATTTATAGCGGGCGGTAGTTCGGAGTATAGGTATGATGGTGAAAGCATGGCCAGGAAAGGGATTGTCGCTGTTACTGTCAATTACAGGCTGGGTGTATTTGGTTTTCTTGCACATCCTGAACTTACTAAAGAATCGCCGCATCATGCTTCCGGAGATTATGGCCTTCTCGACCAAAGCGCCGCTTTGAAATGGATTCAAAAAAATATCAGCGCTTTTGGCGGTGACCCCAAAAAAATAACCATCGCGGGAGAATCTGCCGGTTCTTTTTCGGTAAGCGCCCTGATGGCTTCGCCGCTTTCAAAAAATATTATTGCGGGCGCTATCGGCGAAAGTGGTTCTTTGCTTGGCAAAAATTCAACCGTTTCTCTTTCAGCGGCAGAAAAAACCGGGGAGGATTTTGGCAAAAAAATTGGCACGCCCACATTGGCTGAGCTTCGCGCAGTTCCAGCTGAAAAATTACTGGATGAAAGCATGAAACCTGGTTCAAGGTTTCCTGTAGATGTGGATGGTTATTTTTTCCCAAAGGCACCTTTTGATATTTATGCTTCGGGCGAACAAGCGAAAGTCCCTTTGTTGGTAGGATGGAATTCGGAAGAAGGTAATTACGCGGGAATTTTGAGAGGCCAGGAACCTACGGTTGAAAATTATACAAAAGCTGTTGAAAAAATGTTTGGTGAAAATGCAGCCGATATTTTGAAAGTTTATAACCCTGTTGACGACGAATCAGTAAAACAAGTGGGGACCGATTTGGCCAGTGCTCTTTTTATCGCTTATGGCACCTGGAAATGGTCCGACATTCAAAGCCAGACAAGTAACCAACCTGTTTACCGTTATTTTTATTCGCACCCCCGCCCTGCATTACGCGACCAAAAGGACAATCAAAAATATACGCCCCCTACAGGCGCAGTCCACTCTTCTGATATTGAATATGCAATGGGTAATTTACCAACCAACCGGGTGTATGACTGGCAGCCTGTAGATTACCAAATCTCTGAAATTTTCGAGGATTTCTTTGCCAATTTTATAAAAACCGGAAATCCAAATGGGTTGGGCGTTCCTGAATGGCCGTCGGTAAAAAGCGGCGGCCCTGCAGAAGTAATGCATATTGATGCAGATACCAAAGCAGAAAAAGAAATGCACCGCGACAGGTATTTAATGCTTGATAAAATAAATGAGGAAGTAAAAAAATAATACTCCTGTTTATTCGCTGAAAACAGGCTGGTTTGCCAGTTCGCTGATAAGGCTGGCAACCAATGCTGTCCAACCGGTTTGATGGCTTGCACCAAGGCCGCTTTCCCATTATTCCCATGAAAATATTCAAAGAATAAAAATAAATTTTGGTTTTCCGGTTGCTGGTAAAACCAGTTGTATTCTCCATAAATTCTCCGCTTGCCTTCTTCATCTTTTTCAAATAAACTGATCACTCGTTTAGCTAATTCGTTAGCAACCTGAACCAGGTTCATTTTATTTCCGGAGCCGGCAGGGCATTCTACCAAAAGCTCATCCCCGTAAAATTCTCCATACTTGCGGATAGATTGGATGATCACATAATTTATCGGTATCCAAACCGGCCCGCGCCAATTGGAATTGCCGCCAAAAAGATTTGAAATAGAGTCGCCCGGATCATATTGAATTCCATATTCGATATTGTCAATGGTAACCTTATAAGGATTTTTTTCATGAAACTTTGATAGGGCCCTTATTCCGCCGGGCGATAAAAATTCTTCTTCATTCAGCAGGTGTTCCAAAATGCTTTTTAATCTTTCTTTTGGCACCAGTGATAATAAAATGTTGTTGCTATCTGTGTGTTCTTCATTATGCCAGAAGCGGTTATTTTTCTTCCGGTAATTTTCAAACCAATTGGTTCTTTTTTTAAAATCCGGAAGCAAATCCCTCACTTTTTTTTGTATAGTTGAAACTGCGAAAAGAGGCGCTAGCCCAACTATAGATTGAATCCTTAATTGAATTAGTTCGCCTTCGGAAGTAGAAAGTGTGTCGTAAAAAAATTTGTCTTCCTCATTCCATAAGCCATGCAGGTTAAGGGCTTCGGCAATTAATACAAAATGTTCAAAAAATTTGGTAGCCGCATCTTCAAAACTTGGGTCAACTGTAGCAATTTCCAAAGCCATATCCATCATATTGAGGGCATACATTCCCATCCAACTTGTTCCGTCAGCCTGGTCCAGGCGGTGCTTTCCGGGCATTTCAATACTTCGGTTAAAAATGCCGATATTATCAAGCCCCAAAAAACCTCCATGAAAAATATTGTTGCCAACTTCGTCTTTCCGGTTGATCCACCAGGTAAAATTGATGATGAGTTTGTGAAATATTTTTTTTAAAAAATCAGTGTCTTTTTTACCGGTTTGCGATTGCTCGATACGGTAAACCTGAAGAGCTGCCCACGCCTGAACCGGGGGGTTTACATCGCTGAAATGCCATTCATAAGCGGGTAATTGCCCGTCCGGTTTCATGTACCATTCTCTCATGATCAGCAAAAGCTGGTGTTTGGCAAAACACGGATCAAGCATCGCCATTGGAATACAATGAAAAGCAAGGTCCCACGCGGCATACCATGGATATTCCCATTTGTCAGGCATTAAAATGATATCCTGGTTTTTTAAATGCTTCCAATCATGGTTGCGGCCGGAAAGCTTGCCCTCATTGATGGGTGTAATTCCATCGCTGGTAGAAAGCCATTTTTCTACATCATAATGATAATACTGTTTGCTCCACAACATGCCGGCCAGGGATTGCCGCTGAATATTTTTGAATTCTTGCGAGGAATTTTGAGGAAGTATGGCATTATAAAAATCATCCGCTTCCGCTTTCCGTTGTGAAAAAACATTTTCAAAACCTTCTTCAAAACCATTTTCCAGTTCTTTATCTGAAAGCCGTAAATAAATTGTTTTTGTTTCACCAGGTTCCACCATGTAATCATAAACCGGGGAAAATTTTGTTCCATAATTTCTTTTTTTCAGCGCTGCAATATTTTTTTTATGAATGATTGCATTATGGAAAGCGTCTTTTGTAAAAGGGTCCGGATTGGGCAATCCACTCACTTTTTTTTGATTGGTTACATTATCAGTAAATAAAGTAGTGCCCGGGGGTTGAAAATACAAATAGTAAGTTCCTAATCTTTGATGATTTGCTTTTACGGAAGTTGGGTTTCTTAAAGAAATAGAAGGTTTTTCCGCAAGGTTCTGGTTGCTTGAACGGTTGTAAAACCATAAAGTGGGCAAAACTGTAATTCCGGCCGCCTCTGAAAACCGGTTGTGAATATTTATTTTAATAAAAATATCCTGAGAATCCTGCTTGGCATAGGTTATATGCACATCAAAATATTCATTGTTATTAAAAATACCGGTATCTAAAATTTCATATTCGGGTTCATTTCGTGAACGCTCTTTATTCACATTTCTAAGCTCATCATAAGGAAATTCCCTTTGGGGGTATTTATATAAATATTCCATGTAATAATGGCTCGGCAAATTGTCAAGGTAGTAATACAATTCCTTCACATCTTCACCGTGGTTTCCCTGCCGGTTACCCAATCCAAAAAGGCGCTCTTTTAAGATAGGGTCTTTCCTGTTCCAAAGGGCGATCCCGAAACAAAGATTTTGAAAATAATCGGATATGCCCGCAATGCCATCTTCGCCCCACAAATACGAACGGTAATGAGCCTGGTCAAAAGGGAAATAATTCCATGCGTCACTGTTAAAGGAATAATCTTCCCTCACTGTTGCCCATTGCCTTTCGCTTACATAAGGGCCCCATTTTTCAAGAGGTACTTTTTTCTGAAGGTTGTTTTCAAGGCGTTGATGTTCTGCTGTCATTTCTACAATATTTTGCCTGTTTTATAAAATCCACACTTTGAATGTGCAGCCTCATTCATTGCAATACCTTAAAAGATTGATGCAATGTAAAAAGAGAATCTGATATTAGGCCAAATTACCTTTCCCATTTTCTGAAAGGCGTTGGTATTATCATATTGATTGGCAGGGATTTTTTCGTCAAAGTTTTTGAGTTGCCATTGCTGTAGTAAACGAACAAATTAGCCACTTTTTTATTTTACTATATCGCATAAAAGGATATAAGTAAATACGTTGGTTCCCCCCAATAAAAAAGCTTGTAAATACTTCGGTTTACAAGCTTTGCGTAATTTTCTTTTACATTTTTTGTCGGGTAGACAAGATTCGAACTTGCGGCCCACGCCCCCCAGACGTGTGCGCTACCGGGCTGCGCCACTACCCGTTTTGATTGTTGCAAATCTAATGCAAAAGAAGTTTTTTTAAGAAAATGCAGCAACAAATATTATTCACCTGAAAATAAAAATCTTCTTTTTTTGTTGTTTTACCGGCAAGCAGGTTTGATCCCTTCTTTCATTTTAAGCAAAACTTTTATAGTTTGAAACCATTGGCAAATGAAAGGCTTAATGGTTTCTTAACCATAGCGTAATGATTTGGTTATATTGATTTGCTTTCTTTGTGCCCAATATGATGGCTACTATTTTCTTTCAAAGCCCCGGAAGCATTTTACCTCTCAACCATGAATTATGAAAGCAATCTTATTTTTTTGGCAAAAAATTTTTACACGGGTTCTTCTTCAGCGTTTTTCAACTTTTTATTCTCCACTAAAGTTTCATAAAGTATAACTTCAAATGGAGAAAGATAAAAAGAGAAAGATAGAAATTCTTGTTCTCAGCGACATACATCTTGGAACTTATGGTTGCCATGCAAAGCAGCTTTTGCGCTACCTGAAAAGCATAAAACCTAAAACAGTAATCCTTAATGGCGATATTATTGATATTTGGCAGTTTAGCAAAAGATACTGGCCAAAAGCCACATGAAGATTGTAAAGCACATTTTGCACTGGACTAATAAAAAAGTAAAGATTTATTACGTTACCGGAAACCACGACGAAATGCTTCGCAAATTCACAGGGTTTAAAATGGGCTCATTGCAAATTGTCGATAAAGTAATTCTTAAACTGGATGATAATAAAACTGCCTGGTTTTTTCATGGGGATGTTTTTGATGTAACCATGCAACATTCCAAATGGCTGGCCAAATTAGGCGCAGTAGGTTATGACACATTAATCCTTATTAACAGGTTTGCCAATTTCATTTCTGAGCATATTTTTAAAAGAGGCAAATTATCACTTTCAAAAAAGATAAAAAACAGTGTAAAAAGCGCGGTTAAATACATTAATAATTTCGAAGCCACAGCAGCAGACATTGGCATATCAAATAAGTACGACTTTGTAATATGCGGCCACATCCATCAACCCGAAATGAAGAAAATCCTGAACCAGCACGGCTCCATTATTTATTTGAATTCCGGGGATTGGATAGAAAACCTTACGGCTCTTGAATACAACGAAGGAGTATGGAATATCTATAAATATGATGAAGAAAAAATGGGCGCGGAAATGCACGAAGAGCCCGATGAAACCATACTCTCAAACAACGAGCTTTTTGAGAATATGGTTGCCGATTTTAATTCAATGGCCATAAAATGAAAATACTTTACGCTATCCAGGGAACGGGAAACGGCCACATTAGCAGGGCACGGGATATCATTCCTTTACTTCAGCAAAAAGGCGAGCTCGATATTCTTATAAGCGGCACAGAAGCAGATGTTAACCTTGAGTTTGAGGTAAAATATAATTTTAAAGGATTAAGTTTCGTTTTTGGTAAAAAAGGAGGGGTTGACCTAAAGGAAACCTATAAAAAAGCAAAGCTCAAAAGATTTTATAAAGAAATAAAAAACCTTCCTGTAAATGATTACGGCCTTGTAATTAGTGATTTTGAACCTGTAAGTTCCTGGGCTTGCCGCCTGAAACGCAAACCATGTATCGGGCTGAGCCACCAGGTGGCGGTTGTAAACAAAAAATCCCCAAAGCCCAAAAACATTGACCTGCCGGGCAGGTTTATCCTGAAAAATTATGCGCCCTCCGATTTACAATATGGGTTTCATTTTTTGCCCTATAATAAAAATATTTTTACCCCGGTAATCCGGCATGAGATCAGAAATGCCATTATTACCAACAGGAAACATTACACCGTTTACCTTCCGGCTTACAGCGATAAAAAAATTATAAAAGTACTGGGTGAAATAAATGATGTGGAATGGCAGGTTTTTTCCAAACATTCAAAAAAAGTTTACACCCAAAAAAACATCCGCATCTTCCCGATAAATAATAATTTGTTTATTAAAAGTATGGTTTCTTCTGAAGGGGTATTATGTGGCGCCGGTTTTGAAACGCCTGCAGAAGCATTATTCCTTAAAAAGAAACTCATGGTAATACCTATGAAAACACAATTTGAGCAACAATGTAATGCGGCAGCCCTTAAAAAAATGGAAGTTCCCGTTTTAAAGAAATTAAAACGCTCCCAACTCAAAAAAATTAAAGCCTGGGTTAAAAACGGAGAAATAATACCCGTTGATTTTCCGGATGATACCCAAAAAGTAATCGAGGTTATATTTGATCATTATCTTTCTTTTATGGCCTCTTACAAACCAAAACTATCTACATTGCCTTATTCCCTAAAAAAATTGCGAACGCTGATCACGAAAAATACTCCTGGCGCAATCGGGGAATAATTATGTTATTGAATAATTGTGATTTTGGTAAAGATTTTATTTGGGGAGTTTCAACTGCGGCTTACCAAATTGAAGGAGGTTATAACCTTCATTCAAAAGGCAAATCTATCTGGGATGTTTTTGTAAAACATAGAAATAAAATATTTCAAAACCAAAACGGGAATGTTGCATGCGATTTTTATAATCGCTATATGAAAGATATATGCCTCATGAGCTCGCTTAATATTCACAACCATCGTTTTTCTATTTCGTGGAGCCGCATATTGCCAAATGGAACGGCCAATCTAAACCGGGATGGAATCGATTTTTATAACCGTGTAATTGACCTGTCACTTGAACTTGGAATTACGCCCTGGATCACTCTTTATCATTGGGACCTTCCTTATGAACTTGAAAAAAAAGGAGGCTGGGTAAACCGCGATATTATTCAGTGGTTTGGCGATTACGTTTCCGTTTGTGTTAAGTATTTTGGTGACAGGGTAAATAACTGGATCGTGCTGAATGAACCGATGGTATTTACAGGCGCGGGTTATTTCCTGGGAATACACGCGCCCGGAAGAAAAGGGTTAAAGAATTTTTTAGCCGTTACGCATCATGCAGCACTCGCCCAATCTCATGGAGCAAGAGTTATCAAATCAATGCAACCTGGTAGTAATGTCGGGACCACCTTTTCCTGCTCGCATATAGAAGCCATTAGTTGCTCCCAAAAAGATAAAACTGCTGCTATAAAAGCAGATGCCCTTCTCAATCGCTTATACATAGAACCTTTGCTGGGATTGGGTTACCCGTATAAAGATATTCCAATTTTAAAACGGATAGAAAAATTCATAAAACAGGATGATGAAAAAAACCTTTCATTTAAAATGGATTTTATAGGCCTTCAAAATTATACCCGCGAAATAGTGAAGCACTCTCCTTTTATGCCCTTTGTCAATGCAAAAATTATAAAAGCCGAAAAAAGAAATGTGGCAACAACTTTAATGGGTTGGGAAGTGTATCCCGAATCTATTTACCATATTTTGAAAAAATTTAGCGGATATAAAAATATGCCGCCGATAATAATCACTGAAAATGGAGCTGCATTTAAAGATGAAATAAAAAATAATGAAGTAGATGACCCGGAAAGAGTAAATTATTTAAGAGATAATATTTCGCAGGTGCTTGGGCAAAACAGGAAGGAGTAAAAGTTACAGGGTATTTCGTGTGGACATTTCTTGATAATTTTGAATGGGCTGAAGGATATTATCCACGGTTTGGCCTGGTGTATGTTGACTTTGCTACTCAAAACCGTATGGTAAAATCCTCTGGTTATTGGTATGCTAAATTCCTTTCCTAAGCTTCAGACGGGCAAGATCAATTTTTTTGAGTTATTCCTTTACGATAAATAAAGATATATTTCTTTTACTTCGGGCAATGGCGGCAAGGCTCTTATGAAACAAACCTGTTTCCAGCTTTTGGCTAAAATCTTTCATTACTATCAGAACCGGGCCGGAAAAACCTGCCAGGAAATTTTTCATTTCATTTTCAGCATTTCCCTTTAATGATTTTAAAACCACATCGTTTAAAGACGGGGTCCAGTTTTTCATTAAAGAATAGTTCCTTTTCTTCTTCAGATTCTTCGTCAAGGTTTATGGACAAAAAATAAGTTGGCACATCTTTGAATTCAGGGAAAAGCGAAATGTATTTTTCGATTGCCCGATTACCCCGGGAACTATTATCATACATTAAAATTATATTTTGCGGCCATTCATTTCCGGCAGTAAGAAAAGAAGGGCAATAAATATGTGGTAATATTTTATCAATAAAAGAAGACTGTGAATCTGCGATGAACAAATCTACCTTAGGTGTTTTTTCAATTAATTGTTGGGTAGTACTATTTTTTTCACTTGAGAAAAGAATTCCCGCCGCTTCGCATTCATCTTTCAACAGTTGTATGTTGTCATCAATTAATTCAGCATTGCTTTCAGAAAGGCTTTCGCCATACTTTAAATCTTCTGCATTTGAAAGGTCATTTGGGAAAAAATAATCCGAATTAAATCCTTCTTTGCCCGGTTTTAAAAATACAGCGTGAATAGATGCCGAATTTTTTTCAGCGAATTTAATGGCAAAATAAATTACGTTTAAAGCCCTATCAAGTACATTAAAAGCGATTAATATTTTTTTCATAAAAATTGATAACTTGAAATTAAAGAAAATAGTTAAGCCGGCGATAGCCGAAAAATCAAGAATAATGATTTAATAATACCAGGAATTTTAAAAGATAATGCAGTAAACAAACAAATAAAGAGAATTTTTATTTTCCAAAATAAAATTCATGAAGAAGAAAAATCAGGTATTCTTTTTTTAAGTTTCTGATTCATTCCGGGCCATTATTCGCTTTGCGCATCCAACGCTTCTAAAAAATGTTGCTTTATTTTTATTGAAAAAGGGCTGTTTTTGTCTTCCATTCTTTCCGGATGCCATTGTACCAATAAAAAAAAACGGGTTTCCGGGGAATTCTTTTTTTCTAAAGCCTCAATAATGCCATCCGGCGACATAGCCGTTATTTTAAGCGCCTTCGCCAACCGTAGATACACACTGGTGGTGGCCGCTGTTGATAATGCCTTTTTTTTCTCCAACTATTTTATATACAGCCGAACCAGCATCTAAAGTTACCGCGTGCACACGGTCTTTGCCATTCTTAAATTTTGAATGTTTCATTTTACGAAAATCCGGAATATCCGGAATTAAGGAGCCCCCGAAAAAAACATTTACAAACTGGAGCCCCCTGCATATTGCCAGCAAAGGTTTTTGTTTCTCCTCTACATATTGCATTATTTCCCATTCAAATTTATCTCTTTGTTCGTCAACATTTTCCAAATGAGCGGTATTTAAAAAACCTGAATGCTTGTATATTGCCGGATTAACATCATCACCGCCGGTGATCAATATGCCATCGCATCTTTCAATCTCTGCCAGGTTATGGTATTTATACCCCAGCCTGATTATTTCTACATCGCGGCTTTTCAGCCAACTTTCGTAGTTGGAATATTTAGAACCTTCACAAATGCCAATAACTTTGTTTTTCATTCCAGCATTTTTTTTGAACGATAAATATAATTCATTTGAAATGTTTTACACGATTCATTGCCGCCAGGTTTTTTTTTGAATATGGATATACCCCCTGATTTGGTTTAATGGGTTTTTTTTCATTGATCATTTTTTTTAATACAAAAAAAATACCCTTTTTGTTTATTTAGGAAAATAAGTTGAGGTGAATGAAAGAGAAGAGGCTACATTTATTATTATTTTGCTACCTTAATTTTTTATTTCAAACTAACTTCCAAACTAATTAATGGATCATTTAATAAAAATACTGGTCGTAGAAGATGAAATGCTCATCGGTGCAAAAATTGCAATGCAACTGACGAACATGGGCTATGAAGTATCCGGTATTTTGCCACGTGGCGAGGAAGCCGTTCTTCATGTGAAAGATAATAATGTAGACATTCTTTTACTGGATATTAATCTTAAAGGTGAATTAGATGGAATTGAAACTGCGAGGCAAATCCAAATGCAATCCGGTATCCCAATAATTTATCTCACGGCCAATGCTGATGAAGTTACTTTCAACAAGGCTAAAACTACCAAACCCGCCGCATTTATTTCAAAACCATTCAAGCAACTGGATTTGCAAAGAGCCATAGAACTTACTATTTGCAGGATGGCCGAAAATGAAACCGGCCCTCACACTAATAATGAAACCGGCGATGGGCAACACTTTATTTTAAAAGACAGGATCTTTATACGCAGCAAAGACAAGATGATAAAAATTATGGTGACTGATATTTTGTACATCGAAGCTGACAGGAATTATAGCCGTATATTTACAGGGCATAAAGAATACCTTTTATCTGTTACCCTCAAAGCAATTGAAGAAAAACTTTCTATGGATCTTTTTGTAAGGATACACCGGTCGTATATTATTAACATAGCCCAGGTAGAAGAAGTGGCGGAAAGCCATGTGGTTATTGCTCACAAAGCCATTCCGATGAGTGCGGGGCTAAAAGAAAATTTACTTCAAAAAATCCAGACTTTATAGTTTTATAACGATGTAAAATAATTGAAACAGTAATGCCTAACCGAAAAATAAGATTATATGAAAAAAGTTGGTTTACTGCTCTTATTTTTTACACAATTGGCTTATGGGCAGCAAAATCCTTATGACAGCCTGGAACTAAAATTAGATGCTGCAAGATCGGATACCCAAAAACTCGAACTGCTGAAACAATTGGCCGATGTTGCTTTTGGCTCCGATATGGAAAAGGCATTGGAATATGCCAAAGAGGGCGCACAATTAGCCGACAAGATTGGCGACAAAAACCGGCAACCTGAATTTTACGAAATGGAGGGAAGGATGCACGCCAACCTGCTTCACCTGGATTCCGCCACAGCATTTTTTAACAAAGCAATGGAAGGCTATAAAGCAGTTGATAATAAAAGAGGCGAGGCTACCACCCAGTTTAAAATTGCCTGGGTTTATAAAAAGAAAGGTGAACTTGATAAAGCCATGGCGGCGGATCTGGAAGCTTCGCGTTTAATGGAAACACTAGATGACAAAGAGGGAATGGCGGCTGCTTATGGCCGCGTTTCAGAAGACCTTACACGACAGGGAAGGCTTGCAGAAGGGATGGATTATGCCCAAAAGGCCATTGAAATTTGTGAGAAAAATAATCTAAATGATGAACTGGTATATGCGCTTACCGCCGCAGGCAGCACAGCGATTGAAGGTGGCGATAATCAAACAGGCGTATGGTTATTTCAATCATGCTTTGGAACTGGCCAGTGCACAAAATTTTAGTGAAATATATTTTTCCGATTTCCTCAATAACCGCGGTAATGCCCTAAAGCGCCTCGGGCGTTATCCCGCAGCAATTAAAGATTATCAAGCTGCTTTGGCAATTGCAAAGAAATCAAATTACACTAATGCTATTTCAGCCACCATAGCCAATCTTGGGGAAGTAAACCTGCTGATGGGAAATTATAAGGAAGCATTACCCTATCAGTTGGAAACAGTCCAACTGCAGGAAAAAGACAGTGACCTTTCCAATATTACAGAAAACTATCTTCATGTAAGTACTATTTATGAACATCTGGGCGATTATAAATCAGCATTGGCTTATCATAAAAAAGCTTTGTTGATAAGGGATAGTATTGCATCTGCTAAAAGTGATGAAGCGATGTCTAAAATGCTTACACAATATGAAACCAAAAAGAAGGAAGCTACTATTGAAGCGCAAAAAAAGCAGATTTCGCAACAAAAGGAAATACAATGGCTGGGCATGGGAGTTGGGCTTTTATTGATGCGGATTTTTATTTTCGGTTATATCAGTTATCGAAACCGGAGTAAAAGTAACATATTGCTTATTGGCGCAAAAAATGCAGAGAATGAATTGTTGTTGAAAGAAATCCATCACCGGGTAAAAAATAATCTTGAAGTAGTGAGTAGTTTGCTGGCATTACAATCAGCACAAATTGACGACCCAGATACAAAAGATGCGATGCAGGAAAGTCAAAACCGCGTGCAATCTATCGGTATTGTGCATCAGAAATTATATCAGGGCAAAAACCTGGGAGCCATCGAGATGAAAGATTATTTTCTCAATCTCAGTGAAAGTATTTTGGATTCTTTTGGTGCGGATGAAAGAGTAAAAATTGAACTGGCGATGGAAAAACTGGATGTGGATATTGACACGGCCGTACCGCTTGGATTGATTGTAAATGAATTGCTTACCAACACACTTAAATATGCTTTTCCAAATGGAAGCGGTGGCAAAGTATTTATTAAGCTTGAAAAAAGAAAAGATAATATACTTCACCTTGAAGTTTCTGATAATGGAATTGGTAAATCCGGGTTTACACATGGAACCGGTTTTGGTTCACAATTAATTTCACTTCTTACCCGCCAGCTAAGTGGTAAAATGAGAGAAGAAATAAAAAATGGCACACGTATTTTCTTTGATTTTAAATTAAATAAAGTAGCGTAAAATTTAAAATAGCTAGTAACAAGAAATTTTTTCACAGTTCGGAGGAGGCACTCTCCTTTTTTAAATAAGTTTTTCTATTTCTTAAAAAGTGTATTTGTAAATTTGTGAGATAAGAAGTAAATAAGATTAAATCACAAACCAATATATTTGGCACATGTCAGATTTTAGAATCAAGCAAGTTATTATTAATTACATAGGAGCTTTTGAACACTTGAATTTGGAGTTTAAAGAAAAGATTGATAATAGTAAAGCAGAAATACATATTCTGACTGGTGAAAATGGCACTGGAAAAAGTACAATACTGGAAGTCTTATCAAGTTTCCAAAATCCAAATTTATTAACTGCTAAAGTTCACTCGGATCATTTAGATAAAGTTGATTTTGATGTAAGAACTTCTTCAATACAAGATTATGAAGATTCTCCAACCGGTAAAATAACTTCATTTGAAAGTTGGATAGTGAAATTTGTTTCAGGAGCATGGGCTAATAAAATAAATCGTAACAGCATAATATTTCAATATTTTAATAAATGGAATAATTATCAATTTCAAACATTCGATTTTGCTTTATTTGCATACTCGGGTTATCGAAGATTGCAACAATCAAATATAAATTATATATCAGAAATATCAGAAAATCCTCTTGCTAATTCTCTTGACTTGGGAAATTCTGTTAATCCACAAATCATTTTGCAATGGATAGCTAATACTAAAACTAAGGAGGCATTGGCATTTACAAAAAATGATTTAGTAAAATCTGAATCGTATAAAAATACGATTGATAGAGTTGAACAGGTTATTTGTGAGATAACAGATTTAAGAATTGAATTTAATTTGGCTGATAATCCTTTAAAAGTTATGGTTAATGTAGATGGTGTAAATCTTGATTTCTCTACATTGCCTGATGGATTAAAATCAATAATAAGTTGGATTACTGATCTGCTAATGAGAATGGAGCGACTAAAATGGAAGACAAATGAAGATATTTTTGACCGCAACTTTGTATTGTTTCTTGATGAAATTGAAATTCATTTGCACCCCGCATGGCAAAGGAAAGTGCTTCCTATTATTCAAAAGTTGTTTGTAAATGCCCAAATTATAATATCAACCCATTCGCCATTTGTTACAAATTCTATAGATGGCGCATGGATTTATAAATTAAAAAAAGAAGGACATTATTCTGTTTTGGATGGTAAACCCATTCTATCTGAAAATGGCAAAAGTTATATAACAATGCTCGATGAGATATTTGGAGTAAATGAACAATTTGGTGAAGAAGTTGAGAAGGACTTAAAACGTTTTTATGAATTGAAGGATGACATACTTGCAAATAATAAAAATGGTAACCTTGATGAATTTCAAGTGCTTGCAGATAGCCTTAGAAAACAAAGTATTGAGTTAGAAAGTATTATCGGCATGGAGCTGAGGCAAATGAGAAAATCCGGAATTGAATTGTTTTAATTATGAGAAAATTTACACGGTTAGATGCGCCTCAAACAATAAAAGATAACTGGGAAAGCATTGGTGAAAATTATTCAAATAAAAGAAAAGCTAACCCATCATATAGTTTTTCATGGCCACAAAGAAAATTTGAAAAATTGAATCATATTGCGTTAAAAACACTGATGGCTCAAACAGGTAATCACTGTTCGTATTGCGACAAGTTTCCTTTACACCGGGGTGATAAATCAATTGATCATTTTAAACCGAAAACAAATCAATTATATTATAATATTGTTTGTCAATGGGAGAATTTGTATTTAGCATGTAAACATTGCCAGGATAGTAAAGGGATAGGTTTTGATCAATTATTACTAAGACCTGATGATATTGAATTCTCTTTTAACCGATATTTCATTTATAACTATAATACTCATATTATATCTCCGAATCCTTCAGCATCGGATCATGATCAGGAAAGGGCTGCAATAACTATAAGAATATTTGATTTTAATTATTTTGAAGTGAAAACAAGCAGAAGGCATGCTTTTGAAAGATATAGTAAAGCAACAGACCCTGATATTAACGATTTTAATTACAGGTTTATATTCGATTAATAAATTCCTCAACACTATTGTAATTAAAATTTTCACAGGAAATTTATGATTCTCATATTCTTAAGTCAGGAAATTTTCACTTGTAATTTTCCGTTTATTATCAATGATAGGTCACCTAATATTTCAGAAAGTATTCTTCAACTTGAAGTTTTTGATAATAGAATAGGCAAATTAGGGTTTACGCATGGCACCGGTTTTGGTTCACAATTAATTTCACTTCTTACCCGCCAGCTAAGCGGCAAAATGAGAGAAGAAATAAAAAATGGCACACGTATTTTCTTTGATTTTAAATTGGATAAAGTAGCGTAAAAAACCAGACAAAGATTCATTTTTTATGGCAACTCTTTTATCGCTTGCCCTACCTCATAAAGTGTTACCTGGTAAGGATAATTTACATACACAATATTGTCTTCAACTAAATTATATCCATCTTCAAAAGCTTGTTTTGAAATTTCCAAATATTTTTTTTCAAGGTTATATTTATTCATTTTTTTATAAACCATTGCCAGGTAATAGTTTGCTTCCGGATGCTGTTCATAAAGTGCAATACATTTTAAAAAATACTTTTTTGCCTGCGCATAGTTTTCCATTTTATAATACAACACGCCTATGTAAAAGAATGAATTATAATGAACCGGCTTTGTTGTATCACCACGAGTTTGTATAAATATATCTTTTTTAAAATTTTCTTCGGCTTCCAGGTAATGAGCTAATTTTAAATTGCACAATCCTTCATAAAAGAAATAAGTGTGGTCCATTTCATAACTGTTCGGTACCAACTCCTGCGCTTTTTTAAAATCAATAAGAGCGCCTTCAAAATCTTTTGTAAAAATACATTTCAGAAAACCCCGGTAAGCAGTGTATTCTTTTGGGGCGAATTCAACCGCTTGGTCTTCAAGAGGAAACGCCTTTGCATAATTTCCATACTTAATAAATGGTATCGCTTTAAGCTCGTATGCCTGTGCAATATTGGGGCATATAGCAATTACACTGTCACAAACTGATTGCCATTGGGGTGTGTTATAAGAAACTCTTTCTACAAGGTTATCAAGGTATTTTTCAACAAGGCTGTCCTGTACTCTACGGCTTGCGCAGCCGCAAACCACTGCTTTTTTCAAAGGCTGTTGGCAGCTACTTAAAAATGCAAATAGCAAAAAATTAAGGAATAATATTAACGGCTTTACCATTTTTTATTTTAAAAGAAATAAACGCTTTATAAGGAAAAGTTTGCCCAGCTTTATTTTTAAAAATTTCCCATTTATCCATCGTGTTTAAAAAAGAATAAAGTTCCTCCACTAATGCTTTGTCAAAATGATAATTTCTATATTTTTCATCTGTTTGCAATACCCTTGTTTTGTTCATTTTTTTTCCGGAGCAATCAATCATGAATTGAAAAGTGATATATCCGCTTCCAGTGTAAGAACTATTTTTTCTTTTTAAAAATGATTGTACTTCATTTAAGGTAGTGGACGAACTTTCAGGGTATTTTCCACGCCCATTTCCCTGGTAGAAATATACATTATAATCCTTGCAAAGTGCATCATCAGTGGTTGTGGTATCAGTGTATTCGCCATCCGGCAGTGTGAAGTTTTGGCCGTAGGCATGAGAACCAAGTAATAAGAAAAGGGTTATAATAAAATTTTTCATTGGTATATAGGCCTCAAATTACAGTAAACCAACAAAAAGGCACTTTTTTATTTTCTATT
This sequence comes from uncultured Chitinophagaceae bacterium, assembly GCA_963732885.1. GTDB lineage: Bacteria > Bacteroidota > Bacteroidia > Chitinophagales > Chitinophagaceae > Ginsengibacter. The sequence goes on along the minus strand of CAVTBI010000014.1, from coordinate 37,884 downwards.
ATTTTCGGTTCACTTTTCAAAATTGTGTTGCTCCGGAATTAATAACTGATTGAAATTTCAGGGAGAGTTTAATTTTGAATTTTCAATTAATACCTTTTACCGATAAATAAATTCCCTGCTCGGACAATAAAAAGCAGCCTTCGTCCTAAAAGCTATCGCTCCAATAATTCTTTGAGTTAGGTTTATACAATCAATTCGATTCCTGTCTAAACAAAATCTGCTAAACCTAAAATATATAACAGCCAGGTAAACCCTTGTGCCGAAGTATCAGAGAGTATAGTATAATAATTTAAGCCTTTACCAGCAATTGGGCATAGAGCTGCCTAAAGAATAAATTCCGGAAAAAGCTTTTTCGATTTTATTTTAAAGAATTTCTTGTGTGTGTTTTTCAATTCTCATAGCTGTTCCTGCCCGGTAAGGCGGGAGCGGCTAAATGAGAAAGAAGTTTAAACTAAATATTCCTTTAGTGAATTTCAAATAAAAGTGAAGCCCAGCCATCACTAAAAAAAACGGGCTTGTCCTGCACAGGCATTTTTTGCGGGGGCGTTTCCGAAAAGCCAGAAGAGTAGGGAAAAAATTAAAATTAAAAAAAATGAAAAAAATTATGATCACAGCCGGTTTATTCCTTTTTGGATTAACTGCTTTTTGCCAACAGGAAGAAGAACGGGACTATCTACATCAAGCATCCATATATTGATGTAGTCAATAATTCGGCTAAAGCTTACGAGTCACAAGATTGGGCCTCCCTTAAAACATGTATTCAGACACAGCAAAATGGTGGGCATCGGGTATGGAAAAACCTGTTTCCATTGCAGATGTGATGAAAATGTGGCATGGCGATTTTGACAAGTATGATGACATCAAACAAATTCCACAGGGTTATCCGGATTACCTGCATTATAAAAAAGATAATGCAATGTATGTTCAATCGTGGTGGACATGGACAGGCAAATCAAAGAAAACCGGCGAAGTATTAAATGTCCCTATGGTAGTGTTTGACGAATTTAACACTGATGGCAAAATAGTACTGGAAATGATCTATGGAGATTTTTCAAAAATGGAGTAAGGGTTAAATTTTAAAACCTGAAAAAAAAATCAAAAGTTTCTTTTATCTCACATTAAAACTATAAAAAAATGAAAAAAATTATGATCACAGCAGGTTTATTCCTTTTAGGATTAACTGCTTTTTGCCAACAGGAAGAAACCAATGGCACCATCTACATCAAGCATCCTTACATTGATGTGGTAAATAACGCAGGAACGGCTTACGAAAAACAGGATTTGGCTGCATTGAAAACAATGTATTCAGATACCGCGAAGTGGTGGGCATCCAATATGGAAAAATTTATTCCAATCGCAGACGCAATGAAAAGGTGGATGACGGATTTTGATAAATACGATGACATCAAACAAATTCCACAGGGTTACCCTGATTATCTCCATTACAAAAAAGATAATGGCATGACTGTTCAATCTTGGTGGACCTGGGTTGGCAAGTCAAAGAAAACAGGCGAAGTATTAAAAGTTCCCATTGTAATATTTGATGATTTTAATACAGATGGCAAAATAGTAAGAGAGTACATGTATGGAGATTTTTCAAAAATGGAGTGAAGAAGTAACCTTTCAACATAAACCCGGAAGGTTTTCTTAAGGCATACGATTATTAAAATGGTTAATTAAACCTTCCGGGTTTTGTTCAAATGATCACAAAAATTATTGGCAAACAAAAAACGGGTAAGCCGAAAACCGAACAGAGTAGGCAATAACAAAATAAATTATAAACAATGACAACAGTAATAGGACGCCACAAAGTAGGCGACTTTAATACATGGCTCGAAGGCCACCAGGAAAGAGCTGAAGTATTTGCGCCAGCCGTTTCCGGTTTTAAAACTTTTCAGGATACTGACGATCCCAATTCGATAGTGATCGTATTCGAAGTAACGGACATGGAAAAATTCCAATCCATTTTCGCGGATCCTAATATCCAGGAGTTAAAAAACAAACACACCGTATTGGAACCCATTACCATTTCAATGCCTGTAGATATTTAAACAGCAATTTATCCTTCAGCCTGGTTTGTGTTTTCAGGAAACGAAAGATTTCAAATTTTCAATAATTCCCGGAGGCATGAACCAAAGCTAAAAAAATAAATAAAACTTAAAACGATGATTAAATTAGCAGTGCTTTACGGGCATCCAACAGACCCGGCAGCTTTTGAAGATTACTATGCAAATACCCATACACCGATTGCTTTGAAAACGACCGGATATTCCCAGGTCTGAAGCCACCAAATTCCTGAGCGCCCCTGATGGTGGGCAACCCGCCCAATACCGGATGGCCGGGTTTTGGTTTGAAACGCCGGAAGCCATGCAGGCAACATGAGTTCACCTGAAGGGCAGGCGGCGGCAGCGGATATTCCCAATTTTGCTACCGGTGGGGCAACATTTATGGTAGGAGCCGTTGAGGAATTTAAATAAAATCAAATTCGCGGTTTCAGCATCTTCCTTTTGGTGGTGTTGGGAATAGCGGAATAGGAAGAGGGAATGGACACTTTGCATTTTTAGATTTCTCCACGCAATGGCCCGTTTCTCAGCTATAATCTTTTTCAATAAAGTAGCCTGCGAAAAGAAACATGCATGTACAAATGAAGGTTGAAATCTGTGTATGTCATGATATTTATCCAATGGTAAAGGAATTTCCTTTTGCAAACTTAAAGAAGAATACTGATTCCAACAATTTGCAGAAACTCAAAAATGTATTTTTTAACTACTAAATAAAACAAAATGAAAAAAGGATTGATTTTTTTAGCGATTGCCTTAATAGGCAATTGTTCCTTTGGCAAAACAATGCACAAAGGAACCCTTCTTGGACTTCACATCTCGACTCCTGATTTAAAAGAAGGGGTAACTATGGAAGCCTATACAAAGTTTTTCACGGGTAAAGTAATACCTGCTTATGATAAAGCTTTTCCCGGCATGAAAACCTATTTAATAAAATCGTTGCGCGGAGCCGACAGCGGTAGTATGGGAGTGATATTTATGTTTAATAATGAAGCTGCCAGAAACAAGTACTTCAACAATGATGGTTCAATGACTAAACTTGGAAATGACGCAAGCGAAAAATTGAATGCCGTTAGTAAAGAAGAGGATAAATATGTTACCTCTTCGCCTGCCCTTGACAAATATAATGATTGGTTAGTTGAATAATATAAAATTAACCTTATTAAACCGTCGGTGAGATAAAGACTGTTTTTTATTGAATCAATTTTCCACAATCCGCTTTACAAAAAAATTCAAAAATTCAAAATGGAAACAACAAACACAAAAAATGTACTCATCACCGGATGCAGTACCGGCATTGGATATGCCATTGCAGAAACATTTGCACGCAATGGATATAACGTTTATGCTACGATGCGTAACCCTCAAAAATCGCCTGCTTTAGCTGAACTCGCTAAAAAAGAAAACTTACCGATTACCATTCTTACCATGGATGTAGATAATGAAGCGTCCGTAAAATCTGCCGTTGAAGAAGCAATAGCTAAAGCAGGACAAATAGATGTACTTGTCAACAATGCAGGGATTGGGACGCTTGGCTCCGTGGAAGAATTGCCTTTTGATATTTTCGAGGCCACCATGCAAACGAATTTTTTCGGCGCACTTCGTTGTATACAGGCAGTACTACCGGCTATGCGTAAACGAAATAGTGGCCATATTATCAATATCACCTCTGTAGCGGGGAAAATATATAGCGGATGCCACGGTTCTTATAGTGCTTCCAAAGCGGCTTTGGAAGCACTGAGCGAAAGCCTTGCAGGTGAAGTGGGCCAATTTGGTATTAAGGTATCGGTTGTAGAACCAGGCGTAATTGACACGCCCATCATTACTAAATTAGACGGCCGAAAAGTTAAATCAGTATATCCCGGCACACGTCCGGATGGAAGCATACCTGAAGGCTTCGGCTTCGCATCATGTAATGCCTTCCGAAGTTGCGGAAACAGTGCTGGCAATTGCAAACGGAGAAAAGACAGCATTCCGAAATTCGGTAGGTGCTGATGCAGAGCCATTGCTGAGTTGGCGGGCTGCCCTTTCCGATGAAGACTGGATTGCATCTGGTGGCATAGATGAAGATACATGGGTAGCGGGCATGGAACAGATGGGTATGGATGTGAGGGCATTTATGTAGCCGCCTTCCCCGGGGCTAACCTCCTGAGCCTGTCGAAGGAGAAGCAACGGTTTTACCAAATTTCTTTCCTAAAATAAAACAATTAAAAATAAAAATCATGCAAACAGTAGGAATCATCGGCGGTTCCGGATTTATCGGGAGCTATATTACCAAAATATTTTTAGAAGAAAATTATAAGGTAAAAGTATCCTCGACTGATATCAATAATAAAAGCAAATACGAACATTTGCTCACACTTACCAATGCGGAGAACCTGGAGATTTTACCGTTAGATGTTAGAGATAAAAGTGCGCTGGAAAATTTTGTAAAAGGCTGCGATATCATTGTGCATGGCGGTACTCCTTTTCAACTGGATGTAAAAGATCCGCAAAAAGAATTGTTGGATCCAACGGTAACGGGTACACGCAATTTTCTGGAGGTAATTTCAAAATCAAAAGTGCCTTAAAAAAGTAGTGTTCATTGCCTCGGTCGCGAGCATGGAATACTTCCTTTCCTTTGAATCCTGCTACTTATCCTTCCAATCATATTTTTACAGAACAGGATACTCCTTACATGAGTGAGCAGGATCATCCGTATGCACAGGCAAAATTTTTGGCTGACCGGGAGGTAAGAAAATTTATTAACGAAAATCCAAATCTTTCATTTGAAATTTCTTCTATATCACCCAACTATGGTTATTGGCAATAGTCTTTCTGAAACCGGCCCGATTCCACTTCTGTGGGTATGCAATATTTGATAAAAAATAAAATAGCACCTAATCCTTTTGTTGAAATGTTATTTGCAACAGATACCATGTTTTCAATGGTAGATGTAAGGGATGTAGCCGAAGCTGTTTTCCAGGCGGCAACCACAAAAGGCCTTCATGGGAAAAATTATTTAATAGCCAATGAAAGCTATAAGATTTCAGATATTTCACTGATGCTGAATAATAACCCTCCTCTTCACGAAGCGGCTATAGTATATGACAGTTCATTGGCAAAGAAGGATTTGGGCATTGCCTTTATTGCGGCAAAAGAAACTTTGAATCATTGCGTGTAAAAAACATTCAATAAAAAATTTATTATTCATAATTTAAAAACAAAACATCATGAAAATTCTAAAAAATCTCATCTGTCTCCTGTTGCTATTACCAATGGTAACAACAGCGCAGGACAACAAAGGTTCACTATTGAACATTTCTGAAATTACGGTAAAACCCGGTCACGATGCCCAGTTCATTGAAGGGGTAAAACTTTATAAGGAATGTTATCTGAAAAATAAAGGAACCGACCATTGGAATATATGGCATCGCGTACAGGGCAAAGGAAATGTTTATGTACTTACCGGCACTATGGCTAAATGGGCAGATATGGATAAAAAAGATGCAGCGGGTGAAGCATGCCGGGAGACCGTGGTTAACTTTATCATGCCGAATGTGGAAAGTATGCAATATAATATTGCTCGAAGCATGCCCGAATTAAGCAGGCCAATTATGGATAGCACCAAACTAATTTGGGTTACCTCTTTTAAAGTCAAAAACTCTACAGATTTTAACGATGTCATTAAGAGTATCTCATCGGCAATCAAAACAACTGAAGGAAATAATCGCGGATATTGGTATGATGTAATGGGTGGTTCACCAGAAACACCTGATTATTTTGTAACTAATCCATTCAAAGGATTTCCTGATTTGGACAAGGATCGGGACGGAGTTTGGAAAATATATGAAAAGGTAAATGGTAAGAAGGCTGCTGATGCTCTACGGGCAAAATTCAGAGATGCAGTTGATAAAATGTGGTCCTATTTGTATACTTTAAACGTAGAAGTTTCCAATTGACCATCTTCAGAATTGAAAAAATGGCAGGTAACCCTATGCACCCGAAGGATTTTAAATCCTGCCAGGGTTATCTCAAAAACGCAAAAAGAAAAATCCGTTTTTTGGTTGGTTTACTGGTAAAACTTCCCGGATGGGATTTGTATTATCACCAAACGAAAAAACCTCGATTTAATGGATTTCGGATACTAACCAACCAAAGCAAAAACCATTGTGGAGTTCAGAAACCACTAAAAAAAACGGGGCGAATTCCGAAAAGCCTTAAGAGTAGGAGAACTAAAACATATTAAAATGGTAACAGCAATTATTCAACACGAAGTGAAGGACTTCGCACAATGGAAACCCGTATTTGATGCAGATGAACCCAATCGCGCCAAAGCAGGCGTAAAGCTATTGGGGCTTTACACATCAGTTAAAAATCCTAATGATGTAACGATGATTTTTGAAGCGCCTGGTCCTGAAGTATTGGACGCTTTTATGAGCGACCCAGCATCTCCAGCAAGCAATGAAAGAAGGGGGTGTAATTAGTGCTCCGGTAGCAAGTGTGCTCAACAAAGTGTAGACTTTCTATTTCAGCCGGGTTACGCCCGGGAACCCGGCTGAAATATTACCTGATGTCCCCTTTGAATTGAAATAACAGAATTATTTTACCTTTTTTAATTCATTCAAATGGCTATGCGAAAAATTATAAAAATAACTGCAATCACGGTCGTTGTATTAGTTGTGGCAGCGATAGGCACCGTGTATGTTTGGTCAACCATTATCCTAAACAAAACGTATTCTACTCCGCTTACTGCAGTCGAAATTCCCAAAGATTCTGCTTCGGTTGTTGAAGGCGAAAGGCTTCTTCATATTGCACATTGTGGTGATTGTCACGGGGAGCATTTGACTGGTAAAATATTTACAGATGTTAATCCAAAAATTGCTACGTTGGTTGCTCCCAATTTAACGCACGTAATTCCCACCTATTCTAATGAAGAAATAGAAAGGCTGTTACGGTATGGCGTAAAAAAGAACGGGCATTCGATTTACATCATGCCAGCATTCATGTATCATGAATTAAAAGAGGAATCAATACATAAAATCATTGCCTATCTCCGCACCGTGAAGCCACTGCCCAATACACCGGGCCTTCCCGGGAAATCATCCTTTAGTTTTAAGGGCCGGTTATCATTAATACAAGATGCGTTTTCACCAGGAGGTGATTTTTCTCCTATTGCCGGTATGATAAAACCAAACACAGAAGGAAAATATGTGCATTATGATACTACCCGGGTTTCTTTTGGAAAATATCTTGCCATGTCAACTTGTACTGCTTGCCATGGCCCCGATTTAAAAGGATTTGAAGGGTTTTCACCTAACCTGATTATTGCCGCAGCTTATAAGAGAGAAGATTTTTTCAAATTGATACGCACCGGGGTAGCATTGGGTGATAGAAAAAATATCGGCCTCATGAGCCAGGTTACAAAAAATAACCTGAGATATTTGAATGATAGAGAAATAAACTCTATTTATGATTATCTTCAAACCAAACCTACTACTCAAAATGAATCAACTGCTCAGGAATGAAAAAAATCATCTTATCAATTCTTATTACTTCTTCCATTTTTTCATACAATTTGACTGCGCAAAACTTGGGAAACTCAATGCACGGAACAGTAAACCAACAAAAAGAAGTGATTTCTATGCTGGACTCTTTCAATATAGCTGCCGCTAACGCAGACTATACAACCTACTTTAATTTCTTTACTGACTATGCGGTTTTTACCGGAACCGATGCAACCGAACGATGGGATAAAAAAGAGTTCATGGTTTGGGCAAAACCCTATTTCGATAAAAAAACTACATGGAATTTTACAGCCCTTGAGCGGCATATTTACATTGACCCTCCCGGCACGCACGCGTGGTTTGATGAACTGTTGAACACGCAAATGAAAATTTGCAGAGGTTCCGGCGTATTGGTAAAAGAACCAAACGGATGGAAGATCATGCAATACATTCTATCGGCAACTATTCCAAACGAAGTAATGGATTCGGTGGTGAAAATTAAAGCACCGATTGAAGATAAAATCATAAAGAAACTAATCGATAAATAATTTTTGAACTGGTAATCAAATCATTTAAAACGATGAATACAATGAAAAAGACTATCTATTTTGCAGTCGTTACATTGCTGATTTATTCATGCAACCAGCAACCGAAATATGACACTATTATCCGCAACGGAATGATCTATGATGGCAAAGGAGGAGCGCCGTTCAAAGGAGATGTGGCAATTAATGCAGATACCATTGCTTTTATAGGAGATTTGAAAAATGCTTCTGCAAAAAATGAAATAGATGCGGAAGGCAAAGCTGTAGCGCCGGGTTTCATAAACGTAATGGGCCATTCAGAAGAATCACTATTCCAGGATGGAAGGGCGCAAAGCGATATAAGACAGGGAGTAACTACGGAGATATTTACAGAATTCAGCATGGGCCCTTTGAATGCCAGTATGAAAGAGCAGATGCAAAAGAATGAAGGCGATATCAAATACCCGGTAACCTGGAACACCTTAGGAGAATACATGAACACGCTGGAGCATAAAGGTATCTCCTGCAATATCGCTTCGTTTGTTGGTACGGGTACAGTAAGGCAATATGTAATTGGAGAAGATGATAAAGCGCCGGCTCCCCAACAATTAGACAGCATGAAAATTTTGGTAGATACAGCGATGCAGGAAGGTGCATTGGGTGTTACCTGTGCACTCCAGTATCCAACGGATGTCTTTGCAAAGACAAGCGAACTGGTGGCACTTGCAAAAGAGGCATCCAGATATGGGGGAACTTATATCAGCCATATCCGCAGCGAAAGCAATCAGTTAATACCAGCCGTCAATGAAATTATCACTATTGCAAAAGAAGCCAATATCCCGGTAGAGGTCTGCCATTTAAAAGCAGCCGGCAAAGACAACTGGAATAAAATGGACACCGTAATACAAATGGTGGAGAATGCCCGCAAACAAGGTATTGACATCACCGCGGACATGTACACTTATACGGCAGCAGCTACAGGCTTGACATCATGTTTCCCGCCTACTCTTCAGGATGGCGGTTTCGGAAAATTAAGAGAGCGTTTACAGGATCCTGTTATAAGAAAACAAATGATAACAGCCATGCATACCAAAGCAAACGATTGGGAAAATGAATATTATGAAACAGGTGGCCCGGATAATATTTTGCTTCTTGCTTTTAAACAAGATTCGTTGAAAAAATTTACAGGTAAAACATTGGCAGAAGCAGCTAAAATGCGTGGCACTTCCCCCGAAGAAACAGCGATGGACCTGATTATACAGGACAGCACCAGGGTGGGTGTTGCTTATTTTGAGATGGATGAAAATAATATTAAAAAAGAAATTGTATTGCCCTGGGTAAGTTTTGGAAGTGATGAAGCAGCGTATACTAACGAAGGGATATTTTTAAAATCAAATGCACATCCGCGTGCTTATGGAAATTTTGCAAGGGTGATAGGCAAATATTCCCGTGATGAAAAATTAATGCCACTGAAACAGGCCATTTATAAACTGGCCGATCTTCCTGCCACACATTTGAAACTGCAAAAACGTGGAGAGCTTAAAGTGGGTAATTATGCGGACATCGTAATTTTTGATCCGGCTAAAGTCGGGGACCATGCTACCTACGACAAGCCGCATCAGTATGCAACAGGCGTGAGTGATGTATTTGTAAATGGTACGCAGGTATTGAAGAATGATGAACCTACCGGTTCCTTTCCCGGCAGATTTTTAAAAGGGCCTGGTTATAAAAAAATGTAACCATCGCTGTGGTTCATGTCCTTCTCGATAATTAAAAAATAAACATGCAGCAACAACAACAACAATACCCCAAACCATTTTATTTTTTTTCTGATGATGCCTACCGGAATCAGCCAGGGTTTTGTGACCTTAGCATTACACTTTCTGCTTACAAAAAATGGTTCCGTAAATGGGTAAAGTAATTTATCATAGCTTTATCCCATCAGTATAACATAAAAAAAGCAGGAGATGAAAGCATTTATTGGCACCTTATTACTTTTCTCTTTTTTGGGCTTAAAAGCCCAGGACAAAAATAATAACCCCAAAGCCGGGCAGCCTGAAGAAGTTGATTCCGTTTTTGTAGGGCAGATACTTATAGACAAAGAAAATAATACCAGGATTTACTTAACCGGCTTTAAACAAACCATAGATTCCTCCGGCACTTATACCACTACATTTACTTTCGGCGCAAAAATATCAAGGGCAACATTTGATGTAAATATTAAAATGAAGTTTCACTCTCCAATTCTTTTTGATGGGCGTATCGGTTTAGAATATGGCCCTGATGGTGTAGGAAGGTATTCAGGTTCAGGAGCGCGTTAAGAAATAATAACTCGTTTTTATATTTACAGGGGCAGGTTACCGCATCAAGCCATCATTTTTTTATAAAGATAAAAAGTAAGCAAAGAGTTCATCCCGGTTATTGCCGGCATAGAAGGGCAGGCTAATTTTTAAGTAAAAAACCAATTGTTTTTTGTTCTCCAGCTCTATTATTCATCCGGAGTATTTACTCCCTATGCAGTAAACCCACAAATTCCGCCGATTCTTATTTGATAAAATAGTAAATTTTTACAGAAGCCATTACCGCAGCAATACCAAAAACAACATACCACACCTGATTCGGAGTTATAGATTTGATCTATAATGGTATAAAATCTATAGATAAAGAACGTCGAAAGATTATAGTAAATTTGGCTCTTTAAAATAATAAAATTTATCAAACATGGAAGACAATAAAAAACCGGACCCGGTATGGGACGTGAACAATAGTGAAGCTAAGTGCCCGTTTCATGGCGGAGCCATAAACCACAGCGCCGGCGGTGGAACGTCAAACCACGACTGGTGGCCCAACATGTTAAACCTTGACATCCTGCGGCAAAACGCTGAATTGTCCAACCCGATGGGCGATGATTTTAGTTACGCTAAGGAATTCAAAAAACTCAACCTGGATGCCGTGAAGAAAGACCTTTTTGAACTGATGACAAATTCACAGGATTGGTGGCCTGCCGATTATGGGCATTACGGGCCGCTCCTGATCAGAATGGCATGGCACAGTGCAGGCACTTACCGTATCAGCGATGGCCGCGGGGGCGCGGGCTCCGGCAGCCAGCGTTTTGCCCCACTTAACAGTTGGCCTGATAATGCAAACCTTGACAAAGCACGCTTGCTGCTTTGGCCTGTCAAACAGAAATACGGCAAGCAAATTTCCTGGGCCGACCTGATGATTCTCGCAGGCAATTGTGCACTTGAGTCAATGGGCTTCAAAACGTTTGGTTATGCAGGCGGCCGTGAGGATGTTTGGGAATCTGAGAAAGATATCTATTGGGGTTCTGAAGGCGAGTGGCTGGGAGATAAAGAACGGTACTCGGGTAATCACGATTTGGAAAATCCTCTTGGCTGCCTCGCACATGGGGCTTATCTACGTGAACCCTGAAGGCCCGAATGGAAAGCCTGATCCTCTTGCGAGCAGCCACAGACATTCGCGAGACCTTTGGGCGTATGGCGATGAATGATTATGAAACGGTAGCCTTAATTGCCGGAGGGCACACATTTGGTAAAACGCATGGTGCTGCTGACCCGGGCGAGTTCGTTGGCAGGGAACCTGCCGGTGCGGCTATTGAGGAGCAAGGCCTCGGATGGAAAAACACATTTGGCAGTGGCAATGGCGATTCTACGATCACCAGCGGCCTTGAAGGAGCCTGGACCCAATCACCCACCAAATGGAGCAATAACTTTTTCGAAAACCTCTTTGGCTACGAATGGGAATTAACGAAAAGCCCTGCAGGCGCTTTTCAGTGGAAACCAAAAGATAACGCCGGGGCTGATACTGTGCCGGATGCACACGACCCTTCAAAGCGCCACGCACCATTTATGTTGACCACTGACCTTGCTTTAAGGATGGATCCAATTTACGAGCCAATTTCAAGGCATTTCTATGAAAACCCTGATGAACTTGCTGATGCGTTTGCCCGCGCCTGGTTCAAGCTAACACACCGGGATATGGGCCCGCTTTCACGCTACCTGGGCCCTGAAGTGCCAAAAGAAGAACTGATCTGGCAAGACCCTATCCCAGCCGTTACTCATGAATTGATTAATGAAGAGGACATTGTTTCATTAAAGGCTAAAGTATTGGATTCAGGAATTCCTGTTTCCCAATTAGTATCTGCTGCATGGGCATCGGCATCTACCTTCCGTGGCTCTGATAAACGCGGTGGCGCAAATGGTGCGCGCATTCGCCTGGCACCGCAAAAGGATTGGGAAGTAAATAATCCGCCTCAACTGGCAAAAGTTTTATCTACGCTTGAAGGCATTCAAAAAGAATTTAACAGCAATCACACGAGCGGCAGGCAGGTTTCGCTGGCAGACCTGATCGTGCTGGCAGGATGTGCAGCTATTGAGAAGGCGGCAAAAAATGCCGGCCATGAAGTTAAGGTGCCTTTCACCCCTGGGCGGGCAGATGCTTCGCAAGAGCAAACCGATGTTGAGGCATTTGCTGTACTTGAACCTTCTGCAGATGGTTTCCGCAACTACCTGAAACCACTCCACACGGCATCTGCCGAAGAAATGCTGGTGGACCGCGCGCAATTGCTGACGTTGACTCCCCCTGAACTGACGGTTCTTCTTGGTGGCATGCGTGTACTTAACACCAACTTCTATCAATCCAAACATGGCGTGTTCACTGAGCGCCCGGAAACACTTACCAACGACTTTTTTGTCAACCTGCTCGATATGGGCATCAAATGGAAGCCTGTTTCGGAGCAAGGAAACGAATTTGAAGGCCATAGCCGCAAGACAGGAGAATTGAAATGGACAGCCACCCGTGTTGATCTTATTTTTGGTTCAAACTCCGAATTACGCGCCCTCGCTGAAGTATATGGATCCGCAGATTCCGGGGAGAAATTTGTAAACAGCTTTGTGGCCGCATGGAATAAGGTAATGAACCTCGACCGGTTCGATCTCGCCTGATTGAAGTGCAGCCGTAAGGGTATGAAATAATATTTAATGGAAGAGAAGATGGCCTGGCAACGGGCCATCTTTTATTTTTAACCTTTTTCGGCTATTGTGAAATACAGTAAACCAATAAATTCCACTGATTTTTATTTTGATAAATACTGAAAGCCACTTAATAAAGAAATGTAGCGGTATGCCAAAAACAGAAGGGGTAATGTATGAATTTTATTAATTCTTGTTTCTTTTTATGTTTACTTGCTCAATCTCTTTTAAACACATTTGCCTTGTATTCGTTCGCTCATTTTCCCCCGCTTCATCATAAATAAACCGAAAATGGAATAGAGGTAAGCGATAAAAAAAAATGATTATATTAAATAGGCACAAAAGTTTTTTTTGAAAGCTACATTCCATTAAATTTATTCTTTAATAGCAAATGATCCTGGTTAATCATTTAAAAAACTAAAACTCATTCTATGAGATGGAATGGCTTGAAATTTCTTTTTTATTTCTTCCTAATCATCAGCCTTACACAATGCAAAAGGCATGGCTTGCCGCCCGGCGATCCGGGTAACGGGGGCCTTATTTTGCCCGGAGGTTTTGAAGCAGTTGTAGTGGTTGATAGCCTTAATGGTGCGGCCCGGCATATCGCTGTAAATTCCAATGGGGATATTTATGTTAAACTAAGGTTCCCTTCTGCTCTTGGAGGCAATGCCGCGTTAAGGGATGAAGACAATGATGGCAAAGCTGACATTATTAAATATTTTGATGATTACCAGGATAAAGGCAGTTATGGAACCGGTATGAGAATACACAATGGCTATCTCTATTTCAGTTCTGTTACAAGAGTGTTTCGGCAGAAGCTGACGCCGGGCCAATTGGTACCTGACAGTAAAATGGAATTGATGCTGACAGACACGCAACCTCCGCGCCAACATGATACCAAACCAATGGCTTTTGATGATAAAGGCAATATGTATATTCCATTTGGAGCCCCATCCGATTGTTGCCAGTTTGAAGACAGGACACCTTTTTCTCCCGGAATGGACCCTTGCCCAATTCTGATACAAAGGGCAGGTATCTGGAAATTTGATGCCAATAAACCAGGGCAGTTTCAAAAAGACGGCCACAAGTTTGCCTCTGGCCTCAGAAGTATTGTAGCCATTGCATGGAACGATAAAACTCATAATTTATATACCATTATGCATGGCAGGGACTATCTGCATTCTACCTGGCCAAAATATTTTTCTGAATGGGAAGGGGCTGTGCTTCCGGCTGAAGAGTTCCTGGTATTAAAAGATGGGTCAAATGCAGGCTGGCCCTATTATTACTATAATCAAATGAAAGGTAAATTACTTCTAAACCCTGAATATGGAGGAGACGGAAAGAAAGAAGGAAAAGGAACTGAATACACACAACCCATCATAGGTTTCCCCGGCCATTTTGCGCCAAATGATTTATTGTTTTATACAGGCAACCAGTTTCCTGAACATTACAAAGATGGCGCTTTCATTGCTTTTCACGGATCCACCAGCAGTACTCCCTATCCACAATCCGGCTACTTTGTTTGTTTCGTTCCATTCAAAAATGGTGGCTCTTCAGGCCCATGGGAAGTTTTTGCCGATGGTTTTGCGGGAGTAGACACCATCGTTAATACCAGTGATGCAAGGTACCGGCCAATGGGTTTGGCTATGGGCCCCGACGGATCATTATATATATGCGATTCAGAAAAAGGTAAAATATGGCGGGTTATGTACAAAGGAGATAAAAACAAATTTGGGCCAGCGCAGTTGTCAGAAATGGCAAAGCTAAAAACGCAGGCAACCAATATAAAAACGCCGGATGAAATTGCTGATAACCTCGATAAGGGAAATGTAAATAAAGGCGGCCAGTTATACAATACCTATTGTGCAATTTGCCACCAGAGAGATGGATTGGGAAATGACCGTTTCCCTCCCTTGAGTGGCTCTGAATGGGTTGTTGGAGACAAATTGGTTCCAATCAATATTGTACTGAAAGGCCTTGATGGAGAATTTCATGTAAAGGATAGAATGTACAATAATAGGATGCCCATGCTTAATCTATTGTCAGACGGAAATATAGCACAGATATTAACTTACATCAGGCAGAATTTTAATAATAATGCCAGTGGGGTTACAACTGACGATGTTTTAAATGCGAGGAAAGCTTTGGGGAATAAATAAGTTAGTATAACAATTTTTTTTGAAGTATTTATAATGGAAATAATAAAAAGTTTATCTATAATATTTATTTTAATAGCATCGCTATTTTATGGAGATGCTAAGGCACAGAGTAACGATATTAATTATAACAGGCTTTTGCAAATTCCATTGCATTATACAGTATTGAGAACGTCAGGAAAAATGACAATTGATGGAAAAGATGATGAAAAAGATTGGCGCAAAGCTCCATGGACACAGGTGTTTACAGATATTGAAACCGGCGGGGAAATTAATTCAGCGCAGGAGGCAAAATGTAAAATGCTATGGGATAATGAATATTTGTATTTATATGTAAAACTTAAAGAGCGTGATTTGTGGGCTTCAATTCTTAATCATGATGGATCGGTTTACCAGGATAATGCATTTGAAATGTTTATTGCCCCGGGTGGAGAAACTAACAATTATTTTGAATTCCAGATAAATGCGTATGGTACTGTTTGGGATTTATTTATGCCTAAGCCTTATCGTAATGGAGGAAAAGGCTTATCAAGTTGGGATATGAAAGGATTACAAAAAGCGGTGAATTTGGATGGAACTCTAAATAACCCTGCTGATACAGACAGAAGTTGGAGTGTAGAATTAGCTATCCCTTTCAATTCGATCAGATTAAGTGATACACAAAATCCTTCAGTTGGCACTATATGGCGCATGAATTTTTCCCGTGTTCAATGGGAGCTTGATACTTTAAATGGAAAATATTTCAGGAGAAAAAATAAGGCAACGGGTAAATTATCTCCTGAACATTATTCGGTATGGTCGCCACAGGGAATAATTAATTTACATTATCCTGAAAGATGGGGCTATGTGCTCTTTTCTGATACGTTCTCAACAAAGGATTTTCTTTCGCCGGAGGTTGAAAAATTGAAATTGCTTCTTTGGAAGTATTATTATTTGCAACAGGAATTCAGGAATAAAAATGGAAAATATGCAACGTCATTAGAACAATTGGATAAAATTTATACAGGCGAACCTGGCTTAACGGCCGATAAATCTAATATCAAAATGAATGCAAATGAACACCAGTTCTGGCTTCAGGTTTTTTTGCCCTCATTAAATGAAAATATGGCTGTTGATGAAGAAGGGCAAGTGCATTTTGAAAATCCTGGTAAATAAAAAGCAAATGATTAAAATATTAAATATCTTGTTGTGGTATTGTTTTGATTGGAATAGGTATTAATTCAAACTAAGTAAAGGCTTATGATCAAATAGGTTTTCAAATTTCAAAATGATAATTTCTGATGTGATTTTAGAAATAAAATAAAGTGCCTAATAAATATTATCAACCATTAAAAACAAAAATTATGCAAACAGAAAGAAGGTCAGCCATTAAAAAATTATTGGCTTCCGTAACGGCAATTGTAGGGCTTGGATTTGTAGCAAAGGCGAAAGCAATTACGGGCAATGAAAAACAAGTTGGAAGTATAATTACAGACCAGGATGTGCCTTTGTTCTCTCTCCATACCATACACAATGGTTTGGTTTATATCGCTGGCATGGGCGCGCATGTGGAACCATTTGAAATCAAAGCCCATACAGAAATAGTTTTACAGGAATTAGAAAAGGAATTAATCAAAGCCGGCTCGTCAATGGAAAAGGTATTAAAGGTGAGTGTATTTTTAAATGATATCGCCGATTACAAAGGATTGAATGAAATATATAAAGGGCGTTTTGGAAAGAACCCGCCTGTTCGTACAACCGTTGCAGTAGCAAAGGGTGGCGTACCTGGTAATTCTTTGGTTGAAATGGATTGCATCGCTTATATCTAAGTAAGATTTAAAAATAAATTTTAATCATTTTAAAAATAAGATATGAAACGTAGAGACATTATTAAAGGCTTAAGTTTACTGCCTATTTCAGGCAGTGTAATTGGAGGTGTACTCTCTTCTGAATCTGTTTTTGCTGAACAAAAGAAAAATGGCGCCAAGCGGGATTTGTTCGAAGAATTAGGAGTTACACGCGTAATCAACGCCAGCGTTACTATGACTTTTTTATCCGGTTCGTTGATGATGCCGGAAGTAATGGATGCTATTAATTCAACATGCCATGACTTTGCCAATATGTATGAGCTTCAGGATAAAGTGGGAGCAAAGATGGCTGAGATGCTGAACTGCGAAGCGGCAATGGTAACATCAGGAGCTGCATGTGCCTTATTGTTGGGAACGGCTGCTGCCATTACCGGAAAAGACGAGGAGAAGATGAAGCTAATTCCAAATCTCCCGGGCCAAGGCCAGAAGTGATAATGCAAAAAAGCCACCGGTACCTTTTTGACCAGGCGATTACGACCACCGGGGCGAAAATTATAGAGGTGGAAGGGCCAGACGAGATGGATAAAGCCTTTAATAGCAATACGGTGATGGCGCTTTTCTTCAATGCAGCAGGAAGCTCAACTGTTACGCGTGAAGATTTTGTCTCACTGTGTAAAAAGCATAACATACCTTCTTTTATTGATGCAGCGGCAGATGTCCCTCCTGTTGAAAATCTATTTAAGTTTCAGAAGATGGGTTTTGACCTTGTTACTTTTTCAGGAGGCAAAATGATTCGCGGCCCTCAAAGTGCTGGGCTATTATTTGGCCGAAAAGATTTGATCGAGGCTGCCAAGCTAAACCACAGCCCGCATGAAGCGCCGATTGGCCGGCCCATGAAAGTAAATAAGGAAGAAATATTTGGGATGTATGCCGCATTAAAATCATACCTCGAACGCGACCATAAAAAAGAATGGAACGGCTGGCTTGAACGTATAGAAAAGATTAAGAAAAAGGTAGAGCAGGTTAAAAGTGTAAAAGGGGAAACTTATATAAATCCCGGGCCTGCAAATGCTTTCCCCACTCTATATGTAACTTGGGACCCGCAAATAGTAAAGATGACAGCAAATGATGTGCAATCTGCACTTCAAAAAGGCACACCAAGTATTGTAGCCAATGTTGCCACCAAAGATAGTAACAAGGTGTTGAGCGTTGGTGTAGTTTTATTAAGGCCGGACGAGGTAGATGTTGTAGCCAGGCGCGTAAAAGAGATTTTAGAAAACGCCATTTAATTTTTTTGGCTTTTTTAAATGAAACCATATTTTACTTGTAAAAACAAAAATACCTATAATGAAAAAAATATTACTGATTCTAACAACAATAACAGCACTTTCATTTAACCACGCTTTTTCCCAAAACTATAGTATCGTCATAAAGGCGGGCCATGTAATTGACCCAAAAAACAATATTGATGAAGTAATGGATGTCGCCATTGATAGTGGAAAAATTAAGATGGTAGCCAAAAATATTAATGCCGCAAATGCATTGCAGGTCGTAAACGCCGAAGGCATGTATGTTACTCCCGGCTTAATAGATATTCACACACACGATTTTTGGGGTACAGAACCTGACCATCAATATGAAGATGGAAACCTGGCCATTCAACCGGACGGGTTTACATTTCGCAATGGCGTTACGACCGTTGTAGATGCCGGAAGTTCCGGATGGCGGACCTTCCCCATTTTTAAAGCGCAGACAATTGATAAATCACAAACCAGGGTGCTTGCATTTATAAACATTGTGGGCGAAGGTATGCGTGGCGGTTATGAACAAAGTGAAAATGATATGGACCCGAAAATGGCAGCGCTCGTAGCCAGGCAATATAAAAATATTATTGTTGGTTTTAAACTGGCACATTATGATGGCCATGACTGGGAGCCGGCGGATAAAGCTGTAGAAGCAGGAAATCCTGGCGGGTGGCATCCCGGTAATGATAGATTTTGGCGGAGCCCAACCACCTCTTTCAATTGAAGAATTATTTCTGAATCATTTAACGCCCGGGAGATATTTTTACGCATTGTTTTGCACAATTGAACAACAGGCAGTTTATAGTAGATACAGCAACCAATAAAGTAAAATCTTTCGTTTGGGAAGCAAGGAAAAAAGGAATTGTTTTTGATGTGGGGTATGGCGGAATCAGTTTTGCCTATTCCCAGGCCATCCCTGCAATAAAAGAAGGTTTTTACCCTAATTCCATCAGCACTGATTTACATGTAGGAAGCATGAATGCCGCTATGAAAGGTATGCTTACTACCATGACTAAATTCCTGGCAATGGGTTTGGATCTTAAAACGGTTATTACAGAAAGTACCTGGAATCCGGCTAAAGAAATCAATCATGAAGAGCTTGGAAATTTGTCCAGTAGGGTCAGGAGCAGATGTGGCCATTTTAATATGAGAAAAGGCAAATTCGGATTGTTTGATTATACAGGGCATAAACTGGAAACCGATAAAAAACTGGAATGTGAAATGACCATAAGAGATGGCAGGATCGTTTATGATTTAAATGGTATTGCCAACCCGATAATTGCGCCGCAGCGTACTTTACCTGTCCATTGATAAATTTTCCGGAATGGTATAATAGTATCGAATCGAAAAATGGCTTAAAACTTACTCCCAGTAAAAGCATCAACCAGGAGGAATTCTTCAGGCAATACCGTAAAAATAATGCCTGGTGGGATGAAGCTTTTACATTCTTAAAAACAAAGGATCTCGCTCAACTGAAACCCGGCGTTTATGTTATAGATTCAGGAAACGTAATAGCAACGGTTTCCCAGGGGCCAGCTAAAAAAATTGAGGATGTAAAATGGGAAGCCCATCGAAATTTTAATGACCTCCAATATATCATAAAAGGTAAGGCCCGTATGGGCGTTGCACCCAGCGCCGGCAAAGAAGCAGTTCTTACTGTTCCATATACCAACGCAACAGATAATGAAAATTTTACCAATGAAGGCGGAGAATATTTTGATGCAGATCCAACCACTTTCTTCATTTTTTCTCCGCAGGAAATGCACAGGCCTGCGATTAAAGTGCCGGGAAATGATGTCATTAAAAAAATCGTGATTAAAGTGAGGGTACCGTAGGATTATTTTGGTATGAATAATAAAAAAAGTAAGGTAGCTTCTCAGATATCCAAATGAGAGTTCCGGCAAAAGCCTCAATAAAAATCATGGATATTTATTTGTTTACTGTCAAATTAAATTACAATGATGAAAGTTTATAAAGCCTATTATTTGGTTGTTTTTTTTGTGCATTTTTTCTTTCGGCTATGCCCATGCACAAACCATTTCTAAAGATGAATTGATTTTTCTTACTTCCCAATGGAAAGGGGAAAGATTTGCGGATGGGCGGCCAAAAGTTCCGGACGATTTATTGGTAAGGGCACGAAATATCGGTATTGATGATGCCTGGACGGTATTAAAAAATTTAGGTTATACCAACCAGTTTGAAGGTGGCTGGAAAATGGTGAATGATAGCATTCCTGTTATCGGCCGTGCGGTTACAGCCATGTTCCTTCCTTCCCGGCCGGATGTAGAAAAAAATATTATAGAACGTGGAATAAAAGAAGGCAGGAAAGGCAATACCAATTCATGGCCAATAGATGTACTTACCAAAGGAGATGTGTATGTGGCAGATGGTTTCGGAAAAATTGCCGGAGGCACCCTGATTGGAAGTACGCTTGGAAATTCCATCTATAGCAAATCGGGTAACGGAGTAGTCTTTAATGGATCGGCACGCGACCTGGAAGGTTTATCCGAAATAAAAGGATTTAATGCTTTTGTGCGTGATTTTCATCCTTCGTTTTTAGAGGGAATGGTTTTGATGGGCCTCAATACACCCATTCGCATCGGGCATGCAATTGTGTTACCCGGCGACCTGGTGATTGCAAACAGGGAAGGCGTTCTTTTTATCCCGGCCCAACTTGCTGAACAGGTTATCAGCACGGCAGAATTTGTTACGCTAAAAGATCAATTCGGTTTTGAAATGGTAAAGACAAACCGTTATTCGACAGGCGCAGATTGATAGCCAATGGACAGAAGAAATCAAAACAAATTTTTTAAAATGGCTTGGCCAGCACCCGGAATTGGGAAAAATGGACAAAGCAAAATTGGATAAAATTATGAGTAAAAGGACCTGGTAATTGCCGCGCGAAAATGATACACCGGCAAGGCCTTTTATTTCACCAAAATTGAAATTTAAATTTAATTCCACATGCCAAATACGATTGCTAAACGGCGCTGGATACGATTGATTCCGATAGCTTTTATTACTTATAGCCTTGCCTATCTTGATCGCGCCAATTTTGGGTTTGCCACGGCAGGAGGAATGGCAAAAGACCTGAACATTACGGCGGCTACCTCTTCTTTGTTAGGCTCCTTATTTTTCCTGGGGTATTTTTTCTTCCAGATTCCAGGAGCCCTTTATGCAGCTAATAAAAGCGCCAAAAAATTAATCTTCTGGTCTCTGATATTATGGGGGCTGTTGGCAATGGCTACCGGCATGATTACTAATGTTTCTCTTTTGATTGTTATCCGGTTTATGCTTGGTGTGGTAGAAAGTGCCGTAATGCCTGCGATGCTGATATTTTTAAGCAGGTGGTTTACCAAAGGCGAACGTTCAAGGGCTAATACTTTTTTAATTCTTGGCAATCCTGTTACCATCCTCTGGATGTCGATCCTCTCAGGTTATTTGGTGAATTCAATGGGATGGAGGTGGATGTTTATTCTTGAAGGAGTGCCGGCCATCATCTGGGCTTTTTTCTGGTGGCGGCTGGTAGAAGACAAACCCAAAAATGCGAAATGGCTTACTGATTCCGAAAAACTGAGCCTGGAAGAAATTCTTCTCAAAGAGCAGCAAGCGATTAAACCCGTTAAGAATTATATGCAGGCATTTAAATCAAAAGTGGTTGTCCTGCTTTGCCTTCAGTATGCTTTATGGAGTATTGGCGTTTATGGTTTTGTTCTGTGGCTACCGGGCATTATTAAAAAAGCAGGCGATTTAAATATGGTTAAAACCGGGTGGCTGTCTGCAGTTCCCTACCTGTTGGCCATTATTGCGATGCTTTTAGCTTCGTATTTTTCAGATAAAACTTTGAACAGAAAAATATTCGTCTGGCCTTTTCTGCTAATTGGGGCTATTGCATTTTATGGTTCTTATCTTTTGGGCACTTCTAATTTCTGGTTTTCATTTGTTTTACTCGTTATTGCCGGCGGCGCTATGTATGCGCCGTATGGGCCTTTCTTTGCCATCATTACAGAAATATTACCGGGCAATGTATCCGGCGCAGCTATTGCACTTATCAACAGTTTCGGGGCTTTAGGCTCTTTTCTCGGAGCGTATTTGGTAGGGTATTTAAACGGTTCCACCGGCAGCTTTGATGCTTCCTATATTTTTATGTCAGGCTCTTTATTTCTTTCTGCTTTGATAACGATGATCGCCGTAAAAAATGAAGGAACTAAATCTATAAAAAAAGTTGACTTAGAAATTACAGATACATTGATTGCATCCGGATAAAGAAAAATCAGTACGTGTTATCACAGGCCCCATCAACTATTTTTGCAGAATAAATACGCCATTCGATTCCGAAGAAGGTTTACCGTTGTATTTTATGGCAGTAATTACTCTCATTCCATTCTGGCAACATAATGTTCTTTTTTGATGCTTAAAAGAAAGCAGCAATGTGTCAGTATCTGTTGAATCTAATTTTAAATACAAAGTATCCGATGTACCGTTAAGTTCGCATTCTAATTTGTTACCAGTAACAGGCATTACGTAACTTTGATAAACGCTACTGTCGCTTCCTGCATGTGCTTTAACAGAATCCAGTTTATATTTCGCATCCGGCCCCTGGATAAGGTCCTTACCGGTAACCTTATCCTGAAGAACAAAATAAAAACCACCATTACAGTTTGGTTTTACAACACATTCGCAGCTATTAAGAAGAGTAACCAGGATCACTAAAAAACATATCCTGATAAACATTTTGGAGATTTTCATGGTTACGGTTTGTTTCAAAAATAAAAAAATGTTTTCAATTTAGCTGCATGCATTAAAAGGTGTTTTTTCCCACTACGAATCACTATTTAAACTACCAAATCGCCAAAATAAAAACCATCCGAATTTGTTGCTTTACTGTCCTTTCTTAACTTTTAAAAGGAACTCCCACGTTGGCTCTAAATATTAACCATACCTTTCTCTCAGCAAATTCATCATATACACATTTACATCCCACTGATTAGTGATAGGCTGGCCTGTTTCGGGTATTGGAACCATGTAAGGAAATGGGCCAAACTCCGGAGTGATGGTTAGTATTTCATTATCATTTTTCTTTCGTGCGGCTATTATATCCCACCATGCCAGGTGCGACTGTAATGCTGTCTGCCACTCAGTTATACGAGGGTCCGGCACCTGCGGCCTTTCTGTATAGCCAACCCTTGCATGAAGGTGTTCCGTTCTTTCAATAGCAAGGTTTACCGCTTCGGGCTGGCCTTTCCAAAAAAGATGCTGAAACACAAACCCAATGGGAAATATCAAGCGTTAATTGCAAAGAAGGAATTTTTTGCAAATACTCTTTGGTGATATGCGCGGCAAAAGAAAATTTATTGCGGTGTGTTTCATGATAGATCGGAACACCGGTTTCTTCCGCAAATTTTTCAGCCGCTTTTATCAATGAATAATTTTGTTCAAAATTGAAAAAATCCTTGCCGGTTTGTGAATTAATTTTAAGGGCTTTGTACGGTTTTAATTTTTCAAGCCAGGCACAATAAGCGTCATAATGTTTTGAGTAAACCGCTTCGTAAGTATCATAATGCTGTGGAATCAAAAGCATATTATGCCTAATGGCAAGGTTGGCTATTTCATCCAATGTTTTATTTGCAAAATCGTGTGGTATGCCAAATTCAATTCCATCATAGCCTGCATTTTTTGCTTTCGTAAAAAAGCTTTCCCAGCTTATATTTTCAGAGCCCCATCTTGTGCAGAAAAATTTTATTTCCATTGTATTGGTGATGCGTTTAAAAAAATAGTGTAATCATAATCGTTAGAACCATCTCCAAACCAAAGTGTGCAACCGTTGGAAAAATTAAATTCCCTGTTCTTTCTTTACATAACAGGTATGGTTAAATGCAATTTAAAGATTCGTAATTTAATTTTTCTACTTTTATTTAATAGCTGAAGTTACGCAACTCTTCAAAACCTATAAGGTTTGCCGCAAAGCCTTTGATAGCGGTAGAAAACCTTATAGCGTTTTATTGAAAGCCATTCCTTTTTTTTAAACGCTGCAAGGTTTCCTGTGCTTCATTCCGGCTCTGCAAACCTTACAGGTTTTAAATCCACAATTATTTACAGTAAACCTACAAATAATTACAATTTTTATTTTGGCGCGAGGCAAAAATGATGTTGCAGGTATGAGTAATGGAGAGCCACAGGCCGGGAGGCATGCGCCAGTTGAGGCATGAGAGAGGCTTCGCTTGAAAGAAACCGGGTAACCCGCAGCAGTACTTAATTATTCACCTTCTGTAGTATTACGTCCATCGAATCTTTCCCAAGCATTCCTGTCAACATTAATTTTCCGGGGCCATTCGCCGCTGATATTGTCCCATTGAAAACGGGCTTCATCTGTCGGCGAAAACCATTTTATTTTGATGTGATTACTGTTCTTTGTAAAAGTGCCGTTCCATCTTTTAGCCGGTGTGTTGAATTGAAATACGCAACCATTTTTAATATCAAAATAAACCAGTGTAAGTATGCTGTCTGCACAAGTATCCCTATGTAGCAATTGCTGGCCTATACTTAACTGTTTCACCTCGTACTTTCCGGTAAGGCCAGGATACTTATCTACGCTACCATGCATGGCTATTAACAGCAGCGGAATATAAATGATGGAAAGGCGTATAACCCATTTCACATATTTGGATAAATGAAGCCCGGGTAATCGGTTAGTAGCCGCAAAGAAGAATTCCTTTAGGCGGTTGAATTCAATGGCCAGGAAATATAAGATCCCTGCCATCATAATAGATGTATGGACAACAACACTAAAGCCGATCTGGTAAAAAATATCCATCAGTAAGATGTTTGCAAGCACTGGCAGCAATATAAATACACCCACGAGCCTTGTCCTGTGAAATAGCAGCAACATTGCTCCGGTTATCTGCAGTGCAGCTATGATACACCCAAAAAGGTAAGAGTGGCTAAAAAATGCCCAGAACAAATCGGACGGCGAAAAACTGTTATATGGAAGATCAAACTTGCTCAATGGCATTACCAACTGCAGGTGAAAGATCTTTGCCCATCCGAATTCAGCGAGGTCAAAGGCAACCCCATAACGAATAAGGCCTTGCCAGAAAGCAAGTGTAGACGGATTATTTGTTTTTCGGGCTTGCCATATTAAAGCGTAAATAACAGAGGCTACTACCGTCAGGAAGGGAATGATGGAAAAGCTGCCTATAGTGCCCCACGTTCTAAAATAAGTAATACTTATGCGGAAAGCAGACGCACCAATGACCAAACCTGCAAGGATGCAAGTGATAAGTTTCTTGACGAAGGAAATTCTATACATGGAACGTAACTTTGGTTAGTAAACGATATTTAATCCAAAACCACTCTCTCATTTCCTCGCGCAAACGTGTTTAAATTACCTGCTACTTTTGGTAGCCCCCGCCATTCATTTCGAGCCGATCTTGGTGTTACTCCTTTGTTGGCGCAAGCATCCGCTTGTGCCAATATCATTTACCATTGTTGGGGTATTTAATTTTCCCTTCAAAAGTATATTAAATGTGCAATTCTCTTTTAATAAAAGCACAAGCGGACGCTTGCGCTAAACTCACAAACGGCATCCTCGCACCAAAGTGGGGGAATTCTAATTCCAGTCCTGCATAAATGCTATAGCAACAACTCCATCTGCCTACACAGGATTATATTATTTGTCGCAAAACAACCCTTATTAGTCATATTAGTACTGCAACGTTTCCATTTTTGAGTACCATCTTTGTATTGTCAATAAAAATATAGAATAAATTAAAATAACGTTTTATGAAAAGAGTATTTAAAGCATATAATGTCCTCAAACCCGTATTAATAATTGCTTTGCTTTTTTTAACGGCCTTTCAATCCAACGGACAACAAATTAAACCTGCCGCGAGTGGCTACGTACCTGTTAATGGAATTAAAGTTTATTACGAAGTATATGGTGAAGGCAAACCTATTGTGTTACTGCATGGTGCTTTTTACACCATTGAGATGAACTGGGGGCAATTAATACCTGAATTGTCAAAAAGCAGAAAAGTAATTGCCATTGAATTCCAGGGACACGGGCACACACCGTTTTCAGAGAGAGAATTATCAATTACTACTTTAGCAAGTGACGTAGAAAAAGTGATGGATTACCTGAAAATAGACAGTGCTGATGTAGCGGGTTATAGTATGGGCGGCTCTGTGGCTTACCAGTTTGCTGTACAAAGCCCTGAACGGTTAAGAAAATTAGTGATCATTTCTTCTACTTATAAAACTGATGGTTGGCTACCTGTAGTAAACGGTGCGTTTAAAGATTTTAAACCTGAATTTTTTGATAACACACCTTTACAAGCCGCATACGATGCAGTGGCACCTGATAAAACAAAATGGAGAAAGTTTTTAGAGCAAATGTTTGCTTTCGCTGAGGAGCCATTCAATGTGGGTGATTCCAATATTGCGAAAATTGCTGCGCCTGTATTAATTATATCCGGTGACAATGATGGACTGGATAAAATTGAGTTGATGAAAACCTATAAATTGTTGGGAGGTGGTGTTTCTGCTGACCTGGAACCTATGCCAAAATCGCAATTGGCCATTGTTCCTTCACAAAGTCATGTGAGCCTGATGAATCAGACGAAAACAATATTGGGCTACATGGATGAATTTTTAAAGTAGACATTTCATTACAATTAAACTATAAAATCGACACAATATGAGAAAGATAATCGTTTTATCGTTTGTTACATTAGATGGCGTCATGCAAGCACCGGGCGGACCTGAAGAAGATACTACAGGCGATTTTAAATATGGCGGCTGGACTGCACCATTTTTTCACGAAGCCGACAAAGCGGCTGGTGAGATGATGGCAAAACAAATGAAGTCTGCAGACCTTCTTTTGGGCAGGAAAACATTCGACATTTTTGCCGCCTATTGGCCCGAACATGCGGACTACTGGCCGGGCATCAATGATGTTACGAAATATGTGATGAGCAATACCATGCAAAAATCAGACTGGAAAAATTCAGTTTTCCTTAAGAGCGTAGATGACATCAAATATCTTAAAAATTCAGCCGGTGGTGATATCCAGGTTCATGGAAGTGGCAACCTGGTACAGACACTACTTAGGCATGATTTGGTGGATGAACTATGGCTCAAAATTTTTCCGGTAACGCTGGGTAATGGTAAGCGCTTGTTTGGCGAGGGCACTATTCCTGCAGCCTTTAAATTAACCGAGAGTTTGGTTACGCCAAACGGTGTAATCTTTGTCAATTACAAACGAGACGGAGAAGTGAGAACAGGTACCATTGGAGCTTAACAAATAGAAACTAATTCATTCTCAAAGTATTTTGTACTTGTTTGTTTTTCGTTTTGAAAATAATCCATTTGCTAAATGTTCATCACTACCCTTGCGAAGAATTAACCTGAAAAAAGCTAAATACAAACGAAAGAAAGCAATTTAAGAGCAACCCCTAATTTAATATTTTATACGATCGTACAAGAACAAATCAAAAACTATATTACAAGCCAGCCTGAACCAAAACGCAGCGACATGCAAGCGTTGCACCATATCATTCTGCAAATAATGCCAGGAAGTAAATTATGGTTCCTGGATGGTAAAAACAGCGAAGGTAAAACTGTTTCTAACCCTAATATAGGATATGGATTTTACACCATACAAAATGCTGATGGAACAAAAAGAGAGTTTTATCAAATTGGTCTAAGCGCAAACACCACTGGAATTTCTGTCTATATTATGGGAATCAAGGATAAGAAATATTTAGCCCAAACATATGGAAAAGAATTAGGCAAGGCGAGCGTGAGCGGATATTGTATTAAGTTCAAAACGCTGAAAGATATAAACATTGAAATACTTGAAGCTGCAATACGATATGGAGTTGAGACTTCGCTACAAGAGTAGCACTAAGGCCAACAGGTAGTTTTTTGTCTTTGTGGGTGTTCCATCTTTTGAAGAGGCGCAGTAAACCCCCGCCTGACTAAGTTAATTCGGGCAGCCAACTTTTATTTGGTATTTTTATTTTGTAAATGTTGTTGGTGATTGCTTTTCGGCCAAGCCACCAGCACGAACACAAACGGCGGCGAAAGTAATAGCTCCGGGTGGGAGGAACGGCGGTAGACAATTGTTATGAAGATGAACTATTAATTATAAATTTGGCAACAGGTTCGGCCAGACTGAAATTCTAATCCCGGACTGTTTAAATGTGTGGCTGTTAGTTGCAATGTCGCCTCAACGATCTCAAATGAATAATTCAAAATATATCTTTAAAACGACAGCCCTTTTTTATTTCTGTATTTTTTTCTGTCTCCCAAATTTTGCTCAAGTTGCCTCACAAAAGACAATCCCAAAGGACTGGTTTGAAAAAGACCCAATTACAGATTCGGTGGCCGGCATCAGTTTAGACAAAGCTTATCAATTACTAAAGGGAAGAAAACCAAAAACTGTTATTGTAGCAGTTATAGATAATGGCGTTGATCTACTTCATGAAGACCTGAAAAATGAAATCTGGACAAACCAGAAAGAGGTACCTGGTAATGGTATTGACGATGACCACAATGGTTATGTAGATGATGTTCATGGCTGGAATTTCAGAGGAGCAAGAGATGGAACAATTATAGAAAACGAACAATCAAGTTCGCTGCAATTTTATCTCAGGTGGCGCAATAAGTTTGAAAATGCCGATACGACCTTGATGAATGCGGAAGACAAAAAGAAGTTCAACATTTATATAAAAGCAAAAAAGGATTATTTGGAAAAATTAAATAGTAAAGATTCTTCCGACACCCGGTTTGTATATAACACAGATTATAATTCCAGTTCGTTAATTGCGAATGATTCCTCCGGTTCAACTAACAGATATTATGGAAGTCCTTATTTTAAACTTTCGCCAAACCTTACCCATGGCACACACGTTGCAGGAATCATAGCTGCAGAAAGAAATAATCATTTAGGTATTGATGGTGTTGCCGACCATGTGCGTATAATGCCTGTGGTGGCAACCACGGCTACCGGCGATGAAAGAGACAAAGATGCTGGCCAACGCTATCTATTATTCCGTTGACAACGGCGCAAAAATTATCAACATGAGTTTTTCAAAATTATTTTCGCCCGATAAAGAACTTATCGATAAAGCGGTAAAATATGCGGAAAAGAAAAATGTACTTATTATTCATGCTGCCGGTAATGATGGCGTTAATATAGATAGCAGTAAAAACTATCATTATCCAATCGCGATATATGATGATGGCGACAGGGCGACAAATTTTATTACGGTTGGATGGAACAGGCCATTATTTGACTACAGGCTTGCACATCCCTACTCCGACTATGGCAAAATAAATGTTGATCTATTCGCACCCGGAAGTGATATTTATTCAACTGTTCCAAATAACGAATATGATTATAAATCAGGTTCCAGCATGTCAACACCTGTGGTTTCAGGAGTGGCCGCATTATTGTTTTCTTATTTTCCTACCCTTACATTAAAACAGGTAAAGGAAATACTTTTAAAATCGACTTATAAGCCAAAACAGTTAGTAAACAAACCACAAACAAAAATGCCGGTGCTATTTGATAGCCTGTCTGAGAGCGGTGGTATTGTAAATGCTTATAACGCTATTAAAATGGCAATTAAGTTGACAAAAAATAGTAACCAATGAAAAAATAAATGCGGCTAACAATTTTTAGCCTCTGCGGGTGTTCCATT
Organism: uncultured Chitinophagaceae bacterium; assembly: GCA_963732885.1. Lineage (GTDB taxonomy): Bacteria > Bacteroidota > Bacteroidia > Chitinophagales > Chitinophagaceae > Ginsengibacter. The sequence goes on along the minus strand of CAVTBI010000014.1, from coordinate 7,871 downwards.
TTTTTGAAGCAGCGCAGTAAACCAACTTTTATTTGGTATTTTTATTTTGCAATAAAACCCTAATAACGGTAGGGGCAGACGAAAATATATTTTCAGGCCGTTAGTAGCGTTGCAATGAGAGGTTTAATGTATTTATAAAAACAATAATAAAATAGCAAGATTTTGGTATCAAATATTCAAAAAGAAAAAGCTGAGATGTTCCTGAAATTTCATCAGGACAAAGAAATTCTGGTTCTGTTAAACTCATGGGACATCGGAAGTTCGAAATTAATAGAAGCATGTGGCTATAAAGCCATCGCAACAACCAGCATGGGAATAGCCGCCTCTTTAGGCTATCCTGACTGCCAGGTAATACAATTGTCAGAAATGATTGAAGCTATAACGGGGATCGTGAATGGAGTACAAGTTCCGGTAACTGTGGATATAGAAGCAGGATATGGAAATAATTTAAATGAAATAATTGATTCAGTTAAAAAGATAATTGCAGCAGGAATTGTTGGAATAAACATTGAAGACAGTTTTGATTTAAATCCGGTGCTAATCGACGAGATGGAATTTTGTGAAAGAATATCAGCCATTCGCGCATTATCAGATTCACTGGGTTTTCATTTAGTAATTAATGCAAGGACTGATTCATTTTATACTTCGCCAGGTTCGACACGTGAAAAATTAGCTGAATCGATAAAGCGTGGCAATAAATACCGGGAAGCTGGTGCCGACTGTATATTCGTACAACCTGTATGGGAAAAAGAAACGATTGCAACACTGGTGAAGGAAATTAATGCCCCCATTAATATTCTTTCAAACCCTACGATTGGAGAAGGATTACCCTTATCCGTTAGTGAACTGCAGGAATTAGGGGTCGCCCGTTTAAGCCTGGGTTCAGGTTTGATGAAAGCTACTTTGGCTTTAATTAAAAAAGTTGCTGACGAACTATCAGAAAAAGGGACTTACCACATTTTATTAGATTCTCTAACACCGTTTCCCGACGCTACAATGGCGTATAAAATGGCAATAGGGTTACATAAATGAAGAACAGCCACTAACTAACACGAGGTTTGCAGCTATACTGGGTTTGCAGCTATACTGGCTGGCCCTATTTTAAAACTATAATTAATTTAGAAAAAATGATTTTTAGGGAAGCCAAAATTGACGACATAAAACAAATTCAAATTGTTAGAAATTCAGTAAAAGAAAATACTTTGCCTGACCCTAACTTAGTAACAGACGAAGATTGTAAGGAATTTATAACTATAAGAGGAAAAGGTTGGATTTGTGAAATTGACAATAGAATTGTGGGTTTTGCAATTGCAGACTTGAAAGGCAACAATATTTGGGCATTATTTATACGCCGGAATTTGAAAAAAGAGGTATTGGGCAACAACTTCACAAAATAATGTTAGACTGGTACTTTACACAAACAAAAAATAAGGTTTGGTTAGGTACTGCATTTAATACAAGGGCAGAAAATTTTTATAGAAAAGCAGGTTGGACAGAAGTTGGCTTGCACGGAACAAAGGAAATTAAATTTGAGATGGCCTATGAGGTATGGAAACAGTTAAACTAAAACAAAAAGTAGGCGACCCACGGCAGAAGTACCTTTGGCTTTGGTTTTTCAACCTCCGCTGAGGTTCCGGGCTGAAAATTATATAACTCCAGCCAATCGCCAGGCCTTATCGTCAGTGGCAGTATAAAGCACCATCCGGTATCAAAATATATTTAAAAATGAAGGCAATTGTATATACAAAATATGGGCCACCGGAAGTAGCCAAATTAATGGAGGTTCTTAAACCCACACCGAAAGACAACGAAGTTTTGGTGAAGGTATATGCATCTACAGTAAACCGGACTGACGCCGGATTCCGTAGTGCCCAATATTTTGTTTCACGATTTTGGAGTGGGCTTTTACGCCCTAAATATCAAATATTAGGTTGTGAGTTTGCTGGTGTAATTGAAGAAATTGGTAAGCGTGTAAAAGAATTTAAAATTGGAGATAAAGTTTTTGGGTTTAATGAAAAATCCTTCGGAGGCCATGGAGAGTATTTAACAATTGCTGAGACAAGCCCTATTACAACTATGCCTGAAGGCATAAGCTTTGATACAGCAGCAGCGCTTACAGAAGGAGCACATTATGCCTTAGTGGATATCAGAGCTGCAAAGATTGAACGTGGACAAAATGTTTTAGTTTATGGAGCAAGCGGAGCCATTGGTTCTGCAGCCGTTCAATTATTAAAACATTTTGGTGCAATAGTAACCGCAGTTTGTAATACAAAAAATGTAGCGCTGTTAAAAAGCCTCGGTGCAGATACTGTTATTGATTATCAAACGCAGAATTTCACAGAGACAGAAAATAAATTTGAATTCATTTTTGACGCGGTAGGTAAAAGCTCATTTGGACAATGCAAGCCTTTACTAACTGAAAAAGGAATTTATATTTCAACCGAACTGGGCAAAAATGGAGAGAATATTCTTTATGCGCTTACCACACCTCTTTGGGGTAACAGGAAACTTTTATTTCCAATTCCATCAATTACTAAAAAAGACTTATTTTTTTTAAAAGAGCTTTTTCAAAAAGGTGAATACAAACCTGTGATTGACAGACAATATAAGTTAGGCCAAATTGTAGAGGCTTATAAATATGTTGAATCCGGGCAAAAAACAGGAAACGTTGTATTAAAAATAGTAGAATAACAATAACACCAGCCACTAACATGAAGTGTGTAAAAATCCAAATAAATTTTGAATACCTAAGAATTAGCAAAAGAATATTTTTTGAGAATGGAATTTATTTTAAAATCCACATTTCAGAAAAAAACCGGCTGACACTTTGTTCCCTATTGTAAGTTTACGGCGATACCGCCCACCCAAAAGTATACCGTGTTGTCAACAAGTGTAAAAAGCCAACGCAACCAAAATGATACTTTTGCATTATTGACTAAAGAGCATCCAAGACGCAGTGAATGAAATAGAACTTCTCAATAGAATTAAGAATAACCACGATGGGTTTTCAGAGCTTTTCAAATTATACTATAAACCAATTTTTGGCTATATACTCCGCAGGACCGGAGACTTTGATGAAACTGCAGACATTGCTTCGGACACTTTTTTCAAAGCGTTCAAACACATTAAGAACTTCTCTTACAAAGGCATTTCAATAAAGGTTTGGCTCTATCGTATTGCTACTAATGAAGTAAATATGTATTTCAGGCACAAACAAAAACATAATTCTGTATTTGAAAGAGAAGATTTTGCAAATAAAAAAATGTTCAATAATTTATTACACGAAGACAAGAAAGATTTAGAAATGGAACTTCATAAACACGAGCAATTCTTACAGGTTCTTAATGGTTTGAAAACACTCCCTATTAAATATCAGGAAGTAATTTCATTAAGATACTTTGAGGGCAAAGACAATAAAGAAATCGCTGAAATACTGAACATCAATGAAGGGACACTAAAATCTATGATATCAAGAGGCCTGGAAAAACTTCGGCAAAAGTGCAACCAAATTTAACCTTTCACATTATTGACTATGGAAATAGAAAACTTTGAAAAGAAATTATCACAAATGACAAAACCCGAAGTTAACCACTTAAAACATCAAGATATGTTAGCTAACGCAATTGTAAACGCAAAAGACAAATCCGTTATCAGTTGGTGGTGGTTAAGTATTCCGCTTTACCTTTTGGCTGCACTTTTAATGAAAAGTTTTTTTATGCCTCAGGCAACCTGGCTTTCAAACATTCACGAATTGATAAACAAAGAAAGATACTCATCTGTTTTATTCTTTCTTGTATTACCTATTTTGTTCATTATCATAAATTTTATTAGTATACGAAAAATTTATTTTTTGTCGGGTAGCCCAAAGCCTATTAACTTCTTACGGGCTGTATGGCACAATGTTTTAATGATAATTTTCTCAATTCTAATTTTAATAATATACTCACTATAAATCATAATAAAATGAATTTACCCTGGTTCAAACGAATTGGAATATTATTTATTCCGACAGCAATAATCGGATGGATAATATTATTAGGTGGGCTTGTTTATGCAGTTTATGTTTTTATAGACATTGACAGCAGGTCACATTCGGCCAGCGACACCCTTATCAACTTTGTATTTAATCTCCTAATTATCGGTGCTGTGTATTCGTTTATTGGTTTCTTAACGAGTAGGAGAATAAAGGCGTAACGACAAAAAAAAGGTTGCCAACAAAATTATTGCTGCAAGCGGCCTGCGCGTTGAAACTTCTGCTGTTTGCATCGCTGTATTTTGGTTCTATCTAACCATTTATGATTCGCTGTAAATGAATAAGTTGCAATTCGATAAAAATTCACAATATCAGGACTTACTTAGTTGGTTAGCTCTTGATTTTATGAGAAATCATATTGGGGTTCGTGCAAACGAATATCTATTTGGCTTTTTGTTCTATCTAACCATTTATGATTCGCTGTAAATGAATAAGTTGCAATTCGATAAAAATTCACAATATCAGGACTTACTTAGTTGGTTAGCTCTTGATTTTATGAGAAATCATATTGGGGTTCGTGCAAACGAATATCTATTTGGCTTTTTGTTGTTCTATCTAACCATTTATGATTCGCTGTAAATGAATAAGTTGCAATTCGATAAAAATTCACAATATCAGGACTTACTTAGTTGGTTAGCTCTTGATTTTATGAGAAATCATATTGGGGTTCGTGCAAACGAATATCTATTTGGCTTTTTGTTGTTAACTTCAACTTTACATTTTCGATCGGGCTAACGCCGCTGGCTGAACGATATAAATTCCACACAAAAGCCTTCACCTTGTAGGCAATTATATTGGCATCCAGAGATTATTGGTGGCCTTATAAAGGACCTGCAATGGGGGGTCCCTTAGTCGCCGGGCAGACAGTTACTGCTACCATCAACAGACCGTAAATATTAACTTTGACAAAAAATAAATATGGAAAAAATCAGAAAAACAAACCGGCAAATAGTTGATCTAACCATTTATGATTCGCTGTAAATGAATAAGTTGCAATTCGATAAAAATTCACAATATCAGGACTTACTTAGTTGGTTAGCTCTTGATTTTATGAGAAATCATATTGGGGTTCGTGCAAACGAATATCTATTTGGCTTTTTGTTGTTCTATCTAACCATTTATGATTCGCTGTAAATGAATAAGTTGCAATTCGATAAAAATTCACAATATCAGGACTTACTTAGTTGGTTAGCTCTTGATTTTATGAGAAATCATATTGGGGTTCGTGCAAACGAATATCTATTTGGCTTTTTGTTGTTAACTTCAACTTTACATTTTCGATCGGGCTAACGCCGCTGGCTGAACGATATAAATTCCAGCACAGCAGCAAGCCCTCACCTTGTAGGCAATTATATTCGGCCATTCCAGAGATTATTTGTTTCGGCCTTATAAAAAAATGGTGAAGCCTTTATAACGGCTGGCGGTAGACAGGCAGGCTTCAGTCGCCGGGCAGACAGTTACTGCTACCATCAACAGACAGGCCTAAATATTAACTTTGACAAAAAATAAATATGGAAAAAATCAGAAAAACAAACCGGCAAATAGTCGACGAGTGGCAACGAATTATTGACAGCAAAGTGTTTGACGATCTTGAAACTGTTGAAGCTGCAGATGTTGAGAACATCAATCCTTCCGGCACTTTTAAAGGTATGGTAGCCCATAAACAAATGTTGACTGCATTTGCAGTTGCGTTTCCCAATTACTTACATGACAACTTTAATTTTATAGAGCAGGGAGAATGGATTGCAATGGAAGGAAATTTTACAGGCGAGCATTTACCGCCATTGACAATGGGAGGCCAAACACTTACCCCAACGAAAAATAAAATTGCGTTTCCGTATTGCGGATTTATCAAAGTAAAGGGCGGAAAAGTAGTTGAGAACCGATTGTATTACGACTCAAAACTTTTTTTAAGCCAGTTGGGTTTACCATAGTTTAGTAATTATCAAAAAATATTTTTTTCCTATGTTGCGCGAGAATGAGGTGCGGCTTTAGCTTAGCCTTCCTGTGCGCTACTCACAACCCGCAATCACTAATAAAATTATGAATAAACAACATCTTTACTTAATCGGCGGCATTCCAGGTTTTACTCCACAGATTGGCAGGCTTGTATCAATGATGAATTACATTAGGCATACTACTCTTGCAGCAGTAAAAGGAATAGCAACAAGTGAACTGGATTACCTGAATAACTCAACGAGCAATTCAATAGGTTCTCTTTTATTACACATTGTAGCCACCGAAATAGGTTATCAGGCAGCCACTTTTTATCATCGTGAATTGAATGAAGGTGAAAAGTACGAATGGGATGCTGTTTTTGCTTTGGGAGAAAGGTCGAGGCAAGAAATCAAAGGGCACGATTTAGATTTCTATTTAACCAAGTTAAAGCAAGTAAGGGCGGTAACACTGGCTGAGTTCGCTAATCTTGACGATAAATGGCTGGATGAACAAACATCTTTTGGGGACAATATGATTAACAATTATTTCAAGTGGTTTCATGTAATTACTCATGAAGTTAACCATAGGGGGCAAATAACTATGTTACGCCGGCTGGCAAAGAACAATAATAGCAGCGCCTAATAACTAGGTTCGTCGTTTTGCCCAACGGGCAAGAAATGAAACCTTAGTTGAACGAAACCGGCCATAAGAATATAGTATGGATTTGTTGCAGAGCAGTTATAGGGTGGTTGAAGCAGTAAGCGTTTTGATTTTTTAAAAAAGCTCCCCCAAGCTGTTTTTTAAAGGTGTTTTTGGCGTTTTTTTGTTCCAGGCGGCACACAAATTCCCTTACCCGCAGTTCAGCCAACAGGAACAATTTGTTTTTCCGATAAGTATTTCTTTGGTGGCCCACGCTTTCCGAAGATTTCTACTGTGATGAGCGTTCCGGTTTTGCAACACGGGCATTTGTGAAGCAAGGTTTTTACTTTCAGCTGCGGCCGTTTTATTTTCAGTTGTGTTTGGAGTGTTTGTAATTTGCCACGTTTCCATGTTGCGCTCAGAATGCCGTAATGCCTTATTCTTACAAAGCGGTGAGGCAATATGTGTTGGGCAAACCTTCGGGTAAATTCTGCATTGGTGAGCGTCATTGTTTTTTTACCAGCGCTGTCACGGTAATCCTTATACGAAAAAGAAACTTCAGATTCGGTTACCTGCTCAATGCGATGATTGCTGATGGCTACTTTGTGGGTATATCTTCCCAGGTATTCTATCACTTGCACAGGGCCGCCGAACGGACGTTTGGCATATACTACCCAATCCTGCTGAAACAAACTATCGTAGAGCGCCTTACCGGTGGTACCATTTTCCTGAGCTGCTGAACGTATTTTGCGCGGAACACTTTGGAAAGCGCCTTTACTGCAAACAAATACTTGTTACTGCGGATTTGTTTTTTCCATTTGCCATTTTTATCAATGCCACCACCGGGAACGATGCAATGCAGGTGAGGATGCAAAGACAAATTTTGTCCCCATGTATGCAATACGGCAATCATCCCTAACTGAATACCTTCATGGCTGCCAAACTGCTGCAAGGTGTTCCATGCAGCAGTAAACAAAGATTTATAAGTAATTTCTGTTTTGCTTAGCAGTGGATTAAGCTCTTGTGGAAGAGTAAATACGATGTGATAATAAGTGCAGGGCAATAAATCCTGTTCTCTTTTTTGAATCCACTCTTCACGCTTATGGCCCGGCACTTAGGGCAATGCCGGTTACGGCAGCTATTGTAGCTGATGTGTATCAGGCCACATTCATCGCAAACATCCACATGCCCGCCAAGAGCCGATGTGCGGCATTGGGCTATGGCTCTTAAGGTTTTTTGCTGATGGATGGTGAATGCTTCT
>CAVTBI010000013.1:0-63492 GCA_963732885.1 uncultured Chitinophagaceae bacterium | reverse complement strand
TTCGACCTGTTTAAATATGATAACAAAACGGTGGAAGAATTGAAAAGTTCCGGGAATTTTCGTTTGATCAGGGACAAGAAAATTGAAAACCAGATTATGTCATTCGATCTTGATATGAAGTACCTAATGACACAGGAAAAGGATGTTAAAGACCTGATGAATGTGTCTAAACAGGCTGAAGAAAAAATTGCTGACTATTCCCAAATTCGATTTCGAAGTTTTAATAACGATTCATCCTATAGCCTGCTGAATAATGATCCGAAGCTGATTGGAGAATATGATAACAAACTTCTCGCCTTTAATAAACTGGCAGTCTACCATGAATTTTTATTCAGGCAAATACAAGTAAAAGCAAAAAATCTTTTACAAACCATTCAAAAAGAATATCAGTAATGAAATCAGTTAAAATCGTTTTTTTTCTTTTGCTGCTGGCCGTCCAGTTTGCCAAAGCCCAGGACACTACGTAGAAGTATCCGCAAACAGGTTTGATAAATTTACAGACCAGTTATTATTGGCTAATAATGATGGCTGGATTTTCAGGCGGGAAATGATTCCAACTGGGCGCGGCCACATATTGATACTGCAGGATGGATAAAAATGAACCTAACCACTGACTTAAAAAAATATGCGGATAAAAATGGCCGGGTGGAAGGCTGGTTCCGGATAAAAGCTAAAGTTTGATAGCTCTCTGCTCCGGTAAAAATTATGGATTGATTTTGCCATCCTGGGCAGCAATCGAGTTCTATATCGATGGGCAGACTGATGGCGACAAGAGGTAACACCGGGCGATAATGGGAAACCTTTTGAGGAGTATAATGGTGATCATGAACCGCTTGCTATTACTTTTAATAGTGACACGGTACACAATTTTGCTATTCATTTTGTAGGTTACCTTTCTCCTTTTCCTCCACATGATTTAAAATATAAACTTAATTCGAATGATTTATTGACTATTGTTGGCCCTAATCCTTATATCAATTCATTAAAGTTTCATACAGTGTTGCATTCATTTTATTAACACCTGGATGGTGGTTTGTGCAGTATTGAGTTTGTTATTTTGGTTGCTGGCTTTTCAAAATCCGCCGGGAAAAAAACCTCGTGTGGATTGCACTCTGCACAACACTTTATACAGTTTTTACTTTTGCGCTCAATAAAACAGGTTACAGCATTGGACTCCATTACACATCGGCTTATATGTATAGCGAAATTAGCTATTGTCTCCATGTCTTTATTATTCATTTTTATTCCTTTTTTGCTCACCAGGATTTTTAAAAGAAAAACCGGCAGTAAACTGATAATCTTCCTGGTTGCCTTATTCCTTTTAATTTTTTTCAGGGATTTTCTTTGATTTTTCAATTTTATTAAATCAACTAATATCGGATAGTAACTATACTGATCTTATTAATCATTTGCCTGTATTATATAATCAGTTCATGGAAGAAACTGCGGGGAGCACAATGGGCTATCGTCGTGGGGTTGTTTTTTTCTCTTTTCACCTTTTTTGCAGCTCTTATTTATGCTTACCTAACAGGCATTACCAGCCAATATTTTACCCTTTTTCTTCTTACTTGCTTTATTCTCTCATTTCCGATCTCCTTATTAGTATATGTGTCGATGCGGTTTAAAGAAATGATACGGGAAGTAAGCGTAAATGCGGATAAGGTGGTGCAGCTTTCAGAGGAAAAAAGAATACAGGCAGAAAACCAGCAACAAATATTGCAGGAAGAAGTGAACAGGCAAACGGCAGAGATACGTCACACGCTGGACAATCTAAAAGCTACGCAAAAGCAACTCATTCAATCCGAGAAAATGGCTTCGCTTGGCGAACTCACTGCAGGCATTGCCCATGAAATTCAGAACCCGTTAAACTTCGTGAATAATTTTTCGGAAGTGAACAGTGAAATGATCGATGAATTAAAAAATGAATTGGCAACAGGCAATTTGCAATTGGCAAATGAAATTGCTGATGATATTAAAAGCAATGAAGAAAAAATAAATCATCATGGCAAACGAGCCGATGCGATTGTAAAAAGTATGCTGCAACATTCAAAGCAGTCAGCAGGTAAAAAAGAACCAACTGATATTAATGCTTTGTGCGATGAATATTTACGATTGAGCTATCATGGACTGAGAGCCAAAGGACAAAGATTTCAATGCAGAAATTAAAACTGATTTTGATCCTTCGATTGGGAAAATTAATATCGTTTCGCAGGATATTGGAAGAGTGTTGTTGAATTTGTTTAATAATGCTTTTTATGCTGTAAACAAAAGGCAAGAGGCACAAGGCAAAGAGTATGAACCATCTGTTTCAGTAACTACAAAGAAATCCGGAAATAGTGTGCTCATAACCGTTAGAGATAATGGCGATGGTATTCCTGAAAATATCAGGGACAAAATATTCCAACCATTCTTTACCACCAAACCAACCGGACAGTGGAACAGGTTTAGGATTGAGTTTGAGTTATGATATTGTAAAAGCGCATGGTGGAGAGATAAAAGTAGAAACCAAAGAGGGTGTAGGAAGTGAGTTTATTATTCAATTACCAAATAACAAAGCATAATGAAAAAAACATTTTTTATACTCCTGTTGTCATTCTTATATTTCAAAGATGCAATCGGTCAAAATAATTACCGGGATAGTTTAAAGCATGAGCTTTCACAAACCAAAGTCGACACGAATAAGGTCGATCTGCTTTATGATATAGGATGGTCCTTTGTTTTTTTGCAAGAAGATTCAGCTGAAAACTATGGACGGAAAGGGTTAGAACTCGCAAAGCAAATTAATTATAAAACCGGGGAAGCTAATTGCCTTGATCTTTTGTCTTTTTCCTTATCACTTAATGGAAATTTCATTGGTGCATTGGATTTTGGTTTTAAAAACTTGTCTTTGGCTGAAAACCTTAAGGATACTATACTTATTGCCACTGCTAATTCTACATTAATGACCTGTTACCTGGAGCAGGACGACTATGAACAGGCGCGAAAATATGGCCTCCGGGCAGAATTATTTTCAAAATCTCCAAAAGTTTACACTGGTCAAAGGGCTATTATATTAGGACTCCTGGGCTCTGTGTATGAAAAAATAAATAAACCAGATTCAGCCTTGTACTATGGACTGAAATCGTATGCGCTTACTAAGGAATGGAGTGGTATTTATTTAACCCTTGGAAATATCTATGCAGACAAAGGAATGAATGAACAGGCATTGGAATATTACAGGAAAGGTATTCCGGTTGCTGAAAAATCAGCTGTTTATATTGACCTTGTAGATATATGCAACGGAATGTCTAAAATTTTTGAATCAACCAACCAAATTGATTCTTCCGTTTATTATGCCCAAAAGTCAATCATACAAAAAGGAATAAAGTCCTACCCTGAAGGAGAAATGAGAGCTGCAACTCAGCTGGCTCATATTTATGAGCAGAAAGGAATGAAGGACAGCACTATAAAATACCTGCAATTATCCATTGCTTTAAGGGAAAAATTGTTTAGCAGGGAAAAAACAAGAGAGGCGCAGAGTTATGCCTTTAATGAACAGATACATCAACAGGAATTAAAGCAAAAAATAGAACAAAATCAATTGCAATACCGAAATCGTTTAAATGTATATGTTCTGTTAGCCGGTCTTTTAATATTGCTATTGGTTGCAGGTGGACTCTGGCGGCGAAATATTTACAGAAAAAGATCATTTGTCCTGCTTCAAAAACAAAAACAGGAAATAGACAATCAAAAATCCAAAGTTGAACAAACCCTTGAAGAGTTGAAAAATACCCAATCCCAACTTATCCAATCAGAAAAAATGGCTTCACTTGGTGAACTTACCGCGGGAATTGCGCATGAGATTCAAAACCCGTTAAACTTTGTGAATAATTTTTCTGATGTCAACAAAGAGTTGCTTATTGAAATGAAAGATGAAATGGAAAAAGGAAATACAGAAGACGCGAAGGCAATTGCCAATGATGTAATAGAAAACGAAGAAAAAATAAATTATCATGGCAAACGCGCCGGCGATATTGTAAAAGGTATGTTGCAACACTCACGGTCAAGTACAGGTGTAAAAGAACCCACCAATATTAACGCTTTGGCAGATGAATATTTACGATTGAGTTATCATGGATTGAGGGCAAAAGATAAAAGCTTCAACGCAACGATGAAAACCGATTTCGATCCGTCAATTGGGAAAATAAATATCATTCCACAGGATATTGGGAGAGTTTTATTGAATCTTTATAACAATGCTTTCTACACCGTAAACGAAAAGCAAAAGGTAGTAAACAAACAAAAAAGTGAAAATTCTATTTCGTATCAACCAACTGTTTCAGTAACTACAAAGAAATCCGGAAATAGTGTGTTCATAACCGTTAAAGACAACGGAAGTGGTATTCCTCAAAACATAAAAGATAAAATATTCCAACCATTCTTCACCACCAAACCCACAGGAAGTGGAACCGGATTAGGATTGAGTTTAAGTTATGATATTATCAAAGCTCATGACGGCGAGATAAAAGTGGATAGTAAGGTAGGTGAAGGAACGAACTTTGTTATCCAATTACCGGCTACTTCAATATAGAAAACAAAGATTGAATTTGGGAACGACTGTAAGTTTTGGTATCAGACGAGTCTCCCGATAGGGGACTCGTCGTACAATAAATAGAAAAGTCCATATAAGCCGGGCCCTTTACGAGAGACCCGGCTGAGACAAGAATTTGATAGTCGTAAGTCCTTAGTTACACCTTTCCGGCTGGGCCGAATCTCAGTACAGCACAACTAACGGATATGGTTAACCTAATAATAGCAGGCGACAGTAAAATACGTTTCGCTATTTATCCAAAAACTCTTCAACTAACCGGATTGCATTAAACGCAGGCCATTTTCCATTTACTAATGTTTCAATGGAACCTAAATAATCACCGTGGCCGCCGGGGAAAATGGCCAGTTCACTATCAGGGATGAGCCGGTACATTTCAACAGCATGCTCCACGCTTCCAACATCATTATTGCCGTTGATGACCAATGCGGTTGCTTTTATCGATCTCATTTGTTCATCGGTCCAGCCTTTGAATGTCTTCATTCGCTGTACGTCTTTATTGAACATGTTTAGCAACCCTGCTTCATTATTATCCGTAACTTTTAAATAAGCGTCTTTTAAAACCTGTGGCAACCTGTTAAGTGCAGCTTGATTAAAGCCATCCCAGAATTGAGGAATCACTGCATTCCTTTTATAAAATGCGGAAGCAATAATTATTTTATTGATTAATTCAGGATGACGAAGGGCTAGTTCTATAGTGGTTTGTCCACCATTGCTAAACCCTAAAAAATCAGCCTTGCTGATACCCATGTTTTTGCAAAGTGCTGCCACGTCATCGGCATCCTGTCGGAAGGAAAGGTCAGCGTTCCGGTCGTTGGTGCGTCCATGAGCCTGCAAGTCCATGGCTATAATTTGGCGATGCTTTGCCAGTTCCGGAATGATATTTTCGAAGGTGGTGTGCATGGTTGAACCTCCTCCATGAATCAGCACCATGGGTTTTCCTTCTCCGTAAATTTCATAGTACATTCTAAGGCCGTTCACTTCAGAATAACCTTTTTTAAAATCTACCATTTCGTGCATGTTATTTTTTATTTTACCTAAAAAGCATTTTAATAAATAAAAATAAAATATTTCAGCATAATTGACATTATTACTTCCTCCCGGGCTCCCGCTGTTGTTACCCTTCTTTGCCAACAATCTTTACCTTGATCTACAATTTGGAAACAATGGTTTAGATTTATTCAATGGTTTTAAATTATCACACTGATTGAATACAAGAATGAATAAGGGCAGTAAAGAAACAAAAAACAGTAATTGTTATTTTGCAAATACGCAACGTCCCCGTTGGGAGACATTGCTGAGAAAAAAAGGAAAGTGGTTGCTAAATGACACTGGGAGCTGCTGCAGATGATGGCGCAACATATTACCGAACATGCACCCAAATGTGCGGATACAAAAGCGTGAATGTATTGATGAATTGATAATGGATTAGGGGCTGTCAGCTAAGGGAACGGCAATACGCTGCAAGTCCGGCACAAGGCCAAGCACAATGCTTCACCGGGCTTTCCGCTTCTATCCGAGCAGCCAGTCGGCGATAGAATGCAAAAGGGCGTGAAGCAAGTAACGGATAGTTAAAGGTCTGGAGACATGCACCAGAAATGGGGGTATTAATTAAAAGCAATAACTTAGTATTATGGATTTTCGGGAACTTTCTATCGATAATTCTACACTAGATAGTCTATTTAATTATGGCAAAAATGTCAGATTCTATAATGCCTACAAAGACGCTTTTGAAGAATTAAATTGTTTAAGTGATAATAGGATAACACTTGAAGGACTTCTGTTTTATGAAAGAAATGAAAGCCTTTTTTCGGTAGATATTCGAAATAATAATTCTCCAATAACTGTAAAAAATTGCGTTTTTAAAAGCAAGTTAAACATCAAAGGAATAAGCACCAACAACATAATTTTTGATAACGTCATTTTCGAAGCCGACCTCTCTCTAGATATTGTTTGTCAAAACTTAAAAATTGTTAATTGTCATCATGCTTCCTCACTAGAATGCACATCCAACATTAAAGACGATTTTACAATTGCCAGTAGTATTTTTAGCACTCTGTATATTAGATGTGTTGGTATTCACACCTTAACAATTAAACAAACGACGGTCGCATCAACTTTTACATTGACGGGAAACTTAAGAAAAGAAACGAGCTGTCACGCTTTGAATTGTAACCAATTCATGATGAAAAGTCTCACATCGGATGATACATTTCGATTATCTGAAGAGTCGCGAATTAAGGAATTTCTTTTTGAAACTTGCAACTTCTCAAAATCATTTATCATATCTAATTCCACTTTAGAAAAGGTAAGTTTTTCTAATAGTACATTTAAAAAAGAATTGATAATTGAAGCGAGTGAATTAAAGAACACAATAAAACTTTCTTACGGAAAGAGTCATTTCAATGCTAAAATTTTAAACAATTCACACCTAAACAATTTGATAATAAGCGGAAATCTTTCTTCTGAATCAACGTTAAACATCAGCGATAGTTTGTTCAAGGAAATTTCTTTTGAAGATTTTAAAAACGCGGGGCTTGTAAAACTGTTGGACATAAGAATGGATAAAGATGGAAGTTTAAAAATTAAACATTCAAATTTAGGTAAAGCTGAAATATATAACAGTAATTTCTCGAAGGTTAGGTTTGAATTTGAAAAAAGTCAAATAAATGAAATATTCATTTCTGAAACAGATTTTCCGGAATACGCATATAAAGGACTTGAAATTAACTATGGGCAAGGAAAATTAGCTTTTGGGCAATTACAAACTGTATTTCAAAGGCAAGGTGATTCGGTTAGATCTTATGAATATTTGGCAAGAGAAGTAAAAAATTATTATAAACAAATAGATTGGGTTAGTAATAAATTTTTTACAAAACTTAACCTTTTTCTCAATGGCGTATCAAACGATTTTGGCAGGAACTGGGTTTTAGGATTCGTATTTTCTTTCGGGATTGGTTTCATCTTTTTTTATTTTTTAATTCTTAGCACAAACGAATTTTCATTCGGCTTTCCAATAACCTTTAAATGGGATTTCACGGAATCATTTCTAAAGTTTATGAATCCACTCAGGCACTTCGACACGGAGGATCTTTTTAAAACTAATAATAATTTAGAACATACTTTATCGTTAACTAATTGGTCTTATTTATGGGATTTTTTAGGGAAGAGTTTTTGTTGCCTATGGCTATTACCAAACAATCCAAGCTTTTCGGAAATTTGGCAGAAGATAAGTTAACTCCATCTCCTGTCGGTTATCCGCATCCGCCATTTCAGGATCATAACTATTTCCAGTAAACCAATAAATTTAATGGATTCCTCTTTTACTTTAATTGGTTAGTAAAAGTAAATTTTGCATGTACGTAACGACCCCATTTGGAGATATTGCTTTGGTCTTAGACGAGTCTCCCGATAGGGGATTCGTCGTACAATAAACAGAATAGTTCACATACCCCGAGTCCTCTGCCAGAGACTCGGCTGAGACAAGATAGAAGTCGCTGATGAAAAAAGATTTTCCATAGCGAAAAAGTAAAAAACTATATCTGTCAAAAAGGATTTTGCCTATATAGAAAGTAAAAAGCGTACGAAGAAAGCAAAAAGCATATATCAACCGGAGGCATTGTTTTGATATAGTTAAAACTTTTGAGTTTTAAATTTATACAGTTATCACGGTTGTTCATTGCCGGAGAGTTCTACATTTGCTTATTATACAATGTCACTAATAAAACTCCCCACGGCTTTAAGGGCTTTACGTTACTATAATTTCCGCTTATACTTTTCGGGGCAGGCTATTTCATTGATAGGTACCTGGATGCAACGTATTGCTGTAAGCTGGTTGGTATATAATCTTACTCATTCGGCCTTTATGCTGGGTGTGGTAGTTTTTGCGGGGCAGATACCGATTTTACTTTTATCTCCTTATGCAGGGGCTTTGGTAGACAGGCATAGCCGGTACAAAACGTTGCTGGTAACCCAGGTTGCCTCAATGGTGCAGGCCGGGTTACTCGCCCTGGTGGTGTGGATGGGGAATTATAACGTTGGTACTATCATTTTTCTAAGTGTATTGCTGGGTGTCATCAACGCCTTTGATACGCCCTCCCGCCAGTCGCTGATGGTATTGCTGGTAGAAGACAAGAAGCAGTTGCCCAATGCCATTGCGCTCAATTCCACTATGGTTACGCTGGCGCGTTTGCTTGGGCCTGCTGTAGCCGGAATATTATTAAGCAGCTATGGTGAAGATGTTTGTTTCTTTATTAATTTCTTAAGTTTTATTGCGGTAATCGTATCGTTACTTTTTATGAAAATAACCATACCTGCCCGTGCAAAAAATACGGAGCCTCTCTGGGAAGGATTACAGGAAGGGTATCAATACCTTAAAGCGAATCCGGGGTTACGTTCTGTTATTTTATTAACCGCTGTAATGAGCCTGCTGGTGATGCCTTACACTACCTTATTACCTATTTATGCCGCATCCGTTTTTAAAGGGGATGTTACCACCTTTAGCTGGCTTAATAGTATTTCGGGATTAGGCGCATTATTTGGCGCTGTATATATGGCAACAAGAAAGCAGGGCAGTAAATACCTGAAAATAATTGCCTACTCGGCTTTGGTATTTAGCATCGGGCTTATCTTATTTTCTTATACCAAAAATTTAATACTTGCTTTATTGTTTATAATGATCGGGGAAGGAGGTATGCTTACGGAGATTTCGGCAAGCAATACTTATATTCAAACTCACGTAGACGAAAAGATGCGGGGGAGGGTAGTTAGCTACTATGTAATGGCTTTTCTTGGAATGCAACCTATCGGAGGGCTTTTAATAGGATCACTTGCACATTTTACCGGTGCGCCGTTTACGGTACTTGCCGAAGGGGTATGTGGTGCTACAGCAGCACTGTTGTTTTTACCGGGGCTAAAAAGGGCAACGCACCGGAAGCCACATAAGAGAGAGGTATTGGTTTGATTAAATAGGGGGAATTGTCAACCTCTCCTTAGCGCAATGTTACGGTTATAATGGTATGGTATAGAATGTTGACCATATTAAGGTAGTATGTTGACCATTGTATTTTGGTCTCAGACGAGTCTCCCGATAGGGGACTCGTCGTACAATAAATAGAACAGTTCACATACGCCGAGTCCTCTGCGAGAGACCCGGCTGCGACAAAAGAACTTGTTTGTATATCTGATAAATACCTACTACCCATTAGACAAAACAAAAAAATATTTAAAACAAATTCCATCATCAAAAAACTAAACGGCAGCTTACATTCAGTTTTGCGCAAGCGGGGCAGACCTGCTAACAATCAGCAGTAGTGCAGTTTTCAGCGGTAGTTCGGTCTGACCTAAGTCTGCTGAACGATAGTAATAATAATGAATAATTATTTATAAATTTGGCAACAGTTATGGGCAGACGAATATCTATTAACCCGCCTGCGCAAAGCTGTGGACGTTGTGTGCATTGTAAAGCGACACCGATAATTTTTTTTAATAAGTTTTAATAAGTTTAAATGGGAGACAGAAATTTTAAGCCGTTTCCGGTTTTGAAAACAGAAAGGTTGACATTGAGGCAACTTGTAAGTAGTGATGCCAATGAAATATTTGCTCTCCGTTCGGACGGCAACGTTAACAAATACCTTGACAGGAAACCAAGTAAATCAATTGATGACGCAAAGATTTTCATACAGGCTATCAATGAAAACATCCAAAGGAACGATTCAATTTATTGGGCAATCACATTGAAAGGTACTAACCAACTAATTGGAACAATCTGTTTATTTGACTTTTCGGACGACAATTTAAAGGCAGAAATTGGATATGAATTATTACCCGGCTTTCAGGGAAAAGGAATAATGCAGGAAGCGGCTTCAAAAGTAATTGACTTTGGAATTCAACATATCGGACTAAATTCAATAGAAGCATATACTCATTTTGAAAATCAAAGTTCAACAAGGCTTTTGGAAAAATTTAATTTTAAAAACCATGGCTTTGATGGCAACAACTTAATGATATTTAAATTGACATCTAATGGGTGAAAGAAAGAACAACGAACCGCTAACAAGGTAATGCCAAAAGCGGGGGTGACGGGGTTTTATGACACTTTTGTGCTTGGCTAAACTTTAGTTTTTCAATTCAAGGGTAGTGCTAAAAAGCCCCACCATCGGTAATACCTGCCCGTTATGCGCCTTGCTTTGTCGACATTGCGCACTTGTAACCTGGCTGCAAGAAATTAGCCTTTTCAAACTAAAAAGCAATAAATATTGACATGAGAGACAATAGAGAATCACCAATTGAAATTAGCAAGGACGAGTTCAAAAGAATTGGTTACCAATTAATCGATACTATATCTCATTTCATTGGCACCATTGATGAAAAACCTCTTTCCTGGCAGGTGTCCTCACCCGACATTTCAGGGTAGTAACTATTTCCAGTAAACCAATAAAAAACAATAATTCCTCTTTTACTTTTACCGGTTAGTAAAAGAGAATCTTACAGGTACGCAACAACCCCGTTGGGAGACATGGCTGAGGAAAAATATTTTGTCCGCCGTTACTATTATTTGGGTATTTCATTCAAAGGCAGTGGCATCTTTTCATAAAAGTAGGAACCATCATCATGGGTAACTATTGAGTCTTTAAATATCTTCACCACATCGTCATCGGTTGGCTCCCCGGGAGGCGCCTTTAAATAAGTAAAAAGTGAATTCAATATTTTTTGCCTGCCCGGAATTAATAATGGTTAAAGGAAACACGTAATGAATAGGTTCACCTGCTTTTACCAAATGCTGAACTTCACCATCTGATGAAAAAATATTCTTTCCGTTTTCATCATTTTCTTTTCCGGTAGCAAGCGCCGCAAACCTCCCTGCTGGCGAAACTTCAAGGTCAACGTGAATTTCCTTTGGGTTTTCGGCTGTTGGCACAAACCACCAACGTTTTAGCCGGATATGGTTGAATAGAGATTTTCGCCGTTCCATTTTTGCACTGTATGTTTTGCTGGAGTTATTTTTACCAATCTTATCGAATAGTAAAAGGCCGATACCAAGCATCGCAAGGGAAAGGATTGCAGAATAAAGGTGAATTTTTAATAAGGTAAAGTGATGGGAGTAGATGACTGCCAAAGTGCTAAGCACAATGTAAATCCCGATGAAAACCAGGTATGACCAAATAAACAGGCCTCTTAGATCAAGAGATGTCCAATTGCCCCCACTGCTTTTTAGGGTATTATTATCTGCTATATAAACCGGGATAGCTAAAAGCACCAGGAGTGAACAAATAATTATATGGCTGCGTAGCATTATAATGTAATATAGATATTCTAAATTCTATGTAGTAATTATTATGGGATTTTAATAGCATCGGGGAAAGAATGATGAACCAATGGCCGCATCTTTATCCCTTGCTTAAAAACCTTTGCCACTGTTCTACCTGATTCTATTATTTTTTATTTTTTGTATATTTAATGAATATCAATCAGTTTAGTAATCTCTAATGAGTGCAAAAACAAAATCAAATCATGCGTACACTCTTTACCTCACCGATCCTATCCATTGTTGGGCTGGCTATTGCGCTGTCGCTGGGGCCTGCCTCCTTTGCCCAGAGCATCTCTGACCCCGACTCCCTTCCGAAAGACAATTCCCATTGGAACCAGGCGGAGCGCGAACTTGGCTTTGCGCATTTTGATGAGGTTTATAATGCACGCGAAGTGCCGAACGGGAGCAAAGTGCACGAGCTTCCACAGGGATTGCCCATTGCCGCATTTAACACAGGTGGAGAGAAAGAAAAAGAATTGGAAGATTTTATGGCTCAACAGAAAGTAGCCGGCCTCCTCATTTTACAGGATGGAAAGATCCGGCTGGAACGCTACGCACTTGGGTACAGCGATTCCGGCCGATGGACATCCATGTCTGTTGCAAAGTCAGTAACGAGCACCCTCGTGGGTGCTGCGATCAAAGATGGTTACATCAAAAGTTTAGACGACTACGTAACTGCCTACATCCCCGATTTAAAAGGGAGTGCCTACGATAAGGTTACCATCCGCAATCTCCTGGCAATGACCACTGGTGTACGATGGACCGAGAACTACACAGATCCAAATGCTGACATTGCAAGGTTTTATACAGATCCGGTAGAACCGGGCATGAATGCAACCGTAAGTTACATGCGGCGTTTGCCGGCTGTGGCAGAACCTGGCAAAAAATGGGTGTATAGTACGGGCGAAACTCACCTGCTGGGTGTCCTTGTCAGCTCAGCTACCCATCAAACGTTATCCCACTACCTTTCCTCGAAGATCTGGATTCCTTACGGTATGGAGCAGAAGGCCACCTGGAATTTGGACCGGACTGGCCAGGAACTGGCAGGCTGCTGCCTCCAAATGACACTCCGTGATTTCGGGCGGTTCGGACAATTTGTTCTCGATGGCGGACGCATCAACGGGGAATCCATTGTTCCCGGCGATTGGTTCCAGGCAGCGACTCATACGCAAACCCAAATTTGGGGCAGTTTGGGCTATGGATACGGATGGTGGACCTATGATGACGGCACTTTCGAGGCATTGGGCATCTATGGCCAGGTGATTCATATAGACCCTGCGCGGCACCTTGTGGTCGCTATCAACAGTGCATGGCCTGAGGCGGAGAGTACCCGGCGGCATGAGGCTACCGCCAATTTTCTGAATACCATCGCTAAGGAGATTGACAAAGAGCAAACAAAACCGCCTAACCCATAAGCGTGGCTTGGCTGGCGCAGAGTTGATGATTAGCTTCGCCATGTTTCGTACACACGAACCATAGCATTAAGCATAATGATTAATCAACAAACTTTTGTAAGTTTGTTGGTGATTTTATTAAATAAAAAAATAATCAGCCATGTTAAAAAAATATTGTTATTTATCCGTTTTACTCTTCAGCTTTTCGCTTTTTATTACCCAGTCAGGTTTTGCCCAATCAACCATGTTGTCAATTGGAACTGCAGCTCCTGCATTTACTGCCAAAGCCAGCCTGGCGGGCAAGGATTTTGATTTTTCATTAAGAAAAGCCCTTGCCAGAGGGCCTGTTGTGGTTTATTTCTATCCTTCTGCCTATACAGGGGGCTGTGATTTGGAAGCGCATACTTTCGCTGAAATGAAGGATCAATTTACAGCAGCGGGCGCTACCATTATCGGTGTATCTGCAGATGATATCCAGCGGTTGAATTCATTCTCTTCTGATCCGCAATACTGTGCGGGCAAGTTCCCGGTAGCTTCAGACCCCGGAGGTAAAATTGCAGCAAGCTATGGCCTGAAGTTGATAGTTCCAAACCAGGCTTTTAAAGATGTAAGGGGCGTGGAGGTTACACATGGCTTCATCCCGCGCACCACCTTTGTTATCAATAAAAATGATAAAATTGTAGCTGTCTTTTCATCAACAAAAGATAAAATCTCACCTGACGAACATGTAAAAAGAGCATTGGCAATTGTAAAGAACCTATAATTTGGAGAAAGAAATTTTAGCTTGCAATGGCCATTCTCAAAAGATCGGGGCAGTACAAAGAGTCTCTTTTTTGGCGGTTGTCAGCATCCGATAATTCTGTATTATAATTATTTCCGGTAAAGCAACAAATTCGATAGATTCCTCTTTTACTTTAACCGGTTAGTAAAAGAGAATTTTGCAGGAACGCAACGCCCCGGTTGGGAGGCAATAAATTTTCTCTCACCTTTTTACAATTTAAACAACATGGCTTCCCATGGCCTCATGTTAACCGATGAACCCGACTGCCGCTGTATTTTTTCATAATTATCAATCAGCAGCGTTCCCGGCGCATTTCCAAGGCCGGAAGGCAAAGCAAAATCGATTGTCTTGCCTGACATATTGAGCAGCACCAGGTACCGGTCGTTGCCACTTCCCCTCGTGTACGCGAATATGTCGGGGTTATCAAGGCCATATACTTTTAAAGCACCATAAACCATTGCATCATGGCCGTGGCGAAATTTGATAATGCGTTTATAGTAATTCAGAACAGAATTCGGATTGCGCTCTTCGGCAGCAACATTAATGGTTTTATAATTCGGGTTCACCATAATCCATGGATTGCCGGTAGTAAATCCACCATTTTTTGTGTCATTCCATTGCATAGGCGTCCTTGCATTATCCCGCCCTTTTTTAAGCAGGTTTTGCCTGAATGCTGTCACGTCTTTTCCCGAGGCTTTAGCCATTTCATAAAAGCTCAGTATCAGGCGATCTCTCAATTGACTAATAGTTGTGAAAGGGGCGTTGGTCATTCCGAGTTCGTCTCCCTGGTAGAGAAAAGGCGTCCCACGCATGGTTAATAGTAACGTGCCCAATAGTTTGGCCGATGGTACCCGCCAGGCACTGTCGTTACCCAGCCGGGAGACGAGACGCGGATTATCGTGATTACCTAAATAAACAGCATTCCATCCTTTTCCCTGTTCGGTAAGTGCGCTGTCCCACCGGGCGAAAATATTTTTAAATGCAGGAAGCGAATCAGTCAGACGCTGGTTTACCACATCAAATTGAAAGATCATATCCAGTTCATGACGGTCAGGGCCCACATACAGCGGAGCCTGGGCTAAGCCTACTCCGGGGGCTTCGCCGACAGACATGATTGTTTTATAATGACTAAACACCCGGCGGTTCATCTCCTGCAGGTATTCATGTTCGTGGGGCCCGTTGGCGAAAAAGCTTCTGTCGGCTTTAGGCATATCAGGAAGCCCGGTTTTCTTGGAATAGTATGAAACCACATCAAGGCGGAAACCATTAACGCCTTTATCAAGCCAGAAGCGCATCATATTAAAGAGTGTATCGCGAACGGCCGGGTTATCCCAGTTGAGGTCGGGCTGTTGCGGAGAAAAAAGGTGCAGATAATATTGATTAAGGTTTTTGTTGTAGGTCCAGTTTCTTGTCCAGTTATTTGGCAGCCCCCCGTTGGGGCCCGGATTGCGCCAGAAATAGAAATCGTGATAAGGATTCGTTTTTGATTGCTCCGATTGAATAAACCAGCGGTTTTGACTTGAAGTGTGGTTAATCACCATATCCAGGATCATTTTCATCCCCCGCTTTTTGACGGCAGCCACCAGGCTGTTAAAATCAGCCATGTTCCCGAAATCTTTGGCAATACGATAATAGTCGCTGACATCGTAACCGTAGTCAAAATTTGGTGAAGGAAAGATGGGGCAAAGCCAAATAACGTTAACGCCAAGTGCCTTAATGTAATCCAGTTTTTGTTCGATACCCTTAAGATCACCGATCCCATCCCCATTGACGTCTTTAAAGCTCCGCACGTATACCTGGTAGACGACGGCCTGTTTCCACCATGTGTGGGTGGTATCCGGCTGCGTGTTGGTAGCATTTGTTTGTGCATTGCACTTCTGGCTTGCCTGAAATGCTAAAAAAGCAGTAAACAGGAGAACGAAAGGAGTTGTCTTCATAATAGCGTTATATAAAGAAGTGAGGAGTAGTCAAGATGATCAGCTAATCGCGTGCCTCCTCAAAAGTAGCAATATTTCACATAAAATTGTTTTAAAGATACGCAACACCCCGGTAGGGAAACATTGCTGAGAAAAAACGCCCCTATGCTGAAAAGGCAAGTTAGTTAGCCAACAGTAAACCAACAAAAAACAATAATTCCTGTTTTACTTTAACCAGTTAAGTCATAGCAGAGTCCTCTTCGAAAGACTCGGCGGTAGGTTAAAAATAAATCTGTTCTTTGCCTTTCACACGCCGAGTCCCTTGCAGGGGGCTCAGCTCGGGCCTAAGATTTTTCTCTCATTGTTTCAAGTACCGAAGCGCAACACACCCCGATTTAAAAACCGTTGACTCAACCAATTTTAATTGTAATTTCTCTTGCAGGTTGATACCTTCAAACAACCGCCTGCCTTCTCCTATAACTATCGGGTGAACCACAAAATGATATTCATCAATCAGGCCAAGCTCTGCAAGTTGTGAAGGAATATTTACACCACCGGTTAAAATATTTTTGCCTTGTTCCTGTTTCAATTTAAGTATTTCACCCTGCAGGCCTGTACGAACAATTCTCGTTTTTTCCCCTTCAGGGCTGCCTAATGATTGTGAGAAAACAATAATTTTATCGACGGCGTCAAATGCCCTGGCAAATTCGATATCCACTTTTCTGTCATTCTGCCCGGAAGAGTTTTTCGCCACATCAGGCCAATAAGGAACCATCAATTCATAAGTTTTACGCCCGTAGAGGAATGTGTCAGCACTTCGCGTGAGGTGCGTAAAATACTGCATCGTTTCTTCATCGGGATAGAATTTGGTATGATCGCAGTAGCCATCTAAGCTCGTGTTGATTGCGAAGATTACATTTCTCATTTGATTGGTTTTTGTTTTAGATTTTCTGACCTGTTTACAATATAAAGATAAAAATAAAACACCGCATGTATCGCGATGAAGACGAGGATGATCTCCCTACCAGTCCTCATTTTAAACAATGACTAGAACTGCATTTCAGGATTATAACTATTTCCAGTAAACCAATAAATTTAATGGATTCCTCTTTTCTTTAACCGATTAGTAAAAGAGAATTTTACAGATAGGCAAAGTCTCGCTATCGTGAGTTTACCTTACCTGCCCCTCTCCCCTTATCACCCATTTTTCGGTAACGAGTTTTTCTAATGCGAATGGTCCTCTTGCATGAAGCTTTTGAGTGGAGATGCCGATCTCCGCACCCAAACCAAATTCTTCGCCATCGGTAAATCTCGTTGAGGCGTTGGAATAAACCGCCGCTGCATCTACTTCCTGCAAAAATCTTTCACACTGTTTCTTATTTTCAGAAACGATCGCTTCGGAGTGCCTGGTTGAATATTCTGAAATATGCTCCAAAGCTTCGTCGATATCATCCACTACTTTGATGGCACATTTCAAACTTAAAAATTCACGGCCAAAATCTTCAGGCGAAGCTTTTTGCAAATGAGGATAATCTTTCAGCAAATCATAAGCAGATTTATCTGCAAAAATTTCTACGTCGTATTTATTAAATGCAGGTTGCAATTGATCCAAAAAATCTTTCGCAATGGGGCTATCCACGATGATAGCATCTGCTGCATTACATACCGATGGGCGTGAAACCTTTGCATTCACCACAATATCTACCGCCTTTTTTAAATTGGCGTCTTTCTCCACGTACACATGGCACACACCTGCGCCGGTTTCAATTACAGGAACCAAACTATTTTTTCTTACATATTGAATCAGTCCGTCGGAACCGCGTGGAATCAATACATCCACATATTTCGTTGCGGTAAATAATTCCTGTACCACTTCTCTTTCCGGCGGCAATAGCGTTACCAGGCCTTCATCCATATTATTTTCTTTCAGCGCCTGCTTAATAATATCAACTGCTATTATATTCGTTTCATGCGCATCAATACTCCCTTTCAACACACATGCATTATGACTGCGCAGGCACAAGGCAGCGATGTCAAAAGTTACATTGGGCCGCGATTCATAAATAGCGCCCACTACACCAAGCGGTACAGAAATTTTTTCCAATTGCAAACCATTGTGCAAGGTTCTTTTTTCCAAAACCTTTCCGCAGGGATCAGGTAATTGGCTCACATTGCGAATCGCATTCGCAATATTGATTACCCTTTCTTCATTCAGCGTTAGCCGGTCATTGCGCGGATTGTCAGGGTCCTGTTTCGAAAGATCTTTAGCGTTTGCTTCCAGGATACGCGACCTGTTTTTCTCAAGCGCATCGGCGAGTGATAGCAACATATTTTGAATCTGGCTATCATTCATGCTGCGCAGCTTTATTGAAGCTTTGTGTGTTTTTACGATAAGTGATAAAACGGAATTCATTTTCTTTTTTTTAAAATAAAACAATGTCATCTGCGTGAGCGGCCACCACATTTTTTACAGAAATATTATCCCGGATGGCTTTGGCTGCCAGTTTTGCCTTGGCTACACCAATTATTTGCTCATCCTCATCCATCAGTTGCACCACTTCCCCCGATTCAAATTTACCATTTACATTTTTTATGCCGACGGTAAGTAAACTTCTTCTTTGATGCAAAGCCTTCACCGCGCCTTTATCCATCAGGATGCTGCCTAAGGTGATGCTGCCGCTTGCCAGCCATTTTTGTCGCGCTTTCAGGTTGGAAGATTGTGCATTGAAAGAAGTTCCGTTTGTTCCGCTCAGGGCTTCCCGGAATGGTGAATCGGATTTAAGCCCGCAAATGACCACTTTTATCCCGAGAGAGATGGCAAGCCTTGTAAAGGTAAGTTTAGAGATCATTCCACCCAGGCCAACATTGGTTTTATCAGTTGTTACTAAATCTAAAATTTTATTATCGACCTTTTCAACCAGCGGAATAATTTCTTTTTCATGATTCATTAAACCGCCAACAGAAGTACAGATGATCATCGCTTCTGCATTAAAGCCAACGGCTATCAATGTAGCCAGTTCATCATTATCAGAAAATTTCAGCTCGATGTTACTCACCAAATCATTTTCATTCACGATGGGCACAATACTGTTTTGCCAAAAGGTATCGAACGTATCTTTCAATTGCAGGAACTGCGGACGATTGGAAAAATGATGCCGTTCACACAATGCCTGGGCCACAGGAATGTTGTACGCTTCAAAATATTTTTGATACAGCATAATTAATATCGGGTTGCCCACCGCAGCGGCAGCTTTGCGTTCGGTTAATGAGCCTTTATAGTGGCGCAACAATTTTTTCCCGCTTCCCACGGCACCGCTGGAAACAAGTACTACATTGTATTTGGGGGAAAGCGACGCAATTTCAGATGCTACTTTCTTTATTACTCCATGATTGATTCCGTGATCATCTGAGATTACCGCCGTACCTAATTTTATTACCAATACCGGTTTTTGCATGCCGCAAAAATAGAGATTTGTGGATTGTGACAGGAAAGGAAATGTGGCAACCCAATTTTTGCGTTTGAATTAGGGGGCGTTGCTGTGATAAAAATTGCGAACCATCGTAACCCATTGTTCCCCGTTTTGGCGCCTCTCTACGGCCGGGTGTCCTCACCCGACAATTCGGGATTATAATTCTTAGAAAAAAGCAAGTGAGTTAGCCAACAGTGAACCAACAAAAAAGAATAATTCCTGTTTTACTTTAGGCGGTTAGTAAAAGAGAATTTTACTGATACGCTGCGCCCCCGCTTGGAACACTGCCGGGAATGAAATGATATCAATTGCCGTTCATAAAATATTTGTTTAGCCTGGCACAAAACCAACCTGGGCTCATTTATATTTCCGGTATCTTTTCTTCATGAAATTTTTATTTGTATTAATTGCGGTTAATGTTATTTGCCTGGAGGCACATTCTCAAACAGAGGGATATGCAGCATCTGCAGATTCAAAGATTTATTACAGGACGTTTGGTTCGGGCAAACCGTTGTTAATTATTAATGGTGGCCCCGGAATGAACAGTGATGGCTTTGTTGATCTTGCAAAAGCCTTATCAAAAAAAAATAAAACAATTATTTATGATCAGCGCGGAACCGGTAAATCGGTTTTACAAAAGTTGGATACGTCAACTGTAACCATGCAACTGATGGTTGAAGATATTGAGAATTTGAGAAAGCATTTGAAAATCCAAAAGTGGGTTGTTCTCGGCCATTCTTTTGGAGGAATGCTTGCATCGTATTACGCCACTCTTTACCCGCAAAATATTGAGTCGCTTATTTTGTCCTCATCCGGGGGCATGGATCTCGGTTTGTTGTCTTACGTGAGTACGAGGATTCATTCGAAGTTGAGTTTGCAGGAAAGAGACTCATTAAAATACTGGAATGAAAAAATAAGCAATGGTGACACAAGTTTCTATGCAAGGCTTCACAGGGGACTGGCGCTGGCCCCGGCTTATTTATATAATCGAAAAAATATTCCTGCCATCGCTGAAAGGCTCACGCAAGGGAATCCTATTGTTAACGACCTTGTTTGGCAAGACATGCAAAAAATAAAATTTGATTGTAAGAGCAACTTATCTCATTTTAATAAACCGGTATTGATCATCCAGGGCAAGCAGGATATTATTGAAGAGCAAACAGCCTTAACGGAACATACAATTTTGAAGGATTCCAAAGTAGTATTAATGGATCACTGCGTCCACTATGGCTGGCTCGACAGGCCGGATATATATTTTCCAGAGGTTGAAAAATTTATAAAAGGTACTTAAAGCCGCCTGGTTTTCAGGGCCTGATTATGCTTTAGTAATATGGTGAAAGATAAAAGTTCAATCACTTATTGAATGGGTCATACGACATCCAATCAACTTCAAGTTCATAGGGGTGCAATGGTTTCTCAATTGCGTTAAGATTGGTTTCAACTCCCCATTCGTTGGTATGCCAAAAGTTCATACGGTAATACGTTTGATGCTGGGGTATTCCTCTTTGAGATCCCTGGTAATCCCACAAAACGATTTTCTTACCTGTTACCGGCTGAATCATCCACCATGTAAGGCGATCAGGATGCCAGTCAAACCCGTAAGTATAAAACCCGGATGAAGCATCATAATTATCGATAGCCTCAATGGTTTCGGGCTGGTTTTGAGCACCGGTCAAGGGAGTAGGTTCTCCTTTGTATCCTACTTTATAAATCGTATTGTAAATAATTCCCTTAGCTAAATTTATGGTTCGCCCGATTCTTTTAAGTTTGCCCCTGTTGCCAGTCCAGGTGCCTATGTAAATAATGGAAGGATCAGCAACCAGCCACTCAAAGTCTATCTCACTAAGCCCATACACGCTATCCATAAAGTAAGTAAAATAACCGACAACTGCGCCTGCATTTGGTTGAACCTCTTTTACGCCGGGAACTTTTAACCGGGCAGCGTACCTGCCAAAATAAGTAAAGTGATTAGATATAATTTCCGGGCGACGGCCTGCACCCGCACTATCCATGGGATCTATTTTAAACAATAGCACTTTCGATTCAGGTTCTGTTTTGGAAGTAACACCAGATTGCCATTTAAAAGCAGCTTCATTTCCGGTAGAGCCATATCTGAAATTTTCTAAAACGGAATGGTTGAAATTTTCAATAAAAGAATCAGATAACTTTTCGTTTTGAGCATGGATAGTAAGACTGAAAAAAAATGAAAGAATTAATGGTATTTGTTTCATGAAATGATGAAAAATTTCCTTTAATACGAATGTAACGTTATTAATAAGGAATAAGGAATAATTTCTGTATTTCCCAAATTAGTGCAAGTATCCTATTGCTTACAGTAAACCCACAAAAAACAAAAATTCCTGTTTTACTTTAACCGGTTAAGTAAAAGAGAATTTTACGGATAGGCGGCGTCACGTTGGGAGGAGAAAAAACCAGGGATAGCTGTGGCGCTTATATGCCATTGTACCATGACCAGCCACTAAACCCGCTATCATACCCATTATCAACAAATTTATCTGTTACAACAATGCGTTGCAAAAACTTTACACTTTTGTAGCCAATCTGGCGAAAAATAGATTACATTTATTAAATCTTCTTCTCACGATTGCTTTCTTTAAATTAATTTAATATGGAAGGACTAATGATGAATTACCCGCTGACGGTGCCATCCATACTGGACCATGGCTGCCGGGTTTACCCTAAAAAAGAGTTTATCAGTATTTTACCGGATAAAAGCCGGCACAGCTATACATTTTTGGATTTGCGTAAGCGAAGCAAAAAGCTGATGCATGCCTTGGTAAACAAACTGAGGGTAAAACGGGGAGACTTCATCGGCACCTTTGCCTGGAACCATTACCAGCACATGGAGTTGTACTATGGTATACCGGGATGCGGTGCTGTTTGTCATACGATCAATATCCGGCTTTCACAGCCACAAACTGAATTTATCATCAACAATGCGGAAGACCGCTACATCTTTATAGATGCCACACTCGTACCCCTGTTGGAGCCGATTGCTGCATTGCTTGCCACCGTGGAAGGCTATATTATCCTGAATGCGCCGAAAGGCTTCACTACGACGCTGAAGAACACCATCGATTATGAAGAACTGATTGCAGATGCTCCCGATGATACCCCCTGGGTGGAGGTTGATGAAAACGATGCCTGTGGCATGTGCTATACCAGTGGCACCACGGGCTTGCCTAAGGGCGTCTTATATTCCCACAGGTCCACCTACCTGCATGCTCTGGTGGTGTCGCTTCCCAACTCAGCGGATTTATCATTCAATGACAGGATACTGGTTGGGGTCCCGCAATTTCATGTGATGGCATGGGGCATTCCTTTCGCGGCTGTTTTAACGGGGGCTGTATTGATCATGCCCTCCTGCCATCTTCAGCCGGCACCCTTTATTGATATCATTCAAAAGGAACAGGTAAATAAAGCCAGCGGTGTGCCTACTATATGGCTGGGCGTTTATGCCGCTTTGAAAAATAACCCTCCCGCCAAGCCTTTACCACTTAAAGAAGTGCTGATAGGCGGTGCCGCTGCACCTCCGAGCCTTATTGAAAATTATGAGAAAGACTTTGGGATAAAAGTGGTGCATGCCTGGGGAATGACCGAAACATCGCCGGTAGGTACGCTCAGCAGGCTGCAACCTCAGCATGATGAGCTCTCTGCTGCTGAAAAAATTAAAATAAGGTCCTTGCAGGGACAGCAGGTACCCTGCGTGGAGATAAGAATCGTTTTGGAAAAAGGCGACATTGCCTCCACGGATGGTGTTACTTCCGGGGAAATCGAGATACAGGGGCCCGTGGATCATTAATTCCTATTTTAAATCTACCAGCCGGGAAAATTTTAGTGAAGATGGCTGGTTTAAAACCGGCGATGTGGGAACCATTAATGCGGAAGGATACCTGCAAATAACCGATCGCGCCAAAGACCTGATCAAGAGTGGCGGCGAATGGATATCCAGTGTAGCGCTTGAAGTGGCCATTATGGCGCATACCAAAGTGAAGGAAGCATCAGTTATTGCTATCCCGGATCCCCATTGGACGGAACGGCCATTAGCGGTAATTGTTTTGAATAATCAACAGGAATCACTCACCCAAGAGGAACTCAATAATTTTTTACTGCCTTCTTTTGCCAAATACCAGTTGCCTGATAAAATCGTGTTTGTAACCGAGATACCTAAAACAAGTGTAGGGAAATTTAATAAAAAAGAATTGCGGCAGTTATATGCGGAAGGAAAATTGTAAGATGTTGGATGCTGATTTTTCCAGTAAACCAACCTGCTTATCGGCAGACAGGTAAATTCAACGGATTTTTATTTTGCTTCCCTTGTCACAGTAATGGTTTTTTTCTTAGCAACAACTCCCGCTAGTGGGGGCATTGCTGAGAAAAAGACACGCAACATCCACTGTTGTGAGATGCTGCCGGGAAATAAAATACTTTCCCCTATTTGTCCAAAAACTCTTCAACTAAATGGATTGCATTAAATGTAGGCCAATTTCCATTTTCCAATGCTTCTATTGCTCCTAAATAGGCGCCGTGTCCGCCAGGGAAAATGGCCAGTTCACCATTGGGGATGATGCGATACATTTCAACCGCATGTTCCGGGCTACCGACATCATGGTTGCCGTTGATGACCAATGCAGGTGCTTTAATTAATTTCATTTGTTCATCGGCCCAACCTTTAAATGCCTTCATTCTTTGTACATCCCTGTTGAACATGTTCAATAGCCCGGCTTCATCATTATTCGTAACTTTTAAATAAGCTTCCCTTAAAACCTGCGGCATATTGTTTAGCGTGGCGTGGTTAAATCCATCCCAGAATTGAGGAAACACTGCATTTCGTTTATAAAATGCGGAAGCAATAATTATTTTATTAATTAATTAAGGATGACGAAGGGCCAGCTCTATAGTGGTTTGCCCACCGTTGCTAAACCCCAAAAAATCTGCCTTACTAATAGCAAGGTTACTGCAAAGTGTTGCCACATCATCGGCATCCCGTTCAAAGGAAAGGCCAGCGTTCCGGTCATTGGTGCGCCCGTGGGCCTGTAAGTCCATGGCAATGATTTGGCGACGTTCTGCCAGTTCCGGAATAATATTTCCAAAAGTAGTTTGTATGTTGGAGCCACCACCATGAATCCACACCAGGGGTTTTCCTGTTCCGTAAATTTCATAGTACATGCTAAGGCCATTCACTTCAGAATAACCGCTTTTAAAATCTAAAATCTCTTTCATATTATTTTTTATTTTGTCTAAAAGCATTTTAATAAATAAAAATAAAAGACTTCAGGATAATAGCCATTATTACTTTCTTCCGGACCGTGTTTTCTCCGGGCCTTTTTGCGGTGGCAGGACACCGCCGAGCAAGTTTCTTCGTAGCAACCGCTCTCTCTTTAGTGGAAGTTGCGTGTACAAAGATCTATAAGCTTTAGTAGTTTATTTTGCCGGGTTGCGGGAACAATTAAATTTAGTAGTAATCTGTAGTAAACCAATAAAAAACAATAATTCCTGTTTTACTTTAAGCAGTTAGTAAAAAAGAATTTTACAGATACACAACTTCCCCGTTGGGAGATGTTGCAGAGAAAAAAGCAGGGCTTGTTACAAAGGCTGAAGAATGTAAATACAGCAGTGCAATAGGCCTGCCTAATGGAAAGCTGGTTACTATTGCACAAAGC
Source organism: uncultured Chitinophagaceae bacterium (assembly GCA_963732885.1). GTDB lineage: Bacteria > Bacteroidota > Bacteroidia > Chitinophagales > Chitinophagaceae > Ginsengibacter. The sequence continues at coordinate 38,350 of CAVTBI010000013.1, read as the reverse complement.
CCTTAATAATCTTCAGACTTCACGACACTATTTTTCAACTCAGCCGCTTTTTTCACAAGGCTTATAAACTCCTTTCTGTAGCCTTCCTCGTCCTTTCCAAGAGATGAGCCCGCCATCTGCAATACCATACTATATTTAGCATTTTCTTTGTACTCGCTATTGCGGAGAAGCATGGCGAAACCTGCTACCGAAGCGGCAAACCTGAAGTTGTCAGAAACATTTTCAGAAGGTACCGATTCATTATTCACAGGATGAACAATCAATTTACTTTCATTGCCATCCGGTGCTTTGTAACGAAATTTAATAGTAACAATTTCGTCACTGAACGAAGAGGCTTTCTTCTTTTTATTATGTTGGTATTTCAAAGAATCCACATCTTTTAAAAAAGGAGATTTTACTCCCGAAGGAATGATTTCATAAAGCGCGGTAACCGTATGCCCGCTACCCAATTCGCCTGCGTCTTTTTTATCATCGTTAAAATCTTCTTTATTAAGCATCCTGTTTTCGTAGCCAATGAGCCTGTAACCAGTCACCAGCGAAGGGTTGAATTCCAGTTGCAATTTTACATCTTTGGCAATCGTAAAAAGCGTTCCGCCAAATTCATTTACCAATACTTTTTTTGCTTCGTTTAATCCATCAATATAGGCGTGGTTTCCATTTCCCTTATCAGCAAGTTGCTGCATTTTATTATCCTTATAATTTCCCATTCCATATCCCAGTACGGTTAAATAAATTCCTTTATTCCGTTCCTGTTCTATCAACCTAATCAAACCATCATCACTGCTCACGCCAACATTAAAATCACCATCTGTACAAAGAATAATACGATTATTCCCTTCTTTCATAAAGTTTTGCTGCGCGATTTTATAAGCCATTTGGATGCCTTCACCACCGGCAGTGGAGCCGCCTGCTTCCAAAGCATCAATGGCAGTTTTGATTTTTATTTTGTCGCTTCCATCTGTAGCGGGCAGAGCCACTCCGGCTCTTCCTGCGTACACAACTATCGAAATACGGTCATTTTCCCTCAGTTGATCCGTCAACATTTTCATGGAAGCTTTAACCAGAGGCAATTTGTTTTCATCCATCATTGAACCGGAAACATCAATCAGGAAAACAAGATTGGAGGGAGGAAGTTTATCTGTAGGAATATTCTTTCCCTGCAAACCAATCAGCAATAATTTGTTTTGCGGATTCCATGGGCAATCGCTTAATTCTGTATTAATAGAAAATGGATCATTTCCCTTTGGCTGCGGATATTGATATTTGAAATAATTGATCATTTCCTCTGTACGAACAGCGCCCGCCGGCGGCAATTGGTTATTATTTAAAAAACGCCGCACATTACTGTACGATGCAGCATCTACATCAATAGAAAAAGTAGAAAGCGGATTATCTGTTACTTTTTTAAATCCATTTTCAGTTATATTAGCATAGTCTTCAGTGTTATAATTATCCTGGTAACCACCATTGGGTTGCGGTGAATTTGAAATCCTGACTCCGGCTACTGCTCCCGTAAGCATAGACTTTCGCTGTGTGCCATAACCTGTCACGACAACCTCTTGCGGCGCCATAACAGACGACTTCATTTTAACATCAATGATTTTTTTTGATCCGATCTTTATTTTCTGATCTGCGAATCCCACAGCAGAGAAGAACAGGTATTTTTCATTTTCGTTTATAGATATCCGGTAGTGCCCGGCACCATCTGTAACTGCATATACTTTTCCTGCATGAACCGTGGCACTTAAAGGGTTACCGGATTCATCAGTTACGGTTCCGGTAATGGTAATATCTTTGGCTGCATGGAAGGCTGTAATGCTTATTAAAAAAGGTAACAGCAGTAAAACAACTTTTTTCATGATTTTTTATTTTATTGCAATCAGTATTTACGGAAAGCGCTGACCGCATGGTGAATTTTAAAAAAGATGCATCTTTATTTAAGATTACATAAATCAGAGAAAATTTATTTTTAATAATTTCAATCCACTTGGCTTTTTTAAAAAAAATATCATCAACCCAGAACGATACTGATCTTGTAAAACAATACAAGTCGGGCGGAGATATAAATGTTTTAGGTGAATTGTATAGCCGCTATATGGAATTGGTGTATGGCGTTTGCCTCAAATATTTTAAAGAGCCGGAAGAGTCAAAAGATGCGGTTATAAACATTTTCGAAGAATTGGTAACCAAGCTCAAAAAATATGACGTAGCCAATTTTAAAAGTTGGTTGTACCAGTTGGCAAAGAATCATTGCCTCATGAAAATACGGAGCAGCAAATCGAAACCGCTCGTGGTAGATGTGGACATTATGCATTTAGAGGAAAATAATCATCTTGATTATATAGAAGAGAAAGAAAAGCAATTAAATGGATGGAAAATTGTATTGAACAACTTCCGGCGGAACAAAAGCACGCGATACAACTATTTTATCTCCAGGAAAAATGCTATAAAGAAATTGCGGGCCTTACAGGAACAGATATTAGCAGAGTTCGCAGCTTCATTCAAAACGGAAGAAGGAATTTGAAAATATGTATGGAAAAACAGGCTTTGCAAAAAGCATGACCCATGAAAGAAAACAATAAAAAATATAACGCGATTGATCTTGCTCGATACCATTCTGGGGCAATGTCGCCGGAGGAAATGCACGCGCTGGAGAAAGCCGCATTGGAAGATCCTTTCCTTGCTGACGCATTGGACGGTTATGTATATTCAAAAGATGCTGAAGCAGAGTTGAAGCAAATAAGAATCCGGTTGGAAGAAAAAAGAAATCAAAAAAAGGTCTTTACAATTTCTTCTCTTTCATCAGGAACCTGGTGGAAAATCGCCGCTATGTTCATTTTATTTGCTGGCGTTGGTTATTTTTTTTATGCCACTAATTCTAAAAAAGGAACTTCATTGGAGGTAAAAAACGATGCAACTAAAAAGCAAAATACGGCATCCGTTTCTGCTGCAAAGGGCGACACTACTGCAACAAAAGATAACTTGGCTTTTGAAAAGCCGCCATCAGGCAAAAACGAAAATAGTACTGCTAAATTGCCCGCGCCCAATACAAAATCCATAGAAGCATCACCGCTTAGAAAAACATTACCTGAGGAAATAAGAACCGAAAAAGAAAAAAACACTTCTGACGAGCATTTGGCAGATAAAAAAGAGAACACCATTACGATGAACAGTGACAAAGCTATCCCATCAAATATTATAGTGAAAGATTCAGGGGAAAAATCATTTTTTCCTTCATCAGATACTACTGCTTTGGTTGCCGCTTCTCCAGGTATGTATAACAGAGATAACGACAACACAGCCGCGATGAATAAAAAAAATGCGACTCTGAACGAAGTAGTCATCACCGGTTATGGGACGCAAAGGAAAAAGGATATGACGGGATCAGTTACCGAAGCATTGCAAGGTAAAGTAAGTGGCGTTCAAATATCTACCGCATCTCCCTATCCCAAAGATGGAAAAGAAAAGTTTGACCAATACATTAAGGATAATGCGGTTCCGGTTTTTGACTCAACCGGGGAAAGAATTACTTCAAATATTTTACTTTCATTTACCTTAAATAAAAAGCGTAAACCGGCACACATAAAAGTACTTGAATCGTCCTGTAGAGCTTGTGAAAAAGAAGCTATCAGATTATTAGAGGATGGCCCCGATTGGATTGGCAAGCGCGGTGACTCAGCAACAGCGAGAATACAGTTTTAAACACACTGCGGCGCCATACTGAATCACGAGGCCTTATCTCATGAAACATTTTAAAAATATTTTTAAATTATTCCGCACAAAATATCCAAATAAGAAAATACCTCTCTCCTGGGGAGCCGTCACACTACAATTCAGGATTATAATTCTTAAAAAAAACAAGCGAGTTATCCAACAGTAAACCGATAAAAAACAATAATCCCTGTTTTACTTTAAGCAGTTAATAAAAGAGGATTTTACAGATACACAACTTCCCCGTTAGAAGGCATTGCTGAGAAAAAGCTTAGTATAACAGCAACCCCGGAGGGCTGGCATAAACCGGTTTTGCAAATCATACCATTCAAACAAATATTTTTCATCTTATCCCGTTCCGGCATCCATAATAGGATGTATGGGCAATTAGGGCTTTTTATTTTAAGCTGAATAATGCATCTTTGCACCAAGGCGCAAAATCTTATGAAGGGCTGATTATGATTTGTTTGTGATCCCGCCTGGCCGTAATTCCGGCATAATTCATTTCCCGGCTTTTTGATTGTTTCAAAGCAATTGCCCGGGGCCACCGTTGCTTATGGCGATGGTAATTTATTAACAGTTCTCTACTGCAACAATCAGAAGAATAATGAATGGAGAAAAAAAACTTTCAGTAAAATCAATTGTAATAACAGTCGTTTTGGGAATAGCTGTCATATTTGGGATAACCCTACTGGTGAAATCAGCCAACAACCCACCGGCAAAAAGGGCAGCACCGCCTGCAAATCCCGCGCCTGTTGCCACCCGGTTTGGGCTGCCGGTTGATTCTTTCACGGTAGTGAATGGCACCATTCAGCGCAACCAGTTTCTTACCGATATTTTGGGGGATTACGGCATTGATAATACCACGGTGTTGCAACTCGCCCAAAAGGCACGCCCTGTTTTTAGTGTACGCAACCTGGCTGCCGGAAAACCCTACACGATATTTTGTACAAGGGGCTCCACGCAAAAAGCACAATACTTTATCTACCAGCCTAACCCAATCGACTACGTAGTATACGGCCTGCGGGATTCGATGAAAGTATATACCGGCAAGCGTCCCGTAACCACTAAAACCGAAAGTCTTTCCGGCACCATTAACGGTTCGCTGTACGAAACCCTGGAACGCCAGCATGCGGACCCGGATCTTGCCGTAAAGCTTGCCAATATATTTGCCTGGACCGTTGACTTCTATTATACTCAAAAAGGCGACTGGTTTAAAATTGTATATGACCAGCAATATGTAAATGGCAAACCCATTGAATCAGGGGCCATCAGGTCGGCAGAATTCTCCTCCCGGGGCGAAGTATACAAAGCCTATTACTTTGAACCGGACAGTGCCACCGGAGGCGAATTTTTTAATGAAAAAGGAAAAAGCCTGCGTAAGGCCTTTCTGAAAGCGCCGCTTAAGTTTATCCGGATTACATCGCATTACAGCCTGCACCGTTTTCACCCGATTGAAAAAATATGGAAAGCACACCTGGGCACAGATTATGCGGCTCCTACCGGCACCCCGATTCATACTACCGGCAGTGGCGTAGTAATTGCATCGCGGTATACCCGCTTTAATGGCAATTATGTGAAAGTAAAACACAACCGCACCTACACCACTCAATACCTGCACATGAGCAGGCGCGCAGTGAAGGTAGGGCAGCATGTAGTGCAGGGCCAGGTAATCGGGTATGTTGGCATGACGGGGCTGGCCACCGGGCCGTCATGTATGTTACCGCTTTTGGAAAAACGGCAAACAGGTTGACCCTTTAAAACAAAAGTTTCCGGCTGCAACCCCTGTACCCGAAAAATACATGCCTGAATTCAGGCATCTAATGGATTCTGAAAATCTTGTTCTTAATAAAATCCCGGTTGACACAAGCGGTTTGAATTAATATTTGGTAAATGTATCCTTCCCCTTTTTTTAACGCAAGGCTGTATTATCTTCCTCTAACCATGAAGAAGTAAGGCTCGCGAAAGTTTAGTGAAAAAACGGCCTGAATTTAGATTTGTGAAAATGTTCCCGGCAAACTGGCCATCTTTACAATTTCGTGATGCGGCCCCTACGGGGTTAAGCCCAGGCCGGTGCTCCGGCGTAGGAACTCGTCGTCATCACTACAAAAGAGCGGTTTACATATTTAATTGATGCCGGGCCCTTTTCAAGAGGCCTGGCTACGAATTAGCCAAAACTGCCGTTGTTAGGTAACCCGGTTCCGGGCATAGTTACTCCATTCGGTAACCCACCTGATTTTACAATAGCCATAAAAAGCCCCGGTATAATTTCCGGGGCGTTAATTTTTTACGAACTCAAACCAAATTCAACTATCCACCACAATTCGACGGTACACTTTGAACGTCACTCTTCGATTTGAAAACCTTATCCATAGTGGCTACGCCTCTAAGTGTTACTTCAATGTAATCAGCACCTATTTCTGTAATAACACCGTTAAACCCGTTGAAATGAAATTGGCTTGCTATTTCATCCCCCGATAGTTTTTTACCTGTATTGAAGTCGGTCGCCCTTACCCGGAGTCTTTGCACCAGGTTTACCTTGATGTTGTCATAACTCTGATAGGCATCATACACCAAAGAGGCAGTTTTAGGAGGAACCGTGACTTCACGTTGAGAGAAAAACGTTTCGCTTGTAGATCCCGTTGCTTCGTTCCAATTTTGAGTTTCAGTGGTACTCGCGGTTGTGTATTCGTAACTCCCGGTAACCTCTGCTGAATACGTAGCTCCGTTACCAAAAAAACTTCCTGAAACTTCTAAGCCAAGCTTCAGTGACGCTGATGACTTATGACTTGACATGGTTGAAATCGATTCCTTCCAGCCCACGGTGGTAACGGTCTCTACCGTTTTAGAATTGCCAACAGTTTGTGTAAGTTGGCCCGCTCCACAATTCACCAATGTACTGTTGAAACTGAATCCATTTCTGGCGGCAGGTAGTATGGGATCGAGGTATTGGGTTTCAATGCTCTCTACGCTCCAATCAATGTTCATGGGCACGAATCTGAAGTATATGTCTTTCGCCTGACTGTTATTATTGTCATTGATCATCAAATAATCAAGATTATCCGGAAATTTTCCAAACATAATTTTTTCGCCCTGAACACTTTGCAGCTGATATACCCCATCGCCGGTTTTTTTTACCATAAACCTGGCATCCGTATTACCGTTTATGAAATCTCCCGGGAAAGTCCAGTCGAGATCAGCTATCACGACCGACAACTTTTGCAGAAGGCTATAACTGATGGGATATAAATGCCCTCTCTTGATCCTTAAATATTTATTGGTAACAATACTCTTTATAGCAAAAGTGTTAGTAGTGTTAGGAATGGCCTGGAAAGTATATAAAAAGCTCTTTTCATCACCTGTGAATTTAGCGCCGCCATTCGGATAAGTAAGGTATTGCCGGTTAAAATAGCCAACTGTCATTTGTGTGCTGCTGGAAACCGCCGTGGCGGAGGGCGTTCCATCTTTATTCACGATTTGTATGTAGTAGGGCGTGCCTGCATTGAGATGCACTTCTGTATCTAAATCTTTCAGGCCGTTCGCGGTAATTGGAATTGTTGAAGGGTTTGATTGAAAGGAAATCTTACTAAATGATTCTTCCCAAATTTTTGATCCCGAAGCGTCCAGTACCTGGGCAACGACCGCAACCCCCTGTTTGAGTTCGCTTTGAGCTTCAGTACTCAGGCTGTCGGCGGGCAGTTTAATCTGGCCCATTAAGGTATATGGGTTCAAATCAATCGTTTTTGAAAAATTACCCGAATTGGCCTTTACGGTCACTTTTAGGGTTTTTGGCTTATACCCTTTCTTCTGTACCGTCCTGGCATCAATTACGATTCCGATATCCCCTCCATAGGTCGCCAGGTCGGTGTCAGAGATACCGTCCTTACTAACAATTTCACCTGTACCGCCACCGCTATTATCTGCAGGTTGGATATTTTTTTTGCATCCCAAACCTGCAATCAGCAACATGGCCATGATGGAAATGGGCCATAAACCTTGTTTTAATTTTTTCATGATTTTAAAATTTTGTGGTTAAAACTTCGGTCGTTTTTGTGTGATCCACCCGGTTAAGGTCTGCAGCCCATGGCCGGGCAGGTAACCACAAAATCGATCTGTTGCATTGTGCAACAACACAAACATAAACGGCAGAAAAGCCGGTAAAAAATAATCGGGGGAGACAAATAGGTTACTACCCTGAAGTACCAGGGGGACAAATGGGATACGAACCTGAACTTTATTTGAATATCAAATAGTTGCGGCGGTTTTGTTAAATAGTCAAAACTGCATTTTCCAGCGATTCTTCGGTAGAAAGATTCATTTTTTTACGTAACCGCTGCCTGGCTTTCTTGATACCGGGCATGGAAATATTCAAAATGTTGGCCATTTCTTTAGAAGAAAGGTTCATTTTTATCAATGCCATCAGGCGAAGTTCATTGGGAGTAATGGAAGGATATTCTTTGGTGGCATTTGAGTTGAAGTCTTTATGCACTTCTTCGAAATACCTCGAAAAATTTTTCCAATTGTTGTCATCCTGTAAGTCGAAGTTGATAGTAGAAATGAGTTGCTGGTAGCCATGCCCGTTGGGTGGGGTTTCTTTTTCTTTCAGTTCCCTGGCTTTTTCTTTCAGGCTTTCCAAAAGTTCATTTTTCTTGGCCAGGTGCAGTGCATGGGTAGTGAGTTCTTTTCTTTTAAATGCAAGCTCGGCATCCACCTTCTCCTTTTCAACTTTGTTACGCTTCATTTTTTGGCGGATGCCATAAAACCCCAGGCCAAAAACAAGGAGCGAAAGTACCAGGCCGGTACCTAATAAGCCACTTTTGAAGCTCGCTCACTCTTTCCTTCTCCTCCAGGAGCCTGATTTCTGTGCCCTGCCGGGCAATTTGTTGTTCTTTTTTTTCGGTATCGAATTCGGCCCTTAGTTTTTCTATTTCTTTTGTCTTACTCACATTTTGTATTGAATCGTTGAAGGCTTTGAATTTTTTATATTCAGTTAATGCCATAGCTGTTTTGCCCAATGCCTCATAACACGCGGAACGATATCCATATATCTTCCCCAGGGTGCCCGAATGATCTGCCTTTTGGGCAACGGCTTCCGCTTCATTATAATAGTGCAACGCCTCGTTATAGTTTTTCATGTCCCGGTACGCAGAACCAAGGTTCATAAAGGCATGTGAGATCAGGTATTCGTTTCCAACTGCTTTGCGCAGCTCAAGACCTTTTTTTTGTAATGCGATACCTTCTTCAAATGCTCCTGCGTCCACTTTTAAGCCGCCCAGGTTTTCCAATGCATCGGCCTGGGCGCCTAATAAATTTCCCTCTTCTGCAATTTTCAGGCTTTTTGTGAAATAAGATTCGGCGACATCCCTTTTATCCAGCATGGCATTGGCAGCGCCTAAAGACTGATAAGCACTTGCCAGCAAAGGTTTGCTATTAAGCTCACTGTAAATCTTAATTGCCTTGTCAACATATTCTATTGTCTTTTGATAATTGCCGAGTATCCCTTCCAAATAACCGATATCGTCCAGGGTCATTGCATGTTTCAACTGGTCTCCTGACTGATCATAGATTTTTTCGGCATTGATGTAATTTATTAATGCCATTTCATTATTCCCGGAAGATTGGTAAACAGTCCCAATGATTCTATAACTATCCCCTTTATCTATTAAATTCCCATTTATGGAATCGATGAGTTTCAGATTGGAATGTAAAATTTCCAGGGCGTTATCCGACCTTCCAAAATGATATTCCGTTTTGGCGTAAGAGTTATTAGCCTTCACCAGTTTTTTGAGATTTCCTGATTTTCCCCAAAATCTTTTGGCTTTTAGAAAATAGCTACCCGCGGAATCCTGATCACCTTTGCTGTCAAAATAGAGTCCGGAATTATAGGTTGCGTCAGCGAGGGCTTCGGGATCATCAAGGCGCTTTGCCAGCGACATTTCTTCCAACAGGTAGCCCCGTGATTTTTCAATGTCATTGTTCCTGGTTATTAAAAACAGTTCATTGAGTGTGGAGAGTTTTGATGCACTATTGTCTTGTATTCTATACAAGGCGATAAGGCTATCCAGCTTTTTGTTATCCTGGGCCTGGCAAATTGGATGACGAAAAGAATAAAAGAAAAAAAGAAGGTTTTGATGACAATTTTCATATCAGTTCTTTTATCTGTTCAAAAGTAAGTATTCAAAAGCAATCCGCGCCATGCATATTGTCCTGAGGACCGCAATTGATCCGAACGAAATAATATTCTTTTTAAAACTTACCCATCGCCTCTTTGTTGTATCTTTTTTCTGTACTCCAGCGGCGACATGCCGGTAATTTTTCTGAACACTTCACGAAATGCCTTTACATCCGAATAACCAACATCATACATTACTTCATTAATCGTTTTACGGCTGGTTTCAAATGCCTTTTTTGCGGATTCAATTTTTACCCGTTGTGCATATTCCAATGGTGTATTGTCTGTTGCCTTTATAAACCTTCTATCAAAGTTTCGCCTGCCTGTTGCAAACCTGGAAGACAAATGCTCAATTGAAATTTTTTCGTCCAGTTTACTTTCAATATACGCCTGTGCTTTTTTCACTACTTCATCCCCATGCATCTTTTGCCCGGTAAATATGATAAAAGGTGACTGGCTGTTTCTGTCGATTTCTATTTGAAATACTTTGGAGCAAAATATAGCAGTTTCCCTGTTGTAATATTTCTCAACAAGATAAAGCACCAAGTTAAGAAATGAATAAGCGCCGCCATTTGTATAAATTCCGTTCTCATCAGTTATTAATTTATCCGTTTGCAAATTTACTTTGGGAAACATAGCTCTGAAATTATCCGCAGCCGCCCAGTGAGTTGAACAGCTTTTTCCATCAAGCAACCCTGATGATGCCAGCAGAAAGGCACCTGTGCAGATACTGGCTACCTCCGCACCTCGTTTGTATTGATGTTCAATCCAGTCAATCAGTAATTGGTTATGCTTCACCGCTTTTGCATAATCATGATTTAAAGAAGGAATAATAATGAGGTTGGTTTCGGATATTGCTGAAATGTTGGTGTGTGGCTTCACCGTAAATAAACCCTCATAGTATTCTACCTTTTTTGAAACACCCGCTAATTCTATTTTATACAATTCTCTTTTCCCTTTGCTTTTCCAATATTCATTAGCTCTTGTAAATATTTTATAAGCACCTACGATGCTGCTAAGGTTATTACCGTGTCCGTCCGGCACTACGATGGTGATATGTTGCATTATATTTATTTGTACAAAGATAGAATTATACCTTGTCCAAATCAACCCGTTACAAAGTCCATTTTACACCCTGTGTTATTCCTATTTGGACAATATTTTTGCGATAATTATTCAAACAAATAACTATAAATATGAAAAAAGAAAATTTCACTTATAGATTTACATCTTCAAAAACACCGGGAGATGTTTTTCGGTTATTGTTACAGGTTGAACAATGGTGGTCAGGTTTTTATGAGGAAACGATAAAAGGGAAAAGTGAAGCGCTTAATGATGAGTTCACCTTTAAGGCAGGAGGCGGAGCTCATTATTCAAAACAAAAATTAACAGAGCTTATTCCCAACAAAAAAATTGTTTGGCTCGTAACCGATAGTAAGCTCACTTTTTTAAGTGATACCGGTGAATGGACGAATACCAGGCTTTGTTTTGACATTTCCACCGGGGAGAATAATACGAAGATAAACTTCACCCATGATGGGTTGGTTCCACAGATTGAATGTTACCGTGAGTGTTCAAGTGGGTGGACAAAATACCTGGAAAAACTTAAGCAGACATTGAAGTAAGCATGCATAAAGATACTACGTGAAACAGGAATATCTTCTCAGGCAATAAAAAAATAGAAATAAAATCCCCAGCGGGGCAGATTTGCAGCATAGCTTTTCTGCAGCAGGGTATCTGTGCTTAGAAAATTGATTGAGTTTTAAAAAGCCGGGGTATTAACTTTTATTCATCCCTGAGAATTACCGCCGGATTTTGCCTGGCAACTTTAACGGACTGAAAAAATATCGTAAGCCACGTTATTACAATGGTTATCAAAGCGGCTATTACAAAGAACCACGGATTGAATGTTGTTCTGTAGGCAAAATCCTGCAGCCACCGGTGCGATAACCAAAATGCAAGCGGGGAGGCAATGATGATGGCGATAAGGGCCAGCTTTACAAAATTTTTTGACAGAAGCACTATCACATTCAGTGTGGATGCTCCCAAAACTTTCCGGATGCCAATCTCTTTAATTCTTTGTTCCGCGGCATAGGCTACAAGCCCGAAGAGCCCGAGGCAGGCTATTAAGATAGCAAATAGCGTAAATGCTGTGTAGACCTTGCCGGTGAGTTCATCAGACTTATAAAGATTATTGAAATCGTCGTCCAGGAACGACCAGGTAAAAGGCTGATCGTATTTGGCATCCAATGCCATATAGCGTTGTTTGATTTGGCCGATAAGAGAAGCAATATGTTTTGTATTGATGCGGAATGAGGCAGCACCGATATCTTCGCCCAAACGAAAAATGACAGGCTCTATTTTATTGTGCAAACTTGAAGCATTAAAATCCTTCACCACGCCAATTATTTTAAAACCGCCTTCAGGATTTGAATCGTGAAGATAGACTGCCTTGTTGATGGGGTTTGCAGCATAACCTAACAGCCGTGCAGCAGTTTCGTTAATCAATACACATGAAGAATCACCGGAAAGGAGGGGCGAAAAATTCCTTCCTTTTATGATTTTCATTCCCATCAAAGGCACATAATTCGATTCAACCGTCCATTCATCAAGCAAAAAAGTTTCCCGGGGATTAGCGGTTGCATCTTTAAAATACGCACGTGTATTAACAAAGTCATGGTCAGGAAGAAATGAAGTCATCGTGCCGCCAGTAACACCCGGCAATTGATCCACCTCTTCTTTAAAAGTTGTTGCGTGTTCTCCGAGTGCGCCGGTATTAGGAATGACAAGTACCTGGTTTCTGTTGTAGCCAAGGTCTTTTTCTTTGATGTAGGTAAACTGGTGGTATATTACCAAAGTACCTACAATTAATATGTTGGCTACTGAAAATTGAAATACCACCAAAGAATTTCTCAGCCAACTACTTCTTTGGCCGGTAACCAAAAATTCTTTCAACACTTTCACAGGCTTAAATGAGGAAAGATATATCGCAGGATAACTTCCCGCAATTAGTCCCGTAATTAATGCTAACAGGGCTAAACCGCCTATCACCCATCCTTTCGAAAAAAGGGCTGCCGAAAAATGTTTACCGGTTAGTTCATTAAAATAAGGCAACAGTAAAATAGCAAACAGGATTGCGAGGCAGGTTGCGATAAAGGTTATAAAAACAGATTCAACAAGAAACTGAATTATTAAATCTCTCCGGCTACCCCCAAAAACTTTTCTTACACCAATTTCTAACGAGCGGCGTGAACTAAAAGCCGTCGAAAGATTCATAAAGTTTACACATGCCATTACCAGGATCAGGATGGCAACGATGATGAAGATCCAGACGGTTTGAATATTTCCGTTTGGTTCAAATTCCATGCTTATGTTAGAATGCAAATGGATTTTGTTGAGCGGCATTGCATAGAATCTAAAAAAATTATCGCCGGCCGTCACCGCATTCTTGCCGCCCTGGTTCATCTGTTGAAGCTGGGGTGTAACATACTTTTCATCAATTTGTGCCAATAATTTATTGATATCTTTTGCTGAGGTTCCCGGCCTTGTCAATACATAAGTTGCCGCCCATGGATTTAACCACACATCATTGAATCTTTTAGCCTCCTCCGGCATGGACTCGATAAAATCGAAATGGAAATGAGATTCCTGCGGTATGTTTTTTATGACTCCTGTTACTTTGTAGGTTGTGGTATTATTTATTAAAAGTGTTTTACCAATTACATCGGTACTGTTGAAATATTTTTTGGCAGCCTTTTCGGAGATAACTATCGAATTAGGTTCTTTCAAAGCATTTGACGGCGAGCCTGCCATCATCGGCAGTGTAAAAACATCAAACAGGGATGGATCTGCAACCACCACATTAGATTCCATAATGTTCTTACCGTCCTTTTTTACCAAAGTATACCCCTGTTTTCTTATGCGTACCGAATTTTCAACCTGGGGAAAATCCTTTACCATTTGATTTGCCATGGGCGCAGGCACATACGTAGTGTTGATTCCGTTTCCATTAACACTGATGTCGGATTCGATCCTGAAAATGCGATCAACGTTATGGTTATATTGATCATAACTAAATTCGTCAAAAACAAAAATGGCAATAAGGATGCATACGGCGAGCCCGGATGAAAGGCCAATAATATTTACCAGGGAAAAGAATTTATTTCTTTTGATGAACCTGTAAGCGGTTGTGAAATAATTTTTGAACATGATTCTTATTTTTCAAGAGATTAATCATTATTGAAATTTCAAAAATGGCCGAAGTGGAATAGAATATTTCACATGGCTTCTTTTGTCAATCACTTTACACAGGGGCCAGGATTAATAAGAGCAACCGAAGATTAAATTTACAAAAGATATTTCGTGATATTTAGTTTTTTTTGGTAACAATGCCTCACATTAGTAGACGTTGATGTACAAAGATTTATAAGATTAGTGGTTTATGCCGCCTGGTTGCGGGAACCATTAAATTTAGTAGCAATCTGTAGAACTGAACACTTAAACCTGACAAACTTCACGGTAAAAAATTTTACCTTTGCACCCGAATTGAAACAGGTACTTGCAATATCATTCGTTTTACTACTATTCTTGCAACCTTTAAGCAAGATATGGATTTATGTGTCCTTTAAAATCAACCAGGATTACATTGCAAAAAACCTTTGTATCAATCGTGATAAACCAGCAATGCATTGTAACGGCAAGTGCCAGTTAATCAAAAAACTAAATGAAGCCGATAAAGACGAACAAAAACAATTTCCGCAAACTTTAAATGAAAAATCGGACGTTTTGTATTGCAACAATTTGGCTGATTCACTGTTACCCCAACCATTGTATAACTCACACAAAAAACAATCTATTTGTTTTAATAAATTTCTTTATAAATTTTCTTTTAACAGCGATATTTTCCTGCCTCCAAAATTCATTTTGATTTGATGTTTTTCTTTTAGCGTAACCAAAAGAAACTACTGCTCACGTTGTTTTGCAATGTGGGTTACGGGTATGCAATATGGCTACCTTAAATTTTCTATTTCAAAGATTAAATCAAAATTTTAAAAAATGAATTTTAAAAATATACCTATAGCAATAATTATTTTGTTATGTGGATTGAGTGCGTTTTCCCAAACCCAAAATGACACCATAAAACCAATAAACCTGCAGGAAATAATTGTGAAAAGCAACCTAAAAACCAACCCTACTCTTACCATTGTAAAAGAGGACTATACTGATAAAGTATCGCAGCCTAAAAATTCAGGCGAATTATTTTCGGATATTAATGGCTTTTCTTTAATCAAAAGAGGGAATTATGCAATAGACCCTTCTTTTAGAGCCTCTCAATACGAGCAGTTAAACGTACAGTTTGACGGAGGTACAAAAGCAATGCACGCCTGCCCCAATAGAATGGATCCAATTACAACATTGGTAACCCCGGAGGAGGTTTCAAAAATTGAAATTATAAAAGGGCCTTATTCTGTGCGTTTTGGCGCAACTTTTGGAGGGGTGATTAATTTAGTAACCAACAACCCATTTAACTCTACTAAAAAATTGACGGGTACCGTTTCGTCAGGTTATGAAGGCAACGGAAATTCATTTGTTAACATGGTTCAGTTAATGAGCAAAATCAAAAAAATAGATCTTTCCGCAAATTTTAGCCAAAGAGATTATGGTAATTATAAAGACGGGGATGGTAATGTAATTCCTTCTTCATTTAAAAGTATAGGTTATGGACTTAAACTAGGTTATAATATTAGCAAAAATCAAAGATTACAAGCAGGGTTCAGGCAAAATTTTGGAAGAGGCATATTACACGCCGGATTGCCAATGGATACAAAATTTGACAATAGTAGTATCGCCAGTGTAGATTATAAATTCGTATCTAACAGTAAGCATTTTGAGGGCGTAACTGCAAAGGGTTATTATTCTTATGTCGACCATGAAATGAATAACTATAACCGCAGTTCATTTAGTACAATGGAAGCCGTAGCCAGAGTGAATGCTACTACCTATGGCGGGAAATTGGAAACCCAATGGAATTTTGCACAAAAAACAAATCTGTTTATAGGAGCCGACTTTTCGAATTTGGCAAGAGATGGCAATAGAGATCGCCTGGTAAAGAAAAATATGTCGGGAATGGTTTTGCCGGCGCCGATGAATTTTACAGATAAAATCTGGCAAAATTCCCGGGACAACCAGGCTGGGATATTTGCAGAAGGAAAATATTTTTTAAGTGAAAAAGACATATTTACTTATGGGGGAAGGCTTGATTTTGTATATTCAAATGCCAAAGATTTAGACTCTTCCTTTGCAATGCTTTACCCAAACCTGAATGCAAAAAAGGAAACAAACTTTAGCGGAACAGTAGCTTACAGAAGAGAACTTAACGATGATCATTCCCTGGAAGTGGCTTTTGGGCGTGGTGTAATATCCGCCAATATGGAAGAAAAATACATTGCATTTTTCAATGTAGGCGAAGACCCTTATGAATATGTCGGGAACCCGAATTTAAAACCAGAAGTAAACAACCAGTTTGAAATCAGTTTTAAAGGCAAAGAAAACCTAAAAGGCTTTTTTAGTCAGATTATATACAACGCTTCAGTTTATTATTCTATCTACGAAAATTATATAATGGGTGTAGTAGATAGTTCTTTAACGAGAAAATACAACCCTACGATGGATCCCATACACCCAAAAGTGTTCAGAAATATAAATAATGCTTTTAAAACAGGGTTTGAAATATCGGGCAATCTGCAATTTGCAAACCACTTTAATTTCACTACAGAATTGAGTTACGTTTATACTGAAAACAAAGACCTGAAAGAAAGTTTGCCATTGACACCACCATTAATGGCCCGCCTGAAACTTAGTTACGAAAAAAATAAAGTCTGGGCGAATTTGCATTATACTATTGCAGCAAGGCAAAACAGGATTTCAAAAGCCTATGATGAAATAACTACAAAAGGATACCAGGTACTAGACGTTGAAGCAGGTATTAATCCTATTAAAAACTTAAAAGTAGGTGTTGGAGTTCATAACTTATTCAACAGAGAATATAACGATCATTTGACTTTTGCGTTTAATAATGTGAAGGGTTTTGGACGAGTACCTGTACCGGAGCCGGGCAGAAATTTCACTATATTCTCAAGTTATAATTTTTAAAGGCAAAAAAATAAAAGCGGCATATCATAAAGACGGCAATCAAAATAAAAGATGCGGTTATTTGTTCGTTTACTGTTGCCCGTTATAAAACTCATTATAAGCTTTGGTAAATTAAGTTAACGGGTTACAGGAACAAATAAATTTAGCAGCAATTTGTAGTAAACAAAGAAAAAACAATAATTCCTGTTTTACTTTAACCGGTTAGTAAAAGAGAATTTTACAGGTACGCAACGACACTGTTGGGAGTCATTGCTGAGATTACGGGCAAGCAAACTTTTTTAGCCTAACGCTCACCAGTAAATGCTGTAGTTACAAAGGTTTTTTATAAAACTTAGTTTACACGTACGCCAATCCTCTAAAAAGGACAATATGTTTGCAAAAGTTCTTCAATAAACTACTTTTCCCCCTTAAACGGATCAACCCCCATATTGTACCAGGCAAAGGCATATTGGTCTGTTATGTAAGCAATTTCTTTTTGTGTATCCATGCCTGTGCCGTGGCCTGCATTATGTTGTATTTGTATCAATGCAGGGTTGCTTCCGCTATTGTCTGCTTGCAGGGTTGCTGCAAATTTAAAAGAGTGCCCAGGCACCACGCGATCATCATGATCGGCGGTCCACACGAGCGTTGCAGGATACTTAACACCTTTCTTTAGATTTTGCAACGGTGAATAACCCAGCAAATATTTAAACATCGCCGCAGAGTCTTCCGCAGTGCCATAGTCGCTTGCCCAGCCAGCCCGGCGGTAAATTTATTGTAACGCAGCATGTCCAGTACGCCCACGGAAGGCAACGCTACCTGCATCAGATCCGGGCGCTCCGTCATGGTGGCGCCTACGAGTAACCCGCCATTAGAGCCGCCGGCAATAGCGAGGTACGGTGAAGAAGTATATTGCTGATTGATGAGGTATTCAGCAGCAGCTATAAAATCGTCAAATACATTTTGCTTATGCATACGCGTTCCCGCAAGATGCCATTTTTGCCCATACTCACCACCACCACGAAGGTTGGGCTGCGCATAAATGCCGCCATGCTCCAGCCATTCCATGCGCGTACTGCTGAAATAGGGCATAAGGCTGACGTTAAAACCACCATAGCCATAAAGGAATGTGGGATTTTTGCCATTTAGTTCCAACCCTTTCTTATACACTATATACATGGGTATTTTAGTACTGTCTTTACTGGTATAAAAAACCTGTTTCGTTTCGTAATCATCAGGGTTAAAGTTGAGCGATGGTTTCCAATATAGTTTGGATTGCGCCGCTTTTTATATCGTAATGATAAATAGCCCCGGGGTAAGTAAACGAAGTAAATGTATAATAGAAATCGTTTTGATTTTTGTAAGCACTAAATCCTGAAGCTGTGCCTGGCGCAGGCAATACGATTTCCCTTACCTGTTTTCCGTCATGATCATATTGATAGGCTTTGTCTTTTACATCTTCAATATATTTTGCAAAAAAATAACCGCCGCCGGTGCTTACTTCCAATACATTTTTGGTTTCAGGTATCACATCTTTCCAGTTCGCTGCCCGGGGTTTGCTGCATCTGCTTTTACCAGTTTATAATTAGATGCTCCCAAATTGGTGTAGATGTAAAGGGTGGTTCCGTCGTTGTCCACCACAGATTGTTCGCTTTCATATCCTTTTACCACCGGCACTATTGGTGCTTCTTTTTTGGTGAGGTCTTGTATATAAAGCTCGTTGCCTGTTGTGGTTTCGGCTGCGGTAATTGTGAGGTAATGGCCATCTTCGGTAACCTGGCCCTCAATATAACGGTGGGGCTCCTTTTCGCCGCCAAAAATAAATTTATCCTGCGCCTGCGGCGTACCCAGCTTGTGATAATACAGGCTATGGTGAATTGTTTTATAGATCAGCCGGTTTTCTCCGGCAGGTATGTCGTAAGTACTATAATAAAAGCCTTCATCACCTTTCCAGGCTATGCCACTGAATTTTACATTTTTAATAGTATCGCCAACCAGGTTTCCGGCGCTTAGTATCTTTTACCAGCACATCCCGCCAGTCAGACCCGCCATTGGAAATGAGGTAAGCAAATAAAGTTCCATCATTGGAAAAGGAAGTTTCCTGCATGGTAACAGACCCGTTATGCGCAAAACTGTTTGGATCTATAAAAACTTCTGCAGTTGCAGTGTCTGCAGGATTTTTGGTGCGGTATATTACAGACTGGTTTTGCAACCCTGTATTTTTACTGAAATAATAATAGTCACCTTCCTTATAAGGTGATGTGAGCCGGGTGTAACTGATAAGGCCGGTCAGTTCTTTTTTAATAGTGTCCCGAAAAGGAATTTGCGACAGGTAATTGTCGGTTACTTTATTTTCATCCTGTATCCATGTTTTGGTACCGGAAGCCGTATCATACTCCAGCCAGCGGTAGGGGTCTGCGACAGTGGTACCAAAAAATGTATCAGCCGAGTCGACGGTTTTAGTTACCGGATACGATAAGGCGGTTGCCGCTTTTTGGTGAGACCGACAACTAAATAAAAGCAACGCTGCCCCTGTAAATGCATAGTGTTTAATTTTTTTCATGCAAAGTATATTTTCAAAATTAATGTACAATTTATGGGGTTTTACAGGCGCAATTTAGCTTTCCTATACCGGCTGGCCTCTTGTTTTGCGCAAACCAAGTATAGCTTATCCAACTTCTATCCAGGCAGGTTTCCTATAAACCGTAAAGCAAGCATATCCAGTTTTAATAATTGCGAAAAACAAAAGGTTACTTCAGAATTTTGCCCAGCAAATATAGTATGGAAATCAATTGTCAGCATAAGAAAATCGGGCTTCGTTTCAATCTGTACCATGCTCGCATCTTGCGCAAGCACCTGGCACAAATATACTGATCAAAAAATAATACTCCCTCCTCCTGGCAGATAGGCAGTATAGTCCTTGTGCAGAAGGGTTTCTGTGCTTAGCATACTGAGTATCCTCACCCAACATTTTAGGATCATAACTATTTCCGGTAAAGCAACCTGCCTACCGGGGTATCAATAACTAATAAGGGATAAGACAATAAAGGTAAACGCTTATTTAGTTTTTTTCAGGGGCATAAACAATGAAAAGGGGACAAAGATTAAAATTGGAAGGAATTGACGTTATCTTAGGCTTACCTTGGATAGTTAAAATAATTTTTAAGTTTAAGGTAAAATGATTAAGTTTTCAAAATGGTACAACTGCACATGGAGATTAGCTTTCAAGAAGCCCACCCACCGTTCGTGCAAGCTGCCATCTGATCTTCGGCCAACTGCCAACCATAGCAAGTAGAGATGAGATTATAGCGTGGTTTGGTAAGTTCTATTAATAATTTAATATCATAAACCCGACAGACTATGCTCGCACCTTGCGCAAGCACCTGGCACAAATATACTGATCAAAAAATAATACTCCCTCCTCCTGGCAGATAGGCAGTATAGTCCTTGTGCAGAAGGGTTTCTGTGCTTAGCATACTGAGTATCCTCACCCAACATTTTAGGATCATAACTATTTCCGGTAAAGCAACCTGCCTACCGCGCTATCAATAACTAATAAGGGATAAGACAATAAAGGTAAACGCTTATTTAGTTTTTTTCAGGGGCATAAACAATGAAAAGGGGACAAAGATTAAAATTGGAAGGAATTGACGTTATCTTAGGCTTACCTTGGATAGTTAAAATAATTTTTAAGTTTAAGGTAAAATGATTAAGTTGAGGCTGTAAAATAAACTGTGTCAAAGTTCAAATGATTTAAGAACTTTAAAACACAGTTTACAAAATGCAAAAGAAAAAAGAAGCCTTCGATTACGAAGCACTAAAAAAGAAGACCCTGGAGCAATTTCGCTCGGGCAAGGATTTATTCAGCAAAGGAGGCGCGTTTGCGCCGCTGCTTAAAGACTTTTTAGAAGCCGCTTTACAGGCAGAATTAGAAGAACATTTAGAACAGGAAAGCTGAGGAGCAAAACAACCGCAAAAATGGCTATAGTACGAAGCTTTTAAAAACGGGAGCTGGTACAATTGAACTGGATACACCCAGGGATCGAAACAGTGATTTCTCACCGGATATCGTTAAGAAAAGAGAGACTATCCTGGCTAATTCACTGGAATCAAAAATCATTGGTTTGTATGGCCACGGCATGAGTTTCAGAGATATCTCTGCTCATATCAAAGACCTATATGACACCGATATTTCTGCCGGCACCTTATCAAGCATTACAGACAAAATAATACCACTGGTAAAAGAGTGGCAGGTGCGGCCATTAGAAGAGATATACTGCATTGTTTGGCTTGACGCAATGCATTACAAAGTAAAACAGGAAGGACGGGTGCAGAGCCGTTGTGTCTATAATATTCTGGGTATAACTACCGAAGGAAAAAAAGAAATTTTAGGGATGTATGTTAGTGAAAATGAAGGTGCTAATTTCTGGTTAAGCGTTTTGACTGATTTACAAACCAGAGGTGTTAAAGATATTCTGATAGCGTGCATTGATAACCTGAAAGGCTTTGCAGAAGCGATTGCTACGGTATTTGTGCAAACAGAAGTGCAGAGTTGCGTTGTACATCAGATCCGCAATTCTTTAAGATATGTAAGCCAGTAAAGATCAGAAAGTATTTATGGCCGATCTGAAACCCGTATATCAGGCACTAAATATAGCTGAAGCTGAGGACAAGTTGGAAGCTTTTAAGTGAAAAATGGAATAAAAAATATCCTGTCGTAATTGAAAGCTGGAAACGAAATTGGGAGAAGCTGACTACTTATTTTAAGTATCCGGCTGCGATCCGAAAGCTCGTTTACACTACCAATACCATCGAAGGTTACCATCGCCAAATCCGCAAAGTAACCAAGACCAAAGGGCGCTTTTACTTCTGATATGGCTCTTTTAAAACTGATGTATCTGGCTACAAAAAATATTGAGAAAAAATGGACGATGCCGCTGGCCAACTGGAGCATTACCGTTTCCCAGTTAAGCATCATTTTTGGAGACCGGCTCAAACTCAATTTATGAAATTAGAAAAAATGATAACTTTGGTTCAGCAAGAACGATGCAATGGCGACACGATGTCAACATCTGTTTTAAAAAATAGCCGGGTATCGAACCCGGCCATTTTTAGCAAGAACTTCGCTTCTGGCTCCATTCTGTCAATATCACAAAAATTATTTGACACAGTTTATTTTACACTCCCATTAAGTTTTCAAAATGGTACAACTGCACATGGAGATTAGCTTTCAAGAAGCCCACCCACCGTTCGTGCAAGCTGCCATCTGATCTTCGGCCAACTGCCAACCATAGCAAGTAGAGATGAGATTATAGCGTGGTTTGGTAAGTTCTATTAATAATTTAATATCATAAACCCGACAGTCTTTTAAGAAAATCTTCTTTTCTCCTGGTAGAGACTTCGATTTCCGTACCATCATTTAAAACAACTGATCCTCCCTTTCCTCTATTATAACTTTTTATATAAATGAGGTTAACAAGATGCGAGTTATGAATTCTGAAAAAGCCATGGTCGCTTAGCATTTCTTCAAACTCTTTGAGTGTTTTGGCAACGACAAGTTTTTGTTTATTCTTTAGGTAAATAGTTGTATAATTAATATTGCTTTCACAACGGATAATTTCCTCTATTTCAAAAATCTCAAACCCGCTGGTTGTAGGAACTATTATTCTTTTAGAAAGATCATTTTTCGGTTTTAAATTACCCAGTAATACATCAAGCCGGTTTACTGTTGTGTTTGTATCAACTTTTTTGGTAAACTTGTTCATTGCAAGTTTCAAATCGTCCTTATCCACGGGTTTAAGTAAATAATCCAGGGCGCTGAATTTAAAGGCCTGGACCGCAAACCTATCATAAGCTGTGGTAAAGATCACCTCAAAATTAATATTACCTACTTCTCTCAACAAGTCAAACCCTGTTTTCTCATGTATTTGAACGTCTAAGAAAACTAATTGAGGTGATAGTTGCTTTATTGCATTATAGCCATTAGGAACAGAGTCAAACGCTCCTAATAGTTGAACGGAGTTAGCATAATCTTTTTCCAGCAAATCTTTCAGCCGGTCAATGCAATGCTGTTCGTCATCAATAATAATTGCTTTTATCATGTGCAATGCTAAAAACTTTCTTCTAATGGCAATATTAATTCAGCCTTCAATCCTTGCCCTTTATCAATTAACTGAATATTAATATTAGACCCCTTTAATTTATTTAAAATATCAATCCTTGCCTTAGTGATTTTCATACCCAATGATTGGTTCCCTTTAGTTTGCGATTCTTTTACCATGGCTGCTTTTCCCCTTCCTATTCCATCATCATCAATAGTGCAATGCAGCATCTCTCCTTCTTTCTTTATCTCGATTGCAATATGTCCGTGTCCCTCCTTTTTGGGCTATTCCATGCCAGATACTGTTTTCCACAAATGGCTGAAAGATCATTGGCGGTACTAACGTATTTTCTTTATCAATATCATCCGCCACTTTTATTTCGTAAGTAAACTTATTATTCAGCCGTTTAGCTTCCAGTTGCATATAGAGTTCCAGTGCTTTCATATCTTCTTCAAGAGGGATTGCCTGTTGTTCCGAATTTTCCAACGTCATACGCATCACTTTAGCGAACTTGGATAAATAGTCATCGGCCTCTTCAGAATTATTCTTCCTTATATAATCGCTGATAGAATTAAGCGAGTTAAAAATAAAATGAGGATTCATCTGCAGGCGCATCACTTTCATTTCGGTATCGGCTATTTCGGCTTTTAGTTCGGCTTCCTTCTGCCTTGCTTTAGCATCCCGACGGCGTTTATAAGAATAAAATAAAAGAAATGAAATCAGGATAATAAATGCCACCGCTCCAACTATAATATTCCGGATTATCTTCCTGGTGATTTAGTTCAGCTTTATGTTCGGCATTAAGAACCGCTTCTTTTTTTTCATTTTCAAATTGCATCTCCTTTTTAACAATTTCTGACTTCTTTTCATCATTTATAACACTATCTCTCAGTAAAATATAATCTTTATATGCCTTTAATGCTTTTTCAAAATGACCCTGTGCGCTATATATATCACTTAGCATTTGTTGATCTTCATTCTGAAAAACAATTGAACCTACTTGTTTAGCCAATTGTAATCCTTCCTTAGCATATTTCTCAGCACGGTTGGGTTGGTTCATGAAAACATACGACTCGCCTATTCCGCTAATTGATTGTGCACGGATATTAATATCATTAGCTTTAATAGCGTAAGCAATTCCCTTGTTAAAATAATTTATTGCAGTATCGTATTCCTTTATCCTGTTAGAAAGAGCCCCCATATTCGAAAGATCATATGCAGCAACCTGTAAATATTGGTGTGGTTCAGCAATGTTCAAACTTTTGAGAAAATAATATCGGGCTTTCGAAAAATCGCTCTTTCTCATATATACAAGCCCGATGTTTAATGATGCGATTGCTTCTCCCAAAGATGCTTTCTTTTCTTCGGAAATCAGTAGCAATTTTTTGAAATTCGATATTGCTTTATCGTTCTCTCCAAGATCCATATATATCAGTCCTAAATTATTATAAACACCAGCATTAAATTCTCGGTCGCCTAAAGAAGCTGCAACTTTCAAAGCCCGTTGTTCATATTCAACTGAATTCGGCAAATCTCCCAATAACTGAAAGATATCTCCTTTTTGCCTGTAGGCTGCAGCAATTCCATACGCCCATTTAATTTTCCCGGCTAGCGACAATGCCTCATCAGTAAATTTCATCGCTCCTTTCGAATTATTGTACATCAGTTCTTTGCCCTTTGCAATCAGAAGATTAACTCGAACAGAATCTGCTTTAGGATTTACTTTTAAAATTTCATCTAGTGAATCAATAGTTCTGTTATTAGTCTGAGCTGAACATACAAAAGACCAAAGGAGAACCCCAAAAAATATTAAGTTACGAAGCATACAGTTTTTTTGGTTAGTGACCGAAAAGCGCAAATAGGTAATAAATTAAGCAAAAGGTAAGAATAATATTAAATTAATCCATCATTAATCTTCAAAAAATAAACAGGGTACATCAAATAATAAATGAAAGTTGATATTTCATTTATTTTCAAATAAGTTTGAGCTATACTAAATTAAATATCAGGAACCCCGAAAACCGGTAATGATGGAAGTGGTCAATGCAGGTTGGAAAAAATATAGTTTTATAGCTTTTACCGGAAGGGTAACAGGTATGGGAAAAGATTTCGTGATGTATACTATCGGGCAAAACCTGAAACCGCCTCGCATAAATAAGAAAAATTCACTTCCTGCAGTAAGAATTGAAACAAAGACTAAATCATTCAACCATATTTTTTTAACCTGTAGCGATGGTAGCGAACGTTCGCTGTCGCTCACCGGGTTTGATGTTGCCTGCAGGGAAGGACATGAACTGACTGCAATATGTGCTAATAAAAAGGGAAGCCAATGGGCACCATACATTGTGATTTTGAATATCACTACAAAGCAGGCTTTCTTTTCAGTAAAAGAGATCGGCAGGATGTTCCGTCCGCCTTTGATTTTCCAATTAATTTTTATTCCTGTCTTCTTCATTGGTGGATACTTTTCAGCAGGATACGTGGCAGGAATAATAACAGCAATTATTCCCGGATCATTTGCAGGCAGGATCATCGCTGAATGGATAAGTAAACCAGGCATAAAAAAATTCATGACTCGCTTCAGGCAGGAAGCGATGAATAGGAAATACCTATAAATTGATTCTTCCTTAGCAGACACACAGTTTCCCGCAGAAAATAAATGAAGCCCTGCGAAAAATAAATCCGGCTTGCCCCCGATATTTTGCTGTAGTATGTTTGAATTACCGATTGAAATTCCCCATGAATTAAAGAAGGTATTGAAGTTTTGTGAAACAGGAGAAGCCAAGATTAGTCTGTTTTACAAGACTTAATGCGGTAATGGAAATTACAGGAAGTAGGGGTATGAAATTAAATACAAATAACAATATTTTCAAACAATTAAAATCATTTAAAATGCTCAACAAAATCAAAAAAAACATTCTAATCATTATTTGTTTTTCAGCGCTGCTGTTTTCCTCTTGCGCTCTTGCTGGCACTGATCCGGTTGATAAACAATTAAACAATCTTGAAAAAGTTATAAGCAAATACGAGAAAAAAGCCGGGAAAAGCGGGCTCACGCAAATGGATTTACAAACAATGAATACAGAACTTGAAGCCATTGGCACTGAAGCGCCGGTACACATAACCTCTGCACAGGAACAACGTTTTCTTGCGTTGGGAAAGAGAGAGGAAAAACTTGAAGACGATGCAGGTGCTTTAGGGCAACAAATAAAATAGCAGGAATGAGAACGGGCAAATTTTCTTATTCCTGCTTTTTGAATGTTTGATGTTAAGAGCGAAAAATCAACATGGTAAAAGCCATCCACAAACTCCATTTACTTATTTCAAAACTTGAAAAAATGAAAAAGATATCCTGTATACTTAAAAATAAAAAACATAGGTTTTTTGTTGCTTGGTTTTTAACCTTACAATTAATGTCATGTAAATCATCACATTCAAAAGATTATAACACCTCTTTTAATTATGGTTATTTACCGGACGAGGTTCGACAGCAAATGATGGGTTACGCTTTAATAGCATATGGCATCATTGCTTTGATAGTAGCTTTTTTAATTAATTATCAACGTAGCAGATATGAATTTAAAAATAGAACAAGTGGCGGAGTAGTAGAATTTTCTAGTCATGGGGCCGCGATTTGGCATAATATAAAAGGTATTATCGCCAAATTACTTTTTTGGACGGGCGGATTGGCGCTTATTTTCGGAATAGGAAGAAATTCTTTAAATAACGGCGCCTCCTTTTAAGCTAAGATATTTACAATAATCCCTGAGGGCAAATTATAAACAATGACTTCTGAGTTTGCTGAGTCTGAAGCCATTGGCACTGAAACTCCGGAGCATATAGCCCCCCTGCACAGGAACAACGTTTTCTTGCATTGGGAAAGAGAGAGAGGGAAAACTCGAAGACAATGCAGGTGCTTTGGGGGAATAAAAGAAAAGGATTAATAAAGTTATCAAAAGCAGTTATTGAGCAGGAATAATTAAGTGCTGTTGTGAAATATTATTTTAATCATCAATAAACTTTTTCAAACATGAAACAAAAAATTTTTATTCTTATTACATTGGTCCTGTTCCTTCATATTCAAAATGCAGAGGCAAAGATATGGAGGGTTAATAGTAATGGATTCGCAGCAAACTTTACCACATTAGCTGAAGCTAATAGTTCAATCCTGGTTTCTGGAGGCGATACTATTTATATTGAAGGATCGACAGTGCAATACGCTACTACTACTCTTAATAAAAAACTTATTATTATTGGCCCCGGATTTTTTTTAAACGAGAATCCACATACGTCTGTGGATGCATTGTCGGCAAAGATCAGTTCAATAATTTTTAATCCAGGTTCAGATGGTTCGCAATTAATCGGAGTCTGGATAAATTCTACAGGAAGTGAAATTAACGCAAGTAATATATTGATCAAAAGATGCAAGATAGATTGGTCAATATTTCTTTATAGTGGAATCACGGATATAAGATTTATTCAAAATTTTTTCGACTATCCTTCAAATCCTAATATAAGTGTTTTAGGCTGGTCCAATCTTGGAGCCGCTGCAGACGTTATTTTTGATAACAACATTTGCAAAAGAGTTCTTGTCGCAGCAAATGGAAACATTACCTATCCCTTGCTTGAATGCAACAATAATGTTTTTGACTGTCCAACTAGTGCTAACCAGCCTATGATTCGTATGATTGTCGGCTCATTTCAGAATAATATCTTAAAAACTTCGGGTGCTACGGTTGACGTTACTGGTGGGAATATATCATACAATATCAGTGCTTCAGCAAACCAGTTTGGGACTGACAACAATAATATTGTAATAACCGACATGTCTAATCTTTTTGTTGACCCAGCTACCAATACTACGGATGGAGATTATCAATTAGTACAACCACAGCCTGCTAACCAATTAGGAAGTGACGGTACCGATAGAGGTGCATTTGGTGGTTTGGCAGTTACAAATCACTATACCCTTTCAGGCCTGGCACCTATACCTGTTATTTATGAAGTTAGTACTTCCGGTGTAGCTACTCCCACAGGATTGGATGTAACTATTAAAGCAAGAACTATTAAATAATCAAACATGAAGAAGATATACCTGTTTCTTGTAGTCTCTTGCATGTATTTTGCTACTGCTGCACAAAATGTAGTACAAATTGAATATTTTATTGATACCGATGCAGGAGTTGGTAATAATATACTGGTACCTGTGACACCTTCTATGGACGGCGCTTTTTCTTTTAATGTTGATCTCAGCAGTGTATCGCCAGGTTATCACAAATTGTATATGCGTACTAAAGACAGCAATGGCAAATGGAGCCAGACGGCAAGAAGGAACATAGAAGTTTTGAATCCGAAAACTAATGACAGTATTGTTGCGGCGGAGTATTTTATTGATACAGATCCGGGAGTGCGAAATGCTACTCCGATCAAAGGTTTTAACCAGGGGGCATCTATACCCATAAGTTTTACTGCCAATACTTCAGCACTAACACCAGGCTATCATAAATTATATATCCGCACGATGGATGTACAAGGCAGATGGAGCCAAACGGTAAGGAGAAACCTGGAAATAATAAAGGCCGATGCGACCGTTGATATAGTCGGTGTGGAATATTTCTTCAACAGTGATCCGGGCACAGGCAGCGGTACTTATACATCTTTTGCCACCCCTTTGCCTGACGGAACCTTTTCATTCACCATTCCACGAAACCTGATTCCTAACGGTATAGATACACTGTACATGCGTGTAAAAGACAGTACCGATAATAAATGGTCCCAAACGCAATGGATTGCGTTTTCCGGAACTGCTCTTCCTCTTTCATTGCTTGAATTTAATGGCACTATTAATAATAACGACGCTGTTTTAAACTGGGAAACCGCAAATGAAATAAACGCTTCAGCATTTATTATAGAAAGAAGTTTGGATGGACACAACTTTGATAGTATCGGTACAACGCGGGCATATAATACAGCGGGAACTCATGAGTATAACTTTTCAGATGCCGGGGTTACATCATTAGGCGCTGATGCAATTTATTATCGCCTGAAACAAAAAGATATTGATGGGCAATTTAGCTATTCAAGGATTGTGGTTTTATCTGTAAAAGGCAGCAAAAATATTGTGACGCTCTATCCAAATCCGGTACATGATCAATTGAATCTTATATTAAGCATTTCAAGAGCCGATAAAATAAAATGGCAGATAACAGATGCAATGGGAAAAGTTATACTTCACCAGGAAAAACAAGTTGTCGCTGGGGGTAATAATTTTTCAATACGAGTAAGCAATCTGTCTTCCGGTGTATACTTTTTTACTATTAAAGGATACCAGCTGCAAAAGCAACTAAAGTTTTTTAAACAATAGGATTAAAATCGGGAAAACCCTGAGTGGGTAATTGACATTATGAGACAGCTTCGGTGTATAAATAAAAAAGCAGGAATGAGAACCTACAAATATTCTTATTCCTGCTTTTTGTATGTTTGATATCAAATTGAAAAATAAATTAAAAAATAATTACTTTTACAAAGTTTAATTTACCACTCTCTCTGAAGACTAACTCGCTTCCCTATTAATAATCCTTTTATCCTGATAAGGCTTCTGCTAACGGTATTTTCTTTTGTGTCAGTTTGTTAAATCCCCAAATCATTGACATAAGCATGATTTAAAGAATCGGCTTTATTATTAAAATAAAAGATCAAAAAATAAATCAGCTTAAGCAGAAAATAAATGGTGGTTGTACTTGTATAACAATCGATTTAAGTTTGAATTGTCGATTCCAAATATCGTTTAACACAGATAAATTACACATTATGCAAACTTTCAAATTCATCCAGTCACTGTTCTTTGCAATGTCATTGACTACTGGTTTATATGCGCAAACCACAGCGCAAAAAATTGATAGAACCACCAACAATGTACAGCGAATTAATAATGATGTTAACGTATTAAAAGGTCATTTTTAAAAAGAAAAATAGATAAAACTGCCAAAACCACAGATACCAAAATCGGGGAGAAAAATCCTGGTATTGGGAATACCACATCATCTAAATCAAAAAAAAGGGAAGGATTACAACCGGGAGATGTTGACCCTAATGCAAAAGTTTTAAATGTTGATGAAATGTACTCTTTCAATGGAGGAGCGGCTGTTGTAAGAAAAGGAACCGCTTACGCTTTAATAGATACTAATGGAAATTTCATTGTACCATTTAATAAATATGAATTTGACATTAATACATGTCGAATCTCGCTGCCAACACGTCCGGCTTTTTTTTGATCAGAACTAATGGAGGGATTAATAAATTAAATGCTATTAATGCAAAAGGCAAATAATCAAAAAGATGGTGCTGAGTTTGAGAGGCTTTCGAAAGATGGCAGGTATGCCATCTTTTTTAAAGGGAACTAGGTAATGATGACACAGTAAATAAATTAATATATTTATATAGAATAATAACAAATTCATAGTTGATGATGTAGTTGGCGGACCTTTCGAAGATGGGATATCACCTATTTATCTTCCCGGAAAAGGAACTCCGGAATCCATTACTTATAAACATCTTTTTAAAAATATTACTCTGAGGAATAATACTTCCATCTCTTATATGAATTTAAAAAATGAAATCATAACAAAAGAAATATTTGATGACGCAATGCCTTTTTCGGAGGGAATGGCTTGTGTAGGAAAAATAAATGAATTCGGAGAAATGAAATATGGTTTTATTAATACGAAAGGAGAAATAGTGATCCCGTTAATTTATTCGAACAAGCCTTCCGATTTCAAATCCGGACTTTCAATGGTATCGCCGCAGGATAAAACTGAATTTGATTATGGGTATATAAATAAGAAAGGGAAAATTGTAATAAAACGTAAGGATGCTAATGTTGGTGGTTTTCCCCCCTTCACTTCAAGCGGTTTTGCTTATACTCTTGAATGACATGATGGACACAACAGGAAAAGTAATTTCCATAAAAGACTTTTTTTTCAAAGCAAGGCGGCAGTATCTCTTTCATCTCCAAAAGATAATGTTGTTACGGAAGATAATATGGGAATTATCAATGATGGGAAAATCCGGTTTGAAGTACTCACGCCTCAAATTACCACAGATGAAAGTTATTATAATATGGCTTATTACGATATAAAGACTAAAAAAGTTATCGGTCCCTATTCATCGGGAGCAGGTGCCAACAGAGCAGATATTCACTTTGCTCCAACCTTTGATCCTGTGTCAAATCTGTGCTATGCAGAAAGGTATATAGGTAAAGACAAAACAGGCAAGGAAATTTGGCGAAAAGGTTATATCAATGAAGATGGAATATTTAAAATAGTGATGGGAGAAAAATCAAAATGGTAAAAATCATCTCCAAAACATATTTACTCATTTCAAAGTTTTTAAAATGAAAAAGATATCCTCATTCCTTTTTGTACCGGTAATTATAATAATGATCGTTTTCGTTCCCTCCACAAAAAGCTACGCCCAAAGCAATACTATTTCCATAAAGATCAACAACATTGCATACGAAAATCCAAGTTTAAAATCATTAAAAGACGTACTTAAAAAAACGCCCAGGGTTACGTCCTTAAAATTATCTTACGCCGACAATACCGCTATAATTACTTTTTTTTATAGCGGAACGGCGGAAGATGTGTGGGATAAAATTACTGCTGCCGATACGAAAAATTTTAAGATGACTGCAATGGAGAATAAGAATATTGAACTAAACTATATTTCACCATCCGGAACAACTACGGCGGCAAACTCAAATAATAATAGCACTCAACAAAAGAAAGATGACAATGACTGTAAAAGCTGTGTCTATTTCCCCTTTTGCAATTATGATTATACAAGAACTTTCCAGGGCAAAGAATATAAAGGAATTGATTATGATGGTAACATTGTTTACTACCGGTACGAAAACGGTAATCTGGTCACCAAAACGGAAATGTTTGACGGTAACGGAACAAGCCTGGGCTTTCAAACTGAAATTATACTAAAATGCAATGCAGCGAAAGGTACAACCTGGACAATAAGTTCTGATGCAGGTATTATGTCAGCAACCAAGCAATACACAATATTAGCGAAAGGCATCCCTCTCACCATTGACGGGGAGCGATATGACGATGTAATGGTAGTCGGCATATCAGTCAGAGGTTCCTTTGGCGGCCAGCAAAGAGATGTTTCAACCTCTAAATTTTACTATGCAAAGGGAATAGGGCTGGTAAAGAAGGAAAGTAACAACAGTTTACTAAATGATATGCTTAATGGGAACTAGAAATTCCATGAAAAATAATAAGGTAAATCTTCATCAATTCAACCTTATAGTCTAAACAAATAACCCTAAATTCCAAAAAGCCAGGGCATGAAAACAAAAAAAATTAATTTAAAAAAAGGACTAGTATTATTATCTATTCTCATAAATTTTAAAGTTAGTTTATATGGACAAAAAACTGACTATACAGATGGTTTGCCAAGCGTTAAAAAAATAACAAAATATATTCAGGGAACCTGCCTTAAAGATACTTATGCAAGGCAAGTGGCAGCATTATCAAGGCTTTCAATCATGATAAAAACCCGGGAATTGGGTGGAAGTATGAGCGCACCGCTTACTTTAAGAGACGAGGCACTATTAAAGAGTTATCATGATGCCATGACAAAAATCTACGATAGATACAGCCACTTCGTTAATCCACTGGGAATTAAAAAGAAAGAGAATGATCAAGAGTGGACCAGACTATGGACACATTATGAATACGATTCAAAACTCGAAATGGAAATTTTAAATCTCTTCCGTTCAAAAGCGAGGGAAAAATATCTGGCAACAAAAGGAAAGATTGATGCAATGGAAGCTGAAAAAAAAGTGGGATATGAGGCATTCTACGAACGTAAAAATTCTGAAAATAGAAAAACAATATGGAAAGGTGTCTTGTTAGCGTTGAGTATCCTTTTCATTGTAAGTTCTGTATTGATTAATCATTCCCTTAACAGATATGAATTTGAAAACACTACCGACGGCGGCGTAATTGAATTCAAAAATTATGGGTCTAAGGTCAAGCATTATGCTAAAAGGGATTTAGCACGGCTCATGTTTTATGCGGCAATAATTTTACTCGCAATTTTCTCATTTATAGTTTATGCGTGATAATTTTTACATCAGCCGCGTCTCCATTCCAAGCCTGTAGTGTTGTGGGATACGGCGATCATCCAAAATAAATTGGTCAATTTGGGAAATGCACTAAGAATTCCAATTAACCCCTTTCCTGGCGGGTACCCTCACCCGGCAATTCAGGATTATAAATGTCAGAATGGGTTTGTAACAAACTATTTCCAGTAAAGCAACCTGCCTACCGGCAGGCAAAAAACAATAGTTCCTGTTTTACATTAACTGTTGAGGAAGGCTTTTGTGAGGTGAATATTATAGAAAATAAAAGTTAGTAAAAAAATCAGATTAAATATTATTTAAAATGCAATAACTTAGATTTTCATTCATCCCAAAACCTTCTAATATGCTTTTTATAAAAAGATTGCTTGCTACCTCTTGCTTACTATTTTTTTGCGTAACTGCATTTACACAAACAGCGAAAAAAAAGTACCCCGATATAGATATTTCGTACAAAAAATTTGTGTTAAGCAATGGGCTTACACTTGTTGTGCATGAAGATCATAAAGCGCCTATTGTGGCTTTCAATGTATGGTATCACGTTGGCTCAAAAAATGAGCCCGCGGGTAAAAATGGTTTTGCCCATTTATTTGAACATTTAATGTTTACAGGAAGTGAAAACAACCGGGAAAAATTTGATGTAATGCTTGAATCAATTGGTGGCACCGATAACAATGGAACTACGAATAACGACCGTACCAATTATTTTGAAGATGTGCCCACATCAGGTTTAGATAAAATTTTATGGGCTGAAAGCGACAGGATGGGCTACCTTTTGGGCTCTGTCGACTCATCACGGTTGGAAGAACAAAGAGGGGTTGTTGAAAATGAAAAACGCCAGGGCGAAAACCAGCCTTATTCTATTGCCGAGGAACTCATCGCAAAAAACACTTTTCCTAAAGGCCATCCTTATTCATGGACGGTGATCGGGGATAAAAAAGATTTAGATTCTGCATCGCTTGAGGATGTAAAAGAGTGGTTCAGGTCTTATTATGGCCCCAACAATGTAACAGTTGTTATTGCCGGAGATGTAAATACAGATTCTGTTTATCAAAAAGTAAAAAAATATTTTGGTTCAATTCCGGCTTGCCCGCCAATTGCAAGGCAAAAAGCATGGGTTGCAAAAATGCACGGCATACATTATCAAACCGCACAAGACAGGGTACCGCAGACGCGGTTACAAAAAGTCTGGAACACCCCGCAATGGGGAACAGCGGATGATGCGTATCTTAATTTATTAAGTGATATTCTTACCAACGGCAAAACCTCACGCCTCTATAAGAGGCTGGTGTATGACGACCAGTTGGCAAGCAGTGTTTATTCTTATGTTGAGGACAGGGAAATCGCCAGCCAGTTCAATATTGTCTCCAACGTAAAGCCCGGTGTTACTGCCGGCAAAATAGATACAATAATCAATGAAGAACTGCAGAAAATACTGACACAAGGCCGAACGCTCGCCGAAGTTGAAAGGGCTAAAACAAATTACTTTGCCAATTTCGTAAAAGGCATGGAACGCATTGGTGGTTTTGGTGGTACATCAGATATCCTCGCACAAAGCCAAACCTTTGGAGGCACTCCCGGGTATTACAAAAAAATACAGGAATGGATTAAAAACGCAACGCCCGCTGACATAAAAAAGGCAGCTGTTGCCTGGTTGAGCGATGGTGAATATGTGTTGGATATTGAGCCTTATGGAAATTACACGGTTGGCGATTCTATTGCTGATAGAAAACAGCAACCTCCTTTGGACGCGCCTGTAGTTGTAAAATTCCCCGATGTAAAACAGTTTACGTTAAGCAATGGATTAAAGGTGGCGTTGGTTGAAAGAAATTCAGTTCCCGTTGTTGATATGTCTTTAATGATTAACGCCGGTTATGCAGCCGATCAATTTGGTAAACCGGGCCTTGCCAAATTAGCCATGGCCATGATGCAGGAAGGAACAAAAACCAAATCTGCCCTGCAGTTAAGTGATGATTTGGCTAATGTGGGTGCAAGCCTTGATGCCTATTCCAATCTTGATAATTCGTATTTGTACATGACTGCGTTGAAGGTAAATTTTGATGAATCGTTGAAGTTATTCACAGATGTTTTATACCATCCTTCTTTCCCTGAAAAGAATTTTGAGAGAGTACAAAAAGAACAATTGCTTACCATCAGGCAGGAACAATCACAGCCAATTGCAATGGGATTACGTATTCTGCCTCATTTATTGTATGGTAACGGGCATGCATATAGTAATTCTTTTACAGGGTCTGGTACCGAGTCATCCGTAAAAGCAATTACACGCAACGACCTTGTGAAATTTCATGATACATGGTTTGCCCCCAATAATGCCATCCTCGTTGTGGTAGGCGATATGAATCCGGATGAATTAAAAACAAAATTAGAAAGCAGCTTCGCTTCGTGGAAAAAACAAACCGTTCCTGAAAAAAATATAAAAGATGTTGCCATTGCCGCACAGCCTTCAGTTTATATTATTGATAAACCCGGCGCATTGCAATCTATCATTTTTGCAGCTGAGATAAGCCCATCAGCAAAAGATCCTGACTATGAAAAAATTCAGATGATGAACCGTATTTTGGGAGGGCAATTTACTTCCCGCATCAACATGAATTTGCGTGAAGATAAACATTGGGCTTATGGTGCATTTTCTGTTGACATAGCTGCAAAGGCCCTGGTTTTTTTGTAGCTTATGCTCCTGTTCAGACAGATAAGACAAAAGAATCTATGCATGAAATACTGAAAGAACTAACGCAATATGTGGGGGATAAACCGGCAACCGAAGAAGAGTTTGATAAAGTACAAAAAAATGCAGTGATGGAATTGCCCGGCGTATGGGAAACTAATGGTTCTGTGTTGGGTGAGCTACAATCTACTATTGAATATGACAGGGGATTAAATTATTTGAAGAATTATCCGTCAATGCTGCAGCATCTAACGTTGACGGATATACGCAATGCTGCAATGAGAGTAGATAAGCCAAAAAATCTTACGTGGGTTATTGTCGGAGACAGGTCGAAGATTGAAAAGGGAATACAAGAACTTAATTTTGGCCCGGTCAAATATATTGATACGGAAGGCAATGAGGTAAAATAAATTAATTGGCGGGAAACTTAAATGTGGTTGGTGAGGCATGAAAAAAATGGTGTAATGTCGTCCATCAATTTATCCTCTCTCCTGGAGGGTGTCCGCACCCGGCATTTCAGGATTATAATTCTTAGAAAAAAAGCAAGTGTGTTAGCCAATAGTAAACCAATAAAAAACAACAATTCCTGTTTTACTTTAAGCGGTTAGTAAAAGAGAATTTTACAGATACGCAAAGTCCCCGTTGGGAGGCATTGCTGAGAACGAAAATAGCATTTACCTAAAAAATATTGTACCCGATACTTGCATAGTATAAGGCCCCGATGTAAGGATTGCCGAACGCATTACGATAATAATGGTTGGTGATGTTGGTGCCTCCTATTTTTAAAAGAATTTTTTGTTTGGTAAACTTATAATTTACCTGCGCATCAAGTGTACCAAATGACGGTATCTGCGAGCCGAATGTACCTTCCCAGTTCACCTTGTCCTGCCATTTGTACATTATATTAAATCCAAATCCCTTATCAATAGTATTTGAGTTGGAAACACCAAAGTTGAAGCGTGTTTTGGGCGTATTAAAAAATGTTACCAGCCCGGGCTGAACATCATTCAACTGGTCTTGGTACACATTGCCTGTAACGGCATACCCTTTCCCAACTTTATATTCGGCACTCAGCCCCCAACCATTTGCTTTTACAGGCGTTGGGCTGTTAACCACAAAAGAAAAATTGGTGGTGGTGAAAGGGCTTGCCAGCTCCGGAACAGATGTAGAAGATTCCCCGGTAGTGCCTCTTGCCACGGCTTCACGCGCAATAAAATCTTTGTATTTGCTGAAATAATAATAGGCATCAATTAAAAGCTTTTTATCTATTATCCCACGGTAACCGATTTCATACGATTCCATTGTTTCCCGGCCTGGCTTTGCCAAAACTTGCCTTCTGCAGGTCAGCCGGGTCCAGGCTGTTTCTAAAATTAACTACACTTTCAGCGGTATAAACCGGGTTTGTATCAAAGTGGTATAAATCGTTAAACACCGGCAGGCATCCTATAAAAATACTTCCGGGCGTTTGCAGGTTTATCCATTGGTCCTCGTTATCAGGAAAACGGGATGCCTGCTGGTAAGATAACCTGATATTATTATCTTTTACAACGGCAACTGATGCGGTGATTCTTGGTGTAAATATGCCCTGGAAATTTTCACTTTTATCATACCTTCCTGAGGCGCTTAATTTCAACATATCATGTAGCAATGATTTTTGCAACTGGATATAGGCACCATATTCACCAATATTTATCGGGCCGTTTGGTTCATAAAAAATGGTGTTTTTTGAATTAAGGTGATAAGTACGATAATCACCACCTACCAAAACGTTCAGTACTTTTTCAAACTGTGAAAAATGGTACTGCCCTTCAAACTGGTAAAGGCTTGATTTATCAGCAAACTGTGAACCGCCCTTGCTTATGGGCGTATTTACGGAGGTATTGAACGCTGAATTAAATTGGGGTGAACCGGGCAGAAACCTGCCTTGGTCTGCAGCGGCGCGGGCAGCAGCATGAGCTATCGACCGGGTCAGCGCCCTGCAATACATACGCCGAATAAGTACCCACATATTCACCAAGCCACGTAGCATTATCTTTCCAGGCGCTATTAATGCCTATGGCAGCAAGAGTGGTAGCATAAGAATCTCCTGAATTTTCCTGGGTAGTGTAAGCGCGCAGAAACCAATCGGGATTTTTAAACTCAAGTTTATACTGGCCTATGTTGAAATTTTTTCAAGAGAGTACCTGTCGGTGCCTGTGTATACGGTTGTGCCCTGGCCGTAGTTTCCTGTTAAAGAGGCTTCTGTAGCAGGAGACAATTTGAAATACAATCCTGCAGAAACTTTAAAATCATAAGCATTATAATTTACCAGGGCTGCTTCATTATAACCTGTACGGCTGACCACTTGGCTGCCAAATACGTTATTTTGCGATCCGGCAGCAAATGGCAGCAATTGC
>CAVTBI010000012.1:0-669299 GCA_963732885.1 uncultured Chitinophagaceae bacterium | reverse complement strand
AACCGTCAGCCGAATGTAGAATAAAAAAGTTGATTATTTGTTCGTTTGCTCATTAGAAATCGGTCTGCCCGGACTGCTGATGATAGCAGCACTGACTCGTCCTGAAAAAAGTTGTCTGGTTAATAATAAAAATCCTGTTATTGGTTGACTAAGATAATTCATCCTGATATAGGTTGATTAATTAAGTTTCTCGCCGTGTGCTGGCAAAAAATATTTTGGTAGCCCCACAGCTAAAGAAAATATTTTTTTGCGCGTTGCCCGTTAAGTTGGTTGCATCATTTCTTTTGCTTTTTTGCCTGGTTGATAATAGTTTTTCCAC
The DNA here is from genome assembly GCA_963732885.1 of uncultured Chitinophagaceae bacterium. Lineage (GTDB taxonomy): Bacteria > Bacteroidota > Bacteroidia > Chitinophagales > Chitinophagaceae > Ginsengibacter. Next base: position 668,980 of record CAVTBI010000012.1, on the reverse strand, counting down.
CTTCTTATTTGTGGCCCTTTTTGCTGATGCACTTCATGTGGTATTTGCCAATTAAGGCTGCTGTGCCTTCTGCGGTAATTGTAAATAGTAATACACCGGGCGATGTGTTTAGATGCATTATCAATGGTATCATAATACCTGCTGATAAGTTCTGTTTTTAAAATTCCATTTACTCTTTCGGCAATCGCATTTTCCAAAGGGTCGCCACTTTGAGTCATACTGATGTGAGCATTATTTTCTTGTAGCAATTGCACATAAGCCGTGCTGCAATATTGGATGCCTCTATCACTGTGATGGATCACAATGGTTTCCGGTGGTTTTTGTGCCAATGCCTTTTTTAAGGCCAGTGTTGCACTGCTCACTCTCATATCATCACTTACATGGAAGCCAACAATTTTTCGGCTATAGGCATCCGTTATTAAAAAGAGGTAAGCAAACCGGTTTTTAAGCGGTATATACGTAATATCTGCTACCCAAAGTTCATGGGCTTTTAATGGTGTAAAATCCTTCACCAGGTTAGGATACCGGCGAAAGTGATGCTTACTGTTAGTCGTGTGGACGCTACGTTTCGTTTTGCGTACCAACAGTTTATTTTTAGCAAGAAGCATAAAGAATTTATCTCTTCCCATTGGTATTTGATGCTGTTTAAAAAAGGGTGCCAGCATGATAAAAAGTTTTCGGCCACCACACCTGGGCTGGTATTTTCTGATGGCATCTATTTGTTGTAATAGCAACTGCTCGTGCCCCATCTCAATTACATTTCTTTTTTGTTTTTTATGATAAGCTTGTGGAGTGTAACCCAACAGCCGGCAAATATGTTGCACACTAAATTGCGGATTTGCCTTTTTTATTTCAAGGACTGTTGAGTGCCAGGCTTTTTTCTGATAGAGATTTTGAGTTGTTTTTCTGCCACATTAATTAAGGTATCCAGTACTTCAGCCCTAAGCTCCTGATGTGCTAATTGTTTTTCCAGCGTAGCAATTTTTTGGAGCAAGGCTGCCTCGTTTTCAGAAGTAGCTTTTTGTTCCTTTTTTCTTTTTGCATCCATGGGGCTAATGTAATGTTTCTGTTGCAAATCGGTAGGGGCTAAATTATGAATACCCTGGTAAATAAGTACCCATTTGCAAATGGTAGTTCGGCTGATGCCATACTTTTCCTGTAATTTCCGGTAGCCACATCCCGTGGCTAAATACTCCTGAATAATTTGATCTTTTAATTCCATTTTTGGTTGTTTTTTAGACAACCTATTTCAGGACGAGACACACAAATGCTGATGTTTTTTCCGTCTGCCCCACTTGCGCAAAACCACATGTTGGGTGCATGGCAAGAGTTAGTCGGCACCTGAAATACTTTCCAGGTAAAGTTGTTTTCCATCAAACTTAAAAAGCCACCAAAAGTCATGTTCGCAATATTCGCTTAGTTTTCAGGGATATCATCTTCTGAAAGCTTTTTACTGCTTTTATAATCCGAATTGGAATTCATATTCATCGTTAGTCTTACGATGTTTTTATCAACGTCTATTTCGTAAGAATAAAAGCAAGGTTCCGATTCAATATACGCATCATAATGCAGCGTGTCTTTATGCATTAAACTGTCAACATTAATATTTTGAAAAAGATTGTTCAACTGGTCAACCAAAATGCTTGCAGAAATTTTCTTAAAAAATTGCATAAACATAGCCTTGGTTGTCCTGTTACCATTTGCTTGGAATTGTTCGTAGTAAGTACTGTCGTCGATGTAGATGCTGTATGCAGTGTCCGAAAGAGGAAATTGAAATATGTCTGCAATCTTTTCTTTGTTATTAGACGCTATTGTATGTTGAAGCTTTTTTAATTGTTCAATCAAAATTTGCCGCGGGGACTTATGTTGAGTTGTGTCAACATGTTGTTCTGATACTGGTCTGTTGATTGTTAGTCTAGTCTTCTTAGGATTATTGCAAGCAGCTAGCATTGCAATAAATGACAAGATGATAAAATTTTGTCTCATAAATTTCAAATAGAAAGTGGCCTCGAATTGCTTGCACCCAACGGCCACAGCTTTGCGCAGGCGGGATAATAGATATTCGTCTGCCCGTAACTGTTGCCAAATTTATAAATAATTGTTCATTGTTATTACTATCGCTCAGCAGAGTTAGGTCAGCCCGAACTACCGCTGAAACATGCACTACTGCTGATTATTAGCAGGTCTGCCCCGCTTGCGCAAAACTGATTGTTGGGCGATGTTAGTTAACTACTACGTGACTTCCTTTATAATAATAGACAATTTTTCCGTTATCGCGTCTATTGTGATGTCTTCGCTCACGTCGTCACCTAAGTCGTTTATAACAGTCCAAACATATTTGTTAGCTGAAGCTAAATAACCAAAGTTAGCAGAAATCGGTGTGGTTATTTTTTCTTTAAAGTTAGACTTAGCAATTTCGAATGCTTTCTGTTTAGAAATAATGTTACATGAATTATTTTCAAAAATACATTGTGGAATAAATTCTGTGTTTGGTGCGGTTTCTAAATTTAATAAACTGTCGAACTTTACATATGTGAGAGTAGGAGTGAAAGAATTAGATACATTCAAAGAAAATACGTATATAATTTCTGCGTGAGTAAGTTTTCCGTGGCTCGTTTCTCCCTTTTTAAGTTCTGCATAATAAAAACTCTTCTTTTTCTTTTTATAAGAATAGTGGATTATTGAGTCTCGATAATAATTATTTTTGAATACTTGTGATCCTACCTTTGCGATCATTATACTATCCGCTCTTTTAAAAATATAATCATAAGAATATATCTGCGAAAATGATGTTTTTGTAATAACCAGTAAAAAAAGTGCCACGAATAATTTGAGCATTATACTTCTATATTTCAAAGTTAGCCTACTGTCGATTTAATAGCGCCCAACGTTTGAGGCTTGGCGATGGGCTGATATTCAATGTACTTTTCGCCGGAACGTCAGCCGATTGAAAAACTAAAGATGAAGATAACAACAAAAAGCTGATTTATATTCTTCAGCCCGGAACCTATTGCTGATAAAGAACTACAGCCGATTATTATTCCGTCTGCCAGCCTATCGCCAAACCTTTTGTTGGTAGCTGCCTTGTTCGGTCATAAGGAAAAAGTTTCTTTAACTTCCTCAACGTCAAATAATAAAATCCCTAAATCAGTTTCTAAATTTTTGGAAATAACGTCACTTGATAATCCCACTTGTGGTGTGTATACCATTCCATTAATATAATTCTTAAAGTCGCCTTGTAAGAATCTTTTGAAATGACCTTTTACCAGATATTTCTTGTCCTTTTCCAGCTTTTGAACAAGGCTGTCATTTATTAATCCAATTATGTCAAAGTGCATATTGTATAGCACAGAATTATAATCTACGTTTTTTGTATAAAAGCTACTAAATTTTGCCGCGTATTTTCCTGTTTGATATTCATTAATCTCGTCAAGTTCCAATGGAAAGTCATCTAAAAGATTATTTTGTAATTGAGTTGAAATTTCTTTTCTAAACGTATCGTTTATATTTTTCTGGATTATATCGTTTTTATTCCAGTCAGGATGTTTCTCAATAAATTCATTTACAAATTTTTCAACTTTAAGTTCAGGCTTTTGTTCTTTCGGCGTTGTCGTAGTGTCACAGGACGTGAGGAAGAGTAATGTAAAAAGTCCAAATAATAATCTCATAATTATGTTATCGTTTTAAGGTTGCTACCAACGTTTACGCATTTATGCAGGACTGGAATTAGAATTCCTTTCTGCCCGAACCCCAATATGATTTCTCATAAAATCAAGAGCTAACCAACTAAGTAAGTCCTGCATATTGTGAATTTTTATCGAATTGCAACTTATTCATTTACAGCGAATCATAAATGGTTAGATAGAACCGTTGCCAAATTTATAATAAAAAGTTCATTGTTATTACTATTGTTGAACAAAGTTTTTTCAGCCCGGAACTACTGCTCAAACATGTACCAATGCTCATTGTTAGCACTTTAGCCAGGCTTGCATAAATGCGAATGTTGGCAGAAGTTGATTTTCAGGTTTTATTTCAAATGATGAAAATTATAAGTGACTATTTACTTATTAATAAGTATATAGTCATTATTATCAGAAGTTGTTTTCAGTTGTCCATTAATCTTATATGAATCAAGTTTGGAATAACATACAACTTTCTCTCCACTACCTTGATACAGTTTTGTGTAGGTAATATCGGTTAATCTGAAAACACTGTTTGATTCAGGGAGAACAATTTCATAGTCATATTCATCGGTCAAGAGCTGGAGCCCTTCAGGGGTTTGGTAGCGAACAATTGTTGTATCAGAATATTTCTGGAAATAAGTGTTAAGGGTATCTATAAAAATAGAATCCTGCTGAAAAGAAAAGTTGGTGCTTTTATTAAATCGGCGAAGAATTATTGTATCACTTTCGGAATCATTAAATGCAACAAGCCAAGTGTAAATGTAGCTTTACCACAATGACCTTTGCCACACGAAGAAAGTATAGTGCATAGAATAAATGCTGAGATGGTTAGCTTAAACATATTTAAGAAGAATTAAAGTTTCATGTCGGGATAATTTCTGCCAACGTCCACGCATTGGCGATGGCTGGGCAATTTATAACTTTCTGCCCGAACGTCTGCCCAGTAAACGAACAAAAAGTTGAAATTATTATTCTGTTGCTCAATAGAGAATTTTCAGCCCGGAACTACAGCCCAATAGCGAACAAAAAGCTGATGAAATGCACGTCAGCCCAGCTATTGCCAATGCGCTTGTTATGTGCTGTTCAGTCTCAATTCACTCGTTTTTGCTCAAGGCACCTGTCGTAACTTAAGGTCAAATGAACCGCTGATGTTCATTAGTAATGAATCGGTTGAGCGCAACGACCCTTCAAAATTTCCTTTTATCAACAATGAGGTTAGTTCGGTAACACGAATACGTACCTGTTCTTCATTCTGACAATTGTCGGAATCATAGACACCGCCGCCAGCTTACTAGGTAAACATAGGCAGAGTTTGGTTCTACGCTAAGTAGCTTAGCTACATATGTACCCACTGTATCGCAGTGCATGAGTGTGAACTGGATTTTTGAATTTGCGTCCGCTTCCCCATAAATTACCATAGTCTGAGGAGCAGTCATTTTTTGAGCCCAAGAACGATTTCCGCCAATAACTTGTGTTCCATTAGTTTTCCAATTAAAAGTTTGGGCACTGTCATTCGTTTCACTTTTACTACAAGAGGAAAGGATAAATCCAATCATTAATAAGGTTAAAAGAAATCGAATAGGTTTTTGTTTCTTCATAAAGCAGGGTTTTAATAGAATTAAAAAAGCGTTTGTAATTGTAATGATGGTTGAAGTAAAGTTAATAATTATATTTTTTGATTGATAGCTTTGATTAAAATTTTTCAGCGGAAATTAATAACGCATTTCATTTGAGGTTTAGTACGAGAATAGCACATAACGTCCACAGCTTTGCGCAGGCGGGATAATAGATATTCGTCTGCCCATAACTGTTGCCAAATTTATAAATAATTGTTCATTGTTATTACTATCGTTCAGCAGAGTTAGGTCAGCCCGAACTACCGCTGAAACCTGCACTACTGCTGATTGTTAGCAGGTCTGCCCCGCTTGCACAAAACTGAATGTTAGCGGTAGAGTTGTTCACATATTTGTTATGTCAGACTGATAAATTAAAAGAGCGTTGTTTGAGAAGCTATCGAATAAAAATACTTTTGTAAAGCTTGATGCTATCTTACTTTTCAACTTGGCTTCTTCAATTATGAAACTTGAGGCTGCAGTAACGCCATTTACAATTATAACCAGCCAAAGCTCGTCAAAATCTTTTATGGTTGAATAACGTGAAACCTTCTTTTCTTTAGATTCTAGTCGTTCCATTAATATCTTTTCGATTTCAACCTTGCCAATATAGCTCTCTGCCAGGTTAATTGATAACGGATGAATTGAATCAATTGAAACTCCAATTTTATCAATAAAGCTTGGTTTAGGTGTATTGAGGTTTTTTAAATGAGAGTAAATCCAATTAGATATCAACTCTGCAATCAATTCCTTCTCAACTTTTGTCAAAGTCGGAGTTGAAAGAGATTTGTTATTTAAAATTTCGGTCTGATAGTTCAAACTTATGTTGACTACTTGGGTAAACTTTTCTTCTTTGCTTAATAGATTTTTCTCCGCAATTTTTAAGATTTGCTTTATGTTTTTAATAAGTCGTTGTGAGCCTACGTTTAAAAGTCTCGTATGCTCAATCCCAATGTTTTTTTCTTTGTTTTCAATAATAAAGTCAGGATATGGCAACACATTTTCGGGAATAATTATCGAACACGGAATTTGAAGCGATACAAGAAACCTCCCAATGTCATTGAGTTCTTCAAATTTATCTTCTTTGGATTTTAACGAAATAAGATAATTTTTGTATGGGGTAATTATTGCCTCTACTTTTCGGTAGTTTGAATCAATGTTATTAATATCTTCTAAAAAATTGAACTTGTCAAATTCTTCGATAGGCTTATCGAAGATAGTTGATAGTTGCTTCTTCATATCTTCTTCACTTGATAACGTCGACAATTTGGCTGTCTTACGGATAACTAGTGGCTCGCCATTGGACTTACCCTGCAGCCATAATACAAAATAGTCTATTATTAGTTGTCTATCCTCTGGTGAAGATTTGTCCAACAATTCTTGAAGATTCATACTTTGGCTTGTTAAAAATTACATTAGAAGGAAAATGCTCAATAAACTTTACCGCTAACGTTTGTATTGCCGAAAGTACGAACTTACAAACGTATTTTGATAAAATAAATTGTTTTACTCATTATCAATGATTATCTCACTTTTGCGAAGCACATATTAAGAGAATATATCTTTCGTAAATACAACCTTGCTATTTTTTTAATAAACCTTCTATATCTTCCAAAGGGCTTAAAATATGCACTAAATCTTTATTGGTTACATGCAGATACCCTAAGGTGGTTTTAATGCTATTGTGCCCCAACAATTTTTGAATAAATACCACATCTATCCCTTTATCTAATAAATGGGTGGCAAAACTATGGCGCAACATGTGCATGCTGCCCTCTTGTTTTATTCCCGCTTTTTCTTTTGCCTTTTGCAATACATTTTGTATGCTTCGGGTGGTTAAATGCTCGTTTTCAAACTGGCCCTCAAATAAATAATCTTTGGGCTGGTATTGCTTATAGTATTCACGAAGCATAATCAACATGTTTGGGCTCAAACTCACTATCCTGTCTTTTTTCCCTTTTGCCTTTCTCAATAAAAATGGTTCTTCTCTGTCCGTCTATGTGCTTTACTTTTAGCGATACTACCTCGCTTACTCTTAAGCCGCATGCATAAGTAAGCATAATGATTGTCTTGTGCTTTACATTTTCAATCGAATTAATAAGGTCTGCAATTCGCTCTTTGCTGATTACTTTTGGAAGAATCAAATGTTTTTTGGGCCTCGGTATTTCCCAAAAAAACTTTTCGCGTCCGAGTACTTGTTCATAATAAAATTTAAGGGCATTCATTTTACTATGCAAAGTGTTTTCAGATAACTTTAAAATATGTGTGGCAATATTGAAAATAATCTTTAAGACGCGATGTAGTTAAATCTTTTGCCGGAAATTCTTTTATAGTGCTTAAAAACTGCCGGAATTCATTTTCATAAGTTCGGATAGTAGATGGACTGTAAGATTTTAATATCAACTGCCTTTTAAATTGTTCAAGCGCTTGCTTATTTTCCTTGCTGATGTCTTGAATGTAATTTGCCGTCAATGGCTTTTGTACACTACCGGTTGCGGGGTTAATTTTCTTTTCAACCTCCAAACCACCAACCACTTTTGCTTCTTTCTTTACAATAAAATTCTTTTTTAATTCCCCGGTTTCTAAAACAGCTTTGCCAAATAATGATTTGGTAAGTAATAAATAATTACTTTCTGAAAAAGGGACATACCAACACTTTTGAGTCCGGCTCCATTTGCCACCCACCTCTTTTTGTATTATCGATTGCACCATCGCCATTTTTTTCAAAATAAATCCCTATGCATTCCTGCCCGCGATGATATAATGGTTTTAAAATTACCTGCATTGCCATTGACTATTCATTATTGATTATGTATTATTCATTACTGCTCATTGTCCATTGCCTTTTGCCTTCAGCCTTCAGCCTTTCCCCTTCTTATCCAGCAATACCAACTGCTCTGCTACCACCTCTGTTACATACTTTTTTTGCCCTTCTTTGTCCTCATATTGCCGGTGGCGCAGTTTTCCTTCTATATAAAGCAAGCTGCCTTTATGAATATATTCATTGGCCAGTGTGGCCAGCCCGCGCCACGCTATTACCGGGTGCCATTCCGTACTTGTGCTTTTTTCGCCGTTTTTTAACCGGTAAGTTTCTGTAGTGGCAATCATCAGTTTGGCTACAGGGGTTCCATCTTGCAAGTGTTTTATATTCTGTTTCCTTACCGGAATTACCCACCAGTATTACTTTGTTGATTCCTTTCATTTTTTTTAGGTTTATTTAAAGGGATTCAGCCTTCAGCGTTCAGCAAAAGGCAATCATCAACAGCTTCGCCTTTCTCACTCCCGTGTGAAAACAGAACCAAAATCCGTGTTATTGGTTGCTTTGCTGGTTTATATGCTGATCATTTCTGATCATAATAAACTAAAGTATATCCTGGTTTGGCGTGCTGCACAGTTAATTGGGGAGGTATACCACTCCGCAGTTAGTTCCTTCCTGTTTGAATATCAAATTTATTGTTTTGATTTTAAAAAAGAAAGAAATTTATTTTATAAGGCGCGCCTATCAACTGTACGGTTTTGACTATCCGGGTGTCCGATAATGAACAGTTGTGTAATTAATTTAATTTGTAAAGTATAATAAATAAACGATTTATTTTTTGGTGTGCCCTTTGAAAAACAATAAGGGGGCCGCTATTCATTTTCGCGGCTTCTCAAATACGGGAGTGCCGGCAATGATAATAAAGATAAGTGTGCAATGGCACGCCCGGCAGCATTGTAAGAACGGAGTAAACAATTTGAAAATTTGATGGTTTGAAAATTTGAAAATGATACATCAGGCATCATTAAATCGTACATCAGAAATCAACTTTTATGTTTAAAAATTATTTCAAAACTGCGTGGCGGAATTTGATTAAAAACAAAGCCCATTCTTTTATCAATATCACGGGACTCTCAGTAGGTATGGCGGTCGCAATTTTGATCGGGCTTTGGATAAATGATGAGCTTAGTTTCAATAAAAGCTTTGATAATTATAATCGAATTGCGCAGGTAATGCAACACCAGACTTTTAATGGCGACGTGGGCACACAAACGTCCCTTCCCTACCTAATGGGTAATGAATTGAAAAAAGACTATGGAAGTGATTTCAAATATGTGAGCATGGCATCATGGACAAATGATCACCTATTAGCATTTGGAGAAAAAAAAATCACTAAGAGTGGAAATTATATGGAGCCGCAGGCCACTCAAATGCTTTCCTTAAAAATGTTGGAAGGGACACGAGCTGCATTAAATGATGCTCATTCTGTCATTCTTTCTTCATCAACTGCCAAAGCGTTATTCGGCGATGATGATCCAATGGGTAAGGTCATAAAAATTGACAGCAGGTTTGATGTAAAAGTAACAGGGGTATATAAGGACCTTCCTTACAATTCAGACTTTAGCAACCTTACTTTTATTGCAGCCTGGCAATTGTATATTGATAACAATAACTGGGATGAAAAAGCTACCAATCCATGGCGGAATAATTCCTTTCAAACGTATGTGCAAATAGCTGATAACGCAGATATGCAAAAGGTTTCAGTGAAAATAAAAGATTCCAAACTTAAAAATGTTAACTCCTGCAGATGCCGCATTTAAGCCGGTTGTTTTTTTACTACCTATGAGTAAATGGCATTTGTATTCTGAATTTAAAAATGGGGTAAATACCGGGGGGAGAATTGAATTCGTTTGGCTGTTTGGCATCATAGGTTTTTTTGTATTGCTACTCGCCTGCATCAACTTTATGAACCTGAGCACTGCACGAAGGAGAAACGCGCAAAAGAAGTGGGCATCAGGAAAGCGATCGGGTCTTTAAGAGGGCAATTGGTAAAGCAATTCTTTGCTGAATCATTATTAGTGGCTTTGTTTGCCTTTGCATTTTCACTGATTTTGGTACAACTCATTCTTCCGTTTTTTAATGAAGTAGCGGACAAGAAAATTTCAATTCTTTGGGGCAATCCATTGTTTTGGCTGGCCGGAATTTTATTTACACTATTCACCGGGTTTATTGCAGGCAGTTACCCGGCATTGTACCTGTCTTCTTTCAAACCCGTAAAAGTTTTGAAAGGCACTTTCCGCGTGGGCAGGTTCGCCGCAATTCCACGCAAAGTATTGGTGGTACTGCAGTTTACCGTTTCCGTTATTTTAATTATCGGAACGATCGTTGTTTTTAATCAGATTCAATTCGCAAAAAACCGCCCGGTTGGCTACAGCCGTGCCGGATTAATTTCTGTGAACATGGCCACAGAAAATATACACAAGCATTTTGACGCGGTAAGCACAGAATTAAAAAACTCAGGAGCGGTTTCTGAAATGGCAGAATCTTCGGGCACTACTTATTATATTTATGAAGTAGATAATGGATTTAACTGGGAAGGAAAAGGCCCTTCACTGCAGGGAGATTTTGGTGTAGTATATATTTCGAAGGATTTTGGTAAAACCATAGGCTGGCATTTTAAAGAAGGGCGTGATTTTTCAAAAGAGTATGCCACAGATTCATCCGGGATGATCCTAAATGAAGCGGCTGTAAAATTTATGGGCATAAAAAACCCTGTGGGCAAAACAATCAACTGGGATGGTAATCTTTTTCATGTGATCGGAGTGGTAAAAGACATGGTGATGGAATCTCCTTACCAGCCTGTTTTCCGTACAGTTTTTGTTACCAATAATGATCCGCAGCAAATTGTTGATATGAGGATAAACCCTTCGGCAAATATGCATGATGCCCTGGCTACAATTGCTACTGTTTTCAAAAAATATAATCCTGAGCAACCTTTTGAATACCATTTTGCAGATGAAGAATATGCCAAAAAGTTTGGTGATGAAGAACGCATCGGAAAGCTCGCCAGTTTCTTTGCGGCTCTTGCCATCTTCATTTCCTGCCTTGGGTTATTTGGCATGGCTTCTTTTATGGCCGAGCAGAGAGTAAAAGAAATTGGCGTGAGAAAAGTATTGGGCGCGTCGGTTTTCAATTTATGGAAATTGTTATCAAAAGACTTTTTAGTGCTCGTAATTATTTCATTAGTTATCGCTACGCCGGTGGCCTGGTATTTTATGAATAAATGGTTACTGAATTATCAATACCATACCGGTATTTCATGGTGGGTTTTTGCGGTTACCGGTATGGGAGCATTACTCATTACCATAATCACGGTTAGTTTCCAGGCAATCAAAGCAGCGGTGGCGCAAATCCGGTGGATAGTTTGAGAAGTGAATAGGTTAATTAGCTAATGTGCTAATGCGAAAAAAAAGAAAACAGGAATCGCGAATATTTATTGGTTTACTATAAAGTAACAATTATCCATAAACGAAAATATAAATGTTCTTTAAAGTTTTGTAAATCTTAAGCTTTTGAAATGATAAAAAATTATTTAAAAATGGCCTTTAGGAATTTTAGGCGCAACAAAGTTTTTTCTACGATAAATATTATTGGATTGAGTATCGGAATAAGTGCCTCGCTTGTTATTTTCCTTATCGTTTCTTATGATTTTAGTTTTGATAAGTTTGAAAATGGCGGAGACAGAATTTACCGGGTGGTAAGTGATATGAAATTTCCGGATAGTGATTTTAAAAACTCGGGTGTGCCTTTGCCCTTAATTCCTGCCGCAGAAAAGCAGATTACAGGCATTGACTTGTTTGTCCCGTTCAGTACGGCTAACCAAATGAACGTAAGCATCAATAAACGCGGTGTGGACAAGCCGGATATTTACAGGAAACAAAAGAGTATCATCTATGCGGATAATAATTATTTTAAAATGCTTTCCTATAAATGGCTGGCAGGCTCCGCACAAAATTCCCTGGATAATCCATTCTCCACCGTGCTTACCGAAAGCCGCGCAAAAACCTACTTCCCGGGTGAAGATGTATCAAAAGACATCGGCAAAACCATAACTTACAACGATACAATAACCACCACTGTAACAGGAATTGTAAAAGATCTTGATGAAACAACCGATTTTACATTCAAAGAATTTATTTCGTATAATACGCTTCCACAAGATAAGTTTACCGATGAAAATAACTGGGGAGGTACTAGTTCATCCGACCAGTTTTTTATAAAGCTTAAGCCACAGGGTTCCGCATCTGCCGTCACAAAACAAATACAGCAGCTTTTTAATAAGCACCAGGATAAATCTTACCTGAAAAATATTTTATCACTGCAGCCACTTTCAGATGTTCATTTTAATAGTGATTATGATAATTTTGATCAACGAATTGCGCATCGCCCTACCCTGTTTGGATTGCTGGGAGTTGCTATCATATTATTGTTGCTTGCCTGCATCAATTTTATAAATCTTACCACAGCACAGGGAATACAAAGAGCCAAAGAAATTGGTATCCGTAAAACAATGGGCAGTTCCCGAAGTCAATTAATCTTTCAGTTTTTGAGTGAAACATTTTTGCTTACACTGTTGGCTGCCATTCTTTCAATCCTGCTTACTCCGTTCATTTTAAAACTCTTTTCAGATTTTATCCCGGCTGCTGTTACCATTGACATGCTGAAAAGCACACATGTTGTTGTTTTTCTTATTCTGCTGATTTTATTGGTGAGTTTATTATCCGGCTTTTATCCTGCAGTGATACTTTCAAAATATAATCCTGTTCTCGTTTTAAAGAACCAAGTGGTTTCCGGCGGTTCATCACGGGGAAGAACATGGATCAGAAAATCTTTAACCGTAACACAATTTGTTTTTGCACAGGCATTCATTATTGCTGCGCTTATTGTTACCCAACAAATTCAATATGCATTGCATAAAGACCTCGGTTTTAAAGAAAATGGCATTATCACGGTGCAAACCCCTTTTAACTTTGCTGCTTATACAGATTCAGCCTTGCGTGAAAAGTTAAGTAGTACCAGGCAGGCTTTATTACATCAATTGCAGTCATTGCCTGGAATAAGTAATGCATGTATTGGCGGTGCGCCTCCGGCCACTTCGGGGGTAAATATGCAAACAATGAAATTTAACAACGGTAAAAAGGATATAGAAACTACTGTTGAGATAAAGCATGGCGATTCTGATTATTTCAAGTTATACAATATGAAACTTGTTGCAGGCAGGTACCTCCGGAAAACTGACACGCTAACAGAATATGTAATTAATGAAGCTTACGCCAGGTTTCTAGGATTTAATAACCCGCAAGATGCTATTGGAAAGCCTATTAATAATTTCCCTATTGTTGGTGTTTTGCGTAATTTTTATTCAAAATCACTTCACTCAGCCATTAAACCGCTTGTGTTTTCCAGTCAGTTACCTACTGAAACTACTTTGCATATTGCTTTGAGGCCTGAAACAACAGGCAGTCAATGGAAAACAACGATTGCACAAATAGGCAAATTGTACAAGGCTTATTATCCTGATGATAATTTTAAGTACGCCTTCTTTGATGAAAGTATCGCTAAGTTTTATGAGAGCGAACAGCACACCTCCAGCTTGCTGCGCTGGGCGGCGGGCCTTGCTATTTTCATAAGTTGCCTGGGTATGCTGGGGCTTGTAATTTATACAACTAATCAGCGTACCAAAGAAATTGGTGTAAGAAAAGTATTGGGGGCAACCGTTGCACAGATTGTTACTTTACTATCAAAGGACTTTGTAAAACTCGTTTTGCTGGCCTTTATTATTTCGGCACCAATGGCATGGTTGGCAATGAATAAATGGCTGCAGAGTTTTGTATACCATGCAACTATTTCATGGTGGGCAATTTTTGCAAGTGGCCTTTTGATGATATTCATTGCATTGCTCACACTAAGCATTCAAACTATTAAGGCGGCTGGTGCCAATCCTGTAAAGAGTTTGAGAAGTGAGTAATTAATTTGAAAATAGAAAAATGTAAAAATGCGAAAATAAAGAAAACAGGAATTTAGTGAATTTGTGGGTTTACTGGTCGCTTAGGAAAGTGTTCTTCTTTGAAACGGATTTTGCAAAAGTTTAAAAATAAAAAAAATAAACGCGATGTTCTCAAATTATTTTAAAACAACTTTTCGCAACCTTTGGCGAAATAAATTAAATTCAATTATCAATATTTCTGGGCTTGCAGTTAGTATTGCCTGTTGTATTGTGGTATACGTTCTTGTAAAGCATGAAGAAACATTTGACAATTTTAATTCCAAAGCCAGTCGCATTTACAGGGTTGTTTTTGAAGATAAAACCGCACAGGGTACGCAGTATATAGGCTCTTCCACTTTTGCCCTTGCACCTGCTTTGCGAAATGATTTTCCAAACCTCCAAACCGTAACACAATTATATATCCGCAATCACGCCATTGTAGAAATTGCAGGCAGGCGGGGCACAAGAAAATTATTTGAAGAAAATCAGTTAACCTATACCGATCCGGATTTTTTTAAAACTTTCGATTTCCCTTTTCTTGCAGGCAACAGCCATCATTTACTTTCAAGCCCCGATGAAATCATTCTCACAAAAGATCTTGCTGATAAATATTTTGGCCCGGAATTTCATTCGAATTATAACGAGCTTATCGGCAAATCTATAATAGTAAATAAGGCACCTTACCGTATTTCTGCCATTTTGGATAACATGCCACGTAATAGTAATGTAGCCTGCAATATGATTCTTCCTTTTACAGATTTTGCAAGAAATAACGAAGCGGCGGTAACCGACTGGCGGCAAAATTTTGGTATGAGTAATACATTTGTTACACTTCCCAAAGGCTATTCCCCACAACAATTTGATAAAGATTTAATCGCTTTTAAAAATAAATACCTTGATAAAGAAATGGCCGCACGTTATACGTATCATGCCCAATCTTTGGCAACAGTGCACACTGATACAAGGTATGGTGGTACTTACTATGCAACTCCGGCTATTTTATTGCTTGCTTTTATTGCAATGGCCGTCATCATTCTGTTAACCTCCTGCATCAATTTTATTAACCTGGCTACAGCGCAGTCATTAAACCGTGCGAAGGAAATAGGTATTCGTAAAACCCTGGGAAGCCGAAACTGGCAATTAATCCTTCGTTTTATGAGCGAAACATTTTTGCTCGTAACCATTGCTTCCGTGATTGCAGTGGCCTTGTCAAACTGGTTTTTAAATTCCTTCAACCAATATCTATCCTTTATTGTTGAGTTTGATTTGCATTTTGATAATACCATCTTTTTCTTTTTAACAGCACTGGCATTGATCATTACTTTTTTAGCGGGTTTGTATCCTGCCAAAATAATGGCCGGATACAAACCAATAGAAGCATTAAAAAACAGGATCAAAGCCAAAAACACTGGTTTCTCCAATCGCTTTTCTTTGCGCAAAGGTTTGGTGGTAACTCAGTTTTTAATTACACAGTTGCTGATCATTTGTACGATTGTAGTTGCGTCACAAATAAAATATTTTTATAACAAAGACCTCGGTTACCGTAAGGACGGAATCGTAACTGTTGAGATGCCTTCTAATGATGAACAGAAAATAAATGTTTTCAGAAACGAGGTATTGGCGCAATCGGGGGTAGAGGATGTTTCTTTTAGTTCCGGGCCGCCTACCTCTGCCGGCAATAGTTTCAGCGATATAAGATTACCTGGCTCCCCTACTGCTGACAATATAAATACCGAGCGAAAATATGTTGATGCACATTACCTGAAAACATTCAACATAAAATTAATTGCAGGAAGAGATCTGCAACAGTCTGATAAAGTATCCCTGCATGGCTCCTCAGCCAGCTATAACATTTTGGTAAATGATAAAGCCATTAAAGCATTAGGATTCAAAAATCCCGATGATGCGTTAGGCAAAAAAATATTGGTCAATGATAAAGACGATGCCACCATCGTTGGCATAACGGCAGATTTTGACAATTCAGCCCTGCAGAATCCAATAACACCGGTGTTAATGTTCAATTGTTCCGACTGGGTAGCCATAGCCAGTATTAAAACGAATACAGCCAATATAGCCGGAACGATTCGCGCCTTTCAAAAAAGCTGGAAGGCTCTGTACCCTGATAATATTTTTAAAGCGATGACATTGAATAATTACATAAAGCAAAAAGCTTTTTATTTAATAGAAGATATCATGTATAAAGGCTTTAAGATTTTTGTTGCGCTTTCTGTCATTATTGGTTGTATGGGTTTGTATGGGCTCGTTGCATTTCTTGCACTGCAAAGGCAAAAAGAAATTGGAATCAGGAAAGTGCTTGGGTCTTCCGTAAAAGGAATTGTTTTTCTTTTTTCAAAAGAGTTTGTTTGGCTAATAACCATAGCCTTTCTGATTGCAGCTCCGGTCGCTTACTTCGCCATGAATGCATGGCTACAAACATTTGCCAACCGGATTCACATTCAGGCCGGTTATTTTATTATAGGATTTATTGCAAGCCTTTTAATTGCAGCGATTACAGTTGGCTATCAATCAGTAAAAGCGGCAATAGCCAACCCGGTGGAGAGCTTGAGAACGGAATAAAATTTTGTGACCTTACAAATATTAAAACCATGTTTAAAAATTATTTCAAAACCGCACTTAGAAACCTTTGGAAGAACAAAGCTTTCTCATTCATTAATGTCATGGGGCTTGCACTTGGGTTGGCCTGCAGCTTACTCATTATGTTGTGGGTAAATGATGAATACAAGGTAGATAGTTTCCATAAAAATGGTTCCCAACTCTATAGTATATACGAAAAACAATACCGTGATGGCAGCATAGATGCTTTCTTTGGCAGCCCCGGCGTGCTGGCTGATGAAATGAAACGGGTATTACCTGAAGTGCAATATGCCACTAACTATGCATGGGACGAACTGAGCACTTTTGAAGCTAATAATAAAATAATAAAAGAAAATGGTAATCATGCCGGCCTGACTTCTTTAAAATGTTTACCTACCCATTGCTGGAAGGCAATGCGGAAAATGCCTTGAAGTCGCCAACTGATATTGCTATCTCTAAAAAAATGGCAGACGAATTTTTTGGCTCTCCTGCCAAAGCAATCGGCAAAACAATACGCTATCAAAACAATACCGATTTTAAAATATCAGCAGTTTTTGATGACGTCCCCGGCAACAGCACGGCAAAATTTGATTACATACTCACGTGGCATCAATTTCTGGAAGGAAACAGTTGGGCAAAGACTGGGCCAATAACGGGCCTGCATGTTTCGTAATGCTTCGCAAAGGAGCTGACGCAGCATTATTTCAATCAAAGATATCCCGGTTTTTAGATGCCTATAATAAGGAGCAAACCAAACATTCTTATATTCGATTGGGAATGCAACGTTACGGGGACGTTTACCTGCATTCAAATTTTGACAAGAATGGAAATATTTCAGGTGGCAGAATCCAATATGTAACCCTTTTTAGCATCGTTGCTCTTTTCATATTGTTGATTGCATGTATCAACTTTATGAATCTTACTACAGCAAGATCCGTTAAGCGTGCAAAAGAAATCGGAGTAAGAAAAGTAATAGGCGCAGTGCGCTTTGCCCTGGTAAAGCAATTTGTTGGCGAAGCTTTGTTTATTGTATCTATTGCCACAGTGGTTGCGCTTTTTATTGTATTACTTGTTTTGCCCTCTTTCAACCAGCTTACTGCAAAACAAATTTATATTCCTTTCGCTAATCCCGCTTTCTGGTTAACGATAACCGGGTTGTTATTGGTAACAGGCTTTATTTCCGGAAGTTATCCCGCACTGTACCTTTCATCTTTCAAACCGGTTAAGGTTTTAAAAGGTTTACCCAAATTTTCAAACAGCGCTTTATGGTTCAGAAAAGGGCTCGTTGTTTTTCAATTCATGCTTTCAATTATACTGATCATCGGAACGATCGTTGTGGGCAAACAAGTGAATTATATACAAACCATGAACCTCGGTTATGACAGGGAGAATCTTCTTTATGTACCAATGGAAGGTGATCTTATTCCAAAGTATGAACTGTTTAAAAATGAAGTATTGGATATGCCGGGAATTAAAGATGTATCAAGGATAACCGACAATCCGACAAAGATAGAGAATGGTACAGGCGGAGTGCAATGGGCTGGCAAAGATCCAAATGCCGATATTGAATTTACACAATCTGCCGTTGGATATGATTTCGCAAAAACAATGCATCTGCAATTTACACAGGGAAGAGATTTCTCAAAAGATTTTCCAACAGATTCTGTTGGGTATCTCATTAACGAATCGGCATTAAAAATTATCGGTTATAAAAATCCCATCGGCAAACCTCTTACCTTTTGGGGGAAGCCGGGAACAATTATCGGCGTGTTAAAAGATTTTCATTTTAACTCATTGCATACACCCATAAATCCCCTGGTATTGCGGCTGGGAGAAGATGTTGGTTGGGGTTCCGCATTGGTTAGAACCGATCCCGGTAAGACAAAAGAAGCATTGGCAAGTCTTTCAAAAGTTTGTAAAGGCTCAACCCGAAATTCCCTTTTACCTATAAATTCTCTGATGAAGAATATGCAAAGTTGTATAAGAGCGAACAGGTGGTAGGCCAACTTGCCAAATATTTTGCATTTCTCGGCATCTTCATTTCATGCCTTGGTTTATTAGGCCTTGTAATGTTCACCGCCGAGCAGCGAACCAAAGAATTTGGCATACGAAAAGTTTTGGGAGCAAGGCCTGTTTCTTTATTCGGTTTGTTGTCAAAAGAGTTTTTGATGCTTGTATTGCTGGCAATGCTGGTTGCCTCTCCTATTGCGTGGTGGTTGATGCATGGCTGGTTGCAGGACTATGCTTATAAGATCAATATCTCGTGGCAGATCTTTGTAATAGCAGGTGCAATTGCCATTTTGATTGCATTGGTAACGGTCAGTTTCCAGGCGATAAAAGCGGCGCTGGCAAACCCTGTGGATAGTTTGAGAAGTGAATAACTTAATGCGAAAATGTGAAGATTTAAAAATGAGAAAATGTAAAATGTGAATATATAAAACAGAAGTCTGAAGGATTTATTGGTTTACTGTCAACAACTGAGTCGATAATTACCAGCTCAAAATAAAAAATATGTTTAAAAATTATTTTACTATCGCTATCAGAACGCTCTGGAAAAATAAGATCTTCAGCGTTATTAATATTCTGGGGCTTGCCATTGGCATCAGCGCTTCACTGGTAATTTACCTGCTTGTAAATTATCATTTCACGTTTGATAAATTTGAAAAAGATAACGGCCGTATTTACCGTGTTGTATCCAATTTTACTTTTTCCGGAGAGGCATATTATAACTCCGGCGTTTCAGACCCTTTAGCTGCGGCAGTCCGAAAAGAAATCACAGGCGCTTGATGCCGTCGTTCCTTTTCGTAAATGGAATGACGATGCAAAAGTCAGCGTGCCACAGCCCGGTAAAAAAGAGGCAAAAAATTTTAAAAATGAAAGCAATATTGTTTTTGCCGACAGCAATTATTTCAAACTTATCAATTACGGCTGGGTTGCAGGCTCTCCAAAAACGGCTTTACTCAATCCATACCAAACTGTGCTTACGGAAGACCGCGCCACTCTTTATTTCCCAGGCTTAACGGCTGCACAGGTAATAGGAAAAGAAATTTATATTAATGATACGGTAAGAGCAACCATAACCGGAATTGTAAAAGACCTGGAAAAAAATTCTGATTTTACTTTTAAAACATTTATTGCATACAGTACTTTAGAAAATACATCATTGAAACCGGAGAATTGGGATAAATGGGATAATACAAATGGTGTGCAGCAGTTGTTTGTAAAACTTTCTCCCGGTATTAATTCTGCACAAATTGAAAAGCAACTTGCTTCATTATATAAAAAATATTACACACCGGATGCTGATGACCACAGTATTACGCAATATAAATTGCAACCACTCAGTGATATACATTTTAATTCAGATTACGGCAGTTATGATTTGCCGCTTGCCAATAAACCAACATTATACAGCCTGCTTGCTGTTGCCGCTTTTTTATTACTACTTGGTTGCATCAACTTTATAAATCTTACTACGGCGCAGGCATCGCAAAGAGCAAAAGAAATCGGCATCCGTAAAACGATGGGTGGTTCAAGAAAGCAACTCATTATCCAGTTTCTGTCTGAAACATTTTTACTTACACTTGCGGCAACTATATTATCTGTTGTATTAACGCCATTAATATTAAAAGCATTTTCAGGTTTTATTCCGAAAGAGTTGCATTTCAGTTTAACAACCCAACCCGGTATTATCACTTTTCTTCTTTTATTAATGATTGTTGTTACGTTGCTCTCTGGTTTTTATCCTGCATTGGTACTTTCAGGATACAAGCCTGTATTGGTGTTGAAGAACCAGGCCTTTGCAGGCGGTGCACAAACGCGCAAAGCATGGCTGCGCAAATCGTTAACTATATCGCAGTTTGTAATTGCACAAATTTTTATTATGGGAACCATTTTGGTAAGCAAGCAAATACATTATTCGCTCAACAAGGATATGGGTTTTAAAAAAGATGCCATTGTATATCTGCAAACGAATTATTATGATACCGTCCGCAATCATAAATATGTGTTGATGAATAAATTAAAAGCTATACCTGAAATTGCAATGGTCAGCCTTTGCACCAACCCGCCATCATCAAACAACACATGGAGCGGAACCATAAAATATAAAGATGGTAAGAAAGAAGTGGAAGCCGATGTGCAACAGAAATATGGTGACAGTAATTATATCAAGCTCTATCATATAAAATTGCTTGCCGGAAAAAATATTCAGACAACAGATACCGTAACATCTACACTCATAAACGAAACATATGCACACATTCTTGGTTTTCAGCAGCCACAACAGGCAGTAGGAAAAATTTTGGAATGGAGCAATAAACCACTGCTTGTTAGTGGTGTGGTGGCAGATTTTAACCAGGCATCTTTGCATGAAAAAGTTAAGCCGTTAATTATAGGAAGCTGGAGCTCTATTGAACGCAATATCAGTATAGCGTTACAGCCTAAAAATGAAGCAGGCACCACATGGAAAAATGCTATCAGCAAAATTGAAAAAGCATGGAAAGAAGTATATCCTGCAGATGATTTTGAATATCATTTTTTAGACGAAGAAATCGCAAAATATTATACTGCTGAACAAAATGTTTCAGGTTTACTTAAATGGGCAACAGGGCTCGCTGTCTTTATCAGTTGCCTTGGGTTGCTTGGTTTGGTAATCTATACTACTACACAACGTACCAAAGAAATTGGCGTAAGAAAAGTGCTGGGTGCAAGTGTGGCGCAAATCGTATCAATGATCTCAAAAGATTTCATCATCCTTGTTATCGTCGCTTTTGTAATTGCAGCGCCCCTGGCGTGGCTTGGAATGAATAAGTGGTTGGAAAATTTTGCGTACAGGACTGCGATAAGCTGGTGGATATTTTTTGTGAGCGCCACGGCTATGATCATAATTGCTCTGGTGACACTTGCTTTTCAAACAATCAAAGCAGCGATGGCCAACCCTGTGGAGAGTTTGAGAAGTGAATGATGCTAATTTGAAAATACGAAAATGTAAAAATGTGCAAATGAAGAAAACAGGAATTTAAACAATTTGTTCTTTTACTGTATAAACAACAGGTAAGTACAAACAAAAATAAGAATTATGATCAAAAATTACTTTAAAACCGCTTGGCGGAATTTAGCAAGAAACAAAATTTATTCTTTCGTCAACATTGCCGGCCTGAGCATGGGATTAGCATGTGCCATGCTAATTATGTTGTATGTAAAAGATGAAGTAAGCTTTGACAGGTTTCATAAAAATGTAAATAACATTTACCGCGTTGTATCAAAGTCGGAGCAGCAAGGGCAGGAACGAGGAAATCAACACTACAGGCTTGTTGCCAGGGCCTCGTTTCACACAAAATGTTCCCGGCATCAAATCTTTTGTACGTGTACAAGACGGCGTAGAAGATATAAAAATGGGAGCAGAAGTGGAATCGCAAAGCTTGTTGTATGTTGATTCAAGCTTCTTTTCCATATTCACTTTTCCTTTATTGAGCGGCAATCCTAAAACCTGTTTAATAGAACCGCATTCAATTGTATTAAGCGAGGATGCTGCAAAAAAATATTTTGCCACAACTGATGCAGTCGGCAAAGTATTGATGGTAAAAGAAGATACCACTTTTGTTCCTTACAAAGTAACGGCTGTTGCAAAACGTTGCCCTCAAAATTCTTCCTTACAATTTGATGTGTTGCTCCCTTTTAAAGAATCTGTTGAAGATGCAAATAATACGGCAAATTGGTTCAGCAGTTTTTGACCACGTATGTAGTATTGAATGATAAAGCAACCCTGCAAACAGTGGAAAATCAAATGCAGGATTTTTTTATAAAAGATGCCACGCCAACTTATGAAGCACTGGCAAAAAAATTTGGCTTCGACTGATGCTAAATTGGGTACTACTTATTTTTTACAGCCATTTGTTGACATGCATTTAAGCACTGACCTTCCCGCAAATGACGCAGCAAGTAACCCGATCTATTCTTATCTGCTTTCAGGCATTGCATTGTTTGTGTTGTTGATTGCATGTATCAATTTTGTGAACCTTACCGCTGCACGTTCTGTAAGACGATCCAAAGAAGTAGGCATTCGTAAAGTAATTGGCGGCAACAGAAAGCAACTGATTGTGCAGTTTCTTGGCGAATCGTTTTTATTAAGCACGATTGCTTTTTTATTGGCGGTATTTTTAGTGCAACTGTTGTTGCCTTTGTTTAATAATCTTGCCAACAAAGCATTATCGCTTTCGTATTTGTTCGATGCAAAATTGGTTGCAGCCTATATCATATTGTATCTTATTACAGGATTTCTTGCAGGCTTTTATCCTGCGCTGGTTTTATCAGGTTATAATCCTGTGCAAACCTTATACGGGCGTTTTAAAATAGCAGGTAAAAATTATTTGCAAAAAACGTTGGTGGTATTACAGTTTACACTGGCCTTTTTTTAATCATTGCCACGTTTATCATTTATTCGCAATTTACCTTTCTTACAAAAACAAATTTGGGATATGATGACAATAATCTTGTTATCGTGAAGAAAAATAGAATAAAACATAGTGACGCTGCTGTTTTTAAAAGCGAATTGATTAAAAACCCAAACATTGTTGGCGTCAGCGCAAAGAACGGAGGTTATGCGCAATTTGTAGCAAGGAATGCCATTGATTCTCTTATACAATTTGCTTATGAAACGGTTGATGAAAATTATTTGCCTCTGTTAAAAATTCCTTTAGTTGCGGGAAGAAATTTTTCACCTGCATTTCCGTCCGATTCTACCCAATCGGTGATCGTAAATGAAAGCTTTGTAAAAACAGCGCAATGGAAAAACCCGATTGGAGAAACGCTGAAATTCTCTTTCGATAACAATAAAATGTATCGTGTTATCGGCGTGGTGAAAGATTATCATTTTGCTTCATTAAAAGAAAAGATAAAGCCCCAGTTATTCACTATGAAGAATAACAATTTGTATGGCACTTATTACATCAAAATAAAACCCAACTCCGCAACGGCAAGTTTAAAATGGATACAGAAAACCTTCTCATACAATTTTATCCGATAAGCCCGTATTCATACACTTTTAAAATTGATGATAACTTAAAGCAATATGCCGGTGTTGAAAAATGGAAACAAATTATTTTGTTCGGCGCCCTGTTAACCATTTTCATTTCATGCATCGGTTTGTTTGGCCTTTCGGTTTTTTCTGCTGAAAAAAGAACAAAAGAAATTGGTATAAGAAAAGTGTTGGGAGCCTCTGTCAGAAGCGTTGTAACCACTTTATCTGCCGATTTTTTGAAATTGGTGTTAATTGCAATGGCCATCGCGATTCCACTAGCATGGATGGCGGCCAATAAGTGGCTTGAAAATTATCCATACAGGATCACATTAAGCTGGACGCTTTTTGCAACAGGTAGCATACTGGTAATATTGATTGCCTTAACAACAGTGAGTTTCCAGGCAATAAAAGCAGCGGTGGCTAACCCGGTGAATAGTTTGCGAAGTGAGTAAATAATTAGCTAATGTGATAATTAGCCAATTTGCTAATTACCAAAAATAGGAATTATAAATAAATATTGGTTTACTATATATAACAGTCATCATTAAATGAAAATAAAATGTTTAAAAATTATTTCAAAACTGCATGGCGCAATTTAACCCGCAATAAAAATTATTCAATCATCAACATTGCCGGATTGGCTGTTGGTATTGCAGTTTGTATGATGATCTTTATGATTATACAATATCAAACAAGCTTCGATAATTTTCACTCAAAGAAGGATCGCATCTATCGTGTGGTAACCGAATACCATCATGCAGATAATGCAACTATTACTTATGGAAAAGACGTTCCTTTTCCAATGCCCATAGGTTTGAAAACGGCTTTTCCCCAAATAGAACAAGTGGCCCCGGTTTGTGAAAGCCACAATGATCAATTGCTGATACCTGACGATAACGGAACTGCGATAAAGACATTTAAAGAAGACAAAGGTGTATTTTTTACAAAGCCTTCCTTCTTTAAAATGTTTGATTTCCCCCTGCTCGCAGGTTCGTATGAATCATTAAAAGACCCGAACAATGTATTGCTTACAAAAGAGATTGCCCAAAAATATTTCGGCGACTGGAAAACAGCAATAGGCAAAACCATTAACCTTCAAGCAGGCGGCTCTCTATTCAGCCACGGCACTGATGTATTGAAAGTATCCGGCATACTTGCGGCGATACCGGCAAATACAGACTTTCAGCTAAAATTGGTTGTTGCCTTTGGAACAGGCATTACTGAAGATATGGCAAAAAACACCGATTGGGAGGATAGAACAAATGCTGATTTTGGTTGCTATATTTTGTTACCGCCAAATGTTTCTGTTAACAATTTTAATCAACAACTAAGAGCCTACTCAGCAAAAGTCGAATCGCCCGAAAACAAGGAAAGCCATATTATCCAACCATTAACTGCGGTGCATTATGATACACAAACAGGTGATTACAGCAACAAAACAATTAGCCGTGAACTGCTCAATGTATTGTGGCTGATTGCAGCATTCATTCTGCTAATTGCCTGCGTAAACTTTATCAACCTCTCCACTGCACAAGCGGTTAACCGCGCAAAGGAAGTTGGCGTAAGAAAAGTTTTGGGGAGCAGTAAATTTCAATTGCAAATCCAATTCATCGTTGAAACATTTTTAATCGTTATAAGTGCGGTGATGCTTGCAGCAGTTATTACCATTCTTGCATTGCCTTATGTAAATCAACTTTTGGAACTTTCGCTTTCATTCAATATACTTAGCAATCCTGCCATTATTTTATTTCTTTTGACGGTAACAATTGTTGTAACCGCACTCGCCGGTTTTTATCCTTCTATTGTTTTATCACGTTTCAATCCTGTTAATGCTTTAAAGAGTAAAATCACAGCCAATACTGCAAAAGGAATTTCACTAAGAAGAGGGTTGGTGGTATTTCAATTCATCATTGCACAGGCACTCATCATCGGAACACTCATTATTGTAAAGCAAATGAATTATTTTATGGGCCAACCGTTAGGCTTCGATAAAGATGCCATTGTAAATGTTCCTTTCCGTGTAGACAGCCTTCGCCTCAGCAGGCTGGATTATTTAAAGAACCAGTTATTGTCGGTAAACGGTGTGCAGGCAGTAAGCTTTAGTTCCAACACCCCGGTTGAAGATGCGAATGATATGTGGAGCACATTCAAGTTCGGCCATGCAATAAAAGATGAAGATTTTAAAGCGATTACCAAATTTGCCGATGACGAATATGTGCCGACTTATAAATTGCAACTGGTAGCCGGAAGAAATTTGCAACCTTCCAAAATGACAAGGGAATTTTTGGTGAATGAATCGCTTGTGAAAAGTCTGGGGCTTAAAAAACCTGAAGACATATTGAACAAAGAAATAAGTATATGGGGAGATCGAATAAAATGCCCTGTTGTTGGCGTACTGAAGGATTTTAATGACAGGTCTTTTCGCCATGATGTTGCACCACTGCTTATTACCACAGATAACGTAATGTACAGCCAGGCCGGAATAAAACTTACAACGGCAAACATGTCTTCTACACTGCAATCTGTTAAAAAAATATTTGCGCAAACATTTCCCGGTTTTGTTTATGAAAACAAGTTTCTTGACGATAAAATTGCCAGTTTTTACAAGCAGGAAAATCAACTTTCACAATTGTATAAAATTTTTGCAGCCATCGCGATATTCCTTAGCTGCCTTGGGTTGTATGGTTTAGCCTCTTTCATGGCAGTGCAAAGAATTAAGGAAGTGGGTATAAGAAAAGTACTTGGCGCTACTGCAGGCAATATCGTTTATTTATTTTCAAAAGAATTTATCCTGCTCATTTCAATTGCATTCGTAATTGCAACGCCCCTGGCGTGGTATTTTATGAATAAATGGTTGCAAAATTATGTTTATCGTATTGATATCAGTTGGTGGATATTTATTATTGGAGGAGCGGCTTCTATTCTCATTGCATTAATAACGGTAAGCTTCCAGGCAATCAAAGCGGCAATCGCAAACCCGGTGGATAGTTTGAGGAGTGAGTAATGTATTTAAAAATGAAAATCAATATTATTTGTTGGTTTACTACCGGTGATCATTAAACGAAAATAAAACCATAAATATGTTTAAAAATTATTTCAAAACAGCGTGGCGGAGTTTGTGGAAAAATAAAACTACTACGTTCATTAATGTTACAGGTTTGGCCGTAGGTATGACCGCCGCTGTATTAATTTTTCTATGGGTGCAAAATGAAATGAGTTTTGATAATTACCATAAGAATGCGGATCGTATTTACCGCCTTACCACCAATCTTAAAACCCAGGGCTGGATCTGGGAAACTACGCCGTTGCTACTTGCTGATGCGGTAAAAAAAGAGGTACCTGAAGTTGAAACAACCGCAAGGTTATACTCAGGTGAAATGCCTGTGTTCAATATCAACAATAACCTTTCCTATGAAAAAAATTGTGCTTATGTGGATGATGGCTGGTTCAATATGTTTCATTATGATTTTATAGAAGGCAATGCAGCCGCTTTTGCCCATGATGAAAACAGCATCATACTTACCGCATCAGAAGCAAAAAAATATTTTGGTAACCGGGATGCGCTTGGAACAGTTATTCATGTTGACAGCATGAACTATGTAGTGAAGGGAATTATTAAAGATGCGCCTGCCAATTCGAGCTTTCAATATACTTCGTTTATCCCTCTGGGCAACCTCCTGAAAAATGCTGCCAGGAAAGCTAACGATGAACAATGGGACAATGCCAATTACATCACGTTCATAGAACTTCATGCCGGGGCAAATACCTCTCTTGTTTCAAAAAAAATTACCTCTGTTTTGCAGGTAAAAAGCGGGGATAACGATCATGAATCTTCCATTACGCTGGAACCATTAAAAAAAATGCATTTTGAAACAGACCTGCAATCTTCCATCTTTTGTAAGCGGCAATAAAAATACGGTTTACATTTTTTCCGTATCCTGGGTATTTTAATATTACTGATTGCCTGTATTAATTATGTAAACTTAACAACTGCAAAGGCAAGCATGCGGGCAAAAGAAGTAAGCGTAAGAAAGATTGTCGGCGCCAACAGGTTTCATTTGTTTAATCAATTTCTTGCAGAAGCATTGCTCGTAAGTTGTATTGCCTTGATGGCAACATTAGCATTAATTCATTTTTGTTTACCTGCCTTTAATTCAATTACCAATAAAAATTTTCAATTGCCTTTCACGTCACCCGGTCTTTGGAAAGTGGTAGGACTAACATTATTGACCGCATTTTTGTTGAACAGTATTTATCCGGCTATTGTTTTGTCCTCATTTAAACCATTAAATGTTTTCAGGGGATTTACTTTTCTTAAATTAAAAGACAGCTACCTGAGAAAAGGTTTGGTTACCCTCCAGTTTACTATTTCAGTGGTATTGATTGCAGGAACGATCGTGATATATAAGCAGATGCAATTCATTCAACAAACCAATCCCGGTTACAATAAATCGCAGGTATTAATTACGCACGTGCCGCCCAATATTGATTTTAATAAAAAGAACGAAATAGTAAATGAAATAAAGCAGGATTTACTTACACAAAGCAGTATACAAAATGTTTCGCTGGCCAATCAATCTATTATAAATATTGGAAGTTATTCTACCGGCAGTGCAGATTGGGTAGGCCGGGATACTACTTTCAATCCAAAGATCGCACAACTTTCAACTGATGCAAACTTTGCTAATACCATGCAGTTGCAAATGAAAGAAGGAAGATGGTTTGAACAGGGAAATGAAGCTGATAACAATAATGTAGTGTTGAATGAAGAAGCGGTAAAAGAATTAAAAATTCCTCAGCCAGTCATTGGCCAGCGCTTTACTTGGAAAGGAAAACAAGGGCAGGTCACCGGCATTGTAAAAGATTTCAAATTTCACAGTTTGCACGATAAGACAGGGCCTTTGGTTGCATTTCAAAATCCGGCATGGTACAATACATTCATGATACGCATTGCACCAAAAAGTGCATCACGGTCAATCGCTGCATTAAATAAAACATGGAAGAAATTTTTGCCCGGCAGCCCGCTTGAATACAATTTTTTAGATGATACATTCAATGAGTTGTACAAAGCAGATCAACAGGCTTCAACCTTAATATTGGCATTTGCAATGATTGCTGTTGCCATATCATGCCTTGGTTTGTTTGGTTTGGCAACCTTTACGGCAGAGAAACGTTCGAAAGAAATTGGTATAAGAAAAGTACTTGGAGCAAGTATTGTAAGCATCACACAATTACTAACCAAAGATTTTTTGAAGCTCATAATCGTTGCCATTATCATCGCCTCGCCGGTTGCATGGTTTGCTATGAATAAATGGTTGCAGGGATTTGCGTACAGAATAAATATCAGTTGGTGGATGTTTGTTGTTGCAGGTTTGTTCGCAGTCGTTATTGCGCTAATAACGATAAGTTTCCAGGCAATAAAAGCAGCGGTGGCGAATCCGGTAAAAAGTTTGAGGAGCGAATAAAACTAAATGTGAAAATATGAAAATGTAAAAAAGTGCAAATGCAGAAAACAGGAATTTAAAATATTTGTTAGTTTACTATCGGTTATGATTAAATGAAAATAAAATGATAAAAAATTATTTAAAAACGGCATGGCGCAACATAAAAAAACACAAAGGCTTTTTTGCGCTCAATTTTGTTGGATTGTACATAAGTGTACTTTGTTGTTTGTTGATTGCCTTAATCATATTGCACGAAACAAGTTTCGATACCTCTGCTAATAAAAATATTAATACCTACAGGGTAGTAGAAAGTTCTGTTTCGTCAAATGGAAAAACGTATAGCCCTGTAACTCAATACCCGCTTGCCACGGCGATGCGTGCAGCCATGCCTGGCCAGAAACTGATTTCGCAAATACATTATCTAAATAACGGCCTTATCTCATTTGGCAATAAGAAATTCAAAGAGGAAAGTATCATTTTTGCAGACTCTGTTTTTCCGAAACTTTTTCCGCTAAAAGTAAAACAAGGGAGTATAAAGAGAGCCTTGTCAGAGCCTGGCTTTGCCATTCTTACTGAAACAACAGCCCGTAAATTTTTTGGTAACGCGGATCCAATCGGAAAGCGTTTTAAAATGGAAAACCTTGTTGGCTTGCAGGTGGCTGCTGTAGTAGCCGACGCGCCTTCCAATACACATTTGCCCTATAACATGCTCATTTCATTTTCCAATTTAAGGCCTGAATTTATCGGAGGCCTTCCCTTTGGGCGAATGGGGTGTTAGTTCCCGGGGATTTACTTACATCGGCCTGCAAAATAAAAATGAAGTGAAGCACACAGAAGCGGCCCTTGCTTCGATTGCCAGTGAGCATCTGAATAATCAAAAACAGGGGAAAAGCACGACTCTTTCGCTTCAGCCTTTGCCTGATATTCATTTTAATCAATTGTATGCAGCACAAAATCCATCTTATACCATCAATTATGATTATTTATACCTAATAGGCGCTATCGGGTTATTCCTGATTTTAGCGGCATGCATTAATTATGTCAATCTTTCTACGGCGCTTGCTATAAAAAAGTCGAAAGAAGTAGGTATTAGAAAAACGCTGGGCGCTACGCGAAATGACCTTGTCAAACAATTTTTATCAGAAACATTTTTCCTTACCGGTTTGGTTATTGTGGCAGCCGCTTTATCTGTCCGGGTTTTTCTTCCGCCTTTAAATAATTTTTTGGGCAGAAATATTCCTCTTGACTGGTTGCATGTAAACAGCGCGTTTATATTAATGGGCTTATGGTTATCAATTTCAATTTTATCAGGGTTGTACCCCGCCCTTGTATTATCCGGATTCAATCCGGTTACCGCTTTAAAAAATAAAACGGCCGCGCCAAAAGTGTCTGTAAATACCTTACGAAGAGGATTGGTAGTTTTTCAGTTCCTGACAGCTCAGATTTTAATTATCGGCGCGCTTGTAGTGGCAAAACAAATGAATTTTATACAGTCTAAATCTTTGGGCTTTAATAAAGAGAACGTTGTTGATATTACCCTGCCGGAAAACAAGCCTGAACAATTAAAATTATTCCACGATAAATTATCCGCTATTCCGGGAATCAAAAGTTTTAGTTTTTCACTGGGTGCGCCGGTATCGGATGACGCTGTTTGGACAAGCTTTAACACGAAAGAAAAATATGCTTCAGAAAATATTGATGTAACAGTAAAAGCCGCTGATGAAAATTATTTAAAAACTTACGGGTTGCTGTTAACAGCCGGGCGTTGGTTTGACGATAATGATGAAAAAACGATTGACAATTCAATACCGGATTCTTTAAAAAAATATTCATTTGTATTGAACGAAACTGCCGTAAAGGCGCTCGGGTTTTCATCTGCCCAGGATGCCCTGGGCAAGTATGTTACTTTTGGGATGAATAATATTTCAGCCCCGGTTATTGGCGTGGTAAAAGATTACAACACCGCCTCTTTGCATGATGCTATTAAGCCTGTAATAATGATTGAGTTTCCCTTTTTTTATTATGATGCGGGCATCAGGTTGACAAGCGGTAATCCCGCTTCCACATTATCTGCCGTTGAAAAAGCGTGGTCTTCTGTATATCCCGAACATTTATTCGAGAGTAGTTTTCTGGATGAAAATATTGCCAAATTATATGAAAATGATAAACGAACAAAGCAGTTATTCAACCTCTTCGCATTTCTTTCTATCGTAATCAATGTCCTTGGGCTTGTTGGTCTACTTTCATTTATGATAGAACAAAAAACCAAGGAAATAGGCATAAGGAAAGTATTAGGCGCTTCCATCAAAGACATTTCTTTTATTTTATCAAAAGATTTTTTGCGCCTGATCATTATCGCATTTTTTATAGCAGCACCTGTTGCATGGCTGCTCATGAATAAATGGCTGCAGGATTTTGCTTATCGCACGTCCATAAGCTGGTGGGTTTTCGTAGTGGCTGTTTTAGCGGCATTTGTTATAACATGCATAGCGGTTGGGTTTCAAACTATAAAAGCGGCGCTTGCCAATCCGGTGGATAGTTTGAGAAGTGAATAAAAAAAATAAATCTTAAAATAAAAAAAATATACCATGCGAAATTTAAAATTTTATGTATCAATACTTAGCATTTTCCTTTATACACCCACGTTTGCCCAGTCATCTACCGAAGTAAGCCATTTCGATAAAGTGATAATCAGCCCACACATACAGGTAACCTTTGTTGAAGGAAATAAAGAATGTGTAACCATCGAAAAAAGTACCGTTAGTAACGAAAAAATAAAAATTGGAGTGAATAATAACACGCTACGGATTTACCTGGAGGGAGCTAAGGAAATTACAAAAAGTAAAAAAGTTAACAATAACGGTTACAAAGAAAAAGAACCTCTCTATAAGGGAACAGTTGTAGTAGCAACGGTAACGTATAAAACATTGGATAATCTTTCTGTGCGCGGCGAAGAAACCATCCTCTGTAAAAGCCCTCTGAAAGGGGACAAATTTAAATTGAAAATTTACGGAGAATCTGAGGTGGTTCTGAATAAAGTACACCTGGGGGAATTGCAAACTACCCTGTATGGGGAAAGCCATTTGGAAATTAAATCGGGGGATATAAAAAATCAGCATTACACATCTTATGGTGACAGCAAAGTTAACAGCCTCGGCATTCAGGGAAATACATCGCAAATAACTGCATTCGGCGAACCCGGATTTAAACTAAATGTAACTAATGAGATAAAAATAACGTCTTATGGTGAAGCCAATTTGAATTACCGGGGCAACCCTTCAATCACTAAAGGCATAAATATTGGCAACGCACATATTGACAAAATAGATTAAATAGTTAGCTGACTGCTAATGATTGAATAATAATATATTACGATGAAAGAAGAAAACAAGAATCTTGAATATTTGTTGGTTTACTACTACAGGAGCGTGCCCCTCTTCTTCGGAGAGGGGTTGGAGTGAGGTTACTAACAGTTATGATTATACGAACTAAAAACTAATAACCATGTTTAAAAATTATTTCAAAATTGCGTTCAGAACTATCAAACGCAATAAGATTTATTCTTTCATCAATATTGCGGGATTGAGCCTGGGTCTTGCCTGCGCTATGCTCATCATTTTATATGTAAAAGATGAAGTAAGTTATGATAGGTTTCATAAAAATGTAAATAACATTTACCGTATCGCATCAATAATGAATTTTGGCGGTCAGGAACATAAAGATGGTAACACGGGATATTTGCAAGGCCCAAAATTTTCTCAAAATGTTCCCGGCATAAAATCTTTTGTCCGTGTGCAAAGTGGATCAGAAGATTTCAAAAAGGGAACAGAAATCCAATCCCAGGATTTATTGTATGTTGATTCAAGTTTCTTCTCTGTTTTTACTTTTCCATTATTAAGTGGAAACCCTAAAACCTGTTTATCAGCGCCCCATTCAATAGTATTAACCGAAGATGCTGCAAAAAAACAATTCGGCACAACAGACGCTTTGGAAAAAACTGTTTTGGTGAAAGAAGACAGCATTTTTGTTCCCTATAAAGTGACCGCTGTTGCAAAAAATTGCCCGCAAAATTCTTCCATTCAGTTTTCAACACTACTTCCGTTTAAAGAATCTGAGAAGGACGCAAATGACAATGATAACTGGTATAATTATTTCCTGAACACTTTTTTAGTTCTTGAACCGAAGGCCAATTTGCAGACTGTAGAAAATCAGATGCAAAAATTTTATGTGAAAGACGCTTCTACGACATTCAAAGAGATGATTGAAAAATATGGTGGCGGCCAGGATGCGAAGATGGGAACTTATTTTCTTCAGCCATTTACTGATATGCACCTTAGTACTGAACTGCCCGCTCAAAATGGCCTTGTTAATGGAAGCAACCCAATGTATTCTTATATTCTATCAGGAATTGCTTTATTTATTTTATTGATCGCCTGTATCAATTTCATCAATTTAACTGTCGCCCGCTCTTTAAAGCGCGCGAAGGAAATTGGAATCCGGAAAGTAGTAGGTGGCAACCGGAAACAACTGATCATGCAGTTTTTGGGTGAGTCATTTGTTCTTTGCCTGATTGCATTCGTGATGGCTTTTGGATTGGTAAAATTGGTATTACCTGTTTTTAATACTCTTTCCAATAAAGCGCTCGCAATTTCTTATCTTTTTGATGCAAAATTAATCGCCGGTTACTTTACTCTTTTTGCGCTCACTACTTTGTTGTCGGGTTTCTACCCGGCATTGGTTTTGTCTGGCTACAATCCTGTTCAAACATTGTACAACCGTTTTGCGCTATCCGGAAAAAATTATTTGCAAAAGAGTTTGGTAGTTTTGCAATTCACGCTTTCTTCTTTCCTAATCATTGCTACACTTATTATTTATTACCAGTTCAATTATCTCACCACTGAAAAATTGGGCTATGACGATAGTAATGTGGTAGTGGTGAATAAATCTAATTTGAAACGCGGGCAGGCAAAATTATTACGGTACGAATTAATGAAAAACCCGGATATTATTGGCGTTGCGCCTAAAAATGGAGGTTTCTGGTCAACGCAAGCAAAAGTAAACAATGATTCCAGTTTGCAGTTTGCTTATGCCACTGTTGATGAATCATTCTTGCCATTATTAAAAATTCCAATTATTGAAGGGAGAAATTTTTCTGAAGATTACCCTTCCGATTCCTCTCATTCTGTTTTGGTAAACGAATCTTTTGTGAAGAAGGCCGGCTGGAAGAATCCTATAGGCCAAACTGTTGATTTTTTTTACAGAAATGAAAAATATACAGTTATCGGTGTGGTAAAAGATTACCATTATCAATCTTTATATCAAAAAATAGATCCTCAATTATTTACCATGAAACCCGGCAATGATTATGGAACTTCTTACATTAAAATAAAACCCAACACCGCAAGTGCATCACTGAAATATATTGCGGCAACTTTTAAAAAACTATTTCCTTTAAGCCCTTACAGCTATATATTTAAGAACGAGCAAAATATTAAAAACTATGAAGCGGAAGCCAAATGGAAACAAATTATGTTGTATAGCGCTATCCTTACCATTTTTATTTCCTGCATCGGGTTGTTTGGTTTATCAGTTCTTTCAGCAGAAAAAAGAACAAAGGAAATTGGTATCAGAAAAGTATTAGGCGCTTCAATACGAAGCCTGGTTACTGCATTATCAGTAGATTTTTTAAAGTTAGTAATGATAGCGATGATCATTGCTATTCCGCTTGCATGGCTGGCTGCCAACAAATGGCTGGAGAAATACCCTTACCGCATCCATTTAAACTGGTGGATTTTTGTTTCAGCGGGTTTGCTGGTGATTCTTATCGCTTTAATAACCATTAGCTTCCAGGCGATAAAAGCGGCGATAGCCAACCCGGTGAAATCGCTACGGACAGAGTAATGATTTCAAAAAAAGCTGGAATCAGGTTTAGAAACAGATTGAATACCAATGTTGAAATTTAAAAAAGAAGCAGGAAATTAAGAAAATAAAAACTTTGTTTATTTATTGGTTTACTGTAAGTATAACACCAATGATTAAACGAAAATTAATAAAAACTAAAAACCATTATTCAACTATCATAAAAAAACATCATGAAAAAGTATTTAATTCTGTTGCTCGTTGCGGCTATGAGTTTGTCAACGAATGCACAAAAAACACCTTATCTCACCAAATCATTTTCTTCTGAAAATATAAACAGCGTTATGGCAAAAACGAGTGGTGGAAATATAAGTGTCACTGCGGTGAACCCTTCTGAGTCGCGGGTAGAAGTATTTCGTTACCCAAAACGGAAATCTGCTGAATAAGCTTTCAGATGAAGAATTAAAATCAAAAATTACGGAAGATTACGACCTGGATGTTTCTGTAAATAACGGAACACTTACTGCAACCGCCAAATCAAAACATACTATTACCAACTGGAAAAACTCGTTGAGTTTTTCTTTTAAGATATATGTTCCGCAAAAAGTATCGACCCAGTTAAAAACCAGCGGTGGAAATATTGATTTAACCGGCCTTTCAGGCGACCAGGATTTTAAAACAAGTGGAGGAAACCTTGACCTGAATTCATTGAGCGGAAACATAAAGGGCAAAACTTCCGGCGGAAATATTTCCTTTAAAAATTGTAAAAATGAGATTGATCTTTCAACCAGCGGCGGCAATATCCAGGCAGAAAATTCTGACGGGCATATTCATGTTTCCACTTCGGGCGGTTCTGTACAACTCAACCAGTTGAAAGGAAATATAGACGCGTCAACCAGCGGCGGAAATATTGAAGGAGAAACTATTGAAGGAGAATTATTAGCACATACCTCCGGCGGAAATGTTTCATTGCAAAAACTGAATTGTAGCGTAAAAGCTTCTACCAGTGGCGGAAATATTGATGTGTCAGTCCTTCACCCCGGAAGCTATATTTCATTACATAATTCTTCCGGTCAAGTGCGGCTTGTTCTTCCAAAAAATACCGGTATGGATTTAAAATTAAACGCTTCGAAAATCTCAACACAAAACCTTGAAAATTTTAGCGGAACCAATAATAAAGATGAAATAAACGGCACTGTGAATGGTGGCGGCATTCCGGTAACAGTTGATGCGGGAAGTGGCCAAATTGATTTGCTTTTTGAATAATCTGATTTGCTTGGTTTATAAGCTTTTCAGCAAAATAAAAATTAGAATTATTTACCTGCCCACCGAACAGGTAGTGGTTTACTACCGGTAACGCGTAAACGAAATATTAAAACAAAATAAAAGCAGAAACAGATGATAAAAAATTATTTCAAAATCGCCTTGCGAAACCTCTGGAAACACAAGGTGTTTTCGGTTTTCAACATTGCCAACCCCCAAAAAAGACTGAGAAGTGAATGAAAGTGTGAATGGCAAGAGCTGAAATGGTGAATGCCGGAAGGTGCAAATAGAAACCTAATCCTGGCGTATCGGAATTTGGCCTGCTATAAAAAAATAGCACTTATGCGTAAACGGAAGAAGTTTGCGGTAAAAAGAACTAAAATAAAAATCTTTAATAAAAGTTGCTTCACTGTAAATAAAAAGCAAATCAAGCCTTACCAAATTTTATTTACAGAAAATACTAACAAATTGATTATTTTTAAAAAACCTTTTCACCTGTAAATAAATTGATATGAATATTTCCCGCCGCTCATTCGTAAAAAACAGCAGCCTTACTCTTGCCGGCACTTCGTTTCTTCCTTCCATTTTGAAAACAAAAAAACCTTCCGGTATTCTTGGCGTACAGCTATACAGCGTAAGGGATGACATGAAAAAAGACCCGGCCGGTACTTTAAAAAAGCTGGCTCAAATTGGTTATAAAGATGTGGAACATGCGGGGTATTACAACAAAAAATTTTATGGGTATTCTATTGCTGATTTTAGAAAATTACTAACTGATAATGGTTTGAAAATGGACAGCGGGCATGATTTCCTGGGATCAAAACAATGGGATAAAACCACAAATGATTTTACTGATGACTGGAAACAAACAATTGAAGACTCCGCTGCTGTTGGCATGAAATATATGATAAGCCCGGGTGTGGATGAAAGCCTTTGCCAAAACATGAATGACTTCCGGCATTATATGGATATGTTTAATAAAACCGGTGAACTGTGCAAAAAATCAGGGATTCATTTTGCTTTTCATAATGAAAGTTATGAATTTAACCATAGCCTTGATGGCAATGTGTTGTATGACCTTATTCTTCAATCTACCGATAAAAATTTGGTGTTGCAACAAATGGATATTGGCAATATGTATGAGCCGGGAGGAAGGGCAATGGATTTTTTAAAAAAATACCCGGGAAGGTTTTTATTGATGCACGTAAAAGATGAAATGAAAAAAGATGCCCCTTCACAAAATGGAAATACTTATGAAAGTACGTTACTTACCAAAGGAGTGCTTCCTGTAAAAGAAATCGTTGATTATGCGCGCAAAACAGGAACCAAATATTTTATAATCGAGCAGGAAGAATACCAGGATAAAACACCGCTTGAATGTGTGGCTATTGACCTGAAAATTATGAAAGGCTGGGGTTTTTAATAAAATAATTTGCCGCCCGGTTTCCTATTTAATTACGGCAATATCGATTTTGCCTTCTCCTGATTATAAAGCCAGTTCTTCTTTCCTTTGTGGCCTTTGCGCAACGCAAATGCTTAAACGCTTTTCAGAAAAAAAAGAATTATCATCGATTTTTTTTAAAGGAAGAAGCCAATTTAGAAATGTGATTTATTTGTTGGTTTACTGACTGGGAAAATGATTCTTTTCTGAAACTTTTTTCAAATGGAAATTGGGAAATCAGGAGGCTTTTTTTGAAGGTGCCTGCTCTTCCTCTCCTTCTGTTTCGTCTGCTTTTTCTTCAATTTCCCGAACATGCTGCATGTGCAATTTTCCATTGTATTGCGCGCCCAGCTCTATTTCCAGCGTATCTGTGGTGATATCACCATTTACCAAACCGGTCTTTTTTATTTCGAGCTGCCCCGCTTTTACATTGCCACTAATTGTTCCGAAAACAATTGCGGATTTGGTATTGATATCGCCTTCTATTTTTCCTTTTTCTCCTAATATTACTCCGCCTTCTACATTAATATTGCCGATAACTTTGCCTTCAATTCTTATCACAGATGATCCGCGTATTTCACCGGTGAAGGTATATCCTTCCCCGATTATGGTAGAAATTTCCTGTTGGTTAATTTCTAATGGTTGTTGTCCTTTGGTTTTTTTAAACATAACTAATTGAGGGTTAAAAATGATTGAGGGTTTATTTTTTGTCCGTTTTTGTGAATTTCATAATGCAGGTGGGGGCCGGTAGAACGGCCGGTAGAGCCAATCTTTCCAATGGTTTCGCCGATTGTAATCTTGTCGCCCACTTTCACTAATATTTTAGATAAATGCCCATAAAGAGTTTCAAAACCAAAGGCATGTTTCAACATAATACAATTTCCAAAACCGCCTCTAAGGCCCGCAAACTCAACAACTCCTTCAGCCATCGCTTTTACCGGAGAACCAATAGGGCCACTGATATCAAGCCCTTTGTGCGTTTCTACATTGTTCCCTCCAAAAGGGTTTTCACGGTGCCCAAATGTAGAAGTGATCCTTCCGTGGTAAGGCATTCCTAATGGCGTATGTGAAATTTCATAACCAACGCGGCCTAAATATTTTACATAAAAATCACTTATCTCATCACTTGAAATTACATCATCATCGGCTTCGCCACCTTCCGGTTGTTTTACTACAGGTTGTATTCCGCGGGCTTTAAGATAGCCGTTAATACTTGATAATTCTGTATCAATTTTGGTAAATTTTTCCTTTAGCGAAGATGTGTCAACTGTAGAAAGGATTGAGTGCATATTCCGCAATTTTTTTGCAAGGGTTATTTGTTTAAGTATTTGCTGGTTCTGAAGAGAAATAAGATAAGCAATAGCCCCAACAAGAGTTAAGAAAGTAATCACCATACCGGTAAGGTACTTTTTCCAATGTAAAATCAAACCATTTGAAACCTGCATAGGTTTAAAAGCCTTTTGATTTTTATTGACAAACAGAATGGTCGTTTTCTCCTTCTTTTGTTTCATCACTTTGAGGGGTTTTAAGAATAGTGAATTTCCGGAATCTTTAAAATCATCATCTGTTATTCCTACTTCACAAGTCACCTACTTTATTACTAACAACGAAAGAACATGGCTTAAATTGCCCGCGTGAATATCTTTCATAAAATGGATTGATAAAAGGAAAAATAGAATGAGGATTTCACTATTAAAATAGAAATTATACGTTTCAAAATACCTTTTTGTTTAGTATTAAACCCAATCTTCGGAAACTTTTTAAAAACCGGAAATAAATTGGTTACATTTATAATCAAAAAAAATTATGAATTCGCGCCGTGACTTTATAGGTAAAATTACCGCAGCTTCCTTAGCTTTTCCATATATTAAAAAGGCTGTTTCAGCGAACAACCCATCAATTAAAAAACAATACGAAGAACCTCTTTTGCGTGTGGCAATTATGGGATTAGGTAGTTATGGAACCCGTGTGGCCGAAGCGATGCAATCTTGTACAAAAGCAAAATTAGTAGGTGTAATTAGT
The DNA here is from genome assembly GCA_963732885.1 of uncultured Chitinophagaceae bacterium. GTDB lineage: Bacteria > Bacteroidota > Bacteroidia > Chitinophagales > Chitinophagaceae > Ginsengibacter. Next base: position 629,235 of record CAVTBI010000012.1, on the reverse strand, counting down.
GGTACGCCTTCAAAAATTAAATTGTGGCAAACCAAATATAATATTCCCGAAAAAAATTGTTACAATTATTCTGATTTCGATAGTATAAAAAACAATCCTGATATTGATGCCGTTTATGTAATCACGCCAAATGGGCTTCACCATGATGAAGTGATCCGTGTGGCAAAAGCCGGGAAAAATGTTATTTGCGAAAAACCAATGACAGTAAACGCAGAGAAAGCCCGGGAAATGATTGACGCTTGTAAAAAAGCCAATGTAAAATTATTGGTGGGGTACCGAATGCATTTTGAGCCACATACTCTTGAAATTATCAGGATGAGAAAGGCGGGCGAATTTGGAAAAGTTCTTTTCTTCCAGGGATTGAGTGGGTTTACAATCGGAGACCCAACTCAATGGCGGCTAAATAAAAAACTTTCAGGAGGAGGCTCCATGATGGATATTGGGATTTATTCAGTAAATGGTTCACGTTATATGATTGGTGAAGACCCTGTGTGGGTAACTGCTGAAGAAACCAAAAATAATCCTGGGAAATTTAAAGAAGGTATTGATGAAACCATCCAGTTTCAATTGGGCTTTCCCGGCGGGGCTGTAGCTTCCTGCCTTTCAACTTACAGTATGAATAATCTTGACCGGTTTTTTCTTGATGGAACCAATGGTTTTGCAGAATTAAATCCTGCAACGGGCTATGGCCCCATCAGGGGATTGACAAATAAAGGCGAATTAATTGCGCCTGATGTAACACATCAAACGGTACAAATGGATGAAATGGCTGACATCATTCTACGCGGTAAAAAACCCGAAGTGCCTGTTGATGGAGAAGAAGCTTTGAAAGATTTAAAAATAATTGATGCTATTTACGAGGCCTGCAAAACAGGAAAGAAAATAAAACTGGATCTGTAAAAATCCGGTTCCTAATTCCTTATTAGATTTGCCTCATGAAAAAGATATTGTTATTCGGGGCAGGAAAGTCCGCAACCTGCCTTATTGATTATTTAGGAAATTGTTGCGATGAGAAAAACTGGAAATTTGTAGTTTGCGATTCGGATCTTTTGTTAGCCCAATCAAAAATTAATAAATTTTCTTCTGCAGAAGCTTTTTCTTTTGATATTTCAAATGAAGAAAAGCGCCATGATTTTATTTCCGGGGCTGATATAGTGATTTCAATGCTTCCTCCTTCGTTGCATTTTTTAGTAGCTAAAGATTGCGTGGCTTTTTCAAAAAATCTCTTAACCGCTTCTTACATTGACGATAAAATAAAATCACTGAAAGAAGAGATTGATAGAAAGGGGTTATTGTTTTTAGGCGAAATGGGGTTAGACCCGGGAACAGACCACATGAGCGCTATGAAAATTATTAATGAAATAAAAAAAGAAGGGGGAGAAATTACTTCTTTTAAATCACATTGCGGTGGATTGATTGCCCCTGAAAGTGACAACAACCCGTGGCATTATAAAATTACCTGGAATCCGGCAAACGTTGTAGCAGCGGGAAGTGCAGGTGCCGTTTATAAAAATGAAAATGAAATAATTAAAGTCCCTTATTCGAAAATTTTTCAAGATGAAAATCACTTGGTTAATGTTCAGGGCCTTGGTTTATATTCCTGGTATGCGAACAGGGATTCTCTTTTTTACATTGATACTTATCAGTTGAACGGCGTACAAACTTTTCTAAGAACCACCTTACGTCACCCGGCTTTTTGCAAGGGTTGGAATAAAATAGTGCACCTTGGTATGGCCAATAAAAATGATCATGAAGAAATTAAGAATTGTAAAACATTTGCGGATTGGTTCGTATTAAAAAAAGAAAAGCTAATGCAGGGCGAAGCTGATTTTAACGAAAATGATTATTTTAATGCTGAATTTTTACTACAAATTGATTTTATCTCTTTGCGCAGTGAAGAAAAACTTCCCGAACCGGTTTCTGATTCAGCTTCATTGCTTCAATACCTCCTGGAAAAGAACCTGGCAATGAAAGCAACCGACAAAGACATGATCATTATGTTGCATGAAATACAATTTTCAATTAATGGAAAAAATAACGAAATAAGAAGTTGCCTGGTGGTAAAAGGTGAAGATAAAATCCACACGGCGATGGCAAAAACAGTAGGCCTGCCATTGGGAATAGCCACTAAACTAATTCTTGAAAATAAAATAAAAATAACCGGTTTGCATATTCCTGTGATTCCTGAAATCTATGAACCGGTTTTAAAAGAACTTGAGCTAAATGGAATCAAATTTAAGGAAGAAATCAAAGAGATGTAACGGTTACCAGTAAATGCCCGCCTGGATGAACCAGTTCGGACAGGAATCATTCGGGCAGGAACAAATAATCAGAATTTTTGTTTGCCATTATTTTTCAAAATATTTTTTTTCCTTCGAAAGATCGATGAAAGAATAAGTACCTTCTAATTTTTCTATATTTTGAATTTGCGAAGCAATAAATTTTTGATGCGCTTCGCTTTCTTTAAAAAATGGTTTGTGGTTTATGGCTGAAAGAATTTTTTCTATTTCCTTCCTGATCCCTTTTGTGGAATTATCAAAAAAGGAATGAGAAAATTTTTCGAATACATAATCAATAGCAATATCATTTGGGTGAACGAGGTCATTTTTATAAAAACGGTAATCGCGCAACACATCATTCACTAATTCATAAGCCGGGAAATAAGACACATTTTCTTTTTCTTCAATAATTGAATGAACCGCTTCTATCAACCTCGCTTTACTCCGGCTATTTTCGATTATGCCATCTTTTATATGCTTCACCGGGCTAACGGTAAATACTATTTTCAAACCGGGAATCAATTTTTCAAGCGCCGTAATTACACTTAAAAAACCAGCTTTTATTTCTTCGGAAGGCAATAATGTTTTTATGAAAAAATCAGAAGGTGCTTTATGGCAATTGGCCACATTTTTAAATCCATTTTTAAGCTGGTAATTGAAAGCCGTTCCAAAAGTGATGATGAGAATTTTAGCTTCCTTCAAAAATGAATGGGCGTCACTTATTGACCTGTTTATGTTTTGTAAAACTTCCTTTTTATTCACGCCGGAAAAAACAGAATGATGCTTCCAGCTATGCCATAAACCATTTAATTCAAACAGGTTTTTTTCATCAAAAGGTTTGTTCTCAATATAAGAAAACAGCGCATCGGCGATACTTAACGGATCATATAAAATTCCATTTGGGTTTTGTAATACATCAAATTTGAGATGTACCATTTTATTTCCGATCTCTTCAGAAAAACACGAGCCGATAAATAAAACTTTATCTGTATAAGAAATTTTAAAGGGGAATGGCGGTATCTGAAATGGCAAAAAGAATTCCATTTATGCAAAAATTTTTGAAGCCATTTCAATGGCTTTGTTTAAAGCTTCATGGTTGATGTTTTTTAATAAACCCAGTTGCTCAAAATAAGGAATCATTAATTCTGAATTCATATTCCCCACCAGTTCATCTTCTGCCATCGGGCAACCTCCTACTCCTTTTAACGCGCCGTCAAAACGCATACAACCATTTTGCAAAGCTGCATCAATTTTTTCTTTCCAATTAATGCTTGCAGAATGAAGATGCACGCCGGTTTCAATATCCGGGAATGACTTAATTACTTTTTTTACCAATGAAGCTATTTGTGAAGGCGCGGCAAGCCCAACTGTATCTGCTAAAGAAATAACCTGAATCCCCTCTCCCACCAATTTTTCCATCCACTCAATAACAATATTTTCATTGTATTCATCTCCGTATGGATTTCCAAAAGCCATCGAAATATAAACCACCGCTTGTTTGTTATTTTTATCGCAGATATTCTTTATTTCATTTACGGTTTGTAACGATTCTTCAATCGTGCTATTCGTATTGCGTTTTTGAAATTTTTGAGAAATAGAAAATGGGAACCCTATGTAATTAATTTGTTGAAAAGCTGCCGCATCTTCTGCTCCGCGCGTATTGGCGATAATAGCGAGCAATTTGGTTTTGGTGTTTTCAAGGCTAAGTTTTTGAACCACTTTTTTCGTATCAGCCATTTGCGGAATGGCTTTTGGCGAAACAAAACTTCCAAAATCCAAAGTATCAAATCCAACTTGCAATAATTGATTAATGTATTCTATCTTCTTTTGGGTTGGAATAAAACTTTTCCAACCCTGCATGGCATCCCGCGGGCATTCTACTAATTTTACTTGTTCCATTCCTTCAAAATTTACCGGTTCAATTGCAAAGAACCGCAATAAATTTTATAATTCCCATCAAGGTTTTTTTTGATTTTTCCATCGGATTATCGACAGATGATGCATAAGATTCATCACGTGATAGATCAAATCCGTCTCAAACCAACGATGAGAATTTTTAACCTTACCGGGATATTTATGATGATTGTTATGATACGCGTCGCCCAGGAAAATAAAATCAACAGGCAGGATATTTTTGGAAGTATTGGGCAAATTAAAATTAGCATATCCGAATTTATGCGCCCACCAATTGATGATATTTCCCTGCAAGGCAGCCATCGTAATCGTGAGCGGCAACAAAAGAAACATCCACCACGCCGTTGCAAAATAAATATAAAGGGCAATATAAAGCAGAATCCAACAAATGCGTGTAATCCAGTTGTGACCTATCTTTTCCAACCACTTCCAATAAGGAAGGTTTTTTTTCAGATTTTCATTTATAAGCACATTTGCACAAAATATTTTTTGGTATTGATTCCTGGTGAGATACAGCAATTTAAAAAAATTGGGTTCATTGTGAGGTGAATGTGGATCTTCAGCGGTATCCGTATGAACGTGATGAAGCCGATGCATAATACCATAAGCAGACGGGCTCATAAAAGATGAACCATGTGAAAGGAAGCAGCACATAAAAAAAAATCTTTCCGTACTTATTGACATTGTAAAATGATTATGTGATGCATATCGATGGTAAAAAAAAGATTGCAGAAAAAAAGAGACATACCAATGAATTACGAAAAAACATGGAATAACCATAGATTCGTTTTTAAGGTTTATAGTAGTAGCTTTTGTTTGGCGTTATTTACATTCGCACGCAACCGGTTAAAGAAAACCAACCTGTCTTTTTCATTCACGCGGCTTATAGGAGTAGATTTTTGAGAGATTACGTCGAAAGTTGTTTTCATATAGTTATTGAACTTGTCATCATAAGTTACCATGAAATTTAAAATAGAATGATTTAGATAAGTATAATGTTTATCTCCTAATTGAACGATCTGCATATTATCACCCATGATCATTTCATTTATAAACATATTGTAAGGAGCGCCGGAAACTGAAGAAGGTTTTTGGCCGCGATGAAGTTTAACTCCATACTCCGCCTGCAACTCAATGTGTTCAATAAGTTCGAGCAGTTTATTCAAAAGGTAAATAGCATCGTCCAGCGATTTTAAAACACCCGTGGTAACATAAAATTCAATTTGGTGAATTGTGCTGGTAATGTTTTCAACATTCCAGATTTCGGTACCAGGAATAGTGGCGAAAGTATTGCTAAGGTCTTCCCATACTTTCCGGTAATGACTGTAATCGTCTTTAACAGAAAACCGTGCGCCTTTCCAATCGTCGTAAAACAAAATCGATTTCATAAAGAAAAAGGATTTGAAAGCCGCTATTTCTGGAATCAGAAAATAATAGAAAAACGGAAATTCTTTAGCAAGGTAGGACATGTGATGTGGTTCAAATGTTTTTACCCGTTTGATTACATCCAGGCAAGATTGAAGCCATTTATCATAATTGAAATCCGTGTTATTTGTCAGTTTACCGGTAAAAATGAATGAATCAGAATTGAGATGCAGAAGCTGATCGAGAGAAATTTTAAAATTAATACACAGTTTTTTTATTTCCTCCATACTAATTTGCGTTTCGCCTCTTATCCTTCTGTAAGCACTGTCGTTGCTCACTTCCAAAACATCTGCAATCGCGTCGACCAATGACAGGTGAGGCGGTAACATACTTTTAATATGGTTGAAAAACTGTAATTGTGCACCCTCGGTTTTCATAAATAATTTTTAGTAAACTTTGAGTGTGTGCAGCATCAGGTTTAGTAAATTTCGCAAAAAAAAATAATATTATATTATTTTTTTCCGAAATTTAAAATAGCAGCCTCTGCTCTATCATTTTTCCCATAAAATTTGAAAAAAGAAAAGACGCAGTGATGAATTTCAATTAGGCTTCGGCGTCAGGCAAGAATAGCTTTGAACTAATAATTTTTGTTTATTCAAACTATTTTGCCATGAAACTGAATCATCAAATTTATTGGTACCTCCTGGCAATTTTATTGGCCTTGATGGTAATCGAAATTTATCAACTTGCAAAAGAAAGAAGACTAAACAAAAAGGATTTATTCTGTAGTATCGGTATTATCGTCGGCGCTGCATTTATTTATAACCTACTTGCCGGAACGATCTTAATTTCCTATTCGTTTGTTTATCATCACCGTATTTTGAGCCTTAGCCCTGCTAAATGGTATACCTGGGTGATTTGCTTTTTTGCAGACGACTTTACCTATTATTGGTTTCATCGGGTAAATCATAAAGTTCGATTTTTCTGGGCTTCACATATCGTTCATCATTCTTCAGAGCACTTCAATCTTTCTGCGGCGCTGCGAGTGCCGTGGACCGGTAATCTTACAGGGTCATTTCTGTTTTGGATATGGTTGCCTTTGGTGGGAATTCATCCTTTGATGGTATTATTTATGAAAGGCCTGAGCGCGCTGTACCAGTTTTGTTTACACACCGAAACCATTAAAAGGCTGGCACCCTGGATAGAGGTATTTTTTGTAACGCCTTCTCATCACAGGGTGCATCATGCCAGCGATGTTGAATATTTAGATAAAAATTTTGGAGGAAATCTTATTATCTGGGACAAAATTTTTGGAACTTTTTATAGAGAAGACCATCAACCTGTGTATGGTTTAACTGAAAAGATAAGGTCCTACAATCCTGTAAACATTGCGACTTCTGAATGGAAAAAACTTTATAAGGATATTAAATCTTCCCGTAGGTTAAAAAATAGCGTCCTCTTTTTATTGAATCCTCCCGGTTGGAAACCTGGGGACCGTTCAAAAACAGCCAGGCAGTTGCAACTGGAAATGAAAAAAAATAAATGAAGCAAAAAATATTTAGCGGGTGGAACTGGAAAAACTATCACAATGAAAGCCTACTTACAATATTTTAAAAGAAAATCACTAAAAATACTCTTCGCTTGTTCAGCAATATTTCTGACAGTAATTCCAAGAGCTCAGCAAAAAACGTTGTTCTATGATGTTGTGAAAAATAATGAAGTGATCGGCCATCTTGTTATTTGCAAAAGAGTTGACGGGAATAAAACTTTATACAAGTTAAAATCAAGTGTAAACACAAAATTCATTTTCTCTTACTCGAGTGAGATCAACGAAATAGCTCTTTTTCAAAATGGAAAAATGATCTATTCATTTTTTCATCAAACGGAAAACGGAAAAGAAATTGTTAGTGTGACCAAACGGTCGGAAGATAATTTTCTATTCATCAAAAACGGCAAGGTCTATTCACAGCAAAACACTCCGGTTTTCAGCAATATTTTACAGCTATATACAGATCCTCCATCAGAAGACACGGAGGCTTTTTGAACCACTTTCAGAAAATGGTGAATGTAAAAAGAATTTCTGAAAACCGCTACGGGCTTTCACTTCCCGGAGGTTATTATAATTATTACCATTATAAAAAAGGGGTATGTACGCAAATAGATGTCGTGCGCACTTTGTTTACTATTCATATTGTGTTGAAAAATCAGATATCATCTTAAAAGTAATAAAGTCATGAAATGCTTCCTTCGAATCCATTTTTTTTTAATCTTTTAAAATTAAAAATTATGAAACGTAAACTTTTGATTATGGCTTTTCTAATTATGGCGTCTTGCCTGGCAAAAGCTCAAACTCCGTCATCGGACCTGGTAATTCCAAAACCTAAAACATTTGTAATAAAACTACATGCCGTAAAAAAAACCGCTTTTGGTTTCCTGGCGGGCATGAACGATACAATGATAAAATTTTCTTCTAAACGCACCGCTCTCTCTGATTCTATAATCGAAAAGCAATCTTATAATTCGTATCACTATTCAGAAATAAAGGATGTGAAAATTAGAAAGTATGGAAATATTACAAGAGGTATATGGATTGGTGGACTGGTTGGTGCAGCTTTTGGTGGCCTGATGGAACCCGTAGTTTCCAATGAACTAACATTTGGTGGCGCAACTTCGACATCTGGTGGATCCGGGAACATATTGGCTGGCTTGATTAGTGGATTGATAACAGGAGCGATAATTGGAGGAATCGCCGGCTCAGGAATGAGGAAATTTAAAATCCACCGGAATAAAGAAAAATTTAGGGATATGAAATCGGATATTCTTCAAAGGTATTTCAGGCCTTCGCGAATAGACTCATCTCTTAATAACTAAAATATTATTACCATGAAAAAAATTACAATCGCCATTTTAATTTTGGTGTCAACAGGATGCACTCATTATTACTACGCTCCCAGCGCCGCCAATATCCCGGCTTTTAAAGAAGAAAATACATTTAAACTAAATGCCGGCTACGCATCAGGAGAAACGGTTGAAGGCGCAGATATTCAACTTGCTTACTCTATTTCTCCAAAGGTTGCTATAATGGTAAATTCTTTTTTTGCCGGTCATTCAGACGACGTGACAGATGTTAATAGAGGTAGTACGGGAACTCAATCAGGTTCAGGAGGATACCTGGAAGGCGCATTCGGTTATTATAAACCAATAGGCATAAAAAAAATCTGGGTTTTCGAAACCTACGCTGGTGCCGGAGTTGGAGGTGAAAAGCATGTATATTCAAATTCACAAACGGCTAAACTAAATTTGATCAAACTTTTTTTACAGCCCTCCTTTAGCTATGCTTCAGCAAAAGGAACTTTGGAAATCGGGGTTTCATCAAGGTTTAGTTACCTGAATTTGAAAGTAAGTCAAAATAACCTGTCATCAGATGATGGCAACAGAAAAAATCTTGATGAGGTGATTGCTCATCCTTCTTCTATTTTATGGGAACCGGCTATAAAAATCAGTGTGGGAGCAAAAGTATTTAAAGCTTATATAGAAACGACCTTTTCCCGAAATCTTAGCAATGAGTTTCTATTACAGGAACACGGTAATTTTGATTTGGGGATCCAGTTTACAATAGGAAAGGATAGAAAAAAAGAAATGAAAGAAAGGCCAAAATTAAAATTCGTTTTATTTGTTCGATTACTATTAAAGTTGGATTATTTGAAATAAATACCAGATGCTTTATCTTGCTGTAAGAAAAACGGTATTGCTGAGAATGATCATCTTTAAACGTATGTATGAAAAATATCAAGTTGATTGAGGTTCCGAGTGAAATTGGCGCAGGTACGCGTGGGGCCAGCCTGGGAGTTGAAGCCATCAAAATTGCTGCTCTTGATTTCATGAGCAATTTTTTTGTCCACTTCCCTTCTGAAAAAATTCAAACAGAAAACCAATTACTTTTCGAACCCATTCATTCTCCTTATGCCAAAAGGATCAATGGAGTTTTGACATGTAGTTGACCGTGTGGCGAAAGCAGTAAAAGATACCATTAAAAATAATTTTTTTCCGGTTGTTCTAAGCGGCGATCATAGTAGTTCCGCAGGAACGATTGCCGGAATTAAACTGGCCAAACCTCAAAGCCGCCTTGGCATTATCTGGATTGATGCCCATGCTGACCTTCATACTCCCTACACTACTCCGTCAGGAAACATGCATGGAATGCCAATTGCAGCGTCAATAGGTGAAGACAATGAGGAAAGAAAAATGCATCAGCCTGTGCAAAAACTATTAAAGAATGGGAGCAGTTGAAGAATTATGGCAAAATAAATCCGAAAGTTTTACCGGAGGATATTGTTTTTATTTCGATAAGGGATTTTGAAAAAGAGGAAAAACATTTGATCGATAAATATGGAATGAAAGTGATTTCAACAAATGAACTTCGGAGAAAAGGGCCGGAAAGTATAGTGCGTTCAGCGCTACGGTTTTTAAATGAATGCACTGATATTTATGTAAGTTTTGATGTGGATTGCCTTGATTCTTCTATTTCAAGAGGCACCGGAACTCCTGTTCGCAATGGCTTGCGAGAAAGAGAAGCAGAAGACCTGGTAAGTAAATTTATGCAGAACCATAAAATTTGTTGCTTTGAAATCACAGAAGTAAACCCAACGCTTGATAAAGAAAACCTGATGGCAGAAATTGCCTTTAATATTTTACAAAGAAGTGTGAATGTATTGATGATGAACTAAAGCCCCTTAGCGGCATTTCATTTTTTTGCCTGTATCTTGAAAGCGATGGATCCATTGCGATAGCGTGGTCGCATATTTTCTGGCCTTTTATCTTTTTGCCCTAATTTTTGAAAGGTCATGCCTGCCATATACAATGTAGTAGCATCCTTTGGGTTAAGATTTAAAATCTTTGTGAAATAGTCCAGCGCTTCATTGTATTTTTTTGTATCGTAACAAGCGTGGGCTATGTTGTTTAATAACTCTTTATTATTGGGTTTGCGCTCCATTACAATGTTTAAAGTTTTGATTCCATTTTCTGAATCGCCGGAATATATTTGAGCAAAACCATAATTTTCGTAAAAATCATTGGATTTATAATAACCATTATTAGCAGCCAAATCGAAATATTTCAGGCTATTTTTAAAATCATTTTGATTGTAATAAATTAAGCCCAATTCATACAGCCACTGGTTTCTGGTTGGTTCTAATTCAACCGCTTTTTGATATTGTGAAATAGCGCTTTTTTCATTATCTAATTCCAGGTAAGTAAGCCCAAGTGTATAGCTGGCCTCAGCGTCTTTATCATTTTTTGCAAGAGCTTCTTTTAAATATTTCTCCGCTTTTCCATAATCTTCCAGGTAATAATAACTCATTCCGAGAATACGCGGGCTATTTTCACAATTATTACATTTTTGTGCAAAATCTATGGCTTTTTGAAATTGATGATTATTAAATGTTAAAGTGGTTAGTTGGCTGATAACTTCAGTATTTTTTGGATCCAGTTCATAAGCTTTATTAAAATTTTCCTGTGCCTCGGGTATTCTTCGCATCGACAGATCAGCTTTGCCATTTGCAATGTAAGCATCTGTATATCCGGGATTAAAGGCTATCGCTTTGTCAAGGTCTTTAGCTGCTACCGCATATAATCTTGCTTTGTTTTCCTGCACACCTTTTTTATAGTAAAATTTTGCACTGTCTGCATTTTGAGAAAATGAGAATTGGGAAGCCAGGCAGGCTGTTATAAAAATTATGAGGTTTTTCATTATAAAAGGAATTGCAAAAAAAATACCACTATTGAAGTACTATTGCACTTAACGCCGGAAGATTGAGGTTTATTTCAACCAGATTATTCTTTTTATCCACAACTTCCGTTTTAATTTCCTGGTTAGAAAATTTGCCGGTTCCCCAATATTTGGCATCATCGCTGCAAAAAATTTGTTTCCATTCAGTTTTTTCATGTACCCTGATTTTCCAATCATATCTTTCAACCGGTGTCATATTAAAAACAACCAACGCGTCATCGCTTCTTTTTTTACCTTTCCGTATATAGGCCATCACACATTCATTCCTGTGGTTCAAGTCAATCCATTCAAAACCTTTTCTGTCAAATTGATTTTCATAAAATGCCGGTTGCGAAGTGAATAAATTATTAAGGTCTTTAAAAAAAGTTTTGAGCTTTTGATGAGGCTCGTACCTGAGCAAATTCCAATCAAGTTCTGTTTGATAATTCCATTCGCTTGTTTGCCCAAACTCATTTCCCATAAAAAGTAATTTTCCTCCGGGATGAGTGTACATGTAAGTATATAACACCCGCAGATTAGCAAATTTCTGCCATTCGTCCCCGGGCATTTTATAAATCATTGGTGATTTCCCATGCACTACTTCATCATGGCTTAAGGGAAGGATAAAATTTTCATCATAGTAATAAGCCATGCTGAAAGTAAATTTATTTTGAAAATCTTTACGGTATAAAGGATCAATAGTAAAATAATCAAGTGTATCGTGCATCCAGCCCATCATCCACTTCATGCCAAAACCCAGGCCCCCGGTAGTAGTAAGGGAAGTAATCCCCGGCCAATCGGTTGCTTCTTCTGCAATCATTTGAACATCCGGAAAATCACGGTACACCATTTCATTTAAACTTTTAATAAATGCAATAGCTTCTATATTTCCATTGCCTCCAAATTCATTCTTTTCCCATTCGCCTTCTTCTCTTGAATAATCAAGCCTCAGTATTGAACTTACTGCATCTACGCGCATTCCGTCAATATGATACATTTCAAACCAATACCTTGCATTGCTAATTAAAAAGGAACGAACTTCTCCCCTCGCGTAATTGAAAATGTAAGAATTCCAATCCGGGTGAAAACCTTTTCGCATATCCGCATATTCATAGGTATGGGTGCCGTCAAACTTATATAACCCATGGGCATCATTCGGAAAATGAGAGGGAACCCAATCAAGAATTACACCAATACCTTCATTGTGAAACGCTTCTACCAGGCGCATAAAATCTTCGGGTATGCCAAACCGTGAGGTAGGGGCAAAATAACCACATCCCTGGTAGCCCCAGCTTCCATCAAATGGGAATTCCATCACCGGCATCAGTTCTACGTGAGTAAAGCCCATTTCTTTTACATAGGGAACAAGCAGCTTGGATACCTGTTCGTAAGAATTAAAAGAATCTTCGTCGTAAGGGTCTGGTTTCATCCAGCTACCGAGATGCACTTCATAGATACTCCACGGTGCGTCAAGTGAATTGTTTTTTTTGCGTTTATGCATCCACGTTGCATCCTTCCATTCATACTGAATATTTTTGGTTTTTGAAGCGGTTAAAGGCCTGGTTTCCCAATGATTGGCAAAAGGGTCGCCTTTATATATTTGGGCGCCTTCAAACCCTACGATATAATATTTGTAATTTTCAAATTCCTGAATGCCTGGTATAAAACCTTCCCAAATACCCGAATGATCCAGCCGGACAAATAAGGGGTGGGCACCGGTATCCCATTTATTAAAATCGCCCACAACACTTATATAAGTTGCATTTGGAGCCCACACAGCAAAATAATAGCCCTCTTTGCCCAATACTTTTAGTGGGTGCGAACCAAAGAATTTATACAGGTTGTAATTCGTCCCGTTTTGAAAATTGCTAATTTCTTCTTCATCAAAAAAAGAATAATTCCAAACAGGTTTGGTAGAATCAACAAAATTCTCTTCTTCGTAAGGGGTTTTTCTTATTGCCATAATGCAATTTACAATTAAATTAAAGTTGTTCTTTATTTATGAAATAATTCATTTCTCCTTCTTATTATGAATTATTTTACTTCGGAAAGTTTCAACTGCCTGCCAGGTGCCATTTTGGGTTTGGTAATTAATCGCGTACATACCACGTGGTACGCATAAAAGTAGAAGCCAATTCAGTAGGCGAAAAAGAAATAACGCCCCCGATCCTTTCAAAGGAAAAAAAATAAGCGAATCCTAATTAAAAGAAGAATTGAAAAAATTAATGACAGATTGGTGGAAATATGGGCAAAGGAATATGCGGAATATTATGATCTAAATCAATTTTCTTTTTCTTTCCAACAGTAAACGAACAAAAAAAGTAAATTCTTATTTTGCTTTTTTAGAAATGAGATTCCCTGATACCTTACCGAAATATCTTTCCGCTAAGTCGAACAGATTCAAAAATCGACTAGCTATTGAACAAGAAAAAATTTAAATAAATCCATCTAACAGAAACTATGTGTCGATTTTTTCATTGATTGTCTCGGCAATTGCATCATACCAGTTTATTTTCTCTGCAATCAAGTCTTTTATTTTTTCAATTTCTTGAGAAGACAAATTTCTATCTAATTCTTGAAGAGCTACTGTTTGAATATCCTCTTCGTTTAAAGAATAAAAGATTTTTTTTTTCATTTTTGCAATGGTTTAATGATGAAATATATTTTCACGATGCCAACTTATTGCTTTTTGATGAGGATAAACTTCTTTTCTTTTTGGAAGTAGCATTTTAGAATTTTTATTGGAAAATATCCTGATGAAATCATAATCTCCCATTCTACCAAAATCAATATGTAATGAATTTACTTTTGAGGAAACTTGAATTGTAAAATTATCCTCTAAAGCAAACCATCCTGCATCAAAAGCCCAATGATGTAAATGGCATAAAGACAATCCATTTAAAATATCATCTTTTCCTTTTTCACTATGTGGAACTATATGGGCAGCCTGAACTTCCCAACTCAAATCATTTAGAGAATTTATTTTCATTCCACAAAAAGCGCATTTGTAATCGTAAGCTTCTCTTACTGCTTGACGAAAGCCTCTTATCCTTATTGCTGATTCTCTTGTAACTTTTGTAATTTTCTTTTCTTTATCAAATGGATTATAACTTTCTGGCCGTTGGCGTTTCGATAAGTTTCTTTACAATTTTTTGGACTTCATAAGATTTTGTTTGCAGAAATTCTTTTTGCGCTTTAGGAATATTCAAAAGTTTTAGGGCTTCATCAAAACCATTTTCAGTTAGCATCCATTCTTTTTTATTTGTAAGAAGAATAGTTGAAGTTGGTTTTGATACTAACTTTTCTTTAGCTAAAGAATCAGCTGCACGATAGAGTAAGCGATGCCAAAGTGGGGTTTTCACAATTCTATTCTCCTTACGATAAATCCTTTCAAGTACAACAGTACGTTGGATTTTATTCAAATTAAATTCATCAGCAATTTCATTCACAATTTCTTCACCAGTAGCAAACTCTTTTATTACTCCATTATGTTTGAATAATGTTTTCAGCAATGCTTGTTCAACTTCTTTTCGTGTTGGCATTGCAAAATCTTCAAGCATTTTTCCTTCATAACTCATAAAGCAGAACTATGGTTTTTATTGTTACATTCTGTAGTTAAATGCAAAACTTTAATTGGGAATGACTTATTTCTTGTTTCCAAATAGGTGATATTTTATCGAAGCCGCTTCCAACTTTCGAGTTAATTAATTAATTTCCTCAAATTTAAGCATCCGGATTTATAAAAAAGTTTATTTTTCCAATTCCCAAACACCGCTTTCCATCGGCATCAGAGAGAAATCTTCAAGAGGTGATGTTTCGCCGGTAATAATATTTTTCATTTTGGTAAAACCATTTACCCTTTCATCATAATATTTTATAACCACTTTTTCTTTCTCTTTTGATGTATTTAAAATCGTCATAATAGTTTGTTTACTATCGTACCTGAAAAAAACATAAAGCCCACCTTCTTTCGGTTCATATTGCATCATCTTTCCTGAAGTAATTGCAGAAGAATTTTTTCTGAAAATAGCCAGCTTTGCAATGTAGTTCCAAATCGAATCTTCTGTAGCGGCCCTTCCGGCGGCGGTAAATTTATTTAGAGAATCAGAAGCCCAGCCTCCGGGAAAATCCATCCGCACATGGCCATCATTCGGTGTTGTAAAACCCTGCATCCCTATTTCATCGCCATAATAGATTTCAGGAATGCCCCTGCAAGTTAAAAGCCACGCCAGCGCTGCCTTATATTTTAGCATGTTGGTTCCAACAACAGAATAAAAACGCGACAGATCGTGATTGTCTAAAAATATTACATTACGCATAGGATCTTTGTAAACAAAATCCTGTGCAAGCGTAGTGTACAATTCATTCACTCCATCCGTCCATCCAAAATCTTTTGTCATGGCATCTGTGATTGCCCAGAGCGTTTGAAAATCTGCGGGCGCCTGTAAGTTGCTTTTGAATGGAATATTAAAATTATTTTGTACAAAATAACTTTGGTTCAAAACTCCATGAACCCACGTTTCTCCAAATAGGGTGATCTTCGGGTATTCATCCATCAGCGCTTTATTGCAGCGGTTCATAAAATCCAGGTTATTGTAGATATAAGTATCAATGCGCCAGCCGTCAATTCCAAATTCCTCAACCGTCCATAAAGCATGTTGAATTAAGAAATTGGCTACAAAAGGATTTTCCTGGTTCAGGTCGGGCATAGAATGAACGAACCAACCATCACTCATTATTTTTTGCTCTTCTTTACTCCCGTAAGGGTCAAAAAGTACCTGGTCTTTATAGTTCGTGTTGGTATAAGCAGGCCATTGATGCAGCCAGTTTTTCATGGGCGGATCAAGCACCGTAAAATGATAACTACCTACGTGATTGTAAACCGCATCCTGAATGATTTTCATGTTTTTGCCATGCGCCGCATCAATTAATTCATGGTAAGCCTTTTCACCACCAATACGAGGATCAATTTTATAATGATCGGTAAAAGCATACCCATGTTCCGTTCGGTTGGGCATATCGTTTTCAATCACCGGGTTAAGCCAAAGTGCAGTAACACCAAGGGATTTCAGGTAATCCAGATGATTTTCAATTCCTTTCAGGTCGCCGCCATGGCGTTCATAAACGGTATCGCGGTCAAGGCTTTGATCGCGCATTCCCGGAACGCGGTCATTCGTTGTATCTCCATTGCTAAACCTGTCGGGCATGATGAGGTAAATAAGGCCTTTGGAAGTAACGCCTTGCGCAAAAGCAGTTCCGTTTCCTGCCCTTCTTTTTTTCAATGGGAAATTAATATTGAAATCAGAACCGTTCCTTTTTACATTGATCTTTACAATACCCGGAATGGCCGCAGAAGAAATATTAATATCGAGAAAAACATAATTTTTATTTTCAACTTTCTCTGCCTTTTCCAATTTTACGCCGGGATAATTTATCGTGTACGCATCATCGTTACCTATATCATTTCCGTGAATCATTATCTGAACATGGTTCCATTTCATTCCAACCCACCAATTAGTTGGATAACAATTATAAGTACTCTTTTGTGCAAAAGAATTGAAGGAAAAGTAAAAAATGATGAGTAGAAGGAGAGCAGATTTTTTCATGAATAAAATTATTATTCAGGTATGAGTTTCATTTCCATCACATCAGGAATTTTTTCATCTTTATCTACCACAATAAAATTCATAATTCCCCCAATGGCCATACAAACTCCGCCGATCACCAATGCATATATTGCCTGTTCGTGGAAAATATCTTTAATAACAAAGCCCATCACAAAAGAGGCAATCAATTGAGGAATCACGATAAAGAAATTAAACACGCCCATATAAAATCCCATTTTAGCCGGGGGCAATGCACCTGCCAGAATTGAATAGGGCATGGTTAAAGTAGAAGCCCAGGCAAGCCCTACCGCTATCATAGGAAGCAAAAGCAAACCAGGTGATTTTATAAAAACCATCGAAACCAATCCGGTACCGCCAATAATAAGGCAAAGCATGTGCGTGTATTTTCGCCGGATTTTTTTCGCAAGTATTGGCAATAAAAAAGCAGTAATGGCTGATACGGCACTATAAACCATGAACATCACTCCCACCCAATCGCCTGCATCCTGGAAAGCTTTTGAGGTGGTATCTATTGTTCCATAAGCATTTTGTGCAATGGCTGCAGTTGTATAAAGCCACATGCAATAAAAACCAACCCATGTAAAAAATTGTACCACTGCCAGTTGAGCCATCGTTCTGGGCATTGAAAAAATTCCTTTGGTAATTTCTTTCACTGCAACAATAAGCCCTTTTGATTGTGCTTTTTCCTGTTTCCATTCTTCTATATTTTCCGGGGGAAGTTCATCAGAAGTGAGCACCGTCCACAATACGGAAACAAAGAAAACTACTGCACCGATATAAAATGAATATTTCACGGAATCTCCTATTTGCCCGGCAGGCGCTGTATTACTGATATGAAAAACATTGGTAAAAATATAAGGAAGCAAAGAAGCGATAACAGCGCCCAGGCCAATAAAAAAAGTTTGCGTAGCAAAGCCGGTGGTCCTTTGTGCGGATGTTAATTTATCTCCCACAAAAGCACGGAAAGGCTCCATCGAGATATTGATGGAAGCATCAAGTATCCATAACAAAACCGCAGCCATCCAAAGCATGGTAGATTGTGGCATTAAAAAAAGAGCGATAGATGCCAGCACAGACCCGATGAAAAAGAAAGGCCTTCTTCTGCCCCATTTGCGATGCCAGGTCCTGTCGCTCATATAACCAATGATCGGCTGCACGAGCAAACCGGTTAATGGCGCGGCTACCCATAAAAAACCAATTTTATCAATATCAGCACCGAGCGTTTGAAAGATGCGGGAAACATTGGCATTTTGCAACGCGAAGCCAAACTGGATTCCGAAAAACCCAAAACTCATGTTGATGATCTGCCTGAAAGTAAGCCTGTGTTTTGGAACAGGATGTGATGATGGCATAGCAATTCGTTAAGTAATTAAAATTATACTGATAAAAATACAGTAAATTTTGAATGAAGTAGATTTTAGAATATCAAACTTTTTAATTTGCAGTAAACCTACAAATTCTTACGATTTTTATTTTCTTTTGCCATTGACGAAACATATTGAAACAGGAGCTTTTTTACGCCTATTCAATCACAAACCCATCCGGAATGACCTTATCTTTTTTTATAACCACGATGCCATCTTTTACGGTGTATAATTCATGGTCTGCGTTTTGAAGATGTTCGCCGCCATTGATTCGTACATTATTTCCGATTCTTGCATTTTTATCAATGATTGCGTTATGGATATAACAATTATCGCCCACGCCCAATTTCGGGAGCCCATGTTCATCATCGTAGCCCATGTCTTCAATGGTTTCATAATAATCACTTCCCATTAAATAGCAACGGGAAATTTTCGTACCGTACCCTATTCTTGTCCTGATTCCTACCACACAATTTTCAAGCCGCTCCGCGTGAATAATACAACCATCGGCTGCAATAGTATTTAAGAGGGAAGTGCCGCTGAATTTTGCAGGCGGCAACATTCTGGGGCGTGTGTAAACTTTTTGCTCATTATGAAAAAGATTAAAGGGCGGAAGTTCATCTGTCAATGCAAGATTGGCTTCAAAGAAAGAACCAATGTTTCCAATATCTGTCCAGTAACCGCTATACTGGTAACTGCAAACGTTGTGGTCTTTTATAGCAAAAGGAATAATTTCTTTTCCAAAATCGGTAGCATCTTTTTTCTGGTTTTCCAACAGGTCAATCAACACCTCTTTTTTGAAAAGATAAATACCCATTGATGCCAGGTAATGTCTTCCCTGTTTTTGCATCTCTTCACTTGTTTCGCTTACCCATTCAGGCAAAAGATCCAATGCGGGTTTTTCAATAAACGAAGTGATCTTGTTTTCTTCATTTGATTTTAAGATACCAAATTCAGTCGCTTCTTTTTGGGTTACAGGAATCGTGGCGATTGTAATATCGGCACCTTCTTTTACATGGGTACGAAACATATTTCCAAAATCCATTTGGTACAATTGGTCTCCGGATAAAATCAGAACGTGGTCACACTCTTTTGTCATTAAATACTTAAGGCATTGCCTTACTGCGTCTGCAGTCCCCTGGAACCATTCAGAACTTTCGGGCGTTTGTTCGGCAGCTAAAATATCTACAAAACCGCTGCTGAAATTGCTAAACTGGTAAGTATTTTTTATATGCTTATTTAAAGAGGCCGAATTATATTGTGTAAGTACAAAAATCCTGTTGATGTTTGAATTGATGCAATTGGAAATAGGAATATCTACCAAACGGTACTTACCCGCAATCGGTACCGCAGGTTTGCTTCTGCTGCGTGTGAGAGGATATAAACGGGACCGGCGCCGCCTCCAAGAATTACGGCAATTACTGATTTACTGATCCACATGTTTGACTGCATATTGAAATAGATTTAAATTGTTTAACAATTATGTTTGGTGATTTCAGCCTTCTGCCTTCAGAATAGAAATCTTAAATATAAGTTTGTTTACTGTAAAATTCTAACCTCAATGAACTGAAAACTACAACTAAGAAAACTACGAATTATACAAGTTAATATAAATTTCTGCGCTTTTTTCCCAACTATGGTCAATTTCCATAATCTGCTTTATAATTGATTCATCTTTTTTTGTGTCAGCATATAATTCAAGCGAACGATGGATTGAATTACATATATCGCCAACAGAAGCTGTATTAAAACAAATACCAAACCCTCCTTCTTCCCCAAAATCTTTTACTGTATCCTGCAAACCGCCTGTGCGCCTTACTATCGGGATGGTTCCATATCGCAGCGCATACATTTGGTTCAGCCCACATGGCTCTACCCTGCTTGGCATTAATAAAAAATCAGCGCCGGCATACATGCGGTGGCTCAATTGTTCATTATACCCAATTTGCGGATTATAATAACCAAAAAAATGATTGTGCATATGACTTAACTGATCTTCGATATACGGTTCGCCACTTCCCAATATCAAAAAATTCATTTTTCCTTCCATGTAATAAATTGAATCCCCAATTACCTGGGGCAAAAGATCGGCAGCTTTTTCACCGACAAGCCTGCCGATAAAAATAATTAAAGGTTTTGTTTCATCCAGATTAAAACGGATGCACAATTCTTTTTTATTTTCCTCTCTTCCCCTCTTTAAAATTATCTGTTCCAAATTTTGCCTCTAAATAATGGTCTGTTTCCGGGTTCCATACATCTGTATCAATTCCATTTAAAATTCCAAAACATTTTCCTCTTTCGTATTCAAATAAACTTTCAAGCCCGTTTGCATTGTAACGCAATTCTTCCAGATAACCATGGCTTACTGTATTTACTTTTGCCGCACATTTAATGCCACAAGCGAGCGAATTCATCGTTTTATCCCATTCCAGCAATCCCCATTTATAATTTATCCCAATCAGGAATATACCATGATTTATTCCAATCCTATCCAGCCCTGGTATTGCGCATTATGAATCGTAAGAATTGTTTTTATAGAAGACAAGATGCCTGTAGGCAAAACAATTTTGCATCATAAAAGGAACGAGCGCCGCCTGGTGGTCATGAACATGGACAATATCCGGATGATGCTTCCATTTACTGATCCAATCTACGACGGCAATCTGGAAGGCAACAAACCTTTCAATATCATCATCATAGCCATAAATTTTTTCACGGTCAAGCAAATTATTAATATCAACCAGGTAAAGATCGAAACCAAGAATATTATTGGCTTCCTTTATAATAGTGTATTCAAACCAATAATGCCCCATTCCAAAAGCGCCTTTATGGACTACTTCAAAAGAATGCTCATACAAAAATTTTGTTTTGTACATCGGCATTACCACTTTGGCAATATGGCCCAATTTGTTTTGATATTTTGGCAATGCCCCGACTACATCGCCTAATCCACCTGCTTTTGCAACCGGGTAACATTCTGCACTTACATGTATAATTTCCATAAAAAATAATTACCGGTTCAAATTAAGCATGATTTTTCTTATTAAAAAATTATAATAAAAATCGCTACTTTGGAAAAATTCTATATTTTCATTCTTAATTTACATTCTAAAACTAAAATTTCAATGGCCACTCCTTCAATGAATTTATCGAAACCTGTAAAAGCAACAACAGGAAAATTGCAACCTACCAATTATGGTGCATTAAGCACACTGGTGGTTGTGTTTTTTTTCTGGGGTTTTATTGCCGCCGGTAACAGTGTTTTTATTCCTTTTTGTAAACATTATTTTAACCTTGACCAGTTTCAAAGCCAGTTAATTGATTTTGCATTTTACCTTGCTTATTATATCGGAGCGCTTGCACTCTTTGCTTATGGCTCGTTTGGAGGCAAAGACCTTGTTGCCAAATGGGGTTATAAAAAAAGTATTGTTTATGGATTATTATTTTCTGCTTTAGGAGCGGTAGCAATGATAATAGCGGTAAATGCAAATGCTTTTGTAGGAATGCTCGCCGGATTATTTATTGTGGGGCTTGGGTTTTCATTGCAACAAACGGCAGCCAAGCCTTTCGCCATTGTTCTCGGCGACCCATCTACCGGAAACAGCCGTGTAAATCTTGGAGGCGGTGTAAATTCTTTTGGAACTATGATCGGCCCTTTGGTAGTTGCCTTCGCTTTGTTTGGAACTACAGCAGCGATTAACTAATAAACAAATCGCGGGCTTAAGCCTTAGTAAAGTAATTATTTTATACAGCGGCGTGGGCATACTTTTTATTGCCGCCGCCGCCCTGTTTCAATTTTCTAAAAAAGTGCCACATGGTGTTTCAACAGAAAAAACAGAAAAAGCCAATAAGGCTTTGTATTCTTTGTTGATCATGACCGGGCTTTTGATTATAATGTTTGTCACCGGTTTTCAGCAGTTATAATAGTAGATCTTACTAATGCGTCTGATTCAGATAAAATACCATGGAAACCTACCGGGTAAAATGGTTGTTTGGGGCACTGGCTGTTGTAATTCTGAGTTTATTAATTTCTTATATAAGCGCCCAAAAAAAACCGGACGGCTGGGGCGCCATGAAATACCCTCAATTGGTTTTGGGGATGCTCGCGCTTTTTTTATATGTTGGTACAGAAGTTACCATTGTAAGTAATATCAGTGATTTGTTGAGCAAACCTGAATTTGGAAGTATCCCATCTTCCCAGGCTGCGCTTTATATTTCCATGTATTGGGGAAGTTTGATGATCGGCCGTTGGGTGGCTTCTATTTCCGCCTTTGATTTTAAGCCTTCTACCAAACAACAACTCACTTTTATTGTACCAATGGTTGCCTTTGCCATTGTTTTATTGGTTAATGCGGCTTCCGGTTATGCTGTGCATATTCTCTACTATTATATTATTTGTGTATTGATACAGATTGGCGCTTTTTATGTCAGCAAAGACAAACCGGCACGCATGCTTTTGATCTTTGGATTATTGGGCGTAACTGCGATGGCTATTGGGCTGGCAACAACAGGAACAGTTGCTATTTATGCATTTATCAGTGGTGGTTTGTTTTGTTCTATTATGTGGCCCGCTATTTTTACATTATCTGTTGCAGGGCTTGGAAAATATACGACACAGGGTTCCGCATTTTTAATTATGATGATCCTGGGCGGTGGCGTTATTCCTCCCATCCAGGGAAAATTAGCTGATTTTCTTGAATCAAGAAGTACGGTAGCAGGTTCAGGAATTCATGAATCCTATTGGATTCCACTTCTCTGCTACGCATATATTACCTTCTTCGCCTTTTTTGTAAAAGGAGTTTTAAAACGCCAGGGAATTGATTATGAAAACCCGGTTGATGAAGAATTAGAAGCTACTTCTCCGGAAGGAGCCCATGAAATGTAGGCATCGTAAAACAGAAATCCTTGTTATTGGTTGGTTTACTGTTTTATATAAAAACTGAAGTAATTTTTTTCATTAATTTTTTTTTGTAAAACCAATATTTTAATAGCAACAATGAATAATAATTCTATACTGCCGAATAGAATAGCAAAATTTTTACTACTTATCCAGGTTGCTTTATTCTTCGTTCCTGTTTATTCAAATGCCCAAACCCAAACTAACACTTTGCCCGGTTGGGCTTTTGGAGGTTTTGTGCGCCCGCAAAATATTAATCCAATTATTTCGCCCGATACTTCTGCTGCTTTTATTGATCCAATGACTGGGAAAAAAGTGGAATGGGAATCTGATAATACATTTAATCCCGGCGCTATTATTAAAGATGGAAAAGTAATTGTGCTTTACAGAGCCGAAGATAATTTCGGAAATGGAAATTGGGTTACACACTTCAAGAATAGGCTACGCAGAAAGCACTGACGGTTTGCATTTTAAAAGAAAAGGTATGCCGGTTTTATTTCCGGCGAAAGATGCGCAAAAAGAATTTGAATGGCCCGGCGGGTGCGAAGACCCGCGCGTGGCAGAAACCGAAAATGGGACTTATGTTCTTTTTTATACTCAATGGAATCGCAAATTACCGAGGCTTGGAATGGCTACTTCAAAAGATTTAATTCATTGGCAAAAACATGGCCGATTTTTCGAAAAGCTTATAACGGGCGCTTTTTTAATATGGCCACCAAGTCTGCGTCTGTTCTTACAAAAATGTCAGGAGGGAAACAGGTTATTGCAAAAATCAATGGAAAATATTGGATGTATTGGGGCGAGCATCATGTGTATGCGGCTACCTCAACCAACTTAATTGACTGGCAACCTGTGCTGAATAAAAATGGCCAGCTTAAAGAACTCATCTCACCGAGAAAAGGCTTTTTCGACAGCGATCTTACCGAGTGTGGGCCGCCGGCTTTGATAACCAAAAATGGAATTTTACTTTTCTACAATGGAAAAAATAAATCCGGTGCCGATGGTGATGTACGATATAGCCCTGATTCCTATTGCGCCGGACAGGTTTTATTTGATTTAAAAGACCCCTCAAAACCTATTGCACGTTTAGATGTTCCTTTTCTGCGCCCAATGGAACCTTTTGAAAAAAGCGGGCAATATATTAATGGTACTGTTTTTATTGAAGGAATGGTTTTCTTTAAAAAGAAATGGTTTTTATATTATGGCTGCGCCGATTCAAGAGTGGGTGTAGCTGTTTATGATCCGGCTCATCCGGCTTATGGCGACCCGGTAATTGTAAATGCGGCAAATGATGCCAAATAAAATTATTGTAATTCAGAAAAAAAGAAGAATTATATTCTATCCGTATCATAAAAATCTTTTTAATAAAAAAGAAAAAGTATTTTTATCTTTTTATAGCTTCAGGCTTGATAATTTATTATTAATTTTTTAAAATCTTTCTTTAGAAACAAAAAATAGCAATTATGGAATCTCTGGTAGAATATGCAATTGGAATAGATATAGGCGGCACCACCACCA
The DNA here is from genome assembly GCA_963732885.1 of uncultured Chitinophagaceae bacterium. Taxonomy (GTDB): domain Bacteria; phylum Bacteroidota; class Bacteroidia; order Chitinophagales; family Chitinophagaceae; genus Ginsengibacter. The sequence continues at coordinate 604,504 of CAVTBI010000012.1, read as the reverse complement.
AATTTGGAATCGTAAACCACAGGGGCGACATTTCAAATGTGGGTGATATTAGTACCACTAAACATGATCATGTCAATTTATTTGTTGATGAATTATACAATGAAATGAAGCCGGCCATTAAGGCTATCGGGGGAATTGATTTAATAAAAGGAATTGGCGTTGGCGCACCAAACGGCAATTATTACAGTGGCACGATTGACTACGCGCCTAACCTGCCATGGAGGGGCATTATTCCTATCGCAAAATTAATCACTAATAAATTCAACAAGCCCTGCACGCTCACCAACGATGCCAACGCAGCCGCCATCGGCGAATTAATGTATGGCGCGGCGCGCGGCATGAGGGATTTTATTATGATTACTTTGGGCACCGGGGTTGGAAGTGGCATCGTTGCCAATGGGCAGCTTATTTATGGCCACGATGGTTTTGCCGGTGAACTCGGTCACACTATTATTCGCCCGGGAGGCCGTCTCCACTGGGGTACAGGAATGAAAGGGAGCCTTGAAACTTATACTTCTGCCACAGGAATTTCAATTACTGCAAAAGAAATTCTGGACGAAAGAGTAAATGAAAAAAGTTTGTTGCGGGATATTCCCCATGAAAAAATTACTGCAAAAAAAGTTTGCGAAGCAGCACTCAAAGGCGATCCAATTGCCAATGAAGTTTTCCAGATTACCGGGCAGATATTGGGCGAAGCACTGGCTAATTTTGTAATGTTTTCCTCACCGGAAGCCATTATTTTATTTGGCGGGGTAATAAATGGCGCTCTTTTAATGAAGCCGACAAGGGTAAGCATGGAAAAAAACCTGCTTCCTATTTTTCAGGATAAAGTAAAATTATTATTCAGCGAACTAAAAGAATCTGATGCCGCTATTCTCGGCGCCAGCGCTTTGGTGTGGGAAATAAAACCCGAAGCATTGAATGTGGTAAGGTAAAGGATTTTTTATTGGTGAATTGGAAATAAAAATCCTCAATATTTGTTGGTTTACTACTAAAAAAGCAATATCTCTTTTACAATGGTTCGTGCCTGTCACGAACCATTTTTTTGGATTCATACTTCACTTGTCAAATCATTTGTAAAAGGAAAACCCTGAATGCATTCCACTCACTCCGGTAATCCTGGCTTAGGCAAATAAGGAGGGTTTGAATGCTCCTCCTTTTGCCATTATTGCATGCGTTGTACATTACTGAAAAAGAAACATAAGTTCTTTTTCTTACCGGTTACCTTCGGTTTTACATCGAGGTTAAAACGCTTTTTGATATTTTCCAATGCCCGTCTTCTTTTACAGTGGTATTGGTAAAGTTACCGCTAATGTCAATTTTTTCTCCGGTTGTAGAAGCGCCTGTAGCATGATAAGTACCGGTAGTGGTAACGGAACCATCACTTCCGGTTACAGCCTTGTCCACGATTATTTTAATTTTTGAAACACCACTTTTAAATTCATCGGCAAAACCTGCTCCGATGGCTTCATTCCCGTTGATGGTTGTGCCGTCTGTATTAATTCTTACCGCATCCGTTGTATAAAATTCCTTTAATGCGTTAGCATCCTTTTTGTTATATGAATTTTGGAATTTTTTTGCAAGCTTTACCATTTCTTTTTTGTGGTTCTGCGCTTTTAAAGGATTAATGAATGCTGCCATAATCATAAATGCGGCGGCCAACATAATTGGGATTGTTTTTTTCATTTTGTCTTTTTTTAGTTTTTTAAATAATTATTGTATCATCAATTCATAAATAAATTGACGCATGAACTTAAGCAGAATAAATATTGAAAACAGCATGGAAAGGACGAACAAGGCCAAATACTGTCCGGGCAGCGGTTTTATTTACCGGAGAAATTATATTCTGCCAGAAAATATTTAATAAGAACAAAAATGCGAAGGCCGGGTCATTCAAACCGCTTTTCAAAATAATAAATTTTGTAAATACCGGAATACAAAAACCCTTTACAAAAAAAATTGAAAGAATGTAATAGTAGATTCGTAATTTGAATGATAACACAATTAAAATAGCTACGCTAAATAATTCAAGAATAATAAAATGGCCAATACCGCTGACCTGCATGTAGAAGATGAAATACTTCCCTTATTCGATTTCACTTTTAATTTATTCTCCGGTAAAGCGGTACACCGGTTAATAATGGAGCCGCCGGGCAAAATGGAAGAAATACTATACCGCCAACAAGTATTAAAAGGATACATTGCCAACAATGGAATATGGAAAGAATATTCTTTTTCGCGTTTCAATTTAGCAGAAATATATGGCTTCTTTGAAACATTTGGCGTGGGCAATTTTTCCACTGAAAATATGAAATGGAAGCTTAGGTTTTCTGAGAAGGAACGGAGCCAGCGAAGAGGAAGGCTGATTTTGCTTATCAGGCTTTTTAGTAAAATCCAGGCAGATTACATTGGTAAGCTTGACACTAAACTTTTTCCAGCGGAATATGCAATTGAACTGGATTTACTCAATCGCTTTTTGTTAGATTTTAATTTAGCGCATTATGAAAAGATCTATCAGAAAAAGAAAACTTTTAATGTGCTTCAAATTGTAGAGTTGATGGCAATTGTCACTGAAAAAGTAACTAACGGGCAGGCGGAGGCTTTCTGGAACCGCTGGTTTTTATTTGAAGCCTGGCTTTCAGTAAGCAAAGGCATTGTAAAGCATGGATTTGTTTTCCCTTCCTTTGAAACTTCTACCTTTTCTATACAGGGCCTTTATCACCCGCTGTTGAAAAACCCGGTCAGGAATGATATAACGGCTACCCGGAATGTGATTCTTTTGACCGGGCCAAATATGTCAGGCAAATCCACTTTTTTAAAATCGGTTAGTTTGTGTGTTTACCTCGGCCATGCGGGGCTTGCCGTGCCGGCTACCAAAGCGGCCATTCCTTTTTTTGATAACATTTCAGTGGCCATCAACCTGACAGATAGTATCGTTAGCGGTTACAGTCATTTTATGACAGAGATCATCACTTTAAAAAATGTGGTGGAAGAAGCGTTACTAAGGCAAAAAATGCTTTGCGGTTTTTGATGAATTATTCAGGGGGACCAATATTGAAGATGCACTGGAAATAAGTACGGCAACCATAAAAGGCCTTACTAAATTCACCAACTCTTACTTTTTTATTTCCACTCACCTGCATCAGTTAAAAGCAATGGAAGAGATCAATAATGGCAAGGTGGCGACTTGTTTTATTGAATGCCAGTTAGAGGAAGGCACACCCACGTTCACTTATAAATTGAAAGAAGGTTGGTCAGATTTAAAAATCGGCCGCATATTATTTGAAAAGGAAGGCCTGAACGAAATGTTGAAATGATATTGGCTGACTTTCAATTTAGGTTTACAATACAAAAGAGTAAACGAACTTATTCTGCTGATTTGTATTTTCTTATTTGGATAGATTGTGCGGAATATTTTATGCTGAATTAAACCAGTGTATTTTCAAGATGCTATTGAGTACTTTTCTATTTGTAACTGATCACTTTCAACCTATCCCTGGTAACTTCTTTCCATGAAGTGCAGCCCGCAAGCCCCATCGTTAAATCAATATCTGCCAATAAATTAGCTATTACTTCCTTTACACCTTCTTCTCCCGCAAGTGCCAACCCGTAAGCATACGGACGGCCAACCAATACTGCTTTAGCGCCTAAAGCCATTGCTTTAAAAACATCTGCCCCACGGCGAATGCCACTGTCGAATAATAAGGTGGTTTTATTTCCAACTACATCAGCTATTTCCGCAAGCGTATCAATTGCTCCAATAGCCCCGTCTAATTGGCGCCCCCCATGATTAGAAACAATAATCCCGTCCGCGCCATTATCAATGGCCTTTTTCGCATCATCAGGATGCTGAATACCTTTTACGATCACCGGAAGCCTTGTGCATTCTTTTATCATCGAAAGGCCTTCCCAGGTGGAGGAAGGATTGGAAAAGCAATTCGCAAAATGCATCATGGTTTTCATTTTATCTTTTGCAGGATCACCAATTTCGGCCAGGAAAACAGGATCAGAAAAATAATTTGCCAAACCTTCATTATATAAAAAAGGTAAATAAGCATTTTTGATATCACGCTCGCGCCAGGCAAATAACCGGGTGTCAAGCGTAACTACAATAGCCGTGTAGCCAGCCTTCTCAGCACGGCCAATTATGCTGCGGGTAAAATCATTATTACGGCCCCAGTATAATTGAAACCAATGTGGATGTTCCCCGTGAACTGACCCAATCTCTTCAATTGTTTTAGAAGAAACCGTACTAACTACCTGGGGTACACGCAGTTCTTTCGCGGCACGGGCAACTGCCACTTCTGCTTCGGGATGCGCAATAGATAGAACACCAACAGGCGCCAATAAAACGGGAGTTGGTAATTGCATTCCAAATAATTCAATAGCAATACTTCGTTGTGAAACATCGCCCATCATCCTTGGAATAATCTGCCAATGATTAAAGGCAGCTTTATTATTTGAAGTTGTTATTTCTGACCCGGCGCTTCCGGCTATGTAACCAAAAGCTTCCGGTTTCATTATTTCAGAAGCTTTTTGTTCCAGCTCTTCAAATGATATTGGTAATTGAGGCTTTACATTTTGTGTACCGGCAAAATAGATCTGCAATTGGTATTGCATAGCACCCGATAGTTGCAAAGGTGAGTCTTTATTCATGAATGATATTATTTGAAACTTATTTTTCTCCTTTCATGTATGCGTTCCCGTAAGTTATGAAAAAATAACTGCCGGTCCCTTTCGCTGATCTCACTTATCAGCATCGATTTTTTAAGCAAAATTTTAAGTGTTTCAAAGGTATAATTAATAAATTCTTTATTATTGGTCATTATATAATTGATAACGTTGTGATTCAGGAAAACCATTTTTTCTCCATCCATTTCAACAGCAATAGTGTTATCTCCTAAAATGAATTCATTAATATAAACACTATACCTTACTTTATTTTCCTGTTCCGGGTTTCCGGGCGGAAATTTATAACCATATTCTACTTGCATTTCAATATGATTTACCAACTTTTCAAGGCAATCGTAAACCGTTTCAATATCCTGCAGCGATTTAAAAATTCTTGTTTCCCGGTAGTAATCTATTTGCCTGATGGTAGTATTGATACAATCGAGGTTCCATATTTCTACAGAAGGAATCCGGAGATACAAATCAGAGATTCTTTTACCTATGTTGTTGAAAATATCAATGTAGTCTTTAATCAAAAACTGGTCTTTATTGGACTTCGGATAATCCAGGTCGTAGCGGCTCCAGAAATAGCATTTAAATGCGGCCAGTTCCGGAAACATAAAAAGATGAAAAATAGGAATATCCTTATTGAGGTAAAACATCTGTAATTGTTTTGAAGGAATAAAATATTCCAATTGTTGCACAATACCCATTAAAAATTTTTGAAAATCAAATGAGTGGCGTTCAATATTTTTTCCCCAGAAAATTAGTGAATCATTTTGCAAATGCAGGAAGCTGTCTAAGGAAATTTTAAAGTGTGAAGCGAGAATTTGTATTTCATCAAATGTCAAATGCTTTTCACCCCTTATTCGGCGATAAGAGCTGTCATTGCTCAAATTCAACTGCTCAGCAATTGCGTCAACCAATGCCAGGTGAGACGGAAGTTGATTTTTTATCTGCTTTAAAAAAGCGGTCTGAAGTTCTGCTGCATTCATCGCATATAATTTATTATTTAAATATAAATACAAACGCAGATATTACAAGAATTAAAAGCCTGATAATTAAATTTATTAGTTGAGCATCCTCAAAAACTACGGTGGCTTATCCGGGAGTTCCGCATCTTTTTAAGCTCACATTTCAGTAAACCCAACCGAATAACTTCAAAATCTTCAAAGGATGTTATCAATGCCCTTATCAGCAAGGCATTTCTACAAGTAAGATGGGATAAGGCAATAAAAGGATAAGGGCAGATATGCAGGAATTACAAATATCACAAAAGAATCAGCCTCTTCTTGCTGGAATTGCAAATCATAATGCCGCTATTAGATAACATCAATTATGATTTGGATAAAGCACTATTGATCTTTACATCGCAAATCAAATGTTATGAAACTGATTATTTTTTTCACCGTTAGTTTACTTATCGCTACAACCATAAAATGCCAGTCATTTAAAAACAGTACCGACAACATTGATAAAAATGAATCAAAAAAAGAAGCTGGGCAATTTAGTAAAACAACTAACGGCCACATAAACGTTTTCATATTCACGAGAGAAAGACATAAAAAAATTGACCTGTTGGCTTTTTATACATTGTTAAGAGCAAGAGTAAAAAGTTCGTTTCATCACAAACAATTTTATGTTGTAAACGCGAGGTCCTCCAAGGATGCTGCCGCAAAGGTGGAGCACATTGTCCACAAAAGAAGAAAGCTGATAGAAAATCTATGGTTCGATTCTCATGGCCATTTTGGTAACCGTTATTCATCATTTCGTGTAGGCACTGATCAGTTTTATTATAAAAATATTCATGACACTTCTTCTATAAAATATTTACAAATCCTTGCCAGGTATTGCGACGACAAAACAAAAGTAGGATTAGGTTCCTGCTACGCCGGTGCTGATTTTTATTTCCCCGCAACCGATAGCACTCCGGCAACAAGGATGAACGGAGACTCCCTGATGATAGGACTGGGAAACATTTTTGAAAAATCTTCCATCTATGCAAGCGAAAGCTGGGTGATGGCCAAGCCGGGAATTTTCACTAATAAGTTTGGCTTCGCAGGATACCCATTGCAGAGAAGATTTAAAGACAGTGTATACGCACCGGTTTGGCAACGCATTGGCAAATGGAGAGAATACTCAAAGGCAAACGGCGAGTTAAAAAGTATTCCAACTGTTGCATTGGACAGAAAGGGCAACATACACACACGGTACCGGGACTATAATAATTTTTATAAATCAAGAAAAAGGATTGCAAAAGCACTAAAAAAATTAAAGCCTGCCTTGGCAAAATTTTAATTGGCCACTCTTTCAAAAAAAAGCAATATGATAGCGAAATTATTTTTAAGCCTTACAGATTATCCTGCCTTCCGCCGCATCATCTGGAAACCGGTATATGAAACAATTGCCAAAAAATTTAAAGTAGCCGACTGGCAATTTATGAACTACGGCTATGCACCTGATCCGCACGAGTTACCATTAAAGTTACAACCGGAAGATGAGGTGAACCGTTATTCCATACAATTATACCACTACCTGGTATCGATACACGAAGTTCCGGGCAAAGAGATACTTGAAGTAGGTAGCGGCCGTGGCGGAGGTGCTAATTATATCAACAAATACCTGAAGCCCGGGAAAATCACCGGACTGGATATTGCTCATAATGCAGTAAAACTCGCTAACGAAAAACACGCTACTGCCGGGTTAAACTTTGTGCAAGGCAATGCAGAAAAACTGCCTTTTGCCGATGAAAGTTTTGATGTGGTAATTAATGTCGAATCATGCCACGCTTATGGTTCTGTTCCGGCGTTTTTAAAGGAAGTGAAAAGAGTATTACGCCCCGGCGGTTATTTTCTATGCACCGATATGCGTTCACCAAATGGCATGCAAACGTTAAAAAACAACCTACTTGCCACCCGAATGCAAATAACAATCGATGAAGATATCACCCACAATGTTATCAATGCAATTGAAATGGAAGAAGATGAAAAGCAAAAGAGAATTTCAGACAACATTCCAAAATGGATTGCAAAACCTTTTAAAGAATTCGCCGGCGTTAAAGGTTCCCGGATTCACGAAGATTTGAAACAAGGTTCATTGATATACCGCCGGTTTGTTTTACAAAAATCATCTGCTCAAAACAAAGTATCATAAAATTTATCAATTATGAAAAGTACAATCTGCCTCCTGGCTCTTTCATTTATTTCAATAGTTACTACGGCGCAAAAGAAAAAAGAAATAAGTGCCGCTGCCGTAAACACAGCAAGCGCCTATCCATTCTCCCAATTCGGTAAACTCTTTTCAGGCATTGAGCATCCGGGTATCGAGTTTGGCTATGGCTTTAACTGGAAAACAAAAAACAGGCACGACTGGTTCCAGGAGTTTAAACTTTCTTATTTCTACCACAGGTTTGTTCAACACAGTATCTCATTGTACACTGATATCGGGTACAGGTACAAATTTTCGCATTCATTAAGCGCACAGGTTGCTTTGGGTGCAGGCTATATGCAATCAATACCGGCAACTGCCAAATTAAAACTAAGCGGTAACGGAGAATATAATAATGACAAAGGCATTGGCCGTGCCCAGGCATTGGCTGTAGTAAATTTTAGTATTGGATATACAATTCATCCTGCGGCGAAAAAATCAGCAAAAGTTTTTATAACCTATCAGCAACTTTTACAAACACCTTTTGTGAAAGCTTATGTACCCATACTTCCCTATAACAGTATGTTGATTGGCTGTTCCATTCCTTTTCAACCTCATAAAAAATAGCATCATGAAAAATTTTATACTTATCGCATGCCTTTTGATTATTTGCTCTTCATGTAAAAAAGCACAGATACAACCTACACAAATTTCTTCCATTGAAATACCATGGCAGGATAGCAGTAACCTTCACCCGAAAAGCGCCGCTTTTACAGCTTTACTAAAAAAATATCATGATAAAGGTTTACCGGGCATATCTCTTTTAGTGAAGGATGCTAACGGTACATGGGTAGGTGCAATTGGTAAATCCGATATTGAAAAAAATATTCCTTTTGAAGCCGGCCAGGTTTCCAAAGTAGCCAGCATCACCAAATTGTTTATTGGAACCTTGGTTTTTAAACTTATCGAAGATTCTGCAAATACAGGCCTTGGATATAATGCCCTCAATACAAAAATTAATAATTGGCTTCCTGCTTCAATTACCAATAAACTGCCAAACGGAAATAAAATAACACTGGGCCAATGCATGAAGCATGAAACCGGCGTGCCTGATGTGATAGAACAGGATGCCTTTTACCTGGCCGTTTTAAATGATCCTAACAAAATATGGAAGCCCGAAGAACTGCTGGAATTTACTTATAACAAACCGCCCGTTTTTAATCCCGGGGATACCGCCATTTATTCTAACACCAATACTGTTCTGGTTATTATGGTAATTGAGGCAGCCACTCATAAAGGCCACAGTGCCCTGTTGAAACAGTATATTTTAAATCCATTGCACCTTACCAATACTTATTATCAGCCGCATGATGTTTTGCCCAATACGGTTGCACAGGGCTATTTTGATTTATACAATAACCATACTTTAGTAAATGTTTCCAACCTGGTTACAGGAAGCGGCAATGGCTATGGTGGCATCTACAGCAATGTGTTTGACCTGTTTACCTTTGAAAATGCGCTATTCATTCAACAAACATTACTAAGCCAAAAGTCTCTTGCTATCATGCAAACCTATGGCAAAAAAGACGACACTAACTATTACGGCTATGGGCTACAAAAATCATACATACAGCCAAATGGTGATTATGGAATAGGCGCAAAGGCCGCGACCTGGCTTACTCAGCCAATCTATTTTATTTCCCGCAAAACGGAGTAACGCATATTTTCTTTGTCAATTACGGAACCGATGCAGAAAGTGGGTTGCAAGGCGTCTTTTGGGATTTTGTTGATGAACTTGTTGCCCTCACTTTAAAATAATTCAAAATCATTTTTAACCAATTACATTAATTAACATGAAATCAATTACGGCTTTACTGATGTTAATGATTCTCTTAACGTCATATACTTCAACTGCGCAAACAAAGGATGATTATCTGACAAAAAGTAAACATCAAAAAACGGCGGCATGGGTTATGCTGGGCGGAGGCTGGGGCCTTGGTATTGTTGGCGGCATAGTTGGGCTGCATGGTTTGGTTGACTTAGGTACGGGAGAGGTTAATAAAGCTGGTAATAATATTGGAACTGGCGGATTATTAATATTGACCGGTGGAGCTGCCATATTGGGCAGCATTCCTTTGTTTATAGCCGCTGGCAAAAATAAGCGCAAGGGAATGAGCCTTTCATTTACAAATCAGCCAGCTGCTGCCCTTGTAAATAATATAACGGGAAACAAATATGTCCCGTCAGTCAGTTTACAATTTAAGTTTTAAAACACCCACTCTTTTCTTTGCATTTACAGTAAGCAATAAAAAGTGCCTGTTTAAATCACCTTCAACTCACAATATTGTGATTAGTTCAGGATATTTTACTTTCTACGGGGAGGGGAATTTGGAAGGTCAATTTATTTGTATAGGCAAGCCTTCCCCGGGTACGCCAACAGCACGGGCCATTCAACATTTGGCTTGCACAAAAAAAACAGTAAACCAACTTATAAAGCTGATTTGTATTTCCTGCCTTATGCCTTTTGCCTTTTGCTTTTAGCCCTATGCCTCATTCCTTTCACAAGTGCTACCATTTACTTTTGTAAACAAATTATTTCGGATTGTTTTTCTCAAAATTTTTTCTGACCTTTAGTAAAACTTTTCATAATGTGAAAGTAAAATTTTACGGCGTACGTGGCTCACTGCCTGTATGTGGCAGAGAATTTGAAAAATATGGAGGTAATACTACCTGTATAAAGATAGTGCGCGAAAAAGTGAACCGGATTGCTATACTGGATGCAGGTACCGGCATCAGGAAATTAGGAAAAGAAATAATCGAAGAAGGCCTAAACCAGCATATCATAAACATTGTTTTCTCTCACTTTCATTGGGACCACATCCAGGGGTTCCCTTTTTTCTTACCGGCTTATAACCCTAATCAACGAATTGGCATACTGGCTCTTGGCAGGAAGGGCAAGGCGCATGACCTGAAAGGTATTTTTTCACAGCAAATGCAGGAAGAATATTTTCCGATACAAATGGAAATGATGGGGGCTCAGTTCGATTTTTTATCTTACGGCGACGAGGAGGTGATCCAGGGCGCTTTCGTAAAATCAATACCACAATTTCATAAACGTTCCGGAGGCTCTTATGGTTTCAGGCTGGATGACGAGGGAGCTTCCTTAGTGGTATGCACCGACCTGGAATATGTAGATGGCATAATAGACCCTGCCATAGTAGCATTTGCAAAGGATGCTGATGTATTAATCCACGATGGGCAATTTACTACAGAAGAATACCAAAATAAATTTAAAGGTTGGGGGCACAGTACCTGGGAACAGGCCGTGGAAGTAGCGTTAAAGGCCCATGTGAAAAAATTGATTATCACTCATCATGACCCCGATCACAATGATGAATTCCTTGATGATCTTGAAAAAAAGTGTCAACAAAAATTTCCCAACTCGTTATTCGCTAAAGAAGGAATGGAGATTTTAGTTTGAATGAGATGTTTTAATTCTTATTCAGGGTAGTTATTTTTTTTTAAAATTTGGGCATCATGAATTGGTTCGTGCGGGCACGAAGGTGGATAAATGATTTTGATTACTAAATTACCAATGGCCTTTGCCCCGTGCCGGCAAGGAAAAACGCGCGGAGCGGCCGGGTTTTCCTTGATTTTTTGTTTCTTTTGCATCAAGGCAAAAGAAAAAGCAAAAACATTCCAGAAACCAGGACAGTTTTGTAAAGTTTTTTAGGACAAGACACAATTTATCTGCAAGAAGGTGGCCAGGCACCTACAAATGGTGAATTCATTTTTCGCTGCTGCCATATCTTATTGCCGCCTCAAGCACATCAAGGTTAATATCTTTTATAGTTTTGAACCTAATGCAATACCCGGTTACACTCGCCTTGCCGAGTTTTTTCCCATACGTTTGGGCTAAGTAGGTTTTATCTTCAATACCAAGGATGTAGACAGAGATGCCGGTCTGGTTGGCGCTCAAGCCAATTTGATAAAATTCCCTGGTGGTTCCGTCAGCATATTTTATTGTGTAGAAACCGAATCCTATATTAGGATTGGAAACGATTTTATTTTCACTGTTTTTACCATCAAGGAACCATAATTTACAGCCGGGCATCAGTTTCAAAATGCGATCGTGAAGCATTTGCATGTCGCTGCATTTTGGCTCGGGCTGGCTTGTAATATACTCTTTGATTTGTTGTTGTACGTTCATTTTATTCTAATTATTTGCAGTGAAATGAGTTAAAACATAAATCTTTATTCTAAAAGTTGCCGGCATCCCGCCCACCACACAGCGGACACAATTCTTATGAGCTTCATCTGAAATAAGGGAATGGGTGAAACCAATCTTAACCTATTTCATTTTTATTTTCCAGCACTTTCAAACGTAATGAAGGTGATACTTGCAGAAGGCAATTCTACATTTCCTGCGTTTATTTTTTTCCCCTTTATAGCAGGAAGCATATCATCACCACTCAATTTTAAATCTTGCCCGTTTAACTGTACATGGTCACTTTGCAAGTCATTTGAATTTAAAGTGTATTGCTCACCGCCCGAAGCGATATTAATTGTAGCAGATGCTTTATTCGTGTTGAGAACTAAAAGCGTTATTCCATCATCATGCCCTTTCATGTTATGCGCAAATAAATAAACACCCGGCGCTCCTTTACCGGCTTCATACACTTTCGTTCCCATCAGTTTAGCCCATAAAAATGCTGCCCAGTAATCGGGTTTGGGCAGATGCGTGTCCTGGTCAACAAGACTGTATTCACTTGCAGCAAGTGTATTGTGCATAACAACCTGCACTCCTTTTTTAGCTAAAGAACCAAGTTGATATAAATAACGAAAACAATCTAAATAAGTAGCAGCAAAAGGGTCTCCACCTTGTGAAGCTTCTGCTGTTTCTGTAAGCCATACAGGCTTACCAGGATTGTATTTATCCCTCAATCTTATGTAATAATCAGCAACTACATCTGTTCTTTGTAACCATTCAGAATCGAGTGCATTTTCCGCTTTAATTGAAAACGGACCACCTCGCATTATACGCATTGACATAGCTCCGTAATAATGATAGGAAAAAATATCAAAGAGTGGTTTGGGTTCGGGAGACATCAAAGAATCTGTTGTAATAAAGTGCTTCAGCATTCCGGCAAAGGACTGACCCGGAATTCCCTCCGCAGTTGATCCGGGACCAATAAGCAACATATCGGGGGCTTCTTTTTTTGCCCATGCTCTGAAAATAGCTATATCTTTTGCAAAGTTGCGCCCATTATAATTTGTATCTACACCTGCCGCAATAGGTATGGTCGGTTCATTAAAAAGTGCTGCACCCGCAATTTTTCCACCGATGCTTTTGGTATAGTTTATTATTTTCTGTGCTTCCTTCGCTGTCCAAACTCCACCTGGATCTCTTACACCTTTAGAAACAGCAAATGAAGTAACCAGTTTAGAATTAGTAGCCTTTACAAAATCAATAACGCCTTTCCATTGGCTTCGGGTTAATGTATTTGCAAAGCCTTCCGGCGCTTTTATTTGAGGACTATCATTGTCCTGGAAGTAAACAGTATTTGCCCATGAACCGCTTACACGTACATAAGCAGGAGCAAGCGCTTTAGCTAAATTTATCAATCTTTTATCTGCAAGATTTATGGGAGGAAGTTTTCGAAACATTTGGCTCCTATTCGAAAAGTTAAATGATGATGTTGATGATGGCAAACTGTCCATCGTTTTATAAGGTCTCCAGAACTCGCCTCCAACCACTTCAGCCATCTCCACATTATAGGATTGATAACGTTCATCTACGCTGCCGAGATATTTCATTTCTTTCAGGTTGACAGTGATAATACCGGTGTCAGCGTTATAAGATGTGCCAGTACCATTGGGTGCGCTCCCTCCACTAAAACCGAATATGACGGAAATGCTTATCAAGGCAACAACAAATACCATTAAATACTTTTTCATGTTTTATTGTTTATTGATTGAATAATATCATCCTGTTTCAGTAGCTTGATAATGGTAGTATCGTACTGACATACGCGATGATTTTAGTATTGAAGTTCCAATATTTAATTTATTAATCGTAACAAGAAATACATCATTTTCTCTCAGATCAAGTGTAAACGTCCTTATCATCATGTAACAAACCATGAATACGAATACTTATTTATCACCAGCAGGTTTATCCCCTGCATACCTTACGATATTTTACAACCAATGCTGTATGAGTTGCGTTTCACCCGGCGGACACAATTTCACCTGAAGTGACCAGAAGCCTATTCTGCACGTCCCCTTCAGGGCATTCAAGGCTTTTCATCAATTACTTTTTCCGCCTACATTTGGATCAAAATCCACCATCCATTCAATACCATATTTGTCTCTGAAACAACCAAAATAAGTGCCCCAGGGACTGTCGCCAATCGGGCCTTCAATTTCGCCGCCGGCCGAAAGCCCGTTGAATAATTTGTCCGCTTCTTCCTTACTTTCTGCAGTGATGGCTATTTTAGACCTGTTTTCGTTTTCATTTGTTTTTCCCAGGATTTCCGGAACGTCATTGCCCATTAAAGTACTGTTGCCGATAGGCAAAGCGATATGCATTATTTTATTTGCCTCGTTTTCTGCGATCGGAATCCCGGCGCCTGACAGGTCTTTGAAACGCATCACTGTTGTGAATTCTCCGCCAAATACTGATTTGTAAAATGTAAATGCTTCTTCGGCATTTCCGTTAAAGTTGATGTGAGGATTGATAAGTGCCATAGTTTTTGTTTTTTAAATTGTTATTGATTTTTTTTATTCTAATTCTTCGCAGTGATATTGGTGATTCTTTAGTAACTCAGTAATTTTTACAACAATTTTTTTTACGCTGTCGATACGTAAAATATTGTCGCAATCATCGAGATCGAAATTCCATTTTTCACCGGATAGAATTTTATTTATATGCGGTTGGAGTTTCTTAACCTGCGTTTTTGTTTCAACAGAAGTTTTAAATACGTAAATCATTTTTTGGATAAAGTGGCCAGCAGGTTTTCCAGGTTGCTCAACGACATCTTCATTCCTATGGTGAAGCCTTCAAGTATCCTCTCTAACCTTTCAAGAGATTCATTATAAATAATAATATTCACTTTTGTGGTTCCCCCATTTTCGCTGAAAGTATGGTCCCATTCAGAGCCGGGCAGTTCAGGGTTTTCATCTTTATCCGCAAAAGCATTGTACATTTTAAAGTTGGTCTTCGGGGTGATGGAAGTGTACTCCTGTATGGCCCAAAGCTCTTTCCCCTCAGGGGTTATCATGGCATAAAATCTTTTTCCGCCCACTCTAAAATCCTGGTATTTTGTTTTTGCGGTCATTGGTTTTGGCGGCAACCATTGGTCCAGTAATTCTGCTTTGGTAAAAGCATCCCAAACCAGCGAAAGGCCGGCATTAAATTCCCTTTTTATAGTTACCGTCTTTGCTACTTTGTCAACGGTAAAATCCAGTTCTGAATTCGTACTCATTTTTTTTGTTTTTTTATGTTTGATA
Source organism: uncultured Chitinophagaceae bacterium (assembly GCA_963732885.1). Classification (GTDB taxonomy): domain Bacteria; phylum Bacteroidota; class Bacteroidia; order Chitinophagales; family Chitinophagaceae; genus Ginsengibacter. Next base: position 589,174 of record CAVTBI010000012.1, on the reverse strand, counting down.
ATAGTTCGTCCAATTGAGTAAAGCGGGTTTCCCAAATCTTGCGGTATTGTTCCAGCCACTTGTCTATTTCTTTCATTTTTTCAATTTCGAGTGAATAGTAAATTTCCCTACCCTGCGATTCCTGTTTTACCAATTCGCATTCTGTGAGGATGCGTAAATGTTTCGACACGGCCTGCCGTGTGGTGTTAAAGTTTTCAGCAATGGCGTTTGGAGTCATGGCCTGTAAAGCAATCAGGGCAATGATCGCCCGCCTTGTAGGATCGGCAATTGCCTGGAATATATCACGCCTCATTGGTAAAAATTTAATTAAGAAACCATTCGGTTGCAAATATATGTGCAACTATTTCGGTTTCGCAAATTTTTTTTATAATTTTTTATAAAAAAATTATTTTTCTTTCGATTAATTCCTTGATGATCTTGAAAAAAAGTGACAACAAAAATTTCCCAACTCGTATTTCGCTAAAGAAGGAAAGGAGATTTTAGTTTGAAAGAGACACCGGGCGCCGGCACTATTTTTTACCATTTTCAAATGCCTTACGCCTTTCGTCTTATGCCTTTCGCCTTTTTCATTCGCGACGAATAAATTGATAAAAATGTTTTGAGTTACAAACACCAAGGCAGCAAAATGATTTAAATATTTACCGGATAATAAATTGTTTCGGCCTCTGAATAATATTAACTCTGTTTTTATTGTTAACATCTATTTAACGAGTACTATTGTGATGTTAATTTTTTCTGGAATGAAAATAATTTTCTTCTCCCTACTTTTAGCTTTTTTTGGCAATTCATTATTCGCTCAATCCATTACGGTAGATGGCGAGTGCATCTCAGGCCCAGTTGCACTTACTCAAATTGCCGACCAAAATGGCAAACCTGCCTTTGAGGCTACGGGCACAGTGCTTGGCATTGCAAATACGGTGATTGATATTTTATGGTTGCCTGCGCCTGATAATCTTTGGGTATTGGCTTTTGATGGGCAGCCTTATTTTTCAAATTCCTGCGCTACTGACACTCCTCCCGGCACTGACAATACTTCCTGCACCTGGATACCCGTGGAAGGTATGGGTTGCACCGGCAGCGTAGCTTTATCAATTACCGGGGACGTAACCTTGCCGGTTTCCCTCATTGATTTTGCAGTGTATAAAAACGGAAATGAAGCTATTTTAAAATGGAAGACTTTACTCGAAATAAATAACAAGGGCTTTGAAATTCAAAAAAGTAATGACGGAATTAATTGGGTAAATGTCGGCTTCGTAAACGGGCACGGCAATTCAGCGGCACCCATAAATTACCAGTTTACAGATGAAAATCCTTATAAAGGAAGAAATGAGTACCGCCTTCGCCAGGTAGACCTGGATGGAAATCAAACATTTTCACCCATAGAGAATATAAATTTCCAGGATAATTCTTATTACACGATTTACAATAATCCCGGTAGGGGGATTTATGAAATAGCCATGCCTGTGGGGCCGCAAAAGCTGGATATGGCCGTATTGGACATGAGCGGAAAAGCGATTTACAGGAAAACGACTAACGCGGGAAATCAAACTTTGGATATCAGCAACGCCGCAGCGGGAATTTATTGGCTACGAATGAAAAGTGGAAGCAAACTATTTATCGAAAAACTAATTAAATTCTGATAGCCAATGAACACCCAAACAAGCAGGCGCAATTTTTTAAGCAGCATCGCCATCTTATCTGCGGCAACTGCAATTGCAGGTTCTCCGGCGAAGATTTTTTCAGTAAACGGTGAAGAGGTAAGCCTTGTGCATAAATGGAAATCATTTTTAAGAAGGAAGGGCGCAAAAGAATATGATGGCATCGCGGATTTAAACCAAAACGAACGCATACCCTTAATAAAAGGCCATTCCTATAAGCAAGGCAAGCTCGTATCTTTTTCAACAGAAAACCTGTTGGCGCAACCAACCTGGATTTATTGGCAAAACAATCAATACAAACCCGCCGATGTTATTATCAATGTTTTTGAGAACAAGCCTCCTTATAAAAAACTCCGCACTTTAAACCGTTTTGAATTGGAAGCCTTATTGCAATTTTCAAAAAAAGTGGAAGAACAAAATTTACTTTTGGCTTTGTGTACCCAAAAGGACAACCGCCATAATACTCATGCAATTGTAATAACAAGAATCCAAAAAAAATTACCAGCCCCGGAAATCGCTTTTTTTAAAAACGGAACTTTATTACGAAACGAAAAATTAATTTATAACGCTTAATATTATTTTTATGGATCCACTATTAGCCAGCCTTCTTTTGTTCGCCGGCAATTTTGCGCCAGTTGGCTGGGCATTTTGCAATGGCCAGCTTTTGCCTATTAACCAGAACCAGGCATTGTTTTCTCTTTTGGGCACTACATACGGCGGTGACGGCGCTCACCAATTTTGCCTTACCCGACATGAGAGGCCGTGTGCCGATAGGGATGGGCAGGGCCCCGGATTATCTCCCATCATCCAGGGAGAGGCTGGCGGTGCAGAAAACATTACTTTAACCATTAATCAAATGCCACAGCATTCGCATACTTTAAACGGGCATACTGCTTTAGGTGATACATCTGACCCAACAAATGCCATCCCTGCAAATACAGGTGCATTAGACAGGGAATATAAAGGCAATACCGCCCCAAATACCGTGATGAATGCCGCTGCCATTGGCACAAGCGGTAGTTCACAACCTGTAGCAATCAGGAATCCCTATTTGGGAATGAATTATATTATAGCGGTAACAGGTATTTTCCCAAGCCATCCTTAATGAGTTAAAGGTTTGCAACATTGGAAAAGTATTTAACGAATTTTAACTGGTGGAAAAGCCTGTCGCAACAATGGCGGCAGGCTTTTGGCATTTCAGTACTAAGGCATGAAAATACCCCTTCAGAAAAGGAACTTGAAATACTAATGAATCTGCAGGTGCTAAGGCTGGCCTGTGCCGCCCCTTTCCCCAATTGTTCTATCGAATTATCGGATCTTTCTGGTTTAGCAGCGATGGTAAAATTGGAAACGGTTATCATCACTCATCATAAAATAGAAGCGATTGAAGAAGTAGCCGCTTTATCCCAATTAAAATCTTTATTCCTGTTTAACAATCAAATAAAAAGCCTCAAAGGGATAGAAGGCTTGTATAATTTGGAACAATTGTATGTTCAATGCAACCGGATAGAAACTATAAAAGAAGTAGAAAGGCCTGCTAAACCTGAAAGAACTTTATATCAGCGGTAATAACATTACTTCCCTCAACGGCCTCACAGAAGCGCATGCAGATAAACTTAGAAAATTTGTATGCCTGCCAAATGATCAATTAAAGCAAAAAGAAATCATACATGCGGAAAGGGAACTGGGAATAATATGCAGGTAAAAGAGTGCAATACAGTTTCCCTTATTCATTACTGTAAAAAGGCCTATCCGTTTCAATTTATTTGTCAGAAGTTACCGCTTAAATAAGTGGGGAAAAATGTTTATTGCCTGTTCCTTTCTCGTAGTAATGCCTGGGTTAGCACTGTTACCAGGCATTGTGGCTAACGTTTTGTAAGCCACTTACAATTCCTGTAATCCCAGTTGTATTTAGCTTCACGCCCCAAAAGCAGTAAACCAACTTATAATGCTGATTTGTATTTTCCTGCTTTACGCATTAAGCATTAAGCCTTCTGGATTCTGCATTCCTGCGTAATGAATTAAAAATATTTCATGAGATAAGAACCACTGAAAAAAGGGAAATGTTTATTGGAATTTGTAAGATCAGATTGAGGGCTGCCGAATGTTATTTTGGTTGATATTTTTATCAAAAGAAAGTTAAGTAACGTTCATGCACAGGCCAGGCGGCAGAGCGGGCTATTAATTCTTAATTACCAATTCCTAATTCATAATTGCCGCCTAATAAAGCTACGTGGGGCTAAGTAACGCTCATGCACAGGTCAGGAGACATGCGCCAGAGTGGAGAGTGGATTTATAGTTTGAAATTAATTTTTGGAATTCCATTCATAATTAATTTAACTTCACTAAGCAAAAGTTTGAATTTCAATTACTTGATACTTTTAACCGGATCGTTCACTTTGTGTTTTTGTCCACTCTTTCCTATCCATCAGGAAACCGTGAAGCAACTGTTTTTATTCTAAAAAATAATTTAATTGATAAGACAATTTATAGCGGCCCTGATGTTTGGTTTACCTAAATCCTGGCGCACTTAGGCAACTGCATTGCAGTGCATCAATGTTTATTAATTTTACCTATTAGAATCAATCAAAAAAAGAAAATATCATGAAAATGAAGCGTCACATAAAAACAAATTATCTTTTCCTCGTAATAACAATTGTGGCGGGTGGCTTATTTAGCTCCCGGGCAAAATGCCAAAACACAACCACAAACAAAGATTTTCTTGACCTTTCAGCGCGTGCCACCAGCGTTAGCCCTGCACAAAATTTTTTTGAATATGCTAATGGCACCTGGTTAAAAAACACCCCAATACCTGCCGATAAAGTGGCATGGGGGTCGGTTGTGCAAATGAATGAAAAAGTACTTGGCACAAATGAAAAGCATCCTCGATTCCTGTTCCTCTTTAAAGAATCCGGCAATCGGTTCTCCGGCTCAACAGATAGGCGATTTATATGCCAGCGCTATGGATAGCGTAGCCATTGAAAAAGCTGGCCTTTCGCCATTGAAGAAATCATTGAGCCATATTGAATCAATCCGGAATTTAAAGGGGCTGCTTACCGTCATCTCAACAGACGAAGTAAATGGAGAGGGTGCACCACCTCCATTTGACCATCATGTAGAGGCGGATGCGAAGAATAGCAATGTGGAACGTTTATATTTTAACCAGGGAGGATTGGGGCTGCCTAATAAAACATATTATTTCAAAACTGATTCTGCCGGTAAAGCTGTAATAGCTGCTTATCATAAGCTAATAACAAAAATTTTAACCCTAAGTGGCGAGGCGAATTCAATAGCAACCATTCACGCTGATGATATAATTTCACTAGAAACCAAACTCGCGAATGCCTCTAAATCTCCGGTCGAACTTCGCGATCCGGCGGCTAATTCTCAATTGTTCACTGTAAATGATATGGATAAAATGGCACCTCAGCTTCATTGGCCATCCTTATTAACTGCATTACAAGTAAAGGTAGATACACTCGTTGTCGGGCAGCCTGAATTTTACAAAGCATTATCAGGGTTATTAGTGTCCACACCCATTCCGGTGTGGAAAGAATACTTAAAATTCCATTTGATTAACAATGAAGCAAACTGGATGAGTTCTCCTTTTTTTGATGCAAAATTTGATTTTAGCCAGGCATTGTCAGGAGCAAAAGTACCCAGCCCGCGTTGGCAGAGAGCCAGTCATTTGGTAGACAACACCCTGGGAGATGCGTTGGGTAAAATATATGTAGAAAGGTATTTCCCTCCATCTTCAAAAGCCTACATGGAAAAAATGGTGGATAACCTGAAAGCGGCTTTCAAAGAGCACATCCAAAACCTGGATTGGATGAGTGATTCAACCAAAGCAAAGGCTTTGGATAAATTGAATGCCATCGTTAAAAAAATAGGTTATCCCGATATATGGAAAGACTATTCTTCCATCCACATCAATCGTTCTTCGTTGTTGGATAATCTAAGGCAAATTGGTATCTGGCAATATCAATACAACATTAACAAATTGGGCAAGCCGGTGGACAGGGCGAATGGTTTATGACACCACCGACCGTGAATGCATATTATAGCGAACGTACCAATGACATTAATTTCCCTGCGGGTATTTTGCAGCCGCCTCTTTATTACCAGCATGGTGATGATGCCATAAATTACGGAGGCATTGGCTTTGTTATTGGCCACGAGATGACCCATGGCTTTGATGATGAGGGAAGCCAGTTTGATAAGTATGGAAACCTAAAAAGCTGGTGGAGCAAAGAAGACAGGGAGAAGTTTGACGCACACGCTGAAAAGATTATAAAACAATACGACAGCTATACCGTCTTAGACACCGTGCACGTGAATGGCAAGCTAACTGAAGGTGAAAATATTGCTGATAATGGCGGCCTTGCTATTGCTTATACGGCTTTTCAAAAAACACCGGAAGCGCATGAGGATACTCTTATAGACGGGCTGACTCCTGATCAGCGCTTTTTCCTGTCTGCTGCGCAGATTTATATGGTGAAATTAAGGCCTCAACTCCTACAGATGCTTATTAATTCGGATCCGCACTCTCCGATGGAATACCGTGTGAACGGGCCGATGTCCAACATGCCCGCATTTTATAAAGCTTTTGATGTAAAGCCCGGCGATAAGATGTACCGAGCGGATAGCGTGAGGGTGCATATTTGGTAAAATGCCCCAGGTGAAATTGATGGCTTCAAAAGCCTTCCTGGTTATTTGTATCTTTGGTATCAAAAACCTCGCTGGCATAGAGTATCACAAAATAAAAAACTATGGTAACCATAGAAAAAAGAGATAATAATTTTATTTTCACCATACATGGGCTGCATAAGCTTTGGGCGTTGAAAAGCGAACTTACTATCCCCGCAGAAAATATTATAACTGCGTATCCTAATACATAAAATCTTCACGTAAAATTAGGGCTAAGAATACCCGGTACCAGCGTGCCCGGTTTAATAGAAGCAGGCACTTTTATTGGTAGCGATGGGGTTATTTTTCGTGATATTATCAATGATTCAAAAAGTAACGTGATAGAGCTACAACATGACCATTATAATAAGCTGATTATTGATGTTGAAGATCCGGAAGGCGCCATTTCATTGCTAAATCAAAAATAGGCCCTGCCAAAGAACAGCGATTAAAATTGCTTGATTAATAAAGTAGCTGATTCCTTAATTGAATATTGGCTGCGAACCCGTAAATATAAATTTGCAGTAAACCAACTTATAATGCAGATTTGTATTTCCTGCTTTAAGCACTAAGCCTTATGCATTTTTCCTTATGCCACTTGCCTTATGCCTTTTGCATTCTCGCGGAATGAATCAAAAATATTTTTAAAAATATTTTATGAAATAAGAAACCGTGGTCCGGATAAATGATAAAATGTCCTGAGTTGTGAACTTCAAGACAAAAGGGGGGGTAAAATTTAAACATACTAAGGAAATCAGGAATTATAGTTTCCCTTTTTCAATTTACCGTTTAAGAACTGTTTTTTCCTGCAGGTTTGAATGGTTAAAAATCAGTCCGGTGTAGGCTACTGCCCCATATCTGCCTCCGGCCAAAATGTATATCCTGCTGCCCGGCCATCACTCCAGGTTAAATAATGCAGCGTGAAAGGTTGTATATTATTCTGGGCAAAATTGATGTTGAATTCCAATATATGAGGGCTTCCATTTTTCAATGAACCGGTGAAAGGAATTACCGGTCCGCCATGTAGTTGGTAAGTCCCGATGACAGCAGTTAAAAAAGGGGGCAAATTAATTATCTGCCCGATAGTTAGTGTTCCCTGCCATCCATCGTGATCCATATGCCAGGGTCCTTTCCATTTCGATGGATCGAAACTGGTAGCTGGTATTACAGTAAATTGATTTGTTGCCACATATAAACCATAATCCTTCCCCTCCCATGTAGTGAAACCTGCGCCCTGTGTTACGTCTCCGCCAAAAAAGTCGATCGTATAATTTTGGCCCTGTGTGCCATTAGGATCCGGATCATTACCATCCTCCATGACCATTGATATGCCACGGTCGCCATCCACAAAACTTCCGTTAACGGCATGAGGCGTCCAGTCCGGATCGTAAAAATGCCCAAGCCTGGTGTGGCTATTATTTTCATTGGTATACCGGCGGATGATCAGGGTGCCCAGGCTGGCGATCAAGGTCCATGTGCCAATAGCCCACTGCCTTACCCTTCAGACAAGGTGATTTAGGGTTACGAACGCCGGTTACGATAGAACCACCTGTAAAACACTTGGCCGCGCAATCATAAGAGATCCGGTCAAAATCACTGGCACCCCACGAATTCTTGATATAAAACACCTGCGCCTGCCGGTCATAGCCAACCAACAAAATACAATGGGAATTGCCACCGGCGGTTTGATCGTACTGCCAGATTCCATTTTCATCCGTTTTTGTAAATAAATTCATATCCATGATTATTTCATGGCCCGATGAAATATATTTTTCAAGATTTGCAGAGGTTTGCCACTCGTTGAAAGCCAACAACTGGTAACTCAGTATCCCATATTTCGCATTTTGCCTGGCAGCGTCGGAAATATACTTTGGAGAATATTCAAAAGAATCGACTTCCAGTTGGGTTACATTATTGGCTGCAGGATCATCCTGCCAGTTCAGGTCCCCGGCTGCCGGAATAGAGATTCTTAGCGTATTCATTCCACCCCCATCCAGGTAGCTACAATCCGTTTCCATTGGAATGGCAAAATTTGCGGCAGATTGGACGCCTCCTGAATTTCCCCCGCCCCAGTAGGAGGACTGGTTCTCATAATAATATCTACGCGGGTAATCCAGCGAACTGGATTTGTACATATGCCAGAAAAATTGCTCAGAGAGGTCCAGGCTAAGGCCTAAATCCCGCTTATACCGGGCTTCAATCGCGGCTACCATTGCAAAGCAGGAACAGGTATCCCTATCTTGTTGATTTTTGATGGGTGTCTGGAAAGAAGCCCATACCACCTTTGACGGTGTTCCCGTGGGGAAAAGAGGATCTAAAAACCCTTTAATTTTATTTTTAAAGGCATTCAAAAGCAACGTCTTTTCATTGCTTTGCGCAGTGGCAACCTGTTGCTGTGGTACAGGATGGTGGCAGGCCACCTGGAAAATATCGGTCAGCTTTTTTTCACCGTTGTTATCTATAAAATAATAGCTGCCGAATTTAGGGGTTGTTTCCATATCATTTACTTTTTATTTGTTTTGTTGTTACGATTCATCCCCCTCCCCATGAAATAAAATCCAAAATATAATATCAAACTTTCCATCGAAGCTGCTATTCCAAAAAAGAGATTAGGCTGAATGGGGTAATCCCTACTTCTCTTCTGCTGTGTAATTTATTGGCAACAAACACTTTCTTACAGGCGTTATAAATTATCTTCATAAATGTAGATCGCATGGAATATTCGCCAGATGAATAATCGACAGACGAATAAAAGAAATCGACAAAAAGAAGAAAACAAACTACTGGAGCGCCGTATTCTAATAAGCGTTGAAAAATGCCAGGCAGTAAATTGATAATACTATTTCATTTCAATTTCGCCCGTTGCTCAGTCGCCTTTATTCAACAACTTATCAATCCGGTGATGATCTTTTGTGGAAAAATGATGCAAAGGTTTATTCAGATTCTTATAAGACAATATATTTTCAAACTTACCAAAATTCTTCAAAAGCATTAAACCCGCCTGTTTCATTCGGGCAGGCTACTTATAATGCTGATTTGTATTTTCGTGCATTCAGCATTCAGCCTTACGCCTTATGCCTTGCCTTTAGCTTTTAGCCTTATTCACGTATTCCATAATACTTGCATACCGCTTCGTAATCACTATAATCAGGTAGCGGCCCTGACAAACGGTTCCCGTGAACGCCACCCGGAATGAGGATATAGCGGAAAGTATGTGATGTGCTCAACCCGGTATTGGTATAGAGATTGGTATTATTGGTAAAATTAATCCGCAGGTTACCCACCGTGGCATAAGCAGACCATGTATCAATCTGAGCTCCGGAGCTTTGATAAACTACTGTAATAGGCAATTGTGCTACCTGGTTGGTAGGCCAGATAGTAGAAGTATACCCATCCAGTTTCCCATAGGTTAATACTACTCCGCTGTCGAGAATCACTTGCGTAATTCCGGTAGCCGCCTGATCGTAGTAGATATTATTTTCCCCGAAATTAACTGACAGCGCGTAAGCAGAAGGAGTAAACCAGTCTGAATAAATAACATTAGCCGTACCGGCCTCGCCGGTGGCGCCCTGCGCGCCTGCGGCACCCGAAGTACCTTGTGGCCTCGAGGCCCTGCCGGCCTGGCCCGGTTTTGCTACACGATGCAATTAGTAGTACTACTAAAAATAAAAAATACCTTTTGAATAAATGGTTTAATGTGTTCATGATTGGGAGTTTTGAGTTGTTTAAGATTTAGTTGAAACTTTGGAGGATGGGATGGATTTCAAAACAATTCTTCTGCACACGGTAGAAGCCCTTTCTTAATCACCTGGAAATTTGTAAAAACGTAATCAATTCGGTTTAGCTCAGGAACCTGTTATTTTTGCAAATTTTCCTTTCTCTTACGGTATTAAGAGCCATGGCCATAGCCACCATTTGGAATTCAATATTCAAAAAATTATTGAAGCGGAGCCAACGGAAAAAGAAAATTATTTCCATTTACGCATCCGGTTAAGTTGTTCCTGCGCCCTTTGCCGTTCCTGTTGTTGCTGCATTTGCTGTTGTTGTAATCTTTGCTGCTCCTGTTGTTGCCTCTTTAAAATATCTTTATGATGCTGCTGTTCCTGCCTTAGCCTTTCCTGCAATTGCCTTTGCTGTTCCTGCCTTAACCTTTCCTGTTCTTTTCTTATCCTCTCATTATCACTTTGAACCCTCTTTTGAAAGTTTTTGTTTTGTGCTTCGTTTTTTATTTTCACGGCGTTATTTTGTTTTGCTAAATAAATGGAAGAGTCTTTATTACCCACATTTTTATCTTCGTTAAAACCGGTAACGGCATTATCATACCGTGGTATGCCGGAAGTATATGAGTTAGTTTTTAAATGATTTTTTTTGCGGTGGCTTCTGCTTATCAGGTATGCAAAAAGTAAAATCATTGCAGAAATTATAAAGATGATATTCATTTTTGAAAAATTATCAGAGCAAAAAATTACGCAAATTTTCCTCGCAGTAATAATGAAAATAGCGGGCGTATGGGTTTTATTTATTGAGCGGTTTTATTTGGGCTATAAAAGGTAAATCAGGGCTCCTGGTTTATTTATATTCCCGTGAGAAATTGTAGCAGGTTTACTGCCGGCAAATTTTAAATAGTGAACGAAGAAATAAAAGCGATTTTTATTTTTTTATTTTGAGGATTGCCGTAAGTTATTGTGAATGATGTTTTTATTAAATGAAGGCTAAGTAACGCTCATGCAGTTGTGGTTCGTGAGAATTAAATGGGCATTGGAACAATGTCCTGAAAAAAATCTTCAGATTAATCAAAGACATTAGCAATATTTGCGTTATAAAATTGTTTTAGTAAAAAGTTGACATTTGATTTTTTACTACAGAATTAAGACGAAAGGCAACCTAATTTAAGTAGCGCATTATCTTAATATCTTCGATAAAAAATTCACCTATGCGATTATTAAAATTCACCATTCTTGTTTTTGTTGTATCGATATTTAGTATCGCGTCCTGCAAAAAAAACGATACTACCCAAAGTACTATTATAGTTGATTCTACAAGTATTGCAGCTATACCCTTTGTGGATTCTACACAAATGATAAAAAGCTTTTCGGAAAACCACTACGATAATCAGGGAAATTTTGTTGATTCCACTGGTACATTCTATTTTTTTTATGATATTAACAATAGAATAGTGTCTTTATTAAGCCAATTTTCCACATTCCCAGACCTTACATATACTGTTTTAGCATTCAGGTATGACAATAGTGGCAGGCTCTTCGAGGAAGACTTTCTTAGTACCAGGCCGGTTTCAATTTATCAAGGTGGCACAATACTAACTGCTATTAATTACACATACGATGCACAAAATGTTATAAGCAGCAGAACAACCAAGGACTATTATGGAAATATTATAGATAGCATTTATCTCACTAAAACAAATAATCCATCGGGTGGATACACTTTAAGTTATAACAGTTCGCAAAGTAATTTTGTACATGATAGTACCCTTAACACATCCACTTTTGATGCTGATGGAAAGCTAATCTCATCAAGTGCATTAACCCTACCCGGTTTTCATTTTGGTTACATCGATTCCCTTATCTATGATGTTACCGGGAATGTTACCAAAGTAATTAGAAACTCGTTACTGGGAAGCCTCAGCAATAGTATCACCTATAACCAATTTGAATTTAGCTCACGAGACACAACAGGAAATCAATTTTCCAACTTCAACCGGTTATTATTTAATGGTATCGCAAACATGCCATTAGATTTGCTTGCAAATAATTCTGTGGGGCCGGGTTTCAATGGAAATCAAAATTTCATGTTCTACCAGTTTACAAAATATCCCTCACTGAGCACAAAAGTTTATCAAACGTATAGCGGCACTTATTTAACTTTCAATCCCCACCCACAATATGATAACCGTGGGCGATTGGTTAAATATAGAATGTATACGTATAATGACGGTGACCCCTATTATTATACAGATTTTATACTAACCTATTATAAAAAATAAAAAAAATCATTTTTTTTGAAATGCAGACTTGTATTTTCCTGCATTCAGCATTAACCCTTTTGCCTTTTGCCTTCTCACGGAATGAATCAAAAATATTTTTAAAAATGTTTCATGAGATAAGAATCGTGATTCAGGCAAAGGATAAAATAAAATGTGGTGAGTTACGAACATCGGGACAATGTGGTGAAATTTGTTTCGGGTGCCACCAACCCAGGGCGAGGTAACCGGTTAGTAAAAGAGAGTTTTACAGGTACGCAAAGCCTCCGTTGGGACTCATTGCCTGAAAAAAAACCTAACTTATTGAAATTTAACGACATCCGTTTTTTGTAGTTATTCGCATTTCGGAAAAGAGGCCACACTTTTCGGGAAAGAGGCCACACTTTTCGGGAAAGAGACCACACTTTTCGGGAAGAGTGCCACACATTTCGGGAAAAAGGCCGACACATTTCGGAAAAGTGCCTACACATTTCGGAAAAGTGGGTTACACATTTTCGCAACAATTATCTTTTCATGGCAATTGTAGGTGTCTGCGACATTTCGGGAAAGTGGCCTTACACTTTCGGAATACACCTTTTGACTTTCGGGAAAGTGGTTTTGGAGTGTTTCGTTTAAATTTTGAGAGGATTACAGAAGGAAGGGAGGATTAAAGCAGGGAAAAGCGGGTACACATGTTTCCAACCTGTTGTGAATATTTTTTATTTAATTTTATCGTAATAAAAAAATACCTTGAAGGCTTATCGGGATTCTCACGATTGAAAACTAACTGTTGATCAAAATAAAAATAGAGGGAATTTGTTTGTTTGCTGGTCGTAGTGTTTTGGGAAGGCAGAAACAGATGATGATTTTTAGAGGATCGGATTGTACGAATAGTAGTACAAAAAGTGTAAAGATAAATTGTTGAAAATGAAAAATCATTTTTTGTATGCAATTACATCTTATAACATAAATACAAACGTAGCGGCAATTTTTTATCGGCATCTTTTATATAAGTACCATCCCTGATAACATTTTATATTACTTATGATTTACAAACTCTACAGTTCAGACTCAAAAAACTCTTCAATCTCAACCTGAAACAGGAATAGGTTATCAAGTTGTAGAAGCGAAACAATATAATAGAACTCAACTTAGAAAATTCGTAGTTTATAATTCCGAGTTAGTTGTGGATGACGACATGGAATTAAAAAGTAATCAAAGCCGAATTGTTAGAGAGGGGTTTTCTAACATATTGAATAGATCTCCTGATTTAATGCTTGAAACAAACTCCATTAAGGTGCTAAACGAATCGGTGGTCAAACAACAATTCAAAAGCCTAAGTGAAAATAAAAGGTCAAATAAAAAGCGCCATACAGGGGGAAAGGAGAGCGACACGAGAACCCAAAAGAATCTGCTAATGGTAATGAGGTTTTTGTGAGGATTTCCGCATATGAGGATGACAAAAAGAATAGACTCCGTTAATAAGAAACTTAAACCTGGAAGTTTTACGACAACAGAACAAGACTATAAAGACTGCGTTGCTACAAATGATGAGCCAATTGATCGGTATGCTCTTCCTAATGATGAAAGCATTAAATGGGCTTTTTATATAAAACCAAAAACATCAGATATTTTGCAAAGGGGAATAGTGCAACCAGCATTTGATCATGAAGGTGGAGGAATTGAAGCCTATTTTGAAAATGGCACATCGAATGGCACTTACTATCTGAAAAAAACATATGGTCAATGAAGCATAAGATTAAATTATTAGACAATCAAAGTCAAGAACTGGAGCTATTGCCTGAACAAGGTATGGGATATCAAATTGTAGATATTGAACTTAATAATGGACAACGCTTAGAAAAGTTAATAGTTATTGATTCAACTTATTTAATTCTTGAAGAGGAGAATGAATTAATAGATCCCAACGACATATTATCAATTAAGCTACATAAGTAAAAAAACTACAGCTAAGATTGGTATCCAATAGTGTGGCTTTACATTGAAACAATCAGCATCGGTAATTCTGCAGTACTGCGGTTCGGTTGCTCTCAAAAGCAGTAAACAAACTTATAATGCTGATTTTTATTTTTTTATTTGGATAGTTCTTGCGGGGTGAATGAAAAATATTTTTAAAAATGTTTCATGAGATAAGAAACCGGGATTATAGTAAATGATAAAATAAAATGTGAAAGTTAAAAGCATTATGACAGCGGCGGTCTAGTAATATAAAAGTATTACCGATAGGAAAAATCAAAACCCTTAAAAACAAAATATAATTTAATATAAATTAGCAGGTAGTTTCGTGATATTACAAGATATATTTATTGTGAATAATTATTTACTTCCACCGCTAGAAGAGTATTTCAAAGAGATATGTTTTTTGAAAGGTAAGTTACATATCGTTGCGAGATATTTACCAGACTATTGTAATTATCTAGAAAAGATACTTCTCAGGATAGAGAAATACATTCTTCCCTAACAACATTTAGAGACTTAACAGTTAAACCTGGTTTTGATAATTTAATTGTTCCTAAGTTTAACTATTCAATTTATTTAAGTACTATTTCAGAAGAGATAAAAAATTTGGTAAGCAGAGAATGTTGCCTGACGGTCGCCCAGGCATACGAGGTATTTGAGAGCTTCTTCTTGCAAATCCTAACTGATTATTTAAGATATAATCCCTCAAAACTTGTTGAATTAAACTTCTTGAAAGCAAAGTTGATTTTACATGAAATTGAAATCAAAAGAATGCTAAAAAAATCTTCTGGCAAAAATAACAAGGGACTTATTTCAATCACCAAGAAAATTTCTGATCATTTCAAAACTCATGAAAGCAAAAATTATTTTAGTGTAAATATTTTTCATTGGTTTGATCTTTTGTCAATGGTCAGACACGTCCTGGTCCACAATAGACAGGTTGTCTCAAAAGGCTTTCTTGATTACTTGGAAAAGAATAAGTGTAATAAATCAATCGAATTATTTGATAGGCAATTTGAGCGAAAAAAAATTGATGATAGAGTTTGTATTTATTTAACGCCAGATAAGGCGAGCGACATAATTACATGGTTGAATTCTTTCGCACACTACATTTTCAAAAGTATATCTGTTGATTCTCAATTACCCATTGATATTCCGATTTTTATCCCTAACAATGGTTTATAGTTATTTCCTTCTTCATGGAACATCAAGTCTTACATTTCCCCCACTATTATTAGAATATCAAAATAATAAAACAGCTACTGTCCTGAGTTTTTTGCCAATGCCGGTTTTCCTCATTTCAGATTATCAACGCGGTGAAGAAGCGCCGCCGTCTGATCTCCTGACCAACGCATACTTGAATTATCCCAAAACGAATTGCTGTAAAACGGGTCAGTATTTTAAAACTCTCCAATCCATCTACATTAAACCTGAATTCTAATGCAGATGCTTCGCTTTTGCCCGGCGGCGCGCATAATCCGTTATTACTTCTGGTGCAGCCGGGCATCAAATGAATATGAGAATTGCTTTATCGTATAAAAGTCAATTGCTTATGGTTGTATGCGAAACTGAATTGGGATCAAGCTGGTTTTTCTCACCCGGAAATACAATTGTTGGCTGGAATTTTTTTGCCTCTTCAAATGGCATAGATGCGTAAGAAATTACTATAATGATATCACCAACAGCACCTTTGCGCGCGGCAGGGCCGTTAAGGCAGCAAATCCCGGTTCCTCTTTTTCCTTTGATCAGGTAGGTTTCCAGTCGTTCGCCGTTGTTGATATTCACTATCTGAACTTTCTCGTTTTCGATCATTCCTGCGGCTTCCATCAGGCCTTCATCTAAGGTAAGGCTACCTACATAATCCAGGCTTGCTTCTGTTATCACAATGCGATGAACTTTCGATTTGAGCACTTCAATGTTCATAATTTAATATTTTTCAGGAATGCAAATATAGTAAAAGGAGGATGGTAGATTTTGCCTACCCCGGCGTTCCTCCTTTTCGGTCTCCAACACAAGTGAATAGCCACCGACGCCTGCCTCCCGGCGAACGGCATACTTGCATTTATCCCTAATCAATTACCTGTAAAATGTGTCAACATTTTAAAACTATCCAATCCATCTACATAAAATTTTGCAGATGAATAATAATAACCTCAGGGTTTTCGCATAATCCTGCTTTCATCGGATTAGTTGTGAAAAGTTCAAAATAAAAATCTAAAGTTTTTGTTGGTTTACTGTAAATGCAAATCGCATTGATAGCTTTAGGGCAGGATAAATATCCGATAACTAAAAATTGTATAGTTTTTGCAATAAAAGGAATGCCGAAAGCCTGAATTAAACAATTTCCCTAATGAAAGAAAACGCAGCTATCATAAGTAAGTTTTCAGCAGGACCAGGTATCATGATGCCGCATCCGGCATTGAAAAATTATGTCAGGTACTTTTGGTATTACGATCCCGGCCTGATGAATCGCGCTTCTTCTCAATTCAGAATCATTCCGTCGGGAAGTCCGGGTTTGATATTTCAACACGAAAGAGGGCGAGCTGCCGTAAAACGTATTGAAGGAACGCCATATCCCGTAGCCTTTTTGCATGGCCAGGACACAAAGGTTTGTGTAAACGCAGATAGCGGTAATGCCTCGTTAGTTAGCGTAAGGCTTCATCCCGCGGCGATAAAAACATTGTTTAATATTGATGCGAATGAGGCAACGGATTCTGTGATTCCATTAAATGATCTTGCCGGCTTCAACCTGGCTGAACAATTAATAAACGCTACGGATATATTTGCCGCAATAGATTTGATCGCTGATTTTTTGTTAGCGAAAGCGAATCAAAACAGGTTGTGGGATTTACTTATTGAACAAGCGATAGTTCATACAGTTAATAATGTTTCTTCCGTTTCTTCGGGTGCACTATCGCGAAAATTCAATTTGTCACAACGCCATTTTCAAAGAAAATTCAGGGAATATATTGGTGTGCCCCCGGAGACCTATATCCATATACTTAGGTTTCAAAAATCCATCAATTTGATTCAGCGGGGCCAATTTGAAAAATTATCTGATGTGGGCTATGAATCAGGATATTCCGATCAGTCACATTTCATACGGGAATTTAAAAGCTTTTTCGGATCGACACCCAAAGAAGCCTATAAAATCCTTTGCAGGCCACGGTATGCTGCTCCACAAATTCTTCGGGATAAAATAAAGGTTTTGCGGTTTATTTATGACTGAGAGAATGCAGAAAGGTAATAGCAAAATATACTAAACGTTTAATTTCATGAAGGATTATAAAATAACTGCTGCTAAAAAAGTGTTCGTTGATGCTTGAAAAGCCCGGCGATACAAATGAAACATTAAATTTAACCGCCCTCAAATATCTTCTCGAAACCAGATCGCGGGAGTAGCTTTTTAAGTTTGAACAGTTAAAAAGTTTTGCAACAAAAGCTGCTTTATAATTGATAGATGTAAGTGACTTTTAAAATGCCATTTTGCTGATGCTTCGGTATATCAAAAGCAGTTGGATTAAAATTATCAATAGAGTTAAATACGAGATAAATAAAACTAAGTGGCTTGTACTCCCACGAAAATCTTGCATTTAAGGAACCGTTGCGTGTATCCGTATTAAATTGATAAAATGCAGACAATAATATTTTGGGGGTTATTGCGATTCGTGCCTCCGGCGCTAATAAATGCGTAGAAACTTTACCTTTATAAACCCCCACATTTTTAAAATCATTCCTGGTATAACTTACTGCGACAGAAACCTGGGGCACCGGGGCCGCCCGAAGCAACATGAAGTAACTGTTTAGCCATCCATCATAATATTTCCCTGTACTAATGCGGATTTCTGCGCTGTAGTGCGCGGCGGCGTTGGTTAATCCATATAGCTCGAATCGATTATAATGGTAACGGCCACTATCAATACTTATTTTTCTTACAGGTTCAAAAGGGTCAGATAAATTTTCCCATGATGATGTGATATTAAAATTAACCTGAGAAAGATTTTTATATATTAATTGAAAGGGAATAAGGTTAATATTGGCTTCCTGGAATTTGCCGTTTGATAAGCGCTGATAAACATCAACTGAAAGTTGAGGGTTAAAAAAAGAAATATTTTTTGGAAACCAGCCACGATGAATAACCAGCGAAAGGTTTGGTTGTGAATGAATAAAATTTTCTCTTTCCACGTATCCGGTTTCAGGGTGATAATCTTTTGAAACAGCCGATTCCAGCCAGTCAAACAGAAAAGTATTGCCGGTATAACTTACTTCAGTAAATGCGGCGGCACCATTGCGTTTAGTCAAAGAATTATTTGAAACAGAAGTCATTCCTTTTACAAATAAAGACGGATTAATTCTCCAGAAGGCATCCATCACTCCAACAGAATTTAGATAAGACACCGAACCTTTATGACCCGCATTTTTTCTAAAAACCCCCATTACACCGAGCTGAAATTTTTTAGTTATATCCCTTTTATATCGAAATACACCAAATGTTGCGGCAGACTCAGCGCTATCACCTTGTTGTTGCATAATCAATAATCCTGCTGCCTGTTTTGCATCCTGATGTATTAACCTTACACCGCCATTAATCGTTAGTGGCGACCCATTGCTACTTAAGCCGATCCTGCGACTAAAAAATGGTTGAATTATATGATCAGAGCCAACTGAAAACAAGCTGGAATTCTCTAAAAAAAATTGTCTTTTTTCGGGAAAGAAAACGGATGAACGATTTAAGTTAATTACCTGCACATCCGCATTTGCCTGTGCAAAATCAGTATTTACAGTACCTTCCAGTAAGGTATTGGTGTTAACGGCATATTTTATTTCACCACCAGCTTGACTATTAAATTTTGAAAACGATTTGCGCGAAGCGTCAGATTTTACTAAAGCGTATGGTTGAAACCTCATGTTTATATTTTTTTCAGGAGGATGAATGCCGGTTAAGATACCACCATACTCCAACCTTGATTCATAGAAATTCATCGGCCATGTGCACCAACCATTTAGTTCACCCAAATACCTGATATTTCTTATAAAATTTATACTCCATGCTGTTGAATCCCCGGGATAACGAAGTGTGCTAAATGGTAAAGCTATTTCTGTTGTCCAGGCACTATCTTCAATTTTGCTTGCTGCTTTCCAAACACCATCCCATTTATAATCGTAGGTGTCATCTGTATAATGCATAATATCCATTTGGGTTCCGTACGGCGTTACCGTAAAACCCATTACCGGTAATTGCGGGTTTTTAAACGGATCTATCAAAACTTCAAACGCCTCGCACTGACTGAAGCTAAAATCCCGACGCATATCCTGAACCTGCATTTTCTTTTTACCCCCGGGAAAGCTGCACCTTGCATAAATGTATAAATTTTTATTATCGTACAACACCTGCACTTTTGTGTCATAAGTTGCAGCCGCGCCCTGGTCCGGATACGATTGTACAAAGTGGGTAGCACCAGGCGATTTTTGCCACGCGGCTTCATCGGCACTTCCCATCTATTAAAATTTTTTCGGAAGTGAAAGTTGCCGATAGATGTTTACGTTTATCAACGCTCAAAGGAGGAAAAACCTTCTGGGCAGAAACATTATTTTCTTTAACTGAAAAAGAAATAATCAATACAATAAGTGTAGTGAATTTTTTATTGATTTTGTAAGTCATGTCGCAAAGCAAAACTTCATTTTGTTTGGAATTTGTTTTTTTAGAAGAATGCATTGCGATAAGGCCTCAACAATCGGTTTGGTTCCCCGAACGCGTTTAAGTGTAGTTATTAATTGTTCGGGGCCGCAAAACCTTAATTCATCGCAAAAAATTTTTTACAATTCTTATACTTTTTAATTTTACAGTATGGCGCTTTCGATGCAAAAAAAATCTAATCGTATTTTACTCCATGTGTTATTTTGGGTTGCTTACATTATTTACCGTGGCTTTAATAGTGGCTTAGGTGATATGGATGCGATATCTTTTCATTTGCCGATCAATTTTTTAGGTGAAATACCCGTGGCTATTTTTGTTTCATACGTGAACTTATACTTGCTGATGCCTGCATTTTATAAAGGCAAAAAGTATTTTATATATGCATCAGTCCTGCTTGGCCTGTTGCTCATCGGAGGACTAATAGACAGGTATTTAGCTTATGCTATTTTCATCCCGCTGGAAAAAGTATCCAACCCCTTGACCTACATTGCAGAAAATAAAGTCTTTTGGATTCCTATTCGTATTCTTAATAATGCCGCCGGAATTTTTCCGGTAGTTGCAGCTACCATGTTGATAAAACTGATGGTTTCTTCTTATCATTATGAAAAAAAACTGAGAGAAATACAAAAAGAGAAATTTGTAGCAGAAATGGCATTATTAAGGGCGCAGATAAATCCACATTTCTTCTTTAACACACTCAACAGTTTATATTCTCTGATACTTGCAGGTTCAGAAAAAGCAAAAGATGTAGTGCTACAGTTATCCGGCCTTATGCATTATATGTTATATGAGGCGGGTGCTGAAAAAGTTTTGCTCAGGAATGAAATAAACTACCTCGAAGATTATATCAGCGTAGAACAAATGCGTTTTGCAGAAAGGCTTGATCTTTCCTTTCAATATTCCGGCGATATTGAAGGCAAGCTAATTGCGCCTTTATTATTGTTACCGTTTATTGAAAATGCGTTCAAATATAGCGTGGAAGATAATGAAGGCTGGGTTACTATTAATTTAAAAGTGATCGATAACCGATTATTTTTAAAAGTTGAAAATAGCAGTAACTCAATTGAAAAGCCCGCAGATAAAGGTTTAGGGTTAAGCACTGTAAAAAGACGGTTGGAATTGATTTATCCGGGGCTTCATACATTGGTAATAAATAGAACAAAAGATATTTTTGAAGTTGATTTAAAGCTGTGTCTATGAAAAAAATTGAATGCCTTATTGCAGATGACGAAGCGCTTGCGCGTGATGTGATCAAAAATTATGTAAGCAAGCTTGAAAGATTGCATCTCACGGCCACCTGCACGAATGGTTCAGAAGTTTATAATTTTTTAAAGAATAATACTGTAGACCTGGTTTTTCTGGATATTAAAATGCCGCAGCTAACCGGGATAGAATTATTAAAGACTATTAAAAACGTACCTCCGGTTATTATTACCACGGCTTATCGGGAATTTGCCCTTGAAGGATATGAATGGAATGTGATTGACTACCTGCTTAAGCCTGTATCTTTTCCGCGCTTTTTAAAGGCGATTGACAAATTTGATTCATGGATTAATCCCGGCGGCATAACTAATGACCCGATTCAACAGGTTGAAGTGATCGAACATTCTGCAGACCATTTTATATACGTGAAGGCTGATAAAAAGATGATAAAAGTTGTATTAAAAGATCTTTTGTTTATTGAAGGCATGAAAGATTACGTAAAAATAAACACAACAAATGGCTCAATAATTACTTATCAAACCATCATGTATTTTGAAGAAAAGCTTTCTTCCAACCAGTTTATACGGATACACCGTTCCTACATTGTTTCATTGCAACACATTAATGCGTTTACTGCATCGCAAATAGAAATTGGAGAACAAGTCTTGCCTATCGGAGCCTCCTATGCAAAACAGGTTGCACAAAAACTGGGAGCAGATAAAAAACTGAAATTTTGATTCAACATTAAATCTTCAATTCCGAATCCATTCTTCTAACTTATATATTCATATTCTCTGCATTGAACAAATACCATCCCTCCTTTCAAAAAACAATTTTTGATTTTTAAAGATGCGATACATGTACCAAAACCTTTTACAAAAAGACCACTAAATTCCCTTCACCTTGAAAATGTCGCTTTTGTTCAATTTTGAAAAGAGTAGCCGTTTTAATTTTGTGCTCAGGTTGAAAAAGTAAAATTCATTTTTTCTACATAAATCTTTAACTCTATGGAAGCCGAAAACGTAAAGACAGGTTTGTCGAAAACGCAAATCGAAATATTTAAAACTAATGTAGCAGACGGCGCATCGGCAAAGAATATCATTAATAAATTAGAAAGATTAATCCCTTCTGCCAAAATAAATTTTGACCTTGATGATTGTGATAAAATACTCCTGGTTGAATTTATCGGTGCGTATATCGACACATTTATGATAAGCCATACAGTTGAGGGTTTAGGATTTGATATTCAACTTTTAGAATAATTATTTTAAAACCTATCCCGAATGAAACGATATGCTTTTATTTTACTCGCCATACTGATTTCCGCATGTGCAAAAAATACGGAAACACCCGGCAACCTCGTTCCGCCCACTGCTGATGAAGATCGCTCACTGCCGCAAATAAAAATTCACGTGGCAGGCCACGAAAGAAGTATTCATTTGCAAAGTTTTGGCGACAGTACCAATCCCCCGGTTTTAGTTTTACCCGGGGCCCCGGCGCCGATTTTAAATTGCTACTACCGTTAAAAGAGTTGGCAGATACACATTATGTTGTTATGTGGGATTCGCGTGGGGCGGGGCTTTCCGAAAGAGTAACGAAGGAAGAGCTTTCACTTAAAAGTTTTGACGAAGAAATAGCGCAGGTAAAAGCAGCTGTGGCGCCAAATAAAAAAGTTGTTCTAATTGGCCATTCGTTTGGAGGAACGGTGATGGCACATTATACAGCCAATCATCCGGATGATGTGCAACAACTTATTTTAATAGAGCCCGGCAAGCTCGACCTTGCTCTAAAGCCTACATCAAACGGGGGCGCAGTGAATTACCTTGACGGGCAGGATTTTTTTTGGCAAAATGAATTGCTGACATCCAAAGACCATGCAGCAGCGGATTACAAGGCGATAGAAGTGTTACCTAAATCCTCACGGCATTGGACGTGTGATAATTCCATCGTTCACAATTATCCTATGTGGAGGTTTGGCGCTTATCATTATTATATCGTTCAAAAAAATACGTATCATCTTCCTAAAAATTATAACTGGGCAAAAGGCATTGAAAATTTTAAAGGCCCGATAAACATCATCGCCGGAACCTGTGGAACTCTCTCTGCATCGTTTCAGCAGGAGACCAATTTAAAAACCCTGCCCAACGCCACTTTGACAAGTATTGAGGGTGCAGGCCACATAAGTTTATTTACAGATTATGCAAATGAAACCGTAAGTGCAGTCAGAAACGCCTTGCAATAAAATAAAAGAAAAATGAAATTTATTTTGAAAATTTTCAATATTATTTTTTTAATTCTCGCAATAAATGCAAAAGGTAAATGCCAGTTTATAAAAGTGCCGGGTGAAAATATTTTAACCAATAAAATTTTTATCAGCGTGGCAGCACAACCTGAAATTGTAACCACCGTTGGATATGTTCATTCAGTAAGAAAAAGAAATACTTCAATCAATTTTCAATTGGGTGGAAGTATAAAATTGGCGCCATTAATCATTGCAAATGGTGCATGGCGGGCCAACTTAATTACAGTTGCTGATTGTAAACTCAGCGATAAATGGACCAATACAATTGTGGCGAATATTTACATGGCGCATGATCATAACCGTGAAGGAATTTTAAATGGCATCGGATTTGAAATTCGCGATAATCCTTTGTTTACCGGAACGCATTGGGCAAAAGGATTTGATCTGGGGTGGCAATACACGCCATTGACGCATATTAAACATTCGACAGAAGCTAAAGCAACTTTTGACGGCCGCTATCCGGATGGAATAACCGGTATCAACGGACCTGAAGATGGTTGGTATAAAAATGCTGTAAGCCGCTTCAGGATTGGAGTAACGGCAGCACGTGAGCTTGGAGATAATTCTGCATTGCAACTATCGCTGGGAAGTTTATTTATTGTTCAGAAGCAGGGAATATTATTAGCTTTTTCACATGCGCAAGTTCCCGCGTATTTGGAATTGGGCTACAATTATAAGTGGTAAAAATTCTAACTTATGAAAAATCTATTGCGTTTTGAAGGAGCACGATATGGGATGATCGCAACCACGAATTTTTTGCCAACGTCAGTTGTTCCCATTTCAGAAACGTGTAGCACAAATGATAGTGGATACACAAATTTTCAACCCGTCGTAAAATTTTTTTATTTAATTTTATCCCTCATTAAACACCGTTCTCTTTTATAGAGAGCCTTCACGATTGAAAACTCACTGTTGATCCAAAATAAAAATAGAAGGAATTTGTTTGTTTGCTGATTGTGGTGTTTTTTCTTCTAAAAGTTAGCGAAGGGCTGTCCGGCAATCATCCTTCCATCACTTTCGCAAAAGCAAAATTGAAAATAATAAATCCGTACACCAATAGTTACTTGTAATCAGCCTCTTCGGGTATCGAAGCTACTTCATATTTTAAATTCCATTCTTTTATGTCTTCTAAAATCGGCAAAAAAGCTAAGCCTTTTTCAGAAAGTTTATATTCTACCCTTGGTGGAATTTCCTTGTACGCCCATCTTTCCAAAAGCCCATCTTCTTCCAATTCTCTTAACTGTTCGGTTAGTACTTTCCTTGAAATGTGTGGTACTATGGCATCTAACTGGCCAAAACGAATGGTACGGGTGCCAATTACGTTTATAATTATCGGCTTCCACTTATTGCCAATGGTACCAATAGCCCTCGTAAACGGGCAGTTTGAATTGCAAAAATTGTCGTCTCTCATATTTTTAAGAATTAGTAGTTACCCAATGGTAACCAGAATAAACTATAATGGTTACAAAAGTAAACTATTGGGGATAGCTTTGCAAAACAAATAAAAAAAGATAAAGAGATGAGTAACTTAAAAAACAAAGTAGCAGTAATAACAGGCGGCAATAGCGGTATCGGGTTTGGCATTGCTGAAGCATTTAAAAACGAAGGCGCCGTTGGAACAATTGTCGGGAGAAATCAGAAAACGCTGGATAATTCCGTCGCGCAGCTTGGCGATAATTTTATAGCCATAAATGCCGACGTAACCAACATTGCTGACCTGGAAAAAGCGTTTAAAGAAACGGCTGAAAAGTTCGGTAAAATAGACGTGCTCGTAGCCAATGCCGGCGCAGGAATTGTAGGCACTGTGGCAAGTATTAGCGAGAGCGACTATGACAAGACTATGGACTTAAACCTGAAAAGTGTGTACTTCACGGTGAATAAAGCACTGCCTTACATGAATGATGGTGGTTCTATTATTCTTATAGGGTCAAATGCAGCGCACACAGCCTATGCATCGTTTACGCTTTATGGTGCTGCAAAAGCGGCTGTGATATTTTTAGCAAAAGGATTCTCAAGCGATCTGTTGGATAGAAAGATCAGGGTAAATGTAATAACGCCAGGTACCACAGATACACCTGCATTTGAGAAGTTTGTTCCCGCAGAACAAATTGAAGCGGTAAAAAAACACTTTGCGGATAGCATGCCGATAGGCAGGATCGGGCAACCGTCTGACATTGGTAAAGCAGCGGTTTTCCTGGCCTCTGATGATGCTGCGTTTATGCTTGGCGCTGAACTCCTCGTTGATGGCGGCCTAACCTATTTGGCTAAATAAGGGAACCCATTACGGCACAGGTTTGCACTTGTGCTATTAAATAATAAAAATAAATTAAAAAATGAATCAATTAAAAGACAAAGTAGCGGTAATTTCCGGTGCTTCAAAAGGAATAGGTGCATCTATTGCAAAACATTTTGCCGATGAAGGCGCAAAGGTAGTTGTGAATTATGCCTCCAGTAAAGAAGCAGCCGATAAAGTGGTTAAGCAGATAACAGGCAACGGAGGAACTGCCATTTCGGTAAAGGCCGATGTATCGAATGAAGCCGATGTAGCCAGGCTGTTTGAAGAAACAAAGAAGGCTTTTGGCACATTGGATATTTTGGTGAACAATGCCGTGTTTCAGCAATACCTACCCGTTGACCAGGTATCACCAAAAGCTTTTCATCAGCATTTTGATGTGAATGTTTTAGGGCCTCTTCTTACCATACAGGCTGGGATGAAATTGTTTGGCGATAAAGGGGGAAATATCATCAACATCAGTTCGGGTGCCAGCAAAATGCCGATGGCGGGAGTGTCGCTGTACTCAGCATCCAAGGCGGCCTTAGATGCTATCACGGTTTCTTTATCGAAAGAACTCGGGGCAAAGAACATTCGTGTCAATTCTGTTTTACCGGGCGCTACAGATACTGAAGGCGCAAGCACTGCAGGCGTTGCACCCGGCAGTGATGCTGAGAAAATGTTTGTCGCTAATACCCCGCTGGGCCGGCAGAGGCCAGCCGGAAGATATTGCGAAAGCGGTGGTGTTTCTCGCTTCCGATGAAGCAGCCTGGATCACAGGAGAACAAATATCCGTTTCGGGCGGTATGTATGGATTTTAAAAAATGAAAACATTATTTCTAAAAACTAAATAAATAAAATATTATGCCTGATAACTTAGAAAATAAAGTAACAAGCCACGCTATTATCGGCTTTGGCAATATAGGTAAAGCCCTGGCAAAAGCGTTTGCACGCAAGGGTATCGAGGTATCGGTTGCAACAACACATGACCCGGAAAGCTTTGCATCTGCGGCGGCTGCGATAGGCCCCACGATCATTCCCACAACACTGGCAGAAGCGGTAAAAGCGGACATCATCTTTTTGGCTGTCCGTTTCGAGTCGCACCCGGATGTAGCGAAGGCGCTGCCCACGTGGGAAGGGAAGATAATTGTTGATGTGACCAATGCCTATGGCGTACCCAATGAAAAGCTGGCAGGACAGCCTTCTGCGAAGATAGTTTCGCAAGCCTTCACAGGCGGCAGATTGGTTAAAGGCTTCAACCATTTGGGCGCTGCCATTCTTGGCCAGGACCCGGACGTGCATGGCGGCAGAAGGGTTGTGTTCCTTACAAGCGATGATGACAGTGCCACAACCGAGGTCAGTGCACTTGCAGAAAAACTCGGCTTTGCTCCAGTCAAACTTGGGGGGCTTTCGGAAGGCGGATTGCTTGTGCAGGCGCACGGAAATAGCTGGGGGCAATTGATCTTCCAGGACCTGGTCAAGTTCGATTGATAAATCGTGAGCGCAAATTTTCAGCCTCCGCAAGTGTTCATATCTTTTCTCGTAAGCCCAGGCTATCCACTCGTGAGAGCCGTCTGGCCTCCCGGTCAACGGCATACCGCGGCTGGCGCAGGTTCTCCAGGCTTGTGACTACTCGTTACTAATCCTGAATGTTCGTTAAAGAGGCGAACAGCCACAGTAAACCAACTTATAATGCTGATTTGTATTTTCATAATTTGATGGTTCGCGTGGAATGAATTAAAAATATTTTTAAAAATGTTTCATGAGATTTTGACCCGTGATTTAGGATGATGATAAAATAAATCGTACAGAGTTACGAACATCAGGGGAGCGGGGGTTTTATAATTTAAAAATACTGCAGATAGCAAAGGTTAATAAAGATTGAATTTGTATTATTTAAAGTTTTTAAGTTTTAGTTGCAAACCTGAGGATAGCATGTCAGTTCGTGCTATACACGTTGATGACTTTTAAAATTTGGCTGAAAACTTTACTCCTATTTCTTTTATAAATTCAAAATCATCAATGCATCTTACTCCCATATTTTTGCAAACATTTGGTATTTTAACTCTCTTGGAATTCATGGCACTCTCAATATTTTCTTTGGTTACAACAGTAGCATTAGTGTCCATGGCATGAGCAATTAACCAAGGGTTTGCCAATGAACGGCCTTTTATATTATCAACAAGGAGTTTGTGTTTTGGATCGGCTTGAAGTATTTTTTGCCAACAGGCAATTACATTTTCAGTTGGTTTATGAATTGGAATTGTACTTCGTTTTAACCATTTAGATAAGTCATCCTCAGTTCTGCCAGAAGTCTCTGCCACAACTATTTCGTTTCTAACTTCCTCCGGAATAAAAATGCGGCTTTGCTTACCTAATTCATTAAGAATGTCCCAATAATCAGGACATAAGTCTGGAGAATAATATTTTTGCCATGATTGTATGAGTACGTTTGCATCTATGCAGTAAATATGTTGTGTCGCACTCATCTATAGATTTGTGCTTCTAGTTTGTGAAAATTATTTGCAGGCGTTCCAAGTAAAAAACTTGCTTGAGTAGGTTGCACGTATCCACTCCTAAGCGCATCGAGAACTACTTGCGTAAAAAGCCTGCTATTTTTATTCAAACGCAACAAATAAGGATTCGGGCCACCTTGCTTTTCTTTTTGTCTTAGTTTTAAAGCAGCTTTTTTTTCAGCTTCTCTTTTTAAAAAGGCCTGATATTCAATTTCAGCTTCCTTTTTCAACTTTTGATATTGATGCACTGAAATTTGATTTAGTTTTAATGACCTTACTAAAAAAGCGAATGAACTTACACCAAATGTTTTGGCTGCTTTGAAAACATTCTGTGCGTTTTGATATATCGAACTATTAAAACTTAAAATATTTTCTTTCGGCATTAATGCATTTGCAGCAACTTCATTACAGAATATCTCTACGGGGTGGAATTTATCTTTATTTTTTATCTCAGGTTCTATGTCATTTGAAATCCCTGTTTCAGCTATCCAAATATGAGCCAGTTCATGAACTAAAGTAAATAGTTGAGG
Source organism: uncultured Chitinophagaceae bacterium (assembly GCA_963732885.1). Classification (GTDB taxonomy): domain Bacteria; phylum Bacteroidota; class Bacteroidia; order Chitinophagales; family Chitinophagaceae; genus Ginsengibacter. The sequence goes on along the minus strand of CAVTBI010000012.1, from coordinate 560,349 downwards.
AGCATTAAAATCATTAGAATTTATAAATATAAAGGGAGCATACGGGTCTGCAATAGCAAAACCTTGTAACTCGTCAGAGTCTAATTTTAATCTTGAATGAATAAAACTTGTACGAGAAACAAAGATGCCATTTGTCTCAGCCGCATCTATCCATTCTTTAATTGGGTTTTCGGTTTTATAATTTGCCGGCGTAATATTTAGTGTCTTTAAAATATTTTGTGCAACAACTTCAGGCCTGTCACTAATTGTGAAGCGTCCAAAAAATGCTATTTTTTCTTCATTATCTTCTGCATAAACATCACTTATCCAAGCTTGCTTTTGTTGAATTTCCCGGATTATAAATATTGAAGATGTTGTCAACTCTTTTGAACCTTTTTTTCTGAAATCCTGAAGTGGTTGAAAGTCTCTGGGAATATCTAGTAGAAAGAACAAAGCAAATGGTCGCTTATAGGCTTTGGCTAAAGTCTGAGCCTGTCTAATAGTTGGTTGGGTATCGCCAGATTCCCATTCTTTGAGCTTATCGACTGCAACAGAAACCTTTGCAGCAGCTGTTTCCTCAGTCATTCTTGCCGATTCCCGTGCCCATTTCAGAACATTTGGTGTTATGTTTGCTTTGTCACCCATATTTATGCAACAAATGTATGGAATATTGTTTTCGGGAGCTTAAATAGATATTTTCATTGATGTCAGGATATTCAATATCATTCGCATTTAGCTTCAATCCTCCAAACCAGTAAACAAACTTATAACCCCAATTTTGCATTTCCCACTCACATCTCCCCCAAATATTTATGTACAAAGCTAATTGCCATGGAGCCCTCTCCCACTGCGGAGGCTACGCGGTTCATGGCGCCGGCGCGTACATCGCCTGCGGCAAAGATGCCGGCACAGCTTGTTTCCAATAAATAAGGATCGCGCTCCAGCTTCCATATTTTTTTGAAATCATCATGATGCAGCAGGTCCCTGCCGGTTTCAATAAATCCTTTATCATTCTTGATAATTTCATCATCCAGCCAATCGGTAAAGGGTTTCGCGCCGATGAAGATGTATAAGGCAGCGGCATCTTCTGTATAGGTTTCACCGGTAGCGATATTTTTAATCACCAACTGCTCCAGCCGGTCATCGCCTTTGGCTTCCACCACTTCGCGGCACACACAAACGGTTATATTTTCAACGCCCTTTATCTGGTCAATTAAATAAGAAGACATGGTGTAGGATAAATTGTCTTTCCTGATCAATATATTTACCTGCCTGGCAAATTTTGATAAATACATCGCCGCCTGCCCGGCAGAGTTTCCGCCACCCACAATGAACACATTTTTATCCCTGCATGCCGAGGCTTCTGTATTGGCTGCGCCATAATAAATGCCGGCGCCTTTGAACTGCGCAATGCCAGGCGTGGTTAGCTGGCGGTAATCAACGCCCGTGGTGATTACAATGGCTTTGGCCATGATTTCTTTATCATTCACCAAAATAATTTTCTTATAATTATCCTGCACTTTAATGGCCTTTACGGATTGCGGAGAAAGAAAATCAGTACCAAACCTGGCTGATTGGGTCATGGCCCTGCGCGTAAGGTCTGCCCCGCTTAACCCCGATGGAAAACCCAAATAGTTTTCAATGCGCGAACTGGTGCCCGCCTGGCCGCCGGGCGCCCTTCTTTCGATCAATAAGGTTTTTAAACCTTCTGACGAGCCATACACAGAAGCCGCTAAACCGGCAGGCCCGGCGCCTATTACCACCACATCATATACTTCATTTTTTACTTCGGGGTTTAACCCAATGCGCTTAGCCACGTCAATAATATGCGGGCTTAGCAACATCGTTCCGTCTTCAAAAAACAGGGCAGGCAAATCTTTGGCTTCTACTTTATTTAATTGTAATAATTGGCTGCCATCTTCATCCGTTGCCTCCATCCATTGATAAGGAATTAGGTTGCCTGATAAAAAGTCTTTGATCTCGTGGCTCTTGGGTGAAAACTGGTATCCCACCAGTTTGATGCCTTTAAAATCCGGGTGAAAATCGTTTTGCCAGTCATCTAACAAATCATTGATAACAGGGTATAATTTTTCTTCAGGCGGGCCCCAGGGTTTGGTTAAATAATAATCGAGCCTTACTTTATTAATGGCTTTGATGGCGGCGTCTGTATCAGAATAAGCGGTGAGCAATACTTTCTTGGCATCATCATAATAACCCATTGCCTGCGCTAAAAAATCAACGCCTTCCATTTCCGGCATGCGCTGGTCGGATATGAACATGGCCACCGACTCGCCCTTGTTTTTTAATTCGAGCAAACTATCCAATGCTTCTTTGGCGGAGGTAGTGCTGAGGACGCGGTAATCGCGGCGGTATTCATTTTTTAAATCGCGCGTGAGGGCGCGGAGCACCTGCGCATCATCGTCTATTACAAATATGATTGACTGGTCCATAATAATTTTTTTATAGAATAAAACGCTTGGGCTGTGAACGCACGCAATCTCTTACATTCAATCGCTGTTCTTTCTTTTTCTTTTTTACTTGAACAAAGCTGTGAATGCACACAATACATCAAATTCAATTACTGTTCTTTTCCTTTTCTTTTTTGCCTGAACAAAAAAGAAACAAAAAATTATTCGCGGTATTTATTTTTGTTTTCAATTGTGCTCATGAGAGCGCTTCGCTTAGTTCAAGGACAACCCGATCGCTCCGCGCGTTTGTCCGGCTATCCCACTCCCACACCGCAATGTCTCTCATAAATAGCTGGTTTCTTAATTATACTTTACTAATCCATCTTGAAATTTAATTACACGTTACTAATCCTCCTTACATCCATCTTACTATTTATTAGAACTTATTTTCTTCTTATTAGAACTTAATTTATGCCCATTAAATGGGAAGGCAAATTTCAAATTCGGTGGCGCCGGGTGCTGATTTTACTTTTACTTCACCGTTGTGTTGTATCATGATCCGGCTCACCACATCAAGCCCCAGCCCGGTGCCTTTGCCCATTTCTTTGGTGGTAAAAAACGGGGCAAAGATATTTTGTTTTATATCTTCCGGAATGCCCGGGCCATCATCTTTGATCGTTACTTTCACAAACCTTGCATCATGGGATGAGGTGATTTCCAGGTTGCCTTTGCCGTTTATTTCCATGGCATCAATGGCGTTATCAATAATGTTGGCCCACACCTGGTTCAGTTCGCCGGGAAAGGCCTTTATTTTTGGAAGAGAATCATCATAGTGTTCCACTACCGTGATGTTTCCTTTTCGTAATTTATAATTCAGCATCGTTAAGGTGTTGCGGATGCCCGCATGAATATCTATCAATTGCCTGTCGGCATCTTTGTCCATAAAAGTAAAATTCTTAACCGCGCCCACAAGATCAGATATGCGCTCTGAAGAAGTGCGGATATCGTCGGCCATTTTATTGGTGACTAAATAATTGCTCACCCATTCAAGCAATACAGGCAGGTGTTCCGGCGTAGAGCAAGCTTTAAACACCTCCAGTTCTGCGGTGGTAAAACCACGTTCTACCAATCCTTCGGGATCGGTATCTTTGAGATGGTTCTCATCCAGCCAGTCAGTCAATTCATCCTCACGGTTGGCTTTTTGCATCATCGTTAATGCAGGAGGTTCTGTATTTATTTTCTGAATGATCAGATTGTTGATCTTCTCCACTTTTTCAGGTTCTATTCTTAAATTGGCAATTTCTCTAAATAAATGCGGCAACTGGCCTACCTGGATTTGTAACAACGACGCAGCACGGGATATAGCCGCCGCAGGATTGTTGAGTTCGTGCGCAAGGCCTGCAGAAAGTTTTCCCAGGGCAAACATTTTTTCATTCTGTTGTTGTATGGAAGTGAATTCCCGCACGCGGCTTAGCATCATGTGCACCAGGGCTTCTATTAATTCGTAGTGAGTACCAAAGCCTTCTATCAGTTTTTCTTTGGCGCATTGAAATACCCATGATTTTTTCAAGGCTTCGCAAAATGCAGGCGAAATAGTAGCCCGCGAATAAGGAAGGTAGCCGGTTACCTGGCCGGGATCCAAAATACGCAATTCCTTTTCCTTGCCGGATTGTACTGCACAAATTCTCATCTTGCCATCTAATACAATGTAGGTGGTAGTTACAGGCTCCCCTGCATTAAATAGTAAGCCGCCCTGTTCTATTTCTACTGTTTCGCCCTGGCTGATGAGCCATTGCAATTGCTCATCCGGAACCTGCTGAAATTCCTTCACAATTTTCAGGCCTGCCATACTGAGTTCTTTCATAAAATCAAATAATTTTTTAGCAAGTTATGTATTGCCCGGAATAAATGAATATTTTAAATCATCTGTTTGGTGAAATTAATTGATTTACAGGAAAATAAATTTTGCCTTGGCTATTCCAACTCCTTCCTTATTTCCATCAAAATAAAAATCCGGCAAATTTATGGGTTTACTCTATTTTAATACCTGGCCGCCGCCGTAGAAAGGATTAATATCTAAAAAGTACTATCTTTCCTACCCTATCAATTATTGTAATCTTTTATCATCACTACATGAAAATACATAAAGTGGTTTGCCTTCTTTTTGCGTCTATGCTATGCTGTTATGCTTCGTTTTCCCAACAGGTAAAAATTGTTACCAACCAGGTTGGCTACAACCTCAACAGTGCGAAGCACGCGGTTATTGTTGCGGAACAGGCAGATTCTATTGAAAACTTTCAACTAATGGATGCAACCGGGAAAAAAGTATATACCGGTAAACCAGTTTATACAGGGCCGGTGACCAATGGAAGAATTGGGTTTTCTATACCATTGACTTTACGCCTGTAACTACCAAAGGCACTTACACCTTGCAGGTAAATGAAAAGGGTAAAACCATCAGCTCTTACCCTTTTATAATTGACAAAGATGTACTGGAACAATATACCTTGTCTGATATTATTTACTACTTCAAAGGGCAGCGCTGCACCGGCTTGTTCAATAAAGCAGATTCGCACATTTCTTTTGAAGGAAGAAAAAAAGACAGTGCTGCAGTAGATGCACGCGGCGGCTGGTACGATGCTACGGGCGACTATGGCATCCATCTCTCCCACTTGTCTTTCTCCACTTATTTTAACCCGCAACAAGTATCGTTCACGGCGTGGGCTTTATTGAAAACATACCAGCTCTTAAATGCAAAACCCGGAACCGATTTCCGCCAATATAAAAGGCGTGTGCTGGATGATGGCCATGTATGGCGCCGATTACCTGGAACGTGTGCAGGTAAAGAATGGCTCTTTCTACCGCTCCATTTCTGCACCTGGCCCGGGCAAGCTGGCAAAGGACAGGGTAATTGGCGCAGAAAGCAAAATATACACCATCAAGAAATCAAAGAATGGCACCTTTGCCGCAGGAAATAATGAAGAAAATTGGAAGAGCTTTCAAAGTAGTTACCGCTCCGGTGGCGGCATGGCTATTGCCGCATTGGCCCTGGCTTCCACCTTTGATACTTCCGGCGCCTTTACCAACCAGCAATATTTAACAGCCGCAGAAAATGCATTTGCTTTTTTAGAAAAACACAACGCAGAAATGACTAACGACGGCAAAGAAAATATGCTGGATGATTATTGTGCGTTAATGGCCGCAACTGAATTGTACAAAGCCACCCAAAAACAAGTTTATAAAATGGCTGCCGCTAAAAGGGCGCAACACTTAATGAGCCGCTTAACGAATTGGAAAAGTTATGATAATTACTGGCGCGTGAATGAAACGGACAGGCTTTTCTTTCATGCGGCGGATGCCGGATTGCCATTAGTGAGTTTATTAAATTATTACCCTGTTGCTGATGCGGCCACCCAACAAAAAATAAAAGAGGTTACCAGGAAATCGGTGGAGCATGAACTGCGCATAACGCATGAAGTAAATAATCCTTTCGGGTACAGCAGGCAGTTAGTGCAGGATACTTCGGGCAACCGTTACAGTTCGTTCTTTTTTCCGCACGCAACAGAAACGGCACCATGGTGGCAGGGCGAAAATGCAAGGCTTGGCTCCATGGCGGCAGCCGCAAGAATGGCTGCTGAATTATTTACAGGTGACAAGCCTTTACACGACAGCCTTGAAAGTTTTGCCACCGACCAGTTGAACTGGATCCTGGGCCTTAACCCTTTTGATGCCTGCATGCTGGAAGGCACCGGGCACAACAATGTGGAATATGGTTTCTTTGGCACGTTTGAATATACGAATGCACCGGGCGGCATTGTAAACGGTATCACTTCCGGCCTTGATAACGAACACGATATTGACCTTAACCTGCCCTACTCACAAACGGGCAAAGACTATGACTGGCGCTGGAGTGAGCAATGGCTGCCACATGCTACCTGGTATATGCTGGCTGTGGCGCTGCATGATGAAAAGTAGGTGCGTACTCTCAACCACCACCTTCCGAGAAGGTGGGTTGGAAGAATCGGGCAAAGCCCTCTTTAATATACAGCGTACGAAGTATTTTCTAAACTTTTTTCGTTCAAATTATTATAATATAGACAGCCAAAAACAATTTTACCACAAAGACTCAAAGAGCACAAACCTGCCTGGTCGGCAGACAGGGAAAAACTTCGTTTTTTTATTTTTTCAAAGAAAAAATCCTTCGTGTATTTCGTGTCCTTTGTGGTAAAAAATTCAGGCAAAGCACAAAGAACATTACCACCGCCTTAGACGGCGGCTTTTTAAACTACAGAATACGAATAAATAACGGTGATTTTTATTTTTGCGCAAAGGGTGTTTTACTATTTAATGGCTGCTTGTCTTTTAAAATTAATTCCCCTTTAATCATCCATGCTACTCCAAATGCTTCTACTGATAAGGTTTCCATCCAAAAGGTTAAATTGTGGCCCTCATAAAAATTGGCAGGTATCATATTTAAAAAGCCTAAAAATGCCACACACATAGCCGCCAGCATTACCACCCCGCAAGTGCGGTACACTTTATTCCTGTTTCTTTTATTGGGGGTCCTGAGGCTTGGGATTTGTGATGATTTTGTAAAAACAAACAAAGATATAACTGCGAGGCTCAACAGAAACAGGGCGGCACATATATAATGAAACATAGGGCGGAATGGGCTTTGTTCAAAAAAAGTAACCGCAACCGGGTCGTACTTTATTGTGTGGTTATACCCACGAAGGTTGCTTGTCGGAAAAAGTAGCATTAGCAGGGCAGAAAAGCCTGCAATGCTTGACAAGAGGTAATCTATCAATTCCTCTCCTTTATATACGAGCAAAAAAACAGCCAGTAAACTAACAATTATTTCAAAAAGTGAAGCTGCCCTTGTAAAATAATAATGGCTTATTGATGGCAGGATTGGATCAAAGCCGTTGGTACATTGCAAAAATAAGTACACCAATAATGGCAAAAGAATTCCCAATGCCCCGGTTAGTTTTCTTAGCGTATTTTGTTTTTTTAATGCAATGTCCCCCGTGTTGCTGTAATCGGGGAGAATAGAATTCTGTGCTGGCTTTGATTTCATTTGAGTTAGGTTGAATGATTTCTTTTAAAACCCCATGCTGGTTCGGCCGGGCTTTCGTTATATTGGGTTTTAAAATTGAGTTACAGCCTCTAAAAACCTCTTTTGTTCCTTGCTCAATCGCCTCAAATGTTTTGATTCCTAAAATTAGTGATTCTATTTTTCACTTAATAATTTTTTATTTTATCTCAGTAAACGAAGAAATAACGGTGATTTTTATTTTTGCGCTTCGTAAGTGCCGTAAAAATCATTGAGGGAAAAATTTTACACTATCTTTAAATTATTAAATAGTTTTCAATGAAAAAGCTCCCTTCTTTTTTACTGCGCTATAATTTTTTCGGCGGTTGGTTTTAGCCAAACTAAGGATTCTACGGCTATTGTAAAATTACTTGAAAAAGAATCCGCTACATGGCGCTCGGGCGATTCTGCGGCGCATGCTTCCTGCTGGCAAATAGAGCCTTATAGCAGTGTTATGGTGATTACGGCCGATGGAAAAACTATGTCGTTCCCGGCTGATAAAATCGTGCACCCATCACCCGGAATGATGGGAAAAGGCGGAACCTCAAAGAATTCAAATTATCACATCAGCATTCATGGAAATAATGCCGTGGTAACTCATAATGAAACTTCTACTTCTGCAAACGGTTCCGTTAGCCATACATTCGAAGTGCGCCTGGTAGAGAAAGGCCAATGGGCAATGGAAAATAACGGGGCAAATTATACAGGTGCTTTAAAAAAATTTTCGTCAAAAAGAAGCACGCGGTTTTTATTTTTAATCCCCATAAACGTACAGGCAACAATGGATGATGGCTTGCAATACAAAATCATTAAACCCGGCAAACCGCTTTCGGATTTTGTAGAAAGTTTTTGGTTTTTGAACAATCAATCCGGCAGCAGTAAAGAAACCATCGGATTGCCTGACGGGATTGTTGATTTATCTCTTTTTAGATCAGCGGGGGAGCCATTTCGTATCGCGCTTCTGCGGCCTTACGCAATACGAGCAGGCTACCATACCTGCCAACTGTTTGAAATTCTGCATTGGTTTCAAATTACTTGCCGTAGAATATATTTTCCGGGAAGCCATTTCAGGCATCGTCAATAGCGGCAGGCTTTTACCCTCCCAATTTTGGGGCTTTACCGAAAATGATTTACAGGATTTCAGCCTTTTTGTAGAAAAGGCAAGCAAAAACTACTATAAGGTTTTGCATTTTGCCACACAAGCCGAAATACCAAACCTTATTAGGTTTTGCATCCGCCCTTTTTGCGTCCCACCCAAAAACTATTCGCCGAACAAAATTACCTATTCCATCCTTGTTTCATAAAACTTACCGAAGGATGCCTGTCTGGTAAAATAGAAATCTTGCAAAAAAGTTCGTTTACAATACCTGAAATTTTGATTATAGTTAGCTAAAACCAGTTCTGCTGGGGTTCATCAGGTAAAAAATCACCTAGTATTGCAATGGTTTCCGGTTCCGTTTCTTCCGGAGTACCAGTGGTTTCTGTATTTTTCTTTTGGTGCAAATGGGCAAAAACCCCTTTCACGGTACTTAACTTATCTATTCTTACTTCTGCGGCATGTATATTTCCGGCTATTACAGCATCTTTAAGGATGGTAACTTTACCGTGGCAATAAATATTTCCATTTACCCTTCCTTTTATAACTGCATCTGTTGCATGCAGGTCGCCGTTAATAATGCCTTGCTTTTCTACAAAAAGCGTGGCTTTAATTTTTACATCACCATTAATGATGCCGGCAATACCGCCTTCTTTGTCAGAAAAAAAATCTCCATTTACCTCTATACCTGCAGGTATATAAAACCCCTTTATGAAAAGTAATGGATTCATCATTGAAAGTTAGTTATTTAATTTTTGGCACCTCTTCAAAAATGGAAGTAGTGGTGGTTGCGTTTCCGATATCAATGCCAATGCACCTTGCAGGGTTAGAATCTGACACACGCAGGGAATTGTATAAATACCCGATGCTCGCAATTAAATCCGGCTGGGGCACTACCTCTACCGGAATAAAGCCCTGGAATTCTTCCACTACCGCTTCTGTAAGATCGGTATAATAAGCGCCTCCGCCCAATAAATATATTTTAGAACATTGCTCGAAATCCGCATCGGTAAAATGCTGGCGCATAAGCGGCGATACCACCTCTTTATAATATTGCCGCAACAAGGCTTTTTTCATATCCCTGAGGTCTACCCTGCGCCTGTTGGTGAAAATGGAACCTTTCATAAAAGCCTCATCCATCTGGTGCTCATTCTTCATTTCGAGATAATAATTAGAGTTGAGTTCGCGCGCCAGGTTTCCAATTACATAACGGATACCATGCGAACTGAAACAGGTACGGTGTACCAGCCCATCGGCAGTGGCGAAGCCTCCTTCCACGGTACCAAACCCAAAACTTAAAGCAATGAAATTTTCGGCTGAATTTTCGGGAAGTGTTTTCTTTAACCCGATGATGCCACCTACAATTTCGGGTATTACTTCATAACTATCAATTTCAAATGTATTTTTCTTTACCCCGCCTTTTACGTTAAAAGTAGTGGTATCATATTCAATCAAAAAATGGCGGCGCGCCAGGTATTCCTGCGCTGCATTTTTATAAACATTGTAGGTAGAAAGTGGAAATCCGGTTGTAACCGTAAAAGGCTGTTTTACTTTGTCCAGTATATTGGCCATCGAAGACCGGAACAGTATGTCAAAATCTTCCTCGGTGGGAGCAGCATTTACCACACGCCCGGCGTTAATAGCACTGCGCCTTGCCATGTTGCCTACAAGGTACCAATTGTCATTCTTTTTAACTTTTAACCCGTTTAAGAGGTCCTTTGCAGAATTTTCTGTGTTGCCAAAGGCCGTTTCGAAAACACTGGGAAAACTAATAGTGACTGGTTTCATAAATGAAATTTTAATTGAACTTAGAAAACTTTTGGTTTATGTTTTAAGATGCTAAAGTTAGTAACACAAATTTATTTAATTGTATTGATGAACCCTTTTTATGGTTACCACACCTTGAAAGATTCAAGGCTTAAAAATAGTACTTAAATTTTTAATTTTGTTTTTTTGATACTTAATAGTGTTTTGATAACATCAAAAGCGGGTAAAGAGAGTTACCGCAGAATGATCGCTGACAGAGAAAGCGGAACTAATCAAACGAAAAAAGCTAAAGTGGAAGCCGTCAAAGTTACCGCAAAGAATTTACTCACATCTCCCAAAAAGAATTCCCCATGGGCTATCATCAATTTTGCGTTCCCACACGAACCAACCTATGTGGCTACGAAATTACTTTTCGCGGCCCTTTTAGGTACAATAAATTCTTTTGTTGGCAGCGGTTAATGGAGAATTAAACCAATTCTTCCTTCTGAATAGTAACCAATTGTTTCTCCCGAATGGGAACCAATTGGGGAACTACTTTATGAATACGAATGATCTTAAGCCGGCTAAATAACAATATAAGCGGGTAAGTAGGGTCGAGTTCATACCATTTAAAACCAAAATTAGTATTCGCCGGATTTTTATGGTGGTTATTATGGTATGCTTCACCCATCATTAGAAAATCCATTTTAAAAAGATTGGTTGAAGTATTTTTTAAAATATGGTTTTTTGATCCGTATTTGTGGGCAAACCAATTAATGATAACGCCTTGTATGGGTAACATGAAAATATGAATCGGAAGCAATAAAAACATCCAGGCGTAAGGCGCATAAAGTACATAGGCCAAAGTATATACAGCTATCCATGCCAACCTTGACAAGGTAGAATGAGCTATTTTATCTAATAAAGGCCAGTCGGGCAGGTTTTTTAGAAACCTTGGTTCAACAAACTGTTTTCCGTCGTAAATATCAGCAGCCACTACGCGGGTGTGCCACAACATTGCAAAAATATTACGGTCATTCTGTGGTGAATGCGGGTCTTTATCTGTATCTGTGTATGCATGGTGCATGCGGTGCATTATAGCATATACCCTTGGGCTAATGTAAGAGGAACCCTGTGTAATATAAGCCAAGAGGTAAAAAAAACGTTCCCAAAACTTATTCATGCTAAATGCCCTGTGGGCTGCATACCTATGCTGTAAGAAGGTTTGCATGAAAAGAGAAAGGTACCAGTGGAGTATTAGAAATAGAAATATGATCAGCATTAAAGGGAGGGATTCTTTAGAAGATTGGGCAAATAAATTACTGTAATTGATGAAGTTACATTAATATATTAAGGAAGATTAAAAATAGTTTTTTTAAATAATACTTTAACCGCACTCTAACATAGCTAAAAATTACCTAATTGAGCAATCTCCTGGTAAAGTAAAAAAAAGTGCGGCAAAGTTTTTTGCAGGAAGTGCAAAATAAAAACCTTGCTTATTTATTTGTTTACTGTATTTTGAAAAGATATATTGAATTTATTTTTGCCCTTGCAATACTCCGGGAGGAAGTCATTTTTTTTTAACTTTAAAATCACCACCATTAGAAAATTATGAAAATTCATCAGCAACATATCCGGCTCAAAGAAAGAAGAAGAGGTTTCCACCTGGTTACTTCCGAGATTGAACAATCATTCCAGGATATCCGTGAATTCAGTAAAGGAATTTGCCACGTTTTCATTCAGCATACTTCTGCCTCGCTGGCGCTTAACGAAGATGCAGACCCAACAGTAAGAAAAGATTTTGACTATTTTTTCAATAAATTAGTTCCCGAAGGCGACCCCAATTATATTCACAATTATGAAGGCGATGATGATATGCCTGCACATCTGAAAGCCGCTATCTTCGGTAGTTCTGTATCAATACCCATCCAAAATGGGCAATTGCGCTCGGAACCTGGCAGGGAATTTATTTATGTGAACACCGCAATCATGGAGGAGCCCGCAATATTATGGTTACTGCGATAGGAGAATGATGCAGGAATTGGGTTAAACCTTCCCCATTTATTTTAATGGCTGTTACCAAAATAAAAACCAAGGAAATTTGTTGCTTTACTACAACTACAAACTAAGAACTATTAACTATGAGCTATCAACTATGAACTAAAAACTAAGAACTACGAACTAGAACTAAGAATTCTCCAACTCCTCCACTACCCTGCTCACCGGCAAACCCATTACGTTATAAAAATCGCCTTTTACGGATTTGATTCCAATAGCACCGATCCATTCCTGTATGGCATAAGCGCCGGCCTTATCGTAAGGCTTATGCTTGCTGACATAATATTCAATCTGGGAAAGGGAAAGTTGGTGAAATTCTACTTCCGTTTCTTCGGCAAAAACGGTTTTATTTTGGGCTGATAAAATACAAACCCCGGTTATTACTTTGTGTGTTTTTCCGGAAAGGCCTGAAAGAATTTTAATGGCCTCTTTTTCATCTTTTGGCTTGCCAATAATTTTATCTTCGAGAACCACAATTGTATCAGCAGCAATAATCGTTTGTGCTTCACTGTTATCTCCACCGTTTATTTTTTTATTAACAGCCATCGCTTTATTTTCTGCGATATGCATAGCAGTTTGAGCCGGTGGCAATTCCCCGGGAAATGTTTCTTCAATACCTGAAACTATTATCTCAAAAGGAATTTCTGCGAGTTCGAGTAATTGTTTTCTGCGAGGCGAACCGGAAGCTAAAATTATTTTTTTCATTATTACCTGAAACTTTTAAAAGAAAATCATTGATAATATTCCTGCCAGCATGATTAATTTTACCGCCGAACTCAACTGGTGAAAATCGGCAGAGGTTGTTGCCGGGTATAATTTTTTTAAAACCCAAACCAACGGAATAATAATGGCGGCGAAAGAATATAAGGCTGAAAGCCACCAGCCCAGTTGAATTACATAAATCTGGATGGCCACAAGCATTCCCGTTAAAACTACAATCCATACGGCGGTGAAAACTTTTGAAACAGGCAATCCCCAGGCAATGGGCATGGTTTTGCACCCATATTTTATATCGCCTTCTATATCTTCCATATCTTTTATTACTTCACGAATCAAAGAAAGGATAAAAGCAAACCCGGCATAAATAAAAGACATTTTCAATAACCGCTGCCAAACAATATCTTCCGGCAAAATCCTGAAACGGTATTCAGCCAAAGTAAGCACCAAAATTGTCCAGGCCGTTAATAATGAAATAATAATATTTCCAATCAGGATTTTCTTTTTAAATGTGCTTGAATAAACCAAAAGAAGGAGGATAGCCAAAAAATTAAAAAAAGGAATAAAAATATTGCGAAGCCTGTAACCTATATAAATACTTAAAAGCAGGCCAATAAAAGAAAGAACAGCATGAAGCAAAATGGCGCTTCTCCGTTTAATAAATTTTCCAACGATCACTTTTGATGATTTATTTACCTGGTCGATATTTTCATCAAAATAATCATTGATAGTATACCCGCCCGCAGCGATACAAACAGAAGCAAAGGCCAGCAAATAAAATAAGGTTTCGGAAAGTTTGATATTTTCATATCCCGGAGGAGCGCCCCGGTAAACAAAAGCCAAAATAAAATACCTGAAAAGCATTTGCGTGAGCAAAATGAATAATAGATTGGGCCATCTGATCAATCTGAAAAATGCTGGAATAGCTTTCATCTAAAAAATTATAATTAAATATAAAGGTCAGGTTGAAGTAATATTATTCTTTAACGGCCATTTATTATTCAATTTCAAAACTTTTTCAATCACGTCCCTCACGCAGCCGTTGCCGCCGCCAAAGGGGGAAATATAAGCCGCTATTTCCTTAATTTCAAAAGCTGCATCTGAGGGGCAGGCAGCAATGCCGGCCATTTTCATACAATAATAATCAGGGATATCATCTCCCATAAAAAGCACTTCATCTACGGAAAGTTCTTTTTCTTTTAAATAATTGCTTAAAAACCCTTCTTTATCATTTACTTCCATAAATACTTCCCGGACGCCAAGTTTGTTCAAACGGTTATGCACAGGTGCAGAACTGCTTCCTGAAATCACGACAACATTAAACCCGGACCTAACCGCAAGTTGCAGCGCATAACCATCCCTGATATACATTTTCCTGAGCCAGCTATTATCGTTGCCTACCAATATATTCCCGTCTGTCAGCACGCCATCCATATCAAATGCAAAAGTTTTTATCTGTTTAAAGCGTGATGGGATTTGCATTATTTAAATAAGTTAGTGTTAGGAATAAAAAAGTTCAGAGTAATTTTTAAATCCGGAAGAAATTTTTTCAAATATAGTTATACGGTACTGAATAATAAATTATTCAATGTAAGCACACTATATTATAACAGGAAATTTTAGCGGTTACCGTGGTGTTTTATAATACTTTCAGAAAGTTTCAGGTAAATATATTTTAGGTCAGGATTGGACGCGAGGGTTTGTAAATGTCGGTTAAGCGTATAAATATCGTTTCTGATCGCCGGGCCTGTTTGTGTGAGAAATGGAGAAACCGATTTTGCCCGTAATGTAGTTTCATCTATTAAAGGAAATAAGTTTTTGAAATTTAATCTTTCCTTTTGGCAAAATAATTCCGCCAGTGCATAAAGATGATTGGTGAAGTTGCTGACAAAAACGGCAGCCACATGGTAATTTAACCTTTCTGTATCATTCGCTTCAATTACATTGTTGGAAATACTTTTGGCAAACCCTAATACGCGGTGCATTATTTCCTGGTTATTTCCGTCAACTAAAAATGGAATCTCAGGAATATAATCGGTAAATTTTGAGAGGGATTGTAAAGGGTACAAAACGCCATAAGTGGAAGTAATACCTTTAAGCGCATTCATAGAAACAGCGCCAGCAGTATGAACTACCAATTTATTTTTCAAGGCCGGGATATTTTCAATATGGTCCAATGCGGCATCGTGCAGCGCTACTATATAAATGTCAGCCTCTAAAAATTCTTCAGCAGTTAACGGCGCAGCAGCAGCTGCATAAGTTGACGCAAGAGTTTTGGCATTTTCTTCATTACGGCTTACAATTTGTATTATTTCATGGCCGGCTTTAGAAATCAACTGCAATAAAACGGAAGCAGTGTTTCCCGAGCCTAGCATTACAACTCTCATTGAATATTTTTTAAACTAAATATTTTTCAGGTTATCAAACAATGATATAACGTGTTTTTTTTATAAAAAATATATTTAGTAAGTTAATTTATTATGTTTTTAAATATGCTTTGTATATTTTCACATTAATATAAAAAGCATAAAATGTCTACTCAGAGGGGGTTGCGAAGATAAACAAGCTGATTAATAAAACAAATTTCTCTGTTAAAATTTGATTTTTAATTTTTACGCTAATATTGCAACCACGAAAATTATTCCGATATTAGAAAGCATTAAATACAAAGTAAAGTTTAGAACAGGAAAAATAAAGATGATTATGGCAAAAAATTTATTGATCGTTGAGTCCCCTGCGAAAGCAAAAACTATTGAAAAAATATTAGGAAAAGACTTTGAAGTGAAAAGTTGTTACGGGCACATCCGCGACCTTGAAAAAGACGATATGGGAATTGATGTAAAGAACAATTTTACACCCCGTTATAAAGTGCCTGATGAGAAAGCAAAAGTGGTAAGGGATTTAAAACAGTTTGCAAAAAAGGCTGATACCGTATGGCTTGCATCGGATGAAGACCGTGAAGGGGAAAGCATAAGCTGGCACCTGGCCGAAGTTTTAGGCCTTGATGTAGCCACTACGAAACGGATTGTGTTTCATGAAATCACCAAGCCCGCTATTGATGCCGCAGTACTAAACCCACGTATTATAGATATGAATTTGGTGAATTCGCAACAGGCAAGGCGCGTTTTGGACAGGCTGGTTGGCTTCGAGCTTTCACCGGTTTTATGGAGAAAAATAGGAATGAAAGGCGGGCTCAGCGCAGGAAGGGTGCAAAGTGTAGCTGTAAAATTAATTGCTGAAAGGGAAAGGGAGATCAATCAGTTTGTAGTTTCAAGCAGCTTTAAAATTGAAGCCACTTTAGCCGCCACTGATGATTCGGGAAAACGGATTTCCTTTAAAGCAGAAGACGGAGGAGCAAGAACCATCGAAGCGGCGGAAAGCTTCCTGGAAAAATGTAAAAATGCCACTTATTCTGTAAAAGATATTATTGTAAAACCCGGCAAGCGCACTTCCGCCGCGCCTTTTACCACTTCCACCTTGCAACAGGAAGCGAGCCGGAAATTAGGATATGGCGTAAGCAAAACAATGATCATCGCTCAAAAATTATATGAAAGCGGAAAGATCACTTACATGAGAACGGACAGCGTAAACCTGAGCAGTACTGCAAAAGGCCAAATCAAAAGTGAAATCCTTAAAAGTTATGGCGAAAAGTATTTGCAGATGCGTGATTACAAAACAAAAAATGAAAGCGCGCAGGAAGCCCATGAAGCGATTCGGCCAACGAGTATGAGTGAAAGCAAAATTGATGACCCGGAAACGGGCAGGCTTTATGAGTTGATATGGAAACGGGCAATTGCCAGCCAGATGAGCGATGCCATTCTTGAAAAGACAACCGCCAAAATAAAAATAAGCACCCTACAAGATGAATTAACAGCAACGGGCGAAGTGCTGAAATTTGATGGTTTTTTAAAAATTTATAATGAAGGAAATGATGATGACGATGGCGATAATGCATCATTTGGAAACGAAAGCCGGCTTCCGCCTTTAAGTGTTAATCAACAATTGGATTTTGAAGAAATGACGGCGGTAGAAAAATTTACCCGCCATGCGGCAAGGTACACCGAAGCTTCCCTGGTAAAAAAACTGGAAGAACTCGGAATCGGGCGCCCAAGCACTTACGCGCCAACAATAAGTACAATCATCAAAAGAAGCTATGTTGAAAAAAGAGATAAAGAAGGTACCCACCGCGACATCCGGATTGTAAAACTTTCAAAAGAAAATGAAATAAGTAAATTAAAAACCTCTGAAATAACCGGCGCAGAAAAAGGGAAACTTTTTCCTACAGACCTAGGGTTAGTCGTTACTGATTTTTTAAACCAGCATTTTGATAAAGTAATGAATTACTCTTTTACTGCCAATATTGAGGAAGAATTTGATAAAATTGCGGAAGGCGGCCTGCAATGGAATAAAATGGTGGGCCAGTTCTATAAACCCTTTCATGAATCGGTAGAACATACGCTTGAAAACGCGGAACGCGCAAAAGGCGAGCGTGAATTAGGAGTAGACCCTGAAAGCGGAAAACCGGTAATAGCGCGCATGGGAAGGTATGGGCCGATGGTACAAATAGGAAATGCAGAGGATGAAGAAAAACCAAGGTTTGCCAAATTAAAGGCTACACAAAGTATCGAAACGATTTCTCTGCCTGAAGCAATGGACCTTTTTAAGCTTCCGCTTTCATTGGGCGAATACGAAGGAAAAGAGTTATCAGCAAACATCGGCAGGTTTGGCCCTTATATTAAGTGGGGCGAACAATTTATTTCCCTGCCAAAAGGTGAAGAGCCCACAGAAGTTGAAATGGAGCGGGCCATAGAAATTATTAAAGCCAAGCAAAAGGAAGATGCACCAATAGGCTATTACAAAGAAAAGCCAATCACCAAAGGCAAAGGGCGTTTTGGCCCTTTTATCAAATGGAATGATTTATTTATTAACGTTCCGCGCGCTTATAATTTTGACACTTTAACCCAGAAAGATTGCGATGAACTAATTGAAAAAAAGATTGAAAAAGAAGCCAACCGGTATATAAAACAATGGCCCGAAGAAAAGATGGCAATTGAAAACGGGCGCTGGGGCCCTTTTGTACGATTCGGTAAAAAAATGTTGAAAATTACCGCTAAACCAGGTGGTGGAAAGTATACACCGGAAGAATTAGCCGATATTGATTTGGAGGAAGTAAAGAAAATGATACTGCAACAAGACCCCAAAGCCTTTGATAAAAAATCTGCCAAAAAGAAAGCTGCTCCGGCAAGGGCAGCCGCGAAAAAAACCGCTACAAAAAAAGCTGTAAAAAAGAAATAATTACCAGGCATTTAAAAAATTAAAAACAGGGTTATTTCTTTGTTTACTGGTAAATGAGGAAAAATTAAAATAGCGGTTATTTCCTTGCCTTTGCCTCCAGCGAGGTTCGTTTACTATTATTCAAAATTCAGATATTCCCATCAAAAGATAACTCTTGGTTTTTGTTTAATTCTGAATATTTAAGGAATGAATAACGAAAAACCCAAAACTGCTTTCGGCTATCTAAAGTTATCTTCACTTATCTTTGGACACAATTTTTAATAAATGCTTATGCTGAAAGAAATCAATGAGGCGGTTCAATTGATACAATCAAAATATGCTACTCAACCTGCCGTTGGAATCGTGTTGGGGAGCGGGCTTGGAAGTTTTGCAAACGAGATTGATACTGAATTTGAAATTCCTTATGCTGATATTCCTCATTTCCCGGAAAGCACGGTAAAAGGGCATTCGGGCAAATTAATTTTTGGAAACCTTAGTGGCAAAAAAGTGGTGGCGATGGCGGGGCGTTTTCATTATTATGAAGGGTATTCTACCCGCGAAGTAGTTTTCCCGATTCGTGTTTTAAAATTTTTGGGAATAAAAACATTGGTGATAAGTAATGCCGCGGGGGGCTTAAACCCTTCATTTAAAGTGGGCGACCTCATGATCATCCGCGACCATATCAGCATGCTAACCATCAATCCCTTATTAGGAAAAAACGAAGATGAATTGGGAGAGCGCTTTCCGGATATGAGCGAACCTTATAAAAATTATTTGATAAAAGCCGCAAAAAAGGCCGCCGTTGAAAATAATATAGATTTAAAAGAAGGTGTGTATGCAGGCGTTACCGGCCCTACTTTTGAAACGAGGGCGGAATATAAAATGCTGAACATCCTTGGCGCCGATGCGGTTGGGATGAGTACGGTGCAGGAAGTAATCGCCGCCGTACATCTCGGCTTGCCGGTTTTTGCAATGAGCGTAATAACCGATGTTGGCATAAGGGAAGAAGAAAACACGATCACACATGAAGAAGTGCTCCAGGCGGCAAAAGGCGCAGAACCTAAGCTGGCACTGATCTTTAAACAATTGATAGCACAGTTGTAAGAATTCTTATACATGGCCATTCCAAAAAAAATATTTAGTAATAACCTCATAATCAAAAAAATTGGTGTTTTAATTGGATTGCTTTTATTGGCCCGGGTTGGTTTTGCTCAATTACCCAATTTAAGGTCAGGAAACCCACTTGGTAGTTTTAAAGGAATGAGTGGAAATTCCAATTCAGACACCATTGCTTTTCAGCACCGAGACGACCTCAAAGATTCTATTACCATTTATTATTTTCACCTTAACTCTTTACAAAAAGAATTTTTAGATTCCTCGCTTAATGATTATGGGAAAGTTTATACGGTTCCCTCGGGGTATGTTACCCTTGGAAATAATGGGAATGCCGCCTACCCTGTTTTATTTACACCTTTGTTGAAAGCCGGCTGGGACCCGGGTTTCCATGCTTTTGACCTTTATAAATTTAATCTTGAAAATACCCGCTTTTTTCAAACCACAAGGCCTTATACCCAACTCGGTTATTACCTGGCTTCAGGAAAAGAACAGGTAGTTAAAGTGCTTCAAACCCAAAATATAAAACCCAACTGGAATTTCGGAATAGATTACCAGTTGATCGCTGCGCCAGGCTACTTCCAGACACAAAATGCCAACCACAACAGTTACCGTTTCTTTTCAAATTACAGGGGAAAAAGAAAAAGGTACGGAGCCTATTTTGTGCTGATGGGAAACAAAATCAACTCTTCGGAAAATGGCGGGATACAAGCCGATTCATTCCTACAGAACCCTACTTATAAAAAAAGCCGGTTGTCGGTTCCGGTAAACCTTGGAGGAGATAATACGACCCCCAATATTTTTTCGACGACAATAAACACCGGAAACCTTTATACGAATTTCACGGCTTTTTTCAGGCAGAGTTATGACCTTGGAAAAGAAGATTCTATAATTATAAACGACAGCACCAAGGACTATTTATTTTATCCCAAACTTCGTTTTCAACATACCATTACCTACACCTCATCAAAGTACCAGTTCAAAGACACTTTATCAACCCCGGCGTATGCACAAACTGATTCCGCATTTTTCCACGATCATTACGACACTTCTTTAAACCCAACGTATGGATTGGATTTCCAGGTGAAGGACCGATGGAAATTTGTTTCCAACGATTTTGCCATCCGCCAGTTTCCGGACACCAAAAATTTAGGCCAGTATATTGAAGCGGGTTTGCGGCTGGAGAATTTTTCGGGTTATTTTGCTTCAGGAAAAAAGAATTATTACAATGTGGTGTTGCATGGCGAATACCGCAATAAAACGAGGAACCAAAAGTGGGACGCCAACCTGAATGGCGAATTTTATGCTACAGGCCTGAATGCCGCAGACTTCAATGTTTACGCCTCTCTAGAGCGGAAGCTTAATAAAAAACTGGGAGATGTACAGGTGAGTTTTCAAAATGTAAACCGCTCCCCTTCCTATATTTATGATGGCAACTCTTCTTTTGATTTTGATAATAATTCGCTGACCAAAAAAGAAAATATAACCGTATTAACTGCCACGGCGAACAATCCGCATGTTAACCTGATGGCGCGAAATATTTCTATCGCCAATTATACTTATTTTAAAAGTTTTTACCAGACGGCCCAGTTCAACGGGCTGGTAAATATCACGCAGTTTACCGCTTCAACGCATGTAAAAGTGGTAGGCCATTTAAATTTATACAGCGATTTTACCGTGCAACAAACTGCCGGCAAAAATCCGGTAAGGGTGCCGCTTTTTTATACAAGGCAACGGCTTGCTTTTGAAGGTAATTTTTACAAAAACCTGAATCTGAGTACCGGTATTGACGTGATTTATAATACGCCTTACCAGCCTTATAATTATTCACCGGTGATGGGCCAGTTTTTTCCTCAGGACAGCGTTACCATCAGCAACCTTCCGCAAGTAAGCGTTTTTTTTAATTTCAGGATAAAATCTTTTAACGCTTTTATAAGGGCTGACAACCTGAATACACTTAATGTTCAAAAACAGGATTTCGGATTTACGAATAATAGTTTTGCCGCCCCGATGTATCCCCTGCCAGGAATGGTTATCAGGTTTGGTGTCAAGTGGGGTTTTGTAAATTAATGGATCTGTAAACTGGGCCTTTCAATGGTTTATGCCTATTTTTGAATGGCAAAAGTTTAATTAAAATTATTTACCTTTCAGGCCAGGAATATTGTTTTTAAAGACAATGCTGCTATGGCGAAGGTTATCCCGCAAATCACTGGAAGACTTTAATGCAATAAAGCCCGGTACTGTTTATTTCGATGAAACAACCGATTATTTAAGCGATGTTTTTTCCATGCCGCGTTCCGCTTATTTTGTTATTGATTTTAGTGGTGAAATTGCGGGGGGCTCGGGTTTTTTCCCAACGGAAGGATTACCTGCAAATACTTGTGAACTCGTAAAAATGTATGTTGCCAAAAAATTCAGGGGTAACGGTTATGGGCAAATGCTTTTGGAAAAATGCATGCAGGAAGCCAGGAAAGAAGGCTATGAAAAAATGTACATTGAATCAATGCCGGAGCTGGTAAACGCAATCGGCATGTATGAGAAAAACGGTTTTTATTTTATGGGGCATTCCATGGGAAACAGTGGCCATAGCGGTTGCGATGTGTGGATGCTGAAAGATTTGTAATTTGTAAACTTTAATTTGATTCAAAAAAAATATCATGCAAACAATTTTAGGTTCCGGCGGTGCTATTGGAATACCACTCGCCAAAGAATTAAAAAAATATACGGATGAAATAAGGCTTGTTGCGCGCCATCCGAAAAAAGTAAATGAAAGTGATGAACTTGTTACCGCTGATCTCACCAACGCAGAGCAAGTGAACAAAGCAGTTGAAGGCTCTGATGTTGTTTATCTCACCGCCGGGCTGAAATACAGTATCAAAACCTGGGAAAATGAGTGGCCAATAATTATGATGAACACCATCAATGCCAGCATTAAATATCATGCTAAACTGGTTTTTGTAGATAACGTGTATGCCTATGCGCCGGATGAAATTCCGCACATGACGGAAGAATCACGCATAGCACCGGAAACTAAAAAAGGGAAATTGCGCGCCCAGTTATTGAAGATGTTATTTGATTCAATTTCGAAAAACGGCCTCACCGCCTTGGTAGCGCGAAGCGCTGATTTTTATGGGCCGAATGTAAAAACAGGGTTTCTCAACCTTTCTGTTATCGATAAATTTAAAAAAAATCAAAAAGCCTATTGGCAATCTGATGCTACAAAAATTCATTCCTTCACTTACACGCCCGATGCCGCCAAAGCCATAGCGTTGCTGGGAAACACACCGGAAGCTTATAACCAAACCTGGCATTTGCCCACTTCCGCTGAAAAGTGGACAGGCGTTGATTTTATCAATAACATCGCGGAAGAATTGAATATAAAACCGCGCTATTTTACCCTTTCGAAAACGATGATCGCACTCACCGGGCTTTTCTCCCCGATAGTAAAAGAACTGAAAGAAATGCAATACCAGAACGACCAGGATTATTTTTTCGACAGCAGTAAATTCAATCAACGTTTTTCGTTTACCCCTGTTAGTTATAAAGAAGGAATTAAGGAGATTTTGAAAGAAGAAATGGGGTGAGTTATAGTAAACAAAGAAATAAAAGGGATTTTTATTTTGGTTATAAGCTTTGCTTTGGGTAGATTAAAATACAATGGCACCCTCCCGCCCGGATGAGGAATATTCCATCAACACCTTGTTGAAAACTTCATCAATAAGCCATACTCAACAGGGAGTACAAATTGAGGTTTATATCAAATTAATTTAACCATAGGAGCCAAAACAGCTATGTTTCATATCATATTAGTCAGGTTTATCCTGACAATTATGATATAAATAGTATTTATTTAGCTTCAAAGTCAATAAATTCAATTTATGTTTCGTATCATTGTAGTCAGGTCTATCCTGACATATCAACTATGAAACATAAGTATATTTCAACACAGTCAAATGAACTCCTATCCTATTTCAATGGGCAGAACAAGGCTTGTTTTGATTATAATGAGGCTTTCAAAGCGTTACCTGAATCAAAAAAAAGCACACTTCGGGAGTTACTTAGTGATATGACTAAACGAGGGCTTTTAATGCGATTGAAAGAAGGTATTTATTATATTATTCCTTACGAACAAAATGCTGAATCTTTTATGCCCGACTGGCATTTGATAGCAGAGCACTTGGCAAAAGATGCTCAGCATTATATTGGTTACTATTCTGCTTTGCAAATTCATAACCTTATTACTCAACCTTCTTTGAAAGAACAAATTGTTGTTTCAAAACAAATCAGGCCTTCAGAAATTAAGATCAGGAATATTCCTTTTCAGTTTATTTATCATAACCAAAAACATTTTTTTGGAGCCCAAAAAATATGGATAGATAGTTTTAATAAAGTCCTTTGCTCTGACTTAGAAAAAACCTTTATAGATTGTCTTTTCAAACCTGATTATGCAGGCGGAATTGTTGAAGTAGCAAGAGCGATTTTTATTTCAAAGAATAAAATCAAGTTTGACACATTGCTTGAATATGCAAAAAAATTCAATTCTCAAGCGGTAATAAAACGATTGGGGTTTCTTTTAGAAATACTTGAAATAAACAACAGTATCATTGATGAATTACAAAAAATAAAAACCGCTTCTTACGTTGTTGTGGATACAGAATTACCCAAAACAGGTAAACTGATTAGCAGATGGAGCATTCAACAAAATTTAGAAACTGAAACAATTAAATCAGGCATTTACACATGATTAAACCCGGAGAGATACAGCAAAAGGCAAGAGTAGCGGGTGTTCGTGACCAGCAAATAGAAAAGGACTATACGCTTTCATGGATATTGAAAGGGATTGCCCAACATAAGCAACTTTCTAAATCTATTGTGTTCAAAGGCGGAACAGTTTTAAAGAAAATCTATTTTGAAAATTACCGTTTTTCGGAAGACCTTGATTTTACATTGCTCAACAACGAAATACCTAATGAGCAAATATTTACCTGGTTCAAAGAAACATTTGAATACGTTATTGAAGAAGCTAACATTCCACTTGAAATCATTGACAATAACGAACATGAAGATGGTGGTATAAACTTTTATATCAGTTATGTTGGCCCGCTAGGTGGGCAAGGCAATAACAAAAGAGTAAAGATTGATATTTCCAGAAGTGAAACGCTGGAATTTGCACCAGTAATAAAAACTGTAATTGAATGCTATACCGATTTAGACGAATACAAACTGTTGTGTTATCCTCTTGAAGAAGTATTAGTAGAAAAAATGCGTTCCGTAATGCAGCGGATGCAGGCAAGAGATTTTTACGATATCTGGTATTTACTGGAAATAAACGAAATGAATGTTGATTTTTACACTAATGAATTTCAGAAAAAATGTACGAGCAAAAATTTAAATTCATCCAATTTTCCGAAGAAATTAGCTGAGCGGCTACCACAATATAAAGGCCGTTGGAAAAACTCTCTCGGTGAACAAATAAAAGATTTACCTGATTTTGACCAGGTAGAAAGAGAAGTGCAACGACATATAAAAAAAATAAAATTTTAATCATTGTTTTAACGTGGCCTATAATTCGGCCACTTTGATAAAGAATGCCGTTTAATTGTGGCGAATTCGCCATAATTAAAACCAGGCGAGGATTAAACGACTACAAAACCACGTTTTACCCTTTCAAAAACAATGATCGCGCTCACCGGGCTTTTTGTACCGTTAGTAAAAGAACTGAAAGAAATGCAATACCAGAACGGCCAGGATTATTTTTTCGACAGCAGTAAATTCAATCAACGTTTTTCGTTTACCCCTGTTAGTTATAAAGAAGGGATAAAAGAAATTTTGAAAGAAGAAATGGAGTAAGTTGTAGTAAACGAGAAAATAAAGAGGATTTTTAATTTTGGTTTAACCAGGATTAATTTTCTAACCCATAAAATTACGAAATGAAAAACCCACAAATTAGTTGGTTTACTGCAAAATCCTTTCAAACATCCCGCCAAAAAGAATGACTAATTTGTTGAAAACTTTTAAAACAAAATAAATTTTACCTATCATCAATTGTTTATATTTGACAAATAATGTCAAAATGAATAATGTCAAAATGGAAAGATTGGGTAATACAATCCGAAGACTCAGAGAAGGAAGTGACCTGCCTTTGCGCACAGTTGCCGCTTTCCTCAATATTGACCAGGCTATTCTTAGTAAAATAGAGCGCGGGCAAAGAAAGCCAACACGGGAACAGGTTGTAAAACTTGCGGAATATTTTAAAGTAAAAGAAAATGATTTACTGGTAGCATGGCTTTCAGACAAAGTGGTTTATGAAATAGAAGATGAAGAAATGGCCTTGAAAGCTTTACAAGTTGCCGAAGAAAAAGTGAGTTATCTTTCTTTTAAGAAGGTAGATCGGAACGCGGTACTTAAACAATTAAAAAATGAGATTAAAAAATTCCCTCAAATTGAAAAGGCATGGATATATGGCTCTTTTTCGCGTAAAGACGACGGGCCACAAAGTGATATTGATATCGCCTTAAAAACAGGAAATTCATTTAGTTATTTTGATTTAGCGGAAGTACAATGCCAATTAGAGAAGCGCATTAACAGAAAAGTGGATGTGGGATTTATAGATGCATTTAAACCGTACATTTTTGAATACGTAAAGCCGGATTTAAAATTAATTTATGAAAGACTTTCATGAAGAAAGCCGGCAAAGGCTGCTGCAAATTGAAAAAGCCATAATAGCTATTATGGAATATGTAGAAGGGAAAAACAGTAAAACCTTTTGTAATACGCCAATGTTGCATGATGCAGTACTTCTGCAATTTGTAATTATTGGAGAAGCCATTGTGAATGTTGAAAGCCAATTGCTGGTTAAATATAAATACCCCTGGTATAAAGTAAAAAGCTTTAGAAATATGATTGCCCATCAATATTTTGACGTTAAACTATCTGCTGTATGGTTAATTATTAAAACCGACTTACCAGCCCTTAACGAGGTTATTAAACAAATACTTAAAAACGAATTTTAAATGCCTACCCTTCAGTTTAAAGGAAAAACTTTTGTTCAAAACCATCACCTGGCGGTGAAATATCATCAGTTGGTGCCAAAGAAAGATTTGAGCCTTACGGGTAAAGTTTCTTTGCATGACAATCTGATTATTCATGGCGACAACCTGGTAGCTTTAAAAGCGTTGCTGCCTACTTATTCGGGAAAAGTAAAATGTATTTACATTGACCCGCCTTACAACACCGGGAATGAAAACTGGGCTTATAATGATAATGTAAACAGCCCGATGATAAAAGATTGGTTGGGTAAAGTCGTGGACAAAGAAGATTTGACAAGGCATGATAAATGGCTTTGCATGATAATGCCGCGATTAAAATTGCTTTGTGAATTGTTGAGTGAAGATGGTGTAATTTTTATTATCTATTGGTGATACTGAAGTCGGCAAATCTAAAAGTGTTGCATGGATGAAATATTTGGCGACGAAATTTCAAATGGCCCAGTTTACGTGGAAATCAAGGGCTAAACCCACAAATGGAGGAAATGCAAAATACCGGCCTTTCAAAAATTGCTGAATATGTTTTGTGCTATGCCAAATAAATCCGGAAAAATTAATTTTCAATTTAGTATCCGGAAACAAGAGGTAAATATCCATATCAAGACAAGAGAAAGGAAATTATCGAACCACAACAATCTTAACGTCAAACCGAGGTATGTTTCAAAGGGAACAATGAGAACTCAATTACCAAACGAAATATGAGCCCTCAAAGATCAAAGATGGAAGGTTGGGGAGGAAGAGGTTTTGTCTCTCTATAAAAAAGGGCGGATAATTTTTAATGAAGAATCCCCTTTATTAAAAGTTTATGAAAATGACGAAGACGAACTTTTATATCCTTTGTACACCTATATGAATGACAGATGTTAAGTTCCACAGCTGAGGCGGGTAAAAACGAATTAAATCAAATATTAGGGGTTAAACATGAATTCGATACTCGCAAAACCTTGAATTTATTAAAGTATTTTATTTATATAACTTGTGATAAAAATTCTATCATCCTTGACAGTTTCGCTGGTTCAGGCACCACAGCACAAGCAGTTTTAGAACTCAATAAAGAAGATGGCGGCAACAGGAAATTTATTTTAATTGAGCAGGAAGATTATGCCAATACCATCACTGCAGAAAGAGTAAGAAGAGTAATAAAAGGAGTAAAAACGTCAAAAGATGAAAACCTTAAAAAAGGATTAGGAGGCACTTTTAGTTACTTTGAGCTGGGAAAGGTAATAGAGATGGAAAGTATTTTAAAAGGAAAAAATTTACCTTTATTTAAGGAGTTTGCAAGGTATTTATTTTATACGGCCACTGGTGAAGAGTTTGATGAAAAAGCAATGAATGAAAAAACAGGATTTATCGGCACAAGCAGAAATTATGATGCATATTTGTTTTATAAACCGGATTTGGAATGGCTAAAGAAAAATGCATTGACGTTGGAACTTTGTAAATCTTTGCCCAGGCATGAAGGGAAGCAACGTTTGGTTTTTGCACCCGCTAAATATGTGGATGATTATACTTTATCAGAATACAGGATAGATTTTTGCCAGTTGCCTTACGAAATTTACAGAATACAGAAATGATATTAAAACATTACCAGGAAAAAGTTTTAAATGAACTTAAAGAATATTTAAGTTCTCTTTCTGCATTTAAAACCAAATATGATAAGGCTTTTGAAATTGATGCCGATGTGGCAAAAGATTATGATTTCCCCAAACGTGCGTTTACTGAGAGTACGGATAAAACAATCTATCATTCTAAAACTAATGGCATAGGCGAACCGGTTCCCGATATTTATTTTAAAGTACCCACCGGTGGAGGAAAAACTTTGCTAGCCTGCCACTCAATTGATTTAATTCATAATTCGTTTCTAAAAAAACAAACCGGACTGGTATTATGGATTGTTCCTTCCACACAAATATACAGGCAAACTATATCTGCTCTTAAAAACCGTGAACATCCTTACCGCCAGATTCTTGACATTTCGAGTGGAGGAAGAACGCTTATCAAAGAGAAAACAGAAATGTTTGACAGGCTGGATGTAGAAGAAAATTTAGTGGTGTTGATGTTGATGCTTCCTTCTGCCAACAGGCAAAACAAAGAAACATTAAAAGTTTTCAGAGATGCCGGAGGATATACAGATTTCTTCCCGGCAGAAGACAATTATCCGGGGCAACAAACACTGTTAAAACGAATTCCAAATCTTGATTGTTTTACAATGCCCGGCGGCATTTTCAATATACAAATAAAAACATCACTTGGCAATACATTAAAATTATTAAAGCCTCTTGTTATAATTGATGAAGGCCACAAAGCCTATAGCGACAGTGCAAGAAATACGATCCTTAATTTTAACCCTTCCTTCATTTTGGAATTATCTGCAACTCCTCCAGGCAAAAGTAACGAGTTGATTAAAATTACAGGCCGTGAATTGCATGAAGAAGAAATGATAAAATTGGATATTCATTTAATCAATAAAACCAATCTTGATTGGAAGAATACGATGTTAGCCAGTTTTCAAAAACGAAATGAATTAGAAAAAAAAGCAAAGGAATATGAAGCTAATACGGGGAAATATATTCGCCCTGCGTGTTTAATACAAGTAGAACGCACAGGCACTGACCCTAACGATCATCACTGGATACATGCCAATCATGTGAAGGATTTTTTAATGAAAGAATGTAATGTTCCTGAAAATCAGATTGCCATTAAGAGCAGCCAAAAAGATGATATTGAAGGGATTGATTTGTTTTCGGATGAATGTGAAATTCGTTACATCGTTACTAAGCACGCCTTGCAGGAAGGCTGGGACTTTTCGTTCGCCTATATTCTTACTATTCTTACTAACCCTGCTTCTGCCACAGGTATTACTCAGTTAGTTGGAAGGATTTTACGCCAGCCTTTTGCGCAAAAAACAAAAATTAAAGAACTCGATGAATGTTATGTTTTTACTTTCCGCCAAAACGCGTCAAAATTGGTTAAAGAAATAAAACATGGTTTGGAAGAAGAAGGTTTGGGAGATATTGCAGGAAGAATAATTACAGATGATGGTGGAAATGACAATGGTTTATTTAAAGAAGTAGAAATGCAATACCGGCCCAGCTTAAAAAAATTTGAAGGTAAAATTTATCTGCCAAAATTCGTTTTACAGGAAAAGGGATCCTGGCGTGATATAAATTTTGACATAGATATTCTCAGCGCCATTGATTGGGAAAGCATAAATCTTGACGAAGTAAATACCATTACATTAAATCCAGATCAGCGGGCAGGAGAAATTGATTTGGCTATTGGATATCCTGAAGAAAGCTGGAATGAAATTATTCAGCGGGGCGAAGTCAGAAAAAAAGGAAGCCTGGAAATTGATGAAACATTTCTTGCCCGGCAAATAAGCAATATCATTCCTAATCCATGGATAGCATATAAGCTGGGAGATGAGGCTTTAAAAATTGTAAAAGAAAAATACAAGAAACATAAAAATGAAAATATCGTTGAATCGAATTTTGTTTTTATCATAGAAGAATTAAAAAAGATTTTAGAGAAACAAAGAAATCTGTTAGCTGAAAATGTGTTTAGGAAATTAATAGAAAGTAAAAAAGTCCTTTTCTTTCTTCTTAAAAAAGATGGGCCATCTCTTTTGCCAAGAAGAATTAAAAGTAACAAACAAATTAACAGGAATGACGGTTCTCCCATTCAACGCTCTTTATTTGATTATGTGCCTGAAGAAAATTTAAACGAATTAGAATACAATGTGGCCATTTATCTTGATGAACAAGAAAAACTTTTGTGGTGGTATAGAAACATGAGCAGGCAGGATTATCATATACAAGGATGGAAAAGAAATAAAATTTATCCGGATTTTATAGCTGCTAATAAAAAGAAGGATGAAGATGATTATGATACAATATATGTGCTTGAAACAAAGGGAATTCATTTAAAAGACAATGATGATACAATCTACAAAAAAAATGTATTTGCTTTATGCTCAGAACTGGGAACAAAAAAAGCATGGAAGGAACTTTTTAATGAATTTCCTGATCATAATTTTGAATTCCAGGTAGTAAATGGTGATGAATGGCAAAATAAGATAAATGCCTTGATGTGAAAATGTTTGGAAGGATTTTCAGATTTTATCACTTTTAATCAAAACAAAAATCCACCTATCTAGTGCAGGTCTACTGATCTGATGGTGAATACGTCTGCTAAACGACCCAAAATGAAATTCTCCATTATTTCTTGTTTACTATCCGCTTAATAATTCATCCAATCTCTTCCCCTTTTTCTCCCGAACTTCACATTCAAAATAATTTAAAATGTCAGCAATAAAAGTAATTATCACCGGCGCTACAGGCATGGTAGGCGAAGGTGTTTTGTTTGAATGTTTGCAAAATGAAAAAGTATCTGAAGTGCTCATCGTTTCGCGCAGGCATTACGATTTGCAGCATCCGAAATTAAAAGAACTGATCGTTCCTGATTTTTTTAATCTGAATCAATATGCAGAAAATGTAAAAGGCTATGATGCCTGCTTTTTCTGTGCAGGCGTAAGTTCTGTTGGGATGAAGGAAAATAAATTTACACACCTCACTTATGATACCACGCTGGCATTTGCGAAAGCACTTCTTAAAGTCAACACGCAATATGGTTTTCACTTACGTTTCCGGCGCTAAAACAGACAGCAGCGAAAAAGGCAGGATGATGTGGGCACGTGTAAAAGGAAAAACAGAAAACGATTTGGCAAAGCTGGGATTTAAAGCCGAATATAATTTTCGCCCCGGCGTGATGCAGCCCTTCCCGGAACAAAAAAACTGGAAGCCCATCGTTAAATTTCTCGTTAAGATCATAAAAGCTGTTTCACCTAAAAGCGTTCTTACATTACAGGAAGTGGGAAGGGCAATGATCAATGCAGTTACGGTTGGCTATTCAAAAAATGTATTGGAAGTGGCAGATATCAGGCAATTGGCCAATGATTAAATTCAGCAATTAAAAATTTAGCCTTGGGATAAAGATGCCATAAATCGTTGAACACAAAATAGTAACGGCAGATATATACATTAAAAATTCAGATTTAGAAAAACCATTCGTTGCCTATCTGTGCCGGGCTACTGATTATCCTCATGTGATAAATTATCCTTTCCAAACCTTCCATTGTTACCAAATCGTTATTAAAAAATGAAGTTTATGTAAACTACCCTGATCCTAAAAGATAAAAGGGCAAATTTGTGATGGTGGCGGGCCAAATACAAAAGTTCAAACAATGAAACTACTGGTAATAGAAGACGAACAAGAATTGTCCAAAAGTATATGTGCCTATCTTTCCAAAGACAATTTTATTTGTGAGCCCGCTTATGATTTTAACGAGGCTATTTATAAAATTACGGATAGTACCTACGAATGTATCCTGCTTGATATATGCCTCCCTGAAGGAAACGGCCTTACTATTTTAAAAGAATTTAAAAGCCAGGGAAAGCCTGGCGGTGTATTGATCATCTCCGCAAAGAATTCGTTGAATGACAAAATTGACGGGCTCAACCTGGGTGCCGATGATTACGTAACCAAGCCTTTTCATTTACCGGAGTTGTCTGCAAGAATTGTGGCTATACTACGAAGAAAATTTTTTGACGGGCAAAACAGCCTCATATTCGATGGCCTTACTATCAATATACAAGATAAGACTGTCATTGGTAAAAAAGGCATTCTTGGCCTTACACGGAAAGAATATGAACTGCTGCTGTATTTTACTGCCAACAAAAACAAAGTAGTTACCAAAGAGGCCATTGTAGAACATCTGTGGGGGCGCAGATTGACCTGAATGATAACTACGATTTTATTTATACTCATATCAAAAATCTCCGGAAAAAATTATTGCAGGATAGTTGCAAAGATTACATAAAGGCCGTTTATGGCATGGGTTATAAATTCAGCACCGAGCCGGATGATCAAAGTACAAGCAAAACATGAAACTGTTAACCAAATATTCCCTGGTTAACCTTATCATGATGGTTGCTATTTTTATAGCCTCCAGCCTCCTTTTATACAAGTTCAACCAACTGATTCTTATTCGTGAAATGGATGCTGGCCTCACCGGCGTACAAAAAAAAGTGCAGGAATATGTGAAGAAACATAATGCCTTTCCTGAAGGGTTTCCTTTGGATGAGGTAGAGGTCAGTTTTATCTCAACAGGCAGCCGGAAAATAAAGCGCACAAGCGAACTTACCCAAATGTTTAGCCAAAGGGAAAATAAAATTCACAATTTTAGGGAGCTTGATTTTCCGCTGTGGTTTAATAAAAAGTGGTATAAAGTAACCATTGCCAAACCCATTGAAGGATTGCACCATATTTCAAGGGCATTAATTACGATATCCATTTCAACTATTTTGTTTATTATTTTGATTTGGATTTTACTCAACAGCCTTTTATTAAGGAGGCTTTGGCGTCCTTTTTACGAATCTATGAAAAGCATGCGCAATTTTAAGCTGGGGGAAAACAGCTCGCTTTATTTCCCAAAAACTTCTACCAGTGAATTTTCTTTTATGAATGAAAGCCTGTTACTTTCCACCGCAAAGGCCACGCAGGATTATCTTTTACTAAAGGAGTTTACAGAAAATGCTTCGCATGAAATGCAAACTCCTTTATCGATCATCAGATCGAAACTTGATATGATGATACAGGAAGAAGGCCTTTCACAAAAGCAAAGCGTGTTGGCAAAAGAAGCCTATTCTTCTATAAAAAAATTATCAAGGTTAAATCAATCCCTGCTGCTGCTGGCCAAGATAGAAAATCATCAGTTTGGTAGCAAAGAGGAGATGAACCTTACAAAAAAGGTAGAAGAAAAAATTGAGCAGTTCCGGGAACTTTGGCAAAACAATCAAATCACTATCACATCCGAATTAAATGAAAGTTTTTATTTTATAAACCCGGAATTACTTGATATTTTGTTGAATAATTTATTCAGCAATGCCAGTAATCATAATATTCCGGGTGGTTTTATCAAAATCAACCTTTCGAAGGATAAATTGACGGTTCGTAACAGCGGCCCACTAAAACCGCTGGATAAAAATAAATTGTTTACCCGTTTTTATAAAACGCCTATCAACAGTAATAGCAATGGTTTGGGGCTTTCTATTATTAAGCAAATTACAAAAGCATCAGGAATTAACGTAAGCTATGATTACTATGAAAATACCCATTTATTTATTGTCACATTTTAGCAATTCTGTTTTTTTCCTGAAGTTATTATTACCATTTAATTAAGAAAACATCATCATTAGGTTAATTCCTTTTTCGGGGAAGATATTCATTATCTGACTCTATAAGTTTGCATCTCGATAGCAAATAAAATGATCAATAAATGAGTGATAGTATAAAACCCGGAAAACCTAACAGGTTCAAAAATCTGCAATTTGTCTTCGTTTCATTTTCACTTACTCTCATTTTCTTAACATTTTTAGAAGCCTCTGCTTTTTCCCAGGTAATAAAAGGAAAAGTAACCGACATGCAAACAGGCGAACCTCTGGTTGATGCAACGGTAACTTTAAAAAGTAATGCTAAAAAATATAATACCAACAGCGGCCTGGATGGTTCTTTTATATTCAAAAACATTGAAGCAGGAACTTACACAGAGACCATTCAATATGTAGGTTATGATGACCAGGAGCTAACAACAGAAGCAAAAAGTGGCATTACGGCCCGCAACGATATCCAATTAAAAGTGCACGCCCATAAATTGAATGAAGTAATTGTTAGTGCTAATATGAATAAAGGGTCAGACATCAGTGCACGGCGTGTAGAAAGAATATCTTCCAATCTATTGAACATCATATCTGCGAGGGCAATAGAGAATTCCCCGGACATTACGGTAGGTAACGTATTACAGAGGGCTGCTGGTGTTTCACTGGTAAAGAACAGTTCGGGAGATGGAGAGAATGCGATCATCCGCGGAATGGCAGACCGGTATAATTATACAACCATCAACGGCGTAAAAATCCCCAGCCCTGATGACAAGACGCGTTCCATCCCCCTGGATATTTTCCCTGCCGATCTTTTGCAAAGATTAGAAGTAGTAAAATCACTTACGCCTTCTATGGAAGGCGATGCAATTGGCGGCGTTACTAATATGGTGCTAAAGGAAGCTCCCGAACATTTGACCTACACACTCAATAGCTCGTTAGGCTATAATAATTTTTTTAGTAGCCATACTTTTACCACTTTTGATCATAGCGGTGCCCCATGGAAGACTCCCTATGAAATTCATGGATCAGGTTATGCCCCCCAGCCTTCCGATTTCAATGTTAAATACCTGGAATACAAAACAGTAAAATACCCGGTTAACGGATTTATAAACGGGAGTATCGGAGACAGGATAACAAAAAACTTTGGCTTTCTTGCAGCAGTTAGTTACCAGCATATTTATAAAGGAAGTTCATCTTTGTTTTATCCGCCAAGTGGGCAGCCACAACCGATACCTACTGCTAATACGCCTGTATTTGGCCAGCTTGAATACCGCACTTATAACAACCTTGAAAACAGGTTAGGGACTCACCTGGTACTGAACTATAATTTTAATGAGCATAACAAAATTAGTTTTTACACTGCCTTTTTTCAATTGGACAGGATAGAGCATAGGAATCTTCAGCAGGGATTGTCGCAATACTTGCATTTATCGGGACAGGATTATGTATATGACCGGTCTCTGTTTCAAAGACAGATCATCTGGAGCAATAACTTACAGGGAAAGCACCAGGTCACTGATAAATTATCTGCAGATTGGTCACTTGTATATTCGAAGGCTCAAAGCAAGACTCCTATATGGATTGACCAACAATATTCAGATATCATAAATTATGATAACGGTGCGGACAAGGTTACTTCAGAACAAAGAAACCTGCAGGATTTCCCTTTCATTTTCACTCATTCAAATGAAATCGACCGATCCGCATACCTGAACCTGCATTATTTGATAACCAATGGGCTAAAGCTTTCTATCGGTGGAATGTATAGGCACAAAACCCGCGACAACGTATATGAATCCTACCAGTTGTATTCGGGGAACCAGCCTTTTACCACTATCCAGGAGGCTTCCTTTCCAAGGTTGACAAGAGTGGATACCACGGATGGATTAACGTATACTTCCATTGAAAACATTCTCGCCTATTATGGTGAATTAAAGTGGGAACAAAAAAAATGGGAAATACTCGGAGGGTTGCGGGTAGAGAATACCAATCACAGTTATGTTTCTGAGCTTTCAATTTATCTTCCCGGGAAAACAGGAAGCTATAATTACACGGATTATCTGCCAAGCATCAATATTAAATACAAGCTTAACCCTAAAAATGATATCAGGGCATCTTATTTCAGTGGTATCAGCAGGCCTAATTATTTTGAATATATTCCTGTCAACTTCTCCGGCGATTATTTCGATCAGAGAGGGAATCCCGCCATCAAGCATGTGCAGTCGAATAATTTAGACCTGCGGTATGAACATTATTTTGGTGCAGAAGATTATTTTATGGCGGGCACTTTCTATAAGCACATCATCAATCCAATTGAATTGGCTTTCCAGACACAAACGACCAGCCAATTTGTGTTGGAGCCGGAAAATTTTGGCAATGCCACTAATTATGGAGCGGAACTGGTATTCACAAAGCATTTTAGAAATTTTGGCATAAGGGGAAATTATTCCTATACCAAATCATCTATTACCACTTCAAAACTCGTTTATACAAAAGACAATAACGGTAATTATATTATTTATAAGTCAACTCAAACCCGTCCTTTACAGGGCCAATCAGATCATATAGGCAATCTCTCCCTGCTTTATAAAAGCATTAAAAAAGGCATTGAGGCCGAAGTGAGCTGGGTTTATACAGGCCAGCGCATTGAAATTGTATCTCCATTTAAAAACCTGGATTATTGGCAAAATCCAACTTCACAAATCGATCTGTCACTTAATGTAAAAGCTTCCAAAAGAATCACACTTTTTGCAAAAGTTACCAACCTGACCAATAATCCACTTGTTCTTGAACTGCATACTACAGCAAACGGATATTATTTCAATAATATCCATTACCCTGATCAGACGGACAAAAACAACATCATTGTAAGGCACGACAATTTCAACCAGACATTCTTCATCGGGTTCAGATTTAAATAAAAATTTTATTATAAAAAACGAAAATCAAAAAAAATGAAACATTCAAAAAAAAGAAGCCTGAAAATTGTTCAAACGAGCTTCTCTCTTTTACTTTTGGCAAGCATAATCATGTTTTCCTGCAAAAAAACCAGCACCGTTGTGCAGGCTCCTTATGTACCGGGAGGCGTAACAGTTCAGCCGGGTAATATAAGTGGTTCTATTAAGGGAACCATGGAAAGCAACCAGACATATAATGTAACAGGGGATGTGATCATCAATGCAGGAGATTCATTGATCATTCAACCGGGAGCAAAAATTATTTTCCAGGGAGCTTATAACTTCTTTATCAAAGGAAACCTGTTTTCTTTGGGAAGTTCTTCCGCTCCGGTAATTTTCACCTTTAACAACCAGCAAAAAATTGATAATCCTTCCGAAGCTGCTGCATCCGATCCTGCTTATGTTGGCTTATGGGGCGGATTATGGGCTGATACTTCTTGCCATAATTTGGTAATTAAATGGACACATATCGATTTTGGAGGGGCGCCAATTTCAGCAGCCCAACCTCCTATCGCGGGCGCTTCCACAGGCGATTCTTACAATATTTTTTTCCAAAACCCTAATGGCAATTTTATTTTAGAAGATTCATGGTTATATGGTGGAACAGATGATGCGATCCGTTTGAAATCCGGCCATTTTTCAGTAATGAGAAACACGTTTGAGAAAGGCGGTGGCACCGGCGGTGACCTGATGAATGTAAAAGGTGGCGGTGTTGGTGACTGCGCCTATAACCTGTATATAGGTTGTGCTACCAATGGCCCTAAAGCATCAGACAAAGGCCAGCCCGGAAGCCAGCAAACCAATTGCAATTTCTATAATAATACGGTTATCAACTCGGGTTACAGGATGGTTGAATTAGGCCGCGGTGGTTCCATTAACTATGAAGAAGGCGCAAAAGGTATGGCTTACAATAATATGATCATAAACTGTCGTTTTGGCTTGCGTATCGTTGGGGCTACTCAATCTTACCTGGGAAATTCTTTAGTGGTTGCTGATACGGCTCATATCAAATATGGTTATACCTTTAACTACAGTGATTCTGCGGCAGGAGTTAATCAATTCTATCCGGTTACACCAGACACTTCAGCTGTT
This sequence comes from uncultured Chitinophagaceae bacterium, assembly GCA_963732885.1. Classification (GTDB taxonomy): domain Bacteria; phylum Bacteroidota; class Bacteroidia; order Chitinophagales; family Chitinophagaceae; genus Ginsengibacter. The sequence continues at coordinate 522,554 of CAVTBI010000012.1, read as the reverse complement.
GGTGTAGGAGGTGTTCCTACTTCAGGTTTGTGGGCAAGGCCGCAGTCATCGGATATACCAAATCTCGTATCAATGATGCCTTCAGGATATTATCCGGGCGCTCCTTACAATAGTTCTGCAATAGATGCGCTCGCAGGGCAGAACAATCCGATGTTTGTGAACTTTCCATTACCCGAAGCCGCAACACCTGCTTCAATTGCATATGCTTCAGGGTTTGATTTTCATTTGCAAAGCGGATCCCCTGCAATTGGTAAAGGATATACAAGCTTTCAACCAATCGCTTCTGTTCCACAAGGAGGCGAATACGGAGCAAATATTACTCCTCCCGGTGCCGACATTGGAGCTTACCAGAGCAACGGCACAGGTAATCAACACTAGGATGAGTTTTTAAATATCAATAATTTTTGAAGGCCCTTCCCTTTCTGAGGCAAGGGCCTTCATTTAAAATCAGGTCAATGAAAAAAGGAATTTTTCTCTTACCTGCCTGTTTTTGCAGCATTATCAGTTTTGCTCAAATGGCCGGTAAAAAATCATTTATTGCAAATTGTTTTTACTTCTGATGCACACTACGGGATTAGCAGAAAGGAATTTCGGGGCGATAGTAACGTTGCGGCACACGTAGTAAACCATGCTATGCTGGAAAAGATTAATAATTTACCCAATACCCTTTTTCCTCCTGATAAAGGTGTTGATGCAGGAAAGAAAATTACAGCGATAGATTATCTGATTGAAGGCGGAGACATTGCCAACAGGATGGAGATTCCTGATCAAAGCGATGCTGCATCGTGGAGGCAATTTTGTTCAGATTATATAAATGGATTAAAGCTTACCGATCATTATGGAAAAAGAACCAGGCTTTTTATAGTCCCCGGCAATCATGATATTACCAATGCTGTAGGATTTTACAAGCCAATGAAGCCGAAAGTTGATCCAACCTCAATGGTGGCAATCTATAACCTGATGATGAAGCCGGCAAAAATGCTGGCCACGAAAAACTATGATTATTCGAAAGATAAAGTCAATTACTCTAAAAATATTGGCGGTATTCATTTTATGTTTATAACGCTTTGGCCTGATTCCTCAGAAAGAATATGGATGGAAAAAGACCTTAAATCTGTTTCCCCTAAAACACCGGTAATTCTCTTTACCCATGACCAGCCGGAATGTGAAGCAAAACATTTTACTAATCCGGATAAAGCCAGGGGCATAAATTCAAGTGACAGGTTTGAAGACCTGGTGGATGAAGTATATAAAGATGGAACGACTGCAATCGCGGGTAAAACAGACATAGAACAACGTGGTTGGGTAAGTTTCTTAAAAAGGCACCCTAACATAAAAGCTTATTTCCACGGCAACGAAAACTTCAATGAATATTATGTGTACAAAGGGCCGGATAATGATGTGGCGCTTAATACCTTCAGGGTTGATTCTCCCATGAAAGGAGATTACTCGAAAGCCGATGAAACCAAACTTTCATTCCAGTTAATTACCATTGATACAAATACCATGGCTATGACCGTAAGGGAATGTTTATGGAATACTAATCCGGCGAACCCGGGGGAAAATATTAAATGGGGCGATAGCAAAACAGTTACATTGAATTAGCGCAAAAAGCCTGCAAAGAATTCCACCTCTACAAGGCTCCTTTAAAAAATTCGCGGAATCACCGACAAAAAAAATCGTAAACGATGAAGATTTTAAACACTTGTGTATTTATACTTTTTGGATCGCTTCTTTTTTCATGCTCAAAAAGCACAATTGTCACCGATAAAACCGATGGCCCCCCTTTGCCGGGCTCGGTTGATAAGACAGATACCCTGCGGGTGATGGCTTATAATGTGCTGAATTATGGTGACCTGTGCCAAGGCAGCACCACCACACTCAACAGTTATTTCAGTACTATCATTCGATATATACAACCGGATCTAATGAGCTGCGAAAAAATGACGGCATTCAACATTCAAAGAGGATCTGCGGGCAACCTCGCGGATGATATTTTGGCAAATGTGCTTAATTCAGTAAATCCCAATAAATATAATTACGCCGCTCCCACCAATGCATCCGGCTCGGGCACCCTTTCTGTATTGTTTTATAATGAACAGAAATTAACTTATGTGAGTACAGAGGGCCTTCTTTCATTGGTTACCGATTTTGACCTTTACAAATTTTATTATAAGGATATTAATTTGCCACTCACCAAAGACACCACTTTTTTATATGCTGTGGTGTGCCACACCAAATCAGGTTCGGGCAGCCTCGAAAGAGATTTCCAGGATTCGGCTGTAATGGCTTCGCTGCAAGCAAAATTCACTCACTTTCCCAACCTGGTCATCATGGGTGATTTCAATACCAGGGGGTCCTTTGAACACGGTTACCAATCCATTATCAATTCTACCGACAGCAGTACGTCCATGAGCGATCCCCCGTACTATCCTGATCAATTACTCCTGTATCCCGGCAACTGGAGTATTTCTCCCTCTTTCGTAGCTCCTTTCTTAACCACTTCCACCCGTTCGCTGTCTTACCAACCCAATTCATGTGGCGCAGACGGCGGCGGCAAAGGCTGGTACGACCATATTTTTATTTCTAACTGGCTCCTGAACGGAACCAACTATGTGCGGTATATCCCCAATTCTTATAATTCAATAGGGAATGATGGTAACCGCACAGGCGCAAGCATTAACAGCAATACACCTTCTACCAATATCTCGGCTCCTCCCAATGTTCTTGATGCACTTTTCCACTTTTCGGATAAATATCCCGTAATGCTAAACCTTGAAGTGAAAGCCAACAGAAATGCTGTTAGCCCTAAAGATCCTGCCGGTAAATAAGTAAAAAACACCTCAAAGCACATTCCTTTCAAAAAGGCAACCTTCAAAAGATAACATTGCCAATGTTATCTTTTTATTAATTTTATATTTATTACTTTATCAAAAAATATTATTATGGGAAAGGAAGTAAAAGAAAAAAAGAAAAAAGTATTAAAAGAAAATGCGAGGAAGAAGGTGTATGACAAACTCACCCAGGCATTAGGAGAATACCAAAATGGGCACCCTAAAAAATTTGAAGATGCCTTGCAAAAAGCCAGCAAGCTGTTTGTCCCTTTTTTTGTAAAAAAGGAACCCGCTGCTGAAGGAGAACCATCTGTTGAAGAACAGGCCTGAACGATAAGCAATTGCTTAAATGAAATCACGTTGATGATTTCATTTTTTTATAGGCTACTTCCCCCTTTTACGATTGAGTTGATTTATCACTGGCAGGAATATGTTTTCCCGGGAGAAAACCAACGGGGTGGAAACCATCGCCAGAATCTGAAAAGAAGTTAGGATTTTTTTAATTATTTTATGGGAGCAAAAGATAATCCGCAAAATGAAAATCTTTAAAATTTGTTCGTTTACTGATTAAGCATTTTTTTAAGCCGTAAACCCAACCCGGCGGCCATGAATTATTTCATCTAAAATACCTTATCCGGTTTTTGAAAAAAATATAACGGCCATGGGTAAATGAAAACTATGCAGTTAACAATTTGGTAAGAATAGGGTAACAATTCGATAATGCACCGGTAATGAGAAGGTAACATAACTATGTTTCCTTTGCACCATCAAGTATTTAGTTTAATAAAATTTTTTGCAAGCAAAACAAAGTTCTCATTATGTACCACCTTTTATTCCTATAAGGTGGTTTTTTGTTTTGATATAAGTAATCTCTTAAGTTTGATTCTTATGATTCTTACCCAAATTATTATTCAATATCATTTTCCCTTTTGTACGCTCATCTCATCAAATCTTAACCTTCATTAACATTAAAGCAAGGCTGGTTAACCCGTTTTGCATGATGGTAAATATAATTTCGTAGCCATAAAATATGGCTATGAGAAAAATATTTATCCTTTTACTGTTATTGGCCTCTTCTGCAATGGCAATGGCGCAAAAAAAAGGAACCCTAACAGGCATGCTCTATGATACATTGGCCAAAGAACCGGTAGCGAATGCCACCATTACTTTAATGCGGCAAAAAGATTCATCGCTCGTAAGTTTTACCATGAGCAGCAACAGCGGCTATTTTGAAATAAAAAATATCGCCAATGGCGATTATCGTTTGCTGTTATCGCACGTAAACTATTATAACACCGTTCAGCATTTCATCATAGACGATACTCACAAGTCCATTGGCCTTGGAAAGATCGTGATGAACGACAGAACGAGGGTGTTGAGCGAAGTAGTAGTGCAATCAGAGGCGCCGCCAGTTACCTTACTGGGCGACACGGTTCAGTACAATGCCGGATCTTTTAAAACACAACCCAACGCCAATGTAGAAGACCTGTTGAAAAAACTTCCCGGGGTACAGGTAGATAAAAACGGAACGGTAAAAGCGCAGGGCGAAAAAGTGCAAAAAGTATTGGTAGACGGAAAAGAGTTTTTTGGTAACGATCCTAAGGTGGCTACTAAAAATTTACCCGCTGATGCGGTGGATAAAGTGCAGGTGTTTGATAAGCTAAGCGACCAGGCTGAGCTCACCGGCTTTGATGACGGCAACAGCCAAAAGACGATCAACCTGAAATTAAAAAAGGACAAGAAGAAAGGATCGTTTGGAAAAGTAATGGCAGGTGGAGGCAATAACGATCGTTACCAGGGACGGTTTAATGTAAACTCCTTTAAAGGCGCAAGGCAAATGTCTGTGATCGGCATGGGCAATAATATCAATGCCGAAGGTTTTTCGTTTATGGATATTTTAAATTTTACCGGCGCAGCCGGCCAGCTAAGGAGCGGCGGCGGAGACATTAATATCCAGATCAATGATAACGATCCGTTAGCGGGTTTGTTGGGTGCCAGCAATACCGGCATAAATACTACGTGGGCAGGTGGCTTTAATTATAACAACCTCATCGGAACCAAAACAGATTTCCGGAGTAATTATTTATACAGCCGTTTTAATCCTGTAGCGCAAACTACTTTGCAACGACAATATTTTTTACCTGATTCGTCTTATACCTATAACCAGGATGCGTACACGAATAACTTAAATAACAATCACCGGTTAAACCTGAGCGCCGATTTTCAATTGGATTCTTTTACTTCCATTAAAGTGTCGCCTTCGTTGAGTTACCAGCAAACGAACAATTTCAGCCGATCTTCATACGGCACCTTTGCCCAAAACGGCAGCAAAAGCAATGACGGGTTTAGCAACAACCTTTCTAAAAGCGAGGGCTATAATTTCAGCAACACGGTATTGTTTCGCAAAAAGTTCAGGAAGAGATTAAGAACACTTTCGTTCAACCTGCAAACCAACCTGGATAATGCTACAGGCAATGGATCGTTACAATCGATCATCAATTACTATGCGGCCTTACCTTCTCCGGTTGAAATCGATTCTCTAAACCAAAAGAATCATTTAGGAAATGACCTGCAGAGTTATAACATGCGCCTGGTATATACGGAACCATTATTTAAACATTCGCTGCTTGAGTTTAGTGCCGGCAACAGCAACAGTAAAAGCAACTCTGCAAAAACCACTTATGACCGCAATGCTTTAAATGGAAAGTACGATCTGTTAAACCAACAGTTGAGTAATAATTTTGAAAACAGTTATAATTATACCAACGCCGGTATTCGTTTACGCAAGCAAGTGAGCAAATACAACTATGCAGTAGGTTTCAGCATGCAACAGGCAAACCTAAAGGGAAATGTGATCAGCGGGGCAAAAGATACATTGATCAATACACGCTTCAATAATATTTTTCCGGTAGCAAGGTTTCAATACTTCTTTTCGAAGTTTAAAAATTTTACGGTTAATTATAGCACCAATAGCAATCAGCCTTCGGTTTCGCAAATGCAGCCGGTGGCAGATGTAAGCGATCCGTTGCACATTGTACAGGGAAATGTAAACCTGAAACAGGAATATATCCATTCATTCCGGTTCAATATGGCATTCATCAATCCTTTCAGGAACCGTAACTTTTTTGTGTTTGCCAACATGCAGCAAACTCAAAATAAAATAGTGAATTATACCACGCTCCTTGCCTTACGGGAAAGACAGCACCACCTATGTAAATGTAAACGGTGTGTACAATATGAATGGAACCGTTAGCTGGGGTTTCCCGGTGCATTTTCTGAAAGCCACGATGGAATTGAGTTCCAACATCAGCCGCAGCCGCAATAAACAATTTACCAATGGCCTGCTCAATACGATCAATACCACTTCATTGGGCCCATCATGGAGATTGGATATGGATCCTACGGATAAACTAAGCCTTTCATTGAATGCCGGTATCAGCTTGTACCAGGCAAATTATTCGGTGCAATCGGCAGCCAACACCAACTATCTCACTCAACAATATGGAACAGATATCAACTGGCAATTACCCAAAGGTTTTTATTTCGCAACAGATTTTAATTACTATATCAGCAACCAGTACGCGACAGGGTTTAACGCCAATTTCCCTTTATGGAATGCAAGTATCAGCAAACAGGTTTTAAAAGGTGGCCGGGGAGAAATCAAACTCTGGGTAAATGATATCCTTGATAAAAATACAGGCGTAAGCCGCACCACCACCCAGAATTACATTGAGGACAAAAGGACGAATGCGCTTCGCCGCTTCTTCCTGTTCAGCTTTACCTACAGCCTGGGTAAAACCCGTTTAAATCATGGAGGCAATGGCGGGGGAATGCGCATTATTGTTAAGTGAGATGAAATAAAAAAACCATGCGATGCATGGTTTTAATATTATGCAAACTTCTTTCCTTTTAATTTCCGATCCGTATGGTACGGCCACCACCCGGATGATTTTCCTGCATTTCCTTCATCATCTTATCAGTTTCTTCCCTGAATTCTGCCGGTGTTACTTTCTTTCCTTTGGTAGGTGCTTTAATGTCATCAAGTTTTACTTTATCACTAATTTCAATGGCTTTGTAAGAACTTCTTCCATCGCCCATATCCAGTGCAAGAATAAGCCCGGGCAATTGTCCGGCAGCTTCAGGCCCGGCAGGCACCGGTATATCTGTGGTGAACCAGGCTACCAATGTTACGGTATCTTTTACTTCTTTACGTTCCATTTTGCCGTTGTCTATATTCATGGTCATTCTTTTTGTAGGGTTTTGCGCTACAGCTTTTTGGCAAACATGCCCCAATATATTTTCGGTTTCGCCGGTGAGTTTCCAGTTTAATTTTTTGAGGCTGTCCGTAACAATAAATTTTTTGTCAAACATCTCACGCTGGTCTGTTTTTTGAGCAAGGCCGAAGTTGCAATAGCTTACATCGCTCTGTCCCGGCCCTACCATCCTGATACGAATGCCATTGCCATCGCCGGCCATGTCATCAGTTTGCATTTCTTCCTCGGCATGTTTCCACAGGCTCTGGTTGTTACCAAAACTTAGCTCAAATTTATCGGTACGCGTTTGAGGAATGGTTTGTTCGCCCTGGCCATTATCAATATGCATCTGTAGTTGCAGGGTTCTTACATACGTTACTTTACCTGATGTTTGCTGGGCTTGTACGCAGGTTATACCCAAAACGGTAAAACCCATTAACAGTAATTTTTTCATGTGTATATTTTTTACCAAAGCTAAAGAAGCAAAACAGGAGGAATGGTTAACCCACCTTTCTTTAAGGTTAAAAAAGGTTAATACGATTGTCTTTGCCCGAAATGAATAATTACTTTTGTTCGTTAATGAAACGTCGCGCTATTATACCTGATCCTGTCTTAATGCTGCTTTCTATTTTATTGGTAGCAAGCTTCCAGGTATATTGGTTGAAGAATAATTATGATCGGGAAAAAAGAAGCCTGCAGATAAAAACCAACATCGATTTCCAGGAAACCGTTCGCCACCTGCAGGCGATAAAACTAAATGTAGGTGACACACCTGACTCAGTTTATAATAAGCACTTGCGGATCATGATAGACGACAATGAAGCCAGCTCGGCTGAAGAAACTAATATCAATTGGAAAGTGAAGTCTGGCGAGCGGGTGATCACTATGGTGAATGCGGCGCGGCATGAAACCCAAAAACTTCCCGGCCACAAGACCATAACCACTATTATCCGTTCTGATTCGCTCGTAAAGGAAGGAGATTCGTTAACCGGGAAAAACAATAACATTCTTCAGTTATTATACAAGGTAGATTCTTTACAGGATACACTCAAACTTTCAGAAATTAAAACGGCATTTACCAAACGACAGAAGGATGATAAAACAATAGTGCCTTTTTCCATCCATGTAATTGACTCAGCTTTAAACGGTGAAGATGACCTGGATTTTTCCAATGTAACAGTCGGCTTTGCCCATCCCAAAACCTACCATCTTGAACTGGGAAATACTTTCCCTTTTTTGATAAAGAAAATTGCTCCTCCTATTATCTTTTCCGTTTTTTTGGTGGGGTTAACCATTCTTGCATTTTGGATATTGTATCGCAATCTTATGCGACAGCGTAAACTGGCAGCTATAAAAAACGAGTTCATCAGCAACATAACGCATGAATTAAAAACCCCTATTGCCACCGTAGGAGTGGCCATCGAGGCATTAAGAAATTTTGATGCCGGTCACGACCCTGTAAAAACAAAAGAATACCTTGATATTTCTGCAGCAGAACTACAGCGTTTAAGCATGCTCGTTGATAAAGTACTCAAGCTATCCATCTTTGAAAATAGAACTGTAGAATTAAAGAAAGAACCGGTAGATATGCGCAAACTGGCGAATGAGGTAATACAAATGTTGAAGCTCCAGTTTGAAAAACAACATGCAAAAGTAGACATGAAAACCTCCGGCGATCTTTTTATAATAGAAGCTGACAGGCTTCACATGTCGAGTGTTTTATACAACCTCCTTGACAATGCATTAAAATATGGGCCTGAAAATGCCGTCATTACTATAAAGCTCACTTCGCTTTCGCAGGATATTCTTGAAATAAAAGTTAAGGATAACGGGCCCGGAATTGATAAAGAATATCAATCAAAAGTATTCGATAAATTTTTCAGAATTCCCCAGGGCGAACAACATAACATTAAAGGGTATGGGCTGGGGTTAAGTTATGTAAAAGAAATAGTGGTGAGCCATGGTGGAAATATCCTGGTTGAAAGTGAGCCGGGCAATGGAAGTACTTTTATTATAACGCTTCCGATGAAGAAAAGCGTCAATGCAGAACAAGAGAAGCAACCAAACGATGTTTAAAAAACGAATCAAAACCAGTAAATGAATATTACTAAAGTTTTTTATTTAGAAGATGAACTGTTCCTGGCAAGGATCGTAAAGGAAAGCCTTGAAAGCCGGGGCTTTGAGGTCATTTTAGAAACCGATGGCGCAAGGGCGTTGCCTTCATTCAAAAAATCAGCAGCCGACATTTGTGTGCTGGATGTGATGCTGCCAAACAAAGATGGGTTTGCCATTGCCAACGAAATACGCGAATTCAATAAAAAGATCCCTATCATTTTCCTTACGGCTAAAACACAAACTGAAGATGTGGTAAAAGGTTTTTCTATCGGAGGCAATGATTTTATCCGGAAACCTTTTAGTATGGAAGAGCTGATCGTTCGCATTCACAATTTATTGCGATTAAATGATCAGCCCCAAAAAATTACCGGGGATACGGTAACCCTGGGTTTATTTACTTTTCATCTCAACCGCCAGGTGTTGACTGATGGAAAAGAAGACAGAAAATTATCCTACCGCGAAACGGAATTGCTGAAAATGCTGTATGAAAACAGGAACAGGATCATTGAACGGAAAGACATACTTAATATGATCTGGAACAACGATTCCTTTTTTAACTCGCGCACCCTTGACGTGTATATTACCAAGCTACGCAGTTATTTAAAAAACGATCCTTCGCTGGAAATAATAACGATTAAGGGTATAGGGTACCGGTTTTTGGCGGGTTAAGTTTTTTTTCCTTTAAAGCCACTCTCCTGCCGGAAGGGCTCACCTGAAGAAAAATAATAATTTTTAATTGGTGTTGATTGAAAAGCCTGTCTTTCACTCATGAAATTTTGAGAATTGAATGCAGCAACATTTATGAAGGAACTATTCGAGCAAGCACAATTGCATGAGAATGAGAAGATACCAGGATATCCTTAGTGCATTTTAGCGAAGAAGTAAACAGAATACTTTCGTTTACTCATAACCGTTAACAGCAATAATCAGCAAACCGAATTTATTTGCCACTTCAATTACGGGTACCGTTCTCTGGAAGACGGCAAATACAAGATTATTAAAAGCTTTAAGAAATCCCTATTCGATTGATGAGTGATCCTGGCGGTTAAGGGCCATAATGGTAACAACTGCCTTCTACCAACACATCGCCATGCCGTGGCTGAATGCATAATAGTCATGAGGTACGGGCAAGCAATGACGTGTAGGCACGGGCAAGGACAAGTGAGCAGGAAACTGTTGGAGTAATTGCGTTGGGTGAAAGGCAATTGGAAAGGAATGGCATGCCGCGAAGGTGCGAAGCTAAATTTAATTTACCTGTACCTGCTCTCCAAAATATTCCATTCCTTTACCCGTGATCGATATAACGGCAATGGATAGTTGCTACATGATGATGTAATCTTCACTTTGCAGTTTAAGATGTTCAACTACCTGGTCCCATGGCAGGTTTTGATTCAGGATAAGTTCATTGATATGCAGCAGGGTGGTTGTCGGTTTCGGGTGATTTTTTACGATCGAATAGATAGCAGACAAAGTAGCCCTTCTCGTTTCCATATTCAATATTACTTCATTTTTAACCAAACATATTCACCTCATTTCCACAATTCGCCTGGTTTCCACAAATTGGCTGTATGCAGTTTTCTCTTTCCGTTAGGATACATGGTACTGATTGGGGCGGCCTTAACTTGCCGAACAAACCGGCGAGTTCACTGGCATCACGGTAAGAAGTAAATAAATTTTTTATTTGTGTATACCGTTGAATGGTTGAAATCTGGATTTTCTGAACTCTTGACCCGGACATGCAGTTTTATTCCGGTATATTCTACTCGAGAGATGAAAAAAGTAAACTTTGGAGTGAAACTTTTGAGCGGGGCGCCTTTGACCCTTTGCTTGCCCAGGAAGACTGTGTGGCCGTCCGTATTTATTATGGTATGGATAGCCGGTACCGCCGCCCAACCGCCGGATTCATGTCGCCGCTAGATATAAAACTATACGTCTGAGCGTTGCCTTGTAGTGCCAATAAAATAAATGCAGGGAGCAAAATGAAGTACCCATATCTTTTCATAACAAAACGTTGATAATTAAAACAATGGCTGCAAGTGCGGCTAATACGTTACCTGTAAAGCATTTGCACATGAAAGATAATTTGCAAAAAGCAATTTTTTTTGCCAATATTTCAGGATTAAAATAATCCTAAAACCACAAATAAAGGGAGTGGAAAATTATAAACAGTTAATTTCCAGCAAGTAATTATTAAACAAACCAACTTTTTTGCCGGAAATACAATAGCCAATCCAAATAAGATAAGCAAGGTTCCTTTATAACCCAAGGGCATTGAAAAGTTGTTGGTATTCAGGGTTAGTTGCGTAATATTTCTTCAGCACTTCACCATATTTTTTTGCTTCCCCGGCCTGGCCTGACTGCAGGTATAAAAGACACAGGGCGTAGTTCAGGTCTGCATCCGTAGGTGCCAGAGCTAGTCCTTTCTTAAAAATACCTGCTGCCTCCCTGATATTTTTATCCTGTTCCAGCATTAAACCATAATTATAATACACCCTCGGATTCATCGTTTTCAGTTCAATGGCTTTGGAAAGGCTTTCTTTCGCTTTGCCCGGTTCTTTCATTTCATTATAAAGCAACGCCAGGTTAAAATAGCTCCGGTCATTTCCGGGATCGATTTGCAATGCCTCCTCCAATACCCGGAGTGCTTGTTGGTTTTGCCCCAGGAGATTATATACCACGGAAAGATTTAACCGTGCATAGTTCATCGCCGTATCCTTTTGTAAACCCAGCCGGTAAAACTTTTCCGCATTTTGATAATCCCCGAGTTTTAAATAATAATCACCGGCCATCGCATCCCCTGTTGCAAAATCGGTATGGAACAAAATATAATTTTTCGATTCATTTTTGGCAGCTATCCAGGCGGAAAATTCAGAGGGAGGGATTTGATCTTCCGGAATAGTTAGCAACAGGTCTGCGGCAGCTATACGTACTGCTCTTACTTTATCCGATAAGGCGTTTCCTGCGGCCCAAGCCAAACCCCAGGCGGAAAATTGGAAAGGCTTCTAAGTGCCTGGTAGCGGACCTGCGGGTTTTTATCCTTCAGGCTTTTTAGCAGGGTTTGTGAACTGTTAGCGGTATTGATGTCCTTCAGGTAATATAAAGCCGTTGCCTTAATGATAGCCGGCGTTGCCGTATCGCTTAATAACTTCATAATGTGTCCCTCGCTGCCAGCGTTCTCCTTCGAGGCAGGAATGAGGTCTTCAGCAAAATGATACGCGCGGCCGGGACCATACCATTTTTTAACCGCATTGGCAGTCCATAACGCCGACTTATCCTTGTGACAATTATTACAGGCATTAGGCGTACCATATTTTACGGAAAGGTCAGGCCAGGGGAGCCCGAAAGGTATGGTCATACCTTGTGTCATTTCCCATGTAGGTTCGGGAAGGCATATGGCAGCTTTTGCATTCAGTAGCGACCGTGCCTGCCTGGTGGAAAGTATGGGAGAAATCATCGTATTTTTTGGAATGGCACTGAAGGCAGAGCGAATTCCCGGTATATAGAATTTTCCCGGAGTGTACATTGTGGCAATTACTACAGGTTACGCCCCTGCTGTACATTTTACTTTCAGCAAAGGAAGTATACACATAGTCCTCGTCTTTTGCCTGCCCGCCGGCAAAATAAAATTCTTTGGTGGGTATTTGAGGGATATAATTATCCAGCAGGGAGCCAGACACCACTTTTTCATCGCTGATTTCAGAACTTCTTGAATGGCAGGGTGCGCAAGTATTGATTTGAACCGCCTGGCCGCTTCCCCCACGCGCAAGTATGAATTTTTTACCTTTTCGCCCGCTTTATAGCCTTCGCTTTTAATATATGTTATATGCCTTTCACCGGGGCCATGGCAGCTTTCACAACTCACAGTCATCACGCTATAAGTAGTATGATAGGTGTCCTGGTTAAAGTCATAGTTTTTCTGAAGATTGGTACTGTGGCAGGCGGCACACATAGTGTTCCAGTTTTGGGCATTTCCTGTCCAATGCAACCAATCGTGCGCAGGAATTTTCTGTCCTGCATATTGATGAAACCATTTTTTATTTTTAGCATCCCAACTTGCTCTTGTTGCCTGCAGCTTTCCGCCGGGAAAAGCAATTAAATATTGCTGGAGTGGATAATATCCAAAAGTGTACTTTATCTGGTAATCGTGATTCTTGCCATCCTCTCCTTCGGTATTCATAAAATAGCGGCCTTCTTTTTTAAAGAAATGAGTGGTAACTCCGTCGGCTGTAAAAGTTTTATCATTAAAATTCCCTTCTACTGTAGAATCGTTGGCGGGTTGCATGGCTTTGTAATGATCTGACGAAAGCCAGTCCTTGTACTCAGCGTAATGGCAACTTTTACAGGCATTGTCTCCGACAAAATGATTGACTGTGGCAGTGCCGGAAGCTTTTTCTTTAGTTTTAGGAGTACACTGTTGAATCATCAATGTTCCTACACCAAGAACAAACAGTAAAACAACAAATATTTGATAATTTCTTTTCACTTATACAACTGCTCAAATGTAAAAATAATTGTGTCATAAAAATCGGGAGATGTAAAAACACCTCCCTCTTACTTGATTATGAGAAAAGTGATCAAAAGAAAAGCAGTTTAAGCTTATCAATTGACCCGCAAATCTGTAAGCCGTATTCATCGGCAATTTTTTTATTTAAACACGCCGGCTTAGTCAATGTCGCACTGCACCCACGTCAATCTCCAGGTACCGGCTTTCCGGCCTCCGGCTTCATAATAGGGAAGAAATAGCAGCGGCGTTCTTCCCGGCAAATCCAGTTGGTAGGCAGTTCCTAATATACCCGTCGGCGCTTCTACCTGCTTAAAGAGCGTATCCGCATCCCTCGGTGAAAAACGAAAAACCCGCTCCCTGTCAGTGCCATCGATCAGGCCATTTACAGCATATACCAGCGGCCCTTTGGATAAAGCAAACCAGTTCACTTTATAAATGTCAGCAGTTCCCTGCGGCACGATAGCATCTTCAGTCTTTTCCAGGATCTTTAATCCGAAAGGAAAGCTGATATCAATAACGTCGTTTTTCTTCCATTGCCGTTCGATCTTGAAATATTTTCCGCTTTCCATTCCCGCAGTTGAAACGGTTTCTCCATTGAGCCTTATGGAAGCAGTGCCTGCCCATTCAGGAATCCTTATAAATACAGGGAAAGAAGACGATTGGGAAGGCGATACCGTTAATTTAATATCACCCGAAAAAGGATAGTTTGTTTGTTGAACCATTTCTACGTGGTTGGAACCCGGCAATGTAATAGTGGCTTCATTTGGGGTGTATAAATTACAGGCAATGCCATTATCTTTCACTGAATAAACCAGCGGGCTTAATTCTTCCAATGCCAGCGCACCACTTGAAGGGCAGCAATCATTAAAATGTGCTATGTGCCGGCGGCCATTGCTGAAAGAATGATAGCTCCAGTCTTCCCCGTTGGTAAACTGCGCTCCCTGTAAAGCATTGTATGCCGATTTTTCAATTTCATCCGCATACTTTGCCTCGCCTGTTACTTTGAGCAACTCCTTGTTGAATTGGATCCATGACATCGTGCTACAGGTTTCGATAAATCCATAAGGATCCCAGAAACCTTTTCGGTTGAAACATTCATAATGTTTTCCAATACCGCCCCATGGGCCACCTGCAACGGTGAGGTGGTAATCAACAATATTCTTCCATGAATTTTCAACAGCAGTAAGGATCTTATCATTTCCTGTTACTTCGTACAATTTAACCAATGCAGTTAGATTCCAGATGATCTGGTAAGCTTTACCGTCGCCGATACTTTCCATATCACCATGATGAAAGGCCGACGGAGATAAACCGGACACCTTGCTTCGCCTCCATTTCATTTACCACCAGCCTTGCAAAATTAAGATACCGCTTATCACCCGTTACCCTGTAAAGTTCCACGACCGGGTCAAGAATGATGGTAGCAGAAATGCCATCCCTGGTACCATAATCTGTAACAACCTCGCTCCCGTCACCAAAAGTTTTGAGAAACAATTCTCCTATCTTTTTGGCGGCGTCCAGGTACTCCCGTTTCGGAAAATATTCATTCAGTTTAAGAAGCCCAAGCGTCATGTAACTCAGGCCCCAAACATCCCATGAACGGTTTTTAATTTTATTATTTTTATTGGTCAGCCTAAGCTCCGGGGAATAGGATCCCATATAACCATTGGGCTCCTGGTTATTTACCAGGAAATTGACCGTGCTAAACAAAAGGCTTTTTAATGAATCATCGTTAGTCCTCTCTACTGCGAGTGAAGTCGCGTACAACCATTTGCCCGCGTGTTCGCCATACCAGTCCTGTTTTTTGTTATTGTTCCTGGCTTCTTCGGTGAACATCTTTATGAGGGCGCTGTCATTCCAGGAAGGCAATGTACGCAATCGTCCATGCTCGCTTATTGAGATGGCTTTTTCAAGTTCACCTTTTACCTGGACGTTAGAAGGAGCCACGAACTGTTCATTCGTTTTCACCGGGACAGGCTGCCCAAATGCTGTGGTAGCTATTCCGCCAAAAAGGAAAATCAAAGTGATAACCGGTAATTTCAATATCATAAACTGGCCTTTTGCAAACGTTATTTCTTAAGAGATTTTAAGAGTCCCAAATGTATTTCTTTATAAAGGTGCAAAAAAACCATTTTCAACTCTTTAACACAATCCCAAAAAC
Source organism: uncultured Chitinophagaceae bacterium (assembly GCA_963732885.1). Taxonomy (GTDB): domain Bacteria; phylum Bacteroidota; class Bacteroidia; order Chitinophagales; family Chitinophagaceae; genus Ginsengibacter. The sequence goes on along the minus strand of CAVTBI010000012.1, from coordinate 506,687 downwards.
GGACAATACGCATTTGGAAGAACATCCTGGTTGATCAGGTCCTCTTATTTACTACATTTACCGGAATAAAGAACTGACGAAAGCCACCAGATTTTCATGCATTTCCTGAATCCCAAAAGGTTATCTTTTCAAATACCCCAACGATGTGAGGAAATGATCGGCCTGCCGAAGGGTAGCCTGCATATAACCAGCCTTATTGAAAAAGCCATGGCCAACACCGTTATACAGTTCCAGATCGCACCGGCTGCCCACTTTTTGCATAACTGTTTTATAATATTGCATCGTTGCTACAGGTATAAAATGGTCTTTCGTGCCTAAAAAAATAATTGTCGGTGGGGCACCTTTGTGAATGTTGAAAAGAGGAGAGAAATTCTTATAAGCATTGCCCACCCTGTCATAACCGTAGCCACCAGGCCCGTTGTCAATCACCGGGTTGAAAAGCACGAGTGCATTGGGTTTGGCACTCACCGAGAGGTTATCAGAAGGATTGTTATAACTGTCGACAAGGGCGCATGCGGCTGCCAAATGGCCACCCGCAGAGCCTCCGGAAGCTACCAAAGAATCCGGACAGATATTAAATTTACCTGCATTTTCGCGAATATACCGGATTGCAGATTTGGCATCCATTAAAGATTGAAAGGGTGTGCTTCCCTGCCTTGACTGCACCCGGTAATCCACCAGAAAACATACCAGGCCCCGTTTTACGAAATAATCCGCTTCCGGCATAAATTGCTTAATACTGCCATTGATCCAGCCACCACCGAAAAAAAATACGATACCAGGGAAAGTGTCATTGGCTTTGATTCCGGGAGGGTACTTTATTTCCATTTTCAAGGAATCTGAATCCGTTACTTTATAAACCACCGAAGAAAGAAATGGTTCTTTTTTCTGGGCATTTACTTTGTCTGCAAATGTGAAATACGCCAGTAAACAAAGAAATACGATTAATTTTTGTTGCATAATTTAAATTTATGGTTACTTAAAAACAGGTGGCTCAATGTTTTGCAGCTGGAAGTTGCCTGTAGTAATCCAGTTGGAAGCATTAAGTTGGACCCCGTTCAGGATAAAATTATCAAAAACAAAGCCGTCGAATGGTTTAGCAAGATCGCTGCATTGGATATAATTGCTAAACCCTTTACTCATATCCATTTTTACATTCCAATTCTTAAAAGCCATCCCATGAATCTCATCAGGACTGGCCGCATTGGGTGAAATCCGGAAGATTAGAGGTACAGGAGTTTCTGTCGTTACATCTTCGATCAAAAAATTTTGCTGAAGCCCATACATGCCTCCCTTGGCAAACTTATCGCCAACACAACTTACAATTCCGCGGTTCACTTCGTCTTTGTTCCATTCGGCATGAAGAATATCAATATGACTGATCGTTACATTTGTAGCATTACCATTGCCCCAGCTTAACTGTATGATACCGCCGTTATTCAACTGCCAGCAAACACAATCTGAAAAAGTGATGTTATTCCGGTAAACTTTTATATTATCGTCATTTGCCCAGATAAAACAGTGTGACACCTGCGAACCTTCATATGCGGCAATACCATCACAGTTGTACGTCCAGCCGCCTATAGTCTTCACCCATTTTACAATATTATTTTTTCCTATCAACCGCACCGCAAAAAATTTCTGGTCGGCAATCACAATTCCTTCCAGGTCTATGTTATCACTTTGATTAATTGCTTCAACACAATGGGATTCCCGGTAGTTCAATTTGGCGGAGGAAAGTACGCCCCTCCCATAAATTTTCACCCCCGGGTTTCCATCCATAATCAAAGTTCCATATACCCATGACCCATCTTCAAAATAAATAAATTTAATGTTGGAAGGTACATGGTACACACCAATATCATGAATGCCCTTTTTGAAATAGATGCCGGAGTAACTTCCTGATGCGGCGCCTACGATTGTTGATTGTGAAGCGTGATCATAAACAATAAATTTTCCTGAACTGGTGTCCGGAATATCAGTTTCGGGCGGATTGGCAAACAGCATCAATCCATTCTTATACCCGTTCTCGCCTATCTCGAGGGAAAACTGGCCGGGTTGGGTAAGGGTAAACGAAATTTCATTTCCGTTCACAGAAGGAACAATATTATCCTCGGAAGGAAACACCTTTACATTACCGGCTACCGGCACCTTGGCTGTATTGATGACTTTCACCTTGATCGTGACATTACCCGACATTGAAAAATTAGCCCAGCTTATGCTTCTGCCTTTAAATATTGATAAAGGGTACGCATCATTGGTGGCCATGTTCATGTAGCCGGCCTGGTATTCCGGGCATGTACTCTGGAAAACGACCATTTTTTTACTCTCACCACCTTTGGTAATGGTTACTTCGTAAATACCAGATTGGGGGACTCCGGGGTACAAATCTACATTGGAAGTATCCTTTGCTGTGCTATCCACCGGTGGATTTGTAAAAGATTCCGGCTTTTTTGTTTTGGCACAGCCGGCAATAATACCGACGAATACGCTCATAATCCCGATAAATTTTGTAATAGTCATTGTCTTTTATTTTTCATATTGTTTTTCCGGAATTGAAACAGGTAGGCTCCCGAACCTATAAAGGCCTTTGTTTGTTGATCGCCATTAAGATTCCGTTGAGGGTGATATGTCACTGCTATCTTCTCATTGTCTTCTGAAAAGACATTAACTGTATCTGTAGGAAGCAGAACTACGGCTTTTGTATTCGCAGAAATCTCCACCTTCAACTGTATTATATTATGTCCCGTCCGGTGCCATTCAATTTTTACCTGCCCGTTTATAGATTGGTAGCTGCATTTTACCCAATTAATACCTTCTACAAATTGAGGCGCTATTTTTATTTTTTTATACCCTGCTCCATCCTTTGGCTGGCTTATGCCGCCCAGACCACTATAAAACCATTCCATCAGATGCCCCAGCATCATGTGATCGTTGGAAACATTTTTCAATGACTGCCACGATTCTGTAAGGGAAGTAGTACCGTTGCTGATTTGGAAGCCGTAGCCCGGCCTGTCTGCATTATGGTTCATTCGGTAGACCACACGGCTTTCTCCACCATCCTCCAGCACTTGTAAAACATACCTGAAACCAATATCTCCGGCGGTCAACCTATAGCCGTTGTCATGTATTTAATCAACAAAATTCTTAAATACCTTTTCCCTGTCACGCGGTTCAACCAATTCAAAATAAAGAGGAACCGCAAATGAGGATTGGCTTCCGCTTCCATACACGCCTGCACAACCGCCCCCGAAAACGTTTCACCGTTTTTCCAATTTACCTTATTGGTTTTCTGGTTCGCGGTGCCTATAAAGGGATTTACATAACGGCTTAGATGTTGCCCATATATTACTTCGTCGTTACACACCTGTGAAAGCACAAAGACCAATATCGATATAAAAAACTCTGTTTTCATCAGAGACTCATTGTCTTAAAAGGGTTTAGCAGTAAACCAACTTTTATAACTTATTTCTATTTAGGTTCAACATGATAATGTTTCATCAGCCATGAAAGATCATTTTTATCTGAAATAATAAAAACGCCTTTATCTTTATTGGCTTTTAAGAAAAGCAACAACTTCTTCATAGTTGCCAGAATCGTTTCGTTTGTTGCATGCGCTGCAACTTGTTCCTGTATTTTCAGATCATAACCAGCATATTGCAGCATGAGCAAAAGCCGCGATAAATTGGCTCTCACCGTTGCATCGGTTAATTTCTCTTTCTCTTTATTCATTTTCAATATTTGCGAAGCCATTTTTGCTTCCGCTTTTGCTATCTGTGTTTCTGATTTAAGTTTTGTATATGGAATACTGCAGTAAACCGGAACAATATGCTCCAAAATAGTATACGCTGAGCGTAAAGATTTATACGCCGTTCCGTAACGAACGATGAGATACCGATTGATAAGAGAATCAACATTTATATCCGGATTCCAGGCCAAATACCCTAATATAAAATGATTCAGTTCATAAGTAAACCAGTCGCCGGGTTCGGCATAACTGCTGATTCCCTGCAACGGCACTCCGGCATACCATTTCATGTCGCGTTGTATAAAATGAGGGATCACATTGGGCAATGAATGCCATGCATATTTGCGGAAATAAGAATACAAGCCAATGTCTCCCGTAAAACTTTGCCGCCACGCATTGATTGCTTCTACATAGCCTGCGTTATTGACAGCCGAAGGATCATAGATTTGCTTTTCGAAACTTTGGTTGATCGGGCAAAAATCAACAAGCACATTTTTATTCAGCCTTACTTTTTGCGGAGGCAATAATACGGGTTGATAGGCGATCATTTCAAGGCGCACATCCGGTCGTATTTTTTTGATGGCGGAATCTACCTGGTTAATTAACAATGCCTGTCTGTCAACCGGCAATCCTAATGACGCAAACTCTGGACAATCAGCCCAGCGTGCACCGTCCGGTGGCCAAAAATCAAAAATGTCAATTTCAGGATGGGAAGAAATGTACTTTAAAACATTATTGATAAGATATTTTACTGCATCCTTATCTGAGGTATTAAAAACAAGATATTCACTGGGGTCGGGCTTACATTTTTTATCTTTTCCAAACCAACCGGCATGCTCATAAAAGAGGGTACTGTCTTCCATCCCGGCATTTAAAAAATTTTGATAACCATGCCCTCCCACTTCTATCATCAGGCCTTTTCTTTAATTCGGGTGTCAGTTGTTTTCTCCATTTATCCCATTTTACTCTGCCTCCACCGCCATAATCCAGGGGGATCATTAAAATATTAAAACGCGCTTTGGGCATCCATTCAATGATCTGTTTCAGATTCTCTACATTGTGGGAACGGCCTTCTTCTACATCAATTTTACGGTACATAAAACGCGGGTGTTCATTTACCGGCTGCGAAGCGCTGTAAAAGAGAACCGGTTTTCGGGGAACATATTCGGATGATCCATTGTAAAATGCCAGTTCCGGGGCTATCCACACGCAACCGAGGCGTTGCAAAAAATCATAAACCGCATATAATGTCGCCCTGTCAGATCCGCCTGCAAGGATAATATCAGAGCCTTGAACAGAGATACGGTAATCTTCTTTTCCAAGGTTTTTATTTTTTTCAATTATAATTTGAGGGGTTGAATGATCGCGAGACTGATGAAGGAGAAAAACGGCTCCGGTGATCTGATGCAGGTACTTTGATAATTCGTGCCCCTGCAAATTGCCGGGCCTCAGAAGGAAGCAATGGCATGGCAATCCCTATAAATGACGTTGCGTTTTTTGCAAGTAAAATTTTCTTTCCCGAAGTAGCATACGTATTTGTATATATTAACCCGAAAATCAGGACGTTCATTATTTTAATTAATAAAACGAAATATTCCGTTCATAGCCTTTTACTTGTGTCTCTTATGGTAATTTCATTTTCATTGTTCACTTTTTTTGCTATTAGATAATACGCACCGCAAATATCCTGACCGGTTTTATCCCTGAACCATGCCTGTAATGTGTTATTTCCTGCAGGTATATTCAGTTCAATTGAAATTGTTGTTGCATCACTATTGTTTTTTCTAACTATTATCGGAATCCCCCTATTTAAGGAAACGCATCCAAACTCAATAGGAACAGCCTTTCCTTTTCTTATTTTCGTGCCACCGATTGTCGTTTCAGGCCCTAATTCCGTAAGCTTCCGTTGCAGGTGAAAGGTCAGCGGCTTAACTGAAGCCTGTATGTCCCTCCTTTTACCGCGTTAATATGCCATGTGCCACCTGCTAAAGGGCCGCCTGCCTTGGCTACTTTCCACTGGGTATTTACGTAAGCACTATCGGCCCAAAAATTCGAAGTTAATATCACTGGATTTTCTTTATCTGAGCCAACAAAAATTGGCACAAAGTCATCTATACCAGGCCTCACCTTTTTCCACCAGTTATCATAATATGTCAACATCTTTTTTAATACTTCAGGGAATTGTGCTGCAATATTTTCTTTCTGTCCAGGATCTTTACTGATATCATATAATTCATTGCTTCCCACCAACCGCCATGAATTCCATACGGTACAATCAAAATATTTTTCAGGCCTGTCGTGTCCGCCATATTGAACTACAAACATTCTGTCAGCAAGTTTTCCGTCAGCATTTTTTAATACAGGCACCAGGCTTTCACCGTCGAAATCGTGCTGCCCATTCACTTTAAGATGTAGTAAATCAACAAATGTGGGCAAAAGATCTTCTATCTCCGTGGCAAAAGAAACTGTTCGTGGTTTGCCAAAATCTCCATTTGGCCATTTAATAAAACAGGCTGCCCTGTGTCCACCTTCATAATTGCTTCCTTTCTTTCCACGCATTCCGGCATTATATAATTTTACACCTCCTGTTCCTCCGTTATCATTCATCAGAATAACCAAAGTGTTCTTTGCCAAATTCCTTTTATCCAGCCAGTTTTCAAGCCGGTCCATATTCTGATCAATATTTCTGATCATCCCAAAGAATTTTGCCGTTTTATTGTCCGTAACCTTATCCTTATAAAATTTATAATCTTTCTCAGGCGCATAAAATGGCCCGTGTGGCGCATTAGTTGGCAGATATACAAAAAAAGGTTGATTTTTATCGGCCATTTCTCCCATCCATTTTATAGCTTCATCAAACCAAAGATCGGTACAATATTTATTTGATTGAACTGTATTGAGGCTATCCAAATAACGGGTTTTGTAATAATCATTGTCGTATTCCGCTTCGGAAAGAAGCCCCCAACCTTTGAACCAGATGGATTTTTGAAAACCACGGTCCATAGGCCTGTCTGGATAATTGTCTCCCAGATGCCATTTACCGAAAATACCGGTACGGTAACCATTCTGTTTAAAGATCTCAGGCATAGTTATAATATCCCTGCGCATCATATCCCGTCCTGTTCCAACAGTACAGGCTTTATTATGTAATGCCTCCAGCCCGCTAATTAACTCTCCCCTGGTGGGTGTACAAAGTGGTGCCACATGAAAATCGCTGAACCGGATGCTTTGACTGTATAGCTTATCCAATGCAGGCGTTTTGAGAACCGGGTTGCCATTACAGGAAAAATCTCCGTATCCCTGGTCATCCGTTAAAATGATAATCACATTGGGCTGCATCGCAGGATGCTGGGCATGTACTTTGTGTATTGCCATAAAAAACAAGAAGCCGAATATTAATGTTTTGCTCATAGTATCAATAATTTATTTTTAATTTCCGTGGTTTTGAAATTCAAATGCTCCAATATCCGGCGCTGAACCCGAAGGAATTTTCCGGTTAAAAAAATCTGTTCTATAACCCAGCCGCTCTCCTTTGTCAATCGCCGGGCTAAGCCGGTTTATAGAATAATCGTCTGCGCTTTTAGAGTTATTGTAATTTTTTAAAAGCGGGTTGGCAAAAACGGCGTGATTCCCGGGCCCTTCCTTTCCCATTACCAGCCTGCCGGAAGCAGCATAGTAGAGGTTATTCCCGATAATGTTATCAGGATGATGCACTTTATTCAATCCGACATTAAAGACAGGGATTGAACGTTCGGTAATGATGACGTTGTTACGTATCATATTCCTGCCGCTATCCTGCGTAATATTAAAAACGCCCCAATCGTTGGCATTCATTTTCCTGCGTACGATCGTATTGTTTTCGATCCGGCAACCTGCCCCGTCCCACAAAGCAATAAATTGCTGGTAGTCATCACTGATATTGTGATGGATGCGGAAATCTTCATACTTCGGCTTTGATTTTACATCAGACCAAGTGACCTCAAGAAACCCCTGGCAGTCTCTTGTGTAGTTATGATGAATTAAAATGTGAAACTTGTCATAACGCGCATCATCAATTTCCAATGCCCCTCCATCTGCTCCGCCGCCCTTGCCATGAGGCCACGCTATCCGGGGATCTTCTGCTCTGTAATTGAAAATGCGGTTATAAGAAACTTCCTGGTAATCTGCGCCAAGCCAGATACCTATCGGACCCCAGTCCCATTTTTTTAATACCCGGTTGCAATCATGAATATAATTATGGGTAATCAATGCATGCTGCCCATAACTCCTGATACCCGCTGTGCAATCTTCTATTTCGTTGTTTTCAATAATACAATGCGTGGCACCTTTACCAATGTATATGGCTCCCATTTCCCATACAGGCCATCCTCCATCAGTATGGTAATTACCGGGCACATAAGCGGCAGTATGATGAAAATATAGGTTCTCTACCTTTACATAACTTCCCCTTATACGAATGCAATTGCCAAAATTCCCATCTTTAAACACCGGGTTGGTGAACGAAGGGGCTGGCGCACTTACGTCTCCATAATCAGTCAGGGTAATATAATTGCTGACATTACCGGAATGTGAGATCGAAAGAAGGGTGTTAAATGTTGATCCCCTTTTGAATTTTACGGTATCGCCCGGGCAAAGTTTAGTTTGTTGCAGCATAGACAAGGAACGCCAGGGTTTATTTTCTGACTTGCCATTGTTAGTGTCTTGCCCGTTCGCTGAATCAATATAATAACATGCTGGCCAAACGCTTTTTTGTACAAAGGAAGTACAGGACAGTATGAAAAATGCAAAGGCCATACGATAAAAAGATAGTTGGGTCTTTTTTAGCTGGTGGCTAATAAGTACAAAGCCTTTTACCGAAAAGAAATAAAACTGCCTTTTTGTTGTCATGAGTTTATTCAGATTGAGAATAAAAAAGGAATGGCTCCAGCGATTGCTTTTTCATTGCAGGCCCTGACCAGGCTACTCTTAAAAATGGATCTCCGTTTGAAGCTTTCCGATAATAATACAACCCGAAGGGATGTAGGCCTGCTTTTAAATACAATGTATCTGCACGGGTTAGGCCGCCTGAATACCCGTAGGCTTCATCAATTACTTCAATATCGTGAACCTGAAAATAGGCCTTCGTATCTGTTCCCATATAGAATGTGTATTTTCCATCCTGCGGCACACGAATGTACCCGCTGAAAAAGAGAATCGCATTCTTTTCTTTTTTGGCAATATTGGGATTGGTATTCATTGCATGGCCCCTGGATGAGGCTTTCAGGTTATCAGTATTGGGAATCCAGGGAAAATCTCCTTCATAAATTTTCCAATTCACGCCCTGAACCAGATGTACAGCTTTTACCGAAGGCACTAATGCGGTATCATAGGGACGGGGAGCCGAGCTATTGGAACGGCGTACCTGTAGTACACGCGTTTTCATATAATCTTCCAGGGCTGATACATTCATTTCTTTCATGCCACTGCCCGTTAAAACATCCGGTTTAACGGAAGCAATATTTTCGTTACTATCATCCAGGTTATGTTTTTCCTTTGGGTCGCTTTTTACATTATAAATTTCAAAGTTATCGCGTGGCGATTTAATATTGTAGCGCACCCCTACATAATCTCCAATACGTAGTAATTGCATCTGTTTCCGGATGCGCCCGCGATGATTTGGCTCAAATTCTTTAAAATCCGGTGTTGTTCCATCTGCATAATATTCTATATAGATGAGGCCATTTTGTTGTTTGCCCGAGCCGGTAAGTGAGGGCAATAATGATACGCCATCCATTCGTACCGGAGGCGCTGTTCCGGCAATGTCTATAAAAGTAGGCGCCCAGTCGTATGATATAGAAGGCGTTGATATTACTTTTCCCGGTGCGATGTGCCCGGGCGCGACCAGGCTATGGTTGGCATTCTTACACCGCCTTCCCAGTTATCGCGCTTGATACCATCAAAAGGGCCGTAGCTGCTAAAAAAAGTGGGGTGGTTGGACACGTATTTTTCAGGAAGATACGATTCGATGGAAGGGCCATTATCAGAGGTGTAAACAACAATGGTGTTAGAATCAATCTTCAGGTCTTTAAGAAGTTGTTCAATATCTCCGACACCGTCGTCTATGCGGCGGTTAGCTGTCGCATAGCGCTTATAAGTATCAGGCCACTGTACAGGTGAAGCAGAAGATGCATCATCGTATACCGCATTTTTATATTCAGGATAGATGTAAGAATCCGGGTTGCCTTCAGCGGTACTGATAAAGTGTCCCGCTTTCCCCAGCCATTTCATACCTCCGTTTAAACCTTTACACGCGGGATAAGCTTCCGTCGGAAGTTCTAATACAGCATGCGGAGTATCAAAGGCAAGATAAAGGAAAAATGGCTTATCTTTTTCTGCACCTTTCAGGTGATCTTCTATATATTTTTTGGCGACAGCAATCCAAAGATCTGCCGTATAACATTTATCAAGCAGGGGAGTCATATTGGTATAATCCTGCCAAACTTCTTTTTCTTTTTCAGCCCAGTATAGCCTATATAACCCGTTTTTGGGATAATGCTCATGCCCATCGCTGTGCCGCATATATCCAAAGAAATAATCAAAACCCCGTTTCAGAGGGTGTGAAGGCCATTTGTACCCGTCTACATCCCACTTATCATTCCCTTGGAGTCCCCATTTTCCTATCGCAGCCGTACTATAGCCCAACATATGTAAAGTAGACGCCATGTTATAATTATTTTCCAGTGCTTTGTCAAACTGATTGTCTCTAACGTTGGCACGCCCCTGGCTTACGCCCAGCAGTCAACGAAGCCCGTGAAGGGGCACACACGGGCGCAGCACAATAATGTTGGGTAAGTATGGCACCTTCGGAAGCGAACTTATCGAGGTTGGGTGAAATCTCAAATGGCTTCGAAAGGTCATGCAATGCTGCCCTTTGATTTTGATAAAATACACCCAGGTCGCCATAGCCCTGGTCATCCACGATAATAAAAATAATATTAGGCAGCCTGGCGGGTTGGTGTTGGGCATCTCCTTTGCTATATAAAATAATAAAGCTAATGCTTACGATGAAAGTTTTTAGGAAAGAGGTCTTCATTTGGTTTTAAATTATTGAATGAAAAAATTGCCCATGCGGCTCCGAAAAATTATCACAGAATCATAAGATCCGGATATTTTTCCAATAAGCATTTCCTGATTCTTTACCGGGGATGAGTACCTTTTGATAGAGGCGTATTTTTATTGTTTTCCCTTTAAATGGCGCTAGATCGATCCTCTTATGATACCATTTTCGCCCGTGTTCGCAACCCTTTATTTTTTGATCAACTATTTTTCGTTACCGATATATACAAGTAATTCCCAAACTCTTTGTGAATCCACTCCCGCATTAAACAAAAGCACTTTTTGCCCTTGGTTCACTACCAGGCTACGGCTCAATTTCACGCCTTTTACTTCCACTTCGGGTAAGTTGCCAATACGTTGCTATCGAGATAGGTAAGGCCCTTATACCGCGCATTCCTCCGCCCGCACCGCCAAAGCCTGCTCCTTCAAGTTTCCAATCCGGGTTCCAATATTTTGTGAGTTCCGAAAGACGAAATAATTCTGCAGGTTGTGTCACCGGATACTCACTGGTATATTTCAATTCCCCACCGGATTCATCAGCGCCATTTTCCAAAAGTATCTTTTCTCCTACAAGACCGTCCTTTTGGCAAGCCGTGTTATACTTTCATCGACGGGGGGCGTAAGCATGACTTTTCCCATTTTATCACCAATGATGCTATCACCCAATTGGCTTACCAATGCGAAGGCAACGCTTTCATGCCGTGCATGGCGCCTATTACGGAAGCCGCACTGGCAGCATTACAATCAGCATCGGTAAAATCCGCCGCCCCGTAAGCAAGGTTGACGGTTTTTAAAAAATCTCCTTCTCCAAACCATACACTCGCAGCCATATTCCTCCATTGGCCACTGCATTATTTGTGGCGGGATACACCGTATGCCATTTTTGTTCCACGGCATCAAAAATTTCGTCGGCAGATTTACCTTCGATTTGCCATTTTTATCACCATATCCAGGCATTGCCTGTATGGCGAAAGCGGACTGATCAGTTGCGACGCTTTTCGCACAATTTCGTGCGGATCCTTCTCGTTAAAAGCCAATACTTATCATGCCAGCTACAAAAACGCCGGCATCAGCGCCTTCCGCATATCCATTGATGTGATCATATTTCCTGGCAATTGCTAGCGGCAAGGTTTGGCATGGCGGGTGCTAATAGCTCCATATATATCCGAACTGAATTGCGAACCGATAGTAAACCATAATTTATTATAACGCGGCTGCCCACATTCAGGAGGAAAAATTCCTTTCTCCATCAGCAATCGCGCCTGCTCACTGGATCCCCAGGTTCCTGCCGAATTTTCCACCCATTGCTTACCGAGTTGCTGCACGGTCATGTCGGTACCATATTTTTCAAAAGCGCGGAGGGCAACCATCTCATAATACCAGTCATCGTCAACGGGGGCTGTCTTATATTGTTTACTGAAACTGTTTACCCAATCCACAGCAGCAACTTTATGCTCAAATGGCCATCCCATCATTGCACCCAGCATCTGAGCTACCCAAATGGCATGCACGCGGTCTTCATATTCCTTAACAGTCATCCTGAATGTTTTGCTTGGGAGTGTATCGGCAAAAGAAATGAATAGTAAAATCAAAACCCAAAGCCTGTCCAGGCCAAAAAACTTTTTCTTTTTAAAAGGAAGTCATTTGCAAATTCTTTAGCATTTTCATTTATCCACAACACACCTGAAGCCTATTGTCCCGGATCTGTCAAGGCTTGGTGCCATCAATAAATATTTTCCATATTTATTAAGTTCGTATGCCCTGGGGAAATACCATTTTGAAGTAGTAGCCCTGTAATAGCCACCTCCTTTCAATATGGCACTTCTGGTATGCTCATCCATATATTCATCGGTCCATTGCCATACATTTCCAACCATATCTTCAATGCCAAAAGGGCTTTTTCCCTCCGGGTATGCATTTACTGCGGTCGGTGGCCTCATTACCCTGCCGCTGTCAGCGGGAGGCATTTTGGTAGAATCCATTTTATTCCCCCACGGATATAAACGATTGTCATTCCCTTGCGCCGCATATTGCCATTCCCATTCATGCGGAAGCCTTTTGCCCGCCCATTTTGCATAAGCCCTGGCATCTTCCAATGACACCCAGGTTACTGGTTTATTATCCCAACCTTTTGGATACATTCTATTTTTCCAGTCCTTTAAAAAATTATAATCATCTTTAGGATGGTAATCTGTTTGATCTAAAAACTTTTTAAATTCCTTATTGGTAACGGGATAGGTATCCATATAAAAAGACGATATCTTCATGAGGTGCTTTTGGTTCCTGGAAGGGTGGCTCTCCCAGGGATGCTGAACCCCCACTGCTTTCGGCAGAGGGTTGCCCTCTATCATTACCCCCCGCGATTCAAACAAATACTTTTCAGTTCCCTGAACCAGCCGCATTCCCTTCGGTGTCTTCGCAGCAGGCTCGGTCTTATCAATTTTCACTATTTGCTGTGGCAACGGGCGCCATGAAGCAGGTAGTGTATTCAAAGGTATTTTAGCCAAAGAATGCATTTTATCCAGAAACCGGAAAAAGGAATAGGTTACCATATATTCTTTAGTGGCCAATACCGCTCCAAATCCCTTTTTTTTGATTGTAAAACCAAGAAAGACCTGTCACTCCCTTCTCTTTCCGGCACTAATTCCTTTCCGTTCCACAAATCGAAATACCGCATATTCTCCTGAAAGGGAAGCCGTAATTGCTTTCCCATTTTATCAGAGCTATCCCGGTTTACAAATGTATATACCGTTCTGTCAACACCAGGAAAGGCTGAAGCAAAAACGCCTGTTTGTATTACAGGGAATCCCGGTTCCCATTCCTGACTATTCCATATTCCTGGAAATTGATGGTAAATAGCGGAGATCCTTCTGATGGTTTCTGCATACCGTTCAGGTATCTGATTCCATATTCCCCAAATATTTTCCCAGGCATTATAGCCTATTCCATTAAAGAAGGCATACTGCAGGTCATTGGTTTTGTCAATTTTCCAACGGTTGGTTTCAAATACCTGGTGCCGGGGTTCAAGCCATTTATAAATACTAACGCCGGGCTTATATCCGTAATTCCAATAATATCCCCAACTATTAATGTTCCATTTTACCATTCTCAGATCTTTAATAGCCACTTCAGGTTGCAAAGCAAGCGGATAATTAAGGCTGTCGTATGCATCCCTGAAATCTTCCGTTACACCCCACATGGTATCTCCATTTAGGCCATCTAGCCCCTAAATCCTTCATCTCTTTAACCAAAGCAACGCTCATAGGTTCATTGATAGGCCTTGTTCCCTTGTCCCAGATCATTATCGGGAAAATAAACCCTTACGCCTCTTTTCTTAAAATCAATGATCATTTGCCTTAACGGCTTTAATCCACCCGGCATTGCAGCTACGAGATCAAATTGATTTCGGTTATCAATTCCAATATTCGGATAAGTCGGCCATATTAAGACTGCATCAATTCCTCCATATCTTTTTTGCAGATCATTCAAATACCGGTTTACGGTATATTTTCGTTTAACAGGGTCATAAAAATATCTGTCATGTGCCATCATCTGCACATAAATAAAGGTTTTCTTCATCCATCCAAACTCAGGACGCAAATATTCAGAATCATTGTAATGAATAGTATTTCTTTCGGTATTTCTCCAATCCTTCAATGACGAGAGCCATTCAGCGTGTTTGTTAGAAGAACTGGGAAGTGCAAATAATTCTTTTAGTTTCCCTTGTAAATCAGGTTGTTGGAATGAGCAACTATTCCAAAGAATAGTCCACAAATTATTAATCCACAGAATTTATTTCCCATATCAAAAAAATTGATGGAGGTTAAGAATACTTTCAATCATCAAGAAGAAAACCGGAAGTAGCAATAATCAGGCGCCTGAATATATGATAAAACCCAAGCCCACTATGAAAAAGAGAAACATCGCTGCAATTAAGGCATTCGTCCCTTTTGGCGAATTTTTAAATTCTTTCCAGATAAAAACACCCCATAATGCGGCGATCAAAGTAGCCCCTTGCCCTAAACCGTAAGATATAGCTGCACCCGCCTTTCCTGCTGCAATGAGATTAAAAGAATTGCCCAGCCCCCAAATCAAACCTCCTAATACCCCCACAAAGTGCGTGGGAAGTTTCCCTTTAAAATATGCCGAATAGTTTGTAGGGTTCCCTTCAAAAGGATGCCTCATCAGAATGGTATTAAATAAAAAATTACTTATGAATATGCCACACGAAAAAATAAAGACAGCCGTATAAGGAGTCATTTTACCAGCCGCCGGATGAATAAAATTCTGCAAGATCCATTGATGCTGCTATAAAACGATAAAAAAAAGACATCAAGCACCCCTGCAACGATCGATAATAATATCCCCTTACTGGTAACCCTGCTCCCTCCCGAGGACGCTTTTCGTAGGCAACGGCATTAATAAGAATGGCAAGTGTGATAAAAGCAACCCCGGTAAAAAGCAATACAGGATTTCCCTTTGCTTCAGCTGAATAATTTATAAATACCCCTAATACCAACGCCAACCCGATTGCAATTGGAAAAGCAACCGCCATTCCGGCAATTGAAATAGCTGCTGAAAATAAGATGTTTGCCGCATTGAATATTATTCCACCCAGCAAGGCAATCCTATATTGATTGCCGCTGCCTGCCCAAGATCATCCAAAAAACTTCTGCCCTGATTACCGATACTTCCTAAAGTAAAAGCTGAAATAAGGGAAAAAACCAATATGCCAATCACATAATCCCAATAGAATAATTCAAAACGCCAGCTTTTGCTTGCCAGTTTTTGTGTATTAGCCCAGGAACCCCAACAAAGCATGGTGATGAAGCAAAAGACAATCGCGACTGAATAATTTTGAATAATAAACATCTCATGATTTTTAGATGATAAATAAATGATTAATTTTTAAGAACTACGGTTCATCATCATCAGCGGAAGGCGCCGGCCATTTTGCATTAGGATCATATTTAGGGTTCGGGTAAGGCATAACGGCATTGACGCTTTTTCTCCATGCATGTAGCATATTCCGCAACTGCGTTACCTTGGCAGTGTCTTCTTTTGACAGATCATGGTGTTCACCCGGATCTTTTTTAATGTTGAATAATTGTACGGTATAATTTTCATAATATTCAAGTAATTTATAATCTCCATATCTTACTGCGCCTCCCGGGCTTTGGGCGCCATGGTTACTGTAATGAGGGAAATGCCAGAATATCGGGCGTTCAGCAATTTTTTTAATACCATCTTCCTGCCCTTTTAAAATAGGGACCAGGCTCATGCCATCAATTCCGTCTTTTCCGTTTGTTTTTGGTAAATGAAGCATATCCATTATAGTGGCATAAAAATCGGTACTTACCACAGGAACATCGCTAACCTTTCCATTAGTAGCCGATTTAGGCACATAGATAATTAAAGGTTCCCGTATACCGCCTTCATACAGCCATCCCTTGCCACCTCTCAAAGGAAGGTTGGAGGTAGAATAGGCCCGATCCAGGTTACATGGTGAAATATTGCGTTTTGGATTTCCAAAGTTTGCCGCTGACATTCCGCCATTGTCCGAGAAAAAGATGATAATCGTATTATCAGCCAATCCCAGCTCCTCCAGCTTCTTTCGGACAGTGGCCAGACTTTCATCCACGCTTTCCACCATTGCTGCAAAAATCGGGTTGGTCTGTTGTTGTCTGACTTTAACTATCCTGTTGGGAAGCAAACTATAACCCTGGTAATTTTTATTATTATACAATGCATCCAGTTCTTCCCGTGAGAGAGGATTGGGATCATCAGGATTTCCTTCAAGTACATAAGGTTTTCCCTTTCCGGCATTTTCATTATACATGGTAGTTGAGGAAACATTTCCTGCCATTTTCCCTGAAGCCGCTTCCGCTTTGTACATTTTGTTTAGTTTTTTTTCATATTTAAGCACAAGGTCGCCACGTCCTTGCAGGGGATCATGTACTGCAAAATTGGCCAGGTAAAGGAAGAATGGATGATCCTTATTTTTGGCGACCCACTTCATTGCCTCTTCGGTCAGGCGGTCTGTTAGATATTCACCTTTGGGACCACCTTCCAACCCTTTTAACCCATAGGGTGAAAAATAAGTTCCGTTGGGCCATCCTGCATCCCAATCCGGAATATGAATATCAAATCCCTGACGCTGTGGCGAGTTGGCATAAGTTGTATCATCCCAGCCCAAATGCCATTTACCGAAGATGGCAGTTTTATATCCGTTATCCTTCAGTACTCTTGGAAGGGTTGGCTGGTTATAGGGAAGGTGCTGCACCGTTAGTTTCCGAGATTCCAACTTTTGAAATGGAAAATCTTTTCGTCCGGGAAGCCAATCCGTAAGATGCAGCCTTGCCGGATATTCTCCTGTCATGATGCTTGCCCGTGTTGGGGAACAGACATGGCATGCTGCATAAGCCTGGGTAAAACGAACCCCCTCCTTTGCAAATTTATCAATATTGGGTGTTTCATACATGCTGCTACCTTCATAGCCCACATCACTCCATCCCATATCATCTACCAGGAAAAATACAATATTCCACTTTTTGTTCTGTTTGCTTCCCTTGACATGAGACGCTGTCTGAGCTTGCGTTGTAGCAGCAAATGTGATAGTAAACAAACAAAATAGGACTTTTTTCATCTTAATATTGTTTTAGGTTATTAATACTGTTTTAGGTTAAAATCCGATTACCAGCCGGAGTTTTGTTCAAATTAGGGTTCAAGGTCCATTTCTTTCTGGGGAATAGGCCATAAATAATCCCTGGTCTTCCATATTTGGTGTCCAGCCCGGGACTTCAACTGTCTGCAGATCGCCATTCTCATCAGTGTAAGTGACGCCATATACTTTTCCCGGCATTACTTGGTCAGCAATTTTCCAACGCCTGATATCAAAATAACGTAATCCTTCAAAAGCCAGTTCCACCAACCGTTCATGCCGAACGATCTGTCTCATTTCATCCTGTGTTTTGCCTTGAGTGATAGGTGGCATATTCACATCAGGCCTTTCTCTTACCGCATTAATGGCATCGTAAACCGAAGCATCAATCTGGTTCCAGTTCTATTTTTGCTTCCGCATAAGTCAACAATATCTCTGCATACCTTATCAGGATTATATTGATTCCACAGTTGGCGGGGCTTCCCAGATCTTCTTTATTGACATATTTTTTTATGTTGAATCCTGTCGGGGACACGACGAATGATGAACCTACCGCATCAACAGAATTGCTTTCAGGATATGGATTAAATATTTTACTGTTGGGCAATGTGTCTCCCGGCAAAAACACCGAATATTTCAAACGTGGATCCCGGTTTACGTAAGGGTTATAGGGATCAAAGCCGCTTGCAGGATCAGAAATCGCCAGGCCGTTATTCATTTGAAATGAATCCACGACCGCTTCGGTAGGTACCCACTTACTGTTGCCATTCACACTTTTTGGCGCAAATAATTGAAAGATATTGGTGGAATGGATATCCGGGATGTTTTCAATGTCCAAAATCACTTCCTTATTGTTCTCTGCGCCGTAACTAAATAAGTTTTCATAGGAAGGAGTATAAACTATAAATTCAGATCCATTACTGCTTTTGCGGCATCCGCAGCTTCCTGGTACCTGCCTGCAAAAAGCATCGCCCTTGCTTTTAACCCCAGTGCGGCTCCTTTGGTTACACTTCCTTTTTCCTTTTGGGTAACAGGCAGCATGATCGGCCGCTTCTGTCAATTCGTTGGAAATAAAATCCCATACCTCCAACCGGTGTCCTTTACTTTTTCACTTTCCTCCACTGTAATTTCAGTTGTAACCAATGGTACATCTCCAAACAGGGAAGCCAGATGAATATAGAAATAAGCGCGAAATACCCTTACTTCTCCTTTCAATTCATCAATCAAGGCAGTATCGGTAGTTTCCACCTTGTCCAACATGTGCTAAAAAAGTATTAGCTGCCCGAATCCCGGCATAAGCATTGTTCCAATCACCGGATACCCTGCTGTTAAGTGTGGTAAACTGCCCCTGGGAGATAAAAGCTTCTGGAGGCTGAGGGTTTGTGAATACAATATCACTCATCCCGTCCCAGCCGATAAAATGTTCAGCACTTTCCGACATATAAATATAAACTGCGTTGGCACCCAAGGTAGCATCCTTTTCCGTTTTCCAGAATATTTCCGTAGAAATGCGGTCATTGGGAATGGTTTCCAACAGGTCTTTTTTGCACCCAACTAAAATAGAGGCCATTGCAATAAGTGATAATATTTTGATTAAGTAGCGCATAATTTCAATTTTTTATTTTATGAATAATCGCTCGATTAAAACTGCAAATTTAAACCAACGGTGTAAATTGCAGTTTGCGGGTAATAATTCTGCACACCCGGACATGGATTCAGGATCAATATGCCACTTGTTTAATTTAGAAAAAGTAAGCAGGTTCGTTCCTGAAACATAAACGCTTGCCTGGCTTATGGAAACTTTATTAACAAGGCTTGTGGGAATTTGATATAATAACTGGGCATTTTTTAATTTTAAGTAAGATGCATCTAAAACAAGCCTGTCGTTATTTGTTTGGTTCCTTAGGTCCTGTTTGGTAGGACGGGGAAATATGCACCGGGGTTATCCGGGGTCCAATAATTGTTGGTTAAAATATCCGGTGCCATTCCTTCATAATTACCTTGTTGACCCAGCGCTCCTGCCATTCTTATGCTCGCTTTTGCAGCTCCCTGGAAGGCTAAATTTAAAGCAAACCCTTTAAAGGTTAAATTAAAGTCACCTCCAAAAGTATATTTTGGGAAAGTGTTTCCCAGGTAGGTCTGGTCACCTTGCATCAATTTTACCATCGCTGTTCATGTCCACATAGTTCACATCACCCGCTTTCGCAGGCCTTATATATTCGGGGGCTTTAGCGGCGTCTGCATCGCTTTGAAATAAACCATCAGTTTTGTATCCCCAGAAGGAATAAATAGGATATCCTTCCTGGATGGTGTACCGGGGATCATAGTCACTTCCGTAATAAAAAGGACCAGTCCCTGCAAGATCAACCACTTTGTTTTGATTGATACCTAAGTTAACTTTTGCGTCAAGTCCAAAGCTACCAAACCTTTGATGAGTTCCCACTAAAAATTCAATGCCCGTATTGTCCACTGTCCCTGCATTTTGTGGCCCTGCGTTTAAACCCAAAGTACCTGGCACAGGCAGAGTTAGTAATATACCATCTGTTCTTTTCTTATAGTAATCAACCGTTAAGGAAATCTTTCTGTTAAGCAAATCTGCATCTAAGCCAATGTCTGATTCGGTAGTGGTTTCCCATGTTAAGATCAGGATTGGCAATTTGAGATTGAACATATCCCTGCACAGGATTTCCATTAAAATCATAATTAACAAGATTTAAAGTAGGAAAATAACTATACAATGCTACAGCCTGGTTACCGGTTTTGCCCCATGACCCTCTTAGCTTAAGTTCATCTGCGAAATCCTGTAAGCCACTCCAAAATTTTTCCTGTGAAATTCTCCATCCCCCAGAAAAGGAAGGAAAGAATCCATATTGATTGTTTCCTGTAAATCTTGAGGAACCGTCAAAACGCCCATTGGCCTCAAAAAGATATTTGTCTTTATAAGAATAATTTACCCTGCCAAAATAAGACCGCAGCCCCCATTCATAATCACTTCCGCCATTATCTTTGGTATCATCGTTTGCACCTGCATTTAGCGATTGCACGTCATTATTGTAAAAATCCTGCCTGTAAGCGCTTATCGAGGTATTGCTGTGGTAGATTTGGGAATAACCGGCCAGCACTTTTAAGGAATGATCCCCAAAATCAGTGGAATAATGTAATAGATTGTTCAATGTAAATTCCCTATCATTACTCCTGGATTCTGTCAGGCTATTATGCAAGTTCCTTTTTTTAACGGTTGTAGAATCAACTGTTTGCCAGGTGTTCTGATATAATTTTCCTATCACGTTTGTGGAACGGGCCGCAAATTGAGTAGAAAATGTCAGCCCTTTCACGATCTCCCAATCTCCCTTTACGTTGGCTATAATATAATCAGAGGCATTTCGGTTATATCCTCCTTTCTCTATAAGTAGCAAAGGATTGTTACCCTGCCTTCCTCCTCCATAATCCCCATTTGGATATTGGGGAACATCCCAAATCGCGTTCTGAGTCATAAACTGAAATATTTGAGCCAAACCATAAGGATTCAAATCCTTTTCATACCGATAATCCAGGTCTGCACTCACATTAATTTTAGGAGAAACTTTAAAATCGGTATTCAATCTCGCTTGGCTTAATTGTGAACTGGTATTGTCAATAATGCCTTCCTGGTCCTGGTAACGTACACTCATTCGCGCCTTGAAATTTTCATTTCCACCGCTTACTGATAAAGAATGGCTTGTTTGCGGAGCAGTGTGAAGGGCATAATTATAAAAATCATAAGGCAAAGGATAATGTATAGGATCGGTAGCATGACCCTGAACGTACGGTTGGATATCTTCTTCTTTGTAGGGATACGGAGGAGTAGAACCTACGTTTGTATAAGCAGCATTTTCCAATCGGAGATAGCTTTCCAGATCCATTCCTTCAGGTTTGCTTACAGATTTCTGTCTTGCATAAAAACCATTGTAGTCAACCGTTACCTTTCCATTCCTTGCCCGTTTGGTGGTAATCAGGATTACGCCGTTAGAGCCCTTGATCCATAAATTGCTGTGGAACTGGCATCTTTCAAAACGGAAATTGATTCTATGTCATTAGGATTTATATTCCCATAAGGTTGTTCAACCCCATCAATAAGTACAAGTGGTGAAACAGACGAACCGGATAAGTCCTCGGAGGTATAAAGTGTATTTACGCCTCTGACTACAATATGAGTATTGGGTGAACCCGGACTACCTCCTTTATCAAAAATCGTTAAACCCGGTAGTTTCCCCTGTAACGCCTGCTGGATACTTGACACAGGCCTTCTTACCAATTCCTTTCCTGAGATTTGACTTACTGCGCTCGTCAGGCTTACCTTCTTTTGCGTACCATATCCAACATTTACAACTACTTCATTAAGGCTTTTTGACGTAACAGATAATTGAACATTAAGATGCGCCTGGCCATTGTACACAATTTCACGGGTTTCATAACCAACAATGGAAAAAACAACAGTCTGGCCTTTCTTAGCCTCTAAAGTATAATTACCTTTACTATCCGTGGTCGTTCCCAGGCTGGTGCCTTTTATAAGAACGGATACGCCCGCAAGGGAAGTTCCATCTTCATCGGTTACCATACCTTTAACCTGGCTTTGCTGGTTTAAATAATTTTTAGCTAAAGATTTTTTCTTCACTCCGGTTATTGAGTGGCCAAAAACGGCGGGAACTGCCAGGCTATTTACAATTATTAAGCAGGCGCCGAAAAAAATAAGACGGCAATTTGGTTTTTTTATCATAACAAACGTTTTTAAATGAAATAAAAATCACTTTTATTCAATTTTTTTATATAATATATTTTTTATATACCCTAAAGAACTATTTTAGAAGCGATTAATTCATTTCTGTAAGGAATGGATGATTGCGCTCCAAGACGGGTAACAGAAATGGCGGCTGCTTCGCACGCAAATTGCACCGCCTCAACAAAGATCTTTCTTCCGATAAGGCAACAGCAAGTGCTCCATTGAAAACATCCCCTGCAGCTGTAGTATCCAATGCTTCTACTTTCTTCGCTCCAACCACGTGGATTTTTCCTTCCCGACATACCACTGCTCCCAATGCCCCCATGGTAACCACTACATTTTTTACCCCTTTTCCATATATCGCTTTAGCTGCTTTCTTCGCATTTTCAAGGTTATTCACCTTGATTCCCGACAACATCTCAGCCTCAGTTTTGTTAGGGGTAATGATATCAATATGACTTAATAATTCCGGAGATAATGCATTAGCGGGAGCCGGGTTTAAAATCACACTAACTCCTCTGGTAGCGGCGTATTGAGCCACATAAAACACAGTGTCTATCGGAATCTCTAATTGCATTAAAATAATAGTAGCCTTACCAATTTCCTCCAAAGCGTTGGCAAGGTCTGCCGGAAAAAGATTGGCATTTGCTCCCGAGGCGACAACAATGCTGTTTTCGCCCAGTTCATCTACCGTAATCAGGGCAACTCCAGAAGGAAGATCATTATCTGAAAGAAGGTAAAATGTATTAATGCCTTCCTCATCAAGCAATTGAGCAGATTGTTTACCAAAGATGTCATTTCCAGTTTTCGAAATAAAAACAGCATCTCCGCCAAGTCTTGCCACCGCTACAGCCTGGTTAGCGCCTTTGCCACCAGGATTCATAAAAAACGAACCGGCAAGTACCGTTTCCCCGGGTACAGGAATATGAGTAGTTTTTATAACCATATCCATATTGGTACTTCCAACAACTACAATTTTTTTGGGAATCATATCACGTTAAAGTTTTAATAATGCCATCCAAAGATATTTTTTTGAGAAACCCAAATATTACCTAATTTAGATTCAAATTAGAATTACAAAAATTGATTTTTAGAGTATATTTTTACATAACTTGCTGATAATTAATAATACCTTATTATTAAAAAATAACACTTTTTGTGAATCCTAAAACAAATATGGACAACTTATTTTTGACATTTTCCAATAAAATAAAAAGAGGAAAGATTAATATTGTTGGGCACAGAAGGTTAAAATGCTTCTCCAAAAAGTAATTCTGCCGGGCAGATTGTTTGATTACTCCGTTTATTATTTCTTGAAAAAGTATTTAATAGTAAAAGAAAAAGTATGTCACGTATTGCATTGGTAAAACTGGTTAATTCCCTATCCAAATCCGAAAAAAGACTCTTCAAACTTTCTACCAAAAAGCAGTCAGGTGTGAAGGAATATCTTGACCTGTTTGATATCGTAGAACAAACGCCCTACAATGACCTGGACAAAATCGATGAAGAATTTGCCAGGCTGCACCCAAAATCTTCATTTGATAATACGGCACGGTACCTGGTCAAAATATTGTCAGACTGCCTGATCCAGGCAAAAATCAAAGACGATCCTAATTTCAGCGTTTTCCAGGAGTTGATGAGAGTGAATATTCTTAAGGAACGTTCACTCCATAAAGAAAGTTTCAAGGAGTTAAAAAAGATAAAACGAGTCGCTGCAAAATCCGAAAATATCTTTATGTTGCCCCTGATCAACCGGTATGAACTTAATTACTTGTCAGATTTGAATTTCGAAGGCCTTGGCGAGAAAAAACTGGTCGAAATGCAAATGGATGCAAGAGACATAATTAAAACCATGAGAAATACTCATGAGCATTATTCACTGTATGAACTCCTGAAATTCAGGATGATCAACTCAGGAAAAATCCTTTCTGAAGAGGACAAAAGGCATTTGAACGATCTGATACTCAGTGAGATGGGGCTAGTGACAGGAAGAATTAAAAATAATTTTGATACCAAAAAAATGCATCTTTTGTTTCATTCATTTTTCTTTACAGATATCGGAGATTTTAAATCAGCACTAAAAACCTTTTATGAACTTAATCTCCTATTTGAACATAACCCTTCCAAATGGAATAATCCACCCCTGGATTATCTCTCAGCCCTTGATGGTATCCTGGACAGCCTGAGAACCATTGGGTCATACGAAGAGATGCCTTTTTATTTGGGAAAATTGAGTCAGTTGTTGAATGAAAATTACCCCGAATACTTTCGGCTGATCATTGATTTTTATATAATTATTTACAAGCTGGCGCTTCTTGCCGGTTTGGGAAAATACAAGGAAGCAATAGAATTTATTCAGAAAGTATCCGGTCCTTTAGCGAAAATACAATCCCTTTCAGACTACGATAAACAAAGTGAATTACATTTTTACCTGGCAGTGTGTTTCTTTGGAGCAAACGATTTTACCAAATCACAGAAATATATTAACCATGTAGTCCTGATCGGTAAAATTAACTACCAGTCGGTTATTTATAAGGCGTCCAGGTTATTAAATCTGATTATACGCTACGAATGCAAAGATTTTGAATATCTTGATTATGAGATCAGATCATATAAAAGATTGTTTCAGAATAAGGGAAAATTATTCCAGACAGAAAAAGTTATTTTCAAATTTATCCAGGCAACTGCACTTTCGTCCCATACAAAAAATGAACTGAAAATTTCCCGGCTGCATCCTTTAATTTCAATGATTGAAAATGATAAGTATGAGGTACAGCTAAATAAATATTTCGACTTTATTGAATGGATAAAAGGCAAAACAGCAAAGAAGATAAGAGGCTTGTAAGCATTTAATAACAAATGTTATCCATTTTTTATTGTGAAACCGGTTTCGTCTTTGATAGTTAAAATAACCTTCAATTTCCTAAATAAGTTGCTTATTTATAAATAAAAATATTGGATTTTTGTTTGTTTACTACTGTTCAGATTAATCTATTTAAAAAAAAATAAATAGTCAAGCCAATTCAATTCTTCTTCGCCAGGAATTTGGAAAACTTTTCAATTTTGTCAGTTCCAATTAAATCAACTCCGAGTTTCATCTGCAGGTTCCAGGAATTTTCATTATCAGGCGCAGCCCAAAATCGTATTGGTTTCCCGGCATGGTGAACGCTGTCAATGACATGAATAAGCAACTTCTCATCTTTATTCGGAAGAGTTCCTTCTCCATTCCATGAAGAATACCTTTCAAAAGAAAGGCTTACTAATCCTACCCTTTTCCATTCCAGTGGTGAATGGGCCAATTTAAGATCGTCATCAAAAAAAATATAATCTGGATAATTTTTATATTCGGCAGGAAGCGGCCTTTCTCCACTAATGAGGAGGGTTACCGATTTGGCCTTGTCCACGTAAGTAAATAAATATTTTTTCAATGGTTCTATCTCCTTGATAAGAAGCTGTAAGCTTTCTTTATAATTTTCTTTTATGTCAATCAGCAAATTCACTTTGCGGTTATTATTCTTTTGCAGTTCTTTTAAAAGTGGCTTTAAATATAAGCTGTCCAAAGTACGCTGCGGTTGAAGTGCTTTTTTGCTATGAGACACGAACAAAACTCCATTAACAGGAAAAACATCTGCTTCAATAGATCCAAACCCGGCATTGTAAGCAGTATAAAACGGTACCGGATGCACATAATCATTATGTGCATGTGCATCAGCGACTGTGTATTTTTTTTGTTGACCAAATATGCTGGTTGAAAAATGGATTGCAAAAAAGAAAAAACAAAATACTTTTTTCACATTGTCATTTTTCAAAAATAATTTCATAATAGTTTCCACAAAAATATTTTTAATTAAAAGATTTAGAAATCCACCAAACTTGTTTTACAAAAACTGAAATTCTGGTGTTTATTTGACTAAACCCTTCCCATAACCGGATCAGTATAACTCGCTTTTCCTGCTTCTACATGTCCTGCATAATGTCTTTCAAAATGATCATAGCCTTTTATAAATACACTAAAATCATACCACCCGAAACTTTTATTTAAATTTTAAATTACGAACACCAATATACAGGCGTTGTGACAAACTCCATTAGAAATCGGAGTAACAATTTTTGATACATTACCTTATCAATTTAGACGAACCCTTCCATTCCATTTTCCGCTTTCTAAGGTGATGGAAGTTTTGGCGGTAGGAAAATGCCTTTGGCTCCCTTTCGTCCAATTAATGCTCCATGAAAATTAATCTAAGTCAACAAAACACCATTTTGAATAAAAGGTTTTATTGCTTTTAAATCCCATTCCTGCTTTACCTACAGGAAAGATAATGGAATTAGAGGAAGTTGGAATGGCATTCTCCAAATAATAAGTAGCCCGTCCCTGCTGCTTTTCACTCAGCAACTTCCGGTACTCTAATTTCTGATCTTCGCCTATTAAAGCTTCCGCAAGGGCCAGGTCACTTTCTGATTTGGAAACCTTTATCTTTTGGTTCTCTCCAATGCTTAAATTCTTGCTGTTGTCATTATAGATAATAAGAATTTTATTTTGAATTGCAGTAAACAAAGGAATAACCATTATTTTTATTTTTGAAACATCTATAACGGGTATGCTTATACTAATTCACCGGATCATGGCTTGTACGGAATAATCGCCAGCGGATTTGAACTTCTTCTAAGCTTTAAGGGAATAAAACCCACTTTTAATCCTGTTGGTTTATAAGTTTTATCACGGGTAAGACCACGCAAATTCATCAAACCAACCAACACCAGTATTATTCCCGGAACCCAATCCAGAATATTCCCTGTTGTTTTTGAAAGACTCCACGAAAGTCAATAACGGCTTCGATAGAAGGAAAGTCATCTGATTCTACGCCAAATGCACGTAGATTCATCTCGACTCTTTTAATTGTGTGGGCAAATGTTTGTATTGTTGTCTTATGTTGTGGTAAAAAGCAAAGATCACAAAAATTGCCAGTGATAAGAATAGCAGTTTTAGCATTTCGTTACTTTGAAGTGTGTCGATTGGTTTCCGCTTAATTCCTGTGCCTTTAGTTTTGTTTCTTGATTCAAATATTAGTAATCCGTTTCCACCTTAAAATCTTTTTTCATTAGCCAGCCTTTAATGGGCTTTCCATCCCCGTCGATAAAGATCGCGTATTGGAAGTCGCCGCTTTCTTGCTTTAGGGTAAGGGTGGCATCGCCGGGTGTCAGGTAAACATCACTTCTTTTGTTGGTATCAGGAGCGTTATAAAAATAGGCGTTTTTTAGAATCGCATAGGTCTCGCTCTGTCGAAGGTGATATTTGCTGTGATGGATAACAGGTTTGGTTTTTTTAACCGGCTTTTTGTTTGGATTGGCAATGGGCGTAATCGACTTCTTTCGCGGACTGTTAATGGCTTTTTTTATTGGTTTATCGTTTGGCGGGACAACAGTGAGGATCGGTGGTTGGATCGATAGTTGCGTCTAATTTCTTTTCAACATTTGCCGTAGTGCCTGTTGGTAAAAGCTTTCCGGGCTTGTAATATTTATCATAGGCTGCATAGCCACCCAGCCCAAGGGCAACAATAAATAACAGGAAAAAAACGGATTTTGACACACCCTTTACGCCTTGCTGCTATGTAATGCTGCGCTTCTATCAATTCCCGGTCGCGGGTTTCAACAACATATTGCAGGTCTTTGACCAGGTTTTCCTTTTTGGCAAGAGCCGCTTGCAATACCAGTATTTCTTTTCTCAATGCAGGCTCATCTACCTCCGGCTTTGCCGGTTGCGCGATAAGGTTATCAATGGCTTTTTTCCTTTCGTCACTGATGGTACCCCGCTGGATAAATTCCTGCAACTCGCATGCCATTCTTAAACCGTTTGGCAGGATCTTTTTCCAGGCATTTATAGATCATGCTCAGCAGCCATACGGGGATCTCCATTTCCCTTTGCTGCTTATCGGCACTCCAGTCGCCGGGGAGGGCATTGCGCCTGAGTGTAATGATATCCGGCGGAAGCTTTTCCATATGAGCCAGCATCACTGCATTGCGCGCCATCTCCCCTTTATTGGTCAGGGGAAACGGAACGGAGCCTGCCAGGAGTTCAAACAGGATAATTCCATAACTATACACATCCGTTTCAGTAAGTGTTTCGCCGGTATTTTGCTCCGGCGCCATGAACTCTATTGCCCCTGCATAACGGATACTGGTGCGCCGTTGTTCATCAGACATTACCGAGAGCCCAAAATCCAGGAGCACATAGTTACCCGTGCGCTGGTTGAATTTTACATTGTTGCTTTTGATATCGCCATGCTTGATATTGGCCCGGTGGCAATGTGCCAGGGCATTGGCCAAATGGTCAGCCACTTTCAGCGTTTCTTTCACTGTAAAAACGGGATCATAAGGAGGTTGGAGCAATTCACCAAGGTCAGGCCCTTCGATATATTCCATTTCTATGAACGGAAGATTACCTGAGCTGGTGATTCCCGATGCGATGATGCTTACTACATTCGGATTGGGAACTTCGTTTACCCGCTTTAATTTTTGCACTTCATTGCGGAAAGAAATGAAATGTTTGTCATCATCATTCTCGCTGGCGATAGGGGTGGGAAGGATCTTGATTGCGGTAATGATCTCGCCGGTTTTGCGGGCTTTATACACGGAGCCCTGCCCTCCCGATTTCAACGCACCGAGATTTTCCAAACCTTCTGCTATAGTAAAAATCTTTGCCATCGTTATTCTTCTCCTGAATAAGTGAATTCCAATACGGCCATATCGCCCAGGATTACCTGGTCGCCTTCCTGCAGGCGGTGGCCTACTTCAATTGCCTGCATTTTTATTAATACGCCTTCGGGCGTGCGCACCTTTACTTTATTATTCGGTGGTATTCCGCCTTCATCAGCGAAAATCAAAAATGAATTGCTGTCGGCTTCCCACTCGATGTGTGCATGTTGGCGGCTTACCGCACGGTTGCGCTCGGTAGGCCTGAAGGCAATCGTATTTTTTCTTACATAATTTCCGGCAGCCTGCACCCTTGATTCGCGGCCAATATTGATCCTTCCGCCTGAGGAATCGAGCAGGTAAGTATCCCGTTCTGCTTCGCCGTTCAACACCTTTATGAAGGCGCTGCTTTGTTTATTGGTTAACCCTGATCTTTTGGTGGATATAAAAATGGCCGCATCCATTTCTTTCATCAGTTCGGCTTGTGGTGGAAACAGGTTGGTAAAAGAAACTTCCAACTTCAAAGACGATGATAAGCTAATGGCATAGTCGTCTGCGATCTTCTGCACTTCTTCTGTCTTAAATTTCCCGGGAATGCTGGAATATACCGCAGACTCATACAAGTATTTGTCGTATTCACTGCAATTGATAAAAAGGTATATCCCCATTATATTTCCCCCTTCATCTCCCTGCACTCTTTGCAGCTTTTCCTTAATGTTTTGCAACAGGATATGGCGGATGCTTTTTACGTCATGTGTTTTTTCTTTAGATAAATTGAACATATCGATGTTGTTTTTATAATGAGTTAATGTATATCATGAGCCGAAGGATGCATAGTCAGATCATTCGTATGTATCGACCTGCGGCAATCCCGCTTTTTTCAATGGATCAAAACTTTTTATGTAATTACTTTCCAGCAATAAAGGAATGATGTGTGCACCGGCGAGCGCCATGGCATCGCTGGAACCCTTTGTTCCTTCGATACGAATACACACTACCACGTGACCTGTGTCGTTAGCTGCGGGAGCAAAAAAGACGTACCATCCATCGTTGATGCTTTCGCCTTTTACGATTCTTTCAGGAGTTCCTGTTTTACCGGCAACAAAAATTCCAAACTGCCATTTTTTCGGAGCGCTTTGTTCCCTCATATACGTGGCGAGGTATTGTGCATACACCGAATCGCCGGCAATCGCAATGCCTTGTTTGGGTTGCGTCGGGCGGCCATTTACATCAAGCACATAGCGGGAAGGCATCATGATACCGTTATTGGCAATCCCGGAAGCAATGCGTGCGACAGAGGCAGGCGTGGCCACCAACTCGCCCTGTCCCCATGCCATGCCGGAAATACCAAGCGCCCTTGTGCGGCGTATGTTGTTGGGATCATAACGCTTCAGGCTTTTAAATTCTGTTTCCCGCCAAAACTTTCTCCACTTTTCCTGTTGAGCGGTATTGTTATTATCATTTTCAAAATAATAGCCGCCAACACCACGCAGGAACATACCTGATTGCATGTACAGGTTTACCATTTGCTCCTGCAACTGCTCTTCATTGGCCAGCCGTATGAAGAATGAGTTGTTGGATCTTACAATGGCTTTCTCCATAGTGATAAGGCCCGCTTCGTCCGGTTCGGGTCCGTTTACCCTTATTAAATCTTTTGGATAGATTCTAATTGTTTTTTTGGCTGCGGCAACACCGAGTTTATTGAACGCAGCCATAGCGGTAACCAGCTTTGCTGTAGAGCCCGGTTGAGTGGCATGCGTAAATCCAATGTCCGTATTTACATTCCAGCCGGGCAACTTATTGAGTTCATTTTGCGGCAGCGTAAGCTTATCCCAATCGTTTACCGGCGGTAGCGGCCAGCAGGCTGAAGCGAGTACATCACCAGTGTTGTCTTTCATCACCACTACTGAAACTTCTTTCCTGTTTACGCTATCATCCTGTTGCAGCGCCAGCTCAATCTTTGTCTGCAACGCTGCATCCATGGTGAGTGTGATGTTCCTGTTACGTTTTTTAAATTCAGCCACCTGGTTGCTGTTAATACCCGAGGTGAGTAAATCAGCAAGGGCGCTGAAATCTCTTTTAGCCACTGTCATCTCGGTACCGGATACGGGTAAGAATTTTTCTTCACGGTAGCGATCGGCGCTCACCTGGTATTTCTCAATGGGCGCAGGAAAGCCCCTGAGTTCGGCGGCGTGAGCATATTCAGCAAAATAACCATTGGTGCCACCGGAGAATACGCCTGTGTTGGCATCGCCTGTCCAGAAAAACATGTATTCACCGAATGGATAATAACGGTCCTGTCTTTTATAAGAAAGTGATTCGATATTTTCAGGCGGTATACCCAGAGCCAGCAATGAATCTTTTTGACTTTGTACCAGCTTCAGATCACTGGAGGCAAGCAACCTG
Organism: uncultured Chitinophagaceae bacterium; assembly: GCA_963732885.1. GTDB lineage: Bacteria > Bacteroidota > Bacteroidia > Chitinophagales > Chitinophagaceae > Ginsengibacter. The sequence goes on along the minus strand of CAVTBI010000012.1, from coordinate 475,325 downwards.
CCGTTCCTGTCATAAATATTTCCTGCCTGCAGCCTGTTCATTAAAATGCTGATCCTTGGATTGTAACTGTACATGCGTACACCACTGCGGTCGGCTACCAGCGCTGGTTCCACAATCCATTTTTTCCTGTTGAGCGTATAGCCGGACACGTTAACTATGAGCAACACGATGGCAGCACAGGCTGCGAGCAACGCGGGAACAAGATTCTTATCCTGCCTGCGGGAAATGTAGGCCATCTGCGCCTGCGTTCCCTTTAAACGGGATGCGCTCAGTAAAAAACCTATTGCCACCATACTACATAAAAGTGAGGTACCACCGTAGCTGGTAAATGGCAATGCCACTCCCGACAGCGGAAGCGCACCGGTAGAACCGCCGGCGATCAGGAGAAATTGAACAAATAACCCGATGCCGGCGCCGGCGCACAGGTAAAATAAAAAGGGTGGCCCCGCCTGCCTTCCAATGATAATAGAGCGATGCAGCAGCACGAGAAATAAAATAAAGATGCAGGTAATGCCTACCCATCCGAATTCTTCACCAATCGCAGGAAGAATCATATCGGTATGGGCTTCAGGAATCGTCTTGCCAAAACCCTCACCAGCACCTTGCCCTGTGACGCCTCCGGTAGAAATCGCCCAGATGCCATTGGCTACCTGGTCACCACCATATACCTGGTTGTTCCATGGGTCAGACCAGATGGCCTTGCGGTCTACGAGCCTGTGTATTGGCCCCGGTATTACTTTCGCTAAAATGGGAACCTGGTCGAGCAACAGGAATCCGCTTACTACCACCAGCGCCATTATGGATGATTCACTCAATCTCTTTTTGCCAATCAGCATAAACAGCACCATAGCACCGATGGTAACACCGGTGGCTGTCCACACATTTTTGAATACCCATATGGTAATGCGCATACAGGAGCATGGTGGCAACCACCTGTATAAAATCTCCACGTGAAAAAGAGAAAAGTATAATGAAAGTGAAACAGCAAATGATGGCCGGGCCCAGGTCGCCTATTACGAGGAACAGCAAAATAGTGGCGACAATGGCGATGACAGCTAATACAAAAAATGATAATCGCTTTCTAAAGGATGGATATTCTGAGATGAACTTTTCATTGACTGCGAAGAATCCACCGAGGAAAAGGATCACCAAATACTTTACTACCTCGCTCGGCTGAAATCCGAACAAATTTACTTTAACGCCGCTACCTTCAGGGCCGGTACCAAAGAGAATGTCAAGACATAGTAATCCCATGGCCGCGAGCGCCCACGGCCAGCCATTGGCAGCGCTTCTTTCATTTTTAAAAATAAACAGGCGGAAGAATCCCGAATCAGGCGTAAACTTTTTCAGGTTGATAAACTGGAACGCCGCTATTGCACCCATTCCTATGCAGAAATAAATAAAGGTGCTCTTCACAAGGAAACGGTCTCTTAAGGGGTCCTGGAGACTGAATAATGCGATAAAGGAAAGGCCCGTCAGTATCATTACCACCGGCAGCAACAATTGATCGGCGCCGGGCGAACGAATCGTCAAAATGAGATGCAGCAACAGGAAGGAAGCAAAAAAGGTGATTACGATGAGGCGAAACCAGTAAGTCACCTCTTCCGGTGTCCTTACAATAAATGCCTTTTCTTTTTTCAGGTTATTAAAATCATGTGTCGAAAAAAGTTTCATCGTGTGCGGCGACTGTACAAAATGAAACGCAACGCTGCCCTTAAGTTTTTCAACTCCCTTCGAAGGGCCGAATTCATAACCGGGCTGCAAAGGAAGTAAGATCATAAGATTGGTTTACCGGCAGGCCTGAAAACAAAAAGTTTCCGGAAGCATCGGTACGTGCATACGCATTGAATGATAGCAGTTGGAGCTTTTTTGTCGAGTCACGATAAAGCACTTTGCGAACCCCATTCTTAAATTGAATGATATCGTTATCGTCACCTGTCGCATTTGTATTGTCGGGTGGAACCAACTGCCGCAGTCTCAGCAAGGCACCTTGTACCGGCTGGCCGCTATGGTTTTTTACGGTCCCTGAAATAGTACCCGTTCCTAATCCTACGCCGGTTTGTGCAGCAACCTGCAAGGGATGCTTTGTTTCCTTTTTAAATGAGGTGGAATCGTCTTTAGAAAAGCCAAGCAAATCTCTCGAGAGTTCCACCCGCTTTTTGAAAGAGGCTCCGCCCTGTGAAAAGGCCTGGTCAGCATTTACGAAATAGGGCGCTTTATTTAACGTGCCTACATTGTCGATGGCTGTTCCCGGTTTTTTTGCAGCAGCAACCGTTGTGGCAATGAAGGCAATATCTTTCGGATCTTCGAAATACATTCCTTTTTCCAGCACCTCTTTCATCCTTTCCCCCGGCTTATCATCATTCAGGTTGATCATGGTTCCGTTCGCCATGCGCGTGTCCACTTCGGCAAAATCGCGTTGCAACACCGAAAACATTTTCCAAAACAGGAATGCCATGATGATGCCTGTTAGCAATAAACACGTACGTTCTGCATTTCTGTTTTTAAACCATGAGCCTGAATTCGTCATACGTTATTTGGGTTTTGACCGGGTGATGAAAATGGAATCTTTGAATTTGCCTGATATCACGGAATCCTTAAATGCCACTACATATTGTACAGGAATACGGCAATTGATAAAGCGTACATGCCTGAACGTTATATTGTTCTTTTGAACCACGAGGCCAACATCAAAATTTTGAAACACCACACTATCAAGCACAATATTTTTTGCCGCCGGATCAATGATAAAGGCAGGCGCCTTTATACAAGCTGTCAGCAACGAACACGGCACCATTACCACGCAGGTAAAAGCTGTCTTTCGATATTGTCAGCGGAGCATTTAATGGTATAGCAGCTTTATCCCGGGGCAAGGAATACGCCTTCGATGAGTCGCTCACACGCGCCACCAATTGAGTGAGTGGTTCGTTTGGTTTCTTTTCTATGGTAAGGGTAACAGGATTGGGGGTTACCTTTTTTTTATTTTTTTGAAAAGCAGCAGTGAGCGATACGGCGCCCAGCCCGATGAAAATAATTACCAGGAACGCCATCATCCTGCGGTTCTTCGTCTTAGCCTGGTTCAATTCGGTTTTTGGCAAGGCTTCGTTGGTGATAACAGGAGTCGCCGTTTCAGCTTTCTTTCTTTCAATAGCTACGGGCTCTCCCTTTTGCTTTGGCCAGTTATCATTTTGTATCACTATAACAGTAATATTATCATTTCCGCCAGCCTCATTCGCAGCGTCTACCAATGCCTGCACTTTGGAAGCTATATCTTTTTCAGAAGTTAATACCTGCATGATATTCGCTGAATTGATCATGTCAGTAAGGCCATCACTGCACAGAAGGAGCTGGTCTCCCGGCAGGAAAGGCGATTCGCCGGTCTCGATAAAATCTTCGGGCAAGTTGATATCATTTTCGAATCCCAGGGCCTTATTAATTTCGTTACGTCTTGGATGACGCATAGCCTCATCCTCTGATAGCCTCCCGGATTCTTCCAGGAAGCCAACGACCGAATGGTCGTTAGATAATTTCACCAGGGAATGATCTCTAAGCAGGTAGATTCTTGTATCGCCGACGTGAGCATACCAACACGTATTGGTTTTTTTATCGGCCACCATGCACGTAAGTACGCAGGCCATTTGTTCGTTGGCGGCTTCCTCCTTTTTGGCCTCATTTATTTTTTCATTGGCTGCGATGATTGCCTGTCGAAGCGACTCAATTACATCACCGGAAATGGTTTCAAGACTTTTCAATATTACGGAACGGGCTATTTCCGCAGCGATATCGCCACCCTGGTAACCGCCTACGCCATCGATAACACCTGCAATGAGCAATTGGGTGCCGGGAATTTCCCGGGCAAAGAAAGTATCTTCGTTCTTTTCCCGGCGCTTACCCTTATCCGTTATACCATAAAAGTATTCAGCCATTTTTATGAGTTTGCTTAATATCAGAAAAATTTGCCACCAGCAATACAATGCTGATCACTAACAGTCCTATCGCTAACAATGAATCCATTTTATACTTTGAATATGTTGATTGATACGATGCCATTAAGTACAATCCTCGAGTTCATGGGAAGCACCGTCCACACAGGCGCATCCGGGTAGCTTTTCGCTACTTCGTTTTCATTCACCAAAGTCTTTTCACCAAAGGATGCGATGTAAAACTTATCACCCGTTTTATCATAGCGTACAGACAGGTGAGGGCTGGATACCCATTCAGATGGTACGCGGAAAATGCCCGGTTGATTGGGCTTTTCATCGCTTCCCGATATAAGAAAAGCTTCATCCTTAACGAGGTATTCAATCTTTTTCCCCACATATTCTTTTTCAGGAACGGTTGCATCAAGCCGTGCAAAGTACCGGGGCCGGCGAACGTCGCTTACGTCGCCGGTCTCCAGCGTATCCTGCCAGGGCATTTCATAGTAGCCATCGCTGTAGTAGGTAAAGTCTTTTAATATTTCGTCTGCGATGTCAAACGTTTGTGCAATACCCGTCTGACGCGGAATGAAAGTAACACGAAGATTTTCTTCTTTTCTAATTACGTTGCCCGGCAACAGTTTGCCGATAAAACCCTTATCGCCTTTTTCGTAATCCGGGTGAGATACAAAGCGGAACGCCCATTTGTTGGATGAAGCAATAACTTTTTTTCCTTTCTGCCTGTGTTCCTGCAGTATGCCGTAAAAAGCCTTTACAGATTCTTTTATGATCAGGGAAAATATACCCCTGTTATTATCCATGAATTTATTGTAATCAGGAGGGCTGAAGCAAATAATATATTCATGGTAAAATATGATGCGGTCTGCAAAAGACAGTTCAGCGATTGATTCTTTAAATTTTTCAATGATATACTTGTATACAGAATCCGGTGTTATCGAAGCAGTTTCAGTATAACTGGTTTCTTTTTTCAAAAACCAGCTTTGTACGCCGGTCCGCTGCCAGAACGTAGGTTTTGTAGTTGTGGGCATTGGCTACTTTTTAATCGTGATAATGATTATGTTCGACTAAGAAAGACTATACATAGCTTGCTCAGTCGTTCACAATGTTTCCTTAAAATCTTTTGAAGTAGAAGTTTTTAATGCCAATGCTGTAGTTAAAGTAAAACTTCTTCTATACGCAGATGTTGATTGAATGATTAACGTGCCCACTGCACCATTAAAACACGATTCCTGTTTGAGAGATTGAAATTAACAGAATATTTCTTAAAGGTTTGCGAAAGCTTGCTACCAATAGTGAAGGAAAACCTAAAACTGGCCGCTTTGAGTGTAGATTATTCCGGAGATTGTTAAGGGAGAAATTAAATATTCAATTCTAAGGCGGTTGAATTGGAGAAAATAAAAAGCCATGTCGTTTTTAATTGACACGGCCAGCAAAAAATGTTAGAGGCATGGCTTTTTTATAAACCCTCAAGAAGTCCTATTTACGAGAGGAAATTATTTGCATTGTTACTTCAGATAAGCCACCCATTTTTCAAAACTGTTCTAAGGTCATTTATTTTTTTGATTGCTTGCTCAATATCTGATTTATTGAAGTAGGCCATCTTGGTAGAGTGTCAATCTTTATAATCTTTTAGAAATTGTTTTCCTTTAAAATTATCAATTCCCTGTAAAATGGAAAATTAAAATACTTAGGAAGGGAACAATGAATGAATTTGATACTCGAAAAACTAGGCCACCTTTTTACTACTTTGGTTGGACAACGATAAAAAATGAAACTAACATTGCATCCCGGCTCACCGGATATAAAACATTTTAAAAACACTAAAGCGCTTTTCGAATGTCATTACTGGCCAAAAACTTTTGGCCTATCTCTGTCTATCTATTGGCCTATCAAAATGAGATAAACTGGTGCGAAGCTACTTTCAAGAAAAAACGGCCATTTTAACAAAATGCTGAGAATCAGCAGTTAATGTAAGGATAGGTAAAAATAAAAAAAGACTGCCAATTGGCAATCTTAACATCAGAGGTCCCGAGCGGATTCGAACCGCTGTGGAAGCTTTTGCAGAGCTCTGCCTAACCACTCGGCCACAGGACCATTTATTTTAAAGCGCACAAAAATAGGTAATTTTTATTTAGAATAACTTTAATCAGGAATCAGAAATTTCATTCAATTGTAATGAAGTAATTTTGTAAGATTATTTATTAATTTAAAAACAATATGCAGCGGATCGCTGAATCAGAACTCATCATTAATCCACGCGGTGCTATTTACCATCTTGACCTTAAGCCGGATGAACTCGCTCAAAATATAATTACTGTCGGCGACCCCGGCCGCGTAAAAGAAATAAGCAAACATTTTGATAAAATTGAAGTTGAAAGGCAACATCGCGAATTCATTACCCATACCGGTTATATCGGCAACAAAAGAATTTCAATTGTAAGCACAGGAATAGGCCCTGATAATATTGATATTGTTTTGAACGAACTGGACGCATTGGTAAATATTGATTTTGAATCGAGAACTATCAATGAGCAATTAAAGCAATTAAATATTATTCGTGTCGGCACTTCGGGGTCGTTGCAAGCCGATGTACCTGTTGATAGTTTTGTGGCGAGCAGCCACGGGCTTGGGCTTGACAACTTATTGAATTTTTACCTTTACGAAAGTAATGAAGAAGAGAAACAATTAATTCATTCTTTTGTTACTCAAACACAGTTAAACAGCGGTTTTGGCGATCCGTATATTGCGGCGGCATCTATGCATTTATTAAAACATTTTGTAGAGGGTTTTCGCCAGGGAATTACAGTTACCTGCCCTGGATTTTACGGGCCGCAGGGAAGGATTTTAAGATTAGGAATTGCCAATCCCCAACTAATAGATCAGCTAACGGCTTTTGAGTTTGGGGCCTACCGTATTACCAATTTTGAAATGGAGACTTCTGCAATTTACGGTTTAGGAAAAGCGTTACATCATCATTGCATTTCGCTGAGCGCAATTATTGCCAACAGGATCCACAAAAATTTCAGCAAAGATTCTTTAGGATTAATTGAGAAACTTATTGAAAAATCATTAGAAATTATTATAGAAAAATTGTAAAAATGAAAATCAAATTTTATAAATACCAGGGTGCAGGGAACGATTTTATTTTAATTGATAACAGGGAAAAAATAGCCAATGAAATTACGGTTCAGCAAGTAAAAAAAATGTGTGACAGGCATTTTGGAATCGGTGCCGATGGCTTAATGCTTTTAAATGAAAAAGAAGGCTCCGATTTTGAGATGGTTTATTTTAATTCGGATGGAAATGTAGGCTCGCTTTGTGGAAATGGCGGCAGGTGTATTGTTCAGTTCGCCTCTATGCTGGGCATCAAAAAAAGTGAATATTTATTTTCAGCTTCCGACGGCCCCCACATTGCGGAAATAGATTTGAATAAAGAAATCAGTTTAAAAATGAACGACGTAACGGATGTCCAGTTTTCATTAGATCATTATATTTTAGATACGGGCTCGCCGCATTATGTAAAATTTGTGAGCCAACTTGAGGACTTTAATGTTGCAGCAGAAGGCCATAAAATACGCAACCACAAGGAATTTGCAGAAAAAGGGATCAATGTAAATTTTGTCGAAACGCTTGATGATGACCACATCTTTGTACGCACTTATGAACGTGGTGTAGAAGATGAAACACTAAGTTGCGGTACAGGAGTTACTGCTTCCGCTTTAATGGCAGCGCACAACGACAACGGTTTTAACCATGTTGATGTAAAAACATTAGGTGGAAATTTAAGTGTGGAATATGATAAAATAAGTGATTCGGAATTTAGGAACATCTGGCTTTCCGGCAGGCAACTTTTGTTTTTTCAGGAGAAATAGAATTAACAGATAAATGATGTTTAATATACGCGTCTATGGTATTTTGATAAATGGAAAAAATCAAATCCTTGTGAGTGATGAATACATACGGGGAAAGTATTATACCAAATTTCCCGGTGGCGGATTGGAAACCGGCGAGGGTACGCGCGATTGTTTAAAAAGGGAATTTTTGGAAGAAATGAATTTATCCGTTGAAGTGGGAGAACATTTTTATACAACCGATTATTACCAGCAAAGCGCTTTCAATCCCGGCGACCAAATAATTTCCATTTATTATTTTGTAAAACCGCTGGAGCCAATCCAATTTTTGCTCACCCATAAAAAGTTTGATTTTACAGAAGATCAATTAACCATTTATAAAGAAAAATCAGAAATAGAAACTTTCCGTTTTATTGATTTTAAAAAATTTTCTGAAGAAGACGTAACATTGCCTATTGATAAAACTGTTGCCATGTTGCTGTTAGGGAAGGTTAAATGATAAAACAGGAATTGCGTTTTTTTATTTGTTTACTGTTCTTTCTCAATTATCTAAAATTTAAACTACAACTATCACTCATCCCGCTGTTGGAATATTTTCAAAAACCGTTTCCTGCCCCATAGCCACCAGTTTCATTTTTTTTGCTACATCGTGGCCGACATATTTTTCAATCTTTTTTTCAATAAAATAAATAACGGGCGTAAGAATAATAGCCAGCGTGAATTTATATAAATAATTCATGATACCAACCGCCAGGATAAGCTGCCAGGAAAATAATCCGCTAAATGCGATGAATAAAACAATGTAACTGTCTACCAACTGGGAAACCAAAGTAGAACCAGTGGCGCGCAGCCATAGTTTCTGGTTTCCGGTTACTTTTTTTATTTTATGAAATACAAAAACATCAACTCCCTGGCTTACTAAAAAAGCGACAAGGCTTCCTATGATGATACGCATGTTTTGCCCAAAAATGGCACTAAAAGATGTTTGAATATTTTCAACACCTTGCTCATGGCTGCTGCTGAGCCATACTTTAGCGGGTGGCAGCGCGATAGCAATAAAATACATAAGGAAAGCGTACGAGATAAGAATTACGGCTGTAATAGAAATTCTTCGTACTGCTTTTGGGCCGTAAAATTCATTTATAATATCAGTGATGACAAACTCGAACGGCCAAAGGATAACGCCACAGGTAAGCGTAAACGCTAACCCGCTTTGACCGAAAAGAGTAAAATTGGCTGGTTTGAGCCCCAGCAAGCCTTCCAGCGAAAATAATTTCATACCTATCGCTTCGGCAATCAGGGCATTGGCTACGAAAAAAGCCGTAAACCCAACAAAAATTTTGGTCGGTTTGTCGTTTAGTATTTTGTGTATCATTTACTAGGATTATAATAAAAAGAAGAAATAAAATTCGGCTAATAAAAAAACAACATTTATTATTGAAAGCCATTTTGGTAAAAGAAGTGTTTTCTTTCTAAGCAAAATTATCAAATAAACCAGGCACATTAAAAGATTAATAACTATTGCCAAAAAGCCTAAGATAATAACCAGGTCTTTAAAAAAAGGAAAGGCTACAACGGTTCCCTCTCCTCCAATAACCGGCTTTTTTGATTGCAGTATAGAGAAAAATACAAACGCTAAAAAACAGATATTACAAATGAAAGTAAACCTTGAAAAAAAAGAAATTATTTTCATCTAAAAAAAATATTTTAAAATTACTCCCGGCAAAATAATATTATTTTGCCTGAATAATATTTTTTTGAATGGCAAATGTACTGAGTATTGTTACCTATAAGATTCTTCCGCCAAAATTAGGCGGGCAAAAGGGAATTGCATTCTTCAATGAATATTTCTCAAAAGAAGAAACCCTTTTTTGTTTTACGATAAAAGATAATAACCCTTCGTTGGTTCAGTATAAAGTTTTTAATCTTTTGGGAAACGGAAGTTTGCGTTATATCAATATTTTCAATTTTGCTTTATTGAAAAAAATCATTGAAGAAAATAATATTTCTCATGTAATAATTGAACATCCTTATTATGGATGGATGGCGGTTTTGTTGAAAAGGTTTTGCAAAATAAAAGTGATAGTCCACTCACACAACATAGAAGCAGAGCGTTTTAAGGGCGTTGGAAAATGGTGGTGGAAAATTTTGTCGCATTATGAAAAATGGGTTCATCGCAAAGCCGATTTTACTTTTTGTATTACTCAACAGGACAGGGATTTTTTTTACAAAAAATACAAAATCCCTTATGAAAAATCTACCGTAATCACTTATGGAATTTCATGGAATTTTATTCCACCGGATATTGACAGAAAAGAAGCAAAAATAAATTTGTTGAAAAAATATTCGTTGAGTGAAGAAGCACATTTATTTCTTTTCAATGGTACTTTAAATTACAAGCCAAACCTTGCAGCGGTAAAAAATATCATTGAAAAAATAAATCCCCTATTTATCAAAAAGCAAATTCCTTACAAAATAATTATCTGTGGAAAAGGCCTTCCTTTAGAAATGAATGAATTAAAAGAATATGCTGATGAAAATATTATTTATGCGGGTTTTGTGGATGATATAACGGAATATTTTAAAGGCGCAGATGTTTTCATAAATCCGGTTACGGATGGTGGCGGTATCAAAACAAAACTGGTGGAAGCATTGGGTTATAATACAACAGCAGTTTCTACTTTTAACGGCGCAATTGGGGTAGATGAAAAACTTTGTAACGGAAAATTGCTTTTATCTGAAAATGAAGGCTGGCATGCTTTTGCAGATAATATGGAAAAGGCTGTCAAAATAACCCAATCCGTTTCCCCTGCATTTTTCGATCATTTTTATTGGCAAAATATTGCTGCAAAGGCGTCAGAAATAATCAAAAGCTTAAAGTAAAAATGTTCACAATTACTTCGGTTACTATAAATCCGTAAGTCTTATTGAAATCAGCGGCCTGCCCTTGGTGCCGGCCGCTTTGCAATTTCGTAGCGGCCGGGACGCCTTAGCGTCAGGCCGCGGTTGGCGAGATGTAGGTTTCCCGCGATAAACTCAGCTTATAAACCAATCCGACGAATCATCATGTTGTAAAATCAAAATAAAAATCTTCGCTATTCCTTCGTTTACTGTAAAATTATCTTCATTACAAATTCCGCGGCCTGACCTTTGGTACCGGCCGCTTAGACAGTCCTTATTGCATCACCTGTTCTACATGTGCGAGCCGCCCATCTTTTGTCATTCCTTCAATAATTACGCGGAAAGAATCAGTAATATCATTATTATAAAATTTCAGGATTACTTTATTTCTTCCGGGCGACGTAACAACTGACGGATTCCAATAAAGTGTAGAACGTAAATCTTTCTTTTCGTTTTCTTCGCTGAATGAATCATAATCCGGGGAATAAAACTGGCGGATAGCCGTGTACCCACTTACAGAATTATTGGAAAGGCCCTTGCTGTTATCATTATTCTGGTCGCCACCTTTACGTGTATAAATCGCAATGGCGCCAGCTCCTCCTCCACCCGCTGCGCCCATAAATGGAGGCGGAAAAACTTTCACATAAGCTACGTCAGAAACGGGAATCGTTGAGATCATATCCGGCGTAGTGGAAATTTCATCCATAAATAATTCCGGTGTGCCCCCACGCCAGGTAAGCGTAGGCGGAGTGCTCGTGGTATTGATTTGTAAGCCTGCCACTTTACCCTGCAGGTATTGAAAAATATCTAAAGCCGACCTGGCAAAAGGATCATTTACCAAATCAAATTCATGCGCATCGCCACCCGAAAACAATCCGGAAGTATATTTCTTATCCATTTCGTCAAGTGTTGATTTAGGCCTCGCCTTTATATTTACCGTAGCCAAAACTTTTCCCTGGTAATATTTTAATTCACGCTCAGCCGTTTCATTTAGATGAATATGGTAATCATCGCCCGAAGTATCTGCAGCGTGGTTAAAATAAATTCCACTCGCCTTAGTATTTTGTGAAAATGGCGACAGCTTATTGATTAAAAACTGAACAGTTACATCGCCAAGGCCATTATTTTTTCCTAACTGGTAATAAACCTTTGCTGTATCAAAAAGAACTAAATCAAGGTCTGTAAAGCTTCCATCCGGTTTCACGGGAACCGTAAAAATTTTCATTCCCGTATTTTTTTTATCTACCATTAAAACGATATGGCCCGCTGCTTCGAGTTGAGTTGGAGTAGCGCCAAAAATTTTACCTGATAAAGATAAATAAGAAGTATCCCGTTTGTATTTAATCTCAGGGAATTTTCCGGCCACCACTTTCTCCCAATCGAACCTGCGCCAGCCATGGGTAAGCATTACGAGGTCAAGTTGCTGCATTATCGAATCACTGTTATTAGTAAAATAATAAGCCGGGTTATTTATTTTTCCTTTCAGTTCCCCTGTTAATAAAAGATGAGAAATAATATTATTACTGCTGTCTTCGTCAATTCCTCCGTCTGTAACCGCAACTGATAAATTAGAGTAAAGGCTATCGGGAACAGCGATTTCAATTTCATTCCTGGCGCGTTTATTCAATCCCCAATGTTTTACCGTCATCACCGGGGTAAAAGAGTATTCTTCATTGTTTATGAAAGTTATCCGCTCCGCCAGCGGCCTCCATTCGTTATCAAAAACGGTGATCGTTAAAATTCCTGTTGGCAAAGTTTCTGTAGGAATAATTCCTTCAACCGCCCCATCTTTAAATTCTTTGGTAATGTTAAAAACCGGTTGCTGGTATTCGGTTCCAACAATATGAACAGCGCTTAAATTTGAAGAGTTTTGAGGAGAAACGCTTATTAAAAAATCCCTTTTTGTTCCCAGTATTGATAGCTGCAATGAAACACCGGCATTTTTTACGGCCGGCAATGCAGTTGTATGCTGCGCGCCTTTTTCATCTTTCCAAAAGGCAGTAAATTTCTCGCCTTCTTTAGGCCTGATATAAAAAAAACCCATTCCATCATGAATAATTTTTAGCTGGGCCACAACAGATCCACTTCCATTTTTTATTTCACCATCTATATCTATTGGCCTTCCATATTGATCATTGGCTTTAAATGCGATCTTATTATTCACTCCGGCAATCGCGTCGCCTCCTTCGGGGAAAAAAGAAAGTTCAGGTTTGATTATATCTTTTGAAGATTTATAAATACTGTCTGAAAGGATCCTCAAATCTTTATTGTATAAAAAAGCAGAGTCAAAATTAAGCATCCATTTTGTATAAGCCTTGGCATGAATATATTGGCCCTTATAATTTGCCGGAATTTCAAACTGGCCAAAAGAAGTTCCATCCTGAACCGGGCTGATAGTGTGGAGAAGCAGTTTTCCATTACCATCTGTCCAATCTATATAAACTGTTTTACTGCTGTCTGCGGGGAAAATAGTTTGCATAATATACGCCTTAAACCAGATAGTTTCCCCGGGCGCATACGAAGATTTATCATAATGCAGATAAATTCTTTCCGCTGTAAAATTATTAGCATATATTTCTAAATTCTTATCAATATTTTGAGCGCACGCAAGTCGTATGGAACAGAAAAAAACAAAAATCCCAGCAATCAGTTGTTTCATTTATAAAAAACTTTACATTGTAAAAATTACCGGTGTAAATTAATATAAGAATAGAATTGTGCCAAAGGTGAAAATAGATTTAACATTGTAATAGATTGTATCAAAGCAGGGAACAATATTTAAAATAAATTAGTTTTGCAAAAAAACACTAATGGCTTTTAGAAAAGTTACAGAGGAACCTTCAAAATATCGTTATCTCGAAAAAATGACCGTTTCTGAAATTGTAAAGAACATTAATAATGAAGATCATCTTGTTGCACCTGCCGTTCAAAAAGCATTGCCGCAAATTGAAAAACTGATAACTGCCGTTTCAGAAAAAATGATTGAAGGGGGGCGGTTATTTTACATAGGAGCCGGAACCAGCGGCCGTTTGGGCATTCTTGATGCGAGTGAATGCGTACCAACTTATGGGGTTCCAAAAGGGCTTGTTGTTGGTATCATTGCCGGCGGAGAAAAAGCAATTATTGACCCTGTAGAAAATGCCGAAGATGACAGAACCCAGGGCTGGCTGGATTTACAAGCTTATAATGTAAATGAGGCTGATGTGGTAATTGGAATTGCTTCCAGTGGCACAACACCTTATGTGATAAGCGCATTGGAAAAATGCAGCGAAAATAATATCGTAACAGGAAGTATTGCCTGTAATCCGGATTCGCCGATTAGCAGCGTGGCGGATTTTCCGGTAGAAGTAATTGTAGGGCCGGAATTTGTAACAGGAAGCACCCGAATGAAAAGCGGCACCGCGCAAAAAATGGTTTTAAATATGATTTCTACTACAGCCATGATACAATTAGGAAGAGTGGAAGACAATAAGATGGTAAATATGAAACTCACCAATCAGAAAATCGTTGGCAGGGGAACGAAGATATTGATGGAAAAAACCGGAATAAAAGATGAAGCCACTGCCAAAGCTTTATTACTCAAATATGATAGTGTAAAAAAAGCCTTTGAAAATTATAAATGATAACTTCCTTTTTTAAAATTTTCCTGAAAAATAAAAATCCACTTTATTTGTTAGTTTACTATAAATAAGATCAACCCAATTAATCTATTTTCGCCAAATGGCATTCACTTCTTACATACAATCCGTAGCGATAAAAAGCTTGTCGGAATTATACGCTCAGCAATTTTCAGAAAATGATTTTCAAATCAATGAAACCAAACCCGAATTTAAAGGCGATTATACCATCGTTCTTTTCGCTTTGGTAAAAACTTTAAAAAAATCCCCGGAAATTTTAGGAAAAGAACTGGGCGAAAAATTATTAAATAGCAATCCTGATTTTTTTTCAGGGTATAATGTGATAAAGGGTTTTCTTAACCTTGAACTCGCAGATGCCCCATTGGCCAATCTTCTCCTCAATAATTACAATGATATATGTTTTGGTAAAAAACCATTAACCCATAAAAAAATAATGGTGGAGTATTCGTCTCCCAATACCAACAAGCCATTGCATCTCGGGCATTTGAGAAATAATTTTTTAGGCTGGAGCGTGGCTGAAATCCTAAAAGCAAACGGCAATGAAATAATTAAAACTTCTATCGTTAATGACCGGGGCATTCATATTTGCAAAAGTATGATCTCGTGGGAAATGTTTGCCAATGGCAAAACTCCAGGTTCTGTCAATGAAAAAGGAGATCATTTTGTGGGCGATTATTATGTGAAATTTAATGATGAATATAAAAAAGAAGTTGCCGAATTAGTTAACGCCGGAAAATCAAAAGAAGAAGCGGAAAAAGAAGCCCCCGTGATGAAGAAAACGCAACAAATGTTGCTTGACTGGGAAAAGGGAAAGCCTGAAGTCAGGGAATTATGGGAAAAAATGAATGGCTGGGTTTACGAGGGTTTTGACAAAACTTATAAAAGAATTGGAAGCGATTTTGACCAGACTTTTTATGAGAGCAATACTTATCTTTTAGGCAAAGATTTTGTAAAAGAAGGTTTGGGGAAAAATATTTTATTTAAAAAAGAAGATGGAAGTGTCTGGATTGGCCTTTCTGATAAAAACCTGGATGAAAAATTAGTACTAAGAAGCGACGGCACTTCGGTTTATATTACCCAGGACATCGGTCTTGCCATACAAAAATTTGAAGAATTTCATTTGGACAAAAGTATTTATGTGATTGGCGATGAACAGTTATACCACATGAAAGTATTGAAAGAAATTATCCGCAAACTGGGAATGCCTTTCGCTGATAAAATTGTCCATTTAAGTTATGGAATGGTTGAATTAACAACTGGAAAAATGAAAAGCCGTGAAGGAACGGTTGTGGATGCTGATGACCTTATTGATGAAATGGTAGCCACTGCGGAAAAACATACAGAGGAGTTGGGAAAAGTAAATGATTTTTCAAAAGAAGAATTAGAAGAATTATATGAAACACTTGGCCTGGGCGCAATGAAGTTTTATTTATTAAGGGTTGACCCTAAAAAAAGAATGGTCTTTAACCCTGAGGAAAGCATAGATTTTCATGGATTCACCGGCCCTTTTGTCCAATATACTTATGCAAGGATTCAGTCCATTTTGAGGAAAGTAGGAAGTGATTCCTCAGCCTTCAGCCTTCAGCCTTCAGCCTTCAGCCCATTACTTCCTCTTGAAAGGCAATTAATTATTTTTTTAGAAAAATTTTCAAACATTATTTCGGATGCGGGGGAAGAAATGAATCCTTCCATTATCGCCAATTATGTTTTTAACCTGGCCAAACTTTATAATTCTTTTTATGCAGAACATTCTGTGGCCAATGCAGAAACTGAAGAGAAGAAAAAACTTCGCCTATGCATAAGCGTAATGACTGCAACTATAATAAAAAGCGGATTGCAATTATTAGGAATAAAAGTTCCGGAAAGAATGTAAACAAGGTTCTTAAAAATTTATAATTTTGACAACGCAGCTACAAAAGTTCCTCCCCTCTTTCATTTTGCATTTTTAATTAAAATAAATTTTTTTATGGAAAGCGAAAAATCAAATGATGAAAATTCAACAATTTCCTCTTATTGGGATGTGCGCTATTTGCATAATGAAACCGGATGGGATATGAACCAGGTTTCGCCTCCATTGAAAGGATATATAGACAGCCTCACCCATAAAGGGCTTGCAATTTTAATTCCAGGGTGCGGCAATGCGTATGAAGCCGAATACCTTTTAAGCAAAGGTTTTGTAAACGTGACTCTCATTGATTTTTCAACTGTTGTGACAAGCAGGTTAAAGGAAAAATACAAAGGCAAGCCGATTCAAATTGTAAATGAAAATTTTTTTGGCCACAAAGGAAAATATGATTTGATACTGGAACAGACATTTTTTTGTGCTTTGAATCCTTCGTTGCGAGAAAATTATGTGGAAAAATGTTTCCAACTCCTAAATAGTGAAGGAAAAATCGCCGGTGTTTTTTTCAATAAAAAATTTACGCCGGTTGAGCCTCCTTTTATCGCAACTGATGAAGAATACCAAAAACTCTTTCATCAAAAATTCACATTTATAAAATTTGAAAATTGCAATAATTCAATCGCTCCCAGAATGGGTTACGAATTATTTTTTGAGTTTGAAAAAAAACCGGTTTTTGAAAATAATTAATTCCTAAAGAGAAGATTTTTTTTTGAGGTGAGCTTTACTTTTTAAATTTTCCCAGACCGGCAACACATCAGGAGAAAGATCAAAATAAATAATGGCTCCTCCATATAACCCAATAAATAAAACAGTTCTAAGCACGATGGCAATAAATCCATGAAGTGATGCGAATGTAAAATAGCAAATAATATAGGCTAAAATTGCAAACACAATTGCATAAATTGTTTTGATACTGAAGGGATGCATATTGAATTTTCTTTTTAAAAAAGTAATCCTGATAACATTATAAACCGATAAGGAAATGAGATTTGAATAACCTGCGCCAATAATTCCGTAGTGTTTTATCAGCAAATAATTGAGCGGTACAGCAAGGGACAATAATATCATTCCACTAATGAATTCAAAGCGCCAAAAAGTAGAGGTGCCAATGATCTGAGAATTTACACCCGTTCCCAAATCAACAATGCGCGCTAATCCTAAAAAGAAAAAAATCCATATTGAATTAAGGTAAGCCGGCTTCAATTTAAAAGTATGGACCGCGTCTGTATAATTCAACCAGACAATTAAAAAAATCCCCAAAGAAGCAATCAGTAAATTAATGCCCGACCTTTGATAAATCAAATTGATCTTTTCATAATCTTTGTCTTTCCACGCTTTCGATAAAACCGGTATAGATGCAGCGACAGCGCCTCTTTGCGGTGCCTGGACCAGCCCGGCAACTATAAATCCCAAAGCGAAAACGCCGACAGCGTCAGTTCCACGAAGAGACATAATAATAATGAAATCTATAAAAATGGCAATAGTATAAATAGTGCTTCCAACATATATCAGGGAAGCCATTGAAACCATTTTTTTATAAAACTTTTTTGTAACGCGGCTGATGGTAAACGTTATATGGAATTCTTTTTTCCAAATAAGGTAAATCAAAAGTACCAAAGCAACGACGCCATAAGTAAATGCATACATTTTAATAAATGTATCATAGCTGCTGATCCAATGAAAACTCAAAAAAAATATAAGCGCAAGCGTTAATAATTTGAATAACATTTCACGCATGAAAGTGGTTAAAATAGACTTACGGATATTCCAGGCAAAAACCTCAAGAATAGAAAATATAAGTAAGGATAAACCGAAAGGGAAAACCCAAAAATAGTATTTGACAAACTCAGGCGAATTGCCACCAAATTTGCGGACTACAAAATCTTTAAAAATAACTCCGGCAACGACCACACAGCAAAATCCAATGAGGCTTACCAATAATGTCCAGGTTAAAAGATCGTTTTTCTTTTTAGTAAGATTGTCACTATAATAAGGATAAAATTTATATACTACCGACACCATTCCTAAATTAGCAAAAGCATACATTAAATTTCCCACCGCAATAAAAATGCTGGTAAGCCCATATTCGGTTGGCGTAAATAAAGAACCCTGCCTGGTAAACAAATAAGTATTTACAAATCCCACCAAAAATCCACCATACACAAAAACCGTTGAAATAATACTTTGCTTTCGTAACTCGGACATATTTAAATTTAAGGCTCTAAATTAGTGGTAAAATATTTGATGGCAATGTTTTGAATATCCGTAAGGTTTTATTTGAATTATCAGCAATTAATAACAGAAAAAAAATTTGAAAGAGAAACCCTCTCTTAAAAGTTAAAATGATAATAATCTGAAACTTTTTGAAATGAAGCAACGTACTTTTAGTAAAATAAAAATTTTGTGAAAAAGTTTTTCTATTTCGTAGCATTGTCCATCCCTGTTTTTAACTTGTGGTTTTGCACATCTTCTTCTACCACCAAAAATAAAGAAGGTATAAATAAAGATTTCATCAATCCTAATCAAAAAATAGCGGTTCTTGAATTATTTACTTCGCAGGGTTGTTCAAGTTGCCCGCCTGCAGATAAACTTATCGGAAATTACACTTCAAAAGAAAACGTAATTCCTCTTTCATTCCACGTAGATTATTGGGACCGGCTCGGCTGGAAAGACCCTTTTAGTTCACATGATTATAGTGAAAGGCAATATAAGTATGCATCAGCGTTACATTCAAATGTGTACACGCCACAATTAGTTATTAACGGAGACACCGAAATGGTAGGAAGCGATGCAAATAAAATCACTTCAACACTACATAAAATATTTTTGGAACAACCAGATGCAACACTTACTATTAAGAAAACAGAGACTGAAAATGGAAAAATAAATATCAGTTTTGATGTGGAAGGAAATACCGGCAATTCTGTTTTAAATATCGCTGTAATAGAAAAGAAAACCGTAACGCCGGTAAAGGCAGGGGAAAATGGAGGAGCAACACTTATAGATTATAACGTAGTTAGAAATTTTAAAATTTTCACCACATTTAAAAGTGGAGAAAATAACGCATCAATAGATATTCCTGTTTCATTGGAGCCAAAAAACAGGGCAGTAGTTTTATATCTTCAACAAAAAGGAAATAACCATATTTTAGCAGCAGGCAAAGCGGATTTTTAGTTCTTTTTGATAAGCTGATTTTATGAATTGAATTTGTTTCAATTCACAGTAAACCAACAAATACTTCAGATTTTTATTTTGTAAAATAAGTTTATAAAATAAAGATTTTCCTACCCAAGCCAAAAATCCAATTCAAAAATTACATCACCAGTTTCTTATAAGCATTGATCAACCCATTTGTAGAAGAATCATGAGAGGTGGCCTTTTGGTGGCTTTCCAATTCAGGCAAAATCTTTTTTGCCAAAACCTTGCCTAATTCAACTCCCCACTGATCGAAACTGTAAATATCCCAAATTACACCCTGAACAAAAATTTTATGTTCATACAACGCAATTAATTCTCCCAAAGTAAACGGTGTTATTTTGGTGATCAAAAATGAATTGGTGGGTTTGTTGCCTTCAAACTCCTTAAACGGAATTAATTTTTCAGGCACATTTTGTTCCTTTAATTCGTGGCGTTTTTTGCCATTCATTAAAGCTTCAGTTTGAGCAAAGAAATTAGACAACAAAATTTTGTGATGCTCTCCCATCGGGTTGTGGCTGATTGCCGGAGCAATAAAATCGCATAGTATCATCGGCGTTCCCTGGTGAAGCAATTGATAAAAAGCATGCTGGCCGTTGGTTCCAGGCTCGCCCCAAATTACCGGCCGGTAGAATAGGTAACTTTTTTTCCATTACGGTCTACATGCTTTCCATTACTTTCCATATTTCCCTGTTGAAAATAAGCGGGAAACCGATGTAAATATTGGTCATAAGGAAGAATAGCTTCTGATTGGGCGCCAAAAAAATTAATGTACCAGAGGCTGATCAACCCCATTAAAACAGGAATATTTTTTTCGAATTTTTTTTCCCTGAAATGGTTGTCAGTTTCGTAAGCGCCTTTCAATAATTTTTCAAAATTATCATATCCTATTGTGAGCGCGATGGACAAACCAATAGCGCTCCATAAACTGTAGCGGCCGCCAACCCAATCCCAGAAAACAAACATGTTCTCTTTATCAATACCAAAATCTTCCACACCTTTTTCATTAGTGCTTAATGCCACAAAATGTTTCGCAACTGCTTTTTTATCTTTAGCGCTTTTTAAAAACCAATCCCTTGCAGAATGAGCGTTTGTCATGGTTTCCTGCGTGGTAAACGTTTTGGAAGCAATCAGGAAAAGTGTTTCATCGGGAGTAATCTTTTTCAAAACTTCCGCCAGGTCGGTACCATCAATATTGCTTACAAAATAAGGCTGAATATCTTTTATCCAATAAGGTTTCAAAGCTTCTGTAACCATTACCGGGCCAAGGTCGCTGCCACCGATACCAATATTTACAATGTATTTTATTTTTTTCCCGTTATAACCTTTCCATTCGCCCTTATGAATTTTCCGGCAGAAGGTTTTCATGTGTTCCCGCTCCTTTATTACCTCCGGCATTACATCTTTTCCTTCTGACATTACAGGCTTGCCTGAGAAATTTCTTAGCGCGGTATGTAATACAGAACGGCCTTCAGTTTCATTGATCAATTCGCCGGTAAACATGGCTTTTACTGCTTTTTGCAATTCACATTCATAAGCCAGTTCCAGTAATAAAGAAATAGTTTCATCGTTTACAATATTTTTAGAAAAATCGCAAATAATATCAGGTATAGCAAAGGAATATTTGTTGAACCGGCCAGCATCTTCCCTGAAAAGGTCTTTCATAGAAATGTGTTTCATTTCTTTATAATGATCGTGCAATTTTTTCCAGGCAACTGTTTTTGAAGGGTTTACTTTTGGGAACATGTAGTATGAGTTATAAATTATGAATTATCAGTCACAAAAATAAGGCTTATAGGTTTTTAATTACCTCAAGAGTTTTTAAAACCATCTCTTCTGTTACACCGAGGTGAAGCACCAATCGTATTTGGGTTGAAGAAATGGCCATCGCTAAAATATCATTTTCTTTTAGTTTTTCTGCCAGGGATTTAGCCGTATATTTCCCTTTGGCTTCAAAAATGACGATGTTAGTTTCAATAGGGACTATATTACCTGTAAATTCTTTTTTGGATAATGTTTCTGCAATTTGTTTTGCATGGCGATGATCAAGTGCAAGCCTTTTTATATTATTTTCCAAAGCATAAATCCCTGCTGCTGCGAGGTAGCCTGCCTGCCTCATTCCACCACCAAAAACTTTTCTGATACGCCTTGCTTTTTGAACAAACTCTTTATTTCCTAATAAAACGCTTCCTACCGGAGCGCCCAGCCCTTTGCTCAAACAAATGGAGATGCTGTCAAAAATAGATCCATATTCTTTCGGGTCTTCATCCTTTGCTACTATGGCATTAAAGAGTCGCGCCCCATCCAAATGCAACTTCAAATTATTTTCAAGGCAAACCTCTTTAATTTCCTGTATATCGGCCATCTCATAACAACTTCCACCGCCTCTGTTGGCTGTGTTCTCAAGGCTTATCAATTGTGTTTTTGCTTTATGAATGTCATCGGGATTGATTGCATCAGCGACCTGTGAAGCATTTACTCTTCCCAGGTTTCCTTCCAAAGCTTTTACCTGGCAACCAGAATTAAATGCGATTCCGCCGCCTTCATAAATATATACATGGCTCAGCTTATCACAAATCACTTCATCACCTGGCTGGGTGTGGCATTTTATAGCAATTTGATTTGACATGGTTCCACTTGCACAAAACAATCCCGCTTCCATACCAAATTTGGCTGCAAGCATTGATTGTAGTTTATTGACCGAAGGGTCTTCATTAAAAACATCATCGCCTACTTCCGCATTGAACATCGCATCAAGCATGCCCGCCGTTGGTTTTGTAAAAGTGTCAGAGCGAAAATCTATCATAAAGTAAATTGATTTTTGAAGCAAGCAAAAGTATTATATAAATGTTAATTGAGTTTTGCAATGGTGAAAGTTGTCAAATAAATTAGATTAAAGCCATAAAATATTATTTTTCAACAATTTATTTATAGTAAAAGCTATGAAATTTCAAATATGCGTTGTAACTTTGCAAGGGTTTTAAAGATATAGCTGTTCTTAACAAATCTTTAGTAACTTTTCCCCAACTAAAATTGTCTAATCACTATTAATTATATACAAAATGAGGCAACTTAAAATTGCTACGCAAATTACCAATCGGGATTCACAAGCGGTTGAAAAATATTTGCAGGAAATTTCAAAAATTGGGATGATTACTCCGGAGGAGGAAACTATTTTAGCACAGAAAATTAAAATGGGCGACCAGAGAGCTTTAGAGCGTCTCACAACAGCCAATCTACGTTTCGTAGTTTCAGTTGCAAAACAGTACCAGCACCAGGGTTTATCATTGAGTGATCTTATTAACGAGGGCAACCTCGGCTTAATTAAAGCGGCACAACGCTTTGACGAAACCAAAGGTTTCAAATTTATTTCTTACGCTGTGTGGTGGATTCGCCAATCTATACTACAGGCGTTGGCAGAGCAGGGCAGATTAGTCCGCTTGCCACAAAACAAAATTGGCACTTACAACAAAGCAAATAAAGCCTACATGGCTTTTGAGCAGGAACATGAAAGAGAACCATCTACCGAAGAGCTTTCTGAAATACTCGAAATGAGTGAAACAGAGATCAACAACATTTTTCAAAGTAATACACGGCATACTTCTTTAGATGCGCCGGTGCATGAAGCTGAAGATGTTGCGATGGGCGATTTATTAAAAGGCGGCGGCGAAACTGATGAAGATGTGATGCACGATTCATTAAAAAATGAAATCCGCCGTGTCTTAAAATCTTTAAGCCCGCGCGAGGCTGAAATTGTTAACGCTTATTTTGGCCTTGACGGTGAAAATGGAGTAACCATTGAGCAGATAGGGCAGAAATATGATTTGACAAAAGAGCGCATTCGCCAGATTAAAGAAAGAGCCATCAAACGTTTGCAAAAAGCTCGCTACAGCAGTGCTCTCAAAGCGTATTTGGGTTAGATTATTTTTTAAACAAAATGCAAAGCCGTTCTTTTCAGGACGGCTTTTTTATTTTAAGTAATTTATCTTCTTAAGCGGTTAGGTTCGTTTTCACTTTCTATTTTTGTAGTATCACCTTTTGTATGAAATTTATGCGTTAATACGGTATCTGCTTTAGAAGGTGTACCCACCATTGTATCATGATCTAAAACTCTTCCATTTGGTTTGCAGGAAGCAAAAATTAAAGTGGAAACCAGGAGAATAATGCAACATCTTAAAACTTTCATTCAATTTTTTTTTAAGTTAATATATTTTTTTTTACTTCATTATCAGAAACATCAAACTTCCGATAAAAAAACTAATTCTTAAAATCTTTTAACGAAATTATTTGAACTAAACGGCTTTCTGAACCGGAAGAAATACCAGTAAAGCAACAAGCAACTTGTTTTTCATTCCATAACAGAAATTATTTTCAACCATCATTTAAGAATAAAAAAATTAAATATTTCATCGGCATAATTTTTGAATTAACCGGCATAAATTCCAGAGGATGTTAAAAAAAACTTTAATTGTATTATTTGCATTTGCCGGGTTTCTTTTGAATAGTTGCGGGAAAAAAACGGTTCCTTCCAGAACTGCCACTGTAATTCCAGCTAAAGAAAATTCTAAGGCGATAGTAAAAAAATCAAAACCTACCGCAGAGCCAGAGCCCGGAAAACCAGATACAGTAGCGGCTGCACCTGTAGAGGCTGAAAAACCGGCACCTAAACCAGAGCCTAAACCAGAATTTCCAAAAGTGATTACTGTAAATGATAACGCGGCAAGCAAAAGCATAGACGGAAGATTATTTTATGATGTACTTGGCCACAGGTATTGGCGCAATTACAAAGACGGAAAATATTATTTGTTTGATAAATCAATGTATAATAACCCCGACTTTAAACCGCCAAAATAATATTGTTTTTATTTCGTGCAGATCTTCCAAATATTATTATTAATAAGAATTCCCTTAAAATAAAATATTGATGTATCTTTGAATAGTATCCGGCATTTTTATGCTGCGGTAAATCTTCAATCACTGATTCATCAGAATCAATAAAAAAACTTCAAGGTACAATATGGCAGAAACATGGAATAAGAAAGAAAGAGAGAAAAGAAAAAGACAAAACAAAAAAGACAAAGCAGAAAAAAAGCAGGAACGCCGCGAAAACAGAAAAACTGATCCTGAAAGCATGATTGCTTATATTGATGAGAATGGAAACCTTTCTTCCAAGCCACCAGACCCCAGGAAAAAAATTGTCGTAAATGTTGAAGACATAGAAATCGGAGTTCCGAAACAGGAAGAGCTAAATCCTGAAGACCTTATCAGGACGGGAATTGTAACTTTCTTTAATAATGACAAAGGTTATGGTTTTATTAAAGACAAAGAAACTCACGAAAGCGTTTTTGTTCATATAAATTCTTTATCAGAGCCAATCAAAGAAAATAATGTGGTTTCTTTTGAAACTGAAATGGGGCCGAAAGGAGCGAATGCAATAAATGTAAAACTGGTAAAATAAAAATGGATTGATCTTTTTATTTGAAAAAATTAAAAAAATAGAAACCTTGTGTTTCTATTTTTTGTTTAAACAAGAATTTAGATTATTTGTTTATTTACTGTAAGCGTGCAGATAGATACTATCTTTGTAAATCATAAAGAAATAAAAATGAGTGAACAGCAAAATTTAGAAACTGCAACATTTGCAAACGGTTGTTTCTGGTGTACAGAAGCGATTTTCCAGGAGTTGAAAGGAGTTGAAAGAGTAAGAAGCGGCTATACAGGAGGGCATTTGGAAAATCCTACTTACGAACAAGTTTGCAGCAAAAATACCGGGCATGCAGAATGCCTGCAAATAGACTTCGACCCGAAGCAAATTTCTTTTGATGAATTGCTCGAAGTTTTTTGGAAGACTCATGACCCTACCACACTAAACAGGCAGGGAAATGATATAGGGCCACAATACAGAAGCGCTATTTTTTATCATAATGAAGAGCAAAAAGAAAAAGCTGAAAAATACAAAGCGGCTTTAGATAAAAGCGGAGTTTTTAATGCACCAATTGTTACTGCAATCGAACCATTTACAGTTTTTTACCCGGCAGAAAATTATCATTCCAATTATTACAAAAGAAATTCTTCGCAGCCTTATTGCTACTATGTAATAAAGCCTAAAATGGAAAAATTAAAAAAAGTATTTGCTGATAAATTGAAAGAACAGGTTTAGCCTAAAAAACTCCATCTCGCTGATATATTGTCTGAAATATTTACCAGGGTATTTATTGATCTTATTTCACCGTTATCAGATTCATAAATTACGGAAGAAATGCGGCATGGAAATCTTTCGCCGGATTTTTTTATGCCCGTTATTTCAGCTTTTGCAAAACCATTTTCAACTTTTTGATTAATGAAAGAAATAAAAGATTTTTCGCCAATTTCAAAAAAACTGGTTGCCTGAAGCCGATCAGCTTCTTTTAGGGAAAATCCGAATAGCTCAGAAAATTTCTCATTAAATTTTACAATTTTGCCATCATTTGTTTCGATATACATCGGATGAAAAGCATTTCTATAAACTGCCTCATATAATTGAGCCGTTGAAATAAAGTCATTTTTTTTCTCTTCAATTATAGCAGATGAGTTTAAAAAGTTTTGGAAGCCTTCTGGATAATCGTTTTGGCCTTGTGGTAAAGAAGATGGATTAGTCATTTGAATTTAAGATATTTTTGTATTAAATGCAATTACCATGCTAAAAATATAAAAGGTTCATTCTTAGTAATTTAGCTTTGTTTCCAATCCATATTTACGGAAAAAACAAAGGGAAAATTAAATTAGTATATTGGCAAATACGATTAGTGTTCCAGTTTTACTCTTCTTAATTCCAATAAATTCAATCCATTTGGTATAAAATTCTTTACATAAGGATGTACCAGCCAAATAACCATATCATACCATAAAGGCACTACAGGCGCATCATTCATCACTATCTGATCGGCCTGTTGATAAATTTTATAGCGAATTGAGTCGTTCTTTTCTGATAAGGCTTCTTCATATAATTTATCAAATTTTGGATTATTATACCTTGTATAATTGGGTGGAGCAGGATTTTTTCCATAAAAAACGCTTAAAAAATTTTCGGCATCAGGATAATCAGCGATCCAGCTTCCCCGAAAAAATAAAGCTTCAGATTTGGCTGTTTGCTCAAGCAAAAGGCTTTTTTGAACTACTTCTACAATTATGTTAATTCCTATTTGCTGCAATTCGTTGGCGATATAACTGGCAACGTCAGCATACAAAGGAACAGTGAGTAATTTTATGGAAGGCAATCCTGCACCATTCGGGTAACCCGCTTCTTTTAATAATTCCAGGGCTTTTTGAGGATCATAATGATACCCTTTGACCGCAGTTGAATCAAATGAAGGAAACGCCGCGGGAATAAAACCACTTTCCGCAGGAATGCCAATTGAATTGCGGATATACAAAATCATTTTCCGGCGGTTAAATCCATAATTGATAGCCTTTCTGATACGAACATCTTTAAGAGGTGAATTTTTTACAATACTCAAACTGCTGTCACATAAAAAACCTAAATATTCTATGGTAAGCGCCGGTTGTTTTACTAAGGTTATTCTTCCTTTCCATTCTTTACGAAGTGTGCCTGCTTTTGTAAGTACTTCATCTTTGAAAGAAGGGTCAATTTCATTGACAAAATCCAGCCGCTTTTGCTGAAACTCTAAAAATTCTGTCGCTTTATTTTGAAGGAAAGTAATTTTAATTCCATCAAGGTAAGGCAGCCTTGTGCCGGAACTGTCTTTTTCAAAATAATTGGGATTTTTTTTCAATACCAGCGCTTGTTCCTCTTCCCAGGCTACCATTTCAAAAGGCCCTGTACCACAGGGATGCCGGCGAAAATCTTTTCCATATTTTTCTACTACTTCCCTTGGAATTATTGAACAATATTGCATGCTCATCACGCCAAGGATAGGGTGAAAAGGTTTTAATAATTTTAATTGGAACGTAGTATCATCAATAGCTTTAAAGGGTTGTACCGTGTCAACCCTTCCATTAAAAATCCAGGCACCGCTGCTGGCTGTGGCCGGGTCAAGAATTCTCCGGAAACTATAAACGACATCTTTTGCTGTCATCTTTCTTCCTTTACCATTCGGGAAGGCAGGATTATCCTGGAAATAAACATCGTTTCTTAAATGGAAAGTGAATGTAAGGTTATCGGCAGAGATATCCCAGCTTTTTGCCAATGATGGCACCAGGTTTAATTTGTTATCAATCTGAACAAGCGTATTGTATATCTGGTGAACAGCCCACATGATGGACTGATTTTTAGCAAATGCGGGGTCAAGCGTAGCAATGCCGGATTGTTCATTGTACCTGAAAATATTTTTATCGTTATGATGGTGAGAACAGGATGACAAAAAAAGCAGAAAGAAAATAACAGAATGCCACAGCAGTTTTTTCAAGGGAAAAGGAATTTGTTTATTTAACTTCATCTTTGTTTTAAAAAAAATAAATTTAGTAAATGAAAAAGATAATTGCCGTATTATGTTTTGTTTTTGTGATTTTTAATTCGTCAGATGCTCAAAATTTTACACACGCCGATACGTTGCGGGGAAGCAATGGCCCGGGAAGATCGTGGTGGAATGCTACCAAATATGATTTACATGTAAAATTTAATTTCCAGGACAGCAGCATCAGTGGTTATAATATTATCAGCTATAAAACTCTTTCCCAAAAGCATGCAGGTTTTTTTCAGATAGACCTACAGGAACCAATGGAAATGGATTCTGTTATCCTGGAAACAGGATCAAAAGAATTTCCTTTAAACAAAACAAAATTATCATTTACCCGCGAAGGAAATGTGTTTTTTGTTTATTTGAAAAATCAGCCTCCACCCATAATTGCCAAACATGATATTAATACGATCATGATCACACAAAAAAATTCTAAAGAAAGTAAAAAGGATAATCAAATTACGGAAGTTTCCAACCTGGTAATTTATTATCATGGCAAACCAACAATAGCAAAAAAGGCGCCCTGGGACGGAGGATTTGTATGGAGCAGGGATAAAGCAGGGAATCTATGGGTAGCGGTAGCCTGCCAGGGATTGGGTGCCAGTGTTTGGTATCCGTGCAAAGATTACCAGGGGGATGAGCCTGATAGTGCAGAAATGCATTTTACCACTCCGTCAGATTTAATTACTGTAAGCAACGGAAGATTGAGAAGTGTCAAAAATTCCGGTGATGGAAATAGCGTTTATACATGGGCGGTAGTAAACCCAATTAATAACTACGATATTACTTTCTATATCGGAAAATACGTGCATTTCGGCCAAATATATAAAGGGGAAAAAGGAAATCTTACCATGGATTATTGGGTTCTTGATTCTAACCTTGCCAAAGCTAAAATACAGTTCAAAGATGCTCCACGCATGATGAAAGCTTTTGAATATTGGTTTGGGCCTTATCCTTTTTACAAAGATGGCTACAAGTTAGTTGACGCTCCCTACCTGGGCATGGAACATCAAAGCGCCATCGCTTATGGGAATCATTATTTGGAAGGTTACAGCGGGCACGATCTTTCTCACAGCGGATGGGGAATGAAATGGGATTTTATTATTGTACATGAAAGCGCACATGAATGGTTTGGAAATAATATTACTTCAAAAGACCTGGCTGATATGTGGATCCATGAATCATTTGCCAATTATGCAGAAGCGCTTTTTACCGGATATTATTACGGAAAAAAAGCCGCTGATGATTATGTTATCGGAACCAGGAAAAACATCCAAAATGATAAACCAATAATTGCTCATTATGGCGTAAATGAAGAAGGAAGCGGCGATATGTATTACAAAGGTGGCAACATGATTCACATGATCAGGCAAATCATAAATAATGATGGAAAATTCAGAAGTATTTTGCGGGGGCTGAATAAAACATTTTATCACCAAACCGTTACCAGCAAACAGGTTGAAGATTATATCAATCAAAAATCCGGTATTGATTTTTCAAAAGTTTTTGAGCAGTACCTGACTACTACTCAAATTCCTCAACTGGAATATAAAAAAGAAAACGGAAAAATTTATTATCGCTGGGCTAATTGTATTGATGGATTTAATATGCCTTTAAAAATTTATAATTCGAAGGGAAATCTAATTTTTATCCATCCGACTCAACAATTTCAACAAGCGCCAAAAGACGTAAACGAAATAAAAGTGGATGAAAATTTTTATGTGGGTACTAAAGATATAAGTAGTTAGAAGACGGGAAACTATAATCAAAAAGCAAAACAAAAATTCATACTATTTCTTTGTTTACTGGAAGCAACGCCTGCGATGAATTAAATAAATCAATTATTTCAGATTGTAAGTGGCTTACTGCATATTTTTATTAAAGGATTGTAATGTGGATGATACCTATTAAGTAAATTGGCAAACCAGCTTATAGAGCCTGATATTATAAATTTTAACGAATAAAATTTGTACCCGGAAACTCTTAAAAATCAATCACTAATTTTAGTTTTTTAAGGCAGCCCTAAAATAGCTGCAATCTCCTTAAAAATTTTCGCATCAAACCCCTATCTTTGCGACCTTCTAAAAATTAATTTAAGTTATGAAACTGAAAGGTTTAGTGTGGTTTTTTGCCATTATGCTTATTCTCATCTCTGTTTACCAACTTTCTTTTACATGGGTAGTTAACAGCCATGAGAATAAAATGAAAGCAAAGGCAATACAATTTGTAAACCGGAGCCATCCGGGTATTTCTGGCGATGCAAAAGATCAATTGGTACAAACGGTATTTCATCATTATTTGGATAGTACCCGGGACGTTAAAATCTATCCGCTGTTAGGAACCACTTATCAAAAATCAAAAGAAAATGAACTAAGCCTTGGGCTTGACTTGCAGGGCGGCATGGCTGTTACTTTAAATGTAAGCCTCGATGGTTTATTAAAATCCCTAAGTAATAACCCTAAAGACCCGCAACTTTTAAAGGCTTTGGCTACCGCCGATGCTGAAAAAATTGCCAGCGATGAAGATTTCATTACTTTATTCGGGCAGGCTTTTAAGACACAAAACCCGGGAGTAAACCTTTCGAGCATATTTGCAGGCGCGGGTAAAACCATAAAAATTACTGATGATGACCAGGCAGTTTTAGATCAGTTGCAAGCGACTGCAAAAACCGCCATTAACCAAACTTACAAAGTACTTTTAAAACGTATTGACCAGTTTGGCGTTGCTTCCCCTTCTATCAATCTTGATGCAAATAAGGGAATTATTAATATCGAATTAGCCGGCGAACAGAATGCAGAAAGAGTAAGAAATTTATTGGAAGCATCTGCTCATCTTCAATTCTGGGAACTATATAATATAGGCGATATAGGAAAAAATATTGATGATGCTGATAAAGCACTTGCAGATTATCTAAGTGGCGTATCGGACACCTCAAAAACCAAAATGCAGTCTGCGGCTGATTCTGCCAGGTTATTGTCTAACCAACATCCACTGGCGAGCATTATACATTTTATCGGGCCACAGCAGGGGACGGATGGGAAAACACAATATTATTCAGCCATAGCAAACGTAGAAGCGAAAGATACTTCCCTGGCCAACAAATACCTAAACATGGATGTGGTAAGGAATAATTTTCCTCCAAACATAAAATTCCTTTATGGCCTTGAACAAAAAAATGATAAAACTGGACAAAGGTATTTTGAGTTATACGCAATAAAAACAATACCCGGAACAGATAAAGCGAAATTGGAAGGTGAAGGAGTTGAAGATTCAAGGGCTGATTATGACGAACATGGAAGGCCGGCCATCAAGATGACGATGACACCTACCGGGAGCCGTATCTGGGCAAAAATGACTACAGACAATGTGAACAAATTCATCGCTATTGTATTGGATGATATTGTTTATAGTGATCCAATCGTAAACGGCCCGATCGAAGGCGGAAATACTGAGATCAGTGGAAACTTTACCGTTCAGCAGGCGCAGGACCTTGCCAGCATTTTAAGGATTGGTAAAATTGACGCTCCCGCGAAAATAGTCCAGGAACAAATTGTAGGCCAACACTCGGGCAGGCAGCAGTTCACGGCGGTATGCTGGCTTTCATCATCTCGTTTATTGTGATTTTCATTTTAATGTTGGTTTACTACAACACGGCTGGCTGGATCGCCAACATCGCTTTAATATTAAACTTACTCTTTACGATTGGTATTTTGAGTGCTTTGGGCGCTACCTTAACCGCCGCCGGTATTGCCGGTTTGGTACTTACCATTGGTATGGCAGTAGATACCAACGTAATTATATTTGAAAGGATTAAGGAAGAACTTGCCCGAGGAAAGAGCCACCAGCTTGCTGTTAAAGATGGTTATAACCGTTCTTACGCGCCGGTAATAGATGCGCACGTTACCGTGTTTTTAACTGCGGCCATCTTATTTTATTTTGGGTTAGGCCAGGTACTTGGTTTTGCAACTACGCAAATGTTGGGTATTTCACTTTCACTGTTTTGCGGCATTTTAATTTCAAGGTTGGTTACTGATTTCTGGATGACGAAAGAAAGGCATTTTAAATATTTTACTGCTTTCTCAAAAAAAATCTTCCAACATGCGTCTTATAAATTTATCGAATACCGAAAAGTAGCTTATGGCATTTCGATCGTTGTTTTAATCATGGGCATCGGTTCATTTATTAATGGTTTTGACAAGGGAGTCGAGTTTAAAGGAGGAAGAAGTTATACAGTTCAATTTGCTCATGACGTAAATATTGAGGCTATCCGTAACCCTTTACATATCGCTTTTGATGGAGATTATCCCACGATTAAAACGGTTGGTGATGATAAGCACCTTGAAATCACTACATCTTACCTTAAAGGAGTAAATAATGCAGATAGTGCTGTTGAAACAAGATTGTACCAGGGGGTAAAAAGCCAGTTGCCTGCATCGCTTACGGAAACTGAATTTGCCAAAAACAATATCCAGGGGCACCAGGTGGTTCAGCCTGTAATTTCTAAAGAATTGGAAAGAGGCGCTATCAAAGCGGTAATTTTTGCTATCATTGCTATCATCATTTATATCTTCCTTCGTTTCCGCGATTGGCGGTATTCGGTCGGAACAATCATCGCGTTACTTCATGATGTGTTTGTAGCGCTGGCGGTATTCTCCTTCTTTAAAAATATCGTTCCGTTCCCATTGCTGATTGACCAGCATTTTATCGCTGCGATTTTGACGGTCGTCGGATTCTCGATGAATGATACGGTAATTGTATTTGACAGGATACGTGAAGACAGCCACAATATGAAAGACGCTTCCAAAGCAACCATTATCAACCGGGCGATTAACGACACGCTGAGCCGTACCATTATGACATCCGCAACGGTATTCCTTACTTTACTCGCCTTGTTTATTTTTGGTGGCGAAGTAACCCGCGGATTTGCTTTTTGTATGCTGATAGGTGTTATCACCGGAACCTATTCTTCTATTTTCGTAGCGGCACCTATTTTAATTGAGTTTGCAAAAAACAAGCCATTAGGCACGGCACGCATAAAATCTGAGAAAAAGAAAGCTCCAAAAGCAAAATTGGTTCATTCAAAATAATTTATAAAAATTATAAATTTAAAAACCGGTAATTTTTTTGCCGGTTTTTTTATGCATGAATATTGGGGAAACAGGAAAATTAGTTATTTGTTCGTTTACTGTATTTTGGGAGTTGAAACTGATTATTTCTATTCGTTCTTTATTTTGTCGCCTTTGATTGGCAAGTAATCTGTTTTAAATTGGCGTTTACGATAACCTTATCAAAATAACATTTTACTCCTGTGGCAATATGCATGCTATGAACATTTTGAATATGAAAATGAAGGTGCAGCTCTGAAGAATTACCCGAATTTCCACAAATCCCCAATTGTTGCCCTTGCTTTATTTACACCCATAGAATCCAAAAAACCGGCCGGTTATCTTGCCCTTGGGGATTTCTTTAATGTTTTTTCAAATTGAGATAATCAATATAATAAACGACTTTGAGGCTTATTTCATTAGAATGGGGGCTTTGAAAAACCTGGTTGAAATTTTTAAAATAAGTACGGTATTCATTTTCATCCAAATAAACATCAGCACCCAAAGCGTTTTTCCATGAAAGAGTGATGCGGCTTCCAGGTAAAAACTCCCAGGTATAAAACATATCAATGTTGAATGTATTGAAATTAAAATCGTGGCCGGGTGAAAAGGCTCTTTCTGTCCAGTAGCCATCTTCTTTCACATCATAAAAATGATGATAGATCACGTTGCTCCAGTAATGCCTTAAACGTATTGTAAAATTCATTAAAGGATTTATCGTATATGCTGCTCCTAAAATCGAATAATCAGTTTTTACGGTTCTTTGGCCTAAAATTGGCGCCGGAAAAAGCCCTGTATTCGTGTACGCATAACCGTAATTTGCCTGGTCTTTATCCAAATGACCTTCGGCATTCATCTGAAAACGATCATTAAATTTATAGGTCGCCCCCAAAGTAAATCCATAGTAAGGCGCATCCGGAAGAGAAGTGATGCCACTTTCTGCTGAATAATCTATAAATAATTTTTTTCTTGTGTCGGTGCTCCCGGTTATGTTTAAAAAATATTGAGCCGGCCGTTTTAACACCCTTCCCGGCGTTCGCAATTCAAAAAAATCATTAGACCAAACGGGCGCTACCTGGAAAGTTATTAATACGTCTGAAAAGTCTTTCATTAAAAAAAAAGCAGTAGAATTGATTACGAAGTTCTGCCATTCAAATGGTTTGTATAAATATTGATTGGTGGCTCCCAAAGTGTACCGCTGGTTGAGGAAATGTTTGGTTCGCTTATAAATTACATAACTCACATTACCGGTATAATTAAACTGGTTATTATTTTGCAAAAAACCAAGGTCATTAGGGTCATAAGTATCCGACAAAGTATTTACGCTAAAAAGGTATTGAAATTTTCCACTTACTTTTTGATATTTGATATCAGCCTGGTATCCGTCGTAGTTGGCAATTTTGCCCCAAATAGTGCTGTAAATGCCATCAACAAATAAATTGTGCAGATTTTTTTTGTCAAATAAAGATAAGTCAAGCGCGGTTACATTTGCATTACGGCTATTTCCATTTCTCAAAACATTGGTGTTGGTAAAAGTTACGGAAGACCTGTGTTTCAAAGCCTGGTCAAGAACAATAATGTTGTAATTAGTTAATGGTTCTGTTTGAATATGAATGGTTGAATCGGTTGATTTATCAAGTACCTCAGCATTCATATTGGAAGTAAGCGCATTGAAAATACCAATGCCCAAATTACCTTTTGTACGGCCTGAAAATTTTGTCCCGTTGATCAACCTGGTAATTCCCGGGTTTTTTTTAATCTCATAATCAGGATTGGAAGCGGCCAATGCCAGCACATTATAAGAGCCGGAAGGCGCAGCGCCAATTCTTCTTGAATAAAAAATACCAGCTTTATTAAACAATTCAGTCCCTTCTGTAAAAAAAGGGCGGAAGTCTTCAAATTTAATATCAAACGGGCTCAGGTTTAAAACGATATTATCCGACTGAACCTGAGCGAAATCAGGAATCAAAGTAAGGTCGAGCGTAAAACTTTCATTGATGCCGTATTTTACATCCATCCCACCGCTTTTTAAAAATTCGGTAATTTTTTTATTTCCTACCGGCGAAATGTTTATGCCCCCAGAAATATAGGGTAAAAAAGAAAGCCTTATTGGAGGATGAATATTTTGTAAATCTTTCCATTCGCCCCACTTATTCATCGTTCCCCCCACTTTGGGATCATCAGGGCTCCAGGTAGAAATTTGATTATTCACCCTTCTAAACCTCGTAAATTGAATTCCCCACGTTTGCAAATTAGCCGGGGAAAAACGAATAGCGCTGAAAGGGATTTTCATTTCAGCTATCCATCCATTTTTTTTTATACTCACTTTGCTTTCCCAAACAGCATCCCATGTCTTGTCTTCAATTGTCGAAATTTTGGCATCCTGCTGAACACCTGCCGCAGATACATAAAAAGTAAAAGCATTTTGCTTATCATTATAGGTATCCATGCCAATTCTGAAAACATCCACATCTTTATCGTCAATATCATCCCGGGCGGTTAATTGGCGCTTAATATTTTTAGGATCGTCATGCATATATGCTAATACATAAACCGCTGTATTATCATAAGCTACTTTTACATGAGTTTCATCGGCCTTTTTGCCAAAAACCGGCGAAGAAGTTACGAAACCTGAAACGTAGGGAACGCTTTGCCAGGCAGCATCATCCGGGTTTCCATCAATTTTTATTGATTGATTTATTTTAACGGCAACTATTGATTTTGTTTGAGAAAAAGAAGCGAAAGAGAAAAAGGTAAATAAGAATAAGCTTAGCAAGAGTTTACTCATAATGTCAGTTATGCAGACAAAGATAATTTTTTTTGATTAAGAAAAAAATGCCTGTTTATTATTGATAACCATCAATTTATTTATAGGCTTTAGCCCCTTCTTTTTAATTCTTTTCTAATTAAAAGTAATTCCCTTCCGGTCTGCCCGCTTACCGAAGAATTTTCCTGGGCACGCCTCATCAGGTAAGGAATTACATCTTTTATAGGCCCAAACGGTACATACTTACTTACGTTACAACCTGCTTTTGCAAGATTGAAAGTGATATTATCACTCATTCCATACAATTGTGAAAAATGAATCCGCGGATCGTTATGTGGCAAGCCATATTTCTCCATCAATTGTACACCATATAGATTACTGTATTCATTATGCGAACCGATCACCACATGCATATTATTTTCCGGGTTGACACAAAACTCAACAGCCGCATTAAATTCATCATCGGTTGCCTGCTTGGTAGCATTTATAGGTGACTGATAGTTCATTTCTTCAGCCCGTTTTCGTTCGCGCTCCATATAAGCGCCACGAACCAACTTCATCGCAGGGATAAAATTATTTTCTTTGGCAAAACGGCAGCTATCTTTTATAAACTGCAACCTGTCGTGCCTGTATAATTGCGCGGTATCATAAATAACCGGTTTTTCAATATTGAACCGGCGCATCATCAGCGTTGTGATTGCATCTTCAGCATGTTGAATCCAGCTTTCTTCTGCATCTATTAAAACACCCACATTTGTTTTGGAAGCGATTTCACAAATCTTATGCAACCTCGTAACAACCCTCTCCCACTCTGCCTTTTCACTTTCAGATAATTTTTCTAAAGGAATTTTTCCCTCAACAATATCGCTATAAACTGCAAGGCTGTCGATCTTCCGAAACAACTCAAATCTTGACAAGCCGGTAAGCTTAATGCTCATAAAAGGAATGTTGGGCTGAGTAGCAGCGTATTGTATCACTTTGATAAATTCTTCTGCCGCGTGATCAAAATTTTCTTCCCCTTCTTTTCCTTCCACACCATAGTCCAAAATTACCTGAACATGGAATTTGGCTAATTTTTCTACAACAGCAGAAGTCTTTTGAAGCGTTTCGCCTCCAACAAACTGGCTGAAAATAGTTTTCCTGATAAGGGCTTTTACAGGCAATTTTAATTTTAGTGCAAGAGGCGTGAGCCACAAACCCAACTTTACCAACCATGGTTTGGACATGGAATTGAAAATAAAATGAGCGCGGTTTAGTTCCGGATTCGATTTATAAGCAAATGCGGTTTTGGTGTCCTCGAAAGAAATATTCATAAATGTGATTAAAAGCCGAAATTCTGTAATTGGCAACGATTCTCCAAAAATAATTGACTGATCCTGATTAGGTTATTTGCTGATTAGAAGGCTATCTTTGCAAAAATTTTTGGAATGATAGTGAAAAAACCTTCGGAGAGTTTAATTGTTATGACGGAATTGGTGTTGCCTAACGATACTAATTTATTTGAAAACCTGATGGGTGGCCGATTAATGTATTGGATGGATATTGCCGCTGCGCTTTCGGGCAGCAAACATTGCAATGCGCCTGTTGTTACCGCATCAGTAGATAATATTTCTTTTACCAACCCAATAAAACTGGGCAACGTGGTTCACATCGAAGCAAAAGTTACCCGCGCTTTTAATACCAGCATCGAAATATACTTAAAAGTGTGGGGCGAAGATATTATTCAGCAATACCGCTATAACAGTAATGAAGCATACTACACTTTCGTAGCGCTTGATCCTAACGGCAAACCACGAACTGTTCCAAAAATAGAACCTGAAACTGAACACGAAACTGAACTTTATAATGGCGCTTTGCGCCGCCGCCAGTTAAGGTTGATTCTTGGTGGTAAAATGAAACCCGGAGATGCTTCAGAACTGAAAGCGCTTTTTGTAAATGTAAGAGAGGAAAGTTAATGAAATGATTGAGGTAAATTGTTAACTGGATAAGGAATAATTGGAAATAAAAATCGTAAAAATTTCTTCGTTTACTCTAAAAAGGATTCTAATGCTAGGCGGATGTTTCATGATGTTTTCCAAGAAGCATAAATTTTTTACTTTGCTCTATCGCGTCCATTATCTTTTCTAATATCTCCTCAACACTCTCTTCATAAGTAAATTGAAGCGGTTCTTTAAAGTGGACCGAAAGCAGCGTTCCTTTCTTTTTAAACTTCAACCCTTTTTTATTAAAAGCCCGCCAGAAACCATTAATAACCACAGGCACTACGATGGGTTTATGATGTTTAATAATAAACGCGGTTCCTTTTCTTCCGGGGGCAAATGGTTTGGTAGTCCCCTGCGGAAAAGTAATTACCCAATTATTTTCCAATGCATTTGATATTTTTCTTGTATCTCCCGGATCAAGGCCACGCCTTACTTCATTACCGTCTTTTTTCCAGGTCCGTTTTACTGTAATAGCGCCCCCCCATCTGAAAAAACGGCTTATCCATGTGCTTCGCATTGTTTCGGCCGCAGCAACAAAATATACGCGTGTGAACGGATTTAATAAATAAAATGGAATCCCCAGTTTATTTTGCCTGCGCCATTTTACAGCGCAGAAAATATGAATTAATGTAATTACATCCGCAAAATAAGTTTGGTGATTGCTTATAAACAAGACGTTTTTCCTGGGAAGGTTTTTGATATTTTCTGTTCCCGTTATTTTTAATTTATTGACAATCGCAACCCCCGGGTAGCTAAAAACACCTATAATAAAATAAACCACAGATTTAAACAGATGTGTTTGTTGCAGGCTTTTTAACCAACGCTTCATTCAATTTTATTTAATATGGAATGGCTGCAATTTAAGAATTAGCTGTTAATATAGAAATGTATTTATTGGCCTGGTAAAAAAGCGCAAAGCATCATAAATGATGTTCAGCAATCTTTAAAAAATATTTACTAAAAAATCAATTAAAAGTGTAGAAGTGATTCTATGCTTTTTTTGTTTGAGGGGGTATATTTTATATAATTCTGAGCCTATTTTACATTGTATTTATTACCTTTGCACTCCCAAATAAAAAAAATGGGTAAATCAGAAATGATAGAAATTTATTTATAACTAAAATGCTGATAAACAGGGTCCCTAAACGGATACAGCAATAACAAAATTACCTTTTTACAATAGAATGGATACAGAAAATAAAGAACAAAAAACCGAAGAACTGGAAATTTCAACAGAAAACCGTCCGCAGGGAGGCATTGATGGAGTTCCTTTCCCTGATTTTCCGGATGTGGAATCTACACAGGCAGCTACCGAACCTCAGCCTACAGAAGTTGAAATCCATGAAGAAGCGCTCTCTACGCCTCACGATGATTTTGACTGGAGCATTGACAAAAGAAACGTTACTGTTTACAACAATTCTGAAAGACAAAAGTATGACGAGGTTTATGATAAAACCTTTAAACAGATCAATGACAATGAAATGGTTACCGGAACTGTGGTTGCTATGACCAAAACAGATGTTGTGATCAATATAGGATTTAAAAGTGATGGACTGGTGGGTTTGAATGAATTCCGCGACATTCCTGATCTAAAAGTAGGTGATGAAGTGGAAGTGATGGTAGCAGAAAAAGAAGACAAAGATGGTAATCTTCACCTTAGCCGCAAACAAGCGCGCACAACACGTGCCTGGGAAAAAATCGTTAATATGCACAAAAGTGGCGAGATCGTTACCGGCCTTGTTACCAGCAAAACCAAAGGCGGCCTTATTGTTGATGTATTTGGAATGGAAACATTTTTGCCGGGTTCGCAGATTGACGTAAAACCAGTAACAGATTACGATCAGTTTGTCGGAAAAACAATGGAATTTAAAGTGGTGAAAATTAATGAAGCCATTAAGAATGCTGTTGTTTCCCATAAAGCGCTTATCGAAAGCGATATTGAACAACAACGTGCTGAAATTATAGGCAAACTTGAAAAAGGGCAAGTACTTGAAGGAACTATTAAAAACATCACTGACTTCGGTGCATTCCTTGACCTTGGCGGATTGGATGGATTATTGTATATCACTGATATTAGCTGGGGGCGTATCAACCATCCGGGCGAAGTATTAAAACTGGATCAAAAACTGAATGTAGTTGTTCTTGATTTTGACGATGATAAAAAACGCATCAGCCTTGGTTTAAAACAATTAACTCCGCATCCTTGGGATACTTTGCCTGAAAATGTTAAAGAAGGCGAAATTGTAAAAGGAAAAGTAGTTAACATAGAAGATTACGGCGCATTCCTTGAAATTTATCCCGGCGTTGAAGGCTTGGTTCATGTAAGTGAAATAACCTGGGCAAACACACCGATCAATGCAAAAGAATTCTTTAAACTGGGTGATGAATACGAAGCCAAGATTGTAACATTGAGCAAAGAAGATCGCAAGATGAGCCTTTCTATCAAACAAATGACGGAAGACCCATGGAATACAATTGAAACACAATACCCTGAAGGAAGCAAGCACAAAGGATTGGTAAAAAACATCACTCCTTACGGTGTATTTGTGGAACTTTCTCCAGGCATTGGCGGCATGATCCACATCAGTGACCTCAGCTGGCTGAAACGCTTTAATAACCCTAATGAATACACGAAAGTCGGTGAAAGTATTGATGTCATTATTATGAGTATCGATAAAGAAAACCGTAAACTTCAATTAGGGCATAAGCAGATCGAAGAAGACCCCTGGAATTCTTTGGAAGAAACTTTCCCCGTTGGCAGTATTCATGAAGGAACCGTAACCCGCCGTGATGACAAAGGCGCTACTGTTCAACTTCCTTACGGCCTGGAAGGTTTTGCTCCTGCACGCCATCTTCGCCGCGAAGATGAAAAGGTGATCGGTTTGGATGAAATTGCACCATTTATGGTAATTGAATTCGACCGTAATGATAAAAAGATCATTTTAAGCCACAGCCGCATTTGGGAAAAAGAAAAAGCAGATGAAAAAAATGCGCAGATGAATGAAAAAAGGGCCGAAGCAGAAAATACCAAAAAAGTGGTAAAGAATATTCAAAACAAAGTTGAAAAAACCACTTTAGGCGACCTGGGAGTTTTAGCGGACCTGAAAAAGAAAATGGACAACGAAAGTGAAGCACCTGCCCCAACAGAAGAAGTGAGTGCAAAAAAAGAAGAATCCGCTGAAGAAACTACAGTTGCTAAAAAAGCGCCTGCAAAGAAAAAGAAAGTTGCGGAACCAAAAACTGAAGAGGCAAAAACTGAAGAAGTAAAACCTGAAGCAGAAAAAAAAGCTGAAGCAACCATTGTTCAAACTCCGCCTCCACCAGCAGACGAGCCGCAGCAAATTGAAGCAAAAGCGAAAGCAGCAAAGAAAGAAGCTAAGGCTGAAGAAGCAAAAGAGGAAGAGGAAGAGAAATCAAAAGCAGATGATAAAGCTTAATTAGTTTTCTAATTTTATACAAAATCCCGTTGTTGAAAAGCATCGGGATTTTTTTTTGTAATTGATAATTTAGAAATAATACCGGCTTTAGCTTTGATAAATGGGCAATGGAATTTTATTTACAGAAACTCAAAAATTTAAGCAATGGTGGCTCTGGGAGAATTAACACAGGCAATTCAGGAAATAAAATTTCAGCAAATTAATAAAAAAATACGTTTACACATTACCGCTATAACAATACAGTAAACCCACAAAAAACACAGATTTTTATTTTTCGTTTTGAAGATAATGACTAATCGAGGCGGCGGCAATCCATCCACTTGTCCACGCATGTTGAAAATTAAATCCGCCTGTAATACCATCAACATCTAAAATTTCTCCTGCAAAAAAAAGATTGGGAACAATTTTGCTTTCCATCGTTTGAGGATCCACTTCATTTAGTTTTATCCCCCCAGCCGTTACAAATTCTTCTTTAAAAGTTGTTTTTCCTTTTACATTAAATTGCTGTGCGCAAAGCTGCTTAGCCAATTGATTTTGTTGTTTTGCAGGCAGGTCAGCCCAGCGTATTTCTAAATTAATTCCACATTGCTGCAAATGATATTCCCACAAACGCCGAGGAAGGTTGAATGGATTTTTATTGATCATTTTTTTGGAAGCTAATTCATGCCGTATCAGTTTTAATTTTTCCAAAAGAGAATTTTCATGATAATCGGCAAGCCAGTTAATTGAAATTGAAAAATCATAATTGATTTTTTCAAGTTCACGTGCGGCAAAAGCAGATAGTTTTAAAACTGAAGGCCCGCTGAAACCCCAATGCGTAATGAGCATTGGCCCCTTTTGGGAAAATTTGGTGCCGTTTATTTTTACCTGCACATTTTCTACAGAAATTCCCATTAACTCTGAAATG
This sequence comes from uncultured Chitinophagaceae bacterium, assembly GCA_963732885.1. GTDB lineage: Bacteria > Bacteroidota > Bacteroidia > Chitinophagales > Chitinophagaceae > Ginsengibacter. Next base: position 433,245 of record CAVTBI010000012.1, on the reverse strand, counting down.
GGATTTTGGGGAACATTAAATGTAAACAGTGATGGAACAGGGCTTTCAACGCTATGGCCTAAAGAAGTGAGCCAGTTATATTGAGCAGGTTTTGAAAAGCCGCCGGAAGCAACACAAACAAAATCAGCTTCTAAAAGCAAATTATCTTTTGTGAATAATTGAAAGTAATTTTTATTTTCTTTAGAGGTTCGTTTTTCGATCTTTACAATTTCATGATTCATCAAAATGTCAACATGGTATTTGTTGGCTTCCTGCATAAGGCAATTCACAATCGTTTCTGAAGAATTACTTTCGGGAAACATTCTTCCGTCTGCTTCGGTTTTCAACTTTACATTTCTTTTCTCAAACCATGCAATCGTATCGGTTGTGAAGAAAAGATGAAATGCCTGCTTCAAAAACTTTTCGCCCCGCGGATATTTTTTGATCATTTCTGCTATGCTGAAACAGGAATGAGTAACGTTGCAACGGCCACCACCACTTACTCTTACCTTGCTCAATAGTTTTCCTGATTTTTCAACTATCGACACTTTCAGCCCCGGATTTTTTGCTGCTGCATTTATTGCGCAAAAAAAACCTGCAGCTCCCCCACCAATTACAATTAATTTTTTCTGTTCCATCATGAATAGCGAAAGTAACCCAGTAAAAAATTATTTTACAATTTTTTCAATGTGCGTTAAGCGGCCATCGTTTGTCATTCCTTCAATAATCACCCTGAATTCGTCAGTAAAATCATTGTTAAAAAAAGTAAGGTTCACTTTATTTTGCCCGGGAGAAGTAGTAACTGTAGGGTTCCAATACAATGTCGTTCGTAAGTCTTTCTTATCATCTGCTACCGTGCTATCATAATCCGGAGAATAAAATTCCCGAACAACTGTGTAACCATCTACATGATTGTTATCTAACCCTTTAAGATCAGAGACAGGTTCTCCATCTTTACCTATTCTGGTATATATAACAATAGCGCCACCTGTTCCGCTGCCAACGCCTCCTACAAAACCTGGGCGAAAAACTTTTATATAAGCCACATTGGCTACCGGAATATTTGAAATCTGATCATACGTGGTTGCCATCTCATTCAAATATAAAGTTGGCCCGTTTTCTCCTGCCCTGTTGCGCATCCACAAAAATTTCTGTGCCTGGTTATCAAAAAATAAAGAAGGTACTTTCCCCTGGATATAACTTACAATATCAGTATAGCTCGTTGCCAAAGGGTCATCCAGCAAGTCAAGCTTAGTTGCGTCTCCGTTTTTAAAAAGCCCGGATGTGTATTTATCATTAATTACCTGGACTTTCGATTTTATTTTTGATTTGATATTTATATTTTCCAATACTTGCCCTTTAAAATATTGTAACTGTAGTTCAGCCTCTTTGTTCAATTGCAAATGATAATGATTACCTGATGTATCCGCAAAATAGCGGTTGGAAAAAGAAGGCACACTAAAATAATTTGAAAACGGTGGAAGAATATCCGGCATAAATTGTACCGATACTTTACTCATTGTTTTTTTGGTAGCAAAATCATAAAATATTTGCGCCGTATCAAAAAGTATCAAAGAAGGATCATTAAAATATCCATTGGGTTCCACAGGAATTGTAAAGGTTTGGGTGCCCGAATTTTTTTCAGTAAGCATTAAAATAATATCTCCCGCTTTTCTCAACTGTTCCGGCGTTGCCCCTATCACTCTGCCGGATAATGAAAGGTACGATGTGTCTTTCGGATATTTAATTACCGGAAATTTCCCCTGCACCACTTTTGCCCAATCGAACCTGCGCCAGCCATGAGTAAGCATTACGAGATCAAGTTGTTGTGCAATAGAATCACTATTGTTCAAAAAATAATGCGTCGGATCATAAACTTTTCCTTTTAATTCGCCGGTTAATAAAAGATGAGAAATAATGTTATCGCTATTATCTGGCTCTAATTTTGCATCGGTAACTGAAACAGATAAATTAGCAGAAATATTATCAGGAACAGAAATTTGAAGGTTATTTTTTTCACGTTTATTCAATCCGGATTTGACCATATTTACTTCCGGCTGAAAGAGATAATCTTTATTATTAATGTAAGTAATTCTTTCAGCAAGTGGTCTCCATTGTTGATCAAAAACAGTAATTGTCAAGATACCGCTCGGTAAAGATTCTGTAGGAATCGTTCCTTCTGCTTTCCCATTTTCAAGCGTTTCGTCCAATGCAAATATCTTATGTTCGTACATAGTACCTAAAATATGGACACCTGTTAAAGAAGAAGGCGGAGTGGCGCTTACCAGAAATATCCTGTTACTACCGGCAATGGTTACGCGCAAACCAGCTCCCGAATTTTTAATTTCTGGTAAGGGTGTCGTATGAAAGTCTCCGTTCTCATCTTCCCATGATGCGGAAAAAGTTTGCCCCTTATGTGGAAACATAAAAAAATAGCCCATCCCGTTATGAATAATTTTAAGGCTGTCAATTACAGAACCGGCATTATCTTTTATAACTCCCTTTATTTGAATAGGCCGTCCATATTGATCATTGGCTTTAAAAGCGATTTTATTAGTAATGCCCGCAATAGCATCTCCACCTTCAGGGAAAAAATGCAATTCAGGGATAATATTGATTTTTTGAATTCCTGTTTTTTTGATCAGAAAGAATTTTTAAATCATGATTGTACAAAAAAGAAGTATCAAAATTCAACATCCATTTTGTATAAGCTTTTACATGAATAAATTGCCCGGGATAATTTGCAGGAATTTCAAACTGCCCAAAGGTTGAAGCATTTTCAACCGCGCAAACACTGTGTAATAAAATATTTCCATTTTCACCGATCCAATCTATATATACCGTTTTACTTTCATCATCAGGAAACATTCCTTTCATCAGGTAATCCTTGAACCAGACCGTTTCTCCGGGTGCGTAGGAAGATTTATCATATTGCAGGTACATTTTTTGCTGTCCATAATCTTTCGCATATTTTGATAAAGTAGAATCTATGTTTTGAGCAGTGGCGTTCAGAATAGAAAAAAATAAAACCGCTCCATAAGCCAGTTGTTTCATTCAAATTGCATTTTTAAATTAAAATAAAGGTAATAGATAACGCCTTTTAAAAGAAAATTTCAAAGCAATTAATAACTTTAAAAAAACAGTAAATAAAGAAAAAAAGAAGATTTTTATTTTGTCTTAATAATCAGAACACAAATTGGGATTTGCTTTTTCAGCCGCTTCGATTGAAGAAAATGAGGAAAGAATGTCTGCTTTATTTTTTCTTACGCAAACCGTATGTTCATAATGCGCAGCAGGTTTTCCATCACCGGTGCGAACCGTCCAGCCATCTTTATCATTATAAACTTCTTTAGCGCCAAGATTGATCATAGGTTCAATTGCTATGACAAGGCCATCTTTTAATTTACTTCCTTTTCCTCTTTTGCCGTAGTTAGGCACCTGCGGGTCTTCATGTAATTCTTTTCCAAGCCCGTGGCCAACCAGTTCGCGAACTACGCCATAACCATGTTTTCTTTCAGTATAATCCTGAACGGCAAAAGAAATATCGCCGATGCGGTTGCCAACAATTGCTTTCTCAATTCCCAAATAAAGAGAATCTTTTGTAACCCGAAGTAACTGTTTTACTTCATCAGAAATCTCACCCAAAGCAAAAGTATAAGCGCTGTCGCCGTGATAGAGATTTTTTAGCGCTCCACAGTCTATTGAAATAATATCTCCTTCTTTTAAAGGATCTTTGGTAGGAAAACCGTGAACCACTGCATCATTCACTGAAATGCAGCAGGCAAAAGGAAACCCATGATAATTTTTGAAATTAGGAACTGCCCCATGATCCCTGATATATTCTTCAGCAATATCATTTAGCTCCATGGAAGAAATGCCCGGCTTTATAAAAGATGCTGCATGGGCAATACTATCATTAACAATAATACAACTTTGCCTTATCAGCTCAATTTCTTCATTTGATTTATAGTGAATCATGAGTTTTGTGATTTTAAAAACCCCGGCATGAATTGGCCAGGGTTTAAAAATATTTGTATTAAAGTTATTATTAAATTCCGCCTGTAACACCTGGTGCAGCCGTTCTTCCCTGGATGCGCCCTCCGCTCATTAATCCATCATACTGGCGCATTAGTAACTGAGTTTCTATTTGCTGTAACGTATCTAAAACAACCGCAACCATGATCAATAAAGATGTGCCTCCATAGAATGTTGCAAACCCTTGTGTAACACCTAATAGTTGCATTATACCCGGAAGAATACCCACGACAGCCAATAAAACGGCACCCGGTAAAGTAATTCTGTCCATTATTGTCCCAATGTAATCTGTAGTTGGTTGCCCCGGTTTTACTCCCGGTATGAAACCGTTATTTCTTTTAAGGTCATCCGACATTTGTTTCGGATTAAAAATAAGAGAAGTATATACAAAAGTAAACCCTATGGTCATGATACTATAAACAATCATGTAAACGCCATTGGTAGGCGAGGTAAAATAAATCGCCCAATTTTTTCCGGTTGTTTGGAAGCCGGCAAAAATAGTTGGTAAAAACATGATTGCCTGCGCAAAGATGATCGGCATTACACCGGCAGCATTTACCTTTAAAGGAAGAAATTGGCGCGCACCGCCAAACTGCCTGTTTCCTACAATTTGCTTTGCATAATTTACAGGCACTTTTCTCACGCCTTGAACCAATACGATCAACCCAAGAATTACAGCAATAAATGCAGCAATCTCAATCAGAAATATCAACAAGCCTCCGCCACCATGAGTTTGTTTTGCAGAAAATTCCTGCATAAATGATTGTGGAAGGCGGGCAAGAATCCCTATCATGATAATTAATGAAGTACCATTTCCTAAACCTTTATCTGTAATTTTTTCACCAAGCCACATTACAAACATGGTACCTGAAGTAAGAAGAAAAATGGTTGATATCCAAAAGTAAGGTTTGAAAGCTTCCAGCAAAGCACCCTGGCTCGAAGATTCAAGAAAACCAATATAGGCTGCAGCCTGAAACGCAGTAACTATGACAGTGAGATAGCGTGTCCATTGATTGATCTTTTTCTGGCCACTTTCGCCTTCTTTCTGAATTTTAGAAATTTGAGGAACCAGCACCGTTACCAGCTGCATAAAAATGGATGCAGAAATAAAAGGCATAATTCCAAGTGCAAAAACCGATGCTTTTGCAAAAGCGCCACCGACAAAAGCATTCAAAAGGCCGAGCATGCCACCCTGTGTACTGTTTTGAAGGTTAGCCAGTTTGTTGGGGTCAATTCCGGGAAGAACTACAAAAGAGCCTACCCGGTAAACCAAAATGAGTCCTAAAGTAACGAGGATTTTACTTCTCAGTTCTTCAATGGTCCAGATATTTTTAAGTGTTGTGATGAATTTCTTCACAGAATTATAAAGATTTAATTATTTGCAATTAATGATTGGATTGCAAATATCAATTAATTATTTTATTATTTCTAATGAACCTCCTGCAGATTCAATAGCGCCTTTTGCTTTTTCGCTTACTGCATTCACTTTAAAAGGAATGCTCGCTTTCAACACACCATTTCCTAAAATTTTCACTCTATCAAATTGGCCGATAAGATTATTAATATAAAGTGTTTCCGGAGTAAATTCTTTCAGTTCATGTTTTTCAATCAACTGGTCAATTTGCCCTAAGTTAAAAACTTTATATTCTATCCGGTTGTTATTTTTGAAGCCACGTTTAGGTAACCTTCTTTGAATAGGCATCTGGCCACCTTCGTGCGCCATTTTTATTTTGTAACCGGCACGGCTTTGTCCGCCTTTATTACCTTTGGTAGATGTTCCCCCTTTACCGGAAGCTTCTCCACGGCCAAGCCTTTTAACCTTGTGCGTAGCGCCTTTTGCAGGCTTTAAACTTTCTAATTTCATTGTACTTTTTTTTACTTAACGCCCCAGGTACCCGGAGCTCGCTTCTTTAATTAATATTAAAACTAAAAAAGAAAAACCGGGTTATCCCAGTTCTTCCACTTTTATTAAATGATCTACTTTTTTTACCATCCCAAGAATTTGTGGAGTTGCTTCCACTTCTGTGCTGGCATTCAATTTTTTAAGGCCTAATGCTTTTAAGGTAAGTTTCTGCCTTTCAGAACGGTCAATTCCACTTTTTACCTGGGTAATTTTAATCTTTTTCATGATTGATAATGCTTAATGCTGAACTCTTAAATTTTTATTATCCGTTAAAAACCTTCTTCAAAGAAATGTTTCTTGTCTTAGCTACTGCAGAAGGTTCCCTTAACATGGTTAATGCTTTTACAGTTGCTTTTACCACATTATGAGGATTAGCAGAGCCAAGTGATTTTGCCAAAACATCAGTAATACCGGCACTTTCCAAAACAGCGCGCATACTGCCTCCCGCAATTACTCCGGTACCGGCAGCGGCTGGCTTGATAAGTACTTTTGCAGCCCCATCCTTGCACCATTGTTCGTGAGGAATAGTTCCATGCAAAAGCGGGATTCTGATCAGGTTCTTTTTAGCATCATCTATTCCTTTCAAAATAGCTTCCTGTACTTCTTTGGCTTTTCCTAATCCGTGGCCCACTACTCCGTTTTCATTTCCAACTACCACAATTGCTGAGAAGCTAAATGCCCTTCCGCCTTTTGTAGTTTTTACCACACGATTTATGGATACCACTTTCTCTTTTAATTCAAGATCAGCGCCTTTAATTCTCTGTGTATTTGATTTCAACATTATTATTGTTTATAATTTTTTTAGACTTTTATTCCTTGAGTTAATGATTTAAAACTCCAAACCACCCTCTCTTGCACCATCAGCAACTGCTTTTATACGGCCATGATATAAATAACCGCTTCTGTCAAAAACTACATTTTTAATTCCCAATTCCTGCGATTTTTTAGCAATGGCTTCTCCAACTTTTTTACTTGCTTCTACTTTATTTCCCTTTTGCGCAGCAATATCTTTCTCACGTGAAGATGCAGAGGCAATGGTGGTTCCATTAGCATCATCAATAAGCTGAACGTAAATATCTTTATTACTTCTAAAAACACTGAGGCGCGGTTTTTGGGCGCTGCCGCTTATTTTTTTACGGATGCGGTACCTTATCTTTTGACGCGCACTTACTTTTGAGTTCATTTTATTCTGTTTTATATTCCGATACTGCCGGAAATTTTGTTTATCTTTTTGAAAGTAGAAATCCTGAATATTTGTTTGTCTACTACAAAAAGTAAATCAAACAATAATTAAATTACTTACCTGCTGCTTTACCTGCTTTTCTACGTAATACTTCACCCTCAAATTTCACCCCTTTTCCTTTATATGGCTCAGGCTTGCGAAGGCTGCGGATCTTTGCGGCCACTTGTCCAAGCAATTGCTTATCCACACTTGATAAAATCACTTTCGGGTTTTTCCCTTTTTCCTGAGCGGTAGTTACTGTCAGTTCTTTTGGTATTTCCACAATAATATTATGAGAATAGCCCAAAGAAAGGTCCAAAAGGTTTCCCTGGTTAGAAGCCTTATAACCCACACCCACTAATTCTAAAGTTTTAGTATACCCTTCAGTAACACCAACTACCATATTATGAACCAATGAACGGTAAAGGCCGTGCATTGCCTTGTGCCTTATCTGATCAGTTGGGCGGACAAATTCAACCTTATCACCCTTCACTTCCACCTTTATATCGGGGTTTATTGCCTGTTTTAATTCACCTTTTGGGCCTTTCACAGTAATTACATTATCTGCGCCCATGCTTACGTTTACCCCTTTGGTAATTTTGACAGGATTTTTTCCAATTCTTGACATAGCCGGTTTATTTATTTTTATTTTTAATCAGGTAGTGTTCAGCCACGACTAAGGCTTAATTATCTTACCTATATATTTATTTATCCTTATCTGAATTTCTCAACACAAACCTAATTGCAAAGAACAAAGCCAAAAAGACTACTATTACTTTTACAATAGAATTCATTACCTATTAATAAACATTACACAATACTTCACCACCCACGTTTTGAGCTTTCGCTTCTTTGTCAGTCATTACACCTTTTGATGTGGAAATAATTGAAATGCCTAACCCGTTTTTTACTCTTTTAAAATCACCGGGTTTTGAATAAGTACGCAACCCCGGGCGGCTCACTCTTTGAAGTATTTCAATTGCAGGAATCTTAGTTTGAGGGTCGTACTTAAGCGCTATTTTAATAACACCTTGTTTTGAATCGTCTTCAAATTTATATTTCAGGATATACCCCTGGGTGTATAAAATTTCAGTGATGCGCTTTTTTAAATTACTGGCAGGAATTTCCACAATCCGGTGGGTTGCCATTTGTGCATTACGAATTCTTGTTAAATAATCTGCTATAGGATCAGTAACCATTGTTTATTTTCTTTTTATAATTATTTATTTACAATGCGATATCCATTGATACCATTTATATTATGCGGAAAGCTTTACCAGCTTGCTTTTTTTACCCCCGGAATTTTTCCTTCCAAAGCCATATCACGAAACATATTCCTGGAAAGCCCGAAATGCCTCATATAACCTCTTGGGCGGCCGGTAAGCTGGCACCTGTTTTTAAGGCGTACAGGCGATGCATTTTTTGGCAGAAGATCCAGTCCCCTGTAATCTCCGGCATCTTTTAATGCCTTTCTTTTTTCAGCATATTTTTCTACCGTTTTTTCCCGCTTTCTTTGCCTTGCTTTAATAGACTCTTTAGCCATAATTTATACTAATTAAAAGTTTTTATTTTTTTACGTTTTTAAATGGCAAGCCGAGTTCTTTCAACAGTTCAAAAGCTTCTTCATTGGTGCTTGCGGTTGTTACGAAAGTGATATCAAGGCCGGTAATTTTATTTACTTTATCAATATCTATTTCCGGAAAAATAATTTGCTCTGTTACGCCTAAAGTATAATTGCCGCGGCCATCAAAAGATTTATCATTAATTCCTCTGAAATCGCGTACACGTGGCAAGGAAACTGAAACGAGGCGGTCTAAAAATTCATACATGGTTACACCGCGTAAAGTAACTTTAGCGCCAATTGGCATATTTTTACGCAGTTTGAAATTAGATATGTCTTTTTTAGACATTGTCGCCACCGCTTTTTGACCGGTGATGGTTGTTAATTCATCAATGGCAATGTCTATTAATTTCTTATCAGCTACCGCGCCATTTACGCCACGGTTGATACAAACTTTTGAAAGTTTGGGTGCCTGCATTACTGTTTTGTAAGAAAATTTTTTCATCAATACGGGCACAACCTCTTTCTTGTATTTTTCTTCCAGTCTTGGAGTATATTTATCGGTACTCATTATTTAATTACCTCCCCTGATTTTTTTGCTGTTCTTATTAATTTTCCGTTTTCCCTGGTTCTGCTGATCCTTGAATGAGAATGAGATTTTGAATCCCAAAGCATCACGTTGGATATAGCAATCGGCGCTTCGATTTTCATAATTCCCCCCTTCGTGTTTTGAGCCGAAGGTTTAGTATGTTTGGTAACGATGTTCACCCCTTCAATCAGTACGCGTTTCTTGTCTGGTATTACTTCCAGCACCGTACGCGGCTTCTTAAGGTCTTTATCATTTCCGGTAATTACCACCACGGAATCGCCTTTCTTTATGTTGAACTTTGGTTTAAATCTTGTCTTCATTTTTGACAACTATTTGTCTTGATTAATTACTTATTAAATACCCTTTTTTTAAAGGGGTGCAAAGATACAATTATAATTATAATACTTCAGGTGCAAGTGATATGATTTTCATATAACCCCTGTCGCGCAATTCACGGGCAACCGGCCCAAAAATCCTCGTTCCCCTTGGCTCATCCGCTGCATTTAAAAGCACTACAGCGTTGTCATCAAAACGTATGTAAGAGCCATCTTTACGGCGAAGCTTATTTTTGGTACGCACAATAACGGCTTTGCTTACGGTCCCTTTCTTTATACCGCCCGCGGGAATAGCATCTTTTACTGTTACTACTATTTTATCGCCGACGTGCGCGTAATCCTGGCCTGAATTTCCGAGCACTCTTATACACAACACTTCTTTTGCCCCGCTGTTATCTGCTACATTTAGCCTGCTTTCTTGCTGTATCATTTTTATTTAGCTTTTAACTCTAAGTTGATTCTTTGAGTATTTAAAACAATTATTAAATTTTTATCCCGGAGGGATTTAAAATCCTATTTTACTTTTTCTACAATTTCTACCAATCTCCAACGCTTTGTTTTGCTTATTGGGCGTGTTTCCATAATTTTTACCAAATCCCCAATATTGCATTCGTTCTTTTCGTCGTGTGCATGAAAGCCGGCTGTTTTTTTCACGAATTTCCCATATAAAGGATGCTTTACTTTCCTTTCTACTTTAACGGTAATTGATTTATCCATTTTATTACTGGAAACCACGCCAACCCTTACTTTTCTTAAATTTCTTTCAGACATTTTATTATTTTTTTAGGATTTAGCGCCTAATTGCTTTTTTCTTAATTCAGTTTTAGTGCGTGCAAGGTCTTTTCTTACACCGCGAATAGTCATTGGGTTTTCAAGAGGGGAAACCGCATGAGCAAATTTTAATTTTTTTATTCGTAACTCATCTTCCATAATCCTTGACTGGAGGTCCTTCTCAGTCATTGTTTTTAAACTGTTTACGAAATCGTTTCTGTTTGACATTTTCTTAAATTTGATACTTTTTATTAAGGATATGAATTGGTGATTTTTTAAGCTTCATAATCCCTGCTTACAACAAATTTTGTTTGAATCGGAAGTTTTTGAGCGGCCAGTTCAAACGCTTCTTTTGCCACCTGAAGCGGAACGCCATCTGCTTCAAAAATGATTCTTCCAGGCTGCACTACCGCTGCCCAATATTCCGGGTTGCCTTTACCTTTACCCATTCTCACTTCTGCTGGTTTTTTGGTAATTGGCTTATCAGGAAAAATCCGGATCCATACATTTCCTTCACGTTTCATGTGGCGGGTTAATGCCTGCCTTGCCGATTCAATTTGCCTGTTGGTTAGCCATACGGAATCAAGTGCCTTTAATCCAAAAGTTCCAAAAGAAATAGTATCTCCACGTTTTGTATTGCCTTTCATACGGCCTTTCTGCATCTTTCTGTGCTTTGATCTTTTTGGCTGTAACATAATTTGTCTTTTTTTGTTTGTTTACTGTTCTTTCCGGCAGCAAATTTTCCTTAATATCTGTTATAATTTTATCTTCTTCCGCCTCTCCTGTCTCCGCCTCTTCTATCACCACGGTCTCCTCCACCTCTTCTATCTCCAAATCCGCCTCTTCTGTCGTGCCCTTCATGGTCGCTCTTTCCGCCACCGGCAATAATATTTGGATTCAAGTCCCTTTTTGCCAGGACTTCACCTTTACATATCCACACTTTAATTCCTATTTTTCCATAAACTGTCTGTGCAAAAATGCTTGCATAATCTATATCCATTCTTAACGTATGCAATGGAGTACGGCCTTGTTTTATTTCTTCACTACGTGCGATTTCAGCTCCGCCTAAACGGCCCCTACTCTTACTTTTATTCCTTCAGCGCCCATTCTCAAAGCAGAAGCGATAGACATTTTGATCGCTCTTTTATAATTAATACGATTTTCAATTTGCTTAGCAATGGTGTCAGCTACTATCGCAGCATCCAGTTCGGGGCGGCGTATTTCTAAAATATTGATCTGTACATCTTCTTTCCCGGTAAGTTTTTTCAATTCTTCTTTGATACGGTCCACTTCTCCTCCGCCCTTTCCGATAATAATTCCAGGCTTTGAAGTATGAATGGTTACGATCAATTTATTTAACGTACGCTCAATTACAATTTTAGCTATTCCTCCTTTATTGATACGGGCATTCAGGTAAGTCCTGATCCTGTCATCTTCAATCAATTTTTTGCCATAATCTTTTGGATTTGCAAACCAGTTGCTATCCCATCCACGGATGATTCCTAACCTGGCTCCAATCGGATTTGTTTTTTGACCCATTATTCGGTTTTTATTTTGTTGATTTTTTGTCTTCTTTTTTCTTTTCTGTTTTTTCTCCTTCGGCTTTGGCCTTTCACTTTTGATTCTGCCTTCGGGGCTGCTTTTTTTGGAGCGGCCTTTTTTGGAGCCGCTTTCTTTAGCTTTGCTGTAACTGGTTTTTCTGCAACTACTGTTTCGGCAACAGGGGCAGCTTCAACTTTTTCAGCTTTCTTTTTAGAAATACCATTCCCATTACTATGGATGCTATCAACTATAATAGTAACATGGTTGCTGCGTTTACGAATTCGGTAACCACGCCCTTGGGGAGCAGGGCGCATTCTTTTTATCACTCTTCCGCAATCCACCATAATTGTTTTTACAACCAGGCCGGCATCTTCCACTTTTTCGTCTGCATTTTTTTGTTCCCAATTGTTGATGGCGCTCTTTAATAATTTATACATGGGCACTGCAGGGTGCTTTGGATTGAATTGTAAAATTCCCAATGCCTTTTCTACTTCCAGCCCACGGATCAAATCAGCCAACAAACGCATTTTGCGTGGTGATGTCGGATAATTATTAAGTTTTGCTACTGCTTCCATATTTTTTTATTTCAAAATCGGTAATAAAAGTTGGTTTACTGCCAACTCAATTATTGATTATTTTATGCGATCTTTTTACTAGAATGTCCTTTAAAATTTCTTGTTGGTGCAAACTCTCCTAATTTATGGCCTACCATAAACTCGGTTACATACACAGGAATAAATTTATTACCATTATGCACTGCAAAAGTATGCCCTACAAAGTCAGGCGTTATGGTTGACCTGCGCGACCATGTTTTTAAAACACCCTTTTTTGCGCTTCCTTCGTTTATAGCAAGTACTTTATCTTCAAGTTTTGCTTCTACGTAAGGGCCTTTTTTAATTGAACGAGCCATTTTGTTTTATTTATAATTTATTATTTCGCGTTCAGCTTTGAACTTTCAGCTTCAACTTTATTTATTAGGCAACTTTTTACCATTTCTTCTTTGAATAATCATTTTATCTGAACCTTTTCCACGTGTGCGGGTAATCTGGCCTTTTGCGTACTTATTAGTCCTGCTGCGCGGACTGGCCTCCTGAAGCTTTTCCTTCACCACCGCCCATCGGGTGGTCAACCGGGTTCATCGCTACGCCTCTTGTTCTTGGCCTGATACCTTTCCACCTGTTTCTTCCTGCCTTTCCTTTGCTTTCAAGGCTATGGTCACTGTTAGAAACTACACCCACGGTTGCATAACAATTAATTAATATTTTTCTTAGTTCGCCACTTGGCATTTTTAAAATCGCATACTTTTCTTCTTTATTAGCCAACTGCGCTGAAGATCCGGCGCTTCTTGCTAATTTACCCCCTTGGCCAGGTTGCATTTCAATATTGTGAACTACAGTACCGAGTGGCATATTCTTAAGTTGTAATGCATTTCCCAATTCCGGGGCAGCAGCATCTCCACTAATAATAGTTGCGCCAACCTGTAAACCCTGGGGAGCGATTATGTATCTTTTTTCACCATCAGTAAAAACTACCAATGCAATAAAAGCACTACGGTTCGGATCGTATTCAATAGTTTTTACTGTAGCGGCTATTTCCTTCTTATCTCTCTTAAAATCAACTACACGGTACATTTTTTTATGGCCACCTCCTAAATAACGCATGCTTCTGCGCCCCTGCGAATTACGGCCTGCGGTATGATGCACCTTTTCTACCAGGCTTTTTTCGGGAACGTTGGTTGTTACTTCTGCGTAGGCATTACCAATCCTCCAGCGGGTTCCTGCGGTAGTCGGTTTGTATTTTCTTAAAGCCATGATTTTTTATTTTATTTCTGATAACTTATCGGAACTAATAATTCGTAAAATTTAATCCCCAAATCCTAATTCCTACTTATATATTGTCGTATAAATCAATACTATCCCCTTCTGCCACGGTTACAATAGCTTTCTTTTTGGCAGGCTTTCTTCCTGTTAATAATCCGGCTTTGGTATTACGCTGTTTCACTTTAGAAGGCATATTTAAAGTATTTACCTCTTCTACAGTAATGCCATAAAACTCTTCAACCGCTTTTTTAATCTCCAGTTTATTGGCCTTTCTGTTTACAATAAAAGTGTAACGATTGTACTTTTCGGAAAGGCGGTTTACTTTTTCCGATAAAACTGGTTTTATTAAAACATCTGATGATTTCATGATCTTTTTTTTATTTATGCTTTGACAGCTTTTTTACTTTCTGTTACTTTATTTTCTTCAGCGTCTTCTTCTAAAAATATTTTTGCTGCGCTTTCTGTAAACACTAGTGAATCTGCATTTACTATATCATAAGTATTAATATCACCTAACAGTGAGCCGCAAATCCCTGGTATGTTGCGAAAACTTTTATAGACATTTTCATTATAATCAATCATTACAAATAATGACTTTCTGCTTTCAGGGTTGATATTTAAAAAAAACTGTTTAAACTCTTTGGTAGCCGGCTTTTCAACTTTCAAAATATCATCTTCTACCACAATAATTTTATTGTCTTTTGCTTTAGCGCTCAGTGCCCCTATCTTAGCCAGGTCTTTTACTTTACGGTTCACTTTAATATCATAGCCATGAGGTTTCGGGCCGAAAACCGTACCACCACCTTTATATAAAGGGTTACGAAGATTTCCCTTGCGGCTTCCACCCGTTCCTTTTTGCTTGTGAAGTTTTTTGGAAGAACCCTGTGCTTCCGCGCGGGTTTTCACTTTGTGGGTTCCCTGGCGTTGAGCACCCAGGTATTGTTTTACCGATAGCCAGATAACGTGGCTGTTAGGGTCTGCTCCAAATATCTCTTCCGGCAAATCAATCGTTCTGCCAGTCTTTTTTCCTTCTGTGTTGATTATATCTAGTTGCATATTATTTCTGGATTAAAACGATTGAACCGTTATGGCCCGGGACCGAACCACTGATTAATAAATAATTTTTTTCTGGGAAAATCTTTACCACCTTCAGGCCTTTCATCTGTATTTTATCATTTCCCATCCGGCCTGCCATGCGCATTCCTTTAAACACTCTTGCAGGATATGAAGACCCGCCAATAGAACCCGGAGCCCTTGACCTGTCGTGCTGTCCGTGAGATTGCTCGCCCACACCATGAAAGCCATGGCGCTTTACCACACCCTGGAAACCTTTTCCTTTACTGGTGCCTACAACAGATATTTTGTCGCCTTCGGCAAATATGTCAACACTGATGGTGTCGCCAACATTTTTATCTGTTTCGCTATCGCGGATTTCTTTTACGAATTTTTTTGCCGGTGTGTTTGCTTTGGCAAAATGATTTTTTTCTGAGAGGAGGGTATGCTTTTCTTTTTTATCACCGAAAGCAATCTGAACTGCATTATAACCATCGGTTTCTACAGTTTTTTTCTGGGTTACCACGCAAGGCCCCGCTTCAATAATGGTTACGGCGGTTTGCCTGCCATTAGTATCGAAAATGCTGGTCATGCCAACTTTTTTTCCAATAATACTTTTCATTTCTATTTTATTATACCCAGCGCTCCGGCAAAAGCCGTAGATGAGTGTTACAATTTTATATAAGAACTTTCTTCTCCTTCCTCCCTTGGGGGAAGGCCGGGAAGGGGGGTTTTATGCTTTAATCTCAACATCAACACCTGATGGCAAATCCAGTTTTGAAAGCGCATCCACGGTTCTTGAACTACTGGTGTAAATGTCCAGTAAACGTTTATGCGTGCACAATTGAAACTGCTCACGCGCTTTTTTATTTACGTGTGGGGAACGCAATACAGTAAATATTTTTTTATGTGTAGGTAAAGGGATTGGCCCTGTAACTACCGCGCCTGTACTGCGTACGGTCTTAACAATTTTCTCTGCAGATTTATCTACCAGATTGTGGTCGTAAGACTGAAGTTTTATCCTGATTCTTTGAGACATTTTAAAGAACTTTTTTTATCCAAATTTATTTTGGGAGTGCAAAAGTAGGCCGTTATACTTAAATAACAAAAAAAATATGTGAAGATTTTAAAAATAATCTTGTACGTATTACTGGCATTATATTTACAGTAAAAAAATAAACTTTATTATGCAACAAAATGAGAAAAATCCAGGCAAAGATCAATTATCTGACGAAATTGATTCACCACATGATAGGGAAGAACTGAGAGAAGAAGCTGCCTCCATCGGAATACCGGACGTTCATGATATCCCGGGGCAGGAAGATTTTATTCCGGCGCCTTTGGGAGAAGTGGCTGATACTACCATCTCCTCAGCAGATGAAGAAGGAAATGAAAGTTTTGATGATAATCTTGACGAGGAAATTATCAACAGCCCTGATTCAAACGTTTCAGAAGATGAACAGGAAACATTAGGCGGACCTTTAATGATATGCCTGGAGATGATGAAAACCTCCGTGAAGCCGCTTTGGACAACCGCGATGATGATGGGGATGTTTTGAATGAGGAAAGTTTTCAGGATAATATTTCGTCATCTGACCTGGATATTCCCGGTGAGGAATTAGATGATGCAGATGAAAACATTGGTGAAGAAGATGAAGAAAATAATGATTACAGCCTTGGCGGGGATAATGATGAGATTCCCCAGGACCAATTTTAATAAACCGGTTGTGGATATTTTTCCCTGAATCAACTATTTTTAAGGATATTTATTAAGGAAATTTTATTTCCTTATTTTACAAAATGAATTTACCTGATTTTACATCCGGTTATTGGCCGCTGGTTCTTACCGGCATTTTTTTCCTGGTTATTACCGCGAGGTATTTTTTGGTTGCAGGGATTTTTTATCTTGTTTTTTATACCTGGTTCCGTTTCAAATTTGAAATGAGAAAAATTAATAAGGCAGATTATAAACCGGGACAGTTCAAAAAAGAAATCAAATACAGCTTAATCAGTTCTTTGATTTTTGCAATTGCAGGTACCCTAACCGTTATTCTTTGGCAGAAGGGCTTTACCAAAGTTTATACAAAAATTGATTGGTATGGATGGTGGTATTTGCCGGCAAGCCTGTTAATTTATATGTTTTTGCAGGAAACTTATTATTACTGGATCCACCGCTGGATGCATATTCCGGCTGTTTTTAAATTGGTTCATAAAATACACCACGATAGCCATATTGCTTCTCCTTTTACTGCTTTTTCATTTCATCCTATTGAAGGATTATTGCAGGCGGTTTTTTTACCTGTTGTATTGATATTTATCCCTATACATTATTTTGTTATCATTTTTCTCCTTATTATAATGACTTTTAGCAGCGTCATCAATCACCTGGGTATTGAAATTTATCCAAAAAGTTCATTCAATACCTGGGGGAAATGGGTGATCGGGGCTACACATCATTCGCTCCATCATAAATATTATAAATACAATTTTGGATTGTATTTTACTTTTTGGGATAAAATAAAAAAAACAGAAAGCCCTTTATTTAAAAAAGCGGTGAGATGAAAATAACTGCAGTTTGATTAATTTTAAGTTAATTAAGGCTAAAATCCCAAAACATAAATTTGTTTCGATTTATAAATACTATCTTCGCTGCTAATTTTTTATAAACACAATAACACAATGGACAACAAAAACACAGGAACCGTTAAATTTTTCAATTCTGAAAAAGGATTTGGTTTCATTAAACACGATGATTCTTCTAAAGAAACATTTGTGCATGCAAGCGGCCTAATTGATGAGATTAAAGAAAACGACAAAGTAGAATTCGACTTGCAAAATGGCAAAAAAGGAATGAATGCCGTTAATGTGAAATTAATCGGCTAAAATCGATATTTCAATGCAAAGGGCAACTCAAAAAGTTGCCCTTTTTTTTGTGCATTTATTACAGCCCTTCTAATCAAAAAGACAGTAAACAAAAGAATAATAAAGATTTTTATTTGCTACTGCGGTAAGATATAGTAAAGCAGGAAATAATTATAAATCTTATTTTACGGCCTTTAAAATCAATTTCCGGGAATGCCGGATAAGGGTACCCGCAAGGAAGATGGAAAAATGATTTTCAAGCGTGATTTTTCCTGTTTTCAGCTTTGCAACCCTAGGTTATTTGAGTTATTTATTTTCCAAAGGCTCCACTTTATAACCTTGTTTCCTTAAGAGATTAACCAGTCCATAATCCCCAACCAAATGCCCTGCTCCCACTGCCACAAAAACACTTTCATTTTTCATAATAGTATCTAACTTTTTTACCCATTTTTTATTCCGGTTTTTCAATAAAAGGTCGTCATATTTATCAGACCCAAATTCACTTTTTCCGAGCATGGTTTGTATAGAATCCATCTGTTGGTTTTCATAAAAGCCAATCATTGTTTCAAACTCTTTTTTATTAACTGAAAAACTATCAATGTTCCTCAGCAATTCCTGCGCCTGCCATTTATACGGGATACTATCAAAAACGGAAGCCTGGAATTGCACGGTTTCCAAACCCTGTATTTCTTTTTTATCTTCTTTGGCAATTTTTACCAATTCTTCTTCTACGCCCGCCGGTGACGCACAATTCATCATGCGCGGATACAGTAAAGCCACTAAAAAATATGGTTTCGCTTTTTGCAAAATCATCAAAGGCATTTTTAAAGTATCAGAAAAATAATTTTTCAATCTTTCATATTCTTTAGGTGTATAAAGATCAGCAAGTGTGGTATCGCCACGCATATTCATATACATCATTCCGCTGAGCATGGTGGAAGGGTCATCCATATCCAGTTCCATATATATTTGATTGCATGATTTTACAGCTTTTAATAATTGATCACTAAAATGAATATCATCTTTGCACAAAAGATGAAAAGTGCCAAAAAGAAAGCTTGGTTTTTTTAAGCCGTTTCCGCTTATTTCCCATAAAAGTGTGTTGCCGTTTTTTTGAATGGCAAAAGAAGGGTTTGGCTGCGCTTTACAACCCAAAAAAAATACCATTAATAAATTATAAAATACCAGTTGCTTCATGCTGTTTATTTTCTGTAAAAATAAGGGAATGCACTTGTGTAAAATAAAATGGCAAAATAAAAATTAGCCTGATTTGTTGCTCCACTGTCCTATTATAAAAAAAATTATAAGTCAGCTAAGGAAATTAATTGCGGCAAAATTCGTTTTTTACTTCTATCATTATGCTCTGATTATTTTTATTTAGAATTAACTAACTCTCTTATGAAAAAAATCTCTACTACTGCATTACTATTGCTATGCTTTAATTTAATCTTTGCGCAAAAAGAAATTCCAAAATTTGGAGACATTGACAAAGCCGACCTTCAAATGAAAGAATGTGAATTTGATAAAGATGCTGAAGCCTATAAATTGTTGGATTATGGCAATGTTCAATATTTAATCCTGGGTGATAAATTTAATATCCTAACCGAAAGAAGGACCCGGATTAAAATTTTAAAAGAAAAAGGGCTTGATGAAGCCAATATTAAAATTGACTTTTACAGTTCGGATGATTATGAAAGAATATCCGAAATTTCAGGTGTAACTTATAACCTTGATAATTCGGGGAATGTGGTAAAAACCAAGCTCGATAAATCTTCCGTTTTTATTAAAAAATTAAATAACAGGTATTCCCAGGTATCTTTTTCTATGCCTGATGTAAAAGTGGGAAGTGTAATAGAGTTCAAATATAAAGACACCAAAAAATCGCTTGCAGACCTTGATAACTGGCGGTTTCAGGATGATATTCCCACGCGTGTAAGTATGTATAAAATCCTTATTCCCGGGATATTCAGGTTTGCCACACAATTATACACCTATCAAAATGTAGAACAAAATGCCAGGAATGTTAATGATGTGATGATTTATCATGGAGGCGTTATTTCTGACCGTTCAGAAGAAAAAACTTTTTTATTAAATAATGTACCTGCCTTGAGGGATGAACCTTTTATGGGCGCTGAAAAAGATTATTTGCAACGAATTGTTTTTCAGTTAGGGCGTATCGTTTATGGCGATGGCGAAATAGAAGATGTGATGTCCAGCTGGCCAAAGATCACAAAAGAATTATTGGAAGAAGAAGATTTTGGCTTGCAATTGAAAAAAAACCTGCCACACACTTCATCGCTTGATGATTCATTAAAAAATGTAGAAGGAGATTATAATAAAATGGTTTTGATTTACGATTATGTGCGCCAAAATATGAATTGGAATGGAATTGAAAGTATTTATTCTGATAATGGAATTAAATCTGCCTGGGACAAAAAATCAGGCACGAATTCAGAATTAAATTTTATTCTAATCAGCCTTTTGCGGGATGCGGGAATAAAAGCTTTCCCACTTTTGGTAAGTACAAAAGACAACGGAACCGTCAATACAATTTATCCATTTTTGGACCAGTTTAATAATACGATGACATGCGTTTTAATTGGCGATAAAAAATACATTCTGAATGCAGCCGATAAATACAATCCGGCATACCTCATTCCTTATGATGTATTAGACAACCAGGGTTTTATTGTTGACAAAGAATATGGAGGCTGGATTATGTTATCAAACAAAAAAGACACGTGGAAAAACCTGGTCACCATTTTTGCAAACATTACACCAGACGCTTTAATGGAAGGAAAAGCTACGGTCTACAGTTATGGTTACTCGAAAAATCCGCGCGTAAAAGAATGGGAAGAAGATAAAAGTTCTTTTGAAGATTATTTTACCAAAGCTTTTACGGCGATTAAGGTAAAAAATATAGAAGTAAAAGATGAGGATGTCGACACTTTGCCTTTAGAACAAAAACTTGATTTTTCCCTTCCATTAAATTCTTCCGGAGAATACAAATATTTTACGCTTAATCTTTTCCAGGGGCTTGAAAAAAACCCTTTTATTGCGGATAAAAGGCAAACGGATATTGAATTTGATTATCCGAGATCGTACACCATTATTGGCAAAATAAATATTCCGGATGGTTATCAATTTGATGAACTTCCCAAGAATATTAAAATGATAATGCCTGACACAAGTATTATTATGCAGCGCATTATACAGCCCGAGGATGGCGCAATTGATTTTAAAATTACACTGGATTTTAAAAGATCATATTATACGGCAGGCGACTATCCAATTTTCCACGAGTTTTACAAACAACTCTTCAACGCCCTGAATGAACAAATTGTAATCAAAAAGAAAACAAACAGTTAATGCAAAAAATTATTTTTTTGGCTTTATTATATTTAGTAATTCCTAAAATTTATTCCCAGGTAAATGTTTATGATGCTTCTACGCTCCCTGATTCATTATTAGAAAATGCGCATAGTGTAAAGCGTGAGGAGATTATTAATTTTGAAGTGAAAGGTATTGATTTGGCAACACTCTCTGTTCACCAGGTTTATACTGTTTTAGATGGTGAAGGTTCAGATATTCTTAATTTTCAAAAAGGTTCAGATGAATTCACCAAACTGCAAGATGCAGAAATAAAAGTTTTTGATGCGCATGGCAAAGAGGTGAACAGATACAAAATGAAAGAAATGAAATCCATCGCGACTGGCGACGGGCTTGTGGTTGATGGGAAAGTATATTATTTCCAGGTAGCTGCCCCCTCTTACCCGGTAACAGTCGAATACGACTATGAGGTAAAATATAAAGGCACTTTAAATTACCCTGATTACCGTATACAAACTCCCGAAGAATCAGTAGAGTATTCTAAATATACTGTAACTGTTCCTTTAAATCTTGATTTAAAATATAAAGCCCAGCATTCTGATTTATCTCCGGTTATCACTAATTCAGGTAAAAATAAAACCTACACCTGGGAAGTAAAGAATCTTTCAGCAATACCCTACGAAGAAGGTTGCGCCAATTATGAAAGCTCTTATCCCGCTATACTTTTATCTCCCCAAAAATTTTCAATGGATGGCAATGAAGGCGATCTTTCAAGCTGGAAAAGTTTTGGTGAATGGTATGCAATTCTTTCAAAAGGATCTATGAATTTATCTGATCAAACTAAAAGTTTTCTGAGAGAAATGGTCAAGAACGCAAAAAATGACAAAGAAGAAATTGATATACTTTATCATTATTTACAAAATAATTTCAGGTACGTAAGCATTCAATTGGGCATCGGTGGCTTTAAACCTTTTGACGCGGCTTTTGTGGATTCAAAAAAATATGGCGATTGCAAAGCGTTAACAAACTATATGCAAGCGATGCTTGATGCGGTAGGCATTGTAAGCTATCCGGCGCTTGTAAATGCTGAATATAATCAGCAACCTGTTGACCCTGCGTTTCCGCATTCTTCTTTTAACCATGTAATTCTTTGTGTTCCCGGGAAAAAAGATTCTACCTGGCTTGAATGTACGAGCAATGCTACAGATGTGGGCGTTTTAGGAAGCTTTACCGAAAACAGGAATGCACTATTAATAACACCTGAAGGAGGAGTTTTGGTTCCTACTCCTAAAAGTAAGCCTGCTGAAAATACTTTTCGCCTTAAAACTAAAGTAATTTTAAACGACGACGCTTCCGGGGAAAGCGAAAGTGTGCTTCAATCAAAAGGAGAATACAAAGAAGAAATAATAGAGAATGTCCTGAATGAAAAAAAGGATGATCAAAAAGATTACCTGGTAAAAAAATTAGGATTTTCCCAACCCGATCAATTTGACCTGACCACCGATCAAAAGGATGATTCTGAAAAAACTTCTTTTAAATTGGAGATAGAAAAAGTTCCTGAATTTACGGCCGGGAGCAAGATGTTTTTAAATCCCAGGATTTATAAAATATGGTCATTTGCACTCCCCGAAGATTCAAACAGGGTTCATTCTTTTTATTTCCCTTTTCCCTTCATTAAAACAGACACCACTGTTTATCAATTACCTGAAGATTACACGGTTGATAACCTACCCAATCCAAAAGATCAGAAATTTGAATACGGCTCATTTAAAACAAAATACAGTTATGATGAAAAAGCAAACACCATTACTTCTATCGCTTTTCTTGAGCTAACTCAAAATGTTATCTCTGCTGATAAATTTGACGAAGCCAGTAAATTTTTTAGTGATGTCATTAAAGAATACACTGAGAAAATTGTTATTAAGAGAAAATAAAAATCTTTATTTTTTGTTTGTTTACTGTTTTTTTATTTTACCAAACATCAATGATTTTTTCTTTTTTCTTAAACCTTTCATAATTAAAGGGCGCTGCTAATAACCCCCCAAAGCCAATGCGGAAAGTATATACGGGCTTATAGCCATTTTCATAACCCACCACAAGATCAACACGCAAAATTTTGAAAATATTTTCTAAACCAATAAAAGTTTCGGCATATTTAGTTGACGGATTTATATAAAGCGCATTAGCGCCCTCCACAAAATTCCAGTTCCATTTTTTTAATAACGGAATTTTATTAGACACTAAACCATTGGCATGATGTTCAAAATGTAATTCAGTATAGAAAGGAGAATCGTTGCTGAATTGATAAATAGTAGCGTTTTGAAATGATCTTACATATTGGTCTGCAATAATCGAAAGGTTGCCATAATAATGTTTATAATCCTGTGCAAAAACAGATTTATTATTTAAGAATCCACCTACAGTAAAATTGTATTTTAAAGATCCGGCTAATTTTAAATTGGCTTCATCCGCAATATTAAACGACCATTTATCATAATCTACATCACTGCCAAAAATATTTTTAAACCCTTTTGTATAATCCAAAGTAAAAGTTGGGTATTTTGAACCAATAGCCATTTTATATTTCGGAAATTCTATGTATTGCTGCCCTGGCTTAATGCTGAATGAAGCATTCACCACTACAGCCCGGTGGCGCTGAAACTGAGATGATAAGATTTCTACAGGGTAATTAGGCGTGTACCGGTAAAGCCAACCTTTATTCAGGATAAAATTGGTGGTGTTATTAAGTGGCAACCGGTCTTCATATTCTCCCTCGATCAAAAACTTAGCGCCACTCTCCCACTCTTTTGTAAACCCTGCTTTCGTAAAATAATTCTCATAAATTTTCATAATATTCCTTCCGTATAATAAAGTGCCAATACTGTTTCCCAAGCCATCAACATCGCTTTCTTTAAAAAACTGGCTCACGCGTTTTCCACCGGCAACAAAAAAAGATTGCCGTTTGAATTTTTTATCCGGATCAAATGCTTCTCTATTTTTAAAAACAAACCCCGCCCACGGATTGATATGGCGGTTATTAAACCCATATCTTACGTCAGCAATAAAACTAATTTGGCTGAATTTATGGCTTTCGAATATTTAGAAATTACCAAAGAAGGGTTAATAGCCAAACCTTCTACTGTATTGAATTGTAGCGTTTTTATCAACGGATCGAATTCAATTTGATAAGGATTGGTATTACTAAAATGAGTGCGGTTTACACCCGACCAAAGCAACTGTGTAACTTTTACCGGGCCTTCTTTTTTTCTTAGCGAATCTATATTTTTTACTGTTGAATTTTTTCGTGCGGCAAACGCGCTGTCTTTGGTTTTATAATCTTTTATTTCTGCCGTTTCGAGTGGAACCGGCCTAATGGAATCCCAATAAGCATGAGGTTTTTTATTTACAGAAGTATCATATTTTACAACCACTCTGTCAAAAAATCCTTTTTTAAAACCAGGTTTCAAATTATAATCGGAATACACATTTACAAAATTCCCTTCCGATTTAATTCCAAATTTGTTGAAATTAAAATGTATTACTTGATTTTTTATTCTCCAGGTATTTTTTTCAACTGGGGTAAAAATTTGAGAAATTTGTAGCGTATCTAAAATTTCCAATGCTGATTTTTTGGTAAGCTTCAAATTACAACTGAAAATGCGCCAATCATTTTCTGTAATATTAATGATACCGGAAAATAGCGGTTCATAGTCTCGTTTGGGTATTACTTTTATAACATTTACTTCATTGCCATCTTCAAAAAAACTACCAAGAAATTTATAATTATAAAAATTTAAAGCATTATCGGCGATGGGAGAAACAAACCCACGAGGATTTACCTGGGGCGCAATATTGACATTATTTTTATAGAAACTGATAAAAGCGGGAAAACTAAACCCCAATCCATTATTGCCGCTTACACGCGTAGAAACCACTTCCAGCTTTAGTTTATCTGGTTCTTCGGAAAATACTTTTGTTACAGATTCAGTTAAATAAACAATTCCTTCACCGGAAGAATCAAGGCCAAGAAGGCTTCTGTCTTCCTGCGGAATTTTTTGGCCTAAAATTTCATTGGGCAAATTCATAACCTTTATCATTCCCTTAATATAAACTTCGGCTTCAAAAGCTTTCACCTGCGCGTCATAGAAAGGGCGCTTTTTAATCGTCTTCCTGATAATTGCGTAAGCGGGATCTTCACTTCCCTTTTTTATGACCACTTCTTTTAAAGTTAGTTTTTGAATACTCAAATCAAAATTCACAGTCAGGTTATTTGAAGAAACTGTGATTTGTTTTTCGGAAGAAGTATATCCTACATAACGGCAATCCAAAGTGTAATTTCCCGGGGAAAGATTGAGACTGTATTTTCCTTCATTATTGGCGGTAACTCCCATGGAAGTGCCTTTCACCAGAATGGAAGCAAAAGGCAAAATATTCCCATCTGCATCTTTTACGGTGCCCCCAATTTTTTGTGATGAAACAGAAAGAACAGGGAATAAAAAAAACAGGAACAGGAGTTTATGCATAAACGAAATGATTCGGAGAAAAATAGAAATTATTAAAGATTACTGAACAGAATGAAACTGGTTTGAATTTTCTTTTCTAAAAAAGCTACCGGTTAAAGCCGCAAAACCCGCTACCATCGCACCAATAAGGGCCGTTACGAATATTAATAAAAGAGGGCTGTCTGTTTTAAAGATTAATAAAGAAACGCGATGGGCTAAAATATGCCCGTTTCGGATGCTTATCCAATAGCTTAAAAAACCCCATAATAAAAATAACGAAACAAAACCGCAAATAAATGAGGAAAGATGGCCTTGTTGAATAATAATTGAAATAAGAAAAGCAACCACAGCAACGCTCCACCAGGGAAAATACAAACAGGCAAGAAAACTAAAAAGTATAATTAAAATCGCTGAGGTGATGAATTTCATTTTATTGGTTTATTGGTTAATTGTTTATTGGTGTTATTGGTTAAGTATTTATTTAATTAAAACTCATTGCCCATTTTACACGTTTATCTTTTGCTTCAGATGCCTTCATCATCCATAGGGAAAAATATTTTCCGGCCACCCATTCATCAATGAAATCATCATAAAATTTACTTCCCGGATTTCCACTTTCCCCACCGGGATAAACACCATAAGCCTCCGTTTCCGGAGTTAACGAAACAATCATCCGCCAGCTCGGCCCATGTTGTTCTTTTGTAGCATTTATCGTGTTGGCGCCTCCACCAATTGGCAAATGTAACCGGCTGAAAGCATCCAAACGTGCAAGGTGTTCCACATGTGTGTCCTTATATTTTGCCCATTCCATTTTACCATTTTCGTCAGCTTGCCTTATAACTGCTGTGGCCATTTTAAAAGCTGCCGTCACATCATCAGGCAATGTTTCTACATTCGCCGTATTGATGTTGTCGTAAAATTTAAAATCAGGGTATTTATTGATATCATCCAATAAAGTGCTCTCTGTTGGCCAGGGTAATTGCAAACCGGATTTCATAAATTCATCTTTCCAAATGGTTGTTTCCAGGCTGTCCCAGGTTACCACAAATAGAGTAGCCCCTTTAGAATCCGCATCATTTCTGTAATTCCATTTTTTAAGAATATCAAAATACTTTTTTTCCTGCGGGCTTAGTTTATCTACCTGCATATTTCTTATCAAAACAGGAAGCGCCCATTTGCCAAAAATATTATAATTGCTTGTCTGCAGTTTCATCATATCCTCTGGCGTGATATTATTCATCCTGTCAAGCCTTCTATCTATTTCTATGGCGCGGTAGGGAATGAAATTGCCTCCCAGGTAATACGGATAGGTTGTATCGGTGGGCATTTGGTTGGCGCTGCTTACAAAGCCTCTTTCCGGATTTATAAGATGTGGGTTTTCATCTTGAGGAATCATTCCCTGCCACAAATAGCTGCTGTCTGTGCCGGGCATTACAAAATCCCCCTGCCGGTACCATTTTGCCGGAAATTGGCCCTGGTCCCAAATAGCAATATCCCCATTTTTGCAGGCGAAAATGCAGTTCTGGCCGGGTGTGTGTAAATATTTTATGGCTTCTAAATAATCATTATAATTTTTTGCTTTATCCAGCAGTGTAAACATTTTTAATTCATTGCTGGGGTCATGCGCTTTCCATCTTACCGCGTAATCTTTTTGATTGGTATTTCTTCCGCCATTAAATTTTTTGTCATACATCACAGGACCGATATTAGTGTAAACAACGGTGTCGAGGTAATCCGGCTGGCCTTTTATTTTAATATCTTCAATTCTAAATGTGGTTGGAACCCAGGCGCTGTCAAACCAATATTCTTTGCGGCTTTTGTCTTTAAATTTTATTTGATAATAATCCCTCACATCCCGCATGCGCATTCGTAAACCCGAAAGCGCAACTATCATTAAAACCAATGATCACCGAAGGCGCTCCCGGAAATGTAGCGCCATACACATTGTAAGAAGGCGTGCTGATCTGCATTTCGTACCAGATGGAAGGAAGGTTCAAACCCAGGTGTGGGTCATTGCACAAAATCGGGTAACCGCTTTTTGTTTTTTGCCCGCTAACCGCCCAGTTATTGCTTCCATTGTCTTTATCCGGTTTTTGTTCTGTAATAGTGGTTGAATCTTTGTGATCATAATAAAGCGAATCCGCAGTAGCAGGAATTTTCACTTTGATTGCCGGTGGCTGAAATACGGTTCCTTTAGGAACAATCGGATCAGAAGAATCCATTACAACAGGATAAATTTTATCAAAATCAGCAGAAGAAAAAATGGATTTGGCATTGGTCATTTCAAAATCATCTTCATAACCTGCCAATTCCAACGCCATGTATTTTAGAAAAAGAGCGGATTTTAAGTTCGTCCATTTTTCAGGTTTATAACCTAATAGTTTGTATTCAACAGGAAGCGTGCTTTCTGTCAGGCTTTCTATATAAGCATTTACGCCGGCCGTATAATTATTGCATTCAGCCAATGTTTCAGGATCTTTTTCAATTGCTTTCAAAGAATTTTCAGCGGCAAAAACCATCCCGAGCCTCCTTTTATCACGGTCATAATCCAGCGCTTTCGGCCCAACAATTTCACTTAACCTTCCTGCCGCGGCGCGTGTTTGAAATTCCATTTGCCAAAGGCGAAACTTTGCATGTAAATACCCTTGCACAAAATAGGCATCATTGTTATTATCAGCAAACACGTGCGGCACAAGCCTTTCATCAAAATATACTTTTACTTTTCCCTGCAATTGCGGGAAAGAAAGTTGGGCTGAATAATTTTCATTCAATGGTTCTGCATTTTGCCACAAACCTTTTTGGGGGCTTAATAATTTCCCTAACGGAACCGGAAGCACCATCGTGGTATTAAACAGCAATACCAATACAATGGTTATAAGTCCATAAAGAATAATAGAAACAACTTTCATATCTACAGGGGTATTAAGATGTAAAATAAAGAATTTACAAAGTAAAATGCAATTGAAATTTTTTAAGTTGAAAAATTGCCATTTATTATTAACCACAGTAAACGAACAAATAAGCCTGATTCCTAATTTGTATTTAGCTGAAACGATGATTTAACGGGAAAGCCAAATAACTCTCTGGTAGTTAATATTCCCTTGTAATTATAATACAACCGCTCTTTTAGCGTTATTATTCTTTGATGCCTTCCTATGAATAAAATTACTATTATCCTCCTCTTATTTTTATCAATCAGCAATCATATAAAAGCGCAAAATTCCCTGTCTTCAGACGAATTATTTAAAGATGCAAGGAATGCTGCATTTGAGCATAAAGATTATGAAAAGGCAAAAGAATTAGCGTACCAGGCATTGGATCAATCTCCCAATTATGCCGATATAGATATTTTTATTGGAAGAATTTATTCATGGAACCATCAATACGACAGTGCGCGGTTTCATTTTACCAAAGTTTTGAATGCAAATCCTTCCAATGAAGACGCCAGCGTTGCTTTTGCCGACCTTGAATATTGGAATGATCATTATCAAAGTTCACTCGACATCTGTAATAAAGCGCTAACTTATTATCCTCAATCCGAAGATCTTTTATTGAGAAAAGCCAAAAACCTGAAAGAACTGAAGCAATACAAAGAAGCGGGTTTAGTAACCGATGATTTACTAAAAAAGGATCAGCACAACACTGCAGCACATGCTTTGGCAACTTCTCTTAAAGATGTTACTTCTGTAAATAAAATAACCATCAGTTATGAGAACTCTTCATTTGATAAACAATATGATAAAGCCTGGAATTTGGGAAGCATTTCTTATGGAAGGCATACAAAATTTGGAACTGTAATTGGCAGGATCAATTATGCCAATCGCTTTTGCTACAGGCGGTTTGCAGGCAGAAGTAGATGCTTATCCGCACATCAGTAAAACCTTTTATGGGTATGTAAATTTTGGTTATTCAGGTGATGTAGGTGTATTTCCTAACTACAGGGCAGGTTTTTCTTTATATGCTAATTTGCCCAATAGTTTTGAAGCCGAGTTAGGCTACAGGTACTTGTATTTTAGTAGTGCAACTAATATTTACACGGCTGCAATTGGCAAATACTGGAAAAGCTTTTTATTTACGGCACGAACTTATATTACACCTTCAATAGCAGATGTTTCACAATCATATAGTCTGAACGCCACGATATTATCTTAAAGGCGCTGATGATTATATCGGGCTTACGTTGGGCACAGGTATTTCACCTGATGATAACAACCAGAATATCCAGTATAGTAACAAGCAAAACAAACTTTCTTCCAGGAAAATTTCTGCCAGCTTCGATCATACTTTTTTAAAGTGGAATATTATTTCCATCAGTGCCGGATTGATAAACCAAGAATACCAGCCATCTGTAAAAGGCAACCAGTTTAATTTTTCATTAGGATTGAGCCACCGGTTTTAATTTCTTTTTTTAGAAAATCACACACTCCTCATTCTCCATTTCTTGCAAAACAAACTTATTGTTCCTTTTATACGGAAGAGTAAAAGCATCTTGACAAATCAATAGTCAGTCAATAAAGATTTTAATTGAGGTAATACCCATACAAGAGTAATAGATGTATTCTCATTCTTATTAAGTAGAAAAGCCTACCTAAAAGATATAAACGTAACAGTAAAACAATAAATAGCCAGGGTTTTTATTTTAGTGTAGTCAATGAGTTTTAAAGCGAATGTTTTAAAGAATAAGCTTATAAAACCCTCTTCTACCTGAAAAGAATAAAGGCCTTATTTAATCAGGAGGCTGTCAGGCATCAGAGCCCCCCCTTTTACTATGGATGCATTCTTTTGCTTAAACCTTGCAAAAGCAGCCTTTAGCTTACTTTTTTCTTTCTCATTATCAATTGGATCAAGGTACATTTTATCACTTATTTTATACAAGTCATCATTATGAAGCATATATTCATCCATGATAAAATCAGCAATGTCATTTTTAGTTTGCATCAACGGGTAAGCATGTATATTTCTGAAATTGTATGCTGTATCAAGCCCTGAGCCCATCCATGTAGCTTCTTTGGGAACTTTAAAATTGTATTGATCGTGAAGGAAAGATAGTAAAGATGGCGTAATATCAAAATGCGTATTTACCGCTTTAAATTTCTGGGTACGTTTAAGCAACGCAGAATAAATGATCAAAGGAACATGGTACCGGTCAATCTTTGTTGACATGGGTATTTCGGGCATTCTATGATCGCCGGTAATTACAAAAATGGTATTTTTAAAACCCGGTTTTTTTCTATAATTATTTATAAAATCCCTGATAGAATTATCCAGGTATAAAATAGTCGCGTATTGATCTTTATAGCGCCGGTGCTCTACCTTTTGCGCTTCAGTAAAATTCAGTTCCTGCATACGCTGTTCAAACTGTTTAAGGTATTTATCTTGTTCATTTACCTTAAAAGGGCTGTGGGTAGATAAGGTCATCACCGCGGTAAATGTAGGCCCGGTTAACTTATTATTTTCTTCATTCAATTTTGAAAGCACCTGGTCATCGCCATATCCCCACGTGAAACCATTTTCATTTTTTGGCATTTTAATATAATTTGAAGAAAATGTTTTTTCATCAAAAACACTTCCTCCATCCATTTTTACAAATTTGGCCATATTGTCAAAACTTGCATCACCGCCATAAAAGAAGTTGCAGGTGTATCCGTTTTCTTTCAAAATATTAAACAAGGAATTGTGCGCGGGCATTTGATCTCCCAATTCAAGAAACCCGTTTTTGCCAAAAGGTAGCGACGCATAAATGGAAGGCAGCATGGCAAAAGTCCTTCCGCCTTCGCTTAAAAAATTGCTCCAGTAAAGGCTATGGTTTGACAATGAATCTATGAAAGGAGTAAAACTTCCCAGGTAAGCGTCCTGGTTAGAAAAAGCCCTACCCAAACCTTCAACCACCAGAAAAACAAAATTAGGTTTCGTTGGTAGTTTATTGAAAAAGGGAGAAAGCACATCTGTTGAATCAACCGTATGCAAAAAAGGATACTCCTTTTCATTTACGTATTTAAAATTATTGGGATCATCGCTATTTCTAACAAACGGCACGTCTTCGGGTTTGGTGGGAAAAAAAGACCGGTAACAATTATTGTAAAAAAAGAAGGACTTATTTAGCGCCATCGAATTGCTGAATTCAGGGCCGGGTTTCCACCTGTTAGTAACGGTTGCTATAGAACCCAGGGCGCCTAAAATGAAAAGGCTGAGCATTGGCAAAACAAGAACCCGTTTTATTTTTATTTTCCTGGGAATGTATAAAAACAGGAAAATTACAGAAGCGATAAAAATAACGGCGATAAAAATAAAAATGGTTGAAACGCCTGCGGCACCTACGGTTTGCTTAATATCTGCTATTGAATACCCAAAAAGGTCTGCGCCCAGGGGAACAAGTGTTTGTAAAAAATATTCTGCAAGAGCCGCATGGATCAGTATCAGTAAAACCGAAAACGTGATAAAAAAGAAACGCGCTAGTTTTTTATTTAAGAGATAAAAAAGCAAGAAAATGGCAACAGGAAAAATTGCGATATTAAAATCAAATGAAACATCATTAATGATCCCATGCGTTATAACGCTTAAAATATCTTTTGGTGCGCCAAAATGTAGTGAATCACGGATAATCTCAATAACTTTTACTATTAGCATGCAACCAAAAAGCAGTATACTGTAGCCAATTGCTTCTTTCATGCCCTGCATAAATCGTGATTCACTTTTAGTTTGCTGCATTGCATTGCTATATTCAGCCTCTTGTTTTCTGCCAGGATTTAATCCCTGCCTTGTCATTTCCCCCCAACTATTTTTATTTCTAAAATAATCAATATGCCCGCGTAATGCAGACCAGACAATAAAAGGATGAAAAATAAAAGGTTCCAAAAAAGCAGTAGCGATTAATTTAAAATTATCTTTTTCACTTTTATATTGATTATACGTCTGGACTTCCATTAAGATAGCAAAAACCGAAAACAGGAATCCAAATAAAAAAACACATCCAAGCAAAATAAAAAAAACACTCCATGATACCATCCCCATAAAGGCAAAAACAATAAAAGCGATAATGCCGGCAAATTCTATTAACGGCGCCAATTGCTCGAAGAAAAACCAATAGGGGTAACTTACCATTCCTAACAACCCGTATTTTGGATTGAAAAACATTTTTTGGTGTGTCCGCAATGTTTCAATGGTTCCTCTTGTCCACCGGTTTCTTTGCCTTCCTAAAATTTTATAATTTATTGGCGCTTCTGTCCAGCATAAAGGATCCGGGATATAAGTTATTTTATACGACAGTTTATGTTCTCCCATATAGCGCCGCATTCTTACTATCAATTCCATATCCTCACCAACCGTTTCAGTACTGTAACCTCCACATTTAATAACTATCTCTTTATCAAAAGCACCGAATGCGCCTGAAATCAACAGCAATCCATTCAACCGGCTCCAAGCCATTCTTCCTAATAAAAAAGACCGGATGTATTCCAATGTTTGCATCCGCGGCAAAAACTTTTTTGGCAATCTGACTTCTATCAACCTGCCATTTTCAATTTTGCAATCGTTGGCAATTCGTATTACGCCACCTGAAGCAATTACCCTGACTTTTGTTTCTTCTAAAAAAGGCTTTATCATTTTTAATAAAGCATCCTGTTCCAAAACACAATCCACATCTACGCACACAAAATATTCATAAGATGATACATTAATACCAACATTTAAAGCATCCGCTTTTCCGCCGTTTTCCTTATCTACAACCAATAGTTTTTTAAAAACAGGATTGTTGCTTTTATAAATACCCTTTATTTTTTTTGTAGGAATTTGTTCGTTTATAAAAATGTTGGCTTTATAAAGATCATAAGCTTCAATTAATTTTTGAAGTGAATCATCTTTGCTTCCATCGTTTACAATGATAAGTTCAAGCGTATTGTAATGAATAGACAACATTGACCTTACATTTTCGACAATATTGGCTGCTTCGTTATAGGCGGGTGCTACAATACTGATTCCCGGAAGATGATCGGAAGCGGCAGGAACGCGAAAATCAGCAAAGCTGTTTGAGCGTAAATATTTTTTTATTTCTCCGGTAGAATAAATGCCGATAAAAATGTAAAAGAAGAATAGAACTAATGAATATATAAATATACCACCCGTGAAAAAATGAAATATGAAATTTTGGATTGTCATGCTGCCCGTTCATTCTCAATTTGACTAAAAATAGCATCCCATGGATATTCATCTGCAAATAGATGTGTTTGGAAAAATGCAGAGCTGGATGGATGAATACATGATAATGTTTTTGCAGCAGCCAACTTGATTGTATGATCAGTATTGTGTAACTGTTTCAGCAAAAAAGTGATTTGCTTTTCATTGCCCGTTTCCTGTAAAACAGAAAGGATATTTAATTGAATGGCCCTATCGGAAGAAGCGTAACATTTGACAATTTCACCTGCTGTATCATCACTGTTTATTTTTTTCAAATAATCAAGAGCATTCAGTTTTACCTGCCTGTCAGGGTTTTGTAAACATTGAATTACTTCGTGATAAACTTCGGGGCAATTATACAGAGAGGCAAGGCGGAGGGCAAATGTAACTACGGAATTATTTTTTGATCTCAGCCATTTTTTTAGATATTGCGGATCTGCAGACTGTAAATCATGCACGTAATTTAAAAGTTGAATTTGTTGCCATTGGCTTATAGGATACATTATTACATTTAAAAAACGTAATCCTTTAAAACCATAGAAACTTACAAGCGCGCATTGAGCCTCATTACGTACCAGTTCATTACCATCATTTGTAAGCCTGAAAATTTCTTTTACATATTTTACCTGTTCCATTAGTGCAAGTTCCTGGATACCTTTTGCTTTAATATGCCATTTTTTATTATGAATCTTCTGCAATGAATCCTTATCAAGTTTCAAAGTTTCATATAGGTTTACCAGGTTGCCTACTGGTGCGCCTGAAAGATTTTTTTTTGCATGGATTACTTCATTAATAAAGTATTGCCTGAATGTTTTATTTTTTAAAAAATGTTCATCCTCAATTTTTATTTCCAATTTTCCAACACCGTCGTTTTCAAAAAAAATCGCGTGGCTTATAATGTTAGCTACATTTTCCTGCCATAATTTTTTTTTATTTTCCAACCTTCTTTTATAAAAAGAAAAAAACAGAATGAATGTAAAAACCAAAACCATCAGGGAAAGAAAAAAATACAATACCCATATAAAAGAATAGGCATTTATTATTAACAAAGGATTATGGATAAACATTTCCATTCTAAATTTTTATTTTTTCCCGGTTATACAGCCATATTTTCAGGAATGTATCTTTTTACCCGCATTGAAAGTTCATTCGGGCTAAAAGGCTTCGTGATGTAATCGTCTGCCCCTAATTGAAAAGCTTCGAGCACCACATTTTCCTGGCCCATTGCAGATAGCACAATTATTTTTATGCGCTTGCCGCTTTTTCTTTTTACTTCTTCAATTATTTCCAGGCCGGAAGCAAAGGGCATCATAATATCTGTAATAATTAAGTCAGGGCTTATTTCTTCAATTTTTTTGATGGCTTCTCTCCCATCGCTGCATGTGGTTACATCATGCCCGTCTTTTTTTAAACGTAGTTCGATGGTTTTTAGCATGATCATTTCATCTTCTGCTACTAGTATTTTCATTGGATTTTATTTTATATGATTACTTTCTAATCAACTTTTATTAGCGTTTTTATTTTTTCTAAATGTTCTTTTAAAGGATTTTCCAATTCGTAAAATGAGCCATTTGCGTTGCCTATTAAAAGAGATAGCTCTTTTTTATTTTTATGCCTTGCGGCTTCTTCTATTTTTACTAGATCATCAAAAAGCCTATTTGCTTTCAGGAGCCCGGTGCTGCTTTTTAATTTATGCGCAGTTTTATAAACATTCTCAAATTCGCCGGAGTTTAATTGTTTCTCCATCTCTTTCAATTCAACAGGAGTCATATTCAAAAACATATCGAGCATTTCTGACAAATATTCGTTATCATCCATTTCTTCCAACATGCTTAAATCAAATAGTTTGATATTTTCAGATTTTGCTGCCTCTTCAATAATTTCATCAACTGCCTGGTGATTTAAAAGCCTGTTTATTCGCTCATAAAAAAATGAAAATTCAAATGGTTTGGTGAGGTAATCATTCATACCAATTTCGATGCATTTTGATTTTTCACCTTTTAAAGCGGATGCAGTCATCGCCATAATTGGGATAGAAATGTTCATTACATTTCTTATATATTTTGTGGCGGCATAACCATCCATCTCAGGCATCTGCAGATCCATAATAATTACATCATAATCCTGGCTTGTTTTAAGGAATTTGATGGCTTCTAATCCATTGCCAGCAATATCTGCAACACTTCCGGCTTTCTTCAAAACGTTTTCAATCACCTTTTGGTTTACCTTATTGTCTTCTGCTACCAGGAATTTTTTACCTTCTAAAAAGCCATGGTAATCTTTTAATTTTTTGCCTTTAAAAAATAATTGATGGTTGGTTTTACTATAACTAAAAGGAATTGAAAAATGAAAAGTGGTTCCTTTTTCCACTTTACTTTCCACAGAAATTTTCCCATGTTGCATTTCGAGTAATTGTTTGGTAATCGCCAAACCTAATCCTGAGCCGCCATATTTTCGCGAAGTTTCAACGCTTGCCTGAGTAAAGCTTTCAAATATTTCATTAACCTTGTCTTTTTTAATTCCTATGCCTGTATCCGATATTGAAAAATGCAAAACGATTCCCGTGTCGGTTTTATCTTCCATTGAAATAGTAAGATTTATACTTCCTTTATGTGTAAACTTTATGGCGTTGCCAATAAGGTTTACCAATATTTGATTAAGCCTGTATGGGTCGCCTTTTAAAATTGATGGAATTCCTTTATCAACATTTACTGAAAAAGCCAGGTTTTTTTCTTTCACACGATGAGTAAAAACAGCCGTAATATTTTCAATAACCTCATTCAAATCAAAATCAATTTTTTCTATAGTTAATTTACCGGCTTTTATTTTTGAAAAATCAAGGATGTCATTAATGATAACCACCAAATTATCGGTAGACCTTTTGATAGTTTTTGTAAAATCATGCTGCTTTTCTGTTAAAGGAGTATCGAGTAAAAGATCAGTCATACCCTGAATTCCATTCATAGGCGTTCTGATTTCATGGCTCATATTTGCAAGAAATTGCTCTTGTAGCCTTTTGGCATCTTCTGCTATCCTTTTTGCCTGGATCAATTCTTCGCGTTGCAATACTCTTTCTGAAATATCAGTCGCAATTCCACTTATTCCATACACTTTATTTTGCGCGTTAATAAGTGGAAATTTTGTTATTAATATGGTATGCTTTCCACCAGGCGTTTCGATAATTTCTTCGAGTTCTACCGGCTTGCAGGTCCTAATAACCTTTTCATCCGTCTCTTTAAAGCGTTGCGCCTGCTCAGGATTAGTAAAGTCAAAATCTGTTTTTCCGACTACCGCGCTTTCGGTTACATTTAAAACTTCTTTAAATTGCTTGTTGATCAAAAGATATTTTCCTTCAAGGTTTTTTACATAAATAAGCGAAGTGGCATTATCAAGAATGGATTGCAACCTTTCCTGGTTTTGAACCAGTGCTACCTCATATTTTCTCACCACTTCTTCCATTTCCTTCTTTTCTGAAATATCTTTTATGACGCATTGAAACCCGATTGGTACATCATTTTCACAAACCAGTATTGCGGTTTGCTCCACCCATTTTAAATCTCCATATTTTGTCCTGATGGCAAATTCTAAAAATGTTTCTTCTATATTTTTTTCCAGTTGCCTTTTATATTTTTCCTGCGCCATTTCCAGGTAATCAATGTCAATAATATCAGAATAGTTCATCCCTACCAAATCGCTGAGTGTGTAATCGGTCAACTGAAAAGCTTTTCCTGTTGCAAAAGTGATAAAGCCATCTAAAGTGGTGGTGTACATTACAATTCCTGCATTCTCAATAAGGTTCCGGTATTTTATTTCATTAACAACGAGGTCATTTTTTGCAATCTTTCCTGATTTTCTATCCTTATCTATTTTAAATAAAAAAATTAAAATAATTATGAAAGCGATTATGCCGCCAGATATCTCGGCAGTAGTGCTGCCGTTTGTGTTTTTATTTGTCAAAATAAAGAAAATAAAAAACAGCAGTACTATAAAACTAAATGACATTCCATAGAGAATGTTATCCTGGAGGCTTGAAAATTTACGAAGCAGAAACCTTTTCATAATAGATGGCTCTTCTGGTTTTTGAACTTTTTAGGAAAATTGAATCTATTATTAAACGAAAAAACGCATAAAATATTTGATACTTGAAAAGGTAATTTTATAGTGGAAGGCTTTCCGGAAAAAATAGTTCTTTCAAACGAGAATTTTAATAATCTGAAACTTAAAAAATTAAATTAATAATTCATTTTCAGTTTGATTATAAATGGCTTATAGAGAAAATCTAAAGTTTTATAGAAAATATTTTTTTAGAATGGAAAAATATTGAATTTATTTCTATACTGAGTAAACGAACAAATTCAATAGATTTTAATTTAGGAATAGATATTAAAATAAGAACTACCTGAATTGGTTTATTCACTGCTACAACATATTCTTTTTTACTTTAAAAGTAAAATGCTTTTGCGAAAGAAAACTGAAAGTAACAATAATAACGGTAGCACATACTTTAGCAATCGTGGGAAAAAAATGCAGGTATTGAATAAGGAAATTCAGGAACAGGTAATTGAGGCAAAGGTTAACGGCGACGATAAGCATGTACCGGAATAACTGGATGTGGCTGCGTAAATAAGAGGTATTAAAAACAATAAACTTATTCAATAAAAAACCTGTTGGAAAAGAAATACAAAATGCCATTACCAGGGCGGCATTATAAGGTTTGAGTACAATAAACCCTAAATCGAGGATCTTTTTATTCAGAATAAAATTGAAACTTATGTAAAATAAAGAAATGTCTAACAGCATATTGCTTCCCCCACAAAAAGCATAGCGAAAAGTTTGCTCAGGCATTATCTTTTTGAAAGGGGGATAAAAAAAATCTATAAAAGAAATGATCTTTTTTCGCATTTCCGAAAAAGTTATTATTCAATTTTGATACTAAAAATTCCCGGTTATTTTCCGGGAATTTAGTAGTAAAACAACAAATTCATCAATTATTTAATTACATACCTTAACCCAATTCCTAATGCTAAATTAGATGAAGTATAAGGCGCAAGATAGAAAAAAGGATCAAGCCCCAAACTGACATCAATTGGCGCATCTGTAAATTTATAATCTATTCCACCTGTTAATCTTAATGCAAATGAAGTACTGTTATTATGGGCATCATTATACCGTGGACCGGTTCCAAATCCAATCATAGCGCCGCCGCCTACAAAATATTGCAACCCTTCTGCTCCTGAAATTGGAGCCTGGTATTCATACAATCCTTCTAAACCAATGCCGCCATTAAAAAATAAAAGGGAACCTTCCAAAGCAGTGTTTACACCTGTCGAATGACGCACATTCACACCTCCAATTGAACCATTACCTGTATAGAATTTTGCGCCAAGCGCAGTTTGATACGTCTGTGCATTTGCTGCGGCCCCGGCCAAACAAACAAAGGCAAATAATAAAGCTGATACTTTTTTCATGAACATAATTTTTATTTTTTATAATTTTTTTCTGTTGCAAAAATATTGATAATCTACCCGTAGGTACAATTTTTTTCTTTTCTATTTTAAAAATTTGTTGACGATGTAAACTAAAGAATAGTAGAATATTAAAGATATAAATGATTGTTAACAATATATTGAATCCTTCAATAATCAATCATTACCTGATTTGCTTGTATGATGCAAAACTCTTTGTGGAAAAGGAATGGAAATATTATTTTCGGCGAATAATTCAAAAATCCTTGTTCTGATATCGCTCTTAATATTTTCAACTCTGTAAACTTCTTCAGACCAAAAATAAACTGAAAAATCCAGGGAAGAATCAGCGAATTCATTGAATCGTACAAATGGAGCAGGTTTTTTAAGAATACCTTCCTGGCTGGTTGCTACTTCTTCCAAAATTTTTTTTACAAGGCTCACATCAGAGGAATAAGAAACACCTACCGACACTTCAAATCGTGAGGCAATGTCACTGAGCGTCCAGTTGATAAACCTGTTTTTAGTAAGATCTGTATTGGGAACAATAATGTATCTGTCATCACGTGTAAGTACAGTAGTGGTGCGCAGGTTAATTTCCTGCACTTTGCAAACCAGATCATTTACTTCTATTATATCATCTACTTTTATTTTTGACTCTAATAATAAAATAATTCCTGAAACAAAATCGCTAAAAACATTTTGTAACCCTAACCCGATACCAACCAACAAAGCAGCCGAACCGGCTAGTAATATTGACAAATTAAACTCTAAAATCTGGAAAGAGTAGATAATAGCAAATACCAAAATCACATACCTGATAAGCGTATAAATGGAATATTTCTTGGCGTGGTCAATTTTTGTTGTTTTATTTATCGTTTTTTTTATTAATCTTAAAAGCAGGTTTACAATAATGAACAATAAAACCAACCCCAGGATGGAAGAAACTTTTAGTTGGTATTTATCAAACTGAAATAAAGTATAATCAAAAAAATCTTTCATTTAAAATTGTGTTTTAAAACAAATAGCCGGAATTGTTAAATTTCATTTATCAATAAAACCTTAGTCCTAAAAATAAACAAATTTCAGTGGATTCTTTAAGAATTAAGATTCCGGTTTAATTGTACATTTCTTCCTGCAAAGTTTTTATTCTTTCATCCTCAAGGTATTCGTCGTAAGTGTAAAGGCGGTCTATGATTCCTTTAGGCGTGATCTCAATAATCCGATTGGCAACAGTTTGGATAAACTGGTGGTCATGTGTGGTCATTAAAACGATACCAGAAAAACTAATCATTCCATCATTAAACGCGGTGATACTTTCAAGATCGAGGTGATTGGTAGGTTCATCAAGCATCACCAAATTAGGATTTTGCAGCATCATTTTACTGATCATACACCTTACTTTTTCGCCACCACTAAGTACGCTGGTTTTCTTGTTTATTTCATCTCCGCTGAAAAGCATTTTCCCCAAAAAACCTCTTAAAAAATCTTCATCTACATCTGTGTAATGACCGGGAACAAACTGGCGAAGCCAATCTAACAAAGAAAGATTATTTTCGAAATATTCAGAATTGTCATTCGGCAAATAAGCGGTGGTTATTGTTGTCCCCCATTCAAATTTTCCATGATCAGGCTTCATCCTTTTATTGATGACCTCAAAAAAAGAGGTGAGCGCCACAGGGTCGCGGCTAAGAAATGCGATTTTCTGCCCTTTTACTATATCAAAAGTTACGTCTTTGAATAAGGTTTTCCCTTCGGCTGTTTTTGAAAGTTTTTGAACATTCAAAATTTGATTTCCGGGGTCTCTTTCCGGTTTAAAAATAATGCCGGGATATTTTCTGCTGCTGGGTGTAATATCTTCAAACACCAGTTTATCCAATGCTTTTTTTCTTGAAGTAGCTTGTTTTGATTTGGAAGCGTTGGCACTAAACCGGGCAATAAATTCAAGGAGGTCCTTTTTCTTTTCCTCCGTTTTTTTATTCTTGTCGGTTGCCTGCCGGGCAGCAAGCTGGCTGCTTTCGTACCAAAAAGTATAGTTTCCGGTGTATATCTTTATTTTTTGTTTATCCACGTCGGCAACGTGCGTACAAACCGCGTCTAAAAAATGGCGGTCATGGCTCACTACCAAAACTATATTTTCATAATCGGCCAGAAAATTTTCTAGCCATGAAATGGTGCTTACATCAAGGTTGTTGGTCGGTTCGTCTAATAATAAAATATCAGGGTTTCCAAAAAGTGCCTGCGCCAATAAAATTCTTACTTTAATATTTGCCGCCACATCTTTCATCAACATCTGATGCACATCATCAGGAACACCCAGTTGATTCAATAAAGTAGCAGCATCGCTTTC
Organism: uncultured Chitinophagaceae bacterium; assembly: GCA_963732885.1. Taxonomy (GTDB): domain Bacteria; phylum Bacteroidota; class Bacteroidia; order Chitinophagales; family Chitinophagaceae; genus Ginsengibacter. Next base: position 391,754 of record CAVTBI010000012.1, on the reverse strand, counting down.
TGCTGTATACCCGCCCATTTCCCCAAACTCTGCTTCAAGGTGGCCGGCCTTCATTCCATCTTCTTCACTAAAATCTTCTTTCATGTAAATGGCGTCTTTTTCCAGCATGGTGCTCCACATTTTTTTGTGGCCCATTAATACGGTATTTAAAACCGTTACCTCTTCAAACTCAAACTGGTCCTGTCGAAGCACAGCCATTCGCTCTCCGGGAGTTATAGAGACCGAGCCTTTATTTGGCTCAATTTCACCACTGATTATTTTTATGAGAGTAGATTTTCCTGCGCCATTTGCGCCAATGATTCCATAACAATTCCCTTTAATGAAATTGAGGTTTACTTCATCAAACAAAACTCTTTTGCCATACGCCAGCGTCACATTATTTACACTTATCATTCACCAATTTTTTTAGAGGCGCAAAAGTAAGAATTAAAAAGGAGGCTTCCTTGTTTGAGTTGGTTTTTATACAATGAATTAACAGGAATGGTAAATGCGAAATGTTGAATTATGAATTAAGAATTTAGAATTTAGAATTATGAATGGTGAATGTGTAGAACTGAATCAGAATGCCCAATAAGAAGGTAAAATAAAAAACTGAATTATTTGTTGGTTCACTGCATTCATCAAATTCTAATTCCTTAATCTAAAAACCTCTTTTCCCATCAAAATTTTCCAATTCTTTTGCAACTGCATTTAAAAAAGTAGAGCCCAGAGCGCCATCAATGATGCGGTGGTCATAACTTAATGAAAGATACATCATGTATCGGATGGCGATGCTATCGCCTTGCTCGGTTTCGATAACAACAGGGCGTTTTTTGATGGCGCCCACTGCAAGAATTGCTACTTGTGGCTGGTTAATTATTGGCGTTCCCATAATGCTTCCGAACGTTCCTACATTCGTTATTGTAAATGTTCCATTGGCAGTGTCATCAGGGTTTAATTTATTATTTCTTGCGGCATTTGCCAGGTTATTAACTTGTTTGGTAAGCCCGGTTAAATTTAATTGATCTGCATTTTTAATAACAGGGACAATTAAATTTCCTGTTGGCATGGCAGTTGCCATCCCGATATTAATATCTTTTTTGATGATGATCCTGTCGCCATCAAGGCTGCTGTTTATGAGCGGGTATTTCTTAATACATTTTATAACGGCTTCAATAAATAACGGCGTGTAGGTAATTTTTTCCCCTTCTCTTTTTTCAAAATCTTTTTTATTTTTTTCGCGCCACAATACCAAATTGGTAACATCACACTCACTAAAACTGGTAACATGTGCGCTTGTATTCTGGCTGTCAATCATGTGTTTTGCAATCATTTTGCGCATTCTGTCCATTTCAATGATCTCAACATTTCCTGAATAAACAGTTGGGCTAAATTCCTGTCTTTGAGTGGTGGCAGGCACTTCATGAGTACGCGAAGATTGTGAAGATTCTTCTTTTTGCTGAGGAACATTTTTTCTTTTTTCGAGGTAAGCCATGATATCTTTTTTGCTCACTCTTCCGTCCTGCCCTGTTCCTTCCATATTTTCTAATTCGCTCATAGAGATTCCTTCGCTTGAAGCAATATTTAAAACCAAAGGTGAATAAAAACGAATTCCGGAGCCACCATTGTTTGTTGATTTTTTTTCTTCAGGCTGGTAAGGAACTTCTTCCATCACCTCAGCTTCTTCATGCTCAGTTGTTGAAGCGTTTTGCTGCTGGGAAGAATTATTTTCAGGCTCGCTCCCATCTGTATTAATTCTCGCAATCACTTGCCCAATAGGAACTACATCGTTTTCTCTATAAAGAATTTCTGCTATTGTTCCTTCCGCAGTTGAAGGCACTTCGCTATCTACTTTATCAGTTGCAATATCAAGCACAGTTTCATCCATCTCTACTTTGTCTCCGGGTTTTTTGTGCCATTTCAAAATTGTGGCCTCCATGATGCTCTCTCCCAACTTAGGCATTATCAAGTCTACCGTGCTCATAAAAATGATTTAAAATTAAATTGATTAAAAATGGGTGCTTCAAAAGTAAGAAAAACGATTTATTAATTAGCTGATTAGCCAACCTGCCCAATTAAATTATTTCGTCAAAATGGTATGCCCCATTTTATCCCTTTTCGTTTTAAGGTATTTTTCATTGTGTTTGTTTGGAAGGATTTCAATTGGAACCGTGTCAACGATTTCAAGTCCGTAACCCAGCAAACCCGCGCGTTTCTTAGGGTTATTACTTATTAATCTTAGTTTTGAAATATTCAAATGCCTTAAAATTTGTGCGCCTACTCCATAATCCCTTTCGTCCATTGAAAAACCTAATTTTAAATTTGCTTCAACAGTGTCCATCCCTTCTTCCTGAAGTTTGTAAGCTTTTAATTTATTAAGAAGCCCAATACCACGCCCTTCCTGGTTCATATAAAGAACTAAACCTTTCCCTTCGTTTTGTACCATCTTCATTGCATTGTGCAATTGGTCGCCACAATCGCATCTCAGAGAACCAAGAATATCGCCGGTCATGCAGCTTGAATGTACCCTCACCAGAACCGGTTCATCTTTTTTCCAATCTCCTTTTTTCAAGGCCATGTGTACTTCGCCGGTGTTCAACTGAGTAAAAGCAATCAATTCAAAATCCCCATATTTCGTAGGCATTTTTACACGGGTTTCTTCTTCTATTAGCGTCTCTTTTTCTAACCTGTAAGCAATAAGGTCTTTTATTGAAATCAATTTCAAATTATGTTTATCGGCAATTTCACGCAATTGAGTCAAGCGCGCCATTGTACCATCTTCATTCATAATTTCTACTAAAACGCCGGCATCGCCATGGCCGGCAAGTTTTGCGAGGTCGATAGTTGCTTCAGTGTGGCCGGTTCTTCTTAACACACCTCCGTTTTTGGCGCGTAATGGAAAAATGTGCCCCGGCCTTCCAAGATCTTCGGGTTTTGTTTCCGGATTAATAATCGCCTGTACCGTTTTTGCACGGTCCTGTGCAGAAATTCCCGTTGTACACCCATGGCCTAATAAATCTACACTTACCGTAAAAGGTGTCGCATGAAGTGCCGTATTTTTATCGACCATTAAATCCAATTTCAACTCATCACATCTTTTTTCAGAAATAGGCATACAGATCAAACCTCTTCCGTGTTTGCTCATGAAATTAATGATTTCAGGAGTTACATTTTTAGCAGAAGTAATAAAATCGCCTTCATTCTCGCGGCCTTCATCGTCTACTACAATTACCAGCTTGCCGTTTTTAATATCTTCAATAGCAGCTTCTATTTTATCCAACATATATTTTATTTAAAATGCAAAGGTAAATGATTTAAAAATCAACATTTCCGATATAAGAAATAGTTAACGGAGAGAAAATAGTGAATTGAATAATTCCCGATTCCTAATTCTGATTATGGTATTTAATCAACCCTTCCATCGGGGACCTTAAAAAATTTCCGGGTTCTAAATCGTAATTATAACAAAGTTGTTTTACCACTTCTTTAAAACCATAAGCAATTCCTCCAGTGAAATGAATGGGAAATTTTGCGCTTTCTTTATAACTAATTATATGAGCATAAAAAAAGTCATTGATGCCATCTTCAATAATATTTTCTATCATATAATGCCCCCTGTTTTCTGCCAGGAAAATGGCAAAGGAAGCCAGGTAACGGTTAGGCAATGGCTTTTTATAAATTGATTCAAGGATCTCATTTTCTGTGGTTACAAACCTTGCATCAAACCTCGCCCGGAAGTCCTGAATCAAAAATGTTATATAAAAAATGCTGGATCACTTTTTTCCCCAGGTAAGCGCCACTGCCTTCATCGCCCAAAATAAAGCCTAAGCCCGGGCTATTTTTTACGATCCTTTTTCCATTATAATAACATGAATTTGACCCCGTTCCCAAAATGCACGCAATTCCTTTTTCATTTCCACATAAGGCTTTGGCGGCACCTGAAAGGTCGTTATCAACTTTGATAGAAGCGCCCGGGAATAATTTGCGGAAAATCTTATTGAACATTTTTTTATTCGCCGGATTTTTACAACCCGTTCCATAAAAAAATAGCTCATACACGTTATTTTTCTTTAGAAATGGAAAAACTTCCTTCAGGATTATTTGCTCTGCCTGCTCTTCATTTACAAAATAAGGGCTCATTCCCTGGGTAGTAAACAAAGTTCTTTGCCCTTTTTTTAAAAGGCACCATTCCGTTTTTGTAGATCCGCTATCTGCTATCAATTTTATAGATGGTATCATTTTTTCACGTTTATTGAGGAAATTTGCAACTTCTTAAAAAAATAAAATTAGAACAAAGAAAAATATGGGCAAGAAAAAATTACAGGTCTGGCTGCCGGTGTTGCTAAGTTTATGTGTTGTGGCCGGAATGTTTATTGGATACAGAATTAAAGGGAATATGCCTGATAATGGTATTTTCTTTGTCGAAAAAGAGAAACCAGTAACCCAGGTTCTTGACCTCATAAAGAGGAAATATGTTGACAATGAAAATATAGATTCTTTGGGGAATCTTGCGATTGGAACCATTCTTTCAAAACTTGACCCTCATTCTGTTTATTTGCCTGCGCAGGAATTAAAAGCGGTAAATGAAGACCTTGAAGGGCAATTTTTTGGGATCGGTATAGAATTTAACATTATAAATGATACGGTAAACGTGGTTAATATTTTACCAAAAGGGCCTTCAGAAAAAGCGCATTTATTTATCGGCGATCAAATAATTAAAGTAGGGGATTCTACCATTGCAGGAAATAATATTACTTCAGAAAGATTAAAAAAACTGATAGGCGGCGATGCCGGAGAAAAAGTAATGATTACCGTTTTTAGAAATGGAATGGAAAAAACAATTGAAATAACGCGTGGCCCGGTTCCCCTTTACAGCCTTGATGCAGCTTATATGATTGCGGATACCGTTGGGTATATCCGCCTTAATAAATTCTCTGAAACGACTTATAAAGAATTTATGGAATCATTGCTAAAGTTACAAAAGGAAGGAATGAAAAGCCTTATTCTTGACCTGAGGGATAACGGCGGCGGCATTCTTACCGAGGCCACTGACATTGCAGATGAATTTTTAGATGGCAATAAACTGATCACTTACACCGAAGGTGCCCATTCGCCTAAAAAAGAATACCGTTGCCAGAAAGATGGCGCTTTTGAAAAAGGAAAATTAATTGTTTTGGTAAATGAGGGAACAGCTTCTGCCAGTGAAATATTAACCGGCGCACTGCAGGATTGGGAACGCGCTACCATCGTAGGAAGGCGAACTTTCGGAAAAGGGCTTGTGCAGGAACAATACCAATTAAGCGATGGATCGGGGTTGAGGCTAACCGTCGCCAGATATTATACACCGCTGGGAAGAAGTATTCAGAAATCTTACAAAAATGGAATTGAAGCGTATGATCATGATATTATCAACCGTTTTAAAGATGGTGAAATGGTTTCTGCCGATTCGATAAAACATACTAACGAGAAAAAATATTCTACAGCGTCAGGAAAAACCTTATATGGCGGCGGTGGAATTACACCAGATGTTTTTGTTCCTTTCGACACTTCTTTATTTGCTAAAGAAGTAATGAGTATTATGGTGAACGGAACGCTCACCCAATTTGTTTATGAAAACTATTTAAGGAATGAAAAGCAATTCCAGCAATACGCTAACCCAAAACAATTTGATGAAAATTACCAGGTAAATGATGAGGCCCTGAAAGATTTAAAAGCTTATGCAGAAAAGGATTCTGTAGATTTAGACCTCAAAAACCAAGCTGAAAAATCAATTCTTAAAAGAGAAATAAAAGTAATGACAGCGCGGGAAATATGGCGCACGGAAGGGTATTATGAAGTGAATAATCAATATGATTCTACTGTTGAAAAGGCATTGGAAATGATGAAACCGAAGGGAATTATTACATCCGAAAAGTAATCTAAAATTATTTTTTGCTAAAATAAAAAACTCCTTTAGTAAAGAATATTTTAATGTGCTGCCATTTTCATTACATTCTAGTTTTTTTATAGAGAATTTTTATTTGCCCTGATTTGAAAATCCCACTCCCCTATTTTTTTTACCTTAGCAAAAAATAATCTATGTGGAAGAAGAACATTTTAGAAACGATTGGAAATACGCCGCTTATTCAGTTAAATAAGATAACAAAAGATTTGCCTTGTACCGTTTTAGCCAAAGTGGAATATTTTAATCCAGGCAATTCGATTAAAGACAGGATGGCCATAAAAATGCTTGAAGTAGCAGAGCAGGAAGGAAAAATAAAATCCGGTGGAACTATCATTGAAGGCACATCCGGAAATACAGGAATGGGCCTGGCGCTCGCTGCGATCGTAAAAGGTTACAAATGTATTTTCACCACTACGGATAAACAATCAAAAGAAAAAGCAGATATTTTAAAAGCTGTTGGCGCGGAAGTGATTGTTTGCCCCACCAACGTAGAACCCGAAGATCCCCGTTCTTATTATTCTGTATCAAAAAGGCTTTCTGAGGAAGTTCCTAATTCGTGGTACGTTAATCAATATGATAATCTTGCCAACCGACTGGCTCACTACGAACAAACCGGCCCTGAGATTTGGGAACAGACTGAAGGGAAAGTAACCCATTTGTTAGTCGCCAGTGGTACCTGCGGCACAATTGTGGGAACCGGTAAATATCTGAAAGAAAAGAATCCAGATATAAAAGTGTGGGCAATAGATAGTTATGGATCTTTATTAAAAAAGTACTTTGATACAGGCGAAGCTGGATGAAACGGAAGTATATCCATACATAAGTGAAGGTTTTGGTGAAGATTTTGTGCCGGCAAATTTCGATAAGCAATACATTGATGAGTTTGTAAAAGTAACTGATAAGGATGGCGCCGTAATGGCCAGGCGCATTGCAAAAGAAGAAGGGTTATTTTGTGGATATAGTGCAGGAAGTTGTTTACAGGGATTAATGCAATTGAAAGATAAATTGAAGAAAGAAGATGTGGTAGTTTGCATTTTTCATGATCACGGGAGCCGCTATGTAGGAAAAATATACAATGATGAATGGATGATGCAAAGAGGATTTTTAGAAGTAAAAACTTTTAAAGATTTGGTGTCAGGACGGGGAAACCAGAAATTGGTTACCATAAAACCAGAACAAACAGTTGCAGAAGCCATCAGCCTGATGCGTAAATATGATATTGAAAATATTCCGGTATTGAATGGCGAAGGAATTGTAGGATCATTAAGCGAAGGAGGTTTATTTAATAAAAATTTGTCTGACCCTGAAATCAAAGAGCAAACCGTTGCTTCGGTCATGGAAAAAGAATACCCGGTTGTTTCATTTGATATGCCTGTTGAAAAATTAAGTAGCCTGATTTCAAAACATAATGGCGCTGTATTGAGTAAAGATGAAACAGGTAATTATCATATTGTTACTAAATACGATATTATACAGAGTTTAGCTAAATAATTTCCGCCGCCTCCCCACATTCAACGCATATATAGTGAATCAATAAATTCACTCGATTATTATTTAATCTAATGCTAAATAATAAATAATTACTATTATATATATTGATAATCAATACTTAACTAAATTACCTTTTTAGAAAAATAGTAATTTTACTATCAAAAAATACGTGCCCCCATTTAACATAGTAGGTTGTTTTTACTATTATACCCGTAATTTTTTACATTCAAAAAAAGGGCAATATTGCCCTTTTGAAAAAGATTTCGGTATCTATCTTTGTTCCAGAAGTTGATTGATGTTGTGACAAGCATTAATCTTACAAATCCAAATATCCAATTAAAAGCAGAATCTATCCAAATTCCTTGTAAAATCAACAAAAATCCAATATCAGTCAACTTCTACTTTTTTTATCCAATATCATCTCTTTGCAAATGGTAAAGAGGAAATAAAAACCGGTTTATTTTGATAAGGAAAATTTCAAAATCTGAAATTCATCCTTATGAGAACTGTCCAAAATCGCTGGGAAAACTGAATCTTATCCTTGTAAAACCTAAAACAAAGCCGGTTAACTTACCCGGCAAATGTCCCAGGGAAGCTGCTAAAAGCAGTTAAAAAATTTGCTTCTGCATTCGAAAGATTGCAGAAGTTTTTTATTTTATGGATACCTTCAGTTTTCATTTATGATTTTATCTGATAAAACAATTGGAAATAAAAGATATTCCCGTATCGTTTCTTTGGTTCCTTCCCAAACAGAATTACTTTCCCATATTGGTTTAGAAAACGAAGTAATAGGAATTACAAAATTTTGCGTTTATCCTCAAAAGTGGTTTAAAGAAAAAACAAGAGTTGGAGGAACGAAAAAAATCAATTTTGAAAAAATAGAAGAACTTTCCCCTGATCTTATCATTGCCAACAAAGAAGAAAATGTAAAAGAACAGATTGAAAAACTATCTCAAAAATATGATGTGTGGATTACAGATGTAAATAACCTGGGTGATTCTATTAAAATGATCAATGATATTGGAAAATTAACCAACCGCTCAAAACAGGCTTCCTTATTAAGTTTGAAGATTGAAAGTGAATTTGAAAAATTGAAAAGGATTTCTTCAAAAAAAAGAAAAATACCCTCAGCTTATTTTATCTGGAAAGATCCGTATATGGTGGCAGCCAATGGTACTTTTATAAACGACATGATGAAATATTGCGGATTGGAAAATATTTATTCCGAAAAAAAGCGTTATCCGGAAATTTCATTAAATGAGTTAAAAAATAAAATCCCAAAGTTGATTCTTCTTTCTTCTGAGCCCTACCCTTTTAAAGAAAAACACAAAATCGAAATACAAAAAATATTTCCGTTAATAAAAGTTGAATTAGCAGATGGCGAAATGTTCAGTTGGTATGGAAGCCGCCTGCTCAAGTCAGTTGATTATTTTCATTCTTTTTTAAATAAACACTAAGTACAATTTAACGCAAACTATTATTTTTTAAACCAAAAATGGGTTAATCGTGTAATTCCCTATTTTTGCCAAAATTAAAACACAACTAATGGCATCAAAAAAAATTGAAGAGATTTTAGGCAACAAAGCTGAAGGCTTATTAAATTACAAATGTAAAATTGACAAATCAACTCTTACTCTTCCGTCTCCATCATATATGGATGACATTTTTGTACAGAGCGACCGCAACAACCGTGTAGTGGGAAGCATGCAGCAATTACTGGATCATGGAAGGCTTGGAGGAACTGGTTATTGTTCCATTTTCCCTGTTGACCAGGGAATAGAACACAGTGCCGGTGCATCTTTCGCACCAAACCCTATTTATTTCGATCCTGAAAATATTGTAAAATTAGCAATTGAAGGTGGCTGTAATGGTGTAGCTTCTACTTTTGGCGTTTTAGGAATTTTAAGCAGGAAATACGCTCATAAAATTCCATTTATTGTAAAAATAAATCACAACGAATTATTAAGTTACCCTAATAAATATGACCAAACCATGTTTGGCTCAGTAGAAACGGCTTACAACATGGGCGCTGTAGGCGTAGGCGCTACAGTTTATTGGGGAAGCGAACAAAGTACCCGCCAATTACAGGAAGTAAGCGAAGCTTTTGCACTGGCTCATGAATTGGGAATGTGTACTATTTTGTGGTGCTACCTTCGCAACGATGCATTTAAAGTAAACGGAACCGATTACTCTACCAGCGCCGACCTCACAGGGCAGGCAAATCATCTTGGCGTAACTTTGCAAGCTGACATTATTAAACAAAAAATGCCGACTAATAACGGAGGTTACACTGCGGTAAAATTTGGTAAAACATCTCCTTTGGTTTATGAAAATCTTACCACAGACAACCCGATAGACCTTTGCCGTTACCAGGTTTTAAATTGCTACAGCGGTAAAATAGGATTAATAAACAGTGGCGGAGCAAGCAGCGGTGCAGCAGATTTAAATGAAGCGGTAGAGACAGCGGTTATCAATAAACGCGCCGGTGGTATGGGATTAATCATGGGCAGAAAAGCATTTCAGAGGCCATTTAAAGAAGGCGTAGAATTATTGAATGCAACACAGGATGTGTATTTGGATGAAAGCATTACTGTAGCATAGGAATTGAAAGTTTAGAATATTGATTAGAAAGGTTTAGAAGGTATTTCAAAACCTATAAGGTTTGCAGCTTAGAAATAAGGCACGGCAAACCTTATAGGTTTTTAATGGAAATTAAACACAGAGGAAATTTAGAAGTTTAGAGGTTGGTGATTTAGAAAAATTGTAATGAATTACGAAAATATACCAATGAAACAAGAAGAGGATTTTGATGCAAATTTAGCGGGCGAAGAAGGTGAGACGGAAGAAACGAAAAGAAGCTGGTTCAGAAGAATAAAGAAAGGTATTACCACTTCTACAAAAGACAAAAAAGAAGCTCCTGATGGCTTGTGGACCAAATGCCCGCAATGCCGCTATACCTGTACCGTTTCAGAACTGAGGGAAAATTTATTTGTTTGCCCCAAATGCGAATACCACCACCGGATCGGGAGTGCCGAATATTTTGAAATACTTTTTGATGACGGAAATTTCACGGAACTTTTTGGTAATATTAAATCAAAGGATTTTTTGGGGTTTGTTGACCTTAAACCTTATTCTAAAAGATTAGAAGAGGCTTACGCCAAAACAAATATCCATGATTCTATTACGGTCGGCCACGGAAAAATAGATGGAATGGATATAGTAATCGCCAACATGGATTTTGAATTTATAGGTGGAAGTTTGGGAAGCGTGATGGGGGAAAAAATTTCATTGGCTTGTGATTATTGTATCAAACATAAAATCCCTTTTATGATCATCAGTAAAAGCGGCGGGGCCAGGATGATGGAAAGCGCATTTTCATTGATGCAACTGGCAAAAACCTCGGGGAGGCTGTCTTTACTTACTGATAACAAAATCCCTTATTTCTCTTTGTGTACTGATCCTACTTTTGGAGGGACTACGGCTTCGTTTGCGATGCTTGGGGATGTGATAATGGCTGAGCCCGGCGCGCTTATTGGTTTTGCGGGCCCAAGAGTTATCAAGGAAACCATTAAAAAAGATTTGCCACCCGGTTTTCAACGCAGTGAATTTTTGTTGGAACACGGTTTCCTCGATTTTATTATTTCAAGAAAAGACCTTAAAGCAAAACTGAAACAATTATTGATTTTATTTAGCCATTAATTTTAAATAACCAAACTTTGCAGCAGGAAACCATAAAAATTCCTGCTGTTTTTTTATTATGGATTTAAGAAACCGAAAAGCCTATTACGAATACAACATCGAAACAAAATATGTTGCAGGGCTTGTATTATCCGGCACTGAAATAAAATCACTTCGCGCAGGAAAAGCCAGTTTCAATGACAGCTATTGTATTTTTAATAAAGGAGAATTATATGTAAAAAGCCTGCATATTTCTGAATACAATTTCGGCACCCATTATAACCATGAGCCCATGCAGGAGCGCAAATTATTGCTGCACAAAAAAGAATTGCGCAAGCTGGAAAATAAAATGAAAGAAAAAGGCTATACTATCATTCCCTTAAAAATATTTTTCTCTGCAAGTGGATTTGCCAAAATTGAGATTGGGCTTGGTAAAGGAAAGAAAATTTATGATAAAAGAGAAACCATTAAAACAAGGGAAACTGACAGGGATATTAAAAGAAAATATGGGTTGTGATATAACTTCAACCCAAAATGAAAATTTAGATTATTTGCTGATTCACTGCCTAAACAGCCAAACCATCGACACTCCTCTAAACTTTTCTTTTCTAACATTCACTCAAACCCAAAGGCACGTTAACCGCCAAACCTCCGTCAGCAGTTTCTTTATACTTGCTATTCATGTCTATTGCGGTATCCCACATGGTTTGAATTACATTATCCAAAGTTACTTTTGCAAAATCAGGCGCGCTCTGTAAGGCAAGCTGGCTGGCAGTGATGGCTTTTATTGCCCCCATTGCATTTCTTTCAATACAAGGAATCTGTACCAAGCCTGAAATCGGGTCACAACTCATTCCGAGATGATGTTCCATTGCAATTTCGGCTGCCATCAACGCCTGCCTTTGTGAGCCGCCCATACATTCTGTAAGCGCTGCAGCAGCCATCGAAGAAGAAACGCCGATTTCTGCCTGGCAACCTCCCATAGCAGCTGAAATAGTGGCCCTTTTTTAAAAAGGCAGCCTACTTCAGAAGCAGTTAATAAAAACTGAATTATTTTATCATCAGAATCGCCATCACAAAAGATAGTATAGTAAAAAAGCACGGCGGGAATAACTCCGGCTGCGCCATTAGTGGGAGCAGTAACTACGCGCCCGAAAGCTGCATTTTGTTCATTGACAGCCAAAGCAAAACAACTTACCCAATCGAGAATATATTTAAAATTGCTGCCTCCTTCTTTAATGGTTTCGATCCATGAATCAAAATCAGCATATTCTTTTCCTGCTAACAATTTTTTATTCACATTGGGGGCTCTTCTTTTTAAATTAAGCCCGCCCGGCAATATTCCCTGTGTGTGGCAACCTTTGTAAACAGATTCGCTCATGGTTTTCCAAACCTGCAAAATCCCTTCCCGCGTATCATCCTCCGGGCGCCATGAATTTTCATTTTCCATAACCACCTCACTGATGTTCATACCTGTTTGCCTGCACCAATGAACCAGGTCGTCCGCATCATTTATCGGGAAAGGAAGAACAACTTCTTCATTGTTATTCATTTCCTCACCTTCCTTTTTTACAAATCCGCCACCGATAGAATAGTAGGTTTCGGCAAAATGTTCTTCATTTTCTAAAACGGCTATAAAAGTAAGTGCATTGGGATGGTAAGGCAAAGATTCAGCTTTTAAAAACTCAATATCGTTTTCAGGCTCAAAATGGATTGGGTGTGCCCCATTTAAAAGAATCCTTTTTTCCTCTTTTATTTGTTTAATCTTTTCTGAAATAAGCTCCACTTCACAAGTCACCGGGTCTTCGCCTGATAAACCCAATTGAACTGCAATATCGGTACCATGCCCTTTTCCGGTTTTAGCAAGAGAGCCATATAATAATATTTCGATGGAAACAACTTTATCAATAATATTTTTTTGGGTAAGGGATTGCAAGAATAATTCAGCAGCACGCCAAGGGCCTAATGTATGGCTACTTGAAGGCCCCACTCCTATTTTGAACATATCGAAAACTGAAATCGCTTCGTGCCGCATGGGAAATATTTATGAAGCAAAGATAAATTCTTTAAACAAGCATCGCTTTAGCGAAATAGATACAAACAGTAAATGAAGAAATAATCAGGATTTCTGTTTTAGAATTTCATTATTGCACATCAGCTATTAACACACGAAAAACGAGGTTTGAATTTGCAGGTATAACGACATTTCCTGAAGAATCTTTAACTGATTTTGAACCATAAGCCAATGAAGGCGGAATGTATAAAGTAATATCGCCGCCTTTTGCAACCAATGGTAATGCTTTTTGCCAACCCGGAATTACCTGCCCTAATTGAAATATTGCCGGAGCTCCGGTCGCAGTAGAATCAAACCCTTTTCCGTTAAAAAAGCCGGCGCGGTAAAATACTGCTACAGTAGAGCAAAGGCTTGTAGGCAAACGCCGTCTCCGGGAGCATTAATAGTGTAATAAAACCCTGAAGGGGCAAGTGTGGCACTTAATCCATAAGCAGTAAGGGAATCCTGCAATGCCTGTTGCTCAGCTACAGGAGCTACAATTGTTGATGCTGTATAACCACATGTGGAGGTTGTATTTTTTTTGCAACTTCCTAAAAATATTAATAAAAGAAAACACAGGGCAAATAATTGTTTCATAGCGTAATTTTTGACTTTGCAAATAAAGAGTATAAAATTTAAATTTCTGCTGCATCTTCTTTGTCCTGTTTAAATTTTAACTCTTTATAAATTTGCTCATTCCGGTCCCATTTAAATTGCATACTAAACAAGGTATAAAAAACAGCAATTCCAATTACAGCTATGATAATGAGGGTAATTAAAGAGGGCGAAATATATACCATGTTTTTATACCACCCGTGAAAAATAACCGCGATAAGTATAGGAAGCGCAAACACAAGCCCCCACGGTGACCCATATAAAAATTTAGTAACTATTTTCTTATCTTTTTCCCTGTTTTTTTCCCAATAAATTATAAAGGATTTTTCATCTTTTGTGAGCATATTACAAAGGTAGCAACTAAAAAATTAAAAAATTCCCGCACTTGTTTTTACTTTCCTTTTTTTGGAATTAAATTAATAAAATGTAGGTTTGCTTTATTAAAACCTCCTCTGTGAAAATTGAACAAGTACTGGTACATTATTTAATTAAAAACAAAAAACTCACTCTTCAGGGCATTGGCACTTTTCAACTAGATGCTTCTATTCCTGATTCTGCTGATACAGACAAGCCTGTTTTTATTCCGGAAAATGCAATAACTTTTGATTATAACCCACGTATAACCGAAGATGAAGGCCTTATTGACTTTATTGTAGAGCATACAAAAAAAATAAAACCCTTAGCTTCTTCTGACCTTGATTCTTTTCTTTCTTTGGGGCGCCAGTTTTTAAATATTGGCAAGCCCTTTAATCTTCCCGGTATCGGGACATTAGAAAAATTGAATTCAGGGGTTTTGGCTTTTAAACCAGGCCAGTTAATTGCAGAAAGAATGGAACCGAACAGGATAAGAAATGATGAAGAGGATGGCGAAGTGCATGAAGAAAGCCTTTTTAATGACTATCAAAAAGAAAGGAAAACCAATAACGGAGGGAAGATGATTTTGATGATACTACTTCTCATTATAATAGGTGGTATCGTTTGGGCTGTATGGCGCTATGCGTTTACCAAAAAAGAAACAACGGAAAGCATTACTTCTACAGAGGGAGTGGTACCGGTAAAAGATTCTACATTTAAAGCCGATTCAGCAACAATAGCTCAAGCAAACCAAAAGAAGGAAAATATTTCTGATACGGTTTCATTCAATATTGTGATTAGTGAATATCATTCACAGAATGTGGCCAAATACCGGCTTCAGAAATTAAAACAGTATCATCGTAATTTAATTTTATATACGGATGATTCTGTCATTTACAAAATTGCCGAGCCTTTTAATTTACCGCTTTCGGATACTACCCACATCCTTGATTCATTAAATCGGTTTTATTCAAAAACCCGGGTGGAAATAAAATAAAAAATATTTTATTAAGGTTCTTCCACTGTTTTTTCCTGGGCAAGGCTTGCCTCGTCTGGTGTTGATTTTAAATCGCGGTCAATGGAATATAAACTTTCCCCTGATGCCTTTTCCCCGCCAGCAATTTTCAATTTATCCAGCATATTCATAATTAAAGTTTCTTCTTCTGTTTGTTCTTTTACAAACCATTGCAAAAAATTCCAGGACGCCCAGTCCGATTCATCAAAACTTTGTTTTACGATCTCATAAATTGATTCTGTATTTCCAACTTCCTGCTGAAATGTTTTTTGAAAACAATCATATACATCAACCGGAAGTGGCCCCGGATCAGGAATGGGCTCTATTTTTACGGTTGCGCCGCGTTCAATAATGTATTCAAGGAATTTCATCATGTGGTTCCGCTCTTCATTTGCATGCCTGAACAAAAAATTAGCTACTCCATCATAACCCTGGGCAGCTGCCCAACTTGCATAAGCTAAATAAATCTGTGAAGCATGCGCTTCTTTTGTCATTTGCGAGTTAAGCGCCTGGCAAAGATTTTTACTCAATCGGTTTGTATTCATTTTTAAAAAGTTAATAAGTGAGAAACATTGAAACAAACTTCTACAAAAAAGAGGCCAGTTTTTTTATGATAAAAAAAACAGGTAAAAAAATTACCTGCAAAATATGATACGATTCTATTATTAAGGATCAGGTATTTAAAAAATAAAGAAGCAACAATCCTCCAATTTCTAAAAGGGTTACTATTATAATACCTCTGAAAGCCATTCTTGCTTCGCTTTTTTCTTTCATTACAATTATTTTTTTTGTTTGAAGTTGAACAAAAGTAACCCGAAAAATTAAATTTAAAAAACTAAGGCGTAATTTCTTTTGAAAATTTTAGAAACATAACTCCCTGTTTTATTTTAGAAATCAGGGAATAGAAATTTCAGTAATTTGTTGCTTTACTGTTTACTAAAAAAATATTTGATTCATTAGAATAAAATAAAAAAAATAGTCTTTTTGTTAGTTTACTGCTATTGCGAAAATCTGTTAAGGCTGTGAGGATGTAATTTCTAACCGCCTGGAGTTTTTCCCAAATTCTTTTATTAAATCATCTATGGTTCTTTCACAATTAAAAAACCCGGTAATTTTTTTAATCACGCCTTCTACTAAAGCATCAGGGCAGCTTGCACCACTGGTAAGCAAAATTTTTACAGGTTTTTTTTCGGGCAAATAAGAAAGTGTGGTTACCACTTCTTTTCTGTCAATTTTAAAATGGTTGATTTGTTTTGCAGAAATAATTTCTTCCCCGGAACTGATAAAATAGGACGGTAATTTTTCCTGGCACAATTCTACCAAATGTGAAGTATTTGAACTATTATACCCACCCACAACAATTGCGAGATCGGCAGTAGTATCCAATAAAGCATACACTGCGCCCTGGTTATCGTTGGTAGCATAGCAAAGAGTATCCCTCGTATCAGCAAACCGCTCTTCAATATTGGATTCTGATAAATTATATTTCTGCATCATTACTCCTTTCAACAATTCTGCAATAGCCTGTGTATCGCTTGCCAGCATGGTAGTTTGATTAACCACTCCAATTCTTTGAAGATGTTCTTCTACTTTAAACCCTTCTGAAAATTGCCCGGCAAATTCAGTATAAAAACTTTCAGGGCCTTTTTTGTTTAAAATATAATGGGATAGGCTAATCGCCTCCTTCATATTTTTAACCACTATTGTTGGAGAATGAATTGCGCTGTGGCTAAAGGTTGCCCGCGTTTCTTCATGCTGTGGTTTTCCATGAATGATTACTGAATATTTATTTTTGGCAATCACCTGTGCCCGGTTCCAGACTTTTTCGACAAATGGGCAAGTCGTATTGTATGGCTCAATTTCAACACCGGCATCTAATAATTTTTGTTCAATTTGCAACGTAGTTCCAAAGGCCGGAACAATAACAATGTCGCCAGGATTTAATTTGTGAAATGGAATAATCGTATTTCCTTTTGTATCCATTAAAAATTGTACGCCCCTGCTTTTCAGGTCATCATTTACCTGAGGATTATGAATCATTTCACTGAGAAGGTAAATTTTTTTACCAGGGTTTTCTTCAATCGTTTTGAATGATATATCAATTGCATTTTCAACACCGTAACAAAATCCAAAATGGCGCGCAAGAAATATCTGAACTTCCCCAAAATCCAGGCAAGTGGGCGAAAAATCTTTCTTTAATTTATCATCGGCTTTTCGCCTGTTTTTAATAGCGGTTATCAGTGGGCTGCGATAAAAAACAGGAACATCAAATTTTTTCATACCGGGTTTGTTTCAGCTTCAAAGTTACAATGTAGATTTCAAGGAAATCGCCGGAAAGAATTTTTATCATTATTTTTATTTTTTTAATCCAATCAAATTATGTCAAAGAAAATAAAAAAAATGTCACATCCTAAGTGGAGTTATTCTACCAATATTTACGAAGTAAATATAAGGCAATATACGCCGGAAGGCACTTTCAGTGCTTTTTCAAAACACCTTCCCCGGTTAAAAGATATGGGCGTTCAGGTGCTATGGTTTATGCCGGTAACGCCGATCAGCGAAAAAGGCAGGCTTGGGACATTGGGCAGTTATTATGCGGCACAAAATTATGACGCGATAAATCCTGAATTTGGAACCATTGACGATTTTAAAGCTTTGATAAAAGAAGCACATGAAATGGGTTTTAAAGTTATAATGGATTTTGTTGCCGACCATGTTGGCAACGACAATTCATGGGTTATTGACCATCCTGATTATTTGGTAAAAGATGAAAAGGGCGAGTTTATCCACCCGCACGGCTGGTCTGATGTTTGCCAGATAAATTATGATGTTCCCGAAGTTTGGAAAACAATGGTTAAGGTTTTGAAATTCTGGATAAAAGAATATGACGTTGATGGTTTTCGTTGTGATATGGCGCATCTCGTCACTCTTGATTTCTGGATTTATGCAAAAAAGAAAATATCAAAACTAAAAGACGGGCTTTTTTGGCTGGGCGAATGTGAAGAACCCGAATACCACCAGGTATTTGATGCTACTTATACATGGAAATGGATGCACGCCTCAGAAGAATTTTACCATGGAAAAATGAATCTGCAAAGTTTGCTCACCGTTTTATACAAAACTGTTACGGAATTTCCATGTAATGCTTTCCGGCTCTACTTTACATCAAATCATGATGAAAATAGCTGGAACGGAACAGAGTATGAAAAATATGGCGATGCCGCTCAATTATTCGCAGTGTTTTCCTGCACCTGGGATGGAATTCCGTTAATCTATTCAGGGCAGGAATTACCCAATAAAAAAAGATTGAAATTCTTTGAAAAAGATACAATTGAATGGACAGGGAATTTTGAATTGCATACTTTTTATAAAACGTTACTTACTTTAAAAGCTACCAATTCAGCCTTGCGCGCGGGCGATCCTACAGTTCTCACCCAAATTGTTTCCCACCCGGAAGACCATCATGTTTTTGCCTACCTGCGTAAAAATAAATCCAACCAGGTTTTAGTAATTTTAAATTGCACCGGCGAAGGATTAAATTTTATAGTAAAAAATGTAAAAGGAGTTTTCAGAAATGTATTTTTTGACGATGATATCAATTTCGAAATTAAAAATGAAGTATGGCTACACCCGTGGGGATATTTGGTTTTTGAGAAAATTCCAATGTTGTCTTAACCTTTTTTAATTGCTGATCAATCCGGAGAGATAAATTTTATGCAAAGAAATAAACGAAAAGATTAATCCAACTAAAATAACCAGGCTTCTAAGCCAATTCATTGTAGCCCATTGTTTCCATGCAGTTTTAATTGCTTGAAGATTGGAGGTAATATCAGACTTGAAAAGGATATCATTCCTTGGATAGAAATAGGCAAATGTAAAAACATCACCCAACACGTACAATAAAAAAGCAACTATCAAAAATATCCTGATGCTATTTGACGATTTCCAAAATAAAATAAGCGATAAGAGAGCCAGCGCCTGGTTAACAGGAGAAAAAACCCGGAAAAAAATACCTGGATTTGTAGCCTGATAATAATGCCTTGCGGCCTGTATAGATTGAGGAATGTTGGCACCCCAGGAAGTAGCATCAACAATAGAATTATAAATATTCACAAATAAAACGCCGCTTGCAAAAACAATAGAAAGGTAGATGACAATGATTTTCATATTTTTTTTTACAAAATTCATCGTATCCCAAAAATAAAAATTGTATAAAACGGACTTTTTTTAAAAAAATTATCGAAAGATGTGCCCCGGTAAACCGCCTTTTGTTTTTTTATATTCAAGAGGAGTAATGCCTGTATATTCTTTGAAAGTTTTAATAAAATGCGATTGATCAAAAAAGTTACAGTGGTATGAAACCTGGGTGAGGGACAGTCCAGGCTGCTCCATAAGGCTTATACTTTTAAGGTATCTTTTATATCTCAAGGCCTCCTCAGTATTCATTCCGGTAAGTTGATAAAATTTTCGGGAAAGATGCCTTTGCGAAACATATAATTTTTGCGAAAGTGTTTTTACAGAATAGGGTTCCTGCAATGGATTATTTAAAAATCTATCAATCGGATTTTTAACTAAAATTACTCCCCTCGTTTTTTTAAATAACCACTTTTTGAAAACAAAAATTCTTTTTGAAAAACTGTTATTACTTGCTAACTCATTCCAAAGGTTGTTTAATGGTTTATCTAACAAATCAATATCTACAACGTTGTTAAGAAACTCGCCTGCATTGAATCCAAATAAACTTTTAATCACAAAAGGATAAAAACGGATACCAAAAAATATGTGTTTTTTTGGGACTTTTAAAGCAATTGATTTTGTATTATAACCATTAATAAAACATCTCTTTACACTCAATAATTTTCCATTAATATTTGCATCAAAATCTTTTTCAGAGAAATTAAAAATGATTTCGATGACGCCAGATGGCAAAATGATTTCATCTTTATAATCCGGAAATCCTGACGATTGCCAGATACTGGAAACATACGATTTAAGAACTAGGTTTTGAGGAATAAAAAATTGATGGTCCATCAAGTGTTATTTTACCGGAAAATTCACTGAACTTATTTTTCAAAATACTTTTTTTAATTAAACAACCGGTTATTTTTATTGCAAAATTAAAATATCGCTTTTTTGTTGCTTTACTATAAAATTATTAAAAAAAACTTTGGCTTATCAATTACCGGAGTGAAGAAATTGAAAGTAGCGTCAAATACCGTATATTTATGTATGAATAGGAGCCCATATAAAAACCCTTATTAATTATGAAGCTTGGAAACATAGTGATAACCAGTTTTTTTGTAAGCTTTTTCTTTATTTTTATGGCCCTTTTTTTAAAGATAACTCATTCACAAAGTGTAGGAATTTTTTTAATTATTGGCATCCTTGCCTCGGCTATTTTTATTGCATCCGCTATTTATGAAGTAAGGGCATCAATATACATTGATACTTCGGAAAAAACCAGGTGGGCATTTTTCTTATTATTTTTCAGCGGATTAGCCGGTCTTATTTATATTGTTTTCGCGAGAAAAAGAATAACCAACACTTGAAACGGGATTATTATTTATTCCCTTTTTTGGTTAAATTTGAAATTTGTGAAAGCCCATTGCATCAGGCATTCATAACAAAAAGAATTACTATTAAAAAGAACGGATAAACCGATAATTTAGCAATTTATCTAATTGCTCATCACTCTCCGCACCGCTTCTAAACCCCTTGCAGGTAGCCTTACAATTTGCGTCAGGAGCAGACGCATAAAGGCCAATTCTTTCATATACATCCGGGACAGCGTTCAGGTTTAGCCCGGGGACAGCCTGCCGGGCTTTGTACAACAGCCTTAATTCGTCAATTGTAGGAATCCTCCAGTCGGTAAAGCCACCTGGCTTGTAAGCAACTAATTCAGATTGTAATTCTTTACAAAAATCCGAACCTCCAGATGAAGCCTTAATATTATAATCTTCGGGTGCAGCAATAAGCCCATGGTGGCCCGTGCCATCAATAAAAAAAATAATCCCTCCCTGTAATTTTTCTCCTATTTCCAGCACTTCATTATCAGGCACCTGCGTTCACCGGCACCTGGTTAGCCGCAGAGTCAGTAGTTTCAACCGAATCTGATTTTGCAACTTTATTAGATTCCTGATGATTGGGCCACTATTCAATAATGACAAAATTATTATTACTACCACCAGCAAAGCTACTCCTCCAAGAATATATTTTTTTGTTGACTTTTTACCCACTGGCGTATTGGCGCCTTTCCCCAATTCTTTTGTTTCAGGCAATGGGCTGTTACTGCTTACCCTCACTTTTTCTTCGGGTGTTTTTTGCACTATAGTTTTTTGAGCTGGTTTCGGTGTAGCTGCAGCAGCATTTGCGTCCTCATGGCCAAGAACCTGCAGCAGGTGATCCATTCCCAATTGGTAATCGGTCGAAAAATCTATGCGTTGCAACCTTCTCAACCTGAAAGGAGTATCACAGTCACTCAATAGTATAGGTATAACTGTTTTTCCATTTTCCAATGCGAACGAAACCTCGTCCATTACATTATTCGATTTTACAGACTCAGGCGAAAGCACGATGATCACTCTGGGTGCAGAAACCAATGCCGTTTCTATTGCAGAATCCCAGTGTGTACCCGGCACAATATCCAACTGGTCAAGCCAGATATTAACTCCCGCTTCCCTTAGGCCTTTTGCAAGCTTTGTTACAAAAGCAGAATCTGCCCTTGAGTAGCTAAAAAATGTTTTTCCTGTATCCATTTTTATTTGTTGATTTTTTTTGTAGCCGCATTCTGCTATGCATGCGCAGCTTTAGTTTTTGGAAATTTTGAATCACATTCAATTGATATCAAATGTATAGCTTTTACAATTAGAAAGTGGGTTCTGTGGCTAAAGTTTTGTTACGGTGTACAGAGGCAAGTATCATATAATTACAGGCAGGAAACCATTATGAAATAAAAATATTACTTAGGTTGCAATTAAATTAATTTCCGGATACTATGAAAAAATTAACTCTTTTAATTACAACAGTATTATTCTCAACTATTTCTTTTTGCCAGGCTACAATACCTCTCATCCCATATTGGTGATAGTGTTACTATTTGCAATAAAGTTTATGGCACCAGGTATTTAGACAATCTGATAAAGCAGCCAACCTTCTTAAATATTGGCGCAGCTTATCCTAATAGTTTGCGAACAATTGTAATCTTTGAGAACCCCGCAAAAATTTTAAAGATGCCCCTGAGGTAAAGTATGCTGATAAAAATATTTGCATTACCGGCCGTTTATCAGAATATAAAGGAAAAGTACAAATAATTGTTTTTAATCCGGATCAAATAAAAATTCAATAGGAGGATGTTGGATCAATAAACACTAAATCTAATATGCTTTTTAAAAAGATTACCTGTTTAATGGCTCTAAAAAAGGGATTCCATTGGCTTTATAAATAATTTTTATAGTAACCCAACAAATAACCCGCATTATTATTTTGCAATTGTTTATCACTTTCTGCTCAAGGCTGCCTTACCGTATTTGATATTTTTAAACAGCTTCTTTTAATCTTTCCGGGCTTCTTCCATTCAAAATTTTAGCAATAGGGATTATTATTAATATTTCACACCCCTTACCTTGTGATGAATTGATATGAAATTCTCCGGAAATGATTTCAGCGCGCCTTTTCATATTCGACAAACCAATACCTGTATTAACCTGGTTTATATCAAACCCTATTCCATTGTCAGCTATTCGCATTTGGAGTTTATCATTATTAATAAAAACTTCTACATCTATAGAATTACACTTTGAATGCTTTATAATATTTCTTAATTGCTCCTGCAAAATTCTGTAAAGGGATAATTGGATTTCCTGGCTAATAGTATACTTTTTAGCACTGCTGTCAAAATTGATGGAGATGTTATAGGTGTCCCTTACATTAAAGCTTTTGAACAAGCCCTCAAAAGCTACCTCCAGCTTTGTATTGTCAAAAAAGGCCGGAGCCAACCGGTGAGATAAATTCCGGATTTCTTCAGTAGCCATGGTAATTCCTTTAGAGGACTGGTTATACAATTCAATTTCAGGGCCTGATAAGGAAGGCTTCAGCATGGAAAGGCTCATTTTTGAAGCAGCAAGAATCTGGCACACATTATCATGTAATTCGCTACCAATTTCATACCGCTCGTCTTCCTGCGTTTTTATAATCGCTTTGGTAATTTTATTTTCATTCTGGTTTCGTTCAGTAACGTCAATTGCAATCGTTAAAATGCAATCTTTACCATCAATTATAATAGGCGATGTATAAATTTCAACTTCTATTTTTTCACCTGATTTCTTAAAGTGGTTCAGATTAGATTTGTAAATTTTATTTTTGTTTGAGTTGATAATATCTTGTTCCATCTTCCGGATATCATCCTTTATTTTAGAGTTATTTTCATCTCTTCTTATCCCCATAATGGTTTTATTCAAAAACTCTATTTCACTAAAACCATAATGATTAATAGCCGCTTTGTTTATCAGGACAAACTTCAAAGTTTCCGGGTCAAACGCGCCCATAGGAATTGGAGCTATATCAAAAAATGTACGGAACTTCAATTCAGAAGAAATTAAAGATTCTTCAAGTTGCTTTTTTTCTGTTACATCATTAAAAAAACCCATCGAACCAATAACATTCCCATTGCTGTATTCTAAAACAATATTGCCTTCAAGGTATATTTTTTTTCCGCTTTTACTTTTAAATACTCTTTGCACATTGGTGATTATTTCTTCCCCTTTTTGCAATAATTCATTAAAATCAAAAGATCCTTCCGCCAGTATGTCTGAAAAACAAAGTTTAGAAAGGTCCTCGTCATTATATTCCAACCTTTTCTTAAAAGAGTCATTGGCAAATACAAACTTTCCATTTGCATCGCACCTTTCGATTATTTCATTCGTTTGTTCACTTAATGCCCTGTATTTATGCTCGCTTTCCTTCAGTTCTGAACGCGTTTTCTTGTTTATTTTTGCAATCTTTACCAGGTTAATTCCTAAGAAGATTAACAGCATTATTAATACAATGCTTATCCCAATATTAACCTTATTAGTGGTATTTATACTTCCCTCCAAATATTTTATCTCATTTTTGTCTCCGCTACTTATAATTTTTAAAAGATATTTATTTTTAAGTTGAAATTCCCGGTATAACGGTAACAAACTATGCTCATAATTCTCATTTGCCTCAATATATTTTGCTTGTTTAATTAATTGAAAAAATGCAGCAAGTTTTTCCTGTTTTTCTTTTGATAAAGATTTCAACCTATTAAAAATAACTTTCTCATTTTGAGTAGAAATAAATTCGTTGGAAATCGAAAGGTTACTATCATTTTTTCTGGCTTCTGAATTTACGATGCCTATTATTTCCAGGTTGCTATTTTTACCTGTATTAGATAATAATTTTAATACGGAAATCTGTTCATTGATATCGCTGTTTTCTAAATTTGCAAAATTTGCCTGGCGGAATGCAGATTTCGAAACCAATTCTACTAAACTGGAACTTTCTTTTCGAACATTCCAAAACTGAACATTTTTTACAATAACCAATAAAATAAATAGTGCAGAGCAACAGAGCAAAATCACCCAAATAGCGGTGGAACTTCGTAAATCTTTTTTCATTGAAACAACATAATTGGATAAAAAAATAATTCAATATAATTCTTAAAAATATTTTTTAATATATAGGTAATTTAATTACATTGAAAATCCCCTAACATAATACTTACTAACAACGTTAAATTCAATAGGAAAGTATAAGAGAAGTTGCCAATTTTTTTTTAAGTCCCAAATTCAATTTTTGGTCAAAATATTTCGCAAAAAAAGCAATTTAAAAAAATTTAATTATTGCGATTTTATGCGTATTTAATAGATTTTTTATATTTAAATACGCATTATACCTATTAAGGTATTTTTATTTTTTTTTACACATCACCTAATAAAATAAGTAATTTTAGCCACTTTAGAAGGTTTAAAAAGTTCAGACTCAAAAACAAAAATAATTTTTTTTTGCGTTTTTATGCTTTTTTACTTTAATTTAGATTTTTGAAATTTGAAGTCTTCTAAAGCCAATCAAAAAGCAACAAAGAAAAACAACGAATAAAGAACCCAAAAAATTAATAAAAAAAGTGAGAAGAAAGCAACTAACTTTTGTCTTTATCATTTACTTTTAATATATACATTATGAATTTGAAACATTTATTCACAATAAGTTTCTTAATTATTGTATCCTGCTTTTTATTTAATAGGATAGTATCATAAAATTGAAGTAATTTCCTGACTATACTTATTTATAAATTTTAATAGAAAAAGAATGTTGAAGGCTTTTATTAATTCCACCATTTACACCGGGAAAGAAAAAATTTCGGGAAAAACGCTGCTTGTTGAAGATGATAAAATAAAAGGAATTACAGTAAACGAACAAATACCGCCAAATTCAATAATAGTTGATTGCAAAAATTGCATCATTTCGCCCGGGTTTATTGACATCCAGATTTATGGGGCAGGTGGTTATTTGTTTTCTAATGCGCCTTCGGGTACCGCTTTAAAATCCATGGCAGAAAGCTTGCTCAGTGTTGGCACTACAGGCTTTTATCCAACTTTGGCAACCAATTCCATGGACATTTTTTATGAAGCGATAAAAGTGGTAAAAGAAAATCCTCATCCCGCAGTTTTGGGCTTGCATTTTGAAGGGCCTTATCTCAATCCTGTAAAACGAGGCGCACATATTCCGGAATATATCAAACGCGCAGAAAAAAAAGAGGTAGAAGAATTATTAAAAGCAGCAGATGGAGTTTTAAAAATAATAACACTCGCACCTGAAATGGTAGATAAAGAAATTATTAAAATTCTAAAAGATAACGGCGTAGTTATATCAGCCGGCCACAGCAATGCAACATTTGAAGAAGCAGTAAAAGGTTACGAAAACGGTATTACCACCACCACGCATTTATTCAATGCAATGTCATCTATGCATCACCGTAATACAGGGCTTCCCGGCGCAGTTTATCTTTCTAAAGATGTGTATGCAAGTATTATTGCTGATGGAATTCATGTTGATTTTAATACCTTAAAAATCAGCAAACAGATCATGAAAGAAAGATTGTTCCTGATAACAGATGCTGTTGAAGAAAATAAGGAAGGCGCTTATGTTCATGTAAAAAAAGAAGACCGGTTTACTTTGCCTGATGGCACTTTATCAGGGTCAAAACTGACACTTTTAAAAGCGGTAGAAAATTGTGTGGAACATGCAGAAATCCCTTTGGATGAGGCGCTGCGCATGGCTTCCACATATCCGGCTCAGGTAATGAAATTATCAGACAGGGGGAAAATAGAACCAGGGTTAAAAGCAAACCTTACCATTTTCTCCGAAGGTTACCAGCCGCGGTTTACAGTGTTGAACGGGGAAATTATAAAAGATCAACAGATCCTTATGAAAAATTGAATCCTGTATTTATAAAACTAAAATTAAACTTGATGATGGAAAAATTAATCAACAACATGTTTTCCTTAAAAACAAACGGGATAAAAATCTTTTTTCTTTTTATAGGCATGGGATTTATTTTTTCCTTTTCAAAACCTCCCCTGCCGGGTGAGGTAACCCAATGGATACGAATCAATCAATTGGGCTATACGCCCAACGGGATAAAAGTTGCGGTATGGTGCAGTAAAGGTGAATCGCCAATAAATACATTTTCACTAATTGATTCTGCGACAGGGAAAATAGTTTTTACACAAAATGCAGGGAAATCTTTTGGAGCTTATGGCCCTTTTACGAATACTTACCGCCTCAATTTTTCTTCTTATAAAACCACAGGAATATATTATTTAAAAGCAGGGAATGCCGTTTCTCCTTTCTTTAAGATTGACCGGGATGTTTATAAAGGAGCCGCAGATTTTTGCCTTTTTTATTTGCGGCAGCAACGCAGTGGTTTCAATCCTTTTTTAAAAGATTCTTGCCATACACATGACGGGTATACTTTGTATGGCCCAATGCCCGACAGCACTTATATTAATGTAGTTGGCGGCTGGCACGATGCTTCTGATTACCTGCAATATTCTACCACTTCTGCAAATGCAACATGGCACCTGTTGGCAGCTTACCGCGATTTTCCAAAAGTATTCGGAGATGAAAAACAAGCGAATGGATTAGATGGGAAAAATGGAATTCCCGACGTGCTGGATGAAGCAAAATGGGGATTGGATTGGTTATTAAAAATGCACCCAAAACCAAATTGGATGTTTAATCAAATTGCTGATGACCGTGACCATGAAGGCTTTCGGATACCAAAAGAAGATTCATTTTACGGAAAAGGGTATGAGCGCCCTGTTTATTTTATAAACGGAGAACCCCAGCAGCGTGGAAAATTTATGAACCACACTACAGGCACGAGTTCTACCGCCGCCAAGTTTGCAAGTGCTTTTTCATTGGGTGCCGTTTTATTTGATAAAACCAATCCAGCCTATGCAGATAAATTAATTAACCATGCATATTCTGCCATAAAATATGCATTAATTAAACCTGGCGCGACACAAACGGTTTCAGTAAAATCGCCTTACATCTACGCCGAAGATAACTGGACCGATGATATGGAATTGGGATTTGCTTCATTGGCAAATTCATCACATTATTTTAAACAAAATAGCCTGAATCATCTTTTGGATTCTTCATTTAAATATTCTCAACCGGAAAAAGTAACTCCCTGGTTTTATAGAGACACGGCTAATCATTATCAGTATTATCCATTTATAAACCTTGGGCATTATGAATTGGCTAAACAATTAAGGGGAAGCAAAAAAGATTCAATCATCAGTTATTATAAACAAGGTATTGAAGACGTTTGGAACAGGGCAAAAGAAAATGCGTTTTACAGGGGTGTGCCTTTTATTTGGTGCAGCAACAATCTTACAACGTCCTTTGCTATTCAATGTTTGTGGTATCAGCAATTATCCGGAGATACTACTTTTGCTGAATTTGCGCAGGCGAATATTGACTGGCTTTTTGGCTGCAACCCATGGGGAACAAGTATGGTTTACGGGTTGCCTTCCTGGGGCGACACCCCTACTGACCCACATTCTGCATTATCCCATTTAAAAAATTACCCTATTTATGGAGGAATGGTAGATGGGCCTGTTTATACCAGCATTTTTAAAAACCTTCTTGGGATTGAATTACATCACGATGATGCTTATGCGCAATTTCAAAGTAACCTTGCTGTTTATCATGATGACTACGGCGATTACAGTACCAACGAACCGACAATGGATGGAACCGCTTCTTTAGTTTATTTATTAGCCGCCAAAGAAAACGAAACTGAAAATCTTTCAGTAAAAAAAAATGAAATTATTTCGCATGGAGGCATCATACGCGGCGATACTACTTCAAAAAAAATAGCTTTGGCCTCTACAGGTGATGGATTTGCTGATGGAGGAAATTTTTTTGCCAAAGTTTTGAAAGAACAACACATCCAAGGCTCTTTTTTTCTTACCGGAAATTTTTACCGGAATAAAAAATTCAGGGGAATTATTAAAAAATTAAAGGAAGGTGGAAACTATTTAGGCTCACATTCTGATAAACATCTATTGTATTGCGATTGGGATAAAAGAGATAGTTTATTGGTAACACACCAGGAGTTTACCCAGGATTTACTCAATAGTTACAAAGAATTAAAAAAATGGGGAATCGAAAAAGCGCAGGCACATTATTTTCTGCCTCCGTATGAATGGTATAATGATTCCATTGCAATATGGACAAAGCAGATGGGATTGCAATTAGTGGATTTCACACCCGGCACAAGAAGCAATGCGGATTATACCTACCCCGAAATGGGAAAGAAATATTTAGGCGCCGATACCCTCTTGCATTCGATTTTGCAATATGAAATAAAATCAACGAATGGGTTAAACGGATTTATTTTGCTCATCCACCTGGGTACGGACCCGAGGCGTACTGATAAATTGTATAACCATTTGCCGGAATTAATAAAAGAATTAAAATCCCGCGGCTATCAGTTTGTAAGAATAGATGAATTGCTGAATTGAAAGGATTTTCTTAATCATTATCAAAATAATAAAATTGCATGAAAAATATTTTCGTTATTTTTTTTATTTTCAGCTTTTCTTTTACAGTAAAAGCACAAATAAGCCAAATTTCTAATCAGGATATAAAGGATAGTATGCCTTCTTTAATTCAAAAAGCGAAGGAAGTTTTGGGCCACGCCTACATGGTACAAAAACTTTTGGCTGTCACTGATACATTGCCTGGCTGGGAAGGGTTTCCGGTAAAATTATATGAATATCAAACGGGGAATGACCTTTATACCGGTAAACCAAAAACAGGGAAAGTTTATCTCTTAAACCCTTCTCCTGAAAAATTAGCAATGTGGGTGGCCACTGCCTGTTGGGAAGTAAAACATAGCGTTGATTCTAAATACACAGATTCGCTTTTAAAATGGATTGACGGGCAATCGAATTCTCAATTTCCCGTAAAAGGAGTTGTTTATGAAGATCAGTATACACGGTATTTCCAGGAGCCGTATGTGTTTAAAGATGGCGTTACGGTTTATATCAAAGACACTACAATGTGGCCGAAAGATAAAACCTGCACACCTGAAGAACTGGATTTTTATTTACGCGTTACCAATGATGATTTAAAACCGCAAACCGGCCAGTATGCGAGAATTGCCAGTACAACCCGTGAAGATTATAAAAGTGCCGGCGGCACAGAAGATGTAGGAAGCAAAGATAGCCGCGAACAAAAATGGCTTGAAGTAGTGAGGGATTTATATAAGAAAGCATGGAATTCAGATCGAAATGAACTCATCATTATGTGGGCAAAAAACCATTTGAAATAATCCCCGAAATGAGGCAGTTTCAGGAAGATTATTCTCAGTTGACCCTATATTGGATTCCTAATTTAAAATATTCATTGTGGTATTGATGGCTGCTGTTATAACCATCTTTAAGAATTATTGATTTTTCAAGGCTATAATAATATCCCGCAGAAAAAAGAAAATGGCCTTGATGAAAGTTAGCTTCTGCAACGAAACGGGGTTCTGATTTTTTAATTGCCACTTTCTTTTGAAAAGCTGCCCTGGCAGCCATTGGCGTAGTGTTGTATTGCGCTACTGTGGCTGAATAAAGCACATTATTGTAACCAAAACTTTCCTTTTCTTCTTTGATGCTTACTTTATACAATTTTGATAATTGAACACCGCTGCCCACTGACCAATTTTTGTTGATTGAATAATGAAGTGTGAGCGGCACATCAAAATAAGAAGCTTTGATAATACTTGTGGTGTTGATATTATAATAAACATTGGTGTTAAGATTATTTACCAGTTCTTTTTCCCGGGCGCTCACTTTTTTTCCATGGATCGTTGAAAAAGCAGATAGGCCGGTATGAATGGATAGTTTATGGGCCACGGGGATAATAACTGTTATGGAAGGATGAATATTAAAATCATTAAAATTAAATGGATGTGAGTAATCATTTCCTCCGGGAATATTGATGCCTGCGCCCGCAAAAAGCTGAACTTTTTTTGAAAAAGAATTTATAGGTTTCTTTTGAAAAGGAATCGTTTTTTCTATTTCAATTGTGGTATCAATAAGGTTATCAGATTTTGGAATGATGGCCTGGTAAGTTCTCTCCATTGAAAATTTTTGGAGTAAATATTTTTTTTCATTTGGAAAAGACTGCACAAAATTTTCTTTATTAAATTGTAAAAACGCGTCATTTATTTTTTGGTGGATAAGAAGTTTTTGTTGGAAAGCCATCGCCGTTGATGGGCTGTTTTCAGAAGGAATTTTACTCTTAAATAACGATTCTGTTACCGGTTTTTTTAAAGAAGGACTTTGTGTGTTTGCTCTGTTATTAGAAGGAAAATAAGTATCTGTCATTTAAAATAAAAGGGTAAGTAAAAATGAAAAAGAAAAAGACACAAGCGGCAATAAGTAAAAAAGGTTTTCTTTTTTTTGATGAAGTGCCCATGGTAATTGCATCAGAACTTAAGCCATGCTGAAGCAAGGTTTCGTGCATTTGATTCCAGCCTTCTTCCGCCAGTTTCTGCATCTCGTTTATATTATTTTTATTTTCCGCCATTTTAATAAATTTTATGAGCCTGTTGCTTCAGGTTTTTTCTTGCTTCAGACACATGCCACCTTGATGTGCTTTCCGCTATGCCAAGTATTTCTGCAATTTCTTTATGGGAATAACCTTTAAAAACATGCATTGAAAAAACTTGTTGTGTTACCGGCGCCAACTTTTTTATTAAATACAAAACTTCTTCTTCAACATTATTATGAGGGTTTTCACTTAAAACATTTTCGTTCTTCAGATTCTCTTCCAGTCCTATAATTTTATTTTTATTTTTTTGTGAGCGGGCATAATCAATTGCTGTATTAGTTATTATTTTTTTTGCCCAACTTTCAAAATTCCCTTTTGCAGAATCAAATGCCCGGATATTCATAAATATTTTCAAAAAACCTTCATTGATAAGGCTGACAATGGTTTGCTGATTTTCAGAATACCCTTTACAAATCGTGTACATTAAAGCAAAATAATGTTTATATAACCTTTCCTGCGCTACAGAGTTGTTTGTTTTACAAGCAGTAATTATATCGTTTAATTCTTGTTGCCGCAAGGAAATAGAAAAATTTTGTAAAGGTTACATTTTGATCAGTTTTTAATAACGCCGGAATGCAAAAATTTGTCATAATTTTTATTCATTCCGGCGTTATTGGGAATTACATTATTTTAATGTAATTTTTTTGAGCCAGTTTTTTGTTGGCGATATGCTATCGCGAAAAGTTGCTGTTACAATAGTATCATTTAGCATTTCTATTTTCCATTCAAAGTTTCTTTTTCCCTCCAAAAACAGGCTGTCGTTGTCTGAAGAAAGCGCCCAGGTTCCTGCATCATAAGGAACCGCCGTTGAGTCGCAACCTTTTTTGGAGCGGTCGGCAAGTTGGTAGGCACCATAAATATCGAAAGCCATCAAAGCACTATCAGCGCAAGGCTGAATAATAGAGCTGTCTATTGAAGGATCACTTATTTGAGGAACCGTAAGTGATTGCAGTTGCCAAACGCGGCTTGTAAGTGCTTGTTGTTGCGGTGAAAGAGTTGGGCCGTTGTTAGTTTTCTTGCAAGCTGCCAAAACAAATACGCAGGCAATTGCCAAGTAAAGGAGTGATTTTTTATTTTTCATTAATAGTTTTTATTTAATTATTTAATTAGAAAATTCAGCCCGCGCGGTTGCTGTTGTATCTAATACGATAAAAAACCGGGGTACGTTGGGTAAGTTTGAAAAATATTTTTTAAGGCTTAAAAAATATCAATGTAGTAAACGAAGAAATAAAAGGATTTTTATTCAACCATGGGCATTAAAATTCTTAAAATGAGAATCAGAGAATTTGGATATTTTTTTTATAAGGCTTTAAAAGCTTATCGTCCGGGTTCAATTCTGTTATTAAATAATCTATTGCATTCGGGTTGCAAAGTTTCATTTTAAGAATCGAATTTAATTTTTCTGAAATAGTAATTACGGCAAGTTTTGAAGAGGATTTGATCATTGCCTTTTTTACCTGCGCTACTTTCCATTCCGCTTCGGTTAAGCCTTCTTTTGAATCAAGTGCGTTGGCGCCTAAAAAACAAAGGTCTACACGAATATCTGCCAATTCGCTGATAGGTTTTTCCCCAATATTTATTTGTGAAGTATAATCTATCTGGCCTCCGATAACAATAATTGTCAAGAGAGGGTGTGCCACAAGTTCCAGCGCCATTAAAGGGCTGACCGTGAAAAAAGTAGCTTCAATATCATCAGGAATCATCCTTACCATTTCCAACATGGTTGTCCCGGCTTCAGTAAGTATGGCCATTCCGGGTTGAATGAGTTTTATAGCTTTTTTGGCTATTTCTTTTTTTGCGTCCTGGGCATACGCTAAATTTTGTTGAATGGGATAATGATACGATTTTGATAGTGCGCCTCCATGAACTTTTATTATTTCGCCGGCTTCTGCCAATTCTGCCAGATCCCGCCTTACGGTATCTTCTGAAACCTGCAATTGGACACTTAATTCTGATGACAGTACTTTGTTATGTAAATTAATTTGCTTTATGATAAAAACCTGCCTTTCATTTTTAAACATTCCGTTCACTGATGTATCCATTTTGTAATTTTAAATAGTAAATAATCCTTTTTTAATAATCAACCAGAGGGAAGGGCTTATTTGAAATTAATAAAATAAAAAAGCAGTTTTATGCTGTTTTACAATTTTTTTAATCTTTAATAAAATATAAGCAAATTTAGCAATTTAAATAAAATAGGTTTTCGCACCTGAAAAAAGAATTTAAATAAATGCAAACTTGAAACAAATATCTGTAATGATTCATGAAAGCTATTTACAGAAAAGTTCTTTTTATCTCATCACAAAATAAGCCAGCACAAAAAAGGATTTCATTTTCAGGTAAAGGTTTTTCTTATAAAATAAATTAATTTGCGTTTTTGTGCAATTTTATTTAATTTGGTGTTTTTAAACAAGCGTAAACATGCAAATTTAAATTTGCATCATTTTCTTACAATAAAACTTTTTTATGGCTTTATTAGGGATTGATCTTGGTGGCACCAAACTTTCTTTTGCTGTTTTTGATGAAAACGGGTCTCTTTTAGATAAGGAAATTATTGCTTTAAAAAACAGAAGCGGCACAGATGTAGGAAATATGATTACCTCACAGATTTTGAAATTAAAAGATTCGGATATTAATCCAATTAAATCAATAGGTGTTTCCGTTCCTGGTATTTACCGGGTAAAAACAGGAAATGTATGGGCGCCCAATATTTCCGGGTGGGAGGATTACCCCTTATTAGAGGAAGTAAAAAAAGTAAGTAAAGAAATCCCTGTAACCATTGATAGTGACAGGGCTTGTTATATTTTGGGCGAAGCATGGAAGGGAAATGCGCAACAATGCAGAGATGCCATTTTCCTGGCAGTTGGGACAGGAATCGGCGCGGGAATTTTGATTAATGGAAATATCCTGAGAGGCTCGAATGATATTGCCGGCGCTATTGGCTGGATGGCTTTATCAAGGCCCTTTAATGATGAATATTTACATTGCGGCTGTTTTGAATATTATGCTTCAGGTGAAGGGATTGCGAAAATTACCAGGAAAATTTTAAATGAAACCAAAGATTATTCGGGTGAATTAAATAATAAATCAGTAGCGCAAATTACATCCTATGATGTGTTTAGTGCTTATGAGAACAACGACACGCTTGCTATAAAAATAATAGAAATAGGTATTGAATTTTGGGGAATGGCAGTAGCTAACCTGGTGAGTTTGTTTAATCCTGAAAAAATTATTTTTGGAGGCGGCGTTTTTGGCCTGCCACAAAATTAATTCCTGCAATTAAAACAGAAGCATCGAAATGGGCACAGCCTATCAGTATTAAACAGGTTAGCCTCGAATCATCTGCATTAGGCAGTGATGCAGGTGTTTATGGCGCAGGATATTTAGCTTTGAAAAATAGTTTTACATAATTACTCAATCCAAAAATGTATAAAAAGCGATTGGTTTTTTGGGCAGCCTGTATTGGGATATTATTTTTTGGAATGGCCATCACCACCTTAGGTTCTGTGGTGCCACAACTCAAAATAAAGTTTCAACTGGATGATATTTCTGCAGGCACCTTATTTTCAATTTTGCCTTTTGGCATTTTGATTGGGTCTTTATTTTTTGGCCGTTTTGCGACAGGTACGGCTACAGGCTTTTGCTTGCGCTTACTTGTTTCAGCATGTTCATTGGTTTTGAAGGAATAGCCTACGCCCCATCTCACCTCATTTTAAAAATATGTGTTTTTTTATTCGGCATGGGTGGTGGCGCTATCAATGGCGCTACCAGCGCACTTGTATCTGACATCAGTGAAAAAGAAAAAGGCGCTAACCTGAGTTTGCTCGGGGTGTTTTTTGCATTGGGCGCTTTGGGAATGCCTTTTATACTTGGCATTCTTAAAAATAGTTTTAATTATGAAATTGTTGTTTCGATTGTTGGCGTTGCGACTTTCATTGTAGGGCTAGTTTTTCTTTTTATAAAATTTCCTCCTCCTAAACATGCGGCTGGTTTACCAGTTAAAAAAAGCCTTTCGTTGCTCAAAGACAGCGTATTATTATTAATTGCTTTTTTCCTTTTTTTCCAAAGCGCCTTCGAAGGAATCATCAATAACTGGACTACTACTTACCTCTCCGATTATCTCCATATTCTACCTGGAAAGGCTTTGTATGCACTCTCATTATTTGTAGTAGGAATGACAGTGATGCGCTTATTGCTGGGAAGTTTTTTGAGAAATACGGATGTAAAAAAAATATGGGCAATTTCTTTCTCTTTGCTTTTATTGGGATTGCTTTTTTTATCATTTGGAAAATCATTCTATCCTGCTGTCGCCGGCTTAATCCTGATTGGAGCCGGCTGGCAGCAGGCTTTCCAATTATGCTCGGCTTTGTGGGCGACCGTTTTAAAGAATTATCAGGAACTGCATTCAGTATCGCTTTTGTCATCGCTCTTTTAGGAAACATGATTATAAATTATTGTATGGGATTCATTGTACAAAACTATGGCGTAAGGCATTTGACAACAGTGGGTTTTATAGAATTTTTTATAATGCTGATTTTATGTTTTGCAGTTTTAAAAAAATTAAATAAGAATAAATAAAAATTAAACCAGAAAAATTATGTTAGCAAAAGAATGGCTTACCAACACGAGGGAAATAATGTCAAAAATAGAAGAAACTCAAATGGATAACATGACGAAAGCGGCTCATCTAATGGCCGATTCTATTGAGTGTGGCCGCTGGGTTCATACGTTTGGTTGCGGGCATGCTACTTTACCCATTGAAGAAATGTATCCAAGAATTGGAGGATTCGTCGGGTTTCATCCGATAATAGAATTACCGCTTACTTTTTTTACCAATATCACCGGGCAGATGGGTGTGCATCAATTTATTTTTTTAGAACGGGTGGAAGGGTATGGCGTAGAAATAATGAAAGGATATGATTTTGATCCGCGTGATACAATGTGGCTTTTCTCACATTCGGGCATCAACAATGTAAATATTGATGTGGCGCTCGAAGCGAAAAAGAAAGGCATGAAAGTAGTAGTATTTGGATCCGCATCAGAAGCAAAAGGAAAAAAGACCCGCCATTCATCAGGAAAAAATATTTTTGAAATTGCTGACATCGTGGTAGATACCTGTGCTCCGATTGAAGATGCATCAGTGGCTTTAAAAAATCATGTCGATAAAATAGGCCCCGTTTCTACAATGGCTTTTATTACATGTGTTTGGATGACGGTTACTACTGTAGCTGAAATTCTTGCTGACAGAGGCGTCAAATTGTTTATCCACCCTTCTCATAATGCGCCGGGCGCTGTTGACTCAAAAGAACGCTTAGACGAAGCATTAGCAGAATACAAACGCCGTATAGCTGGAGTATAAAACAATTCAGCATATTTCGTATAGCGGATAAATGTACCATTGCTATTTGTTGGGGTTCCGTTCGGGTGCCAGTAAACAAAGAAAAAAGGAAGATTTTTATTTTGAGGAGAGCAGTTTATAAAACCCTATCCTCCATGGTTCGGGTTTTCACGAACCATTTTTTCCTCCTGCTGATTTAATGTAATTTCACACACATCAGTTTCAGTAAAAGCTTTACCTGAATGGCAATAGCAAAAAGAATTTTTGTACTTTTTATTTTCCTGTTTTCCTGCGCGGTAACGAGCCCTGCTCAATCAACTATAAAAAATACTTACACCTCTGAAGATAACATTCCGCATTTCGGCCATTGAAAGAAAAATGATCTACCGGCCGGACACTTCCTGGTTTTATAACCACCATGCCTCCATCACCCATTTTAAAAACAAATTTGTTGCGGTTTGGAGCGATGGCATGAAAGATGAAGACCATCCCTGGCCAACGTGTTTTATTTGCTACCTCAAAAGATTTTTATCACTGGTCAACGCCAAAGCCACTCGCTGAACCTTCAGTCTATAGTGGAGATACGCTTAATATATTAACCGCTGCAGGTTTTCATCAATTTAATGATACGCTGGTAGCTTATTACGGTGAATATTCCCCTTATAAAACCAATACGCACCTTTGGGCAAAAATCTCTACTGACGCGGTACACTGGAGCAAAGCAATCAATATGCATGTGCCGGTAAACCCTAATCACGGGCCTGAAAAAATTGCAAGCGGCAGGTTGATCATCAGCGGAAATTTTACTTTTCCCTATACAGATGATTACCGCGGGTTAAGCGGATGGAAAATGGCCAGTTTTTATGCAGATAGTTTGTATAAAGAAGATAACCCCCGCACCTTTTATGCACCAGCCGAAAAAGATCATTTGCCGCCTCTCTGCGAAGGTTCATTTTTTCAAACAGATGATGGAATTATACACATGCTGCTGCGCGTAACGGGCAAAGGATGGAAAGGAAAACTTTGGCTTACAGAAAGTAAAGATAATGGGGCGCACTGGGCGTTTCCTGTTGAAACCCACTTTACTGACAATGACAGTAAATTTCATTTTGGCCGACTGCCTGATAAAAGATTTTATTATGTAGGAATTCCAGACACACTGCATCATTATGCCCGCACGCCTCTCGTGCTCTCACTTTCAAAAGATGGAAAATTATTTGATAAAAATTATATCATTGCTGATCAGCCCTACACTTTAAAAAAGGAAGGTTTATACAAAGGCGGCCAGTACGGTTACCCTCATACGATGATTTATAAATCTTACATGTATGTAATTATTTCCCGGCAGAAAGAAGCCATAGAAGTGATCAGGTTCAGGCTGGCCAGCTTAATAAAAAATGAGGCATTCGCTCAAAAAAAATAAATAACTTTCATTATTCAAACCATAATTTAATGATACCATGAAGAAAATTTTCGTTGCTTTTATTTTATTAGCTGCTGCAAGGGCCAATGCTCAGCAACATAACATTTCTGAAACTTATGTAAAGCCGGAGGATACATTAGTACAACAAAAACTGGCGCACTGGCAGGATATTAAATTCGGTTTACTGATGCACTGGGGCACTTACAGTGAATGGGGCATCGTAGAAAGTTGGAGCATTTGCCCGGAAGATGAAGGATGGACCCAACGCCGCGGCCCTTATGCCGCCAACTATTTTGATTATGTGAAGGCCTACGAAAATCTGCAAACTACTTTTAACCCAACCAAATTTGATCCGGATAAATGGGCGGCGGCGGCAAAAAATGCGGGAATGAAATATGTGGTGTTTACCACAAAACACCACGATGGTTTTTGCATGTTTGATACCAAACAAACAGATTATAAAATCACTTCGCCCAAAACCCCATTCTCCAAAAATCCTAAAGCAAATATTACCAAAGAAATTTTTGATGCATTCAGGAAAGATGGGTTTATGATTGGAGCCTATTTTTCAAAACCGGATTGGCACTGCCCTTATTACTGGTGGCCTTATTTTCCGCCAAAAGACAGGAATGTAAATTATGATCCGAAAAAATACCCTGAACGCTGGAATGATTTTAAAAATTATACCTACAATCAAATACAGGAATTGATGACGGGCTATGGCCGTGTCGATATTTTGTGGCTCGACGGTGGATGGGTGCGCCCCCGCAAAACTATTGATACTTCGGTAGATTGGCAACGGGGAATTCCCTACGGCCAGGATATAGATATGCCGCGTATTGCAACGATGGCACGAAAAGATCAACCGGGGTTAATTGTGGTGGACCGGACAGTTCCGGGCAAATATGAAAATTACCTTACTCCCGAACAAACCATACCGAAAACGGCTTTGGATTACCCCTGGGAATCGTGTATTACGATGGGCAATTCATGGAGTTATGTGCCCAAAGACCATTATAAGCCAACCAATGTTCTCATTCACATGCTGTTGAATATTATTTCACGGGGCGGCAACTTCCTGCTTAACATCGGCCCTTCACCGGAAGGCGATTGGAGCGATACTGCCTATAGCCGTTTGAAGGAAATTGGTGTTTGGATGAAAGTTCACGCGGATGGAGTTTATAATACCATTCCTTTGGCGCCTTATGACGAGGGCGATATTATTTACCTGCAATCAAAAGATAAAAAGGCAAAATATATTTATTTACTGAGTGATACAACCAATGCCGTTGTGCTTCCGGCCAGTATTACAGTTAATAATATTAGTTTAAATAAAAACAGCAGGATTGTATTATTGGATGCACCCAAAGAAAGAATAAAATGGAAGCCATCCGGCGATGGAATCATTATAGAAATACCCTCAAAATTGAGGAATAAAGTTGCGGGAAATTATGCGATTGCATTTAAAATAACCGGTTAGGTAAATAACTCAAAGGAATTTACCTGCTGGCAAGAAATATGATATTTTTTTTACTTAAAGTTTTAATAATTTAAAGTGGCCTTTGTTTCCACTACACTTTTATAACCAATCCCCGCAACAACCAGGGATTGGTATCACAAATAAAACACTGTCCGTCAGTTTGAAGGAGCAGTAACGGTATAGCCAAGTGCTTTTACTATATACAGTTGGTCATAGTAAACCAGGTCCTTATCTATTTTTCCATTGGTTACATGGGCTGTATATTGAAACGGAAATTTTAGGCTTTTACCGTTTTGAGTACAACTGTAACTACCCCATACTGATACCCAATGGCCTGCCTGTTCGCCTGATTTTACATTAAAGGTTTCTGCTACAAAATCCACCTTACGGTTTTGCTGGTTAGTAACGTTTTGTTTCCATGTATCAATAGTCTTTTGAAGGTTCGCGGAATCTTCAGGGCCAGGGCCGTAATCCATAAAATCGCTTGTAAGCATGGAGGTTGCCTTATCTACATCTCCTGCTACAATAAGCGTGTTTAGGTAGCCGCTTACGACTTTGATATCTGCCTCTGCATCGGGATTATCGCCTACCATGTCGGCATAATGAACTTCCGAAGATGTGGATTGGCGCTTTGCAGATGGAACGCAGGCTGCAACAATTAATGTTGCCATTAAAATACCGGTTGTAATTGCTTTTTTCATTTTGGTTTAATTTAAGTGAGTGGAAGAAAAAGCAGTGACAGAGGAATCAATAGTAAATATAAAAACATTTACAATATAAATAAATTTATTTTTTTGCTCCTTCTTCCGTGGTTCTTTGCCATAACGAATCACTATTCAACAACACAATCCTCAAAATAAAAATCACCGGTATTTATTGCTTTACTGTTCTTTTCGGGGTTCAGGATGGGCGATGGTGAGAGAGGTTATTCGTTTACTGCAAACTATTCATCCCTGAGAGAAGTAACCGGATTAGACAAAGCGGCTTTCACACTTTGAGCCAGGACAGCAGCAAAAGTAACAACAACCAAAATCAGTGGAGGCAAGATAAAAACAAACAGGCTCAATGGAGCATGGAATGCAAAATTGTTTAACCATTCGCTTCCGCCAAAATAAATCACCGGTAAAGCAATTAATGTTGCCAGGACAATTAATTTGAAAAACTCTTTATAAAATAAAACAATTATGCTATGTGCAGATGCGCCTAATATTCTTCTGATACCAATCTCTTTACTACGTATCCTGATAATAAAACTTAACAATCCTAATAATCCAAGGAAAGAAATAAAAATCGATAAAGCCGTGAAAGCATTGAAAATCTTACCGAATTGCTGGTCTGATTTATATTGGGCATCAAAATAATTATCCTGGAAAAAAAACGAAAAAGGATTATCAGGAAAAAGGGGTTTATAGGTTTTCTGTATAGAAGAAATATCCTTTTCCAGATTTTTTGAATTTAGGTTAATGGAAAAATATCTCCATTCAGTTCGGGAAGGGAAAAGGTACAATGTAGGTTGATATGGATCTTTTAATGCTGTTTGGTGATAATCTTTAATAATCCCTACGATTTCTCCCTTTAAATCATGCCCGTCTAAACCAAACGTAATTAATTTATTCAAGGCATCCCCATTTGTTTTAAAGCCTAAGTTTTTTACGAACGATTCATTTGCGATGATTGAAATCCGATCCGGGTATGTAACTCCATCAATTGGAAAAACATCTACCTTATCTTGTTGGTTAAAATTTCTGCCCGCTACTAACTTTATTTGATAAGTGTTTAAAAAATGATCATCAATTTGAGTAATAGAAACGTCTGAGTTTCGCATTGGCGCTTCTCCAAACATTCTGGCACCATTCTTCCGGTCAATTGATTCGCCCGGGATCTCTGTAGAAAGCCCTACCTCATTTATAAAACTTTTATTCAACAACTCTCTTTCAAGTGTATAGATTTTTGGCTTTTCCTTTAGTTCATATATGCCGGGAGTATTTACCACAAGAACATGGTCTTTATCGTAACCCAACGATTGGCTCCTCATATAACTTACCTGGTTAAAAAAAATGAACGAGCCTGCGATCAATATTATGGCTATCATGAATTGAAAAGCTACCAATATCTTTCTTACAATGATCCCATTACGTGAACTGTAAAATTTGCCTTTCAGAACATGAACAGGATTGTACCTGGACATGAGTAATGCCGGATATATGCCGATAAGAAAGGAACCACCGATTATGATCAACAATAACACTATCCAAAAACCTCCCTCATCCAATAATCCCGATTTCCCAAAAAATCCTGTTACCGTTTTACCAATAATATCTTCATAAAAAGGAGATAGACTTACAACCAGGAACGCAGCCAAAATAACCGCTAAAAAACTAACTACCAGCGACTCGGTAAGGAATTGCCCTACAAGCTGGTATTTTGATGCACCAATTACCTTTCGCAACCCAACCTCGCCAGCCCTTTCCATGACTTTTGCTGTAGATAAATTGATGTAATTGATACACGCAATCAGTAGCACGAAAAAGCTAAGAATTGAAAGAAACCAAATATCTCTTTCGCTGCCGTTTGCTTCCAGTTCCTTCCGATAATGGGATTTGAGATGAATATCTTTTATTGGTTGCAGAAAAATACGGTTTTTGAAATTGCCTGCTGTGTTTGCTGATCCTAAGTATTGCTTTATAAAGGCAGGAAACTGATCTTCGAGAGTTTTTGGATCAGCACCCGGTGCCAGCTTTACATAAGTATAAAATACCGGCCAACTCCAGTTGTCAGCCTGGAACTTTTCATCCGGGAAAAAAAATAACATGTCGAACTTAAAGTGAGAGTTTTCAGGAATATCCTTGAAAACACCTATCACTGTCATAGGCAAGGTCCCATTCAGCAAAAGCGTTTTTCCCATAGGGTTTTCAGTTCCAAAATATTTTTTGGCTTCAGATTCTGATATTGCAATAGTTCTTATTTGCGCGGGTGCAGTGGTGTCATTTCCATAGATCATCTGGACGGAAAACATTCTTAACGCCGAGAAATCAGCCATGAAAACCCTCTTCTCATTGCTGGAAAACTTAGTAATACCTCCTTCGATTCTTGACAAGGTAGTTGTACCAAAAATTATCTTGTTTGGAACCAGCCGGGCAAATGAAACCACCTCAGGGAAGTTTGCCTTTAGTGCAGGGCCAACTGGCGGATAATTAGTCGCCTGTGTATAATCATTTCCGGAACTTTCCTGGTATTCAAGAGGCACTCGATAAATATTATTTGCATTGGGATTGTAGCTTTCGTAACTGCGTTCGAAGTGAACATATTGGAAAATAAAAAAGCAAGCAGCCATTCCAATGGCGAGGCCTAAAATATTTAATAAAGAAAATATTTTGTTTCTTAAAAGGCTCCGAAAGGCGACTTTAAAAAAATTTCTTATCATTCTCCTTTTGTTGATGAGTTGCTCAAGACTAAAGTTAAACTATTTTATTAGTTTAAAAACTATATTTTTAGTTTTTGCAAAAAATTCTTTTTAAAGATGTGGAGTTTATGAAACCGAAATTACAATTGATGCTCAAATATTTTACTTAACAAATTCCCTGCAATAAGATTTTATCATGTCTTTGACTTTCCTAAATTCGTTCATGATCTCTTCTTCAGTTCCTTTTGCTTTTGCAGGATCGGTAAAATTTTGGTGAAACTTCTTTGCTTATCCGTCGCCTGTGATTCGTGGAGATTGCTATGGAAAAAACAAATCTTTTTTAGGCTGCTTTTTTATAGTTTTCCACATAATATTTTTGGTTATTCACTACTGCCACTGCCCGCAAGAGTATCTTATTGCAAATTGCATTTAATACAGAATTAGGATGTTTCCCCTCAGTTACCTTTCTGTCGTAATACTCTTTAAATTCCTTATGATTTTTTAGGGATGATAAGGCACACATGTGAAGCAAAGATTTGAGTTCTTTATTTGCCATTTTATGCACTTTATTTCGACCTTTTAAACTAGTTCCGCTTCTGTCACTAAATGGTACCACTCCAGCATAACAAGATAATTGTTTGCCACTGATTTTGTTAGCAAAATTATTAGTGCAGCAGACGATATAAGTTGCAGTAACCGGTCCTATGGCAGGCACTGAAAGAAGAAAGGTGTAATTAGCGTTGATTGATGAATCACTCTTAATTACAAATGTGATTTGTTTCTCTATTTCAGTTATGGATTTTTGTAAACCATTTATAGCCATTTTATAAATGTTCTCCATCATTTTTTGTGTGGCTTTATCATTGATATTTTTTAATTCTTTCAGATATGCTTTATTAGCTCCAAGCTGGGTTTTTAATCTTGTCCTGGATGTTATTAAATCCTTGAGACTGATAAACACAGGATTTAAAGCAGGAGTAGCTTTCAGCTCATCCTCATTCTTATAGGCATAGCTACAAAGCCTCTGGCTGTCTATCTTATCGTTCTTACCTCGGGCAATGCCAAAACTCTTTTTAATATGGGCGGCATTACCTATGTGAATTGGAATATTATTTTCACTAAAAAAATTCCATAACAGGCGATGGTATATTCCTGTATTTTCTATTACTAGTAAAGTATCATTATCAAATGTTACTTTTTGTACTTTAAGCCATTTTTTTAGGAGTGCCAAACCTTTAATAGTATTGTTGAAACGCTCAGTGATCATCTGTTGTTTTTGAAAATTAAGAACACGCATCAAAGAGATGTCAAACCATAATTTTGAAACATCAATTCCTAAAAAAGAGCCCGTTTGTTTTT
The DNA here is from genome assembly GCA_963732885.1 of uncultured Chitinophagaceae bacterium. Taxonomy (GTDB): domain Bacteria; phylum Bacteroidota; class Bacteroidia; order Chitinophagales; family Chitinophagaceae; genus Ginsengibacter. The sequence continues at coordinate 347,482 of CAVTBI010000012.1, read as the reverse complement.
TCATCATTTTGGATTTAAATTGTGAATAATTGCATTAACCATTTTTGCCCCATCGTCCTAGTCCTTAATAATGGGTAATTAACCCCAATTGCTATATGGACACTAAGGGAAAAAACAGCAGCGGATTGTATCTCCACATAGGTAATAAACCTTGACACGGAACATAATGTGCCGCTGCTGATGGTTAGTGTTATCCACATAAAATAGTGAATTGTAAAAGAAAAAAAGAACCAAAAAAAGAAAAGTAGTAATAATAGTAATCTGTTCTAATAAACTAAGAATGCAAATCTAAAGGACACGAATCACTTTCCTGAAATAAAAATCTCCAGTATTTCTTGGTTTACTGCAAACTAAATAATTTTCGTACAACCTTCTCCGTTACATACTACTTCACCTCCCAATCATCCGTCCTGAAAGGTGATGCAGGCAAGCCGGCTTTATTAAAAAGATTGGGAATGGCTGTGTTGGTAAACCCCATTCTCACTGCCGTTGGATGTGGCACTTCCGGGCTTGATACAATTACAGTGCTGTCGTGAATCACAGCAGTCGCAGGAACAAATTGGTGATCTTCCCCGGCAATCATAAAATCAGTTAATTCATTGCCTTTTTTCATTAAACCTTTTTCGGCAAAATCAAAATGAATAATTGCTTTGTTTCCCTTCACTTCCATAGAGCGGTACAACGGCCCTGAAAATTCAATATTTTCAATGCCATAGGTTTTGGCAAGCGCCCAGGCAGCAAGCCTTTTTCCTACATTTATTTTATCTTTTGGATGGATATTATTGGTATCGCCGGTTATATCGGTTACCACTACCATTCCTGTTTTTGACACATTACGGTAGGTTTCCAATTGTTGTTCCCTTACCAATGCGCCTTTATCACCTTTGCCATAATTATAAGGCGCAATCTGTACAAAATAAAAAGGAAAATCTTCTTTCCATAATTCACGCCACGAATGGATCATCGCACTGAAAGTTTCTTCGTAAGTATCCGGGTTGGTAGTGTTCGCTTCTCCCTGGTACCATATCGCCCCTTTTATCGGGAAACTTGTAATCGGCGCTATCATTGCATTGTAGGTTACTGCAGGCCTTACCGGGCACCACGGAACCGGCGTTAGCATGGCGGCGGATGTAGCGAGCTTTTCACTACTGTTAAACACTTCTATTGGCGTCCACGCTTGTACCGGCGTACCGCCCCAGCAGGATTCTATCAAACCCACAGGCTCGTGAATATTTTCATTAATGGTTCTTCCAAAAAAATAACCGGCGGCGCTGAAAGTATGCATCGTTTCCGGTGAACACACTTCCCATTTTCCGCGCACCTCCTGTTGCGGATAAGGTGCAGAAATATCCCAAATATGAAAAAAACGTATTTCAGGATGACTCGCTTCAGCTACCTCCTGTTTGTAATAATTCTTATGCCAGTCAGCACTAAATTCCATATTTGATTGCCCGGTGCAAATCCAGTTATCGCCTATCAAAACATTATGTATCGTAATAGTGCTGTCGCCAATAACTGTGATGGTGTAAGGGCCACCGGCTTTTGGTGTTTTAAGGCCGACCGACCATACCGCGTCGGACAAAGTGGACGTTTTTAAAGTATCACCACTCCAGCTGGCAATCACACTTATTTTTTGAATAGGGCCCGACCATCCGTAAAAGTGAATAGTGGTTTGCTGCTGCAATACCATATTATCAGAAAAAATATCAGGCAATCTTAAATACGCATTAGCAGAAAAATAAAAAGCAGAAGTTACCAGCAATAAGTACATTTTTTTCATCAGAAGAAGATTTTATTTTATGATGACCGAAAGTAATAAATTGTGAGGGAAGAATAAGTAATCTTATTTCAGGTAAGTTGTTACAGGAAATTAAGCGGGCAGAAAATTTTTGATTGAAGGATGGAATGCACACAGAAGCTAAAAAAATCAAGGCTCTAAAATTCAATCAATCTCTTGATTTAGGCCTTTGCCACCGGTCTCCTGATCAACGACATCTGATAAAATAATTGATTGAAGTATAGAACACATAAAGGAGGCTAATTTTTTGTTCGTTTTAATTTTCCTGATTATTTTCTTGGAAAGGGTGCCTGCTACTTACCCAATACTGAATAATTTTCTCAAGCATATTTGCCTGCCCTTCTATTGTCATTGGTTTTTTGAAATAACCTTGTACGCGATATTCAAATGCTTCGTTTACTTGTTCTTCGGTAATGGAATTACTTGCAAAAATAAAAGGTATTGCTTTTCTCCTTAAAACTTCGTCCTTATCTATTTCTTTCTTAAAATCCATTCCGTTCATTCCGGGCATATCCATATCTGAAATAATGAGGAATATATCATCTGCATTTTTTCTCAAATGTTCAAGAGCTTCCCCGGTATTCGAAAAATATTCTACATCAATATCCCAGTCTTTAGTGTTTAGAGCCAATTTAAGGAGTTCTTTTTCGTATTTTTGATCGTCAACGAGGATGATTTTTCCATGTACTTTTTTCATTATCTTAAGTTTGTAATAATATCTTTAATTTAGGATGTTTAATATTTATATGCCCAATAATTTTTTTCTTAAAGTTAATACACTTGGCTATTGGTGGGCCGGTAGGTGAATAACCAGGGAATGTCAATTAGGGGATATAAATTTATACAATCTGTTTTATAACTGAAAATATAAATTTCAAATTTGCCGTCGTCTGGCCTACGACATCTGAATAAATTGTAAGGGAAGATTTTACAATATTCTCCTTTCGTTTATTACACAGTAAACCCACAAATAATCCAAATTTTTATTTTGGTGAATGATCAGGTAAGCCGGTATTCTTTTTCGATAAAGATAAGCAGCCTTATACCTTCTGCATGAACTTCTTCCAACCAACTGATCAACCCCATAAGGCCATACTTCCATAATTGCTGGTGGGCAAATGCCTGATTCAATAATTTTTTTCCCTGCCCGGTTAGTGGCACCGGCCTATTCTTATTTTTAGTAAGGTTGATAAAATCAAAAAATTGGCTATAGATAACCTGGTTGATAATTGCATTATACATTAAGTCCGTCTGCCGGTAGTAATTTCTTACGGTTTGATCGTATTGCATAATCCTGTCTGAAACCGCCTTATTTCTGATCAGTCTTAATTCACCGCTGCTTTTTAATTGCTGAATAGTCCTGTCGTTGGAAACGAAAGCTTTCAGGTCCAGGTTTTCGGTCCATAACCTGTATGCATTATTGGAGTTCTCCAGAATTTTGGGAGATAGTAATTCGTTAAGAACACTGTCAATTCCCTCTCTTTTTTTTCTTAATTGGTTTAATATTTCTCCTGATTGCAGGCTATCTGATTTTAAATCCTGCACGATGGAATGAATAAATTCCTTTTCACGCTGGTGTTCTTTCATTTGTTCACGCCAGTTCTCTGCAATAAATCCACAAAAAACTGCGAGAAAAAGCATTAAAAATTCAAACAAATAATGCCATGCTTTTTTTTCTGATGAATGAGGCAAATGAGGAACATGCGTTTCCATATTTTCAGTATTTATTATTTAAACGTTTCTCCAATTATAAAAAAGAAGGTGAAATTTATTATGGTTCGAAGCAGGTTTCTCAGGTAGGAAAATTATTAGGCCGAAATCTTCACAGGGCAATGTTGTTTCGTTTCCCAAAGTTAGTAATAAATACGCAACACAGCTATTTATAAAGGGGCAATAAAGAATTTGATTTTATTCATCATTTTGAGTGTGGTGAAAAGTATATGCCGCCAGTAAACCCACAAATAATCCAAATTTTTATCTTAGATTGATAAGTTTTTAGCATAGCAATTTCCAAGGGATTTTTTTCCTTAGCTTTAATCCTGTTTAACCAATTGCTTCTTCGTGTACTCCCATAAAAATAAATTTGTATGAGATTCCTAACTTTTCTCTTTCTGTTTTCTTTCTATAGCGTTTGTTACAGTCAAAGCTCCACTGTTGGTATTTTTACAAGCGCAGATATTGGCCATCCCAAAAATGCAGGCTCTGCAACCTACGACGAAGCCACTCAAACTTATGACATGAAAGGTTCAGGGTATAATATCTGGTTCAACCGTGATGAATTTCATTATTTACACAAAAAAATAAGCGGGGATTTTATACTGACTGCCGATTTTGCTTTTTTGGGCGGCAAAGGAAATGAACACCGGAAAATCGGCTGGATGGTTCGTGAATCTTTGGATGATGATGCGGTAAGTTATAACGCAGTAACGCATGGCAACGGACTCACGCTTTTGCAATGGAGGCCTTTGCGTGGGGCGTATATGCGCGATCCGGAAGATGAAATTTTCTTTCCCAAAATGGCAGTATTCCAAACCATTCAACTGGAGCGGAGCGGTAATAAATTAACCATGCGCGTAGCCAACCCGGGCGAACCATTGCAGGAAGTAGGTTCTACCAAAATCACCGGAAAACCTGATTCCGTTTACGCGGGGCTGTTCATTGGCTCGCACGATTCTGATAAAATTGAAGAAGCCAAAGTTTGGAATGTAAGAATTGACAAGCCTGTAAAAAATAAATACCAGCCCAACCCGAATGTAAAAGCTGAGGAGTTTCATGGTGAGTTGGGTTCGCGCATGGAAACGATGGATGTATTTACCGGAGTAAGAAAAGTAATTCATACAGCGCCGGGACGATTTGAAGCGCCCAACTGGATGCCGGATGGCAAAAGGCTTTTGTTTAACGAAGGAGGTTTTATCTATACCATTCCTGTTGATGGCGGCACGCCTGAAAAATTAAATACCGGGGCTTTAAACAAGATCAATAACGATCACGGAATTACCTTCGATGGCAAAACACTTGCCATCAGTTGCCAAACGCCGGCCTGCCCGGAGGGAATTCTGCCGTATATGTTCTTCCACTACCGGGCGGTACTCCCAGGCTGATCACTCATGAAACCCCTTCTTACTGGCACGGCTGGGCGCCCAATGGAAAAGAACTGGCGATTGTAGCCAAAAGAAATGGAAGCAAAGTGTATAATCTTTATAAAGTAGATGTGAAAAGCGGCAAAGAAACCGCGCTCACCAATAATACAGAAGGCCATGTAGACGGCCCGGAATATTCTCCTGATGGAAAATGTATTTATTACAATGCCAACCCAACCGGCACCATGCAGATATGGCGAATGAAACCTGATGGAACCGGCAGGGAACAACTTACATTTGATGAACACCACAACTGGTTTCCGCACATTTCGCCTGACGGAAAATGGATCGCTTATATTTCTTTCTCAAAAGATATTGACCCGATGTCTCATCCTTCTTACAAAAGAGTAACATTAAACCTGATGCCTGTTGCAGGCGGCGCGCCAAAGGTGATTGCTTATTTATACGGAGGCCAGGGAACGATCAACGTAAACTCATGGTCGCCCGATAGCAAGCACATTTCATTTGTAAGTAATTATTGAGTTGTTTGGAAAAACTAAAGATTGAAAAGATTTACTTTGAAATGCCGGTTATTATTTTAATGAATACGCTACCATAATTCCCAGGATGCGTGAATTAATTCGTAAGGGGCCAATCCCGGATTTATAAGCCCCAGGTCGAAGCAGCCCTTTAAAAAAAGATTGGGCTTAAGAACATACCCTGCCATTACATCCAGGCCCGCGTCCAACCGCCTTGAGTCATCTTTATTCGGGTCGCTTCCAAAATATATTTTATAAGGCTTGCCTCCTAAAGTGTGTGTGCCGGAAATGGCATATCCAAAATAAGGCCCTATTCCCACAAAAAATTTATCGCCTTTTTGATATACTACATCAAGTGGTAGTTTAAGTAAAGAAACATTGTACTTGGTGTGATTGGCCTCTATTCCTGTTCTATAAGTACTTCCATAAACATAGAGCAGGGAAGGTTGAAAAGAAATTTTTGGAGTAATTGTTTTTGTTGCTGATACGCCAAGTTGAAACCCCGGCAAGGGCCGCCTTTAATAACCATACCATCTTCCACAGCATAAGCGCCTGAAAAATTTATTCCCCCTTCCACACTATATTTAAGTTGTTGTGCATGGAGAAAATGAACTACTAAGAGTGTACTAAATAACAAAATGATTTTTTTCATAAAAATGATTTTAGCATAAATTTCGGAGAAGCTTTGCGGGGAAAAAATAGTTAGTCCTAACTATTTTTTAAAAGGGAGGTTATTAATGATCCAGCGTTTTTTTGAACTATAAAAAACGAGAAGGAAATTTGTATCCTGTTTCCGAAGTATTATGCCAGGCCGTGTTCTTTGGCAAATTTGAGCAAACCTACCGGTGTATGAATATCGAGTTTCCGGGATATATTTCGCCTGTGTGCATTTATGGTAAATTCGCTCACAAATAATTTTACGCTGATTTCTTTGCTGGTAAAGCCTTTGCCCGCCATACGGATAATTTCTACTTCACGTTTGGTAAGTTGGTACTTTTTCATAAAGTCATCAATAAAGAAAGGGGAAGATGATGCTTCCCCGGGAAGGGCCATCCGTAAACCACGTATTGCCTGCCGCTACTGTTTTAATAACTTCTTCTATAAGGTTGGCTGAACTATTTTTTGAAAGGTACCCGTTTGCCCCCAGTAATTTTATTTCACGTTTTAATTCTGGTTGATAATAACTTGATATTACGATGACACTGATTTTGGGAAACCGGCTTTTTAATATTTTCAACGTTTCGATGCCATCGAGGTGGGGCATGTTCAAATCGAGCAAAACGATATCGGGAATATATTGCTGCAAACAATCAATTAGTTGCCTTCCGTTGGTTACAGTAGCCAGTAAATCCACGCCTTTTATTTTTTCCAATACAGATTGAAGGCCCTCTAAAAACAGGGGGTGGTCATCTGCAATAATGATTCGTTTATCTGTCAAAAAAATCGGTTTCTAATATTTATTTTAAAAAATGATAGCCGTAAATTTAATGAATTGCCAGATGATTTTTTGAAAACAAAAAATTAGCCCTGTAATTTACACCGGCACCTCTATAATGATGAGCGCGCCTCCTTCCTGTTTGTTGGTAATTTCCATCGCGCCATTGAAATACTTAATTTTTGATTGAATTGAATTGAGCCCCAACCCATTTTCTGAAAAAGGCTCTTTAATGCCGCTGCCATTATCTTCTACCAACAACGATATGTGCCCTGTATGTTCTACCAGTTCAAGTATGGCATGCGTAGCATTGGCATGGGCAATAATATTGTGAAGAAGTTCCTGGGTTATCCTGTAAATATTATTAAGGAACTGCGGAGAATACCTGGCAGTATTTTCAAAGCCTATTACAATCGTTTCAAGTTCTATTTTTTCAGATAAATTAATGGTATTGGCCAGGTCTTTTAAAGCGCTTTTAAATCCGAATTTCTCAATCATTAATGGTGTAAGCTCATGGCTTAGGCCACGTACCGTTACTGAAACTGAAGATAAAATTTCATTTACTTTATTCAACTTTCTTTCGGCTGCCCCATTTTCTTTATTATTTTCGAGAACGGAACACAAATTAATAGAGGCGAGTGAGAGCATGGCGCCCACATCATCATGCAACTTATCGGCAATCCGCCGCCGTTCATTTTCTTCCGCATCCATTGCACTTTTCATTTGCGAAATTCTATTTTGCTCCTGCATCTCCCTTATATTATTTTGCTGCAATATTTCTTTTTGCCTGTGGCGAACCTGGCGGTGGCGAATGTTAAACAATAAAAGTAAAATGCATATAACGGCCAATAAAATAAGCGAGGTGTAAAATATTTTATCCCTTTTCATATTGACCAGGCGCTCCTCCGCTTCTTTTTGCATCGCAGTTACTTTTTGCTGCCCTTCTTTTACCCTGTATTTTGCCTCTACCTCCTCGATGGCACGATAACGTTTCAGGTTGGTAAGCGAATCTTTGATTTCATAAAATGTTTGCAATGCAACTGCATAACCTGTATAATTATGTTGCGCTTTCAATAATTCTGCATCATACTTATAATAAAAATAACCGGCAGCCGTGAATACTTTTTTTTCAAAACGTAATTTCAGGCTGTCTAAAATTGTCTTTGCTTTTTCTAAATTCCCGGTTAATACCAGGGCATGTGCATAATATATTTCCGGGGGCATTATATATAAGCCTTCCGTGTTCCCTTTTTCCAGCGCTTCTTTAAAATATTGCAGCGCTTTTTTATAATTGTTATTATGTTCCTGTACCAGGCCCGATGCAATAAAATAACTGATGTAGGGAATTTTATTTTCCGGCATATTAAATTGCCGAAAGCTTTTGTTTAAATAATTTTCTGCATCATTGTAATCTCCATGATAGCATTTTACAATAGCCATTTCAGCATTGTAGTAAGGGGCTTGCACGCTTTCCGGGTTAGGGCCAATAACTAAATTATAAAATAATTCAGCAAATTTTTCAGCATTATCATAATCAGTAAGTAGCAGGTTTACCTGCATTAAATTATAATACACACTTGACTTTGCATTTCTAAATGAAAAGTTGGTGCGTTCATATAATTTTGGTGGAAAGTGGTTAAGGGAAGGATCGCTGGCTAATGTTAAAAGCGATTCCAGTTCTGTTACTTCTTTTTCCAGGTTGCCCTGGCAATAAATTACTGCATAATTATACCGTGCAGTAAATAATGCATTTTTGTCCGGTAAGTTTTGAGCTAATGAAATGGCCCGGGTTAAATAATAATTCATTGTGTCAGGATTATCTAACCGCGACATGGCTTTAAAAGTATAGGTAAAAGAAAGATTTTCTTTATCACCGCTTTTTAAACATTCCGTTTCACCAATATTCAAATATTTATTTAAAGAATCATTTTTTCCCCATTCAAGATAAAGGAGAATCGTACCCACAAGGCTTTCATGGTAGAATACAGGGTTTTTTAAGGCATTTCCCCGCGCCCGGGAAAAAAGATTTTCTGCGTCGGGAAAATAGTTTAAAGATTCTTTGGCACGCCCCCACCCCATCAGCAACACATGAACCCAACGAACATTGCCCGTGGCCTTCACTTTTGGAAGGTATTCGGTAAATATTGAATAGCTTTTAGAAAGATTGGTTTTGGCTACTTGTTGCATCAGGTTGCAAACGGCGCGGAAACTTTTTTCGGTAACGGCTTCCTGTTTCAGTTCATTCCATTCTTTGTCTACAATTTGAACTTTTGCCTGTCCGGAAACTTTTAGATTGGTTAACCAGAAAAGGCAGAAAGTTAAAAAAAATAATTTCCACATGTGCAGAAAAAATTAATTCAGAAAGATAATCAAATTGTAAAAAAAATACAATTATTCTTGAAACTTTTACAGCCTCATTTATCCCCGGGGCGATGGAATCCGTTCACTTATAAATAAGGCAGTAAACCAACAAATAAACCTGTTTTTTATTCTTTGACTTTTCATTTTTACTTTCCAGCTTTTCCGGGAACCATTATACGTAAAGCTCCGGGAATAATTTCCGCAGTTACTATATCTTCCCTTCCCAGGTATTCCCCATCTACCTGGAAGTGTGTTTTTCTTTTCAAGGTGACTACCGCTTTTGTGGTTTGGAAAATTTCAACCTTTTTAGGATTAAAAGGTGAGTGCCTCAAAAACAATTTCGCTAATTCTATCAACGAAACACGCCGCACCACTACCAGTTCAAATTTTCCATCATCAATGCACCCATTGGGATTAATAACCGCGCCGGTACCATATTTGGTTGCATTGGCAAATACGATCATAAAAGCAGAAATATCAGTTTCAAGCCCGTCAGCACTGATGTGTGCATTCACCGGCTTGCCCTCTATAAGAATTTTAAGAACCATTCTCGCATATCCCCACATTCCGTGAATGGCACTTTTGTGGTAATATTTTATAAGGCGGGCATTCAATCCAAGGTCACTTAAATGAATAGAAACCTCTGTTTCATTCAGCCTGATCAAATCACACTTTTGCTCCCTGCCTTTGATGATAGTATCGAGTGCCCCATTAGGATCATCAGGTATACCTAATTCTACTGCCATCCCATTTGCTGAACCTCCACGCAAAATTCCCATTGTAACAGATGTGCCAACCAGTTGCTTCGCAACCAGCGAAATGGTTCCATCGCCGCCTACCGCCACTACTTTTTGCGGCGATAGTTTTTTTATCCAATGCCTTATGGAAGCAGCATCCCCTTTACCCGTAAGAATGAAAAAATCAATCTGGTAAGAAAGTTGTGCAAAATATTTGCGGATAACCGGTTCCCAGTGGAATTTTTTTATCCCACCGGAGGTGGGATTGATAATAAATAATATATTTAATTGGGAAGAAGGCTCCATGTTGTTTTTAAAATTGCAAATGAAGATACATTCAGAACATAAAGAAAAAAATATTTCGTTGGCCAAAAAGATAAAAAGAAAAATATTTTTTTTATTTAGGCTAAACCACCACCCGGTAATAAAAGTGTACCACGGGTATGGCAATCAGGAAAAAATAATTGTGTTAGGGCATGTATTAAAACTCAGCCCGCTTCCCAGGCAAACATTTCGCAGTAACTGGCTGGTGAACCTGTTTTCGATGCTGAGGTTGTTTATGGTAATTCCTTTTGCCAACGCCAAAATTTCTATTGAATGGCAGGGAGTAATTTATGATACCAAAGCAGAAGAGGATGGTTTTTTCCGCTTTGAATTTTGCCCGCAAACACCTCCAAACAAAGGATGGCAAAAGGTTACCGTAAGGCTGGATGAAGAAAAATACCGGCTTCGTGCAACCCAATGCGAAGGTGAAATTTATGTTCCTTTTCCATCACAGCACGGCTTTATTTCTGATATTGACGACACTTTTTTAATTTCTCATTCTGCGCGTTTGCGGCGTAAATTGTACGTTTTGTTCACCAAGAACGCGCACAGCCGTAAGCCCTTTAAAGGAGTGGTAAATCATTATGATCTCCTTGCCAGGCACAACCAGGTAGAGGGAAATTGCAATCCATTTTTCTACGTTTCAGGAAGCGAATGGAACCTGTATAGTTTGATCATCGAATTTTCAAGGGTGAATCAATTGCCTAAAGGCATTTTTTTGTTGAGCCGTTTAAAAAGGCTGACGCAATTCTGGAAATCCGGTTCCAATAACCTGATGACAAAATTTACCCGGATTATAAGAATCATAGAAGCTTTCCCCCATTTGCAATTTGTTTTGCTGGGCGACGATTCACAGATTGATGCGCCTATTTACTTGTCGGTTGTAAAGCATTTTCCTAAAAAAATATTTGCGGTGTATATCCGGCAGGTGGGTAAAACAAAAAATCCGGAAACAGAAGAACGTATCCAAGAAATAGAAAGCCATTCCGTTTATTGTTGTTATTTCAAACACAGTTCCCAGGCGGTTATCCATTCTGAAACGGTCGGCTTGATAGATAAGAAACAACTTTTAGAATAAACCCTAACAGTAAACCAACCAATAATGTGGTTTTTTATTTTAACCTCAACTTTGCAGAAATTAAAAAAGCTGTGGAAAAAACCTATAAGGTTTAGCCAGGAATATGCAGCATAGCAAAACCTTATAGTGTTTTGCAGAAATTAAGCTATGCAGTTAGTCATGATAGCCGCTTAAATTTTGAACCCCGATTGGAATTAGTAGTTCATATAAAACTGTTATTGAGAGTCAAGAAGCACGAACGCACAACACTGCGGCTTGCTGCTATACTTGCAGGCCTGCAAATCCTCATCTTTTGAAATGCAATCAGCAGCAGTCCGGGCTGACTTTCATTATTCAACTTTTGTACCTATCTTCATCAATAGTTTTTTACCTGGGCAAAAGTTGCGGGCTGAACGATATAAATTTACAGCACAGCAGCAACCCTCAACGTTGCGCGTCCTGTAACCGTAAAAATTTAAACTCAAAGCGTTTTTTAAATGGAAAAACAACAAAGTTTCTATGCACTGCAACAATATTTTTCAGAATCACATTTCCTAAATAGTAACGATTTCAAAAAACTAATTTCCAATTTCAAAGAAGTAACACTTAAAAAAAATGAATATTTTTTGAAACAAGGGCACCACAGGCTTTACCTTGCCTTTGTTTGTTCAGGTTGCCTCAGAACATTTCATACTGACCAAACAGGACGTGAAATTACCATGCAGTTCTCTTTGCCAAATTGGTGGACAGGTGAGAAAACTAATTTTAATTTTTCTAAGGTTGCAAAATTTAGTGTACAGGCTTTGGAAAATACAACCATTTTGCGTTGTGAAAGAACAAAATGGGAGGCTGCTTTGGAAAGTATTCCTGCCCTTGCAAAATGGTATCTTTTTCACATGCGAAAGAGCTTTGACCTATCAACACAAAAGCTTATTGATTCTCAAATAAAAACGGCAGAAGAAAATTATCTTTCCTTGCTTCAACATGCCCCTGAAATTATTCAGCGTATTCCGCAACATTATATTGCTTCTTATCTTGGAATTAAACCGCAGTCTTTAAGTAGAATAAGAAAAAATATTCTTATCAGCAGAATTAATTAACATAGGTGAATTGATCGTATTTTCAGATACAATAATTTTGATGGTGAATCAATTAAGATTTATCAATTAAAAACCATCAAGATGACAACAACAGTACTTACCGGCAAGATTCTGATAACGATTGCCACGGTCTTTTACGGATTTATTCCTCCGTTTGTAGATTTTAACGCTACACATGCCACCAATCCATCGTGGGTTGGGCATGCAAGGTTTCATGTAGTCTGGCAGGTGATTAGTACCTTTTTCCTGGGCATTTTAAGTCTCTACTTATTGTGGTTCTGCAAAGACAATCCTGTTTTCTCAAACAACTTATCCTTTATAATCGGATGTATTGTTTTAGGGGGATTCTTTCTCAACGTTGGTATCAGGAAAATATATGCAGGCACCCTTTCCGACCCAAACGGTGTACCTCCTATTTTCAAAAATGTGGATACCAACCTTTTTTTCTTCTCACTTGCATCTTTAATGCTGGTCAGTGGATATTTGATGATACGGTAATTTCACTCTTTTTCTTCCAATCGCAACCAGCAAAATTACCAGGACGTATTTCACTACTCCAGGGAAGGCTGTAAGCATTGGTCAATTAAATAAAATTCAAAAAAATTAAACTTATGTATGCAGTTATTAACCATCTTCAATTCAACAAGCCTGTTGAAGAATTCAAAGCTATACTTCAAAATGACGGGATACCCGTTCTTTCAAAAAATGCCGGGTTTATCGACTTTCATTTTATTAAAGTTGATGAATACAAAGCGATCGTTTTAATTATTTGGGAAGATGCTGCTTCCGCACAAGCCGGTGCAAAATCTTTTGGCCCCACATGGTTCGCCACTCATGTTAAACCTTTTCTTACAGGAGCAGAGAATAGAGATACAGGGGAAATTATTGTAAGTACTTATAGGAAATAAAATGCATCGGACTTTGTATAAAAAAACATCTGTTTTAGACCCTACGAACGCACAACACGAGACATGCTTCTATGCTGGCTAATCTGCATATCCTCATCTTTTGTAATGCTATCAGCAGTCACCGCCAACTTTCATTATTGAGCTTTTGTACATATCTTCATCTTTAGTTTTTCCACCCGATAGCTATTGGGTGGGCTGAACGAAATAAATTTCAGGAAAGGCAGGCAAGCCCTACCTTTAGCAGTCAGCTAAGACAAACTTCAGGCGACAATTATCAAGAAACAAATGGAACAAATAGAGATTCAACTTAGCAAATCCAAATTGACTTTACGGACAATAGGCTCAATCGCTTTCGTCGTTATTGGAACTTGGTTTGTATTAAACCCTTCAAGATTCCTAAGTTTCATCTGTAGAAGCACGACTATAATATTTATATCCGGACTTGCCAGCATTTTATTTTTTGGTTTCGTCGGGTTTTATCTTTTTAAAAAGCTCTTTGACAAAAAACCAGGGCTTATAATTTCGAACAAAGGTATTGTTGATAATTCAGGTGGATTAAGTGCAGGTTTTATTCCGTGGTCAGACATCAAAGAAATAAAAGAAACTATTATTGCCAATCAAAAATTTATAAGCGTGATTGTAAAAAATCCGAACCATTATATTGACAGACAATCAACCAGATTCAAAAGGTGGTTAATGGAGAGGAATTATAAATGGTATGGCTCGGCAATTGGCATTTCTGCAACCGGACTAAAATATAATTATGACGAATTAAAAGTTTTAATTCAAACATGTTTTAGAGAAAATAAATCAACGCAGGGTAACTGAGGAAAAGCCGAACCGCCAACAAAGGCGTTTGTAAAAGCATGGCTTCGCAAACTTTAATTTTAGACTTCTCCCGGGAAATAAAAATCCCCAAAATTTGTTCATTTACTGCTAAAGCGCCTTCAATACTACGTTTGAAGGCGCATAAGAATTGGATATTTATTTTTACTCGCACATCTGCCCACATAATTTATTCCCGCTCCCTTCGTTCGTGGATTTATTTCGCTCAGCCTCGTGGGCCCACTCACTTTTATTGTAAACTTCTCAACTATGGTTTTTTTAAGTTGGGCAAAATGATACCTTCTTATAACATATATTTGTGTTAATGGCAATTTTCATTAGCTCTGTCAATTTGAAAATCAAAATGTCTTTTTTGAGGCCTTGCAAAAAACATTTGATCTACTTTTATATTCAATATTTAGTGAATCTATGAGGAATAGAAATAGTTATGTAAGCCTCTTTATAGCGATAGTGTTGTTATCAGTTTTGTTAATAACATGCGCTAAAGAATACAGCTACGAAGGAAGGCCCCCTGCAGATTTTACTATTGAAGGCTCGCCTTTAACCTGTACCCCGGTAAGCATCTTCGGCCCTTACACAACAGGCAACCCACTTGATTCCACTAACTATGCCACGGTGGCTGCTGATGTTACCTCTGCAGGAAAATATAATATCGTTACCAATACTGCTGACGGTATTTCGTTTTCTGCGTCCGGAACGTTTGCCGATACCGGCAGGCAGGTTGTTTATTTAAAAGCAAACGGAACGCCTGATAATGAAGGCAATTTTACTATAACCATCCCCGGAGTTAATGGCTGTAGCTTTAATCTTATTGTAAAAAAGAAAGCACCGGCAAGCTATGTTTTATCAGGTTACCCTTTTGATTGCTCTAAACCAAGTGTCCGGGGTAACTTTATCCAATACAACCAATTAACGGATGAAAATAAAATAGTGCTTAACGTAGATGTAATTAATCCCGGAACCTACACCATCAAAACAGATACCGCTACAGGCATTAATTTTTCAGCCACTGGTTATTTTTCTACAACCGGAAACCAAACTGTAGAGTTATCAGGCGCCGGAACGCCTGACAACGCAGGCCTTTTTTATTTTGACGTACATGCTGATTCTTCCCAATGTAGTTTTAGTATTCCGATAGTACCCAAACCCATTCTGGGAGTTTATGTTCTGGAGTATGGCCAGGACACCGTATGTACCCAGTATTCATTAATGGGTAATTATGTTTCCGGGATACCATTAAACAACACGAACACTTTGAGCTTTAAAGTGTATGTGACTGATCTTGGAAATTATTCAATATACACCAAAAGGAATGATGGAATAATATTCGGAACTTCAGGCACATTTTCTCAAACGGGTGAACAAACAGTTGTATTAACCGGCAGCGGCGTACCAACTTCTACAGGCACTTTTATATTTACTCCGGAAATTGTGGGCCCTTCTCCAAGAGGAGGAAATTTTTGCGACCTTACTTTACTTGTTCAATAACATTTAGTAATAATCCTTTCAGTACAATTATCTCTCTCGAAGCCTTGTAGAGCAAAGCAGGGCAAACGGGCGAAAACGAACACGAGTTGCATTTGCGCTACTCCGGAAAAGGCGCTTTTTTTTCATAAGCGCCCGGTTAAAAAGAGATAAAATAAATTGTATTATAAAATGGCATATAGTATTTTAGCGTAAATACAAACGTTGGTAGAAATATCATGAGAGACTTCAAAACACGATTTAATTATTTCATTTTTAGTTTAATATTTTTAGGCTTTTTTATTTTTTTAACGTTAGCTTTTATTCTAATAATTTATGGTACTACTTTTTATCACCTTATCAGCGCACATGAAAAGAATAGAATGGCAATGAATATAGGACTCTCTATGGTTCCAATTGGAATACTTTGGTTGTTATTTTTTTGGGGGCGTATAATGAAAAACTATCGAACAATTTTGACACTCAAACAGAATTCGTTCATTCTTACTGACGCAATATTTTTAAAGACAGTGGAATTTCCCTATTCAGAAATGAAAAATTATGATAGTGGAATTTACTTAGGTGACATAACAATGAAATCTATAAAAATTAATTTAAAAGGGCGCAAATCCATTACGATTCTAAATTCTTTGACATTAAATTTTGGAGACTTAATATTGGAATTAAAAAAGAGAAAAATAAAATGAGGAACTATTGGAATTCGACTAACATTGAGCTTGCTGCTATGCTGGCTGGCCTGCAAATCCTCATCTTTTGCTATCAGCAGCAGTTCCGGCAGACTTTCAATATTCATCTTTTGTACATATCTTCATCAATAGTTTTTCAACCCGATTGCTATCGGGTGGGCTAACGTTGCGGGCTGAACAATATAAATTCCAGCAAAGCAGCAAGCCCTCATGTTGGCAGCAAGCAGACACGACCTCAAACATTTGAGCAAATGAGCAAAGAACAAACAAAAGACCTTTTGAAGTTTCTTGAACCATTTGGTGACGACATAATAGATTTAGTTATGTGGCTTAGGGGCTTTGCTTGGGACTTATGCCCAACAGCAAACGAATTAATTTATGACAATTATAATGCGGTTGCTTTTGGCTGGTCTCCGACAGACAAAGCCGGACACAATATTTGCTCAATTGCTATTTACAGAACAAATAAAAATATTCATTTCGGCTTTTACTGGGGTAGCGAGCTTTCTGACCCTGACAAAATTCTTTTGGGACAAGGTAATCAGTACCGCTACATCCTGGTGACAGGCAAAAAGAAATTTCCAAAAGCATATATCAAGAAACTTGTAAACGAAGCATACGCAAATTCTCTTGCAAAAATTAAAGGCCCAAAACAAATTATAAGTGGGCAGACAATTATAAAATCAGTTTCAGACAAGAAACGGCCAGACAAAGCAGCGAAAGCAGCTAACACCAAAAAGAAATTGTAGTGGCATTACGATTGGCGAATGCCCACTGACGGCATTTCAAATTGGCTTTTACGAAATAGAAATCTTAAAAATTTATTCTTTCATTTAATTCTAATCTTCTTCGTTCGTGGATTTGTTTCGCTTCGTGGATCCATTCACTTTTATTTTAAACTTCTCAACTATGTTTTTTTGAACTGGGTAAAATTGCCCCTTCTTAAAACTTATATTTGTGAGTTGTGCGCCACTTCTCCAACTCCATAAAGCTCTCTATTTTTTATAATCCCAAACATTTCAAAAAACTTTTTTTATAACTGCTTCCGATTGGAATAGTAACTTTATTAATAAGAATAGAATTAACCTCAATACTTTCAACTTTAGATGTATTGATGATAAACGAGCGATGAACTCTAACAAAGGCATTAGAGGTTAATAGCTTTTCAAAACTGCTAAATGAAATTGCAGGAAGTATTGCTTTACTTGTGGTAACTACTTTTGTGTAATTACCTTTTGCCTCGGCGTATAGCAACTCGTCATAACTTATTTTGTAAATCTTGCCTTCGGCTTTAATAAAAAAATGATCGGGTGAAGGTTCATCATGGGGTATATTACTAACGGCATTTAATTTATCAACGGCCTTATCTATCGCTACTATGAATCGTTCCAGGGAAAATGGTTTTAGTAAATAATCGCAGGCAGTTAAATCGAAAGCATCAACTGCATATTCTTTATAAGCAGTAGTAACAATAATTTGCGGCTGCTGCTTTAAAGTTTTTAGAAAGCTCAAGCCGTCTAAAACAGGCATGTGAATATCAAGGAAAATGATATCAATTTGATTGTTGTTTAATGCATCCCTTGCTTCAAATGCATTGCCGCAAACCGCAACAACGTTTAGAAACGAAAGATGACTGCAGTAATGTAGGATAATATCGCGTGCAATGGGCTCGTCGTCTACAATAAGGCAATTGAATTGCTTCATTTTGTTTTTATTTTAAGGTAAGTTGTATAAAATCCATTTTCACTGAAAGCATGCAAAGAATATTTATCTCCGTACAATAAGTCAAGCCGTTTTTTTGTAACAGGCAGGCCAATACCTGAATGGCCAATATTAGTAACTGCCTTTCCTTCCTGCGGCATATTATTTTTTATAGCTAATTCAATCAAACCGTCAACAAGTTTAAAATCGATATTGATAACAACATTTTTATGCGATGTATCCTTAGAATGCTTAAAGGCGTTTTCAATAAAAGTCATGAGCAACATCGGGGGAATTACTGCTTTATCAATGTTTTGTTTTGAAATATTTACATCAAGTAACAACCTGTCGCCGATTCGCATCTTTTCTAATTCTATATAGTTTTCAATACAGTTTAGCTCATCCGGCAACGGTACAAAAGTTTTATTGGTATCATACAAACTGTACCGGAGAAGGCCGGATAATTTTAGCAACATAGGTGGCACCTTATCGCCCTGCGTTAAAGAAATACCGTACAAATTATTTAATACATTAAATAAAAAATGCGGGCTCAGCTGGGATTTTAATAACTGCAATTCACTTTCTTTTTGCTCCTGCAAAATTTGTGCGTCGTGTAATTGCCTTAGTATGGTACTTCGCGTAATTGAAAAAAATACACCCAGCGAAAAAAATAAGGCAACTGCAAATAAAACAGTTAGCATAATAGCCGCGATGCCATTGTTTGTAAGAAGCAGCGAGCCACCTACGCCTGTAGCACACAGGAGAATAATGGCGGCACCTGACCATACCACAAATTTTTGAAATTCACTTGACAGGAGCCATTTCCGGCAACAACACCTTCCTGCATACATGCACAGTAAAAGAAATACTCCATAGAGAAAAACCCTGGACACTTTAGCTGCAGGCAACGCAATTATTACGGATGGCAGGCAAAACATAACCAGGAAGAAAATGATGAATACAACATGGATCGTCAACCTGCTTTCGAACAGCTTTCTTAATATCCCCTGCAAATGTTTCATACGTAAATGTAACTAACCGCTTTTTTAGTAGCGGTATAAAATTGACGAATGCCTCAATATAAATGTCCAAATGCTTAAATGGGATGATCAATCTTTCGACATGAATATTGCCCCTTCTGCCGGTTCTTACAGCTAATACATCATAAAAGTTTTGTACGGCTAAAAACCCGGAGAATATTTGCACATGATTTTAAAATAAGCCAACAAAACAATTATGCCACACAAAAATCAATTTGTTATTGAAACCACCAACCTTGCATTCGGGTTTAGCAATAAAAAAAGTATCTTAAAAAACATCAACCTAAAGGTAGAAAGAGGATCGATTTACGGTTTTTTAGGGCCTAATGGTGCAGGTAAAACGACGACGATACGCTTACTACTGGGGTTATTAAGAGATCGAAATAATTCAATCTCCCTGTTTGGTAAAAATCTTTTACATAACAGAATTGAAAGCTTATCAAAAATCGGCGCACTGATAGAGCAACCATCATTGTACGAACACCTGACGGGCTATGATAATTTGGAAATTACAAGACAATTAAGAAAGGTTTCTAAAGAAAAGATTGATGAAGTATTGCAAACTGTCAGGCTTTCAGAGGCAGCTCACAAAACGGTGAAGGCGTATTCTTTGGGCATGAAACAAAGATTAGGTATTGCCCTTGCGTTGCTTGCTGAACCGGAATTATTAATTCTTGATGAGCCCGTTAATGGCCTGGATCCAGGCGGAATCATGGAAATGCGTGAACTGCTGAAAATGATCAATAAAAAATATAACACCACCATCTTCTTGTCAAGCCATTTAATTTCTGAAGTGGAGAAAATTGTTACGCATGTTGGTATTATAAATATGGGTGAAATGCTTTTCCAGGGAACAATAGGCGATCTATATAATGTCCAAAAGAAGGAACTGAAAGTTCATGTAGAGGTTGATAATGCCGGTGTTGCTACGGAACTTCTTAAAACATCTTATAGTGTAGTTGATAACAAGGGCAGCCTCGAAATAATTATTCAATCTAAGGAAGAAGTTGATGACATCATACACCTGTTAATGGCTAATAATATAAAAATATACGAAGCACTCATTGAAAGTAAAAATCTTGAACAACTCTTTTTAGGCATGACACACAACTATACGGTTAGCTAAACTTCATGTTACATAAATCCCTTTATTAATTCATCCTATACAATCTTATAAAATGAAAGAACTCTTTATTGTTTACCGCACAGAACTAATGAAAACAAAAAACTCATTTGCTTTCTGGCTGGTTATACTGGGTGCATTGCTTATCCCTGCCTTTTTTGTATCTAACATTGCCTGGCACTGGGCTGACTACATGCATTACCTGGTTGAAGGTAATTCCAATCCATGGAATGAGTATTCAAGAAAATTATTTAATGGCGTTCATTTCACCTTCCTGCCTTTATTGATCGTTTTGTTAGTGGCCCTCGTTTTTAATATTGAACACAAATCAAATACCTGGAAACATGTTTTTGTTTTGCCTGTTTCCAAAACAAAGATATTTATCGGCAAATACATGGTGCTGGTAACACTTTTACTGTTGCTCTATTGCCTGCTGTTTATGTTTTATTTACTTGGCGGTTATTTGTTGGCAGCATGGAAGCCGGCTTTTGGTTTTTTGGATCATTCTCCATCTTATAAGTATGGCGATGTGCACACAAACATTGTTACTTATATGAGCAAATCGTTGATTACCGTGCTCGCAATACTCGCCATTCACTTTTGGCTGAGTTTCCGTTTAAAGAATCTTTTCTCAATTATCGGGATTGGTGTAGGCGGTGTTGTTTTAACGATAGGCATGTATATTTCCCATTGGCATAGCCTTATTTACGTTCCGTATGGATTGCCTGTTTTGATGTGCAACTATGCTCCGGGGGTACATCACTTTCTCACTGCATTCCAGGAAAACAGTTTGATTTACTTTGCTGCCGTTTCTATTGCAAGCTATTTTGATTTTGTAAAATTCTTCAGGGGCTAAAGATTAGTTTAACGTAATGCCTGCAAGTGAGCGGCATACAACAGTTACATCCTATGTACCTAAATTCCTAAAGGAATCAATAGGGTAGTTTCTTTTTTTAATTTCTTTTGAAAGAGAAAGGTTCAAAAGGATTTTTAAACCTTTCCCTCATCCGCCTGTGGCACCCAAAAAATCCCTGCTCTTTTTATTATTTCATAGATTAGCGTAATGAATCAAAACTTCAGAAATTTCTGTTTATTTTGTTTAATATGATTTCTTAGTAACCAACAGTCGCAGGCTTGTAATGCGCCAATGGGGAATCCGCTTCTTGTTAAACTTTTATGAATTATCTTTTTCTTCTTAATATTAAAACAACATTGTTCATCCCTTTGTACTTTAAAAACGTAATTTAAAATAAGCGTGTAATATGAAACGCATCACAACGGTTCTTTTTTCATTATTTTTTATTTTCACATCCTGTCATAAGATATTATTAAAGAGTGCCTATGTAACAGCCGGGCCAAAACATAGATTCCATAACCTTCCACGCCCCGGCCATATAATAATTGTTATTGAAGAAAATCGTGGTTACCGCCAGGTAGTAGGTTCTGATGATGCCCCTTACATTAATGAACTGATAAAAGCAGGAGCACTTTTTACGGATTCACATGGCGTGGCTCATCCCAGCCAACCTAATTATTTAGCATTATTTTCAGGGAATATACAAGGTGTAACAAATGATGATTGCCTTCAGAACGAAACGCCTTTAACTACTTCTAATCTTGGTGCCTCTTTATTGCAAAAGGGTTTCACATTTAAAGGTTATGCACAAACAATGCCTTCTGTTGGTTACCTGGATTGCCAATATAAAATAAGTACGCTTACAAATTCTTATTTGTATGCGCGTAAGCATGCACCCTGGGTGAACTGGCTCGGTACAAAAGAGAACAACCTTCCCGATTCCCTTAGCGTACCAATGACTCAATTTCCCACTAATTATGATCTTTTACCCACTGTGTCATTTGTTGTTCCTGATATGGATTATGATATGCATAATAAGGGCAAACCTGGAGTACGGGCTGCCATTAAAAGAGGAGACTCATGGCTGAAAGATAATTTAGGCAACTATATAAAATGGGCACAACAACATAACAGCCTTTTCATATTAACTTTTGATGAAGATAATTTTAAGAGGAAAAACCAAATCCCTACTTTATTTGTAGGCCCAATGATAAACCCGGGAAAATATTCCGAAAAAATAAATCATTACAATGTTTTTAATACGATTGAATCAATGTACGGACTGTTGGCTGATAGCAGTAAGAATACAGTAATACGTGATATTTGGAACTAATTTGAATTAATCCATTACCGCTTCTATACACATCAAAATAAAAATCAGGGTTATTTGTGGGTTCACTGTGTTTTTAAAGTTTCTTAGTAACGAACAGGCGCTTATACCTGTTAAGCCGAAGATGCAAAACGCATAATTCTGCCAATAATGTGGGTATCCCTTGTACCTAAATTCCTGGGGAGTTAATAGGGTAGTTTCTTTTTTTAATTTCTTTTAAGAGAGAAAGATTCAAAAGGATTTTTCAACCTTCCACCGGAATTTCAGGTAGCCGAACCTACCTACCAGACAGACGAAAAAATATCAACTTTTGTACATATCTTCATTAATAGTTTTTCAACCCCATAGCTATCGGGTGATCTACCGTTGCGGGCTGAACGATATATAATTCCAGCACAGCATAAATCACTTTCCGGTGGCAGCTAGCAAATAAAAAAGTAAATCTCATGAAAAAAAATAAAATTTTAGTCTTAGGATGCAATTTTGCAGGGCTCACAATTGCCAGGTATTTGCACAAAAAAGTAGGTGACGCAGCAGAAATCACGGTTATAGACCGCAAAAGTTATATCAACTTCATCCCAAACATTCCTATTGAGGTTTTTAATAACCACAATCCGGCAGATACGATGGAATTTCAATTTCAAAAATTCTTAAAGTCTGATGGCACCGAATTTATACAAGCGGAAATAGAAGACATAGATGCTGCTGAAAAAAAAGTTCGTTTTACTCCCAATGAACGAAGCGGTTCAAGCCAGGAATTTATTAATTATGACTATTTAGTGATAGCCATTGGTTGCAAATTAGCTTATGATAAAATTGAAGGCTTTGGTGAATTTGGACACACTTTCTCAGATACTTACTACGGAAATGAAGTTAGAAAATACCTGTACAACGATTATAAAGGAGGCCATATCGTTATTGGTTCTGATCGTTTTATTCAGGGTAAAAGCCCAAAATCACCTAAAATACCATCGGCATTTGCGGCTTGCGAAGGCCCACCTATTGAGCTTGCATTTTCTTTAGCCGACTGGCTGGAAAAACATAAAAAAGGGAATGCAAAAAACATTACCCTTTTTACACCAGCTGAGGTGATTGCTGAAGATGCAGGGAAAACTATTTTAAATAAATTAATGCCAATGTTATTGGAAATGGGGTATGGTTATAAAAACAATACCATTGGAATTAAACGAATTTATAAAGACGGTATTGAGTTTAAAGACGGAAGCAGTTTAGAAGCTGAAATGAAAATTATTTTTCCAAATTGGGAACCACATGATTTTCTAAAAGGCCTTCCATTTGTAGATGACCAGGGATTTGTTGTTACTGATTTATTTATGAGAAATCCAGGCTACCCTGAAATTTTTGCAGTCGGTGACGCTGCTGCTGTGACAGTTCCAAAATTAGGTGCATTAGGGCATATGGAATGCGAAATTGCATCAAAAGTAATAGCCAATGAAATTTTAGGGATTTCAGATAAAATAACTCCATTACATCCTATGGTTGTATGTTTTGGAGATATGGGGAATAACAAAGGATTTTATATGCATACTGACGAATGGTGGGGTGGTAACACGAGTATTTTAAAAATGGGGTATACCCCATTTCTGTTAAAAATTGGGTTTAAAACAATGTATCAAACTCTTGGCGGGAACATACCGGGTTGGGGCATGCCGTTATCAGAAATAATTGGTGATCACACAATAATATAATGCATGCTGCTAAAATGGGCTTAGCGAAAAGCGGGCATTTAGTGGTTAATTGAACGGTAGTAATTCGAATGAACATTTGTGCTTGGTTGAGAGTTTAGGGCTTCTAATTGGCCGCCTTCGGCCACAAACGTTGTGCGCCAGGCGATTGAACACTCTAATAACTCAACTAACTAAAATAAATAGCAGACAATACAGACGAAGAACATTTAAGTAATCCGACAAACACGCAATCGGAAAATCCTTCAGGCGAAATTATTCAGACAAAAGACACCGGGACTATTAACCCAAATTAAAAACAAATAAATATCGAAGTACATCATCACCCCGACCTTCATCATCAACCTAAAAAATGGAAAGAATATTTTCTTGAGTTTATTATGATTTTTCTGGCGGTAACTATGGGCTTTTTGGAGGAAAGTTATAGGGAACATGTTGTGAACAAAGAAACGGAAAAGAAAAATATGGAAACCCTGGTGACATGTTTAGCAAGCGATACCACATAATTAGAAAACATTATTAAGGAAAATACAAAAGTTCGCGGACAACTGGATAGTTTGGTTCAAATGCGAAATGCAGATTTAAGTATTGAAGAAAATAAAAGAAATTTTTTAAGGCACTGCGTTATTGGCTTTTCTGAGGACTTTTATTTTAACACAAACGATGCAGCATTACAACAATTAAAATATTCGGGAACGCTTCGGTTAATACGTAAGCAGAATATAATTGACAGCATTTTTAAATACGAATTAAAAAATAAGGTTCTTGATGCTCAGCATGCCGATTCATATTGGCTTTTTAAGGAATCTTTTGCCGATTTTAAAAAGGCGGTTGGACTTTTCTTTTACGATGACACCAGTGTAATGAAATATTCTTTCGGATATGATAATAGCGAAGTGGCCTTTAGAAACATAGATGATGTTCGAATTAACCCGGACAGGGAGAAAGTAAATATGTTATTTGGCGATGCTGCTACAATGGCGGGGCCAATGGGCGCTTATATTAAACTCATGGAAGACGAGTTAGCTTATGGAAAAAATTTAATTGTCTTTCTGAAAAAGGAATATGATTTAGAATAGTTGAATAGAAGCACGAACACTCAACAGGGCTGAAAGGCTTTGCAGCAAACCGTATAGGTTTTGATAGCAGAATAAAAACCCCTCTTAATTGTTGCTTTACTATTAAACTGCCTGAACAAGGATTCACAGGATGAAAAGATTGTCAGGATTATTTAGCTTATAACCATTATAATCCCAAAAATCATGGTTCGGGCAAAAGGGAGGAAAACCCTGGTTAAGGCAATAAAATAAAATCTTCAAACCCTGGTTCGTATTTGTGAAAAATGTTTCTTTGATGTTTAAGTAATTCATTTTTTACTTACCTTCCTTGCTCTAAAAACCACTCTTAATGGACAGGCGATCAAGCATTAAAACCCTCATCATCCTTTCTGCCGGAACTGCCATATTACCTTCCTGTTTACAGGAAGATAAAAAAGCTTCGGTTTCTTTAAAAAATTTTAAAATAAATGGTAACGATGAAGATATTATTTCAGCAGTAAGCGATACGATCATTCCAAAAGGCAAAACTCCCGGAGCCAAGGATGTTGGCGCTTACCAGTTTGCATTGATGATGATGGATGATTGTTATTCACCTGATCAGCAGGAAAAATTTATAAAAGGATTAAAAGAGTTTGATAGATTTTTCAAAAAAGAACAATCAATAAATCTTTTGCAAAAGCCACGCCCGCCGAAAGAAATGAAGTTTTAAAATCTATTGAAAACAAAAAAGATATTCCTGAAAATGTTGCCTTATTTTATAATACACATGAAAGGCTAACGCTCGAGGCATTTACTCAATCAAAATATTATCTAACAAAAGTGCATGTGTACCAACTGGTTCCGGGCAAATTCTACGGTTGTGTACCGGTTAAAAAAGCAAGCTAATAAATATGGGAGATTCTAAACAATCACGCACTTTCGATGCCATCGTTATCGGTTCCGGAATGAGCGGTGGATGGGCAGCGAAGGAATTTTGTGAAAAAGGATTAAAAACACTCGTACTGGAAAGAGGCAGGAATGTTGTGCAACCAAAAGATTTTACTACCACCAATATGATGCCGTGGGAATTTAAACACCGTGGTGAAATTCCTTATGAAATACGCAAAGCAAATCCTGTTGTAAGCCGCTGTTATGCTTTTCGGGAAGATGCGCAGCAATTTTTTGTAAAAGATACCGAACATCCTTACATCCAGGATAAACCATTTGATTGGATAAGAGGTTACCAGGTAGGCGGAAAATCTATTATGTGGGCGCGGCAAACCCAGCGCTGGAGCGATTTTGATTTTGAAGGCCCTGCAAGGGATGGTTATGCAGTTGATTGGCCCATCCGTTATAAAGACATCGCGCCATGGTACAGCTATGTTGAAAAATTTGCAGGAATTTCCGGGAATAAAGATGGGCTTCCCAATCTTCCCGATGGAGAATTTTTGCCACCACTTGACCTCACCTGTGTGGAAAATTATTTTAAAGATGTTGTAGCTAAAAATTATAAGGACAGAAATGTAATTTATGGCCGGTGTGCGCATTTAACTCAACCAAAGCAAATCCATTTTGACCAGGGAAGAAGCCAATGCCAGAACAGAAGCCTTTGCCAGCGTGGCTGCCCGTTTGGGGGATATTTTAATAGCAACTCAACTACCATTCCATGGGCAGAAAAAACCGGCAATATGACGCTTCGCCCTTTCTCTGTCGTTCATTCAATTATCTATGATGATCAGAAAGGAAAAGCAGTGGGCGTACATGTAATTGACGCCAACACAAAAGAATCAATAGAATATTATGCACCGGTAATTTTTGTAAATGCAGGCGCTTACAATACCAACCTCTTTTATTAAATTCAAAATCAAAACGATTTCCGAACGGGCTGGGAAATGATAACGGAATTTTGGGAAAGTATGCAGCTTTCCACAATTACAGGGCAAGCATCCATGCAAAATATGATGGTTTCCAGGATACCAAATCTGAAGGTGGAAGAAGGCCAACAAGCGCTTATATGCCGCGTTTCAGGAATTTACATAAACAAGAAACCGATTTTTTCCGAGGTTATGCATTTACCTTTTATGGCGGCAGTGCGTTCTTATAACGACACTAGTGGCTTTGGGGAAAATTTGAAAGAAAATTTATTAGCTGAACCTACTCTGGGCCCTGGTCGTGTGGGCTCAGGAATGATGGGAGAAACCATTCCGAAAGAAACCAACTTCCTAAGTTTGGATGCTGATAAAAAAGATGATTGGGGTGTGCCTTTGCTTAAAAATCAATATTTATTATGACGATAACGATGAAAAAATGATCAAAGGATTTTTTTGAGCAGATGACAGAAATGTACACAAAAGCCGGCTTTACTGATATTCAAACCAGGGATTCCAAACAAGCGCCAGGCCTTGATATTCATCACATGGGTGGTGTGAGGATGGGAAAAGACCCTAAAACTTCATTGCTCAATAAATGGCACCAATTCCATAATTGCCCGAATGTATTTGTAACCGATGGCGGCTGTATGGCTTCCACTTCTACACAAAACCCGTCGTTAACTTTTATGGCTATGACGGCAAGAGCCGCTAACTATGCAGTGGAACAATTAAAAAAAGGAGAGATTTAAGTAATTATTGATTATTTGATTATTGATTATGGGGTTGTTAAATGGTTTTAGCGTTGAGGAGATTTAATTATTGAAATACTCAATTGTTCAGATCTGCATTAAAAGCATTCCCCTCCCCTACTTTTTATACCATAAAATAAAATAAAAATCATCGGAATTTGTTCGTTCACTGTAAATACATTTTGTTAGTTAATTGCGATGAAACCTTCTTAGATTTTTATTTCGCATCATTAGGATTTGATACAAAATTTAAGAAAGAATCAAAATGACGTTTGTACCTTCTTTTATCCAGCTTGTAATAAAACGCGCCTCTTTTTGAACTTTCTTTTTCTTTATTATTTTGTTTTATCAACAATCCTGTTGAAAGCACTTTCCTGCTGAAATTCCTTTTATCCATCAGTGAATCATAAACGCCTTCGTACAAATTTTGTAATTGCGGAAGCGTAAATTTTTCAGGAAGCAACTCAAACAATACCGGGTGAAAAGCGGCTTTATACCGGAGCTTTTCTTTGGCCATTTCGATCATTTGCGCGTGATCAAAAATTAAAGAGGGAACCTTTTTTAAAGAAACCCATTCAGCATGGTATTCATGGTTTATTTGCTTTTCATATTTATGAATATCTATTAAACTGAAATAAGCAATAGAGGCTGTTCTTTCCAAAGGGTCGCGAAGCGGGTCTCCAAAAGCATATAATTGTTCCAGGTAAACATCGTCCAAACCAGTAAGCTCTTTCAATACTCTTTGAGCGGCGCTTTCAAAACTTTCACCCGGCTGAACAAACCCTCCCATCAGGCTCCAGTGGCCTTTTTCAGGCTCAAAGCCTCTTTTAATTAATAATAATTTTACATCCTGGCCATCAAACCCAAAGATGATACAATCCACCGCCACCAGCATCCTGTTTTGGCGTGTATATCTTTTTAATTGCATAAAATAAAATTATGACAAAACTAAATGATTCGTGCAGTAAAATTTAAAATTGTCATTTATACAATTATTCCTCTAAAAAAATTATATTGCGTTTTAATAAACTTCTTCAGAAAGCTATTTTTTATAAAATAAAAATGAGAACCCTTTAATTAATTCTGGAAGATTGCTTGTAGTTATTGAACAAAACCCATTTTAGAATAAAATAGATTCAATCACAAAAACTGTACGTAATGAAAAAAACAATATTTTTTCCTTTGCTGTTTTCATTTTTATTCGCTGCTTCGCAAAATACCATTGTGATTCATGCGGGCCAGGGAAAAACAATTATCAACAAAAATATTTATGGCAATTTTGCAGAACATTTGGGCCACGGTATTTATGGCGGTTTTTATGTAGGCGATACCAGCAAAACCATTCCCAATACGGACGGGGTAAGAAATGATGTGATCGCTGCTTTACGCAAAATGAAGCTTCCCATGTTGCGCTGGCCCGGAGGTTGTTTTGCAGATACCTACCATTGGAAAGATGGCGTTGGGCCTAAAGATAAAAGGCCCACCATCGTAAATACAAACTGGGGCGGCGTTACAGAAGATAATAGTTTTGGCACTCATAATTTTTTAAACCTGTGTGAAGAACTAGGCGCAGAGCCTTACATCTCCGGAAACGTGGGAAGCGGCACCGTACAGGAATTATCAGAATGGCTGCAATATGTAAATTTTGATGGCAAAAGCCCGATGAGTGACTGGCGAAGGAAAAACGGAAGGGACAAACCCTGGCGTGTACAATACTGGGGGCTGGGTAACGAAGCCTGGGGTTGTGGCGGCAATATGACGGCTGAATATTATGCCAACGTTTACAGAAGGTATGCCACGTTTATGACCAATTGGGTTAAAGGCGGGCATCTTTACCGAATAGCTTCCGGCGCCAGCGATGCTGATTATCATTGGACGGAAGTGTTGATGCGTGATATTCCTCATAATTTACTGGATGGAATAGGGCTGCATCATTATTCTATAATTGATTGGAAACATAAAAGTTCTGCCGTTGATTTTACAGAGAAAGAATATTTTGAGACCATGAAATCGGCTTTGCAAATGAGGGAATTGATTAACAAACATGAAGCCATCATGGATAAATATGACCCGCAGAAAAAAGTGGCGCTGGCAGTAGATGAATGGGGCGGCTGGTATGACGTTCAGCCGGGCACCAATCCTGGCTTTTTGTACCAGCAAAATACCATGCGCGATGCGATGATAGCAGGCGCAACGCTTAATATTTTTAATAATCACGCCGACAGGGTACGCATGGCTTGCCTTGCTCAAACCATTAATGTATTGCAGGCTGTGATTTTAACCAACAAAGAAAAAATTATCCTCACGCCCACGTATCATGTAATGGAAATGTACAACGTGCATCAGAATGCTACCTTGTTACCGTTGCAACTGATCAGTGACAATTATAAATTGGGTGATGAATCCCTTCCATCTTTAACCGCATCTGCGTCAAAAGATTCTGCGGGCGTAGTACATATTTCCATTACTAACATCAATGCACACACGCAGGAAGGCATTACCATAAATATAGATGGAATGAATTGCAAAAATGTAACCGGAAGAATTTTAAGTTCTGCAAAGTTGCAGGATGATAATACTTTTGACAACCCCAATAAAATTGAGCCGAAACCTTTTACAGGAGCTATTTTAAAAGATGATGTAATCAACCTGAAGATGCCCCCTTTTTCGGTAGTAGTTTTAACGGTTAAATAATAAAACTAAAAATTGAATTTTACATTTGAATCTAAAATCAGTGTTATTTTATTCTAATTATTCACATAAAAAATACAATTATCATTAAAAAATAAAAATCAATCATTATGAAATTTGTGAAGTTTATGCTTGCGGCCAGCGCCCTGGCTACTTTAACAGTTGCCTGCAATAACAGTTCTGAAAATAAAAATGCGCCGGAAATAAAAGCAGGTGTTACCAAAACCGATTGGGGCACAGTAGATGGGAAAAATGTGTATCTATATACTTTGGTAAATGACAAAGGCGATACCGTTACGATTACCAATTATGGCGGGACGGTTACTTCATTTGTTACACCGGATAAAAATGGAAAATATTCCAGCGTCATCATTGGCTTCGATAGCCTGGCGCCTTACCTGCAGCACCCACCCTATTTTGGCGCATTGATTGGCCGTTATGGAAACAGGATTGGCAATGCAAAATTTACTTTGGATGGAACCACTTACCACCTTGCCGCCAACGACGGAAAAAATACTTTACACGGAGGATTAAAAGGATTTGATAAAGTGGTTTGGGATGCAGCTATTCCAAACGGCACCGTTCCATCGCTCACCTTAAAATACCTGAGCAAAGATGGAGAAGAAGGTTATCCGGGCAATCTCAATGTTACGGTTACTTACACATTAACCAATGACGATGGATTAAAAATTGATTATAGTGCGGAGACAGATAAAGCCACTCCGGTTAATTTAACCAATCACAGTTATTTTAATCTTTCCGGCGATGTAAGCAATTCTATTCTTGATGAAACACTGATGATAGATGCCGATAATTATACTCCGGTTGACAGTACATTAATTCCTACCGGCGAAATCAAAGCCGTGAAAGGGACACCTTTTGATTTTACTTCACCTAAAAAAATCGGAAAAGATTTTGCAGATGTGAAAGGCGGCTACGACCATAATTTTGTTTTAAACAGAAAAGACAGTTCTTTACAAAAAGTGGCTTCACTGTCAGATTCTATCAGTGGCCGCACAATGGACATTTATACCACACAGCCGGGTTTGCAATTTTACACAGGTAATTTTCTTAGATGGTACCTTTAAAAACCGGGGCAACCAACCGTTGACACTCCATTCCGCGCTTGCCATGGAAACGCAACATTTTCCGGATTCTCCCAACAAACCCAATTTCCCATCAACGATTTTGAAACCGGGAGAAAAATATCATGAAGTGACGGTTTATCAAGTGAGTGTAAAATAAAAAGGAAATAAAAAAGAATTATGTTCAGGCTGCTTTTGGTGGCCTGAATTATTTTTAAGGACGTATCAGCAAGTGTATTAACCGGAACTGCCATTTTCAGAAATTAAAATTTTTGTTGTAAAAAATCTGATTTTAGGTTAAAGTATTTATTTATCTTACTTCAAAAAATTTATGAAAGCCCGTAAAATACTCACCTACCTGATAATAATTCTTATAGTTGGCTTCGGCATATTTTTCTATTCTCATTTTTATTGGGAATTTGGAAGCGGCACCAAAGCAGGCACTTTAAATACGTTTATGCGTAAGGGTTATGTATTTAAAACTTATGAAGGCAAAATAATTCAAAGTGGTTTTAAGGCAAACGTTCAAAGCAATGAATTTAATTTCAGTGTCACAAAGGAAAGTGTTGCCCAAACTTTATTGAACAATGCCGGAAGGGAAGTTGAGGTTCATTATGTAGAATATTTTGGTGCGTTGCCCTGGCGCGGAATGGAAAGGTATATAGTTGATAGTGTGTACCAGGTAAGAGGCTCCGATAGCAACAATGGTATTACTCCAAAATAACCTGTTTTTCTTTTGGTTGCTGCAATTTTCCCGAGATTTTGCTTCTGCCGGGAAAAAAGAAATATAGTAAACCTACAAATTTCCTTCATTTATATTTTCAAAACCTACTCAAAATTCAACTGCTTCAAAAATGGCCACAGCACTTCCCCTGCCTACATTTAAGGAAAGCGTATCGTTGTGAAGCGTATTTTCAAATAGATATTTCTGTGCTGGTTAGTGAAAGGCCTAAATCATAGAGAGAGTTAGTGAAGGACGCGAGCCATGGAGAAAAACTCAACCTGTTTTACTTATGTTTTCCCGCTTCG
Organism: uncultured Chitinophagaceae bacterium; assembly: GCA_963732885.1. GTDB lineage: Bacteria > Bacteroidota > Bacteroidia > Chitinophagales > Chitinophagaceae > Ginsengibacter. The sequence continues at coordinate 314,908 of CAVTBI010000012.1, read as the reverse complement.
GTTTTATGTATCTTTAGTTCTTCATCCTATAATGAATTTTCCTGCGCTTAAAAAAGAAAATATGAATATTGATAAAAATAATAGGGAGCGTGCTGATTTCTGGTGCGCTGTTGTTGAGCGGAAATATAGTAATGGCCCAGTCAACCAATACAAAACAATCAGCTCCCGAACGTGTGCCGCCGCCCACGCGCGATCCACATACTCCCGGTTATGTTGCAGCCACAGAATTGCCGGATGGCACCGTTCCTTCGCCGGACTCAAATGGAAATTTTATCATCGGGCCTACACACAATCCTGCACCCGAAATGACGGTGCAGGAAAATGTGCCGCAGGGAACCGTGTATCAATTTACCATGGATTCCAAAGACAGTAAAATTTATCCCGGCATTGCCCGCGAGCCGGGTACGTTCGGTACAGTTGATTCTGCAAACCCGGCTAAGCTAATTGTAACCACCAGCCACCCGGCTCCATACACCCGCCATGTAGAAGTGTATGTTCCAAAACAATACGTTCCCGGCACGCCTGCGCCTTTCATTGTTGGTGCTGATGGCCCTGACCATTTGTTGTTCACAGCTTTGAATAACCTTATTGCCGAAGGCAAAGTTCCGGTGATGATTGCCATCTCTATTGGTAATGGAAGCGGCGATGCACAGGGCAGCGAGCGCGGCCTGGAATACGATGCCATGTCCGGCGTATATGCTGAGTTTGTTGAGCAGGAAGTGCTGCCACTGGTGGAAAGCAAATGCCATGTGAAACTAACCAAAGACCCTGAAGGCCGTGCCACGATGGGCGGTAGTTCCGGCGGATCATGCGCTTTAATAATGGCGTGGTACCACCCGGAATGGTATCACCGTGTGCTTACTTATTCGGGCACTTACATCAACCAGCAATGGCCCTATAACCCCGAAACACCGCATGGCGCGTGGGAATTTCATGAACACCTTATTCCGGAGAGTGCCGTGAAGCCGATACGCATTTGGATGGAAGTGGGCGACCGTGACCTTTATAATCCTAACGTGATGCGCGACAATATGCATGATTGGGTAGTTGCCAATGAAAACATGGCAAAGGTGCTTGCCGCAAAGGGCTACCATTACCAGTTTATTTTTGCCCGCAATGCCGGGCATGTGGATTATAAAGTGAAACAACAAACACTGCCTGAAGCGCTGGAATGGCTGTGGAAGGGTATGAGCCAGTGAAAGAATAGAAAACAGTTTTTTAAATAGTTCCGGTCTCACGGAACATGATTGTTATGCATCGGCGTTATTCATCCGCTGGAACTGAAACCCTATAGCGAACAAAAGTTGAGAATATATTCACCGCCACGCCATATTACCAAGTCTCCGATTGTTGTACGTTCGCCTTATTCTCAAACGAGTTGTAAGTATTGTTTTTCAATGGTAACATTAAAGTGAATGTCGGCTTTTAAGTGCTTTGAAAACTTTTAATACTGTGTCAATTGTCGCACTGTTTGCACTGCTTTCTAATTTAGAAATTTGTGCTTTTTGCACACCTACCAAGTTTGCCCAATTGTTCCTGTGTCAATTTACGTTCCTGCCTTGCTGTTTTAATCATTCGCCCTAAAACATCCATACGAAGTTCGTATTCATACTGGTCTCTTGTCTTTTGTGCCTTTCTTACCGATGTATTTATCTTTCATTTCGGAAAGTGAGTATGATTTTATTGCTTCCTTTGCCATAATATTATTTTTTATGTTTGCTTTCAAAATATTTTTCTCTCATGTTAATTGCTCTTTCAATTTCGTTTGCAGGCACTTTATCAACCTTTTTAATGAAGCCGTGTGTAGCAAAAACTAAAGTTTCGGTTTCGTTGTCTTTGTCCCAAAATGCAAGCAGCCTGATTTGTACTCCACCAAACTTCGTTCTAAACTCCCAAATGTCTTTTTGAAGTTTTTTGAAAAGTTTTGGGTCATTTCTTTGTTCAGCAAGGTCAATGTTATAAAATACTTTCCTTGCCGCTTTAGGGTTAAGCCCTGCTATGAATTTGTCTGCCTCTTGTAAAAACCTTACCTGAAAGTTTTGCACTTAAAATTGTTTTCACAAAGATAAAGTGTGGTTTCCATAATTAGAAACTATATTTTATCCAACAAAGTAATAGAGAGGTTTAAAATATGGAAGCCTACAATAATCAATGTTAATTTCTCCCGGTACAGTAAACGAACAATTATCTAACTTTTTTATTTTTTCCTGTAAAACTTTGAAGCGTTTGGAAGTTCTGCGAAGTATCGCGAAATGAATGGAGCGAAGCGGAATGAATGAGCGTTTAACGAAGCGGACTATAATTAAATGTGTGGGCGGATGTGCAAGTAAAAATTAAATATTCAATTCTCAGCGCCTTCAAATATAGTATTGATGGCACTTTAGTAGTAAATCAACAAATTTTTAGGATTTTTATTTTTGGAGAAATTAAAGCCGATTTATCTGCCGTCCGCCTGCATTGTGGCAAGCTATGTTAGATGTCGTTTTTTAAAGAAATATATTTTTCATGTTTATTCACGATTAAAAGAAGATATTTATTAAGCTCTCCAATTTTAGGAATTAATGTTTTTTTCAATTCTTGATCTTGTATTATTTCTTCGAGAAAAACCCTTGCTACTTCCAAGTTGATCATGATAGGCCCATCAACAATTTGAGGTCTTAGCTTATTCCAGTCTAGCCTTAACTTAAACCCATTCTGTGTTTTACTTAGGTTGTTAACCAAAATATCTTGCCAATTCCCATGAACTGAATGACTTGCAATGCCATAAACAATGTCATAAATTTTATCGTATCCTACTGATTGAGCCCTAGCTGCGATACTTTTCCATTTAGAGCTTCGACTTACTTCATCAATTTCAAAATCTGAAGCATCGAAACTTCTCTTGATAGAATTTTGCATTCTTTTTTCAATTGGTGAAACGTCTCCATTTTGACTTTCAATATTTTTCATAATTGTGTTCCATAATTCTTTTTCAGTTATTAAAGAATTTTTAATATAGTTTCTGCTGACATTTGCTTCGGACTTTTTTAGGAGATAGAGCAAGTTGATTACTGTTTCAGCCAAACATCTATTCAATATATAGCAAATCTCAAGTTTATTTTCAAAAGTATTTTGAAGAAATGAAGTATTTAATTTTATTAGCCTTACCATATTTCCTCCAATGACTGCTTGTTCTTTGGTAAGTTCTTTTGGCTTTTTCTGATCTTCACAATATTCAAAAAATATCAATATCCATAATATTTCAATAGTGTCTTTGTGAAGTTCTACACATGCATCCATAAACTCACTTTCATTTGAAAAGTTATCCATTTGTAAATCTGTGTATTTGGGATTCATATCATTAATGTCGAACATTATAAAGTACGTTTAAATGGCAGCTAACACAAATATATGTTATACGAAGGGACTATTTTGACCAGCTCAAAAACAAACCATAGTTGAGAAGTTTAAAATAAAAGCGAGTGGATCCACTGAACGAACCGAAGTAAATCCACGAACGGGAATTTAAAGAAATGGTTCGTGAGGGACACAAACCAGAGGATAGTGCGGTATACCCATCGTAATCTATTCTAAAAATCTTTTTTCCAATGTATTAAGAGTATAAACCGACTTAATAAAAATCTCTTTGGCAACTTCTAAATAGTTAGCATTATTAATTTCAAAATACTCAATGGCTTTTTTACAGTCTTTGTTAGAGTTACTAAAGCTATGGGAAAGCAGACCAGAACGTAAATCCCATAGTTTCCTCAAAAAAGTAATTAAGTCCGGAATCTCCATATCATTAACATGTAAAAACTTTTCAAATTTTGTTATGCCTCTATCGTTTTTGTCAAGACTTATATGTTTTGCAAATTCTGCTTCGTTGAGTCTGTCTATTGTAAGCTTTACTATGGTTAACATTTGTTCACAAAAAGCTTTTACATTATTTGAGGTAGGTAAGTGAAGTGCCGTAAAAAGGTATTCGTCTTCTTTAGATAATGGTTTGTAGAACTTCCAGCCGAATTTCTTTTCCCATTTTTTGTTGAACTCTTCGTATTTATATTTGAAGTATAGGTCAGGTGTTTCAGGATGTTCAGCCCAATTTCCCTCAATCATGGTTTTATAGTAACTACTGCTGATTCCTTTTTGTGGGACAATATTATACTGTTTCCAATGTAGCTGTTCTTTATAAGGGAGCATTCTTAACTCAATTAAAAAAACTGGGACATAATTTTCAACATTGTTGTCAATTTTTAAAGTAAAAAATCTTGAACTTACACTAAACCCATCAACTTTATATTTATTTGGGTCGTTGTAATATTTATCCAGAACTTCCTTTTTAAAATATGTTAGAGTAAAATGATTCCCATCTATATTTTCGCAATTTTCATATTTTAACTCCCCATTTTCATCATACCCGACGATAAAATCCTCATACTTGTTATTGTCTAAATCAAAGTGAGACTTTTTTTCGGTACCTGGTTTAATAAATACTTTCCCCATTATCCAACTTTGAGTTTTACCTGTAACATTCCTTATAAGATGGTTATAAATAATATTCTCTCCTTGAATTAGGTTGTCTTGAGGTTTGATTTCCCATTCATTAGGCAAAATTGTAAGAAGCCTCATGAAATCATAGCATATAACAAAATTCATCTCTCTAATAGCTATGTATTCTTTAAGATACTTAATCTTTATTTTGATAAGATGTGGTTGAATAACTATCACTTCATCTAAGTCGCCGTAATCATCGATATAGTAGAATGTTCTGTTTTGTTTATTTGATCCTTCTTCATAAAGCCTAAAGAAAAGAACAAATTCTTCTGAAATATCAAAGTAGTTAACATGCGTTTCAGGCAAAGAAAAGCTTTTATAAAAAAGAAATGGTTCTAAACCATCCTTATCATAAGTTTTATAGGAATTATCACCATACACGGAAGGCTTTCCTTCTCTTCCCATATAAAGCGGCCAACTATAATCTTTGTTATATATATCTACATACTTATTTGAAACTAAACAACAATAAACTCCATAAGAATCATCACTAATCTGAGGAGAGCCTTCAAATATTTTCAACCAACCGTTTTTGATTACAAACTTGGATTCGATTTCTTTTATTTTGTCTTTTAAAAGAAAATAGTCTTTTTCCATAAAATTTCAAGAATGTATGATGCTAGCCTTTCTGGCAACACACAAATATATGTTATAACTAGAGACTATTTTGGTCAGCTCAAAAACAAACCATAGTTGAGGAGTTTAAAATAAAAGTGAGTGGATCCAGGGAGCGAAGCGAAGTAAATCCACGAACGAAGGGAGCGAGAATAAATTATGTGGGCAGATGTGCAATTAAAAATCAAATATCCAATTGTCAGCGCCTTCAAACATAGTATTGAAGGTACTTTAGCAGAAAATGAATAAATTTTGAGGATTTCTATTTTCTTGATAGCGAACAAAAAGATGAGCATTTATTCGTCTACCAGTATAGCAGCAAACCCAATATTAGTGGCATGAGCTTCTCTATCGAAGTAAAGACTTTAATTCTTCTATGCCGATTGCTTCCTTTCTTTTGTGAATCATTGCATGGCAGTTTGGACAAACCGGTCGAAGGTCTTTAACTGGGTCAACCAAATATTGTTTGCCAACATTAGCAACCTGTGTCAAATGATGAACATGAATAAAATTTTGTCCGATGTCGCCATATGCCTGCTCAAAATTAAAGTCACAAACCGAACAAGAAAGTCCATAATATGCAATACATGCTTTACGAGCAAATGGATTTCTTTCATACTTCGTTAATGTCACTTGACTTGGTATGCCTTCAGTGTAAACTGTTTGTTCCTCAATGTCTGCTGGCGTAAAAGGATTATGTCTGATTTTTTGTGTCGTTACAAAGTCAAACCAAACAGCTTCAAGTTCGTCAACAAGTTTGGGTCTGATTGAAATGCCTGATGCTTGTGGTGTCCAATTTTGTGAAGCAAGTTTGCCTTGATTTAATATGTCATGTGTTAATACCGGTTCATGGTCAGCGTTAAGAAGAACATCAAATTGAATCATTACACGATAAACATCTTTGTCCTCACCGCTCCAATGTCTGGAAAGAAATGGTGGTGTCGTAACAATACCTGAACCTATAATGCCTCTTGGCGGAATTCCAACTCTTGCTAAAAATGCTCTGTCACCAGGCTTGATGGTTTTGTAACTTTTGCAACTCCATTTTTCTGTCACCTTGCCTGTGTCGGCGAGTTGAGCAATACTTTGCTCTAACGTTGTCCAATTCCATTTATTAGGATTCCAAACAAAAAGGTATGTACTCATAGTATGATGTGTAAGATAGAATAGCCACTAGCACACAAATATATGTTATAAGAAAGTACTTTTTTTATTTTCCGGAAGCGGCATTTCTTTTGAATTCGGTATCAGAAAATAGTAGAAATTGTTCGGGTAAATGCTTTCGCAAAATTTGAATGGCTGTATCAATAAAACCGCAAATCTTATTTTCACTTTTGGTATTTCCGAAATCAAATTCCTGAACTTTTTTATTTTAGCGGTGGAAATTTTAAAAACATCTTTCATCCGTGGCGTGTGACACAGTGAATAACCTAAGCAAATGCAAAATGGAATTGGGATTCTAAAGCAAAATAAAAATCTCCCCTAAAACTTTGTTTACTACAAAACCTTCTTTATAAATTTTCCACAATCGTTCTGAAAGTCAAATTGATTCGCGGTTTCATAATTGATTTGGTGGGCGGTAAACGATGCAGCCAGTTTTGCTGCGTAGTATCTTTCATCAACAATAAACTTCCATGTTCCAAAAGCAATGAAACGGCCTCTTTGGTTTGCTTGTGCTTAAAAGAAAATTTTCTTTCGGCTCCAAAACTCAAAGAAGCAATCGCGCCATTCTTTTTCAAATCGGGTTCTCCATCGCTGTGCCACGCCATTCCTTCTTCGCCGTTGTGGTACAGATTTAACAAACAGGAATTAAAAGTGTCACCGGTTTTTTGTTCAATTAAGGTTTTTAATTCCAGCAGTTCTTTTGTCCATGGCAACGCTGATTTGGTTGTTTTGGAATAGGTATATTCAAACGGTTTTTCTCCATACCAGGCTACCTTCCGCTTTGTAATAATTTTATTTCCAAAGATGATGGCTTCATCATTTTTCCATTGAATGGTAGCTAACAGTTTTTCAAAATAAGTATCCGCTTCTTTTTTAGGTAGCAATTTGCCATAGTAATTTACGGTACCGTCTTTCGGTAAAAGATTTTTTGTTTCATCCGGTGAATTATCAAACAAGCCTATTTGAATATTTTTCATTTTTTTCTCAATAAAATAAATGGAACCTAATTCAAAAGTATTTTATTCGGGGTATTTCAAATGTCGCAAGTTTTCCAACCATTAATAAGTTCGTTTTAGCTTGAAAATATCAATATACAAGGTTGGCCATCCTGAAATCATTGATGCCTAAAATTTATACTTGTCATTTATACAATTATTCCCTTAAAAAATTTATATTAGCGCCTTATATCTTTTTAATTTAATTGCTTTATTATGATACGCTCGTGTTGTTTTATTTTATTAATCGTATGCCTCTTCATTAGTTTTCAATGCTTCGCACAAAGAAAAATTTTATTTGATGAAGGCTGGCATTTTCATCGCGGAGATATCGCAAATGCGCAACAGGTAAATTTCAAAGACAATAACTGGAGAAATATTGACCTTCCGCATGACTGGAGTATTGAAGATCTTCCGGGAACCAATTCGCCTTTTAATCCGAATGCCATCAACGGCGTAAGTGTTGGCTTTACTACCGGCGGAATTGGCTGGTACCGCAAGACTTTTACCTTGCCAGTAAACCAACAAAATAAAAGGATTTTTATTTTATTTGACGGTGTTTATATGAATTCAGATGTGTGGGTCAATGGGATTCATTTGGGGAATCATCCTTATGGTTACACCTCTTTTTATTATGACATTACTGATAAAATAAAAAGGAATAAAGAGAATACCATTGCCGTGCAGGTAAAAAATGTAGGCGCAAACAGCCGCTGGTACGCGGGTTCAGGAATTAACCGCCATGTTTGGTTGATAGAAACCAATCCAATTCATGTGGCACAATGGGGAACTTATATTACCACTCCGGAAGTAAGCGTATCATCAGCCCGTGTAAACATCCAAACCAAAATAAAAAATGAAACAGGCGCTCCGGCAGCCATCACTTTAATCAACAAAATTGTAAATGAAAAAGGGATAGAAGTTGCGCGTGTTTCATCAAAACAAAATATTCCGGCAAATAGTGAATATGGCTTTAATGAAAACGCAATGGTAAAATCGCCGGCATTGTGGTCAACTGAAAATCCCAATTTATATAAAGCTATTACGGAAGTGTATGTTGATGGGAAACTATCGGATCATGTTGAAAACAAATTCGGCATTCGCAAAATCTCCTTTGATGCAACCAATGGCTTTATGCTCAATAATAAGCCGATGAAATTAAAAGGCGGCTGTTTTCATATTGATAACGGTCCGCTTGGCGCCAGGTCTTATGACCGTGCAGAAATACGCCGTGTTGCGCTCATGAAAGCAAGTGGTTTTAATGCAATTCGCTGCTCGCATAATCCTCCCGCACCTGCATTTCTGGAAGCCTGCGATAGCCTGGGAATGCTGGTGATTGACGAGGCGTTTGATTGCTGGGACGAAGGAAAAAATGCGGATGATTATCATGTTTATTTTAAAGATTGGTGGCAAAAAGATTTACAAAGCATGTTGCTGCGCGACAGAAATCATCCTTCTATTATTATGTGGAGCATCGGCAATGAAATTCCGGGAATGGATAAACCTTCTATCGCAGACACCGCCAAAATATTGGCAGATTATGTTCATTCTGTAGATAACACCAGGCCTGTTACGGCTGCTGTAAATAGTGTTTCTGACAAGAAAGATGCTTTCTTTTCAGCCCTTGATGTGTGCGGGTATAATTATGCAGATGATAAATATGTAAGCGATCATGAACGAAAACCCAACCGCATTATGGTTGCCACCGAATCTTATGCATTAGAACAATTCGATTACTGGATGAATGTGTTAGACCATCCATGGGTGATTGGCGATTTCGTGTGGACCGGCTTTGATTACATTGGTGAATCAAGTATTGGATGGCTTGGTTATATGCCGGATAAAAAATATTACCCATGGAACCTTGCTTATTGCGGCGACATTGATATCTGCGGATGGAAACGCCCTCAATCTTTTTACCGTGATGCACTTTGGAAAAAAAATCAATTGTCCATTTTTGTAAAACCGCTTCAGCCTTCATTTCCTGTTAATCCTAAAAAAGAACCCTGGAGTAAATGGAATTGGGATGATGTAGTAGCAAACTGGAATTGGAAAGGTGATGAAGATTCTGTTTTTGAAGTAGATGTATATTCATCCTGTGATGAAGTGGAATTATTTTTAAACAATAAACCTCTCGGGAAAAAACCAACCAACCGTTCCTCAAAATTTATGGCAGTTTATAAGGTGCCTTATGCTGCCGGAGAATTAAAAGCCGTTGGATATGATAATGGCAAAATAGTAAAAACCTCCATTTTAAAAACAGCGGACGAGCCTGTACAAATAAAATTATCTGCTGATAGAAAGGTTATTAAAGCGGACAATGAAGATCTTAGTTATGTTACCGTTGAACTGGTGGATAAAAATGGAGTAAGAAACCCAAGGGCTGAAAATTTAGTTCATTTTGAAATTGAAGGCCCGGGAACTATTGCTGGCGTTGGCAATGGCAATCCTGTAAGTGTTGAAAGTTATCAACTGCCAAAAAGAAAAGCATGGCATGGCAGGTGCCTTGTCGTGATTAAATCAGGAAAAATCCCTGGAAGAATTATATTAAAAGCGTCGTCACCTGGCTTAAATTCCGCTGAAGTTGTCATAAAAGCAAACTAAAACCTTTAAGTGAATTGAAAATAAAAATCATTAATAATTGTTGGTTTACTGTTATATACGGCTAATTTGCAATGATAGAATTAGCGGCCGGTACGCATGGCGCCAGGCCGCGGGCGGTTTTAAAAAATATCCCGAAACATAAAAGCATCCTTAGAAATCTTATTCCTAAAGACGCGGTGCCGGCCTTCGGTGCTGGCCGCTTTCTGATATCCAATTTCCTACCTCTTTTTTTAAAAGCCAAGAAATTTTTAAAATAATAAATGTAATATTGACACTAATAAATAATTTTACCTAAATTGTTCTTTTTTTAAGCCTGCTTTTTATGATATGGGATAAATCTTTTGTTATAGGTGTTGATTATGGAACGGATTCTGTTCGCTCTGTTATTTTGGATGCAATGAATGGCGATGAAATTTCTTCATCTGTTTTTTATTACCCGAGATGGAAAGATGGCTTGTATTGCGATCCCAATCAAAACCAGTTCAGGCAACATCCGCTCGATTACATCGAAGGGCTGGAAGCTACTATAAAAGATTGCCTGGGGCAAGCCGGGAAAAATGTTGCAGAAAACATAAGGGCAATATCAGTAGATACCACCGGCTCTACACCGGTTGCAGTAGATAAACATGGAACGCCATTGGCTTTGCTGCCCGAATTTGAAACCAATCCAAATGCAATGTTTGTTCTCTGGAAGGATCATACTTCTACTGCAGAAGCCGCAGAGATCAATGAGCACGCAAAGAAATTTGAAATCAATTATTTACAGTATGCCGGCGGCATTTATTCGTCCGAATGGTTTTGGAGTAAGTTACTTCACATTCTGCGCGTAGACGCCACTGTCAGATCCGCATGTTATTCCTGGGTAGAGCATTGTGACTGGGTTCCATTTCTATTAACCGGCGGAAATGATGTAAACCAAATGAAACGCGGTGTTTGTTCTGCGGGTCACAAAGCCTTGTGGGCAGAGGAATATGGAGGATTACCACCTAATGAATTTTTCGCTTCATTAGATCCGTTGCTCGATGGCTTTACTTCGGGATTATTTACTGAAACCTATACTTCTGATAAACCCGCCGGCAATCTGTCAAAAGAGTGGGCAGAGCGTTTGGGATTATCTACCGGCGTCATTATTGGCGTGGGAGCATTTGATGCCCACATGGGCGCAGTGGGGGGACAAATTGAACCGTACTATCTGAGTAAAGTTATGGGAACCTCCACCTGCGACATGCTGGTAGCGCCAATGGAAGAAGTAAAAGATAAATTGATAAAAGGTATTTGCGGGCAGGTGCCAGGCTCCGTAATTCCCGGCATGATGGGAATGGAAGCAGGCCAATCTGCATTTGGTGATACATACGCATGGTTCAGGAATATGATGATCAATTCATTCAAAAATATTTTAAAAGATTCTGAAGTGGTCAATGAGGCAACCGCAGATTTATTGCAAAAAGAATTACACGATAAATTAATCAATCAACTTTCTGATGAAGCTGCAAAGCTTCCCTTAAATGAGAACGACGAATTGGCTGTTGACTGGCTCAATGGAAGAAGAACTCCTGATGCCAACCAGGAATTGAAAGCTGCTATTATAAATTTAAACCTGGGCACAGATGCACCGCGTATTTTTAAGGCTTTGGTAGAATCAACCTGTTTTGGTGCCAAAGCAATTGTTGACAGGTTTAATGATGAAGGAATACCGGTAAAAGGATTGATTGGTTTGGGTGGCGTTGCCAAAAAATCACCTTATGTGATGCAGGTGATGGCAGATGTAATGGGCATGCCCATCCGTATTCATAAATCAGATCAAACCTGCGCCATTGGTGCTGCTATGTTCGCCGCAACTGCTGCGGGTATTTATAATAAAGTTGAGGACGCGATGGCATCTATGGGACAGGGCTTTGATGCAGAATACCAACCCAATAAAAAAAATGTTGACTTATATAAAAAAAGATACGAAAAATATAAAGCATTAGGGAAATTTATTGAACACAATTGATTATTGGAAATTACCTGAATGATGAGTAAACACGATGAAATAAAAGAACTTGCTTACAAAGCGAATATGCAATTGCCTGAATTGGGTTTGGTGCTTTTTACATTTGGTAATGCAAGCGCTGGGGACAGAAAGAATGGTGTGTTTGCCATCAAGCCAAGCGGTGTTCCTTATGCGGAACTTTCTGCGGATAAAATGGTGATTGTTGATTTTGAAGGAAAAATTGTTGAAGGAAATCTGCGCCCATCTTCTGATACGCTCACGCATGCAGTTCTTTACAAACATTTTGAAACGATAGGTGGAATTGCGCATACACATTCATGTTATGCAACTGCATGGGCGCAAAGCCTGCGTGATATTCCTGTTTATGGAACGACACATGCCGACCATACCACTTATGATATTCCTTGCGCAGCGCCAATGGATGATGAAATGATTCAAGGTGATTATGAATACCAGACAGGTTTTCAAATCATTAATGCATTAAAAGAAAAAAATATCAGTTATGAAGAAATGGAAATGATTTTGGTAGGAAACCATGCGCCGTTTACATGGGGCAAAACTGTGGAGAAAGCGGTGTACAACAGCGCCGTGCTGGAAAATATTGCGAAGATGGCTTTCATAACTGAAAGCATAAAAGCAGATGCATTGCGGCTGAAAGATTCTTTAATAAAAAAACATTATGAGCGTAAGCATGGAAAAGATTCCTATTACGGGCAATAGAATTATTGCATTCTAAGCCCCTCTCCCTGAGGAGAGGGGTTGGGGTGAGGCTTAAAAAAATTGTATGAAAAAAATATTCCTTCCACTTTTTCTATTATCTGCCTCAGTTATTTTTGGGCAAAACAAAGATTATCCAATAAAACCTTTGGCTTTTAACCAGGTCCATCTAACTGATAATTTCTGGTTACCGCGTTTGAAAGTAAATGAGTTGGTTACCATTCCGGCTTCTTTTGAAAGATGCGAAAAAACAGGGCGTGTAAAAAATTTTGTACTCGCTGCAACGCACACAGGAAAATTCTGTAGTATATACCCATTTGATGATACGGATATTTATAAAACAATAGAAGGCGCTGCCTATTCCCTGAGTTTATTTCCTGATGAAAAATTGGAGAAATATGTTGATTCACTGATAAACATTATTGGCAAAGCACAAGAACCGGATGGTTATTTATATACCGCGCGTTCCATAAATCCTCTGCATCCTCTTGCATGGGCAGGTAGTGAAAGATGGGTAAATGAAAGAAAATTAAGCCATGAGTTATATGATGCGGGCCATTTGTATGAAGCTGCGGCGGCATATTATCTGGCAACAGGCAAAAAGAGTTTACTGAATATCGCATTGAAAAATGCTAACCTTGTTTGTTCTGTATTTGGCGCGGCTCCCAATCAAAGGCATACTGCACCGGGGCATGAAGTGGTAGAAATGGGTTTGGTAAAATTGTACCGGATAACAGGCAAAGACGATTATCTGAAAACTGCCAAGTATTTTATTGAGGAAAAGGGCCGTGATGTACATTACGATTCTACCAGCACAGATGAATGGCAAAATGGAATGTATTGGCAGGATAATATTCCTGTTATTGACCAAACAGAAGCAGAAGGGCACGCCGTTCGTGCGGGATATTTATATTCTGCAATGGCAGATGTAGCAGCGCTTACAGGCGATTCTCTTTTGCTAAAAGCAGTTGATAAAATATGGAATAATGTGGTGGGTAAAAAAATGTATGTGCAGGGAAGCGTAGGTGCGATAGGTGATGGCGAGCGTTTTGGAGACAATTATCAATTACCCAATGCTACTGCTTATAACGAAACATGCGCAGCCATTGCACAGGTATTTTGGAATGAAAGAATGTTCTTATTGCACGGGGATTCAAAATATATTGACGTGCTTGAAAAAACTTTATACAATGGATTAATCTCCGGAATCGGGCTCGATGGCAAAACATTTTTTTACACGAACGCTATGCAAATCAAAAACAGCTTTTCGCATCCTGATATGGAAGCAACCCGTTCCGGATGGTTTCCATGCTCGTGTTGCCCAACTAACCTGGTAAGATTGTTACCATCAGTCCCTGGCTATATTTATGCACAAAAAGATAATAAAATTTATACCAACCTATTTATAAGCGGCAATGCAACTTTGAATCTTTCGGGCAAACCTGTTGAGATAATCCAACAGAATAATTATCCATGGGATGGCGATTTGAAATTCACCGTTAATCCAAAAAAATCTTTTGATTTTTCAATGCTGATACGCATTCCGGGGTGGGCAAGAAATGGAGCTATGCCTTCAGATCTTTACGCTTTTAATAATATTTCTGATAAAAAAACAATCATTACCATTAATGGAAAAGAAGTGGATTATACCATTGAAAAAGGGTATGCAGTTTTAAATAGAAAGTGGAAAAAGAATGATGTGATAGAAGTAAAATTGCCAATGGAAGTAAGAAAAGTGGTTGCGAATACAAATGTGAAAAGTGATATAGGAAAAGTGGCTTTGCAGCGTGGCCCGATTATGTATTGTGCTGAGTGGATTGATAATAATGGTAAAGCATCTAACATTGTAATGCCTGTCAATACTGAGTTTAAGGCATCTTTTAATCCGGGTCTTTTAAATGGAATTGAGGTTTTAAAATCTAAAGTTCCGGTAGTAGTTATCGAAAATAATGGGGAAACCATTCAAACGAGAAATCAAAATTTTATGGCGATTCCATATTATGCCTGGGCAACAGAGGAAAAGGAGAAATGATGTTATGGTTTCCGGAAAAGATAACAGACATTGATATTGTTACATCGGAATAGGAAGAATTTTTTTTAGTAAAACAAAATTTTAAGTTCTCCATAAGTTATATCGTGTTAAAAAAATTCAAACCATATCTTTTAATAACCGGAATATTTTTTTCCTGCGTTCATTTATTTGCGCAGCAAAACAATCTGGCTTCAACGCCACCAATGGGCTGGAACAGTTATAACTGCTTTGGCTCTGCAGTACACGAAGACGAAGTAAAGGCCAACGCCAATTACATGGCTAAAAACTTAAAACAATTTGGCTGGCAATATATAGTAGTAGATTTTTTATGGGCTTATGATAATCCTCCCGGAAGCACTGTGGGCAATCCTTTTCAGAGCAGGCTTCCTGATGGTTCTTATATTCCGTGGCTGAGTATGGACCACTATGGAAGATTGCTTCCTGATGCCAATAAATTTCCTTCATCTTTTGGCGGAAAAGGCTTTAAACCACTGGCTGATTATATTCATTCATTAGGATTAAAATTTGGTATTCATGTAATGCGTGGCATTCCACGGCAGGCTGTTTGGGCCAAATCACCTGTACTGGGAACGAATGGAATTACAGCCGATATGATTGCAGATACATCTTCCACTTGCCCCTGGCTGAACCACATGTATGGCCTAAATATGCAAAAGCCCGGAGCGCAGGAATATCTTAATTCTCTTCTTCAATTATATGCTTCGTGGGGTGTTGATTTTATTAAAGTGGATGATATTGCTCGTCCGTACAGGGCACCGGAAATTGAAGGGTATCATAAAGCGATTCAAAATTGTGGAAGGCCGATTGTGCTAAGTTTATCTCCCGGCGAAACGCCGATTCAGGATTCTGCGCACGTAAAAAAATATGCCAACATGTGGCGGATGGCAGATGATTTTTGGGATAATTGGTTGCAGCTTTTAAAGATGTTTGATTATGCTAAAACATGGGAAGGCGTTGGCGGTCCCGGCAATTGGCCTGATTGCGATATGATGCAAATTGGTAAATTATCAAAGCGTGGCCCGGTCGGCCTGAGCGCTATAGCAGGTTTACCGAAGATGAATTATACACACACATGAGTTTCTGGTGTATTTATAAATCGCCATTAATATTGGGAGGGAATCTTCCTGAAAACAGGGAGCTTGAAAATGATTTAATTACAAATGAAGAAGTGCTGGCTGTAAATCAAAATGGAGAAAATCCAACACAATTATATAAGAAAGGCGGTAGCATGGTTTGGATTTCGCATATTCCTGGCAGTAAGGATGTGTATGTTGGCTTATTTAATATCGCTGATAAGAGCCATGGCGTTAGTGTCGATCTTTCACAACTCGGCGTTAAAGGAAAAGTTGTGATAAGAGACTTATGGCAAAAGAAAGACCTCGGCAAATTTAAAAAACGTTACAGTCAAATGATAAACGCGCATGGCTGTGCGCTTTTAAGAATAAAAACAAGCCAACGGCATAAACGATTTTAGAAAAGAAAAAATAATATGATGAAAGATCTCAAACAACTTGAAGTATGGTTTGTAACAGGCAGCCAGCATTTGTATGGTGAAGAAACGCTGAATAAAGTAGCAGAGCATTCGCAAATTATTGCAAAATCATTCAATGAGAATGCCAAAATCCCGGTTACGGTTGTTTTTAAACCCACAGTTAAAACTCCGGAAGAGATATATAACATCTGCATGGAAGCCAATACAGCGAAGAATTGTATTGGCATCATCGCATGGATGCATACCTTTTCGCCTGCAAAAATGTGGATTGGCGGTTTGAAAATTTTGCAAAAGCCACTTTGCCATTTGCATACACAATTTAACAGGGATATTCCATGGAACGATATTGATATGGATTTCATGAACCTGAATCAAAGTGCACACGGAGATAGGGAATTTGGATTCATTATGACACGGATGCGCCTAAGAAGAAAAGTAATTGTAGGGCATTGGCAGGATTCAAAAGTGCTTGACAGCATCAACGTGTGGGCACGTGCCGCTGCAGGCTGGAACGATTGGCAAGGCGCAAAGTTTGTGCGCTTTGGCGATAATATGCGTTACGTGGCAGTTACTGATGGTGATAAGGTGGAAGCAGAAATGAAGTTTGGCTATTCTGTGAATACCTATGGCATTGGAGATTTGGTAAAAATGATTAATGAAGTAACAGATGCAGATACTAATAAACTTGTACAGGAATACCATGATAATTATAAACTGGATGACAGTTTAAAAAATGGAAATGAAAGGCATTCGTCATTAATAGATGCTGCCCGTATAGAACTGGGGTTGCAATATTTTTTAGAGAAGGGAAATTTCAAAGGCTTCACCGATACTTTTGAAGACCTGCATGGAATGACGCAGTTGCCGGGCATAGGCGCGCAACGAATGATGGCAGCGGGCTATGGTTTTGCCGCTGAAGGCGACTGGAAAACGGCAGCATTGGTCGGGCCATGAAAGTAATGGGCAGCGGACTGAAAGGTGGCAACTCTTTTATGGAAGATTATACGTATCATTTTAACCCTGAAAATGAAATGGTATTGGGTTCGCACATGCTTGAAATCTGTCCGTCAATTGCACACGGAAAACCTAGCTGTGAAATTCATCCTTTGGGTATTGGCGGCAAAGACGATCCGGTGCGTTTAGTCTTTAATGTTAGTGGAGGAGATGCCTTAAATGCATCTGTAGTTGATATGGGAAATCGTTTTCGTTTATTGGTGAACGAAGTGGAAGCAGTTGCACCTGTACATGATTTGCCTAAACTTCCGGTTGCAAGAGTTTTATGGAAACCTAAACCGGATATGGCAACCGGTTGCGCTGCGTGGATACTGGCCGGAGGTGCTCATCACACTTGTTTTAGTCAAAATTTAACATCCGGGCACCTTGAAGATTTTGCAGAGATGGCCGGAATTGAAATGGTATTAATCAGTAAACAAACAAATATCCGTGATTTTAAAAATGAATTGAGATGGAACGATCTTTCAATGAGATAAAAAATGAAAAGTATTATTAACCGGTATTCTTCAATCAATAACAAAAGATAAAATAATTACCATGCCTGATTTTTTTAACCAATGCTTACTTGACGGCGGATTAATTTCATTAAACTGGGCAGATTTGCTCATCATCATTATTTATTTCCTGATTGTATTGGGAATCGGATACTACCTGGTGAAATTCACTAAAACCGGGGATGATTTTTTTCTTGCCGGAAGAAAGATGACGATGTGGATTGCCGGGTTGGCTTTTATTTCCGCTAACCTGGGTTCGCTGGAACTGATGGGCTGGGCGGCATCTGCCTATCAATATGGCATTTTAGCTGCTCATTGGTATTGGATTGGCGCTATACCCGCTATGCTTTTCCTGGGTATTATTATGATGCCGTTTTATTACATCTCCAAAACGCACTCCGTACCGGGTTATTTAAAATTGCGTTTTGGCAAAAGCACCAGTATGCTATCAGCCATTTCTTTCGGCTTTATGACGGTGCTTATGAGCGGAGTAAATATGTTTGCCATGGCATTGGTAATGAAAGTGATTCTTGGCTGGAATTTAAACTTCAGTATCTGGGTATCTTCTATTACCGTAATGGTTTATGTAGTATTAGGTGGTTTACTTTCTGCCATATTCAATGAAGTATTGCAGTTTGTGCTCATCTGGGCAGGAGCCTTGCTGGTGCCTATTCTCGGGCTTGTAGAAGTTGGCGGCTGGAAAGGTATGGTTAGCAGGATACATCAAAATCTTCCTCATGGCGATTATACGCACATGTGGAGAACATTGGGGCATTTTAATGACAATCCTATGGGCATTCAGTGGATTGGGATTGTATTTGGTTTAGGGTTTGTTATTTCATTTGGATACTGGACTACTGATTTTTTGGTGGTACAGCGGGTATTATCGGCAAAGGATTTACGATCGGCAAAAATGGCCCCTATTATTGGTTCAGGATTTAAAATGCTGGTTCCTTTAATTGTGATATTACCTGGTTTGATTGGCCTGGCAGTAATGCCTGGTTTAGTAGGACAGGCCCAGGCTGCGGCAACAGGAGCACAAAGTTACAATGAAATTCTCCCTTTAATGATGGCGCGTTATTTAGGCCCCGGACTATTGGGATTAGGAATTACTGCCCTTATCGCGGGCTTCATGTCGGGCATGGCGGGCAATGTCACGGCATTCTCAACCGTATGGACTTATGATATTTATAAGCCAATTCATTTTGGCATTACTAAGAAAGAAGCTACTGATAAACATTATGTAAAAATGGGCCGATGGGCTACTTTCGTTGGTGTTCTTATCAGCATTGGCACGGCTTATTTAGTGGAAAATGCCGCCAGTATTATGGATTATGTTCAGGCCTTATTCAGCTTTTTCATTGCACCATTGTTTGGTACGGTTATTCTTGGCATGTTATGGAAAAGAACTACAGCAGCAGGAGGTTTTTGGGGATTGCTTTCGGGAACAATAGCTTCAGTTGGCATGTGGGCATGGGTAAGATTAGACCCACGCGCCCTGGCCATCATAACAGGTTCCGCCGATGCAAAAGCCATGGCAGAAGATATGTACCGGGCTCTTTGGTCATGGATAATCTGTGTGCTTGTAACAGTTTTTGTTAGTTTTGCTACGAAACCTAAGCCGGAATCGCAGTTAGTTGGATTGGTGAGAGGTTGCACGGAGTTGCCTTCAGATTCGCATCTTCCCTTGACTGAAGCGCCCGATTTTTTGGGCAGGAGTGGTACTTGTGGCTTTTATTATTTTACAAATTATTTTTTGGTAAAAATTATATTTTATGCACGAAGAAGAAGGTTTTTCAATATGGTTTTTTGTAGGGATAATGTTAGCCATTTATGGCCCTTATTGTTTTAATCGCAAATATCCCCGGGCTTTCTACAAGTCAAAACCCACATGTTGTTTTGGAACGATTACACGCAGGCGTGTGGTGGGGAATTTTATTGACATTGCTGGGAGCTCTGTTTCTTTATCTTCATTGGCCGGGGACTCATTCTGTCCTTGATGATAAAGATAATAGCATTCTATCCGATGAGATGGAAAGTGAAAATTAATGCTGGTGGATTCGTCCTGGAAAAATCAAAACCTTTCCGTTCAGTTTTAAATGATTATTGGGCAAAATAAAAATGTCATTTTTTCTTTGTTTACTGCTATCTATGGCATTCACTGACAGCTAATTTTTGTTCTTACGCCCTGGTTTCAAATTTTTACCAGTAAACAAACTAATAATCCAAATTCTTATTTTTTTGCTCCGCAAAGGCAGCTGATAATTTCCAAAAATAATTTCATCCGTTTCCTATCTTTATTGCATGTATTGCAAAACGATATTGCTTATTGTATTTACTGCGTTTACACTTGGCTGTTATTGCCAGCAAAAAGATATTTTTGAACCTGATTCAGTAAGGAAAGAAATAGAAGCGGTAGAAATTCAATTCCAACCTGCATATTGATGGTTTGCTGAATGAAGCGGAATGGACATTGGCCAAACCCTCGCCCCGCTTTGTTGAAATAGAACCTGTACAAGGAAGCCCTCCCGGCGAACCAACGGAAGTAAAGGTTTTGTACAACCGGCAGTTTTTATACTTCGGCATTTTTGCCCGTGATTCGTTAGGAATAAAAGCGTTGCGTTCTACTGATTTTAAAAGGGATTTTGACGACAAAAGCCGTGACCTGGTGAGCATCGCATTCGATTGTTTTAACGACAAAAGAAACGCAATGTCTTTCGTTACCGATCCTTATGGTGTGCAGCGCGATTTGTTATCTTTCGATGATTTATACTACGATGTAGATTGGAACGGACTTTGGCGTGTGCGAACGAACCGTACGGATTCTGGCTGGTATGCAGAGATTGCTATTCCGTGGCAAACACTTCGCTATCCAAATACTGATTCAACTCAACAGTGGGGATTGAGCATTTACCGCAACCGAAGAATTACCAATGAGATCACTTCCTTTTCTCCGTACCCGCGTGCCTTTACTTCTTTGCGGATGAATTATGCCGGGCTATTAACGAATTTAAAACCGCCACCACCGACAACTAATATCCGGTTCGAGCCTTACGCGCTGTCTTCTTATGACCATTACAGCGGCTTTGATTCTACAATGAAGAAGAATGAAACCAATTACAAATTTGGCGGCGACCTTAAATGGGCGATGGACCCCAATTCAGTTTTAGACCTCACTGTAAACACTGATTTTGCGCAGGCTGATGCAGACCAGCAGGTAAATAATGTCACACGTTTTTCTGTTTTTTTCCCTGAGAAAAGGCAATTTTTTTTAGAGAATGCTTCTCTGTTTGGCGTGGGAATTTCGCAGGCCCTAATGGTGCCGGACGGACAAATGCGTGTGCAACCTTTTTTTAGCAGAAGCATAGGTCTTGATAGTTTAGGGACACCGATACCGATAGAAGCCGGAGGAAGATTTGTACATCGTTCTACAAAAACAAATTACGGCGCTATCGTGATGCGGCAGCGTTCTTCAGATAATAGTCCTGCCACAAATTTTTTTGTCGGACGTTATTCTGAGAACGTCGGCGCCAATAGCCGTTTGGGAGGATTGGTAACCGTTAAGAATGAACCGGGCAACACCAATATTGTAAGTACTATTGATGGATTTTTCAGGCTTGGTGAATCACATTCGCTGAATACATTGCTGATGCATTCTGCCAATACGCAAAAAGGTAAAAATGGTTTTTCGGGTTTTGCCCAATATGTTTATTCAACCAACCACATGGAAATCTGGTTGACGCAATCGGTGGTAACAAAGAATTTCGATCCTGAAATGGGTTTTGTTTCACGCACAGATGTGATAGGAACCACACCTGGGATGAATTGGTATTACCGCGGCAAAAAATTACCTTTTAAAAAAGTGCTTCGAGCTTTTGAGCCTGGGTTTCTCCCCGAGTTTTACTGGCAGGCTTCCACTGGAAAATCGATAGAACGGACCTTTTTATTTTTCCCTGTGTGGCTCAATTTTCAAAGTGGTGCCTACTTTGGATATGCTTTCGATCCGCAGTTTGAGCGACTAACGGCACCTTTTGATCCACTCGGAGTGCACATCAGTACCGGAGTTTATAATTTTACAAACCAACAGATCTACTTTACTTCTGATCCTTCCAGAATTATAAGTATTAACGGAATTTATACCTGGGGAAATTATTTCAATGGCAAACTTAATTCAGGCGATTGGAACTTACAGTTCGCACCAATTCCACAAATTTCGCTGACCGGAAGGTTTAACCGAAATCATTTTATAAAAGTGGGAGAGCCTAAAACTACTTCCACCATTGATTTATATGGATTACAAGCACGGTTGGCGCTAAATCCGCGCATCCAGTTGATTGCATTTTATCAAAAAAATTCTACTAATAATGAAGTAAATTATAACCTGCGTTTTTCGTGGGAATATTCGCCGCTCTCTTATATTTATCTTGTGCTGAATCATTATGGCTTTACGAATCTGCAGGCAAAAACACAGATGGAAGATCATGCTATTGCTAAGATCAGTTTTTTAAAACAGTTTTAAAAATAATTCATTTATTCCCTCCTGATCATGTTCAGCATTGACAAAGTTTCAGTGATCATTTTTGCATTGTATTCCATCGTAAGTTCTTTGTGATTAATCGCATCGACTATGGTTCCCACAAGGCATAACCCTCCGGTAAAAAAATATAATATTCCCATTCCAATATGTCCTATTAAAAATCGCTGAACACCTGCAACGCCCACCAGGCCTAACAGGCACAATACCAAAATTAATTGAGGGTCTTTTCTTTTAGAACGGTAAATGAAACAAAACTGTTCCAATTGATCCACGCTAAAATCTTTTGTTCTCGAATTAATAGTAATCAATTCTTCTGGTGTTATATTATAAAGATATTTTAATATCGTTGGGTTTACAGAATTAAAACTGGTGTCCATAATTGTATTTTTTGGGATGAGGAAAAATATGAAGGGAACAAAGTTTATAAATTCTTGCCAGGATCACACCCAGGGCAAATAACCCAAGAGGATGTGCATGAAATGACGCCGGAAAATCTCCGTGAAATAAATAACTGATAGAATGCCCACAGGCCACAACCGGGGCAGAATTTTATGCCGATAAATTTAAAAATACAAAAAGAATAATGAGTATCAGTTGACGGATCCATGAAAGCCAGTAAAATCAATCCCGTAACCCAGGCAGTTAACTCAAAATATTTTCTGAATACTTTCATCCTGAAATTTCTATTAAAGATATTTAATTGGAACGGATAAATTAAAAAGCAATTGTTTAATTTATCTGGATAAAATCCGGCTTTTTTACCAATTGGTTATTGTATTTAAAAATTACATTGGTTGATATTGACAATCTAAAACTTTTATTATAAAAGTTTTTTTGGGGGAAATAATAGCCTCTCAATTCAATGGTGCCGAAAACAAAACTTTCATTCCTCGTCCTGATTCCACCGCCGATCGAACTTAGTATTTTTGTTTTATAAATATAAGGGGAAAATACACTTACATTGCTAAATACAAAAGGGGCAAAATGAAAAGCGACAACCGACCAGGGGCTAAAAAATTCCGATTCTGCTTTTACAGTAGAACGTAAAGTACCGCCAACGCGCTCATTATTAACAACCTCATTTCCATACTCAGGCATCCCAAACTGGCTATTGGCAAATAAAGGCTGGTTAAAGACTATGTTTACTTGTTGGGCAAGGTCGTAATTTAAAAAAAAGCGTTGCTTCCACTTTGTGCCAATTGATTTTAAATGGTCAAAATAAAAAATGCTTCCTAAAAAATTAAGGTCTTCAACAGATTTGTGATACAAATACCCTTCGGCTGCAATTTTGTAACTAAAATAATTTTCCCTCTTATTAAAATGGTAACTCTCAAAATCAAATCCGATGAACGGCCGCTTTACTTTTTGCCTCTGTGTATAACCTGAAGTAATACTCAATAATAAACCTTCAGGTATATCCTCATTTCTTCCAAAACCGTAAATGTATTTGGTTTTATAAAAATTTTGCCGGTAGAAAGTAAGGGTACCCAATACCCCGCTTATAGTAGGGTATTTCCAATCGTACAAGTTTTGATATTTCCCCGGAACTTTCAAAAACTTTTGATTGATGTATCTTAATCCAATTAGTTTCCTTAACTTTTTTGTTTCTTCTGCAGTCGTAAAATCTTTTGCATCAATATTATAACCCGCCCAGGCATCAATATGGTAATAATGATAGCGTACATCCGAAAAATAAACAGAATCGGTATTATAAAAATTCCTGGTAGCATGGTAAGAGGCATCGAATTCGTATGTCCACGACATATAACGGTTTACTAAGGGTTTTACAAGATTTATATAATAATTATTTTCTTCTTTACGCCCGGTTATGCTCGGATAAAAGCTTTGGTAACCAATTTTGGTATCCATAAAAGTACCTCCCATATTCCTGTTATTATATTCGCCGCCAAAAGCAAATTTATTATTCCGGGTATTATCAAAAAGGGTATAAAGCACTGCGGCATTTCCGCTTCCTTCAAAATTATCTTCACGTATATCCAAACTGGTTTGTTTGATTCCCAACGAATTTATGGCGCCGCCTAAAGAAAAAACATCTTTTATTTCTACAAAAACATCTACAGAATCAGAGCCGGGAGCCGTTCGCGCCACAAAAAATTCGGCATCCTGCAAATACAATAACTGGCGTAAATAACGCTCATTATCTGCCATTAAATAGGGTATTAAAGAATCTCCTTTTTTAAAAAAAAGATTTTTTCTTACTACATCCGTTTTGGTTATATGATGCAAAGAATTAGCGAGTGTTGTTAAACTATTCATGAGCCTTTTAGACGTATCGCCTATAGAAACTCCAAAGGGAATTCTTTCAATCACTATGTTCCTGATAAAAAACCCCTCAAATTGGTTAAATGCTTCTTCATTTTTTTGAAATTGCGCTGAATAATCAATTTCTGTTGAATCTTTTTTGAAGTCCCGGATTACCCTCTCCAATAAATTTTTCTTAGCTTTTTTTGTAGAATCTTTTTGGGCAAACGAAATAAAATGTAATAAAATAAAAGTTCCGGCAAAGAGAATAATCAACAAATATTTTTTAAACATTCCCATCAGGTAAAAAATAAGGCCTTATAAAAATAAGGATTAAAAATCTGTTGATTAAAGTATAAGGCTAATAAAAATATAAGATAAACCCAGCGGGTATCCAAATTGATTTAATGAAACGGATACCACCAGGTTTAAAATAAAAAATAGGGAGCGAGCCTAAAGAAAATTAGATTTAATTTTTTCGATAAAATCCTGGTCTATCATTTTTTTTGCCATCAGGATCATATTATTAAAAGCACCGGCAGTAGAAATTCCATGGCCAATGATCACTGGTTTATTTACGCCCAATACGGGGACGCCCCCATACATTTCAAAATTAAAACGATTAAAATATTCGTCTTCAATATGCCTCATCTGAACAATATCGTAAATAGATTCCGCAAATTTTAATAGTATGTTTCCCGTATATCCATCACAAACATATATTTCAGCTTTATCCTTCAAAAGGTCACGCCCTTCAATATTTCCTATAAAATTAATTTGCTTGTTTTCTTTCAATAACGGATAAGCCGCCTGGCACAAAATATTTCCTTTCCCTTCTTCTTCACCCACATTTATAAGTGCAACCCTTGGGTTTTGATAGTTTAAAATATATTTGGAAAAAAGTGACCCCAGTAAGGCGAATTGTGATAAATTTTCAGGTTTGCAATCTGCATTCAGGCCCACATCCACCAGCAAAGATGTTTTCCCTTTGTCGCCCGGAATGTATGCGCCAATAGCAGGGCGGCTAACACCGCTGATTGCTTTGATACTATACAAAGACCCTACCAGCATAGCTCCGGTATTGCCAGCGCTTATAAAAGCATCTGTTTTGCCGGTAGCCAGAAAATGAAACCCAATTGAAATAGAAGATTGTTGCTTTTCTTTTAACGCTTTGGTAGGATGTTCATCCATTTCAATTACTTCTGACGCATGAACGACTGTTATTTTTTCCGAAGAAATTTCGTATTCTTCCAGTAAGGGAAGTAATTTATTTTCATTCCCTATAAGAGTGAGTTCTACTTCTTCATTTTTATTTTCTGACAAGAAAAGTTTTACGCCTTTAATAGTTTCAAGAGGTGCATAATCTCCGCCCATCATGTCTAATGCAATATTCATTATGTAAGTATTATCTTAAAATATCACGTTAAAAATAATGAGTTATTTTTAATTACAACGCGATAACCCATTCCAAAAAAAAAATCCAAAAATAAAGTTGAAGTTATTCAAGCTTATTTTTGGATTACCAGGCAAGTGTAAAAATAATTTATCCTGCCTTTGATGGCGTTTTGTCAGAAACTACTTTCCCCTTATAATATAATTTTCCTTCACTTGAGTGTGCACGATGGCGAACGTGAGTTTCACCGGTTGCTTGGTCAACACTCAGTGTAGCAGCGTCTGCTTTATAATGTGTCCTTCTTTTTGCACTTCTTTGCTGACTGTGCCTGCGCTTTGGATTTGGCATAAACTTAGATTAAATATGATTAATTATTGTTTTTTAAATTTTTCTAATCCTTTTTCTAAAGGGTGATTATTTTCTATACCTGTTGACCTCATTTTTTTGAGCATCGCCAGAACTTCTTTGTTGCATTGCGGGCCACCAATATCTTCTTCATTGCACATTCTTTGGTTGGGAATACTCAATAATACAAATTCGTAAATCCAATCTGCCAGGTGAATATGGCTTTCTGTCCTTGAAATATAAAACACATCAGGGTCTTCTTCGTTTTGATTCATTTCTTCAGGATTTTCAACTTGTTTTATCAACAGTTTAAATTCATCCCAAAGGTCTATTGGCAATATATTCCCACACCGGTCGCAAATAACATTTGCGCTTCCGCCTATCTCAAATTTCAACAACATAAATGAAGTGTTTTTTTCGAGAAAAAGCTTTATGGAAGCATTACAATTATTGAAATCGGTTTCCTTAAAATTAGCAAAGAACTTATCATCCACCTGGTAATTAAACTCATGAATCCCAGGTTTCAATCCCACAAATGCTATATCATATTCACGCCTGTTACCCATAACTAAAAATTAAAGGGTTGCAAAGGTAATGAATTTAATGATTTTTTTTAGCAAAAAATATCTTGTTTTTAAAATTTTTTGTTAATCGTAATTGCTGCGAACCTTTAAATATTTTATACCCTAACTTTATTTTTTTTAATAAATGCGATAAAGATGGCAGAATATAAATTGGACCGGACGGTTTTTAAAATGCATCATACAAAAGATAGCAGCAATAATCTTAATTATTGGAAAAGTAGATCCATAGAAGAAAGGTTAAAAGCGGCAAACTATTTAAACAGTGTTGCGTACGATTTCCCCGCCGGTAATCCGCCCAAAATAGACCGTACCTTATTTAAAATAAAAAAAAGAAAATAGTGGGAAATATATTTAATAATGATTTTCGTGATTTTATTAATGCGCTTAATCATTACGAAGTGAAATATATTTTAGTAGGCGGATATTCTGTAATACTTCATGGCTATTCCAGAACGACAGGAGATTTAGATATTTGGGTAAATAAAACAATTGAAAATTACGAACGATTGAAAAATGCTTTTTATTTGTTTGGTATGCCCGTTTTTGATATGACTGAAAATAATTTTTTAAATAATCCTCACTTCAATGTATTTTCTTTTGGCCGCCCGCCCGTAAGTATTGATATAATGACTGAAGTAAAAGGGCTTTCATTCAATCCGGCTTTTCAAGCGGCGGAAATGATCGAAATTGAAAATTTATCTGTTCGGGTAATTAATATAAATGATTTATTAAAAGCCAAAAAATCTTCGGGAAGGCCAAAAGATTATGATGATTTAGAAAATCTAAGTGAAAAGCAATAACATTTATGGTTTTTAATAAATACCCACATCGCAATAAACTAAAATGGATTTTTGTTATTGTTACAATCATTCTGATCAAAATATTCTCTGCCAACAGTATTTGGGTTGAACAAATTTATTCTACAGGTATTTACCCTTTTTTTTCTAAAATTTTGAGAATTCTGTTCGGCTGGGTTCCATTCAGTTTGGGGGATATATTATACTTTTTGGCTGCCTGCTTTATTTTGTGGAAGATAATTAAGAATGCAAGATTACTTTTCAAAAAACAATTTTCTAAAAAATTAGCCTTACAAAAAGCTTTAAATTTGATATTAGTTTTCGCTTTTGTATATAGTATTTTTTATCTTTTTTGGGGAATCAATTATGGGCGCAAAGGAATTGCGTACCAGTTGCAGTTAACTGATATCAGTTACGATTCCTCTGATTTATTAGCCATTCAAAATCTTTTATTGCAAAAAGTAAATACTACCAGGATGGCTATGGTTTCAAATCATGAAAAATTTCCTTCCACAACAGGTTTAATAAAAGAAGCGAAAAAAAGTTATGAGGAAGCACACAAAAAATTTCCGTTTCTTAAATATGATGATCTTTCTGTAAAATCTTCGCTTTATGGAACACTTGGTGATTACCTGGGATTTACCGGTTATTATAATCCCTTTACCGGCGAAGCACAAATCAATACGACGGTTCCTGAAATGCTGCAGCCCTATATCGCGACTCATGAGATGGCCCACCAACTTGGTTATGCAAAAGAAAATGAAGCGAATTTTGTAGGGTATTTAGCCGCGGTAAATTCTCCGGATACCCTTTTTCATTATTCCGCTTACCTCGATCTTTTTTTGTATGCTAACCGTGAAGTGTTTTTTTTAGATTCTGTTTCTTCACAAAACGCGTTAAAACAATTGGTGCCCCCCGTCAAAAAAGATTTATTGGTAATACGGCAGTTTGACCTTGATCATCAAAGTGTTTTTGAACCTTTGATTAACTGGATGTATGGAAATTATTTAAAACTAAATAACCAGCCTAAAGGTTTGCATTCATACAATGCGGTTGTAGGAATGCTGATCGCCTATTATAAAAAATATGGTAAAATATGATAGCAGTAAACGAACCAATAATAACGATTTTTATTTTGCAAAAATCATCTTCTTTCTCTTAACGGAATGCGTTTCCTGCCTTCACGCGCGGGCTTTCTGTTTCCACCGCCATCAGCCTCATTCATTCTTACCGGGCGCCCGTTATAAGTTTTGCCATCAAGGCTTTTCATCATTTTCGAAGCGGCTGATTTATCTACTTCTACCCAGGCGTTCATTTCGCGTAAGTCGATCCGGCCTAAAACTTCTTTTTTTAAATTGCTTTCATCCAAAATATATTGAAGAAAACTGGCTTTGTAAAAACCGTCTTTTGAACCCAGGTTTATAAATAATCTTGAATAACCGCTATCGCCCCTTTGGTAACCTGGCCGTTCCCTCTTCTCATTACGGCCATGCGTGAAATTATCATTTTTTCTTTCCCTGAAATCAGATCTTACATTCAAATCTTCCGCATTTTCATAATATTTCAAAAAATGATCAAACTCAAGCGCGGCAACCCTTTTCAGCACTTCTTCCTTACTCATGTCTGCAAATTTTTCTTCAAGGTCAGACATATAGGTTTCATAATCGCCGTGAGAAATATCTATTTTTTTAAGTTTATCAATAAAATAAAAAAACTGTTTGCGGCATACATCTTTTCCGGTGGGAATATCCAGTTTATGAAATTTTGCATTCGTCATTTTTTCGAGCTGCCTGATTTTAAAAGATTCGCGGCTGTGGCAAATGGAAATACAAATTCCGCTTTTCCCTGCCCGGGCAGTACGGCCGCTGCGATGAGTATAAACTTCGATATCATCCGGAAGTTCAAAATTGATTACATGAGTAATTCCATCCACATCAATCCCTCTTGCGGCAACGTCGGTTGCTATCAAAATCTGGATATCCTGGCTGCGAAAACGTTGCATTACCCTGTCACGCTGCTGCTGGGAAAGGTCGCCATGCAAAGACTCAACATTGTAACCTTCTTTAGATAATTTCTCTGCAATGTTCTGCGCATCGATTTTAGTTCTCGTAAAAATAATTCCATACATCCCAGGATTAAAATCTACCAATCTTTTTAAAGTTTCAAACCGGGAATGTGCCGGAGTAATAAAATATTGGTGGTCAATATTTACATTGGCCGTGTTTTTTTTACCGACCGTTACTTCCTGCGGATTATGCATAAAATTTTTAGAAATAGCCCTCACTTCAGCGGGCATGGTTGCGCTAAAAAGCCACGTGCTTTCCCGGTTTACGGTATTTTTCAAAACGAAATCTATATCTTCCCTAAAACCCATATTCAACATTTCGTCTGCTTCGTCAAGCACTACGTATTTTACTTTTCCAAGGTCAATTGCTTTTCGTTCTATCATATCAATCAACCTTCCGGGAGTAGCTACTACAATATGAGCGCCTTTTTTTAAAGCACGGATCTGCATCACAATGGAAGCACCTCCATAAACCGGTTCAGCGCTTATGGTTCTTAAATATTTTTTATATTCCTGCAGGTCGTTACAAATCTGCAAACACAATTCGCGCGTAGGGCAAACAATCAACGCCTGCGGATACCTGTTTCCGGCATCTATTAGTTGTAACAAAGGCAAACCAAAAGCCGCCGTTTTGCCGGTTCCTGTTTGAGCAAGGCCCACAAAATCTGTAGTGCCTGATAAAAGTATAGGAATAGCTTGTTGTTGTATGGGAGTAGGAGTTGTAAATCCAAGATCAGTAACCGCTTTTACGAGGTTTTCATTTAGGCCTAAGCCTTCAAATTCATTCATTAATTTTTTTTAATCCGCAAAGGTAGGCTAATTAGGCTGAAAGTAATTGTGATATGAGTTTGAAAGGAATGGATTTCTGTTTGTGGAGAAAATCCGATGGATTGTGGAATTTTATTTTGCCCGTAATTTCCAACTATTTTTTTTCAAATATTCTTTGATTTCTTCGATAGATTTACCCGTTAAATCTTTAGAGATTTTTTCTTTTATTTTTCGAAACGTTTTTACGGTATCGAACTCTTTTTGTATCTTTTTTTGCTTAGTCTTCATATTCTAAAATTTCTTTTGGTGACCGTATTTCTAATGATAAATAATTCATTCGCAAATTAATTGAGTTATAGCCTCTTATTCTATAAACGTTCACAATATGCTTAAAATTCCAACTCAGTAGAATGTCAACTTTATTTATTGTTGCAATTGCGATATGCAAACAATCGCCAAAACTTGTTTGCCCAACTACTTTTTCTTCAATGTATTTTGAAGCAAGATTTATTATTTCGTCATTTACTATTACTCTTTCAAGGTTTTCTTCAGGCAACTTTTTAAAATATTTACGAACTTTTTCTGGTGCATTTGCAAGTTCTGTTTCTATCAAATCCGAATAAACACAAACAATCTTACCAAGTTTTGCTCTCTCAAAAAGTTGTAAAGAGGATTCTTCAAATTCTTTGTCAAAAACTCCTCCAAAAACAGAAGTATCAAAGTAAAACCGTTGTTTCATTTAATGTAATTACTTTTCAAATTTACAAAATTTACATAGTTATATGTTTAGAGCCCATTTCATATATTCCAAATTTAAATTCTAAATGGCAGCATAAATTATAGTTTTGTCATTTTGGAATACTTGCAGTAAACCAACAAATAACCAAAATTTTTATTTTTCTTCTGAAGGGGTTTGATTTCTAATTTGATTTTTGAATAAACTTTTTTTATATATCAATTGTTATTTATGAAAAGTTTACCTATCGAAAATATTTTTTTAAACTTATTAAAATTAATTTAGTCAATCTGTTTAAACCCAAATTGATTATTGGCATATAAATTGAAAAGTTATACTTTAAATTTAGTATTATGAAAACGAAATTCCTTTCTATTATCATCGCATTACTGATTTCATCCTCTCTTTTTTCCCAGGGTTTAACTTTTGGTATAAAGGCAGGCGCCAATCTTGGAAAAATTTCAGGCCAGTCATTTAAAGATGAATACAATCTCGGGTACCATGCCGGGGCTTTTGTAACGATAGGTGGCAAAAAATGGGCTATTCAGCCAGAAGTTTTATTTAACCAGGTAAATACAGATACAGCTACAAGTTTCAATGAAATTACCGGTTTCAAAAATGTAAATAAAATACAACTTCACTATTTAAGTATCCCCATTTTAGTAAATTATAAACTCAGTAATTTACTGGCTTTACAATTTGGGCCTCAATTCGGAATATTGATTGATAAAAATCAAAGCCTGGTTCAAAACGGAAAAGATGCTTTCAAGTCAGGCGATTTTTCGCTCGCAGGCGGCCTTCAGTTAAATCTTTTAAAATTCAGGGTTTACGGGCGTTTTGTGGGCGGGGTTACCGATGTAAATAATCTTTCCAGTAACGACACCTGGAAAATTCAGATGGCCCAATTAGGGATTGGGATTGCTCTATAGAATTTATTTTCGAATAAATTCAATTTCACCATTTTCATTCAATTTTACAATGGATGAAGGTGTATTTTTAGAAAAATCTTTTTGACGGTGTTGAACAATATAATCAACGCCGTTTTTTATTTCAACAGAAACTTCTTCAAAATTTTGAGGAAACTTTTCGCCTGAAATATTTGCTGAAGTTGAAACCAAAGGCTTTTGAAATTGCTCAATAAGCGCCAGGCAAAAAACCTCTTTTATCATTCTTATTGCGATGCTCCCATCCGCATTTACCAGTTGTTTGGGCAAATGAATGGCATTTTTAAAAATGGCAGTCGTGGGTTTTTCGGCTGAGGAAATGTAAGAAACCATTTTTGGGGGAGGATTAAAAACATATTGATTTATCATGTTCTCATCAGAAACCAAGATAATCAGAGATTTTGTTTCTTCCCTTTTTTTCAAATCAAAAATTCTTTGAATGGCATGCCCGTTTGTTGCATCGCATCCAATTCCCCAAATGGTATCAGTTGGGTAAAGGATGATTCCTCCTGTTTGCAAAATTTTTAATGAATTAATTATATCATTTTCAAAACTACTCATCTTTTTTAAGCATTAAGGGATTCTAATAATTGATTCGTTTCGATGGTTAACCCACATTTAAAGTGCGCCAAGGGGGCAAGCTTTTTTTCCATGTAAACTACATGGTTTACATGAAAGCTGAAGGCCGGTTTGAACTATAATTGATTTTTCAGAAAGCGGGTAAAACCCAAACTCAGGAACTGTTGAACAAAATATGGCTGTAATTGGCGAATTTGTAGCACTTGCCAAATGCAGCGGGGCCGAGTCATTACTATAATTCATTTTGGCTTTTTCCATTAAGGCGGCAGACTCAAGAAAACTTAATTTTCCGGCCAGCACTTTTACTTTCTTGTTGATTGTTTTTTCTTCTATCCTTTCGCATAAAATGGTATCATCATTCCCTCCCAATAAATAAATATTGTATTCAGCAGGAAAATGATCAATTAAATCAATCCATTTTTCTCCAGGGTATTGTTTGGTAAACCATACGCTGGCAGGCATCATACAAACAAAAGGCTGCTTTGTAAATTGCGATATTTCCTGTTGGTCTTTTTGGGTTGGGTATAATTTTGGCTTATTAAAACTACTATCTGTAAAATCTTCAATCAGTTTATTATTTCTTTCCACTTCATGTAAACCTTTATCAAAACCGTGTATAATTTTTTTTGTAAAAAGATAACTTAACGGGTTTTTCTCAAAACCAATTCTTTCTTTTGCTTTTGAAAACCCGGTGAGGAAACCGGTAGAAGCATGCCTTTGCAAGTTGATTACCTTATCATATTTTTTTCTCCTGATTTTTTTTAAAAGTTTCAGGAGATTTTTGTATTTATTTTGCTTTTTATTCCAGATTAAAACTTCTTTTAAAAACGGATGCCCTTTCAGCAAACCTTCATTTCCTTTTCTTAATAAAAAATCTATTTCAGCTTCAGGAAAAAATTGATGAAGCTTTTCAACAACGGCTGTTGCCAAAACAGCATCTCCGGTGAATGCAGTTTGTATTACGAGAATTTTTTGCATAATAATTCAGGTTACCTACTATTTTTTAATAAAGATGGTTATGAATTGTTTAAACCCTGACTTTATTTTTACCATAAAAGGAAGTTGCGGATCTTTTAATGATCCCCGGAACATCTGCCCTCTTTTTAAATAATATTTTGAAAAAGTCCCTTGTGCCATTCCCCATTTCTTTATAAACTGGTAATAGCCTTTGTTCTTCTTCATTCTTTTTACAGATACAGAACCAAAATGATAAACCCTGCTTTTTGAAATTCCTTTAAACATCCTGATCCCCATCTCCCAAAGCTTCATTGAAAAATCCGGGTCAGAATACATTCCCGGCGAAAATTCAATGCTGTATTTCCCCGCTAATTCCCAAATACTTTTATGGACAATATTTGGCGGCCAAGTAGCGCCGCTCCAGTCTTTCATTGGCAAAGAATCAAATTCAGCCAATAACTTTTCTTCATTAAAATCATTGATTGAAATTCCATAATTCTTTTCAATAGAACATTTGCTTTGCGCTCTTGGTTCAATAGCCGTTGCTGATAAAAAAAAATTATGGTGGCCGATGTTTTTTATCTCTTCATATAAATATTTATCCCACTCCGGGCAAACATACATGTCGTCGTTCATGTATAAAATATAATTGGTGGTGGCTAAATTGCTGCAATAATTGAGCGCATAGCAAACACCAATATTTTCTGAACTATATGTAAAAGATATTTCAGGCTGAGTTTCAATCCAGGCAAGTGTTCCATCACTTCCGTCATTAATGTGCACAATGATTTCATGAGTAAAAGATGAATTTTTTTTAATGCTGTTGATACACAATTGGAGGTATTCTAAATTATTCCAGGTAGGAATTAAAATGCTAAATAATGCCTCTTTGATTACCGGCCTTTTTTGTGAACTTAACTTTACATCCTGAATCATTAATATCTACTTTTTATTTACGAATTTAAAATTTCTGCGGTTTGTAATTTCAGAATTGCCATACAAAGAGAAATACATTTCCATCCACAAATTTTCAATATAAAATATTCAAAAGTAATCCAACTTTATTGGAATGCGGTTTCAGTAAACTAATAAATAGTATAGGTTTTTATTTCGATGGCGCTTTCAAAGTTGCTTATTTTATATTTGCAAAAAATTAAAATATGGAAATGGAATTGGAAAAAATGATTGGCGAGGTTTGGAATAACCGCGAATTGGTAAATGACGAAACTTATACCGGCGCCATAAGAAATGTAATTGCTAAAATAGATGAAGGAAGCCTGAGAGTTGCCGAACCCGTTTCTGCATCTTCTTCTAACCAGGAAACGGAAAATTCATGGAAAGTAAATGAATGGGTGAAGCAGGCGATATTGTTGTATTTCGCCATTCAAAAAATGGAAACGTATTCGCTTCCGCCTTTTGAGTTTTATGATAAAATGAAATTAAAAAATAATTATAAAGATTTAGGTGTGCGTGCTGTTCCACACGCGGTGGCGCGTTATGGAAGTTACCTGGCCCGAAACGTAGTTTTAATGCCAAGTTATGTAAATATTGGTGCTTATGTAGACGAAGGGACAATGGTGGATACATGGGCAACAGTTGGCAGTTGCGCACAGATAGGGAAACATGTACATCTTAGTGGTGGCGTAGGTATTGGCGGAGTCCTTGAACCATTGCAAGCCAGCCCGGTTATCATTGAAGACGGCTGTTTTATTGGCAGCCGTTGCATTGTGGTAGAAGGAGTAAGAGTGGAAAAAGAAGCGGTTTTAGGCGCTAATGTAGTGCTTACACAATCCACAAAAATAATAGATGTAAGCGGAGAAAAACCTGTAGAAACTAAAGGGGTAATTCCATCACGCAGCGTGGTAATCCCGGGAAGTTATTTAAAAAAATTCCCTGCCGGCGAATACAATGTTAGCTGCGCTTTGATTATCGGAAAAAGAAAAGAAAGTACCGACAAAAAAACCAGTTTAAATGAAGCGTTGAGGGATTTTAATGTGAGTGTTTAGGATTGATTTACTTACAATAAATGACATTTAAAACAGAGATTTCTTTCTTCTAAATAGGTTGACAAATCTTTCAGTAATTTTGGAGAATGAATAAAAAGGAACATATCGATTGGTGGAAAAAAGAAGCCTTACGCAATTGGGAAACCTCTATTTATTTGATGAATGGAAAACAAAATGTATTTGCCCTATTTACTTTTCATTTAACTATTGAAAAATTATTAAAAGCAATTTGGGTAAAAGATAATATTGAAAACACTCCTCCCCGCCAACATGATCTTACTTTAATTTATAACCAAACGGATTTAAAATTAGACTCTGAATGGTATGATTATTTAGCAACCATTAATACATGGAACATTGAAAGCCGTTATCCTGATTATAAATTGAAAATTTACGAACGTGCAAATGAAATATACATGAATGAACATTTTGAAAAAATCTCAAAACTTAAAGAATGTTTACTCAAAAAACTTTAAATGAAAAAATAGGTTGCTTTTTATCAGAACTTGAAAATAATGGTTTTGAAGTGGCAAAGGCAATTTTATTTGGCTCTTACGCTACAGGAAAAGTGCATAAAAATAGTGATATTGACCTTGCAGTCTGGCTTTGCAATTTTCCTCAAAAACACTGGACTGAATACCGTTCCCTCACTCATACGGTTGCTAAACATTCTCCGATTAGCCCCAAATTTTATCCGGAAAATGAAACAGAAAATGAAGATCCTTTTATAGGTATAATAGAAAAGGCCGGGAAAGTTATTGATATGAAAAAAATTAAAGCAGAAATGAATCAGGAATCTGCGCATTAGTTTTTATTTTCTCTAAACAGGATTTTATTGAAAAAAATTCCAGCTATTCTGTATTTCTATTTTTGTTTTTTAACGCTATTATTTTTTTCAATAAATAAATTATCCTTGCCACGCACTTGGATTATGCAATTATAAAACTACTTTTATTGATTATTTTCAATCATCCAAAATTTATTTCTTCCGATGCCTTTGGTTTATTTAAAAAATTGTTTGCTCCATTCCAAATGGATGCTTTTATTAATTGGTTTAACCATAGGGTTTTCTTCCTTTGGGCAGGATTTACCGATTAATCCAAAATTGTTGCATGGCTATTGGAGTGCCCATTGGATCTCGTGTCCCGGAGTACCGGAAAAAGCTTACGGCGTTTATCATTTTCGCAAAACATTTGATCTTGCTAATCAGCCCACTCAATTTATTATTCATGTTTCAGCCGATAACCGCTATGTGTTATACGTGAACGGAACTGAAGTGGGGCGCGGCTGCGCGAAGCAGCACCTGGAACTGGAATTTTGAAACCTATGATATTTCTTCCCATCTGCAAAAAGGAAAGAATGTGATTGCTGCACTTGTCTGGAACATGGGTGAATACGAGCCGGTGGCACAAATTTCTGCCCAAACCGGATTTTTACTCCAGGGTGATAATAAGGCGGAAGAGATCATTAATTCCGGAAACGGCTGGAAAGTATTGCATGATACTGCTTACTCACCTTGCGCTACCAATATGGGAGCCGTGCTGCACACTTATATGGTCGTTGGCCCGGGAGATGAAGTTCATGCAAATGCCTATCCATGGAACTGGGAGCAACCCGCTTATGATGATAAGAACTGGCAACAGGCTGAGGTTTTAAATACGCCGGTGGTGCCGCAGGGTTACGGTTCTGATAATATCTGGACACTTGCTCCGCGAACCATTCCGCAAATGGAAGAAAAGATGCAACGAATGTCAGTGGTGCGCAGTAAACCAACAAATAATGTGAATTCTGATTTTCTTAAAGGGAATCATCCTCTTACCATTCCTGCCCATACCAAACAAAGTATTTTGATTGATCAATCTTTTGAAACGATTGGTTACCCTGCGCTAAAAGTGAGCGGCGGCAACGGTTCTCAAATTAAACTAACCTATGCTGAAGCATTATTCGATTCAAAGGGACAAAAAGGAAACCGCGATGTGATTGAAGGAAAAACGATAAAGGGTTTGTATGATATTTTTTATCCGGATGGAGGAAAGATGAGAGCTTTCAGTCCATTGTGGTTAAGAACCTGGCGGTACATTCAGTTGGATATTCAGACCGGAAATGAACCGCTAACATTGGAAGATTTGTATGGAATTTATACCGGTTACCCTTTTGTACAAAAAGCCTCTTTTGCTTCCAACGATTCATCTTTACAGGATATTTGGAAAGTAGGTTGGCGAACAGCAAGATTATGCGCCGGTGAAACGTATTTTGATTGCCCCTATTATGAACAACTGCAGTATGAAGGCGATACGCGCATACAATCCCTCATCTCTTTGTACAATACCGGCGATGACCGCCTGATGCGCAAAGCGATCAATGATTTTTACATTTCACGGGTACCAACCGGGCTTACACAAGGCCGCTATCCAAGTAGCAGGCTGCAGGTAATTCCGCCATTTTCATTGTTCTGGGTTTCAATGTTGCACGATTACTGGATGATCCGACAGGACGATGCATTTTTAAAAAAATATTTAGATGCCGCTAATTCGGTTTTGAAATGGTATGAACAGCACATAGATCCAGCCAAAGAAATGCTTGGCCCAATGGATTGGTGGAGCTTTGTCGATTGGAACGACGCCTTCCCCGGTGGAACGCCGCCCGGAGCTAATGACGGGCACTCTGCAATCATCTCTTTGCAATATGCTTATACGCTTCGGCAGGCCGCTGAAATCTTTAATTATTTTGGACGAAAAGAAGACGGCGCTCATTATTTAAAACTCGCTGACGAGCTTTCGAAAAGTGTTTATCAGCATTGTTTTAATAAAGATAAAATGGAAATGGCTGATACGCCAGAGAAGAATAGTTATAGTCAGCATGCGACCATTATGGCAATACTTGCAGACGCTATTCCTACCTCTGAGCAACAACAGGTAATGAAAAATATTTTGTACGATACCACATTAAGCCAGGCTACTTTTTATTATCGTTTTTATCTAACCCGTGCAATGGTAAAATCAGGAATGGCAGATTTGTATTATTCTCAATTAACTCCATGGCGCGATATGCTGAAAATCGGCCTAACCACTTTTGCTGAAAAACCTGATCCTACAAGGTCTGACTGCCATGCATGGTCGGCCAGCCCTGAATATGATTTCCTTGCTACGATTTGTGGAATTATGCCGGATGCACCGGGATTTAAAAAGGTACGGATCGAACCTGCTTTGGGAGAATTGACGGAAGTAAAAGGAACCATGCCTGTGCCTGGTGGCATAATAACAGTTATGCTTACGCGAAAAAATAAAAATGGAATTGAAGGAGAAATCATTCTTCCTGAAAAACTAACCGGAAGGTTTATATGGAACGGAAAAGTGATTCAATTGCACGGCGGAAGCCAGAAGATCAGTTTGTGATTTTGAATGATAAGATTTTTTTTCGTGGTTTTTATTTTATAATGGCCTCCCGGTTTTTCATATTATCCGGTCCGTATAATAAAAATAAAAAGTACTTTTAATTTTCACATTATCTAAGAATCCCTGATTATGTTTCGAAAAGTAGTTGCGAATAAATTACAGCCTGGTAAAGGTGAATTCCATTTCAGGGGGCATGAGGTTAGGCGCATAGAAGCTTTTAGCGATGCCGTTTTTGCTTTTGCGGTTACCTTGCTGATCGTTAGCCTCGAAGTACCTAAAAATTTCGGAGAATTGATGGTTTCCATACGTGGATTCTTTGCATTTGGTTTAACCTTTATTTTGCTTATGATTATATGGTATGAGCAAAATATTTTTTTCAGGCGTTATGGGCTGGATGACTTTAAAACAGTAGTGTTGAATTGCGCGTTAATTTTTCTCGTACTTTTTTTTATTTATCCCCTTAAATTTTTATTTACAGTTATTTTCAATGGGGTTGATGCTGCCAATGCAAGCCCTGTTCCGGTGATCACAGCTATTGATGTTCCCGAGCTGATGGTAATTTACGGATTGGGATACATTTCTATTTATATTCTTTTCTCCTTAATGTACCTGCATGCGTTGAAAAATGCCGTCATCCTTCAATTAACAGCTCCTGAGATTTTTGATACAAAAACCAAATTGTACAAAAATTTTATTCTTATTGCTATCGGTGTTATTTCTATTGTTTTGGCGATTGGCCTTCCGTTGAAAATTTCCGGAAATTCAGGTTGGGCATATATTTTAATTGGTCCGGCATTTTATATTTTTTTTAGCTACCGGGGCAAACAGAAACGAAAATTATATTCCTTACCCGTTAATAGAGATGCGCCGGATAATTAAATATTTAGGACCAGGTAGAATAGGCTGCAAAAATAATATAGCAGAGTAATTTAAAAATAAAAGACAGGCAATCATCCCTTCCTGCTCATTTTTTTCACGCCCACATAATACATCTTTTCAATTCCCTCTGTATCAAATAATTTTGCCTGCTCTTGCGTGATACCAAGGGTTTTCCATTCCTTCACCGGAAATATTTTAAGGCTGTCCTGCCCGTTCTTTAATACCAATGGCAGGTTAAAACCATTAATACAATTCGTATAACGGTAAGAAACTGCTTTGCCACCAGGAGTAAAATAGATTTCCAATTGAGGTATTTGTATATTTCTTAAATACTGGTCAAATACTTTACCGTAATTAAAGCCTGCATGATCGCTGACGTATTTTTCTACCTGCGAAGAGTTTACCGTTTGGTGATAAAATGTATTATTCAAGCCACGCAATATTTCCCTGAACAAAGAATCGTTATTCATACTGTGGCGTATGGTGTGCAATAGGTTTGAGCCTTTACTATACATGTCACCATTTCGCACGCTCACATCATCGTTTACATTATAGTAACCAATTACCGGAAGTAAATTTTGTATCCCGGCCTCTGGCCATAAGTATATTCATCGCCTGCCTCTTTACCATAATAATATTCTGTAAATAATGTTTCGCTATAGCAGGTAAAGCCTTCGTGTACCCACATATCGGCAATGTCGTTGGTAGTAATATTATTGCCAAACCATTCGTGCCCGCTTTCATGCACAATTATATAATCCCATTTAAGCCCCCATCCCGACCCGGATAAATCTTCTCCGAGATAGCCATTCATATATTTATTGCCATACGCAATGGCGCCCTGGTGCTCCATTCCCAAATGAGGCGCGTCAACCATTTTATAGCCGTCTTCATAAAAAGGGTAAGCGCCCCATCCAGTATTCATGCGACTTCAACATCCTGTGCACTTCGGGAACCATGTGTTCTTTCGCTTTACCGAGATTATAGTTCAATACCCAATAGTTAACATCCAGCTTGCCTTTTTCGCCAGCGAATGAATCGCTGATATTTACATATTTGCCGATGTAAGGGATGATATCGTAATTATTGATAGGATTTACAACTGCCCATGTATAAGTTTCTGATCCATCGTTATTTTTTGTTTTCGCCTGTAGCCTGCCGTTAGACACGCCCACTAATGTATCGGGAACAATCATGCTTACTGAAGCGCCACTATCCGGTTCATCGCTTTGATGGTCTTTGCACGGATACCAAATGCTTGCCCCAATTCCCTGGCAGGCAACACTCATCCACGGGCTGCCGGTACTGTCTTTGGCCAAATCCAACCGCCGTCCCACGGAGGGTTAACGGCTTCACGCGGCGTACCATGATAATAAACGGTTACATCATTAATGGACGATTTCTTTTGAGCAGGAACGGCAACATGCCATGCATTACCATCTTTGGTAAAATTTAATTTTTGGGTTTCAAAAATGATGCTGTCAATTATGAGTGGCTCCTGCAGGTCAATTTGCATAAACAACGGAAACTTGCTGCTGGTAACCTGGTAATGTATGTCGTTACTACCAACAATACTCTTGGTTGCAAAATCGGGTTTTACAGTTATAGCATAATGCAACACATTCCACCATGCCCTTTCTGCATTTATGGTTCCCCGTAAGGTATCAGCCCTTGTAAATTTCCCCGTAATACTTTCATTAAGATAGGCAGCCATCTGGCCCGTCAGGGCACGGTTTACCTGTGCATAAACATAATTGCTCAAAAGGGAAAACATGCCTGCAGATGTATCTGCAATAAGGGGTTCGGCAGTAACTTTTTTTATTGTTTCATCCAAAGTCTTCGGTGCGTCGTTAGACATTTTGATAATATACCCGATATACATTTCTTTCTCATCTTCCGTTAATGGTTTCATAGATTCCTTAAAGGCCTGCATGAAGTTTTTATTAAAATCGGGTGAAGGCTGCATTGATGCTTTTGCATACGATGAGAGCTGGCTTAGGCCGGCTTTTTTAAACGCAGGCGCCGTCTGGCCTGAATTCCGTAAGAGCGTATCGGCGAAGGCAGCGTCTTTCCAATCAGCCAAAAT
Organism: uncultured Chitinophagaceae bacterium; assembly: GCA_963732885.1. Classification (GTDB taxonomy): domain Bacteria; phylum Bacteroidota; class Bacteroidia; order Chitinophagales; family Chitinophagaceae; genus Ginsengibacter. The sequence continues at coordinate 272,901 of CAVTBI010000012.1, read as the reverse complement.
AAAATTGCAAAATAATTTTCTCACGCTATAGCTAAGGGCGACAAGTGCATTGTTGATTGTGCAATTATTTGAAACGCTGTCCATGTGCTTTAACTCCGACACAGCAGTGCTTTTCATCCACGCATTAATAATTGCTTTATCACCTTTTTTTAACGGTTCAGTTGAATAGTTCTTGTTAGGCAGATCTGCATAAGAGTTGATCACTTTCTGTTGCGCCTCCGTTACCTGTACAAAAAGCAGGAAGGGGACCAGGATTGGAATATATTTTTTCATTAAATTATATTTAATAATTAAGGGGTTGCAATATATTTTTACACTGGAATTTCTTCGGTTGCGATGGTTATTTACAAATAGGATTTAGATACAATCACAGCCGGTTGCAGGTAATAAGTTTTACTTAGAATATATTAAGAGAAAACACCATGCCAAATTACAATTATTTTAATCCAAAAAAAAAATAATTTCAGCATTAGGGTGTGTTCCTTTCTTTCCATATCGCCAAACTCAAATGCAAGCCTCCCCTGCCCTTCACGTCTGTGAAATGTAGCCTTCAATGATTACAATGCCGCCTGCAAAAGCAAATGCAGTATGAGAATGGCCTTTATATTTTGGATTTGATGTTGCTCCTTTAGCAGACTCATTTAAGGCAAAATTAAAACAAGCAAAAAAAGTTTGTTTACTGCAAAAGATAAAATTTGATACATTTATCCGCTAATAGATTTATCCGTATACTTTTATGATTTACAAAACCAGTCTTCAATGAAAAAAATAGTTGTACTTGTCCTTTTAATATTGTGCTTAGGAAAAGTTTTCGCTCAATCGCTGGAGCCGCCGGTGTTTTGGGAAAATGAAAAACTTAATGAATACAACCGCCAACCGATGCACGCTACTTATTTTGCTTTTGAAAATAAGAACCTCGCTCTTCAGAATGAGATGCAGCAATCAAAATATTTTCAGTCGTTGAATGGAGATTGGAAATTCAAATGGGTAGATAAACCCGCTGACCGCCCATTGGGTTTTTGGCAAAATGATTATGACGACAGCCATTGGGTAAATTTTCCGGTGCCTGCAACATGGGAGGAGAATGGTTATGGAATTCCCATTTATACCAACATTAAATATGACTTTGGCTATTTAATGGATCGGGATCCGCCACATGTGCCTCATCAATACAATCCTGTTGGTTCTTACCGCAGAGAAATAATGGTTGATAAAAGCTGGGATGGAAAAGATATTTATATCCAGTTTGGCGCAGTACGTTCTTGTTTTTATTTATGGATAAACGGCGAGTGGGTTGGTTACAGCGAAGACAGTAAACTGCCGGCTGAATTTGATATTACAAAATACCTGAAGCCGGGGCAAAAGAATCTCATCGCTTTCCAGGCGTACCGATGGAGCGATGGTACTTATATTGAAGACCAGGATATGTGGCGGCTGGCGGGCGTTGACCGTGATGTGTATATGTATGCACGCAATAAAGTTCACATTCGTGATGTACAGATCATTCCTGATTTGACGGACAATTATAAAAACGGCGAATTAAATATCAGCCTTGATTTTTTAAACAACAATGATCCCGCCCTAAAAAATTATAAAGCCTCTTTTGAATTATTGGATGAAGCAGGAAAATCAATAAGGAAAAAATCAGTTTCGCTTACTGATTCTGTGAAATTTAAAAATGTAAGTATCTACTTAAAGGATCCCAAAAAATGGACAGCCGAAACACCTTATTTGTACACGGTGCTTACAACGTTAATGGATAAACGCGGAAATGTTATCGAAGTAATCCCACAAAAAACCGGTTTTAGAAAAGTAGAAATAAAAGACGGCGTGTTGTATGTAAATGGGAAAGCGATTCTGATAAAAGGTGTTAATCGCCATGAAATGGATCCAATTACCGGGCAAGTGATCAGTAAAGAACGAATGGAGCAGGATGTCAGGATTATGAAAGAAAATAACATAAATGCAGTGCGCACCTGTCATTACCCTAATGATCCTTACTGGTACCAATTGTGCGACAAATACGGATTGTATGTAGTAGATGAAGCCGATCTTGAATCGCATGGAATGGGCTTTGGCGATAGTTCGTTATCCAAAAAGCCGGACTGGTTTTTGCAACATTTTCAAAGAGATTCACGGGCGGTTGAAAGGGATAAAAATCATCCTTCAGTAATTGTTTGGTCAATGGGAAATGAAGCGGGCATGGGTATTAATTTTGAAAAATGTTATCAATGGATCAAACATCGGGATCCGTCACGCCCGGTAGAATATGAGCCTGCAAGCGCTACCGATTTTTCTGATATTTATTGCCCGATGTATCCGTCACCGGATGATATGGTGCATCATGTAAAATTTGATACAGCCAGCAATCACAAACCATTTATCCTGGTGGAATATGCGCATGCCATGGGAAATACCGATGGAAATTTTAATGATTATTGGGATACCATCAGAAAATATTATCCTAAAATGCAGGGCGGCTATATTTGGGATTTTGTAGACCAGGGACTTCAAAAAATTACCGACAGGGGCGATACCATCTGGGCTTACGGCGGCGATTATGGAGTAGATATGCCGAGTGATGAGAATTTTAATTGCAACGGTTTGTTAGCGCCTGATCGTTCATTGCATCCACAAATGCTGGAAGTAAAAAAAGAATATCAAAACATTTTTACTCTTCCTGGAGATGTGATGGTTGGAAAGATTAAAGTATACAATGATAATTTCTTTAAAAACCTTGACGATGTATACATGGATTGGGAATTAGTAGCGGACGGAAAAATAATTCAAAAAGGGAAAATTGAAAATCTCCAGGTTGCGCCACACGACACAGCTTTGTTGAATTTGAATTATAAATTGCCAAAAGTTGGTTACAAAGAAATTTTTCTGAATGTTTATTATAAAACTAAAAAGGATGAAGGGCTGGTTCCCGCAGATTGGGAAATAGCCAAAGATCAACTGGTTTTATACAGTCATCCTGATAATAATATAACTGTTCCGGAAGCCGGAGATTTGCATGTGCACATTACCAATAGTTCTATAAATGTTAGTAATGATAAAGTGAAGTTTTCTTTTAGCCATGTGGACGGTTTATTGCATCACTACATGGTTAATGAAAGTGATTTTATAAAAGAAGGCTATGATTTAAAACCCAATTTCTGGCGGCCGCCAACTGATAATGATTTTGGGGCTGACCTTCAGAAAAAACTAATCAACTGGAAAAGAGCCAGCTCATAATTTTGTATTACTCAATTTCAATATTGATTCGTCCAATACGAAATGCATCAAACTAAGTATGCATTATTCCTTGCCGGATGTGTACGCTTATCTTGATATTAGTTATCAACTGAATGGCGATGGCGTTATTAAAGTAAAAGAATCCATGCATGCAGATAGCACAAAGGAGGAGCCGATGATGTTTAAATTTGGAATGCAGATGATGTTGCCGAAAGAATACAACAACATGGAATGGTATGGCCGAGGCCCTTCTGAAAATTATTGGGACAGGAAAGATGCCGCTTTTGTTGGGGTGTATCAGCAAACGGTAGATGAACAATTTGGCAATTATGTAAGGCCGCAGGAAACCGGTAATAAAACCGATGTTCGCTGGGTGAAATTAACAAATAAGAAAGGCAGAGGTTTAATGATAGAAGGTGATACGGTTCTGAATATTTCTGCCAGGCATTATTTGGATGAGGACCTGGATGAGGGGCTTGAAAAACATAACGCCCATACGGGTGAATTAAAGCAAAGGGATTTGACCACTTTAGATATTGATTTGGAACAAACCGGAGTGGGCGGCATTAATTCGTGGGGAACGTGGCCTTTAAAACAATACCGGATGGAATATAAAGATTATAGTTATTCGTTTGTGATAAAACCGGTAGAGTAATTTTTTAGTATAACCATTTACGTTAGTTAATAGTAAACCAACAAATAAGCCGTATTTTTATTTTGACTTTGAACCTTTAATGTGATGCTAATGAGAAAAATTTATTGTAAACCTCTTTTTAGAAACGCAACCGGGCTGCTGTTGATTTCTTTTTGTATGGTATCATGCAAAAACTCCAAAAAATACGATACCTGGCAAGTTTACGGGGGAAATAAACAGGCGAATCACTATTCTTCCCTGAAACAAATTGATACCTCAAATGTGGGCCGGTTGCAGGTTGCATGGGCCTACCTCACCAATGATGCGGACAGTATGACGCAGATACAAGTAAATCCAATCGTTGTGGATTCTGTTTTATACGGTGTTTCACCCAAACTGAAATTATTTGCTTTAAATGCCGCAACGGGAAAAGGGCAATGGATTTACAATCCAATGGATGATAGCTCTGCCGACGCAAAAGGGCAGGGTTATTTTAGTTTGAATGTTTGCCGCGGCGTTACTTATTATACAGACGGGAAGGATGACAAAAGAATTTTTTATTCTGCCAATTCGCAACTGTATTGTATTAATGCAGCCACCGGAAAACCGGTGCTATCCTTTGGAACCAATGGTAAAATTGACTTGCATAACGATCTTGGAAGCGATGTTTCAAACCTTTACATCGCTGCCACTTCACCTGGAATTATTTATAAAGACATGATCATTATTGGTGCTCGTGTTTCTGAAGAAGCCGATGCTGCGCCGGGTTATATCAGGGCTTATGATGTGCATACCGGAAAATTGCGTTGGATCTTTCATACCATTCCGCAACCGGGGGAATACGGTTATGACAGCTGGGATAATAAAGATGCCTGGAAACACATTGGCGGCGCAAATACATGGGCGGGTTTTAGTTTAGATGAAAAGAACGGAATTTTATTTGCACCTATTGGCTCTGCGTCTTATGATTTTTATGGAGGCAAAAGATTGGGCAACAATCTTTTTGCCAATTGTGTACTCGCGCTGGATGCAGCCACAGGCAAAAGAATATGGCATTTTCAAACCGTACATCATGATGTGTGGGACCGCGATCTTCCTACAGCCCCGGTTTTGGTTACAGTAAAAAAAGACGGAAAAAATATTGATGCCGTAGCACAAATCACCAAGAGCGGTTTTATCTTTTTGCTTGACAGGAAAACAGGTAAACCACTTTACCCCGTGAATGAAGTTGCTGTTCCTACGCAAACTGAATTGGTTGGTGAAAAATTGTCACGGACTCAACCCATTCCCACTTTCCCCAAACCTTTTGCCCGGCAGGCTCCTGTAACAGTTGCTGATTTAAATAACCTTGTTCCTGATTCTTCTTACCAGGATATTAAAAAAAGGCTTGCCGGTTATAAAACCGGGAGTATTTTCACGCCTCCTTCAAAAGAAGGAACGGTGATCTTTCCGGGCTTTGATGGAGGCGGAGAATGGGGTGGCCCTGCTTACGATCCAACGACATCCATCCTATACGTAAACGCGAGCCAGATGCCGTGGATACTTACTATGGTGGATGTAAAAGAAAAACCGAAAACTGTAGAAAATAATTTGCAGGCAGGGGACCGTTTGTATCATTCTACCTGTATGGCCTGCCACGGCACACAAAGGCAGGGAAGCGGAAATTATCCCACGCTGATCGGTGTAAATAAAAAATACAATGAGCAACAATTTGCAGAACTTGTTTCTTCAGGACGAAGAATGATGCCTGCGTTTAAACAATTGGCGCTCTCAGAAATTCATGCGCTTGCCTCATTTGTTTTGGATAATAAACAAGAGCAAGAGCAGAAATTTGTTCCGCCTGTGAGAGCTGAAGATGATTGGAGGAATCTTCCTTATACTTCTACCGGTTACAATAAATTTTTAACCAAAGAAGGCTATCCTGCTATAAAGCCGCCATGGGGAACGCTTAGCGCAGTTAACCTGAACACCGGCGAAATCGTTTGGAAAGATACATTGGGCGATTATCCTGAATTAAAAGCAAAAGGAATTCATAGCGGCACTGAAATGTATGGCGGCCCTGCTGTTACTGCCGGCGGAATAATATTTATTGCGGCCACCAGCGATGCAAAGATCCGTGCCTTTAATAAGAGAACCGGCAAACTCCTGTGGGAAGCGGATTTGCCGGCATCCGGTTTTGCAACACCGGCTATTTACGAAGTTGACGGAAAGCAATTTGTAGTGATTGCTTGCGGCGGCGGAAAATTGGGTAAACCTTCGGGCGATGCGTATCTGGCGTTTGCGTTGCCAGACTAACGGTGAGCAGTAAATGAAGAAAAAAGGAGGATTTTTATTTTGAGTAAAAAGAAATTCTGAAATGCATGAAAACAGCTTAAAAAATTGTTGGAAACGGTTTTAGTTTCTTCTCGCCGGGTACTATTTTTCTGTACAATAAAAAATCATGAAGCCTGAAATTTCTTATGATGTAATAGTTAGAAGGAAAGTGCCGTATTTCACTTCTTTGTTAATGTATGTATCTATAATATTCTTCATTGTTTTATGGCTGTTTAATTTCATTTCTTCATCAGCAGAAACGCAGTTTGCATATTACATGCTTGGGATTCCGGAACAGTATACTAATAAAATACTTTTTATATCACTTGTCGGTGTAGTTATTAGTTGGATATTGTATATATACCTAAGGTTTTTCAGAAGTGCAATATTGACTTTTCTCCCTGATAAAATCGTTTTAAAAGGAAAAAGAATAAACGAAATAATTCCTGTGTCTGAAATTAAAAAAGCTTACTGCATGGATAGTAATCAAGAATCGCCAAATGAAAAACTTACTATTTACCTTGAGCATCGAGATAATAAAATGACAATGGTCAGATTGAAATATATTGAACTGTCTGAGGAATTTATGGAGAAGCTACTCGATTACAAAAATATTAATTTTAAGACCTATAATTTTGATGTAGACCCAGATTTATGTAATGAAGAATAAGTTTGTTGGTCTTTAAACTTAGACGACAGTAAACGAAGAAAAAAAGAAGATTTTTATTTTTAAATTAAACACTCATGCAAAAAGACGATATTTCTCTCGCCGCCTGGGCGCTGGTGAATGAGTTCAGGGAAGGCAAATGGAAAGCCCTTGATCTGCCAAAAATCACAAGGGAAGATTTTGATATCAACGGGATCGAGTTTGTAAATACTTTGTTTGAAGTGCCCACCAACACTTATCTCAAAGCGCTAAAACAAAATGCAGCAGATTATGGAACGGAGCTAATTTTGATAATGGTAGATGAGGAAGGAGACGGATGCGCCGCTACCGCCAAAGAAAGACAACAGTTTGCGATCAATCACCGGAAATGGATAGACATTGCACATTATTTGGGATGCCATGCTATTCGTACCAATTGCCGTGGAATAGAAATTAGTTCCGGAGAAGAAGCGTTAAAATTTGCTGTAGAAACGTATCACCAACTGCTGGATTATGCACAGGATTCAGGCATAGAAGTTTTGATTGAAAATCATGGTGGCTATTCCAATGATCCTGACTGGATGGTGGCTTTGATGCAAGAAGTCAACCACCCTTTATTCGGTACTTATCCCGACTGGCGCGAGCCGTCTGCCGAATTTGACAATTATAGGTATCTTGAAAAAACAATTCCCTTTGCCAAAGGAATGTCTTACCGTAATCAACCTACGGAAGAAGGCACGGCAAAATTAATCGCGCTTTGCCAGCGCGAAGGGTATCATGGATGGTATGGTATCGAATCCAAAGGAAGAGATGCGATCAGGCTCGGTAAAAGTTTATTGAATAAATATCTTTTGAAGGAGTGATTGGGCAATTTGTTCAGGAAAATTTATTAACCTGCAATATCTTAACCGGGAAATTTCTTACATTTATCAAAGCATTTATACTTTCTGCAAAAGGTAAAACCATCTCTCTCTCACCATAAAAGCTTTGATATGAAAAAAGACAATCCTCAATATCTTTCTACAAACGATATTGAAAACGAAAATCCAATAAATTCTTCTGCAAAAGGCTCCACTTTAACCCGGCGCAAATTTGTGCAATTAACTGCCGCGACAGCCGCGGGTTTCACCATTCTTCCACGACATGTGCTTGGTGGTAAAAATTTTGTAGCACCCAGTGATCAAATTACGCTTGCTCACATAGGCGTAGGCACAGAAGGTACGCGCGAAATGCTGGATTTGCTGCAAGTGCCCCAGATAAGAATTGTAGCTGTTTGCGATCCCAACAAAAATGCGATCGGGTATCGCGATTGGGGAATGACTTACCTGAGAGATGCTATTCGAAAAACGATCAAGGATCCCAACTGGAATCCCGGCGGCGACAATACCATTCCGGGTGGAAGGGATAACGGAAAATCTATTGTTGATGCCTATTATGCAAACCTTCATCCTGATATGAAATATAAAGGTTGTGCGGCCTATGAAGATGCGCGTCAAATGCTGGATGAATTAAAAGATGTGGATGCTGTAAAAATTATGACGCCTGATCACCTTCATGGTGTACTGGCCATTGCTGCAATGAAAAGAGGTAAACATGTGTTGATGCATAAACCGGTTTCCAATCGTCTTGTTGAATCTAAAAAAGTGATCGACATGGCGCGGAGTAACAGCAAATTAATCACGCACCTTATGCCTTGGGATGCAAACGGTGATATGACGCCTGTAATGAATTGGATCAACTCAGGAGCCATTGGGAAATTGAAAGAAATTCATAACTGGACCAATCGACCCGTGTGGCCGCAATATGCTCATATTCCAACCGATACGCCACCGGTACCTGATGGATTTAACTGGGATTTGTGGCTCGGCCCTGAAGCTACAAGAGATTACAGTCCGGATTATACGAATATGGTTTTCCGCGGCTGGTATGATTTCGGCGGAGGTTCAATGGCTGATATGGGTCATTATAGTTTGTGGACTGTTTTCAATGCCCTGAATCTTACTGCGCCAACAACCGTACAACCGCACCGCAGCCACGTTTGCGATTTTCATGGCCCCGTGCCTTACAGGATAGATAACGATTTTGCCTTTCCTTACGCAAGTACTGTTCAGTTCAGTTATCCTGCGAATGGCAACCGTCCGCCGGTAGAGCTTTTTTGGTATGACGGAGGAATGAGGCCGGAAATTCCTGAAGAATTGGTAGCCCAAAACAAGCAATTGCCGGAAGAAGGAATGATGTTCGTTGGTGACAAAGGCAAAATCCTTGCAGGCTTTAATGTGCAGAATCCGCAACTTCTCGCCAATGGCAAAATGGAATCTGCGCCTAACCAGCAAAACCGAAAATCAAAACCAGGAAGAGCACACTCTTGGCTGGCTCGGAAGGTTTGCCGACGCATGCAAGACCGGCAAACAATATCCCGGAAATTTTTCTGAAGTGGAACATTTGGCCGATGCAATCAATTTGTATGCGGTTGCATTACGGTCAAATAAAATGCTGGAATATGATGCAGCAAATTTGAAAATCACCAACGTTCCTGAATTCAATAAATATTTATCACGTGAATATCGTCCCGGTTGGGATCCTGATTCTATTTAAAATTAAAAAAGAATATTTATGAAAAAAATAAACCGCCGTCAATTTCTTGGCAAAAGCGCGCTGGGGCTGGGTTCTGCATTTGTGTTGGCTCAATTACCAAAAGAACTTTTTGCTTCGGCATCAAAAGTGGGAATGCCCATCGGCTTTCAATCATGGTCAGTAAAAGATCAGCTCGGAAAAGATCTCGCCGGCACTTTACAAATGATGAAAGGGTTTGGTTACAGTCAAATTGAAATGTGTTCGCCGAAAGGCTATGCCGATATTGGTTTTGGGCCGTTGGCGAAAATGAAAACAAGTGATTTGCGAAAAACCATTGCGGATGCAGGTTTTGGTTGCATCAGTTGTCATTTTGGTTTTGGTGAATTGGCCGATGATAAGATTGATGAGAGCATTGAATTTGCCAAAGAAATGGGACTTACCCAAATGATTTGCTCCACTTTCTGGTTGCCGAAAACGGCTACACTAAGCGATTACCAGGCTTCTGCTGATAAACTCAATAAGGCGGCGCAAAAGATAAAAGATGCCGGCATGCAAACAGGTTTTCATAATCATGAATTTGAATTTGCGAAGCTGGACGGACAATTGATCTATGATGCATTGATGGAGCGTTTTGATCCGAACCTGTAAAAATGCAGTTCCAGACAGAAGTGATCAACCTGGGATATAAAGCCGCTGATTACTTCAAAAAATATCCGGGAAGATTTATTTCTTCTCATTTATCCGACTGGACAGCTGATAAAAAAGAAGTGCCTATCGGGATGGAATTATTGACTGGAAAGAATTTTTTGCAGCAGCAAAAACAGGTGGCGTTAAAAACATTTTTGTTGAAATGAGTTTGCCTGATCTGAAAGACAGCGCTCACAATATTCAAAAAATGAAAGTGTGAAGTACACGAGCAGTGAACAAACAAAAATCCGGATTTTTTATTTTACTATTTTTAGCGAATGAAATCAATTTTAGATTCAGTAACCAGAGAAGAAATTATCAACAGGATCAACTCGCTTGATGCAGGCTGTGAGCACCAATGGGGCAAAATGACCGTTGGGCAGATGGTAAAGCATTGCACCCTGTGCGAAGAAATGTACCAGGGAAAAGTGAAATTAAAAAGAGTTTTTTTAGGACGGATCTTTGGAAAAATGGCTTTGAAAAAGTTGCTAAGCGATGATCGTCCTATAGGAAAAAATTCACCAACTGATCCGTTTCTAAAGGTGGTTGAAAATATAGATGACCTGGAAGCACAAAAACAAAAATGGATTGCTTTGATCAAAGAATATGAAACTCATAATACAACACATCTATCCATCCCTTTTTTGGCAAAATGACAATGGAACAATTAGGACAGATGTCTTATAAACATAACGATCATCATTTAAGGCAGTTCGGCAGCTGATAAAGGTTTGAATATAGTAAACCAACAAATAACCGTTTTTTTATTTTGGGGGATAGCAAACCAATCAGGAAGCAAAGTGTATCATACGAACGTGAACGAATAAACGCGAATGATAAAATTTATATTTCATTTTTTGTAAAATGATAAAAAATTAAATGAACTTCATTTGTGCCGCTATTCGAATTAGTGATGCCGTGTTTTTTGCTTCAAATTTTGCTAATAAATTTTTACGGTGCGTATCCACTGTTGTACTGCTGATAAAAAGTTTTTGGGCTATAACATTATTCGTCATTCCGTCGGCAATAAGTTCCAAAACTTCCTTTTCCCTGCGGGTAATTACCGGCAAGTTGCTTTCGTTATCCGGTTTTCGTAAAGCCAGCGCTGCATCAAAACTTAAAAATTTTTTGCCTTTAACAACAGTGTGTATTGCTTCCATTAATTCCTGTTGGGAGGCATTTTTTAGTACATACCCTGAAGCTCCGTTGCTCATCATTTTCTCAATAAAACTTTGTTGATTAAAAGTACTTAGCCCTAAAATTTGAATAGCAGGATGTTTTTGTTTTACTTCATTGCAAAGGTCAATACCACTTTTATCAGGAAGATTAATATCCATCAATATCACATCAGGTTGTTGATGTTGTAAAAAGGCGAGGCAGGATGCTGCATTGGTAGCATGCCCCATCCATTCAATAGTTGTTTCATTTTGCAATATTGAATGGATGCCTTCAATCACCATATAGTGATCATCCACAATAAATAATTTAATAGCCATCGTCTTTTAATAAATTAAACCAATATTCCTTCAGACCATTACACGTTCATTTCAATATGAACAGAAGTTCCCTTCCCTTTTTCTGATTGCACATCTATGGTACCTTTTAAAAATTCAACCCGGTTTTGAATGTTGCTCCAGCCTATTCCTTTTGCCTGGTTTAAAATAGTCGTATCAAAACCGTTACCATCATCTTCTACCGTTACAGATAAATGAGTATCACTTTTTGTTACCTGTACAATAGCCGTTTTTGCAGCAGCATGTTTCATCGTGTTGTTGATCAATTCCTGCACTATGCGGTATACCGTTATAGCTGTTGTTGGTTCTATTATTTCATTTGCTACTCCTATTGACTGATAGGAAATTTCTAATGCCCCGGATTTATTTATTTCGTTGCAAAAATCTTTCAACGCCGTATCCAATCCAAACTTCACCAATGATTCAGGCATCATGTTGTGTGCAACGCGGCGCATCTCTTGAATTGAACTGTCCAACATATCCATGCTGCGTTCAAAGGCCTGGGCGTTATCAGCCGTCATGATAACCGCTATAATGGTGATAAAAGAAGAATTCGTTTGCTCTATGGAAAACCCACTAATCTATTTATGGCCCAATAGACTTTACAAATAAAGATCCCTATAAAAATTAAAATGAGTAATGTAGTGATGACTACAATTAATGTTTGTACCTGGTATTTCATAAGTTGGATTTAAGAAATTAATAGTTAATTATTTCCCGGAACTAAAATAAAAATAAAAATTTAAAAATGAAAGCCCCTTTGCCATATTCAGAGAAGGAGATTTGAGATTAATAGAATATATTTAATTGAAAATCAGGCCCTATACGCATTATTGCAACACTTTAATTAGCTGAATAAAAAATAAAGGTTATTAATTCTTGGGTGGCCTTTCAAAGATGCGAAAAGGGTTTTAAAATTGCCGAAAATAAACGAGGAAATATTGAGATAATCGGCAGCGAAAAAAAATGAAATGAAATATTGGCACACTTTACCGGCAATTGAGAGAAAATATTTATGAAAAAAACTTTGACAGGCTGACGGTTAAATTTTATTTAATGAACTATAGTAAACAAATAAATAAGAACGATTCTTATTTTAACCAGCGGTAAACTTCATATTTGTCAAATCCTGTTGATTGAAGTAATTTTGCAACCTGTTTTGAAACAAGTAATTGCAATATTGTTAATTATCACTTTGGGTGTACAGGCTTTCAGTAAAATAATTATTGAACTCAATTTTGTAATTAACAGAAACTACATTGCAAAAAACCTTTGTATCAACAGGAACAATCCTGAAAGCACTTGCAAAGGCAAATGCTACCTTAAGAAAAAATTAGCTGCTGATGAAGGCCAGCAACAGCCTGCCAGTAAAAATTCTGTTCAGAAAAACCTTCAACAGGATTTATTTCTGAACAAGCCCCTGAAGATAGATGTTTCAATTGCAAAAGAGATTATTCTTCATCATTCATTATATAGATTCAGTAACTCACAGGAGTTTGTAAAATCTATTTTTCAGCCACCTCAATTTTCATAGAAATAATACTAATGTGCCAGGAGAATTGTTTCAATTCCCTGTATCGTCATGATTTTATTTTTTAAAATCATTAGATGCAATTGCCTGCATAAAATTTTATGCGCAGGTAAATTATTAATCAAACATTTTTATTTCTTCTTGAATGAAAATTTATATGAAAACTCGATTACCATTTTTTAAAATACTTTTTATACTGTTATTTATAACGGCGGGTCAAATGGCTTTCGGAAAAACTACCGCTGGCGATGGCAAAATCACCGGTAAGGTTACCGATAAAGTCACCGGCCAGCCTATACCTGGTGTAACCATTACGATCCCCGACCTTAATATAGCAGCCAGCACAGATGCAAACGGCACTTATCTGCTTAAAGGATTGCCTAAAGGAGAATACCTGATCCAGGCCACATCTATCGGTTATGCGAGCGAGACTAAAGTGGCCGATCTGGGCAACACTTACTCAGTTGATTTTAAGTTATCAACCTCCAATTATGAACTTTCCGACGTAATAGTAACCGCTTTGGTTAATACCACTACCAGGAAACGTGCCACCATCCCTATCACGATAGTTACTAATAAAATGACCCGGGAAGGCGTTGCAAATACTGCCATTGACTTAGTTGCCTCGCAACCCGGCGTTAATGAAACTACTGAAGGATCGGGCACTACTAAACCGCAAATTAATGGTTTGGGGTTTGACCGTGTTTTGGTCCTCATGGACGGTTTACCACAGGAAGATTTCCAATGGGGAGATGATCATGGTATATTGATCGATCCTTATGCTGTGCATAATGCCGAGGTGATAAGGGGCCCTGCTTCGCTGCAATATGGTGCCAGTGCTGAAGCTGGTGTGATCAGTTTTAAATCGGCCCCGCTACCGGAGAATGCTACAATCGTGGGAAGTGTGCTTACCGAATACCATACTAATAACGGATATCTTGGTACATCATTAAACATAGCCGGCAACAACAAAGGTTTTGTATGGAGGCTGCAAGCAAGTGGTGAAGAAGCGCATAGTTATTCAAACCCTAAAGACGGCTATGTCTGGGGATCAGCCTGGAACCAGTTAAATGGCAGATTAGTGCTCGGCATCAACCGCTCGTGGGGCTACTCGCGCCTGACTTTAAACGCCTTGCACCGAAGGATTGAATTACCAGACGGTAACCGGGACAGTACCGGCCGCTTTATGTTTGATTTTCCGCAAAATGGAAAAATATATCCTACACGATCTGATTTCTTATCGTATAAGGCTAATATAGCCAGCGATAAAAGCCTGGGGGAATACCAGGCCTGGTGGCAAAATAGTATAAATGTGGGCAAAGGCCGCCTTGGGCTGGATGTTGGCTTTACGCAAAGCGTTCACCATGACGTTGATAGCGGCAGCATAGGCTCGGGTAATTTGCTGGTAAACGATATCCCATACTCGTTTAAGTACCAATTGGCGGGCGAAAGTTCAGGTTTGAAACTGACTACCGGCATCAACGGCCTCTATGAATTTCAGCGTAACGGTGGTGCGCCGCCTGCACCGTATGTACCCGATTATGAAATACCCAACTATACCAATTTTGAAATAGGCGGCTATGCAATTGTAGAAAAGAACTTTAAAAACCTGGCCCTAAGTGGTGGCTTGCGCTTTGACAGGACGAATTTTGTGGGCGATCCTATGTCGTTGAACAGTAACGGTAATATTGTTCCGCACGGAACTCCCGAATCTTCTGTACAATTTTCAGCCTTTGACAATAAGTATAGCGGGTTATCAGGCAGTATTGGCGCATCCTACCAACTTCCTAATAATAACTACGTAAAACTGAATGTTTCAAAAAGCTACCGGGCGCCGGCGATTAATGAATTGACCAGCAACGGGCTGAATATTGGTTCCAACCTGGTACAAGTGGGTAACATAAACCTGAAAGCTGAGCAGGGTTACCAGGTAGATTTAGCCTACGGCTATGATGGTAAAGATGTGAGTGTGGAAGCAGACGATTTTTATAACCATATCAGTAATTTCATATTTGCTAACCGTACGGATTCTCTCTCCGATGGATTCCCGATATACCAATATCTTTCTACTAATACCGCTATCATCACCGGTGTTTCAGGTTTTTTAAATATACACCCGGATGCTGCCAAATGGCTGGAGATAGATAACGGTTTCACTTATATTTATTCTCACATTCCTAATGAGGCGGATTCAACAAAGCACCTGCCTTATATCCCTGCTCCTCATTTAAATTCCGAAATTAAGCTAAGGCTGGCTGACGGGCACCACTCCATTTTGAAAGGCAGTTACATAAAATTCGGTTTACAGCATGATTGGGCACAGCACGATGTTTACAGCGCATTTTATACTGAACTTCCTTCTGCAACATATACCATTTTTAATGCGGGTGCAGGTACCAATTTTGTTAACCCAAAAACAGGAAGAACTATATGCGCCTTATATGTGAACTGTACGAACCTTACAAATGTGGCCTACGCTGATCATCTTAACCTGGCGCAATACTTCCTGGCCTATAACGGAACACCGGCTACGGTAACACGCCAAAACCAGGGTATTTACAACATGGGCAGGAATATAAGCTTAAAACTTATTTTTCCATTTAGTGGTAATAGTAGCAAAAACTGATCAGCAGAATAAAGGATAAGTGAGGGCAATTCAAAATGAATTCCCATTAAAACAGGCCTTTTCCGCTCAATGAACGGGAAAGGCCTTTGTTTGAGGCGCGGTTAAATGCGGGTATAAATAGGCCATCGTAATCGTATACAATAAATTTGAATAAAATTGCAGTAAACAAAGAAATAAAAACGATTTTCATTTTTTCTAACAGTAACGTATAAACGCTAAATAATAAAATTATATTTCGCTTTTTTAATTGTTCTCCCGCGAACCTTTTATTTTAGTTTTGCGCTTGCTGATATCAAAATTCTGTTTTATGGAATCTTCACTGGCGACTGCGCCAACAGCCTGTTCAGTGTTCGTCTCTTTTCAGGATTTTTTCCACTTCATGCCTGTAACTTCTGCTAACGGGTAATTCATATTTTCCTATTTGTACAAAGTCATGCGTAAACGCTTCTATTTTATCCTTAGCTATGATAAACGAGCGGTGAATGCGAATGAACAAGGCTTTGGGCAGGTCATTCTCCAATGTGGAAATGGGGTATTTGGCTACAATGGTTTTATCTTTTGTTACCACTTTAATATAGTTCTTAAGGCTTTCAATAAACAACAAATCGTCCAGGTTTACTTTTATGTTTTTTCTATCAGCCCGCAGATAGATAAAATCATTTTCTTTTTCTTTTGGAGCTGCATTACTGAACAAGTCTTTTCCACTTTCATTTAATTGAAGCCTCATCATTTTATTTACCGATTTTAAAAACCTTTCAAATGAAATTGGTTTTAGTAAATAATCTACTGCATCAAGGTCAAAACCTTCCACCGCAAATTTTCTAAAAGCGGTTGTGAAAATTACTTTTGGCGGGCTGGCGAGCGTACGCATAAAGTCGGTTCCTAAAATAAAAGGCATTTGGATGTCAAGAAATAAAAGATCAACCGCATTAGCCTGGAGTAATGTGAGTGCATCAACTGCATTGCTGCAGGTGCCAATAAGATTAAACAGCGGAACAGACCGGATGTACTTTTCTATCAGGCGAAGCGCGGGCGGCTCGTCATCCACTGCAATACATGATATTTGTTTATTATTAAGCATTACCCATTTTTTTTAAATACTTTCCATTAGGTTTTGCTGCTAATCATTTTCGCGTTAATGGTACCTGCATATTTACTGTAAAAGTATGCAGAGTTGGCTCAATCAAAAGATAATGTCCATTTGTATACAAAAGTTCCAGCCTTTTCTTTACATTGATCAAGCCGATTCCTTTTTTATTTACAATTGATTCCGCCGGTTTATTGTTGGTTAAAGTAAAATGCAGCATTTCCTCATCTGCCTGGATAAATAATTTAATCCATGGGCTTCTCAACATTTTACTGGTACCATGTTTAAAACTATTTTCAATGAAGGGTATCATTAATAAGGGAGCAATCATCTTATTGCTGCACTCGCCTGTTATTTTTACTTCTATTTCTAGCTCTTCATAGCGAACCTTTTCCAATTCAACATAGTCCTTTATCAAATTGATCTCATCATTCAAATGCACCTCGGGTAATTCACACTCCGTGATCATGTATTGAAGGATTTCTTCTAATTTTTTTATCAATCTTTTTGCCTTGTCAGGATTGGTAAGAATGAAATAATAAATGTTATTCAAAGTGTTGAACAAAAAATGCGGGCGAATCTGTGACTTTAATAATTGAAATTCCGCTTTAGCATTTTCCCGTAAAATCTGTTTCTTTTTATCGTTTTCGAGGTAGTGTGCCTTGAGCGTTTTTACGATAATAAAAAAAATACAAACACAGGATGGCCCCATGGTGAGAAAATTGAGCGCATCGCCCCAGAAAATATTAAATACTTTGTCATAAGGAAAGCGGGCGAGATTGAAGAATCCATATATCACATAAAAAGAAATGCTGAGGTCAATTATGCAAATGCACAGTACAAACAGCGAAAACAAGGCATATTTTTTTCTGTTGAAATATTGGGGAATGAGAAAATACACGATCGTATAACAAAAAAATATTTCGAGCGAAATATGAATAATAAGCAGTTCGCTGATATACACGATTTTTTGCGCGACGCTCATCAATTTGTAGTAATCATTAAGCCAAACTATAAAGAAAAAAAACAGGAATCGCACCAGCCAAAGGGTGGCATGGCGCGGAATATTTTTGGGAAACTTTTTTGAAAAGATAAAATTATAGAGCCGCTTATTTTTATTTTCTGATAGAAAGCCCATCTTCTAAATTTTAAAGGAATCCGATAACTCAATTTTTGTAAAAAAGGTAAACCTCCCATTACTGCCGGACATGTTCAATTCTTCTGTAGCCTTTTTGAAAGGCTTAAGCCTGTTCTCTATTGCCTTCATGATATTTGCCAGGTGTTGTTTGGACATAACTGAATTCTTAAAATCGTATAACAAGGCAAATTCCAGGTGGCTATTTTTTTCTGTAACCGAAATGTAAACTTCTTCTGTAGCATATTGGTATGCTTCTGACAGCACATTTTCGAGAATGCCGAATATCATGAGAGGGGGAATAAATTTTAAACGTAGTTCTTCGGTAATATTTTCTTTTAAAACAATTGTATTGCCTCTTTCTTTTTTTACTATTTCTATATAATTCCTGATCGTTACCAGCTCTTTATTTAGTTGCACCAATTCATCACCGGCATCATACAAAATGTAGCTGAGGATATCCGAAAGATTCAAAAGCAACCTTGCAGCATTCTCCTGCGAAAGGCCTATTTGTTGGTAAAGCGTGTTTAAGGAATTAAATAAAAAGGTGGGATAAACCTGCGACTTCAGTATGTTTCGCTCATTCTGAATTTTTTGTTTATATAAATTGGTGTTTTCTGTGATTTGCAAATACCAACCCTTGATCACCAGGATTGCGGTGATGACACTTGCCAGTAAAATCGTGAAAACGAGTGAGTGGAAATAAGCAAGTTGCAGGTTTTCGGAAACTTCCTGTGTACTTCCTCCGCCGGGCGATAACAATAGGGTGTTGCATAAAGCAACGATTAAAATATTCAAAATAATGCCTGCCAATATAGCCAGGGGGGCTATGATAAAATCTTTCTTTGTATAAAGCACCGGTAAAAAATGCAGCAGCAAATAAGTGGAAAGAACGGAAATGGGTATAAAGCAAACTACCCATTTTAAAGAAACGAGATAAAGTTCCGGGGTTAATAAATCTTTTGGTTTATAGGGGTAGGCGCCGGTTATAAAACAGACTACAGAAAAAAAAATCCAGAAGGATAAATGCCTGGCCAGGATAAATTTTCGATCATTTGAAAATATAAATTGTTGGCTATTCACAAATAATCTTTTATGTAAAGATATACTGCAAATCTACATTCCGGCTGTTTTTAAACAGAAACAAGCTATTCGTACACGAAAGGCGTTCGTCACCGGAAAACTCATAATGGACAGGGATAAATGAAAAGTATAGATGTAAATGTGTTGCCTGGATAAATAGAAAAAAAAATCAATAAACAGCAATTAGTTTAGCAATTGATACGCTTCTTTTTTTAGTAAGTAAGATTTTTTGTTCTATGATATAACAACCTTTTGCGCCTCTGAAAATACCCTTAACAGGTTATTTACCCAGATTGAAAAAATTATTTTTTAAACAATTAAAATAAAGGAGGATCATTATGAAACAAAAATTTCTATTATTTTTTGCTGTTATTACAGCGCTTTTTTTCACGGCATGCACAAAAGGCCACTCACCCGATTGCACAGGTAAGAATGTTTCTATAACCACTACCACAAAAGTTATCGCTACAGGCTTAAACGATCCAAGGGGACTGGCGTTCGGGCCTGACAATAACTTATACGTTGCCGAAGGTGGCATTGGTGGAACCAATTCTACTATTGGCCAATGCGTGCAGGCACCGGGAGCCGGGCCTTATCTTGGGAGCAACACCGGAAGCCGCATCTCGAAGATTGACTGGCAGGGGGTTCGAACTACTTTTGTAGATAACCTTCCTTCCTGCACTTCAAGTCCGGCAACAGGGAATGGTGTCACCGGTACAGCGGACGTCGCGTTTATCGGAAATACCTTATATGCCCTTATTGGTGGAGCGGGTTGTTCTCATGGTGTCCCTGATATTCCCAACAGTATCATCAAAATAAATGCTGACAGGACGTGGTCGATAGCCGACAACTACAGCGATTTTTTAATGTCTCATCCTGTAGCTCATCCCGATCCGGATGACTTTACGCCTGATGGAAACCCCTTCAGCATGGCCGTCGTGGGCGAAGATGTTTTCATTGCCGAACCAAATCACCAGGAAATTGACCAGGCTTCTACAAAAACGGGTAAAATTCAACGTGTAGTGGATATTTCGGTACTTCACAATCCTAATAATGAGGACTGGATAGGGCCAACCACGATAGTCCATCACAATGGCAATTTCTATTTCGGAACCCTTACCCAATTCCCGCTGGTTCAGGGCGCAGCCACAGTGTATAAATTATCACCCAACGGTAACTACAGCGTATACGCTTCAGGTTTCACTATGATCTTAGGCCTTGCATTTGATAATAATAACAATTTATATGTACTCGAAAATACAGTTGGCCAGACCGGGCCAACACCGGGTTTTGGAGATGTTGTAAGAGTAACTCCTTCAGGACAGCGACAAGTAATTGTTTCCGGCTTGCATTTGCCTACTGCGATGACCTTCGGCCCAGATGGGAAATTATATATATCTGATTGGGGAATAGGCCCTCCGGGAATGGGCCAGATTGTCCAGGTGAGTTTCACCTGTGAATATGTAGGAGCAGACACCAACAATAAATAATCTTTAAATCAGGTAGTAAATTAAAGTGTGATTAAAGTCCCGTAAAGACGGGACTTTTCATTTCATGAAACGCCTTTTCATAGATCTTACGCTTTTACGGTGCCATGCAACGAGGACCGAAACGCTTTTGCATTCTTTTTGGTTGATCTTACGTGGGAAGATCATTAAAATAAAAATCGCTCTTATTTCCTCGTTTACTGCCTTGCCTGAAAAAAAAGAAAGATGTAGCGCGCTGCCTGTAAGCCTGCCGGGCGCTTTGACACGCTTTCGTCATTATCTGTTCAGCGGGCGCTATCGGCACAAATAGTTCCGGCTATTATCTAATTATTATCATAAATTTATAGTTAATCCAGCCTTAGCGAATTCTTTTTCCTTCTTTACAATTTTTAAAAACCTTAAATCTTTTCAAATGAAGCAATGTAAATTTTTAGCATTAGCTGCTATTGTCATGCTGGTGCTATTTTCATGTAATTCCGGTGGCAACAGTTCCACCACCACGGCCAGCACGGATTCTACCATGGCGGATTCGAGCGCTGCCATGACGCCGGCATCTGAAACACCCGCGCCGCCCGCTGTTACGGTGTTGATAAAACAAAAAGTGGCGAATTTTTCTAAATGGCTTCCCGGTTATGAAGCCCATGATTCTGCAAGAGTTGCCGCCGGGTTACACAATTTTGTGGTGGGCAGGGGCCTTAATAAAGACAGCAACCTGGTGTTGGTGGCATTGCATGTGGATGATACTGCCAAAGCAAAACAATTTGCCATGTCGCCCGGGCTAATGGAAGCTATGAAAAAAGCAGGTGTAATTGGCAAGCCAACATTTTATTACACGATAAATAAATTTCACGATCCTGCGACCGACTCGTCAACACAAAGGGCAATAATTAATTTCAAGGTAAAGGACTATGATGCATGGAAAACAGTATTCAACAGTGATAAGCAGGAAAGAATGAATGCAGGCATAACCGACAGGGCCATCAACCAATATCTTGACGATCCTCACATGGTGTCATTGGTTATGGCGATAGCCGATATGAAAAAAGCGCAAGATTTTATGAATACAAAAGAACTGAAACATAGAATGGACTCAGCGGGCGTTGTAGGTCCGCCGAATGTTTTCTTTTATCATGTCGTAAAACAATACTAAGATAAAAGGATTGTTTTTTAAGAGGCCGTTTCAAAATTAACTTGAAACGGCTTTTTCACTGCACCTTGCCATAGCCTACTTTTGACTACAACAATAGTAGATTAGGCTACATCTGATTATGTATTAGGGCGGAGCTTTGCAACATAAAAAACAGAAATATGAAAATTATTGTAACAGGCAATAAATATCATTAAGAACTCCTAAAAAATATTCTTTGAAATTTTTCTTTTCTACGTGTGGGTGATGATGTACTTCCATGGTTTTGTTACCAGGTTTTATTTAATCATGATTTCATTTGATGCCATACATAGGCTACTGCAAAGCCAATAAAAATATAGATGATGATTCTAATAATTTTTTCTTTTATCC
This sequence comes from uncultured Chitinophagaceae bacterium, assembly GCA_963732885.1. GTDB lineage: Bacteria > Bacteroidota > Bacteroidia > Chitinophagales > Chitinophagaceae > Ginsengibacter. Next base: position 250,828 of record CAVTBI010000012.1, on the reverse strand, counting down.
TGCTATTCATTTTATAAATGATATTCGTTTTGCAAATAGGTAATTAATTCCGCACCGGCGCTTTTTATATCTTTATCAGCGCTTAATATTCCCGTTTTGGTGCCATGCATATATATTCCAAAAGTAGCCAGCTCTTTTAATAATTCACTATCCGCAGTGCGTAAGGGAGGATTTCCGGGTATTCTTTCCACATTCCCATTGTCCTTCTCCATTTCTAAAAATACCGCAGGTTCGAAGATCTTTGATGCTCTTTTTTTAAACTCCGTAAATTCTGTTTCATTGATGGATTCCAGCAACTTAATCAAGGGAAACTTTTCATAATAGGTCATAATTTTATTGGAAACAGACAGGTTCCTGATGAGCCGAAAATTACCAGAGTTTTTAAGTTGTTCATACGTTCTGTCGTTCGTTGTTAAAGGATATAGCCGCGGTCCCAGCCTGGCCAGGTAATATAACTCGCCGGTATTTTTTGCAATTAAGGCGGGCGTGTCTAAAATAGTAACCAGGCTGTCCATCATGACAATGCCTGAGGCAACACCTGCAATATGTTGTGCTAACACCTGCTGATCACTTTGCAGATCTGCAACCAGGGATTGAATGTATTCCCTTTCCTTTGCATGGTCGTTTAGATTTTCCCGGTAACTCTCAGCCAGGAATCCCATGGTTACTGCAAGAAATATCATTAAAAACTCCAAAAAATATTCTTTGAAATTTTTCTTTTCTACGTGCGGATGATGATGTACTTCCATTTCTTTTATTTCTGATTTTTGGATTTCTGATTTCTGATTTTCTTTTAAGCCAGCCGAATCACAATTCATTTCTTCCGGACTTTCGGACTTCCCGTCTTGCGGACTACTTTCTATTTTTTCTTCTTCACTCATTTTCCAAATTATATTCTTTCTTAATCGATTCAATAAGTCTTTTAGCGCCGTTTTCCTGGTCAATTACCCAACCATTTTGCAGACTGATTGCACCATATAAATATTGTGCATTCACGAGTAGTTCATTAATCACTAAAGGATCATCAGTTAATAATTTAAGTGAATCAGATGGTTGCTCCTCCGTGCTGTTTTTTAAAATTTTTAATAATATTTCTCCATCAAAAATTTTACTCACAGACTGCATGTAATCTGATATTTTTTGCAGAATAAATTGATTTTGACCGGTAACTCCTTTCAGAGCGTTATAATAATAGGAAACACTATCTGCTATCTGACGGTTGCTGATCAAACGCAAAAGCCCTGCACTTTTCATTTCATCAAATGTTCGTTCATTGGGATATACTACCCCATTTCTCATGGTAGCAGTTCTTGCAAGAAAATATATTTCATTTATATGATTATTTCTGTCAGAGCTTTTTATCAGAATAACCAAAGAATCAATTTTATTGAAAAACTCTAAATTGCTTTTTTGATATTTTGAAAAAGCAATTGTATCGGATTTCAGATCTTCATAAAGATTTTGAATGTAAATTTTTTCTTTGTCTTTATCGGTTAAATGTTCCCTGATATTTTCTGCAAAAAAGCCAAGTGTTACTGCAAGAAAAATCATTAGAAATTCCAAAAAATATTCTTTGAAATTTTTCTTTTCTACATTGGGATGATGATGTACTTCCATTGTTGCTGCTATGTTTTAATTTATTCTTTCAGTTGTAATAAAATGAGTATCGCCACCAAAAAACCAAGTACTCTTTCTGCAGCAGCCAATCCGTTCCAGGTAGCGCTTTGCCACATGGCAAACCATTCGCCACCTATCACTTCAAAGCCTACAAACCAAATAAGGATCCCAATCAAGATACCCGCAACTGCCCAGTTTTTTGAATCATGAAAAACAGCGGCATCTTTTTTTACGTTTTTGATCATACGCCAGCTTCCTTTTAAACAACAAAAAGCCATGAACGCTTCCATTGCGATAATTAAAACATAGAAAGCATGAAAGAGAAAAGCAGTGTGAATGCTGCGGTAATGAAGATGGCTTTGCGGAAAAGTGGAATCCATGTTAAGGACATGTTCTACAAAAAGATAGTTGCTGAAGTAATCGGTAATATTATTGAAAGTGATCAACAGGGCCAGCAGCCAATAGCAGCCACCGCAACAATTTTTGTAAGACGAAACAGAAGAGAAGTAGAATACATATTTATCAAATAATTTTAGAAATTATTCTACCTGCCTTTCTTCACCTGTTTCAATTATTGTAGATGCAGCCTGGTTTATTACAGTTAATAGGTGGTGTTCATCAAATCGGCAAAAACAGTAAAGCAACAAATAATACTGATTTTTATTTTCTGTTTTATAAATACTAATTCAACACTTCATACGTCATTACCGGAACAGCTTTATTTTTCAATGTCATCTCTCCTACTTTTTTGCATTGAAAGGATTCTTTTACTTTTCCATAGGATACATCAGAGATTAATATCTGGCCTTTATCAGCCATTGATTGAAGGCGCTGTGCCATATTTACCGCATCGCCTATTACTGTATAATCCAACCGTCTTAGCTCTGCAGAACCTATATTGCCGCTCACCACTTCGCCGCTATTAATGCCAATCGAAACTTTTGGAAAAAAACTTTCCTGCCCGGATTCATTCGGTAATTTTTCAATTTGCCTCCTTACTGCAAGGCAGGCATCTATGGCACGGTCAAGATGAAAATCACCTTTAAAAACCGCCATTACCGCATCGCCGATAAACTTATCAATATATCCGCCCTGGGCAATGATCTCTCTTACGATCACGTCAAAATAACTGTTCAATAATTTCACCACCGTGTCAGGTGATTCATTTTCGCTGATGGAAGTAAAACTGCAAATATCAATAAAGGCTACCGACACTTCTATGGTCTCATTCTGCAGTAAACTTTTTTCAAACTCCCGGCCTCCCATAAAATTGAGCACCGTTTCGTCTACATACATTTTAAGGATATTATTTTCTTTGATCGCCTTCATCGTTTCCCTCATCTGCTTCACATGTTTCAGGGTTTTTTCCATGGTAACTTCAAGGTCTTCAAAATTGACCGGTTTGGTAATAAAATCAAAAGCGCCACGATTCATCGCAGTACGTATATTATCCATATCGCCATAGGCAGAAACGATAACTGATTTTACCAGGCTATGCTGCTCATTCATTTTGCTAAGCAAAGTTAAACCATCCATAACAGGCATATTAATATCGCTCAGCAAAATATCTACATCTTCATTTTGCTCCAGCATTTTCTCCAGTGCAATTTTGCCGTTTTCCGCAAAAATAAATTCGTATTTGCGTTCCCGTATTTTCTGGCGAAACTTCTGTTTTATAAGCATTTCCAGGTCCGACTCATCATCTACAACCAATATTTTTGACATCAGCTATTTATATTTAGTTTTTCCTTTAATAAAGTAAAATCAACAGGCTTGGTTAAAAATTCATCTGCGCCCAGTTCTTTTGCTGTTTTGAAATTCTCATCATCACCATAAGCAGTTATCATCATCACCACCGGCGGCGGGTCATGGTGCCTTTTTTTGATACGCGACAATAACTCCAGCCCACTCATTCCGGGCATATTAATGTCAGACAAGATCAGCACCGCTTCCTGGTCGTGGAGGTCAAGGTATTTCAAAGCCTCTTCACCCGAGAAAGCAAATTCAAATTCTACCTGTTTATTCCTGACTTCCTTTCTAAACCGTTGTTCAAAAAGCGTCTGGATATCTTTTTCATCATCAACTACTAAAATTTTTTTCATAATTGTAATTTAATAAAAATTCTTCTTCCTTACTCTATCATTTAATTTAAAATAAATCTTCTTTTTACGATGTATTAAAATCCATCTTTACTCTTTTAAGGCGCTACCTCTCAACAGATATTTATGGATACTGTTTGAGTTTCTTTAATGGTAAAGCTTCAAGCTCAGGCCGGCAACAGAATTGTAAATTCAGTTCCTTCTCCCTCCTTACTTTCCACTTTTATTTCTCCACCATGAGTTTTAATTATATCGTAACTCAAACTCAACCCCAATCCTGTTCCTTCACCGGTTGGCTTGGTAGTAAAGAACGGATGAAAGATCTTATCCTTTACTTTATCAGGAATACCGGTGCCGTTGTCCTTCACTCTCACCAATACCTTTCCGTTTTCTTTTTTGGTGCTCACCCTCACCGTAGGCTCGTAATCTTTTCCCTTTAGCGGCTTGGCGGCTGTTACCGCATAAAACGCATTGGTAATCAAATTTAAAATTACTCTTCCCACATCCTGCGGAACAATGTTTATTTTTTCTATGCTTTCATCAAAATCAGTTTTCATATCCGCGTTAAAACTCTTGTCTTTTGCGCGCAAGCCGTGATAAGCCAGCCGCAAATATTCATCAGCCAGTACATTAATATCGGTCAGTTCTTTTTGACCATTGCTGCTGCGGCTGTGTTGCAACATTCCTTTTACAATCGAATCGGCTCTTTTGCCATGAAAACTTATTTTTTCCTGGTTCGTTTTGATATCGTTGGCAATTTCTTCGAGGGGCAATTTTTCTTCCGGAGAGAGATTGGTTTTATTCAATTCCTCTTTTAATTCGTCTGTCAATTCGGTATTCACTTCAGAAAAATTATTTACAAAATTCAAAGGGTTTTGTATTTCATGGGCAATGCCTGCCGTAAGTTCACCAAGGGATGCCATCTTTTCTGATTGAATCAATTGCGATTGGGTTGCCTTTAAGTCTTCCAGCGATTTTTGCAACTGTTCGGTACGGTGCTTCACTTTGTCTTCCAGTATTTTATTTTCCCTTTGCAATTTCCTTGAACGGTAAACAATATATAATCTTAATAAACCAATGCCCAATAAAACAAAAATAGTATAAGCCCACCAGGTTTGGTACCATGGCGGTGCAATTGTAAATTTAAATTCGGCAGGAGCACCCCATTTCCCATCAATTCCTTTACTGCTTACTTTAAAATTATATTTTCCCGGAGGCAGGTTTAAATAATTTTCTGTGTAAGGGTTCATGCCGGGCGTACTCCAGTTTTTGTCAATTCCTTCCAGGATGTAGGTATAAAATGTAGTATCCGGCCTTCTTAAATTTGCCTGTGCAAATTGAAACTGTAAATAATTTTCGTTGTGGGGAAGAGAAAGATTTACCGGTAAATTATAAGGCCCCGAAACACTATCCCATTTGAACTTGGCATGCGCCGGAATAAATTGTATCTGCAGAACTACTAAGAAAATATTGGGGCTGGCTCATTACATTCATTCCTGTGATATAAGTTGCTACAGAATCGGTGCTGGGTTTAATTTGATTAATAACAGTAAGCCCTATGTCTCCCCAAAGATATTTTCCATCATGAGTCACTCCATCGGTTGACCATGAATTGGCTTCCTCCTTCAATAATCCCTGCGATTTATCTAAAATTGATATTCTCCAATCATTTGAAGAATCTCCGGGTTCCGGTGGAGTTATTATACTGATTTTGTTATTGGTACTGGCAAGGATATTTTCATTATATTCCAACAGGGATAAAACAGTATTGGTTGTTAAACCCTGCTTTGTAGTAATGTTTGTAAGTGTTCCATTTTTTGTGTCGGCCACATAAATGCCTTTATCTGTACCAATCCACATTCGGCCGTATTTATCTTCAAGCATCATACGGTTGCAGGTGTCTTTTAAACCGGGCTCGTTGTTCAAATATTTTACGGTTCCTTCAGAAGGGTTTACTACATCTATTCCGTTGTGTTGTGTAGCCAGCCATATTAATCCATTCTTGTCCTGTTTTATATCCAATATGGCATCATCATTTAAACCACCGGAAACATCCGTATGCAGGATCATTTTTTTTGCAGAGTCTAATAAAAAAATGCCCTTACTCGGGCCGGTAAGCCACATGTTTCCCGACTCATCATTAAAAGCAACATATATGGTATCACTCACCAACCCTTCTTTTTTACCAGCCATTAATAAGGTTTTATTAATAGGGTCAATGATATTAAAACCACCATCGGTAGCAATTACGATGTTCCCGTTTTTTTCCCAAAAAGACTGCACAAAATTGTCGCTTAAGCCACCTGCTTTATCCAGCAAGTGCATCTCAGTTCTTTGAGGGTTTACAATAAAAAGGCCAGTTAGTGGTAGCCACCCAAAGGTTATTGGCTCCGTCTTCCATCAAGCTTATTATTTGTGTAGTGCCTAATGGATGTACTGTTTCTCCATTTTGATCTATCATATTTAAACCTGTGGAGGATCCTATCCATTTTCGGTGGTAATTATCTGTAGCAAAGGCAAGAGAAGTGTTTCCGCTTAATCCGTTATTTTGATCTATATGCCTGATCTTTTCATTTTCAATGTCTGCCAAGTAAATACCATTAGTGGTACTCTCCCACAGACGGCCTTTCGTATCAAAAAAGAGATTAAAAGGAAAACCCTGTCCAAAGCCCTGTAATTGGTTATAGTGCTTAATAGTACCTTTTTTTATATCAACAGCATTTACTCCATCAGGCACTGACATCCAGATCCCTCCATGTTTATCTTTGGTAATAGCCAGTACCGAATCACTACTCAGGCCATTGGCTTTTCCCAGGTATTTTATCTTTCCTGACGAAGGAATAATAATATCAGCGCCAGCATTATTCGTACTAATCCAGATATTTTTATCATCATCCTGGAACATTTGAAAAGCCAATGAATCCGAAAGGCCCGCTTCCATGTCAAAATTTTTATAAGTTTCGGCCACCGGATCGATAATGCTCATCGCCTTATCTTTTTTATTATAAAGCCAGATATTTCCTTTGTCGTCTTTGGAAATCCTTGTTATATCATTGCCTACAGGTCCTATTTCAGTTGAATAAGCGATCGTGCCATTGTGCGGATCAAGCAATCCGATGGTTCCTGCCCCTGCTTGTATAAACCATATCTTTCCGGCATTGTCTTGAATGATACCAGCAATTGGATCGAAAGAAGAAGAACCCTGGATAAATGTTTGTAATTGTTCTCCATCATAGCGGACTAAGCCTTCCCTGCCTCCAATCCACATAAGCCCGTTCCTGTCTTTATACAACGCTCCCACAAAACTTGACTGCATTCCCTGCGATTTCCCGAAATCATAAACTGCCAAGCGCTTTGCCTTTCTGCATTACCGGCACACCGGCATTAACTGTTGGAACAGTCCCCAATGCTGAAGTTTTAAAATCCAATGGATGTGAAGGCAATTTATCAAGGCTAAAATCTTTTTCGGGAAGTTTATTAAAATCAAAATGAACTTCTTCAGGCGGTTTGCTGAAAGGCTTAAAGCCCGTGAGTCATAAGGGAAAGCAGGTAAGGCATCAATGTCGAATTTTTTTATTACAGGTGTTATGCCGCCCTTTTGTGCAGTATCCCATTTTAATTTTTTTGTAGCACTAAATACAAGCGGTACAGTTACCGGTTGTGTATAACCTAATTCATTTTCCGGGAAAGGAACATTACCTGAATTATTGCAGGATACAAAAAAAGTTATTGAAGAAAATATGACAGTTAACCGTAAGAACGAAAGCTTAGCTATATGCATGTAGTTGAGCAGTTTATTTTATATCATTTAAAGATAATCAAATTATATATTCCGTATTCTCCTATTCTTGTCAAAAACAGGAAGGAACAATTAAATTGGCCAAATCCCGGGCAATGATGATTATACTGCCACTGCGAAACCCACCTTATTCCAATACTAACTACCATAAAAATAAAGTATTGATACAGCAAAATAAACGATTAAGGACGAAAGGGCTTTAAAAGTGTCCGAACAAGGGAATTTATTTATCAAATCATCACAATTACGCTATTTGATTTATGTGATTAAATTACCCGTCATACTGGCAATTGAATAATAAACTCACTCCCCTCTCCCTCTTTCGTTTCAACCTTTATCTCTCCGCCATGCGCTTTTATAATATCATAACTCAAACTCAATCCCAGTCCCGTTCCTTTCCTGTTGGTTTTGTGGTGAAGAATGGTTGAAATATTTTATCTATAATTTTTTGAGGAATACCGTTTCCGTTATCACTAACGGTAATGACACACTATTTTCAGATTTCTTTGTGCTTAGTGAAACAGTCGGTTGATAACGATTTGTTGATTCTCGAAGCTTTTGTTCGTTCCTGCCCAATGATTCTTTCGCCGCTCGTTCACTGCATAAAAAGCATTATTAAATAAATTTAGCAAAACCCTTCCTATATCCTGTGGTACGATATTTATTTTTCCAATTGAATTATCAAAATCAGTTTTAAATTCCGCATTGAAATCTTTTGTCTTTTGCTCTCATTCCATGATAACTCAATCGCAAGTATTCATCACACAATGCATTTATATCTGTTGGTTCTTTTTTTCCTGTACTCGCTCTTGAGTGTTGAAGCATGCCCTTTACAATAGCATCGGCTCGTTTGCCATGATGATTTATTTTTCTCCAGGTTTTGCTTTGATGTCATTTGAAATAGCTTTAGCTTCTTCAATATCTCCTTTATTTAATTCCTCGTTCATTTCATCTATCATTTCATTGCTGACTTCAGAAAAATTATTTACGAAGTTTAACGGGTTTTGAATCTCATGTGCTATGCCTGCAGTGAGTTCGCCAAGGGAAGCCATTTTTTCACTTTGTATCAGTTGCGCTTGTGTAGACTTTAATTCATTTAAAGTATTTTCTACCTTTTCCTTTTGTTTCGTAATAAGAAGATTTGCTTTTCGTTTTTGCTTGTTATTTCGAAATTGTATCAGTGCAATAATTAATACAGCAAATACCACAATACCTAATGCACCAATAGCAAAGTATTGCTGGTTTTTAATTCGTTTTGCTTCCGCATCTTTTTTATCCTGTGCCGCTTTTGCAATTGATTCTTTTTTGTCGAAGTCATATTGCATTTGAGTTTGTAAAGATTTCTTCGTTGTCTCTTCGTTAAGAATGCTATCACGATATAAAATATATGATTTATAATGGCCGTATGCCTGCTTATAGTTGCCTTTTGCACTATCCACTTTTGCCAATACCTGGTAACTTTTTTCGAGATTATCTTTACAATTAAATTGCTTTGCCATTATCAATGCAGAATCAGCATATTTTTGAGCTTCCGCAAATTTGTTTAGCCTTATATCTACTTCTGACAGGCGTTCATAGCTATCGCCCATACCACCAGCATCACCAACATCTCTGTAATTATTCAAAGATTGCTCGTAATTTTTTAGAGCTTCCATAAGAGATTTAGTTTGTTGATTATTGCTTGTATTAGATTGGCTTAAATCAATTTGCTGAAACAATATATCTCCCATGCAGGAATAAGCACGTGCTGCTTCCTGTTTATCTCCTTCTGCAATTGAAAGTTTTAAACCAATAGAATCATAATTTAACGCTTCACGGTATTTTTTTTGAATATTGTAAATATTTGCTATGTAGATATAGCATTGTTCAGAACCAATTTCAGTTTTCATTTCCTTATATTTATCTAAGGCCGATGAAAGTGCAATTAATGATTGCTGGTAATTTTCCTGATAGTAATAAGCAAAACCGATGTTGCTCAAACAGTCGGCAACGTTTTTTTTATCTTTAATTTCTTCATATATTTTTAGCGCCTCATAAAAAAGTTTAAGGGATTCAGTTGTGTTACCCATATTTAAATAGACAGAGGCAAGTGCTACGTAGGAAAAAGCTATATTAGCCTGATCACCTATTTCTTTAAAGATATTTAAAGCCAGGTTTCCATCTTTAATAGATTCATCATTTTGGCCAAAGAAACCATAATAGCCGGAAAGGATTAGTAAAGTTTTGCCTTCTCCTTTTTTAAAGGATATTTTTTTAGAAATAGCTAATGCCTGATTTGCAGCTATTAAAACTTTTCCAGTGTCAAATTCATTATAATAAGCACCAATCAGTTTAAATAGGGTGTTTACCTTATTAGTATCCTCTTTCTCCGTTATCAAAACTTTCTTGAGTGAATCAATTTTTAATGAATCGCTTTGTGTATATCCACTCAACGAAAAAATAGTTAGTACTAATAAAAGGCTTGTTTGGCAAAATAGCGTTTTCATTTATGCATTTATTAATATTTGAATAATAAATTCACTTCCTTTTCCCTCTTTACTTTCCACCTTTATCTCCCCACCATGCGCCTTCACAATATCATAACTCAAACTCAATCCCAATCCCGTTCCCTGTCCTGTTGGTTTGGTAGTAAAAAATGGCTGAAATATTTTATCAACTATTTTTTGAGGAATGCCATTTCCATTATCACTAACGGTAATCAACACACTATTTCCTGATTTCTTTGTAGCTTACAGAAACAGTTGGTTCATACGAAATAAGATTCTTGCTTTTTTGTTGGTTTACTGCGTAAAAAGCATTGTTGTATAAATTCAACAACACTCTTCCTATATCCTGCGGAATGATATTTATTTTTCCAATCTTCGTCATCAAAATCAGTTTTTATTTCAGCATTAAAATCTTTGTCTTTTGCTCTTAAACCGTGATAAGCTAATCGTAAATATTCATCAGCCAAAGCATTAATATCAGTTGGTTCCTTTACACCTGTGCTTGACCGTGAGTGTTGCAGCATGCCTTTTACAATGGCATCGGCACGCTTGCCATGATGATTTATTTTTTCGCTATTTTGTTTTATATCATTTGCAATTGCTTTTGATCTTCATCAATTATGCATTTGTCATTCAGTTTCATCTCATCAACCAATCTCTTTATTTACTTCCGAAAAATTATTGACGAAGTTTAATGGGTTTTGAATTTCATGGGCTATACCTGCTGTTAGCTCTCCAAGCGAAGCCATTTTTTCGGATTGAATAAGTTGTTTTTGGGTGGATTTAAGTTCCGCCAGTGTAATTTCAAGATTAGTTTTTTGTTTTTTAATTTCTTCATAAAGATTCGCCAGCTCTACATTGCGAAGCTTATATATTTCTGCTTCCTGTTTTGTTTTTTCTATCCGGTGGGAAATCTCGAGGTTAAGGATCTTTTGATTTAAAACACTCTTATGAATTTCCTTTTCAATTTGATAATAGGTTTCAATATATACCAAAGCCTTATCAAATATTTTTTCTTTTTTATTAAGTTTATATAACCCATAATGGATTTTGGCAAGCAAGTCATTTGATTTTATTTCGTTGCCAATATTTAGTGCGTTATTCAATAATGAAAAAGCTTCCTGTATAGAGTTATGCTGAAAATTATTATCTCCATATAATTCAGCCAGCAAAACATTTGCTTCTGCTTCTCCTTTTTTATCTCCAATTTTTTGCCGTATAGAATGGCTTTTCCTGTAAAGAGGTAAGGCTTTATCATAATCATTAAGCTGCTTATAAATATTTCCCAGATGAATTAAAATATTTCCTTCGCCTTTACTATCATTTATTGTTTTTACTATGTCAAGGCTTTGCGTATAATATTCAATTGAAGTAGTTAACCGGCCTGTTTTAAAATAGCAGGAACCTATATTATCCAAACAGCCTGCTTCGCCCCATTTATCTCCTGCATTACGGCGCAGGGAAAGGCTTTGATTGAAGTAATCAAGCGCTTTTTCATAATCTTCATTCTCAAAATAAATGAGGCCAATATTATTTAAGCTATAGGATTGGGAAACCCAATCTTTTTCTTCATTGGCAATCGAAAGGCTTTTGATAAAATAATCTAATGCTTGATTATAATCACCCAGGTATTTATAAGAAACTCCAAGGTGATACAATGATAATGACTCTCCTATACGATACCCTGCTTTCTGCCTTAATTCAAGGCTCGCAAAAAGATGGTTTAAAGATTTTTCATAGTTTCCAAAACTTCTTTCTATAATTCCAAAATATTCATATACATCAGATTGGCCGCATACATCATTTAAATCGTTAAACAATGAGAGTGATCTCTCAAGAAATTGCAATGCTTCTTCGTGTTTGGAAATTCGTATGTATGAGAAACCTAATGTTCTTAACCCGTACGCTAACCCTTTTTTATAATTAGTACTTTCAGCCAGGGCAACGGCAGATTTACTCAGTTCAAGTGCTTTTACAGAATTGCTTACACGCTCACGCCAAGCTTCTGCATTAAGTGCATCAACCTTAGAGTTAATGGAAATTAATTGATTTTCCTCCTGCATAAGTTACCTTTGAAAATAATCTTTTACACCATGTAATATTCCCACTGGATGCGATCTTTGTCTTTAAAGGCTACATATAGTTTTTGTAATGTTGGGTCTAATTTTACTCCCGTATTTTCAACGCCTGAATCTGTTAAGCCTTTTGCCACACGGTTCAGTTCTTCTTCTGATTCACATGCAATAGCCAAGTGATCAGTCCCGATAGTGAAAGGATTAAATTTTGCATTGTCATCTGCTTTTTTAAAAACAATAAATACGCCTCCTACAGCGAATGCAAATAATTCATCCGTTTCAATAGCTATCGGAAAACCTATAACATCCCTGTAAAATTTTTTTGAATCATCCAGGCTGGAACAACGCAGGTTGATATGATGAATGCCTGATGTTTTTGGATTAATTGCCATAATTTTTATTTTTAAAATGAATGGAACATATTTCCTTTTTAAAGATAAGTTATTTATAATTCTGTCCTATGAGAAAATAAACCCGATTTTTCTGAGTGTCAAAACTTAGTTACCTTTTCAAAAATTTGAAAAAAATTTTTTTTCACATGAACCATTCTCCAACCATAGATGATGATAAAAACAGGAATGCCTTCAGAAAAAAAATTAAATCTTTATTTGATATTGATGCAAAAAGGCGGTCATTTGCCAGCCTCATTTCATGGGCTATAAGCCTTTCGCGCCCATATAGAAAATATGTTTGGATCATCCTCTCGGCCATGTTGATGGAAACATTAGTGGGGCTGGCTACTCCCTGGCCACTGAAAATAATAATAGATAATGTAGCAGGCCATCATCCTTTGCCAAAAGCGCTCAGGTGGATGGAACATTTTTTTCACGGGGAAAATACTTACCAATTAGCGGCCGTTGCCGCTATTAGTTATATTTTCATTATTGCCATTGGTTCGTTAGGTGATTTTTTGGATAATTATTATAATGAAAAAGTGGCTCAATATGTTGCCAATGACCTTCGCCGAAAAATGTACCATCACCTGCAACATCTATCTCTTTCCTATTATGATTCACACCAAACCGGGAAATTATTAAGTACCCTTACCGCGGATGTTTCCACCATCCAGGATTTCGCATCTTCCACCTTATTGAATATACTGGTTGATTGTTTCACCATTCTGGGTATGATCGTAATTATGTTTTACCTCGATTCGGATTTTACATTAGTGGCATTGGCCGTTACTCCTTTTTTACTCATTTTTGTTTCCCATTTTAAAAAGGCTATGAAGAAGGCAACGCGTGAAGTAAGAAAAGACCAAAGCAATATGTTTGTGGTGTTACAAAAAGGTTTGGAATCTATCCGGGCGGTAAATGCTTTTGGCCGCCAGGATTTTGAAGAAGACAAGCTAAAGAAAGCAGGCCAGGAAACGGTAGATGCAGCATTAAAAGCGCGCCGGGTAAAATCGGCACTGAATCCCATTGTGGCCATCATTGTTGCCGCGTGTACTGCGTTTGTACTTTGGCGCGGCGCAAGCCTGGTTCTGCATAATGTGATGACGGTAGGCGCCCTTACCGTTTTTATTTATTATATGAGTAAATTCTTTAGCCCGGTAAAGGAACTGGCAAAAATGACGAGCACTATTGCGCAGGTAACAGTAGCATTAGAACGTATCCAGGTAATTTTAGAAACTGATACGCTTATACACCAGAAATCAAACCCCATCCATCCCGAAAAACTAAATGGCAATATTGTTTTTGAGCATGTTTATTTTTCATATAATCCTGAAACGCCAATAATAAAAGACTTTAATTTGGATATTTGTTGTGGGCAGCGGGTTGGAATTTGCGGGCCTACCGGATGCGGCAAGTCAACCATTGTGAGCCTGATAGCACGCTTTTATGATCCTGTTTCAGGGCGGGTATTGATAGATGGGACAGATATTTCAGAATTTACCATTGACGGCCTGCGTGAGCAAATCGGATTTGTTTTGCAGGATACCATCTTGTTCTATGGCTCTATTCGTGAAAATATTGCTTATGGAAGGCCGGATGCAACCGAAGAAGAAATTATTGAAGCTGCGAGGCTGGCTAATGCGATTGAATTTATCGAAAAGATGCCGCATGGATTTGATACGCTTGTAGGCGAAAGAGGGGTTACTCTTTCCGGAGGGCAGCGGCAAAGAATTGGTATCGCACGGGCAGTAGTACGCAATTCCCCGATTCTTATTCTTGACGAACCCACATCTTCGCTGGACTCAGAGTCTGAAAAAATTGTTATGGAAGCCCTTGAGAACCTGATGAAAGGACGAACCGTAATTATCATTGCTCATCGCATGAATACTATCCGCCATGTTGACAAGATAATCGTACTTTCTGATGGTATGGTTGCTGAGGAAGGAACGCATGATGAATTGATGAGAAAAGGTAAAATGTATAGAGAATTGCATAATGCCCAGGGATGGGCGGACCCTTCATTATCGGCAGGCAAACAAGAGCCAATTCATAAAACTATTAAATGATAATATTAATAATTGCTTACATTTAGTAAACAAAAAATACGAATCAATGTCACACAGGTCCTTAATCGTTTTACCAGACGATACTGCCAAAGAAATTATAGATGCAATTGATAATGCGCGAAAGACAATTCTTATAAAAATGTTTTTGTTTTCGGATACCGCTCTTATAAACGCGGTTGTTGCTGCAAAAAAAAGAGGGGTGCAAGTTAGAGTGATGTTGAATCCGTTACGCCATAACGGCGAGCCTGAAAATGAAGGTACCCGCATAATACTTGAAGAAGCCGGTATAGAAGTGAGAGACAGTAATCCTGAATTTACCGTTACCCATGAAAAATCAATGGTCATAGATGATAAGATGGCTTTTATAAAATCATTAAACTGGGAAACTAAAAACTTTATCGAAACCAGGGATTACGCTATTATTACATATCATCCACATGAAATAAAAGAAATCATTTTATGCTTCGAAGCAGACTGGGAAAGAAAAAATTTTGACCCGGGTGAAAATTTAAACCTTATCTGGTGCAGTAATAATGGCAGAACGAAAATTGCAAAATTTATAGATGAAGCAAAACATACACTTTTTGTGCAAAATGAACGATTCCAGGATGTGGTAATTATTGAAAGGCTGGTACACGCGGCAAGAAGGGGCGTAAAAGTGCATGTGATGGCGCGGCCGCCTCATACTTTAAAATTAGCAAAACTGATAGAAGGCGTCGGGGGATTGCGTATTATGGATGATGTGGGAATTAAAATACATAAATTAAAACTCCTGCGGCTGCATGGAAAAATGTTATTGGCAGATGGTTGCCGTGCTATTATTGGCTCTATCAATCTGAGTCCCGGAAGTTTTGACCATCGCAGGGAACTGGCCATTGAAGTGCATGATGCACCTGTGATAGAAAGAATGAAAAAAATTGCGCATTATGATTGGAAAAATTCTCATCCGCTGGACCTTTCTGACCAGGGGCTTTTGGAAGACCTGGAAAACATAGATAATATGAACAGTGTTGCTATCGAAAAACTGGTGATTGATGAAAATAACTTTCAAAATTAAAAAACATCATAAACATAAAAAATAAAATTTTGTCTGTCTGGAAAGCTGATGGTTAAAACGAGCTTCGAAGAAGATGAATTGTAATTTTAATTCATTTAAAGTATTTTAGGTTTTTAGTTCTCTTTCTTTTTTTAATTATTTAAATTTTTCAGTCTATGCGTAAATCACTCTGTTTGAGTTTTTATCATTATTTGTTGCTTTACTGTATCGGCCCAAAATACAGATGCTTCCAATGCGGCCAATAGCGAATGAGTTAAAGCGGCCGAAATTAGTAATTGGTATTGTAGTAGACCAGATGCGCTGGGATTATCTTTACCGGTATTATAATCTTTATCAACCGGATGGTGGATTTAAAAGATTGCTGATCGCAGGGGTTTTCCTGCGAAAACACGATGATTCCTTATATTCCTACTTTTACGGCCTGCGGGCACGCCAGTATTTATCACAGGCTCTGTACCCGCAATTGATGGCATCACCGGCAATAATTGGTGGGATTATAACCTTTCCAAAATAGTTTATTGCTCAGAAGATGTACAGTGCAAAAACTATTGGCAGCAACAATGCAGAAGCAGGTAAAATGAGCCCGCGCCAATCTGCTTGGTAACCACTATTGGCGATGAACTTCATCTTGCTGATAATTTTCACAGTAAAGTAATTGGTATTGCATTAAAAGACCGCTCTGCTATTTTTCCGGCTGGCCATAGCGCCAATGCGGCTTATTGGTATGATGATAAAACAGGAGACTGGATAAGTTCTTCCTATTATATGAACGATTTACCCGAATGGGTAAAAGACCTTAATGCAAAAAAATTAGTCGGACAATTATTATTCGAAAAACTGGAATACACTTATACCCAATTGAAACAATATGTACAAAGCGCGCCAGATAAAGAGCCTTATGAATACAAACCTTTCAGTGCAGATGAAAAGGGTTTCCCTACAACCTGAAACAGTTTGTTGGTAAGAATTATCGGAATGCTGACATGTAACTCCTTATGGCAATATCATTTACTTTTGATATGGCTAAGGCTACCATAAACGGCGAGCAATTAGGTAAAGATTCAGGCACAGATTTGTTTAGCGATTAGCCTTTCAACACCAGATTATATCGGCCATACTTTTGGCCCTAATTCTGTGGAAGCAGAGGATGAATTTTTAAGGCTGGATAAAGACCTCGGCGCATTTCTTGATTTTCTTGATGAACAAATTGGCAAAGGGCAATATCTTATTTTTCTTACTGCAGATCATGGAGTTGCCCAGGTTCCTGCATTTTTGAAAGAGCATAAAATTCCTGCCGGAAATGTGGATGTAGAAAAAATTTCTAATGATCTTAATAATCTTTTTACAGGAAAAATTTAATGTAGATGATTTGGTGATTGGTATTCTTAATCACCAGGTTTATCTCGATCGAAAAGCGATAGCATCTTCACGTCACCTTAAAAAAGAAGATGTAGATAATACTGTTATTGATTTCTTAGTGCAGCAACCTGGAATTTCCAGGGCTTTTGCGCTTGAATAATTTAAACGCGGTAACCCTGAATCCAGATGATTAAAAATAAAATTTCAAATGCGTATTATCCTTCCAGAAGTGGGGATATTCAAATTATTGTTTGATCCGCAATGGATTGAAGGCCTTTGTAAACGGAGGCACTACTCATGGCGTCTGGAACCCTTATGATTCGCATGTTCCATTGATTTGGTATGGATGGAATATTACACCCGGCAAAACAAACCGGGAAATTTATATTACTGATATTGCGCCAACCGTGGCGGCATTGCTTCATATTGAAACGCCCAGCGGCTCAATTGGCCATGTTATTAAAGAGATTATGAAATAAAATTTGACATGTGAAAATAATTTTAAAAATACATGCGGTTTGAAGACAGGCATAATTTTAAAGATTATGAAATCAATTTTATTCTCGACTGTTATTCTTTTCTTCTTTACGTCTAAGATTGTCTCCGGCCAGGTTTCCATTAATAAAGTGAAATTTTTTGAAGACACTTCTGTTTTAAATGCCACCATCGAAACCAACATGGTACAGGTTTTCAGGCATAAACAAAAAACCGGCGCTAAATTTCCGGCCAGTTTTTCGGCTACGCTCCCTGACAGTACCAAAGTAGATGTGCCCATATTCTTGAAATAAGAGGGCATTTCAGAAAAGACTTCTGTTATGTGCCTCCTTTAAAAGTTATTTTTAAAAATAAAAAAGGTTCAATGCTGAAACCATTGGGTTCGCTAAAATTAGTAAGCCAGTGCAAGACTTCAAATACTTATCAACAATATTTGGTGAGTGAATTTCTTATTTATAAAATGTACAATTTGCTTACGAATAAAAGCTTTCGGGTGAGGCTATTGAATTTAAAAATAATTGACAGTACCGGCAAAAAGAAACCCATAATAGAAAACGCTTTCCTGATGGAAGACACTAAAGATTTGGCAAAGCGGAATAATTGCACTGATTATAAAAAAGATCAAATAGACTATCGCCAGACGGACCGGCAGCAAATGACTTTGGTATCTATATTTGAATATATGATTGGCAATACAGATTGGGGCGTTTCTGTAAGTCATAATACGAGGCTGCTCCTTCCAAAAAATGATTCTTTCCCGTTGCCTTATGTGGTTCCTTATGATTTTGATTATTCCGGGTTTGTAAATACAGACTATGCAATACCCGATCCAAAACTTAATATTTCAGATGTGAGAGAAAGGTTGTATCGTGGTTTTCCCAGAACTATTGGTGAAATCAATCAGGCAATAGATATTTTTAAAAATCAGGAAAAAAATATTTATGCTTTAATCAATAATTGTGGCCTTCTTACCTCAAGAACCAAAAAAGATTTGACGGGATACCTTGACGGCTTTTTTAATATGATTAAAAAGCCGAATGAAGTGTATAATATTTTTGTTCAAAATGCCAGGAGAGAATAAAGCCATAGCGGCACCGAAGGTCAGGCCGCGGGTTTTCAGTCCGTAGCCGATGTTCGCTACCTGCCAATTGTCATAACACTAAGGACGCATGGGGAATAACCAAAAACATTTTATTCTTTATTCTCTTATAAATAATTTTAAAACCACTTTTAGTTTTAATCAATCTTCTCTTAAACCTTTAATGATCACGTTCCCGGTTCCGTTAGGGTCACAGGGGTACCCGAATTCTTTTTCCAGCTTTTTCGGATCATTAATTACCCCATAAAATTGATCGAGGTATTGTATCGTCCTCTTTTTATACTTGCCGTCAATTAATGAACAACCTTCATATAGTTGGTAAATATCACTTTTCATTCGATTGTAAAAAGCAATGGTACTGTCAAACAGGCTCATATCTTTTATACAATAACCGCGGTACCTTCTTTGGCGAACGGAACTCATTTGCAATTCTTCCGCAGGTTTGGCATAAGGCGAATTCACGATTCCGGCAAGGTCAAAATCATAAGGAACGGCGACAGGGACAGAGTTAGAATCTGCGGCAATCAATTTTATATTTTGAAGGTATTCAACTGACCAATCTGTGTTACCAATAAGGTATTCAAACACGGCCGTTTTTAAAAAAGGCTCCCGCATGGTTTCTTGTGGCTTTATCTTCTTTTTTAAAATCACAGAATTATTTCGTTGGGCCATCTGGTTTTCTTCTTCCAGGATAATTCCATAAAAAGGCGAAGCCAATGTTTTATTGTTCTCATCTTCCAGTTTTACTCTCACGAGCCTTGCCCTGAAACTTTGTGGCGTAATTAAATTGTAAAGTTTATACACCAGCCATTCATGCACTATAAATTCTTCCCCCCTGCATGGCATCACTAACTTTAAGGAAGTTTGTGCAGGAAAAAAAGAAGAAGAATTTTCATCGCTTCCTGGAAAAGTGAGCAACAAAGGCGGAAAAGTACAATTGCCTTTTTGCCTCCTGAAATGGCCACGCGTTTTTACTTCTATTGGTATTGAAATTTTGTTGCTGTAATCGGATGTATAAGTCAACTCAACCGGGTATTTTTTTGCTTCCCCTTCACGATCATTTAATATTTGACGAAAGCTGCCTTTTAGCGTAATCTCCAGGATTTGATCCGACTCAAACAATCCTTTTTTAGGTTCTTCTTTTAATGAAGAAATGCCGGTTGTTTGCGCCCTTGTAGAAATAACAGACAGGCAGGAAATAAAAGTGAGAAGGATGGCTGTTTTCATGATGATCCATTTTACAATTGTTATCAATTCAACTCATCATACTATTTGATAATGAAGGTATTTCAAAATAGCAGTAAAGCAACAAATTCGACGATTTCTTATTTTCTTTAAATGGGCAATTGAATGATAAATTCACTCCCTTCCCCTTCTTTACTTTCCACTTTTATCTCCCCACCATGTGCTTTTACAATATCATAAGCTAATGATAATCCCAATCCAGTGCCTTGTCCCGTGGGTTTAGTAGTAAAGAAGGGTTGAAAGATTTTATCAACTATTTTTTGAGGAATACCATTACCATTATCACTAACGGTAACCAACACACTATTTTCTGATTTCTTTGTACTTACAGAAACAGTTGGCTCATAAGTATCATCCGATTGTTTCTTTTTATCAGTTACGGCATAAAATGCATTCGTAATTAAATTCAAAATTACTCTTCCCATATCCTGCGGAACAACACTTATTTTAGGAATACTTTCGTCAAAATCCGTTTTCATATCCGCATTAAAACTTTTATCTTTTGCGCGCAATCCGTGATAAGCCAATCGCAAATATTCATCAGCGAGGGCATTGATATCAGTGGGTTCTACCTGGCCCGAACTGGCTCTTGAATGTTGCAACATTCCCTTTATGATCGCATCGGCACGTTTGCCATGATGAAGGATTTTTTGTTCGTTGTCTTTTATATCGTTTGCGATTTCTGTTACCAATTGCTGATTGCCAGCTGCCAATTCTGTTTTCAATTCTTCTATCAATTCATTATTCACTTCAGAAAAATTATTGACGAAGTTTAAAGGGTTTTGAATTTCATGGGCTATGCCCGCAGTAAGTTCTCCCAGTGAAGCCATTTTTTCTGACTGGATCAATTGTGACTGGGTAGCTTTTAATTCACTTAAAGCCAACTCCAGTTCTTCTTTTTGTTGGGTCAGTTCCATGGTTCTTTCTGCTACCTGTACTTCCAACTGGTCTTTCATTGCACTGATCACCTTATTATTTTGTTCTTCCTCGATGGCTTTTTTACGTGCTTTGGCCAGTTCTTTTCTTTGCCTTTTGGTCATGATCCAGCTACCAAATGCCCAGATGATGGCAAAGGTTGTTGCGGCGTCTATCCAGTCATGCCAACTGTCATACCAATGGGGATTGATTAATTTAATGAGGTAAGCAATTACGGTAACAGCTATATACGGAACCATTGCAGTTAACAAAAATGCAGCGGGCTTAAACTCACTCTTTGAATAAATCAGGTACATTAACAGGGCCAGCAAAGCGATAGAAAGCCAATCCGTTACTACATCCGCTCTTCTCACGGAAAAACTGATCACCAGTACGGCGATGTCTGCATAAAAGATCCACATGAGTTTGGTATTCCACTCAGGCATAGTAAGCCGCATTTGAAGCGACTTACGCAGGTAGTTAATGATTATTATGGTAATAATGAATTGAAAGGCCATAATTTGAAAAATGATGTATAATCAGTTTTATATACAATATTAATTAAATAGTATTACTAATCCATTTACTTCTTATACACGCCAACCTGGTTAAGTTGATGATAACATAAAATAGATAGCACAATCACAAATTATTACTTTCATCCACATTCGGAAAATGTTGATTAATACACCCTGGGAAGGAGGCAATCCAGGTAAATAATATTTGTCAAATTTATTGAGCACTCCAGGTATTATTAGAACGATCTATATCCGGTAATATATGGTCCGGGTCAACAATCACAGAATCTATTGCCGTAGTGGAATGATAAGGCACTTCAAATGTTCCCCCTCGTTCCCATATCTGGAAAGGCAAATGCAGCGTATCAGCCTGCCCGGTTTTCATCACTATTTTTAGGGTTACCGGCATTACCAGTTTGTCTTTATTGACAAGAGTAATGATAGTACCTTTGACCGGGTCATTATCTTTATAGGAGACATTTGTCACCGCCTGATCTAATTTCCAGTTGTTATAAAACCATCCTTTCCAAAACCAGTTCAAGTCACTACCGGAAGCATCGTTCATCGTCCGGAAAAAATCTTCCGGTTTAGGATGCTTGTATGCCCAGCGGTGTACATAGGTTTGAAAGGCATAGTCAAAACGATCAGGCCCGAGGATGGCTTCCCGCAGCAGATATAACCCGGCTGCTGGTTTTGAATAAGCCAGGTAACCGAGAGAACCTTCTTTTATCCGATCCGCATAGGTCAAAATCGGCTGATCATTATCTTCTTTATACCGGCGCATGATTCCATCCACCGGTGTTTGCCTGGGGACGTATTCACCATGATTGAAAGACTCCTTTGAATAGTAATTCTGAAAAGTATTAAATCCCTCGTCCATCCAGGCATACCGTCGCTCATCGGAGCCAACACTCATCGGAAACCAGTTGTGGCCGATTTCGTGTGTAGTAACAAAAAACAGCCCCGCATTTTTGCCGTTAAGATTACAAAACACAATACCGGGGTATTCTTCCCCGCTAACATCTCCGGCTACTGTTACAGCAGTCGGCCAGGGATAATCAAACTTCCAGAGTTTTGAGTAAAATTCCATACTAAATTTCAGGTATTCAGTTGACCGGCTCCACCGGTCTTTTCCGTTAGATTCAATGGGGTAAACCGACATAGCTAACGGGTGGTGGCCATTTGGCAGGTCAACACGCGCGGCATCCCAGATGAATGCTTTGGAGCAGGCCCATGAAAATTCGCGCGTGTTTTGCATTTTAAAATGCCAGGTGAGCATACCATTGTGCACTGGCCTGGTTTTGGGATCATTTATTTCGCCGGGTTTTATGATATATACAGTCGTATCACTTTTTTCGGCTTCCTGAAGCCGTTCCATTTCGGTTGGCGTCAGCATATCCCCTGGATTTTCAAGCTTGCCAGATGCTACCACCACCTGGTTTGAGGGTACAGTCAGGTAGACATCAAAGTCGCCATAGTCCAGGTAAAATTCCCCGGCCCCCACAAAGGGCAAGTTGTTCCATCCATTTACATCATCATACACCGCCATCCGCGGATACCATTGCGCTACCTGGTATATCCATCCATTTTTAGTGTGCGTTCTTCCCATAATATCCACGCCGTTTTTAGGTATCTTAAATTCATAGGATATTTTCAGTTCTGTATTTCCTCCTTTTCCCTGTAAATCTTTTGCCAAACGAATTTGCATCCTGGTATCAGTGATCATATAATCAGCTTTTTGCCAGGCCCCGTTTTGCCGGACGTCAACCTGGCTAATCGTGTATCCTCCGGAAAATTCGGCTGGGCCGTATTCCAAACCCGAAGCGGGAACAGATTGAGCGCCCAGCGAAGAAGATTTATAAAGGTTTTGTTCAAGTTGCAGCCACAGGTAGGACAACGCGTGCGGGCTGTTGTTAGTATAATGAATATTCACCGTTCCGGTAATTTTGAAATCGCTGGTATCCAACCGGGCATGGATGATATAATCTGCCCGGTTTTGCCAGTAAACGGCGCCGGCAGATCCGTCGGCACTGCGGTATTCATTGCCATTATGGGTAAAGAATAATGGATCAAAAGTTTCGTGTGGATCGTATCCGGAAGTTGTTTGCGCCGGGGCAACTTGCGAAGTAGATACTATCAATATAAAACTGAGTAAAAAAAGGCTAAGGCATTTCATGATAATGTATTGCGATGTTTAAAAATGAAAATTAAGTCTATTGTTATGTGCTAATTATCAAAAGTTTGGGGATGGGCAAAAATAGTTGTTATTTATTTTTAATTATTATTAGGACCATATCATTGATTGATTCTATTCTTTTGAGAGCCATAGGCTCGGTTACATTGTAACAATGTAACCCATGGTAAAACAACAATCAAAAGATTGAGTGCCATAGGCACGATACATATTTCCATCAAAGCTTCTTCCATTTCATGTTCAGAATCCCGAAAAACCGGGACAGGCTCTACGGTTTTCATTACTGGTTTTACTATCTTTTCAACGGATTAAAATCCATTGTTACAATATCGAATCGAGCCTGCCTGCCGGTAGGCAGGGCTACGCCTCCGCAAAACGCTTATTTAAACGGGCAATGATATTATAAACTCCGTACCCTCATCCTCCGTCGTCTCCACTCTTATCTCCCCTCCATGCGCTTTAATTATATCATAACTCAAACTTAAACCCAGCCCCGTTCCCAGCCCTGTTGGCTTTGTAGTAAAGAAGGGCTGAAATATTTTATCAACTATTTTTTGTGGAATACCATTTCCATTGTCACTCACGGTTAATTATCTACATGATTTCCAAACTTTCTTTGTACTTACTGAAACCGTAGGTTCATACAAAATAAGATTCTTGCTTTTTTGTTCCTGCCCGAATGATTCGTTCAGGCGGGCTTTACTGCATAAAAGGCATTGTTGTATAAATTCAACAATACCCTTCCTATATCCTGCGGAATGATATTGATTTTTCCTATCGTTTCATCAAAATCAGTTTTCATTTCAGCATTAAAAGATTTGTCCTTTGCTCTTAAACCATGATAACTCAATCGCAAATATTCATCTGCCAATGCATTAATATCTGTTGGTTCTTTTACACCTGTGCTTGAACGTGAGTGTTGCAACATTCCTTTTACAATATCACCGGCACGTTTGCCATGATGATTTATTTTTTCTGAATTATCTATAACATCATTTATTAGTTCATCTTCCAACTTATCATCTCTTTCTGCGTTTGGCTTTAAGCGTTCAGCCTTCAGCTCTTCCATCATTTCTTTATTTACTTCAGAAAAATTATTTACAAAGTTCAAAGGGTTTTGTATCTCATGCGCAATGCCTGCAGTGAGTTCACCGAGCGAAGCCATTTTTTCGGATTGGATGAGTTGAGATTGAGTGGATTTTAGATCCTCAAGTGACCGGTTTAACTGCGCTGTACGCTGGTTTACTTTTACTTCAAGCAGTTTATTCCGGCGGTTTAAATTGATGGAACGAAATGCCGCATATATCAGCCCGATCAACACTAAATATATTACAAATGCCCACCAGGTTTCCCACCACGGCCTGGCTATCCTAAAACTGAATTCAACAGGCTTACTCCATTTATTATTATACAGAGACGATACTTTAAATATATAGTTACCATTTGGCAGGTCGAAATAATCATTGGTGAATGTATTGGAAGTTTCATCATTCCATGTGGTATCATTTCCTTCCAGGATATACTTGTACAACACTACATCCTTTGAACCTGCATTTGACTGAACAAAATGAAACTTTATATTGTTTTCATCATATGCGAGTGTAAGATTTACCGGCATGTTGTAAGCGCCGGTTGTGCTGTCCCATTTCATTTTACGTTCATAATGAACGGAAGCGGTATTGAACTTTTGTCCTTTAAGATAATATTTGCCTGTATTGGCATCCCACATGGTATCTGCTGTTACTCTGTAACCACCAGGTTTGGCTGAAAAAGATTGTGGCTCATTATAAACATCAATGCCCGTTATATACGTTTTGGGCTTAACGGATTTAGTTAATTGCGGCGGAGGTAAAAAGGTTATTCCTCCATCTCCATCCCACAAATAAGTCCCATCATGCAAAATGGCTCCGGGTACATGAAAGCTATTACTAAAGCCATCATCTTTTCCCAAAGGTTGTATGTGCCATGTATTACCCGTTAATGCATTTGGCGGCGTAACGATACTAAAGCCTGCACCGGTGCCTGCATAAATGCGATTGTTAAATTCATTGAGGAATTTGATGGCGGAATTAAGCAACCCGTTTTTCGGGGTAATCATCGTAACAGAATCTCTGCGCTTGTTTATCTTATACAAAACGGTATCAATTCCGATCCATACGTTACCCGACATATCAAAACACATTGGTTTTTCTGTGGCAACTTCCGGGGATAAGGCACTATCAGTATATCGTATATATGCGCTTCCGCTATCTATTACACCCAAAAAACACAAGCCGGAACAGAGCGAAATGTTTCCCTCAGTATCCTGGATAATTGTTTGCGGACGTTGACTTTGTTTATTTCCCGGTTGACTTTGTTTTTCCTCCGAAACATCCACATGAAAATGCAACTTCTTTTTTAAATTAAATACTTCAATGCCGTGAGTTTCCCAGTTTTGTTGCCATATATTGTCCTTTTGTAACACCGTAGCACTCGCTATAATATTATTACCAAAGTGTGTTATCGTTTTATAAGCGGAGTCAATAATATCTGTTCCTCTAAATGGACTTACATACATCTTCCCATCAATTACATTGAAACTCCGCAGCGAGTCTGCCCTTATCCCCGGGATTTCATTAAAGATTTTTGCTTTACCGGTAGCAGGATTTAAAATTCTGATCCCATTGGTTGTGCCGATCCATAGATTATTGCGGGCATCTTCCGCGAGGGCAGTTGTAGTATCTGTATTGCCTGCATGGTGTATATGGCGGCCATTTTTATTTAAAACAAATAAGCCATATAGATAACATAACCAGGTTTGCCCGTATCTATCCCCGAACATAGAATAAACAAGCCCGAACTGTAAGTTTCTTATTTGTTGGGAAGTTTTATTGTTTATGTTGATGATCTTTACATCGTTGCTTTGTTTACTGTAATCGGTTATATAATCAACAAGCATGTTTCCTTTACCATCATCGGCAATATTATATATTAAGCCGCCACCTTTACCTGCCGGTTTTAAATTCATCGTGGCATTATCCAGACTTGTAACAGAGCCTGCCTGCCTGTCAATCACATATAATCCGAAGTGGGGATCATTTAACCATATTCTTTTCTCTTTATCTTCCCTTATCTGCCGCGTCGAATCTGAAGGCAATCCATTTTCTTTTTTGAAATAAGTTATAGTGTTCTGGTTCGCGTTTATAATATCCAAACCATTAGGTGTTATTATCCATATTTTTTTCTCATCATCTTGCAGGATCCCATAAGCGCCTTCGGCGGACATACCTTGTTTTACAGTAAAGCTTTTTATAAGATTTTTATTTACGTCAATAATGCGCATGCCACTATCGGTTGCTACCCATATTTTCCCGTTGCTTTCGGGCAGCAGGCCCCTCGGAATTGTACATCCCATATCTTGGGCAGATAACTGCTGCAATGTATTTTTTTGGGTGTTTAATACATCGATGCCCTTGTATGAGGAGTTGGAACTATAGAATAAAATCCAGATTTGCCCTTTACCATCTTCCCTTAACTCTCGTATAAAATCATTTGTTTTCAGATACCTTACCAGGTTTTGACCGTCGTACCGGTATAACCCATCTGTAGACGCAATCCATATAAAACCCGCTTTATCCTCCAATGCATACAGTAACAAACCAATTTTATTCCCATTGCCAATTTGAAAAAAAGGCTGCTTTTTAAAATCATAAAAAGCCAACGGTCCTGCTTTCATAATTTTCGGCGTAACGATATAAGTTTTAAAGTGCAATGGCTTTGATGGAAGGCTGTTATAATTAAAAGCTGCATGAGGTAAACTGTCCCAGTTAAAATGAGTTACTATTGGTTCTTTTGAAAACGGCTGTGCCATCGAACTATCGTATGCTTCTTCAGGCAGTGCATTAAAGTCTAACTTTTTTGTTGTTACGATTAATTTGGAAGTATCATAAAATCTTATTTTTTGAGGTGCTGACCAATGCAGCGCAACTGTCTTAGGCTGATTTATATATTCCGGTAAAGGAATATTCCTTTTCCTATTATTACAACTATTAATTGCAAAAGAAAAACCTATGAGTAGCAGTGGTGCAAAAATCTTCTTCATTTAACAGAGTTTATGTTGTTAGTGTTAATTGAATTATAAATGTTGTTCCCTCTTTCTCTTTACTCTCCACTTTTATTTCCCCGCCATGCGCTTTCATAATATCATAGCTCAAACTCAATCCAAGTCCTGTGCCCTGCCCTGTAGGTTTGGTGGTGAAGAAAGGTTGGAAGATTTTATCTACTATTTTTTGAGGAATGCCATTCCCATTATCACTAACGGTAATCAACACACTATTTTCTGATCTTCTTTGTACTCACTGAAACTGTGGGTTTATACGAAATAGGATTCTCACTTTTTTGTTGGTTTACTACACTTTTGCTTCGCTCAGCACAGGCATAAAAAGCATTATTAAAAAGATTCAGCAACACTCTTCCAATATCCTGCGGTACTATATTTATTTTGCGGATACTTTCATCAAAATCAGTTTTAATGTCTGCATTGAAGTCTTTGTCTTTTGCACGAAGACCATGATAGCTCAATCTTAAATATTCATCGCATAAAGCATTGATATTAGTCAGCTCTCTTTTACACTGAAGATTGACGTGAATGTTGTAACATTCCTTTTACAATTGCATCGGCTCGCTTTCCGTGATGATTTATTTTTTCTTCGTTTTCCTTTATGTCATTTGATAGTTCATCTGCCAATTGCTCATCTCTTCCGTGTTTCCTGATTTTAAGCTTCCGTTTGTAATTCATCGATCATTTCCTTATTCACTTCAGAAAAATTGTTTACAAAATTTAACGGGTTTTGAATTTCATGGGCAATGCCTGCGGTGAGTTCGCCAAGCGAAGCCATTTTTTCCTGTTGGATCAATTGGCTTTGGGTAGATTTCAAATCTTCAAGCGACTTATTCAATTCCGTGGTTTTTTCACTTAGTTGCTTTGTTCGCCGAGCAACTCTTTCTTCCAGGATCTTCTTCTGTTTTTTTAAGTTTCTTGAACGATAATCAATAAAAGCCCATATAGCGGCAATTAAACAAAACACGTACAGCGAATAGGCCCACCATGTTTTCCACCAGGGTGGAGAAATTGTAAAGCTAAATTTCACTGGTTTACTCCATTCATTATTGTAAAGGGAAGACACTTTAAAAGTATAGGAACCCGGTGAAAGCGTATAATAGATCTGGCTGAATTTGTTCGAAGTTTTTTCACTCCAGTTTTTGTCAACTCCTTCCAGGATATATTTATACCAAACTATATCCTCTACCCCAAGGTTAGCCTGGTAAAAATGAAACTGCAGGTAATTTTCATCATAAGGAAGGTTGAGATTCACCGGCATATTATATGGTCCGCTAATACTGTCCCACTTCCATTTCTGTTCATCCCCAGCCGCAAGATGTACCCGCTGACCTTTGAGGTAAAAAGTATCTTTACTTTCGCTCCAAAGAGTATCTGGAACTACTGTAAACGCGGTTGAACTTTTTGAAAAATAAGCCGGCTTACCGAATACATTCAGGCCGGTTATAAAAGTTGAGGGGGTGGCATCATTAACTGCCGTATTTTTTATGGAAGTCAACCCTCCGTTTCCTGTCCAAAAATAGGTACCGTTATCTGCAATGCATTCCGAATTATAGCCGCCAAATGTTTTAATAATACCAAAGTTTTTCCCTATGGATTGCACTATCCACTTCTTATTTGGGGACTGATCAGGGGGCGTTATTATATTAATGCCTCCGAGCGTACCAGCATATATACTTCCCCTGTGCTCCACCAGAGAAATAATTTGTCTGTTTATTAGTCCCTGGGAAGGTGTAAAAATTGTTATTGAATCTTGCTGCTTATCTACTCTATAAAGCGTTGTATGAATGGCCCATCCAGGTATTGCCTGCATGGTCAACAACAATGGGCCGCCCCCATTGTTATCCGGAATAATATTACTATCGACATATCTCACCAATAGGTTGTTGCCACTAATGAACCCTCTTTTACCTACAGCCGTAGCAAACCATATATTACCCCTGTTATCACTTTGTATCCTACCGACAGAAGTATCTGTAGGCAGTCCAGGTAGCAATGCAGTGACTTTTATCTTTTTTTCCGGATCAACTATCGTTATTCCTTTCACTGCCCTATTTGAAGACCAAATAGCGTGCTGGTATAGTAAAGTAGATACCCCTACCGGTATTTTAATATGTTCTATATTTTGGTATAATGAATCAATAATATCCAGCCCTGAAAACGTCACCGTGTATATTTTCCCATTTATTTGATGAACATCCTCCAATGAATCGTTGCTTAGGCCATTGGATTTGTCTAATATTTTTGCCTTGCCTGTTGCCGGATTAAGAATTCGCAAACCCTTATAAAAAGTAGCTACGCATATATGTTTTGGCCAGTCTTCAGTAGTGGCCGTAATATTTTCGGCGCCGGATTGATGAATAGTGCACCCCCTTTTTTTCATCATGTATAATCCTCCAAATGCATTCAACCATACCTGGCCATATTTATCTTCTGTTTCAGCAGTAACGTTGGGTGAATACGGTTTTTGTATTGAAGGAATGGGAAGATAAACCGTGCGGATTGTTTTTGTTTGAAGATTAATTATTTTAAGCTGGCCGGGTCCGCCGTGCATGTTTATTTTCCAATAGGTACGATGCCCATATATTTCCTGTATTATCGTCTAAAACAGCCGTTGCGAAAGCAAAACTATCTCCATTGCTGATGTTTAATAATTCGTTGCTAAAGTAGCTTTCTGTTCCTTTTGTAATATTTATTATATCTGCGCTTCCATTATTATTAAACATCCATATATTTTTATGGGCGTCTTCAAGCATATTAAAGACAAAAGCGCTATGGGGCCTTTCAGTAGAGTCTATATCTTTTATGGTTTGATCTTTTGTATTGATAATAATTATATCTTGATCTTTTGAAGTTCCCCATATATTATTATTTTCACCCGTAACCTGCATGTATGTTGCATTTGTTGTCAGACCTTGTGCAGTTGTGATGGTTTTCATGGCGCCCAGGTCTTCATCTATAATATGCAAGCCGGAATCTGAACTGGACCATATTCTTTTTCCAGCATCGGTTACCAGGCTAAAATTCCGTTTACAATGAAGCATTGCCTGGGGTATATAGTCTAACAGGTTATTTTGTATATCAAACAAATATATGCCATTATTGAGTGTTTGAAACCACAACCTTCCTTTATCATCCTCAATAGATTTAATGAAGCCAGGAGGTATATCTCCATGATAAAACTGAACCAGTTTATTGCCATCGTACCTGTACAAACCACTGGTAGTAAGCAGCCAGATAAACCCCCTCGCATCTTTTTTTATACACAGATAGTCATCATCAGAGAGTTCATTGCATCTTAACTTATATATTGCATCACCACTTATTTGTTTTGCAGGCTGCAACTCAACATCTAGGACACGGGGCTTACCCAATAAAATGGTTTCGTACTTCAAAGGCTGCGAAGGGATCTTATTAAAATCAAAGTGCTTTGTAGGCAGGCTATCCAAACTAAAGGGTTTTACCTCCGGCTCACCTGCAAAGGGCTGTGCTACCGTGCTGTCAAAAACCTCTTCAGGTAATTGATTAAAATTGAGCTTTGTGGTGGTAACACTTACCTTGGTTGTATCTGTTAACTGCAGTGGCTCCGGCTTACTAAAATGTAAAGCTCTCGTTACGGGCTGCACTGATGTATCCACCGGAAGCGGAACAGCCGTATTATTATTACAGCCGGATAGCAGCAACCAAAAAATAAGTACAATCAGTTGCAATAAGTTTTTCATATAAACTTTTTTTTATCGGTTAAGGGTAATGTTATTATAAACTCCGTTCCCCGTCCGACCGGGTCATCCGGGCGGGCTTCACTTTCTTTACTTTCCACTCTTATCTCCCCGCCATGCGCATTTACAATATCATAACTCAAACTCAAACCCAATCCTGTTCCCTGTCCTGTTGGCTTGGTGGTAAAGAATGGCTGAAATATTTTGTCAACTATTTTTTGAGGGATACCATTTCCGTTATCACTAACGGTAATAACTACACTATTTCCTGATTTCTTAGTACTCACTGAAACTGTTGGTTTATACGAAATAGAATTCTCACTTTTTTCTTTGTTTACTGCACTTAGGCTTCGCTCAGCACAGGCGTAAAAGGCATTGTTGTATAAATTCAATAACACTCTTCCAATATCCTGCGGAATGATATTTATTTTTCCAATTGAGCCATCAAAATCAGTTTTCATTTCTGCATTGAAATTTTTATCCTTGGCTCTTAAACCGTGATAACTTAATCGTAAATATTCATCTGCCAATGCATTAATATCTGTTGGTTCTTTTACACCTGTGCTTGACCGTGAGTGTTGCAGCATTCCTTTTACAATCGCATCGGCACGTTTGCCATGATGATTAATTTTTTCTTCGTTATTTACGACTCATTTATGATCTCATCTTGTGTTTGGTCATCTCTTTCTGCTTTCGGCTTTAAGCGTTCATTTTTCAGCTCTTCCATCATTTCTTTATTCACTTCAGAAAAATTATTCACGAAGTTTAACGGATTTTGTATCTCATGTGCAATGCCTGCAGTCAGTTCTCCAAGCGAAGCCATTTTTTCTGATTGGATGAGTTGGGATTGGGTGGATTTTAATTCTGATAATGTGTTTTCTACTTTTTCTTTTTGATTACTAAGAAGAAAGTTTGCTTTTCTTTTATTACGAACATTCCTTAACAGTAAGAATGCAATGATTAAGAAAATTAAAATGACTGCTGCGAGAATGTAAAATTTTATTTTAGTCTGATACTGCTGTTGCGCTTCTTTTTTTGCCTGCTCTAATTGTTGTTGTTGCAGCGTTTCATTAAACGATAAATTTTGCGCCTGTGCTATTTTGTTTTGATTATATACGCTGTCTTTTAGTACAACAAAATTTTGCAGGTATTTATAAGCGCTGTCATACTGATGTTTGTTTTGATATAATACAGAAAGAAGTGAATCCACAATCATAGTTCCCGCGGGCAAGTCTGTAGTTTGTGCTTCCTTCAACGATTGCCGGGCATAAAAGAAAGCAGAGTCTGATTGTCCTTTTTTATGAAATAAAGAAGCCATGCCCCATTCAGATCTGGCAAGCACATCACGACGACCGGATTCCAGGGCATAAGGAATGCTCTTCCTGTAAAAGAAAAATGCTGAATCGTAATCCCCCGTTTGGGAGTAATCTTTACCAAGTTCACTGGTTGCAAGGGCGAGCCCTTCATTACCTTTTAATCCTCTTATTAAAGCGGAATTATAAGCTAACAGCTCGTAACACAAAGCAGAATCCAACATGTTCAGGCTTGAATAAGCCTGTGCTACGCAGTTATTCGCAATCCATTTATAAAATTTTATTTGTACCGTGTCTTTATAAATTCCTGAATTCACCAACTGGCTTAATTTTTTTTCATAATCCAATTGCATTTTGTTATCTCCCATATCGCGGTATATCCATCCGGTTTGCCTCGTTTGAAAGAATAGTAGATTGTTCTCGTGAAATTGTTCTGCCATTTTCAAATTGGACAAAGCCAGTTTAAGCGCCTCCGGGTAGTTACCAGTAGAACTTAGGAAATTTGTCATTTTATACCGGGCACTTATTTCACCTTTAGTATATTTTATCTTTTGTGAAAAATCCAACGCCTGTTGCAAATACAAAAAGGAAGAATCATTTCTTGCCCTGCCAAAACCGAATTGGCTGCCTATATCTATCAGCAGGTTTATTCTGCCAGTATCTGTTTTTTCTTTGCTTAGTTGCAGCTTCAGACTGTCCATTGTTTTATCCTGCGCCAAAACATTTCTTACCGCAAACAGGATAAGAATGGAAACGATTATTTTTTTCATCGACTTTAAATTCTATTATGTTTTAAATAGCGAGATTGTAAACACTGTTCCTTCGCCCTCTTTACTTTCCACCTTTATCTCACCACCATGCGCCTTCACTATATCATAACTCAAACTCAATCCCAATCCTGTTCCTTGTCCTGTGGGTTTGGTAGTGAAGAATGGTTGAAAGATTTTATCAACAATTTTTTGTGGAATCCCGTTGCCGTTGTCACTAACGGCAATAACTACACTATTTCCTGATTTCTTAGTACTCACTGAAACTGTTGGTTGATACGAAATAGAATTCTCACTTTTTTGTTGGTTTACTGCACTTCGGCTTCGTTCAGTACAGGCGTAAAATGCATTATTAAAAAGATTGAGCAATACTCTTCCAATGTCTTGTGGAACGATATTTATTTTACCAACACTCTCATCAAAATCCATCTTTATTTCAGCATTGAACTCTTTGTCTTTAGCTCTTAATCCATGATAACTCAATCGTAAATATTCATCGCACAACGCATTAATATCAGTCAGTTCTTTCTGTCCGCTGCTTGCCCGTGAATGTTGCAACATGCCTTTTACTATCGCATCGGCACGTTTGCCATGAAATAAAATCTTCTCATTGTTTTGCTTTATATCACTTGCAATTGCTTTTATTTCTTCAATGTTATTTTCATTACTTATTTCATCAGCCAATTCATTATTCACTTCCGAAAAATTGTTAACGAAGTTTAGTGGATTCTGGATCTCATGCGCAATACCCGCAGTAAGCTCGCCAAGCGAAGCCATTTTCTCTGATTGGATGAGTTGTGACTGGGTGGATTTTAACTCAGCGTATGCATTCTCAATTCTTATTTTTGCTTTTTGTTTTTGCGCATTGTTTCTATACAATATGAAAGCAATCACTCCAAATACAACTAATGCAACAAGCAAGGAAGAAATTGTTACCTCATTTTGTAATGTTTCCTTTGCCTTTTGAACGGCATCCGCTTTTTCCTTCTCCTGCATTGTTTGCTCAAAGGCGATACTTTGCAGATGAATGTGGTTGTTGGAAGCCTCCACGCTGTCTTTGAACTGAATTATCTTTTCTGCATACTTGAAAGCGCTGTCCGTTTGATGGTTGCGTTCAAAAATATTTACTAACAAGCCATAGGAGTCATTCAGATTACTCCTTGCATTAAATGACTCTGCGCTTTTTGTTGCTTTTACTGTAAAATATAATGCGGAATCTATTTTATTCTCTTTTAAATACTCTCTTCCGAGCATAAAGTAAACTGAACCAATTAATCTTGTATTGCCTGCTGCCTTTGCCCATTTAATAGCACGGCTGCAAGCTTTTTTAACCTCATCGTGCTTATCCTGACCAAAATATACATCCGCTATTGCTCTTTCCGCACGGCCAAGTGAAGATGTATCATGTAAACTATCAAATATTTTATAGGCTTGCTTATTCAATAAGAGCGCAGAATCAGGATTCCTTTTTGCTAACCAAACGCTAATCCCCATTAATGCAAATGCTTTATTCTTTAAATCAGCAGAAGCTAAATATGCCCTCTTACTCCAGTATAATGCCTGAGGGAAGTCCTCTAATAATTCATAACCATTCGCTAAACCAAAATAACATTCTGCTAATATCGAACTATCATTCATTTGTTTTGCCAGAGGCAGCATTTTATACGCGTATTCCAGAGTTTGAGAGCCATTGCCCATTGTTGCATTGTATTTGCTGAAGTATGCATAGGCATGGGCCAATCCTTTTGGGTAATTAAGTTTATGTGACAGGTCGTATTCCTTTGTAGCATAAAAAAGTGCAGAGTCATATTCATATTCATTCCTTGCATAAGAATTGACAATTGAGCCAAGCAGATTTACTTTTGTAGTATCATCTTTTAAAGACTGTACTACTTGTTTTGCACTATCAATATTGGATAACTCTTGAACCTGCTCAAATGTTTGCACAGATAAAATCAGCAGCGATAGCAGTATGCAAATTTTTTTCATAAATTTTACATTGATTTAAGTGTAATTTTGAAAACCGTTCCCTCATTCTCTTTTGTCTCTAATGCTATTTCCCCGCCATGCGCTTTCACAATATCATAACTCAGACTCAAACCCAATCCGGTTCCCTGCCCGGTTGGTTTGGTGGTGAAAAATGGCTGAAAGATTTTATCAACAATATTTTGAGGAATGCCATTTCCATTATCACTAACGGCAATCAACACACTATTTCCTGATTTCTTTGTACTCACGGAAACTATGGGTTTATACGAAATAGAATTCTCGCTTTTTTCTTTGTTTACTGCACTTCGGCTTCGCTCTGCACAGGCATAAAAAGCATTATTAAAAAGATTCAGCAACACTCTTCCAATATCCTGCGGTACTATATTTATTTTGCGGATACTTTCATCAAAATCAGTTTTAATGTCTGCATTGAAGTCTTTGTCTTTTGCACGAAGACCATGATAGCTCAATCTTAAATATTCATCGCATAAAGCATTGATATCAGTCAGCTCTCTTTTACCTGAAGATTGACGTGAATGTTGTAACATTCCTTTTACAATTGCATCGGCTCGCTTTCCGTGATGATTTATTTTTTCTTCGTTTTCCTTTATGTCATTTGATATTGCAATTGCTTCTTCCGTGTTTCCTGATTTTAATTCCGTTTGTAATTCATCGATCATTTCCTTATTCACTTCAGAAAAATTGTTTACAAAATTTAACGGGTTTTGAATTTCATGGGCAATGCCTGCGGTGAGTTCTCCAAGTGAAGCCATTTTTTCGGATTGGATAAGTTGAGCTTGGGTTGATTTTAATTCTGATAAAGTGCTTTCAACTTTTTCCTTTTCGTTTTGAAGCAAAGTGTTTGCTTTTTGTTTTTGGTTATTATTTCGATATTGGATAAATGCAATAATTATAACAGTAAGCACGATAATTCCCAAGGCACTAATAACAAAATATTGTTGCGTTTTTATTCGTTTTTCCTCTGCATCTTTTTTATCCTGCTCGGCTTTATCCAGTGCTTCCCTTTGGTCAAACTCATATTGCATCTTTATTTCCTGTGATTTTTTTAATTCAAATTCATTTTCCACGCTGTCGCGATAGAGTATAAAAAGTTTATAATTTTTGTATGAGTCACTAACTTTTCCTTCTGCACTATCTAATTCAGCCAGCCCTTTGTAGCAATCTCTCATCTCTTGTTTGGCATTTCCCCGTTTAGCCCTTACCAAACCTGAATCAAGGTATTTCCTCGCATCTTTAAATTTTCCGAGTTTGAGATTTGTGAGCCCGATGCCTATAATGGCGTATGTATTACCGCCATACCCCAATTGCTTAAATATATTTAGTCCGTGCGTAAAATTTTCTAAAGCCATCGATAGCATTTTTGACCTGCTCTTATCTTCTTTAGCGACTACAGAAGATGCCTTTGCTTCGTACGCCTCTGCAATGCTTACATAAGCCCAACCTATCTGAAATTGGTCGTGAAATGTTTCATTGATCTTCATGCGATCTTTATACTTGTTAATCGCCCCATCAAAATCACCCTGTTTTAACAATATATCTCCCATGCCATCTAAACAAGCGGCTTCCATTCTCTTGTTTCCCGTTTCTTCGTATAGGCTTTTAGCTTTTGTAAGATTGCTCATCGCCTCTGTGATATTGCCCTGGGATGTGTTGGTAAAACCAATAAGCATCATTTGATATGCAATTAAATCCTTATTACCAGACGCCTGTGCAAGTTTTAAAGCAGCATATTGGTATTTTAATGCTTCAGCGTAGTTTGCTTCTCCACGCAGATAAAGAGAGGTTATATAATTGTAGACTCCACAAATATTTGTGGTATCATGGAGTGCTTGCCAAATTTGCAGTGCTGAGAAATAATTTTTTAAAGCATCCTGCCTGGAAGTGTGTATTGACGCTATCGCTATATTAGAATAGGCATTCGCTTCTCCGCTTTTAAAGTCCAGCTTTTCGGCAAGTGATAAAGCTTGTTTTGCATACATTAATGCTACCGAGTCATTTCCCATATACTGGCTAAGCATATTCAGCGTATTCACTTTATTGGTATCCTCTTTTGCTGTTTGTAAAACTCTTTGCAATGAATCAATTTTGAGTGAATCGGGCTCCAGACGTTGTGTGTATCCTTTGAATGAAAAGACAACAAGAGTGAAAAACACGAACGCTATGGTGAAAAGATTTTTCATCAATGTGTAATTGGTAATTGAATAAAAAAGTTTGTTCCTTCACTCTCCTTGTTTGCCACCTTTATTTCGGTGGTGAAGAATGGTTGAAAGATTTTGTTCATTATCCTTTTATTTTATTGTGTTTTTTATAAGAGCCTCGGCTCGAAACATCTTGTAACAACGGGTTTCAACCCGTTGTATAAAGACATCGCTTTCGACAGAGTGCCAAAGGCACGGCGCATATCAGTAAAACAATTGCATTTTAATATGTACCGAACCAACCGGTTCTTTTTTACGCTCTTGCTACTCTTTCAACGGACTGAAGTCCATTGTTACAATATCAAACCGAGGCTACGCCTCTGCAATACCTCCATTATAAAGGTAATTGAATGATAAATATTGTTCCTTCGCCCTCTTTACTTTCCACTCTTATCTCCCCGCCATGCGCTTTAATAATATCATAACTCAAACTCAATCCGAGTCCCGTTCCCTGCCCTGTAGGTTTGGTGGTAAAAAAAGGCTGAAAGATTTTATCAACTATATTTTGAGGAATGCCATTGCCGTTGTCACTAACGGTAATCAACACACTATTTTCTGATTTCTTAGTACTCACTGAAACTGTTGGTTGATACGAAATAGAATTCTCACTTTTTTGTTCGTTCACTGAACTTCGGTTGCGCTCAGCACAGGCATAAAAAGCATTGTTGAATAAATTCAACAACACTCTTCCAATATCTTGCGGAACAATATTTATTTTACCTATCGAGTCGTCGAAATCTGTTGTGAACTCCGCGTTAAAGCTCTTATCTTTTGCTCTCAGACCGTGATAACTCAATCGTAAATATTCATCACACAAACTATTTATATCAGTAGGTTCCTTTTGCCCGCTGCTTGCTCTCGAGTGCTGCAGCATTCCTTTTACTATTGCATCGGCGCGCTTGCCGTGATGAATAATTTTTTCTTCGTTGGCGATAAGATCATCTATTATAGCATTTTCCAACCCCTCATCTCTTTCTGCCTTTGACCTTGAGCGCTCAGCTTTTAATTCTTCCAGCATTTCTTTATTAATCTCGGAAAAATTATTGACGAAATTTAACGGGTTTTGTATCTCATGTGCAATGCCGGCAGTAAGTTCTCCAAGGCTCGCCATCTTTTCCTGTTGCACCAACTGGCTTTGTGTAGATTTTAAATTTTCAAGTGATTGCTGCAACTGGGCAGTGCGATGGTTAACTTTTTCTTCCAGAATCTTATTTTCCCGGCGTAGCTGGCGTGACCGGTAATAAATGATAGCCCAGATAATAACAATAAGTATTACGGCAAAAATAATAATAGCCCACCAGGTTGTCCACCAGGGAGGAGAAATGATTACAGAAAGATCCTTTTCGGCCCAGGCGCCATCCCGGTTAACGGCTCTTACTCTCAAAATATAATGGCCGGGAGGCAGGCTAAAGAAATAAGCTTTCTGAGTAGCGCTTGCATCGTGCCAAATGTTATCATAGTTCTGCAGCATGAACAAGTATTTTTCTTCGCCAGGTGTACGAAAATGTATAGCCGAAAAACCGACGGCGAAAGAATTTTGATCATGGGCAAGCGTTATTTCTTTTGTTTTATAAATTGGCTGGCTTAAAATACTTTTTGAACCGGGCAATATTTCCGTGCCGCCAATCTGCAAGCTGTTAATATTTACAGTTGGAAGAAAACCTGCATCTTTAATATCTTTCGGGAAAAAATGATAATATCCCAACTGGTCTCCTAATAATAATTCGCCTTCTTTAGTTTTATAATTATCAGCTAAAAGAAAACTGTTTGGATGAACGCCGTTTGCGGCGCCATATATCCTTACCTCTTTCCGTTCTTTATCTATTTTATAAATGGCATTCGCCGCACTTACCCATAAATTTTGCTCATCATCTTCAATGATATTTAAAACATTGTCAATTTTTACATTTACATTATCGAAGGGGATAAATTTATCTTCCGGGGCATTATAATGATAAAGGCCATCTGTTGTTCCGGCCCATAAAACGCCCGCCGCATCTATATACAGGCCTTTAACTGCAGTAGAAGGTAAGTAGTGCTGCCACTTCCCGGTTTTTTCATTTAACTTATTTAATCCCTTTTGCGTTCCAGCCCACAAGCTATTTTTTTCTTCCGCTAATCTATATACATTGTTATTGCCCAGGCTGTTGCTGTCTTGCGCATTATGTCGGTAATGAATGAAGGAGCCTGTGCGGGTATTCATTTTATCCAAACCGAAATTCGTGCCTATCCATAAATTTTTATCAGAATCAAGATACAGATCGTAAATATAATTGCTTGCTAAACTATTGCTGTCTTTTGCATTATGCTGATAATGGGTAAAAGAGTGTGTAGCAGGATCAAATTTGTCAGCTGCCTGCGGCGGTGGCATTCTGGCTGCTGGAGTATGTTCCGATCCATAGTTTTCCCGATTCATCCGCACGGATAACGTCAACTCCGTTACTGCTTAAACTGTTAGGATTCTGGGGATCGTGCAGCAATACATTTTCTTTGCCCTGCGCCGGTTTATAAACAAGCCCGTTATCAGTTGCAATCCAAAGGGCGCCATTATCATCTTCGTAAAAAGAATTGGCGCTCGGCCTGTGCATATCGGTAAATGGAAGAACAGGTTTGGTAAAGGGATCAATTTTATACAGATGGCCTCCCCAGTTTGATAGCCAGAATATACCGTCCCTGGCGATAAAACCGCACCAGATACTGGGATGAGCAAAACCCGCAAGGGTATCCGCTGCGAGAATTTTACCGGGCTGAGACAAATAACCGAAATGCGTTATTCTTTTGGTTTGAGTATCATATTCATTAATGCCTTCCTGTAAAGTCCCTATCCATATTTTACCATTAACATCTTCTTTTATAAAAGTAACTTGATCATAACTGACTCCTCCTGCAAATGTGTATAAAGGCCCGCGACTTAGGTTTTCAGGATGGGTAGAGTCATAATAATAATGGGTAAACTTCCCGGTGCTCCTGTTTAATATTTGCAAACCATCGCCTGCTGTGCCTACCCAAAAGTTTCCTTTACTGTCATCTAAGATGGCCCTTACTTTATTATTGGATATGCTGTTAGGATTATTGGGATCATGCATATAACGGATAAATTTTCCGGTGGTTTTATTAAAACGGTTTAAGCCGCCTGTACTTTCATCAGGGGTCCAATGTATGCGATTAGGAAAAGGGTCGCCGCAACCCACCCACAAGGCACCCTGCCTGTCTTCATATATCACCCTTACCTGGTTACTGCTTATGCTGTTAGGATCATTTTGTTTATGAGCATGATGAATGAATTTTCCGGTTTTGCGATCATACCGGTCAAGCCCACGATAGGTGCCTAACCAAACATTGTTTGCATGATCAATTAAAATAGCGGCTACGGTATCATGCGCCAGGCTTCCGGGATCATTTGGATCATGCCTGAAATGAGTAAATTTATCAGTAGCCGGATCAAACTTATCTAATCCGCCGCCAAGCGTTCCAATCCAGATAATATCATTGGAATCAATGGCAATACTTTCCAAAGGCGCACTGTTTATAGAATTGGAATCTGCATTATGAGTATAAGAAATAAATTGAGATCCATCATAGCGGTATAGTCCCTTTACTTTTGTAATGAACCAAATATATCCCTCGTGATCCTGCGTTATACCCAGGATGCCGCCTGTTGTGGATGGATCAACACCTGGAATTGGGACAAGATTAAATATTTTTTGCTGGGCATTTGCAGATAATGCCTGGACAATAAGCAGAAGCATCAAAAAACCTTTGACAACTTTCTTTACGGGAATTTGAAATTGCGTTAACATGGTAATTTTTTTTATTAAAACATGATCATGAATATTCAGTGTTTTTATGTTTTCGTCTTCATTCATTGAAGATTATATTCTTTTTTCAAACCATTAATTTCTTCATTCGCTTTTTGTTTTGCAAAGTCCACGGTTTTTAGCAGGGTTCTGTAATCACGGGAAGAATTAAGTGCCAAATTACTCAATTCCATCATTTCGTTTTTATCATAATAGATCAATGGATAATTTTTGTTTAAAAATTGATTCAGCAGGTTCGAATCAATATTGTGACTTTGAGAAGAGGAGTCTCTCGCCGCAGCCTTTATATTATCAAGCTCCTTAAAATATCTTTGGTCAAATATTTTTTGAACCAATTTCCGGTTTTCGGCTTTTTCATCCGTATAATTATTTTCAAGAAGTGTGATAATCTTTAAACTTTCTTCGTAATCAAGAATTTTTTTTATCAATGATGCATTACCGATATAGCGCAAAGAACCCGAGCCTTCCAATGCTTTCAATGTTGCATCCCGTGAAGTAACTCTCCATTGCCAGCCAGACCAATATTCATAATAATATAATTTACCGCCCGGAATTTTATGTATATTCTTTGAAGTTATTATTTTGGATAAGCTGTCTCCGCTTTGTATAATTCTTTCTAAAACATGCTCTGTTCGGTCAAGCTCTTTAATATCAGTTGCAACGTCGTCAACAAGCAAACGGGCATATTCCTTTGCATTTTGTTTTTCATTATGCCTCTCCCTGATATTTTCTGCAAAAAAACCGAGTGTTACCGCAAGAAATATCATTAAGAATTCTAAAAAATATTCTTTGAATCCTTTCTCCCGATGGCTATCGGGATCTACGTGTGGGTGATGATGTACTTCCATATTTATTTACAAAAAATCAACCTCCAAAGGCAGCGCCTGCTTAATGTGTATCACCAATAAACTTTGCCACGTTATCATGCAGTTTCTTTAATGATTCAGGATGCAGGTAAACCATGTGGCCGGAATAATAAGTGTGAAACTCAATATTCTTTTGCAGGCTCATTGGGCATGGGCAGATGATGCATTTCATACTCGCCTTCAAAGAAAGGCGTGCCCAAATCAAAATACCCCATGTTCAGCATTACTTTCAAATCAGGATTGTAGATCATAGCCTGGGCGAGATCGTTCATGACATTTGGAAAAAAACCTTGCTGCCGCTTAAAATCCCATGGATGGACATCGCCATATACTTTATAACGCATACTCTTACCAAAGTCAAGCTGCGTGCGAACATAGTTGTTGAAAGTGGCGGTGAATGCTGCATCAATGTAGGAATCCATTGGGTCGTACTGTGAATATTCACTCAAGGGGTCAAAAGCATCTCCTGAAAACCTTGAATCCAAACGACCCGTGATTTTATCCTCATCACCTAACAATGTTTGCTCAAATTGATGTCCGATTATCCGCAGGTTAGCTTTTTTTATGTAAGTTATTGGCAGTCCTGTATAGTTATGGAGTTTCTCAGCAATATTGTTAAAGGTGGTTGAATCAAGAGTTGCCCCCTGGCTAAGAGCCTGTGCATATTCCGTCACTGCAAAATGTTCAACTTCTTTTAAAATCGGCTCCAATTTTTCTGGTTGGCTGGGCAGCTTATGATGGTACCATGCCGTTGCTGTATATGATGGAAGTGCCAACTGGTAAGACTCATCGTCACCCGGATTTCCTTTTCCACCATCCGCACTATTACTAAAGGATAATATCTGCGAAAGCAATATCACTCCGTTTAATCCAACATTATCTTCCCCTTGCAAAATGTTAGAAAGAACAGCCGAACGCGTAGTGCCATAACTTTCTCCGAATAGATATTTGGGCGAATCCCAGCGGTTAAAGTCAGAAAGAAATTGCGTAATAAAATTAGCGAACGCCTGCGCATCCTGGTCAATACCAAAAAAATCTTTAGGCTGGCCAGCGCCTCCTCGTTGTTTGGTAATCACTTCACCAAAACCGGTACCCGGCGCATCAATAAAAACAAGGTCGCTGGCATCAAGCAAACTATAATCGTTATTCACGGTTTTATAAGGCGCTTTGGTGCGTGAGGTATCATTGAGGTAAACGCGTTGCGGGCCAGGCGCCCATGTGCAGCCAAATCGTAGAACTACCGGGACCGCCATTATAAATAAAAGTAATAGGACGCTGCACTTCGTCTCCGCCGTCTTTAAAATAGGCAATATAAGACATGCTGCAGGTAGGCGTATCCAAATTATTTTTAAGAACAATTGTTCCGGCAACCGCCTGGTAATTTATCTTATTACCTTCAACGGTCACTGAACCGTGCGTTATCGACTTTTGAGGTTTTTTGTAATTAATAATACTGTCTTGTTTAATATCCACTTTTACAGAAGTGGTTTCTTTCTTTTGTGCATCTGCATTGAAACATAAAAAAAACAGTGAAGCGATACTTAATAAAATTGTTTTTGTTTTCATGATATTTTTTTTATTGTTTGATTGAAATTTTTTCGCCTTTGCTTTTCTAATATATTTTATCTCCCGCTTCATTCTGTTCCTTTAAACAATAGTGATTCCTGTTTTTATTTTTACCACAATTCTAATTCCCCGCCCCGTTAATATTTTTCATTTTTCCGGATAAATTATTTTTTAATAAAATTGACAAGAATTCAATCATAGAAACCAATAGAATCAACACTAAAATAACGATACAGAGAGAAAAAATAATTTCAGCTAACTGGCCTGTTATCAATGCCAAACGGATTTTTCCCGGAGTAGTTCCCTCCTCCTTCCTGAGAAAAAAAAGCCACAGTACCCTGAAAACAATATAAAGCGAAAGGAAAGCAAGTAAAATATTACAGGTTACTGATATCCAATTTGTATTCATTGATGTGCCTTGTCCTGATAAATACAGGTTTACTTTATCATTGAGCCAATCAGGCAACAGCATCAAAACCAATATCCCGGCAAGCGCCGACAGTAACTCTATTTCCCATCTTAAATAAAATACATCAGGTAATAATCTTTTTTTATTTTTCTTGCTGAAAGGAACCGGCTGCTGATTAACAGTAGCATTAGCAATAGCTTCTTCTTTTAATTTAATAACCTTCTTCATGAAATAGATTTAGGCCAGGCATTATAAAATTGATTCCTGTTTCATGGGGTATTTACTTAGCTGTTGATATTGCTCAAAAACGATCTATTCAAAGACAAAAATGAGAACAAAGTAATTACCAAACCTGCGCCCTCAAACTATCCGGCAAATACATCTTGTCGCCCGGTTTTACATTA
Organism: uncultured Chitinophagaceae bacterium; assembly: GCA_963732885.1. Classification (GTDB taxonomy): domain Bacteria; phylum Bacteroidota; class Bacteroidia; order Chitinophagales; family Chitinophagaceae; genus Ginsengibacter. The sequence goes on along the minus strand of CAVTBI010000012.1, from coordinate 206,240 downwards.
AATGCTGAATAAAATGCAGGAATATCCGAAACCGCATTGTTTACTCTATACATTGGCGGGGAATGGGGGTCAATTAAAATTCTTCTTCTTTCGTCTTCCGGCCGCATTTTCAATCTCCATATTTCGGCATAGGACATAAAAAATCTTTGGTCAGGCGTTAAGCCATCCATCGTTTTACCAGATTTCCCTTCGGCTGTTTTTTTAAAAGCTGCATAAGCTATAGTTAAGCCGCCAATGTCAGCGATATTTTCACCCTGGGTTAATTCGCCATTTATATGCAAGGTATCCACCACCAATGAATGATTGTATTGGTTTACTACAAGATTTGCGCGTTTTTGGAATTTTATTGAATCGGCAGGCAGCCACCAGTTTTTTAAATTGCCGTGTGCATCAAATTTTCTACCCTGGTCGTCAAAGCCATGCGTCATTTCATGGCCGATTACCACACCGATCGCCCCATAATTCAATGCATCATCTCCATCTTTATAAAAAAAAGGTGGTTGAAGAATACCAGCCGGAAAATTGATGTCGTTGGCCGAAGAACTGTAATAAGCATTTATAGTGGGCGGCGTCATAAACCATTCAGTTCGATCGACAGGCTTGCCAATTTTATTAATCATATATTGATAAGCGAAATGGCCGGTATTCTTTAGATTTTGAATAAAATCATTTTTACTGATATCAACAGACGAATAGTCTTTCCACTTACCAGGGTAGCCAATCTTCTTTACAATCGCATTCAATTTTAGAATCGCTTTTTGTTTGGTGGAATCGCTCATCCATGTGAGGCTGTCAATTCTTTCTTTATAGGTTTGTTGAAGATTGTTTACCAGGCCAAGTATCCTCTTTTTAGCCTCCGGCGGAAAATATTTTTTTACATATAATTCGCCTAACGCATCGCCCAGCTTTTCATCAGTTAGTTTTGTCATCCGCTTCCATCTTGGCTGCAATTCTTTCTGGCCGTTCAGCATTTTTTCTAATTCGAAATTAGCATTAACAAAGGGTGTACTTAAATAAGGTGCAAAAAAATTGAGGTAATGAAAACGCAAATAATTTTTCCAGCCGCTTACAGGAACTGTTTCAAGCATTTTGTTTAAAGCAATATAATAAGCAGGCTGCCCGATCACTATTGAATCTGCTTTTATGCCCAATTGAGCAAGAAGCCACTGCCAATTTATATTTGGCTCCTGCACATTCAATTCGCTTACTGCCATCTTGTGATAATTCGCATACGGATCGCGCAAGTCAACGGGCTTCTTCGATGCATTTGCCAATGCGTATTCTATCTTCATAACAGATGTAGCTTCCGTTGGCGTTTTTGTTGAATCATCACCCGTGAGGGTGAATAATTTCTCAATATATTTTGTGTAAGCTTTTCGGATGTTTTCTGTTGAGGAATCATTTTTGGTATAATAATCTTTATTGGGAAGCCCCAAGCCTCCCTGGTTAAAATAGGCCATCATTACATCACTGTTTTTTGCATCCGGGTGAGCGGAAAAATTAAATAGATAAAAAGCATGGCCTCTTTGCCATTCCAATCATCCCGTATTCTGTAGCCATTTCCTGTAAAACATCTTTTGGCGTTTTGATGGCATCAATTCGTTTAAGATCCGGTTGCAAAGGACTTAATCCTTTCTGTTCGATAGTAGAAGAATCCATGGCGCTGGCATAAAAGTCACCCACCTTTTGCGCATTGCTTCCCTTGGGAGCATTTGATGCTTCGCATGAATCGAGTATCGATTTCAATTCTTTTTGGGTATTTTGCTGAAGAATTACAAATGAACCCCAGCCAGCTTCCGAAGCAGGAATTTTAGTTTTCTTTATCCATCCTCCGTTTACATAATGAAAGAAATCATCCTGCGGGCGGATGGAGGTATCCATGCCACTCTTATCAAGTAAATCTTTTTCAGCAGTATTGGTGTTACTTTGATTGCAGGAAAAAGAAATGATAGAAAGACAAACCGGCAACACCAGGGTGATTGCCTTTTTTAATGTAAGTTTCATACATAAAAGTTTTGATGTGAGTGTTTAAGTTGAAAAAGTATTTTTTTATTCACGGTATTTAAATTCACTTTTACGGCGGCCTTTGTACAGGCGCACTTCCCCAACCCGATTCTTTCCAGTAGGATAAAAAATATTCCATTACCCCATATACCAACACCAGAATGCATAAAATCATCATTATAATAATAACTATCAACTCCACCGTAAAAAGCTTTTTCAAACCTTCATCTTTTAATAGTTTTTGTTTATGATTTTTATTGTGCAGCATATAAATTCTTTAATTACCTGCTTGCCTATGGAGGCTACCTGTGCCCCTAACCGCAGTAAAGCAAGAAATTACCCTGATTTTACTTTCTTCAGAAGATGGGTAAAATATTTTGCAATGTGATTAACCAGATTATTCAACGATGTCTTCATTGCCTGAAAGGATTGTAATTATTGCAATAAAAAATCAGGAAATGATTGCTCAAAAACCGAATAATTGGCACTATTACCGAGTTGGTTTTAAGCGAGGTAAATGTAGAAGGTTAACCACCTTATTTATTAGGAAAAATCGCGCAATACATGAGATTTTTAGCGCATTAGCATTTAAAAAAAGCATTCCGAAGCATTTATTCATGTTCCACTTCCGAAGGTTGCTGCCCAAAATGGGCCTTAAATACTTTGGAAAAATATCCCGGGTCTTTAAATCCAACTTCGTAGGCAATTTCTGAAACAGTGGCGGTGTTATTTTTCAGTAACTCCATTGCCCGCTGCATCCTCACCGAACGGATAAATTGCTGGGCCGATTGATTAATCAAAGCCTTCAACTTTCGATTGATTTGTGATGTGCTCATATTTACTTCACTGCCCAATTGTTCAACGGAAAAATGCTCATCAGAAAGATGCTTCTCGGTTACATCCAGCACCTGCTGCATAAATACACGGTCTTTCGAAGTGACGGTAACCTCACTGGGCTTCACAATCAGCTTGTCGCTGAATTTTGCCCTGAGCTTATTTCTTAATTTAATTAAATTGCGAACCCGGATCTTTAATTCTTCTGCATTGAATGGTTTTATCAAATACGCATCTGCACCGGTTTCCAGCCCGCTGAGTTTGTCGGCATCTGCGGCCCGGGCTGTAAGCAATATCACCGGTATATGGCTGGTAAGGTTATCAGCCTTTAATAAAGTACACAATTCAAAGCCATCCATTTTGGGCATCATCACATCGCTGATAACTATATCGGGCATCTGTTCTTTTGCCATCGCCAGGCCTTCACGCCCGTCCTTCGCTTCAACTACCTGGTAATCGCCGGTAAGTTTTTCACGAATATATTTTCGCACATCCTGCTGGTCTTCTACCAACAGAACGACTGGTTCTCCTTTAGTGGTTTCTTCTTCCCCTACTTCGCCGCCCTCAATATATTCAGGTATAACGATTGGCTGTACAGTTTTTACATCAGTCCCGGAAGTAGCGATCTTATTATTTAACGGTAAAAAACAACTGAATGCGGTTCCTTCCCCCGGCTTGCTCATTGCGGTGATTTTTCCGCCATGCAGTTCCACTAATTCTTTCACCAATGATAATCCGATCCCGCTTCCTTCAAATGGCCGTGTAACTAAATTATCTGCCTGGTAAAACCTGTCAAAAACGAAGGGAAGTTTTTCAGCAGGAATGCCAATTCCATTGTCTTCTATTTTTAATTCAAGAAACGCTTTTTCATTTTCTGATAAGCCGAGGCTTACGATAATACTTCCTCCTTCAGGCGTAAATTTAAACGCGTTAGAAAGAAGGTTGGATAATATTTTCTCCAAAATGTCATCGTCAAAATAGAATGATATGGCTTCGTTCCTTAAATCAGTTCTTAACCGGGGATCCACTTCTGTTTCTAATTGTATGTTTTTTCGATGCGCCAATGAAGAAAAAGAATGCACAATTTGTTTTACAAAAGGAATAATGTCTCCTCTCGCCGTATTTACCTGGTAATTGCCTGCCCCTAATTTGGAAAGGTCCAGCAATTGGTTGATGAGTTGTAACAAACGGTTGGAGTTTCGGTGAACATCGGGCAATACCTCTTTAAATTTTTCTACATCATTGTCCCTCAAAAAGTCTTCAATCGGCCCTTTAATAAGCGTAAGAGGTGTTCGAAATTCATGAGAAATATTAGCAAAAAACCTTGTCTTTACCCTGTCGAGAACGAGCTGTTGCTCCAATTCTTTTCGCAGCCCGGAAAACCGCAAAAACAAAACCCACGTGAAAAGCAGCATCATCCACAGGTAACAGAGGATGAGAATAAAAAAAGCCGCTTTATTAAATGGTGAGGTGTATCCGGAGACATCGGGTGCACCAAATCTCGGATAGTATAAATGATTAATAACAGCAGCCGTATAGGTAAGTACATGAAGCAACATGGTAGGCAGCAACGCAAAGGCCAGCAGCCGTTTGGATTTATCACGGCTACGGATATACGAAAAAAGTGTAACCAATAGTGCAACCCCGTAGATGAGGTTAAGAATATTGTCTGCAGCGTGAGAAGCATTCCCGAAATTCTTTTTAAAAATCGCTGACGCAAAAAAAGCCGCCAGCAGCCCCCCTACAAATACATAGCTATAAATAACCAGGAACCTGTCCCAATAGCGAAAACGTGTTTTTGTTTTTAAAAATGTACGTACAAAATGAATCATAGCGTACACGATAAGGCTTCGTGAAAACAGGTAGAGATATAGCAGGAAGCGTGGATGCTCCCGCAGAAATACATCGTTCAGGCTTGATAAAGAGACCAGGCAAAAAAGAATACCGAAAATGCAAAACCATAAAAACTCTTTTTCCCGAACTACAAGAAAGAAATAAAAATTGATGATGATAGAGAGTATCACCATGCCCATCAAAAAAGCATTTTGAATGCCAGTCATCAGGTAGGAATCACCATTGATATAATCCTGCTGAACCAGTTTATCGGTAAAAGCCACATACACAGCCATTGTATCCGGCTGCGCCGCTACAAAATTCCATTTAACTCTTTTATAAATCAAAATTGATTGGCCGGGCGGAATAGTAAGAGTGAAAGCGGGAACCTGTTTCAACCCATCACGCAGGCTCCAGCTAACATCCGTCCCGGTTTTTGCATGTACCCAATTCCCACTATCTATTTTAGTGTACAGGCCCACAGAGGCGGCTACTTCCGGTAATGCAACCCTTGCTTCTTTTTGCATCCCGTTAACCAGTCGGAACCGTTGCCAGTAGGTGTTTATTTTATAGTTTACCTTTCGGTTAGTATCCTGGAAATTCCCCGATTGCATTGCCTGCTGTAAAGTCATTTTACCGGAAGGGCCATAATTTGCCAATACTTACCCTGAAGAGGAACAGAAGTCACCGTATCGGAAGTGAGGATGTAAGGAGCGGGCTGCAACATTTGCCCTGCCGCATTATAGGCAAAAGAAATGAGCAGCAAAGCAATTGACAATCGCTTCATTAATTTATTTTGGCCTTTAAACTACCAAAGTAATAAAATTTATCCATCTTCAGATGATGTACTTCCATGTTTTTCATTTTGGATTTTCATATTTAGGATTTAGGATTTGCCGTTGATGAGTATTATTAATGAATCTGCTGCTTTTTTAGTCCATCGCCTACTGCTCAGTGCTTTGCCTATTCCTCCATCTCTTCCGGTAAGACAGTAAGCGGCACACCGCCTCCATTCAATAGTTCATCACGAAGATCTAACAAAGGATTTCTTTGAACAGTAAACCAATAAATAATAGTGATTCCTGATTTTATTTTTACCATAATTCTAATTCCCTGCACCGTTAATATTTTTCATTTTTTCCACTTCCGTATCTTTTAATAAAATTGACAAAACTCAATCATAAAATCAACAGTATCAATTACGGCAGAAGAAACAGAATACCTATCATCACTTAAATGGATCAACGCCCATATTATACCAGGCAAAGGCATATTGATCTGTTGAGTAACTGATTGCCTTTGTTAAATCCATACCTGTCCAGTGGCCCATATTATGGCCTATTTGCATTAACACAGGATTGTCCCCAACATTATCAGCCTGCAACGTAGCGGCAAACTTAAAAGAAAGGCCGGGTTCCACTCGGTCATCATGGTCTGCTGCCCAAACCAATGTAGCAGGATAATGAACACCTTTCTTTATATTTTGCAGGGGAGAATAATCCAGTAAATATTTAAACATGGGCAATGAATCTTCCGCTGTTCCGTAATCATAAGCCCAGCCTGCCCCGGCAGTGAATTTATTATATCGTATCATGTCCAATACTCCCGCAGAGGGCAGTGCGACCTGCATTAAATCAGGGCGTTGAGCCATGGTAGCGCCCACCAGCAAACCACCATTAGACCCGCCAACAATGGCAAGATATCGTTTGGAGGTATATTTTTCTTTGGTGAGGTATTCGGCAGCAGCGATAAAATCATCGAATACATTTTGCTTGTGCATGCGCGTACCCGCCAGGTGCCATTGTTCTCCATATTCCCCTCCCCCTCTCAGGTTAGGCTGTGCATAGATGCCTCCATGTTCAAGCCATTCCATACCGAAAACATCGAAAGCCGGCATCAGGCTTACATCAAAGCCACCATAACCATACAACCAGGTAGGATTCTTTCCATCTAACTGCAGCCCTTTTTTGTAAACAATATACATGGGTATTTTAGTGCTGTCTTTACTGCTGTAGAAAACTTGTTTGGTAACATAATCATCAGGGTTGAAATTTAATCCAGGCTTCCAGTACAGCGAAGAACTTCCATCTTTTATATTGTAATGATAGATGGTGGAAGGATAGGTGAAAGAAGTAAAAACGTAGTAAAGATCAGTTTGATCTTTGTAAGCGTTGAATCCCCCGGCAGTGCCCGCCGTAGGCAAAGCTATTTCACGAATTTGATTTCCGTTATGATCATATTGGTACACTTTGTTTTTTACATCTACCATGTAGGTGGCAAAAAAATAACCCCCTCCTGTACTAACCGCCAACACATTTTTTGATTCAGGAATTACATCTTTCCAATTGTCCGGTGAAGGATTAGAAGCGTCGACTTTTACCAAACGATAATCGGGTGCATCCCTGTTGGTATAAATAAATAAAGTACTTCCATCATTATCAACCACAGATTGTACACTTTTATAATCTTCCACTACAGGTACGATGGGTGCATCTTTTTTTGTTAGGTCCTTTACGTATAATTGGTTGTTGTTAGATTGTGCGCCTTCGATAATAAGGTAATGATCATCCTCTGTGGTATATCCACCGATATAAAGATCAGGTTCTTTATCTCCGCCAAAAACAAAGGCATCTGCAGATTGTGGAGTGCCCATCTTGTGGTAATATAAAGTATGATGAATGGTTTTGTAAGTGAGCCTGTTTTCACCTTTCGGAATATCATAAGTGCTGTAATAAAATCCTTCATCCCCTTTCCAGGATACGCCCGAGAATTTTGTATTTTTAATGGTATCACCCACTAAATTTCCGGTACCCGTATTTTTTACCAATATATCCCGCCAGTCTGAGCCGCCATTTGAGATCTGGTATGCCATCAGTAAACCATCATTGGTAAAGGAAGTGCCCTGCAAAGTAACAGCGCCATTATGTGCAAAAGTATTGGGGTCAAGAAAAACTTCTGCAGAGGCAGTATCAGCAGGGTTTTTAGTACGGTAAAGAATATCCTGATTTTGCAAACCGGTATTTTTATCGAAGTAATAATAATCTCCATGTTTTTCAGGATTGGTTATCCTTGAAAAATTGATCAGCGAAGCCAGGCCTTTTTTAATTTTTTCGCGAAAAGGAATCTGGCCAAAGTATTGATCAGTTACTTTATTTTCATCTTTTATCCATTCTTTAGTGCCTGCTGAAGAATAATCTTCCAGCCAGCCATAAGGATCCGGCACTTTAATTCCGTAAAATTCATCAGATGAATCTACTGTTTTTGTAGCAGGGTAAATGATGTCAGCTGTTTTTTGCGGGCCGGAATGGCAACCGGCGATTATGAGAGCAATTGCAATGATTACTAATCTTTTCATGTTGAAGAAATTTAAATGAGTATAAAAATTTATTTGAAACTGTATTTTTTAAATTTGATTATTTTATTTCCCTTATCAACTTCTTCACATTATCATGCAATTGCTTATGCACGCCGGAGTTTACATAGGCTATTGCTAAGTAATTTTTTATGAAGAAAGGATTAAAGCAGTGTTCAAATGGTAGCAGGAAAATTACACTTTGAAAGAAGCTAACACTTATACTTTTCGTACAAAATGTTGGATTTTTCCAAGCATTCTTTGGTGTGATTTTTTAGATTAAGCAATCTTCCCTCATGTTTCATTTTCACGAACCGTGGCAGAAAATTAAGTTGGTTTATTTTCAAAACTAAAGTTATGTATTTTTTGGGGTTCTCCTTCATACAGCAAACGCCCGCCTGGAATAAATTTGATCATTAATAACGCTGCCAATTTTCGTTTATTAAGAAGCCTCCAAAATATTCAACTTATGTACACATCGCATAATCATGCGAAGTGTTGGAAAACCTTACTTTGTTTAAAAAGAGGAATAGCCTTCAATAAAAACACTACAAGGTTTCCATCACTATCAAAGGCTATGCGGCAAACCTTATAGGTTTTTGTGAATACACGATGGAGTAGGACACCTGAACCAGAACGAATTTCCAAGGGTTGCCTAACCTTTGAAAGGTGGGCCTGCGCATGCCTTCCGGCGCTTTGACTGTTCATTACTAATAGCTGCAATACTACCTTTGTTCGCACTAAAATAAAAATTGTGATTATTTCTACGTTTACTGTAAAAATGATTTACTGGTGAATTTAAAACCTGTAAGGTTTGCAGTGTGGAAAATGAAGCACAGGAAACCTTACAGCGTTTAAAAAGAGGAATTGCCTGATTTTACCTATTATGAGTTGGAACCAAACATCTGCATTTAGGCAGGCCTGCTAACAATCAGCAATTGGCTGGTATAAGGAACACTAACTAAAAGATTACTAAATCAACAATTATTGTTTTAAAAAGTCAACTATCTTATCTCTCTCAGTGTTGGTCAATAAAGCCCTGCTTTGCATGTGCATTCCTACTGTTTCCCATTGCTCAGGAGAAAAGGTAGATGGAGATGGAGTATTATGGCACCGTTGGCAGTTTTCTGACCATAATTGAGCACCGGATTTCATAGATATTTTTTGACTGGCGGTACAACTGTTTAGTAAGATCATCATTGATCCGATAGCGGTAACCAGGATGCTTAAAATGGCCAGTTTTTTATTATTTAAAAGTTTCATTGTTCTATATTTTAAAGTTCGATACAAAATTGAATATAAGCTGAATTTGATTTGGTGATTTCGCCGGGATTACCCCCTAAATTTTGACTTACTGTGCTTGTTCCCTTTATAGCTTCGTAAGAAAATCTTACAACAGTTCTCCAATTCATCCAATAATTGAGGCTTAATGCGAGGGAATTATCTTTTGTGCCCCACAACGAGTTTGCAGGTGTGGTATAATTACCATAACGGGCTGCTAACTCGAAATTTTTAACAACGTCATTTTGCGAAAACATTGGCCTTAATGCAGCCATAATGTATCCGGTTTTTGTATGGTTGTCGAAAGTATAATTGTGAGTAGGGTCATTTGGATCGGTATAAGTTGCGTTACCTACTTTAGCTTCGCTATACTGGCCTTTTATGTTCAGTTGAAAAGGAGTGATATTTTCTACCACGTTCAGGTCAAGTGCCCATAAAGTCGCTGTTGCCTTATTAATTTTAAGATTTCCATCTCCAACATTTCCTGTCATTAAAGAAGCACCCACTTCAATTGATGAATTGGCAAGTGGCAAAAATCCGATCCGGCCGGTAAATAATTTATTATTGTTGTTGTCAGTAATACCAATGAATTGAGTAGAGCCATCAGGTTGCAATTGCATCCCGTTTGATAAAGCAAAATCATAACTCCATTTGGTGGTTCCCGCCTGGATGCCGCCCTCTGCTTCAACGCCAAAATCGGAAGCATCAGCAATGCCTTCCGGATCTGAAGCAAGTTTATTGATCCATCCTGCCGCAAGGCGTTTGTTGTAAGTGCCAAAGGGCAATACCAAATAACCTCCACGAAGAATCAAACCAGGAGTTGCATAATAAGAAGCTACAGCCCAGTTTACTCCTACACCATCTGCACTAAAGGAGGGTTCAAATTCCATCAGAAATTTTTTACCATGCCTCCAAAGAAACATAGGGCTGAATTCGAAATGATCAGCATCACCCAAACTGTTGGTTTTAGAAACACTGGATGAGCCATTGTAAGTAACGGTTGTTTTGTTACTTACATAACCAAAGGTTAATAAACCAACCGCCATTAAATGTGATTCTCTCGGTTTAATATAATTAGCTTCATTCTCCAGAGTGCTTACTCTGTTTAAAAGTGTAGAATCAACTACAGTTGTTGTTTCCTGGGCATTGGTAACGGTTGAAATTAACACGAACAGGCAAATTGCCAGTATTCGTGTTGTAAGTTTGTTTAAAGTTTGCATAATTAATTTAGTATAAGAATTAATGGATTTTTTTATTATTTCTTGGCAAGGGTTCTTATGTAATGAACGATTGCCCATCTTTGATCCGGGTGTAAAACTGCTTTAAAGGGTGGCATTGCAGTACCGGTACGCCCTTCTGAAATTTTATAAAATAAAGTTCCATCAGATTCTGCCTGCACTTCCGGTGAAGTATGGTTTGCGGGTTTAGGATTTAAAGAGGCAGCAGCCGGGCCATCACCTTTTCCTTTTTTCCCATGGCACGGGGCACAATAAGACTGGTATAAAACTTCTCCGTTTTTTATAGTGGTTGAATTGTTTGGTTCCGGATTTTTAACATCTACAGCTGCTTTTGGAACCGACCACGGAGTGGATTGGGCGAAAGTGATATTACTGCTTAATACTAAAATGGCAGCAATGGCCATTGTTTTAAAAACGTTTTTCTTTTTCATTTTTTTATTTGAGTTTATAATTTGGTGGAATATGTTAGAAATGCCTGGGATCATTAATTTTTTACTTTCTTGCCTCATGTGGCGTGCCAGATTTTAGATAATATCAATTCTTCTTTAAATCATTTGTTACACCAATTGATGTTACACCATCTAATTGTTCCACAAAACTGAAACAGAAGCCTTTAAATAAAAATGATATGAATCAGAGCAAAAAATGATATGGATCATTAGGTGTTAAAAACAGAAGAGAATGCGAATAGCCCGAGACGGGCGCAGGGCTTGCTAATTCGTTACAAATAGCTGGAATACTACCTTTGCCGGCGCCAAAATAAAAATTGCGATTATTTCTACGTTTACTGTAAAAATGATTTACTGGTGGGTTTAAAACCTGTAAGGTTTGCAGTGCCGGAAAATGGAAGCACAGGAAACCTTACGGCGTTTAAAAAGAGGTATAGCCTTCAATAAAAAACTATAAGGTTTTTGTGAATACAAGATGGAGAAGGGCACCTGAACCAGAACGAATTTCCAGGGGTGCAGGATGAAAAGATTTACAGGATAATTTCATCCTTTAACCAATCACTTTAAAATATCTCCATGTAAAGAATAAATCACATTTTCATTTTGGGTTGCCAGTTAACAGCCATGCCTGAACGCAGAACAGGTTTTATAACATCTGCGTGGCAGAAGCACCATTATTCTACTGCGTCATCTTTTTCTGAATACTTTTCTTTCCATTGCTGGTATTCTTCCGGCGACATTTTGTTGAGTTTGTTCAACAGGAAATCAGTGATGGCCCATATTTTCTGATCGGAATGCGTACGGCCAAAAGCGGGCATACTGGTAAATTTAATTCCGTTTTTAATGATCCAGAACGCTTCTGTTGTATCAGGCATATCATCAGATTTGTAAAACTTCGGTGGTGTGGGATAAAGCCCTTTCGCCAGTTCATCAGGTTCAATTCCCGCTCCGCCATGGCAGGTTACACACATTTCGTTATAATGCGAAAAACCTTCGTGCAGCATTGCCGTATCATTGAGCGGCGGAACTTTGATATCTGCATCCCGTGCATCGATGGAACGGTGTTTGGTAGTGTTGACCGCCCATTGGGTTATGGCATTGTGATGCACCAACTGGCTTACATTATAAGCGCCTGAATAAATATAAATAACGAAACCTCCGATAAGAACAACTAAAGTAACAATAACAGTGAGGATAACTTTTTTCATAGTATATATTTTATTTAATAAGTATCATCTTTAATAAAAAGGGTTGGTTACCCCCTGTTTCAAAAACCGCAGGAAATTTAAGGCCTAAAACTCAAAAAAATAAAAAAATCAATTGTTTATCAATTTCATAAATGATTTTCCTCATACAACCTAAAGGGAAAATGACCGACTTTTGCACAACAAAAACCAATCCTTAAACACAACATGAATGTCTAAAGCGATTTATATAGCTTCCTCAGAATCGAACAGCGGGAAGTCGGTAGTTACCCTCGGATTAATGAACATTTTACTCGGAAAGATCAGGAAGATTGCCTATTTCAAACCGGTGATCCGTGAAAATGGCGGCAACAATAAAGATATCAATATCGAAACCATAATCGATCATTTTGGGTTGGATACTCCCTATGATGATTGTTATGCTTTTACCTATTCTGAACTGTTGAAATTCCGAAGTGAAGACAACAATGCTTTTGTAATTGATACCATCATCAGTAAATACAAAAAGCTGGAAGATACCCACGATTTTGTGTTGGTAGACGGAATGGATTTTGAAGGCGAAGGTGCTTCATTTGAATTTTCTTCGAATGTAGAGATCGCCAAAAACCTTTCAATTCCACTCATATTGGTGGCCAAAGGAGATGGTTATACGCCTGATGACGTAACGAGGAATGTGCTTTCCACCATGCAGATATTGAGGGACAAGGAAGTGCCATTGTTGGCAGTAATAGCTAATAAAGTTGATCCGCTGAATGTGCAAGCGTTGCATGTGTTGTTTGCCCGGGGGTTACCTCAATATTTGCTCACTTCTATTATTCCGTATGCCAGTGAACTAAGCAGCCCGACCATGAAAGAAATTGTAGAAGGGGTAGATGGGAAAATATTATTTGGACAAAATTATTTGGCAAACCCGGTAGATCATTTTATTGTGGGGGCGATGCAATTGCGCAATTGCCTTACCCACCTGGAGGAAAATACATTGATCGTAACTCCGGGCGACCGGGGCGATATTATCATTGCGATGATACAGGCCAATCTTTCTAAAAATTACCCGAAAGTGGCAGGCATTATTCTTTCCGGCGGACTGGCACCTGATGAGCCGATCATCAAACTGGTGGAAGGTTTGGAAACGGTAGTACCGGTAGTGCAAGTGCAAACAGGCACTTTTGAAACAGTAAATAAGGTTGCCTCGGTTAAGTCAAGAATCTATCCGGAAAATACTTTTAAGATTGACCTTGCCACCAATGCTTTTGAAAAAAATACCGATACGCTTTCTTTGGTAGATAAGATCGTTACCTCTCAACCGGAAGGCATTACGCCACGGATGTTCCAATACCAGATGGTGAAAAGAGCAAAGCATCATAAGAAACATATTGTATTACCCGAAGGCAATGATGACCGCATACTTGAGGCAGCAGCAAAACTCTTAAAACAAGAGGTGGTACACTTGACCATTCTTGGTAAAAAAGAAGAAATAGAAGCATCTCTACAGCGATTAAATATTGAACTTGACCAAGACAATGTAACCATTATTAACCCAGCAGAATCACCGCTGTTGCCCGATTATATTGCCACGTTGTATGAATTGAGAAAGGATAAAAATGTAAACATGGACATGGCCGCCGACTTTATGAAAGATGGTGCCTATTTCGGAACCATGATGGTGTACAAAGGCGACGCGGATGGAATGGTTTCGGGCTCTATCAATACTACCCAACATACGATACGCCCGGCGTTGCAATTTATAAAAACCAAACCGGGAGTTTCTACCGTTTCATCTATATTTTTTATGTGCCTCGAAGACCGGGTGATCGTATTTGGCGATTGCGCCGTGATACCGAAACCTACTTCAGAACAATTGGCTGATATAGCGATCTCCTCTGCAGAAAGTAGCATCATGTTTGGCATTGAACCGAGAATTGCGATGCTGTCTTATTCATCCGGTACATCAGGCGAAGGGGAAGAAGTGGAAAAAGTCAGAAGGGCAACAGAACTGGTAAAAGCGCGCAGGCCGGATCTTCCGGTAGAAGGTCCGATACAGTATGACGCTGCCGTTGATCCGGCAGTAGGTAAACAAAAACTACCAAATTCAAAAGTGGCAGGACAAGCAACAGTACTCATTTTCCCTGATCTCAATACCGGGAATAATACTTATAAAGCGGTACAGCGCGAAACCGGTGCAGTGGCTATCGGGCCTATGTTGCAGGGATTAAATAAACCGGTGAACGACCTTAGCAGGGGGTGTACCGTTGATGATATTTTTAATACAGTAGTGATCACCGCCATACAGGCACAAATCATAATTTTTAAACTTTGGCAAATTTGTAGCATGAATATTTTTGTTATCAACTCAGGAAGCAGTTCTATAAAATACCAGCTTATTGAAATGCCTTCCGAAAAGGTAGTTTGCAGTGGCATTGTTGAAAGGATTGGCGAAGAAGATGCAGCCATCATTCATAAAACTTTTAAAAAAGGAAAAGAGCAGGTAAAAAGGCAGGTAATGAAAATCGCTGGCCATGCCGTGGGATTGAAAGAAGTTGCCGCGCTTTTAACTGATAAAGAAATCGGTGTTATTAAAGATCCTTCAGAGATAGATATTGTTGGCCACCGCGTAGTGCATGGTGGCGAAAGTTTTGCAGCCACTACCATCATTACAAAAGAAGTTAAGGACAAGATCAAAAAATTATTCCCGTTGGCGCCGCTACACAATCCCGCTAATTATTTAGGCATTGAAGTGGCTGAAAAATTATTTACCCATGCGAAACAGGTAGCCGTTTTTGATACTGCCTTTCATCAAACCATTCCCGAAGAGGCATACCGTTATGCCATCCCTTCTAAATTTTATTACGAATACGGGATCCGTGTGTACGGCTTTCACGGTACAAGCCATAAATACGTAAGCGGCAAAGCGGTTGAATATCTTCAAAAAGTAGATTCAAAAGTTATTACGATTCATTTAGGCAACGGCTGCAGCATGACGGCCATTAAGGGTGGTAAGTCAGTCGATACCAGCATGGGCTTTGGCCCAATGAACGGATTGATCATGGGAACCCGCGGCGGCGATATTGACCAGTCGGTAATTTTTTATCTCGTAAACCAATTGGGTTACGATGTGGAAATAGTAAAAGAAATGCTGAACAACAACAGCGGAATGGCAGGGCTGACAGGGCTTAACGATATGCGCGACATTATTGCTAAAATTGAAAACGGCGACAAGCAGGCGTTGCTCGCTTACCACATGTATGCCTACCGAATCAGGAAATATATCGGCAACTTTACCGCAGTACTTAATGGTTTGGACGCGATCGTATTTACAGGTGGAGTTGGGGAAAACGACCGGCTGATGCGGAAACTCTGTTCTTCCAACCTGGAATACCTCGGCATACAATTGGACGAAGAAAAAAACGACCGCCGTTTAAAAGGTTTTCATGAAATAAACAAGGAAGGCTCCCGCATAAAAATCCTGGTAATCCCTACGAATGAAGAACTGGAAATCGCTACTCAATGCTATCATTTATTGGATTGATGTATTGAAAGAGAAAATAAAAATCCGCATTATTTCTTCATTTACTGCCTAAACATCTTATCAGTAAATAGGATTAAACTATATCTGATTCAGACAAGGGGTAATTGAATAATAAACTCAGTTCCCCGTCCGACCGGGTCATCCGGGCAGGTCTCATTTTCATTACTTTCCACTTTTATTTCACCTCCATGGGCTTTTACAATATCATAACTCAAACTCAATCCCAAACCTGTTCCCTGTCCTGTGGGTTTGGTAGTAAAGAAGGGTTGAAAGATTTTGTCAACAATCTTTTGAGGAATACCATTACCATTGTCACTAACGGTAATCAACACACTATTTCCGGATTTCTTTGTACTCACAGAAACAGTTGGTTGATAGTGGATGTCAGGCTGAGCTTGCCGAAGCCTTTCATTTACAGCATAAAAAGCATTGTTATATAAATTCAACAACACTCTTCCAATATCCTGCGGAATGATATTGATTTTACCAATTGTGCCATCAAAATCAGTTTTCATCTCCGCATTAAAACTTTTATCTTTTGCTCTCAAACCATGATAAGACAATCGTAAATATTCATCAGCCAATGCATTGATATCAGTTGGTTCTTTTACGCCTGTGCTTGACCGTGAGTGTTGCAGCATTCCTTTTACAATGGCATCGGCACGTTTGCCGTGATGATATAATTTTTCGCTGTTTTGTTTTATATCATTTGCAATTGCTTTTATCTCATCAATATTTCCTTTTCATTTCATCTTCATTTCATCAACCAATTCTTTATTTACTTCCGAAAAATTATTCACGAAGTTTAATGGATTTTGGATTTCATGTGCAATGCCTGCAGTGAGTTCACCGAGAGAAGCCATTTTTTCTGATTGGATCAATTGTGCCTGTGTGGCTTTGAGTTCGGCTAAAGTTCTTTCCACATTTCTTTTCTGTATTTCTATTTCTTCCTTTTGTTTTTGCAATAATGCATTTGCTTTTTGCCTGTGTTTATTATTCCGGTATAGCAAAAGAGTAATCAATATAAATACACCAATCCCTGCGAGTAGTGCGAAAATCCTGATCCTGGTCTGTGTTTGAATTTTTTCCTCCTCCAGTTTTTTGACTTTCATTATTTCATCAAAATCCCTGTTTTTAAATGCAAGGAGGTTTGTTCTCTCTGCATTAGTCAGGCTATCTTTTATAACAGAGGCTAATTTCAAATAAGCAAAAGCACTGTCTGGCTTATTTTGTTTGGCATAAATGGATGAAATCAAACTGTATGCATCTGAAATGCCCGATGGCAAGCTCACTTCGTTAAAAGTTTCCAACGCTTTTCGGGCATAGAACATACTTGTGTCCGGATTTTTTGCAGCTTGGTATAAATCTGCAAGTGAAAGATAACTTTCTCCAAGTCCGGAAAGATTACCTGTTCCCCATTAATTTTCGCCGACTTTAGTAATGCATCCTTCGATAAACCAAAATCCCCCTTTTTTTGATAAATCTTCCCAATGGACATTAAAACATTGCCTTCATATTTTCTAAAGACATCCGAGCTGTTATATAAGGACAACGCCTCTTGCTGAAAAAGAAGCGCTGAATCCAATTTATCAAGGGCAAAATAGACCTATCCGAGTGCCGAATTGGTGACTTCCAGCAAGGTAGTATCCCGAACAGATGCAGCAAGGCTTCTTGCTTCAAATATGTTTGAAATTTCAGTATTTGTATTGCCGGTACGCCCATACAATTCCCCGATACCATTAAGAATCCAGCCTAAAAGGTCAAGCCGGGCATCTTTAGGGTCCAGGCTTTTGGATGTGTTCCATGCATTATGTGTTAAATTCCAGGTATTGTTTTCGCTAGCTAAATCCCTGGCAATTTTTTGAGCCTCTAAATATGACTCAAGTGATTTGGGATAATTTCCTAATTGTTCCAGTGCGTATCCCATCCCGTTTAAAGCGTCGGCTTCATACATCCTTAATTTTAATTTTCTTGAAATTGGCAATTCCTTTTCAAAATAAGAAAGGGCACTATCGCGGTTTATCTCAGCATAATACCATCCCAGTTGATCATAAATATTCATCCTGACTGTATCGCTTGGCGCATTCCTCAGGAGCAGTTGCAAACTGTCTAATTGTGATGGCTGTGATTGTGCCATAAGAAGGATCGGAAAAAATAAAAAGAAACCGATCTTGACAAATAATTTCATACAACAATTTTTAAGCAATTGGTAATTCAATAATAAACTCAGTCCCTTCTTCTTTTTTACTTTCCACTTTTATTTCTCCACCATGCGCTTTCACAATATCGTAAATTTTCTGAATCACTGATTTGCGCAGATTGATGGATTTTCACTGATTTTATATTTTCATTTGCTGTAACACTCATTCGTGCAATCTTTTAATCCAATTAACCTGCACTCCGGCAGCAGGTCCGTGATTCAGATAACAGGTAATTGAATAATAAACTCCGTTCCCAGTCATCGGTGGCTCCTTCTCTTTCGTCTCCACTTTTATTTCCCCACCATGCGCTTTTACAATATCATAACTCAAACTCAATCCCAATCCTGTTCCTTGCCCTGTTGGTTTTGTTGTAAAGAATGGCTGAAATATTTTATCAACTATTTTTTGAGGAATGCCATTTCCATTATCACTAACGGTAATCAACACACTATTTCCTGATTTCTTTGTAGCTCACAGAAACAGTTGGTTCATACGAAATAAGATTCCTTTGTCTTTTTGCTTGTTCGTTCACTGCGTAAAAAGCATTGTTGTATAGATTCAATAACACTCTTCCAATATCCTGGGGAATGATATTTATTTTCCCAATTGACTTCATCAAAATCTGTTTTCATCTTCGGCATTGAAACTTTTATCCTTTGCACGTAAGCCATGATAACTTAATCGTAAATATTCATCGGCCAATTCATTGATATCTGTTGGTTCTTTTATCACCTGTCTTGACCGTGAATGTTCCAACATTCCTTTTACAATCGCATCAGCTCGTTTTCCATGATGATTTATTTTTTCTGAATTTTCTATTACATCATTTATTAATTCATCCTGCAACGAATCATCTCTTTCTGCGTTTGGCTTTAAGCGTTCAGCCTTCAGCTCTTCAAGCATTTCTTTGTTTACTTCAGAAAAATTGTTCACGAAGTTTAATGGATTTTGAATTTCATGGGCAATCCCTGCGGTTAGTTCTCCAAGGCTTGCCATCTTCTCGCTTTGTATAAGTTGGGCTTGTGCAGATTTTAAGTCGTCAAGTGACTTGTTTAATTGTGAGGTGCGATGAGTAACTTTCTCTTCCAGTATTTTATTTTCCTTACTCAGTTTGCGTGAGCGATAATAAATAATCCCCCAAATTAATATTATGAAGGTTAGTGCAAATAATGTATAAGCCCACCAGGTTTGCCACCAAGGAGGTGTAATGATTATCATAATTTTTTTCTCGCCCCATATTCCATCTACATTCACCGCCTTGGCATGAAAGATATAAGTGCCTGGCGGAACATTAAAAAAATAAGCTTTATGATTTTTATTAATAATACGCCATGCATTATCATAATTTTCCAGTTTGTATGAATATGTTTCACCACCTGTTGTTGTAAAATTTACAGCTCCAAAATCAATAGAAAAAACGTTTTGGTTATAACTGAGTTTTATTTCCTTCGTTTCCCAAAGCGGCTCTTTCAAAATGCCATTGGAAGATGGTTTCATTTCTTCATCGCCGAGGCTGAAGCCGGTAAGATTAACAATCGGGGGAACATTCCTGTCTTTTAATTGTTCAGGGAAAAAAGCATAATAACCCTTTTGATTTCCAAAATATAATTCACCGTTACCTGCTTTATAATTGTCAGCTAAAAAAAAATCGCACTTATGTACACCGTTCGTTGAATCGTATTTTATTAACTGGTCACGGTCTTTATTTATCATTATTATAGAACTATTGGTGCCAACCCAAAGATTATCGTTTTTGTCTTCTGTAATAGACAAAACTTGTTTAATCACTGATCCTGAATTTGGATCAGTGTACAATGGAAATTTATCTTTTGCTTTATTATAATAGAATAACCCTCCTTTGGAACCTACCCAGAGAATACCTGCATGATCAAGATAAAGTGTTTTAACAGGCAAATACTGCAGGTAATGCGTGAATTTGCCTGTGGTTTTATTTAAATGGTTCAGGCCAAGCCAGGTTCCTGCCCACATATCATTATCCGTGCCTTCTATGGCGCAATACACAAGATAAATATCAATGCTGCCAGGGTCTTGGTCATTATGTACATAATTTGTAAACACACCAGTTTTACTATTTAGTTTATCCAGGCCTTGTTCGCATATCCATATATCATCATTCCGATCAACATATACGCCCATTATATTGTTATCACGCAACCCTGTCGTATCATTTGTATGATGATAGTAATTAGTAAAGCTATTATTAACAGGATTAAATTTGCTAAGCCCCTTATTGGTTATCATCCAGAAATTCCCTTCATGATCCACGCGTATTTCGGAAATGGTGTCATTGCTAAGGCTGTTTTTATTTAAAGGATCATGTTTCCATATTTTTAAAGGTTCATTTCCCGGAGCTTTGCGAATAAGGCCAGCGTCAGTTCCTATCCATAAAGCTTTGCTTTTTTCGTCATAATAAAAAGTATTACAACTTATTCCATTTAAAGAGTAAAAAGGAATACTTGTTTTCAGCGGGTTAATATTATACAAGTCACCTTTAGCCGTACCTATCCAAAATATATTATCCTTAGAGGAAAATGCGGATATACCATTATCATTAAGATTTCCATCAACACTATCTTTTTTTTCAGACTGATTTTTCAATATTTTTATAGGGCCGTAATGAGTTATTTTTTTGGAAACCGGGTCATACCGGTTTACTCCGTTCCAAAATGAGCCGAACCATAACATTCCAGCCTTGTCTTCTGATATAAAAGTAACATGTTCATAAAAGCAGGTATCGCATAGAGGAGCAGCGGGATGCCCTTGGTGAAAAGAATCATTGTAATAATGTGTAAATGTACTTGTATTCCGGTCCATTAGGTCGAGTCCGTTTTTGGAGCCATTTGTGTAAAAGCCAATCCAAAAATTTCCTTTGCTGTCTTCAAAGAGGGAACTTACCATTCCGCTTGCAATGCTGTGAGGATTAGCAGGATCATGAGTAAAATGAGTGTATTTGCCTGTAGCAGGGTCCAGTTTGTTTAAGGAATTATTTATAAATGATCCGTTTTGATATATTGTCGTAACTATCCATATATTGCCATGCTTATCTTCATATAAATTTCCGAAAGATGCATTTTTCACATTAGTGATATCTGCTGTTTTAAGATGAGAGAATTTACCATTCGTTTTGTTTAGTATGTCCACATCGCTTAATGTTGAAACCCAAATGTTTCCCAAATGGTCTGCCATAATATTTGTAATTGAATCATTAGAAAGACTTGAGGGATTTTTTATATTGTTTCGAAAATGCGTAAAGGTATTTGTTGAGGGGTCATAACGATCTATGCCATGTTGAAGAGTAGCGATCCAAATTATATTACTTGAATCTATGCATAACGATGATAACAAATTGGCGGCTAATGAATTTGAATCTAATGGATTATTTTGAAATGTTTTTAATTCCATACCATCCCAGCGCTGCAATCCCGTCATTGTAGCCAGCCAAATATATCCTTGCTTGTCTTGTGCAATTTTATTAATGTTCCATTGGTTATCATGTACTATATCCTTAAAGGCATTATTAAATACAGGTGTTTGTGAAATGCCCGGGCCTGATATTGCCAGAAATAAAGCTGCAAAAACAATGTGTAAAAATTTCATTTCTATATTTTTTTTAGAGTGCAGGTAACTGAATAATAAACTCACTTCCTTCTCCTTCTTTGGTTTCCACTTTTATTTCCCCTCCATGCGCTTTTACAATATCATAACTCAAACTCAACCCCAATCCTGTTCCTTGTCCTGTTGGTTTTGTAGTAAAGAAGGGTTGAAATATTTTATCAACTATTTTTTGAGGAATACCATTTCCATTATCACTAACGGTAATCAACTACACTATTTCCAGATTTCTTTGTACTCACTGAAACAGTTGGTTCATACGAAATAAGATTCCTGCTTTTTTTGTTCGTTTACTGCGTAAAAAGCATTGTTGTATAAATTCAATAACACTCTTCCAATATCCTGCGGAATGATATTTATTTTTCCAATCGTCTCATCAAAATCAGTTTATCCATCTCTGCATTGAATGACTTTATCTTTTGCTCGTAAGACCATGATAACTTAATCTTAAATATTCATCAGCCAGTTTGTTGATGTCCGTTAGTTCTTTTTTCCCTGTACTTGCTTTTGAATGTTCAAGCATGCCTTTTACAATATCGCCGGCACGTTTACCGTGATGATTTATTTTTTCAAGATTTTGTTTTAAATCATCTGCAATTGAATTGGCATCTTCATAATTGGATTTTGATAATTCATCTTTCATTTCATCAATAAGTTCTGTACTTACCTCCGAAAAATTATTCACGAAATTCAACGGGTTTTGTATTTCGTGAGCAATGCCTGCCGTGAGTTCTCCAAGTGAGGCCATTTTTTCTGATTGAATTAATTGAGCTTGCGTAGACTTAAGTTCTGTAAGTGCATTTTCAACTTTTATTTTTTGTTCCCGCAAAACAACATTTGCTTTTTTTCTTTGAAGATTATTTCGAAAGAGAATAAATGCGACAATTAAAAGCAAAACAAAACCCGCTAAAAGCCCATATATTCTTAACTTGTTTTGATAGGCTAATTTCGCATCGCTTAACTCTTTCTGTTTTGCTTCTTCGCGGGATACAAGTTGTTGTATTGTTTGAATATTATCAACTCCAAATAACCTGTCTTTTGCAACCGCAGCAAGTTTATAATATTGAAGTGCCCTCGCAGGTTGGGTTGAGTCATACAAATCTGCTAACGTATTTCCGTTAAGCATGATGCCCTTTTTAAATGATACCTGTTCACCATAGTCAAATCCTTTTGAAGCATAGAAAATTGCTGAATCTTTTTTATTAAGTTTTATAAAAAGGGTAGATATATCTGCGCATATCTCAGAGGCTGTCAGCAAATCATTATCTTTTAGAGAAATAGAAAGCCCGTTACGTAAAAACCAGGCAGCCTTGTTGTAATTTTCTTTTTTAAACTCGATATTGCCCATCACCTGATACACATATTGTTTGCTAAAAACATCCGGTTGCTGAAAAGCTATGTTTATGTAAAAAGAAGCCGAATCAAGTTTATTAATTTTTTCATAAGCATGCCCCAAGGTCATACAATCTATTTCCAGGCTTTTTTTGTTCAGATTTTCTTTATCTATTTTCAAAGCCTGTAACAAATATCCGATCGCTTTTGGAAAATTCCCCAAATCCATATAAATATCTGCAAGCCGCCGGTAAGCTCTCGCAATTTCAAAAGTTATATTATTTGCATTTGCAATTTCAAGCGATTGCAATAAAAGATCCAGGGACTCGGCAAGTTTACCTTGCTCACGAAGTACGGTTGCCAAATCGATCGTTAACTTTGCCTCACCCCAGGAATACCCACGTTTTTTCGCTAAGTCAAGACCAATTTGTGTATATTTTAATGATGAATCAAGATTCAAAAGTTCGTACTGAAATCCAATGCCTTGGATAAGCATTACTCGGACGGAATCATTTTTAACTGTAAGAAGTTGTTTCTTAAGATTATCAATTTTTGCAGTACTGGCTGAATCAGCCAACTGTTTATTCTGGGATAAACAAATTAATTGCAATCCAATAAAAAAAATAATATACACCAACCTTTTAATCATGCCTGCTTATATTGGTAAGTTAATTGTAAAACTTGTTTCTTCAACCTCTTCACTTTCCACCTTTATCTCTCCACCATGTGCCTTCACAATATCATAACTCAAACTCAATCCCAGCCCTGTTCCCTGTCCGGTTGGCTTGGTAGTAAAAAAGGGTTGAAATATTTTATCAACTATTTTTTGTGGAATGCCGCTTCCATTATCACTAACGGTAATCAACACACTATTTCCTGATTTCTTTGTACGCACAGAAACAGTTGGTTCGTACGAAATAAGATTCCGGCTTTTTTGTTGGTTTACTGCGTAAAAAGCATTGTTGAATAAATTCAACAATACCCTTCCAATATCCTGCGGAATGATATTGATGTTGCCGATGCTTTCGTCAAAATCTGTTTTCATAATAACATTGAATTCTTTGTCTTTTGCACGCAAGCCATGATAACTCAATCGTAAATATTCATCAGCCAACGCATTGATATTTGTTGGTTCTTTTACACCTGTGCTCGACCGCGAGTGTTGCAACATTCCTTTTACTATTGCATCAGCACGTTTGCCATGATGATTTATTTTCTGTTCGTTCTCTTTAATGTCATTCGAAATGGCTTTGGCATCAACAAGATTTCCATTATCAATTTCTTGCTGCATTTCATCTATCAATTCCTTGTTCACTTCCGAAAAATTATTCACGAAGTTCAGAGGGTTTTGTATCTCATGTGCAATACCTGCAGTTAGTTCACCGAGTGAAGCCATCTTTTCTGATTGGATGAGTTGGGATTGGGTTGCCTTGAGGTCTTCTTTTTCCCTGGCGGTTTCTTCCTCTGCTTTTTTTATGGTGAAAAATGCATAGGCACCTATTGCAGTACAGAGCGCGGGCAGACCTACTACTGTGTTCCAACGCTGGGAATTCAATAAGCCTTGTGGAAGCTGTATTATAAGCGATTCATATGAAATATCAATAACAAAAACACCCGCAAAACACAATATTGTAACTGCTACGAATAGGATGAGATATTTCTTTTCAGCCGGTGAAAAAAGAAAAAATTGTAAAAAAATTATCAAAGGCAAAAACGTGAAATTGAAACTCTCTAAAGTGAAGACAACAGAATAAATCGTTACGAAAAAGATGGCCGTACTGCTAAACCAGGCGCTTGCTAAAACCCGTTTACCTTTATAATTGAAAAAAAGAACCAAAGCGATCATTACGAAATGTATAAACTGGATGAAAGCCATAAGTACCTGCTCGTAATAAATGGAAAGAATTATATTTTGAACAATAAAAAAACAAATAATCAAAGCCAACGAATTTGCAAACCGCACATATTTATTGTGGATTACATTATTTTCTTTTTCTGTGCCAATTTCTACAAGAGTTTTGAACCAATTCATATGCTTAATCTTTATTTATTTAGAAAACAGGTAATTGAATAATAAACTCACTTCCATCACCTTCATTGCTCTCCACCTTTATATCTCCACCATGCGCTTTTACAATATCGTAACTCAAGCTCAAACCCAATCCTGTTCCTTGTCCCGTGGGTTTTGTTGTAAAGAAGGGTTGAAAGATTTTATCAACTATGTTTTGTGGAATACCGCTGCCATTATCACTAACGGTAATGATTACATGATTATCAGTTTTTTTAGTGGTAACTGAAACAGTAGGTTCATACGAAATGAGATTCTTGCTTTTTTGTTCGTTTACTGCGTAAAAAGCATTATTAAAAAGATTGAGTAATACTCTTCCAATGTCCTGTGGAATGATATTTATTTTGTCAATCGATTCATCAAAATCAGTTTTCATTATTGCATTGAAGTTTTTGTCCTTTGCACGAAGACCTTGGTAGGTAAGTCTCAAATATTCATCGGCCAATGCATTAATATCGGTTAGCTCTTTTACACCTGTGCTGGTACGTGAGTGCTGCAACATTCCTTTTACAATGGCACCGGCTCGCTTGCCGTGACGGTTAATCTTTTCTGAATTTTCAATTACATCATTTATTAGTTCGTCTTGCAACGTATCATCTCTTTCTGCATTCGGCTTTAAGCGTTCTGCCTTCAGCTCTTCCATCATCTCTTTATTTACTTCACTAAAATTATTGACGAAGTTCAACGGGTTTTGGATCTCATGTGCAATGCCTGCGGTGAGTTCGCCCAGTGAGGCCATTTTTTCTGATTGGATGAGTTGGGATTGGGTGGATTTGAGTTCGCTTAATGCAGACTCAGCTTTACTTTTTTCTTTATCAATAATAATCTTTTGCTCAGAAAGCACCTTGAATGCTTTTTCTTTGTGCCTGTTACTTCTCACTAAAATAAATGCTATTATAATTGCCGCAAGAAGACCAGCAAGCAACAATAGGAGTCTTAAATTATTTTGACTCCTGATATGAGAAGCTTCCGCATCTTTAGCTTTCATCTCTTCATTATAAGTAATGTTTTGGAGTACTCTTAGCTTCTCATTTTCATGGCTAAAAAGAGTATCTTTTAAAGCAGTTGTTATTTTTAGATATTTTAGCGTACTGTCTTTATTATTAATTGATTCATAAATATCAACCAATATCCCTGATGCTTTTAGTGAACCTGCATCGTAGAACAAAGCTCTTTTAGCATTGACGGTTGCTGAATCAATATTACCTCTTGCCTTGTAAATTTCTGCAATACCGTTGTATATATTTACGAGGTCTCCTTTGACATTGTCACGTAAGGCAGGATCTATAGCCTTTTTAAAAAATTCTAATGCCATTTCATCATTGCCTAACCGTGCATAAGCGATTGCCATTTTTTGTAAACCATAACCATAGTCAGGGTTTAATTGATACGCTTTTTTTGCGTAATAGAGTGCAGAGTCCAATTGATTGTTTTGCTCGTAGATTCCACTTATACCTGCATAAAAATAGATGCTCAGGTGTGCTGTATCGCCAAAGACAGTCAAGATATTAAGCGCTTTGTGATAATACAACAGGCTGTTTTTATAATCATGCAGTCCACTGTAAATATTACCAATGTGGGTCAATGTAAAACAGAGACCTATTGTGTCTTTCATCTTAACAAATAAAGGCAACGCCATTGAATTGTAATTCAGCGCCTGCTTATCATTATTAAACCTTTGAGCTATGTCACCTAATCCTAACAGGGAATAGCGAATTCCTACATCAAACTTTAACTTGTTACTTAACTCATATGACTCTTGTATATAAGTCAAAGCACTGTCTGGATAAGTGTATTGGTAACCAAGATAAAGGTTGAATAATATTCCGACTTTATTGGTATCTTCTTTTGCAACAGTAAGTGCCTGTTTCAGGCTATCGATATACTGGGCTTTTGTATTGAGTATTGAAAGCTGTACTAATAAAAAAATAAAGAATATTTTTTTCATTTTGCAGTGTTTATTGGTAATTCAATTATGAATTCAGTTCCTTCCCCCTCTTTCGTTTCAACCTTTATCTCTCCGCCATGAGCTTTTACAATATCATAACTCAAACTCAATCCCAAACCCGTTCCCTGCCCGGTTGGTTTGGTGGTAAAGAAGGGTTGAAAGATTTTATCTACTATTTTTTGCGGAATTCCACTTCCGTTATCACTAACGGTAATCAACACACTATTTACTGATTTCTTTGTGAACACAGAAACAATTGGTTGATAGTTTTGTCCTGCCGAGCCTGCCGAAGCATGTTGGTTTACTGCGTAAAAAGCATTGTTGTATAAATTCAACAAGACTCTTCCAATATCCTGCGGAATGATATTTATTTTTGCAATGCGTTTCATCAAAATCAGTTTTGATGTCTGCATTGAAAGATTTGTCTTTTGCCCTCATACCGTGGTAAGCTAGTCGCAGGTATTCATCGCACAATGCATTGATATCGGTGGGTTCTTTTTGTCCGGAACTTGTTCGCGAATGTTGCAACATTCCTTTTACAATGGCATCTGCCCGTTTGCCGTGATGATTTATTTTTTCTTCATTTTCCATGACATCTTTTGCTAATTGCTTTTGCATCATCATAATCTCCTTTGTTTAATTTCTTGCTTCAAGTTCATCAAGCCAATTCTTTATTTACTTCAGAAAAATTATTTACGAAGTTCAACGGGTTTTGTATTTCGTGGGCAATGCCGGCAGTGAGTTCACCAAGGGATGCCATTTTTTCGGATTGGATGAGTTGGGATTGGGTGGATTTTAACAGATCATAAGCCTTCTCTATTTTTTGTTTGGCTTTTTGTTTTCGCCTGCTATTAATAAACAAGAAAATTGCAATGACTAATAATGTAAATGTAATTCCCAAAATGGCATTCATTCTTAAGCGGGTTTTGTATTCTGTTTTTGCTTTTTCAATTTCTTCTTGTTTTTTCTCGTTTTGTGCAATCATATCCCTTATAATCTGGATATTTCCTGCACCGTATAATTTATTCCGGGTTTCGGCTGCAAGCTTAAAATAGTAAAGTGCTTTTGCCGGATCTTTAACTTCATATTGTTCAGCAAGAATTTCACTTGCATTCAAAATTCCCTGGGTGTATGAAATTTTGTCTGCTTCAGCTAAACCTTTTTCTGCATAACTGATTACGGAATCGGGTTGGTTTAGAATTTTATAATAAGCCGAAATGTCATTGTATGAATTGGCAGAATGAAATGCTTCGCCATTCCTTAATGTCATTTGCAAAGTGGTTTTTAAATCATTTAAAGCGAGGTCGGGCTTATTTTGTTTTAGATATACCTTTGCCCTTACATTGTACCATCCCGGATAAACATCGTAAACCTTTGGATAATAGCCGTAATTTAATTTGCTGAATGTCTTGTATGATTTGTCGAGGCAAATTAAAGCTGAGTCTAACTGATTTAATTTTTTCATACACTGTAGCTGACCGATAATATGCATAAGCAACTCCAGCGAGATCGTGTTCTCCAAAAGCAATCAATTTCTTTAAATAAGTCAATGCTTTATCATAATCACCAATTTGGGAATATATCTCACCCATATTGTAATAAGTTGGACCGATGCTGCCTCCAACACGAGGTGGGATATTTTTGCCCATATCGATAGCTTTAAATCCAAGTTCCAGGGCTTTTGGAAGATTTCCTTTGGAAATTAATGCTGCGCCAGTAAAAGCGAAAGCACCCATTTGAATGGAAACATTTTTGATTTTTTCAGCAAGAATTAATGCTTTTTCTGCGTAATAAATTGTTGAATCCGGAGAACTATTCTCATAAATTTCAGCTATCTTATTGTAGGTCTCAGCTTTAATCGAATCATTTTGTGTTTGTCCAATTTTTAACTTTAAAGAGTCAATCTGGCTTGTTATACTTTCTTTGTTGCCTTGTCCAAACAAAGCAATATTAAAAGTAAATAGAAATATACCAATGATTAATTGCTTCATATCAGTTAGATTTTATGGGTAATTGAATAATAAACTCCGTTCCTTCGCCTTCCTTTGTTTCCACTTTTATCTCCCCACCATGCGCTTTTACAATATCATAGCTCAAACTCAATCCCAATCCTGTTCCCTGCCCGTTGGTTTGGTAGTAAAGAAGGGTTGAAATATTTTATCCAATACTTTTTGCGGAATGCCGTTGCCATTGTCTTTTACACTATATTCAACTTTACCTCGATCCCTTGAAGGGACTGAAGTTTTTGTACTTACAGTAACGGTTGGCTCATAATTCTTGCTATCCTCTGATTTCTTTTTTTCATTTACCGCATAAAAGGCATTGGTTATTAAATTAAGAATAACCCTTCCAATGTCCTGCGGAATAATGTTGATTCTGCCGGCATTTTCATCATAATCTGTTTTTATCGTTGCATTGAAGGATTTGTCTTTTGCCCTGAAGCCATGATAGGCCAACCTCAAATATTCATCAGCCAGTGCATTGATATCGGTTAATTCCTTTACTCCATGCTGCTGCGGCTGTGTTGCAACATTCCTTTTACAATATCGCCGGCACGTTTGCCATGATGATTTATTTTTTCTTCATTTTCTTTTATGTCATTTGCAATCGCTTTTACTTCATCCATGTTTCCCTTGTCAACTTCTTCTTCAATTCATCAATCAGTTCTGTATTCACTTCGGAAAAATTATTCACGAAGTTTAAAGGGTTTTGAATTTCGTGCGCAATGCCTGCAGTAAGTTCTCCCAACGAAGCCATTTTTTCTGACTGGATCAGTTGTGCCTGTGTAGCTTTTAGTTCGGTGAGTGTTGTTTCAATTTTACCTTTTGCTTCTTCCAGTTTATTAAAGTCTTCATACCGGGCATAAGCAGTGGAAAAGGCATCTGCCAAAGACTGAACAAGGCTTTTCTCATTATCTGAAAGAGGCTCTGTATTACCTGCATATAACATTCCCTGTAAAAAGGGAAAGAAATGCAGATCAAGGCTTGTAGGCGGATGATCGGTAAGGTATTTTTCTTCTGATTCTATTGCGCCCTGCGAAACAAGATTCATCGATTGCTTCTTAAACTCTTCTTCATTCCAGTGGATGGTAACAGGCTGTTTATTTCGCCAGTTATATAATACGGCCTTGCCGATACCTTCTGCATCAAAAGGCAATGCAAAGGCTGCGATGGCTTGCCCACCAGGCGTAGACAGGTAAGTATGAATCAGCTCTTTTTCTTCGTTTACTATAAAAACCCCGCACCTGATAAACGGTACACCCAAAATGTTCAGTTCATTCCATATTAACGGGGTTATCTTCTCCAGGTCTTTCGTTGAGCGCATAGAAGCAATTTCAGCACGCACCCTATCAACTGAAGCCTGCTTAATGGCTTCGCGGGCCTGCGCTTCGGCCTGTTTTAAGTCATTGAAACGGGTATAAGACAAATCAAAAACTTTTGCAAAACGCAGCATTATATCAAATTGCTCATCAGATAAAGGTTCAAGACTGGCTAAAATGAGATTGCCGAAAGTATTGAATGATGCATTTAAATATACTTTCTCCGGAGCCCGCATGCCTACAATTACAAAATCGGGTAGCTGTGATAATTCGGTTTCAGTAAATAAAAAATCATCCCAATCTTTCTTTGTTTGTCCTTCCAGGGTATATATCCATTTCACAGTCCGTTCCTGCCATGCGTTTAAAAAAGCCATATTAGCGGGATACTCATGATATTGCACAAAAAAATTCATTGGTTCATCCGGTGTCTCAGAATTAGCCATCCACCATCTTGCATCCATGGTTTTCGGATCATATATCTGAATAACGCAGCGGGTAAGAACCAAATCAAGTCTTGTTAATTCAGTAAATACCGTTCCGATCAATCCATTTAATTCTTCCGAATTCTGCATTGCCATTGCACGCGAGCGAACCCTTTCCAATGCCAATTGAATTTGCCGCTTCTCTTGCCTGTGCTTCGGCTTTTTGCAGGTCGAGGAAACGGGTGTAGGTTTGTTCGAATACCTTGGCAAAGCGCTTTATCACTTTATTATCATCGTCTGAAAATGCATCCTGAGTATACCTGTAAACCAAAATACCTATGTGATTCGAGAATGATAATGATATTGACATCCCTTGTTTGCTCAGAATGTATTGCTTGCGATCTTCCGGAATATCTTTAAGATTCGATTTAAATGCTGCGCTGTACCAGTTATCCTTTTCTTTTTTAGAATAGCATTTAGAGAAATTTGAATCTCTGCTTTCCCAAGCCCTTAAAATATCTTGACTGATGATGCTTTTCTCGAAGTAAGTAAATTCAAGTCCTTCTGAATAGGCGTTATCCTTATTTTGAAACCAGGTAGTCATGTGTTTTGAGTCTTGCTTTGGAATTAATAGCATAGCTACATCGGTTTCAATCCTAAGGCTTTTGATCATGTCTATAATGATATTAACAACTTCCTGAAACTCTCGGCTGGTATGCATTGCAAGCGAACGACTTCTGACTTTTTCAAGAGCTGCTTCAATCTGAGCTTCGCGAGCCTGTGCTTCTGCTTTTTGGAGGTCGAGGAAACGCTGATATAGTCTTTCGAACTCATTGGTGAACCTGATCAGTATACCATTCTCTTCTTCTGTTGTCTTTCGGTTATGATGAAATCCCAGGAAGCCGAACTTACAATAGCCGAGGGCGTCATATATTCCATCAGGAAAGTCTTCCTCCGGGATCATGATTGCTTCAGGAGGCATAGACGCCCAGATATCAGGGAAAAAGTCCATCAGGTCCCTTATCACTTCTTTCGGGTAATAAGAAAAGTCAACAGTATTTGGCTTGCCTTTTTTCCATCTTTCCACCAGCGATTGCCATTCCGGTCTTGAGTCAAGATCAACAATTTGCTCGGCAATAACTCTTGTTCCCTCTTTTCCGGTTGCCCGGTATGAGAAAGTGTTTTTTTCCAAATCAAAAAGATCCAAGTGTACATCTACTGGCCTGATATTCAGTATATCAAACTGTTCGAAAAGGATGGAAAGCACATCGCTCAATTCATCAGAACGGTGCATCGCCATTGCGCTGGCCCTTACTCTTTCCAGGCTAGCTTCAACCTGTGCTTCCCTTGCCTGTGCTTCTGCCCTTTGCAGATCGAGAAAGCGGGTATAGGTTTGTTGGAATACTTTTCCAAAGCGCATGAGTGTTTTATTCTCTTCATCTGTATAAGGAATAGCATCAAAATTCTCGATGTACAGGCCTACATTATCAAGCAATACCGTTGATCCGGCAAGGCCCGGACAATTGAAATAAAATTCTTTTACTTCCTCTGATAAGCCGGGAATAAGGCTTAAAAGATCCCTGGTAGAATTTATTTTTTTCTTCAAAATTTAAATGGGTTGCAAAAAAATTGATCCCTTTCTCTTTGGCTTCATCAAACTGACTTGCCCACACTGAATCAAACCAGGGATGTGTTATTTTAGAGGGTATTTCATGCTGGTCAGCTATCCAAAAATGCCAATCACCCTTTGGCTTATAATCCACAATAAATCCGGCATGATCTATATGTATGTTTAAGTGAACGAATTGATCATATACCACCTTGATCACCTCTTTAAGTTCTTCGCTTTTTTGCATGCCCATCGAACGGCTTCTCACTCTTTCCAACGACGCTTCAATCTGAGATTCTCTAGCCTGTGCTTCTGCTTTTTGCAGATCAAGGAAACGGGTATAGGTTTGATCAAACACAGCAGCAAACCTTTCTAATAGTTGAAATGTTTCAGTTGATATTTCTTTTTCGGATGAAAAAGACAGCATTCCTTTTGAAAAATAGGCCAGGTTGGCGACCCATCTTTTTTCAGGAAAAACTATGTCCGCTTTCAAAAAACTGTTGCGCCAGTTGTTGTAATCCATTAATTCTTTGCCCTTCAGTTCTACCACCGATGTTCTCATTTTTTTCTTCCAGGCTTTCACGGCTTTCTTCATCATAAAAGGTTCGTCTACAGGAACACGATAGGTTTTTAATAAAGGATCGCCATGAAGAGTAGCCGATAAATCAACAAAACCATCTTCTTCTTTGATAATGCCGATAGAAAGTTGCGCTGCTGTTTCTCCCAGTTCTTTTAATTGCTGAAAAAGCAGGAATGAGGTTGCCGGTAATTCATCGCTTCGCTGCATGGCCATTGTTCTTGCCCTCACTCTTTCCAATGCTAATTCAATCTCAGCTTCCCTTGCCTGTGCTTCCGCTTTTTGCAGATCAATGAAACGGGTATAAGTTTGGTTGAAAACTTTGGCAAAGCGTTGGAGAATGATAACCTTATCTTCTGAAATGGCTTCGGGGCCCAGCACCTGTAAAGCACCATAAGAAAAGAAGGCTGTTGACAGTGTTACTGATGGTAAACTGATCATTGCATTTTTTGCTTCTTCGTGAACATTTTTGAAATCGGTTTTGGTAAAGAATATTTTATCAAAACTTTTTTTACCCTTACCTGTATATTCATAAACAACATATTGATCACCTTGTCTCCATGGATCAAGCAGTGCATCATAATAGGGATGTTCCAATTTAGGAACCTGGTAACTTACCGGGAAAATATCTTTTGTAAAGCCCGACACCCAATATTGGGAGTTGCCGGTCTCTTTATCAATAATAATAATGTTAGTCGCATTTGATTCAAAACCTAAATGTTGCAATTGTTCATTAATTACCAAAACAGCTTCCCGAAGCTCATCGCTGCTTTGCATGGCCATGGTTCGTGCCCTTACTCTTTCTAACGCTAATTCTATCTCAGCTTCCCTTGCCTGTGCTTCTGCTTTTTGAAGATCAAGGAATCTAACGTAGCTCTGCTCAAAAACCCTTGAGAATCTTTTTAGGATATCAATTTCATTTTCGGTAAGTGTTTTAGCATGATGAAAGTGGACTCCAACCATTGAGTTCTTTTGCATAGCGAATGATTGAGTAAGGTATTCCTGCTCCAAAATCCATTTCTTAAAATCTTCGGGAAGTGCAGTTTTTAAATCTGTATTATTAAAAGCATATTCGAACCAAATATTTTTTTCTTTAAATGAATAGGTTTTGGAAATGAATTCAACACCCGATTTTTTAGCATTCCAAACATCGGTTATTGTTCGAGCATCATACTTTGGTATTTTAAAACTACCAGGATATTCTGCATGATCGTCACCAATCCAATAATTGAAACTGTCGGAGTTTTTTGAAATTGTTCCAACAAATGCTCCTCCATCAATGGCGAACTTAAGTTCTTTCAACTTTTCAAAAACTACTTTTACAATTTCCCTTAATTGATCGCTGTTATGCATGGCAAGTGAGCTGGATCGCACCTTCTCCAGCGCCGCTTCAATTTGCGCTTCTCTCGCTTGTTCTTCTGCTTTTTGCAGATCGAGGAAACGGGTATAAGCTTGTTCAAAAACTTTTCCGAAACGTTTAAAAATCCCCTCTTCTTCCTTTGTAAATTCTTTGAGATCAAACCGTTGAAAAACCAAAATGGAATTTTTAGAAACCACAACGGCTCTAATATATGCAGGTGAATTATACACAAATTCCTGTCTTTCTTTAGGAATCTTTCTAAAATCGGAGTATTTGTACAGAAGCCTGAAATACTTGTTTTTTTCAGCCTTTGAATAATTTTCAGTATAAAAATCAACACCGTTATGCCAGGCATTGTAGCTCCTTTTTGTAAGGTGATGTTCTATATAAGGAACATGAAATTTCTCCAGGTAATCTTGTCCCTCTTTGGCAAACCAATCATTCAGTCCACCTTCAGGATTGTCAAAATCAGTTACTATTTGCGTGCCGTTTACTTCTACTCCCAATCCGTTTATTTCCTTATTAAGAATTCGAACGACTTCAACCAGTTCTTCACTTTTATGCATGCCCATGCTCCGTGCTTCTCACTCTTTCCAATGCTGCTTCAATCTGTGCTTCTCTTGCTTGTGCTTCAGCTTTTTGCAGGTCGAGAAAACGGGTATAGGATTGTTCAAAAACTTTGGAAAAACGCCTTAGAATATTATTTTCTTCTTCTGTAAACTTCCTTCCATTCTGATTGATGATGAGAATGCTCGTGTGATTCGCCACACAAACTGACCGGGTGTACCCGCCTTCACTTTCAAGAACTGCTTTTTTATCTTTCGCCGGAATCTTGGACCATGGCTCATGCTTAAACAACTCTGTGAAATATTTAATTTTTTCCTTGCGTGAAAATTCTTCCGTAAAGAATCCCGGGCCTTTTTTAATACCCTTTAACAGGTTGGTGCAAAAAGGCATTCCGAAATCCGGCACCAACATTTCCGTTGCAGTTTCAGCAGTACCTCCGGAACCCCAGGCATACAGTTCGCTGTCAACATCTTTATTGATCACTATAAATGACCCTCCAAAAATTGAAAGGTCTAATTTAAGCAACTCCTGGTGCACGGCATGAATGACCGCCTGAATTTCTGACGTGTGATGCATGGCCAAAGCTCTTGCTCTCACTTTTTCCAGCGCGGCTTCTATTTCCAGATCACGTTTTTTTACTGCCAACTCTTTCCTAAGAGTAGCATTCTTTTTTTTGAGTGTTTGCTCCGTTTTACTTTGCATGTTAATTTATACTTTGCCTGTTAATTTAAATACATCGAATGGTTTTATAAATCCTGCATCTTCACCTTCTTTTTCTTTCCTTACAGTGAAATAACAAATAATGCAGATAATGATTTTATAAAAGCATTTTCATTTATTGAGTAAGATTATAATCAACTCACTTCCCCGTCCGGCCCCGTCAACCGGCGGGTTTTACCTTTCTACGTCTCCACTTTTATTTCTCTTTCACGTATTTGGATCCTACATCTTTACATTGATGCGGGGCAAAAACCTTTTTAAGAATTAGCAACCTTGTTCAATTTCTCCTTTAATGCAGGGAAATCAATGGGTTTGGTCAAAAAATCATCGGCACCCAGGCTCTTTGCATGATTGTAGTTTTCATCATCACCGTATGCAGTCATTATCATAACGTGTGGTTTTTCATAGGCCTCTTTAATCTTTCGCAGCAACTGAAAGGCCGCTCATGCCAGGCATGTTAATATCAGACAGGATCAACACAGCTTCATGGTTATGTTCTTCTAAATAATTCAAAGCATGTTCACCGGAGAAAGCGAACATAAATTCCATGTTGTTGCTGCGAATTTCTTTTCTAAAATGTTGCTTAAACAATAATTGTACATCATGTTCGTCGTCAACTACCAGTATTTTCATATTATAATTTTTTTTAGAAAGGTAACGTAATAATAAACTCGCTCCCTTCGCCTTCTTTCTTTTCCACTTTTATTTCACAACCGTTTACTTTTATGATATCATAAATTGTCTGAATCACGCCTGCCCGACTGAGCCATTCCCGTCCGAACGGGTCATCCGGGCGGGCAGGCGGGGATTGCCACGGATGGATGGATTTCACTGATTTCTTCCGTGTAATCCTTTAATCCCATTAACCTGCCTACCGGCAGGCAGGTCCGTGATTCAGACAAAAGGTAATGAAATGATAAACTCACTCCCCTCACCTTCTTTCGTCTCCACTTTTATCTCACCACCGTGCGCTTTAATAATATCATAACTTAAACTTAATCCCAGCCCTGTTCCCTGCCCTGTTGGTTTGGTGGTAAAGAATGGTTGAAAAATTTTATCAACTATTTTTTGGGGAATGCCATTCGCATTATCACTAACGGTAATCAACACACTATTTCCAGATTTCTTTGTAGCTACTGAAACAGTTGGTTCATACGAAATAAGATTCTGGCTTTTTTGTTGGTTTACTGCGTAAAAAGCATTGTTGTATAAATTCAACAATACCCTTCCAATATCCTGCGGAATGATATTTATTTTTTCCAACCCTTCTTCGTATTCTGTTTTCATCGTTGCATTAAATGATTTGTCTTTTGCACGTAAACCGTGATAACTTAATCGCAAATATTCATCCGCAAGTTTGTTGATGTCGGTTAGTTCTTTTTTTCCTGTACTTGCTTTTGAATGTTCAAGCATTCCTTTTACAATATCGCCTGCCCGTTTACCGTGGTGGTTTATTTTTTGTTCATTCTCCTTGATATCTTTTGCAATGGCTTTTACTTCATCTAAATTTCCTTTTTCGGCTTCCTCGCCCAATTCATCAATCAATTCATTATTCACTTCAGAAAAATTATTAACAAAGTTTAACGGGTTTTGAATCTCATGGGCAATACCTGCAGTGAGTTCACCAAGGCTTGCCATTTTTTCAGTTTGAATCAATTGTCTTTGCACAGTTTTAAGATCTTCTTTTTCCTTTGCGGTTTCTTGCTCTGCTTTTTTGATGGTGAAAAATGCATAGGCACCTATAGCAGTACTGAGCATGGGCAGACCTACTACCGTGTTCCAACGTTGCGCATTCAATAAGCCTTGTGGAAGCGTTACTATAAACGATTCATATAAATTGTCAATTACAAAAATACCTGCAAAACACAATATTGTAACTCCTACGAATAAGATGAGATATTTCTTTTCAGCCGGTGAAAAAAGGAAAAATTGTAAAAAAATTATCATCGGCAAAAACGTGAAATTGAAACTTTCTAAAGTGAAGACAATAGAATAAATCGTTACGAAAAAAATTGCCGTACTGCTAAACCAGGCACTTGCTAAAACTCGTTTGCCTTTATAATTGAAAAAAAGAACTAAAGCAATCATTACGAAATGTATAAACTGGACGCAAGCAATAAGTACCTGTTCATAATAAATGGAAAGAATTATATTCTGAATAATAAAGAAACAAATAATCAGAGCCGACGAATTTGTAAACCGTATATGTTTATTGTGGGTTACATTATTTTGTTTTTCTGTGCCAGTTTCTACAAGATGTTTGAACAAATTCATAGAGCTCAGGTTTTATACATTTATTTATTTATATAATCGGTAGTTGAATTATAAATTCAGTTCCTTCACCTTCAACAGTATTAACTGTTAACTCTCCACCATGCGCTTTTACAATATCATAGCTCAAACTCAATCCCAAGCCGGTTCCCTCTCCTGTTGGTTTTGTGGTAAAAAATGGTTGAAAGATTTTATCAACTATCTTTTGAGGAATGCCGTTGCCATTATCACTAACGGTAATCAACACACTATTTCCAGATTTCTTTGTAGCTACTGAAACAGTTGGTTCATACGAAATAAGATTCTGGCTTTTTTGTTCGTTTACTGCGTAAAAAGCATTGTTAAAAAGATTGAGTAATACTCTTCCAATGTCCTGTGGAATGATATTTATTTTGTCAATCGATTCATCAAAATCAGTTTCGATGTCTGAATTGAAAGACTTGTCTTTTGCCCTCATACCATGATAGCTTAGTCGCAGGTATTCGTCGCATAATGCATTTACATCGGTGGCAGCTTTTTGTCCGGAAGATGCACGCGAATGTTCCAACATGCTTTTTACAATGGCATCTGCCCGTCTGCCATGATGACTTATCTTTTCTTCATTACTTTTTATATCATCGGCGATTTCATTTGCCAATTGCAAGTTGCCTGTTGCCAATTCTGATTTCAATTCATCAACTAATTCTTTATTTACTTCAGAAAAAT
The DNA here is from genome assembly GCA_963732885.1 of uncultured Chitinophagaceae bacterium. Lineage (GTDB taxonomy): Bacteria > Bacteroidota > Bacteroidia > Chitinophagales > Chitinophagaceae > Ginsengibacter. The sequence continues at coordinate 167,786 of CAVTBI010000012.1, read as the reverse complement.
TGTTTACGAAGTTTAAAGGGTTTTGTATCTCATGTGCGATGCCTGCAGTAAGCTCCCCAAGTGAAGCCATTTTCTCGCTTTGGATAAGCAGCTTCTGCGTTGACTGCAGTTCATTTAATGTATGATCTACCCTTGCTTTCGCTTCTTCAAGATTTTTAAAGTCTTCGTAACGTGCATAGGCAATTGAAAATGCTTCGGCCAATGTTTTCACCAGCTCTAATTTTTCTTCATCAAGAGGAGAAGTGTTTCCCACGTAAAGCATTCCCTGTGCAAAAGGAACGAAATGTAAATTAAGAGATTCCGGCGGCTTCGATGAGCCCTGGTAGGTTTCGGGGTTCTGTACCTGGCCGAGTTTCATCATTGATTTTGTCCAGTTGATGAATTCTTCCTTGTCCCAATGATCCTTGTAAACTTCTTTCTTTCGCCAGGACTCAACCGTGTTGCTTGTAAGTTTATTAGCATCAAATGCGAGGTGCAATACGCCCAACAGCTTTCCCATCCGGTGTAGTAAGAAACACGCCGACAGATTCATTGGCTTCGTCAATAATAAATACCCCGCAACGGAAAAACGGAACTTCGAGAGCCTTTAGTTCCCGCCAGATAACAGGTGTGATGCGGTTGAGGTCTTCTGAATTGCGCATACTGGCAATTTCACCACGCACCCTGTCGAGAGAGGCTTGTTTAATGGCTTCCCGCGCCTGGGCTTCTGCTTTTTGCAAATCGAGAAAACGCCGATAAGTTAAATTGAATACATCTGCAAAACGTTCCAGTAATTTTATTGATTCTGCCGGTAGCGGCTCAGAAGTAGTTGTAAGTATCATGCCCTGCGAGAAGAAAGCCACACTATGTATCCGGTGTTCCCTTACCAATTCAGCTTTGATGGGCATACCCATTACTTCCCGCACATACCGGATCCAATCATTTAATTCCTTTCCGCTTAGGTCAATCACAATCGATTTCTTTTTTTCTTTCCATGCATCATATACCCGTTTTCCGGTAGTCGGCTCATCAAGACTTGCATTAAAATGGTGGCTGATCTTAGTACCTTCCTGGTCTGTAGCCCAGACTTCAAGAACCTTGTCCGCTTCGTTAATCAGGCAAATATTCAGCCTTTCGGGTGTAACACCAAGGGCTGTCATTTGCTGAAAGAGTATTGCAGCCGTTTCAGCCAGTTCATCACTATTGTACATGGCCATGGTTCGGGCACGAACACGTTCGAGAGCCAACTGGATTTCTGCTTCCCGTGCCTGTTCTTCCGCTCTTACCAGGTCGAGGTAGCGTCGATACGATTGCTCAAACACCTGTGCAAATCGCCTGATCACCTGATTTTGTTCTTCACTGTAAGCGATTGTATCGTATCGCATGATCGTGAGGGCTGTATATTTCTGAAGAGCCGTCGACCTGTTCAAACCATTGCAGGAAAAAATGTAGTCCTGTCTGCCCCGCGGCACATCTGAATGACTCGAGTGCCCGAAATAGTGTTTAAAAAAGTTGTCCTTCTGCTGTTTGGACAAACGCTGCGCAAAAAACGATTCTTTATTTTTCTGTGCTTCTTTAAACCGGGTAAAAAATGCATTTTGGGTAATGGGTATTTCTGTTTGCTCAGGATACACCTGTCCGTTTGCTGCTACCCAAAAATGCTGACTTTTTGAATCATACGTCAGTTCATGAAGCAAGACTGAATTCATAAAGAGACCGATGGACTCCAGTTGTTCATAGACTAAAGTAACAACGCCGTGCAGATCGCGGCTCTCGTGCATGGCCAGGGAATGTGACCTGACCCGCTCCAGCGCTGCTTCAATCTGTGCTTCGCGCGCCTGTGCTTCGGCTTTTTGCAGGTCGAGGAAGCGGATATAGGACTGTTCGAACGTCGCAGCAAAGCGCTTTACTATGTCCTTCTCTTGTTCACTGAATCGATTGAGGTTGTAGCGCATGATGTCGATCCCCGAATGTTTATGAAACCAACCCATCATAACCATTCCCTCAGCATTTTGAATCATCTTTTTTCTATGAGGTGGAACCGGCTGGATTTTGAATATTCCACTAAAAAAAGCATCTTTCTCTTCTTTGTTTAATAAATAGTCAACAAAGCCATCTCCGGGTGCCGTAAAAGCGTTGTGAATTTTTGCAAGTAACGGTAAGCCAGTATCCGGCAAATGATATAATTCCTGGTAAATGTCTTCTTCTACCGAGGCCCAGTAATAGATATCTTTGGATGAATCCAGTTTTAACTGGATGTTGACAGAATGAGAATCCGTTACAAGTGTTCGAAATTCTTTGTAGAGCAACCTAACCACATCTTTTAACTCATTACTTTTATGCATCCCCATGGAACGCGCTCGTACCCTTTCCAGCGCCGCTTCAATCTTTGCTTGTCGCGCCTGCTCTTCGGCTTTTTGCAGGTCAAGGAAACGGGTGTAAGCTTGCTCAAAAACTTTTCCGAAACGTTTAAAAATCCCCTCTTCTTCCTTTGTAAATTCTTTAAGATCAAACCGTTGAAAAATCAAAATGGAATTTTTAGAAACCACCACGGCTCTAATATATGCAGGTAAATTATAAATAAATTCCTGTCTTTCTTTAGTAGTCTTTCTAAAATCAGAGTATTTGAACAGTTGCCTGAAATACTTGTTTTTTTCAGCCTTTGAATAATTTTCAGTATAAAAATCAACACCTTTATGCAAGGCATTTAAGGACCTTTTTGTAATGGGATGTTTTATATAGGGAACATGAAATTTTTCCAGGTAATCTTGTCCATCCCTGGCATACCAATCATTCACACCATCTTCAGGATTGGCAAAATCAGTTACTATTTGCGTGCCGTTTACTTCTACTCCCAATCCTATTATTTCCTTATCAAGAATTCGAACGACTTCAACCAATTCTTCACTTTTGTGCATGGCCATGCTCCTGCTTCTCACTCTTTCTAACGCTGCTTCAATTTGCGCTTCTCTTGCCTGCGCTTCTGCTTTTTGAAGATCGAGGAAGCGGGTATACGTCTGCTCGAAGACTTTTGAAAATCGGATTAGAATACCCAATTGATTTTCTGGTAATGGTTCCAATGTTGCAATGCTAAGGCTACCGAAATTATTACAGGATGCAGTTATTATGACATGTTCGGGCCTTTTCATGCCTTCGATGATAAAATCGGGCAATTGAGATAATTCGGTCTTAGAGAAAAGAAATTTATCCCAATCCTTTTTTGTCTTCCCTTTGAGGTCGTATTGCCATTTTACCTCTCTTTTTTGCCAGGCTTTTAACCATGCTTGATAGGGCGGGAAGGTGTGGAATTGAATTAAATAGTTCATCGGGCTGTTGGGAGCTTCAGAGTTCGCCATCCACCACCTTGAAGATTTAGAATCTGACTCAATCAAGTAAAGAGCAGCACGAGTGAGCACCATGTCCAGGTTGGTAAGCTCGATAAATATTTTACCAATCAGTCGATTCAATTCATTGGAATCGTGCATCGCCATCGATGCTGCCCGCACCCGTTCCAATGCAGCTTCAATCTTTGCTTCCCTTGCCTGTTCTTCCGCTTTCTGCAGATCAAGAAAACGGGTATAGGATTGTTCAAAAACTTTGGAAAAACGCCTTAGAATATTATTTTCTTCTTCTGTAAACTTCCTTCCATGCTGATTGATGATGAGAATGCTCGTGTGATTCGCCACACAAACTGACCGGGTGTACCCGCCTTCACTTTCAAGAACTGCTTTTTTATCTTTGGCCGGAATCTTGACCATGGCTCATGCTTAAACAACTCTGTGAAATATTTAATTTTTTCCTTGCGTGAAAATTCTTCCGTAAAGAATCCCGGGCCTTTTTTAATACCCTTTAACAGGTTGGTGCAAAAAGGCATTCCGAAATCCGGCACCAACATTTCCGTTGCAGTTTCAGCAGTACCTCCGGAACCCCAGGCATACAGTTCGCTGTCAACATCTTTATTGATCACTATAAATGATCCTCCAAAAATTGAAAGGTTCAGTTTAAGCAACTCCTGGTGCACGGTATGAATGACCGCCTGGATTTCTGACGTGTGATGCATGGCCATGGCTCTTGCTCTCACTTTTTCCAATGCGGCTTCAATTTCCAACTCACGTTTTTTTGCTGCCAGCTCTTTCTTAAGAGTAGCATTCTTTTTTTGAGTGTTTGCTCTGTTTTACTTTCCATGTTAATTAATATGTTGCATGTTTTTATAAATGCTACAGCTTCACCTTCTTTTCTTTCCTTACAGTGAAAGAACAAATAATGCAGAAAATGATTTTATAAAACCATTTTATTTATTGAGTAAGATTATAATCAACTCACTTCCCCGTCCGGCCCCGTCAACCGGCGGGTTTTACCTTTCTACGTCTCCACTTTTATTTCTCTTTCACGTATTTGGATCTTACATCTTTACATTGGTACCGGGCAAAAACCTTTTAAGAATTAGCAACCTTGTTCAATTTCTCCTTTAATGCAGGGAAATCAATTGGTTTGGTCAAAAAATCATCAGCACCCAGGTTCTTTGCATGATTATAGTTTTCATCATCCCCATATGCTGTCATTATCATAACGTGCGGTTTTTCATAGGCCTCTTTAATCTTTCGCAGCAACTGAAGACCGCTCATGCCCGGCATGTTAATATCAGACAGGATCAACACAGTTTCATGGTTATGTTCTTCTAAATAATTCAAAGCATGCTCACCGGAGAAAGCGAACATAAATTCCATGTTGTTGCTGCGAATTTCTTTTCTAAAATGTTGCTTAAACAATAATTGTACATCATGTTCGTCGTCAACTACCAGTATTTTCATATTATAAATTTTTATTTTAGAAAGTTAATTGAATAATGAACACACTTCCCCGTCCGGCCGGGACGTCCCCGCCTTCGTTTCTGCTTTTATCCCGATAGCTCCCGATAGTTATCGGGACGGGACCCCAACATGAGCTTTCACAATATCATAACTCAATCTTTTTCACTGTACTGTTTATTTGAGTGCAGCTATACATCATTCCATGATTTCACCACAATGCCATTGCTTCGTTTTTGTTCCTGCTTTCCTCCATATATCAAAATTTTTTGGGCTATATTTTTGTTTAACGAAGAAAAATATTCAATGCCTTTAAAGAAATCTGTTGCTATGGTTTCTCCGGCTTTTAATTCGATGGCTGATAGTTTACCTGCTTTATCTGTTACAATATCTACCTCGTTGCCGGTTTTGTCTCTCCAGCAATAAAGATTATCTGCAGATCCGGTATTGAACCTCTCTTTAAGCAGTTCACTTATGATCATGTTCTCAAACAAAAACCCTTTGGCAGCATGCGTGGTAATTTCGCTGGCTTTAGTAATGCCTAAAAGAGAACAGGCAACGCCGGTATCGTAAAAATAAAGTTTGGGCGTTTTAATAACCCGCTTATTGAAATTGGCGTGGTAAGCGCCTTAGTAAATAAATAATATAGCTGCTTTGTAATACGCTTAACCAGGAGGCAACGGTTTTCTGATCAATACCGCAATCATTTGAAAGAGAGGTCATATTAAGCAACTGGCCTGTGCGCCCCGCACATAAACGAAGCAACTTTGTGAACAATGAAATATTGCTGATATTTTTAAGTTGCCTTACATCCCTCTCTGCATAAGTATTCAGATAGTTGGCATACCAATCGCCGGGTTTTATTTTTTTTGCAATAACCTCGGGATATCCACCGGCCAAAATATGCCAGCTATACTCTGCTTTCAATTTTTTATTGTTTTTTAACTCCTTCAATGATAAAGGTAAAAGTTGCAGATAGGCAATTCTGCCTGAAAGGGTTTGTGTAATAGTTGACTGCATCAAAAAATTATTGGAGCCGGTAAGTATAAATAAACCTTTCTTTTTTGTATCATCCAATATCTGCTGTAAATAAGAAAAGAGATAAGGAGCCCTTTGTATTTCATCCAGTATAGCACCGTTTTTATATTGTCCCAAAAATCCGCGGGGATCGGTATTGGCAAATTCCAGCGTATCAGGGTTTTCAAGGGAAACATAAGGTTTTTGAGGAAACACTTCCCTGCAAAGTGTGGTTTTGCCGCTTTGCCTTGGCCCCACCACGGCTACACTACGAAATGTTTTTGCCAGCTTTCTCAGCCGGTCTTCTGCAGTACGCTTTATCATGTTCTAAAGTTAAAAATATTTTGGACAAATCCGGAATTTAATTCCGGATTTGTCCAATGCAAATTCCATTTATATATTTCTCTCCGCCATGCGCTTTCACAATATTATAAATTGTCTGAATCACGGATGAGCACAGATGGAATGATTTCACGGATTTTATTCCAGCGTACCAACCTTTAAGCCCTTCTTTACATCTGTGCAATCGGTTAATCCTATTAATCCGTGATTCAGACAACAGGTAATTGAATCACAAACCCCGTCCCCTCATTTTCCTTCGTCTCCACTTTCAATTCTCCACCATGCGCCTTCACAATATCATAATTCGTCTGAATCACAGATTGCCACGGATTGATGGATTTCACTGATTTTTTAATTCTTGATAATAATTATTTGTTCAAACTAATTTCCGTTACCAATCTGTGTAATCTTTTAATCTTTATAATCCCCGCCTGAACCTTTCAATCGGGCAGGCGTGATTCAGACAACAGGCAATTGAATAATAAATTCCGTTCCTTCCCCTTCTTTACTATCAACCTTTATCTCCCCGCCATGCGCTTTCACAATATCATAACTCAAACTCAACCCAAGTCCGGTTCCCTGCCCGGTTGGTTTGGTGGTGAAAAAAGGTTGAAAGATTTTTTCTTTGATTTTTTCTGGAATACCACCGCCATTGTCTTTAACGGTTATGGCTACCCGATCTCCTGTTTTCTTTGTACTTACCGAAACTGTGGGCTGAAACTCTTTGCCTATTGCCTCTTGCCTTTTACTTACTGCGTAAAATGCATTGTTGTATAAATTCAGCAGCACTCTTCCAATATCCTGCGGGATGATATTTACCTTTTCCAATCCTTCCTCATATTCTGTTTTCATCGTTGCATTAAATGATTTGTCTTTTGCACGAAGACCATGATAACTTAATCGTAAATATTCATCAGCAAGTTTGTTGATGTCGGTTAGTTCTTTTTTTCCTGTACTTGCTTTTGAATGTTCAAGCATTCCTTTTACAATACTATCAGCACGTTTGCCATGATGATTTATTTTTTCTTCATTCGCTTCAATATCATCAGCAATGATTTTTACTTCATTATAATTGCCTTTATCAATTTCTTCTTTCATTTCAGCAATCATCTCCCTGTTTACCTCCGAAAAATTATTCACGAAGTTTAATGGGTTTTGTATCTCATGTGCAATGCCTGCGGTGAGTTCGCCAAGCGAAGCCATTTTTTCTGATTGGATGAGTTGGGATTGGGTAGACTTGAGTTCTTCCAATGATTTTTTTAATTGCTCTGTTCTATGATTAACTTTTTCTTCTAGTATCTTGTTTTGCCTCCGTAATCTAACAGATCGATAGTGAATAAAAGACCATATCATACCAATAAATACTAAAGCAAAAATAGTATAAGCCCACCAGGTACGCCACCACGGAGGAGAAATAATAATTGAAAGATTTTTTTCGGCCCATATACCATCCGGGCTAATTGCTTTTAAATGGAGTACATATTTGCCCGTAGGAACGTTGAAAAAATAGGCTGTATGTTCTGTGCCTATATCACGCCAGGTGTTATCATAATTCTCCAGCATATAAAGATATTTTGTTTCACCTGTGTTAGCATAATCTGTTGCACTGAAATCAAACGAAAACGTATTTTGTTTGTAGTTTAGCTTGATTTCTTTTGACTGCTCAATGGTTGTATGCAGAACCGAATTATTTCCTGGTTCTATTTCCTGGTCATTAACTTTTAAATTGGTAAGATTTAAAAAAATTGTTTTATGCAATTGAAGTGCAGCAGGCGTAATACGATAGTATCCGTTTTGATCACCAATAAGAAGCTGCCCGTTTTTAAGTTTATAGTTATCGCAGTCGTAATAATTATTATTATGAACTCCAAAGTTATTCCCATACACATATACTGCATTCGTTTGCCTGTCTATTTCCAAAATTGCATTACTGGTAGTGAGCCAAAGGTTATGCTGGTTATCTTCCAGTATGTGTAAAACATTTGCAATTTTTACAGGCGAATTATAATTAGCGTATTCTGTAAATGCATTTTTACTAACGTCGAAACGATAAAACCCCCCTATTGTACCTGCCCAAACCTCACCTGATGCATCAACACAAATACTTAATATTTCTGATTGTTTTAAATAATGGGTAAATTTATTTGTTGTTTGATTCAACCTGTCCACCCCTTTTAATGTACCAATCCATATATCGTCGTTTGTATCTTCAGTGATGCAATTAATAACATTATTAATTATACTATTGCTGTCGTTTTTGTTATGAATGAAATGTTTATAATTTCCGGTTGTAATATTCATTTTATCAAGCCCGTGTGCGTAAGTTCCTATCCAAAGATTTTTTTTATCTGTATGCAGTGATTGAATAGTATCACTGGAAGGGCTGTTGCTATTTAGATCATCATGCGGATACCTTGAAAAAAGATTATTTTTAAGATTCAGCTTATAAAGACCGATATACGTTCCTATCCACAGATTTGAATCTGCATCGTTTCGTAGGCTCAGTATGTCATGGTCAGGAGGAATATTTTGGTTACCATTTTTATTGGTAACCCAGGAATCTTTTCCAGTCTTTATATTTCTTCTATCAAGCCCTTTTACAGAAGTACCCACCCACAATATGCTATCATTTTGTTCATAAAAAGAGTTGGCGCCAGATTGAATATTAAAATATGGGATGCTTTCATGAGGCAGAATTGCCTTGTACAGATCTCCTTCAGCTGTTCCTATCCATAATGTTCCGTCATTTGAGAAAAAGCCTGAAGCGGCGTCGTAATTCATAAGGCCGGAAAGAGTATCTTGATTTAGATAAGTCACACCACCGGCATTCAGTACACCTCCATAATGCATTTTTTTATTTAAAGAAAGATTGTACCGGTTGATGCCATGAAAAAAACTTCCTACCCATACATACCCCATTTTGTCTTCGATAATAAAAGAAGTTACATCCAAAAATGAAGTATCTGCTTTTTCAGAGGGGTTCGAATCAAATGGGAAGCGGGTAAATTTATCAGTTTTTTTATCGAGCATTTCAAGGTCATTTTTGCCCATGCCAAGCCATAAATCCTCTTTGCTGTCTTCAAATATTGAATACACTTTATCATTTATAAACCTCTTACCGTAATTTGAATTTTTCAAGAAATTTGTAAATTTCCCGGTTGCAGGATCAAGATAATTTAAGCCACCAATAGATTTCTTTTTGAAAAAATTAATTGGGATTGAACCATACCCAGCCCATATAATGCCCTTTTTATCTTCATATATAGTATAGATACATCTATCATCAGAATTTGCGGTAATATTTTTATCAATGGCATAATGAATAAACTTCCCGCTTCTTCTATCTAATTTGTCCAACCCGTTTATAGTTCCAATCCAAATATTGTTTAAATGATCCGTGGTAATACTTATGACGGTGTCATTAATTAAGCTTGAAGCATCCTGCTTATTATGTTGAAATTCCATAAATGAATTTGTTGCAGGATTATATTTTTGGATTCCAGCTCCCCATGTTCCCATCCAAATAATACCTGTACCGTCAATTGTAAGACACATGAGATTATTCTTTGACAATTCTTCTTCTTTACCTGATTGGTTTAAAAAATTTTTGAAAGAGATGCCATCATAACGAAACAAACCTTTAGAAGTCGAAATCCAGATATAGCCAAGTTTGTCCTGTGAAATGTTTCGTATATTTCTTACCCCGGTAGTTGAGCCATCCAGTACTTTTTCAAAATGGATATCCTGTGAAAAAGCGCAGCTAAATTGCAATATGAAAGAAATGAATAAAATGGTTCTCATAATTTAATTAATAAGGTTTTATAAAAACAGGTAATTGTATGATAAACTCGCTTCCTTCACCTTCCTTCTTCTCCACTTTTATTTCCCCACCATGTGCTTTTACAATATCATAGCTCAAACTCAATCCCAGTCCGGTTCCCTGCCCGGTTGGTTTGGTGGTGAAAAAAGGTTGAAATATTTTTTCTTTAATTTTTTCGGGAATACCACCGCCATTGTCTTTAACGGTTATGGCTACACGATCTCCTGTTTTCTTTGTACTTACCGAAACTGTGGGCTGAAACTCTTTGCCTATTGCCTCTTGCCTTTTACTTACTGCGTAAAATGCATTGTTGTATAAATTCAGCAGCACTCTTCCAATATCCTGCGGGATGATATTTATTTTATCTATGCTTTCATCATAATCAGTTTTCATCATTGCATTGAACTCTTTGTCTTTTGCACGCAAGCCATGATAACTTAATCGTAAATATTCATCAGCAAGTTTGTTGATGTCGGTTGGCTCTTTTTGTCCTGTACTTTTTTGTGAATGCTGTAGCATGCCTTTTACAATGTCGCCTGCACGTTTGCCGTGGTGATTTATTTTTTCCAGGTTTTGTTTTAAATCATCTGCGATTGAATTGGCATCTTCATAATTGGATTTTGATAATTCATCTTTCATTTCATCTATGAGTTCTGCACTCACTTCCGAAAAATTATTCACGAAGTTTAACGGGTTTTGAATTTCATGTGCGATACCTGCGGTGAGTTCTCCAAGAGAAGCCATTTTTTCTGATTGAATCAATTGTGCCTGGGTTGATTTCAATTCAGATAAGGTACTCTCAACTTTTTCTTTTTGCTGTTTCAGGATCGCATTTCCTTTTTTTCTTTGATTGCTATGCCTCCATTGAATGAAGGCAATAACCAGGCAAAATAAAACAACAGTTAGAAAAACATAATTTAAAATCTTGCTTCGACTTTTTTGTATTTGTAATACCCGTGCTGCTTCCTGTTCTTTTTTGCTGATTTGCTGGTCAAATTGAAACTGTTGAATTTCGATAGCATTGCTATTCGCACGCATTACGTCCTTAAGACTGTCTTTTATCATAAGATATTTGTAAGCGCTGTCGCGGTTACCGGATTTTTCATAGCAGGTATTCAGCAGCCCGGCAGCAGAGGTTTCTGCCGCGGGGTCGGTTATCGGCAACGACAGTTTGTACGCTTCCCTCGCCTGGCTAATGGCTTCAGCTATTCGCCCCTGGTACAAATAGGAGTAAGAGGAAAAAATATAAAAATAATTAAGCAGGAACTCTCCCGATTGCCGGCAACTTGCTATAGCGGTCGATGTGGCTGAATCTGCTTTTTGGTAATTTTTTTTATTAAATAAATAATATTGTGACCAATACCAGTAGGTAATATTTTCCGCTGCATACTCTTTTGAGGCTGCTGCAACAGCATCCATCTTTTTATAATAGAAAAGAGCAGAATCTTCATTATTTTTCTCCAGGTAAATCTGCCCAATAATTCCATAGAGATGAAGTGCCTGATCGAAGAACGGATCTTTATTGAATGCTAAATTTGCAAGTCCCCTGAGGGAATTGTTTAACGCTTCCCTGTAATCATCTAAATTAGAATACACCCAGGCGAGGTCATAATACAATGCTGACAGATAATCCTTGATATGATAGCGTTCTGAAAGATCAAGTCCTTTAAGAGCCATCTCAAGGGTTTCTTTGTACCGGCCTGTATTATTATAATAAAAACTTAACCGCGCATAGGCCAAAGCAAGGTATTTTTTATCAGGAATCGCAAATGCCGTATTTATGTATTCATTGCAGTAATAAAAAGTGCTGTCTTCCTTGTCATTGAAAAACATGTTGTACATCGAGAGGCTATCAAGAGTCATGCATTTGGCGGAATCAGTCATGTCAGTTCGCAGTTTATTCCGCAAACGGCTGATTGTTAGATTTTGAGACATAACTGAATTAATATTCAGTAAGATGAGAATAATGAATATAGACTGTTTCATCAAATAAATTTATAAAATTATGTTTCCTGGTAAGAAAATTTCAAAATCACTTCCTTCTCCCTCTTTCGTTTCCACTTTTATCTCCCCACCATGGGGCTTCACGATATCATAACTCAAACTCAGCCCCAATCCGGTTCCTTGTCCCGTTGGTTTAATGCTGAAAAAGGGCTGAAAGATTTTATCAACAATGTTTTGCGGAATACCGTTGCCATTATCACTAACGGTAATCAACACACTATTTCCTGACTTCTTTGTGCTTACTGAAACAGTTGGTTCATACGAAATAAGATTCTGGCTATTTTGTTCGTTTACTGCACTTCGGCTTCGCTCAGTTACTGCGTAAAAGGCATTGTTGTATAAATTGAGCAGCACTCTCCCAATATCCTGTGGAATGATATTTATTTTTTCCAACCCTTCTTCGTATTCTGTTTTCATCGTTGCATTGAAAGATTTGTCTTTTGCACGAAGGCTATGATAACTTAATCTTAAATATCCATCTGCAAGTTTATTGATGTCAGTTGGTTCTTTAATGCCTGTACTTTTTTGAGAATGTTGCAGCATGCCTTTTACAATCGCATCAGCTCGCTTGCCATGATGATTTATTTTTTCTGAATTTTCTATTACATCATTTATAAGTTCATTCTGCAAAGTATCATCTCTTTCTGCCTCCGGCTTTAAGCGTTCTGCCTTTAGCTCTTCCAGCATTTCTTTATTCACTTCCGAAAAATTATTTACAAAATTTAAAGGGTTTTGTATCTCATGTGCAATGCCTGTGGTAAGTTCTGCTACCTGAACTTCCAAATTTGCTTTCATAACAGCGGTTACCTTGTTATTTTGTTTCTCTGCAAGCGCTACGGCCAAATAAGGAAGGACGGCAGTTAATAAAAATCCGGCAGGCTTAAATTTTTCGTTCGAAAAAAGTATATACATTAAGTAAGAAAGCAAACCTATCGCAATCCACTCTACTATTATATTAAGCCTTGAATAAGCGAAATGAAAAGCTATTAAACCAATTGTTGCATATAGAATCCAGGTAAGCCTTTTGTTCCATTCCGGCATAGTTGCCGGAATTTGTAGAAACCTGCGGAGGTAACTTATGATTATAATTATGAAAATAAGATCAAAAGCCATAGCGATATATATGCTTTGACAAAATATTTATTTCACAATATTAACTAATATATAAGTGCCATAAATAATTCTTGAAAATAAAAGTGCAACCGGAATGAATGCCCCGGCTATTTTAATAAAATGACTTTCAATTTATTGAAAGCAATAAATGGCGAGGGGTAATTGAATAGAAAAGATGCCCTGTTTAATTACTGCGTATATGCATTTACGTTACCTACACAAAAGAGTTTGAATTTTTATTGAATCAATTTACAAACTGATGATCTAATCCCCTGAAATCTACCGGTACCAATTTGCTAACACCCGGTTCCTGCATAGTAACTCCGTAAATCACATCCACAGAAGCCATCGTCATTTTATTATGCGTTACAATGATGAATTGTGATTCTTTGCTGAACTTCCTGATCATTTGGGTAAATTTTCCAATATTGGCATCATCGAGTGGCGCGTCCACTTCATCCAGGATACAAAATGGCGCCGGTTTTATAAGATAAATGGCAAATAACAAAGCAGTTGCTGTAAGCGTTTTTTCACCGCCACTTAATTGGGTAATACTGGTCGGCCTTTTTCCTTTTGGCTTGGCGATAATGTCAATTCCAGTGTCTGCCAGGTTTTCGGGGTTCTCAAGAATCATATCTGCTGTATCGTCATCAGTAAACAAAGCTTTAAACACATTTTGAAAATTCTCTCTTACTTTATTAAAGGTTTCAAGAAATTTTTGGTTCGCTGTAGTTTCCACCTCCTGTATGGTTTGCATCAATGATATTTTGGCATTTACCAAATCATCTTTTTGTTCGCCAATAAAGTCAAACCTTTTTTTCATTTCCGTAAAAGCCTCTATCGCCGTCGGGTTTATTTCTCCCATATTTTCCAACCTCTTTTTCATACGTTCGCATTTTTCCTGCAACTCTTCCAAAGGCGTTTCTGAATTTCTTTCTTCATCCAGAATGGCATCCAAATCAACTTTGAACTCCACGCTCAGCCTTTCTTTCATCCCGGCAAGGTGAAGTTTCAATTCGTTCAACTTGTCTTTTATTTCATTTAAAAGATGATCCGTTTGTTCTTTGTTTTTTTGCTTTTGCCGCAATCCGTTTTCTTTTTCATTCAACTCATTTCTCAGGTTGTAATAAGCCTGGTCGGTTTCATTTAGTTTTCTTTCTTCAATCTCTTTGTTCTTTAATAATGAAACTACTTCCAGTTCACTGCCTTTTAATTCTTCAGAAGTTGCGGCAATATTTTCAAGGGCTTCTTTAAGCTGAGAGCCGCTGCTGGCCAATTGTGTTTTTAAGTCAGATAATTGCCGGTTTTTAAATTCAAGTTCCTGGTTAATAGAATTAACCTTGCTTTGCTGGCGCGTAAGCTGCAAATTATTTTCATTGAATAAAGATTTGGCTTCGTTAAACTCCTGCTCAGCTTTTATAAATTCATCTCCCGAAAATTGCATCTTTTCATCATGCTTTCCTACTTCTCCGGAGAGTGTTTTTAAATGATTCCTGGTTTCTTCAATATCATCCTGGTAGTTTTCCAGTTGCTGTTTCATTTCTTCTACACGGCTTTCTGAAAGGGTTTGTTGATGAAGAATATTTTCTATTTTATTTTGAATAGAATAGGTTGTGTTGATGAGTTCATTTATGGATTGTTGTGTTTGCTGAATAGCGTTTTCCTTCAGTTGCTGATTAAAGGCAATTACTTCATTTGATTTCTGGCTGATAACCGATTTCAACGTATTTACCTTTTCTTTCTGAACCGCAATTTTTTCAGCCAGTTTTTCCAGGTTTTTTGCCCGCCCAATCTTTTTCCCTTCAAATAACCCAACGCTTCCACCAGAGAGTGAATATTTTCCTTTTACATACTTTCCGCTTTTCTCAAGAACCACATGCCCATTCGTGTTTTCCAGCGCTTCTTCATTTTGAGCGATAAAAACATTGCTTAAAAGATATTGGGCAAGAGGTTTATATTTTTCATCAATTTCAATCACATCCAGGGAAGGGATTGTATTAGCTAAATCATGAACAGAAGATTTATCTTCTATTGAATTTAACTGGTCAAGCAAAAAGAAATTGGCTTTCCCTTTTTTATTTTCATCTAATAAATGAACCGCTGTTAAACCATCTTTCAAAGTATCAACCACGTAATAATTAAGATAAGGTTCCAGCACATTTTCAACTGCCGCACGGTATTCTTCTTTCACATAAATCAGGTCAGAAAGAACGGGCGAATTATAATTCCATGATTTATTGTTATGAAGAAATTTTACGCTTTCAGGATAGCCTTCCATATTGTCAATAAGGCTTTTCAACAGGTCATGTTCATTTTGCTTTGAATCCAATTTTCGGTTTTCTTCAGCCAGTTCGTTTC
The DNA here is from genome assembly GCA_963732885.1 of uncultured Chitinophagaceae bacterium. Classification (GTDB taxonomy): domain Bacteria; phylum Bacteroidota; class Bacteroidia; order Chitinophagales; family Chitinophagaceae; genus Ginsengibacter. The sequence goes on along the minus strand of CAVTBI010000012.1, from coordinate 152,345 downwards.
TCAGTTTATCAAGCTCAGATTGAGTTTCCAGGATTTGCTCTTTGGTATGTTCATGGTGTTTTTTTAATTCTTCAAGAATGTTTTTCTTTTCGTTTAGTTCCCCTTCTTTTTCCTTTTTATCTTTTTCAAGGCCGGAAAGGTTATCCGTGCGCTGTTTTTGTTCTTCTTCTATCTGCGCAATTGCCCTCTGCAAATTAACGATAGACGTATCGGCTACAGCTACTTTTTTTTCTGCTTCAAAATGATTTCTTTGTAATTGTACCTGGGTTTGCCTCAAAGCATCAACTTCAGTTCTTTTGGCATCATAGATATTTCTTTTTTCTTCCGAATTATTTTTTAAAGCTTCCAGGTTTTTTTTATGGCCCTCCAGCTTTATTTCTTCATCCGTTATTTGCTGTTTTGAAAACTGAATGCTCTCTTCAATTCCTTTTAATTGCCCTTCGGCTTTTAATAAAAAATCTTTTAAGCTTGTTTCCCTTTCACGCAGGTATTGCAAGCGTTGGGCGCCTAAATTTTTCTGATTTTCTTTTTCCTTTACTGAATTATTGAGTTCATTAAATACATGTTGTTGTTGCTGAAGCATTTTTTCTTTTTCAATAAAAACCAGCTTTTTCTTTTTCCAGTTCAGCCTCTCCTGCAGCGATTTTTGCTTCCAGTCCTATGCGTTTATCAATTTCAGTTTTTTGTTGTTCATTTAATTCTTTATAAGTAACATTAAAACCTTCGAGAGCGGCTTTGGCCAACTCAATACTAAGCTCGCGGTAAACTTTTTTTATTTCAAAATATTTTTCCGCTTTTTTAGCCTGGCTTTCAAGGGTTTTTAATTGATTGTTTATTTCAAACAGAAGGTCTTCAATTCGCGCAAGGTCTTGCTCTGTAGCGTCGAGTTTTAATTTTGCCTCACGCTTCCTGGTTTTATAAATTGAAATGCCAGCGGCTTGTTCCAGCATCCTTCTTCTGCTGTAATCTTTGTCTTTGATAATGTCGTCCACCATTCCTAATTCAATAATGGCATAACTGTCGGTACTTATGCCGGTATCCATAAAAAGATTATGGATGTCCTTTAAGCGGCAGCTCACACCGTTAAGGCGGTATTCGCTTTCGCCATTCTTATAATATTTTCGGGTAACCGTTACCGTTTGAAACTCGGTAGGCAGTAAATTTCTTGTGTTCTCAAAAGTAAGGCTCACTTCAGCAAGGCCACTGGCGCTACGGTTTTTAGACCCGTTAAACACAAGGCTTTCGAGGTTTTCGCTTCTTAACTGGCTTATTTTCTGCTCGCCGATCACCCAACGGATGCTATCAACAATGTTGCTTTTTCCACAGCCATTAGGGCCTATTACTCCTGTAATTCCGTTATCGAAATTAACTATAGTTTTATCAGCAAAACTTTTAAAACCTTTTATCTCTAAATTCTTTAATCTCACTTTTTGGATTTTTTATAGGGCGCTCTACAATTCGCTTTGGGCAAATATATTGGTTCTTAGAGAAAGAAAATTTAGGAAACCTTCAATGTTTTTTTTAGTTATGCACAGGTTTTTCACAGATTTTTTATCTTACAGATTCTTTTATTCCTTTCAGTTTATTTTTTTACAAATAATGATTATTTAAATTTGCAGCTATTTTATTACTTTTCAATAAAATTATAAACCCAAAAATATCAGAAATGAAAAAATTTTTAGTCCCGGTTGATTTTTCAGATGCTTCAATTAATGCCGCTAAATATGCTGTAGCCCTAAGCAATGATATTCCCGGCTCAGAGATTATTATTTACCACGTTTATAGCCGGATAAGCTTTGCCACATTAACTTCAAAAGATGAAGGTTCGCGCCAAAAAGTCTCTGAAGCGGAATTGAATGAGGTGAAATCAAAAATAGGTGAAGGGAAAGATAACATTTCAGTGGTTGCGGAGGAAGGCCCTTTTGTTGAATCTACTATTGAATATGCATTGGGAAACTCAGTAGATATGATAGTAATGGGTATTACCGGAAGTTCAAGAATTAGCCAGGTTCTTATGGGAACCAATACTTTAAATGTTATCAGGCATAGTGAATGCCCTGTGATGATTATTCCTTCTGAAGCAAAATATACGGGATTAAAAAAAGTAGTTTTCGCATCGGATTTTAAAGATGTTGCACGTACGACTCCGTTTGGTTCTTTAAAAAACATTTTAGATACTTTCCATCCAAAACTGAATATATTAAATGTTGACAGCGAACATTATGTAGAACTTACTCCTGAATATAAAATTGAAAAGGAAGCCATGGATGAAAAGTTGGGCGCTTATGATCCCCAGTTTTTCTTTTTAAGGTCGTACGACTTTTTAGAAGGTATCAGCAGTTATGTTGATACTGAGGAAATGGACGCGATTATTACCGTTCCACGTAAACATGGATTATTAAGCCAGCTTTTTAAAACAAGCCATACAAAAAAATTAGCTTATCATAGCCGGGTGCCAATTATAGCAGTTCCGGCATAGAGGATTAAAATTTTATCAGAAGGTTGCCTAAAACAGGGCAACCTTTTTTATTCTTTATTTATCAGTAAACGAACAAAATACCCTAATTCTTATTTTGGTTTTCATCTAACGGGGATGCATAAATGCAAATCATCTTTTTTTAGAAAGCAAAGATTTCAATTTTGTCAAAAAAAAGAAGTTAATTTCTTGGGTTACAATTTAGTATAAACCAGGTGCAGCCTTATTCGTGTAGGAGTATCATTTGTTCCGTTTAATACTACCCTACCATCGGCTATCGCATTTCTGGGAACAGAAAAAGGCCAATACCTTGTCCACACCAATCCACATAAGTTGCCGTATTGGTTACATATTGCGGAGCACTTAATCTTAAAGTAAATGGTTGTTTTCCTTTGGCAGCAATTGCCTGGACATACCTTGTGATATTCAAATGATATTCAGAAATGGATTGGCCGGCAGAATTGGTAGTTGTAATTAATTGCCCTCCCATATATTGAAAATTATCAGAAAGTTCTGCTGCGGTAAAATCGCATGGAATAGGTATATAGTTTCCGTCATTAATAGAAGGGTCTTTTGTTTCTACATAAAGGTTTACCGGAGCAGGGAAAATATTATTTAATGTGTTGGCGGAATAAGCCTGGTCAATAATTATTTCAGCCCGGTTGACCACTCTGTTTGACAAGCCTGAAAGTGAAGGAATCGTAAGCAAAGCATAGGTTCCCGGGGAAGTTTGTAGGTAAATAAGGCTATCACCTTCCGCCGGGTGAGTAAGATGATTGGTTATTTCTGAGGTTCCGCGATCGTGGACAATAGAGTTAGATAATCCCGAATAACCTGAAAGCCCAAAACTAACAACAGAAGTATCAGCCGTTCCGCTATTGGTGTACCTCAGATAGATCTCTAACTGCGACTTAGTAAAATCAAAATAATTTAAAGCTTCTCCGCCGGTGGGTTCATCAGGGATTAACGCATATCCTTTAAAATGACTAACAAACCCACTATCACTATTAAAAATCTGTGCCGAATCGTTTATAAAATTTTGGATCAAAGTTTTGGAAATTGGAATTCTTAACTGGTTGGCAAAGTCTCCATCGCGTGCATGAACCGAATCTTTTAATACAAAAGGGTAATAACTTTTTTCTCCCAATAAAACAGAATTATCATAACCCAAAACCCTGCATGTTGTGTAGTTGCTGGATATATCAAAAGTATCTGAAAGCTGGTAAACATTTACTTTTTGTAAGGCGTTTGTATCACCAAAAGAATGCGAATAATTCAAAACCATTACCGCCGAATCAATTTGAAAACTATTGGCATCTGCGGGTGGAAAATAATAAGGGTAATATGAAGGTTTTAATTCTACATATACATTGGCATGAGTGGTTCCAAATAAAGGATCGTTTGAAATAATACCTAAAGCCTGTAAGTTACCACGATGAATGGTATCGCATTCAGTACTGTCGTAATTAACGGCAATTATTGACAAAGTAGTGTCGAAAGTGTGAATATTATCAACCTGGGGAACCAGGTTTTGCCCAAGGGTAGTGGTATCAATTTTAGTACAGCCAACTGCAAAAGCTAACAACATCAAAATTCCTGTAACCGCAGATTTGTATTGGTTTTTAGACACTTAAAAGTAAAATTTGAGTAGATAAAATAGGAACGAAATTATTTGGTGGCAAGGTCGGAATACAATTGTAAATAGTCTGTTAAATCTGATTCTGCGTTGTATTTGATAACTTTTTTGCCACGAACCTTACTGAATTCATCTACCAGTTTTTTATCAACTTTTTCGGCGCCAAAAGTGATGGCATCAGCAAAGTGGGCGCCTCCCCTAAACATCGCTGTATTACTTCCGGTATCATAGAACTCAATATCCTTTTCTTTGACATTGGAATTGATAGTAGCTATTTTAGAAAAATCAGAACCCATCTTTTCTTTATAGGTATTTTGGCCGATGGTATAAATAACTTTGCAATTGCTAAACACCGGTTCCTTTTTATAAGCCGTTTTTATGTACATTGGTATAAGCCCGGCCATCCAGCCACTGCAATGAATTATATCGGGCGGCCAGCCAAATTTTTTAACGGTCTCAAGAGCCCCTTTACAAAACAAAACAGTTCTCAAAGCATTATCAGTAAACCATTTCTCATTCTCATCGTGAAATAAAGATTTTCTTTTGAAAAGATCCTCATTGTCTAAAAAATAAATTTGCAGCCTGGCGTTAGGAAGTGAAGCTACTTTAATCACAAGCGGATAATCATCACCATCTACAGAAACATTGATTCCTGAAAGGCGAACCACCTCGTGAAGGCGGTGCCTGCGCTCATTTATCATTCCAAAACGAGGCATGATACATCGGACTTCCATCCCGGATTCATTTGATTTTACTGCTAATCTGTTAACAATTTCAGCAAACTCCGTCATTTCAAGATAAGGAGACATTTCGCTTGCTATGAATAAAATTCTTTTCTTTGTCGACATTTATAAATGGTTGATGAGCTTTCTTTTTTTTACAGGCGGCGAAGTTACTATTTTTTTTCGTTTACACAATGCTAAACTCAACGTTAGGCACAATTACAAAGCGTCTATGATTATATTTAAACATGCGAAAGGCCTTGAAAATTTCATACAAAGAAACCAGGCATACAAAAATTCTGTTGGGTTTGTTCCAACTATGGGCGCCTTACATGAAGGGCATTTATCACTTTTGCGTGAATGTAAAAAAACTTCAAAACTAACTGTTGCCAGCATTTTTGTAAATCCAACTCAGTTTAATAATGCAGAGGATTTAAAAAAATACCCACGGCCGGTTAGCGAAGATATTTTGCTTTTGGAGGAAAACGGCTGCGATATCCTGTTCCTTCCGGATGAAAAGGAAATTTATCCGGATGAAGAATCGAAAAAAAAATCTTTTAGCCTTGGCATCTACCGAGACAATCCTGGAAGGGAAATTCCGCCCGGGCCATTTCCAGGGAGTAAGCCTCGTAGTCGAAAAACTTTTAAATATTGTAAATCCGGATTTTCTTTTTTTAGGCCAGAAAGATTATCAACAATGCCTTATCATCAAAAAATTAATAGAATTGATGAATCAAAAAACCGAGGTAATTATCTGCCCCATCTTTCGCGAAAAAAGTGGCCTTGCCATGAGCAGCAGAAATTTAAGGTTAAATTCTTTTGACAGAAAAAACGCTTCTGAATTATACCATTCTTTGAATTTCATAAAAAATAATCTTACGAGTGATAATTTTCTAAAACTAAAAAAACAGGTTTTGAGCCACCTGCAAACCAAAGGGTTTAAAATAGAATACCTGGAACTTGCAAGAAGAAATGGCCTTAAAATAGTCACCGGCTTTAATAAGGGAGAAGAATTAATCATTTTGATTGCCGCTTTTTTAAGTGATGTCAGGTTAATTGACAACTTATTAATTAATACTTAAATTAAGATTCGTTTATTATCTTGTAACCCTATGAAGAAAAAAATAATTTCTTTTTTTCAATATATTATCTTCCTCGGTATTGGAATTTTTTTAACGTGGTGGCAGATAAATAAAATGACGGCCATTCAGAGAATCCATTTTAAAGAATCTTTGATACACGCCCATTATATTTACGTCTTACCCATTTTTATTATTACTATTTTAGGGCATGTCAGCAGAGGAGTAAGATGGAAAATATTAATAGAGCCAATGGGGTATTACCCCAAAACCTCCAACTCGTTTTATGCAGTGATGTGTGGCTATTTAGCCAATACTTTTTTGCCGCGCGTGGGCGAAATACTGAGATGCACTTTATTAGGCAAATATGAAAAAATACCTACTACAAAATTAATCGGGACCATTTTGGTTGAGCGGGTTTTTGATCTTTTCTGTTATTTTTTATTACTCATAATTACTTTTTTAATTCAGATAGAAACGGTAAGCGATTTTGTTATTGACAAGGCCAACAAAATTGGAAACTTAAGCGGCTCCAGGTCAATCTGGCTTTTTTTAATAATTATTTTAGTACTGGCAGGAATAAGTATTCTGTTGATAAAATGGATTTTTAAAAAATACAAAGGCCATAATTATATTATTAAACTTAAAGGGTTTCACATAGGCTTAAAGGAAGGATTCACAACCATACTTCATTTAAAAAAGAGAAAAAAGTTTATCGCTCATTCAGTTTTTATTTGGTCGTGCTACCTGTTTGAAATATATATTGGTTTTTCTGCATTTAACGCTACCTCTGCTTTGGGTATAGCTCCGGCATTCAGTGTGCTTTCTTTGGCCACGCTTGCCATGATTGTTTCTCCCGGCGGCATGGGGGCTTTCCCAATTGCAGTGCAACAGGTATTACTTATTTATAACGTAGATAATATTTCATTTGGGTGGCTGATGTGGGGCGTAACAACAGGTATTATTATTGTTGTTGGAATCATAAGTTTCGGATTACTAATTTATCAAAATAAACAAAAAAATGAAAAAGAGCGATTCGCTTAAAGAAAGAATTTTCACGATGGATGAAATAGGCCAGGAAGTGAAAAGGTTACGATTAAAAAGTAAAACCATTGCGTTTACAAATGGCGTTTTTGATATATTACATGAAGGCCATATTTCTGTTTTAGCAGATGCGGCTTCCTTTGCTGATGTATTGATTGTGGGAGTGAATTCAGACGCTTCGGTAAAAAAATTAAAAGGAGATAGCAGGCCGGTTAACAACGAAAATTCGCGGGCGTTAATTCTCGCTTCATTAATTATGGTTGATGCGGTTATAATTTTTAATGAAGAAACGCCCGCCCGGCTTATAAAAATAATACAACCGGATGTTTTGGTAAAAGGGGGCGATTATACGATTGATACAATTGTAGGCGCTAATGATGTACTTGCCAATGGCGGGCGCGTAGAGGCCGTTCCTATACGGGAAGGCTTTTCGACTACAGGTATTATTAAAAGAATCAATAGTAAATGACAATACTAACTATGATGGGCAAACGAAAATTTATTACGCGCGATATCAGTTGGCTGGCATTTAACAGCCGCGTTCTTCAGGAAGCCGCTGATGAAACGGTTCCTTTAAATGAACGGATAAAATTTCTTGGCATTTTTTCAAGTAACCTTGATGAGTTTTTCAGGGTGCGCGTAGCCACTTTGAAAAGAATGATCCAATTTGGAAATAAAGCCAATATGCACCTGGAACACTCTCCGGGAGCTATTTTAGAAGAAATTAATTTTAAAGTTGCCCAACAACAAAACCAATTCAACCAAACCTGGACAATTATTATTGAAGAACTAAAAAAACAGAAAATATTTATTGTAAATGATCACCAAATAAATAAAGAACAACAGGAATTTGTAAACAACTTTTTTAATGATTTTGTAAGAAGCAACATCGTTCCCTTAATGATAGAAAACCTCCGGGTTTTTCCAACACTTCATGATAAATCTATCTATCTCGCCTGTAAATTATCGAAGGCTGATTCATCAATTCCCCAAAGGTATGCTTTGGTTTCTGTGCCCAGGAGGCTTCCCAGGTTTATCATTCTTCCTCCGCGGGAAAATAATAAATATATTATTTTGATGGAGGATATTATCCGTTTTTGCCTTCCTCAAATTTTCTCCTATTTTAATTATGATACTTTTAGTTCTAATATTATAAAAGTGACCCGGGATGCCGAATTTGATATTGATAACGATATTTCCACTTCACTCATTCAAAAAATCGAAAAGGGGTTAAAAAACCGAAAAAAAGGAAAGCCTGTACGGTTTACTTTCGACAAAGAAATTGACAGCGGTTTATTAAATTATTTAATCAAAAGGCTTGGATTATCTGATAAAGATAATATTCAATCCGGCGAGCGTATTCATAATTTTAAAGATTTTATTGATTTTCCCGAATCTGTTTTTGACAAAAAAAGTACGAGAAAAAAACCTTTCATTCATCCGCTTCTTAAAAATGCCAATAATGTAAGCGAGGTAATTCTGCAAAGAGACATCCTGCTAAATTTTCCTTATCATTCTTTTGATTCCCTGACAGATATTTTACGGGAAGCCGCTATAGCCCCTGATGTGGTGAGCATCAAAGTTACCTGCTACCGCCTTGCGCAAAATTCTAATGTGGTCAATGCATTAACCAATGCGGTACGAAATGGAAAATTGGTGACCGTTGTCCTGGAATTAAGAGCGCGCTTCGATGAAGAAGCTAACCTGGAATGGAAGGAAACACTGGAAGAAGCCGGCGTGAAAGTTTTTATGGGTTTGCCCAACCTGAAAGTACATGCAAAGCTTTGCCTTATAAAAAAGAAAGTAAATAAGCGTTCCGTTTATTATGGATTTGTAAGCACCGGAAACCTGAATGAAAAAACAAGCCGTGTTTACGGAGATCATTGTTTGCTCACCAGTAACAGGCAAATAATGATGGATGTAAACAGGATATTTAATTACCTGGAAAACCCTAAAAATATTCATAGTTTAAAAGCCTGCACTAAATTATTCGTAAGCCCGGTAAATATGCGCAGCCATTTTGAATTGCTGATTGATAAAGAAATAAAACATGCAAAAGAAAAAAAACCAGCCTGTATTATTTTAAAATTAAACTCTTTAAGCGATGAAAAACTTATTATCAAACTTTATGAAGCCGCGCGGGCAGGCGTGAAAATTAAAATGGTCATCCGGGGTATTTGCTGCATGTACACTGAAAATAAAAAATTTAGGATTAAAGTAAAAGCGATCAGTATTGTGGATGAATACCTGGAACACGCAAGAGCAATGATTTTTCACAATGGCGGTAAAGAAAAATATTTTATTTCTTCTGCCGATTGGATGGTGAGAAACCTTGACCACCGTGTAGAAGCAACGTGCCCTATATTTGATAAATCAATTCAACAGGAAATAAAAGAGATTCTCAACATTCAGTTAAATGATAATGTGAAAGCCAGGATTTTGGATAACGCCCTTTTAAACAAATACGTAAAGGAACCGGGCGAAAAAAAAATACGCTCTCAAATTCAGATATACAATTCCCTCCTAAAGAAAAAATATTAAAATTTGAAACTCGCAGCAATAGATATTGGCAGCAATGCAGCACGTTTATTAATTTCAGAAGCTTCTGTTGATGAAAAAAACAAACCATCCTTTACCAAATTAAGCCTCGTAAGAGTACCGCTGCGGTTAGGTTTTGACGTTTTTGACACAGGAAAGATTTCTGACAAAAAAGTGGGTTTACTGCTACACACCATAAAAGGTTTTCTAAATATTTCAAAAGCTTATGATGTATTTGCTTTAAAAGCCTGCGCTACCTCTGCCATGCGCGATGCTGAAAATACAAATGAAATAATTTCTTTAATAAAACAGGAAACCAGTTTAGAAATAGAAGTGATCTCGGGCAGTGATGAAGCATCGCTGGTTTTTGAAAACCACATTGCTGAAAACCTCGACAAAGATCATTCTTACTTGTATATTGATGTAGGCGGCGGAAGTACAGAACTCACTTTTTTCAGTAATAATAATTTAATTTTTAAAGAATCATTTCCCATCGGAACTATCAGGTTATTAAAAGACCAGATTAACGAAGAAACCTGGAACGAAATGAAAGTTTGCATCAAATCAAAAACAAAAGGTTTTAAAACTGTTGAGGCTATTGGCTCGGGGGGAAATATAAACAAAGTGTTTTCGATCAGTAAACGGAAAGATGGAAAACCTTTATCTTACGAACTGCTAAGGGATTATTATAAAGAATTGAGCAATGTTTCTTTGAACGACCGTATGAACATTTATAAACTAAAAGAAGACAGGGCTGATGTAATAGTTCCCGCACTTAAAATTTATATTAGTGTGATGAGATGGGCCGGCGCAGAACAAATATACGTTCCTAAAATCGGCCTTGCGGATGGATTGATACAACATTTATGGAACGAGCAAAGCCAATCCTTAAAAGAAAAATAAGAATTATCTCCGATAGCCAACCGAATTTTGCAATGGTGTTTCTGAAACAACTTCAAATAAAAAAAATCTACTTTTGCAAATGCGATTGTTTAAAGGAATGTTTTATTCTAATGCAGAGCCATTTCAGCCTGTCGCTTCTTTAAAAAAATAACCATGTCAGTAAATAAAGAAGTAAAAAGAATAACAACCAACACATTGCAAAAAATGAAAGAATCCGGCGAAAGGATTTCAATGATCACCGCTTATGATTTTTCCTTTGCAAAAATATTTGACGCCGCCGGAATTGATATTATCCTGGTTGGCGACAGCGCCAGCAATGTAATGGCGGGACATGAAACTACCTTGCCTATTACGCTTGATCAAATGATCTATCATGCAAGTTCGGTGGTTCGCGGTTGCAACCGGGCGTTAATTATTGTTGACCTTCCTTTTGGAAGTTACCAGGGAAACAGTAAAGAAGCGCTGAATTCTACCATACGAATTATGAAAGAAACCGGTGCCCACGCAATAAAGCTGGAAGGCGGCGAAGAAATAATTGAATCGGTAAAAAGAATTGTAGGCGCAGGAATCCCCGTTATGGGCCATTTAGGGTTAACGCCGCAGTCCATATACAAATTTGGCACGTATACTGTGAGGGCTAAGGAAGAACAGGAAGCAGATAAATTGAAAAGCGATGCGATGCTTTTGCAGGAAGCCGGTTGTTTTGGAATCGTTCTTGAAAAAATCCCGGCTTCCCTGGCAAAAGAAGTATCTGAAAAATTGTCAATCCCAACCATTGGAATTGGCGCAGGCAACAGTTGTGACGGGCAGGTATTGGTCATGCACGATTTGCTCGGTATCAATACAGAATTTAAACCCCGTTTTCTAAGAACTTACCTCAATCTTCACGAACAGGTTACCAATGCGGTTAAGCATTATATTGATGATGTAAAAAATAAGGACTTTCCAAATGATAAAGAACAGTATTAGGAGTTTGGTTTAGATAGTTTAGAGGGTTTAGAGAAGTTTAGATACGTATAGTTTGATAGTAAACCAACAAAAAATAACATTTTTTATTTTAGAAAAAACAATACTTTTTATAAAAAACAATTATGCAAAATTTTCTTAAAGAATTAAAGATTTCAGAATTAAATAAAGGCGTTTCTACAGGAACGAAATGGCTGTCAGCATCCGGTGAAAAAATAATTTCATCTTCCCCGGTAGATGGAAAACCAATAGCGTCTGTAAATTCATGTGACAAAAGAAGTTTTGATTATGTAGTGGAAACCGCCCAAAAAGCTTTTTTGGAATGGCGCACATGGCCTGCACCTAAACGTGGCGAAATTATCAGGCAAATAGGAAACGAACTTAGAAAAAATAAAACCAACCTGGGTAAATTAGTGAGCTATGAAATGGGCAAAAGCCTGCAGGAAGGCATGGGCGAAGTGCAGGAAATGATTGACATTTCTGATTTTGCCCTCGGGCTTTCGCGCCAGCTTTACGGCCTTACCATGCACAGCGAAAGGCCTGGCCACAGAATGTATGAACAATATCATCCGTTGGGCATTGTGGGAATTATTTCCGCATTTAACTTCCCCGTTGCTGTTTGGAGCTGGAACAGCCTGTTAGCAATGGTTTGCGGAGATGTATGCATTTGGAAGCCGTCCGAAAAAACGCCCCTTTGCGGAATCGCCTGCCAACAGATTATCTCAAAGGTTTTTAAAGAAAATAAAGTGCCCGAAGGTGTTTGCAATTTAATTACCGGCGGCCGCGAAATTGGTGAATGGCTTTGCAATGAACCCAATATACCTCTTATTTCTGCAACAGGTTCTACCAGAATGGGAAAAGCCGTAAGCGCAACGGTGGGCGCAAGGCTTGGAAAAAGTTTATTGGAACTGGGAGGCAACAATGCCATCATCATTTCTAAAGAAGCCGATTTAAATATGGCACTCGTGGGTGCCTTGTTCGGTGCTGCAGGCACTGCCGGCCAACGTTGTACTTCTACCCGCCGTTTGATTATTCATGAAGAGGTGTATGATGCTTTTAAAAAGAAATTAGTAAATGCTTATAAACAATTAAAAATCGGCGACCCTTTAAAAGAAGAAAACCATGTAGGCCCTTTGATTGATAAAGATGCCGTAAACACCTATTTAAATGCGATTGGCCAGGTAACAAAAGAAGGTGGGAAAATGGCGCTGCCGGGCGGAACACTTTCGGGCAAAGGTTTTGAAAGTGGATGTTATGTAAAGCCTTGCATTGCGGAAGTAAAAAATGATATGAAAATGGTTCAGCATGAAACGTTTGCGCCAATTCTGTATTTAATAAAATATAAGAACCTTAATGAGGCAATTGCCATGCAAAATAATGTGCCCCAGGGATTATCAAGCGCCATCTTTACTTTAAATATTCGCGAAGCAGAAACTTTTCTTTCTGCCAACGGCAGCGATTGCGGAATTGCCAATGTTAACATCGGAACATCCGGGGCTGAAATTGGGGGCGCTTTTGGTGGAGAAAAAGAAACAGGCGGCGGAAGGGAAAGCGGAAGCGATGCATGGAAGGTTTATATGCGCAGGCAAACAAACACCATAAATTATTCTGACACACTCCCCCTTGCACAGGGAATAAAATTTACCGTGTAAAGGTTTTCATTAAAGATTGATAAATATTATTTAATAATTTTAAATGGTGCCTAATCTTCCTATAAATTTCAAATCTTTGCATTTCTAAAAATTAAAAAACAAATGACAAAGAGAAGTAAACAGATTTTTTGGGGAATAGCTCTTTTGGCTTCTTTGCCTTTGTGTGGCATAGCTCAGACTGATTCCACTGCGCCAATGGCTGAAAAAACAGCTCCGAATAACTGGTACCAGCTCGACAGGGCAACTACAGGATATTATGGAATCAGCCTTGATAAAGCTTACGATTTTTTAAAAGGAAAACAAAGCCACCAAATTCTTGTTGGTGTAATTGATAACGGTTTTGATACAACGCAACCGGATTTAAAAGGTATTATATGGCACAACCCCGGTGAAATACCGGGAAACGGAATTGATGATGACCATAACGGTTATATTGATGATGTATATGGCTGGAATTTTATTGGTGGAAAAGACGGGACAAATGTACACCAGGATTCTGAGGAAGCTGCACGCGTTTACTGGAAGCTGAAAGATAAATATGACAATAAAGACGTTGATACCACCACAATGGACGCGGCTCAGAAAGCAGAGTATGCTACTTACCTGAGAGCAAAAGAAGATGTAACTAAAGATGTGAACCCTGCCGAGCTTATGCAGATGGAAAGAATATTACCCGTGCTTCAAAGAGGGGATTCTGTAATCCAAAAAGATTTGGGCAAAACAGAATTTACCGTCAACGAAGTAAAAGGTTATACTTCTACAGACCCGGAAGCTAAAATTGCCGCCGCTATTTATTTGAATATGGTTGAACCCAGTAACTATTCTAAAGCTTCCAATACAGATATTCTTGAGTACCTGAAAGGCCAGGTTCGCAAAGGGGAAGCAGCCACCACAGCGCCTAAAGATTTCAGGGATGAAATTGTAAAAGATAACCCTAATGATATTAATGACCGTTATTATGGTAATAATGATGTGATGGCCGGGACGCCTGTTCACGGAACTCATGTTACCGGAATTATTGCAGCAGAAAGAGATAACGGAATTGGTATGAACGGAATAGCCAATAATGTAAAAGTGATGATGGCCCGCGCCGTTCCTGATGGAGATGAACATGATAAAGATATTGCCAACGCCATTCGGTATGAAGTGGATAATGGCGCAGAGGTAATCAGCATGAGCTTTGGAAAAGGGTTTTCACCACAAAAAGACTGGGTAGATGATGCGGTAAAATATGCGCAAAGCAAAGGGGTACTTTTGGTTCATGCAGCCGGAAATGATGCGGCGGATATTGATACCGTAAAAAATTTTCCCAATCCTATTTACCGTGATCATTCAGGCGAGGCATCCAATTTTATTACCGTTGGCGCCAGTGGCGATTCTACCAATGGTGGGTTCACAGCCAGTTTCAGTAATTATGGAAAAAAATCTGTTGATTTATTTGCTCCCGGCGTAGATATTTATTCTACTTTGCCCAACGATAAATTTGGTGATTTTTCAGGAACCAGTATGGCCGCACCGGTTGTAGCAGGTGTTGCGGCTTTGATCCTTGAATATTATCCTGATTTAAGCGCACAACAAGTGAAATATGTAATTGATAATTCAGTTACTCCCATTACTCAAAAAGTAATATTGCCCGGGTCAACTGATAGTGTAATGCTTTCTGATATTTCTATATCAGGTGGCGAATTGAACGCCTATAATGCTTTGAAATTAGCTTCTACGCTAAAAGGGGAAAGAGCAGAAGGTGATAATGGATATATTATGCAAGGCGAAAATGGAAAAGCGGAAAAGCATCCTAAAAGGCATAAAAAAAGGGCCTAAAAATTTGGTTTATTTTTAAAAAAAACTGCCTCAAAAATAAAAGCTGAGGCAGTTTTTTATTTGAGTAAACTTCGCTTACCCGGATTTATAAAACTTTTTATTCTTAATCAGCTTTTACCCCATTTTATAAAAGGTCAACTAATTTCCTTTTAAATTTTATAAAAAGAAAATCTAATTTGTGTAGAAATTAAAACTATTTATGAAACTAACTTTTCTTTGCTCTTCCCTGCTCTTTGCTATTCTTTTTATGCCGGCCTGCAATACAGTACCTAAAAAAAATCTTCCGGTAAAAACAGATGCAATAGTTGCTGATTCTATTAACGTAAAGCTTCAGTTGGTAAGTAATATTCCGGAGGAGCCCATTCAATTAAATACGCCAGGTGATAACAGCGGAACGGCTTTTGTTACTGATATCAAAGGAAAAATATGGATTTTAAAAAATGATTCTTTGCAGCCAAAACCTTTTTTTAACCTCTATGGAAAAATAGGAAAACAAGATAGTACGTCAATCATAGGAGATGTTTATAGTGTTGCCTTTCATCCACAATACGCTGCCAACCATAAATTTTATGTTTGCTATAATGCGCCGTCAAAGCAGCACAGTGCTGATTCAAAACTTGTCGTTTCCCAATTTACTTCAGAAAAGGGCAATCCTGATCTGGCAGATTTAAAATCAGAACAAAAGGTTATAGAATTTAAAGGGGCAACTGTTCAGGATAATGGCGCTCAAATTGCTTTTGGCCCGGATGGGTATTTATATATTTCGCTGGGCGATGGTGTAGAAATAGAAGATACAATATACCATCATCGCGCGCAGGACTTACATTATTTTAATGGAAAATTGCTTCGCATTGATATAGATAAACTTCCTTATACCATTCCGTCCGATAATCCATTTGTAAATGTAAAAAATGCAAGGCCGGAAATATGGGCGTATGGATTCAGAAAGTTGTGGCATTTTTCTTTTGACCCGCATACAGGCCTGCTTTTTGGCGGGGATGTAGGCCAGGACAAAGAAGAAGAAATTGATTTGGTTACCAAAGGTTCAAATTATGGCTGGCCGTTAATGGAAGGCGACAGTGTATATGAAAAAAATGATCAAAAAAATGATACGGTATTTGTGCCTCCGATTAATACCTATACCCACAAAACCGGTGTTTGTGTTATTGGAGGAAATTTCTATTATGGAAATGAAATTCCACAATTAAAAAATAAATATTTTTTTGCAGATTGGAAAGAAAAACTCTTCGCGCTTGCAAAAGATAAAAACGGCAAGTGGCCAAGGCAACCCATAAAAATAATAAACCGGCCAGAAGATGAATTTTTTATTTGTGGATGTGGAGTTGATTCAAACAATCAACTTTTTGTAATGGGTTATTTGGTAAATAAGGCCGGTGAAAAAGGGGTTATTTATAAAGTAATAAAAGATTGACTAAAAAAAATAAACACTGAAAATTGATTTAATTTTTAAAAGAAACTATCTTTCAGTTACAAATTAGATTTCTTGTTTTTGTAAAATTTAATGAGGGCATTGGGGGGCACTTCCCGAAGAAAAATAAGAATTTTAATTATTTGTTTGTTTACTGCCTTTGAAATCTTTTGCAAATTTCCCTGTATCATTTTCGGAACACATACTGTATCAAAAGCGGACAACTTTAATTTTTTTTGTTTTTATAATATATTGATAAGCAATCAATAAATAAGTGGCATCAATTTTTGACATAAGTACTGTAAAATCAGAAAATGAATACGGTTTCCATTGTGGGCGAATGATAATCATTATTAAATAACATACAATAAATAAACAAGCAATTATGCTCTCTTTAAAGAAAATTTTTAAATGGTACAACAATGGCGTTAACCGCACTTTTGTTTTAAAAGATATTCACCTTGATGTAAAAGAAGGCGAATTTATTTCCATAATGGGGCCATCAGGTTCGGGTAAATCAACGCTTTTGAATGTAATAGGAATGCTGGACGAGCCTAACGAAGGAGAATATACTTTTATGGATGAAAATGTATTTGCTTTAAAAGAAAAACAACGCTCGCAAATTTTTAAAACCCACATTGGCTTTGTGTTCCAGGCTTATCATTTAATAGATGAATTAAACGTTTATGAAAACATTGAAACGCCGTTAATTTACCAGAATATAAAATCTTCTGAAAGAAAATCAATGGTTGCAGATATGCTGGACCGTTTTCAGATCGTTGGAAAAAAGGATCTGTTTCCTACACAGCTTTCAGGTGGCCAGCAACAATTAGTTGGTATTGCAAGGGCCTTAATTGTAAAACCAAAATTAATATTAGCTGATGAGCCTACAGGAAATCTAAATTCCAAACAGGGTGAAGAGATCATGGAACTTTTTAAAGAATTAAACAACGAAGGAGTAACTATTATACAGGTAACTCATTCAGAAAAAAATGCAGAATATGGCTCAAGGGTCGTCAATTTATTGGATGGAAGAGTTGTTATGTAAGTGGCGAACCGTGAGCTATGAACCTAACTAAGAACTAAGAACTAAAAATTAAACAATGAAATTTCTTTTTTTAAATATTGTATTTGTTTCATTTGGATTGTTGGCAAATGCACAAAAAACGCTGACGCTTAAACAAGCCGTGGAAACAGGAATTAAAAATAATATTGATGTTTTACAATCCGGCCTTCAGATGCAAAAAGCAGGCATAAATTTGAACCAGTCAAAAGAAAATATGCTGCCCAACCTGAATGCCAGCGTCAACGAGGGCACTAACTACGGAAGAAGTATTGACCCTTTTACTAATTCATTCATTGACCAAAAAGTTGGTTATGGCAGCTATTCAGCAAACAGTAATTTATTGTTGTTCAATGGATTTTATTTACAAAACCAGATTAAAGCAAATAAGCTCGGTTATGAGGCTTCAAAAATGGAACTGCAACAGGCAAAAGATAATCTGACGATCAATATTATTCTCGCCTATTTACAGGTTTTAAGTGCTGAAGAAGTTTTGGATCAATCAGAAAACCAGGTTTCCGTTACGCAAAAACAAGTGGGCCGGTTGAAAATTTTAAACGATTCCGGTGCAATTTTACCGGCGGATTTCTTTGACCTGAAAGGGCAACTGGCGACTGACCAGGTCGCCATTAGTAACAACAAGGCTTCGGTGGCAACTGCCAAACTGAACCTCTTGCAACTTTTAAACATCCCTTATGATACCACACTGGAAGTAGAAAAAATACCTGTCGAAAACTTTAATGCCGGTTATGATATTACGCCTGATTCCATTTATCAAACTGCTTTGCAACAATTCGCGCAGGTTCAGGCAGTAAAATTGAGAACGCAAAGCGCAGAAAAAAATATTAAATCAATTAAAGGTGAATATTTCCCTACGCTCTATTTAGGCGGAAATATCAATACCAATTATTCGAGCGTAGCTACCCGTGATTATTTTGTAAATACTACCGAAAACACTTCATCAAATTATGTAAATGTTAATGGCACACAATACCCTGTTATAGTAAAACAGGACAATTACAATACAGAAAAAATAAATTTTAGAAACCAATTGAACAACAATCTTTTTTATACAGTCAATTTAGGATTGAGTATTCCCATTTTCAATCAAAGCCATGTAAGGAACCAGGTAAAGCTCGCAAAAATTGATTTGCAGAATGATAAATACGTGGAGCAAAATACTAAAACACAGTTGCAGCAATCAATAGAACGTGCTTTTGTAAACCTTAATTCTGCTGCTGAAAAATACCAATTATTACAGGACCAGGTAAACGCATTTGGCGAATCTTTTCGCACTGCGGAGATACGTTTTAATGCCGGCGCCATTACTTCAGTAGATTACCTGATAGCAAAAAATAACCTTAACGCCGCGCAGACGAATCTTATCACGGCGAAATATGATTTTGAGTTAAGAAAAAAGGTTTTGGATTATTACGCCGGAAAACCGCTCTGGTAAACCAAAATAAGTTTCTACGTTATTTGTTGGTTTACTATACATCTTTCTCATGTTTAAGTTTGGGTGTGGGTTCTAAAAAAGCCCGCACTTTTTTTTAATACAATCAAATCATTCTTTTAAGAAAATATTTATTGCATGTAACGAGATGATTAGGTGCAATTTCTTTTCCAAAATAAAAATTAAGATTATTTGTTTGTTTACTGTTCAATCTGCAAATCCTAAACCCTAATTTCCAACTCCTCATTCAAACAATTCCGCACGGTTTTTCGGGCGCCTTGCATCCAGCCATTCAAAGTCTTTTAATTTTCTTTGATCGTCAGGAATCTGGTTCATCGGGTACATCGTACCCTGGACCTGGTTTATAAAAAGCACTTTACTCAAATCCTGGTTTTTAAAATAAAGATCAATCACATCACCCACAGCGCGGTTCATACCAATGTAAGCGCTGTCATCGTTTTGCATGTAATAAATGCTTTCCGATTGGGTTCCTTTTACACGCATGTAATCTATTTTTCCATCTACAAAATATCCATTGATCGTTTTGCCCGACATCTGGTTAAAAAACCCTTCTTTTGTCCGGTTTACTATCAGCCCTTTTTCAAAAACATATAATCTTTCAGGCTGTTTATTTTTGGTATAAAGAAATATCGTATCGCCGGCAATCTGTGTATTTCCGCTCCACACTACCGGGTTGTAATATAACCGGAAAGTAGAATCTTTGGAAGAAATGAACATGCTGTCGCAAACACTTTGCAAAGAATCATTGAAGATTTTTACGTGATGAAAAGCAAGGAAATAGCGTATAGCAGTATCAGATTTATTCGAAGAATCTTTGATTAGTTTGGCTTCATTTTCCAGGCTATCCGGAAGATTTTCTTCAATGGATTTTTTTGAAGAATCAACAATTGCTTTATTTGCCGAATCAATTTGCATCGAATCTCCTATACTTTTATTCCTTCCCATTTCATTTTTTAATGAATCTGAAATCATTCCGCCGGTAATTTCTTTTTGGGCTGAATCTTTGATAATTGAAGAAGCTGCCGGAGGTTTTTTTATGATTTTCTGAGAAGTATCCTTAGGCAATTTTGGCGCAGTTACTTTTACAGAATCCATATTTCCAGGTAAAATTTTTGAAGAATCTT
This sequence comes from uncultured Chitinophagaceae bacterium, assembly GCA_963732885.1. GTDB lineage: Bacteria > Bacteroidota > Bacteroidia > Chitinophagales > Chitinophagaceae > Ginsengibacter. Next base: position 132,418 of record CAVTBI010000012.1, on the reverse strand, counting down.
TTTTCAAAATTGTTTTAGCAGAATCTATTTCTTCCTGCCGGTGCTTTAAGAAAAATTGTTCGGTAGAATCATTAGAAATCGTTTCCTTCACTTTTTGATTTTCAGAAAGGTTCACATTTATAGTTGTATCATTATTGAGCACTTTATTTTCATTTTTTACAAACCTGGTAAACCCCGAAAAAATAGTATCCGCGGCAATATAAGTGCTGTCGTGTTTTTGTTTCAAAATCAAAACAGGCTTTCTGGTTGCCAGAAATGAATTGTTTTTTTTATTCATGAAAACCTGGTTGGCAATAATGGTATAACCGCCTGCGGAGTCAATGATGACGGCGTTCCCTTCCAGTTGTGCGTTGCCGGATACATTTTCAAGCGCCATCGTATTGGCGGAGTATAAGCGGCCGCTACTATCTTTTACCGTTGCCCGGCTGGAAAAAAAAGCATTGCCGGAATTCAGGTCATAGTTTCCCTGTGTAGCATTCACTTCTACCTCGGGCGTTTTAATATTTGTCCGGCTGATGAAAGTGGTTTGCTTGGTTTGCATATTGTACAAAAGCGAATCGGCGCGGATATGTTTTTTGGGTTCGTCAAGCTTTACATCTTTTTTAAAATAAATATCTTTAGTATCGTCATAATATGTTCCTTCAACACTGGTAATTACGCTTTTGCTTTCGATTATTTTTCCGCCATTATAAAAATTACCAATGCCCGTTTGCATATTATAATCCAGGTCATCGGTAAATAAAGTGCCGCTCTTATTGGTAAGTTTGACTTTATCTTTCAGATAGGCGATTTTTTCGATTCCCAGGTATTTTAAATACTGGCTGTAGGCATGAACCGTATCAGCCTGGTTTATTTCTATATTCCCGAACGCTTCCATTATATGTGTTACAGGATTTATGACGGCGCTATCACTATGAAAAATAGTAGTCCCCTGTTTTATGATTGCGCCGCCCGCAATAGTTTGCAGCGTGGTTAACGAATCAATTTTAATAGCGCGCATGCTTGGCCCGCGAATGATTTCAAATTCCCTTAGGGTATCTGTTGGAGGTGGGGATTGAGGTTGAGGCAAAACCTGGCCAAATGAAAAATAACCTGACCCTAAAAAAAAAAGAGGAAGAAATATTTCATTTTATGAAACATATTATTTCTTTATCACTTTTAAAGTATCATCTATCAATGGCGCTGTCAGGTAATCGCCTTTGTCTTTTTTGCCAAACACTGAGAAGTTTACATACCTTTTTGGATGCACTCTTATATCATCTAAAAGAACGTTCAATTTATCAGAAGTACTTTCCAGGTTATTGTATAAAGTTTTGTCATTAAGAAGCAATCCAAGAGAACCCTCTTTACTGTTTATTTTTTCAGAACCCGCCTTAAAATTATTGATAGCGATATTTAAAGTGTCTATTGTCTTCTGAAAATTAATTTGGGAAAGGCTGTTGGAAAAAGCTTTTGTATTTTCCAAAATGCTATCAAGATTGGAATTGTTTGCATTAAGGTTGGCAGTAAACTTATTCAGGTTTTCCAAAGATTGTGCAAGCGCTCCATTTTGAACGTTTAACAATTTTTGGAGCGATTGAGAAGTTATGGCAAAAGAGTTAGTGGCTGCGTTTACATTATCCAATATATTTTTGATATTGTCTTTTGCGCGTACATCAAAAACGGTAGTAACCGTTACCAGTACCGAATCTAAAGATTTTACGGCGTTCTTTACCTCGTATAAAACGGGGTTTATCAACTTCAGGGCTTCGTCAAAAGCACCACCGCTAAGAGTAGTAAGTAAGGTATCCCCACTTTTTAAATAAGTATTTGCGTCTCCCAGTTGTATTTCCATTGTCGGGCTTCCCAGCAAATTCGGGTTGATGACTGCGAGAGAGTTAGTGGGTATATTTATATCTTTGGTAAGTGAAACCGTTACCAATATTTTCTTCATATCCTTGCCTCCATCCAGGTTTTCAATTCTTCCAATCTGAAGGCCATTGATTACTACAGGATTCGACTGTTTTAATCCCTGGACATCTGTGTAGACAGCATAAATATGCTTTTCCTTTTTAAAAAGCCCATGCCCTTTTAAATATTTAAATCCTATAATCAGCATAGCGACACCTATTGTTGCCATCACACCGATCTTTGTTTCATTGCTTATTTTCATTTGGTATTATTTCGATAAAATAAATTGATTAACAGGTTGAGTACTTTGAAAGTATTATGCGAAAATAGTAAACTTCATTCGCAGTTAGTAACAAATGAATTACAATTAAATTGCGATTCAGAAAGGATTGCAATTAAAAAAATCAAAAAAAATTCAAATTATTTTACTGAATTATCAGCATTAGTGTTGGCTACTGTTTTATGTGTTTCTACCATACTTTTATATTTTACAAGCGCATCGGTAATTGCCTGCGCTATTTGGTCCTGCCCTTTTTCGCTGTTCAAATAACGCTCATCATCATAATTGGCAACAAAACCTGTTTCTATTAATATGGCCGGCATTTGAGTAGCATGCAAAACCCACAAGCCTTTTTGGCGCTGCCATACGCCAAGGTTAGGCCTTTCCCGTCTCCTCGGCCACTTGTTCCTGCACCAGTGAAGCCAGTTGATAACTCTTTCTAAAATAATTCTGAGAATATAAAAGCGCGCTCGCTTTATATTCAGGGCTATCATAATTAATATTGGCAGTGCTATCGTCATCATCGGTATTAAAACCAAGGTCGCCTTCTTCCAATGCTTTAATTTTATCATTGGTCTGGCGGGCGGCTAATATCAAAGTGCTTGTCCCTTTGCGTGAGGTAGGAATTTTATAATAATGCCTGATAGGCACGCGACGGGTATGTTTGGTATAAACTTTTTTTCTTGATTTCCCTTTACCTACGTAATGATGTGTATGATACACTTCGGTTTTATACCCTACGATCCGGGAACCCGTTTTTAACCCGACAGCATCGGCATGGATACATACAAAAAGATCGCCATGATGCTCATTGGCAAATTGTGCTTTTTCGTGAACAGACATATAAACATCTGTTGTCCTCGAAGGAATGATATTTACATCCGGCATCGCTTTTTTAAGATCAGCCACCAGTTTCATGGAGATGGCTAATGTGATATTTTTTTCATAAGAGCCTAAACTTCCTTCGTAGTCGCCGTGTGCGCCATGGTCCTGGCCACCGTGGCCCGGGTCAATAATAATGGTTTTTATTTTGCGGGGAGATTGTGATAGCAGGTTACTATTTACAAATAACACGAGAGAAAGTGATAAAATAAAAGCTCTTAAAGGTGAAAAAAGCCACGTTTTTTTTAATTCAAACATTTGTAAATATTATTTTTAATGGGTCAATACAATTCTTTATTAATCTTCACATATCCTTAATTGGATTATCTCTATTTTTGTTGCCTTACTGCTATGCAAAACAGAAACGAATTTAGTTCAAAAAATATTTTACCCTTTGCTCTTACGGCTATCCTGTTTGCATTCGTAATATCATCGGTGAAAAGCAGCGGCCTGAATTCTAAAAAAAATTATTTTTATTCCAATTTTACTAATGGTTCTTCAACAGTATTTCCATCAAAGGAAAACCATTTTAGTGTTGCAAAAAAGCAAAATTTTTTGAATGACACGATACCGCTTCAAAATGCGCTTCCAACAGATTCTATTTCAAAAAATAAAATTGATTCACTTAACCTAAATGATAGTTCTTTTGATAAAAAAGATACTTCATTAAATAAAAAAAATGCGGATACCATTCATTTTAACCTTGCCAAAAATGCTTTGGAGGCCCCGGTAGAATATACTGCCGAAGATTCGATGGTAATAGATGTAAAAGGAAAAACGGTTACGCTTTATGGAAATAAGGTAACTACCAATTATAAGGGAAATAAATTAACGGGCCCCGTTATTTCTTTTGATGAAGCATCAGGGGATATTATTGCATCTGCTAAAAAGGACAGTACGGGAAAAGTAATCGCCTACCCTACTTTTAAACAATCTGATTTTACTTCGCAGAGCGACTCCATTCGTTTTAATATGAAATCCGGAAAAGGCATAACCAAAGGAACGTACACGCAGCAAGGCGAAATGTATGTATATGGAAAAGTGATAAAAAAAGTAAGCCCTGATGTTTTTTATGCGTTGCGCGGAAGATTTACTACCTGTAACCTGGATACGCCACATTTTGCCTTTGTGAGCAACAAAATAAAATTTATCACTAATAAAGTAGCTATTTCAGGGCCCGTTCACCCTGAATTTGAAGGAGTACCCATTCCGATATATTTTCCATTTGGTATTTTCCCGCTTAACCAGGGAAGGCATTCCGGCTTTTTAGCACCCAATTTTACAGTAAACCAACAAAAAGGCATTGGCCTTGAAGGGCTTGGCTTTTATAAAGTAGTCAACGATTATTGGGATGTGATTGTACGATCGGATATCTATTCGTATGGGGGCTGGTCATTAAATTTAAATCCCCGTTATTCAAAAAAATATCATTACAGCGGCAATTTTGCTTTAGATATTCAGAGTTTTAACTTGAATTTTAAGGGCGATCCGGATTTTAGTAAAAACCGCTCGTTTCATATTACCTGGACCCACAGCGCCGATACAAAATCGAGGCCGGGCGTAACTTTTTCAGCCAATGTAAATGCAGGAAGCAGCAGCTATAACAGCCAGGTACCCAATAACCCGGTCATCAATTTTCAGAACCAGCTAACTTCTTCCATAGCTTATTCGAAAACGTGGCAGGATTTACCATTTAATTTAACCTTAAATGCCAATCATAATCAAAATACACTTTTAAAACAAATCAGTGTAACACTGCCAACGTTGGGTTTCAACATGCAAACTATTTACCCTTTCAGGAAAAAGGATGCCGTCGGTACTTTAAAATGGTACGAAAATATTGGAATCGGGTATCATTTAAGCGCCGGTAACCAGTTTACGTTTTATGATACCGTAAAAAATAAAAGCATTTTTCGTCAAATAGCCGACACGCTGCAATGGGGCGCGCATCATTCAATCCCAATCAGTTTGTCATTACCTCAAATGGGCGTTTTCCAGTTAGCGCCCTCCGTAAGTTATGATGAAACCTGGTACCAAAGTAAAGTAACCAAAACCTGGGATGATGTAAAAGACACCCTTCTTACCAGCGTGCAAAAAGGGTTTTATACCGCCAGGCAAATGTCTTTTGGATTAAGCATCTCTACCAGAATTTTCGGAATGATAACCGCAAAAAACAAAAATGCTAAAATACAGGCCATACGCCATGAGATCCGGCCTACTTTTGGCATCAGTTACCAGCCCAATTTTAACCGGAATAATTATTATACAGTGCAGGCTGATTCTACCGGGCGTAAAGAAGTTCTTCCCTATTTTCCTCATGGTTATAATCTTAACGGGCCCTACACCAACGGGCGTTTCGGAGGTTTTACTTTTGGGCTTGAAAATAATTTGTCAATGAAAGTGCGCGACAAAAAAGACACGGGGAATGCCTTAAAAAAAGTATCCCTTCTTGATGCGTTCAGTATTAATGGAAGCTATAATTTTTTCCCTGTAGATTTCCACCATTTTTCAAATATATCGGCTGTGGCTTCTACCAATTTATTTAATAAAATTAATTTTACCAGCAGTGCCAATTTTGACCCTTATGAAGTAAACAGTGAAGGGTATGATACCAGTATTTTAGTCTGGAAAAGAAAACCTATTTCGTTGGGAAGGCTAACCACAGCAGGCATTTCCTTATCGAGCCAGTTCCAGGGAGGCAATAAAAAAACAGGGGAAAAGGCAGGCGTAAAACCAGACGAAACTACAGCGGAAGAACAAGCGGCACTTGCCGAAGGAATCAGCCAGGACCAATACAACAGCGACCTGGCTTACATCAGAAATAATCCGGGAGAATTTGCTGATTTTAATATTCCATGGTCGGTAAACCTTTCTTATTCCCTTAGCTACTCAAAACAATTTTTTATAGGAACCGGTTTTAAAGGAAAGTTTACTCAAAACCTGAATTTTGGAGGAACGCTTAATATTACGCCTAAATGGCAAATGGGTGTGCAGGGGTATTATAATATTTCACTTGGCCAGATTGTTCCTTTAACTATTACCATATCAAGGGATTTGCATTGCTGGCAAATGGGAATTAATGTAACACCTATTGGATATAATGGAAACCGTTTTTATAGTATCAGCCTCAGCCCCAAATCGCCCATCCTTCGCGACCTGAAAGTAAACAGGACAAGGTCATTTTATAATGGTTTATAAAAACAGAAAATAAAAAAACAGCTTTTTTGTTTGTTTACTGCCTGCAATCGTAAAGGTATCTTGTCGCAGTTTTTCGGTTTTTTGTCTCATTTATTTGGAACAAAATAATTAATATGGTTATGTTTGGATTCTTTTACAAAGAGAAAAACAGAATTTTAAAAAATGGAAAAACCCTGGTACACAAAAAAATGGATGACGGTTCTTATTCATGCAGCCGCATGGACGCTGTTATTTTCCTTGCCTGCGCTGTTGCGGCCTTCACATCATGCCAATGAGATGAACACGGCAGACAATGTTGATACGAAAATGGTTTTCATTATCTCAAGAATAAGTGATGGCCTGCTGATTCTTTTCTTTTACCTGAATGCCCTGGTACTTATACCGCGCCTGCTGTATAAAAGGAAGTATGCGTTTTACATTTTGTCGCTCCTCTTTTACTACCTGGCTTTTTCAGCAGGCATGTGGCTGCTCTGGAAAAACTTTACCATGCCGCACAAAAATTTTACGTTTGAAACTTTCTCGGTAGTAAGTATTTTTATTTTTATATTTATCCTCGCCTGTAGCATGGCCTATAAAACCATACGTGATAAATTTATTTCGGACAGGATTGCAAAAGAAAAAGAGACAGAACACCTTAAAACAGAATTGTCGCTGTTGCGCTCGCAGGCCAGCCCGCATTTTATGTTCAACGTGTTAAACAATATGGTGGCGCTGGCCCGAAAACATTCCGATGAGTTAGAACCTTCGCTCATCAAGTTCTCGTCTTTAATGCGCTATATGCTTTACGAAACGGATGAAGAAAAAGTTTCGCTGGAAAGTGAGGAAGAATATTTGCAAAGTTATATTGACCTTCAGCAACAACGCCTGAGCAAAAAAGTAACCGTAACTGTTAATTTAGGCAAGCCAGATAAAACGTATGAGATCGACCCTATGCTGCTGATCCCATTTGTAGAAAACGCCTTCAAGCACGGAACAGGTTTTATAGAAAACCCACGCATCGATATCGAACTAAAGGCAAAAGATAATATGCTGTATTTTCGTGTATGTAACAGTTATGACCCTGAATTGCAACAGGTAAAAGATAAAGCCAGTGGCATCGGCCTGGCAAATGTGCACAGAAGGCTGGATCTTTTACATCCCGGAAAATATACACTTACTATAACAAAAGAAAACAGCATGTTCACGGTTTCCTTACAAATAAATCTTAGCTGATGATTCGTTGCCTTGCAGTTGATGATGAACCTTTAGCATTGGAATTGCTGGAAGATAATATCAGCAAAGTTCCTTTTCTGCAGTTAATAGCCGCGTGCGATAGCGTAATGGATGCGATGAAAGTAATGCAGAAAGAAAAGGTTGATTTGATCTTTTTAGATATCCAAATGCCCGGTTTAACGGGTTTGCAATTTATTGAAAGCATGGCCGAGAAGCCGATGATCATTCTTATAACGGCTTACAAACAATACGCGCTGGAAAGCTACAACCTTGATGTAACGGATTACCTGGTAAAACCTGTTCCGCTCGACCGCTTTATAAAAGCCTGCAATAAAGCAAAACAATTGTTTGAATTAAAATCAAACCGTAACAACCCAAACGCTTCTTCCGGCAATCCCGGCTATTTCTTTGTAAATGCCGATTACAGCCTGGTGAAAATAAACTTTTCAGATATTATTTATATTGAAGGATTGAAGGATTATTTAAAAATACATTTAAAGAGTGCACAACATCCTGTAGTAACCAGGATGCCCATGAAAACCATTGAAGAAGAATTGCCTGCTGACCAATTTATACGCATTCACAAATCCTATATTGTTTCCGTTTCCTTCATCACTGCTATACGAAAATCAAGTGTATTTATTGATTCACTGGAACTTCCGCTCGGCGATACTTACCGCGATGCAGTTGCTGCTATTACTGGGAAGTTGTAAACGCAATTAAACTTAACATAAAACAGTTCCTTTTAAAACTTTGCCTAATCCGGATATAAGGCGCGAGGTTTTTTTTCCATAAAATCACCTTCCCTGTTAATGAGGTAACCCAAAGAAAATACAGGGGTATATGAAAAAAAATTTCCGGGATTATGATCTTTTGTCCTACCCTGGCCATAACTTAAAGTAAGAAAATCATTTCTGTAAGTTTTCAGTTTTAAAGACCCGAAGCAGCGAATCCATATCTTCGATCCTTTTGATACCTACGAAACCAGTAACCTCAATAGTAAGTTTGTTTCCTTTATCCAGGCCGATATAGAATCTTCGCGTGATAATAATGTTGTCGGGAATTTCAAAAGCCTTATCGGCAGCGATCTTTTTTTGTGCGCAAATGCTTGCCGGGACGCTTATCGAAAGCATTAAAACCAATGTAAATTTTTTCATGATATTACAAGTTTACAGGAGTATTTATTTTTAAGATGGCACTCCCTTTTTCGTTTGAAACCGCAGGACTTGTATAAACCTCCTGGTTGGCAAATCTTATTTGAAAATAATACGTAGAAACGTTGCCTTCAATAGCTGTAGATCCTTCAGCAGGATCGCCCAGTTCTTTAACATGCACCACTTTCAATTTTTTCTTTGCCGGCTTTGCTTTTACCAAATCAGGAGAAGTATTTACAGGATTTATAAAATTACCCCCTGGTTTAATAGCTAAACTTTGTTCACTAACGGTGTCAGTTAATCGAAGTTTTAAAAATGGTTTTACAGGAACGGTTTTGATGGTTTTATTATTTGTTTTTTTATTCGCAACTATTTCGTTTTTTGATGAAATGATTGTAGAAGCTTTTTCAACTTCATCTTTTTTGCCTGCTGTTTTGTTCGCATCATTTGCTATATTAGGTGATGTAGTTTTTATTTCAGATGCCGTTGTTTTATCCGGCTTGTTGTTGATAAAAAACAGCGAAATTATTAACGCAAAAACCAGGAATGCCGCTGCCATCCAATACCAGTCGGTTTTTTTCGCCGGATGTTTTTCGTTTAACTTTTCATACAGTTTTTCCCATGAAGCACCTTTATCAAATAAGGGCTCGGGTATTTTTTTAAATTCTTCCAGCTTATTTTTCCAGGGCTTTAAATTATTGTGATTTTCGTGTGACATATTGTATTCCATTTTTCGACAATATTTTTTGTAATAAAACCTTTGATTTCCTCAACTGCGGCTTAGAAGTACCTTCAGAAATATCAGGCAGTAAAGCAATTTCTTTATGTCAGTACCCTTCTATTTCATAAAGATTAAAACGGTACGGTAGCCAAGCTGCAATTGAATGATGAGATTAAGGATTTCTTTAGCAGATAAATTGCTTAATGCTTCTTCATTTAGCGGAATCTCCTCAACCACAGATTCAGATGCCATGGTAAGCCCATTTTTCTTTCGAAGGAACATCAGGCTTTCGTTGATCATTATCTTTTTCACCCAGGCATGTAAGCCCGCTTTGCCCTGGTGAATAAATGAAGCCAAATTTTTGCCGTGTCTCCTTCTGTTCTACTTCGGCGCTTGTTTCATTGTGTCTTTATCCATTCATAATGCCCATGTTGGCTTACATTAAATTTTGTGACTTTGCCATTCTCAATTACAAATTCGCAATCAGCATCCAGTAAATTTTTGAATTGAAATTTTGTCGCTGATTGGAAGATCAGAGGAATGGTTTCTGTTTTTGAAACTTTGGCAACAAGATGATCGTTTTCTTTCATGACTGTAATCGCTCTGGAAGTGTCTATTGACAGTTTATAAACACCAACATATTTATAAAAATCTTTGGGATCAACTTGTACACTTTCCTGTAAAGATTTTCCTAAAGCGATTTGTGCAATATTAACTGACAAATCATTTATTGAAATAGATCCGTTGTTACAAAGGATAGCAATAAATACATCTTCAGCCGGGTAATATATTTCATTGGTTAAAAAACCCGGCATTCCACCTTCATGTTCAATTGATTTAATACCATTTGATGTTCTCAGAAACCAACCATAACCGTACCCTGTTGGCTTTCCATCTTTCAAGTGATAAGAAGTGAATGCTTTTTCTAAAGTCTCCTTCTTAAGAATTTTGTAGGTGTAAAGTCCCTGGTGCCACTTAAATAAATCAGCAACATTTGAAATTAACCCACCGGCAGCATATTCAATGGTGGGACTCCAGTAATCTGCATTTTTAAATGTTGCTCCTTCTCTGCTATAACCATGCACCCGATTTGGAATAATAATATTTGCACTGTCAAAATAAGTGTGCGTTAATCCCAACGGCTTAAGAAGATTATCCTCGATGTAGCTTTGATAACGCTCCCCGGAAACTTTTTGAATAATATAACCCAGCAAATAATATCCTGAATTACTATAGGAAAATTTTGTACCCGGTTCAAACTCCAAAGAATAATTTTTAAAACTGTCAATTAGTTGTTTAGGACTAAAATCCCATCGTTCCATATATAAATTTGGATAATTGATCTGCATATAATCTCTTATGCCCGATGTGTGTGTGAGCAAATTCTCTATGGTTATTGTATAACCTTTTGAAGGAAAATCAGGAATAAATTTTTGCAAACTGTCTTGCAGCGATATTTTACCTTGTTCAACCAATTGTAAAATTGCTACGGCTGTAAACTGTTTGGTAATCGAAGCAAGATTAAAAACCATGTCGGGTTTTAGAGGAACATTTAATTCAAGATCAGCGCTGCCAAAGGCTTTTTTATAAATTACCTGCCCATGCTTTGAAACCAATACTTCACAACCAGGTTCTGCTGATTTAAACTGTTTTGTCAGAAGGAAATCAAGTTTCTTTTCAATCTGTTTGTCCTGGCCAAATGAGGATGAAACAGCCAACAAAGAAATTAAAAGAAATAAAAATGTTTTATGCATTTCTGAAATTTTTAAATTATAGAGGCTGGTAAACAGCATGATATATTACAAAAAGATAAATGCACTTTAAAGATAATAGGTTGCCTTGTGCAGAAATTAAAATAGAATCCCGCCCCGATTGTGATATAAATTACCGTAAAATTTACTACTCCTTCAAAACATTCCCAGTTTCGTCGCAACATTTTGGCTCCTCATCTCATTTGCCCAAAACGGCATTGATATCCTTTTAGATTTGTGTTCAAATTAATCAATCATGAAAAAATTTCTTTTAGCAATTGCTTTGTTTGTTACTGCACAAACCTATGCGCAATATCCGCAGGCAATGCCTGCCTCCATAAAAAACAGTGGCCATGTTTATGGCAAAATAACGGCCCGGACGGTAAACCTCTTGAAGGCGCTTCTGTTCTGCTGCTTCACCAAAAATTAGATACCGCCACCCAAAAAATAAAAATGGAATTAGTATCCGGTGTAATCACAGCGGGTAATGGCGATTTTGATTTTACCGGCGTTCCGGTTATGGGTAAGCTGCAATTAAGGATTAGCAACAGTGGCTATAAATCACAGCAACAGGATTTTTCCTTAATGTCAAAACCTGCAGCGGGAACCCCTCCTTCTTTTGATAAAGACCTTGGCAACCTGAAACTCGCGACAAATGCAGAGGTGTTAAGTACGGTAACTATTACCGCGCCCTCACCGGCATTAAAACTTGATATTGACAAGAAAGTTTTTAATGTAGAGAAAAATATTGTAAGTGCCGGGGGAACTGCGGTGGATGTGATGCGCAATGTACCTTCTGTGCAAGTGGATATAGACGGAAATGTAAAACTCAGGAACGCCGCACCGCAAATTTATGTGGACGGGCGGCCGACAACATTATCGCTCGACCAGATTCCTGCGGATGCCATTCAAAGTGTAGAGGTAATTACCAATCCATCCGCCAAATATGATGCTTCAGGCGGCAACGCGGGGATTTTAAATATCGTTTTGAAAAAAAATAAGGCCAGCGGTTATAACGGAAATGTTTCTGCAGGTGTTGACAGCCGCGGTGGCATCAATGCGGGAGCCAATTTTAATGTAAGGCAAAATAAGATCAACTTTTCAGCAGCCGGAATGTTGCACCAGATGAAAGGCAATACTACCGGAACCACTGACCGTTTAAATCTCGGAGACACGTTAACCCACGTTTCACAAACTGATATTAATAAAACAAACGGCGCTTTTGTGTTTGGTAAATTAGGCCTCGATTATTATGTTACCAACAGAGCCACGATTTCTTTGGGAGCCGTTAAAGTACATGGGCAGTTTGATCCCAATGAAACTATTAACTCAACTACTGATAGTTTACTTAGTTCAGGAACAAAAAGTGCCAACAGTATCAGATACACTTCCGGCTCCAGGACGTTTGATGCTACGGGGCTGCAAATGGATTATGTATATAATTTCCCAAAAGACGGGGAACAATTTACTGCTAATGGCAACTATTTTTCGGGAGCCAATACCGGCAATTCATTATACACCACCAATTACCTAAGCGGCAATTCTGTAGCAGGCACGCAATTACAACAAGTGTATAATGATGGAAAAATTAATTTTTTAACGCTGCAGACTGACTATACTTTGCCTTTTGGAAAGCAAAAACAATCAAAACTGGAAGCAGGTTTGCGTGCACAGCAACATCAAACCACTCAAAATAATGATAACTATACAGGAACTACGGCGGGTGGCCTTGTAAAAGTTCCTGCCGGTACCAACGATTATAAAAGTACCGACCATGTTTATGCAGCGTATGCAGATGTAAAAAGCACTATTAAAAATTTCGGGTATGAAGTGGGCTTAAGGGCTGAAAGTTCAAACTATAACGGCGAGTTGGCCAATACAGGCGAACAATTCAGCAATAAATACCCTATAAGCTTATTCCCTTCTTTATTTCTGAGCCAAAAACTGAAAAACAAACAGGAATTACAGTTTAGTTATACCAGGCGCATTAACAGGCCCAACTTCTTCCAGTTGATTCCTTTTACTGATTATACTGATAGTTTGAATATTACCCGTGGAAACCCGGGCTTAGTTCCTGAATTTACCAATTCACTGGAAATGAGCTATAGCAAAACTTTCAATGGTGGCAACAGCTTATTGGCTTCCATTTATTACAAACATTCCGATAACCTGATCACCCGTTACCTTAGCCCGGGCACCAATCCATTCACAGGCAAGGAAGATATTATCAACACGTATATCAACGCCAGTTCAAGTTACTCTTATGGCGCTGAAGTAACTTCTATTAATAAGATAGCCAAATGGTGGGATGCAACTACGGATATAAATGTATATCAATCAAAAATTAATACTTCTAATATTGTGGGAAGCACTTCGCAAGATGCTATGCTAAGCTGGTTTGGCAAGCTTAACAATAATTTTAAACTGCCGAATTCATTCAGCATACAATTGTCTGCCGATTATCAGAGTAAAACAAACCTTCCTATAAATAATAGCCAGGGTGGCCCGGGTGGTGGCGGCCCATTCGGACAGGCACAAAGTTCTTCACAAGGATATATCAATTCATATTGGGGAGCAGATATCGCAGTAAAGAAAAGCTTCCTTAAAAACAATGCGGCTTCTGTAAGTGTAAGCATGAATGATATCTTCAGTACACGCAAGCAGGATCAATATTCTGTAAGCCCTTACTTTACCCAGGATTACAACCGCCTGAATAACCCACAGTTGGTAAGAGTTAATTTCACTTATCACTTTGGTAAAATGGATGTATCATTATTTAAACGCCAGAATAATAAAGCAAGTGGCACTCAGGATATAATGCAAATGGCTCAGTAGTTAGGTTGGTTCAAAGTTAGGAGGCTGTTTCAATCAATTTGATTCAGCCTCTTTTTATTTTTAGGGTTAATAACACACAGGACCAGGTCTTAAAAAACTCTCTAAAACCATTTGTTTGAATAAAAATTCGGAATATTTACCTGCCTGCCGGTAGGCAAGGTTGGTTTACTGTAGCAACCTGCAGAAAAAATTAATCAGCGCCCGGTATTTCTTTCATTTTCTTTTACGTTGCTTTTGATATATTTTATCCAGGCTTTGATAAAATATTCATTATTGGCATTGCTCATTTTCGCGTCGCAAAGGTGCATCGTAATTTTAATGCCTGCACAGGTAGAAGTGAGGATATAATCAAGGCGCTCGCCATTCGCAAGTGGAAAAACACGGCCCGAAAATTCAGAACACCCTACCTTATAATTTTGGGCTTTGGCTTTATTTTTATTTTCGCTTAATCTTATATCAATTTCTTCCAGCACATTTAAAAATTGTGGAATATCTTTTACTTCTACCGGAAAAAAGTTTTTATGTTTTTCCATTTCGGAAAGATTGTTAGTATAAACCGCGGGACGGTAAATTGCTTCATCAAGCAGAATATATTTCTGTGCTTTACATTGAAATGCAGAACAAAAAAGAATGATTATAAAAAAGTATTTCATAAAAGGCCAGAAAGTTTATTTGTATTCCCCAAACACATTCCTCAACGCATCAGAAATTTCTCCAAGTGTGCAAAAATGCTCAACCGCGCTTATTACTACAGGCATCAGATTCTCATTATTTGTTGCATGTTCTTTTATTTTTATCAACCATTTTTCAACTACGGCATTGTCCCTTCTCTCCCTGAGCGCCTTTAGCTTATTAATTTGTACGGCCCTTATATGGTCGTCAACTTTAAATGTTGGCGGAGCCATTTCATTATCAGAAATAAAAGAATTAACCCCTACAATTATTTTATCTTTTTTCTCCACCATTTGCTGAAAAGTATAAGCGCTTTTTGCTATTTCATTTTGCATGAATCCTTCATCAATGGCATTAACACTGCCTCCCATAGCATCAATCGTTCCAATTATTTTCCATGCTTCCGTTTCTACTTCCGCGGTAAGCTTTTCTATAAAATAACTTCCGGCCAAAGGGTCAGCAGTATCTGCAACGCCGCTTTCAAAAGCAACGATCTGCTGGGTCCGCAAAGCGATAGCTGCGGCTTCTTCTGTCGGTAAATTAAGTGCTTCATCATAACCATTGGTATGCAGGCTTTGTGTGCCGCCCAGCACGGCGGCCAGCGTTTGTAAAGTAACGCGGCTTATATTATTCAAAGGCTGTTGCGCTGTAAGCGTACTTCCACCGGTTTGTGCGTGAAACCGCAACATCATTGCTTTTTCATCTGTAGCGCCCAGTTCCTTCATTATTTTTGCCCACATTCTTCGTGCGGCGCGAAATTTTGCCACTTCCTGGAAAAGATGGTTATGCGAATTAAAAAAGAAGGATAACCTTTTTCCAAAAACATTGATATCAAGCCCTTTTTCCAAAGCAGCCTTTACATAGGCTTTTCCATTACTGAGGGTGAAAGCAATTTCCTGCACAGCCGTGCTCCCCGCCTCGCGGATATGGTAACCTGAAATAGAAATGGTGTTCCATTTGGGAAGGTTTTTGCTGCACCATTCAAAAATATCGGTAATGATCCGCATTGAAGGCTTGGGCGGATAGATATAAGTGCCACGTGCCGCGTATTCTTTTAAAATATCATTCTGAACGGTGCCCTGTAATTGTGAAAGGCCAGCGCCTTGTTTTTTAGCAACCGCCACATAAAATGCCAGCAAAATAAACGCAGTAGAATTAATAGTCATTGAAGTGGAAACTTCATTGAGGTTAATACCTGCAAATAATGCTTCCATATCTTCGATTGAATCAATAGCTACGCCTGCTTTTCCCACCTCCCCTTCTGTTAGCGGATGATCGCTGTCGTAACCGATTTGAGTAGGAAGGTCAAAGGCAACGCTTAATCCGCTTACGCCCTGGGAAATTAAATAATGATACCTTTTATTGCTTTCTTCAGCAGTACTAAAACCGGAATACTGCCGCATGGTCCATAATTTTCCCCGGTACATATCGGCTTTTACCCCGCGTGAATAAGGAAATTTTCCCGGCATTTCATCAGAAATATTTTGAGGAAGGTCTTGCGGAGTATATACTTTCTTTATTTCTATTCCTGAATCGGTTTGTATTTTTTTCATGCATTTTCACATTATCACATTATCTTCTTAGCTTCAAAATTAATGGCATCCAAAACTATACTATGTAGTGAAGCATTTGAATTATTGATCAGGTAATCTATTATGTGTTTATTAAGATCCATGCCTGAAGCTTGCTGCGGAAGCGTAGAAGCAAGCTGGTTGATAATATAAATATTCTGTTCTTTTAAATTATTAACCGCACGCCATACTTCCGGCGAAACATAAATTTGCTGGCTGATGTTATAATCGTATTCCTGTTTGATAGATTCAATCAAAGTTGCCTGCATTTGGCGGCATGAAAACCCGGGGGTTGAATTTCTGGATAACAAATTCTGCAACGCAATTCTTTCTGTTAGCAAGGTAATTCTTTCATAAGCCTGTAAACGCAATTTTAATGTATCAGGGTCATTGGCCTTTCTTTCCTCCAAGTCTTTTTTCATTGTCATGAATTCAGTCAATATCCACACAAAAGCCAGCAACAAAACAAAAAGCAGGATGATAACAATCGTTTCAAATGTTGACATATTTATAATTTATTAGCAAAAATAATCATTCCCATACTAAAGGTGTAATTTTGTGAGTGGCGAATGGTGAATACTGAAGCCTAATCTGAATGTGAAATATCGGATATTGAACAAGGAATAAAGAATGGTGAAGTAAAAATCCATTACCAGATAAACTATTAAAAGAATTAACGAATAAACTTCAAATATGGAAACAATCAATAAAGCTCCTGTTAGTTTAACGCCCTCTGCGGTAAATGAAATCAAAAGATTAATGAATGAAGAAACCAATCACGATAAATTTTTACGTATCGGTGTAAAGGGCGGCGGATGTTCGGGAATGTCCTATTTATTAGGGTTTGAAAACAAAACAGATAAAGATGAAGTGTATGAAATAGATGAAGTTTCCTTTATCATCAATCCTGCTCATTTAATTTATTTACAAAACATGGAAATCAATTGGGAAGGCGGTTTAAATGCAAGAGGGTTTACCTTCAATAACCCCAATGCCAGTAGCACGTGCGGTTGCGGCAGTTCTTTTGGAGTTTAAAGATAATTTCCTTTTCATTTCAACTTTAATTCTTCCGCTTTCGTAAAATTTATTTTTCAGGCTACGCCTTCTTTTACTTATTTGATAATACGCCATTTTAAACAGGCATGTTTCAAAAACATTTTTGCGTTATAATTATCTCTGTTACATCTTTGCAACCAGATGCCAGAAACTTACAGCAAAAATGCACCCTTACTAAAAGTAATTATTGCTTTCGCAATTGTTTACCTTGTTTGGGGCTCTACTTATTTTTTTGTGCAGGTAGCCGATAAAGATTTTCCACCTTTTATTTTAGGCGCAGTTCGTTTCACTGTTTCAGGGATTTTATTACTATCATGGTGCCTTATCAAAGGTTACAAGCTGGTAAACCGGCCTCAATTAAAAACATCTTTTATTGTCGGAAACCTTTTATTGTTTATCGGTAACGGTTCTATAATCTGGGCCGAAAGAATACTTCCGAGTTCATTAGTGGCTGTGTCGGTTTCTGCGGCGCCAGTATGGTTCGTTTTGTTCGATAACCGGAACCGAAAAGTAAACTTCGGTGACAAATTTATTATTATTGGCATTTTCACGGGCCTGGCCGGAGTTGTCCTTTTATTTAGTGAAAAAATATTTTACAGCCTTTCGCTTTCATCAGGAATAATTCAAATAGTAGCCCTCGCCGTGGTAGTAGCCGGAAATATCAGTTGGTCTGTAGGTTCGTTGTATTCAAAATACAATAGCACCGGAAATACCTCAGTGGGCGCCGCGTGGCAAATGATCTTTGCTGCATTATCGTTTTTAATAGTATCGTGCTGCACGGGAGAAATATTTCATTTTCATCTTTACCAGGTTAATTTTCGTGCATGGATGTCCGTTATATACCTTATTTGCATGGGTTCGCTTGCGGGTTATAGCGCATACATCTGGCTGCTGCAGGTGAGGCCTGCCACGCAGGTAAGTACGAATGCTTATGTAAATCCTGTTGTCGCAGTATTACTGGGTGTTTTTTTTGGTGGCGAAACAATTAACGGTTTGCAAACAGGCGGATTAGCAATAATTTTATTAAGTGTGTTTATTATTAATTTTGATAAGTATAAAAAGAAACAATCCTGATCCTGATATATAAATTTCAGGCAACGGGCAATTGAATAGTAAACTCTGAACCTTCTCCCTCTTTACTTTCCACCTTTATTTCTCCTCCATGCGCCTTCACAATATCATAACTCAATGAAAGCCCCAATCCGGTTCCTTGCCCTGTTGGTTTGGTGGTGAAGAATGGTTGAAATATTTTATCAACATTGTTTTTCGGAATGCCGTTGCCATTATCCTTTACCGTTATAGTGGCCATCACCCCCAACCTCTCTCCCAGGGAGAGGGGAGTATTTCGTACTGACAGTTACGGTTGGTTCATACGAAATAAGATTCTCACTTTTTTGTTGGTTTGCTGCACTTCGGCTTCGCTCAGCACAGGCGTAAAAGGCATTGTTGTATAAATTGAGTAATACTCTTCCAATATCCTGTGGAATGATATTAATTTTATCCATTGAGCCATCAAAATCTGTCTTTATTTCTGCATTGAAATTTTTGTCTTTGGCTCTTAAACCCTGATAAGACAATCTTAAATATTCATCTGCCAATGCATTGATATCAGTTGGCTCTTTTACACCTGTGCTTGACCGCGAGTGCTGTAGCATCCCTTTTATAATATCGCCGGCTCGTTTTCCGTGGTGATTTATTTTTTCTTCATTACCTATAACATCATCAATCAATTCATCCTGCAATGCATCATCTCTTTCTGCGTTCGGCTTTAAGCGTTCAGCCTTCAGTTCTTCCAGCATTTCTTTGTTCACTTCCGAAAAATTATTGACGAAGTTTAATGGGTTTTGTATCTCATGCGCAATACCTGCAGTAAGTTCCCCAAGCGAGGCCATTTTTTCGGATTGGATGAGTTGGGATTGGGTGGACTTTAAATCCGCCAATGTTCTTTCTAAAACTTTATTGGCTTTTTGTTTTTGCCGGTTGTTGCGATGCAGAATTAAACCAATAGCAAGAAACACCACCAAGCCTGCCAGCATTGCATAGGCCCTGATTTTGGCTCGTGTTTCAATTTTTTCCTGCTCCAGTTGTTGGAGCCGTATTTGTTCATCAAATCCAACATTCTGATAGGCAAGCAGGTTTTTTCTATCCACGTTATTCAGGCTGTCATTTAATGCAGAGTATAATTGCAGATATTTTAAAGTACTGTCGCGGTTTTTTTGACTGACATAAACATATGAAAGCAACCCGTAAGCGTCTGCCATATATCGGGCCTGCCCAACATTTTTAGCAGTTTCCAGGGCTTTCATGGCATAAAAAAGACTGGAGTCTGGTTTATTTAGAATTACGTACAAAGAACTTAATAAAGCATAGCTTTCTTCAAGATTGGAAATATTATTGTGCTCTGTATTGGCTTTTACTGCTTTCAGGGAGGCATCCATCGCCAGGTTAAAATTTCCTTTTGCACGGTAAATGCTTCCAATGATGGTTAAAGTAAGGCCCTGGTATTTTCTTCCTTCAAATGATAATTTTGAAAAAAGGCCCAATGCTCTCTGTGTAAAAAGAAGCGCTGAATCCAATTTATTAAGGCCTAAATAAACATTTCCCAGGTTCATATTTGCTAATGCAAGCAACACAGTATCCTGAACAGATTCAGCAAGGCTTATTGCGGTAAAGTAATTTGAAATTTGCTTATCGGTATTGCCGGTAGCACCATACAAATGCCCCATCTCATGATGAGTAAAGCCTAATGCATCAAGCCGCTCATTTCGTGGGGTTCGGCCTTTTGGAAGGTTCCATGTATATTTTTCACTGGCAGGGCCTTCTCTCAATTTTTAATGCCTGTAAAAATGTTTCAAGCGACCTGGGGTAATTACCTAAATGCATTAACATATATCCCTTATTATCTAATGCTTGTGCTTCATTTAATTTTAATTTTAATTTTTGAGCAATTGGTATACTTTGATCCAGGTAAAAAAGAGAACTGTCACGATTTATTTCATTATAAAATAATCCCAGTTGATAATAAACATCCATACGGATGGTATCATTGGCTGCATTCTTCAACGCAACCTGCAGGCTATCTAGTTGTTTTTGGTCAGACTGTGCCGATACAAAAAACGGCAGCAACAAAAGCAACGGTATTTTTATAAATATTTTCATGAAATTTATTTATGTAGTTGGTAATTGAATAATAAACTCTGTTCCCACATTCTCCTTACTTTCCACCTTTAGTTCCCCACCATGCGCCTTTACAATATCATAGCTCAAACTCAATCCCAATCCTGTTCCCTGTCCTGTTGGTTTGGTAGTAAAGAAGGGTTGAAAAATTTTATCTACTACTTTTTGAGGAATACCATTTCCATTGTCACTAACGGTAATCAACACACTATTTCCTGATTTCTTTGTAGATAGTGAAACAGTGGGCTCATACGAAATAGAATTCTCGCTTTTTTGTTGGTTCACTGCACTTCGGCTTCGCTCAGCACAGGCATAAAAGGCATTGTTATATAAATTTAAAAGTACTCTTCCTATATCCTGGCCGATGATGTTTATTTTCCCAACTGTTTCATCAAAATCAGTTTGCAGTTCTGCATTAAAGTTTTTGTCTTTTGCTTTCAATCCATGGTACGCCAATCTTAAATATTCATCTGCCAGTTTGTTGATGTCTGTTGGTTCTTTAATACCGGTACTGGTGCGCGAATGTTCCAGCATGCTTTTTACTATCGCATCGGCACGTTTACCATGATGATTGATCTTTTCTTCGTTTCCTTTTATATCGTCAGCTATTTCATTGGCCAGCTGCAAGTTGCCTGTTGCCAATTCATTTTTTAACTCGATCAATCATTTCACTATTCACTTCTGAAAAATTATTCACGAAGTTTAACGGGTTTTGAATTTCATGCGCAATTCCGGCTGTAAGTTCTCCCAACGAAGCCATTTTCTCTGATTGAATGAGTTGTGCCTGGGTAGACTTTAGTTGATCATAAGCTACTTCAACTTTTTGTTTCTGATCGTGAAGTATTTTATTAGCCTTCTGCTTTTGTTGGTTATTTCGATATAGTATCAGGCCAATTATCAGGAGTACACCCAAACCTGCAAGCATGGCATAGGTCCTCGTCCTGTTCTGTATTCGATTTTTTTCCTCCTGTAAACTTTTAAGGCGCAGTTGTTGATCGAACCCGATATTCTGGTAAGAAAGCAGGTTTTTCCTTTCCGCATTATTCAGGCTGTCGTTTAATACCGTGTATAGTTGCAGGTATTTTAAAGTGCTGTCGCGGTTATTTAGATCATTATAAACATCTAGATCACTATAAACATCTGAAAGCGCCCGGTAAGCGTTTACCAAAGGCTGCGGCTGTCCCAAAACCCAGGCAGTTTCCAATAATTTCCTGGCATAAAGCAGGCTGGAGTCAGGTTTATCTAATCTTCCGTATAATTTACTTAATGCATCGTAGGCATGGGGAAGATAGTGAAGATTATGATGGGCTGTATAGGATGCTACCGACTCCAGGTAGGCATTTCGGGCCTGTGTTACATTCCCTTTTTTAAGGTAAATATTTCCCAGGTTATAAAGAACGGTACCTTTCCAGGTTGTGTTGTAAAAATTTAAATGAGCCTGCAACTTTAATGCCTGCCGTTCAAAAAAAAGCGCTGAATCCAATTGATTAAGGTAAGTATAAGACTCTCCTAAGATCATATATCCAAGCGAAAGCAAAAAAGTATCCGGAATAGCTTGAGCATAGCCCAATACCTTGAAGGACCTAACTTTTTCCATTTCCCTGTTACCGGTAACGCCATACAAAGTTGCCATATGCAACTCAATAAGACCCAAATTGTAAAGCCTTCTCGCATGTGGGGTGCCTCCCCTTAAAAAAGGTAAAGCAGATTTTTCACTTGCCGGGTTCTCCGCAATCTTAAGCGCCTCTGACAATGATTCAAGTGATGCCGGGTAGTTACCCAATCCTATAAGTGCATAGCCCTTTTCGCCCAGAGCAGCCGCTTCAATCATTTTTATTCCTAACTGCTTAGCCAGTACAATGCACTTATTGTCGTAATAAACAGCACTGTCGCGGTTTGTTTCCAAATAATAAAGCGCCAGGTTATGATACACGTCCATACGAGTGGTATCATTAGCTGCATTGCTTAGCGCCAGTTGCAGGCGGTCTAATTTTTGTGTACCCGATAAAGTAGTGTCTCCTAACATGTAAAAAAGCTTCGACTGTGCCGATACAAAAACCGGAAAGAATAAAAAGAAAATTATTTTAATACAACGTTTCATGAGATTTATTTAGATACCTGGTAATTTAATGATAAACTCCGTTCCCTCACCTTCTTTACTTTCAACTTTCAGTTCTCCGCCGTGCGCCTTCACAATATCATAGCTCAAGCTCAAACCTAATCCTGTTCCTTGTCCCGTTGGTTTGGTCGTAAAGAATGGCTGAAAAATTTTATCAACTATTTTTTGAGGAATGCCGTTTCCATTATCACTAACGGTAATAAACACACTATTTTCAGATTTCTTTGTGCTCACAGAAACAGTTGGTTCATACGAAATAAGATTCCGGCTTTTTTGTTGGTTTACTGCGTAAAAAGCATTGTTGTATAAATTCAATAGAACTCTCCCAATATCCTGCGGTATGATATTTATTTTCCCCACACTTTCATCAAAATCAGTTACCATTTCAGCATTGAAAGATTTATCCTTCGCTCTTAAACCGTGATAAGACAATCGCAAATATTCATCAGCTAACGCATTAATATCGGTTGGTTCTTTTACCCCTGTACTTGACCGTGAGTGTTGCAGCATTCCTTTTACAATATCGCCTGCACGTTTTCCGTGGTGGTTTATTTTTTCCTCATTTTCTATTACATCATTTATGAATTCATCTTGCAACGTATCATCTCTTTCTGCGTTTGGCTTTAGCTTCAGCCTTCAGTTCATCCATCATTTCTTTGTTTACTTCCGAAAAATTATTGACAAAATTCAACGGATTTTGAATCTCATGTGCTATGCCTGCAGTGAGCTCTCCCAGCGAAGCCATCTTCTCGGATTGGATGAGCTGGGATTGGGTAGTTTTAAGTTCACTCAAAGTAGTTTCCAGTTCCTTTTTCTGGCTTTGAAGCAAAATATTTGCTTTTTGCTTTTGCTTGTTGTTCCGGTAAAGAATAAAAGCAAAAATGAGTACGCCGGTAACAATAGAAATAAGTCCATACATTCTTACTTTATTTTCATATTCCTGTTTTGCCTGGATGCTTTGTTGTTCCAGTTGCTGGCGGCGTGCGGCTTCGTTAAAAGTGAGTGTCTGAAATTGCCTTACTCTGTCTGAATTGTAGAGACTGTCTTTTAAAGTAACTGAAAGATGCAGGTATTTATAGGCGCTGTCGGGCTGGTTGTTGGCTTTGTACAATTCAGCAACCAACGGACTTATTTCAGCGATATAGGTATCTGAATTTTGACCCCACGACTGCACGAATGACTTTAAGCCTTGTAAAAGGCTCATAGACTGTTTTGCGTAATACAAAGCAGAATCCATCCGGCCCTGTTTTTTAAATAACCTCGCCATTCCTTCAAAAGCACCTGCTGCTACCTGTGGATTGTAGATTGCTACGGCAGCGGGATAAACCAATCTATAATGGTAAAATGCAGCACTGTCTTTACCCATTTTGGCATAAATATTACCTAATAAAAGGCTATTGAAAGCAGTGTCGTAGATGGTATTTCCTGAACCTAAGGCTGCAGCTTTATTGGCATAATATAATGCTGAATCGGTAATATCCAGGTTATAAAAAGCGTTGGCGATAGTACTTTCAGCCTGTAATTGTGTAACCCTAAACCTGGCATCATGTACATCCAGTTTCTTTACAATGGAGTCCATTAATTTTGCATATTGCAGCACGTTTTGATAATCGTTCATTGAAGTAAAATCATCGGTGATCCTGCTTAGAGCAAAGACCATAATAAATTTATCTTTTTCTTTTTCAGCACGTGTCAAATTATCCAGCCTGATCTCTAATGACTTTGGATAATTGCCCAGGGAATGAAACAACGAAGCGATCATTTCCTGGATGTTGATCAGAAGTAAAGAATTTTTATCTCCGGTTCCGGGACCATAATCTCCTGATTTTATAATTTTTTGCTGTAACTGTAGTGCCTCATTGGCATAAAATAAAGCGGAATCTACATTATAATATTCAGGCCAGAATGCATAGTTCACAACCAAGCCGGCCAATATCCCTACCCTGGCTGTATCGGAACTTTGATGACTTAGCGCATATTTTTTATCAATAATCAACTGATCTCTCCAGCTAACTACACTATCAATAAGAGTGACATCCTTACTGATACTAACTACACGATCAGCAACCTCATTACCATTATATTGCTTCTCCACCGTGAACCAACTTCCGCGGTGAAATTTATACCGGATAGTGCCCGGGGGTAAATTCAGCACAATAGACTTTTCATCTTTGCCATAAGGCTGCAGGAGATAATTTTTATTAGCCGTAGAATCCCAATTACTGAAAGTACCTGTAACATATATACTATCGTGGTGAATGGCTGTCTGCTCCTTCAAAACAAACCTCACTTTATATTGGGCATGCAATGCGAAAGGCAAAAACATGCAAAAAACCAGGAATATTTTTTTGCTCATAATACTATTTTACAGGTAAATGAATAATAAACTCACTTCCTTCCCCTTCTGTTGTTTCCACTTTCAGTTCTCCACCATGTGCTTTTGCAATATCATAACTCGTCTGAATCACGGATTTAAATGGATTTACGGATTTCACAGATTTCTTCATTCTTGGTAATAATTATTTGTTCAAATTAATTTCCTATCAATCTGTGCAATCTTTTAATCGTTATAATCCGTGATTCAGACAAAAGGTAATTCAATTATAAACTCCGTCCCCTCACCCTCTTTTGTTGCCACTTTTATTTCCCCTCCATGTGCTTTAATAATATCATAACTCAAACTCAATCCCAATCCCGTTCCGCTGCCTGTTGGTTTGGTGGTAAAGAATGGTTGAAATATTTTATCTACTACTTTTTGAGGAATACCATTGTCCATTATCACTAACGGTAATCAACACACTATTTCCTGATTTTTTGTACTTACAGAAACTGTTGGCTCATACGAAATAAGATTCCTGCTTTTTTGTTCGTTTACTGCGTAAAAAGCATTGTTATAAAGATTGAGAAGACACTCTTCCTATGTCCTGTGGAATGATATTTATTTTTCCAACGTTTTCATCAAAATCAGTTTTGATTTCTGCATTAAAAGATTTGTCTTTTGCTCTCATGCCATGATAAGCTTAATCGCAGATATTCATCGCACAATGCATTGATATCGGTTGGTTCTTTTACGCCTGTGCTGCTCCGTGAGTGTTGCAGCATGCCTTTTACAATATCATCTGCACGTTTGCCGTGGTGATTTATTTTTTCTTCGTTTGCTTCAATGTCATCAGCAATAATTTTTACTTCATCTATAATTGCCTTTATCAATTTCTTCTTTCATTTCGTCAATCATCTCCTTATTCACTTCAGAAAAATTATTCACGAAGTTTAAAGGGTTTTGTATTTCATGTGCAATGCCTGCTGTAAGTTCTCCAAGGCTTGCCATTTTTTCGGATTGGATCAATTGGGATTGGGTTGATCTTAAATTACTGAGTGTTGACTGTAAAACTTTATTGGCTTTTTGCTTTTGCCGGTTGTTCCGGTAAAGAATGAATGCAATGATAAGAATGAGAACGATTCCGGCAACAAGTGCATTCTGCCTCATTTTATTTTTATAAGCTGTTTGTTGTTTTTCCGCTTCAACTTGCTGTTGTTCTTGTTCTGCCAGTGTTTTTTGTAACTCATATACTTTTTGCGGGCCAAACAATTCATTATTTATAGCCATTGCCAGTTTCAGGTATTTATGCGACTCATTGATATTATTTACAAGCTCATATTCGGTCGCCAACAACCGGCTTGTTTCTAACATCCGGTTTTTAAATCCAACCTGTTGTGCCGCAGAGAACCCCAGTTTTGCATAATAAATTGAAGAATCAACCTGGTTGATTTCTTTAAAACACTCTGAAAGAATAGCGTAAGACCAGGACAAGTCATAAGTGTCATGAATCTTTGAATTAAAATTCGCAGCATCCCTCAAGTATTGCAGTCCCAATTGCTGCTTCCCGGATTTGAAATAGGCGCCCCCCAAATAATTCTTGGTAACATTGATCCAAAATGGGTCTGTCAACGGATCATAAAGTTTCTGCAGCCAGGCCACTGCAGAGTCTAACTGGTTGTTAAATAAATAGGCTTCTCCAATAACCAGCTCCGTTTCTGTATAAACAGATTGGCTTTTTTTCAGATGGGTATTAAAGTAAGGATAAACTGAATGTTGCGCTTGTTTATTACCTGAAAGCAATTGCCAGGCTTTTTTGCAATAATCAATTGCCTTGGGATTATCTCTTAAAAAGAAATAGGAATGCCCGATTCCAAATAAACATAAGGCTTCATCATTTTCCATTTTGTTGTCACGGGCTATTTGTAAGCCCCTGAATTGCAATTGAAGCGCTTTCGCCATCTCTCCATGGCGTGTATTGGCAATTCCTAAAAAACATAAAGATTTTATTTCCCCTGAAATAAAATTAGTTTGTTTTGCAAGCTCCAGTGCCTGTTGGCCATATTTATTTGCGGAATCAAAACTTACCGTACTATATTCATTACACAAGGCTGTCATGGCCAGTACACGATCCTGCTCTTTACCTGTTGTAATCAAAACATTCTTCAGGCTGTCAATTAAATGGTTATTGTATTGAGCTTGTGAAAAAATCGAACAAAAAAGAAGAAAGTTCAAAATGGTCAATCTTAATTTCATCAGCTGTTGTTTTAAGAAGGTAGTAATATAATAAATTCACTACCCTTATTTTCTATTGAATTAATTTTTATTTCTCCGCCATGTGCTTTTATAATATCATCATTTGTCTGAATCACAGATTGTCACGGATTTAAAGAATTCACTGATTAAGAATTCCTCTCTGTGTAATCCTTTAATCCGTGATTCAGACAGGTAATTGAATATTAAACTCTGTTCCTTCACCTTCCTCAGATTCTACTTTTATCTCTCCGCCGTGTGCTTTTACAATATCATAACTCAGGCTCAATCCCAATCCTGTCCCACTTCCTGTTGGCTTTGTTGTAAAGAAAGGTTGAAATATTTTTTCTTTTATTTTTTCAGGGATTCCACCGCCGTTGTCTTTAACGGTTATGGTTACACGATCTCCAGATTTCTTTGTACTAACCCAAACTGTCGGTTCGTATAAAACAGAATTCCCGTCTTTTTGTTGGTTTACTGCACTTCGGCTTCGCTCAGCACAGGCGTAAAAGGCATTATTGTAAAGGTTCAACAATACTCTTCCAATATCCTGGCGCAACGATATTTATTTTGCCGATACTCTCATCAAAATCCGTTTTCACCTCCGCATTAAAAGATTTGTCTTTTGCACGAAGACCATGATAAGCTAATCGTAAATATTCACCGCACAAAGCATTAATATCAGTTGGCTCTTTTACACCTGTACTTGTACGTGAGTGTTCCAGCATTCCTTTTACAATAGCATCCGCACGTTTGCCGTGGTGGTTTATTTTTTCTTCGTTTGCTTCAATGTCGTTGGCAATAATTTTTACTTCATCATAATTGCCTTTATCAATTTCTTCTTTCATTTCAGCAATCATTTCTTTATTCACTTCCGAAAAATTATTTACAAAATTTAAAGGGTTTTGTATTTCATGAGCAATGCCTGCAGTGAGTTCTCCAAGCGAAGCCATTTTTTCAGATTGGATGAGTTGCGTTTGAGTAGCTTTTAAATTGTCCAGTGTATTGCGTATTTCTGCTGTTTGCCTGTTCACTTCTTCCTGCAGTATTTTTTGCTGGTTTTCTGCCTGTATTCTTTTTTCATCTGATAGCTGTATCACTTTGTCAGCATTTACGCTTACCTCATGTATTATTTCTTTGAATCGTATGGCCACATAAGCTAACAATGAAAGTGGAAAAGCCAGAACGAAGGTGGATACAAGAGAAAGCTCCTCATAGTTTGAAAGATGTATACCCAGACTACTGCTGAACATGGAGAGAAACAGAGCTAGTAGTGAAACAAATAACCCGACCACAACTGCCCACTGTGCTCCCTCCAGCTTTTTCCATGAACTAAAAATGTAGTACAAACAAATACCCAATACAAACAGAATAGTACCAGTCCTGAATATTTCTAATAGAGCCCGCGGTGCATCGATGAAGTCAGGCACAAAAGTTGAGAGAGATAATGCGAACAGGGTGATGAGTAATTTTCTGTTTAGATTTCTTTTAAAGATTTTAATCAGGGTGATGGGAACACTTATGGTAACTATCAGGCTAAAACACAAATTCAAGATTTCTCTGTAAACATAGAATGAAATATAAGAAATATCAATTGCATTGATATTTTGAATGCAAAAACTCAATAGCGTATAAAGACTTGTACAAAGCGCTATCCAAACCAGGTTTTTTTCACGGCGGTTTAGAAAAACCAGCAACCAAAATAAAAGGCTCAGTACAGCACAAATGATAAACCAGGCAGTATAAAATGAATTTCTAACCCTATTAAATTTTTCCGTGTTAATGTATGGGTGTGGGCCAATAATGGTTATTAAATTCAGATAGTTGGATCTTATTTTCAGGCCATGCGGCGGAAAAGGAGAAAGGTATCCTACAAAATGAATGGCAAACGTATGCACGCTATCGTTGTTGAACATAATAGAAAGAGGCTCCTGATCGCCATTATATACTGAAAAAGGTTTTCCGTTATCACCAGTGTTACCCCTAACAGCCATCAACCGGCCATCTACATAAAATCCCATTGCATTCCAGGGTTCAAAATAAATCCACATTTTTTTGTAAAAGAGGCTGCTGTCAAACTTTATTTTCATCCTGAACCATCCTTCTATTTTGCCATTCTTATCCGCATATTTTTTTATTCCGTCGAGGTTTATTTTTTCCCAGCCAATGGTATCTACATTTGGCTGCGCCCAGCTGGAGTCATTACCAGGCCTGAAAAGCCAGTGATTCCTTACAGATAATGGTATGCGGTCTGAAAATTGATTTAAAATATGAGCTGATACCACTGGTGTATCCTGGGCTTTGACCGATTGTGCTGCCAGCAACGCGAGAACAAAAAAGGCTTTTACAAATCTCATTAGTTTATTTTAATTGGTAATTGAATGATAAATGTTGTTCCTTTATTTTCCTTTGACTCCACTTTTATTTCCCCGCCATGCGCTTTGATGATATCATAGCTCAAGCTTAAACCCAAGCCGGTTCCGCTTCCGGTAGGTTTTGTGGTAAAGAAAGGTTGGAAGATTTTTTCTTTTAGGTTTTCAGGAATACCACCACCATTGTCTTTAACGGTTATGGTTACACGATTGCCTTCTTTTTTTGTACTTAATGAAACTGTCGGCTCGTAACCGGCTTTGTACAGGCTCAGCCTGACAAACTTTTTTCCTTTCATTGACGGCGTAAAAGGCATTGTTATATAAATTCAGCAAAACTCTTCCAATATCCTGCGGCGCAATATTTATTTTACCAATAGATTCATCAAAGTCTGTTTTTATTTCAGCATTAAAATCTTTGTCTTTGGCGCGCTGGCCCTGGAAGCCAATGCGTAAGTATTCATTCGCCAGGGCATTGAGATTGGTTGGCTCTTTGATTCCTGTACTTGCTTTTGAATGTTCCAGCATGCCCTTCACAATCGCCCCGGCACGCCTGCCGTGATGATTTATCTTTTCTTCATTGGCTATTACATCTGTTGCAATAATTTTTATTTCATCGAGATTTCCTTTTTCGACTTCTTCTTTTAATTCCTCAAGAAGTTCCTTGTTAACCTCACTGAAATTATTCACAAAATTCAACGGGTTCTGTATTTCATGTGCAATGCCCGCAGTGAGTTCACCAAGTGAAGCCATCTTTTCTGATTGAATGAGTTGTGCCTGGGTGGACTTTAGTTGATCATAAGCTACTTCAACTTTTTGTTTCTGATCCTGCAATACTTTATTGGCTTTTTGTTTTTGCTTGTTGTTGCGATACAGTATCAAACCAATAATCAACAGTACACCCAAACCTGCAAGCATGGCATAGGTCCTTGTCCTGGTTTGTATCTGATTTTTTTTCTCCTGTAAACTTTTGAGCCGCATTTGTTGATCAAATCCGATATTCTGGTAGGAAAGCAGGTTTTTCTTATCCACAATATTCAGGCTGTCATTTAATACGGTATATAGTTGCAGGTATTTTAAGGTACTGTCACGGTTATTTAGACTGCTATACACATCTGAAAGCGCCAGGTAAGAGGTGGCCAACGGTTGGGGCTGTCCCAAAACACGGGCAGTTTCCCATAATTTCCCGGCATAAAAAAGACTGGAGTCAGGTTTATGTAATCTTTCGTATAATTTACTTAATGCATCGTAGGTACGGGGAAGATTGTGCAGATTGTGATGCCCTTTATAAGATTCTACCGATTCCAGGTAGGCATCCCGGGCCTGTGTCACACTGCCTCTTTTAAGGTAAATGTTTCCCATGTAATAAAGAACGGCACCTTCCCACGTTCTGTAGAAAAATCCTAAATACGGCTGCAACGCTAATGCCTGTTGTTCAAAAAAAAGCGCCGAATCCAATTGGTTAAGGAAAATATAAGACTTCCCTAAGTTCAAATATACCAGCGAAAGCAAAAAAGTGTCCGGAATAGATCGAGCATAGCCTAATGCCTTGAAGGACCATAATTTTTCCATATCCCTGTTACCCGTAACTCCATACAATTGCCCCATATGTTTATCAGTAAGTCCCAAAATATAAAGCCTTCTTGCATGTGGGGTGTGCCCCCTTAGAAAGGGCAGGGCATATTTTTCACTTGCCGGGTTCTCTGCAATTTTAAGTGCTTCTGTCAATGATTCAAGTGATGCCGGGTAGTTACCCAATCCTATAAGCGCATAGCCCCTGTCGCTTAAAGCGGCTGCTTCATTCAATTTTAATCTTAACTGCTGCGCCAGTGCAATACTCTTATTGTCGTAGTAAACAGCGCTGTCACGATCTGTTTCCAAATAATAAAGTGCCAGGCTAAAATACGCGTCCATACGAATAGTATCGTTGCCTGCATTTTGTAGTGCCAGTTGCAGGCTGTCTGACTTTTGTGTACCCGATAAAGCCGTGTCAGATAAAATGAACATAAACTTTGACTGTGCCGATACAAAAACCGGCAATACCAAAAACATAATTATTGAAATAAAACGTTTCATGAGATTTATTTAGCTATCTGGTAATTTAATAATAAACTCAGTACCCTCATTTTCTTTCGATTCCACTTTTATCTCACCGCCATGCGCTTTTACAATATCATAACTCAAACTCAATCCTAATCCTGTCCCGCTGCCTGTTGGTTTGGTGGTAAAGAATGGTTGGAAGATTTTGTCTAAAACTTTCATACCCTTATTTTTTATTTTCTTTTTCATTTTCTTCTTCACTTTGCAGGATATTACTTATAAGATTTATCAAATCATCCTTATCAGGCAAATACAATTGGTACTGACTTACAAATAATTGGCTGTTCATGCCGAATGTCGCATATTCAACAAGCAGTTCATCTTTATTTTTTGAAAGTATGATACCTATTGGCGGGTTGTCGCTTTCAGTATTTTCTTCATTGGCAAAGTATCCTAAATACAAATTCATTTGTCCAATATCATCATGTTGCACATCGTTTATTTTTAAATCAATTAATACAAAGCAGCGAAGTATGCGGTGGTAAAACACCAGGTCAACCCGGTAGTGCTTGTTATTAATTGTCATGCGAAATTGGCGTCCTACATAAGTAAATCCTTTGCCCAGCTCCAGCAAAAACTGCTGCAGATTATTGCACAAATGACTTTCTAATTCCTGCTCCGAAGGAAGTTGTTCGTCCGGAATTTTTAAGAATTCAAAAATATAAGGGTCTCTTAAAATATCTTTTGGTGTTGCTATCTCTTGCCCTGTTGCAGATAGTCGTAATATTTCTTCTTTGTTTTTGCTGAGTGCAAGCCTTTGAAACAGGGCTGTTTTTTTTTGCCTTTTCAACTGGGGGACCGACCATCTTTCTGCTATGGTTTGGTTTTCATAAAATTTCCGCTCCAAATCATCTCCAATTTTCAGCAACTCTACAAAATGTGACCAGCTTCAATTGGTGAGAAGGCTTCTGACTTATTGGGTAGCGGAGATATAAAAGCCTCATATACACAATATTACTTCGGCTGAACCCCTTACCATGCAGTAAGGAAAGGTCTTTTGCCAAATTACTAATGAGCGCCTTTCCATATTCAGCCCTAACATTTCCGCCTTGTTCAAACTCTACAATATGCTGGCCTATTTGCCAGTAAGTTTCCAGCAATTGAACATTTACAGTTTGTGCTGCCTTTACTTGTCCACTGGTATACGTTTCAGATATTTTGCCAAGTAATTCCCGGTAGCCAGGCTGTTCTTGCCGATTATTTGTTTGTAATTCTTTT
The DNA here is from genome assembly GCA_963732885.1 of uncultured Chitinophagaceae bacterium. Lineage (GTDB taxonomy): Bacteria > Bacteroidota > Bacteroidia > Chitinophagales > Chitinophagaceae > Ginsengibacter. The sequence goes on along the minus strand of CAVTBI010000012.1, from coordinate 99,643 downwards.
TCCATTACTTCCAATTGTGCTTAAAAAATACTGAATAATTAATTTATGTTGGGCAATCTAATAATGAACTCCGTTCCCACTCCCTCTTTCGTTTCCACTTTTATTTCCCCACCATGTGCCTTCACTATATCATAACTCAAACTCAAACCCAATCCTGTTCCCTGCCCCGTTGGTTTGGTAGTAAAGAATGGTTGAAAGATTTTATCTACTACTTTTTGAGGGATACCATTTCCATTGTCACTAACGGTAACCAACACACTATTTTCTGATTTCTTTGTAGTTACTGAAACAGTTGGTTCATAACCGGCTTCGACAGGCTCAGCCTGACAAACCTTTTGCTTTTCACTTACAGCATAAAAAGCATTGTTGTATAAATTCAAAAGCACTCTACCAATATCCTGTGGAATGATATTTACTTTTTCCAACACTTCCTCGTATTCTGTTTTCATCGTTGCATTAAATGATTTGTCTTTTGCTCGAAGGCCATGATAACTTAATCGTAAATATTCATCAGTAAGTTTGTTGATGTCGGTTAGTTCTTTTTTTCCTGTACTTGCTTTTGAATGTTCAAGCATGCCTTTTACAATATCGCCGGCACGTTTACCGTGATGATTTATTTTTTCAAGATTTTGTTTTAAATCATCTGCAATTGAATTGACATCTTCATAATTGGATTTTGATAATTCATCTTTCATTTCATCAATGAGTTCTGCACTTACTTCCGAAAAATTATTCACGAAGTTCAACGGATTTTGTATCTCATGAGCAATGCCTGCTGTCAGTTCTCCGAGGCTTGCCATTTTTTCTGACTGGATCAATTGCTTTTGGGCAGATTTTAAATCGCTAAGCGTTTGTTCTATCTGGTTGTTTTTCTCCTGCAGTGTATGATTTGCTTTTTGCTTTTGACGATTGTTGCGGTAAAGTAAGAATCCTATGGTACTGAATACGGCAATCAATGCTATGATGGCAATCGTTTTTTGTTTACCCTCTTTTTCAATTCGCTCCTGCTCCTGTTGCTGCAACGCTAATTGCTGATTGAATGCTGCCACCTGGAATTCCTGGAGCCTTTTCTTTTCTATGCTGCCAAGGCTATCATTTAAAAATGTTGCCATTCTTAAATAAGCAAAAGAACTGTCTGTATTGTTTTGATCATGATAATAATCTGAGATCATCCGGTAAACAGTTGCTTTTTCCTTTTCGTAGCCACCCAGCGTAAAAGCTTCAAGGGCTTTTTTGGCATAAATAAAAGCCGAATCTGCTTTGTTCAACGATTGATAAAGTTTGGCCAATTGAAGACATGCATTTCCGGCAAGCCGGGAGTTACCATTCTGCTCACTAACCTGTATCGCTTTTTGATAATTTTCCCTGGCGGGATCAGTGTTTCCCAAATGCTCGTAGATCATACCTATGGATGTATACGTACCACCTTCAAACTTTCTGGCATCAAAAGGTAACATTGAATAATAATACAGTGACTTCTGCTGATAGAAAAGCGCCGAATCGGGCTTATTCAGTTTTAGGTAACTGTCCCCAATGTCAGGGTATAGCCCGGCAAGGTTGAAAGTATCTCTTGCCGGCCTCCACATGTGGAATTGCTTCATGGGCAATTGCAATTTGCTTTTCATAGTTGCCGGTATAGCCGTAAAGGCTTTCAAGGGCTGTATATAGTATGCCGGTTACACTAAGCCGGTACATTTGCGGGGTTTGTTCTTTTTGCAGATATCCTGCTTTTTCCCCGTTAGAAGGATCTTCGGCAATTTTAAGCCCCTGGTTTATTACCGTAAGTGCCTCGGGATAATTTCCCGTCTTCATTAGCGGCCAGGACATATATGCCATCATCATAGCCTTGTTTAATTGTAAGCCGAGTTTTTCGGCAATGTCTATCCCTTTGTTACAATAATAAATACCACTATCGGCGTTTACATCATCGTAAAGGCTCCCTAACATTGAACAAGCGCCCATACGGACCGTATCATTCGTTGCATGCTGAAATAAAAAATTGGCGCTGTCTATTTGTTGCCGGGCCTGGGCTTTAACAAATGCAGGCAATAATAAAAGCAGCGCAATTTTTAGTAATAATTTCATGCAATTAATTTAAGCTATAGGTAATTGAATAATGAACTCCGTTCCCCGTCCTGCCGGGTCATCCGGGCGGGCCTCATTCTCGTTGCTTTCCACTTTTATCTCTCCGCCGTGTGCTTTGACAATATCATAACTCAAACTCAACCCCAATCCTGTTCCCTGGCCGGTTGGTTTGGTAGTGAAGAAAGGTTGGAATATTTTTTCTTTAATTTTTTCAGGAATGCCTCCGCCGTTGTCTTTAACAGTAATCAATATGCTATTTCCTGATTTCTTTGTAGTTACTGAAACGGTTGGTTCATAGTGGATGTCAGGCCGAACTTCCCGCAAGGGCGGGACAAGTAGTCGAAGCCTTTCATTCACTGCGTAAAATGCATTGTTGTATAAATTAAACAACACTCTTCCTATATCTTGTGGGATGATATTTATTTTTCCAATGCTTTCATCAAAATCGGTTTTGATTTCTGCATTAAAAGATTTGTCTTTTGCACGAAGGCCGTGATAACTTAATCTTAAATATTCATCTGCAAGTTTGTTGATGTCGGTTGGCTCTTTTTTTCCTGTACTTGCTTTCGAGTGTTCCAGCATGCCTTTTACAATATCACCTGCACGCCTGCCATGGCGATTTATCTTTTCGAGGTTTTGAATTACATCATCCGCAATTTCCTTTGCATCACCTGTGTTACCACTATCCAATTCTGTTTTCATTTCATCAAGCAATTCTTTACTTACTTCACTAAAATTATTGACAAAGTTTAGCGGGTTCTGTATCTCATGCGCAATGCCTGCAGTGAGTTCACCCAACGAAGCCATTTTTTCGGATTGGATGAGTTGGGATTGGGTGGATTTTAAATCAGCCAATGTTTTTGATAACACCCGGTTGGCGTGTTGTTTTTGCCGGTTGCTTCGGAAAAGAATAAAGGCAACCAAAAGGAATGCACCTAAACCAGTTAACAAAGCATACTGTTTCACCTTATTTTTATATGCTGTTGTTTCTGCTTCAATTTCATAATCACGTTCTTTTTGATCAAAATCGGTTATACTTTTTAATGCATAGTTTTTACCCAGGTTGTACATGTCTTTTTCAGCAGCTATTGCGATCCTGCTATAATGAAGTGCCTCTTTGGTATCAGTTGATTCATACAATTCTGATAAGAAGATACCAACCTCAATAATTTCATTATTGTAGTTCCCTTCCATTGCATTGGCGAGTCCCTGTTTCGCGTAATATAGCGACGAATCAAGCGGGCTGTTCTGTTTGTATAATTTGGCTAAACTAAGGTTTACTTCAGCTGCCACCTTGGTGTTGTTTTGCTTATAAGAATTTTCCAATCCGTCTTTCAAATATTTTAATGCCATTTGCCTCTTTCCCTGTCGCAAATACACCTCACCCAGTGCATGCAAAGTCCAAGGGATGATATCAGAGTTATATTTTCTTTCATATTCCTCGGCCAGGTGGCCATAATAAAGCGCTGAATCCAGTTGGTTCAACCCCAAATAGGATAGAAGAAGATTTGATTGCCCGATATCATAGAGGTAGTTGTTGTTTATTTCCTTGCAAAATTCCATTGACTGGTGGTAATACTTGATGCATTTTGAGTATTCTTCCATATCCAGGTAAATGTTTCCAATATGGTCATAAGCCGCAGCTTTCAGAAATATGAAATTGTATTTTTCCGAAATCTGCAATCCTTTTAAACACATTTCCATTGATCTTGGGTAATCACCCATATAATAAATCGCCAGGGCTAAATCAAGCAAGGCGTTCGCCTCGCCTTTCGGATATTTTATTTGCCGTGAAAGATCAAGTGCCTTTTGTCCGTAAAACAGGGCAGAATCTGAATTTGCATTTGAATACAAATTACAGATCTGAGACATAGTTAATAGCCGAACTGTATCTTGTTGGTTGAAATTTAAAAGCAGCCTTTTATAGATATCAAAATTTGTATACTGTAGCTGTTTACCAATGTTCTCTGCCACGTGAAAATAGTGTAGTGAAGAATCCTGGTTCCGGTCCCCGTAAAAATAAATATCCAACTCAGCCGCGGTCGTCATGCGGACTGTATCATTCTCTGTATTTGAAAGTTGTTCCTGTAGTTTCTCAGCATAATGATCCTGGCAAAAAGCAACACTGGATAAAAATGTAAAAAGAAAAGTGATGGTGTAATTCTTCATCCTGGATATTTTACAAATGGTAACTTAATAACAAATTCTGCTCCTCCCCTTCCCCTCTTTACTCTCCACCTTTATCTCACCTCCATGCGCCTTCACGATGTCATAACTCAAACTCAACCCCAATCCGGTTCCCTGCCCCGTTGGTTTGGTAGTGAAGAAAGGTTGAAATATTTTATCTTTTACTTTTTCAGGAATGCCACTGCCGTTATCCTTAACGGTTATGATTACAACGTTATCGCCTATCTTTTTTGTACTTACCGAAACTGTCGGTTCGTAAGGTTTCTGCTGATTGCAGTTTTTATTATTTTCTCAGCACAGCATAAAAAGCATTGTTGTATAAATTTATTAATACTCTTCCAATATCCTGTGCAACGATATTTATTTTCCCGATCGTTTCATCAAAATCCGTTTTCATTTCAGCATTAAAGCATTTATCTTTTGCTCTTAATCCATGGTAAGCTCAATCGTAAATATTCATCTGCCAATGCATTAATATCTGTTGGCTCTTTTACACCTCTGCTTGACCGTGAATGTTTTAACATTCCTTTTACAATGGCATCGGCACGTTTCCCATGATGATTTATTTTTTCTTCAGATTTTGCTTTAATATCATTAGCAATGGCAATTTGCTTCATTCAATATCTCCTTTTTTGAATTCATCTTTCATTTCATTAAGTAATTCGTTGCTTACTTCTGAAAAATTGTTGACGAAGTTTAACGGGTTTTGTATCTCATGTGCAATGCCCGCAGTGAGTTCTCCGAGCGAAGCCATCTTTTCTGACTGGATGAGTTGAGACTGTGTGGATTTCAGATCATCAAGTGTATTCTTAAGCATTTGATTGGCTTTTTTACTTTTTTTAAAGTTCCTGTAAAGGATGAAGGCGATTAACAGTAAAAAAGCCAAACCGCTTAACAACAGGTATAGTTTCAACCTGTTTTGATAAGCAACTTTTGCGGCTTCAATTTCCTGCTGGCGTTCTTTTTCGCGGGCAACTATAGTTTGTATCGCTCTTAAATTCACTTCGCCGAACAGGCTGTCCCTGTAAGCATTTGCCATTTTTAAATAGTGAAGCGATTCTTTGGGGTTTGTTTGTTCATATAAGCCGGACAATAATTTCGCTGCAGCGAGGGAAGATGACTTCTGTCCCAAATCCTGTGACACTTCAAGTCCCTTATGGGCATAATACAAAGCAGAATCCGGTTGGTTTAGGGTCTTGAAATATTCTGAAATACTGTTGTAAACAGTAGTTAACGCCCGCAGCCGATTACCTTTGATTGCATTCCGTTCACTTATTTTATAATAATGCTAAGGCTTCGTTATTCCTTCCGGACTTCAGTGCGATATCTCCGAGGATATCGTAGACAGCCGGCTCATTATACTTCAGCTTTTCAAAACTTTTAACAGCCTTTTGTTCATAATATTCAGCTGAATCCAGTTGGTTGTTCAAACAATATAGAGCCCCCAGTTGCAGGTATCCATAAGCAAGCCCGGGGTCTACTTGTCGATCGATGTGCCCCGCCAGTTCTAACAAAATTTGTTGGTGTGAATAGTCGATGGCTTTCTGATAATCTTTCAGGGTTGCGTATACAGCAGCCATGTTGCTCAATGCGGGTGCAGCTAACACATCTAAATGATGCTCTCTTTGCAAGCTGAATCGCTTCAAACCCTAATTGCAGCGTTTTCGGATAGTCACCCTGCTGTTGTGCTGGGGCAGTCAAAAAACCAAGTGCCAGTATTTGTCCCGGTATAAAATTAATCTTCCGGGCAAGTTTCAAAGCCTGCTGCCCGTAAAACGTGGAGGAATCGATATTCCCAAAACGGTATGCATCACAAAGGTTTGCCTGAGCATAAATTTTAGTAGTATCATTTTTCGTGGTGGCGAATATGCTTTTTAAGCTGTCAACTACTTCTTTTGTCTGGGCATAACAGGTACCGGATGCAAGTAAAAGCAGCGTGGCAATATTTAATAATTTGACTTTGATTTTCATTTTCATTTTAGTTGTGCCGGTAATTGAATAATAAACTCCGTACCGTCTCCTTCCTTCGTCTCCACTTTTATTTCCCCACCATGCGCTTTTACAATATCATAACTCAAACTCAATCCCAATCCTGTTCCCTGCCCTGTTGGTTTGGTGGTGAAGAATGGTTGAAATATTTTTTCTACTACTTTTTGAGGGATTCCATTTCCGTTGTCACTAACGGTTATGAACACACTATTTCCTGATTGCTTTGTGCTTACACAAACAGTTGGTTCATACGAAATAAGATTCTTGCTTTTTTGTTCGTCTATTCTTCTTTCTCGTCGCGTAAAAAGCATTGTTATATAAATTCAATAATACTCTTCCGATATCCTGGGGAATAATATTTATTTTCTCAATTGAATTATCAAAATCAGTTTTTATTTCAGCATTAAAGTCTTTGTCCTTTGCACGAAGTCCATGATAAGCCAATCTCAAATATTCATCAGCCAATGCATTATATCTGTTGGCTCTTTTACACCTGTGCTGGTCCGTGAGTGTTGCAGCATGCCTTTTACAATAGCATCGGCGCGCTTACCATGGTGGTTTATTTTTTCCTCGTTGGCTTCAATATCATCAGCAATAATTTTTACTTCACTATAATTGCCTTTATCAATTTCTTCTTTCATTTCAGCAATCATCTCCCTGTTTACTTCAGAAAAATTATTCACGAAGTTTAAAGGGTTTTGAATTTCATGAGCAATGCCTGCAGTGAGTTCTCCAAGCGACGCCATTTTTTCTGATTGAATAAGCTGTCTTTGTGTAGCCTGTAATTCTACAAGGGCTTCCTCCGCTTTTTTTCTTGCTGCTTTTATTTCTATTAAATCCTGTTCTGCTTTTATTGCGTGAGCTTCTGCAACTTTTAAATCGTTAAAACGTGTGAAAGTGAGATTGAACACATAGGCAAATCTCTCAAGTAACTGAAGTGTTTCCGCAGGCTGTTTATCCGGGGATGCCATGCCGATAAATCCTTTGGAGAAATAAGCAATGTATTGCCATCTTCTTTTTTGTGAAAGGCCGCCTTTGAACGGGACATGTAATTCTTCGCCCAGGTAATGAAAATATTCTTCCAGCTCTTTTCCCTGCATATCGATCACTATAGATTTTTTTTGTTGTTTCCCTGCGTCAACCATTTTTTTCATAGAAATATTTTTGGCAGCGTCTCCTTTAAACATGGTACTAACTTTAGAACCATCTTCATCGGTGATCCAGAATTCTATGTTAGTGGAATTGTCTTCCGTGATTCCAATATATAAACGGTTAGGTTCAATACCCAAATGAATGAGTTGTTGAAAAAGAACAGCAGCCGATTCTGCCAATTCATCAGACTTCTGCATAGCCAGGGTTCTGCTTCGCACCTTTTCCAATGCTGCTTCAATCGTTGCTTCCCTGACCTGCGCTTCTGCTTTTTGGAGATCATGAAAGCGGGTGTAGGTTTGTTCAAAAACATTTGAAAATCTTTTCAGAACCATAATCGATTCTTCTGGCAGTGGTTCCGGACCAAGAATCTCAATCATGCCGTATTTATTGAACGCATCAGAGATTACCATTCGATCTGGTGTAACCATTTCTTTTTTGAATTCCTGAGGCATATGTTTAAAGTCACTATTCTCCAGGCACCAATTCCCGTATTCCATTTTAAGGTCACCTTCAAAAATGAATTCCTGGAACGTAACGCCATTTTGCCAGGCATGCAACAGGTCAGTAAAATAGGGATGGTCATTGTAAGGTATTTTGTAGCTCTCCGGAAATTGGCCACCGGAGAATCCTGTCATCCAATGTTCGGCAGCGAGTTCCTGATTATAAATAATTAAAGAACTACCGGGTGCATCAAGCCCTAACGATTGCAGTTGAGTGAAGATGGTGCCTAAGACTTCATGCAATTCATCAGCCTTGTGCATGGCCATCATGCGACTTCGCACTCGTTCTAAGGCAACTTCAATCTCTGCTTCCCTTGCCTGTACTTCTGCTTTTTGAAGATCAAGAAATCGTTTATAAGTCATTTCAAAAACCCGCGTGAATCTAGCCAGTAACGCTTCTTTTTCAGATGTAAGCGGAGTTCCGGTAATAATACATAGATAGCCGTGAGAAAAATTTCCACAGTAAAAGATAGTTGGATCGGGAAAATTGTTCACCGCATTCTGAAGAGCCTCTTCTGAGCCTAACTGCGGGCTAACAAATCGGAGGTGTTTTTTAAGCATTTCACCAGCAACCGTTTGGAAGAAAATAGGATCTTTACGCATCCATGCTTCATAACGGTCATCTAAAACGGATTCTCCAACCAATGGCAGGTAAAACCTTTCCATTGCTTTCCCTTCAGTATTCGTTATCCAACCATATTGAGTTTTATTTTGTTCGTTTACTTCAACATACCCGCAATTGATGAAATCTGTAATGCCAAGTTTTTGAAGCTCTTTATAAAGTAATTCCGCTGCTTCTCCTAACTCCTCGCTTTTGTGCATGGCCATAGCCCTTGAGCGCACTCGCTCCAATGAGACTTCAATCTGCGCCTCCCTTGCCTGTGCTTCTGCTTTTTGAAGGTCGAGGAAACGGGTATAGGTCTGTTCAAAAACTTTTCCGAATCGTTTGAAAACATCCCGCATTTCAGGAACAGGTTCATAGGTAATGAACATAAGATAACCCTGGGAAAAGAAAGCACAATGATTGACTGGAATTTGGGAATCTGGCTTCCGGTATCTTCCATTCCTGTGAGCATCTTTTTAACTTCAGGAAGGCTAAACATGTACTGGTATGTTTCTTCAAGTTCTTTTCCTCCCGTTTCCATCACCAGCAAATCATCACCTCTTTTCCTGGCTTCATAAATTTTTTTAAAGAAAATGTTTTCTGTATGTGGCAGATGATAAGGAGTTGCTATACTTCCATCGGGGTTACACATATTAATTGTAGCAGACCTGCCATCGTCTTCCCAGATATTAAAACCACTTGACCAGCTTTTAATACCCAGGTCATCCAATTGCTTAAATAATAAGGATGCTGCATCAGCTAATTCATCACTATTCTGCATAGCCATTGTTCTTGCACGTACTCTTTCCAATGCCAGTTGAATTTGAGATTCTCTTGCCTGTGCTTCTGCTTTTTGAAGATCGAGAAAGCGGATGTAAGCCTGATCAAAAACTTTTGAAAACCTTTTCAGAATATCAATTTCATTTTCGGTTAGTGTTCTTTGCTGGTGGAAGTGGATTCCAACTCCGGATTTTTTTGCAAATGCAATAGATTGAGTGAGATATTGTTGTTCCAAAATCCAGTTCTTTAATTCAGGAGGCAGGGTTTTGTAATCGGTATGCTCAAATGCATATTGAAACCAGGAATTTTTTTCTTCAAAGGAATAAGTCCGGGAAAAGAAATTTGTTCCTGACTCTATAGCTTTAGCAATATCTGTTTGTGAAGGCGTATCATAGAAAGGCGTTCTAAAACAGTTTGGATATTCCGCATGGTCATCGCCAATCCAGACATTAAAATCTTTTGAGTTTTCAATAGGAGTAACAATAAAGGCGGCCCCATCTATTGCAAAGTCCAATCCCTGCAATTCTTTAAATACAACTTTAACCGCCTGCTTAAGTTCATCACTTTTATACATAGCAAGTGAACTGGAACGCACTTTTTCCAATGCTGACTCAATTTCAAGTTCCTTGTTTTGTGCTTCTACTGCTTTTCTTTTCTGTTCCAGTTCTTCAATGGTTTCTTCCAGCAGAATAGCAGTGGTATGTTTTACTTTTTCGGTTCGCTCAAGTTTAAAAGAGGTTATCTCTAATTCTTTGTCGGCGGCTTTTGCTGCTTTTTGTAAATCGGCTTTTTCTTCAGCGCTTAAATGCTGTGATTGCTGAATGAAGTTGAGAATGGATTGAAGATGTGGGTTCATTTAGTTTTTCTTTTTTTTGATTGCAAAGCGATCTGGTTATTTTTTTTCTTCTCCTGTTCAGTTAAATAGTTTTGGGGGGTAACCACTTTTTGGCCGGTCTTTATTTCTAATTCTTTTCTTGCATTGCCTGCAACTGCTCCGCCTTGTTTGGCAGCTTTTTTATTTTCGATAAATCCTTTGGGCTTTCTTGTTTTTACAATCGCAGTGGTGGATGCTTCGCCAAGCATGGAAAAAATTAATTCCAAATCAGTCATGTGATCCCGAAGGTTTTGATTCTTTAGGCCTTTCACTTTTTTGTACTCAGCCGGAGCCAGTCCAAATGTTGCCTTAGAAATTTCTGCGGTAAGTATGGCATATTCTTTTTGTTGTTTTACTCCGCTGGTTTTCCATTCTTCTGTCAATTCTTCACGGATAGCAATGCTACGCATACGCTTTTCAATCCAGTCTTCCGGATAACCTTTTAATTTGTATAGTTCTCTAGTTCTTTGTGCCGCCAGTTCGGGGTTTTCAATTTCATCTAACCTGTCGCTGCCAACCTGTGCTAACCATAATTTAAATGGTTCTGCTTTGGGTGATTTGATGGATTGGATGATACGAAACAGACCTTGTGCATTAGCACAACCCATTTTCTGTTTGCCTCCGGCAGTTTCCACTGCAAGGGTAGGTACAATTTGTACCCACCCTTTGGCAAGAGCTTCATCTCTTTGCCTCATACGTTTTATATATTGCTTGGGATCGTTGCTGTCTGTTAGAACTGCAACCACATCTTCTACTACAAAATACCATTTCTGTTCTTCTTCATTCCAAACAGAACGGATTTGTTTGGACTCAAATAATTTTATGTTGCGCATATACTATTCGTTTTTCTTTTCATTATTTTTCTTTTAATGCCACCCAGCAGCAAGTGTTGTTATGAAATTCATTGTTGCCATTTTTAGTTCTGCCAAATTCTCCATAAGTGAAAAAGCCCGCCATGGGTACATTGAAGACTTTTTGTACACCTTCTATTTCATCACCAATCAGTGGTCCAAATTGAGAGAGCCTGCCAATACAGGAAAACATCAGCAACGCATCTGCTTCCGGCATTTCTTCTTGTTTTATTCTTTCCGCATTTTTTCTCACTTCTTCGACCACCTCGAAATCAGGAGGAAGTGTAAGACGTATTTTATCTCCTTCTTTGATACTACCAAGAATATATATGGATTTATCCTTCCAATTGAACTGCCCTACACCCCGCAGCACCGGGTCGCCGTTATCCCGGGAAACGCTCAACACCACGTTAGCATCAGTCGGGTTGAAAGTCTCGGCTTCCTTCTGCGTTAAATTAAGTCCCAGGTACTTCAGCACCATTTCTGCAGCAGGTTGATGGTCTATCTCATATACCCAATCGCCTTCGGTTTTGGTTATCATTTTTTCTGTGCCTACCGCCTTCTGCCCGGAAGCTGCCATCCCCTTCACTATAATTTTATCTCCGTTCAATACAAGCAGAAGGATTCCTCTTTTTGTAGATTGATGATTATTGAATACAACAGTTTCCCTGAAGATAAAATCATCTCCCGCATTACCTCCCCATATTATCGTATCCGTTCCGCATACCGCTTCAATTGCCCTGACGATGGGTTCACCCATGATGGATACATTCCGCACTTCAAAGCTGTTTGAAATTATAAACGAGGGGTTTTTAAATTGTTCTTTTGCTTTTAGCGCCATCTCCTTTGCCACTGATTCAGGGTCTTTATCGTGGTAATCTCCAAGTAAGATCATGAAGTTTGACGGATCCATATCCACCAGCAGGATGGCAATGGTACCGGCACCTATATCTCCATCAATAAATTCTCCGCCGGTAGTGGCTCCAAAAATTTGTATTCCATGTTGATCGAGAAGCGCACGGATTGCATCAATATCTTGCTTAATAGAGATAAACACAAAGGCCAGTGTTGGCGTGAATCCTTCACTGATGCTATCTGTAAATGCTGTTTTAATTTCTTCAGGAGAATTTCCTTTGATTGATTTTGCTTTCATATTTTCTTCTTAGTTTAAGTTTATAGTTCTTTAGACGCAAAACAGGACAGCATTGCAGCGATTTTTCCAATATTAACCAGAATACAAATTGCCTTTTTTTGTTGCTTTACTGGTAACAACAAAAAAGGTTTTGCTTTCATGATGCACGGTTTTTATTAAGAATAGTAAAAGCATTTTGTTCATCATTTCCCATCAATGCCATGTACCCGACGATGTCAGTAAAAATGATGGCAGCAAGCTGGCGGGATTGAGACATGAGTATAGTTACTTGTAAAATGAAAATATTTTCGATTTCATAATTTTATTTATTCTTGAATCTGTACAAATCAACCTGGCGCCTGGCGAAATTTACCGTCAAACAGTAATCGTCAACCACTTAATTTCCGGGTGTTTATCAGGGTAGGAATCATTAATATCCTGTATTAAAATCTCATATACATCGACTACCTGTAAATCTACCTATTTACAGCGTAAAATTGTTTATTTTTTGGACGAAGGCAAGGTAAAACCTTGCGAGCAGGAGAATTATTTATCGGAGGTTTAGTAACCAGCGAAAATAAGGAGCAACCCTATTAACTTTAATAAAGGGCTAACGGGTAAAATATTTTGTTATTAGAACAGCTTTTTCTTACCTCGGTATTAATCCCAATTGCTGCATAAAGTCCAGGTTGTCGTAAAAATCTCTTTCTTCAGCAATCTTTCCATCCTGCATTCGCACGAGGGTTACACCATCTACTTCAACCTTTTTTCCTGTAGCCGGTATTCCAAAAAAGGTGCCGGTGTGCGTGCCTTTAAAATTCCAATGCTTTACTAATTTATTTCCCTGGCCAAACACATCTTTGATGGTAAAAGTGATATCAGAAAATCCTGTGAGGAAATTGGCATAATAAGCTCTTGCACTGTCAATGCCCACTACATCATTTGGACTGGCATGCATCACCACATCTTTAGTAAAATTGCTATCATTGAACATGTCCAGTTTACCCTTGTTCATAATTTCGTCCCACGTGTGAGTGTACATTTTGATGTTGGCGGCAACAGAGTCTGTTTTTGCCGGTTCAGGATTTTGATTGGAGGTACAACCGATGTTAATCAGGGTTGCTGCGAAGCAAGCAAATAATAATTGTGGTAATTTAATTTTCATTTGTTTTTTAATTTATGTTTAAGATAATTTGGCTAAAGCCAACTAGATTTTGTGTTTTATTCCACAGGCTGAAGCATGTGGTAATTCATACTCTGTTAATTTACAAGTCGCCTTTCTTAATCCTCTTCATCACAAAATAGATAACACAAACCATAGCAATAAAAATAATGGTTGACAAAATTTCCCATTTGCCTAAGCTGGTAAGTAACCATACAATGGCTGCAATACCAATTAAAGGAATGATCAAACCGCCAGGCACTCTGAATGTTTTTTCGGCAGCATCCTTTTTCTTCATTCTTAATTTTATAGTGGCTAAAATAACAGCAAGGTAAATAAGCAGTATGGCAGCACTGGCAAGAATAGCCAACTGTTTAAAACCACCGGAAACGGAGAAAATAAAAATTAGGGACGCGAATAATTATGATGGCCAGTAAGGTGTGGCAAACTTTGGATGAACTTTGCCAAGGAACTTTGGAAACAACCCATCTTGGCACCGGCAAATAATACACGAGGCGTATTCATTACATCACCGCACACGTTCCAAAACATGAAATGGCTGCAGTAACTAATAAAAGTAACGCCTCCTGTTGAACCAACAATTTTTTCAGCAACGGCTGCCAACGGTGCATCTTTAACAGCTTCCATTTGAGTACCCAATATGCCCTGTGTTACTGTCTGCAAGAATCAAATAAATGATAAGCACGAATATAGCTCCCAATAAAATGCCCATTGGTACCGTACGTTTAGGGTTTTTTATTTCCCCACTTACACCCAAGGGCTGATTCAAATCCTGCAAATGCAAAAAATAAAATAAGAACAGCATTGCCAAATGTATTAATGGATGGCAGATGCTCCCAATGGAGGTTGGCGGAATTTATTTTTCCAAATCCAAAGACTATAATACCTATAAGTGGCAATAATTTTATGATAGCAATCCATTTTTACAAAGGCAACTCCCTGTTTAGCACCACGTATATTGATCAATATCATAAAGCCAATGAGTACAAAAAACAATAAGCCACGCAACCAGGGTTTGTGAAAACAGGAAAAATTACTGCCAATGAATCAGCATACAATATTCATCAACGCAGCGTCGCCCAAGATACCCCAGGCAAAAACGAACAACCAGTTCACTATAAAACCTGCCAAGTCTCCAAACGCAGCTTCTACATAAGCATAGCTACCGCCCGCAGATGTAATACGAGAACCTATTTCAGCATAGCAAAGCATAATAGTTGCCAGCATGATCACCGCAAAATATATAAGCCGAATACGGCAAATGGACCCAATGCCAATACCTACAATAGCAGGCAGCGCAAAAATGCCGGCACCTATTGTATTGTTAATAATATTGAGCGAAAACCCGTGATACGCCTACTACCCGTTTTAATCCTTCATCAGTTTTTGCTGTTGACATGATTGGTTGGTTTTGATTTGATTTTTTTATAAAAATTTAATAAAGCACTAAGGTGCTCTGTTATAATTTTAATTGGATAAAAATGTTCTAATGTCATTTGCCAATTTTATAAAATCAGGTTCATGTAAATACATCATGTGTCCTGCTTCATAATAATTAATTTTTACTTTCTCTTTCTCTATTCCGTTTCGGGAAAACGTGTATTCGGCGTCAAAGAATGGACAAGTCAAATCAAAATAGCCAGTTGCAACCATCACTTTCATTTTTGTATTTCTTCTCATGGTCTCGCTCAATTTGCGGGCAACATTAAGATAAGATGGTTCCCACAATTCCTCTGCCGGAACAGGTCTGAAATCCCACTTTTTTTCAACTTCTTCATTTGAAGTGAGGTATGGACGATCCATTTTTACTTTAAGAAATGAAGCGTAATAATAATTTAGAGCTGCCGTATAAGCCGAAGTTGTTTGATAATCTGATGCGTCTCCAAGATGAGGGCCATCCGTAAGTTTATCAACTTCGTTACCCATAAATCGGCCATCATTTCGGCCAATTGCCAATCCCTGGTCTGCAAGCAATTCTTTTCGAAACCTGGATACTAAAATTCTAAGATTTGACTTTAAAATATAATCCTTTTTAAGGCCTGTAAAATAGCTCAGCTTTTCAGCAACTTCATTTTTTTCAATATCGCTAAGTAAAGACCCACGATAAAGAGCCGGGGCATATGAATTGTAAGTATAGTTTCTGCACTCTTCGATAAACGATTCCAGTTTTTTACCTTGTCCTGCTTTTTTATGATACCAGGCTATTGCAGCCATGCTTGGTAAGTAAGTTAAATAAGAGGTTATATTGTCGTTAGCTGATGTATTGCCTTCATAATCCAGGCATTGAGAAATAAGGATTAAGCCATTTAATGCCATATTTTGCCCATCACCTTCTAAAGTATTGGCTACTAAAACCGCTCTGGGTGTGCCATAGCTTTCACCGGCAATGTATTTTGGTGAGAACCAACGGTTATGTTCCGTTATCCATTGCCTCATAAACTGAGCAACGGATTTAGCATCTTCCGTTAAACCCCAATAATCCTTCACTTTACCTTTCCCAATAACCCGGCTATAGCCAGTGCCAACAGGATCAATAAAAACGATGTCTGTCAAATCAAGCAATCCATTTTTATTAGTCACTAAATTGTAGGGAGCAGCACCATCATCTCCTTTAGCATCAGAGTCTACCTTTACTAATTCAGGGCCAAACATTCCCATCTGTAACCAGACTGATGCCGATCCCGGGCCTCCATTAAAGATAAAAGTGACGGGGCGTTTAGTTTGGTCAGTAATGCCTTCCTGCACATAAGCCACAGACCATATAGACGCAACTGAATCGCCTGCACTATTTTTTAAATAGGTTTCAGAAGCAATAGCATTGTATTTAATTAATTTGCCACCGTTGTTTATTTCGTGTTGGGTAATAAAGGATTTTGCCTCTGGAATTGGTTTTATTATTTCTTTTTTTTCTTGTGCTGAAAGTGTTGTTGAGAAAATAAAACACAGCGCAAGGAAAGTTAGTTTTGTCATAATTATATTTTTTATGTGTTCCTTATAAATGTTTGTTTAATAATAAATCGTTTCCTTGTGTTTCGTGAACACGAAACAAGGCGATGGTTTAATGATTTTTACAAGCTTAGCTTTACTTTAGGCTTATGGCGATAAATGACCTTTTGTACCACAATAAAGAGTACAACTGCGCCAACTGCAAAAGCTGCTTCCGTATTAAGCATTCCCCTGGTACCTAAACGTGAATAAGCAATACCTGCAACATAAATCATTAGATAAACAGGTGAATTTGACAGGGCTGCAAAAATATTATACTTCGTAGCGGCAGCACCTTTGCCAATTGCTTCCAGCACAAAAGCTGTAAACCCTGCAAAGCTCAAGCCTGTTGCCATCGCATATAAGGAAGTCCAGATAATAAACATGAGTTCTGTTCTTGGCGAATACCCCATACCCACCGCACAGGCAGCACCCGCCAACCCAAATAGCAAATACGCATTTCTACTGTTCATACGGTCACATATATAACCACCGAGCATACATCCAACCGCAGAAATTAATCCGCTAAATATACCCGTCACTAAAGCTACCGTATCGGCTGTGGCATGCCAGTCTTTAGCTACGGAAGCCCACAAATTGCCTGCACCACCTGTGCCAAGGGTAAGAAAGCAAAGCATCAGGGCCAATAAACCACTTTTTGTCTTAATGGTGTTCCAAACATCTTTAAATAGATTCTCATAAGTTTTACGAAGCTGCTCTTCCTTAATCGTAATTTTAGGGTCTTTAAAAAAGAAGAGTGCTAAACAGCAGGCAAAACAAATAAGCCCTAAAGAGGCGCTTACCATCCAGGGACCAGATAACCGCTTAGCCAGGAAAAGGCCTACTCCACCACCAATACCTACACCGCCAAGATTACCGGCTTGAAAATACCCTCCGGCTCTTCCCTTTAATTCTAAAGGCACATCATAAGCCATTAAACCTTCTGTTGCCATACACAAAAAAGTAATAGCAAACTGAGAAGCCAAAACAAGCAGTGTTAAAACAGGCAAACTAGATGCATTTAAAGGAAAAATGCCCGTAGCAAAAATGCCAAAGGAACTAATAATACTCGCTATCCAGTACCATTTTTTAAAAGAAAGGGTCGTATCAACTAAAGGCGCCCATATAAATTTGAAAACATGAGGAAGCATTGTAGCACCTACTAAAGCCGCTATCTTTTCTACCGAAACGCCTGCCTCTGATAGCAGGTACCCAAGGGTAACGGACACATAGCCTGCGGATACCCCCATCGGCAATATGAGTATAGTAAATAAAAACGGGTTAACCGGTTTGTGTGAAATTTCTACTGTACGATTGGATGCCATATCATTCATTGATAATTTTTTTTAAATAATTTGATAATCATATTTTAGATGCTATTTCATTTCTATAAAAATGATAGTGCGTGGTGAATTTTCGTTCCTGCATGTTTTATTTATTAATTAGTTTCTTTATGATTTCATCTTCAATAGGCGCTTTTATTTTTACAACAGAATCCATTTTAAAAAACTTTAAGCTAATCATCTTTCATTGAGCAAGAATTGAAGGCGGGACGAAACACCTTGTTTATTGTCCGAAAGGCAGGTTTTTTTTACCGGCGACGGGAAATTGAAACAGAAGTGGTAAACTTAAAAAAGGCCAAAACAGAAATTATTTTTTTTTGCTCGCTTACCGGATTAATAACAATTGAGCCAGTAGTTTGGGTGGTTGGTTAACAGGATCCATCGCAATAACGGCTATTACAAAAAAACTGAAACTACTTTCATATTTCAATAATTTAAGTTCTCCTATTTATTATGTAGATTGTATTTTCAACAACAAAGGCTGCCCAAATATTAATACTCTAAATCTTTTTTTATTTTCAGGATTTATTTTTCCTCAATAAAGTTTCGCATTTATGAATGAAGTAATTCAGCAAAAAATTGAACCGGTTGACAAAACAAAAATCCCGCTAAAACGGGTTCTCGGAGTTGTTACCGCCGTTCTAATGGTTTCAGGAAATATGATTGGAACGGGAATATTTAAGAAAGTAGTACCGATGGCTCAAACAGGGCTGAGCGAAAATTTCATTTTACTTGCGTGGGCTGTAGCAGGCTTGATTGTTATTTTTGGCGCTTTTACTTTTGCAGGCCTTTCAAGGCTTACCACCGAATCCGGCGGCGCATACGAATACCTTCGTGTTTCGCTGGGAGGCTTTATCGCTTTTCTTTCGGGCTGGGGGCTTTTTATAATTATAGGCAGTGGCTCTATCGCAGCGATCGCTTTTATTTTTTCGCAATCCGTGAATTCGCTGATTACCATTCCTAATCCATTACATGGCTGGCAAACCATTTCCATCGCCCATTCGATTTATCCTTTTGACAGTTTTGGTATTAAATTATTTTCGGTTGGCACCATTGTATTGCTTACGTGGTTTAATTATCGCGGCGTAAAAAACAGTGGTTTTCTAAATAATGTGGTAACCACCGCAAAAATATCGGGCATTTTATTTTTAATTTTAGCAGGCATCATATTAAGCAGCCCCACCTCAATAAATGGCGGAGTAATTCCACCCAACGCCCTTCTCTCCCACTCTTCTTTTTTGAGTATTTTTTTAGGCGCAATGCTGAGCGCGTTTTGGGCCTATGATGGGTTTACCAATGTCACTTCAATAGCCGGGGAAATAAAAAAACCAAAACGTAATATCCCGATTGCAATTATAACAGCCGTAACGCTTGTGATGGTTTTATACCTGTTGATAAATTACGCTTTTATGAAAGTGATGGATTTAAACCAATTGGCTGCCTTAGGTGAAAATAAAATTGCCGCAACGGAAGTAGCGGAAAAAATTTTAGGCGCCAAAGGAAAAATGCTCATCTCTGTTCTTATCATGCTCAGTTCTTTTGGTACACTCAATATTATCATTCTTTTTTATTCAAGAGTTTATTTTCGCATGGCGCAGGAAGGTGTGTTTTTTAAATCAGCATCAAAAGTCCATCCTGTTTACAGAACACCCTACAATGCTTTATGGTACGGCATGATATGGAGTTGCATTCTTACTCTTTCCGGCACATTCGATGTGCTTACCAATATGGTTATTTTTACAGATTTTGCATTTTACATGCTCAACGCCATCGGCCTTATTATATTGAAAAGAAAAAAAATAATCACCGGCAAAATTCCCGGCTACCCTTTGGCTCCCATACTTTTTATTTTATTTACAACGATATTTTTAGCAGGTATATTAATTTCTAACCCTATTCAAAGCCTTGCGGGCACCGGGTTAATATTAACCGGCGTGCCTTTTTATTATTACTTTAGAAAAAAGAACGGTGTGATTAATAATGATCTGCCAAAATAAAAATCGTGGTTATTTATTTGTATTCTAGGATTAAGAAACTACCAAATTTCTTTTTTCTGTTCGCAAATTTATGCAGCAATCTGGTAGTTTTCCACATATTTGGAACCTCTCTTGACCACAGCAAACATTCTAAGAATAAGTTTAAATTTCACGTTATTAAGTACCTTGCCCCAATCTTTTTCCATTAATTTTCTTTCTGCATATTCTCTTAATTCTTTATCCCACTGAATTGCACTTTTGGCAGCTTGGGTTAGTTCTGATTTTAATTCCTTGTTGGCTAGTTTACTGACCCTTTTTCTTCCCCGAATACTTATTCCCGAACTGTTATCAAAAGGGACAACCCCAACATAAACTGCGTAAGTTCTACCATCTGGAAAACACGTAAAGTTTTCGGTATAGGCAATGGTCATCCAGGCATTTACCTTGCCGACTCCTCTGATGCTGGTTATCAAATCATAGTTCATTTTGAAGTCTTCATTTTCCTCAATAATATGCATTATTCCCTTTTCTATATTATCAATAATCTTTGCATTTATTTTTATTTTATTCTCCAATTCCTTGATAATAATATCCTTTTTGATGTCCGGATAAATATGCTTGCGTTCTTTAATTGTAGCCTGGCAACCAGCCTTGTCTCTAACGCATCTCTTTCTAAAGCTCAGGAGTTCTTTAAGAGCTATAATGCTTTTGTTTAAAGGCTTTGAGGGCTGTAATGATTGACGCTTTTCTATGGCATATTGAGCAATGCGGCTTGAATCCACCTTATCATTTTTGCCCCGGGTAATTCCTAATGACCGTTTAATAGCTAATCCGGGAATGCGGATAAAAGAGATTTTTTTTGTTGCACAGAATTGGATAAGTTTATACTCATATCCACCGGTGAATTCCATAACTACGACACTTTTGGTAAGATTAATTTTAAAATTCTTACACCATTTTATCAGTAATCTAAATCCTTCTGTTCCATTTTGAATTTGAATGTGCTCATTGATTTCAGCGCAATAGATGTCAAGAGTATTTTTAGACACATCAACGCCAAGAGTAAAATCCTGTTTTTTCATAAATTTGCATTTTATATTTTTATAAAAAACTTGCTCTGTCAAAAACCTTTGATAGGTCTGAAAAATAATTCTAGTTGGACCTGGAGCAAGTAAAGTAATGGCAGGGACTAATACAAACAATTGTCCTTCAAGACAAATTTACTGTTAGAGTTCACCCTGCCATTCCTTTCAAAGTTATTCACAAAAATGAGAGTTATTAACACCCCCTAAGAACCCCCATATAGTAATAATATTAATATGGTTTAAAGAATAGGAATTACTTAAATTCAATCCAAAGGTTTACTGTTGGTAAAATAAAGTTTTAGATTTTACTGACCAGTTTTTGTCATATTCTTTTTACCTTTAATAGGAGAAAATAAAAATAAGCTGTAAAAGTTCGTTTACTATAATTTGATAAAATTCACTTTCATGAAGCTATTTGAATTTAGAGAAACTTTATTGGGAAATGAACCGCCTCAAAATGTATCGGTTTACCTGCAAGCTTTATGGTTTGATGCCAAAAAAGACTGGGACAAAGCCCACGAAATTATCCAGGATATTCCTGATGAGAACGCCTCGTGGATACACGCTTACCTTCATCGTAAAGAAGGGGATGTTTTCAATGCAGGTTACTGGTATAGCCGCGCCGGTAAAAAAAGGCCGGATGCCTCTTTCTCTTTAGAAAAAGAATGGGAAGAAATAGCAGAAGCACTTTTATAATTTAAAATGTTTCTAATCTTTGCGAATCCGCTTATAAATTTTAATAGCCGCAAAAAGCAAAAAGGCAAAAGCAATCAAAACGCCCAATCCCCAAACAAAACTTATTAACTGTTTTACCACTGCCAGCATTACGATGGCTACTAAAAAAATAGTAGCCACTTCGTTCCAGATTCTTAATTGCTGGGAACTCCACCGGAAATCTTCTTTTTGTTGTTGGCGAAAAATGGTGTGCAAAAAAATGTGATAAATAAATAATCCCAAAACAAATAAAAGTTTCACCAAAAGCCATGGCGGCAGGCTTCTATATAACAAGCCCATCCATGTGCCAAAAATTAAAGTAAGAATCGCTGATGGCCAGGTAATACCATACCATAAGCGTTTTTGCATAATGGCAAACTGTTTCAAAAGAATTAATCTTTCAGGCGCGGGCTTTTCATTGGCTTCCGCACTATAAACGAAAAGCCTGACAATATAAAAAAGCCCGGCAAACCAGGTAACCACAAAAATAATATGAAGCGCTTTTACGTAGAAATACATAATGTGAATGGTGAATTTTGAGAAAATTATTTCAATTAAAAAATAAATGAAAAACAGAAAATCCCTTTTTTTGTTCGTTTACTGTTCATTATTCCTCAATCCTTTCCCTCATGTAATTCTTCAACTGCGTCTACCCATAACGGATGAGTATTCAGGCACGGAATCATTGTAAAAGATTCGCCGCCAGCCAACATAAAAATTTCTTTTCCTCTCATCGCAATTTCTTCCAAAGTTTCAAGGCAATCACTCACAAAAGCCGGACACAAGATCAGCAAATTTTTTATTCCTTCTTTGTGGCATTTCCGCCAACCTGAAATCTGTAAATGGCTCCAGCCAGCCTTTTCCTAACCGCGATTGAAAAGAAATGCTGTATTTATCAGTCGGTATTCCCAGTTTTTCAGTAACGAGTTTTGTCGTTGTTTTTACCTGGTGGCGATAACAAAATTGCATGCGCAGGCGAAGCCACTTCACAACAATTTTCACTTTGCAGGCAATGAGCAACCGGTAACATCACTTTTGCGTATATGCCTTCCCGGAATACCATGGTAACTAAATAAAATATGATCGTGTTTTTGATTCCAAATAAGGGCGAATATTTTCCGCAAGCGCATTCAGGTAATTTTCTTCATTATAAAACGGCGGAATGAAAGAAAGTTTAAAAGAATATTTTTTCTTATTGTAAACTTCCTTCATGTATTCAACGGCTGTTTCATAACTCGACATCGCGTAATGCGGATAGAGTGGCAAACACAATTACTTCGTCGATATCCGGTTGCTTTTTTAATAATGCTTCATAGGCATCCTCCGGTGTAGGATTTCCGTAACGCATCGCAATTTCAACAGGTTCTTCAATGCGCGCCTGCAAGGCCTGTTGCAAATGTTTTGTATGAACGATCAAAGGAGATCCTTCTTCGGTCCATATCTTTTCATAAGCTTCCGCAGATTTCGGCGCGCGAAAAGGAACAATAATTCCTTTAACCAACAATGCCCTGAACAACCAGGGTTTATCAATCACCCTTTCATCCATTAAAAATTCGTCTAAATATTTTCTTACATCCGGAACCTTTGTTGAATCGGGAGAACCAAGGTTCATTAATACAATTCCCTTCTTTGAGTTTGAAGCCATAATTTAAAATATTTGCAAATGTAAGTGCTCAATTATTAAATAATTCACAGATTTTTTTGAAAATCACCCATTCCGTTGAAGATAAATCAAAAAAAAGGCTTAGTAATGACTTACTAATGACTTTTAAAAATGTTTTTAAAAATATTTTTGCAAGCATTAAAATGGATACTATAAAAACATCATATAATAACTCATTGAATAGTTTCTGCATCGTCGGAATTAATTATCGTAAAAGCGATATGGATATCCGCAGAAAATTTTCACTTTCTGCTGATCAAACGATTAATATCTTAAAACAGTCTTCAGCCAAAAAAATTCCCGGATGCCTTGCTCTTTCTACATGCAACCGAACTGAAATTTATGGCATTTGCAATGATCCAAATGTCTTTGCACAACTGCTTTGCGATAATACAGAAACAATATCGAAGATTTTAAAACGCACGGATATTCTTTCCATGGATTAAAAGCCATTGAGCATTTATTCAATGTAGCTTCAGGATTGGATTCTCAAATCATTGGCGATTATGAAATTCTATCGCAATTAAAACAAGCGGCGAAAGTTGCGAAAGAAAATGGCTGTATCAATAACTTTATGGAAAGGGCAATCAATTATGCATTGCAGGTTTCAAAAGAAATTAAAACCAAAACCCAATTAAGCTCAGGCACCGTTTCTGTTTCTTATGCAGCTATTGAAATCATAAAAGAAAAAATTAAAAACCTTGCTGATAAAAAAATATTATTGGTAGGTACCGGAAAATTCGGGAATCACATTGCTAAAAATTTAAAAGATTATTTACCGGTTGCAATATTTCATTTACCAACAGAACTGATGAAAAAGCAAATGAATTGGCAACTATTTATAATGCACGATTTGTTCCTTATAAAAATTTACATACTGCTTGCAATGAAGCAGATATTATCATTGTAAGTTCAGCCTCTGATTCTTATTCAGTTCATCCTTCTTTTTTTACTAAAGATAAAGAACGTTTGATTTTAGATCTTTCCGTTCCTCAAAATGTTGATCCGTCAGTTAAAGATATTTTAGGGAGTTACGGTTTTAAATGTAGATGAAGTTTCTACGATTCTTGATAAAACCATTTCTTTGCGCCAGGCAGAAATTCCGAAAGCAAAAAAAATAATCAGACGAAACTTTGGAAAGCCTGGAAGAATGGCATCGGCTCCAATTTAATAATCCTCTTGTTGCGGATGGTAAAATCCCAACTTTTTCAACTGAATTCCGCTTATTTAAATGGTGAAAATAACGACGGAAAAAATTCACAAAACCGTATCTTCACTTGCTATTGAATTAAAAGTAAAAAAGGACAAAGGTTGTCAATGTATTAATGCATTAAGCAACTATCTTCATGAAACAAGTAATTAAGATAGGTACCCGCGAAAGTCAGTTGGCGGTGTGGCAGGCTACCTTGTACAAAATCTCCTGAAAGAAAAAGGCTTCGATTCAGAATTAATTTACATCAAAAGTGAAGGTGATATTGATATTGTTACGCCGCTTGTATGAACTGGGCGTACAAGGAATTTTCACCAAAACGCTTGATGCTGCGCTCCTGAATAAACGCATTGATATCGCGGTTCATTCCATGAAAGATGTGCCGACACAAATTGGCAATCGGAATTAAACTTGGCTGCCGTTTTGAAACGTGCTTCTTATAAAGATGTTTTCATTTTTAAAGGAGAAAGAAAAAAAATTGAAGACATTTAACCGGAATTAAAATTCGCATAATTCATCGTTTACTATTGCCACCAGCAGTATTCGCCGAAAAGCACAATGGCTTAACAAGTACCCTTCGTGATAGGATTGAAAATCTTCGTGGAAATGTAAATACGCGTTTAAGAAAGATTAGATGAAAATGAATGGGATGGAGCCATTTTCGCTGCCGCAGGAGTTGAAAGAATTAATTTACGTCCTGAAAATTCTATTGATCTTGACTGGATGTTACCGGCGCCGGCGCAAGGCGCAATTGCCATTGCCTGCAGGAATGAAGATGATTATCGCTTTCAATGCTTGCCAGTTATTAAATGATGAATCAACCGCAATTTGCACTAAAACAGAACGCGATTTTTTACGTACATTGTCTGGAGGATGCTCGACGCCCATAAGCGCTTTGGCGGTTATTAAAGACAACAAAATCATTTTCAAAGGAAATCTTTGCAGCGTTGATGGGAAACAAAAACTTGTTGTTGAAAAAGAAGCTGCTATTGAAAATGCTAATGATTTAGGAATAACAGCAGGCAAAGAAATTTTGAAAAACGAACAGGCGCGCAAAATAATTTCCGAAATAAAAAATGGCAAATAGCAAAACTTTTATATTGAGTACGAGACCTGTTGGAGAAGCTGCACTGGCGAAGGCTTTGCAACATGATATTGTTATCGAGGAAAAATCTTTTATTGAAACTGGAGCAAACAATAGACGCTGCTAAAGCAAAAAGAAATAAAAGAATTATTGCAGCAAAATTTATCGGTTGTATTTACAAGTATGAATGCTGTGGAAGCAGTAGGAAAATATGTTGCCGAAAAAAACAACTGGAAAATTTTCTGCATTGGAAATACAACACGAAAATTAGTGAAAGAAATTTTTGGCGAAAAAAATATTGCCGGCACTGCTGATAATGCATCAGCCCTTGCTGATTCAATTATTGAATCGGCTTCGATAAAAAATATTGTTTTCTTTTCAGGTAACCAACGCCGCGATGAGTTACCGGAAAAATTAAAAAAGAATCATATTAAGGTTGAAGAAATAGTGGTGTACAAAACGATAGAAACCCCGGAATTACTTACAAAATCATACGACGCTATTTTATTTTTCAGCCCGAGCGCTGTTCAAAGTTTTTTTTCAAAAAATACAATCAGCGATTCAACACCAAATTTTTGCAATAGGTTCTACAACAGCGAATGCTGCTGAACATCTTTCAGCTCAAAACCAATTTATGGTTGCTGAAAAACCAGGAAAAGAAAATCTAGTAAATCTTGCCATAAAACATTTCAGTAAAAGTCCAATTTTATAAATGCAACAATTAAAGAACGATCTTTTATTAAGAGCCCTGCGACAGGAAAAAGTAGAACGGCCACCGGTTTGGATGATGCGCCAGGCAGGAAGATATTTGCCGGATTATATCAAACTTGAGGAATAAATATGATTTTTTTACAAGAGTTCAAACACCTGAACTAGCCACTGAAATAACTTTGCAGCCGGTAGAACAGGTAGGCGTAGACGCAGCAATTATTTTTTCTGATATCCTAGTGATACCGCAGGCAATGGGTGTAGAAGTTTTGATGGAAGAAGGAAAAGGGCCTTCATTACCGAAAGTAATGAAAACAGAAAATGACATTAATTCTTTGTTTACTGATGCTGTGGATGAAAAATTAGATTATGTAATGAAAGCTTTGTCATTAACAAAACAGGAATTAAACGGACGCGTTCCGTTGATTGGATTTGCAGGAGCTCCATGGACCATTTTTGTTACATGGTAGAAGGAAAAGGAAGCAAAACATGGGAAAAAGCAAAAGAATTTTGTTATACGCAACCGGAATTGGCTCATCAATTGTTGCAAAAGATCACCGACACAACAATCAATTATTTAAAAGCGCAGGCAAAAGCCGGAGCAGATGTTTTGCAGGTTTTCGATAGCTGGAGTGGATGTTTAAGCCCGGAGGATTTTGAACATTTGCCCAACCTTATTTAATAAAAATTGCAGATGCCGTAAAAGAAGAAGCACCTGTAATTTTATTCCCGAAAGGAAGCTGGTATTCTTTGCCTGAACTAAGTGAAAGCAGTGCTTCCGGGATTGGAATTGATTGGTCGATTTCTCCAAAAATGGCAAGAGAAATGACCGGTAATAAGATCACTTTGCAAGGAAATTTTGATCCTGCAAAATTATTATTGCCCGTTCCTGAAATTAAAAAAGCAGTTCACAAAATGATCGATGAATTTGGCGCTCAAAAATATATTGCCAATTTAGGCCATGGCATTACTCCGAATATTCCTGTTGATCATGCAAAGGCTTTTGTAGATGCAGTGAAAGAATATGAAAGTGAATAGTGAATGGTGAATAGTGAATTAGAATAATCAAGAGAAATTTTGTTTCAATGAGTATTAAAGAAGATTGGATATCATTTATTGAAGACCTTCAAAACCGCATCTGCAAAGCATTGGAAGAATCTGATGGTAAAGCAAAGTTTGTTGAAGAACAATGGCAAAGAAAAGAAGGCGGCGGCGGAAAAACAAGAGTAATCGCCAATGGAAATGTTTTTGAAAAAGGCGGCGTAAATACTTCCGTAGTTTTTGGAGATGTTACCGAACCGATGAAAAAACAATTAAAAATTGATGGCGCAAAATGGTTTGCCTGCGGTTTAAGCCTGGTAATTCATCCTCTAAATCCTTTTGTTCCCACAGTTCATTGCAATTACAGGATGTTTGAATTGTACAATGAAAAAGAGGAAGTGATCGACAGGTGGTTTGGTGGCGGCACCGACCTTACTCCTTATTATTTATTTGAAGAAGATGCCAGACATTTTCATCAGGCTTATAAAAATGTGTGTGATGAATTTGATGTCAGATTTTTATCCAACATTTAAAAAAGAATGTGATAATTATTTTGTGAATACCATAGGAATAATGAACGCAGGGGCATCGGTGGCATATTTTATGATTACCAAAGGCCAGATGAAAAACACGATGTAAATTTCTGGGTTAGATTTTGGAAAAGCCTGTGGCAATGCATTTATTCCCTCTTATATTCCCATAGTAGAAAAACGCAAAAATTGTTCGTTTACTGCTGAAAACAAATATTGGCAGGAAATAAGAAGAGGAAGATATGTTGAATTTAATTTGATTCATGACCGCGGCACTTTATTTGGTTTAAAAACAAACGGCAGAACCGAAAGTATTTTAATGAGCCTTCCTCCAACTGTGCGGTTTGAATATAATTACCAACCTTTGCCTGGAAGTGAAGAAGAGAAATTGCAGCAAGTGTGTTTGGAACCGAAAGATTGGGTAAACATTCCTTTTCTGTAGAGACAAAGCATGAGTTGTACTCTACAAAAAAATTCAGGTAAATTTGTAAAAAATAATTACCATGGTTATTACAGACAAAAAATTGGTATTAAAAGAAATTATCGAAAATGCTGATGAAAAACTGATAGGTTTAATGATCGCATTAGCGAATGAATATAATGATACTGAACAAGAATATTCTAAAGAAGAAATTGAAGAATTTTATAAAATCAAAGATGAAATGTTAGCGCATCCTGAAAACTACTTTCACAGTTGAAGAAGCGCATGAAAAGATTAGAAACAAAAAAAGATGAGATACCAATTAAAAATTTCTGCAACTGCTTACCAGGAAACAGATGATGCTTATGCATATTATGAAGAACAATCAACTGGATTGGGAGAAAAATTTTTAAAATCACTGGAAGATGCTTATTACAAATTATCGAAAACACCACAATATTATAGTTATATTCAGAACGATAAAAATATTCGTGATTTAAAAATTAAAACATTTCCCTTTGTTATCGTTTTTCAAATCATGAGAAAACACTGTACTTGTATTAAGAGTTTTTAATACAAACCGAAATCCGGAATCATTAAAAAACTTATAAGAATGTATTTACAAAAAAGATATAGAATTTTAAGAAGCAACCCTGCCATCAGAAGCATGGTGGCAGAAACCACGCTTACTCCATCAGACTTTATTCTGCCAATTTTTGTGGATGAAGGTGAAAATGTAGAATACGAAATTCCTTCCATGCAAGGCTATTACCGGCGTTCATTGGACGGAACGATAAAAGAAGTGAAAGAATGCTGGAATATGGGAATTAAAAGCGTTTTAATTTTCATCAAAGCTCCTGATGAATTAAAAGACAATACAGGGAAAGAATCCTGGAATCCTGATGGATTGATGCAAAGAAGCATTAAAGCAATAAAAGACGCAATTCCTGAAATGATCGTGATGACAGATGTTGCGTTAGACCCCTACTCTTCTTACGGGCATGACGGCATTGTTGAAAACGGAGAAATCGTAAATGACCCAACGGTAGAAGCTTTGGTAAAAATGAGCCTTAGTCATGCAGAAGCAGGCGCTGATTTTGTAGCGCCCAGCGATATGATGGACGGCCGCATCGGCGCCATCCGCAAAGCATTTGAAGAAAATAATTTTACAAAAACCGGTATCATGGCCTACAGCGCCAAATACGCTTCCTGCTTTTACGGGCCTTTCAGGGATGCATTGGATTCAGCACCGGGTTTTGGAGATAAAAAAACGTACCAGATGGATTATGCCAATCGCATAGAAGCAGTAAAAGAAGCCTTAATGGATGAACAGGAAGGCGCTGATATTGTAATGGTAAAACCGGCGATGGCCTATCTTGATATTATCCGTGAAGTAAAAAATAGTGTACGCATTCCCGTTAGTGCCTACCATGTAAGTGGTGAATATGCATTAATTAAAGGCGCAGCAAAAATGGGCTGGATCAATGAAGAAAAAGCCATTCTCGAAAGCCTTACTTCTATTAAAAGAGCAGGCGCAGATTTGATTGCAACTTATTTTGCAAAAGATGCGGTGAAACTGTTGTCGTGAACGGTGAATGATTAGCTTTTTTAATTTCCACATGAACTTAAAAAATATGAACATCTCAAAAAGTAAAGAATTATTTCAACGCGCACAAGGCTCAATACCCGGAGGTGTTAACTCCCCTGTTCGGGCCTTTAAAAGCGTTGGCGGCACTCCTCTATTTATTAAATCTGCAAAAGGCGCTTACCTGCATGATGAAGACGGCAACAGTTATATCGATTACATCAATTCATGGGGACCGATGATTCTGGGCCACGCTTATGAGCCTGTAGTAAAAGCCATACAGGAAAAAGCAGCCGATTCAACTTCGTTTGGCGCGCCCACTGAATTGGAAATTGAAATGGCTGAGCTGATAAAAAGTATGGCACCAAATGTAGATCTCAATACGAATGGTAAGCAGCGGCACAGAAGCGTGCATGAGCGCTATTCGCCTTGCACGGGGTTATACAGGAAAAAATAAATTCATCAAATTTGAAGGTTGTTATCACGGTCATGCAGATGCGTTTTTGGTAAAAGCAGGCAGCGGCGTAGCCACATTAAATATCCAAACTGTGCCCGGCGTAACTGCAGGTGTGGCACAGGATACTCTTACTGCTCCTTACAATAATTTACCCGCAGTTGAAAAATTAATTGAAGAAAATAAAGGAGAAATTGCTGCAATTATTGTTGAGCCTGTTGTAGGCAACATGGGCTGTGTTCCGCCGCAGGAAGGATTTTTAGAAGGATTAAGAAAAATTTGCGACCAGGAAAATATCGTTTTTATTTTTGATGAAGTGATGACAGGATTTCGTTTGGCACCGGTGGCGCACAGGAAAAACTAAACATCAATGCAGATCTTGTAACTTTTGGAAAAGTTATTGGCGGCGGATTACCTGTTGGCGCTTTTGGTGGTAAAAAAGAAATCATGGAACACATTGCGCCAATCGGAAATGTTTACCAGGCAGGCACTTTAAGCGGCAACCCGATTGCCATGATCGCCGGTTATACCATGCTGAATGAATTAAAAAACAATCCTTCCATTTATACAGAACTGGATGAAAAAACAGCGCGACTTGAAAAAAGTCTGAATGATATTCTGGGCAATAAAAATATTCCTCACCGCATTAACCGTGTTGGAAGTATGATGAGTATTTTTTTCACGAATGATGAAGTAATCGATTTTGATTCCGCATCAAAAACAGATATCAACATGTTCAACAAATTTTTCCATCACATGCTGGACAATGGAATTTATCTTCCTCCTTCTGCTTTTGAAAGCTGGTTTATCAGCAATGCTTTAAGTTCAGAAGATCTTCAAAAAACTTTTGATGCGGTTGAAGATTTTAGTTGGTAGCCGAGTCTCAGTAAACCAACAAATAATTCAAAATTTTTTTTGTATTAAAGATGTCAAAATTTCTGCTCAGTGTTATAG
This sequence comes from uncultured Chitinophagaceae bacterium, assembly GCA_963732885.1. Classification (GTDB taxonomy): domain Bacteria; phylum Bacteroidota; class Bacteroidia; order Chitinophagales; family Chitinophagaceae; genus Ginsengibacter. Next base: position 68,553 of record CAVTBI010000012.1, on the reverse strand, counting down.
AAGTTAGTTACAGCCTTTCTTTTATCAACAGCACACGGCGTTCTCTATTTCTGGAGAAACTCGCTCTCTTCTATTTTCAGGAGGCTCCTATGGAGCCGACAACGAATACTTATTCAGGGCTATAAACAGGTGGCTCCTATGGAGCAAATGCCAAGCGCAATTCGTTCTTTCAACTATAAACATCAAATTATCTATCAACGCCGATTTAGAAAAATAAAAATTATATTCGCTAAAGACAACCATGCTCCATAGGAGCAACCTGTTTTTAGATTATAATGAAAGGTTCGTTGGCTCCATAGGAGCCGCCTAATGTTATTTGAGAAATAGAATGTTCTCAAATTATCTATCAACGCCGATTTAGAAAAATAAAAATTATATTCGCTGAAGACAACCATGCTCCATAGGAGCAACCTGTTTTTAGATTATAATGAAAGGTTCGTTGGCTCCATAGGAGCCGCCTAATGTTATTTGAGAAATAGAATGTTCTCAAATTATCTATCAACGCCGATTTAGAAAAATAAAAATTATATTCGCTAAAGACAACCATGCTCCATAGGAGCAACCTGTTTTTAGATTATAATGAAAGGTTCGTTGGCTCCATAGGAGCCGCCTAATGTTATTTGAGAAATAGAATGTTCTCAAATTATCTATCAACGCCGATTTAGAAAAATAAAAATTATATTCGCTAAAGACAACCATGCTCCATAGGAGCAACCTGTTTTTAGATTATAATGAAAGGTTCGTTGGCTCCATAGGAGCCGCCTAATGTTATTTGAGAAATAGAATGTTCTCAAATTATCTATCAACGCCGATTTAGAAAAATAAAAATTATATTCGCTAAAGACAACCATGCTCCATAGGAGCAACCTGTTTATAGATAATTCAAAGTTAATCGGCTCCATAGGAGCCTCCTGTTCATTTTAAATTCCCATAAATGGCCAATACATTTTCACAGATTTATTTACAGTTCGTTTTTGCAGTAAAGCACAGGCAGTCGCTAATAAAAAAAGAGAATAAAGAAGAACTACATAAATATATTACAGGCATTGTACAAAACAGAAAGTCAAAAATGTTGGCGATCCACTGCATGCCTGACCATGCTCACATTTTTGTAGGATTTAAACCTGTAATGGAAATTTCTGATTTTGTAAAAGAGATAAAAGTAGAAAGCAATGAATTCATAAACAATAAAGGTTGGATAGATAATAAATTTGCATGGCAGAATGGTTATGGAGTTTTTTCTTATTCGCAATCTCATATTGATGCGGTTGTAAAATATATTTTAAACCAGGAACAACATCATCAAAAGAAAACATTCAACCAGGAATATCATCAATTGTTGGAAAAGTTTAAAATCCCGTTTGAGGAAAAATATTTATTTGATTTTTTGCAGTAAACCAACAAATAATCCCAATTTCTATTTTACTAGCACGTTCCTATTCCCATCACGGATTCCACCAATAAGTAAACTTCAATAAGTATCATCCTGTTCCTCACTGCAAATGGAGTTATCAAGTAATTGTCGGTATAAACGATGAACAAATCAGAAGCCGGTTTGTAACGCCATTGAAGCCTTGCATTAATATTTGTATTGTTCAGTTGTTGGTTGTATTGAACATACGTGGTAAAAAACAGTTTGGTCGTTAAAGTGAGATCCACTTTTGGCCCGACAAGCCAAAAAGAAGTATGCCCCCAAGGCGCAGGAAGTTGTAATTCATTGTAAGAGGCGCTCAAACTCAAGTTAAGTATCGGTTGAAAACGGTAGCCCAATTCACTGCTTACCGTATACTTTTCACCATTGGCATAATAGCCTCCATAACGAAATGAAAAACTATAATTGAAAAGGCTTTGAGGTTTTGAAACAAAATCTGCGCCGGCAGTTTCGCCATGAATGTGTTGAATTGTACGATAATGAATCTTTGCCGCTGTTTGTCGGGTCAAAAGGGAAAAGAACTCTCACAAAATCATCCATCAACACAGCCGGAAAGCGTTGCTTTGTTCCGGAAAGTAATGAGATAAGTAAAAGCGTCTTCGTGATCCGTTTCATTAAATTTCTTATCATAAAAATAGTTGGCGGTAAACTGCGGGCCATGCGTTAAAATGCTTCCTCCTTTCGGGAAGAAATTATAAGAAATCTGCGGGTTTAATTTGATATAATTAATGCGCGGAACATAACCCACTTCTGCATTATAATTACTTCCTACAGATTCATAAGCGGCACTAACCGTCCATCTTTTTCCTGCATATTTCAGATTTGCGGCATGAGTAAAACTATTATTGTTCTTACCCGGCGTAAAAGATTTTAAAAGCAAGCAATTTTCCTGTCCATAAATTATTGGAAGAAGCAAGGTTGTATTCAAAACCAAGGTTCCTGTTGTACAAAGAATATTTGGGAAGTGTGAATCTTTCGGCAACAGTATAATTCACAGATTGCTTATTCACGAACATGATATTAATATTTGACCGTGAAAAAACTCTTCGCTGTAAAGCAGCAACAGCAAAGTTTTGAGCAGGCAAGCGAAACGTCATTTTGTTTTGCGCGTTTCCATATCCATTAAAGTCATTCGCCATTTTTTATTCAGGTTCCCGCTTAATCGCCCACCGTAATCGATCGGTATTCCAAGCCCGATGCGCCTTGAAAAAAACGGGCGGATATCTGAATAACCAAAATTGTTGATCTGGTCGCCGTTCTCCAAGAAAGAATTGCCTTCTCTCCGGAAAAAATAATTCGTAACGGTCCAGATTGGTAACCTGCTGGTCTACTTCTACCTGCGAAAAATCAGGGTTAACCGTCAGGTCAAGATTTAAAGAAGACGTAACGGCAACTTTCGCATCCAAACCCACTTCGTGTTTAAATTCTGACGGCGACAGCAGGAATATTTTCTTTGGTTACTCCTGTCAGCAAATGAGGAATGAGAGAAACATTTCCCTTCTGGACTGCAGGTGCATTATCCCAGATACAGTGTACCTGTATAAGCAAGTGCAGCCGTAGGAAATTGCCGGGGAACAGGCGCCCAGCTTGATTTTTCTGTAGTTCTTAAATCGTTCCTGCTGAAGTTGATGCCCCATTTTTTTACCCCTTTTTTATAACGAAGAATCTTTAATGGAATCGCCATTTCCAGCACCCAACTGTCGGCATAATGTTTTACCGCAGAAACCCATTTGTTATCCCAGTTTAAATCCACCGAACCTCCTTCATACATCAACCCATCCCACTGCGCATTTTCAGAATTGGTCCCAAAGGCAAAGCCATCCGTCTGGTCATCAAACGGATCGATAAAAACGAGAAAGTTGTCATTTTTTTGAAAATTCCAATCCCTTCTTAAGGATTCTACGATTTCATTTTTTCGTGGCGCGTCAAAACATTTTGCCAATAGGTACAAGTTGGTTTTGTCGTAAGTCATTTCTACTTCTGTTTTCACTTTCGCGAAACTGGTATCCATCGGAAGAACCATATAAAAATTCTTTGCCACTTCTGCCTCTTTGCCATACTTCTTCGTTTGCCAGCCCATCAATAGTAATCTTTTCCGTAGTGGGATAAATATGCAGTTGAAACGCGGCGTTCTTTTTTTGGCAAAAAGCTATCAGCACTTAACAGTAAGCATAAACGAAAAGTGTAAATCTCTCAGGTAAAAAATTTAAAATAAATCAGTCAATCGTTAATCATCCATTGTACAGTATCATAAACCACTACCTTACTCCACAAATGAGAACATTCTTCAATAAATTTCAAATGAATAGGATCAGTTTGATAAACCTCCTGGTCTTCTGCTGTTTCAAACAAAAGCAACCACGAAGCAGCATAAGTGGTATCAATCACATCGCGGTTGGTACTGGCAGGTTTGCCAATATGAAAATCCTTGATGGTAGGCGCTTTGGAAAGTTTTTGCAATCCTGCAATCAGTTGTTCAAGGTCTTCTTTACTTTCAGGATTTTTTAACCAAAAAAATACATGATGAATAAAGCCATTCTTTTCAATGATCATAATTAATACGTATTTAGATAAACTAATGATTGTCAAACTTATGCAATATCTTTTTTATGGCTAAAAAAATAATTAAAACAATAATTTCAAGCTACATTTAATTATTTTGTTAAAGCATCTGTTTATTGTCTTTTTTGTATGCTACTTCCACCTGTTCAATTATGGAATGTATTACCTTTATGCACCTTAAATAATTAAATTTAAATCCGCAGAATACGCCCTTAACTATTTAAAAAATTAATCATGGCAAACGCAGAACAAATCAAAAACAATTACATCGATTACGTTCTTACGAATGGCGAACCACCAAAATCAGTTTATACTTTTGCAAAAAAATTAAAAATTACGGAAGCTGATTTTTATAAAATTTATGGCTCTTTTGATGCGATTGAAAAAGCAGTTTGGGAAGACCTTACTTTAGCGGCAATCATTACTATAAAAGAGCAGGAAGTTTGGCCACAATATACTTCCCGCGAAAAAATGCTTTCCTTTTTTTACAGTTATATAGAATTGCTAAAAACAAAACGCAGCTTTATTATTTACACTTTAAAAAAGAATCCTAAAAAAATAACTACTCCTGCTGTTTTATCCGGCGCACGATCTGTATTTGAAAGTTTTGCTGAAGATGTAATCAATGAAGGGCTTGGATAGCGGCGAATTGGCCGACAGGAAATTTTTAAGCAAAAAATACAAAGATGCTTTATGGGTTCAGTTTGCCTTCATCATCAATTTCTGGATGGACGATGACAGTGCCGATTTTGAAAAAACAGATGAAGCAATCGAAAAAGGAATCAATGTAACTTTTGATCTGTTTCAAAGATCGCCGATTGACAATCTTTTTGAATATGGAAAATTTTTAACCCGCAACGGGAAGTTTAAAGAAAAAATGGGATTTTAAAATCGTATGAAAACTCAGGAATCAATGCCCACCACGAAAGTGGAACGTTCTGCAAAATTTGTAAAAACAGGTTTTCAGAATCGGTGGCAATTATGTAAAACATTATTCTAAAAAATTATTCAATCCTGATCTTTCGCGGGATGAATTAAATGAAGACAATGCGACTGACATTTACAATTCTTTAAGCCAGTTGAAAGGTTCTGCTTTAAAAATTGCGCAGATGCTGAGCATGGATAAAAACATGCTCCCAAAAGCTTATGTAAATAAATTCTCGCAATCGCAATACAACGCGCCCGCCGCTTTCAGGGCCACTCATCATAAAAACTTTCACGAAAAGTTTTGGCAAATCGCCTGAAAAAATATTCGATACTTTCAATCTGAATTCTATCCAGGCGGCTTCTATCGGGCAGGTTCATGAAGCGACTTTAAATGGTAAAAAACTTGCCATAAAAGTTCAATATCCCGGTGTTGGAGACAGCATTTCTTCTGACTTAAAACTCGTAAAACCGATTGCTTTCCGGCTGATAGGAATGAGCGAAAAGGAATTGAATATTTATATAAAAGAAGTAGAAGAACGCTTGCTGGAAGAAACCGATTATGAACTGGAAGTGCGACGTTCTATCAAATTTTCAAAAGCCTGCAGCAAATTAAATAATGTTGTTTTTCCAACCTATTATCCCAAACTTTCTTCCGCAAAAATTATTACGATGGATTGGATGGAAGGGCTGCATTTAAAAGAATTTTTGGCAACCAATCCTTCACAGGAATTAAAAAATAAGATCGGGCAGGCGCTTTGGGATTTTTATAATTTTCAGCAACACGAATTAAAAGCCGTACATGCAGATCCTCATCCGGGAAATTTTTTGATCACACCTGATGAAAAGCTGGCGGTTATCGATTTTGGCTGCATTAAAGAACTGCCGGAAGATTTTTATGATCCTTTTTTCGGATTGATATTTCCGGATCTGATGAGTGATAAAGCCGCTACAATAAAGCTTTCAGGGAACTGGAAATGATCCAGACAAATGATGATAAAAAGCAAATCGAATTTTATTACAAGGCATATAAAGAAATGATCTCGCTTTTTGCGCTTCCTTATACGAGCAAAACTTTTGATTTCAGCAAACCTGAATTTTTTGAACAATTGTATGCCTGGGGTGAAAAAATCGCCAAAATGCCGGAGTTTAAACAACCACGCGGCGTAAAACATTTCATTTATGTAAACAGAACCAATTTTGGTTTATACACCTTATTGAATGAACTCAGTGCCACGGTTCGTACGGATACTTTTCAACCGCATTTTTAGAATTGAACAATAGCTTTTAAACCTGATTTTTTTTAAAAATTAGAAGGAAATTTTTACAGCCCTTCCATCAATTTAAAAGGTATCTATAGACATTGAATCATCAATCAGGAAAATAAAAATTTAGATAATTTATTCGTATACTGTAAACCAAAAATATTGAAATAGTTATTAAAAAAACTGCTTATTTTGAGGGAGTAAAATATCAATCCCTATTAGAATGAATACAATTAAAGACATTGTTGAACTTTTAAAAAATGGTAATAGCAGCGAATTGGAAAAAATAATAAGCGCAAATCCCTTACTGGCTGAAAGCCACACCGAACAAGGGATTTCATTATTACAGTTTGCAGCTTATTGCAGAAATAAAAAGGCTGTTTCTATTTTAAGAAAATACCAAAAGGCTTTAAGTATTTTTGAGGCGTCAAGCCTGGGAGAAATTGAAACTGTTGAAAAGGAACTCGAAACAAATCGGGAAATAATAAATTCATTTTCACCAGATGGTTTTACTTCTTTAGGATTGGGTTCTTTTTTTGGTCAATATAATATTGTCGAATTCCTTCTTGAAAGAGGAGCCAATCCAAACCTTGCTTCCAATAACCAGTTTCATGTGGCACCAATCCATTCTGCATGCGCCATCTCAAATTTTGATATTGTTGAAATTTTGATAAAAAAAAGAGCTGATGTAAATGCAAAACAAATGCAGGGAATAACTGCATTACATTCTGCTGCTCACAACGGGCAAACCAATATTGCCAGATTATTAATTGAAAACGGAGCTGAAATTAATGCAAAAACAGAGAGTGGCCAAACCCCTTTAATTATGGCGCAGGAAAAATATTTTGATGAAACCGCCAGATTACTAATCCAAAATGGTGCTCAATAATTGGTTTTAAAAGAAAATAAAAATATAGATTATTTATACGTTTACTATCCGGTTGTAATTTCAGATAATTTCTTAAAAAAATTCATTTGGAAAAAGAATATTCGTAACTTACTTTCCCTTTCACCCGAAAAAATCAGTATATGCAACGAAGGCAATTTTTGCAAAGTTCAATGCTTACTTTCGGAGCGTTAACTTTAGGCAAACAAAAAATTTTAAGTGCTATAGTGGATGAACCCTGGAAAATAACTATGCTCACAAACGATATAGGAATTTTCACTGAAAGAGGCGGCACGATTGAGTTTCATTTTTCAAAAGAAGGAATTACAGTTATTGACGCACAATTTCCCGATACAGCGCAACACCTGATTGATGAATTGAAAAAAAGAAAAGGCGAACCTTTTCACCTGCTTATAAATACTCACCATCATGGCGATCATACATCAGGGAATATAGCATTTAAAGGCCTTTTAAAAAGGGTACTTGCCCATGAAAATTCTTTAACCAATCAAAAAAAAGTGGCCGTTGCTAACAAAACTGAAGACAAACAATTGTACCCTAACCCCACACGTTTGGAAAAGAATGGAATGAAGACATCGGGAAAGAAAAAGTGGCTTTATATTATTATGGTGCCGGCCATACTAACGGAGATGCGGTTATCCATTTTAAACACGCCAATATTGCCCACGTAGGCGACCTGGTTTTTAACCGCCGCCATCCTTTTGTTGACAGGAGCGCCGGGCCAACATGCAAAGCTGGATCAATGTATTGGATTTAACAATGAAAAAATTTGACGATAAAACAATTTTTGTTTGTGGCCATTCCGGGGATAATTTCGATGTAAAAGGTTCAAAAGATATGCTGCTTTATTTCCAGGATTACCTGGGCAATGTATTAAAATTGGTAGAGTATGGAATAAAAGAAGGCAAAACGAAAGAAGAAATTTTAAAAGCCACTGAAGTACCCGGTTCGCCGGAATGGAAAGGCGATGGCATAGAAAAGGCCGCTAACTGCCGCTTACGAAGAATTAACTAACGTATAACCTCAGTTTAAAAAAGGCTCACAGTTTTCTGCTGGCTCTTTTTTATTACTCTTCTTCCGATCAATAAAATAGTAAAACTGCTGATAGCACAGGCGCACATTACCGCTGCCATTGGCATAGCAGTCCCATTGTTTAATACGCTTACCAGGGCTGTAGAAACCGCACCAATACCGAGTTGTATAGCGCCCATCAACGCTGAAGCTGTTCCTGCATTTTTGGTAAATGGCGCCAAGGATAGGGCTGAGGAATTTGGAAATGCAAATCCCTGCGTGCTCAAAAAAACCCAAATTAAAAAAATAGTAGAATATAAACCAAGGAAATGAAACCATGTTCCCAATACCAATGAAATGCCGGCTAAACATTGGAAGAATAAGGTTACTCTGATAATTTGTTCACTGGAATATTTCTTTAGCAAAAATGTATTTACCTGGCTGCCTCCAATAAGCCCCACCGCAATAAATGCAAAAATCCATCCGTAGTGCCTTTCAGATACTTTATAAATTTCCATAAATACAAATGGAGAACCGGCAACGTAAGCATATAACCCTGAGGAAGCAACAGCCCCCGCAAATGCGTACGTATAAAATTGAGGCACTTTGGCTACTCCCAAAAAATCACTGGTTACCCTTCGTGGATGCAATGAAAGAGAAGTGTTTGGTTCGCGCCCATTTGGTAAAGTAAAGTAAACCAATACAATGGTTACGGCGCCAATAGAAGCAAGGATAAAAAAAATGGATTGCCAGCCAAATGCCGCAGTTACATACCCACCAAGGGTAGGCGCTATTATTGGCGATATGGCAAGCACCAGCATTAGTAAAGAAAATACTTTAGCATTTTCACTTACCGGAAATATATCCCTGACTAATGCGCGCGAGGCTACCATTCCCGCGCAAGAACCTAACGCCTGCAAAAACCTGATTCCAATTAAGGCGTTGGCAGTTGGCGCATAAGCGCAGGCTAAAGAAGCAAATAAATAAACAACAAGCCCGATATACAAAGGTTTTTTTCGTCCGTATTTATCGAGCAAAGGCCCATAGAACAACTGCCCGATAGAAATACCGATAAAAAAACTGGTAATAGAAAGTGTAATGTGGGCAACTGTTGTGTGCAAGTCTTTAGCAATATCCGGGAAACCGGGTAAGTACATATCAATAGAAAAGGCGCCCATTGCGGAAAGTAACCCCAACGTAAATATGGTATAAAATCTGTTTTTTTCTTTCATATTTGCCCGCGAAGATAATTCCATGAAAATATTTAAAGAAAATAATGATTATTTAAGGATAAGTAATTTGCCGGCCAATCTGAAAATGGAAATAAAAATTCCATTTATTTATTGATTTACTGCTAAATCTTCTGAACACTTTCCTCCTATTTTAAAATTTTTAAAGCCATCAATTTTAAAGAATAAAACAGGGCCATTCATAAGTCGCAACATTAAAAAAACAAATATTATAAAAATATTATTTACCTTTTCATGCTAAAACTAAAACCAATGCAAAAGAAAATTATCCTGGCCGCGATTTTTGTTTATGCATTTTCCGGCTGCAAAAATCAAAATTCATCTTCCCCAAATGAACCAAAACAATACACAGCTAACCAACTTTACAATAATGAGAATATAAGAGGCATTGCCTTCAATAGTGACGAATCTAAAGTGCTTGTAAACAGTGATAAGACAGGAATTCAAAATCTGTATGCACTTACTATTTCGGATACTTCAATGCAGCCGCTTACCCACTCAGCCAAAGAATCATTTTACGGTATAGATTATTTGCCGGGAACCAATAGCTATCTCTATGCTTCTGACCAGGGCGGAAATGAAAACGATCATATTTTTCTGCAGAAAGCCGGAGAGGCTTCGCCCATAGATATAACTCCATGGACCGGAAGTAAAAATTCTATGCATAGCTGGAGTACCAATAAAAAAGCAATGTTTATAGAAAGTAACCGCCGTAATCCGAAATATTTTGACATCTGGAAAGCTGATACCGCTGATTGGAATTTTAAATTATTTTATCAAAACGATTCGGGGTATGATGCCGGAGCTATCAGCAAAGATGAGCGCTATATCGCGCTCACAAAAGCTATTACTACCGACAAAAATGAACTTTATTTATTTGACAGGATAAAAAATTCCATGAAGCGAATTAGTAATGATAACGAGGCTACATGGAACGTAGCGGCTTTTGAAAAGGGCGACAGCATCATGTATTACATCACAAACGATGGCGATCAATTTTCTTACCTCGTGAAATATAATATCAACAATGGTTCTACTCAAAAGATTTATAGTACCAATTGGGATGTTGTGGGAATGAGCCTTAGCGACAATGAAAAGTACTATACTATTTTTATCAATGAAGATGGAAAAAACAAGGTGCTTTTATTTGACCGTGCCACTAATCAACCAATTGATTTACCGGAAATAAAAGATGCAAACGTACTGGGAGTGATGATTTCGCCAACTGAAAAAAACATGTTGATGTCAGTCGGAAGCAGCCGCAGCCCGGATAATCTTTATAATTACAATTTCGATACAAAAACCCTAAAACAACTTACTCAAACGCTGAATAAACAAGTAAATGAAAATGATTTGGTAAGTGCTGAAGTAGTAAGGTTTAAATCATTTGACGGCAAGGAAATTCCGGCTATTTATTACAAGCCTTTAAATGCATCGCCAGATAACAAAGTTCCTGCTTTGTTGTGGATTCACGGGGGCCCTGGCGGACAATCAAGGATTGGGTTTTCAAACTATATTCAATATTTAGTAAATCATGGCTATGCAGTAATGGCAGTAAACAACCGCGGCAGCAGCGGTTATGGAAAAACTTTTTACAATCTTGATAATAAGGACCACGGCGGCGGAGATTTAAAGGATTGTGTTTGGGCAAAAAAATGGTTGCAACAGCAGGATTATATTGATACCGCAAAAATTGGAATTCTTGGCGGAAGCTATGGTGGCTGTATGGTGCTATGCGGCCTGGCTTTTTATCCGGAAGAATTTAAAGTAGGGGTTGACCTTTTCGGCGTTGCCAACTGGTTACGGACTTTGCGCAGCATTCCTCCCTATTGGGAAGCTTTTAAAAAAGCTTTGTATGATGAAATGGGCGATCCTAATACGAGCGATTCTGTTATGTTGAAAGCAACATCCCCTTTATACAATTATCAAAAGATTGATAAACCGCTAATCGTGTTCCAGGGGCTCAATGACGTAAGGGTTTTACCAATAGAAAGTAAAGAAATCGTAGAAGGCGTAAAGAAAAATGGTGTTCCGGTTGAATATGTTACTTATCCAAATGAAGGGCATGGTTTTACAAAAAAAGAAAATCAAATAACCACTGCAGAAAAGACGCTGGCTTTTCTGGATAAATATTTAAAAGGAAACTCCGGAGAAAAAAAGTAAATAAAACATCCTTAAATGCCTTTAAAAGCCGGTATTTTGTGCCGGCTTTTTCTATTTTCCGAAAATTGAAATAATCATCATAACGGCCTTTTACTTACAGGAAAAGGAAAAATAAAAATTTCATCTATTTGTTTATTTACTGCATTTCTACATCCTACCCCTATTCGATAATTACAGTGGCTGAGTTGAAGTACCTTTACGAACATTTATGATACGCAGTAAATTACACGTTCTCTGTTTTGCAACCCTGCTTTGTAATGTAACCTCGTGTGGCCAGAATACTTCATCAAAAGAAAACAAAAAATTTATGTACACCAATGCATTGATACACGAAACAAGCCCTTATCTTTTACAACATGCGCATAACCCGGTTGACTGGTATCCGTGGGGAAAAGAAGCGCTTGATAAAGCAAAGAAGGAAAATAAAATGTTGCTGATAAGTATTGGCTACGCGGCTTGCCACTGGTGCCATGTGATGGAACATGAAAGTTATGAAGACACCACCGTTGCCAATATTATGAATAAAAATTTTATTTGCATAAAAGTGGACCGGGAGGAAAGGCCGGATGTAGACCAGGTTTACATGAATGCTGCTTACCTCATCAACGGAAACGGAGGCTGGCCGCTGAACGCACTGGCAATGCCCGATGGAAAGCCTTTTTTTGCGGGCACTTATTTTCCAAAAGAAAACTGGATAAAGTTGCTTGAATATTTTTCAAATCTCTATAAAACCGATAGGCCAAAACTGGAGGAGCAGGCAGAAAATGTATCGAAAGGAATCAGGGATATTGAAAATATTCCGATGAATAAAAGTGCAGTTTCTTACAATATGGAAACGCTGGACGGCATGTTTTCAACTTTTGAAAACAGGATTGACATGGCGAATGGAGGCACAAAAGGAGCGATGAAGTTTCCGATGCCGGATACCTGGGAATATCTTTTACAATATCATTACCTGAGTGGAAATAAAGCAGCGCTGAAAGCCGTTGAAACCACTTTGGATAATATGGCTAAAGGAGGAATTTATGACCAGGTTGGAGGAGGATTTTCGAGATATGCTACCGATTCATTGTGGCACGCACCTCATTTTGAAAAAATGCTTTACGACAATGCGCAGCTTGTAAGCCTTTACAGCCATGCGTTTCAGCAAACAGAAAACCCTCTTTATAAAAAAATCATTTATGAAACTATTGATTTTGTAAAACGGGAACTCACCTCTCCGGAAGGAGGGTTTTATTCTTCATTAGATGCAGACAGCGAAGGAAAAGAAGGAAAATTTTATGTTTGGAAAAAAGAAGAAATTCAACATATTTTAGGAAAAGATGCGGATTTATTTGATGGTTATTTTGGTATAACCGAAAAAGGAAACTGGGAATCCGGAGAAAATATCCCGGATAGAAATATGGGTGAAAAAGATCTGGAAAAGAAATACAATCTGACAAATGATGAGTTACGCCAAAAAATTGATTCGTTAAAAAATATTGTTTTTAAGCAAAGGGAAAAACGAGTGCGCCCGAATACAGATGATAAAATTTTGGCCTCATGGAATGCATTAATGGCAAAAGGATTAATTGACGCCTACCGGGCTTTTGGCGATAAAAGTTTTCTTTCGCTTGCGAAAAAAAATATTGATTTCCTTTTAAAAAATATACAAACAAAAAATGGTGGATTATACCGTAATTATAAAAACGGGAAAGCCAACATTCCTGCTTTTTTAGATGATTATGCTTTTACGATCAATGCTTTGATCAATCTTTACCAGGTAAATTTTGATGAAAAATATTTACAAAAAGCGGATAGCCTTACCCGTTATGTTGAAGAACATTTCTTTGATAAGACTTCCGGTTTGTTTTTTTATACAGATGGCCAATACAGTAATTTGATCGCACGCAAAATGGAAGTTTCCGATAACGTAATCCCTTCTTCCAACAGCGAAATGGCAAAAAACCTTTTACTGCTTGGCCTTTATTTTGAGAATAAAAAATATGAAGCCCAGTCTGCGCAAATGGTAAAAAATGTTTCCGAAGAAATTGAAAAAAATCCCGGCTATTACAGCAATTGGGCGCAGGCAATGGCTCTGGAAATTCGTTCGCCGTATGAAGTGGCTATCGTAGGAAATGACTGGCAACAGAAATTATCGATATTCCAAAAAAAATATTTACCCAATACGATTTACCTCGGTGGCGATAACGAAGGCGGCCTTCCACTGCTTGAAAATAAATTGATGAAAGGCAAAACCATGATTTATGTTTGCGAAAACAAAACCTGCCAACGCCCGGTAGAAGAAGTTGCCGAAGCATTAAAGCAGATAAAGGCTAAGTGATAAGTAAAGGCTTGGGGCGCCATCGGAATTAAAATAAAAATCTTTAATCTTTCTTCGTTTGCTGCAAACCAAACAATAAATTCACATTCGGGTCAACCATTATTTGGCTTGGTTCAAAAGGAAGTGAAAAAATATTCTGCGCCGTTTTATCTTTTATATCAATGGTTTTAATTACATTTTTATCTCCATCTGCAAAACTTATTTGCAAGGGAAATTCAAAAACATTGCTTTGTGTTTGCTCTATTTTTACTGAAACTGATTTTTTTGTTTCATTATAACTCCATTCAATATTCAGTATGGGCTGCGCCAGCCGTAAAAAGCCATTGTTTAAAAAAGGTCTGCAGGTTTTGCCGGCTCACTTCTTCAAAAACTTTTTCCAAATCAGCAGTTGATGCGTTGCTTCCTGAATAGGTTTTATAATATAAGCGGATGCCTTTCCAGAACAAATCATCGCCGAGTTTTCTTCTCAACATGTGCAATACCCATGCGCCTTTTTGGTAGCTGTTATCATTTAGCAACTTCATTAGATGGAGGCTTTCTGAAGTGTCAACAACAGGTGTATTATGGTTTTTAGAATAGTTAACAACTTCTGCACGCTGCGTTGTTAAAAGATGTTGCAAAGAATCTTTCCCATATTTATTTTCAAGGTAAAGGTCTGTCATATATGTAGCGAAACCTTCGCTGAGCCAAAGATGCGGCCAATCTTTCTCGGTTACATTATCGCCAAACCATTGATGCGCTATCTCATGAGCCATCAAACTTTCAATACCTTTTGAATCTACTGATTTTTCAAAATAAAAAATACAACCTGCATTTTCCATACCTCCAAAAATGGTGGTTGATTGTACATTCGCCAGCTTTTCAAAAGCATAAGGGCCGATATGGTTGATGTACCATTGTAAAATATTTTTTGCGATGGCATAATGAGCAAAACCGCTGTCGCGGTCAGGCGGATAAACCCAACTTGATACAGGAATGCAATCCACACTTCCTACATTATTGGTGGCAAAACCGGTTACGCCAATCACCATGATCTTTGTTGGCAAAGGCACACTCTCTTTCCAGTGAGTCATTTTCAGATGATCGGGAAGATTGGTTTCTTCAATTTTTTCTCCATTAGAAACTACTTCATAATGATCAGGCGCAGTAACGAAAAAATCGACCGTTGCTTTATCAGAAAGATGGTCATTACACGGAATCCAGTTATGCGCGCGGTTGGGCCAGTTATCAGAAAAAAAAGTACGCTCGCCAAATTTATTATTGCTTATGATCAATCCATCCGCCGGGGTACCTTCATAGCTGATGGAATAAATATTTTCCTTCCCCGGGTTGCCTTTATCTTTTATAATAAGATGCTGATTGTCCTGCTCAAAATTTATTTTCAAGCCACTTTTGCTAACAGAAGTTACCGTCATTCCTTTGCCGTCATTTTTTTTATTTACCAAATCAAAAACTACTTCATTCTCTGGTTTTAAAAAGGCGGTTGTAATCACTGCATTACCCTTTATGATATTATTGCTGTCATTCAAAGCAATGTAAAAACTATAATGTTTTACGTCAAGCCCGTTCGTCGGCATCTGCGCGAAAAGAAATATCCCGCTAAAGAGGCCGCTAAAGTTGAAAGAATTTTTTTCATGTGTAATTTTTAAAAAAATTAATAGCAAACCTTTTATAAAAATAATGTAATTATACCCGGTTATTGAAATGCAAATAAAAAGCCCTTCAAAATTATTTATTCTGAAAAAAAATTAAAATATTTTATTGCCTGGTACATTCCTTTCAATAACTTTCGTTTTTAATTCAAAAATGAAACCTTTTTACGCTGCCGCTTTTTTCGGGGTTATTGTTTTATCTCTTTTTTGTATAACCCTGCGGGCGCAGGATAGGCCGCCGGATACCGTAAAAACAGGCATTTATATCACCAGCATCCACGATATAGATTTTAAGCAAAAGGAATATACCATTACGTTCTGGCTCTGGTTAAAATATAAGAATAAGGATTTTGATTTTTTGAATAACCTCGAAGTGCCTCACGCCAAATCAGTAAGCAGGTCCTTTGCCACTACAGACAGCAGCAACAATCAGATTTACCTTTTAATGAAAATGCAATGCGTGATGAAAGATACATGGCGCATTCGGGATTTTCCATTTGACAAGCAAAAGTTAAGGCTGTCACTTGAAAACTCTCAGTTCGATTCCAAATCCCTGGTTTTTGTTCCTGATACCCTGGGAAAAAATTATGATCCGCGTTTTACGCTCAGCCAATGGAAAATTGACAGTTGCCATATTACAACAGGAATTAATAAATACGAAACCGCATTTGGCGACCCGGCTGCCACTATTCCTTATAGCGAATACAGTGCTTATAAAGCAACCGTCAATATCAGCAGAAACGCTTCAGGGTTATTCTGGAAAATGTTTTTGGGAATGTATATCGCTTTCCTGATAGCCTACGTTTGTTTTTATATTCACACAGATGCAATAGATTCCCGTTTCGGATTGAGTGTGGGCGCGCTCTTCGCTGTAATTGGCAACAAATATATTATAGATTCTTCTTTGCCTGAAACCACTTCTTTTACCCTTGTTGATACGCTACACGGGCTTACTTTGTTTTTCATTTTTGCTATTATCGCTGCCACAGCCTATTCATTGAAGTTGGTAAAAGCGGGTAAAGAAATTAAGGCCCGGAAATTTGATATGATTATTGCCCAGGCTTTTTTATTGGTTTATGTAGTTCTGAATATTTATTTCATTGTGCAAGCCTTAAAGTAATTGAAAAGAAAGTGTTACAATAGTAAAGCAACAAATAACGGGATTTTCTATTTTTTAAATTATGTAACAGTAATGAACAAATGCGAATAAATTTAATCTCGTGAAGGCTTGGTTTTAAAAATGTATTTTCAATTTTGTATTTAACTTTTGTAGAATAAAGAATCCTTTTTAATCACTTTATTTTCCATTTTCTCATTCATGAAATCAAAACAAAAAGCCGCCCTTCTGGTATACAATGCAACCATCTATACAGTTGATAAAAAATTCTCAAAAACTGAAGCAGTAGCGGTTAACAAAGGAAAAATAATTGCAACAGGAAGTTCAAAATCACTTTTAAGCCGGTTTGATGCCGAAGAAAAAATCGATGCCCAAGGGAAATACCTTTTTCCCGGTTTTATTGATGCGCATGCTCATTTTTTTGGTTATGGCCTGGGATTGCAACAGGCAGATGTTGGAGGTACAAAAAGCTGGGAAGAAGTTGTAGAGAAAGTAAAAATTCATGCGGGTAAAAATAAAGAAGGATGGATCATTGGCAGAGGCTGGAATCAAAATGACTGGCCGGTGAAAGAATTTCCTTCCAATGAAAAACTGGATGAACTTTTTCCCGGGCAGCCTGTGATTCTGACAAGAATAGACGGCCATGCGGCAATTGCCAATAGCAAAGCCCTGGAAATTGCAGGAGTAAAACCAGGCGAAAAACAGGAAGGCGGCGAAGTGGCTGTAAAGAATGGAAAGCTTACCGGAATATTGATTGACAATGCCATGAACCTCGTTTATTCAAAAATCCCCCGCCCTTCTGAATCACAATTAAAAGAGGCTTTACTGGCTGCACAAGAAAATTGTTTTGCTGCAGGCCTTACAACAATTGTTGATTGCGGGCAGGATTACGAATCTGCCTTATTTGTTGATTCACTGCAAAAAAGCAATGAATTAAAGATGCGGATGTTTATTATGATGAGCGATAATAAAAAGAACTATGATTTTCTTTTTAAGAATGGCAAAATAAAAACGGAACGTTTAAATGTTTGTTCTTTCAAATTATTTTCGGATGGAGCTTTGGGTTCAAGAGGCGCTTATTTGCAGCAGCCTTATTCGGATAAACCCGGTTGGAATGGATTGTTACTGAAACCGGAAGAGCATTTTGATGCAATGGCAAAACTTATTTATGAAAATGGATTTCAAATGTGCACACATGCAATAGGTGATGCAGCCAACCGGATGATGTTGAAAATTTATGCGAAATATTTAAAAGGGGCGAATGACCGGCGCTGGCGCATTGAACATGCACAGATTTTAGATAAAGATGATTTTCATTATTTCGCTGACTACCATATCATTCCTTCGGTTCAGCCCACACATGCTACTTCTGATATGTATTGGGCAGAGGAACGATTGGGAAAAGAAAGGATAAAATATTCTTATGCCTATAAAGATTTATTGAAAGCGAATGGATGGATCCCGCTCGGAACGGATTTTCCGGTAGAAGATATTTCGCCCATCAAAACTTTTTATGCAGCAGTTTTTCGCAAGGATGCCAAAGGTTGGCCTGAAGGTGGCTTTCAAATTGAAAACGCGTTGAGCCGCGAGGAAACTATTCGCGGAATGACTATTTGGGCAGCAAAAGCCAATTTCGAAGAACATGAAAAAGGAAGCATTGAAAAAGGAAAATTTGCTGATTTTGTTTTGCTTGATACAGACCTTTTGGAAGCTGATGAAAAAGATATTCTGAAAACAAAAGTGCTGATGGTTTTTGTAAATGGAGAAAAAGTTCTTGATGGAAGTAAGCCTGATAAAAACACTTCGGCTTTCGGAAAAGGAGCCCGGATATAAAAGCAAATTAAAATGAGTATTAATTATTTTTGGCGGCCATCAAAGCTTTCAGGGCCGTTGCTTTTTCCCATTCATCTCTTCCCAACCCCGGAATTACATGCCTTTCGCTGTGATACGATGAACGCACAAGAGGCCGCTTTCCACATAATCAAAACCCATCTTATAACCAGCCTCGCGCAATTCCGCAAATTCGGATGGATGAACAAAACGTTCCACGGGTAAATGTTTGGGCGTTGGCTGTAAATATTGGCCAATAGTTATTACATCCACTGCGCTGTCTTTAAGGTCACGCATGGTTTGTAACACTTCTTCTTTGGTTTCGCCTAAACCCAGCATGATGCCGCTTTTTGTGCGCATGCCGCCTCTTTTTAAAATACGCAATGTTTCCATGCTGCGCCAATATTTTGCCTGTATTCTTACGTGGCGGGTCAATCGTTCTACGGTTTCTATATTGTGGCTAACCACATCCGGCGCTGCATCAATAATACGTTGTATATTTTCTTCTTCCGCTTTGAAATCAGGAATGAGTGTTTCCAAAGTTGTTTTAGGGCTTAATTCACGAACGGCATTGATGGTTTGCCGCCAGATGACAGAACCGCCGTCTTTTAATTCATCACGGTCAACAGATGTAATAACCGCGTGTTTTACTTTCATCAACAGGATCGCTTCTGCCACACGCTTAGGCTCCTGTAAATCTGCAGGCAAAGGCCTGCCGGTTGCCACAGCGCAAAAGCCACAGCTTCTGGTGCAAATATTACCCAGTATCATAAACGTCGCGGTCCCTTCCCCCCAGCATTCGCCCATGTTCGGGCAATTTCCGCTTTCACAAATGGTATGTAATTTATGCGTATCCACTATTTGCCTTACCTGCCTGTATTCTTCCCCTATAGGAAGCTTAACCCTTAGCCAGTTTGGCTTACGCGGTTTTTCCGCAATAGCCTGACTCATTTCTTCAATCATTTATTTTGATATTTTCTTAATTAAAAACGGAACCGAATATTTACTTTCTTTTGCCAAAGATAATGGCTACATAACCGCTAAAGAAAAACTGTTTCTCTTTATTATAAACCATTTGAGGTATTTTTTTGGTATAGAAATCAGCGCTTAAGCCTACTTCAATCGCGGAAATTATTTCATTATAACTTCCGTAATCAAACCTTACAGCGGTTTTTGCATAGACTCCCGGAGTAGCGGTCAATTCATTCCACCCTTTTCCAAAGGAAGGGCCTCCATAAATATTCCCTGATAAAAAAGCAGCGCTGTCAGCAGAATTATATTTTACATAAGTAATGGTATTGCCTGTTGCGGGCTGCACATAATATGGGCGCAATATCGCTGCCGCAATCCCACCTCCGTAATTGGCAGTAATGGCAACCCCGTTTTTGTTTGATTTATTCCCTAATAATATTTGCTGCTGTACACCCAGTTTTACCGGGTAAAAAAAGTTTTCTTTTCCATAAATAAAAGGAACCGAATTAGAATAATAACTGTCTTGTTTTTCTTCTTTTACATGTTTGCGTTCGCTTATCTCCAACTGGTAAAGCAATCCTTTTTTTACAGAGCTGGCGCGGCGTAATTCAAAAAAAACCCCGTAGCCATCGGTAGCAAGTTTAGCCCCGAAAGCGAAACTTTTTTTATAAGTGATCACGCCTTCCTCTTCCTGTTTTACCATGTCATTTACATGGTCTTTTTTCTGCTGCTGATGTTTTTTACGGGTTTGCTGCCCCAATGAATGGATTGAAATAAAAGCAGTGATAAAAATGATAATTATTTTGCGCATTTGTTACTGATCTATTAGTGCTGTAAATTTATACAAAAATAACACAATGACTGCATCAATAATCTATAAAGGAAATTTACGTTGCGAAGCAGTACACCTGCAAAGTTCGTCAACTATTGAAACAGATGCTCCGACTGATAACCGGGGTAAAGGCGAGCGCTTTTCACCTACCGATTTATTATGCGTATCGCTTGCAACCTGCATGCTTACTACAATGGGCATTAAAGCGGCAGATTTAAATATTGATATTGCCAATGCCAAAGCCGATGTGACCAAACACATGGCAAGCAATCCGCGGCGGGTGGCAAAAATTGAAGTTTCGGTTTCTTTGCCCAAAAATACAGATGAAAAAGAAAGGTTAATTTTAGAAAAGGCAGGCAACAATTGCCCAGTGGCTAAAAGCGTTCATCCCGATATTGAACTGGTGTTGAAATATGATTGGGATTTTTAATGAACTAATTTGAAAATTGAAATACATTTTAATTTATTTTCGGGTTTTCACATCTTCACATTCCGTAATAAGGAATTCCCGATGGCGCATTTCAAACAAAGTTTATCATTGCAATAATGATTTTTTAATTGGATGAAAGCCTGCGAATCAAATGCGTTTTTGTTAGCATAACCTAAGTTTTCAAAACCTTTGGTGATGGCGTTTTTTTCTGGCGGAATTTCTTCCAGCCATTTAATAGATCTCTCTTTATAAAACTCATCATTGTGATGCAGGCCGTACGAAAATAAAATCGGAACAATTGTATTGATAATGATATTGTTCACCATTTGGCTTCCGAGCTTTTTTATTTTATGATCGGTTTTTTCGTCAAAAATATAATGGTAATGCCAGTAATCATTGGCTTCCAGGGAAAGCATCTTTTTCACTTCTCCAACTGATTCGGTTTCTTTTATTTTTGAAAATAAATGTTCGCTGTTGTGTATAAGCATGGCGAGTTGCGCCAGGCGGATGGTAGGAAAATTGGCGGGGCGCATTCTTAAAAAAAACAGTTCGCCATCAACCGGTTGTAGTTTATATTTTTTTTGATAAAACCGGTATTCTTTCTGCAGCATTGTTGGATATTTTTCTTCAAAATCTTTTTCGAGTAAGCCTGCCTGTCCGAATAACAATGCTTCAATTTGAATAATGTTATTTTTATGTTTTGCCAACCTATTCAATGGCAAACTTTCCGCAACCTTTCTAAACATTTCGCTGTTTACTTTCAATCCGAAATTTGCGGCGATGAGCCACCAGAAAGTTTCTTCCCAATGAAAATTATTTTGTTCCAGTATTTGAAAAATTTTTCCTGATTTTAAAAGCAACCTTTCGGCTGCGAGCCTTTGTTTCCAGCTGGTAAGTGCCAACCCGCTTAAATTATGAGATAGTTTTTCACAGGGAATAAACCGGGGTTTTTCCATCAGTTGCTTATATTTTTCCAGGAGTAAATTAGAAACCCTGCTTTGCAATTCGAGCGTTGGAAAATTATTTCCATTCGCGTCTTTTATTTCTACATCATGGTTCCACACCACATGAAGAATAATGTTGTTGTAATTGCTATCGGCAGAATGATGATGCAAATTCCAATGAGAAGAATTGACATGAAGTTCCACATTTCCTGCCCACAAAGTATCGTTGACCTTTATTTTTGCTTCTGTAAAATCAGGCCCCTGGTCGGTATTATTTTTCCCCGGGTCAATCACCAAAATAGGGTCACCATTTGTGCTTTGCAAATTATGATTATTGTAGTATTGAAATTTCCAGATGTATTGAAGAATATCTTCTTTCATTGCAGTTGTTCTGAAAAAGGTTTAAAAGTTGCATCCGATAAGGATCGGATTAAAAATAAGGAAATTAAAATAAAATCGTTTTAATGCAATTGGTGGATAAGAAAAAAAATAGCAGTAAACCAACAAATAGTTTAGATTTTAAATTTACTTTTGGCATCCATTTTAAACTTTTTGTAAAAAGTTTTTTAGCCCGGGTGGCGAAATTGGTAGACGCACTGCCTTCAGGTGGCAGCGTTCGCAAGGATGTGCTGGTTCGAATCCAGTCCCGGGCACTGATTTAAAAATAAAAGCCTTGATAGTACTAACTTTCAGGGCTTTTATGGTTAAGAAGATTTGCAAAAGCTATATTGCTCAAAATAAAAATCTATTTTTTTGTCCTTTTACGGGAATCACGCGCCATCCTTTTTTAAATTTTACAGAAAGCATTCCAGAAAAAACTTTTATTCCAAAGGAATCCGTTTCCCATTTTTTTCAAGCCACATGTCTAACGATTGTAGTTCCGGGTTTAATTCCCGTGAATAATTTACATCGCGCACGCTGTTGCACACATCATCAAAATCGCGGTAAAACTGGAACATATTTCCCAAATCATCGGCACCCGGAAAACCTAATCCACGATACTGTTCAGGTGTAATTTCATTATAAGAAACTTCCTCTCCCAAAACGTTTGACAGATCTTTCGCCATTTCAGTACAGGTGAGCTGGTCGCCGGCAACGCCTATTCTTTTCCCGATCGTTTCCTCTCCTTTTTTAAAAATGCCATAAGCACATTTTCCTATATCTTCTGCCGCAATACCGGCCATCTTTTTATCGCCCATAGCAAACGTGATTGATAGTTTGCCATCTTCGCCTCTTTTGGGGCCTGCTCCAAAAGAGATCAGGTTATCAAAATACCACGAGGCGAGCATAAAAGTAACAGGTACGCCCGCATCTATAAAATATTGATCCGATTCGCCTTTGCCATCAAAATGCGGGACCTTGTATTTTCCGCGCAACGTTGGCATGCTATCGTCGTCCAAAGGAACATACTTTCTTACATCCTCAAGCGTAGACCATATCACATGTTTCAGTCCCGCCTCTTTAGCGGCGTTTGCATAAACCTTTGCTTCAGCCATTTCTTTTTCAGGAGAAAAATGCGCCCAGAAAAAAGTAACAAAATAAGCGCCGTGAACGCCTTCCAGCGCCTTGCGCACACTTTCCGGATTATCAACATCTGCTTTTATCACTTCTGCGCCCAAAGCTGCCAGTTCTTTTGCCTTACCGGATTCAGGATCTCTTGTTACTGCCCGAACAGCAAATTCACTGTTGGGATCATTTAAAATGGCACGGGCCAGCCCGCCGCCCTGGGCGCCCGTTGCGCCAAAAACTGCTATAATTTTTTTCTGAGGCATATTTATAAATTTTTTTCTCAATTTAAGATATTTTAAACTAACGTGGGATTACATAAGCCTGTCTTTTGTTTTTGTTGTATTCCAAAACAAAGCAAAAACCAGCTTTTTTTATACGTTTACTGCAAATGAATATTTAACCCCGCTATCATTTTCCTTCCTTCAAATTAAAAATAATTTTGTAGCTTGAATTCATTTACCATTCACGATTCATCACATGTCACACTTTCAATTATCACCCGAACAAACAGAAGCTTATAAAAAAGATGGCTTTGTAATTGTAAAAAACTTTTTGCAGGAAAAGGAAATCAACAAATTATATGCAATAGCAACAGGCGATGATACTCTGCGCAAACATGCGTTTGACCTGAATGACCAGTCAGGCAAAAAAACCAAACTCACTTTGTGGTACACGCCGGGAAATGATGCGTACGGCTTGCTTACCAAAAGTGAGCGTATGGTGAATTCTGTTGACCAACTGATGGATGGCGGCAGCGCGGTTTGCCATTTTCACAGCAAGCTGATGCAGAAAGAACCAAAGGTTGGCGGGGCATGGGAGTGGCACCAGGATTACGGATATTGGTATAAAAATGAATTTTTATTCCCGGACCAGATGATGTCGGTAATGATCGCTATCACAGAAGCCAACAAAGAAAATGGTTGTTTGCAGGTGATAAAAGGTTCGCATAAAATGGGACGAATTGAACACGGTTTTGCAGGTGAACAGGTAGGCGCTTCGCAACATTATGTTGATCTGGCTTTAAAAACAATGGAACTCGTTTATGTAGAAATTATGCCCGGCGACGCGCTGTTTTTTCACAGCAATTTATTGCATCGTTCCGAAGCCAACCTTTCAGAAAAAGCGCGTTGGTCATTGATCTCCGTTTACAACAGAAGTTCAAATATCCCTTACAACGAGCCTTCACAATCGTCCACAGTTCCTTTAAAAGCTGTTACTGACGAAGCTTTGATGGAATGGAAAACAGAAGGCATTGGCGCGGCAGCTCATTTCCTCGAGAAAGAAAAAGATGAAGCACTGAAATAATTCTTCACCCGCTATCCTCTCCGAAATAATCTTTAGATTTGTTTCTATCAATCATTTAAAATTAATTAATAAAAGATTTGATGAATTAAAAACGTCATTGCATTACAAAATTTTCCAAAAAAACAAATAGTCATTATGAAATTAGCAATTCTTGGTTCCGGTTTTATTTCGCGATTTTATGCAGATGCTTTAATTGGCCAGCGCAGAAAAGATGAGATCACTATCGTTTACAGCCGTACTTTATCAAACGCAAAAAAGTTTGCAGATGATTACAAAGTGCCCCATTTTACGGATAGCATTCAAGAATGTGTTTCGCATACAGAAGTCGATGCGGTAATCATTGGCTTATCAAACGACATGCACCTGGAAGCCGTGCTGGCGTGCGCTGCGGCAGGAAAGCATGTTTTGTGTACCAAACCTCTTGGCCGCAATGCCAAAGAAGCGTACCAAATGTTGCAGGCAGTAGAAAAAGCAAATGTCACCGGCGGTTACCTGGAAGATTTGGTTTATTCCCCCAAATCTTTAAAATCATTAAAAATGATACAGAACGGAGCCATCGGCGAAGTGATTTGGGCCAAAAGCAGGGAAACGCATCCCGGCCCACACAGCGATTGGTTTTGGGATAAAGAAAAATCCGGGGGAGGCGCTATTATTGACCTGGGTTGCCATTGCGTGGAATTGTGCAGAAACTATATCGGCAAAAATGTAAAACCTGCGGAAGTAATGTGCTGGGCAGATACGCGCGTACACCCGATAGACGCGGAAGACAACGCGGTGGCTTTGGTAAAATATGAAAACGGCGCCATCGGGCAGTTTGAAGTAAGCTGGTCATTCCGCGGCGGTATGGATTTGAGGGAAGAAGTGATGGGAACCGAAGGAACCATCTGGACCAATAATTTTTTGCGCACCGGTTTTGAAATGTTTACTTCGGGCAAGGGCGGAGATTATATTGCAGAAAAAGCCGAAAGCAATTCAGGCTGGCTATTTCCTGTCGGCGATGAAGTAAATGAACTCGGTTACAACCACATGTTCACCGATATGTTTGATGCCATCGATAACAAAAAACAACCTCTGGAAAATTTTTATGACGGTTACGTCGTAAATGCAATCTTAGACGCGGCATTTCTTTCAGCAAAAACTAAAAAATGGGAACCGGTTCAAATTAGCGATTGGCGCGGCGTTGCCCAAAAGAAAGTGCAAAAGGAAATGGTAAGTTATGATGAAGATTATTACCTGATCAAAGAAGAAGTGCTTCCATCAGGAGAAAAAAAGTTTATCATTAAAAATAAAAAAACAGGGTCGATAGAGAAGAGGTAGCGATTATTGATTATTGATTATTAGGTTATTGAATTAATTAGTTTAGGTCCTTGCCGAGTCTCCTATCGGGGGACTCGGCTGAGACAATATCTGAAACGAGTTTACAGAAGTATACTTGGAGTTAATAAAATAAAAATTACAGGAATTTATTTGTTTACTGTAACCTGTCCTTCCTCTGCCTTGTATTTCTCAACCTCATCATACAGCATGTTTTTAAATATCTCTACATCGATATGCTGAATAGCCTGGTGTGAAACCCAACAAAACTATTTCTTCAACAAATTTGAAATGCTAAAAGAGAATACTTACCTTTGACGTAAGTAACGTAATATGGCAGTATGTTAACATCATTTAGCGACAAAGACACAAAGAAAATTTGGGAAGGTGAACGGGTTAAAGGTTTGTCGACCGAAGTACAGGAAACGGCAAGGCGGAAACTGAGAATGCTAAATAACTCTCAAAGCCTGGCAGATTTACAAATACCGCCATCGAACCGGTTAGAAAAATTGAAAGGAAATTTTAAAGAATTTTATTCAATTAGAATTAATGGTCAATGGCGTATAATTTTTAAATGGAACAACGGAAATGCAGATGAAGTCAAAATAATAGATTATCACTAAAAGACTGAAAAATGAAAAAATTAAAAAACATACATCCCGGAGAAATTCTGCGGGAAGAATTCTTAGCTCCCCTGGAAATCACTGCTTACAAACTTTCCAAAGACATCGGAATTCCTCAGACACGCGTTTCCGCTATCATAAAAGGAAACAGGCGTATAACTGCTGATACTGCGCTAAGGCTTTCCAAATATTTTGGAAACTCAGCAAAGTTTTGGCTCGGGCTTCAGGACGACTTCGACATTGAAGAGGAAAGAAACGGTAAGAAAGCCGAACTGAATGCTATCAGGCAATGGGCCGGCAATGCTGCATAATACGCTGTCGCCTGGATTCATCTCAAAACAAAAATCCCTTCTTTTTTATTTGTTTACTGTTAGATTTAATAACTTCAATTTTCATACGCCGAGTCCCCTATCGGGAGACTCGGCTGAGATAATAAAAAGTATATCATTAAAAATAAAAAAACGGAGTTGATAGAAAAGAGATAAAAAGTTGGTCTATTGAAGTAGGGTAAAATAGAAATCGAAGGAATTTATTTGTTTACTGTAACGCTGCCCCTCTTCTGCCTTGTATTTGGCAACCACATCATCCAGCATGTTTTTAAATTTCTCTACATCTGAATTGTAGCCGTAACCTTCCGGCTCGAGGCGTTTTTCGTTGGCATCCAAAAAGAAATAATAAGGTTGTGTGTTGGCATTGTATTTAGAAACCTGCAGATCGGCATTTTTGGCGCCCAGCGTGGTTACTTTCTGGTTCAGCGCTTTGGAATAATATTGTTCGGTAGGTTGCAGGTCAACGTTGTTCACATCCACATATAAAGACACGATCACAAAATTATTTTTTAACCGCTTCATCACTTCCGGGTCGCTCCACACCTCTCCTTCCATCTTCCGGCAGTTCACACAATTAATGCCTGTAAAATCAAGCATCAGCGGACGGTGTAATTTTCTTGCCACATTCAATGCTTCATTGTAATCAAAATAAGTAGTCATGCCATACCTGGTAACTACATCCGGTTCATACATTTTCATCCTGTCGTAATATTTTACAGGCCGTGGCAAGGTGGCTGTTGAAGAATCAGTTGCAAATGAATGAGCATTTTGAGCAATAGAAGCCGAAGTAAAATCCTGCGTTCCCATGGGTGGAAGGAAAGCGCTGATCGCCTTTAATGGGGCGCCCCACAAACCAGGAACCATATAAACCACGAACGAAAATGAAGCAATAGCGAAGAACAATCTTGTCACGCTCAAATAAGGAACATCAAAATCGTTTTTGGGCAATTCATCATCATGGCTGAATTTTATTTTTCCCAGCAAATAAAAACCCAGCAATGCAAAGATCACGACCCATAAACTAATGAATACTTCACGATCAAGAATGCGCCAGCCTTTTGAAAGATCGGCGTTAGATAAAAATTTTAAGGCGAGTGCCAATTCTAAAAAACCTAATGTTACTTTTACAGCGTTCAGCCAACCTCCTGCTTTTCCCAACACATTTAATTTGCCGGGAAAAAATGCAAACAAAGCAAATGGCAAAGCAAGCGCTAATGAAAATCCAAACATACCAATGAGCGGCCCCCAATAACTTCCTCTTGCAGCAATCACCAATAAATTTCCGATGATGGGCCTGTACATGAAAATGACACAACGACCAAAGTGAGCGCCATAAAAAAGATGCCTAAAAAACTACCTGTCCCCGCTTTGCTGTCTGCTTTATTTCCCCATGAACTGGGCAGAGCAATTTCAAAAGCCCCCAAAAAAGAAATACCGAACAATAAAAATAACGTGAAGAAAATAAGATTGGCGATCCAATTGGTGGCCAGGTTATTTAAAGCCGTCGGCCCAAAAATAACCGTGATCAAAAATCCCAATAAAGTAAAAATGAAAACGATGGAGGCAGAATAAAGGAAGGCATTTTTAATACCTTCAGTTTTGTTTCTGCTTCTTTTGGTAAAGAAACTTACGGTAACAGGAATCATCGAATAAACGCAAGGTGTGATCAATGCCAATAAACCTCCAGCGAATGCGGTAAAAAATATCCATGTTAATGAGCGTGTTGCCACAGAACCACCTGCAGGTGCAGGTTTTAACTGCGCGACCTGTTGATGAAACATCTTTTTGATTTTCGGTAAAATAAACGTCTTGAATTTACTTTCTCCAGGCAAATAATCAGCGCCTTTCTGGTACATGTAACTCACCATTCCTTTCAACAAAAAACTGTCGGATAAGGAAGCCGCCACTTTTTGTTTCCACACAACCGAATCGGTATAATAATGAACTTCACTATTTAATGAAGGATCCGTTGCTTTCTGCTCATCACCTTTATGAAACAATGAATCTCTTAATAATTTTTTTTGGGAAGGATCGAAGCTGATGGAAGAATATAAGACATCATTGGGAGAATGCTGCAACGCGATATAATTTAATGCCCGGATTTATTTTAGCAGCGATATTAAAAACCACTTCGCTGTCGTTTATCCTTTGATAGTTATAAGAAAATTTAACTGCTGAAGAATCCTGGGCAAATGATTTGGCAGAAATAAAAAAGCAAAACAATAAAGCCCAAAGGCTGGCGAAAAACCTGTTCATTAAATCTTTTTTATTTAAGCTCTTATATCAGAGTGCAACTGAAAATTTCCTGGTAGAGGGCGGCAAACATTGTCTGTCGTTGCACACCATAAATTCTACCGCCACATTCACAGATGTTTTTACAGGCGCTTTTAATTTTACCAATTGGACAAAATCAACTGTATTGGAAAATTGCTTTACATCCACACCAAAAAGCGGCTCATTGTGTTTCTCCAGTTTACCCACTTCTTTAGCCTTGCCTTCAACAATCACCAATGGATTTTTTGTAAAAGTAATACTTGTCGCGATGGGCCGCCATCGGGTGTCGTTTGCGAATAAATATGCCAGCCATGGTCAATGGTAGCTCTTATATGCACTTCGTAAGTTTTGTCAGCAATTTTTTTGGAAGTAGCCGTCCACTCAACCGGGTTTTGAATTTGGGCAAATAGAATATTTGAAAATAAAAGTAAAAACGATATAGTAATAATTCTCTTCATATTGTGGTTTTAAAAACGGGTGCAAATCAATTTATATTGCAAATTAATATAAAAACATCTCACAAAATGTTACAATAATACTAACTAAAGTGAAAACGCAAACTGTTTGTAGGATAGTGGTAACTTATATTGCAAAGGTTGGCTTTGTAATTTGCTTTAAGAAATCCCTAACAATTAGCGGTTTACACCTACAACAAATTCTCTTTTTTTTATATTTTTTTTTAACATCCGTTGCTTTAGAGAATACGTACATTTGATAAACAGGAAGATATGAAATCTCTATTCACTTTATTTTTTGTTGCCTCCATGACAACCGGTTTTGTTTCATGCGGTCAAAAAACATCAAAAAATAATACAGCCCAAAATACTAAAACTGATCTTTCTAAAGATAGCAAGGCGTATTTTGCTGCCGGGTGTTTCTGGCACGAAGAAGCTTTGTTTGAAAGTATAAAAGGTGTAGATGAGGCTGTTTCAGGGTATGCGGGCGGCACCACTAAAAACCCCGATTATGAAATGGTTGAAACCGGGAATACAGGCCACGCGGAAAGCGTTATAGTTTATTATGACCCCTCAAAAATTTCTTACCCAACTTTATTAGAAGTTTATTTTGCCGGGCAAGACCCTACTCAAAAAAACGGGCAGGCGCCTGACTTTGGAAGCCAATACCGTTCTATTGCTTTTTATACCAACAATACGGAAAAGGAAGAGATAGAAAATTATATAAAACAACTGAACGCTTCCGGAAAATACAACGCCCCTATTGCTGTGAATGTAATGCCGCTGACAAAATTTTGGCCTGCAGAAAGCTACCACCAGGATTATATTGCAAAGCATCCTAATAGTGGTTATGTGCAAAATGTTTCTATACCGGAAATAAAACAGTTCCAAAAAGAATATCCGCAATTAATAAAAAAAGGGGATTTTTTTTAAGAGGCAGCCCTGCACCGGGAATAAGTTTAGGTAAATAGAAAATGACAAAGATTGTTGGTTTACTATAGGCATATCCTTGTTTACCCTTACTTTTGCCAAAACAATTATTATGCAATTCCTGCTTGTATTACACAATCTATTTCGCTGGCTTATATTAATCTTTGCTTTCTGGGCAATCATAAGCGCCATTACAGGCCTGGCATCCAGAAGGGTTTATTCTTTAAATGATGGCCGCTCTAATTTCTTTTTCATGCTGAGCATGGATATTCAATTATTGCTTGGGCTGGCTCTTTATTTTATGAACGGCTGGTACGCTGGTTTCCAGAATATGAATCAAACTATGCACGATCCGATGGTTCGTTTTTTTACTGTGGAACATGCTACCATGATGATTATTGCATGGATTCTTGTTCATGTAGGAAGAGTGATTGTAAAAAAATCGGCAACTTCAAATGCGAAATTTAAAAAAACGTTACTATTTTTTGGATTAGCGTTATTATTAATACTAATTGCCATACCGTGGCCGTTTAGTGAAATAGCAAGGCCATGGTTCAGATGGTAATGGCGGAATGTGAATGAGGAATAAGAAACAAAATGAAACATAAAAAATTAAATGACTGAGAAGAAAAAGGAGAAAGGCCTATAATATTAGTAACCAATGATGATGGAATTACTGCGCCGGGCATACGAAGTTTGGTGAAGGCAGTAAAAGATTTAGGCGATGTAGTAGTAGTTGCGCCTGATAAGCCTCAAAGTGGAATGGGCCACGCGATCACGATCGGCGTTCCGTTACGGTTAGATAAAGTAAAAGATTTTTTTGATGGCGCTGAGGCGTGGCAAACCAATGGCACGCCTGTTGATTGCGTAAAACTGGCAGTAGATAAAATTCTCCACCGCAAACCTGATATTTGTTTAAGCGGCATCAATCACGGAGCCAATCATTCCATTAATGTAATTTATTCAGGAACGATGAGTGCTGCCATGGAAGCCTCTATTGAAAGTATTCCTTCTATTGGTTTTTCATTGCTTGATTATAGTATCGAAGCAGATTTTACCGCCGCAGAATATTATGTACACAAAATCGTGGAGAGTGTAATGAAACAAGGCCGGGAAAAACATTTCCTCCTGAATGTTAATATTCCTGCTGTTCCACTTGAACTCATGAATGGAATAAAAGTCTGCAAACAGGCTTATGCAAAATATGAGGAAGATTTTGACGAAAGGCTCGATCCTCATGGAAGAAAATATTACTGGCTTACCGGTGAATTTAAAAACTTTGATACGGGCGAAGACACTGATGTATGGGCATTGGAACATAATTACGTGAGCGTGGTCCCCGTACAATTTGACCTTACTAACTACAAACTTAAAAAAGAACTGGAAAAAAACTGGGACGTTTTATGATCTTCAAAAAAGACAATTTTGTATTCGGCATCACATTAGGAATTATTGCCCCGATGATAGGTTTTTTAATTTATAAATTAATAAAATTTAAAGAACTTTCTTTATCTGAAATGTTTCAATGGTTAAAAATGAATCCAAGCCTGATAACGGTTTCCATCAGTGTTTCGTTATTGGCCAACGCTATTTTATTTACTATTTATATTAATGGCAACCGTGATAAAACGGCAAAAGGAATTTTTATCATGACAATGATCTACGCGGTAATTGCACTTATATTTAAATACTGGTAAATTTTCCTCAATACTCAACAACCCACCTTCTAAGAAGGTGGGTTGGAAGAATTGGGCAAAGCCCTCTTTAATATACAGTGTATGAAGTATTTTCTAAACTTTTTTCGTTCAAATTATTCTAATATAGATAGCCAAAAATAATTTTACCACAAAGACTCAAAGAGCACAGAGAAAAACTTCGTTTTTTTATTTTTTCAAAGAAAAAATCCTTCGTGTCTTTCGTGTCCTTTGTGGTAAAAAATTCAGGCAAAGCACAAAGAACATTACCACCGCCTTAGGCGGTGGCTTTTTAAGCTACAGTAAACCTTTGGATTGAATTTAAGTAATTCCTATTCTTTAAACCATATTAATATTATTACTATATGGGGGTTCTTAGGGGGTGTTAATAACTCTCATTTTTGTGAATAACTTTGAAAGGAATGGCAGGGTGAACTCTAACAGTAAATTTGTCTTGAAGGACAATTGTTTGTATTAGTCCCTGCCATTACTTTACTTGCTCCAGGTCCAACTAGAATTATTTTTCAGACCTATCAAAGGTTTTTGACAGAGCAAGTTTTTTATAAAAATATAAAATGCAAATTTATGAAAAAACAGGATTTTACTCTTGGCGTTGATGTGTCTAAAAATACTCTTGACATCTATTGCGCTGAAATCAATGAGCACATTCAAATTCAAAATGGAACAGAAGGATTTAGATTACTGATAAAATGGTGTAAGAATTTTAAAATTAATCTTACCAAAAGTGTCGTAGTTATGGAATTCACCGGTGGATATGAGTATAAACTTATCCAATTCTGTGCAACAAAAAAAATCTCTTTTATCCGCATTCCCGGATTAGCTATTAAACGGTCATTAGGAATTACCCGGGGCAAAAATGATAAGGTGGATTCAAGCCGCATTGCTCAATATGCCATAGAAAAGCGTCAATCATTACAGCCCTCAAAGCCTTTAAACAAAAGCATTATAGCTCTTAAAGAACTCCTGAGCTTTAGAAAGAGATGCGTTAGAGACAAGGCTGGTTGCCAGGCTACAATTAAAGAACGCAAGCATATTTATCCGGACATCAAAAAGGATATTATTATCAAGGAATTGGAGAATAAAATAAAAATAAATGCAAAGATTATTGATAATATAGAAAAGGGAATAATGCATATTATTGAGGAAAATGAAGACTTCAAAATGAACTATGATTTGATAACCAGCATCAGAGGAGTCGGCAAGGTAAATGCCTGGATGACCATTGCCTATACCGAAAACTTTACGTGTTTTCCAGATGGTAGAACTTACGCAGTTTATGTTGGGGTTGTCCCTTTTGATAACAGTTCGGGAATAAGTATTCGGGGAAGAAAAAGGGTCAGTAAACTAGCCAACAAGGAATTAAAATCAGAACTAACCCAAGCTGCCAAAAGTGCAATTCAGTGGGATAAAGAATTAAGAGAATATGCAGAAAGAAAATTAATGGAAAAAGATTGGGGCAAGGTACTTAATAACGTGAAATTTAAACTTATTCTTAGAATGTTTGCTGTGGTCAAGAGAGGTTCCAAATATGTGGAAAACTACCAGATTGCTGCATAAATTTGCGAACAGAAAAAAGAAATTTGGTAGTTTCTTAATCCTAGAATACAAACAAATAAAGCAGATTTTTCTTCTCCTCCACAGTTCCGGTTTATAATAATGTTTCCCAGATAAACCTGGCTTTTTGTTGTTGGATCTCTTTATTTTCATCCGGGTCATCAGAACTGTACCAATCATTAGTACGTTCCTTAATTAAAGATTCTAATTCATTCATCGTAACGGTTTTTTTTGCTTCAATCGGTTTGATCGCATTAGCATCAACTCCATTTACTTCTACTTTCGTTGCTATCCATGAAGTATATAACCTCGGAATGGTAACTCCCAAAATAGTTCCGGGCAATCCGTGAAAAGATTCAGGGCCGCCGGGCAATGTAATTTCTTCCGTATAAAATGCAAATACATATACACTATCCAAAACTACTGCATAGGCTTTGCGGCAATTGAACCCGGCAATCTCCCTGTTTTCATTTACTAATTTCCATTTTAGTTTGGGTATAGAATCAGCTATGTTAAGATTGCTTCCTTCCACATTTTTTTGCACGCTCAAAGTGCCCGTATTATAATTGTAAAAGTATTTATTTTGATCATCGCCGCTTGTCATAAAATCAGGCAATTTGGGTGCGCCCCAATGATCAAACTGGTAAAGGCTTTTATCATTGGCAAAGGTTAAAGTGAAATACCCGGTTCTAAACCGCGGCAATTTATCTTTGAGCATTTCATCCCATGTATTGTTACCCATTGTTTTCTTTATATCCGCTTTTACTTCATACTCAATTTTTGCTTTGCTGATAAATATTTGTGCATGCGCCCCGGCAAATAAAAACAGGAGCGTTGCTAAAAAAAATATTTTGATTTTTATTCCTGCCATTTTAATATGGTTTATTTAGATCCTTTATTTTTAAAATTCCAGGTAAAGCCAATCATGAAATACCTTTTAAGCCTGTCATTAATTTCCTGGGTATAAGTATTTCCATAAAAATTCCTTTCAATTCCTACATTCTGATTAAGCATATCTTTTACCATAAAATAGGCGGTAAATTCATCATGTTTAAAAGTTCGCTGAAACCGGGCATTCCAGATATTCGTTGTAAGGTTTTTATCCGACTGAATTGTTTTTTGCCTGAAATAATAATTATAATCTGTATTTAGTGAC
This sequence comes from uncultured Chitinophagaceae bacterium, assembly GCA_963732885.1. Classification (GTDB taxonomy): domain Bacteria; phylum Bacteroidota; class Bacteroidia; order Chitinophagales; family Chitinophagaceae; genus Ginsengibacter. The sequence goes on along the minus strand of CAVTBI010000012.1, from coordinate 33,775 downwards.
CAAACTTTTTTATAATAGATGGTTCCATTAAATGAAAGCGTATTTGTATAGTAATGAATTTTCGTATTGTTTTGAGAAGTGTTATTGGTATTATAACTAAACCCGTCATTTACAGACAGATCATATTTTTTCTCTTTTGATTTTGAAATATTAGCATAAAGCCCCGGAGAAAAAGTTTTGGAATAACTTTTTTCACTATTAATAACACTGGCATACCTGCGAAGGTTGATATTGGGCGAGAAGTCAAAACGGGTATCAATTTTCTTTATCTTAAACCCAACCCCTCCGTAAAAATTAATAGAATAATTTCCATTCACATTGATAGGTTGCGATATTGTTTTTCCCGAATCAAGATCAATGATACTATTCGTGGTGATTGCATTTTGAGTAACATTTGCATATGATAGATTGATACACCCACATATCTTTTAAAAAGTTGTAATCCTGGTGAGATAATCCTGAATGAATTATTAAAAGAAGGTTTTAGATCCGGGTTGCCAATTACCTGGTTAAAATAATCAGTATTGTTTCTTAAAGGTTGCAATTGATTAACGGTGGGCTGAACGGTATTTCCGTTATAATAAAACCTGATACTATGATTGGGTTTATACGTATAAGTAGCGTTGGCGGAAGGATAGAAATTGGTATAATTTCTTAAATAATCTTTATTAAAAGTAACGTCCTTCAAATCAAAATGAGTAAATCCAAAACCGGAACCTATATTGAGTTTTAATTTTTTATTCGCAAAATTGATCCTTGCCGAAGGAATATTTTGCAGAATGTTTTGTTTAAAATTATTGGATAAAGAATCTACCAGGTAATCATATTTTCCAGAAGCATCTCCATAGCTGTATGTTACTTGGTTGTTCGTTCCATAATTATAGGCCACCTGGTATTTAAGTTCCAGGGAAAGTTCTTTGTTGAGTGGCTCGGTATAAGTGACTCCCGCAGATAAGGTTTGGGTAGATTGTTCATAATTCTTTTTTTGGTTTAAAACCTGGCTACCGGAAGGATTGCCATCAAGGTAAGCCTGGTTATTAGATTTTAATAATGTTTTTCCCGTATTGTCCAAAGAATACCAGGTGCCTGTGAAAGACAGCGTCCGCCTGGCTTTATGAAATTTATGTTTGAAAATAATATTTCCTGACAAGGCATTTTTATCGCTGTTGGTTTGCAATTGCCTGTTGCTGGTATTTTTAAGCACGCCCGTATTTCCTGTTGTTTCAGAGTTGAGGATATCATCACCTTTTGTATGATAAAAATTGGCGTTAGCGATTATTTTCACCGAATTAAAAGAATCTAATTTGGTATCCAGGATTCCATGCAACTTAAAATTATGCCGGTTCACATTATTTTCCTCATTTGAATTGACGTTCAAAACCGAATCACCAATTTGTGTTTGTGTAAAAGTTAGTTTATGATTCGTGTACTGCTGGCTGTTATATTTTGGAGAAAGATTCAAATTGTATTCATCATTCCATTTATTACTGTATTGCATGCCGGCATTTACATTAGTCATGTAACCGTTTTGCGGGTCTATGTATGGTTCATCATCAGAAATTCCTGTATAACTAAAAGACAAATCGCCGTTATCATTTACATCAAGCGAAAAATTATCATTGCCGCCATATTTTTGTTCATCTTCCCAGCTAAGCCGGTCCTGGCCAGTGTTTCCATTTAAAAGAAAAGCGGAAAATTTTCTTTTGCCTTTAAAAGAACCAAACAAAATATTGTCATTATACCGGTTGGCAATATGATTTTCAGGGCCGCCCGCCGCATCAATTTTTCCAAAATACCCTGTCTTTTTGTTTTCTTTCAATTTAAGGTTAATGGTTTTCTGCGTCTTGCCATCATCTATTCCTGTAAATTCCGATTCCTCACTTTTCTTATCAAATACCTGTACTTCTTTTACCGCATCAGCGCGTATATTTTTTACGGCCATCCCCGGGTCATCGCCAAAAAATTCTTCTCCGTCTACCAATACTTTCTGCACTGTTTCGCCCATTGCTTTTATATTTCCATCTTTATCAACTTGTATTCCGGGCAATTTTTTTAGAAGTTCTTCTACATTGGCATTAGCGCTTACTTTAAAACTATCTGCAGTATAAACTGTAGTGTCTCCTCTGATTTTAAGCGGCGATCCGGTTTTGACAATTACCTCCTGCAACAATTCGCTTTTAGAAACAAGCTTAATTACAGGAACTTTTGTGTCATTCTTTACGTCAATATCAGTGAGTACATCTGCATAAAGTGGCTGGGATGCCATTAAAATATATTTACCGGGGCCCACATTTTTTAAAACATATTTTCCTGCAGTATCAGTTCTGGTAAAGGAATAAAGAATAGAATCTTTAGGCGTGAACAAAGCCACCACAGCATTCTTTACAGGTTTATCCTGGTTTGCGTCTTTTACCTGCCCTGAGATTTTAGCCATTTGGGCAATAGATGAAAAAGATAAAAGAACCCCCAAAAAAAAAATTAATAATTTTTTCATTAAGCAATTAGTTAATGATGGAATAATGGTTTTATAAAAGTGAGTTAATTAATTAAAGCAAACCAATTTTATAACTTAAAATTTAGTTAAAGACACATTTATATGGATTCAGAAAGGCATAAATTCCATAAAAAAATTAAAAAATATTTTTTGATTACTTTTTTTTATAAACTCTTTTTTTAAAAAAGAATAAAATAAGGCGGGGTAAAAATTGAATAGTTTAGGCAGTAAATAAGGAAATTATCAGAATTTTTATTTTTCAATAAAATAAATGGGATTCAAGTAGATTCATTTTTTAATCTAAGTAAAAACCGGCTTCAAAAATAAAAATCGCAATTATATGTTTGTTTACTATATTTCTAAATTGGAAAAAATTATAATCCTAATTTAATAATAGCCCTTTTTTTAATTTCATTGTTTTCTTAAATTGCAATATCAATTTTAACAGCCTGGAAATGCCTAAAAACGAAAAAAATAAAAAGAAGAAAAAAAACTACACTGCAATTTATTTCTTAGCCGCTGCCATTATTGCTTCAGCAGCAGTAAGGGCAATTATCAGGGAAGGCAGGCGAGTACAAGCTGAAAACGAATTATTGGCTTATGAAGTTTGGTAACCTTTAAATAGTACACAACTAACTTAAATTTTCAAATATCATTGCTGCTCCCTGCCCTACTCCAACACACATGGTTGCTAATCCGTAATGCGCTCCTCTCCTTTTCATTTCATATAATAATGTAGTAGCGATTCGGGCGCCACTGCAACCCAGCGGATGCCCCAACGCAATGGCACCGCCATTTACATTTACTTTCTCCAAATCAAGCCCCAGCTCGTGAATGCATGCAATGGATTGCGATGCAAAAGCCTCATTCAATTCAATTAAATCAAGGTTACTAACGGTAATGCCTGCACGCTTCAATGCTTTTTCAGTAGCCGGCACCGGCCCTATTCCCATAATAGCCGGGTCAACTCCGGCAACGGCCATGCTTATTACTTTTACCATTGGCTTAAGGCGATATTTTTTTACGGCCATTTTATTAGCAAGCATCAACATTGCCGCCCCATCATTGATGCCTGATGAATTTCCCGCAGTAACAGTTCCGTCTTTTACAAAAGCAGGTTTTAGCTGGGACAATTTTTGTAAAGAACTTTTGCGCGGATGTTCATCTGTATCAAAAATAATTTTATCAGTTTTGTTAGGCGTAATTTCTATAGGTACAATTTCATCCTTCCATTTTCCCGCCGCTAAAGCTGCAAAATATTTTTGCTGGCTTTCAAATGCAAATTCATCCTGAGCATGCCGTGAAATTTTCCATTGCTTTGCTACGTTTTCCGCGGTTTCCCCCATTGAATAGGGATAATATTTTTCATTTAATTTTTTATTGGGAAACCTCCAGCCAATTGTAGAATCATATATTTCGGCTTTTCTACTGAAAGATTTTTCTGTCTTACTCATTACGAAAGGCGCACGTGTCATGCTTTCTACTCCGCCCGCCAGAAAAATATTTCCATCGCCACACATGATTGCACGTGAAGCATCCATAACCGATTGAAGCCCGCTCGCGCATAAACGGTTTACCGTATTTCCGGGAACAGAAACCGGCAGCCCTGCCAGCAAAGCCGCCATCCGAGCCACATTGCGATTGTCTTCGCCGGCCTGGTTGGCATCGCCGGCTATTACATCTTCAATATCATTTACATCTATTTTTCCATTTCTTTTTACCAATGCTTTTATTACCTCTGCCAGCAAATCATCAGGGCGAATCGTACTCAAAGCGCCACCATACCTACCTATCGGCGTCCTTAAAGCATCAACAACATAAACTGTTTCCATTGCATTTTTTATTAAAGTGTGCAAGATAAATATTTTAAAACCTCATCAATTTAACAAAGAAAACCTTTTAACAATGTAACAATTAATACATCTTTGCAAAATGGCCGCAAAAAAAAATATAAGAACACTTACCCTGGATGAATTAACCGAATATTTTTTATCCATCGGTGATAAAAAATTTCGTGCAAAACAGGTATGGGAATGGATTTGGAAAAACCACGCAAGCAGTTTTGGAGAGATGGCCAACCTCAGCAAAGAACTTCGTGCGTCTCTTTCAGAAAACTTTTCTTTGCCGGCATTAACCAGTAACCATTCGCAATACAGCAGCGACGGAACTATAAAAAGCAGGTTCAAAACTTTCGACGGGCATTTGGTAGAAGGCGTTCTGATTCCGGTAGATGACAGGCAGACTGCATGCGTTTCATCGCAGGTAGGCTGTAGCCTTAGTTGTAAATTTTGCGCTACGGGTTTTATGGACAGGAAACGAAATTTAACTTTCGATGAAATTTATGATGAGGCAGCTTTACTCAATGAGATGGCCGAAAAAACTTATGGAAAAAGACTGAGCAATATTGTTTTTATGGGAATGGGTGAGCCGCTGCTGAATTATAAAAATGTGTTGAAAGCCATTGAGCGGATAAATGCGCCGGACGGGCTTGGGATCGGTGCAAGGAGAATTACGGTTTCTACTTCGGGTATTTCAAAAATGATCAAACAACTGGGCGACGATGGCGTAAAATTTAATTTGGCCTTATCGCTTCATGCCGCCAATGATAAAAAAAGAAGCGAGATAATGCCGATCAATGAAACCAATAATATCAAATCATTAATAGAGGCACTGAATTATTTTTACGATAAAACAAAAAATGATATAACGTTTGAATACATTTTATTTAAGAATGAAAATGATTCCATCCAGGATGCGGACGACCTGATAAAAATTTACCGCCAGGTTCCGGTTCATTTAATTAATGTGATTGAATACAACCCGATTGAAAATGCGGATTACCAAAAGCCGGATAAAGAAGCTACTCAAAAATTTATGGATTACCTGGCAGCCCACCGTGTGAATGTAAGATTGCGCGTAAGCCGTGGCAAAGATATAGATGCTGCCTGTGGGCAATTGGCGAATAAGGATTTGGAAGAAAATAATGTCGAAGTAAGTTAAGGATTAAGAAATCAAAAATGAGAAAATGAAGGTGTTTAAATTTGGTGGAGCAAGTATTAACAGTTTTGAAAGAATAAAAAACCTGGTACCGATTCTGGAAAACCACAAAGATGAAAAAATCTTAATTGTTGTTTCTGCGATAGGGAAAATGACTAACGCGCTGGAAAAAGTAGTTGATGCATTTTATGAAGAACGAAATGAAGACGCATTAAAACTTTTTTACAAGATTAAAAATTATCACCTTGACCAGGTAAAATATTTAATTACACTTCATTGGCAGAAAGCAACCAACCAATTAAACGACTTTTTTATTGAAGTAGAATGGCTGCTACATGACAAGCCGGTAAAGGATTATAACTATTATTACGACCAGATTGTTTGTGCGGGAGAATTACTTTCCTCTACATTGCTTTCCTTCTTTTTGAATGAAAAAAAATTACTCAACCAATGGATAGATGTGAGGGATTTATTGAGGACTGATGATACTTTCAGGGATGGAAAAATTGATTGGGGCATTTCAAAAAAACAGGTTGAAGAAAGATTAATTCCATTATTTAAGGAAAATAATTTTGTAATAACGCAGGGCTTTATTGCCAGCACAGATGAAAATGAAAGCACTACGCTGGGCCGTGAAGGAAGTGATTTTACAGCGGCTATTTTTGCAGATTTACTCAATGCGGAAAGTGTAACGATCTGGAAAGATGTAAATGGGGTTATGAATGCTGACCCTAAAGATTTTGAAGATGCGGTAACCATTGACGAACTCAGTTACAAAGAAGTAATTGAAATGGCTTATTATGGCGCGCAGGTAATTCACCCTAAAACTATTAAGCCATTACAAAATAAAAATATTCCACTTTTTGTAAGGTCATTTTTAGGCCTGCATTTAACCGGCACCGTTATATCAAAAAAATCAGCAGTTCATTTGCCTCCAATGATTGTAAATAAGCGAAGCCAGGTATTGATTACCTTACAATCAACCGATTTTTCTTTTGTGGAAGGAAAACCAATTAATTTTTTAAATGCCATTTTAAATGAACTAAATATCAAACCAAATCTGTCGCAAAATACCGCAATAAGTTTGATGATTTGTGTAGATGATATTCCGGAAAAAATAGAAGAAATTGCGTTAAGGGCTTCTGCCATATTTGATGTGCAAATACAAAAGGGTTTACTCCTTCTCACTATCCGGCATTATACTCCTGATACAGTAGAAAGGTTTTCAGAAAATAAAGAAATTATTTTAGAACAAAAAACTAAAGACACCATTCAGATGCTTATAAATCCAGATTCATCGAAATAAAAATTTGATTTATTTGTTGATTTACTATAGAATTAATTTATGAAAACCCGTATAATTGATAGCAAGCAAAAAATTTTAATCAACCACATAATCGCCCTTTTTGTCAATCATAATAATAGGAAGTTCTTTTGTAGCTTCAAACTCATCATAAGCGGCTTTTAGCTGCAATTCAAATTTTTCAAGAGATGGATTATTTCTGGTATAATTATTAAAAAATTCTAAAGATTTCTTTCTATTATACCTGACCGGGAAAATATGCACCGGGATAAAATCTTCGCCATTTGCCCTGGCGGAACTGGCAATAATATAAATTTCTTCAATATCGCTGTCTGTAACAGGAATGCAGCCTATAGAAACACAACTACCATGAATATATATGCCACTCCCCGGCGGAGGGAATCACTCAAAATCCTGTCGGAGGCGTTTGGGTAATTCAGCCCTAAAGCAAGATGGTAGGCGCTGTGAGGATTAAATTCATTAATATAATAAAAGCCTTCGGGAACCTGGAAATCGCCCTGCATTCTTTTGGGCCCCATCGCACCGCTTTGCAGGCAAACCTTATATGTTTTAAACAATCTATATTTTTCTTTAGCTTCATTTTTCACCCAAACTTCCAATTGGCCATCGTATTTAAAACTGCGGATATACATGTATTTCACAGGCCATCCCAGCCTTTAGCCATAAATTCTTTTTGAAGTGAATCTTCCCTTATACCTAATTCACCGGGCATTTTAAAAGAAATATTACGGGCAGGTGTATACGAAGTTTGCGCACGGGTAAAGAAACTTTGAAAGAAAAAAAACAGGAAAAGAAAAAAATAGCGGAAAATTTTATAAGGCATTATAAGTTAACAATTGTTCTTACTAAATAACGTAAAAATAATTTTTTTATTGATGAAAAAGGAGTTTAAAATATGTTAACTTATTAAAGCCCGCCGCCGGGAAAGAAAAAAATCCTTCTATAAATTCCCTCTTTCCGCCTGGCCCCTTTCGATAGCCTCAAATAAAGCTTTAAAATTTCCTTTCCCAAAACTCTTTGCGCCTTTTCTTTGGATAATCTCAAAAAACAGTGTAGGCCTGTCTTCTACCGGCTTGGAAAATATCTGAAGCAAATACCCCTCGTCATCTTTGTCAATCAAAATTCCTAATTCGCTTAACGGCTTTAAATCTTCATCAATATGCCCTACCCTATCCAAAACAGTTGCATAATAACTTGCAGGGATTTTTATAAATTCCACTCCACGGTTTTTCAATTGGGTTACTGTTTCAATAATATTGTTGGTTGCAAGCGCTACGTGCTGGCAGCCTTCGCCATTATAAAATTCCAGGTATTCTTCTACCTGGCTTTTCTTTTTTCCTTCAGCCGGTTCGTTAATAGGGAATTTCACATAGCCATTTCCATTACTCATCACTTTACTCATTAAAGCAGAATATTCGGTTGATATATCCTTATCATCAAAACTCAGAATATTTTTAAACCCCATAACATCCTCATAAAATTTTACCCAGGGGTTCATTTGGTTCCAACCAACATTCCCCACACAATGGTCCACGTATAAAAGCCCCGTACCTGTTGGGTTATAAGCACTTTCCCATTTTTTATACCCTGGCATAAATGGCCCGGAATAATTTTTTCTTTCAATAAATAAATGAACGGTATCTCCGTAAGTATGAATGCCACTCGTTACCACTTCGCCATCGTCATCTTTTAAAACTTTGGGTTCCATGTAACTTTTACCTCCACGTTTTGTTGTTTCTTCCCAGGCGCTTGTGGCATCATCCACTTTTAAAGCAAGCACTTTTATTCCGTCTCCGTGTCTGGAAATATGGCTGGCCATTTCATTGTTATTTTTGAGAGGCGTAGTGAGAACAAACGTGAGTTTATTTTGCCTTATTACATAACTGGCCCTGTCTTTTTCACCGGTTTCCGGGCCTGAATAGGCTAATGACTGAAAGCCAAAAGCGGTTTTATAATAATGCGCTGCCTGCTTTGCATTTCCAACGTAGAATTCTACATAATCAGTTCCGGTTAAAGGAAGAAAATCCGCTTCCGTTTTATCATTTTTTGAAGGGAAAAGTGTTTCTGTAGCCATAAAATCAGATTTATTTCAAAGTTACAAAAATTGAAAGACAATGGTTAAGGCCGCCACTAAGGCAAAAAGGCTTAAAGATTTATAAGAATGCAATTACTCTTTCTAAACCTTTAAGCCTTTGATTACCGGCACTTTAAGCCTTTGTGGAAAACTTCTTTAAGAAATCTCTACCAATTCAATATCGAAAATCAACTCTTTTCCTGCCAGTTCATGATTGGCGTCCAACACAACTACCTCATCTTTTACTTCAGTGACTACTACCGGAATGGGCTGCCCCGCCTGGTTTTGCAATTGAAGTTTCATCCCAGGCTCCACTTTAATATCTTCAGGAATATTAGACTTAGGAAATTCAATAATGGCTTCGGCATTTTTTTCGCCATAAGCATTTTCAGGAGCAATGTTGATGGTTTTTTTCTCGCCAGGTTCCATTCCCGGAATGGCTTCATCAAAACCTTTTATCATTTGCCCTGCGCCAACTGTAAATGCGAGCGGTTCCCTGCCTTCGCTTGAATCAAACTGCTCACCACTTTTTAATTTCCCTTTGTAATGCACTTTCACATTGTCGCCTTTTTTTGCTTTGCTCATAATTTTATATTTTGTTGAATTAAAAATGGAAATACTTATTATGAAAAAGTATTTCATGCCAGGTAAAGTTGGCAATAATATTTTATTTATTCAGAAAAAGATTAATTTTTATAATAATTTTATCTGCCTCAATCATAAGTTTGCTGTTATTTTACATTATTTAACTCCTTAAATTTTAAATTCAATTTGAAAATGGCAAAACAAAAATGTGCATTAATTGTTGGTTTACTGGTAATTACGCTAACCGGTTTTTCTCAAAAAAGAATCATTCCGGGTGCAGAGCGGTTAAATGAATACCTGCCATTATTGAAAGGTAAAAATGTGGCTTTATTTGCCAACCAAACATCTATGGTTGGAAATACGCATTTGGTAGATACTTTAATAAAAAGAGGGGTAAAGATTGTCAGGATTTTGGCCCGGAACACGGATTTCGAGGAAACGCCGATGCTGGCGAAAAAGTGGGTAATGCCATTGATAAAGAAACCGGAATTGAAGTAATCAGCCTTTATGGAAAACACAGCAAGCCGACAGCCGAAGACCTCAAGGGCGTTGATGTAATGTTGTTTGATATACAGGATGTAGGTGTTCGTTATTATACCTTCATTTCTTCTTTACAAAGGTATATTGAGGCTTCGTTGGAAAATTCTATTCCCCTGATAATTCTTGACCGCCCCAATCCAAATGGCTTTTATGTGGACGGCCCCGTTTTGCAGGAAAAATATAAAAGCTTTGTTGGAATGAATCCTATTCCCATTGTTTACGGGCTTACTTTAGGCGAATATGCAAAAATGATGTTAGGCGAAAAGTGGCTAAGCGATTCTGCCAACAAAAAATATGCTTATTACCAACACGCGAAAGAAACCGTGGACAGCCCGTTTCATTTGCTGATAATTAAATGCCTGAATTATGGCCACAACAGCAGATACATTTTACCGGTAAAACCTTCTCCCAATTTGCCGGATATTCAATCCGTTTATTTATATCCTTCCACTTGTTTTTTTGAAGGAACCACTTTGAGCGAAGGCCGCGGTACAGATAAGCCTTTCCAGGTTTTCGGAGCGCCATCTTTACCCAAAAATTTATATTCATTTACTCCAAATCCAACTGAAGGGGCAAAGAGCAGCAAGCATTACGGGGAAGTTTGTTATGGATGGAATTTGTCAGGAACCCCGAAAGATGTTTTGAAAAAAACAGATAATCATATCCAGTTAAAATGGCTGATGGAGGCATACCGGTTATTCCCTGATAAAGACAGTTTTTTTATTGTTCCCAAATCAGGAAACATGCAACATTCATTTTTTGATAAGCTGGCCGGAAATGATGAATTATGGCAACAAATAAAAAATGGTGTTTCAGAAAAAGACATCAGGAAAAGTTGGGAACCGGCCTGGGCAATTATAAAAAGATGAGGAAAAAATATTTATTGTATAAAGATTTTGAATAATTAAACTCCATAAAAATATGGATTTATCTTTTGAAAGACCATTAAATACCACACAACCTTGAAGAAACCATTACGGATCATTTTTATGGGAACGCCTGAATTTGCAGTCCCTTCGTTAGATAAATTATACAAGGCAGGGTATGATATTGCAGGTGTAGTAACAGCGCCGGATAAGCCTGCCGGGCGGGGAATGAAACTAACTGAAAGCGCTATAAAAAAATTTGCCAGGGGAAAAAACTTAAAAATCTTACAGCCTGAAAAATTAAAAGGCCCCACTTTTATTGAAGAACTTAAATCCCTGGAAGCAGACATTCAGTTAGTGGTGGCATTTCGGATGCTTCCGGAAATCGTGTGGAATATGCCGCCAATGGGAACCATTAACCTTCATGGTTCGCTATTGCCTCAATACCGTGGTGCGGCTCCCATCAATTGGGCGATTATTAATGGTGAAAAAGAAACCGGTGTAACCACTTTCAAATTACAACAGGAAATAGATACCGGCAATATTTTATTGCAGGAAAAAATACCTATTAAAGAAGACGAAACTGCCGGTTCTTTACACGATAAAATGATGCACATCGGTGCAGGCTTACTTTTAAGAACCATTAATGAATTAGAAAAAAGAACGCTTAAAGAAGTTCCCCAAAATTCACCATCCACCATTCACCATTCACTACTTCATCCTGCGCCAAAAATTTTTACTGAAACCTGCGAAATAAACTGGAATAAAAGTGTTGTGGAAATAGATAACCTCATTCGGGGGCTTTCGCCATATCCCACAGCTTTCACTTTTTTGAATGGGAAGAAATTAAAAATTTTCACTTCCGAAAAAGAATTTAGCAAGCAAGTAAATGAACACGGAAAATACTTTACTGACCATAAAACTTTTTTGAAATTTTCGGCAAATGATGGATTTATTTCTTTAAAAGAAATTCAACCGGAAGGAAAAAAAAGAATGGAAATCGAAGATTTTTTAAGGGGCTGGAGGGAAATTTAATTTGAAGGTATGCAGATTCAATAGAGAGGGAAATGAAAAAATTTAACCGGAAATATCATCATAATACATTTTTCGGGCAATCCCAATCAGATTTTCCTGTTCCGCTACCCAGCAATCCATTACCTAATCTAAAAGATAAAGTAATTCCTGTAAAATAATACCAGTCTCCAGAACCGGGGTTTCCTCTTTGAACGCCAGCAGCAGGGTAAACTAAAGAACCTCCTTTTACTTCATCTCCACGGTACGATAATTCAACGGCTTTTGCACCGCGATTGGCAAGTAAAAGGTTTTCATCTACGTATGTTTTACTTACATCATCCAAATAATCAGTAAATAATCTCCTGAAACCAAGTTCAAAACCTACATTCAGATTATCACTTAATGCTAATTTTATACCGCCGCCAAATGGAATACCGATCTGGGTAAGGCTGTACATTTTTCTACCGGAAACAAAACCTTCGCCTTCGGTACTTAAAGGCTGCAAATAATATTTGGCGCCGGTACTGTCAAAAGTATAGGGATTATAATGGTATAAAGCGATCCCCGCAAAAGCATAAGGAGTGAGCGAATGAGCTCCTAAGGGAGTAAGAAAATACTGAAGGTCAATATCCCCTTCAGTTAAATGTGAAGTAAAGTTGAGATTTCTTACAGCATTTTTACTGTATTTATCATTCCCGGAAATTTTACCGAGTTTTAAGGGCTGCCCTAACTGAAAATTTTTGTGAAAGATCGTAAGATAATCCTAAGCCTCCTGCAAAATGCGCCTGGTTAAAAGTAAACCTTTTTGATTGAAGGTCGCCCTGGTAGTTAGATGTCCCTGCAAATAAATCCAGGTGAAACCCCTGGCAGTTTGCTGATAAAGCAACCATGAATAAAGCAAAAGAAAAAAATAATATTTTCATACAGGGATTTTAACTCTTGAATAATCGTGATTAAAGTCAAAAATAATACCAGATAAGATAAAGGGATATTATTAAATATAAATTTTAAGGTAAATTTATTATATGGCTTTTTATTATTTATTAACGGCCTGGTGTAAAATTCTATTGCCTGTAAACGAAGAAATAATAGGAAAAACTATTAACTCTTCATCCCTTCCAATTGTTCCTCCAAAACCACCGTATCTAAAGAACTGTTTGAATTAAATTCCGGAACCATTTTCCTTAAGATAAAAGGAATAATTTCATTATTGTGAGCGAGAGCCGATTTTTCTAATTCAACCATAAGGGAATTAAACTCACCGTTCATTTCCGGGCATTTTTTAGCGCGCAATATTCTTGGATGGTAGGTTTCTGCAAATTCTTCTGAATCTTTAAATAATTCTTCATACATTTTTTCGCCTGGCCTTAACCCTGTCTGTACAATAGCAATATCAGCCGGTTTTAATCCCGCCAATTGTATCATTCTTTTTGCAAGGTCAATAATTTTAACGGGGGTGCCCATATCAAAAAGTAAAATATCACCTGATTCTCCTATTTTCCCTGCCTCCAGTACCAGTTTGGAGGCTTCAGGGATGGTCATAAAATAACGGGTTATTTCCGGATGTGTAATCGTAATTGGGCCACCTGCTTTAATTTGTTTATCAAAGGTCCTTACTACGCTCCCTGCGGAACCTAACACATTTCCAAAACGGGTGGTAATAAACTCGGTTTGTGAATCTGGCCGGTCGCTTAAAGATTGAATATAAATCTCAGAAACACGCTTTGTAGTTCCCATTACGTTAGTAGGGTTTACCGCTTTGTCAGTGGAAACCATTACAAACTTTTTCACCCCGAAAGCAATGGCCAGGTCAGCTACCAATTTAGTTCCTAAAATATTGGTAAGCACCGCCTCGCTACTAAAGGTTTCCATCAATGGGACATGTTTGTAAGCAGCGGCATGAAAAACAAAATCAGGCTTATGGAGGGAAAAAACTTTTTTCAATTTTGCAGCATCCCTTATAGAAGCTACTTCTGCGCGCAATAATTGGTTTTGATTGTTTTTTCTTAATTCAAATTCCAGGTCAAACAAGCCGGATTCAGATTGATCCAATAATACTAATTTTTTAAAAGTAAATTTAGAAAGCTGCCTGCAAATTTCACTACCGATAGACCCGGCAGCCCCGGTAACCATTATGGTTGAATCCTGGTAAGTTTTTTGAAGCATATCATAAGGCAGGCTTATTTCATCCCTTTCCAAAAGGTCTTCGATGTTGAGCTCTTTAACTTGTTTCTTTTCAAATAAGCCGCCGCGCCATTCATTAGCATGTGGTATTACGTTGATTTTAATATTAAGGGGCGAGCATATATCAGAAATTGCCATCTTTTTTTCTACTGATAATTTATCAATAGCAATGTATAAATCAGTTACCTGTTTTTGTTTCAAAAGATTGTGCAGCCTTGAACCGGATGCATTGTAAATAGGCAATCCGGCAAGGTTCTTCCCGATCTTTGAAGGGCTATCTTCGATAAACCCTGCAACAATCATTTTATTTTTTGCATCCTGCTCCAATATTTGCTTGGTAACCTGGCCCATTTCACCAGCCCCATAAATGATCGCTTTCGAAACTGCCAATAACTTTGATTGCGCAGCTTTTGAGTACACCTCTTTTATCAACAAACGGAATATTACCAAAATAAAGATGACACTAAATAAATTAATTATTAATAATGGAATAGGTAAGGAACCGGTTACAATTGCATTAGTATCAAAGAAATAAATCGTTAACCATACTACAAATTGTAAGGACGCAAATTTTATGATCCGTATAATATCATTGATCTCGGAATACCTGATAATACCCTTGTAAATTGGGAAAAAAAGTACACAAAAACTATATACAAAAATATTGATGAGCAGAGCAGGTAAAAACTTCAACAAACCGTTTACATCAAGCAGAAGGTGGCGGACTAATAAAAAGGAAAATAAAAAGGCAAACGTAATCAGGATTAAATCGCAGCAAAAGATGATCCAGCGGGGAGCATACTTATTCTTAAAAAATCTTTCGAGCATAAATCATTTTTGGGGTCAAAATTTAAAAATGTGTTCTCTCCAACCTATTAATAACAAACTAAAAACAAGAAACATACCACATTTCCTGGACAAAATTATATGAAAAAAAAGCCCCTTCTGTAAAACACTGCAAAGATAGGTTTTTGCCAATCATTTTTTTTAAATGAATTATTGGCTTTTTTTAAGTTATCCACACTTTATTCACAAAGTAAGCATAACCGGGCCATATAATCAAAATAAAAAAACCTGCATTTTTTGAAAGATAATTTCAAATGCAGGCTGTAAAGGGATTTGAAGTAAAATTAAATCAGTTCCCGGGATATATTTTTATGGAGTTCTAATCTGTAAGAATTTCCAAAATTATTTTTGCCAAACCACCCGGTTCACATAATCCGTATAGCTTAAAATAATCCTTACCATTTTTTGAGACACATTCGGCATGGAATAATCTGCCACTTTTCTAAAATTCCTTTCCCCGCCTCTTTTTTGATATTGAAGCTGGATCAGCCCTTGTAAAATCCTTTCCGGGCTAAGCCCTACCATCATTACGGACGCTTCTTCCATAGCTTCAGGCCGCTCATGCGCTTCACGGATATTTAATGCATGGAAATTTAAGATAGATGATTCTTCAGAAATAGTTCCACTGTCAGAGAGGACAGCAAAGGATTTCATTTGCAGCGCATTGTAATCATTAAAGCCAAGCGGTTTTAAAAATTGAATTTCAGGGCGTACTTCAATTTTTTTTGATTCAATCATATTCCTGGTTCGGGGATGTGTGCTCACAATTATTGGGAAATGGTACTTATCAGCAATTAAGTTTAAACTCTTTATTAAATTATTAAAATTAACTTCACTATTAATATTCTCTTCCCTATGGGCTGAAACGACAAAATACTGATGTTCATTTAAATTCAATTTATTTAAAATATCAGAAGATTGTATGGAAGGCAGGTAATAATTTAATACTTCAAACATGGGCGAGCCGGTTTTTATAATACGGTCAGGCGGCAACCCTTCCCTTAATAAATATTCCCTTGCAATATCACTGTAAGTAAGATTGATATCAGAGATATGATCTACAATTTTACGGTTGGTTTCTTCAGGAACGCGTTGGTCAAAACACCGGTTTCCCGCCTCCATGTGAAAAATAGGAATATGCCTCTTTTTAGCAGGAATCGCGCACAAACAACTGTTAGTATCGCCCAAAACCAAAAATGCATCCGGCTGTTCACTTTCCAATAGTGGGTCTATTTTGATTAATATCTGCCCTACAGTTTCTGTTGCATTTGCCCCGGCTGCGTTTAAAAAATGATCAGGTTTACGAATAGATAAATCATCAAAAAATATCTGGTTCAGTTCATAATCGTAATTCTGGCCCGTATGAACAACTACATGGTTAATAGCTTCTGATTCATCTAAGGCAGCCATCACCCTTGATAACCGGATAATTTCTGGCCTGGTGCCCACGACCGTCATTACTTTTAAGTTTATCTTTCATTTTTTGTTTTTTATTTTCACAAAGTACCACAGATTTTATACAGAGTTACTCTGTGTACTATTCTTATCTTATAATGAAACTCTTTTAATTCCATCCTTCAAACTCTTTACATAAAAATTTAATAATAACCCCACATGCTTTCCTGATAATCTCAAATAGGTAAGTACCTGCGCCAGGTGCACATCGCGAAAAGCCTCAACAGTTTTCAATTCCACAATCACTTCATTCTCAACTACAATATCAATCCGATAGCCACATTCTAATTTCAATTCATCATAAATCAAAGGCAATGGTTTTTCAATCTCCACGATTAATCCTGCTTTTCTTAATTCATATACAAGGCATGCCTGGTAAGCAGATTCCAATAAACCAGGGCCCAATGCAGTATGAACCTTGAAAGCAGCGTTTAAAATTTGTCATGTTATTTCATTAGTTTCCACGATAGAAATCTATTACAGAGAATTTTACAGAGCCTCTGTGTTACTCTGTGCCTTACTCAATGTTACTCTGTGCCACTAAACTACTCTAAACCACATTTTCAAAATAAGTATCAGCATCTTCCGGATTAAAAAACTCATTGATCCAGAAAATCGTATACAATTCCTCTTCTCCTATATTTTTGATATTATGTGTGAACCAAACAGGCATATCCACATACGCGGGCTCTTTTCCATCCAGATAAAAATCCAACACTTTACCTGTACCGATTTGCCTTAACTGTATTAAAGCTTTTCCTTTTATTACGGCAAACCTTTCAATTTTTCTTGTATGAAAATGATTGCCTCTTGTGATCCCGGGAACCGTTGTGGAAAACGAAACCTGTCCGCCAACATTTAAACGGATCACTTCTACAAAAGCGCCTCTCGGATCTGTATGTTCTGTAAATTTTACCGGAAAATAATTTTCAATATCCATGTAACACCGGAAAGTATTAAACAGGTTCACCTCAAAACGATTGTTCAGTTGAGGAATAATTCCTTTATCCTGGTATTCTGTTTTATAAATTTCCAGTAAACGAAGTAATTCCGACACTTTACATTCAGATGTATTTGGAACAATTAATTGATCATTGCTTTCACCCTTTCTGATTTCCTTTATGATTTCCTCCACCAATTCTCCCACATAGATCAATTTCATCTGGCCATCTACCTCAATTTTGGGCGTTTCATTGTGTGATAACCGGTGGCAAAAAGTAGCCACGACCGAATTATAATCCGGATGGCCAAAAGGGCCAAAAACATTTGGAATTATCATCCCCGTAAATTTTCCGCCCGCCCTTTTTGCCCATGCAGCCATTAATTCCCGCCCTTCTTTTTTCGATTTTCCATAAAGATTATCCCTTTCCTCCTGGGTAGAAGATGAAAAAAGAACATGGGCTTTACTTTTAGTTTTAGTAAGGGAAGCAACCAGCTTTTGGACCAAATCCAGATTGGTATCATAAATTACCTGTGGGTCATTATGCCGGTTTTTTGCTGCCAAATGAACGACCACATCACATTGAGCTACAAACTCATCCAGTTTATTTTCATCTGCAAAAAAATCTTTCTGAAAATCAACCCGTTCAAATTCCTCTGGAAACAACCCTAAAGTATTATAAAGGTGTTTCCCTATAAATCCATTCTGCCCGGTAATACCTACTTTCAACATTTTCTGTATTTTGGTAAAGTTGACAAAGGTTTATTTTTTATTCCAATCGTACCAATTATTCTTATCAAACCTGTAATCGTCATTTAAAGATTCGTCTACAGTAAACGAAGAAAAAACCATGATTTTTGATTCGGGTTCCAATGCGCGGAAACCATTGGCAAAATTCCCCGGAACATGCAAAACCTGGTTTCGAGACGATTTCAAAACAAATTCTTCAGTAGTTAATTCATTGGACGGATTTTCCCAATTATCAGGTTCAACTAATACGATTTTAAAAGCCCCTTCAACTACATAAAACCATTTTTCTTCTTTTCGATGCCCTTGCCAGGCACGGACTGTATCAGTATTCCGGATGTTCAATGGCATAAAAACGTTTTACACCGCGCATATCAAATTCATTAAAAAAGATGAGTTTTCCCCTGCTCATCTAAATATTCCCCTCCTTGTATTATTCTGTGCTTTTTCTTGCATACGGAATTTTAAACTATCAAACTTACTTTAAACTTCATGAACTTTGAACTATGAACTAAAATCATCCCGGCATCTGAGGTACATCTTCCCCAAAAACTTCTTTGCGTATCAAAGGAAATTTCACCAATAATCTTTTTAATCCCTTCCACATCCAATTGTTTTGTATTATGAGAATGGTAATCTTCCACTTTTGAAACATCAGTTTCACCTTCAGAAAAATACTGGTTGTAATTCAAATTTCGATGATCAGCCGGCACCCGGTAAAAATCACCCATATCCTCGGCTTTTGCCATTTCTTCACGTGTACATAATGTTTCATATAATTTTTCACCATGGCGGGTTCCTATGATTTTAATTTCATTATCGGCCTTACAAAGTTCTTTCAATGCCAAAGCAAGGTCCCCAATCGTTCCCGCAGGCGCCTTATTTACAAAAAGATCTCCCTGGTGGCCATGTTCAAATGCAAAAAGAACCAATTCTACCGCTTCGTGTCAACGACATTAAGAAACGCGTCATTTTAGGATCGGTAATAGTAAGTGGCTCACCACTTTTTATTTGTCTAAGAAATAAAGGAATTACCGATCCCCTCGATGCCATCACATTCCCATACCGGGTAAGGCAAATCGTAGTTTCATTTTCGGGAACATTCCTTGAAGCGGCGATGGCGACTTTTTCCATCATGGCTTTTGAAATTCCCATCGCATTGATGGGATAAGCAGCTTTATCAGTACTTAAGCAAATTACCTTTTTTGACTTTATTGGCAATGGCTGCATTAATGGTATTTTGTGTACCAATCACATTTGTTTTGACAGCCTCCATCGGAAAAAACTCACAGGAAGGTACCTGTTTAAGAGCCGCAGCATTAAAAACATAATCCACTCCATGCATCGCAGATTCGATACTTGCATAATCCCTGACATCGCCAATATAAAATTTGAGTTTCTCATTTTTCAACTGGTTGCGCATGTCGTCCTGCTTTTTCTCATCCCGGCTAAAAATGCGGATTTCCTTAAAATGATCGGTATCAAGAAACCGGTGTAAAACAGCGTTGCCAAAAGAGCCCGTGCCACCGGTAATTAAAAGAGTTTTTTGTGAAAACATATGGTTACATCAATTTATAAAACAGAAATTTATGGGTAATTATTTTAGGCCAAAAAAAATTAAGCGCAAAAAATAAATAACTTCCTACAGTAAACAAACAAATAATTGCCATTTTTATTTTGCTAAGGGAAGAAAAAAATAGAATTAACCGGCTAAATTTTCAATTCCCATTAAACATTCTACAATCCTCTCCGACGTATGCCCATCCCAGAGTTCAGGTATGGCGCCTTTCTTCCATTCCCCGGAAAACAATTTCTCCATTGCAGGTTTTATGGCTTTTGGATTGGTTCCCAGTAATTCATTCGTCCCGATTTTGATGGTTTCCGGCCGCTCGGTATTATCCCTCAAAGTCATACAGGGAATTCCCATTACCGTAGTTTCTTCGGTGATGCCGCCGGAATCTGTTACCACGGCTTTGGCATGCTCTACCAAATAATTAAATTCAAGGTAACCCAAAGGCTCAATGGTATGCAATTTTGGATCGGTAATTTCTAAATGCTCCAGTATTTTAGCAGTCCTTGGGTGCACCGGAAAAACAAGAGGCAAGCCGTGGCTATTGTTGATAATTTCTTTCATCAGTTCCTTCAATTTTCCTTCTTCATCTACATTTGCCGGGCGGTGTAAAGTCATTACTATATACTTACCTTCTTCCAATTTTAAACTTTCCCAAACAGGAGGTTTTACAAATTTAGAGCGGTTTTTTAATAACGTATCAATCATGGTGTTTCCCACAAAAAAGATTTGCTCTTCCCTTACCCCTGCCTTTCGCAAATTTTCGTTGGCTGTTTCGGAAGTGGTAAAAAAATAATCGGTGATGGCATCAGTAACCATCCGGTTAATTTCTTCGGGCATCCTAAGATCGCCGGAACGAATCCCGCCTTCCACATGAGCTACTTTAATATTATTTAGTTTTTTAGCAGCAATAGAACAAGCCATCGTTGAGGTTACATCTCCTACCACCATCACTAAATCGGGGCGGTTTTCCATCAGTACCTTTTCATAACGCACCATGATAGTTGCGGTTTGTTCTGCCTGGGTTCCGCTTCCCGATTCAAGATTGATACCCGGTTCCGGAATTCCGAGTTCATCAAAAAAATTACCGCTCATTTTTTTATCATAATGCTGGCCGGTATGTACTAACCGGTAACTTATATCCTTTCCTTCCTTTTTAGCCTTTTCAATGGCTTCAATTATTGGAGCGATCTTCATAAAATTGGGGCGCGCGCCGGCAATCAGGTCTATTTTCATTTATATAAATATTATATTTATAAAACGGTAATGTTTTGACTTAATTATTTTACTTTAAGGAACTTTTAAATACTTTATGAATACCATTCAAAACTCTTTGTAATTGTGGCCTCTTCAAGATTGCTTCCCGATGGCAAACACAAACCATTCTCAAATAATTTTTCAGCTACCTTTTCCCCATAATAAGGAAATTCTGTAAAGACCGGTTGCAAATGCATCGGCTTCCATAACGGCCTTGATTCTATATTTTCTTTTTCCAATGCCAGCCGGATATCTTCCCTTGTAATACCTCCTGTTTCATCCGGGTTAACCAGAATAGTAGTTAACCAACTGTTACTATAATATCCTTCCGGCTCATTAACAAAACTAATTCCAGTTATATCGTTAAATGCTTTCTTATAAAAATAAAAATTAGCCCGTCTTTGTTCAACTCTTTCAGGCAAAACCTCCATCTGTCCCCTTCCAATTCCCGCACAAATATTACTCATCCTATAATTGTATCCAATATGTGAATGCTGGTAATGGGGTGCAGGATCACGCGCCTGTGTAGCCAGAAAAGTTGCCTGCTTAACTAAATCTTCATTGTTAGAAACAAATGCTCCGCCCCCTGAGGTCGTTATAATTTTATTCCCGTTAAAAGAAAGAACTGCCATCTCGCCAAACGTTCCGCATTTTTTTCCATCAATAGAAGAACCCAAAGCCTCTGCCGCATCTTCTATCACCGGAATCTCATATTGATCCGCAATAGCCATTATCTCTTTCATCTTTGCACGGCATTCCATATAAATGAACAGGTATAATTGCCTTTGGTTTTTTGCCTTTCTTCATCCTGTCTTTTATCGCTTCTTCCAAAAATTCTGGATCCATGTTCCACGTATCCGTTTCGCTGTCAATAAAAACAGGAATTGCATTTAAATATCTGATTGGATTTGCAGAAGCAGAAAAAGTCATACTCTGGCAGATCACTTCATCACCCGTTCAACACCCAATAAAATAAGCGCCAAATGTAAAGCTGCGGTACCTGAACTAAACGCTGCTACATGTATTCCATCTTCTAAATAAGAAGCAATATCCTGCTCAAACCCATTTACATTGGGACTAATGGCGCCACCCAATTGGTATCAAATGCTTCGGTTACAAATTTTCTTTCATTGCCTCCCATGTGTGGAGAGGAAAGCCAAATTTTAGGGTTCATTTAGTTCTGGAATGTTTTTATTTTAAATTTCTGTCTTCCAGGCGGCTGGGATTGACATATTTTAATTCAAGTGCTGGCATAAAATCTTTGAAGGAAATGATTCATTGAAATATTTAATAATCGTTAAGTATTTCTCTCCCATTCTTTGCGAAGTGTGTTTAGTTTTTTATCAATATCTCCATCAGACACCTTTGTCTTAATCTTACCCCGCAATAAAGATATTTTTGCAGGCTTCTTTATAACACGGATTAAATTTAATTCTTCCATACCCTGTATCAACTTGTAGGCTTTCTGATTAGTAAGTTCTATTATAAGCGTGTCCATAATTTTTTAATAAATAAAATCAAATGTACTTTTTAATTTTTACACATTTCAAATTTCAATCACGGGGGGATTCTCTCTTCAAGATGGACAGATAAGTGCCTGGTGAAAGCCGTGACATGGAAACGATCGAATAAGTAGTTCCCAAAAAGGCTTCAAGATATTCGGCTCCAAAGGTGCTACCCAATTGGTGTCAAATGCTTCTATTACAAATTTCCGTTCATTGCTCCCATGTGGGGGGAGGAAAGCCAAATTTTGGGGTTCATTATCTATTAAAAATTTTCCGGTTAAATCCTTTTTTTCCATGATCCTTTTCTTATTCTGAGAAATATATTCAATTTTTGGTGGAAATATTTTTGAGGTAATTATTTACTTTTTATAAATCCTAAAATCCAACGGGTCAGGATGGATTTAATCGTCTCAGAGCAGAAATGATTCAATATTGTCTTTGTCGATACTTTTAAATTCACTTGATGGATATGCCTCTAAAAATTGTATGGGCCTTTTAACTTTGGCTTTAGGATTCCATTTAAATTCATAGGCTTTAATCAATCCATCAGATTCTTCTACAAAATCAATTTCTTTTTGATCCTTTGTTCTCCAATACCAGTAATTAACCCATTTTCCCGAATAATTTAAATACTTAATTCGTTCAGATACCAAAAAATTTTCCCATAAAGCGCCTATATCATGCCTTAATTCTACCTGGTTAAAATTAGCTATAAGTGCATTTCTGATACCGTTATCATAAAAATAAATCTTTTTGCTATTTTTTAGTTCATTCCTTAAATTCCGGCTAAATGAACTTAACCGGAACACCACAAAGGCTTGCTCAAGTAAATTGATGTATTTGTCTACGGTTTTATTATCTAATCCTGTAATTTGGCCGAGTTCATTGTAGGATATCTGCGACCCTATCTGCAACGCTAAAGCCTGCAATAATTTTATTAACTTCTCAGGCTTTTTTATTTGTTCCCACATTAAAATGTCTTTATACAAATAACTATCTGAAAGTTGCTTAAGTATTTCTCTTTCATTACCCGGAGTGTTGATAACATCAGGATAATAACCATAAACCAATCTATGCGGCAACAACCTTTTTTCTTCCAGTAACCCATGATTTCTCACCATCTCTTCAAATGAAACCGGAAACATTTTATATTCCCATTTCCTACCTGTCAGCGGTTCATTGATGTTATTAGCCAAATCAAAAGAAGAACTGCCCGTCGCAATTAACTGTAATTCCGGAAACGTATCTATCATAAGTTTCAACCGGATTCCTATATCTGATATCCTTTGCGCCTCATCAATTATCACGATCCTTTTATCGCCGATAATTGCTTTTAACCGCGTAGCAGAAATATCTTCAAAGAGGCTTCGTACATCCATTTCATCCCCATTAAACCAAAATACCTGGCCGTTATTTAAAAATATACTTTTCAGCAAAGTGGTTTTGCCTACTTGCCTGGGGCCCATTATTATTATGGCCTTTCCCTTAAAAAGTTTGTCAGTAATAGTTTTTTCAAGAGACCTTTCAATCATGGAATAAAAATATAACTTTTAGGATTAAAATCCTAAAAAGTAGTAACTTTTAGGGAATTTAATCTAAAATAGAAGCATAGAACGAAATAAATTGAATTAATTCCAAATTTCTGCTATCGCATTTGTAATAGTAAGCTTTCAAATATATTTGCTGTAAGAAGGTTGCAAATCCGGTTGCTGGCGTTGCCTCTTCAAAAAACGAAGTTTTTTACTTTGGGCTCTTCGGGCCTTAGTGGTAAAATCATTACAGTTGAAACGCCGTGATCAGCATCACAGGCCTACAAACCCATTTACATTCTGGCCTAAAGGCGCTACCCAGTCGGTGTCAAATGCTTCTGTTACAAATTTTCGTTCATTGCCTCCCATGTGTGGAGAGGAAAGCCATATTTTCGAATTCATTTGTTTAAGGGAAAGATTATTGTAGTTTTGTTATTACTGATCATTTAATAATTCACTCTCATCAGAAAGAATTTTCTCTATTTGGTTTTTTAATTCCGGAATGTCACCCTTAACTGTTTTCCATACAAGAGCCGTATCAATACCATCGTAATTATGAACCATTTTGTTTCTCATTGCATTCATTAAATCCCATGCAATACCGCTGTATTTTAATTTCACCTTTTTATTAACCTTTGCGGTTTCTTCACCAATTATTATTAAGCTTAGAACGGTTGCCCTTTGTACCATGGGATCATTATCAAACAGGCTTTCGGATAATGGCGATATTCTTTCCAGGATAAAATTAATTTCCTTCAAAGCGGTTTCCAAACTTACCTGCTTGTTTTCATAATACGTTTTCCCTTTGTCTGTATATCACCTGCAGATCTGCAAATATGTTTTGTCTTAAAATATCATTTTTTATATTATTCTCATTCACAATTTCTACCGGGAAGCCGAATTTATCTTCCAATGTTTTTTCAATAGATAATAATTCCAGCAATGAATAAGGGCTTTCCCCATGTTCAAAAGAGACAAGAATGTCCAAATCACTATTTGTATTTTCATCCCCTCTCATCCTTGACCCAAATAACCCAATTTTCTCAGGAGCATACTTAAATAATATAGAATTTATTAACTTTATTTGATTATTATTTATCATCGCATTTTAAATTATCATCTTTCAAAGCTAAATCAATTTGAAAGAAATTGGAAAATTGTCGCCCACCCCAAAGGCGCTACCCAATTGGTGTCAAATGCTTCTGTTGCAAATTTGCGTTCGTTGCCTCCGTTATGTGGAGAGGAAAGCCATATTTTAGAATTCTGTCATTTCCTGTCAATCGGCAAATCCTCAATTTGCTTTACATATCTTCTAAAGAAAAACCTACAAATTCAAATTTATAATCCTGAAACTTCCCTTGTAACTTTTTTGATTTTTCGTGTAACCTGTTAATTCTTATATTATTCCTATTTCGTTTTATTTCTGCAAACAGTACTATTTTTTTCAATCCGTTTACTGCTACGATATCAATTTCACTTTGGTTTCCTTTTTAATTTCAGTGTCAGCCTGAGCCTGTCGAACGTAGTTAGCCTAAAAACGGCCTAAGCTAATATTAAATAATTGTAGTTTCACGAGAAAAACATTCTGCAAAATTCAGCATTCTTCGCCTTTTCCCTTAGCGCCTCAGCGTGAAACCCTTTTCTTTCGAATACCTATTTTATTTTACCCGGGTTACCCACAACAGTGGCAAAATCCGGGACATCTTTTATAATTACCGATCCGGCTCCGATTGTTGCCCACTTCCCAATTTTAATTCCCGGAATTATAACTGCTCCTGCGCCAATATGTGCCCCTTCTTCAATATTTACTCCGCCACATAATGTCGCGTTGGGAGAAATGTGCACATAATCTGCAAGGCTGCAATCATGGTCAACAGATGAATTGGTATTTATGATAGAATGTTTTCCAATTACCGTTGAGGAATTTATACTAACTCCGGGCATTATTACCGTTCCTTTTCCAATTTTAATTCTACCGGAAATTATTGCTTTAGGATCAATTGCAGTACCGTAGGATAGCTGATGATTTTCAACAACCTTCTTTCGTATTTCATTGTTTCCGATTCCGACCAGCCATAGCACGTCCGGTAATTGAAAAATTGATTTTTCATTAGTTACCTTATAATCTAAAAGCATATTTTTCAAGGGGTCATCATCAAATAAACCTGTAATAGTATCTCCCGCATTCTCAATGATTTCAACAATCACTTTTGAATGCCCGCTTGCTCCATATATACAAAACGATTTTTTCATTTGCTTAATTTCCTGTGAAAGGTTCCATTGTCGCAGCAGTTGCAGAACTTATTCCTTCTGAGTTAAAAACCTTTTTAAATTTCTGCTTCCGATTATTGGAGTTCCATTCACTCCCCTGTTTATCGTATTTACTTCCACTTTTACATCCGCGCCACCGAGAGAACAATGCAGTTTAAGATTATCGCCTATTTCTACAGGTTCCCTGATATTAATTGATTGAATCGCTTTTACCAGGCGAATGCTTAATGCATGAAGTTTGCTTTCAATCTGTGCCAGGTCATTGGCCCTGCTTCCGAAAGGTATAATAGGTAAGGCCAATATCTACTGAAAGGCGGTAAGTGGTTTGTCATCAGATAATAAATTTCCATTCTTATCCTTTCGGTTCGTGAAGGTACGAACCGGGAATAGAGGGTATTACGTTTACGGCCTGGCGTTCGGTGGGTAAATTTATATTCTTAAGCCCGGAAAAAATGAGGGACCAAGAAGCAAAAATTGAGGAAAAACATTCGCCCCACTGCCGCCAGGCCGCATAATGTTATTTGCAGCCTGCTTTCTACTCATTTAGCCGTGATTCAATATCCATTTGTTGGTGCAAAATCCTGATGATTTCTAACTCATTTTCCTGAAGGTTGATTTTGTAAAAGATAAAATGGGATTTAACCTTAGCACGGAAATAACCTTTTCGAATATGACTATAATCTTTTCCCGATTCAGGGTTTTCAGTTAGGTATTGAATTTCGTCTATAACTAAATTGAAATATCTGTCAGCTTGCTTATCTGACCAATTCTCAAAGGTAAAAAGCCAAATATTTTCAAGGTCATTTAAGGCTTCTTTACTGAGCTTATATTTCATCATTCAACAGAATGTTTTTGATGAAGATCGTTCAGAAAAGTTTTTCGATTAAAGTTTTTTACAAATCCCGACTTTTCACCTTTCTTAAGTTCGCTAATCAGTTTAGTCTTTTTGGATTCCTCGTATTCAAACATTCTTAATGCAGCTCTAACAACTTCACTTGTAGAAGAAAATTTTCCGGTTTTAATTTGCTGATTTATAAAATTATCAAAATAGTCACCCAACAAAATAGATGTATTCTTTGCCATAACTTTCAATTTATTTCAAAAATACCAATTCCTGGTATTTCATACAAATTTTTCGGGAATCTATCCCTTCGTTCCGGGTTGCCATAGGCAAAAGCCACCAACGTTTCAATGGTTTCCACATTGAAACTGCGTTTAAACTCGCAGACCATGTTTTCACCTGTGGCTACCAATTCATTTATTTCCGTTTCTGTCATATTTCTAAACTATACCGATTATCATAAACAGACAAAATAGATTTCATCTCCACATTTTTGCATTAACCGCTTATACATTGGCTTATAACATAAATTTAATTTCCGGTAAACCTTTCCATTGTTGCTGCCGTTGCTGAATTAATACCTTCTGATTTAAAAACTTTTTTAATAGTTAATAATACAATTTTAAAATCCAAAAGAAAAGATAAATGCTCCACATACCAAACATCATAATTAAATTTTTGCTCCCAGCTAATGGCATTTCTACCATTAACCTGGCCCAGCCCGTAATACCCGGCTTAACATTATGCCTTCTTTTTTGCTGTTCACTATATAAGGGCAGATACTCTACCAATAAGGGACGCGCCCTACTAAGCTCATATCTCCTTTAATTACATTCAGTAATTGAGGGATTTCATCTAAAGAGGTTTTGCGGATAAATTTTCCAATGCCAGTTAACCGTTTTTCATCTGGTAAAAGATGTCCATTTTTATTCTTTTTATCATTCATGGTTTTGAACTTGATCACCTTAAATAATTTTTTATTTTTACCTGGGCGTAATTGTATAAAAAAAGCTTTACCATTATTCGCAATCAGCAGGATAAGCCAAACAAGCAGAAAGAGGGGTAATAAAATAATAAATCCGGTAAAGGCGATGAGAAAATCGAGTAGTGGTTTAAAAAAAGAACGATACATGAATTTTTATATTAACCATTTTATTCTTGTTACAAATGCATTTCAATACATCAACCCAAAATGCCACAAGGGAATGGTATTTAGGTAACCATGCTCAATATCATCTTTTACTACAAAAGCATTCTCAACAGTACGGAGTTGTTTATTTTTCTTCTTTCTGCCCCCTACCTCAAAAGTTTTACCCTCTATTAAAAAATCTGCCACCGGCGACGCTGTAACAGTATGTTTTACCCGCAACTGGTTAAGGAAAAAAGTCTCTCTTATATTTCCCTTCTCTGATGTATCTCTTGCCATATTATATACCAGGTTCGTGTTATCCAGGTAAATTTTATTGACTTTCCCCAACCCCCGGATTCCTCCTGTATCGTCTCTTAACTGGGAGATAAGTCCGGCTTCTTCAATATAAAGGCAATAATCTGCTATGTTATTACGACTCGCCCCAAGCATTTCTGCGATTTTACTCATATTGGGTTTGAAGGGTACACTTTGAGCTATGATCGCCAACAATTGTTTCAGTTTCCTTCCGGTAGATACATTCATATCCGCATAAAGCGGTATGTCAGTTTCCAACGTTTGATTAATGATTTGCTGTAGCCGAAGATCAAAATCTTCTTCTTTTGCAAATGGATAATAGCCGGTTTTTAAATAATCCGCAAAGAAGGGAAGCGGATGAGGTAATTCCGGTATTTCTACCAGGTGCTGACTAATTTCGCCGAGGCCGTATGTTTTTATTTCGATATGATGAAATAAGCTTAAATACTCTCTGAATGACAACCCCTGCAAATTATAAATCACGGCTCTCCGGCTGAGGTCGGACGTTCCTTTTTTAATATCCAATACCGATGATCCGGTAAATATTACATGCAATTCCTTGTGATAATCATAAATCAACTTTAATTCCTTTGACCACTCTTTGTATTTATGAATTTCGTCTATAAACAAGTATTTCCCTCCTAATTTCACAAAGGCATCAGCCAGGCCGGTAAGGTGGTTTTCTACAAAATAGAAGTCCTCGGCAGTAACATATAAAGTTTCAGTAAGGTTGAGTTTGTTCTTAATATATTGCAGGATCAAGGTCGTTTTACCAACTCCTCTTGGGCCTATCAAACCCACCATTTGATTGTTCCAGTTAATTTGATCGTATATATAACGAAAAAAAACTTCTTCAGTTTCTTTTACCAGTTTATAGCAACGTTCAAATAATTTTTCCACTGCCGTTAAGTTTCTACAAATTTAGTTATTTTTGCACTATAATAGTGCAATTTTATAAATTAATCGCATCTTTATAGTGCATTAAATTGTTTTTCGAAAACTAATAGTTTTATTTCGTCTTCAAAGAAAAAGAAACGTGATCCACATACCAGACATCATCTTCAAATTTTTGTTCCCATCTTAATGGCATTCCTGCCATTTACCTGCGCCCATCCTGTAATACCCGGCTTTACTTCATGTCTTCTTTTTTGAACTTTATCATACAATGGAAGATATTCTATCAATAATGGCCGCGGACCTATTAAACTCATGTCACCCTTGATTACATTTATCAATTGAGGAATTTCATCCAAAGAAGTTTTTCGTGACTAAATTCGCCAATTGCAGTAAGGCGTTTTTCATCAGGCAATAAATTTCCTTTTTTATCCTTTTTATCGTTCATGGTTTTGAACTTGATCACTTTAAAAATCTTTTCATTCAATCCCGGCCGCAATTGAAAGAAAAAGGGGTTACCATTATTAGCAAAAAACAGAGCCAAAAAAATAAGAATAAAAAAAGGACTAAGGATGACTAAGGCAAATAAAGCTAACAAGAAATCAAAAAAAAATTTAAAGAAGTATTTATACATGTTGTCCTACTTTACTTGCTATTAAATGGTAGGAAATATCCACCGTATAATTTTTATCAAGTAGTGCCATGGCATTTTTTTTCATTAATAAAAACTCATCCTCATTCTCTCTCATTTTTTGTATTGCTTTCAACATACCATTCATGTCCCCAGACTGGACCCATACGCCACATCCGGCTTCCTCAATTACTTTTCCAATATCTGTACTTTTATCCGTAGCCGCTAGAACAGGCATGCTGCATTCCAAATAAGATAATAAGCGGGAAGGGAAATTTGGGATGGTGAAATTTGGATTTAGAAAAATCATCCCTATATCGCAAGCCTCCAACAGCAAATCATATTCAACCTTTGGCAAACTTTCCAAAAGTTTAGCATTAACCGGTTTTTTATCTTCAAACCATTGCGCTATTCTGTTATACTCTCTACCAGAACCAACAATCAAATAAAATACATTGGGGATAGAACAAGTTTCAATAGTCTCTAACAAAAAATTGATCCCTTGCGGTATCCCTAAATTTCCGCCATAAATAAAAATTTTATCATTAACGGGCAATCCGTATCTTCTTCTTGTGGCAACCTTACTTTCAATAGTTTGTTTTTTATCCAGGGGCGCTATCGAATTCGGGTTAACCTCAACATTTTCCGGTTTTAGAAAATCATAATGCTTTAATAAATAATTTCTATTTGCTTCTGACATACAACCTATCATGTCAGATACTTCATACAGCTTTCTCTCTTTCTTAATAAACATTTGATGCAACCATCCCCCTTTTTTCATCAAATGCATATCAATAGCATTTTGCGGAAAAATATCCTTCAATAACAAATAAGCATAGGCCTTATCTCTCTTCTTAATAAAATTGATCAATTTTGTAAAAGTAATAGGAGGGGTTGAATACAAAATCAAATCAAATTTCTCGTTAGGAAATTGCTTTTTGACGGCCCATAAAAATTGGTATTCAAGAGCCAGCGTTCCTATTCCTTTTTCTATAATATTGGTTTTTTGCAGATTAAAGCTCTTTACCTGGAGGAGAGTACCCCCCTTTTCTTTTTTAAGATTGGTTGTGGTCTTGTACCTACGTTCTGCCGGGCTCACGATAAAAACTTCATGCCCTCCACCACGAAATTTCCTCAATAAATCCGTATATATTCCACGTTCTTCAAGGGAATTTATTTTTATTATTGTCAAAAAGAGAATCTTCATTCTTACGCTCTCTATTTTCTATCAACCACCTTTTCTGCCAGAAAAGCTAATTTCAGAGAATCTTTATTTCTTAGCTGGATTAATTGCAACTACAGTCACAAAATATACTATTCTATTTTTCAAATAATGCAGTTATCATTTTATCTCTTACGCTGTCTGCTTTGGAGGTATCTTTAGGATCAGAAATAACTTTATTAACCAAAATTTTCGCCTTTGATAGTCCGACTTTTTTCGCATAAGCCTTTATAATTGAATAATCTTCAATACCCAGACGAAAAGCCTCCCAGCGCCTACTTGAAATAATTTCTTTTTCCGGACCATTATAAATAACCGAATAACTGCTGCTTGAATGGTTATTCCAGGAATCAGAAATTACATTCAATTTGCTCCTTCTTCCTTCATCAGCATAATCCCAAAAACCAATTCCTGTAATACTATTTGCAAAGGCTTTCCACGCCATCATTCTGTAATATAAATATGGTGATAAAGACCTTGAGGAACTGGCCGTAGAATAAATCCAAATCTCGCAATGATTTGATGGCAGCATTGATAATAAATTAAGATTTGATGGAATTTGAGCTATATCTACAAATGGCAAAATATTATCTATTGCATCTTTATTATTTAATGTAGAATAAATTTTTATAGACGGGATAGCAATTTTAGCCCAGCTTGCAAATTTTTTAAACCTATCAATAGCATCCCCTCGTACTTCATCAAAAGGATACAAATAAATTTGTGAATTAGAAAATCCATTTCCCTTTAAGACCGTCATGAGCTCATGATACCATATCATAAAATTATTTTTAAATTCAGAAGACATCCAGGGACCAAAATGTTTATAATTTTCTTTACTGGCATAATTCGTAAACAGTAAAATATTATCTACAGTTTTAAAATAAGCCAGGTAACTTAAAAAGGATTGATAATTGTTATCCATTTTTGGTATATATGTCGGTGGAATAACAACGGTATTGATGTGGTGCAGCTTTAAGTCTTCGGCAGCTTCAGTTTTGCAATCTTTCAACATTGGATAATTTAGGTACGCCCAGTTAATGGCATTCAATTGATCTTTATTGTTGAAAGAAAAAAGATTGAAAATCTTACCAGATATCTTTGCATAAATTGCTTTTTTTCCTGTACTAATTCTTATTGATGAATTTATGATACCAATCTTTTTTCCAGTTATTTTAAAAATGAACAATTCAGACTTGCCATGCCCAATGGTAATGTTTTTTTTGAAAGGAATCAATGCATCCGGAGATTTTACAAAACGACCTGATGCTACAAAGGTTGCATTGAATATCTCCATATTATAATTTGAAGTAGAATGTAGAGAATTGATTTCAAATTTTTTTGAATCGATATGGTTATTAGTCAGTACAAAAGCTCCGTATTGAACTCCATTAACCGGGATTAAAAGTTGATAGTTTAAAAGATCGTTATTCCCCTTCGGTTCATGTATTTCCTTTAAAGTATCCCATGGATCATATTTTTCAGCAATAAAAGGGATTTTATAGTTTTTCCCCAACATTGATGCATGCGTTTTCGCTATGCGATTAAATTCACTTGTTTTTAGAGAATCTAAAGCGCTATTTAAATTACCTATCCAAATCGATTTAGATTGCGAACTTGATTCATTTATTCCTTTTATTACTTCAATTTCGTCGCAAAACACAAAAAGTCCTTTAGGAATAACGATTAACGAAACATACCTTGCTATTTGATTAATATTATTTAAAAAGAACTTTTTCACTTCGTATCCACCGGGTTGATTATCAGTATTATTAGCAGCATCACCGGCGTAAATAAAGTGTTCGTTGTCCTTACTTAGGAATACATAAATATTAGATGGAAAACTTACCTGTGACTGCATGCTCCTGGCCGTATTAAAAGTTATTCCTCCAACTGGCTGCTCCTTTTCAAGATCGATATCTATCCTTACTTTATCACAATTTTGCCAACCTACCGTAGTGGGCTGAGACCAAAAAAATCCACTTGTATAATCGCCATCTGTTAAGTAGGATTTATCTGAAGAAAGAACAGAATATCTGTAATTAGGTGAGGGCGATAAGGTATAACTTTTATGCATTGCAAGATTTTGACTCTGGATGTTTAAACTTCCAAAAATCAAACACTGCAATATCAAGATTAATCTTAAATAGCCCATTTATAGGAATGAAAATTTTAACTCAAAATTGAATCTAAATATTTTTTCTCTTAGCTTCTAGAAACCTTAAAAATTCATCAATTTCATTGAAGTGGACGGACATTTTATTTAGAATCTTATCACTAAAGTTCCACCATTCTGATTCTATTAATTTTTGAATAATAATGTCATCAAATCGCTTCCTTATTAATCTAGCCGGATTCCCAGCAACAATTGAATAAGGCTCAATATCTTTAGTAACTACGGAATGAGCACCAATTACCGCGCCATGTCCAATAGTTACCCCCCCCTTGACAAAAGCATTTGAACCTATCCATACATCACTACCTATGGTAGTCTTTTCATACTCTTCAAAATCGACTTTATTGAAAGATTTTTTCAAAATATTAT
>CAVTBI010000011.1:0-9295 GCA_963732885.1 uncultured Chitinophagaceae bacterium | reverse complement strand
GGGCGAGGCAGGATAAAAGATTAGGCCCTATGCCGGTTTGTTTCTTGATCTTGCCGGCGCTGTTTATTCAGGTATTGCGGCATCAGGTAAGTTTGACCCGTTACTACTTACCATGCTTATATGGATCGTACCTGGTATTTTGTCGTATTATTTCTCGCTCAAAATAAAGAAATAATTGGCGGGATCGCTTCAATCGCTACCTGCGAGGAGTTGACAGCAAGGGAAAAATGAAGGTAAATACAAAAAGGCAATATTCTTCTTCTGCTATAACCCGGAAGCTATTCTTAGAAGGAAGGGACAGATACTTCAACGCCACTTTATTTTAGCTCCATTATGATTATTGATGGATTGAGCAGATAACCAAAAGTACATCGCATGACTCACTAATATTTTTATTAACTGATGACAAAAGAAAACGAAATATCAAGGCTGGCAAGGATAACGAACATCGCTACCATGTTAAAGTCGAAGCGCATCTTAACTGCAACAGACATTGCCAAAAAATTTGACATTAGCATAAGAACTGTTTACCGCGACATAAGGCCTGGAAAGTTCCGGGGTTCCGGTAATAACTATCGACGGCAAGGGCTATTCGATCATGGATGGTTATACCCTGTCTCCCCTAATGTTTACTGAGGCTGAAGCCAATGCCCTTGTTACCGCCGGGCATTTAATAAGTAAAACAAAAGATGCCTCGCTTGCGAAGAACTTCCAGGAAGCATTAGTAAAAATAAAATCAATAACCCGTTCCGGAATTAAGGCAAAATCTGACTTGTTGTCGGAAAGAATTTTAATACTGGAACAAGGCAGGAGTGATAATAAAACAAGTAATTCTCTTTCGGAACTGCAGTTGGCCATTACCAATCATACTCTAACAAAAATAGTTTACCAAAAACCAGATAATAGCCCGGTCACATCGAGGGTAATAGAGCCGCAGGTATTGTGTTACTTAAACGAAAACTGGATATTAGTTGCGTGGTGTAAACTTCGCAATGATTTCAGGGCTTTTCGTATAGACAGGATACAAAAATTAGAATTTTATACCTCGACATTTAAAAGCAGGGACGCCGCCCTGAAAAAATATTTTGCCGCCTGGCCGAAAATATTTTTTAGGCCCCTGACATAGGGCTGTCATACTTCCATTTCATCTTTGCAGTATTAATAAAATAAATTAAAAAAGCAATTATGAAACAGGCAATTATTACAACACAGGAAGTGGCCAACAGATACTGTGAATTGGCAAAACAAAATAAATGGACGGAGATATTATATGAACTTTGCCGGCAGGACATGGTGAATAAAGAACCCGAACATGTTATTGCAAGAGGTATACAACCCACTACCAAAGGATTGGATGCAATAAAGGCTAAAGGCGATGCCAACCGAAAAATGATTGAAGAAATCCATAGCCAGCATTGCAGTGCCCCGCTGGTAGCTGGTAATTTTTTTACAGTGGTATTGAGCAGGGATATTACTTTTGAAGGAAAGCCTCGCATGAATTTGGAAGAAATAGCCATTTTTGAACTAAAAGATGGCAAGATCATTTCTGAACAATTTTTTTACTAATCATCCCCTGCTGTTGTTGGCGTCCCCGGGTAACAACTTTTGGGTTAGACGCTCATTTCTAAAAGAAAAGTTTTAGATTTATTCATTGCTTCTGAATTATTATACTGAATTTTTAACAGCTACTATTTGTAACTGGAGCTACCTTCTTAAAAATGATGACTATAAATAAATCATCGTAAATTCTTTCGGCCGCGCTTACCGTGGTGATACGCAGGAAATAAAGATTGTCACACATAAAGATTTTGAAATAGAAGCAAGAATAAAAATAGCACAAGGTAATATCGCCATAGGAAACTATTACAGTATGCTTTCCCCGGGGCGCGGGGGTTTGGAAGGTTACTATTTCACCTTTTCCTAAGATGGCTTTGCCCCGGTGGAAGTATACGATAGATAGTCGAGTAGGCAAGGGCATTACAGCCCAAACCGCTCAAGGAACCGTACGTGAAAGTCTCCCTTCATACGGCTCGTGTTATCTAAATCAAGCTTTTATTCCAATCTTCCAATGATAAAACAACAATGGATTTTCTGATTGCAGCAATCTGTATTTATTATACAATCGCTTTTTGCTACCTATTTTATATTTGTGCTTCATCCATTTACGGATTAGTTCATTCAAATAATAAAATACGCCATGCGCTTCATCTCTGTTAAACCTCGTGTAGTAATTGATCCAGCCTCGTATTTTTGGATTTAGCTTCTCTGCAAACCATTCTAAGGTTTGTGTACTCCATTGTGTCCGCAATACTTCTTTGATTGCTGTTCTGATACTCGCTTTTGCATTATTGCAGATGGCTGCACCAAACACCAACAAGCGTTTCGCACTGCCAAATTTACTCTTTACTGTTCTTGGCTGGAAGCTATAACTCAGAAATGTAAAGCTCTCATTTTCATGTCTGTCAGGACGCTGATAATTTTTGCAATACACAATCTTTGTCTTTTCAGGATGCAACGTCAATTCAAAATCCTGCATCCTTACTTTTAGTGTTTCCAGCAACTTTTCCGCTTCTTCTTTACTGCTGCAATGGATAACGATGTCGTCTGCATAGCGTTCAAATGGACATTGCTGATGTGTCTCATCCATCCACTTGTCGAAAGCATGATGCAGGTAAATATTAGCCAGTAATGGACTAACCACTCCACCTTGCGGCGTGCCTTTCGTCCTTGCTGATATGCTTCCATCTTCCTGCTCTACCCCAGCTTTCAACCATCTTTCTACATACATCAGCACCCACTTCTCCTGCGTATGCTGCCCAAGCAATGCTAACAATATTCTGTGACTGATGTTATCGAAGAACCCTTTTATATCTACATCTAACACCCAGGCTTTCTGAATACAATTAGCCTGGCATTGAGCAAGTGCATCATGCGCACTTCTGCCGGGCTGTATCCAAATGAGCTGTTGTGAAAGACTGCATCCACCGAGGGTTCCAGATAATCTTTTACT
The DNA here is from genome assembly GCA_963732885.1 of uncultured Chitinophagaceae bacterium. Lineage (GTDB taxonomy): Bacteria > Bacteroidota > Bacteroidia > Chitinophagales > Chitinophagaceae > Ginsengibacter. The sequence goes on along the minus strand of CAVTBI010000011.1, from coordinate 6,285 downwards.
ACTCCCTGCGCTATGCGGTCTCCTACTGTTGGTATGCCCAACGGTCTTAATCCGCCTTGCTTCTTTGGAATAAATACCGTTCGTACTGCTGGCGGAAAATAACTACCCGATGCCATGCGATTATAAATCTTGTACAGGTTCTTACTCATGTTGCCATTGAACATTTCAATGCTTTCACGGTCTATGCCCGCACCTCCTTGCTTTGACACCGTTTTTAAATAGCTATCATATACCATCCTTTTACTTACCGGCAATGATTTTGTCTTTTCTTCTTGCATCATCCTCCATTTTAATCAGAGTTGTTTAAAAATAATTCGACTTAGATAACCGAAGCCCTTCGCTCCATCTCCATTACAGAAACTTCTTCGCTACTATGGCTTCGTCCGACGCTTCCGGTTGCTTCTCCTGCCTATAGCAAGATTGAGTTGCAATATGAACTGTAGAATATTTATTGAACAGTCGCTTCTAAAAAAAAAAACTTCCTGCAAAGCTTATTAGCACATCAACCGGAAAACCTCTCACGTTCCGTATAAAAGCCTGTGTAAAGCTCCTGCCGCCTTAATGCCGGTTGTTCTGTAGCCCGTAAACAGATAACTGCTACAGTAATCGTATCAACGGTTCGAGGCCGATACTTTTAACAACGAGGTACCGTTTCGACATGTCTTCGGTCGGTTTACTTTCGTTCAGCTTCTTTACACTTACCTGATGCCTTTACAGACACCTTTTGCCTGAACGTTCAGCACCACAACTTTTAATTGCAGCACCTTCAGGTGGTTTGCATACCCCGTCTGCACAGCGTATGCGGTAGGCCTGCTACCATCTTTTATACAGCATTGAAAAGAACTATCAATTCTATTCATTCGTGACACACCGAACCAGGGCGATTGCAATTAATCTTTTTTGAGCCAGCCGGTAATACTCATACGTGGTTGGTAAGCTACTAATACCTCATGCGCCAGTTCACTGCTTTTAAAGAAAACACTTTTGCCATTTAAAGGAGCTATATGTTGGATCTTATCATCATAGTGGATGCACAATTCACCACCATCTTCCGGCTGCCATCCTTCGTTTAAATACAGGATCATTGAATATTGCCGGCTCTTATTATTGGTAAACTGGTCAATATGTTTTTTATAAAAGCTTCCTTTTTCGTATAGTGTATAATGAAATTCATATCCTGTAATTCCGGTATAGCAGGTACTGTTTAAATAACTCACAAAAGCATCCATCAGATCAAAAAAAGCATTTTCATCCTCATTGTTATTTTTCCGGCCAAGCCAATAGATCATATCGCTTCTTATCAATTTATCCTGCACTGGCACAGCGCCATTCCCGGTTCCTGCAGAACGAAGTTTATTTTGGGAATACAGATTTAAAAGGTTTGCTCTGAGTTTGGATGCAAGGGTTGGGTTTAAAAAATTTTCTGTTATGCCAACTTTATTTTCAATAAAAGTTTCAATGAGTGTATTAAAGATTGTTTCCAATAGTTGCGATTGAAGCCATTTTTTTAGAGGCACAATTCTGTGCGAAATTAGTCGCTAAGAATATCCTTACATCAAAAGGCAGTCAATTACCATGTGTATTAACTTTAAATTATAAAATTTACCGGGATTAATAACAGAAAGAAAATTCCTAAAAACCGATCTTAACCGGCAATCATCTTGGCTTAGTAAAATAAATATCTTTCGATTTAAATTAATACTTCAGGAAAAAGAAAAATCAACTGCTAAAGATGAAAGGAACATTCAAGGCACGCTTCCATTCCCCTGGCAGGTGCCCTCACCCGGCATTTCAGTATCATAAGTATTTCCAGTAAACCAATAAATTCAACAGATTTTTATTTTGCTTCCCTTATAACAATAATGCTTAAACGAAATCCATTTTGATCCGGGTGGAGTTGCTTTACCTTACACAACCTCGCTGGGGCTTATGCCAAACTCTTCTTTAAAACATTTGGAGAAATAAGTATGGCTGTTAAAGCCAACTTTGTACGCCACCTCCGAAGGAGTTGCATATTTTTTTTGCAGTAATTCCTTTGCCCTAAGCAACCGGGTATTGCGCAATACATTACTTGGCGCCTGGTTGGTCAATGCAATTAGTTTTCTATGTAATTGGCTGCGGCTCATGGCTACTTCCCGTGCCAGTTCTTCTACTCCGAAATCTTCCTCACTCATATTTTTTTCAATTGCGTGCATTACATTATTCAGAAATTTTTCATCCGCACTGGTAACAGCCATTTCAGAAGGCTTTAGTATTATTTCACCTGCAAATTTCTGACGTAATAATTTTCTTTGCTGAATAAGATTATGAATTCTTATAAGCAATTCTCTTGCATCAAAAGGCTTGGTTAAGTAATCATCTGCGCCGGTTTCAAGGCCTTCCACCTTATGCTGCTGGCCTGCTTTGGCAGTTAATAAAATCACAGGAATATGACTGGTATGCCCATTCTTCTTTAACTTCTCCGTCATTTTAAAACCATCCATTACGGGCATCATTACATCGCTAACAACAAGGTCGGGAATTTCTGCAACTGCTTTCTCATAACCTTCCTTTCCGTTAGCAGCTTCAATCACCTTGTAATCATTTTCAAGAGCCTCATAAATAAAATGGCGCATGTCATTATTATCTTCTACAATTAAAACAAGGGGTAAATCATCTTCGCTGGCGGTAGGCATAACCGAAAAGTTCCCGCCATCTTCTTCAATTGCTTTATTTGTTTGAATTCCATTTTCCTTCCATTCTCCATATACAATCTCATTTTCACTAAAGGCATTTTTACCTACCGGCAGGCTTACTTTAAACCGGGTTCCTTTGCCGGGTTCGCTGCTTACACTTATCTGGCCAGCCATACAGGCCAACCAATTCTTTTACCAGGGCAAGGCCAACGCCGGAGCCCTTATCTTCACTTCCTTCCACCTGGTAAAACCTGTCAAATATTTTCACCAGGTCTTTTTTTGAAATACCCGGCCCGCTGTCTTCCACTTCAAGCCGCATCCTGTTCTCATCAAATTCTACATTGAATGATACGCTGCCTTTTTCAGGGGTATATTTAAATGCATTTCCTAAAAGATTGGTTACAATTTTTTCTAACTTGTCTTTATCAAAAAAAGTGATCGTAGTTTGTTCGGGAAGATGAAAATAAAAATGGATCTGTTTTCTTTCGGCTATCGATTCAAACGACGCTGCGAGAACCCTGATTATTTGCATCACATCTCCTTTTATCACCTGTAACCTCATTTTACCTGAATCGAGTTTGGATAAGTCGAGCAATTGATTTACAAGTTCAAGCAGCCGGTCTGTATGCCGCCTCATGTTCTTGATTTGCCGCATAGGAACTTCTGTAAATCCATTTTGTGATTTACCATTTACCTGTTCTTCAATTTTCTGTAATGGCCCCTGGATAAGGGTTAACGGGGTTCTGAACTCATGGGAGATGTTAGCAAAGAAGCGGGATTTAATATCATCTATCTCTTTTATGCTGTCGGCTTCCGCTTTTGCCTGCTCATTTAATTTTATTTTATAAGCAAGTGCTACTGCAAATATTAAAAGCTGCCCTAATTGCCCTACAGCCCATGGGCTAAAAGGCAAAAACCCGAATGCATTATCTAAAAAACCAATGACCGAAAAGAATAAGAGCCATAAGCCACCTATGATAAATAAACGGGCGAGTATATTTTTAAAAAAAGCAAAACGAATAACAAACATAAATGTGAGCGTCGTGAAAATAAGATTGGAAATAGTGTAAGGAAAAATAAAATGCCGTGTAATTTTTACCGCAATAAATTCTGCAATAGCAACGATACTCCATGTAATAATAAAAACTTTCAAAAGATTATCTGTCCGTTTTGATAAGGCTGGTAAATTGATGAATGAACGGCCAAAAAGGAGAAAAGATATAAATATACCCGGTACAAAAATGAAGTCAAAAAAGATATACCATTGCGGATGTTCCGGTATAAACCAGTCAATAAAAGGTAGCCGGGAGTGAACCATAAGATAGGTAAGTGTAAGAAAGAGCGTGTAAAAGCCGAAAAACAAATACGATCTTTCTTTTACGAAAAAGAAAAGGAAGAATGAGAATAAAGAAAAAAAGAAGATGATGCCACCTTGCACCATTATTCGCTCGTCCATAGTACCTGCGGGTAAAGGCACTGCAGGATTATGAAGTTCAACATAGGCGGGAGCAGTTCCAACACCTAATTCATCATAAATTTTTATGTAAACAATTTGTTTTTCACCCGGCCCGCCCGAAAATAAAACCTGGCTGATACCTGCGGGTTTTTTAATTTGCTTTTGTGATTGCGGAACAAAAGTACCGGTACGCTCGTGTGATATCAACTCTTTTCTTTCGTTTAAAAAATATACATCTACAAAATCATATTTTACTGCGACACTGTTTGATGAGTAATAATTCTTAGTGGGCTCCCGCAACATAAGCCACCAGTTTTTTATGCTATCTTCTGTTTCAATTGAAAGGCGCAACCAGTAGCTTGTATAGCTTTTAAATTTTTTGAAAGAACTTACCGGCTGAAACTTATAATCGAACCGGCCTGATGAAATTTCCCGGATGGTTAATTTGTTGGTTGTGTCGGCAAGTACAAAAGTGGCGGGGCGTAAATCATGGATCTGAACTTTTGAATCAACAAAATAAAAAGAATCTTTAGGGATTGTGTTACCATTTTGCTGCGCCTGTACACTGAAAAGCGAAGAAATAAATGCCACTATAAGATATGATCTCTTCATGTTTGGCAATTGCTTATATGAAAATTACCAAATTTATTTTGCAAATAACATAGATGGCATTTATTTCCATGATTTAATTCAATTCTTTTTTTAAAGTTTATGTTGAAAAAGAATTCTTAGTTCAATGAATGACATTATTTAACGCAATACAAATTGATCCAAAGTGAAATAAATTTTATTCCCTCCGGCACCTGTATAAATATTATATCTCGTAGGATAATATTTACCGGGTTGATCATAGTTTACAGGTTGTTTAATGGCTTTATGTACCTCTGTACCGCTCATCAGGAAATCAAGTTTAACCATTGGCTCCAGGAACGCTACTTTCCCGTTGTAACTACCATAAATTAACACATGGGTGAATGGCTGCAATGTCGGTGGGAGTTCAGGCATGGTATGATCGAGCCAGTGCGTGCCCATTTGTGCCACAGGTTCACCCTGTATGGTATAATCAGCCGGAAGATAGCCGGTGGGAGGCGCTAAATTGAACATGGCTATTGAAGAGGGGGAAGGTTCCGGCATCGCGAGTCTATCAGCCACTGATATCATGTAAAAATGAAAATCAATATGTGGAAACGTAAAAACGCCTGCGGGCGGATGTCCATTAGGTTCCCAATTTAGTATCAAATGTGTAAAGGGAGTTAACGTCTCCATTAGCGGCTGAATTTTTGAATCAAATAGTAAAGGGTATTCCACATAATCTACCGTCTCCGACTGCGCTGTTGCCGGCAAATTTTGTAATGCATTTTTTGTAAACTCTACACCAATAGTTAAAGGGTTACCAGCAGGGCCAACTTCTAAGAGCGAACGGGCTACTCCATTACCCATCGTTACGGGCGGGCCATAAAAAGTGTGAGAATCATTGTTCCATTTTTTGCAGGAAAAGAAAACCAGTGAAATAATTAACACGGTGAAATTCCGCATAAGAAATGAATGTTTCATAATTGCTGTTTTAATTGTAAATAATCAAATATAGGAAGGTGTTAAAGCGAAGTGTTAGCGATAAAGTAGCATTCACTGCAATACATGTCGCAAGTTGGGAAGCAATACAAATCAACAGATTGGAAGGTGCTGTGCAACACCATTTATAAAGAATGCGACAAAGATTTATAGTATTGAGTCAGGATAAAAGAAGACCGCATATAATAATTGGCCATTGGTAAACATTTTCTTCTTAGCAACAACTCCAGATAGGGGACGTTGCGTATAAAAAAGATTTATAGGCTTTAGCGGTTTAAGTTGCGGGGGTACGGGAGCAATTAAATTTATCTTACTATCTACAGTAAACCAATAAAAAACAATAATTCTTATTTTCCTTTTAGCAGTTAATAGAAGAAAACCAAACCAATAAAAGAACTCCTTATTTCCTCCCCTCCGGTATCTTCTGCAACCTCTCCCCTTTTCCTTTTTGCTTTTCCGGCGTTTCGCATCATTTTAATCTTATTTCGGAAATACTTATAAGGTTTTGAAAACCTTATAGGCCGTCCTCCTTGATTCGTGCACACGAAACAATAAAATAGTACTTCCGTTTTGTGTGCCAGT
>CAVTBI010000010.1:990000-993253 GCA_963732885.1 uncultured Chitinophagaceae bacterium | reverse complement strand
TCTTTAACTTAAATTTGAAAAAACCTTTTTATGAAAAAAATAGAACACGTTGGTATTGCGGTAAAGAAATTGTCTGTTTCAATTCCTGTTTTTGCAAAAATATTAAACACCAATTGTTATAAAACTGAATTAGTTGACAGTGAACAAGTAAATACGGCGTTTTTTGCTTTAGGCGAAAATAAAATTGAATTGCTCGAAGCTGTTTCAGAAGAAAGCGTTATTAATAAATTTATTGAAAAGAAAGGAGAAGGCATCCATCATATAGCTTTTGAAGTAGATGATATCGAATCTGAAATGAAGCGGTTAGTAAGCGAAGGGTTTACTTTATTAAATGAAAAACCAAAGCCCGGGGCTGATAATAAAATGATTTGTTTTCTACATCCAAAAGAAACAAACGGAGTACTCATCGAATTGGTTATGGAAAGAGGCGGGATTAAAAAAATAAAATAAAAATCCTTGTTATTTGTTTGGTTACTGGTGATTAATCTTTTAAATATCCAAAAAATGAAAAAGAGCGCTGGATTGCTGTTATATCGAATTAAAAATAAAATCGCAGAAGTTTTTTTAGTGCATCCTGGCGGACCGTTCTGGTCAAAAAAGAAATAGGAGCCTGGTCAATTCCTAAAGGTGAAATTGAAGAAGGCGAAGATTACTTAAAGGCTGCGATAAGAGAAATGTTTGAGGAAACGGGAATTACAATAAATATTGATCAGGAAAGATTTATACAATTATCAGAAGCAAAACAAAAATCAGGAAAAATAATTTATGCATGGGCTGCAGAAGCAGATTTTGAAACCGTAGAAATAAAAAGTAACTTATTTGAAATGGAATCGCCACCAAAATCGGGAAAAGAACAATCATTTCCGGAAGTAGATAAAGCGGCGTGGTTCAATTTAAAAGATTCAGAAAACGAAAATTGTAAGTGGGCAAATTTCGCTGATAGAAGAATTAGGACAGAAAATAATATCAAAAAAATAATCAGAATTAAAGAAAAAACTACAAAATAAAAAGCCTTCCAGTATAAACTGAAAGGCTTAAAATAAATATGGCAGCTACCTACTCTCCCACATTGTTGTGTAGTACCATCGGCCATAAGGGGCTTAACTTCTCTGTTCGGTATGGGAAGAGGTGAACACCCTCGGCAAAACCACCATAAAAAGATGGCAATAAGCTAAAAGCTAAAAGCTAAAAGCGAACCGCTAATAAATTAACATAAAGGGAAAGTTGTAATACTTAATAAAAAAAAATAAAGCTAACGGGCAATTAGTACTACTCGGCTTTGACATTACTGCCTTTATACCTATAGCCTATCAACGTCATAGTCTTTGACGGCCCTTAAAAGAAAACTCATCTTGAGGTTGGTTTCACGCTTAGATGCTTTCAGCGTTTATCCTATCCGTACATAGCTACTCTGCACTGCACCTGGCGGCACAACGATACACCAGCGGTACGTACGACCCGGTCCTCTCGTACTAAGGTCATGTCCTCTCAATTTTCTAACGCCCATCACAGATAGGGACCGAACTGTCTTGCGACGTTCTGAACCCAGTTCACGTGCCACTTTAATCGGCGAACAGCCGAACCCTTGGGACCTTCTCCAGCCCCAGGATGTGACGAACCGACATCGAGGTGCCAAACCTCACCGTCGATATGAGCTCTTGGGTGAGATCAGCCTGTTATCCCCAGAGTACCTTTTATCCTTTGAGCGATGGCCTTTCCATACAGAACCACCGGATCACTTTAGCCGACTTTCGTCCCTGCTCGGCCTGTATGCCTCACAGTCAAGCTCCCTTATACTAATACGCTCTATGTACGATTACCAACCGTACTGAGGGAACCTTTGCAAGCCTCCGTTACTTTTTAGGAGGCGACCACCCCAGTCAAACTACCCACCATGCACTGTTTCCCGTTAGGGATTAGATTCTAAACGTTTAAAGGTTGGTATTTCAACGTTGACTCCACAATGGCTAGCGCCACTGCTTCGCAGTCTCCCAACTATCCTACACATCAAAAGTTCAAAATCAATGCAAAGTTGTAGTGAAGGTTCATGGGGTCTTTCCGTCCCGTGACGGGTAACCGGCATCTTCACCGATACTACAATTTCACCGGGCTCGTGGAGGAGACAGTGTACAACTCATTAGACCATTCGTGCAGGTCGGAACTTACCCGACAAGGAATTTCGCTACCTTAGGACCGTTATAGTTACGGCCGCCGTTTACTGGGGCTTCAGTCAGAAGCTTTGGCTTGCGCCGAACATCCTTCCTTAACCTTCCAGCACCGGGCAGGTATCAGGCTCTATACGTCATCTTTCGATTTTGCAGGGCCCTGTGTTTTTGCTAAACAGTTGGTTGTACCATTTTACTGTGACCGCATCGCTGCGGTACGCTTTATCCCGAAGTTACAGCGTTAATTTGCCTAGTTCCTTCTCCACGGCTCACCCGAGCGCCTTAGAATACTCATCCCGTCCACCTGTGTCGGATTACGGTACGGGCCGCTTTAGCCTAGCCTTAGAGGTTTTTCTCGGAAGTATGATTACAGTCACTATCAGCGCTGCCGAAGCTTTGCTGTACTATCAGGTTCGCCACCTCCTGCGGATTTACCAACAAGAGATATAACTACACCCTTTAACGATCTATTCCGTCAGACCGCGGACTTTTCACTACCTCGTCGCCCCATCGAAACTAAAGCGGGTGTTGGAATATTAACCAACTTTCCATCAGCTACCCCTTTCGGGTTTGCCTAAGGACCCGACTAACCCTGATCTGATTAACATTGATCAGGAAACCTTGGACTTACGGCGATAATGTTTTTCACATTATTTATCGTTACTTATGCCTACATTTTCTTTTCTAACCGCTCCAGCATGCATCGCCACACACCTTCAACGCTGGTTAGAATGCTCCCCTACCGATGTACCAATTTAATGGCAATCTTACAGCTTCGGTTCATAGTTTGATGCCCGATTATTTTCCGCGCAGAGTCTCTCGACCAGTGAGCTGTTACGCACTCTTTAAATGAATGGCTGCTTCCAAGCCAACATCCTGGCTGTTATAGAAACTCCACATCGTTTGATCAACTTAACTATGTATTAGGGACCTTAGCTGGTAATCTGGGTTATTTCCCTCTCGGCCATGGACCTTAGCGCCCACAGCCTCACTGCCGCAAATATTTATTAGCATTCGGAGTTTGTCAGGGTTTGGTAGGCGGTGAAGCCCCCTAGCCCAATCAGTAGCTCTACCTCTAATAAACTTTT
>CAVTBI010000010.1:0-985000 GCA_963732885.1 uncultured Chitinophagaceae bacterium | reverse complement strand
ATCATTTGCCATCCATCTTCATTCTGCATGCTCAATAATTTTGAAATGGGTGAAGATGTGCCGGTAGCCGCGGGGAAAACAGGTTTAGAAACCGGTGAAGTTCCCGTGATATTTGTAACCGAATTATCTTCAGTTTTTAAAACTGGTTCAGGTGCATTACTTACCACGCTTAAACTGTCCGTTTTGTTTGATGTGGGTGAGGAAGGAACATTTACATTGGTTAATGAAGTATCCACGGCTTTTGTAGGGTTTTCAACTACAACCTGGTGGTTTTGAAGTATTGACGAGTCTTTAACCACGTTTGCCAGCATTCTTGTAAAAGGGTCAGCCTCCTTTTTTGCTGAATCGGCTATTGTCATTGCCGTACTTGTAGTTTTCTGGCTTCCGCTTATCAAGGCAAGCGTTTCGAGATTGAATAATTGCAAACCATTTTCATTAAAATGTTTTATAAGGTACCCTTCATTGTTGTTTTCAATAGAAAGAGTAAAATTTTCTTCAGGATATTCATTTTTCGCGAAACCAACTTTTATCTGATAAACCCCACTCGTTACATTTGGAATGATAACATAACCTTCAGAAGAAGAACTGAGAATTTTCTTATCCATTTTCACATAAAACGGTTTGCCATTATCTGTTTGCAGATAAACAAAATGACCCTGCTGAGCGCTTGCAGTAAAGGCAAATGCAATTATCAAAAAAAGAAAAGATAGCTTCTTGTACGGAAAAATCAACATAACAGCAAATCTATTTAATATAATAATTAAAATTGCCTTCCATCGAAAAAATAGGAAGTTTTTACAATTAGCAACTATTTTTGCTTCCAATTAAAAATTATTTATGAAAAAAATATTTCTCGCTTTTTTGTTTCTTTCTGCTGTACTTTCTGCAAGTGCACAGGATGATACAAACGACAATGCCAAAACAGATACCGCCTGGAAACACATTTACCGGGCTTCTTATCCACGAATCAATGATTTGGTTCATACGAAACTTGCTGTAAATTTTGATTATCAAAAGCAATGGATGTATGGCCAGGAATGGGTTACACTTCAACCTCATTTTTATCCTACAGATTCTTTAACGCTTGATGCAAAAGGAATGGAGATAAAAGAAATTGCTATGATAGATGGAAAGTCCAAAATTCCTTTACAATATTCTTATGATAGCATGCAATTGAAAATCGCGTTGGATAAAACTTATAAAAAAGGCCAAAAATACACCGTTTACCTTAATTATATTTCTAAGCCAAACGACCTGAAACTTCCGGGAAGCGCGGCAATTTCTGATGCCAAGGGTTTATATTTCATTAACCCTTTAGGCAAAACTGATGAACACCAGGAAATATGGACACAGGGCGAAACAGAATCGAACAGCGCCTGGTTTCCTACAATTGACAAGCCGGATCAAAAAACCACAGAAGAAATTCTGATGACTGTTCCGGCAAAAGATGTAACGCTCAGTAATGGTTTGTTGGTTCACCAGCAAAAGAACAGTGATGGAACACGCACTGATGATTGGAAAATGGATCTTCCCAATTCCCCTTATTTATTTTTTATGGGTGTTGGCGATTATGCTATCGTAAAAGATAAGTATAAAAATATGGATGTGGATTATTATGTTGAGAAACAATACGCACCTGTTGCCAGAAAAATATTTGGCGAAACGCCCGCTATGATTGGCTTTTTCTCCAAAATTTTAAACTTCCCCTATCCGTGGCAAAAATATGACCAGATGGTTGGCAGGGAATATGTAAGCGGCGCTATGGAAAATACTACTGCCACTTTGCACCAGGATGGCGCCTATCAAAATGCCCGGCAGTTGGTAGATGGAAATGCCTGGGAAGATGATATTTCTCATGAATTATTTCACCACTGGTTTGGTGACCTTGTTACAACAGAAAGCTGGAGCAACATTACACTCAACGAATCATTTGCCAACTACAGTGAATATTTATGGCGTGAATACCGGCATGGAAAAGACGCGGCTGATGAATTGAATTATGATGATATGCAGGGATATTTATTGAGCGGCGATGAAAATAAAAATTTAGTAAGGTTTTATTATAAAAGCCGGGAAGATGTGTTTGATGCGGTAAGTTACAATAAAGGCGGCCGAATCTTAAACATGCTGAGAAATTATGTAGGCGATTCTGCTTTTTTTACTGCACTGAACGAGTACCTTAACCGTTACAAATTTAAACCTGCAGAAGCCGAACAATTAAGGCTGGTATTTGAAGATGTAACAGGGCAGGATATGAACTGGTTTTGGAATCAATGGTATTATGGCAGTGGGCAGCCAACGCTTGATATCAATTATAATTATAGCAATGGCGTAGAAAGAGTAATTGTAGATCAAACTCAAAAAACAGGAAAGATTTTTAAATTACCAACTGCCATTGATGTTTACAGCTCGGGGGCCCATAAAAAAAGATACAAAGTGTGGTTAGAGGATCCTTCTGACACTTTTTATTTTGCAAGCGCTCAGAAACCTTCATTGGTAAATGTAGATGCAGATAAAGTTTTGCTTTGCATAAAAAAAGACAACAAAACGGCTGATGAATTTGAACAGCAATATAGATATGCGCCAAATTATTTAGATAGAAGAGAAGCACTTGAATATTTTGGTAAAAACAAGTTGAGTTCACTTGCACTTGGTTTGAATGATAAATATTCCGGTTTGCGCTTGCTCACTTTACAATATATTGAAAAAGAAAATAGATATACTGTTCCCTCTGTGCTAAATGTGGTAGAACAAATGGCTGTAAAAGACCCCAATAAAAAAGTGCAGGCGCAGGCGATTGAAATTCTTTCCAAAACCAATGACAAAAAATACCTGCCCATATTTGAAAAATATGTAGATGATTCATCTTATTCTGTCTCAGGCGCGGCACTGGAAGGCCTTACAAGCCTTGAACCCGATCAGGCATATTCTTTAGCAAAAAAATATAGTAGTGATGCTTTGGGAAAATTGGGAGAAGTAGTTTCGGCTATCATTATCAAAAACGGTTCTGAAGGGGATTTTGATTTTTTACTAAATCATTTTAAAGATGAACCGCTTTCACAAAATAAAATGATGAGCTCTCTCATATTTGCCAAATACCTGGCTACGGTTAAAAATAAGGAAGATGTGAGAAAAGGCGTAGATGAAATCATGAAATTCAGGAATCAAATTCCCGAACAATACAGGGGGTATGTTGACCCAAGTTTAAAACAAGCGTTCAGTAAAATAAGCGCCGCTCAAAAGGCAAACGGAAATGCTGAAGTAGCTGATTACATTGATGGTTTACTGAAATAAAACATCCAAAATAAAATAAAAAAAGCAGGATTTTCACCTGCTTTTTTATGTAACAGATTAATCTGATTTATTGATTGGTACCATTTATTTTTTGCAGTGCATTAAGGGAGCTATTTGCAAAAGGATATTTCTCCAATGACAACATATAATATTTCTTTGAATTGGTAGTATCTCCAACATTCAAATAATATTCGCCCATGGAATCATAGGGATTATATCCATCAGGATACATAGCAAGATATTTATCGAAATACTCTTTGGCTTTTGCATTGTCTTTTTTTATCTGCATGTACATATACGCCATAGTATTATAGAAAGCCGGATTATCCGGAAATTTTTTCAGGTTATCCTCTGAAGACTGGAAATTCTCGTCCGGGGTGGCACGTGTTTGAGCATAATACCATGCAATAAGCGATCCATCGGGAAACATTTGGTGAAGCTTTGCAAATATTTCACCAGCACTTGCACCATCTTTAGCTTCTACTATTGAAGCAAATAATTTCTCTCCTTCTGTCTTATTTTCTGCACTTTTGAGCGCTCTGTCGGCAAAGGCTTTTCGTGTAGCGCCTACTGACATATTTGCCAATAAAACCAAAGGTGGGGTAAAATTGGGATCCAATTTTACGGCATTTGAAAAAGCTTCATATGCTTGTGGAAATTCTACATTCATTAAATGCGTAATTCCAATTCCTGCTTGTTCTGAAGCCTCTTTCGAGTTGGTTGTCCATGCCATTTTTTGAGAAACAGCCCTGCTTGCAAACAGTGAAAATCCAAGCAGCAGCAGGCAGCCGAAAACAATTCTTTTCATAATTAAGTTTTTTAAGGTTAAAAAAATAAGTGTCTGAAAGGTTAGAAGCGAATGTTCGGAAAGGGTAGAAATGAATATTAAAGATAGGAATTTTGTATTTAAAAAAATATTTATTTAACTAATTTCAAAAACCAGAATACATAATTTTTTATTTTAAATTAATTGTCAGTAAATGAACAAAAATGGAAGATTTTTATTTTCCCCAAAATGAATTTGTTTGCAAAAGTGGCCTGTAACAATGTATTATGCCTTATCAAAAGAAGCTCAAAAATTTTCAGGCAATTGGTTTAACAATTATATTTGCCAAAAAATATCTCAGATGGAAGAAACAAAACACGTAGAAGAAACACAACCCGTAGGAAAATGGTGGATCATGTTTGTTATATCAGCAATTGTCCAGGTAATTTTTTTAATCTGGATCAGAGAATATTTCTGGATGATTCTTCCATGGTGGATCACTGCTTTAGGTAAAGCAATGAGGCTTATTTAATTCCCTCTATTTCAATACTTCCGCCAGTTTATCATGTAGTTCGGTACCTCTTAATTCTGTGCCGATTATTTTGCCCTGCGGATCAATCAACACATTATAAGGAATGGCTTCCACATGGTATTCGGCGGCAGCGGCGCTATTCCAGAATTTAAGGTCGCTTATTTGTTTCCACACAAGCCCGTCATCTTTTATCGCTTTCAGCCATGCATTTTTATCCTGGTCGAGAGAAACACCAAGTACGGTAAAGTTTTTATCTTTAAACTGGTTATAATTAGCCACAACATTTGGATTTTCCTGCCTGCACGGGCCAGCACCAACTTGCCCAAAAATCTAATAAAACATATTTTCCACGAAGCGAACTTAATGAAAATGGCTTCCCGTTTACATCGGGCAAAGTAAGCTCAGGTGCCATTTTTCCTACTGCTATATCATTATTTTGCTGTTTATCCTGTGTGGCAACGTATTGGTCCAATTGCTTTTGCATATCGGCAACGGAGGAATTTGTGGGGTATTTTTTGGTAAGGTTTGCCATTAAATTTTTTACAGTATCCATTGGAACATCTTGTGTATATCCAAGTGCAAATAGTGCATTTACAGGATTTTCAGTAGTATCAATATAGTTTACTAAAAAATGATTGTACCATTCATTGCTAACATTAAACGTATTGTTGGCAATTAAAGCCATTGAATCATTATTTTGCTGCTGATAATCTTTTCTTGCCTGGTCCTCACCAATAAGGTTAGTATGGATAGAATCAAGCCTCATGATAAACGCGGTAAGAGATGCATTGGCGGGCGTATTGAATTTTGTGGTGCTTAAAACCGTGTCATTGGCATCTGCTGAAAAATCAATATTATCATTATCATTTACAAATAAATAACCGGCACTTTTTTCAAACCGAAGCCGGTACAATCCTTCATCCGAAGCATTGGCTTTTACAGTAAATTTCCCATTCTTCATTTCGGCTGTATCCAAAACCTGTGGAGGCATTTCATTAAAATGCAATTGTTCCAGGAATACTTTTTGGTCCGGCGCATTTTTCAAATCACCGTTTACGGTAAAAAGCCCGTTTTTATGTGTGGAGGTACACGAAAATAAAAAAACCACACTTAAGAAAACCACTATTTTTTTCATTGTAATTATATTAATTTATTGATTGAGTTTTTGATTGAGTATTTGTATTACAGCTTTCATATCTGCTTTGCCCTTGCTTTTCCTTTTTACTTCCCCGGCGAATAAACCCGCCAGGTTTTTTTTGCCTTTTTTATATTCCGAAACTTTCTCAGGCATGGAAGCCAAAACTTCATCTATCCATGATTGCAAAGTTTCGTCATTTTTTTCCTGCAAAAGGTTTAATTTTTTTGCAATCAGTAAAGGATCCTCTTCAGGGGAATTTATTAAAACAGGAAATATTTTAGCCGCTGCTATCCCAAAACTTACTTTTCCTTCTTCTACAAGATCTGCCAGTTTTGCCACTGTAACTGCATTGATCGAAAAATTTTCTATTGCTAAATTATTTTCATTCAAAAAAGATTTTACCGGGCCAATGATCCAGTTTGAAACCGCTTTATAATGATGAGTATGCTGAATAATATCCTGGAAAAAATCAGCAGTTTTTCTGTCATCCGCAATTACTTTGGCGGCTTCGCCTGATAATGAATATTGGTTTACCAATCTCTTTTCAAGTGCCAAAGGCAATTCGGGCATAGACGATCTTATAGATTCAATTTGCTTTTCAGAAACTAAAAAAGGTGCCAGGTCAGGTTCCGGAAAATAACGGTAATCATTCGCCTCTTCTTTTGATCGTAAGGAAAAAGTAGTTCCATTATTGGCGTCAAAACTCCTGGTTTGCTGCTTTATTTCTTCACCTTTTTCCAAAATTCCTATCAGCCTGCTTATTTCAAAATCAATCGCTTTTTTTACATTTCGGATTGAGTTCAAATTTTTCACTTCTACTTTGGTTCCCAGTTTTTTTTCGCCTTTTAATCTTACCGAAACATTGGCATCGCATCGCATGCTTCCTTCTTCCATATTGCCATCACAAATATTCAGGTGGCGAACCATTTTTCTTATTTCCGTTACGTAAGCAAAAGCTTCTTCTGAAGAATGGAGATCAGGCTCAGAAACAATTTCAAGCAAAGGAACGCCAGCACGATTCAGATCAATGCATGTGTAATTTTCATCCACATCATGAATACTTTTCCCTGCGTCTTCTTCCAAATGGATCCTGTTCAGCAATACATTTCTTTCTTCCCCATTTACAGAAATAGTAACATTTCCGTTTTTACAAATCGGAGTAGTATGCTGCGAAACCTGGTAACCTTTCGGAAGGTCGGGATAGAAATAATTCTTCCTGGCAAAATAATTATCGCGGATAATATCGCAACCAAAAGCAAGCCCGAGTTTGATAGCCAATTCTACCGCTTTCTCATTCATTTTTGGCAAAGTCCCCGGATGCGCAAGGGAAATAGCACTCACATTGGTATTGGGCGGATTGCCAAATTCCGTGCTATCGCCACAAAACAATTTACTTTTTGTAAGCAATTGCGTATGTACTTCCAGCCCGATAACGGCTTCATATTTATCAATATCCGGCATGGGCGCGAAGGTATGAAAAGAGATTTCCTTTTTATGGAATGAAAACTTAAATTCTTTACGGCTTTCCTTCATAATAATTGCATTGCTCCAGCGAACCAAGCCTTACACGAATTGGAATATTGGTTGCTTTTTCAATTTTCAATTCCTGCCGGCAAAAAAATCCATAATCATAGGTAGAAAAATTGGCAGGAATGGTTTGGGGTGAAATATAAAGAGAAAATTTTTCCGGAATTTGTCTTTTAGACAGTGGGCTTAATAAAGAAAATTTTTTGAAATAAATAGCTGTATCAAGTTTGGAAAAGTTTGGAAAAATAGAAATGTTTTTTAGAAAAATATTTTTACCAGGAAAACGAGTTGAAACAAGTTGAGTTGAATTTTGTGCCTTTAAAGAAAGGTTCAAAATAAAAAAAATCATAATTAACCCACAAAATTTGTTCCAAAATAACATATCCTTACATTTGCCTGTAAATTTATAACTATTAAAAAGAAAAAAAGTACATGTCGTTAAGCCAGCGTTTGCAACAAAAGCTATTACAAAAATTATCGCCGCAGCAAATTCAATTGATGAAGTTATTGCAGGTGCCCACTGCCCATCTTGAAGAAAGAATAAAGGAGGAAATGGAAGAAAACCCTGCGCTGGAAACAAGTGAAGATGGATACACAGAGCCAACTGATGGTGCCGATGAATTTGAAAGTGTGGATGAATTTGAAAGTGACGGAAGTGCAGATGATTATGATAATATTGACATTAGCGAATATGTGAATGATGGCGATGATGAGCCGGGGGATTATAAATACCGTGATGATAATTATGGCGACCCGGATGATAAGAAAGTGATTCCGCACAAAGTGGAAATCTCTTTTTATGATACGCTAAAGTCTCAATTACTGATGCTCGATTTGAGCGATCAACAAAGAAGAATTGCAGAGCAAATAATCGGTAGTATTGATGATGATGGCTACCTGCGCCGCGAAGCTACTTCTATCTGCGATGACCTTGCCTTTCGCCAAAATATTATTACAACCGAAAAAGAAATCGAAAAGCTAATCGCTTTAATCCATCAGTTCGAGCCGCCGGGAGTAGGCGCAAGGGATTTGCAGGAATGCCTTTTATTACAATTAAGAAGAAAAGAAAAAGATGGATTGCCCGTAGGCATAGCGATAGAAATTATTGAAAATTATTTCGATGAATTTACCAAAAAGCATTACGAAAAAATACAGAAAAGCCTTGGCCTTGATGAAGATGAAATTAAAGAAGTAATCAACCAGATCATTAAATTAAACCCAAAACCCGGTGGTGAAGTTGGAGAGACAAATAAGTTACAAAGCTATGTGATCCCTGATTTTTTTGTTTTGAATAATAATGGAAAGCTGGAAGTAACCCTCAATTCAAAAAATGCACCTGACCTTCGTATCAGCGAAGGCTACAGGGATATGCTGAAGGACTATGACCGTGGTGCAAAAAAAGACAAAAGGCAAAAAGAAGCGGTTCTTTTTATTAAACAAAAAATAGATTCTGCCAAATGGTTTATTGATGCGATCAAACAAAGGCAGCATACCCTTTTAAGTACGATGCAAACTATTGTTGATTATCAAAAACAGTTTTTTTTAACCGGCGAAGACATTAACCTGAAGGCCGATGATATTAAAAGACATTGCCGAAAAAACAATGCTTGATATTTCTACGGTGAGCCGTGTGGCTAACAGTAAATTTGTTCAAACAGAATTTGGGACCTACCGTTTAAAATTTTTCTTTAGCGAAAGCCTTGTTACTGATAGTGGGGAAGAAGTAAGCACGCGCGAAGTGAAAAAAATACTAAGCGACCTTATCGAAGAAGAAAATAAGCAAAAACCATTAAGTGACGAAAAACTGACTGAGAAATTGCAGGAAAAAGGTTATAATATTGCCCGCCGCACCGTAGCCAAATACCGGGAGCAATTGAATATTCCGGTAGCGCGCTTAAGAAAAGAACTTTAGTAATGATACAAAATTATTCTGACGGGCATACTGAAATTCAACATCGGAAAGCCTTTGAAAGCAATTTGCACTTTCCCTGGATTATAAAATTCTGGGCTCAATTTTTTTCGGTTATTTTTCATCCACTTTTCATTCCTGTAATTGGTGCATGGTTTTTAGCTTTTGTTCAGCCGGGGTATTTCACCGGCATATCGCCTCATGAGAAAATCAAAGATGTAATCATTGTCGGTTATAATACCATTTTTTTTCCAGCCTTATCCGTACTATTATTGAAAGCGCTTGGTTTTATAAAAAGTATTCTCTTAAAAACACGACAGGAAAGAATTGCTCCTTATATTATTACCAATATTTTTTATTTCTGGGTTTTTCTGGTTTTTAGAAATCAGCCTGAAGTCCCTTTGATTCTTACGGGTTATATATTTGGGATTTTTCTTGCTTCCTCAGCCGCTTTACTCGCCAACATTTATTATAAGATAAGTATGCACGCACTTGGCGTCGGCGCGTTATGTGGGTTAATACTAATAATTATTTTTTCAGGGTTTACCTATTCCGTTTTTCTTACCACCATGTTGGTTTTTATGATTACAGGAATCGTTTCTACTTCCCGGCTCATCGTGAGCGATCATAAGCCTTTCGATATTTATTCCGGAATTTTTATTTCTATTTTATGCCAGTTAGTTGCTTTTGCAATTATTGGATAGTTAATACAGTAAACCAACAAATAACTGATATTTTCATTTTGGCATAACCGTTCTATTCTACCGTAAGCGAAAAAGTGATCATTCTTGAATTAATCTTATCAATCACATTTGAATATTTTAAATTCGGATCGCGGGCATGAAGATTGGTAATCCCGCTGCTGTACTTTATTTCGGGAGACAAAACGAAATAAGGAAAATAAATGTGGAAGCCGAGCCCAATTTCTGCGCTTAAATCAGACCGGTTTAATTTTATCAGGTCTTCCGCCTGGGAAGCTCCTGCATTACTCGCAAGGTCATAGTCAAATTTAGCGCCAGCCAATGTATAAACTTTAAAATTGCCGATACGGTCGCTGCTGAACGCTATATTTACAGGAAAACTTAAAGTGATGGATTGAACTTTTTTAGTTACCGAAGAATCTTGCTCATATTTTTGAGAATATACAAAAGCTTTTTCAGAAAAAGTAAGGTCAAGTGGATGGACACGCACATCAAAATGGTTACTCATCCTCACATTTACGAGCCACGCCAGGTTTATTCCCGGGTTATTAACACTTTCCACATCCAGAATAGAATCATATTGAAGAAATCGCGGATGATGGGTAAAATTAAAATGAGATTCGTTGTACCCGATGTTAATACCAAAATGATATGGTTTATCATCGTGGCCATCCTGGTTTATTCCGTATTCCTGAGCCATAGCCGCAGTACAAAACACGAATGACAATAAAACTAAAACTATTTTTCGGCGCAATAAATGGTGCATATTCCTAAAGTCAATGTTTTGTAAAAAGCGTTTCTATAAGCTGATTTATTTAAAATATGAATGAATGATTCTTTCTCAGGAAACTGAA
Source organism: uncultured Chitinophagaceae bacterium (assembly GCA_963732885.1). Taxonomy (GTDB): domain Bacteria; phylum Bacteroidota; class Bacteroidia; order Chitinophagales; family Chitinophagaceae; genus Ginsengibacter. The sequence continues at coordinate 974,279 of CAVTBI010000010.1, read as the reverse complement.
GGACAGAATCGTTTAAATATTGATAGGCTTCATTGTTTTTTGCAATAATCTTTCCAATTTTTGGAGTTACCCTTTTCATGTAAAAATTATAAAGTTCTTTTATCACAGGAACTGATGGTTTGGTACATTCCAAAACGATCAATTTACCACCCGGTTTTAGTACTCTTTTTATTTCTGATAAACCTTTTTCAAGATTTTCAAAATTCCTTACTCCAAAGGCAACTGTAACAGCATCAAACGCATTATCCTCAAATAAAATTGCCTCGCTGTCGCCATTTAACAGCTCAATCTTATTTTGCAAACCCGCCTTTTCTATTTTATTTCTTCCGATATCAAGCATTCCTTCGCTGATATCAATGCCGGTAATTTTTTCGGGCTTTAATATTTCATAACAGGCCAATGCAAAATCGCCGGTGCCGGTTGCTACGTCTAAAATATTTTTTGGCTCTGAAGAAATAAGTTGCCTGATGGCTTTTCTGCGCCAGCCCACATCAATTCCCGCACTTAAAAACCGGTTTAAAAAATCATAACGGAAAGCAATTTTATCAAACATATTTTCCACCTGTTTCTTCTTGCTTTCTGTAGAATTCTTAAAAGGGACGATTGTATCGTGCGGATAAATATTCATTATCTCAAAGATAGTTTTTTGGGCGTATAAGTTTTACTCTTAACCATTCTTTCACTTTTATTTTTGAATTCAGCTTTGAACCTTCAGCCTTCTGCATTTATCTTTCTGCATTTAGCTTTAATGTAAATTGCAGCATGCACATTAAAAAAGCGCAATATATTATCAGCAGCCCTTCCTTCGAAAAATGCCCCCTGCCTGATAAACCGGAATATGCCTTTATCGGGCGAAGCAATGTGGGCAAATCATCGCTTATTAATATGCTTACCAATAATGAGAAACTGGCAAAAACATCCAATTCACCGGGGAAAACGCAAATGATCAATCATTTTGAAATTATCAGTGTTTCAAAAAAAGGGGAATTTGATGAAACAAAATGGTATCTGGTGGATCTGCCGGGATATGGTTTTGCAAAAATTTCACAAAGCAGCAGGAGAAGATGGGAGCAAATGATTGAAAATTACCTGAGAAAAAGAGAAAATTTGATAAATGTTTTTGTATTGATTGATGCAAGGCATTCGCCACAAAAACTGGATCTTGAATTTATAAAAAACCTTGAGTTATGGCAGGTTCCATATACGCTTGCTTTTACAAAAGCCGATAAAGAAAAACAAGCCATAGTAAGTAAAAATGTAAAATCCTTTTTAGAACGACTTAAACAAACACAACAGTTTTTACCACAGCATTTTGTTTCCAGTTCATTAAAAAAAATGGGAAGGGATAAAATTTTAAATCTAATAGAAGAAAAAAATCAGGACTTTTTAAATAGCGAAGGGTAGGGCGGCAGTAAACGAAGAAATAAAGCTAATTCTTGTTTTATGTTTAAATAAAAAAAGGTTGCTTTGAGCAACCTTACCGATTAGAACTTCTTTTACTGGTTAATTAGAATTTTGCTGGCGCCTTTGCGGACGAAGGCTTTCTTCTACTTCATTTTTAAATTTAGTGTATTGGTCGGCAGTAAAAATTTCTTTCAACTTAGCATCACGGCCATCCGTTAATTTTTGAAATTCGCTGCGGTCAGGCCTGTTTCCGGAAGCTCTTGCATCCTGGAACATTTTCATCTGTGAAGTGTAGTAATCAGTAAAAACACTGTCAGTACCAGCCTGCTGCGTAGCATCCAGGCTCAATGCAGGCGTAACTTTATCCATAGCTGCTTTTACTCTTTCGGGCACAGTCATACGTTGCATTCCCTGGGCATATATGCCGGTTGCTGCTATTAATATTAATGCAAACAACATGGTGATCTTTCTTTTCATGAATTTTGTTTTTTGTTTTTTTTTTTAAAAAAAAGGGTTTTGTAATTATTATTTTTTTGGGTGCCCATTGTCTTTCCCGGGCCTGCCAACCATTCGCGACACTAATTTATTTATTACTGAATCAAATTTTTGCGTTTGGCCTGGTGAGCAAATGTTTCTTACATTTTTAAAATAATGGAACATTTGCATATCCAAGTTTTTTTGTTTTTGGGCAATAGAATCGGCATCTGCATTGATAATTGAATCTGAGGCCTGGGAAGCATAAATCAATTCATAAAAATTCCTTTTTGCCTCTCTTACTTCATTAAAAAGCGGGTGAACTTGCTTCATTTGGCCTTCGCGCAAAGCCTGGTATTTATTCAACTGATCTTTGGAAAAACCCACTTCGTTTTGGAGTGAATTATACAACCCATTTGATTCATGGTTTCTTAGCCTTCTTTCTGCCGGTTTGCTTAACACAATAAAAAAAATCAGCATGGCCATATTGGTAACCAGGAGGAAAACAATGATCGTTATTAGCGATCTCGTTTTTGTTTTTTCGTTCATTATGGTTTAGAATTTACAAATTCATATAATGGAGTGCTTACTGAATTATATTCATCAGCGGTTGCCAATTCATTAGTGGGTTCGCCCGTAGTGTTTTTAAAATTGCTTGTAGAAAAAATAACTGCGGCATTGATTATAATTATTAAACAAATACAGGCAAAGGCAACAACCGGCGGCAGGAAAGAAGATATGGTTTCCCACCTGCTTTTTTCTTTTTCTTTTTGCATACGGGCTTCGAGTCGTGTAAAGAAAAAAGGCGGTGGCGATGCTTTTCCAATACCATCAATACTTTGCATCGCTTTATCAATTTCCCTGTTTAATTTTTCATCCATTTTTTTCAATTAATGCTTATTATATAATATAATCCTTCCTTTATTCCTGCATTCCGTTTTTTCTAAATCAACTTCTAATTTTAGACGCTATTTTATTAAAAACCCTGCTATCGGTTTATTTCTTTTATCATCTAAAAACTCCCTGATAAATAATACTCCTTCAAAAGAGTTTGAAGATTTTTTTTGGCTCTTTGCAACAATGCATCTACAGCCGATTCTGTTGAATTCATAATCTTACTAATTTCGCGGTAGCTTAAATTTTCCATTTTATTCAGCACAAAGGCTGTTTTTTGATTTTCCGGTAATTGGCCAATTGCTTTAAAAAGAACCGCGGCGTTTTCCTTATTTTCTGTATTGATGCCAGGATGAAAAAAATCAGGCGGGTCAATCATCAATCCATCATTTTTTCCATACAGGCTTTGAACAAATGCGAATCTTTTTTTCCTTTTTTTCTTTCTGATATGATCTAAACATTTTGAAACCGTGATCCTGTAAATCCAGGTAGAAAGTTTAGATTTTTCTTTGAAAGAAGAAACCGATTCAAATACCCGGATAAAAACTTCCTGGGCCGTATCCTCCGCATCTTCCGCGTTCTGCAAAAATCCAAGAGCCGTATTATAAACCATATCCTGCCATTTTTCCACCATAATCTTAAAAGCTTCCCTGTCTTTTTTTTTAAGCCGGGCTATTAGTTCACTTTCATTCAAAGCAAAAATATTTTTATCCTAAAGTTGAGGGCCGCCGGGCCACGTGGTGGCCGCCAAAGCCGCCACCAAAACGGTGAAAGTCTCTTTGCCTGTTATCTTCCTGAGGCTTCCCTTTTCCAAAGGTCTTCAATTTGTAGGTAAATGTGAGCATAAAATATTGACGCAAAACTTCGTTAATCTGATCCTGCACATAAGATTCAGTAACATCCCTGGTAATACTCCTGTTTTGATTTAAAAGATCGAAAACTGATAATTTTAATTCTCCGTCCTGGTTCTTTAAAAATTTCTGGCCGATGGCAATGTTCCACAACCAATAATTCTGATTAAACCCATCTGTTAACCCTTTATACGATTCATTGGAAATATCATTATTTAAAAACAAACCTTTTTTCGTTAAAAAGTTGGTGTTAATCCCAACTGATTGGGTAAAATAATTATTATTTAAATTGGGTTGAATTGTATTTTTTACCGTATTAATATTTGCTGAGTATGAAAGATCAAAATCAATATACTCGCTGATATTACTTGATAAAACCGCGCCTAAATTATAATTATAGGCATTGGAAATGTTTTCAACATTATTCAATAATCCCGGCTGCTTTGCATAACTGAAACCGGCATTCATATTCAGATTCGACTTTATAAATTTAAGCGGTGTTCCAAAAGTAAAAAAGGAACGCGCATTAATATAACCATTCATGTTCACCGGCTTTGAAATTTGGGAACCTTTATAAAGCGTAACAGAATTAGTAAGCATGGAATCCTCTGAAGCAGTGTAAGTGGCGTTGGTTACATAGTTACTAATGCTTTGCAGAAAAATGTTTGCAAAGAAACTTTGCCCTTTTACGCTGTTGGTATAAGTATAACGGGTAATAAGGTTGTTTGTGTATTGTTGCTGCAAATCGGGGTTTCCCGTGGTGTAAAAAAACTGGTTCGAATTATTAATTACATTCTGTAATTGTGTTACAGATGGCGGGCTTACAGATCCGCGGTAAATGATCCTGAGCGTGCTTTTTGAGGAAAGCTTAAACCTTGAAAAAGCGTTTGCCAAAAAATTGCTGTAAGTGTTGTCTATATATGAAGTTTGTGGAAAAACCTGGCTGCTTTTTAATTCGCTGTATTGATAGGATACACCCGCAGCAATCATGTTATTCCTGTCTCCATGCCGAATGGTAATTCCTGCATTTTGCGTATTATACGTGTTATCAAATTTATTGCTGAGGCTGGTATCCAGCAAAGAATATTTGCCTGCACCATCATCATAATTGGAAGTTTCCTGGTCTGCTTTACTTGTTTGGAATGAAGGGTTATAACTTAACTGCAATTGTGTTTTTGGCGCCAACGGCTCAGTATATTCGAGGTTAAACTTGTATTGGTTGGTAAGGTTTTTTTGATTAGAAAGTTGCTTTACTGTGTCCTGCTCAATGGTAGATTTATAATAACTGTTATAAGCATTCAAAAAGTTTTGACCGTTTTTGTTATTATAAGATTCATAAACCCCCAATGAAATACTTCTGCCTCTTTTTGCAAAAGCATGCCTGAATAAGATCATATTGCTGTTGCTGCTTCCACTATTATTGCTGTTAATATCATTTTCTGTTTTACTCAATATATCCTGCTTTGCCGCGTCAAGATAATTGATACCACTTACCTGGTTAGTAGAATTATTCTTTTGAAAATTAAGATTGGAAGTAGCAATAATGGTATTGCTGGAGTCAATCCGGTAAGTAAGCCTGAAATTTACGCGGTTGTTATAATTTGTATTATGAGAAATGGTATTCTCATCATAATATTGAGAAGAATCTTTTGTAATAAAATTTTGCTGGTTAATAGTTTGGTTATTATCAGTATTGCTATTATTGAAAAAATAGCTTCCTGTCACATCAATTTTCTTTCCCCAGGCATCACTATAATTTACACCAAAAGCATTCGTTTTGGCAATACCACTTTGTGGGCCCACCGTAAAACCGGAAGTATTTCCCCTGAAATTTCCACCACCTCCTCCACCACCACGCCTTCCGCCGCCACCGCGGTTGCCGCTGCTGGTAACTCCCAACAAATCCTGGGAAGAAAAATTCTGCTGGTTTACATTATTTACCAAACCAATAAGCGATATCCTGCGGGCATTATTGAAAAAACTTACATTTCCACCTCCGCTGTAGCGGTCATCAGTTCCGTATCCGCCAAATATTCGTCCGAAATTTCCGGTGCGCATATCTTTTTTAGTCACAATATTTATTGATTTGGTAGTATTTCCATCATCAAACCCTGTAAGTTGCGCCTGGTCGCTCAATTTATCAAATACCTGTATCTTATCAACCACTTCTGCGGGCAGGTTTCGTAAAGTAGCCGTAGCATCATCTCCAAAAAAATCACGTCCGTCTACCGTTACTTTTTTCACTGTTTCGCCTTGCGCGGTTACAGTTCCGCTTTTATCTACCGTAACGCCGGGCATCTTTTTGATAAGATCTTCACTTGTCGCATCAGGATTCACTTTGAACTGGCTCGCTGAATAATCCAAAGTATCGCCATTTTGTTTTACAGGAGGCGGAGCACCGTTGATAAACACCGTAGAAAGTGTCTGCTCGGTTTTTGAAATATTGATCCTCAAACTAACATTTTGATCAATTACTGTAAGAGCCTTGTTTTGAGCAGCATAACCTACAGAAGTAACCGTTAAAGTATGGGTACCATTAGAAACACCATCAAAAGTAAAATTACCTTTCGCACCAGTTACCGTTAACAGAGGGGCTTCTGATGAATCAGCGCCTGCCAGTTTTATTGTTGCATTAGAAACAGGCATATTGGTTGCTGCGTCCTCTACTATTCCTGTTACGGATTGCGCACTCAAACCGAATGAAAGGAAGAGGGCAAAAAAACAAACGGATAAATTTCTAAACATAAAAATGATTAATTAAATATTGGACGACGATCTTATCAAAAAACCAGCGAACCGTTCATCACATTTTTTTCATGACTACTTTTATTTTTTGTTAACTGAAACTAAAAATCATTTCAATTATCTTGCACTCCCAAAAAATAAAATAATATTATGGAGTATAATAAGTTAGTTTCTGTAACCGGATTACCAGGATTGTTTGAATTATTATCATCAAAATCTGACGGCGCAGTAGTCCGGTCTTTGGAAGATAATACCACTAAATTTGTGAGCACACGCCAGCATAATTTTTCACACCTTGAAAGTATAGAAGTTTATACTACAAAAGATAATTCTACGCTTGCAGAAGTATTTGAAGCGATGAAAAAAAATAAAGAAAAAGTGCCGGAAGCGAATGCAGACGCCAAAATATTGAAAGCCTATTTTGAAAAAGTATTTCCCGATCTTGATTTCGACAGAGTGTATGGGAGCGATATGAAAAAAATGGTAAAATGGTTCTTGATTATCGAAAAAAATAAAATTGATGTTAAAGTAAAACCTGAGGAAGAAAAAGACGCGCTTCCGGAAGTTAAAACTTCAAAACCCGCTCATGTTGAACATGTAAAAAATGCCAAACCTCAACAGGCGAAACCCCGTAAAATTGAAAGCAGGGGGGTAAAGTAATCACTAAATAACGATGAAATAAAAATCGTTCCTATTTGTTTGTTTACTGCCAGGAGGCAAAACTTTAAATCGTGAATTATGACAGCAGATATTGAAAAATTAGAAAGGCATTTTTTGCCACAGGATCTCACTGTTTCTTCGTGGGAGATAATTGAACCCTATTTTAAAGAACTTTTGAAAAGAAAAATTAATTCAAAAGTAGAAATGGAGCAATGGTTGAAAGATATGAGCGAGATGGAAGCGGCGATAAATGAAGACGTTTGCTGGCGGCAGATAAAAATGACCTGTGACACCACTAATAAGGAACTGGAAGAATCCTTCAATTATTTTGTGCTTGAAATACAGCCACATATTCAACCGTATGCTTTTGAACTGAATAAAAAGCTAGTAAATTCCCCTTTTATAAGTGAGCTCGACCAGGAAAAATATTTTACTTATCTCCGTTCAATAAGAAAAAGCATAGAGCTTTTCAGGGAAGAAAATATTCCTATCGAATCGGAAATTGCTGTTTTGCAGCAAAAATATGGAATGATAACCGGAAAGATGTCAGTTGATGTTAACGGTAATGCTTATACGCTGCAGCAGGCTTCAAAATTTTTTGAAAGCCACGACCGTAAACTACGTGAAGAAGTTTACAGAAAAATAGGTGAAAGAAGGTTAGAGGATAAAGATGAACTGAATGATTTGTTTTCTCAATTGATAAAAAAAAGAAACCAGGAAGCGCTTAACGCAGGTTTTGAAAATTACCGTGATTATAAATTTAAGCAACTTGGTAGGTTTGATTATACCAAAGAAGACACTTTTCGCTTTCACGAATCGGTAAAACTGCATGTATTGCCTTTGGTAAATAAAATCCATGCATTCAAAAAAGAAAAATTAAAACTTCAGCATCTTCGCCCCTGGGATATGGAAGCAGAACCCGAAGGCACAAAACCTTTAACTCCCTTCGAAACCGGAAAAGAATTACTCGATAAAACAATACAAGTATTTACAAAGCTTCGTCCCTTCTTTGGCGATTGCCTCCGCAGGATGAATGAAATGAAACACCTTGACCTGGAAAGCAGGACAGGAAAGGCTCCCGGCGGTTATAATATGCCACTTGCCGAAAGCGGCGCTCCTTTTATTTTTATGAATGCCGCTAAATCTATGCATGATGTAACCACGATGGTCCACGAAGGAGGCCATGCCGTGCAATCCTTTCTCACTCATTCGCTGGAGTTAAGTTCATTTAAGGATTACCCGATGGAAATTGCAGAAGTGGCCAGCATGGCAATGGAACTTTTTACAATGGATTATTGGGATATTTTCTTTGCTAACAAAGAAGACTTGAAAAGAGCCAAAGAACACCAGTTGGAAAGAGTGATAACGATTTTCCCATGGATTGCGACAATAGATAAATTTCAACATTGGGTTTATGAAAACCCCAATCACAGTTTGGAAGAAAGATCGCAGAAATGGATGGAAATATTCAAAGAATTTGGTGATGAAGTACTTGATTATTCAGGCCTCGAAAAATATATTGAAAATGGCTGGCAGAAGCAGTTGCATTTGTATGAAGTACCATTTTATTATATCGAATACGGTATCGCGCAATTAGGCGCTATCGGCCTTTGGATGCAATACAAAAACAACCCGGAAAAAGCGTTGGACAATTATATAAATGCCTTAAGCCTCGGCGGAACAAAAACGCTTCCGGAATTGTATAAAGCTGCCGGGTTAAAATTTGATTTTTCTCCTGAAAATATAAAAAGCCTGATGGAATTTGTGAGGGATGAATTGGAAAAAGTAGAGGAATAGTAAACGAACTTTTAAACAGGATTTCTGTTTTAAGTTTCAAAAGGGTAAAAAAGGTTTGGGTTTAGGCTTTAAAATCTATCCAAAAAAAAATCCCTTCCAATCCATTTCGCGATTTTGCATTAATTTCACGGCTCAATTCTAATTAAAAAACTGTACAAATATTATGGCGGAAGCGATAAGAATGCCACGAATGAGCGATACCATGACGGAAGGCGTGATAGTGGAATGGCACAAGAAAGTAGGCGATAAAATTAAACCCGGCGACCTTTTAGCCGATGTGGAAACCGACAAAGCAACAATGGAACTGGAAAGTTATAATGAGGGGACCCTTTTGTATATAGGCGTAGAAAAAGGGAAAGCAGTGCCGGTAGAAGGAATCCTGGCTATCGTTGGAAAAAAAGGCGAAGATTATAAACCGCTTCTGGAAGAAGAAAAAAAGAAAGCCCCGGCAGAAAATAAACAAGAAAGCAACGCTGAAATTTTTCCTAAAAAAGATCCGAATGAAGAAAAAGCGATTGCAGAAAAACAGGAAAAGCAATCAGATAACAAACCCGCAGATGTTGCGCAAAATGTAGAATTGCCAAAAGATGCCAAAGTCATCCGTATGCCGCTGATGAGCGATACAATGACGGAAGGAAAAATAATTCAGTGGAACAAGAAAGTTGGCGATAAAGTAAAAGCGGACGATTCTTTAGCTGAAGTAGAAACTGATAAAGCCACAATGGATGTGGTAGGTTATGAAGAAGGAACGCTTTTATATATCGGTGTTGAAGCCGGCAAAGCAGCCAAAGTAAACGATATTATCGCTATAGTGGGAAAGGCGGGAACCGATGTAAGCGCCTTTGTAGAAGCTCAAAAGAATGCGCCACAAGAATCAGAAGAAACGGAAGAAAAGACGGAAGAAAAAACATCACCTCAACAAGCAACTTCACAACCTGCGGTTCAAAATAATTCGGTTCCACAACCTTCTTCTATTGAAGGAGGAAGAGTAAAAGCTTCGCCTCTTGCCAAAAAACTGGCAGAAGAAAAGGGTATTGATATTTCACAAGTTCGGGGAAGTGGCGATGGAGGAAGAATTGTAAAAAAGGACATAGATTCTTATGTTCCGGCTGCTGCTCCTAAACCCGAAAGTAAAAAAGCTGCTGAAGCAAAACCGGTTCAGGCGTTTACACAAATAGGGCAGGAAAGTTATGAGGACATTCCCAACTCTCAAATGCGTAAAACCATTGCGCGCCGTTTGGGAGAAAGCAAATTCCAGGCGCCTCATTTCTACCTGACGATGGAAATCAATATGGACAATGCCATCACCTCACGGAAAGGCATAAACGAAATTAGCCCTGTAAAAGTTTCCTTTAACGACCTGGTAATAAAAGCATGTGCGATGGCGCTTCGCCAGCATCCTGCAGTAAACAGCAGTTGGAGAGGCGATTTTATCCGCCAGAATAAACACATTCATATCGGCTCCGCCGTGGCTGTCCCTGATGGATTGATCGTTCCGGTAATTCGTTTTGCCGATCAAAAATCTCTTTCACAAATCGCCGCCGATGCAAGCCAGTTGTATGAAAAAGTGAGAAACAAAAAAATCCAGCCGGAAGAATTCACCGGGAATACATTTACGGTTTCAAACCTTGGAATGATGGATATTGATGAATTTACAGCCATTATTAATCCGCCGGATAGCGCCATATTAGCGGTGGGTGCCATCAAAGAAAAAGTAGTAAAAAAAGGTGACGGCTTTGCGGTAACTAACGTAATGAAAGTAACCATGAGTTGCGACCATAGAAGCATTGACGGTGCTGTGGGTGCCGCTTTCCTTCAAACAGTAAAGAAGTTTTTAGAAAATCCGGTTACGATGTTGGTATAATATTTTAAAATAAAAATCATTTATATTTATTGGTTTACTGCAAAACAGTAAACCTTTTCTTTTTCGTTTGATTTTAAAAAATAGTTATAAATTTAGAAGTGAATATAAAACTTCTATCCACTTTACAACTTCTCCGTTTTCACTTTTCTTTTTTTTTAATGCCGGTTTATTGGTTCGCTTTGAGCCAGGTTGCTGTAATTAATTGGAGGAATGCTATTTTAATTTTTATCATTCTGCATTTGTTAGTTTACCCGGCCAGTAATGGTTACAACAGTTATATGGACAGGGATACAACCCCAGTTGGCGGATTAAAAAATCCGATGCAGCCAACCCAACTTTTATTTTACACTACCATTTTTATGGATGCTTTTGCTCTTTTACTGAGCTTCATGATTTCTCCTTTATTTGTAACAGGAATTTTTTTCTACATCCTGGCTTCAAGGGCTTATAGTTATAGAAAGATCAGGCTCAAAAAATATCCCTATTATCGGCTATTTAACGGTAGTTATTTTCCAGGGAGCGGTAACTTTCTTTTTAGTTTTTTATGGCAGCAGCATTAATCATTCTTTACAAATTCCCGTATTGGCAATGATTGCCTCAAGTTTATTAATCGGGGGGTTTTATCCACTTACGCAAATTTATCAGCATCAGCGAAGATTATGAGGATGGCGTAATTACCATCAGCTATTTATTGGGCTATAAAGGCACTTTTATTTTTACTGGCATTATATATGCTTTTGCTTTCCTTAGTTTGGGATGGTATTTTTATTCAGAATCCGCATTTTTCAAATTTATTATTCTTCAAATCTTTATGCTCCCGGTAATCGTATATTTTTTTACCTGGTTTGCAAAAGTGGCGAAGAATAACTTTGAAGCCAATTTCAAAAATACCATGCGAATGAATATACTTGCTTCGGTTTGTACCAATCTTGGATTTATCACGCTTTTAATTTTAAAATTATTTGAGTAAAATCGTTTCCATATCAACCGCGTTGCCATCTTATAAACATGAGCAAATGGATATTCTAAATTTCATGCAGAATGTGTATGCGATGGATGATGTTGAAAAAAGAAAACTCCGGTTTTTATACCACCAAAGCGCTATTCAAACAAGGTATTCCGCATTACCAGATTACAGTTTGAATGCATCAGAATGGAAATTTTACCCGGCTTCTGAAAACCTGGAACCTTTTCCCAACCTCGAGCTCAGGATGAAATGGTACAGTAAAACAGCGCCTCAATTATCAGTAAGCGCGGTTGAAAAATGTATTGCTCAAAAAATAAATAAAGAGGAAATCTCTCATTTGATTACAGTAAGCTGCACTGGGATGAGCGCTCCGGGTTTGGATCTTCAAATAATGGAGATGATGAATTTGCCCAAAAATATTTTTCGTACTTCAGTTAATTTTATGGGATGCTACGCTGCCATTCATGCAATGAAACTCGCGGATTCTTTTTGCAAAAATGATATAAATGCAAAGGTAGTTATTGTTTGCACAGAGCTTTGTACGCTGCATTTTCAAAAAGAAACTACTGTGGATAATATTGCATCTGGCCTTTTATTTGGCGATGGATCGGCAGCACTTTTGGTTACAAATGATCAAAACAATCTTAATGGAATTAATATAAAAAGTTTTTACAGTGAGGTGGGTTTTAATGGAAAAGAACACATGAGCTGGCAACTTTCATCTTCCGGTTTTTTAATGCAGCTTTCTGGTTATGTGCCTGAATTAATAGAACAGGATTTTAATCATCTTCTGAAAAATGCTTTGCAAAACGCGAATATGAATGAAGAAGAAATTTCACATTGGTGCATTCATCCCGGAGGAAAAAGAATTTTGTCGGCGATAGAAAAAAGTACTTCCATTTTAAATGAAGATTTGAAATATTCTTACCAGGTTTTAAAAGATTATGGCAACATGTCTTCGCCCACTATTTTATTTGTGTTGAAAGAAATAATGGAATCGCTGGAAAAGGAAAAGAAAACCAATATTTTCGGCGCTGCTTTTGGCCCGGGCCTTACCATGGAAACTTTCATTTTATCCAATGATTGATTATAAAAACCGTTCCTTACAAAAAGAAATTCTTGATCAAAAAAATATCCCCTTCACGGATATTGCTTTGAATATGAAAGAGCTTGACTGGATCAATTCCCATCTTGGCGGGCATTCAATTACGCTTAAAGGATTTAAAGAATTATCAAAAAACAAAAATAAGATTTCGGTGTGCGAAATTGGCTGTGGTGGCGGAGATAACTTAAATTACATTTACAAGTATTGTGTCCAAAAAAATATGGAGGGAACTTTTAAAGGAATTGATATCAATAATGAATGCATCGCTTTTGCAAAAGAAAACTCCCCAATTAAAGATGCGCATTTCATTGTATCGGATTACAAAAATGTAAATTTTGAAAATGAAAAACCGGACATCATTTTCTCATCGCTTTTTTGCCATCACTTTACGAATGCCGAATTAATAGAAATGATAAAATGGATGAAAGAAAATTCAACAATTGGCTTTTTCATCAATGATTTACATCGCCATCCCGCCGCTTACTATTTCATAAAAACGGGCACCCAATTTTTTTCTAAATCTTACCTCGTAAAAAATGACGCGCCGGTTTCTGTTTTAAGAGGATTTAGAAAAAATGAATGGGAAAACATTCTTAATAAAACAGAAATCAACAACTTTTCCATAAAATGGAAATGGGCGTTCAGGTTTTTGATCATTGTTTTCAACTCTTAATATTTTGGCAGAAGAAATAAAAGATAAAATAAAAAAAGAGGAAATTTCTTCGTTTACTGCCGCCATTATTGGAGGCGGTTTGGCAGGGCTTTCTCTTTCCATATTGTTATCGAAAGCTGGTTATAAAACCATTTTATTTGAAAAAGAAAAATATCCTTTCCATAAAGTTTGCGGCGAATATATCAGTTTGGAAAGCTGGGAGTTTATAGAAAGATTAGGATTAAATCTTTCCAATCTCGATTTGCCAATCATAAAAAAATTAACTGTTTCTTCTCCTGGTGGAAATTTTATTGAGGCAAAATTAGATTTAGGCGGTTTCGGTATCAGCCGCTTTTTCCTGGACAATGAACTTAAAAAAATAGCACTCCAGAACGGCGTAACCATCTGTGAGGAAACTAAAGTAACCAATGTTTTTTTTGACAATGAAATTTGTTGCGTAAAAAATAATAATGGAGAAGTTTTTTCAAAAATAGTTGCCGGAAGTTTTGGTAAAAGAAGCAACCTGGATGTAAAATGGAAGCGGGATTTTATAAAACAAAAACCAAACAAACTCAATAATTATCTCGGAGTAAAATACCATGTAAAAAACGATCTTTCAGCAGATACAATTGCTTTGCACAATTTTAAAAATGGTTATTGCGGCATTTCAAAAATTGAAAACGAGAAATCCTGTTTATGCTACCTTACTACAGCAAATAATCTAAAAGAGAACCACAATTCTATTAAAGAAATGGAGGAAACAATTTTGTATAAAAATCCTTTTCTTAAAAAAATATTTACTGAATCTGAATTTTTATATAAAGAACCCGTTACCATTTCACAAATTAGTTTTGATAAAAAAAGGCAGGTTGAAAATCACGTTTTAATGCTTGGCGATGCTGCAGGAATGATAACACCTCTTTGTGGCAACGGTATGAGTATGGCTTTTCATTCATCGAAAATCGCTTTTGAAAACATAAATTCATTTTTAAAAGGAAGGATCAGCCGTAAAGAAATGGAAAACAACTACATCAAAACCTGGTCAAAACTATTTGAAAAGCGTTTAAGAAATGGCAGGAGAATCCAAAAGTTTTTCGGAAAAGAAACTTTAACCAATTTTTTTATTAGCATTATAAAACCTTTCCCTTTTATCATCAATCGTTTGGTAAAATCTACCCATGGCAAGGAGTTTTAGTAAATTTGCTTCATTAAAAAGTGAGGGGAATTATGCAAAATAAAAAGACTTTAGTTTTAGGAGCTACCACAAATCCGGCGCGGTATAGTTATCTCGCCATCCATAAACTGAGGGAAAAGGCCACGATGTAGTGGCTATTGGAAAACATACCGGCAAAGTAGAAGATGTAGAGGTTGTATCTGAAGAAAAACCTATTGAAAATCTTGATACAGTTACCCTTTATCTGAATGCCAATAATCAAAAATATTATTATAACTATATTTTCTCGCATAAACCAAAGCGAATTATCTTCAATCCCGGTGCCGAAAATAAAGAACTCGAATTGCTTGCAAAAGAAAAAAATATCGCCACGCAACACGCATGTACCTTAGTTTTACTAAGTACTGATCAGTATTAAATACTTTTAATCAGTATTAATACTTTTTTTAGAGAGTACTTTCACCCAAATTTCCAAATTGGCCTTTGATTTTCATGATAAAGTGAAATATTTTATAGTGATTGTCGTTTTATAACCGTCCAAGATTTATAAAACCTAAAATCCTAACCATGAAAATCATGTACAAAATGGTGGCGGTATGTTTAGCCATCACGTTATCCTACACAGGAAGTGCCCAGATTCTCACGTCTAACAGGGAAAATCATTTTGATAAATATGCTGAAAAATTGCCAACTCCTGAAAGCGAGTTAAATAAGGCATTTACAGTACCTGAAGGAGGAAAGGTTAAAATTAATTTCGCAGATTTTGCTTTCAATGGAATTGTTACCTCATCCCTAAAAAGATACGATAATTTATATACGGTAATTGTAAAATCACCTGGATTAAACAACACTTTATTTGCCATTTCAAAAAGAATTAATGATGATAAAACCATCACTTATGTAGGAAGAATTATCAATCAAAATTATGCGGATGGCTATATATTAAAAAAGCAAAATAATGGTTCTTATGCTATGGCTAAAATAAAAACCGATGATCTTATAGAGGATTATTAATCCACCAACCCGTTTCCCTAAAAACGGTAATAATTCAAAATCCACCTACCATGAAAAAAACCCTATCTTTTATTTTAACCCTGATGATATTGATTTCATTAAAATCTTATTCTCTGCCCAAACTAAGCAGTTTCCCATCTGCGAAAGCAACAATTTACCTTGATTTCGACGGACAAACTGTAAGCGGAACATCATGGAACGGCGGCTCAACATTTTACTGTATGCCCGCCCAGGTAACTGACGACCAGATCACCGAAATATTTAACCGTGTCTCTGAAGATTACCGTCCTTTTAATATTAATATCACAACAGATTCAACCGTTTTTTTAGCGGCACCTTTAACCCAAAGGGTCCGGGTAATTATTACACCTACAAGTGCCTGGTACCCTGGTGTTGGCGGCGTTGCATTTACCGGTTCTTTTATTTGGGGCGATGATACTCCGGCATTTGTTTTCTCTGATATGTTGGGTAATAATACAAAGATGATCGCCGAATGTTGCACACATGAAAGCGGCGCATACCGTTGGCCTTTCACACCAGGCAAAATATACCGGCACCTGCACTTTGGTTTCCACTTATAATGATGGTGAAGGGCTTGGGGAAACAAGCTGGGCACCGGTTATGGGAAACAGCTATTACAGAAATTTATCCGGCTGGAACTAATGGCGCCAACTCCAAGTGGCTGTACTGCCGATCAGGATAACCTTTCTATTATCACCACCCGGAACGGATTTACCTACCGGCCTGATGACCATAGCGACGATCCTAATAATAATCCAACAACAATCAATATCGTAAATACGCAATTTTCTGCTGATGGCATCATTACTACCAATACCGATAAAGATGCATTTAAAATAAATCTGCCTCAAAATGGGTTATTACATATAGATGCTGACCCATATTCCGTGGGCCCGAATGATGAAGGTGCCGATCTCGATATGCAGGTAACATTGCTTAACAGCGATAAGAATGTGGTAAAAGTTTATAATCCTGCAGATAAACTGAACGCAACCATTGATACTACTTTAATGGCGGGAGATTATTACCTGGTAGTAAACGGATCAGGAAATGCTAATACCAGCAATTATGGTAGCCTGGGTTCTTATAGAATCGCCGGAGTTTTTTCGCCATTAACTGTTACACCAATAAGCCAGGTGTTGCTTTCAGGAGAAACCGATAAAGGCAAACACAACCTGAACTGGAGTATTATTTCTGACGAGCCTATCAAAAATTTATCTCTTGAAAGTTCATTTGATGGTTCCATTTTTACAACACTTACCAAACTTGCGATCGTTGACAAAAATTTCAGTTATGTACCAATAATAAATAAAAATATTTTTTACCGGCTTAAAGTAACTTCTGTTACCGGCCAGGTAAGTTACTCCAATATTGTGCCCTTGAAACCATTGGAAAATGCCAAAAATTCAATTTCAATATCAAGTATCGTTACCTCAGAAATCACTTTAAATGTGAATCAAAATTATCGTTACCAGTTGGCAGATATGAGTGGAAGGATCATAAGAACAGGAAGTGGCGGTGCCGGCTAACTAACATTAATATTAATAATTCCCCTAACGGAATTTATATCATGCAAATCATTTGTAACTCCCAAAGAACAACCCAAAGAATTGTAAAACTGTAAGGTAGATTCATGTGTAAGTTAGGGGTCAGCGTTAGGGGCTGGCCCTTTTTTTATTTTATAGAATAGAAATCTTCTTTAATTGTTTGCTTACTGATAAAAAAGTCAGAAAATTATCTAATCGTTATATTTTTCCCGGGGCAATAAAAATTTACTTCGTTTTTCTAAAATATCGTTAATTTTAAAAAACGTTATTTTATGTTATGGAGAAAATTTAACGGCGAACCCATCGAACTTCCCATCAAAACTGCTGTAGAAAAAGCCATCCAAAAAGAAACTGAAGCCGGCAACAAATTAAAAGTTTGTATCGGCACCGACAGCCAGGTAAAAAGCAAAGATACTGAATTTGCAACGGTTATTGTTTTCCTGCGCGAAGGCCGCGGAGGTTTTATGTTCATTCACAATGAAAAAAATACGCAGAAGTACAGCATCAAAGAAAGGATGTTGGTAGAGGTAGCCAAAAGCATCGAGATCGCTTACGAGCTTTGCGATTTGTTTACAAAATATGATGTAGATATGGAAGTACATGCGGATATCAATACCAATCCTCATTTCAGGAGCAATGAAGCTTTGCGCGAAGCAATGGGATATATATTGGGAATGGGTTTTGCCTTCAAAGCTAAGCCGGAAGCCTTTGCCAGCAGTTGTTGCGCTGATAAAATGGTAAATTAAGGTTTAGCGTATTTAGAATTGTTTAGAAAGTTTAGTAGCTTAGTCATGAATTAGAAGCTATTTAAAAATTATTTTATGGATGTAATAATTTTAATCATTTGTTTATTGGCAACAATTCCACTTGCAATATTAGGTAACAGGTTCAGAATAAAATACAGAAATACAAAGACGTCGTTAATTTTACAATTTTGTTGGTTTATAGGTGCTGCTGCATTTGTATTCTTTTTCATTCCCGATTTTAACAGGGCTCAAAATATTGTCATGGGCGCTTTTGTGGGTGGAGGATTGGTTGTTTTTTTCTATAAATTCAAAAGAATTTTTGAAAATCCTAATCATTCATAATCAAACACCCATCACCATAACTCAAAAACCTGAATTGATTTTTCAGCGCATATTCATACATTTCTTTCCATTTTTCACCGATCATTGCAGACACTAATAATAATAAAGTAGATTTTGGCTGATGAAAATTAGTAACGATTCCTTTCGTGATTTTAAATTCATAACCCGGCGCAATAATAATTTGGGTTTGAATAAAAAGCCGGTTTAAGTTTTTATTAATTAAATAATTCAATAAAGAAGTTAATGATTCTTTGGCAGAAAGATTTGTTTTTAATAATTCTTCCTCATACACTTCCCATTGATTTATTCTTAAATCATCAAATTCAATTTCAGGGTTAATAAAAACCTTTAATCCCATCCAATAAAGGCTTTCAACAGTTCGTACCGAAGTGGTTCCTACACAAAAAACACCATTAGAAATATTTCCGATCAACTGCTGAATAAATTTTGCAGAAACATCAATCCATTCTGCGTGCATTTCATGGCCTTCCATATTCGCAGATTTTACGGGTTTAAAAGTCCCTGCTCCCACATGAAGTGTTACAAAACCTGTTTCAATATTTTTTTTTCTGAAGGAAGAAAATATTTGTTCCGTAAAATGCAAACCGGCAGTAGGTGCGGCAACTGAGCCTTCGTAATGCGAATAAATACTCTGGTACCTTTCCGCATCGCTTTCTTCCGCTTTTCGTTTAATGTAAGGCGGCAAAGGAGTTTCACCCGCCTGTTCAATAATTTCTGCGAAAGAATAATTGCCTGGATTCCATGTTAATTCTACGACATAAGCATCCGTTAATTTTTCGACTAACTCTGCTTTCAAAATAATTTCTTTACCATTTATTGTTAGGGCCTTTTTAAGATATTTTTCTTTCCATTTTCCCGCTCCCCCAATCATGCATTTCCATCTTGTTGAATTTTTTTGTTGAAGAACAACTGCATAATCATTTATTTTTTCATGTGGCTCAAGGCAAAAGATTTCTATTACCGCGCCGGTAGGTTTTTGAAATAAAATGCGTGCTTTAATTACCTTGGTGTCATTAAAAACAAGGAAAGATTTTTCGGGTAAATGATCAGCGATATTCCTGTAAATATCTTCTGAAATATGCCCATTCTCATAAATTAATAATTTCGACTGGTCTCTTTCAGGTAAAGGGTAAACCGCGATTTTTTCTTCAGTAAGATCGTAATCAAAATCGTCAATAGATAAGTTTTTCGGATGCATGTTGCAAAGGAAAGAAAAAACATCGGCCTGATGTTTGAGAATGTATTTTAAAAAAAGGCATTCAAGGCTTAAATTGCATATTGTCAACAAAATAAATCGCTGAGGTTGGGCTCAAAGGCATTTGATAATTTTAATCAATATTTTATTTATGAAAAATAATGTTCTTTCGGCTTACCTTAAACTTGCCTGCATCATTATTATCGTTAATTGGCGGAGGGTATTTAGCCATTCTGGGCAAAGAAATCCTATTGCCATTATCTTTTGCCTTTTTAATTTCTTTGCTTCTGCTGCCTGTAGCCAATTTTATGGAAAACAAATTAAAATTTTCCAGGTTGATGGCTGCCATTGTATCCGTTTTACTTTTACTTTTGGCGGTTTCAGGAATTTTTTATGCTTTGGGATCGCAAATAGCTAATTTGGGGAATGAATGGCCATTATTAAAAATGCAGCTTTCCGGCTTATTTAATGATACGCAACACTGGCTGTCAAATACCTTTCATTTAAATCTGCAAAAACAAACAGAGTACTTAAATAAAGGCACTCAAAGTGTAATCAGTTCTGGTGGCAGTATTATTGAAAAAACTGTTTTGTCTATTTCTTCAATAGTGCTGATCCTGGTATTCATCATTATTTATACTTTATTTATTTTGATTTACCGCAGGCATTGGATGCGGTTTGCGATTGCTGCTTTTACAGAAAAACGCAAAGATGTTATTCATGACATTTCTGAACATATAAAAAATATCATCCGCAAATATGTAACGGGTTTATTTTTTGAAATGGCGATTTTGATAGGAGTTTCCTGTTTGGTATTTTGGATATTAGGGATCAAATATATTTTCCTGCTCGGGCTTATAGTGGGTGTTTTTAATTTAATACCTTATGTAGGAATATTTACTTCGCTTGTAATAAGTACGGCTATTACTTTTGCTACAGTTGATGGGTCACACGCATTATATGTGGCTATCACAATTGTTTGTATTCATCTGATTGACAGTAATATTTTAATGCCAAAAATTGTTGGCTCACAGGTTAAGATAAATCCTTTAATGGTTATATTGGGTGTAGTTGCCGGAGAACTTTTGTGGGGAATACCCGGAATGTTTTTATCCATTCCCTATCTGGCAATATCCAAAGTAATTTTCGACAGGATCAACCCTCTTCAATCACTGGGAATATTATTGGGCGATGAAGAAAAGCCTCCCAAAAATCTACGAGTAAAAAATAAAAAAAATACTTAGGCGGCAGCCAAACAATCATTCAAAAATAAAAATCCGGCTAATTTCTTTGCCTGCCAGGCAGGTAGGTTTACTGCATTTTTTAAATTATCTCTTATACTTTATTGTTCTTTATTTCATCTACTATACCGGGATCGAGTAAGGTAGTAGTATCGCCAAGGTTTTCAGTTTCCCCTTCAGCGATTTTACGAAGTATCCTCCGCATAATTTTCCCGCTTCTCGTTTTGGGAAGCCCATTTACAAATTGTATTTTATCCGGCTTGGCAATTGGGCCTATAATTCTTGAAACAGTTACTAAAATATCCTGTTTGGAAAGTTCATCTTCCGAATGTTTCTTATCTGTGATCACAAAAGCATACACACCTTGTCCTTTAATATCGTGAGGAAATCCAACAACAGCGCTTTCAACAACACTGGCGTGCATATTAATAGCGTTCTCAATTTCTGCAGTTCCAATCCTGTGGCCGCTTACATTCAATACATCATCTACCCTACCGGTAATTCTATAGTTGCCTATTTCGTCTTTCAAAGCTCCGTCGCCGGTAAAATATAAATTTTCGTAAGTCGCAAAATAGTTTTTGCGACAGCGTTCGTGATCGCCATAAGTGGTTCTTAAAATTCCCGGCCAAGGAGCTTTAATACAAAGGTTTCCTTTAAGCAAGCCATTTTCGTCTCTTTCAGTTACTTCCTGTCCCTGGTCATCAACCAATACCGGTTGCACTCCAGGCATAGGTAAAGTAGCCCAGCTTGGTTTCGCCGGTGTAATTCCCGCAATATTGGATATTAAGACTCCTCCTGTTTCAGTTTGCCACCATGTATCTACTATCGGGCAATTCTTTTTGCCGATCTCTTTATCGTACCAATGCCACGCTTCTTCATTAATCGGTTCCCCAACGGTTCCCAATACTTTTAATGAAGACATATCTTTTCCTTTTAAAGGATCCAATCCATAACTCATCAAACTTCTGATAGCAGTTGGTGCGGTATAAAGAATATTCACTTTGTATTTATCAACGATATCCCAAAACCTTCCGGCATCCGGCCAGGTAGGAATTCCTTCAAACATTACGCTGGTTGCGCCTGCTGCCAACGGTCCATAAAGAATATAACTATGACCGGTAATCCAGCCAATATCCGCCGTACAAAAATGAACCTGGTCGGGCTTGTATTGAAATACATTCACAAAAGTATAAGTCGTCCAAACCATATATCCACCAATAGTATGCACCACTCCTTTGGGTTTGCCCGTAGAGCCTGAGGTATACAAAATAAATAAAGGATCTTCCGCATCCATTTCTGTTGCGGGCATGGTTACAATATTATTCTTTTCAATTTGTGATAAGGCATAATCCATTTCATCTTCCCACCACACATCGCGGCCTTTGATCATTGAAACAGGCGTTCTTGTTCTGGTATAAACGATCACTTTTTTTACCGTCTTGTTTCCAATTAAAGCATCATCAATAATACTTTTTAAAGGAATTACTTTCCCTCCACGGAAAGCCCCATCGCAGGTTACAATAAACTCTGCATTGGCATCATACAAACGATCTGCAATACTTTGCGCAGAAAATCCTCCGAATATTACACTGTGAATAGCCCCTATTCTTGCACATCCTAAAACTGCATAAGCCAGTTCGGGAACCATTCCCATGTAAATACAAACGCGATCCCCCTTTTTCACTCCATTGTTCAAAAGAACCTGGGCAAACTGGCAAACTCTTTTATGTAACCTCGTGTAAGTAACTACCCGTGTCCTTTCTTCGGGATTATTAGGTTCCCAGATAATCGCCGGCTTTTCACCCATTTCCTCAAGATGGCGATCAATACAATTCTCTGTAATGTTAAGCTTTGCTCCTTTAAACCATTCGACCTTTGGTTCTTTAAAATTCCATTCTAATACTTTATCCCATTTTTTTCTCCATAAAAAATTTTCAGCTACTTCTCCCCAGAACTCGTCAGGATTTTCAGCACTTTTTTTATAAGCTTCATGGTATTCTTCCATTGAATTGATCTGATAAGGATATTTCATGATTAGAATGATTTTTGGTTAATACGTTAATTGATTTATAAAGTTAAAACGTTAATTAAAAAATAATGGAGCAAAATAAAATTCCGCCTTATTTGTTTGTTTGCTGCTAATTCTAAAATCCTTACTTCTCCAATTCCTGCTTCTCAAGCTCTTCCCTCTTCAACACTTCAGGAATCGCCGGAACCATTGCTTTATAAACAGCATCTTCAATAGATCCTCTTATATTTAATTTATATAAATTATCACTTCTTATTGGATCGACCCGATTGCTTAAAAATACGTAAACCAAATCATATTTTGGATCTACCCAAATACAAGTCCCTGTATATCCCGTATGCCCAAAAGTAAGCGGTGATGCAAACCTTGAAGGATAAGGATGAGGATCTGTAGTCGTGTAATTATCTTTTTGAGGCTTATCAAAAGCAATACCACGCCTGCTGATGCTTGAATTGTAGGCAGTAAATAATTTCAGGGTTGAAGGCTTAATATATTGTTTGCCTTTGAATGAGCCGCCATCTAAAAACATTTGAAGAAGTGCGCCGATATCTTCTGCATTGCTGAATAAGCCTGCGTGTCCTGCATCCCCGCCAAACATGGCGCTTCCCTCATCATGAACATCTGCATGCAAATGTTGATACCTGAAATATTGATCTATTTCTGTTGGAGCAACCAAATTGGTATCAAACCTGTTTCTTGGATTAAAACCAATAGAATGAAGCCCCATCGGTTTGTAAAAATATTTATCGGCATACTTGTCTATTCTCAAACCTGAAATAGCCCTGACAACATCTGCCATCAAAATAAAATCATTATCACTATAAACATATTTTTCCTCCGGAAGAAGTTTGCTGTCAACAATACTTTGGTTCATCGAATCTGCATAATCCCTTCGTAAATATAAATGCTGTGCTACTCTTACATTAAATTTAGCAGATGAATCCGACCGGAAATATCGACGCGAAGGCAGGTTGGTAACCGGGTCAATTGTTTTCCTATAAAAAACAACGTCAGGGACAAGCCTTGCCTGGTGAAGAAGAATTTTTTCTATGTTAAGATTGGCTTTGTCGCTTTTTCTTACCCAGGGTAAATAAGTTCCAAGAGTTTTATCAAGTCTTAATTTTCCCTGGTCATACAATTTCATAACCCCAAGAGTAGTGGCACAAATTTTTGTTACGGATGCCATGTCATAAATGGAATTTAAATTTACAGGCTCCGGCGTATCGTAATTGTATTTACCATATGCTTTTTCAAAAACTATTTTTCCGTGTCGGGCAATCAAAACCACACAGCCGGGGTAAGCCTGTCCCGCAATTCCTGCCAAAGCAATTGAATCAATATTTTTGGTCATTTGCAAACCGTTAAGCCCTTCCTCGTCAGGTGTTGCAAGTGGCATTATTCTTTTGGGTAAAATGCCACTTCCATATTTATACTTATCACAAACCGTAACAGGTAAAGTTCCTTTGGCTATTATTTTTCCTTCGAGAATATCTGCAGCCGCGTTTTGAGTGATTGAATCATCTTCGTAACAAGCGACTAAATTTTTAGCATCGCAAAAGTTTTTAAGTGCATACGGATTTCCAAAATCAAACAAAATGGTTTTATTATTTTGTTGAATTTGTTTGATGATTTCCAATGCATAGCTACTAATGCCGAATTGGTTTGCCGGGTAACGGTTGTAATTATGAACCCCGATTACTACAACACTATAACGGCTTTTAAGCAACTGAACCGTAGATAATATCCTTAAAGCATTTTCCTGGTAATCAAAATAAAATGCATCTGCTTTCAGGTCGTTTTTCAATCTTGTAGAAAAAGTGTTTGCACTATCGATTCCAATACCGATATAAGCAATCTTTTTGTTTTCATCAGTTAGCGGAAAAAATTCCTTGTCCTTATTATTCAGAATCGTGATAGCATTTTCTGCTACCAGTTTTTTCATTTCCGGAATTCCCTTATTCAAATCGAAAGCCAGGTGATCTGTATTTATGGGTTGTGCATTCGCAACTCCATACATATATTTATAGGTAAGTACTTTTTTACATTTTTCATAAATATCATTCCAGCTTAATTGATTACTATCAATTGCCTGCCTGATTTTTGCAATGGCAGAATCCACGTTTTCCGGAAGGTCAAGAATATCATTTCCTGCGATAAGCGATTGGACGTCAATCTGGCCTCCGGGAAAATATTTGGCAACTCCTTTCATGCCGAGGGCATCCGTAAAAGTTAACCCGTCATAATGAAGTTTATTGCGAAGCAAACCGGTAACATTTTTCTTTGATAAAGAAGTAGCCATATTTGGGGTGGAATCGATCGCAGGAACATATAGATGCGCGATCATCACACTGGGAACGCCCGCGGCAAACATCTTTTTGAAGGGGTATAATTCCAGCGAATCTAATTGTGCCATTGATTTATTAATGACAGGAAGATCTAAATGCGAATCAACGGAAACATCCCCGTGGCCGGGGAAATGTTTGGCACATGAAAGAACGCCTTCATCCTGCATACCTTTCATGTATGAAATTCCATATCGTGCTACTTTGTATTTATTTTCCCCAAAAGAACGGTCATTAATTACCGGGTTATTGGGGTTATTGTTGATGTCAACAACGGGTGCAAAATTTACCTGGATGCCCATTCTTTTGCACTGCCGGCCAACCAGTTTCCCATATTGATAAACCAAAGAAGAATCATTCATTGCGCCCAGCATCATCTGGTGGTTGAGTGGTGCTACACTGTCCAAACGCATGCCAAGCCCCCATTCTGCATCTATACAAACCATCAATGGCGTTTTGGCGATGCTTTGAAAATAATTGATAAAATCAGCCTGTTTATCAGGGGTTCCCTGGAAAAGTACGATGCCACCGATATTGTATTTTTTGATCGCTTCGGTAATTGCTGAATCATAATAAACCGGGCCGTCTTGATTATAGCTGCTTTCGCGCAATACTATCAACTGTGCAATTCTTTGATCATCATTTAAAGAATTAAAAACACTGTCAGCCCAATGGATGGCGGCATTTGGTGCTTGTGCGAACACGATAAATTTAAGGCAAATAAGAAAAGAAAAAGTAACCAGGAATTTTTTCATCAGCATAAATAAATTTTAAAGAGACGGCGCACAAGTTAAACAATAATGCTTTTTTGAATTGGATAAATTTAATTTAAATACAAAAAATGTTCTCACAATTAATTCTTTTTTTATTTTTAAATGGCCATTCTGAAAACATAAATTTGCCGAATGAATATTGAAGGGATTTATAAAATTTATCAGCAGTTTCCTAATGTACAAACTGACTCGAGAAGTTTACAAAAAGATGAAATTTTCTTTGCACTTAAAGGCCCGAATTTTAACGGCAATGATTTTGCAAAGAAAGCTCTTGAACTTGGCGCAGCTTATGTTGTGGCTGATGAAAAATCTGGTTATGAAGACAAAAGAATT
The DNA here is from genome assembly GCA_963732885.1 of uncultured Chitinophagaceae bacterium. Classification (GTDB taxonomy): domain Bacteria; phylum Bacteroidota; class Bacteroidia; order Chitinophagales; family Chitinophagaceae; genus Ginsengibacter. Next base: position 948,088 of record CAVTBI010000010.1, on the reverse strand, counting down.
ATTTATGTAAATAATGTTTTGGAAACCTTACAGCAACTGTCAAAATATCATCGGGAACAATTTGATATTCCTTTTATTACTATTACCGGAAGCAATGGAAAAACTACAACAAAAGAATTAATTCACGAAGTACTTTCCACCACTTATAAAACCTACACCACCAAAGGAAACCTGAATAACCACATCGGAATTCCGCTTACTATTTTAAAAGTAAAACCGGATGCAGAGATGGCGGTTATAGAAATGGGCGCAAACCACCTTCATGAGATTGCAGGATATTGCGTATATGCGCAACCGCTATATGGGTTAATAACCAATATAGGTAAAGCACACCTGGAAGGTTTTGGAAGCGAAGAAAATGTAAAAAAAGGTAAAGGGGAATTGTTTGATTATCTTAAAAGCAAAAATGGAACTGCCTTTGCAAATACAGATGACGCCGCGGTTTTCGATTTGAGCAAGAAGCTGAAGAATGTTATTTATTATGGAAAGAAAAGTGAAAATACAAAAGGCAGGATTGTAAAAAATGATCCTTTTATTGAAGTGGAAATCGAAGGCGAAGAGCCAATGGATATATCAACTAATTTAGTGGGCAGTTATAATTTACACAACATTTTGGCTGCGGTTTCTGTGGGAAAATATTTTGCAGTAAACGAACAAAAAATAAAGAAAGCTATTCAGGGTTATCAGCCTTCCAACAGCAGGTCGCAGTTGATAAAAAAAGATTCTAATTCGATTATCCTTGACGCCTACAATGCCAACCCCGGAAGCATGAAAGCGGCTATTGAAAATTTTGCCAACATGAAAGGAAGTAAAAAAATACTCCTTTTGGGAAGTATGATGGAATTAGGTGCTGACAGTGAAAAAGAACATGAAGCAATTATTTCTTTAATTGATCAATATAAATGGGATGCGGTCGTTCTTGTGGGGAAAAATTTCAATTCCCTCAAAAACAATTATCTTAATTATGAAAATTCTATTGAAGCCGGAAATTGGCTAAAAAAAACGAATCCGAAAAACTCGTTGATACTTATCAAAGGATCCCGAAGCATGCAAATGGAAAAAGCGCTTCCTGAGTAAATTTGAAATTTCGTAATTTTGCATTCACAAATTTATAAATGGACGCTGCTCAAAATATACTTTCTATCGCGCTCAATCAACCTGTAATGCAGGATGAGTTAGAATTAGTGCAGCATAGTTCGCAAAATATTCCCGGCACTGTTCATTATATTATCAACCGCTACCGAAAGTTGCCTAAGATGATTTCTGAGGAAACCGGAATGATGAATTATAATTACAATGAAGAAGATAGGAAATCGGGAAACATGGAATTGGTATTTTGTATGGAAGGTAACCGTTATTGCAAAGCAAAAGATGCAGAATGCAATTTTTGTAAACATTCCCAATCTCATCATTGCAGCGAATTGGTAGATACAATCGATGTAGCTTGTTTCCGTTTTAATACCGATCATCTTTCCCAATTTATAAAAGGCCTTAAAACCACTACTTTTTCTGAAAATATTTTAACGTTTAAACATACTTCTTCATTTTCAAAAATCCTTCCTCTGTGCAGCCGCATCAGAAATGTACTGGAAGAATTAATGAATCATACTTATACCGATTCACTTGAAAATATTTTTATTAATGCGCAAACTCAAATGTTGTTGTTATACAGCATTGAATGTATTGGAAGCGATGGTGAAGAAAGCATTTCATGCAAATTTCTTGCAAATGAAGATGACCGTGAAAAAATATGGCTGGCCAGAAATATTTTGTTGCAACATATTGGCGAACCACTTACTATTAAAGAGCTAAGCCGAAAGGCTGCCATTAATGAATGCTATCTGAAAAAAGGTTTTAAACAAATGTATGGAACCACTATTTTTGATTTTTACCAAAGCCAGCGGATGGAACATGCAAAATACTTATTGTATGAAAAAGGAATGAATGTAACTGAAGTTTCAGATTCGCTTGGCTATTCTTCTATCTCTCACTTTTCTACCGCTTTCAAAAAACATACAGGAATTAAACCTTGCGAATTGTTATTTCGCTAATTGCGTGTTTCCTAAAATAGAAATTCCCTTTTTTTGTTGCTTTACTGGTTTTAAAAAAAAACTCAGTTTTACAAAAAGAAAAAGCGAAGGATTAACCTCCGCCTTTCACATTTTCCGCTACATTCCAGTTAATATGTACAATTTATAATTTTTTTTTTAAAAGACATAAAAAAATCAGTGTTTTTCATATTGCAACGGCTATCATTGGTTATCTAAATACAGTGCCAAAAGCCACAGAATGCCTCTAAAAAATCCTTAAAAAGGGGTGGAATATTAATTCTTAACAAATTTGCTAATTCATAAATATTTTATGAAATATTATCAATTTGAATGGAAAGTGCTAAAAATCAACTTATAAAAATCTTTACCTTTGCATCCTTTTATTTTAACTGAAGGTTATAAAGTAATGAAGCAGAAATATCGTGAATACAAGCAGTTGAACCTTACTGAAATCGCTGATGAAATACAGAAATCGTGGAAAGAAGAGAACGCTTTTGAAAAAAGTATTTCCAACCGGGAAGGAAAAACCCCTTTTGTTTTTTATGAAGGGCCGCCGAGCGCTAATGGAATGCCGGGTATTCACCATGTAATTTCCAGAACTTTAAAAGATTTGGTTTGCCGTTATAAAACTATGCAAGGTTTCCAGGTAAAACGCAAAGGCGGCTGGGATACCCATGGATTACCGGTAGAATTGGGCGTAGAAAAATTATTGGGGATCACAAAAGAAGATATCGGTAAATCAATTTCTGTTGAGGAATATAATGCTACCTGCCGCAGGGAAGTTTTAAAATTTAAAGACAAATGGGATGAAGTGACCCAAAAAATGGGGTACTGGGTTGATTTGAAAAATCCATACATCACTTTTGAAAATAACTATATAGAAACACTTTGGTGGTGCCTGAAAGAATTGTATAAAAAAGGTTATTTGTACGAAAGCGTAAGCATTCAGCCTTATTCGCCTGCAGCCGGAACCGGATTAAGTTCGCATGAACTAAACCAGCCGGGAACTTATAAAGATGTGAAAGATACTAGCGCGACAGTGATGTTTAAAGTAGAAAAGAGCGAAAAAAGCAAATTCCTTTTTGATGTAGCTAAAGATGATGAGCTTTTTTTCCTTGCGTGGACAACAACTCCGTGGACTTTACCTTCCAATTTGGGATTAACCGTTGGCGCTAATATTGATTATATTTTGGTCAAAACATTTAATCCTTATACTGCCTATCCAATAAATGTTATACTAGCAAAGACATTATTTAATAAATATTTTTTTACGGACACAAATGATGATTTATCCAATTTAACGGTAGGTGATTCAATTGATAAGTCTAAGCTCACACTTGAAATGGATTTTAAAATTGGTTTGGAAAATGAAGATGATAGAAATAGAGCCTTAAAATTATTACAGGAGAAAGGAAAGATTGCTACTTGGAAGATTATTGCAGAATTTAAAGGAAAAGAACTTGAAGGCTTAACTTATGAACAACTATTACCCTCTTCAGCCAACTCTTTAGAAAAAATCCGGGAAATAACTCCGGGCGCGGAACCTTTTAAAGTAATAACAGGAGATTTTGTAACTACAGAAGACGGAACCGGAATTGTGCATACTGCTCCGGCTTTTGGCGCCGATGACTTTAAAGTGGGAAAGAAAAATAATCTGGGAATTCTAACACTCGTTGATAAGGAAGGAAAATTTATAAATGGGGTTGGGGAATTCAGCGGCCGCTTTGTAAAAAATTATAAAGACGATCCGCATTATGTAGATGTAAATGTTGACATCTCTGTAAAATTAAAGAAGGAGAACCGTGCGTTTAAAGTCGAAAAGTTTGAACATAACTATCCCCATTGCTGGCGCACAGACAAACCGATTATTTATTATCCGTTGGATGCATGGTTTATAAAAACCACTGCTGTAAAAGAACGGATGATTGAATTGAATAATACCATCAACTGGAAACCTGCTTCTACCGGAACCGGAAGATTTGGAAACTGGCTGGAAAATATGGTAGATTGGAATTTAAGCCGCAGCCGTTTTTGGGGAACGCCTTTGCCAATATGGCGCACCGAAGATGGAGATGAAGAAAAATGTATTGGTTCAACAGACGAATTAAAATCAGAAATTAAAAAATCGATTGAAACAGGAACTTTAAAAGTAGATGAAAGCAAGCCGGTTGAAAGTCAAATTGACTCACTTGTTTCAGATCTTCATAAACCTTTTGTAGATAATATTGTTTTAACTTCTTCTGAAGGAAAACCAATGAAGCGTGTTCCGGATTTAATTGATGTTTGGTTCGATAGTGGCGCGATGCCTTATGCACAATGGCATTTCCCTTTTGAAAACAAAGAACAGTTTGAGAAAAATTTTCCGGCAGATTTTATCGCAGAAGGAGTAGATCAGACACGCGGCTGGTTTTATACTTTACATGCTTTGGCGGTTTTATTATTTGATAGTGTAGCCTATAAAACGGTAGTAAGCAATGGCTTGGTGCTTGATAAGAACGGGAACAAAATGAGTAAGCGCGTTGGCAATGTGGTTGATCCGTTTGAAACGCTGGAAGTTTTTGGCCCGGATGCCACCCGATGGTATTTAATTACCAATGCTTCTCCGTGGGATAATTTAAAATTTGATACAGAAGGAATTAAAGAAGTGCAACGAAAATTTTTCGGCACACTTTACAATACGTACCAGTTTTTTGCCTTGTATGCCAATGTGGACGGTTTTTATTTTTCCGAAACACCAATTCCGGTAAAGGAAAGGCCTGAACTGGATCAATGGATACTTTCTTCTTTAAATTCACTGATAAAAGAAGTAACACTGGCGCTTGATGATTATGAACCCACGCAAGCGGGCAAGGCCATTGAGTATTTTTTAGACGAACATTTAAGCAATTGGTATGTAAGATTGTCGCGCAGAAGGTTTTGGAAACCAATTGATAAGAACAACAGCCAGGGAGAAAATGATAAAATCTCCGCTTATCAAACGCTGTATCAATGTTTGGAAACGATTAGTGGTTTAATTGCACCGATAGCTCCTTTTTTTGCGGATTGGCTGTTCAAAAACCTGAACGCTGTAACTCAAAGAATAAAGGCTGATTCTATCCATTTAGCCAATTTCCCAAAATGTGATGAAACGTTGATAAACAAGGAATTGGAAAACCGGATGCAGTTGGCCCAGGATATTTCTTCCCTTATATTATCGCTTCGCAAAAAAGTGAATATTAAAGTAAGGCAACCTTTGCAAAAAGTAATTATTCCGGCAATTGACAATGATTTTGAAAACAACATCCGCCTGGTAGAGAATATCATAAAATCTGAGGTGAATATTAAAGAAGTCGAAATTTTGCCATCCGATAATAATTTTATCAAAAAGAAGGCTAAAGCCAACTTTAAAACCCTTGGGAAAAAATTAGGTTCCCGGATGAAATGGGCTGCGGCAAAAATCCAGGAATTGGACGATATAGCGATAAATAAGGTACAGAACGGCGAATTCATTCTTAATCCTGGAGAGAAAGAGGAACCGGTTATTCTTTCAGCAGAAGATATTGAAGTGAGCACCAATGAAATTCCCGGTTTTGAAATTGCAGTAAAGGGCAACCTGACCGTTGCACTTGACCTTGTAATTTCTGATCAATTGAAAAAGGAAGGATTTGCGCGTGAATTTATTAATAGAATACAGAATGTAAGAAAAGAGATGAATTTTGAATTAACTGATAAAATAGTGCTAATTGTAGAAGAAAAAGGCAGCATTAAAGATATAATTACAGAATTTAATGAGTATATTTGCGCCGAAATTTTGGCAGAAAAAATTGAATTTACTTCCAATATTTCGGAAGCCCTTAAAATTGATGTCAACAATGACATTTTTACAGTAAAAATTACGAAAAAAAGTTTCTAAACTTATGGCAGCAAAGAAAAAAACAACAACTGTTGTGTCTAAATCTAAAGTTGGCAAAACTGTAGCAAAAAAATCTGCTTCTCCAAAAAAGAATGTAGCAAAAAAAGTAGCGTCTAAAAAACCAGTTGCAAAAAAGCCAACAGTTTCAGCCAAAACAAAAAAAGCCGTTAAAAAAGCACCTGTAAAAAAAGCGGCATCGAAATTGGTCAAAAATAAAAAAGCACCTATTACCCCAAAAACATCGCCGGCTAAAAAAACTGCTAAGGCCGGTGCAAAAAAAGCAGTACCCAAAAAATTGGCAGACAAAAAAACAGTAGCTAATCCCAAAAAGGCTACGCTAAAAAAAGAAAAACCTTCGGAAAAAAAATCCGCACTGGTTAATAAAAAACAGGATATTAAGCCATTAAAACAAAAGCCTTCAAGTAAAGAAGTTTCTAAAACAGCTCCTAATAAAACTCATAAAGTTGAATTAAAAAAAGCAATGGCGAAAGTAAAATCGAAAAAAAAGGAAGAGAAAAAACCTCAAAAAGCATTCGTGATGCCGAAGACAAATACCGAAAAAGCCAGAAAATACGAACCGGAATTTACTAAATCAGTCCTTGATCAAAACCCCTCAGAAAATAACGGCCCTTCAATGCGCTACAGCGATAGTGAATTAGTTGAATTTAGGGAATTAATTACCCGAAAATTAGAAACAGCGAAGAAAGAACTTGGTTATTTACAGGGCCTTATTACACGCAAAGACCAAATGGGAGGCGATGAAAGCGATAACCGTTATATGACCATGGAAGACGGAAGCCTGAGCATGGAAAGAGAGCAACTGAGCCAGATGGCAAGCCGCCAGATCACTTTTATTGACCATCTAGAGAAGGCAATGATGAGGATTGAAAATAAAACGTATGGAATATGCCGCGTAACCGGAAAATTGATTGATAAAGCAAGATTAAGGGCCGTTCCACATGCTACGCTTTCTATCGAAGCAAAAATGGGATCCGCTAAATAGTTTTTAAATTAATCTGTTAAAAGGGAATTGTGAAATCAGTTCTCTTTTTTTTTGCCCGAAAATGCAAATTATGCTCCGCCAGGCACCTGGATTAATGGTTTACTGCATTAATAGTAACAAATAAAATCAGAAGGCAATTTAAAAACAAGAATTTAGCTTTTTTGTTTGTTTACTGTAAAAAGTGTCTTTAAAATAAAAAATATTTAAAGCTAACTGGTTGCAATTGCCAACGAGGCCACACTTAAAGTAACATTTTTAATTTTAAGAATCTCGGTTCCGCAAGCATCAATTGTTGCTCCAGTTGTGATTACGTCATCTACCAATAAAATATGTTTTCCTTCCAACGATTTGGGTTCGGATACACAAAAAATTCCATCCACATTTTTCCATCTTTCAACGCGGTGCTTTTTGGTTTGTGTTTCGGTAAAAATTTTCCTGGCCACGTTTTTTTTGATCACCGGTTTGTTAATGATCTCAGCAATTCCGTTACAAAGAATTTCTGCCTGGTTAAAGCCCCTCATTTTTTCTTTTCTTTCAAAAAGTGGAAGTGGGACAATTACATCTATATTAAAACGGTTACTATTAAGTAAACTTTTTCCCATTAGGTTTCCAAAATAATTTCCTGCCTTTTTATTGCCACGATATTTAAATTCGTGAATCATATTTTGAACCATTGAGCCTTTCGAAAAATACAATTCGCTCATTGCTGAAACGAGGGCAATTCTTCCCCAAAACTTTTTTTCAACAGTATTGTTTTTGTACATGGCAAAATTAGTGTGTGGCAAATCATCGATGCATTTGAGGCAAAGAAAATTTTCATTTTGAATCACATCGCTTCCACATCCGATACAATTGTGCGGATAAAATAAATGAAAAAGCGGCGATGATGTGAAAAAGCTTGCTTTCAATAAATAGTTTTTGAATGCATTAAAATAAATACCTGTACAGTTCTTCTACTTTCCCCAAAGGCACTACTTCGATGTTAAATTTATTTTTCCCCAAACCTTTGGTATTGTATTTACTCACTATGATTTTTTCAAAACCTAATTTTTCCGCTTCCGCTATTCTTTGTTCAATTCGATTTACGGCTCTTATTTCTCCACTCAATCCCACTTCTCCTGAAAAACAAATTTGCATAGGCAACGCCACATCTTCATAAGAAGAAAGCAACGCGCTCAAAACCGCCAAATCAATTGAAGGGTCTTCTACTTTTAAACCGCCGGCAATATTGATAAAAACGTCCTTTACTCCAAAATGAAAACCGCCGCGTTTTTCCAAAACGGCTAACAACAATTGTAATCTTCTTAAATCAAAACCGGTGTTGGTTCTTTGGGGAGTTCCATAAACACTCTGGGTAACCAAAGCCTGAACTTCAATCAATAAAGGGCGAATTCCTTCCATAGTTGCTGCGATGGCCACACCACTTAACTGTTCTTCTTTTTGGGTAATTAAAATTTCTGACGGATTGGTAACTTCTTTCATTCCTTCGCCGGTCATTTCATAAATTCCCAATTCTGACGTGGAGCCAAAGCGATTTTTTAAAGTCCGCAAAATGCGATAAGCATAATGGCGGTCACCTTCAAATTGCAAAACGGTATCAACCATGTGTTCGAGAATTTTTGGCCGGCAATGTTGCCGTCTTTGGTAATATGCCCGATCAAAAAGACCGGCGTGTTGCTTTCTTTTGCAAATCGTTGAAGTTCGGCCGCACTTTCTTTAATCTGCGAAACACTTCCGGGTGCAGATTCAATGTAGGGAGATTGAATCGTTTGAATAGAATCCACAATAACCAATTGTGGTTTTAGTTTTTTGATTTCTTTAAAAATGGTTTGCGTATTAGTTTCGGTAAGCAAAAAAAATTTATCGTTATTTATTTGCAACCTGTCAGCGCGCATTTTAATTTGCTGCTCACTTTCTTCGCCACTAATATATAAGGTAACAATATTTTTTAATTGTAAAGTAGCCTGCAAAAAAAGGGTTGATTTTCCAATGCCCGGTTCGCCCGCTATTAGTACAATACTTCCTAAAACAATTCCGCCACCCAGTACCCGGTTGAGTTCTTTATCTTCCGTAATTATTCTTTTTTCTTCGCCGCTGGTAACGTCTTGTAAAGAAATTGTTTTTAAGCCTCCACTCAATCCGGAAAATTCTTTCCATTCGCTTTCCGGTTTTTCATTTCCTTTTACAATCACTTCTTCCACAAAAGTATTCCACTCATTACATGAAGGGCACTTGCCTACCCACTTCGTACTTTCCTGTCCGCAATTACTACAAAAAAAAGCAGTCTTCGTTTTACTCATTTAAAAATTATTTGAATGCAATGAAATTAAACAATCATTATCAAGGGAAGAGAAGAAAAATGAAATTGAAATTGAAAATGGAAAAAGAAAAAAATCAAAAATAGAAATCAATGATAAAAGTTTGTTTACTGTTAAAAGTAAAAGAGCCGGTATTGCTACCAGCTCTTTGTACTTACTAACCCATTAAATTCTATTGCTAAATTACAAATTGCGGGCAGATAAACAAATTAATTTTCAGCGATGTGAATAAATTTTATATCCATTCACATATAGGCGCAAAAGTAGCTATCAATTTATTACCAATTGATTTTCAATAGTTTATTATTAAAAAAACCCTTCTTTTACTGTTCAAATATATTTTAAAATTTTATTTGGTTTATATTATAAACTAATTTATTTTTGTGCTAAATTTATTAAAATGTACAAATTAATTATATTCTACTTCGTTTTAATTAGTTCGAATGCAATCGGCCAGGTAAAAATCAGTGGTCAAATAACGGGCAATAAAAAAAATCCTCTGCAGGGAATTAGTGTAAGTATTGTTGATTCTTATGACGGCGCCACAACAGATTCTGCAGGAAATTATTCGTTTACTACCACAGAAAAAGGAGAACAAACTTTAAAGGCAAGCGCCTCCGGTTACAAACCTTTTGAAGAAAAAATAAATATAACTTCAACACCCATCCTATTAAATATTGAATTAAAAGAAACGATCACCGAATTAAAAGCTGTGGTTATAAGCGCAGGGACTTTTGAAGCAAGTGATGCTAAAAGAGCCACTGCGTTAAACCCTATTGACATAGTAACAACTGCCAGTGCAAACGGCGACATAACTGCCGCCCTCAAGACACTACCCGGCACCCAACAGGTAGGAGAAAGTGAAGGATTATTTGTAAGGGGAGGGACTGCCGATGAAACCAAATATTTTATTGATGGCACCCAGGTAAATAATTTTTATTACAGCAGCGAACCCGGGCAAGCTACTCGGGGAAGATTCAATCCCTTTTTATTTAAAGGAACTATTTTTAGTTCCGGTGGTTATTCAGCTTTATACGGCCAGGCGCTTTCTTCAGTTCTTTTACTGGAATCAATAGACCTGCCTGAAAAAACTTCAGCAAGTTTTGGAGTATCTTACCTGGGTGCAAATGCAGGAATACAAAAACTTTCTAAAAATAAAAAATCTTCGTGGGGAGTAACTTATGGTTATACTGACCTTTCGTTAGTTTATAATTTGATCAAACAAAAGTTCGATTATTTCCAGGTGCCGGTTGTTCACCAGGCAGATGCGAATTTCCGAATTAAAACTTCTTCCACAGGCATACTGAAATATTATGGCACTTTCAGTTCCACCGATGTTGGTTTCAGGCAACAGGATGTTGATTCGTTAAATATGAAAGATGCTTTTGGCCTGAAAAATTTAAATATGTACCACAATTTATCGTGGAAAGAATATTTTGGAGATGGATGGAAAGTAAATGTGGGTACTTCTTATAGTACCAACAAGGATAATATAAATATGGAATTCCAAAATGCCGATAATCAAAAACAGGAATTGGTTGACGAACCATTGTATGCCTATAAAAATTTCAATTTGATAAATAAAGGGCAATACGCCAACGCAAAAGTGGTTTTTGAAAAGAAATTAAAATCCTTAAGCGCTATTCGTTTTGGAACTGAGGATAATTATAGCGATGAAAAATCAACCTATAATGAATATGATGGAAGCAGTTATCCGCAAAAAGTAAAAGAAAATATTATTTCCGGATTTGGCGAAGCTGATATTTATGTTACCAATAATATTGCTGCGAGGTTGGGTGTTCGCACTGAACATTCTAAATTGCTTGATGCATGGAATGTGGCTCCGCGAATTTCGTTCGCTTATAAATTTGCCGACAAAAGCCAGGTTTCTTTAGCGTATGGAGATTTTTACCAGGATCCGGATAGAAAATACTTGCCTTCGCTCAATGCTTTACATTTTCAAAAAGCTACTCATTATATTGTTCAATATGAAAAAATTACCAAAGACCGGACATTCCGTACAGAATTATTTTATAAAAAATATACTGACCTTTTAAAAACTACCGGAAGCCATAATGAAAATTTTACTGCGATAAATAATAACGGTTTTGGCGATGCAAAAGGAATTGAATTCTTTTGGCGGGATAAAAAATCATTCAAAAACTTCGATTACTGGATTTCCTATTCTTACCTGGATACCAAACGCGATTTTTTAAATTATCCTTTTGCCATTGAACCTTCTTATGTTTCAAAACATACAGCCTCACTGGTGGTTAAAAAATTTGTAATGCCGATTAAAACCCAATTCAATATGTCTTATACATTTGCTTCGGGGCGGCCTTATTATGATATTGTATATAATTATGATCAAAATAATTATTCAATAACAGAAAAGGGGCGTACAAAGAATTATAACAATTTGAGTTTAAGTATAAATTACCTCCCCTCCATTGGAAAAACAAATGCAAAAGCTTTTTCAGTTTTTGTATTTTCGGTTACGAATGTTTTAGGGTTTAATAATGTGTACGCTTATAATTTTTCAGTAAACGGGCAAAATAAAGTAGCCGTTACGCCACCATCCAAAAGATTTATTTACCTCGGATATTTTGTGAGCATTGGAATTGACAGGACACAGGATGAAATAAATAATCATTTATAACGCTGAATATTCAAAAACAAACAATAATTTTTAAAAAACTAAAAAAACAACAAAATGAAAAAAACAATTTTAATTAGCGCTTTTATTTGTTGCGCTTCTATCACATTTGCGCAAAGCAGCAAATATGAAACTGCCATGAAATCCAATATCAGCCAGTTGGATTCTATACGGGTAAATAATAATGCGCAGGATCTGGCTAACAGTTTTATAAGGATTGCCGACGCAGAAAAAACACAATGGCTTCCATATTATTATGCATCATATTGCACTGTGGAACAAGCTATGATTGAAAATGACAATTCAAAAAAAGATGCATTAGCAGACAAAGCCACAGAACTGTTGACAAAAGCTGAAAACATTTTAGGGAAAGAAAATTCTGAGATCGATGTAATTAAGAGTATGATCGCGACTGTTCACATGACAGTTGATCCTCAAAGCAGGTATATGACCTATATGCCCGACATCAATGAAAATATAAAGAAAGCAGAATCGTTGGATTCAACCAATCCACGTCCTTATTTATTAGAGGCTGAAAATAAGTTTTATACACCTGAACAATTTGGCGGCGGTAAAGATGCGGCTAAGGAATATTTTGACAAAGCAAACACGCTCTATCAGAACTTTAAACCTGAAACAGATTTGTCTCCAAGCTGGGGTGAACCCGCTTTGCAATATTTTCTTTCTCAATATAAATAAATGCTATGCCTGCAGATGAAATAAAAATGACAGAAAAAGAAAGCCTTGAATTGATCACTTCCATGATCAATAAAGCAAAAAACAGCGTAAATGAATCGGGCACTTTATACTTAATCTGGGGATGGTTAATATTGTTGTGTTGTGTCGTGCAATTTGCCGGCTTACATTTTTTCAATTATGCTCACTCATATTACATCTGGTACTCCACGTGGATATTATTAGTCTTTCAATTTTTCTATATCGTTAAACAGAAAAAATCCTTCAGCGTAAAAACTTATACGGGGGAAATAAACGGATTCGTGTGGTTGGTATTTTTCATCTGTATGGTTCTGGTTATTTTTATCAGCATCCACCTTAAATATTATGAAATAATTTATCCGCTCATATTGGTAATGTATGGTATGCCCACTTTTTTATCGGGCATTATTTTAAAATTCAGGCCTTTAATAATTGGTGGCGCCTGTTGCTGGGTATTTTCTTTTTTGGCGTCTTTTGTTTCTTCTGAGTACCAATCTTTATTTATTGCTGCAGCTGTTATTGCCGCCTGGATTATCCCCGGGTATATTTTAAAACAAAATTTTAAAAAAGGAAATTAATATGGAAGAAAAGCTATTATCAGAAAAAGAAAGCCTTGCCCTGATTTCAAATATGATAAGCAAAGCCAAAAATCATTATTATGAAAGTGGAATGGGTATATTGCTATGGGGATTTACCAATTTGATTTGTTTTACACTAGCCTATTTAGATGCAACAATAAAATGGTTCAAAATGCCATTCGACCCATTCTATTTAATGGGTATTACTTTTATAGTACAGTTTTATTTTGACCGAAAAGAAAAAAAATTTAAAAAAACGGTGACTTATAAAGATGAAGCCCATCAATATGTTTGGATGGCTTTTGCCATAAGCCTTTTTATATTGATCATCGTAAATAATATTATTAATATCGGATACATCGTGTTTCCTTTGCTTTTATTGTTGTTTGCAATTCCTACTTTTATTTCCGGATGTATTAATAAATTTAAACCTTTTATAATCGGCGGAATTGCCTGTTGGATTTTATGTATTATCGCATTTCTGTACCAAAGCTATTTTACTTATTTGCTTGTAGCACTAGGCGCTGGCATTGCCTGGATAATTCCGGGATTTATTTTAAGAAAAAGATTTTATAAGAACATAGTAAATCAGCATAATGCAGTTTAAAGAACTGGATCCCATATTGCATTCTCAATTACGGCTGGCCGTGATGTCACTCCTCATAAGTGTAAAGGAAGCAGAGTTTACCTTTTTAAAAGAAAAAACAAATGCAACTTCAGGAAATTTAAGCGTCCAGATAAGTAAACTTAAAGAGGCAGGTTATATTGAAATCATAAAGCAGTTTAATAATAATTACCCCCAAACTATCTGTAAAATTACTCCTACCGGAATTGAGGCTTTTGAAAATTATGTGCTGGCACTACAAACCTATATGACGCTTTAATTTTTGAGTTTTAGGCTAAATAAAAATTTACAGAATTTCTTTGTTTACTATAATATATAATTTATAATAAATGTTTTTTGTACTGTTCATTGCTTTTGCTTACCAAATGCTAATCAGTTAGATTAAATTTAAACTTAAAAGGCAAATTATATTAAAATAATAAATATCTGAATAAAATACACGACTTATTGAAATAATATATAGTTTTGGTTAAGTTTTTGACAAATATGAAAAAATTTAATTTAAACAAATCGGCTCCTTTTATAGTTTTAATGCTAGTGGCAATTTGTGCTTTATTTGTTCCCTCTTTACCAGATTTTTCTGCAACAGGAAAATACAATTCAGCAGATATAACCTGGATATTAGTAGCTACAGCATTGGTTTTTTTAATGACGCCTGGCCTTGCATTTTTTTATGGGGGAATGGTTCATAGAAAAAATGTGCTGTCTACAATGATTAAAAGTTTCGTGGCTGCCGGGGTAGTAAGTGTATTATGGATTGCGGTAGGGTACAGCCTGGCATTTGGAGATTCGATTGGTGGTTTTATAGGAAATCCATTTACCCATCTTTTTTTCAAAGGGGTAAATTCCGGCGCTCCCTGGAGTTTGGCGCCATCAATTCCATTGCTGCTATTCGCACTTTTTCAATTAATGTTTGCTATTATAACGCCAAGCCTTGTGGTAGGAGCTGTTGCCGAAAGAACCCGTTTTTCTTCGTACATACTATTTATTGTAATGTTTAGCCTTTTAGTGTATGCGCCTATTGCTCATTGGACATGGAATCCAAAAGGTTTCTTGTTCAAAATGGGTGTATTGGATTTTGCCGGTGGAACCGTAGTTCATATTTCTGCAGGTTGTGCAGCTCTCGCAGGAGCTATCGTTTTAAAAAGAAGAAAAGTCCACAGGGAACATAAAGAAATCCCACCGGCAAATATCCCTTATGTTTTAATCGGCACCGGTTTACTTTGGTTTGGTTGGTTTGGTTTCAACGCAGGCTCTGCATTAGCGGCAAACTCATTAGCAGTTTCTGCATTTGCTACCACTAATACTGCCGCAGCCGCAGCGGGTTTATCATGGTTATTTTTTGACGTATTAAGAGGAAAAAAACCTTCTGTTTTGGGGTTCTGCATTGGAGCCGTTGTTGGCCTTGTTGCTATCACGCCTGCTTCAGGGTTTGTAGCAATACCACAGAGTATTTTTATCGGTGTTGTTGCTGCAATTATTTCCAACCTGGCTGTTTATTATAAATCAAAATCCCCTTTAGACGATACTTTAGATGTCTTTCCATGCCATGGAATAGGAGGTATAGTAGGGATGATTCTTACCGGGGTTTTTGCTTCAAAAACAGTTAATGCAGGCGGAAATAATGGATTATTTTACGGGAACCCGGATTTCTTTTTTACACAATTAAAAGGATTAGCAATAGTAATAGCATACAGTTTTTCTATGTCCTATGGTATTTTCAAATTCATCAATTGGGTAATGCCGATGCGGGTTAGCGAGGCAGATGAAGAAATGGGCTTAGATGCCTCTCAACATGATGAAAATTATTCACAGGGGACCTTATTATTAAGGAATCCCGGAGCCACAACCGAATACGAATTACCAAATGATTCACCTCAGTATAGAGAAAAAGTTCTACAAGCTTCAATATTGGTGAAACGAAACAGTGCCTTTTCTGAAGAATTAATAAAAGCAAAAGAAGTACAGAACAATCACAAATATTCTCAAAGTTAAATTCTGAAACAAAAACACTACAACTCTTATGACTCAATATATAAAACAAGAAAGGGAATAGCTATAATGTTAACTTCTGCAAAAAGTTAACTGCTACACCCTTTCCATTTTTAACCTTTAATTCTACAACAATGTTAAGAAAAATTTTGACATCATGTGTCATTTTGGGCACAATTAATTCTGCTCATGCACAGACTGATTCAATTGCACCTGTATCACCTTCTCCAACTATTACCGGATCGGTAGATACTTATTTCAGGTACAATTTCGATAATCCAAAAGATGGAACTACCAACAACGCTACCAGTTTTACCAATTCTCAAAATTCGTTTCAACTCGGTATGGCAAGCGTAAGAGCTGACCATACTTTCGGAAAAGCCAGCGCTACAGTAGATCTAGGTTTTGGCCAAGAGCCGAAGAATTCTCTTACGGCGATCCTTCCCATCCAACTTTATTTGCTGTAAAGCAGGCTTATTTAAGTTATGCTATTAGTGATAAGTTTAAACTAACTATGGGAAAATGGATGACCCATATCGGTTATGAATTAACAGATGCTTATCTCAATCGTAATTACAGCATGGACTACATGTTTTCTTACGGGCCATTTTCTCACACTGGTTTAAAGGCTGATATTGGCCTTGGAGAAAAAAGCGCTTTAATGATTGGCGTTGCTAATGCTACTGACGTGGTTGCAGAAGCAGGCTCAAGAAGATATGCTTTAGCCCAGTATAGTACAGCAACTAAAGATGGTAAATTTGCAGCTTTCGTAAATTACCAGGGATCATACGGCGGTTCCTTTAGCGTTTCTCAATTTGATGTAGTGCTTACTGATGCAGTAACCAGTAAATTCAGCTTAGGTTATAACGGTACAGTTCAAACTGTAAAACCAGAAGGATCGTCAAGTTCAAGTTGGTGGGGATCAGCAGTCTACATTACTACAGATCCTACAACTACTTTTGGAATAACATTAAGAGCAGAATATTTTGACAATAAAAAAGCAGTGGTTTCTGCGCCACCAAGCAGCATTTTTGATGTAACACTTTCACCTAATTTCAGAATGGGTAACCTAACTTTCATTCCGGAATTGCGAATAGATGCTGCTAAAGACCCTGTTTTTGAAAAGAATGATAATTCTTCAACCAAATCTACAGTTACCGGCATCCTTGCCGCTACCTACCACTTCTAAAAAACTAAACCATTTTGTAAATCTATTAAACTTAAATTATGAGATTATTTGATTTAAAACGGAGCTTCACAAGCCCCAAAAAAGGAACGATAAAAGTTTTAATTCCATTAATGCTTTTATTACTTGTCATGTTTGCCCTTCCGTCGTTTGCGCAGGATCCGACTGGAGCAAATACCGGAACTATAAATGACATTGCTGCCGCAACAGCGGGCAAGCCAACTTTACAGGAAGTAGCTGCCGCTACAGGGCACACCCAAATTGCTATAAATATTATGTGGACATTAATCGCTGGCTTCCTGGTGATGTTCATGCAGGCTGGTTTTGCAATGGTTGAAACAGGCTTCACCCAAAAGAAAAACGTAGCACATACCATGGCTATGAATTTTATGGTTTATGGCATTGGCATGCTCGGATTTTGGATTTGCGGTTTCGCATTTATGTTTGGAGGGGGTTTAAATGTTGCTTCTTTGGGTGGCGCTCCCGGAGTTGTTAGCAGTGAATTTACAGTTCACCTTTTTGGCCACGACTTTGGCCTTTGGGGCAAAGCAGGCTATTTCCTTAACAGCAAGGTGTATGATGTGGGTGTGTTTACTTTATTCTTATTCCAGATGGTGTTTATGGACACTACTGCCACTATACCTACCGGGGGAATGGCAGAAAGATGGAAGTTTAAATCGTTCATCGTATTTGGCTTCTTTATCTCCATGTTCGTTTATCCAATTTTCGGAAACTGGGTATGGGGAGGTGGATGGTTGTCCCAACTTGGTGTAAATTTTGGGCTTGGACATGGCCATGTTGATTTTGCTGGTTCATCAGTAGTACACGAAGTGGGAGGCGTAGCAGCCTTGGTAGGTGCAATGGTTATTGGCCCACGTATTGGAAAATATGGTAAAGACGGAACTGTAAATACAATTCCCGGGCATAATATCCCTATGGCAATTATAGGAACCTTTATCCTTGCATTTGGCTGGTTTGGCTTTAACCCAGGTTCAACCTTATCGGGGAATGATATGCGCATATCCGTTATTGCTGTTAATACAATGCTTGCCAGTGCAGCAGGCGCATTTGCAGCCGCCTTGTATATGAAAGCAAAAACCAACAAATGGGACCCAGGTATGATGGTAAATGGCATGCTTGCAGGCCTTGTTGCTATCACCGCTCCTTGTGCTTTTGTGAATTCTCTTTCTGCTGTAGTCATCGGTATTATTGCTGGTTTGCTGGTAATTTTTGCAGCCAACTTTGTTGATAGAACGCTAAAAATTGATGACCCTGTTGGCGCCTTTGCAGTACACGGTGCTAATGGATTTTGGGGCGTTCTTGCTCTTGGTTTGTTTGCCGATGGTTCTTATGGAGATGGATGGAATGGAGTGCCCGGCACGGTAAAAGGACTGTTTTATGGTGATGGCAAACAATTTTTGGCAGAATTAATCGGAGGATTAACATGCTTTGTGTTTGTATTTGTCATAATGTATATTTTCTTCAAAATATGTGCTAAAACTCCAATCGGGCTCAGATCAGATGCTGCAGATGAAGTTGCGGGGCTTGATATTCCTGAAATGGGTATACATGGTTATGTTGATTAATAAATTTTCTTTAGGCCAAACCGCAAAATACGGTTTTGGCCTAAAGCTTTTTCGAAATAAAAAATGAGTATTAGTAATGCGCGAACTTGTAAGAAAAGCGATAGACCCTTTAAAAATATTTTTCAATGACAGTCGGTCCACAGGTATTCTTTTATTGTTTTGTGCGATTGTGTCATTAACCTTATCAAATTCTTTTGACGGTTCGTGGTACCGCTTATTCTGGACCTCACCCATTCATTACGGAGGGCATATCAATCTTCCTCATTCCTCACTTAAATGGATCAATGACCTGCTGATGGCGATCTTTTTCCTTTTTGCAGGGATGGAAATAAAAAGAGAATTAATTGATGGCGAACTTTCAGGTTTCAAAAAAGCCATTCTACCATTTGGCGCTGCTTTAGGTGGAATGATCGTTCCTGCATTAATTTATATATCACTCAATACCGATGGCGCTTTTGTGCACGGCTGGGGAATTCCAACTGCCACAGATATTGCATTTTCATTAGGAATTGCATCGCTTCTAGGGAAACGGGTCCCTGCAAGTATGAAAATCTTTCTGATGGCTTTGGCCATAATTGATGACCTTGGAGCTATTGTTGTTATCGCTCTTTTTTATGGAAGTGATATTAACTGGCTAATGTTATTATATGCTTTATTTGTTTATTCACTCTTGTGGCTTTGCAATTATCGTAACATAAAGCCGGGGATTATACAACTTGTGCTATCAGTTGCTTTATGGTATATCGTTTTCAATTCCGGCGTGGAAGCAAGTATAAGTGGTGTATTGGTTGCTTTTGCAATGCCTGTAAATTCGCTGCCCAAATTAGAAAACGCCATCCATAAAACGGTTAATTTTATCATCCTTCCTCTTTTTGTATTAGCTAATACTGCTATTCTAATTCCAACAGATCTCAGCGCTTTTAACAGCCCGATTAGCATTGGGATAATTTTAGGGTTGGTTATTGGCAAGCCCATAGGCATCTTTCTTTTTAGTAAAATAATGATCAAACTAAAAATTGCTAAATTGCCTCTAAATACGAATTTAAAACAATTAATGGGAGTCGGATCACTGGCAGGAATTGGATTTACTATGTCCATTTTCACCACCACTCTTGCTTTTTCAGCGGAAGTAAATCGGGATATAGCAAAAATATCAATATTGGCAAGCCTTGTTTTATCCATTGTTCTAAGCAGTATCTACTTTATGATACTTGAATTAAATAAGTCGGCGAAACCAATAATAGCCAAACCCCAGAGAAGAATTTCTCCGGGAGTTGCCATTGGATAAAAACAAAAAAGAGAGTTTAAATGTTATCAACTGTACTAATAATCCTTGCCATTCTTTTTGCATGTATTTTTTTGGCCTGGCGCGATGATAAAATTACAGCGCTGGAAAAACGTGTAGAATTTCTGGAGCAAAAAATAAATAAAAAACTGGTAAGCCGCCTGCTATTCGTGGAATTGAAATCGGTAAACAGTGTTTTAGATACGCTCAATAATTGTTTTTACCAGATAGATGAAAACGGAGATTACGATGTAGATACAGAATACCGCCTTGAAGACGTAACCGATGAATGGTGGGAAGCCTTATCAAAAGGTGAATTGGAAATAGTAAATAAAATACGCTGATTTATAAAATTTTCAAATTTTCAAATCACTTCGTCCAACAGCTTTTCCATTTTCAGTAAGGATGCCAGCAATTCCTCACTTACAATTTCAGAAGAGTTTTCTTTTGTTTGAGTGGCATACCAGATCAAAACCATGGAAACATAATCCTGCATATCTTTTCCGGCAAACTGAGTTCTGAATTCAACAATTTTTTCATTAATCGTTTTCAAAACTTTTCTTATAGTTTCCTCATCAGAAGATAAAATCTTAATGCGGTAACTCCTGTCTCCTATTACAATATTAAGCGGTATGAGTGGCTCATTGGGCATCACTATTTATTTAAAATGGATATACATTTATCTAATGTGCGAATATAACTGTTAATGCTTCTTTCAAAATCTGATTTTTCTTTCCCTTCTAATTGCCCGGTAGTTGTTTTTAAAATATTCACTTGCATTTCGATTTGTTCATTTGTTTCAAGTAAAGCTTTCGCCTTTGATTTGATCTCTGTGTTTTCTTTTTTAAGTTGCTCATTCTCCTTTAATATCAAGGCCTGCTTTTTCAAAAGCAACTGCAATTTCGATTGAATATGTTTAATATGATTGTCAATGTTTTCAGCCATTACTTCTTATTACAGCATTAAGTTTATTTTCAAGATTGGAAATGATTTTATTCATCATAGCTTCAATTTCTTCATCTGTCATCGTTTTTTCTTTATCCAAAAAAGTAAAATTTATCGCGAAAGATTTTTTATCCTCTCCTAATTTTTTATTTTCAAATACATCAAACAATCGTATGTTTTGCAACTTTTTAATATGCAAAGATTTGACCAATTCTTCAATTTCTTTATAAGTAATTTTTTTATCAAGAAGTAAAGAAAGGTCCCTCTGAACCTGTGGAAATTTTACAACCGGCTCATAAGCAATTTCATTTTTTTTCTTTGCCAGCATCAGGTTTTCCCAATCGAAACAAATAAAATAAACAGGTTGTTTTATCGAAAACTTTTCTAATTGTGATTGATTCACTGCGCCTGTTACTGCTATTTCTTTATCTTTTACAGTTGCGGCTATACATTGATCCAGGCTATCGTTATCTGAAGCCTCAAATTCATAATTCTGAATTCCGGCCAATGAAAAGATTGCCTCACAAATTCCTTTTGAAAAATAAATATCTCCTTTTTTTGAAGCGATGTTCCAGCTGTTTTCATTTTGATTACCCGAAATATAAATAGCAAGCTTTTGCCTTTCTTCATATTTATTCCCTACAATAGAATAGGTTTTCCCAAACTCAAAAAAAAGAAGATTATTATTTTTTCTGTTCAGATTATAGGACACGCATTCTAATCCTGTAGGCAACATGGATGGGCGCATTACATTCAGCCCTTCACTTAAACTATTAATAATGGATACAGTGCCAGCAAGGGTTTCATCATTAAAATACTGGCTATTGGTAATTGAATTGGTAAATATTTCATGAAAACCATTTCCTATAAACCAACCGGCTATTTTTTCTTTTTGAGAAGCATTAATTAGGCCTGTATCAATTGAAGGTGTAATATTAATTGAAACCGGAATTTCTATATTATCCAATCCGTCAATACGCATAATTTCTTCAATAATATCCGCAGGAATAGAAATATCAGGATTGCTGTAAGGCACCTCAACTTTAATGTTATCTATTCCTTCCCTTAAAATGGTAAAATTCAAAGAGGTTAAAATACCTTTTGTGGTATCCGGATGATAATTTTTTCCACTTATTTTTTTAAGGTAAAAGTTAGATAAGGTTATTTCTTTTTTCTCTCTTGTAACTGGATAAACATCTGTAACATTAGAAGAGATTTTACCGCCGGCAATTTCTTTTATCATCATAGCGGCGTGTTTCAAAACATTCACAGTATTGCTTATGTCAATTCCTTTTTCAAAACGTATGGCTGCATCAGTCCTTAGGTTATGAAACAGCATCGTTTTTCTGATGGAAGTGGGATTAAAAACCGCGCTTTCCAGGAATAAGTTCGTTGTCTGGGCAGAAATGCCGGAGCCTAACCCGCCAAATACGCCGGCAAAGCACATGGGCTCATTTTCCCCATTACAAATCATTATATCTCCATCGGTTAATTTCCTTTCTTTTTCATCAAGGGTAATAAAGGGGGTTCCCTGCGGAAGGGTTTCTACAATAACTTTTTTCCCTTTTATTTTATCGAGGTCAAAGGCGTGAAGGGGCTGGCCGGTTTCGTGTAATATAAAATTGGTAATATCTACAATATTATTCAATGGCCTGAGCCCGATGCTTTTCAGTTTATTTTGAAGCCATAAGGGTGATTCGGCAACTTTAATTCCTGAAATACAAACTCCGGAATAACGTTCACAATTTTCTGGATTTTTTATTTGTATCTCTACAGATTGCGAATGGTTATCGGCTTTAAAATTATTTTTTAATGGCGAAATTACCCTGGTAGCTTTTTTAAAATGATGAGAAATATATGCACAAACATCTTTTGCCACACCCAGGTGGCTCATGGCATCCATCCGGTTAGGTGTAAGCCCGATTTCAAAAATCCAATCTGAATATAAATTATAATAATCTTTTGCCGCCCTCCCTGTTTTTGCATTCTCCGGTAAGATGATTATTCCTTCATGGCTGAAACCTAGCCCTATTTCATCCTCAGCACATAACATTCCATTACTTTCCACACCGCGGATTTTTGCTTTCTTTATAGTAAAAGGGTCCCCTTCTATCGGAAAAAGAGTTGAGCCAACCGGCGCTAATATTACTTTTTGCCCTGCTGCAACGTTTGAGGCACCACAAACAATTTGCAGCGTTTCACCATTGCCGTTATCAACAGTTACTATTTTTAATTTATCGGCATCGGGATGTTTTTCACAGGTAACTACTTTACCAATAATCAGTCCTTCCAAGCCATTTTTTAGCTGCTCATATTTTTCAAGGCTTTCAACCTCAAGGCCAACAGAAGTCAATATTTCAGCTATCTTTTGAGGGTTTCCTGTTATCTTTAAAGTAGCTTCATCAATAGGTAAATATTCTACCAGCCAATTATAACTAATCTTCATGTGTTTTGTCTAAATCTTCTATTTATTTTAAAAAGTCCCAAAAATAAGAAAGAAGTAGATAGGAATCCGGTTTCTCTTTTTGGGAAAGGATTGACTGGCTTCCCTTTCATTAAAAATCGATTTATAAATTAGATTAAAAAGATCAATTTTGGTTAAAACCTATTAATCATTTTAAACGAAAATCCTTCAAAAAATCTCAAATATTTTCTACACACCCCAATGTGAATTATTATTTAAAAAAAAGGGAAATTTTTTTTAGATTGTGTAAAATGCAAATATTTATGTTGATAACCTAATAGATTATGTTGATTTTAATGTGCAGTTCCTCTGTATAAATATATGCCCTTAACAATTTCTTAAAATAGAATTTGATACTTTACCTTAGCTGCCCGCTTATGAAAATGCCCTAAAAATTTCTTAAAAAATAAAAAAGTGACGACTCTTAATTGAGAAAGGAAAAATGGAATTTACTAATATAAATAAAGACAGGAAAAGGAGAAAAACAAGTTCCCTGGAATTGGGCACAATGGCGTTTGGGAAAGTTCCGCCTCAGGCCAAAGAATTAGAAGAAGCTGTATTAGGCGCCATCATGCTCGAAAAAAACGCATTTGATATTATTGTCGAAATCTTAACCCCTGAATGTTTCTATATAGAAGCTCATCAACGGATTTTTCGTGCAATGCAAGGCTTACAGCAAAAGAATTCACCAATTGACCTTCTGACCGTGGTGGAAGAATTAAAATTCAAAGAGGAACTTGATTTGGTTGGTGGCCCTTTTTATATAACCAAATTAACAAATGCTGTATTTTCTTCCGCGAATATTGAAATTCACGCCAGGATTATTTTACAAAAATTTATTCAAAGAGAACTGATAAAAATAAGTAGTGAGATTATCGGCGATGCTTATGAAGACAGCACCGACGTTTTTGAATTGCTTGATATGGCAGAATCAAAACTCTTTGACATCACCAACAAACACCTAAAAAGGGATTATGCCAGTATTGAATCTGTATTGGTAACTACTATTAAAAGAATTGAAGACCTTAGAACACGCCAGGATGAAATTACAGGCGTGCCAACCGGTTTTGAAGCCATTGACAGGGTAACTTACGGATGGCAGCAAAGTGATTTAATTGTTCTTGCAGCGCGCCCTTCCGTAGGTAAAACCGCATTTGCGCTTAACCTTGCCCGTAATGCAGCTTTGCACCCAACCAAACCAACAGCTGTGGGTTTCTTTTCTTTAGAAATGAGCGCCAGCCAGTTGGTGCAAAGAATTTTAAGCGCAGAAAGTGGAATTCTATTAGAAAAAATTGCACGCGGAAGATTGGAACAACATGAGATGGAAGAACTTTATAAAAAGGGAATTAACCGGCTTTCTTCGGCTCCTATTCATATTGACGACACTGCCGCTTTAAACATTTTTGAATTACGCGCCAAGTGCAGAAGGTTAAAAAACAAACATGATGTCGGTTTAATTATTATTGATTATTTGCAACTAATGAGCGGCACAGGCGAAAACAGGAACAGCAACCGTGAGCAGGAAATCAGCCGTATTTCAAGGGATTTAAAAGGCGCTTGCCAAGGAATTGCAAGTGCCCATTATCGCGCTCAGCCAGCTAAGCCGCGAAGTGGAAAAAAGAAAAGAAGGAAGTAAAATTCCCCAACTCAGTGACCTGAGGGAATCCGGCGCCATTGAGCAGGATGCAGATATGGTTATATTTCTCTACCGCCCTGAATACCACGATATTCACGCCAATGAAATGGGGGAATCCACAAAAGGTGAAACGCAGGTGCGCATAGCTAAACACAGGAACGGCCAGTTGGAAACCATTACTTTAAAAGCACTTTTGCATATTCAAAAATTCGTAGATAACGACGAAGATGATTTAACGAACAGGTTGCCTCCAGGAAACTTTAAACCTGTAAAAGGCCTTGATGAAAATGGTGGCGCCAAACTTTATTTCCAGGCAGGAAGTAAAATGAATGACGAAGAGTTTGATGAAAATGCACCTTTTTAATTAAATAATTCTGTTTTAATTGCAAATACCTTTTTTCAATGGATAAAGAAAATCTCAATGGCTTCTCCTTATTTTTTTGAAGAAAATTATCCCGACTCAGGCGAATTTATATTAAGTGAAGAAACCTCAAGGCACATCTGCCAGGTTTTAAGAATGAAAGAAAATGAACAAATTAATATAACTAACGGAAAAGGTTACACGATTAAAGCCAACATAGTTTCGCCGGATAAGAAAAAAACGAAAGTAAAATCTATAGAAAAATATTTTTTGGAACCACCGGCTCCAAAAACAGCAATTGCTATTTCTCTTATCAAAAATAACAACCGTTTTGAATGGTTTGCTGAAAAAGCTACTGAAATTGGCATTTCCACAATAATTCCCATAATATGCCAGCGTTCCGAAAAAACACATTTTAAAAGCGAAAGAATAAAATCCATACTTATAAGCGCGATGCTGCAAAGCCAACAATCATGGCTACCCGAATTAAGAGAGCCGGTAAAAATTTCAGAAGTTATAAAAAATGAAAATTTTGAGCAAAAATTTATCGCACCTGACTTGTCCCCTTTAGTGCGGCAAATTTAGAGATTGCATAATTTCTATAATTTCAGATGTCAGTTTTGTTCTTATTGTCATCTCTTTGCCGGTTATCTGATTAAAAATTCTGGCATCAGTTATCCTTTTACATTCGGTTATAAATTTTTTGATTGACTGCCTGGTATCTAACTCTATATGTTTCGATATAACCAAGGCCATAAAACAGATTAAAATGTGAAGTTTTATCGGTTGTTCTTTAAAATGGAATATGGGCCTGGTTTGTAAATCATTTTTAGAAATTCTAAATGCTTGCTCAATTTTGTATAGTTCATGGTAGCGTTCTATAACCATTTTATTATTTACGACTTCTTCTCGTAAATTAGTGTAATAGCCTTTTACTCCGAGGAGTTTTTTTGTTTTCCCGATCAAAGCTTCATTAATCTCAATTTTTTCACCACTGGACTTAGTGAACTTTAATTTTTTATTCTTCGATGGACTTTCAATGAGCGCCTTTGCTTTCTGTATTTGTTTGTCCATCTCGTATTTATCTTTTCGATATCGGGTGGCCGAGTAACTGCAAATCAAAAATCCGTTGTCGGTCTTAATTCTGATGTTCTCGCCATCCTGACGAGGAAGGCTTTTGTCTATCTGTTCAATTAATTTTGCGGGAACGTTTCCTAATCTTGCTCCAACGATATAACTGATATCATTCTTGAGCAATTCCCGAACATTTTCGGCACTAATCATGGCAGCATCAGCGACCACCGTAAAGTCTTTAACCGCGTGTTTTTTAATAAATTCTTTTACGACCGGCAGGATGGTATGGCCCTCAAAAGTGCTTCCTGAAAACACTTCATAAGCCACAGGAAAACCTTCTTCATTCACCATCAGTCCAATTAGTATTTGTGGTTGTTGTGATTTGTTGTCTTTGGAAAAACCATTCTGACGTAATTCATCTTCCTGGAAAGTTTCAAAATACAATGTGGTAACATCATAAAACAGCAGATCATAATTGAACGCATATTTTTGCTTAGCAAATTGTACCACTATTTCTTCGGCTTTTGATTTTAAATCAAGCCATTTTGGAGCATATTTATAGTAACTCTGACGGCGGTGTTGTAATCCAAAATACACGTCCAATAACTCAATAGAATGAAGTTTTGATGCAGGCTCCAGTATGCGCATAATTACCAAATCCAATAATAGTTTATTCTTAATTTTATTCAAGCCTATTTTTGAAATTAAGGCGCAGGTAACCTCATAGAAGAATGTATAATACACTCCTAAGAATTCACTTTTATTTAGAAGTAGAAAGTTGTCCGATTTGGAATCTGCAACTAAAGGCAATGTAGGACAATATTGATTAACAAAATCTTGTGCAGCTAACTTTAAAGTATCTATTTGCTCATCAGTACTTCCTGATCCGATATGCTTAAATATTTTTCGGTTCCGGTTCTGATAATAAATAATTTGAACAGCCCTTGAGCCAGAAGCTGTTTTTACAACTCTTATACGTAGCATAAAAAGGCATTAGTGCGACAAAATAAGAACTATTTCATCATAACACTTTAATTATCAGTTGCTATATTTTGACACAGGAGATAGGGGGACAAGTCAGGAAAAATAACAACCGTTTTGAATGGTTTGCTGAAAAAGCTACTGAAATTGGCATTTCCACAATAATTCCCATAATATGCCAGCGTTCCGAAAAAACACATTTTAAAAGCGAAAGAATAAAATCCATACTTATAAGCGCGATGCTGCAAAGCCAACAATCATGGCTACCCGAATTAAGAGAGCCGGTAAAAATTTCAGAAGTTATAAAAAATGAAAATTTTGAGCAAAAATTTATCGCACATTGTTTGGATGAAGAAAAGAATATTTTGAAAAATGTGGTGAAAAATAACGATTCAAAAATTATTTTAATTGGCCCGAAGGAGATTTTACGGAAGATGAAATTCAGGCTGCCATTCAAAACAATTATATTCCCGTAAGTTTGGGAAACACCAGGTTGAGAACAGAAACTGCCGGTATAGTAGCATCAGTTTACTTAAAATAAAAATTCTAATTAAATGTTGGTTTACTGTAATTATAACTCTTAATCAAGAAAAAACGATCATTTATCTACAAAGAACTCATGAATTTTCTTGTATATATAACAGTTGCCTAAAACCTCAAAAAGAAAAAAACTTATTCCTGAACAACAAGCCTGAAGCCATTTCCATGAATATTTACGATTTCGATATTCGTATCTCCTTTTAAATATTTTCTAAGTTTGGCGATATAAACATCCATGCTGCGCCCGTTAAAATAAGTATCGCTTCCCCAGATTTTTTTCAAGGCTGTCTCCCTGGGCAATAAATCATTTTTATATTCGCTCAACATCTTAAGCAATTCATTTTCTTTGGGTGATAAAGTTTGGATGTCTTTCCCAATACCAAGCTGGCGCAACCGCGGATTGAAATGATAGGTACCCAAATCGTATTCTGCATTCACCTCTTCACGGTGCAATTCTTCATTTCTTTTTAAAATCGCTTTTATTTTATGCAGCAAAACATCACTGTCAAAAGGTTTGGTTATATAATCATCTGCCCCCAATTTATATCCTTTTATTATATCATCTTTCATTGTTTTCGCGGAAAGAAAAAATAAAGGCATATCAGGATCCACGTTTCTTATTTCTTCTGCAACGGTAAAACCATCCATATTAGGCATCATAACATCAAGAAGGCATAAATCAAATTTTTCACGCTGAAATGCAGCAAGGCCCAGCCTTCCATCTCTTTCGAGCACTACGTCATAATCATTAAGTTCCAAAAAATTTTTGAGCACCATGCCAAGGTTTGGATCATCTTCACAAATAAGAATTTTAGGTTTACTATTTTCCATAACTTTTTTAATTTTAATTCTGAATAAAGGTATTTAGTTTTTATGAAACATCTTTTACATATTTAATGCCATAAATAAATACCATAAATGTATTTACTTAAAAGTTAAAACAATCTTATGTTTTCCAATTTCGCTTTGTAACTTTCAAAAAAAATGAAATATGGATAAAAAAGCAGAGTTTATTGAAGCCATAAAATCCGGCTATTCCTTTAAAGGGGAAACCATCAAAATAGGTGCAGGAATGCTTGATGGCGAAGTAATTGCTGAAGCCGAAGTCTTTTTGCCCCTTTCCACAATGAACCGGCATGGGCTTGTTGCCGGTGCTACCGGCGGTGGCAAAACAAAATCTTTTCAAATGATTGCTGAAGGGTTAAGTGATGCCAGCGTTCCTTGCTTATTGATGGATATAAAAGGGGATTTAAGTGGAATCGCGGCAGCAGGAACGCTCAATGATAAGATTGCTTCGCGTTATCAAAAACTAAAAATGGACTACAAACCAACCACTTTTCCGGTTGACCTTCTCACATTAAGCCAGCAAAAAGGAGTTAGGTTACGCGCAACGGTTTCTGAATTTGGCCAATCCTAATGACAAAAATTTTGGGGTTAAATGACACCCAGGGGGGCGTGGTAGCAATGATCTTTAAATATTGCGACGACAATAAACTTCCGCTGCTCGATCTCAAAGATTTTATTAAAGTGCTGCAATATGTTGGCAATGAAGGCAAGGCAGAACTACAGCAATCGTATGGAAATATATCAACGACTTCTACCGGTACTATTTTAAGAAAAGTAATTGAATTGCAACAACAGGGGGCTGACTTATTTTTTGGTGAAAAAAGTTTTGAGGTGGAAGACCTTATGCGGGTAAATGATGACGGGCGGGGAATGATAAGCGTATTACGGGTTACCGATATCCAGGATAAACCGAAATTATTTTCAACTTTTATGTTGCAAATGTTAGCCGAGTTATATTCTGTGTGCCCCGAAGTAGGAGATGTAGATAAACCCAAACTAATCATTTTTATTGACGAAGCTCATCTTATTTTTGAAGAAGCCAGCAAAGCGCTGCTTGATGAAATAAATACAGTAATAAAATTAATTCGTTCAAAAGGAATCGGCATTTATTTCTGTACTCAGAATCCAATGGATGTTCCTGCGAGTGTCTTAGGGCAGTTAGGCCTAAAAATTCAACATTCATTAAGGGCCTTTACGGCTAATGATCGACAGGTAATAAAACAAACTGCTCAAAATTATCCTGAAACTACTTTTTATAAAACGGAAGGCCTTATTACACAATTAGGAATCGGGGAAGGATTAGTTACACTTTTAAATGAAAAAGGAATACCTACGCCGCTGGTCCACACTATGATGTGTACGCCAAGAAGCCGCATGGATGTATTGGCCAAAGTGAAATAGATTCAATTGTTGATCATTCTAAACTAACCGCTAAATATAACCAGGTAATTGACAGCAACAGCGCTTATGAAATGTTAACTGCAAAATTACAGGAGGCAGCCGCAAAGCCTCCGGTTGTAGCACCGGGAAAAGCCGTGAAGCCTGAAGAAAGCACTTTGGAAAAAGTAGTGAATAACACTGTTGTAAAAAGTATGATGCGTACAGCGGGAACAACTATTGTAAGAAGCTTGCTTGGCTCTTTAGGGCTTGGTGGCAGAAGCAGAAAATCATCCACCGGATGGTTTTAGATTTTAAATAATCAAATTAAATATAATTTTTCAGCCTGCCGTTTACTCAATAAAAGCTACCACTTACTAAATAGAACTATTTTGTAGTAGTATAAATATGCTATTTTATTACATATAGCCATAAAAAATATTGCCAGATAGTAAATTTCCTGTTATATTTGCCTTGGTTTTTCATAGGATATTGGATTTTAAAGCGGGACTAGATTTCTATCTGGGTCCCCTTTTTATTTATAGCCCCTTTCTTATTTAAAAAATCATATTGATTTTACCAGCCCTTCCTCGTTTACGGTTACCAGATTTTCTTCCTGCAAAAATTTCAAAACTTTCCAGATCTTATTTTCTTTAACCGGAGATAAATGTTCAATAATTGTTTTTGAAGTAAGTGCTTTTTCTTTTGCGAGTTTTTTTATTTCAGAAGAAATCAAATTGAACTCTTCAGTAGGAATAACAAGATTCTTACTCCTCAGGCAATTATCACAAATACCGCAAGGAAGTAAATGTGGGCCATTAAAATAAATGTTGATCATTTCGCTTCTGCATTTGTTTTCATTTTTGCAGAAACTGATCATAGCGTTTAACCTTTTTTCATACGCTTCTTTGCGTTTCAAAACGTTTTTTTGATTAATGAAAAGTTCATCTGCCTTAACCCTGTTTTTTAAAAAATAGATTTGCGGTTTTTCTTTTTGTGGCGAATAATCAATAAAACCTAAGGCTTTTAATTCATACAATATTTTAAGAAGCCCTTCTTTCTTTATTCCAATAAATTTTGCAAGTTCATTCTCATTGACAAAAGCCGGGAAATCGAATATGCCATCATACGAACGTAAAAGCCCCTTTACTACTTTATCATATTGAGGATGGCTTTTTTCAAGATCATCTAGACGGTGTTTATTAGTAGTAAATTCAATAATTGAAGGTTGGAAAAATTGTTCACTATAAATGATGAGTTCTTCCTGTTCCAATATTTTTAAAACACTGTTTACTGTATAAGCATCCAATTTGAAATTTTTTGCAAAAGAGTTTAAATCGAAATCATAAGAAAAACCTTCTCCACTGTTAGAAGGCAACTGAAGAAAGCTGCATAAATCCCCATATACTTTCTTTATTATTTCATTAGCCGGAAATTTTATAGCAACCTGTTTTTTTAATGTTTCTAATTCTACATCATTAAAAAGTAAAACAGCAAAGGCTTTTTTCCCGTCCCGTCCTGCCCTGCCCGCTTCCTGGTAATAATTTTCCAAAGCATCGGGCACATCGTAATGTACAACGGTTTTCACATCGGGTTTGTCAATTCCCATCCCAAAAGCGTTGGTGCATGCAATAATCCTGGTTTTATTATTTGCCCAATCTTCCTGTTTTTTATTGCGTTCATCATAAGAAAGCCCGGCATGGTAATGATCTGCAATGATACCATTGAGTTTTAGAAGTTCGGCTACTTCCTTTGCCCGCCGCCTGGTTTTGCAATAAACAATCCCGCTACCTTCCACATTTTTTAAAATCGTTAATAATTTATTTTCTTTCGAAAAAAGATGAAAAGCGCTGTAAGAAAGATTGGCGCGTTCAAAAGATTGACGGAAAGTTTTTTGTGGCTTTCTAAATAGTAATTTTTCACGAATATCATTTTGAACTTCTAAAGTAGCCGAAGCCGTTAGCGCCAAAACAGGAACATCAGGCAAATATTCCCGTAAAGCTGCAATCCGAAGGTACGGCGGCCTGAAAATCGTAGCCCCACTGCGAAATGCAATGCGCTTCATCTACAGCAATTAAATTTACTTTTAACTGCGGCAGGTATTCTAAAAATAATTCTGTTTCCAGCCTTTCAGGCGATACATACAAAAACTTGAAATTACCATAAGCCGCATTTTGCAAAGTTTTTTTAACTTCTATAAAAGTCATTCCTGAATAAACAAAAAGCGCTGGAATTCCTTTTTTTTTAAGATTGGCAACCTGGTCTTTCATCAAAGCGATTAAGGGGCTTATTACCAAACATAAGCCATCATTTAGCAATGCCGGAACCTGGAAGCATATTGATTTTCCTCCGCCCGTAGGCATTAAGGCAAGCGTATCATTTCCGGCTAAAACAGATTGTATAACCTCGGGCTGAAGCTGCCTGAAAGAATCATACCCCCAATACTTTTTTAGAATTTTTTCCGGTTCATTCATCAATTGAAATCTGTATGGTACAAAAATGAAATTAAGGAATTCAACGCAGGAATAAGAAAAGTATCACAACCATCTCATCAATTATTCTGGCGTTTTTCCATTTTCCCACTCTTCTTATTTATTATTTTTACAAAATGATTGACATGGAGGCCTATTTTAGTTTTGATGAAATTGAATTAATGGCAAAAAAATTTTTAAATGCCACGTCAGGTTACAAAGTATTTGCTTTTTCCGGAGAGCTGGGCGCGGGAAAAACTACTTTTATAACCGCGCTTTGTAAAGAACTTCAGGTTACCGAAACCGTTACCAGCCCAACTTATTCCATTATACAGGAATACAAAACAAGTGACAACAAAATTATTTTTCACATTGATCTTTATCGCATTAAAAGTAATGAAGAGGCAATGGAAGCCGGTGTTGAAGATTGCCTGTTAAGTAATGAAATTTGTATGGTGGAATGGCCAGGGAAAGCGCCGGGTATTTTTCCTGAAAACACTATTTATACTGAGATAGAAATTCTTTCAGCAAATAAAAGGAAAATGATTATAAAATTACCAGCATAAAAATTTATATTTATATCTTAATTGCAAATATCTTAAATGGCAGCTTCAAAACCTTTTGTTTCCTCTTCCTTTACTTATGAAACTATGGAAGAAACGCTGGATGTAAAACCTAAAGGGGCAGATTTATTTATTGGAATTCCCAGAGAAACTTCCTTCCAGGAAAACCGGATTGCACTTACCCCGGAAGCAGTAAGTGTGTTAGTGGCAAACGGGCACCGTGTGATTATGGAAAGCAAAGCCGGGGAGGGCGCCAGCTATTCTGATAAAGATTACAGCGATGCAGGCGCCAAAATTGCTCAGGATAAAAAAGAAGTTTTTGAATGTGATATTTTGGTAAAAAGCGCTCCTGTTTGTGAGGCTGAAATTGATTTATTGAAACAAAACCAATTTATTATTTCACCAATCCACGTTACAGCGATGAAACGTGAGATCCTGGAAAAAATGATGGATAAAAAAATAACCGCTTTAAGTTTTGAAAACCTAAAAGACGACAGCGGCCACAATCCTATTGTAAGAAGCATGAGTGAGATTGCAGGAAGCGCCGTAATGTTGATAGCAGGGCAATATTTAAGTAATGCCAACAATGGAAAGGGTGTTTTAGTGGGAGGCATTTCGGGTATCCCGCCAACAAAAGTTATTATAATTGGCGCAGGCATTGTAGCAGAGCAAACCGCCCGCACTGCACTGGCAATGGGAGCGAGCATCAAAATTTTTGATAACAGTATTTACAGGCTGAAACGTTTGCAAAATAATATCGGAATGCGTTTATTCACCTCCGTTATAGAACCGGGAATTTTATCAAAACAATTAAAAACATGTGATGTCGCCGTAGGTGCTTTGGCCGCTTCAGGAGGAAGGACACCTTTGGTAGTAACAGAAGAAATGGTAAGCAAAATGCGCGCCGGAAGTGTAATAGTTGATGTTAGCATCGATCATGGCGGATGTTTTGAAACTTCCAGGATAACTTCTCATACCTCTCCTGTTTTTAAAAAATATGATGTAATTCATTATTGCGTTCCCAATATTCCGAGCGGCTTTGCCCGGACGGCCTCGCAGGCTATCAGTAATGTTTTAATGCCATTAATGCTAGAAATGGCTGATGATGGCGGTTTTGAGAGCCTCGTTTGGTATAAAATAAATATTCGCAGCGGCATTTATTTATTCAAAGGCGCTCTTACTAATTTTCATCTTAGCCAAAGATTTGACCTTAAATTTACTGATCTGAATTTATTGATTGCAAGTAGGAGATAGTTTGAAAAAAATTATCAAAATAAAAATCCTGAATATTTATTTGTTTACTGCATTTCTCATACATATATTTTTAACTCTCCCTTTCCTGCGACCGTAACCATCTTTCAGGAATTTCATTATTGCTGGCAAACAAATAATCTTTATAACTGCACGGTATCATTTTTTTATCAGGCATTTGCATCCACCATCTTCCTGTTTTTTTACTTTGAATAAAAACCGTATCAACTTCGGCAAAAACCGTGTGGTATTCATTAAAATTCTGCCTTTCATTTAAGGGCGATTCATTACGGTTCCTGCTTTTCCCATCAATAAAATACCAAAGCATTTGCGCAATTTGCAGGGCAGTAAGATTTTGCAAGTCCTTTGCTGCATCATAACCGTATATTCCAAAAGAAGAAACAGACGGGCTCATCCCGGCATAACGGGCAAGAGTACATGCTTCTTCCCCTGTTAGCCCGTTTGGGCTGCAATTTGATGCCGGCGCATCACTGTTTTTTATGGCGGCAATATCAAAACTCAGCATATCTGAATTCCGGATAACCGGTTCCATTTCTTCTAATTCTTCTTTTACGTTACCTACCCTGAAACAATCGAACCGAAGCTTATCCATCGTTTCCAGCATCCCGGGATGAACAAAATAACTTTGAAATGCGATGTGATTATAATGCTGCACCATATTGGGTTCTCCAGTTAGTATTTCCATCAGAAAATTTTCACTTCTTAACGATGATTCACTTCTTAAATCAATAGTTGCATCTATTACTGTAGCATCAATTATTTTGTTTAATTCTTTATAAGCAAAATACTGAGCCAAAGTATTATCATGCGACCCTCCAATAATGATTATTGTTTTCTTCAGAAAAAGCAATTCTTTTAAAACGATCGTTATAGCAGAATAGCTATCATTTAAAGAAGCGCCGTTTTTAATGTTCCCGATGTCGGCAATTAATATTTCTTTATGCCAGTAATGCAACTCATAAAATCTTCTCCTTACCATATCGGCAGCATTTTTTTTACCACCACTGATTCCACTTCCCCTGAATTCATTAATACCAACAATCACTATATCAATATTTGCCAGGTCTGGGATTTCTTCCTCATAGATTTTTATAATGCTTCTCATCTGGCTGTCGTTGTGGGCGGCATCACCAGTGATGAATGCTACATCCAGCGGTGATAAATATTCATGTAAATCGTAAGTCAAGGTTAAAAATTTTTTTGGGCAAACCTAATGATAAATACAGAAATAAGCCCTTACAAAAAATTATTTTCAATACTTCTCTAATATAATTGTAAAAACTGTTTCGCTTATTTTTGCATTTATGGAAAATCTGCTTACGCAAATAAACAATTTAAAAGAAGAGATAAATAGTTTCTCTTCTTCAGATAAAAATCCTTCTGAAATATTTCGCATACGATTTATTGGCTCCAATGGCTCTGTAAAGGCTTTGATGAGTGAAATGAGAAATGTGGCGCCTGAGAACAAAAAGGAAATGGGTAAAGCGCTCAACGATTTAAAATTATTTGCAGAAAATAAATATGAGGAATTAAAGAGTGCATCCGATAACCGGCAACCGGCAACCGAAACTGTAATTGACCTGACTTTGCCGGGAGATTCTTTGCCGGTTGGAAGCCGCCATCCAATTAGTATTGTTAGGAATAAGATAGTTTCCATTTTTCAGCGGCTCGGTTTCGTTGTAGCCGAAGGCCCGGAAATCGAAGATGACTGGCACAATTTTACCGCGCTTAATTTACCGGAAAACCACCCGGCCCGTGATATGCAGGATACGTTTTATGTTTCTCAAAATCCGGCGTGGATGCTTCGTACACACACCAGCAGCGTGCAGGTGCGGGAAATGGAAAAAGGAGTTTTGCCGATACGGATTATTTGCCCCGGGCGCGTTTACAGAAATGAAACCATCAGCGCAAGGGCGCATTGCTTTTTTCACCAGGTAGAAGGTTTATATATCGCCGAAAATGTATCATTTGCCGATTTAAAACAAACCCTTTATTTCTTTGTTAAAGAAATGTTTGGCAATGAAATGAAGGTACGTTTCCGGCCTTCCTATTTTCCTTTTACAGAACCCAGCGCTGAGATGGATATTTCCTGTTTAATCTGTGGTGGTAAAGGCTGCAATGTTTGCAAATATACAGGCTGGGTAGAAATTTTAGGTTGCGGAATGGTGCATCCTAATGTGTTGAAAAATTGCGGAATTGATTCTAATAAATATTCAGGTTTTGCTTTTGGTATGGGAATTGAAAGAATTACCATGCTTAAATACCAGATAAAAGATTTAAGAATTTTCAGCGAAAATGATCTGAGGTTTTTAAAACAGTTTGAAAGTGCGGTTTAGGGGAATTTTTTTGTTCAAATAGAAATCAGTGGAATTTGTTCGTTTACTAAAAAAGAAAGAAAACATTTTATAAATTTGAGTATGAAAGAAGTTATTATAGAAATTGAAGAAAAAAAGTACAATTTTTTCATGGATCTCTTAAAAAATTTTGACTTTGTTTCAATAAAAAAACATCACATAAAAATGATCTTGCACAAATAGCTAAAGGGATGAAAGAAGCAAAACTAGCCTCTGAAGGCAAAATTAAGAGCCGGCTTGCAAAATCATTTTTGGATGAATTATGAAATAAAAACTATAGCCTCATTTGAAAAGGAGTTTAAAAGGTTGTATAAAAAGTACCCTTCCCTAAAATCTGATCTTTTAATCTTAATCTCCGAGCTTGAAAAAAATCCTTCTAAAGGTATTCCTTGGGAAATGATTTTTATAAAATACGATTAAAGATATCAAGTAAAAACACAGGTAAAGCAGGCGGAGCCAGGGTAATAAGTTGCGTGAAAATATTCCAAAATGTAGTTTATTTGGGATCAATTTATGACAAAAGTGAAAAATCTTCGATTAGTGATAAAGACTTAAAATATTTAGCCGATAAAATTCGGTAGAATTTAATCATTTTATTGTTAATAAATTAAACATGACAATAACCATCGCCGTTTGCGGAGGAGGAACAATGGGAAGCGGAATTGCACAGGTTGCCGCACAAAGCGGTTTTGCTACTATTCTTTTTGATGTAAATCAAAAGGTTCTTGAAAATGCAAAAAGTTCTATTCAAAAAAACCTGCAATATTTAGTTGGTAAAAATAAAATCTCTCAAAAGGAAAAAGAAGAAATTTTTGGCCGGATTGATTTTACATCTGACATAAAAGATTGCACCACTTTTCTAATCATTGAAGCCATCGTTGAAAAAGAAGAAGCTAAAATTTCTTTATTCAACGAACTGGCAAATTATAACAACGAAGAAGTAATTTTTGCTACCAATACTTCATCACTTTCTGTTTCAAAAATCCAGGAAAACATTCCTTTCCCTCAAAGAGTAATTGGAATGCATTTTTTTAATCCTGCTTATATTATGAAGTTGGTAGAAGTGGTAAAGGGCAGCCAAACCAATGACGAAGTAGCAAAAACAGTTTATGGTATTTGCTGCCAAATGGGGAAAACCCCGGTAATGTGTGAGGATTCTCCCGGCTTTATTGTAAACCGTGTTGCCCGCCATTATTACCTTGAATCTCTAAAAATTGTTGAAGAAAAAATTGCCACATTTGAAGAGGTAGATACTATTTTAGAAGCAACCGGCTTTAAAATGGGGCCTTTTAAATTAATGGATTTAATTGGGATGGATATTAATCTCGCCGTTACCGAAACGTTGTACCATTCATTCAATAATGCATCCCGTTTTGCACCTTCCCCAATTCAAATAGAAAAAGTAAAACAAAATTTATTAGGCAAAAAAACCGGGCAGGGATTTTATAATTATCATTAAATAGTTACAATAAATAATTTACATTGCTTAAATAATTATTGAAATTCCGAAATGGTTCAGGAAAATTTCTCTGAAAAAAATATGGTTCAAAAAAAAATTCTTGTCACTGGTGGTGCCGGGCTTGTGGGAAATGAATTGGTAAAACAATTGCTGGATACGGGAGAAAAAGTAAAAGCAATTTATCATTCTGCACCCATTTTATTTTCACATCCATCTTTAGAAATTCTTCAATGCGATATCCTGGATATTACGGCGCTTGAAGAAGCAATGCAAGGAATTAACCAGGTTTATCATTGCGCAGCTTTGGTTTCGTACGATCCAAAAGACCGGCAAAAGCTTTTAAAAATAAATATCGAAGGAACCGCCAATGTGGTGAATGCCTGTATTGATGCAGGAGTTGAAAAATTAGTACATGTGAGTTCTGTAGCAGCTTTGGGAAGAATCAGGAAGAATGAAATGGTAACTGAAAAAATGAACTGGACCGAAGAAACAAGTAACAGCATTTATGGCAAATCAAAATATTATGGTGAAATGGAAGTGTGGCGCGGAATAGGAGAAGGATTGAAAGCCGTAATCGTAAACCCAGTCTTTAATATTAGGTGGCGAAATTGGGAAACCGGCTCTTCAGCTATATTTAAAAATGTATATAATGAGTTTCCGTGGTACACAAATGGTATATCAGGTTTTGTAGATGTGAGAGATGTAGCGCGCGCAATGATCCTGTTAATGAATAGCGAAATAACTTCACAACGTTTTATTTTAAGCGGAGAGAATTTATCTTACAGGGAAATATTTTCTTTGATAGCAAAATGTTTTGGTAAAAAACCTCCATCAAAAAGGGTTACTCCTTTTTTAGGAGAACTGATTTGGAGGGTTGAAGAAATAAAATCAAGGCTCACAGGCAAAAAACATTTATTAACCAAAGAAACGGCAAGGACCGCGCAGGCAAAAGTATATTTTGACAACAGTAAAATTTTTTCAGTCCTACCTCAATTTCATTTTACAAAAATAAAAAACACTATTGAATTTGCCTGTGGGTTAATGAAAGATAAATACCAACTTTAATAAAAAATAATGCCAATGAATACCAATTCCCAAATTCTTTTTGTGGCTGTTTTTATTTTTATCCTTTCCTTCTTTGTAATTCCCAATAAGCTTTTTGCGCAAACGTCTTATTACCTGGTAAAAGGAAAAGTAATAGATAAAAACACCGAAGCGCCATTGGCAGGTGCATCTGTTTTTGCACAAAACACTACCATTGGCGAGGCAACGGATTCCGCCGGCAATTTTAGCATCTGGCTTCCGCAAGGAGGTTATTCTTTGGTTTCCACCTTTACCGGGTATGAAACTCAAACCATACGTGTGAATGGTTCTTCCCAAAATGACAGTTTACTTTTTGAAATGAATCCAGAGATACAATCTCTTGAAACCGTTACCATTTCCATCAGCAATGAAGTAAAAGACGGATGGGAAAAATATGGAAATTTCTTTACTGATAATTTTATCGGGCAAACAAAATTTTCAAAATTATGTTTCATTAAAAACCCGGAAGTGCTTCATTTTTATTTTAGTAAAAAAAGAAATTCTTTAAAAGTTTTAGCGAAAGAACCGTTGATCGTAAACAATTTTGCTTTGGGGTATATTCTGAAATTCGCAATTGATTCTTTTACCAATAATTACAATTCTGAAACTAATTTATTTATCGGTTACCCGCTTTTTACAGAGATGAAAGGCACACCGGAACAACAGGAAATGTGGGAAGCAAACAGGGCGATTGCTTATAAAGGGTCTTTGCTCCAGTTTATGCGAAGCCTTTATTCACAAACGTTAGAAGAAAATGGTTTCGAAGCTCAGTTTATCGTTCATAACAATGGAGAAGACTATCCGATTACATCTTGGAAATATTTATGGCGCGCTCAATTACAAAAAAGATGACAGCACAAAGACGGTATCATTTTATCCAAATCAAAGCGAAGTGGCGTTAATTTATAAAAATGCGGATCCTGAAAAAACATATACTGATATGGACACAACGGCCAAGAAAAATTTTCAATTATCTACTTTAATTTTTCCTAAAGGCGAAACATTTTTTATCGAACAGAACGGCTATTTTTATGACCAGGAAGATTTAATAACCAATGGGTACCTTGGCTTTAAAAAGATTGGCGATATGCTTCCTTATGATTATAACCCTGAAGAAGAATCGCAGTAAACGAACAAATTTTATTGATTTTTATTCTCGGAAAATCAGAAAAATTATTTTTCAGAGAGCTTGTTTTGATCGCCAAGAGATTTTATTTTTTCCCAAATTTCAGGAAGCCTTTTTATCATAACCAATTCTTTTCTTTTGCTGTAAAATTCCTGTATCGGCGTTCCCCAATACGTTTTATTTCCTTCAATACTCGAAGTAATGCCGGCTTGCCCCATTACGATTGCATTATCGCCGATGGAAATTGTTTTGTTTACGCCAACCTGTCCCCACAGTGTAACGCCATCGCCTAAAATGGTTCCTCCGGCAATTCCAACCTGCGCGGCTATCAAACAATTTTTTCCTATTACTACATCATGCCCGACATGAACCAGGTTATCCATTTTTGTTCCGCTTCCGATAATAGTTGAATCACTTACACCTCGGTCAATCGTGCAATTGGCGCCTATTTCAACATTATCTTCAATAAAAACCTGTCCGCAGCTTTGCATTTTTTTATACCAGCTTTCGCGGTTTTTTTTGGTGTTAAAATAAAAAGCATCACTGCCAATTACCGTTCCGGAATGTATTTCAACATGGTTGCCAATAACGCAATCATCATAGATTATTACATTGGGATGAATGATACAATCATTGCCAACTGATACATTATTTCCTAAAAAAACATTTGGCATAATGATAGAATTTTCCCCAATTTTAGCCGTATCGCTAATCATTTTATCAGAAGCCACAAAAGGTTTAAAATGATTGACAATTTTAAGGTACGCTTCAAACGGATCGCCAACTACAAACAAAGTTTTTCCTTCAGGAACATTTGTTTCAGCATTGATGATAATAAATGTAGCATCACTATTCAAACAGGTTTCAAAATATTTTGGATGGTCCACAAAAACAATGTCGCCTTTTTTTACTTTGTGAATTTCATTAATGCCGGATGCATAAGAACTGGTATCGCCCAGAATTTTGGCATTTATAAAATCAGCGATCCAGGAAACAGAAACGGGTGAAGGAAATTGCATAAAATTAAATTAAGTGTTCAAAGGTAAAGTTTGCATCGTGATGAATTCAACACTTTTTAAAACCGGAAAAACCCAACCATAAATTTTCTATTTTTTTTTTGAAAAACTGCAGCCTTTTTTCAAAAAGAAAATGAATTTCACCCTGATTTTTTGTTGCTTATCCACAAGGCATTTTAAAATGTTGATAAAAAAATATCAAATATTTTTTCTTAAAGCAAAATTTATTTTTAATATTGTGTAAGGAAATTTATTTCCTGTACTTACTAACCCATCAATATAACAAAGCCCGTTCATTTTCTTGTCGGGCTTTCTTATTTTTAAAACTTATTTTTTCAAAATTTTTCTGTAAATTTTTCTAAAAAAATATTTTGTATAAATACTTTATTGCCCATAAACCATTTAATGTTCTTTCACAATTTTCTTCACAGGATGAGAAAAAAACTTTGAAAGATTTTTTTGATGTTCCCTCAAACGTATACCCGGTGGGGCGTTTGGACTATGATAGTGAAGGATTGCTGCTTTTAACTGATGATAAAAAACTCAATAATTATTTATTAAATCCTCAAAATAAACATGAAAGGGAATATTGGGTTCAGGTAGAAGGCGATATTTCAAATGAGCAAATTGATCTATTGCAACAAGGTGTTGACATAAATAATAATGGCAAATTGTATCGTACAAAAAAATGCATCGCAAAAAAATTTTTACATCCTCCGGAAGTAAGTGTTAAAAATCCTCCAATCCGTTTCAGAAAATTGATTCCTGATAGCTGGATAAAAATAATTTTAACAGAAGGTAAAAACAGGCAGGTAAGAAAAATGACTGCGGCGGTTGGTTGCCCCACTTTGCGATTGATTCGTTATAGAATAGAAGGAATTACTTTAGAAAAATTACATCCAGGCGAAATGAAAGACCTACCTAAAAAAGAATTGTATAACTTGCTACTATTAAAAAATGATAAATAAAGATGGTAAGATCAATGACAGGCTTTGGAAGAGCAGAACAAACAGAAGGAGATAAATCGTATTTGGTAGAAATCAAATCTTTGAATGGGAAACTTTACGATATTAATTTAAAAATCCCGCCCCTTATCAAACCTTACGAGTTTGATATCAGAAATTTGGTACAGGAAAGTTTAATGCGCGGTACCATTGAATGCCTGATTGTGATAAAACAAAATGGCGCAACAAAACCTGTTGTTATCAATACAGACCTTATCAAATCTTATTATAGCCAGATAAAAAGCCTTGCTACGGAATTATCTATTGATACTAATTCTGTTTTAGCGGCTTTGTTACGATTGCCTGAAGTAGTATCGCCGAGCAACGAAGTACTTGACAAAGAGGACTGGGAAAATTTAAAAAAAGTAATTGAAACAGCTTTAGTAGAATTGAATACTCACCGGATTGAAGAAGGAAAATCGTTGGAAAAAGAACTTCGCCTTCGTATAAAAAATATCAATCACCAGGAAGATGAAATTTTAAAACTGGAACCGGAGAGAAGAAAAAAAATGAAGAATAATTTGATTGAAATGTTGGAAGAAAATGTGGGAAAAGAAAATTATGATGCCAACAAGCTGGAGCAGGAATTGATTTATTATATCGAAAAGATCGATATCCGGGAAGAGCAGGTTCGCTTAAAAAACCATTGCGAATACTTTATTTCAATTTTGGACAGCGACGACGATGCAAAAGGGAAAAAACTCTCTTTTGTGGTGCAGGAAATTGGCAGGGAAATAAATACTACCGGCTCAAAAGCTTATGATTCTGACATTCAGAAATGTGTGGTTTTGATGAAAGATGAATTGGAAAAAATGAAGGAACAAACTTTCAATATTCTTTAGCAATCCTTTTTCAGGACGGTTAAAACAATATATTTTTGTAAAAAGCCCAATTTGAAAAAATTCTTTTTAATATTATCCCTGTCCCTGTTTTTTGCGTCTTGTATCAAAATTGATTTGTATGAAAAACAAACTCCCATTCCTTCCCAGGAATGGCTTTATACAAAGGTTCCGCAATTTACCTTTCACATTCAGGACACTTCATCACTATACAATGTATATGTAATTTTAAGGCATACCGACCTTTACGATTACAATAATATCTGGCTAAGAATTGGTCTAAAAACTCCTTCAGATTCATTTAGTTATCAGAATGTAAATCTGGTTTTGGGCACGGATTCAAAAGGCTGGGAAGGAACCGGCATGGATGATATTTTTGAAGTAAGAAAAAGTATTTCAGCCTCTCCCTTTTCCTTTAAAACTGCCGGTGATTATACATTTTCCATTGCCCAGATCATGAGGGAAAACCCTTTAAAAAATATTTTGGATGTGGGTGTAAGGGTTGAAAAAGTTAGAATGTAACTTTGCATTTTGTGTTTACTTTTTTCTGCTTATAATTTTCCCAAATTTGAAAAAATGCCTTATTTAAACCTAAAAAATAATTTGAAAGTAAGGCCAATCCGGATCATATTCATTTTCTATTGGTTTTTACTTTCCTACATTTTAGCAGCCCTTATTTTTTGGTTTATCGCTCTTACCGCGCAAAATAAAGAACTTACTGAATTACGCCTTCATGCAGTAAATGTTCATGAAACTCATTTTATAGAAAAAGTAAACAGGATTGAGAATGAAAAAAAAAGAAAAACTACCCAATACATTTGCGAAGGAATTACCTTTTTATTAATGATATTGGCAGGAGCGGCTTATTTTTTTAAAATAATCAATAAGCAACTCGCACAATCTGTACAACAAAGAAATTTTATGCTTGCCATTACGCATGAATTAAAAACGCCTGTTGCCGTTACGAAATTGAACCTGGAAACCATGAAGATCAGAAAGCTGGATTTCAGCCAGCAACAAAAATTAATTAAAAGCACTATTGAAGAAGCCAACCGCCTGGATAACTTATGTAATAATATGCTTTTTATGAGCCAACTGGATTCCGGTGCATCTACACTTACAAAAGAGAGATTTGACCTTTCGTCCCTGGTTGATAATTGTGCTGAAGATTTTACCCTCCG
Source organism: uncultured Chitinophagaceae bacterium (assembly GCA_963732885.1). GTDB lineage: Bacteria > Bacteroidota > Bacteroidia > Chitinophagales > Chitinophagaceae > Ginsengibacter. The sequence goes on along the minus strand of CAVTBI010000010.1, from coordinate 903,607 downwards.
TTTTCCTGAAAGGAAAATCGAATTTTCTACCACCGAGGAAATTATGATTACCGGCGATAAACTTTTGTTGCAGCTCGCCATTAACAATCTTTTAGATAATGCAATTAAATATTCAGGAAAAGACGATGTAGTTTTGATAAAAGTGTTTAAGCAAAATAAAAAAATAATTCTCAGTGTAACTGATGAAGGAATGGGTGTAAATTCATCTGAGAAAGAAAAGATTTTTGAAAAGTATTTTCGTGGCTCAGGCAGGCAGGCAAAGGGAACAGGTTTAGGGCTTTATCTTACACGGGAAATTATCAGGCAACATAATGGAACTATCACTATGAAAAATAATGAAGGCCGGGGAAGCACATTTGAAATTCAGATCCGCGCTTCGAAAATTATATAACCAAAAACTAATTTTTATGCCAGGGAAAAAACTTTCTATCTTACTTGTGGAAGATGAAGAAAATTTGCAAGACGCATTGAAACTGAATTTTGAAATGGAAGGATACGAAGTTACTTCAGCTTATGACGGAGAAGAAGCCTTGAAAGCCATTCATAATGAATATTTTGATCTCATTGTTTTGGATGTAATGCTTCCGGAAATAGATGGGATCGCAGTTTGCGAAAATATCAGATTGAGCAATACAGAGATTCCTATTTTGATGCTGAGCGCTAAAAGCCAAAGCAAGGACCGGATATTAGGATTAAAAAAAGGAGCTGACGATTACGTAACCAAGCCTTTTAGCCTTGAAGAACTTTTACTGAGGGTAAAAATTTTAATAAATAAAAGCCAAAGGATATCTGCTAAAGAACCAGTAACACAGCAATACAATTTTGGTAAAAATCTCGTCAATTTTAAGTCGCTGGAATGCATTACCAAATCAGGGGAGCAAGTAGCGCTTACAAAAAAAGAAGCAATGCTTTTAAAACTTTTGATTGAGAATAAAAACGAAGTAGTAACCCGCGAAAAAATTTTACAATCTGTTTGGGGTTATAATGTTTACCCTACTACAAGAACCGTAGATAATTTCATTTTAAATTTCAGAAAATATTTTGAAGAAGACAGCCGCAACCCTAAATACTTTCATTCTGTAAGGGGCATCGGGTATAAGTTTACCAATAGCTGACCCGAACAATGTGAAAATAAAAATCCCTGTTATTTCTTTGTTTACTACCACACTAACCTCTCTATACCTTCTAAACTTATCTAAATCAAAAAAGGAATTATTTGTTCGTTTACCGGGGTTATCTAAAGCCCTCCAAAGTTTAATTATTTACATACTTGTTTATCCAACAGGGAAACCAGTTCAGAAGCCCTTTCAAAAACGCTGTTTAGTTGATTTACATTTGATGCAGGCGCATATAAATTAAGTTCCACTTCCTCCATTAAAGAGGTAAGCATAAGCGAAGTACCCAGGCTTACATTACATTTATCCAATTCTTCATTCAATCTTTTTTTAGACATTTCATTTACCGGCACGTTAAACTTTGCCGACAAGTATTTTTGTAAAGAAGCGTCTAAAGCGTGATAAAAACCTGAACTATCCTGGGCAACCAGTTTTTCATGTGCTTGTGATAAAGGATTTTCCGGAATAGAAAACTTTTCAGCTTCCTTTTTTGCCACGGCTGTTGGTGCATCGTTTTCCAGATCATCTACTTTGATGCCTTTTTCTAAATCATTTTTATTTTTATTCTTTTTAATGATTAATAAAAAAATCAGCAAAATAATACCTACCGCCAATACAATTCCACCTATCATTTCAATTTTGTTTGAAAAAATATTATTGATATCAGAAGTATCCGCGGAATTGGTTCCAACAGCATTATGAGAAACCCCTTTTCCCTTTCTTACATTTACTTCAAGCGGTGGAGTTTTTAAAGTTTTGTAAGAAGACGACTCCGGATCAAAATAAGAAAATGAAATAGAATCAATTTTATATTTTCCTGCTTTTGAAACGGTAAAAGGATAGGAAAATATTTTACTCCCGCTCATGGGCACTTGTTTTCTTTCTACGTTGTCCTTTACTTTCGCATCATATCCATCTATTCCATCGGGCCAATTTATAACAGGAGCGTTTACAAGCTGAATATTCCCTTTCCCACTCAGTGTAAGCCTTAAAGTTCCTGCATCATCTGTGGTAAAATTATTTTTTTCAAGCGCAGCAGTTATAGAAAAATTGCCAACGGCGCCAAGAAACCCTACTGGTTTATTTTCGGTGGGCAAAGGTTTAACAGAAATAATTTGAGGAGTAGATTTTAAAGTCACATTCTGCTCTACAAGCCCTTCGGGGGGAATGGCGTCTGTGCCAAAATTTTGAAATATATCAAAAAAGTTACTGCTATTCTGCTGATTGAGGTATTGTGATTTTACAAAAGTAACTTTATTAGAAGCTGCCATTGGATCGAGGGTGATATCGCCCGACTGCAAAGGATATAATTCTACTTTTCGGATAGTATAAACATTATACATGCGCCCATTGTATTTTTCCAAAGTAGAATTGTTGTTTATATCAAGGTCGTTTACAGAAAACCCATTAAAAGAAGGTGCGTCAGTAATAGTAGTTTCTGAAGGAAGCCTGGTATAAAGCTGGTAAGTTGCCACGATCGGCTCACCAACATAGCAGCTTTTTTTACTTACGTTTAATTTTATGAAAAGATTTTTTGCTGTTTTCTCAGCAACATTTTCGCCTGGCTTTAAAATGTAATCATCAAATTGATGAGTAGTGGGCGCCGGCGGCAAATCAAAATTTAAATTAGGAAATGGTGGCAATAAATTTTGCTGGCTGTTGTTTGGTTGCGATTGGGCTACCGATCCATTTACTACTTCAATTGTAATTGGATCGGTTTTCAATTCTTTCCCATCCGCGCTTGCTGTAGCCGGGCCGATAGTAAATTTCCCGGTAGAATTGGGTGATAATGTAAAGCCGATGGCAACATATTGGCTTATTTTTCCATTAATATTTGATTGGCTGCTTTCCTGGTTAGGCCCCGATTCTATGGTAAAATTATTGAAAGGTGGTGGTGTAATATTATCTACGCTATTGGCATTTTCTACCTTAAACTGGATTTGCAATACATCGTTTTTGCCGATTTTTTTCTGTGGGCAAACTACAGAAAATTTTACCTGGCCATAAGAAAAATTAGCAACAAAAACCGCTGTTAGAAAAATAAATAAAAAAAGAATTTTTTTAAATCCGGATCGTAAAAATGTAATCATTTCTTCAACAAAGATGAGTTACAAAAGTACTTGGAAATGAATTTAAAAAAAGGTTAATAGAATTAGCTCGTGTTAAAAATCCTTTAAGGAAGGTCGCCTAACTGAGGCCTTAGCACAATATCTTCTACACACGCCTGCGGCGAAAGAAGCGAAGCGGCGTAAACCATATTGGCTACATCATCAACTTCCATAATCCTTTCGGGTTTTATATCAGCGCCTTCCCATGAAGAAGTAAAAACCGCTCCCGGGTATACAGCCGTAACTTTAATATTAAAAGGTTTCATTTCTTCCCTCAAATTTTTACTAAACCCCATCATTGCATATTTGCTAATACTGTAGGAACCGCCATTGGCATAAGCTTTCAAAGAAGCAATAGAACAAATATTAAAAATATGCCCGGATTTGTTTTTTATCATTGGCGGAAGCAAAGCGCGGGTTAAATGATAAGCTGCATACAAATTGATGCCTATCATTTGTTCAAGGTTTCCTTCAGGTTCATTATAAATACTTCCCGGCACAAACAGCCCTGCGTTGTTGATTAAAATATCAGGGCAAATCTTTTTTTCCAAAAGCCAGTTGGCGAATTTTAAAGCCTCATCTTTTTTTGAAAGATCGGCAGCAAAATATTCAACAGGGTTATCGTACTTTTCGGTTATTTCTTTTGCTGACTGCGCCAATTGCGGCTCATTCCTTGAGCAAATAAAAAGAGTATTACCACCAGTAGAAAATTTTTCAGCCATTGCTTTTCCCATACCTTTGCTGGCGCCTGTTATTACAATATTCATCGGTTTAATTCGTTTTTAGGTATTGAACAAATCTAAAATCTTCTCCGGGATTTTTTAAAATTTAAATTGATTTGAAATATAAGCATCTTTTTTTTGACCTGGACCATACTCTTTGGGATTTTAACGCCAACGCGGAAGAATCGCTTACGGAATTATATGATTTTTTTAAACTGAAATCAAGAGCCATTGAATCTTTTGACCAGTTTTATTCCATTTACCTCAATCACAATAAAATTTTATGGAGCCGGTATGAAAAAGGATACATTTCTGTTGAAGAATTAAAATGGCGCAGAATGTGGCGCACATTGCTCGATTTTCACATTGCAGATGAAAGGCTGGCAAAGGATATGAGTGACTATTTTTTGAAAAAACTCCCTACAAAAAAAAGGGTTTTTGATTATACCTATGAAATTCTTGATTACCTGACAGAAAAAAAATATTCGCTTCACCTCATCACAAATGGTTTTGAAAAAACACAACGTTTAAAATTAAACAGTTCAAATCTTACAAAATATTTTACCTGCATTATCACCTCTGAAGGTTCAAATTCAGTAAAACCTAAAAAAGAAATTTTTGAATTTGCTCTAAATAAAACCAAAGGAAAAACGGAAGAAAGCATTATGATTGGCGACAATCCTGAAGCGGATATTTTAGGTGCAAAAAATGCAGGAATGGATCAAATTTTTGTAAACCATGTGAATGAAGATTGTAACACGCAACCTACTTATATGATCCGGCATTTAAAAGAGCTGGAAAATATTTTATAATTTTTTTTCTTATTTCCCCTCCATCATTTTTTTATTAAAATCTTTTGAATTCCCTTTTGGGATTGATAGGGAAACCCACTGGTTGTTCAGTATCATTTTGCCTATATAAACAATCTGCCCAACGTGATTGGAATAATGAGCAAGTTGCCTGTTGATAGCATCTACAACCGTTTGCGGCTCTTTTCTTATAAAGATAGTTTTTCCAAGGTCTTCTTCAGCTAAAGAATCTAAAGTTGTAAAAACGCATTGCCACCCGGCTTCCCACTTTTGTATTAATTCTTCTTTTGTCCCAATTACCTGTTCAAATTCTGTATCGCGGTTGCGCCAATCTTTTTCTCCATCTTCGGTTAGAAAATTGGTCCATCGCGAAAGCATATTTCCCCAAAGATGCTGTACAATAATTGCGATGCTGTTGCTGTTCTCATTGTACTGCCAACCTATATTTTCTTCTCCCAGTTGTTCTATAGTTTTATCGCCAAGTGTTTTCTGCTGCCTGAAATATTTTTTTACACTTGCTAAATAATTGAATGGCATAATAAAGTTTTGAAATCATTCCGAAATATAAATCCTGATTATTTGTTGGTTTACTATTCTCTTAACCAAATAAAGTAGTTCCTTTAATTTCAGTTTCCTCAATAGGAATCAATGTGTCAATAGTCGCCAAAACCGTAACCCCGCCCTTTACCTTTTGGTTCAGCGCTACATTTAGTTCTGTGCCTACCGGCAATAAAACATCTACACGGCTGCCAAATTTTATAAATCCCATTTCATTTCCCTGTGAAACGCTTTCGCCCACTTTCAAATAATTTACGATGCGTTTTGCCATTGCCCCGGCAATTTGCTTTACCAGGATTATAGCGCTGTCGCTTTTAATCACAACAGAATGGCGTTCATTTTCGGTAGAAGATTTGGGGTTCCATGCCACCAAATATTTCCCCTTATGATATTGGCTATATTCCACTTTTCCCGACATGGGAATTCGATTGATATGAACATTGGCAGGGCTCATAAAAATTGAAACTTGTAAACGCTTGTCCTTGAAATATTCCGGCTCAACTGTTTCTTCAATCACTACCACTTTCCCATCTGCAGGGCATATAACCTGGTGGTGGGCAACAATAAAAGATCTTTTTGGGGACCTGAAAAATGAAATAACAAACATCAGCATAACAAGGCTGACGCTAAACACTATCCATGAAGTTATGGGCATTGCAGCGCTAAAAAAATAAAAGACAATTATATTAATGGCTCCGAAAATCAATACGGCAATCGCTATGGTCCGGTAACCTTCTTTATGTATGTTCATCAACTACTTTTGAATTACAAATATAAAAACTGGCTGGCAGACCTGCTTCATTTTTGTTTACCTGATAAATAAAGAATAATAAACAAAAACAAATGGAATAGCCACCAGCATCGAATCAAACCGGTCTAAAAAACCTCCGTGGCCGGGCATTAAAGAACCGCTATCTTTTACTAAAGCTATTCGCTTGAGTTTACTTTCGAGCAAATCGCCAAGCGTTCCAAAAACAGCACAAAATAAACTGATAAAAATCCAATCAGCAACAGGATAAAAACCGGTAAAATATCCAATTAAAGAGATCACAATTATAGAAAGAAGGATTCCTCCAAAAGTTCCTTCGCGTGTTTTTTTAGGAGAAATAGGCGACAATGAAGTTTTACCGATTAGAGATCCTACAATATAAGCCATAGTATCATTTATCCAGATAGAAAAAACAATTCCACATGGAATTATTTTTAAATAATTATCATTGAATCCGTTGAAATTATCTAATCTCATAATAATAATTAATACAATCGGCAAGGTTATATAAAACAAGCCCAACAAACTTTTCATCTTATAATTTACCGCGTCAATTTTTTTTACAAGTGCGCTAAATTCGAACCAGCAACCGAAATGAATGATTGTAAATAAAACAATAAAACTCCATTTGTTCCACAATAAACCTACAAGCATTATTATGGCAAAAACAACAGCGGTAAGTGTCCGGGTTTTAAAGGTCTGGGTATCAAAAGCCATTGATAAGTTTTAATCTTTAGTAATCCAGTTTTGAAAATCGTTCGGATCTTCTTCGGGCAATACATATTTCTTTTGTTCCAAAACAGAAATCCTCCTGAATTCTATAAAAGCAAAAATTATTAAACCAAGCGCTACAACGCCGGCCCACAAAGGAAAATTATCTTCAATATCTTTTGAATTTTTTGTTATGGAGGTCGAGGTGGCATATAACGCCGTTACTTGCAAACCATTGTATAAAAAATGGAAAAGTATCGAAAGCCATAAACTTCCGCTGTAATAAAAAATCAATCCCAAAAAAACACCTAAAACAGCGCGAACTAAAAATCCATAGTAAGAAATATGTACAGCGCTAAAAATAATGGAGGTTAAAATAATGGCAATCCATGGCCCCTTGAACCACCTGGTTAAAATATTTTGCAAGCCGCCCCTGAAACAAACTTCTTCAAAAATAGCAGGCAGCAAACCAATAATTATCAACGAAATTAAATATTCTGAAAAAGTGGTGATATTGATAAGTGCTTTTTCCTGGGTTACCCGTTCCGCTTCTTTAGCCTTAAAATAAATTTCCCACGAATGAGGAATTGGGATCATTTTTGTCAATTCAGCCAAAGCGCCTGATAGCGGAAAAGTAAGAACAAGAATCGCGAGCAAAATTAAAACCTGGCGATAATTTATTCTTGTATTAAAACCGATGAATTTAGTTGGATTGCGATAGCAAATAAGCGCAAAAAAATAAACTGGCAAAAAAAACATAACCAAAGTATCTACCGCCTGCATCCACATTATAGCATTATAATATTTCGGATTAAATATATCAGTTTGCATTGTTGCAATCCCTCTGCCGGTCATGCCCAGCCAGATTAAGAAAGAAGCGATAGCGCCTAATATTACCCCCGCACCAAAAAGCCCTAGTAAAATTCCCAATTGCGATGAATAGCTAAAATTTCTCGAATTTCTGTCAATCATTCTATTCTCAATTTATAAGTGCGTAAATTTACAGCCAAAATTTTTTAAAGAACATAAATAAGATATAAGAGTAAACAAACCTGCCTACCGGCAAAGGCAGGCAAATAACGAAGATTTCTATTTAACTAAGCACTTTGATCAAAATAGGTAACATACAACTTCCCGAATTTCCATTGTTGCTCGCGCCGATGGAAGATGTAAGCGACCCGCCGTTTCGTGCGGTTTGCAAAGATAAAGGCGCGCACCTGATGTACACAGAATTTATCAGCAGCGAAGGATTAATTCGTGATGCCATTAAAAGCAAAAAGAAGTTAGACATTTATGACTATGAAAAGCCAGTTGGTATTCAAATTTTTGGAGGTGACGAAGAAAGTTTGTCACTTGCTGCAAAAATTGTAGATGCTACTAATCCTGATTTACTGGATATCAATTTTGGTTGCCCTGTAAAGAAAGTAGCGTGCCGTGGTGCCGGTGCGGGCGTTTTAAAAGATGTTCCGCTGATGATCCGCTTAACTGATGCCGTGGTAAAAAGCACATCATTGCCGGTGACTGTAAAAACAAGATTAGGATGGGATGAAGACACTAAAAATATTGAAGAAGTAGCAGAACGATTGCAGGATGTAGGCATTAAGGCACTTGCCATTCACGGACGAACCAGAACCCAGATGTATAAAGGAAACGCGAACTGGGAACTGATTGCCAAAGTGAAAGAAAATCCCAGAATTACGATTCCCATTTTTGGAAACGGCGATATTGATTCTCCCCAAAAAGCATTGGAATATAAAAATAAATATGGCGTTGATGGAATTATGATTGGCCGTGCAGCCATTGGTTATCCGTGGATATTTAATGAAATTACTCATTATGTAAATACCGGTGAAATTCTTCCTGCGCCTGATGTTGAAGAAAGAGTGGCGGTATGTAAAAAGCATTTGATAAAATCATTCGAATGGAAAGGCCCGGTAGTAGGAATCAATGAAATGCGAAGGCATTATACCAATTATTTAAAAGGAATGCCCAATATCAAAGAGTATCGTTCTAAACTGGTTATACTTAAAGAAGTTGATGAAATTTTAGAAGTATTGGATGAAATAGTAAGGCACTATTCAGGCTATGAATTTGAAAAAACACCAATTGAACTCATCAATTATCATGAAAAGTGCCCGGTTTAAAACATATAAGGTTTGTAGCAAAAGGAATTAGCCACGCAAAACCTTATAGGTTTAGATCCTTCGGTGAAACTGACGAAGAAAAAACTTTAGCTAAATTCCCTTTTTCATCAATTAAGTATTTATAAAAATTCCATTGCGGTTCCACATCGTTCCAGCCATTTTTATTTTTATCACTAAGCCATTGATAAACCGGTTGCTTTTCATTTCCGGTAACATCCCCTTTTTTAAATAAAGGAAAAGTTACCCCATAATTCAGCTTGCAAAAATTGCCGATTTCCTCATCGTTCCCTGGTTCCTGCTTACCAAAATTATTTGCGGGAAACCCAAGGATTACAAGGTTTTCAGCCTTTTCATATTGTTCCTGTAACTCAGAATACTGTGGCGTAAACCCACAAAGAGAAGCAAGATTAACGATCAACACTTTTTTGTTTTTAAATCTTTCAAAAGAAATCTCTTCGCCATTATTTAAAGTTGCTTTTAAGGAATAAAAATCCTCCGGTGCAACCACATTATTTTTATTTTCATATTCGTTAATTCCCATTCCTGTAAGTTTAGAAAGTTTCATTTGTAGTGGATAGATTAAAGATATAATTTTTTGTTTTAGGTTCATTATTTATTGATTAGTGCTATTTCTTTTTACAGTAAACTAACAAATAATACGAATTTTTATTTCCATAATCAGTTAATCACCGTTAATGAAAAAGGCGGCAATGTAATCTGTGAAGTTCCGCTTATCTTTTCAATTACAGGCGGAAGGCTTTTTAAAGGATGCCCATCCAAACCTCCGGCTTTCCATTGATATTGTTCTTTGCTGTATTGTATTAAATGAGTTGGGTTCCAAACTACTGGTTTATTCAAAGAGGAATTTTTAATCTTTATGTCAACAGTAAAAGATCTGTGCGCATCTTTATTTATTAGCATTACGGACCATTTCCCATTTGGGGAACGAAGCGAATAAGCAGCAATAATTGGTTGCTTTTTTCTATTTTGAATACTACATTTTGATGGATAAATTCCTACTAATGAATCGTCAGGCTGCGCCCAATAATGAGTAATCATCTGAGTTGTGTAAAAAGCAGCGGTTTTATAATCTATTTTCCCTTTATCATTCAAGCCAAAAAGCATGTTATTGCCATAACCGCAATTAAAAGATTGCTGAAGAAAAGCAGGTTCATATCCATACAAAAAACTTTTACTGCCACCCAACTCCATAAACTTCCCTAAAATATCAGCATACATCAATGCACCTTGTATTTCAACTTCCGGTTTGCCTTCATAAGCCGAATAACCATATTCAGTAATATACAATGGAGTTTTCGCCGGTAAAATATCATGTTTAAAATTTCCTAAAGCAATAGATAACATTCCGGGAGCGGCGGCTAATTGTGGCGCTGAAGGAGCGCAAAGATTATCGAAAGGATACCATTCAAAAGAGAAAAAGTTAAAGAGATTAATGCCATTATGGCTTTTGAGATAATTCAAAAAAAGGCTTGTCCATTTAGATTCAGAAAAAGTAGTACTGTCATCCGGAGTAAAAGAAAGCGAAGCAAAACAAGGGCCTCCCATTCTCATTGAAGTATCCAGGCCTTTTATTTTTGCCCCTAATTGATAATAAAGTGCCGCATAATCTACCGGAGAAACCCTTTGCCCTTCAGGCTCCTCGCCCATTTCAATTTCTTTTACATTGTAATGTTTTGCTTTAATATGATTAATTAAAGCCAACATATTATCAGGAGTATCGTATAAAAGCGCAGCCGGAATTAATGCAGGTTTACCATCTGTAAGCCCATCTGTAAAGAACCGGTCTATGCCCACTTGTTCTGTGTTCATATCAATATCCTTCGAAGTATGCCATGGATCGGTAGAAGATACATAAATCACGCTTTGGTCATGATCAGGTGAATGATGTACCCAATCATGAAATTGGCCACTTGCATCCAGAAAACCTACTCCTATTTCTTTAATGGCAAAACCTAATTTGTCTCTTATATCCGTTGAGGGAGTATCAGAAGCGTAAGAACTTTCAGTAAAAGAAACCCTTATAAAACGGGCCTTCTGAAAGTAATCCGAAATTTTTACAACAACATTTTTTTCTCCATGATTATCAACAGATTCTTTCTGAAAAGGATGCCAGATTCCCGGTTCAAAAGGATCAAAATAACCAGGGTCATTATCCTTCGCAAAATCTATTTGATAAGATAACGCATAAGGGTTTCCCCATTTTATTTTAATTGCATTTATGCTTCGCCGTTTACCAAGGTCTACAATCACCCATTGGGGATGAAGTTTATCAGGCTCATGCGTATAAAAAGAATCAAGGTAGGGATTGCTTTTCCAAAAAGTGGCACTATCGCCATCAGATATTTTAGAGTAACCATCATCGTTAGCCTGGTCGTGTGTATTGCCTCTTCTTGGTAAACGATAGCCATAAGAAAGCTCTATTGGTTTAGAAGATTCTGCATCCGAAATCCAATATCCTTGTTGTTTCAAACTGTCACTCCATTTTCCATTTGGGTTCCAATGCCAAACTTCGCCAGCCAGTTCAGCCCGCAAACGGTAACTCACTGGTTTCAGCCCTGCTAATTTCATTTCCGAAATATTTTCGGAAGTAAGCATTTTGTTAATTTCTCCTTTGAAATGGCCATCAATGGCACCCCCGATATTTTTTGAAGGAATAAAAGTATTTACAGGATGGCCCGGAGAATAAAGAATATCTATATTGGCTTTATTAATTTTTTGGGCGGATAACGAAAAGGCAAAACACAATCCAAAAAGCAAACAGGAATTTTTTTTTAAAATGAATTTCGATAAAATCATTACATCATTATATTAATTACGAATGAATTTTAAAATAAGTTTTAAACATCACACTTTTATCCAGAATTTTAAAAACTCATTATAATCAGTATGCACCACTTCATACCCGCCGGGTATTTCGATTCCAAAACTATGATAGGTAACCAACCTTGTGCCTTCAGGCTTGCTATTAAGTTGCTTATATAAATAGCGGTTGTAATAATTGTATAATTCTTCTGAATATTTTATCGTTAAATCAATTTTTTGGGTTCCAGGCACATTTTCATAAAAGGAATTATAGAAATAAAAATGCTCATACTTTTCAAAATCAATATTGCAAATATTGCTACAGATAAAAAAGGCATTTTCAAGTTGAAGCTCTTTGGCCAGATCAGTTGAAAGGTCAACAAGATTCTGTCTTTGTTCAACGCCATAAAAAGTGGTAAGAGGATGTTCGTGAGCCGCGATCAAACAAAATTTTCCAGAGCCACTTCCAATATCCAATACTTTCACATCCGCTGATATAGCTAAAAAAGCCGCTGCCTTTTTTGCAACATTGATCGGTGTCCAATGTTTTTCAGCCACTTCCTGTATCGACTTTGGATAAAGTGAATTAAAAATAAGGTCAGATGCAAACCAGTTTTTCATTTTCTAAATAAGTTAATTCCCTGATTCAAAATTCACTTTTTTTGTTTGTTTACTGTTGGGTATTTTTTACAACTCAGCTTTCTCACTCAATTCCAACCAACGCATTTCTTTTTTATCAAGAAGAACAATGATATTACTTATTCTTTCAGAAGTTTCCTGCAGTTTTTCAAAGTCCTTTGATCCGTTATTCAGTTTAACTTCCAACAATTTTTTTTCTTTTTCCAACTCCGAAATTTCTTTTTCTAAATTTTCAAATTCAGTTTTTTCTTTAAAAGAAAATTTTCTTGAAGCTGCTGACTTATCGTTTTCATCTACATTGACCTTTTTTTCTTCATTGCCTTTTGCTTTTTGCAAATTACCTCCTGAATTCTGCGGTTTATTTTCCTCCAATTGTTTCCACATTCTGTATTGTGAATAGTTTCCCGGAAAATCTTTTATCTCGCCGTCCCCTTCAAATGCAAAAAGATGATCTACCAGGCGATCCATAAAATAACGGTCATGACTCACGATCAAAATACAACCCGGAAAATCCTGCAAAAATTCTTCCAGCGTTCTTAAGGTTTGCAAATCCAAATCATTAGTTGGTTCATCCAACACCAAAAAATTAGGATTTTTAAAAAGAATACTAAGTAAATGCAACCTTCTTTTTTCTCCGCCGCTTAGTTTGCTCAACGGCGTAAATTGTTGCTGCGCTGTAAACCCAAATTTTTCCATGAATTGTGAGGCGCTTATTTTACTTCCATCTGCAAGAGGAAAAAATTCTGCAAAATCTTTTACATATTCGATCGCTCTTTTATCTTCTTTATATTGCAATCCTTCCTGTGCAAAATTTCCAAATACAATCGTATCTCCATGATTTATTTTTCCACTATCCGGCGGAACAAGATCAAGTGCCACTTTCAAAAAGGTAGATTTCCCGGTTCCGTTTTTTCCCACAATTCCTATTCTTTCTCCTTTTTTAAAAGTGTAATCAAACCCTTTCATAATCACCTTATCACCATAAGCCTTATACACTTTTTTCATTTCCAGCACCTTTCCGCCCATTCGGGTCATTTTCACTTGTAATGAAACTTCTGCAACCTCTTTTTTCTGATTCACTCTTTCTTCAACCTCAACAAAAGCATCTTGCCGGCTTTTAGATTTTGTAGTGCGCGCCTTTGGTTGTTTGCGCATCCATTCCAGTTCTTTCCTGAAAATATTTTTATCTTTTTGTAATTCACTTTGCTGAATTTCCTGGCGTAACGATTTTTGCTCCAAAAAATAATCATAATCGCCTTTGTACACATAGAGCTTTTCATCATCAAGCTCAATAATTTCATTACAAACCGCATCCAAAAAATAACGATCATGCGTTACCAACAGTAAAGTACTTTTATTGCTTGCCAGGAAATTTTCAAGCCATTCTATCATTTCCACGTCCAGATGATTCGTTGGTTCATCAAGAATCAACATACATTTTCCTTCATGCAATTGAGATTCAATCAAAGCCTGCGCCAAAGCCACTCTTTTGCGTTGTCCGCCACTTAAATTTTTTACCGGCTCATTCAGATGATGTAGATTTAATTTACCTAAAATTTGTTTGAGATCACTTTCAAAACTCCAGGCATTTGCTTCTGTCAATTCTGTAATCAATTCACTGATTCGATGATCATTTTGCGATTCTTCCTCCAAAAGCATTTCATATTCTTTTACAAGCTTTACCACCGGATTATCAAGATTCAAAATATTATCCCAAATTGACTGGTCATTTTCAAAAGCAGTTTCCTGCTGAAGCATAATTACTTTTACCTCTTTATGTATCCAGATCGTTCCGGTATCAGGCGTATCAAGGCCGGAAATGATTTTTAAAAGAGTTGATTTACCACTACCGTTCCTGGCAACAAATGCGATTTTGTCGCCTTCTTCTATATAAAAACTGATGTCTTTAAACAGCGTTCTGATCCCGAATGATTTACTTAAATTTTCTACTGAGGCATAATGCATAGTCTGCAAAGGTAAATCGTAAATTAGTGCCGATAGCGATAAGGTGGTTAATTCCTTCTTATAAAAGAGGTAATATGGCATAAAAGTTCGTTTACTGCAAAAACCATTTTCGCAATCATCACCGCGAATCTCGCTTCAGGCAACATTTCCAATGCAGAAATTAATATATACTTTTGCGAACTGTCTAAAATTGAAAGAATTCATGCAAAAAGTAGTTTTAATTACCGGTGGCGCAGGTTTTATTGGCTCGCATCTTACACGGTTATTTGTAAATAAATATCCTGATTATACGATCGTAAACCTGGACAAACTGACTTATGCAGGCAACCTTGAAAATTTAAAAGATATAGAAGGAAAACCAAATTACCATTTTGTAAAAGGCGATATCCTGGATATGAATTTGGTAAAAAGCCTTTTTGAAAAATACCAATTTACCAATGTTTTGCATTGCGCTGCTGAAAGCCATGTAGATCGTTCCATTACTGATCCTTTGGCATTTGTAAAAACCAATGTTTTGGGCACTGTTTCCTTATTACAGGTTGCAAAAGAAGCGTGGAAAGATAATTATGAAGGAAAATTATTTTATCATATTTCTACAGATGAAGTTTATGGAAGTTTGGGTGAAGAAGGATTCTTTACTGAAGAAACGGCTTATGATCCGCGCAGTCCCTATTCGGCATCCAAAGCCTCTTCCGATCATTTCGTGCGGGCGTATTATCATACCTATCACTTGCCTGTAATTGTTTCCAATTGCTCTAACAATTACGGGCCATTTCATTTTCCGGAAAAATTAATCCCGCTTTCCATTCATAATATAATCAACAACAAGCCGATTCCGATTTACGGAAAAGGTGAAAATGTGCGTGATTGGTTATATGTAGAAGATCATGTTCGTGCAATTGACACCATTTTACATAATGGGAAAATCGGTGAAACTTATAATATCGGAGGACACAATGAGTGGAAAAACATTGAAATCATCAAAGAATTGTGCAGGCAAATGGACGAAAAGCTATACCGTGAAAAAGGAGCTTCCGAAAAACTGATCACGTTTGTAAAAGACCGCGCAGGGCACGATCTTCGTTATGCAATAGACGCTACCAAATTAAAAAAAGAATTAGGCTGGCAACCATCTTTACAATTTAAAGAAGGCTTGTCAAAAACTATAGATTGGTATTTGAACAACAGTGAATGGCTGGATGAGGTTACGAGTGGAAATTATCAGAATTATTATGAAGAACAATATGAAAAAAGATAACGAATGAAAGGCATTATTCTCGCAGGCGGTTCTGGTACAAGGTTGTATCCCATCACTATGGGAATCAGCAAACAATTAATGCCGATTTATGATAAGCCCATGATCTATTATCCTTTATCCACTTTGATGTTGGCAGGAATAAAAGAAGTGCTGATCATTACCACTCCTGAAGACCAACATCAATTTCAGCGATTATTGGGTGATGGAAAACAGTGGGGTTGCCATCTTGAATATGAAGTACAGGAAAAGCCGAACGGGCTTGCGCAGGCATTTGTAATAGGAGAAAAATTTATTGGAAAAGAATCGGTTGCTTTGGTTTTGGGAGATAATATTTTTTACGGCAGCCGCTTTTCTCATTTGCTTCAGCAATCTGCCAATCCTGATGGCGCGGTAATTTTTGCGTACCCTGTGAGCGATCCTGAAAGGTATGGCGTGGTTGAATTTGACAAAAATAATGTGGCATTGAGCATTGAAGAAAAACCGGCAAAACCTAAATCTAATTATGCAGTCCCCGGTTTATATTTTTATGATAATTCTGTTGTTGAAATTGCAAAAAATATTGCTCCTTCCGCAAGAGGCGAATATGAAATTACAGATGTAAACCGTAAATATTTAGAAGATAAAAAATTGAAAGTTGCCGTTCTTGACCGCGGTTTTGCATGGCTGGATACAGGAACTTTTGAATCACTTCATGATGCTACTGAATTTGTAAGAGTAATCGAAAAACGCCAGGGTTTTAAAATTGGCTGCCTTGAAGAAATTGCTTACCGTATGCATTTTATCGAAAAAGAACAATTGATGATTCTTGCAAAAAAGTTTGAAAAAAGTGGTTATGGAGAATATTTAAAAAATATAGAAAAATAAAAATTCCGCATGAGTTATTATGTTCACCCTTCTTCTATCATTGACGATAATTGTACAATCGGGGAGGGTACTAAAATCTGGCATTTCAGCCATGTAATGTCGGGTGCGGTTATAGGTAACCATTGTAATCTTGGGCAAAATGTAGTAGTTGCTCCAAAAGTGGTTCTGGGAAACAATGTAAGGGTTCAAAACAATGTTAGCATTTATGAAGGCGTTATTTGCGAAGATGATGTTTTTTTAGGGCCAAGCATGGTTCTAACTAATGTAATCAACCCGAGAAGTGCAGTCAGCAGAAAAAATGAATTTAAAAAAACTTTGATAAAAAAAGGAGCAAGTATTGGCGCAAACGCGACCATTGTTTGCGGGCATTCCATTGGCGAATATGCATTTATTGGAGCAGGAGCCGTTGTTACAAAAGATGTTCCGCCTTATGCTTTGATCGTGGGAAACCCTGGCAGGCAGAAAGGTTGGATGAGCGAATATGGGCACAAACTTATTTTTAATTCTGAAAATATTGCCATTTGCCCCGAAAGCAAGCAGGAATATTTATTGGAAAATAATTTTGTTAAAAGAATAAAATAATTAATGAAAAATTTTGCATTGATAGGGGCTGCCGGTTATATTGCGCCACGGCACATGAAAGCGATAAAAGATACCGGAAATACACTGATAGCCTCACTGGATAAAAATGATTCAGTTGGGATATTAGATAGCTATTTCCCGGAAGCAGATTTTTTTACAGAATTTGAACGTTTTGACAGGCATTTAGAAAAGCAAAAACGCAAAGGCATTAAAACTCATTTTGTAAGCGTTTGCAGCCCTAATTATTTACACGATTCACACATTCGTTTTGGTTTGCGTATAGGCGCCAACGTTATATGCGAAAAACCGGTAGTTCTTAATCCCTGGAATATTGATGCTTTGGCTGAAATAGAAAAAGAAACCGGCAATAAGATTTTTACCATCCTGCAGTTACGATTACATCCATCCATTGTTGCGTTAAAAGAAAAAATTGATGCGGAAACTAAGGGCAAAAAACACCAGGTAGAATTGGATTATATTACCAGCCGCGGCCATTGGTACTATGCAAGCTGGAAAGGGGATATTCAAAAAAGCGGGGGTATTGCTACCAATATCGGTGTTCATTTTTTTGATATGCTGATGTGGGTCTTTGGCGATGTTCAAGAAAATATTGTTAACGAACATTCCATTAGTACTGCTTCCGGAGTTTTGGAATTGGAAAATGCTTCTGTAAAATGGCGTTTAAGTATTGATGCAAACGCTTTACCGGAAGACATTAAAGCAGCAGGAAAACGAACCTTTAGAGCTTTAAATATTGATGGAATATCATTTGAATTTAGTGACGGCTTTACCGAACTTCATACTAAATCTTATGAGCAAATTTTAGCTGGAAAAGGTTTTCCTTTAATGGAAACAAAGAGGTCAATAGAGCTGGTACACGACATCAGGAATTTTAAAAAATAAAAGTTTGCTTATACAGTAAACAAACAAATAATACAGATTTTAAATCATTTGGGTAACTTCTTTTTAATAAAAAATAATTCATTTTAATTTATATAGGCAACATTAGCAACACCGTTACGGTCTTTTGCAATGGCTATCAAATTATCCTTTCTATTATATATATTATTAAGGTTAATTGTAAAATTAACTGCAGGATTATTATTCGAATAAATCAATTTTGAATTTTCATAAATTTGCAAACTTTTGATATTATTATTTAAAAACTTTATCCGGAGAGTATTTTTATTTTTTGAATAATTATAATAAAATCCTTGATAGTTTTGATGTTCTTTTTCTTTAAAATTTAATAATAAAGAAGTGCCCGTAATTTGATTGGCCTTATTATTTTGTTGCACTTTTATTTTATTGCGTACTTTTTTTATTATTTGTGCCACACCACTATCTACTTTCCCTTTCCACCAATTTATTCTTTCATCGTAAAACCAAATATATTTATCAGAAGTTTTAAAAGCACTATACAAATTATCTTCAAGCCAGCTTTCTTTAGTTTGCTTATTAAATCCTTTTTCATACGCTGGCAATTTAGCATAAATCCAATCAAAATATATGGCATGTGCAAGAGATACTTTATCGAATTGAGGCTGCAATGATTTTGGAATAAATATTTTTCCTTTTTCGCGAAGAAATTCACCTGCGGTAACAAAATTTTCTGGCTTTTGATAATAATAGGACGATTCATTCCCGTCAATAATTTCACTTTCTTTATTTTTACCATCCAACATTCCCTGTATAAAAAATGGATATAAAGCCATTCCGGTTTCAGCTACTGGATGATTAAGGCTTTGCATATAAACCAAATCAAGCAGCCAAAAACACAAAATTTTCACATCCGGTTTATAAGTTTGCAAATTTTCAATAAATTGTTTCCCTCTTTTTCTAACATATTTTCCTACTTCCTTGTAAGAAAAATTATGATACCAGGCAGCTTTATATATCCATGGATTAAGCGTTGAATCCGGATAATAGAATTCCGGGTCAAAACCTATTCCCTTTGTTTTGGATATAGCAAGCGCTTTAGAAATATTTTTGAGATTTTCAGATATCTTTTCCCAACTTTTATTATCAAGCCAATGCGCACCAGTATGGCCCGCACCTCTCATGAATAAAAAATTATCAGAAAATTTCTTCCATTGTATTTTAGATAAATCATCATATTGAAATTTTGAGACATCATAATGAGTAGTATCAAAGGCATTATAAATATCAAAATCAAATGAAAAGACTACACCGTCAAAAGGCGTTTTTTCCATATTGGTTATGTTGGCTTCTAAAAAACTAATATTGGGATAATCCCATCCAAATTCGATGAGTTTTTTTTCGTTATTTTTTTGTGCAATCAAATTATTTTGAACAGAAATCAGGACAAATAATGAAACAGAAACGATAAATTTTTTTTGCATTTAAAAAATGTTTGAAAATGGATTTAGGTTTTCAATTCAAATTCATGTAAACAAAAATATTATTAACTTCGCAAGCAAATTTTAACCTTCCTAATTAACTAGCAAAGAACTTAAACGAAGAATTTAATGAATACAGCCAAAACAGTATTATTCGTTTTGTTTACCACGCTTTTTTGTTCAAAGCAGCTTTCTGCTCAAAATAGCCTATTCGATGCGAAAGATTTAAGCAATATTAATATAGATAATTATAATGATAGCGAATTGCTTTCCTTTTATAATAAAACCCTGTCTTCCGGAACATCAGCCTCGCAAATTTATAAAATGGTTGTTGATAGGGGCTTACCTGCTTCTGAAGTTAATAAATTAAAAGATAGGCTGGGTGTAATTATTTCTGAGCAGAATAATCAGCCCATAAATGAACCAAATGAAAATCCCTCTGACAAAAGTTCGCATATTTATGATACAACGGAGAATACTGTGCCTCTACAACAATTTAAAAACGACGAAAGTATTTTTGGGTCAGAACTTTTTACCAGCAGTAGCCTCGTATTTGAACCTAATCTTCGTATTCCCGCGCCGGAGGATTATATTTTAGGCCCTGATGATGAACTGGTAATTTCGATATACGGATATAGTGAGAAACAATATCATCTCACAATTAATGACGTAGGAGAAATTTATATTCCTAATGTAGGGCCTTTATTGGTAAGTGGCCTGAGCATTGAACATGCAAGGGATAAAATAAAATCCAAATTGGCTTCCACTATTTATAAGGCGATCAATACAGGTAATACCAAAGTGCAGGTTACACTAGGAAAAATACGAAGTATACGCGTTACGGTAATCGGGCAGGCAAAAAAACCCGGAACCTATACTGTTTCTTCCTTAACTACTTTATATAATATTTTATATTTATGTGGTGGGCCTACGATAATGGGAAGCTATAGAAATATAGAAGTTATCCGAGGAAACCAGGTAAAAAAAATAGCTGATTTATATGACTTTTTAGTAAATGGGGACAAGAAAGGTAATGTTCTCCTCCAGGAAGGAGATGTAATAAGGATTCCTTATTATAAAAACAGGGTTACTCTTTCGGGTTATGTAAAAAGAAAAGGTAAATTTGAAATGCTGGATGACGAAACGTTTAATGATTTGCTTAAATATAGTGGAGGATTTACTGATAACGCCTATCGTGGTAACGTAACTTTAATTCGCCTTACAGACACAGCAAAAATTATTATAGATCTTAATAAAAGTCAATACAATACTTTTAAGATAAAAGGAAGTGATAAATATATTGTAGGTAAACTGCAAGATGAATACGGAAACAGAATAGTTATATCAGGCTCTGTTTACAGGCGACCCTTATGAGTTGATAAATGGACTTACGCTGAAATCATTGATCGAAAAGGCTGGTGGATTTATGCGTGACGCTTATGTAAAAAGAATTTCGATTTTCCGTTATTTTAAAAATAAAATGCCCACAATAGTATCAGTAGATATGGACTCTCTTTCAGGGATTGAAACTAATATTAATTTGATAAAAGATGATTCTGTAGTTGTTCATTCTATTTTTGAATTTCAGGATAGCGATTATATTTCTATAGAAGGAAATGTTAGAAAACCCGGGAAAATCCTTTGGAGAGAAAATCTTTCACTTCGTGATGTTTTACTTTCCAGTGGTGGTATTTCAGAATCTGGTGATTCAACCAATATTGAAATTTCAAGGAGAATCAAAAATGCTAATGTTGACAAAACCAATCATAATGAAAGCAAAATATTCAATATTAATCTTTCAGAAAAAAGTGAGAATGCTGAAGATGTAAAACTTCAACCTTATGATATCATAATTGTAAAAACACTTCCTGGCTACAGTCCTCAACGTACCGTACTTATTTTAGGAGATGTGAAAAGCCCCGGAAGGTATGGATTACAAAAAAGTGGAGATAAAATAAGTGATATTATAGATAGAGCCGGAGGTTTTAACGCATCTGCAGACAGTTCGTCTATTACTATTCGAAGAAGTATTAAATCGAACCTTACAACTGCAGAAAGAGAAAAGGTTTTTCAAAGAATATTAAATATTAATCCGGACAGCCTTTCTCTTTACCCCCGTTTAAAGGATGAATTATATAAATCCTACGATTTGATAAGTGTGGATCTGACAAGGGCTCTCTCAAATCCTAAAAGTTCTGAAAACCTG
The DNA here is from genome assembly GCA_963732885.1 of uncultured Chitinophagaceae bacterium. Lineage (GTDB taxonomy): Bacteria > Bacteroidota > Bacteroidia > Chitinophagales > Chitinophagaceae > Ginsengibacter. The sequence goes on along the minus strand of CAVTBI010000010.1, from coordinate 881,974 downwards.
GTATTAGAAGATGGTGATGTGCTCACTATTAACAGGAGTACAAACCTGGTAAAAATATCAGGGGAAGTTTATAACCCGACTATAATACCCTATAAAGAAAATAAAAGCATGAAATACTATGTTCAGCAGGCTGGCAATTTTACGCCTTATGCAAGAAAAACGAGTTCGCTAGTGATTTATCCGGATGGAAAAGCAGCATCTGTAAAACATTTTCTGTTTTTTAAATCTTACCCTTCAGTAACACCGCGTTCAGAAATTTTTGTGCCACAAAAAATAAAGAATAACCGGGCCCGGTTGGGTGTAGGGGAAATGGCACTTATTGTTTCGGCACTGGGAATTGTTGCAAATGTATTAATCAATGCAAAATTATAACTTTAGAAAAGTCTGTTAATATTTATCATAATGATATCTGAGGATGAAATAAATAAAAATTTGGGTAACAAAACCACTTATGCAGGTCAAAGTATCAATCTTTTTTTTAATAATATCCTAAAAAAGTGGTGGCTATTTTTAATTGTAGGCATACTTGCAGGAATAGGAGGAATCATATATGCAGGATTTCAAAAACCATTATATAAAAGTCATTTAACTTTTGCTTTAGATGATGAAGGAAATAATAATGCCGGAAGTTTTATGAGCCTTGCATCGCAATTTGGGCTAAATATCGGAGATGGTAAAGATATTTTTGCCGGGGACAATATCCTTGAAATAATGAAGAGCCGTAGAATGATAGAAAGCGTATTTCTTTCTTCAGATACTTTTAAAAATAAACCCTTCACACTAATAGAATACTATCTTAAAATAACAGGAAGGGCAAACTCAAATTCCAAAATAAATCATATTCATTTTCCCACTGGCCAAGACCGTACAACTTTAGATTATCAGCAAGACAGTTTACTTTATAATATCTATAATGAATTTAAAAACAAAAATTTAATAGCGGAAAGGCCAGATCGTAAATTGAGCATTTATGAAGTAAATATAACCAGCCCTGATGAAAAATTCACTAAAGACTTTACCGACAGGCTCGTTTCTGCTACTAATGAATTTTACACAGAAATCCGTACAAAGAAGGCAAAACAAACACTTGATGTACTGTCAAAAAGAGTCGCTGCGATGAAAGAAAATTTAAACTCTAGTATCACAAATAAAGCGGTTATCCAGGATATAAATATAAATCCCGCTTTTTCAGAAGGGCAAGTGCCGGTGCAAAAACAACAGGCAAATATTCAGGTATATGGCGAAGCTTATGCAGAGATGTTTAAAAATCTTGAATTGGCCCGCTATCAATACCTTAATGAAATCCCATTAATGCAGATAATTGACCAGGCAAATTATCCGATGGAGAAAATTAAAATAGGAAAATTAAAAACAGGGATAATATCCGCTTTAATTTCTTGCTTTTTTGTTCTTTTTATTTTCTGGATAATACGTGTTGTAAACTATAAAAGCAGCAGAACCGAAGAATTTTATTAATTGAGATAATTTTTTCTATCAATACATTACGAAAACCATTTTAGGTATAAATTATTAAGCCTAATAAATATACCTGATTTCAGATAACCATCGTTTAATGATTTCATTTATAATTATCTTCAAAAAAATCCTTTAAATGAAAATATTAATACCTGTTCTTGGTTTTGGAAATGCCGGAGGTTACAGGGTTTTATCAAAATTAGCTAATGAATTAATATTTATTGGGCACAAAGTCGAGTTTTTATGTTCTGATGAAAGCCAAATACCCTATTTTCCTACACTTGCAGTTATAAAATGGATAGATGCGAAAGGATCAATAACATTAGATAAAAAAGAAAAAAAGAAAAAAGAAAATGCTTTTTCAATACAAAGAAAATTGACGAAAGCACTTTCTAAAATGCCAAAGAATGATTACGATATTATCATTGCTAATCATTCTCTAACAACTTTGCCAATTAAAAGAGCAGGATTAAAAGAAAAAACTCTTTATTATGTGCAGGCTTATGAGCCTGATTTTTATAATTTATCCGGAGGAATAAAAAATAAAATTCTTGCTTACATATCCGGCTTGAGTTATAAAATGAAATTATATACAATTGTCAATGCAGAAATATATTTAAAATATAAAAAACTAAAAGCATCCGGGATATTATACCCCGGGATTGATTTCAATCTTTTTTATCCGGAAAAAACCAAATTGAAGACAAAGTCAAAAACCAAAATAATAATAGGAACCGTGGGCCGTTCAGAACCTTATAAAGGAACCCGGTATATAGTAGAATCATTTAAACAATTGAAAAAGAAATACCCCGAAATTCAGTTGCACGTTGCTTTTGCAGATCCTGCTGACTTTAAAAATGAAGAAGATATTTATTGTCCTCAGCCACATGGTGATAAGGCATTAGGTAATTTTTATCGAGCATTGGATTATTATATTTGTGCCGGATATACTCAACTAGGCGCTTTTCATTATCCGGTGGCAGAGGCCATGAGTTGCGGCATTCCTGTAATCACTACAGAATATTATCCAGCAAATAAAACTAATGCCTGGATAACACCAGCCAAAGATGTAAAGAAAATAATTGAAATATTTGAGCTCGCCCAAAATAACCCATTATTGAAAAATCAAAAAATGGAACAGGCGTTAAATGATGTCAAACAATTTGAATGGGCAGTTGTTGGGGAAAAATTAAACTATTATATCGAAGAATTAGTACATCTTAATCACAAATAAAAAATGCGCCATAATAATAATTGATTATTTAAAAACCGGAAGTTATTCTAATGCTTATATATATTGCATATTTTATTTTCTTTGTGATTCTGGCAGTAGAATATGAGTTAAAACCTTTTAAAAATAATTTTTTTTTAATTATAGTTATTCTTTCTTTGGGTTTGTTAGCAGGTGTAAGAGGCCGGAGGTATCAAAAGATTATGAAAACTATCAATATACTTTCGATAATATTTATGATTTGGCTGGAATAAAAGGCGGGATTCTTCCACTACTTGAACCTGGATTTTCTGGATTAGTAATATTTTTTAGAAAAATTTTTCAAGTTAATTATGGACTGGCGCTAATGCTATTTTTTGGATTAGCAAGTGTACTTTTAAAAACAATAAGTATTAAGCATTTTTCTTTTAATCCATATCTCGTCATACTTTTCTATTATTCTCATTATTTTTTGTTGCACGAAATGACGCAAATCAGAATTGGTCTTGCTTCCGCTATTTTTTTTGTTTCACTTATTTTTTATTTAAAAGGGAATAAAAAAGCTTTTATACTTATGATTTTGGTAGCTACTTTTTTTCATTACTCTGCCATTATGTACTTTTTAATTCTCCTTTTTGATCCCAAAAAATTCAGTAAATATATTTACAGTTCTATTCTAGGCATTTCAATATTATTAGGTTATTTAAAAATCCCACTTTTAAATTTTCTTGGAAATTTTGATACTTCAGATATTTCTGTAAGGCTAAGTAATTATACTAGTTATGTCGAAAACGGTTATTCCCAAAGTGTCAATGTTTTCAATATATTGAATTTAATAAATATAGCCTGTTGTTTTTATTATATTATTTTTATACCTAAACTTAAACTGATAGAAGATAAATCTTTGATTTTATTTCTAAAATGCAATATCCTTTCTATCTTTTTACTTTCATTTTTATCTGGAGTACCTTCTTTAGCATTCCGTTTTAGTGAGCTATTTGGCACTCTTTCTATATTTGTTTTTGCTTCCTTAATAAGATATTTACCATTTAAAAAATTCAATATTATAATTACATTGAGTATTGCCTTTATAATTTTTTATGTGATTGTCTTCCACCTTACTTTATTAAGTCCTTATCATATCATTACTATTGTCAAATGATCGAATCAATTAATTATTACTTTTCAGAAACGCAACATTTCTTTGATGTAACAATAATATGCTTTGCTGATTTTATATAATCCTGGTTTTCGTTCTTTCCTCAATGAATCTATCACTCTTAAAAATGGTTCTACCATTATGGAAAAAAAAGTAAGTGTAAAAGATTTTGTTTTTCCAAGGTGCTTTTTCCAATAGGTTCTTCTGGACGATAAAGAATAAAAAAGTCTTTGTACCTCTGATTTCTGTCCAGTGCCGCCACCTTCATGAAATATAGAATATTCGCTACGGTAGTAAGTTTTAAAACCCGCATTATTTATTCGTTTACTCAAATCCACATCTTCAAGATATACAAAGTAGTCATCATCCATAAATCCCGTTTTATCAATTACTGATTTTCGTATTAGCATATAGCTGCCCATAACATGATCCACATCCTTGCTTTGCAGATGATCCCAATCTTTCATAATGAGAGAGGAAGTAAACTGCTTAGGGAATAATTTCGAAAATCCTAGTACTTCAAAAAGAGACCTTTTGAAATTGGGAAACCTGCAGCAGGTTCTTAAAACAATTCCGTCGAACCCATGTTGCTGTGGGCCTGTTACCGCATATTCCGGGTTTATTTCCAAAAAACAAACTAAATTTTCTAGAACTAAAGGGCTCGAAATTGTATCAGGATTGAGCAATAAAATGTAGTCACCGTTGCACAATTCAAAAGCCTGGTTGCAAGCCCTACCAAAACCTTCGTTCTTTTTATTATATATTACATTTTTGATGCGTCCGGAAAAAAGTTGAGATGAATCATCTGACGATGCATTATCAACAACAATCACATTACAGCAAATATCAGCACTTTTATAATTTAGATAAGGAGCTACAGCTTCCAGGGTTTTTTTACCCGAATTCCAATTTATTAAAATGATATCTACTTTTTTTGACATTTAAAAAAGTTAAACAGCCTTTTCGTTAAGATTAAATTTGATTATTTATAAACCAGCTTTTTCAAAAATCCGGTACCAGGATAAATGCAAAGCCTGGTTAGAATATTTTTGTGTTACATAATCCAGGTTTTTCCGGGCAATATCTTTTCGTTCCTGGGGAGTACTATTTTTTATAAATTTCAATTTTGAAACCCATTCGTCAATATCAGTGACGTATAATTGTGTACCTGCCTCGTTCAGAAACTCTACATATGCCGGTATATCAGAAACTATAGTGGGCAGCACCGCAAATGAGAAGGAAACAAGCTTATTAGCAGGTTTATAATAGGCCATCTTATTGGTTTTATCTAAAGGGATAATACCGCAATCGTAATCTATCAGCATTTCAAAATTTTTATAAATTTCCCATTTATTGAAATAGGTGGTTATGGGCAATTGATCAATAATGGTGGAAATGTTTTTGTTAATGAGGCCGCCATACTTCGGATAAGTTTCATCTGTAATAATATATAACTCGCAAAAATCATTTACTTTTTTAAATAACTCTTTATAACATAAAAGCTGTTGGCAAACTACGCCCTGGCCCTCCCAAACTAATTTCATTTTTCCGGAAATGGTATAATCGCTTTTTACATTTAAGACCTCGTTTTGCATATAATCCAGGCTGTATACTACATTTCTATTCCATTTTTCAATAAACTTTTTAGTGCCCTTGCTGGAACAGATTACCAAATCTGCATTCTTAAACCAAGCGATAAGAATATTTTTATATTTGAAGTGAAGAGCTGACTCTTTTCCGGTAATAAATTTTCCAACGCCTTTGAAAATACTGTCAAATAAATTAGGAGAAAAAATTAAACTGTCAACCATTTCAAAAATAAATTTTGTCTCCGGATGTTTCTTTTTATAAACAAGCCATTGACTCAAATTAGCGAAAGCAGTCAATAAAATGACATCATATTTCTTATTTATGCCAGCTATTTCAAAAGGGATATTATTTGCTTTTGCAAAATAAGGAAACCTTCGTCTGTCTGCAGGTTGGGAAAGATTGGGAAGATACGGAACGTAACCTATTTTTAAATCGTTTAAATTCATTTTTTCACTTCAATTTTAATACATTTTATAACCACTGATGAATTTTAAACCTGAATATTCATAACATTTTAAAAACAAAAAGTAGAATATTATTAATTTAATCATCTCAGTAAATAAACAAATAATATAAATTTTGATTTTCAACAAACATGCCGTTTATTTTTTAAATTTTTAAATGAAATTATAAACGATTGTGTCTGATGGATTATATTTCTGATCGGTGAAAGCAATTAGAATAAAATCACCCGTTCCTACATTTTTAAATTGGTGTGCAATTCCGGAAGGCACATATATCGTTTTAGGTTCGGTACCGCTTAATAAAATTTCATTCTTTTCTTTCGAATCAACATCAACTATTGAAAGAAGCGCTTCTCCTTTTATCAGCATAAACCATTCTTTTGCTACTAAATGATAGTGGCCACCTTTACTTTCGCCTGGCCTCGCAGAAGTAACATATACTTCACAGGCAAAAGGATTGCCCATTTCGTTTCCATCTACCATTTTTAGAAACCAGCCTCGATCGTCGGAAATAACGCTGCGTTTGGTAGAAATAATATGATCGTTACGATAATTCATATCAGATAGCTTTTTATTCCTTCTTCAATGGTAATAGTTGGCTGAAATGCAAAGGTTTTTTGTGCCTTCTCATTATTTAACAGCAAAAAGGGCATTGCTGTATCGCTTCTTTGTTTTGAACCAAATAACCGGGACGAATTAAAACGTTCTAAACAATTGCAAATAACAAAAACTTTTTTCACTAATTCTTTTATTTTAATAGCTTCATTTTGACAAAGATTATAAAATCCTTTTGGATAATAGCCTGTAATAATATCAAGAATTGTTTTAGCAATATCGCTTGCGTAAATATATTGTCTTACCTGTTCTCCATTGGTGAGCTTAATTTCTTCATTATTTTTTATCGAATTAATCAGATAAGGAATTAACCTTTGAGAATTTTCCCCTTTTCCATAAATATTGGGAAGAATGAGATGATAATAAAGGAAAGGCGAGTCTGTAAAAGATGAGAAATATCGGGATAATAACCTTTTAGAATTGCCATAAGGATTAGAAATTTCATTTAAAGCTGTTATTATTTCATTCTCTGAATAATATCGTCGGTCACTTTCATTACCAATTTCAAAATAGGAACCAAAGGTTACAAGTTTGCCCTGGTAATTGTTTGAAGCAAGCGCATTTGAAAGGCGGATCGGATAAAAACTATTTAATTCATATACGTTTCCAATCGTTTCATTTTTATTTACCTGTACCCCAGCTCCTGCAGTATAAATGATAGAATCAAAGGCAAGTAACTGAGAATAATCAATTGGAGAAGAGGGGAAATTGAATACATTAAATTGACAGGAGGAAAATTCCGGAGAAGGGTATTTACCGTAAAGCACGGACTTTATATTATTATTCAATAATTCACGTATAATATACTCCGCTAAAAAAGAATTTGAACCTATAATGGCAACATTCATGATTCAATTAGGTTTAAATAATCATGGATAGATTTTCTTGAATATCCAATAATGTTTTTTTTATCATTAATTAATTCCTTATACCATTTCAGAGTACATAAAATCGCTTCTTTCGTTGTTAACCTTGGTTTCCATCTCAAATCATTCAGTGCTTTTGAAATATCCAGTTTAAGTAGCGATGCTTCATATAGTTTGTCTTCTTTTTTCGCGATCCGGTAAGTGCCCATTCCTAAAATATTAATGGCAGTTTTAACGAACTCTTCCACTCTTAACACTTCTTCAGGATAACGCCAAAATTCCATGCTCCACTGTATTTTATAGGATCCTGGTAAAGTTTTTCGCCTAATAAAAGATAACCGGATGCCGCTTCTAATATATGCTGCCAAGGGCGCACCGCCTCAGGGTTTCGAACGATAATTTCTGAATTATTTTTGATAGCCCTGATAATATCAGGAACCAACCGGTCTTCAGACCAATCACCCCCGCCAATCACGTTACCTGCCCTTGCGGTGGCTAATGCTTTATGATGAACACCAAAATCTTTTGGATTGAAAAATGAATTCTGATAAGACGAAATCAGCATTTCAACACAGGCTTTACTTGCACTATAAGGATCTTTCCCTCCTAATCTGTCATTTTCACGATAAGGATAATTCCATTCTTTATTTTGATAAACTTTATCGGTGGTGATAACAACAATTGCACATGGAGACTGAATGTTTTTTACTGCTTCGAGGATATTTGCTGTTCCCATCACATTAGTTTGAAAAGTTTCTAAAGGATGCAAGTAGGAATACCTAACCAATGGCTGGGCCGCGAGATGAAAAATAAGGTCTGGCTGGAATTGGGTAATTTTTTTTTGAACGGATAAAAAATTGGTTATATCCAAAATGTGTGAATCACAAAGTTTATCAAGTTTATTCACTACAAAAAAATCTTCGGCAGTTTTAGGAGGGAGCGAAATTCCCATGATATCTGCATTCAATTCGTTAAGAAATAGAGTTAACCAACTACCCTTAAAACCCGTGTGGCCAGTAACCAATATCTTCTTTTTATTATAAAACTTTAAATTCATGTTTTTGATTTCTAAAACTGCTTTCTTTTAAACATTTGGTTATTCCCATATTTTCCAGGGAGCATTGCCAGTTGCCCACATTTGTTGCAAGTCATTTCTATCTCTAAGCGTGTCCATAGGTTTCCAGAATCCGTTATGCATGAAGGTAAAAAGTTCTCCATTTTTTGCTAAATTTTCAAGAGGTTCCCTCTCAAAAATAGCCTGATCATCTTTAAGGTAATCAAAAACAGTAGGGTTACAAACAAAAAAACCTCCATTGATCCATGTGCCATCTCCGTTAGGTTTTTCTTTAAAATCGGTTACTTTATATTCATTATTGATTATCAAAGCCCCAAATCGTCCTTCCGGTTGTACAGAAGTCATCGTGATAGCTTTTCCATGATTTTGATGATAGTTAATCAGATTATGGATATTTATGTCGGAAACTCCATCTCCATAAGTAAGCAAAAAAGGTTGTTCTTCCAGATATTCCCTTACCCTCCTGATTCGCCCACCAGTCATGGTTTTTAAGCCAGTATCTATGAGGGTCACTTTCCAGGGTTCGGCATTATTCTTAAGGTATTGAATTGAATTGTTCCTAAGATCCACCGTCAAATCGGAATGGTGCCTGTAATAATTAGCAAAATATTCTTTAATCATATAACCTTTATATCCGCATAAAATAATAAAATCATTGAAACCAAAGTGCGAATATATTTTCATGATATGCCATAGAATAGGCCTGCCTCCAATTTCCACCATTGGCTTAGGCTTCAATTCTGTTTCTTCACTTAACCTTGTTCCATGACCCCCGGCAAGAAGCACAACTTTCATAATTTATTTGCTATTATTTAAAATTTATTGAACTCTCAAAATAAAAATCTCTATAAACCTTTACTTGGCGAAGATAAATTATAGTTTAAATGATTTCAACTGATTTAATCTATGCTGCCGCGTTCCTATATATTTGGTGCAATCAATTAATAATTACGCCTTTATTTGATTCCCGAAATAACAGAAAAAAAGAACAATAGAGGGAAATTAAAAATCCTAATAAATTAGTTCCAGTAAACAAAAAAATCCAATATTTCTATTTCTCATCATTTTCATACCTCTCTAATATTCTAACTATTTTGCTTTACATTTATATAAAAAAATCATTTCATTTTCTAATTATATTCCAATGCTTATTACAATCTCAAAATTAAAAATACGTTGTAATACAAATTCAATTTCTGAACCCCAAAAAATTATACGGGCCATTAAATATGATTTATGAACATCCCAAACTCATAGCATTTCCCAGGATCGGTAAAACCATTGAAGGCTATATTTCTGTAGCAGAAAAAGATACTTTACCTTTTGAAGTTAAAAGGGTTTACTGGACTTACTTCACGCCTGAAAGCATACACCGTGGCGGCCATGCGCATCACCACCTCGAGCAAATATTAGTTGCAGTAGCCGGAAAAATCATTGTTACTACTCAAATGCCGGGGAAAGAAGAACAACGTTTTATTTTAGAAACGGCAGACCAGGGAATATTTCTTCCCAAATATTGCTGGCATGAAATGAAATACAGCCACAACGCGGTACAGATGTGTATTGCCAACATGGCCTATGAGGTGAGTGATTATATAAGGGATTATGAAGAATTTAAAAAACTATCATAATATGAAATTCAATAATCATAATGTATATATTTCACCAAAGGCTACCTTAGGCAAAAATGTAAAAATTGGAGATAATACATCTATTTTAGATAACGTTGCCATCGGTGATAACACAACCATCTGTAATAATTGCATTATCGGCGAACCATTAAGCAGCTATTATGATAATGAAGAATATACAAACCCTGAAACAATCATTGGCAGCAATTCTTTAATCAGAAGCCATACAATTATTTACAGCGGAAACATTATCGGCAATAATTTTAGTACCGGTCATAGGGTTACCATTAGGGAAAAAATGAAAATCGGCAATCATTGCCGTATTGGTACTTTAAGTGACCTTCAGGGATTTTCAGAAATGGGTGATTATTGCTGGTTACATAGTAATGTACATATTGGGCAGCAATCAAAAATCGGCAACTTTGTTTTCATTTACCCTTATACTGTTTTTACAAACGACCCTCATCCGCCTTCGAATATTTGTATTGGCCCTACAGTAGGGGATTATTCTCAAATAGCAGTCGGAGTTGTTTTGCTTCCCGGTGTTAAAATAGGTAAACATGTACTTATCGGTGCTCAATCTGTAGTAGGCAAAGATGTAGAGGATTACCAGCTTGTAGTTGGAAATCCGGCTAAGCCTGTTAAAGATGTGCGTGAATTAAAATCAAAAGAAACGGGTGAATCACATTATCCGTGGCCCTATAATTTTGAAAGAGGAATGCCGTGGCAAGGCCTCGGCTTTGATGAATGGATTGAATCGAAAAATAAATAGAAGTTTTTATGATAAATTTCTTAGAGCTCAGAGCTATTAATCTTCAATATAAAAAGGAGCTTTGCGATTCATTTGAGAACCTTTTAGATTCAGGCTGGTTTATATTAGGCGAAAATGTAAAAAAGTTCGAGAATGAATTTGTTGAATACTGTGGTGTTACCAATTGTATCGGAGTAGCTAATGGCTTAGACGCTTTGATTTTAATCCTGGAAGGATATAAACAATTAGGTTTTATGAAAGATGGGGATGAAGTGATTGTTCCTTCGAATACTTACATAGCCAGTATTCTGGCAGTTTCAAAAGCCGGCTTAAAACCGGTTTTAGTGGAGCCCGATATCAATACTTACCTGATAGGTGAAAATTTAATAGAACAAAAAATCACTTCAAAAACCAAAGCGGTTTTGCCTGTGCATTTATACGGAAGGCTGTGTAATATGGAAGCCATAAATGCGATTGCTAAAAAATATAACCTGAAGGTAATTGAAGATTGCGCCCAATCTCACGGAGCAAGTTTGAACGGAATTAAATGTGGCAATCTCGGTGATGCTGCTGGTTTTAGTTTTTATCCGGGTAAAAACTTGGGCGCACTTGGCGATGCCGGCGCAGTTACTACAAATGATAAGGAACTTGCTGAAACCATTACTGCTTTGCGCAATTATGGGTCTCATAAAAAATATGAAAATATCTACCAGGGATTGAACAGCCGGCTTGATGAAATTCAGGCAGCCTTTTTATCCATCAAATTAAAAAGGCTTGACCGGGACAATGATGCCAGGCGAAAAATTGCGCAATATTATATTGAAAATATCAACAACAGCCGCGTTATTTTACCAGCCAGTAAACAAACAAATCTCAAGGATTTATATTCTAATGTATTCCACATCTTTGCGGTTAGAGTGGAAGACAGGAGTAAATTTCAAAACTACTTAACAGAAAATGGAATACAAACTGTAATTCATTATCCGATTCCTCCTCATAAACAAAAAGCCTATACTGAATGGAATAATGATAGTTACCCAATTTCAGAAAAAATTCATGAGCAAATAATTTCATTGCCCATTAGCCCCGTTATGAAACAGGAAGATGTTGAAACGGTTTGCAAAGTAATAAACAGCTACAAGTGAATTTAATAAAAACCAGTTTTTATACTTCAATCTCTACCGCCATCAATTTTATCAGCGGATTTATTATAGTTAAAGTAGTTGCTGTAAAAATCGGCCGAAAGGAATTGCTTTTGTAGGCCAATTTCAAAATACTACCGCCATTTTAACCATTTTGGCAACCGCGGCAATTTCCACAGGGGTAGTTAAATACCTTGCCGAACACAAAGAAGACCCTGCAAAAAGCAGGAAAATAATTAATACCGCGTTTCTTATTGTTTTCATAAGTTCATTGCTCATTTCAATATTTACAATGAGCGCCAGTGGTTTATTATCAGAAGCCGCTTTTAAGACAAAAGATTATTGGCTCGTATATTTTTTATTTGGTTTATTTACCATGGTTATCTCTTTTAATGTAATGTTCCTGGCCATTTTAAATGGCTTAAAAGAAATCAGAAAATTTACCATAGTCAATATTTCGTCTTCAATTTCCGGAGTTGCCTTAACGGTTCTTTTTGCTTACAGTTGGGGAATTGAAGGTGTTTTAATAGCAAGCACCGCAACTGCTATTATCATTTTTTTTATCAATATTTATTTCTTCAATAAACTCGGAATAAAATGGAAACCCGATTTTAAATCATGGGATAAACCAGTTGTGAAAATGCTCTCAGGCTTTTCATTGATGGCTATAGTAAGTGGTTTTGTGGTTCCTGCCATGCAAATTTTAGTGAGAGAAAGGATAATTAATCAATTTTCTATTGCCGACGCAGGTTATTGGCAGGCCGTTACAAAAATCTCTGATTATTATTTGGGATTTATTACCTCTGTATTGGGCGTTTATTATATGCCACGGTTATCAGAATTGAAAAGTAAAGTTGAATTAAGAAAAGAGATTTTAAATGGCTACAAACTTATTTTGCCAGTAGTTGGTTCTATTGCTCTTCTTATCTGGTTATTCAGGGATTTGATAATTCATTTATTATTTACGCCTGCTTTTTTGCCTATGAAGCCCTTATTTACTTACCAGTTACTCGGCGATTTTTTTAAAATAGGAAGCTGGCTTTTAGCTTACCTGATGATTGCAAAAGCGATGGCCAAAACGTTTATTACTACTGAAATTCTTTTTGCTGTTTCTTATGTAGCCTTATCCTATTTCTTCATGAACCATTATGGAATAATTGGTGCTACGTATTCATTCTGTGTTAATTACGCTATTTATTGGATATTTATGTGGTTTCTAATGAGAAGGGAAATAAGGTAATACATTTTGGCTCTTATTTAAACACAATCTATTTAGTACTTAATACGTTTCTATTTAGTGAAAGAAACACTACAAAAATGAATGATAATCCATTGGTAAGTATCCTGTTGCTAAGTATGAATCATGAAGGGTTCATTGAGCAATGTATTTCGAGCCTTAAAGAACAATCCTACAAAAACATTGAGGTAATGTATTTAGACAATGCTTCCAGTGATAATACTTTTGAAATCGCAAAAAAAACTTTAGAAGAATCAGGTATTTCTCATAAAATATTCTCTAATACCAAATCAAAAGGCATTTCAAAAAATTTGAATTTTTTATATAAAAATTCCAATGGTGAATATCTTATTCCTTTGTCAACAGATGACTGGTTAACCCCTGACAGTATTTATGAAAAAGTGAAATATTTTTTGCAACATCCTGAGTTTGGAATGGTGTACAGCAGTTGTTATTATTATTTTCACGACACTGGGGAAACCATAGAATGCCCTCAAAAAAATAAATACAAACAAGGGTGGGTGCTTTCGGAAATTTTAAAAGGTAATTTTATAAGATCAGTAGGATCAATAATAAAAAAAGGGACACTGGAAAACGTAGGGCTTTTTGATGAAGATTCTTTACTGGAAGATTGGGAAATGTGGATAAGGATTGCAGAAAAATTTCCTATTGGATATTTAAATCAGGAATTAGCGTTTTATAGAATGAAAAACGGCTCGAATATTACATCAAATGAGAATTATATGCTTAATGGCGGTGATTATATAGTCCAAAAATATTCTCATTATGAAGAGATTGAAGAGGCTAAAAAAAATATTAATATTTCAAAATGCTATACGTATGCAACCAAAGAGCCCTCATTTAAAACGCTCTTATTTATTTTTAAAAATTCTGAATTTGACTTTTTTTATTTTAAGCAAGTGATAAAAACCATTTTAGGCATTATTAAAAAACCATTTATTACAAGAAATGTCCTTTCAAATTAATTAAATAGCCTGCCCACTAATGGATGCCTTACCGAAAATATCTGTCCAAATCCCCACATTTAACCAGGAAAATTATATACAGGATGCTCTTAAAAGTGTATTGAATCAGCATTATGAAAATATGGAAATAGTTATAGCGGATGATAACCTAACAAATGAAACAACGGCTACCGCTCAAAATTTTTTAACTGATTCAAGGGTAAAATATTTTAAAAATCAAAACAACCTGGGAAGAATCAATAACTATCACAAAAGTTTATACGACTATTGCAATGGCGAATGGGCCATTAATCTTGATGGCGACGATTATTTTACTAACGACAATTTTTTGAAAGAAGCATTAGATTTAATTTCCAAAAATGAAAAAGAAAATATTACCGTTTTCCAGGCAAATCACAACCTCGATAAGATTAAAAAGATTTTTAAAAATCATAAAGTACTAAGCCCCGACGCAGTTTTAATTGATGGGGCTACTTACTTTCTCAATTACTATAAAGTACAACGATTCAGGCATTGCGCTACAATCTACAATAGAAATGAAGCGCTGAAATTAAATTTTTATTCTTTCGATTGCCTTTCTACAGATTTTAATTCTATAGCCAAATTATTCCTTAAAGGAAATATCGTTATCAGTGGTAAAACTGTTGCCCACTGGCGGCAGCATTCTTACAATGAATCGCAAACACTTAATGAAAGGAATATTGAAAAAGAAAGACTATCAATCTCGGAATTATCTCAATTTGCCAGTCCTTATTTTAATGAAAGGCAATTAAAAAAATGGGAGAAAAAGATGAAAGCTTATGTGATAACATTGTATATAGAATTACTCACTAAAAAGCCATTAACATTACGGTCTTTAAAATATACCATAAAACATTTTTCATGGAATATTACTTACTTTAAGCAATTGATAAGGCAAATTACTAGATATTCATAACTATGGAAGCAATGGAAATTCAGCAGCCCGGGCAAAGTTAAAAACACGGCTCCTTATAGTTATTGATAATTTAAAAAAAGGAGGCGCTGAAATATTATTAACCGGAATTCTTCCTGACCTGAATAAAAATTTTGAAGTAATCCTGGTTACTCTATCTACAGAATGCGATTTTCAGGAAGAAGAAATTGAATGCAAAAAAAGATATTCTTTGGGCTTTAAAAACAAATTTTATTTAATCTCCTGCATCGGGAAATTAAAAAAAATAATAAAAAAAAACAAGCCTTCTATTATTCACTCGCACTTGTTTTATAGCAGTTTAATCTCACGCTTATCTTGCCCACAGGATATTCCTTTAATTTATTCCCTGCATAACGAGATGAGTAAAAATGTTTTTAATAATAGTAAAATACTTACGTTTTTGGAAAGGAAAACGATAAAGAAAAATCATTCAGTTATAGCGGTTTCAAAAAATGTATTGCAGGATTATGAAAATACATTCGGAGAAATAAAAAACTCTTATGTCATAGAAAATTTTGTTTCAGATAAATTTTTTATCCGAAATAATGCAAAAGATTCTACAATTCCAGGAACAATAAAACTGGTTGCGGTGGGAAATATTAAGAACCAAAAAAATTACGGTTACCTTTTAAACGCATTTGAAATCTTAAAAAATTATAAGGTTTCCCTTGATATTTATGGGCAAGGGAATGATACAGATTTGAAGAAACTTCAGGATGAAATTGAAAAAAAAGATTTGCCCGTTTTTTTAAAAGGTGGAACCAATAATATTGATAAAATTTTATCCGGTTACGACCTCTATGTTTCCTCTTCCAAACACGAAGGTTTTGGAATTGCCGCAGTAGAGGCAATGGCATCAGGCATTCCTTTATTATTATCCGACTTGCCGGTATATCATGAAGTTACCATGGACAATGCTTTATTTTTTGATTTAAAAAATACTATGTCTTTTGTAGATTTAATTAAATCAATTTTGGGAAATAAATATAATCTGAATGAAATTTCTAAAAAAGGAATTGAAATTTCTAAAAAATATTCCAAAGAAATTTATCTAAAAAAACTTTTCAATATTTACGATTCTATTTTGCAAACCGCTAAATAAATTATTTAATTCTAAATGCAAAATATTCTCTTCATATCTTATGATGGAATGACTGATCCACTTGGCCAAAGCCAGGTAATTCCTTACCTCGCGGGGCTTACGAAATATGGATACCGGTTTACCATCCTAAGTTGCGAAAAGCCGGAAAAATATTCTTTACATAAAAATGAAATTGAAAGTTTATTGGAATCGTTTTCCATAAAGTGGGTTCCCATTAAGTATCATAAAATTCCGGCTGTTTTTTCTACAATTTATGATGTTTATCATTTAAAGAAAAAAGCAAGGAAACTTCATGCAAAAGAAAAATTTGATATGGTCCACACCAGGGCGGGAATACCGGCTTTAGTAGGTTTATGGATGAAGAAAAAATACGGCGTTAAATTTTTAAATGATATCCGCGAATTTTATGCAGACAGCCGTGCCGAAGGTAAAATATGGGAAACTAAAAACTTTTTCTACAAAAAAATATACCATTTTTTTAAGCAGAAGGAAAGCGAAGAGGTTACTATCTCAGATGGAATCGTTTGCCTTACCCGGGCTGCAGAAAATATCATTAAAAAGTGGACGGAATATAAAAATGAAATCCCATTGCAGGTAATTCCATGCAGCGTAGATACCAACTTATTTGACCCGGAAAAAATAGATAATTCTAAAAAAAATATTTTAAAAAATGAATTGAAAATAAAAGAGGAAGATTTTATTTTCAGTTACCTTGGCTCTATCGGAAGCTGGTACCTGATTGATGAAATGATGCAGTTTTTTAAAATTATCAGCGATAATATTCCTAATTCAAAATTTCTATTTATTTCTCCGGCAGAACACAAAACCATCATCGCCACAGCAAATAAATTTGGGCTGAAGGAAAACAAATTGATTATTAAACAGGCAGAAAGAAATGAAGTCCCTGTGCTATTATCTTTCAGTAAATATTCTGTTTTTTTTATAAAACCGTGCTATTCAAAACAATCATCTTCGCCTACAAAACATGGAGAAATTATGGCAATGGGAATTCCCGTAATTACTAATTCAGGCATTGGCGACGTAGCGGAAATTGTAGAAAAATATCATTCAGGAATCGTTTTGAAAGAACTAAACGAGTTTGAATTTGAATCTATTGCCGAATTAATTTGCAGTAAAAATGATTTTAAACCAAATGAAATCAGAAACGCTGCTAAAGAATTTTATGATCTTGAAAATGCAATTGAAAAGTATCACGGTATCTACCGGGAAATTTTAGGGTAAAATAAAAATCCACCCTATTTGTTTGTTTACTATTTATTTTTTTCTTCCCACCGCATGATATAAAGGAATGCCGGGGCTGATAACAATATCCGTCAATCCTGCACTTTCCATCATTTCTACTATTTGTTTAGCTGAAAACCTTTGTTCCAGCCGCGTTCCAAACCGGTCCAATGTATCGTTTCTTATCATAAAAAAGGAACGGTTTTGATAACCGTGCAAAGGCATTCGTTTTGCCAGATCTTTAAATCCTAAAAATTTAATAAACCTTCCGGTTAAAATAAAGGGCATATAAAATATAATGGCGAGTATGTCACAAACAAAATGTTTTATCTTACCGGGAAGCTGGCTGACAATTCTCCTAACCAGATCGCTGGATTTAAAAAGGGTTTTATAAAAAAAACCTCTTCCTTCTAAATTATAATATAAATAAACAAAAAAGTAACCACCTCGTTTTACTTTTTTTACGCAATCAATTAGCGCCTGGCGGGTATTTGGAATGTGATGTAATACACCAATACTCATTACAAAATCAAAAGTTTCATCAGCAAAAGGAAGTGTCTCGATAGATGCTTTCGATAATCTAACGTTTTCTATTTTTTCTAATAATTTATCAGCAGCAAAAATGGCGTCGCTTGGGTCCACCGCTTCAATAAAGCCCACTTTTGATGCAAGGTATTTCGTCCATCTTCCGGTTCCACAACCGATATCTAATGCATAGGTTTTTGAATTTATTATTTCATCGTTAAGAATATCAAAATATTCCTCTCCCCCTTTTTTTACAAGATCATCATCGTGCTCAAAAAATTTCGACCATTCATGTCCAAATTCATCTACCACTTTTTTATCAATATTTTCTCCTTCGATATCAAAAATATAAATATAGCGGTTCCCTGTTTTTATAATTTCATCAGGCAGCCTTTCAAATTCACTTTTCATCTATTTATTCACTTTAAATAACACTTGGCAAAATAAAGCGATTTAATTAATACTAAGGAAGTAAAAAAATATTTTTTAAACTTTAAAATAAAATCGAATCTATTCGATTTCCAATTAAATAGGCTTCTATGGCAATATTTATATCAACCAAATTTTGCAATTTGTAAATTTGTTTTTCCATTTAATAGAAAACGATAGAGTAATTTTATAAGAATTGTAAAGAATGAATTCCTCAGACATTACTCAATTAGCCATAAAGCGGCATGACATTGATGCTTCCCATTTTCAGGACGCTATTCCAAGCAAGAGAAAAAGTTAAATAAAAAGAATTGGTTGCCTAATGGGAAATTCGTAATCTCCCTTGATTTTGAAATTTATTCGGGAGTAAGAGATGCGGTAAAATTATAGGATTACAAAGAACATCTTTTAGGCGTACAGGAGGCGGTTCCAGTTCTTTTAAACCTTTTTAAAAAATACAGAATTAATGCCACTTTTTGCAACAGTGGAGGTTTTATTTTTTCAAAATAAAAATGAACTCTGCAACAATTTACCTAAAAAAAACCTAAATATTCTAACCGCAATTTATCGCCTTACAATGGCGATCTTCAATCAGTAGGGGAGAATGAGAAAGAAGACCCATTTCATTTTGGCATTAGCCTTATTGAACAAATCATTAAAGCCGGGCACGACATAGGTTCCCATAGTTTTTCTCATTATTATTGCCTTGAAAAAGGGCAATCAAAAGAAGAGTTCCGGGAAGATATAATAGCTGCCAGGAAAATTGCGGAAAAGAATAAAATCGATTTGAAAAGTTTTATTTTTCCAAGAAATCAATACCATAAAGATTACCTGGAAATTTGTAATATATATGGATTTACCTCATTCAGAGGAAATGAAAGATCGTGGCTTTTTTCCTCAAAAACACAGGAAAATGGTACTTTCTTTCGACGCCCTTTTCGGCTAATAGATGCATATTTAAATTTAAGTGGCCATAATTGTTATTCTTACGGGCAAATGAAAAAATCCAGGCCTTTCAATATTGCTTCCAGCCGTTTTTTAAGGCCTTATCAAAAAAGCCTTAAATATTTTGAAAAATTGAGACTAAAAAGGATTACTGATAGTATGGCTTATGCTGCAAAAAACGGATTAACCTATCATCTATGGTGGCATCCTCATAATTTTGGAATTAATGTTGAAGAAAATTTTTCTTTCCTGGAAAAAATATTAATTCATTACCGAAAATTGAATAAAGAATATAATTTTCAAAGTGTAAATATGAATCAATTAGCAGAGGAATTATGCAATTAAAATAAACAGCAACCCTTTGCAATATGCATTTAATAAAAACGTTTTTATTAAAAAACAGAGTTAAGTTGCTTTATGCCTTCAAAATTTCTTATTATCGGTTCCGGATTTTCAGGCGCTGTTTTAGCGCATGAGCTTACCAAAAAGTTAGATTGCCAAATTGATATTTGGGAAGAAAGAAATCATATTGCCGGTAATTGCCACACTTCACGCGATGAAGAAACGGGGATAATGGTTCATCGCTATGGCCCACATATTTTTAATACTGATAAAAAAGAAATATGGGATTATGTAAATCAATTTATTGAATTAAAACCCTATCATCACAAAGTAAAGGCTGTTAGTAATGGCAATATATATACGCTTCCTGTTAATCTTCAAACTATTAACCAGTTTTTTAATAAATCATTCCCTCCTGATGGGGCGATGGATTTCATCATTCGGCAGAGCGACGAAAGTATAAATAACCCAAAAAACTTTGAGGAGCAAGCTTTAAAATTCATCGGCAAGGGACTTTATGAAACCTTCTTTTATGGCTATACAAAAAAACAGTGGGGATGCGAGCCCAGGGAATTACCAGCCTCAATCTTAAAAAGATTACCTGTAAGGTTTAATTACAATGACAGCTATTATAACAATCCTTTTGTGGGTATCCCTTTAGAAGGTTATACTCCTTTTGTTGAAAAACTTCTTGATAATAAAAATATAACGCTTAGGCTTAATCGAAAATATTCTTCTGAAGAAGATCATTCACCATACGAACATATATTTTTTACCGGGCCCTTAGATGCTTTTTTTAAATACAAATTCGGAAAACTTGGCTACCGTACTGTTACGTTTGAGCAATTTTATGCTCAAGGCGATTACCAGGGAACTTCAGTTATAAATTATTGTGATGAATCTGTTTCACATACCCGCAT
Organism: uncultured Chitinophagaceae bacterium; assembly: GCA_963732885.1. Taxonomy (GTDB): domain Bacteria; phylum Bacteroidota; class Bacteroidia; order Chitinophagales; family Chitinophagaceae; genus Ginsengibacter. The sequence continues at coordinate 861,312 of CAVTBI010000010.1, read as the reverse complement.
TACAGAGCATAAACATTTTACGCCCTGGGAACAACATGAAAAGACTGTTTGCTTTAAAGAATTTAGTAAAGAAACAACCGAAAATGATATTCCCTTTTATCCAAAAAGGCTTTCAGCCGATAAGCAATTATTATTTCAATACAGAAATGAAGCTGAGAAATTAAACAATGTTTCTTTTTTGGGAAGGTTAGCCACCTATCGCTACATGGATATGCACCATGTAATTGATGAAGCGATTAATTTCTCTGAAAAATTCGCTACTTCGTTTGCCTCCAATTCCAAAAGGCCTGTATTCCCCAACATCGAACCCAATTAACCTAATTCCCACAAATACCGGGTTTCAGAATTACCTGCAATTTTCCTTTCAAATCCTCATTAAAATCCCTAAAAGAACAATAACAGCGGTCAGCTTTTCGTTATTGTTGAGCAATTCATTTTTCTAAAAACCAAACTTCCAAAACCCTATGGATAAGGTTATAGCCGTAGTTGTTACTTACAACAGGCAAATTTTGCTGGCTCAATGTGTTTCTGCTTTAAGAAAACAAACCCGTAAAATCGACAAGATACTTGTCATTAACAATGGAAGTACGGATCAGACTGAAAATTGGTTACGTAGCCAACCTGATATAGATTTTATTACCCAGGAAAATTTAGGTGGTGCCGGCGGTTTTTATACCGGTATAAAAACCGCTTTTGAACAATTATACACCTGGGTATGGCTTATGGATGATGACGGTTATCCGAAAGAAGATTCACTGGAAAAGCTTTTAGAAGGCTCTGATGAAAAAATATGTTTACGTAATTGCGCTGTAATTAACAAGGAAGACAAGAAAAGCTTTGTATGGAAAACCGGAAATTACTCAGGCATAGACGAAGTAAACGAAGAAATTATTCATAATTACGCCCATCCTTTTAATGGTACATTACTTCATAAAGAACTTATCAAAAAAGTAGGCTTGCCCAAAAAGGAACTTTTTATATGGGGCGATGAAACTGAATATTATCATCGGATTATCACCAAAAATAAGATCCCATTCTATACAAAAACAAATAGCATTCATTATCACCCCGCAAGCACTTATTCTTATAAAAACGACTGGGATTACAAAAGCAACTGGAAAATGTATTTTTATGTACGCAACAGGTTTCATATTCTAAAAACGCGTTACAGTGGTAAACCGGCACTTGCATTGGCGATGTATCTTGCGTTTCTAATTTTATTTTCAGGAATTATATTGATATATCAAAAAAGCAACAAGCTGAAAAAAATAAATTTTATGCTTTGGCCGGTTAAAGATGCATTAAACAATAATTGCAAAGCCACGCCAGCCTTAATTTTGCAAAGATTATCAGTTAAAAAGCAACATGATTTAATTTATTATTTCCTGTTGCCGTTTAAGTCATTAAAATACACAGTTTTTAGTTCTGAAAGACAAAGGTTACACGAATTGAAAAAGGCATAAAATTCAAAAATGAATTATGTTGATTTCTTATTAGCCCCCATCTATATTTTTTTTCTTTACCTTTTTTTCAGGCATAAGAGAAAAAAATATACGGACCCTTTATTACAAAAATATCATCGCCAGGGGTTTTGGATCAAAATATTTGCAAGCGTTTTATTTATTCTTTATTATTCTTATTTAACAACAGGGGACACAACCGTTTTGTACCAGTGTGAAGGAAATAACCTTTACCATCTTATCTTAAAAAACTCCTCCAATTTTAAATACATCTTTAAGCCAGGAAAAGATTTTGATCTCTCCCTGGTTAAAAATCCATTCAACCGGGGATACTTCAGGGATGAAGCCAATTACATGGTTATTCGGTTAGATGCGCTTTTTTCATTCATTTCATTTGGAAGTTTTGCAGTTATTAATTTATTTTTTGCTGCCCTCGCTTTTTCAGGCCTTTGGAAATTATACCTTTTTTTTTATGGCCAATACCCAAAATTACATAAGCAATTCGCCATATCTATTTTATATTTTCCGACACTTGCCTTCTGGAGCGCCGGATTATTAAAAGATTCTTTATGTATTGCCGCAATTGGGTGGCTCACTTATGGTTTATATGATTTGTTGTACAAAAAGAAATCTTTACTCAAAAATTGCCTGATCATTTTTGTTTCCGCTTATTTCCTCGTAGTTCTTAAAGTATATATTTTATTGGCTTATGTTCCATTTTTCATATTGTTTATTATTCTTAAAAATGTTCAGAATATTAAGTTTAAATTTTTCAGGTACCTGTTTGCCCCTTTTTTAATTGCAATAAGTATTTATGCTTTTACACAAACGCTATCAACGTATAATGACGAATTAGGGGCTTATGCCGTGGAAGATATAACCTCAAGTATTTCTAATCTGAATGAAGTGATTGAAAGCCGAAGCGGCAGGGAAGACGCATCATCTAATTTTAGTTTGGGTACTCAATTTGACGGAACTTTTACCGGATTAATAAAAATAGCACCCGCAGCTATTGCTACTACTTTCTTTAGGCCATTTATTTGGGAAGCACATAAAATATCACAACTAATGGCAGCTTTTGAAAGCCTGGTACTTATGTTTTTTACACTTTACATTTTTTTTAAAACCGGCCCTATTAAATTCATTAAATGGATCTTCACGGACCCGCTGATAATGTATTGTTTTCTTTTTGCGGTTATTTTTGGATTATTCGTTGGGGCAAGTACCTTAAATTTTGGGACACTGGTACGATATAAAATTCCTTGCCTGCCATTTTATTCTATTTCTTTATTTTTAATTTATGAAAAAGTAAAAGAAAGGGCTGCTAAAAAAGAAAAAGATGCAGAATTGGTAAAAATAATTTTGCTTCAGCCTTCGTTAGCTTAATAAACCGGGCAACAGCAAACGAATAAATAATTAAGATTTTTATTTTACTTTTTTATAGTTTTTGCTTTATCCGGCAGAGGTTACTAATTAATAAAGTTATTTTGCGAAATAAATTAATCCAGTAAATAATGTGTGGTATTGCCGGAGCAGTAAACTCTTCATTTTCTTATCAGCAGGTAATTAAAACTTTAAGCCACCGCGGCCCTGACGAACAAAACAGTTACCGGTATAAAAATGTTGATTTATTTCATTTAAGGCTTTCTATCCTTGATATTTCCTGCGGGAATCAACCGATGCACCTTGGTGAAAAATATACTATTATTTTTAATGGCGAAATTTATAATCACCAGGAAATAAGAGAAAAATTCGATTTAAAAGGAAATACATCTTCAGACACAGAAACACTGCTTCTTTTATATGAACGTTTTGGTACCGGTTTTCTCGATTTTATTGACGGTATGTTTGCTTTTGTTATTTATGATAAAACAAAAGATCAATTATTTATCGCCCGCGACCGCGCCGGCAAAAAACCATTTTATTATTTTTTTGATCATAAAAAATTTGTCTTTGCAAGCGAATTGAATTGTTTGAAAACAATGGTTCCCCTTGAAATTGAACCTAAAAACTTTTATCAATACCTGCGCCTTGGCTCTTTTTACCGCCAATTTACTCCTTATAAAAATGTTACTGAATTAAAAGCCGGAAGTTTTTTAATTATTGATTGCAAAACACTTTCCATTAATGAAACCCGCTGGTGGAATATCAATGGATTTTATCAAAAACAATCCAATGATTCACTGGAAGAAAGTTTACAAAAAACAGATCAATATCTTCACCAGGCAGTAAAAAGAAGATTAGAATCAAGTGATTTGGAAGTAGGGTGTTTTCTTAGCGGAGGCATTGATAGCGGTTTGGTAACATCTATCGCCAATGAATATCAAAAGAATTTAAAAACTTTTACAGTTTCTTTCAAAGGAGAATATGATGAAGCGCCGCTTGCAAGATTAGTCGCCGAAAAATACAAAACGGACCATACTGAAATAAAAATTTCTTTTGAAAACCTGCAGGCTGATGTTGAAAAAATTTTATGTAACTATGGAGAACCTTTTTTTGATAGTTCTGCTATTCCGGCTTTTTACGTAAGCCGGGAAGCTAAAAAATACGTTACCGTAATTTTAAATGGCGATGGCGCCGATGAACTATTTGGAGGTTACCGCAGGTATGTCCCATTTAGTAAATATGATTTTTTTAAAAAAAATGCTTTTGTAAAAAACACAACTTCTATTTTAAAAAAGGCTTTGCCACATGCCAATAATAAAAAATCTATGTATAATTATTTATACAGGTTAACTACTTTGGCGTCAAAGCCTGACTTGGAAATTTACCTTTCCGCAGGTTCCGATATTTTCGAAGATTACCAGCAATATATTACTGATCCCGGATTTGATTATCTAAAACCAATCAAAGAAGATTTTGAAAAAATAGCAGACAGCGGTTTATCAGGATTAAAAAAAATTATGAATCTTGATTTTGACACAGTCCTTTGTGATGATTTTTTGGTAAAGATGGATATTGCAACGATGGCCAATTCATTGGAAGGAAGAAGCCCTTTTCTTTCAAAAGAACTTTTAGAATATATTCCTTCGATTTCTGACAATTATAAAATAAAAGGAGCAACTACAAAATATTTATTAAGGCAGTTAGCTGCGGATTACCTTCCTGGTGAATTGATAAACCTGCCAAAAAGAGGTTTTGAAATCCCTTTAAAAAAATGGATAGATAATGAATTAAATGATATTCTTTTTGACTATCTTTCTGGAAATAATAATTTTTATAACAACTTTGTTAACCGGAATTTTGTAGAAAAATTATTAGCTAAAAAAATAAAGATACCTGATGAAAAAAGGGCCAAAATATTATGGACACTTTTATCAATGGAAATATGGTATAAAAAAATTTACCAATGAATACCGATCAGCTTCAAAAGAAAAAAATTGCTGTTATTGAAAATGGCCTTTTCTCTACTTACACCATGAGAGATGGACTCATGAAAAAACTTATGGAAGAAGGATATGACGTAACGATTCTTACTCATACAAACAGTTTTGTTTCCCATGTTGAAAAAACAGGGTTGCATGTAATTAATATCGGTTCAGGTATTTTAAATCCGATAAAAGTTTTCAAATATATTTTCAATTTATATAAAGCTTTAAAAAAATTACAACCGGATGTTTGCCTTACTTTTAGCATCAGGCCGGCCATATTTGGGAATTTTATAACCCGCTATTTGAATATTCCTACCATAACCAATATTACGGGAGTTGGGCCATTATTTACAAGTAAAAATTTGGCCTACAGGATTGCGAGGCTCTTTTACCGCCTTTCTTTAAGCAAAACCAAAAAGGTCTTTTTCCAAAATTCAGACGATTTGAATTTATTCCTGAAAAACAAATTTGTTTCAGCAGAAGTTGCAAAAAGTATCCCAGGTTCCGGCGTAGATTATGAAAAATTTAGCCCCCTTTATAAAGAGGAAAAAGAAGAGAATCAATTTATGTTTCTTTTTATCGGAAGGCTTATAAAAGATAAAGGAATTTTTGAATTTGTAGAAGCAGCGAAAATATTACGAAAAAAATACCCTGAAATTTTATTTCATGTTATTGGGCCATTTTGGCATCAGAATTTAAAATCAAATACTATTTCTAAATCTGAATTGCAAAACTGGATAATAGAAGGAATTATAGATTATGAAGGTGAAAAAAAAGATATTAGAAAATTTATTGCTAAGGCAGATTGTATTGTGCTTCCTTCTTACCGTGAAGGCACTTCAAATATTTTACTTGAGGCTGCCAGTATGGAAAAGCCAATCGTTACTACTAATACCACCGGTTGCAAAGAAATAGTAGAAGACGGGGTTACGGGTTTTTTATGTGAGGTGAAAAATAGCAAGGCCCTTGCGGATAAAATGGAAAAAATGTACTTATTGCCGCCAGAAGAAAGATTTTTAATGGGGAAAAAAGGCAGGCAAAAAATGATAAAAGAGTTTGATAAAAAAATAGTGCTGAACAATTATTTAAATGCTATCGATGAAATATTAAATGTAAAAGATTACAACTTTTCTACCCAATTTCAACCCTCTTCTTAAAAGATAAACAAGTTTAAACATTTTGTATCCATGCAATCCTTTAAATACAGTTTGTTTATTTTTGTTGCTGAGATAAATAATTATGGCCCAAATTCAAAATGACCTGGAACTTCTGGAACTTTTTAAAGATCCTGCTACAAAAGAGCAAGCCTTTACAAGTATTATAAAAAAATACCAGGAGAAATTATATTGGCACATCAGAAGAATAGTGATTACCCATGATGACGCAGACGATGTTTTGCAAAACGTGTTTATAAAAGTTTGGAAAGGATTAGAAAATTTTCGGGAAGACAGCCAGCTTTATACATGGCTTTACCGCATAGCTACTAATGAATCGCTTACTTTTCTCTCAAAAGAGAAAAAAAGGCATTCCGTTTCCATAAGTGATGATGAAAACGGGCTTAGTAATAAATTAAAAAGCGATTCTCATTTTGACGCTAACAAACTTGAATGGAAACTTCAATTAGCCATTCAATCTTTGCCGGAAAAACAAAGGATTGTTTTTAACCTTCGCTACTATGATGAGATGCCTTATGAAGAAATGAGCCATGTGTTAGAAACGAGCGAAGGCGCTTTAAAAGCAAGCTATCACCATGCTGCTAAAAAAGTTGAAAATTTTATCCTTAATAATTAAACTAATTGAATAAAAAATAGTCTGAAGAGAGGAATGAAAAAATCAGAAGAAATATTAGATGAATTAAAAGCTATAAGCCCTGCTCTTGCAGCAATGGAAAAGGTAAACGTATTCCAGGTTCCGGATGGATACTTTACTGATTTAGATGAAAAAATCGCTACTATTGTTTTTCTTCACCAGGATGAAAAAAACAATTTTCAAAAAGTTCCTGAAGGTTATTTTGCTTCATTAAGTTCTACAATTATTTCAAGGATAAAACAGGAAGGTGAAAGCGCTGATAATGAAATTAAATCCATTTCTTCTGCTTTGCATTATTTGAAAGAAGAGAAAGTTTATTCAGTTCCCGAAGGTTACTTTGATAGTTTAAGTGATAAAATCCTGAATAAAATAAATCACCAAAATGCAAAAATTGTTTCCTTTAGCTCGGTAAAAAAATGGTGGAAATATGCGGCAGCGGCAGTTGTAGCAGGAATTATAACAATTACTTCCGCACAACTATTTAACAAACCAGGCTCAAATACAAACAAACCAGCAATTGCAGCTTCAGCAGCTATGCCTGGTTATGTTCAACTGGCTACTCAATATAAAACCACCAAACAACTGGATCAAGGAATCGCTTCATTAAGTGATGATGAAATTGCTAAATACCTTGAAAAAAACACAACTATCCTGGATGATGATGCACTTACTAATAATACCGATACCAAGGAATTGCCAACGCCCGATGATTATTTAATAGATGACAACACTCTAAATAATTATCTTCAAAAGATTAATGCGCAAGGAACCATTACAAATACACAGTGAAAAATGAAAAAATATTTACTCTTACTAATTGCAGTTTTGGGAAGTTTTTCTTTTGTAGCCGCTCAAAGCGGAAAGGCCTGATAAAATTCAGGCGCTGAAGGTGGCTTTCATTACCCAAAAACTGCACCTCACTTCTTCTGAAGCAGAACAATTTTGGCCGGTTTATAATCAATATACCAATGAAATATCCCAAATCAGGGCTGATAACAGAAACGGAGATGTACTTGATAATGAACAAAAATTATTAGATATCAGAAAAAAATACAAACCTTCTTTTGAACGTATACTTGGCCCTCAAAGGTTAAATGACCTTTATAGCACGGAAAGGGATTTTAGGAATCTTCTTATTCAGCGCCTCAAGGAACGAAGGCAGCAAAATGGTAAATTTTAGAATTTATACCCTAAAATAAAAAATGACTGAATTTGTTGCTTTACTACAATTTCATAACCGGATTGATTCCCTTTTTTCACACATCCTCTTCAAATTCCTCGTGTTCTGCCGGGTTATAATTCGCTTTTAATTCTGCCAGTTTTTTCTTGCCATAAGCCGCTTTTGTTATTATCACATACAATACGGGCACAATAAATATTGCAAGCGAAGTGGCAGCAAGCATTCCGCCAAATACAGTCCAGCCAATAGTTTTACGGGATTCTGCTGCAGCGCCAGTTGCAAAAGCCAATGGCAAAACGCCTAAAATAAATGCAAAAGAAGTCATCAATATCGGGCGTAAACGCAATTTAACCGCTGAGATAGTAGCTTTCATCACGTCCATTCCGGCATCTACCCGTTCCTTTGCAAATTCTACAATTAAGATCGCATTTTTTGCCGCCAGCCCTATCAATGTGATTAAACCAATTTGAGCATAAATATTATCAGTAAGGCTGGGGATAAAAGTGAGTGCTATTATAGAACCCAGCGCCCCGATAGGAACTGCTAACAAAACCGAAAACGGCACGGACCAGCTTTCGTACAACGCGGCTAGAAAAAGAAATACGAATACCAATGAGATAGCAAAGATCATAGCGGTTTTGTTGCCTGCTTTTATTTCCTCAACACTCATTCCTGAAAATTCATAACCGTAGCCCCGGGGTAAATATTTTGCTGCCGCTTCCTTCAATGCATCAATAGCCTGGCCGCTGCTATAGCCATTTGCCGGGCTTCCGTTTATTTCGATAGAGCGGTAAATATTATAGTGGGATATCGCCGTAGGGCTTTCAATAAGTTTGGTAGTAATCAATGAACTTAGCGGAATCATATTGTCTTGCTGATTCCGCACATAATAATTCCCGATATCATTGAGCGATGAACGATAATTACTATCAGCCTGGGCAACTACTCTAAAATTTCTTCCAAACAAATTAAAATCATTGATATAAGAGCTGCCGAGCAAAGTTGACATAGTTGAGTAAACATCAGCAACAGAAACCCCAAGTTGTTTTGCCTTTTCACGATCCACATCTACTCTGTAGCTGGGTGTATTGGCGGTAAAAAAGGTATAAGCGCGTCCAATCTGCGGCATTTTATTTAATTGGCCTACAAAATTTTGAGCTACTTTGGCAAACTGTTGTATGTCATCAGTGCTGGTGGTTTGCTGCAATTCAAATGTAAATCCTGCGGTACGCCCAAGGCCGGGAACAGCAGGCGGCGCTATCACTAAAATGTGCGCATCTTTTATATCAGCCGTTTTTTGATAAATCTTTTGCATCACTGCTGATTGCGTATGTGATTTGCCTTTGCGTTCATCCCAGTCTTTTAAATGAATGAACATCGTTCCCACATTGGATTTATTAGAGAAACTGATCACATTAAATCCTGCCAAACCTCCCGCAACATTTATTTCAGGAATATCTTTTAATCTTTCCTGTAGTTTTTTCAGCATATCCACACTGCGGGTAGTTGAAGCTCCTTCCGGCAATTCATAAGTAAGATAAAGCCTTCCTTCGTCTTCCTGGGGAATGAACCCGGTCGGTTTTGCTTTGAACAGAAAAAATAAACCCACAAAAATTACAGCAAGTAATACCAGGATATATGGCCATTTCCTGATCCAGTTTGCTACGCCTCTTGAATAAGAATTAGTTACTCTTCTAAACCAGTTATTAAAAGAAAAAAAGAATTTTTCCAGGAAATCCTTTTTGGCTTTTTCATCTTTAGAATGCTTGAGCATTATAGAACATAAAGCAGGCGTAAGTGAAAGAGCTACAAAAGCAGAAATAATTACTGAAACGGCGATGGTAATCGCAAATTGCTGATACAATCTTCCTACAATTCCCGGAATAAACCCTACGGGGATAAATACTGAAGCCAATATCAATGCAATAGCGATAACAGGAGCGGAAATTTCACTCATTGCTTTTCGGGTGGCATCTATTGGCGACATATTGTAATGATCAATATTATGCTGAACTGCTTCTACCACGATGATCGCGTCATCCACTACAATTCCGATAGCGAGTATAAATGCAAATAAAGTAAGGGTATTGATGGTAAAACCAAAGGGAACAAAAAATATAAATGTACCAATCAGAGAAACCGGAATAGCCAAAACAGGAATTAAAGTAGCACGCCAGTTTTGAAGAAATAAAAACACCACAATTACCACAAGCGTCAATGCTTCTAAAAGGGTAAAGATCACTTCTTTCATTGATGTCTTTACTACGGAAACTGATTCTGACGGAACGGTATAATCTAAATCCTTTGGGAAGGTCTTTTTTAATTTTTCAAGTTCTTTCGTTACGCCCGCGTAAGTTTCTAACGCGTTGGCGCCGGGTGCCTGGAAGATCAACAAAAAAGTTGAAGGTTTTCCATTTACGAGCGCATTGTTGCCATAATTAAATTTTCCGAGCTCTACTCTTGCCACATCTTTCAAATAAATCATATTGCCTGTTGCAGGGTCAGAGCGGATAATGATATTCCTGAATTGTTCAGGCGTATTAATCCGGCTGTTAGTTAGCACACTATATTCAAAACTTTGAGAATTGGGCTGGGGCACTGCACCTACAGTTCCGGGCGCTATTTCGAGGTTTTGTTCATTTATTGCTGCAGTGATATCAGCAGGTGTGAGTTTTAATGCCGCGAGTTTTTCAGGATCAAGCCAGATACGCATTCCAAAATCACTTCCAAATGCATTAATATCTCCTACGCCCGGTACACGCTTCAACGCATCAACCATGTAAATGTTTACATAATTGCTGATAAATTTTGAATCATGGGTTCCATTCGGCGAATAAAAAGCAAGCACTTCCATGAAGGTTGGATTGCGTTTCAGAACGGTAACGCCCAATCTTTTTACTTCAGCCGGCAGAGAAGGCAGCGCAACATTCACCCTGTTTTGTACGTCAAGTGCCGCGATATTTACATCAGTGCCCACATCAAAAGTGGCGGTGATAGAACTATTGCCGCTGGAAGTACTATTACCGGTGATATAAGTCATACCCGGCGTTCCGTTGATCTGCGTTTCAAGTGGCGTGGTCACCGTTTGCTCCACCGTTTGCGCATCCGCGCCGATGAAATTACTGCTTACTGAAACGGTTGGCGGTGATATATCAGGATATTGGGCTATCGGAAGATTGGTTATTGAAATAATACCAACCAGCACGATGACTATGGAAATTACAATTGCCGTAACCGGCCGTTTTATAAAAGTTTCTGCGATCATTTTTTTAATAAATTTCTAAATCCCGTATTTCCAAATCCAATCCACCTAATTACTTTCCATTCACATTTACAACCGAGCCTTCATGTAAATTCTGAACACCTTTTACTACAATTTTTTGCCCTGGCTTTAATCCAGCTTTTACAATGATGTTATCACCTATTTGTGTTCCTAATTCAACTTGCTGCTGATGCACTTTTGAGCTATCTCCTAATACAAAAACAGAAAATTCGCTTAATTGTTCGTTTACTGCATTGTAAGGAATAATGGTTGCATTTTTTGAAGCTGTATTCTTCACACGTACAGTTGTATTCATTCCCGGTTTCAACATATCCTTATCATTAGGAAAACTTAACCTTACTTTTATCGTTCCAGTCTGTGGGTCTACCGCACGGTCAATAAAATCGATCTTGCCGGGATAAGGATATATTTCAGATCCAAACGCTATTGTAAAAACAGAATCTTTTACATTGTCTTTTTGTTGTTCCAGTTCTGAAAAACGATAAATATTTTTTTGATCTACCGTGAAATCAACTGCAATAGGATTATTGGTTGAAACAGTATTTAAAACTGTTTGGCCTGCTACTACTGCAGTTCCTTTTTTTACCTGCGAAATTCCTATAGTTCCTGAAAATGGAGCATAAATATTGGCAAACTGAACATTGGAATGAAGGCTGGAAACATTTGCTTTGGCGGCATCTACCTGTTTTTGTGTTGCTGCTAAAGTAGCATTTGCATAATCTACTTGCTGTTTAGCAATAGCATCGTGCTTTTCTAATTCATTATATCTTGCCGCGTCTTTTTGGGCTTTTACCAAATTAGCTTCCTGCACCTGCAGGTTAGCAACGGCTTGTTCATAATTAGCTTTATAAACCTGGTTATCTATTTTATATAATAGCTGCCCTTTTTTTACATCCTGGCCATCTTTAAAATTGATGTCAGTAATATAACCGCTCACTTGTGAAGTAATATTTATCTCATTTAACGCGGTAACAGTACCGGGATAATTATCATAATAAACCGCATTGGTAGATATTACTTCCGCTACTGTAACGGGCGTAGCTGGCGGTGGCCCTTGTGGCGTTTGATTTTGTTTATTTCCGCAGGACGAGAAAATAAACGCCGCCGTTAAAAAAGAAAATATATGTCGGTTCAATTTCATGCTGATTTTAATTTAATATTTTATATTTCCCAATGATTGCAGTACATCTATTTTACTTGATAAAACCTGGTAAAGCGCATTGTAATAATTAATCTGTGCCGTTCTCAAATCAGACTCCGCAGTAATTACATCCAGGTAAGCTTTTACTCCTGAACGATATTGTAATTGTATCACATTATACACCTCGTTTGCAAGCGAAAGATTATCTTTCAAACTATAATAGTTATACAAATTACTTTTATAAGTTGCCAAAGCATTCTGGTATTGCGAATTGATTTGGTTTTCATAACTCCTGATGTCGTTATTTGCCTGCGTAATTTCAAATTGTGCCTGTTTTATTTGTTGCAATCTCTTTCCACCCTGGAAAATAGGTAATGTAAGTGTCAACCCCACGAAAGAATTGGGATAAGATTGACTATATAATTTTGAAAATTTGTTGTTCAGGTAATTAAGATTGTAATTTCCAAACGCGGAAAGATTGGGAAGAAAACTCCATTTATAATATTGGAGATTATATTGTTGCAATTTTTGTTGGGTTTGTAATTGTTGTATTTCAATTCTGTTATCGTAATTAACTGTTTGCAAAGTATCCATTTGCACTTCATTTTCCATTTGTGTGCTATCATAGACCAGTTCCAAATCTTTTGATGCAGGGTAACCCATTAAATCTTTCAGGTAGGCATATTTTGCTTTTAAACTTTCTTCACCGGATTTTTTTTGTGCTTTTGCATTGTTTAAAGCAATCGTAGCTCTTTCATAATCAGTTTTATCTACAATACCCGCCTGGTATTGATAATAGGCATCTTTCAAACTTTGATTGGTGCGGACAATATCTTCTTCAGTCACTTTTAATTGCTGAGTGGTAAGTATTAAATCGTAGAACGCTTTGCTTACCGTCACAGCAAGGCTAATTTTTTGGGTTTCAGTATTTTCACTCACAGACAGGCGAACATCTTTTGAAGTTCGCGATGCCAGTAAAACATCCCGGTTGAAAATATTTTGGGTTAATCCGAAATTTGCTCCTGAAGTATTATAACTTCCGGAATGTGAAACGTTGCCGTTAAAAATAAAAGTAGGTAACTGTATATTATGCTGAAGATTATAAGTGAAATTTATCTGCGGATACCAATCAGCTAATTTGCTTTGAATTTGTGCTTCAGTAATCTGTTCATTAATATGTGCATTCTGAATATCAGGATTGTGTTTAATGGCATATTGAATACAATTTTGCAAAGAAGCTTGTTGTAGTGTTGGCAAACTGTCTTTTTGCTGCCCGAACAGACAAGGCGAAGAAACTAAAACCATTAATAGAATCAGAGGAGTTTTAATAACCTGTAAAATCTCTTTTATATTTCGATAAAGCATATTTCTTTTAATTCATCATAATTTAATTCCATCCCAAATAATTCCTGCTATTTTACACAAATCTTTATCTGTGTAGCCAAACTGCCCGGTAATATGATATTTTGCTGTTGCCATGATAGCTCCAAATACAACGGATGCTACCAAATTATATTCCATCTTTTTAAGGAATCCGTTATCCATTCCTTTTTGAAAAAAATCATTGAATTCAGTAACAGGGATTTTGGCTTTTTTCTTTTTATTTATTTTAAAATAAGGGGAACTATTGTATTGTTCTATGAAAATAAGGCTGCCAGGATGTTTAATAAAATATTTACATAGATTGGTCCAGCCGATAAAAAACTGAGACCGGAAATCTCCTTCCCCGTTGCCATTATTGAACATTTCTGAAAGCATTTCTTTCCGTATCACACTATACAATTCAGCTATGATCGCATCTTTGCTTTCGAAGTAGTGATATATGGTTCCGCAAGCCACGCCTGCGTTTGAGGCGATAAGGCTCATCGAGGTTCCCATGAATCCGTTATGCCTGATCAATTCCAGGGTACTTTCTAAAATGGCTTTTCTTTTATCCGCTATTTCCGGTTGAACGTTCATTCGGTGCGCAAGGTAGCAAGAAAGAAATTCATATTTGTTCAGTTTAATCAGCAAATTTTACCGTTTGAACAAATTGATGGAATTATGACATTAGAATTACTTTTCTATTAATTTTTCATCAATCAGGTAAGTTTTAAATGAAGAAATTTTTGTAGGGCTTCTTGCTCATTAATAGAAAATCCGATTGAATTTACCTCTGTTTCGGGGAAGGTTAAAATTCTTTTGTGGCCAATAGTCGTCCCTGAAATTTCTCTAATTACTTCATGGTTTTTGTCAAACAATCTTAGGGTGAATTTTGCACAATTTTGTCCCTTTTCCAAATTCTCTTTTAAAATAATACAGTTGATCTTTGTAGGTTCATTACAATCAATACGTATTGATTGTAGATTAGGATTGGTAATAGTTTCGAAGGAATTATCATTTACATTATTGAGCTTTTTTGTAACTGATTCTTTATTATCAGAAACAAAAAATTTCCTGCTATTTTTTGAAAGGCCATTTGAAAAACTTTCATCTCTTAATTTTTTAAAGCCCATCAGGGAAGCGGAATCATATTTCGTTATTAATCCACGCGCATCGGGAGGAACATTTAAAATTAAATTAGCGCCACGGCCAACGCTTTTTAAATAAATCTCAAAAAGCTGTTCAGGAGTTTTTACAAGGGAATCTTCATTTTTATGATTAAACCATCCGGGCCTGATACTTACATCGCACTCCGCGGGAATCCAGTTTTTGCCATAAACATTCCCCCGGTTTAAAGTATCGGTTGGGGGCGCTCCGGCTCCCCTTTTAAAGCCTGCTGTATCTAATAAATCCCAGTTGGTTTTTCCTGCAAAACCGTGTTCGTTGCCACACCAGCGCGCATCAGGGCCAATGTCACTGAAAATAATTGTTTTCGGAGAAAGCTTTTGAACTATTCTTGTAAATCGTGCAAAATCATAAATTTGTTTTTTCCCATTCGGGCCTTCTCCATTAGCGCCATCCCACCACAATTCCCATATCGGGCCATAGTTGGTAAAAATTTCTTTCAGCATATTTGCAAAAACATCGTTATAAGCGGGCGTTCCATAAGCCGGATGGTTCCTGTCCCACGGAGAAAGGTAAACTCCGAATTTCAAACCATATTTTTTGCACGCTTCGGACAATTCTTTCAACACGTCGCCTTTGCCGTTTTTCCAATCGCTTTCTCTTACGGTATGTTTTGAATATTTACTTGGCCAAAGGCAAAATCCGTCATGATGTTTTGCTGTAATAATAATTCCTTTAGCGCCTGCAGCTTTAGCAATGCGGCACCATTGATTACAATCCAGTTCTTTTGGGTCAAAAACTTCTGCATTTTCCGTTCCTTTCCCCCATTCAAGCCCTGTAAACGTATTGGGGCCAAAATGCACAAAAAAATAATATTCCATATCCTGCCACGCAAGCTGCGATTGGGTTGGAACTGGGATAGGTTTTTTAGGCGCTTGAGCAAAACCGGCTTGCAGCAAGAAAATGAAAGCAATAAAAATGATATACTTTTTCATGCAAATGTCTTTTTTGGAATAAAATATAATCAAAGGTATTTTATAAAAATTGAGCATTGAAAATAGGAATATAAAGTGGTAAAAATGGGGTAATACCGGCATGAAAATATTGTCTTTATTTGTTGGCCCTATCATCCGATTATTAATTTCAAAAACAGATACTATACATTTATCCCTTTGTAAGGCAAACTACGAGGGTGAATCTTTAGAATGGATAGGAGAAAAAAATAGGGTAAAGTCTAAGGTGCCAGGAATGAAAAATTACCGGCGAACCTTTCTTTTACAAACGCCTGTTTGTGATTTATTTTAATCTGAATTATTGAAGAAATATTGAAATAAAGAGTTTAAAGGTTTGTTATAATCAGAAATGGAAAGCGTGATTCAGGAAATTATTAAGGGTTACCCTTCCCGAAAATTGATGGGGAAAATGGAAGAAAACTATTAAAAATCTATGAAGATATTTTTGATTGAAGAATTGCGAAAGGTGAAAACATTCGCATATATTTGAATAGAACGTAAGTTAACAGAACTACTAAAAAAAACAGGAATACCTGGAAATAGTTAAAAGACTGAAGAAATGGTTCTTGATTTTTACTCATACATACACTTTGTTTTTATTGGGTTTATCGCATTGTTTCCCGTTGTAAATCCATTAGGAACCGCATTTATAGTGAGCCCCTATTTTTCCGAATTATCCAATAAGGAAAGGGTAAATGCAGTAAAAAAAATTGTTTTTTATGTCTTTATTCTCTGCCTATTTGTTTTGTTAAGCGGACATTGGATTTTAGAATTGTTTGGAATATCTGTTCCAATTATCCAATTAGCCGGTGGAATTATGATTTGTAAAATTGGATGGGATTTTCTTTCTCCTACAAATACAGAAGATATTGCAAATCCTACTAACGGAAAGAACGATTTAAATCCGGAAACTGCTATTGAGAATAAATTATTTTATCCGATTACTTTCCCAATTACTGCAGGAGCCGGCACTATATCGGTGCTATTTACTTTAAGTGCACACAGTTATGGCAAAGACATTTCTCAGTATTTGATCTACACAAGTTCTATCCTTCTAGCGGTAATTGGAATATGTTTGCTGGTATTTATTTGTTATGTCAATGCCAACAGGCTTATTAATTATTTAGGCTCCCATCGCGAAAAAATAGTAAATAGCATTATGGCTTTCCTGATTTTTTGTGTAGGCCTGCAAATAGCGGTAGAAGGGATAAAAAAATTGATCAAATAGTGCAACAGTTTAAAAAAGGAAAAAGTGCCTGTTTGTTGGTTTACTGTAATTATTTTCATTAAAACTTAATTATGAAAAAAATATTTCTTTCCTCAATTACTCTAACTCCTGATTTTTTCTCGCTAAAGTGGAGATTGTTTAGATTACAATTTGCGCAATCGTTTGCCTGAATTGATATGAATTCATCTGATTAAGTTTGAAACAAAGCCACCATTTTTCTTTAATTGACTTAAGAATATGAAAAAGATTATTTTATTTCTTTTCTTTTTTTTGACATTGGTAACTACCACTTTCGCACAGCAAAAGCACACCTTTGAAATAAAAGGCGGTAATTTTTTATATGATGGAAACCCAATTCAAATACACTCCGGCGAAATGCATTTTGCAAGAGTGCCAAAAGCTTACTGGAAACAGCGTTTGCAAATGATGAAAGCCATGGGGTTGAATACTGTGGCTACTTATGTATTTTGGAATTACCAGGAAACTTCACCAGGTGTTTGGGATTTTAAAACGGGTAATAAAAATATTGCTGAATTTATAAAAACCGCGCAAGAGGTTGGCTTATTTGTAATACTAAGGCCGACCCTTACGCCTGTGCTGAGTGGGAGTTTGGCGGTTTCCCGTGGTGGCTGCAAAAAGAAAAATCATTGGTATTGCGAACTTACAATCAGCCCTTTTTAGATTCATGCAGAAATTATATCAATCATCTTGCGGCGCAGGTAAAAGATTTACAAATTACTCATGGCGGCCCGATAATAATGGTGCAGGTAGAAAATGAGTTTGGTTCTTATGTGGCGCAACGAAAAGACATACCGTTTGAAGATCATAAAAAATATATTGCTTCCATTAAACAGGAATTAATCGATGCCGGCTTCGATGTTCCTTTATTTACTTCTGACGGAAGTTGGTTGTTCAATGGAGGCAATATTGCCGGTGCTTTGCCCGCTGCAAATGGTGAAGATAATATTGAGAATTTAAAAAAAGTAGTGAATCAATATCATCATAATGAAGGCCCTTATATGGTTGCCGAATTTTATCCCGGCTGGCTCGACCATTGGGCAGAACCGTTTCAAAAAGTTTCTACAGAAAGCGTAGTAACGCAAACAGAAAAATATTTAAAAGCCGGAGTGTCTTTTAATTATTACATGATACATGGTGGAACAAATTTTGGATTTACAAGCGGCGCTAATTATGATAAAGACCACGACATACAACCCGATATTACCAGTTACGATTATGATGCGCCGATTAGTGAAGCCGGTTGGGCAACTCCAAAATATATGGCGCTACGCAAATTATTTCAGCAAAATGTTTCTTATAAAATTCCTCCCATTCCAGCGCAGATTCCGGTGATTGAAATTCCTTCCATTAAATTAAATAAAGCTGTTAGCCTTTTTACCATGAAAGATAAAATGCAACCTGTATTAAGCGATACGCCTAAAACTTTTGAAGGCCTGAACCAGGGCTATGGTTATGTTTTATACAGCAGGCATTTCAAAAATGCAATCAAAGGAAAATTAGAAATAAACGGATTGAGAGATTATGCCATTGTATACGTAAATCAAAAAAAAGCATCTGTGCTTAACCGTTATCATAATAATTATTCCTGCGATATGGATATACCTGCTAACGCGACATTGGATATTTTGGTAGAAAATATGGGGCGCATCAACTACGGCGCTGAAATTATTCACAACCTGAAAGGAATTATCAGCCCGGTAAAAATCGATGACAAAGAAATTACCGGCGATTGGAAGATGTATAAATTCCCGATGGATCACGAACCGGTTTTGAAAGATTACGTTAATGGTTATACGAAAAACATTCCAGTGATTTATAAAGGTTCTTTTTCTCTTTCAAAAACAGGAGACACCTTTTTGGATATGAGTACCTGGGGAAAAGGGATTGTATTTGTAAACGGGCACAACCTTGGGCGTTACTGGAACGTAGGGCCACAGCAGGCCTATATTTGCCCGGATGCTGGTTGAAAAAGGGAATGAACAAAATCACTGTTTTTGAAGAAATAAATAATGAACCAAAACAAGAAATAAAAGGAATTAAATTTCCGGTATTGGATAAATTAAAATAAGGGTTTTAAAAATGATTTAATTTTTACTTTGCCAAAAATCCTTCGATAATTTTTTGGATTTGTTCATATTCCAATAAAAATCCATCATGGCCATATAATGAATTGATCTCAACAAATTGGCCTTTGGGAATATTTTCAGCAATGAGCTGTTGTTCAATTACAGGAAAAAGAATATCCGTAGAAATACCGATGGCTAACGTTTTCGAATTTATTTTTTGCAAAGCCTTTTCAACGCTTTCCCGCCCCCGCCCAACATTATGAGAATCCATTCCTTTACTCAAAAAATAATAACTAAACGCGTTAAACCTTTTGGCTAATTTTTCTCCCTGGTATTTTTGATACGATTCGCTCTTATAATCGTCAATTTTTTCGGAATCAGTTTCACTTTGGGTTGCCAGGTAAGTTTCATAATTTCTGTAAGAAATTAATGCCACGCTTCTTGCGGCCTTCATACCTTCTATTCCTGCCCGCTGATCTTTTTTCTGCCATGTTGTATCGGCTTCAACACACATTCTTTGCGCAGAATTCAACGCAATTCCCCAAGGCGAATGTTGCGCATTGGTGCCAATAGGAAAAATATATTCAAACAAATCCGGCTCCTCAATTGCCCATTCCAATAATTGTTGCCCTCCCATAGAACCGCCAATGCCAATGTGTATTTTTTCAATTCCTAAAAAGTCTTTCAAAGGCTGATAAGAACGAATCATATCACGCGGAGTAAAAAAAGGAAAATCATGAAAATAAGTTTGTCCACTGTGCGGGTTTTTATCAAGCGGGCCAATACTCCCATAACAGCTTCCCGGCATATTTACACAAACTATAAAATATTTTGCAGGATCAAATAATTTTCCATCGCCAACCAGCCCGGGCCACCATTCCAAAGGTTCACTATTAGCCGTAAGCGCATGAAATACCCATACTACATTGTTTTTGTCCTCATTGAGTTTGCCATAGGTTGTATAAGCTAAATGGTATTTAGGTAAAACATAGCCGGATTCGAGGTTGAGAGGTTGCCCGGAAGAAAAAATACGGTTCGACAAATTCTTTTATTTGAAAATTTTTGCAAAAATAAATCATAACCGCCTAGACACAAGTTTAAAATTTTCATGGCGAAACGATTATGATTTATGTTTTGAAATAGCCGTTAGCGCAATTTATGCAAAAGCTTTTTCGAAAGCCTGTTTCATATCTGCCTTAATATCATCAATATGCTCAATACCTACGGACACGCGCAACTGTGCAGGGGTTACTCCTGCTGTAAGTTGTTCCTCATCAGATAATTGTTGATGTGTTGTTGCAGATGGTTGAATGATCAAAGTTTTTGCATCACCCACATTAGCGAGATGGCTTATCAATTGTACATTATCTACAAATTTAGTTGCATTTTCTTTTCCGCCTTTTATTTCAAAAGTAAGAACAGCCCCAAAGCCGTGTTGCAAATATTTTTTTGCATTGGCATGATGAGGGCTGCTTTCAAGCCCGGATAACTAACTTTTTCAACATGCGCATTTTTTTCAAGCCACTGTGCAAGAGCTAATGTATTTTCTACCTGCCGCTGAACCCGCAGTGATAAAGTTTCCAAACCCTGGAGCAATAAAAATGAATTGAAAGGAGAGATAGCCGGCCGAAATCCCTTAGCCCTTCCACACGTGCACGTATGATAAATTGAATATTCCCAAAAGGCCCGTTGCTGCCAAAAACATCATTGAATACCAGGCCATGATACCCTTCTGAAGGTTGGGTAAAGACAGGATATTTTCCATTGCCCCAATTGTAATTTCCTCCGTCAACGATTACGCCACCAATACTTGTTCCATGGCCGCCAATCCATTTGGTAGCTGATTCTACCACAACATTGGCTCCATGTTCCAGCGGACGGAAAAGGTAACCGGCGCAACCGAATGTGTTATCCACTACCAATGGAAGATCATGTTTTTTTGCAATAGCAGCAATCTTTTCAAAATCAGGAATACTGAAATCGGGATTACCGATTGTTTCTGTATAAATCGCCTTGGTTTTTTCATCGATCAGGCTTTCGATACTATCCGCATGATCATCTTTGGCAAATCTTGCTTCAATTCCCAGTCTTTTAAAAGACACTTTAAATTGATTGTAAGTACCACCATATAAGAGAGGGCTGGTAACAAAATTATCACCGGATTCTAAAATATTATTAAGAGCGATAAATTGTGCCGACTGGCCTGAAGCTGTTGCCAGCGCGGCAACACCACCTTCCAAAGCGGCCATACGTTTTTCAAAAACATCCGTTGTAGGATTCATGATACGCGTGTAAATATTGCCAAATTCTTTTAAAGCAAAAAGGTTAGCACCATGTTCCGAATTTTTAAAAGTGTAAGATGTCGTCTGATAAATAGGAACCGCACGGGAACCCGTTGTGGGATCTGGTTCCTGGCCCGCATGTAATTGTAATGTTTCAAAATGTTGCTTGCTCATAAAATTTAAGATTTATAAAATGAAAAATTAAGATCTGTTTATTAGGTTAGAAGCCGCCTTAAATTGGATATGGAAATAAGATGCCTCACGGCATACAACGGGTACAAATGCAATAATCGTCGGAATTTGAATGGGTAAATATGTTCAAAGAATGTTTCATAATTACTATCCTACAAATATAGTAGGGAAATATTTATATCAGCAAATTTATTTTTTGATTTACCTATTTTTTATAAAAACAAAAGGTAGTAAATAAACAAATAATGCCAATTCTTATTTTACATATCGAAACCTCAAACCATAAAAGAAAAACCTGCCTCGTTGTTTTTATTTATTTTTGAGAATAATATAAAATAATATGAGCCAATTTTCAGATCACGATTTTAAAAATGAAAAAGCCCTGGTAAGGGTTGATTTTAATGTGCCTCTTGACGAGGATTTCAACATTACAGACGATACAAGAATGAAAGCCTCGGTTCCAACCATCAAAAAAATTTTAGATAATGGTGGAAGCGTTATTTTAATGTCGCACCTCGGCAGGCCAAAAACGGCCCCGAAGATAAATTTTCTTTAAAACACCTTTTACCTCATCTCAAAGAGTTATTAGGAAATACAAAAGTTTTATTTGCTGATGATTGCACCGGAAGTGATGCAGGACAAAAGTCGCAAAATTTAAAGCCTGGCGAAGTCTTGCTATTAGAAAATCTTCGTTTTTATAAAGAAGAAGAAAAAGGAAATGAAGAATTTGCAAAAAAACTTAGTTCACTGGGAGATGTTTATGTGAATGACGCTTTTGGGACTGCTCATCGCGCGCACGCTTCTACAGCGGTTATAGCTCAATTTTTTCCAAAGGATAAAAGGATGTTTGGCTTATTGATGAATGCGGAAGTTTCCAATGCCGATAAAGTGTTGAACGATTCAGAAAAACCATTTCTTGCCATCATAGGCGGAGCAAAGGTTTCTGATAAAATTCTTATTATTGAAAATTTGCTTGACAGAGCTACAGATATTATTATTGGCGGGGGCATGGCGTATACTTTTTTTAAAGCTATGGGAGGAAAAATAGGAAATTCCCTTTGCGAGGATGACAGGCTGGATAAAGCAAGCGAATTGCTCGAAAAAGCCAAACAGAAAAATGTTTGTATTCATTTACCTGCTGATTCAATTATCGCAGATAAATTTGCCGCAGATGCGATGGTATCGGGCTCTTTAAGCAATGATATCCCCGATGGCTGGATGGGGCTTGATATTGGTGAAATGGCTTGCGAAACGTTTCAAAAAGTTATTAATCATTCCAAAACTATTTTATGGAATGGCCCGATGGGAGTTTTTGAAATGAAAAATTTTCAACATGGCACAAAAGCCATCGCTTTAGCAGTTGCTGAGGCTACCACTAATGGTGCGTTTAGCCTTGTAGGGGGCGGTGATAGTGTAGCGGCGGTAAATGAATTTGGGCTTGCAGATAAAGTAAGTTATGTATCTACCGGCGGTGGCGCCCTGTTAGAATATTTTGAGGGAAAAGAATTACCAGGAATAAAGGCAATTAAAGAATGAGAATTTGGGAATTAAAATTTTATAGTAAAGCAACAAATAACTTATTTTTTTATTTTCCATTTTTATAACTTGCTTGTTTAAAAAGGAAATAATTATCTTTAAATCTTTTACAATAAAAATAATAACATGAAAGCAAAAACAGGCCTTTTTGTAGTCCTTGGAATAATTGTAATCCTGTTTTTTTGGGGTTGCAGCGCTTATAATAATTTAATAGGTGTTGACCAGCAGGTAAAAACCAAATGGGGAGATGTAGAAACCAATTACCAAAGAAGAACAGATTTGTATAGCAGTGTGATCAAAACCATTTCAGCTTCTGCCAATTTTGAAAAAAGCACTTTAACGGATGTGATCAATGCCCGGGCAAAAGCCACTTCTATTAATGTAGATATCAACGACCCCAAATCCCTGGAAGCATACCAAAATGCCCAGGCGGGCTTGCAAGGTTCATTCAGTAAATTAATGGCCGTGGCAGAAAACTATCCTGACCTCAAGACAACAGCGGCCTTCCAGGGTTTCCAGGCACAGATTGAGGGAACAGAAAATCGAATTAATGTGGCCCGGCAGGATTACAACAATGCGGTGCAGTCTTATAATTTGAAAGTAAAAACTTTCCCGAACAATATTTTTGCAGGCATGTTTGGCTACCACGAGAAAGCATTTTATAAGGCTGACCCCGGAAGCGAAAAAGTCCCTGATGTTAATTTTGACATAAAATAAATAATACTATTATGTGGCGATTTGCCCGTAAGAAACCATTTTTTTCTCCTGAAGAAAATGAAAAAATTGTTCATTCAATCCAGGAAGCTGAAAGGCAAACAAGCGGAGAGATAAGAATTTTTGTGGAACATCGTTGCAAATATGTAGATGCTCTGGATAGGGCAAAGGAAATTTTCAGCAACCTGGAAATGGAAAAAACAGAATTACGCAATGGAGTGCTTTTTTATATCGCGATTAAAGACAAACAACTGGCCATTCTTGCAGATAAAGGAATCCATGAAGCTACCGGTGGAGATAAGTACTGGAAAGATGCGGTAAAAGATATCCTTTCTGTTTTTAGCCAGGATAGTGTGGTAGCCGGTATTACCACTTCCATTTATAAAATTGGCGAAGCGCTTAAAGCGCATTTTCCTTACGACAAAGATGTTGATAAAAATGAACTTCCTGATGAAATCGTTTTTGGCAATTAGCATCGTAACTTCTCATTAATGAAAAAATTACTTTTAGTTTTCTTTATTTTAATTGGTTTCCAATCAGTTTTTGCACAAAAAATTGAACCCAAGCCCAATCCCCCAAAAGCGGTAAATGACTTTGCCCATTTATTAGAGCCATTTCAGGTGCAGGCGCTTGAACAAAAGCTGGATGCTTATAATGATTCTACTTCATCCGCTATCGTTATTATCACCGTTCCAAGCCTGGATGGATATGATATTCCACAGGTTTCTTTAAAATATTTGCGCGATTGGGGAATAGGCACGAAGGAAAAAAATAACGGAGTAGTTATTCTGGTTTCCAAAGCAGAGCATAAAGCCCGCATTGAAACCGGTTATGGAATGGAAGGAGTTTTACCGGATATTACCTGCAAACAAATTATTGATGAAAGGATGATCCCTTTTTTTAAAAACAACGATTATTATGCGGGTTTTAATAATGCGGTTGACGCAATAATCCAGGCGGCAGCAGGCGAATACAAAGCGGACCCTGATGCAAAGAAAAGTGGCGGCTCATTACTTGGAAAGATCATTCCTCTCGCGATAATTTTTATTGTTATCTTATTTCTTTTCTCCGGCGGTGGAGGCGGCGGCGGTGGCTCTTATATGAGCAGAAAAGGCTCAAGAAGCTTTTTGGGAAATGCATTGCCCTGGTTTTTGTTAGGCAACATGCTTGGTGGAGGCGGTGGCCGCGGTGGTGGATATGGCGGCGGCTTCGGCGGTGGTGGTTTTGGAGGAGGCGGTTTCGGCGGCTTCGGTGGAGGCGGCGGAGGTGGAGGCGGCGCGAGCGGTGGCTGGTAAAAATAAATTTTTTAAAAAAAATCCCGGACTCTAATTTATGGAGCCGGGATTTTTCTTTTAAACCAAAATTGAAATATTCAAAATTCACCGGTTTACTAAAAAAAATAACTTCTTCTTCGTCTCAAAAAGTAACCCTTAAAAAAATTTGTGCAAATTATTCATAGATAATCAATGAGTTATAAAGGTGCGTTGAAAATATTTTTCAAAACTGAATTATTTTCAACCTGTTTCACCTTACCTTTGCAATCCTTAAAAAATGCCGGGATAGCGGCAAACATATTCAACAGGTTTTTATTGTTTTAATAGGCAATTGAAATCATTAAAAAACAAAAATGAGCAAATTACATTTCACCACAAAACATGCAAACGAGGCTACCGTGCAGCGTAACTGGTACGTTGTTGACGGTACTAATCAAACCGTAGGCCGCATGTGCGCAAAAATTGCGTCTGTTCTTCGTGGAAAGAACAAAGCCTACTACACGCCACACGTAGACTGCGGCGATTTTGTGATCGTTACCAATTGCGATAAGGTAAGGTTTACCGGAAACAAATTGGAACAAAAAACTTACATCAACTTCAGTGGTTACCCCGGAGGTAAAAAAGAAGAAGCCGCTGGCGACCTTCTGAAACGCCGCCCGGATGTGATCATTGAAAGAGCTGTAAAAGGGATGTTACCGAAAAATAAACTGGGCCGCAAAATGTACAAAAAATTATTCGTTTACGCAGGTTCAGAACATCCGCATACCGCACAAAATCCACAACAATTAAAATTCTAAATTCCACACGCTTTTTTAAAGAAGCGATAAAATATAAAAAATGGAAAAACAAAAAAATGCAGTTGGCCGTAGAAAAGAAGCCGTAACACGCGTATTTCTTTCCAAAGGCGATGGCAAAATCACTATCAACGGAAAAGATTACAAAACTTATTTTCCGCTGGTTTATTTGCAAAACCAGGTGGAAGCTCCTTTGAAATCAATTGATTCTGCCGATAAATTTGACGTAACAGTTAATGCTACCGGTGGCGGAGTTAAAGGGCAGGCAGAAGCTGTTAAACTGGGAATTGCACGTGCACTTTTGCAGGTAAACCCTGAGTACCGCCCGGCTTTAAAAGAAGCGGGTTTGCTTACGCGTGACCCACGTTCAGTAGAACGTAAAAAACCTGGTAAGAAGAAAGCAAGGAAGAGCTTCCAGTTTTCAAAACGTTAATTCGATTTTTCGCAGCGGATATAATTTTTATAAATCAACCTTAATAGAATATAAATGGAAAATAATACTTCTTTACAACAGCAGCTTTTAGAAGCAGGTGTGCACTTCGGCCATTTAAAAAAGAAGTGGAACCCCAAAATGTTGCCTTACATTTTTGCTGAGAAAAAAGGTATTCATATCATCGACCTCAACAAAACAGTTGAAGGCCTTGAAGAAGCGGCTGCTGCCATGAAATCTATCGCTAAAAGTGGTAAGAAGATCATGTTTGTAGCTACTAAAAAGCAGGCAAAAGAAATCGTTACAGAAGCAGCAAGGAGAGTAAATATGCCTTTTGTGACTGAACGCTGGCTTGGCGGAATGCTTACCAATTTTAATACCGTCCGCAAAAGTGTTAAAAAAATGCAGGCGACAGAAAAAATGTTGAACGACGGAACGCTTGACAGCATTACTAAAAAAGAACGCCTTACCCTTACCCGCGAAAAAGATAAGATGGAAAAAGTTTTGGGTGGAATCGCCCAGATAAGCCGCGTTCCTGCTGCATTATTCCTTGTGGATATTGGCCACGAACACATCGCTCTTTCTGAAGCAAAACGACTCAACATTACTACATTTGGGATGGTAGATACCAATTGCGACCCCAATAAAGTAGAATTTTCTATCCCTTCCAACGACGATGCCACAAAATCAATCGCAATCATCACCAATTTCATTGTAGCGGCTATTGCTGAAGGATTGGCTGAAAGACAGGCTGAAAAGGAAGAAGAAACTGAAGAGGTGGAAGAATCAAATACAAGGGAAATGAAATTTGATGAAAACGCTGATGAAGGAAAAGAACGCCGCAGGGGAAGTGGCAGCCCATCAGGCGGTAAAGGCCGCGGGCCGGCAGGGCCTCAAAAACGCCGTGTAGCAGGGCCAGGGTAGCAGGGGCCGAGGCGGTGGCCGAAGGTAATTTTTATCAGAAAATTGCTAATGACAAACAGGAATAGGATTTATAAAAACAATTTCATCCTATTTTATTTTTATCATTTCACATTCAAGAAAAACAATGAGTACAACAACAATAACAGCATCAGAAATAAATAAATTACGCCAGCAGACCGGTGCAGGAATGATGGATTGCCGCAAAGCGCTGGTAGAATCAAATGGCGATTTTGAAGCGGCAATAGATTATTTAAGAAAAAAAGGGCAGAAAGTAGCGGCGCTCCGTGGTGACCGTGAGGCAAAAGAAGGCGTAGTAATTGCGCAGCCCACAGAAGATAACCAAACCGGTTATATCATTAATGTAAGTTGCGAAACTGATTTTGTAAGCAAAAATGCAGATTATATTGCTTTTGCCCAATCAATCATGGATGCTGCAATTGCCAATAAGGTAAGTACAACGGAAGAGTTGAATTCAACTAAAATCGGTGATGAAACAATTGCTGACAAATTGAATGAACAAGTTGCCAAAATTGGCGAAAAGATAAGCATTTCAAGATTTGAAAAATTAGAAGCCCCTTTTGTTTCTTCTTATATTCATGGAAATTACCGCATGGGGGTTTTAGTAGGATTGAATAAAGCAAATGAAGAAGCCGGAAAAGACGTGGCAATGCAAATTGCTGCCATGAACCCGATCGCGGTAGACCAATCTTCCGTGCCTGCAGAAACAGTAGAGCGTGAAAGAGCCATTGCAATTGAACAAATAAAAGCAGAAGGAAAGCCTGCGGAGATGGCTGAAAAAATTGCTGCCGGCAAAATCAATAAATTTTTTAAAGAAAGCACTTTGCTTGCCCAGGCTTTTGTGAAGGATGGCAATAAATCGGTAAGTGATTATTTAAAATCTGTAGATCCTGAATTAAAAGTTCTGAGTTTTAAGAGAGTAGCTTTAGGATAATAAAAATTTGGAAATATCTTTTTTAAAAAGAGCCACCTGCAAAATGGGTGGCTCTTTCTTTATTATAAAAATAATAAGCTAAACCAAGCCCTTATTGCCCGCAGGGTTATTTGCGTTAAAAAAATAAATTTGTGAGGTGGAATAGGATTTTATATGGCATAAACACAGTAAACCAACAAATAAATAACATTTTTATTTATGAATATTTTAGTAAGAAAAGCAACCTAATATTCTATTCATTATTTGGAATCACAAAATTTCCGGCCTTATATTCCTTCGTCATTTTGTAGGCTTCATCAATAATGATTTGTGGATAATTTTCTATTTCTATAATCTTAATGGCGTTGGTGGTTTTTAAAAATCCAGGCTTAATTGTGTGGTCAAAATTGAGGTAATTATCTTTTATGGTTTCGGTAAAATAATACAATTCAAAATCTTTTGAAATCAGTTCTATTAATTCCAGGTCATGAGAGGAAGCTATTACTATATTATCGTTTTTATTTAAAAATTCTAAAACTGCTTTTGCCAAAGAAATACGTTCCAATGTATTGGTTCCTTTGAAAGTTTCATCTATCACAAAAAGATGATTGGCAGATAATGAAACCTGTTCTGTCATCTTTTTCACAATTTCAACTTCTGTAAAAAAATAACTGCTTCCATCTAATAAATCGTCTTCAATCGTTATGGATGAAAATGGTTTTAAAAATGAGGCAGTGTAAGAGTCCGCAAAGCAGAGGTATAAGGTTTGTGCTAAAATAGAATTAATTAAAACGGTTCTTAAAAACGTTGATTTTCCAGACATGTTAGAGCCGGTGATAAAAGCGCTTTGATGTTGCAGGGAAAATGAATTTGGAACGCATTTTTCTATGAGTGGATGTGTGGCGTTGGTAAATTTCAAAATTTTATTTTCTGAAATTAACTCCGGAATACAAGTGGTAAAACGAGTGTCGCTTTTTAATGATGCCATCGAAATTGCTGAATCAAATTTGCCAATATATTTAAATAGTTCTTTTAATGATTCGCGCTGGTTTATAATTTGCGAAAAGGAATTATTAAGAAGATGTAATTCCAGGAGGAAACAAGCTTTAAGAAGTTCTAAAAAATAAAGAAGGGCTTTCGTCAGGTCATCACCGGGAATTCCAAAATTCAAAAAACGGTAATTTTTTACAAAAGGCTTTAATGACTTTAATGGTTCGGCAATAAAAGTACCTTCAATAATGGTACCTGTTTTTTGAAGCTTTTGGGCAGCTTTTATTAATCCATAAATTTCGCGGACTGATTGATATTGGCTTTCGTTCCTGTATTTAAAAACATATTGAATCATGATATTGACTCCAAAAACCGGAATCAAATAGATGAATACTACAGGAAAAAAAACAGAAGCTATAATCCCGGCAATAGCCAGAACAGTAAGCATTTTATATAGATTCAGGTTTTTGCCAACCCCTGAATTTTCGATATTTAATAAATCCGCAATTCCGGAAGTGCCGATTTTTTCAAGCTTGTATAAGATAATTTGTACAGATTCCCGTTTGGCAGTTTCTTCTTTAAAATAAGTAGCATTTTCATCTGATTTTTTTAATTTTTCTAAATTGTTGCCTGGAAAAATAATCTTATTATAAAGAAATTGCTGGCCGATTGTAGTAAGCGTTCTGTCTAATATGGAAAATAAATTTTCAATATCAATATCTTTTAAAGTTTGAAAAGTAAGTTTATGAAAATGCTTCGCCTTGTTATGTATTGCATATTTTTCAATAAGCAATAAATCCCTGTTTTTATGGATTCTACGCCCCCATTGTAACCTGATTTCAGCAAGTATTTTTTCTTCATTATTTCGGGAAAGGGAAACGATTATAAATATGAGAAGCGCGAGCGCTAGTAAAAAATAGATCATTAAGTAAAAAAGATTTTGCAGTTTTTTATTAGATTACCACTAAATATAAATCATCTAAATTACAGTAAAAGGGCAATGTTTTTAAAATAGTAACACTTTGTTGAATAATAATACTAACCACCTTAATGTATTTTTGTAAGAATTTTTCAAAAATGAAATTTCAACTTAATTCACCATACAAACCCGCGGGCGATCAGCCGGAAGCCATTGAGCAGCTTACAAGAGGTGTGCTTACCGGTGAAAAATATCAAACGTTGCTGGGAGTTACGGGAAGTGGTAAAACATTTACCATGGCCAATGTAATTCAAAATGTGCAACGGCCTACTTTGGTGCTTACTCACAATAAAACATTGGTAGCCCAGTTGTATGGAGAGTTCCGGCAATTCTTTCCTGATAATTCTGTCGGATATTTTGTTTCTTATTACGATTATTACCAGCCGGAAGCGTATATGCCTGTTAGTGATACCTACATCGAAAAAGATTTAAGCATCAATGAAGAACTGGATAAATTAAGATTGGCGGCAACTTCCCAATTATTAACCGGAAGAAGGGATATTATTGTGGTGGCGAGTGTGAGTTGTATTTATGGAATCGGTAACCCGAAAGATTTTGCCGAAGGCGTTGTGCGCATTGAAGAAGGGCAGGTTATCAGCCGCCAGGGATTTTTGCATTCGTTGGTAAATAGTTTGTATTCGAGAACGCAGGGAGATTTTGCGCGGGGAACCTTTCGCGTAAAGGGCGATACGGTAGATATCAATCTTCCTTACATGGACAATGGTTACCGTATTACTTTTTTTGGAGATGAAATTGAAAGCATTGAAACGCTTGAGTTGAGTTCGGGAAAGAGAATTTCGAAAGTAGATAATGCGGCTATTTTTCCTGCCAATTTATACATAGCGCCAAAAGATAAGTTGCAACAAATTTTGTATGAGATACAGGATGAAGCGGCGAGGCAAACAGAATATTTTAAAGGCATCGGAAAATATATTGAAGCACAACGCATTTCGGAAAGGGTAAATTATGATGTGGAAATGATTCGCGAATTGGGCTATTGCAACGGCGTAGAAAATTATTCAAGATTTTTTGACAGAAGGGACCCCGGCACTCGCCCGTTTTGTCTGCTTGATTATTTCCCCAATGATTTTTTATGCATCATTGACGAAAGCCATCAAACGATTCCACAGGTAAGTGGAATGTATGGTGGCGACCGTTCGCGAAAATTAATTTTGGTCGATTATGGTTTTCGCTTGCCTTCTGCGTTGGATAACCGCCCTTTGAATTTTAATGAGTTTGAAAGCATGCTGAACCAAACCATTTATGTAAGCGCCACTCCGGGAGATTATGAATTGGAAAAAACCGGCGGCATCGTGGTAGAGCAGGTGGTAAGGCCAACAGGTTTGTTAGACCCGCCGATTGAAATCCGTCCTTCCATCAACCAGATTGACGATTTATTAGATGAAATTGATAAAAGAATAACCAAAGGCGACCGTGTGTTAGTAACCACTTTAACCAAGCGCATGGCGGAAGAAATGGATAAATATTTGCATCGCATCAACATCAAATCAAAATACATTCACAGTGAAGTACACACGCTTGACAGGATAGAAATTCTGCGGCAGTTGCGTTTGGGGGAAATTGACGTTTTGGTGGGTGTCAATCTTTTGCGCGAAGGATTAGACCTTCCTGAAGTTTCCTTAGTGGCTATTCTTGATGCAGATAAAGAAGGTTTTTTGCGCAATGAAAGATCGCTGACACAAACTGCGGGTAGGGCTGCCCGTAATGTGGAAGGACTGGTCATTTTTTATGCCGATAAAATTACAGAAAGCATGCAAAAAACGATTGACGAAACCGACCGCCGGCGCGAAAAACAAATTCAGTATAACATTGAACACAACATTACGCCGAGGACTATTACAAAATCTATTGAACAAATAATGGGGCAAACTTCAGTGCTGGATATTAAAGGAACAACCGGTTCCCCTTATGCAATTGATGACAGTATCAACACTATTGCAGCGGAAGAACAAGTAGAATATAAAACCATTCCTCAAATGGAAAAAGCGATCTCGCAAATAAAACGAATGATGGAAAAAGCCGCTAAGGATATGGATTTTATGGAAGCCGCACGATTGCGCGATGAAATGTTCAGGATGCAGGGGGAGTTGAAGGAGATGAAGGCAAAATAAAAATCTTTAATAAAAGTTGGTTTACTAAAATCTAATTAATTTGTAACCAACCCTGTTTCCAACTGAAATAAGATTTATAAATAAAAAAGTGATAAAGAAATTAATCTTTACCACTTCTTTAAAATTCTTTAATCCGATTTATTTGGGCATATCAAAAATAGAAGGGTCCACGGTTTTATTTACTTCCACTTTATTGGTAGTACTTTTCATATTAAATTGGCCCATATCTATTCCCATTGTGTATGGAACAACCAAACCAAAATCTGTCTTTTTATAATCTGACAAGCTGATGGTAATATCAGTTGGTTGGCCTTGTACATTTCCTGTTCTTACCTCCTGGATAATATAAAAGGCCGAAGGATCTATATAAAAAGTGGATACAGCGCTGTCTTTATTGGTATATTTTATTTTGTACGCATTGATATCTCCCACTTTTTCCTGGCCTTCAAGTTCCACTTTGGCACCGCGTTCTGCATAATTAAACAAAGGGTCTATATAAATTCCATCTTCACTGGATTTATATTGTTCAGGAGGAATTGCAGTTGCCGATGGGGAACCAGCAAAGGGATTGATTGCCCATCCGCCTTTATCTGTAACTACCTGAACGATTTGCTGGCCATTAAAATCCATTTCATTTTTATAGCCTTTCCCAGTTAAAATAGTGGTTTTGGAAGTAGCTTCATTACCCATTATTTCTGTCGTTTTTTCCATATAAACAGAAGTGATTTTTGAAAGAATATCTTTACCACCGACAGCATCGATGTGCTTTGCGATAATATCATCTGCAGATTGTGCTTTGGCAGCAAAAAATAATAAAAGTGATGTTAAGGAGAGAAGGAAGGTTTTCATGTTTTATATTTTTATAAATAAAGATATTAAAGTTTCATTTTATTCCTAATAAATTTTCGCTAACTGAAAATTTGTGATTTTTCAGAATATTTTAAGGTTCAAAAACAGGTTTTCGCTACCGGGTTTTTCTAAAAAAAATCAAGATTTTTTAAAGCTTACTGTATTTTAACTTCGCTTATAATTTACAGTGAAATGACAATCGCAAATAATTTGGAAAGATTTCTCAAAGCCCAGGAAAAAGATTTTCCAATTGCTTTATCAGAAATAAAAAACGGCAAAAAGCAAAGCCACTGGATGTGGTATATTTTTCCACAAATAGAAGGTTTGGGTTTTAGCGAAACTTCAAAATTTTATGCCATAAAAAATATCCACGAAGCTGAAGAATTTGTAAATCACCCGCTTTTAGGAAGCAGGCTTATTCGTATTTGTAACGAATTATTAAATCTTGAAACCAATGATGCCCATAACATTTTTGGGACCCCTGATGATATAAAACTCCGTTCTTCGATAACATTATTTTCTTTCCTCTCAAATGCTGGCCCTGTCTTTCAAAAGGTTTTAGATAAATTTTT
The DNA here is from genome assembly GCA_963732885.1 of uncultured Chitinophagaceae bacterium. Taxonomy (GTDB): domain Bacteria; phylum Bacteroidota; class Bacteroidia; order Chitinophagales; family Chitinophagaceae; genus Ginsengibacter. The sequence goes on along the minus strand of CAVTBI010000010.1, from coordinate 827,654 downwards.
TGATGGGAAGAAAGATAGTTTGACTTTGGGGATATTAAAAAAATTAGAATGAAAGTAAAAGTTACAAATAGGCTAATAACCAAAACCTAAAATCTTCAATAAAACTTCGTTTACTGGTGGCTGTTATTTTGCGAATGCCGGTTTGGCTTTCAACACTTTTTTATAAACCGGGCAGCTTTCAATATGTGCGCCGGGCAAATAACCAGTACTCATCAAAAATTCATTTACAATTTCGCCGCCGGTAAACCTAAAAGTATCTTTAAAAATTTTTACCCATTCTCCTTTTGTTTTCGGGTGATGGTGCTCTATCCATTTTTTAAATGAGCCATATTCTTTTTGAAGTTGCAAAATGGTTTTAGCATTTTCAATCGCGGCATTTATTTTAAGCCGGTTACGGATAATTCCTGCATCATTCATCAACCTTTCAAAATCTTTTTCTTTAAAAGCAGCCACCTTTTTTATGTTGAAATCTTTATAAGCTTTTTTAAAATTTTGTTGCTTATTTAATATTGTTGACCAACTCAATCCTGCCTGGTTTATCTCTAAAACCAACCTCTCAAAAAGTTCATTGTCATCATCAATCGGAAACCCATAAAAGTTATCATGATAAATGCGGTGCAGGTTATTTTTATCCATCATGATGATCGCTTCGCAATAAGATTTTGGTTTCTCCATATAATTTGTTTTTAAAAAAGAACTGAAATTAAATAAAAATTGCTAAGAGGGGATTATCTTTATTTCGTAAGAGGCATTATAGTAAACTAATAAATTATTAGTATTCTTATTTTACTAAAACCCCACTTTTGCTTTTAGGGGAAGTTAAATTTTCTTTGTTATGAATATCGTTTTTGATCCAAAAGAAGAGTACATTTTAGAAGATGGCCGCGTACTTTTGATGCCATTAAAAGAAGAAGATCTTGTTCATCTGCTTCCCATCTCATTAAATGAGCCTGATACCTGGAAGTATTCCCTGGTAAGCGCTGCCGGCGAAGAAGGTTTAAAAAACTACATGAATATTGCTTTGCAGGCGAAAGAATCAGGTAAAGAATACCCTTTTATTGTTTTTGATAAACGAACGAATGAATATGCCGGAAGCACCAGGTTTTACGACATCAATATTCCTTTTAAAACATTGCAATTGGGTTACACGTGGTACGGGAAAAAATTTCATGGAACCGGGTTGAACAAACATTGTAAATTTCTTTTACTCTCTTTTGCTTTTGAAAAATTAGGAATGGAAAGAGTAGAATTTCGCGCTCATAATGACAATGAACGAAGTATAGCTGCCATGAAATCTATCGGCTGTAAAGTGGAAGGCATTTTAAGAAACCACCAGCCTACAAGAGATGGGCAAGCAAGAAGAGACAGTATTATATTGAGTATATTGAAAGATGAATGGTTTAGTGGTGTGAAAGAAAATCTGGCTAAAAAATTACTTTAAAATGACTCTTCAAAATATTTTCATAATTTCATTATAATAAAATATTTTTTATGGCAATAGTTATTAAAACTCCTAAAAATCCTACTAAGAAACAATTGGAGAAAATAAAGGAAAAAATCGAAAAATTACCCCGTAAAAATATTGGGAAGCATTTCGGAAAATTAAAATGGCCGATGGATGGGTTGGAATACCAAAAAATGATGCGCAATGAGTGGAACTAATTTTGCGAATGTTGTATTTGACACTAATGCTTTCATATATTTTGTAGGTGGGGATAGCCGGTTGGAGCAGTACACAAATTCTACGGTTTATATCTCAGAGTTTACTGAAATGGAATTAAAGGGTAGGTTTGGTATTACAACAAAAGAACTACAAAATTTAAAAGCAATTTTAGAGGATTTTATTATTCTTCCCTTTAATAATGAAATAAAAGAAAAAGCTATTTCTATACGGCATAAGAAAAAATTAAAATTACCTGACGCTTTAATTGTTTCTACCGCCATGTGGATTAATTTGCCTTTTGTTACTGCCGATAAAGATTTTAAAAATATCCCCTTTTTAAATCTAATATTACTTTAATCATTTATGAAAAGAGAACTTACTTCATGGTACAGCCCATCTGTGAATAGAGATATGCCGATAGCCACTTATGGCGATTATGGTTTCGCACTGTTGCTGATACCTACTGCCGCTGCGGATTATCTCGAATATGAACGTTTTCAGATGATCGATTCTATCGCACCTTTTATTGATCCAGGGAAGGTGAAAGTTTTTTCTATCAACAGTATGAATGATGAAAGCTGGATGCATCCCGGAATGTGGGGAGAACATAAAGCCATCCGCCATAACGAGTTCAACCAATATGTTTTTAATGAAGTAATTCCTTTTATAAAAAACAGCACTTCTTCTGAAACACCAATAATCACTTGTGGCGCTAGTTTTGGCGCATTGCACAGCATGAATTTGTTTTTAAAAAGGCCTGATATTATTAATGGCGTTATTGCGATGAGCGGTGTTTACGATTTGCATGAATACACCAAAGGATTTAATGATGAGCAGGTTTATTATAATTCACCGATGAATTATATGCCGAACCTTACTGATCCATGGTATCTTGATAACATAAGAAGAAGCAATCATATTCACATTCTTTCCGGCAGCGGTGATCACGAAGACCCGGGTGCTGCCGGAAGATTTGCCAAAGTGTTGTACGATAAAGGAATTAATTATGAACTTGATATCTGGGGCGCTGATATGACACACGACTGGCCTACCTGGCGGGATATGCTGCCTTATTATCTTGGTTCAAGGTTTTGAAAAATTAAATCCATTTAGAAAGTTTGAACAAGTATCCCATTTACAAATTTCTCAACTCTTTTTACTGTAGGTAATCGTTATTTTTTACCAGATGGAAAAAAAGTTATTTCTGCTTGATGCTATGGCACTTATTTATCGTGCTTATTATGCGTTGATCCGCAGCCCGATAATTACCACAAAAGGAAAAAATACCAACGCTCAATTTGGGTTTACCAATACTTTGTTTGACCTTATCAGTAAGGAAAATCCCACTCACCTTGCAGTGGCTTTTGATACGATTGCACCCACAGAAAGGCATACAGATTTTGCGGCTTATAAAGCACAAAGGCAGGAAGCTCCTGAAGATTTAATAGCTGCCATTCCTGATATAAAAAAAATAATTGAAGGATTTAATTTGCCTTGCATTGAATGTGATGGCTATGAAGCAGATGATATAATCGGGGGATTGGCACAACAAGCGGAAAAAGAGGGATACAAGGTTTTTATGGTTACACCTGATAAGGATTTCGGGCAATTAGTTACTGAAAATATTAAGATTTACAAACCGGGTTACCAGGGCGGAAAAGTAGAAATAATGGGGGAAAAAGAAGTGTGTGAAAAATGGGGAATTAAAAATGTAAAACAGGTTATTGATATTCTGGGGTTGATGGGAGATGCAAGCGATAATATTCCCGGTATAGCAGGCGTGGGCGAGAAAACCGCAGCGAAATTATTAGCTCAATACGGCACTTTAGAAAACGTCATTGCCGATGCAGAAAATATAAAAGGGGCTTTAGGGCAAAAAATTGTAGCGGGAAAAGAAATGGCGGTTTTAAGTAAAAAGCTGGCCACCATCATCACGGATGTTCCCTGCAAGTTTCATGAAGAAGATTTTAAAATAAAACCTTTCAATATAGAAGCCTTAAAAGCCATTTTTGCTGAATTGGAATTTAAAACAATGGGCAAAAGGATATTGGGGGAAGAATATAATGTCTTTGTAGTAGAAAAAACCGTGGTTCAAACTGACCTTTTTGGAAATGCTAATGAAATTCCCATTCCTTCTAAAAAGGAAGAAGAACAAATAGTTGAGCAAAAAACCGGCCTTGCTGCAGATAAAAATATAAGCAATACGCCGCATAATTATATTTTAATAGAAGGCGAAGAAGCCATAAAAGAGCTTGTAAAAAAATTATCCGCTCAAAAAGAAATTTCATTTGATACCGAAACAACGCACATTGACCCCAATGAGGCGGAATTAGTGGGGCTTAGCTTTTCTTATAAAAAAAGTGAAGGCTATTATATTCCTTGTCCGCCAGAGGAAGAAAAGACGCGCGAAATTCTTCAATATTTTGTGCCACTATTTGCTGATGAATCAAAATTGTGGGTGGGCCAGAATATAAAATATGATTTGATTGTTTTAAAATGGTATGGTATTGAAGTAAAAGGGAAATTGTTTGATACGATGCTGGCCCATTATGTGATAGAAAGTGAAGGAAGAAGAAACATGGATCTGCTGAGTGCTCAATATCTTGATTATGTCCCTGTTTCTATTACTGAATTGATTGGAAAAAAGGGGAAAGGCCAGGGAAACATGCGCGATGTAGAAGTAGAAGATGCAAAAGAATATGCAGTGGAAGATGCTGATATTACTTTACAACTGAAAGAAGCTTTTGTACCGTTATTGAAATCAAAAGAAGTGGAAAAGGTTTTTGAAGAAGTAGAATCTCCATTAATAAAAGTTCTTTTGGATATGGAGTACGAAGGCGTAAACGTGGATACCGGTTTTTTAAATCGTTATTCAAAAGAGCTGGAAACCGAAGCCCGCCGGTGCGAGGAGAGTGTGTATGAACAGGCCGGAATAAAATTCAACCTGGCGTCACCAAAACAGTTGGGTGAAGTATTGTTTGTAAAAATGCAGATTGATTCAAAAACAAAAAAAACCAAAGGCGGCCAGCATGCAACCGGTGAAGATGTTTTACTTAAACTGGCAAAAGAGAACCCCATTGTAGAAGATATTTTAAATTTCAGGGAGCTTACCAAATTGAAATCTACTTATGTGGATGCACTGCCACAATTAATTAACAAAAAAACTTCGCGTGTGCATACCTGTTATGGACAGGCGATAGCAGTAACAGGAAGGCTTAGCAGCAATAATCCGAATTTGCAAAATATTCCTATCCGCACAGAAAGAGGCCGCGAAATAAGGAAAGCGTTTGTTCCGCGCGACAGCGGTCATCTTATCATATCTGCTGATTATTCACAGATTGAATTACGGATTGTCGCGGCTATAAGCGGGGACCCTGCTATGTCAGATGCTTTCCGGCAGGGAAAAGATATTCATACGGCTACGGCAGCTAAAGTTTTTAATGTTAATGAAAATGAAGTAACAAAAGAAATGCGCTATAAGGCCAAAAGCGTAAACTTTGGGATTATTTACGGGCAAAGCGCTTTTGGCCTTGCGGAAAATATTGGCGTAAGCAGAACAGAAGCCAAAGAAATAATTGATGCTTATAAAAAAGAATTTGCCCATATTCAGAAATATATGGACGAAACCAAATTATTTTGTAAAACTAACGGTTATGTACAAACGCTGATGGGCCGAAAGCGTTGGCTAAAGGATATTAATTCATCTAACTGGACCGTGCGTGGATACGCGGAAAGAAATGCCATTAATTCTCCCATACAGGGTACCGCGGCTGATATGATAAAGCTGGCAATGATTAATATTCACCGCGAGTTTAAGAAACAGAATTTTAAATCAAAAATGATACTCCAGGTTCACGATGAACTGGTTTTCGATGCGCATAAATCAGAAGTGGAAATTATAAAACCCATTATTTTAGAATCCATGAAAAATGCGCTGAAATTGCCAAATGAAGTGCCCGTAGAAGCTGAACTGGGTGTGGGTGAAAACTGGCTGGAAGCACATTGATACTCTTGTGCAGTTCACAATTCACTCTTCTTTAATTTTCATTCACGTATTTTTATAAAAAAAAATTTTTGAACCAAACAATTTTTGCAAAAGACCTGACCAAAAAATACGGTAAACGCACCGTAAATAATAAGGTTTCCTTCCACGTAAGCCAGGGGGAAATCGTTGGTTTACTTGGCCCCAACGGTGCAGGAAAAACTACTTCTTTTTACCAGGTGGTTGGATTGGTAAAATCAGACGATGGAGCATGTTTTTTTGAATGACCTGAATATTACCAAACTTCCTATGTTTAAAAGAGCCAAATTGGGATTAGGGTATTTACCGCAGGAAGCAAGCATATTCAGAAAACTTACTGTTGAAGATAATATTTCTGCCGTTCTTGAAATGACCAAACTTTCAAAAGTGGATCAAAAAGAAAAGCTGGAAACCTTAATTGCAGAATTTAATCTTGAGCATGTACGCAAGAGCAATGGCGATGTATTAAGCGGCGGCGAAAGAAGGAGGACTGAAATTGCCCGTGCGCTCGCCGTAGATCCTAAATTTATTTTGCTTGATGAGCCTTTTGCAGGTATTGACCCTATTGCTGTTGAAGATATTCAATCAATTGTTACCAAACTGCGGTATAAAAATATTGGTATCTTAATTACTGACCATAACGTGAATGAAACGCTTTCCATTTGCGACCGCGCCTATTTGCTAATAGAAGGAAAGATTTTTGTTGAGGGTTCGGCAGAAGAACTGGCTAAAGATGAGCAGGTGCGTAAATTATATCTCGGAAGAAATTTTGAATTAAGAAGAAAAGATTATTTACATTCAGATGTATTTAAATAAATTCAAATTATTAAATTCGATAAATGTGTATTAATCAATTAATAAAATTTGAAACTTCTTAGCCCTTTCATATCACAGTTGGCAAGGATGCGGTTGCGGGGAGTGGAGAATTGGATCACCTACCCCGTATCGGCTCAGCGCAATGTGTTACAGCATTTGGTAACGCAGGCTCAATATACTGAGTTCGGCAGAAAATATCATTTTTCAAAACTTTTCACCGTAAAAGATTTTAAAAAGACCATTCCGGTTCATGAATACAATGACCTGAAGCCTTACATCAAACGCATGATGGAGGGTGAACAAAATATTTTATGGAACACACCTATAAATTGGTTTGCAAAAAGCAGCGGGACAACTTCAGATAAAAGTAAATTTATCCCGATAAGCGATGAAAGTTTGAAAGACAATCATTTCAAAGGGTCAAAAGATGTGCTTACCAATTATTATAAAAACTTTCCCGATAGTGATTTGCTTACCGGCAAAAGCCTTGTAGTTGGCGGAAGCCACCAGGTTTACAGCCTTTTTGAGGACATTCAATATGGCGACCTGAGCGCTGTGCTGATGCAGAATACTCCATTTTGGGGGCATTGGATCCGGACACCAGAACTTAAAATCGCACTGCTGGATGAATGGGAAAGTAAAATTGAACAACTGGCAAATACAACCGTTCATGAAAATGTTACTTCCCTTGCAGGGGTACCTACCTGGACGATCATTTTAATAAAACGCATTTTGAGGTTTCCGGAAAGAAAACGTTGAAAGAAGTATGGCCAAATCTGGAACTCTATATGCATGGTGGAGTTTCATTTACACCTTACCGTGAGCAAATAAATAAATTGATTGGCGCACCTATAAATTACCTGGAAATGTATAATGCCAGCGAAGGTTTTTTTGCCGCGCAAAATATGCCCGACGACGAAGGCCTTTTGCTTTATACGGACCATGGAATTTTTTATGAATTTTTACCCGTAGAAGAATACGGAAAGCCGGGAGCTAAAACAATCGGGCTAAAACAGGTAGAATTACATAAAAATTATGCCCCTGTAATTACAACTAATGGCGGCCTTTGGCGGTATTTGGTTGGGGACACCATTCAGTTTACCTCTTTGAAGCCATTTAAAATAAAAGTATCCGGAAGGCTGAAACATTATATGAATGCATTTGGGGAAGAAGTAATTGTTGAAAATGCAGACAATGCGATTGCCATAGCTTCGGCAAAAACAAATTCGTTGGTTAAAGATTATACCGCTGCGCCTGTTTTTTTTACCGAACAAAATAATGGCGCTCATGAATGGCTGATTGAGTTTGAAATTCCGCCTGAAGATTTGAATCTCTTTATTTTTGAACTGGATGAAGCATTAAAATCACTGAACAGCGATTATGAAGCAAAACGGTATAAAAATATGGCTTTGCGATTGCCGATCGTACATTCTTTAGAAAAAAATACTTTTAATAAATGGCTAAAAATTAAAGGAAAATTAGGTGGCCAACATAAAGTGCCACGGCTAAGTAATGAAAGAAAAATGGTTGAAGAAATTTTATCGATGCTGGTATTGCCAAAATAAAAATATGGCTTATTTGTTGGTTTACTATCCGGATTTATTTATCAAAAACCGCTTTATTTTTCTGAAAATCTCCCAATCTTATAAAATAAATTATACGAAAATTAAAATATAAAAATGAAATCTATGAAATCAATAATTCCATTTCTATTAATTATCCTGGCTTTCAATATAAATACATTAGCCCAGAAAAAATCAATCAAAAGATGAGCAAAGCACCGATAAAAACCCAATGGTAATTGTTGATTCTTCCGTAACGATTAAAAATACGGTTACTATAAAGGGACAAGCCGTTCCCGTACACGGCAAAATCAGGCACACTGCCCATTTGGGATGAGAACGGAAAACCAATAGCTTCTGTTTTTTATACCTATTATGAAAGAAGCGACGTGAAAGACCGTTCTTCAAGGCCATTGGTTATTTCATTTAACGGAGGCCCCGGCACGCCTTCCGTTTGGATGGAAATTGGCTATACAGGCCCAAGGGTTTTGGATGTAGATGATGAAGGGTTTCCTGTAGAACCTTATGGCTTGCACGATAATCCTAATTCCATTTTAGATGTGGCAGATATTGTTTATGTTGATCCCGTAAATACCGGTTACTCCAGGAAAATAAATGAAAATATTCCGGGCGACAATTTTTTTGGGGTGAATGAAGATATCAAATACCTCGCTGATTGGATCAACACTTTTGTAACCCGGAATAACCGTTGGGCGTCGCCTAAATTTTTAATTGGCGAAAGCTACGGAACCACCAGGGTTTCCAGGCCTTGCATTGGCATTGGAAAACCAGGAATGGATGTACCTTGATGGTGTTATCCTGGTATCGCCCACCGATTTGGGGATTAAGCGCGATGGCCCTGTGGGAGAAGCTTTAAGGCTTCCTTATTTTGCAGCCACTGCGTGGTATCATAAAATGCTGCCTGCTGATTTGCAAAACAAAGATCTTACTGACATGCTGCCTGAAGTTGAAAATTTTACAATCAACGATTTGATTCCTGCTTTGGCAAAAGGAAGTACCTTAACTGACGCAGAAAAGGAAAATATTGCTACAAAAATGTCACGCTATTCCGGTTTATCGCAGAAGGTGATTTTGCAGCACAACCTGGTCATTCCTTATGGTTTTTTCTGGAAAGAACTGTTGCGTGATAAAGGGTTTACTATAGGAAGATTAGACTCGAGGTACCGGGGAATTGATAAAGAAGCTGCGGGCAATTATCCTGATTATAACGCTGAACTAACGGCATGGTTACACGCTTTTACGCCGGCGATAAATATCTATTTAAGAGACGAATTAAATTATAAAACCGACCTTAAATACAATATGTTTGGCGATGTATCTCCATGGGACGAAAAAAATGACAGGACCGGTGAAAACCTGCGGCAGGCGATGGCACAAAATCCATTTTTGCATTTGTTGGTACAATCCGGGTATTATGATGGCGCGTGTGATTTTTTTAATGCAAAATATAGTTTATGGCAAATGGACCCTGCTGGGAAATTAAAAGCCCGTATTAGCTGGAAAGGGTTTCGTAGCGGGCACATGGTTTATATGCGTAAAGATGACCGGGCTACAGCAAACGAACAATTAAGGCAGTTTATTCTTTCGTCAATTCCTAAAAAAGGCGAAGGCGCAAAATTCTAAAACAGGCAGTTTAAATGCAGATGTTGGAAAAGTATGCCGATTATTTATGTTGCCCTTTTCATAAATGATTTGGCAAAAATCAGCGCAACACAACTAAGCACTGCGGCGGCGCAAAGATAATAACCTACGTATTCCAACCCATAATTTTTGGCAATGCTGGTGGCAAAATAAGGCGTAAGCGATCCGCCCAGTATGCCCGCCAAGGTAAACGCCAGCGACGCACCGGTGTAGCGCACCGGCGCCGGAAAAAGTGAGCGCCAGCGCCGTTCCCAAAGGGCCATAATTAAAGCCGATCAAAAACATGCCGCCGGAAAGAAAGGTAACCAGTAGCGGCCAATGCCCTGCAATAAACATTTGTGCAACAAAAAAGCCAAAGAAGAAGATAACCACTGATGATAACAGCAGCATATTCATCGGGCTATAGCGCCCTGCCAGCCACGCCGACAAAACGATGCCTGCCCCAAAAAACAGCATCGACATCATTTGTGCCATTAAAAATCCGGAACGCGAATAACCAAGAACCGTAGTGCCCCAGCTTAAAGTAAACACCGTGAGAAGGTAAAAAAATAAAAAAACCAAGACCGTAATGAGCGTACCCAGGATAAGCGCCTTCCCATATTTGGTAAACACCTCGCCTAACGGAAATTTAGTACGCTGGTTGTTTTCCAGTACTTTTATAAAATCGGGTGTTTCTACGATTTTCAATCTTACATACAAACCCAACCCTACCAACAACGCGCTGGCAATAAAAGGCACTCTCCATCCTATTGTAAAAAATTCCTGTTTAGTAAAAATGTTCCCGATAATAAGGAAGACACCGGCTGACAAAATAAAACCAAGCGGCGCTCCTAATTGCGGAAACATGCCATACCATGCTTTTTTGCCTTCCGGCGCATTTTCGGTAGCCAGTAATACAGCGCCTCCCCATTCTCCGCCAAGCCCCACGCCCTGCCCGAACCGGAAAAGACACAGTAACAATGGCGCGGCAACACCAATAGACATGTAACCGGGAAGCAAACCTATAGCTACCGTGCAAATACCCATCGTCATGAGCGAAGCTACCAGCGTGGCTTTTCGCCCGATCCTGTCACCAAAATGCCCGAACAAAGCCGAGCCGACAGGACGGGCAAAAAAGGCCAGCGCAAAGGTTGCCAAAGATTCCAGCGTACCTGTTGTAGGATCAGACGTTGGAAAAAACATTTGGGGAAATACCAATACCGCCGCAGTAGCATAAATATAAAAATCGAAAAACTCAATGGTAGTACCGGCAAGGCTGGCAATAAGAATGCGAAATGTAGAGTTTGGTTTTGTTGTTTGACGCATCGATAACAGATATGATCGTTTGATAAGAAGAAATACGTTAGTTTGCTTCAGAAAAATCGAATACAGTATACAAAGTAAATGAAAAAAATTTCATATTTAACAGTGGATGAGAAGTTTTCCGAAAGCAGAAAATACACCTACAATTTTAACGCCCGGGCATCCCTTGAATTTCTTTAATAATATTAAATAATTCTGCAGCAGGCTTTGTGTTTTCAAAAAGCTTTATCTGCAATTTTTCTTTTCCAATAAATTCTTTTCTTTTTTGCTCATCTTTGAAAAGTAACATCATTTTTTCAGCGATATCTTTTGGGGTTGCTGGTTCAACATATAAAGCCGCATCGCCGCAATATTCTTTTAAAAATTGGGTATCAGAAACAATCAACGGAATTTCAGATTGCATGGCTTCAATTAATTCATCGCCTTCGCTTTCATAAAAAGGCACATATACCATTGCGTAAGTGGAAGCCAAAATTTTTTGAGATTCATTTGATGAAAGATTTTCTAAGAGCTTCACATCATTTCTAAACCGGTAAGATTGTAGTGAATGAACAAATTCTTCATATTTCTCTCCGCGCTTCCCGGTAATGAGCAACTGCATTTTACTTTTTTGCCTTTTCTTAAAAAATGAAAATGCCTTCAATAAATTCACCAGGTTTTGTTGCGGGCTGATGATTCCATTATAAATAAAATATTCATTTCCTTCAGCATATTTTTCTTTTATAACTTCCTTTTCTTCCTGCGAAACGAAATCAAAACTTTTTTTTATTTCCGGATAGATGATGCTGATTTTTTGTTCATCTGTTTTGAACCGTTCTATAATTTCTTTTTTAAAAAAATGAGAATTTACGACAATACGGTTTGCTTTATTTAAAAACTCAGGCGTATTTTTTTTATAAAATGAAAGTTGCTTTTTATCAATTAATCCAGGATGAAAAATATAAGTGAGATCAGGTGAAAGTAATATCTGCGGAATTTTGCTTTTTAAAGAAATAAACTTTTCGCTGATAAAAACATCGGCTTTATTTTTTTTTAAAGCTACCTGTAGTTTGAGGTTGTACCAGATTTTAGATTTCAATGGAATCGTTGCCTGTGGCTTAATTACAACAGGAATTATATTTTCAGAAATATTGAGCGGCTTATGTTCTTTATCAAAAAAAAACAGGAAAGTATGCTCCGTATGAAGTTTTGCTAATTGTATAAATGTTTCAAAACGTTTGTTTTTTAAAGAGCTGGCATTTACTGCAATTCGCATTCGGATTAACGATTTAGATTTTCTTCTGCAATTTTTATCGCAGCACTTTTAATTTCACGGTTTCAATTCTTGTCTGGCTTACTTTTAAAATATCGAATTGATAATCATCAATTATAATGCGGTCCTTTTCTCTCGGGATAGATTCATGAAGATTGATAATATACCCCGAAAGTGTTTCAGATTCTTCGTTTTTTCTAAAATTAAGTTTGTACTTTTCGAGGAGGTAATCCAGTTCAAGCCTGCCACTAAAAAGAAATTCATTAGAAGCGATCTGTTTATCCACAACATCTTCCTGTACATCATATTCATCATAAATATCCCCAAAAATTTCTTCCAGCAAATCTTCCATCGTTACGATACCCGCGGTTCCGCCAAATTCATCAATTACCCAGGCGATGCTTTTTCGTTCTTTGGTAAATTTATTCATCAGGTCTGATGCATTCATGCTTTCAGGAATCACAGGTATTGGTAATAACACAGAGCGAAGCGATTCAGGGTTTTTAAATAAATCAAGTTGATGCACATAACCCTGTACATTGTCAATATTATTTTCATAAACAACCAATTTGCTCAATTTGGTTTCTATAAAACTCGCTTTAATTTGTTCTAAAGTGAAATTAATATCAACAGCGACCACTTCTTTTCTTGGAATAAGGCATTCGCGGATCCGTGTTTCAGAAAGCGACATTACGTTTTCAAAAATTTCATTATTCATTTCCTGGTTCTCATCATTATCTGTCATGTTCAATTGTTGCACATAATGATCAAGATCCATTCGTGTAAAAGATTGGGTTTTATTTTGAAGTTTTACATTAAAAAGATATTTTAGAAGCCATTCGGAAATATTTACAAAATATTTGGCAATCCATGAGAAAAGCGAATAGCAACTTTTTATGCAAAAGCTGATACCGGAGCTTGCTGTAACAGCATTTCCATTTGCCCGTAATATTGATTTAAAAACCGAGCTAACAAAAATGAGAATAATTGTTGCAATTACGGTTTCGGCAGCAAGAATAATATATTGATTTTCTATTGACGCATAATTCCAAACGGCTGATAAGGCATCGCTTGCCAAAAGCCCGTAAATAACAAGAAGAATATCGGTAATTAAAAGAGTGGTAACAATAAACCGGGCAGGCGATTCAAGGAAGGAGGACCAAATTTTACCGCTATAATTTCCTTGTTTTCTTCTTAGTTCGATAGATAATTTATTGGCAGAAATAAAAACAATTTCTATCCCCGAAAAAAATCCGATAAGAAGCAAGGTTATTATTATTGACACAATCAATATCCAGTCCATATCTACAAATTTATAAATAGAAAACGAAGAAGACGGTTAATTATTTAGAAAATCACCTACAATCTTATCCGCTTCTTTACAGGCGGTTTGAAAATTTTCATTGGTAATTATATTTTCAAAATGCTTTTTAAAAGTCATTTCATACTTCGATTTGTTGAGCCGTGCCTGAAGGGATTCGTCCGTTTCTGAACCTCGGAGTTTTAATCTTCTCTTTAATTCTTCTGCTGAAGGCGCTTGTATAAAAAGGGCAATCGTATTAACCGGGTATTGTTGCTGAACATGGATAGCGCCCTGCACATCAATATCAAGGACGGGAATCTTATTTTCTTTCCAGATGCGTTCCATATCAGATTTTAAGGTCCCATAATATTTTCCTTCATAAACCATTTCCCACTCAAGGAATTCTTTTTTATGTATTTTTTCCCGAAACTCTTTTTCATCAATGAAATAATAGTCCTGCCCGTCTTTTTCATTTTTTCTTGGGGCTCTTGTAGTAGCAGAAACTGAAAAAGCAAGCTCTGGAAATTTTTTCATCAAATGATTCACAACCGACGTTTTACCTGAGCCGGAAGGTGCGGTGATTAAAATGATTTTGTTGTATTTTTTTCCCATTATTTTTCCCGGTTTATAAATACCAATTAATTTGCCTTTCTGATAATTTCTGCCCCTAGATTTTTTAACCTTTTATCTATATTTTGATAACCTCTGTCTATTTGTTCTATGTTTTGAATAATGCTTTTCCCTTCGGCGCTTAACGCTGCGATCAATAAAGCAACGCCTGCCCTGATATCAGGGCTGCTCATTGTAATACCTCGTAATGGAAATTTCCTTTCAAGCCCTACAACTACCGCGCGGTGAGGGTCGCATAAAACTATGCGCGCTCCCATTTCTATTATTTTATCTACGAAAAATAACCTGCTTTCAAACATTTTTTGATGAACCAAAACGCTTCCTTTTGCCTGTGTAGCGACTACCAGGATAATGCTTAACAGGTCAGGCGTAAAACCCGGCCACGGATGATCAGAAATCGTTAACATGGAGCTATCCAGGAAAGTTTCAATCTCATAAATTTCCTGTTCAGGTATATGAATATCATCGCCTGAAAAATTCAGCTTTATTCCCAATTGCTGAAACCGGCCAGGAATAACTCCCAGATGTTGAATGCCGGCATTTTTTATTATAATATCACTTTGGGTCATAGCGGCAAGCCCGATAAAAGAACCGACTTCAATCATATCAGGAAGTATCGTGTGTGTAGTTCCATTTAATTCGTCAACACCTTCTATTAGAATGCAGTTGCTGCCTGCGCCTGAAATATTCGCTCCCATATTATTCAGCATTTTACAAAGCTGCTGAATGTATGGCTCGCAGGCGGCATTATAAATTGTGGTAATACCTTCGGCTAAAACAGCCGCCATTACTAAGTTAGCGGTCCCGGTTACGCTCGGTTCTTCCAGTAAAAGGTAAGTGCCCTTTAACCTTGAAGTATGAAGGTGAAAAAAAGATTCATCTGTAGAATAATCGAACTTAGCCCCTAATTTTTCAAACCCGATGATATGCGTATCTAATCTTCTGCGCCCGATTTTATCGCCACCGGGCTTTGGAATATATGCAGTTTTAAAACGCGCCAACATGGGCCCGGCAAGCATTACGCTGCCGCGCAAGCGCCCTGTCTTTTTTTGAAAAACAGAAGAAGATAAATAGTTCAGATCCACATTATCGGCCTGGAAATAACAGGTATGGTTGTCAATTCTTTCTATCGTTACGCCTAAATCATGTAACAATTCGATCTGAAGATTTACGTCAATTATATCGGGAATATTATGGATAACAACTTTTTGGTTCGTCAGCAGAACGGCAGAAAT
This sequence comes from uncultured Chitinophagaceae bacterium, assembly GCA_963732885.1. Taxonomy (GTDB): domain Bacteria; phylum Bacteroidota; class Bacteroidia; order Chitinophagales; family Chitinophagaceae; genus Ginsengibacter. The sequence goes on along the minus strand of CAVTBI010000010.1, from coordinate 812,208 downwards.
AACCTGTAACGCTTCATTTTTGGCGCCCTGCGGAATTATTTCTCCTTTTAATTTTTTGCCACCTGTTACTTCAAATGAACCCATTTAAAAATTCTTTCTGTTTATTAAAAAAATAAAACCCCGGCAATTTATTATAAATGCCAGGGCTGCAAACTTATTTGATTATTTTTTTCTAAATGAATTTCTTCATGCATTATATAAACTATCAAAACCCTAAACTAAAATATTCAATATCGTTTCTTTCCATATTTTCTGTTGTTATTCCTGTTATCCCTGCCGCCCTGGTTACGGTTATTTCTTGAACCAAAATTTTTCCGGTATTTGCCACCCCCGCCAAATTCCTCACGGTTATTTTCAACGCGGTGTTTGATAAATGGACGGTTATTAAATTCAAGTTCTCCATCGGTAATAGAAGAAAGTTCTGTTTGAATATTATCATCATGAACCAGTTCCCGGTGCCAGTTGCTGTAGGTAAGTTTCATATAATAGGCGATGGAATTGGCAAAACCCTGGCGTTTTTCCGGGTTTTCTTCGCTCAAAGCCTTGTCTATTACTATCTCAATATTTTTACCAAGATGGTTATATTTGGGGTACCTTTTTGGATACGGAAGCGGGTCAGGTTTTGGCCGTTAGTGTTTCCCGTGTTGGTACCGGGTAGGGGCTGTCCACCTCTAATTTAAAATCTGTTATTAAAAAAAGATGGTCCCATAACTTATGGCGAAAATCTTCTACATTTTTAAGTTGCGGATTCAGGAAGCCCATTAATTCGACAAGTGATTCCGCATTTTTCTGGCGTTTGTCCCTATCTTCGATTGTCAACACATATTCCGCCATTTTTTGAATATGGCGGCCGTATTCTCTAATCGTAAGATGGTTACGGGTTGTATTGTATTCCATGTTATCAACATTTTTCATCTCGCAAATGTATAAATAATAAAATTAGGTTTAAAAGGTGCCTCTACTCATATTGAAATACTTCTTAGAAGAAAATCAGGTCTTTCAGGCAGTTAATTTAAGAAAACAAAAATCTTTATTTAAACTTCGTTTACTGTAATTTTTTTCACGGTTATCCGGAATATTCTTTCCCCGAATGCCTGGTTCTGGTAATTTCTATCCATTCATAGAAGTAAGGAATTCCACATTGTCTTTTGTTCCTTTCATGTTTTTCATCAAAAGGGTAATCGCTTCTTCGGGATTCATATCGGCCATGTGGTTACGCAATACCCACATACGCTGGAGCGTGTCTTTATCCAGCAACAGGTCATCGCGCCGCGTAGAAGAAGAAACAATATCAATGGCAGGGAAAATTCTCCGGTTAGATAATCTTCTGTCAAGCTGAAGTTCCATATTGCCGGTTCCTTTAAATTCTTCAAAAATTACTTCATCCATTTTACTTCCTGTGTCAACTAATGCGGTTGCAATGATGGTAAGCGAACCACCGTTTTCAATTTTGCGCGCTGCTCCAAAAAACTGTTTGGGTTTTTGCATGGCATTGGCTTCCACACCGCCTGATAATACTTTACCACTTGCGGGGGAAACGGTGTTATGCGCTCTTGCCAAACGCGTAATACTATCTAATAAGATTACTACATCATGGCCACATTCTACCAGGCGTTTTGCTTTTTGCAAAGCCATGGTACTCACTTTCACATGCTTTTCGGCAGGCTCGTCAAATGTAGAAGCTATTACTTCCGCTTTTACGCTTCTTTCCATATCAGTCACTTCTTCAGGGCGCTCATCTACCAAAACAATCATTAAATAACATTCAGGATGATTGGCGGCAATCGCATTGGCAATTTCTTTCAGCAACATCGTTTTACCCGTCTTAGGCTGCGAAACAATTAAACCACGTTGCCCTTTTCCTATTGGTGTAAATAAATCAATGATCCTTGTAGAAAGATTATTGGGTGTCAAAAATAAATCCAGCTTCTGAAAAGGGAATAATGGAGTAAGGTAATCAAAAGGAACGCGGTCGCGTACCTCATCAGGTCCTCTTCCATTAATAGTTTCCACTTTTAGAAGGGCAAAATATTTTTCTCCTTCTTTCGGTGGGCGAACAGAACCATAAACAGTATCGCCTGTTTTTAAACCGAATAATTTGATTTGTGAAGGAGAAACATATACATCATCCGGCGAGGACAAATAATTATAATCGCTGCTTCTAAGGAAACCGTATCCATCGGGCATCATTTCTAAAACGCCTTCTGCAAGAATGATTCCGTCGAATTCTATATTAAACGCAGGTTCTTTTTTCTGAAAATTTTTGGAATGATGCTGATGGCCGTTAGAAGAAGGTTCAGGCATTAATTCTTCCTCCTCTTCATCTTCGTCTTTCAACAATTCGAGTAAAGCGGGGGCAATCGTTTTAGGGTCGGCAAGATGTTCAACCCGATCATCATCTTCATCCTCATATTGATCAATATCCAATTCAGGTTTTTCAGCAACTTCTTCTTTCTGCTTTTTTGAGGTTTTCTTCTTCTCTTCTGGTTTTTTCTCTTCTGGTTTTTTTGCTTTATGCTCTTTCTCTTCAGTTGAGGTGCTATCTTCCACCGGCTGCTTTTTGGCAGTAGATTTTACGATACGCTTTCTTTTGGGTTTTTCGGAAGTGGTTTCCTGTTTTTCGTTCGGGCCATTGATGCTTGTTTATCGAGAATTTTATAAATTAATTCTTGTTTTTCTAAATTATTTGTATCAGTTATATTTTGTTGCTCAGCTATATCGAGCAATTCTGGAACGAGCATATCGTTCAATTGTAAAATGTCATACATAAAGAGACGTATAGATTAATAGTCAAAAACGCAATTGAAGTTGTAAAATCTAATTTTGATATTTATAATGGAATGGATTCTTTTAATACTAATGTAACCGTAGTAAAGGAAAATTAGTCAGCTTTAATCTGATGCAATATTACACTAAAATAATAAAATAATAAATTTTTTTCTTTTTTGGTGGATAAATATCCCCGGCGTTATATCCCTTTAATAGTGCTTCAACAAGGATTAGGCCAGAAAATTTATTTGATACTTATATTTGCGAATATAATAGAAAGAAATGTTCAATAAAAGAGTTCGCATTAAAGATGCCTTAAAAAGTGAATCAATTAACCACGAATTAACAGTAATGGGCTGGGTGCGCACATTCAGAAATAACCAATTTATAGCGCTTAATGATGGCAGTACCAATTCTAACCTCCAAATTGTTTTGGAATTAGGAAAGTTTGAAGAGGCTCTTTTGAAAAGAGTTACGACAGGCGCTGCCTTAAAAGTTTCCGGAACTTTGGTTCCTTCATTGGGTAAAGGCCAGAAAGTAGAATTAAAAGCCGAAAATGTAGAAGTACTTGGTGATAGCGATGCGGAAAAATTTCCACTTCAGCCCAAAAAACACAGCCTTGAATTTTTAAGGGAAATCGCGCATCTGCGTTTTCGTACCAATACATTCGGAGCTATTTTCAGGGTAAGGCATTCGCTGGCATTTGCCATTCATGAATTTTTCAATAAAAAGGGATTTGTGTATTTGCATTCCCCAATCATCACTGCTTCTGATGCAGAAGGCGCCGGCGAAACTTTTCATGTTACGGCTTTTGACCTTAAAAATCCTTCAAAAAGCGAAGATGGAACTATTAATTACAAAGAAGATTTTTTTGGAAAGGCTACCAACCTAACTGTAAGCGGGCAATTGGAAGCCGAACTGGCGGCAATGGCTCTCGGCGATGTTTATACTTTTGGCCCAACCTTCCGTGCAGAAAATTCCAACACCGCCAGGCATCTTGCCGAGTTTTGGATGATTGAGCCTGAAATGGCATTTTCAGATTTGGAAGATGATATGAACCTGGCGGAAGAATTTATCAAATACATTATTAAATATGCTTTGGATAATAACCGCGAAGACCTGGATTTTCTGGCAACGCGATTGGCAGAAGAAGAAAAACAAAAACCGCAGAATGAGCGTAGTGAAATGGGATTGATTGAGAAACTGGAATTTGTAATTAATAATGATTTTGAAAGGTTAACTTACAGCGAAGCGATAGAAATTTTAAAAAATTCCACTCCCAATAAGAAAAAGAAATTTCAATATTTGGTAAATGAATGGGGAATTGATTTACAAAGTGAACATGAGCGCTATTTGGTAGAAAAGCATTTTAAAAAACCGGTAATACTTATTAATTACCCGAAAGAAATAAAAGCATTTTACATGCGGCAAAATGATGATGGAAAAACGGTAGCTGCGATGGATATTCTTGCGCCGGGAATCGGCGAAATAGTCGGTGGCTCCCAGCGTGAAGAAAGATTGGATGTGTTGGAAAAAAGAATGCAGGAAATGAATATCCCGGTTGAAGAAATGAATTGGTATTTAGATACACGGCGCTTTGGAAGTGTGCCACACGCAGGTTTTGGGCTTGGTTTCGAGCGTATGATTCAATTTGTAACCGGCATGACGAATATAAGAGATGTCATTCCTTTTCCGAGGTTTCCGAAGAACGCGGAGTTTTAGCCTCTGATACACAGGCCAGGCGGACAAAAAGAATAATAAATAAAACAGGAATTTGGTTTATTTATTTGTTTACTGTAAATAATCGGGTTCCAACCTCTACTTGTGTTTTTTTGAATAAAAATATTCCCTATTATAAATAGAAGATATAAAAGCATCTTTGTTTTTTGAAAAAACTAAAAATGACAGAAAACGCATCAACCTTTAAAGCAAAAAGCACTATTAAAAGCGCCGACCTTGAGCACCGGCAGAAAATAAATTTCAATATCGGGAAATACAATTCTGTGGTACCAAAGGCTAAGCAACAGTTTGAAGATAATAACCTTGTAAAAGAAAGGGCCAAGAATATAAAGTGGCGCGCATTAGAAACGCTTGATCAGCATTTAGAAGAATTTGAAATGCAGTTTACCAAACGCGGGGGGAAAGTGATTTGGGCACAAGACTCACAGGAAGCTTTGGATGAAATTCTCGCAATTTGCAAAGAGAAAAATTGTAAAAAGATTGTGAAAAGCAAAAGCATGGTTACTGAGGAAATTCACCTGAATCATTTTTTAGAAGAAAATGGAATCGAAAGCATAGAAACCGATTTGGGCGAATATATTCAGCAACTGGATGGTGAGCCGCCTTATCATATTGTAACTCCGGCGATGCACAAAAGCAAGGAAGACGTTGCCAAACTTTTTTCTGAAAAATTAGGAGTTCCATCTAACCTTTCACCGGAAGAACTCACATTAGTTGCAAGAGAAAAATTGAGAGAAAAATATATACAGGCAGAGATAGGAATTACCGGCGCTAATTTTATTATTGCCGATATTGGAGGTATTGCCCTTACGGAAAACGAAGGAAATGCAAGGCTCACATCAGCATGGCCAAAAACTCATATTGCTATTGTAGGAATTGAAAAAATGATTCCTTCCATTACAGACCTGGCTTTGCTTTGGCCATTATTAGCTACTTACGGGACAGGGCAAAAAGTAACGGTTTACAGCAGTATTATTTCAGGGCCAAGGCAACCAGGGGAAAATGATGGCCCTGAAGAAATGTATGTTATTTTTTTAGACAATAACCGTACTAATATTCTTGCAAATACACGGCAAAGGGAAAGCCTTTATTGCATCCGTTGTGGCGCTTGTTTAAATGTTTGCCCGGTTTATAAAAATATTGGCGGCCATACTTATGGAACAACTTATAGTGGCCCTATTGGAAGTGTTATTACACCGAACTTGCAAGGGCTTGAAGAATTTAAACATTTAAGTTATGCCTCGTCATTGTGCGGAGCTTGCACCGAAGTTTGCCCGGTTAAAATTAACCTTCATGAATTATTATTGGTAAACCGCAATGAAAGCGTGATTGAAGGACTGGCTTCTTCTTCAGAAAAGATGGCCTGGAAGGTATGGAAAATAGCTTCTTTAAAAAGAGGAATGATGAATATGGGAAGTGGAAATTTGAAATCCAAAGTAGTAAACCGGTTATTTAAAGGCTGGGATGAGTACCATGCCCCGCTTGAGTTTAGCAAAAAAACTTTTAATCAAATGTGGAAAAAGGAAAGGGAGTTGAAATAAAGTTGATAAGAAAAACCGTTTCAGTTTATAGTAAACCAATAAATAAATAAGATTTTCATTTGCCTGAATTATTCCCAGATATTTTTAAATAAAATATCAATGCTGCAATCTTCTGAAAATAAAAAAGTAAAAATATTTTCCGGGCTAAAAGATTGAATTATATATTTTGAATCTTCAAGCGCATAAATTTCTACTGCCTCTTTTTCAGTATCTACAATAAGGTAATATTTTATTCCAAATTTCTCATAAATAGAAAATTTGGTAATCCTGTCTTTTAATGAAGTCGCGTCAGATAAAATTTCTACTACCAAAGCAGGAGGGAAGTCAACAAAATTTTTATTTATTTCCCCGCAAATGATAGAAGCATCTGGTTGTAGAATTGTATCTTCTTCAACTTTTACATCAACAAAATCATAAACCTTGCAGCGTTTGCATTCTGACTCTTTTAATGCCTTCTTTAACTCGTAAATAATGTTCGCTACAATCCACTGGTGGTGCGGCGAAGGCGCAGGGCTCATGGCATAAGGAATACCTTCAATTAGTTCCCAACGGCCTTCCCAATTGCAATAATCTTTATAGGTATAATATGGTAATAATTTTACAGCACTCATGGTATAAAGATAATTATTTTTTCCCCGTAATAATTTTTGCCAGCATAGTAAACGGACAAATAATCAGGATCCCTGTTTTTGAATATAGGCTTAATGTTTAAAATGCCGCAGGCCTGTAATAACCATTACCAGGTCGTTTTCTTTGCAATAATCAATTGAATCTTTATCACGAATAGACCCTCCGGGTTGTATGAATGCCGTAATACCGGCGTTATGTGCAATTTTTACGCAATCGTCAAACGGGAAAAATGCATCGCTGGCCACTACTGCGTTTTGCAAATCAAATTCAAATTGGTTGGCTTTTTCGATTGCGTGCTTTAATGCATCCACTCTCGAAGTTTGCCCCGCACCTTTTCCGAGAAGCTGCTTGTTTTTAATAATGGCAATCGCATTGCTTTTTAAATGTTTGCAAACAAGGTTTGCAAAAACGAGGTCTTCTTTTTCGTTTTCAGTTGAAATCCTTCCGCCTTCCTCTTTCCATTCTGTAAAATTTCCTTTGTCATTATCCTGGAACAATAATCCGTTCAACAAAGCTTTTGTTTGTTGTATTTCATCAGGAAACTTTTTCAGTTTTAAAAGAATCCTGTTTTTTTTCATCTTCAAAACTTCTAACGCATCTTCGTCAAAAGAAGGTGCTATCAACACTTCAAAAAATAAATCTTTCATTGCTTCGGCAGTAGTTTTATCAATGGCTGAATTAGCAATTAATATCCCTCCGAAAGCGCTTTCAGGGTCTCCGGCAAGAGCCGCTGCAAATGCTTCTGACACATTTTTTCTTTGTGAAACTCCGCATGCATTGGTATGTTTAAAAATAGCAAAAGTTATACTTCCCGAAGTATCTGTTTGAAATTCTTTCATCAATTGTAAAGCGCCATCAATATCTACCAGGTTATTATAAGAAAGTTCTTTGCCATTTAATTGTTCAAAAATTTCATCCGGGTTTCCAAAAAAATATCCGTGCTGATGCGGGTTTTCGCCATAACGCAACACTTTATTTTCTAACTGAAAAGGATTGGCAAAATTGGTTTTATTAAAATAATTGGAAATGGCGATATCATAGCCTGCGCAAACATCGAATGCTTTCCTTGCAAAATCTTTTCTTTCTTCCAAAGAGGTTTCCGCACTTTTTTGGGATAAAATATTTTCCAGGTTTTTATATTCATTTTTATCGGCAATTACCAATACATTTTTAAAATTTTTTGCTGCCGCACGTATCATGGATGGCCCTCCAATATCAATTTTTTCAATGATTGCAGCTTCCTCATTAGTAGCTTTTACGGTTTCCTCAAAAGGGTAAAGGTCAACCACCACCAAATCAATTTCAGGAATGTTGTATTGCTCCATTTCTTTTAAATCATTCTCAACATCGCGCCTTGCCAAAAAACCGCCAAACACAACCGGATGTAGTGTTTTGACCCTTCCGCCCAATATAGAAGGATAACCCGTAAGCGATTCAACAGAAACACATTTACCGCCGTTTTCTTCAATAAATTTTTGGGTGCCTCCCGTACTGTAAATGGTAATGTTTTGTTCGAGAAACAATGGAATAATTTCTTTTAATCCATCTTTATTATAAACCGAAATGAGTGCTGATTTTATTTTTTGCTGCATTTTTTCGAAAGAATTTTTTCATTTATAAATTGATTACGAAGGCTCCCTGTTTGGAAACAGAATAGAAATGCAAATGTAATTCTTCACACTCTTTTTTCCATTGCTCTATTTTCCACGGAGGATTTGAAGCGTCAAAAATGTAATTCTTACAATCAAACTTTTGAGCAACATCAGCCATTTTAATTCGTGGGTTTTTTGAAATAATAATATAGCTGGCCTTTATTTTATTTTCCACCGGATAGTAATTCATAGCAGTATCAATCATTACTATTTTTTTATTATAAAATTGGTAAAAATTGTTTTTCATAAATAATTCCTTTAGTGGGCCAGGTTTTTCTTTTAGGTCAAAAGCAGTGTGAACAGGCGTTATATTGTATTTATTCAACAATTTATCATTTACAACATCGCTGTCGCCGCAGAAATAGAAATTTTTTCTATCAATAAATTCAACTGCTTTGTGCATTGGAATATTGTAAACAATTATTTTCTTTTGATGATACAATTGCCAGCCATTAAAAGTTCTGAAAGAAACAAAAAGCAGGGAAAAAGCGAAGGCAATTTTAAATGCCATTTTATTTTTTTTGATAAAAGAATACACGATAGCGAATACAATTAAGTACAATAAAAAAGTATCTGCAACAGAAACATAAACGCTTTTCCACAATGAAAAAGGAATAGAATCGAAGAATAAAACGCAATGATTTAGAAACCAAATTAAGCCGTAAACCATTTTTGCAAAATAAAATGCCGCTATAGCTACAGGAGAAATAATTATCAAAACCAGGCAACCGCAAAGAATCAAAGTAGCAAGCGGAATGGCTACGAGGTTCGTCAATAAAAATAGCAATGGAAGCTGATGAAAATAATACAAACACAAAGGAAAAGTAAACAACTGGGCCGACAATGAAACGGCTGCCAATTGCCACGCTCCCCGCAACAGTTTATTTTTAAAATAAAACCAGTTTGCTATTGATTTTTGTGTGATCACAATGCCCAAAACTGCCAGGTAAGAAAGTTGAAATCCTACATTCCACAAGTCATAGGGATTAAAACATAATATGAAAAAAGCCGACGCGGCAATAGAATTATAAATTGAACTCTTTTTATTAAAACCGCTTGCGATAATAATAAATGAAAACATAACCGCCGCACGTGTTACAGATGGGGCCGCGCCAGTAAGCAAAGCAAAAAGCCAAAGGCAACTAATAATTAAAATTACACGTAAAGGCTTTGATCTTTTGATAACAGGAAGAACCGAAAAAATCCATAACAAAATTGCATAAATAATTCCGATATGAAGCCCGGAGATAGCGATGATATGAACAACGCCGGCATTGCTGTAAGCCTGGATCAAATCTTTATCAAGATCTACTTTATAACCAATCAGCAAAGCTTTCGCTATCGCCGATTCATCATTTTTCCCCATATATTTTTCAAGAATTGAAACTACTTTCTCCCTGGTGGAAAAAATAAAAGCCGGAAGAATATTTTTATTTTTTTGGGGCAATAAAACCCATTGGCCAGTTTTTAAATAAACCTGGTGGAAAAGCTGGTGAAAAGCACAATATTGTTTATAATCAAACGCGGCGGGGTTTCCCGAATTAAGAATCGGGCTTAAACCTTTGTTTACTATGATTTGATCGCCATATTTTAAATTTTGTGAAACGCTATCTTTTTTAAAATAAATTAAAAACTTTCCACTTGTTCTTTCGTTTTTCCCCATTCGAAATAACGATATCAGCATTCGCAATTGCCTTATAAGTTTTAGCCTTTTCCTGGAGCGGTTCAGTAATTGTGGCAACGATAAAACTTTCTTGTTTAGCATAATTTCCATACCAGTTTGAATGGTTTCTAATGTCTTTCTGCCACGCGAGAAACGACCCAAAAAGCAATAAAAAACCTGCGATTAAAAACCCCTGGATTGCTTTAAGTTTGAACCTTATTGCCTCTGGCAAAAATGAAAAACCTATAAACAGAATTACAAATATTACTGCTGAAAATATGATAAAATAAAGTGGGGCTTTTAAATAAAATTGAAATAAAACCCCCAATATAACCGGAATGAGTAAACGCAGAAAAGGCGCTTTTTTCCAGATAAAAAAAGGATAGGAATTACTCATCGCTTAGTTTTTAAAAAATTACAGCATTAGTATTTCAATTTATTTGAAGATACATTTTTAATAAACTTTATACCGTAATGTTTAGATTTGTGCATGAGTATTTTTTTTAAAACAAACTATCTGTAGTTTGCTAAACCCTATCATTTTTTATCAATAAATCAATAATTCTTGAACCAGCAACCACAAATGCAGTTTGACAAGGCTTATCCTTTTTTAATGAAAAAGTTAGAAAAAGATTTACCCCCCTTCCTGCATTATCATAATGCGGAACACACCAGAGATGTTTTATCTTCTGCGGAAATGCTTGCCCACTCCGAAAAAATTTCCGGGGATGATTTAACCCTGGTAAAAACAGCTGCCTTGTTTCATGATTGTGGCTTTTTAGAAACCTACAGCGACCATGAAGAAATCTCCTGCGATATGGCAAGAAAATGGTTACCTCAGTTTGGGTACGATAAGGAAGAAATTGAACAAATTTGCCAACTTATTCTGTCAACTAAAATTCCACAGGAACCGAAGAATAAACTGGCTCAAATTCTTTGCGATGCTGACCTTTTCTATCTTGGCACCGACAAGTATTTCATAGGTGCGGATAAATTATACAAGGAACTTCACGAAGCGGGGCTCGTAAAAACCCGGGAAGAATGGAGCAAAGAAGAAATAAAATTTGTAGAGGCTCATCACTATTTTACCGCCACTGCGCAAAAAAAACTGAATACCAGAATAAAGGAAACTGCATTACAACTAAAAATAAGGGCTGCCAGGCAAAAAAAACCTAAAAAAGGTATTGAGATAAATGGTTGGGTAAGTGATGGATTGTTTATTGTTATTGGCGTGCTTTTGGCTGCTTTTTCGCTTAAAGGGTTTCTGATTCCTAATGGTTTTTTTGATGGCGGCATTACAGGAATTTCGCTTTTGATTAGTGAACTATATCATTTTGATATTTCTTATGTCATCATGTTGGCCAATCTGCCATTTATTATTATTTGTATTTACGCTATTAATTTTGATTACGCCCTAAAGACCTTTATTTGTGTTTTGCTATTAGGATTTTGCTTGTATTATTTCCCTCATTATTCAATTACTTCCGATAAATTATTGGTATCTATTTTTGGTGGGTTTTTTGTTGGCGCAGGAATCGGTTTAACAATGAGAGCCGGTTGCGCCATTGACGGAATTGAGATACTTGCTTTATATACCTGGAAAAAAACAAGCTTTACCATTACAGAAATTATCCTCGCCATCAATATACTTATTTTCGGAATTGCTGCATTTCGCTTTGGCATTCAAATAGCCTTATATTCTATGCTTACTTATTTTACCGCTTCCCGCACGGTGGATTATGTGGTGGAAGGCCTGGAAGCCTATATTGGCGTTACTATTATTTCCGGCAAAAGTGAAATCATAAAAGACAGGCTGGTAAATGAAATGGGAAGAGGAATTACGATTTATAAAGGTGAACGTGGATTTTTGCCGGGCAAATTTGACCTGCACAGTGATTGCGATATTATTTTTACCGTTATCACAAGGCTGGAAATAAGAAAACTTAAAAACCTGGTAAGCGAAATTGACCCGCGTTCGTTCGTTTTTGCAAGCACGATAAAAGAAGCTTCCGGGGGAATTATCAAGCGCAGGCACGTTCATTAAGCAGTAAATGAACTTTATTCCACGATTCTTAATTTGGCATAATTAAGCATAATTTTTTTCTCTCCGTTATGCTCAAATTTTACAGTAGCTATCGGGTTATGAGAAGCACCTTCCATTTTTAGTACTTCGCCAAAACCAAATTTTTGATGCTCAATCTTTTGCCCGGTTTGTAAATTCCTGGTGTCGCTCGGTGCAAAATCCGGCGAAGGAACATGTTCCTTTATTTTTATAACCGGCGTTGAAACTAAGTAAGCGGGTTTCTCAGGTTTGGTTTCCCTTTTTTGATTGCTGCCCGGATATTTTGGCTTGTCAAATGCATTCCAATAATTCGTTTGATTGTTTCGCATATTGCCTCCGGCAAAAGATTTATCCAGACGCTCCTGTGGAAGTTCATCAATAAACCGGCTGGGTTCATTTTGGGTAAGGTTTCCAAAGCGGTAACGATTGTTGGCATACGTTAGCCAAAGCCTGTTTTTAGCTCGTGTAATCGCTACATAAAATAATCTTCTTTCTTCTTCCAGTTCTTCCCGTGTATTGATTGACATTGCATTTGGAAACAATGTTTCTTCAAGGCCGCCAACAAAAATTACGGGAAATTCCAAACCTTTTGCCGCATGGATCGTCATTAATTTTACCACATCGCTTTCTGCTTTGTCATCATCGGCATCAGTAAGTAACGTTATTTGTTGCAGGTAACTACCCAGGCTTTTATCAAGCAATTCGCCATCTTCTGTTGGTGTTTCAGTATATTCTTTTATTGAGTTTAATAACTCCTGCAGGTTTTCATAGCGCGCCAAACCTTCAGTGGTTTTATCATTAAAAAGATCTTTTACCATTCCTGTATTTTTTCCAACAAGGATAGCAAGATCGTAAGCATTTTTCTTTTGTAATTCACTTTGAAACATTTTGATCATTACCACAAAATTGCTGATCGTTTCAAGAGTATTTGCCCTGTAACCAAATTCTGAAGCACGTTCCAGCACATTCCACATCGAAATATTTTGTTGATTGGCATAAAGAACTGCTTTTTCAACTGAGGTTTTTCCAATACCTCTTGCCGGGTAATTGATAATTCTTTTTAGGGCTTCTTCATCACCGGGATTTACAATAACACGCAGGTAACTTAAAAAATCTTTGATCTCTTTTCTTTGATAAAAACTGATGCCGCCATAAATGCGGTAAGCAATATTCATACGCCGAAGGCTTTCTTCAAAACTTCTACTTTGTGCATTAGTCCGGTAAAGAATAGCAAAATCGCTGTTGCGGTAATGATTGCGCAGTTTCTGTTCCTGGATGGCATCGGCTACATATTTTCCCTCCTCATTATCGGTAGCAGTTCTTACTAAATTTATTTTTTCTCCTTCAATATTGCTTGTCCATAGTTTTTTTGGAATTTGCCCTTTGTTGTTGGCAATAATGTGATTGGCCACATGAAGAATATTTTGAGAGCTACGGTAATTTTGTTCGAGCATTACCACTTTCACTTCATCATAATCTTTTTGAAACCGCAGAATATTTTCAATCGTAGCTCCGCGGAAACTATAAATACTTTGTGCATCATCGCCCACTACGGCTACATTTTCATGCATCGCGCCTAATAGTTTTATGATCTGGTATTGCGAAGTATTCGTATCCTGGTATTCATCAATCATTATGTATTTGAACTTGCGCTGGTATTTGCTCAGGCTTTCCGGATGCGTTTTTAATAACTGGTAAAACTTCAGCAAAAGGTCATCAAAATCCATTGCGCCATTTTTAAAACAACGGTTACAGTAAGCGGCGTAAATCTGCCCTATCATCGGGCGGTTTGCCCTGGCATCTTCCTGCTGCAATCCGAAATCATTGATATATTCTTCAGGAGTGACCAGACTATTTTTTGCACTTGAAATCCTGTTAAAAACAGTGTTGGCCTTATAATGTTTGTCATCAAGATCCATTTCTTTTATCACCGTTTTCACTACACTTTTTGAATCGTCTGTGTCATAAATCGTGAAGTTGCGCGGATAACCGAGTTTATCAGCTTCTGCTCTTAAAATTCTTGCAAACACAGAATGAAAAGTGCCTATGTAAAGATTTCGTGCCTCATTATTTCCTAAGATTTTAATAACACGTTCTTTCATTTCTGCGGCTGCCTTATTAGTAAAAGTGAGCGCCAGTATTTGAAAAGCATCTACGCCATTAGCCATTAAATGCGCAATTCTTGTGGTTAAAACTTTTGTTTTTCCACTCCCTGCTCCTGCTACGATCATGATCGGCCCATCGCGATGAAGGACGGCTTCGCGTTGCGAATCATTCAATCCCTGTAAATATTCCTGCATAGTTGCAAATTTACGAAAAGAGGATTTGGGGTAGAGAGAAGTGAACAAAAAGTGAAGTTATATTCTGTAAATCTTTCAGAAAAAAATATTTTACCTTGAAGCTAATTATAGGAAAATTATTTAATAGAAATTGGTTGGAAAGCCATTCTGTGATTTCTGCTATCTTGATTTTGCCAGAAGCAATCTTCATTACAAATTTGAATTTTTCTTCCTGAGTTTGCGAGGATGTCCATTTCATTATTAATCAAATACATTCGCATGATAACATAACCGGTCCTTTTATTTCCATCAATAAACGGATGATTCATTAGTAAACTTTCAATTAATGCTGCAGCTTTATCAACAATATTTGGGTAAAGTTCATTGTCTTCGAAAGTTTGGAAAGGCCTTATTATTGCGGACTCAAGGGCTCCTTCATCTCTGATTCCGGAAGAACCGCCAAACTTATCAATAAGTATTTTGTGGATTTCAGCAGCTTCTTTGGCAGTTATCATTGTGCAAGCCTGGTTAATAATTCCGTGTCTTCTGAAAGTATTTTATTAAGCGAAGATTTTATTGATACCTCCATCTGTTTAGCTTCTAATTTTTTTAAGAATGTTAATATTTCACCTAATGCCTCATCAGGAAATTTATCTAAAACCTTGCTTATTTCATATTTGATTTCTTCTTTAGACATAATAGAACATTTGCTTTCTAAAATTACAATTTTATTCGCTGCATTAAAAATAACATGAGGGGTTTTTGTTAAGAAATTTTAAAATTAATATTTGAGATTAAAAATCTCCGTTTTTTGTTGGTTCACTGCCAATAAGGTTATTCAGGAATCAAAAAGAAATCTGCATCTCTCCAAAATGGAAACCTGTTTCTTGTATCTGTGACTTTTTCTTTTTCTAAAGTGAAAGTAAATACATCTTCTTCACTATTTTTTTCATAAATAATTTCTCCCATCGGATCAATGATGGTGCTCCCGCCGTTGTAGTTAATTTTATTTCCATCTTCTCCTACCCTGTTTATGCCTGCAACAAAACATTGGTTTTCGATAGCTCTTGCGCGCAATAAAGTTTTCCATGCAAGGCTTCTTTTTTCAGGCCAGTTGGCAACGTTAATCAAAAGGTCATATTGATTTTCCAAATCTCCTGCCGGTTGCCGCGACCAAACCGGAAACCTTAGGTCATAGCAAACCTGCAAATTGATTTTCCATCCTTTTACTGAAGCGATTAGTTTTTTATTTCCCGCCGAATAATGGGCGTGTTCATCAGCATAAGCGAACAAATGCCTTTTATCATAAATGCCGTATTCACCATTTGGCAAAACCCAAAGTAAGCGGTTGAAAAATTTTCCCCCTTCTTCGATCATTATGCTTCCGGTAAGAATTATTTTTTTGTTTGATGAAATTTTCTTCATCCATTCCACTGTTTCTCCACCCATTTTTTCGGCAAATAATTCCGGCTTCATACTAAAACCGGTATTGAACATTTCCGGAAGAATTACGATTTCGGTTTTTTCTTTGATGCTTTCAATTTTTTGTTGAAACATTTCAAGATTGGCTTTTTTATCTTCCCAAAAAAGATAGGCTTGAATAAGTGTGATGGTGAGTGAAGGCATAATAGTAAATGAAGAACAAAGTTATTTGTTTGTGCCGAAGTGTAAATGAATTCAATATATCTTTTACAGTTTCACGAATCATATTAGTTTCAAACCCTCTCTGTAATAAAAAATCCTGCAATTTCCTCTTTTTTATAAAAATATTTTTTTCGCTTTTTAAAGTTTTCAATTTTTGTTCTGCCAACTTTTTGAAAACCCTTTCATATTCTTTGGTATCAATTTCCTTCAAAGCTTTTCGAATACAATAATCGTTTACTTGTTTAAATTTTAAAGCTTGTTTTATTTTAATTTTCCCCCATTGTTTCATCCTGAATTTCCCCCCGGCAAAATGAATGGCAAAACGTTCTTCATTTAAATAATTTCCAGTAATTAAACCCGAGATGATTTCTTCTACTTCCTTTTTGTGCAAGCCGAATGAATACAATTTTTCCCTCACTTCCGAATGGCATCTTTCCTGGTAAGCGCAGTATTGTTTTATTTTTGGAACAGATTGTTCGGGAGTAAAATTTTGAAAAGCCATTATGATATCTTTATGGCAAAAGATAAAAGAAATTTAATAATCAATTACCTGCTCTTCCATCAACTCAGGCATTTCCCTGAATTCATATTGCTGGTTTCTAAGTTGCGGCTCAAAACCGGCTTCTCTTATAGCTTCCTGGATTCCGTTGGCGGTAAAGCGGTGTGGCGCGCCTGCGGCGCTTACTACATTTTCTTCTATCATAATACTTCCAAAATCATTAGCGCCGGCATGTAAGCAAAGCTGGGCAACCTGTTTACCAACTGTAAGCCAGCTTGCCTGTATATTTTTTACATTGGGCAACATGATGCGGCTCATCGCGATCATGCGAATATATTCTTCGGGCGTGGTAAGATTATGAACGCCGCGGATTTTTGTAAGTAATGTATCTACATCCTGGAAAGTCCATGGAATAAAATTTAAAAAACCTACTGCGCCTTCAGGTTTTTTTGCCTGCACCTCTCTTAATTTAACTAAGTGCTCAAATCGTTCTTCAATGGTTTCTACGTGCCCAAACATCATGGTAGCCGAAGTGGTAAGCCCCAATTTGTGCGCTTCCACCATTATATCCAGCCATTCCTGCGAACCACATTTTCCTTTACTTATTAAGCGCCTGACCCTATCCGTTAGTATCTCAGCGCCGGGGCCGGGCAATGAATCAAGGCCGGCTTCTTTCAAAGCTTTCAAAACCTCATGATGTGTTGATTTTGAAATTTTAGTGATATGAGCTACTTCGGGGGGACCAAGTGCGTGAAGCTTAAGTTTGGGGAATAATTTCTTTAATTCTTTAAAAAGATTAACATAATAATTCAAATCCAAATCCGGATGGTGCGCCACCCTGCAACAGTAATTGTTCGCCACCGTATTTAAAAGTTTCTTCAATTTTTCTTTTATAAGTTTCGATATCAGTTACATAAGATTCTTTATGGCCGGGAATTCTGTAAAAATTACAAAACTTACAATTGGCGATACAAACATTGGTAGTATTTACATTCCTATCTATGATCCATGTTACTTTTCCATGTGGAACCTGGATTTTTCTGAGTTCATCTGCCACAACCATCAACTCTGACAATGCAGCATTTTTAAATAAATAACTGCCTTCTTCTACAGAAAGAAATTCAAAACGTAAAGCTTTTTCTAACGATTGCGATGTCTTCATATTCAAAAATTTCATTTTGGAGGCATTTAAAACCAACAAAAATATTTAAGCAAAAATACAAGCATAAATCTTAAATTTAGTTTTTAACAGGTATGAGAATTTTCCTTTATCTAATTTTTACTCTTTCGGCATCTACCTTATTCGGCCAGGAAATGTATTGGGAAAAACCGGCAACGTTTATCACTTCCTTTCCATTTAAACAATTAAGCGGAGGTGTAATATTGGTCAAAGCTAAATTTGACGATGTTAAGGACACTTTCAATTTTATTTTAGACACAGGAAGCAGCGGCATTTCTTTAGACTCAAGCACTGCTGAAAAAGATTCAATTCAACACGTCCCTTCGGGAAGGTACCTTTATGGTATTGCCGGAGTCAGAAAAGTAGATTTTGCGCCTCACCAAAAACTAACTTTTCCGGGGCTCACGATTGACAGCCTCGATTTTTATATCAATAATTATGAAGTGCTTACCCAGGTATATGGAATACAAATAGACGGAATAATCGGTTTCAGTTTTTTATCGCGTTACATAGTAAAGGTTGATTTTGACAGCTTGAAAATAAGTGTTTTTAACCCGGGTTATATGGCGTATCCTCCTCATGGAATATTATTACATCCGGTTTTTAAAGGTTTAGCTATTATACCTCTAACCATTGAAGATGCAAAAAGGTATACTCAAAATTATTTTTTTGATACAGGAGCGGGCTTGTGTTTTTTATTAAGCAATCAATTCGTTGAAGACAGTTCAATTTTATCAAAGAAAAGAAAGCCCGTGCCCATTGAAGTGCAGGGAATGGGCGGAAAAAAAAGAATGCGGCTTACTTTAATCAAAGAACTGCAAATTGGGAATTATAAATTCAGAAAAGTACCCACTTATTTGTTTGAAGACGATTATAACCTCCTTGCTTATCCGCAACGCGCCGGTTTGATTGGTGATGATATTCTTCGCCGGTTTAACCTTCTGATTGATTATCCGCACAGAAGAATCCACCTAACACCTAATTCTCATTTTCACGATCCTTTTGATTATTCTTATACGGGAATGACCATGTATAGCCTTGATAGCACAGTGATTATTGACGATATAATAAAGGGTTCCCCGGCTGATAAAGCAGGGCTTAAAGATGGGGATATTGTGATGGCTATTAATAATAATTTTTCGGGCAATGTAGAAGTTTATAAAGATCTTTTACAAAAAACAGGCTACAAAATCAGCATTCTCGTTATGAGAAATAATACGCCTTCCCTTCTTTACCTCCACATTGGAAGAATTAAATAAGGCAGCAGTAAACCAACCTGCCTGCCGTCAAAGGCGGATTTTTTTGACAATTTTTATTTTGATAAATTCCTTTTTGCCTCTTCCTTTTCTTATCCTTTTTAAAGCCATTTGGGAAATGATTTCGTTTAACGCAATTTTGCAGCTATGATTAAATTTGAAAAGTTTGTTTTAAATAATGGATTGAGGGTAATTGTACACGAAGATAAAAGTACGCCGATGGCTGTGGTTGATGTTATGTATGATGTAGGTGCCCGCGATGAAGATGAAGGCCACACAGGTTTTGCGCATTTATTTGAACATTTGATGTTTGGTGGCAGCCTGCATATAGAATCGTATGATGAACCGTTGCAAATGGCAGGAGGTGAAAATAATGCCTATACAACAAGCGACCTCACTAATTATTTTTGCCAGTTGCCTGCCGAAAATATTGAAACCGCTTTTTGGCTCGAAAGCGACCGGATGTATTCGCTGGCTTTTAATGAAAATTCTTTGGAAGTGCAAAGGAAGGTGGTGATCGAAGAATTTAAGGAACACTATATTAATAAACCTTATGGCGATGTGTGGCACAAACTCAGAGGCCTAAGTTATAAAGTTCATCCCTATAAATGGATGACGATCGGAAAAGAGGTAAGCCATATAGAAAACGCTAAACTGCAGGAGGTAAAAGATTTTTTTCACAAACATTATACACCATCCAACGCTATACTTACTGTAGCAGGAAATGTTTCTGTAGAACAGGTAAAGCAACTCGCTGAAAAATGGTTTGGCGATATTCCTGCAGGTAAAAAATATATTCGTAAAATCAAACAGGAACCTGAACAAAAAGAACCACGCATGATGGAAGTAACCGCACCGGTTCCGCTGGATGCTTTATTTAAATGCTGGCATATTTCAGCAAGGCTTGATAAAAGATATTATGCCACCGAAATAATTTCAGAAATACTTGGCGGCGGCACTTCTTCAAGATTATTTCAAAGCTTAGTAAAAGACCAACAATTGTTCAGCAGCATTGATTGTTCAAATAGTGGAAGCATAGACCCGGGGCTTCTTTCAATAAGCGGAAGATTGATAAAAGGAATTACGCCTGAAGAAGGTGAAAATGCTTTGTTTGTTGAATTAGAAAAAATAAAAACTGAAATGATCTCTGTGGCTGAATTGGAAAAAATAAAAAATAAAACCGAAAGTATGATAGCATTTGAGGACATCAGTTTGATGAACCGCGCCAACAGCCTTGCCAATTATGAATTATTGGGCGATGCCAATTTAATGAATACCGAACTGGAAAAATACCACGCTGTAACACGGGAAGATATTTTAGAAGAATGCCAAAGAATTTTCACGGATAACAACAGCAACACACTTTATTACAGGTCAACAGTAAAAGAATAAATACCGAAGATTTTTATTCCACCTTATATCGGTACACTACTCCTGCCAATATTGCCATTATCATCAATGCCTTCAATGGTTACTTTGTAAGTTCCGGTACCATCGGCATTATAATAATCAAATGAAGCATTGCCCTTTTCACCGGTTTTTATTTCAGGGTTCCAGTAGATTGTAGAACGCAAGTCAGGGCGTTTTGAGTTTCCATTTGTATGATCGTATTTGGGAGAATAAAATTCTTTGGCTATATAAAAACCCTTTGGAGCAATTGGTAAAACTCCAATTGAGGGAACATCTTTTGGATCTTCTCCCCCCTGTTTGGTGGTTATTATTAATACGCCGTTTCCACCACCCATTCCATAAATACTTGCGCTGGCATATTTTAATACTTCGACCGTTTCTACCTGTGAGGAAGGAATGTTATTCACATCAAAACCCCCAACTTGGCCACTCCTATTCTGACTATTAGCCACAACCCCATCTATTACAACTATCATCGGGCCCAGTAGTAAGAGTTCCGGATAAATAAGGGACACCATCATAAAAAATAACACCACGCAATCTGCCATTCAAACTTGTTGATAACATCCCTCCAATCCTTTCAATTTCCTTAGCATGCATTACCTGGTCGGCATTACCTGCACCGGCAAAGCTTTGCGTTCGGTATTGATTGTCTAAAGGCAACTTGCCTTTTACTATTACCGGTTTTAGCAATTTGCCTTTAAAGTGGCTGTACTCTTCCTGAACTTTTTTGGCATTATCAAGATAGGCCGGCATAGAGGTATCTTTCACCTTTTCTGAAACGGGCGTTTGTATTGCGGATATTGCATGGCTCCTCCTCATTATTAAAATAGGTAACCTTAGTATAATTGCTTCCTTTAGAATTTACAGCGCTTAAAACAAAATGAGTTGTGTCTATAAAAATAAGGTTGGAAAAATGAAACAATCCTTTTTTATCTGATTTGGTGCTTAGTAAATTGCTTTTGAAAGATAGGTACTAAATTGACTGTTGCTTTTGCCAAAGGTTTCCCCGAAAAGTTGGTTACTTTGCCACTGATTTCCAATGCCTTTTCCGGCTGAAAAGCTAAAGGCGCATAATTCGTGTCCATAACCTGTTTCCATTCAAACCGCCGGTAGCCTTGTGTCAGCATCAGCACATCCAGGTTTTGCCGGGCAACCTCGCTGGTGTCATTAAAATAATAATTGGGTTGTTCAACATAACCTTTTACTTCTGAAGTGAGCAGCAAATCGGTTAATATGGTGTGTTCATTATTTGCTTCTTCTGGCACTTTGTTTTCATCAATTACGGAAACCGAAAAATGCCCCGGAACCATTGAATCAACCGCATTTTTTGCAATCAATTGCAGGTTTACTTTTTCTCTTTTGGCATAAACTGTTTTATCGGCATTGGATGTGTAAATTAAGCGGGCTTTTATTTTCTATAAAAATTAAACGTTCGCATAATGGTAAGCCATCCGGAGAAAATAAAGTAATTCTTGTAACGCCTGTATGAAGATGTTTTTTTAGGATGCCAAGATCTATTATTGAACTATCCAGCTTGCAGTTAACGCTTACACTATTCCGCCTGAATAGATAACTAATAAAAAAACTTTGTTTCGGTGAGCCTGGTAATAGTTTGCATTTGCTTCTATTCTTACATTCGCTTTTGATGTAGAATCATTGTTTACCGTAAGTGTTATTCCGGATGTTTCTGGTTTTGGCAAATCAACTGTATCCTGTGTTCCATCGGCAAAAGTTAGTTTTGCCTTGTAAGTTTTTCCTTCTTCAGGATTCAAAAGAAAATATCCCATGCCGAGATGGGTTGATGCAAATGGGCAAACTTCTTTGTTGCTGTTATCGAGAATGGTTCCTTTTACATCAATGCCTAACCCGTTTGCATCAATTGCTTTAAAAGCCACTTTGGAACGCAAACCGTTTACAAGAGTTCCCCCTTCCGGAAAAAACTGCAAGTCGGGTTTTTGATTTATTTCTATGGGTTTTTTGTGTACTTCCTCATTTTTCAAGGCCCCGACAGGGATAGCCCGGTCAAAGAAATCTTTTTCTCCATTATTGCGCATCAATTGGGTATAAGCCCTTATCCTGTAATTGCCTTCCGGCAATGAATCCGGCAAGGCAAAATCTCCCCAGGTTATGCCACTGTCAAGAAGCAGGAGTATTGATTGATCAATTTTGTTTTCAGTATTGATAAGTCCACATGGAGTACCCCGCTTAGCTCTGAGGGCTTGTGTTGTTCACCCTCGGTTACATAAGCTTTAAAATAAATAGTATCCCCGCAGCGTAATAGGGTTTATCAAATTGCAAATAAGCGTTCTCAAAAGTATGGTTGGAAAAAAATAATTTCAGGTTGCCGGCTATATCAAAACCTGGATTATTGGATTGGCTAAAACCTTCTAAACCGAGGGTCAAAATTGTCAATAATAAAAAAACATTTTTTCTCATTTTTCAAAAGAAAGTCTTGGAAATTTTGAAAAGAAGTAATACGTTCTTTTTAAATATGATTTAAAATTATGATTTTTTCATAAGCTTTAAAAAAATTATTTTGGGCCTTTGTAAAAGTTTGGCCAAAAATAAAAAAACAGTAAACAAACAAATCATACAATAATTGATTTTGCATCTACAATTTGCTACGAATCCGGATTTTTTACGTCCTTACAAGGGATAATCAAAAAAGAGTAAATTTGAAAAAAAATTATTCTTATTTATTTTCCTTCTGCTCAATTAATCCAGTGAATTTCAATACATTTTTGACTTAACCATTTTATAATCTTAAATTAAATGCCTAACAGAACAATAGCTCCACGTATAAAAGACGCGATAGATTTCAACATAACACTAAAACCATACACAAAATTTTTGTTGTCAAATGGTGCACCTGTTTACTACATTAACGATGGCGCTGAAGAAGTAGTGATGATCGATTTTGTTATCGACGCAGGCAATGTTTTCGAAAATAAAAACACGATTGCCGCCGCTACCAATTATCTTATAAAAAACGGAACCACTCACAAAAACGCCTTTGAAATAACAGAATATTTTGAATATTATGGCGCTTTCCTTAATCGTAAATGTGGCAACGAAACTGCATCCATCACTTTACATTGCCTTTCAAAACATTTAAAGGAATTACTTCCGGTAATAAGGGAAATAATAACTGAATCAATATTTCCCGAAACCGAATTGGAAATTTTTCAACAAAATAGTATCCAGCGGCTTTCTGTTAATTTGCTTAAATGCGATTTCGTAGCCAACCGGTTCATTGACCAATATTTGTATGGCCCAAATCATCCTTATGGAAGAGTTAGTAATAAAAGTGATATTGAAAATATCGAAAAAGATGACCTGGTTTCTTTCTTTAAAAAATATTACCTGAAATCCAAATGCCGTATTTTTTCCGCAGGAAAATTACCTCCCGATTTTGAACAATTGCTGGAAACACAATTTGGAGATCTGGCTTTAAATGAACCAATTATAACGGAAATGCATACACGCGAACCGGCAATGCAGAAAAAATATTTTATCAATAATGATGAAAAAGGGGTTCAGGGCGCTATCCGCATCGGAAGGCAATTTCCTAATCGTAAACATCCTGATTTTAAAAAAGCCGTGATACTCAATACTGTATTCGGCGGCTATTTTGGATCGAGGCTGATGGGAAACATACGGGAAGAAAAAGGGTATACGTATGGAATTCACAGCTACCTGGAAAACCATAAAGAGGATAGTTCGTGGCTGATAAGTACAGAAGCGGGCAAAGATGTTTGCGAAGCCACCATAGCAGAAATATACAAAGAAATGCAGTTATTAAGAGAAGAACCGGTTAATGAGGAAGAACTTTTATTAGTAAAAAATTATATGATGGGGCTTAACCTTGGCCATATTGATGGCCCTTTCCAGGTAATTTCACGTTGGGAAAATTTGATTTTAAATGGCCTGGATGAAAATTATTTTAATGATTCTATCCGGGCAATCAAAGAAGTGGCTTCAGAAGAATTGCAGGAGCTTTCCAACAAATATTTACAACCAGAGGATTTTTATGAATTGCTTGTGATATAATTTACTTTTAAGAAAAATATTTCTTATGAAATTCATAGTAAGGCTTCTTATTACCGCTTTAGTTGCTTATTTTTTATCACTTATTTTAAAGCCGCATATTGTTATTGATTCCTATGGGACTGCGATAATTTTTGTAATTGCCTTGGGTATTTTAAATGCAATCTTAAAGCCACTCCTTATCATTTTAACTTTGCCGGTAACTATTCTCACGCTGGGAATATTTCTTTTAATAATCAATGTTTTTATAATAATCCTTGCAGGGAAATTTGTATCCGGAATTCATATTCACGGCTTTTTATGGGCATTTATTTTTGGCGTTTTATTATCGTTTTTATCATCCGCCATCAATAATGCTCAAAAAAAATAATAAGAGAAGAAGTATTTTCCGAAGAAAATTGTGGTTATAATAAACGAACTTATTTAGGCAAAACCTAACAATGAAATAAACCGGAGATTTCTACTATTCACTATTCAGATTAGGAACTCAATTGTTTTACAGCTCCTTCACATAATGCCTTATTGTAAATTCTAACTTCGTCTATAGTTCCGTTCCACCAATAGGGAAATTGTGTACTTTCCGCCTGGCGTATAAAAAGATCATTCGAATTGGGAGTAAAAGCCGCGCTGCCATTTACAGTGCTCTTTAATTCGCCGTTGATATAAAATTTCTGAAACCTGTCCATCATAAGTATATACAAATGAACCATTGTTCCTCAATTTACAAAATCTTTTCATCTGCTTGCACTTGCAGCATAGCCATAATCTCCATAAAAGCCCGTGGCAATCTCTTTTGAAGTATCTATATTGGCGTAACAGTCTGATGAAATATATTGAACTCTTAGGCTATAAACTCCCTGGTCTTGGTCTACCTATCATTGTTTAAAATCGGTGGACGAAAATATATCCATCCGAACCAAAAGTGCGATAGAAAAATTTAAGAATTCAATATTTATATAGGTCATCATATACAATCCAGCAAGTCAACACTTACAAACACAAATTCATCCTAAATTATTTGCGATTGGAAAAAACCCTTTTACAAATGCAATTATTTTTAATGCATCAAATTTAATACGGATCCGCAAAATTCTGCAAAACTCTCCGAATAAAATCCTTCTTTTTTTTCTTTATCAACATCTCTTTCGTCAAATCCTTCGAAGGTATCAAACAAGTACAGTTTTCTTTCTTTAAAATATAAATTAATATACCTCGCGAATTTTCCTTTATAAACACCCAGCTCTGCTACATTCCCCTTCAGATTTTTACTATTAATTTCATTACTTACCAGCTCAAGGGTTGCCAGCCTTACATAATCAAAATAATTTTCAGACTTGGGAAAATGCCTTGGACCATTTTAAAATATTTCACAAAGAAACTTCTAACAAATATTTTAAGCTTCCGCCATATCTACTCCATGATATTCACATTGAGGAAAAACCTTTTTTGTTTTTGTTGCTGAGTGATTGCCCGCACCTATATCCAATAGCCGAAACGGGCGATTTGCAAATGATTTTTTTAAATAAATGAATTTGTTGTTAAAGGAAGATAAGAGTATTTTTAAAGCCATAAAATTTAGATTGCTTTGACATATAAATCAAATATACCATAGCTGGACAAAAACTGTATAGTTATTTTTTTTAAATACTTTTTGGGAGAAATAGGAATTTTAAAAATATACAATTTAATTATTCAAGTAGCCTTAGGAATTTCAACATCATAACGAATTCGCTCCTTTTTTTGAAAATACAACTTTTCCCAGTAAAAAATTGGCTCCTTTAGCAAAAAATTTGAACATACTTATTTAAGATTACGTGCCTACTACAATTAAAAAAAATAAAACTCAAAACTAATAAGGTAATTTGACTAAATCGTTTATTTTTCATCTCCCATTTGGATTTCAGCTTGATATAATATGTAGGACTTTCACTTTTGCAAAAAATTTTCTTTACAGTAAACCAACTTATTTCAACAAAAGCTAACCAGTTTATAAATGAAAACCTGAAATTTGCACCATGCAATTCAATAGAAATAATTTATCCGATGAAACCCTGATCGAACTTTTTAAAGAAATTCTCCTGCCGCGGATGATAGAAGAAAAAATGCTTCTGTTACTTCGCCAGGGGAAAGTATCCAAATGGTTCAGCGGTATTGGGCAGGAAGCCATTTCAGTAGGTGCCACTTTAGCGCTTCAGCCCGATGAATGGATCATGCCTTTGCATAGGAATTTGGGCGTTTTTACTTCAAGAAAAATGCCTTTGCCCGATTTGATAAAACAATGGGAAGGCTCATTGGAAGGCTATTCCAAAGGGCGCGAACGAAGTTTTCATTTTGGAAATAAAGAACATTTTATTTGCGGCATGATCTCGCATTTAGGGCCGCAACTTTCTGTTGCGGATGGAGCAGCTCTGGCTTATAAATTAAAAAATGAAGATAAAGTTGCGCTTGCATTTACCGGCGAAGGTGGCACGAGCGAAGGTGAATTTCATGAAGCCCTGAATGTAGCTGCTGTTTGGGATTTGCCGGTAATTTTTATAATAGAAAATAACGGCTATGCGTTGAGCACTCCTGTTAGCGAACAATACCGTTGTGAAAATTTAGTTGATAAGGCAAAGGGTTACGGAATGGAAGGCGTACAGATTGACGGCAATAATATTCTAACAGTTTATGAAACGGTAAAAGGGGTACGCGAATATTGTATCAAAAATCAAAAACCTTATTTAATAGAGTGCATGACTTTCCGCATGCGCGGCCATGAAGAAGCGAGCGGCGTAAAATATGTTCCAAAAGAAATGTTTGAACAATGGATAGAAAAAGACCCGATTAAAAATTATGAGCGTTTTTTAGTGGAAGAAAATATTGTTACCAATCTTCAACTTGCGGAGATACGCAATGAGTTAAAGAATTACATTGATAAATGCACCGCCATTTTAAATAACCCGCAACACACTTTTAATAAATTTTCTCTTTCTAATTCTGAAATTTCTAAAAGAGAAACAGAAGATGTATATGCAAAAAAAACGATTTCTTTTGATGCTGATAAAAAAAAGTATGCTGAAAATAAGAAAGGTTTTCCAACTCCCGATGAAAGAGGAAACCGCTTTGTGGATGCGATCAGGGAAGGTTTGAGGCAATCAATGATTGCGCATCCTGAATTAATTTTAATGGGCCAGGATATTGCAGGATATGGAGGCGCTTTTAAAATAACCGAAGGCTTGCTAAATGAATTCGGAAAAGAAAGAGTGCGCAATACGCCTTTGTGCGAAAGCGCGATAGTGGGCGCTGCGCTTGGCCTTTCACTCGAAGGGTTTAAAAGTGTAATGGAAATGCAGTTTGCCGATTTTGTTACCGTAGGTTTTAATCAAATAATAAATAACCTGGCGAAAATTCATTACCGTTGGGGGCAAAATGCCGATGTGGTAATAAGAATGCCAACCGGCGCAGGAGTAGGTGCGGGGCCATTTCATAGCCAGAGCAATGAGGCATGGTTTGTCCATACGCCTGGTTTAAAAGTGGTATACCCTTCTACGCCGGAAGATGCCAAAGGCTTATTAATCGCCGCAATTAACGATCCCAACCCTGTATTATTTTTTGAACATAAAGCGTTGTACAGAAGCATCAGCTCCAAATTCCCGGAAGAATACTATGAAGTGGAAATAGGCAAAGCGCGAAAAGTGCGTACAGGCATTGACGTTAGTATCATCACTTATGGCATGGGCGTTATCTGGGCAACGGAGTATGCGGATGCGCATCCCGAAATTTCAATAGATATCCTTGACCTGAGAACCTTATTGCCATTGGATCATAAAGCAATAAGAAATGCTGTGAATAATACCGGAAAAGTTTTGGTTCTTCATGAAGACACTTTTACAGGAGGTATTGGTGGCGAAATAGCCGCATGGATTGCGCAAAATTGTTTTGAGTTTTTAGATGCGCCGGTAATGCGGTGTGCTTCGCTTGATACGCCGGTTCCATTTAATGCTGAACTGGAAAAAAACTTTTTGGCTAAATCAAGATTAGATGAGATGGTGCAGAAATTAATTCATTATTAAATAAAATTAAGCAGGAATAAATTCTGTTAAAAAAAGCGAAGGCATGTGTAAGGTTCTTTTTTAACCGCGGGGAAAATGGGTACTTTATTCTAAAAGATTTATCCATAAAGTAATAGCTTATAGGCAAACACACTAATTAATACAAACTGTTCAAAATAAAAATCAGCAATATTTATTTGTTTACTGAAAGTAAAAATATTTTTATCTTCCTTTTTGTATCATCTTTCTTAGTTTTATCACCACAGGTATTTCAATCTATATTTTTCTCCCTAAAAAATAAAATAGCTTTTGTATTATGGAAACAAGATGGGATTTTTTAAAAAATGAATCATTTGGATAAGTTGGTCCGGAATTAAAATAAAAACTACGGTTATTTATTGCTTTACTGTTCTATTCTTTTTTCTTGCAGCCATGTTATAACTAACACAAAATCTTCCTTGAATTGTATTCTTTTCAATGTAATTCTTGTTGAATCAGGAATATCCAATACAAGTCAAAATTTATGGGTTTGGCACGGTTTTGAAGGTTCATTAATAATAAATTATCAATTAAAAATTTAAATTATTATTAAAATGAACACATTAAAAGTATTTGCGGCAGGATTTTTTTTAGGCATTTTATTCGCTCCTGACCGTGGAGCAAAAACGCGTAAAAAACTTTTAAAAGTATTTTCAGATTACAAGGAAGATGCAAAGGATTATGTGGTTGATGTAGCAGATAAATTAGAATCAGAGGTGAAATCTGCTAAAAAAGCCGTAAAAAAATTGTAATAAATAATTCTTTAAAATTGAGAGCTATTTAATTTTTCAGCCTGGCATACCTTTCGATATTAAGCCTGTTTATTCCTGCATTGTCTACTTTTTCGATACCGCTCTGAGTAAGGGTATCATTTTTTATTGAAATAGTAAACGTAAAATCGTGCCCTTCCCATTCCCGCTCCTTACAATATTCCAGGTGTTCGGTATAAGAACTATCCTTCAGGGTATAACCGCCTCCTCCCGCATCAAAGCTTACTGAATCTTTTGTATTCTTTGTGTCATGGCTTAAAAAAGCAAAATGAGTATCGTTTATAATTTTAATAAAAGAAATATCTTTCGTATAGTCAGTAACGGTAGTATCCCCTTTTTCGATAACTGTACCGGAAATAAGTTTCCAGGTTCCCTCAATAGGCAATGTTTTTTTTGATTCCTCCGTGTTTTCATCTTTTGATGAGCAGGATGCCAATAAAGTAACGATTACTAAAAACCCGATTTTGCATTTCATTATTTTTGTGTTTAAATATTTTGAAATCACATTTTCTTCCTTGATTTGCCGACGCTAATATAATACATCTTTTCCAGTTTTCGTTTAACCTTTACCGTTAACTTTCATTTTTAAAAACAGAAATTAATGTTATTTGTGGCTTTACTAAATAACAATTTTTAATAAATAAAATGAAAAAGCAGGCTTTGGGTAAAAAAGGAAAAATTAGTGTAACCATTCTTCACTTTTCAAAAAATCAACAAAACTGGAATCCTTAACTGACATTGCGGGAAGCCAGGTTCCCATCCGCTTACGATTCCACCAAAGCCCTTTGGGATTACCGGGTTTTGCAAAACTATACCGGTATAGAACTGCGCGAACGAATCGTGGAGGCTTATCTTTAAATGGATTATCGGCAAAAAGGTTTACAGCATTTGGATCGTTGTGAAGAAGTTTCCATACCAGATTATATGTCCATGGATATTCTTCAGGCGTCGACATGGAAGCAAACCACATTTGCCAATCTAAATGCAATTGATAAGGCGCGATTAAGGGAGGTTTTTTATCAAGGTAAACCGGCAAGCCTCTGTAAACATAAGGCTTCCAGTTAGCGCTGTCATCCGGGTTCTCATCCATTGTTCCCTCAAATATTACATTTAACCGTTCTTGCCCCACTGTTCCAAATGCGCCATAAGTATTTACAAGATCAAACGGATCATAAGAGGTGTTCATAATCTGGCCGGGGATAACAGATTGAAAGCCGGTTGTATACTGAGAAGTGCAACGATTGCCGTAACAATCCACGCAGTTGTTAACATTGGCCGGGAAGGAACTTCATTTTTTCCGGCGATTCTTGCTTTATTAACAAGTGCCCGTGGAAGAATTTTGGACCAGAAGCTATCGTCAAAACAGGCAAGCGCCGGCACAATGGTAAGCCAGTTTAAAAATGAAAGGTTTCCACTTAGTATAATTGTAATCTGAAATAAAACAATAACAGATCCAGCAATATGGCGTGCCATGCGTGGCCAGAATACGAAAAAAGGAGCAATAAGTTCAGCCAGGAAATTGAACCAAACGCCAATTTTTAAAAGAAAATGAGGAAGAAAATGAAACCAACGGCTTAAAGGCCCGGGTAAAGGTTGAGTTTCAAAATGATAATAAAGAGCCGTTCCGTTGCGCCATATTTCATCGCCACGGATTTTTATCAATCCGGAGCCAAGCATGATGCGAAAAATCAACCATCGGAATAAAACAATAATCGGAAAAGGAGGCGCACGTTTAGGAAACGGCCGCATGTCGAGCAAAGGGCAAAGGAAAATTGCAAGAAACCCGGTTTCGGTAAGTTGGATTTCCCAACCATATCCATACCATTCCTGGCCCACATGAACAATAGACATATAAAGAAACCAAAGAATAGTAAGTAAAGGCGCATTTGCATATCCGGCAACCACCACTAATGATAATCCAAACCCAATCCATGCAACCGTAACAAGCGCCGAATCAGAATGAACCAACCAAAAGAGAGATGGCAAACGCATAAAACCGGCACTCGTAGAGCCAAGAGCTTTTCCAACTTCTTTTAAAAATATGCTTACAGGTGTAAGCCCATCAGAACCAATAAGAGGGACAATTTCGTTAATAGCAACCAAAAAAGCCACTGCATAAATTATTCCCAGCAAACGAAGGATCATAAAACGGGTGAGCCAGTAAGTGGGGCGGTTTTCCAATTCATGCGGAAGAGATACATTGATGTTGTTTTGATTGTCCACGTCCTTATTCCCACAATATCAATACCGTTTTACGAAATTTTTCTTTCAATTGACAAAATTGTTACCACAATGCAACTTGCGATTGAGATTCGAATCTAATTTTTTTTAAAAGCAATTTTTAGAATGAAGCTTGTTTATTTTCCCGGAAGAAATTAATCTTAAATTTGCAAGATGCAAATAAAACAATATCCCAATCATAAAATTTATCTGCAAACATTAAAGAACATGACGCCGGAACAGCGCCTGCAAAAAGCATTTGAGCTTTCATCCCTCACAAAAGATTTATTTATGCATGGTTTAAGAAAAAGGTTCAGTGACAAAACTGAAGTGGAAATAAAAGCAATTTATTTAGAAAGAATCGCAAAATGCCACAACCGCAATTATTAGAAAAGGTTCTCGCCGTTTTAAATAATCACCAGGTTGATTATATGATTACCGGCTCAATAGTTTCGAGCCTTCAGGGAGAGCCGAGGGCAACTCACGACATTGATATTGTTGTTAATATTGAAGCTTTGCCCATTGAAAAATTAACAGGCGCTTTTCTTCCTCCCCGATTTTATATTTCAAAAGAAAGTATTCAGGAAGCCATTGAATCCAAAACGATGTTTAATCTTATTGATACAACTGAAGGTGATAAAGTTGATTTTTGGATTTTGACAGAGGATCCTTTTGACGCATCAAGATTTGAAAGAAAACGTAAAGAGAACGTGTATGGATTTGACATGAAGATATCTGCACCCGAAGATACCATCCTCGCAAAACTCCGATGGGCGAAACTTTCAGGGGGAAGCCAGAAACAATTCTTTGATGCTTTAAGAGTTTATGAAGTGCAATACGGGATACTTGATATTAAATATATTAATGACTGGGCAGACAGGCTTCAGATAATAGAGGCATGGGAAAAACTGCAACAAAATGCCCAACCGTTGTTATAATTTAAAAGCCCTTATTTTCATTTTTTTGATTCATCAAAAAAGAATCCGGTTAAAATTTGATAAGAAGCTTCAACAGCCTTTTCAGAAAAATTAATTTAATTTCCATTCGATAATCAACTATCCAAATAATTAAAGTGAAAACAAAGTATGATGCTATAGTAGTGGGTTCAGGGCTAACGGTTTTGCAGCCGCTATCACTTTGCAACGTGCGGGTTTGGCGGTTTTATTGATAGAAGGAAAAGATATTTTAGGCGGCGGTGTACGTTCTGCTGAATTAACGCTTCCGGGTTTTATCCACGATGTATGCTCTACCGTATATCCGTTGGGAGAAGATTCTCCTGTTTTTAAATCATTACATCTTGAGCAATTCGGGCTTGAATACCTTCAACCGGAATATGCGGTGGCTCATCCTTTTGATGACGGTTCGGCAATAGCCATTCAAAAGTCGATAGAAAATACTGCGGCCCAACTGGGGGAAGACGCCGATACTTATAAAAAAATTTATTCGCCTTTGGTAAAAAAATGGCCTTCCATTCGTTCCGCATTTGTAGGGCCACTTCATTTAAGTGGCTATTCAAATACAAAAGCAAAATTCGCCTCTTATGCAATTAGCTCAGGAAGGCATTTTGCAAAACATCAATTCAGTACTAACGAGGCTCAATCCCTTTTTGCAGGAATGGCTGCGCATTCAATGCTGCCACTTAATAAACTCACTTCTTCTTCTATTGCCATTGTGCTTAATACTGTAGCCCACATAAATGGCTGGCCTTTGCCAAAAGGCGGCGCTCAACAAATTACGAATGCCCTGGCTGCTTGTTTTAAAAAAATGGGCGGGGAAATACAATTGGGGAATATGGTAACTTCTTTACAACAATTGCCTGCTTCTAAAATTGTATTACTTGATGTAACTCCGGAGCAAATGCTTTCTATTGCCGGTGAGCAATTTTCTGCATTATACAAATGGCAGTTGCAAAAATACAAATATGGCGCAGGGATATTTAAGATAGACTGGGCGCTTTCTCAGCCGGTTCCTTTTACCAATAATAAATGCAGAAAGGCCACTACTGTACATATTGGCGGAAGCCTTCAGGAAATTTATAATAGTGAAGAAATGGTTTCAAAAAAACATGTTCCGGAAAACCCTTTTGTTTTATTCGTTCAGCCTGGCGTTGTTGATATTTCAAGGGCGCCAGAGGGCAAACAAACTGCGTGGGCTTATTGCCATGTTCCTAATGGGTCAATAACTGATATGACAGTAGCGATTGAAAAACAGGTTGAGCGTTTTGCGCCGGGTTTCAGGGATTGTATTCTTGCGAGGCATGTAATGGATACCAAAGAGGTGGAAGCGTATAATTCTAATTATATTGGTGGAGATATCAATGGCGGGGCTGCAACAATAAGCCAGCTTTTTACCCGGCCTGTATTAAGGCTTTCTCCTTATCGGACTTCTGCAAAAGGTATTTATGTTTGTTCCTCCTCTACTCCGCCGGGCGGAGGTGTACATGGTATTTGTGGATATTATGCTGCAAGGCGCGCCTTAAAAGATATGTTTGATATAAGGCTTCCCTGGTTGTAAATTATGGGCAAGAAAATAGAAAATAATCTTTTTTGTTGCTTTTTACTGTGCGTGGCCTACTTTCGTATATGCCTTACCGTTATCTACGCCAACAAAAAGCCTTTTTAAATAATAAAGGCTTTATAAATTTTTATCATTCCTGGTTTGCCTTGAAAACCCTGATAAAATTTCCTCCCAATATCTTATCAATATCTTCTTTGGAATAGCCTCGCTTTACCAGCCCTTTGGTGATTAGTGGGTATTTGGTTACATCGGTTAACACTTTGGGGGTAAAAGGAATACCGTCAAAATCTCCACCGAGGCCTACATGGTCAATGCCGGCAAGTTTAACAATATACGCAAGATGGTCAAACAATAAATGGAATGGCGCTTGCAATCCTTCAAACTCTTTAGGGTATTCTTTTGCAATTATGTCATCCGCTTCAAAATCTTGTTTCCCTTCGTTGATCAGCTCTTTTTTTTCTTCGCGGTGCTTTTGATAATAGGCTGCTTCTTTGGCGCTCACTGTACTATCAAGAAATGCGGGATAAAAATTCAGATCAATAACGCCGCCATTTTTTGCAACCGCTTTTATCTGATCATCTTTCAAATTCCGGAATGCCGGTGAAAGCGCATAAGCATCGCTGTGAGATACAAGGATGGGCTTTGTAGAAAGATTGATCGCGTCCCAAAAAGTCTGCTCGCCCGTGTGGCTCAAATCTACCATCATTCCCAATTCATTCATTCTCTTCACCACCTGTTTCCCAAAATCATTCAGGCCTTTTTTCTGCCCGCTTGTGTTTGATTGTTGATTGCCTGATTCATATTCCGCACTGGTCGCCCATGACGTATTGTTATTCCAGGTAAGTGTCATATAGCGCGCACCGCGTTTATACAGGCTGTCCAGTTTATTAAGGCCGCCTTCTATCATGTGCGCCGCCTTCCACGCCAATCATGGAAGCGAGTTTATGTGTTTTTATTGCTTCATTCAACTCAGCAGGAGTACTTACCAGCATCATTTTGGAAGGATTGCGTTTTACCCAGGCGTCCAAAGTATCTATTTCCCTATTGGCAAACTGAAATGGATTTTTTTGTTCGCCATCACACCAAATAGAAAATACCTGTACATCTAAACCGCCCTTCAACATACGGTTCAGGTCACTATTTGTTTTCCCGGAAAGATCTTCGTCAAATATATATCCTCTTTCAATACACTTGCTGATAATGTCATTGTGCGTGTCGCAAACGATTGCTTGCCGATGGATTTTTTTATACCCCTGAGATTGAGCAGAAAACGCAGACAGAAACAAAGAAATTGAAACAAAAAATTTCATGCTGAAACATTTAATAATGGCAAAAGAAAATGCTTTTCTTTTTCAATTTATAGAATAAAAAAGAAATAAAAAGATTTTATTTTAAATGTTCGGCGGCTTCTTAAAAAATATTATTAGATAAAAAAACTCTTTGATTTTGCAATACCCGTAATTTTTTTCAAGATAAGAAATTGATGTTATTTGTAGTTTTACTCAATTTAAGCTTATTGCTTTTTTACGACCAATACCTGGAAACTGCCGGGTATCATAGGTGGCCTTCTTTCACCTTTTACAGCCGCCCCAAAATCGGCAGTAGGTAAGTAAAGTGTATGTGTACTATGGTCAAGACAATTGGTTCTCGCCCCTTTTTTGGTAGGCACATTATCTATAACTTCAAATTGGTCTTTTGAAACTTCTTTGATCACAGTAAGGGTTCCGTCACCGTTTGATGAATAAGCGTATTTTAATTGTGGGTCAAAATTAGTGCCGTCACAACCCTCGCCAATTGCCGGCGTACTTACCACTTTGCCGGTTTCAGCATCCAAAACAATCATCATCTTATTATCGCATCCTGCAAATAGCCTGTCAGTTTCTCTGTCGATTGCCAACCCGGAAGGGGATTCCCCCGGCGCAATTGGCCAGGTTTCTTCCACTTTATAAGTGTTCATGTTTATCTTACTTATCGCACTTTTGTTTTCAATATTTACAAAAACATTTCCTTTCCCATCACTTACCGCTGTTTCAGGTTTGCCGCTTAACGGAATAGTCTGAACTACTTTGCCTGTTATAGGATCAATAATTGAAAGGTTTTGGCTTCGTCCATTGCACGTAATTATTTTCTTTGAATAATCATCATAAAAGATAGCATCAGGACCAACTCCGGTGGCAATTTGTTGTAATACTTCGTTGGTTGACAGGTCAAAAACAGTTACATTATTTAAACCCCCATTGCTCGTATATCCTTTATTCAATGAATTTACAAATGCAATTCCATGAACGCCGGTAGTGTTGGGAATTACGCCGATAGAATCACCATTATTTTTATTAAGAATATTTACCTGCGTACCATGAGAGACATACAGTTTATTCTTATTTACGGCAATGTAATCCCACCAACCGGAGCTTTTTATATGAAAAATATCCGGTTACATGATAACCGGATTGCTGTGCAAACAGTTCGGGGTTTACCAACAATATTGCTATACAAACAATAATAATTTTTTTCATGATGGTATTTTTATTTTCAAACTTAAAGTACAATTTTGAAGACTTACTGAAGTTATCGGTTTAAAATCTTCATTGCTTCCTGGCTTTAGTAAATATTTTTCCGCCAATAATTATTTACTATTTTTTCAAAAAGATTATTTTCGAATAGGCATTACCGTTACGATTTATTAAACCAGGAATATGCACTATTTGTTGTTTTACTGGTTTTTTTAGCTTTCAAACTTTCAGAATCATGATTTAGTATGAAAGTCAATTTTTTTCCTGATTTCGTAAACGAGATTTCCCGATTTCAAAAGTCATTTGAATGCTTCGCTTTTAGTTTTACCTTTTTTAAAATAATTCGGGGCCAGATAACTGGCCATATCATAAAAACGGAAAAAACAATGGGAAAAAAAACATTTTGGGTTATCATAATACTGATTGCAGTGTTTTCGGCCTGTTCCAAACTATTGCCCTCCATGATCAATCCTGAGCAAGGTTTGTGTGGGCCAGTAGATGGAATGTCAAATAAAGAAACGATTCTGTTTGCAAAAGGAAACGATGCATTTTTTGCCAACCGGACCATGGCCAGCGGCCTGGCCCTTATTTCGTAGCCACGAGTTGTGGCAGTTGCCATACAAGCGATAACCGCGGCCACCCTTTTACTATTTTAACCCGCTTTGGGCAAACTGATAGCACTGGCAACAAATTTTTAGCGCAGGGTGGCCCACAACTGGGAACATTTACTTTGCCAGGCCTTACACCCGAACAAATTCCTGCAGGAGCAAAAAGTTCTAAATTTATTGCACCAATAACAGCGGGTACCGGATTTTTGGAAGCCGTTCCCGATTCAGAAATATTAAACATCGCCGCCGCCAATAAAAACAATCCCGATGGCGTAAGGGGCCATCCTAATTATAATTATATCCCTTCCTGGGCAACCCCTTTACCGGGTGCCATCCCCAGAAATGGTAAATATATTTGCCGGTTTGGGCGCAAGGCATCTGTATATAATCTTGTACAACAAGTTGCTTTTGCTTACAACCGGGACATGGGAATTACCTCTACTTACATGCCCGTTAATCCATACAATTATCTTGATCAATCTGAGCCGGATTCTACCTCTCCACCGGAAATAGATAATGCTACTTTCAATTCGGTGGTATTTTATGTACGTGGTTTACAAACTCCCATCCAGCGGACACCAGATGACCCGGTTGTTCAACATGGCAAGGAAATGTTTACCCAGGTTGGCTGCGAAACCTGCCATAAGCAAACGCTTACAACGGGCACTTCACCCATTGCATCCATTTCAAACCAGGTGATACATCCTTATACCGATTTGTTGGTTCATGATATGGCGGGCCTTGATGATGGCTATACCGAGGGCGATGCCAAAACTTCTGAATGGAGGACAACCCCTTTATGGGGGCTGGGTTTGGGGCCAAATGTCCAGGGCGGGGATTGTTATTTAATGCATGATGGCAGGGCGCATAGTATTAAAGACGCAATTGATATGCATGGCGGCGAAGCAACGATTAGTAAAAATAAGTTTGACAATCTTTCGCAGGGAGATAAAAATGCGGTAATCCAATTTCTGAAATCCCTTTGATAATATGGAAAGAAAGACTTTTTTAAAAACCTGCGGGCTCGCCTGTTTCAGCGCACCATTGCTGGCCTCTTTACTGGATAGTTGCAGCGGAAGCAAAATAATTACCGGCAAAATTGAGGAGTCTAACCTGCTGGTACCCTTAGCTTCCTTTGAATCCGGAAATAATTCGTTTAGAAAATATGTAATAGCGCAACCGGATGAACTAAAGTACCCCATTTGTATTTACCGCTTTAGCGAAAGCGAATACACCGCGCTGCTTATGAAATGTACTCACCAGGGAACCCAATTAGAAGTGTTTGGCGAAAGGCTGGAATGCCCGGCACATGGAAGTGAATTCAATGATAAGGGAATAGTGATGGAAGAGCCGGCCGATAGAAACCTGCGAACATTTCCCGTAACTATTCAAAAAAATCAACTTTATATTTCTTTAAGATGAAAATAAAAAACTTAGCCGCAACTCTTACAATTTTATTATTTTTTTTCGTTTCGGCAAATGCACAGATTGATACAAGCCTGCTGAAAAATCCAACCTCAAAAGATACGCTGAAACCGGCTCTTACGATGGATGCTATTTATAACCGCCCTTTTCTCAAATTAGGGAAAACACCTGTTTCTATCGGGGGGTATATGGAGTCTGACTGGCAATATATTTCCACTTCGGGAATTACTATTGGCAACCAATTCCAGTTCAGAAGGTTTAGTCTTTTTGTATCTTCTTCTATTTCGAAAAAGGTAAATTTTTTGTCTGAAATAGAATATGAAAATGACGTAAGTGGAGATCCTGAACAAATACGCACCGGACCGGAATTTGAAATTGAATATGCCGCCCTTGATATTTCATTTCATCCATTGTTCAACCTTAGAGGAGGCATGCTATTAAATCCTATCGGTGCTTTTAACCAGAATCACGATGGGCCAAAATGGGAATTTACCGACCGGCCAATTGCCATGACCCAGTTGTTGCCAGATACGTGGAGTAACCCGGGATTTGGAATTTATGGAAAAGAATATATCAAGCATTGGATGTTTGGCTATGAATTTTACCTTACAGGAGGATTTAATGATTCAATCATTGACAATACCGAGGGCAAAACCTTTTTACCAGCCGCAAAAAATAATTTATCAAGATTTTCTTCCAGCGCCAGCGGCTCCCCACTTTATACTGCGAAGATTTCTCTTCGAAACGATAAAGTAGGAGAGTTGGGTTTATCCTACATGGGAGGCAATTACAACACCTGGCAGGTAGAGGGCGCTCCTATTGATAATAAAAGAAGCCTTAACGTTTTTGATGTAAATTTTAATACCACTATTTCAAAACTTCATACCAATATTATTACAGAAGGAGCCTGGGTTTTTGTAAACCTGCCTCCTGATTATTCTCCGGAATACAGTAATAAACAATTTGGCGGTTTTATTGATATCGTACAGCCAGTTATCAGGGGGAAAATCTTAGGCTGGGACAACGCCTCCCTTAACCTTGCAGTCCGGGGGGAATATGTGGACTGGAATGTAGGGAAATTTGCTTCTACAGGCACAAAGATGTATAATGATCTCTGGAGCATCATGCCTGGTATAAGTTTCAGGCCTTCACCGCTTACCGTTTTGCGGTTTAATTACCGGCATCAAAAACAAAGGGATATTACCGGAAACACAATTGGGGCTACCATCGGCACTACCGCAGGATTCAGCTTTGGTATTTCTACTTATTTTTAATTTTTCAAAATAAGAATTGGTATTTTTTGTTGCTTTACTACACTTCCGGTTTTTGGCGGTTCTATGCTAATTGCAGCTCAAATATAGGTTTCCACATATTAATTCCCATATCAAAAAATTCAAGCGAATCTTTTCCTATTTCCAATTTGTAATCAAATGCTTTTAAGCCCGGTACAAAATAGCCCGGATAAAAATAATCGTATCCGTTCTGTTGGCAATATTCTATCTTTTTATAAATAAGGTACCTGCCAATGCTGTATTTTTGGTAGCCTGGATCATAAAAACTGGAAATTCCCGCCGCGCTTTTTTTACCAATATCAAAAACACCCGTGCCTATAAGTTTTATGCCGTGATAAAGATTAATGGCAAGAGAATTAAAAATAATAAACGGGCTATCGCCAAAAAGGAATCCGTGCAGGCTTGTAGCCCTTCCATCAGGAAGCGAAGAACGGTACTTCTGAAAAAGCGATTCATAATTATCTGAAAATTGGAAAGGAATAATTTCTAATCGAAAGTTTTTATTTCGATTTTCAAGTTTTCGAAAAGTGGAGCCTGCTTTATAAATTTTCAGCCGGTTTCTTAACCAAATTGTTTTAAAACATTCTCCATCGCGTTCTATGAAGTCCGTCGTAAATATAGATTGCCTCATCCTATACCAGCCACGGGCAAGGTACCTGTCTAATTCTTCTGGTTCTATTTGAATCGGAAACCTAAAATCCTGGATCATGATTTTACTTTAAGCCTGACTAAAAATTGAAACCCAAAAAGAATAAAATTCCAGTAAAGGAATATTTCTGGCCTTCTATTATTTTACAAGGTATACAACACCTTTTATTACCGGCGTATTATTTTTTAAATCAATCATGTAAACATACGCGCCTACAGCCTGTGGCTCCCCTTTAAATGTTCCATCCCACCAGGTATTTTTACCATTATTATCAAAAACCTTTTGCCCATACCTGTTAAAAACTGTTACTACTGCGCCCGGATAAGCCTGTAGTGTTTCGATAAACCACGTATCATTTTTTCCATCTCCGTTTGGCGTAAACGCATTGGGAACATACAATTGTTGATACACTTTTACAAGCATACTGTCTGTTGCTGTTTTACAGCCTTTATTTGAAAACACATTCAAAACATATATTTGATTGGCTGAAGGATTAACTACCGGGATAAGGGAAGATCTGCCGGTAATATTTACATCCGGAGTCCATAAATAATTAATATCTGTGCCGCCTGCAGTGCCTTCCAGCGTTGCCGACTGCCCTTTGATGATTACTTTGTCAGGGCCTGCACTTGCCACAGGATTTTTATCTACAGTTATAAGAAGTGAATCGGATACCATACATTCATCATGCGCAGCCTGAAGAATATATAAGGTTGTTTCAGAAGGCGAAGCTATTGGGTTTGGGATTTTTGGATCAGAAAGCCCTATCGGTGGGAACCATTGGTATGAAGTAATATTATTGCTACCTATGCTTTCCAGTTGAACAGAATTTCCTTCGCAAATTTCCTGGTCGTTTCCCGCGTTTATAGTGGGAGGCGTTGTTAAAGTAGCAATTGTGGAATCATTGCTGGTGCAGCCTTTAGAGGAAGTTGACGTTACATAATATTTGCCATTATTAGCCGCTGTTGATAGGGGAATAAACGGATCTTGCTCATTGCTTGAAAAATTCGATGGCGCCTGTCCAGGAAAACTGAAAGCCTTCATTCGCTTTTAAAAACAGGGTATCGCCAATACAATGCCCCATTGTTGAAGCATCTATAACAGGATATTTATTTACCCCGACAGAAACCACATTTGAGTAAATGGAGCAGGAAGACACATCCATATTTTGCCTTTGCGAAACAGCCAACCTATAGAGGTACCTTCCGGGAGAATCTGTCGCAGGTCTTATATATACCGAGTCTGTAGCACCGGTAATATCTGTAAAGTTACTGCCGCCATCCGTACTTTGCTGCCACTGGTAAACCGGGTCAGAATATCCTGCAGAAACATCAGCATGAATAGTAAAGACAGATTTATCGCCGGTACAAACATCAACAGAATCAAGCGAGCCGTTAATAGCCGCAGAAACTAACGGACCGCATGCACGAAAAGTAATATCATCCAGGCAAAATATCATTTCCACATCCGCCAGGCGCATTATTGGTCATTCTCAAAATGACTGAGTTTATATCAACAGTTGTTGCAAAAAAGAAACCATATTGTTTCCATCCCAGGTTTTCAGGAATGTCTCCGGTTGAATAAGATTGCAAAACCTTGCCCGAAGGAGTTTCAATATTAAAAGTAATATTTGGTTTTATTCCCTTTCCGCCACAGGCAAAAGACTGC
Organism: uncultured Chitinophagaceae bacterium; assembly: GCA_963732885.1. Lineage (GTDB taxonomy): Bacteria > Bacteroidota > Bacteroidia > Chitinophagales > Chitinophagaceae > Ginsengibacter. The sequence continues at coordinate 770,101 of CAVTBI010000010.1, read as the reverse complement.
CAGCAAATTATAGATCCATGCAGCAAATTCATAAGTGGTATTGGGGCAAAGCCCATCCACCTTTTTCACAAAAAAATCCCCGGGCGTATAAGATGCATTTACCACCATCATGTATCCTTTTAATCATCGCCCGGCGTATGGTCATGGGTAGAATGCCAGGTGTCGCCAAAGCAATTTCCAATCAGAATTGGAAACTGTGTAATAACCATCATTCGGGCAACCATCGGTTACATACGTATAATTAGTAGTATAGCGCCAAGTGATTGGCCGGGATTATTGCCTGAGCCAAAAGTAATATTTACAACCGGGTCGCCAAGGCTTCCCTCGCAAAGTTGAGCGTATATTTTACCAGAGAAAATAAAAAATACAAAAAAGGTACAAATTGAAATTTTAAAATATTTTCTCATGAGAAACTGCATGGCGATTATAATATCCTACGTTTGGTAAAATAAGAACAAAGATACCATTAGGCAGAACAAACACCTGTGTTTTTAATCGAAAATATTATAGTAAACCAACAAAAAACGGTTTTTTTGTTTTTATCGTTTGAGGTTTCAAAGCAATAGTATTTCAGTTAAAAAAAGGGTTGAGAAAAAAGAGATATTTTTTGATTATTTTTTGATTCCAGAAATCAAAAAATCAAGAGCATTTTTGCCCGGCAATTTTTTTACTTCGGGCTTAATATTTAATATCATAGCCAGGTTATTTTTTGTAGTATAAGAAGGCCATTCAGGAAGATTTTTTCCGTTAGGGTTTCCTGTAGCGATAAAATTAGCCCAAAAGGAAGACATCGTTTTTTCCAAAGCATAATCGGCAGGCTCCCAGGGGCAACGATGCACAAAATCCAAATTATCATAGGCATACGCAACTTCCCCGGTATGGAAAGCGCCATATTTAATGTAATCGCCTGTAGCTGGTAGTTTCCGGGCAAAACGATACACATAAACTTTACTGTTTTTAAAACCGGATTGTTTATTGGCCCATGTATAATTCTGTATGCCGAATATCATATCCCTTGAAAGTTTTTCTTGCGAAGCAATGGCTTCTTCGTCAGTTTTTGCAGGATAAAAGGATAAAAACTTTTCAGCATCAGCGCCATATTTTTGTTCAGCATGTTTTTTAAATTCTTCCGCATTATCCAACTTTCCAAAAGCCAGCCCATCATCCTCATTCCATCCTGTCAAAAGATCAACATTATTTTCTTTGCCTGCAGCAAAAATATCCGGAATAAATTGTGGCAAAACGAATCCATCTATTATTGGGCTGCTTAAAGGCCATTGTTTTTTTAATAATTCTTCTGCAGGAATTTTTCTGAGCGCTTCCAAAGAATTGGCATTTATTGATTGCTCATACTTTGTGCCTTCTTCTTCTGCCTGTTGAAGGGTGGGTGTTTTTCTTCCGGGAGTTTCAACAAGTTCTGCTCCACTTTCCGCAATCGCATGTTTGAACAAGCCTTTGCAAAGAGGCGAAGCTACCAGGCAATTCACGCTCATAGAGCCTGCCGATTGCCCCGCAATGGTTATATTATCAGGGTCGCCACCAAAAGCAGCTATATTTTTCTTTACCCATTTTATCGCGGCTATCTGGTCGAGCAATCCATAATTCCCTGAAGCATGATGCGCTGATTCTTTGGTAAGGCCGGGCAAAGCAAAAAATCCAAATATACCTACACGGTAATTGGCGCTTACAAATATGATTCCTTTTTTGGCCATTGCTACTCCATCATAAACAGGTACGCCGGTTCCACCACTTACAAAACCTCCGCCATAAATCCAGATAACAACCGGCCTTTTTTCTTTGGCAGAAGAAGCGCCGGTCCAAACATTTAAATAGAGGCAATCTTCACTTATCGGTTCTTTAGGAATAAGGTATTCCACAGACCATGGGCCAAAAGGAACAGGATTATTTTGCATTGGGCTTGGCGAAAAGCATCGCATTTTTTTATGCCAGTCCACGGCACAACAGGCTGAGGCGCTTTCCATCTCAAATTTCCAACAGGCGGAGCAGCAAAAGGAATTCCTTTGAAAATATGAACACCGCCGGAATTATTTGTATTTCCGCTGATAATTCCTCCATCAACTTTAATAGTTTCAAACGGGGCTTTATCGATAAAAGAGAAAGATATTATTACAACAGAAATGGCAAGAATTGTAGCGGTAGCAATCCTTATTTTTTTTGAACTCAAAGCAAACGGTTTAGAAAATGAAAAAAAGGGTTGAATATTTTAAAATTAATTCCGAGAAACCCAAATTAATTTTAAAAACCAGAGGAAAGATACAAATTATATTTTCTGGCCAATCAGGATTTTTTGTTTTAAAAAAAAACCTGATCAAGTTTTTCATATTTTTCCAGTGAGTTCTGAATCTAATTTATTTAAAACACATTTTAGTTTACCCATAGCCGGTATAATCAATAAAATAGAAAAATACATTCTTTCCTAACCGAAATGGAAATATTCAATATTTGTTGATTTACTAAGTGCAGCAGTAAACGAATAAATAACCCCGGTTTTTATTTTGCAAAAAATTACGGTTCTTAGTTCATTTGAAAGTTCATGTTATTATGTAACGTTTCATCAGCCTGGAGTTTTAGTTGCCATTTCCAGGCGGTAGACATCATTTCATCCAAAGAATATTTCGGATTCCACTTCAGTTTCTCTTTGGCTAAAGAATTATTAGCATAAATAGCCATTATATCACCGGGGCGGCGTGGGCCAATTTTATAATTTAATTCTTTCTTACTTATTTTTTCAAAAGAGCGAATGGCTTCTAACACAGAAACTCCATTACCTGTTCCAAGGTTGTACACTTCGCAATTGCCAGCATCTTTATCTTCTATTAAATGTTTCAATGCAAGGATATGCGCATGCGCTATGTCGCAAACATGAACATAATCGCGGATGCATGAGCCATCTCTCGTATCATAATCATCGCCATAAACGGTAAGTTGTTTTATTTTTCCAATTGCTGTTTGTGTTATCACTGGCACGAGGTTTTCAGGTTTGCCCAAAGGCAATTCGCCTATTAGCGCTGAAGGATGAGCTCCAACCGGGTTAAAATACCTTAATAAAATGCTTTTCAACCCACCGGTTTTGGTAACATCTTTTACAATTTCTTCTCCCATCTGTTTGGTAGCGCCATAAGGCGATTCGGCGGGTTTTATGGGCGATTCTTCCGTTACCGGAATTGTATCCGGGCTGCCATAAACGGTGCACGAAGATGAGAAAATAAAATGAGGGGCTTCAAATTCTTTAGCGCATTTTAAAACATTAACCAGGGAAGCCAAATTGTTTTCATAATACATGAGTGGTTTTTCTACCGATTCGCCAACTGCTTTAAAAGCCGCAAAATGAATGATGCCTTTTATATCTGTATTTTCCTGGAAGACGGCGTAAGTATCATCAAAATTGGCAAGGTCTACTTTATAATTTTTTACGGTAACACCGGTAATTTCTTTAATGCCTGCAAGCAAAGCATTTGATGACCTTGAATTATTGTCAATGGAAACCGGTTGGAACCCATTTTCAATTAAATCAACAATCGTATGGGCGCCAATGTATCCACAGCCTCCTGTTACTAATATTTTATCCATCTTACAAAGTAAGAGAAAATTGATTATAAAAGTTGGAGTGCAGGAATTAAATATTTCAGGAAAGAAAATGAATGAGGTAATAAATGATTGCTGCCACCAAAGCGCTCACAGGAACAGTAAGTATCCATGCCCAAACTAAATTGATGGTAACGCCCCAACGTACGCCGGATAAACGTTTGGTAGCGCCCACACCAACAATTGAACCGGTGAGTGTATGAGTGGTGCTTACCGGGATGCCAAAAGCAATGGTGAGAAAAATGGTAGCCGCCCCGGCAGTTTCTGCACAAAAGCCTTCCAAGGGATTTACTTTGGTAATTCTTGTCCCCATTGTTTTTACAATCCGCCAACCGCCGGACATGGTGCCCAGCGCAATAGCCGTGTAACAGGCGAGTGGCAACCAATTGGGCATGGGCATTTGTTCTATTGAAGAGGTAATCCCGTGGGTACTTTTCTGATAAAACCAAATAGCGGTTAAAATCAATCCCATGGTTTTTTGAGAATCGCCACCGCCATGCGCAAGGCTGAGAGAAGCAGAAGAAAGCAATTGAAGCCTGCGAAACCATTTTTCAGCTTTTGATGGGCGCGACCTTTTTGCAATGTTTACCGTAATTACCGTAATTGCAAATCCAAATAACAAACCGATAACGGGTGACAGGATCATAAATATTAATGCGATAAAAACAGGGTGGGTATTTACGCCCGCTAAGCCCCCGGCAGCAAGGGCTGCCCCTGCTAATCCGCCAATAAGTGTGTGAGACGAACTTGATGGTATGCCATAATACCAGGTTAAAATATCCCAGCTAATGGCAGCTATGGTAGCGGCAATGATGGTTTTAAAATTAATAATATTTTCAGACATGATACTGGCAATAGTGCCAGCTACCTTATGTTCCCTGAAAATAAAAAATGCAATAAAATTAAAAGCGGCTGCCCAGATTACCGCCTGGAAAGGCGTGAGGACTTTTGTTGAAACTATGGTTGCTATTGAATTTGCGGCATCATGAAAACCATTTATATAATCAAAGATAAGTGCAAGAATTACAATGGCAACAAGAAAAACAAACATACCCGGTTTTTAAAAGTGAAACGTTTTATTGTATTTTTAAAACGCTGTTATGCATATTTTATAATGATAGATTCAATCACATTCGCTGCGTCTTCACATTTATCAGTTACAATTTCCATCACCTGGTAAATCTCTCTTTTTTTAATTACTTCTTTTGCATCGGGTTCATTTTCGAAAAGATCTTCAATACTTACATCAAATACATCATCAGCCATATTTTCTATGCTATTAATAGCCACCATCGCGTCAGTTATTCTACGCAGGTTTTTCATGTCTCTTAATTCAATAACGGCTTTTCGCACTTCGGTGCAACTATTTAATATCAGTTCCGCCATTTTGCGAAAAGTATCATTATCCGGATTGACCTTATAAAAATTAATTTTTTTGGCTGCTGAATGGATATAATCGCAAATATCATCAAGGGCTGTTGCCAGGTAATGAATATCTTCGCGGTCAAAAGGGGTTATAAAATTCCTTCCTAATTCTGTAAAAATGCGATGGGTATGGTCATCATTTACGTGTTCAAGATCTGCAATTTGTTTTATTAAAAGATCCCTTTTTGAAAAGTCTTTTTCATGAACCAGTTTGTTAAGGCTTTCAGCCATTTGGACAACGGTTTCAGAAACGTTCTCAAATAATTGAAAGAACACTTTGTCTTTCGGCAGAAAAAATTTCAAAATAGAATTTCCCATACGGCAAAAATAGAATACTCTTATTGTAAAACCATTTTTTTATAGTTGCCAATATTTTCTTAGTGTTAGAAATTGGTGAAAATATATTATGGGAAATATTTTTTTGGTTTTTTTTTTAAATTCAAAATGAATTGTTTTTAAGTTATGTATTTTTGAATTTTCTGAATAAAACGGAATGAACTTAAAATCGGTTTATAAACAAAACCAAACATTTTTTCTTGGTTATTTTTTTCTACTGGCCATTGCCATTTTTGTTTTAGTTGCCGATAGTAAAAAAACGGCTTTCCTTTTATTAAACCCTTACCATTCTGATCTTTTAAATTATTTTTTTATCGGCGTTACTTTTATAGGCGATGGATTTTTCTCAATTATTGTATGCCTGGTTTTGCTTTTATTTAAAAAAAAGTTCCTGAGTTTTATGGTATTTACCAGTTTTGCCACATCAGGAATTCTAACACAGGTATTAAAAGCTTTCATTTCGGAAGGGCGGCCGGCAATATTTCTAAAAAAAAGTAACTATCCCTATTTTATTGATCATGTTACCTTACATAATTTTCATTCTTTCCCCTCGGGGCACACTACATCCGCTTTTGCACTGGTAGCGATATTAGCCTTTGCCACAAAAAATAAAAAATATTGTTTGCCCTTATTGGCGTTGGGTGCCTTAGTGGGTTACAGCCGCATTTATCTCGGCCAGCATTTTCTGCTGGATGTGGCGGTTGGAAGTTTTATTGGTGTTGCTTTTTCTATAATTTGCTGGATATATTTTCAAAAATATTTCAATAAAATTGAACCTGCTTTATCAAATGATGATGAGCCCCTTTTGTTAAAAGAAGATATGAAAAAGTAATCTTTTTGTGCGCGATAAGAAAAAAGGCAATGCTGGTTTTTGAAAATACCGGCATATAAGACAAATAAAATTTATCCATTATCTTGCATCGATTTTAAAAAATAACAGCAATCAACTTATGCTTCCTAAGTTTAAAAGAATCCTCCTCAAACTTTCCGGTGAATCTTTAATGGGTGACAAAAATTTTGGGCTCGACTCCGACGTACTTTCTAAATATGCACAAGATATTAAACTGATAACGGAATTAGGCGTTCAGGTGGCCATTGTAATCGGTGGCGGAAATATTTACAGAGGAATGAATGAAGCTGAAACCGGTATAGAGCGTGCCCAGGGCGATTACATGGGAATGCTGGCAACGGTTATAAATGGAATGGCCTTACAAAGCGCACTTGAAAGGGCAGGCGTTTATACCAGGTTACAGAGTGCAATAAAAATGGAACAAGTTGCTGAGCCTTACATTAGGAGAAGAGCAATAAGGCATCTTGAAAAAGGAAGGGTAGTAATCTTTGGGGCTGGCACGGGCAATCCCTATTTCACCACCGATACGGCTGGTTCGCTAAGGGCAATTGAAATTGGCGCAGATGCTATTTTAAAAGGCACGCGTGTAGATGGGATTTATTCCTCCGATCCGGAAAAGGACAAATTGGCTACAAAATATGAAACGATCACATTTGCTGAATGCATTTCCAGAAATTTAAGGGTAATGGATATGACAGCGTTCACTTTATGCATGGAAAATCAGCTTCCGATTATTGTTTTTGATATGGATACGCCCGGAACTTTATTGCGTGTTATAACCGGCGAAAAAGTAGGCACTTTGGTAACTGGATAATTTGTATTAATTTAGGCTGCGCTTATAAAATAACCTATTTCCATTTTCTGCATTAAAAGCAGAAATTTATCCTTTGAAAAAAATCACTTTTAACCCCCCCGGCATTTAAAATATTGTATAACATGTTTAAGTAACCGCTCTATGTGGATTTGGTGGATTATATCTCTCGTGGTTTTAATAGCCTGCTTTATTTTTGCATACAAAGTAATTGTAAGCAGCTATGACCTGCTGCCTTTAGATAAAAAAAATTTCCTGAGTTTTAAAAAAAATACTCCCACAGAAAAAATTTCTCAACAACCAGAAGCCATCTGGGATTTAAAAAATAAATTACAAAAGGTAGAAGAAAATTCTTCTTTTTATGAAATTCAATTCTCCAAAATGCAGGAACGTATAAAAGCACTGGAAGCTCAGTATCAAAAACAACTTCAAAGTATTTCAATTGCTCAAAAAGTTGATGAAGAAGACTGGAAGGAAATGTATTATGAAGAAAATGAGGTAAAAGAGAAATTAGAAAACGAACTGGATTTAACAAGGCAAAAACTGGAAGATTTAGAAAATAAACTGAGTTTAATTGAAGAAAACAGCAGTAAATGGAGCAGTATTCAAAGTGATTATGATGCCCGTTTAAACGATTTGCAGTCTATGCAAAATAATATTGAAGTTTTGCAAAGGCAACTTGAAGCCGCTTCGACACGCGAAAAAGAATTGGAATTGTCGCTGGCGGCAGAAATTAATGCAAAAAAACAATACTCTAACCTGGAAAATGAGAATGCCCGTTTGAAAAGTGAAAATGATAATTTAAGAAACCAGGTTGTAGAAACCAACAGAAAAGAAAAAGAACTGGAAGTGGGAATTGCGCGTTTACAGGAATTGGAAAGCCGGCTTGCAGTTTATGAGGAAGAAAAGGCTAAAATGATTGCCAATCTTGAACAAATGGTAAATCAAAATAAAATTATTTCTACCACCAAAAATTCATAGTAAGCTTTATCCAAATTTCTATATATTTACTTGGTGAAAATCATCTGTAGTTTATGGAAGTTGCTTAATGGCTGAACACCACCTTCAATTATTTTACACTCACAGAAATGAATTTTCAATTTATGAGTAAGCAAAGAAAATTTCTTTTAGTCTTTTCAGCGATTGGTTTTATTTCGATGTTTTTACCGTGGGTCTCTAATTTTTCATTTTTCGGTTATACAGAAAGTGCTAATGGAATGCATAGGGAAGGAATAGTTGTTTTTATTTGTTTTATTGTTACAGGTTTTATTGCATTTATTGATGATCAAAAAAAGAATCTTGGAAAAAGCGCCTGGACAATTACACTAATAACTGACTGCATCGCCTTGCTCATTATAATTTGGTATTTTTTAGTATTAGAAATTATTAGTCCAGGCTCTGCCTTCGTTGGTTTTGGTCTTTATATTGCAGCCATCGCCGCAATAGTAATTCTGTTTTCTACCTATTTGTTAAGATCGCAAACAGATAATATTAAGGAGGGTTTTGAAAGCCTTAAAGAGGATTTGAAAAGTAAATTTGCAGATACAACTACCACCGTTGCCGATTCTGACAAAATTGTAGAAGCACCTGAAAATATAATTGAGGACAAGGAAAATTCTAATCCGTAACTTAAATACAATTTTCTTTATTGGCCTTTTTTAAATAATATTATTTAATAATTAAATTAAAAGTGCTATATTATTAACGCTTTTTTATGTTGGAATTGTTTTACAAAATTTGCTGCATAAAATTTAAATAAACAATCATGTCTGATAACATTTCAATAGCGGCAATGCGGAAAGTATACCAGTTAAAATCTTTGGAAGAAAGAGATGTAAATGCGGATCCAATAAAACAATTTGAAAAATGGTGGCAAGAGGCAATCGATGCAAAAGCAGAAGAACCTAACGCAATGACATTAGCAACTTGCAATGCAAACGGAAAACCATCCGCGCGAATTGTTTTACTAAAAGGCATTTATAAAAGCGATTTTGTCTTTTTTACCAATTACGAAAGCCGCAAATCAAAAGAAATAAAAAAAAACCCGTTTGTTGCCCTTGTATTTTTTTGGAAAGAACTGGAAAGGCAAATTCGTATTGTGGGGAAAGTAAAAAAAATAAGTGGAAAGCAAAGCGATGATTATTTTTCACAGCGGCCGCGCGAAAGCCAGGTTGGAGCATGGAGTTCTCCACAAAGCAGTGTAATTGATAGTGCTGAATTCCTACAGGAAAACATGAAAAAATACAATGATAAATTTAAATCAAAAGATATTCCGCGGCCAGATTTTTGGGGCGGTTATGCCGTAGAACCAGATAAGATAGAATTCTGGCAGGGTAAGCCGGGAAGGCTTCATGACAGAATACTGTATTCTCTCAAAAAAAATAATAAATGGGAAATTCAAAGGTTGGCTCCCTAAGAAATAAAGCCTTTAAATTTACAGTAAATGAATAAATATGCCGAAATCCTATTCTGGCTTTGATATCTTTAAATGCCTTTCATTATAATACTTATGGGACAAAAGCATTTTTTTTATTCTGCATTCAACGTGGAAATTTTAAATTATTTACAGAAACAAATAATTTGGAACAAAGATTGTATTTATCTAAATTCTTTTTTATAAAAAACATTAAACCCATATTATGAAGCGCAACATAAAAAGCCTGATAGGATATTCTCTAAAAGAAACCGATGGAGAAATAGGGCATGTAGTAGAATTTTATTTTGATGATAAAACCTGGACTGTACGGTACCTTGTTGTTGAAACCGGGAGTTGGTTTTCCGAAAAAAAAGTACTTATTTCCCCCTCCGTTATCAAACGGTCCGATTGGGAAAATGAAGAATTCCCGGTAAAACTTACAAAAGATCAAATAAAAAATAGCCCTGATATTGATACAGAGAAAACGGTTTCAAGGCAGCAGGAAGAACAATTATCTTCCTATTACTCATGGGATACTTATTGGGGGAATGAGCCTTATGAACATGGAGCCGGCATTTTTGGAATGATGCCGAGCGAGCTTTATGAAAGTGAAATTACACCACCGGAAAGTATAGATGATCAAATTCCACAGAACAAAGTTAATAGCCATTTAAGAGGTACTGAAGAGATTAAAGGTTATAAAATCCATACTACGGATGGAGAAATCGGGAAAGTTGTCGATTTTGTTGTAGACGATACCAATTGGGAAATTAAATACCTGGTAATTGATACGGGTAGCTGGCTGAATAGTAAAAAAGTAATTTTATCTACAAAATGGATAACAGATATCCAGTGGGACAATGAAGTGGTAATTGTGAATATTTCTACAGACTCAGTAAGAAATAGCCCGGATTACGATGATTCCCTTCCTATAAATGAAGATTATGAAAAGAATCTCAATAAATATTACGGAAAGGCCTGAACAAATTTTTTAATTAATAATTCCGCATAATTCGATTCTACCTAATAATAGCAACCCTTAGGCATTTGACTAATAATCTTTTAGAGAACTGATTAACATTTAGTTGAATTTTAAAATCTAATATAATGAAGGCATTGATCATTGTGGATGTTCAAAATGATTTCCTTCCCGGCGGAGCGCTGGCTGTGAAAGATGGCGATACTGTAATTCCTGTGATCAATGAATTGCAAAACCAATTTCATTTAGTAGTTTCTACACAAGATTGGCATCCGCCAGATCATAAAAGTTTTGCGTCTATGCATCCGGGTAAGAAAGTATTTGATGAAATAATGCTTGATGATTTACCACAGGTATTATGGCCGGATCACTGTGTACAGGAAACTCATGGAGCCCAATTTTCTTCACATTTAGATTCCCAAAAAATTGAAGCCATTTTCAGAAAAGGTATGGATAAAAATATTGACAGCTACAGCGGCTTTTTTGATAACGGGAAAAAGAAGGCAACCGGAATGGGGGCTTATCTTAAAGGAAGAGGAATTACCTCAATTTATGTTTGCGGTTTGGCTGCGGATTATTGTGTGTACTTTACGGCTTTGGATGGCCTGGAAATTGGTTTTAAATCAACTATTATTACAGATGCTACCAAAGAAATAAATGCCGAAAATTTAAAAACCGAAATGAATAATTTTACTTCGAAAGGAGGAAAATTATTAACGAGCGCTGAAATAAATTTTGCCTAAAATATAAAAAACCTTTTTTGGCTTCCTGGCCAATGTAATAAATTAATTTTTATTTCCGTATTGGATAAACCCTTTAACAACAAAATTTCCCCCCTTTTTTTGGTGGATTCATTTGAAAAATTACAAAGTAAATTTGTACCTGAAAAAATTAAAAATGATGATGAAAAGAATTACAATTCCTGAAATTGAACCAAACGCTTATAAGGCAATGAGCGGGCTTGAGCAATATAACAGAACTTCTGAGTTACCAAAATTGCTCCGGGAAATGATAAAAATAAGCGCTTCCCAAATAAATGGCTGTGCTTATTGCATTGATATGCACACGGCTGATGCTTTGAAACTTGGCGAAACGCCGCGGAAAATATTTGCTTTATCTGCCTGGAAAGAATCTCCTTTATTTTCCGATGCAGAAAGATCCGTTTTGAAATTAACCGAAGAAGTAACATTGATTTCAAATCATGGAGTAAGCGATGAAACTTATAATAATGCTTTGAAATTTTATACTGAAAATGAAGTGGCACAAATTATTATGCAAATCGTTGTAATAAATTCATGGAACAGGATTGCTATTTCTACCAACCAGGTTTTTGAACCATCAAATTGACCGTTCAAAAAAGTGAAAAAAATTGGCTAACAAAAAGAAAGATATTTCCAATTTAGAAGCATCAGGCTTTTGGGAAATCATATAATAAAATAATCTTTCCTCGTTACAACAATTCCCAGAATGCAAATAAGAATTCGCTTTTTTTGTTTGTTTACTATCCTGTTTTTTATTTATCCAAAAAAAACCTGATCCTTGTTCCCACATTTTCTCTTATATTTTCATAAAAAAGATTATAATCTGCAATGTGGTAATTTTTAGTTTTAAGAAAAACACTTCCAAAAAATTTGGGTTTATTTACCCATAAAATATTTTTATGAATTTGCGCTTGAACAAGGCCCGGAATTACTTTATTAAAATTACGCAACACTCCGCCTTTATTTAAGTACGCGGGAGCAAGTGTTTTGTCCATTGTCCAGGTAAGCGGATTAATTACATACGCTTTCAAGGTTTCTTTTTTAATGTAGGGAGCGATATAACCCTCTTCAAATGTACGCCAGCTTATAAAGCATTCCGTTGCAGTAGAGTCTTTGCACGGTTTCAATTCAGAAAAATAATTAACAAATACCGGCAAGCCAATTACATAAGCGCACACCAATTGCTTTTGCAAAGGTCTATTTTCAAAAAATTCTTTCAGCAGCCTTCCCGCATACAAAGTACCCTGGCTATGTGATGCAATGATAATCGGCCGCCCGTGATTGTAATGTCGCAAATAATATTCAAATGCATTTTTTACATCTTCATAAGCTGTATCAAATGCTGCCTTAGCAACACTGCTGTCGGTTGTATAAAAAGCCTGGAGGTTTGCCTGCCGGTAACGTGGTGCAAAAACACGGCAATATCTGTTAAAAATACTTGCCTGGTAAAGGATTGCCGTATTATCGGTTTTCTTATTTATTTTTTCATCATTAATATCCGCGTTCCAGCCATCAGGCATTTTTTTATCTGTATAAGTTGTAGGGTAAATAAAAAAAACATCTGCAATAGAATCTTTTATTTTGTCCCTTACATCTTTTGGAACATTATCTGAAGGATCATATTTAAAAGGTGAGGCAGCCCAATAATTTAAATTACTATAAGCCGGTACCCCGTTTTTACTCTTAAATCCATAATTTATAGAACGGGTATACATTTTTCTTGAACACGAAATCATTAGCCCAATAGAAAAAAATAAAAAAATAAAAACAATACCTTTAGGTAATAAATATTCTTTGTAATTTGACATTTGCTACGCTACATTCGTAATTAAAATTAAATTTTAAATCAATGGCCATTCCAGTAGTTGATTTGTCTGATTTTACAGGCGAAGATCCTAAACTTAAAGAATCATTTGTACAAAAACTTGGTAAAGCTTATGAAGAGGTTGGTTTTGTTGCGGTAAAAAATCATGGAATTTCTGAAGCGCTTATTTCAGGCCTTTATAAATATGTGCAACAGTTTTTTTCTCTTCCTTCCGATAAAAAAAAGAATTATGAAATCCCAGAACTGGCAGGGCAAAGAGGTTATACTTCTTTTGGAAAAGAGCATGCAAAAGGCAGTGAAGCTCCGGATCTGAAGGAATTTTTTCAATACGGACAAATAGTTCCTGCAAATCATCCCCTAAAACCTGAATACCCTGATAACGTAAGCGTTAAAGAAATTGAAGGATTTAATGAAACGCTTTTGAAAGCGTACAGGGCTTTTGAAAAATCGGGAAAATCGCTCCTGCAGGCTATTGCTCTTTACCTTGGCCTTGATGAACATTTTTTTGATGATAAAGTAGAAGAAGGAAATTCCATTGTACGTGCCATTCATTACCCTCCTATTACTGAAGAGCCAAAAAGCGCTATCCGCGCAGAACAGCACGAAGATATTAATTTAATAACTTTATTAGTTGGCGCTTCTGCCGGCGGACTGGAAATTCTTACCAGGCAAAATGAATGGGTTCCTGTTACTTCTCTTGAAGATCAGATTGTAGTAAATGTGGGAGATATGTTGCAACGCCTTACCAATAATAAATTGAAAAGCACCACACACAGGGTGGTAAACCCTCCCCGTGAATTGTGGCATACATCGCGTTTTTCAATTCCTTTTTTTCTTCACCCTAAATCAGCGATGGATCTTTCTGCTATTAAAGAATGTGTTGACGAAAAACATCCCAAAGCATTTGCCGATATTACCGCCGGAGAATATCTTGATGAGCGTTTAAGAGAAATTGGATTAAAAAAACAAATGTAGCTGCTTTCGAAAAAAATTTGCATGACAAAACTTTTATTCCAAAAAAAATTGCCTGACAGAAAAACAAATGATACGTTTTTAAAAAATATTTTCATGGTACTGCACAGGCACATTCCCTTTTTAAAAGCTGTTTTTTATTATACTATTTCTGCATTTGGCGGGCCATCAGGGGCATTTAGGGATGATGATGAAAACATTCGTAGAAGGAAGAAGGGATGTTACCAAGGCAGAATTGATGGAATATGTTGCATTTTGCCAACTTTTACCTGGCGCTTCTTCCACCCAAACTATTACACTAATTGGTTATAAACGCGGAGGCGTGCCACTTGCCATTCTCACCCTCCTGATCTGGATCACTCCAGCCTCAATATTAATGGGTATTTTTTCTTTTCTCTTTTATTATGTAAAAACATATCATGTAAACCTTGACCTTTTTTCTTACGTACAACCAATGGCGGTGGGCTTTATTGCCTTTGCCGCTTTTAAAATGTATAAAGTATCCATTAGAAATAATATCACATTTATTATAATGGTGGTGGGCGCTTTTGGAACTTACTTTTTTTTTAGAACTCCCTGGGTTTTCCCAATCCTGATTATTTTAGGAGGTGTGGTTACCAACTTTAGTGATAAGCGTATCCCTGAAAAAGAAAACATAAAACCCAGGCATATAAAGTGGACCAATATCTGGTTATTCTTACTGATATTTTTAATTGTTGGTTTTTTTAGTGAAACTGCAAGAAAGCAAAACTGGGAGCATAAAAGAGCTTATAACCTCACAGAAAACGTTTATAGGTTTGGTAGCCTGGTCTTTGGTGGTGGAGATGTCTTAATGCCCATGATGTATGAACAATATGTAACGCGCGAAAAATCAAATTATCTTGACAAGGAAGAATATTTAACCGGCTGGGGAATCGTTCGCGCTATTCCGGGGCCTGTTTTCTCTGTTACTTCTTATATCGGTGGAATGATATTGAGGGATTATGGGCCGGGATGGCAGATTGCGGGGTGTTTTATTGGTTGTTTTTTTATTTTTTTACCAAGCGCATTACTGGTTTTATTTTTCTTTCCGGTATGGCAATATTTAAAAAAATATGTAATGGTTTATCGTTCTTTAGAGGGTATTAACTCGGTAGTTGTAGGCATAATGTGGGGATCTTTCTTGTATCTTGTAAAAGACATTTCAATAAGCCAACTTGATACAGTAAGTTTTGTAAATCTATTTGTAATTATCGGTACTTTTTCATTACTAACGTTCACAAAAATTCCTGCACCATTTATTGTTTTGGGTTGTTTGCTGATTGGTTTTATTTTTTGATTTCCGTTCACAGTAAAGCAACTTTTAGTTAAGATTTTTATTTTATAATTTTTTTGGAATGAGTTAAAGAATTGACACATAAAATATACTCACTATATATATAATTGTTGATTATCAATTTCTTCTATTACAATATCGGGTACCAAATATCTTATGGATTTTTTTTGTTTTATCATTTCCCTGATTTGAGTGCTTGATATTTGGAGTAAAGGAGCTTTTAGCAGTTTTCTGTTAGCATTTAACATTTCTGGTTTTACTTTGAAGCCCGGCCTTTCATAGATAAAGAGTGAATAATTTTTGAGTAAATACTCTGCGTTTTTCCATTTAGTAACATTTTGAAAACTATCACTTCCTAAAATTATAGAAAATTGATGCTGCGGATATTTTACATTTAAATAAAGCAGTGTTTCAACGGTATAAGAAGGTTTTGGAAGTTTAAATTCTATATTAGAAGACCTCAATTTTTTCTCACCTTCTATTGCCAGGTCAATTAAATGTTTTCTATGATTTTCATTAATCAAAGTCACATTTTGTTTAAATGGGCTTTGTGGAGAAACCACAAACCAGATTCTTTCCAGGGAAGTATAATTAGCAATATAGTTAGCAATAATTAAATGTCCATTATGGACGGGGTTAAAAGAACCAAAATACAATCCAATATTCATTCTAACCAGAATTTCAGTATTTATAATAAATCTACAATAATTTGCTCAGCCTCGTCCAATCTTAAACTCAAAGAATAGCCTGCAACTAATACATAAATTGGATCACCAAGCGGCGCTTTTTTCCAAACTGTAATTTCCTCTTCCGGTAGGCAACCCATTTCCATCAACTTTAAAACAATTTCGTGATTTTCAAAGGACTTAATTTTTACTTTTGTTCCTGTTTTTACCTGTGATAATTTCATTAGGCTATAAAATAAGTTTTCATCAAATAATAAAGTTTTCAAATTTCTATAAATCTTGGGTATAATAACTTTCAGTAATCATGATATCAAATTTTCCCTCAAGGATAAACAATTAGTGAAGTTCTTCCTCATGCGCATTTTTGCAGAAGAAAATATTGTTTTTAAATCTGTATCGTATGTTTTTTGCAACGATGAATTTCTGCTAAAATTAAATCAACAATACCTTAATCATGATACCCTTACGGATATTTTAACGTTTACCTTATCAGGTTCTTCTTTACCGATTATTTCTGAAATTTATATTAGTATCGAAAGGGTGGCAGAAAATGCCTCGAATTTAAAAATAGATTTCCTTTCTGAAATTTATCGGGTAATGATTCATGGCATCTTACATCTGTGTGGCTATTCCGATTCGACAAAATCAGAAAAAATGCGCATACGCAAAAAAGAGGATTATTATCTTTCCAGGATTTAATTGTTTCACGTGAAACTTGATTTTCCTTTGGTGGTTTCACGTGAAACTTGATTTTTAGGTAAAAATCAATTTGGTACTTTTGCACCATGTTTCAAGAATACGATGTTATTGTAGTTGGTGCTGGCCATGCCGGTTGCGAAGCTGCAGCGGCAGCAGCCAATTTAGGAAGTAAGGTACTTCTTATAACCATGAATATGCAAAACATGGCTCAAATGAGTTGTAATCCGGCAATGGGGGGTATTGCAAAAGGCCAGATTATCCGGGAAATAGACGCCTTGGGAGGATATTCAGCAATAGTATCAGACGAGAGCATGATTCAATTCAGAATGTTGAATAAAAGCAAGGGCCCGGCAATGTGGAGCCCCCGTACCCAAAACGACAGAATGTTATTTTCTGTAAAATGGAGAATAATGCTCGAAAAAACACAAAATCTGGATTTTTATCAGGATTCTGTAATTGGGCTACTACAAAATGACAATAGAATTTCAGGTGTCATAACTACACAGGGGCATAATATTAGGTCAAAATCGGTTGTTCTTACTAATGGTACTTTTTTAAACGGAATAATTCATATTGGTGAAAAGCAGTTCAAAGGGGGAAGGGTAGCCGAAAAAGCCTCCTTCGGATTAACAGAACAATTAGTAGAATGGGGATTTGAAAGTGACAGGTTAAAAACAGGAACACCTCCCCGAATTGATGGAAGAAGCCTCAATTACAAAAAGATGGAGGAACAAAAAGGTGATGAAATAATAAGTGGATTTTCTTATTTACCAACAAGAAAACCACTTGAACAGAAAAGCTGCTGGATAACCTATACCAATTCTGAAGTTCACGATATTTTAAGATCAGGGTTTAGCGAAAGCCCGATGTTTCAGGGTAGAATAAAAGGTACAGGGCCAAGATATTGCCCAAGTATAGAAGACAAGATCAATCGTTTTGCTGAACGAGACAGGCACCAACTTTTTGTAGAACCCGAAGGATTTGAAACTATAGAAGTTTATTTAAATGGCTTTTCGTCATCCTTATCGGAAGAAACCCAATATAAAGCCTTGAAAAAAATACCCGGCCTTGAAAATTGCAAAATGTTCAGGCCTGGTTATGCCATAGAATATGATTATTTTCCGCCAACACAACTTAAAAACAACCTTGAAACAAAGCTTATAAAAAATTTGTTTTTTGCAGGCCAGATTAATGGAACTACTGGCTATGAAGAAGCTGCATGCCAGGGGCTTATTGCAGGAATAAACGCTCACCAAAACATTAACAAGCTTGAGCCTTTCCTTTTAAAAAGAAATGAAGCCTACATTGGTGTTTTAATAGATGATTTAATAAATAAAGGAACCGACGAACCTTATAGAATGTTTACGAGCAGGGCTGAATACAGAACTTTACTAAGACAAGACAATGCAGATCTGAGGTTAACTGAAAAGAGCTTTAGAATAGGCTTAGCGTCCCAGGAAAGAATGAATAAGGTAATTGACAAGAAAAGAGAAATTGCAGAAATAATTGAGATTCTTAATAAGACAAAATTGGAACCAGAAGAAACAAATCAATATTTGACTAATAATTTTTCTGCAATAATTCAACAAAAGTCCAGGGTTTCGCAAATTCTATTGAGACCGGAACTTTCTTTGCAAAGTATGCAGAATTCCATTCCATCTATTCAAAATCAATTAACCCAGTTTTCAATTGAGGCGCTTGAGCAAGCCGAAATCCAAATAAAATATAAAATATACCTTGATAAAGAACAAGAAATGGTAAAAAAGATGGGATTACTGGAAGAACAAATCATACCAGAAAGTTTTAATTATGAAAAAGTTTCATCTTTATCAAACAAGGCCCGGCAGAAATTTAAAAAAATAAGGCCGCAAACCTTAGGGCAGGCAAGCAGAATTAGTGGAGTAAATCCGAGTGATGTTCAGATCCTGATGGTTTATATGGGCCGCTAATTGCGTTTACACATAACCGTTATATACAAAATTATGGAATTAAATTTATCCCCAATTCAAGATAAAAAAAGTGTATTTGAGGTTGTTCAGAAATATGTGAATCAACACGGTTTCACAATCATAAATTCTGATGAAACGCGCCCCTGGGGCGGTTTTTTTGTGATTGATGAAAAACAATCCACAAAGTTTATCAACTTCTTTTTCAGTGAAGTAGACGATTCAAAAAAGGAAAGTACCGGCAAAATAAGCCCTAAAATATTAATAGTAGAAAAGGGGAAAAGGCTCAGCTGGCAATATCATCTCCGCAGATCTGAATTGTGGAAAGTCATCGGAGGGGAAGTAGGGGTTATCAAAAGCGAAAATGACGATGAAAATGATATTGAGGTAAAGAAAATTAATGACATAATTACTTTATACCAGGGCGAAAGGCATCGCTTAATCGGGCTGCAAACATGGGGAATTGTAGCAGAAATATGGCAACATACCGATAACGATAATCCAAGTGATGAAAATGATATTATAAGGGTCCAGGACGATTTTGGAAGATAATAACCGATTCAAAAAATTGATTTTTATCAATTTTTTTCTCCGTTACTTTACCAATTTCTTTAACTTTAAAAACTGTTTTTCAATTAAATTCCAGGAAAGTACTGCCATAGGAAAAACTATTAATAGAGTAAATAAAAAAAGTAAATAAGGGTTTGAAATTCCTTTTGTTATCAAAACTTGTTGTACAGGAAAAGAAAAAACATAAGTTCCGTAAGTAAAATCTCCATATTTCCCAAAATAATTGGTAGGCCCCTTAATTTTTGCCAAACTATTAATTAATAACGGGATAGAAAAAATATAGATAATATCAAGCAATGGAAATACAATTCCCATAAAAAAGCAAAGGGTACTCATTACTATTATTAAGACCAAGTGTTTTGAAAAATCAAATTTGATTAAATAAAGTGCTGCGGAATTAAGAAATAGCAGCGAATAAAAAAAAGCAGCGCCTGATAAATATGGAATCATTTCTCCATAAAAAAAGAACCTGTTAATAATAAAAACTATATTAACTAAAACAATTAAAAAGAAAAGGTACCACGCTTTATCTTTTCGGTATAAAAAGATAACTGCCGCTAATAAATAAAGCCTTTCTTCTACAATTAAAGTCCATAATGAACCATTAACGCCCTTATCTCCCAAATTATGAACAAATACCCCGGGCAAAGTGAATTGCAAACCAAACACGGGTAACACGTTCCTAAAATAACTGTAGGTTTGAAAATCTGAAAAATAGTTTGTTATGGATAACTGAGTTAAAAAAAGCCCAAGCAGAAATACAGTAAGAAAACAAGTTACAATTAACAAAGGTTGGATTCTGAGCAGCCTTTTCCACAAGTAATTTTTTACTGTGGGTGATTTGACAGCACTTTTTGCAATGAGGTACCCACTTATACAAAAAAAAATACTTAATCCTATAAAAGAAAAATTAATTTGTCCTTTTGTAAACTCAAATAGCGGCTCATTCTTTATTTTCCCTAAAAGCCCGAAAGAATGAAAAAAGATAATACAAAGGGCTGCAAAAATTCGCAGAAAATCATAGTTGTTTTGGAACCTTTCCTTTACATGCATTTAAAATAGTTTCACAAAGGGAAAGTTATTTAATTTTTTATTAGTATGAAGCAGAAAATATATTGATTAAATAAAAAAGGCCCATTAAGGCCTTTTGTGGTGTGGGGCGGGATCGAACCGCCGACACAAGGATTTTCAGTCCTTTGCTCTACCGACTGAGCTACCGCACCAACGGGCGGCAAAAATAGAATTATTCACTTAAAATAAAAATTACTTTTTACTTTTTTTAATTTCCATATTCACATAGAAACTTAATTCTCACAATTTTTAATTGTTCCAATGAATAATTACCTTCAGAAAGTTCTTCCTTAGCTACTTCAAGGCTGGATGTTTCACAGCCTTTAAAATAATCAATAATTTCTTCCGTTTCATACTCTTCCATCCAATCTTCAATAGCATAATCCAGGTTTAGCTTAGTGCCACTTGCAACAATGGTTTCCATTTCTTCCAGAAGTTCAGGTAATTGTAAAGTGCGGTTTTTTGCAATAGTTTCCAACGGCATCTTCTTATCGACATTTTGGATAATAAAGATTTTATTATTATTCCTGTTTACAACGCTTTTCATCACAAACTCGTCAGGCTTTTCAATATCATTTTCTTTCACATACTTTTCGATAAGGTTAACAAAAGGCCTTCCAAATTTCAACGCTTTTCCAACACTTACCCCCTGGCATTTTTCAAGCTCTTTTAAAGTGGTTGGATAAAGAGTGGCCATATCTATCAAACTATTTTCAAGAAAAATAACAAATGGAGGCAGGTTTCGCTTTTTTGCTTCCTGTTGACGCAAATCCTTTAGTAATTGAATCAATTCTTCATCAGCAGCCGCGGCTTCATCTGTCTCTACAGATTCATCATCTTCCTCACCATCGGTTTCGTAAATATGGTTTAAGGCAATTTTAAAAGAAGTTGGTTTTTTTAAAAAAGCATCCCCCTTTTTGGCAATTTTCAAAACACCATAATCTTCAATATCTTTTTGTATCAGGTTTTCCAAAAGCATTTGCCGTATCAACGAATTCCAAAAATGTTCGTCCTTATCTTTTCCTGTACCAAATACAGGCTTTTCTTCATGCCTGTACATCTTTATCTGGGGGTTTAATTTGCCAACAATTATAGGAATCATATAAGTGATTGGAAACCTTTCTTCCAAAGCCTTTATGGCTTTTAAAGCAATTAAAACTTCGGCTTTTGCTTCAACAAGTTCTTTTGGAGTTTTACAATTATCACATTTGCCTCCGCAATTGTCTTTATCATATTTTTCGCCAAAATAATTCATCAGCATTTTTCTTCTGCAAACACCACTTTCAGAATAGGCAACTGTTTCATTAATCAACTGAGCACCTATTTCTCTCTCGCTTAAAGATTTGTCGCGCATTAAATGCTCCAGCTTTGCAACGTCTTTATGTGAATAATAAAGAAGGCATTTCCCTTCGAGCCCGTCTCTTCCTGCGCGCCCCGTTTCCTGGTAATAATTTTCTATTGATTTAGGAATATTATAATGAATTACAAACCTGATATCCGGTTTATCAATGCCCATTCCAAATGCAATTGTAGCAACAATCACCTGGATGTCTTCTCCCAAAAACTGGTCTTGCCTTTTTGCTCTTAACTTGGTATCAAGGCCGGCATGGTAAGCAACCGCCTGAATTCCATTTGCCATTAAGGTACGCGCCAGTTCCTCTGTAGTTTTCCTGTTGAGTGTATAAATAATCCCGCTTTTCCCTTTATTTTGAGAAATGAATTTAACCATGCTTTTTATCGCCAGGTCTTTTTTCACTTTGGGGACCACCTCATAATATAAATTAGACCGGTTAAATGAAGAGATAAAAATATTCGGGCTACGAAGCCCGAGGTTTTTTACAATATCACTTTGTACTTTGGGTGTAGCAGTCGCCGTCAAAGCTATTACAGGAATTTTTTCATCTATCTGATCCATTATTTCCCTAAGCCTTCTGTATTCAGGCCTGAAATCGTGGCCCCATTCACTTATACAATGCGCTTCATCAACTGCGAAAAAAGATACTTTCAATTCTTTAAAAAATTCAACATTTTCTTCTTTAGTCAAAGTTTCAGGCGCGACATATAAAAGCTTGGTACTTCCGGAAAGTAGGTCTTCTTTTACCACCTTCTGCTGGCCTTTATTAAGTGAACTGTTTAAAAAGTGGGCAATATTATCTGTGCTACTGTAACCCCTTACAAGGTCAACCTGGTTTTTCATAAGCGCTATCAATGGGGAAACAATAATGGCGCATCCATCGCTAATGATTGCCGGCAATTGATAACATAAACTTTTTCCTCCGCCTGTAGGCATTATTACAAATGTATCTTTACCGGAAAGGAGGCTTTTAATAATCTCTTTTTGAGGTTCTTTGAACGAATTAAAGCCAAAATGTTTTTGAAGTTGCTCAGTAAGAATAGTATCGTTGGTTATTGTTAATTCTTTTCTTTTTTCTGAAACTTTAGAGGTTGGAGTTCTTGGGTTTTTTGTTTTTACTGTAGGCATGGTTTTTCTTTTCTACTATTCTATCTTAAAAGGATTTCAAAGTTAATTCATTAATTGAAAAATTTGGTTAAAGTTATTTTATAGAAATTCACTTTTTATCACATTAATTTGGTTAAGATACGAAGATTTTATCTTAATAAAACAAAATCCTTTGCTTTGTTCTACCATGCATTTCAAGTAGGTTTGTAATCATTTCAAATAAATCATCCATATTTGGAAGTAAAAATCAAACATGCTTTTTTGAATCATTTCTAATGAAAAATAATATTATCAATACTGGTAAACAAACAATTATTGCAGAATCTCATTCTGTAGCCGCTTTGGTTGATTTTATTGATCAAGATTTTGAAAAAACCATATTAAAGATTTTTCAATCAAAGGGCAGGCTCGTAATAAGTGGAATTGGAAAAAGTGCCATTGTTGCGCAAAAGATGGTTGCTTCTCTTAATAGTACAGGAACGCCATCCCTTTTTTTGCATGCTGCCGATGCCATTCATGGCGATATTGGAATGGTTCAGCAAGAAGATGTGGTAATCATAATCAGTAAAAGCGGCGATAGCCCGGAAATTAAAATTCTGGTAGCGCTTATAAAAAATTTTAAGAATACACTTATCGCAATATGTGGAAATATGCAAAGCTATCTCGCAAAATGTGCTGATATCGTTCTAAATACAACTGTAGAACAAGAAGCTTCGCCATACAACCTCGCCCCCACAAGCAGCACAACGGCTCAAATCGTAATGGGCGATGCCATTTGTGTTTGCCTGATGGAACTGCGTGGGTTTAACTCAGAAGATTTCGCTAAATTTCACCCTGGTGGCACACTAGGCAAAAAATTATACCTGCGGGTTACCGATCTTTCAATAAATAATGAAAAACCGGCCGTAAATGCAGAAAGTTTATTGAAAGATGTAATTATTGAAATTACTAAAAAGCGTTTAGGCGTTACTGCTGTATTAGACGACAAAGAAAATTTAATCGGAATTATCACAGACGGAGACCTGAGAAGAATGTTGGAGAAAGACCTGTATCATTCCGGGGTAAAAGCTAAAGATATTATGACTTCAAGCCCCAAAACAATTGATAGTGAATCACTGGCGGTAAACGCGCTTGAAATAATGAGGAATAAAAATATAACACAGCTCATTGTGACAGAAGGAAATAAATATTCGGGAATCATACATTTGCACGACCTCATCCGAGAAGGAATTATTTAATTAACCCAAAAAATAATAATGAACAAAAATAATTACGTTGCAATTATGGCGGGAGGAATTGGTAGCCGTTTCTGGCCCGTAAGCCGGGTAGGCCTTCCCAAACAATTTTTAGATATTTTAAATACAGGTAAAACTCTTATTCAATCAACATTTGATCGTTTTGCTCAATTCATTCCCGTTGAAAATATTTATATAGTAACTTCTTATCAATACAAAGAGATTACTTCAAAACAATTGCCGGGTTTGCCTGGGGAAAATATCGTGTGTGAACCATCAAGGAAAAACACTGCACCCTGCATTGCTTATATTTCTTATAAATTACAACAATTAAACCCTGAGAGCAATTTGATTTGCGCCCCCGCAGACCATCTTATTCTGGATGATGTAACATTTATAAAAAACAGCCTTGAAGCGCTGGAGTTTACTGAAAAAAACAATGCACTTCTGACCTTGGGCATAAAACCTTTTCAACCCAATACCGGGTATGGATATATCCAATACGAACAGTACGCCGTTAGCGCTAACGTTTATAAGGTAAAAACATTTACAGAAAAACCAGACCTTGAATTAGCAAAAACTTTTATAGCAAGTGGTGATTTTTTGTGGAACGCTGGAATTTTTGTGTGGCAAACAAAAAACATTATCGAGGCTTTTGAAAAATACCTTCCTGAAATGCACGAACTTTTTGATGGCGCTAAAAAGGGATTGAATTCAACATCCGAAAAAGAAGCAATAGAAGCTATTTATCCTTTATGCGCAAATATTTCCATCGATTATGCAATTCTGGAAAAAGCAGACAATGTTTATGTGATCCCCTCTTCATTTGGTTGGAGCGACCTGGGAACATGGGGAAGCGCATATGAAAATCTTGAAAAAGATTATCACGAAAATGCTGTCGCGGGAACTAACGTAATTCTTTTTGATTCTTTTAAAAACATAGTTCATACCTCTGGCGATAAATTAATTTTATTGCAGGGATTAGACGATTTTATTATCGTTGATACGCCAGACGCGTTATTAGTTTGCAAAAAAGAAAACGAACAAAGCATTAAAGAATACCTTTCAGAAATAAAAAGAAATAAAGGAGATAAGTATTTATAATTCTAACAAAAAGTTATTAATTATGAAGCACTTTCTTTCGGGCAAATTACCTGAAACCGGCGTATCTATTTTTACAGAAATGAGTGTACTAGCAGCCAAACACCAGGCAATTAATTTAGGCCAGGGTTCGCCCGATTTTAGGGTAAATGAGGAATTGATTGATTTGGTTTCTAAGGCAATGAAAGATGGCCATAACCAATATACACATAGAAACGGCCTGCTTTCATTAAGAGAAAAAATTGCGGAAAAAGTTGGTTTACTATATAATAATAAAGTTAATCCTTTAACAGAAATCGTAATTACGCCTGGAGCAACTTATGGAATTTATACCGCTCTTACTACAGTTTTAAAACCTGGCGATGAAGTGATTGTTTTTGAACCGGCTTATGATAGTTATGTTCCCAATATTTTGGTGAATGGAGCGGTGCCTGTTTTAATTCAATTAGAATACCCGGAATATAAAATTGACTGGAATGTAGTAAAGGAAAAAATAAGCAACGCCACGAAATTGATCATGCTTAATTCCCCGAACAACCCAACCGGCAGGATATTGGATGAAAATGATATTCAACAATTAAGGGAAATCGTTCAGGGAACTGAAATATTAATTTTAAGTGATGAAGTTTATGAACATCTCATTTTCGATGGCAAGCAACACGAAAGCATTTTAAAATACCCTGATCTGTTTCAACGAAGCTTTTCTGTTTTTTCTTTTGGGAAAGTTTTCCATTGCACAGGATGGAAAACCGGCTATTGTATAGCTCCGGATTGGTTAATGAAAGAATTTTTAAAAGTTCATCAATATAATTGCTTTTGTTGTAATACACCTGTTCAATATGCATTTGCAGCATTTCTTCAAAACAAAAATGAATACCTCAAATTAGGTGCTTTCTTCCAGGCAAAAAGGGATTATTTTAAAAATTTAATGGCCGAAACTCAATTTAAGCCACTCCCTTCTTTTGGAAGTTATTTTCAATTATACAGTTATTCAGCTATAAGCAATGAATCCGAAATTACCTTTGCCAAAAAGTTAACTGAAGAAGCAAAAGTAGCTACCATTCCCGTATCTGCTTTTTATCAAAAAGAGAAAAACAGCCAGGTTTTGCGTTTTTGTTTTGCCAAAAAAGAAAGCACATTAGAAGAAGCGGTAAACCGGCTTCTTACTTTCCAGAACAAATAAATCTAATTAAGTTTTTATTTCTTTCCCATAAAATGAGTAAATGATTCTCCTTTAAGGAAAAAAATCAACAATTTGCAGTTCCCTTTTTGCGAATATTAGCTTTTCTGCCTACAAAAGTTCATGGAACATATTTTGTTTACTGCTGTACATCATTAATCTTAAAAAATAATCTATATTATGAAAAAGTTAAGTTTAGCCTGTATAATTGGAGGCGCTCTTGTTTTGTCGGCATGTAACGGTAATTCCAATTCAAACAGTACGGACACTGACAGTACTACTACATTGAGCAGTACCGATACCAGCACAAATAACACGATGAGCAGTACCGACACCAGCATGGTAAGTGACGATGCGAAAAATTTTGCACAGGATGCAGCAACAGGAGGAATGATGGAGGTGCAATTGGGGAATATTGCAGAAAAAAATTCGTCAACTCAGTCAATAAAGGATTTTGGAAAAATGATGGTAGACGACCATTCAAAAATAAATGACGAATTAAAAGGCCTTGCTGCAAAAAAGAACGTTGCCTTACCATCAACAGTTACCAGTGATCAACAAAAGGATATCGATAAATTAAGTAAAGAAACCGGAAAAAGTTTTGATAAAGATTATGTATCAATGATGATAAATGATCACAAAAATGATATCGCAGCTTTCAAAAAAGCCGGCGATAATATTCAGGACCCGGACTTTAAAGATTTTATAATGAAAGCGCTTCCTACATTGCAAAAACACCTGGATGCAATAGAGGCTATAAATAAGAAAATGTAAATACCAGTAATAAAAAAGGAGCGCCATAAAAAGTGCTCCTTTTTTATTACACCGACTCAATATATTGACCTTCAATTTTCCTCTACACTAAAAATATTATCAGTAATTAACTAAATTTATTAGTGTGAATAAATATTAATTTCTATATTTGCGCAACCAATAACTTTACAATTTATAAATACTCATTTTTTAATATAATTATTTATGGCAGCAAATAATACCGATAAGGATAAAATATCAGAAAAATTAAAAGCGTTAAAACTTACTATTGATAAAATAGACAAAGATTTTGGAAAGGGAAGTGTGATGATGATGAATGAACGTTCACAGGAGCCGCACGAAACTATTTCTTCCGGGTCTATAGGATTAGATGTTGCGCTGGGTATTGGCGGCCTTCCAAAAGGAAGAGTGGTTGAAATTTATGGCCCAGAATCTTCCGGTAAAACTACTTTAGCGATTCATGTTATTGCAGAAGCTCAAAAAAAAGGTGGAATGTGTGCCATTATTGATGCGGAGCATGCTTTTGATAATGTTTACGCCAAAAAGATAGGCGTAAATGTGGATAATCTCTTAATAAGCCAGCCTGATTACGGAGAACAAGGTTTGGAGATTGCCGACAGGTTAATACTTTCCGGTGCTTTAGATGTAGTAGTTATAGATTCTGTTGCAGCCCTGGTTCCAAAAGGCGAATTGGAAGGCGAAATGGGAGATAGTAAAATGGGGCTGCAGGCAAGGCTGATGAGCCAGGCAATGAGAAAACTGACAGCAACCATTAGCAAAACAAATTGCTGTTGCATTTTTATTAACCAGCTCCGCGATAAAATAGGCGTTATGTTTGGCAACCCCGAAACTACTACTGGTGGAAACGCGCTAAAATTTTATTCATCAGTAAGATTAGATATTCGCCGCATGGCCAGATAAAAGATGGCGATCAATCAATAGGAAACCGGGTAAAAGTAAAAGTGGTAAAAAATAAAATGGCGCCCCCTTTCCGCATCGCGGAATTCGATATTATTTTTGGTAGCGGAATTTCAAAAGTTGGTGAAGTTATTGATATGGGCGTTGATTTGGGAATAGTCCAGAAAAGTGGAAGCTGGTTTAGCTATGATACTACTAAACTTGGCCAGGGGCGCGAAGCAGTAAAACAACTTTTAATTGATAATCCTGATTTAGCTAAAGAAATCGAAGCGAAAATAAGAGCAAAAATTGCCGAAGGAGTAATTTAATTTGTTAAAAAGTTCTTCTAAAAAAATGCTTGTCTATAATACGGACAGGCAATTTTTTTTCTTATTTCCTAAATTAAAATTCAACAATATTTTTTCGTTTACTCGTTTTACAATCCAAACTTCTTACTGATTTCCAGCATCCTTTCAATAGGTTTTTTAGAAGCTTGTATCAGTCTTTCTTCCATTATTATTTCCGGCTCTTCATATTCCATGCATAAATACAATTTCTCAAGCGTGTTCAATTTCATATAAGGGCAATCATTACAAGCGCAGGAATTATTAGGTGGCGCCGGGATAAAAGTTTTTAATGGTGATTGAATCTGCATTTGGTGGATGATGCCGGATTCGGTAGCAACAATAAATTCAGTTGCCGGGTTTTGGGAACTATATTTTAATAAAGCACTTGTACTTCCAATAAAATCAGCCTCTTTTAAAACCGCTTCTTCACATTCAGGATGCGCGATAACTTTTGCATTTGGATGGCGTATCTTAAGTTTCGTAATTTTTTCCAGGCTGAATATTTCATGAACCATGCACGATCCATTCCACAAAACCATATCCCTTCCTGTTTTTTTTATTAAATAAGCGCCTAAATTTTTGTCAGGGGCAAATATAATTTTTTGAGTTTTTGGCAAACTGTTTATAATCGCTTCAGCATTGGAAGATGTACAAATTATGTCACTAAAAGCCTTTATTTCTGCGGAACAATTGATATAAGTAATGACTACATGATCGGGATATTGTTCCTTAAATTTTTTGAAAGCCGCTGCCGGGGCAGAATCGGCAAGTGAGCAACCGGCTTTCAAGTCAGGCAATAAAACTTTTTTATCCGGATTAAGAATTTTTGCTGTTTCGGCCATAAAATGCACACCGGCAAAAACGATTATATCCGCAGTGGTAGATTGAGCTTTTTGTGCAAGGGCAAGGCTGTCTCCAATAAAATCGGCAACATCCTGGATATCCGGTTCCTGGTAATAGTGGGCAAGTACAATAGCATTTTTTTCAATTTTTAAGCGTTCAATTTCTGAGAAGAGGTCCAAGTTAAGATCAATATCCAAATCAAGGAAACCTTTTTTTTCTAAATTTCTTTTTGCCGCTTCAATGTTAATATCTGCCATAGTATTTAATATTAATACTCTTTTTATTTAAAAGCCTATTACTATTATGGGTGTTAATTTGTGGAAATATAAAAATTTCCTGTTGATGCAAAATTAAATTATACTTCTTATTCACATGAATCCACATTTTTTTTAACAGCATTAATGTGATACACTCATTAGTAGCTTTTGATTTTTAACAGGCTGTTAGTAAAAATGGATGTTGATAAAATTCTTAATCATTTTTTATAAAATTATGTGAACCCGAACGGGAAAAAAAGTTCTTATTTTCCCTGTATTAAAATAATTTTCATAAATCGACTTAGTTATTAGAACTTATTCAACATGAAATTTTAAAATATTCACGGTTACCCACAGTAAAATGAATTTTTTAACAGGTGTTTGTTGAAAAGTTTTTATCTCTTTTAAAAACAAAAGTTTCTTAAAAAATCAGGTTTAATAAAAAACAATACCAGCGCTATTCCCGATACGTTATCCACAGTTTGTTCCTATTTTATTTTACACTATTTTTGCCGCCTCATTTCAAATTTAAGAGAAAATACAATATGTCAATCATTCAGACTATCCGTGAAAAAGGGGCTGTAATAGTAATTGCTCTCATCGGTATAAGCCTTGTTGCTTTTATTTTAATGGATTCTATGAGCAGCAGGCGAGGAGGCTCCTTGTTTGGAGGCGGAAACACAACCAGTGTCGGAGTAGTAAACGGGGAAAAAATTAATATCAATGATTTTAATGAAAAAGTAAAAGAAATTGAACAGCAATACCCCAATGCCGGCACTTCCCAGAATAACCAGATCATGGAATCGGTGTGGAACCAAATGGTTGCGGAAAAAGTGGTTGATGGACAATTTAAAAAATTAGGAATTACATTCACTCCTGATGAAATGAGTTCTATTATGTTCAGTGACCAGGCACCGCAGCAATTAAAGCAGGCATTTACTGATAAAAAAACAGGGCAATATGATATAGAGCAGGCAAAGCAATGGTGGGCACAAACAAAAAAGAATCAAAATGAAGAGCAGAGAAATGCGATTATTTCACAGGTAATTGACCCGATGCGGTTGAATGCTCTTTATACCAAATACACCTCAATGATTGCGGCAAGTATATATCAGCCGAAGTGGCTTGTAAAGGAGCAAGAGGAAGAGAAAAACCAATTTGCAAAAATATCTTATGTAGCCGTTCCTTATACGGTAATAAGCGATAGTTCTGTAAAAGTTACAGATAACGATATTGAGGCTTATCTTAAAAATAATGAAAGAAAATATAAGCAGGAGCCAGGAGTAAAACTTTCTTATGTTTCATTTAGCGCTGCTGCCAGTGCTGCTGATAGTGCAAAAATATTAGAATCTTTAAAAGAACTTAAGCCGCAATTTGAAGCAGATTCAAATGCCAAATTTTTCCTTGGCAGAAACTCTTCAGCTATTCCGTATTTCGATGGATACATTCCACAGTCTAAAATTCAATCGGCAAAAAAAGATTCTATTTTTTCTTTACCGAAAGGTGGCGTTTTCGGGCCTTATGAGGAAGGAAATAATTTTGTTTTGGCAAAGAAATTAGATAGTAAAGTAATGCCGGATACTATTAAATGCCGGCATATTTTAATAGGAACGATGAATCCGCAAACCCAGCAAGCTATAATGGATGACACTACAGCTCATCGGATTGCTGACAGCATAGCCACGGCTATTAAAAATGGGGCGAACTTTGATTCTCTCAGCGCAAAATATTCAACAGATGAAGTAGCTAAACAACAGAACGGCGTAATGACTTTTGACCTTACAACTATTGAAAGCGATAATTTTTCAAAACCTTTTGCTGATTTTTTATTGAATGATAAAGGAGAAACCAAACAAGTTGTAAAAACCCAGTTCGGATGGCATTATATTGAAATTTTGGATAAAAGGGATTACCAACCAAGTTATAAGATTGCTTACATGGCAAAAGAAATAGCGCCAAGCGATGAAACTATAAACGCTGCAAACACTGCAGCTATCAAATTATCCGGATATGCAAAAGATGTAAAGTCTTTTAATGATTATGTAGCTAAAAACGGATTTAAAAAGATTGATGTGCCTAACGAAATAAAAGAAAATGATTACCAGGTAGGTGCGTTGCAAGATGCCAGGGCGGTAGTAAGATGGGCATTTGATTCTAAAGAAGGCCAGGTATCGGACCCTTTTTCTATAAAAGACGATTTTATTGTTGCGGTTGTAGATAAAAAAATGAAAGAAGGGACACCGGATGTAAGTACGGCGCGGCCAATGGTTGAGGGCATTATAATGAACAATAAAAAAGCGGGTGAAATTAAAAAGAAACTAAACAACCCGGCAACGCTTGAAGCCGCCGCAGCGCCCTATCATTTACAGGTTTTAAATTCAGGTGAAGATTCAACACTTACTTTTGACGCGCAAATAATTAATGGGATTGGCCAGGAACCCAAAGTAGCCGGAGCCGCATTTAATAAAACATACCAGTCAAAAGTTTCTCCTCCATTTGCAGGCAATTCCGGAGTTTTCGTAATAAAAGTAAATGGCGTTTATTCAAAGGAAGCAGTGAATGAAGAGTTACAAAAACTACAAATGAATAATGAATTGAATAAAGAAGTACAGGCAGCATTGAACCAGTCATTTGAGGAGCTTAAAAATACAGCAGATGTTGAAGATTACAGAAGCAAGTTTTTCTAAAAAATAAAAAAAATCGAATTTATTTAGCCACCATTTATGGTGGCTTTTTGTTTTAAGAGCTCTTTGAATAAAGCGCAAAAATGATTTTGTAACTTTACACAAATTAAAATTATGGAAGAAGCAATTATAAACAAAGTAGCTCAAAGCTCTTTGGTAACGCTGGACCTGGAAAAGTTTTACCCTAAAGAAGAGTTGGTAACTTTTAATTTAAAGGATTACTTGTTCATGGAATTGATTTTAAAGGAAAAGGAATACAGGGAAGCTTTAAAAAATACAGATTGGAATATTTATCAAAATAAAATAGTAGCATTAACCTGTTCTGCAGAAGCCATCATTCCGTTGTGGGCTTATATGCTTGCTGTTACTTATCTTCAGCCATTTGCAAAAGATATTATTTTTGGCAACGAGCAGGAAGTTTTCAATATTTTGTTTTTAAAAAAAATAGAAAAAATTGACCCCAATGAGTTTAAAGATAAAAGAGTGCTTATAAAAGGTTGTGGTGAAAAAACAATTTCAGAAGCCGCCTTTGTAGAAATTACAAAAATACTGCTTCCCGTTGCTAAAAGCATTATGTATGGCGAGGCTTGTAGCACAGTCCCTGTTTTTAAAAGAAAATAAAAATTTAATGAATTTGTTGATTTACTATGAAGCAAAAGGGCTAGCACTATTTCTCAATCCAAACAGAAACGGAGCCGCCCTGGCAGAAAAATTTGCCCCAGCCATCCTTATTAATTTTCACTTCTTCATTTCTTTTTTGTAGTAAGTCAACAAAAGTTTTATTTGCATACCGCCTTCCTATTTCCATATTTTTATAACCGTCATCGCCGTTTGATAATAACACTGCGCAGCCGCCATGCTCTTCGTCACCTTCCCTTACCCACCCAATACAATTTTTATGGTTAAAATAATCACGTGTAGGGCCGTAAGCATTGTTTTTCCTGGCTTGCATCAGCTTTTCAAGTTCGTCTACCCTATCTAACCATATTTCATATTCATTTCCATCATTGCCCTTGTCTTTATAACGAGCTCCATGAATATCTGGATAAAAAATACATGGGTACCCTTCAAAACGAAGAAGAATTAAAGAATAGGCAATCGCCTTGAACCATTTTTCAACCGGAGCTTCTAAAGCCTGTAAAGGCTGTGTATCATGGTTATCTACAATGGTTACCGCTTTTTCAGGGTTTGCTTTGAGCAAAGAATTATCAAAAATTCTTCGCATGTCATATTTTCTTCCATGGATTGATGCATTATGAAAATTTAATTGTAGGCAACAATCAAATAAGCTCATAATACCACCGGTTGCTTCGATATATTTCAACAATAAATCAAGAGAGTGAGGTGCCCAGTATTCGGCTACTGCAAAAATTTCTTTTTTTGAATAGTCCCTTAATTTATTAACCCAATCTTTATAAAAATAGGGTGGTACATGTTTGGCAGCATCTAAACGAACACCATCAAAGTTTCGCTGGTACCAGTACCATTTTCCCCAATTGAACAGGTGTTTTCTAACAGAAGAGTTTCTAAAATCAATATCATTGAACATAAGGTAATCATAATTTCCTTTTTCATCAGTTATCATATCCTGCCAGCCATCCCCATTTCCATTTAATATTTTATAAATGGCTTTTTCCTGAGTATCATATGCGTAATCAACTCCCGTAAAACACATGTAATTCCATTCAAATGCTGAATATTTTTTATGCCTTCCGGGGAATGTAAATTTCGTAAATGCATCAATTTCCATTGGTTCAGATATCCACTTTGTACGATCATCCGGATCTACTTTTACCACTTTTACTCTTTCACATTCATCGCCTCCGGCCTTGTGGTTTAGAACAATATCAACGATCACCTGCATACCATTTTGATGAACCGCGTCAATTGCTTCCAGGTATTCCTGGCGCGTTCCATATTTGGTACGGACAGACCCTTTCTGGTCAAATTCTCCGAGATCATAAAGGTCATATAAGTCATAGCCTTCGCTATAACCACCTCCGCTGCCCTTAGACGCCGGGGGAAACCAAATAGAAGTAAAGCCGGTTTCTCTTAACTTCGACGCATCAGCTTTTATTTGTTTCCATAAATTTCCATCATTTGGCAGGTACCAATGGAAATATTGGAGCATGGTTCCGTGGGGCATTGAATTATTTTTTTAATCCTCTTCAAATCGCGTACCGATATAATAAAGAGAGGAAATTAAAAACTAAAAGGCTTTTTATAAAATAAAAATCGCCAATAAAAGTTGTTTCACTGTGGATTTTAATTTTCTATATTTTCATTAATTGTTTTTGAAAAACTGTCGATAAGTTTTTGTATGCCAGTTAAAGTTTTTTCGTCAGTGATTTTGTTATTGCTGTTTATTTTTGTTTGTGCAAAGGAAATTAATAATTGAAGTTCTTCAATATTTTTCGCTTCAATAACGCGCAAAGTTTCCAGCAATGCCTGGTGGCCATATTTTCCATCTGTCGAAGCAGTAATTAATAAAGTAGGCTTATGAGAAAATTCACCGGTTCCAACAGTCCAGTCGATTCCATTTTTTAGGGTGCCCGGAACGCCGTGTGCATATTCAGGCGTACAAATAATTACACCGTCGGCTTCATTAAGCAAACGCCGGAATTGAAAAACATTTTCTAAAATCTCCGGATTATTTTCATCCGGGTTAAAATGCGGCAGCGAAGAAATGCGGTTATAAAATTGTATTTCAAAAATTTCTTTTGATAATTCTGCAATGGCATTTATCAACCGCTGATTGGTTGAATTTTTTCTTGTGCTTCCCGAAATAGCTAGAATTTTTTTTCTGTTTTTTTTCATAATACCCTCTTCGCAACTGAGCCTCAAATTAATGTTGAATTTTTTTAAACCAAGCCCTTATCATCAAAAACGGGAACAAAATCCTGTTCAGAAAAACTCGCAGGAAATTTAGCTTCTAATAGCACTGTGGCGGCTATTTTCCCCAAAGCATCGCTGCACATCGCTCCATATCCGTTTCCGCCGGTGGCTATATATAATCCTTTATTTTCTACCGGGCCGATATATGGTTTGCCATGTTTGGTATAAGTAACGATACATCTTTTTTCATGGCATTCTTCAATGGAAAGCTCCGGCAGTATTGATTTTAATGCACTTAGCAACACGGGGGTATTGTCAATATTATTACCTTTTGTAAACCAGTTTTGTATTTCCTCTAAATCTTTAAAATAAAAGTCTGATGGAATATTCGCGCCTATTTTCAGATAGAAATTTCCGTCGGGGTATTTTATAGGGCGAATCAAATAAACATCCTGTATTTGAGGGTTATCAATTTTGTATAAAAGCGGGGGAAGGGATGAAAGCCGTTCTGCTTCTTCCGCTTTTACTTTTACCCAAATGGTGGTTTCACTTTTTACTTTTAAAAAAAGCTTTTTCTTAAGAAGATTTAAAAAATTAGCAAATGCGCCGGGAGCCAGTAAAACCTTTTTTGCATAAAATATTTTATTATCAATGCATGAAATTTTTATGACCTCTTTTTCACAAGAAATTCCGTTGGCTATATTATTAAAAATTTCACCTTCATTTTTTTTGAATACTTCTAATTGTGCTTTTATCAAAAGCCCGGGATTAATAGTTCCTGAAGGCGGCGGCTCAAAAAACCCCGTTGCCGAATGGGGAAACACAAAATTTGAATTGAACGAATGCAAAGATTCGCGATTGTCAAATACTTCGTAATTAGCACTAAAACGCTTTGCTTGCTCTGAAAAGTCATTTAAATAAGATTCAGTAGCCGCAGGAGTTACAGTGAGGCAACCCTCTTTAGAATGAAAGTGGATATTGGATTCGTTTTCTAACGAAGGGTATTCATTTGCCGCTTGTTGATTGAGTAACGTATAAACAGCAATTTTACCAACAATGCTTTGAATTCTTGCCTGATCATAATGGCTGGCAAAAACAATTCCTTCTTTAAATGCGGTTTCTTCATCAGGGCCAATAATGGCAATCTTCTTTTGAGAACGGCTGATGTACTTTGCCGCGGCAGAGCCGATTAACCCACGCCCGATTATAATGCTGTCATAAATCATTTAGTAATTTAACCTTTTTATTTTTTCCTCTGCTTCACTATCTTTTATTAATTCTTCCAACCTTTTTGATTTTGTAATTTCCTGTTTCGCGTTCATCACCCAATGAATGGCTGTATTTTGATAAGAGCGTGCCATAGATCGAAAAAATTTCCATGCTTTTTTATTCGATTCAAACTTTTTTAAAAAATCATCAGATAAAACTGAAGGCTCTTTTTCATAAGAGTAAATCCCGGATTTTTTTTCTTCTCTTTTTGCAAAAGCATCAAGCCCGGAAACGTGCATCAATCCTTGTTTTGACAACTCTTCCACTTTTTTAATATTGACCGCGCTCCAAATACTTTTTGGTTTTCTTGGTGTAAACCGAATGCAATAGCTTTCGTCATCAATAGATTTTCTAATCCCGTCAATCCATCCAAAACAAACTGCTTCATCGACACTTTGGCTCCAGGTAATACTTTGCTTTCCACTTTTTACTTTATAAAAACCAACCAATAATTCTTTTTCTTTTTCATGATTTTTTTCAAACCATTTTCTAAAAGAAGATTGTGTTTTAAAAAAAGTTGGTTTAACGGAATCGTTCATCGCGCGGCTTTTTACAAATTTAAATTCTTTAATGCCTCTTTTACAGTAAACCAACAAAAAATCAGAATTTTTATTTTCAGAATTAAAACAATGTAAAATTTAAAATCAGAATTTCCTGAAAGGTTATTTTTGCTGCCATGAGAAGAAAAAAATTTGTTTTAGAAAATATTTTAGTGACAGGATACGCTGCCGAAGGAAAAGCGTTGGCTAAAACAGATGGAAAAGTACTATTTATCGAAGGCGCTGTTCCCGGCGATACCGTAGACGTATTGATTACAAAAAATAAAAAAGACTGGGCGGAAGGAAAGGCTGTTAGTATAAAAGAATTCAGCAAAGAACGCGTTGAGCCTTTTTGTATTCATTTTGGAATTTGTGGTGGTTGCAAATGGCAAATGCTTCCTTATGATTTACAATTAAAATATAAAGAACAGGAAGTAAAGGATGTGGTGAAAAGAATTGGAAAGTTGAACGATATTTCTGTATTGCCAATCATTGGTTCTGAAAAAACTGTGAAATACAGAAACAAGTTGGAATTCACTTTTAGCAGTAAAAAATACCTTACTCAAAATGAATTAAAAAGCCTGGGTGAAGAAAACTGGCCCGGTGGCGCGCTTGGATACCATGTACCCAAACTTTACGATAAAATTATTGAAATTAAAGAATGTTGGTTGATGGATGATGTGAATAATATCATCCGGAATTCTTTACGTGAATTTGCTCAAAAAAATAGTTACAGTTACTATGATAGTAAAGAACACAAAGGTTTTTTGAGAAATATTGTAATTAGAAATTGTACGACAAAAGAGTTGATGGTAAACCTGGTTTTTGGCCATGATGATAAAAAGGAAATAGAAAAAATTGGCAATTACCTCCTGGAAAAAGTTCCGGCTATAACAACATTGGTTTATACAATTAATCAAAAATGGAACGATAGTATTTATGATTTGGAACCCCAAACTTTTTATGGTAAAGGATATGTTATTGAAATGCTCGGCGATTTTAATTTTAAGGTTTCGCCCAAATCTTTTTTTCAAACCAATACAAAACAGGCGGAAGCTTTATACCAAATTGTAAAAGATTTTGCATCGCTTAAAGGCACAGAAACTATCTATGACCTTTATTGCGGCACAGGAAGCATTGGGATTTTTTTAAGTAAAAGTGCCAAAAAAATAATCGGAGTTGATGTAATTGAAGATGCTATTAAAGACGCTAAAGAAAACGCAGCTTTTAATAATCTTAATTCCGCACATTTCTTTTCCGGGGATGTTATTGACATCTGCAATAATGATTTTTTTAATTTACATGGAAATGCCGATGTGGTAATTGTTGATCCGCCGCGCGCAGGCCTTCATCCTAAATTAGTAAATAAATTACTGGAAATTTCTTCTGAAAAAATTATTTATGTAAGCTGTAATGTGGCTACCCAGGCGCGCGACATGCAAATATTAAGTGAAAAATATATTGTTGAAAAAATCCAGCCGGTTGATATGTTTCCTCATACTCATCATATTGAATCGGTTGCCTTGCTGCGCCTGAAAAAAATTGAAAATTAATCTTCCTCTTTCAAGTCCAAAATTAAATTGGCTATAAGGGCCGTCCAGCCTGTTTGGTGGCTGGCACCTAAACCACGCAGCGTATCACCATGAAAATATTCATTGAATAATACAAGGTCCTTGTTTTCTTCTTTTGTGTAAAACCAATTATAATTTCCATTTGTAAGCCTTTCGTTTTGATCGTTTTTTTCAAAAATATGCAGGAGCCTTCGTGTGATCTCTTTGCTAACTTCTGTTAGTGTAAGGTACTCACCTGAGTTTACCGGGCATTCAACTTTTAAATCTTCTCCATAAAAGTTTCCGAAGGTTTTAAAAGCATTAATGAATAAATAGTTTACAGGCATCCAAACAGGGCCGCGCCAATTTGAATTGCCGCCAAACATGTTGGAAGTTGAATCTCCGGGATCATATTCAATGGAATAACTAGTGCCGCTAAAATTTAAAGTGTAAGGATTATTTTGGTAAAATTTTGAAAGCGCCCTTATTCCGCCCTCAGACAAAAACTCAGATTCATCTAACAGTTTTTGTAACAAATCTTTTAATCTTTCTTTGTTAACGAGCGAAAACAAACTGGAACCAAAACTTTTATTTTCCTGGCTTGGCAAATACAAATGATTAGCTTGCCTGTAATGCTGAAACCATTGCATGTGTTTTGTAAAATCAGCGAGTTTATCAAATACTTCTTTTTTAATAATGGTTACGGCAAATAAAGGTGACAGGCCAACAAGGGAGCGAATTTTCAAAGGCAAAATTTCCGATTTATTTATCGATAGCACATCATAGAAAAACTTATCGTCTTCATCCCATAAATTCATTTCATTTAATGCTTCCGCAATAATTACAAAATGTTCATAAAATTTGGTAGCCGTATTTTCAAACGACATATCATGCATGGCAATTTCCAGGGCAATATTCATCATATCCAGTGCATACATTCCCATCCAGCTTGTTCCGTCTGTTTGTTCCAAAAGTGTATTTCCGGGCATTATCATGCTACGGTTAAAAAGCCCGATATTATCAAGGCCGAGAAAACCTCCCTCAAAAATATTATTGCCATTGGCATCTTTTCTGTTGATCCACCAGGTAAAATTAATAATGAGTTTTTGGAAGGTGCTTTTTAGGAAATTGATATCTGTTTTTCCATAAAGTTTTTCCTCGGTTTTATAAATCTGTAATGCAGCAAAAGCATGTACAGGAGGGTTCACATCACCAAAATCCCATTCGTAAGCGGGTAATTGCCCCTGTGGGTTCATATACCATTCTCGCATCATCAAAGTAAGTTGGTGCTTTGCAAAAACCGGGTCAATAACTGACATTGTTATACAATGAAAAGCCATATCCCAGGCGGCGTACCAGGGATATTCCCAATTGTCGGGCATAGATAAAATATCTTGGTTTTTTAAATATTTCCAGGCATGGTTTCTTCCCGTTTTGCGCTCAGGTGTATCCTGGGTTATTCCATCACTTGTATTTAACCACCTGTCGAGGTCGTAATGATAATATTGCTTATTCCAAAGCAAACCAGCAAAAGCCTGGCGTTGAATATTTTTTTGATCTTCTGTTAATGAAGCAGGATGGATTGTTTCGTAAAAAATATCGGCTTCATTTTTTCTTTTTATAAATATTTCTTTGAAATTCGAAGGAAAATAGTCATCTGTATTTTTATTGGTGAGCCTGAGAAAAATACATTTCGATTTGCCCGGTTCAATTTCAAAAGAATAAACCGGCGCACATTTGGTTCCCTCTTTTTTATCTTTTAATTTTTGAAAATCTGTTCCATGAATAATGGCTTCATGAAAAGCATCCTTTACGTATTCACCTGCATTTGGCCTGTTAAAAAGCTTTTGAAAATTGGTTTCGTTTTCGGTAAAAAGAACATTCTGCGACGGTTGAAAATAGAGATAATAATCTCCAAGTTGTTGATGCTGTGCTTTTACAGAATAATCTGATAGATAAGTGATATAAGGTTTGTTGTCTTCACCTGCATATTGCCAATTATTATAAAACCACAAAGTTGGTAAAATAGTAACCGGCGTTTTTTCAGGCCCACGGTTTACCACTTCAATTTTTATAAAAATATCTTCACTATTTTGCTTTGCATATTCAATATATACATCAAAATATTTATTGTCATTAAAAATGCCGGTATCAAGTATTTCAAATTCGGGGTCAGATTTGACCCGTTCCTGATTTACTTTTATCAATTCTTCGTAAGGATAGGCTTCCTGGGGATATTTGTAGAGATACTTCATATAATAATGAGTTGGAAGATTATCCAAATAATAATAAAGCTCTTTTACGTCTTCACCATGATTACCTTGCTGATTTGCCAATCCGAATAATCTTTCTTTTAAAATCGAATCGTTGCCATTCCATAGCGCCACAGCAAAACACAATTGTTGATTGATAGTCAGAAATGCCTCCTAACCCATCTTCTCCCCAACGATAAACCCTGCTTCGTGCATGGTCGTGAGGAAAATAATTCCAGGCATCTCCATCGGGGCTATAATCTTCTCTTACGGTTCCCCATTGCCTCTCAGATAAATAAGGCCCCCATTTTTCTATCGGTACCTCTTTGGTTGCATTTAGTTGTAATCTTTTTAATTCTTTATTTTCCATTATTCTTCATTAAATTATATTTATCCATTTGTAGAAAATCCGGGATAAAGCAACATACCGCCATCTGCGAAAATGGTAGTTCCGACAAGGTAATCTGATTCATCGCTGGCAAGCCATACGGCTACTTTTCCAATATCTTCTGGATCGCCAATACGTTTATAAGGAATGAGCGTTAGTAATCTATTAGCGGCTTCAG
Source organism: uncultured Chitinophagaceae bacterium (assembly GCA_963732885.1). Taxonomy (GTDB): domain Bacteria; phylum Bacteroidota; class Bacteroidia; order Chitinophagales; family Chitinophagaceae; genus Ginsengibacter. Next base: position 729,043 of record CAVTBI010000010.1, on the reverse strand, counting down.
GTGTATCCCACGCATTTATGTTAATAGGCGTTTTTATAGCTCCTGGGCCAATGGCATTCACTCTTATTTTTTTGGGAGCGAGTTCCTGCGCCATACTTTTCATCATCATTTCAATGCCGCCTTTGCTGGCTGCATAGTTTACATGGCCTGCCCAGGGAATTACCTGGTGCACGCTGCTCATACAAATAATTTTTCCTGCAGCGCAACTTCTTTCCGGCACAATGCCTCGCTTTAAAAATTCCTTTACCGCTTCACGGGAACATAAAAATTGCCCGGTAAGATTCACATTAATGACCCACCGCCAATCTTCAAGGCTCATGCTCTCAAATGGAGAATCTTTTTGAATGCCGGCATTATTTACCAGGATATCAATCGTCCCATATTTGTCAAACATTTGCTTAAACATTGCCTGTACCTCTTCTTCCTTACTTACATCCGCTTTTATGGCAATCGCATTGCCGCCATTTTCTGCTATTTTTTTTACAACCGCATCTGCGTTTTCAGGGTGAGTAACATAATTAACTACTACATTAGCTCCATCATTTGCCAGAGCAATGGCAACAGCTTCACCAATTCCGCTGTTAGCGCCGGTTACTAAGGCGCTTTGTCCTTTTAATTTGGGGTTGGGATTCATATTAGATTTTATTTAATAACAAGTAAAAAAGTTTAATTAAATTATTAAGTTATCCCGAATGCCGTGTATAAGCATAAAGATTGATAGGAAAAACTTTCAATTTATTCGCAATTCTAATAATTATGAGCAAATATCAATGTAATATAGTTTCAAACCTCTCCAATATTTTATTCTTTTTAGCGTTTTATATTAAGCTACCTCATTTCGAGTAAATTTTTTCACAAAAAATTTTGCTTATGAAAACTTTTTTACCCATCTTATTTTTATTTCTTGCCAACCACATTTTTGCCCAGGTAAATTCAGTAATGCCTGTTCAGGCAAATACCTTTTACGAAAATGCGATGTTGACGATAAAACCGGAGATAAAAAACGTAATCGAAAAAAATGCCAATAAATTAAGGGGGCGGAAAGTAGATGTTGACAGCCTGATTAAAGAATTGCATAAAAATGAATACTTAAAGAGAGGAAGTGAAAATGATTTACAAGCAATAACTGTTTTAATATTAGTACAGGCGTCAAAATATGCCGATGCCGATTTAAAAAATATAGTTCTTAATCTCCATCATTCGAATTCGAAAAAAACAAAATGAAGATGAAAAAGAAATTTCGAAAAATAAAACTGAACTTATTCTTTCAAATAAAAGTGATATAGCGCAAAGCGTTTCTTTGATCATGAAAAAGTTACCCGGATCTCCGGAAATGGTTATGGATAAATTTAGATAAAAGCAATTTTTTCAAAGGAATGAATATTAAATATCAACTGAGCCTGAGTACTTAAATAATTGAGGCTCACTTATTCAATTAAAATATTAGGTAATTTTTTTTATTTTATTAAGAACTCGGCGGCAAATTGTTTTATACTTTTGCACACATGCTTAAAAACGCCTTTTTAAAAGTTTTGCTGCCAATTTTTGCCCTTGTTTTTTATTCGTTTCAGGTAAAATGCCAGGTTACAGATAGTTCTTTTGCTGGAAAAGATGATACTATTCATTTACCCGCTGAAGACACTATATTTTTAAAACCGGTAGATACCGTTCTCAGAATAAAAAATTTCAGCCCTTACTTTACCCTTCATGTAGATTCTACCCTTGATTATCAATTTGAGATTAATAAAAACCCTTCTGATTATTATTGGTATTTAAAAAATTCCCCTGTGGGCTTAAGAATAAATAAAGACAATGGATTGCTACATTTCAAGGCTGAAAAATCCTATTTTCTGTCGGGAAAATTAAAATACGACAATCAATATAAAGTAAATATTGGGGTTCAAAACCTGGACGACCCAAAAGATAAGATGGATACAACGTTTTCTATTTTATTTTACAATACCGATATTATACCATCTAAAATAAAACCTACGGTTAGCAATGAACTTACAATGGATGAAGGAGATACTTTGAATTTTAAATTGCAATGCGAACAAGGAAGTTTTCCGCTGGAATCAATCACCTATTTTAGTAATTATCCAATTAGGTCCACTACCCCTATTGCAGAATGTGGCGATCAGTTTACGTGGGTTGCCCCTTACGATTTTATAAAAGATAATGAAAAGAGTAAACAAAAAGAGCTGATTCTTAAATTTATAGGGGTAGATAAGTTTTATAACCGTGATACTGCCGTAGTAAGGGTTAATGTAAACCAAAGCATCAACTATCCTCGCCGGCTGATGGAGTATAATAAAATTACCGGCACTATCGAATCTTATATTCTTGAGCTAAAAAGCACTTTCCGCAGCCTTGATAAAAAAATAAAAAGTACTAAAAATACCCGCACTACTTTCGACCTGACTTCAGCTAGTACAGCACTTGGCGGAACCGTTTTTTCCTCTATGAATAATCCAAATATGCAGACTACAGGAAAAATTTTGCCAAGCGTTGGTGTAGCACTCGTACCGGTAAAGGAAGCGGTAGCGCCTAATAAAAATGATGAATTAAATTCCGCTTCTTTAGTAAGAAATGATATAAAAAGATTGCAATATTTGCTTACTGATAATGTACTTATTGGTGATAAAGACCCCGATATTATTATGAAAACCGGTAAGTTAAAAGATGAGTTGCAACAGGTACAGCTCCAATTAATTGATGTGCCCCTAGTGGATGACAATACCAATCAAAAAGAACTTGATGAGTATTTTAATAACCCTAAAGTAGCTAAAAAATACAGGCTGAAATCCAAATAGATTTAGGTACAGTAAACAAACAAATAACCGATATTTTGATTTTAAAAAAATCTATAATAGAAACTATTTTGTAGCAGCAACACTGTTTTCAGTCCATTTTTTCAACTCGGGGCAAGAATCATATTCCTTGGAAACATTAATATAAAAGCCCGGCATTTTTTTAGCAAACCAATCTTCCAAAGCCTGGTTCTTTTTTTCTTCAAGGGCTCGTTGAGCTACTATATCGTAATCGTCTTTAAGGTTTTCCCTGTGAGGTTCTGTCTTTGATTTTATTTCTACTATCCTCACTGCCTTTTTTCCTGTAGCTGGGTCTACAAATTCTGTTGGCTGTGAATATTCTCCAACCTTTAAATCCTTTAGCATTAACACGAGGCCTTTATCAAGATCGCTAATGGATAAAAGAGTACTTTGGCTTCCGTCAGGCGCGGTAATAAGGCCGCCTGTAAATTTACTGTTGTCATCTTCGCTGAATTTAGAAACTGCTTCGCCAAATTGAATTTTGTTATCTACAAGAAGCGTTCTTATTGAGTCTAATTTTTCTTTTGCCTCGTTTACTTGTATCGAGCTTACCTGTGGAACTTTTAAAATGTGCCTGATGGTAGCATCGTCACCCCGGCGGCTTACCATCTGAATAATATGATAGCCAAACTTTGTTTTAAACACATTGGAGATCTGACCGTCTTTCAAGCTAAAAGCTTTTGCAAGAAATATAGGGTCCCATTGAGTTTCATTCCTGTTAATTTCATACAAGCCTCCTTTATCTTTACTGCCGGGGTCATCTGAAAAAAGAGAAGCCAGAACTTCAAATTTCTTGCTGCCGTCTTCTACTTCCTTTTTATATTCTTTTAGCTGGTCTATGGCGTATTGCTCAAGGTCGCGGCTCGGCTTTGGGTACATAACGATCTGCGCCTATTTCCAGTTGTGATTCATAAAAATGCAGGCTGTCTTTTGGAATTTGATTATAATAATCTTCTACTTCTTTTGGTGTAATTCTCACATCGCCTACAATCTTTTCTCGCTCTGCGGCTGCAAGATGCTGTTCGCGGATAACCGGCCTCATTTCTTCTTTCAACTGAAAAACGGTTTTTCCGGCAACCTGCTCCAGTATTTCTTTTGATCCATACTGGCTGATATAATAACGAATTTTATTTTCAATCTCGGCATTTACATCATCATCAGAAACGGGTAATGAATCCCTCTCGGCCTGTAATACCATGGCTTTCAGAGCCAACGCCTGCTGCAATAATAAACAAGAAGCATTTGCAGGAACGTCCATATTCTGGCGTTTCATATCTTCAATACTATTTTCAATATCGCTTCTTAAGATAATTTTATCGCCAACAGTGGCGATAATTTTATCTGCAATTACTTTTTTTGTTTGGGCAAAAGAAGCAATGGCTGTTACCAAAAAACAAAGTATAAACAAACTTTTTTTCATGAGAAATTTTTGTATTTGAAAAAGCAGTAAGATGTGCCTTAATTCTAAATTAATTCATCAAAAATACGCCGCTAAACCGTGAGTTATTTTTTTGGAAAGTTAAAAGTTGAGGTGCTTTTGTTAAAGAAATTAAGGGCCTTTAAAATTTAGAGCGTTCTTTTCACTTCTATTTCTTCAAAAGCTTCTATCATATCCCCGATTTTCAGGTCGTTATAATTTTTAATGATCATACCACATTCCATATTATTAGTTACTTCCTTTACATCGTCTTTAAAACGTTTCAGGCTTCCAAGCTCCCCGGTATGGATAATGATCCCGTCTCTCACGAGGCGAATACGGTTGTTCCTTGCAATTTTTCCTTCCACAACCATACAACCCGCAACCGTAGCCTTGTCGAATTTATAAGTTTCTTTTATCTCGGCAATACCCAGAACTTTTTCCTGGATCTTTGGTTCCAGCATTCCTTCCATCGCACTTTTAACTTCATCTATCGCATCGTAAATAATAGAGTATGTCTTAATTTCGACACCTTCGTGTTCGGCAATTTTAGAAGCTTGTAAAGACGGCCGTACATTAAATCCGATGATTACTGCATCAGAAGCAGTTGCAAGCATTACGTCCGTTTCGGTTATTTGCCCTACACCCTGGTGAACCACACTTACGGCAATTTCTTCGGTACTTAATTTTTGTAACGAATCGCTTAAAGCTTCAACAGAGCCATCCACATCAGCACGGATAAGTAAGTTTAATTGTTTGAAATTACCCAAAGCTAAACGGCGGCCAATTTCATCAAGTGTAATATGTTTCTTAGCGCGTATACCTTGTTCACGAAGAATTTGCGACCTTCTGTTTGCGGTATCTTTTGCTTCTGATTCATCCTGAAAAACTTTAAAAGTCTCTCCGGCCTGCGGTGCGCCGTTCAAACCCAGAATTAAAACAGGCGATGACGGTGGAGCGGATGTAACGCGTTGGTTCCTTTCGTTGAACATCGCTTTTATGCGGCCATAATATTGCCCGGAAACCAAAAGGTCGCCCTGGTTTAAAGTTCCGTTTTGTACCAAAATAGTGGCGACATACCCGCGCCCTTTATCAAGCGAAGCTTCGATCACTGTTCCGTTGGCAGGTTTTAATGGATTGGCTTTTAATTCGAGCAGGTCGGATTCTAATAATACTTTATCAAGAAGATCGTCTACATTTAATCCTTGTTTGGCGCTTATTTCCTGGCTTTGGTATTTGCCGCCCCAATCTTCTACTAAAATATTCATTCCTGCAAGCTGCTCTTTGATCTTTTCCGGATTGGCTCCGTCTTTATCAATTTTATTCAAAGCAAAAACCATAGGAACTTCTGCTGCCTGCGCATGAGAAATCGCTTCCTTGGTCTGTGGCATTACTGCATCATCTGCAGCAATAACAATCACAGCTATATCAGTTACTTTCGCACCCCTGGCGCGCATCGCAGTAAAAGCTTCGTGTCCCGGGGTGTCAAGAAAAGTAATAGAACGCCCATCTTTTACTGTCACTTCATAAGCGCCAATATGTTGTGTAATTCCTCCTGCTTCCCCGGCTATCACATTTGCATGGCGTATATAATCGAGTAATGAAGTTTTACCATGGTCCACATGCCCCATAATAGTAACAATAGGAGAACGCGGCACAAGGTCTTCTTCATTATCTTCCTCTTCTTCTTCGTCCGTGTCCTGTTGATTATCAATATCAATAAATTCAACTTCATAATTAAATTCGCTGGCTACCAGTTCAATTACATCTGCTTCAAGGCGCTGGTTGATAGAAACCATAATTCCAAGGCTCATACATTTGCTGATCACATCGGCAAAACTTACATCCATCAAATTGGCAAATTCGCTAACAGAAATAAATTCTGTTACCTGTAATTTGTTGTCCGTTGTTTCTTCGCCAACAGTTTCAGCTGCCTCTTCCCTTTTTTGTTTGCGGTATTTTGCTTTAAGGCTTTTTCCTCTTCCGCCCGAACCGGCAAGTTTTGCCTGAGTTTCTTTTATCTTATCCTGAATTTCTTTTTGATCAATTTCTTTTTCTTCGCGCCTTGCCGCGCCGGCATTACGGTTAAATCTTCCACCACCAGCGCCGGCCTGTTGTTATTAACCTGTGGGCGTTGACTATTTTGGCGAGGGTGGCGCAGCCTTTCTTTTCTACAATAATGCGTTTGCGTTTCCTCCTTTCATCAGGCGGCTTGGGGCGCGTTTCATTATTAGCAGGAAGATTTATTTTGCCCATGATTTTAGGCGCCTTCCAATTTTACCGCTTTAATATTGGTAATAACCGGGGTTTCTTTTTCAGGCTGGGCAACTGGCCCTTTTACAGGCTCTTCTACTTTAGGCTCTTTTATGTTAGGTTCCTTGGAAATTACTCCTTTCACTTTGCCTTTTGCCGCTTTCTTTTTAGTATCTTTTTTGGGCCTCACAGAAGAATCAATCGTACTCAGGTCAATTTTGTCGACTATTTTCAAACCTTCCACTTCCGGGATTTCCACATTTTCTATTTCGCTGGCAGTTGCGGGTTCTACGGGTATTTCATCAGCTTTGCCCTTGTTTTTGGGTTTATCGTTCTTTATCTCCGTTGCAACAGGTTTTTCTTCCGCAGGTATTTCAGCTTCTTTTTCTTCGATGATTGGCTGAGTAATTTCTTCCGCTTTTTCTTCTTCCGCGGCTTTTTCTTCTTTTACAGTCGCCTTTACTGGTTCCTTTTTATTGAATGAAAGATCCTGTTCGTCTCTTCTCTTCTTATTATCTGCAGGAGTGTTTTTGGGAAGGTCAATTTGTTCTGCTTTTTGTTTTGCTACTTTATCCGGCTGAAATTCTACCTGCAGTACGAGGTACATTTCTTCAGAAATTTTTGATGACGGTTTCAGGCCGCCAGTTTCAAAACCTTTGGACACAAGAAAGTCTGTTAAGGTACCGGTACCTATGTTAAACTCTTTGGCCGCAGCCATCAACCGTGGTGTATTTATTTCTGCCATTAATCTTTCACTACTTCTTATTGAAGTAATTTTTATTTTTTATTTATAGTAAACAAACAAATTCTTTAAAAAATCAGTTTGCATTTTTATTCGCCAGAAAACTCTTCTTTCAAAATCTTTTTAACTTCGGCAATGGTTTCTATTTCCAGGTCAGTTCTGCGTTCCAGTTCTTCATCAGACAAGTCTAACACACTTTTCGCTGTATCGCACCCGATCTTTTTTAATTCATCTATTACCCATGTTTCCAATTCATCAGTAAATTCATCCAAATCCACATCATATTCTTCCACCTCACCTTCATTATCACGGAACACATCAATCTCAAGCCCGGTAAGTTCGCACGCAAGTTTGATGTTTACGCCCCTGCGTCCAATAGCCAGTGAAACCTGGTCGGGCTTTAAATATACACTTGCGTGCTTTGCCTCCATATCCACATCCATGCTCGTGATCTTTGCAGGAGTAAGTGAGCGCTGAATCAACAACTGAATATTATTGGTCCAGTTAATCACGTCAATATTTTCATTTTTTAATTCGCGTACAATTCCATGAATACGGCTTCCTTTCATTCCCACACATGCGCCCACCGGGTCAATACGGTCATCAAAACTTTCAACGGCTACTTTTGCTCTTTCACCCGGATCGCGAACGATTTTCTTGATCACGATAAGGCCGTCAAAAATTTCAGGAACTTCAATCTCCAGCAGTTTTGCCAGAAAAGAAGTATCGGTTCTTGAAACAATAATAACCGCCTGGTTGTTTTTCAATTCTACATTTTTTACCACCGCGCGAATCGTTTCGCCTTTTTTAAAATAATCCGAAGGAATTTGTTCTGATTTGGGAAGCAACATTTCATTTCCTTCTTCATCTAATAACAAAATTTCTTTTTTCCAAACCTGGTAAACTTCACCACTGATAATATCACCAACGCGGTCTTCATATTTCTTGATAAGAATATTTTTTTTAAGGTCGTTAATACGGCTGGCGAGTGTTTGTTTTCCTGCGAGTATTGCCCTTCTTCCGAATTCTTTTTGAATATCTACTTCCTCGTATAGTTCTTCGCCCACCTGGTAATCGGGCTCTATTTTTATCGCATCTTTATATTCAACTTCCGTGAGCGTATTATAGAGGTCATCATCGTCAACGATGGTCCGGCGCCTGAATATTTCGAGGTCGCCTTTTTGGTCATTGACAATTACATCAAAATTTTCATCCGATCCGTATTTTTTACGGATGAGCGTTTTAAAGACATCCTCCATTACTTTCATTAAAGTAGGCCTGTCTATGTTTTCAGCGTCTTTGAATTCCTGAAAGGATTCAATTAAATTAATACTTGCCATACTGTTTATTTTAAAAAGTTATCAGCACGGTGGTGTGCTTTATCTGATTAAACAATATTGTTGTGACCTGTTTTGTCATTTTATTTCCTTTACCTGTTTTTTGTTCAATTTTAATATATTCTTCATTTACTTCTGTAAGAATGCCTTCTACTTTCGTGCCGTCTTTCAATAGCACCTCAACCGTTCGCCCCGTATTTTTTTTATATTGCCTTAAAAGTTGCAAAGGCCTGTCAACCCCAAATGAAGAAACTTCCAACGAAAAATTACTTTCCCCAAAAAGTTGTGTTTCCTCAATAAACTTATAAAGCGCTTTATTGATAACGGTGCAATTTTCGATCGTAACACCATGGCCGCCATCAAGCAAAACAGTTACTTTATTTCCCGGGGCGATTTTTACATCTGCCAGAAATAGATCGTTTGGCCCGGTGATAAAATTCTTTACAAATTCTTCGATCTTCTCAAGTTCTGTAGAGGTAGCCATTTTATTGTACTCTTTTCAAAATAGAAGAAGGGAACGCTTCCGTTCCCTTCCACTAATCTTTTACGCCAGCAAAGATACGGTAATTACAAATTACACTCCAAATTATGTTTTATAAAATCCATTCCTTAACAAATTTTTCAGTATCAAACCAAAGAGTGGTTTCGGCGCAATTGATTTAAAACAATTATTTTTGTAAAATGAAATTTTTAGAAACCGCGCTCGAAATCTTTTTATTATACCTTTTATATAAATTTATTTTCGATTTTATCATCCCGATTTACGAATCTTCAAAAAAAATAAAAAAGCAGTTTGGCGAAATGCAGGATAAAATGCAAAATGATTTAAATAAGTATCAAAATCCCCAAAATCCTTCTCAGCCTGAACCTTCGGCTTCAAAGGAAGGGGATTACATTGATTTTGAAGAAGTGAAAAAATAGCTTTTACAGCCCAAGATTTTCAATCCTTTTTTCAGCCGTTAAATGTACGGTTTGCAACCCCACCACTTTTGCACCTTCGATATTATTTATTGAGTCGTCAATAAACAAAGTTTTTTCCGGTGCAATTTGTAGATCCTTTAAAACCCACTCGTAACAAACAGCCTCTGGTTTTCGTAACCCTATTTCAAAAGAGTAGAATGCTTTGTCAAAATATTGTTCAAAAGATTTTTCCCTTTCTTTTTGATGATAGATTTCGTAAAAAGATTTGTGGTGAATATTGTTGGTATTACTTAAAAGAAAAATTTTATAGCGATCTCTTACCTGGCCTAAAAAAGTAAGGCTCTCCTCCCGGAAAGAAAGCAGCATCGCATTCCATGCATCTCTTATTTCTTTTTCTGAAAGTTGAAGCCCGGTTGCACGGTTCATTTCTTTATAAAATTCGTCTTCTGAAATGTCACCGGTTTCCAGCTTTTGAAAAAGCTTATCGGCATTTGCCTGCGAGTACATTTCATCAAAATGAACCACGCCCAGTTTTTCGAAGGCGATACGGGTAAGGTTGTAATCAATATCTAAGAGAACCCCTCCGAGATCAAAAATGATATTTTCAATTTTTTGCATCTTCAAAGAAAAATAATTCTGCCGACTTAGCGAATTTTTCTATTTTTGCAACCCTTAAAATTACCGAAACCGGTAATTGGGCCTATAGCTCAGTTGGTTAGAGCACCTGACTCATAATCAGGTGGTCCCAGGTTCAAATCCTGGTGGGCCTACAAGATATAGAAAAGGGTTTCAAGAGATTGAAGCCCTTTTTTTATTGAAAATAAGATTGCCCATTCTGCCTCCTTTGTATTAAAATCTTACTCCCCAAAAACTTTTAATATACTCCGTTCACACCTGGCTCATCTCTTCACCAACCGGTTTATAGTAAACCAACAAATAATAAACATTTCTATTCTACAATATAATATTTCGGCCAATGCCTCAAATGTTTTAATTATTTAATAGCTTTAAAGCAAAATAGAATTTTAAGAATTCTCCTTACACTTTTTCATTAAAAACGATTGCCGAATGATTACCAAAAAACTTTGTACCCTTTGTATTTTCTTTTTCATGGCTTTTTTGCAAAAAGCAAAGTCGCAAACAGAAAATAATTACCTCGTTAATGAGCCAATAGATATCAGCCCCGACTTCAGGAGTTTTACTAACACCTATTTTATTGCGGATAGCCTGGCATCGTTTGATCCTGCTTCTGTGAGCGGAACGGTTGAATGGCAGCGTAACCGCTATTTCCGTCGCATGGCATTTAATAATGAGCTGGCTGTTTTGCGCCCTTACCAAAGTATTACTTTTCCGGAAACCGAATACCCGCAAAACCCGGTATTGCCTTTCAGCATTCAGTTTATTTCGCCCCGTTCTTTTCGTATCAGGATGCACACAGGGCTTGTAACGCATAAAGAAGACGACACATTAATGCTGGTAAAGGAACCGGAAACTGATCACTCATGGAAATACACGAAAACAAAAGAAGGTTACCTGTATACAAGCAGCGCGGGTTCTGTACTTATAAAACCGTACCCATGGCATATTGAAATACGTGACAGCACCGGTAAATTGCTTACCGAAACCAACAATACCGACGATAACGCAAGTACGTTTGCTCCTGTAGTACCTTTTTCATTTGTGCGAAGAGCTTCCGACCTGTCGAGAAGTGTGGCAGCTTCATTTTCTTTATCCCCGGGAGAAAAAATATTTGGTTGCGGTGAAAGTTTTACAAGATTAGACAAACGCGGGCAGAAAGTTGTTTTGTGGACAGACGATGCCAATGGCGTACAAAATCCCGGTATGTATAAACCGATTCCCTTTTTTATGAGCAGCAGGGGTTATGGAATGTTTATGCACACCTCCTCACCCATCACCTGCGATTTCGGGGCGTCATTTAATGGGGTCAATACCCTCATGATAGGAGATGACGACCTGGACCTTTTTGTATTTATCGGCACCCCTAAAGAAATACTCAACGAATACACCGATGTTACCGGCAAATCGCCGATGCCTCCGTTATGGAGCTTTGGTTTTTGGATGAGCCGCATCTCCTATTCTTCAGAAGACCAGGTAAGGGATATAGCAGCAAAACTTCGTCAATACAAAATTCCGGCTGATGTGATCCACCTGGATGTTGGTTGGTTTCAAACAGACTGGCGCACCGATTATAAATTCTCTCCTACGCGTTTTAAAGATCCCGCTAAAATGATCAGCGACCTGAAGGATGATGGTTTTCATATTTCACTATGGCAACTTCCTTACTTTGTTCCAAAGAACAAGTTGTTTCCTGAAATAATTAATAAGGGGCTTTATATAAAAGATGCAAAAGGTAATGTGCCTTACGATGATGCCATTCTTGATTTTTCTAATCCTGCTACTGTAAACTGGTACCAGGCGCAGTTAGATACCTTGCTGCAAATGGGAGTTGGCGCCATTAAGGTAGATTTTGGAGAAGCAGCTCCTACCACAGGAATTTATGCTTCAGGAAAAACAGGATTTTATGAACATAATTTATATCCGCTCAGGTATAATAAAGCGGTTGCCGACATTACCAAAAAAGTAACCGGTGACAATATTATTTGGGCAAGGTCTGCATGGGCGGGCAGTCAACGTTATCCGCTGCACTGGGGAGGCGATGCTGCAGCCACTTCTTCAGGCTATGGAGGCTACATTAAGAGGAGGCTTATCTTTTGGCCTTTCGGGTTTCGCTTTCTGGAGCCATGATATCGGAGGGTTTGTTCAACGAACACCGGAAGACCTGTACAGGAGATGGGCAGCTTTTGGTTTTCTCAGTTCGCATACCGAAGCCATGGACAGCCTCCAAAAGAGCCATGGACTTACAGTCCGGCATTTCTGGAACAGTTCCGGAATATAGATGATATGCGGTATAGGTTGATGCCTTACATATATGCACAGGCGAAAGACTGCAGCAACAGGGGCTTGCCAATGGTAAGAGCTTTGTTTGTTGAATATCCCGAAGATCCTGGTTCGTGGCTAATTGAAGATGAGTATATGTTTGGCGCTGATATGTTGGTGGCGCCTTTATTTAAGGATAGTATTTATGACAGAGATGTTTATTTACCGCCCGGAAAATGGATCGACTACCAAAGCGGCAAAAGCTATGAAGGCGGATGGCACCATATTGCCGCTGGAAGCATTCCGGCTATTATTTTGATAAAAGACGGATCGGTGATACCGCTGGTAAAACTGGCACAGTCCACAAAGTATATTGACTGGACTAATATTGAACTGGTAGTGTATGCAACCGGTAACGGTGCAGCTAACGGTGATGTGTACCTGCCAAATGATAATGGGCTTCATCAAATCACCATAAAAAAGAAAAACGGGTATTCTTTAACCAATGACCCTTACGCAGGAAAGGTAAAATGGATCATTCATTCTTATAAAGACAAAAAATGACCGGCTTAAAAAACTATAAATTATTCCTCCTTGTATTTGCGCTGGTTATTGATGCAAAATCATTTGCTCAAAGCAAATATCAATATCCCTTCCAGGACCCAAACCTCAATATAGAAAAGAGAATTGATAATATTATTTCATTGATGACCCTGGATGAAAAGGTTTCCTGCCTTAGCACGAATCCTTCTGTCCCGAGATTAGGCATTAAAGGAACGGGACAGATGGAAGGCTTGCATGGAGTGGCTTTGGGAGGGCCCGGCGGGTGGGGAAGAAGGAAATTGGTAACCACTACCATGTTTCCACAATCGTATGGATTAGGAGAAACATGGGACACTGCATTGATCAGGAAAGTTGCTGCAACGGAAGCTTACGAAGCACGGTATATTTTTCAATCAGAAAAATACCATGCAGGTGATTTGGTGATAAGAGCTCCTAATGCAGACCTCGGCCGTGACCCCCGCTGGGGAAGAACGGAAGAATGTTATGGTGAAGATGCTTTCTTTAATGGTTGCATGGTACAGGCTTATGTAAAAGGCTTGCAGGGCGATAACAGTAAATACTGGATGACGGCATCGCTCATGAAACATTTTCTTGCCAACAGTAATGAAAACGGGAGAGACAGCAGCTCTTCTGATTTTGATGACCGTTTATTCCGTGAATATTATTCGCTGCCTTTTCACATGGGCATAGAAGCAGGAAGCCGCGCCTTCATGGCGTCTTACAATAAATACAACGGCATTCCTATGATGGTAAACCCTGTCTTAAAAAATGTAGCGATAGACGAATGGAAACAAAACGGTATTATCTGCACAGATGGCGGCGCTTTAAGATTACTCTGGAGAGCACATAAATACTATCCCGACAGTGCCTGGGCAGCCGCTGCCGCTGTGAAGGCAGGCATCAATCAGTTTCTCGACAGGTTTAGGGGATCTATAAATTTAGCATTGAAAGAAGGCCTTCTTACTGAAAAAGATATTGATAAAGTGATAAGAGGAAATTTTCGGGTAATGATAAAACTCGGCTTGCTCGACCCTCCTTCAATGGTTCCTTATACTTCTATAAAAGATGGTGAGGAACCGTGGCTGATGCAAAAAACCAAAGACTTCGTACGGGAAGTTACCCGAAAGTCTGTTGTATTGCTGAAGAACGATGATCATTTTTTACCGCTTGATAAAAATAAAATCAAGTCCGTTGCCATTATCGGGCCCTATGCCAATAAAGTATTGCTTGATTGGTACAGCGGAACACCGCCCTACACCGTTTCGGCACTGGAGGGGATCAAAAACAAACTTGGCGATAAAGTGAAAGTAGAGTGGACCACAGGCAATGATGAGGATAGTGTAAAAGATATTGCCAGCCACGCAGATTATGTGATAATGGTGGTAGGTAACCATCCCTGGTGCAACGCCGGGTGGGGAAAATGCCCTGTTGCCAGCGATGGACGGGAAGCGGTTGACAGGAAAACAATTTACCTGGAACAGGAGGACCTGATCAAAAAAGTGTATCGTCTCAATCCCCATACCATGGTGGTATTGATAGCCAACTTCCCTTATGCCATTACCTGGACCGATCATAACATTCCGGCTATTCTCCAAATCACGCATTGCAGCGAAGAGCTTGGTAATGCTTTGGCTGATGTATTATTCGGGGATTACAATCCAGGTGGAAAGCTGGTGCAAACGTGGCCACGTTCGATGGATCAATTACCGCCTATGATGGATTATAACATCAGGGACGGAAGGACCTATATGTATTTTAAAGGAAAGCCTTTATATCCTTTCGGGTACGGACTTAGTTATACCACCTTCAAATTTTCTGATTTTAAAATTGAGAACCCAACTATAAAAGCAGGCGTACCGGTTATTGTAAATGTGGATGTAACCAACACCGGCAAAATGACGGGTGATGAAGTAGTGCAATTGTATGTGCAACATTTCAATTCAGCAGTAACCCGGCCAAAGAAAGAATTAAAGGGATTTCAGCGGGTGACCTTACAACCAGGTGAAAAGAAAACCGTTCAGATAAAACTCGACCCTGCAAACCTCAGGTATTGGGATGAAGGGGAACATCGATGGATTCTTGAAAAAGATAAAGTCAAAGTAATGGTTGGTTGTTCATCAGATGATATTAAGTTTGAGCAGGTGATTGATTAATCCTGATTCTTTGCCTTCAATTAAAATTCCTCTCCTGATGTCATTTATTTTAAAATTAATACCTTGCCAAAAATTTTTCTGAAAAAATTCTTATTTATTACTCCAAAATATATACACGTGAAAATTAGTATTAGTTTAATTACAATCGTAACAGGAATGATTTGTCTTACAAGTTGTGTAAGTACCAAAAAATTTAATTCGCTGCAGGCAAACTATAATAGTTTGCAAGCCACCAACAGCCAGCTTACCAGGGATGGCGAGGAATGTAAAAGCAATTTAGACAGGGCTACCGTTAAAATTTCGGGGTTGCAGGAACAAATAGATGCGGAACGCGAGCATGAGAAAGCTCTTCAATCGGCATTAGACAAATGCCTTACCTCTGCCAGCCAGGGTAATGTAAATGTTTCTAAACTGGTAGATGAGATTAATTCTTCCAATAAGTATATACAGGAATTGATAGCTTCCAAAAGCAAAAGCGATTCGCTCAATATGGTTCTTACCAACAACCTTACGAGGTCGTTGAGTAAAGAAGAAATGCAGGACGTGGACGTGAAAGTGTTGAAAGGCGTTGTATATATTTCTCTTTCAGACAATATGCTTTACAAATCCGGTAGCTATGAAATTTCGGACCAGGCAAATAGTACCTTATCGAAAATTGCTAAAATTATTACTGATTATAAAGATTATGATGTGTTGATAGAAGGCAATACAGATAATGTTCCTATCTCAAAGCCTAATATTCGTAATAACTGGGATTTGAGTGCGCTGAGAGCGTCTTCTGTTGTACAAGCGCTGCAAAATAATTTTGGTGTAGACCCGCAACGCCTTACCGCCGGCAGCCGTGGCGAATACAATCCGGTTGCCAGCAACGATACTCCTGATGGTAAATCAAAAAACAGGCGTACAGAAATTATCATTACACCTAAGCTTAACCAGTTTATGGATTTGATAGGCAAAGGAGCTGCTGACTCTACCAATACTCCATAATTTAATTTCTAATTATACAAAAAAGCATTTATGAATTTCATTTCATAAATGCTTTTTTATTGAAGGAAAGCTGATGGTTTTTAGCAAAGAAAGAAATAAAGATCTTATAAATTTGTTCGTTCACTATTCAGAAAATTAGCCAGGTTTTCTCCAACTCAAACAAAATGATTTAATATCAAAACGCCTATCAATCCTGTTACGGAAACAATGGTTTCCATCACGGTCCAGGTGAGGAAAGTTTCTTTAATAGTTAAATTGAAATATTCTTTAAATAACCAAAAACCGCCGTCGTTTACGTGAGAGAACATGAGGCTTCCGGCACCAATTGCCAACACCATCAATTCAGGCTGGATGTGTTGGTTAATACCAAGGATGGGCAACATAATGCCAACCGTTGTAAGCCCTGCAACTGTTGCTGAGCCTATACATACACGAATGATCGCCGCTATCAGCCAGCCCAAAATCAGTGGAGACAATTGCATGTCTTTTAATATCTGCCCGATATAAATGCTTACGCCGCCATCGCTCATTATTTGCATAAAAATTCCTGAGCCCGCTATAATTAAAAGTATTACAGAAATGCTTTTAAATGCTTCATCGAGTTTCTTCATTACCACCGGAATTTTATTTCCTCTTTTTGTCCCTAAAAAATAAACGGCATTTAAAACCGATAACAGCATTGCGATATTAGGGTCGCCCAGGAATTGCATTATTTTTCCTAAAAAACTTTTGGGGGAAACGAAGTACAAAACAACGGCGGTAACTGTCAATAAAATCACAGGCATTAACGCCGTAAGCAAACTAATCCCTATCCCGGGCAATTCATTTTTGGGCAATGATTCAATTTGAAAAATGGTATTGGACGGTGAAGGGTTATATCTTCGTAATGTCTTCGCAAATAATGGCCCTGCAAGAGTAATCGTGGGGATTGCGATGATAATTCCATAGATCAAAGTCTTACTGATACTGGCGTGCAATTGTTCTGCAATCGCTGTTGGAGAAGGATGCGGCGGTAAAAAACCATGAGCTACCGATAAAGCGGCCAGCATGGGAACGCCTACATAAAGAAGTGGCAAACGCGTAGTGGATGCAATCGCGAAAATTAAAGGGACCACCACGATAAAACCTGCCGTATAAAATAATGGAATTCCGATAATCAACCCTGCCAAAGCCATTCCCCATTGAATATTTTTGGTTCCAAAAATTTTGGTAAGGGAAGCCGTTATTTGTTGCGCAGCGCCACTGTCTGCCACCAGTTTTCCGAGCATTGCCCCGAAACCAAGAATAATAACCAAAGGGCCCAGCGTATTTCCGATTCCTTTTGTAACAGAAGATGAAATCTGTTGAATGTTCATTCCGACAGTAATTCCCAATAAAATACTTACTATTAAAAAAGAGATAAAAGTGTCAAGCTTAAAATAAACAACCATTAGAATCAGCAGTAAAATTGCGGCTATGCAAAGTAGTAAAGGCATAATAAGAGAATTATCTTTCAGGCAAATTGTTACAAAATGATTTTAAAGATAAAAGAAATACAGAAAGTACACTTATGAAATTATTTTTCAAAAAGAAAATTGTAAAAATGGTAACGGGATTATTTATTTTAAAGGCATGAAATTGACTTTGAATTATAGAAGAAAAACTAATAAATAATGCTAAACCAATTTCTCTAATACAAAATAAACTATCGGGCAAAAAGTAGAATTCTTTAAAGTAATGGCGCCTTTTTAATAGAACATCTTCATCGGTATAAGGAAAACGGTGGCAATCAGATGGGCGGTTTTCATAAATATTGCAATAATTATCTTCGCCCAAAAAAGGGCAGGGCGAGCTTTTGGTTACGTAATCGCCATCTTCGTCCAGCCGCAAATAAGTTTCAATAAAAAGCGCCTTCCTTCATTTTTAAATGCTTTGCAATCCTTTTGATATCGGGCGTTTTAAACCGTGGCGAAAAATTGCGGCAACAATTGGCGCATTTCAAACAATCAATTTTTTCAAAGGCTTCTTCATGCAAACCAGGCAATTGTTTCAACACTTTATTTTTATCAGCGCGCTTCAAAAAATTTTTATACTTTTTCTGGTTTTCCGCTGATTTCTTTTCCCAATTATACAAAATATCTTCCTTCATTGAGTAAAGATACATTTTGAACTAAACAAAGAAACGGATGCTTCTTTAATCCTATTCAAACTTTCGCCCTTTAGGTTTTAGCCTGTCCAGTGCTGTGGTTAAAATATTGGTGAGATATCCTGACTATTTCAAATTGAAAGTAAAGAAACAAATAAGCGGGATTTTTATTTTCCCGATCGATAAAAATGGATGGAATTGGATAATAGAATTATTTAAAAAGTACAATAGGTGTTTGAAATTTCTGTCTCCGTAGCTATTGTTTTCCTGGCTAATGATTGACCAGAATTTATTTTCTTTTAAATAAGGCAGCGGCTTTGCTTCAACATACTATTTAAAAATTTTAAGGCTGTCTATCCGTTCAAAGTGTTTCAGGTTTAATGTTGAAAAAGGTAACTTATTCGTTATTGCAGTTGCAGCAATAAACAGGTCGGCTAAATCAATTTGTTTACTTTTTCTTTTTAGTAGAGTATTAATACCAACAGCGGTATTTACTGCGGCTTCATCGAAAGGAAAAACTTCTACCAGTTGCAATACGTCGTCCCAGAATTTTAATTGGCTTTGGGTAGCGCCAGAATAAATTTCATATTTAGTAATTGCTGATATTGCAAAATAATAATTTTCTTTAACCAGGGATAGCCATATAGATTTATTTTTATCTGTCCGGCGATAAAAATCAATTAAAACAGAGGTATCAACCATTATCATTTTTTCCGCCATTGATTGATAGCTTTTCTGTTATTGGCAATTCTTTTTAAGTCTTCTTTTGTTGCAACAGGGCCGTTTAAAAGTAAGGCCTCTAAATCCACTGAAGTAGTTCCAATTTTGGTTTCTTTCTCAATTTCAGATTTTAGTTTTCTCTGTTGTGCTACCGGCAGATTCTTTACTATCCTGACTAATTGATTGAAGGGTATATCTAATTGTACTTGCATAAATCAAATTTACAAAATCCTTTCAAAGGTATCTCATTCAATTTTTTGAATTTACTTTGTATTATAATCAACCTTCCACCTCCACCCAACTCTCCACAGGTTCACAAGTACAAATTAAATTCCTGTCTCCATAAGTATTGTTTACGCGGCTTATCGTTGGCCAGAATTTATTTCCTTTTAAATAAGGCAGCGGGAAAGCAGCTTTGCTGCGGGAGTAAGCGTGGTTCCATTCATCAGCAGTAATTACAGCCAAAGTGTGCGGCGCATTTTTTAGCACGTTATCTTTTTTATCCGCTTTGCCGTTTTCAACGCTTTTTATTTCTTCGTAAATTGAATTCAATGCATCGCAAAAGCGGTCAAGCTCTTCTTTATTTTCACTTTCGGTAGGTTCTATCATGATGGTTCCGGCAACGGGGAAACTCAGTGTTGGCGCATGAAAGCCATAATCCATCAATCTTTTCGCCACATCTTCTGCTTCTATGCCGGCGCTGTTTTTAAAAGGCCGCAGGTCAACAATAAACTCATGCGCACAAGTGCCGCCTTTGCCGGTGAAGAGAATTTTAAAATTCTCTTTCAAACGCGCTTTCATATAATTGGCATTCAATATGGCGTATTCAGTGGCTTTTTTTAATCCACTTTCCCCCAGCATTTTTATATAAGCATAACTTATTAATAAAATACTTGCCGAGCCAAATTGCGCAGCGCTAACGGTTCCTTCATTATTTTCACCGGGTAAAAACGGTGCTAATTTTTCATTCACACAAATTGGCCCATGCCCGGGCCGCCGCCGCCATGTGGTATTGCAAAAGTTTTATGCAAATTCAAATGACAAACATCAGCTCCAATAAACCCCGGTGATGTTAACCCAACCTGCGCATTCATATTCGCCCCATCCATATAAACCAAACCTCCATTATCATGGATGATGTTGCAAATTTCTTTGATGCCAACTTCAAACACACCGTGCGTTGATGGATAAGTTACCATTAACCCCGCCAGCGAATCTTTATATTTTTCTGCCTGCGCTTTTAAATCTTCCTTATCAATATTTCCCTGTTCATCACATTTGGTTACCACTACTTTGCAACCCGCCATCACCGCTGAAGCAGGATTGGTTCCGTGAGCGGAGACAGGAATTAAAATCACATTGCGGTGAAATTCGTTTCTGTTTTCATGGTATCTTTTTATGGCAAGCAATCCTGCAAACTCCCCCTGCGCGCCACTGTTCGGCTGCAGGCTGCACGCGCTGAAACCGGTAATAGTGCATAATAATTTTTCAAGGTTTTTGATGATATAATCGTAACCTTCTGTTTGTGTGGAAGGAGCAAACGGGTGTATCTTGCTAAACTCCGGCCAGCTCACGGGAATTAATTCGGTAGCTGCATTCAGTTTCATAGTGCATGAACCCAATGCGATCATAGAATGTGTGAGTGATAAATCTTTGTTTTCCAGCATTTTTAAATAGCGCATCATTTCCGTTTCGCTGTGGTATTTATTAAAAACAGGATGCAATAAAAATGAGGAAGCCCTTTGTAAAGATTGCGGAATATTTTCCAAATCCATTTCTTCATCAAAAGTGATGGTGGAAGTATCCACTTCTATTGCAGAATTAAATACACTTAAAATGCGTAGCACATCACTTTTGGTGGTGGTTTCATCCAGTGAAACTGTTACCAGGTTTTCCGAAGGAAAATAAAAATTCATTTCATTCTTCTCAGAAATACCCTTTAAATTTTCTGCATTAGTTATTTTGAAAGTGATAGTATCAAAATAGTTTTTGTTTACCAATTCATAGCCGCTTTCCTGCAAATGCCAGGCAAGAGTTTGGGTAAGAAAAGATATTCTTTTGGCAATATTTTTTAAACCTTCTGCGCCATGATATACAGCATACATTGCAGCCATGTTGGCGAGCAAAGCCTGGGCAGTACAAATATTGGAAGTAGCTTTTTCGCGCCGGATATGTTGCTCCCTTGTTTGTAAAGCCATGCGAAGCGCGCGGTTATTTTGAGCATCTATACTTACGCCGATTATTCTTCCGGGGATATTTCTTTTAAATTCATCTTTTGTTGCAAAAAAAGCAGCATGAGGGCCACCAAACCCCATCGGCACACCAAACCGTTGTGAAGAACCAATAGCAACATCTGCGCCCATTTCGCCGGGAGGCGTTAATAATGTAAGCGCCAGCAAATCAGTAGCCATTATTAGCTGCGCATTTACTTTATGCACTTCTTCAATAAAATTTTTATGATCTTCTATGCTTCCCTCACTATCGGGATATTGAACGATTGCACCAAAATAGGTTTCATCCAATTGTGAGATTTTAAAATCCCCGAAAACCAGTTCGATGCCTACCGGCTTTGCGCGTGTAATTAAAATATCCTTTGTTTGCTTAAATATTTTTTCATCAATAAAAAATTTACCTGCACTAATGTGATCGTGATCTTTATTTTTATGGTTGAAAAGCATGGCCATAGCCTCGGCAGCGGCAGTTCCTTCATCCAGTAAACTTGCGTTGGCAATTGGCAAAGCCGTTAAATCGCTTACCATAGTTTGAAAATTCAAAAGGCTTTCCAAGCGGCCTTGGGCAATTTCTGCCTGGTAAGGCGTGTATTGTGTGTACCATCCCGGGTTTTCAAAAAGGTTTCTTAAAATTACGGATGGAGTAATGGTATCATAATACCCCTGGCCGATGTAAGATTTAAAAACTTTATTTTTATGGGCAATCGCTTTTAGTTCAGTTAAATATTCTGATTCACCCACCGGCGCCGGAATATCCAATTTTTTAGGTAGCCTGATTGCAACAGGAACTGTTTTATCAATAAGTTCGTCTAAACTGCCAAGACCAATGGCAGCCAGCATTTCCTTAGTTTCTGTTTCATCCGGGCCTATGTGCCTTTCAGCAAATTCGGCGGATTGTTTTTCAAAAAGATTCATAAATAATTATTGCTTTTTATTCTCACAGTAAACAAAGAAATAACCGGGATTTTTATTTTATTGTGAAAATGGAGGCGCAAAGTTACGATGCAAAATGCTATTAAAATATTGGGAAATTTAACAGCTTTGGCCTGAGTATGCCTCTAAGAATGCATTATTTATTAATGGTAAGGTAAAAGATGCTTTGTGAATTCCCTACATTTCAAAATCAACCCACTTTTCTTTTGAATTTCCTGAAGCCACTACATTTTCTATAAATGCCATTCCCCGGACTCCATCTTCAATTCCGGGAAAATCCAACATCTCTTTTGTTGGTTCTTTCCCTTCTATTTTTGCCATTAATGTATGAGCAAAATTTTTGTAAATATTAGCGAAGGCTTCAAGGTAGCCTTCCGGATGGCCGCCAGGTGTCCTGCAATTTTTTGTGGCGAAAGTGCTCAATATATTTGTGTAATTATTTCCTGCCCTATAAATCTGGGTTGGCTGGTCCAGCCACTTTACTAATAATGTATTGGGTTCCTGCTGTGCCCATTCTATTCCGCCCTTTTCACCATAAACCCTGATTTTTAAATTGTTTTCTTCCCCGGCAGCAACTTGTGTAGCGATTAAAACGCCAGCAACCCCATTTTCAAATTTCAACAATACATTGCCATCATCATCCAACGCTCTTCCTTCTACCATTATATTCAAATCGGCACAAAGTTTTGTGATTTTTAATCCGGAAATATATTCTGCAAGGTGCGCAGCATGAGTTCCTATATCGCCCATTGCGCCTGCTTTTCCAGATTTTTTTGGATCTGTACGCCACGAAGCCTGCGCATTTCCTTCTCTTTCTGATAGCCTGCTGAGCCAGCCCTGGGAATATTCTACTACAATTTTTCTGAGTTTTCCAAAGGCGCCTTCTCCTACCATTGCGCGCGCCTGCTTCACCATCGGATAACCTGAATACGTGTGTGTAAGGCATAAAAGTAAACCGCTGTCTTCCAATTTCATTTTCAGTTTTTTCGCTTCCTCCAAAGTGAAAGTCATCGGTTTTTCAACTATCACATTAAAGCCATGGCCCAGCGCCATAGCTGCAGGGGCGTAATGAGCAAAATTGGGCGTAACGATTGTGATAAAATCTATTCGTTTATCCGCAGGCATTTCACTTTCTTTTTTGATCATTTCTTCAAAGGTGAGATAGGTTCTGTCTTCGGGAAGAAATAATTCTTTGCCTGATTCTTTTGCAATTTCAGGATTGATGCTTAAAGCGCCGCAGCTTAATTCGATTAATCCGTCCATGTTTGCAGCAATTCTATGGATCGCTCCAATGAAAGCGTCTTTTCCGCCGCCTACCATTCCCATTCTTAATTTTCTCATACCAAGTAATTTAAAATAAAAAAATCAGTTTTTTGCCTGCCTTCCGGCAGGTAGGTTTACTTACTGTTCTATTAAAAGCTAATACATTCTTTTAATTCCTTTGGAGTGTAAGCCAGGTTGTGCTTCTTCAAAACATCCGCCGGCACGCCATTCCACTGGTTGGGCGTATTGCCTACGTATCCAACGTCTTTTACGCCAATCTGCGAAGTGTAAAAACCTGTAGAGGTGAGGTTTCGCATCAGGTTAAAAAAGTTAACGCCTTGTTTCATTTCAGGCTTTGCTTTTTTAGGCCATGCGATTTCATCAACCATTTCCATTTGTTGTTTTGAATTACATTCGGCGAAAGATTTTTGATACCGGTTCAGGCATTGCATGTCGAGCCATTGTAACCCTCCACGCATAGGTACCTTGTTTTCAGGTTTGTCTTTTACTATAAACTCAATGAAATCAGGAACTTTTGCGTCCGAAGCGCTGCCACTCACCTCATCTTTGGGAATAATGATATCGCCAAGGATGGTAATTGTTTGCATTTCATGTGGCGTAAAATAAGTGTAAGAATTTACCTCTTTCAGGTGCTTTACTTCTTCTTTCATCAGCCCCGGATGTTTTTTTTCTGTCTCTTTTGGAGCTTTTTTGAGAATGGTTTTTTTATCAGATGTCTCACAGGCTTCTAATAAAAAACCTGAAGAAACTGTTCCGAGAACCATTACTTTAAGTGATTTTCTTCTATCCATAATTTAGAAATTTAAAATACAATTTGCCTGAAAAAGTTTGTTTACTATATATTATTTTTCTTCAACTGGTCAACAATATATTCTGATGTACGCATTGATAAAGCCAATATCGTCCAGGTAATATTTTTATCGCCCTGAGAAACAAACTGGCCGCCATCTACATTAAACAAATTTTTGCATTCATGCGCCTGTGCCCATTTATTTAATGGAGCTTGATTGGGATCATTTCCCATCCTGATAGTTCCTGCTTCATGAATAATATTTCCCGGGGCATGCAAGCCGTAATTATTTTCGGGCCCATCATCATTTCCCCAAACACTAACTGCTCCCATTGAATGTAAAATGTCGGCAAAAGTTTCTTTCATGTGTTTTGCCTGTTTTATTTCGTAGTCTGAATACTTGGTATGAAAACGCAAAACAGGGATTCCATAAACATCTACCACATCAGGATCTATTTCGCAATAATTATCTCTCCGGGCAACGGTTTCCCCTCTTCCGGCCATGCCTACATGTGAGCCAAAGAAAAAACGGTAATCTTCTTTTAAAGAGGCTCCATATCCGCCCGCTTCTTTTTGCTTGCCTTTTACTTTATAAGTGCCATTCAGGTTTTCAATTCCCCATTGAAAACCATATAACGGCATTCCGAATCCACCGCCATATTCAATATGGTAACCACG
Source organism: uncultured Chitinophagaceae bacterium (assembly GCA_963732885.1). GTDB lineage: Bacteria > Bacteroidota > Bacteroidia > Chitinophagales > Chitinophagaceae > Ginsengibacter. The sequence goes on along the minus strand of CAVTBI010000010.1, from coordinate 704,179 downwards.
GGGAAAATCAAGTTTTTTATTGTCAAGCCACCATGGTGTATACACATGCATTCCGCCTACCCCGTCTTCATTGTAGCGTTTCCTGTCAAATAATTCAGGAATAATTCCACCCATATCAGCGCCGGTAGAATCATGCAGGTAATGACCGACTACATCGCTTCCATTGGCCAACCCATTCGGATGGCGGGGCGATTTTGAATTCAATAACAACCTTGCAGATTCGCAGGTACTGGCGCCAAGGATTACGGTTCGCCCCATTACTTGGTATTCCTGCATGTCTGTCTTATCTACATAAGAAATACCGGTAGCAAGCCCATTTTTGTCGGTCAATACTTCTCTTGCCATTGCGTTCACCACGAGGTCAACGTTGCCGGTGGCCAGCGCAGGAAGTACCAATGCAGAAGAAGAAGAGAAATCAGCAAATATTTTACAACTGCGGCCGCATTGTGCGCAATAAAAACATTGGCCGCGGCTTTCATTAATTTTTTTAGTAAGAATAGAAAGCCTTGAAGGAATTACCGGAATCCCGATGCCGGTTGCCGCTTTTTTAATCATTAATTCATGCAAACGCGGCTTGGGTGGTGGAAGAAAAATACCATCAGGTGCATTTACCAAACCTTCATTGGTTCCAAAAACGCCAAGCAATTTGTCTATTTTATCATAATAAGGTTTTACATCATCATAACTTATTGGCCAGTCATCTCCCAGTCCGTCAACACTTTTCCCTTTAAAATCTTTCGGGCCGAAACGAAGAGAAATTCTTCCCCAATGGTTGGTACGCCCACCCACCATTCTTGCACGCCACCATTCCCAATCAGAACCCTTGGCGTTCGTATAAGGCTCGCCATCAATTTCCCAACCCCAATAGCATCCGTCAAAATCGCCAAAAGGACGAAACTTGGTACTGGCGCCTCTTCGCGGAGATTCCCACGGATTTTCAAGTTGCTTTGAATCTACAGCAGGATTATAATTTGGACCGGCTTCGAGCAAACAAACTTTAAGGCCTGCATTTGCCAAAACATACGCCGCCATTCCGCCCCCGGCGCCGGAACCGACAATAATTGCATCATATTTTTTTGGCTGAACTTTTATTTGAAAATCTCCCATAGTAAAAATGTGTGGTTTTTAAAAATCAGGGCATGAATGTAGGAATTCTTGACTAAAAAGAAAGCAAATTTTTTTATTGAAGGATTAATATGACAGGATGTTTACTAAAAAAGCAAAACAAAGATGTTTGGCAAATCAAAACGATACAATCAGAATCAACTGCTATTAATTGCATAAAGGCTTGCTGGTAAAATGTAAACTTTTTACATACTCAAATGCAGTATCCATCATAAATTTACTCGCCTTTTTATTTTAAACGTTCTACCGATAGCCGGGGAGCAGGAATTATATTTGATGAGGGTAATGGATTGGCAACTGACACAGTATTACCGCCGGGAGAGCACCCAGAGAAATTATCTTATCAAGGTTACCGGCCCCCTTTCAGTGTGTACCGGGCTTCCGTCCAAACTGTAAGAACAAATCCAAACATAAGTTTCTATAGGTTGCCTGTAATCCTTCATAGTGCCATCCCAGCCGGTTAAAGGGTCATTTGTTGAAAAAATAAGTTGTCCCCACCGGTTATAAATTGACAAATGATAATGGGATATTTCTCCTGAAAACGATGGCTTGAATATGTCGTTATGCCTATCATGGTTTGGGGAAAATGCGTTAGGCATATAGAAGTATGAGTAGCACGTGGAGTCAATTACCATAATAGAATCTCTTCCTGTACACCCATTGTTATCCGTTACGGTAAGCCAATATGGGCCACCCGTCGAAACGGTAATACTTTCTCTTTTGTCTCCATTACTCCATGTATACGCATTGAATTTGAGGGACTGGCCGTTAAGGTTACTTCCTTTTTCGAACATTTAGTAATATCTGATCCTAAAAAGCCGGTTGGCCTTGGCACTGTAATTACGTTAACCGTGTCTATAGCTGTACAGCCACTTGTACCGGCTAACGCTACCCAAAATGTACCGGGCTTGTTTGTAATGATTGATTCATCAGTACTTCCGGTATTCCATAAATAATAAGTAAAGCCGGGGCCTGCATCTAATGTTATAATGCTGTCGACGCATAAATTTTCAATACTATGAAAAGAAGCCACAGGTGTCGGGTAACGGGCAACCACAAAAGTATCTATCGTAATACATCCATCTTTATCTGTTGCAATCAGATCGTATGTGCCCGCTATATTTACAATTATTGAACTGGTTGTCTGGCCGGTGTTCCATATGTAGCTTATAAAATCATTGCTTACGCTTAAAAGTGCCGAACTGTTTTTGCAAAATCCTGTTTGAATAGTGCTGTCCCTTTGATCAATAGTACCGCCACTTGGTATAATAACCTTAATGGTAACACTTTCTATAACGCTGTCGCAGCCATTGACGCTTGTGAAATGATGCGTGTAAGTGCCTGCCGTGCCCACGGCGGTATCCCATGGCAAAGGATAGATGTCGCCATCACAAATGGTTTTTAATATGTTAACTTGTTGCGGAGGAGGCGAAACATGAAGGTTTAATATTGTTGTTGAGTCACAGCCCGCTGCGGCTGTTGTTGTATATGTGGCAACGCTGTCGCCACCTACATTAATTTGTATGCCATTCCATTTATAAGGAAGTTCGCCGTAGCAGATTGATTCATTGTCAAATGCGGCCTTACCATTTAGTTTTACTATGAATGGAATGGCTGCAGATGGTAACAATATTCCATTATTGCAAAGCCCGGTCAAAGTATTCTTGTCACTTCCCTGTTTCGCGCTGATTGTATAAGTGCCCGCAGGTATTACGGATGAAAAATTTATGACGATGGAATTCGTATACCCGCCCCTGGCAGTGCAGTTCACCCCGGAGGCGCTGATAATGTTTGCAGGGGCGTTAGTTGTGAAATCGCTTCCATCGGCCGCAATGGAACTGCATAAAACCGGAGTGCTTGTTCTTACCACAATATTATTAGCGTTATTACAAGGTACATCCACACTGGCCAATATTGGGCGGGCGGTATTATCAAAAACTGCTGTAGAGCCGGAAAAATCAATTGTAAATCCCTTACTTCGCCGCCGCCAACATAATTTCCATAGTTGTTGATCATGATAAGAAATACTTGATCATTTTTTGCATAAACAGCCTCGCAAAAAGAATAGCCAAACTTGCCTTTTTGTATATATGGTGTTCTTGAGGTGTCGCTAAGCCCTATAATTCCATTTATATTACTACCATGAATATTACTGTTATAATTACACCTTATTACGTCGTTCGATGTAAGTGCACCGCAATTTTTACCCGTTGCATCTATTACTGCAAAATCATAATCATCATCAGGGCTTACGGGTGTAAGTTTGAATACAACAGTACCAGCCGTTAATACATGTATCTTCAACCACACCGAATTTTTTTCGCCCCCTCCCGGGCCATTAAAACAAGGTGTTTCATCTAAATCTAAATATCTTCCGGTTCCTGTATAACTATAAGGCGTGTAAAAACTGCCACCACACAATTGTAAAGCATTGCAGGCATCTTGTTCAGGTTGGTTTGGGGGTAATTGATAAATAGCCTGCGCCTTTAATAGGTTAGTGTGAATAAAGCATGTGGCTATGCAATATAGCAAAATGCACCTCATATTACATCGGCTAGCAATATTTGACTGTCGCGCAATCATACTCAAAATTATGGTTTTACCTCCTGGTTGGCACCCGCGCCAACAATAATAATTTAAAATCAGTTAAAAAAGTAAAATCCTTTACCCACTTTTTGTAGAAATTGCCGCAGATAAACCAACGCTTCTTTTCCTTACCTGCACATCTGCCGGTAAGGGGAATGAATTGATTTCTCATATTTAAAAGCAACTATAATTAATACAAAAATAATGGGATATTTTAAACTGATAATTTTGTTTCGATTAAAAGGGACTTTATTAACCAGCTTTGAAAAAGCCTTTCTGTGAAATCAATTCATTTGAATTTTAATTCCTGTTCATAATAGTATATTTTACAGTTAGCTTTTAATTTTTGCAAAAATAAAAATTAGCCTTATTTATTCATTTACTGATATTTAGAAAGGAATCTTTGAAAAAAATGAATTTATTTCATGATAAATTTCAGCATTTTAAATTTTTTTATCAACGGTAAATTTATTTATACAATTAATCTGTACATTTAAACTTCTAAATTAATCTTTAACGGTATTGTTTTTTTCATTTATTTTAAAAAACCGCTTTTAATTTTATTTGAAACAACCTCGCACAATTAAAACCATTTTAAACTAAAACCAATCATTTTTAGATGAAAATTACTACCCGGCTGCAACTTTCTGCCATGATGTTTCTTGAATTTTTTATTTGGGGCGCATGGTTTGTTACTCTTGGCACTTTTTTAATAAATAATCTTCATGCAAGCGGTGCAGAAACAGGAGCGGTGTTTTCTACACAGTCGTGGGGAGCTATTATTGCTCCATTTATCATCGGGTTAATTGCAGACAGGTATTTCAATGCCGAAAAAATTCTGGCGATATTACACCTCGTGGGTGCTGTGCTTATGTACAAAATGTATGTAGCTACCGACGTTTCTGTTTTTTATCCTTATGCGTTGGGGTATATGATCCTTTTCATGCCTACACTGGCACTCGTAAATTCAATTTCTTTTAATCAAATGGAAGATACCGGAAAAGAATTCCCGGGCGTGCGGGTTTGGGGCACCATCGGGTGGATCGTTGCGGGGCTTGCCATTAGTTTTATTTTTTTATGGGATTCGGCAGAAAGTGTAAAAGCCGGTTTAATGAAAAATACTTTTTTATTGGCCTCAATCGCTTCTTTGGTTTTAGGTATATTTAGTTTCACTTTGCCAAAAACACCACCTAAAGTAGCTAAAGGGGAGAAAGTAAAAATTTCGGAGATATTGGGTTTAGATGCTTTAAAATTATTGAAGGATAAAAATTTCCTGATATTTTTTATTGCTTCCATTTTGATATGTATTCCCCTGGCATTTTATTATCAATATGCTAACCCCTTTCTTACCGGTATCGGGATGACCAATGCAACGGCAAAAATGGCCATGGGACAATTTTTCGAGGTATTTTTCTTGCTATTGCTTCCATTCATTTTCAAAAAATTTGGATTTAAAATAACCATTTTAGCGGGTATGCTTGCCTGGGCCATACGCTATGCATTATTTGCTTATGGAAATGCGGGGAGGCCCTCACTTTCATGCTGATAATAGGAATTATTTTACATGGCATTTGTTATGATTTCTTTTTTGTTTCAGGGCAAATTTATACAGATGCTAAAGCCGGCCAAAATTTAAAAGTGCCGCACAGGGTTTGATAACCTTAGCCACTTACGGTATTGGAATGTTGATAGGGTTTGAAGTGGCGGGGCTGATAAAAGATGCATATACCACTACTTCAGTTGTCAATAATGTTTCAATGGTTATATCTAATTGGAAGATGATTTGGATCATTCCTTCCGGTATTTCGTTGGTAGTGTTTTTATTATTTGCATTTGCATTTCACGATAAAAATGAAAAACCTGTAATTCACAGTTGAAATAAAATAATTATGAATTCAAAACAAAGCAGAAGGACCCTGATTAAAAATCTTGCATTGGGCGCATCGGCACTGGCTATAACACCCGCATCGGCTTTGGCTTCCTATAATGCAACAGGGGAAGAAAATGGAAAAAAACTTAAGTTGAAAGGCAATATCAATCATTCAGTTTCAAGGTGGACTTTTAATTATCTTCCTTTAGATGAATTGTGCAAAGCAGTAAAAGAAATTGGTTTCAGTGCAATTGACCTCGTTGGGCCAAGGATTGGCCTACGTTACAGAAGCACGGCATTTATAGTTCCATGTGTTATACGGCTGGTGATAATGATTTGTACAAAGGGTTGGATAATCCAATTTATCATGAAAAACTTATAAAAGAATATTTAGAGGTAATTCCAATAATGGCTAAAGCAGGATATAAAAATTTAATTTGTTTTAGCGGCACACGCGAAGGAATGGATGATGAAACAGGAATGAAAAATTGTAAAACCGCGTTGGAAAAAATATTACCCTTTGCCGAAAAAAATGGCGTTACGATGATAATGGAATTACTAAATAGTAAAATTGACCATAAAGATTACATGTGCAATCACGTAGAATGGGGAGCGGCATTGTGTAAAATGATTGATTCCGAAAATTTTAAATTACTTTTTGATATTTACCACATGCAGATTCAGGAAGGGGATATTATTAGAAATATCAGGGATTATCATCAGTACATAGCTCATTTTCATACAGGCGGAGTTCCTGGCCGGCATGAAATAAATAATACCCAGGAATTATATTACCCTGCAGTTATGAGAGCCATTGTGGATACAGGGTTTAAAGGATATGTAGCCCAGGAATTTGTACCAACCTATCCCGATAAATTAGATTCGTTGAGGGAAGCGATAAAAATTTGTGATGTGTAAATCAATACAGTTTTTTAATAAAACTTTGCAATTTTTAATCGGTACTTTTAGGTCACGTATTGGAAAAAGAAACGACAGGATTTTTTAAAAATAATATTTACACTAAAAAAACAAGCCTCATTTTCCAAGTGAGGCTGCATTAAAAAATTATGGCAGAAAATACCTATGATGCAATTGTAATTGGATCAGGAATTTCCGGCGGCTGCGCTGCTAAAGAACTTACAGAAAAAGGCCTTAAAACCATCATGTTCGACAGGGGAAAAAATATCGAACATGTAAAAGACTATGTAAATGCTGTTAAAGGCCCATGGGAATTTCCTCACCGCGGAGGCCGCACGCAGGAAATGATAAAGGATTATCCGGTTCTACGAAGAGATTACCCTTTAAACGAAATGAACCTTGATTGGTGGGTTAATGAAAAGGATTGCCCTTATACTGAAGTGAAGCGTTTCGATTGGTTTCGCGGGTACCATGTAGGTGGGCGCTCTCTTTTATGGGGAAGGCAAACTTACCGCTGGAGTGATTTTGATTTTGAAGCCAATGCGAAAGAAGGCATCGGAACTGATTGGCGTATACGTTATAAAGATATTGAACCGTGGTACACGCATGCTGAGAAATTTGCGGGCATCAGCGGATCCACAGAAAATTTGCCTCAATTACCGGACAGCCATTTCATGCCGGCGATGGAAATGAATTGCGTGGAAAAGGATGTTTCTGCACGAATAAAACAACATTACGATAACAAGCGGCAGATGATCATTGGCCGCTGTGCAAATATTACCGAACCCATCCAGGAAAGGACTAATTGCCAATACAGAAATAAATGTTGGCTGGGTTGCCCTTTCGGCGGTTATTTTAGCACGCAATCTTCTACTCTTCCGGCAGCGATGAAAACTGGGAAACTTACGGTTCGCCCATGGTCTATTGTTACAAAAATTTTATACGATAAAGATTCTAAAAAGGCAAAAGGAGTGGAAATTCTGGATGCAGAAACCAATAAAACGTACCAGTATTTTGCAAAAATAATTTTCCTAAATGCATCAACCTTTAACAGCGCCTGGGTTTTGATGAACTCTGCAACAGACATTTGGCCTGACGGATTGGGCAGCAGCAGTGGCGAGCTTGGCCATAATGTAATGGACCATCATTTGGGGGTTGGGGCTTCCGGAGATGTAGAAGGATACGATGATAAATATTATTATGGGCGCAGGGCAAATGGAATTTATGTTCCCAAGTATAGAAATGTACTTGGTGATAAAAGGGATTACCTTCGGGGTTTCGGTTACCAGGGAGGCGCCAGCAGGGAAGGATGGAGCCGTAATATTCCTGAAATGCAAATCGGCGGAGATTTTAAAGATGCGCTGGCAGAACCGGGCCCATGGACAATGGGCATCGGCGGTTTTGGAGAAATACTTCCTTACCATGAAAACAAGGTCACTTTAGATAAAAATAAAAAAGACAAGTGGGGGTTGAATGTTCTGGCTTTTGATGCTGAATGGAAAGAAAACGAAAGAAAAATGCGAATAGATATGAAGAATGACGCAATGGAAATGCTGGAAGCAGCCGGAGTTAAAAATGTAAAGGGTTTTAATGGAGATGGAACCATGGGCAGGGGAATTCATGAAATGGGAACTGCGAGGATGGGGAAAGACCCAAAAACTTCAGTATTGAATAAATGGAACCAGGTTTGGGATGCTCCAAATGTTTTTGTAACAGATGGCTCTTGTATGGCCTCCTCCAATTGCTGTAACCCTTCCCTGACTTATATGGCATTGACAGCACGAGCCGTGGATCATGCGGCAGATGAGTTGAAAAAAAGAAATATTTAATTGAGGGTTTGTTTACTGTAAACAAACTCACCTCCGGCAGGCGGGCAAATTTTAAAGAAATGGAATTACCATTTTAAAAAAGTACAACAATTATGGAAGATCAAAAAGACAAAAGCATTTTAAATTCATCCAGAAGGGATTTCTTAAAAAATTCCGCGTTAACAGCTGCGGGCTTTATGATAGTTCCCCGGCATGTATTAGGCGGAAAAGGATTTCTTGCTCCAAGCGACCGCCTTATAATAGCTTCTATCGGCGTTGGCGGAAAGGGTGGAGATGACATTAATCATTTTTATGCAAGCGGAAAAGCTGATATAGCCTATCTCTGCGATGTGGATACCAGGAGAGCTGCTGAATCAGTGAAAAAATTTCCCAAAGCAAAATTTTATTCTGATTACAGGGAAATGCTTGATAAAGAGCATAAAAATTTTGACGCAGTTTCTGTTTCAACTCCCGATCATACTCATGCCGTGGCTGCTTATTCCGCCATGCAACTTGGTAAACATGTGTATGTTCAAAAACCACTAACCCATGATATATATGAAGCACGAATGCTAACCAAAGCGGCTAAAAAATATAAAGTAGTTACACAAATGGGCAACCAGGGCGCTTCCGGAGATGGTGTAAGGCAATTGATGGAATGGTACAATGCCGGCATTATTGGCGATGTTCATACTGTGTATTGCTGGACCGACAGGCCGGTTTGGCCGCAAGGAATCCCAAGGCCTACCGCTGCCACTCCGATACCAAAAGAGTTAGATTGGAATTTGTGGCTTGGAACAGCCCCTGAAAAAAACTATTTTGACAACCTGGTACCATTTAACTGGCGCGGATGGTGGGATTATGGGACGGGCGCTTTGGGCGATATGGGATGCCATATTGTTCAGCCGGCTTTTGCAGTATTGGGCCTTCAATACATTAATTCTGTACAGGCAAGTGTGGGAAGTGTTTATGTTGGCGAGTTTCAAAGGGGGTATTTTCCCGATAGCTGCCCGCCATCAAGCCACGTAATAATGAAATTTCCGAAAACTGATAAAACAGCAGGCCCAGTTGAAGTGCATTGGATGGATGGTGGCATACAACCGGAAAGGCCTAAAGAACTGGGGCCTAATGAAACTTTTGGCGATGGCGGAAACGGAACTTATTTTATTGGAACAAAAGGCAGTATGATGTGTGCAACTTATGGAGCCAATCCTCAATTACTTCCTACTTCAAGAACCAATGAAGTAAAAGTACCACAAACTTATAAAAGAGTTCCGGGTAGCGCTGAAGGCCATTACGCACAATGGGTTGAAGCGGCAATCGCAGGATATGGAAACATGCCGGTAGATTCATCTTTTGATGTGGCGGGGCCTTTAACAGAAGCTTTATTAATGAGTAATCTGGCCATCAGGGGGTTTGATATAAGAACCGCCCGCGCTAACGGAAAAGGGTACGATTACCCTGCCCGTTATGTAGAACTTTTATGGGATAACACGGATATGAAAGTTACCAATGTTGATGCGGTTAATCAATTCATCAAACGCGATTACCGTGATGGTTTTGGAGTTAAATATGAAGTATAATTTTTAAAATATAATTTTATTATGAACAGAAGAGAAGCAGTGCAATATATTTCCCTCATTCTCGGAGGGACTGTAGTGGGCAGCAGCGCTTTTTTGGCCGGCTGTACCACCAATAGCAATTCTGAAGTTTCAATGGTTTTTTCAGATGCGGATATTTCATTGATGGATGAAATAGCCGAAACTATTTTACCCACCACTAAAACGCCTGGCGCAAAAGCTGCAAAAGTGGGGCAATTTATGACTGTAATGGTAAACGATTGTTACGAAGCGCCTGACCAAAAGATATTTCATGAAGGCCTGGTTAAATTAAATAAGTTGTCCAATAAAAAATTTGGTGATTCTTTTACAAAAATTACTCCACAGCAACGGCACGATTTATTGGTAGGGCTGGATAAAAGTTCAGGAGATTTTCAATCCAAAATAAACAAGGAATACGCTGCACTGCCAGAGGAAAAGATTCATGAATTGATCATGAAGAAAAATTTTGATGGAAAAGATCCATGGGCTGACAAAAGGCGCGCCGATCCAAATTATTATTACTCAATGATGAAGCAACTTACCATGCTTGGTTATTTTACTTCTGAAATTGGTTGCAAACAGGCAAGGCGTTATGTTGAAACTCCCGGAAGGTTTGATCCATGTATTCCTTATAAAAAAGGAGATAAAGCATTTGCATAAAAAAATAAAATTCTAATTAGTCAAGCCTTAATAAGGCATGTAATACACAATTAGCAAGGATTTGGGGATAAAAAGTGAAGCTAAAATTTGCAGGAAAAATGAACTTTGTATTCAAAATCTTGCAAATTATTTTATGATTTCAAAACCAAAATCCTCCTCACAGATGGGCTTTTATAGTACATTCGAAGAACAACTGAGCAGGAGCCATCCTCTTTATATTTTAGCAAACCAAATCAATTGGAACCTTTTTGAAGAAGCGTTTGCAAAACTCTATTCAGAAGAAAGGCCGTCCAGCCAAATCCATCCGATTGATGGTATCATTAATCATACTCAAACACATTCGTAACATAAGTGATGAGAGTGTCGTAGAACAATGGGCCGAGAATGCTTATTACCAATATTTCAGTGGAGAAAAAATGTTTGCGGCTGGTGAACCTTGTGAAGCATCCGAGTTAGTTCATTTCAGGCATCGCATTGGCACTGAAGGAATAGAATTAATTTTTAAAGAAAGTATCCGCATCAATGGAAAAGATGGCCAGGAGCCGGAAGCCACAACAGACACAACGGTTCAGGAAAAAAATATCACGTATCCGACAGATAGCAAGTTGCATCGCAAGATTATAAAAAAATGTATAGCGATTGCAGGCGAAGAAGGCATAGAATTAAGGCAGAGTTACAAACGGGTTTTGAAGAAATTATTAATGGACCAGCGATTTAGAAACCATCCGAAAAATAAAGGAAAGGCGAGAAAAGCAGATAAAAAAGTAAAAACCATTGCAGGAAGATTGGTGCGGGAACTGGAGCGCAAATTGCCTCCCAGCCTTTATCAGGACACGCTTTTTTTATTTAAAAAAGTATTGGCACAAAAGAAATCTGACACAGGGAAAATTTATTCATTGCATGAACCACACGTCGAGTGTATCAGCAAAGGAAAAGAACATAAAAAGTATGAGTTCGGTTCAAAGGTTTCCGTTATCACTACCAAAAATACCGGAGTAATTATTGGCGCCATCAATATAGAAAAGAATGTACATGACAGCAAAACATTACTACCCGCTATTGAGCAACAACAAAGGCTTACAAGCATAACTCTAAAAAATAATTTTGTTGACAGGGGATACCGTGGAGTAAAAGAAGTATTGGGAACAAAAATTATCATACCGGATTCACCAGGCAAGAGAAGGACACCTTACGAAAAACAAAAACTTAGACAAGGATTTAAAAGAAGAGTAGCTATCGAACCAAAGATTGGGCATTTAAAACAAGATCACCGCCTGAGCCGCAACTTTTACAAGGGAATTAAAGGAGATAATAACAATGTGATGCTTGCCGCAGCAGCTATGAATTTTAAAAGAATGATGAATAAGTGGAAACTGAATCCACTTTTATTTTTGTTTCATTTTTTTCAAACGATTTATCGCCTTATTAAAACAAAATATTCTCAACTCTTCAGTTCTTTAAATCCTAAATTTGGTTTTTAAGGGTTGACTAATTAAAATCGCTGTTTTCTTCAGCGATTTTTTTTGCGTTAATAGATCCGATTTTAAAAGAGAAAAGAATCTGTTTTATTTGCCTGCCTACCGGTAGATTGGTTCATTGCAATCGAAAATAAAAAAAGAGGCTTCCTTTTGGGGTAGCCTCTTTTTAATTTTTTAATTCTAAAGGTTTTCGGTTTATTCAGGATAATTTTTCGGCTGGATTAATGCCTGGTTTTCATTGGAATAAATATCTTTCTAAGGACTTGAATTCGAAAAAAAAGAAGTTGACTGATATCGGATTTTTATGGTTTTTCCCGGATTAAAGGAAACTGTATTTTTCAATGGATTTGGATTGGCGATTAATGTTTGTTGAACATCAATCAACTTCTGGAACAAAGATATAAACCACCCGGTGGCGGTGCAAGCGCAGTAGTAACTGATTTTTCAGCTACTGAATTTACTGTTGAAATCGTATTTCTACGAGAAACACTATGGTGATAAATACCTTTTGAACGTAAAAAAGCTTCAACAAGTTAGTTTGCATGAAATCTTTGAGGCACTAAATGCCATTTGCAGAATGAATATATTTATATTTCATTTCGCATTACACAGTAAACCAACTTTTAATTAAGATTTTTATTTTTGATTATTAGAGGCATCTGTATAATTTTTAAAAAAAATTTCCTGTTGTTTTAAATTGGTTTGCAGGCCATCTAATTTTTTTTGAATATCGCCCGTATCTAATTGCAAAGTAGCTGTTGAACTATTTATTTTTTTTAATTTTAAATTAGCGGAAGCCGCCAAAAGAGAGACATTCTGAAATATTTTTTCAACTTCTTCATTTGATTTTGCAGGTTGAAATTGATTGTTTCTATAAGCGAGAAAGCTATTTAAATAATTAATGGCAGCGTTGTAATCTGATACTGCCGAATTATATAAATCCGCATCATTATCCTGGTTTAAAACTTCAAGCTGGAAACGAATCCTTTTTAATTTTGTTTCTATTTTATTCGCAGGCCAGCCTGCATTTTTTATTCTTGATTCTTCACTTATATATTGAGAGATCCGGCCCATTTTTTTAAACGCTTCCAAAGAATCATTGTAATTAAAATAATTTTTACTATTACCTGATTGTTTATTTCCTCTCACAAAATCATTGTAGCTTATAGGATAATTTAAAAGTTGGAATACCGGGTCAAAAGGAAGATGGGTTTGTATAAAATCTTCCGGAGGCACATTAAAATACTTATATTGAGGATTAAAATTGGTGTTTCCAACCCTTCCTGCATCCCATGTTGGATCGTATAAGCCCCATTTATTTTCAATTAGTGCGACGCACCAAACATGCGCCATTTCATCAACATAACCATTTTGTTTTGTAAATCCTTCCACAGTAAAAGAACTGATTCCGCATTGATTACATAAATCAGTAAAGATGGCGGCAAAATTTTCGCAAACCCCTTTTTTTCTGCGAAGCGCAAACGAAACCCGTTGTTCATTGTCTTCATCCAGAATGACGTAATGAATGCTATCCGCATCATATTTTATATTCATAGTTATCCATGAATAAATGGCAGCTATCTTTTCTTTCTCAGAATGGTAATGAGTATTAATATAAGCCGCAATATCAGAAGAAGTGTGGGTTTGAGAATTTGGTATGCTCACAAATACCCTTTCTGCAGCAAAATGATCGTTTTGGGTAAAGGCTAAATTTCCTATGAAAAAAAACAATATGAAAATCGAAAACAATTTCATCTTCTAAAGTTAGAAATCGTTTTTGAAAATTATTTTGTAAAAATCCGAAAGGCAGTAAACATACAAATAAGGTAGATTTCTGTTTTATTAACCAAATTATCTAAACTTCCTAAACGTAACTCACTAAACCTCTTTTTGAGCTTCATGAAAATATTCATAAACCAAAGTTGCCTTGGATTTTCCAATGATTTCTTCAATTTCTTCCTGAGAAAGACCTTTTATTTTTTTTACTGATTTGAATTTTTTTAATAAAGTATCTGCCGTATTTTTTCCTATTCCTTTTATGCTTTCCAATTCATTTATAAAAGTGCCGCGGCTTCTCTGGTTGCGGTGAAAAGTAATTCCAAAACGATGCACTTCATCACGAATACGCCTTATCAATTTTAAGCTTTCACTATTCCACGGAAGTTTTATGGATTCTTTATCCCCGGGAAAAAATATTTCTTCTTCATTTTTTGCAAGGCCAACGACAGTTGATTTTCCTGACATTCCAGTTTCTTCCAAACCTTCAACGGCTGCATTCAACTCGCGCTTTTCCTCCATCAATTATGATCAATTGTGGCAACGGAATTTCTTCTTTGATTAACCTTTTATACCTCCTGGATACCACTTCTTTCATGCTCGCAAAATCGTTGATGCCGCTCACGGTTTTGATATTAAATTTTCGGTATTCATTTTTATCGGGCAAGCCGTTTTTGAAATATACCATTGCCGCTACCGGAAAACTTCCCTGGAAATTAGAATTATCAAAACATTCAATGTGCGTGGGCAAATCGGGAAGATGCAGGTCTTTTTGCAATTGCTCCAGGACTTTTACTTTTTCCTTTTCCGTCTTTCCTTCCAACCGAAGCATTTTTTTGCGCCTCATTTCTTCCATAAAATAATTTACATTTTTCTCTGAAAGTTCAAGCAACTTTTTTTTATCCCCGGCTTTTGGTATAGTAAAAAGAAGGTTGCTACTTTCAAATTCTATGTCAAAAGGAATTACAATTTCCGTGGCTTCACTTTTAAACTTTTCTCTCAAATCTATTATGGCGAGGCTTAAAATCTCTGTATCAGATTCATCCAATTTTGGCTCTAGAGAAACGGTATGAGTTTGAATAATGGTTCCATTTTGCACCATCAGGTAATTTACGTAAGCCGTATCTTTTTCTCTCAGGATCGAAAATACATCCAGGTTTGCAAACGACTTACTTACTACAACTGACCTGGCCTGGTAATTTTCAAGCCCTTCTAATTTTTGTTTTATGATAGCTGCCTTTTCAAATTGCAATTCGGCCGAATAATAATTCATTTCCTCTTTATAACGCTGAATTACCGGGCTCTAAATTCCCTTTTATCATTTGTTTTATTTGTTGCAACCCTTCTTCATAATCTTCTTTACTCTGCAATCCTTCACAGGGCCCTTTGCAATTTCCCAGATGATATTCAAGGCAAACTTTAAACTTTCCTTTTTCAATGTTATTTTGAGTCAGGTTTAATTTACAGGTGCGTAAAGGAATAAATTCTTTAATAAAATTCAGTAATTCGCGCACTTTCCCTACAGAAGTAAAAGGCCCCAGATATTCAGAGCCGTCATTTATTCTATTCCTGGTCAAAAATATCCTGGGAAAAGGTTCATTTTTAATGACCAGGTAAGGATAGGTTTTGTCGTCTTTTAAGTTGATATTGAATTTTGGCTGAAATTGTTTTATCAAAGAATTTTCAAGAAGAAAGGCATCCTGCTCGCTGTCAACAATGGTAAATTCAATGTGGTTAATCCGTTTAACCAACTCATGGGTTTTATAACCGGTAAAAGTTTTCGTAAAATAAGAACTTACTCTTTTCCTGATATTTTTTGCTTTTCCAACATAGATCAACTCTTTTTGATCATCAAAATATTTGTAAATACCAGGATTGGTTGGTAAGGTTTTAATTATCGTTTGAAAAAAATCTGAAGTCATAAATTTTAAATCGCAGTTATTTGCATCAACCTTTATTCATCAAAATCCCAAATCATTTTTTCTTCTTTCACCTGGGCTTTTTCCCCTGGCGCCTGAGTAATGGTCCTGATGCTATACCATTTATTTACAAGCCAGGTTAATTGTGTGATGACGCTTTGATTATTTTCATCTTTTTCTTTTACCATATAAATCCTTTCGATTGTATTTGTTTGCGGGTTCATGTAAACATCCCAGTGCGTAAGGTTTATTGAATCAGGCAATCGCACTTTTGGGTCATAAGAAAAGGTATATGCATTAATAGTTTGATCCAAAAAAGATTTTTCTGTAAACAAAGGCTCCATCGTTGCTGAATCAATTACAGGAGAGAGAAAAGGCTTCGCGTTTTTTCTAATGTCTCCTCTTTTTAACCATATTGAATCTATCTTCCCGTTTTCGGTAATGGTTTGTAACGGTGTCACCGGCATCGTATCAAGCATTCTTAAACGGCCTTTTATAAAACTGGTAACAGGGAAAATATGTACGCTATCGCCGGAATTTTTTGGAAGGGTAGACCCCGCATTTTTTCCGGGATGGCAAGCGCTGAACGATAATAAAGAAGTAACTAAAAAAAACAGAAATAATTTTTGCATATAGCAAAATTACGAATTAAAAAAAGCCGTTGCAGGGTACGAAGCAACGGCTTAAAAAATGAGTTAAAAATTAAAAATCAAAAGAACCTTTATGTTGAGTTTAATTACCTCGATATTCCAATTCTTATGCCATAATCTATCAAATGTTCTTTTGTGGGATAAATATTTTTATAGGTTGATAGTAGCTGGTAGCGTACATCAGGGCCCAAATGCCATTTTATTTTTTTGCCTGTTAATGTAATGTATGTACCAAAATTGGCTTCCAGGTTTGCCTTTCTAACCAGTGAAGGGTCGTTTACATAATACCTTCCGTCAGAAGAGATCATGTAAGCATCTTTTTTCAACAGAATAGAAGGTTCAAGAAGTGATGCTATATCAATTTTGATTTTATTATTTCCCCAGAGATTATACTGGATTCCTACCGGAATGGAAGCCTCAAGATTATAATTTGGCAATAAAATATGATCCTGGCTTTGGCCATTTCCGTAATGAGTGATGTAGTTTTTGGAATAAGACACGCCATGGTTATCGTTAAGCGTCAAAGTGGCAAAAGTAGGATGCACAAGGTTTGACACATTGGTATATCCTGAATAATTTAAATTAAACCCTGTAATAAATTTGAATCTTTTAAAAAGTTTAAGGCTCATCTCAGCGCCTGTTTCCATTCCTATTCTTTTGTTATGTATTAATTTAAAAGAAGGCTGGCCCGACAAAACTACAATGGAAGAAACTCCGGCTGAAGGCTGAATTGTTTTTTTATTGAACGATACAGTACTAATTGTCGGATTAATATAAAATACCCATTCAATTTTGTTGTTCTTTTTCCTATGAATTTTTTTAGCATTGAGCGTAGTATTTTGCTTCAAAACCGCATCATCTGTAGTCGTTTCTTCAGTCGTTTTCAGGGATATTGCAGTTGCATAAAGCGATTCATCCGGGGGAAAAGAAAAGATATTATATGAAACTGGTATTAGTAAATCATTTTTAAATAAATCAGGTTGTTGCAATAAAGCAATTTCAGGATTTGCTTGTTGATCATTTGATTGGCCTAAAATAGAAATTCCGCTTGATTGTTCGTTTACTGTTTCATTAATGTTATTGAAATTATTTTTAGGTTGAAGGCCCGTAGCTGCTTTATTCAAAGTAATACCAGTTGCCGGTAAACCGAGTTGAGCCACTGTTTGCGGGTTACTTTTTCCGGAAGGAATATTTGGTGATACAGAATGAGAAACTAAAGAATTTTTATTAGTAAATTTCTCTTGAGTGGTACTGTTTGAAGCGCTACTTAAATTAATTTTTGAGGAATTGGCTCTACGTTTATTTTGATTAGAAAATTGACTGCCTGGCAGATTTTTATTTTCTACTTTGGAAATGTTTTTTGTAGAATTTAGATCATTATTTGCTGAAGTATTAAAGCGGGATGGAAAGTTATTTAAATTTCCAATGGTGACAAGCGTAATTAAAAAAAGGATGGCTACAGTGATAGATGGCCATTTACTTCCCGGATGCAGATTATTGTAAATGCCATTCCAAACACGTTTAGAGGGTATCATCTTAAATTGATCCGCATGGTCTTTAAGAGACTGCTCAAAATCACTCATATCAAATCTTCTTTCCATTTTTCATACGTTTCAGTTAGTAGTGACAGAGATTTAAATATCTGTATAAACAATTAGTTATTTTATCGAAACCATACGCACATTTTCTCTCGGCTTTTGCAATATCTTTTTCTTTATCAAAATCTCTTCCAATAATGCTCTCGCCCTGGTATATTGAGACCTGCTTGTGCTTTCTTCAATTTCAAGAATTGTAGAAATTTCTTTGTGGGAAAAACCTTCAATCGCATACAAATTGAGTACCGTTCTGTATCCAATCGGCAATAATCTTATGCATTCCACCACTTGTTTTGCCTGCAGCATTGATGGAATGTTATTTTCGCTTATTTGGATACCCGATGCATGAATTAAATCTACACTATCAGAGAACTTTTTATTTTTTTTCAAAATATTAATACAGGTATGAACGACTATTTTTCTAATCCATCCTTCCAAAGCCCCTGAGCCTTTGAACTGATAAATTTGAGAATAGACTTTTATAAAACCCTCCTGAAGCATATCCTCAGCATCCTCCCTGTTGCGGGCATAACGATAGCAAACACCAAGCATGCGCGGGCTAAACCTATTATATAAAGCCTCTTGCGCGTTTGAAAGGTTATCAAGACAGCCTTGAAGCATTATCTCTTCTGTCATAGTTTGCTTGTTTAACCCTACTAAGATAGGACAATTTTTAACTTAAAATGCTGCATGAATAAAAATTTGTTAAATAAAAAATAGAAATTTTTCAATTTACGGCGTTTCTACAGCATTTTTTTTAATTTCCGGTTGTTTTGAAGTGGCTAACCAAGAACAATTCAATTAATATCAATTAAGACTTTCCCGGTCATTTCTTCAGGTATTGGTAATTTCATCATGGTTAATATGGTTGGGGCAATATCGCCCAGTTTTCCGGGATTAATTTTCCCATGCCATTCCTTATCAATTATAAAAAAAGGAACCAGGTTTTTGGTATGAGCCGTGTTAGGCGTTCCGTCTTCGTTTACAATATAATCTGCATTTCCATGATCGGCAGTTATAAAAATCGTGTATCCGTTCTCTAAACCGGCAGTTACAATTTCCTTTACGCATTTATCAACTGTTTCAACAGCTTTCACCACGGCATCCCAAACGCCTGTGTGCCCTACCATATCCGCATTTGCATAATTTAAACAAATAAAATCCGCAGATTGTTTTTTAATTTCCGGAAGCAATGCGTCTGTTACCTGGTAAGCACTCATCTCAGGTTGAAGGTCATACGTAGCTACTTTTGGTGAAGGGATCATGATCCGGTTTTCTCCTTCAAAGGGTTTTTCCCTGCCACCACTGAAGAAAAAAGTAACGTGGGGGTATTTTTCTGTTTCGGCAATACGAATTTGCTTTTTCTGATTAGCTGCCAATACTTCCCCAATCGTGTTTTTCAGGTCATCCTTTTCAAAAATGACCCTTATGTTTTTAAAGGTATGGTCATAAAGTGTCATAGTGGTATAATCGAGTTTTAAAGGGCTCATATCATATTCCGGAAATGCAGTTTGGGTAAGCGCTTCCGTAATTTCGCGGCACCTGTCGGTTCGAAAATTAAAGCAGATTACCGCGTCGCCATCCCTTATTTCAGAATCCGGGGCTTCGGCATTGATGATCGGTTTCAGGAATTCATCAGTTATTTCATTTTCATACGAAGTATTGATTGCAGAAAAAATATTGGTGGTTATTTCGCCTTTTCTGTGTACTAAAGCGTCGTAAGCCACTTTTATCCTTTCCCACCTTTTATCGCGGTCCATAGCGTAGTACCTTCCAGTTATGGTAGCAATTTTACCGGTATTTTGATCAAGGTGTTTTTGTAGTTCTTCCAGAAAATTAAGGCCGCTTTTTGGATCTGTATCGCGGCCATCAGTAAACCCATGAATGTAGACATTCTCCAATCCTTGTTTTTTGCAAATAGTAGTAAGCGCTTTTAAATGATTAATATGGGAATGGACACCGCCATTGCTTACCAAACCCATTAAGTGTAAAGGTTTTTTATTTTCTTTAGCATAATTTAAGCTCGCTAACAGAGCCGGGTTTTTTTCAAATTCCCCATTTTCAATAGCTACATTTATACGTTCCAGTTCCTGGTAGACAACGCGCCCCGCCCCCAGGTTCAAATGCCCGACTTCGCTGTTTCCCATCTGCCCTTCAGGAAGGCCTACCGCTCTTCCGCAGGTAACTAAAGTAGTGTGTGGGTATTTCTCATAAAGTGAACTTACAAATGGTGTTTTGGCATTTTGAATTGCATCGCTTTCTTTCTTCTGCCCCAGGCCCCATCCATCCATGATTACTAAAATAACTTTTTTTGCTTCCATTTTTCAAAGCTAATTATTCATGTTTACATTATTGCAATAATATCGGAATCATATCATAATTTTAAATTTGGCACGCTCTTCGGGAGTATCCTAATGCCGTGACAACAAAAAATGAAAATAAACTTATGAAAAAAATTATACTTTCCATTGTTATTTTAGTTGTTTCATCAGCTTTTGTTAAACAACCATTTTCCGATATTATTAATGCCGTTAAATCGGGAGATGCTGCCCAGGTAGCTCAATATTTTGATAATTCGGTCGAAATTACTTTGCCTGAAAAAAGTAATTCATTGAGCAAAAGGCAGGCGCAACTTGTATTAAATGATTTTTTTTCCCAGAATCCTGTAAAAGATTTTAAAGTGATCCATCAAAGCCAAAAAGAAGGCTCCGAATATTGCATCGGGAATTTGATTACTTCAAACGGGGTTTTTCGCACTACTATCTTTACAAAACAAAAAGGCGGTAAAGAATTGATCCAGGAATTACGGTTTGAAAAATAATTTCTGAAAACGTTTAGCCTAAAATAAAAATTGCAATAATTAGTTGGTTTACTGCAAAACGGAATTCCCGGAAATATACTATTTTTTCAAGCCATCTTTTTTCAGAGAAATAAAATTCTACTTCTTTTAAATTAATTCTCAAATAATCTTTTTACATTTCGCCTGTTCGATACTATACAAACAGAGGATTATGTTTAAAAAAATTATTTTAATTATTTCGGCTATTTTATACGCACAACTTTCGTTTTGCCAGTTGAATGATTCCATACATCATCATTTTACATTCGCCTCCACCGGCGTTTACAATAAAACAAAAGATTTGAAATCATTTGTTTTAAATAATTCTGCAGGATATGAGATCAACCGAAAAAAAATCACTTTTAATACTTTCGCTTCATGGATCTACGGAAATCAAAATAAACAACTTTCTAATAATGATGTTTCCGCGGGAGCAAATATTGATTATTTAAAGGATGTTCAATCCTTTTATTATTGGGGGCTGGTAAACTTTGACGAAAGCTATTCCTTGAAAATCAATTACCGGTTTCAATCGGGGGTAGGTGTGGGTTATACGTTTGTAAAAACACCCAATCTCAGCTTTGAAGCAAGCGACGGTTTTGTATATGAAACGAGCGACCTTACCGATCCTAATATTGGAAGAGATATTTACCAGACGGTAAGAAATTCATTAAGGGTAAAATACCGATGGGCTTATAATGAAAGGTTTATACTGGAAGGCAGCAATTTTATTCAGCCTTCAATCCTTTCATTAAAAGATTACATTATTAAATTGAATAACAAGCTTTCTGTAAAATTGAATAAATGGCTGGCCATTAATGCTTCTATGGATTATAATAAAATAAGCCGTACCAACCGTGAGAATATATTACTTACTTATGGATTAACGATTGAGAGGTATTTTTAATGATAATTTTAATGAAAGCATTCAAGTATTTTTATACCAACAAGCTTTATTTCAGAAAAGCCGTTTTAATTTTCATTTTATAAATTTGTTTCCATGTCATTTTCTGAAGTTTATCAACCGAAACTTGAAGAGTTTATTGCCAATGCGCTTAAAGAAGACCTTGGCGATGGCGATCATTCCACACGCTCGTGCATAGATGCAAATGCAAAAGGGAAAGCCATTTTAAAAATAAAAGATGAGGGCGTTTTGGCAGGAGTAGAAATTGCCCAAAAAATATTTTCATTTTATGACCCGGAAGCGGTAATTAAGAAGTTTAAAAATGATGGCGATAAAGTTCATTTTGGCGAATCCGCATTTGAAGTGAGCGCTAAAATATGGTCCATTCTTTCCTGCGAAAGATTAGTGCTTAATTGTATGCAAAGAATGTGTGGCATTGCAACGCTTACTAAACAATACACTGATAAAATAAAGGGGTATCCGGCCAAATTATTAGATACCAGGAAAACTACCCCCAATTTCAGGATGTTGGAAAAAGAAGCCGTTAAAATTGGCGGCGCCGTTAACCATCGTTTTGGCTTATACGATATGATCATTCTAAAAGACAATCACATTGATTTTTGTGGCGGGATAGAAAAGGCGATTGATAAAGCCTATCAATATGTTCAGGAAAAAAAACCGGGATTAAAAATAGAAGTAGAAACGAGGACTCTTGATGATGTAAAAAAAGCAATGGGAACAGGCAAGATTGACAGAATTATGTTGGATAATTTTTCTCCGGAAAAAATAAAGGAAGCGTTGAAAATAATTAATGGAAAATATGAAACAGAAGCCAGCGGCGGAATTACCCTGCAAAATATTGAAAATTATGCTGCTACAGGAGTAGATTTTATTTCAAGTGGGGCGATTATCCACCAGGCTACCAGTTTAGATTTAAGTTTAAAAGCAGAAATAACACAATAATATGCCCAAGAAAAAGTTATATAATAGAGACAGAATTGTTTATTCGACCGCTGAGAATTTCAATTTTCCAAATGAGGATAAAGAGGAAGAATTTTTATCGCCTGATGAACAAAGATTAACGATTGTTCTTGATAAAAAAAACCGCGGCGGGAAAGTGGTTTCTGTTATAAAGGGTTTTTCTATGAAAGAGAATGAAATAGGAGAAATTGCAAAGAAATTGAAGTCATTTTGTGGAACCGGAGGTTCAATAAAAAACCATGAAATTATTATACAGGGCGATCACAGAGAAAAAATATTACAATGGCTTTTAAAGAATGGATATAGTAAATCGCGTAAAATATAGTTTATTTAATTAATCAGTTTTAATAACTTTATCATAACCTAAAAAACATGATTTCAAAAATATCTGAAGGCGTAACCATTAGCGTTGAAACTTTTTACCAGCCAGAATACAGCAACCCTATTAACAGCGAATATATGTTTGCTTACCGCATTACCCTTGAAAATAATAATACATTCCCTGTTCAATTACTAAGGCGCCATTGGTACATTTTTGATAGCACTTCCGAGCATCGCGAAGTAGAAGGCGAAGGCGTTATAGGCATACAGCCTGTAATTAAACCGGGAGAAAAATACCAGTATGTAAGTGGTTGTAATTTGCGTAGCGAAATGGGGAAAATGCATGGAATGTATTTTATGGAAAACTTCCACAATAAGCAAACGTTCATTATTAATATTCCGGCATTTGAGATGATCGTTCCTATAAAACTCAATTAAATCCTGGGTTTATATTTGGACTTATC
This sequence comes from uncultured Chitinophagaceae bacterium, assembly GCA_963732885.1. Lineage (GTDB taxonomy): Bacteria > Bacteroidota > Bacteroidia > Chitinophagales > Chitinophagaceae > Ginsengibacter. The sequence goes on along the minus strand of CAVTBI010000010.1, from coordinate 680,684 downwards.
ATAAATTTCGCGAGCACCTGTTTTCATCAATTCTGAAAGGCTTGTTTCCGGATATTTTTCCATAAAAGTTTTTACAATCTGCAACCCTGCAAAAGTCCCGATATTTCCAGGGGCGCCTTCTCCCAATTCCGGGGTTTTAGGGCTTTCGCCAATATAATTTTGTACAATGTTATCGTCCGTTTTATTCAACAGGTTGTTGTTCAAAAAGAAATCCCAAATGACCGCTTCGTTTTTTGTTGCATCTTCCATCTGCCTTTTGGTATAGCCCATACAAAGGTATTCCGGCGTATAGGGCAAAAATTTGGTAAGCAGGTAAATCCGCCTTCCCCTGTCAACCATTAATTCTATTAATGCTTTTCCACTGCTTTTGTCAGGGTATAAATCATCTACAATATTTCTCATGCAGTTGACAGGAATATGTTGCTCGTCAAAATTGTTTGACAAAAAATCAGGGTATTCTTCCAGGCCTTCTGTACTTCGGTAAAATGAAAAATATTTTCCCATGTGAAGTTGTAACCCAATTCCTAAACTTTTAGAAGTAAGCACATCTCCCTGAACGCCAAACGATGTTTCAAAATTGGCATTTATCGGCCCGATAAAAGTAATTATAGACTCAGGTAATTTATATTTTGGAAAATAATATTTTACGAATTGCAATCCCTGCTCAATCGCTTTGGTTTCTTTATTAAAATTATTATAAAGCAATTCGGCAGAATCTTTTACAAGTATATAATCATGAATAAACATAGCCACAGCCCTATCCTGGCGATTATGGGGAACTAATAAACTATCCAGATCCAGCCCTAACATATTGGCAGTAAAAGCCGGTAAAAAATCAGGGTATTTTTGTAAAATCATTTTCATTGATTCAGCCACTTTCGTTGTGTCTATGGCAAAAAAATCCTTCTCAAACCTTTTTGTTTCCAGGTTTACTTTTATTGAAGAAACATCAGGAATATTTTTGTGGCTGTTGCACGAAAAAAAAACGGTTGCAGTAACTAAGGAAATTAATAATCTTCTCATACCCCAAATAAAGCAAAAAAATAAAGACAATTTTGTTAAATGAAAGAATTCATGGAGATTTTATTCTGGCTTAATTTTGCAAAATGAAAATTTTTCTTGCACAGCAAAATTACCACATCGGTAATTTTGAAAAGAACCTTGATAAAATTATTGACGCGATAAACATCGCTAAAAACAAAAATGCGGATTTGGTTGTATTCAGCGAAATGTGCATCTGTGGCTATCCCGCAAAAGATTTTCTTGATTTCAAAGACTTCATTGACAAATGCTTTGAAAGCATTGAAAAAATAAAAGAGCATGCTGATACTATCGGGGTAATAGTTGGTTCGCCTGATAGAAATCCTGTCCTTGAAGGTAAAGACCTTTTTAATGCAGCCTTTTTTCTTTACGAAAAAGAAATAAAAAGCATTGCACATAAAACCTGTTTGCCCAACTATGATGTATTTGATGAATACCGTTATTTTGAACCGGCTTACAATTGGAACACCTTCACATTCAAAGGGAAAAAAATTGCGCTTACTATTTGTGAAGATATCTGGAACCTCGGTGATAACCCGCTTTACCGCATTTGCCCGATGGATATTTTGATGGAACAGCAACCGGATCTAATGATTAACATTTCTGCTTCTCCTTTTGATTATACACATGCAGATGATAGAAAAGCAACGATAAAATCGAACGTTTTAAAATATAAAATACCACTTATTTATTGCAACGCAATTGGCAGCCAAACCGAAATCGTTTTTGACGGAGTTTCGTTATGTTTTGATAAAGAGGCCAATTTATGTTACGAGCTTTCACAATTCAGCGAGGAGTTGAAAGAAGTAATTTTAAATGATGATGGCACTTTTAATTCTCCGGTAATAAAACCTTCAAACTCTGTTTCAGATTCGCTTTTTGAGCCTTTGCAATTTACGCCCGCTTTAAATATCCAGCAGGTTTACCAGGCCATAATCCTGGGAATTAAAGATTATTTCAACAAAATGGGTTTTACAAAAGCCATCATCGGGAGCAGTGGCGGAATTGACAGCGCCGTTACGATTGCCCTTGCTTGCGCAGCTTTGGGAAAAGAAAATGTAAGATCCATATTAATGCCTTCAGAATTTTCATCCTCCCATTCCATTTCTGATGCGGAACAATTGAGTAAAAATTTGGGGAACCCTTACGATATAATTCCAATAAAAAATATTTATGAAGGTTTTTTAAATGAATTAAAACCGGTTTTTAAGGATCTTCCATTTGGCGTTGCTGAAGAAAATATTCAAAGCAGAACAAGAGGAAACCTGTTGATGTCTATCGCCAATAAATTTGGTTATATATTATTAAACACTTCTAATAAAAGCGAGTTGGCCACAGGCTATGGAACACTTTATGGAGATATGGCCGGCGGCATCGGCGTGTTAGGCGATTGCTATAAATTGCAGGTGTACGAATTGGCAAAATATATCAATCGTGATGGAGAGGTTATCCCGCAAAATATTATCAATAAAGCACCTTCCGCCGAATTAAGGCCCGATCAAAAAGATATTGACAGTTTACCTCCTTACGATATTCTTGATGAAATTTTGTATCAATATATTGAAAGAGTTCAGGGGCCGCAGGAAATTAAAGCGTTAGGTTTTGATGCAGGGCTTGTTGACAGGATTTTAAAATTAGTAAACAGGAATGAATACAAAAGAAACCAGTTTTGCCCTATTATTCGTATTTCTCCAAAAGCTTTTGGAACCGGAAGAAGGATGCCGATAGTTGGAAATTACCTGGATTAATTGTAAAACAGAAATCCGGATTATTTGTTTGTTTACTACTGTTTTAAATTATTATACAGCATTAAAAAATATTTCTGCCGGAAGCTTAAAATAATCTTTTAATTTTTTAGCCGTTTTTAGTGTTATCTCCCTTCGCCCTGAAAGAACGGATGAAATATGGCCTTTGCTACCGATAATGGGTTCAAGGTCTTTAGATTTCAGGCCCTGTTCTGCCATTTTTAATTTTATCACTTCAATAGGGTTCACGTCAGGAATCTTAATATGTTTATCTTCGTAATCCTTTATTAAAACTAATAATAGTGAAAGTTCATCCGCTTCGGCTGTTCCTTCTTTGGCCTGAAAAATTTCCATTGCACGTTTAACCGCTTTTCTGTGTAATACTTCGGTTTTTATTATTTTATTGATCATGTTATTTGGATTTAAAATTTAAAATGCGGGTATCAAATTTAATTGTTTCAGTATTTATTTTATCATATTCCTGATGAGTGCCGAACCAAATAATATAAGCAGCTAATTGCTTAAAATTAACAGATACTATAAGCCGGTAATCATTTCCCTTTATGTTAAATATTTCCCTGTTTCCTGCTACTATACTTGCGTTCCCATACATTTTCTTCAATTCATTAAACTGATGAAATTCTCTTTTCGAAAATTCATTGTACCAGGCTAAAAGAGCTACCCTTGCTTTTGGATACTTATCAATATAATAAAGAACTGCTCTCTTCACAATAATATTCATTCTGCAAAGATATAAATTAGTTTTCATTTTGAAAACTTTAAAAGTTTTATTATTAAGCGGCCTTCATTTCTTGCCTGGCATATTTCAAAAAAATAATCCTTAAATTGCTTTATTCAATTAAAAAATGATTCTTATGGAAGCATACATTATAGCAGGTTTAAGAACAGCGGTTACCAAATCTAAGCGCGGCGGTTTTCGTTTTTACCGCCCGGATGATTTAGCCGTAGATGTTATAAAAGGTTTGCTGGCAACTGTTCCCGAATTAGAAAGCAGCAGAGTAGATGATCTTATTGTAGGAAATGCGGTACCCGAGGCGGAGCAAGGCTTACAGATTGGAAGGATGATCAGTGTAAGGGCTTTAGGAATTTCTGTTCCGGGGATGACGGTAAACCGGTATTGCGCCAGCGGATTGGAAACCATTGCGATAGCCACCGCAAAAATAAGAAGCGGCATGGCTGATTGCATTATTGCCGGAGGAACAGAAAGTATGACGATGGTGCCTACTTCAGGGTGGAAAACCGTGCCGGCGTATTCTGTCACATCAGAAACTCCGGACTATTATTTAGGAATGGGCGTAACTGCTGAGGCTGTCGCTAAAGAATATAACGTATCGCGCGAACAGCAGGATGAATTCAGTTTTCATTCCCATCAAAAAGCATTGAACGCGATTAAGAACGGCTATTTCAAAAGTGGCATTCTCCCTATGCAGGTAGAAGAAATTTATCTTGATAAAAATTTAAAAAAACAAAAGAAAACTTTTGTGGTAGATACTGATGAAGGAGTGCGTGCGGATACTTCGATGGAAGCGCTTTCAAAATTAAAACCGGCATTTGCCGCAGGAGGAAGCGTTACAGCAGGAAATTCTTCCCAAACAAGTGATGGCGCTGCGTTCGTTATTGTAATGAGCGAAAAAATGATGAATGAATTAAAACTAAAACCCATTGCCCGGCTGGTAGCTTGTGTAAGTGCAGGCGTTCATCCAAGAGTGATGGGAATTGGGCCTGTTGAAGCCGTACCAAAAGTTTTAAAACAAGCCGGAATGGATCTTTCTCAAATTGATTTGGTAGAATTAAATGAAGCATTTGCTTCGCAATCCGTTGCCGTTATCAGAAATCTTGAGCTTGATCCGGCTAAAGTAAATATCAATGGTGGCGCGATAGCGCTCGGCCATCCACTTGGTTGCACCGGAGCCAAACTTACCATTCAAATTATTAATGATATGAAGCGGCTTAATAAAAAATATGGAATTGTAACCGCCTGTGTTGGAGGCGGCCAGGGCATTGCAGGAATTATTGAAAATTTATAATTCTACCCTAATACTATTAAAATTTCAGGCTCATTCCTGCCGCTATCTGCGATTTTAATTGCAAGCCTGGTGAATTATGATTGGGCCCAAAAAGTTTTACATCATCATCATAAATGAGATCAAGGCCTAAACTTGCAGTAAGCACTTTCGAAACTTTCGCGGTAAACATATTATTCATCAACACATCTACATTTTGAGGATTGTGTTCATAGTTTGAAAATAAATCCAGCCTCCCTTTATAATTAATTGTTTTGGTAATATCTTTTAAATAATTAATGCTCACAAACGCGCCTATTTCATTTTTACTTTTTTCTCCCGGGGCCACACCATAAGCGCCTTTGGCTGATAAACTATCGTTTCGTACAATCGTCCACCTTGAAGTAATTGGAGAAGCAAAAATCGATAATCCTTCTACTGGTTTATAGTCAAGCCCTAGCCCAAGCAAGACATAAGCCGGGGACATAAAATCTGAAAGTAAATCTTTTGTTCCGTCACTATTGTAATTGTATCCTTTTGAAAATTGTGAGCGAAAGTTAAACAAGGCCGATAAGCTTAGCTTTGGAGCAATCTGGTAACCCGCTTTGGTTAAAAGATTGATACGGTCATCGTTTTTCCTGGTGCCGAGGCTGGTTGTATTTACCATTCCGTAATTCAGGTCAAGCGTATTGTCCCAGCTATATTTATTTTTTTTGTAAAAAGCATGCAGCCCAAGATAAGAATTCAGGGAAAAAGAAAAATCATCGCCACCAGCTGCCCAGTTACTTTGGCTTCCCTGCGCAAGATTTAAATCAAACTGGCCGCCGGTATTCCAGGTTTTGCTGCTGTCAAGTTTCCCTTTTTTAATTTCTTTTGAAGCATCAGATTTTAAATCTTTTACCGATTGGTCCTGTGCAAAACAATTGTTTCCAATTGTCAATAAGATTATTAAAAAAGAAAGGATGGATGCCTGTATTAATTTTGTTTTCATAACGAAGGAGTTTTATAGAGTATTAAAATCACGAAATTAATACTACCGCTTTTATTGACCACATTTTTTATTGATTTCATTTTAAATGTAATTTTCAACAAATTAATATCCATCTTAAACAAATAGTTTATTTTGTGTAAGAAAACATTTTAACCAAAAAAAGACAGTCAAAATTATGGAAGAATTAATCCAAAAATTACAAAGCGCTCATGGGCTTTCAGCAGAAGAATCGCAGAAAATCCTGGGAACAATTGCCAATTACCTTAAAGAACAATTTCCTATGGTTGGTGGCGCTATTGACAATCTTTTTCAATCAGGCACAACACCTACCGGCCGGGAACAACCCCCGAAGATGTTCAATCTGCTGTGGAAGATCCGATAAATGACAATAATGGCCTTATGGATAAAATTTCGCAATTTATTCCCGGAGCCAATGATGAAAATATTCAGGAATTTGCTAAAAAAAATCTGAGCGGGTTTTTTGGAGAGGGTAAAGGCTCATAAGTTATCTCAACGTTTCCCTTGCAATAACAATTTTTTGTATTTCGCTGGTGCCTTCGCCAATGGTGCACAATTTGCTGTCCCTGTAATATTTTTCAACAGGAAAATCTTTGGTGTAGCCATAGCCGCCAAAAATTTGTACGGCATCTGTAGAAACCTTTACAGCAATTTCGCTGGAATAATATTTAGCCATTGCTGATTCTTTTGTTACGTTTTCACCTTTGTTTTTAAGATCGCAAGCCTGGTCAATTAATAATTCCGCGGCCATTATTTCAGTTGCCATATCAGCCAGCATAAATGAAATTGCCTGGAAATCTGAAATGGGTTTTCCAAACTGGTATCTTTCTTTTGAATATTGCAGCGAAGCTTCATAAGCGCCTTTGGCAATTCCTAATCCAAGCGCGGCTATTGAAATTCGGCCGCCATCCAATACCCGCATCGCTTGCTTAAATCCGCCGCCCACTTCACCCATTCTTGCAGAATCAGAAATCCGGCAGTTATCAAATATCATTTCTGCAGTTTCGCTGGCGCGCATTCCGAGTTTATTTTCTTTTTTTCCACCGGAGAAACCTTTGGTGCCGCGCCTTACAATAAATGAGGTTGAATTATCACGTGTGCGAGGTTCGCCGGTTCTGCAAATTACAACTGCTACGTCGCCGCTTTTTCCATGAGTGATCCAGTTTTTGGTTCCGTTTACCACCCAATCATCTCCATCTTTTTCAGCCACGCATTGCATGTTTCCCGCATCACTGCCCGTGTTCGGTTCTGTCAACCCCCAGGCGCCAATATATTCTGCAGAAGCCAGTTTTGGCAAAAATTCTTTTTTCTGTTCCTCATTTCCAAAAGCAAGAATATGGCCGGTACACAAAGAATTGTGTGCTGCATAAGAAAGCCCGATTGAGCCGCAAACTTTTGCAAGCTCCTGGATGGCTGTACTGTATTCAAAATAACCCATTCCGCTTCCTCCATATTCCTGTGGCACCAGAATGCCCATCAATCCAAGTTTTCCTAATTCTTTTAAAATATGGACAGGGAATTCCTGGCTTTCGTCCCATTCCATCACGTGGGGCCGGATAAATTTCTCTGCGAATTGTTTGGTAGTTTCTGTAACCTGCTTTGTTAATTCATTTGTTGAAAAATCCATCGTAAAAACACTTTTTTGCAATTTAGAACGAATAATATTATAGTTGAAACATTTGATTTTAATTTCACTTACCGTTTTATTACAATTATTAAATACATTTTAATAAGCAAAACAAAAATCATCCGAATTTGTTTGTTTACTGTTCAGGTTAACGATTTTTATTAAAATAAAAATCGTGCTGATTTCTTTGTTTACTGGGTTTAATAAAATTCTATTTTATAGAGAGGTATGGCGCAGTTTTGTTATAAAAATCATCAGTAACTGTCATGATTTTTTTTATTTCGGAAACCGAATTGTAATCTCCATGCTGTTGCCGGTATTGATAAATGGCATTGGCGGTATTATAATTGATATACGGATGCGCTTTCATCTCATCAACCGAGGCCTCGTTGATATCTATTTTTTTTATCAAACTATCTTTAATTACGAGGTACTTTTTTATTTTTTGAAAAGTAGAATCGGGCAAAAAATAAGTTTCGCTCACTTGTTCAATAGAATAAAAACCCCCAAGTTTTTTTCGGAAAGCGATTATTCTTTTTGAAAGCTTGCTACCAATGCCGGGAAGCGCAATGTAAGCGGAAGTATCTGCTATATTGATAGCAACAGGCCGAATAACATATTTGGGCACATAATTTTCTTTGGAAGAAAATTTACTTTCTTTTGCGGAAAAATATTTTTTATCGTTCTTTATCGAAACATAAGGAATAAGCCGCTCAGCATCGGTTTCGCTAAGCCCGTAAATTTTTTTAATGTCTTCAGGCTTATAAAACCTGCCTCCTTTTGAAATATATTTTTGTATGGTTTCGGCAGTCCGTTTTCTTATTCCAAGCCTTATCCAATCATTTTCGGAGGCGGTATTTGGATCAAAATAAAAAACCTCTTTTTTTACAGGCGCTGCTTTTTTATATGCCGGCGTATAATCATTATAATATTCCCGGTAGTTTTTAGAATTGTTTTTTGAAGAAGAATCAATTTTTAATTCCGCGATTTCTTTTGCAAACCCTGTTGAATCTATTGGTTCATCTTTTACAAAAAAATGGAAGAAGTATGGAAGAATAGAAATAACAATAATAACGGAAACGGCAATAAAAACCCCTTTCCTTTCTTTTTTGGTAAAGCTGAAGTATTCTTTTAAAAAATTCCACATTCAGTTGGTTTTTGGGAAGTTACTACAAAAACCAAAGATGGGTAAATTGAAAATAGCTACCCTTTGCAAAAAAACCATCAAACCTGGCCCATTATTTTTTATTGCGGATCGCTTTGATGCTTATTTTTTTCTTCATTGAGTTTTTTTTCTGGCCTCATTTGTGGAAACAATAAAACATCCTGGATAGAAGATTGATTGGTGAGCAGCATTACAATTCTATCAATCCCAAAACCAATACCGCTTGTCGGTGGCATTCCATATTCAAGGGCGCGCAAAAAATCATAATCAATAAACATCGCTTCATCATCACCTCGTTCCATCAGTTTTGATTGTTCTTCAAAACGTTCTCTTTGTTCCAGCGGATCATTCAATTCGCTGTATGCATTCGCAATTTCTTTTCCATTTACAATCAATTCAAAACGCTCTACCAGGCCAGGTTTGCTTCGGTGCTTTTTAGTAAGCGGGCTCATTTCTACAGGATAATCAATAATAAAAGTAGGCTGCACAAAATGGCTTTCACATTTTTCAGAAAAAATTTCATCCACCAGTTTGCCTTTTCCCATAGTTTTATCTGCGTGTATGCCTAACTGTTGGCATACTTCCCGCAGGCCGTCTTCATCTTTATCACTAATATCAATGCCGGTAAATTCTTTAATAGCGTCGTACATGCGTGATCCTTTTATACGGCGCTTTAAAATCAATTTCTTTATCGCCGCTGATTACTTTAGTGGAACCATTTACTGCCAAAGCAGTTTTCTCCAACAACTGTTCGGTAGTTTCCATCATCCACAGATAATCTTTATAAGCCACATAAAATTCAAGAACGGTAAACTCGGGGTTGTGTGTACGGTCCATTCCTTCATTCCTGAAATTGCGGCTAAATTCATACACCCATTCAAACCCGCCAACGATCAATCTTTTTAAATACAATTCATTGGCGATTCGAAGATAAAAAGGAATGTCCAATGCGTTGTGATGCGTCTTAAATGGCCGTGCCGCAGCGCCACCGGGAATATTTTGCAAAACGGGCGTATCCACTTCCAAAGCGCCCCGCTCATTTAAAAAATCGCGCATGGCATTTATCATTTTTGTTCTTTTGATAAAAATCTCTTTTACATGCGGATTCACAATCAGGTCTGCATAACGCTGGCGGTATCGGAATTCAGCATCCGTAACTTCATCAAAAGTTTCGCCGTCTTTTTCTTTCACCACCGGCAAAGGGCGAAGCGATTTTGATAAGATTTTTAATTCAGAAACATGAATGGAAGTCTCGCCGGTTTTTGTAGTAAACACATAACCCTTTACACCAATAATATCACCGATGTCAATTAATTTTTTCCAAACAATATTGTAAAGCGTTTTTTCTTCATCTTTTGAAATATCGTCCCTTCGGATATACAACTGAATTTTTCCGGTAGCGTCCTGCAAAACAGCAAAAGAGGCTTTGCCCATATCCCGGATACTTAGAATTCTGCCGGCTATGCAAACATCAGAGAAATCACTTTTGTTTTCTTCTTCTTTATAATTTTCTTTTATAAATTTTGCTGTGGTATTAACCGGGAATAATTCAGCGGGATAAGCATCAATACCAAGTTTGGCAAGTTCTTTTAATTTTTCCCTGCGGATAATTTGCTGTTCAGAAAGGTGTTCAGTATTCATATAATTCAATAAAATTTTGCCGTTCGATAAAGGCAATTCAATAAAATTTTTGCAAAGGTAAACTTTTGGAAATTTAACAAAAGAGGCAAGCCAGTAAGGGCTAATTATTATTTTAAATAAAAACAAACAAAAAAATGCACTTCTTCCCTTGAGAAATGCATTTTTTTGTGAATTAAAAATACTGTTTATAAAGAAATTAAAATACCTGTTTAGGTAGTTTCTTTTCTTTTTCTTAAGTTCTTCTATTTCCCTTTCCAGCCTCTTAATAGTAGCTTCAATATTACTCAAACGTTTGCCATTTTTAGATATTTTAAACGTAGGGTGAACTGTTTTCAATTCCTCTTTGTAACTCGGCCAATTGTTCTTTAAGGGTTTTTAGCTTGCCTGCAACTTCATTATTTCTAACGGGTCTTGCCATGACTTTAATTTTTTTAGATTCAAAGTATGAAATTAAATTAAAAAAAGCGATTCGTTACAAATATATTTTATTAGTATTTAATTCTAAAGTTCAATTTATTGAATTTAGAAATTTATAATTGCGTGCAACTAATATTAAAATAGCAATTATAATAACAGAATAAAATTAAAGGGAAATACTAGCCCAAAGATAAATCGTAATTTTGCATTTCTTTCCAAATATGAGCGACGAAATAAAACATGAATGTGGCCTTGCTTTTATAAGGCTACGTAAACCTTTCTCTTATTACCGTCAAAAATATGGTACTGTTTTGTACGGCTTAAATAAGCTGTATCTTTTAATGGAAAAGCAACATAACCGCGGCCAGGACGGCGCCGGAATTGCTACCATAAAATTAAATACAGAACCTGGCTACCCGTTTTTGCACAGGATAAGAAGTACGGAAAACCAGGCTATCGCCCACCTTTTTTCTCAAATCGGAAACCAGGTAAATGAAATTAAAAAATATCATCCTGATATAGAACAGCATGCCGGGCCTTATGAAAGGGCATATTGATTTTTTGGGAGAATTATTACTTGGCCATTTACGCTATGGAACGCAAGGAAAAAATAATGTAGAATTTTGCCATCCATTTATAAAAAGAAACACCATTCCGGCGCGCAACCTGGCGCTCGCGGGAAATTTTAATATTATCAATAAAGAAGAAATATTTTCGATAATAAACAGCCCGAGGAGCGAACATGACCGCGAAAGTGACCTTGGGGCTATGATGGATATTATTCAGCATTTTTTAATAAAGGCGGATGAAGCCTCTCCTGAAGGTGTTGATATTGCCCATGTTTTGAAAAAATCTGTTCCTTATTTTGATGGCGGTTTTACGTTTGGCGGCCTTACCGGTGATGGAATTGGGTTTGTAGTACGTGATGCCCATGGAATCCGTCCCTGTTATTATTATATTGATGATGAAGTGATTGTTGCAGCGAGTGAACGGGCTGCCATCCGTACAGCATTTAATGTCGGAGAAAATGTGGTAAAAGAATTAATGCCGGGAAATGCACTAATCTCTCAACCAGGCGGTGAATTTTTAATTGAACAAATATTAGAACCTAAAGAAAGAAAAGCCTGCAGCTTTGAACGCATTTATTTTTCAAGGGGAAGCGATGAAAAAATTTACCGCGAAAGAATTGCATTGGGGTACCATCTGAGCGAACGGGTATTGAAAGCAGTAGATTATGATTTGAAAAATACCATTTTTTCTTTCATTCCAAATACGGCTGAAACTGCTTTTTATGGAATGATAAAAGGCGCGCAGGATTATCTGAATACAATAAAAATTGAAAGAATATTAAGCTGGGGAAAAGATTATGACGCTGAGAAATTAGCAGAGATGATTAATCGAAAAGTGCGGATGGAAAAGATTGCCATTAAAGATGTAAAGCTTCGCACTTTTATTACGGAAGACTTGAGCCGTAATGAAATGGTGCAGCATGTTTACGATATCACTTATGGAACTGTGAGGAAAGGGATAGATACATTGGTAGTAATTGATGATTCCATTGTACGGGGAACTACTTTACGCGAAAGTATTATCAGGATGCTTTCCAGGTTGGAGCCTAAAAAAATTATCGTGGTTTCATCAGCTCCGCAAATCAGGTATCCTGATTGTTATGGAATTGATATGAGCAAGCTGGGTGAATTTGTGGCGTTCAAAGCAGCCATGGAATTGATAAAAGAAAGAGGAATGGACTCAATGCTGCAATGCCTTTTTGAAAAATGTAAAGAACTAAAAAGGAATAACCAACTGCACACACAAAATATCGTCCGGGAGATTTATAAACCTTTTTCATTAGAAGAACTTGATAAAAAAATCGCTGAATTAATTACCCCTCCGGAAATCAATATTCCGGTAGAAGTAATTTATCAGACTATTGAAGACCTGCACGAATGTTGCCCAACCAACCTGGGCGATTGGTATTTTACCGGCAATTACCCTACTCCCGGCGGCAACCGCGTAGTGAACAAAGCCTTCCTAAATTATATGGAAGGAAAAAATGTGAGAGGATATTAATAATTTCAATGGCTGTATTATTACTTTTGGATAATGGCTAAAGAAAAAAATCAGCAGTATATAATTGGAATAGACATCGGCACCGGCAGCACCAAAGCTATTGCGATGGACAGTAAAGGAACCATTATCGCCGATACTCAATTGTATTATTCTACCGAAAACCCGCAGCCCGGATATTCCGAACAAGACCCGGAAATTATTTGGAAAGCATTTAAAACTTGTATCGGAAAAATAATTGACACTGTAAAATATCCGCCGGTTTCCATCAGTTTTAGTAGCGCGATGCACGGCCTGATTGCAGTAAACAAACAAAATAAGCCGATTTCTCTTTTAATAACCTGGGCTGATACGAGAAGTGAAAAAATAGCAGAGCAAATCAGAAAATCATCCGCAGCAAAAAGTATTTATAAAGCAACAGGAACGCCCATTCATCCAATGATTCCGCTTTGCAAAATCATCTGGCTTCGGAAAAATCAACCTTCTATTTTTAAGGCGGGGTTTAAATTTATTTCAATCAAAGAATTCATCTGGTACCAACTATTTGGCGTTTACGAAATAGATCATTCCATTGCTTCTGCTACGGGTTTATTTAATATTAAAACTTTAAAATGGAATAGGGCTTCTTTAGAATTATGCAAGATAAATGCGGGCCAACTTTCAGAACCTAAGCCAACCAACTTTATCAGGAAAAATGCTAATAATTCAATTGTTGATTCTCTTTCTCTTTCTTCTGAAACTTCTTTTTGCATTGGCGCAAGCGATGGCTGCCTGGCTAACCTGGGAAGCTACGCAATTGACAAAGGCACAGCTGCATTAACGATCGGAACAAGTGGAGCGGTAAGAATTGCCAGCCCGAAACCGGTTTTTAATTTTAAGGAAATGACTTTTAATTATTTGCTGGATGATAAAACATTTATCTGTGGCGGCCCGGTAAATAATGGTGGAAATGTGGTACAATGGCTGTTTGAAACTTTTTTAAATATTGAAAAGCCTACGGAAGAAGACTATGAAAATCTTTTTAAACAAATTGATTCAATACCTGCCGGTAGTAAAGATTTAATTTTTTTACCCTATTTATATGGAGAAAGAGCGCCAGTTTGGGATGGAAGAGCGAGCGGCGTTTTTTTTGGGATAAAACCATTTCATACACAAGCTTATTTTTTACGAGCAGTATTGGAAGGCATTTGCTATTCAATGAACCAGGTTTTACAAATTGTGGAATCATCAACTTCAAAAATTGAAAAGCTGATTGTTAGCGGAGGTTTCATTCATTCTAAAACATGGATGAACATTTTAGCCGGCATAACAGGGAAAAAACTTTTGGTAATTGAAACCCAGGACTCATCAGCAGTTGGCGCGGCGCTATTAAATATGAAAGCTATGAAAATGATCAAAAATTATTCTTCATTAAAACCAAACATACACCAAATAGTGAAGCCTGATTTAAAAAATCACAAAAGGCATGAAGAGAATTATGCGGTTTTTAAAAATCTATATCCTGCATTAAAAGACTCAATGCACCAGTCTGATTTGAGCTAAAGCTCAAAAGGGTTTTTCCACAAATTGCACTGATTTTTGCGAATGTTCTTATCAACTGTTTATTGTACTGAAATAAGGTGCAATTTGTATAAGATTTCCTGATTCGTGAAAATCCGGGTAATTCGTGGCTATTATTTCCATGCATTTTCTAAAAACCGAACCCAGTTTTTGTACATAATATTTTCAATATCATTTTCAGAATAACCGCGTTCTTTTAAAATTGCAGGAATTTTTTGAAGGCCGGCAATCGTATCCAAATCAGCGGGGCATTGTTCTGTGCCAAAAGCACCGTCCAAATCGGTTCCAATTCCTGAATGCAAAGAATTGCCAGCAAGTTGGCAAACATGATCAATATGATCAATCACTGTTGATAAAAAAACACCTTCATTTTTTGGTGTTGATTTTCCCCTAACCCAACCTGGTTTTAACATCCAGGCATCAAAAGCGCCGCCAATTACCGCTCCGCGTTCTATCAAAACTTTTATTTGTTCATCAGAAAACTGCCGGTTATGAGGAACTAATGAACGGCAATTATTATGGCTTGCCCAAACATGCCCTTTAAAATTTTCCAACGCTTCCCAAAAACTTTCATCACAAAGATGAGTAGCATCTAAAATGATATTTAGCCGTTCCATTTCTTTTAATAATTCCCGCCCTTTCTTTCCAATTCCTCCTTCCGAATCTGTTCCATAAGGCATAAACTCCGGGCCGTAATGTGCGGGCCAATTGCACGCAATCCTTTTTCGTAATTCTTTTCAAGGTATTTCATATTCACAATGGAATCGGCTCCTTCGAGGCTAAGAATATATCCCACAGGTAAATCTTTTGTATTTCCTTTTTGCCATTTTTCTACATGATCTTTTAAAGTTTTGGCATTATTTATTTGGATCATTTCTCCTTTGCCCTCCATCGCTTTGTACCATGCCAATTGCCCCTGGGTTTGCGCCCAGGCTTGTTCCTGCGAATTCCATCCTGGCAAAGGGCTATCACGTTTTACAAATCTCGCGATAAGCGTGGCTACACAAATTCCAATATTTCCTTTTCTCATTTCAGGTAAAGAAACGGTTCCGTTAGATCTATCCGGCTTATCATTCATTCCCTTCTCCCTTTCGCGTATATGCATCACCGTTTGGGTAAGGTCGCGGTTCCATTCCATCGCGTTCATACTGAGGTCAAGGTGCGCATCAAAAATAAGATCGGCCATAGATGTTTTTTAAATAGTAATTTTTTTCTTTCGGGCTTCAATTTTCCATGTATCAACCAGCGCTCCATCTTCAATTATATTCGCTTCATCATATAAAGCAACCGTTGGGCAAATGTGATAAGGTATTCCATACAACACATCGCCAACCTGCATTTTATCCCAGTCTTTTACACTAACCACCAAATGTTCTTCGCTTTGTGATTTAACTTCATAATCCTCTAAATTCAAAAAAAATATTCTTTTTGAAATTGGGTTTTCCGCTGCAACAGATTTGTGCCCAAGGTCGGTTGTAGATCAATCCGGGCGCTGGTTTGGAAATAACCCTTGTTAATAAAACCGCGGCAAATTTAAAAGGCTGCTCCTGCAATAATGCATCATATCCATAATCCCAAAGCAAGCAGGTTCCGGGGCTGCAATACACTTCTTTGTTTAATGCATGAACCGTAAATGTTGGTGTTCCTCCGGCAACGATTTTTACATCCTGTAAATTAGAATTCCGGATTATTTGTTGCTTTACTGCGTTTACTTTTTCAAATGCTTTTTGACATTGCTCTTTTCTTATTTCAAAATCCTCATCACGGATATGGCCATCGTAAATATGCAATCCCCGGAAATTAATATTGTGTAATTTTTGTAATTCTAAAAAGAGGGCAAAAAGTTTTTCACCAGGTTCGATTCCAGTCCGGTGCATTCCGGCATCCACATCAATAAAAACATTTGCTTTTATCTTTTCTTCTGCAAATAATTCATTCAACATTTTTGCAGAATCAATATTATCAATCAAAGAGGCCAACTCAATCTGTGGATATTTTTTTATTAAAGAAATATAACGTTTTGCTTTTGAAAAATTAAGTTGATAAGCCAGCAAAATATTTTTTGCTCCCGCTTCCGCAAGCATTTCTGCTTCGGCAATCGTGGCACATTTGAATTGAGAAATACCGGCCACTAATTGCATTTTTACAATCTCCGCCATCTTGTGTGTTTTCACGTGAGGCACTAATCTTTTCGCATCGCCTGCAATCTTTACCATGGTTTCAATGTTGGATGCCACACGATCTTTATAAATCAGTAAAGCAGGCGAATCAATTGCATCCGCATCATTTAATTCGTACCATTGTTTTTCATTCATTTTCTATTTCTATTTCGGTTACTGATTGGGTAATTACAATTTCTGTTGCTTCGTTAGAAAGTTCAAAAACTGCTTCAATTTCAACAGGAATATTGCCGGGCAAAGAACCCATTCCTACGGCGCTGCGCACACCAACACCATTTTCATTTCCCCATATTTCAGCAAACAATTCGCTGCAACCGTTGATTACAAAAGGATGTTCTTCAAAATTTAAAGTGCAGTTTACCATTCCCAAAACTTTTATCACTCTTTTTATTTTATCCAGGCTTCCGAGGCTGGCTTTTAAAGTGGCTAAAATTGTTAAGCCGGTTTGCCGCGCTGCAAGCTTTGCTGCGTCTTTGTTTATATCATACCCTACTTTTCCTTTTATTAATATTCCTTCTTCCAAAACAGGGCCGTGCCCCGGAAACATAAATTAAATTGCCTACCCGGAGCAATGGCTTATAAACGCCTGCGGGTTTTGGAGGAGGAGGCAAAGTAAAGCCGGTTTTAAGAAGGTTTTCTTCAGGAGTTTGTGCCATATTTCTTTTTTAAAAATTTAAATTAAAAGGAGAATAAAGATAGAATGTTTTTAAGAAACGGTCTGGATGCATTACACTTGTTGATAGCGTTCCCACTAAAAATCTTTCTTATCTTCATCCACTTTTTTTAATTTCCTTCAAAAATATTTATGCTTGCCAACCAGGCAAAAAAAACATTGAAACTTGCTTTCCCCATCATTTTGGGAGAAGTATCCCAAATGATGCTTGGCATTATAGATACGGCAATGGTGGGCGCAGTAAATTATAAGCAACTTGCTGCTGCGGCTTTGGTGATGAGCGTAATAAATATTCCTTATGTTTTTGGGATAGGAATCACCATTTCCGTTTCGCAAATGGTTTCTATGGCGCATGGGCGGAGGGATGGAAAATTGGTAAGCCATTATTTGTTTAATGGGTTCTGGCTTTGTACTTTTTCAGCAATAGCTATTTCACTCGTCATAGAATTAAGCAGGAATATTTTATTTCACCTTGGCCAGGATCCTGAAGTGGCGAAATTGGCGTTGCCTTATTTGCAAATAATGGGCTGGTCTGTAATTCCGATGATCTTATTTCTTTCGCTAAAACAATTTACCGATGGATTGGAATTTACAAAAACAGCTATGATCCTTTCGCTGGCTGCGCTTCCTTTGAATGCATTTTTAAACTGGCTTTTTATTTATGGAAACTGGGGTTTTCCCAGGATGGAACTTATGGGCGCCGGATGGGCCACTTTAGTTACGCGGATTTTCATTTTTGTTTTTCTTGGAATAATTATTTTGTACCACAAAACTTTCAGAAGGTACATCGCCGTAAGAAGCATCGTGTGGAAATTAAAATGGAAAACCTTTAAGGAATTGCTTCATATTGGAATCCCCAGCAGTTTTCAGATTTCAATGGAAGCCGGCGCCTTCGCTGTTTCAGGTATTCTGATAGGAACCATCGGCGCTGTAGAACAGGCGGCGCACCAGATTGCTTTAAGTTGTGCATCATTAACCTTTATGGTTTCGATGGGATTATCGCAAGCGGGTTCTATTCGTACCAGCAATTCGTATGGAAGAAATGATTGGAAATTGATAAACGCTATTGGAAAAAGCACTTTGTATATGGCGTTGATTTATGGAGCTTTTTGCGCGTTGATTTTTATATTATTAAGAAATGAACTTCCTTTAATTTTTAATGATAATGCAGAAGTGGTTTCAATGGCTTCTTATTTAATATTGTTCGCCGCATTATTCCAGATTTCTGATAGTACGCAGGCAATAAGTGCGGGTTTATTACGCGGAATAAAAGATGTAAAAGTGCCCACAGTTTTTATCGCAGTTGCTTATTGGGCCATCGGAATTCCGGTGGGCTGCCTGCTTGCTTTTTATTTTAAAATGGGCGCTGCAGGTATCTGGGCAGGATTTATAACCGGGCTCACTTTTTCAGCGACTTTCTTAACTTTCCGCTTTAAAAAGATGGTTGGAAAAAGAAAAGTACCTCGCTGAAAACTCACTTTCAATTCGCAATTTTTGGAAGGAATTATGGCAGTAAACCAACAAAAAATAATGATTTTTAATTTCCCAATAAGCTAATTTTATTCAACAGGCTTAGCAGCTTTCTTCTGCTCTAAAATGGTTTTTTGCTTTGCAATTTCTTCTGTTTGTTTCTCCTGGTCAGTTTTATTTTTGGCAAGGCCATCCTGGTAATCTTTTATTTTCTTTTCCAATTTTGCCTGGTCGTCTTGCAAATTTTTCAATTTTTTTTCCGCATCTGCCACTTCATCTTCCTGGTTAGAAACGGCAAGGTTATATGCCGACATATTAATATCCACTTTGAAAACTTTTTATAAAAGCAACACTATTAGCTGAAAGCTCAATATCAGCAACCGTTTTAGCGCCTTTCACTTTATCTTCCGGAATTAATCCCGCTTTGGCAGCAATCATAGTAACCACACTTTTATCTTTTTCCTTGCGGCTTTTTCTTTCAATTTTAAAAAATACATCCTGGGCTTCATCAGTATTCAAATCTTTTAAACGCGTATTTCTATATACCAAAAAACCTTTTGATTTATCCGCATTATATCCTTCAGATTTTAATTTATTTACAATCACATCTTTGGCTTCATCCGGTGGCAAATTGTATTCTGTAATATAACAGGGATATTTTTGGCCATTATATTCAACTGTAGTTTGCATAGGCGTTTGCGCAAAAGCAAAACCGGTGATCAGTAAAGAAACAATTAAGCTAAATATGTATTTCATAATTTTTGTTTTATATTGAATAAGAATACAAACTTATTTAATTTTTCTGTTATTTTTATTTTCAAATAAATTGCATAATTTGCATTACAAATTATGCACTATTATGATCTCAAGATTGACCATAAGTATAGATATTGACGTAAAGAAAAAACTACACCTGCTTGCAAAAAACCGTCAACGCTCAGTTTCGAAACTAATTAATGAACTCATAGTAGAAGAATCTAAGAAAGCGAAAATTAAGACTTCAAAAAAAAGCCTGGGGACTTATTTATCAAACTTGCCACTTACTGAAATTCCCGATTACAGGAATGATAAAGAAATGCTGGGAATATTGAAGGAAGAAAAACACCTGGGGAAATAATGAAAATATTTATTGACACAAACATTTTTTTAGATGCTCTTTTGAAACGAGAGCCATTTAAAAAACATGCCGAAGATCTTTTAAATCTTTGTGATGAAAGAGTCTTTAGTGCATTTACTTCGTGTGTAAGTTTTATTAATATCACTTATTTTCTGCAAAAATTTAATAAAGGCAGCTATTGGGATAGCCTGGAAAAAATTCTAAATGCGATTACGATTATCCCCTTGGAAAATAAAGATTTCAAAAAAGCGCTAACTCTTAACTTTAGTGATATCGAAGATTCCTACCAGTCTGCAGCTGCATTAAAGGAAAGAGGAATAAAATACATTATAACCAGGAATGTTAAGGACTTTAAAAAGTCCACTCTTAAAGCTATTTCTGCGGAAGATTTTCTGGCGCTTCACACATGACTTATTCCATTTTCCACACATTATTTTTCCGGTTACTATCCGGTAATTTATTTTCCGGGTCAATTGTTACGGATTGTATTTCTTGTTTTGTTGGTAAATGAATTATATGCATACCGCCCTGCAACCATGTTTCAACCGGTATTTCCAAATCCTGTTTGCTACCGTCTTTTAAAACGACTTCCAGCGTACATGGCATTGCCATTTTTTGCAAATTAGCGATAGTAATATCAGCGCCGTTTTTTGCATCCCCTTTTGAATAAGAAACAGATTGAACTGCAAGGTCCAGTTGCCAGTTATGATAAAACCATTCTTTCCAAAACCAGGAAAGGTCTTCACCCGCTTCGTTATCCATCGTTCTGAAAAAATCATCAGGCGATGGATGTTTATAAGCCCATCTTTCTATATATTTTTTAAAAGCATAATCAAACCTGTCGTGCCCTAAAATTACTTCGCGAAGCAAAACCAATCCGAACGCGGGTTTAAAATATTCAATGGGGTGCCTGTATTTTTCAGGAAACTGGTCGGCACGCGCCATAATCGCAGGCGCATCAGAATCTTTAAGCCAAGGAATAATTTCATCAGCCGGATTCCCTTTTCCCGGCGCATATTCCCCATCACGCTTTGGCGCATATTCCCCATTATTAAAATTATCGGCGGCATATACATCAATAAAGGTGTTGAAACCCTCATCCATAAAAGCATTGCGGCGTTCATCGCTGCCAACGATCATCGGGAACCAGTTGTGCCCAATCTCATGCGCCGTTACCCAATAAAGGTCTCCTGCCTTATCATTAATACCGTCAAAAACAATTCCCGGGTATTCCATTCCTGCTGCAATTCCCGCTTCGTTAACGGCTACCGGGTATGGGTACACGAACCATTTTGCAGAAAAATATTCTATTGATTTTTTCAAATATTCTGTCGCTCTTCCCCAGGCATTTTCACCTGTGCTTTCCACCGGGTAGACAGACATGGCTAATGCTTTTTTACCTTCCGGCAAATTCACTCTTGCTGCATCCCACATATACGCCGCAGAAGCGCCAAAAGCCACATCGCGCGTGTTATTCATTTTAAAATGCCAGCTCACCATTTTATTTCCCATGCTTTTTCCGGCAGCATTATTTACTTCTTTTTCTGTGCGAATCATTATGGTTTTATCGCTTTTTCTTGCCGCATTTAATCTTTCAATTTGGGTAGGCGTAAGAACTTTATTTTCATTTTGTAATTCGCCGCTCCCGGCAACGATCATTCCTGCAGGCACCGTAACGGTATAGTCAAAATCGCCATATTCGCAATAAAATTCCCCGCTCCCCAAAAACGGTAATGTATTCCATCCCAACAGATCGTCATAGACGCACATTTGCGGGTACCATTGCGCTATCTCATAAATTTTTCCATTTTTTGTGGAAAAGAAATCTGTTCTGTCGCCAAACCTGTTGGGAATTGAATAATAGTATTTTATGTGGATATTTATTTTTTCTTTTGGTGATAATGCATTGGGCAACCTGATTTGCATCCTTGTATCATTAATTATATAATTGGCCTTTATGGTTTTTCCTTTGTATTCAATTGTAACGGATTCAAATTGGTAACCATCCGTATGGCCGCCACCGCCGAAGTTTGTATAAAAATTAGAACGCGCATCCTGGCGGTAGGTATTTTGATCTAATTGCAACCAAAGCGATGGCAATGCATCAGGGCTGTTGTTAGTATAAGAAATCGTTTCTATGCCACTTAAAACATTTTCAACGGTATCTATTGTCGCGTGGAGATTATAGTCTGCGCGGTTTTGCCAATACTTAGGGCCCGGCGCGCCATTTGCAGAACGGAATTCATTACCGTTTTTGGTAAAAAAGTTTTGAGCAAATAATTGATGCGGGTTAAAAAGAGATTCAGGGTTCTTTTGTGCAAAAATTGAATTGACACAACAAAAAAAACTTATTAAAAGCGTGGTACTTTTAAAATTCATTTTAAAAAATTTGAGATGAAAGAAATCAATAATGAAAATGAAGGTCTGATAAAAGGGTTATTTATGGAAAAAAATTATAAGAGTGGTTTTTTTTGCTATGAATTTTAAATTCGCGCTAATTCGCGTAAATCAGTAAACGAACAGATATTGATGATTCTTATTTTTCTGATACCCGCTTTGGTTAATGCGTTTTGTAGTTGAGGTAAAATAAAAATCTCGATAATTTGTTTATTTACTCTGTTTGATACTTTTGCTGGCCTCGCCAGGAATCCCGGTCCGAACGTGCCGCTCGGTACGGGCGGGGAACCTTTTTGGATCTGGAGCCCGTCCGAATAAAACCATCCGGGCAGGCTTCGGAAACTCTTATACTATCCCCGTCCGAACGGCGTTCAGCCGGGCGGGCATTGTACTACGGGGCTATCATCTTTTTCAGAAACCTTCTTCCCGCAGAGGTTTTAAAATATTTTTCTCTTGCAATTGCATCTTCTCGTGTAGCAAAAGCTTCTTTGTATATTAATTTAAAAGGAACATAAGGCCGGATAGATTGTGTCATCCCTGCATTATGTTGTAAAAGCCTTTCTTCAGGATTTTCACAATGGCCTTTATAAAAGAAATCATGATTAATACTTTTTAATACATAGGCATAAAACATAAATTTACTTTTGTGGCCTCGCCAGGAATCGAACCTGGATCTGGAGCTTCGGAAACTCTTATACTATCCATTGTACTACGAGGCGGCAATATATTTATTAGTTAATTGGTTTACTGGTTAATTACTGGTGCCCCTTTAATAAACTAACAAACTATTTCCCAAAGGCTGCAATATTACTTCCAAATATTTTAACGGCAATGGCCAGCAAAATAACACCGAAAAATTTTCTTACTACTATTAATCCACTTGGCCCTAAGGCTTTCTCTACCCAGTTTAAAGATTTCAAGACGATAAAAATAACTATGCAATTGATAAGAATGCCAAACAAAATATTGATATCATGATAATCCGCCTTTAACGACATAATCGTTGTAAGCGTGCCCGAACCCGCAATGAGTGGGAATGCAATAGGAACCACACTTCCGCTTTTAGGATTATTATCCTGCTTAAAAAAATCAAGGCCTAGAATCATTTCAAGGCCGATGATAAAAATGACAATGCTTCCGGCAACTGCGAATGATTGTACATCAAGCCCTAGCAGATTTAGAAACGGCTGGCCTAAAAACAAAAACAAAATCATAAATGCGCCGGAGGCAATAGTGGCTTGCGAAGAACGTATCGTGCCTCCCATTTTATCTTTCAAAGAAATTAAAATAGGAATAGAACCCAGGATATCTATAACCGCGAACAATGTAAATGTAACCGTAACAGATTCCTTGGCAGATATGTTAGCAAAATTTGCCATTATTTTTTTTCAAATTTAATAAACCTGATGTTGAGGCGGCAATTTATGTTTCAAAAAAATTTTTCTTTTTAAAAACTTGCTTTCAGGCCTCCATTAAAATTAAATCCTTTGGTGGTAAATCCTCTTGTAACAAAATATTGCTGATCAGTTATATTTTCAAAGCCAGAAAAAATTTTAAACGACTTATTTATTTTGTATTCTCCATAAAAACCGATTGTATAATATCCTTTCAATTCATAAGCCGGCCCCATGTATTGTGGCTCAAAAGCTTTGCTTGCCGACTTAAAATTTGCAGAAAGAAAAAGATCTTCGGTTGCCTGGAAATTCAAAAAAATATTCAACACATTTTTAGGCCTTTTATACAGATTAAAATAGGAAGTATCTTTTGCACCTCCATTTGTTGTAGCAATTTTTCCATCGGTGTAGGCGTAATTAAATGATGCAGAAAAATCAGAAGAAAAATTCCAGGTTGCTTCTGTTTCAATTCCGTAATCATGCTGTTTATCTGCATTAATATATTTTCCGGCATAAGTAACAGGATCAGTATAAAAATAGAAAACATCTTTTCCATCTCTTATGAATCCTGTAATTCGTGCGCTTATTTTTTCAGTTGATAATTGAACGCCTGCTTCAAAACTGTTTGTAACCTGCGGTTTCAGGTTCCTGTTTCCGTATTCAGAATACAATTGATAAATAGAAGGAACATTATAGCCGGAAGAAATATTTGCATAAATTTTATAACGCTTATCAATAATGTAAAACGGATTTACAGAATACGTAAAATTAGAACCATAAATATTGTGATGATTATACCTGCCGCCCAAATCAACATTAAACCCTTTTTCTTTTTTAAACATTAGCGAAGCATAATAACTGAATTGGTTTGTTTTTGCAGTATCAGCAGAAATAGGCAAAGAAGGAAAACCATAATCGGGTAAATAAATATAAAGCTGGCTGCTGGAATTTTGCCGGTAATCTGCGCCTGTTAAAAGTTCCAGGTGATTAGTAAGATTCAGGCTGGTATAGATTTCTGCATAATTGGAAGTGCCGTTATATTTTCCCTTTTGGTATTTTGAATAGCCGCCAACGTCTGTAGAATCGTCCAGAAAATTTCTGTTGAACCGGTTGTAATTGTATTGAAGCCTGATAAACCCTTTCTTCAATTTATAATCAATTACAGCGCCCGCGATTATATTATCATTATGATAGGTATAATCTTTATCATCCTGGAAAGCGCCCGCATCAAGGCCTGAGTGATTATTATTGTATTTACCAAAGAGCCTGACGGATGCTTTTTTAAAAGGTTTAAATCCATAATTTACCATAAAAGCATCCTGGTTAAACCCGTCTTTATCAAAATTATTTTTCCCTGTAGAATCGTAAGCGGATGAAAAACCGTTGCTTTTTATTTTATTATAAGAAATAAAAAACATTTGTCCATGACCGTTATTTCCACTTAAAGAAACTGCTCCTTTATAAGTTCCATAACTTCCTGCAGACAGATCAACATTTACATTCAATGGTTTTTTACCTGATTTTTTAGTGATAATATTAATTACACCAGCTACTGCATCCGAGCCGTACAAAGTAGATTGGGCGCCTTTTAAAATTTCTATGCGTTCGATATTATCCAAGGCGAAATTATTAAGGTCAAATTCACTGCTGATGCCGGATGCATCGTATAAGGGGACACCATCAAGTAATATTAAAGTGTTGCCAGAAGAAGCGCCGCGCAGGTAAACCGTTTGGTTGGTCCCGAGGTTATTATCCGCGCCGTTTATTGTAATTCCTGGTTGTTCATTAAGTACTTCGCCTAAAGATTTTCCAAAGCTTTTTTGTAATTCCTGCTGTGTAATTACATCAACTACTTTTCCGGTTTGCGATTGTTTTACTTCGGATTTTGTAGCGGTAACAATTACTTCATCTAATGTTTTTGCAGTGTCCTGTTGGGCCTGCGCATAACTGCTGAAAATAACAGCAGCCGCAATAAAAATTCCTTTTTTCATTTATAGAAAATTTTTTTTGTGACTGCTTCCGAGAAATAAAAAAAGAAAGAAATATAAATGCCTTACAGCTTTTACACTCCATGCCTTTCACCCGAAAGCTTTGAATTGTTTTTAATGTAAAAGGCAGGTCTTCTGGCTTTCCTGATTTTCAGACACCTTCCCATCCGCTTGAGGCGGACAGTGGTATGTAGATTCTGAAAACACCGTGCAACACAGCACCAGGATTACAGCTACGGGGATAGCTCCGGAATTGAACCGGATTCCCATTTTAATCCTCCGCCTTAGGCGGAGAAACCAATTACACTGCAAATGTAAAAGCAAATATTTTGATATTCCAAAAGTAATTTTTTATAAAAGGGCGGAACAGGAATGCTCAATATTTGTTGGTTCACTGGTGGGAAATAGAATTTGATATTTACATGGCGTACATTTGAAAGAACGTTTTTAATCAATAACTTTAATAGAAATCTTTTTCTAAAAGAGTAAAAACGGGGAAAACAAAATAAAAATTAATCCTGAATGCCAGCCGAATTACCTGTTGATTATTCAATTGTTATTTATAATTATAACACCGATGAGCGCATATTGAAACGCTGCCTTGAAGCAGTGGCAGCGCTTGACAGGAAAGGTCTTGCCACAGAAGTGGTATTTGCGGATAATAACAATCTCACCCCGGCAGAAAGCCTTGGGTTTGTAAGGCAGTCTTTTTCTAAAATCCCCAATATGAAAAGCATATTGGTAGCGCAACAAGGCTTTAAATATGCTGCGATTGAAGCTATAGAAAAAGCCACAGGGAAATACATTGTCTGTATAGATACGGACAATGAGTTTGAGAGTGATTATTTGCAGCAATTAAAAAAGCTCAATGATCAAGTGGGACAGGTAGGCGCGTGGGGCCCTGGAAATATTACCGTTCAATTTATAGATAGCATTGATAAATCTTTGGAAGAATATGCCCGTATTGCTTTCCACGAGCGGGATGAGCCTTCTTTAAAAACCGCTCATCTTATGGAATGGCAATCTTGTTATCCTTTCGCCTCAGGGCTTTGCATTTTGTCAATTGTTTTTAAAGAATATGTTGCATTGGCAAAAAAGGGGCATAAAGGAAAAATTGTTTCAGGTGGAGAGGATATCCAGATGGTAATGCTTTGTATTAAGAATGGCTACCATGCAGGCATATCCCCTTCGTTGCGCCTTACCCGTTTGATATCTAAAGAAAAAGCTGGCAAAGAATATTTAAAGAAACTGGCCTTTACCTCAGCCTTTTGTTTTGAACCTTCTTTGTCCGAATGTGTTGCCCGAAAGAAAAAATATTTTGAAGAAAAATGTGATTTCTCCATTAGTATTTTCGGGTATGGCGGCAAAAAAACTTACCGGGGCAAAGGTTGGAAATCAAATAAAGTTTTTTGAGGCGATTCAATTTATTGGATCGCAGGCAGGCATATACCAGGCATTGGGTAAACCTTTGCCGCGCTTTGTAAAAAAAATGATCGCTTCTTTACATTTGAGGTAAAATAAAAATCCGTTTTATTTGTTGGTTTACTGTGATTTTAAAAATTTGGAAAAGCATTTTAACCAGTAAAAACCACCGGTAAAAAAATTTACTTTTTATCAAACCGAAATGCAATGCCCACATAATAATTTCTTCCCGCGGCTGCATTGTAATAACGGCCGCCAAAGGCGTTAATATCATTTCCCAGGCTGTATTTTGTATCAAAGAAATTATCTGCTCCGGCAAAAATTTCAGCATTGATTTTTTTATTAAAATCCTTTTTATATCCCAGCCTTGCACCCAAAAGATTGTAAGAAGGCGCATAAGCAGTGTTGGCATCGTTGAGTGCGATCTTATCTGTATAATTATAAGTAATATTTAAATAACAGCCTGCTTTTGATGTAATGTCAAGCCCTGCCACCACTACGTTTGGTGCGGCACCAGGTAACCTGTTTTTTGAAAAATCATTATTCACCTGTTTAAAATTTCCATAATGGAAATCGTGCCATGCATAACTGGCAAATACTTTTGCCGAATTAATAAAATGCTTCGGTGCATCAACCAACTGGTAAGAGGCATACGTTTCTATACCATTTTGTTTGGTAGAACCGGCATTCACATAATAATAAACATTGTTGGAATCTATACGTTGTACGATGGTGTTTTTAAGATCGAAGAAAAATCCGCTGATATCGAAAAAAAGTTTGTTTTGTAACAGCTGTGCCTTTAATACCCAATTCATAATCTGTTCCGTTTTCCGGTTGCAGGTTGGTGCCGAATAATCCATCAGAACGAAGCACCTCTGAAACAGTTGGCGGAGAAAATCCGCCGGCAACACTTCCATATACCGATATATTTTTGTTAATTTGTTTAAGAACCGCAAGGTGTGGCGGAAGTTTGTTTTTGAAAACTCTTCTCTGCGTAGTTGATGGCTTTGAAGCAAGGTTAACATCCTGGATAGATGATTTATTCAGGCTTGCCCCGCCTGTAATCGTCCAGCCATGTGGCAATTCAAAATCTGCCTGCGCAAAAAACATGTATTGCCAATTGTTTAAATTATCATCCGATTGCATTGAGTCAGCAACTCCGAGTTTATTGCCATAATCCCTGGTATTAAAAAAACCTTTTTGTGCTTCCGTTCCAAAATCAAGCTGGAAGTTGGTTTTCCCGATTTGCTTTTTATATTCAAATACACTTCTGCCGCCAAAATGCGGTTCTTTCCTGTATTCATACACTCTTATATTGGGGTTGATGAAATCGGTATAGGATCCATATAAAGAAGTGGTGTTATGCCAGTGATCATTAAATTGGTAGTCGTTAGTAAACCCGGTAAGAAAAGTCTTTTGATAAATAGCCGCTTTGTTTGCTACAGCTCCGGGTTGCGAACCTGCACCCGGGCCTTGCCTGTTTTGGATCAGCATTATATTGTGCCAGGTTTAAGCCTCCCGGCGTTTGGTAATAAAGATCGCTGTACGACATGTAGGCATGCAATGTTTGTTTATCATTTACTTTCAGCAAACTTTCCCATGTGGCAATATCCCTGTGCATCTTTGCCTGTTGGCGATATCCATCGCTTGTTTGATGAGAATAATTGAAACTATTTTCATGATCCGCATCGCCTGTTTTTACATT
The DNA here is from genome assembly GCA_963732885.1 of uncultured Chitinophagaceae bacterium. Lineage (GTDB taxonomy): Bacteria > Bacteroidota > Bacteroidia > Chitinophagales > Chitinophagaceae > Ginsengibacter. The sequence goes on along the minus strand of CAVTBI010000010.1, from coordinate 652,042 downwards.
GGCATTAATGCTATTGGTATTAAAACTACCGGTTGTATAATCAAGCGAAACTCCAGGGTGCCAGTTTGCAGGCAAAGTATGTATCAGCATCGCGCCGCCAATACCCGCTCCATATAAACTACTTGCCGGCCCTTTAATTATTTCAATGGAATTAAAATTATAGAAGCTTAGTTGGTTCAAATAAGTATTGCCGGTCGGGTCAGTAAGCGGTATATCATTCAGGTAAATCTTAACATCACGTACACCAAAAGGAGAACGTAACGAACTGCCACGAATATTAAGCCGGTAACTTCCCGGTGAACGTTCTTCCATGCTTACTCCCGGCGTAATATTTAAAGCAGGCAAAATGCTCATATTTCCAAATCGGTTTAATTGTGCCTGGCTCGTAACACTTACAGGAGCTGCCACATCAATCAGGCTGCGGTTTTGATCGTATGCTTTTATAATTATATTTTCAATGTTTGCGAAGAATCAATACCTGTAGTTGTTTGAGCAAATACTGAATTTCCAAAAAATAAAAAGACGGCTAAAAATTTTTTCATTTGCATGCTAAAAAAAACACAAATGTAACGCACAAATTTTTGCATTGAATTCTTTAATAGTTGACAGCGCATTTTTTATTTTACTTTGTTATAGAAGTTTAACTTATTATTTCCCGATTTTCCTGTTGGTAACCGGCTTCTTTTGGCAACATTTGTAATCTTATAAATTTTTCTAATCACATTCAAATAAGAATCAATCATTCAAAATCTTATAAAGAAAATAATATGGATCCAAAAATTGTTTCTAATATTTTAAATGAACTGGGCGAAAACAGGGAAGATTATTTTAATGCTATTGCGCCTCCAATCATACAAACAAGCAATTTTGCCTTTAAAAATGTAGCAGGCTTCAGGGATGCTCTTGAAAATGAATCGTCCCGGTTTCTTTACAGCCGCGGTTTAAACCCTACTGTACAGATATTAGCGCAAAAGATGGCCGCGCTTGATGGCGCTGAAGATTGCCTTGTTTTTAATAGCGGCGCTGCGGCCATTTTTACAGCTGTTTTTGCCAATATTAAAAGCGGCGATCACATTGTTTCTGTGAGCAAACCATACACCTGGGCTCAAAAAATGTTCGATAATATTTTGCCCAGGTTAAATGTATCTGTTACTTATGTAGATGGAAGAAAGATCGAAAATTTTGAAAATGCCATTCAGAATAATACCGCCATCATTTACCTTGAAACACCCAACAGCTGGAGCTTTTACCTGCAGGACCTTGAAGCGGTGGGCAAGCTGGCAAGGTCAAAAAAAATAGTTACCATTTGTGATAACAGCTATTGTACCCCTTTGTACCAAAGGCCGATTGATTATGGCATTGACCTGGTTTTGCAAAGTGCTACCAAATATATTAATGGCCACAGTGATGTAATAGCAGGCGTTTTAAGCGGCAATAAGTCCATGATTAAAAGAATATTCAACAGTGAATTTTTAAACATGGGAATAGGCACTACTCCTTTCAACGCATGGTTGATGTTACGCGGTTTAAGAACTTTGGACATAAGGCTTACACGTATCTCCGAAACCACCAAAAAGGTAGTAAACTTTTTAAAAAATCATGAAAAAGTTGAAGAACTGGTTTTTCCTTTCGATGAGAATTTCCCGCAATATGAACTTGCGAAAAAACAAATGCAGGGAGCTTGTGGATTATTTTCTTTTTTTATAAAAACCGATTCGATAAGAGAGATTGAGGTGTTTTGTGAAAATCTTCAACATATTTTGATGGCAGTAAGTTGGGGCGGATACGAATCCTTAATTATGCCGGGCTGTGCTTCTATAAAAGAAGAAGATTTTGACGCAAATAACAGGGAACAAAGGCAATTAAGAATGTATGTGGGCCTTGAAGAGGCCGATTATATAATTGAAGATTTGGAAAAAGGATTTAATGCAATGAAATAAATTCTTAATATAGTAAACGAAGAAATAAATCCGATTTTCATTCTGCACATTAGAAACAAAAAATGAATGGTTCCAGAGAATAAACAGGAACATCAGGGAAAAAAGAAACTGAATATTGTAACATATAAGTTTGCCATACTGTGAATGCCAACTGTTATTAAATATTTACTATTTAAAGTTCCTTGCCAGTTAATAAAAGCCTTTATGAGCACGATTCCGGCAAAAAAACCGAAAATCATATAGTAGAGACTATAGAAATGGCTTAACCCAAATAAAACACTTGAGATTAAAATAATAATTGTGTTATTGGCATTCCACTTTTTAAGAATAGTATAGGGTAGTTGTTGAAAAAAATAGGTTTCTAAAAAAGGCGCTACCAAACTTCCTACAATTAATTTAAACCAGAATGGTTCATGAGCAAACTTATTATTCATATTAATTTTAAAATGGAACAGATTTATTAATGCATAATTAATTAAACCCGAAGCCAGGCTTATCAAAAATAATAAGGTTCCAAATACAAAAATATATACTAATGGCTTTTTTAATTGTATCTGCATCAGTTAGGTTTCGGTTTTAAACGAAAATAATAGATTTATCCTTGCTAGCAATTAAGCTTTTTATCGAAAACGATTATTTTACAATATTTTTATTTTTAAGTTTATTATCTTTCCCACTAATTTTAATTTATTTTACCACTTATCCAACTCTTATTTTAAGAAACTTTCAAAACATTATTTTTGTTTTATGCTTATCAAAATTAATTTACTGGCCGTTTTCATTTTCATATCTGTTTTAGGGTTTTCCCAAAAGAAATGGACGCTTATGGAATGTGAACAATATGCTATGGACCATAATATTTCTATTAAGCAAAGCCAGTTGCAGGAAGATGTATCTTCGATCAATTATAAGCAAAGCAGGCTTTCCCAAATACCCAGCTTAAGTTTTTCAAATAGTGACGGGCTCAGTTATGGTAAATCAAAAGACCCTTCTTCGGGGATATTAGAAAATCAAAATTATTTTTCTGTCGGGGTAAACCTTCAATCAAGCGTAGAGATTTTTAACTGGTTTGCAAAGAAAAATACCATTCTTGCCAACCAATGGTCGCTCCAGGCAGCAAAGGCATCAACGGATAAATTAAAAAATGATATCGGTTTAACGATAGCCAATTCCTACCTGCAAATATTACTGGCGCGTGAGCAGGAAAAGATTGCTGATGTGCAGGTAAAACAATCAAGAACGCAATTAGACCTGGTAAATAAACAGGTGGCTGCAGGCTCTTTGCCCGAATTAAATGCTACTGAATTGGAATCGCAACTTGCTAATGACACGGCTAATTTAATCTCAGCAATAGGAAATGTTACCCAGGCAAAATACGTTTTGAAATCTTATATGAATATTGATGCGAGTGATTCTTTCGATATAGACGCGCCTGCGATGGACCAGATTCCTGTAACGCCCATTGGTGATTTACAACCAGCAGACGTGTATGCTTCGGCTTTAGCCAGCCAGCCTCAACAAAAGATGAATGACTATAATCTGAAGGCTGCTGAAAAAAATAGCTTAGTAGCAAAAGCCTGCGTTTACCCTTCTATTTCAGCGTTTGGCAGCCTGAGCTCTAATTATGGTTATTACCGGACTCCTCAATTTTTACAGGTATTAAGCGGTTACGCACCAACAACATTAGTAGTTCCGGATAATTCAGGAGGTTATATACAGGTTCAGCAGCCCGTTTATGAAAACGGTGGGAAAAATGGATATATAACTTCCGCCCCGTTTGGAACCCAGTTCAACAATAACTTTGGGCAATCAATCGGGCTTAATATCTCTGTTCCTATTTTTAACGGCTGGTCAGCTAAAGCCAATTATAAAAGAGCAAAGATCAATATTAAAAACCTGGAATACCAACAGCAACTGGATAATCAAACTTTAAAACAAAATATTTACCAGGCTTACAATGCAGCTTTTGTAGCCTTGAAAAAATTAGCTTCATCCAGACAAGCAGTTGAGTCTGCCCAAAAAACGTATGACTATACTTTATTACGCTATAATGTAGGCATGCTGGGTACCTTAGAATTGATAACCAATCAAAACAATTTATTTACTGCCAAGTTGCAATATGCTTTAAACCAGTTTGATTATGTATTTAAAATGAAAGTTTTGGAATATTATAAAGGTGCAGGTTTAAAATTATAAGTTTTTAAAAAAAGAAATCAATAAAAAAGCAAACAAGAAACCATGAACAAAAAACTCAAATGGATAATAATTAGTTTAGTCATTCTGATTGTGCTCCTGGTAATATTAAAGAAAACAGGCGTTCTTGGTAAAGACGAAGGAATAAAAGTTACTGCCGAAAAAGTAGAGAAAAGAACAATTGTGGAAACCGTAAATGCGAGTGGGAAAATATATCCTGAAGTGGAAGTAAAGTTAAGCCCGGATATTTCCGGCGAAATTGTGGAACTGGATGTAGCAGAAGGCGACAGCGTGAAAAAAGGTGAAGTACTGGCTAAAATTTATGGAGATATTTATAATACGCAAAAAGACCAGGCTTCTGCAATTGTAAACCAGCAGGAAGCGCAAATGGCGGATGCCCAGGCAGGTTTGGGGGCATTAGAAGCTCAACTTGACCAGGCTAAAAAAACGTATGACATGCAGAAGCAATTGTATGACGAAAAAGTGATTTCAAGAAACGAATTTAATACCGCAGATGCCGCTTATAAAACAGCCCAGGCAAATTTGAATGCCGCAAAACAGGGAGTGATAGGAAGTGAGGCTTCTGTGCAAAGCGCTAAAGCAGCGTTACAAAAGGCCAATAAAGACTTAAGCCTTGCAACTTTGAGGTCGCCAATGGATGGCATTGTTTCTTTATTGAGCGTAAAAAAAGGGGAAAGAGTGGTAGGAAGTTCAATGATGGCAGGGACAGAGATGATGCGCATTGCCGACATGAGCAAAATTGAAGTAAGGGTAGATGTAGGAGAAAATGATATTCCAAAGGTCCGCCTTGGAGATAGCGCCAGTATTGAAGTAGACGCTTATAATGATAGAAAATTTACAGGCGTGGTTACTCAAATCGCCAGTAGCAATAACGGCGCATCTGCCCAAAGCGACCTGACCAATACAAGTACTGATGTAACCAATTACAAGGTTTATATCCGCTTAAACCCTGCCTCTTATAAGGATTTGTTAAGTGTAAATAACGGATCAAGGATAAAAAAATTCCCCTTCCGGCCGGGCATGAGCGCCAGCGCAGACATACAAACCAAAACGCATAAAGATGTTTTATCCATTCCAATAAATGCGGTAACTACCCGTGAAAAAAGCGATTCTGCAAGAAACCAGGCAATGAATAATCCGGCTGGCAGCGATCAGGCGGATATTAGTAATAGTGGCGATAATGATTTGGATATTGTAGTTTTCGTGCTGCAACCAGATGGAAAAGTAAAAAAACAGAAAGTAAAAACTGATATACAGGACATCAACTATATTGAAATTACAGATGGGTTAAAAGAAGGGCAGGAAGTAGTTACTGGGCCTTATGATGTAGTGTCAAAAACTTTGAAAGATGGTGATAAAGTAAAAGTGGTTTCCAAAAATCAGCTCTTTAGTGTTAAATAAAGCCTTGGTGGCCCATTTTAAAATCGGAAGGTTCCACCATCGAAAACTGTAAAAAGCCTTTGGTTTTGATAAATGCAAAAGGCCCTTGGAATTTATTCCTGATCATCACAGCAGCATGCATGCTGCTACGGACATGTAATTTATGAAAACAGAAATCCTGATTATTAGTTGGTTTACTGTAAAAATATCTTCAAGCTTAGTACTCACAATTTAGAAACGCATATCGGTCAATTTTTTTTCATCTGTAATAACTACATTACCATTTTTCATATCAATTAATTTTTCGCTTTTAAAATCGCTGAGTGTCCTTATCAACGATTCTGTGGCCACGCCAATCACGTAAGCCATATTTTCCCGCGACATATCCATAACAACCGTATTGTTATCCGGGTTCCTGTATTTTTTGTATAACCGGATCAGGCCAAAAGCCACTTTTTTGCGAAGGGAATTATAAGCCATGTTCAGCAGGTTTTCTTCGCTGGTAGCCACATTGTGAGCAATCATTTTAATAAACTGGTGAGCCACCCGGATTTCGCTGCTAATAAGGCTCATGAAATCTTCCTCGGGTATGAGCATCAATTCGCTCTCTTCCAACAGTTGCGCATTGTCTTTATAATTTATCTCTTCCAGGAGAGGTGCATAACCTAAAAAATCGTTGGTTCCATAAACATGTGTAATTAATTCTTTGCCATCATCGTTTATTTTGTATGTTTTTACTTTCCCGCTTACAATAAAATAAACCCATCTTCGCCTGTGCCTTCTGCATAGAGAAGATGTTTTTTGGGATATGAGCAAATTTCCCTGTCCGAAACAAGCTTTATATTGGCGTATTGCTGCGCGCTATTAATAAAATCAGACACGCCATGCAAATCAACACTGAAATTTTGTTTGATGATCTCATTCTTCTTTAGCCTTGATTCTACTGCATTTAAAAGCTCAATGCCTTCAAATGGTTTGGAGATATAATCGTCCGCGCCCATTTCCATACCTTTTCTGAAATCTGCTTTTTCAGATTTGGCGGTAAGAAAAATAAAAGGTATGCCGGATGTTTCTTTATGCTTGCCCAATAAATGCAAGACGCCGTAGCCGTCAATAGCCGGCATCATAATATCGCAAACAATCAAATCAGGTTTTTCAGACAAGGCGCTTTCTACGCCTGCCTTCCCGTCGCCTGCAGTAATTACTTCATAGTTGGAAAGTTCAAGAATTTCTGCAATATTTTCGCGGACTTCTGCATTGTCTTCTATCACTAATATTTTTTGCATAAATTGTTATTGTGGTAAATGAATAGAAAAAATACTGCCTTTATCCAGTTCGCTTTTTAGGGTTACCTGCCCGTTCATTAATTCGAGATACAGGCTTATAATGTGCAACCCCAACCCCGTGCCCTGGATATTTGTTGCATTTTTCGCGCGGAAAAAACGGCTGAACAAATGCTGCTGGTCTTCTTTGGAAATGCCAATGCCCTGGTCTGTAACAATCAGCACTAATTCTTTGTTCTTTTTAAAGCATGATATTTCTATCATAGTGTTTTCTCCCGAAAATTTTATGGCATTTGAAATAAGGTTTATCAATATATTTTTAAAAAGATTTTTATCTGTTTTAATAACCGAAGTGATGGCACAATTCATTTTAATCTGTTGCCCGGGTTTCAGAATTGGCTCTATATCGGTTATGACATTTTCGATAAGCCCTAAAAAATCTTCCGGGCTCAGCTCTTCCATCAATACATGAACCAATCCTTCTTCCAATTTGCCTAATGATAAAAAATCTTCCAAAATATTTTTCATGGCAGATACCGCATTTTTTATGCGTACAATATGTTTTTCTCTTTTACTTTCTTCATTTCCTGTATTATATTTCTCCAATAAAAAAGCAGAAGATAAAATTGCGCTGAGCGGCGTGCGAAATTCGTGAGAAGCCATAGTAACAAATCTTGATTTCAACTCGCCTAATTCTTTTTCTTTTTCTAATGTTTCGCTCAGTTCATCTTTCGATTTTTCAAGTTCATTCATGGTTTCCCGTAACATTTTGGTGCGGCACTTCCACTTTTTCTTCCAACTGTATATTTAATCGTTTCATTTCTTCTGTAATGTTTTCCAGTTCTGATTTTTGTTGAAGGACTGTCATTTCATTCTCCTTTCTTACCATAATGTCAATTACAAAAGCTATTACATACATTTCTCCATTTATGGCATAAAAACTCAGGCTTACTTCTGCCGGGAACTGGGTTCCATTCTTTTTTAGGGCAAACAAGTCCCGTCCTTCTCCCATGCGCCTTGGTTCGGGATGCTGATAGAAATTATTCCGGCGCTTAACATGAGAACTTTGAAACTGGCCGGGAATCAATATTTCAACATTTTTATCTACAATTTCCTGTTTAGAATAGCCAAATTGCAATTCTGCATATTTATTGAAATTGATGATCTGCCCAGTATGATTTGTAATAACAATTCCAATGGAAGCATAGTTGAAGAGCGCTTCAAACTGCTGGAAGTCCGTTATATTTTCCGGATTCTTTTTACCCTCTTCAGCCATAATTATCTTTATTCTTTATACTACCATTCTTTTATACTACAAAATATTATAAAAAAAAATAGAGAAACCGGTACAGTATACCATTAATATTAAAACATGCGTTTTACACACTGCCCCGCTAAACACTAAACAGGTGGAGCCGTAACCTGTAAAGAAAACTTCACGGTGGCCACGCCACGTACTTTTGCAATGCCAAACAAAGCCGTGGGCGGCTAGAATGCCAAAACTTCTCAAACGCATGTGGTATCGGCCCACAAACCGGTATTGGCCATCTCCTCAGTTTTCGAGTATTACTTTCAGCGCTTGTTCTTTAGCTGCATTTCCGAATACATCATAAGCATGAATGATGTCGTTTAATTTAAAATGATGTGTAATTAATTTTTTGGGTTCCAGTTTGTGAGACTGAACATTTTTTAAAAGCATTGGAGTAGTAACCGTATCAACAAGGCGGGTTGTGATTGTAATGTTTTGTGACCACAATGTTTCCAGGTGCAGGTCGACTTTTTTTCCGTGAACGCCTATGTTGGCAATATGCCCGCCGGGTGCAATAATTGACTCGCACAATTCAAAAGTTGTTGGTATGCCCACAGCTTCTATAGCCACATCTACACCTTTGTTTTCGGTTAATTCAAATACTTGTTTTATAGTGCCTTCCTGTTTGCTGTTAATAAGATGAGTGGCGCCGAAAGTTTTTGCAACCTGCAACCTGTTATCATCTATATCAATCATAATAATAATAGCGGGTGTATAAAACTGTGCAGTTAATAAGGCCGCTAAACCTACAGGGCCTGCGCCAACAATAGCTATTGCGTCGCCGGGTTTTACTTGCCCATTCAATACGCCGCATTCAAAACCGGTGGGTAAAATATCGCTCAGCATTACCAGCGCTTCCTCATCAGAACCAGCGGGAATAGGATATAAACTATTGTCTGCATAAGGTATTCTTACATATTCCGCCTGTGTACCGTCAATTTCATTTCCTAATATCCACCCGCCTTTTTCGCAGTGGGAATACATACCTTTCTTGCAATACTCACATTTACCGCATGAGGTAATGCACGAAATCAATACGTGCTCTCCTTTTTTGTAATTCGAAACTGCGCTGCCTGTTTCTTCAACAATGCCAACACCTTCGTGCCCTAATATTCTGCCTTCGGTTACGGTAGCAACGTCTCCTTTCATAATGTGCAGGTCAGTTCCGCAGATGGTTGTTTTAGTAATTTTTACAATGGCATCTGTGGCTTCTTTTATAACCGGCATGGGTTTTTCTTCCCATGATTTTTGAGCAGGGCCGTGATATACTAATGCTTTCATGATAATCTGTTTTAATGGCTAAGGATTGCTGAATACATTTTCGATAAATCAATCCCGATAATGCAAAGTTCTATTGTGGCAGGAAGAAAAACCATGAGAAGGGTTAGAAGAAAATATGATTGTTATCAATAAATGCCATCGCCACAGGCAGGATGGCAGAATTTTCGATGAGGGTATTAAAATATTGCGGGTTTCAACTATGGGGTAGCCTTCTTTTATCAGAAAGTGTTCATTGGAAAATTTCTTCAGGATGATTGAATTAATGTTTGGGGAAAGAAGGGTTGCTACCTTTTTAAGGTATGAAGAGGCAATAAAAATAAAAGGGTAAATCATGATCCTGCATTTATGCCAATCAGAATTTTTTTAAGAAAGGAGCCGGTTATAGGCAAAGGAAAGGGGCTGCAGCAAGGGTTTGCATCAAACGGCAATAGCTGTTTAACCTGTCGTTGAAAATTTTAGAAGGGTAATCCGGCCGCATTATTAAATTTATGGCTGCAAAGTAAAATAAATTTCCTCGGATTGGAAATTTCATTAGTGTTATTTGTAATTAAAAAATTCCGGCTTTCTCCATAATCAAATAAATCAATTAAAGGTAAATGAGCTAATTTTTTATAATTAAAGGACACTAATGAATTTTTGATTATTTATTAATATAAATAAACCAACCTTGGTTATTTTACAATTTTGTTACAAAAAATTATTTGTTTGTTAAAAAAAGTATGTAATTTGAGCTTTAATTAAACTTTAACACAAACCTAATTACTTGATTATGAAAAAAAGATTACTGCTTAGTAGCCTCTTCATGCTATTTTGTTTTCTTCAGGCCATGGCGCAGCAACGGACTATTACCGGAACTGTTACCACAAACGATGGTACTCCTTTGGTAGGGGCTTCTGTTGTGATAGTTGGCCAAAAGACCGGTGAAACCACCGGGCCAAAAGGAACTTTTTCTATTAATGTTCCCGGGAATGCAAAAACATTAAGAGTAAGTTATGTTGGCTATACCAGCCAGGATATTTACATTTCAGGGCAAAGCAACGTTACTGTTGCCCTTAAATCCAACGCAACTAATTTGAATGAAATAGTTGTTACCGGATATGGTACACAAAGGAAAAAGGACATTTCAGGATCCGTTGCTGTCGTGAATGTTAGTGACGCGAAAAAGCTGCCCGCTACCAGTTCAGAGCAACTGTTGCAGGGGCAGGCTTCTGGTGTTACCGTAATTAATTCGGGCGCCCCGGGCGCTGCCAGTACGGTATTTGTTCGCGGTATTTCTAACTTTGGGCATACCCAGCCTTTATACGTGATAGATGGTGTACAGGCAGGCGATATGTCAACGGTAAACCCTGATGACATTGAGAGTATCAGTGTATTAAAAGATGCCGGTGCTGCTGCTATTTATGGTATTTCCGGAGGTAATGGCGTAGTAGTAATTACCACTAAAAAAGGCCACGCAGGAAAGACTACAATAAGCTATGACGGCTTTTATGGTACCCAGCGCCCATTGAGTGGGAATGTTTGGCATCTTATGAATCCTCAACAACAATCAGAACTGGCATTCAGGGCTGGTGATGCTGCTACCGAAGCTTTATACCCGGGTGGTGCCGGCGTAATTCCAAAATATGGTTACCATGGCGGCAGCGCGGTAGGCAATTTTGGCTCGGCAGGAGTTACTAACGACGATGCGATTTTGCAATATTATAAATTCGACGCGTCAAACCCGAACAATGATTTCTTAATACAACAATTTGCCACCGGTGCAGGCACTGACTGGTTCCATTCAGTATTTAAACCAGCGCCTACGCAGCAGCATACACTAAGTGCAAGCGGAGGAAACGGGAAAAGTAATTACTTTTTTTCTTTAAATTATTTGAATCAGGAAGGCACCTTGCTTAATAATTATGAGAAAAGGTACCAGGCCCGGTTAAACACTACTTTTGCCGTAAAAGACCATATACGTTTTGGAGAAGAGGGGTATGTAACTTACCGGGAAAATAATGGTGGATACAATGGTTCACAGCAGCAGGAAGGGGGCGGTGTATCATGGACGTATCGCCTAATGCCAATGATCCCGGTTTATGATGTGCAGGGCAACTACGGTGGTACTTATGATGGCCCTACTGGTGAGCCTTTGGGTAATGGCGCAAGCGCTTATGCATATCAGGCTAACCAGGCCACTAACCATGCTCATTTCGTAACCATACAGGGAAATGTATTTGCCGAAGCGGACATAGCCAAATATTTTACCCTTCACACCAACTTCGGTGGTAATTTGTATAACCAGTATTATTGGAACTTAGGATATACTCCATATCAGGATTATGAAAGCCATGCCAATCCCAATTCTGCCAGTGAACATGACCAGATGAGTGGTAATTATAACTGGACCAATACCATTACATTTAAAAAAGATTTCGGTAAAAATAATGTAAATGTGTTTGCCGGTTACGAATTAAAGTCCTATTCAGGCAGGGAACTCAATGCTTCCTGCGACTGCTTTTCTCTCTTGACCCTAATTATGTGCAGATTCAATATGGTACTCCTGTTAATGCTCCGACAAGTTATATCTATCAACCTAACAGAACCCAATCATTTTTTGGCCGGTTAGATTATATTTATAACGAAAAATATATCCTGGGTGCTACCATACGCCGGGATGGGTATTCAATTTTTGCACCTGGCGACCGTTGGGGCACTTTCCCTTCCGTATCTTTAGCATGGCGCTTATCGCAGGAAGACTTTCTGAAAGATGTTAGCTGGATCAACAATCTGAAATTGAGGGGCAGTTACGGCGAAGCAGGAAATAATGGAAACATTGGCGGTAACAATGCTTATTCAAGTTATTCTTCAGGCACTGGTGTATCTTATTATGGTATTGCCGGTAATAATAATTCCATTACACAGGGTTTTTACCAAAATCAAAATGGCAACCCTAATGTAACCTGGGAAACTGATAAGATAACCAATGTTGGCTTAGACGCCACTTTATTTAACCATTTGGATCTTACGGTTGAGTGGTACCAAAAGAAAATAAGTGGTTTATTATTCACCCTGCCATTACCTTCAACCGCCGGCGGTGCTAATGCTCCCGTGATAAATGTAGGGGATGTGCAAAATAAAGGGCTTGATATCTCAGCTTCTTACCATGCAAGGGTGGGTAATGATTTTACTTTCAATATTGGCGCCAACATTACAACCTATAAAAGTTTAATTACCTACATACCTTCACCAGGTTATTTTGATTTTGGATATTCACGCGATAACGATATTGTTAGAAACGAGGTGGGCCACCCAATTGGCGCTTTCTTTGGCTACCAGACCATGGGAATATACCAGTCAGATGAAGATGCTGCGAAAGGAGCGACCTATGCAGGTGCCAAAGCCGGTTCATTTATCTATAAAGATGTAAATGGCGATGGTAAGATTGACGCTAACGACCGTACGTGGATAGGGAATCCAAATCCTAAATTCACCTACGGTTTAAACCTGAGCGCCAATTACAAAAAGTTTGATTTCACCATGGTATTATATGGTTCGCAGGGTAACAAGGATTTCAATTATGTGAAATACTGGACTGATTTTTACAGTACCTTCCAGGGAGGTAAAAGCCTAGACCTCTATAATAAAGGAGCGATTGTAGTAGACGGAAAGGTAACCAACCCGAGCGCTACACTGCCTGCCGCCTCTTTTTCACAGGCATTGGGATCAAGTACCGTAAGTTCATTTTATGTGGAAAATGGTTCTTTCCTGAAATGCCGTGTTGCGCAACTGGGTTATACATTTGACCCGGCCCTGCTCAATAAAATAGGAGTTGATAAATTACACCTGTATGTCCAGGCTAACAACTTATTTACCATTACCAAATACACAGGTTTAGACCCGGAATTGGTTCCGTCTTTATCTAACAATGGTACCGGTGTAAATCAAAGTGCTGCCTTTGGTATTGACTACGGCGCTTACCCTAATAACCAGAAACAATATGTTGTGGGCGTTAACTTAACCTTTTAAAGATTAATTATTAAAAATTATATAGTTATGAAAAAAAATTATTTCAAACTCATTTTTCTTATTTGCCTGGTAGGCCTTACAGTGATTTATTCCTGTAAGAAATACCTGGATATAGCGCCAGTCGGGTTTTTGAGTAGCTCTGTTCTGGCCAACAAGGCTGGCCTTGACGGGCTTTTGATCGGAGCTTATTCCATGCTGGATGGCTTTTCAAACTCCAATGGTTACACAGGATGGTATTCCGGCCCGGACAACTGGGCTTTTGGGGGCATAGGGGCTGATGATGCTTATAAAGGGTCCAATACCACTGACCAACCCGATGCGGTACCTATTGAAAACCATTCAGTTGACCCTTCCAATAGTGGATACGTATCACAAAAATGGGCTGCCTGGTATAATGCAGTTCAACGCGCTAATGATGTGATCAGGGAAGTGCCACTTATTACAGATGGCTCCGTATCTGCAGATTACGCCGCAGAAGTAATTGCCGAAGCGAGATTTTTACGTGGTGTTGACCACCTGGAACTTGCAAAAGTGTTTCGTAATGTACCTTATGTCAGCGATTCAATAACTTACGCTGCCGGCAATTATAATTTGGCCAATCCGGGGCCGATTTGGGATAAAATTGAAGCTGATTTTATTGCGGCAATGGCTGTGTTGCCAAAAACGCAATCTCAAATTGGCCGCGCTAATTATTATGCTGCAGAAGCCTTTTTAGCAAAAACGTATATGTTTGACCATCAGTATGATAAGGCAATGCCACTGTTAAATGACCTGATAGATAATGGAGAAACATCAAGCGGGGCAAAATATGCATTAGGGGCTTACGAAGATAATTTTAACCCGGCAACACAAAATAACCCTGAAGGCGTATTCCAGGTACAAATGACGGCGAATGATGGCTCAGGTGGAAATAATGGTAATGGGGGCGAAGCATTAAATTTTGCTGCAGGTGCTGGTACCAACTGCTGTGGTTTTTACCAGCCATCCTATACGCTTGCTAATGCTTTTAAAGTGGATGCCAATGGATTGCCTATGTTCAAGACAGACCCTTCTACCGGTTTCCCCTATTATAATGATGTCAACCTGAAAAATGACCATGGATTACTTTCTACCGATCCATTTACACCAACTACCGAGGCGGTAGACCCGCGCCTTGACTGGACAGTGGGCCGCAGGGGTATCCCTTATTTAGATTGGGGATTGTGTGGTGGCGAAGCATGGTCTCGTGGCGATATTACTCCCTATAACCCGATTAAAAATAATTTTTATAAAGCTGATGCGTCCACAGTAGCTGATAATTTTCAGGGTTGGGCTACCAACCAGGATGTGGCTAATAACTATAGCATGATCCGGTTTGCAGAAGTGATCTTGTGGCGTGCGGAATGCGAAGTAGAGTCCAATCAATTGGATGCTGCACAAGCTGATGTTAATATGGTAAGGGCCCGTATGGCAAACCACCCTGAATATTGGGTGCATACCTATGTAGATAACAGCGACCCTTCCAAAGGGTTTACTAATACACCCGCCGCAAACTACGTTATCGGTTTATATGGTACACCGGCATCTACCGGTTTTACTACCAATGGGCAGGATTACGCGCGTGCTGCTGTATATATGGAAGAACAGCTTGAAACCGGCATGGAAGGCAAACGTTTCTTCGATTTGCAACGCTGGGATGGTTTGTATGGCGGCCCGGCAGGGTCAGGCTATATGGCTAATGTGATAAATCAATACATTAAGGCTGATACAAGAATTTCAAATCCGGTGTTAAATGGGCATACTTTTACTGCGGGCAAAAATGAACTTTACCCGATTCCTCAACATCAGATTGATATTTCCGGAGGAACATTAAAGCAAAACCCAATGTATTAAACGGTTAAATATTTTTCAAAGGGAGGTGGTGATTATAATCACCACCTTTTTTTTTATCTTAGTTGCCTGGTTAAATTCCCTATTGCCTTTCTCAGTAAAACCGGCGCTAATTACCTTATTAAAAGTATTGCTATTAGCCAAAATTTTAAATAATGAAGATCCAGTACCTGTTCGTTTGTATCATTCTATTTTGTATTTCCTGCAATAAAAAAGCAACTTTATTTCAACAGATTGATTCATCACATTCAGGTATTAATTTTAATAACAAAATTGTCGAAACCGATTCGCTAAATCCCATGGATCAAATTAATATTTATAATGGAGGAGGCGTAGGAATTGGTGATTTTAATAATGATGGGTTACCGGATATTTATTTTACCGGAAACCAGGTTTCCAACAAACTATACCTTAACGAAGGCGATTTCAAATTTAAAGATGTTACAGGTATAGCCAAAGTAGGCGGAGAGGGAAGATGGTGCAGGGGAGTGTCTGTAATTGACATTAATAACGACGGCTTATTGGATATTTATGTTTCTGTGAATATGGGAAATACTGCAGCTAAAAGGCAGAATTTGTTATATGTAAACCAGGGGATTGACAAAAACGGTATTCCTCATTTTAAAGAGACTGCCGCTGAATACGGGTTAAATGATACTTCTTACTCTACTATGGCTACTTTTTTTGATTATGATAATGATGGAGACCTTGATATGTACCTTTCTGTTAACGAGATTTTGCCTACTGTCAATCCTAACGTATTTCGCCCTATTATAACCGACGGTTCTTTTCCCAGTACAGGTAAGCTGTTCAGAAACGATTTTAGCAAAAAATTAAATCATCCAGTATTTACTGATGTTTCAAAACAAGCGGGTATCCTTACTGAAGGGTATGGGCATGGAGTTACCATAGCGGATATAAACAGGGATGGTTGGAAAGATATTTATGTTACCAACGATTTTTTATCTGATGATATACTTTATATAAACAACCATGATGGCACTTTTACCGACGAATCAAAAAAATACTTTAAACATACGTCAGCAACCGCAATGGGGCAGGACATTGTAGATATTAATAATGACGGCCTGGCAGATGTAATTGCTCTTGATATGAACCCGCCCGATAATTACCGCAAGAAAATGATGATGGGCAACAATAGCTATCAAACTTATGTAAATTTTGATAAATATGGATACCAATATCAATATGTTCATAACACCTTGCAATTGAACCAGGGGCCAAGGCTTGGAGATAATGATTCTATCTGGCCGCCGGCTTTTAGTGAAATAGGGTTTTTGAGCGGTATATCTCAAACCGATTGGAGTTGGGATCCTTTGGTAACAGATTTTAATAATGATGGCAACAGGGATATTGTAATTACAAATGGTTACCCCAAAGATGTAACCGACCATGATTTTACGGCTTTTCTTAACCGGGCTCATTCTTTAGCCTCCTCTAAAGATATTTTAGAACAAGTACCTGTAGTGAAGATCCATGATTATGCTTATATCAATAATGGAAACCTCACGTTTACAGATGTAACTGATAAGTGGGGGTTGAATACGCCAGGTTTTTCTGATGGGGCAGCTTATGTTGACCTGGACAATGACGGCGACATGGACCTTGTGATCAATAATATTGATGATAAAGCAATGATATACAAAAATATGTCGCGTCAACAAAACAATGATTCAGCTAATTACCTGCAGATAAAATTTCTGGGAAGCAAACAAAATATAAATGGATTAGGCGCATTTGCTGAATTACATTATGGCCACGGGAAACAACAGGTTTGGGAAAATTCTCCTTATCGCGGCTATCTTTCTTCTATCCAGGATGTAGCTCATTTTGGTTTGGGAAATGGCCACTGAAAATTGATTCAGTTATTATAAAGTGGCCCAATGGTAAAATGCAGGTTTTACAAAACGTAAAGTCGAATCAACTTTTAAAAGTAAATATCAGGAATGCACTTTTAGATTATTCTTTCTCACAAAATAAAGTAGATGACAAAGCACTTTTCAGGCAGGTAAATGATTCGGTTAACATACATTATGTACACCCGGAAAAAGATTTTGTTGATTTTTATGTTCAAACAACGCTGCCTCATAAATTTTCTCAATATGGGCCGGCTCTTGCTGTTGGTGATATTGATGGAAATGGTTTGGATGATATAGTAGCCGGGGGTTCTTACTCTTATAGCGCTCAATTATTTTTGCAACAACCTAATGGAAAATTTATTCAAAAAAGTTTATTAAAAGGGAAAGATACATTGAATAAAAACCGGGAAGATGAAGGAGTGCTTTTATTTGATGCCAATGGAGATGGCCATCCGGATCTTTATATTGCCAGTGGCGGGTTTGAGGGCACGCATAATACGTCAACATTCCAGGATAAACTTTACATTAATGACGGCAAAGGGAATTTTACTGAAGATTCAACAGCTTTACCCCAAAATTTCACCAGTAAATTTTGCGTAAGAGCCGCTGATTATAATAAAGATGGCAAACTCGACTTGTTTGTTTCAGGAAGGGTAGACCCGGGTAATTATCCAAAACCGGTTTCAAGTTTTATTTTCAGGAATGATTCTAAAAACGGGCATATTAAATTTACGGATGTTACCAATTCGGTAGCCCCCGCTTTGAAAAATATTGGAATGGTTAGCGATGCCCTATTTACTGATTTCAATAATGACGGATGGCCCGACCTGATTCTTGTGGGAGAGTGGATGCCGGTTACCTTTCTGGAGAATGATAAAGGGGTTTTTAAAGATGTAACACCCGCAACCGGTATCGGTAATCAATTTGGATGGTGGAATACTATTACCGCAGGCGATTTTAATAATGACGGTAAAATGGATTATATCGTTGGCAACCTTGGAAGGAATTCTTTTTATAAAGCCAGCGATAAATACCCGGTTAAAATGATATCAAAGGATTTTGATAACAATGGAACCTATGATGCATTTATGTCGATGTATTTGCCTGCTTCGCAACAAGATACAGAAATGAAAGAATTTCCTGCGGAATCAAGGGATGATATCTTAAAGCAAATGCCCGCTCTTCGAAAAAAATATGAGAATTATAAATCCTTTGCAATATCTCCCATGGACTCTTTACTAACTGACAGCGAGCGAAAAGGGGCAATACAATTGCACGCTAATTATTTTTCTTCTGCGTGTTTAATAAATGATGGAAATAACCGCTTTACTATGATTCCATTACCAGTTCAGGCACAGTTTTCGGTTTTAAACGGTATGACAGTTGGCGATTATGATGGAGATGGGAACCTTGATGTGGTAATTAATGGAAATGATTATGGAACCGAACCCATATTAGGCAGGTATGACGCTTTAAATGGCTTATTATTGAAAGGTGATGGCAAAGGTAATTTTGACCCACAGTCAATTTTGCAAAGTGGCATTTATATCCCGGGAAACGGCAAAGCATTGGTTGCCCTTAGAAGCAGTAAGGGAAAATATTTATTGGCTGCGAGCCAGAACAGGGGGCTTTTGAAGATTTTTGAATTAAAAAGGAATGATAAAATGGTACCATTGGAACCATTGGATGAAAGCGCCATTATCACGTATAAAAATGGGAAAAAACAACAGAGGTGGATTGGGTATGGATCTTCCTTTTTATCACAATCCGGCCGTTTTTTATCCGTATGATAATAATGTTGTTTCATGTGAAATAAAAAATAATAAAGGCGTAGTACGCAATATAGAATTTACATTAATATTTATTTAAATGGAATAATGATAAAAATCACCCGGACGGCAGTAAAGCAACTTTTTCCCGTTTTTTTTATTTTTTCTTTTCTGTTTTCTTTGCCTTCCTGCAGGGAATTATAAGAGGAATAGCACTCACAAAAATGTTTCAATTTCAAGTATTAAAAAAGGAGAAGCCTTGGCAAAATTATATTGCCAAACGTGCCATCAATTGCCTGATCCATCGTTACTGGATTCTAAAAGTTGGGAAAAAGGAGTATTGCCTGAGATGGGGCCGAGGCTTGGGATTTTTAGAAACGGGTTTCAAATATACCCGCAAACAAGAGATCAATATATTGGGCGCGATTTTTATCCTTCCCAACCAATGATGAAACCAGGTGAATGGCAAAATATTTTAGATTATTATGAGGCCACTTCCCCTGATTCTTTGCCTTCGCAAAAAAGGAAATACCCGATTAAATCAGGGCTGGCTCTTTTTAAGCTGGAAATTCCCAAACTCAATTATGAAAACCCGGCTACGTGTTATGTAAAAATTAATTCGCAGGATTCTTTACATCCTATAATAATGGCTGATGCCATCAAAAAAAATCTTTATTTTATTAATCCGAATTTACAAATCAAAGATTCAATAAAAACAGGGGGGCCAATTGTAAATATAGATTTCGAAAAAAATAAATTACTTGCCTGTAATATAGGAATATTAAATCCTAACAATGGCAAATTTGGAAAAGGTGAATTTATTAATATCAATCCGGAAGGTAAACCATATATAGATACTACAACAACAATTGATAACCTGGAACGGCCTGTGCAAATAACTGCCGCTGATTTAAATAATGACGGAAAAAAAGATTATTTGGTATGTGAATTTGGAAATTTGAAAGGTGCATTGTCGTGGATGGAAAATTTAGGTAATAATAAATTTGAACGACACGTTATCAGGGAAGTTCCGGGTGCCATCAAAGCGTATGTGCAGGATTACAACCATGATGGGTTACCGGATATTTGGGCATTATTTGCGCAAGGGGATGAAGGTATTTTCTTATTTACTAATAAAGGGAATGGTGATTTTGAACAGGAAGAGGTTTTAAAATTTCCCCCGTCTTACGGTTCATCTTATTTTGAATTGGATGATTTTAATAAAGATGGCCACCCCGATATTCTTTATACCTGTGGCGACAATGCTGATTATTCAAGAGTCTTAAAACCTTACCATGGTGTATATATTTTTATGAATGACGGTACCAATCATTTTAAGCAAAAATTTTTCTATCCAATTGACGGATGTTATAAAGCTGTTGCGAGAGATTTTGACGGCGATGGCGATCTTGATATTGCCTCTATTTCATTTTTTGCAGATTATATCCACCAACCCGAAGAGAGTTTTATATATTTTGAAAATACAGGTAATTTTGATTTTCATCCCTATTCCTTTCCGGAAGCCAATATGGGAAGATGGATGACGATGGATGCAGGCGATATAGATGGCGATGGCAGGGCAGATATTATTCTTGGAAATTTTTCTGTCGGGCCTGTGATGATGAAGTATAAAGCTGGGTGGAAGCATTCTCCGCCTTTTGTTATTTTAAAAAATACAGGAAAATCAAAATAATCATTTTTTGTTCGTTTACTGTTTGGTATCTGCTGATTTAGTAGTCAATAAAGCCTGAATATCCGGATCTGTTTCCAGGTTATTCATTTGGCGCATGATCCATGGATAGCGGTAAGCTACCCTATGCGAAACAGGATGAATAGTAAAAAGATCCGGATTTGGAAGGCAGGAAGCAATCATTGCGGCCTCTTTACGGGATAAATCTTTAGCGTTCTTGTTGAAATAATATTTTGCTGCTTTTTCCACTCCAAAAATTCCAGGGCCTGTTTGAGCTACATTCAGGTACATTTCAAGAATTCTTTTCTTACTCCATAATGTTTCAATCATAAAAGTAAAATATACCTCCAGCCCTTTTCTAAAATAGCCACCATGCTGCCATAGAAAAACATTTTTGGCAACCTGCTGGCTAATGGTGCTGGCTCCCCGTAAAGATTTGCTTTTCTGATTATGTTTTATCGCTTTTTGGATGCTTTTAAAATCAAAGCCATTATGGTCAGGAAACAACTGGTCTTCGCCGGCCATTACCGCTAATTTTATGTTTGAGCCCATTTCATCATAATTAATATAAGACCTGTGTAGGCCATGCCCACTTATTAAACTATTAATTTGTGTAATAGTAATGGGAGGGTTTATCCATTTACATATAACTGTATAAAGGAGGGAAAGAAGAAATCCGTATAAAATAATTTTTAAAAAAGTGCGTGCGAGCCTTCTGAATAAACCGCGTTTTCTGAAATAAGGTTTTTTGTCCAAAAAAAAGAGAATTTACTATTTCATTTTAATATAATGCAATGTATATTTTTTTCCTAATGTCATTGATTTATTTCCTGATTTCATAAGCAGGTAACCGATTCCGGAAAGCACTGCAGCACCAATAACCAATTGAGGCCGCGCATAGTAACGAGTGTTTGGTTTAGCCAATATCCATGTTATTAACCCCGCGGTAGTTAATAAAACACCACCTCCAAAAAGTGCGGCCCCGGATGCATTCCAATCAAAACCGGTTTTATTTTCCCCAAATGAAATAATGTCCTTGTAATTAATTGCAAAATGGTATTCTGCAAGAGTATCGATTACAAAAACGCCAAGATTAGGAGAATAAATTTGTTTTATATCATATTGAACTAAAAAAACGGAATCGTTTTTTATACCAGTTACTTTTCCTTCAAAATATCTAAAATTAGTTGAAAAATCCATTTGGCTTCCAGGAAAAAAAGATTCAACTGTACGCCCGTTCTTTTTCAAAATAAGCAGGTCGTTTTGCGCCTTACATGAATTGGCTATAAAAATGGCGGTGAAAAAAATAAAAAAAAGGCGCATACTATTATATTTTTCTTACAAAAATCAAAACTCCGAAAAGAAGTATGGTTCCAAAAACAACTAAAATCAACCCTGATATTTTGTTGATAAGCCGAATGTTTTTTACCGTTAATTTTTTACGCAATTTACCTGCCAGAGTCACCTTTGCAACATCAGCGGACATATTCAAAATAAGGGCTGTAGCAAAAATTATAATCCGGTCACGGATGCTATGTGATACTGCTATAGCTGTGGCGGCGGTTAGCCAAAAAGCAATCACTGCCGGATTAAGGGTATTTAGTAAAAAACCTTGTAATACAATTTTCGCATGGTCACTGGTTTTTAAAGGAATGGAAACATCTTCAGGATGAATGTGTACTTTTTTAAAAAAAATATAAAAAACACCCATTCCCATTAAAAAGATGCTTCCGGCAATTCCGATCTGCATTTTGAAATCCATTACAGTTGTTACTAATTCCGAAAAAAGATTACTTAATACTACCAGTAAAAAATCGCTGATCCATACGCCAATTACAAAACTAAAACCACCGCTTCTTCCATTGTTGATGCTTTGTTTAATTATAGTGAATATTACCGGGCCTACAGATATTACGAGCAATAATCCCATTGCTATTCCTTTGAGTATTGCTTCAATAACATCAATCATTTATTAATAAGGGATTTTTTTTGTTCAAATTAAGAACAATAAGACAATGTAAAAATTATTTTATAAGGCGGCTTTGAGTAATTTTCAATTTATATTCTTCCTTTAAAAATTTTTGCCATTCATCCAGCATTTTTCCTTTTAATACCCTGGGAAATTTATGTTGGCCACCTACTTTTCCTTTTAATTTCATGAATTTCATAAATGTTTCCTCACTTAATACATCCACATAAATTTCTTTTAAAGCATGATTTCTTTCTACCTCGTAGTCATCATTTAATTCTTTTAATCTTTTATCAATCAAAATTTTGAGTGTTTCAGAATTTACTTTGTCATTGGTGCCTATGAACCAATGATGAGCAAAAAAATCTTCATAAGGCACTCCGGCAACCGTGAATTCACCGATAGAAATGTTTAACTCATCGCTCACCATGTTGATAGCTTTATTCATATTGTCCACACTTAAATGTTCACCAACCAGGCTCAGGAAATGTTTGGTTCGCCCTGTGATAATAATTTCTGCTTTTTCTACATCCACAAATTGAACGGTATCGCCAATAAGGTATCGCCAGGTGCCGGCATTGGTACTTATCAGAATGGCATAGTTTTTACATTTCTCTACTTCATGAGCCATCAATGTTTGCGGATTTTCCACCATATTACCATCTATATCAAAATTATTTAGATCAAAAGGAACAAACTCAAAAAATATATTATTATTGGTGGCAAGCCTCATTCCTTTTGCATTTTGACGGTTTTGGTAGGCCAGGAAACCTTCACTTGCCAGGTAAGTTTCAATGTAAGTAATCGGCTTGCCTAATAGTTTATTAAAGCCTTTTTTATAAGGTTCCAGGGCTACGCCGCCATGGACATAAAAAGCAAGGTTCGGCCATATTTCATGGATATTATTAAGCTGGTATCTTTCAATTACCTTTTCCATGCACAATTGGACCCAGGCGGGAACTCCGACCAAAAAAGCAATATCCCATTCAGGGGCTTTTTCCACAATTTCTTCCAGTTTTTTAGACCAGTCGGTTACTTTAGCAATTTTTTTTCCCGGCTTATACATACCCTGAAACCAAAAAGGGATATTTTTTGCCTGTATTCCACTTAAATCACCGGCATAGTAGGTGGCCGATTTTTGTAAATGGGTGCTTCCTCCAAGCATAAGCCAACCTTTGCCAACATATTTTTTGGGCACATTATTATAGGAGGCGAGGCTTATCAATTGCCTGAAGCTTGTGAGTGTGTTAGCCCGGATTAATTCTTTTGTAATCGGTATGAATTTACTGGCCGCCTCACTGGTGCCACTGCTGAGTGCAAAAAATTTAATAATTCCTGGCCAGCAAACGTCAGGCTTACCTTCAAGAGCCCGGAACCACCAATCATTGTAAATTTTTTCATATGAAAAAGTAGGAACGACGCGTTGAAAATTTTTACCGGGATGTTTGGTTAAAAGAATTTGATCAAAAAGATATTTTTGGCCAAACTCTGTAAAACGGGCTCTTTTTAATAATTTTTGTAAAACCTTTAATTGTTGCCTTTTGGTAGAACTTGCAGGAATACGCAATGCCCGGTATAATGATTTTGGAAATTTAATATCAATAAATGCCATTCCTTAATAAGTTGTTGACAATAACAAATTTAATGAATAGTTAATCCACTTAAGCTATTAATTTATAAATGGCCTTAAAGCCACTTGAAATAGAATTTTTTTTTCTATTTCTATAATTATTCATACCGGATTTACGCATGGCGGTTATTTTATGCCATCTAATAACTGCAATACGCCACTTGCTAAATAACAAAAAATAAAAATAAAAAAGTAATGAAATTTATAAAGTGATTTATACTACTTTTTTAAAAGCCTGTTAACTCAAATTAATCTTCAATAAACATAGTGTGTAGTTTTTAATCAGGATTTCCCTCGCTATTGTGAGGGATTTTTTTTGCATTCCAATATAAAATAGAGTTTTTTTTGCTATAAATTTTTTTTTATATGATTTTTTTTGAATGATTAACAAGCCTAAAAACTTAAAAGTTTTTCCCGATAAAAAATTTCCGTTAATTTTATACGCTTAACAATAAAAATTTTATCAATAATTACGGCATCTGATTTCCTGATGTTGCTATTTTACTTCTTAATTAAAACTTTAAATCTTAAATGTATAACCACATCTGGAAAAAATATTTGCCCATTATCAGAATATTAATGAAGAAATCTGTTTTGGAAGAACAGGTATTGAACCTAAATCGTATTGACTTTGAAAGAGCCGGTACCGGCAGGAAAGCCGGTTATAAATTTAAGATAGAATTTACCGACGGCAAAGTAGGGAATGTGATCAGCGGCTCAACACTGGCTATGCACCTTGCACAGGTTGTTCTTGAAGATGATGCTGCCCGCGAAATACTTGGTGAACACAATTTTGAAGTAAGTTTAAATACTAAATTCCAATTAACAATAACCAATATACCCAAATAGGAATTTGTACTCAGTATCCAGTAAACCAACAAATTATCTATATTCCTGTTTTAATTTCATTAAATTAAACTTGTTGCAGGATATTTTGATCTTTTGAAGGCAACAATGAATACCCCATCAGGTATTCATCTACTTTTCTTGCGCATTCCCTTCCTTCAGAAATAGCCCAAACTACCAATGACTGGCCGCGGCGCATATCGCCGGCAGTAAATATTTTTGAAATATTGGTATGAAATTCTTTTTCTGAAGCTTTTACATTTCCCCTCTCGTCTAATTCAACATCAAGCTGGCTTAATAAGCCTTCATGTTGAGGATGTACAAACCCCATTGCGAGCAAAGCCAATTCGCAGGGCATTTCAGTTTCGCTTCCTGCAATTTCTACAAATTGCGCCGGTTTATCATCTTCTGTAAATTTCCATTCAAGATCAACAATTTTTAAAGCTTTGAGGTTTCCGTTTTCATCGCCAATAAATTCTTTAGTAGCTATTGCCCAATGACGGTTGGCTCCTTCTTCATGCGAGCTGGTTGTTTTTAAAATCATAGGATATGAAGGCCATGGCATATAAGGTGTCCGGCTTCCCGGTGGCTTAGGCATTAATTCAAATTGGGTTACAGAAGAGGCTTTTTGCCTGTTTGAAGTGCCGACGCAGTCGCTTCCGGTGTCGCCACCGCCAATTACAATCACATTTTTTTCAGTGGCAAAAATATTTTCTTCTTTTACATCTTTAAGTGAGACTCTTTTATTTTGCTGCTTTAAAAAATCCATTGCGAAATGAATGCCTTTTAATTCCCTTCCAGGAATATTTAAATCCCTGGGAATGGTAGAACCGCCGGCAAGAATGATGGCATGGTATTCCCTTAGAAGGTCATTAATGCTGATATCAACACCCACATTATTGTTGCATTTAATTTCTACACCTTCTTCTTTCATTAAATTAATCCTGCGTTCCACTATCCATTTTTCTAATTTAAAATCCGGAATCCCGTATCGCAATAAGCCTCCCGGCTCATCATCCCTTTCAAAAACAGTAACATGGTGCCCGGCAGAATTTAATTGTGCGGCTGCAGCCAATCCTGCCGGGCCAGAGCCGATAATGGCCACTTTTTTTCCTGTTCTGATTGCAGGAATTTTTGGAGTTACTAATCCTTTTTCAAAGGCAATTTCAATAATGTGTTTTTCTATTTCTTCTATTGTAATAGCAGGCTGGTTAATTGCCAAAACACATGAACTTTCGCATGGCGCAGGGCAAATTCTTCCGGTAAATTCAGGAAAGTTATTGGTAGAAGAAAGTATTTCATAAGCTTCTTGCCAGCTTTTACGGTATACCGCATCATTAAATTCAGGAATCAGGTTGCCTACCGGGCATCCGTGATGGCAAAAAGGGGTGCCACAATCCATACACCTGGCCGATTGTTCATTCAGCTTTTCATCTGAATACCTTTCTATAAATTCTTTATAATCTTTTACCCTCTTTTCAGGTGGCACTTTTTTAGGAAGTTCTCTTGTAAATTCTAAAAAGCCGGTTACTTTCCCCATAGTTTTTTATTTATTTTTTGCCATTAGTTACACTAATTTTTCTTGCATATTCTTATCCTTCTTTTCGTGCAAATCTGCGGCTATATTTTATCCGTTGAAATGATCTGTGGCTCTTTTTTTTCAGCTAATGCTTTTTTATAATCTTTCGGAAATACTTTCACAAAGTTTTTCAGCTGATTTTCAAAATCATTTAAAATAAATTTTGCTACTGAACTACCGGTTAATTTGTATTGACTGTTGATCATTTTGTTTAAAAAGCTTATGTCATTTTCATCAGGTTCTTCAAGGTCAACCATTTCTTTGTTACACAGTGCATCAAAATTATGTTGAACATCATAAACGTACGCAATACCTCCACTCATTCCTGCTGCAAAATTTCTTCCCGTTTGCCCGAGAATAACCGCATTTCCACCTGTCATATATTCACAACCATGATCGCCGACTCCCTCTACAACTACGTTTGCACCCGAATTGCGAACACAAAACCTTTCTCCCGCTTTTCCGCGGATAAATGCTTCTCCCGAAGTGGCACCATAAAAAGCCACATTGCCGATTATGATATTTTCTTCAGGAATAAAGCCTGCATTCTTTGATGGGTAAATAATAACTTGTGCTCCGCTAAGCCCTTTTCCAAAATAATCATTGGCATCGCCCTCCAGTTCCATGGTTACCCCTTTGGTATTAAAAGCAGCAAAACTTTGGCCTGCAGTTCCGGTAAATTTAAAATGAATTGTATCATCAGGTAATCCCCTGGCTTTATATTTTTTAGAGATCTCATTAGATAAAATGGTGCCCGTCGTTCTGTCTGTATTTCTAATATCAAATGATGCTTTTACTTTTTTTAAATTATCCAAAGCCGGCTTAGCTATTTTTAATAATTCCCAATCTAATATCCCGTCCAGCCCATGGTCTTGTTCTTCAGATTTAAAAAGCCCTACAAATTTAGCAGCAGGTTCTTTATATAAAATAGGCGAAAGGTCCAGTTTGCTGAATTTCCAATGATGAATATTTTCTCTTTTTTCGAGAAAATCTGCCTGGCCTACCATTTCATTAATGGTCCTGAAACCAAGTTCTGCCATAATTTCCCTTAATTCCCGGGTTAAGAATTTAAAGAGGTTTACCACATGATCAGCCTCGCCGGTAAAACGTTTGCGCAATTCGGGGTCCTGCGTAGCTACTCCAACCGGGCATGAATTCAAATGGCATTTCCGCATCATTATACAGCCTTCAACTATCAATGCAGCCGTTGCTACGCCCCATTCTTCCGCTCCAAGTAAAGTAGCGATTGCAATATCTCTTCCTGTTTTTAATTGCCCGTCTGCCTGAACTACTACGCGGCTGCGTAATTTATTTTTTACCAAAGTCTGATGAGTTTCAGCAAGGCCCAATTCCCACGGTAACCCGGCATGTTTTATGGAGCTCATTGGCGAAGCACCCGTTCCTCCATCATGCCCTGCAATTAAAATAACATCGGCTTTTGCTTTTGCAACGCCCGCTGCGATAGTGCCTACGCCCGCTTTTGATACCAACTTAACATTGATTCTCGCCTGCCTGTTGGCATTTTTCAAATCAAATATTAATTGAGCGAGGTCTTCGATTGAATAAATATCATGATGAGGTGGCGGAGAAATCAGGCCTACTCCTGGCGTTGCATGCCTTACTCTTCCGATCCATTCGTCCACTTTAAAACCCGGCAATTGGCCACCTTCTCCAGGCTTGGCGCCTTGCGCCATTTTTATTTGTAACTCATCTGCTTCGCTGAGGTACCAACTGGTAACGCCAAATCTTGCAGAAGCTACTTGTTTGATAGCGCTCCGCATAGAATCTCCATTGGCTAATTTTTCATATCTTATTTCATCTTCGCCACCTTCACCTGTATTACTTTTTCCTCCGAGGCGGTTCATAGCGATTGCCAATAAAGTATGCGCTTCCCATGATATAGAACCGAAGGACATAGCGCCGGTAGCAAACCTTTTGTAAATATTTTCTGCAGGTTCCACTTCGTCAATCGAAATAGAAGGGCGGTTGTTTTTAAACTGAAACAGGCTTCTTAAAGTCACCGCCTTTTCACTTTGTTCATTTACTGCTTTTGAATACTTTTTGAAAATTTTATAATCATTCATCCTGGTGGAATACTGAAGTAAATGAATGGTTACAGGGTTAAACAAATGAAACTCTCCCTTTCTTCTCCATTTGTAAATTCCCCCAACTGTAAGGCGGTCGAATGGAATATCTTTTTTACTAAATGAAAAAGAATGTTTTACTAAAGTTTCTTTTGCTATTTCATCAAGGCCCATTCCTCCTATCCTGGAAGTAGCGCCTATAAAGTATTTATCAATTACTGATTTATTGATTCCTAATATTTCAAAAATCTGGGCTCCCTGGTAAGATTGGAAAGTAGATATTCCCATCTTTGAAAAAACTTTCAGCAATCCGTCATTAATTGCTTTTTTATAATTTTTCTTTAGCGCATTTGAATCCAGTTCATCGCCCAATTTTCCCTGGATTCTT
Organism: uncultured Chitinophagaceae bacterium; assembly: GCA_963732885.1. Classification (GTDB taxonomy): domain Bacteria; phylum Bacteroidota; class Bacteroidia; order Chitinophagales; family Chitinophagaceae; genus Ginsengibacter. Next base: position 622,923 of record CAVTBI010000010.1, on the reverse strand, counting down.
AAATCACGGATGGTGGAAAGTGCCAGGTAAGGATTGATAGCGGTAGCGCCAAAAGCGATAAGGCAGGCAAAATGATGAACTTCCCAAACATCCCCGGCTTCAATAATCAGGCCTACCTGCCCACGCAAACCTTTTTTAATAAGATGATGATGGACTGCAGACGTTGCTAATAAGGAGGGTATTGCAGCATGCTCCGAATCTATCGCCCTGTCGGATAATATTAATACTTCAAAGCCATCTTCCACGGCTTCCGCCGCATAACGGCACAACCGCTCAATCCCTTTTTGAAGAGAACCGGGCTTGCCATCAGCCAGAAAATAAGTTTGTAAAGTATGCGCCTGGTATATGCCGGTATCAATACTTCTGATCTTTTCTAATTCAGTATTGGAAAGCACCGGATGTTTTAAAGCTAATGTATGGCACGACAAAGGGTTATCTTCTAATAAATTACCATTATTACCCACGAAAGTTGCCAAAGACATAACCAGCCTTTCCCTGATAGGGTCAATTGGCGGATTGGTTACCTGTGCAAAAAGTTGTTTGAAATAGCTGCTTAAATGTTGTGGTTCTTCGCTTAGAACCGCCAAAGGAGTATCATTTCCCATTGAGCCAATCGGTTCTTTGCCGGTAAGAGCCATAGGTGAAATGATTAATTGCAGGTCTTCGGTAGAATAACCAAAAGCTTTTTGATATTTAAAAATCTGGTCGTGTTCAAGATGAGTAAACATTACGCGTGGCGCAGGCAATTCTTCCAAACGGATCTTATATTTATTTAACCATTCGGCATAAGGTTTCTGCGAACAGATCTTTTGCTTTATTTCTTCATCACTGATAATCCTTCCTTCTTCAAGGTCAACCACAAACATTTTTCCAGGCTGCAACCTGCCCTTTTCTTTTATCAATTTAGGGTCTACCGGAAGAACGCCGGTTTCAGAGGCCATTATGACACGGTCGTCGGTAGTAATACAATACCTTGACGGACGCAAGCCATTTCTATCTAAAGTAGCGCCAATAACTTTTCCATCGGTAAAGGAAATAGAGGCTGGCCCATCCCATGGTTCCATAAATGAAGCGTGAAATTCGTAAAAAGCTTTCTTTACGGGATCCATTTGTTCATTGCCATCCCAGGCTTCGGGAATTAGCATCATCATTACATGAGGCAAAGAACGCCCGCACAAATGTAGCAGTTCGATCATGTTATCCAAACATGCGGAATCAGATTGGCCTTGTTCAACGACCGGTAAAAGCATTTCCATTTCTTCTTTGGAAAAGAATTGGGAAATAAACCCTTTTTCACTGGTACGCAGCCAGTTTAAATTTCCCTGCAAAGTATTGATTTCCCCATTATGCGCAATGTACCTAAAGGGTTGTGCCAGTTTCCATGAAGGAAAAGTGTTGGTTGCAAAACGAGAGTGAATCAATCCAAAAGCAGAAACAATTTTTTTGTTGCTTAAATCAGGAAAATACCCTCGAAGCTGGAGGCTGGTAAGCTGCCCTTTATAAATAATAGTTTTATAAGAAAGGGAAGCTACATAAAACCCTACAGCATCTTTCTTAACTGTATTATGTATGGTTTTAGCAGCATAGTTTCTTAAAACAAATAATTTTCTTTCAAACTCATCGGGATTATTTATATGGTCCGGGCAGGCTATAAAAACCTGTTCTATTTCAGGCTCAACCGATAATGCGGATGTGCCAATATCCTCTGTATTTACAGGTACGCGTCGATAGCCCATTACTTCAAGGCCCATGGTTTCGGCACAGCGGTTAAAAATATCCCTGCATTCTTCACGCAAGCGTATATCTTTTGGAAAGAATAAAACGCCTACGCCATATTTACTATACGAAGGCAGGTGGATTCCTAATTTTAAACATTCATCAAAGAAAAACTCGTGCGGCGTTTGAATTAAAATTCCGGCGCCATCGCCTGTATTCATTTCGCATCCGCAAGCGCCTCGATGTTCCATATTTTCAAGAATGGTAAGGGCATCAGAAACAATGCGGTGGCTTTTATTGCTTTTTATATTAGCGACAAAACCTATTCCACATGCGTCATGTTCAAATTCAGAAGAGTATAAACCTTTATTTTCCATAATTGATTAGCTCGTTTGTTCAATTCTTATTTACTGCAACATTACAGCCCATGAAAGATAGTTAAAAAGTTGTTTGTTTTTTGCAAAATTACTTTACAAGGCAAATGCTGTTGAAATTATCTTTAAATACTTGGTAAATAAAATAAATAATCAGTTAATTCTACAATTGGCAACTTATTCAATTTATTTTGAAAAGCATGACGGTAAAGGGTTAGAAGGAAAAAAAATTACAGTTTCCAAATTGGCGCTGAACTCCGGAAGCAGGAGCAGGTTTAACTTCAAAATAAGAAATTGGGCTATTTGTTTGTTTACTGCTAAAATAAAATCAGCCTTTTTATGTTGAAAACTTATCTTCTTAAATAAACAATCCCCATTCATCTTCAAATTCGTCTTTTTGAAAAGTGGCTACCCAGTTTTTAAAGAGTTCCCTGAATTCATTCATTGCATCTTCGATTACTTTTTTGTAACCTTCATCAGCCAAACCCATTAGTACCGCAAAGCCAACCTGCTCCATTAACTGCCTGGCATTGGTACGGATGATGGCTGCGTTTTCCATTTGCAAAACATACAAATCCACCATCGAGGCGCTTCTTATTTTGGGTGCGATGATCATGGCGTTTTCATAAATGAGTTTTTGTGTTGACTGCTCATGTGTTTCGTTTTCTTCAGAGTTATCAGAAAGGTTTTCGGTAAAAGCGAATACAAGCCCAAAAACATCGCGCCATTTAAGGTATAAAGCCTTTCCTGCAGCCTGCAGTTCATTTTTTTCCCAGGCATCATCCTCTTCATTATCAAATCTTTCATCGTCCCAGTCAGGAAGGAAATTTAATTTGTCTAAATCCATTTTTTAAAAATAATATGAATTCTTCTTCCAATTAAAAAAGTTATGCAAGCAATATATCAGAAGGTATCCCTAACTCCTTATGAAACATCTTAGCCAGTTCAAGTGTCATCGGTTTACGCTTGTTAAGCAAGGCTGAAACATATCCTTTGGAACCAACTTTTCCTACCAAATCTTTATTTTTTAATCCTTTTTCCATCATCTTCATTTTGATGGCTTCAATAGGATCTGGTATTGGAATTGGATAATTTTTATCCTCATACTGCTTTATAAGAAGTAGTGCAATTTGTAATTTTTCTCCTTCCGGTGTATTTATTTTTGTTTTTTTATCAAACATTTTATCCACCCAATTCAAGCATTCTTCGTATTCTTTTTTTGTTTTTATGATTTTAAGTTTCATAATTATCTTTTTTTATATTGAACAGAAGTGACATTTATTTTATCATTTTGCGAATGAGAACCGAACCATTTAATTTGTACAACTTTAAATTCAAAAACCATTCGCACTACCAACCTGTATTTGTTGCCCATTATATTAAAAACCACCCTGTCATCTCCTACCAGGCTTGCATTTTTGTAAACTATTTTCAATTCATTAAAATTCTTAAAGTCATACTTTACTAATTCGTGGTACCACTCCTGCAATGCAACAGATGCATCAGGAAATTTATTGCTGTATTCAAGCAATGTCTTTCTGGTAATTATATTGAACAAGGGGCAAAGTTAAATAAAGTTTACTAATAGGAAACTTTTACTTAGAAATATTCCGATAATACATTTCTCAGATAATTTTTTTGAGAACTATCTCGCATGAACACTGAAAGGCTTGAATCGCGGTTGATAAGTTAGTTCAGAATAGTAGCTCACAAAAAAATTCCGGCCTCACGAGCCGGAATTCCATTCGATATTATCTAATAAAATGATCTTTTATGCTTCTACCTGCTGCATCTTCTGTGTTTTTTTCCTTTCATCTTCATTTAAAATTACTTTGCGCATACGAATAAATTTTGGCGTTACTTCAATGCATTCATCCTGCTGAATATATTCCATACATTCTTCCAGGCTCATTTGCGTTTTAGGTGCAATCCGTGATGCGTCATCAGCGCCGCTGGCACGGTGATTGGTTAATTTTTTGGGCTCTGTGGCGTTTACTACCAGGTCGCCGGGCTTGATATGTTCGGCAATAATTTGCCCTACATAAACTTCTTCTCCCGGATCCACAAAAAACCTTCCCCGGTCCTGTAATTTATCAATAGAATATCCCGTTGTTTTTTCCTGGTTTTTTGAAATCAAAACACCATTATTTCTTCCGGGAATAAAACCTTTCCAGGGTTTGTATTCCAAAAAACGATGCGCCATTACCGCTTCGCCTGCTGTATTGGTAAGCATGTTAGAACGAAGCCCTATCAAGCCTCTTGAAGGAATTTCAAATTCAAGGTGTTGCATTTCTCCTTTATTTTCCATGATCAGCATTTCGCCTTTTCTTTGTGTAACTAAATCAATTACGCGTCCACTATGTTCTGAAGGTACATCTACCACCAGGTTTTCATAGGGTTCACATTTTTGCCCGTCTATTTCCTTTACTATTACCTGCGGCTGCCCTACTGTGATTTCATACCCTTCACGGCGCATGGTTTCTACCAAAATACTCAGATGTAAAATACCTCGGCCATACACCATAAAGCTGTCTGCACTTCCCGTTTCAGTTACCCGAAGCGCAAGGTTTTTCTCTAATTCTTTTTCCAGCCTATCCTTTAAATGCCTTGAAGTAACAAATTTTCCGTCCCTGCCATAAAAAGGGGAATTGTTAATGCTGAATTGCATATTCATTGTTGGTTCGTCTACACTTATGACAGGCAATGCTTCGGGATTTTCAAAATCAGCCACTGTTTCCCCGATATTAAAACCATCAATTCCAACAATTGCGCAAATATCTCCCGCTTTTACTTCACTTACTTTTTTCTTTCCAAGCCCTTCAAAAACGTATAATTCTTTTACGCGGCTTTTCTGAATCGATCCATCCAGTTTCATTAGCGATAAAGGCTGGTTTTCCTTAATAATGCCCCTAGCCACTTTGCCTACTGCTATTCTTCCCAGAAAAGATGAATAATCGAGTGAAGTGATTTGCATTTGCAAAGTGCCTTCCGCTGCGGATGGTGGTGGAACTTTTTCTAAAATGGTATCTAATAAAGGGAAAATATTATCAGTGGGTTCAAGAGTAGTATTCATCCAACCTTGTTTACTGGAACCATAAATGGTCGAAAAATCAAGTTGCTCTTCTGTTGCATCCAGGTTGAAAAATAATTCAAAAACGGCATCATGAACTTCATCAGGGCGGCAGTTCGGTTTGTCAATTTTATTAATTACCACAATCGGGCGAAGGCCTAACTGCAATGCTTTTTGCAATACAAACCGTGTTTGTGGCATCGGCCCTTTCAAAAGCGTCAACCAATAAAAGTACACCGTCAGCCATTTTTAAAACACGTTCTACTTCGCCGCCAAAGTCACTATGGCCGGGCGTATCAATTACATTTATCTTTACATCTTTATAAGTAACAGAAATATTTTTACTGAAAATAGTAATACCCCGCTCTCTTTCAAGATCGTTGTTATCCATTATCAATTCACCTGACTCCTGGTTTTCCCGAAAAATATTCGTGCTGTGTAATATCTTATCAACCAAAGTAGTTTTACCGTGGTCAACGTGGGCAATTATTGCGATGTTTCTAATGTCCATAATTATGTTTATCCAAAAGGGTATAAAGCCCTAAATTTTTTGAGGCTGCAAAGGTACATTAAAAGAGCTTCTTAGCAAGGATAAAAGCGAAAGTTAACAGTTGGAGAAATTGAGCCGCAAAAGCGTTTTTCCAGGTGAAATAAATATTGAATAGTAAACGAACAAATAATTAAGATTTCTGTTTGTACTTATCGTATCTAAAAATTATATAACTTAACCGGATATTTTAAAAAAAATTATAACATGCCCAGATTTCTGTTTTTTATTTTACTGCTTTTTATCGCTCAATTCTCATTTGCACAAACAAAAAAAATTATAGGCTTTAGCGAAAAAAATGTTCAAACACAGCTTTCGCTTGAATCCAATTTTGATAAAAACCTGAGTGCTGAAAATATTGGGGCAACCATGAAAAAACTTTCCGCAGTTCCTCATCATTTAAGTTCTCCGGGCGATAAGGAAAATGCAGAATACATTCTAAGCCTTTATAAAAAATGGGGCTGGGATGCAGAAATAGAAACTTTTCATGTATTATTTCCGACTCCAAAAACGAGATTGCTGGAAATGACGTCTCCCACGACTTATAAGGCACTTTTAAAAGAACCGGCTTTAAAAGAAGACCCAACCAGCGGGCAATCCGGCCAATTGCCAACTTACAATGCGTATAGTGCCGATGGAGATGTTACCGGCGAATTGGTTTTTGTAAATTATGGTTTGCCTGATGATTATAAAGTTTTGGATGAAATGGGAATATCGGTGAGAGGAAAAATTGTAATCGCTAAATATGGGCATAGCTGGCGCGGCACCAAACCGAAAGTGGCCCAGGAACATGGTGCCATTGGTTGTATCATTTACAGTGACCCTATTGACGATGGATATTTTAACGGTGATGTGTACCCGAAAGGCGCTTTCAAGAATGAATATGGAGTTCAAAGAGGTTCTGTAATGGATATGGTTATTTATCCGGGCGACCCTTTAACACCGGGCGTTGGCGCTACGGAAGATGCCAAAAGATTAGACAGGTTACAAGCTCCCAACCTTTTAAAAATACCGGTGCTTCCAATTAGTTATCATGATGCAACACCTTTGCTGGAAGCGCTCGAGCGGCCCTGTAGCTCCGCGAAACTGGCACGGCGGTTTGCCATTTGCTTACCACATCGGCCCCGGAAAAACAGTTGTCCATTTAAAAGTGGCATTCAATTGGGATATTGTTCCGTGTTATGATGTAATCGCTAAAATCAAAGGTTCAAAATTTCCTGACGAATGGGTAATAAGAGGCAATCACCAGGATGGATGGGTAAATGGAGCAGCCGATCCAATTAGCGGCCAGGCGGCTATGCTGGAAGAAGCAAGATCTATTGGCAGCCTTTTAAAAACCGGCTGGAAACCGGACCGCACTTTAGTGTATTGTTCATGGGATGGAGAAGAACCCGCATTGCTTGGGTCAACGGAATGGCTGGAAACTCATGAAAAAGAGTTGCAACAAAAAGCAGTAGTTTATATTAATTCTGATAATAACGGCCGCGGTTTTTTATTCGCCGAAGGCTCCCATGCTTTGGAACCTTTGATGGACGGAATTGCCAAAACGGTAATTGACCCGCAAACCAATGTAAATGTATTTGAGCGCAGGAAAGCTTATGAAGCAATCAATACATCCAATACAGAATCAAGAGAAAAAATATTAGCCGAAAATGATTTAAAACTGGGGGCGATGGGTTCTGGTTCTGATTATTCTTCATTTATTCAACATGCAGGAATACCAGCATTAAACCTGGGTTACGGCGGAGAAGACAATGGAGGCGAATATCATTCAATTTATGATTCTTACTATGATTTTGTAAATTTTAAAGATCCTGGTTTTCATTATGAAGTGGCACTTGCAGAAACTGCCGGGCTTGCAGTTTTACGAATGGCAAATGCGGATGTTTTACCATTTGATTTTACCCATTTATACAAAACCATTGATAAATATTCTGATGAATTGCAAACTCTTTTAAAAAGCACCAGGGAAAGTACTGAAGTAGAAAATAAAATTATCGCTGCAAATGATTATGCTGTTGGTGAAGACCCTACAAAGAAATTGATAAGCCCTGTGGTAAAACCTGAAGTGCCTTATCTTGATTTTTCGCCATTACAAAATGCATTAGCAGATTTGAAAAAAAGTGCCGATAGCCTGCAAGTTGTTTTTGAAAATAAAATAAAAACAAACAGTGGAAGTGAAGAATTTAATCAATCACTTTACCAGGCAGAGCAACAGTTACTTTCTGAAAAAGGCTTGCCCCGCCGCCCGTGGTACAAGCATACAATTTATGCGCCCGGATTTTATACCGGATATGGGGTAAAAACAATGCCGGGCATCCGCGAAGCCATTGAACAAAGAAACTGGAAAGAAGCGCAGGGCCAAATTGAGGTTGATGCAAAAGCAATAAATGATCTTGCTGATTATTTAAATGCCGCTGAATCTAAATAAAGTCAATTTCAAAAAAATAATAATTACTGAATTTTAATAGTAAACAAACTTTTATTAAAGAATTTTAATTTAAAATAAAAGTATTTGCTTTTATTTTCTGCCAGTAAACCAATAAATAATATTGATTCTTCTATTGATATTTTACTTTTGATAACAAGAGATAAAAATTCTACTATGGAACACATAAGAATCATTTCCGGAACAAAGAGAATTGCATTAGTAGCTCATGATAACAAAAAAAAAGACTTGATAGAATGGGCCTATTATAACAGGACTGTTTTATCAAAGCATGAATTAATCGCTACAGGCACAACAGGAAAATTATTAGAAGAAAAATTGGGAAGGGATGTAAAAAAATTATTAAGCGGGCCGCTCGGCGGCGACCAACAGATGGGTGCAATGATAGCTGAAGAAAAACTCGATATGATGGTTTTCTTTTGGGACCCGATGGAAGCGCAACCGCATGACAGCGATGTAAAAGCTTTGCTAAGGCTTGCCGTAGCCTGGAATATTCTATTGGCCTGCAATCGAACGACTGCAGATTTTCTGCTTACTTCTGTTTTAATGCTTGAGGATTATCCTGTGGTAGTTCCTGATTATTCAGGTTACCTTACGAGGAAGTTGATTCAGTGAGGATTATGTTGATAGTACAAAGAGTTTTTGTTTTATTTCTTTGATTAATAAAACTTTAATCTGTTAGCTTTGTCCATAACAAGGATTTTTTGTTCAAAAAACAGGCTTATTAATTACGCTGAGTTTTTAAAATATTATAGAATATATTATTAATGTTTTTTTGTAATACAAATCACTGAACCTTAATATATTTGGCAGACAGATTAAATGTATATTATTAAAAAAAATAATTAAAATTGGAGAAGTTAGTTTTTCTCCTATTTTTGCAACGGTGTTTTTCATAGGTTAGCAACGGCCAGCCCTTTTTAGGGCAGGCCTTTATTTTATTTAAAATGTAAATACCGGGTCTTTTATATCATGGTAAAATAAAAATGCCCATTTTTCATTTTTGCCTTCTTCCCACCACTTTTGCCTGAGTTCCATCGCTGCTGCGCCGTCAAAATCATATTTTGCTTTAAAACGGTTTTTCATTTGTTGTAACTGAGGCGCTACATCACCTCCAAAAAATATTATTTTATTATCATCGATTATTTTAAATACCTGGTGATAAGGGCTATGCGCACCCGTAACTTTATAATAAATATATCCATCTATAACGCCCTCATCTTCTGTAAAAACAACTTTGCTGCTTTTTTCAAGTAATAAAAAATCGTTTATATGATAAGAAGGCAAGCCTTTTTTCAAGGCAAAATCCCATTCATGCTTATTAATATAATAAGTGGCATTTTCAAAACTTACAATTTTTTTATTGGGTTGGGCGATCCCACCGGTATGGTCTTTATGAAGATGAGAAAGAAGCACTTTAGTAATATCCGTAGCATTAAGGCCATGAGCTGCTAAATTTTTATGGATTTGTAATTGCCCGTTCTTATCTGCAAACCCCAACCCTGTGTCCAGCAAGAGAATATCTTTTGAAGTAATAACAACAAACGGTTGGATTTCTACTAAAAGGCTACCTTTATTTCTACCTTGAAGGTCATCTTTATGAATATCAAACGGGACAAACTTTTTTGATTGATCTACTGTAAAAGCTCCTTCGCTTAATGGAATAATTTTAGGCATATTGTATTTTTTGCCAGATGGAAATTAAAAATTCTATTTATCTCAAAATCATTTGCCGGTCTGCATCCAACCTGATTAAAATAAAGATTAAAATGGTAAATGTTAACAGGGAGGACCCTCCGTAACTCATTAATGGTAATGTTATTCCAATAACGGGAGCCAGGCCAACCGTCATACAAATATTAATAGAAACATGAAAAAAGATAATGGCTGCTACGCTATAGGCATACACCCGTGTAAAAGTACTACGCTGCCGTTCTGCCAGAAAAACAATGCGCAGTATAAATGAAAAATACAAAATTACCACTAAAGCGCTGCCCCAAAAGCCAAAGTTCTCCCCTACCGTAGTGAAAATAAAGTCAGTGTGCTGTTCAGGGACAAAATCGCCCTGCGTTTGTGTGCCTTTTAAAAACCCCTTTCCCCATAACCCCCCAGAACCAATTGCAATTTTTGATTGCTTTACGTTATAATTTTCCTTTGCCTTTTTTTCCTTATGTTCTTCTGCCTGCCCTTTTTTTGTTAGCCCTGTTGTTTCCCCGGTAGCAATATAATCAACACCAAAAGTGTTCATAATTCTTTCTACCTGGTATTGATGCAATACGTGTTTGAAAATATAGGGAACTGCAAATCTTTGAATACCAACGCACAACATCCAAAGCCCCAAAACAACTACTAACACTGCTTTGTCGCGCTTGATGGTTCTTCTTAATACATAAATTGCAATGGCAGCAATTATAGTTAGTATAAGCGCCAATAAATTTTTTTCGACCAAAATAGTAGCTACTACAAGAATAGCAAACGAAAAACCTATAATTAGGTAAACCGGCGGAAGGCCTTCGCGGTACATAGGAATCAAAAAAGCAAAATAGACCAAAGCCAGGCCCGTTTCATTTTGCAAAAGCGAAAAAGCTGCCGGCGTTAAAGCGATAGCTGCGGCAATAAGCTGAGATCTTCGATTTTGAAAATTGGTTTCCGGCCTGGATAGGTATTTTGAAAGTGCCAGGGCAGTAAAAATCTTGCAGGTTTCTACCGGTTGAAGATTAAAAAACCCTAGGGGGATCCACGAGCGTGAGCCATTGATATCTTTTCCTAATACAAATGTGGCCATCATCAGAAGGATACCAAAAGCATAACTTAAATTGGCTGTAGCTGTAAAGAATTTACTATCAGTGAGTAAAATAAAAGTAGCTACTACCGCAGAGATGCCAATGAACAGCAACTGGCGTGAATAGTTTTTTTTAAGGCCAATAATGTTGCGCCAGATATTTTCGTCGTTATGATACTCAACAGAAAAAATGCATAGTACCCCTATTGAAAGAATAATAATATAGAACCAAACACTTATCCAATCTATTCCTTTAGATATTATAGCCTGATCGCGCATTAATTTTTTAAAAATCTTTTAGTGAACTATTATTTTTTTGTTTTTCGCTTCTTTTGTTCCGGTAAAACAGCATTGGTGGAGCGGCCTTTTATGGTTTGTTTTTTTTGTGGTACAGAATCAGTCTTTGGTAATGTATCCATTTTTGAATTATTTAATTCATCCAATGCAGCAGAACTATCCTCATCATCAATCCCCAGCGTATCTTTCATTCGATTTATGTATTCCTTTTCCAAAAGGTATTTTTGATTTTTTACACGAGCAATTGAATCTCTTTCGCGCATCGCATCAAGCATTCGTGCCGGTATCAAATTCAATTTTGAAATAGTTTCTACCAAAACTTTCCTATCAGGTTCTGCAATAGAATCCTTTAAATATTTTTCTATCATCAGGCTCGCAATGGGAGCAGATGAAGTTGCACCGAATCCCGCGTTTTCGCAGATAACAGCAATGGCTATCCGCGGATTCTCACGTGGTGCAAAAGCAGCAAAAAAAGCATGATCCTTTTGTTTTACACCTTTATAATAATTTTCAACCGTTCCTGTCTTTCCGCAAACTATAATACCCGGAACTTTTGCTGCAGCACCGGTTCCTCTTTCCATTACGCCCTGCATGCCATCTGCCACCGCTTCAAAAATTGAATCAGGAATATTTAAAGGATGATGCCTCAACTTAAATGAATCCAGCAAGCCGTACTTGTCACCCCCATCAATTGAATCAATCATGTGCGGTGTAATGTACCAACCCTTGTTAGCCAGATAAGCCATTTCATTCGCTACCTGTAATGGCGTTACGTTCACTTCTCCCTGCCCAATACTTAAAGAACGAAATGTACAAAAATTCCAGTGCCCGTCGCCATACATCCTGTTATACGTTCTTGGAGTTGGAATAACACCACTCTTCTCAAATGGCATATCTATTCCCAACCTGTTTCCAAGGCCGAACGCATACATGTACTTATCCCAAACTCTTAACGCGCTATCCGAAGAACCAAATCGGGGATTATTAATGCAACGCTGCATCACGTTGGCAAAATACGTATTGCATGAAACCGTGATAGCCTCTTTTAGATTAAAATTACCCGGGTCAAGGCAACCCATGGCGGCCGCAGCCGTAAAAAGCGCCGGTACATAAAAATCTTGTAGATGGAGTAATAACACCTTCCTGCAAACCAATAAGAGCCTGCAACGTTTTAAATGTTGATCCCGGAGAATAGGTACCGCTAATAGCGCGATTGTACATTGGCAGCCGTGGATCTAAAATTAATTGCGAAAAATGTTTTCTTCTTTTAGCTCCGGTTAATAAACTAGGTTTGTAAGTCGGGCTGCTCACCATTGCAAGTACGCCGCCAGTTTTAGGATCTATAGCTACAATTGCGCCCACCTTATTTTCCATCAGGTGTTCGCCTAATTTTTGAAGATCAATATCTAATGACATATGAAGATTTTGCCCTGGAACTGCAGCAGTATCATACTTTCCGTTTTCAAGCCTGTCAGTAAGCCTGTTTTTATTATCACGTTTCCAATATTCAATCCCTCTACGCCCCATTAGTACCCTTTCATAACTTCTTTCCAGCCCTGTCTTGCCTGCATAATCTCCCATTTGATACCCTTCGCCATCATGCCTTTTTAAAAAATTTGAATCCACTTCTGATAAATAACCCAGGATATTTCCTGCTGCGTCATACGGATAATCGCGCACCGGCCTTGCCTGTAAATAAAACGCTGGTACAAATTTGTACATACTTTCATTGAGCCTCGCAATTTTTTCTTCAGAGAGAGAAGTCTCAAACACAGAGGGCCTATAGCTACGATTTTTAATAATAGCAGTAATAATCCTTTTCCTGAATTCTGCAGTATCGATATTCAAAATCCGGCAAAGATCTGCTGTATCCAAATGCATTCTGTATAATTTAGATGGGGTAACCATCAAATCATATATAACGGTATTTCGTAAAACTGCTTTACCATCTCTGTCGAATAATATTCCCCTGTTCGGATAAACAACCATCCGGAACCTGCCTTGTTCATTTGCCATGATGGAATATTTTTTATCCACTATTTGCAGGATAAAAAGCCGTAAAATAATTATCAATCCCATGAGAAGGAAAATTGCGATAATTATATTTTTACGGGATTGGTTAAACACAGTTTGGGGTTGATTTTGAGGTACTTGAAAGCAAAAACTTAACTGCAAAAATACTTTTCCTAAATCGTATTTGTCCTAAATCTTTGTTTTCTAACAAATAATAATTCTATTAACAATATTAACAGTAAACTTATTGCGGTGGAAATTAAAGATTTTAAGAAGAAATAAAAATAGCCGCCGGTTTGCAAAGCTTGCAAAAAGTAAAGAAAAGTATGATGAATAAAAGTTAAAATTGTAATGTAGGTAAGATAAGGCGTAAATCCCATACTTTGGATTGAAGGTTCATTATAATTACTTTCTGCCCCTTCCTGGGATATAAGTAAATTAATAAGAAACGGGCGTAAATAAGCAATCAATACGCAGGAAGCAGCATGCATTCCATACGTATTATTAAAACAATCAAGTGTAAATCCTAAAGCAAAGGCCAGCAGCATTTGCAAACGCCTACCCATTTTAAAAGGTAGCCATAAAATAAAAAGAAAATAAACATAAGGCGTTACTAATTGATGCAAAGGTGGAATCTGATCAAGGATGAATACCTGTACAAAAATGAAAAGGCAAAAACGAATTATATTTTTAATTAAGTTACTCATTTACTTTTCGCCTTTTTTAAAAGTTGGCCGGGTTCTTCTGACTGTAAATTATTAATAATATAAGTATATTGAAGTTTTTCAAAATTGGCAGCCGGCTCTACCCTTGCGGTATAAGTGCTGCTGCTTTTATCATTAATAATATCTTTTACATACCCGATTATCAACCCTCCCGGAAATTTATCAGAAAAGCCACTTGTGATAACAGAATCGCCCGAATGAATTTTAGCAAATTTGGAAACATCTTTTAAATACAAAATACCAGGAGTTTTTCCATCATAGCTGATGATGCCGGTTTCGCCTCCCTTTTTCAATCTCGCGCTTAAATTACTTTGCTCGTGAAGCAAACTCATAACCACTGCATAATTATTACTTACATCAATCACAGTTCCCACTACGGCATTATTAACATCTATGACTCCCATATCCGGTTCAATTCCCTGAAGGGAACCACGATGTAATTCAATATAATTATTTAAAAGATTTACAGAGTTGTGGATCACTTTTGCCTGCATGTACAGGTATTTTCTTTGTTTATGCGTTGAGTCAACATTTAGCGTATCAATGGCTATTTTATCTACCGTGTCGGGTATTTCATAATCCTGCCGGAGTTTATTATATAAAGTTTCATTAGCTTTTACAAGCGAATCATTTGTCCTTTTTAATTGAAAATAATATTCAATACCGTTTATTCTTTTACTGATGCTTCCGGTTACTTCATTGGCCACTGCAGAATAAGCCGCATGATGGTAACGATTGTAACTGAAGAGCATAAAAAAGGATATTCCCATCAGAAATAAGAAGAAAATAAATGTAAAATAAATGCGGATAAAGAGAAAAATATTACGCATGGTTTCATCCGGGCTGCATTATGAAGCAGCAATTTAAATAGAAGTTGAAAATAATTATTCCTGCAAATTTAATATTGATTAAAATGAAAAACTAAGCAGTGCAATTAATAATCAAAAACCTACCGCATTACAAAAGGGTAACGGTCATAATGTTTTAAAGCGAGGCCGGTTCCGCGAACCACACTTTTTAAAGGATCGTCAGCAATATGGACAGGTAATTTAATTTTTGCAGCCAACCTTTTATCAAGGCCGCGAAGCAAAGCCCCGCCGCCGGTTAAATACAATCCTCTCCTGTAAATATCTGAAGCAAGCTCCGGCGGAGTAGTTTCCAAAGCTTTCAAAATTCCTTCTTCTATTTTGAAAATTGATTTATCTAAAGCTTCTGCAATTTCCTGGTAGCTCACCATAATTTGTTTCGGGATACCAGTTACCAAATCGCGCCCGTTTACCGGCATATCATCCGGAGGGTTGTCAATATCTTTCATGGCTGCGCCAATCTGAATTTTAATTTGTTCGGCGGTACGTTCGCCGATAAGTAAGCTATGATAACGGCGTAATGCTTCCATAATATCAGCTGTGAATTCATCACCTGCTACACGAATGGATTGATCGCAAACAATTCCTGCCAACGCGATTACCGTAATTCCTGTGGTACCACCGCCAATATCAATGATCATATTTCCAACTGGTTCTTCTACATCAATTCCAATACCCAAAGCTGCCGCCATAGGCTCATGCAAAAGATAAACTTCTTTGGCTCCCGCCTGTTCAGCGCTATCCCTTACTGCACGTTTTTCTACTTCTGTGATGCTGCTTGGAATGCAGATCATCATTCTCCAGCTTGGCGGAAACAAAGGTTTTTTCGGATATATTTTTTTGATCATCTCGCGGATCATCAGTTCCGCAGCATTAAAATCAGCAATTACACCATCTTTCAAGGGGCGAACCGTACGGATGCTTTCATGGGTTTTTTCGTGCATCATCAATGCTTTTTTACCCACAGCCAGTATGTTTTTGGGATTGTTGCGGTCCAAAGCAACAATTGAAGGTTCATTTACTACCACCACATCATTATGGATTATCAGCGTATTTGCAGTTCCCAGATCTATCGCAATCTCCTGTGTGAAAAAATTAAAAAGGCCCATGTTTTATTTGAGGTATTGAAAATTACTAATGCCTGCAAAGTTGTGGAAATAATTTGGAATTACAACCGAATACTATTGAAGGTTTTTATTATGAAACGCAATTAGAATTTGTAAATTGTTTAAAAGGATAAAAATTATAATGTAACTCTTTTGCTTTCGAGAAAAAAACACAGTAAACGGACAAATTTAAAAGATTTTTATTTTCCGTAAATTAATCAAAAGAGAGCAAGTTTCGGATAGATAAGTTATGTTACCCTTTCTATTTTTGCAATCATCAAATAAATGAAAAATGGAACAGCAAACAAGTATCAATTTTGAACGGATTGCCTCAGCAATAAGTTACATTCAAAAAAATTTTAAATCGCAACCAAATTTAGATGAAATTGCCCGGGAAATACACCTGAGCCCTTATCATTTTCAACGGTTATTTACTGAATGGGCGGGAACAACTCCTAAAAAATTTCTTCAATATATTAGCCTGGAATATGCGAAAAAAATGCTGGAAGAAAAAAGCTCCAGTTTATTTGATACAGCAATTGAAACCGGTTTATCAGGTACAAGCCGCTTACACGACCTTTTTATAAACATTGAAGGAATGACTCCTGGCGAATATAAAAACGGCGGGGACAATTTGAATATTAATTACAGTTTCGCTGAAAGCCCTTTTGGGAATATTATAGTAGCTTCTACCAACAAAGGTATTTGCTACCTGGCCTTTGCTGATGATGAGATGAATGCGCTAAACGCATTGGCCCATAAATTTCCGAAGGCAAATTATAATCAAATGACTGATCTTTTTCAGCAAAATGCTTTATTTATTTTTTCTCAGAATTGGAAAAAACCGGATGAAATAAAACTACATTTAAAAGGAACTGATTTCCAGGTAAAAGTTTGGGAAGCATTACTCAAAATACCTGCCGGGCGGATAACTACTTATGGAAATATAGCTAAAAATATTAAAAAACCATCTGCATCCCGCGCAGTAGGAACCGCGATCGGCGCTAATCCTGTTGCATTTTTAATTCCATGCCACCGGGTAATTCAGTCTTCAGGAATTTTTGGCGATTACCACTGGGGAAGCATAAGAAAAACCGCCATTATCGGTTGGGAGGCTGCCAAAAAAAAACCGGGCCGGATGAAATATAACCTACACGGGTAAATGCATTTTTTGGGATTTAAAAAATTAATCGACAAACTCGTAACCGATATCGCCGCGGTAGTACATACCTTCAAAATGAATTTGTTCTAAAATTGATTTTGAAAGTTCAATTGCATCGCCCAACCCAACAGCCATTGCAGAAACTGCAAGTACCCTTCCGCCATTTGTAACTGTTTGGTTATTTACATTTTTTGTTCCGGCATGAAAAACCATGTCGCCAGTTCCGTCATCATCAATATGTTTTCTTGTTTCCGGGTTTTCAAGGTATAAAAATTCAATAGGAACCCCTTTTTTGTAATTGCCCGGGTATCCGCCGCTTACTGCAACAATTGTTACGGCATTATTTTTTTCAACAGCAATTTTTTGTGTATCTAATTTTTGCTGATCCATGGCAATTAATAATTCAACCAAATCATTCTTTAAACGAACCAAAACCACTTCAGTTTCCGGATCGCCCATACGGCAATTGTATTCGATTACTATGGGTTCTTCTTTTACTTTTATCAAACCAAAAAATATAAATCCCTTGTAATCGATATTCTCTTCCTGCAAACCTTTTATCGTAGGTTCAATAATTTGCCCGGTAACTTTTTTCATAAAATGTTCCGTAGCAAAAGGCACCGGGCTTATGGCTCCCATGCCGCCGGTGTTCAGCCCTTTGTCGCCTTCACCTATTTTTTTATAATCTTTCGCCTCAGGGAGAATCACATAATTTTTCCCATCCGTAAGAACAAAAACACTTAATTCTATTCCATCAAGAAATTCTTCTACTACCACTTTTTTTCCTGCATTGCCAAATTTTGCCTGTTGAATCATTAGCTCAAATTCACTCAAAGCCTCCACATAATTATGGCAGATAATCACGCCTTTTCCGGCAGCTAAACCATCTGCTTTTAAAACGACCGGCAAAGGGTGGTGCTGAATATATTCCAACCCTTCATCAAAATTGGAGATGTCAAATTCCTTGTATTTTGCCGTAGGAATTGCATTTTTTTGCATGAAGTTTTTTGCAAAAGCTTTGCTTCCTTCCAATTCCGCGCCGGCTTTGGAAGGCCCGGTAATAATAATATTTTGAAGTTGTTTATCTGATTTAAAAAAATCATAAATACCATTCACCAAAGGCTCTTCGGGGCCTACCACTACCATTTCAATATTTTGTGAAACGCATATTTTTTTTACGGCTTCAAAGTTATTAATATCAATATCAATATTTTCGCCAAGCGTGGCTGTCCCCGCATTTCCGGGCGCTATAAATAATTGGGTACATAAAGTACTTTGACTGATTTTCCAGCAATACGCGTGTTCCCTGCCTCCGGCTCCCAGGATAAGAATTTTCAAAATTGTTTTGTTTTTGGATTACTAAAAAAAAGAGAGGGCAAGTTAGTAAACTTCATTCTGTATCAATCAAAATTGTCTTGAAAAATTATTTAAAAAACTCAATATTTGTTGGTTTACTGTAAAAGAGCAAATAGGAAAGATAAAACTACAGGCTATTTACATGGCAGGAATGGGCTTCTTTGATTTAAAATTAATTTTTGTTCAATTTGATTAATTTTATTTCAATAAAATAAACTTGGTTTGAAAATTCTGTTTACATTACAACCTAATTAGAAACCTTTCCAAAATTATTTGTAAATCAAACCCAAAACAATATGGAAAACGAGATGATTCCGGCAGATCTCGCCGAGCATAAAAAAGGCAAACATCCGAAAGCATTATATGTACTTTTCATGACCGAGATGTGGGAAAGGTTCGCTTATTATTTAATGGTTGGCATATTGCTTCTTTACCTGATTGATGATAAAACCGGCGGCAAAGGGATGACCGAAAAAATGGGCGCCGATATTGTTGGAAGTTTTATTGCACTTGTTTATCTCACTCCTTTTATCGGAGGCTTATTGGCTGATCGTTACCTTGGCTATATAAGGTCTATTTTTATTGGCGGCTCGTTAATGGCGCTCGGGTATTTTGGGCTTTCATTTCCCGGCAATACTGCTTTATACATTTCGCTGTTATTGATTATAGTGGGGAATGGTTTTTTTAAACCAAATATTTCTACTTTACTCGGAAATATTTATAATCGTGAAGACCTTAAACCTTTAAAAGACAATGCGTATAATATTTTTTATATGGGCATCAATATTGGCGCACTCTTTTGCAATTTTGTAGCCGCCTATTTAAGAAATCAATATGGATGGGGTTATGCATTTGCGGCTGCCGGCATTCGCATTGTAATTGGAATGATCATTTTGGCAAGCTCCTTAAAAGGAGTTAGGGTGGGTGAAGTAAAAAAAGAGAAAAGGGCGGAGGATATGCCGTTGAGCAAAATTTTGGGTTACGTTTTTTTACCGGCAATCATTGCTGCTATCATTGGTTGGATACTTCCAACTTTGATCTTCGGTTCAACGATTTTGGGTAGCAAATCCAATGATGCTTTTATTTTTGCATGCCTTCCCATCATCGCCTTTTATGTTTCTCTTTATGTAAAAGCTAAAGGGCAAGACAAAAGGGGAATCGGGGCTTTACTGTTTATTTTCGCGATCTCGATTATTTTCTGGACAATTTATAATCAAAATTCTACCGGCCTTACTTTGTGGGCGCAAAAACATACAGACAGAACCGTGTCGCCAACTGCTAAAAAAATTGCCGGCTCCCTAGGCTTTCTTCAAACCGTAAGCGATACACCACGTTTAGTAAATAAAGTAAATGAATATTTTGTTGATATAAAAGACAAAGCCGAAATCACTTCACCCTATGATGAAAACAATGTTAAATTGGTAGATGGAAACATCGTTGATAAAAAAACAAAGATTGTGCAGGTGATGCGCCGGACCCATATTATAATAATGTACCAAAAAGCGATTGGCCTCCGGGAGGCAGTGAGGAAGTAGCCAATACGGAATTGTTTCAATCTATAAATCCGTTGTTTATTATTTTACTCACGCCGTTACTCGTTCTGCTTTTTAGCTATTTGCGAAAGCGAAATAAAGAACCTTCAACGGCCAGTAAATTTGGAATGGCGTTATTTATTTCAGGATGTTCAGCATTGGTAATGGTAATTGCTATTATGTCTGTATCTTCAGTTTACCTTCATAAAACCTCGCCTTATTGGCTTTGGGGCACTTACTTTGTTTTTACAATAAGTGAGTTATTATTAAGCCCGATAGGGTTGTCCCTTGTTTCAAAACTTGCACCAGCAAGGCTTACTGCTTTATTAATGGGAGGATGGTTTTTGTCAACGGCCATTGGTGGAAAACTTGCCGGAGTAATGACCAGTTTCTGGGATGATTTTACAGATAAAAAAATGTACTTTCTTATTCTGGTTGTTGCCGCATTTATTGGAGGAATATTAATCTTCAGCCGCTTGAAATCCTTGGATTCAATTGTAAAAGAGAAAACCGGATCAACATAAAAAAGAACTTCAAAATTATGAAAAACCGGAAATAGATCATACGTGTAAAATTGAATTTATACGTATCTTTATAAAAATTGTTTAACATGAAAGCAAAACTCACCTTAAGTATTGATGAGGACAAAATAAAAAAAATAAAAAAATATTCAAAAAAAGAAGGTATTAGTATCTCCAAAATTGTGGAAGATAGTATAGATAAAATAATTACAAACTCTTCAACCAACAAACTGGATGCTTCTAAACTAATTGGTATTTTAGGAAAAGCTCCGAAAGATTTTAATTGGAAAAAAGAACGTACAGATTACTTAATGAAGAAATATGGATTATAATTTATTTCTTGACTCTGATGTCATACTGGATGTTGTTTTACAGAGAGATGGCTTTTATCGAAATAGTTATACTTTATTCAAGATGGCGGAAGATCAAACTGTTTTATTGTACACTTCAATTACTGTCATTATGAATGTGCAATATTTAAGCGGTAAGTTTATTGGGAAAAATAAGGCTGTTGAGGGAATTAAATATTTACTGAATTTTTTTGAAATACTTGATTGCAATAAAAAGGTTCTGCAAAAGGCTTATAATACAAAATGCAGGGATGTTGAAGATGCTGTTCAATATTTTACAGCTATCAACTCAGAAATCGTTTCCTGTTTTATTTCAAGAAACCTTAAAGACTATGAAGAAATAGAAGAAAAACTATTACCCGTATTCAGCCCCACCCAATTCCTAAAACTTTTTAAACAAAATTCATAATCTCTTTCCCTTCGAAGATTTTTTTCAGTGTAGCATAAATGCTTTTAAACGCATATTACTAATAAATTGTTCCTTCATTTATTTTAAAAGAAAGTTTTAAATCTTTTTAAACTTGATGGTATAAATTTTGTCATACTTATTCAAAAAAAACTATTAATAATTCATTTACCCCAAAAAATATTTTTATGAAAAAATTACTAATACTTATAGCTCCCGCATTTTTGGTTTTTTCTTCCTGCACGAAAGAAGTTACAAAAGTTCAAAAAGTAGACCAGGCATTCTCAGCAGTTTATACTATTCAGCCTGGTGGCTGGGTAACCAGCAATAATGGTTTAAGTTACACAGCAGAACTTGATATACCTGAACTGGACGATATCATTTATCAGAATGGAGCTGTCCTGGTTTATATTTCTTTTTCAGGGACTACTTATTATGAAGCCCTCCCGGAAGTTTTTGATGGTATTACCTATGGTGCTATTCATTCAAACGGATATGTCGGAATCGATATCAGCGCTTTATCCGGCGACCCTATCAATGCTCCCGTACAAACAATTTCAGCAAAAGTAGTGTTGATTGATGCAACTGCTTTATCAATGCACAAAGACGTAAATCTTAATGATCTTAATGCAGTAAAACAAGCATTTAATATTCATTAAATCTCTGCCAGCAATTTGAAAATGCCCATATCAAAAATATATGGGCATTTTTTTATACAAAAAATCAGTATATCGAAGTATATTTTAGTTTTTGGTATTAAAAACCATGCTTTGTAAACAGAGAATTGCAAGTTTTGTTTTTTTAAATAAAACTCATAATCCCGTATTTCTTTCCAAGAATTTTTTCATCATCAGCCCCGAGCCAATTATGTAACAGGGTAGCATATATGCTTTTAAAATCTACAGTATATTTCAAATCGCCCTGGTTCAGGTCATTTAAATCGGGCAAAGGATTTAATAACCCTTTTTCTTTTAAACCGCCGCCTATAAAAAACATATTGTTAGCAGTTCCATGATCTGTTCCACCACTGGCATTTTGCGCTACTCTTCTTCCAAATTCACTAAAAGTCACAATGGTTACATCCTGAAAACGATTATTACTTTTCAAATCTTTTGCAAAAGCATTAACCGCATCATTCAATTCTGTAAATAACCTTTTTTGCTGATTTTCCTGGTTTACGTGCGTATCAAAACTACCCAGGCTTACATAATAGACCTTGGTATTGATATCACTTAAAATAAGCGAAGAAATCGTTTTTAAATTTTTTCCTAACTGAGTAGCCGGATAGGTTTGAGAAGATGGATGCTGCTGGCTTTGTTCATAAATATAATCTGCGCTATTTAGGGTTTCACTCAGCGTTTTATAAAGATAATCTACCGTCGCTTCTCCATGGCCATGAGTAGCATTTATTTCCCTGAAGTATCTTTCATTGCTTGAATTGAACAATTGCTTTGGGTCTCTTAAAGCCAGCCCTTTTAAATTTTCGCCTTTCATAGCAAGACTCAGCACATCGTCTATTTCAAGCGCTTGTGTGGGTTTACCACATCCGCTGCATTGCGCATCTAAATATCTTCCCAGCCAGCCTGTGGTAATATATTCATTGCTGTTGCTGGCGCTTTGCCAAATATCCATACTGCGAAAATGGGAACGGTCTGGATTAGGGTAGCCCACATTATTCATGATTCCCAAACTTCCCTCATCAAACAATTCCTTAAAATAAGGTAATGCCGGATTCAGGCCCGCTTCATCTGTTATCTGGAGCGCCTGGCTTTTTTGAATCCCAAGTTTTGGCCTTGATTTGTAATAAATATCATTTCTTACCGGGATTACCGTGTTAAGCCCATCGTTTCCTCCACTGAATTGTAATACCACCATCACTTTATTGCCAGGAGGAACTAACGAGCGTTTTTCAAAAGCTTTTAAAAATTTAGGCATCATTAAAGAGGCGGAAGCCAATGAACCAATTTGTAAAAATTCTTTACGTTTTAAAAGCATAAAATATTTTTTCGTTTGTGCATAACTGTTATTCTTATTTCACATCCCTTAGCCGTCGGGTCAACATAATTGATATTCAGGCGTACTCATTAATTCTATCATTGTTGATTTAATAAAACCTTCCCTTGAGGTATTATCAATATACCGTTTTAAAACATTTGGGTTGATAGAATTTTTACCCTGCAGAACAATTCCATTCACATTTTCCAAAGCAGCTCTTCACGTTTCGTTTTTGCAAATACTTTAAAAACAGAATTCCAGTCAACTGTTACAGAAAGGTTGCGGGGATTATTTTTTGATTCCAGCCCTTCTTTTCCCATCATTACATCATCATCTTCTTTGGGTGTTACCAAAAGTTGCCCTGAATTGGTAAGAAGCTGTGGAAGCCTCATCCTGAACATCAATGCACTGCTGTCTATCCAGTTTTTTCCACCCGGCCATCCTGCTACATTTGGCGGAAAAAATAAAACCTGCCCAAGCACTTTTTGAAATAATATCTGTACTTCGGGACGATCAAGTTCCATAGGTATCAACCTTCTCACTCCTACTAACAATTCTACCGGCGATTTAATTCTTGTTCCGATATTCTTTTCTTCATAAAACCATTCACTTGTAAAAATGTCATTCATTAATTCTTGAATGTTGTAGTTGCTTTGATAAAAACGATCTGAAAGAATTTCAACTTTTGCGTCATCAACTTCTTCATTTACAAAAAATTTATAGATCTTTTGTGTCATAAATTTCGCGGTTGCCTTTTGTTCAAGAATGATATCAAGAATATCATCTCCATCAAAGTTGCCGGTTTTGCCCAAAAAAGTTTTAGTGCCATTATCGTGCAGGAAAGGCGCTTTCCATAAATTCTCCTTTTAGGTTAAAACCCCAGCCTGTGAAAGCTCTTGCACCTTCTTTTACATCTTCCTCTGTATAATTCCCTCTGCCCATTGTAAATAGTTCCATTACCTCACGCGAAAAATTTTCATTAGGGTGTTGTTTTTTATTCTGTTGATTGTTCAGGAAAGCAAGCATTGCGGGGCTTTTACTTACTGCACGAAGAAGGGCTCCAAAATTTGCAAAAGCATTTTGCCTTATGGTATTTAATAATTGTTGTTGGAAAAAAATATTAAGGATTCTGCAGGCAAAATGCCCGTGCCAGAAAAGGCTCATTTTTTCGCGCAACTGAGCTTCGCTGTTGATCATCTCACTTAGCCAAAGAATGTTCAGATCTCTTATATTCTCTGCTGATTGCTTTCTAAACTGTTTTTTTTGTTCCAGGGAAAGTTGTTGCATTTTGCCAATGTCCTCCAGGCCTTTTATCAAACCATCATAAGCATTATTAGCCACTTGCAGAGTGATCAAGCTGTTTAGAAGAGGTTTTAACTAACAGTTGGAACAAGCCTTTTTGCGAAATTTCATTTAATTGATTGGCATTTTCGGCCATTTGGCCAAAGGCGGCGCGCCATAGAAGGTGTTGGTTTTTTTGTTGATTAGTCAACGGCATATTTAATCTATTGTGAAGAAAAAAGGATAAAAATTTATCCGAAAAAATGATAGACTAAATCTAAAAGGGGAAGTTTAATTACGATTAATTTTTTTTAAAATAAAAAATGGTAATTCTTATAGTAAAGCAACAAATAATCGTAATTTCTATTTTATTCGATTTTTTCTTTACCAAAATATTCCCACAAAACCTCCGGCAAAGCAATTCCATCTTCTGTTTGATTATTTTCAAGCAAAGCTGCTACAATCCTCGGCAGTGCTAAAGAAGAGCCATTTAAAGAATGTACCAATTGTGTTTTTCCATCCGTTTTAAAACGGATCTTCATCCGGTTAGTTTGAAATGATTCAAAGTTGCTGACAGAGCTTACCTCCAGCCATTTTTCCTGAGCTGCGCTATATACTTCAAAATCATAAGTGAGAGCAGAAGTAAAACTCATATCGCCGCCGCACAAACGAAGAATACGGTAAGGAAGATTTAAGGATTGCAATAATTTTTCAACATGCAAAAGCATTTCTTCCAGCACTTCGTAGCTTTTTTCAGGATGAACTAATTGAACCAATTCTACTTTATCAAACTGGTGGACGCGATTTAATCCACGCACGTCTTTTCCATAACTTCCGGCTTCGCGGCGAAAGCAAGGTGTGTAAGCGGTCATCTTTACCGGCAATTCATCTTCTTTCAAAATTTCATCGCGGTAAATATTGGTAAGCGGCACTTCAGCCGTTGGAATTAAAAATAAATTATCGGCAGTTGCATGATACATCTGCCCTTCTTTATCGGGCAATTGCCCGGTGCCGTAAGCGCTGGCTTCATTCACCATAAACGGCGGTTCGTATTCAATATAACCTGCTTCCGTATTAAAATCCAGGAAATATTGTATCAAAGCGCGCTGTAATTTTGCACCTTTATTTTTATAAAATGGAAACCCTGCGCCGGTAACTTTATTTCCCAGTTCAAAATTAATCAGGCCGTATTTTTTTGCAAGGTCCCAATGCGGAAGAGCGTCTTTTGAAAGCGTTGGTTTTTTTCCTCCTTCTCTCACCACTTCATTTTCTTCCGGCGTTTTTCCTTCGGGAACTGAAGCGTGCGGGAGGTTTGGTAGTTTTATAAGATCATCGTGAAGTGATGTTTCAACCGCTGTTAATTGCTCACTAACCGGCTGCAAAAAACTTTTCAAACTCGCCACTTCCAACTTTTTTTCTTCTGCCAAACGTTTTTCGCCTTTTGCCATTAGCTGCCCAATTTCTTTAGAAAAAGCATTTATTTTCGATTGCCTTTCATCCAGTTCAAACTGCAATTTCTTTCTTTCATCATCTAAGGAAATAATATTATCTACCAAAGCTATTTCTGAAAAATGTTTTTTTGCCAGCCCTTTTAAAACTTCTTCCTTGTTTGACTTTATAAAATTTACCTGTAACATTCTTCGTTTTTATTTTGTTTGCAAATATAACAAGTGTAGGAGTTTCTATACTGAATCATGAGATGGGAATGAAAATAGGAATTCAGTAAAAAAGTCGTTTTACCGGGAAAGTTAATACTAATACAACCAAAAAATCCTCGTCCGATATCAATAGATTTATCCAAAATAGAGATTTCTAAACTTCTACCTGATTTAACCAATTTACTTTTTACTTTTGCTGCATGGAGGCGCAGGATGATTTACAAACACGTTGGTGGCAATTAGAAAGTAAATTCTTTGATAAATTTGGCAAAAAGCCGGACGTGGAAGCCATATTATTTTTAATCGGTATCCAGGAAATTGGTAATTTCAGCAACAAAAAGAAATTTACAAAAGAACAAAAACAAGACCTGATGCATGTGGCTGTTTGCACGCTGCTGAGCCAAAGCGGCTATTATGAAAAAGAAGGTTTTGACGAAGACAAATGGCCTCATTTTAAACAACTCAAAGATTTACCACAATACAATATGATTGAACAAGAGAACTTTTTAAAAGATCATATTTTATTGTATTTCGAAGGAATTGGAGAACCCTTTAAAAAACTATAGAATGAAGTATTTATTTTACCTGGCTATTCTTGCTTTCTTTATTTCATGTTCGGCTTTAAAAAATACCAATTCTACAGCCAATCCAAGCCGCTTTGTAAAAATTGAAACTGATTCGGGAACGATGATTGCCAAACTATCTGACGAAACTCCATTAACCACGCAGAACTTTTTAAAATTAGTGAAAGAACATTTTTATGACGGGCTTTTGTTTCACCGGGTGGTAAAAGAATTTATGATACAGGGTGGCGACCCTAACAGTAAAAATGCAGCTCCCGGGCAGGTTCTGGGCGATGGTGGGCTTAAATATACAGTTCCGGCAGAGTTTGATTCTTCCTTGTTTCATAAAAAAGGCGCCTTAGCTATGGCAAGGGAAAATGATGATGTAAATCCCAAAAAAGCAAGCAGCCCCACTCAATTTTATATCGTAGAAGGAAGAACTTTTTCTGATAAAGAAATGGATAAAATAGAAGAGAAGTTCAAAATCATTATCCCTGAAAGCCATAGGCAGGTTTATCGAACTATAGGCGGAGCTCCTTTTCTGGATATGAAATATACCGTTTTCGGTCAGGTAATCAGTGGGCTGGATGTAATAGATAAAATTGCTAATGCGCCAAAAGATGAGCATGACAGGCCTTTAGGAAATATCAGGATGAAGATTTCTATTATGAAAAAGAAGGAATACAGGAAGTACGAATAAAAATATTAATTTGTGATTCTAATTTTATTAAAATTTCAATCGAATGAATTTTCCACAAAACCTGAAATATACCAAAGACCACGAGTGGGTTTCTGTTGACGGAGATATTGCCACTGTCGGTATTACTGATTTTGCACAAAGTGAATTGGGCGATATTGTATACGTTGATATAAATACAAAAGATAAACAACTGGAAGCGGATGCCGTTTTCGGAACGGTGGAAGCTGTGAAAACAGTGAGTGATCTTTTTTTGCCGGTTGCAGGCACAGTAACGGAAATAAATCCGTTGCTCGAAAGCGAACCCGAAAAAGTTAATACCGATCCTTATGGCGATGGATGGATGGTGAAAATGAAAATAGATAATCCCGAAGACATTAACCGGTTGATGGACGCCGATGCTTACCAGAAAGTAGTTTCATAGAATTACGCTAATGGAAAATAAAAAAATCCCTTTCAAATACTTTTTGCCAGGCATTGCCTGGTTTTTTATTATAGGCATTTTAACGCTGATGCCGTCTAAAGATGTACCCCAGGTTAGCTGGATGGATAACATTCCTAATTTCGATAAATTAGTTCATGCGGGTTTATTTGGCGGATTGGCTTTTTTATTTTGCCTACCTTTTCTCAAATCTCATTTTTCCAAAAAACAAAAGATCAATTATTTGATACGAATTAGTTTAGCCGCTGTTATTTGGGGAATTACCATAGAATTTTTACAAAAATTTTATGTCCCCAGCAGGGATTTTGACCTGCTTGACTGGGCTGCGGATTCTGTGGGCGTAATCATCTCTTTATGGTTCATTATTATTATTTTGAAACGCCTGGAAAAGAAAAATTTGCAGTAAACGAAGTTTTAATAAAGATTGTTATTTCCCGTTATGTTATTGATTTTTTAAAAGTTTTCAGGGTAAAGAATAAACAGCTACGCGATTGTTTTTAAGTACATAAATTTTGTGATTCGCCAGTTTTACAGATGTGTTATTTTGCAATTCGACAGGTAGTTTATAGGCTATCACATCAGGAACCGGCGGCGTATATTTATAAACATTTTCACTATCAAATCCATAAATTGTTTTTCCGAAAACTTCTATATTCGTCCAATTGAGAAAAGTAAGTTTGCTTTTGAAGCTTCCATAATAATCGAAAATATAAACGCCTTTTTCAGGGTCGTATAAATAGACAAACCCATCACGGTCTATTATTTTTTTGGGCTCGGGAACCGAATCGAAAAGTAAGCGAAAATCAACCGTTTCAGAAAGTATGTTTCCATTGTCATCCATCTTTTTTAATTTATTGTCCTGCTCATCGTATAGCCAGATATTATTATCATAAGAACTGGTGACGGCATGGGCACTGAAAATATTTTGCTTCCGCAAATTGATTGCCGTAACCTCATTAAGGTATTTATCAAGCAAAACAATAGTTGAAAAATTTTGATAAAATAGAATGGTTTTCCAGGGGTTTTCTGCATCTACATAAGTAAGTTTTCCATATTGGGTTACCTGGTTAAAAACCCCAACAGAATCTCCCTTTTCGTTGTATTTTTTTAATTGATTACCCGGAGTGATAAGATAAAGCCCCCCGATGTTATCTACCGTAAAAGAAGACACGGGGTAATTAAATTGATTTATAAAATGAAAAGTGGTATCCTTTTGCCCAAAAATTGCAGGAACAAAAAAAATAAGAAGAACGGGAATCAGAAATACCTTTTTCTTTTTCATGGCTCGTAATATTTGAGGGTTAAGGTTTCGTTTTCAAATACTGCGTAGCTATTGTATTTTATCCAATCTCCCAGGTTTATGTAAAGGCTTTTATCATTCAATTTATAAACAATAGGTAAGTGGCGATGGCCAAAAATAAAAAAATCAATATGTTCTTCCTGAAGTTTTTCTTTGGCATAAACGATCAGCCATTCTTTCTCCTCTCCTAAAAATTGTTCCTCTTCTTTTCCTGCAGCTGCCCGGCTTTTTTTGCTGAAGTAGTCTGCCAATCCTATGCCTGTTGAAGGATGCAGCATTCCAAAAAGAGTTTGTGAAAATTTATTCCTGAAAACTTTTTTCATCATTTTATAACGGTGGTCTCCGGGGCCTAATCCATCGCCATGGCCGATTAAAAATTTCTTTTCGTTAAAGTCATACTCTTTTGGTTCATGAAATACATCAATATTTAATTCCTTCTCAAAATATCCGTTCATCCACATATCATGGTTACCCACAAAAAAATGAATTTTAATTCCACCATCTGTAAGCTCAGCCAATTTACCTAAAATTCTTACAAAACCTTTTGGGACTACTTTTTTATATTCAAACCAAAAATCGAAAAGGTCGCCAAGGATAAAAATTACCGCGGCATCTTTTTTTATTTCATTAAGAAAATGTACTACTCTTTTTTCACGCGCAAGGCTGGAAGCATGATCAGGAGCACCAAGATGAAAGTCTGATAGAAAGTATATTTTTTTCCCGGATGGTATTTGCATGAAATTAAAATCGGTTAAAAAAGTTCGTTTACTATTTCTTCTTTAGATTTATTAAAGTGTGCTGCAACATCACTAATTATTCCGGGTAATGTTCCCATTTTGATTGAACTGTGATTCGGCACAGTAACATGGTGCTTGCCTTCTAATGAAGTTATTAACCTGATATGGCTACCTTTTTGCCGCTGCACTTCATATCCATACTTTTGCAGTTTTAGAATTAATTCTTTTGCAGATATATTGCGTGGTATTCTCATGCTAAAATCACCTCTTCCTTAACTGTATGCAGCCGGATTAATTTAGGCTTTTTTCCATCATCAAAATGACAATCTACCGCCTCTTTTATATTTTTCTTTATTTCCTCAAGTGTTTCCCCTTCTGTGAAAATACTTTCTCCCAAAGCTCTTGCAGTAAATCCTCCTTCCGGAGCTTCTTCAATTAAAAAAATAATTTCGTTCATTTTAATTTTTTTTCTATAAAGTTAATTACAAAGTATCAGATTTTATTAAGGCTACTTCAATGTTTTATCAATCAAAAATACATAAACCTCCTTGGGCCCGTGAACGCCAACAACCAACGTTTTTTCAATATCTGCCGTCCGGCTTGGCACGCAGCGAATGTGATAAAGGATGGGAAATTATTGCCATATTTACTTTTTAGCATTTTTAATGCATCGCGCGTATCAAAAACCAATTGATCTATATAAGCGATGCAAATATGAACCGGGGCATAAACACTAACCGTGCGCCCGCTTTCCTGTGCGCTGCTCATGGCAATGGCGCCGGTTCTTGCCACAAGGTAATGGCAGGAAGTAATAGCAGCATCACAATTAGGAAGTGAAGATTGATTTATTTGAGGAAATTCATCCTTCTTTAAAAGATCAGAAAATTGTTTTTCGGCACAATAAACATTTTTCCATTTTTGTTGATTGATCAATTCTTTGATTTGATTTTTCGCATCAGCCTCATTTATACAAAAAGCAAATTTGCCCAGAAGTTTTGTAAATTCTTCAGCAAATAATATTTCCAGTTCTTCTGATGATTTGGGGAATACAGAAGTGTTGCCTTCACTTTTTGGAAAAGGCAAAGGCACCGGATTACTCAGTGCCTCTCTTATTTTTTTTAAAATTTTTTCTTTAGAAGAAGAAACTTTCATTTTCAGGATTTAATATTGGTGTCATTGCTATCTACTACATGGATAGGCGAATCAATGACTGCATCTTTAGGATTATCAACAAAATCCAGCGCTTTTTTCTCTTCATAAGGCCGTTTGCCGATCAAGGCTTCCACATCACTTTTAAAAAGAACTTCTTTTTTTAATAGCTCCTGCGCGATAATTTCCACCTGTTTCTTTTTTTCTATTAATAAAGCTTTGGTTCTTTCAAAAGCTGATTCGATTAATTTTCGTACTTCTTCATCAATCATTTTGCCGGTTTCTTCGCTAAATGGTTTTTGAAAAGTATTTTCCTGCTGTGGGTCATAATAACTCACATTGCCGATTTTATCATTCATTCCATAAACGGTTACCATTGAGTAAGCCATTTTGGTTATCTGCTGAAGGTCATTGCTCGCGCCGGTAGAAATTTTATTAAAGAAAATTGATTCTGACGCGCCGGCCACCAAGTGTCATGCAAATCTGGTCGAGCAACTGGTCGGTATTATACAAATATTGCTCTTTAGGTGTGTATTGAGCGTAACCCAATGCTGCAGTGCCTCTTGGCACAATGGTTACTTTTAATAAAGGGTAAGCGTGTTCCAGAAACCAACCACAAATAGCATGGCCAGCTTCATGGTAGGCAATAATTTCTTTTTCTTCGGGCAGTATGATTTTATTTTTCTTTTCCAGGCCACCGATTACTCTATCAATTGCATCCTGAAAATCGCTCATATCCACCGCATCTTTTCCATTTCTGGCGGCAATCAATGCAGCTTCATTACATACATTGGCAATATCAGCGCCTGCAAAACCCGGTGTTTGCTCAGCCAGTTTATGTGTATCTAAATTTTGAGAAACTTTTATTGGAACCAGATGAACTTTAAAAATCGCCTCGCGGCCCACCAGGTCAGGGCGGTCAATTGTTATTTGCCTGTCAAATCTTCCGGGGCGCAATAAAGCGGTGTCTAAAACATCAGGCCTGTTGGTAGCTGCTAAAATAATAATTCCCAAATCGGTGCCAAAACCGTCCATTTCAACAAGCAATTGATTCAAAGTGTTTTCTCTCTCATCATTGCTCATCATCATATTCTTGCCACGGGCCCTTCCTATCGCGTCTATTTCATCAATGAAAATAATACATGGTGCTTTTTCCCTTGCCTGCTTAAATAAATCCCTCACACGGCTCGCACCCACACCAACAAACATTTCAACAAAATCACTTCCGCTAAGGCTAAAAAAAGGAACTTGCGCTTCACCCGCCACCGCTTTTGCCAATAAGGTTTTACCGGTTCCCGGAAGGCCAATTAACAAAGCGCCTTTTGGGATCTTTCCGCCAAGGTTGGTATATTTTTTCGGGTTTTTAAGAAAATCAACAATCTCCATCACTTCTACTTTTGCCTCGTCAAGGCCAGCTACATCACTGAAATTGATATTTACTTTTGTGCCTTTTTCAAAAAGAGTAGCTTTCGATTTCCCTATATTGAAAATTCCTCCCGGGCCGCCTGCGCCTGCACCCCCTCCTACTTTGCGCATCATCATAATGAATACGAGCGCGATTAATAGGATTGGCAACAAGGTACTCACTATTTGCCCAAAAAGTTCGCCCTCATCCGCAGGCTTATCAGGTACTCGTGTTACATTTGGATGGTCTTTATAAAATTGAGCTAACTGAGTTGCAAAAACTTCATCTTTAATAATCCCAAAATAGGCTTGCGGTGCATCTTTGATTTTTTTTACTTCGTCATAATTTTGCCCAAAAATGCCCTGGAAATAACCTGCATCGCTATCAAGTTTTTGAGGATTAATAAAAACGCGGACTAATTTTTTGTTTCCAACAGTTTTTATATGGTCCACATCACCCTTGCTAAGCATGGTATAAAAATCGGTATCGTTAATTTCTACCCCTGTGCCTGCTGTTGTCCTGAAAAGATTATATCCGATTATGACAGCAAAAATGATCCCATAAACCCAGTAAATACTCAATCTCGATTTTTTCTTGGGATCGTCATCAGGGCTGCCCGGTGTTAAATTGGTGTTCAATCTTTTTTGTAATGATTTTTTTTTCTGTTCTTCAATAGCCATATCTGATTGCTTCTGCAATATTTTTATCTTATTCTTTATTTAGAACAAGTTTTGTTATTATAATATTGTGTATGAGGTTTAGTTGAAATTAATGTTCCACTACTGATGCATCGTTCCACATTTCTTCGAGCTTATAAAATTTCCTGGTTTCCGGTAGCATGATGTGAACTACCACATTTACATAATCAATTAAAAACCATTGTTCCCCTTGCCTTCCCTCATGCTTATAAGGATTCTCCCCACATTTTTTTTTAACTTCTTCCTCTATAAAATCACTTATCGCCTTTAATTGAATGGGGTTATTTGCTTCACATATAATAAAAAAATCTGTTACTGCTTCCGGGATTTTTTTTAAGTCAAGGCTTACAATTCTTTCTCCTTTTTTTTCTTGTATCGCATGGATTATAGTTTTAAAAAGTTTATTATTTCTTGTAATCCTCGCTACGATGGGTTTTTTTCTTTTTTCCAGTAATGTTAAATTATTCAAATGCGTTCATTTTATTCTTGCTTATTTCAGCAATCTGCAAAAATAAATTTATTCTCTTAGATTGCAGCTTTCAACGTAAATTTTGTATCTATTTTATCAAAAATACTAATTCTTTTCTAATCTGTTTTCTATGTCATTTTCTTCTAAAAACATGATAATTCTTGATAGCGTGGATAGTACCAACAACTATGCCATGGGATTGATACAAAAACGCGAAATCAACCAGGAAATTGCCATTGTTGCCCTCGAACAAACATGCGGAAAAGGGAGGCGCGGCAAGCAATGGAAAAGCAATAAAGGCGAAAATATTATGCTATCAGTTCCGGCTCAAATGCAGTGGCTTTCAGTATTGCGGCAATTTGAGCTTAGTGTGGCAATTGCTTTAAGTTGTTTTGATTTCTTTAGAAGGTATATTTTGGAAAATCTTTTTATAAAATGGCCAAATGATATTTTTATCAATGACAGTAAGGCAGGAGGCATTTTAATTGAAAACCTTATTAAAGGTAAAATTTGGCAGTGGGCGGTTATCGGGATTGGTTTAAATATTAACCAGGAAAATTTTGATGAAAATAAATTTACGGCTACTTCGCTTAAAAATATCACAGGAAAGAATTTTGATATAATAGAATTAGCTAATGAACTTCACGAATCAGTTTTGAAAAGAATGGAAGAATTAAAATCCGGCAATTTTAATAAAATGCTTGAAGAATACAATCAGAATTTATACGCGCGAAATAAATGGGTAAAGCTTAAAAAGGGCAACCAGGTTTTTGAAACACAAATCATTTCTGTTTCTTCATCGGGTGAGTTAATAACCCAGGATAATGAGGAACGAAAATTTCTGTTTGATGAAGTGGAATTTAAGGGATTGGCAAGAAAATAAATTTTACAGTAAACAAACTAATAATAAAGATTCTTATTTTCTTTTTTATTCAATCAGGTATTTTCCGCATTTCTTGCCTCGGCTTCAAATTTATTTTTATAATACCCAACCTTTATACTTTCCCACAAATATTTGAAGATAAAAGTAAAAAAACCATATTTTTTAAATTGATTGATATGGCACATTTCGTGCTTTACCCACTTTTTATCTTTTAAAAAATCTTCTTTTGAAACGTGATACAAATGAATGGTTTTTCCT
This sequence comes from uncultured Chitinophagaceae bacterium, assembly GCA_963732885.1. GTDB lineage: Bacteria > Bacteroidota > Bacteroidia > Chitinophagales > Chitinophagaceae > Ginsengibacter. The sequence goes on along the minus strand of CAVTBI010000010.1, from coordinate 588,116 downwards.
ATCACAATCGCTATATTTTGGGACTGTAATTTATTTGCAGCCAGTTTTGCGATCCATGAATTTTCTTTGATAAGAAATTCCATATTTTTTTGGAATTATGAGGCCGCTTTTAAAATTTCTTCGCTATGGATTTTAGATTTTGGCTTTTTAAATACTTTCATAATTACTCCCTTTTCATCAATTAAAAAAGTAGTGCGCAAAAGCCCCATATATTTTTTGCCATACATGTTTTTTTCGCCCCAAACACCATATTTATCAATAATTTTTTTATCCGGGTCTTCTAATAATGTAAAAGGGAGCTCATATTTTTCTTCAAATTTTTTATGGCTTTTTTTATCGTCAGGGCTTACTCCAAGAACCACAAAACCGGCTTTTTTTAAATCAGCATAATTGTCTCTTAAATTACAGGCTTCGATGGTGCAGGTTGGTGTATCATCCTGTGGATAAAAATACAAAACCACTTTTTTGCCCCGGAAATCTTTTAATGAAACCGGTTTGCCGTTTTGGTCTTTTGCTTTAAAATCGGGCGCTTTTTGGCCTTCTGTCAATGTTGTCATTTTTAATTTTTTTATCGTGTAAAATGGTAAATTTTTTGAGTTGTATTCCCGGCTTCATCCTGAACAGAAATTTTTAATTCGTGTTTCCCCCGCGGGCATTTTTCGTCGAAATGATAAATATATTTTCGTCCTTTGTCATTTGAAAACATCAACCATTTTCCATCCAGTTCCGCCCGGAAATTTTTTATCTCATCGTTATTATCTTTTGGAGTTACAACAATAGTATGGTATCTGGAAATATTAGCGCCTTCATGAAAATCAACCGAAATTACGGGCGGAATATCATCTGAAATTAATTCGAAATTTCCAAAAGCATTGAATTTAGCTGAGTACCAATCGCCTTTGTGAGTTGCTTTTATTACTTCATTTTTACCTTCCCAGCTTTGCTGAATAAGCATTTTATCTTTTAAATTTTCCGGAACCGGTTTACCGGCTTTTAGCCTGATGGTAAAATAATCTTCTGCGGGAACCAAACCAGAAAGAACGGCATGAACATCAGAATAAGAATCAGGCGAATTATCCGTGTTTTCCGAATGGGAGAAAAGAAGCGAATCATATAAAGTGGGCGCGGGTAAATAAAGCTGGATATCCTGGTTTTCAAAAACATTTACCTGGTTCGGTTGAAATTCAATGGCTTGTTTACCTGGATTCCTGAAATCAGAATCATCATCAACTGTTCCTTTCTCTATTTTAAATTGAAGTACAGAAGTATTTCCATTCGCGTCTTTTACTATAATTTTTACCTGGTGAATATCATTATCTTTTAATTCAATAACTCCATCGCCATTGATGTCTTTATAAACTCCCTGGGGATAACCCGGCAACCTTGAAAGATGTTCAATGTAAGGGCCGCCTGAAGCGCGGGTTTTGTAGTCAATGTGCGCATTTACATATCGAGTTTCATCGTAACTGATACTGTCTATTTGAAAAGCTGACAAAGGCAAATTGTCAAGATAAATAATGGCTTCATAAATTCCGTTCGGATTATTGGAATGGGATTGTTTATCATTCGCAGAAATGCCAAAGCTTATTTTATCAGAATGAACCGGGATGATATTTTCAAAAGTTCTATAGCTATTTCCTGATTTTTTTATGGGAAGGTGTTGAGGCGTTTGGCTATAAGTACTTTTGGTTCTGTCATACATATATAACCTTTCTATAGAAGGTGGCACGTCATCCGGAATGGGAACGCCAAATAAAAGTTCATTTAAAACCTTGCCTGTTTTTGTATCACGGATCTCAAAATGGTAATGTGGCCCCATTGATCCACCTGTGCTTCCGCTGTAAGCAATAAACTGGCCTTGTTTTACCGGAAATAATCCCGGCGGAATAGTTAAATCAACATTCCATTTTTCCTGGCTATACTGTTTTTCTGTTACATATTTTTCCAATGCAGAAAAGAAACGGTTTAAATGCCCGTAAACAGTCGTCAAACCATTAGGATGATTGATATAAATAGCCTGCCCATATCCAAATGGTTCTACAGTCACCCGGGCAATGTACCCACTGGCAGCCGCTTTCACCGGCCGGTTTACAACCTGGTTGGTTCTGCAATCTAAACCCATGTGGTAATGATTGGGGCGCAATTCCCCAAAATTAGCCGCCAGGCTTATCCTTGCTTCCACAGGATAAATGAAATAATCTTTTGGGTAATTTTTTTTCGGAAAAAACTGGGCATTTGAAGAGCCATAAAAAAACAGAAAGATAAAAAACAGGAACGGTTTATGTATAATATATTTTTTAATAGAAAATGTAATCATATTTACAAATCTAAGAACTAAAAATTTTACTTAGCAAATGGCAAAATCAAACACCGTAGCAGCAATTATTTTAGGAGCCGCAGGCGGCTTCGCTCTTATAAAATTTTTGAGCATGCCGAAAGAAAAGCGGAATGAATTTTATGATTTTCTTAAAAATAAAACAAATGAATTACTGGATAGCACCGAAGAAACTGTGGAAAAAGTTGAACATTATATGGATGAATTTAAAGATCAAGGCGAGGATGATTGGATTGATAAAATTTATATTTTGAAGAAAATGTTTAAAAGCCTTTATGGTTCTGAGAAACATTACCTTCTTTAATTTATTTCCTACTTTGATAGGATTTTAAAAAGGCAGGCTTTTGGGGAAAGGCCTGTTTTTTATTTTGCAGTAAACCAATAAATTACCATGATTTTAATTCTGCCTTTATTTATATTCCCAAAATTTTTAAACTATTCTTTTACATTTTCCCGGGTTCATTTCATTAGTTTCCATTATTTTTGGCACCCACAGATTATAGTTCCATGCCATTAGACAAATCCATCAAGACAGTTTTAATTATAGGTTCGGGCCCGATAGTTATTGGCCAGGCCTGCGAATTTGATTATTCCGGAACGCAAGCTGCGCGAAGCCTGCGTGAAGAAGGAATAAAAGTTCTTTTAATAAATAGTAACCCCGCCACCATTATGACAGACCCGATGATGGCGGATAAAGTGTATTTGTTGCCATTAACCGTTGAAAGTATTGAACAAATTATTGAAGAAAATGAATCGGGTGAATTCCGGATTGATGCGGTTTTAGCAACAATGGGAGGGCAAACTGCCCTTAACCTTTGTAAAGAAGCGGATGAAATGGGCGTTTGGGAAAAAAATAATATTCGTTTGATTGGGGTCGATATCAAAGCCATTGACAAAGCCGAAGACAGGGAAAAATTCCGCGAGTGGATGGTTGAAATGAAAATCCCCGTCGCGCCAGCTAAAATTGCCAATTCATTTTTAGAAGGTAAAGAAGTTGCCCAGGAAATTGGTTTTCCACTAGTTCTTCGCCCTTCGTTCACGTTAGGCGGTTCGGGTGGAAGCGTAGTTTTTCATAAAGCAGATTTAGATGAAGCGCTGAATCGTGGTTTAACCGCTTCGCCGATGCATGAAGTGCTCGTAGAAAAAGCCATGATGGGCTGGAAAGAATTTGAATTGGAATTGCTACGCGATAGTAATGATAATGTGGTTATTATTTGTACAGTAGAAAATTTTGACCCGATGGGCGTTCATACGGGCGACTCGATAACAGTAGCTCCGGCAATGACTTTGAGTGATACGGCCTACCAGAAAATGAGGAATACGGCAATATCCATGATGAGGAATTTGGGAAATTTTGCCGGCGGATGTAATGTACAATTTGCTTTAAATCCGCATACGGAAGAATTGATCGCCATTGAAATTAACCCGCGCGTAAGCCGTTCTTCAGCGCTGGCCAGTAAAGCAACCGGCTACCCGATTGCAAAAATTGCAGCCAAGCTGGCTATGGGTTTTACTTTGGATGAATTAAAAAATCAGATTACAAAAACTACTTCCGCTTATTTTGAGCCCGCTTTAGATTATGTAATTGTAAAAATACCGCGTTGGAATTTTGATAAATTCAAAGGCGCTGATGATACTTTAGGTTTTCAAATGAAATCAGTTGGCGAAGTAATGGCCATCGGAAGAAGTTTTGCAGAAGCGATTCAGAAAGCCTGCCAGAGCCTGGAAAATAATGCCATCGGGCTTGGCTATTATGGCAAAAGCTTAATGCATGCAGAAGAAATTGTGGAATATATAAAAATACCAAAATGGGACCGGGTATTCCGGATAAAAGATGCGTTAATGATTGGTGTGAGCGTAAAACGCATTTGTGAGTCTACCGGGATCGACCGTTGGTTTATTTACCAGATCCAAAAAATAGTAAACTGTGAAAAAGCAATTGCAAAAGTTACATTAGAAAATATTTCTCCGGAGCTTTTAAAAGAAGCCAAGCATCTTGGATTTGGTGACGAACAAATTTCTAAAATCATGAAAGACGGAAGCACGGATGAAGACATTTATGAAAAAAGAAAAGCACTGGGAATTACGCGGGTTTATAAAATGGTAGATACCTGCAGCGCCGAATTTGAAGCAAAGACGCCTTATTTTTATAGTACCTTTGAGTAATTTAGATATTAACATCAGCAATGAACAATAACATTATTTACAACGAATCTGTTCCTTCTCAAAAGAAAAAAATTATTGTACTCGGCAGCGGCCCTAACCGCATCGGCCAGGGAATAGAATTTGATTATTGTTGCGTCCACGGCTTGCTCGCCATTAAAGAATGCGGCATGGAAGCCATCATGATCAATTGCAATCCTGAAACGGTTTCTACTGATTTTGACATTGCTGATAAATTGTATTTCGAACCTGTTTTTTGGGAACACATCTGGGAAATAATTGAGTTGGAAAAACCGGATGGCGTAATCGTGCAATTAGGCGGGCAAACTGCTTTGAAACTCGCTAAAAGATTACATGAAAAAGGAATAACCATTATTGGTACTTCTTACGACAATATGGATATTGCTGAAGACCGCGGGCGCTTTAGCGATATGTTGAAAGAATTAAAAATCCCTTATCCCAAATACGGCACGGCGTATGATACTGACGAAGCCATAGAAATTGCTCACCAGGTTGGTTACCCGGTTTTGGTGAGGCCCAGTTATGTTTTGGGTGGCCAAAGGATGAGAATTGTTTTGGATGATGAAGAATTGGAAAATGGCGTATTGAGTTTATTAAAACATTTACCGGGAAATAAGATTTTAATTGACCAGTTTTTAGACCGGTGCCAGGAAGCGGAAATTGATGCCATTTTTGATGGCGAAACTTTTCATGTAATGGGTTTGATGGAACATATCGAACCGGCAGGTATTCATAGTGGCGACAGTAATGCTATGTTGCCTCAATTTAATTTATCTCCATTGATCGTTCAGACTATGGAAGAATATGCTGAAAAAATAGCCAGGGCATTGCAAATAAAAGGGCTTATCAATATTCAGTTTGCAATAAAAGACGGTAATGTTTTTGTGATTGAAGCCAATCCAAGGGCATCACGTACTACGCCGTTTATTGCCAAGGCTTACCAAATACCTTATTTGAATATTGCTACTAAAATTATGTTGGGTGTTGCCAAAATTAAAGACTTTACATTCGAGAAAAAACTAAAAGGCTTTGCCATCAAAGAACCGGTTTTCTCTTTCAATAAATTCCCTAACGTTAATAAAGAATTAGGGCCTGAAATGAAAAGTACGGGTGAAGCCATCCGGTTTATCAAAGACCTGCGTGACCCTTATTTCAGGCAATTGTACCGCGAAAGAAGTATGCATCTGAGCAAATAAACTTTCTACAGTAAAGCAACAAATATTTAGGATTTCTATTTTCTTAAAAAACCTGCTCTTTTTAGAAGCAGGTTTTTTTTAAAATTAAAACTAATACATGAGAATTTCTACCAGTTACTAAAACGGATTCCAATATTATAAGGCGTAAAATTTAAATCATTTTTAAAAATTGATTTCGGGCTGTAAGAACCATATAAATGAACCGGGCCAGGCCAAGCTCGCCCACATAAGAAAATTTCCATTTTTCTAAATCATAATCTCCACGATTCTTTTCTTTTTTCCGTGAATCGCTTTTTTGTTTATTGCGGCTGCTGTATAAATAACCCATACTTACCCCGGCGCTCAAACTAATTCCTTTTTGGTTGTCATTTGGATTGGTACGAAAATTAAGCATCAAAGGAACTGTAACATAATCCGCTGCCAGCTTGTTTTTGGAGAAGTTAACTGAATCGCGGAATATAAACGGATGTGAAATATTTTGCAAAGGGTTATAGGGGTTCATTCCTCCTTCATTAAAACTTATATCATGCGTAAAACGATAATTATTTAATTCAAGGCCTAATCCATACTTAAGGTTTACGACATGCTTAATGAGATTCAAACGTTGCATAAAAAACCAAATGTTTACGTTAACAGACTTTATGGTTCTTAGTTTTAAGTCATTAGCGCTCAAGTCAGGCGAGCCTGGTTTATTTACGATGTATCCATTACTTGTTGCGTTGGCATAATTGGTTTTATCTGTCCAGTTTGAAAAACCAAGATCAAATACAAATGAGGATGTACTTACGTTAGAATGATTTTCATGCCGGCGGTTTCCAAGGGTAACGGTTACACTCTCTTTATCATTAGGGTTTCCTTTTTTGAGAATGATCATTCCGCCGATGCGAACGGTATCATTTTTATTTTCTGCCTGGGCAGAATCTGATTGGGCAAAACTGCTTGCGGAGATGCATAATATGATTAGGATTAAAATTGACTTTTTCATTTTAAATGTATGAGAGTGATTAAATATTTTTTATAAATTCTTTGCAACAGCCGGTTCATCATTGCCTTCAAACAAGCGGGTAATCGGATTGGTCCTTTCAACTATTCGCCTCACCTTTTTTAAAAATCCGCCAACTTTTGATTTCCTGAATTCCCGAGCCGGAACATCATAAAAGACGTAATTGTCATTATCCGCAGGAGAAACGTTAGTATATGAAGCCGTTTTTGCATAATTGTTTGGTACTTCCGGCTCTATTTTTTCAACAGCAACTTTTGCCTCATTTTCATCAATAGGTTTTTTGTAATTTTCTATTGTTTCCCCACCCTTTTTAATAGGTGCGTTTAAAGCGATGGTTTGAATACTTTCTTTGGGATTTAACTCTTCAATTTTTGATTTATAAGATGGATTTTTAATTTTCCTTTCACTTTTCACTATTTGATTATCACTTTTCAACCTTTGTTCTATTCCTGGTTTGTTCCTTTTTTTTACTTCTTTTGAAAAAGTATTTTTCTTCTCCTTAATTGAAGAAGAAGCAAGTTGGGTTGATTTTTCTTTTGGCTTTTCCGGAATAACATTTTTGGATAATGGCTCTGATTTTTTCACAGGGTTTATTTGTGAAACAACGTGCGGCGTTTTATTATGATTGGTAAAATAAGGGAATGATACCCATAATCCAAAACCGATAAAAACCGCTGCAGCCAAAGACCTCCACAAAATCAAAGGAATTACTTTGCCGGATTTTTCTTTTCTATACAATTGTTTTTTATCAGGGAATACAATTGATTTATCCGGTGATAATTTTGCTTTCCCAATCAACTCAAATTCAGTTTTTATTTCCGGATGTTTAATTACAAAATTTTGGGTATCAGTTTTTTGAGTTTCAGAAAGTTCATTATCATAATAGAGAACAAAGATTTCTTCATAATTATTTTCATTGATAAACGAAGATTCTTTTTTTAGTAAAAATGATTTATCTGAAAGTGTTACTTCTTTATCAGGGAAATTAATAGCAAGCTTCAACATGCAGAATTCTTCTTTCAGGCCAGGATTTTCCTGCACGAAAATTTCCACCATTTTTCTTTCTGCTTTTGATAATTCATTATCTGCATACAGTAAGAAATATTCTTCGTAATTATTTCTGTTGATATTCATTTTAAATTACATTTTCAGGTTTTACCAGGTAATTTTTCAATTGTATCCTTGCCCGGTGCAAATACACTTTTACCTGGCTAAGGCTCAATGAAGTTATTTCCGCGATTTCTTCATAAGAATAACCTTCATAGTCTTTTAATAAAACAAGGCTTCGCGGTGTTTCACCCAATCTGTACAATGCCTCATTTAATAATTTTTTTATTTCATGTTGCGGTTCACGTGTTGTTTGTAACGAAGTAGAAAAATCATCTTCCAGTTTTACCCTTTTGTTTTTCCTTATCAGGTCAATCATTTGGTGGTAAGCCACCGTAAATAAATAAGATTTACTTCTTTCATTTTCCACTTTTTCACGATTCACCCACATTTTTTCAAATGATGCCTGCACCACATCACGGGCATCTTCTTCATGCTTTAAATTTTTTACAATAAAACGGTAAACATTATCTGCATAAAGGTTTACACAATCATTAAATTCTTTCTCGGTCATACAATCAGGTAATTTTTAAATTACTTCAGCCGTTGTTCTCATATAATACGATTCAATTGTAATAAAGTTACATTTCCCTCAAAAACAATTTTTGAAATTGGATTAATAGTTTTCATTGTAGGTTTGTAATCTCAAAAATAAGCAAGTATGAATGAAAATTTTTCTAAGCGGCTTGGCTCTGAATTAGAAGAGATAAAAGCAAGCGGGCTTTATAAAAACGAAAGAATTATTGCCAGCCCTCAGGGCGCTGAAATAGAAGTGGGCGGCCAAATGGTTTTGAATTTTTGTTCTAATAATTATTTGGGCCTGGCTGCCCATCCAAAAATTATTGAAGCCTCAAAAAATACTTCTGATAAACGTGGCTACGGCTTAAGCAGTGTACGTTTTATATGCGGCACGCAGGATATTCATAAAGAACTGGAAAAGAAAATCTCTCATTTTTTAGGTACAGAAGATACAATTCTTTATGCTGCCTGTTTTGATGCGAATGGCGGTGTTTTTGAACCTTTATTTGGCGAACAAGACGCCATTATTTCTGATGCATTAAATCATGCGAGTATCATTGATGGCGTTCGCTTGTGTAAAGCAAAACGCTTCCGTTATGAGCATGATAATATAGAAGATTTGGAAAATAAACTAAAAGAATCCCAGGAGGCAAGAAGCAGGATAATTGTTACTGACGGAACTTTCAGCATGGACGGAACGATTGCCCGGCTTGATAAAATTTGTGATTTAGCAGATAAATATGATGCTGTTGTAATGGTGGATGATTCACATTCTACCGGGTTTATTGGAAAAACGGGAAGAGGCACACCTGAATACCGGGGCGTAAGTGGAAGGGTAGATGTTATTACTTCAACTTTAGGAAAGGCACTTGGAGGCGCCAATGGTGGATTTACTTCCGGCAAAAAAGAAACGATAGAAATGCTTCGCCAGCGCAGCCGCCCTTACTTGTTTAGCAATACTTTGGCTCCAAATATTGTAGGCGCATCCCTTGCAGTTTTTGATTTGCTAAACGAAACCACAGATTTGCGTGATAAATTAGAAAGCAATACAAAATATTTCAGGGAAAAAATGATGGAAGCGGGATTTGATATTAAACCTGGCATCCATCCTATTGTTCCGATAATGTTGTATGATGCAGTGTTGTCTCAAAAGTTTGCGGCAAAATTATTGGAAGAAGGAATTTATGTAATCGGTTTTTTCTTCCCTGTTGTAGCGAAAGGGCAGGCAAGGATCCGTGTGCAATTAAGTGCCGCGCATGAACAAAATCATTTGGATAAGGCGATAGAAGCATTTACAAAAGTGGGAAAAGAATTAGGAGTATTGAAATAGCATTCCGGTTTTAATGGTTGCTATTTTAAACGCGGCCACATCACTACTCAAGCTCCAAAACTCAATTTTTTTATAAAAATATTTCTTCTGCCTTCAAAATACTTTCAGGCTTTCCTACATCAATAAATTTTGATTTACTATGGTCAAACGAAATGATGGTGTGAGTTTTAGCGAGCTCAAGATAAACATCAATCATTGAAAATTTACCTTCCATTTTTATTAAAGAAAAAATTTTGGGAGCAATAACGTGAATGCCGCTGAAAGCTTTTTTAATATATTTTGAAGCCTCTCTGCTGATTCTCTTTTCACCGGTTTTTACATTTTCCCATCCGCATAAATGACCGGATTCGTCAAACAAAAAATAACGGGAAGTTTCCCTGGAAGTAACGGCAAGTGTGGCAACAGGGTTATTTTCCTCATGATGCAAAATCATTTTTCTTAAATTCAGGTCGGTTAAAATATCCACGTTCATTACAACAAAAGGTTCTTTGTCTTTTTCAAAAAACCAGCCGGCTTTTTTTATTCCGCCACCGGTTTCCAGCACTTCATTCGTTTCGTCAGAAAATGAAATATGGCTACCAAATCCGTTATTTTTCTTTATGAAATCAATAACCTGGCCGCCAAAATGATGCACATTTATAATTACATCTTTTATTCCAAAAGAAGCGAGGAATTTGATATTCCTTTCTAAAACAGATTCGTTGTTTACGATTACAAGGGCTTTAGGATGCTTATCAGTAAAGGGTTTCAGGCGCGTGCCTAAACCTGCGGCGAGTATCATTGCTTTCATAGCCAATTATTTTTCAAATCCTTTAAGCTCGTAAATATTTTGTTCCAGGTGGTTTAATTCGATTTTTACTTTGTATTTATTTCGTAAGTACCGCGTTAATGCATCAGCCGCATAAACACTTCGGTGCTGGCCTCCTGTGCATCCGAAACTGATAGTCAATGATTCGAAATTTCTTTCCAGGTAATTTTCAACAGAAATATCAACAATATTATAAACGCCATTCATAAATTCAGGCATAGAAGTTTGCTGTTCCAAAAAATCTATTACCGGTTTATCGCGCCCGGTTATTGATTTAAATTCTTCAAACCGGCCCGGATTCATCAGGCCACGGCAATCAAAAACAAAACCACCGCCGTTAGTACTTTTATCTTTTGGGTAGCCCGATTTTAAATAGGAAAAACTATTGATAGTTACTATCAGGGGTGTTGACCTATTTGCTTGCAAAGGCTGAAACCGGCTGATTACATCATCCTCGACAATCAGGTTTAAAATGCGTTCATATTCTGGCAGTGCGATTCCTGTTTTTTTGTTGCTTAAAAACCATTTTATATTCGAGAGCGCCAGTGGGATGCTGGTTAAAAACTGTGCTTTTCGTTCGAACAAGCCACGAAAGCCATAAGCGCCCAAAACCTGCATCAGCCTTATTAATACATAACCATTGTATTGACTAACAAACCGTATTCTGTCAAGCTGTTTTTGCAAAATCCCACCTACGCAATCCATATAATATTCCAATAAAGAATTTTTCCATTCGTCAGAAAGATTAGCCCTTGCCTGCCATAATAAAGAAGCTACATCGTATTGCAACGCGCCTTTCATGCCGCCCTGGTAATCTATAAAATGAACTTCCTCTTTTTCAATATAAATATTCCGGCTTTGGAAATCGCGGAACATAAAATAAGAATGCTCAACGCGGGTAAGGTAATTGCTAAGCGCATCAAAATCTTCAATAAGTTTTTCTTTATCGTAAGGGATTTTAAGCGTATCGAGAAAATAATATTTAAAATATAAAAGGTCGCTCATTATCGCCTGCTTCCCAAATTCTTTCGAAGTGAGGCAATAGGAATCATCCAAATTTTTTATGCCGTTTATTTGAAGCTGCGCCAGCGATTTCAGGCTTTTTTGAAACAAAGAATATACATACTCATTTTCACCATATTTTTCCAGTTCATTCAATAAAGAAACAGGCCCAAAATCTTGCTGGATATACATTTTATTATCGTCTGATATAAAATATATTTCAGGGACAGGCGCATTTATTTTGGTAAAATGTTGGGTAAAATATAAAAAGGTTTCACTCTCCCTGGTGTTTTCATCGTAAGTAGCTATATAGGATTTTTTTCCCGTCTCAATGCGAAAATAAATCCTGTCTCCGCCCGATTTGGGAAGCTTTTGAAAATTGACAATTTTTTCTGAATGGTTTTTTTCAAAAAATGTAAGAATATCTTCTGCAACAAGAGCCATATTATAATACGATTATTGGTAAAACTAATTGTTTTTTGAAAAAAGATGAAAGGGAGATTGATTTCAAGAAATAAAAAACCTGGTGAAAAGATTTATAGAATCAATTACATTTGAAAATGATTGATTAAAACTAAAAATTAAAACTGCTTTTTTTTCATTTTATTTTATAAATCAACGCTTAGCCCACCATGATAACTTTAAAAAAAACTAAATGAATTTAATAAATGAATAACCTTTCTCATCTCAGGCAAATTTTAAAAACCGCCTTTCTTTTTGTTATCGTGGTGCCGGCCTTTTTGGGTTGTGAAAATCATCGTTTTGACAGCGATAAAAGACAAATCATGGCCAAAGACGAAATCCGGAACCAACTGCATAAAGTTAGCGGGTACGACATTACCGGGTTTAAAGAAGATACTGTCGAAGCAATAAATGTTCCTGGTTTAAAAAAAGAGATCAGGTATACATTGGATTTTGAATACAATGATTCGAATAAAGTTTTACAAAAGAAAACAGGGATTGTTTTTTTTACTCCTGATGGCTTATCCATTATCAACTCAAAAATAACTGGCAGGTAATTTCTTTTTACAAAATAATTGTCAACATGAAATCAATAAAAGAGCGTTTTTTGGCATTAGATGTTTTCCGGGGAATGACCATTTGTTTTATGATTATTGTAAACACGCCGGGAAGCGGGGCCAATCCATATCCACCGCTGGAACACGCTACCTGGTTTGGGTTTACGCCTACTGACCTTGTTTTTCCTTCGTTTTTATTTGCTGTCGGAAACGCAATGAGCTTCTCCCAGGAAAAATACCGCCTCATCGGCAATTCGGCTTTTCTTACCAAAATTATAAAGCGCACTATTTTGATTTTTCTCATCGGTTATTTGATGTATTGGTTTCCCTTTTTTCGCCTTGATGAGGCAGGGCATATCACCGGAGCGCCGATAAGCCACACCAGGATAATGGGTGTTTTGCAGAGGATCGCCTTATGTTATTTCTTTGGATCGCTTCTGGTGCATTATTTATCTACCAACAAAGTAATTCTTATCAGTATTATTTTGCTGGTTGGTTATTGGTTTATTTTATTGGCATTCGGTAATCCGGCGCAACCTTTCAGTATGATGGGAAATGCAGGGCTATATTTTGATAAATTTTTAATGGGTAATAACCATCTTTATCATGGCGAAGGAATTCCTTTTGATCCCGGAAGGCTGGCTGAGTACTTTGCCTGCCATTGTTAATGTGGTTATTGGTTTTTTTGCAGGAAGGTTTATTCAGAAAAAAGGAAAAAGTTTTGAGTGCCTTTCTAAATTGCTGCTCGTTGGATCGTTACTGATTTTTATCGCTTTGTGCTGGAACCTTGTTTTCCCTATCGGCAAAAAATTATGGACCAGCCCTTTTGTGTTATTAACTTCCGGTATTGACCTGGTATTAATTTCAGCCCTTATCTATATTCTTGAAATGAAAAACTGGAAGCCATTTAAGTGGCCTGATTTCTTTATGATCTTTGGAAGGAACCCTTTATTTATTTATATACTTTCCGAACTTTTTGTAGTGATACTTTTTATGATACCTGTGGGAAAAGAAAGCTTGTTCGATTATGTAAACGTGAATTTTTTCCAGGTTATTTCACCCGGTGCTTTTGGTTCATTTTTATTCGCCATTTGTTATATGCTTTTCTGCTGGAGCATAGGCTGGTGGCTTAATAAGAGAAAAATATATGTAAAGGTCTAAGCGTTTTTCAGTAAACAAACCAATAAGGAAGATTTTTATTTTGCTTTTAATACCCGAAGGGTTTTACCTTCCAAACATCTTTCCTAATTCTTCTTTTTTAAATTCCAAAAAAACAGGTTTGCCATTTGGCGTAGTATTGTTCACCTGGCAGTTAAATAGATCATCAACCAACGCTTTCATTTCCTTTTCTGATAAATAAACCCCGGCTTTTATTGATTGCTGCCATGCCATAGAACGCAGTAGTTTTTCTCTTTTACTGAAATTAAAATCCATATTGAAATGTTTGTACTGTTCCAATATTTTTTCCAGGGAATTTTGTTCATTCCCATCCGGCACATCTGCAGGAGAACCCTGAATAATGAAAGCATTATTTCCAAAAGGCTCTACCTGGTAACCCAGAATTTGAAGGTCTTCCAAAAGTTCAGTTAGTAATGCGGCATCGGGTGGTGCAAGTTCGAGCGCGGCAGGAAATAAACTTCTTTGAATCGATATTGGCTTGCCTTTCATGGCTTCAGAAAATCTTTCATACAGGACCCGCTCATGTGCATTTTGTTGATGGATAACTATAAATCCATTTTCATTTTGCGCAATAATAAAGCTTTTGTGTATTTGAATTAAATCTTCAGAAGTTGGATTTTTATTGGCGGCTACCGGTGCCGCATTTTTAAAAGGTGAAGGAAAAGTTTCCTGTTTTTCTGAATTTGGTGTTTCTAAATTATTAGCAAAAGGGGCATCAAATGCATTTTTTTTCAAATTGCCATCCCAACTTTGCAAGCCACTCTTACTTTCAATAAAATGTGCCTGGTTTTTTTGAGTGAAAGTTTTGTAAAGAGAAGACCCGGTTGCCGACAATTGTTTTTCAGGAGTAAAAGGTTTGCTTACTGCATCTGTTTGCTGAATGGAAACATCCAGGTCAAAATCCAGAGTAGGTGTAACAGAATACTGTGCCAGAGCATGTTTTACAGCAGACTGAACAAAAGCATAAATTAATTTTTCATCTTCAAATTTTATTTCCTGTTTGGTTGGATGCACATTAATATCGAGCCGCGACGGATCAATATCAATGAACAAAGTGTACATAGGAAAACTATCTTTAGCAATCATATCGCTGAAAGCATTCATCACGGCATGATTTAGGTAAGGGCTTTTTATAAAACGGTTGTTTACAAAAAAATATTGATCGCCACGGGTCTTCTTTGCAGTTTCAGGCTTGCCCGCAAAGCCATAAATATTCAGGTAATCCGTTTCCTCTTTTACACTCACTAATTTCGCAGAATAATTATTTCCCAAAATCTGGATAATGCGTTGTTTTAATGAACCTTTTTCCAGGTGAAAAACTTCCTGCCCGTTTGAAGTAAGTGAAAAAAACAAAGAAGGGAAAGCCATGGCCACGCGGATAAATTCATCTATAATATGGCGTAATTCAGAAGCATTGCTTTTTAAAAAATTCCTGCGGGCGGGCACATTAAAAAATAAATTTTTCATCGAAATATTAGTGCCTTCTTCCATGGCTACCGGCTCCTGGTTTTTTACAATGCTATTTTCTATTTCAATGAAAGTGCCGATGGATTCACCCTCTTTTTTAGACTTTAATTCTACCTGCGCCACGCCGGCAATACTTGCCAGTGCTTCTCCGCGAAAGCCCATTGTTTTTATATGAAAGAGGTCGTCAATGTTTTTTATTTTTGAAGTAGCATGCCGCTCAAAGCTCATCCTCGCGTCTGTTTCGCTCATTCCTTTTCCATTGTCAATTACCTGGACCAAAGCTTTCCCGGCATCATTTACAAAAAGCCTGATTTCAGTAGCTCCTGCATCTACGGCGTTTTCCAACAGTTCTTTTACAGCACTCGCCTGCCGCTGGATCACTTCCCCGGCAGCAATCTGGTTGGCAATGTTTTCAGGTAAAAGGGTAATAATATCAGCCAAAATTCATTTTCATTTAGGTTTCAAAATTAACTCTTATTTTACTGCAAGCTTTCCGGCTTTTAAAAAAAGAGGATCTTTAGGTATATTACCCGTTTGTAGTAAATTTGTATCGTTATAAAATAAATTTTTCTTTTGAAATATAATCAAAGCACTTTAAATAAATTGGAAAAAGTTTTGGAGGAAGCCGGCTACATTGTGAGGTATGAACGTGGCTCTTTTCAAAGCGGATATTGCATCCTTGAAGATAGAAAAGTGGTCGTGCTTAATAAATTTTTGATTCCTGAAGGAAGAATTAATGCACTCATGGATATTATTCCCGGTGTGGAGGTTAACTATGATTTACTCACTCACGATTCTCAAAAATTATATGATGAAGTAATTGCGAAGAGTACGACTATTGAAAAATAAATTCCATCGTACTTATTGAATTATTTTTCTGCAACTGATTCTCTGTAAAATATTTTATAGCTTTGAAAGGTGAGTTATCCTGATCTTACAATTACTTTTTTGGGTACCGGAACAAGCGGTGGCGTTCCTATGATTGGCTGTGATTGCGCGGTTTGCACTTCTGATAATAAAAAAGATAAAAGGCTTCGAAGCAGTATTTTGGTTCAAAGCTCCACCACCAATTTAGTGGTAGATACCACGCCCGATTTTCGTACACAAATGCTGCGTGAAAATGTAAAAAAATTAGATGCAGTTATTTTTACCCATCCTCATAAAGACCATATTGCCGGCCTGGATGATATAAAAGCTTTTAATTTTTTTCAAAAAAAAGCGGTTGAAGTTTATGCAAATAAGCTCACCGAGGAATCTTTGCGTCGTGAATTTTATTACATTTTTGCTGAAAAAAAATATCCCGGAATTCCGGATATTAATTTACATACTATCACCGATAAGCCTTTTATGGTGGGTGATATTCCTGTAATTCCAATTCTTGTTTATCATTTAAAAATGCCGGTCCTGGGTTTTCGTTTTGGGAATTTTACTTATATCACCGATGCCAACAGGATTGATGAAGAAGAAAAAGAAAAACTAAAAGGAAGTACAATACTTGTTGTAAATGCATTACGCAAGAAAGAGCATATTTCTCATTTCAATTTAGAGGAAGCCATTGATTTGGTGCAAGAATTAAAAATTCCTGAAGCATATTTTACTCATATAAGCCACCAACTTGGTTTACATGATGAAATTGAAAAAGAATTACCAACGAATATGCACCTTGCTTATGATGGATTACAAATAAATATTCCAGGAAAATAAAAATTGTTGTTTTTTGTTTGTTTACTGCAAGAGAAAATTATAAAGATCATACATTATTTTCCTGCATTTCAAATTGCATTTTATGGAGTTGGTAATAGTGCCCTTGCAATTCTATCAATTCGGCGTGCGAGCCCATTTCTTTTATTTCCCCTTTATCCAAAACCATAATTTTATTGGCTTTTCTAATGGTAGATAAACGGTGCGCAATAACTATGGAAGTCCTTCCGCGAATTAATTTATCTATCGCTTGCTGAATCAATAATTCGCTTTCGCTGTCAATAGAAGAAGTGGCTTCGTCCAAAATTAAAATAGAAGGATTGTACAAAAGCGCGCGGATAAACGATAACAACTGGCGCTGCCCGAGCGAAAGAGTAGAGCCTCTTTCCATCACATTAAAATCGTAACCGCCGGGCAATTGCATAATAAAATCATGAACACCAATCATTTTTGCTGCTTCAATGGCATCACTCTTTTTTATACCTGGGTTTCTGAGCGTAATATTATCTAAAATAGAACCACTGAATAAAAAAACATCCTGCAAAACCACTGCTATTCTGCTTCTCAGAAAGCTAATATCATAATCTGTAATATTATGATTGTCGATTTTTATTTCTCCTTTACTTATCGGGTAAAGCCGGTTGAGCAAACTGATAATAGAGGTTTTTCCACTTCCGGTATGGCCAACGATTGCCATAGTTTCTCCCGGCAAAATCGAAAAACTGATGTCTTTTAAAACATAATCCTGTTTATTATAGGCAAACCAAACATTTTCAAATTCTACTTCTCCTTTTATGTTTCCTGAGCGAATTCCATTGTGTTTATTAGGGGTTACATTTTCATTTTCCAATACCTTAAAAACCCTTTCGCTGGCAACCATTCCCATTTGCAAAACATTAAATTTATCAGCTATCATACGAAGCGGCCTGAAAAGCAGGTTCAGGTACATGATAAAGGAAATAATCACACCGGGGTTGGCAGAGTAATTTCCGCCCCACCAAACTAACAAGCCTATAGAAAAAGCCAATACAATTTCTACGATTGGGAAAAAAACAGAGTAAGCGAAAATGGCTTTTATGTTGGCGTTGCGATGTTGTTTATTAATCGTTTTAAATTTATCAAACTCCTTATCTTCCGCGGCAAAAGCCTGCACCACACTCATTCCTGTAATATGTTCCTGAACAAAAGCATTTAATGCAGCCACCGCGTTTCTCACTTTTATAAAAGATTTGTTTACGCTTTCTTTAAAAAAATAAGTACTGATAATTAAAATAGGAAAAGGGGCAAGGCTTATTAATGATAACCGCCAATCGGCAGAGAACATAAACAGCAGAATCGAAATTATAGAAAGCAAATCGGAGATAATAGGAATCAATCCGTTCGAGAAAATATCGTTGATAGATTCTATATCATTTATTGTGCGGGTGGTTAAAGTTCCAATCGGCGTTTTATCAAATTGAGAAAGATTTAAACTCAATACCTTTTTATAAACCGTTACCCTCAAATCTTTGACAACCGTTTGCCCCAGCCATGAAGTAAGGTAACGGAAATAAAAATTTAATGCCGATTCAACCAGCAGCATCCCTACCTGGATGATGGTGATAAGAATAAGCCAATGCAAATTTTTATCTTTTATAAAATGATTTACCGTGTATTGAATTAAATAAGGCCGAAGCGGAGAAACAATCGCCAGCAGAATAGAAAGAAAAATGGAAATATAAATTTTATTCTTATAAGGTAAAGCATAGGAAAAAACCTTTTTCAGAATACTCAGGCCCACCAATTTTTTTCTTTGCTTATATCTCCTGCATCCTGCAAATTTAAAAGTAAAATGGGAGATGGATTTTTTTGAGAGATTAAAAATTTCTTTCTGCTCCTGAATGAATAATTCTTTCTTTTAAAAAATTTTTTATCCAAAAGTATGAGGAGTTGTATTTCCAGCCATCCGTAAATTATTCTGAACATGTTTAATTCCTGAAACATTTTCTACCAGGTACTCTGCCCTTCTTTTTTCTAAGCGGGTTTCTACTGTTCCGGATAGAATTAAGTCATTTTCATTTATAGCGATTTCAATATGGGAAGCACCAACCAAAGTATTTTCGGTTAAAATGCCTGAAACCTATTCTTTGATCTTTTCTAACGAACGCGTATAATTTTTCGGCCTTTCCCGCGATGTGGCCCCCATGAATAGTTTCTGCTTCTGCTGCGCATAAAAATCATTGTTTTTATATGGCTCTGTATCTTTTATTTTGTTTTTATATGGCTGTAAACCCTCGTCTCGTTTTATTTCTTCATTCCTGTAATACCGGTCGCTTCCGTCAGTATAATATCTTTCATCCAAGTCCATATTTTCGAAATTATTAATTTTCCCAAGATAATAGTTCTGATCATGCGGATCGTAGTTCCAGCCTGCATTTCTATATTCATCAGGCTTGCGCCATTTTTTGGGATAAGGGTTCCAGTTATAATCTTTCATTTTGCATTTGTTAGTGAATAATAAAATAATAAGAAAAAATTATTCCCTTTTTTTGAATGAAAAGGGAAAAAAGAATTTTTTTGGAGAAAGGCCCGGTGTTACAACTGTAGATTCAGCGATAGGTTCCTTTTAATTCTAAAATATTTTAACAAACTTGGTTTTATAAAATCAGGGCCTCTATTTTGATTGTTGAGTTTCTTCTACAATAAATTTATTAAAAAAGCCTGCTTGCAGATAGGCTAGTTGGTTTACAATAACCAAAGTGAATATCATTTTCAAATTTTATTTCGCAGTAAACAAATAAAAAAACCTGATTTTTATTTTTCTTAAAACCCTTTAGAATATTTTTTTAAGGAATTGTTTCATGTCATTCCATGATGCAAAATCTGCGGCTTCGTTGTATTTTATGGGCATATTATATTTTATTCCTTTTGCCGTTGCATTAGGGTTACTAAACGCGTGGCTGGCATCAGGGTACACTTTAAAAGTATAGTCAATGCCGGCTTTATCCATTTCTTTTTTAAATTCATCTACTTCCGGATTGGTAAACGGGTCCGCCGCTCCGTGGCACACCAGAATTTTTGCTTTCATTATATCTTTATCCGGTTTTGCACCACCTAAGCCTCCGTGAAAAGACACAACGCCTTTTAAATCAGCGCCCAGTTTTGCCGCATTTAAAACTACAAAGCCACCAAAGCAATAACCGATGGCCGCCAAATTGGAAGTATCGGTTTGCGAATACTGCTTTAAAAAATTAATCGCTACATCTAATCTTTCTTTAGCCAATGCCGGGTTTTTATAAAATGGCATGGCCAGTTGCTGGGCAGTTGTGGGATCTTCAGCCGTAATACCGCTTCCAAACAGATCAACCGCCATAGAAATATATCCAAGTTGAGCTAGTTGTTTTG
The DNA here is from genome assembly GCA_963732885.1 of uncultured Chitinophagaceae bacterium. Classification (GTDB taxonomy): domain Bacteria; phylum Bacteroidota; class Bacteroidia; order Chitinophagales; family Chitinophagaceae; genus Ginsengibacter. The sequence goes on along the minus strand of CAVTBI010000010.1, from coordinate 567,882 downwards.
CCCGGTTGTGGCTGTATTCATTCAATCCCCACCATTCATGAACTACCAAAATCCCCTGCCGCTTTCCTTTTTTATCTTCATCATAATATATGTATCCGTCATATTTTTTGCCATTTATCTCATAGCTTACTGCTTCTTCTTTTATATTTGATGCAGCTGATGAACTGTTAATGTTGTTTGTTGGCTCTTTGCTTTCTTCATTATCGGAGGATACAATTTTGGACTTAGCTGAGGATTCCATTTTATTAAAAATTAGAGGTTCAAAAAATATAGTTTATCCTGCTAAAATTACGAAAAAGTTAGTGGTGGTTTAAGGAAGGTTAAGGATAAAAAAAGTGGCCAGTGATAAAAATCACCGGCCTTGCTTACCTCTGAAACCACAAGAAAAAGTTGGTTTATCCTGCTAAATTCTTATATAAGGTAATTTATAATTATACAAATTATTTAAAATAAAAAATCCCTTTTTATGGGTATTATTGGAAAGTGCACGGTCTTTTATTGATAGGAAAAAGGAAAGAAGGATGGACTGCTAAATTAATATATATTTATTGATAAAAACAATATTTACATTGTTTAATTTAAAATTTTTTTTATTTCCCTGTTAGCAAGCTCGTCAATTTTTTTGATTTTATAATCATACCACCATTTTGGAGCAGTTTTCTTCAAAACCGTATCAATGCTTCTCATGCCAAATAAATTCCAAACCCCTTTTGCCTTACCGGAGAGCGTGTTTTGAAGTGCTCTTAAACTCATAGCAAAGCCGCTGTCAATATATTCCATGTGGTGCCAATAGCCTGCAGGCATAAATAAAGTATCGCCAGGGTTTAAAATCAGATCGTAACCTACCGCGTATTTCAACGCAGGGAATTTCTCATAATCAGGCGTTCCGTTTTTGGCGCTGTAATTAGAAAAATCGGCAAGGCTTAAAACTTCAAAAGGTTTTCTGTAAAGCTTATGTTGCTCTTCATGCCGAAATAACAGAACCCTTTTTCTTCCACCAAACTGGGTATGTAAAATATGGGAAAGGTCAATATCAAAATGCATGTGCGTGATTGAAGTTGCGCCACCAGTAAAAAGCATCGGGTATTTTTTTACAAATCCGGGCATCAGGTTTTCTGGCCAGGTAAAATCATTGATCAGTTGAGGCGCATGATCAAAAATATTGAAGAGAAAAATACGCCATGCCGCCGGCCCCTGCTGAATCATATCAATATATTCACCGAATGTTTTGTAATCATCGGCCGTGTTAATAGGCGTATAAGCATCGCTTTTTATATTATTATAAAGGCCTACTTTTTGGTTACCAACTATTTCTTTAAAATAATCCCACGACCACTTTTTATAAGCCGGCCATTCTTTTGCCAGTTCGGTAATCACCAAAGGCTTTTGAGGCAGGTAATAATTGTTTTTAAAATCTTCAGGCGAAATATTCTCAACCTTGTCCACTGAATGTAATTCCATTTACTATTCTTTTTCAAAGCGAAATTAGCCATTCTTAATTTCCTTACGTCACAAAAATTATTTCTTAATTATCAGGTTTATAATTTTTTGAAAATATATTTTCTTGCCGGTTGGTGTACATTTGGAAATAATAAAAGCCTAATCTATTGGCAATACATTTTCATAAACTGGCCATAAAAGATATCAGGAGGGAAACGCCGGATTGTGTATCTATCGCTTTTGACATTCCGGCAGAAGTGGAAAAAGAATTTCATTTTATTCCCGGGCAAAATATTACGCTAAGAAAATTTTTTGATAACGGGGAAACCAGGCGCACTTATTCTATTTGCACCAGCCCTTCGGAAAATGAATTGAGGGTAGCAGTTAAAATAGCAGAGAATGGGTTATTCTCTAATTTTGCAAATACCCAACTCAAAAAAGGCGATACCCTCGAAGTGTTGCCTCCGACCGGAAATTTTTACACTACTATCCTTGCGTCACAAAAAAAAGAATACCTTTTTATAGCCGCCGGCAGCGGAATTACTCCAATTATTTCAATAATTAAAACTATTTTATCAACAGAGCAAAATAGTAATGTGACTTTGCTTTATGGTAATAAAAGCATGGCGTCTGTTATTTTTAAAGATCAGTTGGAAGCGCTAAAAGATAAATACTTACAGAGGCTTGCTTTGCACTATATTTTCAGCCGCGAAAAAACTGAATCTGATTTTAATTCCGGAAGAATTGATGTTGCCAAATTAAGCCGGGTTTCTAAATTTATTAATCTACATACAATTGATAATTTTTTTATTTGTGGCCCGGAACAAATGATATTCACGGTAAAAGATTTTCTATCAGAAAAAGGAATTGATGCCGATAAAATCCACTTTGAATTATTTACCACACCCACACGCGAACACACAAAAATTTATAAACCCGTTGAAGAAAATACAGTAGAAGGCAGTGATATTACATTGAAAATAGATGGCCGGAGTTTTAATTTTAAATTAGAATATAACGGTCTTTCTATTCTGGAAGCAGGCCTAAGCCATGGCGCGGATCTGCCATTTGCCTGTAAAGGCGGCATTTGCTGCACCTGCAAAGCAAAACTTTTAGAAGGCGAAGTGGATATGGAGGCAAATTACGGCCTTGAAAAAAGTGAAATTAAAAACGGGTTTATTCTTACCTGCCAATCACATCCCCGTAGTAAAAAAGTGGTTATAGATTACGACCAGGTTTATTAAGTACAAATAATTTTATTCGTTTCCTTCCCGCGTTTTTAACCGCGTATTTTATATCATACCCTTTTAAAATCAGTAACTTTGAGAATAAACTTTCCATAAAATGACGGAAGTAAAAGATTTAGAAAAATTTGATGATAAAATTGATAAGGAAATAAGAATTGAGCCAAAAGACTGGATGCCTGATGATTACAGAAAAATGCTCATCAGGCAAATAAGCCAGCATGCCCATAGTGAAATTGTAGGCATGTTGCCTGAAGCCAACTGGATTACGCGCGCTCCTTCTTTAAGAAGAAAAGCCATTTTGCTTGCCAAGGTTCAGGATGAAGCCGGTCATGGATTGTATTTGTATTGCGCTGCAGAAACTTTAAATATTTCGAGGGATGAAATGAATGAGCAACTTCTTACCGGCCGTGCAAAATATTCTTCCATTTTTAATTACCCTACAATTTCCTGGGCAGACATGGGCGCTATTGGATGGCTCGTTGATGGCGCGGCGATCATGAACCAGGTTCCGCTTTGCCGTGCTTCTTACGGCCCTTACGCAAGGGCAATGATAAGGATTTGCAAAGAAGAAAGTTTTCATCAAAGGCAGGGTTATGAAATATTATTAACGCTTTGCCGCGGCACTCATGAACAAAAAGCAATGGCGCAGGATGCACTGAACCGTTGGTGGTGGCCAAGCCTGATGATGTTTGGCCCTAATGACGATGCTTCCCCTCATACTGCGCAAAGTATGAAGTGGAAGATCAAAAGGTTTTCAAATGATGAATTAAGGCAAAAATTTGTGGATGTATGCAAAGAACAGGCAGATATTCTGGGCATTGCTATTCCCGACCCTGATCTTAAATGGAATGAAGAAAGTGGCCATTATGATTTTGGAGAAATCAACTGGGATGAATTTTGGAATGTAGTAAAGGGAAATGGCCCCTGCAATAAAGAGCGGCTGGAAGCGAGGATACAAGCTCATGAAGAAGGCGCCTGGGTTCGGGAAGCAGCACTGGCACATGCTGAAAAGAAAAAGAAGGTTGTGGCCGCTTGAGTAAGGTTTTTTATGAGTTTTTAATTATTAATTATTGATTACTGATTATTATGGCTACTTATAACCATTTTTACGATTTACCTGTCTATCAAAAGTGTCGTTCTTTTAGAAAAAAAGTTTCCGAAATAGTTAAAACAACTTTCCCTAAATCAGAAGAATATCGCCTTAAAGCTCAAATTTTAGATTCAAGCCGGTCGGTTACAGCAAATGTTGCAGAAGGTTTTGGGCGATTTCATCACCGGGAAAATATTCAATATTGTAGACAAGCAAGAGGTTCTTTAACAGAAACTTTGGAACATTTAATAACTGCTTTCGATGAAGGATATGTAAATAATGAGCAATTAAAAACCTTAAATGATGAATATAAAGATTGCCCGAAAGAATTAAATATCCATATCAAATATTTGAAAAGTGCTAAAGAAGTAATTAATAATAAATAATCAATAATGAACTTTACAGAACCACTTTGGGAAGTTTTTATCAGGAGCAAACAAGGGCTCGATCATAAACATGTGGGTAGCCTTCATGCGGCAGACGCTCAAATGGCGATAGAAAATGCGCGTGATGTATATACGCGCCGTATGGAAGGAGTAAGTATTTGGGTAGTAGAATCGAAATGCATTCATGCCACCAATCCTGATGAAACGGAAAGTTTGTTTGATCCTGCCAATGATAAAGTGTACCGTCATCCTACTTTTTATGATCTTCCTGATGAATTAAAATACATGTAGGAATTTCTGTTTGTCAAAAAATAAAAATGGACAGTAAACCAACAAATAATGCCAAAAATGATTTAGTGGATTACACACTTTATCTTGCCGATAGTTCTTTAATTATGGGGCATCGGCTAAGTGAGTGGACAGGCCATGGGCCTATGATTGAGCAGGATATAGCTATTACTAATATTGCTCTTGATCTGATTGGTCAAGCGAGAAATTTTTACCAGTACGCTGCTGAATTGACCAATAATCAAATTGAACAAAAAATTACGGAAGATGATTTGGCTTATTTGAGAGATGCGCATGAGTTTAAAAATTTATTAATAACAGAACTTCCTAACGGAGATTGGGCGAAAACCATTTGCAAAGTTTTTTTCTTTAGCGCCTGGCAATTTTATTTTTATCAGAAATTAATTCACTTAGAAGATAAAGGGTTGGCTGCTGTTGCGGAAAAATCTTTGAAAGAAGTGACTTATCATCTGAAATGGAGTAGTGATTGGGTAACCAGGCTGGGAGACGGAACAGAAGAGAGTAAAAAAAGAATCGAAAAAGCAATTGAAGATCTTTGGCCCTACACCGGTGAAATGTTTGTTCCGGCTGATTTTGAAGCTGATTTAAAAAATAGTGTATCCGTTGACGTTAGTAGTATAAAAAATGATTGGCTGGAAAAAGTTACTTCCGTTTTTAAAGAAGCAACGCTTTCTGTTCCCGGCGAAAGCTGGATGCAAAATGGTGGCAAAAATGGAGTCCATACGGAACACCTCGGCTACATTCTTGCAGAATTGCAGTTTATGCAAAGAGCTTATCCTGGTTTGGAATGGTAAAAATATTATGAATCAGAGCAAACAAAATATCGCCCATAAGCTTCCAAAAGATTTAGCAGAAAGAAAAGTTTGGGAAATTTTAAGTGGTGTAATGATCCTGAAATTCCCGTTTTATCAGTACTTGATTTTGGAATTGTGAGAGAAGTAAAAATTCATGGTGAAACGGTAGAAGTGATTATTACACCGACTTACAGTGGTTGCCCTGCGATGGATTTTATTGGAATGAATATTAAAAAAGCGCTTTCTGACAATGGTTTTGATAATATAAAAATCACTCACCAGCTTTCTCCTGCATGGACAACCGATTGGATGACCGAAGAAGGAAAGGAGAAATTAAAAGGTTATGGAATTGCACCACCTGCAGCAAAAACTTTTGATAAAAATTATCTGGAAAACCTGCAAGTTGAATGCCCTCATTGTCATTCTATGAATACAAAAGTAATTAGCCAGTTTGGATCAACTGCCTGTAAAGCACTTTATCAATGCAATGATTGCGGTGAGCCTTTTGATTATTTTAAATGCCATTGATTAACTTGGTTTTAATTTTAGAGTAAACATTTTATAAATACAATATGACATCCATTCTTTTTGAAATAAAAAATTCAATTGCGTTTATAACACTTAACCGCCCTGAAAAGTACAATGCTTTCAACCGTGAAATGGCTTTGGCATTTCAGGAAATGCTTGATCAATGTGAAAAAAATATTTCTGTTCGTTGTGTTTATATCACCGGTGCGGGAAAAGCATTTAGCGCTGGCCAGGACCTGGCAGAAGTAGTTGGCCCAATGGGCCAGGAATGGGAACCATTTTATCGGAACAGTATAATCCAATCATAAAAAAAATCAGAAATTTAAGCAAACCTGTTTTGGCGGTAGTTAACGGGGTTACCGCCGGCGCTGGTGCCAATATTGCTTTGTGTTGCGATGTGGTTATTGCGGCTGAAAGCGCCTCTTTTATCCAGGCATTTAGTAAGATCGGGTTGATACCGGACAGTGGCGGAACCTATTTTTTGCCTCGCTTAATTGGTTTTGGGAAAGCCTCAGCCATCATGATGCTTGGTGATAAAATTTCTGCAAAAGAGGCGGAAAGAACAGGAATGATCTATAAATATTTTCCCGATAAAGTATTGGTTAAAGAAGCGGAAAAAATAGCCACTGAATTGGCTAAATTGCCTACCCGTGCTTTGGCTTTTACTAAAGAAGCGCTTAACAATAGTTTGCAACAAAACTTAGATCAGCAGTTGGCAACTGAAGATTTGCTGCAGCAAAAAGCCGCTGCTACCAACGATTTTAAAGAAGGCGTTGCTGCATTTATGGAAAAGAGAAAAGCTGAATTTAAAGGAGATTGAAAGGGGAACCGGTTTAGAAAGTAGTAGAGTTTGGGGGTTTAGTGAAAATAAAAATTTTAATTATTTGTTTGTTTACTACGAAGCCATTTCAGATAATTTATTTACCGTATTCCAGTTTCGGGTGGTGGCTTTTGTTTTCAGCTTCTTTTCAAAAAAAGTATTGGACAATTTTGTATTTCCATAACCACAGGGAGTATGTAAATAAATTTCTTTTCCTTCAATAATGAATTGATCGGGAGAAAAGTCAGATTTATTAACGATTTCAATGTTTTCTTTTTTCGGAAACTCTGAAAGAAAAGTGACGTGCAATTTTTTCAGGTCAATATTTTTTTCTTTTACGAAAGGATTTGTTGCAATTATTTTTCCTATTTCCTCTTTACTGCGGATAATTACAGGAACCTCAAAATTATATTTTCCATAAATAGCCTGTTCAATTTTTTGCGCAAGTTTTATGTCGGGAAGTTTAGTGGCAGTTTTAAAAACAACATTTCCGCTTTGAATATAAGTGGACACTTCTTTAAAGTGTAAACCTTCATAAAGTACTTTTAAATCGGCCATCAAAATTTTCTTTTGTCCGCTTACATTAATGCCTCTTAATATAGAGATGAAAGTTTGCATCTGACAAATATCATTTATTTTTTTCCATATCTGAGCTTCCTGCAAATACCGTTCGTACGTTTTTTTATCCTTTTATAATAATTTTATCACTTCTATTTTAACGCTAATTTTTTCTGAAATCGTTTGCAGCAAAGCATTTTAAAGGAATTATCCTGCTTGCTATAATCTTGCTACCTTCACAAAACAGGTATTATGTATTGCATAGTATTATAAAACACCTTATATTTGTATTAGAAATTAAAAAGTTCCAGATTAAAAACCAATAAAATGAACATTGATAACACAGCAAGCCAGATGCGAAAAGGAGTTTTGGAGTTTTGCATTTTGTCAATCATAAAACTGGGCGAAGCTTACCCGAGTGATATTATTGATATGATGAAATCCGCCAACCTCAATATTCTGGAAGGAACATTATATCCTTTGCTCACAAGATTAAAAAATGCTGAGTTTCTTACTTATCGCTGGGTTGAAAGTAACAGTGGCCCGTCCAAGGAAATATTTTTCACTGACAGAAAAAGGGGCAAAATTTTATGAAGAACTGGAAGCAACCTGGCATGAACTTGCCGGCGCGGTAGAAACGATAACAGGCAAAAACAAAAACAATAATCAACTTAACAACCAATAAACAGAATTAAAATGAAAAAGGTAATCAATATAAATTTTCAGGGTGCGATAGTGCCGATTGAAGAAAGTTCTTATGAATTGCTGCAACAATATATAGAAAGCCTTCGCCGCTATTTTGCCAATGAAGAAGGAAGGGATGAAATCATAAATGACATTGAAAGCCGCATCAGCGAACTGTTTCAGGAACGCTTAAAAGGTGGAAGCACCTGCATTACAGATGACGATGTAAACGGAATTATCCGGAATATGGGGCGCCCCGAAGATTTTGATGAAGCTGAAAAAGGCGAATCAATGGAAAGTGGCAATGATCAATCCGGTGATTCAAAAAAAGAAAAAAGCGAAAGCCATTTCCAGGGCGATTGGAGTTGGAAAGGCAAACGCCTTTATCGCGATGAAAATCATAAAATATTAGGCGGCGTTTGTAGTGGTATTGCCGCTTACTTTGGAATAGACCCGGTAATAGTAAGAATTGTATTTCTAATCTCAGGCGTTGGGCTCCTTGCTTACATTTTACTTTGGATGTTTGTGCCCGGAAGCAGCATGGTTGAAAATGGCGTGCGCAAAAGGTTATACAGAAACCCGGACGGAAAAATATTAGGCGGTGTGTGCAATGGCATGGGAAGTTATTTTGATGTAAATCCGTGGCTGCCCCGGTTTATATTTTTAATTCCTTTTGTAACTTTCTTTTTCAGGTGGGGGCATTTTGGACCGTTGAGTTTCCCTAATTTTCTAAGTTTTTCGTTTAGCCCCGGTAGTTTTATCATCTATATTATTTTATGGCTCGTAATTCCGGAAGCAACCACTACCTCTGAAAAGCTTGAGATGAAAGGAGAAAAAGTGGATATGAATTCTATAAAAAATTCTGTATTAAAAGAAATGCAGGAAGTAGGGGAAAGAGTAGGCAAGATGGGAAAAGAAATGGGTGAAAAAATCGGGAAAATGGGAATGGAAGCAGGACATGCTGCTGGAGAAAAAGGCGCTGAAATTGGCAAAGACATTCATTATGCTGCCAGCCGTTCAACAGGTGCATTAGGAAATATAATCACCACTCTTTTTAAAATATTCATGTATTTCATTCTGGGCTGTGTGGCATTAGGAATTATCGTTGCCTTGTTTTCAATTGCAACGGTTGCTATAGGATTATTTCCATTAAAAGATTTTGTATTAACCCAGGGGTGGCAAACTGTTTTTGCCTGGGGAACATTAATTTTCTTTATCGCGGTTCCGGTTATTGGCATCATCACTTTTATCATAAGAAGGTTTGCGCGTATTAAAAAGCCAAATAAGTTAATGCGTTGGTCATTTGTGAGCCTATGGATATTGGGAATCGTTTGTTTTGTTTCATTGATCGCTTCAGTGGGCCAGGATTTCAGAAGTATCAGCTCCTTAAATGAAGAGGTTGTCAATCTGCAAAACCCTACTGTGAAAAGCATGGAAGTAATGCCTTTTCAAAATATTAATTACCGAAGAATAGGCTGGTTTAATTTTGAGCCTTTTGGGACTTATGGTTCAACCGATACCGCTTTTATTGGAAATGTCAGGATAAAAATTACAAAATCTCCAACCGACAGTTTTACGGTAAGTGTTTTAAAAATGTGTAACGGAAGAACAAGGAGAGCAGCTGATACGTTGCTTCCCCGGATCAATTTTAACATCAACCAAAATGATTCTTTATTAATGCTTGACAAGGCTATTACCATCAATACTACCGACAAATTCCGTAACCAATATGTGGAAGTTACCATTGCTGTCCCGGTTGGGCATTATATTAAAGTTGATAAGAATTTTGGATACGGAAACCGTATCAGGTTTGGAGGATTTTGGGGAGGAAGCGATTGGTATTATTATAATAATAACAATATTGAAAATGATTATGATTTTACTTACGGAGAAAAATATATAATGAAAGATGATGGCCTTTACACACTTTATGGCCAGCGTTCCGACAGGAATAATGACGATTGGAATAGCAATTCGAATGATAATAATTCAGTTTCCCCCCATACAAATGATACTAATGGCGGCTATCGTTACAATCAGAATACTGATTCTTTAAAAAATGTGCAGGAAAAGCAAATTCAGACAATGGAACAAAAGGTGGATTCTTTAAAAGCTGTTCATGAAAAAGAAGTTAACAGGATGAAAGATTCCCTTCAAAAAGAAAAAGAGGAGATCAACAAAAAAATAGAAAAATTAAATAAAGGAACTGCATTATATCAAAGAAATGATGAACAAACAATCCCCGGGGATTTCACATTCATCATGTACATCTGAATATTTTTGGATGTTTAGTTGGGGCTTCATGCAAATGCATGGGGCCTTTTCTATTTGATTCTTATAATAATTACTGCTTCAAAAAAATGGAATTAACTTTGTTTACTATAGTTTCAATTTTTTAAAACATTTAGATGAATCCGGAAAGAACAGAAGTTTCCTCTCTTGGCGAGTTTGGGCTGATAGCCACCTCACAAAAAATAATGAAATTAGAAATGCATCCACCATTTTGTCTGTTGGGGATGATGCCGCTGTGATCGACCATTTTGGAAAGCAAACCGTTATAACTACTGATATGCTGGTGGAAGGCATTCATTTCGATTTGATGTATACGCCTCTTAAACATCTTGGTTATAAAAGTGTAATTGTAAACCTCAGTGATGTATATGCAATGAACGGGACTCCTACTCAAATCACCATGAGTATCGCATTCAGCAACCGTTTTAGTGTCGAAGCTTTGAATGAATTTTATGAAGGCGTTTACGCCGCTTGTGATAAATACAATGTTGACCTTGTTGGCGGTGATACTACTTCTTCACAAAAAGGCTTTATTATTTGTGCTACTGCAATAGGCGAGGTAACGCCTGATAAATTTGTAACAAGAAGCGGTGCAAAAAAGGGTGACCTTATTTGTGTCAGCGGCGAGTTGGGTGGCGCATTTTTAGGTTTGACAATTCTCGAGAGAGAGAAAAAAGTTTTTTTGGAGACAAAAGGTGTTCAGCCGGATCTTGAAAACCAGGATTATATCGTTGGAAGGATTTTAAAACCTGAAGCGCGGAGAGATATCATAGATTTTTTTGCAGAAAAAGAGATACAGCCTACTTCCATGATTGATATCAGTGATGGATTAAGCAGCGAGCTTTTACATATCTGCAAAAAAAGTGAAGTAGGTTGCGTTTTATATGAAGAAAAAATTCCGGTAAATGAAATGGCGCGGCAATTTGCCTATAAACTTGAACTGGACCCAACGGCTTGCGCCTTAAGCGGCGGCGAAGATTATGAATTACTTTTTACACTTGATCAAAAGGATTTTGACAAGGCTCTCTGAAAATCCAAACATTAGCGTTGTCGGCTACATTACTGAAAAAGAAGAAAGGCCCAATTATTATCACCAAAGGCGGCAACAAGTACCCCCTCACCGCACAGGGATGGAATGCGCTAAAATGATTTTTAATTATTAACCCATTTTTATTGTTACAATTTTATTAGGATTATAAATTATGAGGCGACATTATCTTTTGCTTTTTTTACCATTTTTGTTTTCCTGCTCAGCCTCCCGAAACTATAATCCGAATAAGAAATATTCTAAGCAGCAATTGCAGCAAGACTATTCCTTACTCCGGAATATTTTAGAAAAAAAACACCCTTCCCTTTATTGGTACACCCCTAAAGACAGTATGGATTATTATTTTGATGCTGGCTATAATGCTATACAGGATTCAATGACAGAACTACAGTTTGGCTGGAAAATAATTGCGCCGCTTACTTCTGTTATTCATTGTGGGCACACCAGTTTCAACATGAGCAAGGGCTGGAACCATTTTATAAAAAATAGAATTATTCCTTCTTTTCCACTCTATTTAAAAGTGTGGAAAGATACCATGATGGTGATCGGGAACCTTAACCGTAAAAACAGGTTGATAAATGATGGTTCATTTATTACTTCTATCAACGGGATCAAAAATGAGGAAATGATCAATTATATGTTTCATTTTATGGTGGAAGACGGCTATTCTGAAAATGTAAATTATATCAGGCTTAGCGCTGATTTCCCTTATTTTCACCGCAATATTTTTGGGTTGTATAAAAGCTACGAAGTAAGTTATACTGACAGCAACGGCGTTTTAAAAAACGAATTCATTCCTTATTTTCAACCGGCTTTGGACAACACTAAAAACAAAAAGCCCATTCGTGAAAGGCAGGAAATAAAATATACCCATCAGGAAAAAATGGAAAATTCCCGTTCGCTGCAATACGATTCTTCTTTTGTTTTGATGACGGTAAATGATTTTTCAAAGGGGCATTTGAAGAAATTTTTCCGCAGCTCTTTTCGTAAAATGCGCAAGGATAAAACCAGGAATTTAGTAATTGACATCCGGGCAAACGGCGGCGGCGATATGATAAAATCAGTTTTTCTTACCAGATTTCTGCGAAATACCCCGTTTAAAGTGGCGGATACCGCAGAAGCTGCCAGCAATACAATGAAGCCATATACAAAGTATATTTCAAGCGGTTTTTTTAATAATATCGGATTATTTTTTGTTACCCATAAAGAAAAAGACGGGCGCTATCATTTTGGTTATTGGGAACGCCATACTTTTAAGCCAAAACGAAAAAACCATTTTAATGGAAATGTTTTCGTCCTCACAAACGGCCTTACCTTTTCTGCATCTTCCATCTTTTGCAATACGGTAAAAGGGCAGAAAAATATCAAATTGGTAGGCGAAGAAACCGGCGGCGGCTGGTATGGAAATTCGGGAATAATGATTCCTGATATTACGCTTCCTAACACTAAAATAAGGGTGCGGCTTCCTTTTTTCCGGTTGGTTCAATATCAGCATATTCCTGTAAAAGGGACGGGTGTCCTACCGGATATTTATGTAGGGCCAAATTGGCGCGATATTCTAAACGGAGTAGACACTAAGATTCAAAAGGTAAAAGAAATCATAGCTAATCAAAACACGGGAAGCCTGCAAAATAAAAATCTTTGAATTTTGCTCGTTTACTGTTTGAAATAATATTATTGAATTTTAATAACTGAATTTTCAATAAGGGCAAAAACATGATCTGTGGATAATGGTTTTATTTTTGCAAGGCCGGTAAAAGCGCTGAAAGCCGGTAACACCGCGTATTTTTCTCCAAAATAAAAACACGGGAGCATCAGCGATTGGTTTCCCAAACCATTCATTCTTATTCCCGGGTGTATGTGCCCTGAAAAAGTAAATAAATCTTTTCCGGGCTCTTCGCAATAAGTAGAAATATCATGGGTAAAGCAAAAGTTTTTAAGTGAAAATTTATTTTCAAAAACTTCGATGTTGGCATCCCTGTACATTTTATTGGGTAAAATATCATGATTGCCCCGAATCAAAAAAAATTCCACAGCCGCAATATCATTTCTCCATTTCAGAAAAAAATCAATTTCTTTATTGGCGCTGCTATGAAACATATCCCCCGCAATCAAAACTATTCCTGGGTTAAAAAACTGTATTTGGGAAAATAATCTTTGAAGGTCTTCCTTAAAGATATTTTGTGGAATACCAATTCCTGATTTCCTGAAATGGCCTGATTTACCCAAATGCAAATCAGAAAGAATCAATATGTTTTCTTCTTCCCAAAAAATACACCTGGCAGCGGAAAGCCAAAGAGTTTGCTGGTGAAATTTAAAACGAAGCGGCGCGGGCAATTTTTTTTGGCAAGATAAATAAAAACGTAAAATTGAATGACTCTGGGCTTTTTAACTTCAACGCTAAAGCAACACCCGCCTGAACAAATTCATTCAGGAGGAATAGGGAAGATCTTTATTTAACAGCTGGGGGAAATAAATTAATAACCCTGGTAATGCCGGTTATTTACGCCACGGTTGTGTTGTGCGCTGGCTGGATTCTTTGAGCTACTGCAAGAGGCAAAAATGGTTACCAATCCGAGGGTAACCAAAAAAAGTTTTAAAAAGTTTTTCATATATTTTGATTTAAATTATTAAATCAGGCCCTCACACTTACCTGCTGATTCAGCATCTTTGAAAACATCACGCACCAATATTCTGCTTTTGCTTTTAGCAAGGCAAACTCTCTTTTTGGCCTCGTTAAATTATTATTAAAAATGATGGAAGCAGCCTGGCGGTTATTGAATTCAAACTGAAGCCCTAAAACGCCTGTACTTATTTGTTGGCCAACAGTTTTGAAATCATCAGAATCAAAAACGCCTTCATCGGTTAACAGTTGGCAATGCAGCACTTCGTCAAGTGAGATGATCGAGGTAGTATAAGTTTTTCTATTTTGCTCAAGGATTAATATTTTCCGGTGAATGCCATCAATGCCGATCACTTTATTATCCAATATTTCCTGGCTACAGAATGTAAGTTCATTGGTTGCGCCTTCTTTGCTCAATTGGCGGAACAATTTTTCTTTTTTCCTTTTAGCATAAATTGAAATAAAAGGTAAACAGCCATAAAAAAGTAACCCGGTGATAAAGAGTAAAAATGTTACGATCATGATCATGGGTGGATATTTTTATCAATAAAAAATAGTTTCGGGAAGCACTGTAAATATTAAAACGAATTATTTTAAAAATAATTGTACCTGTGAAACTGTTTTTTTCTACCTGTTTGGAAACAAGTTGTATAAAGAATAGTAAAGCAACAAATATTGAGGATTCCTGTTTTTACTTAACCTGCTTAGGATAAAATTTATCAGATTGGATGTGTATAGATTTTAAGCATTGAAGTAAAGAAAAAAATCAATCCCATGAGAACCATCAAACCCTTCAACTGGTTATAAAAATAAGTATGCTTAATTTTGGAATAATCCACTCACTGATAAAAAAATAAATGATGAAAACAGCAATCGTAACTGGCTCTACAGGTAACATGGGCCACGGAGTAGTAAAAAAATTTATTGAAGAAGGGTATTTTGTAGCCGGAACTGTATTACCGAATGATTCCGCACCGGTTGAATTTCCCGGGGATAAATTTGAAAAGATAGTTGTTGACCTTGGAGATGAAGATGATGCGCAAAAATTTGTTGAAATTGTAATTGCAAAGCATAAAACTATTGATGCTGCAGTGCTTACCGTTGGAGGTTTTGCAATGGGATCAATTGCCGATACAAAAACAAGTGATATAGAAAAGCAATACAAATTAAATTTTGAAACTGCCTATAATGTGGCACGCCCGGCCTTTCACTCAAATGATGAAACAAGGCAGCGGAAGAATTTTTATCATTGGCTCAAAGCCCGGGCTCTCTGCAAAAAACGGGAAAGGGATGATAGCGTATGGATTGGCGAAGTCTCTTATTTTTCGGCTTGCCGAATTAATGAATGCTGAGGCAAAGGGGAAAAATGTGGTTACCTCTGTGGTGGTGCCAAGCACGATTGATACTCCGCAAAATCGTAAAAGTATGCCGGATGCCCACTTTGAAAATTGGGTAAAGGCTGAATCAATTGCTGATGTAATTTATTGGTATTGTACGGATGAAGCTTCTGTTTTAAGGGAACCTGTTATAAAAGTGTATAATAATGCTTAGTTAGAAAATCGGTAGTTTCGAAGGATTTTTTTTGGCAATACAAATTTAATTTTTCAGATGTGTTCCACACGATTATTCAATTTTTTCTCAGATACTGTACGCGCTGTTCCAAAATTTAATTAGCCTTGCGTTGAGATTATTCTCCCGCGGATTAGTAAGCAATAGTAGTGCTAGGCGAGAGCAACTTTTGGTTTAACAGGTTTTTTTTCAACTGCAATACGTTGTACCAGTTGCTTCATATAACGCAATCCCCTGCGTGTTGCTTCGTCAACATCTTCTATACCCAAAAGTTTATGGTTGTGTAAAATGGGAAGGCAATACTCTGATGCCAGGTAGCCATCATAACCTCGCTGGTAAAGCGCATCTATAAATGCTTCGTAGTTGATCTTACCACCATGGCCAGGAGCAGGATCAAGTATCACTTCACCATCTTCTGATTCACTGAAATTCCACGCCCCATAGTGTGTGTAGCGAATATAGTTGCTGCATTTGTCTACCGCTTCACGTACATATTCGGTACCCTGGCGATCGAAGAACATGGGAACATCAAGGCATATTTTTAGATTAGAACGGCCTATTTCTTTTGTCATAGCGAGCACATCTTCATAACCCGGCGTAAGCACAGGCCCGTGATTTTGTAGCACCAAGGTGATGCCCATATCAGCGGCCCAATCAGCTACTTCGCGAATGCCTCCTACAGTTCGGTGCCATATTTTGAGATCAGCAGCAAATAAAGGTTTGAAATAGTTGCCACGATCGTAAAGGGCCGTACATCGCAGGCATATCATCATTATTTATCCCGGGCCATGCAGCAAATACCTTTACCATACTTACACCAAGATCATGCGCCAGTTCCAATACATAACGCATCATGGCTAAATTATTCTCCCGTTCTTCCATCAGGTTGCCACAAAAATTGCTCAGGCTTTCAATAGCAACCAGTTCAATGCCTTCATCAGCAGCCATAGCTTTAATCTTTGCCCTGTCAGCTTTTGAAAGATCAAGAGGTGAGGCAACAGGCCTTTTTGCTTCAATGGAAAGCCCATCAAACCCCAGTTGTTTGGCTTTGTGTATTTGCTGTTCCACCGATAATGCTTCCCCTTTGTAAAACAATCCTGCATAAGTTACTGTAAACAATGAAAATTTCATATTGCAATAGTTGTCTTAATAAATAATGATGATCGGATAGCTAAGTTAATTAAATATGAGTTATGAAAATTTAGCATTTCAATTGCCAATTTCAATAATTTGCAGAAAGCAGGATCATTGAGATGTTGAAGCCGGAAATTTTTTGCCTGGTATACCATTTGAAACAAATATTCCTATAATTTTATCCTCAAATTCAGTTTGGGCCCCCATCATTGAATTAATTCGCAAAACAATAAATGATCATGATATGAAAAAGAAAATTTTGCTATTTGTATTCTCTACAGTTGTATATGCATCCGTCGCTTGTGCCCAGGACGTCACAGGGCACTGGGCCGGGAAAGTTATGGATCAGTATAATGTTGCCTACGATTTTAAGGTTCAGGGCGATACCCTCACAGGGAAAGACACTCACCCCGATGGCTCGGTTTCAGATATTAGCAATGGTAAAATCAATGCAGACACACTTTCGTTTGATGTTCCCATCCAGGGTGCCATAACACATGTTACCGGTAAAGTGAAAGGGGATACGATCACACTCAGCCTTTCTGTGATGGGAAACGAGGTATCTTATGATATAAAGAAGGCCGGAAAAGCACAATAAGCTTTATTGAGGGATTCAGAGACGGGAATATTATACGCTTAATCTACCTTCGGCAAGCCCTGGTAATCAATTAGCAAGAAATGCTTTTACTACATTTTTAAAACAATTACAATTACTTTTGATTTTCATCATTCACCATTAATACTTTTTGTTTCATGAAAACTTGTAAGCTTTTTGCGACAGCAATTATTTGTATGCTCACTATCCAATCCTTTGCACAGGATACGGCCTATATTAATCCTGATACTTCGGGCCCCGGATGGGTTACTATGTTTAACAGCGAACTGAGTAATGCGGTTTTCCCTGCGGGTGTGTGGAGCGATAGTGCCGGTATCATCACGGCCACCAGGGACGAAGCCATCTGGAGTAAGGATGAGTATGATAATTTTGTATTGGACCTCGATTTTATGAATGCCGATGGTACTAACAGCGGTGTGATGGTGCATGCTACGGATATGAACGACTGGATACCGCATTCAGTAGAA
This sequence comes from uncultured Chitinophagaceae bacterium, assembly GCA_963732885.1. GTDB lineage: Bacteria > Bacteroidota > Bacteroidia > Chitinophagales > Chitinophagaceae > Ginsengibacter. Next base: position 550,277 of record CAVTBI010000010.1, on the reverse strand, counting down.
ATACAAATAGCAGACGACTATAGTAAAGAATGGGGCAAAGCAGCACCCACCTGGCAATGCGCCGCAATATTCGGCCACCAGGCTGCCGCTAATAAAACATTGCACCGGCCAGGCGATTGGAACCATTATACGATTACCTGTATCGGCAGAAAAATATGGGTAGTACTAAATGGTACGCTTGTAAATACCTGCGACATGAGCCAATTCACTTCTGCCAAAACCAATCCCGATGGTTCGGAAGTTCCTGCATGGCTCAGCAACCCAATGGCAACACTTCCTTTGCACGGGCATATCGGTTTCCAGGGAAAACATGCCGGCGCTCCAATATGGTTTAAGAATATTAAAGTGAAGAAGTTGGGGTAATAGGGAGGTAAGTAATAAGTGTTGAATGGAGATGAATTTCTTTTTCGGCCTGGCGTGAAACGGGCAGTAAATCAACAAATAATGTAAATTTTTATTTTCCTGGTTGCAGCTCTGTGGCAAAAAAAATTTGTGATAATTCATGGCTACCACTTTTTATCGTGAAACATTTCTCATATTGTGTGGCGCTAATTCAGCTTGTTACTTTTTCTCTTGAAAGAAAAAGTAACCAAAAAGTTCAAGGAAAACCCGATCGCTCCGCGCGTTTTTCCAGGCTTGCGCGCGGCAAAAGCCTTATAATTTGCAGCCTTATTATCGCATTTCTTTAATCTGTGATAATCTGTGGAATCTATGTCAAAAAAAATTCATGATAATTCGTGTCATTCGTGGCTGCCGCTTTTTATCCCGCAGGGCTAAAAAAATTCGTGACGTCCAGGAAGCCTTGACAGGTTTATAGTAAAATTCAGTTTGTCACTTTTTCTCTTGAAAGAAAAAGTAACCAAAAAGTTCAAGGAAAACCTGATCGCTCCGCGCGTTTTTCCAGGCTTGCGCGCGGCAAAAGCCTTATAATTTGCAGCCTTATTATCGCATTTCTTTAATCTGTGATAATCTGTGGAATCTATGTCAAAAAAAATTCATGATAATTCGTGTCATTCGTGGCTGCCGCTTTTTATCCCGCAGGGCTAAAAAAATTCGTGACGCCCAGGAAGCCTTCACAGGTTTATAGTAAAATTCAGTTTGTCACTTTTTCTCTTGAAAGAAAAAGTAACCAAAAAGTTCAAGGAAAACCCGATCGCTCCGCGCGTTTTTCCAGGCTTGCGCGCGGCAAAAGCCGTTGAGGAAGAACGTAAAAAGTTAGGCTTTGAATTAAGTTCAGCATATAAATCAGTGTTAATCCGTGGAATCTGTGGCAAAAAAAATTCGTGGCAAAACTTCTTAGCGAAATGCAACGTGCAATTCTTCAAATTCTTATTTTTCAAGCTGCAGCTGCATTCTCTTTACACGCTCTTCCAGTTTTTCGGAAGAAAGGTCTTCGCGCATGCTGTCGACTTTTATCGGGAAACAGAAAGGCGTTAATCGGCGCGGGAAAGTAATAATGATTTTTCCTTTTTGAATTCTTTCCAACATATCGCGCAGGCGCTGTTCTTCCATTTGCTGTTCCATCACTTCGTTGTAAGCTTGGCGTAATAAGAGATTGTTAGGTTCATATTCTGAAAAAACATTGAATAATAGTGACGCGGAAGATTGCAGGTGGCGTGCTTTTTTTTGTTCGCCGGGAAAACCCTGGAAGATCAATCCGCCGATTACGGCAATATCACGGAATTTTCTTTTGGCCATTTCTACACTATTCAGGCTTCGCTGAATATCTTCCAATAAATTGTCGGGAGAAAAAAGCACATATGCATTACTGTTATCTAATGGTATTGGCTGGTCGCTTAATAATTCAAAACCATAATCATTCATCGCAAATGAAAAGGTGATGGGTTTGAAAAGGCTGATTCGATACGCCAAAATCGCCGCCATGGCTTCATGTACCAAACGCCCTTCAAAAGGAAATACAAACAGGTGAAAACCGTCTTTCGTTTCGATATGTTCAATCAATAATTCATTTTGTTTGGGAATATGAGAAAGATATTGCTGCAATTCAAAAAGCGGTTGAAGAATGGCTAATTCCGGTTCTTTTTTTATTCGTAATTCATCATTCGTAATTTCAAATCCCGCCTCATCAAATTTTTTCCTCAACATAAAACCCAAATTCGCTGAAAGCGGCATCCTTCCTCCCTGCCAGCTTGGTATCCTTGATTTTTTTGCATTTGATTTTCTTACGATGCAGGTCATGTCTTTTACCATCACAAATTCCAGCGTTCTTCCGGCAAGAGTAAATACATCGCCAGGCTGCATTCCCGCGATAAACCATTCTTCAATAACGCCTACATAGCCGCCGCCCATAAATTTTACTTTCATCATCGGGTCACTTACGATAGTGCCGATATGCATGCGGTGGCGCATGGCGATGCGGCGGTTGTTTATTTTATAAAGCCCGTCAATAATTTCTATTTTTTTATAATCATCATATTGCTGTAACGCAATGCCACCGGCAGTTACAAAGTGTATAATTTGCTGCCATTCTTCTTTCGTAATGTCCCGGTAACAATACGTTGATTTGATTTCTTTAAAAATAGTTGAAGGATAAAAACCATCTGAAATGGCAAGCGTACTTAAATATTGAATGAGCACATCGAAACATAATACACGCGGCTCGCGGCTTTCAATCAGTTTTATTTGCGTAGCTTCTTTTAACGCCGCGGCTTCCATTAATTCCAAAGAATGCGTGGGCAAAAAATAAATTTTACTTACTTCTCCCGGCCGGTGGCCGCTTCTTCCGGCTCTTTGTAAAAAACGCGCAACACCTTTTGGCGACCCAACCTGTATCACCGTTTCTACCGGGCGAAAATCTACGCCAAGATCAAGGCTTGCAGTACAAACCACCGCTTTTAAATTTCCGGTATGCAAGTTTTCTTCTACCCAAAATCTCAATTCCTGCTCGATACTTCCGTGATGCAAAGCGATGGCTCCTGCTAAATCCGGGCAAGCGCGGAGCAAAGCCTGGTACCACATTTCACTCATGCCGCGTGTATTGATAAAGATGAGCGTTGTTTTACTTTCAAGAATGATGGGAATTACTTTATCAACCAATTTAATTCCCAAATGCCCCGCCCACGGATAATTTTCAATTTCATCAGGAAAGATAGATTCGATATCAATCGGCTTATCAATATTAGCGGTAACCGTTACAAAATCTTTCTCTGCCAAACCAATTTGAGAAAGAGGCGAAAGCAATACTTCCTGTGCCTGTTGCAGGTTTCCAATCGTAGCGCTGATTCCCCAAATGGAAGGAGCCTCATAAAAATTTTGCTTTTTTGCTTGCCTGCTGGTAAGCAAGGTTGGTTTACTGCCTTCGTTTGTCAATCCGATTATTCTTGACAACGCCAATTCTACCTGCACACCTCTTTTGCTGCCGAGTAATTCGTGCCATTCGTCCACAGCAATTATTTTTAAAGTTTTAAAAATATCCGGATAATTTTTTTGGGCTAATAAAAGATGCAAACTTTCCGGAGTGATGATGAGGATTTCCGGGACTTGTCTTTTTTGCTTGGCGCGTTCACTCGTGCTGGTATCGCCATTGCGGATGCCCACTTTCCAACTAATGCCCAATTCTTCAATTACTTCTTCCATGGCACGCCCAATATCTTTTGCAAGTGCGCGCAATGGTGTAATCCATAAGAGTTGTAAACCGTTTTTATTTTTAGTTTTATAATTTTCAGGATGTTCATTGATAAAAGAAATAACAGTGCCTAAAAAAACAGAAAATGTTTTTCCGCAGCCTGTTGGTGCATTCACTAATCCTGATTTTTTATTAATGATATGCTGCCACGTTTCTTCCTGGAATGCAAATGGGATAAAATCTTTTGCAGCAAGCCAATCATTAATAATTTTAAAACCTGTTGTATTTTTTAATTCCACTTTTTTAAAAATTTCTTATTTGCCATATATTTCCAGCATTTTTTTCAGATCATCCATCGTATTTATCTCATCTACGGTTTTGTCTTTTCTCCACCGGCTCATTCTTGGGAAACGTAATGCCACCCCACTTTTATGCCGATTGCTCGCGGCAATTCCTTCAAAAGCAATTTCAAAAACCAGTTCGGGTTTTACCGTTCTCACCGGCCCAAATTTTTCGATAGAATTTCTTTTTACAAAATTGTCTATCTGTCCAAATTCTTTATCTGTTAACCCCGAATACGCTTTGGTAAAAGTTACCAATTTATCTCCGTCTTTTACGGCAAAAGTATAATCTGTATAAAGATTACTTCTTCGCCCGCTTCCCTTTTGCGCATACACCATTACGCAATCTATAGTTAACGGGTCTATTTTCCATTTCCACCAATCGCCGCGTTTTCTTCCTACTTTATAATCTGAATTTTTCCTCTTTAGCATAATTCCTTCGCTGTTCATTTCACGAGATTTTTTTCTGATTTCTGCAAGGCTATTCCACGAATTAAAATTGATTATTTCAGAAATTTGGATCGCATTATTTTTTATTGGTGTGATGATTTCTTCTAATTTTTTTCTTCTTTCCGTCAAAGGTTTTTGCCGCCAGTCTTCATAATTAAACTCCAAAATATCATAAGCAAAAAAACTAATCGGCGCATCCTGCAATTGCTTTTTGGAAATATTTTTTCTTCCGATACGTGTTTGGAGAACCGCGAAGGGCAAAGGTTTTCCCTGCTCCGCCGGAATAATTTCTCCATCAAGCACCACTCCATCGGGAAGTAAATCTTTTAAAATAAAATATTCAGGAAATTTATCGGTCATCAATTCTTCGCCGCGGCTCCATACAAAAAGTTCATTATTTCTTTTGATGATTTGCCCGCGAATTCCGTCCCATTTCCATTCTGCCTGCCACTCATTGGTATCCCCTAAATTTTCTACATCATCATCTATTGCATAAGCAAGATAAAAAGGGTAAGGCTTTGAAAAGTCAGAAAGGGAAGCGGTTTCACTTAATAATTCTTTAAAAGTTGTGGTAACCGGATCCCAATTGCCGCTGATTCGGTGGGCAATTACTGAAGGTGAAAGTTCCACCACTTTTGCCAGCGCGTTTACAATTGTTTTTTGGGAAACGCCAATACGAAAACTTCCGGTAATGAATTTATTAAATACAAATCTTTCATTTTTGTTCATTTGCTGCCAGCTATCAACAATAAATTTTTTCTTGATGTTTTCATCTTCCTTTTCTATTCCAATAAATTTTTCTAAATAATAGGAAAGGCTTTCTGTTTTTTGATTTCCATTTTTTAAATCCGGAAGCAACAAAGCCAACGTTTCAGACAAATCACCAACGGTATGGTAGCATTCGTTAAAAAGCCATTCAGGAATGTGGGCTATTTCTGTGCACCACTCGCGCATCAGCCTGGAATTCACTGCCCGCCTCGGCCTTCGGCCACTGAAAATAGCAATTACCCAAACTTTATCCGTATCAGGGGCAATAGCAAAATAATCAATAAGGCTTTGGATTTTGTCATTTGTTTTTGTAGAAGCACTTAATTCTGACACCAAATTAGCAAACAATTCTAAACCTGAACCATCGATTAATTCAGAAGATTTTTCTGGTGGTAGTATTTCATTTTCTTCTTTCATGAGCTTTCTTTTTCTTACGGTTTTATTTCAAGAGGAGAATCTGTTTCTTCGTCTTCATCGCCAAATTGTGTCTTTACTTCAGCGGCTTCTGCGATATTTTCCTCATTCAAATAACGGCTGAAAGCCGATTGAAAACCATGTGTAACAAATACTTTTTCCGCGCCGGTATCTTTTACCGTTTGTAAAAGTGAATTCCAGTCCGCATGGTCGCTTAATGGAAATCCTGCATCTACATTTCTTCTTCTTGCATTTCCACGAACCTGCATCCAGCCACTACAAACACCGATTGAATAAGGTTGGAATTTTTTCATCCATGAAGTGCCTTCCGCACCCGGCGGCGCAATGACAACCGTTTCTTTCAATAATTCCTTTGGCGTTTCAGGTGTGATTCTTACTACAGGTTTTAAATCAAATCCGAAATCAATTAATGTTTGCTGCATATTATAAATAGCGCCGTGCGCAAAAATAGTTTGCGTGGTTTCTTTAATCGCTTGTAACACACGCTGGGCTTTGCCCAAACTATACGTTATCAAAATGCTCGCCTTTCCGGTTTCTTTATTTTTACTAATCCAGTTGATGATATTATTATAAATTTCCTGCTGCGGTTTCCATTCATAAATAGGCAAGCCAAACGTAGATTCCGTAATAAAAACATTGCATTTTACTGGCTCAAATTTTCCACTTATTCCATCATCTTCGGTTTTATAATCGCCACTTATTACCCACACTTCATTGTTATATTCCAACCTGATTTGTGACGAGCCAATTATATGCCCGGCAGGATGAAAAGAAACTTTTACTCCATTCATATTAATCTTTTCATTCCATTCCGTTGTTTGATAATTGTTATCTCCCAGGCGCAATTGAAGAATAGGCTTGGTGAATTTGTGGCATAAGTAATAATGATTCCCGAAACGCGCATGATCGCTGTGGCCGTGAGTAATAACTGCACGCTCCACTGGTTTCCACGGATCTATGTAAAAATTGCCTGCTTCGCAAAAAAGGCCTTTATCTGTAAATGAAATGAGTTGGGGCATGAAATATAAATTTACAAATAACCTGCCTGATTTTTTAACCAGTAAACAAATAAATTAGGCCGATTTTTATTTTGCAGTAGACGAACCTGCCTGGCATTGCCTGGTGAATAATCTTATTCCCTATTTTGAATTTTAGGAGGGGGTTTTAAATAAAGTTATTTTTGCAAAATGATTCTTCTCTGGATAAATATTATCAGGAAACCGACCTAAGCCATCTGCTATTTTATTTCTTTTCCAATTTATAAACCATTTCTTTTTAAAAAGCCTTTTAGTAGAAGATCTTTCAAAAATATTAATCATGAATACCATCATTGAACCATTCAAAATAAAATCAGTTGAACCGATTTATTTCACCACCAAAAAACAACGAATTCAAATATTAAAAAAAGCATTTTACAATCCTTTCTTAATTCATTCTGATGATGTATTAATCGACCTGCTGACAGATAGTGGAACAAGCGCCATGAGTAGCGCGCAATGGGCCGGCATTATGATAGGCGACGAATCTTATGCCGGAAGCAATAGTTTTTTTCGATTTGAAAAAACCATCCAGGAAATTACAGGAATGCCGATCGTGATTCCCACCCACCAGGGAAGGGCTGCTGAAAAAATTTTATTTTCAGTTATCGGTGGCAAACGAAAATATATTGTAAGCAATACTTTGTTTGATACTACGCGGGCAAACATTGAATTTAGCGGTGCCGAAGGAGTCGATCTTTTGTGCGCTGAAGGGAAATTTCCTTCTGTTCCCGCTCCTTTTAAAGGGAATATTGATAACGAGGCTTTTGAGAATTTCATTAAAGAAAAAGGCGCTAAAAATATTCCGGCATGCATTATAACTGTTACCAATAATTCTGGAGGCGGGCAACCCGTTAGTATGGAGAATATAAAAAACACAAAGTCAATTTGTAAAAAATACCAAATTCCTTTATATATTGACGCGTGCCGTTTTGCAGAAAATTGCTATTTTATAAAGCTCCGGGAAGAAGGCTATTCCAATAAATCAATTCCTGAAATTGCACGCGAATTATTTTCGTATGCGGATGGCTGTACGATGAGCGCCAAAAAAGATGCGCTGGCAAATATTGGCGGGTTTATCGCTTTGCGAAATGAAGAATTGGCCGTTAAATGCAGAAATTTATTAATCATCACCGAAGGTTTTACCACTTACGGAGGCCTTGCCGGCAGAGACCTGGAAGCAATTGCCATTGGTTTAAAAGAAGTGATGGAGGAAAATTATTTGCAATACCGCATTCGGAGCATTCAATATTTAACCGAAAAATTAGTAGCGGCAAATGTGCCCGTAATGCAACCTGGTGGGGGGCATGCGGTTTATATTGATGCGAAAGAAATGTTGCCTCACATTCCGGCAAACCAATATCCGGGGCAAGCTTTAGTAGCAGCATTATATAAAGAAGGTGGGATAAGAAGCGTAGAAATTGGTTCTTTAATGTTTGGAAAATATGATAAAAAGGGAAATTTGATACCTGCAGTTTTGGAACTCGTCAGATTAGCTATTCCACGCCGCGTTTATACCCAAAGCCATATTGACTACGTGGCAGAAGTAATTATTGAGGTATATAAAAACCGAGAGAAAATAAAAGGGCTGAAAATAGTATACGAAGCACCGGCTTTAAGGCATTTTACGGTGAAAATGAAAGAAGTTTAATAAGGTTTTTTTTCTCAAACAAAATAGTAATTTGCCTGGTAGCTATTAAAAAAAGTATTTTCGAAAAAGCTCCAATAAATATGAATAAAAATAGGTTAGGTGCATTAGTTCTTGTTACAGTTAGTATTTGCTTAATTTGTTTTGCTTTTTCTGAACAAATGGTGGGTTTAACTGCCAAAAAGAACAGCCCGAAAATAGTAAACATTATTAATTTCATTCGTTTAAACGAACCCCGGGACCCAAAGATTACTGAAGAGGTGCTGTATCAAACCGTGGTGAAGCAAATAGAAATAATGAGGAAATACCATCTTAAAGGAACTTTTTTATTACAGTACGATGCGCTGCTTGATCCACGTTACCAGGAATTATTAAAAAGGCTTCCTTCTGATTCCTTTGAAATCGGTGCCTGGTGGGAAATGCCAAGGCCTCTCGTGCTGGATGCGGGTCTTAAATGGCGTGGTAATTCTTCCTGGGACCCACGTGCCGATGTGGATTTTTCTACCGGTTATTCTCCTGAAGAACGTAAGAAACTGGCGGACACTTATATGGCGCATTTTAAAAAGATTTTCGGTTATTACCCTTTGTCCGTAGGCTCGTGGTTTATTGACGCTTATACCTTAAATTATTTGTATAAAAAATATGGAATTGTTGCTTCTTGTAATTGTAAGGACCAAATTGGTACCGATGGATATACCTTGTGGGGTGGTTATTGGAACCAGGCTTATTACCCCAGCCTAAAAAATGCTTATATGCCTGCGCAGGATGCAAAAAGCCAAATACCTGTACCAATTTTTCGTATGCTGGGAAGCGATCCTGTCAGGCAATATGATAATGGATTAGGTAATGAAAGGCAGGGTGTGGTTACTCTTGAACCTGTATATCAATTTGGGGGAGGCGATTCCGCGTGGGTTCACTGGTATTTTAAACAATTTATTGAAGGGGAAAGCATGGCTTTCGCCTACGTTCAGGCCGGGCAGGAAAATTCTTTTACATGGAATGCAATGCAAAAAGGCTTTAAAATACAAATGCCACTAATTGCGAAATTAAGAGATGAAAATAAACTAAAAGTAGAAACATTAGCTGAATCGGGAAAATGGTTTCGCCAAAATTTTAAAGTTACTCCTGCAACTTCCGTTACTGTAAATAACGATTTAAATAACAACAATGTGAAAACGGTATGGTTTGATAGCCGCTTTTACAGGATGAATTTATTATGGGAAAATGGCACTTTGCGTTTTCGTGATATTCATTTATTTAATGAAAACCTCGCATCTTCCTATTTAACCCAAAAATCAACATCCACAAAATCTTCTTTTTTTACTCTTCCTTTTGTTGATGGCAACAGGTGGAGTTCAGCTCAAACACTAGCCGGCATGGCTTTTAAAACTGTTTTAAACGGGAAAGAAATATTGATAAAGGGTGGAAAACCGGAAATTACCGGATCGGGAAACCAGTTGCATATTTCCTGGCCAGATAAATTCTTTTGACGGGGCGATTGTGATGGATATGGATGAACAAAATATAAAAATAAAATTTACAGGGAAAAAATTAATTGAATGGTTTCTTGAACTCACAACTGCCCCTAACGCTGTTCTGCCTTTTAAAAAATTAGACACCCATAAAATTGATTGCCGGTTTGAAGGAATGAATTATTCAATTATTGCAAAAAAAGGCTCTTTTTCCAAAACCGGTGCTAATGCCACACTTACGATTAAACCTGAAAATAATAATTTAATTCTTGATTTGAATACGGTTAATTAAGAATCTCTGCCGGAAGGTTTGCCATTTTTAGGGTATTAAAATTATTCTCCAACAAAATAGTAATTTGGCTTATGGCAATTGAAAAAATTGATATAGTTTCTTTTTTAAAATTATCTCAAACATTTCCGGTCCTGGACGTGAGAAGCCCTGCTGAGTATGCTCATGCCCACATTCCCGGCGCTTTTTCTGTTCCCCTTTTTACGGATGAACAAAGAAAGGTAATTGGTACAGCCTATAAACAGGAAAGCCGTCAAATTGCGGTAAATATTGGATTAGAATATTTTTCAGAAAGAATGAAAATTATTCCAAATGAAATTTTAAAAATTTCGGAGGATTTTAAAAATGGCACTGAGAATCATACGAAAACTTTTTTAATACATTGCTGGCGCGGTGGAATGCGAAGCGATGCCTTAGCGTGGCTTTTGAATCTTTTTGGGTATAAAATTTATTTATTGAAAGGCGGGTATAAATCTTTTCAGAAGATGGGCATTGCAGCAATTTGAAAAAGAATATTCACTGAAAGTTATCGGGGGCTACACCGGCTCCGGTAAAACTGAGATTTTAAAAGAATTAAAGAAAAGAGGTAAAAGAATTATTGACCTTGAAGGGCTCGCTAATCACCGTGGTTCTGCTTTTGGCTCTTTAGGAGAGGACTCTCAACCCGGCGCTGAGATGTTTGAGAACCTTCTTGCTTTAGATTTATGGCAATTACCAGAAGATGAACCCAACGATGATGCGCAAACGAAAAAAGATGGCAATGAAATTTGGATAGAAGATGAAAGCGCCCACATCGGGACTGTGGGTATTCCGAAAGTTTTTTGGCAACAAATGCGCAAAAGCAATTTGTATTTTTTGGACATTCCATTTGATGAAAGAGTAAAAAATATTGTTAGTACTTATGGGATTTATGAGAAGCAGGAATTAATAGAATGTATTTTAAAAATACAAAAGAGGTTAGGCGGATTAAATACAAAAATGACGATTCAGTTTTTGTCTGGCGGAGATTTATTTTCTGCTTTTTCTATTTTATTAAAATACTATGATAAAATGTATAGCCTGAGCTTAAATAATCGGGAAAACATTCAATCGCTCTTACGAACAATAGCTTGCGCGCAGCCGGAGATATTAATGCCGGGCATTTACTTGCCCAATAATTTGCTATTTTTGAAATGATTATAATTTTAATTTTGAAAAAACTATTTTAACCTCTGTAATCTTTATCAATTAAATCAAAACATGCATTTAAAAATACACAAATCTGGAATTCGCATTTGGGTATTTTTAATAATATTTTTTTCTCCATTACATAGCTTTTCGCAAGATATTTCTGGCGTATGGACAGGGAAACTTTACAATGATACTACTAAAGAATATATTCCTTTTGAACTGGCCATAAATGAATCAAATGGAAAAGAAAGTGGTTTTTCCCATACTACTTTTATATCCGGTAATGGGAAAAATGTCGGTGTGAAATCGGTAAAAATTAAAATAAAAGATGATGAAGTTATTGTCGAGGATGAAAAATTTATTTATAATAATTTTCCGGAACCTCCGCCTAAAGGCGTGAAAATGTATGCCACTTTAAATTTATCAAAACGCGATAGCACGGAAATTTTAAAAGGCACCTGGAAAACCAATGCTACCAGGATTTACCGGCCACTTACCGGAACCATTTACCTGGAAAGGAAAAAGAAACATCCTGAAGAAACGGCAATTGTAAAAAAACTTAGTGATTTGGGTTTATCTGATCAGCTTTCATTTTTGCCTCCTCCTCAAAATGTTTCTTCTCCAACAAATGAAGAATTAGCCAAAGCCCAAAAGGCAAAAGAAGATTCTCTGAAACAAATTGAGGAACAGGAAGCGCTCGCCAAAGCTCAGAAAGCGAAAGAAGATTCTTTGAAACAAATACAGGAACAGGAAGCCCTTGCCAAAGCGCAAAAAGCGAAAGAAGATTCTTTGAAACAAATACAGGAACAGGAAGCCCTTGCCAAAGCGCAAAAAGCGAAAGAAGATTCTCTGAAACAAATACAGGAACAGGAAGCCCTTGCCAAAGCGCAAAAAGCGAAAGAAGATTCTCTGAAACAAATACAGGAACAGGAAGCCCTTGCCAAAGCGCAAAAAGCGAAAGAAGATTCTCTGAAACAAATACAGGAACAAGAAGCCCTTGCCAAAGCGCAAAAAGCAAAAGAAGACTCTCTGAAACAAATTGAGGAACAGGAAGCGCTCGCTAAAGCGCAGAAAGCGAAAGAAGATTCCATAAAGCATCAACAGGAAATGGAAGCACTTGCCAAAGCAGCGCAGGAAAAACTGTTGCATGCGCAGCAAGCGAAAGATGAGTTGGCAAGGCAACGATTGGCGCAGGAGGAATTGGCGAAAGAACAAAAAGCAAAAGAAGAATTAGCTAAACAGAAACAAGAGCAGGAAGAATTGGCTAAAGCACAAAAAGCAAAAGATGAATTAGAAAGGCAGAAAAAAGCGCAGGAGGAACTGGCAAAAATTCAGAAAGCCAACCCTACAGCAGCTTCTGATTTATCAAACCGAAAATTGGAAACCATACGCACTGTGGAAATTTCGCAGGATAGCCTTCAGCTCACTCTTTATGATAATGGAACCGTAGATGGAGACACTGTAAGCGTACTTTTAAATGGAGAAGTTATTTCGGCCGCGTGTCGGTTTGTTGGCAACGCCTATCAATAAAACCATTTATCTCACACCGGAAATGGGTGATTCTATTTCAATAATAATGTACGCAGAAAACCTGGGAAGCATTCCTCCAAACACAGGGCTGTTGATTATCCGGGAGGCAAAAAAAATATATTACATCCAGTTTAGTGGCGACCTGGACAAAAATTCGAAAATAATATTAGTAAGAAAAAAGAAAAATTAATTTGGAAAAAAGTGAACAAATTAGATTGACGCAATATTCAAGAGGCGGCGGTTGCGGTTGCAAAATTTCTCCGCAGGTTTTGGAAGAAATCCTCGATTCGCAATTTACATTTCCTGATAAAAATTTGTTGGTAGGAAATAATAGTAAAGACGATGCCGCTGTCTATGATTTAGGCAATGGCGATGCCATTATTTCAACTACCGATTTTTTTATGCCTATCGTAGATGATGCATTTGATTTTGGAAGAATTGCATCTGCAAATGCTATCAGCGATGTGTATGCCATGGGCGGAAAACCAATACTGGCAATCGCTTTATTGGGATGGCCGGTAGAAAAATTGCCTGCTTCGCTTGCCAAAGAAGTAATGAAAGGCGCTGTCAGCGATTTGTAAAAAAGCAGGTATCTCTTTGGCGGGTGGCCACAGCGTTGATTCTGCAGAACCATTTTTTGGGTTATCAGTGAATGGGATTGTTTCTATAAATAATCTTAAAAAAAATAACACGGCAAAAGAAGGGGATGTTCTTTTTTTAACAAAGCCGCTTGGTGTTGGAATTTTATCAACTGCCCAAAAAAGAAATGCATTAAAAGAAAAAGATTTAAAAATTTTAATTGAGCAGCTTACTTCTTTAAATTCTGTTGGAGAATCGCTGGGGAAATTAAAAGGAGTTACTGCCATGACGGATGTTACCGGTTTCGGGCTGGCTGGCCATCTTATAGAAATGGCAGAAGGAAGCGGTTTATCAGTTGAATTGAATTACTCACGGTTATGCTTAATTGAAAATGTGCTTGAATACCTTTCACAAAAAATTGTTCCTGATTCAACGTACCGAAACTGGAACAGCTATAGCAAAAAAATCAGTTTTGATAAAGAGGTAAATGTGATGGAAGCCTTTTCAATATTACCTGACCCGCAAACCAACGGTGGTTTATTGGTTGCTGTTGGCCCGGCTGCCATTGAGGAAGTTCAGGAAGTTTTAAAACAAAGTGGATTAGAAAAATTTACAGAACCTATCGGGAAATTTATCCCTAAAGAAGAAAAAACAATTCAGGTAAAAAGATAACTGCTAATATACCTGCCTGAAAATAAATTTTTAAGGTGAAATTGTTTGTGTGCAGTAAAGCAAGAAATAAATAAGATTCTTATTTTGTGTTAATACTAAAAACGTATAGGTTATAACGCATCAATTATTTTCGCCAGCTTCTTATCTTTTTCCGTTACTACATCTCCTGCGTCGTGTGTGGAAAGCCAGATTTCCACTTTGTTGTATTCGTTTGTCCATTTTGGATGGTGATCCATTTTTTCAGCGGCAAGCGCCACTCTTGCCATAAATGAAAAGGCTTCTGAAAAATTTTTAAATTCAAATTTTTTATGAAGCTTATTGTTTTTTTCTTCCCACATAATATTGATTTTTTAATGAATTTTTTTAACAAAAACTAAGCTTGGTTGACAAGCTTTTAAAAAACAAGGTGCTGCTTATTTTTAATTTTTTCATTGGTCAACTCTATTACCATTTGCACTGAAGGAATTGTTTTGATTGAATTTATAAAAACAGCAACTTCCTCATTTTTCATGATATCATCTTTCATTAGCCACAAAAAGTCAAGATGTTTAAATTCAGGTAAAAGGTATTCGCCGTCATCTTCATTATTATACAGGTAATGTTTTATAGTGCCGGCTTGTTCCCCATATTGATAGATAGGAAAAAAATAATGGCGCGTCTTTTTATTTAAATGAATTTCCAGGCTATTGTTTATCCTAAAATCGAAATTCAGCAATTGATTCAGGTGCCAGCAAAACCGGTATTGTTCGATAGAGGCAACAATACCGAGTAAACGGGCGTTTTCAAAAAAATCCTCCAGCATTGCCTCATTATCAAAGCGCAATTTCATTTTATTATTTTTTTAAAAGACAACATCAAAATTGATCTTATCATTTCCACGCAAAACGGTAACTTTTGTTGAGTCGCCTTTTTTAAATTTTCCCAAAGCGGCCATATAACTGTTTACGCCAGATACCGGATTATCGCCAACCCGGGTGATAATGTCACCTGCTTTCATACCTATTTTTTGAGCGGTCTTTCCATCAATGATGGCATCTGCCCTCACCCCTTTTCCGGAAAAAGAATAATCGGGCATAAAACCCAGCGTAACCGAAAAATGCGCCACCTGCATCTGTGGTTCCCGTGTTTTTGAAAAGGCAATTTTCTGATTATTATTTGTTTCGGTTAAAACATTTTCAATGTATTGAATTACCCTGTATTCTCCAACAAAATTTATCTTATCCACATCGTCTGTAGCTTTATGATAATCTTTATGTGTACCGGTGAAGAAAAATAAAACAGGTATATTTTTAAGATAAAAAGAAGTCTGGTCGCTCGGCCCACACCACTTGAATCAAATTTTACATTCAGCGATTTGGTTTTTTGAGGTAAGATTTTACCCCATTCGGGGGAAGTGCCAAATCCACCAATGGTAAGGGAATGCGTAGCGTCATTTAATCTTCCAACCATATCGCAATTGATCATATAATCTATTTTGTCAAGGGGAAGCGGAGGGTTTTCGGTAAAATATTTGGAACCTAAAAGCCCAAGTTCTTCTCCCGAAAAACATACAAATAAATAATTGTTTTTTTTGAGTTTTGAGTTTTTCAACATCTTTGCCAATTCCAATATGGAAGCTGTTCCGCTGGCATTATCATCGGCTCCATTATGAATTTCATGATTACCCGCGTCAAGTGCGTTATTATCTTCACCATGCCCCAAATGATCATAATGCGCTCCTAAAATTATCGTGTGTGTGGAACCGTTATCAAGGTACCCGATTACATTATGGCCGGTTCTTTTTTTAGCACCCAAAGCAGTTTCAAAATTGATACTCAGGTAAGCTGCATTGTCGCTTAAATATTTTTTTGCTATTTCTTTTGATAAATAAATTACAGGAATATTTACAGGTGTAATCTTTGATTTTCCGTCAAAGGTTAACCCATCATCTATATTTCCGGAATTATAAGTAATTAAAGCGGAGGCTCCTTTTTTCTCAATTTCAATTGCTTTATTTTTTATGGCATCTTCCAAATCAAAATGTGGATTATTTTTATTCGCTTCAATGCTATCTTTAATATCCCAAAACCAGGGCATTCCTTTTTCTTTAAATGCGGGTGATACATCTTGCTTGGCAGAGCCGTTGGCGCTAAATTCTAGTGGAAAAAAATCTTTATCAATTTTAAGGGTGGTATCGTTAATTAAAAAATGAGTTGAAGGCAAAATTTCTTTTCCTTCATTTATATCAAAAGCCTGGATATAAGTATCATTATCGCCTTTTGGTTGCAATCCGGCTCCTTTAAATTGGCCGGATAAATATTCATACGCCAGTTTTTCACCAGCAGTTCCGGTTCGGCGGCCTTCTAATTTATCGCTGGCCAGGTAAGTAATTTCATTTTTCAGGTTTTCAATAACTTCTTTATCTGATTTTTTTAACCTTTGGGCTGAGGCACTGCCAGATATAACAATTAAGAAAATAAAAAAATATTTCATAAGTATAATTTTTATTTGAGGACAAAATTAACGGGAATAATCTTAGTGAACATAATGATAAAATTTCATGCCAATTATCTCTTTCCCTATTTCGTAAAGCTTTTCAGGTTTCCGCTATTACTTTTGCCAATTATATTGAAATCAATTGAGAAGTCAACTAAATATAGCTTTAGTAGGAAATCCTAATAGTGGGAAAACATCTATTTTTAATTCTCTTACAGGGTTAAACCAAAAAGTTGGAAATTTTCCGGGCGTTACCGTGGATAAAAAAACCGGGGTTTCCAAAATTGACGAAACCCTTTCTGTAAAAATTATTGACCTGCCGGGCACTTATAGCCTTTATCCTAAAAGAGATGATGAATGGGTGGCCTATAAAGTGCTAATGGAGCAGGATGTGCAGATAAAAGCCGACATTATTGTATTAGTGGCTGATGCCAGCAATTTAAAAAGAAACCTTCTTTTTTGCTCTCAGATTATTGACCTGAAAAGGCCGCTGGTTATAGCTTTAACGATGGTAGATATTGCCAATAAAAACAATATTAAAGTAGATGTAGCTGGCCTGGAAAGAGAATTGGGCGTATTTGTAGTTCCGGTAAACCCAAGAAAAAATAAGGGAATTGCACAATTAAAAACTGCAATAAGCAATGCGGCTTCTAACCTGGATAATTTTCCCCGCCGTGATTTTGTAAATATGCAAATGATGGCTCCTGATGCCATAAAAAAAGTTCAACATCTTTTTCCTGAAATAAGCAATTACCGGGCTGTCCATTATCTTATTAACCATGAAAATTTTGCATTGAATGATCAAACACAGGATGCAATCGAAAATATTGAAATTGAAACAAAATTTAATGCTACAAAAACACAGGCTGAAGAAATTTTACAACGATATGGAAAAATAAAGACGCTGATGAAGCAAACGGTGTCTGAAACAGATCCGTTGCAAAAAGCCTTATTTACCCAAAAACTGGATGACATTTTATTACACCGTACCTGGGGCTATTTGATTTTAATTGCCGTGCTTTTTATTTTATTCCAAAGCATATTTGTAATTGCGCAATACCCAATGGATGGTATTGAATGGTTCTTCGCCCAGGGCGGCAAATGGCTGGGCGGCGCTTCTTCCTGCCGGATGGTTTACTGATCTTTTTATAAATGGGATTCTTGCCGGCTTAAGTGGCATCATCGTTTTCGTACCTCAAATAATGATTTTATTTGGTTTAATAACCCTTTTGGAAGATACTGGTTATATGGCGAGAATCAGTTTTCTTACAGATAAAATTATGCGTAAGGCAGGCCTCAATGGAAAAAGCGTAATGCCAATGGTAAGCGGGCTTGCATGTGCTGTGCCTGCTATAATGAGCGCGCGGAATATTGAAAATAAAAAAGAAAGGTTACTTACTATTATGTGTACGCCGCTGATGAGTTGCAGCGCGCGCCTCCCGGTTTATACTGTACTTATTGCTTTGATCATCCCTCATAAAATGTATTTTGGTTTTATTAGTTTGCAGGGAATGGTAATGATGTTGATGTATTTTTTGGGAACCTTTATGGCGCTGCTTGCCGCTTATGTGATGAAATGGTTTATCAAAAGCAAAGAAAAAAGTTTTTTCATTTTGGAGCTTCCCGCTTATCGTGGGCCAAGATGGAAAAATATTCTAACTACGATGGTAGAAAGAGCCAAAATTTTTGTGTTTGAAGCAGGGAAAGTGATTATGGTTATCAGTTTATTGCTTTGGGTTTTGAGTACTTTTGGGCCACCCCAAAAGATGCGGGATGTTACCACAAAATATGCTGCATTGATAAAGCAAAACCCTTCGCAGGCAAAGGAATATAGCAGGTTAGAAGGTACTGAACACCTTCAATATTCTTATGCCGGAATTTTGGGAAAAAGTATTGAACCTGTTATAAGGCCTTTGGGCTATGACTGGAAAATCGGCATCGCTCTTATTACTTCTTTTGCGGCACGCGAAGTATTTGTCGGAACCATGGCCACTCTTTATAGCGTAGGCGATGAAGCAGATGAAAATAATGCTACTCTCCGGCAAAAAATGAATGCGGCAAGGTGGCCAAACGGCGATAAAGTGTATACCCTTGGTGCCGGATTATCGCTTCTTGTTTTTTATGCTCTGGCTATGCAATGTATGAGTACTTTAGCTATTGTGAAACGGGAAACAAAAACCTGGAAGTGGCCGTTAATTATGCTTGGCTATATGACAGGCCTTGCTTATATCATGAGCTTTATTACATTCCATTTGTTTAAATAGAAAAATAAAAATCAGGCTTTTTTATTGGTTTACTATGACCTTACTAACAGCTATTTAAGTTTTCTAAATTTTTTAATCTTAGAAGGGTTTCTGGCTCCATGTATAATACCAAGTATAAAAATTTCAGTAGCTGTTATTTTGTAAATGATTAACCAGGATAAGCATGCGGCCTGACGGTATATTTTTGTTTTTGTAGTTAACTGTTCACATTCCTTATAAACAAAAGGATTATTTTCTATTCTTTCAATGAAAGTGAAAATGGTTTCGCCTACCTTAATTGCATTAAGTGGTTGCTGATTATCTTGAGCTATAAAATCAGTGATATTTTCAATATCCTTATAAGCCTCATCGAGAATCCTTATTTTACGGGCTTGAGCAGTCGATTTTTCTTTTTTACCCATTTAGTTTTAGCTTCTTTTAAACTCATGCTTGAGCCTTCTTCGCGGTTTAAAATAAAGTTTCTAAATTCTTCAATAGTCAATGGCTCACCAGGAAGTATAAGAGAATTTAAATCATGAGTTGCCCTGATTTTAATATAATGCTTTTCCTGCAGGTTTTGCAGAACCTTCAAAGCGTCGTTGTTGGTTATTTCAACAGTAATTGTTTGCATAATACTACAATATCATTTTTATAAAAATAGCAATAAATTTTAGTTTCTTAAACTTAATCAACTAATCCCTGTATCCCCGCAAAAATCCGGTGCACAGCTTTCTTTATTTGGCACAAAAAGCTACGCTATTTTTCTACCACTCATTGCGCTAACAAAGGGATTTAGGCACAGTTGTATTTCTTCAAATATTCAACAATTAAATTACTATTTTTAAGCTCGCATTCCCAAAAACGAATAACATTCCATTGTTTAGCTATCAATTTTTCAGTTACTAATTTGTCTCGTTGAATATTCCTTGCAATTTTGTTTTTCCAATAACCTTCGTTGTCTTTTGGTTTTGTATTTCGGCAAGAATGCCAATGCCAAAAACAACCATCTAAAAAAATTGCAACTCGTTGTTTTGGAAATACAAAGTCAGGCTTTCCGAATAATTTAAAATTTCGCCGCCAAACTATTATCTTATTCTCTATGAAATAATGAATAATCTTTAATTCAGTTGATTTATTACGGCTGCTTTTTACTTTCCGCATTATTTCACTACGTTCTTTTTTTGTAAAAGTGTCAGCCATTTTTGTGAGTAATGTTAATCCATGACTTATCAAAACCAAGTGCTTTTAATATGTTTTCCTTGTCTAACGTAGATGGTTGCTTTATGCGAATTATTAAACTTCTTTCAGGAACTTTTTCAATTATTGTAAATTGCGAACCGTGTGGCTGCCATGTAAAACGATGTTCTGTAGTAGATTTTTCCATTCCCTTTAAATTTCCATTTTTATTCCACTCCCAAGCAAATAATTCTGGGTCATAACGTATGGTATCAAATTCAAAAACTACAACTTCTGTTAAGTCGTTTGATTTTACTAATACAACTGTTCTTAGGTTTTGAAATTTTTCTCTTATGGCAGAAACCATTTCATTCCAAATTTCTAATACGGATTGTCCAACAGCGTTAGGGTCGTGGTGAATATCAATAGTTTCTCCGAAAGAATAAATTGGTGAATTACGCCCTGAAATCAATCTTACTTTCTTTTGGGTTGCCGGATTTGTAGCTTTTACAGTTTTAGCGCCCCAAGCTGTATTGCCAAAAATTACATCATCAAGTCCAACATTTGACGGTTTCCATTCCGCTCCGATACAAGTTGCAAAGATTGCTTCCCACTCTGGTCCTTCAAGAATGGGTTTACCCTTTGAAGCAAGTAAATAAACAAGTTCTTTACCAAGTATGAATGGGAAATCCTTTGAGAATTCGTTTAGCGGAAATGGCGGTAATGATTTATCTACAGTCCTTAATTTTGGTGATTTTTATTTCGGCGTTCCCTTCGGGGTGGACCTTCCATTGCAATCTCTAACGCTAATTTAACTTTGGGTATCCAAATTGAACAGGAATATCTGCAATTATTTTTATATCGCCTACTTCATTATGATAGGTCAAACGAAAACGTTGTTTATGCTTCTCATCTTTTAAAATAATGTCTGCACACTTTTCACAAAGAGGATGCGAATTGCTTAAATATCCTGTAGGGATAATCTTAAAATCTATATCTTCCGAACATAAAAAGCATTCCCAATTTTCGTTTATTTCATCATTCATATTTGGGTATTGTATGTTATTTGAATAATTGGTCTTTCTGTTTTCTTAAAAGATAATCTGCTGCTTAATGGGTCAAAGAAATATTGATGTGCCGGTGTTTCAATAAAATTGGAAACTACAAAAAGGCAATATCGTTCTTTCAAGTTTTGTGCAACATTAAATTCTTTTTCAGTCATTGAGATGCTTCCTGAATTTGTATTTAAACCTTTTACTTCTACGCAATAATATTTTAAATCAAATGAAAGTTTAAAATCAAATCCGCATGCTAGTTTTGTTGCATCACTTAAATCAAACTTTTCAAACTCGTTTATTTTATGAAAATTAACTTTAAAATATTCCTCCGCCGCTGTTCCTGTAATCAATCTTTTTGCAACAGTCTCTGCATAATCCCTTTTTTCAATTTTATTGATAAACTGTTCTATCGCATAGTCCTTTATAACAAATCCTTTTATTAGTTCTGTAAAGTCAATAAAATCTAATCCACTAAAAGTATCTAAAAATTTCTTGCAATATTCTCTTAATTGCCTTTTATGCCAACCTTTTCTTGGATTAGGAAAATAGGGGTCGAATTCGTCTCGATAGTTTTTTATCGATGCTGGTTTGGAACCTATAGAATAACCTAAAATATTAAATGCTTGTTTTACACCTTCAAAGCCTAATGCTTTAAGTCCATCATCATCAAACTTTGATAAATACAATCCAATTAAAATTGCTTTATCTCTTATTGAAAAATTATTATTCATTCATCATTACATTATATCAAACGCATATTACGAAAATATTAGAGTAGTTGCGCTATTGCGTGAGGGATAGAAGCGGAAAGCCCGGAACGAAGCGCAGTGAAACGAAGCGCAGTGAGGACTTGTAGCGGATAGCCCGACCCGTAGGGGCACGCCCAAATAAATAAAAGATTAAGCTGCTAACTTCACAATATTAACTGGAACTGTATTACCCGCTTGTTTTCTGGCTTGTCCTTCATTTGAAATTATTTTATAACTGTCTGGAAAACCTTGTAAGCGAAACATTTCTCTTGGCGTAAATCGTCTTTCGCCATTTACAAGCAAATAATTATATGAGGCTCCTGCACGTAATGCGCAGGAATAGGGATATGAGCAAATGTTTCCTGCTTTATTTTCGTGCCACACGGATAGTTTATAAGCGGACTTGTGTTTTTCTTTTCTTTTTTGTTTAATATAATCTGATGCAAAATATTTCTTATCAACTCTTTTTTCTAAAATTTCACTAAGTGGTTTAAAGGGTCTCATTGGTGAAGGATAAGAAAAGAAAATTGGTTCTTTGTGCCCCACAATTATTACGCGTTCTCTTTTTTGGGGTAAGCCATAATCTAAAGCGTTTAGTACTGCATATTGAACATGGTTATACCCTAAATCTTTCAGGGTTTTGATTATTACCTTTAATGTTTGTCCGTCGTTGTGTCCAACAAGTTGCTTCACATTTTCCAAGATAAATGCTCTCGGTTTTTTTTCTTTTAGTATGTTGGCAATATAAAAAAACAATGTTCCCCTTATGTCATCAAAGCCCTTCATCTGACCAATAATGCTAAATGGTTGACACGGAAAACCTGCAAATAAAATGTCATGATTAGGAATGTCTTTAGTGTCAATTTTTGTTATGTCGCCCGCTGGCCTATGTCCAAAATTGTTTTCATAACTATCTTGGCAGAAAGTGTCAATGTCTGATGAAAATACACATTCGGGAATAAGGTCATTTTCTTTGCATGCTTCATCCATAGCTACTCTAAAGCCGCCAATTCCACAAAAAAGGTCAATGAACTTAATTTTTTCCATGTTGTTTTTTTATTTAATTTCTATGACCAAATGTAAAGGATTTTGTCTAAAAATGGAAGTTAGAATGGTGATTTAAGCATTTGTGGCAAACAGTTAGCATTTATGTAATTACACACAATGTAACAAAAATATCTCCAGGCAATTACCATAATTGACAAAACAGAAATATCACATTTTTATTTGTTTACTGCCATTCTGAAATATTTGTTTTATCAAAATCTCATTTCCGGATTATTAAATATAAATAATGCTAACTTGTTGAATCAAAAAGTAAGAACGTAATGGATAAAAACCAATATGCAAATGAAGTAGTCAATCACCTGATTGAAAATGACCTTTTCAGCAAATGGCTGGGAATTGAAGTGCTGGAAATAAGGGAAGGTTACAGCAAAATAAAGATGACGGTAAGGAACGAAATGATCAATGGTTTTGGAATTGTTCATGGCGGTATTACGTTTTCGCTTTCTGACAGTGCTTTTGCATTCGCCTGCAACAATCGTAATAATTTATCGGTTGCTTTAGATACTTCCATCAATTTTATAAAACCCGTTCATGTAGATGACGTGTTAACCGCGGAAGCAAAAGAAATGCACAATGGAAAAAATACAGGCCTTTACCAGATTTCTGTGTCCAATCAAAACGATCATTTGATCGCGCTTTTTAAAGGAACCTGTTTCAGAACCGGCAAAAAGCTGATCTGATTTTTTATAAAAACTAATTATGGTTTACCAGTTTAAAAAATATATTCCTGTAATTGATGAGTCTTCCTTTATTCATCCTCAATCAACCATTACGGGAAATGTGATCATCGGCAAAAATGTTTACATCGGCCCCGGCGCTGCTATTCGTGGAGATTTTGGGAAAATAATTATTGAAGACGGTTGCAATGTCCAGGAAAATTGCACCATTCACATGTTTCCCGGAGTAACGGTTTTATTAAAAGAAAATGCACATATCGGGCACGGCGCTATTATTCACGGAGCAACTATCGGCAGAAATTGTATGGTAGGAATGAACGCCGTTATTATGGATAATGTGGTTTTAGAAGATGAATGTATTGTAGGCGCATTAAGCTTTGTAAAAGCCGGCCAGCACTTTCCTGCACGAAGCTTATTGGTTGGAAACCCTGCAAAGATCATCAAACAAATTTCTGATGAAATGATTGACTGGAAAACCGAAGGGACGAAAGTTTACCAGCAATTAACCGAGGATATGAAAAATGAATGGAAGGTTTGCGAGCCGTTGCGTAAAGCGCCGGATGAAAATGCGGACACTGATTTTGGTTACAAAACGTGGAATGAGGTAAAGAAAGGAATGTAATTTCTATTTAGGCGGATTCAGGTTCCACACTACTTTTCCATCTTTTGCTTCTTTAAAAAAATCAGTCATTTTCCCATCACCTTTACCCGTAAAGCCTCCATCAGGATAACCTAAAATATTACAAACACTGTCAAATACAATATTGTATTTATCGCAACATGGCGCTTTCATATAATAAACTTTTTGGTTGTGGTAGCTGTAACGAGTAATAGATTGAGCAGATCCTTCATTAGGATTTTCAGCCATCGTTTTGATTTTGGCTACAAGGCACGAAGGCAAATCATTCGCCACTTCCGATTTTTTGGGGGTGCTGCAGGAAAATAAAAATAAAAAGAATGATAATATGATTATTATTTTAATCATAATTTTTAATGTAACATTACAAAAATCGTTTCTAAAAACTTTACGAAATTTACCCGGATGGAAAAATCGAATTTTATTGATCTTATAAAAATATTTTGCAGAAGCGGCCATGGAGGAGCGGGAAGCAGGCATTTTTTGAGGAATAAACTTACAGCTTTTGGAGGCCCGGATGGAGGCGATGGCGGGCGGGGAGCGCATATCATTTTGCGTGGCAATAAAAACCTATGGACACTTTTGCATTTGCGTTACCACAAAAATGTTTTTGCTGAAAATGGTGAAAACGGAAGTAAAAATAATTGCACCGGCCATGATGGGAAAGATATTATTATTGAAGTACCGTTGGGGACGATTGCCACAGTTGAAGAAGATGGAAAAAAAGTAGAAATATTGGGGGATGGCGAAGAAAAAATTTTATTAAAAGGCGGCCGCGGCGGCCAGGGTAATTCTCATTTCGCCACGCCAACCAACCAGGCTCCGCAACATGCCCAACCAGGCGAAACCGGAGAAGAGAGTTTGGTAGTCTTGGAATTGAAAGTGCTTGCAGACGTGGGGTTGGTAGGTTTTCCTAACGCAGGAAAATCTACTTTGCTTTCGGTAATAACCGCTGCGAAACCCAAAATTGCTGATTATGCTTTTACTACTTTAACGCCTCAACTCGGGATGGTAGAATACCGGGATAATAAAAGTTTTTGTGTTGCTGATTTGCCCGGAATTATAGAGGGCGCTGCCGAAGGGAAAGGGCTTGGCTACAGGTTTTTAAGGCATATCGAGAGAAACCCGGTTTTGCTTTTCGTAATTCCGGCGGATAGTAAAGATCATGGTGAAGAATTTAAAATCCTGCAAAATGAATTAAAAGAATACAATCCGGAATTGCTGGATAAAAAATTTCTGATCGCTATCAGCAAAAGTGATATGCTGGATGAGGAACTAAAAGAAGCGATAGAAAAAGAATTGCCCGAAAATATTCCGCATCTTTTCATTTCTTCATTCACCAATAAAGGCCTTGTAGAATTAAAAGATATGTTGTGGAATGCCTTGAATTAAAATAACAGAACACGAATTTTAAAGATAAACTTTGCATTGGCAGATAGTTTAACCGAATTTATGAGCCGTAAAATCTTATTTTTTGTTAACCCGGTTTCCGGAACACAGGATAAATTTTTGCTGGAAAAAAAGATCATTAAGAAGTGTGAAGAAAAAAATATTTCTTTTGAAATTTTATTTACTTCCAAAGAAGGGGATTATGATTTTTTGAACGAAAAAATTAATTCTGAAAATATAAGCGGTATAGTCATTTGTGGCGGAGATGGAAGCATAAGGGCCATTGTTTCTGCCATCTTAAAGATTCCTGTAAATATTGGAATTGTTCCGCTCGGTTCGGGAAACGGTTTGGCAAGAACCGCCGGTATCCCTAAATCTGTTGACAAAGCGATAGATGTAGTTTTAGCTGGCAAAGCAAGTAATACCGATGTTTTTTTTATCAATAATAAATTGAGTACACATCTTTGTGGCCTTGGCTTTGACGCGAAAGTGGCGCGGGATTTTTCAGAAGTAAAGAAACGTGGTTTGAACAGTTACACCAAGATTGCCTTAAAAAATTTACGGACTGCAAAAACATTTCCTTTTAGCATTGAAGCTGATGGAAAAAAATTTGGAGTAGAAGCTTTTCTAATTTGTATTGCTAACAGCAACCAGTTTGGGAATAATTTTAAAGTGGCTCCCAAAGCGAGCATTTGTGATGGTTTGCTGGATATTGTAGTAATACAAAAAACCAGCAAACAAAAAGCGGTAATGGCTTTTATAAAACAAATATTTTCAGGAACAGTTAAAAATTTCGATGCAAAAGATTTTCAGAAAAAGAATATCCTTTATTTTCAAACTGATAAAATAAAAATAGGTAACCCGCAACTGGCACCTTTGCATATTGACGGAGACCCTGCGGAAACCTCAAAAGAATTTTCGGTTGAAATATTACCGTCAGCCTATAAATTAATTTACCCCTGAAATTTAAATTCTTTTTTCTTTTAAAATGTTCATTTAAAAGTATAACCATAGCCAATTGTAACCGTTCCGGCGCCTGTATTATTTTTACCATTATCAGTTCCTTTTTGAATATTCAAAAAGCCATAATTAGCACCTCCTTCAAGAAAAATTTTGCTTGAATTAAATTTATAGGCAACTCCTAAATTTCCGGATACGCCAAAGTTGAAAGTATTCAGTTGATCTTTTATATTATTATTTGCATCAAAAGATTGCGGCTCCTGAGACAGGGGCTGCTGCCCTTGCGGATCGGCATATATAATACTTGAGCCATTGGTAACCTGGTGGGCAGAAAGTAAAAATCCTGCGAATGGCCCGGCATCCACATAAATTCTTAATGGTGAATTGTGCACATTCCAGCCAAATTTAGCCAGAACCGGAACTAACAAATAATTCAATTTGGCTTCGCTTTTATAATCAGCGTATAAATATTGAGGCGCCTGCCCTTGTGGAAACATCGCCGCGTAATCTGACGGAATAGGGAAAGCCTGCATTCCTGATTTTTTCCCGCCTTGCGAAGAATATTCAGCCATCATCTCAACAGAGAATACTCCGGAAACCTGGTATTCCCCAAATATTCCTGCGTCAGGGCCTAATCTTGATTTATAACCTTTATTTAAAGGGTTTTCCTCTGATCCTCCGGCAGTTAAATTCGGAATACTGATTCCTCCCCTTACACCTAAAGTAAAATTTTGTGCTTTAGTAGTATTGAAAAGGAAGAGGATGAAAACAAATAAAAGCAATGATTTCTTTTGCATAAAAATTTCATTTAAAATGATTTAAAAAAACAGGAATTATTTTGTTTTGTTTCATCTTTAATTCAAAAGTAACATACTGGTAACAAAATCAAATTTACATAGGTTTGGCAAAGTATATTAACTAAAAAATAAAAAATATTTTATTTTTATAAATTAACTGTTTTCATAGAAGCTTCCGGGTAGCGGGTTCCTGCCGCTGCATCTTTTGGAAAGATATTTTCTATTTGCTGAAGCTCTTCGGGCGACAAATCAATAGTAATGGCTTTGATATTTTCTTCTACATATTTTACTCTTTTTGTACCAGGTATGGGGAATATATTTTCACTTTGGGCCATCACCCATGCAAGTGCTAACTGTGCAGGAGTGCAGTCTTTTTCTTTCGCGAGCGATTCTATTTTTTTTACAAGATCGAGGTTTTTATTAAAGTTTCCTCCCATAAAGCGCGGCGAATTACGCCTGAAATCATCTTCGTCAAGATCTTCAAATTTTTTTATCTGTCCGGTGAGAAACCCGCGCCCGAGCGGGCTGTAAGCCACAAAAGCAATTCCTAATTCTTCACAGGCCGGCAAGATGTTTTCTTCGGGCCCACGGCTCCATAAACTATATTCTGTTTGCAAAGCCGTCAATGGATGCGTGTTATGTGCCTTTCGAAGTGTTTCTGCATTCAGTTCGCTCACACCGATTCCCCTGACTTTTCCTTCTTTTACCAATTCTGCCATTGCACCGATTGTTTCTTCAATTGGCGTATCTGGGTCTTTTCTGTGCAAATAATATAAATCAATCACTTCCACATTCAACCGTTTTAAACTCGCTTCACAGGCGCTTTTTACATAATCAGGCTTGCCGTTTACACCACGATTTTTAGGATTTTCAGGATCCCGTTGTATGCCAAATTTGGTGGCGAGTGTAATTTCTTTTCTGAACGGAGCGATGGCTTTACCTACCAATTTTTCATTAGTATAAGGCCCATACATATCCGCCGTATCAAAAAAAGTAATACCCAGTTCAAAAGCTTTATGAATCGTTTTTATAGATTCATCATCATTTTTTTGGCCATAAAATTCACTCATTCCCATACAGCCAAGCCCCATTTCTGAAGCTTTTAGCCCTTGGTTTCCTAAAGATTTAATTTTCATAATTTATTTTTTAAGATTAAAAAAGTTTAATTAATACGGTTCTTTTTTCCATCAACAGTAAACAAACAAATTATTGTAATTCCTGTTTTGCATTAAAAAAATATTCCGCAAGAATCAAGCCTTTTAATTTTCGGTGATGCTTTTAAAAAGCAGTAAACAAGCAAAAAAGGCGAATTTTATATTCGCCTAAAAAAGAAAAAGCCACCTGTGAAGATGGCTTTGGGAAGGGTTCATGGCTTAATTACTTTGTAATTTTCTGAATAATTTTTTGAGTGGGGGAAATCAATTGCAAATAATAATTTCCTGAGGCAAGGTTAGAAAGGCCATCTATCCTAATATTATTAACTCCCTTATTTACCGGTATTTGTTTGGAAAGGATTTCTTTGCCCTGAACATTGAAGATATTTGCAGAAACCATTTCTGTATTACCCCATTGTGTGTTTATATTAATATGATCGGTGAACGGATTGGGCGAAACCGTTACCTGGTTTATATAATTTTTTAGTTTCACCGAAATAACACGTGATAAATTTTGCTTGCCATCTAAGTCTATCTGGCCGAGGCGGTAATAAACCACATCTCCGGTAAAAGTATAAATATCATCGGTGGTTGTATAAGAATGCGATAAATTAGTGGTGCCATTTCCGGCTACAGTTTCGACATCTGAAAACACATTTCCATCATAGCTTCGCTGTACAACAAACCGGCTGCAGTTAATTTCCATTGAAGTGCCCCAATCTAATTTTACTTTATTGCCATCTATAAGATTAGCCGTAAACCTGGTTAAAGTTACAGGCAGCGGCCCTGCTTCAGGATTAATAATAGCTGTTCCATCGTCTACAAATTTTTCATTGGCATCTGAGGTAGAAGTGATTCGCGCAATATTCATTATTGAAGGAACCGGTTTACTATTTCCGGGATTATTTACAGTAACCTGAAATTGCACTTCATACGTTTCATTTGCTGCCAGTGTTCCACCAGAAGTACTGGTAGCTCCGGTTCCAATTCTGAAAACAACTGATTTTATAGCACCATTGGAAACGTATTCAGCAATGTCATCTCCCGCCTTGTCAGTTTTTAAACCAGCAGTAATACCCGGAGAGCTGATTACTTTTAATGAGCCTGGCAAGTAAGTAACTGTAGATGGCAAAGTGTCTGCAACGATAACATTATTGGCGTTTCCTATCCCATTATTTCCGCCTTTTAAAGTATAAGTTAATACCTCTCCACTTTCGGCCAGGTGATTATTATTAGCATCTGCAACTGTTTTGTCTAAAGTAATTGTGGGGTCTTTCATTTTAATAGTGAAAGTAAAAACCCCCGGATAATATTGATCCTGTTCAGTACCAAACTGAAGGGTAACAGAGTTGTCATTGGGAGAGATTCCATAACCGTTTCCTACGTCAAACATGTCAATGTCAATCCCCATTTGATTAGTATAATTAGGATTTTTTGTAGTTACATGAACTCCATTATCTGTAATAGTACCATTCCATGGATTGTTTGATGGATTAGTAGCATTTGAAAAAGTATGGCCGTTAATTTTCAAAAAATCGCCGGTAAGGTTTGCATCACCTTCCCAGGCAACCACAGACATTTTTGCATCACCGGCAGCCATCGTACCTGATGGAACATCAAGGCCGCTTAATGTAACTGTACTTGTAGTAGGGCTTCCGCCATTATATACCTGTTCAAACCCATCATATAAACGTACACTGTTATAGGGCATTGAACTGTTTTCATATACCACTACAATGCTCCAGCCGCCATGGTTTCCGCCACCATCAATAGCACCTGTACTTAGCGGAACATTTCCCACTTCATAAGTTCCTGCGCCATTGTTTTTTACAAAAGCGGTTATATCTGCATAAGCCTGGTATTCTGTATAACCGGATCCGGCACCGGAAATTGGTGTTTTGTCAAGCCCTAAAGCGGTTACATTGAAATAAGCGTCCGATGTTCCCTTCCTTATTTTGATACTTTGATTGGCGCTTTTTGAAAGGTCAAAATCCTTATCTTTAACCCGGCCTCCCCAATATAAGCGCGCAAGCATAATGGTATTAGTTCCTGAGGGCAGGATTAAGTCAGCGCTTGAAGAATTCATAGTTGCACTTCCATAACCGGTGTTTCCGTCTATATCTACATATTCCATATCTTCATTGTCATTCCCATACGAACTATTCCCATCCTTACTATTGTCATTCATTTTTGTAGTATCCACTTTTTTATTACTTATAATATTCATAAGTGTATTACCTAAAGTAGTAGAGCCTCCCTTGATATTATCTGAATAAACAAGGGAATAGGCTCTTGTTTGCGCTTGCGAAGTATATGAAATAGGAAGTAGTGATGCGAGGATAAAAATTGTCCAAATTAATTTCTTTTGTAAAGGAAAAGCGGGGGTAAAAAATTGCATTTGGAGGTAATTTTCTGTGGTTTAATGATAAATTCGTTTATCATATTTTCTTGGAAAAACAACAAAAGAGGCTGGCTTCTTGCAGGAATTTAGATAAGTATTACGGGGGCATTAAAAGCAAAAGTTGGAGGAATTGGGGATGGTGTAGTCAACCATTATAAATGCAATAGTTCTGTTAGCATTTGCTTTCCTAAAAGATAAATTGGAAAAATTAGATAAAGGTTTGGTATTCTTCTAAGGGTTGGGAATACAAAATTATAAATTAGATTGAATAATCAAAGCTTTTTGAGATTTATTTTTGCTATCTTCCTTAGTGAAGAAAATTCTTTTATGTTTTCAGATTGAACATCTGTTGAGATGCTTTTTTAGCCGGAAACCAGGAGGCAGTAAAAGCAATAACGAGTGCGGTAAAAATGACAAGGATGAAATCTGTAATTTCTAATTTTACCGGAAAATAGTCTATCAAAAATGAGTTGCCGACTAATTTAATTATGTGGTATTTCATTTGTAAAAAAGCGATTATCAGGGCTAAAACAATTCCCGTCCCCGCTCCTACCACAGCCAGCAAAATCCCTTCGCTTAAAAATATTTTTTTGATCAGCGACTTATCAGCGCCCATGGATTGTAATACGCTGATGTCTTTTCTTTTTTCCAGTACCAACATCGTTAAAGCGCCTACCATATTGAATGCGGCGATAATCAATATTAAAGTCAACACTGCGTAGATAAACCATTTTTCCAAACGCATTGAATTATAAAGGCTCATATTTTGCTCATATTTTGTAAGCACTTTATATTTATCTCCCAACATTTTTTGAAGCGTTTTTGTAAAACCATCGGTTTGCCCCGGATCTTTTAAGGAAATTTCGAGCGCACTGTATTCATTAGGTTGATAATTCATTTGTTGCTTCATAAAAGCAAGATTGGTAATTACATATTTATTATCAAAATCCTGCTGAATAGCAAAACTTCCCGAAGTGGTGGCATTTCCTTCGCTTAAGGCAGCCAGGGGATTATTGGAATTTGTTTTTTTGGGTAAAAAAACAGTGAGTGGAAAAAGATTCCTGTCTGCCTGAACACCAATAGCGCTTTCTATTCCTGCTCCTAAAATTAACTTTGGATTATTTATGGTGCCGGTATTAAAAACACCATCATACATTTTTTCGGGTACACCTGAAACTTTGTAATAATTGGAATCCACCCCTTTTAGCAATACTACAGTTTGTTGCTCTTCGTTTTGCAAAAGCGCTTTCTCCTCCACGTTTAACGAGGTGCCTTTAATGCCGGGAATTGAATGGATTTTTTTTAATTGTGCCTGTGTAAGTATAAAAGTTTTTCCTTCTGCCGGAACTACTTTTACATCCGAATAAAAATTAGAATAAAGCGATTTTACCAAACCTTCAAACCCGTTAAAAACGCTCAAAACCAAAACCTGGCACAAAGTGGAGAAAGCAATAACTCCTGCCGTTACCCATGAAATAATATTAATGGCATTGGTGCTTTTTTTGGCTTTAAAATAGCGCCACGCAAATTTAAAATGCAACTTTTTTGTTGGTTTACTGGTTAAGTAGTTTTATTAAAATTGATTAACTAAAGTTTAAGATTCACCCGCTGGTGGCTGATTGCCAGAATCTTCCTTTTTTATATCATCTAATAATTTTTCAATCTTAAAGACGTAATCAAGTGTATCATCCAGGTAAAAAGTAAGTTGTGGAATAATTCGTAACTGGTGCCTCATCCGCTTGCCCAATTCACCGCGTATCTCACTGCTTAATTCTTTAAATTTTTCCAAAACCTTTTCCTGGCCTTTTACCTGGAAAAGGCTTAAATAAATCCTTGCTTCGTAAAGATCCGGTGTAATTTTTACAGATGAAATGGAGACCATTCCTCCATCCATCATCGTAAGGCTCATTTTCAAAAAAATTTCATTTAATTCTTTGGCTATTTCAATGGCTACCTGCTTTTGTCTTTTACCTTCTGTCATGATTTATAAATATCGTTCTTTGTAAATTTAGTTACTTTGCTGCTATTTTAAATTTAATTAAGCACCTCAATTTTTTTAATGAAGAGTTTACGGACTATTTTTCGGTATGTGGGTAAATATCCTAAATTAATTTTTGCCTATTTTACCTGTAATATCCTTTCCAATTTATTTGCAGTGGTTTCGCTCGGGCTTTTAAGCCCTTTTTTGCTCCTTATTTTTAAAAAGCAGGGCACCTTACAGGCTGATGCAGCTAAAACCGGTTTTTTTTCACAAATCAACCCGATAAATACTTTCAAAGTTTGGCTGAACCATGTGCTCCAAACTCCTAATGGAGATATAAAAGGCTTAGCCGTTATCTGTATTTTGATTTTAACTTTTATCATTTTTAAAAATATTTTTTTATACCTCGCCATTTATTTTTTAACGCCCGTCCGCAATTTGGTCGTGAATGAAATGCGTACAAGGATGTATAAAAAAATCCTGGTGTTGCCCATTGGTTATTTTAATGAGCAAAAAAAAGGCGACATAATGAGCCGGCTCACCAATGACCTGTCAGATGTGGAAAGTTCGGTTATTAACTTATTAGAAACCCTTTTCAGGGAGCCGGTTACCATTATATTATTTTTTACCTACCTGGTAATTTTAAGCCCGCAATTAACTTTTTTCCTCATGCTTTTTTTACCTCTTTCAGGGTTACTAATTGGGAGGATTGGGCGGTCTTTAAAAAAACAAAGTACTCGTGCCCAGGAAAAGGCAGGCGCTATTCTTTCTACAATTGAAGAAACGTTGGGAGGAATAAGAGTGATAAAAGCCTTTAATGCTGAGAAGAAACAATTCCGAAAATTTGATACCCAAAATAATGAATTGCTTACTATAAAGAATAGGGTAAACCGCAGGCGCGATTTGGCATCGCCCGTAAGCGAAGTGATGGGAATAGCAGCAGTAGTAAGTGTTTTGTGGTATGGGGGCCGTTTGGTTTTACGAAATGAGTTTCTGGACCCGGGAGATTTCCTGGCCTATATTTTAATTTTTTCACAGGTAATCCAACCACTTAAATCTTTATCTGCCGCCGCATACAGTATCAGAAAAGGTGCGGCAAGTATAGAACGAATTGAACATTTGATTGCGGAAGATATTTCTATAAAGGAAATCGCTAACCCGGTTGTGCTTAATGATTTTAAAGAAAGCATCGAATTTAAAAATGTTTCATTTTCGTATGTTGAAAAAAACATTCTTGACTCTATTAATTTAAAAATAGAAAAAGGGAAAACCATCGCACTGGTTGGTTCTTCCGGGGCGGGAAAAAGTACGCTTGCTGATTTAATTCCGAGGTTTCATGATACGGTAAAAGGCGAATTATTAATTGATGGAATTAACATAGATAAATATTCTTTAAAATCTTTGCGTCATCAGATGGGAATTGTAACGCAGGAACCGATTTTGTTTAATGATACGATTGCCAATAATATTTCCCTGGGAATGGACGATGCTACCGAAGAACAAATTATGGATGCCGCAAAAATAGCCAACGCGCATAATTTTATTTTGTTGAAAGAAAATGGCTACAATACCACCATCGGTGAAAGAGGGAATAAACTGAGCGGCGGAGAAAAACAGCGTATTACTATTGCAAGGGCTGTTCTTAAAAACCCACCCATTTTAATTTTGGATGAGGCTACTTCATCGCTGGATACCGAAAGCGAAAAATTAGTTCAGGATGCTATCAATAACCTCATGAACAACAGGACAAGCCTGGTGATAGCCCACAGGTTAAGCACCATCCGCCATGCAGATGAGATTATTGTTTTACAAAAAGGAAAGATCGTAGAACGTGGTACCCACGCCGATTTGATGGCGCTGGAAGGCTTTTACAGAAAGCTGGTAACTATGCAGGAAGTAAAGTGAAAATTTACAGGAAACCTACCCACCGGCAGGCAGGCAAACAAAAAATTCACATTTTTTATTTTGATAAAAAAAATTATACAAACAATTCCACCGCAATTCCATCCGCAAATAATTTGCCCGTATCGGTTAAAATAATTTTTTCGTTTTGCTGAAAATAATTTTCTTTTTCAACTTTGTTTTTCAGGATATTTTCAATCCTCATTCTTTCCTCAAATGAAAAACTATTTTCAATAAAATCAAGATCCAGGCCTTCCATGGTGCGCAGGGAAGTCATAATATATTCATTGATCCTTTCTTTATTAGTAAGTATTTCTTTTTCAAAAGGGATAATGTTTTGCTGCAAGGACCTGATGTAAAAAATGTTTTTGGCGATGTTCCACAATCTTTCTTTTCCATTATAAGAATGCGCCGAAGGGCCAATACCAATGTATTTTTTACCCTGCCAATAGCTGCTGTTGTGCCTGCTTCTGAAACCTGGTTTTGCAAAGTTGGATATTTCATAATGCTCATAACCAGCTTCCCTCATCATTTTCATCAAAATAAAAAATTGTTTTGCCTGCACATCGCTGTTAATATTTTCTTTCTTCTTTGTTTTAATCATTTTATGCAAAGCAGTTTTGGGCTCTACAGTTAAGGCATACGCTGAAATATGCGGAATACCCAAATCAATTATTGTTTTGATATTTTGTTCCCACTCTTCATCCGATAATCCGGGCGTACCAAAAATGAGGTCAATCGAAAAATTTTTAAATCCGGCTTCTTTGGAAAAATTGATAGAATTAAAGGCCTGCTCTTTATTATGCGCCCTGTTCATCCATTCTAAGTCGCGTTCAATAAAAGATTGAATACCGATGCTTAAACGGTTGATTCCGGCATTTTTCCAACCGGTTAATTTTTCAAGGGTAATATCATCAGGGTTTGCTTCCAATGTAATTTCCGCGCCATCTTCACACATTAAAATTTGTTTGTATTGCCGAGGCAACCGAAAAGATCTCTTCTTTAGAAAGCAGGCTTGGCGTGCCTCCGCCAAAATAAATGGTTTCAATTTTTTCTTCCCGGG
This sequence comes from uncultured Chitinophagaceae bacterium, assembly GCA_963732885.1. GTDB lineage: Bacteria > Bacteroidota > Bacteroidia > Chitinophagales > Chitinophagaceae > Ginsengibacter. Next base: position 514,570 of record CAVTBI010000010.1, on the reverse strand, counting down.
AAATAATACTAACATCATTTTTACCGTTTTCTTTATTAGCTGCACTTCTTATTTCAATTTCTTTAATAAGAGAATCGATAATTTCTTTTTTTAAAACAACAGAAGTTGAAAAATGAAAATTGCAATAATAGCAAGCTTGTTTGCAAAAGGGAATATGGACGTAAATACCTGCCAATAATTTAAATTATGTTTTTGATTTCAATAACGGCGGTTTCATAAATTCAATTTAGATTTGAAAGATCAAGATGAAACCAGCTACCACTAAATATCTGAGCAAGCTTTGTGTACTTGTTTTTTTACTACTTTTTTTAAATCCTAACACTGTTTTTTCACAAAAAAAATATACGCATACAGTATATTTTATCCGGTAAAGATACTTCGTATAATTCTCAACTGGCTGGGTTAAAAACAATTTTTGAAAATAAAGAAACCGCCAAAAAATATGCGGCCCAAATAACTGGAATATTATTTAGCAAAGGCTTTCCGGCTGCTTCGGTAGATTCGGTTTTTTATGATTCCACCAGTGCAACGCTAAAATTGTATATGGGTGAAAAATACAAATGGGCAGAGATATCAACGGATAGTATTGATAAAAATGTACTGGAAGAGACTGGTTGGAATGAAAATCAATTTAAAAGCAAGGGGTTAAATTTTTCACAACTCCGTTTACAGCAGGAAAAGATTATTGAAAATTATGAAAATAATGGCTATCCTTTTGCAGAAGTTTCTTTAAAAAATATTGAAATTAAAAAAGACAATATTAAAGCGGCTTTGCAGGTAAACAAAGGCCCCTTGTATCATATTGACAGTATTCGGGTTTATGGGAAAGCAAAAATAAAAAATTCTTTTCTGCAGCATTACCTGGGCATTTTCAACGGAAGTGTTTATGACAATGCAAAACTGCAAAAAATTTCTAACCTGATTCAGCAACTCCCTTTTTTGCAGGAACAGCAGCAATGGAATGTTTCTATGCTGGGAACCGGTGCTACGCTTAACTTATACCTTGAGCCAAAACGCAGCAGCCAGATCAATGTGCTGGTTGGTTTTGTTCCGGCAAATACCGTTTCGGGGAAAGCACAAATTACTGCCGACGTTCACCTTGATCTTAAAAACAGTTTTGGTTCCGGCGAGAATATTTTATTGAACTGGCAACAGCTTCAGCCACAATCGCCCCGGCTAAACCTGGCTTATTCACTTCCTTATATTTTTAATTCAAATTTTGGTTTACAGCTTTCATTTGATCTATTGAAAAAAGATTCTTCCTATTTGCAACTGAATGGAATTTTCGGGCTACAATATATTATTTCCGCCAACAAAACCTTCAATATTTTTTACCAAAGTGAGCAGGATTTTTTACTTTCAGGCGGGATAGATACGAACCAGGTTATTTCTACAAAAACATTGCCTTCAAATATTGACGTCAGTTCCGGGAACATAGGAATTGGCTATCATTTTGTGAATACCAATTACAGGCTAAACCCGAGAAAGGGAAACGAATTGGATGTAACTGCCACTGCGGGAATAAAAAAAATTAGTAAAAATAATGACATTGTAAATCTAAAAGACCCGTCAGATCCGGGTTTTGATTTTAATTCATTATATGATTCCATCAAGCCCAAAACCTATCGTGTTAAAATCGTTGCTTCTGCGGCCCATTATTTTCCTTTAGGGAAAGAAAGTACTTTAAAAACCGCCGCTAATATAGGCTTGCTTCAAAGCCCGCAAAATTTTCAAAATGAATTATTCAGGATTGGCGGCTACCAGTTGCTTCGCGGGTTTGATGAAGAAAGTATTTATGCAAATAAATATGCCGTTTTTACAGCCGAATACCGGTACCTTGTTGGAATAAATTCTTTCTTTTTTGGCTTTTCTGACCTGGGGTTTACCCAAACCAAATTCAATACGACCGATTATTCCAATCATTTTATAAGTGGCGGAATTGGGCTGGAATTTGAAACGAAATTTGGTTTATTGAATTTGAGTTATGCCGTTGGGAAACGAAATGACGTAAAATTTGATATTCGTAATTCTTCTAAAATACATTTTGGATATATCAACTATTTTTGACAAAATGAAATTGAAAGCCGTCGTATATTTTATCGTTTGTGTTAGTTTTCTTTTGTGCAATAACCCATCATTTGCCCAAAATAAAAATGATAGTTTATTGAATAAAAATCCGGATACTAATCATGCTGTATTAAATAAAACGCAGGGCTTGGTTAAAAAGGAAATGGAAGGCACAGTAAACAAACAAAAAGCACGGATTCCTGTTTTGCCAGATACAAACCTTTCTCAAAATATTGGGGCAGTAAGAAAGATAACCACACCTGCAGATACTTTAAAAAGGATTCTTGATAGTTTACCGGATACGCCTAAAACTATTGCCAGTAAAGGTTATGCAGGCGACAGCCTTTTACTTTCAAAAAACAGGTTTATAAATATTAAAAGCAAACCGGTTACTTTAATTGAACAGCCTCATATAATCCCGGGTAAAGAATTTTTATTTTATATCTTATGTATTGTTCTTTTAATCCTCGGTCTTTTTAAAACTTTTTTCAAAGGCTATTTTAATAATTTGTTCCGGGTTTTTTTTAATACTTCATTAAGGCAAACTCAATTGTCAGATCAACTGGAGCAGGCAACGCTTCCTTCTCTTATCCTCAATATTTTTTTTACGATTACTGCCGGAATATATATTTGGCTTCTTTTTAGTTTTTATCATCCGCCGCGCCTTTTTACCGGGAAAATACTTTTACCAATTTGTATACTTTCTTTTGCAGTTCTTTATTTTCTTAAATTTTGTATGTTGAAATTTATGGGTTGGGTTTCTGATGTACAGGAAAGCACTAACAGCTATATTTTTGCCATTTTTTTGGTAAATAAGATTACCGGAATTTTTTTGGTTCCTGTGATTATCTTGCTTGCTTTTGTCAACCGGCAATGGTTACCCGCAATTATCAATATTTCATTTATGATAATCGGGCTGCTCTTTTTATCAAGGTATATAAAAAGCTATGGAGCCATTGAGAAAAAGATCCCGCTTAACCTATTTCATTTTATAATATATATTGCCGGGGCAGAAATAATTCCATTACTCATCCTTTATAAAGTGGCTGTAGATTATTTAATATAATTTTGTGGAATTATTAAAGGGCTGTTTTGAATTGTCTTACCAAAAAGCGCTAACTTCGCCTTAATACTGCATGAATTCTAAAATGGATACAAATATCGAACCTAGAGAACCCAAGACAGTAAAGGAAATTCAAAATATTCTCATTACCAGGGCCAAACCCGAAAGCGAAAAATCCCCATATTTTGAAATGGCAAGGAAGTATAATGTAAAATTGAGTTTCGCCAATTTGATAAGTGTTGAACCTGTTCCTTCCAAAGAATTCAGAAAGCAAAAAATTGATATTCCTTCTTATACTGCGATAATCTTTAATAGCCGCAACGCTATTGATCATTTTTTCAGGACCTGTGATGAAATGAGGATTACCGTTTCGCAGGATTTAAAATATTTTTGTATCACAGAATCGGTAGCGCTTTATCTTCAGAAATTTATTTTATACAGAAAGCGAAAAGTTTTTTATAGTTCGGACGGCACTTCTAAAAACCTTTTTGAGGTTATGGATAAATATAAAGGCCAGGAAAAGTTTTTGTATCCATGTTCGCATTCATTTGACAGCGAAATCACCACCTGGCTTTCTGATAATAACTGCGAGTATGCTATACCGGTACTTTACGAAATTATATCAAATGATGTAAGAAAAATTATAGAAAAACACGATTACCAAATCATTTGTTTTTTCACACCTCTGGGCGTAAAAAGCTTCACAGAAAATTCCCCTTCTTTTAAACAAAATGGCACTTTAATTGGAATCTTCGGCGATAATACACGAAAAGCTGTTATCAATGCCGGTTTTCATCCTGATATTCTTGCGCCCGAACCCGAAGCTCCCAGCATGGTTTCTGCATTAGAAAAATATTTGTCAGGGCTAAAAAAGAAATAAAATTCCCACTCTTTTTGCAAAATAAAAATCTCCCTTTCAATTAAGAAAGGGAGAAAGTTTTTAACCAGGATAATTGTATGTATTTAACTATTTTATCAATTTTCCAAAATAATGAACTGTGCGTACGAGTTGAGATACATAGCTCATTTCGTTATCATACCAGCTTACTGTTTTTACCAGTTGATGGTCACCCACTGTTAAAACTTTAGTTTGAGTAGAATCGAACAAAGAACCATAATGGATGCCTATAATATCTGTGCTTACAATTTCATCTTCATTATATCCGAAGCTTTCGTTAGAAGCGGCTTTCATTGCAGTATTCACTTCATCAACAGTAACTTTTTTGCCAAGTATGGTGGTAAGTTCAGTAATGGAACCAGTTATTACCGGAACCCTTTGTGCTACGCCATCCAGTTTGCCCTGTAATTCCGGCAACACCAACCCAATCGCTTTGGCTGCACCTGTACTGTTAGGAACAATGTTCGCTGCAGCTGCTCTTGCTCTTCTTAAATCTCCTTTTGGATGTGGTGCGTCCAAAGTGTTCTGGTCGTTGGTATAAGCATGTATGGTAGTCATAAAACCTGTTTCAATACCGAAAGAATCATTCAATACTTTAGCCATTGGCGCAAGGCAATTGGTGGTACAGGATGCACATGAAATGATGGTTTCGCTTCCATCAAGAATTTCGTGGTTAACATTAAAAACAACTGTTTTTACACCTCCGGTTGCCGGAGCCGAAATCACCACTTTTTTTGCGCCTGCTTTTATATGAGCGCTTGCCTTGTCTTTATCTGCAAAAAATCCGGTACTTTCAATTACTACATCTACATCATCTGATGCCCATGGAATCTGTGCCGGGTCTCTTTGGGCATAAATTTTTATTTCTTCCCCATTTACAATTATTGAATTGTCAGTATGTTTTACTTCTGTGTCAAACCTTCCCTGGGAACTATCGTATTTTAATAAATGTGCTAACTGTTTAGGGCTTGTTAAATCATTGATGGCTACTACGTCTATGCCTTCCATGTTATAAATCTGCCTGAAAACCAGGCGCCCGATTCTGCCGAAACCATTAATGGCAACTTTTACTGTGCTCATAATTTATTTTGTTTTTATTTTAAAATTAGGCTGCAAAATTAAGCTATGTTAAAGAGAATACCATTTGAAAATTTATTTTAATGTAAGAAAAAATTTATAGCGGATGAGAATAAATTAAAAAGAATCCGGATGTTGAAATGTGAAGAACCTGGTATCTTCTCATGGAATAACATCTATACCTGAATAACAATTAAAAAAAAACTAACTTACGTATCCAAATTTCTGCATTATAATTTTATAAGATGAGAAGACTAATTCTCTCTCCGTTGATAATTTTTTCTTTTAGCCTTGGAGTTTTTGGGCAATCTTATAATCCTGGTAAACTCAATATCACCGAAAATCTGAAAACATATTTTGCTCACCATATTTTTGAAAACGCCTATTTACAATTTGATAAACCTTATTATGCAGCGGGCGATACTATTTATTTTAAAGCTTATGTAACCGAGGGTGAGGAGCACCAACTTTCTGAGGTAAGCGGTGTTTTGTATGTGGATTTTATCAATCCAGAAAACAAAATTGAACAGTCCATAAAATTACAATTAGACAGCGGCCTGGCATGGGGAGATTTTGCTTTGCCTGATTCAATCCCCGCAGGGAATTACAGGGTAAGGGCTTATACAAGATTGATGCGCAATAACGGTGAAATGGGATTTTTTGACCGGGTCATTCCTGTTGGTTCTTTAAAATTTGTAAAGGCTCATAAAAGCGCAGTGAATGATCCACTTCAATTGGTTAATAATAAAGCTGACCTTCAATTCTTCCCCGAAGGAGGCAACCTGGTTTCCGGCGTGCGTCAAAAAGTAGCTTTTAAGGCGATTGGCACAAATGGTTTGGGAATCAATGTAAACGGAATCATACTCGACAATGCAAACAAAGAGGTGGGCAAATTTGCCTCTTCACACCTGGGAATGGGATATTTTTTCCTTACACCGGAAGAAGGCAAAACTTATCATGCAAAAGTGGAATTGGCCGATGGATCGCAACAAATTGTTGATTTGCCCAACCCGGAAGCATCAGGGCTCACATTATCAGTTATTAACGATTCTACTTCAAGAGTATCCATAAGAATAGAAGCTAATGAACCTTATATTCATTCTAACAGGAACAAAAATTTTCCCTTACTTATTTATTCGGGAGGGAAATCCCTTACTTATACCTGTAAACTGGAAGTTGAGGTAATTACGCTCGATATTCAAAAAAGGCTCCTTCAACCTGGGATAAATAAAGTCACTTTATTTTCTGCGGATGGTGAACCTTTATGCGAACGATTGTTCTTTGTACAAAAAAATGATCAACTTAATTTGCAACTTCTTACAGATAAAACAGAATACAAAAAGAGGGAAAAAGTTAGTTTACTGCTGAATGCAAAAAATACCGAAGATTCAACAGTTTCAGGGCATTTTTCAGTGTCAGTAACAGATGAAAATAAAGTACCTGAAGACGAGAATAATGAACGTACTATATTAACCAATCTGCTGCTAACTTCTGAATTGAAAGGCTATGTAGAGCAACCCAATTATTATTTTAATGATACCAGTGAAAATGCCCGGGATAACCTTGATGCATTGATGCTTACGCAGGGTTACCGCCTTTTTGAATGGAAGCAGGTGATGGATACCAATTATGCGCCTTTAGTTTATCAGCCGGAAAAAGCATTGGATATTAGCGGCAAGGTTACCAATTTATTTGGAAAACCTTTGGCTAATGCAACCATAAACCTGATACCTTATAAAGGTGATACCATCTTGACGAGGGAATCTGATAAAGAGGGGATATTTCACTTTTCAAATGTTGCTTTTACAGACACAATCCATATCGCTTTAAGCGCGGTAAATTCAAAAGGGCGCAACTCAACCAAAATCACTTACTTTAAAGATAATGATGAACCATCAGTACTTGTAAACACACAACATGCCTTACCGATTGTTAGTGATTCTGCAATGTCAGTTTACCTCCAAAATGCAAAAAAAGTTTGGGAAGAACATTTAAGATTTGATACCGGGAAAGCCATAGTGCTAAAAGAAGATAAAAGTAAAAAGGGTAAATCAGGATGACCATTACCGCACTCAAAGCCTGGCAGGCGCTGGCAATGCTGACCAGGTAATGCATGCAGAAGAAATTGAAAGGATAGGTGGCATGTTATCAACGAGTTTAAATGGGAGATTACTTGGCGTTGCATTTGCTAATGACACCCCTTATTTACAGTCTGCTCATTTAGAATCAGTGCATGGTGGTACGGCACCGATGTTAGTAGTCATAGATGGAATCGAAGTTAACCCTGAAAATCAGCCCTTTGGCATTAATGAAATTCCCATATCTCAGGTAACAACAATTGAAGTATTAAGATTTGCCAGCGCAAGTATTTATGGCATGGAAGGTGCAAATGGTGTATTGGTTATTACTACCAAACAAGGTGGCGAAAGTGATAAAAATATAACATCTTATGGAGTTTTATCAATTGCGCCAATGGGTTTTTACAAAGCGAGAAAGTTTTATTCACCAAAATACGATTATACCAATGAAAACCCGGAACAGCCGATCTTCGCTCTACTATTTATTGGAACCCGGAAATAAAAACCGGTAAAGATGGCAACGCTTTGTTTGATTATTATAATGCCGATGGTGCCGGAACCTACAAAGTAACCATTGAAGGCATTGATGATAAAGGCAATATCGGGAGATTGGTGTATCGGTATAAGGTGGAATAAATCACCGTGAATTACATGGCACTTTGCAAAATGCGATTTAATTAAAAAATCTTCCTTCTTCATTTATTTTTTCCGCTTACATACTTATTCCCTTTTACATAAAACCGGTAAGGGAGCAAAGCATCTGCACCTGCGCTTTCTACACCAATTCTTTTACTGATCCCTATATTTTCATCCGGTATTTTTTCACCATTATCCAGCAAATAAATTTCTTCGCCAAGCAGGAACAACCCTGAATGATGCTTAAAAATACCAAGCGCTTTCCCAACATTCCCGGGGCCTCGTGTTAAGGTCTTATCCAATTTATTTTTACCGGTTCTTTTTAGCATAATGTCAATTCCTTTTACGGGTTCAATAGCACGGATTAAGACCGCATCCGGAATTCCTTTTTCGTTAGTAACAATGTTCATCATCTGGTGCATTCCATAACAAATATAAACGTAAGCGGTGCCGGCGGCGGAATACATGTGCTCGTTGCGCGCTGTTCTTTTTCCGGCGAATGAATGTGAAGCCCTGTCAATGATGGCAACATACGCTTCGGTTTCTACAATTTTTCCGGAGGTAATTTGCCCGTCAAAGGTGGTGACAATTATTTTTCCTAATAATTCCCGTGCAATTTTTACGGGATCTTTTCTATTGTAAAAAGATAAAGGGGTTTTTTTCATATTTAATAATCCAATGAATTTTGCGATTTAAATTGATTCCGTTTTAATTCTTTAATTTACTTATGTTCGGTGAATATTTCAATAAAATTTTTTATAAATGATTTACCTGATTCCTTCCTTTTTATCTGAAAATGCGGTTGAAACGATTCCGCAATATGTAATAAATTCTGTAAAAAACTGTTCAGTAATATTTGCAGAAAATGAAAGAACCGCACGGCGTTTTTTTAAATCCATGGATAAAGGAATAGTGATTGATGATTTTGAATGGCATACTATTCACAAGGCAGAAGAAGAGCAAATAAGTGTTTTTAAGCAGAAGATAATGGAAGGGAAAAATATCGCAATTGTTAGTGAAGCAGGCTGCCCGGGAGTTGCAGACCCGGCCAAATATTAATTTCCGAAGCTCAAAAAATGAATGCTGAAATAAAACCTTTAGTTGGCCCTAATTCTATTTTACTCGCTTTGATGGCAAGCGGGCTTAACGGGCAGCATTTTACTTTCAACGGGTATTTGCCAATTGATAATGGAGAAAGGATCAGGAAAATAAAGCAACTGGAAGAAGAATCGTTACAAAAAAAATGTACGCAGGTATTTATTGAAACGCCTTACAGAAATAATAAAATACTTGAAACCATTTTGCAACATTGCAATTCAAATACCCGCTTCTGTATTGCAGCAGAAATTACTTCTGAAAGGGAATTTATTAAAACAAAAAGCATAGCAGAGTGGAAGAAAGAAAAAATTGACCTGCATAAAAAGCCGGTGATTTTTTTACTGCAGGCCTAATCAGTAAACCAACAAATAAGCAAGGTTTTTATTTTAAAAATTGGGCTTTTATCCAGGCATTCTTGTAATATATTTTTCCATTTGTTTTACCTGGTCAACAATTTGTGGGGTAGTGGGTTTTAATTTTTTTACTTTTCTAAAATATTCTTTTGCTGCGCGAAATTCTCTTTTATTGATCATGATGGAACAAAGCTGTAAGTAAGCGGCCGCTTCATTTTCTTTATCAGGAAAGGCCGGCACGGATTGCCTGGCGAATATAATTTTCCGATTCCCTCATATTGCCTTTTTGCATCGCCAGCATTCCCAGTTGCAATTTATTAGCCCCTTCAGCTTCTTTCATCGGCATGCCCAGGCTTAAGCTTTTTTTCATGTGGGCTTCAGCGGTATCAAAATCCTGGTTGGCCATGGCAAGGTTCCCCTTTAAGGTAAAATAAACAGAACGAACAGGTTTGATCAATAATCCCGGAAACCAGATGGAATCTATTACTTTTTGAGCCCCAGCCATATCGCCCTCTTCCATGTACCCCTGTATAAGCCTCATAGGCCCAAAAAGAAAATGGCCTACAATTAAAATGAGCGCAAGAAGGTATAAAACAAAAGAAAGGCCAAAAGCTTGATTCGATGTTTACTATAATTCCGAGAATTAAAAAAAGCACACCCAAATGAAGCCTGTACTTAATAATTACATTTAGAAATTTCATAACTATATTTTTTGATACAAATTAATGTATCCTGGTTAGCCCCGACAGGACTATTTATTCAGTTGATTATTAATGTTTTACATAAAAATCGTAAACAAACATTGCTATAGGCAAATAGCCTTTCAGCCATATTGGCCCATATTTTTTGGCAAATATATCTTCTTTGGCATCCTAACAAAAATAAAAAAGGATTGCAGGCAAATATTAGGGGTTTTTAAAGTTTAATTTAAATACCGGCCCATAAATATTTTTCCGCTTTTCACCAGGTAATGATATCATCGCAATTTCGCTGCATGAATTTTTTAGAGGGGATTTTGAACCCATGCCTGTTACATCAACTTTAATACTGCAAATCGTTCGTATTTATTAAATTAATAAGCCCTACTGTGTTTTTAAGTTTTAATTTTTTGAGAATATGCTGGCGGTGTACATTTACCGTATGAATAGAAATATTCAATCTTGAAGAAATTTCCTTCGAGGTAAGGTCTTCTTTTATAAGCTTGATTATTTCGATTTCACGTAAGGAAAGGCTTTTTATATCAGGCTTATCGTTATTTTCTTCAAGTGCCAGTTCAGACAGGATATTCCTCATCTCTGAACATATAAAAATATTTCCTTCCATTACCTCCTCAAATGCTTTGAATATTTCATCAGGGGATGAATTTTTGGTAAAATATCCTTTAGCACCTAAACGTATCATTTTTTGTGCATAAACAGCTTCGGTGTGCATTGAAACTGCGATGATTTTAGTTCCGGGCGAATGCTTTCTGATAAGGGGAACTGCATCCAGCCCGGATGCAGGGGGAAGATTGATGTCTAATAGCACAATGTCAGGCCTTTGTTTTTTAATTACTTCGATTGCTTCATCAAAATCACCTGAATCGCCCACTACCTCCAGATGGGGCTTTAGGGCAAAAATTTTTATCCACATTTCCCTGATCAACTTATGATCATCAATAATTACTATCCTGATTTTATTCATCATGAGTTATTTTTATTAAATGGAACTTTAATCTTTAGTGTACATCCTTTGCCCGGTGCAGAAATAATTTCCAATTCCCCGGAATAAAACTCAACCCGGCTTTTAATATTTTTCATTCCAATACCATTTGTTTTTGCAGCCTGGTCAAAGCCAACTCCATCATCGGCTATCGATAAAAAAAGCATATTCTCTTCTATCTTTACGTGGATTTCTGTTTCTTTTGAACTGGCATATTTCAAAATGTTATTTAATTGTTCCTGCACTATGCGGAAAATCATCAGTTCTATTTTTTTGTCGATTTTCCTGCAAGTCTCATATTCCAGCCTTATATGTGTATCGCCTATTATATTTATTTCGTCTACCAGTTCCCGGAGCGCTTCTTTTAAACCGATATCGCCTATGGAAGGGGCAACAAGCGTTTTGGAAAGCTTTCTGATTTCTTCAATGGCACTATTAACAAGATTTAAGCCATCTTCAATTAATTCCGGGGTATTGCCCTCACTGGCTTTGGCCAAACTGATATACATTTTTGCAGCAGCTAAAATCTGGTTAATATTATCATGTAATTCCCTGCCCAGCATTTGCCTCTCATTTTCCTGTGCATCAATAGTAGTTTCAGTTATTAATTTTTGCTGGAACAGCTTTTGTTCTGAAAGTGCCCTTTCTAATTTGCGCCTCGCTGTTATGTCTGTCATTGCCCCATACATTTTTTGGGGGCTTCCTTCTTCATCATATTGAATGAACCCTCTGTCAAGTATTTCTTTGTACGAGCCATCTGCACAACGGAACCGAAATTCTTCTTCCCAGTTTTTGATCCGCCTCTCAAGTGTAAAAGCTATTTTATCTTTTACTTTAGCTATATCATCAGGATGCAAATATTGGTCTGGCCAGGTACCTTTTTTTATTAAGTGGCCTCTCGAATATCCTAAATTTTTTATTAATCCTTGTCCCCATAAACCCGAATTAGTAGTATAATCCCATTCCCAAATTACATTATTCGTGGCCCGGTTCACCATTTCGTAACGTTCATTGCTTTCGCGTAGTATTTCTGTTGATTTTTTTCTTTCAATACTGTATTGAATGGATTTAGCCAGAAGCTTTTCATCAAATTCTCCTTTTATCAGGTAATCCTGGGCGCCTAACGAAATTGATTCCACAGCAATTTCAAGAGTAGATAAGCCGGAAAGTACTATAATAGGTGTTTTGGGCAACAACCGGCCTAATGTTATAACAGAATCAACACCGTTGCTGTCAGGAAGCGTAAGATCAAGCAATGCGATGTCAAAAACAGATTGTTTTATCAGGGCTGGAACAGATAGCAAGCTATCAGCATGAACGGTATCTTCTATAAGCAGTTTACTCAGGTTAAGATATTCTTTCAATAAAATATAATCTCCGGGATTGTCTTCTACTACAAGCAAACGGTAAGGTTTAATATTAAGCATATATTAAATAATTTATTATTTCAATTCTTTTTGTGCCCTTTTATTCTTAATGCCCGGGCAGTTTTACAATACTGATCCAGAAGTCTTTGATTTTAATTACCACCTCCATAAATTTTTGGTACTCCACCGGCTTGGCGATATAACAATTGGCGTGGTGCTTGTAGGACTCCATCACATCTCTTTCGGCATTGGAAGTAGTGAGCATGATAACCGGTATGATGGCAAGATTTTCATCTTTTTTTATTTCAGCCAGCACCGCAATCCCATCTATACGCGGCAGGTTAATGTCTAACAGGACAAGGTCAGGCGTTACTGCATCTTTATAAATTCCTTCTTTTCTTAAATATTGCAGGGCCGCTTCGCCATCTTCTATCACTTGTACCGCATTGACAACTTTGGCTTCTTTCAGGGCTTCAAGGGTTAATACTACATCCCCTTCGTTGTCTTCCACCAATAAAATTTTTGCTTCTGTTATATTCATATCCTTTATTTTTGAATTGTAAAATAAAATGTGCTTCCACGGCCTGCTTCCGATTCAACCCATATTTTTCCTTTATGCGTTTCCACAATTTTTTTGCAGATGGCCAGGCCAATACCCGTTCCTGAATATTTCCCATTGCCATGTAGCCTCTGAAATATGATAAATATTTTTTCGAAATAATCCGGGTCTATGCCAATACCATTGTCCTTTACATAGAATACCCATTGGCCTGCTTCTTCGTTACAACCTATTCTAATTTCAGGTTTTTTATCTCCATGATATTTTATGGCATTGCCAATGAGGTTTACGAACAACTGGCTGATAAGCGTTTTATTGGCAACTATCACCGGCAAAGGGTTCACTGTTATTTCAGTACCCGTTTCTTTAATATTTTCATCCAATACCCTCACTGTGTATTGCATTACTTCATTAAGGCCAACAGGAGTAAAACCTTCCTTATTGCTACCCACTCTTGAATAAAGCAGCAGGTCCTGGATCAGTGTTTTCATTCGTAAGGCTCCGTCAACTGCAAAATGGATATATTGCCTGCCGGTTTCATCTAACTGTTCAGCTATTCTTTTTTCCAGCAGGGTTAAGAAACTGCTTACCATGCGCAGGGGTTCCTGCAGGTCGTGGCTGGCTACATAAGCAAAACGCTCCAGTTCACTATTGGAAGTTTTCAGTTCTTCAGTATATTCTTTTATTTTTTCTTCTGTTTTTTTTCTTTCGGTAACATTTCTTAAAAATGCCTGTGAGCCTGTTACCTTTCCATCACCGAATATAGTAAGTGCCTGCCCTTCTATAAATATAGGTTCTCCTTTTTTAGGTATAAATGTGAAGGAAAGGCGCATCCACTCTTTCGCCATTCATTAGCCTGGGCAAAACCTTACCTAGTTCTATTTGAGTAGGTTCGTCCAAAAAATCAATTAAGTTTTTACCGATGACTTCCTCATCGGTAAAACCCATATTTTCTCTCCAGGATTCATTAATCCAAAGTATTTTTCCCTCTGCCGAGAGACTATGAATCATTTCGTCAGTGGTATCAACAATGGTTCTGTATTTTTCTTCACTGCTGTATAATTCTGCTGTCCGCTCTTTTACTTTTTGCTCCAGGCCGAGGTTAAACTGTTTGATTTCGGCTTCCAGATTTTTTCGTTCAGTAATATCCGAACGGATAGCAAGATATTGATAAGCTTCCCCATGTTCGTTCATGAAAGGAACGATGGTGCTATCCAGCCAATAATAGGTACCATCTTTGGCCTTGTTTTTTACTTCGGCATGCCATACTTCTCCTTTTGAAATGGTTTGCCACATATCACGGATAAACTCTTTTGTATGAAACCCGGAGTTCATGATACGGTGATCCTGCCCGATCAGTTCTTCCCTGGTATATTTTGAAATTTTACAGAAGTTATCATTTACCTGCCGGATAATTCCCTTTTGGTCGGTGATGGCTACAATGGATGATTCGTCCAATGCATATTTATAATCGGACACTTCCTTTAAAGAATTCCGCAGGGCTTCTTCTGCTTTTTTTCGGTCAGTAATATCTGTTACAATTTTCAATACCTTTTCAAACTTGCCCTCCACATTATAAATCATGTTGTAGGAACCGAGTATCCAGATGGTTTGCCCGTCTTTTGTTTTCCGTTCAAATTCCCCAACATGAAGATCCCCTTTCATCACTCGTTTCCAAAATTCCCTGTATTCACCGGTATTTTTCTGTTCTTCCTTTAATAATATTTGGTGGTGTTTTCCCTTAATTTCTTCTAATAAATAACCAAAAAGTTTTAAAAAATTATCATTGGCGGTTATAATATTTCCTTCTAAATCAAATTCAATAATTGAGTTGGTCTTGCTTATTGCGTGGCTTTGATTTTGTAACGCATTTTTATATTCGGATACTTCCTTTAAGCTTTTCTGAAGTTTTTCTTCGGCTTGTTTTATTTCGGTAATGTCCCAATTAGTGCCAATCATCCGCAAAGCATTGCCACCGGCATCACATTCAACATTGCCAATTGCCCGGATATAATGGACAGAGGAATCGGCGACATTACACGAAACTCTGTATTGAATTCCTTTTCGCCACGCAGCGCCTGCTGAATTTCCTTGTTTACGCGTTCAACATCTTCCGGATGACGCCCCTGCTTCGAGGCTTCATAAGCCCCGCCAAAGGTTTCCGGTGTTATGCCATAGAGCCGGTACATCTGCTCATCCCACTCCATTTTATTGTTGACGATATTCCAGTCCCAGATGCCAACACCTCCTGAACGGGTAGCAAGTGACAAACGGTTGGCCATTTGAAGAAGCTTCTCCTGTGCCTGTATTCGCCGGGTAATGTCGCGGGCTACACAATACAGTTTCCCGGTTTCTGCGTTTGGAGTTGCATTCCAATCAAGGTACAGGTAACTGCCATCTTTTTTGCGGTAGCGGTTTACAAAATTGATTACCAGGGCACCGGATTTCAATTCCCCGTATATGTCAAGTGTTTTGACTACATCATCAGGATGAATCAGGTCAATAAACGGGGTAGCACAAAATTCTTTTTCGGAGTACCCTAAGGTGTTAATAAAGTTGGCATTGATCTTCTCAAAATATCCCTTGGTATTTGCTATACCGCAAAGGTCATTGTTGTTATTAAAGAAATATTGGTATTCCCGCATCTGTCCTTCGGCCTTATTTCTTCTCCGGGTGTTATCATAAATAACGAAAAGCGCAGCCAGTAATAGAATAAACGCTGTTATCCTGAAGATGTTGATAATTTCCGAAGCGTTTTGAATATTTAGCTGCATATCCTCTTTCCGCTGAGCAAGTATTTGATTTTCTTTCTGGATAAATTCAGAAGAAAGCGCTGTTACTTCACCGATCATTAGATTGCCATTAATCTTCAGAATTTGTTTTTGCGCAGCATCAGCACCATTGTTACGGCGTATTTTGCTTAATTCTACCCTTGAAACCAAAAAACTGTCAACAAGCTCTTTTAGTGTATCAATCCGTAATTGCTGACCGGGATTTTCTTCTGTCAACACTTTAAGGCTATTAATAATGCTATCAATGGAGGCCGCCTCTTTAGTAAACTCAGGAAGTTCATTTTCGCGGCCAGTGAGGCTATACCTTAATACCCTGTTTTGAATGTCATCAGCCTTATCTTTCAATGCTTCGACCTGTAATAAAATCTGATAAATACGGCCTACTAATTTATTTGTGCCTGCCATTGTATCCTGGTTTTTTTGATAGGTGTAGAATATCATTCCCAGGAGGAGGGATGCCAATACAAAAAAACCTATTATTTTTTTTAGAAATGAGAACCGGGTATAATGAAGAGGCGAACTGAGAAAAATACCCATGCAAAGCACGATAAATAAAATGGCTGTATGAAGGGCCGTCAGTGGCCAGCAGCGGGATGTCATTTAAAAAAGGAACGTTGAAAAAATAAATAAAGAGGGTGACCGTAGAAAAAGTGGCTACCACATAAAGTAAGGCCACTATCAACCATGGATTTTTTCCTTTTTTAAGAAGCAGCAATATTATGCCGAGTATAGCAAAACTGCTGGCGGTCAATTCACTCATCCGGCCGGGAAAAGTGATGGGCCCCGCTTCCGGCATTGCTTTCCAAAAAAGTTCGTCAATATGGGCATTGTACCCGAATAGGTATTCTGAAATACTTAAGAAACCAATAATTAAGACAATCCATGCACTAACTGAAGCAACTGTTTTCCTGTGCTCACTCATAGCAGGGGCACCGAGCAGGTAAAGCGACAAACCGGATAAAACAAAACAAAGCGCTGTATTAAATTTCATGCTGGCCCAACCAGGCACTACCGATGTGAGGGTGGGAATATTGAAAACCCATCCAGCCAAAGCAAAGCAGCCCACAGCCACAGCTATAACGCTGGCGATTTTGGTGATATGTCTGGTAGCGTTATTCATAATTTTCAATCCTGGGCTATGAGTTGGTTAAATATGGTTGGTAGGGGGTTATTTGTAAATTGTATTTAGCCTTTCAAAGGCAACTGAAGCAGAAATCAATTTAAATGACGAATAATTTCAAGAATTACATCCATAATAACGAATGCAAACAATCAGAAATAAAAGTAAAGGTTTAATCAAGAGGGAAACCATATGCAATGTAACTTTTATTTCTATATTCTTATCCATTTATTTTTGGAATCGTAAAATAAAAAGTGCTTCCTTTTCCCGGTTGTGATTCCACCCGGATGCGGCCTCTGTGGCACTCTACAATTTTTTTTGTGTACCGCAAGGCCAATGCCGCTTCCGGAATATTCAAAATAACAGGCCCGGTTTTTTAATTTTATAGTTATACATAACTTTAAACAAACAGGTATCAATAAGTGGCTTTTTTAAAAGCACATGAAATCAGTAACATCATCAAATCCTAAGTATAATTTTTCAGCTTGCAGGGAAAATGGTAAAAGGAAAGTAAATTACTAAATAAAAAAGAGCTGCTTTCATGAAATTAGTTATAAGTGCTTATTCTTCAATATTACTATCTATTATTCTTTGAAAATAAACGGGGATAATTTATGATCAGTAGGTGCAAAGAGGTATTTTAGTAATATGAACCAACAAATAGGTAGCTT
Source organism: uncultured Chitinophagaceae bacterium (assembly GCA_963732885.1). Taxonomy (GTDB): domain Bacteria; phylum Bacteroidota; class Bacteroidia; order Chitinophagales; family Chitinophagaceae; genus Ginsengibacter. The sequence goes on along the minus strand of CAVTBI010000010.1, from coordinate 497,090 downwards.
AAAAAATAAAGAAGAATATTATCGCGGTACCAACGGCCTATCGGGATGTGTGAAAATTGAAGGTATAAGTGCAAGAGAAAAAACGGTAATGAAAATTATAAAAGAAAAGTATGAATTTGAAAAACCAGACCGGCCAAAAAAACCATACCAGGATTTCTTTTGCACGGTTTCACACGAACTAAAAACCCCACTCACCACCCTTAAGTCATGTGCACAGCTTTTAAACCTTGACTTTGCGGGCGGCTCTACCACGGAAGGGTTATCGATTATTTTACGGATTAACGGGCAGATAACTACCGTCACATTTTTAATTAACGAACTACTGGATGTTATAAAATGCCATACCGGAAGAGAAGGTACCTCAAAAGTTTTTTACCCGCATTTGGCGCCCATTAAATGCAAGCTAACCGCCATTAGGCGCTATACGAAAATTTTAAATCACTCAGAACAAATGAGGGTTTCACCGGAAAATTACCTCATAACAAAAATGAATTTGCAGATAGATGAACTTTTGTATTTAATTGAAAACTTTCCAGGCCGTGATAACAACAATAATAATTTTTAACTTACAAGAGGTAATCAAAAATCTTGAAAAAATTTATGAAAGGTGGATCTACCTGATACGGAATAACAATTTATGTTTTTTGTTTGTTTACTGGCCATTGCAGCACATACGGTACGGCGGAAAAATAGGGCCTTTTTAAATATCCAGATATAAAGTTAAGCAGACAATATAAGCACTTCTTTGGAGTTATATAGGTTGATTATCACCCAGGCACCTAACTATGAAAACAAAATTGCTTTCCGTCCCCGAATGTTACCAGGAAAGGGCCTGTTTCAAAACTACTCCCTTTTACTACTTTTTTCCCTTCGATCGAAATTATTAACCGGTAACACATTTGACGCTGCAACGGCATAAACAGGAGCAATAATGCCCTGCCGTTATCAAAGTGCCACATGTGTTTTTCGCAACTATTATTAGAATTCTAATAAATAGGTGCATCTGCTCAGGTGCTTCCCTGGTAATGGGGCGTTTTCTTCATTATTACAATATCAAAATCATGATAAAAAAAATCTACTTCCTTGCAATCCTTCTGACAGGTTTTACCCTTCAGGGCATATCTCAGAATATCACTAACTATAATTTTGCCGCATACAGCGGAACTTTTACGCCGTTATCAGGAGCCACAACTCCCTCTCTAAGCGGAGGCAATGCAGATGATGGGTATTGGAATGCCATCCCCATCGGATTTAATTTTTGGTATATGGGTACCCGATATACTACGGTGTCAGCAAGTACCAATGGCTGGTTAACTTTTGGGGCGGATATCACGGACGCTGAATATTTTGATAATCTTTCCAGCGGCGGGTCGCCGCAGGCCGGTACTGGCTCCTCTTTGGGACGACCTGGATATGCAGGATGCAGCCAATGTTAGTTATGTGACCACTGGAACGGCTGGTAACCGCATATTTTCCATACAATTTCTAAATGCGGCATGGAATTACCGGGCTTGGGGCAATACCATCTCTTTCCAGGTAAAACTGTACGAAGGCACCGGAAAAATTGAATACCTGTACCGGCAGGAATCCGGTTCGGTAAGAAGCGCATCAGCAAATATAGGCATCACCGCTGCCGCAACCGGATCAGGGAATTTTTTATCAGTAAGTAATTCGGGGACCAGCGTAAGTTCAACAACCGTAAACAATATAACTTCCAAACCCATAACAGGAAACACCTATTCTTTTACTTCACCGGTGCCAACCACACCCGGAAGTTTAACTTTCTCGGCCGTAACGAGCACCTCTATGACGCTAACCTGGTCGGATCTCTCTTCAAATGAAACAGGATTTCTTATTTATCGGTCTACGGATGGCGTAAACTATACTTTGGTAACGCAAACCGCGGCGAATGCTACCGCCTCGGCTCAAACAGGATTAACTACGGGAACACTCTACTATTGGAAAGTGTACGCAGTTTCAGAAGGCGCATTAAGTGCTACTGCCCTTAGCGGCACGAAGGCAGCTACCTGCGTACCACCGGCCGCGCCAACAGTTACCAGCCCGGTTGCCTATTGCCAGAATGCTACCGCCATCCAACTAACCGCAACCGGATCCAATCTTTTGTGGGGCGGAGCAGCAGGATCAGCCGGGGGGGCAACCGCTTTAACTACAGCTACCTGGGTTGATAATTCGTATAACAACAAGAAAACAAATTTTACTACTACCACGGGAAATGTAATAATTACTACAGTTGATTATTATGTTCCTTCATGGCAGAGTGTAAATGGCCTGGTTTTATCCATATACAATAGCAGTGGTACTGTTATTGCCACTTCCACAACCAATACAACCTTGAGTGCGGGTAGCACAGTCGCAGAAATAAATAATGCGTTCAATTATACGCTCGTGTCAGCAGGAGATTACAGTATTGGCGTTTCAGCAGGTACGGGAAATATAGGAACTGATAATCCCGCATTTCCAATATCGGAAGCCACCGGGACTGTAAATGTTACCGGCGTGTCATCTACAGGTAACCGGTGTTTTAATAATATTCAGTTTACTATTCCAACGAGTGCCACTGCCCCTGTGCCTTCTACGGCAACTGCAGGAGCTCATAATTACTTTGTAAGCCAAACGGTAAGCGGTTGTACAAGTGCGCTGTCAACTATTGTTGTTAACGTAACCGGAGTTGACATATCACAGGTACCATCTGCAAACCTTATAGCCAATTACAAATTTAGTGGCAATGCCAATGATGCTTCGGGCAATAATACGGGTACCCTTCAAAACAGCCCCACACAAACGGCAGATCGCTTTGGTATTGCTAATAAAGCCTATGTTTTTAATGGCAGCAGCCAATATGTTTCTACCGCTAACCTTTATGCGCCACCCACTGATTTCACTATTTCTATATGGTTTAAAACAAATACCGTAACGGGAGGCAAGTTGATAGGATTTGGGAATGCTCAAACAGGAACAAGCGGAACTTACGACCGCCATATTTATATGAACGATGCCGGGCAGATTTATTTCGGCGTGTATCCCAATAGGGTGGTTACGATCAACTCACCCCTGTCTTACAATGATAATAACTGGCATTTGGCGACCGCTACTTTATCAGCTTCCACCGGAATGGCATTGTATGTAGACGGGGCGAATGTCGCATCCAATACCGGTAATACCACAGCGCAAAATTATAGCGGTTACTGGAGGGTGGGATATGATAATAATAATGGCTGGGCATCCCAGCCCTCTGACTTTTATTTTACAGGATCGCTTGATGATGCATTGATCTACGGCAGGGCACTTACAGCTACGGAGGTAACTACTATTTATAATTCACCTGACGGAGCGGGAAATAATGGGCCGACGTGTTCGGGGTCTTCCATTAGCCTTAGTGCCACCACGCTAAGCGGTGCAACTTATGCATGGACGGGGCCTAACAGCTTTTCATCTGCTGTGCAGAATCCCACATTCACCTATACCAGTGCTGGTGCCGGAATATATACACTCAATGCAACCGTGGCCGGGTGTACGGCAACCGCCTACACCATCGTAACAGCAACTACCAATTCAGGCCAATGGACAGGAAACGTCAGCACGGATTGGTCAAACGCCGGCAACTGGTGTACAGGCGTTGTACCCACTTCTGCCACCGATGTTGTTATCACTGCTACCGCAACCAGGATGCCCTCTGTCATCAGCAGCGTGAGTTGCAAAAATCTCACGATTAACACAGGCGCCACAGTAACTACTTCGGTTGCCGGGACATTAAATATTGCCGGGACGCTGACCAATAATGGTACCATGGCCAACAGCGGAACTACCAATTTTAATGGTACAACAGGGCAACAAACTTTTTCCGGTGTGCCCTCATTTTATAATTTGACGCTTACTAATACCAACGGCCTTCTTTTACCCACCGCCATAACGGTTAATGGCAACCTGCTGATTAGCGCAGGTACCTTGAATGCAAATAATTTTGCCATCACCATTAAGGGAAACTGGACGAATAATGTATCAACATCTGCCTTTACTGCAGGAACTGCCATCGTAACTTTTAGTGGCACAACGGCCCAGTCGATAGGTGGTACATTTTCAACCAGTTTCAATAACCTAACGGTGGCAAATACCGCAAGTACGGTTACTTTAAATGCTAATGCTACCATCGCCGGCAACCTCTCCGTATCCAGCGGAACCTTTGACCTGGCAGGCTTTACAGCCAACCGTGCCACTTCCGGAGGAGCGCTTAACGTTGCCAATAATGCAATATTGAAAATAGGCGGCACCAATACTTTCCCTGCCAACTATACTGGTATTACACTGTTAGTAGCCAGCACGGTTGAATATTCCGGCGCCAATCAAACAGTATCCAACCAATTATATGGAAACCTTACACTAAGCAGTTCAGTAGGCGCTGTTGTAAAGGCTTTCACAGCAACCGCCTTAAATATAGTGGGCAACTTTACCAGCAAAAAAGGTACGGGTACTTCAGTTACCTTCACCGCAGCCTCCAATATTACCGTTAATGGCAATGATTCCATTGGAGCATCCACTACTTTTAATGGTGGCAGCTTTTCACATAGTATAGGTGGCAACTGGGTTAATAATGGCACCTTTAATGGTAATACAGGCACCATTACTTTTACCGGGCCCGGAACCATGGTAAGTGGGCCAGGCACTCAGAATTTCAATAATCTGACCGTTGCTGCTTCATCTGTTAGTTTTTCTAATGGCAACATTAGCCTGGCCGGTAACCTGTCCACGATATTATCCGGATCATTCACCCAGGCTTCGGGCGGAACGTTATCAATGACGGGAACGGGCAAAACCATCAGCGGCGAAGGAATTTCGTTGGATAACCTGGCCATATCCGGCACAGTAAGCACAGCAATCTCTCTGGCCTTACGGGCAATTTATCGGTAAGCGGAAGCTTTACCTCTACTACCGGTACGATCACCATGAGCGGGGCCGCGAAAACAATTACGGGCGCGGGAACCAAAAATTTTGGTTCACTTTTAATTGCAGGATCTGTTACGGCTAATGCTGATTTTTCCATTTCAACCAACCTGACAGTGAACGGTAGCCTGTCGGCATCTGCGGGAACCGCGGCCTTTACGGGAACCTCAATTTTAAGTGGAACAGCCAATCTCTTTAATGTAACTATTAATGGAACATCCCTGCAATTATCTGCCAGTGCAACCCTGGGAATTGCCAACGCGATGACAATAAGTTCCGGTACATTGAATGTAACTTCTTCCGCGCCCAACACGGTAAATTTCAACGGCACGGGCGCTCAGAATATCAATGCCATTACCTACAGCAAACTTATTGTATCAAACGGAAACACAAAAACCGCGGTTGGTGCTTTTACCACTAATAGTGATATTACCATTGCAACAGGCACCACATTTGATGCTGCTGCCTACACTCACTCGGTATATGGCAACTGGATCAATAACGGAACCTTTACTGCAGGTTCGAGCACGATACAATTTTTAGGGCCTGCTACCGCCTATGTAACCGGCGCCACCACCTTTAATATTCTTACCAGCAATACCAGCAGTACCACAACACAGTTAATTTTAAATAATAATGTTTCTGCTGCAATTGTAAATATGGCCAAAGGAATGATCAGAACAGGATCCAATACGCTTACCATCACAAACACAAGAACAGGTAATGGTGATATATATGGTAATATCCAACGCATCCACGCCTTTACAACAGGAGTGGCTTATGCATTTAAGAATCCTTATAATACGATTACCTTTTCATCTGTATCATCGGTAACCAGCATAACCGTTTCTGTTAAAGATTATAACCTTAGTGATTTTCCCTTTGGCGGTGCAGTTAACGCTGAATATAATATAACTGTTCCGGCCTGGAACGTATAATGCGGCCCTGCGTTTGAATTACGAGGATGATGAACTGAACGGTAATGATGAATCAGCTATGGGATTATGGCATTATAATGGATCAACATGGATCGCCGTTGGCAAAAGTGCTAACGATATTACTGATAATTGGGTTGAGCAAAGTGGTTTAACAGATATCACCAATCGCTGGACCTTCTCAAATGCTTCCAACGTGGTACAGTGGAACGGAAGTGTAAGTACAGACTGGAATACAGCAGCCAACTGGACAGTGGTGGAGGGTTCAGCTACAGCACCTCCGTCAGCAACCGATATTGTAGACCTGGGAAGCATAACCTTTGCCAATCAGCCCACTATCAGTAATAGTGTATCAGTAAATAGTATTCATTTCGGCAGCACCAAGGCTGTTACGCTTACACTTGCCGGCGGAGGTTCACTTGCTGTTTCAGGAAATATTGATGGTGACTGGACTGAAAATGCAACACACACGATTAATGTAAACAGCCAAAACCTGGCAGTAAACGGAGATTTGATTTTGAGCGATGGAATCAATTCCCAGTCCCTTGATCTCAGCATTGGCACAGGTTCTGTTACTGTTTTAGGGTCAGTATTCCAGGCAGGTGATGCCAGTATAGGCTTCAGCAGTACAGGAACATTAGGGATTCATAAGAATTTTGACTACACCAGTGGCGTATTTGATGCAGGAAATGGCACCGTAAGCTATAATGGCGATGAAAACCAGCACGTGGCACATATTACCTATAATAATCTTATCATTAATAAGCCGGCCGCTATCGCAACAATAGATTCTGATGCAAATGTTTCAGGCAATCTTTTAATTTCAGCCGGGCAACTGAATAACGAAGCCCCGACAATTATAGCCGGCAATGTGACTATTGCACCGGGCGCCACCTTAAATAACAACGGCATTTTACTCGTTGGAGGCAATTGGAACAACACTGGTGATTATGTTTCAAATGTAACAGGCACTAATGTGATTTTTAACGGTTCTGGTACACAAACAATTTCATCTACTACTTTTGGTAACCTGGAATTTAACAAGCCGGTTGGCTCCGTTGCAGAACTTACAGGAGACGTAACATTATCGGGCAACCTTGTGGGAACATCCGGGACGCTTGATATCAAGTCTTTCTTTTTTAACAGGGATGTCGTAGGCGGATCAGCAACAATGGCTAATACGGCTACTTTAATTATTGGCGCCGACAATGCCCCCAATAAGTTTTCCAATTATGCTATGGGGGCTAATAGTACCGTAATATTCAATGGTACGGGTGCCCAACATTTACTGTTGCCGGGTTTAGCGTATGGTAATTTAATATTCAGGAATGGTGGGCTTAAAACACTTTATACCGCCACTACCGTCAATGGTGATTTAACCATAGAGAATGGTGCGACTTTCGATGGCGGCTCTAATACAATTACATTAAATGGAAACTGGATCAATAGTGGAACCTTCACACCATCTACAAGTACCATCTTATGTAAGGGCACGTCCAAAAACCTTTCAGGTAATACTACTTTTAATAATTTAACGGTTTTCGGAAGTTATACCCTTTTGGGTAACAATACGTTCAACGGTTTATTTTCCATTACCCCAACCGGGTCTATCGTTGGAGGGCCAACCATTCAAACTCTGTTTAATGGCGATATAACCAATAGCGGTACGGTGAATGTACTCGGAACGAGTACCATTTCATGTAATGTTTTACAACACATTAGCCTAATAAATGCTGCTTCAACAGTTCTTTTAAGATTAATTATTAATGGTTCTGTTTCACCCGCAATTAATTCAACTTCTGCCCCCCAATTTGGCTACGTTACTATTAATAATACCGCCGGAATAACTGCAAACACGGGAGTGACGGTATTGTATTCCCTGGTAATTGGCGCCGGTGCTTCATTTAATGGCGGCGGCTACACGCATAATATCTACGGCACAGTAACCAACAATGGTACTATAACCAGCAGCGGCATCTTGAATTTTATTCCTGCTTCAACTGCTACGGTAAATCTTGGCAGTAATTTCTCAAGTACGGGTACTGTTGTCTTTGGAGGTGCCGGCGCCATGGCCCTGGCAGGAAACAATCTCGATTCCTTTCATAATGTGGAATTCTCCAATACAAACGGCGCAGGAATCAGTCCCTCATTTGACTGGAACATTTCAAACAATTTTACAGTAAACAGCGGGTCCATATTGAACGCCGGCAGCCAGGCCTTCCTGGTGGGCGGCAAAATATCAAACAGCGGTACAATTAATAGTGGAACGTCCACTTTTACGTTGAATGGTAGTGCGGCACAGGATATTTATTCTTTATCACCTTTTAATAACCTTACCGTCAATAACACGGCAAATTCAGTAACCTTGTCTTCTAATGCAACTGTAGGCGGTGTATTGAATTTTGTCACAGGGTCCATACAGACGGGAAGCAACCTCGTGATTCAACCGTCGGCAGGAACCATTACCGGAGCTGCTCAAAATACCGGCTGGGTAAATGGTAATCTCCAAAAAAATATTGCAACCGGCGCTACCACTAAAGCATTTGAAATAGGGGATGCTGCCAGCTATACCCCGGTTTCCCTTGCCTTTTCAAGCGTTACTACCGCCGGTGACCTTACCGCCTTTACTACCCCGGGTGACCATCCCCATATTGTGGGTTCCGGTATCAATCCTTCTGAAAGTGTGAACCGATTCTGGACCCTGGCCAATAGCGGGGTTGGATTTACGGATTATACGGCCACTTATAATTTTGTGCCTGCCGACGTAGACGCCAGCGCAATCACTGCTGAGTTTAGTGTGGCCAATTATAATGGATCTGACTGGTCTTTTCCTATCGTAGCATCGCCAAATCCCACTAATATACAGGCGACAGGCATTACATCGTTTGGTGATGCCGCAATTGGAGAAAGATGCAACGAGAATACAGCAATTGCTTATGCGGCTTCCCCCTACTGTTCCAATGCAGGAACCGTATCGGTAACACTATCGGGCAATGGCGGCGGAACCTATAGTTCAGCTACCGGCTTGTCTCTCAATACATCTACCGGGTCGATTGATTTATCTGCAAGCACCCAGGGTTCTTACAACGTGAACTATACTGTTGCCGCCTCCGGAGGATGCCCTTCTTTTGTAACCACTACGAATATTATTGTTACCTCGGCACCTTCGGCTACCATTTCTTATGATAACAACCCCTATTGCAGTTCAACAGGAACGGCTGCCATTACCCGTATTGGCACGGCGGGGGGTATCTTTAGTTCAGCAGATAGTTTGGTAATAGATGCTCTCACAGGTTCCGTTGACCTGGCAGCGAGTTCCGCAGGAACCTATACGGTTACTTATACGGTAGCTGCTTCCGGTGGATGTTCTGTTTATACAACAACAACAGGTATTACAGTGACTACCCAGCCATTTGCGAGCGGTACCTATGAAGGCAATCCTTATTGTACAACCGGGGGAATCGCATTTCCAACGGGAACAGCTGTGGGGATTCCGGGCACACTTACTTCCACTGCTGGCTTGTCAATAGACCCACCAACCGGTGTGATTGACCTGGCAGCAAGTGCCCCTGGCACTTATACTGTAACCTATATCGTTCCGGCTACCGGCGGATGCGCTCTTTATTCAAATACGGCAACTGTTTCTATTGTACATTGCTGGTACCTGGACAGGAGCGGTGAGCAATGACTGGAACGATTCGGGTAACTGGCTTTGTGGCGAAATTCCTGGCAGCGCCACCAATGTTTTAATGGACAGTAGTTTGTTCATTTATCCTGTTCTTACTACTACGGGCACGATCAATAAGATTACCCTCCAACCCGGGGGCCTTATAACCGTTAGCGGGGGCACTTTACAAATAGCCGATTCTATCATCAACAATGGTACATTCGATGCGGGTGCAGGCACCATAGAAATGAATGGTACTGCTGCTCAAACCATTGCAGGAAGTATGTTTTATAATAAAACGATAAAAAACCTGGTGGTAGATAATACAGGAAGTGGTTTAACTATTTCTTCTGCCGTTAATGACACCTTAAAAATCACCGGTTCACTTACCTTTGCGAACGCTACCAGCAAAATATATTCAGGCGATAACATCACCCTGGTTTCTGATAGTTTAGGCACAGCCAGTGTAGGAATTGTGGGTACAGGAAATTCTATCAGCGGAAAAGTAATCGTTGAAAAATACATTAACACCGGAACCAAAACTGGCCAGCACGCAAAATCATGGCAGTTTTTATCCGCTCCAACCCTGGGACAAACCGTAAAAGAAAGCTGGATGGAAAATGGAAACACTCCTGGCAATTACGGAACTATGATAAGCAGTCCCGCAGGCATTTCCGCAGGATTTGACCAATATTCCGTTGCTCCATCTATGAAATATTTTGTTGACTCAATAAACAACTGGAAAGGTGTGGCAAACGCTAACAATCCCATATCTAACGGCCAGGGATATATGGTATTTATAAGAGGAGACCGCACAATTACGGGCACGGCTACACCTGCTAATCCCACTGTATTAAGAACCAAAGGGATATTGTTTATTGGAGATCAGTTGCCAATAACCGTGAAGGCCAATAAATTTCAATCCATCGGCAACCCTTATGCATCACCCATAGATTTTTCATTGATCACCAAAGATACCACCATCGACGACGCGTTTTATGTGTATGATCCTTATTTGTATGGAACTTATGGAGTAGGTGGGTACCAGACGCTAAGCAGCGTCAACGACTGGAAGCCCGTTCCCGGGGGGACCAGTGCCTACCCAACAACAGTATTGTCTTCCATCATCCAGTCGGGGCAAGCTTTTTTCCTACATTCCCACAGCGACAGTAATGGCAATGTAATTATAAAGGAAGAATGTAAATCCACTACCTCAAGGCCTGGCCATTCTTCCCGCATCGCAACAAAAGCAATGGGAGAGAAAAGGCAGTTTTTAAGAGCCAGCCTTTTAACCAACACCGGCCTCATGGCTGATGGCAATGTAGTGGCCTTCGATAAAACCTACCGGAATAATATAGACGGCAATGATGCCGTAAAAATCGTAAACAGCGGAGAAAACTTTGCGATAAAAAGTTCAGGGAAACTACTGGCCATAGAAGCCAAAAGCCCTTTGATCTCCAACGATACTATTTATTACAACCTCACCAATTTAGCTAAGACGGCTTATCAACTCGTCTTTGCTCCTGAAAATATGGAATCAGCAGGGAATGCAGGCATTCCTTATTGATAAGTTTTTAAACAAAGAAAGCCCGGTGAGCCTCAGCGACAGCACTTTTATCAATGTGGGGATCACTTCAAATTCTGCATCAGCAGCCGCCGACAGGTTTAAGATAGTATTCAGGCAAATGAAGGCTTTACCGGTAACAATAACATCAATCACTGCAATAAACAAGGAGAACAACAACTTCATACAATGGACTGTTGAAAACGAAAGCGGCATTCAGCAATACGAAATAGAAAAATCGGCTGATGGCAATTTATTTACCACAATGGCGGTAACACTTGCAACAGCAAACAATGGTGGTTCAGCCAGCTACCTGGAAACAGATACACACCCTTTAGAAGGTTATAATTATTACCGGATTAAAAGTGTAGGTATTAATGGGCAAATAGCCTACTCAAATGTGGTTAAGGTTCTCCTGGAAAATGAAAAAGAGAAAATAACGGTTTATCCAAACCCTGTGGCCAATAGAAAAATATTTGTTCATTTTAATACCGGGCATTCTTCCGGCTATTATACCGAAGTTACCGATAAACTCGGCCAGGTAATTTATCGCGGATCTGTAAACAGCAGTGGTGGTAATTTTGAAAAAGTAATTGCATTGCCTTCAGGCACAGCGGCAGGTACTTACCAGCTAAGGGTAACCCGGGCTAATGGTACTGAAACGTTGATCCAGGTTATAGTCCAGTGATTTCTTTGAAAGCGTGAAAAAAACCTGAAAGGAACAGAAGGTCGCAGGAGGCTCATGCGGTAAATTCCACAGAAAACAACTTTCCCCCGGGCCAGGCAGAATAATTAAAAAACCCTTACCAATATTTAGTTTGATAAGGGTTTGGTTGTTTTTAAGTAACTATAATCCTGGCTTAAAGTAGTCCCGACAAGAATCGAACTTGTATCTAAAGTTTAGGAAACTTCTATTCTATCCATTGAACTACGGGACCATTCCTAATTAAAGGATGGCAAAATTAATGGATTTTTTTTAAGGGAATACATGTTCTTCCCTTATTTAAAGATTGAATTAGTCAAATAAATTACGTAGGGAATTTGCACCTAAAGTTTAGGAAACTTCTATTCTATCCCCGTCCGAACGCCAGCCCGAAAGGCCATTCTGGCGGGGCGTTCATCCGGGCGGGCATTGAACTACGGGACCATTCCTAATTAAAGGATGGCAAAATTAATGGATTTTTTTTAAGGGAATACATGTTCTTCTCATATTTAAAGATTGAATTCGGATGTCATTTTACTTTTAAGAAATTTCCTTCCTGCTGCAGGCTTAAAATACCTTTCTCTTTTTATTGCTTCCTCCTTTGTAGCAAATTCTTCAAAACAGACAATTTTAAAAGGGATATGAGGCTCTATTGATTCGGCCATGCCGGAATTATATATTTAGCGGTCTTAGTTATATTGCTTTTTCTCATTCAATATAATTAATAGCTTATATAATAGACCTTCAGATTCTTGAATTTCGGAGTGATTTATGAACAAAATTTATTGCTGTTCCTACTTCTGTGATTATGTGCATTTTTTATTGAACAAGGACCAACATAAGTTATCCTTTTGTTATTTCTTAGAAAATAATCTGCCAATGTTAAGAACAATTAATGGGAAGATTGGAAGCGCAAAAATAGCCATTAACCTGATTGATCCAAGATTTTCAAAACCAATCTTTAGATATGCTTAGAATATTGCTCTTTACGTTTATCGCAACCTTAGTATTTGTATTTGTAAGTTGTACCATAACATCAACAAAAGAAAGAAAACCTATTTTCTCTGAAACGGGTGATAGCTTACAGGAAAGTTTGGCTAAAATTGTGAAAAGTGAAAATATTAATCTTGATGGTGCAGAAATTTCGACAAATGGAAAGGTAGCCACAGAATTAGAAATTGACATTATCAATGGGATAAATATACCGATTAATGAAAAAGAAATGAACGATTTAGGAAAGAAAATTGCGATAATTGTTAAAGACGCTTTAACAGACAAAAATGAGTATGACACGTATAAGGTTTTATTTGTAACTAAAAAAGTAAATGGTAGCGTAGAAGAATCGACCTCGGAAGGAAAAATTTTCAGCTCAAGGGAATTATAAGAAAATATCCTGAAGAACAAAACGTGAAGGTATCTCCGGCTACCCTACTGATAATACTACCAACCCTAATGATTCATTGGCAAGAGTAAATGGAAACGGGCGAAAAACAGGGCCTTCCATTATTTTAAAAGTAATGAGCGGCGATGTGGTAGATATAGCCACCAAATCGTTTTATAAATCGGGGGGCACGAAACCCGGAAATAATTCTGTGCTTACAGATGTGCTTAATTCACTGGCAGAAGGAATTGTTGCCACCACATCGGCAACCCACGGAACCATTACAGATTTTACAACCAATGGGACACCGGTATATAATGCCATGAGCAGCTTTATAAGTACCAATAATACTGACCCAGCCGGCAAGCCAAAAGCATACCTGAACTGGATATTATTGGATGACCAGTTTAAAGGGGTATCTACTTACCCTCAAAGTGGTGCAATAGTAGTAGGAAGCGCGGATGTTTTAAATACACTTGCTTATTCCGGAATACCTATAACCAAAAATGGCTATCTTTATATTTGGGTAAGTAATGAAACGCCTGGATGGGATGTGTTCTTTGACAACTTATCGGTGCAGGTTAGAAGCGGCCTATCACAGAGGAAACGCATTATTATCCGTTCGGCTTGACAATGGCGGGGATTAGTGATAAGGCAGCAGGGGGGATACAAAACAGATATAAATTTAATAACGGTACAGAATTACAATCGAGTGAATTTTCGGACGGTAGTGGGCTTGAACTTTATGCAACAAACTATCGGAGCCTTGACCCGCAGATAGGAAGATTTTGGCAAATAGATCCAATGACTGGTTATTTTGAAAATGTATCTAATTATTCTTTTGTCCATAATAATCCTGTTTTTGCAAATGACCCTTTGGGACTTGCAACTGATTCAAGTAAACCAAATGCCTCAACTCCTAAAACTATAACTTTAAAACCGGTTGTTGTAAGAACAAAGACTAACAAAAAGACGAAGGCTAATAATTCATCAGGTGTATCAACCGCTACAAAAGTCATTCAAGGTGCAGTTCTTGCTTTGGCACTGGATGATGCAACTGGGATCGGAGTAATTGATGATGTTGCAATTCCTTTCTTAGAAGCCGCAAATGCCTTTTGATACTAGCCGATTATCTTCATAAAACTGAAGTGGCACCCCATGTACCTAAAGCGGACGAATTACCTTGGACTCCTGGTAGTTCGCCAGGGAAAGATTGGAAATGGAAAGGCAATGGGTCTCCTGAATCGGGAAAAGGTAACTGGGTGAATGATAAAACCGGGCAAAAATTACATCCAGATTTTGATCATCCAGCACCGAAAGGCCCACATTGGGGATTAACACAGCCTGATGGTTCTAAAATTGATATTTATCCTAAAAAATAATTTTATGAAATTTGATTTTGACCAGCAATACATAAAAGAATGGGAATCACTTGGATTTTATTACACGTTTGATAAAAAACAAAATTGTTGGATATTTACGGGATCGAAAAAAGGTTTATTAAATTTTTGTAATGTTCTTGATGAATATGTTAAAAATCCTGTTCATAAAGATATAAGTGAACATGAACATTATGGTCCTGATTCTTATTTGAAACTTATAACTTGGAATTATCCTATAATAAAAGAGTCAGGTATTTATGGCAGGCTAGAAGATTTTAAAAAACTAAGTGACTTTTTGAAATATGTTTTGTGGAGTAACAAAAGAAAGGAAATTGTTATTGATAAAGAATTCTCAGAAAAAAATGAATGTTACATCTTATTAAAAATCATGAATAAAAATTTTGATCCTGCAACGCTTTATTCCAAACAATAATAGGAAGTAGCATTCCCCGCTATTCTTAGAATGTTGGTAGGTAAAGACCTTCCTACCGGTGCAAATATGCAGCATGGCTTTATACGGCTGTGTATCATAGCCCAAAGTGGGTGTTCTTTTTTGAGTGGATGCCGTTGTCTGGTCTCCCGACCAACGACTTCAAATACTCACAGTAAACAAATGAATAATCAAGATTTCCAATTGTATATTTACAAGAGAAAAGTTCTTTGAAAACTATTATCCGTTCGGACTGACTATGGCGGGGATAAGTGATAAAGAAGCAGGTGGAATAGAAAATCTTTATAAATTTAATAAGGGATCGGAGTTTCAACATAAAGAATTTTCAGATGGTAGTGGACTTGAATTGTATTCAACAGAGTTTCCGAAGTTTTGATCCCCAATTAGGAAGGTGGTGGCAGATAGACCCAAAGCCGGATTATGGACAGAGTATGTACTCTGCAATGGGTAATAATCCAATTTCATTTAATGATCCGTTAGGTGATACATTAGGTATCTCTTTTAGAGGAGGTTTTTTAGGTCTTGGAAAGAGACGAGAAGTTACTTATAACGATGGTAGTTTAACTAATAACGATGGCTCTGCGTATGGAGGAAAAGTGAAAGGTTTTTTAAAGAAGTCAGTTAATGCGTTAAATAAAATAAATGATACTAAAGATGGAAGCAAGGTTGTATCATCTCTACAATCTTCAAAAAATAATTTTATTGTCAAGAATGCAAATCAAAACCCAAATAATCCAGGGAATAGTGAATTTATTGAAACAGATAGAAAAAAATCCTATGCAGTAGCGATGACCGCAGCAGGACAAGGAAACCCAGCGGCAGGGGGGTCAGGGGGAACTATTTATTGGAACTCTGCAGGCACAGAACTTCCAGTTGTTGGAGGAACAGGTATTAGCCCGATCACGGACTTAGCACATGAAATGTTCCATGGTTACGAAGCCAACTATGGTATGCTAAACAATGACGACCCGCAAGGCACAGGTTTAGCAAGATCCGAGTATCGGGCTGCTTACTTTGAAAACCAAATTAGAGCAGAATTGACGCCTCCTCAACCATTACGAACAGGGTATAATTTTAGGGATGCTTCCGGTAATCCTAAGTTAGCGAACTTATTAGATGCAAATGGTAAACCAATATATGTACCACCCACGTATGTACCTCCTTGTTTAGCACCAATCAATTTAATTTATTAGTTATGCGAAAGAATATCACTTACTTTTTTATATGGCAGCTTTTTGTTTTATCTGCCTGTAGCCCTAAAGTTGCTACATTCAAAATAAACAATAATGGTAAAACGATAAAATATATGTTGCGATTACCAAAAGGCTATAAGACCATTGTAGCAAATTATGAAAATGAAAGGGTAAAAACATTCTTATATCCTGATAGTTCAAGTGTCTTTTTTTCGGACAATGTAGTACCAAGTGCTTTTTATCCTGATGCCTATTTAAAATATGGAAAGGATTTGAACATGAAATTTCTTGCCAATGATACAATAACAATTAATGGTATTGATGATCAAGGAAGATATTGGGAAGATAGAAAGATAAAGTATATTGTTTATGGTTATCGAAAAGTAACATCAGGTAAGAAAGTAATTTTTGATAAAATATTAGATAGCATTGAAATTAAATTAAGTCTGCTTTCGGGGACCTGAAAAGTAAAAAAGGAGATTAGCCCCCGGCAATTCTTAGAATACTTACAATAAAAATGATTTGCAGTCCTAATATTGGCAACTCAGGACATTTTCTTTACTGCATAGCCGCAAGAAAATCTTTTAGTAACGATAGTTTCAATAAGCATGGTAAATAAAGCAATCTGCTGCCAAAAAGTGGACGTGCGAATACGCTGTGTATGTATCGAAAAATCACATAAAAATTTTATCCACAATTTTATTGAGCCAGCGCAGAGCTTAAAGTATCTTTTAGTTTCCGCAGAGCGGAGCTATAGTAGTTGGCAGTGCGGATGTGTTAAATACCTTAGCTTATTCAGGAATTCCGATAACTAAGAACGGATATATGTATATTTGGGTAAGTAATGAAACCAAAGGCTGGGATGTGTTCTTTGACAATTTATCGGTGCAGGTTAGGACAGGCCCTATAACAGAGGAAACGCATTATTATCCGTTCGGCTTGACAATGGCGGGGATAAGTGATAAGGCGGCTGGTGGAATAGAAAATAAATACAAATACAACGGAAAGGAATTACAGCATAATGAATTTAGTGATGGAAGCGGGTTAGATATGTATGATTATGGTGCAAGGATGCAGGATCCTCAGTTGGGAAGATGGTTTGGAATAGATGCTCTGGCTGAAAAATATATCTCACTTTCACCATATAATTATTGTGCTAATAATCCAATTAATCATTACGACGTTGATGGAAATGAATTTACTAAAAATGCTTGGAAATGGGTAAATAAATTGATAGCAGATATTAATTCAAGAGAAAAAAGCAATAACGAAGCAATTGAAAAGAAAAGGGAAATTTTAAAATCTGGCAAATTTGGTTTTTTTCGAACAAAAAAATCTGTTGAACGCTCTATAAAAAATTTAGAAGCTAATAGTGAAGATTTAGAAACAACTAGAGGAGAAACTGCCACATTAGCTGCATCAAATCAAATTTATGATGTGAAAAATGATGCCGGGGGAACACAATCCGACTTATTAGGTAATTCTACAACTACTAATCAAACTACGTTTAACGGGGATAACAATAGAGTTGAAATTTCTTTTTCATCTGGAACCAGTCTAAGTTTATTTGCTCATGAGCTAAAACATGCTTATCAGTTTGAAATCGGAGAAACTTCTTTAGGGTTGACAAAGAATAAGGGAGCTGTAAATTTTAAGGATGGCAATCTTTTGTTTTATGATTTAACAGATGAATTTGAAGCATACAAACGAGGGGATTTATTTGGTGGTCATGAAAATTTATCTTCAGTATCTGATATTGTAAGTAAAAAAGGCTATGATCCTAGAATTCCTACAGGACCCATTAATAGTACTAATTATCCAGCTGCAACACAATTAAGAGCAAACCCACAAAAATATGCCAATGATTATCAAGCTGTATTTAGATTAGGGAATACAACTTATAAACCACAGTAGCTATGAAATTAAATATTTTATGTTTTGTAATATTCTTCACAATTTTTTCATCTTGTGAAAAAAAAATGTATGAAGGAACGTATAATACTAATTATTCAAGAGATAAAAGTTCTTTAATCCAATTAAAATTAAGTAAAAATGGAATAGCTGAAAAAATAGAGATCCATACAATTAATGACACAGCTATGGGGAAATGGATACAAAAAAATAATAGAATTATTTGTTACTTAGATTCTTCAAAAGCTGGTTTCCCACCAGATACTCTTAATATTAAAATTAGAGGAAATAAGCTCTATTTTCTGAAAGGAGGTAAGTTGAATAAGAAATTTTATTTGTTAAAGAATTGACTAATGGATACCCCAAGCTATCCGTAGAATGTCTAAAGATAAAAGAGTTGCTATCCTGAGTTTGCAATTCAAGGACAAAAACAACATTATGTAAAGGAATTATTATTTCTATTTTCGGTTAAGCATTGTATTTATAATCTGACAAAAATAAAAAACCAGGTTAATTGTTTGTTTACTGCAAAAATATTAACGGCCCTTTGAGCAAGCTCGGTGATTTTCATTATACCGGCACCAAAGGTTCTTACGATTACAGTTATGATGGCAATGGAAATTTAATCCTGGACAATAATAAAGCGATCAGCGCTATCACCTATAACTACCTGAACCTGCCTAACCAGGTGAGTGTAACCAGTAAAGGCACTATTGCCTATACTTATGATGCAGGAGGAAATAAATTATTAAAGACAACCGTTGATAATACAATTTCTCCGTCGAAAACTACTACTACTCTTTATCTTGGAGGCACTGTGTATCAAAACGACACCTTGCAATTCATCAGCCATGAAGAAGGCCGGGCAAGATGGGCATTGCACCATTATGTAAATGGAACTACCGGTTATGGCTTTGAATACGATTACTTCTTAAAAGACCATTTGGGCAACATAAGAATGGTGCTTACGCAGGAAAAAGACACCGCCAAATACATGGCGACTATGGAAGCGGCATACCGGAATACGGAAAACCAGTTGTTCTATAATATTCCGCAAAGCAGTTATCCAAGAAGCGCGGTATCCGGTTACCCGACAGATAATACAACAGTGCCCAATGATTCATTGGCAAGAGTAAATGGAAACGGGCCAAAAACAGGGCCTTCTATTATTTTAAAAGTAATGAGCGGCGATGTGGTAGATATAGCTACCAAATCGTTTTATAAATCGGGGGGAACGAAACCAGGTAACAATTCAGTGTTAACTGATGTGCTTAATTCCCTGGCAGAAGGAATTGTTGCCACCACATCGGCAACCCACGGAACCATCACAGATTTTACAACCAATGGGACACCGGTATATAATGCCATGAGCAGCTTTATTACTACCAACAATACTGACCCGTCCGGCAAGCCCAAAGCCTACCTGAACTGGATATTGCTGGATGACCAGTTTAAAGGAGTAACAACTTATCCCCAGAGCGGTGCAATGGTAGTAGGCAACGCTGATGTGTTAAATACATTAGCTTATTCAGGAATTCCGATAACTAAGAACGGATATTTGTATATTTGGGTGAGCAATGAAACCAAAGGATGGGATGTGTTCTTTGACAACTTATCGGTGCAGGTTAGAAGCGGCCCTATCACAGAGGAAACGCATTATTATCCGTTTGGCTTGACAATGGCGGGGATTAGTGATAAGGCAGCAGGAGGATTAGAAAATAGATACAAATACAACAGTAAGGAATTACAGCACAATGAGTTTAGTGATAACTCTGGTTTAGAACTTTACGATTTTGGAGCAAGGATGCAAGACCCGCAATTAGGAAGATGGTGGACTGTTGACCCGTTAAGTGATAAATATAGAAAATGGAGCCCTTACAATTATGCGGTTGATAATCCAATAAGGTTTATAGATATTGATGGGATGGGTTATGGAGATGGTGGCCAGGAGAATAACCCCGGAGAAAGCTTTACGCATTTTTCAGAAAATTATACCGGAGGTTTAACTGTCGAAACCGGACAGGGAAGTGTTTCTGGCGGCGGCGGCAATGGGAATGATGATAAGAATAAAGAGAAAAATAAAAATAATGAGAAAACCCCGGACCTTACTAAGGGAAACTATATTGCAATTGCAAATGACCCTAAAGCTGTTCACGATTTAGGGCATAGCGCACTTTTGATTGGTAATGATAATACAGGTTGGAAATTAATATCTAAGGAAGGTAGAAACGGAGAGAGCAGTGAAGGAAGTGACAATAACTCAATTTCAGGAGGACCAGCTTCGTCAGCAAAGGTTGTGCCTTTTCATACTTTAAAGGAATTTCTTGCTAACAAGAATTACAAAAATTATCAAAGAATTGCTGTATTTGCCTTTTCTTCAGATCCCCAAAAACTTAATGCGGCAATAATTAAAATGACAAATGAGGCTAATAGCGATTATAATGCTTACTCAAGTAATTGTGGTGAAGCTGTATGCAATACTTTTGAGGCCTTTGGTATGAAAGGGGGAGAAAATTTTGCTGCCACATACAGTAGTACTGGATTTAGTATAGATATTTGCCCATCAGCTCCATTTCCTGTTGATCCAAACTCTCTGTACAGGAATACTATTTTCAATAATCCTCAAAAATTTTTAATGCAAATACTTAGATGATGAAATATTTAAATTTATCCTTATTTTTAATTGCAGTTATAATATTTTCTGGTTGTAATTTAGACGTTAATACAAGCGATCCACAGGAGTCCCCTAATATTTACCAATCAAAGAAGGATAAGCTGTTTTTGTCAGGATATGAATTGAAGAATATAGAAATTCCTGTTTTTAAAATTAAAGAAGCATGGATGGAAAAATGCTGGAAATGGAAATTAAATTATAGTTTTTTTAAGGAAAAAAAAGAAATTGACTGTTATCAGCTTAATCTTCTTTTAGATAGTTTTATTAATCCAAATTTTAAAGATAGTCAATATGGTATTAAATGGGAAATGGAAAATGAATTAAACGGGTATTTTAGCTCCTCAGGGAATTTATATAGTCTTACTCTTAAGCAGAAGATTTTACCTGATACATTCAATATAATAGTTGTACAAATCAACGAGGATAGGACAACTAAAATATTTGAGCACTTTACTGTTAAAAAAAAGTTCGAAACGCAATAATACTTATTTATCTTTCGAAAAAGTTAGTTTCAAAAATTTGACTTGTTAATTGTAAAGATATTAAATGAAAAAGAAGGGTTATTAAGAATTAATTAGTTACTCTAGTAGCTGTTTGTATATTTGGGTGAGCAATGAAACCAAAGGCTGGGATGTGTTCTTTGATAATTTATCGGTGCAGGTTAGAAGCGGCCCTATCACAGAGGAAACGCATTATTACCCGTTCGGCTTGACAATGGCGGGGATAAGTGATAAGGCGGCTGGTGGAATACAAAATAAATATAAGTACAACGGGAAAGAATTACAGCATGGGGAGTTTAGTGATGGAAGTGGATTAGAAGAGTATGATTATGGGGCGAGGATGCAAGATCCGCAATTGGGAGTTTGGCATAATATTGATCCTTTAGCTGATAAGATGCGAAGGTTCTCACCTTATAATTATGCGTTTGATAATCCGATTAGATTTATAGACCCGAATGGGATGTGGGCTAAAAATGCCAATGGATGGAGTACAAGTGATGCAAATGAAATAAAAGCGTTCGTTAATCAATTAAAAAATAAGCCGCAAGATAAACCAGATGATAGAATAGATATAAATACTAAGACAAAGACAGCAACAATACAAAAAACAGGCGATAATTTTGATGTAGTCTTCGTAGATAATCAGGAAAAAGGGACTGTAAACAAAAATCAAGGTGAAACTGAAAAATCATTAGAAAAGCAGGGCTATGATATTACCTATACTCCTACTGCAGTAGGTAATTCAGTTAGCGATTTTGGTCTTGGTTTTATTGTCGGAGGTGAAATTGTTTCTCTTGTAAAATGGATTTTTGGAGCAAATAATGCTTCGGAGGAAATAGCCCCTCCTGATGGATGGTCAGTAAAATCTAGTAAAAAAGGAGATGGAGTATTATACTTTGACCCTGAAAATCCACATAATAATATTAGAGATATGCCAGGAAATCCCAATAGTCCCAATTCTGAACAACAAAACCCTTATGTAATATTTAAGAAAAATGGCGTGGCATATGATGTGAATGGAAATCCATTACAAAGTGCCAGCGATCCTGCTGCGCATATTCCGAAAGACAAATTTGACATGAGTAAGATGCCCAAATTTTAAAGCTATGGATATTATAACCAAGAACATTTATAATGATATTATTGAATTATCAGATTTGGGCCTACAGAGGAAATTATGGTTAAATGAAAATAATGATACAGGATTAATCTCATCATATGTTGAAGTAATGTGTAGATTATTTGACGATAACGGATTCGATGAATTCATTGACAACACTGCTTCTAAAATTGGAATATCTAATTCCGCAATTTTTGAATTGAATAAATTAAGGAACTTATTAAATAACTATAATGAAAAAGACTCGGATAAAGAGATAATAGGTGATCCTGTATGGGGAAAAGTTGTTGAACAAGCTAAAACGGTTATACGAGAATGGGATAAAACGTAGCCCTTGCTATCAGTAGTATGCTCAAATAAGAAAGTTATTACTGTCCTGATGATAACTCGAGACATTTTTATTGAGCCAATTTTTGTTTCATTTCCTGTTGAAAAAGAAAAGCATCAATCAGTTTAGATACAACGGTTTTATTTTCTTCGGAGAGTTCAATGATCCGGTTAAACTGGTTAATCAAAGTTTTATCCTATTATTTTCTTCTCTTGCCTTTTCATCAGTTGCGTTGGCGCAAAACACTGATTCCTGTGTTGAGCTTTGTAGCAAAGGTTCTGTGAGTTACCCATGCTTTTTCTGGCTAATAAGAGAACCCTATATCTAAAGCTTTACTTTTATTTTCGCTTATGCTTCCCTGTTATTATTTTAAAAAATAGAAAATCATAGTATTTGCTTTACTCAGTACCGGGCAAGTAATGCTAAAAGCAATGCCATCGGCATCCCTGAACATGATAACACTGAGGTTGCTAGTTGAGATTTTCAGCCAAGAATATTTTCCAATTCTTCCATCATTTTTTTACTTCCAATAAACAAAGGGGAACGTTCGTGTAATTCAACAGGTTTTTTCTCAAGGATCCTTTGTTTTCCATCCGTAGCTTTCCCGCCAGCTACTTCAATAATATAGGCGAGGGGGTTGCATTCATAAAGCAGCCTTAGCTTCCCGTTGGGCTTTGAAAGGGTAGCAGGGTACATAAACAGGCCGCCTTTTAATAAGTTGCGGTGTACGTCAGCCACCATACTGCCGGTATACCTTTGCGTATAAGGGCCCCCGTTAGTTTCGTTCTTTTCCTGGCATTGGGTAATATAGTTTTTTATTCCTGCCTCAAACTGGAAAAAATTACCGTGGTTTACTGAATAGATTTTCCCACTTTCAGGGCAACGGATGCCGGGATGGCTTAAACAAAATTCACCAATAGACGGGTCCAGGGTAAACCCATTCACGCCTCTTTTGGTAGCATAAATAAGAATGGTAGAGGAGCCGTAAATAATATATCCCGCGGCAACCTGCCGGGTGCCCGGCTGGAGAAAATCTTCTTGCTTTGCAAGCGAGCCTTTTTCAGTAACCCGGCGGTACACGCTGAAAATAGTGCCTATGGATACATTGACATCTATATTGCTGCTTCCGTCAAGAGGGTCGAACATGCAAATATATTTTGAGTTCCTGCTGATGGTATTGTCAAAGGCAACAATATCATCCAATTCCTCGCTGGCTACTCCCGCACAACTTATTCCATCCCTTAAAACGCCGGTAAACTGGCTATTGGCATATTCATCCAATTTTTTCACCTCTTCGCCCTGCACGTTAATACCTCCGGTGTTTCCCAGGATATCTACCAGCCCTGCTTTATTGACTTCTACATTTACCCGCTTGGCGGCCAGTCCTATATCCCTTAAAAGCCTGCCAGTTCGCCCGTCGCTTGTGGAAAAGCATGCATTTCGCGCAGCGTAAATTCATCCAATGTTAATACATTCCTGTTAACCATATATTCCACTTTTTAATTAATTTTTGGGCCCGCTTCCATGATTTCCCTGCTTACCAATCCACTGTATTTTTCAAAATTCTTTATAAAATAACCGGCAAGTTGGTTCGCCGCTTCCAGGTAGCCCTCTTTATTTTCCCAGGTTAGTTCAGGATTGAGGACATTGGAAGGAACACCCGGGCATGAG
Source organism: uncultured Chitinophagaceae bacterium (assembly GCA_963732885.1). Classification (GTDB taxonomy): domain Bacteria; phylum Bacteroidota; class Bacteroidia; order Chitinophagales; family Chitinophagaceae; genus Ginsengibacter. Next base: position 472,651 of record CAVTBI010000010.1, on the reverse strand, counting down.
GCAGGCATCATTAACCCATACAAGCCTTGCGGCCGGTAACTTACTTTTTCCAGTTTGCCTTTCAGGGCGGCTTTAACCATCGCCCTCGTATATTCCAGTTTAATCCTTTTTCCTGTTCCATAACCCCCGCCGGACCACCCGGTATTTACCAGCCAAACATGAGGCAGGTGTGCTTTTATTTTTTTCTCCAACATACCAGCGTACACCACCGGGTGAAGTGGCAGGAATGGCGCTCCAAAACAGGCGCTGAAAGTTGGCTTAGGCTCAATAACCCCTTCTTCGGTGCCCGCGACTTTGGCGGTGTAACCGCTTATAAAATAATACATCGCCTGTGATATAGAGAGTTTACTTATGGGAGGCAAAACCCCAAAAGCGTCGGCGGTTAAAAAAAAGATATTAGCCGGAATGCTGCCAACAGAAGGCCGCAAGGCATTGCTTATATAATCTACCGGGTAGCTTACCCTGGTATTTTCGGTTATTTTCTTGCAGGAAAAATCAATAATATTGGTACCCTTGAAAAAAGAAACATTTTCAGCCATGGCCCCAAACCTGACGGCATTATAAATTTCAGGTTCTTTTGCGGGGTCAAGGTTAACCGCTTTGGCATAGCACCCTCCTTCAATATTAAATATTGAATGATCATCCCAACCATGCTCGTCATCGCCAATCAGTTTTCTATCCGGGCTGGCACTCAGGGTAGTTTTACCGGTGCCGCTCAATCCAAAAAAAAGAGCGGTATCCCTTTGTTTTCCTACATTGGCCGCGCAATGCATGCTCAATACCTTTTTTTCTATTGGCAGGATAAAGTTTAAAATGCTGAATACCGATTTCTTTATTTCCCCGGTGTATTGGGTGCCGCCTATGAGAATTATTTTTTCAGTGAAATTGATAACCACAAAATTCCTGCGGGGTACGCCATCTGTTACAGGGGTTGCAAAAAAGTGCGGAAGCTGAATTAAATGCCAGTCAACCTCTATATTTTTTAATTCCTCTTTTTGTGGCCTGAGAAACATATTGTAAGCAAAAAGGCTACAGCACGGGTTTTCATTGATTACCCTTACGTTTAGCCTGAAATCAGTATTGGCACAAACACAGGAGTCACGGATCCATAATTTTTTACCTTTTATGTATTCCAACATTTTTGTAAGCAGCAAAGCGAAGAATTCATGCGCAATAGGTTGGTTAAAACCGTTCCAGTCAACTGTTTTTTCAGTTAGCTCATCTTTAACGATAAACCTGTCTTTCGGGCTCCTGCCGGTAAATTCACCGGTATCTATCACCAAAGCGCCACTATCGCTTAATGCGCCTTCCCCTTTTTCAACTGCCTGCCTTACCAGGGCTTCAGGCATGAGCTGGTAGAAAATATCGCCTGAAGCGCAAATCTTTTCCTGAAAATATTTTTGAATAGGTTTGTTTGCCAAACCTTCTTGTATACAGGTTTCCATGATTTTTGATTTAAAATTGGGTATGTAAATGAAAAATGTAAATGGCCTAAAAAAAGTTTAAATTTCCTGTTTAAGGCATTTTGTAGAAAAAGTTTTAAGAGCCTGCAGTTGTTTTAACCTGCTTTAGTATTAACTATAAAATTTTTAAAAGGAAGGTGTCAGGCAGTAAGTATAATATCAGCAGCAAGGGCTTGCATGAGGCAACAATAATTGTCTGATTTATCATTAAATATTTTGGAAGGGTAATCCGGCTTCATAATTATTAATAAAAGGCAAAGTAAAATAAATTATGAGAAACCACAAAAAATAGAATGCTGCCTGTGATAAATTTAAAGCCAGGGTAAAGGCGGGTACTCAGTTGCTTAGGTAAAGTAGGTTATCAGGACATAATTTATTAAATGAATCAAGGTTTTTGCAAAACCGGATTCATTACCTTTAATAAAAGATGTGATATGAAATATATTTCAAACTGTATTTTCCTGCTTTTGCTATTTACTTTCCACTCAGTAAATAATTTTGCACAAGGGAATAAAATGGTTGCCTTATTTAACGGGAAAGACCTTTCCGGCTGGAATTCGTATATAGGGCCACCGTTAGATGACGAAGGAAAAAAGATCAGTGATGTTCCCGTCGGGTTAAACAATGACCCTGAACATGTTTTCACCGTTGTAGATATGAATGGCGAAAAGGTAATACGAATATCCGGGCAACAACATGGCTGCATCTATACGCCCGGCGGCTACAGCGATTTTCACCTGAGATTGCAATTTAAATGGGGAACCCTCGCCTGGGGCGATAAGAAGGGAAAGGCAAAAGATAGCGGCGTATTGTATTTTTCTGTAGGGGATAATGGCGCCGATTATGGTGCATGGATGAGGTCACAGGAATTCCAGGTAGAACAGGGAAATTGCGGTGATTACTGGGGAGTTGCCGGAGGCATGGAAGATATTCCGGTAGTAAAAAAATCAGACAGTGAATACGTATATAGCCCAACAGGAGCAATGACAACATTTAGCTACAAAAGCCCGGTGGGCAGGCATTGTATCAAACAAGGAGATGCCGAAAACCCAACAGGGGAATGGAACACACTTGGACCTTTACTGCCATGGAGATACGAGCGTACAAATGATTAATGGAAAAGTGATGATGGTGCTGTATCATTCCAGCCAATGGGATGACGGGCAGGTAACACCATTGGTGAAAGGAAAAATACAAATACAATCAGAAGGCGCTGAAATTTATTATAAGGGTATTATGATTGAACCTTTGGAGGCAATTCCTGCTGAATATTTAACTGCCAAATGGCCACTTCGTTTGAATGAGAAATGACGGCAATTACATTTTCCGCCTCCGGCTTCCCTGAAGAGGGGCGAATGCAAAATAAATAATAGCGGTTAAAGGAGTATCAATCAGACAGAAGGGTAAAGATTGTTTTCCGGGATACGATTAATAAGCCAGGAGTTTGTGTTCAGGCAAGCGCCAGCAATACCTGCCAGGCTTCCGCAACCTTTCCTTCATCCAACAATTCGCCTGCGTATGCATGTAATTCTTTTTCCATCTCAACCGGATCTGTGGAAAAATACTGGAATATACTTTTCAATTTTTTATCATCAAATGCCGGGTTGATTTCCGGCACTTCATGCATATTTGCCAATTGCCCAAGATGATTGCCTGTAAGGGTTTTGCTGTTTTTGATGCTCACGGGCAATTGGTCAAAACCAATGCCTAATTGGGTATTGGGCTTCTCCACTTCAAATAAATTATCCTCGTTGATCTTTGCATACCAATTTCCGCCAAGGCGCGCTACGTGATGTAACTTTAGTTGATCTATTCCTCCATTTTCATTCAAAATATTTTCATTAATATGGATCATCATCACCTCGCAAATAATCAATTCGCCCGCTCCGCCTTCGGTGCCTAACGATTTTACTTCAAGAACTTTACATTCCATTTGCACCGGGCTTTCCTTTACCCGTGGTGGCTTTATTAATAATGAAGGTTCTTTGGTAAAGCCTGATTTTATAAATTCATCGGTGTTTTTTGGATATTCGCAACTGCTTAAACTTACCTGTTGCACCATTTTGTAATCAACGATGTTAATAGCCACTTCCGGAACTTCCAATACATTTTGAAGTGTATTTTTGGTAGTATTATTTCTAACTCTTCTCACCGTTGAAAAAATAACTACGGGCGGGTTGCCACTGAATAAATTGAAATAACTGAACGGGCTTAGGTTTACGTTTCCATCCTTACCCACTGTAGAGGCAAAACAAATTGGGCGTGGCGCAATAGCATGTTTCAGGAAATCCTGTACATCGCGGGGGTTAGTATCTTTAAGGTTTACTGTTTTAAACATAAATGAATAAGGTTCGCAATTGAAAAGAAGTTCAGTTTTTCTTTTTCAAATCTAAAATAGAAAAATCACTTTCATCTTTTACGATAGAATTCTTTAAAATTCCGAGGCCTTCCACTTCCATTTCAATTTCATCGCCTTCCTTCAGCCATTGTTCCTCATAATCAGGATCGTTTAATTTCCCGGTTCCGTTTAGTTCAAGAAAACAACCCGTGCCCACCGTTCCGCTGCCGATTATATCCCCGGGGTATAACTGAACCCCATAACTGCAACGTTCTATTATTTCAGCGAATGTCCATTCCATATCCGCAAAATTCCCTTCGCTCACCTGCACGCCATTCACGCTGCATTTCATTTTTAAATTATAAGCATTGCCGGTATGGCCTTCTTTAGCGGGAACTTTAAATTCTTCCAATTCATCGGGCGTAACGAGCCACGGGCCTATTGCCGTCGCAAAGTCTTTTCCTTTTGCAGGGCCCAGGTTTAATTTCATTTCTTCCAATTGTAAAGTACGCGCACTGAAATCATTCATGATCATAAAACCGCCAATATATTCATCTGCTTCGGCGGCTTTTATATTTTTACATGGCTTGCAAATTACTACCGCTACTTCCAATTCAAAATCCAGTTTTTGTAAATGATCGGGCATGCAAATAATTTCTCCAGGGCCGGTGATGCTGTTATGATTTGAAAAATAAAAAACCGGGAACTGATCAAATTCAGGAACCATCGGCGCATTCCTGTTTTTCCTGGCAGTAGCTACGTGATCGCGAAAAGCATACGCATCGCGGAAACTGGTAGGGCTTGGAACCGGGGAAAGTAATTCTGCCTCCTCATAAGCAATTGCTTTGTACCTGTTGGTTCCTTCGACCAAACTTCTGTTTATAGAATGGGCAATCGGAAAAGTATCGTCCCAATAATTGAGAAACATTGTCATAGAAACCGGCAAATTGGGATTTAAATTATCTGTGTCGAATAAATATCCATTTACCAAAAGCGCCAATTGGGCATCGTCGTCCCGTAAGTAAGAAACCAATTTCATTAATAATTAATTTTATTTGAGTTGCAAGTTAATTATTTAGGAGAAGCAATCAGAAGCCTGCTTTAAATGAACGCGTATTTCTGCATTATTGAAAAAAAATATTTTTAATCACTATATAAAAGAAAATGGAATAATTTTTGGCTTAATTTTGTAACAGCAAAGAAAATTGACACTATGAAATTCGAAAAAATTCATAATAAAGGGCAGGCCAAAATTTTTAAAAACCAATACATTGAATATTTAACCAAAACCCATCCTCTTATAATTTGGGGAATGTATTTACCGGTAATTATTTTTTTACTTTATTATTCGGCAAGTACTGTTGCCTTTAGCGGTTTAAAAGTGATTTCACTTTTTCTCGGAGGTGTTTTTTTCTGGACTTTTTTTGAATATATAATGCATCGTTTTGTATTCCATTGGGTAAGTGACAATCCACGGATACAAAGAGTAAGTTATATTTTGCATGGCAATCACCATGAATTTCCGAGAGACAGGCAACGTTTGTTTATGCCACCGGTTCCGAGCCTTATTTTATCGTCAATCATTTTTCTTTTGATGTATGCGGGAATAGGTAAGAATGTATTTTCGTTTTTCCCGGGATTTATGTTAGGTTACCTGATGTACGGAAGCATGCATTACGCCATTCACGCCTGGAACCCACGTTACAAATGGATGAAACCCATTTGGCGCAACCATCACCTGCATCATTATAAAAGTGACGAGAAAGGCTTTGGCGTTAGCACCCATTTTTGGGATAAGGTTTTTAGGACTTCTTTTAACCTGAAAAAAGAAACCGAAAATAAAGAGGAAGTAAGCAAACTGATGTTTATAAGAAAAACGCCTTTACCGTCAAAAGAACTTTCTGAACAATAAGTTCGTTTACTGCTCATTTTCTAAATTATTATTACCATTTCTCTTCATCATCTTTATTGTTATTTTTTGGGGAGAATTTTTTCCTGGTTTCTATTTTCTGCAATTGCCTTTCAATAATCAGGCCAGCTAAAACCGAAGATGCGTCTTCATTTGTTTTTTGGGTTAAATAAAGCCTGATCTTTTTTTCATTTACATCAATACGATACAATAATTGAACAAGGGAATTAAAATCTTTATTGATCAGTTCATTCAATAATCCAATTAATTTTCCGCGGATTTCCTCAGTAGGTTTTGGCCGGGGAAATTGGAAAGTGAAATTATTTCATCGGGAATATTTTTTTCCATCTCTAATAATTTTAAAAATAAAGCCTTTAATATTTCTCCAAAATTCCCAAACCGAATAAGGCAAAATCATATTTTACCGGGTCGGCTTTGTCAAATTTTTTTAATTGACCGGTAAGTTCTGTTGCTGCTATCCAATCTACCTGTTTTCTGTTTAATAAATTAAAACGCCTTGAAACCCTTGCTACGTGAACATCTACAGGGCAAATCAATTGAGCCGGTGTAATTTTTTTCCATATTCCAAAATCTACTCCTTGGTTGTCATTGCGCACCATCCAGCGTAAAAACATATTCAGGCGTTTGCAACTTGAATTTTTTTTCGGAGAAGCGATGTGCTTTTTTGTTCTTTCAGGAACCTCTTCCATTGAGAAAAAATATTGATTAAAATAGTTCAACGAATTTTCAATTGCATTGTCAATTGAACGAAGCGTTTTATCATTGAAGAAGGCGGATTCCAGTGATTTATTTTTGGAATAATGATGTTTAAAAAAAGAAATAAAATACAAAAGGTCGGTATCATTAAAAGTGCGATGGCAAAACCCTTCTAATTTTTTAAGATCGTTACCTGTATGGTGCAAACAAAAATCGTAAGGCGCATTATCCATTAATTGAAATAGCTGTGTTCCTTTATTGATAATAGTTTTGCGGATTCCCCAGGCGAACATGGCAGCAAAAAATCCGGCTATTTCGATGTCTTGTTTTTTGCTAAAAAGATGTGGAAGGCAAACAGGGTCGTCTTTGATAAAAGAAATATTGTTGAACTCATTAACTTTTTTGTCAAGGAATTTTTTGAGATTTTTTATATTCTTTTCTTCCACTCTCTCGGATTTCTGGAGTGATGAAATACGGCAATAACCTGGATGTTTAAATTTGAAATCCTGTATATGATATTATATGGAAAAATTTTCATCCTGGAGGTTCTGACGTTTTTATAAATAAATGAAGATGATTTTGGATTCTTTTTTATTGCATCAATTTTTGTGCGCAGAGTCTCACGAAATTCTTTTTCCAATCCCGGCTTTTCCTGTTTATACCATAAATAAGCCTTAATAGTTTCCCCGGTGGCTTCACTGGAAAATGAAACGGTATATTTTATCATTGATTCCTCATTTGGTTCAGCACCTCTTCCCAGGGAACCAATGTGTCAGGATTCTTTTCAATATTTTCAATTCTTCGATCAATTTCTTCTTCAAATCCTTGCCTGGTAATTTCTTTTCCTAAAAATTCTTCATCAATACTTTCCCACAACGCCTCCACTAATTCTAATTTTTCTTTAACCGGCAAATTAAAAAGTTCTTCTTTATTGTATGGCATACATTTTATTTTGATGATTTAAACCGATTTTAAAAATACAAATTAAATTTCAAAAATAATAGTTTAAACTTTCCCCATTGCATTAGCCAAATCCTCAATGAGATCATCAGCATCTTCTATGCCCACACTTAATCTTATTAATGAATCTAGCAAGCCGTTTTTAATTCTTTCTTCCCGCGGAATGCTCGCGTGTGTCATTGAAGAAGGATGCCCGATAAGGCTTTCAACGCCTCCAAGGCTTTCGGCCAAAGCAAAAAGTTTAGTAGAAGAAAGTATTTTTTTTGCCGCTTCAGCATTATCGTTTTTTAAAGTAAAACTCATCATTCCTCCGTAACCGCTCATTTGTTTTTTGGCTATGTCATGATTGGGATGATCTTCAAATCCTGCCCAATAAACTTTATCAACTTTTGGATTATTTCTAAGCCAATTAGCGATTTTTTTTCCATTACTGCAATGCTTTTCCATGCGCACGGGTAATGTTTTTAATCCTCTCAATATTAAAAAACAATCCTGCGGCACCGGGATAGCGCCACAACTATTTTGGATAAACGCTAACTTGTTTTTTAGGTCTTCCTCTTTTACAATCAACGCGCCAAGAACTGAATCGCTGTGGCCGCCAATGTATTTTGTGGCGGAATGTAAAACGATATCAGCGCCGAGATCTAAAGGGTTTTGAAGATAAGGCGATGCAAAAGTATTATCCACACAAAGCAATACATTGTTCTTTTTAGCAATGGCAGCCACTGCAGCAATGTCCGTAATATTCATCATCGGGTTAGTGGGCGTTTCTGTCCAGATGAGTTTGGTATTTGGATTAATAAATTTTGAAACCTCATCCGCTTCCTGCATATTTATGAAATGAAATTTAATTCCATATTTTGCAAATATTTTTGTAAATAAACGGTAGCTTCCACCATACATGTCGTTGGCAGCTATTACTTCATCCCCGGGGTTTAATAATTTAATTACTGCGTCAGAAGCAGCCGACCCGCTTCCAAAACATAAACCAAATTTTCCGTTTTCAACCGTAGCCAAAGCGGTTTCTAAAGCTGTCCTGGTAGGGTTTTGTGTCCTGGCATATTCATAGCCTTTATGAACGCCAGGGCTTTCCTGCACAAAAGTGGAAGTTTGATAAATCGGCACCATTATCGCGCCTGTTGAAGGGTCTGGCTCTGCGCCTGCATGTATAAATTGTGTTTCTTTTTTCAAATTATATTGTTTTTAGAATTTACAAAAAAATTCAGCCTGATTTAATTTAAATAAGGCCACTTGTACAGTGAACCAATAAATAATCAAGAATTTTATTTTTAAAAAACTGAAATTGGCTGCAAAGGTAAACGGAATTTATTCAGCCTTAAGTTCCTGCATTTTTGCAAAAGCAAATTCTTTTAATTCGGGAAAAAATTGAGCGTAAAATTCAGAAAGCTGGTCATAATTTTTATTAAAGATGGTAAAAGCCATTTCAGATTCATTTAAATACATAGCCCGGTGAACAAGGCCGCCAAAGCTTTTGCGGATTCCTTCTTTAAACCGGTATTCATACAACCAATCCTGCGCCTGCATATAAGGAAACATTTTTTCAAACTTTTGGGGGAAATAAGAAGCATTATTATTTAAAGCCTTGTACGTTTTTTGGGTGAAATTTTTTAGCCCATTATCGTTTACAAACTGCTTATCATCAAGGGCCAGAAAATGATCGTAAACAATATCTGCAAACGGCCGGAGTAGAGACGGTAATACGGGCTAAATAATTTTTTTGCTTTTGAAGTGGCAGGATGAAAATCGGTAAACTCATCAATCATTCTGTGCAATTGAATTCCTTTTTGAATGGCAACCGGATAGTCAAATTTCTTTTTCCCCTTCACAAAATCACTGATCATATTCCCTGTTAAGAAATCTTCATCCCCGAATGATAAAAGTGCGTGTGCGAGAAAGTTCATTTGTAAAATAACAGAATCTTGAATGAAAAGGTAACAATAAAAAAACTTAACAATACAACGGTTCAATTGGCATATAATTTTCTGTTGATAGTATTATTAATCAAAATATAAATTATTATGCAAGAAGAAGAAAGAATAACCGATCCCTCAATGGGAAGCAATGAACTCGGAAGTGAAGTGCAAGAGGATTTGCCGGGCGTTTATGCCGGATCTGATACCCAGCTTCAAATAACCGCTTTGGGCGGCAAAAAGCATAAACACAAAAAAGGAGTTAATGCGAACACGGAAACTAATAAAGAAACCAAGGAAAATCCGGAAAATCCTGGTAAATAATGTACTTCCCTTATTTAAAAAAGGCAGGCCCCGCCTGCCTTTTTAAGAATAGTGTAGAATATAATATTCAAATATTAAATAGAAGTTATGGATTCTGCTACTTCCAAAAAAGGAAGAAAAAGCAATAACCTGTAGAAGTAGCTCCGTTGTATTTATTTTTGCCATTCAATACTGGCTTCAGCTAGTACCAGGACAAGTGTTGCATCCAAATGGTGGTGAGGCAGTAAATGGATAAAAAATTAATTAAACATTCTTTTATGTAAATTCGGGCCATGTTTTCAATCCATAAAAAAAAGGAATCGGGGTTTGATAAGGTCATTTTGAAAAATGATGTTACCAATAATTACGCTGTTGTTCTTCCCGCCTGCGGCGCTATACTTCATGAATTTGTTGTTGAAGAAAATGAAGGCAAAATAAATGTCATTGACTCTTATTCATCTTTTGATGAATTTAAAAATCATCTGGAAGAAAAAGGGTTTAAAGGTTGTAAACTTTCCCCATTTGTTTGCCGGCTGGATCATGGTAAATACACTTTTGGCGAAAATGAATATTCCGTACAAAAATATTTCATGGGGCAACACGCAATCCATGGTTTATTGTATGACAAAGCTTTTACAATGGTATCTGAAACGGCTAATGAAATGGAAGCTTCTGTAACCATGAAATATGAGTATAGGGCTGAAGATCCGGGCTATCCCTTCAATTATGATTGCATTGTAACCTGGCAATTGGAAGCAGAGAATAAACTGACGGTAATTACCGAATGTGTAAACCAGGATGAAGGATTAATTCCGATGCAGGATGGATGGCATCCTTATTTTACTTTGGGCGATTCGGTCAATGGCCTTGATCTGGAATTCCAGGGAAAGCAGATGGTAGAATTTAATACTGAATTAATTCCTACCAAAAAATTAGTGGATTACACGCGTTTTTCAACTATTGAAAATTTGGGCGATACTTTTTTAGATAATTGTTTCACTTTGGATACGCAGGAGTGCCAGCCACTTTGCGTTTTAAGGAATGCCGATAAAAAGATCGAAGTACAGTTCTTCCCGGATGAATCTTATCCGTATTTACAGATTTATACACCGCCACACCGAAAAAGTATTGCGATTGAAAATTTGAGTGGCGCGCCGGATGGCTTTAATAATGCGATGGGTGTTATTACACTCGAAACTGGCCAGTCTGCTTTATTCAAAACTTCTTATAAAATCCTTCTTCTAAATAAATTGTAATGATTGAATCTGCTGCGGAAGTGAAAGCCGTTTTCAAAGAAAAATTTGAAGAAGAACCCTATCTCTATTATTCTCCCGGAAGGATCAACCTGATTGGCGAACATGTGGATTACAATGATGGTTTTGTAATGCCGGGTGCTATTGACAAAGGAATTTATTTTGCGGTTGCCCTTAATAATTTTGAAACAATAAATTGCTATTCCATTGATTTTAATGAAAGTATTTCAATTGCATTTTCAGAAATAAAAAAAATGGATGGATGGAAAAATTATGTGCTCGGAATTGTAAATGAATTTCAAAAATCAGGACTTCCTTTAAAAGGGTTTAACTGCGTTTTTGGCGGAAATATTCCGATCGGGGGCGGCATGTCTTCTTCGGCTGCGCTTGAAGGAGGAATATCTTTTAGCCTGAATGAATTGTGCAATTTTAAAATGAGCCGCAAAGAACTGGCTTTGCTTGGGCAGCGTGCTGAGCATGGATTTCCGGGAGTTATGTGTGGAATTATGGATCAATATGCCAACATGATGGGTAAAGAAAATACCGTTATTTTATTGGATTGCAAAAATATCACCCATGAAGAAATCCCATTAAATATTGAAGGGTATGAGATCATTCTTATCAATTCAAAAGTGCATCATGCTCTCGCCGGATCAGAATACAACCTAAGAAGAAGTGAATGTGAAAAGGGATTGGAAATTTTAAAAAAAGGATTAGGAATTCAATCTTTCAGAGATATAAAAAATCCTGACGAATTACTGCTTTTTAAAACTGAAATGGAGCCAGAAGTTTACAAACGCTGTTTATTTGTAGTTGAAGAAATTCTTCGTACAAAAAAAGCGGCCAATTATTTAAAAGAAAATAATATAATTGGTTTTGGAGAATTGATGTTTCAAACACATGGAGGCTTAAAAGATTTGTACGAAGTAAGTTGTAGGGAACTTGATTTTTTAGTAAAATCGGCTAAAGAAAATAAAGGCGTAATCGGTGCGAGACTGATGGGTGGAGGGTTTGGAGGTTGTACAATTAATATTGTAAAACATGAAGGCGTAGAATCTTTTTTAGTGAAAATTTTATCGGCTTATAAAAAAGAATTCAATATTAATGCTGAGAATTATAAAGTGAAAATAGTTGCAGGGGCACATAAAATATGAAAAGATAACTAAAAGAAAAAAGGAGTATGAATTTTAAAAATAAAACTGCATTTATAACAGGTGCTTCAAGGGGAATTGGAAAAGCTATTGCATTGCGGCTTGCAAAGGAAGGCGCCAATATTGTGGTAGCAGCGAAATCTGTTGCAGAAAACCCAAAATTAGGCGGAACTATTTTTACTGCGGCAAAAGAAATAGAAAATGCCGGTGGGAAAGCCCTGGCTGTTCAATGTGATATCCGCTTTGAAGACCAGATAAATGAAGCGGTGGAAAAAGCGGTGAAAGTTTTTGGTGGAATTGATATTTTGATCAATAACGCTTCAGCCATATCATTAACTCCGGTGGAAAAAACTGAAACGAAAGCGTTTGGGTTAATGCATGATATTAATGTGAGAGGAACTTTTTTTGTGAGCAAAGCCTGCATTCCTTTTCTAAAAAAAGGAAGCAACCCACATATCCTCAATTTATCCCCGCCAATTAACCTTGATAAAAAATGGCTGGCCAATCATCTTGCTTATACGATGAGTAAATATAACATGACGATGATTGCTTTAGGATTATCAGAAGAATTAAGAAATTACGATATCGCTGCCAATTGTTTGTGGCCAAAAACTACGATTGCCACCGCCGCTGTGCGGAATTTATTGGGAGGCGAAACGCTGATTCAGATGAGCCGTACTCCTGAAATTATTGCTGACAGCGCTTTTTATATTTTACAACGCCCTTCTTCAAAATGTACCGGAAATACTTTTATTGATGAAGAAGTATTAGCAGAAGAAGGAATAACCGATCTTGAAAAATACGCGGTAAAGCCCGGCGGGGCGCTCTATACGGATTTGTTTTTGTAGTCCATAGTAAAGCAACAAATTCCATTAATTTTTATTCTCTCTTTCCTATAAATTCGTTGTATTATTTCGCTTAAAAAGCGATAATTTTGTAGATTTATTACTTAAATAAAAATTAAATCAAATTTGACATGTTCAGTATAATTCTTTATATTTGTAGAGTTATTACTTAAATAAAAAGACATGCAAGTAAAATTATCTCACATAGTTATTATTCAAACCGGGCTTTTTGCCAAGACTATGGTAGATGGCGATATTGCTTATTTGCAGTCTAAAGATTTTGATGAAAATGGCCACCTGAATTTTAAGTTGCAACCTGAACTAAAAGAAGATGGAATTGCCGAAAAGCACTTGCTCGAACCTGGAGATGTTTTGTTCGCATCTAAAGGAACAAAAAATTTTGCAGCAATCTATGAACATAAAAATATCCCTGCCGTAGCATCTACTTCTTTTTTTGTAATCCGCATTAAAGAAGATTTTAAGGATAAGGTTTTGCCGGAATATTTACGTTGGTTTATGAATCAACCAGTATCGCAAAAATTTTTAAAAGGAAATGCTATTGGGACTTCAATTGTTTCTATTTCCAAATCAGTGCTCAGCGAACTCGAAATTTTGCTTCCAACTATTGAAAAGCAAAAAGCAATTTTAGAAATTAATGAACTGCACATAAAAGAAAAAAACATAAAGCAAGAGATAGATTTCCTACGAGACCAAAAAGTTCAACAACAAATATTTAATTCAATAAAATTATAAACATGTCAAAAAAGATAGATCAGAAAGATATTAATGATGCCGTTTGGAAAGCGTGCGACACCTTTCGTGGTAGTATAGACCCAAGTGTTTATAAAGATTATGTACTCACGATGCTTTTTATAAAATATCTGAGTGACGTTCACGATGATAAATATGAAGCATACCTGGAAAAATATAATGGAGAAAAAGAAAGGGCAGAAAGAGCAATGCAACATGAACGTTTTATTGTGCCTGAACAAAGCCACTTTAAATATTTATACAATCATCGCAATGAAGTAAACATTGGCGAATTAATTGACATCGCGTTAGAGGATTTGGTGGAGGCTAACCGTGAAAAATTATACAGTGAAGACGGAGCAGGAATTTTCCAAAACATTAATTTTAATAGTAGTGTGCTTGGTGACACAAAAGATAAAAATACCCGGCTGAAAAACCTGCTGCTTGATTTTAATAAAGAAACTTTAGACCTTAGGCCATCGCACCTGGAAGGCACAGATATTATCGGTGGTGCTTACATGTTCCTTATTGAAAATTTCGCAAGTGATGCTGGTAAAAAAGCCGGAGAATTTTTTACGCCAAAAGAAGTCTCCACTTTGATTGCCAGGCTTACGAAATCTGCACCGGGTTCAAGAATATGCGACCCTACTTGCGGTTCAGCTTCATTACTTATTAAAGCCGGCGAGGAAGTGGGTTCTCCTAATTTTTCTCTCTATGGACAGGAAGCAAATGGAAGCACCTGGGCTTTGGCAGTTATGAATATGTTTTTGCATGGATTTGATAATGCTACTATAAGATGGGGCGATACGATTCGTAATCCCAAACTGAAGGAAGGCGATGCCCTAATGAAATTTGACACTGTAGTTGCGAATCCCCCTTTTAGCCTGGACAAATGGGGAAAGGTAGAAGACAAAGATGGAGATAAAACTACGGTAAGTTATGACCCTGTAACGGATAAGTATAACCGCTTTTGGCGAGGCATTCCTCCAAAGAGTAAAGGGGATTGGGCTTTTATTTCCCACATGATTGAAATTGCCTATGAGCAGAAAGGAAAGGTTGGTGTAGTAGTTCCTCATGGCGTTTTATTTCGCGGAGCGAGTGAAGGAAAAATAAGGCAGAAAACAATTGAAGAAAATCTTTTGGAAGCCGTAATCGGGTTACCCGCTAATTTATTTTTTGGTACTGGAATTCCGGCGGCAATACTAATTTTTAATAAAGGAAAAGAGGGCAATAAAAACGTATTATTTATTGACAGCAGCCAGCATTATGATAGCGGCAAAAATCAAAACAGGCTGAATGAAAACCACATCAATCACATTGTAGAAACGTATAGGAAATTTATAAAGGGAAATTACCTTCCGGGTGTTGTAGAAGATAAATTTAGCTATGTGGCCACTTTTGATGAAATAAAAGAAAATGATTTTAACCTGAATATTCCAAGATATGTTGACACCTTTGAAGAAGAACCCGAAGTGGACATCATGGCTGTACAAAAAGAAATTGATATATTGGAAGAAGAATTAAAAAAAGTGCAGCAACAGATGGATAAATATTTAAAAGAATTAGAAGTATAAATATGACCATCCAATATGCATCTGACCTTCATCTGGAATTTTCGCAAAACAAGGAGTTCCTGAAAGCAAATCCCCTGCAACCTGTGGGTGGTGTGCTGTTGCTGGCGGGCGATGTAGTTCCGTTTACATTGATGGATAAACACAAAGATTTTTTCAGTTATGTTGCAGACCATTTTCAAACAACTTATTGGCTACCTGGCAACCACGAATATTACCATTCTGATGTAAGTGAAAAATCCGGGACGCTGAATGAAAACATACGAAGCAATATTCATTTGGTAAATAACATAACCATTGAAAAAGATAACACCCGTTTTATTTTTTCTACACTTTGGTCTAAAATAAATCCCGGCAAGCAATGGTATATTGAAAAAGATGTGAGCGATTTTCAGCTTATCAGGTATAAGGGCTATCGCTTTTCCATTGACAGGTTTAATGAATTGCATGAAGGTTGCTTACAGTTTATAATCCCGGAACTACACCGAAACAACACCGCTAAAACAATAATAATTACCCACCATGTTCCTACTTTTTTAAATTACCCGGAGCAATATAAGGGCAGTGAGTTGAACGAAGCTTTTGCGGTAGAATTGTTTAACCTGATTGAAACCAACGGACCCGGCTACTGGATTTACGGGCATCATCATACAAATATTCCTGATTTTAAAATTGGCAACACTCAAATGCTTACCAATCAATTGGGATACGTAAAATATAATGAGCAGCAGGGTTTTAAAACAAATGCAATCTTTGAAATTTAAAAAATTATGGCAAAAGAAAAAAAATCAACGATTAATGTGCAGGGGCTTCCTGTAAGTATTATCGGGCAGGCTTATGACGATTATATTTCAATAACTGATATTGCCCGCTACCGCGATGCTGAACGGAGCGATTATATTTTGCAAAACTGGATGAGAAACCGTAGCACTATTGAATTTATCGGACTTTGGGAGCAATTGAAAAATCCTGGTTTTAATTCCATCGAATTCGATGGAATTAAAAATATGGCGGGTTCCAACAGTTTTTCGTTAACACCCAAGCGATGGATTGAGGCAACAAATGCCATCGGCATTGTATCGAAAACCGGAAGATACGGCGGAACTTATGCTCACAGGGATATTGCATTTGAGTTCGCATCATGGATAAGCGCAGAATTCAAAATGTATCTAATTGTAGAATTTCAAAGACTGAAAGAAGATGAAAACCAGAGGTTATCATTAGAATGGAATTTACACAGGACACTGGCAAAAGTAAATTACCGCATACATACCGATTCCATCAAGGAAAATATAATACCGCCTGATATTACCAGGGAACAGCAACAAATTATTTATGCCAGCGAAGCTGATGTATTGAATATGGCCATGTTTGGAAAAACAGCTCAGCAATGGCACAAAGAAAACCAGGGTAAAGAAGGAAACATAAGAGACTACAGCAATATAGAGCAACTGCTGGTATTGGCTAACCTGGAAAGCATGAATGCAGAATTTATAAGAATGGGGCTCAGGCAAAGTGAACGATTGATAAAACTAAACACTATTGCCATACAACAAATAAAATCATTAGCAGGCATACAAAACATACAAAAATTAAGTGATGGGAAATAATAAGGCAAATGTCAAATCTTTACACTTTAATGGAATTCCCAGCGATTGGAATAAATATACATTAGGTGGTCTCGGCGTTTTTTCAAAGGGAAAAGGTATTTTAAAGGAGCAACTTGTTTCCCAGGGATTGCCTTGCGTTAGGTATGGAGAACTTTATACAACTCATGATTTTATTATCAAAGAATTTCAGTCTTTTATACCAAACGAAATTGCTGAAGAAAGTAAAGAAATAAGAAAAGGAGATATTCTTTTTGCGGGTTCAGGCGAAACAATAGAAGAGATTGGGAAATCGGTTGCTTATGTTGGAAATGAAATAGCTTATGCAGGAGGTGATGTTATAATTCTTTCGACAAATAGGGATGTAAATGCCGAATGTCTTTCTTATGCTTTGGAAACTGATTTTGCGAGAAAACAAAAAAGAAGATTAGGTCAAGGAAATTCAGTTGTACATATTTATCCAAGTGATCTATTTTCTATAAAACTTCCCCTCCCACCACTTCCCGAACAAAAAACCATTGCTCAATTACTTTCCGCCTGGGATGATGCTATTACAAAAACTCAATCGCTCATTGCTAAAAAAGAACAACGTAAAAAATGGCTGATGCAAAATTTGCTTACTGGGAAGAAAAGATTGAAGGGGTTTGAGGGGAAGTGGAAAGTAGTAAGGCTAAAAGGTTTGTTTGAAAGAGTAACGAGAAAGAACAATGTTGGAAATACAAATGTGGTCACTATATCTGCACAGAGAGGTTTTGTAAGACAAACTGATTTCTTTACTAAAAGCATTGCAAGCGAACTTTTAGATAACTACTTTCTTGTTGATAAAGGAGAGTATTGTTACAATAAAAGCTATTCAAATGGATATCCATGGGGCGCCACTAAGAGATTGAAAGATTTTGATAAAGCAGTTGTAACTACTCTTTATATCTGCTTTGGCATTAAAGTCAAGAATAGAACATCAGGTGATTTTTTTGAACAATTTTTTGAGGCAAATCTTTTAGACAAAGGACTTATGAAAATTGCGCATGAAGGTGGAAGAGCACATGGGCTATTAAACGTAACACCTTCTGATTTTTTTGATTTAAAGATTACAATTCCAAATTGTGATGAACAAAATGCAATTGCAGGAGTATTAAAAAATGCCGATGATGAAATTCAATTGTTAAAAAATAAAATGGAAAAATTAAAAGAGCAGAAAAAGGGATTGATGCAGGTATTATTGACAGGGAAGAAAAGATTAAAAATAAATTTTTAAATATGGCTAAGAGACTAACAAAAATTGCAATCGCGTATGATTTTGATGGGACACTTGCTCCCGGCAATATGCAACAACATTCTTTTATTCCTAAGCTTGGAATAGATAGTTCCAGTTTTTGGGGTGAAGTTAAAAACCTTGCAAAGGTCAATGACATGAATGAAATATTGGCATATATGCAGCTTATGCTTAAAAAGGCAAATGAAAAAGAAATTAGAATAACAAAAGAAGCATTTATAGATTATGGTAAAGGAATGGTTTTGTTCCCGGGTGTTGATGAATACTTTAAAAAAATAAACCAATATGCAAGGTCACAGGGGCTTTTGATAGAGCATTATATAATTTCTTCCGGGCTTAGGGACATATTGAAGGGTACCAGCATATTTAAATTCTTTGAAATGGTTTTCGCTTCTGCCTATAAATATGATGTAAATGATGTTGCTGAATGGCCTGCATTAGCAATTGATTATACTAATAAGACGCAGTTTTTATTCAGAATTAATAAGGGTATAAAGAATTCATGGGATAATGAAAGTATCAATAAATATACACCGGAAGAAGAAAAGCCAATACCTTTTAGCAGGATGCTTTATTTAGGTGATGGGGAAACAGATATACCAACAATGAAAATGCTTACTTATCAGGGTGGAACGGCAATAGCTGTTTATAACCCTAATCAAAAATCTAACGCAGGAAAAAGAGCAAAAATGATATGTCAGGAATTAATCGAACAAAAAAGAGCGGACTATGTCGCAGCTGCAGATTATACAGAAGGTAGCGATTTGTATAAAATTATGCAATTATCTATAGACAAAATAGCAGCGGAAGCCCAATTGAAAAATTATATTAAATAATGGATACACCGAGTTTCAAAGAAGACCATATCAGCCAGATACCGGCTTTGCAAATAATATAAATGTTGAGCTTAAAATAAATTGATATTATGACAAAGGCAGATTTAGAACATACACTTCAACAACTTCGAAATTTAACTGCTGAAACAGAAGTGGTAGAATTTAAGGAAGCCAAAAACACTTACGATTTTACCAAGCTGGGTAAATACTTTTCTGCATTGAGCAATGAAGCGAATCTAAAAGGAAAGCCATACGCCTGGTTGGTATTTGGTATTGAAAATAAACATCACAAAATAGTCAATAGCCGGTTCCGGTTACACCGGAAAGACCTGGATAGCCTAACAAATCGTCATCCTTGTTGGACACTAACGGAAGAGATGTAGATAAACTTTAGTCAAACTTTAGACAGACTTATAATAAAAATTAATGGACACACCATCATTTAAAGAAGACCACATTTCCCAAATACCTGCTTTGCAAATGGGTGTAAAATAATTGTATTATGACAATAGAAAAACTAAAACGGCTTAAAGAAAGCGAACATAAAGTAGAATTTAAGGAAGCCCGCTATAATTTTCCGTGGAATGGCGGTAGCCATAAAGAGCAAAAGGAGCGTAGAAAGTGTTTCCTGGGATATGTAGTTGCATTAGCCAATGAAGGTGGCGGAAGCCTTGTATTGGGTATGGCTGACAAACTACCACACGATGTAAAAGGAACTGACTTTGGCAAAGATAAAGTGGGCGCTTTGGAAGATGAAACGTATAACCGTTTGGGAATTAGAGTGAGAATGGAAGAACTTTATGAGAATGGATTAAGAGTATTAGCCGTACATATTCCGGGAAGGCCTGTTGGTAAAATGTTCAAATTTGAAGGAGTGCCGTTGATGAGGGTTGGCGAAAGTTTACGCAACATGAACGATGAAGAAATATTTGCAATCCTTTCGGAGCAAGAGCCGGATTTTTCCGCAAAATATTGTGAAGGGCTAAATGTGAACGATTTGGATAAAGATGCTATTCAAAAAATGAAAGCAGCTTATGCAGAAAAACAATCTAATCCTTTATTTCTTACGCAAACAGATGAGCAATGCCTTACTGATTTTCATTTACTTGTTAATGAAAAATTGACTTTTGCCGCGCTTATTCTTTTGGGAAAAGAATCTGTTATCAAAAAGTTTTTGCCTCAATCTGCTGTTTTTTTAGAATATAGGAATGACTTAGGGCAAATAAACTTTGATGACAGGTATTTTTTTTATGAAGCATATTTTCTTGCGATAGACAAAATTTGGGAAACAATAAATTTGAGAAATGGAAAAGTCCCAGTACAGCAAGGGCCATATATTTTCGATATTCCTTTCTTTAATAAGGAAGTTATTCGGGAAGCAGTAAATAATGCTATAGCTCATCGGGATTATCGGCGGTCAAGCGAAGTGGTAATTAAACAGTTTCCACAAGCAATGAATATTATAAGCCCAGGCGGGTTTCCTATTGGAGTTACTCTTAAAAACTTATTGACAGTTAGCAGTACTCCCAGAAATAGGCTTCTTACTGAAATTTTAGCTAAAACAGGGATTGTCGAAAGATCAGGACAGGGGGTAGATAAAATTTTCTTTCAATCCATTGCTGAAGCTAAAGGTGTTCCCGACTATACCGCATCAGATGATTTTCAGGTGGAACTACACTTGTCTGCCATTGTAAAGGATAAAGCATTTGCGTTATTTATTAAACAACTTCAAAGGGATAGAAAAAATACAGAAAGGCTAAGCGTTAAAGAAATTGTCACTTTAGATGCAATTAGAGAAGGTAAAAGTAAAGATGAACTTGATAAGTTTGCGGTTGATAAACTTCTTGCCGAAGGGCTTATTGAGAAAATAGGAAAAACATCGAATCAAAAACTTGGCCTTTCGAAAGCGTATTATTCTTTTACCAATAAGGAAGCTGATTATATAAAAAACACTCCTATTGATGAGTCCTATATGCTTATGAAAATAAATCAGCATTTGCATGTTTGGAAGAAGGCTAAAATGGGGAAATTTGTGGATTTATTCAGAGGCCAGCTTAGTCGTGATCAAGTGAAAAATTTCATATATAAACTTTCCGGCCCCGAAAAGGCTTATTTAGAATTTTCGGGAAACGGATCTGCAAGAGAGTATTTTTTAGGAAGTGTTTCTTTAAATCGTGGAAAGCTAATACAAAAGGCTTTGGAGATCGGCCTTGAACAATTAAGAAATACAGGGGAATTAAATACAGATGGCCAACAGACAAAGACACAAGATTCACACAAGAATCCACAAGATAACACCGATAAATTCACATAACATGTTGATAAT
Organism: uncultured Chitinophagaceae bacterium; assembly: GCA_963732885.1. Lineage (GTDB taxonomy): Bacteria > Bacteroidota > Bacteroidia > Chitinophagales > Chitinophagaceae > Ginsengibacter. The sequence goes on along the minus strand of CAVTBI010000010.1, from coordinate 451,418 downwards.
CATATAAATAAAATTAAATTACCTCCACAAGATATCCACAAGATGTGGATAAACTAATAATTTTAGTATGGACACCCCATCATTTAAAGAAGACCATATTTCACAAATACCAGCCTTGCAATTCCTGCAAAAGCTGGGTTATAAATATTTGTCGCAGGATGAAGCCTTGCAATTAAGAGGCAACAAAACCTCCAATGTAATACTTGAAGATGTATTGCGTAAGCAATTAAAAGAAATCAATTCCGAAAAAAGAATCAGTTCCAGTAAAACAACATATATCAGCGATTCTAATATTGAGAACGGCATCCGGGTATTGAAAGATCTGCCAATGAATGAAGGTTATATCTCAGCCTGCGAAACTGCCTATAATTTAATTACGCTGGGTAAGGCATTTGAACAAAAGGTAGATGGTGATAAAAAAAGTTTTACCCTTCAATATATTGACTGGAAAAATCCGGAGAATAATGTATTTCATGTAACCGAAGAATACAGTGTAATGCGGAGCACGGGTAAAGAACACTACCGCCCTGATATAGTTTTGTTCGTAAATGGAATACCGTTATGTATTATAGAGTGTAAGCGCCCTGACATGAAAGAACCGCTGGCACAGGCTATCAGCCAGCAACTGCGTAGCCAGCAGGAAGAAGGTATCCGTTCATTGTATGTATATGCCCAGGTTTTATTGTCGCTTAGTTGTAACCACGCGCTTTATGCTACTAACGGAACACCGGAAAAATTCTGGGGTAAGTGGCAGGAAAAATTTGAAACCAAGGAAGCCGAAAATAAATACCAGAATGAATTACTGCAGATAAAAAATGAATCTCTCACAAAAGATCAAAAGAATAAATTATTTGAGGGACGCTTTAAGTATGTGCGCCATTATTTTGATGCGTTAGAATCAGAAACTATTTTACCAACTGTTCAGGATGAATATTTATATGGGTTGTGCAGGCCTGAAAGATTGTTGGATATCATTTTCAATTTTATTTTATTTGATGATGGTGAAAAAAAAATTGCCCGGTATCAGCAGTTTTTTGCCATTAAGAAATCTATGTGCCGGATTACACAACTTGAAAATGGCAAGCGAAAGGGAGGTGTAATCTGGCATACCCAAGGCAGTGGTAAATCACTGACTATGGTAATGCTGGCACAGGCTATTGCATTGGAAAAAACAATTCGCAATCCCAAAATAATTTTGGTAACAGACAGAACAGATCTGGATAATCAAATAACAGGCACGTTTAGGAAATGCGGAATGTTTGTTGAAAATGCCACCACGGGGCAACGCTTAGTTGAGCTTCTTGAAAGTAACAGTGATGCAGTGGTTACTACCATCATCAATAAATTTGTAGCCGCTCTCAAAAAAATAAGAAAGCCCCTGCTCGGTCATGATATTTTTGTTTTAGTAGATGAAGGCCATCGCACCCAGCATGGCACTTTTAATATTGACATGCAGAAAACCTTGCCCAATGCGTGTTTTATTGCTATGACAGGAACACCTCTATTTCAACAAAGATAAAAGTACAGCAGGTAAATTCGGCGGCATTATTGATGCTTACACTGTTGACCAGGCAGTAAAAGATAAAGCCGTTGTTCCGCTTTTATATGAAGGAAGGGTTGCCAACAAATTGTAAATGAAAATCCAATTGATACTTTCTTCGGAATGGTTTCAGAGCCACTTACAGAATATCAAAAGGCAGATTTGAAAAAGAAGTTTTCAGAGAGCAGACCAACTTAATGGCGCTGAACAAAAAATTTATGCCATTGCATGGAATATCAGTTTGCATTTTCGTGATAACTGGCAAGGCACACCGTTTAAAGCACAATTAGTATGCGATAAAAAAATAAATGCAATACGTTATAAAGAATTCCTGGATGAAATAGGAATTGTAACAAGCGAAGTATTGATTTCTTCCTTAGATGACAGGGAAGGCGAAGACAGTGTTTTTGCCAAATCAAATGAAAGGGAAAAACGTTTCTGGGATAAAATGATGGACGAACATGGAAACTCAAAAAAATATGAGAAGAACCTTATCAGTCGTTTCAAAAATCAGAAAGACCCTGAAATAATAATTGTGGTGGACAAATTACTTACCGGTTTTGATGAACCTAAGAACACGGTTTTATATCTTACCAGAAACCTGCAAGGGCATAAATTGTTGCAGGCGATTGCAAGAGTAAATCGTATTTATCCTGATAAAGAATTTGGCTACATCATAGACTATTATGGAGTAATTGAAAATTTGGATGATGCGTTGCAACTGTATTCGTCCTTCGAAGAATTTGATGAAGATGATCTTGAAGGAACACTCGCAAACATAAGTGAAGAAATTAAAAAACTTGCCCCAAAAACATTCTGAGCTATGGGATATTTTTAAAACTATTACGAATAAAAGGGATGCAGAAGCTTACCAGGTTTTATTAAAGGATGAAGCAATCCGTGTCCTGTTTTATGATAAGTTGGCAGCTTATGCAAAAGCGTTGAAGCTGGCATTTTCTTCCATACAGTTTCATAATGAAGTTGATGAAAAAACAATCAACCGTTATAAAGAAGACCTGGCGATGTTTCTTAAACTTCGTTTAGCAGTAATAGAAAGATACTCTGACAGAATTGATTACAAACAATATGAAGGGCAAATTCAAAAACTGATTGACACTCATATCTCAACAGAAAAAGTAGAAACAATCACTGAGTTGGTAAACATTTTCGATAAAGAAAAATTTCAGCAGGAAGTTGAAAAGACCATTGGGGAAGCCGCTAAGGCAGATAAAATTGCAAGCCGGACAGCAAAACATATTTCTGAAAAGATGGATGAAGACCCTGCATTTTATAAAAAGTTTTCGCAACTACTAAAAGAAGCCATCTCTGAATATGAGGCGAAACGAATTAGTGAAGCCCAATATCTGAAAAAAGTACAGGAAATTATGAATAATGTTTTAACAAGGACAGATGCTGATATACCTGAAGCTTTAAAAGACAGGGACATTGCTAAAGCGTATTACGGATTGAGTGTTGAAGCCTTTTCCGCAAAGATTAAAGACGACATTGTGAGAAAAGAGATTTCGATACAGGCTGCTTTAAATATTGATGAAATGATACAGGATGCAGTTTTGGATAATGGTAACCCAATTGTTGACTGGCAATACAAATCAAATATTACAGGCAAGTTACAAATTGAAATCGGCGATTACCTTATTGACGAAGTAAGAGATAAATACCATGTTGATCTTTCTTTTGGCGAGATGGATAAAATAGCAAATGAGTGTATTGAGGTGGCTAAAAAACGATACAAGTGATGATGTACTCTATCGAATTTGGAAGTAAACAAATTGATTTTGCGCTGGAATATTCAGATAGGAAATCTCTGGGCATAACCGTAACTCCGGATTTATATGTAATGGTAAAAGCCCCGGTAGATACTTCATTGGAAGAAGTGAAAAACAAACTAAAAAGAAAAGCACCATGGATCATAAAACAACAAAGCTTCTTCCTTTCTTTTCATCCGAAAACACCTGCACGCAAATTTGTAAGTGGGGAAACACATTTGTACATGGGAAGGCAGTATCGCCTGAAAATAATTATCGATAAAGATGAAAGTATAAAGCTGAAGGGAAAGTTTATTGAAGTAAAAATAACTGATAAGACAAAAGCAAAGCAAATGGTACAAAAATGGTACTTGCAAAATGCAAAGGCAAAACTTCATGTAATTGCTGATGAGCTTATCAGCAATTTTAAGAAATACAAAGTGGAGCCCTCCTCTATCGTGCTTCGTGATATGGCTACTCGTTGGGGAAGTTGTACTGCAAAAGGAAAGCTTATTCTAAATCCTGAACTTATTAAGGCACCAAGGGGTTGTATTGAATATGTCATCATTCATGAGCTTTGTCATTTAATACATCATAATCACACAGGAAAATTTTTCGATCTACAAACTAAAGAAATGCCTGATTGGGTGAAATGGAAAATGAAACTGGAAAAGTTATTGGCATAAAATACCGATGTTCAACTTTATACCAATCTTTTTTTGTGAAACCAGCAAAGCAACAAATTCATGGGATTTTTATTTTGATAAATTTGCTTTAAGAATCTGCATCCGCTTTATCCAAAAACTGGCGCAACACGTATTGCAAAATGCCTCCGTGGCGGTAATATTCAATTTCGATGGTTGAATCAAGCCTTGCAATTGCGTTAAATTTTATTTCTGTCCCGTCTTCTTTTTTAGCGGCTACCAGCATTTCCTGCAAAGGTTTTATATCTCCGGCAATGCCTGTTATGGTAAAAGTTTCTTTGCCGTTGAGGCCCAGGCTTTTGACGTTTTCCCCTTCCTTAAATTGAAGTGGTAAAACGCCCATTCCTACTAAATTACTTCTGTGAATGCGTTCGTAACTTTCAGCTATTACCGCCTTTATTCCCAGCAAAAAAGTTCCTTTGGCTGCCCAGTCCCTTGACGAGCCACTGCCGTATTCTTTGCCTGCCAAAACGATTAATGGCGTTTTATCCTCTTTATATTTAACTGCTGCGTCATACACCGGCATTTCTTCATCAGAAGGCAGGTAAGTTGTATATCCGCCTTCTTTGATTGCTAATTGATTTTTAATACGAACATTGGCAAAAGTGCCCCGAACCATGACTTCATCATTTCCGCGGCGCGAACCATAAGAATTAAAATTTTCTTTTTTTACTCCTTTGCTAATGAGGTATTGCCCTGCGGCGGACTTTTCATTAAACTGCCCGGCAGGTGAAATATGATCGGTAGTGATACTGTCGCCCAATACCAATAAAGCCTTTGCGTTTAAAATATCTTTGGTGTCTTCGGCATTATCAGGAAGATTGTAAAAGAAAGGTACTTCCTTTACATAAGTAGATTCTTTATCCCATGCATACAATTTTTCTTCGGGCACTTCCAGGTTTCTCCATATCTCGTTTCCTTCAAAAATTTCTCCGTAGTTTTTTGAAAAATCTTTTGGCGAAAGTACTTTGGACATGATATCATTGATCTCATCATCTGTCGGCCAGATGTCTTTCAGATAGACAGGCTGCTGATTTGGATCGTAACTTATCGGCTCATTTATTAAATCAATATCAACCCTTCCGGCAATAGCGTAAGCTACCACAAGCATTGGCGACATTAAGAAATTCATTTTTACCTGCGGGTGAATCCTCGCTTCAAAATTGCGGTTGCCCGAAAGTACGGAAGCAACCACGAGATCATGTTCTTCAACCGCTTTGGCAATGTATGGCGGCAAAGGCCCTGAATTACCAATGCAGGAGGTGCATCCATAGCCTACAAGATGAAATTCCAGGGATTCCAAATCTCCAATTAAATCCCCTTTTTTAAGATAGTCAGTTACCACTTTAGAACCCGGTGCCAGGGAAGTTTTTACCCATGGTTTTTTCTCGAGCCCGTGTTGCCGTGCTTTTCGCGCTACCAAACCTGCGCCTATCATTACAAAAGGATTAGAAGTATTTGTGCAGGAAGTAATAGCGGCAATAGCCACGGCGCCATCAGAGATTTCAAATTTTTCTTCGCCCACTTGTATCCAGACTGCTTTTATTCCATTTTCGTCTTTTTCTTCTATATCTGTTTTTGGCGGCATAGGTGCCGGAGGGTCTACAGGCTGGCCACCGCCTTCCGCAAACCAGCGTGATATTTGTTCTGGTGATTTTGCATTGTATTTTCTTCCATAATTCTGGTCCATCAAATCAATGAACTTGTTTTTAAAATTCTTTAAAAGAATTTTATCCTGTGGGCGTTTAGGCCCGGCTACGGAAGGCTCTATGGAAGAAAGGTCAAGGGCAATGGTATCAGTATAAGTAATTTTTTCTTTGCCGGTGCGCCAAAGCATATTAGCTTTACAATAGTCTTCTACCAATTTTAATTGCGCTTCAGAACGATTGCTTTTTTGCATATACTCAATCGTCTTATGGTCTATCGGAAAATAGGTAACCGTACATCCAAACTCCGGCGACATATTTCCAATTGTGGCCCTGTCGGGTACAGAAAGGTTATCAAGCCCTTCACCAAAAACTTCCACAAATTTTCCTACTACCCCATATTTTCTTAATACTTCTGCAATGTTTAAAACAAGGTCGGTGGCGGTAGTGCCAAGGGGAAGTTTTCCTTTCAATTCCAAACCAATTACTTCAGGCATAATAAAATAAAGTGGTTGCCCTAAAATAGCGGCTTCCGCTTCAATGCCCCCAACGCCCCACGCTACTACTCCTATTCCGTTTACCATTGGCGTATGGCTATCAGTGCCCACCAACGTATCCGGAAAAACTTCTCCATTTCTTTCTATCACCCCTTTTGAAAAATATTCAAGGTTTACCTGGTGGCATATTCCCATTCCGGGAGGTACGACGCTAAAATTATTAAAAGACTTTTGCGCCCATTTCAAAAATGAATACCGCTCCTTGTTGCGCTTGTATTCTTCATCCATATTTTTCTGGTATGAATATTCAGTTCCAAAATAATCTACCTGAACGGAATGGTCTATTACCAGGTCAACCGGAATTAACGGATTGATTTCTTCCGGGTTTTTTCCTTTCCTGGCAGCTTCCGCCCGAAGCGATGCAATATCCACCACGGCGGGAACGCCTGTAAAATCCTGCATTAAAACACGGGCAGGTTTAAAAGGGATGTCTTTATCAGAACCTTTGGGCTTCCAGTTTAAAAGGGTTTCTACATTCTCTTTCGTTACTGAAAAATCGTCAAAATTGCGTAAGGCGTTTTCTAAAAGTATGCGAATAGAAAACGGTAATTTACTGATGTTGTACCCTTGGTTTTCCAATTCAACGAGGCTGTAATAAGTAAAGTTTCCGTCTTTAGTGTTTAAAAGTTTTTTTATTTTATAAATATCGTTTGCCATAATTAAAAAGTATTTTTGATACAAGTAGAATATAATCTTTTTTTCAAAAGTTTTTAAACGATGCAGTAAACAAACTTTTTGTGAATATTTTTATTTTAGAATTGCTCAATCACTATTTTATCTTCCTTTACTCCGAGCTTCAAAAGGCCTTTACGAATATCTTCCACCATCGCATCGGGGCCGCATATATAAAAGTATTGATCTAAGTTTTCAATTTTTTCTTTAAGGTAATTTTCATCTATTTTTTTATGATCATATTGGGGGTTATCTTCTTCTGTAAGTGTATTGATAAAATTATCGCCGAGCATTTTTTCAAATTCTTCTTTCAGGATAATATCGTGTGAAGTTTTGTTAGAGAATATGAGTTTATTGTTACCGATATTATCGTCGTTATACAACTGCCGAAAAATAGCAATAAACGGTGTAATACCTGCTCCGCCTGCGATAAAAACGCCTTCGCCTTTATAATGAATGGCACCCCAGGCATCATGAAGAATTAATTGATCGCCCGGATTTAATTTACCCAATTGATTGGTAACGCCATTATGATCTTCGTATATTTTAATAGTAAATTCCAGTTGGTCCCAACCGTTTAATGAGGTAAAAGTAAAAGGGTTTCTTTTAGAATTCCACGCCGGTAAATCAATAGTTACATCGGTTGCCTGCCCAGGGGTAAATTCGTACATGCCGGGTTTACTCACCGTAAATCTTTTTACATTATGAGTTACATTTTTTGTTTTCAGGATTTTTACTTCGTGTTTTTCGGTTGAATACTCAGCCATCTTTTTGTTTTTTCGGGATTCTGCAATTAAAATTATTTTGCTTCTTTTTCGCTTACCGGAATGATAAATAAAGGAATCTTGCTATGGCGTAACACTTTTTCGGCCACGCTTCCCATCAATATCTTATCTAAGCCCCTGCGGCTATGGCTTCCCATCACGATAATATCGGCACCCAAATTTTTTGCCGCTTCAATAATCGCATCTCCTGAATCGCCATCTTTTACGAGTATTTTTATAGAAGGGCCGCCAAGGTGTGCCTTTGTTTTTTCTAAATATTCATGGGCAGCATTTTGTAATTCTACAATTGTATTAGATTGTAACATTCCCAGGTTGCTAAAACTATCAAAACCCATAATGGGCGAATAATCAAGGGAAGAATAATAAGTATAATCAGCCACCACATGCAACAAAATAGTTTCCGCATTCATTGATTTTGCCAGGGAATATCCTGCTTCTGCTATTTTTTCAGCAGTCGGGTTATAATCGATTGCAATTAATATTTTTTTCATTTTTTTCTGATTTTAATTTTAAAAATAAATGCTATTGGAGCAAATCTTTTGCTTTTGCTACTACATTCTCTACCGAGAAGCCATACTCTTTCATTACTTCTTCGCCTGGTGCCGATTCCCCGAATTTTGTAATGCCAATTACATCTCCATCATCAGTTACATATTTGCACCAGCCAATTGGGGAGCCTGCTTCTACGGCTAAACGTTTACGTATCTTTTTTGGAAATACTTTCTCTTTATATTCATTGCTTTGTGCATCAAAAAGTTCCCAACTTGGGAAGCTCACCACCCGGGCATTTATGGATTCTTCTTTCAGTTTTTCCTGCGCTTTCATAATGAGGCTTACCTCGCTTCCGCTTGCCATCAGGATAATTTGTGGTTCGCCTTCGCAATCAGATAAAATATAAGCGCCTTTATCGAGGTTATCAGCTTTTGCATATTTTTCCTGGTCAATAATGGGAATGTTTTGCCTTGTAAGAATTATGGCAACAGGGCCTCCGGAATGTTCCAACGTTACACGCCACGCCTGTACGGTTTCATTCGCATCTGCCGGCCGGATAACTGTTACATCAGGAACAGAACGCAAGCCAATCAATTGTTCTACCGGTTGGTGGGTAGTGCCATCTTCCCCCAAACCAATGCTATCATGAGTATAAACAAAAATGGGTTTGATTTTCATAATGGCTGCCAGCCTTACCGGCGGCCTCATGTAATCTGAAAAAATGAGAAAAGTTGCGCCATACGGAATGATGCCTTTTGTGAGCGCCATACCGTTTAAAACAGCGCCCATCGCATGTTCGCGTATTCCAAAATGAAAATTTCTTCCTCCGTGATTTTCATCTGTAAAAGATTCAAAATCGTTTAATACGGTATCTGTGGATGGAGAAAGATCTGCAGATCCGCCAATTAATAAAGGCAATTTATCTGCAATGGCGTTAAGGGTTTTGCCGGAAGCTTTTCTGGTAGCTATCCCTTTTTCATCAGGTTTAAAAACAGGCAAGTTATCTTTCCAACCTTCAGGTAATTTCCCATCGCTTAATAATTCATATTCTCCAGCTTCCTCAGGATATTTTTCTTTATATTTTGCATACAGTTCTTTCCAATCCTGCTCTTTTTTTACACCGGTATTTCCTTTGCTTTTGTAATAATCCAGCACCTCATCAGCAACCACAAAACTTTTATCCGGGTCAAACCCGAAGTTTTCTTTTACCAAACGCACCTCTTCTTTCCCCAAAGGAGAGCCATGCGCAGCGGCGGTATCTACTTTATTGGGGCTTCCAAATCCAATGTGAGTGCGCACTTTTATGAATGATGGCCGTTTGGTATCATTTTGTGCGTTAATGATTGCCTCATGAATGGCATTGGTATCGTTACCATCAGCAACAGATTGAACATGCCAGCCATAAGCCTGGAAACGTTCTGTCACGTCTTCAGTAAAAGCGAGGGAAGTTTCTCCTTCAATAGTGATTTTATTATCATCATATAAATAAATAATATTACCCAGTTTCAAATGCCCTGCGAGCGAAGCCGCTTCTGCACTTACGCCTTCCATAATATCGCCATCGCTGCAAATGGCATAAATTTTATAATCGAACAAATCAAAACCAGGTTTATTGTATCGTGAAGCAAGGTATTGTTGCGCGATGGCCATTCCTACTCCGTTAGCAAAACCTTGTCCGAGCGGGCCGGTAGTTACTTCTATACCTGGCAATAAACTATATTCAGGATGGCCTGCTGTTCTGCTGTGCAATTGACGAAAGTTTTTCAAGTCATCCATGCTAACGTCATATCCTGTTAAGAATAAAAAAGAATATTGCAACATGCACGCGTGCCCGGCAGAAAGTACGAAACGGTCGCGGTTCGGCCCATTCGGGATCATTTGGGTTATAGTTCATCACTTTTGTCCACAATACATCTCCTATCGGAGCAAGCCCCATCGGTGTTCCCGGATGCCCGGAGTTTGCCTTTTGTACCGCATCCGCAGATAACACGCGAACTGTATTAATTCCTCTTTGTTCAATTGATTCCATTTTCGATTTTATTTTAAAATTTAATTATTGCTTTAGCCGCAAAGTATATGCCGTATAAATTACCTTTTTAACAAAAGTAACAAGAAAGAAATTTCTAAAAGAAAATTCCCTGTTTTAAACAATTTTTGCTTTTTGCTTTTTTTATGAGATGCCTTAGGCCTAAGGACGGCCGCATAATGGATGCTGCTGTTGTGTAAAAGAATCAGTTTTTTTATTATCGGTTGCTGATTTTAGGGATGAATCAAATCAGGAGTAAAATACCGTAAACAAATAGTTAAGCAAGATTTCTGTTTTTATTTAGTATAACATTAATGCTTATAATAAAATAAAGGATTTTACAGTAAAGCAACAAATAAACGGAATTTTTATTTTAACATAACATGGATGGTTAAATGAAAATATTTTTTGAAAGATTCTCTTTGCAGTAAACCAACTTCCTGGCGTTAGGCCGGGAAATGACAGTAATTCTTATTTGCAAGAATAGCTAATGTTTTAGCGATGATGAAGTTGGTTTAAGAAGAAGGTAAGCGCGAAATTTGCCGAGTCCCATTTTTCCTGTAATTCCAATGGAACGGGCACGTGGGAATGAGAAAATAACCCAAGTATAATATCCTTATCTCCATCGGAATCAATATCTGCACCGTATCATACTTTAATCCCGAAATCATTGAACTCCGTATATCAGAAATTTGAATATCTTTTTTTACAAATTGTTTCAATTTTCTGTTGCCGTATAACCGGCTACTATCTTATAGTTCACTTGCCGGCAGTACATGGCCTTTCCAAATTTCTTTTGGCAAATCTTTCGGGCCAGGTGGCAAGTGGCAACTTCCGCAATACAATTCAAACAAAGCCTTTGGATCTTCAATTTTTGTTTTTGCCCGGCTGAAAGAATATGATAAAATAATGACGAGTAAAAAGAGAGTAATTGTAGCCGAAACTTTTATTATCATAACCTAAATTTCTTTTCATTGAAAAAGCTGCCAATGAATTATAAAAGAAAAAATTATTTTTTAATTCAGTTTATTTTATAAAAAGCCAGCGGTTGATTTGATATTCCGATAAGAATATATTTTTGATTGTTGATAGTTATTTCTTTCGCAGATTTTACATCTCCCTTTACTGAGAGCCCCGACAATGTTTGCGGTACATATACAAATCCACCTTTACCATCTCCTTTCAACAGGCAACCATAATTGGCATCAATAGCACTTATTTTTAAACGGTTATCGGAACGGTTCCCCAATAGCAGTAAATCTTTCTTCCCATCTTTATCAAAATCATCAGCAATTATTTTTGTAACTACGGAAAACTGCGCCTCAACCGGAAGTATTTTTTTTACAAATTTTCCATTCCTGTTGAGAAAACAAACGGTATTGCCTTCATTGACAGTAAGTTTATTGGCATTATCCAACTGCTCCTTACTGAAAATATCACCTATAGTGGCATCTGCATACTCTTTATAACTTTTAAATTTTTGCGTCATTCCGGGCAATTGCGCATTCAATTCGTCTCTGCTTACAAAAGGGTAACTTTTGCCCTGAATATAAAAATTTAAGAAAGGGTCGATGGTGCCATTATTGTCAAAGTCAGCGTAAACCATTTCTGCAGGTTCTTTATCAGAAATATGAATGGGTGAATTTTGGCCGATATTGCCTACAATCAGATCCGGTTTGCCGTCGCCATCAACATCAGTAACATTCAATGAAAACCAAAAACCATTTTCAGGTTTATCAAAATATTCTTTGGTTTTGTCAACAAAACCGTTTGGTGTATTTATAAAAATCATTACAGGCATCATTTCACCACACATTACAAGGTCTTTTCTTCCGTCATTATTAAGGTCAACCCATTGCGCATCAGTTACCATCCCAATAGAATCAAATGGAGTTTTTACAATTGTAAATTTGCCTTTTCCATTATTGTTAAGAAGATAGCTTCTTGGCGTTACAGGGTATCTTCCGGGGATAACCCTGCCACCTACGAAAACGTCAGTATCACCATCATTATCATAATCGCATGGCCTTACACAAGATTTACTGCTTTCGGTTAAGCCGGGTAAAGCATTGGGTGATAAAGTAAAATTGCCCGAACCATCGTTAAGGTATAATTCATCCTGGAGCGCTGGCGTTCCGGGTTGAAATAAAGAGTAGCCTCCTTTGGCAATATATAAATCCGGGTATCCATCGCCGTTAGCATCAAAAAACGATGCAGCAGAAATAGCTGAGGTGTTTTCGTTGCCAATCTTTAAATTGTTGATGGGCTCAAAATTTCCACCGGGCTTCTGCAGATAAATTTTCCCTGGTTTATTCTTGTCTCCACTCACAAAAACATCTGTAAGCCCATCCTTGTTCACATCAGCTTCAGCAATCACAGGGCCCGTTTTGGAGTACATAAAAGTCAATAATAACTGCCGCTTAAAATCATCTTCATTGAACCCTTCATTGGTATAGGGTATAAATTCAGTTGCTTTTGAAAAAATGGTATTTTTTATCTTTTCAGAATTTGGTAGCACGGCCTTTACAGAATCAGCATTATATTGAATGAGTAACTTTTGATTTGCTGAAATATTTTCCAGGGTTTGAATTTTATTATCCGGCCATACGACCCGCATTGAATCTACTGTTTTAAGATGTTCTAATCCAAAATGAGCAACTGTTGATACGCATGACTCATAACCGCGATTGGGGTTTACCTCAACATATTGCAACTGGCCTCCGGCGTATAAATATATTTTTGAGCCGATAGCATTGATGTTACCTCCCTTGTATTTTAATTTGACATTCAGAAAAGAAGTATGGCCATATTCCCGGCTCATATTTTTATAAATCGCAGATTTATCATTTAGATTATTGACCACGAGGTCGAGGTCCCCATCATTGTCCAGATCAGCATAAACGGCACCATTTGAATTTTCCGGCAGGCCGAACCCCCATTGTTTTTGTTCATTTGAAAAAGTGAAGTCATGGTTGTTTTTGAAAATATAATTGGAATACTTTGAGGCCGGCATGGCTTTGACAAGGTCAAACAGGTTAACAGGTTCCCGGTTCATCGCTTGTTTTATTTTATAATCTCCCCAAAACCTTAAGAAATCTTTATTGGTATAATCCCTTAGATAGCCGTTAGATATAAATAAATCTTTGTAGCCATCATTATCGAAATCAGCAAATAGCGGGCACCAGCTCCAATCTGTATTGGATATGCCTGCTAACTGCCCAATCTCGCTGAAAGTGCCGTCTCCATTATTAAGTTGAAGCATGTTGCGCATATATTGCTTTTCAACGCCCTGGTTCACCATAAACTGAAAATTGTCATAATTTTCCTGCACCTGCAGCACCTTTTGGCGATGATTATCTTCGGGGAGCATATCCAATGTTACGATATCGGGCAAACCGTCGTTATTAAAATCGGCAATATCGACTCCCATTGAAGATTGTGATTCGTGCGTGAAATAGTCAGCCGATTTTTCTGTAAAGGTTCCATCATGATTATTAATGTAAACATAATCGGGTTCGTTGTAATCGTTAGTCACATAAATATCCTGCCAGCCATCCCGGTTAATATCCGATATGGCAACACCCAAACCAAAAGTTAACGGGAATTGATGAATACCGGCTTTTGCTGTTACCTCTACAAAATGCCCATTTTGATTTTCAAATAACTTATCCCCTGCATATGGATCGACTCCCTTTCTGAAACTGGCAATATCGGTATTATCCATTTTTTTTATGTTATGGTTCAGCAGAAACATGTCCAGGTCGCCGTCATTATCATAATCGAAAAAAGCAGCCTGTGTGCTATAACCCGGATCATCCAGCCCATATTGTTTTGCTTCTTCTTTAAATTTTAGGTTGCCTTGATTAATAAATAGTTGATTCCTGCGCATATTACTATCCACGTTTCCGGAATAACAGATATAAATATCTAATAGCCCATCACCGTTCACATCTGCCATGGTAACACCTGTTTTCCAGCCTCCTTTTCTTCCGGCTAATTCAGGGCAAGCCTCTTTAGTAATATCTTTAAACTTCATGTGCCCGAGATTCAGGTATAATTTGTTCTCACCCATGTTAGAAGTAAAAAAAATATCTTCAAGGCCATCATTGTTAATATCGCCTACAGCTACCCCGCCGCCATTGTAGAAATATTCATAATTAAGAACATTTAGTTTTTCTGAATCCTCGACATTATTTTTGAAATTTATATTGGTTTCCTTTGAGGAGAGCAATTTAAAAAGAGGTTGGCCTGCATGCCCATTCTTATTTTTTATGAGAAAAATAGCAACAGCTCCGAGAAGAATAATTATTGATATTACAATGAAATATTTAAGAATTTTCAAAAGGCAGGTTTTTAAGGCAAAGATAGCTATCCAAAAAATATTTTAAAAAAAAAGGGCTACCGGCCAGGTAGCCCTTTTTTAGGGGTATAAGATAATTAATTATTTTATTTATCCCACCAAACTCTCGATGTCCATTGGTCTCCACCAGATAAAGCGCTTACTGCAGCATTATAGTTTGCTCCATTAGTAGTAGCTTCACTTGTTGGATAAATTTGCCTTCTTGGGATTGTGCCGTTTGTGAAATTACCATTATAATTTACCGGTGTCAAAACAGGATAGCCTGATCTTCTCCAGTTAATCCATGCTTCTTCAAAATTGAAAAGTGTACCTGTTGTAATCCAGATTTGATCATTAATTTGCTCAAGGGAATTAGCAGTGGATGAAATATCCAAAGGATGGGATAAAGCGTATGCATCTGCTGTAACCGCACTAATAGGTGTGGTTCCATTCAAGGTACCATAAGTTTGCAATGCAGCACTTAACCCATTGGCATAATGCTCGGAAGCAGTTGCTCCCACATTCCATCCATCTACTGCTGCTTCTGCAAATAGTAATTCTGTTTCAGCATAAGTTAGAATGAACCCAGGTGTGCTAAGGTCAATATACACTGCAGAAGTTGGCCTTGAATATCCGCCAACAGGGTTTATATCATCTCCGGTTCCTGTAGCCCCGGGATAGCCGGGAGCATTAGAAATATCTGTAGCTCCGCCATTTTGGTCATAACCATTAGGCATTCCTTCCTGATTTGCCGGCGTAGGGTCACCAGCAAGGCTTTCATTTGCTGAATTTGCCTTTCCAGGCATAGGAACTTCAGCGATAACAGGAAGCCGTGGATCATTGTTTGCTTTCAGCATATCTATCAAAACCTTCCCCCATTTTACCTGGCTATAATCTTCTGGTACCTGCAAGGCTGCCGGATTTCCATTATTATATCCATCTGCATGGTCAAATTTGATATATGCATTATCATCATTACTGGCAAAAGTTCCTCCGGAATAGGCCTTTTCTGCATATTTCTGAGCAGTAGCGGCATCAACTTTTGTTAAGCGCATTGCCATTCTTAGCATCAATGAATATCCAAACTTTTTCCATTTGGTGATATCTCCCTGGTAAATAATATCATTTGTGGGTTTGGCTTTAGATGCATCTAAAGTAGCAATAACCGAATCTAAAGTATTTAACATAGAAGGGTAGATATCCTGTTGTTTATCATAAACAGGCAAAGACACCCCTGTTTTTGCCTGAAGGGCCTGGGAATAAGGGCAATCCCCATATACATCTGTTACTACTTCTAAATTGAGTAATTGAACGATTAGCGCTATACCCCTGAGGTTGATCATGGCATCATTGTCTTTGGTAAGGCTTTGTATCTCGTGAGCTTTACTTGCAGCAGTATAAGCATTATTCCATGTACTGGCATCATAAGTGAGAATATTTCCGGATGCGACATATTTATCGCCATTAGAGTAGTAGGCAGGATACTCGGCATCAGCAAAAGTCTGCACCCACATGCTCTGGAACAATATCGGGCCGCTGTAACCTTGAATAGCAGACATGTAGCCAATCTCAGCGGTTGGCAACAAAAGGTTAGGGTCAAAATTAGAGGCCGAGGCTTTTGTGGGATCCGTATTAATCGAATCAAATTTTTTGGTACATCCTGCAAATGATATCAGTGATGCAAAAGTTATATATATGAATATTTTTTTCATGATAATTAATTTTTGAAGATGAATTTAGCATTGATACCAAATGTTCTGGTTGAAGGCAAACTGGTACCCTCTATACCTGCATAGTTTACGGTTGATGAAAAACCATTTTCAGGATCTATGTTAGGGCTCTTTTTCATAATTGTCCACAGGTTTCGGCCCACCAATGAAAGTTGTATAGAACTGATTACGGGTATATTGCCTAACATCTTTTGTGAGATGGTATAACCAAAAGTCACCTGGCGCAATTTAATATAATCTCCATTTAGGACATTAACTCTTGATATAGTTGATAACCTTTGATAATAATCCTGTGCATCGGCTGCAACTGTATTGGTTGAGCCATCAGCAGTTACCCCGGTAGTGATTCCGGTTTCTCTTCCGGCAAGAGTTAGTTTATTTAAACCTCTGTAAATTGAGTAGTAACTGGTAGCGGAAAGAATCTTATTACCATAATTATAGTCAATGAGAAATGAAAGGTTGAAGTTTCCAAAATCAAATGAGTTATTCAGGCCTCCATAAAGAGTTGGTAAAACACTTCCCATCGGAATAAGCCCACCTTGAACCGGTAACCCACTGGCATCAACTACTATATTACCCTTGGAATCATAAGTGTAGTCATGAGCTAAAATTTGTGGCCCGGCTAACCCTTTTACAAAAGCGGTGTTAGCATTTAATGGCCTGTATTGACCGAGGTTTACGTTATTCCCTGCTGCATCAGTTTGCAAAACTTTATTCTTAACTGAACTTAGATTAAATGATACATCCCATCTAAATTTACTTTTCCTGACGGGTGTTCCTGTTACCCTTACTTCCAATCCCCTGTTTTGGACTGAACCATTCGCAATTACTGTACTGGTAAATCCGGTGGCAGAACTCAAGCCTCCATTCATTATTTCATGCTTTGTTTCCTGTGAATAGTAAGCTATGTCAAAACCTAACCGGTTGTCATAGAATTTTAATTCTGTTCCTACTTCCAATTCTGTTTTTACAAATGGTTTAAGGAAGAGGTTGGGCAAAGTACCGCTGAAATTGCCTGTTGGTACACCGTTGATCGCATTACCCACGCTATAATAAACGGCAGTCTGATAAGGGGTAACTGGTTCGCCACTTGTCTGGGCGTAGGATAGCCTTAATTTACCAAAGTCCAGTTTATTGATATGGGTAACCTGGCTGAATAGAAAACTTGCAGAAACAGAAGGTGTGAAGATATCTCTTTGATTTTGCGGAATCCCTGAATTATACAAAGTAGAATAAGCATCGTAACGCCCTGTAGTGCTTAAAGTAAGGAATTTCATATAACTGAAATCTAAACTGTAATACCCTGAATGAACCTCTTTACCTGAATAACCATAGCTTCTGCCAAAGCTAACCACATTGCCTGGCGTATAAAGCCCGGGAACAACAAATGGGCCTCCGCTTATTCCTATAGATTCAAAATTATCTTTCCTGATATTACCTCCTAATATGGCATCTAATTCTAAATTTCTAAATAATTGATGGGAAGCTCCGATAATTCCATCTAAATTCATATCTGTAGTTTGGGCATTCGATAAATTTATACTACCGGATTGCCCTGCAGAATTAAAAGAATAGTTGGTACCGCTTGGCGTAATATTAAGATACCTGTCGTTTTCATGGTCATAGCCTAACCTCACCGTTGCATAAAGCCAATTGGTAAAATTATATTTACCTGAGATAGATGAGATAAGGCGTTTTCTCGCCGTATTATTTACAAACTTTTTTACCACAAACCACGGATTAGTAACGTAGTTATCATCACTAAACACCAATTCATTACCGTTTGCATCAAATCCCGGTTTAAATACATTTTCATTTACATTAGAAGCCAGGAATAAAAAATTATTGGCATTAAGAGGGCCATCACTTAAGTCAGAGCGGTTTTTGTCCTGTTCATCAATGTAATCTGCCGTTACAGCTATGTTTAATTTATCTGTAACATTTTGGTTGAGGTTTAAATTTACCGTATTTCTTGTAATACCGCTGTTTTGAATGACAGAGCTATTGGTCAGGTTTGATAAGGATAAACGAAAAGAACCTTTATCGCTACCGCCTGATACAGCCACTGTATTTGTATAAGTGGGTGCTGTTCTATAAAAGTCTTTAAAATTATCCTTGAATGCAGAATAGGGGACTGTTGTTGCGGAGAAACCTGCAGGGCCTGGAATTGTTGAACCGTCCAATTTTGCACCCCAACTTAACCTGTCTGTGCCCAACGTTGCAGCAGCGTTTGCCGGCTTTTCGCCATTTTGCCCCTGTCCATAAACATATTGATAGTCCTGGTACTCAATTGGCTGGTCTAATGCAAAATTGGTATTGTATTCGACAGCAAGCCCACCTTTTTTCCCTGTCTTGGTGGTAATTAATATAACTCCATTTGAAGCACGCGCACCATATAAAGCGGAGGCTGCCTGCCCTTTCAGGACAGTCATGGTTGCAATGTCATCCGGGTTTATATTTCCAATCCCATCACCCAAATCTGCGCCGCCCCACTCACTCGCAGAGCCGCGGTTTGAATTATCCATTGGGACGCCGTTAATTACAAAAAGAGGTGAACCGGCACTGTTCATACTCGGTAACCCTCTCAACAAAATACGTGCAGAACCCCAGCCCCTCCATTTGTGCCGTGAACATCTAATCCTGCGACCTGGCCTGACAAGGAAAGGGCAACATTTGTTTCCCTGGCTTTATCTAATGAGCTACCATTTACCGTTGTTACTGAATATCCAAGTTTTCTTTCTTGTTTGGAAATACCCAATGCAGTAACAACTACAGCATTCAACTCATTTTGAGTTGAGGAAAGTGTAATATCAATACTGCTTTTACCGGAAACTGATATTTCCTTTGTAGCATATCCAATGCCACTGACTACTAATGTAGCATTTGATGGGGATTCTAAAGAAAAAGTACCATCATTACTTGTGGATGCACCGGTTCTGGTACCTTTTACTACAACGCTGATTCCTGGGATTCCTTTTCCTTCAGAATCTGTAACTTTTCCTGAAACAGTTTTCTGTTGGGCTCGTGCGAAAAAGCATAAAAGGAGAAAGGAAAGAAGAAGAGATAACTTTCTTAAACTTTTCATAATGCAATTTTTTTGATTTATAAAACAAATACCGCCGCAAAATTGTTATTTTTTTTTTTAAAATTGTCAGTTTAACGTCAGTATTATTTTTTTGTTAACTCATCATAAATTTATGAGAATAGAAGCCGCTTAAGCCTAAAGCCTAACGATTTCTGCCGCCCTGAGTTACCCGGTTTCTTCTTTTTATTTAAATATATCATAATCATGATGTAAAACTATCCAAATAAAAAAATATTTTTTCGAAAGAGTTGCTTAAAGAATGTGCCTCTTCTGCAAGGAAAAATAGTTGTATTTAAAAATGCAATCAAACGTTACGGCCAACAAACAATTAAGGATAATTTTTTTGATTCAGCATAACATTAATGCTTATACTAAAATAAAAGATTTTACAGTAAACCAATAAATAATCGAAATTTCTATTTTGACATAACAGGTTATCGTTAAGCGAAAATATTTTTTGAAAAAAGTTTTTTACAATAGGCTAACCTGCCTGGTGGCAATCTGGTAAATAACTATAATTTTTATTCGTTCGTTACAAAGATCCGGGCAGTAGCGAAATGCCAGTGAACGAACAATTAATGAGAATTTTTAATTTTCCCCGGATTCTTACTCGTTTCTTTCAAATCTTTTAAAATTATTTTACAATTAAATCCGGACTTCTGATTCCTCAAAACTATAAGCAGTAAAATTTTTTTTTCAAAAAGATCACCGGTTGAGGGTGATAAAAAAGCTAATAATCATTTAAAATGATTATGAATTTTCACCTTTTCCATGGCAATGTTTGTATTTTTTTCCACTGCCACAGGGACAAGGGTCATTGCGCCCTACTTTCGGCCAACCCTGATGGGTTCCTGTTTTACATTTTCCGATGGGTCTATGTAATCATTTTCCTGGGAAAGATAATCCGGGCCTTCTGCCGCCCCGGCAAATTCTGCTTTGCGCTGGCGCATTTTACTCATGTCCGTTCTTCTCTTTCTTTCTTCTGTAATCCTGGTTTCCTGGTTTTGTTCTGCCGGAATATGGCAATGGGCCAAAAAGCTTACAATGTCTTTATTTACCTGGTCGTCCATTTGTTTAAAAGCGCCAAATGCCTCAATCTTATAAATTACCAAGGGGTCTTTTTGTTCATAACCGGCGGTTTGTACGCTTTGCCTTAAATCGTCCATTGCACGTAAATGTTCTTTCCAGGCGTCATCAATCAAAGCTAACGTGATACTACGTTCTAACGCATTGGTAAGTTCTGAGCCATTTGTTTCAATTGTTTTATCCAGGTTGGCAATGGCCTGCATCGCTTTTTTGCCATCAGTGAATGGAACAGCAACATTTATAATATGAGCGCCTTGTTCTTTACGGATGTTTTTCAACACAGGAAAGGTTTGCTCATTTATCAATTGATTCTTGTGATTGTAATGATCTTTGGCTTCATAATATAATTTGTTGGCCAGAACATTTAAGTCTTCTTTTTCCAATTCTTCAGGTGTAATGGTGGTATCCATTCCGAAATTCATGATGACTGCAAGTTTGAATTCTTCGTGGTCATTTATTTCTTTGAATGAATTAATAATTCCTTCCGCTACAGAATAAAATGCGTTATCCAAATCAAGCGCCAGCCTTTCTCCAAATAAGGCATGGTTCCGTTTTCCATAAATAACAGTACGCTGTTTGTTCATCACGTCATCATATTCCAACAGCCTTTTCCTGATGCCAAAATTATTTTCTTCCACTTTCTTTTGAGCGCGCTCAATACTGTTGGAAATCATTTTATGCTGAATTACTTCGCCCTCTTTATAACCCATTCTATCCATCAAAGAAGCAATCTTTTCACTGCCAAACATCCGCATCAAATCATCTTCCAGGGAAACAAAAAATTTAGAAGACCCCGGGTCGCCCTGCCTTCCGGCGCGGCCAGCGTAACTGCCTGTCCACACGGCGGCTTTCGTGCCTTTCAGTTCCCAAAATAGCTAACCCGCCTGCTTCTTTTACCCCAGCCCGAGTTTAATATCTGTACCACGCCCGGCCATATTAGTGGCGATGGTGATCGCTCCGGGCAACCCGGCTTCCGCAACTACCTGCGCTTCCCTGGCGTGTTGTTTTGCGTTCAATACATTATGAACGATTCCTTTTTGTTTCATCATCCTGCTCAGCAATTCACTTACTTCCACCGAGGTAGTACCAACAAGGATCGGCGCTTCCGGCGGTAGTCATTTTTTCTACTTCTTCTATTACCGCTTTATATTTTTCACGTTTGGTTTTAAAAACCAGATCCTGAACGTCATCCCTTATTACCGGAACATTGGTAGGAATAGAAACGACATCTAACTTATAAATATCCCAGAATTCAGCAGCTTCCGTTTCCGCAGTACCGGTCATGCCTGCCAGCTTGTGATACATTCTGAAATAATTCTGTAAAGTAATAGTAGCGTAAGTTTGAGTAGCGCTTTCGATCTTCACGTTTTCTTTGGCTTCTATTGCCTGGTGCAAACCATCTGAGTAACGGCGGCCTTCCATGATACGGCCTGTTTGTTCATCTACAATTTTTACCTGGCCATCAATTACCACATATTCCACATCATTTTCAAAAAGGGTATAGGCTTTTAATAGTTGGGTAATGGTATGGATTCTTTCGGCTTTTATTGAATAGTCATTTAATAAAGTTTCTTTCTGTTCCAGCTTTGCTTCAGCAGAAGCATCGCTCTTTTCAATTTCTGCAAGCTTTACTCCTATATCGGGCATGATAAAAAACTCTGGGTCTTCGCCTGATTTGGTGATCAGTGCAATTCCCTTATCAGTCAGTTGCACCTGGTTGTTTTTTTCGTCAATTACGAAAAACAACTCTTCATCTACCACATGCATATTTTTTTCCTGGTCTGACAAATAATAATTTTCAGATTTTTGAAGTTTTACCTTCATGCCCGGTTCGCTCAGGTATTTTATTAACGCATTATTTTTAGGAAGGCCACGATGGGCGCGGAACAAAGCAAGCCCGCCATCTTTGGGGTCATCGTTTCCGTCAGTTATTTTTTTCTTGGCCTCAATTAAAAAATTGCTGGTTACTTTCTTTTGAGCATCTACAATTTTTTCAACCCGGGGTTTTAGCTGGTCATATTCCTGCTGGTCGCCACGCGGAATAGGGCCTGAAATAATTAATGGTGTCCTTGCATCATCAATCAATACGCTATCTACTTCATCCACCATTGCAAAATGATGCTTTCCCTGTACCATTTCTTCAGGAGAATGTACCATATTATCGCGCAGGTAATCGAAACCAAATTCATTGTTAGTCCCGTAAACTATATCGCTTGCATAAGCCCTTCTTCTTTCTTCACTGTTAGGTTGATGTTTGTCAATACAATCCACTGTGAGCCCGAGCCATTCGAGTAAAGTCCCGTTCCATTCGCTATCACGCCGGGCGAGGTAATCGTTCACTGTTACGATGTGAACGCCTAAGCCTGCCAACGCATTCAGGTAAGCCGGCAAAACAGAAACCAGGGTTTTACCTTCACCTGTTGCCATTTCGGCAATTTTACCCTGGTGTAAAACAATAGCGCCTATCAACTGAACATCATAAGGAACCATGTTCCAAACGATTTCACTTCCGCCTGCTGTCCATGTATTTTTATAAATTGCTTTTTCGCCTTCTATCGTTATGTATTTTTTTGAAACGGCAAAAGTTTTATCAAGTTCTGTCGCGGTAGATTCCAGTTCAGCATTATCCTTAAAGCGGCGCGCCGTTTCTTTTACTACGGCAAAAGCTTCAGGTAAAATTTCCAGAAGTACTTCCTCCAGCTTTTTATCACGTTCTTTGAGCATCTCATCTATGTTCCTGTAGATAGCATCGCGGCCTGTAATATCTGCAGAATCCAGTTTTTCCGCTTCCGCTTTTTGGATTTCTACCTGGTCATCAATTTCTTTAAGGTATTCTTTTATCCGTACACGAAAAATTTCAGATTTACCACGTAATTCATCATTGGATAAAGATTGGTATTCTTCAAAAAACGCATTAATCTTTTCAACAAAAGGCCTTATTGCCTTCACATCTTTTTCACTTTTATTGCCACCAAATAATAAGGAGAGTAGCCCGGCCATATATGTATAAATTATTTATTTAAAAAGTAAATGTTGTATGTCAATTTTAGTGCAGTAAATGTTTCAAAGCCAAATTGACAGCTTGCAAAGTTACAAAATTGTGCCTTTTATTTTTTATAATAGTAGATTTATCATTATTCTAACTTGATAAAAATTCCATCACCAGTTTCCTTAACCTCGTAAATTTTTAAAAAGTATCCTTCATCATTCGTATCCCTTCCCGTATCAAGGGAAAAGCGGTATCCATGAACAGGGCAAATAATATTTTGTTTTTTATCAAGAAAGGCTTCAGAAAGATCAGCACCCGCATGAGGGCATTTAGACAGGCAGGCTTTTAAACCACTTGAAGTTTTAGCAATGCAAATTGTTTTTTCTCCTATATTGATAGAAGCAATCCCATTTTCTTTAAAAGAAATTTCACCAATATTACCGGCTGCTTTTTTCCAGTTTTCTTTTTGGCACATTAATAAAAAAATTCTGCTTTGTAAGGATATTTGGCCTGGTACAATTCTCTTACCTGGTTCAAAACTACCTGGCGCAATTCTTTGATGTTGGTTTTTTGGGTGGCAGAAATAAATACACAAAAGCCATTAGTTTGGGTTTGCCACCTTTCTTTTAATTCGGCCAGCAATTGTTCTTTCACTTCATCCGGCAGCCATTGGTCAAAAGTGTTTTTTTCGTATGCATCCATTTTGTTGAACACAATAATGATGGGCTTTTCAAAGCTT
This sequence comes from uncultured Chitinophagaceae bacterium, assembly GCA_963732885.1. Classification (GTDB taxonomy): domain Bacteria; phylum Bacteroidota; class Bacteroidia; order Chitinophagales; family Chitinophagaceae; genus Ginsengibacter. The sequence continues at coordinate 427,262 of CAVTBI010000010.1, read as the reverse complement.
TTTAATTCCTGTAATGTCTTATTTACCACTGCAATCTGCTCTTCGTATTTTGGATGCGAAATATCAACCACATGCAATAAAATATCCGCTTCGCGCACTTCATCCAATGTACTTTTAAAACTTTCAATAAGATGATGAGGAAGTTTTCGGATAAAACCAACCGTATCGCTCAAAAGAAAAGGCGTATGGCCCAAAACTACTTTTCGTGTAGTAGTATCCAGCGTGGCAAATAATTTATTTTCTGCAAATACATCACTCTTGCTGAGTAGGTTCATAATGGTAGATTTACCAACATTTGTATAACCCACCAATGCCACCCTAATAAATTCTCCGCGGTCCTTTCTTTGGGTAAAAGATTGTTTATCTATTGCTGCCAGCCGTTTGCGCAAAAGGCTTATTTTATCTTTTACGATACGCCGGTCAGTTTCTATTTCTGTTTCACCGGGCCACGGCTGCCAATGCCTGCCCCTTGCCTTTCAAGGTGTTTCCACATCCCTTTTAACCGCGGCAAAATATATTGGTATTGCGCCAGTTCTACCTGCACTTTTGCCTGTGCCGTTTGCGCGCGTGAAGCAAAAATATCAAGGATAAGGTCACTTCTGTCAATAGTAGTAACGTTTAGTTCTTTTTCAATATTGGAAATTTGAGAGCCGGTAAGTTCATCGTCAAAAATCACCAAATCAACCTGTTTCCTCAAAGTAAAATCTTTTATTTCCTGCAGTTTGCCTTTGCCTACAAAGGTGCGGCTATCGGGATGATCCAGTTTTTGGGTAAATGTTTTAAGGGTTTTAGCACCTGCCGTTTCAGCTAAAAATTGTAATTCATCAAGGTATTCTTTTACCAGGTTTTCGGGTTGCCCGTTTTGAATAACTGCCACAAGAACCACGTTGAATCGTGTTATTATAATTTATTTTTTTTTCGATCAAAAGAAATTATTTAGATGGCAAAAATAATCCATCGCTTTTCTAAAAGATAATTAAAAAAATGATGCATAGATCGTACCACAATAAAATAAAAATCCTGCTTATTTGTTCGTTTACTGCAAAAGAGGGCCTTTTTTAATTAAATTATAAACCACTAATGGTAATGCCTACCTGGTATAATTTAATATTCGGGCCTGCGCCAGTTTTTAAAAATTGATTTAACTGGTAAGAACCAAAAAGAGAAAAAATACCATAACCTATTCTGGCGGTAGCCATGAAATGTGTAGAATTTATAAAACGTTTGCTGTTTTCTTTTTCAAGGTAAGTATTGAGGGTGGTGCCATATTTATCTACGAAAGTTTTCCCTTTGGTGTGCACATTTACCAAGGTCCCTACTTTTAATCCTATTGCTGCCTTCAGGCTTTTATTTGGCGTATTTGGCTTAGCTGTATATCTAAATTCTAAAGGGATTTCCAGAAAACTGGTAGCCAATTTATATTTCTTAAAATGACTGGATGAATCAAGATTCGTAAAAGGCAAAGAACCAGGCGCAGCTTTTAAACCAATATCTACCTTTTTGAAGAACATATTGCTTGTACTGATCCCAGCGCCAATTCCCAAACTTAATTTAGGGGAATTTTTAAAACGCTTATTAAGCATTATATAAGCATTAAAGCCTCTTGAAAGGCCGGTCTTGTGGCTACTGATACTATCCGGCGCGCCTGACCAATGGTCTGATGAAAGCTGAAACATAAAATGGTCGCCGGAACGATTGGCAAAATCAAGCTTATTGTTATTTGTAGCAGATGGCGGGGCTTTCCTGCGAAAACGCCATTGAAAAAAACAAACAACCGATAACTACAAAAACAAATTTTTTCATAAACATAATTAAGTTGGCAAATGTATTTGTTACATGGTTAAAGAAAGGTTAAACTGGCATTAGGATTCAGGCGCAATAATAGTAAATTTGCAACCAATTATGACAGATTCAAAGATAAACATCAATGTTCAGCTTGATGCTGAAAAAGTACCCCTGAAAATAAACTGGAGCGCATCAGGAAGTACTGCAGAAGCCCCTCAAAATGCAAAAGCCATGTTTTTAGCCTTTTGGGACCCGGCAGACAAAACCGCTTTGAGGATTGATCTCTGGACGAAAGATATGATGACGGATGAAATGGCCGATTTTTTTTACCAGGTGCTTTTTACCATGGGCGATACTTTTCAACGAGCAACCAGGCGTAAAGACCTTTCGGATGAAATAAAAAAGTTTGCAAATGATTTTCATAAAAAATTTGTGGAAAAAGAAAGGGCTGAACAGTAAACCAACTTTTACTGATGATTTTGATTTTTCTCTATTTCAAATAAAAAATCTTTTCAATTTTTCAATTTTTTAATTATGTCTTTAGAACAAAAAGTAATGGCTGGCCTGAAAACCGCTATGCTGGCAAAGGATGAAAAATCTTTACGCTCGCTTCGGGCTATTAAAGCAGCGATCATTAACGCAAAAACCGCCGAAGGCGCGGGTGGCGAAATAAAAGAAAATGAAGAAATAAAACTTCTTCAAAAACTGGTAAAACAAAGAAAAGATTCTTTGGAAATTTATGAAAAACAAGGCCGGGAAGACCTCGCTTCAAAAGAAAGGGAAGAAATAGAAGTGATCGAAAAATTTTTGCCCAAACAAATGGATGAGGCTGAATTAAAAACAGTAATCGCCAAAATAATTGAAGAAACCGGCGCATCTTCCCCTGCAGATATGGGCAAAGTAATGGGGGCGGCCAATAAACAACTTGGGGGAAAAGCAGATGGAAAAACCATTGCCGGAATTGTGAAAGAACTGCTGAATAAGCCTTAGTGCTAAAAGTGGTAAGCTTAAAGTGGAAAGCATGGCAAAGCCCGAATGAATGTTATTTTTTTATATCAAACCTTTTGTGTTTGGCAATATAGTCTTCAGCATTTAGCTTTAAAGCCTTAAATCAACAGGAAAAATGAGTATAGATGTTGCCTTTTTTATCGTGATGGTTATCGCTGTCTTTAAAGGGTTTACAAAAGGTTTCGTGGTAGGAATTTTTTCTTTTGTTGCATTTATAATCGGCCTTGCCGCAGCTTTAAAACTTTCTGCCGTTGTCGCTCATCATCTTCAGGATTCTTCAGGAGTAACTACTAAATGGCTGCCTGTCCTTTCTTTCGCTTTGGTATTTATTGTAGTGGTTTTAATGGTAAATCTTGGAGCAAGGATTATAAAAAAAACAATCAGGCTCGCAATGCTCGGCTGGATTGATAAAATAGCAGGTATCATTCTTTATGTAATTATTTATACTATTATTTTTAGTGTAATTTTATTCTTTGCAGAAAAAACGGCGCTTATAAAACCTGAAACAATAAAAGTTTCTTCAGTTTATGATTTTGTGGCACCCTGGGGGCCGGCAGTTATTAACCGGCTTGGAAAAATAATTCCCGTTTTTAAAGATTTATTCATACAACTTCAATCCTTTTTTCAAAATTTAGGAGATAAATTAGCAAGCTGAAAATTATTATAAATATTATTAAAGGATTTTTTCAATAGAAACATTTATTTTAGCAATAATTAACGGGCATCAAAAATTGCATCGGAAAAATTCATGGAATATCAATTAAAACAAGACGGGAAGTTTAAATTTATAGAAGAAGGAGAGGGGGAACCGTTGCTTTTATTGCATGGCCTTTTTGGTGCATTAAGTAATTTTTCCCACCTGGTTGAATACTTCAGAAAAACACATAAAGTGATTGTTCCTTTGCTGCCGTTATTTGATCTTGACCTGTTGCATACAACGGTGGGTGGACTGCAAAAATTTGTAAAAAAATTTGTAGAGCACAGGGATTATGACCATATCAATTTACTCGGTAATTCATTGGGCGGCCATGTTGCACTTGTATACGTGTTGAAAAATCCTGAGAAAGTAAAATCGCTGATACTTACCGGAAGTTCGGGCTTATTTGAAAACGGCATGGGCGACAGTTATCCAAAACGTGGCGACAAAGAATACATTCGTAAAAAAACCCAACTCACTTTTTATGATCCGGCAATGGCAACTGATGAATTGGTAGATGAATGTTTTGAGATAACCAATAACCGGCTTAAGGTAATTAAGATCATTTCTTTGGCTAAATCTGCTATTCGTAATAACCTGGGCGATGAGTTGAATCAAATAAAACAACCTACCTGCCTGATCTGGGGAAACAATGATACCATCACTCCACCTTTTGTAGCAAGGGAATTTAATAAGCTGATCCCGAATAGTGAATTACATTTTATTGATAAATGCGGCCACGCCCCTATGATGGAGGTTCCTGGTGAATTTAATCAAATTCTTGGGGCTTTTCTTTCAAAATTAAAAATACCTGCTGCAACGATTCTCTGATTTATCTTGTCTTTTACTTAATAATATCGCAGCAACACTTAAAATTAATAAAAATGACGGCCCTGCAACTTGCCGATAATATTTACCCTTCATTAAACTTAAAAGACCCGGTGGCTACTGCCCTGCAATTGATGAATGATTACAAAACCAGCCATCTTCCTGTAGTATCTGAAGGTCAATTTTTAGGTTTAATTGGGGAAGAAACTTTGGTTGATCAAAAAAATAAAAATACTACACTTGATGTTTTCCAAACTAATTTTGTCCCAGCGGCTGTTAATGCTAATTTTTATTTTTTAAAAGCAGCCACCATTTATAATTTGTATCACACCGATGTGATTCCTGTTATCAATGAAAGAAATGAATTATTAGGAACTATTTCGTCAAAAGCTTTAATAACAGAATTAGGAAACTTTAGCGGCTCGTCTGAATTCGGAGCGATCGTGGTATTGGAAATGGAACGCACCCGTTTTGCCATTTCTGAAATCAACAGTATTATTGAAAGTGACGGAGCCACCATTCTTCATCTCAATGTTTCTCCTCATCCGGTTCCCGATCTTTTAGAAGTAACCTTGCAGATAAATAAAAGAGAAATCGCAACCATCGTTGCCACTTTTGAAAGATACGAATACTCTGTTTCTTATTATTCAGGCGAAGAACTATTTGAAAATGAAATCAATACCAACTACAACAATTTAATGAACTACCTTGATATTTAGGGTTAGGGGTATTTTCAAAATTTTACTCCCCTAGTAAACCAACAAACTCGCCTCTTTTTTATTTTCTGTTTTTTAGTAAACCCCTAAACATTCACTGCCCCATTAATTTAAAAGCAATTATTTTTACAAACTATGATATTTACAAACCCTTAAAAGCAATTACTACATTCAACCGAAAAAATTATGCGAATAGCGATCTATAGCCGCGGATTAGAGTCGGAGCAACTACAAGGGCTTAAAGTTTTGCTTTCCGAATTTTCTCATTACAATATTGAACCGGTTATTTACCAGGATTTTTTTAACCTCTTTTATACTTCAATTAATATTAAGGATAAATATTCTACATTCAATCGGTCAGATGACCTTGACGAAATAGATTTTATCATTAGCCTTGGCGGCGATGGTACTTTGCTGGATGCGGTAACGTTTGTAGGTGATAAAGGAATACCGGTTTTAGGAATTAATTATGGAAGGCTTGGCTTCCTGGCAAGCATTGGCAAAGATGAAATTAGTTCTGCTTTGGAAGCGCTTGGTAAAACGAACATTCGTACTGGATAAAAGGTCGTTGCTGCACCTTGATGCGAATATGCCATTATTTAATGGGATGAGCTTCGCGCTTAATGAATTTACGATCCATAAAAAAGACACTTCGCCCATGATAAAAATTCATACCTATCTCAACGGTGAATTTTTAAATACTTATTGGGCTGATGGGCTTATTGTAGCTACTCCTACGGGTTCTACAGGTTATTCATTAAGTTGCAACGGGCCTATTGTTTTCCCTGATTCTGCAAGCCTGGTTATTACTCCTGTTTCTCCGCATAATTTAAATGTAAGGCCGTTGGTAATTCCTGATGATTCTATCATTTCTTTTGAAATTGAAGGAAGGACCGAAGGATTTCTATGCTCGCTTGATAGCCGTAGGGAAATAGCTTCGAAAGAAGTACTTCTTGCGATCAGAAAGGAAGTTTTTAGTATTAATCTGGTAAGATTAAATGAAAATAATTTTCTTCAGACACTCCGAAACAAATTATCCTGGGGGCTTGATAAAAGGAATTAATAAATTTTAACGTTATTAGTTATTGAATGCTGCTTATTTCTTACTTTTAATTTATTTATTTTGTCCGATAATATGAAAAAGCTTCTTTTTTTTATAATAATAACCCTTGCTTTTACTTTTCATGCCTATTCCCAGGTTAATGGATATGTTCAGGAAGGCGAGTTTGGAATTACTGCCGGGCTGGCCCATTACTTTGGAGATTTAAATAACCGCGGCCGAATCAACCGCCCTAAAATGGATATCGGTGGTTTTGTAAGAAAACAATTCGGCAATTATACCTCAGTCCGCCTTTCGGCGCATTTTGCAAAATTGGGTTACAGTGATATTTATAGTAATAATCAGTATGACCTTAGAAGAAATTTAAGTTTTAATACCAATATTTTTGAAATGGCACTGCAGGGGGATTTTAATTTTTTTAAATTCAACCCCACAGACCCGGCGCATTCATTTACGCCGTATGCTACTATTGGGGTAGGGTTTTTTACTTATAACCCTTACGCTTTTTATGAAAATCAAAAAGTTTACCTGCGACCTTTGCATACAGAGGGGGAAACTTTTTATCAAGGCCGTAAAGAATACGGAAGTATTGCTATGTGTTTTCCAATCGGGTTTGGGTTTAAATACGCAATAAACGAAAAAGTAAATTTATCTTTTGAAATAGCTCATCGGTTTACTACTACCGATTATATTGATGATGTAAGTAAAACTTACGTGGGTATTGATAAATTTCCTACCACAGCCGGAGGAAAATCAATAGCTGGAATTATGCAGGACCGTTCTTTTGAAGTAGGCGCCCCTATTGGAATTGAAGGAAGGCAACGCGGATTTAGTAAACAAAAAGACCAATACCTTATTGCAGAATTTGGTATTTCTTTTAATATTACTTCTTATCATTGCCCTACAGTAAATAACTAAAATATTTTGCAGAATTCTGTTTAACAATTTCATTACTTTTGTTTGGTCAGGCCACTGAATGCCTGACTTCCTTTTTTTAATAATGCCATGAGTTTAAAAGAAAAATTGATAGCCGAAAAACTTCCGCGGCACATCGCCATAATTATGGATGGCAACGGCCGTTGGGCTAAAGAAAAAGGTAAAGACAGGTTGTTTGGCCATTACAGCGGGGTAGAAAGCGTAAGGAATATTGTAGAAGGCTGTGCGGAATTGCAAATAGGGTTTCTTACTTTATATGCTTTTAGTACAGAAAACTGGGACCGCCCAAAAGATGAAGTAACAGGGCTAATGGAATTATTGGTAAAAACAATCCGCAACGAAGTAGCTACTCTTAATAAAAATAACATCAGGTTGCATGTAATTGGAAATATTGATTTGCTGCCGGCAGAAGCACAAAACGAATTGAATGAGGCTTGTGAGGAAACAAAAAAAAATACCGGCCTTAATTTAATAATGGCCCTGAGCTACAGTAGCAGGTGGGAAATTTTAAATGCTGTAAAAAATATTGGAAAAGAAATTAAAAATGGAGAAATTAAATTTAATGAAATAACAGATGAAGTTTTTCAACAATACTTGTGCACTGCTAATTTTCCTGATCCTGAATTAATGATTCGTACAAGTGGCGAATACCGGATCAGTAACTTTTTATTATACCAGCTTGCTTATGCAGAATTATATTTTACAGACACTCTTTGGCCCGATTTCAGAAAAGAAAATTTGTACCAAGCCCTTTTAGATTACCAAATGCGCGAAAGAAGATTTGGCAAAACAAGTGAACAGGTATAAAAATATCCCTTCTCGAAATTAATAGTAATATACACACTCCTTTTTTCTCATTATCCCCCTGGCTGATTTAACAAAAACTTTTAATAATTGAAATTAACTTGCCGCCCTATTAAAATCGATTTAATGCATACGATCTACAAGATACTTTTCTTGATAGCAATCTCTTTTACTGCCAGAACTATTGTTTCCGCTCAGATCGTAAAGGATTCTGTATCCCGGGGTAATGTAAATACTGATTCTATTCCCTCTGCTTCATCTAATTCAGATTCTATTCCCAGTTCTGTAAATGTAGAATTAGAAAATATATTTAATGCCAAAACTCCCAAACAATATGTACTTTCTCACATAACTGTTACCGGCACTACATTTGACCCAAATTTGATCATTTCCATTTCGGGGCTTGCCATAGGTGATAAAATAACACTTCCGGGTAGTGATGCGTTTTCGAAAGCCATTACTAATTTGTGGAAACAAAACTTAGTATCAGATGTTGAAATTTATTTAACACAACTAAAAGGCAACGATCTTTCAATTGAAATCCATGTTACTGACAGGCCGGTTCTTTCTAATTTTAAATTTAAAGGCATTTCAAAAACAGAAGCAGACGACATTACTAAAAAGCTGGACCTGAAAAAGGGAAGAGTGACCAGGGTAACAGAAGGTTTTAAAGTAACTTCGATATCTACCATAAAGAAATTTTTTGTTGATAAAGGTTTTAGAAATGTAGATGTGGTAATTAGTGAGGTAAAAGATACCAAAGCAACCAATGCGGTTAACCTGCTTATTACCATAAATAAAAATGGTAAGGTAAGAATTAATAATATTTATTTTGCAGGAAACCGTAAAGTGGATGACCTGAAACTAAAAAAACAAATGAAGGGAACCAAAGAAAAAAGCAGGTTTACTTTATTCCCCTCAAAGGATTATAATGTTTACGATTCTACTAAAAAAAACCACCTTACTTTTAATCAGTATTTAGATGAGAACGGATACCTTTTTCCTTCTAAAACAAAAGAGGTCCTTGATCCTTACGTGCGGTTTAAGTTTCTAAGTTCTTCCAAGTTTAATGAAAAGAAATACGAGGATGATAAAAATAAAATTTTAGATTATTACAATTCCCTTGGCTACAGGGATGCTACAATCGTTGCCGACACCACATATAATGATAACGGAGACCTTGATGTGGCTGTCAAACTCACCGAAGGGCCGAAATATTATTTTGGAAACATTACCTGGAAAGGAAATACAAAATACCCTGATTCTTTATTGAATACTATATTGGGAATTAAAAAAGGGGACGTATATAACGCGGAAACTTTAAATAAAAAACTGGGCGTTACTCCTTCTCCCGAAGGAGGCGATATCTCCAGTTTGTATGAGGATGATGGTTATTTGTTTTTTAGGGTAACTCCTGTTGAAACCGCCGTTTATAATGATACTATTGACCATGAAATTCGCATTGTAGAAGGGCCACAGGCTACCATCGGGAAAGTAGGTATCAGTGGAAACGACAAAACCAAGGAATATGTGATCCGCCGGGAATTGCGCACCATTCCGGGTGAAAAATTCAGCCGTGAAAAAATCATCAGAACACAGCGCGAACTTTCTCAATTAGGATATTTTGATGCCGAAAAAATTACTCCGGATATAGTTCCGCATCCTGAAAACGGCACGGTTGATATTACCTGGAATGTGGTTGAAAAATCTTCAGACCAGTTAGAACTTTCAGCAGGGTTTGGTGGCGGAATCGGGCTTACAGGAACACTTGGTGTAACCTTCAATAACTTCTCTATTTATAATATTTTTAAGAAAAAAGCCTGGGACCCTTTGCCTGTTGGTGATGGGCAGAAGTTGAGTTTGCGGGGCCAAAGTAATGGAAAACAATTTCGTTCTTATAACTTTTCATTCACCGAACCATGGCTTGGCGGCAAGAAAAGGGATCCTTTTACCATAGGGTATTATGATACAAAATATGCCAATGCTTATAACCCGCTTACAGGCTATTATGATGGCTCTTACGCAGATTCTTCTTACATAAAAAATACAGGAATTAGTATTTCTTTGGGTAAACAATTAAAATGGCCGGATGACTTCTTTTCCTTGGTGTACCAGTTAAATTATCAAAGGTATAAACTGAAGAACTATAATATTTTTCCGGGATTATTAAATGGGATATCAAATAATATAAGTTTTAAAATTACTCTTGCAAGAAGTTCAGCAGGGCCAAACCCAATTTTCCCTACCAGCGGCTCCAACTTTATTTTAAGTACAGAATTAACACCGCCGTATTCCTTATTTAGAAATGGAAAAGCATTAAGCGTTGCTGATCAATACAAATGGGTTGAATACCATAAGGAACGTTTTACTGCGCAATGGTATGTACCGATTGGACAGGGGCGCGGAGAAAATAAAGACAAACAATTTATATTATACGCGGCGGCAAAATATGGTTTTCTTGGAAGGTACGATACACATGCCCCCACTTCGCCATTTGGCCGTTTTCAGCTTGGCGATGCGGGGCTTAGTAATAATTATGGTTTGTTAGGATATGATATTATTGCTCACAGGGGTTACCCGGTTTATGATAATTCTAATCCAAAAATTAACCCCGACCTTAGCCAGGCAACCAACTTTTTTACTATCTTCAATAAATATACATTAGAAATGAGGTATCCGTTCAGTACGAGTGCAAGCAGTACCATTTATGGGCTTGCATTTTTTGAAGCAGCAAACGGATGGTATAGTTTTAAAGATTATAACCCTTTTCAGCTGCGTAGGTCAGTGGGCCTTGGAATGCGATTCTACCTGCCCATGTTTGGGCTTCTTGGGTTTGATTATGGAATTGGGCTTGACAGAATTAACTCTACTACCGGCTTGAAAGGCGCCGCCAAATTTACCTTTATGCTCGGCCAGGAACCTGAATAAGTGAATCGGTAAATCAGAAAAATAAGAAATACGGGTATTTGTTTCTTTACTGTCAAATTTCTATATTGAGAAATATTTAATTATTGATTAAGAAAATAATTCAGAATGAAAAAATTACTCTTTATTTCTATATTGTGTTTTGCCTTTGCAGGCGGCAGTTTTGCACAACGCTATGCCGTAATTGATTCCAAATATATTTTGAGCAAATTGCCTGAATATACAGAAGCTCAGCAAAAATTAGATCAATTCAGTAAAATGTGGCAACAGGAAATTGACCAAAAATCTGCCGCACTGGATAAAATGTATAAGGATTATGATGCAGAAAAAGTGATGCTAAGCGACGACCTGAAGAAAAAGCGCGAAGATGAAATTTATAATAAAGAAAAAGAAGTACGTGACCTTCAACGGCAAAGATTTGGATACCAGGGAGACCTTTTTAAAAAAAGAGAGGAATTGATAAAGCCAATACAGGATAAGGTTTATAATGCCATCCAAAAATTGGCTGCAGAAAAATTATATGATTTTATTTTGGATAAAAGTGATGGAATTACCGTTATATTTGCCGACCCCAAATTGGATAAGAGTGATGATGTGCTGAAAGAACTGGGTGTTAAATAATTGTAAAACACAAAATGGCATGCAGCCGAAACTATATTTTTAAACACTTTAATAAAACAAACCATAAAAACAAAAATGAAACAATTTCTATTTATCCTTTTTATTTCCACAGGAATATTCGGATTTTCTACGACGGCAAACGCACAAAAAATCGGCTATATAAGCGCTGATGAAATTATACAATTAATGCCGGAAGCAGCAACTGTTCAAAAAGAGCTTGACCAGTATCAGCAATCCCTTTATCAAAATGCACAGGATAAGCAGGCCGCTTTGAATGATGCGATAGCAAAATTTGTAAAAGACTCCTCCACCATGAGCCCAAGCATGAAGGAAGTAAGAAGAAATGATCTGCAAAAGCAGAACCAGGACCTTGCTAGTGAAAATCAGTCAATTCAAAATCAGTTTGATCAAAAAAGGCAAGAACTTTCAGCACCTATCCAAAAGAAACTACAGGCTGCTATCGAAGCCGTAGCAAAAGAAAATGGTTATACTTATATTATGCCAAAAGAGGCGCTTATCGTTATGCCTCCGGCTAATGATATAGGCCCGTTGGTAATAAAGAAACTTGGTTTAAAAGAACCGGCAACTACCACGCCAGCAAAGCCATAAATAATTCAAATTTTTATTTTAAAAAGCCACTCCATAAACCGGGTGGCTTTGTTATTTTTGTTTTATTATGAATAAAGCTCCGATTGGCGTTTTTGATTCGGGATATGGTGGCCTTACTATTTTAAAGGAGATTAAAACACTTCTGCCGGAATATGATTTCATTTATTTGGGCGATAATGCGAGAACGCCTTATGGCCCACGATCTTTCGAAACCGTTTATGAATATACTTTGCAATCGGTAAAATGGCTTTTTTCAAAAGGTTGCCCGCTTATTATCCTTGCCTGCAATACCGCCTCAGCAAAAGCATTAAGAACCATTCAACAAAAATACCTTCCTGGTTATAACGCTGAAAAAAGAGTGCTTGGCGTAATAAGGCCTACGGCAGAAGTTATTGGTAATTATTCTTCTTCAAAAAAAATTGGAATCCTGGGGACAAAAGGAACGGTAAATTCTGAATCTTATTTAATAGAGATTGATAAATTTTTCCCGGGGATACAAATTTACCAGCATCCATGCCCTATGTGGGTTCCTCTCGTAGAAAATAATGAATACAATTCCGATGGCGCTGATTATTTTATTAAAAAAGACATTGATATTTTATTAAACCAATCTCCGGAAATTGATACAATATTGCTTGCCTGTACACATTATCCTTTATTATTAAAAAAAATAAATAACTACCTCTCCTCAAAAATTAAGGTCGTTTCGCAGGGAAATATTGTAGCTAAAAGCTTGAAGGATTATTTAAAACGCCATCCTGAAATGGAAACCCGATGCAGTAAAAACAGCGAATTAAATTTTTTTACAACAGATTCTACAATAGATTTCGACCAGCATTCTCAAATATTTTTTGGGGAAAAGGTGAATTCACAGCATGTGGATTTATAAACCTGAAAATACTTATCCGATTACATGCTCATCGGCTGAAGCATTTGGTGGTGGCTTAATAAGAGAAGAATTTATGTGAAGGCTTAGGTAAAAAACACTGCCTTTTTACAGTAAACAAAGAAATAAGAAGTATTCTTTATTTAGATTGCAAGCGGCAATCAAATTACTTTACCGGCATTTCATCATAAGTATTGCCCGCTAAAATTCTTCCTGCTTTCTTTTTATTTTTTCCTCCCCATTGCTTAAAGAAGAATAACACTTCTTGCTCCTGGCATTGAAATTTTATATCCCATACCCACTCCTCATCCATTGGCCTTGCTTTTCTTCCACTTTCTCCTCCGACAATCACCCAATCTATATTGTGAAGATTCATATTTCTCAAAGGCCTATTAAAGGTTCGCAGGAAAGAAATTTTATTGCAGCATTTGTTTCTCTTAAAAAATCTATTCTGTCAACTACTCTTTCATCTTCAACGGAAACACCCATCCAGATATTCTTCGTCCAGTTTAATTTTTGATGTAATTCATATAATCTTTCTGCTCTTTTTGTAAGTACCTGGTAAGTATGCTGAGGCGTATTATTCATTACTTCAAATACTTTTTGTATAAATTCAAAAGGGACCTCTGGATGAAATAAATCGCTCATGGAATTTACAAAAACAACTTTGGAACCTTTCCATGTGTAAGGAATATTTAAAGCATCTTCATGTTCACGAACTTTAAAGCCATCTTTATATTTTTCAATTCCCATTGCATGTAATCTTCGTGACATAACTTCTGCATAACAAAATTTACATCCTGCTGAAAGTTTTGTATCAACCTGTAGTTGGATTCCAGGTCATTTCTGTCCATTCGATTGATGATTGTGCCATAGTTATTTTAGTCCCCTGCGTTCTCTATCTATTTGATTGTAATCTTTACCGCTGATTAGAATTGGCATTATTTCATCAAATCCGAATCCATATGGAAGTTTATTTAATAAATAATGCTTATTTTCAGTTGACCATTTCCCAAAGAATCTTATTACATCAATATGGGATTCAATAATTTTAAAAATCTCTTTTTCCAGAAGCTTAGAATATCTTTCATTCGATTTGCTTTCAACAGCATGGATAATCTTGTCCCTTAGTCTTTTTAACTTCAAAAATAAGTCCACCAATTTTCGTTTTTTGGTAAAGGAATATTTAGAGCATCTGTTAAAACAGAATTTAATTTTTCATCTATACTAAGCCATTCTATGTCTTGCTTCAAAAATCTTTTGTTTTTCATTCTACCTGTAGCAATATTTTTTTCTAATTTTTTGTAAATATAATTTCTGGGAATAATAATATTTACTAAAGCTTCGACGGCAGAAAATCCTAAAATTATGGAAGTGATTATAAATTCATAATAATCCATTAATTCTTTTTCATCTTCTGGTGTTTGAATATATTTCCATAATGAAGAATTTTTATTATCATAAATCTCTTTAGCCTTTCGAAGATTTGTCATTGCAATATTGGAATATAAAGCAATATCGTTTGGCTTTATTCTCACAAATTTTCTTCTATTAACTTCAAGTTGCCATAAGTTTTTATATTTAATTGTATCACTTAAATGTTCTATGTTAACTAATACATCCGGCTTAGATATTCTATTATCTTTTATGTTTTTTGCTATAGTATCATGATGATATTTGCCAGCATGAAATAACAGATTTACCAACTCCCAATTTTTATTTTTCAATTGAAAATAGACAACCTTTGGTTTTTGTTTGAAAGCACTCTTTATTTCTTTTACAGTTTTAATGTCTTTATTTCTATAGTTCTGAATTTTTTTTATTATTTCAGAAAAAAAAGTCTTAAAAAAATTTAGACTATGCACTTCCTCAAATAGAAAACACAATTTATATCTATCGGTAGAATTAAAAACGATTTTTAAAAAAAACTTTGAACTCGTTGCAAGCGTTGAGTTTTACAAGCAAATATTCGAGATATTTAAAAATCAAATTAGAAAATTCGTTGTGATTACGTTTCCAAAATCTGCTCTTAAAATAACTGTCACAAAAGGATATTGTAATCCATCTTGAAGAATAGATTAAATCTTTATATGCATTTTCTTGTTTTGCATCTGTTAATCTCAATCTTGTTTTGATAGGGCGATCTAATCTTTTCAAAAAAAATTCAGTAAATAGAAGTTTCAAATTCAGGTAATTCAAAAGCAATTTTTACATCGTATGAGTTATTCATAATATTGATTCAGTTCCCCTTAAAGCTAAAACTTTCTTTCAAAACAACCTCCCCTGTTCTCCCGGCCTTCTGAAATCTGTTATATTCAATTTCCATCTGTCCTCATTCATGTGATACAGTTTTCCGTATTTTTTATATTGTTGATTTACCATATTGCGCAATGTTTCCTTCGCCCCTCATGCGAACGCCCCAGCGGCTATCATTCACTTTCCCGTTGTGGCTTGCTTCTATTAAATGCCAAACTTTATCAGCCCGGTTAGGGAAATTTTTATACAGCCAATCGTGAAATAATAATTTAATGGCTCCATTTAACCGGATAAAAGTATAGGCTGTAAATTTTGCGCCCGCATCGCTGGCTTCTTTCATTATTCTTTGCATTTCATGCTCGTTCAATCCCGGAATCATCGGCCCCATCATTACTCCCATGCGGATACCTGCATTGCTTAATTCCTCAATTACTTTTAAACGCTGTTGCGCTGTTGCTGTTCTCGGTTCCATTATTCTTCGCAAATCTTCATTGAAAGATGTGATAGAAACCATCGCTGTTACCAAATTTTTACGCGCCATTTCCTGCAGGATATCTTTGTCTTTTATGATCCATGAATTTTTTGTAAGAATACCTACCGGTTGATTAAATTCATTACACGCTTCAAGCAACCCGCGTGTTAACCTGTATTTTTGTTCTGCTGGCTGATAACAATCCGTATTCCCGCTTAACATGATAGGATGCGATTCCCATTTTGAATTCATCAAAGTTTTGCGAAGCATCTGCGGCGCGTTCACTTTTACAATTATTTTTCTTTCAAAATCGAGCCCGGCGCTGTAACCCCAGTATTCATGCACATTTCGGGCGTAGCAATAAATGCAGCCGTGTTCGCATCCGGCATAAGGATTCATGCTGTACATCATTCCCAGGTCGGGGCTATCTACTTTATTTACAATGCTTTTTACCTGCTGCTCTATATATTGCGTGGTTTTATTTGGCTCTTCCCAATCATCAATAGATTCTATTTCTTCTTTTACTTCCTGGTTTTTAAGAAACCGGTTTTGAGTATTGAATTGCGCACCGCGCCCGGATAAATATTGGTTTGTTTCTTCTTTTTTTTCTGCAGAAACTTTAAAATGATCCTGCTTTAATTGTTTATTATTCATAAGTAATTTTTTATGGGTAGTGATTAAAAATTAGTGATAAGGCCAGATTGAGATTATCCGAATATTTCCCCTTGTTTAGAATTATCAGGTAAATTCATAAATTCAAATTGCTGTATCATTTTATATTTTCCGGCTGGAAACTTCCGTCAGCCCTAATTTCCAATGGCCTTTTTAATAGCAACATTTCTTCGACAATAAAACTTCCGGTGAAATAACGATTGCTGTAATCGAGCCATCCTTTTTCATATTGCCATGGTAATAATTTTCGCGCGATTGCCAGGTGCGGGTTATCCATAAAATGAGGCTTGTTTTCTTTATTCAATGCCATTAATTGTTGCGCCGGTTTTAATTCTTTTACCAGGTTTTTAACCTGCTGTTTCGATTCTACATTGATATATATAGTATGCGATGGAAAGCTGCCATAATCTTTTAAATCAACTTTAAAAGGCTGATAGCCCATTGCTATCCTTTTTAAACGATTGAGCATTGGTGCCTCTCTTATTTCGAATTGAACAAAGTTTACAAGCGTAATATGCGGTTTGGAATACAGTGCGGTAGGTGCTTTGTATTTTTCATAAAAATCTTTTTTTACCTGGCTAATTTTGTCACGCAGGTATTCATGCGGGTTTAATACAAGGAGGTACTCTGCATATTTATATCCTTCGATAGGATTTATTAATAAATTATTCATAGAAGATTTTTTTTTAAATATTTTAGCATAAATTTACTAAAAATATTAGTAACCAAACAAATAATTTTATGCCATTTGATAATTTTTATTCTTCAAAGTATGCCGGAACCAAAGGTTATACGCAACATGATATACACACGGCTAATGCCACGGGTTTTAGCGCGGCCACTGATGATTATATGGAGCGCGGCATTGACTTAAACGAGGAATTGATCAGAAATAAACCGGCCACATTTTTTATGCGGGTAAACAGCGATGCGATGAACGAATCGGGGATTTATAAAGAAGACGTAGTGGTTGTTGACCGGTCGTTAAAAGCGGCTTCCGGGAAAGTAATTATTGCAATACTTAATGGCGATATGTTGATTCGGCGTTTTGAAAACAACAATAATAAAGTGAGGCTACTGTCAGATTCTAATAAATTGGCCCCTATAAATATTGATGCTTCCTGCGGGGAATTTGCAGTTTGGGGCGTAGTTACCTATGTTATTCATAAGCCATAAAAATTTTAGGCTTATTTTTTTAAAATAAAAATTAATGAAAGCGATTGTTGATTGCAACAGTTTTTATTGCTCGTGCGAAAGAGTTTTCCGCCCGGAGCTCTCTAAAAAACCGGTGGTTGTTTTAAGTAATAACGATGGTTGTATTATTTCGCGAAGCGATGAAGCAAAAATCCTGGGGGTAGAAATGGCATGCCTTTTTTATGGCAAAGGATTTAATCGAAAAACATGGCGTAACTACGTTTTCATCCAATTATAATTTGTATGGCGATATGAGCAAGCGTGTGATGGATACTTTAAAAATACTTGCCGGGGAAAAAAATGTGGAAGTATATTCAGTAGATGAAGCATTTTTAGATGTTAGTATGGTTGATACCAATTTTCTTCATGAGCATGCTTTAAAGCTGAGGGAAATGGTTGAACAGTGGACGGGTGTTTCGGTTTCAGTAGGTATTGCCCCTACAAAAACCCTCGCAAAAATTGCCAATCATCTTGCTAAAAAAGATAAAGCTGCAACAAATTGTATATATACACTTAGTAATGATAATGCCATAAAAAGCGCTTTGGAAAAAACGCCTGTCTCAGAACTATGGGGAGTAGGAAGGGCTTATGCGCAAAAATTGATGAGTTGGAAAATCACCAATGCATGGCAATTACGTAACATGCCTGAGGAATGGGCGCGTGAACGCATGGGCGGTGTGGTAGGCGTAAGGCTTATCAAAGAATTAAAAGGAATTCCATGTATTGAGATGGGAAAAGAACTGGTAACCAAAAAAATGATTGCGACCACGCGGATGTTTGGAAGAAACGTTACCCAACTTTCCGAAATAAAAGAAGCCATTGCTACGTACACTTCCCGGGCGGCAGAAAAACTTCGAAGGCAAAATTGTGCTACCTCTGTAATACAAATATTTATGGTAGCGAAAGAAGAAAATCATTCCGTAAATTTTAGCCATGGCACTACCATAAGCGCGCATATTACATTACCTGTAGCCACCTCAGTTACTGATGAATTAATAATTCCTGCTTTAAAATTGGCTGAGCAAATTTATAAGCCCGGCAAGATATATAAAAAAGCAGGCGTGATATTGAGCGGCATCGTCGCTGATAGCTGTATCCAGCCCAATTTGTTTCAGCCATCTGCTTCTGCCAATAAAATCTTACTGATGCAGGCCCTGGACAATATTAACAGCAGCATGAGAGGCGATGTAATAAAATTTGCTTCATCAGGCATTAATACCGACTGGAAAATGAGGCGCGAATTCCGCTCGCCCAGGTACACCTCACGATGGGAAGAATTAAGAAAAGTAGATTAAGCTAAAACAAAAATCGGGATTATTTATTCGTATTCTGTAATAGAAAAACTAAAATCTATTCTACCCATATATAAGTTTATAACACTTGGCTTACTACTTATAAAAAAGAGCTGATTTGCATGTTGGGCATCATATCCGTTTTTTACAAAATAAGCTATAGATAAGGCTTTTAAAGCCTTTTTTTTGATTTTTAAGATGCTAAAACCCTATATAAGTTGATTTTTAATGTGTGCCCATAGCGATTACTTTTACAATGGATTTAAAAAAAGAAGTATTTTCTTAACCCTTTAAAAATGAAAATTATGAAAACTAAAATGAATGCAACAAAAATGATTGCGGTCGCCCTATTGGCGATTTGTACAATCGGAACCTCTGCCAAAGCAGTAGCAGGTACCAATCCAAATGAGCCTATAGAATTGAAATATATGGGCAAAACTGAAAATCAACCGGTTTTTCAGCTAAACCTTAACAACCCCGAAGCTTCAGAATACTTAATCAGTATAAAAGATGAGAGCGGAAACGAACTTTATTCTGAAAAAGTAAAAGGCGCTAACATAACACGTAACTATCGCCTGGACATTAAGGATGTTGACATGTCTTCTTCTACCTTCGGGATAACCGTACAGGTAACTGCTGCAAAAAGCCATAAAAAAGAAGAATTTCATGTTAAGTCAACAACTCATGTTGTAGAAAATTACGAAGTGGCTAAATTATAATAGCTTCGTATCTGAACCCAATGAAATAAAAAAATGCTTGCCGGCACTAACGCTGGCAGGTATTTTTTTTTAAAACCAGGTTTATTAAAATATTAAATCAATATGATTGATACGAGTTTTTGATTATTAAAAAGTATTTTTAACATAAAAAAAATAAGCCCTCCGTAAAACGGGGGCAAACTTTTAATGAAATTACTTATATGATATTTTTTTATAATAGGAATTTCAGCATAAATTTTTAATAATGCCCAACCTGTTTTCCGATACATTATTTCAATTGGTTCATTCTCTTGAGAAAGCGGAGAAGAGGCATTTTAAACTCTACATTAAAAGAAGTTCGGCAAAAGAAGACCTTAAAATTATCAGGTTGTTTGATGCATTAGACAAGCTGCAGGAATATGATGAGAAGGTTCTTTTAAAAATATTAAAAGATATTTCAAAACCACAATTAGCCAATTTAAAAACACATTTATATAAACAATTACTCGCAAGCCTTCGCTTGCTAAAAACAAATGACAATATTGACCTTAAGTTGAGTGAACAGTTGGATAACGCACGCCTTTTGTACAATAAAGGTTTAAAAATACAAAGCCTTAATATACTTGAGAAAGCAAAAGAATTGGCTAAAACCAATCAAAAAATGAATTTCCTGGTGCAGGTAATTTCGCTGGAGAAGAAAATTGAAACGCTTCATATTACAAGAAGTACGTTGGAAAAAACAGAAATTCTGGCTGAAGAAGCGCTTGCCATTAGCGGCCACATTGATAGAGTAACGAAACTTTCAAACCTGGCGTTGCTGCTTTATAGATGGTATGTAAAAAACGGGCATGCGCGAAACGTAGAAGACGAAAAAGATATAAGGAATTTTTTCAAAAGTTCTTTACCTAAAGATGAAAATGCGATAAATGGTTTTTATGAAAAGTTATATTTGTATCAGAGCTACTGCTGGTATGCGTTTATACGCCAGGATTTTTTGATGTATTACCGTTATAGCCAAAAATGGATTGATGTATTTAGTGAAAACGAAATAATGATAGCTGTAGAAACCGGCCATTACATAAAAGGGATGCATAATTTACTAAATGCTCATTTTGACCTTCGCAATTTTAAAGCTTTTCAAACCACGCTTGATCAATTTGAAAAATTTGAAAAAACGGCCATTGCCCATCAATATGACAATTTCAGGACCCACACTTCTATTTATATTAACAGCGCCAAAATAAATCAATTTTTGATGAAAGGCGACTTTAAAGAAGGCATTGCAATTGTACCGGAAGTGGAAAATAAATTAAAAGAATATTCGCTATTTGTAGATATGCACCGCATTCTTGTTTTCAATTATAAATTCGCTTCCCTTTATTTTGGAGCAGAAGAATATGATAAAGCGATTGATTATCTCCATAAGATCATTAATGACAATCAACACGGGCTCAGAATTGACCTTCAATGCTATGCAAGGTTGATGCATTTGCTTTGCCATTACGAAATAGGCAATGAAGAAATTTTGGAATCCCTTATTAAATCTGTTTATCGTTTTATGGCGCGAATGAAAAACCTGACTATAGTGGAAGAAGCTATTTTTACTTTTTTGAGGCATTCTTTTAAGGTGAATTCCAGGCTTTTGAAACCAGAACTTGAACAGTTTCTTAAGAAAATTAAGCATTTGGAAAAAAATCGTTTTGAAACAAGGTCATTTGCCTACCTGGATGTAATTTCATGGGTGGAAAGTAAAGTATATGACAAGCCAATGGGAGAAATTATACACGCTAAATATTTGAAAAGCCCACATAGAAGATAAAAGTATAATACTTATGAATAGAATTCATAAACTAAAGCGAAACTTCTTCCCTATTCTAAAAATTTGCCTTCTACTGATTTAAAATTAAAATCTTTTCTTACTTTTGCAGCCCTTTCACAAACAGCAGGGATGGTGCCCGGCTGATAATGACGGAAACAATTTTTAATAAAAGGAAAAACATAAAATAATGCCAGGGAAAAAACGTACTTACCAACCACACAAGCGCCGCCGCAAAAGCGTACATGGTTTCAGAGAGCGCATGTCAACAGTAAATGGGCGTAAAGTTTTGGCAAGCCGTAGAAAAAAAGGGCGCCATAAGCTTACTGTTTCTGATGAACACGGAAGTAAAAAATAAAAAATCCGCTTAAATATATTTTTAAAATAGCCTCTTTTACGGGGCTATTTTTATTTTATCTTTATTTAATTGTTCATTCTAAAAATTGTGTTATCACTCCAAAATTTACTTTAAAAAAGAAGGAAAGGCTAAAAGGAACGAAGGCGATTCAGCGGCTTTTTAAAGAAGGGAAATCATTTTCGCATTCCCCTTTCCGGGTAATTTATTTTGAAGATGAAAACCAAAAATCCTGCCTGCAGGCGGGATTTACCGTAAGTAAACGTTATTTTAAAAAAGCGGTTGACAGAAACCGTATCAAAAGGTTAATGCGTGAATCCTACCGTTTGCAAAAGCATCAACTTAAAAGCAAATTAGAAAAAACCCATAAAAACCTGGCCGTTTTTTTTGTTTATACAGGGAATATAATACCTCAATTTACAGAAGTCTATCAAAAAATTAGGGGAGCCCTTGAACGGCTCGGGAATAGTGATATTTTTTAATCATTCCCCTTTTTGGACAGGTTTCCAGCTTCCAGG
Organism: uncultured Chitinophagaceae bacterium; assembly: GCA_963732885.1. GTDB lineage: Bacteria > Bacteroidota > Bacteroidia > Chitinophagales > Chitinophagaceae > Ginsengibacter. The sequence goes on along the minus strand of CAVTBI010000010.1, from coordinate 405,114 downwards.
TAGATGTGTTTTATTTCAGGAAATTTTTGTTTTATCAGATTTTCAAGGCGATGAATACTATCTACTATTTCACTTCCATTGAGTTGTTTTTTGAATTCTAAATTGAGCGCCAATAAAATTTCTTCAGGCGAAAGTTGCATCGTTAAAGGCATTTGTACAGCAGTAACATCATCGTCATTATTTAATAGATGTTCTACCTCCTCCAAAATATACCCTTCCGCGCTTTCACCAATTAGCAAATTGTGGCTTTCGATGATCATAATTATAGCAATAATCGTAAGAACAATTCCTATTAAAATGGAAGCAAGGCCATCCAGTAAAGGTTCGTGAAAATAACAGCTAAGAATAACTCCCGCAAAAGCGATAAGCAACCCGGCAATATCAGCAGCATCTTCATAGATCACTAAAAAGAATCCCGGATCTTTGCTTGACAAGAGTTTCTGGAAAAAATTTCCTTTATGATGAGTGTGTTTTAAAAAGCCTTTTATGGAAATTGTAATGGATATTGACTCAAATATAAATGCACTTCCTAAAACTATATAATTCCATATTACATCTTCCATGGGTTTGGGATTGGAAATATGCGAAATGCCTTCATAAATTGACATGCCGCCACCCAGGCCAAAAACAAGAATGGACACAATAAGCGACCAAAAATACAATTCCTGCCCATAGCCAAAAGGATGTTTTTTATCAGGAGGGCGCCTACTCCTTTTGAAACCCAACAGAAGTAATAATTCATTACTTGTATCTACCATGCTATGTATTCCTTCGGAAAGCATAGCGGAACTTCCACTAAAAAAAGCTGCTATAAATTTAATAATTGCTATTGAAGCGTTAGCGATAAGTGCACCATAAATAGAAGAATTTGATTGAGCCATTTGTATTCCGGATTTTAATTTATTTTATCAAACTCATTTTCTTCTATTTGTTTGTTTACTGCATTAATAAAATTTGAAAATAGTTCTTTATGGCTTTCAGCCTTATCGCACATTCTTAATTGTTCCAGCATATCCAACATTGCATTTTGAATGTAAAGATCATTTTTACCATATTCCCAAATAGGAAAAAAAGATTTTGCAAACAGTTCTTCAAAACTCCATTCCATTGTTAGAACACGCACTATGCCATTTTCATCTTCAAATATAGATTTGGTAAAATGATTTAATTTATAGGAAAAAAGATCCGTAAGCGCATGCAGGCTAAGGACGGCTGTTTCAGGATCGTTGATACCCGGGCTTAGGGCTTTAATGGCTACTTCAGTAAGTTGATGAATCCCATAATAATAATTGAGTTGAATATCCTGGCCGATGTAAAAATCAATAGGGATAAACATGCCTTTTATTTCATCCTCAGATAATTCCTTTTGGCAATAAAAATCAACAATGGGTATGCCCTTTACTAAATAGCTGCCAGGCGGCCTTTAAAAAATGAACGGCCCCTTTATATTTAACAGCAAAATTGATCAACAATTTTCTGTCAAAGCCTTGAAAATGCCCGAGGCTTCCATACAAACTTTTTGACAATTTCCTTTTGGAAGCAGAAAAGCATCAGAAGAATTTTCAGTACAATTTTGCTCCAAAGAATGCATTGTATCCTTATGAACGCGGTTGATAATAGTTTGGAACTTTACTGATTGAGTAACGTAATGGAGAAAATAGATAAAAATAAAAATATCCGTAACTGTTATTAGCAGCAATAAATAAATACTTAACGCGGGAATATGGATGCCGGAATCAACATCACGAATGGTACTTAATAAACTAAGCGCATAAACGATACTGCCTATATAAACTCCAAGCACAAATTGCTGAAAACGGTTGGCAATCATTCCTTCCAGCATTCGGTTGCTCATTTGCGAAGCGGCCTGGTTCAACACAATCATTACCATAGAAAAACTAAAAACCGTAAGAGAAATAATTCCGCCGGCTATTGTGGAAACGATACTTCGGGCTGTATTTGCATCTTGCAAACTTATCCAGCTTGCATTTGACTTGATAAGTTTCCCTGTTTTAGAAAAATCAAATTCCTGCATAATAATAGAAAGAATAAGAAAAGCAATAGCAATAATAGCAGGATAAAATGCAATACTTTTTATAATCTTATTATAGTTATTGCGAAACCATTTTGTAAATTTATTATCCATATTTTAATTCGTTAAATCATTTTTTATTTTACAGCATATTTGTGATTTTCCTGTTTCTCAACATACAAACTATTTACAATTTTTAATATAATTACAACAATAGGAGTAGCAAGTAAAACACCCCAAAAGCCTGCTAATATTCCAAAAGCAACCTGTGCAAAAATGGTAAGGGCAGGCGGTAGGCTAACCATCTTTTGTTGAATGATGGGTTGCGTAACGGCACTTTGAATAATTTGTACACCTGTGTAAATACAAGCGACAATAATAGCAGTTGAAAAGCCTTGCATCAGCGCAAGAAGAACCGCTGGAATCAAAGCGATGAGAGGCCCGAAATTGGGAACAAAATTCAATATTCCTGCTATGAGCGCAAGCGTAAGTATAAGCGGCATTCCAACTATCCACAAACCAATTCCTGTGAAATACCGCAATGAAAAAGAAACCAATGATCTGTGCTTTCAGCCATTTTTTTAAAACTGCATTAAGTTCATCAAGAAGTTTATCACCTTTTTCTTTTGCTTTTTCGGGCAGCAAATGAACTACTCCTTTTTTATAAAGTAAAGGGTCTACCGTAAAAAAAACTCCAAAAAGAAGTACGATATATAAATCACTAAGTACACCAAAACTGCTGGAAAAAAAATGTTTGGCAACGGATTCTGTTTTTATTGAATTGAAAGAATTATTTATGTAAGCCAAAACCTTAGTTCCGGTTTTTGTTTGGCCTAATTGCTCTTTTACGTGTTGAATTGTTTGTGGCAAGGTATCAGACAATTCTGAAATTTGCTGTTGAAGGCGCGCTCCCACAAACCAGAAAAAACCTGCCACTAAAATGATATTAATAAATACAGACAGGAAAAGGCAAAGTTTGTTTGGCCAATGAAGAGTTCTGTGCAGCATATTCGCAAATCCGCGAAAATAAACGGCAAGCAGGATTCCGGCAAGTGCTAAAAGTATAACACTGAACAAAGTTTTGAAGAGAAGAATTAAGATGATTAATAAAGAAAAAATACCTCCTGTAATCCAAATTTTTTTTGAAAAATTTAATTGGTTTTTTGGTGATGGCGTATCTGATTCCTGCATAAATAGTCTACTTATTTTATTAATATTAAAATAAAATGCACACAAACCTTATGCCCTGATTGAAATTAATATTATATCTTTTAAATTTATTTCTATTTTATAAAAAATAAGGTAGCCATAACCGTTATATACTTTTTTCTGTACAGGTGGTTAATGGAAATAAAAAAACTCTTTTATGTGCCTGCCTAACGTCAGGCAGGATGTGTTGCTATAAAAAAACATCAAATCTTATTGTGCATTAAGCTCTACTTCTCTATTCAATTTTGGATTTCCAACTTTTTTTCCTTATATTATATAATAACAATTTTTATTCACTTTTAAAACAAAAGATACATTATGACTAAGTTTGAAACCTTTGTAGGAAAAAACAATGAACATTATTTCAGATTGATAAACGGGGAAGGAGAAGTTCTTTTATCCAGCGAAGGGTATACTCAAAAAGATAACCTGTTAAACGGAATTGAATCTGTAAAAAAGAATATTGCATTACCTGATAAATATGAAATGAAAACTGCCGCAAATGGCAAACATTATTTTAATCTGAAAGCCGCAAATGGGCAGATAATAAGTTCCAGTGCAAAATGGGATAGCCCTGAAATTCGCGATACCTGGATGAAGAAAATGAAAAGTGAAGTACCCGGGGCTCAGGTAACGGAATTAGCAAAATAGAATTCAATATTTTTTAAATTAGCCAAGCCACCTCTCAAAAAAGAGGTGGTTTTTTTATGCCTACATTATTGTTATTCAGATAAAAAAGCAAAAGAGGGCAAAGCCATTAATCATTTTCTGTTTTAGGATTATAATAATTTCAATTCGCTCTTTACTTGTTCTTCAAAATAGCTTTGTTATTTAATTAATTCTTGCAGTAAAGCAACAAATAACAAAGATTTTTATTTAGATAAAATTCTCTTGCAAGTAAATACTTCACATTATCAATTTCCAAAATTTTTTATTTCTGTGAAGCTAAAAATGCCACAATATTATTTAGTTCTTCTTTTGAAAGTATGCCGCCAAAAGAAGGCATATTTTTTCCTCCATTTACAATTCTGATGGTAAGCTCACGTGGTGAAAGGCGGTTTCCGATGGTGGTAAGGTCCGGGCCATCTATTCCTCCGTAATGATTGACCTTATGGCAATATTCGCAACCTTTTGAATAAAATAAATGTACTCCATTTATGATAGTAGAATCAGGATTTTTTGATTTGATAGCGCTTAACGGTAATTGTTTGGTATCAAAATGGGGCGACCATGGCGCCTTCAAACCAATCACCAACAAGCTGATCACAAATACAAAAACACAAATCACTCCAAACATCGCCCATGGCCTTTTTATCGGGCTTCTTTCTCCTTTATTAGAAATAAAAGGGATTGAAAATAATACAATAATGGTAATTAAAGGCCCACCAGCATCGCGATAGATTCTATTTTATGTGGCATCAGTGCAAACAATGCAAAGAACGGAACCATGTACCAGTCGGGTTTTGGGGAAGTGTTTAGTACTGCGGGGTCCGGTTTGCCCGAAAGCGCAGGAGGCCCAAAATAAATGGCTGCGCAAATAATACAAATAATAATAATGGCACTGAACATTACATCTCTCCAGGCGGCATTGGGATAAAAAGGAACTCCCTTTTCTTTCAACATATTATTGTACCATTTACGATAAGTTTTCGGGTCAACCAACCTGCCTTGTTTGGGCGGCTCTGAAATACCATTTTGTATTACCAGGTACAAATGAAGGCCTATAAATATAAAAATCATGGCGGGCACAACAAACACATGGTAAGAATAAAACCGGCTCAGGCTTTGGCCGCCTATTGTATCGCCGCCAAGAAGCAACCGCGCCAGGTATTTACCAATAAAGGGCGTTCTTCCTAACTGCTCTGCCGCCACTACGGAAGACCAGACGCCATTAGAATCCCAACGTAATAACTGCCCGGTAAACCCCATGAAAATAGTACATAATAAAAGAAAAACCCCGCTAATCCAATTCATCTCGCGGGGAAATTTATAAGAAGCCGTTATGTAAACACGGATCATGTGGATGCCTACTAAAATGATCATCGCGGAAGCGCCGAAGTAATGGATTGCCTCTCAAGTACATTGCCAAACTTTGCTGTATTGGTTATAAACAAAAGTGATTGGTAAGCTTCTTTTGAAGAAGGCTGGTACAACAGTGATAAAGCAATTCCTGTAATTACCTGCAGCAAAAAACAAAACAAGGTTGCGCTTCCGAAAACATAGCTCCACTTTGCTTTTGGCGGCACAGGATGTTTGATGATCGGAACGATATTTTCAGAAATACCTGTCCGGTCATCAGTCCATTTCCATATTTTCTTTAAGAATTTTTTCATGTTGATTTGGATGCTTTCATGCTTGTTATTGGGAGAGGCGCTGTTTTTATCTGAACTTCGTTATTAGATATTCTTACTTCATATCTTGTCAAAGGTTTGGGCGGTGGGCCTCCGGCAACGGTTCCATCTGCATAATAAACACCGCCGTGGCAAGGGCACATAAATAATTGCGCATCTTTTTCCCATCTTACCGGGCAACCCAAATGAGTACAATTGGCAGCAAAAGCAATAAAATTATTTTTTTCATTTCGCCGCAACCAGGCTGCAGATTTTGCGGTAGTGCCTGCATAAGGTTTTGGGTCCGCATTAATAAAAGTTACCAGGTTGGTGGTGCCTGTTTGAAATTGCATCCACTTTTCCAACCGCACGCCATTTTTGATTTTTTTTTCTAATAATGGTGCGATTAATAGCGCTTACCACCGGAATGGCTGCCGCTGCGGCGCTTAGTCCGGCGATGCCAAGGCTTAAATTTAGAAAAAATTTTCTTCTGCTTATTTCTTTTGGTGATTCTTCAACCCTGTTTATTGATTCTTCATTCATGGCGCAAAATATTTATCCACCCGATAAGTGATATTATAAAAATGATCAAACCTGCTACTGAAAAATACCAGGTAGTTAGTAACCCCCAACCCAAAAACATTAATCCTAACGCCAGAAAAAAAGGCCAGTAGGTTGGTTTGGGTAATACCTCAGGTTTTGCTTTTACTGTTTCATTTTGATTTTCTATATTCATTTTTTAAAAATTTAAAGATGGCGATGCTGGAATAGAAATATCATTTATTCCTGAAACAGCTTCCGGCTTTTCTTTACTATCAAACCATTTTATTAAAAGAATCATCGAAGCGGTTAAATAAATAAAACAGCAAGGAACCCACATAATTAAGCCTGCCATTTGCTGATCTTCTGCGGCAGAAATTTTCCAACCGTTTCTTATCAATGGCAAATACCCATAAGTGCCTGAAATATTCAGGTAATGGGTATAAATTCCTGCGGGGGCAAAAGTGATCATTAAACCCAGGATCGAACAAAAAACACAGGCTGTTGAAAGATAGAGTACGCCTGTAATTGGGGAAATACGGTTTTGCTTGTTGGGATTTATTACAGGCCACGAAAAAATAATTCCCCCCACAAGTAAACTCAAAGTTTCTGCATACACTAAGCCCATTCCTTGCCCGGAAGTAACTTTATTGAAAATGGAAGGAATATGCCAAAACCACATCACCCCTACGCCAGTAAACCAACTTAAAACCGGAATTCTTAATTTCCTTTTCGAAAGGGGAACGAAATTTTTTTTGAAACTGTTTTCTTCCGGAATGCCGGCTACAAGAAGCGGTGCGGCTATTAAAAGTATTACCACATGAGAAACCATGTGTGCGCTGAATAAATAATTTTTTCCGATAAAATGCAATGGCGACGCTACACATAAAATGATCAAAATAATTCCTCCAAAAAAATAAAGAGATTGCTTTCTTAATTTGAAATGGATGGCATATAAATACAACAAGCAAAGCGCGATGATAAAGAACATCATTCCTAAATCAAAATGCCAGTAAGAATATATTGAGCGCATAATTATTATTTTAAATTTTCGTAAAATAGGGAAGCACATAAACCACCGTGAAAACAAAAACCCAAACGATATCTACAAAATGCCAGTAAATGCCCACGGTGTTCACCACGGTAGATTCTTTGTTATTAAAATCTCCAAGAAAGGACATAATCAACACAATAATTAAAATGACCAATCCTACAAAAACATGGAAGCCATGGAAACCTGTGAGCGTGAAAAAACTGGTGCCAAATACACTTCCGTTTAATGTGATATTTTCCTGGATTAATCTCCAGTATTCTTTTCCCTGCCCAACTAAAAAAACGGTTCCTAAAACGATGGTTGCAATCAGCCAGATCTTTAAATTTTTTATTTTCCCTTTTTGATAATTTTTATCAGCACGCCAAAAAGTAAAGCTGCTGCTGAACAGGAAAAGGCTAAAAATTCCGGTTGATTTTATATCGAGCGCTTTAACTTCATGAGGCTCAAAACCTGCATTGTAAGCCATATAGATAAAAGCCATTATAAGGGAAATAAAAAACATGGCTTCTGTTCCTACTACCAGTTTCATCATTGTTTTATTATCTTTTTTCATCTGCTTTATTTATCAGGGTTATCAGGGTTTTTTAAATCCCATAAAGGGCGGCGCCCATGAACAACAGGCACCTCATCAAAATTTTTTAATTGCGGCGGAGAAGCAGCATACCATTCAAGTGTAAATCCATTCCATGGATCCTTGCCGGCGCACTTTACCGCGTTTTAAACTTTTATAAATATTATAAGCCAGCAACAAAACTGACGCACCCATCAGAAATGCCCCCACTGTAGAAATCACATTTAAAACTCCATACCAGGGGAGATCAGGATAAGTAAACACTCTTCTGGGCATTCCAATCAACCCTAAAATATGCTGCACTAAAAAAGTACCATTAAACCCGATTACAAACAACCAAAAAAACCATTTGCCTAATTTTTCATCTAAAAATTTTCCGGTCATTTTTGGGAACCAATAAAATAATCCTGATAAAATCCCGAAAATAGTTCCACCGATAAACACATAATGAAGATGGGCGACTACAAAATATGTATCAGTCAATTGCCAGTCAATGGGCACGATGGCAAAGGCAATTCCGGATAATCCACCAATTGTAAATTCAAATAAAAATGCAACCGCGAACATCATCGAGACGGTAAATTTTATTTTGCCGCCATACATTGTCGCCAGCCAGTTAAATATTTTTACACCGGTCGGGATACCAATTAACATGCTGCTTGCAGAAAAAAATGCGTCTACTGTATTTCCCATTCCAACGGCAAACATGTGATGCGCCCAAACGCCAAAAGCAAGCAATGCAATAGCTACCGAAGATGCTGCTACAAATGAATATCCGAAAATTGGTTTGCGCGAAAACACGGGAAACACTTCTGATAAAATGCCAAATGGTGGAAGGATTAAAATATACACTTCCGGGATGGCCAAATATCCAGAATAAATGTTGCCACAATAAGGCAGAGCCGCCGCTGGCCGTATTAAAAAAATGAGCATGAAATTGCCGGTCAAGCAAAAGCATTGCCAGTGCAGCATTTAATGAGGGGAAAGCGGCAATCAATAAAAATGAATTTACAAGCACCATCCAGACGAATAAGGGAAGCTTGTTTAATGCCATTCCTTTTACACGGTAATTAAGAATGGTTACAATAAGATTGATGGAAGTGGTTACACTTCCGATTCCCGAAAGTAACAACCCCATTGAATAATAATCAATTCCATGGCTGATGGAAAAATTATTTTCATTTAAAGGAGCATAATTAAACCAGCCCGCATCGGGCGCACCGCCTGCTAAAAAACTAAAATATAATAAAGAACCTCCAAAAAAAGTAATCCATAAACTGAAGGAATTTAAACGCGGAAAAGCCATTTCATTCGCACCAATCATCAACGGAGTAAAATAAACTGAAAACCCCAGCACTGCCGGCATGGCTACAAAAAAAATCATCGTTGTGCCGTGCATTGTAAAAAACTGATTGTAGGTTTCGGGGCCTAAAAAATGATTTAAGGGTAAAGCCAGTTGAATGCGCATCAGTAAAGCTTCCACGCCGCCAATTAAAAAGAACAATAACGCCATCAGCAAATACATTATGCCGATCATTTTATGGTCTACAGAAGATATCCACTGCAATAATCCCTGGTCGGTACTTACGCCAAGCCCCGGAAAATGGCTTGAAGGCTCTGGTATGGCGATTGATTCTTTCATTTTTTATTTTAATTCTTCTAGATAATGTACAATAGCCTTAAGGGTATCTTTTTTAAATTTAAAATCAGGCATGTGCGCGCCGGGTTTTATTTCCTGCGGATGGTTGATCCATTTAAATAAATTCGTTTCATTATTTGCCAGTAAGCCGGTTAAGATTTCTTTCCTTTCTGCGAGATGAGTAAGGTCAGGGCCTGTATTTGCGGTAGCATCGGTGCCTTGAATACGATGGCAATTGGCGCAGGTTTTCGATTGAAATAATCTTGCGCCTGTTATCGCCAGGCTATCCTGCGGCTTTACCGCATCTTTTGCATTGGCTGCAAGCCATTGATCAAAATCGCTCTTGTGTTTGCGCAATTACGTTTATGCGCATCCATGCATGTTCAGCTCCGCAAAATTCACTACATGCGCCAATATAAGTTCCCGGCTTGTTAATATTCAGTGATAAATAGTTACTTTTTGTTGGGATGAGATCCATTTTATTTCCGAGCTCCGGAACCCACCAGTCATGGATCACATCTGCAGACCTCATTTCCATAAGCAAAGGTTTTCCTACCGGCAAATGCACTTCATTGGCGGTAACCACATTTGCTTTAGGGTAATCAACTTCCCACCACCATTGATGCCCTGTTATGACTACATCGGGTTGCCTGTTTTTATCAACAGGAGGAGAAACCGAATTCATTACGGCAACGGTTTGGTAAAAGAAAAAAACCAATAATAAAGTAGGGCCGCCAATCATCAAAGCTTCTAATTTTTTATTTCCCGTAGTTTGTTTTGGTTCGGATGAATCTCCTTTTCTATGGCGAAATTTTATGCAGATATAAACAATTAAAAATCCAACCAAAAGCAACATTCCTGCTGCCGCAATATTGAAATAATTAAAAAGAGTATGGATTTTTTCTGCTTCCTGCGAAGCAGGATTATTAACCGATTGTAATAAATAAAGGTTTTGGAAGTATAATATTGATTTCATGTGATGAATCTCATTTATTATTGACTTCATTACTGTAATTATAATGTTGAGAGTAAATTTATCTAGAAAATGCAGTAATTTTGCCTGATTTAATCAGAAAGACAATAATAAAATCCTTCTCAAAGACTATGCCTTATTAGAATAATTCTATAGACTGTCTGTGCAAAATAGAAATACAGGGAATCTTGTTTTTGTTGATTTATGCGAATTTCCTTTTAGAATAATTCTCTTAAAACTTTCTGCATATCCTTTTGCGCCTTCAGTGAAAACTGGTTCAGATATGGAAATTAAAAAACCAAATATTTCTTTGTTTACTGAAGGATACAAAAATAAAACCTCAGGAAGAAGTTGATGAATATTTTTCTCCTAAAAAAATCACTGAGGAATCTTTGCCTCCAAATTGCTTTAACATGCAAATAATGTTGCTTACTAAAAATTTTCCTAAAAGACTTCCTATCTCTACTTTAAGTTGATCTTCAAAATCCATGATTTTTACAATTTTTTTTTGTGTGTAGGCATAGTGTTTGTTGTAACAAAATCAGTCAAAGGAATCCACGCTTCTTCAAATTTATTCTCTGATCCAGTTATTTCCTTTTCAGATTTTCTCATCTTTTCAAAAATATTTTATGGCTCAATTAGTAAGTGATTTTTTATTAGAACGATTATAGGAATGGAATATTACCCGCATTTTTGGTTTTCCCGGCGATGGCATAAATGGCATTATCGGTGCATTCGACCGAGCAGGAGATATGATAGATTTTGTGCAGGTAAGGCATGAAGAAAATGCCGCCTTTATGGCTTGTGCTCATGCTAAATTCACGGGTGAAGTAGGCGTATGCATGGCTACTTCCGGGCCTGGCGCTATTCATTTCTTAAATGGATTGTATGATGCGAAATGGACCATCAGCCGGTTGTCGCCATTGTTGGCCAATCCGCCACGAACTCGCTATGGGTGGCAGCTTTTCAGCAGGAAGTTGATTTGAATTCGTTATACAAAGATGTGGCGCATGAATATATTCACACAGTTTATGGTGCCTATCGCAAATGCGGCAATTGCTTGACCGTGCTATTCGCATTGCAAAAGCCGACACGAACAGTTACCTGTATTGTTGTTCCCAACGATTTGCAGGAGATGAAGGCTACGAAGAGCCAGCCACGAGGACACGGTACTATTCATACGGGAATTGCATTTTCCGGAGGCACGAATAGTTCCTCCTGAATCAGAATTGATCAAAAAGCAGCAGATATTTTAAATGAGGGCAAAAAAGTTGCGATGCTTATTGGTGCAGGCGCGTTAGGAGGCAGCAGACGAAGTAATAGCAAGTAGCCGAATTATTGGGCGCCGGTGTGGCGAAAGCGCTGCTTGGGAAAGGCAGTTTTGCCGGATGATCTTTCTTATGTTACCGGATCTATCGGCTTATTAGGTACCAAACCAAGTTGGGATATGATGATGGATTGTGATACATTGTTGATGGTGGGTTCCCAGTTTTCCTTATTCGGAATTTTTACCAAAAGACAGGACAGGCAAGAGGTGTACAGATAGATATTGATGGAAAAATGCTAAGCATTCGTTTTCCTATGGAATTAAATCTAGTAAGGGGACAGTAAAGAAACTTTAAAAGCGTTAATTCCTCTTTTAAAAAGAAAAAAAGACAGAAGCTGGCGCGAAGGAATTGAAAAAAGTATGAAAAGAATGGTGGGAAGTTTTGGATGCAAGAGCTATGAAGAGTGCGCCAACCCATCAATCCACAAAGAGTTTTTCAGGAATTATCACAAACACTTCCCGATAATTGTATCCTTATCTTCTGATTCCGGAACTTCAGCAGACTGGTTTGCACGTGATATTAAAAATCCGTAAAGGAATGAAAGCTTCTCTTATCCGGTAACCTGGCTACGATGTGCCCCGGCGTGCCTTATGCTATCGCTGCAAAATTTGCTTATCCCGATAAAATGCCGATTGCCCTTGTAGGGGATGGCGCCATGCAAATGCTGGGTAATAACGGACTGATAACCATTTCAAAATATTGGAAAAGTTGGAGAGATCCGCGTTTGGTGATTTTGGTGTTGAACAATCGTGACCTGAACCAGGTAACTTGGGAACAAAGAGTAATGGACCGGCAGACCCTAAATTTGAAGCATCACAGGATGTACCCGATTTTCCTTACGCAGAATATGCAAAAATGCTTGGGCTTGATGGAATTAAAGTGGACAAACCGGAAGATATTGATTCCATCGATGGAATATGCTTTTGCGCAGAACAGGCCGGTGGTTATTGAAGTGTATACAGATCCTAATGTGCCGCCGCTTCCGCCACATATTTCATTTAAGCAGGCTGAAGAAATTTTATGTCGGCAATGACTGAAAGGAGATCCTGATACGTGGGATATGATTAAGTCAACCATGGAAAGATGAAATAGCAACAATTTTATAATCGACATGAAAGACGAATAAGTAGATGAGTGAAAGACAAGATGAAATAATGATTAAAAACTTAAAAGTTTCTGCATATACAATTCCAACTGATGCACCTGAATCAGATGGGACCATTGAATGGGATAGCACTACGATGGTTTTGGTAGAAATAAATGCAGGAGGAAAATCGGGTGTGGGTTACAGTTATGCTGATGTTTCTTCCGCATTTTTTATTGAAAAAAATTTAAAGGAAATCGTTGAAGGAAAAAATGCGATGGATATTCCCTATGATTTCTAAATCCATGGTGCATAGTGTAAGAAATAATGGTAATTGCGGAATTGCTATCAATGGCTATTTCGGCTATTGACAATGCTTTGTGGGATTTAAAAGCAAAAATTTTAAATCTTCCTTTAGCCTCATTGCTGGGAAAAGTGCGCGATGATTTTCAAATCTATGGAAGCGGTGGATTTACTTCTTACTCGATAGGCCGTTTACAAAAACAATTAGGCGGCTGGGCTGAAAAAGGGATCACACAGGTAAAAATGAAAATTGGCCGCGAACCGGATAAGGATGTGGAAAGAGTAAAACAAGCGCGGGAGGCAATTGGAAAACATTGCGCTTTATTTGTAGATGCCAATGGTGCATATACAGCAAAACAAGCGCTGGAAAAAGCAAACCAATTTGCTGAGTTTGGAGTTGCCTGGTTCGAGGAACCCCGGCCATCAAGTGATTTAAAAGGATTGCATCTGATTCGTGATAATGCTCCGGCAGGGATGAATATTGCCGCCGGTGAATATGGATATAATCTTCCTTACTTCGAACAAATGTTGGATGCAGGAGCTGTTGATGTTTTGCAGGCTGATGCAACAAGATGCGGGGGTATTTCTACTTTTTTAAAAGCTGGCCATGCATGCGAAGCTCATCAACTTCCTTTCTCCTCACATTGCGCTCCGTCGCTTCATTTGCATCCGGGTTTATCGCTTCCTTCCTTTTTTACTGCAGAATATTTTTATGACCATGTCCGAATTGAAAACATGCTTTTTGATGGTGTGTCTCAGCCGGTTAATGGAGCGTTACACGCGGATATGAGCAGGCCGGGGCTTGGCTTGGAATTTAAATATAACGATGCGGAAAAATATAAAGTTTTGTGGATAAAAATTTTTTAAGAAGATACTGATTTAACCATATTCTGATTAAGGATAAAAACTATTGATTAAATAAAAAAATTATGGCAACTGATACATTAGACCTGAATTATGAAACAAAATATTCACAAGGAGTAGATGTGGCGTCTATGGAAGCTGAGTTGATAGCAAATATTTATGGCGAGGTGCGTTTTGATTATGGAACAAAGGCACTATATGCCACGGATGCTTCAAATTACCGCCAGGTTCCGTTGGGAGTTGTGCTTCCTAAAAATGAAGCCGATATTATTAATACAGTTGCGATTTGCAGAAAATACCATGCGCCTGTTTTATCAAGAGGCGGCGGCACCAGCCTTACAGGTGCATGTTGTAATGTAGCCGTAGTAATGGATATGACTAAATATTACAACAAGGTTTTGCATATTGATAAAACTAAAAAAACAGTAACTGTCCAACCTGGAATTGTTTTGGACGAAATGCGCAAAGCGACAAAAAAAGAAGCCAATCTTACATTTGGGCCTGACCCGGCCACTCACAGCCATTGCGCTATTGGCGGCATGTTGGGAAATGATTCCTGCGGTATTCATTCAGTAATGGCGCAATTTTATGGTTATGGTGCCCGCACAGCGGACAATACAGAGTCTCTAACTATTCTTAACTTACGATGGAATCAAAATGAAAATCGGCCCCACTTCTGATGAAGAATTGGAAAATATAATAAAGGAAGGAGGAAGAAAAGGGCAAATTTATCAGCAATTAAAAAATTTAAGAGATGAGTATGCGGATAAGATCCGTGAAAAATTTCCAAATATTCCGCGCCGGGTATCAGGTTATAACCTCCCTTCCCTTTTACCTGAAAAAGGATTTAATGTGGCTGAAGCTATTGTGGGTTCTGAAGGAACTTGTGTTGTTATCCTGGAAGCAGAAATGAAATTAATGCCTGAACCGCGGCGCTCGGTCTTTATTAGTTTTAGGTTATCCTGATATATATGCTGCTGGCCACGCATGCCCATCCATAATGAAACATCAGCCAATTGGACTGGAGGGATTTGATGATTTGTTGATCCAATTTATGAAGAATAAAGGTTTGAATTTAAGTGATCTTCCTTTATTGCCCAAAGGTGGCGGATGGCTTTCTAGTAGAGTTTGAAGGAAAGGATAAAACGGAATCTGATAATAAATGTAAAGCGCTGATGGAAGAATTAAAAAAGAATGATAACCCACCCAACATGAGCCTTTTTGATGACCCGGACCAGGAACAAAAACTTTGGGAAATTAGGGAATCCGGGCTGGGCGCCACGGCTTTTGTACCTGACAAGCCGGATATGTATCCTGGCTGGGAAGATTCTGCAGTTCCCCCGGAAAAAGTGGGCGATTATTTAAAAGATTTGAGGGATTTATTCAGCAAGTACGGATATAATCCTTCGCTTTATGGCCACTTTGGACAGGGATGCATTCATTGCCGCGTTTCCTTCGATTTAATAACTGAAGCAGGAATAGAAAAGTATAAAAAATTTACGATTGAAGCCTCTCACCTTGTTGTAAGATATGGAGGTTCACTCTCAGGAGAGCATGGAGATGGGCAATCAAGGGGAAGTTTGCTGGATATAATGTATGGGGAGGAAATCATGCAGGCTTTTCATGAATTCAAATCCATTTGGGACCCGCAATGGATGATGAATCCCGGAAAAGTTATAGACAGTTATGGGCAATTAGCTGACTTAAGGCTGGGCACTTCCTATAATCCACCCACACCCAAAACTCATTTTCATTTTTTGGATGACGATGATAAAGGAAGTTTTGCGCGGGCAACGCTTCGATGTGTAGGAGTTGGGAATTGCCGTCGGCATGAAGGAGGAACTATGTGCCCAAGTTATATGGTTACGCGTGAAGAAAAAGATAGTACGAGAGGCCGCGCCCACCTGCTTTTTGAAATGCTAAATGGAAATGTTATTAAAGATGGATGGAATGACGAATACGTAAAAGAATCGCTTGGATTTGTGCCTTGCCTGTAAAGGCTGTAAAGGCGATTGCCCGGTTAATGTAGATATCGCCACATTAAAATCTGAGTTTTTATCGCATTATTATAAGAAAAAATTAAGGCCGCCTTCCGCGTTTGCTTTCGGCTGGATTTACTGGTGGTCAAGATTGGCTTCCGTAATTCCCGGAGTTGTAAATTTTGTTACCCATGCTCCCATATTGCGCCGTTTAACAAAAGCCTCTGTTGGAGTTACACAAAAAAGAAAGATTCCGGAATTCGCCCAACAAACATTTAGAAATTGGTTTGGCAAACAGGAAAAACAGAATACCGGTAAACCAAAAGTGATTTTATGGGTAGATACTTTTAATAATTTTTTTAAACCGGAAACTTTGGTTGCAGGTATGGAAGTCTTAGAAGCTGCCGGTTTTCAGGTAATTATTGCCAAACGTGTTATATGTTGCGGGCGCCCTTTGTATGATTTCGGCATGTTGGATACCGCGAAAAAAATGTTGCTGCAAATACTTGATACGTTGCGCGATGAAATCAGGGAAGGCACTCCTGTAGTAGGTTTGGAACCAAGCTGTGTTTCTGTTTTCCGGGATGAACTTTGCGATCTCTTATTAGAAAATCAGGATGCAAAAAGATTAAAAGAACAAACTTTTACAATTGCCGAATTCCTCGAAAAGAAAGCCCCGATTTTAAAATTCCGCAATTAAAAAGAAATGCGGTAGTTCACGGCCATTGCCATCATAAAGCGATTATGAAAATGGATAGTGAAGAAAAGTTATTAGGCAAGATGGGATTAAATTATAAAGTTTTAGATTCAGGATGTTGTGGAATGGCTGGTTATTTTGGATATTTGAAAGGCGATAAATATGAAGTTTCGGTTAAAGCCGGCGAAAGAGTTTTATTACCAGCCGTGCGAAATGCGGATAAAAAAACCATTATCATCAGCGATGGATATAGCTGCCGCGAGCAAATAGAACAAATGACCGATAGGGAAGGCATGCATATTGCGCAGGTACTACAAATGGCGTTACATGAAAATGGCAAATCTGAAGAAAGCGCAGAAAATTATCCTGAAAAAAAATATGTAAATGGAATGAAATTACATTCTCGCCGCCTTAACGGTAAAAAGAACATCGCTGATTATTTCGGTCATTGGACTGGTAGTGGTTAGTTATTTAGTGTTAAATAAAAAAAAGAAAAAAATAAAGGTATAAATGTTGATAGATGGCCAGTAAACAAACATTTATTAAAGATTTCTATTCTTGTAAAAAAAAGTTATGAGCAAAAATCAAAATAAAACTTCGCTGAAAGACGTAGGAACTGCAATAGGAGTAGGCCTCATCGCTGGCCTTGCAGGAACCATTGTAATGACTATCTGCCAAAAAATAGATATGGAGATTACCGGCAGGAAAGCCAGCAATACTCCGGCAAATGCCGTTCGCGAAGCTTTGGATATAAAACCGGTTTCAGAAAGTAAGACGGAAGATATTTCTAATAAAATTCATTGGGTTTATGGTACTTCCCTTGGAATGGCACGGGGCTTTATATCTCTTTTTGGGCTAAAAGGATTGGCGGCCAATTCTGCTTTTTTTACAACAGTTTGGGGTGCCGAACTTTTCATGTTGCCTTATTTAAAAGTAGCGCCTCCGGTAACAAAAGAAGCTCCGGAAACCATTGCCAAAGATGCATTGTATCATTTAGTGTATGCATTTTCTGCAGGTTTGGTTTTTGATGCAATCCTATGCGAAGGATAAAAACTTCATCAACATAAAATTAAAAAAGTAATTAAAAAATAGATAAAAAATGAAACAAGATTTTAAAGGAAAAACGGTAGTAATAGCGGGTGCCTCAGCAGGTTTGGGAAGAGCGATGGTTAGGGAATTTGCGAAACACGGAGCCAATGTGGGAATGATCGCAAGAGGAATGGATGGGCTGAGAGGGGCAAATGACGAAGTAGAGAAGTTAGGTGGCCACGGCTATATAGCGCAGGCAGATGTCGGAAACGCAGATG
Organism: uncultured Chitinophagaceae bacterium; assembly: GCA_963732885.1. Taxonomy (GTDB): domain Bacteria; phylum Bacteroidota; class Bacteroidia; order Chitinophagales; family Chitinophagaceae; genus Ginsengibacter. Next base: position 387,204 of record CAVTBI010000010.1, on the reverse strand, counting down.
AAGTAGAAAACGCTGCTCAGAAAATAGAAGATCATTTTGGTTCGATTGATATCTGGATCAATAACGCGATGGTAAGTGTTTTCGGCCCATTCAAAAAAATGGAAATGAAGGATTTTGAACATGTTACCGATGTTACTTATCTCGGCCAGGTTTATGGAACTTCAGCAGCTCTAAAAAGAATGATCCCCAAAGACAAAGGAACTATTATTCTGGTAGGTTCTGCATTAGCCTATCGGGGCATTCCGCTGCAGTCTGCATATTGTGGCTCCAAACATGCGATTCATGGTTTTTTTGAATCGTTGCGTAGCGAACTGATCCACGATAAAAGTAATATTAAACTGAGCATGGTTCAAATGCCTGCCATGAATACCACCCAGTTTGGCTGGGTGAAAAGTTATTTAAAAAACAAGCCCAAGCCGATGGGAACTATCTATGAGCCGGAGGTGGCTGCCAAAGCCGTTTTGGAAGTAGCCAGAAACCCTCAGAGAGAATTGTATGTTGGTTATCCTACATTACAAACTATTTGGGGAAATAAATTTTTGCCGGGTTACCTTGACCATTATCTCGCAAAAACAGGTTTTAAAGGGCAGCAAACCAATGAGCCGGAATCTCCTGACAGGCAAAATAATTTATGGAAACCTGTGCCGGGCGACCACGGCGCACGTGGAACTTTCGCTGCCAAATCCTGGAATTATAGCCCTGAAGTGTGGTTGGCAACCCATAAAAAAACTACGTTAGGAGTGCTGGCAGGTATTGCTTTAGGATTTTGCGCAACAGTTTTGTTGAACAATAGAAAAAATTCAGATTAAATCTAATACTGGAATTATTAAAACTCTGCGAATTTTAATCACAGTAAACGAACAAATAATATGAATTTTAAATTAATAAATGATGATAAGCAAAAAACGTATGCGATTATTATGGATAGTGGCGGTGAAGTAAGCCATGGAGCAATTATTGGCTTTTGCCAAAAAAGAAAAGGTTTCTGCCTCGCAATTTACCGCCATCGGGGCTTTCAGCGAAACAACCGTTGGCTTTTTTGATTTTTCCATAAAAGATTATAAAAAAACTCATTTTAAACAACAAATGGAAGTATTATCCCTCGCCGGCGATATAACCATTTTCAAAGGAGAATATAAAATTCATGGGCATATCGTTTTGGCAAAAGAAGATGGAACCGCATATGGCGGCCATTTAATGAAAGGAATCGTGCATCCAACTTTAGAAATCATTCTAAATGAATCCCCGGTTTATCTGAAAAGGGAAATGGATAAAGAAACCGGAATTCCGTTAATCAAAATATAAATAATTTTATGTCAGATAATAATACAACGCCACCCGGCGCACCGGGAGTTTCCCCACGCTGGACTTCAAGCGCCAAATCGGGATTAGGAAAATCTTTTGACGATTCATCAAACGTCATATTTACTATAAGCCACGGTATTTTGGATGAAATATATTATCCTCGGGAAGATATCGCCAGTACCAGGGATATGGAATTTATTGTTACCGATGGCAAGGATTTTTTTTCAGAAGAAAAAAGAGATACTGATCATTCCATAAAATGGGTTGAAGAAGGCATTCCCGCTTTTAAAATTGTAAATACCTGTAAAGAAAAAAGATATACCATTGAAAAGGAAATCATAACCGACCCTTGCCGGGAAACCGTTTTGCAACGGGTACGTTTTAAAGCTAACAAAAAAGGGGATGCATCGAAGTATAAACTTTTTTTGCTTCTTTCTCCGCATCTTAATGATAAAGGAGAAAATAATGACGGGTGGATAGCAGATTACAAAGGAATCCCCATGCTATTTGCCAACCGGGATGGCATTACGCTGGCTGTTGCCTGCTTTTATGCAGATTTTATTAAAAGATCTGTTGGTTATGTGGGCACTTCAGATGGATATACAGATATCAATCAGCATAAAAAAATGGAATGGCAATATTCAGCAGCACATAATGGCAACATCGCCCTTACGGCCGAAATTGATATTTCAAAAACACAGGAATTTGTAATAGCGATAAGTTTTGGCGCAAAAGAAGAAGATGCAGCGCACCATGCCTGGGCAAGTTTGTTGGATGGTTATGACAAAGCAAGAGAAGAATATATAAATGGATGGAAAAAATTTCAAAAACAATTATCACAGTGTAAAATCTGACAGAAACGCTATTGGTAAACATTTTCGCACAAGCGCTACTGTTTTAAATATTCATCAATCTAAAAAATTTCCAGGAGGAGTAGTTGCCAGCCTTTCCATTCCCTGGGGCGAAACAAAAGGAGATAATGATAAAGCCGGTTACCACCTGGTTTGGCCGCGGGATTTGGTAGAAACTTCGGGTGGTTTTTTGGCTTTAGATTCCAAAAATGAAGTGCTTCAAATACTAAATTACCTGATGGCAACGCAGGAAGATGATGGCAAATGGAGCCAGAATATGTGGTTGGGAGGAAAGCCTAATTGGACGGGTTTGCAAATGGATGAAATTGCTTTGCCGATAGTTTTGGTAGATAAATGCTTTCATGATAAAAAAACCAGCCCCGAAAGATTAAAAAGATATTGGCCCGGATTAAAAAAAGCACTTTCCTTTTTAATAATTCATGGCCCTTATACCCAGCAAGACAGGTGGGAAGAAGAACCGGGATTAACCGCTTTTACTTTAGCGGCTGAAATAACCGCTTTATTGTGCGCTGCAATCTTGTCAGAAATAGATAAAGATGAGGAAATGGCAAAATATTGCCGCGAAACCGCTGATTATTGGAATGATCAAATTGAAAAATGGACTTATGTTACTGATACGCCACTTTCAAAAGAGGTGGGCGTAGATGGATATTATATGCGCACCAATAATACCCATGACCCGGCAGAAGAAGTGAAAAATAATTTTATTTATATAAAGAACAGGAACAGGGAAAATGGAAAAATGCATTTGTGGGAATTGATTTGTGTGGATGCTTTGGCTTTGGTAAGATTTGGTTTGCGCGCTGCAGATGATCCTAAAATATTAAATACCGTTAAAGTCATTGACGCAAAATTAAAAGTGGAAACGCCCAATGGCCCTTGCTGGCATCGTTATACAAATGATGGTTATGGGGAAGATAAAAATGGAGATCCTTTCTCAGGCGACGATCATGGCATTGGCAGAGCATGGCCATTATTAGCAGGCGAAAGAGGCCATTATGAAATAGCCACAGGGAATATTGAATACGCAAAAGAAATTCTAAAATCCATAGATAAATTTGCGAATAACGGGCTTCTTTCCGAGCAGATTTGGGATACAGATGATATTCCTGAAAAGGAATTATTTTTTGGCCAACATTCCGGTTCAGCAATGCCTTTGGTATGGGCTCATTCTGAATATATTAAATTATGCAGTTCTATAAAAGAAAAGAAGATTTTCGACAGGTCAGAACATAACGTGGAAAGATATATTAAAAACAAATCAAAATCCACATTTGAGGTTTGGCGTTTTTCATGGCCTTGCAAAAACGTTCCGAAGAATAAAAACCTAAGGATAGAAGTATTGGCCGCGGCAACCGTCCGTTGGTCTTTAGACAACTGGAAGACGAGCCATGACACTGAAACCACCGATACGAAATTGGGTATTCATTTAGTAGACATTGATTTAAAAAAATCCGGTTCCGGGGAAATACAATTTACTTTTTTCTGGAAAAAAGCCAACCATTGGGAAAATAAAAATTACCAGGTTCCCATTTTAAAAAATTAGAAAATTATACTAAATGAATTTTAATGATACTATTCCCCCGGGCAGCAGTTCCAATCCTTCTTCGTGGAGCAAGAGGTCTCCGCTTTTAATAATGGCAATAGTTGGTTTTCTTATCGCATTGTATTTAGGATTGTACCAGTTACAGTTTTTTTCGAAAGTTTGGGAACCATTTTTCGGGAACGGCACTAACGCCGTTGTAAATTCCTCTTTTTCGCGTTCGCTTCCCATTCCCGATGGGCTTATCGGGGCATTTGGCTATTTATGCGATATCATTTTAGTTTCTGTTGGTAATAGCGCCCGCTGGAAAACAAACCCCTGGGCTGTAATTTTATATTCGATTCTTGTAGCAATGATGGGATTGGTAAGCATCTTACTGATTATACTTCAACCGGTTGTGTTGCATACCTGGTGTACGTTATGCCTTGCCTCCGCGATTCTTTCCCTCAGCATGGTAATACCGGTAATGCAGGAATTGCGGGCAAGCCTTCATTATAGTAGAAAAGAAAAAAGAAATAGGAAAAGTTTTTGGGAAGGCATCAAAGAGAATTAGAAAAGCACTTTTAAAGCCAAGGTTAAAAAAGAATAAGATAGAAGCTGTAAATTTGTTTTCCAGGCTTAATAGAATTTACAACGACAGTAAAACAACTTTTAAGAGCGATTTGTATTTTGTAAAAAACGATGATGGCATATCCTTTGAGGCTTTCAGGGCATCCCGGAATTAAAAAAAATTATTAAAAATGAACAAAGTAAAAAACATTCACGATCTCGGCCAAAGCATTTGGCTTGATTTTTTTGACCGCGAATTAATGGAAAGTGGCAAACTTCAAAAAATGATTGATGAAGATGGATTGTCAGGGCATAACCAGCAATCCTTCCATCTTTGAAAAAGCGGTTACCAGTAGTTCTGATTATGATGAAGACATAAAAAAATTATCGGACGAAGGGAAAAACAATGAAGAAATATTTTTTGGATTTGCGGTAAATGATATTCGCCGCGCGACAGATATTATGAAACCGGTTTATGACGAGGCAAAAGGAATTGACGGTTTTGTAAGCCTTGAAGTTTCGCCACATTTGGCAAACGATACGGAAGGAACTATTAAACAGGCACGCGAATTATGGAAATCGGTTGGCCGGAAAAATGTATTGATCAAAATCCCCGGAACCAAAGAAGGCCTTCCTGCTATCAGGAAATGTATCAGCGAAGGGATCAATGTGAATGTTACTTTATTATTTGGAATTCCACGCTACCTGGAAGTAACCGAAGCATATATTTCAGGGCTTGAAGACAGGTTGAAAAATAACGAGCCGATAGATCATATTTTTTCTGTGGCCAGTTTTTTTCTCAGCAGGATTGATGTGATGCTTGACCCGGTTTTAAAAGAAAAAAAATTAGATGATTTGATAGGAGAGGTAGCTATCGCCTCTGCAAAAGTAGCGTACGAAAATTTTAAACAGGTTTTCTTTGGAGGCCGATTCAGGCAGCTTGAAAAAGCAGGCGCTAAAAAGCAAAAAGTTTTGTGGGCAAGCACCAGTACCAAAGACCCATCTTTCAGCGATGTAAAATATGTGGAGGCGCTTATCGGCCCTGATACCATTAATACACTTCCGATGGAAACCATTGACGCTTTCAGGGATCATGGGAAAGTGCAGGATCATTTAGAAAACAATTTGCTTAAAGCAAGGAGAGAATTGGAAAAATTAGAGGAAAATGATATTAATATTGATGAGGCGACACAAAAATTGGAAGAAGAAGGCGTTAAAAAATTTAATAAAGCCTACGATGACTTAATAAAAGCCATTGAATCTAAAAGAAAAAAACAAATGGCATAAATTGGTGGGCTTATCTTTTTTTAAAAATAATTTAATCTCATGAAAAGAATTGCAATAAATGGATTCGGGCGTATCGGGCGTGCCGCTTTAAAAGTTATTATGGATACGCCCGGCCTGGAAGTGGTGGCGGTCAATGATTTGCTAACTATTGAAAACGCCGCGTATCTTTTAAAATATGATACGGTTTACAGAACTTATTCTAAAGAAGTACGGGCGCATGAGAATCATTTACATGTTGGAGATAAAAAAGTCCGTTACCTCTCCATAAAAAATCCAGCCGATTTGCCCTGGAAAGATTTGGAAATAGATACGGTAATTGAAAGCACCGGCTTGTTTACCGATCGCGAAGACGCGGAAAAACATTTATTAGCCGGTGCAAAACACGTAGTTATTTCAGGCCCGACAAAAAGTGTTGACACGCCAACAATTGTTTATGGAGTAAATACCGAAGATGGGAAAGTGGCTATTTTTTCATGTGCCAGTTGTACTACCAATAATATAAGCCCGATTATAGAAATCCTGGGAAGAAGAATTGGCATTAAAAAAGCTATCTTAAACACAATTCATGCATATACCGCTTCTCAATCTATTGTAGATGGGCCTTCAGCAAAAAAATTGAGAATGGGCCGGGCGGCGGCCATGAACCTCGTGCCGGCTGCAACCGGGGCGGCAATAGCAACCATAAAAACTTTGCCACAATACCAGGGAAAGTTTGATGGAATTGCCGTTCGTACACCGGTAGTTGTTGGCTCTATATCTGATATTACTTTTGTTTCTGACCGGCCTACCACGCCTGAAGAGATCAATAATATTCTAAAAGAAGAAGCGGCCACAGAAAGGTATAAAGAAGTCGTTTCTGTTTCAGGCGAGCCTTTGGTTTCCTCTGATATTATTCAAAGCACTTTTGCTTCTGTTGTTGATTCAGAAATGACGCGTGTAGTGGACCGCGATTTGTGCAAAGTAATGGCGTGGTACGATAATGAATGGGGCTTTACCAATCAAATGATCCGGCAAATAAAAGAGATTTAGAGTTTTCATAAAATATAGTAAACTAACAAATAATAAGTATTTCTGTTTTTGAAATCATTTCTTTTTAAAATTAATTTTTTAAGAGATTTATTGCTCCATTTTACTTTTGAAAATCTTTTTGCTTTACATACCTTTGCAGCCTTAAAAAATGACAAATATATGGTTGACATAAAACCCGACGAAATTTCGGCGATTCTCAAAAGCCAACTAAGTAATATGAATGTTGAATCCAATTTGGAAGAAATTGGAACCGTGTTGCAGGTGGGAGACGGTATTGCGCGTATTTATGGATTGAACAATGTAAGTTCAGGCGAGTTGGTTGAATTTGAAAATGGCGTAAAAGCAATCGCACTTAACCTTGAGGAAGACAATGTAGGGGTGGTATTGATGGGGGATAGTGGTGATATAAAAGAAGGTGGCACTGTAAAGCGCACAGGAAAAATCGCATCTATCAAGGTAGGCAACGGGCTTGCCGGCCGCGTAATTAATACCTTGGGTGAACCAATCGATGGTAAAGGGCCGATCACTGGCGAATTGTATGAAATGCCTTTGGAACGTAAAGCACCGGGGGTGATTTTTCGTGAACCGGTAAAACAACCGCTTCAAACTGGTATTAAAGCAATTGACGCGATGATCCCGATTGGCCGTGGCCAGCGTGAATTGGTAATTGGCGACCGCCAAACCGGTAAAAGCGCTATTTGTATTGATACCATCATTAATCAAAAAGAATTTTACGAGGCAGGGAAACCTGTTTACTGTATATATGTAGCCATCGGCCAGAAAGCTTCCACCATTGCAAATGTGATGAAGGTATTGGAAGATAACGGGGCAATGGAATACACTACTATCGTAGCGGCTTCTGCTTCTGAGCCTGCTCCGTTGCAGTTCTACGCTCCGTTTGCGGGTGCCGCTCTCGGAGAATTTTTCCGCGATACCGGCCGCCACGCCTTAATCATATTTGATGATCTGAGTAAACAAGCGGTTGCTTACCGTGAAGTTTCCCTTTTGCTGAGAAGGCCCGCCGGGGCGTGAAGCTTATCCGGGCGATGTATTCTATTTGCACAGCCGTTTATTGGAAAGAGCAGCTAAAATCGTATCTAAAGATGAGATCGCGCAGAAGATGAACGACCTTCCTGAAAATATTAAACATTTGGTTAAAGGCGGTGGTTCATTAACCGCATTACCAATTATCGAAACCCAGGCTGGTGACGTTTCTGCTTATATTCCAACCAATGTAATTTCAATTACCGACGGACAAATATTTCTTGGAAGGTAACCTGTTCAACGCCGGTATCCGCCCTGCTATTAACGTGGGTATTTCTGTAAGCCGCGTAGGTGGAAATGCACAGATCAAATCCATGAAAAAAGTGGCCGGTACTTTAAAACTTGACCAGGCTTTGTATCGTGAAATGGAAGCGTTCTCTAAATTTGGTGGTGACCTGGATGCTGCTACAAAATCCGTTTTGGATAAAGGCGCAAGAAACGTGGAGATTTTAAAACAACCACAGTTTTCTCCTTATCCTGTAGAAAAGCAAGTCGCTATTATTTATTTGGGAACCAATGGATTAATCAGTAATGTGGCTGTTTCAAAAGTGCAGGATTTTGAAGAGCAATTTTTATTGGAAATGGAAAATAAACTTCCCGAAACCCTTGCTGAATTCAAGAAAGGAAACCTTCCCGAAGACGGAGTTAAAAAAATGGTTGACCTGGCAAAAGGTATTTCAAAACAGTTTGAATAAAAAAATCAAGAATATAGTATAAGGGAGAATTGTTCTCCCTTTTTTTTTGGATTTTTTCGGAATGCTGGTTTAAAATTCTTTTATAAGAATTTACAAGTTGAATCTAAATTTTGATTTTTTCTACAATTCATCTTCCGGCTTTTTATCAAAAGCCATAAGGATCATTATCGTTGCAAATGCAATAAAAAAAACAGCACTCCACCGGTTTACTTCCGGATGGGCAACACTTGGGTTGGTAAAACTATAGATCAACAATAAAATTCCGACTGCAAGAAAAAAAATACCAATCACAAACCGGAGGTCAAAGAATTTTTTCATTGTTATTTATTTAATAAAATATGATATTTAATAAGATGGTAATGCCAACCACAATTGAAGCAAGCCATAAAGGATTTTTATACCAGATGCGATTTTTATCCTGCTGTCTCGGAGTTAGGCTGTACACCAAACCCACCAATTCATTCTCTGGTTTCTTTTCTGTAAATAAACTGATAAAAGCAGTAATAATGAAGCATACAGAAAAGGAGATCCACGCAATATTAAACGCCTGGCTTGTTCCGGAATAAAAGGTATGAAGGTTAGCAATCGAACCTCCTTTGCCTTCAGCCGTTGTCAAAGAGTAAGTAAGCGCTGCTGTTGCTGTTCCTGATAATAAGCCCCAGAAAGCGCCATTGGGTGTACATTTTTTCCAAAACATTCCGAGAAGAAATGTAGCGAATAACGGAGCATTTACAAAACTGAAAACCAATTGTAGTAAATCCATGATGCTGTTAAAACCGCGCGCCACATAAGCAGTAATTATTGATAATAAAATTCCAACTACCGTAGTCGCTTTTCCTACGTTTAAATAATGTTTTTCACTTGCGTGCGGTTTGATATGGCTTTGATAAATATCATAAGTAAAAACAGTGTTGAATGCCGTTACATTCCCCGCCATCCCCGACATAAACGAAGCAATTAACGCGGTAATACCAACTCCCAAAATTCCACTCGGATATAATTTAGATAATAACAACGGAAGCGTCATGTTATAATCTGTTTGCCCGTTAATATTTTTAGGAAGGTCAAACCCTGTAAACTGATGTTGTAAAGCGAGCAAAATAATTCCCGGCACAATTACGATTAGCGGCATGAAGATCTTTGGCAAAGCAGCAATAAGTGGTGTGCGCCTCGCATCATTAAGGTTGTGTGAGATCATCGCTCTTTGCACGACAAGGAAATCTGTACACCAATATCCAAATGCCAGCACAAAGCCTAAACCGAAGACCATACTAAAGGCATCCGTTCCCATAGGATTGGTTGCGGGGCTACTCATTCCTTTCCATAAATGTAATTTGGCACTTTCAACATTAGCGATAATTCCATGAAGCCCGCCTGCCTGTTGAACACCAATAAATACTAATGGAGCAATCCCCAAAACAATCAGGAAAAACTGGAGCACTTCGTTATAAACTGCGCTGGTTAACCCACCCAGGAAAGTATAAGCCAAAACGATTCCGGCTGCAATCCAAATGGATACATTAAAATCCCATCCTAAAACCGTTTGCATCAACATGGCCAAAGCGTATAAAGAAATTCCTGAAGAAAAAATGGTCATTGCCGCAAACGTGAATGCATTGAAAGTCCTTGTCTTTTCATCAAAACGGAGTTTTAAATATTCGGGAACGCTTCGTGCCTTGCTACCATAATAAAAAGGCATCATAAAAAGCCCGAGAAAGACCATCGCGAAAACCGCACCAAGCCAGTAAAAATGCGCAGTGTACAGCCCGTACTTGGCTCCATTGGCAGCCATTCCTAATACTTCCTGTGCACCCAAATTGGCGGAAATAAATGCAAGGCTCGTGATCCATAAAGGAATATTGCGTGCACTCATTAAAAAATCGTTGGCCGTTTTTATTTTCTTTTTTAATAAAATCCCGATCCCTAATACAAAAAGAAAATACAGCCCGATTATGCTGTAATCTATCAGATGTAGTTTCATAAAAAAATTATCGCTTTAGTTTTTATTTTTTAGAAATTTATTTTTATATCATCGTATTCATATAAATTTTGGTTCGATTTTCCATCCCTGTCAAAAATAGATTGCCAGGTACTTAATAGTTCTCAAATAAATGTTCTTTTCGGATTTCAAGGGAGGGGGAAAGCAATACGTTTTACCTGTCTTCCCAATTGAAAATGTTCCGCTACTTATCACTTGCTTACCGTATTTCTTCTGAAGCAATCTTAATTTAATATCTCGATCTTTCAATGCCCGTGCCATTTAGGATAATAAGATTCGCCAATCGCGTCGAAAGATACGCCACGATTTATCATAGTATCAAAAAAAATCCGAGTCAGAATTTTGTCCTTCAAATGCAATATGGATTAAGGTAATAATCGAAGGGTTTAGGTTTTTTAATGCTGACAGCGCGGCATCCAGTAAAGTTGCAAGGCTGTCTATGCTGAACATTGCAGTCAGGCCAAAGAATTCCGTGATTGATTTCATTTCCTGTTTGAGCCATATCCGGCAAAGTTTCCTGTGTTTTTAAAGACAGTAAAATATTTTTTGTGTAATCATGAAGCCAGGCCTATTTTTTATCCGAAATAAAAATACCCTTTATTTATTAGTTTCCTGACTCAAAATTAAAAATCAATTCCAGACCAGGTTTTTTTATTCTTCTCGTATTTTTCATAATCAAATTTGTACAATCTTCCTGGCCGGTGTGGCACATTTTTTTCATCTTCGCCCTGGTCAATCAAAAACTTCATGGAAAAGAATTTTTTTCTGAAATTTCTCCGGTCCAGTTTTTTATCCAGTATCGCTTCATAGAGATTTTGCAATTCACGAAGCGAAAATTTATTGGGTAGTAAACTAAATCCCAATGGATGTTTCTGAACTCTTTTTTGAAGCCATTTATAACAAGCGTCAAATATTTTTTTATGGTCGAATAATAATTCTTTTACACTATCCACTTCGTGCCAGTGAAGTTCGTTTTCCAATATTTTTAAACGGTGATGCTGTACATTAATCAGAGAACAATAAGCCACAGAAACCACTCTGCCGGCGGGATGGCGCCCCACTTCGCCAAACGTATGAATCTGTTCCAGGTATAAATCATCTAACCCGGTGCGTTGTTTTAGAATACGGTAGGCGCTTGTATCCAAATCTTCTTCCGGTTTTACCAAATCACCTAAAAGGGAAAACTGGTCCTTGTATTTTTTAAGGTCGGAGCGAATAAGCAATACTTTCAATTTATTTTCATCAAAGCCAAAAATTACACAATCCACTGATAAAGCGACACGGTTGATGCTTTGTACTTCCGATTGCAAACCTTTTAGGGTTTTTGAATACAATTGTTTTGAATTAATATCTGTTTTTTCTTCTGCCATACGTTTTTCAGCTTTTATTAATAATCAAAAATAATTATAACCACTGAACTATTTATTCTTAATCACTTAGTTATCGGAAATAAACTATTTGCCTTCTCTAATTGAAATTTTTCTTTTTTACCGCCCGAACCTTTTGTTTCTTAATAATCAAAATCTTTCAAATTCATTGAACAGCAATATTTCTATTACATTTTACGCCGATATGTACATATAAAATAATAATTGTGGAAAGCTTTGGAAAGAAAAAATAAAATAACCCAAAAAAGCAGGGCTTTTTCATATCAAGCAAATTTTATTGTGTAAAATAAACACACTATTTTGAAAATCTGAATTTTTTTTAAATTTTTTTTTAAAAGTGGGCTGGTGGAAAAATAAAAAAGTGAATAATTTGTTGGTTTACTATAGCAAAAAATTATCGAAAAAAGAGTAATTATTGCCGAAAAAGAATTGGGTAAATTCGTGAAATTAATGGTTAAAAACCACTAATTTCAAATTTAATTATGTATACAACAGAAGAGATAAAAGATTTACAAAAAGAAACGGAACGGCTTCTTAAAAATAATGGAAATGCTGATGAACTCAGGGATATTTTGCGTTTCCATGAGTATCGTTATTATATTTTAAACGATCCATTGGTTTCTGATGAAGAATATGACAAGCTTTATAAGAAATTAGAGAAGCTGGAAAAAGAAAACCCTTCCATTATTACGGCTGATTCTCCCACACAAAGAGTAGGAAGCAGCCTTAATTCCGATTTTGTAACGGTTCCTCATCTTGTTGGAATGCTGAGCCTCGAAAACAGCTACAACGCAGAAGACCTGGTTGCATGGGATAATCGTTTAAAAACATTAACCGATAATCAAAAAATTACTTTTAGCGCGGAACCAAAATATGACGGAGCAAGCATTTCACTTATTTATGAAAATGATCTTTTAGTTCGCGGTGCCACACGGGGAGATGGAGTTGCCGGCGATGACATCACCACTAATATCAGGCAAATAGGCTCTATTCCTTTATCCGCCAAATTTGCTGATTATGGAATAAAAAAAATAGAAATCCGCGGTGAAGTTTTATTAAATAAAGAAAATTTTAAAAAATACAATCAATCGCTTGCCGAAGAGGGATTAGCCCCTTTGGCCAATCCGAGAAATGCGGCTGCGGGCTCGTTAAGAATGAAAGACCCGGCATCGGTCAGAAAAAGAAAATTAGAAGCAATTCTTTATCATGTAAGTTTTATAGAATTGAATGAAAAAGGATTGAAAAAATACCCTGATTTATTAAATACCCATTCGGGAATTCTTCAAATGCTTTCTGAATGCGGTTTTCGGACTCCGGTAAAAGAAAAAAAAGTTTTTAATAATATAGAAGATGTCGTACAATTTTGCCATGAATTTGAAAATAGAAGAGATGAATTGCCTTATGAAATTGATGGTATTGTAGTAAAAGTAAATGAGATAGAAATTCAGCAACAGGTTGGAAGCACTACGCATCATCCGCGTTGGGCCATTGCTTATAAATTTAAAGCGCGCCAGGCTACTTCAAAATTAATTAATGTTGAATTCCAGGTGGGAAGGACAGGTTCTATAACGCCCGTTGCAAAAATAAAACCGGTTCACATTGGCGGCGTAACCGTTACTTCCGTTTCTCTTTTTAATGAAGGCATTATTGAAGAAAAAGATTTGCGTATAGGCGACACCGTTATAGTGGAAAGGGCTGGCGACGTAATTCCGTATATTGTAAAACCATTAACCGAATTAAGGAACGGGAAAGAAACCAAAATTATTTTTCCAACCCAATGCCCTGTGTGTGGCGATCCGTTAATAAAACCTGAAGGAGAAGCGGTTTGGCGATGCGTAAATATCAATTGCGAAGCGCAGGTGGTAGAACGTATTATCCATTTTGTAAGCAAAGATGCGATGGACGTTAAAACCTTTGGCGAAGCCAATGTAAGAAGATTTTATTCGTTGGGGTTGATCAGTAATATTCCATCCATTTATTCTATTAATTATGAAAAAATTGTTGCATTGGAAGGTTTTAAACAAAAATCGGTTGACAATTTAAAAACAGCAATTGAGCAGTCAAAAAAGCAAAATTTAAACCGGTTAATTTATGGGTTGGGAATAAGGTATGTAGGCGAAACGACTGCCAAAACTTTATCAAAAAGTGTAGATACGGCCTTTAGCCTTATTAAATTTTCAATTGAAGAATTACAACAGTTAAAAGATATTGGAGAAAAAGTAGCCGAAAGTGTTTTTGATTTTTTTCATAATGAAGATAATATTAAAACGCTTGAATCGCTTGCTGGTAAAGGCTTAAACATGAAAGGCGATAAATCAGAACCGGTAACTGGAAAACTTTCGGGTGCTACTTTTCTATTTACAGGAACGTTGCCCACGTTAAAAAGAAATGCGGCAGAAAAAATGGCGGAAGATAATGGCGGGAAACTGCTTTCATCTGTAAGCGCTAATCTTAATTACCTTGTTGCCGGTGAGTCTGCCGGAAGCAAACTCACAAAGGCAAAAAAAATAAAAACAGTAAAAATTATAAGTGAAGAAGATTTTTTGAACCTGATACAAAGTTAGTTTTGTAACTTCATCACTAAAATAAAGCCATGATCAAAAAAATTAACGGTGAAATATGGAAGCCATTAAAGTTTAAAGGATGGCAATCTATGAGAAATAAATATGCTATTTCTTCTCATGGGCGCGCTGCAAGTTATAAAGAAGATGTACTGGCCGATGGAAAACTTCTTGCAGGATCCCTTACCAGCGGTTACCCAACATTGAACCTCCATCTTGACGGCCAGAGCGGCACACTTTATATCCATCGCGAAGTGGCTAAACTTTTCAATGTGAAAACATCGCCAAGGCAGAAATTTGTAATCCATATTAATCATAATAAGGCAGATAATAAGACAAAGAATTTAAAATGGGCTACGCAAAAAGAGGTAATAGGCCATCAGCAAAAAAGCCCTGGTAAATTAGCATACAAAAAAGTTCAAACAGCCAGGAACAAAGGATTGAAACTGACAGCTACCAAGGTAAAAGCCATAAAAAACATCCTTGCAAATCCGAGGAGAAAGCTCACTCATCAACAAATTGCGGATAAATATAACATTAGCCCAATGACCATTTACCGAATTAAAAGCGGTGAAAATTGGGCTAACGTTTAGTTTGTAGCTTATAGTTCGTAGTTTGTAGTTCATAGTTTTTAGTTTTAAAACAAATCATCTTATCTTGATTTCTTCATCCACAATTGATTTTTTAAAAGCTTTAAAAAAAAATAACAACAAGCCCTGGTTTGATAAAAACAGGGAAAAATATCTTGCGGCAAAATATAATTTCGAAGAATTTGTTGCTTTACTGTTGCCGAAAATGGTTTTGTTTGATGAAGACATGAAAGAGCTTTTACCCAAAAATTGCACTTTCAGGATTAACCGTGATATCCGCTTTTCAAAAAATAAAACACCTTATAAAATTAACCTCAGCGCGTCTTTCAACCGGGGAGGGAAAAAATCAATTTTTGCCGGTTATTATTTTCACCTTCAACCCGAAGGGAATAGCTTTGTTGGCGGCGGCTTATGGCGGCCTGAGGCGGTTGAGCTAAAAAAATTGAGGCAGGAAATTGATTATTGCTTTCCCGAGTTTAAAAAAATTATCAGTTCGGCTGCTTTTAAAAAAAATTATGGGGAATTGGAAAAAGATGAAAATCAAATGTTGGTAAATGTGCCCAAAGGTTATGACAAAGAAAATCCTGCTGCTGATTTTTTGAGAATGAAAAGTTTTGTTGCCACCAAAAATATTTCTGATAATGATGTTCTAAGCAAAAGCCTGGATAAAGAAATTATTCAATCTTTCAAAGCGTTGATGCCTTTGGTAAAATTTATAAACCGCGCTTTTGAATAAACGAATTTATTGAGAGCTATAAATAAAAGGCCCATTTTTAGAAATAAAAATGGGCCTTTTTAATCAGTCCTGTATCTTTTTTAAATGTTGGTACTTCTTAATGGGCGCGGAATATGAACATCAAAATCCATTTCATTTTTATCGCGTAAAACCTTTATTTTATAATCACTTTTATTTTCAGAACCTTTTATTTTTGAGATCACATTATTTACATCATTTACTTTACCGCCATTCATTTCGGTGATAATGTCTCCTTCTTTCAGGCGCTGCTTTATCTGCCGGGGAACCCGGAATAACATTTTGAATTTTAACGCCGCTGCTGTCTTCGGTATCCTGTATTTGTAAGCCAATATGGGCGCGGTTTTCATGGAAACGGAAATTAAAATTTTGAGGCGGCATTTCGGGCATTCTAAATTGATAATTGTTCCCGTTGCCAAATCCGTTCATTAAATTTCTAAGGTTTTCTGAATTAAAGCTTTGAACATTTTCGGGTGCTTTCCCCAAATCAACTTTTACTGACTTTTTCTTGCCATCCCGCAAATAATTGATCGTCACTTTATCACCTGGTTTATACGCCTGGATTGCATTCCTCAAATCTTCCGGAGAGGTTATTTCCTCAGCATTTACTTTAGTAATGATATCGCCTTTTTGTAATCCCGCGCGTTTGGCGCTGCTGCTGTCCAATACATTATTAATTACAACACCCTTATCTGTTTTTGCCGAAAGGACTCCCAGAAATGCATTATTATTGGTAGTGTTAAACATAAACCGCTGCCCGGGTGCAAAGAAATGATTCGGGCTGCCCCCCATAAAATTTCTTTTCATAATGGAAACATCGCCATTATAATCAGATAACGGCTTTCCGTTTATCGTTACATTATTGCTGTCGATTTCGATGATTGTTTTAGATGGATTTGCATCATTTTTCCGAATAATAATTTCTTCATCTTTCTTTAATGGAGAATTTTCTTTTTGGGCAAAAGTGTAATTGCCGAGCAATCCACAACAAAGTGTGATAATTGCTGATAAAAAAATTGTTTTCATTTTATTAAGTTTTAAATAATAAATTTTTAGGTACTCAAAGTAAAAAGTACAGGATAAAAAACAATTTTTTTCCAGCATTAATAATTTAATGTTAACATAAAATTTCCGTGGGTTATTATTTATTTTTTAGTCTTAGGCAAGAATTGATTTTACCTCTTCAATTATCTCTTTAAAATTGGAAGACTCTTGGCCGCCGGCCGATGCCAGTGTTTTTTGGCCTCCTCCTCCTCCTTTAATGAGTGGCGCTACATTTTCTTTGATGATTTTTGCAGCATCCAGTTTTTTTGTTGAAGCCACTTTTTCATCAATAGCAACCACTACATTTGCTTTGCCATCAATATTTGCAGCTAATACAATCAGAAAATCTTTTACATTTTCTTTTAAAAGTGAAACTAATTTTTTCAAAGCATCGGCATTGGAAACGGAAACGGTCTCTCCGATAAAATTGACGCCATTTACCAAAATAGAATTCTTACTTATTTGTTCGTTTACTGTATTAAGAATTTGCAATTCCAAATAATCCACCTCTTTGTTCAGTTTTTCTTTTTCTGATAAAAGGGATTCCAATGCTTTTAAAGTGTCTTTCGGATTTTTTAATTGCTCTTTTATTAATTTTAATTCTTCCAATTCTTTATTGATAAATTCTTCCGCGGCTTTTCCGCTCATCGCTTCTATTCTTCGCAAACCGGCGCCAACAGCGGTTTCGTTGATGATTTTAAAAAATCCTAATTCGCCGGTATTTCCAACATGCGTTCCTCCGCACAATTCAATTGAATAAGTTGGATCAATCGTTACCACGCGAACCGTATCGCCATATTTTTCTCCAAATAAAGCCATGGCTCCGGTTTTCAGCGCTTCTTCCTTTGGCATTTGTTTAATCACTACCGGAATATTTTCCCTTATTTTTTCATTTACTAACGACTCCACTTTTTCAATTTCTTCTTGTGTCATTTTACTAAAATGAGAAAAATCAAAACGCAGGTAACCTTCATTTACCAAACTCCCTTTTTGTTGCACATGCGTTCCCAGAACTTTGCGTAACGCCGCATGCATTAAATGTGTGGCACTGTGATGGACTGCTGTCTCTTTTCTTTTACCACTATCAACTTTTGCAATAACTTTTGCCTCAATATTCGCCGGAAGTTTTTCAGTAAAATGTAAAATGAGTTCGTTTTCTTTTTTGGTATTTATTACCCGAATTTTTTCTTCCCCGAAGATTAAAATTCCTGTATCTCCAACCTGGCCGCCACTTTCAGCATAAAAAGGAGTTGTGTCTAAAACGATCTGGTAAGTTTCTTTTCCTTTTGATTTTACCTTTCTGTATTTTGAAACCTTACTTTCAGTTTCAAGATTATCATAACCTACAAAACCATTTCCTTCATCTTCATTTAATACAATCCAATCTTCGGTGTCTACAACACTTGCTGCACGCGAACGGTTTTTTTGTTGCTGCATTAGCAAATCATAATCTGCTTCATTAATTCTTAAACCTTTCTCTTTCGCGATAAGCCGAGTTAGGTCTATTGGAAAACCATATCTATCATAAAGAATAAAACAACTTTGTCCTGAAATAATGTTCATATTGTAAGTCGAATCTCCTTCAAGTATTGATAGTCCGCCTTCATTATCATGCAACTTTTCAATTTCTTTAAGTTGCTCATCATTTTTTATTTCCCCTTTTGAAATAATATAATCAAGTAAGGATAATCCTTTGTCAATTGTTCTTAAAAAATTGATTTCTTCTTCGTGCACCACTTTTGCAACAAAATCTTTTTGCTTTTCCAGCTCAGGAAAAACATCTTTAAATTGATTGGCAATCAATGGAACCAATTTAAAAAGTAATGGCTCTTTTACATCCAAATAAGAAAAATAATACCTCACGGCTCTTCTCAAAATTCTTCTTATAACATAGCCTGCGCCTGTGTTGGATGGTAATTGCCCATCAGCTATTGGAAAGGCAATCGCACGGATATGATCAGCAATCACTCTAAATGCAATAGCTTCTTTTGTATCTGAAAAATCATACTTTTTACCGGAAATTTTTTCAATTTCTTCAATCGTTTCACTAAAAATATCCGTATCGTAATTGCTTTTCTTATTTTGTAAAACACGCACCAATCTTTCAAACCCCATTCCGGTATCTACATGTTTTGCCGGCAATAATTCTAAGGAACCATCTTTTCTTCTGTTATACTGAATAAACACCACGTTCCAGATTTCTATTACCTGCGCATGATCTTTATTGATCAATTCTTTTCCGGGAACCAACTTTTTTTCTTCGGCGCTTCTGCAGTCCACATGAATTTCTGTAGATGGCCCGCAAGGCCCGCTATCGCCCATTTCCCAGAAATTATCTTTTTTATTTCCAAAAATTATCCTGTTTTCAGAAACCCAATCTTTCCAGAAATTCAACGATTCTTCATCACGCGGCAAACCCTCGTTTTCATCTCCTTCAAACACAGAAACATATAAATCACTTTCCGGGATTTTATAAACTTTCGTAAGCAATTCCCAACTCCATGCAATCGCTTCTTTTTTAAAATAAGGTTTAGGTTCGCCGGTTGCATTTCCAAAACTCCAGTTGCCCAGCATTTCAAACATTGTATGGTGATAAGTATCCACGCCTACTTCTTCCAAGTCGTTATGTTTTCCACTTACGCGAAGGCATTTTTGCGTGTCAGCAACACGTGAATAAGGCGCGGTTTTATTTCCCAGGAAATATTCTTTGAACTGGTTCATTCCCGCATTGGTAAAAAGCAATGTCGGGTCGTTTTTAATTACAATTGGTGCTGATGGAACGATTTCATGCGCTTTAGTTTTAAAAAAATCAAAAAAATGCTGCCTTATTTCTGCACTATTCATCATAAAGTTTCTGAAATTTAAATATTTGGTTGCCTTTTAAGAAGTTATCTTTGTTATGAATAAAAATTTTATAATTGGGCAAAGGTATTTGCTTTGAAGGCATTTACAAACACTACGTTTTTTAAATCAGAAAGATCATTCCTGGTTTAGAATGCTTAGAAAAAAAATTGCATTAGTATGCCACTTTCACAAATAAATTTTTCTTTTGATGATGATTCTGCACCAAAGAATGAATCAAAAGAAGCAGTAAAGCAACAAATAAAGCCGAAAACAAAACGGGGAAGAAGAAGCCTGAAGCCAAACAACGCGGAGCCTGATATTATCAGCGTTCCGGAAGATGAGGAGCTTTTTCAAAAACAGTATTATTCTATCGGAAAAGTAGCCGCCATGTTTAAAGAAAATAATTCTTTGATAAGGTATTGGGAGAAGGAATTCTCCATTTTAAAACCCAAAAAAAATAAAAAGGGAGACCGGTTTTTCAGGCCGGAAGATATAAAGAACCTGAAAATGATCCATCATTTATTGCGCGAAAGAAAATATACAATAGAAGGGGCAAAGGAATTTATTAAGAATAATAAAATAGCAGGGGAGAAGCATGAAATGATAGAATCATTGGAGAAAGTAAAATTGTTTTTACTTGAATTAAAAAATAACTTGTGATTAAATACCGTTATTGAATTGTCAAAAAAACCACATTTCACACTTCTTCTATTTTCAGATACATGTGTATGTACTAACTTCGTTATTCTAATTTATTCAAATGACTGACATTGCGATTGCTCCTCAAAAACTAACTTCAAAAGATTTTGCTACAGACCAGGAAGTACGCTGGTGCCCCGGTTGTGGCGATTATTCCATTTTAGCCCAGGTACAAAGAGTTTTTCCTACTTTGGGAATTCCAAAGGAAAATTTTGTAATTATTTCCGGAATTGGCTGTAGCAGCCGTTTTCCCTATTATATGAATACTTATGGAATGCACAGTATTCACGGGCGCGCTACGGCGATTGCCAGCGGCCTGAAAGCAAGCCGGCCGGAATTAAGTGTCTGGATAGTAACCGGGGATGGGGATTCATTGAGTATTGGTGGAAATCATACGATACATTTATTGCGCCGTAATTTTGACGTAAACATTTTGCTGTTTAATAACGAAATTTATGGATTAACAAAAGGCCAGTATTCCCCAACCAGTGAACAAAGAAAAATCACGAAAAGCTCTCCTATAGGAAGTATTGACCATCCGTTTAATCCTGCAGCCCTTGCCTTAGGCGCAGATGCTACTTTTATAGCAAGAACCATGGACAGGGACCCCAAACATTTGCAGGAAATGTTACTAAGGTCTGCGCATCATAGGGGCGCCTCTTTTCTTGAGATTTATCAGAACTGCAATATTTTTAATGATGGCACTTTCGAAATTTACACAGATAAAAAAACAAAACCTGAAGAAACACTGTTTTTGGTACAGGGCGAACCTTTGATATTTGGCGAACAGAAAAATAAAGGAATAAGGCTAAATGGATTAAACCCGGAAGTAGTAGAATTGAGCGAAAATATAAGTGCAAATGATTTATGGGTCCACGACGAAAAAGACTTTTACAAAGCGCAAATCCTTACAAGGATTTTTGATGATCCAAAATCTTCAGAAAGTCATTTTCCAAGGCCGTTTGGAGTTTTTTATGAAACCGAAAGGCCATGTTATGAAGATATCATGTCAAAACAAATTGACGAATCTAAATCTAAGAGCGTAGCCGATTTAGATAAATTATTACGGGGAAGGGAAGTGTGGACGATAAGAGAAGAAAAACCTTAGTTTTTATTATTTAAAAAAACAAAGGGCTTTAAAATCTTATTACCTAATGCTTCACGTACTAATTTTTTGTTCGAAGAAATTTTATATTTATTTATGTTGATAACATCGTAAGTATTTACAAGGTTATCAACTTTTTCAACATAAAAAAGAAGCTCATGAAGTTGTTCTACTTCATGTTCAATGGCTTGGGGATTTGATTTTTCTTTGAACAATACCAAAAGATCTCTATTGAATTTGTCCATTTTGTTGATTGGTTTTTAATAGCCGACCATGTTACTATTACATTCACATCCCGTTTTGCTTTTGCGCGAGGCACTACAACTCATCGCAACAACAGCAAGGATAACTAATAACATTAACAAGGCGCGATTTAGATTTTTCATTAAAATATTTCGATTACTTGATGTTAATAAATCAGAATGAATTAATAACTCATTCTGTTTTATAATTCATAACTCCAAATTAAACTATTTTCACCAATAAATATTGCAAATTTTTTGAAAAAAGGTAAAACTTTTAACATAAAAAATGAAAAACCTCGTGTTTTAGTAGCTCCTCTTGACTGGGGGCTGGGACATGCAACACGTTGTATTCCAATTATTAACCACCTGATTTTGTTGGGTTGTACCGTTCATATTGTAGCTGATAAAAAAAATTGGGCACTGTTACAAAAAGAGTTCCCCGAAACCGTATTTTTACGGTACAAAGGCTATGAAATTAACTACAGCCGCCAAAAAAAATTTCTTCTGCTGAAATTGATTTTTCAGTTACCCAGAATTATTCTTCGGGTTTTTCGGGAAAAAAAATGGTTGCAAACTATTATAAAAAAATATTCAATTGATGCTGTAATCTCTGATAACCGCTTTGGGATGTATAACAAAAATGTTCCTTCCATTTATATAACTCATCAACTTTATATAAAAACGGGAAATTGGTTCTTTGAAAAAATTGCACAAAAAATTCATTATTATTTTATTAAAAAATATACAGTTTGCTGGATTCCGGACCTTAAAAAAAACGGGCTTGCCGGTGAGCTTTCCCATCCAATGAAATTGCCTCAAAATACAATTTATACCGGGCCTTTATCAAGATTCTGCCTATTGCCCAATTCCGGGATGGTTTATGATTTACTTATAATAATTTCGGGGCCTGAACCTCAACGGGCCATTTTTGAAAAAGATATTTTAGAACAAATAAAAACGCTTAAAGGAAATATTATTTTTATAAGAGGCTTGCCCACAGAATGTCAAAAACCAGAAAATTTTAATGAGGTAAAAATTGAAAATCATTTGCCTGCAGAGGAATTAAATAAAGTGATAGCACAGTCGAAAATTGTAATTAGCAGAAGCGGGTACACCACAGTTATGGATTTGGCAGCCCTGCATAAAAAAGCAATTTTAATTCCTACACCAGGCCAAACGGAGCAGGAATATTTGGCAAAATACCTTCACGAAAAAAAATATTTTTTGGCAGAAAAACAAGAACATTTTTCTATAAAAGAATCTTTAGAGAAAGCAAAGGCCTTTCAATTTCAGGAATTCGATTTCCCAAAAGAGGAATATAAAAAAATCATTTATCAATTTGTACAATCTTTAAAATCCGGAAATTTTTAAACTCACTTTTTTTCTGAAAGCAAAATAAAAATCTTCTATTTTTGTTGGTTTACTATGCTAAAAGGCTTTTTTATAAATTAAAAAAACCCCTTCCGATAGATATTGAGAGGGTTGGTTACTGCAAAATTATCATTGAAAATTAATCTTCCTCATCACTAACCTGAACACTTCGATTGAAACTCTCCGTTAATGAAATAAGAGTTTCTGTACGTTCAATTCCTTTTATTTTTTGCAGGCTATCATGTAGAACTTGCCTTAGTTGATTAATATCTTTGCACACAATTTCAAGATACATGCTGTAATTTCCGGTAGTATAATTCAGCCTGATTATTTCAGGTATTTTTTCCAGTTCGGTTGCTACTGAGTCGTAAAGTGAGCTTTTTTCCAGAAAAATTCCGACAAAAGCAGTAATATCATAACCAAGAAGCCCCAGGTTAACTTTTAATCTCTTGCCTTTAACAATTCCAAGTTCTTCTAATTTTTTTATCCGGACATGGATCGTGCCGCCACTTACAAAAAGCTTTTTGCCCAATTCAGCATAAGGCATTTCGGCATTTTCGAGCATTTCCTGGATGATCTTTAGATCTAATTTGTCAATATTAAATTTGGCAGCCATAAATTGTTTTTAATTTTAGATATATCTTACGAAAATAGTAAATTAATTGAATATTTTCTATATTTTATTTATTTTACTTAAAATATTATTCTATTTAGAATTCAATTGTTAGATTTGCATTATAAAGTTCTTAAAAATTGTGGGGTGATGAAATTTTTGGCAGACATGCCCTCTTGTCTCGGGGGTGAGGATCACAGAATAAACATAGCATAGAGCCGCTTTGGTAGCAATATTAAAGCGACCAGGGTCGACCACTCAACTTTGTGCTACGGCTAACTGCCTCGTGAAGGTTCGAGCCCTTCCCCTACAGCATTTTAAAGCCTTTGTAATTTTTTACAGAGGCTTTTTTATTTCGATGATAGTGAAATAATTCCGAAAAAAACATCTTAGCAAACTATCTTGCAGGCTATCTCTTTTTAGAAATAAATTTCATTAATGTTCAGTATAATTACCGGCAGTATTATTTTGAGCCTTCTGCATGCTACCATTCCTAATCATTGGTTACCGGTAATCGCAATTGGGAAAAAGGAAAAATGGACAGTAGGGGAAGTCACACAAGTCACTTTTATTTCAGCGGTTTCGCACGGCCTAAGTACTATAATCATTGGGTTTATTCTTGGATTTATCGGAGCACAAATTTCTGAAAGGCTGGAAAATTTTACTCATTATATAGCGCCGGCCATTTTAATTGGATTAGGGCTTCTTTTTATCTACAGGCATCATAACCACAAGCATTTTCATATTGATGATAGCATTAAAAAAAAGAAATCTAAAAAAACAATTATCATTGCCCTGGTGCTGGCCATGTTTCTTTCGCCTTGCATGGAAATTGAAGCTTATTTTTTATTGGCCGGGGCACAAGCTCCATGGCTCATCTGGTTTATT
Source organism: uncultured Chitinophagaceae bacterium (assembly GCA_963732885.1). Classification (GTDB taxonomy): domain Bacteria; phylum Bacteroidota; class Bacteroidia; order Chitinophagales; family Chitinophagaceae; genus Ginsengibacter. Next base: position 362,779 of record CAVTBI010000010.1, on the reverse strand, counting down.
GCCGCATTGTATTTGATCATTACCACTTGTGGAATGGTTTTTTTGGTAAGATTTGCCTATATAGGAATATTAAAACTTAACTGGCATAAGCTGGAACATAATGCAGGAATTATTACGGGTGCTACTTTAATAGCAACAGGAATTCTGTCTTTTTTTATAAGCTGAATGACAGAAGAAATTTAAAAGAAATTGAGATTCAATATTAAATGCCAAAGAACATAAATTCGATTGGAATTTTCTTTCTTTGCATTTTTCTTATTACCGCTTATGTTTGCATCTATTTTAAAAAAATGAAAGTTACTGATCATATAAAAGAAGCCAATGGAACTACAATTTCATTTGAAATTCTTCCACCGTTAAAAGGGAAAACCATAGAATCTATTTATAACCATTTGGACCCTTTAATGGAATTTAATCCTGCGTTTATCAACGTAACGTACCACCGTAGTGAGCAGGTATTTAAAAAGAAGCCGGATGGTACTTTTGAAAAAATTGAAATCCGCAAACGGCCCGGAACTGTAGGTATTTGCGCCGCAATAATGAATCATTATAAAATTGATGCGGTTCCGCATTTAATTTGTGGCGGCTTCAATTTGCAGGAAACAGAAAACGCATTGATTGACCTGGCTTTTCTTGGTATTGATAATGTTTTATTGCTTCGCGGAGATGCGGCAAAAAATGAAACCGTTTTTGAGCCAGAAGAAAACGGCCATGCTTATGCGATTGATTTATTAAAGCAAGCGGTAAATTTAAATAATGGAATTTATTTGGAAGATGATATAAGGGATGGGAATAAGACTAATTTTTGTATGGGCGTAGCAGGGTATCCTGAAAAGCATTTTGAAGCGCCTAATCTTCAAAGCGATTTAAGGTATTTAAAAATGAAAGTGGACGCTGGTGCTGATTATATTACCACACAAATGTTTTTTGACAATAAAAAATATTTTGAGTTTGTAAAAAGCTGCCGCGAAATGGGAATTGAAATCCCGATAATTCCCGGATTAAAACCGATTACATCTAAAAAGCAACTTTCTGTTTTGCCACGGACATTTCATGTTGATATTCCGACAGAATTGAGTAATGAGGTCATAAAATGCAAAACTGATGCTGAAGTAGAAATTGTGGGAACCGAATGGCTGTTGCAACAATCTAAAGAGCTAAAAAAATCGGGCGTTCCTGTGTTACATTATTATACATTAGGTAAACCGCACGTAGTGGTTAATGTTGCAAAAGAGATTGTTTAATTAAGAATCTTATCAATTTTTTCGTTTACTGTTAAATAATTAACCGGCAGATTAAATAGTTGCAATTAAAAAAGGCTGCCAATAATAAGTTGGCAGCCTTTTTATATGTTAGATAATTTTTATCTGCCCAGCGGAATTCCTAATGAGATACTAACGGTACGATATTTATCTTTTGCATCCTCACCGTTATTAGTTTGTGTTGAATTAATCTTTGCTAATCCTAATCCATAATTTGCTTTCAATAAAATTTTCCCCAAATCCACGCCTGCGCCAATATTCACACCATAATCAAATCTTTTGAGTTTTGAGTAAGCCTGGTCATCTGCAGTAGGGTCAACACTTGTGAATTTTATATCCTTTGACGAATTAACTTGAGCACCACCAACTTGTCCATCTATTTTAGATTTTCCGGCTATTCCCATTGCGGCATAAGGGCCACCATATACAAAAAAATTAGTTGTATTTTTCTGAAAAGGCACGCGTACAATTAAATTCACAGGTAGTTCAAGATAAAGGGGATTAAAAGTGGCTTTGTAATAAGCAGAGCCAGAGCCATCTTCTGTTTTTGAACCTCTGCCATCAAGCAGCAATCCGGTTTCTAAGGCAATAGGTTCTGTTGCATTTGATCTTCCTAGAAAACCTACATTAAAAGAAGTAAGCATTTTATTTTTTTGTGTTGCTCCCGAAGCTGATGTTGTTATATTGGCGAGATTTACACCACCCTGTATATAAATTTGTGATTTTGCGGTTGTGAACATTCCCGCAAACAATGCAATAGCTAATATTTTTTTCATTATTTATCTTTTTAATTTTTAAAGAGTTAGATTTCTTTTGGGGATTTTTCAAAAACTCTGCCAATGGCAAAAAGTATGGAAATTAAATACATAAATATTTGCTAAAAGCAAATCTATGTTTTGAGAGGTATTTAAATCAATTGGTTTTTAATAAAGATTGAAAAACTTTTTGATCGACGGTTACAGGGTATTTTTTCTTTAACTGAACAACCCATTTTTGTTCCAGGTAATTTTGGTAATCATTAATAACAAGCCCGCGTGCATCTTCAAAATTTCTTTGTTGATTATTGGGGTACATTTTTAAGATTTTGGCAAATACAGCAGTCCCATCATTCTTATTTATAACAGGAAGTGTAATTAACCCTGACGTAAATGCAGTTCGGTCAACTACCGGAATCTGGCCAAATTCAAACCTGCCTGAATCGGCTTGTATTTTTGAAGGGTTTGCATTCACAATTTCTTTCAAACTTTTTCCTTTTTTCAATTGTTCAATACAGTTATTGGCAACTGCTTTGTCGGAACAGGAAAATATAATAGCTTCCGCGCTTGCATCCCACAAATATTTTTGTTTATGCTCATTATAATATTCCCTTAATCCTGTAGTATCAGAAGAGGCTTTGCGCCACACTTTTCTTTGCATAATTTCAAAAAGCATATTCCCTTCTTCAAATTCATCAATTTGGGCTTTAAAAGCGTGATTAAAACCTTCAAGCCTCGACGCGTAATTTTCATTTGCCGAAGCGTTTAAAAATTGAGTAAAAAGAGATTTATATGCTTCCTCATTTTTATCTCCAAAGTTTTCATGTAAATCCTTTAAATAAAGTAACCAATCGCTCACTTTTACTTTTTGGTTGTTGTTAAAAGTGAACAATACAGTCGAGGCTTTTACTTTTCCTGCCGAAACATTTTTATTTTTTAATAAAAAACTATCTGTAACATTCCATAAATTTTCTTTATTAACCGAATTCTCTTTTAAACCAATAACAGGAATTATTTCTTCACTAAATTTTTGTTTAGCTATTTGAGCACGGCTGTCTTTCAAGACCTGTTGTTTTAAATTATACATGAATGTTTCATTATCCTTAGATTCAGGAACAGGCGTTGCAGAAATTCTTTTTATAATATGGTAGCCAAATTTTGTTTCAAATGGCTTAGATATTTCTCCATCCTTTTTAAGTGAAAAAGCATGGTTTTCAAATACGGAATCATATTTTGCCGTTCCAAATTCGGGCATGAGGCCACCGGTCATAAAAGTAGCCCGGTCATCGCTGAATTTTTTAGCAAGAGTGGAAAAATCACTCCCTTGTTCTAACGCATTATACACTGAATCAGCGAGCTTTTTTGCCTGTTCCTGTATTTGTTGGTTGGCTCCTTGCGGAACGGCAAATAAAATTTGGGCAATCGTAATTTTCCCCACAGCTTTTCTTTCTCCTTCATTTTTAAAAATATACCAGCCTGTTTTTGAAGAAACCTGAGCGCTTAACTGCCCTGGTTTTAAACCATAAATAATATTTTCAAATTTATACGGCAAATTAAAAACAGTAATATAACCAAGATCAATTTTCTGAACTTGTGTAGAATTATCTGCATTTATTTTTGCAATTATATCTTCATCTGGTTTATTGCTTTTTAGCGCAGTTTACGAGTTCGTTACTTTCTTTAAGTTCTTTTATAGAATCTTCATTATTGCCTTTGGGCAAAAAGTAATAAATGGCATGAATATCTTTTTGGCTTCTATCAAAAGCTTCGTTGTCTAATTTAGTAAGTTCTTTTTGATCAGTCAGGAAATTGCCCTGAATTTGATTGCGAAAATTTTGAAGGTCTGCTACCAGCGAAGGAAGCGTATCAAGTTGCATGTCTTTGGCAGCCTGAACTTTGAGTTTAAATTTTATATAAAGATCAAGATAGTTGCGCAGCGCCTGCGGATTGTTGGCGGTGTCTGTCTTATTTTTATTATAAGCATTTAAAAATTCAGTTGCACTAACCGGATGTGTGCCATAAGTAAAAAGAGTTTGGCTGTAAGAAAAAAACATTAAAAAGGTAAACACACCAACCAGAAGGGGCTTTTTCATTAAATGTATTTTATAGGATCCCGATAGCTACCGGGATTATTGGGGTTACAGTAGAAATTTTATTTATCTGCCTTAGCAGCCAGGGTTTTTATTTTTACATCTAATACATCATCCATTTGTTCCATCGTTAATTTCTTGGCAATAATCTTTTTATCCTTATCTAAAAGATACAATGTCGGCGTTTGAATTACATCATACAATTGCTTATACGACGGTTGCTTCGACTCTTCCACAATTTTTCTTTGCGCATCAGTTTCATAAACATTCACCCAGTCATTCATCTTATTTTCATTAATAAACTGTTTCCACTGGTCAAAATCTTTCGTTTCGGTAAGCACGCCATACATTTTAACGCCTTCCTTTTTCCATTTGGCATTATAAATGGAATCGAACCTGGGGACCTGCACACGGCAATGCCCGCACGTAGGGTCCCAGAAACAAACAACGGTATAATTAGCTTTGATATTGTATAAAGGTTTGCTGATTCCATTAGAATCTACCATCTCCAGATTGGCAGCCTGCTCGCCAATTAAATTAGACATTAACATGTACGCCCTGTCTGAAATAGTTTTCAATTGTTTGGCATTCAGCCAATTTGAAACTCCTTTTGAATGATATTTTTCAAAAAGATGCACGAAGACCGCATCTTGCCCCATATATTTTGGATTGATGTATTCATCAGTAAGCCAGTTTAGCAAAAATTTATACATCTCTGGTGATGACCTTGCCAAAAGCAATAAATAATCAGACTCTTTTATAATAGAATCGGGGACAGGCGAAATAACATTTCTGAAATACTGTTCCAGTTTCGGTAAAAAGAACGGAGTACGAATAATACGGTCATCCATAAACGTAATTCCGTCCCAATAATGCTTTTTATAATATTGATAATTAGCTAAAGAATCTTCATGAGTTAACGGATTCGGATTTAAAACCTTAACGGGTTTCATGCTAGTCAACAAAGTTGCCAGCATAGATTCAGGATGATCTTTTATTAATTTATCGCGATAATTATTTAGTTCTTCATTTAGCTCTTTGTACTTATTTTCATGAGCCACGCTATCTTGTTTTGTTGTAGATTTTTTATAGGCTTCCAGTTCCTGCTGCAAAAACTGGCCTTTTGAAGTTACATATTTCTGGTATTGCTGAAAAAGATCGTTTTCTTCGGCACCGGTTACTTTTGTTTTATTGATAATATCGGAAGTATCCGGAACAGAAATATTGATTATTTGTTTGTTTGCTATCAAAAAGTCGAACAATTTATTTTTACCCGGAAAGACTACTGAATAAACACCAGGAAGTATTTTATCTTTTCCCTGGAATATGGCTACTCCTTTGGAATTTATAGCCGCGGAATCCTGAACATTCATGTTTTTACCATAATAGTAAGTAAGATAAGCAATACCACTTTTATATTGAGGCGCTTCTAAAGTAACCTTAAATCCTTGTGCATTTGCAATGGTAAAAGTGAAAGAAAACAGTAAGAAAGATAAAATTAATTTCATAGTTTCAGAGAATAAAAAAAACAAAAATATTCAATTTGAATCGTAAAAATAGAAGCAACAAAATAGTTAACATTTTTATTAGCCTCAATTATCTTCCGGGCAACCTGGTTTATAAACGAATTTCACCTATATATTATTCTAAAATTCCTTATTAATTTAAAATTACTTCAAGTGTAATTGTGGCTCTTAATCTTTAAGGGCCATAAATAATTTTAATAAGCGCCAGAAGCAAAAGTATTTCCCTGGTTAAGGTCACCGGTTTCGTAGCCCTTTTTAAACCAATACATTCTTTGCGCCGAAGTTCCATGCGTAAAAGAATCGGGAGTTACGGTTCCCTGGTATTCTTCCTGTAAGCGGTCATCACCGATGGCGTTTGCTGCATTGAGCGCTTCCTGGATATCTTCAGGCTTAATCACATTTTTCATTTGCTGGTCGTAGTGCGCCCAAATACCTGCATAAAAATCAGCTTGTAATTCCAAACGAACTGAATATTTATTGTATTCAGTTTCGCTTAACTGTTGTTGAAGCTGTTCCATTTTTTGGGTAACTCCCAGTAAGTCCTGAACGTGATGGCCTACTTCATGAGCCACCACATAGGCCATTGCAAATTCGCCGGTTGCCCCAAATTGGCTTTTTAATTGTTGTGCAAAAGAAAGGTCAATGTAAACATCTCCATCGGCAGGGCAATAAAACGGGCCGGTTTCAGCATTTGCATTGCCGCAGGCTGAATTAGTAGATCCGTTAAAAAGTACTAAAGTCGGGTCTGTATAAGTTTGACCCATATCATTGAATAATTTTGTCCAGACATCTTCCGTATCTGCAAGTACTACTTTTACAAATTCCGCTTCCTTATCCTGGGCAGCTTTTTGTTCAGCAGTCATTTCCTGTTGTTGCTGTTGCGGTGGAACCAGTTGTTGAAGGTCATTCAGGTCTCCGCCTCCCAATAAAAATTTTGCGAGAATAAAAATTACGCCAATTACACCGCCACCGATAGCCAAACCACCTCCGGATAAGCCACGGCGGTCATCTACATTGCTACTTTCCCTTCTTCCCTGCCATTGCATAATAGTAAAGATTAAGATATAGAATTGTTTTACCTGCCTAAATTTAAAAAAGAATTTTCTATCTCCGTATTTTATTCTTAAAAGCTATAATTGCATTTTTAGTAAAATCGCTCAAAACCAGCCTGCCACTTATAGCGGCTCTTTCTTTTAAAAGCGTATCCCAGTTTTCTGTTCCGTGCCAAAATATTTTTTTCATTTCTGCCATTGCTTCAGGGCTTGTATGTGCCAAAGAACTGGCTAACCTGTAGACTGCTTCATCAAGGTTTTGTATTGATTGATGCACTTCAGCAAATAATCCTTTTTGTTTTGCCCAGTCAGCATTTCGCCAAAGAGTGGCATCAATCGAAAGCTGGCTAAAAGAGGATGTCCCAATTTTTCTTTCTATCGCCGGGCCCACTACAAAAGGGCCGAAACCAATAGAAAGTTCACTTAATTTTACTTCTGATTCTTTTACAGCAATTGCGTAATCTACGGCGGCTGCCAGGCCAACTCCCCCACCAACACATTTTCCATGGATGCGCCCAATAATTAATTTGGTGCATTTTCTCATCGCATTCATGACATTGGCAAAGCCGGAAAAAAATTCGATTCCCTCCCGTTCGTTTTTTACAGCGATTAATTCGTCAAAACTTGCTCCAGCGCAAAAAGCTCCTGTACCAGCGCTTTTTAACACTACCACTTTTGTATCATGTGTACCTGCATAATGTATTTCCTGAGCAAGTGCATCTAACATTTTTAAGGGTAATGAATTACTCTGCGGATGAAAAAATTCAATGGTTGTAATTCCATGTTCTGTGTGAGATTTTACATAACCTTCCATATATTATTTATTATTATTTAAAATTACTTATTTAAATACCTTTTTCTTACCATAGTTAAAATTGTGCCTACACCTACCAAAGGGGTTTCTGTGCTGTCTAAAATTTCTACATACCACTTCACAATTCCTTTCGGAATATCAATTCCCTTCACATTCGCTGTTTCGGGGGTTATTTCTTTTAGTTCCTGTTCAATTTTTTCTTTGCAGGTTAATTTAATACAAATTTCCGTACCAGGATAAACCGGTTTGGTAAATCGCAATTCCTCAATTCCATAATTTAACAAAACAGGATTTTTTTCATAACTGTCAACAAACAACCCAGCCGCCGCACTCATAATAAAATAGCCATGAGCCACTTGTTCTTCAAACATGGTATCTGTAAAGTCGGCCGTTTTAATATGAGCGTAAAAATGATCGCCACTTAAATCTGCGAACTTGTCAATATCTTTAGAAGTAATTTTCCTTTTTGCAGTTACCAATTGGTCACCGATTTTCAATTCTTCAAAATATTTTTTAAACGGATGAACCGCACTTGTTTTTCCAATAGCTCCGGGCTGGTAAACATTTGTAATTGCAGTAAGCATTGTGGGCGACCCCTGGACCGCCACTCTTTGCATATAATGTTTTATTCCACGCAACCCACCCATTTCTTCACCACCGCCAGCCCGCCCAGGCCCGCCATGAATCAACATGGGCAAAGGCGAGCCATGCCCGGTACTTTCTTTTGCACAATCTCTGTTCAACACTAAAATTCTTCCATGAAAAGTACCCGCACCCAAAATAAAATTCTTTGAAAATTGTTCGTTTACTGTAACAATGGAACTGCACAAACTTCCTTTTCCTAATTTGGCAAGGGCAATAGCCTCATCGTTGTTTTTATAAGGCATAATAGTGCTTACCGGTCCAAACGCCTCTACATTATGCACTTCAATGCTTTTAAATGGATGTTCATTTTTTAAAAGCAATGGGCTAATGAATGCACCTTTTTGATTATCAGCGTCAATTAATTCCACACTGTCGAGGCTGCCGTATATTATTTGTGAAGAAGCCAATAATTTTTGTACCTGTTCGATTACCTCTTTTTTTTGTGATTGGCCAGCCAGGGCGCCCATTCTTACTTTTTCATTTTCAGGATTGCCGATAGTAGTTTGTGCCAATGATTTGCTTATCGCTTTCCAAACATCTTCCATTTTATTTTCGGGGACAAAAATCCTACGGATAGCAGTACATTTTTGCCCGCATTTGGAAGTCATTTCCTTTCGTACTTCTTTTATAAAAATATCCCATTCGGGCATTTCGGGAGTTACATCATTGCCGAGAACAATACAATTTAATGAATCAGCTTCCAGGTTGAAAGGCACATTTTCGCGAAGTATGTTTGGGTTGGATTTTAGCATTAATCCCGTAGAAGCCGAGCCTGTAAAAGTGATTACATCCTGAGAAGTAGCATGGTCCAGAATATTGCCGGCGCTTCCACAAATCAATTGCAATGCACCTTCTGGTAAAATTGTAGAAGCAATAATTTCTCTTACAACGGCTTCAGTTAAATAAGAGGTGATGGAAGCAGGTTTTACCACTGCAGCTACGCCTGCCAGTAGGTTTACGGCTATTTTTTCCAACATTCCCCAAACGGGAAAATTAAATGCATTGATGTGAATTGCCACGCCTTCTTTCGGTAACAAAATATGCTGCGCAGCAAAAGTGCCTCCTTTGCTGACGCCGATATTATCGCCGTCCAATGCGAAAATTTCATCCGGTAATTTTCTTCTTAATGACGCATTAGAAAAAAGATTGCCGATGCCCCCTTCTATGTCAACCCAGCTATCCGCGCGCGTAGCGCCGGTTTTATAACTAAGCTGATAAAATTTTTCTTTGTGTTCTAAAAGATGTAGTGCCAGCGTTTTCAACATTCTTCCTCTTTGTTGGAAAGTCATTTTTCGCAATGCCGGGCTTCCTGTTTTTCTTCCATATTCGAGAATAGAAGCAAAATCCAAACCCTTTGTTGTGGCCGTTGCAATCAAATCCCCATTTACCGCGTTGTATAATTGTTGACCTTCACCATCGCCTTCAATCCATTTGCCAAGGGCATAATTTCCGAGTTTCATTTTAAGAAGGGATTTTTAATCAAAGTTATTTTAAAATAATCTAAAAGAGATTAAAACAGAAGGGAAGCCCGATAACGAATAAATTTGTGTGTATCTTCTTTTACACGAGCCCAAACTGCCTTAAATGATGCATTGCATGCTTGTGCAGCAATTGAATATTCATATCATAATCGAGCTTTCCAAAGAAGGGGTTTCCTGTTTTAAGATTGGGGGCCTTTTTCAAAAACTTCAAAAAAATGATCCAATTCTTTTTGCAATTTATTGATGGCAGATTGAAGATCCGGTTGCCGGTGAGGAATTCCTTCTTTTGGTATTAATGGATTATCGGTGTTTTCTTTAAATGGCTTTTCACTCATTAAAAAATCACGGGATTTTTCTAACCGTTCACCGTCGTTCAATGCAGGTAATATTAATTTCCCACTTGCATTTTTTACTGAATCTGCAAAATGTTCTACCATTTGCTGCGCATTCATTATGCCCCATTTTGCTTTTTCATCAGCCCGCAATTTTTCTAACAATTGGATAAAATCATTTTTCAGAAATTCTTCTTTTGCATTCATCATCAGAAAAAACTTGAGAAATATATTAACAGTTGTCTTGTTTTTTCAGCCGGTCAATTTCTTTGGAAAGCCTTGTGAAAATTTCTTCGATACTGCCTTCGCCTTTTACCATTACCACTTTATGTTCTTGTTGGTAATGATCGGCAACTGAGGTGGTTTTCCTGTTATATTCAATTATGCGGGCCCTGATTACCTGCTCATTACTGTCATCAGAACGGCCAGCTGGTTTGGCCACGCTTCACTAATCTTTTTATTAATTCTTCTTCAGTTACATTCAATGCAAGCATCACATCAATACAAGTATGTTTTTTCTTTAGTAATTCATCCAATTCTTTTGCTTGTATAGCAGTGCGTGGAAATCCGTCAAACAAAAAGCCTTCCGCATCGTGATTCTCATCAAGTGCATCGTTTATCATCCCAATTACAACTTCATCAGGCACTAAATTGCCTTTATCCATATATTTCTTTGCTTCTATGCCTAAGGTGGTTTTCCGCGAAATTTCGCTTCTTAGTAAATCACCTGTTGAAAGGTGCTTAAGATGATACTTAGCAATCAATTTTTCTGACTGCGTTCCTTTTCCACTGCCCGGTGGGCCAAATAATATGAGATTGAACATTTGCTATTTTAAAATCCTGTGAGCCTCAAATATACTTGAAGCTTTTTAAAATTGGGCAAACTATAAAAAAAAAGAAATTATTTTATAAAAACCATCTCTTTTTGATTCCTTAATTTTACAAAAAGCACTTATTTATTGATTTAATTAAAAATGCAGTCAATATGGAAACAGAAAAAAAACCATCGGGGTATTTAAAAGAAAATGAAAATCCGGCTGATATTAAAAATGATGAATGGAAAAAAGTTTTACCGAAAGAGGTATATCATATTGCCCGTGAAAAGGGGACTGAAAGGGCCGGAACAGGGAAGTATTATAAACACAGTGAGGTAGGAACTTACTATTGTGCAGTTTGTGGTAACCCTCTTTTCAGAAGTAACGGAAAATTTAATAGTAATTGCGGATGGCCAAGTTTTTTTGAGCCCATTTCAGAAAACAGCCTCATTTACCTGCCGGATAATACATTTGGGATGAATCGAACAGAAGTTGAATGTGGGAAATGCCATTCACATCTGGGCCATGTATTTGAAGATGGCCCTCCTCCAACCGGTAAACGTTATTGCATTAATTCTGTGGTGCTGGGTTTTGAAAAAAATGAAAAGTAGTGCATTGCCATCGTAAGGCGGCATGCGTTGCCTCTAACTATCAGCTAATTGAAATTAAGATCTTCCTGTAAAAGCCTTTCGCAGTAAAGCAACAATAAACGTGAATATTACGGAGCCTATTATTGCCCAGATTACAGGAAAAGGTTTGCCCTCAATATTTACTATGAAAAAGTCAGGCAATCCCATTTTTCCCGCAACCCATAAACCAATATAAGCCCCAATAAACCCTATAACAATAGACACCAGGCACCCGCCAACATTATAGCCGGCTATAGACTGGCCAATGCCTCCACAAATGGCGGCGATCAATAATAGAATAAGAAACCCGAAAAGAGTCATAGTTTTAATTTTTTATTGAAAATAATGATTTTTGGTTATTGAATAAGCAAAAAGGCAGCCGATTATTTTCGGCTTTTTGAAAAAATAAACCTGAGTTTTTTTGTTCCCGGCTTTATTTCTTTGTAAAAAATTTCTATATTTTAATTTTCAGGTGCCATCTTTGTAATAAGAAATAGAAGAATAAGCATAATGAATAGTAAGCCAATCGAAAAAAATCTGATTTCAAAAAAGATAGACACTCTTTTTCTTGATCTTTATTCCGCGTCTCAATTTATTATCCGGTTTTTTAAAGAACTTTTTAAGCCTCCTTACGAGGTAAAAGAAATTATCAAACAATGTTATGAAGTAGGATATAAATCTTTATTTCTAATATCGCTTACCGGATTTATAACCGGGCTTGTTTTTACCAAACAATCTAGGCCATCCCTTGCAGACTTTGGTGCTACATCATGGTTGCCGAGCCTTGTTGCCATTGCTATTATTCGGGCCTGGCGCCATTAGTTACGGCATTAATTTGTGCCGGGAAAGTAGGGTCGAATATCGCCGCCGAATTAGGGTCGATGAAGGTAACAGAACAAATTGATGCGATGGAAGTCTCTGCGGTAAACCCTTTTAAGTTTTTAGTGGTAAGCCGTGTATTGGCGACTACCATTATGATTCCATTGCTTATGTGTTATACAGGTTTCGTTGCGATGATGGGCGCTTTCATTAATGTACATCAGAATGAAATGACCAGTTTTATCACGTTTTTTCAGCAAGCCTTTAATAAAATTTCTTTCCTTGATATTATTGCTTCATTAATTAAAAGTATTGTATATGGGTTTACAATAGGAATGGTGGGTTGTTACAAAGGTTTTCATGCAAAAAACGGAACAGAAGGCGTAGGAAAAGCGGCGAATTCATCGGTAGTTTTATCTATGTTTCTAATTTTTATAGAAGAAATTCTTATTGTACAAATAACTAATAGTATAAGATACTGATGGAAGTAACCAAAGAAAAGAATGATAGCAACGAAATCGTGATTTCAATAAAAGGCCTCTATAAATCTTTTGGCGAAAATGAAGTTTTACGTGGAATAGGGCTGGATGTACATAATAAGGAAAATGTGGTTGTTTTGGGAAGATCAGGGACAGGTAAATCCGTGCTTATTAAAATTGTTTGCGGTTTATTAAAGCCGGATAGCGGGCAGGTAAATGTTTTAGGGAAAGAAGTGGAATTATTAAAATATAAACAATTGGAGGCTCTTCGGCTGGAGATCGGATTTTCTTTTCAGAACAGCGCGCTTTATGATAGTATGACGGTTAGGGAAAACCTGGCTTTTCCTTTGGTGAGGCATTCAAAACATTTATCTAAAAAAGAGGTACAGCAGCAGATTGAAACGGTATTGGACGCCGTAGGTTTGTTGCAAACTATCAATCAAATGCCGTCAGAATTATCAGGAGGGCAAAGAAAAAGGGTTGGGATTGCGAGAACTTTAATCTTAAGCCGAAAATCATGTTATATGACGAACCGACGTCGGGCCTTGATCCAATAACGAGCATAGAAATCAATAAGTTGATTAATGAAGTAAAACATAATTTTAATACTACTTCCATTATAATTACGCATGACCTTACCTGCGCAAAAGCAACCGGGGATAGAGTAGCGATGTTATATGATGGGAAATTTATTAAGAAAGGAACATTTGAGGAAGTTTTTGAGAGTGATGATGAAAGAATTCAAAATTTTTATAAATATAATTTTATTAATTAATTATGAGACCAACCGGAAACAGAAGAGCCATAATTGTAGGAATATTTATTTTCCTCGGGATTGCCATATTTATCTGGACCGTGCTGACACTTGGTTCACAAAAAAACACTTTTGAGAAATCGGTAGCCATAAAAACTTTTTTCCAAAATGTAAACGGGTTACAAAAAGGAAATAATATTTGGTTTTCGGGTGTAAAAGTAGGAACCATTGAAGATGTAAAATTAATTGGTAACGGAAAAGTAGAAGTAGATATGAATATCAACAAGCAATCAGTTGATTATATCCATAATAACGCCAAGGCTAAATTATCAACCGATGGTTTAATTGGAAATAAAATAATTGAAATTTATGGCGGTACATCCCAAGCGCCGGCTATCACAAGCGGTGATATTTTGAATAATGAAGAAATGTTGAATACCGATGCTATGATGGCAACACTTTCAAAAAATAATGATAACCTGCTCGCTATTACCAATAATTTTAAATTGATAAGCAGCAAAATGGCGGAGGGCAAAGGCTCTATCGGGAAATTATTAAACGATGAAACCTTTGCCGATGAATTAAATAAAACAGTAGTTACATTAAATCATGTTTCCTCAAACCTTGAAAAACTTACTGCAAACGTCGATAATTATACTTCAAAATTGAATGATACCGGAAACCTGGCAAATGACCTTGTTACCGATACAGTCATTTTTAGCAAACTGCGTTCTACAGTTTCGCAATTGCAGCAGGTATCAGCTAAATCTAAAGAAATAATGAGCAGTTTGCAAGACGCTGCTACTACTGTAAATGATGGTTTGAAAAATACAAATGCACCTGCCGGCATGTTATTAGGCGATGAAAAAACCGCGGAAGGATTAAAATCAACCATGCAAAACTTACAATCAGCCAGTATAAAACTGAATGATGACCTTGAAGCAGTTCAACACAATTTTTTACTCCGTGGTTTTTTCAGAAAAAAAGCAAAAGTGGAAAAGGCGAATAGCGATACTTCCAAATAATCATTCTTTATCTTCAGGGTAGGTTTAAAAAAAGTTAATTGAAGAAAATGGAAAATTATTTATTTTATTTTTGAACAAACCTGTTACATGAAACTCAAAAAAATACTTTCTTTTTTATTGCTTGCTTCAATCGCTTTTAGCGTTCAACAATGTAAAGCGCAACAACCTGAAAACTGGACAAAAGATCAATTAATAGAACCGGCTGCTTTAGCACAAACTCTTGAAACCGGTAAGGATATTCCGCTTATTTATTGTGTTGGCCCAGGTGTGGTTATTCCACATTCAATAGATATCGGAATGACTAAAGATCAAGAAAACCTTGACAAGTTAAAAAATAGCTTGAGTGCTGTTTCCCGAACAGCAGCTATTGTAATTTATTGCGGCTGCTGCCCTTTTGCTCATTGCCCCAATGTCAGGCCCGCTATTGCTTTATTAAAAGAAATGAAATTTACCAATTATCATTTGCTTGATCTTCCTAATAATATTAAAATGGATTGGATTCAAAAGGGGTACCCGCAGGTAAAAAAATAAGTGGACTAAAAAAATTAATTATGAAGAGCGCTAAACAATTTTTACTTTTTTCGATAATAATATGTTTTGCAGCACATGGTTTTGCCCAGGATAATGATATGCCTGATTCCCGCAGGAAAACAGAATCTTTTGAAAGATTTCATACAAAAGATATCAGGGCTGATTTGGCCACATTTACTCTATCAGGCATAGGAGAGGGCGTTGGCGCGCTTCCGCTGGAAAAAGTTACTTACACTTCCCTGGGAAAAGATTCTATTGTTTTCGAAGGCAAAGGAATTAAAGCTGAGGTAAAAATAGCCCCCTTTGACCCGGCAAAACATAAACTTTCTTATGATGATAAATACCTGGTAAGAATAGACCGGAAACCCTATTATGGGAATTACAGTAAAATACCTAAAACCGAGATAAGTTCTGTCTCTTTAATTATCCGGGGCGACACGGTTGCCATTCCACCTGCCGCTTATTCCGATCTTTTCAATTTGAATTTTACTTATAGGGATAAAGGCGTAGAACGCACTACTGACGCAGTTTACCTTTCTAAAATGGGAGAAAGGGTTTATTTATACCTTTTTTCAAAAGACAGAACAGGTAGTTATGAAGTAACCTGGATTATTCAGGACAGAACATATTTGCGCCGCGTTTTAGATTATGGCTTTATGTAAGTTTTATTAAAAACTAAAATAAAAATCCATCAAATTTGTTGGTTTACTATAAAAATGGTTCCTATTATTTGAAGGTGCAATATTAAACCACTCTAATTATTTTTTTCAGGATTATTGTTCCCTTTATTTCTATTATTTGGGGAACGCCGGTTATTCTTCCTTTGATTTTGGGAAGGGTTTGGTTGCTGCTTTTGAGAAGCGTTTTTATCGGGGTTTTGCCTGTTAGATTTTCCCTGCCGGTTATTCCTCACGCCTCCTTTTCTTTTTCGTGAACCCTTTTCCAAAGATTTTAAACTTATCTGGCCAACCACATCTACAAATTCAGGTTCTACTTCTTTTGGCTTGTCGCTGATAATCTCAACAGTTTCTAAAGCGGCAGGTTTTATTCCCTGTTTATTTTGATCCTTAATTTTTTTTACGGTTTCTATTGAAAGCGGATAATGTTTTGTAGTATCTGCCATCGAATACCACATCAGGTTGCGAAAAATATCTTTTTTTACCAGGAAAGCGCGGCCTTTGGCTACTTCAATAACATCTGCATCTTCAGGAAAATATTGCAAAGCGTCAAGATAAGTATCTAACTCGTAATTCAGGCAACATTTAAGCCTTCCGCATTGCCCGCTCAGCTTGGTTTGATTGATACTAAGATTTTGATAGCGCGCGGCATTTGTATTAACGCTTTTAAAATCTGTAAGCCAGGTGCTGCAGCAAAGTTCACGGCCACAACTTCCAATACCACCAACTTTTCCGGCTTCCTGGCGCGCGCCTATCTGTTTCATTTCCACTTTTACCTTAAACTCATTTGCATACAAGCGTATCAACTCGCGAAAGTCAACTCTTTCATCAGCGATATAAAAAAAGGTTGCTTTTCTTGAATCTGCCTGAATTTCAACTTCAGACATTTTAAGGTCCAGGTTCAATTGGCGTGCTATCGCCCTGCTTCTTACCAAAACCTGGCGTTCACGCAATTTTGTTTCTTTCCATTTGGCAATATCGTTATCAGTGGCTAACCTCAATATTCTTTTGAAATCAGATACATGCTCATCAAGGCGTTTCTTTTTTAATTGTATCCGTACCAGTTCGCCGGTAAGGTTTACAGTTCCCACATCAAATCCACTTGTTCCTTCAACAGCTACAATATCACCTTTCTCAAAAATATGTAAAGTGTTATTCTTGCAAAAATCTTTTCGGCTTCCCTGGTTAAAGGAAATCTCAAGAATTTTGCATGCGCTTTCTTTGTCATCTAATGGCAAATTGGATAGCCAGTCGTGCACATTTAAACGATTGCAACCTCCTGAACTACAACCTCCATTACTTTTACACCCATTGGGTTTACCTGTTCCACAAGACGTACATCCCATATTATAAATTAAAAAAGTAAATTAAAAAAATTAGAAGGATTCAGCAAGAGGCAATAGAATATTTACAATCAGCATTTAGTTTAACTAAAGAAGATAAATTTATCAAGATAAAATAATATTTATTTACTCCATAATAAAAGGTTAATAAAAAATTATGGAGTACGGTAAACTTAATTCGTTGTTGAAGTAATTTTAAAAGCATCTGCAAAAACCATTCACTCAATTAATCAAAATTAGCGAATTATCTTTAATAATGTGAAAAAAGCGAATCGTAAGTGAATGGAATAACATTTTAGCATGAGCGTTTCTTTCTATAAAATAGACTGCTTTTTCAAGTTCTTTTATGATAGCTTCCTGCGCTTCGAAAGTGCAAATTTTATTTAACCTTACTGAAAAATCCCTGTCTTTTGCGGGAATCATTTTTAAACTTTCTTCATCCAGGTATTCACATCTTATTGCCTGCTCTAAAAGGTGAATAAAATATTTTAAAAATGATTTTTGTTTTTCCCTTCCAATCCTGCTTATTTCGTCTACCCATTTTAATTGCGAATTAATATTATTTTTTACAATCACATTCAACCATTCTCTTATCCGAACCTGGATATCTTCTTCGGGATTTTCTAATAATTGTAACGCTTCGCGAAAATTTCCTTCTGAGATTGCAGCAATTTGTGTGGCCTTTTCTAAATCTGCCTGATAGCTTTTTATCAATTCTTCTTTTACTTCCAGGTTAGAAAAAGATGGAATTTTTATAAGCTGCGTTCTTGATAAAATGGTTGGTAAAATAGCTTCTTCATCTTCTGCCACAAAAATAAAAAGGGTATTCCCGGGCGGTTCTTCTATTAGTTTTAATAATTTATTCCCTTCTTTACCCAAATATTCAGGCATCCACATTATCAGTATTTTATAAGGGCTTTCAAAGGATTTTAAACTTAATTTATGCGTAATATCATCACATTCAAAAACGGTAATATTTCCTTGTTTATTAACCGGGTTTTCAATTTTAGACTTAGAATTTTCTTTTAAAAAATTGATCCAGTCCGTTACATTATTATAAGGAAATTGTTGAATAAATTCGCGCCATTCACTGATATAATCTGTGCTTAAAACCCGGTCGTGCCTGCTGTCTTTTTTTAAAGCGGGATAAGAAAAATGCAGGTCGGGATGAATTAATTGGCTAACCTTTTTGCACGAGTTACATTCGCCACAACTATCTTCTAATTTGATAGCTACCTCTTCCTGGTTACCCTCTTCACCAAATAATGAAATTTCATTTTTGTTTGCTTGTTGTGCATTTACTTTTTCACACAATATATATTGGGCAAAAGAAATAGCCAATGGCAATGCACCGCTTCCTTCCTTTCCTAAAAACAAAAGTGCATGCGAAAGGCGGTTTTTTTGAACCAAATTTTTTAATTTATTTTTTATTGGTTCGTGGGCTATTATTTGATTGAATTGCATGAAAGAAATAATTAAAACTCTATTTAGAGAGTTTTATTGATTTAGATAAAAATACAATGGGAATTAGTTGTTCAGGTAACCTAATAATTTTTCGTAAGCCGCTTTGCCTTTTGCATCGGGGTTATCGGGAATTAAACGGTCGTGGTTAAAAAAAACAGTAAGGAAGTTTCCTTTTTCATCAAATAAAAATTTAGTAAAATTCCATTTAATCGGGTCGGAAAATCCATGTTTTTCTGCGTCTGCAACCATAAAAGTATAGATCGGCGCCATATCATCCCCTTTTACCGAAACCTTTGCTGCCATTGGAAAGGTAACGCCATAATTCTTTTTGCAAAATTCGGCGATTTGATCATTGCTACCGGGTTCCTGTGCTCCAAAATTATTGGCAGGAAAGCCAACGATTACCAGTTTGCCTTTATATTCTTTATATAATTTTTCAAGGTCATCATATTGTGGCGTATTGCCGCATTTTGAAGCCGTATTTACTACGAGGATTTTTTTGCCTTTAAATTGTGAGAAATCAATGGTGCCACCGGTTAACCCGGGCACTTTAAATTGATAAATCGTTTCTGCTTTCAAAGTTTTTGATGTTGAGGTTGGAATTACAAATGAAAACAAAAGAAGGGGTATAACTGCATAAAATATTTTTTTCATAATTTTTTTTATAAAGGTAATGATTCAGGTAAAAATGATTTGGTAAAGATTCAATGACATTTACACGAACTTTGCACGCTCATAAAATATTAAATATTTATGCAAGCAAATGAAAGCCGGCTACAGGAAAAAATAGATTCGTTATTAAATAAGTTTGACACAAAAGCGGTAATCTTCGATCTTGATGGAACCTTGTTAGACAATAATTCATTCCACCGAAAAACATGGGAAGCTTATTTACAAAAGATGGGGAAAACGATTTCTGAAGAAGAATTTAATGCCCATCTGAATGGCCGCACGAATAAGGACGCTGTAGAATATATTTATGGAAGAAAAATGAGTGAAGAAGAATCTACAAAATACACTTTGGAAAAAGAGGCATTGTACCGTGAAATTTATAAACCTTTTATCAAACCGGTTACCGGGTTAATTAATTTCCTTGAAATATTAAACCAAAAAAATATCCCAATGGCCATCGCCACTTCCGGCATACAGCCGAATATTGATTTTATGTTTGAAAATATTCCTATCAAAAAATACTTTAAAGAGATTGTGAATTCTTCACACATTACCAATGGAAAACCTCATCCGGAAATCTACTTAAAAGTTGCTTCACTGTTGAATGTTCCACCAAAAAACTGCCTGGTTTTTGAAGATGCCGTTGTGGGAATCAATTCAGCAAAAGCAGCCGGGATGAAAGTGATTGCAGTTGCTACTACCCAAACAAAAGAAGAACTTTCTATCGCCGATATGATTGTGGATGATTTTAATTTTTAATTGTAACTTGCAAATTGAAATATTTTAATTTATTTTGGAATTCTTAATTGTGAACTGAGCTAACAAAAATGCCAAAACTTTTTATTTCGAATTTGCATCATTTTATTTTCCCCAATTTCAATTATTCTTTAATAAAGGGATTGACCTGAACAGGCAGATTGACAGCCTTAAATCGGTTTTGCCACCACAAATCATTACCATAGCAACCAATGATAACGCTGATTATAATGACTCTTTGGCTATTTCGATAAAGTATGATACCGCCAACAATTCAATCGAACTGTATGAGGCGGATTCCACGAATTCTAATCCCTATAATAAATTAGCATTAAAGTATTTATATAATAATGATGGATACCTTATTTCAGTTAATCAGTATGACAGAAATAATTTCGCAGACATTCCCGAGAACCTGAATGCTGTTATAAACCGAACTTATGACAAAAAGATTGTTGATATCATTTAAGTTGATTCGCAATAGCCCAAAACAGACACCGCTTTTACTCTTACCGAGAATTCTGGTGATACAATTTTTGTTAATACAGTAACCCGCCAGCCGGGCTATTATGAATATTATCTTAATTATAAATTTACCAATACTAATAAATTAATAAGTTACAAAAAGTTCTATAATCCTGATGTAGGACGTCATGCAGGAGATAAATAAAAAAGAAGGGAAGTCGTTTGATGCTGGCTCTTCAGGGAAAATTATAGAAATCACTTTGTTATACAATTACGGGATGGAAGTATTTGGGAACAAAGAAAAATTTAATAATTGGCTGGAAACAAAAAATCTGGCCCTTGGTGGTGTTAAACCAAAAGAATTGTTGGATAACACTTTTGGAATTAATTTATTGAAAGATGAATTAACAAGGATAGAATATGGCGTTTTAGCATGATAGTTTACAGATTAATTAAAGAGAAATATAAAAATGACCTGAGTGGAAAAGGAGCAGAAAAAGCCGGTGCAAGGTGGAATAGCAAAGGCAAAGCAATGCTCTATACCAGTGAATCAAGGTCTCTTTGTACGGCAGAGGTGGCTGTTCATACACCATTGGGAAATATACCTTTAAATTATTTTTTAATAGAAATTGAAATTCCTGATAATATAAAATTTACTGAATTAAAAAAAGAAGATTTACCGCCAGATTGGAAGGCTTTGCCACATTCTATACAATGCTACAACAGCGTAAACAAAATAATTGGTAAGGGTATCGGAGATAACAGCTGATTTTTCATACTTCCGGCATTCCTTGACAAGGGATTATTATACCTTATTATGAAAGGATTCCTATTTATCGGATTTAAGTGATTTGTACCCATTCACATTTTACTTAGACCCGATTACGATAATTATTTAATTTCAGCTACTAATAAATACCATCTTACCAATATGAAGGATACGCACCAACCAGATGTTTTCAGGAATCAAAAAGCTTCTTAAAATTATGAATTGAGCGGAGATAAACTTTTATCTCATGAACCTTTTGATTTTGATGGAAAATTAGAAGGCGATATTAAACTGAAATACTATAATTATTCTATAGTGAACCAACAAATAAATCAAATTTTTATTTTGATAAACCCAGCCAATCATCTTTCATAACAACCAATATCGGGTTTTGAATCTCTCAATTTATCATCCAGGTCGTAAAGAAAAGGTGTAACTACTCCTGCATCAACGGCGGGTGAATTTGGATGATCATTAAAATGAAAATCAAAAATATTCCGGGAAACGTCAATGCTGTCAAACATGGGGCCTTCATTTTTTATTGAAGAAATAAAATCAGCATTTGGTATTTCATCTTTCGCTTTATACAACACATGGTCAAATGTTGCAGAAAAAGCGGAAGAACCTTGTTTGTCAATTGCTATCTCATCATCTACTGTTCCTCCATCGCCCCAAAAAATACAATTTTGAAATAAGGCGTTGAGCGTGGAAGTTTGATTGGTGCCCGCATTGGGTAAATAATTGGAAATATTTAAAACAGGTTCCGTATGCGAAATGTAAATGGTTCCAAAAGAAGCCACTGTACAATTTATAAAGCGGTAACCGCCTCCAAATTCCAGGTTGATATTATTTCCGCAATTACTGATAAGGCAATTATCAGCATAAATATTGGTGTTGATTCCAATGATTCCCGCGTCATAAATATTAGTAATAATGCTTCGTGATAAATTCAGTTTTGGGTTGGCTGTGGTAGAAAGGTTTTGCGCAATAATTCCCTGGTAAGCATTTTTGATAACCGTATGTACCATTGAATTATTTTCACTGGTATTGCGAAAATAAATTCCCGGCCAGCTTGCCGGTAAATCTTTATAATCTTCATCCAGCCTGTCGCCTGTAAAAATTACCGGTTCTTCTTTTGTTCCATTTGCAATCAAGGTTCCATCTACCAAAAACGGCGCGTCAGCATGTAAATATATTTTTGTCCCGGCTTCAATATTTAATGTTGCGCTGGTATCTACCTGTATTCCTCCCAAAATTACATAAGGCAAAGTTTTAGTCCAGGTTACATTTCCTTTTATGGTTTGATTTTTTAAAAAAATTGCATTTTGCCCATAAGCTTGTAGTTGAACCCATTTTTCATTACCGTTATAGTTCATCTGAATACTGTCCCTGAGAATAAAAGGAAGTGTAGTTGAAGATGGATTTACATTTACCTGAACAAAAACATAAGTACTATCGTTACTGTTTATTTCCACATCGTCAACCTCCGGTGAAGCAGTTCCGTCAACATTTATTTTAAAGGGAGAAGAAGAGCCGCCGGAAAGTTTTACACTTGAAATCCTAAGCTTTTGATTGTTGTTATTAAAAATTTTAAAAGCTTGTGTAATTGAACCAACATTTGTAAAAACGGTATCAAAAAATAAGGTATCAGCGTTGGTATATAATGAGGCATCAGGGCTTGTAATAAACGAATCCTTTTTGCAGGAGAAAAAAAGTAGAATGATAAAGAGTGTTGTTATGGCAGGCTTCAAATTGTTTATTATTAATTACTCAATTATTGTTATCAGCTAATTATTTAAATCAAAATATGTTCTATTTTTTCAAATCCTTCATCTGCCGGAAGTTCATTCCATAATATTTTATAAATAGTTTCGGCAATCGGCATTTCAGCTTTCACTTTATTATTGATGAGGAACATGCATTTACTGGCATTGTAACCTTCGGCTATCATGCTCATTTCCAATTGTGCGGATTGTACCGAATAGCCTTTGCCTATCATGTTTCCAAAGGTGCGGTTTCTGCTGTACAATGAGTAACAGGTTACGAGCAAATCCCCAAGATAAACAGAAGCGGCATAGTTGGTTTTCGGTATTTTATTTTTAAGAATGGCGTGGTGCTCAATAGAGCCTACTTCAACATTTTCTATTCCCGCTTTTCTTAAAAATCCTGCCATTTCATCGGCGCTGTTTGCGATAAGTACACTCAAAAAATTATCGCCATATTCAAGGCCGTGGGCAATGCCGGCACCAATTGCATAGATATTTTTCAAAACCGCTGCGTATTGGACACCATAAATATCAGAATTGCAAATAGGATTTAAATAAGGCGTTTTAAAAAAACCTGAAATTTCTGTGGTCATTTTCTCATCTAATCCCGTAAAAGTGAGATAAGATAATTTTTCTGCAGCCACTTCCTCTGCATGGCAAGGGCCAAGTACCGTAAAATAATCTTTCAACTGAAGATCAAATTCATTTTTCAAATATTCGTTCAATAAAATATTTTTATCAGGTAAAATTCCTTTTACTGCTGATATTATTTTTTTCCCTTTAAAAATTGTGGGTGATAAATCCTTTAAAGTGTTGGCTACAAAAGCGGATGGGATAACAATTACAATCGCGTCGCTTTTTTGAATAACCTCTTCTGCACTGCTTGAAAAATTGATAAGCCCTGTATCAAAAAAAGTACTGCTTAAATAGTGCGGATTATGACGGCGCCTTTTAAAGCTATTTATATTTGAATCGCTTCTAAGCCACCAATTAATTTGATTTTTATTATCCGTTAATATTTTCGCAATGGCTGTTCCCCAGCTTCCACTTCCGATAATTCCAAATTTCATGATAAGTTTAATTTTTCTATGGCAATTTGGGCTGCTATCTGGCTGGCATCTTTTTTATTAAAAGCTTTTGCTTCTGCCACCAGCACACCATCTACCATAGCTCCTATTGTAAACAACCTTCTGCCATTTTCAATACTTTCGTCCAACGTTTCAAATTCCAGCACTTTGCCGTTTTTATTGGCCCAGCCATATAATTTATTTTTTTGATTGATATCAAGGTTTTCCAGGTCCTGCATAAATAAATGAGGATTTATGATTCTTTCAGTTACCCATTTTTTAGTCTGCTCATACCCTTTGTCAAGATAAACGGCACCGGCAAGGGCTTCTAAAGTATTTCCAAAAATCTGGGATATTTTTAATGAATGGTCGAAATGATTATACAGCGTAATTTTTTTCAAACCTATTTTTACAGCAATATCATTTAGCTGGTTCCTGTTTACCATTTTGCTCCTCATCTCGGTCAAAAAACCTTCGTCTTTATAAGGATAAAGCATGAATAAATAATGGGCTACAATAGTACTGATTATGGCATCCCCCAAAAATTCAAGGCGTTCATTATTTTCATCTGAACCTTCCCTTACCGAACGATGGCTTAAAGCCGTGATATATAAATCTAATTTTTGTGGAGTAAATCCAAGTACATTCCGAAGTTGTTTCCGGAAATTACGTTTATCATTAGAAAGAAAAATATTATTTAAAAACTGCACCTGAACAATTGTTTTTTTGTTTAAAATTAAAGAAAATTAATTCCATAAAAATTGTTCTTTATTCAAATAAAAAATTTACTTCTGCAATTCTTCCCAATATTCCACCGTCCCTCTTGTATGGGGAATCCTATTGTTCCGGCAACAATATTGGCCACTGCAAATATTTTGTACACGTGTTCGGTTGTTACACTCATTTCTATAGGCGTTTCATTACCAGATTGTTTTTACTTAAAATAACCTTGTTCCTTTTTTCTCGATAGCCGTCAAATTCTTTTATTAATTCAGGCATAAAAAATAATTTTAATTAAAAAAATATATTTTTCATTTTATTCAATCATGAAAAAGAACCAATTTAAATGAACTTGGAAAGCTGATTAGGAATGGCCGATATTATTAATATCATCATCAAAGCTTTGGTCAGGTAATTTATTTAATTGTGCTTTAATAATAAAATAGCAGGTGATAGCAAATGTGATACCGACAAGGACTAT
This sequence comes from uncultured Chitinophagaceae bacterium, assembly GCA_963732885.1. Classification (GTDB taxonomy): domain Bacteria; phylum Bacteroidota; class Bacteroidia; order Chitinophagales; family Chitinophagaceae; genus Ginsengibacter. The sequence goes on along the minus strand of CAVTBI010000010.1, from coordinate 337,590 downwards.
AGACACCAGGTTACCCATGCCAAAAAGCATAATGCCAACCATTAACCCGATTGTCTCTGAAACCAACCATCCGATTACCAGGTAAATTTTCCATGTAACCGGCTTTAATCCTTTCTTAGCCGCGATTTTACCAATTTCTTTTGTAAGAAAAATAAGCGCAATTATTTCAAGCATTGGTAATTTGGATTTTGGAAAAGTTTAATTTTTAAAAGATCAGGCGAGGGAAATATCAAAATTTACCAATTGCACAAATTCTTCAAGCCGTAAATCAATATCTTTTCGTGAAATTTCTTTTAGGCGTTGAGGGCCAAAAGCTTCCACGCAAAAACTCGCCATTGCTGATCCCACTATAATCGCCGTTTTCATGTTTTCGAAACTGATGTTTTTGGTTCTATCAATATGGCCAATAAATCCTCCTGCAAAAGCATCGCCTGCACCAGTTGGGTCAAATACCTCTTCCAGCGGTAAGGCAGGAGCGAAGAAAACCTGGTTCTCATGAAATAATAAAGCGCCATGCTCCCCTTTCTTGATAATTAAAAACCGTGGCCCCATTTGAAGAATATTTTTAGCGCATTTTGCCAAAGAATATTCACCACTCAATTGCCGTGCTTCACTGTCGTTGATCAACAAAACATCTACTTTTTTCAAAACTTTTTTCAGGCCTTCCATTGCTGTTTCCATCCAGAAGTTCATCGTATCAAGCACAACAAGATCGGGCCGGGTGCGCAATTGCTCAATCACGCTCAATTGCAGGCTGGGCATAAGATTTCCTAACATTAAATATTCTGCGCCCTGGTATTCTTCCGGTACCTTTGGGCTGAAATTGGCTAGTACATTTAAATCAGTTACTAATGTATCGCGCGTATTCATGTCCATGTGGTATTTACCACTCCAGAAAAAGGATTTCTGGTCAGGAACGACCTCTACGCCGGAAAGGTTTACGCCCCGCTTTTTTAATTCGTTCATTTCTTCTTCCGGGAAATCATAACCCACAATAGAAATTTGCTGAATCGGATTGGTTAAATGGCTGGCAGCATACGCTACATAGGTGCCCGAGCCGCCTACAATTTTATCGGTTTTTCCAAAAGGCGTTTCAATTGCGTCAAAAGCCATCGAACCAAGGGTAATTATTGCCATAAGAAATGTATTCTTTTTTTAATAGCTGCAAATGTAAAAGATAATAGTTGATTGACTGAATAGTAAATTTGTTAATTGATGCGTTTTGGCTGAAGTAACTAAAACTAAAAATAAAATTATCTTTGTTTTTTAAATTCTAAAATATGCTTTTATCAATTCACCCTGAAAATCCACAGCAAAGGCTGATAAAACAGGTAGCTGAATGCTTAAAAGATGGAGGAGTTATTATTTATCCTACTGATACTATCTACGGTTTGGGTTGTGATATCAATCATCCAAAAGCGGTAGAAAGAATTTGCAGAATAAAAAATATTGACCCTAAAAAATCCCAACTCTCCTTTATTTGCCGCGATCTCAGCCATTTAAGCGATTATACAAAAAGTATTGGCACACCTCTTTATAGAGTACTTAAACTTTGCCTTCCCGGCCCTTATACTTTTGTTTTACCGGCAAGCAAACAAGTGCCAAAAATTTTGAAGAGTAAAAAAGAAACCATTGGTTTGCGTGTACCCAACAATGTGATATGCCAAAATATTCTTGAAGAATTAGGCACTCCTATTTTAAGCGCTTCACTTCCCGGGGAAATGGTGGAAGAATTTACCGATCCCGAAAAGATTTTCGAAACTTTTGGCAACCAGGTTGATTTGGTAATTGATGGCGGCCCCGGAGGAATTATTCCTTCAACGGTTATTGATTGTACTTCAGATGATTGGACTGTAATCCGCCAGGGGCTTGGAGAATGGGCGGCATAAAAAAAACTTCCACAAAATGGAAGTTGAAAAAAATAATTGTAAAAAAATGAAATGGTTTATTTCCTTATCCTCTCATTATGTTTTTTGTGATAAATCTCCCTGCTGTCCTTATTTTCATCTTTCCTGATGATCTTTCTTTCTCCTTTAGAAATTTTACCGTCAGATTTTGCAAGTTTTATATCCTGGTGAAGATTTTTATGGCCTTTCCTCAGGTTTTTTGCTTCGCTTTTTGTTAGCGAACCACTTTTTACACCTTGTTCGATACGCTCTTTTTGATTTTTCACCCTTGGCTTTACTTGTGCACTGGCGGCGTTAAAACTAAAACCTAATGCGATTGCAAATGCAAATAAAAATTTTGTTTTCATGATTTTGTTTTTGATTAAAGAAATAATTGCCACGCTATGACAAAATTTAAAATGCATAGTTTATTTACAAAAGGGATTTATTTCAATTTTGAAAAATCAGAAACACAGTAAACCAACAAATAAGGGGAATTCTTGTTTTAATTTTCTAAAACTTCTTCAGATTCGTTTTCAATATCCGGCCAGATATTAAAACTTTTGCGGTGATAACGGCATAGTCCATGAATCTCAATGGCGGCGCGGTGTTCGCGTGTGCCATACCCTTTATTTTTATTCCAGTAATACATTTGATATTTCTCATGGAGCGTTTCCATGTAATCGTCGCGGTAGGTTTTTGCCAGAACGCTGGCAGCAGCAATAGAAGCGTACATTCCATCGCCTTTAATTATGCATTGATGTGGTAACGTTTTATAACGTTTAAACCGGTTTCCATCAATTAATAAAAGTTCTGGAGAGGATTCAAGTTTATTTAAAGCAAGATGCATCGCTTTAAAAGAAGCCTGCAAAATATTAATACGGTCAATTTCTACATTAGAAACACTTGCAACGGCAAACGAATAACATTCTTTTTCGATTACAGGCCGCAGAAGGTTCCGTTCTTCTTTGGTGAGTTGTTTTGAATCGTTCAATAAAGGGTGATAAAATTTTTTAGGAAGAATTACAGCCGCGGCATAAACCGGCCTGCAAAACATCCACGGCCTACTTCATCTACACCGGCTTCAAGAAATTTATTATGAAAAAATGGGAGCAGCAATTGAACTTTTTTTTCAAAAGTAATAATCACATTTTATTCCGGCATTATTAGTTTTCAACATTTAATTAAAAATAATCTGAAAATAAAGTTTGGCTTTGTGAAGTTACCTTTGAAAAGTTTATTTCTAAAGGACTTTACTATAAAATGAAAAACCAAAAATAATCATGGCGGAAATTCTATTGAAAAAACCGAACAAAAATATTGCTAAATGGCTTTACCTCGGTGTTTTTATGTTGATAATTCAAATTGTATTAGGAGGCATTACACGGCTTACTGAATCAGGATTGAGCATTACGGAATGGAACCCAATTACCGGGGCGCTTCCTCCGCTAAATCACGCGGAATGGGTGACGGAATTTGCAAAATATAAAGGAACCGATCAGTTCAAACACATTCACGCCGATTTTTCTTTGAGCGATTTTAAATCCATTTTTTTCTGGGAATGGTTTCACCGGAATTGGGCAAGGTTAATGGGAATTGTCTTTTTGATTGGCTTTTTTTATTTCTTAATCAAAAAGCAATTTAAAAAAGATATGATTATCCCGTTTATCATTTTGTTTTTACTGGGAATGATACAAGGTGCAATAGGCTGGATAATGGTAGCGAGTGGATTAGTGCCCGACAGGTTGTTTGTTGATCATATAAAACTGGCAACTCATTTTATGTCAGCTCTTGTTTTATTAGGTTATACTTTTTGGTTTGCATTAAGTATTTCTGTTCCGTCTAACATGAAAACCTATAACAAATCATTAAGAGAAATCACGTGGATTATAATTTCCATTCTTTTCTTTCAATTGATTTATGGCGCTTTTATGGCAGGGCTTCATGCGGCAACTGCAGCGCCTACCTGGCCAACGATCAACGGGCATTGGTTTCCTGCTTCCATGAATCAACTTTCGCCCGGCTGGAAAAATTTTATCGACAATAAAATTACCGTTCAATTTATTCACCGTGGCTTTGCCTATACGATTTTGGTACTTGTAATTATCTGGACTATAAATGCCAGGAAAGTTATTGGAAGCGCTTTATTTGCCAAAACCAAATTTCTTCCTTTGTTCCTCGTTTTATTACAGGTCATTCTTGGAATTACCACAGTGGTTCTTTCACCTTATGGCAATAATCTGGTGTACCTTGGCGTTGCTCATCAGTTTGTGGCCATTATATTTTTGATGTCTATCATATTTATGCTTTATATTATCAGGCCATCTGTTGTTCAGAACAGGTATTTTTAATAAGCAGTTGAATTTTTTATAATGAAAAATTTTTTTCATAATTTTTATTATTCTTTTCCTGTTCAATTATTGCTGCTTCATTTTAGGAAGTCCCAGGTATTATTAATCTTGTGGCTGATTTTGTTCCTTACCATTTCCGGAAATTTCATGGTAACTTTTGGAGCCAACACATTATTTCTTGCCCCGGAATATTTAGGAAATGTAAACGCTGCAGGCGCCGCTATTACCGGCATTGCAACCGGCATCTTTATTATGAGCTGGAATATAACCACTTTTATTTTACATAGTGGCCGCTTTCGTTTTCTTGCCACAAGTACTAAACCATTTTTAAAATATTGCGTCAATAATGCCATCATTCCAATCGCTTTTTTGTTTTTATATTTTCTGCAGGCTTTGTATTTTGACAGGGTAAAAGAATTAATTCCTTTTAAACAATTCTTATTTATTGTTGCCGGTTTTGCAGGTGGTTTTTCACTCCTGATTTTAATTTCCTTCCTCTATTTTTTTGGCGCTGACAGAAGGATTATAAGAACCTTACCGCCGGTTCTTAAAAATATAGATGAAAATAAAATTCCGGAAACAAAAGAAGAAAAAATACTGATTGATGATTTTGGGTTGCCAGTCAAAAATTACCTGAGTACAAGGTTCCGGGTTAAAAAAGTTCGCTCTGTAAAGCATTATAGCCAAAGTTTTTTGGATGTTATTTTTAAAAGGCACCATTTTTCGGCAATGCTTTCAATTTTAATTGCTTTTATTTTTGTGTTGTTTACCGCTTTTTTTCTTGATAATAAATATTTTCAGATACCCGCAGCAGCGAGTATCCTTTTATTTTTTGCCATTCTTATATCTGTAATGGGAGCGCTTTCGTACTTTTTAAGAAGTTGGAGCTTACTATTTATTATTTTTCTTTATACAACGCTAAATATTCTTTACAAATATGATGTAATTGATCCCAGGAATAAAGCGTACGGCCTTAATTATTCAAATCCAAACCGCCCGGCATATAGCCTTGAAAGCCTGGAATCGTTAAATACGCAGGCACGGATTGATTCAGATAAAAACAATATGGTCTCCATTTTAAACAATTGGAAAGAAAATCAACATGAAGAAAAGCCTTTGATGTTCGTTTTTAATTTTAGTGGCGGAGGCCTTAGAAGCGCAGGGTTTTCAATGAATGTTTTGCAGAAATTAGACAGCCTTACCAATGGGACTATTATGAATAAAACGATGCTTATCAGTGGCGCTTCAGGAGGAATGCTCGCTGCTGCCTATTTTAGGGAATTATCAAGATTAAAGAAAAATGGTGCAAGAATAAACCTTGAAAGCAGGCAATATCTCAATAATATTTCTAAAGACCTTCTTAACCCTGTTTTTTCATCTCTGATTACCCGCGACCTGATTTCACCATCACAAAAATTCTCGTATGGCCATTACCGTTATATAAAAGACCGCGGGTATGCTTTCGAAGAAAAATTGAATTTTAATACAAAATATGTTTTAGACAAACCAATAGGGTTTTACAAAAAGGCCGAAAAACTGGCGCAAATCCCATTAATGATTTTAAATTCCACGGTAACGCGGGATTTTAAAAAAATGATGATTTGTACGCAGCCCTTGAGTTTTATGATGCAACCGGAATATAGGGACAGTACTACAAAAATAACAGGCCCCGATGCGATTGATTTTGCGGCTTTGTTTAAAAATATGGGCCCAATGAATTTAAGAATGCTCACTGCTTTGCGGATGAATGCTACCTATCCTTATGTTTTACCTGCTGTGTGGCTTCCTTCCAGGCCCATCATTGATGTGATGGATGCAGGGTTGCGCGATAATTCAGGCGCAGAAACAGCGTATAGGTTCTTAAATGCCTTTAAAGACTGGATCAATGAAAATACGCGCGGAATATTAATCATACAGGTGAGTTCAAGGATAAAGGGAAGTTGGAGCAATGGTTACAAAACCGGTGGCATTTCTGATATTATTACCAATCCGTTCACTATGATGCAAACGAACTGGTTTACGCTGCAGGATTATTTTCAGGAGAATGAACTTTCGTATTTAAAAAATGTTTTTGGCAATAAACTCCACCGGGTATCCTTTATGTATATCCCTAAAAACCCGGAGGGCGAAGCGCCGCTTAATTTTCATTTGACAGCAAGTGAAAAAAAAGAAGTAAGTGCCTCAATGGAAAGGCAAAATAATTTAGAAGCTTTAAAGCAGGTAGAAGATTTTATAAAAACCGATTCAACTGAACATCGGTAAGATTTTTAAAACCACCCTCTTTTTTTGAATACCCAAATCATCCAAACGGGTATAATAAGCATCAAACCCACGGCTATAAAAAAACCATAAGGATTATGCAACCAGGGAATACGGATGAAATTCATTCCGAAAATACCGCCTATAACCGTTGCAGGAGCCAATAAACAGGTAACTACAGCCATCACCTTCATTACTTCATTCATCCTTAAATTTACATTGCTTAAATAGAGGTCCTGGAGGTTTATCATCATATCACGATAATTTTCCGCAAGCTCATTGGCCTGCACGATATGGTCATAAATATCTTTAAAATACCTTTCTGTTTTCTCTTCAATAAGATCTGTTTCACTTCGCAGGATTCCATTAACCATTTCACGGACCGGGGAAATATTTCTTTTTAAAAATATCATTTCTTTGCGTATCAGATTAATTTTTGCGAGCGTTTTTGTATCAGCCCTATGTATAATATCTTCTTCAAGGCCTTCAATTTTTTCGCCCACCTGCTCCATTACCAAAAAATAATTATCTACAATAAGGTCAATAAGTGTATAAAATAAATAATCTGCTTTATAATCCCTCACTTTGCTTCCGGCGATCTTTATTTTTTCCCTAAGCAGATTAAAAGCATCTCTTGATGCATCTTCCTGGAAACTTAAAACGAAATTGGCGCCAAGCACAATACTGATTTGTTCACTCTCAACGGCACCTACTTCTTTATTGAAATAGAGCATATTCAATAAACAAAAGATAAGATGATTCAATTCATCCATCTTCGGCCGTTGCGCCTAAACTTAAAATATCTTCAGCAATGAGCGGGTGAATTCCGAAGTGGGCACAGATTTTATCAATATCTTCATTCTTTAAACCATCAAGATTGATCCAGAAATTTTTTGAACTGTTCAGGTATTTAAAAGTTTGTTCAACAGAAGTAAATTGCTGACGGTCTACCGTTGCTGAATCATATTCATAAACAGAAATCACTGTCTTTCCCGTCTCCTTTCTCAAAGGGGCAACTGTAGGATTTACCTGTAGTACCCTTTTGGTTATCATCTTTTCCAGGGGTTTTATGAACGATAAGTATCTATCAGTTCGCATATTGCCAGTTTTAAAATTTCATCAAAGTTCTGAACCTTACCTAATGTTTAAGCATTGTTGAATCTGAAATTTTTATTACAGATTTAGGGACGCTGCTTGTTAACATATCACGGTATATTTTCCAGTTGCCTGCTTGCTGCTGCCAAAGCGCGATGTATTGGCCCTTATCTGTTTGCACACCCTTTTTATTTAATAATTGGTAAGAGCCTTCTTCTACAAGTATGGTACTATCCCCTGATATTTTTGAAGTATTTAATTTCACATCAGTTATGCCGCTTTTCATTAAACCCGCAAAAAATTGTGCTATATTATTTTGTCCATCTATTGGCACCTGGTTGGCTACCATTACCCTTGCGTTTGTAGTAAAAGCCTGTGCAATTTCAGATGTATCAGTGGCTTTATATGCTTTTATAAAATTTTGATTGGATTGCGTAATTGAGGCTTCCCCTTGTTTAATATCAAATGCAGAGGCAGATTTTTCTATTTCTATTTTGTCCTGTTGGCTACAGGAAATTAAAATAAAAAGGGAAGCTGTCAGCAATAAAACATTGGTTCGGGTAACAAACATTTTTATATTTTTAAGAATTAAATACGAGGAATAAAGATAAATTGAACCTTTCTAAAAAAGATACAATAATTTTTTTGCATCTTCAAGGTCTTCCGGAGTATCAATAGAAACAGGGGTTTCATTAGTAACCACCATTTTTATTTTCACTCCGTTTTCAAGATAACGAAGTTGCTCCAGCTTTTCAATTCTTTCCAGCGGCGTAGGCTGCCATGTAGTGAAATCCATTAAAGTACTTTTCCTAAATGCATAAATGCCAATATGCTTATAATAAGTTGGTGAAATATCTTTATCCCGATGAAATGGTATGGCGCTTCTTGAAAAAAAAAGTGCATTCCTGTTTTTATCAACTACTACCTTTACCTGATTAGGATTTTGAATTATTTCTTCGTTTACTGTAGGGTGCATAAGCGAAGCCACTTTTACTTTTTCCTCCTTATCATTTTTAAAAGGGTTTAATAAATCCTGTAGAAGTTCTTTCTTCACAAAAGGTTCATCTCCCTGCACATTTACAACAATATCAACCTCAATATCAGTAACAGCTTCAGCTATGCGGTCACTTCCGCTTTCATGTTGCTGTTTACTCATAATTGCATATCCTCCATTTTGAATAATTTCATTAAAAATGATTTCACTGTCGGTAACCACAATTACTTCATCAAATAACAAAGTAGCCACAGTATTATCATACGTATGGCGTATAATTGTTTTTTCGCCCAGCTTTTGCATAAGTTTTCCCGGGAAACGCGTAGCGGCATAACGGGCAGGGATAAACGCAATTGTTTTCATCCATTTTAATTTGATAGTTAATTGAGGTTTTCTTCTTCAAATTCATTGAATTCTGTATGAAAAGTTTCCGGCAAAGCGTCACTTTCATATTTGCACTCAGCACATTGATAAACGTTTTTTGCGGATATAGCATAACTGCCAAAAAGCCACGTAAGTATGGCTGTTACTATATTTGCCGTTGTTTGTTTGGGTACCAGTTCTATTGATTTACTTCCGCATTTGGGGCAAACGGCTGTTTGCCTGTAAGCTTCATCAAAATCATGAAGTAAAATATTCACCTCGTCTTCATCTTCTTTTCTTACTATTAATTTGATTCCTCCTATAGCATTTGATAATATCGGATCTACTGTAACTGTGAACTCATCTTTTAAAAAGCATTCTATTCCCGCGCTTCGCAGTTTGGTTAGCATGAGATGCGCAGAAAAATTATTTTGAAATGTACGGATAGTTACAAAATTCATCAATTCTAGTTTACTCTTTTAAAAATACAGTATTTGAAGTAAAAAAGAAACTCAATAAAAAGAAGAGCCAAATTAACAATTGAGTTTGCCTGAAGGAAAATCAAAAAACTAAAAATATTATTATTCTTCCTGAAATTGCATTTTAATTATTCAGCATCAGGGGCATTACCAGCATTAATAATTCTTCGTTTTCTTCCTGCTCGGTTGGTTTAATAATCCCTGCTTTTGTAGGCGTGCTTAACTCAATTACTATTTCTGCAGTATCTGCCGCACTCAGCATTTCAATTAAAAATTTTGCATTAAAGGCTATTTGTAAATCTTCGCCATCATACTGGCAATTCATTCGTTCGTTTCCTTCAAAACTAAAATCAACATCCTGCGCTGAAAGTTGTAATTCGCTTCCGCTTATCGAAAGCGCAACCTGGTTGGTACTTTTATTACTGAAAACATTTATTCTGCGCAATGCATTTTGAAAATCATTTTTATTTACAGTCAGTTTATATGGATTGTCAGTAGGAATTACCACTTTATAATCAGGAAACCTTGCATCAATCAGCCGGCAAACCAGTTCAATTCCATCCTGTTCTACAAAAAGATGATTACTGTTATACGAAATAGTTAATTCAGCATCGGTATTTGGCAGCACATTTTTTAATAAATTCAGTGGTTTCTTCGGAACTACAAATGTTGCCTTTTCGGGCGAAGAAATATCGGTTCGCGAAAAACGAACCAGGCGGTGTGCGTCTGTGGCGACAGTCGTAATTCCTTTTTCCGTAAGTTCAAAGAAAATCCCTGTCATGGCGGGGCGAAGCTCATCAGAACTGGTAGCAAAAATGCATTTATTAATTGCCGAAACTAAAGCAGAGGAAGGCATCGTGAAAGAATTAGCATCGTCTGCCAAAGGTTCTTTTGGAAAATTATCAGGATTTTCACCCATCACTTTATACTTCCCATTGTCGCTGGTAATTTCAATTCCATTATTTTTATCAATAGTAAAAGTAAGCGGTTGTTCAGCAATATTCTTAAGCGAATCATGCAGGATTTTTGCAGGGATACATACTTTTCCACTTTCTTTCGCCTCTACATCCATGTGGATTTTCATAACCGTTTCCAGGTCGGTAGCTACGATAGTGAGTTTGTTTTTATCTATTTCAAAAAGAAAATCTTCCAAAATTGGCAAAACCGTATTGGCGCTGATAACCCCACTTATTTGTTGAACGTGTTTTAATAATTGCGAAGAGGAAACGATGAACTTCATAAAAAATGTTTAATGCCAAAGATAAAAGATTCAAATTAATGAAAAGAAATAAAAATCAATATATAAATCCGGAAGCGAAATAGAAATATTGACAAATACTTTAAAACATATTTAAATGAAAAACTCTTTGCAGGTTCTATGGTTTTTTGCTTTTCCTGGTTTCTTTTCTGTAAAGAAAAATATTACTGATAGTAAATGCAATCCAGAAAACCATCATCAGTGATTGTATCCAAATCCTGGAATGATTATTTTTTGAAATAGCTTCGCTCAAAGTAAAAATCCCTGTAATTATCAGGATAAACCCTATGAAAACAACCAACAAGTACCAATTCTTTTTTTTCACCTGAAAAATGTTTTGTTTTTATTCGGTTAAATCGGATAGCTAAAAATACCGATTTTTTAAATGAGGTTACTCCTGGCTAAATCCTGTCAATTCCTTTATGAATTGTAAAACCTACTTTTGTAATAATAAAAAATAATATGGAAATAAAAAATAATAGAATTGCACTGCTGGTAGATGGGGATAACGCGCAATCAAAAATGATGGACCTGGTTTTGGAAGAAGCCTCCAAATATGGTAAAGTTACCATTCGCAGGGTTTACGGCGACTGGACAACGCAACACATGAATCATTGGAAAAGCCAACTTAACGAAATGGCGTTTAATCCGATACAAAAATTTTCTTATACAACCGGTAAAAATTCTACTGACAGCGCTTTGATCATTGATGCGATGGATATTTTACACGCACATCTCGTTGATGGATTTTGTATTGTTTCCAGCGATAGCGATTATACAGGTTTGGCAAAGCGGATAAGAGAAGCGGGCATTTTTGTGATGGGAATCGGCGAAGAAAAAACGCCGGGCGCGTTTGTAAAATCGTGCGAGATTTTTACGTATATCGAAAACCTGGAGCCAAAAACAGAAACTGCCGAAGCAACCGAAACCCTGGAAAAGAAAGAAACGGTAAAAAAGCATAGAGCAAAAACAACCAACAACGTTAATAAAAAACTCATCAACAAAGCTTACGACATGAGCATTAATGAAAGCAACGAGGCATATATTTCTACTATGGGAATTAATCTTCGCAAGCTCGATCCGAGTTTTGATGTTCGAACGTATGGTTGTAAAACGCTTACCCAGTTTTTTTCAAAACTTCCGGGATTTAAAGTGGTTGATAATGTAATTAACGGGTTAAATAATCCATTAATTAAAAAGAATTAAGCTGCCTCTGAGGAAAATAAAAATCTTCTTTTTTTGGCCTGTCTGCCGATAGGCAGGTTGTTTTACTGTGAAAGGCTTTTTGATGATTTCTTTTCAGGAACCGGCGCATTGTCTTTCCAGTTCCATAAATAACGGCTGGCAAAAGTTCGGTAAGGGCTCCATTTTAAGGCAATTTTTTCAATTTTTTTCTGCAACAATTTTTTGTCGGTTTCTTTTAAGTTATACAATTTGATAACGCTTTGTTTCAGCCCAAGGTCGTCCATTGCAAAAATATCTTCGCGCCCAAGCGTGAACATTAAAATCATCTCAACGGTCCATTTTCCAACGCCTTTTATTTGCGTAAGCAAATCAATTACCTCTTCATTTTTCATTTTATGCAGTTGCGCGTCGGTGATTTTATGTTCAATAAAAAAGCGGCAAACATTATGGACATAAGATGCTTTTGCATTAGAAAAGCCAATGCTGCGGAAGGTTTCAGGTGGCGTTTTTAAAATTTGTTTTGGCGTAGGTTCTTTACCGTTATAAAGCGCAAGAAACCTGTTGTATAAAACTTTGGCAACCGTTGTACTTAATTGCTGGCTCAAAATAGAAGAGCATAAACGCAGGTAAACTTTATTTCTTTTTTCTAAAAAGAATGAGGGCTGCGAATCAATAACTTTTTTAAGCTTTTTATCCTTTGATAAATGTGAAATGTGTTTCAATCTGGATCTTTAATTTTATTTTTCTGATCTTCTTCAATATGCATCGGACTAATAGGGATTGAATTAAATTCATTACGATAAATTTTTACCAGCAAAATGAAATAGCTGATAAGTAATGGCCCGAAAACCAATCCCAGGAATCCAAACAAGCTCAACCCTACGATTACTCCAAAAATGGTAATTAAGGGATGAACATCTCCTATTTTCCGCAGCAACGTAATACGTGCTACATAATCGATATTGGTAAGAATGGCCAGCGAGTAAATGCCTAAACCAACCCCTTGCCAGGTATGACCTGAAACCAGGAGATAAACAGTTAAGGGAACCCAGATGATGCCTGTTCCGATAATTGGAATTAATGAGGCAACTCCTGTAAGAAACCCCCATACACCAAATTCTTTTATACCAAAAATGAAATACCCGAGCATACCAACAACCCCCTGTATTATAGCCAGCAAAGGAATTCCGATTGCATTAGCTCTTATCATCAGGTCGGTTTCATCGCTGAGCATTACACGATTTTTATCATTCAGGGGAATAAAGTCATTAATATAATTTTCCATTTTTCTTCCATGAAACAACATATAATACAACACAAAAAACATGAGGATGAGATTGGTAATAAAATTAGCGGTACTGGTTAAAAACATGGGCAGCCTGCCGGCAAGATTTTTCATTGCCAATTGCAGATTATTAGCATTGAAAAGTTCGATGCCTGTTGCTTCCTGTATTTTTTCAGAAAACCCTTTTACCGCTACCACCAATGGAACAGGGTTATTAAAAAGAGCTACCAGTTTAGGAACCAGCATTACAACTGCCAGGTAAACAGGCAGACAGATAAGAATGGTATAACCAAGGATATAAAGCAAAGCAGTCCAGCTTTTTTTCCATTTTCGTTTTTCAACAAGATGGAAATAGCTTTTCTTGCTGAGGATATACAAAGTGACAGAACCTAAAACACCCGGTAAAAAAATAAAAAAATGATTTACAATTAATATCCCTATCAGGATGATAAGTCCTAACAATATTATTTGTCGCAGGTAATTATTAAATGTATTCATGTACTAAAAATACTAAGAAAAAGACTAATGTATTTTTAGTCTTATTTAAGCGGAAATTTTATGCTGCCAAATTGGGTGCAGGCAGTAAACCAACAATTTTACCTGATTTCTTTTTTAGTCTTTCCATACAGAAAGTCCTTCGCTGCAGTTGGCACAAATATCAATGTTTTTACGGCTTGTAGTAAGGTCTTTCCGAAACTGTTTGTAATTCTGGTTGTTCCAGATCTCTTTAAAAGATTGATTTTTCAGATCGCCCAAACGATGTGTGGCATCTTTATCAAAACAGCAAGGAACTACCATGCCATCCCAGGTAATTACATTGCGCCTCCCAAAGTTTGGAACAGTGATTTTGCAGTTTGTTTTTTGCAACTTGTTTGCCTTCTTTATTTTTTTTATACCGGCTGAATTTTTCATTTTTGGGAATTAATTGATTCGGGTCATTTTCATAATCATAAATCTGTGCAGTTTTAAAACGCACTTCATCAACCCCCACTTCTTTGGCCAGTTTTTTTACATCTTCTATCTGGTGTTCATTTGGGCGAACTACCAGGAACTGAAAAAATACAAATGGTGTTTTACTCTTTAATTCTTTTTTCCATTTTACGATATTTCGCGCGCCTTCAATTACTTTTTCCATATTTCCTTCTCTGCGATATTGTTCATACACTTCCTGGGTGGTTCCGTCAAGAGAAATTATTAACCGGTCCAAACCGCTTTCAACTGTTTTTTTTGCCATCTCATCGGTAAGAAAATGAGCGTTGGTAGAAGTGGCAGTATACATTCCTTTCGATGATGCATAAGAAACCATTTCCAGAAAATTTTTGTTGAGATAAGGCTCACCCTGAAAATAAAAAATGAGGTACAAAATATCTTTACAGATATCGTCAATAGTTTTGGTGAAAAAATCCTTTTTCAACATACCCCGAGGCCTTGAAAATTCTCTTAAACCGCTCGGGCATTCAGGGCATCTGAGATTACAGGAAGTGGTTGGTTCAAATGAAATTGAAACCGGCAAGCCCCATTGTACCGGTTTTTTTGTAAAACGGGTAATATAATAACTTGAATAAACTTTTGCAGCATTCCATAAACGCCTAAACGTGAGTTTAGACAAGAAGTTGATAGTGTCGTTATAATTAACCTGCGGCATAGGCCAAAGATAACTGCTTAAAATGAATCGAGCTTGTTACAAAGGATTTTGGGCCACGACAATATTATCGCTACCTGAAGAATCTTTAACGGCCAATTGAATCAATGGCGGTTCGCTAAAGTTTAATTTATGATTAATGAACTTATGATAATTAGCTGAAATTACATTAAGAGCAATAAATTTCATTACAAAGATCCTTGTTTCTGTGGGTAAATACTTTTTAATATCCCAAAAATCAGGATTAGAAACGTGAGATTTTTTCATTGCAACCCTTACACCGCCAGTACCACAATTGAAGGAAGCGACTGAAAGCAGGATATCACCGTTGAACAAATTCATTTGATCACGGAAAAATTTTGCAGCGGCAATAGTTGATTTCGTAAAGTTTTTTCTATCATCATTTTTTGAACTGATGTGTAATCCATAATCTCTTGCAAGCTCACTCATGAACTGCCAATAACCTACTGCTCCTGCATGTGAAACCGCGTCAGCATGAAAATTAGATTCCAAGGCAGGAAGCATCTGAAATTCTTCGGGCACATCATATTCTGAAAATATTTTGGCAGCCTTAGGGAAATAATTTTTTCCGCGGCTAAACATATAAATGATATAATCTCTTTGTTTCCTGGAAAATTGTTTTACGTAATCTTTACTTTCTTCACGGTGTTCACGAAGGGCTAGAGGATAAACAACGCGGGCAGGATTTTTAACAAGTGTGCTTCCGGCAGAAGCATTGGCAGACAAAGAATCCACAGTTGAATCAGAAAAATTATTTTCGGTATACCCGAAAATATTTTTTGCTGCTGTTGTAAAGCCAATTATAAATAAAATTATAATCAACGTTAATAAGCTCTTTGATTGAATATTTTTCATTACGAATTTTTTCGAGTCAAATAATTATTCACGTTTATAAAAACGCCTTTTTATTTTAATGGGATACTTTGGTTTTTAATAAAAATGTTGAACCTTTAGATTGATTCTAAGTTGGAATCTACCTTAAATGGCAAAAACCGTGCAAATTTACTCTCCAAAACCTGAAAATGCAAGATTGGTGGTTAACCACACGTTAAAATCAAATCATTTAAAAATCAATTTTTTAGCCTAATCGACTTTTATTCAGCGGTTTATAGCTAAAATGTAATTTAACTTATAATTCAACAATTTTTTTTTCCCCTGAAATAAAATATTGTCTCACACAATGATTTGGTTTTTTAAAAATGGGAACTGATAATCGCATTAAGTTTGCAAAAAAATACTGAAGCAAAAAAAGTCAGTTGCTCAACATTAAGCAAACCTCTGTGGCACGAAAAAAGAAACGTTTATCCGGTACATTTTTGAAAATATTTTTGGCGCTTTGCCTGGTAATTTTTACTCTTTATTTCCTGGTTAATTTTTTCTTCTACCCGCCTCATATTTTTTATCCGGGATTTCAAATAGAAATTCCGAATGGGTATGAAATTCATGGCATTGATGTAAGCCGTTATCAAAGTACAGTTAATTGGAAAGAGGTGAAAAGCATGGAGGACAACGGCATTAAAATTGGTTTTGTTTTTATAAAAGCAACGGAAGGAACCAGCATAGTAGACGAACAATTTAGAAGGAATTGGCTTCAGGCAGAAGCGGAAAATATACCAAAAGGAGCCTACCATTTTTTTATCCCCAACAGAAGTGTAGAAAAGCAGGCACAAAATTTTATTCAGATAGTAAACCTGCAAGCCGGCGATTTGCCTCCCGTTCTTGATGTGGAGAAAAGCCATGGGCTTTCTGTAAACGATATGCAAAAAGAGGTAAAACAATGGCTGGGTGAAGTAGGGCAACATTATGGCATAAAGCCTATACTTTATACCAATATTGATTTTTATGAGCGGTATTTTCAAACGGGTTTTGAAGATTATCCATTATGGATAGCGCATTACCTGCAACCTGAAAAACCCCGGCTTGAAAATAAATGGGTTTTTTGGCAACATAGCGAAAAGGGCCGTGTGGACGGAATAAAAGCTCCTGTTGATTTTAATATTTTTTATGGAGATAGCACGGACTTTAATAATTTATTGATTCAATAAAATAATAGTTTTAATTATTCCTTCTTGCCAGCACAATCGTGTTTTTAAATTGTTTTTTTATTCCATCTTTATTAAATATTTCAGTATAAATTATGTAAATCCCTTGAGGCAATTTCCTGTTTTTATCATCAAGGCCATCCCAACGGTAATAACCCTTAATACCGCTTAAAGCATTTTGTTCCAAATAACGGACAGGCCTTCCCAAAGCATCAAAAATCGTGATATTGGCCACATAACCCGGAGATGGGAAACTATAACTGATTGTTGCAAAATCATCATTGCCATCATTATCAGGCGAAAAAATTTCGGGTGTAACGGTTATATATCCATGTATTTTTTTAGCCAGTTTATATTGTGAATTTTTATAACCCGGCGTACCATAGCCAGCCGAAGTGGCAGCAGAATGAAAATTATCCTGAACAGAAGGCCCGTCGTAATTGATTCTTTCTAAAGAAACCCCCTCCGTATTGTGAAGCAGAGGGAAGTGCCATTTATCAGAATAATCCACTTCATCAACTATATTCCCCTGCGCATTTAAAATGATTGCGGTTCCCTCATCATTTGGAAAAGAAGGAAGGGATTCTATTTTTAAAAAAGCCTTGGGGTTTTTAGTGATGTACTGGCTTTTTACTATTTGAGGATCGGTAGTTACGACGATATAATCTTTTGGAAAAAATAAAAAATTTTTGGTTGATAATTTATCAATACTACTGATCTGGCTACTACTGTTTCTGTTGGCAATCAATAATTTGCTGAGATTAATAATTTTGTTAGAGCGATTGTATAGTTCAATATAATCAACCCCTGAAGGCAAAGGGTTAAATAAAATTTCATTAATAACAATATCAAAACTGTCCGCATTTTGGCTTAAGCCGAATCTTGCAGAATTATTTTGAGCAATAATATTTCCTGAACAATCTGAAATATTTGTAGTAGTTACTTTGTAAATAATTCCATCAGAAATTGGTTTATTAGTAGTAACATTTATTTTATCAAATAACGGGGCAATAGCTTTTGCTCTGACTGCCAATAAACCATTGTCAAACGTGTAATTATTTACAGAAACGGCTTTCAGGCTATCAAGCGGCTCATTAAACACCAAAGTAACCGAGGTTGGATTTTCCGCAAAAGCATTTAATAATTGGGGGCTGTTTTTATCTTTATTAATTCCATCTGTTGAATTTTTTCTTCCCGGCGTGCCGCCGCTGTTATCATTGCTTGCTATCCAATTTGAAAAACCGCTGCATGGATTTTTTGTATCAATCATTTCTAATGACCAACCGCCATCTTTTTTTAATTCGTTCTGATACCAATCTAAAGAATATTGAACCGCATGAATGGTTTTTCCGGTAGCATCAGTAATAGAAATCAAATCACTATTATTATCAAGTGAAGGGAAATTGGCAACACTTATTGTTTTCCCAAAAATGGATAAACCGGCTAACGCTGCTGTTGAACTTACAATCGCAAAACTATCCGGTTGTAATATAAAATCAGGCATCTGGCCACTGGTTTCTGTAAGATCACTAATGCGCCAACCCTTTAAATTTATTGGAAAAGCAGATGTGTTTTTAAGTTCAACCCACTCATAACCGGGCAATCCAACCTGAGGTGACGGATCAGCAAAAATTTCATCAATTACAATATCGTATTGCTGCGGGATATGGAAACTGAAAGTCGATGATGCATTTTTGATTGCGTTTCCTGCGGCATCTTTTATTCCATTTACTATTAGCGTATATGTATAATCGTTAGTAAGTTTGTTTGCGAATGTTAGATGAACCAATGAAAGGTTTTGTGCATCCAAAATTACAGAATCAGGCATTCCTAATCCATTATTGGCAAAATAGTTTGAAAAAATATTACTTGATTTATCTAAAGGTTCATTAAAAAGTACATCCACTTTCGATGATGAAACAGCCGTTACCGAAATTATTTCCGGAGCAGTGGTATCGGGAACAAACCTTTTTATTTCAATATCATCTATAAAATGTTTTTGAAAAAAGCTTTGTGAACTTTGTTTTATTAAAAAACCAAACCAGGAAGAAGTATTGTAAGTTGTATCAATCATGCTTCCTTCCTTTACAAATGAATTTCCCGTTCCTGTAAAATCATTATACAAATTCCATTTGCCGCTTGAATCCCTGGTCACTTTTATTTTAAAAATATTATTGCTATGGTCTAATGTTTCGTTTTCACCATCAATAATCTTTACAATAATCCCGTTAGCATCCCGGCGGTAAAGGCTGATTTCATCGTCCGTATTTCCTGCCCTTACAAAATAACCAGTGTTTGAATTACTGTTCAGGCCGCTGTCAGATGCCATTAAATAAGTGTCAATAAAATTGGCCGAAGACGGATTAAAATCCAAACGCATCCAATATTCCCATTGCACAGATTTTGAGAGTTTATTTTCTGTAATTAACGAGAAACTGCTGTTGGCAACAGAATTTTTACTTTGAAGCTGAAAGGAATTGTTAATAATAAAGGAGGAAGTATCGCCTGCCCATGCAGGATTTATTTTAAAATCACCATCATTAAAATTTTCGTATAATTGCGCTTTGGAAATGCGGTTTATGATTAACAAAATGCAAAAGAGATAAAAAATTTTTTTTTTCATAAACGGCCGCTTTGGTTTTAAAGATAGCTCTTTATGCTTTTCTTTGTATCTCAAAATTAAAAAGACAATAAAAATGAAAATTGCAGTGGTGGGCGCTACCGGGCTTGTGGGCAGCAAAATGTTACAAGTGCTCGAAGAAAGAAATTTTCCGGTTACTGAATTAATTCCTGTGGCATCAGAAAAATCTATTGGAAAAGAAGTTACTTTTAAAAATAAAAAATATAAAGTGGTTTCTGCGGAGGACGCCATAGCCGCAAAGCCTGCTATCGCTTTATTTTCAGCCGGCGGAAACACATCGCTTTCATTGGCTCCAAAATTTGCCGAAGCAGGAATTACTGTTATTGATAATTCTTCAGCCTGGAGAATGGATCCTTCAAAAAAACTGGTTGTTCCGGAGGTAAATGCACACGTGCTTACTAAAGATGATAAGATCATTGCCAATCCTAATTGTTCTACCATCCAACTGGTGTTGGTTTTAAACCCGCTTCATAAAAAATATGGTATAAAAAGAGTAGTGGTTTCTACCTATCAAAGTGTAACGGGGACGGGCGTTAAAGCTGTGCAGCAAATGGAAAACGAGCGTAATAATATTAAAGGCGAAATGGCTTATAAATACCCGATTGATAAAAACGCGCTTCCGCATATTGATGTTTTTTTGGATAACGGATACACGAAAGAAGAAATGAAAATGGTGAATGAAACAAGAAAAATAATTGGCGATCAAACGATTCAGTTAACCGCTACTTGTGTGCGTATACCAGTGGTTGGTGGCCACAGCGAAAGCGTAAATATTGAATTTGAAAATGATTTTGACATCAAAGAAGTAAGAAAAATTTTGTCAAATTCCCCCGGCATTATTGTTGAAGATGATGTAGAAAATTTTGTTTACCCAATGCCGTTAACCGCGCATGAAAAAGACGAAACCTTTGTGGGAAGAATTCGAAGGGATGAAACACAATCCAATAGTTTAAACTGTTGGATCGTTAGTGACAATCTTAGAAAAGGAGCGGCAACTAACGCGGTCCAAATAGCTGAGTATTTGGTAAATAATAATTTGATAAAAGAAATTTCTTCCCCCTCTTTTTCATCTGCAGAAGCATAGAAGGTAATTCAGTTTATAAATATTAAAGAGGTATTATTGACTTTTGGAAAGTTGCTAATACCTCTTTTCAATTATTAAAGCCTTCCCAATTTTCTAAAAGCAATTGGAAAATAGTATCACTTCAGTTTTTCCAGTGCCTCTTTTAATTTGCCCAGCATTTCAGGAATTTCTTCTTTCTTACAAGTGCCAACACTCAACCTGTACCAGTCAGAATCTTTGGGCGCACCGAAAGCATAGAAAGGAACAACAGCTAACTTTGCCTCGTTCAAAATATAAGAAGTTACATCTGCCTGGGTAGAAAGAAAATCTCCGTTATTTGTTGTTTTACTGGCAAGGCTTAATTGAATGGTAAGATAAATGGCGGCCTGGGGAGCACAGGCATCAATGGCAAACCCTTCTGACTTTAATTGGCGGAAACCTTCGTAAATGCGTTGCAATCTTTCCTGCAATTCTTTTTTAAAATTAGAAAGGTATTCATCAACAACATTTTTTTGAAGAAGAAATTTGGAAACCGCGTTTTGTTCTGCCATCGGGCTCCATGCACCCAAATGGCTGTTGATGGCTTTCATTTTTGACAATACGTGTTCTGGCCCTAAAGCCCAGCCAACACGCACTCCCGTAGCTGCAAACGCTTTGCTGATGCCATCAATAAAAATGGTATAATTTTTCATTTCAGGCCGGAGGCTCACGGGATTAAAATGTTCTGTTCCACCATAGGTAAGCATCCAGTACATCTGGTCGTACATTACGTACAATTTTTTTTCCTCTTTTCCCCGCCTGTTATTTTCTTCAAGTACCATACCGCAAATCTTTTCCAGTTCTTCCTTTTTAAAAACCGTTCCAGTCGGGTTTAATGGCGAACACAAAGCGATCAAAACTGCATCCTGAATGTGCGGTTTTATATCTTCTGCCAAAGGCATAAAATTATTTTCAGCAGTAGTTTCAATTACTTCGTGGCGGCCTTCTGTAAAATGGACATAATGATTATTATTCCAACTTGGCACAGAATAGATTACCTTATCATTTTTATCAACAATAGCGCGGTACAAGGCGTAAATGAGCGGCCGGCCGCCTGCTGCTATAAGAATTTCATTAGTATTAAAATCCAGGCCTTCCCTTTCTTTTATAAATTTTGAAACGGATTCCCTTAAAGAAAGAATGCCATCAGCTGGTGGATAGGTAGTTAATTTATTACGGTAAGCTTCAACGATTTCATCTTCCAGTTTTTGGGGAATAGGGAAAATGGAAGAATCAAAATCGCCGATGGTAAAATTGTAAATTTTTTCTCCGCTTTTTATTTTTTCTTTTATGTCGGCGCCTAATCTTACAATTTCGCTACCGATTAAGGTGTTGGCAAGATGGCTTAATTTGCCAGGTGTTTTTTTTATAGAAGGATTACTATTGATAATATAATTTTTTAAGGTTGAATATAAATGTAGTTTTTTTCTCCAGATAAATTACTAAGGAACTTTTATTTTTTTAGAAGACAGAAGAATTATTCTGCCTTTTTCAAAGCGATTTCATCTAAAGAAACGCCTCCTTTAATTCCAAAATCCAATGTGCGTATTGGAAATGGAATACTAATATCGTTTTCATCATAAGCCTTTTTAATGCGCATGATCGCTTCGCTGCCGGCTTGCAGAAATTCGGGTTGATCGGCGGAATCTATCCACAACCTTAAAACATAATTAATGGAACTATCACCGAATTCTTTGTAGAACATGGTAACTTTATCGGAAGTGGATAAGCCTTTTAATTCTTCAATTGCATTCATTGTAACTTTTTTTACTTTCTCCAAATCATCTCCATATGAAACCCCAACCGTAAGGTCAAGCCTTCTTTTGCCGAGCATTGAAAAGTTTTCTATTGGGTTTTGAAAAACTTCTTTGTTGGGGATGATTACCATTTGTCCCTGGAAAGTTCGTAAAACAGTATCCCTTAAATTTATTTCTTCCACTTTCCCCATAAAATCGCCTAGTTTAACGATATCCCCAACATGCATTGGCTTTCTGAAAGAAATAAACACACCTGAAATAAAATTGGCTGCAATATCCTGAAAGGCAAGTGCAATCGCCAAACCTGCAACTCCTGCACCTGCCAATATAGAAAGAACTGCTTTATTTAAATGAAGAATACTGAGAACTGTGAATAATGTGATTCCAATAAAAAATATATAAATAATAGAGGAAAAAAGGTTGTTGAGCGTAATGTTGTCAGAGACTTTTTTAATAAGTTTGTTAGAAAACTTTTTTATTCTCTTGGCAATAAAAAAGCCTATTACCAGGACAATCGCTCCCAATAGAATATTTGGAAGCAGTTTCACCAACTCATCTATCCAGGTAGTTAATTTATCCATTATGAGTTGGTATGCCTTATTAAAATCCATATAAATATTTTTGAACTTGCAAGAAAAAAACCAGGGATCCTATTCTTTTAAATTTATGAAAAAAATACTGAGGTTATCAATTGTTTAAAATTGAAGAATATTTTAGTGAAAAATAAAAGGATATTTTGCGGAAAACTGCAAAAAGTGAACCAGTTCTTTTTTTAAATAATAGAAATATACAAAACAAATCTTGTTTAAAAGTTGATTTACTACAAAAATGAAATGAATCTAATTTTAAAATGCATATTTCTCTTTTTCAATTAGATTATCAGCAATCAGCCTTCTGGCACCTTTGCTGTTGAAAGGTTCTGTTTTTGTAAAACGTTTTAAGCCGAGTAGCATCATCTTTTGTTCATCGCCTGTAGCGAAAGCGTTGATGGCTTCTTTGCCGCATTTGGCGACTTTATCTATTGCATCATTTAAATAACATTTCATGATGGCAATCTGAACTTTTGAATTTTCTTCGCCGGTTTTAGCGGCGAATTTCATTACGCGAAGCAAAGTGCTTTCTGAAACAAAAGTTTCAATGGCCATGTCTGCAATATTCATAATGATTTCTTCCTCGTTAGTAAGATTGGCCGCTAATTTCTGAACTGCAGCACCGGCAACCATCAATATGCATTTTTTCATATTGCTGATTATTTTTTGCTCTTTTGAAAAAGCGCCTTCTTCACCATTGCCAAATTCAGGAATGCTCATTAATTCTTTCTGAACATTCATCGCCTGCCTCATCAAATCTAATTTTCCTTTCATGGCTCTTTTTATCATCATATCAACTGTAAGAAGGCGGTTGATTTCGTTGGTTCCTTCATAGATGCGGTTTACACGGCTATCGCGGTAAGCACGGCTAATGTTATATTCATCGCTGAAACCAACGCCTCCGTGAATTTGTACCCCTTCATCCACCACAAAATCAAGCATCTCGCTTCCATGCACTTTTAGAATAGCACATTCAATTGCAAACTCTTCAGCGGCGCCCAAAAGCGCTTCATTAAAGGGTTTACCTTCGGCTAAAAGTTGTTCCTCTTTATCATCAATCCATTTAGCGGTTCTGTATAAAGCGCTTTCGTCTGCATAAATTTTTATCGCCATTTCTGCAAGCTTGTGTTTTATAGCGCCAAAGTTGGCAATCGCCGTTTTAAATTGTTCACGTGTTTTTGCATATTCAATTGAATTAGTTAGCGCCAATTTCGCTCCGCCGGCTGCGGCTGCGGCTAATTTTAATCGGCCGATATTTAAAATATTAAAAGCGATAATGTGGCCGCGTCCAATTTCACCCAATACATTTTCAACAGGCACCTTGCAATCCTGGAAAAAAAGTTGCACGGTGGAAGAACCTTTAATTCCCATTTTATGTTCTTCCGGCCCGCGGGTAAATCCTTCAAAATCACGTTCAATAATAAACGCAGTAAATTGATCTCCATTTACTTTTGCAAAAACGGTATAAACATCGGCGAACCCGCCGTTCGTGATCCAGATTTTTTGGCCATTTAACAAATAATATTTTCCATCTTCCGAAAGTGTGGCTGTTGTTTTTGCGCCCAGGGCATCGCTTCCGCTTCCGGGTTCAGTTAATCCATAAGAGCCTTTCCATTCGCCGCTTGCCAGTTTTGGAATGTATTTTTTCTTTTGTTCTTCGGTGCCAAAATATAAAATGGGCAAGGTTCCAATTCCTGCATGAGCGCTCATTGCCACGCTAAAAGAATAACCGGCGCCCAGGCCTTCGCTTACCAAAGTAGAGGTAACAAAATCTTTTCCCATGCCGCCTAATTCTTCAGGAACAGAGGCGCTTAACAATCCTAGTTGCCCTGCTTTTTCCATTAGCGAAGGCATTAATCCGGGTTCCATTTTATCAATGCGTTCCAAAATCGGATGCACTTCTGTTTTCAAAAACTGCAGGCACATATCAAGAATCATTTGCTGTTCTT
This sequence comes from uncultured Chitinophagaceae bacterium, assembly GCA_963732885.1. Taxonomy (GTDB): domain Bacteria; phylum Bacteroidota; class Bacteroidia; order Chitinophagales; family Chitinophagaceae; genus Ginsengibacter. The sequence continues at coordinate 312,691 of CAVTBI010000010.1, read as the reverse complement.
CTGAAAAATCTTCAGGAGTAAAAATATCAGCGGCATTATTTTCTTTAATAAGCCATTCTCCGCCCTTTATTGCTGAAACTGCTGTTGTTTCCATGATTTTATTTTTTAGATAGGCCTTATATTTTGTTTAGCCATTAAATTATTTAAGTTGCCAGGTTATTATAAACCATTTGTAATACTTCTTTTGCTATTTCTATTTGCCCGTTGGTAACGCCTGAAAGCGCTTCGTTTAAAGTGGTGTTAGCCACCTCCATTGTTTTTTGTTCCAGGATTTTTCCTTCTTTGGTAAGAAAAATAAGGTTGCTTCTGCGGTCATTTTTTGACGGGACCCTTTTCACTAATTTAGATTTTTCCAGGTTATCAACCAACCTCGTAATGCTCGGCTTATCCCTAAAAGTAGCGTCACATAGTTGTTGCTGGCTTTGCCCTTCTTCTTTCCATAGCTGATACAAAACGCTCCATTGCTCAATCGTAATTTCTATTCCGGCTTCTTTAAAATTTTTTTGCAATCTTCTTGCGACAGCTGTTGAAGCCTTGCCGGTAATAAAACTATAAAGTTCCCCTTTTTTAAATTGGTTGTTTAGCATATAGTTGTTTATGCAACTATACAAATCTAATAATTCCTTTTGATATTAAAAAATTATTTTTGTTCGCTTTTCACGGCTTAACTGACATTTGATAAACTTATATTTTTCATGGTTTTTTTGCTGATTTCCCTTTCTTTATTAATTCCTTACGTGTGGCTTATTCTTTATTACAGAAAAGGCTGGATAGAAATTCCTTGTTATCAACCTTCCCAAAAACCGGAACAAAATGAGTTGCCTTTTGTTTCCGTAATTATCGCTGCGCGGAATGAAGAAAAAAATATTGGCGATTGTATTCAATCCATCATTAATCAAACTTATCCGCAAAATAAATTTGAAATAATTGTTACCGACGACCATTCTACTGATAACACCGTTTCCATCATTCGGGCTTTTCAAAAAGAAAATATCCGCGTTATCCATCTTTCAGATTTTATTGAGAGTAAAAAATTAAATTCTTACAAAAAAAAATCAATAGAAACCGCGTTGCAATTTGCAAAAGGGGAATTAATAGTTACGACCGACGCAGATTGCATAGCGCCGCCGAAATGGATTGAAACACTTTCATCTTTTTACGAAGAGAAATCGCCTGTATTTGTTGCTTTACTGGTTGATTTTATCCTTTCGTCCGCGGGAGACAGCTGGGCTGAGGCTTCTAAAAATATTTCAATCGCTTGATTTTATGGCATTGCAGGGAATAACCGGCGCATCGGTTTTTAAAAAAATACATGCCATGTGCAATGGCGCTAACCTTGCTTATCAAAAAAAAGTATTTTTTGAAGTGGGTGGTTTTGAAGGAATTGACCAAATTGCCAGCGGAGACGACATGCTGCTTATGCATAAAATTCAAAGTGTTTATCCGGAAAGAACACTTTTTTTAAAATCAAAAGATATAATTGTAAAAACCCAACCTGCAGAAACTTTGAAGGAATTTATAAATCAAAGAATCCGCTGGGCAAGCAAAGCGGATAGGTATACAGATAAAAAAATCACAATGGTTCTTTTACTGGTTTATCTTTTCAACGCATGGATTTTTATTCTTGGCATTTTTTCATTTTTTTATCTGAAAATGCTTTACCTGTTTTTGATTTCAATTGGAATAAAAGCAATAGTAGAATTATTTTTTTTATATCCGGTAGCAAAATTTTTTGGGAAAGAAAAATTACTTTGGTGGTTTGTCCCGGCGCAGCCTTTCCATATTATTTATACTTTAATTGCGGGTTGGCTGGGAAAATTTGGAAGTTACCGGTGGAAAGGAAGAAGGGTGAAGTGAGAGATCCGGAGTATTTATAAATAAAATGATAAAATCAATGCGGAAAATAAGTTATTTTAAAGCCCATAAAAAATTACAATTAGTACGAAAAGATTATGGAACGGATATGAAGATCCTGGCTGAACTATTGATTCAGCCCCACTAACAAACAATTACAACAAACCTGTAAAAGCACTTTCCCCTTTTTCATTAAAAGTTATTAAAAGTTATCTATTTTTATCCCAATGCAACAATCGTTTTCCTTTTCTCAAAATGCGTGGCGAAGGCTTAAAAAAAATAAAGGCGCGATGGTGGGTTTAATCGTTATTTGCCTGGCGGTTTTTGTTGGAATTTTTGCTTATTATTTGGGCACCGATTCTACTCCAAATGCTGACAGGGAAATTCTGGAAATAATGGCAGCCAAACCAGGGGCATCCCAATTATTTTTAAGGGTAAAAAAAGAAAAAATAGTTCAATCAACCGGGTTTTTTAAGCGGTTATTATTTGGCGCCGAAGACAAATACTTATATGTGCCCATCAATAGCTTTAAAGAAAAAGGCGATTCAGTTTATGTAGAAAAATACATTGACGAAGGCTTGCAGGAAAAACAGGTTTACTCAAAAAATGAACTGGCAGGTAAAAATTTTATTGAAACAAAAACTTTTTGGCTGGGCACAGACACTTTTCTGGCCGTGATATTTTAAGCAGGCTTTTAATTGGAGTGCGTGTAAGCCTTGCCGTTGGATTGATCACGGTTCTCATTTCTCTTTCAATCGGGATTATATTAGGTGCTTCTGCGGGTTATTACGGCGGAAAAACAGACAATGTTATTATGTGGTTCATCAATGTAATTTGGAGTATGCCCACTTTACTATTAGTTTTCGGGATCACACTTACTCTTGGCAAGGGTTTCTGGCAAATATTTATTGCTGTAGGTTTGACGATGTGGGTAAGCGTAGCACGTGTGGTGCGCGGACAGGTTTTGGCTCTTCGCGAATTGGAATATATACAAGCGGCTAAGGCGCTGGGTTTAAAAAATATGAGAATAATTATCAGGCATATTCTTCCTAATGTGCTTGGCCCTGTGATTGTAATTGCTGCTGCTAATTTTGCCAGTGCTATCATTATTGAGGCGGGATTAAGCTTTTTGGGCGTCGGTATTCAACCGCCAACACCAAGTTGGGGTTTAATGCTAAAAGAAAATTATAATTTTATAATAACTCACAATCCAGCTTTGGCGCTGGCTCCCGGAGTAGCAATTATGATTTTAGTTTTGGCTTTTAATCTTTTGGGAAATGGTTTAAGAGATGCATTAGATGTACGCGGATAAAAAGTTTACTTAATGCCATTGTCAGTAAACGAACAATTATTAAAGATTTTCAATTTGGGATTTAGGATAATCAAAAAATAAAAATTCTTTTTTTGCCTCAGGAAAATCTTTCCAATATTTTGTATTTATTCTCAAGGCATAAATTGCGCAAGTGGGCATTTCATAAACCGGCTGGCAATCAAGAGAATTGATAAATTCTGTAATGCCGGGATTGTGAGAGAATAACGCAACTGTATTATCAATATCATTCAAATTTTCGGCCGCGCCATAAAAATCTTTTACCGAAGCTTCATATAAGGAATCCTTTAATTGAAGATTTTTTTTGTCAATCTTAAGTTCCTTCATAAAAATTTTTGCGGTTTTTTTTGCCCGTTTTGCTGAACTTGAAATCAATGCATCAATTTTAATGGCTCTTTCTTCTACTCTTTTAGCCATCATTTTAGCATCTGTTTTACCACGGTCAGTCAAGGCTCTTTCAAAATCAGAAAGCGAAGGATTGCCCCAGGCACTTTTTGCATGGCGTACGAGCAGAATGGTTTTCATTGTTTGATCTTTTATCACAAAAACTAATGCAAGTTAGGCATCCTTTTCACATAAAGCATGAGTTTCTTAGAGGCCTTTGAGCTATTTTGGACAAGTTGAATTTCTAAATGATACATCTTATCACATAAATCGAATTTTCGTATCAAAGGTGTAACTTACCGAAGGTTTGTTTTATAAACTAAGGTTTACTGAAAAGAGCTTGCGCTATTTTTCATATTTTCACATCTTCATATTTTCAAATTCCTACATTAATGCCAATAGAAATTAATAAAGATTCGATCGCCTCACGTTTCATGCGCTACGCAAAAATAGATACGCAGAGCAATCCAAAAAGCGGTGAACACCCTTCTACCAGCAAACAAAAAGATCTGAGCAAAATTCTCGTTGAAGATTTAAAGAAGATAGGAATCAAGGATGCGGAAATGGATGAATACGGATATGTGTACGCTACCATTCCTTCCAATTCACACAAGACAGATATTCCGGTAATTTGTTTTTGCAGCCATGTTGATACCGCGCCGGATTGTAGCGGCACCAACGTAAAACCCATTCTCCATAAAAATTACCAGGGAGAAGATATTGTACTTCCTGATGATACTTCGCAGGTATTATCCACTGTTACTTTTCCTTATTTAAAAAACCATATTGGTGGTGATATTATTACAGCCAGCGGAAACACGTTGCTTGGCGCAGATGATAAAAGTGGTGTTGCGGCAATTGTGGAAGCGGCGAAATATTTAGTTGAAAATTCTTTTTTAAAACATGGAGAAATAAAAATATTATTTACACCTGATGAAGAAATAGGCCAGGGGACTTTGCGGTTAGATATGAAAAAGTTGAACGCTAAATTCGGCTATACTTTAGATGGTGGAGAAGCCGGAAGCCTTGAAGACGAAACCTTCAGTGCCGATTCCGCAAAGATCATTATTAATGGAGTAATATCTCATCCCGGATATGGCAAAAACAAACTCGTGAATGCATTAAAGATCGCCGGAGAAATTTTGCATGCCTTACCACAGAATGAATGGTCGCCAGAAACTACAGAGAAAAAAGAAGGCTTTGTTCACCCTGTTCATTTTGAAGGTATTGCCGAGAGGGCTATATTGGAATTCATAATCCGCGATTTTGATGACGAAAAATTAAAGCAATCGGGAGAAAGGTTAAAAGCAATTGCTGAAGAAGTGGCCGATCATTATCATGGTGCTTCCATTGAATTTCATCTTGAAGAACAGTATCGCAATATGAAAAAGGTACTTGATGAAAATCCTGAAGTTGCTGCTTATGCCGCAGAAGCCATAAAACGCTCAGGCCTTAAGGTTAAAACAGAAAGCATCCGTGGGGGAACAGATGGAAGCAAACTTAGTTACCTGGGATTACCCTGTCCCAATATTTTTACAGGAATGCAGGGAATTCATTCTAAGCTTGAATGGATAGGAGTGAACGATATGGCCAAAGCTGCAGAAACGATCGTGCATTTATCAATGATTTGGGAAGAGAAAACCGAAGCTTGAAAAAATAAAAATTAATTCATGCCCTATTTTAAACAGGATAAACCGTTTGTGGTTCCAACAACTGATGGAAAAATAATTGAAGAACATTTTGGAAATGCTTCAACAAAAACCGGCGATTTAAGTATTGCGCACATGGTAGCACCTTCGGGCTGGAGCGAACCTTATCAAAATCCTGAGTTTGATGAATATACCTTAGTGAGCCGTGGAAAAAAATTGTTTGATGTGGATGGAGAAAAGATTGTGGTGAATGCAGGAGAAAGTATTTTAATGAAAAAAGGAAGCCGGGTTCAGTATTCCAATCCATTTGAAGAGCCTTGTGAATACTGGAGTGTATGCATTCCTGCTTTTTCAATTGATAAAGTGCATCGCGAATAATAGCGTTAACAGTTTAGTTAAAGTTTGCAATAAGATTTTATACATCTTACTAATTTGAAATTACTTTTTACATTTGTTACTAAACCAATTTAAATGGATTTATTTTTTCTGCAGATTGATACAACCGCAATAACCCATACTGCGCCCCAAACGCAAAATTTATGGGAAACTCTTGAAAGAGGTGGTGTTCTTATGATTCCACTTGGAATTCTTTTTTTGGCGCTGTTTATTTCTTTTTTGAAAGGCTTATCGCCATCAGAAGAGGAGCAAAAATTGATGATAACTTCATGCGCATTATCCGCGATCATATTGTAAGTGGCAATGTTACCGCAGCAAGAAGTTTTTCCAAAAACAATGAAAATCCTGTAGCAAGAATAATTGACAAAGGAATACAACGAATTGGCAAACCTATTGACGCAATTGAAAAAAGCATGGAGAATGTGGGCGCATTGGAATTGTATAAACTGGACAAAAATCTTTCTATCATTTCTATTATAGCCCGCATTGCACCGTTGTTTGGTTTTCTTGGAACTATTATCGGGATGCTGGCATTGTTCAAAGGTATTGCTGCAAGTACGGAGTATACAGCCAACACGATTGCTGATGGAATTTATATAAAAATGATCACTTCGGCTACAGGGCTTATCATTGGTATATTAGCGTATATTGGTCACAGTTATCTTGTTACACAAATCAACAGGATTGAAAACAAAATGGAAATTGCCAGTGCTGAATTTGTTGATATTTTGCAGGAGCCAACCCATTAATCATTCAGAATTAAGAAACCAATTAAATGAGCATCAGGAGAAAATTTAAAGACGATAACGCAGAACTGGATACAGGCCCTTTGAATGATATCCTGTTCATTCTTATGTTTTTCTTTTTGATCATTTCCACCATGGCCAATCCTAATGTGATAAAGATGAACAATCCTCGGGCGACGAGCGATACAAAAGCCAAGCAAAGTGTGATTGTAAGTATCAATAAGAATAAGCAGGTTTATATCGGTCAGGATGAGATTCCTTTTGATTCTTTGGAATCCAGGCTGAGAGAAAGGTTGCCAATAGCCGACTCATTGACCAAACCTGCAGTAGTGATTAATGCTGATTCTTTAGTAAGCTGGGGCGATATTGTAAAAATTATGGAAGTAGCCAAAAAATTAGGCGCAACTACTTCGGCTTCTGTAAAAAAATAGCGGCTTAAAAAGCTTTTACCATTCTGTCCTTGCCGTAAATATCTTTTTTTATTTGAGAGGCAAATCCTGCATTTTCAAAAATAATTTTTATCTTCCCCTGCATATTCTTCATGCACTTCCACATAAATTTTTCCTTTTGGGTTCAAATGCAGTTTTTGAGAAATTCGGCGATCTTTTTATAAAAAACATAAGGATCATTATTTTCCACAAACAACGCCATTCCTGGTTCATATTTGATAACTTTTTTTGCCAATATTTCCTTTTTCTTTTACCGGAATATAAGGTGGGTTACTAACGATGATATCATATTTTTTAAGTTCATTCCATTCTTTCTCATTTAAAAAATCAAGCTGAAGGAAATTGACATCTGCATTTAAATTCGAATGAATTTTTTTTTGCCACTTCTAATGCTTTTTCGCTCGCATCTATTGCTGATAATATTTGCATTCTTTAATTCTTTTTTCAGGGAAATGGCAATACATCCGCTTCCTGTTCCAATGTCTATAATATTTGCCTGCCTGTCCGGTAGGCAGGTTGGTTTACTGGTAGCTTCATTATTTGTTTTACAGTCATTTAAAAACCATTCAACCAATTCTTCAGTTTCAGGCGGGGAATCAATACGTTTTCATTTACAAAAAATTTTCTTTTATAAAACCACGCTTCATGTAAAACATACTGTACAGGCTTATGTTGCAGCAGTTCCTGTAAATAACTTTGCAATTTTGTAAAATAAATTTCTTTTAGCTCGTTATTCCGGTTCAGCCTTCTTTCTAATCTTTTTGATCCTGTAACTTTCTCAAAAACCCAATCTGCAATATTATCCGCTTCGCGATCATCATAAATGGTTTTCAAGCTGTTTACAAAATCTATATAAGCCTTCTCTGTTGTCATTAGCACAAACTTAATTATTTTGTGAAGCAATAATTTTAAAATAATCGATTTGAACACGGATGAAAAATACATGAGCCGCTGTATTCAACTGGCAAAATTGGGCGCCGGTAATGTGGCACCAAACCCTATGGTTGGCGCAGTGTTGGTTTATGAAGATACAATTATTGGTGAAGGGTATCATAAAAAATATGGCCAGGCGCATGCTGAAGTAAATTGCATTGACAGCGTACCTGATGGGCAGAAATCTTTAATTGAAAAAAGCACGATGTATGTTTCACTGGAACCCTGTTCACATTTTGGGAAAACGCCTCCTTGTTCCAATTTGATCATTCAGCAAAAAATAAAAAAAGTAGTAATTGGCTGCCGAGACATTTATGAAGAAGTAGATGGGAGAGGAATTGGTAAGTTGCAAAACGCAGGCGTGGAAGTGGTTACAGGTGTCTTGGAGAATGAAAGCAAAAGTCTGAATAAGCGATTTTTTACTTTTCATAGCAAAAAACGGCCTTATATTATTTTAAAATGGGCACAAAGCGCTAACTGTAAAATCGGATCCGAAAACGGAGAAAGAGCCCTTATCAGCAACGATTATAGCAATCGCCTTGTTCACAAATGGCGCAGTGAAGAAGCTGCTATTTTAGTGGGAAAAAATACGGCTTTAAAAGATGATCCTGCACTGACAACAAGATTGTGGAAAGGGAATAACCCGGTAAGAATTGTGATTGACCCAAAATTAAAATTACCAGCTTCATTGAAGTTGTTTAATGGAGAATCCAAAACCATTGTTTTTAATTCATTAAAGAATTCTTCAGAAGGAAATGTTGATTTTATCAGGCTTGCTGATGAAAATTTTATAGAAAACATGCTTTCATCGCTTTACGAAAACGATATTCAAAGTGTTTTGGTTGAAGGTGGAAGCAAAACGCTGCAATCTTTTATTGAAGCAGGTTTATGGGATGAGGCGCGTGTAATTACCAATAGTGAAATGATAATTGAAAATGGAATAAATGCACCGGAGATGAAAAATTTCGATCCGGTTCAGCAGGAAACCTGGTTTTCAGATACAATTAATTTTTTTCATAGAAAATAAGAATTCTTAAAATTTGTTTGTTTACTGTGTTGGGAAGCGCAAAAAGCATCATTTCTTCTTCAAAAATAAAATGAACTTTTTGTAAATTTGCAGCAATGAAGTGAATGTATTTATGTTCACTTTTTTTATCATTTTAATAAAAATTTAATACTCAAAAAAATAATATGTTTGAATCGTTAAGCGGCCACCTTGATACCGCATTTAAGAATTTAAAGGGCCAGGGAAGAATTACAGAACTTAATATTGCTTCTACCGTAAAAGATATTCGCCGCGCATTAGTAGATGCTGATGTGAATTATAAGATTGCCAAAGAATTTACTGATATTATCAAGGAGAAAGCAACCGGCGAAAAGGTAATAAACGCGGTTAGCCCGGGGCAGTTAATGATTAAGATCGTAAAAGATGAATTGACTGATTTAATGGGAGGCATTGAAACTGATTTGGATTTAGGTGCTAACCCGGCAATTATTTTAATTGCAGGTTTACAGGGAAGTGGTAAAACTACTTTTAGCGGCAAACTGGCCAACTATTTAAAAACCAAAAAGGGAAAGTCCCCTTTGTTGGTTGCCGGAGACGTTTACCGCCCTGCGGCTATTGAACAGTTAAAAGTTTTGGGTTCACAGATTGATGTTGAAGTTTATAGTGAACCTGAAAACAAAAATGTGGTTGAAATTGCGCAAAACGCGTTAAAAGAAGCCAAAGCCAAAAATAAAAATGTGGTTATTATAGATACTGCCGGCCGCCTTGCCATTGATGAAGTGATGATGACGGAAGTAGCTAATATTAAGAGCGCATTAAATCCAAAAGAGATCCTTTTTGTGGTGGACAGTATGACCGGGCAGGATGCGGTGAACACCGCCGCTGCCTTTAACCAGCGCTTAAATTATACCGGTGTTGTACTTACAAAATTAGATGGCGATACTCGTGGCGGCGCTGCTATTTCTATTAAATACACCGTAAACAAACCGATTAAATTTGTAAGCAGCGGTGAAAAAATGGATACGCTTGATGTGTTTTACCCTGAGCGTATGGCTCAAAGGATTTTGGGAATGGGGGATATTGTGAGTTTGGTTGAAAAAGCGCAGGAACAGTTTGATGAAGTACAGGCAGCAAAACTGGAAAAGAAGATCAGAAAAAATCAATTTGATTTTGAAGATTTTAAGACACAACTCCACCAGATCAAAAAAATGGGCAATCTGAAAGATTTGATGGGAATGATTCCCGGCGTCGGAAAGCAAATAAAAGATGTTGATATTAATGATGACTCATTTAAGGGGATTGAAGCCATGATCAATTCAATGACTTTGGTAGAAAGGCGCAATCCTGATTTGATTAACCCCAGCCGCAAACAACGAATCGCAAAAGGAAGCGGAAAAGATATTGCCGAAGTGAACCAATTTTTAAAGCAATTTGACCAAATGAAAAATATGATGAAAATGATGAATAAAATGCCGATGGGGAAATTGGCGGGTTTGGGTAAAAAATAAAAAGCTAATGGGCCCGGCTATACAGAATAATTATAACATTATTTAAAAGAGTAATTTTTTTTTAAAAACTACATATTCTTTTGTATTTTTGAGGTACAGGTGTTATCTTCGCCTTCCTTTTTAGAAACCCAATTTATTCACAACCCAAAAAAATTTCTATTTTTTATGGCTGTTAAAATGAGATTGCAACGGCATGGCTCCAAAAAGAGGCCATTTTACTTTATAGTAGTTGCAGATTCCCGTAGCCCACGCGATGGCAAATTTATTCAGAAACTCGGTTCTTACAATCCTTTGACCGTACCTGCTACTATTCAGGTAGACCGTCAAAAGGCATTGGAATGGTTACACAAAGGTGCGCAACCAACCGATACAGTGAGGCGTATTTTAAGTTTTAAAGGTGTTTTGTACCTGAAGCATTTGCTTCGTGGTGTATCACTTGGTTTGTTTGATGAAGCTGCTGCTATGGAAAAGTTCACCAAATGGAGCAGTGAACATGATGCAGAATTTGCTAAACGCCAGGAAACACACAAAAAAGCGAGAACTGCGAGCCGCCCTGCATTCGTAAAGAAAGCAGAAGCGCCTAAAGCCGCTGCAGCAGAAAAAGCTGTTGCTTCAGAATCTGATGAAGCTCCCAAAGCCGAAACTTCAGGCGAATAATCTGTAAGTAAGAAATAAAGAAGCTTTAAAAAGCTGCCTCTTTCCGAGGCGGCTTTTTTTCTTTATAGGGTATTTCATAAAAATTTTGAAATTATTCCTTAAAAAATAGATAAATAAATAGTAGAGTAAAGTTTAATTCATAAACGGCATTAATGTTGTATAAAGATGATAAAATATATTTATGAAGTATTCAAAGTTTTTAGCCTTTTTGTTACCTCTTTTGGTAACGGTTTTTTCTTTCACGTCTGCAAAATGCCAGGATACAGATAAAGAGCAGGAAAAGATAGATGCAAGCATTAAAGTTTTACAGGATTTTAACCAGATGAAAGAAAGTATTCCAAAACAACTGATGGATATAACACAGGGAATAATTGTGGTTCCCAAATTAATTAATGCAGGATTCGTAGTAGGTGGAAAAAGGGGTAAAGGAATTGCCATGGTAAAATTAGAAGACGGAACCTGGAGCAATCCTGTGTTTGTAACGATAACTGGCGGAAGCGTGGGATTACAGGCTGGTGTTCAGGCGGTGGATCTTGTATTGATTTTTAAAAGCAGGGAGACATTGCAAGATATCGGTAATGGAAGTTTCACGCTTGGCGGTGATATTTCTGTAACAGCAGGCCTGTAGGCCGAAGTTCCACTGCCAGCACTGATTATAAACTGGAAGCCGAAGTTTATTCTTATTCAAGAAGTAAAGGATTATTTGCAGGTATTAGTTTAGGCGGCTCTGCTATTTCTATTGATAAAAATGCAAATGAGGCTTTTTATGGAGATGATGATGACGCAAAAACATTATTTGCCGATACTTCCACTTCATCCGATTCAGTAGAGCAATTGAAAGATGTTTTGAAAGGTATGTATTAATATAGATCCACTGATTATTCTAAAATCCACTAATATTTTTGATTAAACAACAGAAAATTGATTTTTCTGCTGTTTTTATTAGAATAGAAATTCGGGCTATTTATTTGTTTACTGTTAAGATTAATTTTGAGCTTATTCTTCATCATTCTTTTTTCGTTGCAAATTAAAGCCTGCCAGGTAAAAAAAACAAATACTCCAACAATCCCATTCTCTTGAAAAATAAATTTTAAACGGGCCGTGAATTTCGTTACGCCGGCCATCGCGAAAAATTAAATCATAATTAATAACACCTTCGCTGAAACCCATTCCGGTTATTTGCCCTTCTGATTCTTTTAATTCAAAATCAATTTTTTCGATGGTGAAAGAAGTATTTTCAAAATAGGGAACGGCTTCATATAATGACTGAAACCTTTTGATTAATTCTTCAAGTGAAACTATATTTCCGCCTGGTTCTAAAAATTGATTGTTGATATAATGTATATTTTCATCAAGCTTGCGTTCTATAAAATCATTCAGAAAAAGGTGGGTCAAATCTTTTATTTCCAGTTCATGGTCAGGATGAAATTCTTCGTAAAGAAAATAGGTTGACATGCCTTTTACAGGTACAAAAGAGGTTTTATGTTCAAACAATTCTTTGGTAATAAAATTATATTTAAACCGGCCATCTCTTTGGCGGTTAAACTCAACATTTATATTATTGTTTTTTAGTAGCCTTTCTAATCTGGCAAATTCAGTTTTAAATTTTTCTTCATTCAATTTTTTTTCATCTTCAAAATTGGGTTTGCCCAATATCTCATAAATACTTCGGCTTTTTTCATCTGCATTTGCTTTTTCAAATTCTAACACATTTTTAAGAAATTGATTTTCTATATCAGCGGGTAATTTGGTTGAGCCTCCAAAAACTGCACCCGATTCTGCCATCATTTTCATTTTTAGGAAATTATTTTGCATCCGTAAATTTTCTTCCGGCCTCTCACTAAATTTTTCTTCATCGTGTAAATCTTCATTGCTCATAATGTTTCGTTTTTTTTATTTCTAAGTAACTAATTTAATAAAAATATTTTTAAGAGGGGTTTTAAGTATTAATCAAACGATTAAAACATTTGAATAAATTAATAAAAATTTATTTACTTTTATTTTTTAAAAAGGAAAGTGAAAAAGAAAATCAAAATACAAACCGATACTTCGACAGAAGAAAAAATAAAGAAAGCTGCCCGAAAAGTTTTTTTGCAAAAAGGCTATTCAGCAACCCGAACCCGCGATATTGCTGAGGAGTCAGGTATAAACCTCGCTTTATTAAACTATTATTTTAGAAGCAAGGAGAAATTATTCCATGTAATAATGCAGGAAAAAATGCAGGAATTCTTTGGCGTTCTTTTGCCAATAGTAAATGATGATTCTACAAAACTTGAAACTAAAATAGAATTAATTGTTTCAAATTACATTGATACGCTTACCGAAAATCCACAACTTCCGCTTTTTGTTTTGAGTGAAATGAAGGGCCAAGGTGATAAAATAAAGAAAATTTTACCTGTACAAAAGATTACCAATAACATTAGTTTTATAAAGCAATTAAAAGAAAAAAGGCCGGATTTAAACCCGGTACATTTTTTAATGAATATACTGGGAATGACGATTTTCCCTTTTATAGCTAAACCAGCTTTCAATCTTATTGCGGCTACTCACAAAAGTGAACTTAATTTAATATTGAAGGAACGGAAGAAATTAATTCCTGTTTGGGTAAAGGCCATGTTGAATGCCAGGTAAATTTTTGCCTTTTTTATAAGCTGTCTCCTTCTTTCTTAGGGCATCACAGCTGCGCAGATGAATTCTCTGACATTAGATTCATGCTATTAGTTGTGTTAAACGTTTGGGCACCCCTGAACTAAAAAAAACGACATGATTTTCATTTAATCATAACTGTTATGTACAGTAAACAAACTTTTATAATGATTTTTCATTTTAATTTTCAATCCTGAATTAGAAAAGAAAAATAGAATAAAAGTAATTTTGCTATTAATCCATATAGTAATTTTACGATTCAGGCAGTAAAATCAGTAGATGGAAAAACGGTCAGTAATGCGCTTGTGCAGCCATGCGTTGCGGTGTACCTTTGTTCCAGAAGTTGATTGATGTTCAACAAACATTAATCAAGAATCCAAATCCATTGAAAAGAAACCATTTCCCTTAATCCAGGAAAAACCAAATAAAATCTGATATCAGTCAACTTCTTTTTTTTTGATTCCAATGCCTTAGAAAAATATTATTCCGATGAAAACCTTGGCTTTAATCCAGCCAAAAAATTATCCTGGTTAAAAACTGAAAACCCGTAGAATTAAATTATTAAAGACTTCTGCCTTCAAAAGCGGAAGTTTTTTTTATGCCTTTTTATTGCGATAAGTAAAATGCACTTAGGTTTTTTAGTAGGATTACGATTTTAACCGTAAAATCAATAGATAAAAAAACGGTCAGTAATGCGCTTGTGCAGCCATGCGTTGCGGTATATCTTTGTTCCAGAAGTTGATTGATGTTCAACAAACATTAATCAATCCCGATAACATCGACCAAATCCATTGAAAAGAACCATTTCCACTTAATCCAGGAAAAACCAAATAAAATCCGATATCAGTCAACTTCTTTTTTTTTGATTCCAATACCTTAGAAAAATATTATTCCGATGAAAACCTTGGCTTTAATCCAGCCAACAAATTATCCTGGTTGAAAACTGAAAACCCGTAGAATTAAATTATTAAAAACTTTCGCCTTCAAAAGCGGAAGTTTTTTATTTTATCAGAATCATTTTCTTATCTATTTATTGGTTTACTGCATTATAAAAAAGGCAACCTGAAATGGCTGCCTTTTTTAATTCATTTACTGCAAACCTATAAGCCGGATTCTGTATTCCGCCTGGCGGCGGACGGTTATCATTTATCTGGTTGCTGCATTACTGCAACAATCTTGCTGCCTACCCTTCCCGATATTCCGCGAATGCGGAAATGTAAACGAGCAGTTTACAATGCCGTAAAGCAAATCGGGATATACGTGGCATTGCAGTACACAAGGTTTACCCATAATTACAATTACTTGTAACCATCGTGAGCTCTTACCTCACGTTTTCACCCTTATCCGCCCCCGATAACCATCGGGATTAGACGGTAATTTTCTGTGGCACTCTCTTCCCGGTCTTGCGATCGGGACCGGCTGTTAACCGGTGTGTTGCTCTATACTGTCCGGACTTTCCTTCCCGTTGCGAATGCATCGGAACGATAACCCGGTTTGCAGTTTTTACGAAGTTACCAATTTTGCAGTTTACACCCTTAAAATCTAATATTGAAAGAAAATTTCGGTAGCGCCAAAACCAAAATTTTCGTGGTATTGATTGGCAAATGTTCGTACTTCTTTTTTTGTTTTTAGTATTTCATGAATCTCGTTGCGTAGTTTACCGGTTCCGACTCCATGAATGATAATGAGGTTTGGCTGTCGATGAGCCACCGCCAGTTGGTAATATTTTTCAAAATTGCTTAATTGAATAGTAAGTATTTCAAAATTGCTAAGCCCTTTCCAGTTGTCGGTTAATTTTTCAATATGCAGGTCAACCACTGAACGTGCCGGTTCCAGTTTTTCTTTTAATTGTGAAATATTATAAAGTTGACCACCGCCATTATAGTAATCAGGAATTACTTCCTCCATTTTATCAGGATAATGGTCAAAAAGAATAAAAGAAAAAGTAGGCTCATTTTTCAGCTTCATCTCTTCTATCTTTTGAAATAATTGTTTTGCTTTTATTTTTAAAGAAGTTTCAAAATGATCTGCTTTGGTTTTATCTTTTTTTACCAGTGAAAAATCAAATTCAAATTTGGGGGCATCATTCATTTCTTCGAAAGGAATATCATGAAGATAAAATTCGTTAAAAGGTAATGCTGTATTGCTTAAATGAAAATCGGGCGAGCCTTTGAATTTTATCCCGTAAGAAAAACTGTAGGTTTCGGCGGTTTGATTGAGCAGGTAAATTTTAAATTTTTCTACCACATCATCTTCAAAAATATCTTTTTCAAAAACCGGTAAAAAAGACAACCACACTCCTGAATGAATATGGTATTTTTTAGAAACGGCTTCTTTTTTTAAATTATCTATATAAACCTTTTCTTTTTTGGGAACTACTAATTTTTTCTCAGAGAATCTTTTGAAATAAGGAAAATCGATCTGATCTGTGTAAACAGGGAAACGAACACCTTTCACTTCTACCATTACCAATTCTTTATTGATAATTTCCACTATTTCACCTTCTTCCTGCGAATGCAACATCAAAACCGTATCGCCTATCTGGTATTTCATTTTTCAAAGATACTTCTGTTTCGTTTTGTACTGAGCTCACTTTTCTTGTTTTTGAAAAGAGGGTATCAACTTCGGGACTTTTGACATATACTCCAGGTAACCTGCCCGAATTCTTTTTTCAATTTCTTTTCTTCAAAAATAATTCCGACTAAAATGTATAAAGTTAATAACAAGACATCGATCAAATTGCTGAGTGTGGGTAAGATAAAAAAAAGCCGGCCACAAAAAGGATAGTTCCTGAATATAAAGGATGGCGTACAAATCTGTGAATGCCATTTGTTTTTAATTCGGGAGTAGCTACAGGTTTAAATATTGACTTTATTCCACTCAACAACATGAAATATTTTTTAATGGAAATCGCCATAATAATAATTCCGGGCAAGATTAGAAGAACGATGGCAAAATATTTTATCAATAATGATTTTATAAGTATTGGGCTGTAAAATGAATATTGAAAAAATAATAATAAAATCAGCGTAATGGCAGCGAAAAGCGTATAAGCCAACCTGTAATACCGAAAATATTTACCCAGTTTATTCTTGAAAAATTCTTTTACGAAAGATGCAGCAAAAACACTGTGAATCACATAATAAATAATCCAAAAGGCTACTAATATCCAGTGAGAAGTATCCATTTTTTTTATAAAAGATAAGAAAATTTTGAGTATAAAACTATGTCAGTTATTTTTTCTATTCAACAGTAAACCAACTTTTAATAAGGATTTTGATTTTACAAAAAGGTAAAAGAAAATGCCTGAAAACTTTTTCTGTTAGTTTATTTTTCCAGGCTTTTAGCATCATTTCACTTTTTTCAATGAAGCAATAGTTCAGTTCATTATAAAGAGCCGGATTATTTTTGAGGCAATGGATAATATCACAACATAATACTCCGCTTCCCGCGCCTTTCTCTACGAAGGTGAAAGGTTTTTTATCCAGGAGAACCCATATCTCATCTATTTGCCTTCCTATCATTTTTCCAAATAAAGAGCTTAAAATCGGGCTTGTATAAAAGTCTCCTTCTTACCCAATTTTATTTTGTGTCGAATTGTAATATCCCAGTGAAGCATAAATATTCATAAAATCATGAAAAGAAATGGGCCCTTCTTTTTTTATTTTAGCTTTTAAAATTTCTGAAAGTTCCAAAGGTGTTTGTGGAATTAGGCCAAAAAAAATGTAGCCCTCTCTGGAGGGCTACATTCGGTAATCACAATTTCTTAAAAATTCTTTCACCGGTATCATCAGTTTCAAGTTATATAAATGTTCTATTCATTCTTCACGTAAAGAAAATTGGTTACTTTCTTATAATCAATAATTTTCATGCCAGATTTTTTTTTATTGATATATTTTTTCTGTATTGAATTATTGTGCAATCATTTCCACAATTTCTCAATATCAGGCTAATTTTGCTTATGCAAATAATATTATCTTAGTAGATACAAGCATTTTTCTAAATAAATAAAATAGTATGGATCCCAATTATTTTATAAATCATCTGCAATTGCAACCTCATCCTGAGGGTGGTTTTTTCAGAGAAACCTATAGGGCCACAGAATTAATTTCTGCAAATGCTTTGCCATCAAGGTTTAAAGGAGATCGAAATTTTTCTACTGCTATATTTCCTGACTTGTCCCCTTTAGTGCGGCAAATTTAGAGATTGCATAATTTCTATAATTTCAGATGTCAGTTTTGTTCTTATTGTCATCTCTTTGCCGGTTATCTGATTAAAAATTCTGGCATCAGTTATCCTTTTACATTCGGTTATAAATTTTTTGATTGACTGCCTGGTATCTAACTCTATATGTTTCGATATAACCAAGGCCATAAAACAGATTAAAATGTGAAGTTTTATCGGTTGTTCTTTAAAATGGAATATGGGCCTGGTTTGTAAATCATTTTTAGAAATTCTAAATGCTTGCTCAATTTTGTATAGTTCATGGTAGCGTTCTATAACCATTTTATTATTTACGACTTCTTCTCGTAAATTAGTGTAATAGCCTTTTACTCCGAGGAGTTTTTTTGTTTTCCCGATCAAAGCTTCATTAATCTCAATTTTTTCACCACTGGACTTAGTGAACTTTAATTTTTTATTCTTCGATGGACTTTCAATGAGCGCCTTTGCTTTCTGTATTTGTTTGTCCATCTCGTATTTATCTTTTCGATATCGGGTGGCCGGTAACTGCAAATCAAAAATCCGTTGTCGGTCTTAATTCTGATGTTCTCGCCATCCTGACGAGGAAGGCTTTTGTCTATCTGTTCAATTAATTTTGCGGGAACGTTTCCTAATCTTGCTCCAACGATATAACTGATATCATTCTTGAGCAATTCCCGAACATTTTCGGCACTAATCATGGCAGCATCAGCGACCACCGTAAAGTCTTTAACCGCGTGTTTTTTAATAAATTCTTTTACGACCGGCAGGATGGTATGGCCCTCAAAAGTGCTTCCTGAAAACACTTCATAAGCCACAGGAAAACCTTCTTCATTCACCATCAGTCCAATTAGTATTTGTGGTTGTTGTGATTTGTTGTCTTTGGAAAAACCATTCTGACGTAATTCATCTTCCTGGAAAGTTTCAAAATACAATGTGGTAACATCATAAAACAGCAGATCATAATTGAACGCATATTTTTGCTTAGCAAATTGTACCACTATTTCTTCGGCTTTTGATTTTAAATCAAGCCATTTTGGAGCATATTTATAGTAACTCTGACGGCGGTGTTGTAATCCAAAATACACGTCCAATAACTCAATAGAATGAAGTTTTGATGCAGGCTCCAGTATGCGCATAATTACCAAATCCAATAATAGTTTATTCTTAATTTTATTCAAGCCTATTTTTGAAATTAAGGCGCAGGTAACCTCATAGAAGAATGTATAATACACTCCTAAGAATTCACTTTTATTTAGAAGTAGAAAGTTGTCCGATTTGGAATCTGCAACTAAAGGCAATGTAGGACAATATGATAACAAAATCTTGTGCAGCTAACTTTAAAGTATCTATTTGCTCATCAGTACTTCCTGATCCGATATGCTTAAATATTTTCGGTTCCGGTTCTGATAATAAATAATTTGAACAGCCCTTGAGCCAGAAGCTGTTTTTACAACTCTTAACGTAGCATAAAAAGGCATTAGTGCACAAAATAAGAACTATTTCACATAACACTTTAATTATCATGCTATATTTACACAGGAGATAGGGACAATTCAGAGACCTATAGGGCCACAGAATTAATTTCTGCAAATGCTTTGCCATCAAGGTTTAAAGGAGATCGAAATTTTTCTACTGCTATATTTTATTTACTAAGACAGGGAGAATGTTCTCTTTTTCACAGAATAAAAAGTGATGAATGTTGGCATTTTTATGCAGGTGAAACATTATTGATTCACGTAATTGAAAACACAGGAAAATATTATTGTATCAGGCTGGGGAATAAAATTGATTCCGGAGAAACTTTCCAGTTTGTAGTACCCGCGATGTCATGGTTTGCTTCTGAACCTGCCAATGAAAGTTCATTCAGCCTTGTCGGTTGCACCGTTGCTCCGGGATTTGATTTTGCCGATTTTGAAATGGCAGATAAAACAAAACTATCAGGCCTTTTTCCACAGCATACTGATGTTATCAGCCGTTTGAGCAAATAATTAGTTTTATTTTTGCTAATCATTTATTGCAATATCATTTTCCAAATTTCTTCAATAGTTTGTTGGGTATAAAAACTTTTTTTTGCAGATGCCTTATTGAAATTAATCAATGCATTACAATTCGCCATAGTGTGGTCGGGGAAAATCGTTTCTATAATATTTGTATTGATTAATATTTCAATTCCGTCTTTTTGAGTTACTTTAATAAACTGTGCCATAATAATTTTTATTTTAGATTTTTTATTTCAATTTTCAATTCGAAAAACATTCATTTAAACTAAACTTTTTTCGTTCTTTTCTATTCCAAATTTTTGACTTCCTCAAAATTTAATGGAATTACAACATTTCTTATACCTGCTTCCGCATTAATGAATTCATGTTTTTCCTGCAATTCTTTGGTCAGAATTTGTTTGGTTTTTCTTTCAGGGGGCGGATTTAATTTTTCAGAATTTTCAAACTCTATAACCTGTTTTAAAATATCTTCGGGTAAATCATTTTTGCATTTTACTAAAAGCGCTAAAAACTCAGAAGCAAAAAACTGGTCTATTTGAATTTTTCTCTTTGTCGTATGTGCAAACCTGCCGATAACCCTGCAAATATTATCTCTTTCTTCAGGGCTAAGTTGGTTTACAAATTCATAATCTTCAATTTTCTTTAAAGATAAAATGATAGGTTCCAGCGAATCTTTTGTAACCACATACACATTGTAATCGCCCATATTATAAGCGAGTTGTTTTATGGTATGAATCGTATTAGAAGGGACGACTAAAAAAATATCTTTTTTTACGCGGTCCTGGTTGGCATATTTTTTTACTGATTCGGTTTGGGCTTTTATATATTTCGGGAAATTGTTGAGATCCTCATTAGATGGGCACTTGGCATCGAAAATTATATACTCGTTGCAAATTTCGACCGCGTTATCAGGGTTGCCGCGAAAGGGAACATCATCAATATATTTTATAAAATGATTTTGACAAATCATTTTTATGGTTTGCTCAACGGTTATTTCATGTTCGTTCCATTGGCGTTTCATTTTTTCAAACGCTTCTTTTTGTTCTTCTACTCTTTCATCGCTCAGCCTTTTTATTTCTTTTTCTAAAGTTTCTTTTAGCTGGTTTAAGCTGAACTATGCTATTTTGGTAACTTTTATTTCGCTGCTCTTCAGTGGTTTCGTATTTTGAATTAGCAGTTTTTAATTCCGATTTTTCCCTGTTTAAATCTTCAATTTTATGATTTAATAAATTGATCTCTTCCTCTTTTTTCCGGGATAGGTTTTCGTATTGATCAATACTTTCAAGTAGGCCTTCATTTTTAGTTTCTGTTTGAAGCACCTTTTTTTCAAATAAATCAATATTCTGATTTTTTTGAATCATTTCTTTTTGCAACGATTTAAATTCTTCAAAAGCATCATAACTTAAGTTTCGGACAGAACGCCAGGAAAATAATCTTTGCCAAAAGGTTATTTCTTTAATTTTTGAAAAGAATAAATTTAATTTTTCCATAAAAAATGTTGCAGGTGATGGGTAATAAATTTAACGATTTTTTCCTTTTTACCATTCAGAATTTAATGCCAATTTTTATTAATCAGGATTTAACACAAATTGCCTTTAAGCCTTACAGGAAACGTAATATTTCTATAATTTGTAACGTGTTTTTACCAAATAAAACCGTATTTCTTTAAGTGAAAAAATCAGCAATACTGCTATAGTAAAATGTTTGCTGCGTTTATATTTTTGTTCTTAGAAGTTGATTGATGTTCAACAAACATTGATCTACCGATAACAATCGGAACTATATCCCTTGAAAAAAAATTTCCTCTTATCCGGGAAAAGCCAAATAAAATCTGATATCAGTCAACTTCTCGTTTTTAATCCATATCCGTTGCTAAGCCGAACCCGAAGGAATACTAACCCTCAAAATTCTGTAAAATTTAAGCCTGAAAAACCAAGAAACCCCAGGATTAAATTATTAAAAAACTTCCGGAGAAATCCGGAAGTTTTTTTTAAAGATGAATTATCATTCAGGAATCATTTGTAAACAAACAGGGCGTGGAATATGGATTTGTTTGCCTGTGTTCGTTAACAGCCCGGTTTCCTGGTCTCTTTTAAAAATGATAATGCTTTCAGAATCCTGGTTGGCTGCCAGCAAATAGTTGCCTGTCGGATCAATAATAAAATTTCTTGGATGTTTTCCTTCTGTGGGCACCGTTCCTTTCAGTGTTAGTTTTCCCGTGGGCGTATCTATCGAAAAAATAGCAATCAGGTTCAAATCGCCGCGGTCAGACGCATAAAGAAATTTGCCGTCGGGCGAGATCATAATTTCCGCGCCGTCTTTTATACCGGCAAACCCTTTTGGAAAAGTGCCGATATCCTGCACTTGTGTAAGCTGGCCGTCATTCCAGGCGTAAACAGTCACATTTGCACCCATTTCATGCATCAGGTACACAAATTTTCCATCTTTTGAGAAAGTGACGTGCCGCGGCCCGGTACTATCGGCTGATTGTGCAATGGAAGGCGATGGAACTGTAAGCGGCGCCTTGCTATCCGGGTCAAATTTGTAAACGATCAGTTTATCCAATCCCAGGTCGGGGGTAAGCATATATTTTTCATCCGGAGAAAAAACGGTTTCATGCACATGTGGCTTTGCTGTGCTGCCTCCCTTTCTGTAGATGGTATCGTTAATCAATTGCGAATAAGGTTGTACCGAACCATCGGCATTTATAGGGAACACGGTGGCAGTTCCGCTTGTATAATTGGCAACAGCAAGCCACTTGTTATCATCAGTGGTGGAAATATAACAAGGGTCATCGCCGCCTGAAGCAGTGGTATTTATAAATTTTAGTTTTACATTTTTTTTGTCGAATGAATAAGCGGTTACGCGTCCCGGGTTAGCGCCATCTGTTTCGTTTACTGCGTAAACATATTTTTGATCTTTGGAAATAGTAAGGTAAGATGGGTTGGTAACGCTGTCCGTATTCCAGATTGGTTTTGCTTCGCCGGTTTCAGAATTAAAATCATAAATATAAATTCCTTTACTGGTAGTGTTGGTATAGGTGCCGATAAAAAGATAATATTTTTTGGAAGAACACGAAGCGAGTAAAAAAAGAAATAAGAACGGTACAGCGGTTTTCAGGGCATTTAATTTTTTCATTTTAAGGCATTAAGGTTGTGAAAAATTGATGTTATATGTTGTAGTAATTAATGTCTTAAAATTTCAAATTTTTTGAAAGAAGTAGTTTCTTTTTTTGAAACGGCTACTTCTTCTACTTCTGCCCTTTCCGGGCCTGATTTACACCAGTTGATGAAGGCCTGCACATCTGCCTCATTGCCTGAAATCATCGCCTCCACTCCATCGTCTTCCCTGTTTTTGATCCAGCCTGTGATGTTTAATTTTTGAGCAATTTTTCTTGCTGAATCCCTAAAGAAAACGCCCTGAACTTTTCCACTTATTAATAAAAGAACAGTTTCCATGTTTCAAAGATAATCATACTGAAGAAATGAAAACCGCTTTTGAACGATGGTTTTGATTCTTAAATAAAAATTGTTAATCCAGATGCATGAACTTTGTTTTGATTTAACTTTGCTTTTTATTTATTCCTGTTGAAAAAACAGCAAAAACATTCTCATGAGCCAACAACCTTTCCAAAAATTTATTAATCCGAAAAATAATGCAGCTGTAAAAGAAAAGCATAAACAGGACAAAAAAAAAGCTAAGAAACAAAGGGCTGCGGATATCGAAAAACATTTTGAAGAGAAACGCGTAGCGCGTACGAGAGGTTTTGAAAACAAGCCTGCGCCAGAAAAGAAATTCAATAAAAGGCAAAAATACCCCCAACATAAAACAGAAATCCCTGGAAAAAGCCCGGTTACTGTCAAAAAAGATTCGGGTTTTGTTGAAATGCCTTTAAATAAATATTTGGCTCATTGCGGAGTTACTTCAAGGCGCGATGCGGTTCAATTAGTTATTGATGGAAAAGTTACCGTAAATAAAAAAGTTGTTACCCAGCCTGCATTTAAAGTCAGTGAAAAAGATGAGGTGCTTTACAACGGTAAAAAATTATTTATTACCAAAAACCTTGTCTACATTTTATTGAACAAACCCAAAGATTACATTACCACAACCGATGACCCTCAAAACAGGAAAACGGTTTTGCAGCTTACGAAAAATGCGACCGATCAAAGGATTTACCCTGTAGGGAGATTAGATAGAAATACTTCGGGTGTTTTGCTGCTGACCAACGACGGCGATCTAACGCAAACACTTACTCATCCTGCTTTTAATATAAAAAAAGTGTATGAAGTAAAATTAGATAAGCCTTTGACAAAGGCGAATTTTGAAAAAGTATTAAGTGGAATAAAATTAGAAGACGGAGAAATTTTTGCGGATGCGTTGGCTTATGCTGATCCAAAGGACAAATCAATTATTGGGATAGAATTGCATAGCGGAAGAAATAGAATTGTCAGGAGGATTTTTGAGCATTTTGGATACGAGGTAAAAGGCCTTGACAGGGTGATGTATGCAAACCTTACCAAAAAAAATGTGGAACGCGGCAAATGGCGTTACCTGGGCGAAAAGGAAATCCGTTTATTAAAATACATGAACAAACAAAAGAATATCAGCGGCGCGGGGAATAACCAAAAAACCGTAAAACCTGCAAAAGAGAATCATCAGGAGAAAAAAATAAATTAATAGTGAAAGGATTTACAATCGTATTTGAAAATGACGATTTTATTGCGGTAAATAAAGAGCCGGGCATGCTTACCATACCGGACAGGCATGATGAAACGCAGTTGTCTTTATATAAAATTTTAAATCAGAAATACGGAAAGATATTTATTGTCCACCGGCTTGACCGTGATACAAGCGGGCTCATACTTTTTGCAAAAAATGAAACCGCACATAAATATTTTTCACAATTATTTGAACAAAGAAATATAGAAAAGAAATACCTTGGAATTGTTCGCGGAAGCATGCCGGATAAAAAAGGTTTGATAAATGAACCGATAGCAGAACATCCTGTAAAAAAAGGGATGATGACGATCAATAAAAAAGGAAAGCCTTCCTTAACGAAGTATGAAGTGCTTGAAGATTATGGAATTTATTCTTTAGTTGAATTTGAAATACAAAGCGGGAGGACCCACCAGATAAGAGTGCATACAAAATCACTTGGCCACCCGATTATTTGTGACGAAGTTTATGGAGATGGCAAACCGGTTCTTCTTTCTTCATTCAAAAAAAAGTATAAATTAAGCCAGAACGAATTGGAAGAAAGGCCAATTATAAGCAGGCTGGCATTACATTCATATAGTTTGCATTTTAAAGATATGCACCATGAAGGTTTTTTTCTTGAAGCCCCTTTGCCAAAAGATGTGAAAGCGCTTTTGCAACAGCTTAAGAAGAACAGAAAACGAGCAGAGTAAAAATAAAAAAGGACACAGTTCTTCTTTCTGAAACTGCATCCTTTAAAAAATATTAGAGCAAATTCGCTTATAAATTTGGTTGTGGTGTATACCGCAAATACGACTTCACTTCTCTTACACCTTTCGGGAATTTTTTCTTAGCGTCTTCAGTGCTTATTGTATTTGCAATAATTACATCTTCACCTTCTTTCCAGTCTGCAGGAGTAGAAACACTGTAATTTGAAGTAAGTTGTAATGAATCAAGAACTCTTAATACTTCATTAAAATTTCGTCCTGTTGATGCAGGATAAACAATCATCAACTTAACTTTTTTATCGGGGCCGATGATGAATAATGAACGTACAGTAGTCGTTGTTGAAGCATTTGGGTGAATCATTCCGTAAAGGTTAGCTACCGTTTTATCTTCATCAGCGATGATAGGAAAATCAACATTTACATTCTGTGTTTCATTGATGTCTTTTTTCCATCCCATGTGTTGATTTAATGGATCTACACTTACTGCAAGAACTTTGGTATTTCTTTTTTCAAATTCATTTTTTAATGCTGCAGTCCTTCCTAATTCAGTAGTACATACTGGTGTATAATCTGCAGGATGAGAAAAGAGAATACCCCAACTGTCGCCAAGATAATCGTAAAAATTAATTTTTCCTTCTGTTGTTTCCGCTGTAAAATCAGGAGCGGTATCGCCTAATTGTAAACTCATGGTATTTTATTTTTATTATTAAGAATTTTTGCAAATATAGGTTATCCTATAAAATTGGTAGGCTTTTATTTTTTAAATTTAATTAATGGTTTAGTTTTATATTTACTTAAAGGCAAATAATTTAATAATGCTTTCAAAAAAAACTCAATATGCGTTCCGCGCTCTTGTTCACCTCGCCGAAAATTACGGAAAGGAACCTGTAAAAATTTCTACTATATCTATTCAGCAAAAAATTCCATTAAAATTTTTAGAACATATTTTGAATGATCTGAAAAAAGCGGAAATGCTCGAAAGCAAAAAGGGGAAAGGTGGTGGCTACCGGTTAAGTGTTTCTCCCAAAAAATTAAATCTTGCGACTGTTATCAGAATTATTAACGGGCCAATTGCTTTACTTCCTTGCGTAAGTTTGAATTTTTATGAAAAATGTGTTGATTGTGATGAAGAAACCTGTGGAATGAGAAAAATGATGTTAATAGCCAGGGACGCGACCTTGAAAGTGCTGGAAAAGAAAACTCTTTTTGATATGATGAATGAGTAATATTCGGGATGTAAATGTAAAAATGAGATGATCCTTTATTTTTTGTTCTAAAAATTTATAGATTTCCCCCTTCATATAATTTTCAATGGTTAAAATAATAAAAGGGCTTATTTGTTTGTTTACTATCATGCTTTATTTTAAGAAAGCATTGAGGCTTCCCTATTTTAAGAGCTATTTTTTCATCAAAATGAAAAATTTTCTAATTCTTTTCCAAATTAATTGATAATGTTGTTTTCATTATAATTTTATCTTACTAAAACGTACGATATTTGCAGTTTAAAATATTGCTATTCAAAAATTTAAAAATACTTCTGAAAACACCTTTTTCAGGAGCAAAATTTGCAAAATTTCCTTTTTACCATGAAAGACTTCTCGTATATAACCAGTTCACATCCCGCTTATATTGAAAATTTATATACTGATTTTAAAAAGAACCCCGAGAATGTAGATGCCGACCTCAGAAAATTTTTTGAAGGTTTTGATTTCGCCGTTTCTACTCAAAATGGAAATAGGAAAACAACAACAGTTGCCGAAAAAGGAACCTTATCGGTATCAAATCTGGACAAGGAATTCGGGGTATATCAACTGATACTCTCTTACAGAAGCAAGGGCCACCTTGTTTCAAAAACCAACCCCATAAGAGAAAGAAAAGACCGAAACGCCAATCTTGCACTTTCCTATTTTGGGCTGAACGACAATGACCTTCAAACAGAATTTGTGGCGGGAAAATTTGCCGGCATAGGAAAAACAACATTGCAAAGCATTCTCGATCATTTGAAAAAATGTTACACAGAATCTGTAGGAGTTGAGTTTAGTTCATTAAATGACCCGGAAAAAATTGACTGGATCATCAACGCCGTTGAAAACACCTTGCAGGAGCCGGTTCCATTAGAACAAAAAAGAAGGATCCTTCAAAAATTAAATGAAGGCGTGATGTTTGAAAAATTTCTGCAAACCAAATACATCGGGCAAAAAAGATTTTCGCTGGAAGGAGGTGAAAACACGATTTCTGCATTAGACGCCATTATCAATATAGCAGCAGAAAACCAGGTTCAGGAAGTAGCTATTGGGATGGCGCACAGAGGAAGGTTAAATGTATTGGCGAATATTTTAGGGAAAACTTATGAGCAGGTTTTTACAGAATTTGAAGGAAACGCAAAAGTAGATTCTACAATGGGAAGCGGTGATGTAAAATACCATAAAGGCTACAGCAGTGATATTGAAACCGCAAATGGTAAATTGGTTCACATGAAGTTAAGCCCAAACCCTTCTCATCTTGAAGCAGTAGACCCCGTAGTTCTGGGGTTTGCAAGAAGCAAAGCTGATGTAATTTATGAAAGCGATTATGATAAAATTCTTCCCATTTTAATTCATGGCGATTCTTCGCTTGCAGGCCAGGGAATTATTTATGAAGTTTTGCAGATGAGCGGCCTAAAAGGTTTTTGTACCGGCGGAACGTTGCATTTTGTTATTAATAACCAGGTTGGTTTTACTACCGATTTTGACGATGCGCGTACTTCTGATTATTGTACGTCTGTAGCTGCAACCATTAAAGCGCCGGTTTTTCATGTAAACGGGGATGACGCGGAAATGGTAGTAAAAGTTTCGCAGGCCGCCATGCTTTACAGGCAAAAGTTTAATTCAGATATTTTTGTAGATATGGTTTGCTATCGCCGCCATGGGCATAATGAAGGCGACGATCCAAAATTTACACAGCCCGGATTGTATGCACTCATTGATAAACATCCCAATCCACGCGAAACCTATATTAACTGGCTCTTACAACATGATGATAAAGCAACCGCAGGGCTTGCAAAGGAAATGGAAGAAAAATACTGGAAGGATTTACAGGAACGCCTTGATGAATTAAAACAGCATCCACTTCCGTATAGTTATCAAAAACCGGAACTGTGGTGGCAAAGCCTAAGGAAAGCTACGCCGGAAGATTTTATAACTTCTCCCGTAACAGCGGTTTCTAAAGCAAAAATTGAAAAATTATTCCATTCAATAATGACGCTTCCGGATGATTTTACTCCACTGAGAAAAATAAAAAAAATCCTGCAGGATAAGATTAATTTATATGAAACAGAAGAAAAATTTGATTGGGCAACAGGCGAATTATTAGCGTATGCAAGCCTGTTGGAAGAAGGGAAAGATGTAAGAATGAGCGGCCAGGATGTCCGGCGTGGAACTTTTAGCCATAGGCATGCTGTGATAAGGGATGAAAAGACTGATGAGTTTTATAACCGGTTAAGCAGGATTTCAGATAAGCAAGGCTTATTAAGAATTTGGAATTCTTTATTAAGCGAATATGCCGTTCTTGGTTTTGAATATGGCTACGCGATGGCTAATCCAAACAACCTGGTTTTGTGGGAAGCACAGTTTGGCGATTTTGCCAATGGCGCCCAGGTTCTTATAGACCAGTTTATAGCCGGAGCAGAACAGAAATGGCATCGTATGAACGGGCTTGTTTTGTTACTTCCACATGGTTATGAGGGGCAGGGCCCGGAACACAGTAGTGGAAGAATTGAGCGTTTTTTGCAGATGTCTGCAGAGTTGAATATGGTAGTTACTAATATTACAACAGCCGTTAATTTTTTCCATGTTTTAAGGAGGCAGCTTGCATGGCCTTTCAGAAAACCTCTAATTAATTTTTCACCTAAAGCCAATCTTCGCCATCCGGGCAGTTATAGTAAGATTGACGAATTTAATCAAGGTGGTTTTAAAGAAGTTATTGATGATTATAATATTACCAATGTTTCAGAAATTACAAAAGTATTATTCTGTTCGGGTAAAATATATTTTGATCTAAATGAGAAAAGGGAAAAGGATGAAAGAAAAGATATAGCCATTGTAAGAATGGAGCAATTGTATCCGATGCCGCTAAATCAATTAGAAGATCTTTATAAAAAATACAATAAAGCTATTTGGTATTGGGTTCAGGAAGAGCCTTTGAATATGGGTGCAGCGTCATTTTTAAGGATGAACTTAACCTCAATTAACTTCGGAATTATCAGCAGGCAAGCGAGCGCTTCTACCTCTTCAGGTTTTTCTAAAATACATACCGAAGAGCAGGAAGAAATTCTTAATACCGCATTTTCCATCTGATGAGTTTAGTGAAAATAGAAATAAGAAAAATTTGTGGGTTTACTGTAAAATAGAATGTTGCTTTTGCCTTATCCAACCTTTACTATTTTTATTTTAAGGCGATTTCGGATTCGGTTTGCTTTTTGTGTATTTCTCATTTTAGCTTAGGTTTGTAACTCTTTAAAAAAAATTGATGCCAGTAGAAATTAAAGTGCCTGCTGTGGGCGAAAGTATTAATGAAGTAACGCTTACAAAATGGATTAAAAAAGATGGGGAATGGGTTGACAGGGACGAGGTAATAGCAGAATTGGAAAGCGAAAAAGCCACCTTTGAGATCAACGCTGAACAGGCTGGAATTTTGCACACGATAGCCAAAGAAGATGATAATTTAAAAATCGGTGATGTAGTTTGTACGATTGATGAAACCGCAGAAAAACCAGCAGGCAAACCGCAATCAAAAGAAGATAAAGAAACTGAACCGAAAGAAAAAGAATCAAAAGAAGAAACGCATTCTGCAAAAACAATTTCACCCGAAGAAAATAAACGCCTTCAAAAAGAAGACGTGAAAACAACTCCGGTAGCGGCAGCTATTCTCGCTGACAAGAAAGTAGATGTTTCAAAAATAACTGCTACAGGTTTTCACGGAAAAATAACAAAGCACGACGTACTTGATGCACTTTCAAACCCCGGAAGAGCTATTGGAAAAGAAATGTTCAGTAGGGAAGAAAAGCCTGAGAAAATGAGCAACCTGCGCAGAACCATAAGCCGCAGATTGGTAGAAGCAAAAAATAATACTGCAATGCTCACTACTTTTAATGAAGTAGACATGAGTGCTATTATGGATTTGAGGGCAAAGTATAAAGAAACCTTTAAAAAAACGCATGAAGTAAACCTTGGCTTTATGAGTTTCTTTACCAAAGCCTGTTGTTTTGCGTTGCAGGAATGGCCTTCAGTAAATGCCGGGCTGGATGGCGACAATATTATTTATCATGATTATTGCGATATTTCGATTGCGGTTTCTTCCCCCAAAGGGCTGGTAGTGCCAGTAATAAGAAACGCCGAAAGCCTCAGCATGGCAGAAATTGAAAAAGAAGTAGTTCAGTTGGCAACAAAAGCGCGCGAAAGTAAATTGACAATTGAGGAAATGACAGGAGGTACTTTTACAATTACCAACGGAGGCATTTTTGGTTCGATGATGAGTACGCCAATTATTAATATTCCCCAAAGTGCTATTTTAGGAATGCATAATATTATTGAACGCCCTGTGGCTGTAAAAGGACAGGTTGTAATTAAACCGATGATGTATGTTGCTCTAAGTTATGACCACCGGATAATCGACGGGCGGGAATCAGTAAGTTTTTTGGTGAGGGTAAAGCAAATGCTTGAAAACCCTGAGCAGCTTTTATTTGGCAAAGACCCTGTGAAAGCGCTTCTGCAGCTTTAAATTTCTAATCTTTCAATTTTATGAATACCGATGAAACGGCTTCCTCGCCTACAGGAAATTATTTTCACCGTTATTTGAATTATGCAATTTTCCTTCTTGAAAATTACAAGGGCGTAGAGCCTTTTCACTTATATTTAAAAAAATATTTCTCTTTAAATAAAAAACACGGCTCAAAAGACAGGAAGCAAATCTCATCTCTCTGTTATAATTATTTTCGTTTAGGCTTTGGTGTTAGTTCAACTATAAATATCTCAGAAAAATTATTAGTAGCAACTTTTCTTGCTGAAAAAAAACCTTCCGCGCTCTTGGAACATTTTAAACCAGATTGGAATGAAAAAATTAAATTGGAATTGCAAAACAAGCTTGAAGAGGTAAAAAATCTTTTTTCTATTGAAAAAATATTTCCTTTTCAGGGCGAATTGAGCAAAGAAATAAATATTCACCAATTTAATTTGTCTTTTTTAAAGCAACCAAAATTATTCATAAGAATAAGGCCGGGAAAAGAAAAAACCGCCTTTAATAAGCTAAAAAATGCAAATATTTCTTTTGAAAGGATTAATGAAAGCTGCCTTGCTTTTTCCAATAATGAAAAGATAAGTGATGTGTTTTTTGTAGATAAAGAAGTAGTAATTCAGGATTATAATTCTCAGAGAACTGAAGACATTCTGGTTGAAAAAATCCGGTTACCTGTAAAGAATTTTTCAGTTTGGGATTGTTGTGCGGCAAGTGGGGGAAAGTCAATCCTGGTTTATGACCTTTTAAAAAATATAAAACTGACGGTGAGCGATACACGGAAAAATATCCTTCAAAATTTACAATTGAGATTTACAAAAGCCGGGATAAAAAATTATAATTCTTTTGTTTCCGATCTTTCTGTTTCTAAACCTATAATGCAAATCGAAGAAAGTTTTGATTTAATTATTGCAGATGTTCCCTGTTCGGGTTCCGGAACGTGGGCGCGGACTCCGGAACAACTTCTTTTTCTTGACAAAAAAGAGATTTTAAAATACAAGGAATTGCAACAAAAAATTGTTTTAAATGCTGTAAAGTATTTAAAAGGCGAAGGGTATTTTCTTTACATAACCTGCTCAGTATTTAAAAAAGAAAATGAGGAAAATGTAAATTTTATTCAACAGAAAACAGGCCTTGAACTCATAAAAGCTGACTATTTAAAAGGCTATGAAATACAAGCTGATACATTATTTGCGGCGCTATTTAAAAATCATTCAAAAAAATAATTTGTCAGAAAAGCCATAAAATAAAAATCTGATTTATTTATTCGTTTACTGCAAAAAGATGAGAACTATTGCTCCAATAATTTAAAGCTTAGTTTATTTTTTCCGTCGTTGAATTTTAAAATATAAAAGCCTTTTTGAAGCGTTTGGTGGTTACCGAAATTAATAGTTTGAATTGCTCCTGCCTGTAAAGGAACTTCTTTTGAAAAATATAACTTTCCGGAGGCATCATATAATTTAAAATTAGCCGTGGATGTAACCTGCGGTTTTATCAAAACAGTAAAATTTTGTTTAAAAGGATTTGGGAAAACCTTCATGAAATTATTTCCCAGAATATTAAGCGCATCATTAGAAATTTGCTGCTGATAAAGATCATCATAAGCTTTTTTAAAATCAGGAATTCCGTATCCTATCCTGTCGTCTGGATTATTATAAATACTACTGCTTTTCTTTACGGCTTCAATAATTTGCATGTTGGTAAACTCAGGAAACGCCTGCCATAAACAGGTAACCAAACCCGCTAAATTGGGAGTAGCAAATGAAGTTCCATATCCCGCCTGGATCGGGCCGGTAGTTGATGAAACCGCTGTTCCTGAACCAACAGAAGCTGCCATAGGCTTCACTCTTCCATCGCTTGACGGGCCATAACTGCTGAAATCTGCTACATTTCCCGAAGCATCAACTGCGCCAACCGTTATAATGCTGTCAGCATCAGCGGGAGTAATAATATAATGCCATGCATCATTTCCTTCGTTTCCTGCAGCAGCTAACACAATCATTCCTTTTCTTGCGGCAAGCGTAGCGGCTTTTGCAATTAAAGTAGTGTGCCCGTTCATATCCTGGTAGGTATAATTAAAAACCGGGTTATCAAATAAATTGTATCCAAGAGAAGTTGATATTATATCAGCGCCAGCGCTATCGGCTCTTTCTGCGGCTGCCACCCAATATTGTTCCTCAACCGGTGATTCTGAGGAATCATCTTCCGATTTGTAAAGCAAAAATTTTGCTTTTGGGCAACTTCCTACCAGTTGCCCGGGAATATTTCCGGCGATAACTGAAAAGCACATCATTCCGTGATAAAAATCTTCATTTACACTTGCTTCATTATTTACAAAATCGTAAGTATCAATTACCTGGTTATTGAGATTTACGCTATCAAACGCCGGTAATGATTTATAATGGTAAAATCCTGCATCCAGTATGGCAATTAGCATTCCTTCTCCATGAAATCCTTTATTGTGTAAATATTCCCCATTATGGATATTGATTTGATTGGCAGAATACCCATAATTATAAAAATTACCTGAAACCGGCGGTGATAACGGCGAAGTAATTTTTTTTACTGATTCGTTGAATTTATCTCCTGCTAACCTGGTTATCGGCATCATTTCTTTTTTGGAGTATTCATTAATCTTTTTAAAGGTTCGGTTTTTACTACAAAAGAAAAACTATTGATCTTTGAAAGTGCTGTCGAATCTGTTGTTGCAATACAAACCTGGTTGAACCATTTTGATTGATCGAGGACGGTAACATTACTTACCGAACGAATACTGTCAATATAAGCGGGAACTAATGGCAAATCCGTTTCATCAATTGAAATATGTTGTTTCGATCTCCTTTCAATCGCTTTTGCTGATAAAAATTTTGATGGGTCATTTATTGAAAAAGGAGTTCCTGTTTTATTTTTAAATTGAATTATATACCTGGTAAATTGGGCAGAAACATGAAAAGAAAGAAAAGCGGCAATCAAAAAAAATAAATATTTTTTTCTCATAAGATTAGTTATAATCTATAATGCTTAATTTTTCACCAAAACCTTTATAGGTATTATCATTGCCCTGGTATTCCCAATGAATAAAATCTTTATAAATAAGGCCAACATTTTTTGCATACTTTTCAATACTATACGTTTTTTCGGCGTAATCAGTTCCCGAGATATTCGGGTCTCCGGTAGAATCAGAAACTTCAAAAACAGTAATAGTATTTTCGAAATTTTTTGCTCCAATCGCTAAAGGGGTATTTACATCCTGATACGTATAATTCCAGTCTTCCATAAAAGCCGGATTGGCAAAAACATAAGAACGGTAAGGATCGTTGGCGAGGTAACTGTTACCTTTCCATGAGAAACCTTCTGTTATAGGAGCCATTAATTTTAGAAAGCGAAGATTATCTTGAATATATTCAACTGAATTCCCGGTAGGGAAAACGGTAAATACATTATCAATTGCCCAGTCCTGGGTTGAATCCTGCCGTAAATAGCGGGAAATGGTATATCCTGGCCTGTCTAAATTATCAGTGATTTGTCCATCAACCCGGTATTGTGCCTGGTAATGCCTTACCGTCAAGGTTTGCCCAAAATTGGTAAAAATGGTTGAATCAAGATCATAGGTAATGTATTTTCCTACCTGTAATGGGAAATAATCACTCACAGAAGCCGTAACAAAATTTTCATTTTCTTTTTTACATGAAGCCAGCGATAAAATAAAAAAAGCAAAACAAATTAAACGTTTTGTCATAATTCAGGATTAAAAATGCTTTTGCAGGAATAACCAAGTAGCGGTAATATTTTTTTACAACTATTTAATTTCTCTGAATAATACCGCCGCCAATAACATCGCTACCTTCATAAAAAACGGCACTTTGACCCGGAGCTATTCCTTTTACATTTTCATAAAAACGGACTTTCACCTCATTTTCGTATGCAAAAAGGTTGGAAAGCGCTCCTTTATCTTTATACCTGATTTTTGTCATTGCTTCCATGCCATCAGAAATTCCATCATATTTTATCCAATTGATTCCTTTTACCAACATTTCACTTCCTTTCAAATCTTCTTCATCGCCTAAAATAATCGTATTGGTTTCAGGAATGATTTTCGTTACAAATGCAGGTTTGCCCAAAGCAATATCCAGCCCTTTTCTCTGTCCCACGGTATAAAATGGGTATCCTTTATGCGGCCCCAGAATTTTACCGCTTTTATCAACAAAAAAACCTCCTGAAACTTTTTCTTCAAGGCCTTCTACTTTTCTTTTTAAAAAACCACGATAATCATTATCGGGAACAAAACAAATTTCATAACTCTCATTCTTTTTTGCCAGTTCCGGATAACCAAAATCAATTGCCATTTGCCTGATTTCAGTTTTGCGGTAAGTGCCTAATGGCAATATTGTACGACTTAATAAATCTTGTTCCAAACCCCACAAAACATAGCTTTGGTCTTTGGTTTCATCAATTCCTTTCCTTATAAAATACCTGCCATTGCTATGCTGATGTATTTGTGCATAGTGGCCGGTAGCAATAAAATCACAACCTAACGCATCGGCCCTTTTTGAAAGCGCGCGCCACTTTATATGCGTATTGCACAAAACACATGGGTTTGGAGTACGCCCGGCCATATATTCTTCTACAAAATTTTCGATCACAAAATCTCCGAACTCTTCGCGGATATCTAAAATAAAATGTGGAAAACCGTGCTGCACCGCCGCCATACGGGCATCATTAAAACTATCAATATTACAACAACCGGTTTCTTTATTATTTTTTCCGCCGCTGGTGGCATAATCCCATGTTTTCATTGTAATACCTACTACTTCATATCCTTCTTCATGAAGCATAAGAGCAGCTACGGTACTATCAATTCCGCCGCTCATAGCCATTAAAACTTTTCCTTTATTGCTCATTTTTTAAAATAATTGGCAAAGATACAATATTCGGTTTTGCGCAGGTTTCAATTATATGCTAAAAACCAGGCATCTTTCGATACCTGGCTTTAATTTTCATGGGGAAATATCTTGAAATTTCAGGATGCTTCGCCTTGTTGCACGTTATGATTCATTTTATGATTTTTCATTCTTTCTTTTCTTAATTCTTTCATTTTTTCCTGCTGGCCGGGAGTTAAAATTGCATTTACTTTATCTGATTGGGATTTATGCAATTCTTTCATTTTTTCTTTCTTCTGATCAGCAGTAAGGCTTGCATCGTTTGTTATTGCCTCTCTTTGTTGTTTCATGTTTTCATGAAGTGTTTTCATTTGTGATTTCTGATCTGGAGTAAGATTTAACTGATCCATCATCATTCCTCTTTTATGATGAGAAGAATCTGATTGCGTTTGTTGAGATTGAGGCACTTCTCTTTTTACCTGTGCATTGCTGTTAGCTGCAAAAAAGAAACCTGCAATCGCAAATAGAAGTATTTTTTTCATGTATTTAATTTTTGTTTTAATGCAATGATAGATAAAACAAACAGGCCGAAGTTTAACTCCGGCCTGTTAAAAAACATACAACACTTTTGGATATTATTATCTTAAGAAAAGAAGTTCACGGTATTTAGGCAATTCCCAATATTCATCGTCCACCAAAAGCTCAAGCTTATCTGCATGATAACGTATTTCATCGAAATAGGTTTTTACCTTATCACAATACATAATTGCTTTTTCCCTTGTATCTGCTACTCCATTTGCCACTTTTCTTGATTCTATCATTTCCTGCACTTTTAAACTAATCACATTAATATGCTCTGAAATTTTTTGCGCGATTTGAACTTGTGAAGCATAACTACTTTCATCAAAACCCAATTCTTTCAGGCCTTTAATATTTTTAATTAATACATTCTGGTATTTTATAGCCGGAGGCAGGATATAAGTACTCGCCAAATCCCCAATTACTCTTGCTTCAATCTGAAGTTTTTTGATGTAATTTTCTAATTGGATTTCATGGCGGGCTTCCTGTTCTTTCTTAGAATAAATATCATAATGTTCAAACAGCTTTATAGAAGCATCTGTGACAAAAGCATCCAAAGCAAGAGGTGTGGTTTTAACATTTGGCAATCCTCTTTTTTCTGCTTCTTTTGTCCATGCCTCGCTATAGCCATCGCCTTCAAATAAAATCTTTTTACTTTCTACAATATATTTTTGAATAATTTGCATTAAGGCGATTTCTTTCTTTTCACCCTTTTCAATTAATGCATCTACATCTGTTTTAAATTGAGTTAATGCATCGCACATTATGGTATTTAAAACCGTCATAGGAGCCGCACAGTTTTCTGAGGAACCCACTGCCCTGAATTCAAACTTATTTCCGGTAAAAGCAAATGGAGAAGTCCTGTTCCTATCCGTATTATCCAACATAAGTTCGGGAATGCTTTTATGAATATCCAGCTTTAACATTGCCTCATCCTGTTCATCAAAATTATCGCCCACGCGTTTTTCAACTTCGTTTAAAACGTCTGTAAGGTATTTTCCTATAAAAATGGAAATAATAGCCGGCGGCGCTTCATTAGCACCAAGCCTGTGATCATTCCCAGCTCCTGCAATTGAAGCTCGTAGTAAATCAGCATGGTCGTGGACTGCTTTGATTGTATTTACAAAAAAAGCCAAAAACATCAAATTGGTTTTAGGCGTTTTTCCCGGCCCCAGTAGATTGACACCGGTATTGGTAGCCATGCTCCAGTTATTGTGTTTGCCACTTCCATTTATTTGAGCAAAGGGTTTTTCATGAAGCAGTACAAGGAGATTATGCCTTTTGGCCACACGAGTCATCACATCCATCATTAAAATATTATGATCAACGGCCAGGTTTACTTCTTCAAAAATAGGTGCGCATTCAAATTGAGAAGGTGCTACTTCATTGTGCCTGGTCTTTAATGGAATGCCTAATTTGTAAGATTCATCCTCAAAATCTCTCATAAAAGCATAGACCCTTTCTGGTATTGCGCCAAAATAATGGTCTTCTAATTGTTGCCCTTTTGCAGGCGCATGCCCAAAAACAGTACGGCCGGTCATGATAATATCCGGGCGGGCACTTGCAAGAGTGGCATCTACTACAAAATACTCCTGTTCCCATCCCAAGGTTGGTTTGACCGAAGTGATATTTTTGTCAAAATACTGGCAAACATCAACAGCCGCTTTTTCAAGCGCTACTGAAGATTTTAATAATGGAGTTTTAGCGTCAAGTGATTCTCCGGTGTAAGAAACAAAAATGGTAGGAATACACAATGTGTGCCCATTACCTATTTCTACTATAAAAGGAGGAGAAGACGGGTCCCATGCGGTATACCCACGCGCTTCAAAAGTGGCTCTTATACCGCCGCTTGGAAAAGAAGAAGCATCAGGTTCCTGCTGAATTAAAGCGGCACCATCAAATTCTTCCAAAGCAGTTCCATCTCCTTTAAGTGTAAAAAAAGAATCATGTTTTTCTGCAGTGGCTCCTGTCAATGGCTGAAACCAGTGAGTATAATGAGTAACATTTTTTGTTTCTGCCCAGCTTTTTAGAGCCGAAGCAATCTGGTCGCCCATTTTCCTGTCTATTTTGGTTTGATTTTTAATAGACGAAACAAGGCTTTTGTAAGCTTCATCGCTTAAAAATTCACGGGCTTTTTTTAAATCAAAAACATTTTCTGCAAAAAATCCGGTGATTTTTCGTGAAGGGTCTACTTCATGGCTTCTTGGCGATGCGAGAAGCTCATGTAGGGCATTTAGTCGTAATGATTGCATTTTAAAAATTTTGAGGCACAAAAAAACGATTTTATTTCCATAAAATCCAATTATTTTTCATTTTTAGTAATTATTTTGCCTTCTTTTGACAAAATAATAAACATATTTTTATCTTTAATGTTTAAAACTATGTAGGATTAATAAAAATCAATTACAGTAAACCTTTGGATTGAATTTAAGTAATTCCTATTCTTTAAACCATATTAATATTATTACTATATGGGGGTTCTTAGGGGGTGTTAATAACTCTCATTTTTGTGAATAACTTTGAAAGGAATGGCAGGGTGAACTCTAACAGTAAATTTGTCTTGAAGGACAATTGTTTGTATTAGTCCCTGCCATTACTTTACTTGCTCCAGGTCCAACTAGAATTATTTTTCAGACCTATCAAAGGTTTTTGACAGAGCAAGTTTTTTATAAAAATATAAAATGCAAATTTATGAAAAAACAGGATTTTACTCTTGGCGTTGATGTGCCTAAAAATACTCTTGACATCTATTGCGCTGAAATCAATGAGCACATTCAAATTCAAAATGGAACAGAAGGATTTAGATTACTGATAAAATGGTGTAAGAATTTTAAAATTAATCTTACCAAAAGTGTCGTAGTTATGGAATTCACCGGTGGATATGAGTATAAACTTATCCAATTCTGTGCAACAAAAAAAATCTCTTTTATCCGCATTCCCGGATTAGCTATTAAACGGTCATTAGGAATTACCCGGGGCAAAAATGATAAGGTGGATTCAAGCCGCATTGCTCAATATGCCATAGAAAAGCGTCAATCATTACAGCCCTCAAAGCCTTTAA
Organism: uncultured Chitinophagaceae bacterium; assembly: GCA_963732885.1. Classification (GTDB taxonomy): domain Bacteria; phylum Bacteroidota; class Bacteroidia; order Chitinophagales; family Chitinophagaceae; genus Ginsengibacter. Next base: position 273,218 of record CAVTBI010000010.1, on the reverse strand, counting down.
ACAAAAGCATTATAGCTCTTAAAGAACTCCTGAGCTTTAGAAAGAGATGCGTTAGAGACAAGGCTGGTTGCCAGGCTACAATTAAAGAACGCAAGCATATTTATCCGGACATCAAAAAGGATATTATTATCAAGGAATTGGAGAATAAAATAAAAATAAATGCAAAGATTATTGATAATATAGAAAAGGGAATAATGCATATTATTGAGGAAAATGAAGACTTCAAAATGAACTATGATTTGATAACCAGCATCAGAGGAGTCGGCAAGGTAAATGCCTGGATGACCATTGCCTATACCGAAAACTTTACGTGTTTTCCAGATGGTAGAACTTACGCAGTTTATGTTGGGGTTGTCCCTTTTGATAACAGTTCGGGAATAAGTATTCGGGGAAGAAAAAGGGTCAGTAAACTAGCCAACAAGGAATTAAAATCAGAACTAACCCAAGCTGCCAAAAGTGCAATTCAGTGGGATAAAGAATTAAGAGAATATGCAGAAAGAAAATTAATGGAAAAAGATTGGGGCAAGGTACTTAATAACGTGAAATTTAAACTTATTCTTAGAATGTTTGCTGTGGTCAAGAGAGGTTCCAAATATGTGGAAAACTACCAGATTGCTGCATAAATTTGCGAACAGAAAAAAGAAATTTGGTAGTTTCTTAATCCTAGAATACAAACATTTTATTTGATTTTCTGTTTTAAGCCGATTAGGGATTAATTCTCTTGATTTTAAATTGATAAAGGATTTTTTGCCAATCAATATAACAAACAGTAGGAATTAATAAAAAAATAAAATAAATGCTTCTATATCTTACCAGGGAACCAATAATGGGAACTGTGTATCCAATTAAAAGTATCATAGTCAGGCTAAGAAACAAGCAAAAATAAATTACAGGGTTTACCGCAGTTTTTTTCTTATAGTAGAAAATAAAAAAAAGGAAAAATATTTCTATGAAAAAAATTTCAAAAGCAAAAGGTGCAAATCGCCAATTTTCTATTTTTAAAAGGTAAGGGCGCATTAAAGCGTGATTAAAAGCTTGCGGAGCATTGGTTAAGTAGCTTTTGAAATTGGGCGAAAGAGGTTTTAAAGGGATGGTAGAATTGCCAAGTTTTCCTATTTCTATAAAACTTTTCTGTCTTTCACTCATATATTTTGGAAGATCGGTTTTGGGAGAAATGAAACCTGAACAAAAAAACAGGATGCCTGTAAAAAAATAAACTATTACAAAAGATAGAAAAGCGTATTTGGGAAATTTGTGCGCAATTATCCAACCGGCCAAAGCAGGGATTAATGCGATAAAAACAAAATTCCTTAAAAGAAAAACCAGCATTAAAAAGAAGGTAATTATGAAAACACTTTTCCATGAAAAGTGCTGATAATTTAGCAAAAAATACAAATGATACACAATCATTGAAATGGATAAAAATATCAAACCATCGCGATGGATCATTGCTGAAAAAAACAAGGCGGAAGGCAAAAGGAAAATACAAATAATCAGTTGATAAAATGCTTTTGGAAAGATTTTAATAAAAACTTTATAAAGTGCAACACATCCAAAAAACACTAAAAAATTAAAAAAAAGGGTATTGATCCAAAAATTTTTTAAGCTAAAAATATCAAAAACAGAAAGCATTTTGGCTATTAGAATTGTACGCAGGTTATTCCAGAAAGAATGGTAATCGTCGAAAACCCTGGAATATCCGTTAACATACGAATTGTGAAAAAAATTTGCAAAATATTCGTAAGGATTATGAAAAAGTAAATTGAATTCTTCAATTCCCATGTTATGAAAATTAACAGAATCGGAAACCGGTAAAACGTATAGGTTTATGTAACTTCCCGCCAGCAACGAAAGGATTCGTATTACGAATAAAATAATAAGGGTTTTATAGGACAAACCCGAAGTGGTAAAAAATTTAAGGCGGGTAATTAGCCAGCAAAAAAGGGAACCATAAAAAATAAATAAAAGGTAAACCAAGCAGAAAAATTTTTAATTGTGGGAAGTTAGTTAAAATATTTACACCAGATATTCTGATAGAAGATTAAGAGATTGTAAGTTTGCTTTTTTAATACAATTATGGAAATAACTTTTGAAACTGCGGAAAAACTTGGGCTTAAAAGAGATGAATTTGACAAAATCGTTGAGATTATCGGCCGTATTCCAAACTTCACAGAATTGAGCGCTTATTCAGTAATGTGGAGCGAGCATTGCAGTTATAAAAATTCTATTAAATGGCTAAAAACTTTGCCCAAAGAAGGTTCTAAACTTTTGGTAAAAGCCGGTGAAGAAAATGCCGGATTAATGGATATCGGAGGCGGGTTAGGTGTGGTTTTTAAAATTGAAAGCCATAATCATCCTTCCGCAATTGAACCTTTCCAGGGAGCTGCAACTGGTGTTGGAGGAATTCATCGTGATATTTTTACGATGGGGGCAAGGCCAATTGCCACTTTGAATTCTTTGCGTTTTGGAAATATTAAAAATGAAAAAACACAACATTTATTAAGTGGCGTTGTTAGTGGAATTGGCCATTATGGAAATTGTTTTGGCGTGCCCACAGTAGGTGGAGAAATTTATTTTGAAGATTGTTATCATACAAATCCATTGGTGAATGCGATGAGCGCGGGCGTAGTGCGTTTAGGCGAAACGGTTAGTGCAACTGCTGTTGGCGAAGGAAACCCGGTTTTTATTGCAGGAAGCGCGACCGGAAAAGACGGAATGGGCGGAGCCGCATTTGCTTCTGCGGATATTACTGAGAACAGTGCCGAAGATTTACCCGCCGTTCAGGTGGGCGATCCTTTCCAGGAAAAAAAGCTATTGGAGGCGTGCCTTGAAGTGATTGAAACCGGCGCTGTGGTTGGGATGCAGGATATGGGTGCTGCAGGAATTATTTGCTCAACCGCTGAAACAAGTGCTAAAGGGGGAGTTGGAATGAATATTCATTTGGAAAAAGTTCCTACCCGCCAAAAAAATATGAAAGCGTGGGAGTTGCTTTTAAGCGAAAGCCAGGAAAGAATGCTTTTAACTGTACAAAAAGGAAGGGAAAAAGAGGTGATTGCTATTTTTGAAAAATGGGATTTGCCCTGTCAGCAGATCGGAGAAGTAACCAATGGAGAAATGCTTCGTTTTTACATGAATGACTTACTGGAAGCAGAATTGCCTGCTGAAAGTTTAGTGCTTGGCGGCGGCGCACCGGTTTATGAAAGAGAATATAAAGAACCAAAATATTTTGAAAAAATAAAAACTTTTGATCCTAGTAAAATTTCAGTCCCTGAAAATTTAAAAAATATTGCAGAAAAATTAATTTCCCTTCCTTCTATTGCTTCCAAAAAATGGATATATGAGCAATATGATAGTATGGTGGGCGCGGCTAATCTTAATACCAATGCGCCTTCTGATGCAGCTATCGTTGCGGTGAGAGGAACAAAAAAAGCGTTGGCTTTAACTACGGATTGTAATAGCCTTTATGTTTTTGCTGACCCTTTTGTGGGTTGTATGATTGCAGTAAGCGAGGCGGCAAGAAATATTGTATGTAGCGGAGGAATTCCGCTGGGTGTAACCAATTGCTTGAATTTTGGAAACCCTTACGATCCGGAAGTGTATTACCAGTTTGTAGAAAGTATAAAAGGTATGTCAGAAGCGTGTTTAAAATTTGATACGCCCGTTACCGGAGGGAATGTAAGTTTCTATAATCAATCTCCGTCGGGGCCGGTTTATCCTACGCCGGTTATCGGAATGGTTGGGCTTTTGGAAGATTTTGAAAATAAAATGACATTGGATTTTAAGAACGAAGGAGACACAATTTATTTATTGGGCAAAGACATTGAAGATTTTAATTGCTCCGAATACCTTCATAAAATTTGTGGCATTGAGTACTCTCCGGCGCCTTATTTTAATCTGGAAGAAGAATTTCATTTACACGAGGCTGTGAATTTATTGATTAAAAATAAAATGATTCTTTCTGCTCATGATATTTCGGAAGGAGGATTGTTTGTAACGCTTGCTGAAAGTGGGTTTAATAGAAATTTGGGATTTGCAGTAAACAAACAAAAAAGCGAAATTCGTAATGATGCTTATTGGTTTGGCGAAGCACAGGGAAGGATGGTAGTTACGGTAAGTAGGATAAAATTAATGAATTGGAAAGCTCATTAAAAATCCCTTTTGAAAAATTAGGAACCGTTACTTCCGGTGAAATAATAATTGATAAAGAAAACTGGGGAAGTATTACAGGCTGGAAAGAAAAATATGATAACGCAATTGGAGAATTATTGAAAGAAAAATAAAATGAATAAAGAGTCAAATATTGTTGTTACCGGCGCTGCAGGTTTTATAGGAAGCTGCCTTGTTGGCTTTTTAAATGAAGCAGGTTATAATAATTTAATTTTGGTAGATGACTTTTCCCGCGAAGAAAAAGAGGCGAACCTGCAATCAAAAACATTTACTGTTAAAATAGAAAGAGAGATTTTTTTTGATTGGCTGGAAACCGAAAACCGGCATATCGAATTTGTTTATCATATTGGCGCAAGAACCGACACCACGGAATTTGACTATTCTGTTCATGAACACTTGAATGTGGAATATTCTAAAAAGATATGGAATTATTGTGTTGAAAATAAGATTCCCTTGGTTTATGCCTCTTCGGCCGCCACTTACGGAGCAGGCGAATTAGGCTATAAAGATGATGAATCAATTATTGAAAAGTTGAAACCATTAAACCCGTATGGCATTTCTAAAAATGAGTTTGATAAATGGGTTTTAAAACAAAATACTTTTCCAGCTGCCTGGGCAGGATTAAAATTTTTTAATGTCTATGGCCCAAATGAATACCACAAGGCAAGAATGGCAAGTGTCATTTTTCATTCTTACCATCAGATCATTCAAAACGGGTTTGTAAAACTTTTTAAATCGCATAAAAAAGACTTTAAAGACGGTGAACAATTAAGGGATTTTATTTATGTAAAAGACGTCCTGAAAATTTGTTTTTGGTTTTTGGAATGTTGGGAAAACGGCAGAGAAACTTTTATTTCAGGAATTTATAATGTAGGTACCGGTAAAGCAAGGGCTTTTAATGATTTGGCAGACGCTACTTTTTCTGCTTTGGATAAATCGGCGAAGATTGAATACATTGAAATGCCGGAAGATATTCGGGAAACCTATCAATATTTTACTGAAGCTGACATGAACAAGATTCGGTCTGCAGGCTATTCTCAGCCGTTTTATTCTTTGGAAGCAGGGATTGAAGATTATATAAGAAATTATCTTTCTAAAGGAAAATATTATTAATTGGTAAAATCGTTATTATTTCTCAGCAATATTTTTTGGTTATGTATAGAAGACTCTGTTCGATTATTCTTTTGTAATTGATTGGCTCCAGGAATCGCATTTTAATTACTTGTAAAAAAGCTGGTTACGAAAAAAATTAGCAAAACACTTATCTTTACAATCAATGCTACAAAAGAATAAATGAAAATAGATAAGACTATAAAAGGCAGGAAAACTGAGTTACTTTCTTACTTCAGAGACAGGGCAAGTGAAGCATTGGCGGAAATCAAGGTGAAATTCGCTGAAACACAATCAGACAAAAGAGCCAGGACTATCAACGAAAGCCTTAACCAAACAAAATTCGTTTTAATAACAACACTTTTACAACAAGCTGAAAAAGAAAAGTGGACAAACCAAGAGAAGCTTGAATGTATTCTTATGATTACCTACTGCAATATTGTAGTAATGATTGAGAGTAGAAATTCTGTCAGACCATACGAATATATGGACTTTTCTCGTAGAGTTGGCGAATTGTGGGATCCGTTCTGTAAGCTATGTTTTTATTATCCAATTAATAATCTTTCGCTTTTTATCCCACCGCTTTTTTCAGAAGTTAAAAAAAAAATGACAGATGAAATTGGGGACTATATTGATAAATTAACCCTAACACAAGAAGAAAAACAAGAACTAAAAAAATACTATGACAAGGTTTGGAGTTTGGTTAGTTCAGGAGAAATTCAGTTGGAACTCGACTTGCATTTTTCCTACAAAAACCAAAAATATGTTGTTGATTTCAAAAGCGGTTTTGGTTCAAATGAAAAAGGTAATACAAACAGACTGTTATTAGTCGCTACTATTTATCAAAATCTTGAAGAAAATTATAAGTGTTTGCTTTTTGTGAGAGCAGAAGAAAACAACAGCTACTTTAATACTTTAAAAAATTCTGGCATTTGGGATGCCTATTGCGGAAGCGAAGCCTACCAAAAAATTAAAAAATTTTCAGGCTATGATTTAAAATTGTGGACTGATACCAATATTGATTGGGCAACCGACTTTAATGCTGAGACTGCAGCACATTTAAATGATAATAACTTACTTCAATATCTACTTTGGTAATGATAAACGAAGCAAGAAAATATCAGGCATTTTACACCAAATCAATACCAATTGTTGATTATATGGTGGATAAACTTTTGCTAAATCCAACAGATAAAATATTTGAACCTTGTGGCGGAGATGGCGTATTTGTAAAAACTATTTTAGATACAAATGAATTTGCCAGTATAGATATTTGTGAATTAAACCCAGTTTCTGTAGGGGTTTTGCAAAATAAATTTTCAAGCTATCAAAATATAACTGTAAGGCAATGCGATACATTACTTGATGATGACTTATGTTTTAATTCAAATTTTGGTGGTATTTATGATAAAATAATCGCGAACCCGCCTTATGGAGCGTGGCAAGATTTAGAAAAAAGGGTTGTACTAAAAAAAATATATCCTGAATTATACGCAAAAGAAAGCTACGCTTTATTTCTATTCCGTTGTATTGAACTATTGAAAGAAGGAGGAATTTTGTCTTTCATTATTCCAGATACCTTTTTGAATTTGCATATGCACAAAGCCATCAGAAAACACATTTTAACCAAAACAAAAATTATAGAATTAGCTTTGTTTCCATCTTCTTTTTTCCCTGGCGTAAATTTTGGATATGCAAATCTTTCAATTATTACGTTACAAAAAACAAGAAATTATAAGGACTGTTTATCTAACTCTTTTAATATTCTCACAAAATTCACAGCAGTTGAGCAGTTAGCAAATATTAATGAAGAAGAACTAAAAGTTTATTCATTCACACAACAAGAAATATTTTCAAATCCTGACTATGCTTTTTTAATATCTGATAATTCGAGCATTTCAAAAGTTATAAATAATGCAGCATTAAAAGTTGGAGATATTGCCAATTGTGTTACTGGTTTTTATTCAGGAGATGATAAAACCTTTTTGAAAGTGATTAGACATGGCGTGAAGAATGGGAAGAATTATGATGTAGTTGACCCGAATAAAATAAATAGAGAATTTAAAAATTCAACTAACATACTTGATGGTATTGCGGATGAAAAACATTTTCTCCCAATTGTAAAAGGTGGTAATACAAAGTATTTAAAACCCGATGGATGGTTTATGAATTGGAGCAAGGAAGCTGTTTTACATTATAAGAAAGACAAAAAATCACGTTTCCAAAACCCTCAATATTACTTTAGGTTTGGTGTTGGTGTTCCTATGATAAGTTCGTCGAGCATAACAGCTTCTTTAATTGAAAACAAATTATTTGACCAATCTATTGTCGGCATTTTTCCAAAAGATGAAAGTTTAATTTATTACTTGTTAGCATTTTTCAATTCGCCAACCTGCAACAAACTTATCAGGACTATAAACCCTTCTGCAAACAACCCTGCAAATTATATTAAGAAAATTCCATTTATTGAACCTAAGGACGGACAAATGGAATTAATTAATTCAAGTGTGCAACGCATTTTAGAAAGTATTGCTACACGAGGTTATTATAACTGCGATATTGAAAATACACTAAACAAAACCATTGAACACATTTACGGGTTTTAGGATATATCGACTGATCATAGCAAAGAATGATCAACAACTTGGAAATAGCAAATCTAGCGTAAGTAAATTCATACCGCAAAAAACCATTTTATAAACTTAAAAAATTGGAAGAAATTTATTTTCATGCAATTTTTTCCACAATTTATTTTATAACTTTTTCTGCTTAAATATTAGCCGTAAGTTTGCACGACCTCAAGGATTTTTCTCCTCGTATTTCTTTCCTTCGGTCACCTTTTTCATTTTCTTTCATTACAATTATTTCATTTTTACGGTTGTTTTGAAAGAATATTATTTTTTAAAAACAAAAAGATGGCTAAATACATTTTCGTAACTGGCGGTGTAAGTTCTTCATTAGGCAAAGGCATTATTGCAGCTTCGCTCGCAAAGCTTTTACAGGCAAGAGGTTTGCGCGTTACTATTCAAAAATTCGATCCGTATATTAATGTGGACCCGGGAACTTTAAACCCTTATGAACATGGAGAATGTTTTGTTACTGAAGATGGAGCAGAAACTGATTTGGATTTGGGCCATTATGAAAGGTTTTTAAATATCAATACCAGCCAGGCAAATAATGTGACCACTGGCAGAATTTATCAAACGGTTATTAACAGGGAAAGAGAAGGGGATTACCTGGGTAAAACCGTGCAGGTAGTCCCGCATATTACCGACGAGATCAAAAGAAGGATGATGTTGCTTGGCGAAAAAAATGAATATGATATCATTCTTACCGAAATCGGCGGAACCGTTGGTGATATTGAGAGCCTTCCCTTTATTGAAGCTGTTCGTCAAATTCAATGGGAATTGCCGGAAGGGGATTGCCTTGTGGTGCATCTTACATTAGTACCATATTTAAAAGCGGCAAAAGAATTAAAAACTAAACCTACCCAGCATAGTGTAAAATTGATGAGTGAAAATGGTGTTCATCCGGATATTTTAGTTTGCCGCACTGAGCGGCCGTTGAGCGAAGAACTGAAAAGAAAAATAGCTCTTTTTTGTAATGTAAAAGTAGATTCAGTAATAGAAGCCGCAGATGCTTCTACCATCTATGAAGTTCCGATTGCCATGCTTCGCGAAAAGCTTGATTTAATTGTTTTGAAGAAATTAAACATCCATAATTATAAAGAACCTGAACTGACCAAATGGAAAGAATTTCTTGACAAAGTAAAACATCCTGGAAATAAAGTTACGATAGGCCTTATTGGAAAATACATTGAATTGCAGGATGCTTATAAATCAATCCTGGAATCATTTATCCACGCAGGGGCTATGAATGATTGCAAAGTGCAGATAGTAAATGTGCATAGTGAATATATTGATGAAGAAAATGTGAATGAAAAATTAATAGGGCTTGATGGCTTATTAGTTGCGCCGGGCTTTGGTTTCAGGGGTGTAGAAGGAAAAATAATTGCCGTAAAATATGCCCGCGAAAATAACCTTCCATTTTTTGGGATTTGTTTGGGTATGCAAATGGCTGCAATTGAATTTGCAAGAAATGTCTTGGGAATTTCTGATGCAGATTCTACTGAAATGAATCCGGATACACAAAATCCGGTTATTGATATGATGGAAGAACAGAAAAAAGTTACCATGAAAGGAGGAACCATGCGTTTAGGATCTTATCCATGCATTATAAAGGATAACACGCTTGCTCACTCTATTTACGGCACTACAGAAATTCATGAACGCCATCGGCACCGCTGGGAATTTAATAATAAATACCTGAAACAATTTGAGGATGCCGGAATGATAGCAAGTGGCATCAATCCGGAAAGCGGGTTGGTTGAAATCATCGAACTTAAAAATCACAATTTTTTCATTGGCGTACAATATCACCCTGAATTAAAAAGCACAGTAGAAAATCCTCACCCATTATTTGTACATTTTATAAAGGCAGCAAAAGAGTTTACCAAAGCAGAGCAGGCTAAAACTGAATTGTCTAAAGTAGAAGCTTAACTTATTTCTTGTCGATAATTAACACTTTTCTTTGCTGTTTCATTAAACATTGAAGACGGTAATTACGTCTATAAATGTATCTTTGTTAGCTTTTAGCCATCTATAAAACAAATTATAATGATGAAAAAATTACTTATTGGATTTTTAATTTTCTATTCTTCAAATGTATTTTCTCAAAATAATAAACTTGGCGTCAGCGACCCTGATGCAAAAGCCATATTGGATAATGTAAGTGCAAAATTTAAGACTTATAAAACCGTTACTGCCAATTTTACTTTAAGTATTACTAACGCAAATGGAAAAGTAGAAGGAACGAAAAAAGGGATTCTATATATGAAAGGCCCCCAATACCGTGTAAATATTTCGGGGCAGGAAATTTATAGCGATGGCGATAATATATGGACGTATGATAAATCTGCCGATGAAGTTCAACTTACCAAATTTGACCCTTCCGCCAATACAATTACCCCACAAAAAATGTTTACTGATTTCTATGATAAAGATTTTTTATACAAATTAAACGGCGAAAAAAAAGAAGGGAATAAAATTGTCCAGGAAATCGAATTAACTCCCATTGATAAAACAAAAACGTATTTTAAAGTTTTGGTGAATGTTGATAAAGCCACTAAAAATATTACCTCCAGCAAAATTTTTGAAAAAAACGGCGACCGGTATATTTATACAGTTAATTCCATGAAAACCAATACAGATCTTCCCGAATCATTATTTGTTTTTGATGCTAAAAAATATCCCAAAGTAGAAGTAGTGGATTTGAGGTAACTGATTGTTTGTATTTTTTTGAAAGCAGTTTCTGAATAAATAGCTTTTTATTCCGGCCAGCTATAGGACTTAATTTCTAATCCCGCTAAATTTATCACCCTGTCAACTACTGTAGAGGCTGCCTCTTCTATAGTTTGAGGTTTGCTATAAAAGGAAGGAGAGGCAGGGCAAATGATTCCGCCCGCCTGAGTAATTATTTCCATGTTTTTAATGTGGATCAAGTTGTAAGGCGTTTCTCTTACTACACAAATCAGTTTTCTTCTTTCTTTTAACATTACATCTGCTGCTCTTGAAATCAGGTCATTTGATAACCCGGAAGCAATTCTTCCAAGAGTTCCCATGCTACAGGGAACAATGATCATTATATTAAAATTAGCGGAACCGGATGCAAAAGGAGCCATGAAATCATCTTTTTCAAAATACGTTGCCTCATAAATATTATAGTCATTTTTACCGAGTTCTGTTTGCCAGACAATTTTGGCATTATCTGTGATAACTATATTTAAATCAGACCACTGTGATTTTAATTTAGCAAGCTTATCTAATAATAACCTGGCATAAATAGAACCACTGGCACCCGAAACAGCAACGATTATTTTATTCATTTAAAAATTAATTGAAAGATTAAAAATATTTTTTGCATAAATCAAATAAAATTCAATAAAACCCGTTTGATACTCATGGAAAAAAAGGTGTCAATTGTTTTTATCGCCTGTTTATTTATTTTTTCTTTTGCCAAAGTTAAACCAACTGAAAAAGAAAAAATAAATTGGTTGAGTATCGACGAGGTAAATGTAAAAATGAAAAGCGACCCGAAACCCATAATTATGGATATTTATACTAACTGGTGCTATTGGTGTAAAGTGATGGATAAAAAAACGTACACCAATGCCAAAGTTATTTCTTATATCAATGAACATTTCTACGCCGTAAAATTAAACGCTGAAACAAAAGAACAGGTAACCTGGAATAATAAGGATTATAATTATGATGAAGCAAATAAAGTAAATGATTTTGCGTTATATGCAACACAAGGGCAATTAGCTTTTCCAAATACGGTAATTTTTCCTCAAAAAGAAAAAACCCCGGCGGCAATTCCCGGATTTATGGAGCCAAAAGAAATAGAAGTTATTCTTAAGTATTTTGGGGATGGATATTATAAAACAGAGAATTTTAACGAATATTCTGCCAATTTTAAAGCAAAATGGTGAAAGCCATCTGAAAATATAAAAATTACGTAAGTAATTAAACTCGGTTTTTCATAGGATATTGGATTATAACAGGGGTGGATTTCCATCCGGCCCCTTTTTTTAATTTCTTTTAAAAAATAATTAAACCTATGCAACGTTTTAGTGTCGAATAAGGTCTTAGGTATGAATTGAAAGACTTTTTGAAGTCAAAAAAAAATTAATAATTGGCGAAAGCCTTAAAAATATAAAAGCTACGCAAGTAGTTTAAACTCGGTTTTTCATAGGATATTGGATTATAACAGGGGTGGATTTTTATCCGGCCCTTTTTTTATTTAACCCCTTTTCTAATAGTAAACTAACAAATTCCTTAAATTTTTATTTTGATATTTTCTTATTGAATGGCTTTCCTGATTTTTATTAATTGGGTAAGAAGGCTTTCCAATAAATCAAGCCTTAGCATGTTGGCTCCATCACTTTTTGCAACCGCCGGATTAGGGTGAGTTTCTATAAACAATCCATCTGAATTAATTGCAATTGCAGCTTTGGCAATCGTTTCAATCATTTGCGGGTTGCCGCCGGTTACGCCGCTACTTTGATTGGGCTGTTGTAGACTATGAGTGCAATCCATAATCACTGGAACTCCGTGGCTTTTCATGATGGGAATATTTCTATAATCCACTACCAAATCATTATAACCAAAAGTATTTCCCCTCTCCGTTAACATTACTTTGTCATTTCCGGCTTTTTTAATTTTTTCTACTGCAAATTTCATTGACTCGCCATTTACAAACTGCCCTTTTTTTACATTTACAATTTTTCCGGTTTGAGCTGCGGCAATTAAAAGGTCTGTTTGGCGGCAAAGAAAAGCGGGAATTTGTAATACATCTATATATTTTGCAGCCACCGCTGCTTCTTCATGAGCATGAATATCAGAAATAGTTGGCAAAGAAAAATGTTTTCCAACTTTGGCAATCATTTTTAAAGCTTCTTCATCGCCAAGGCCTGTAAAAGAAGATGCGCTGGTGCGATTGGCTTTCCTGTAAGAAGATTTAAAAATATAAGGAATCTTTAATTTTTTACAAATGCCTGAAACTTTTTCGGCCACTTCAAAAATTAATTCCTCACTTTCTACAACGCACGGCCCGGCGATAAGAAAGAAATTGTTTTCATCATATTCCTGGTTCCCAAAGAGTTGTTCTAAATAATCTATCATGCTATTGTTCTTTAAGTTCAAAGATATTTGTTTAAATTTTTTTATTCAAAGTGTTTTGCCCAAGTAGTTAAAATAAATCAACTTTACTTTTATATCAATCTCAATTTGGACAAGCTGTAGATTTAATTTAATTATGTTACTTATTTATTTACCAGAAAATTCTTCAAGGTGCCGGTATGTTTTTGATTTAATCTTTAAAGATGAATTTGGAATTAGCTTTCGAACCACTATTGATGCAAAGGAATATGAAGCATTTTCGGGGGAAAAAATAAATTATTCCCTGGAAAGAACATCGAAATGAATTTTTTATAAAGGCATCTCCATCTTTTATTTGAAAATGAAATTCAACAACAGGAAATAAAATTTGAAGAAAAGGATGCATTGAAATTGTTATTTCCAACTGAAGATGATGATCTGGGGTTTGACATTTTTGCAGCCGTATTTTTATGGTGAGCCGTTATGAAGAATATCTTCATTTCGATGGCGATAAATTCGGAAGATTTAAGGCAGCTGATACTTTGGCTTTTCAAAATAATTTTTTGCAAAAGCCAGTTGTGAATATTTGGATTGGGATTTTTAAAAAAGCTTTGGAAAATAAATTTGACAATCTGGAATTGAAATCAACGGTTTTTAAAGCGATTGTTACTTATGATATAGATATAGCTTACAAATATAAAGGGAGAAGTTTTGGAAGAACATTCGGTTCAGCTTTAAAAGATATTCTGGGTATCAGGGTGCAGGATTTTAAAGAAAGAATTCAAACGCTTTTGCAATCAAAAAAAGATCCTTGGGACGTTTACGATGAGTTACAAAAAATCGTAGATCAAAATAAGTTATCATCTGTTTTCTTTTTTTTGCTGGCTGATAAATCAGAGCATGACAGGAATTTGAATTATAAAAATCCGGTTATGAAAAGATTGGTAAACCAAATTGAATCATTTAGTGAAATCGGTATCCACCCTTCTTTTCATACTTCGTCTTTTCCCGAAAAGATATTAACCGAAAAGCGAAGATTGGAAATGTTATCCGGAAAAAAAATCATTATGAGCCGGCAGCATTATTTAAAGTTTAAATTTCCGGATACTTTCAATGCTCTTTTACAATCAGGAATTACAGAAGATTATTCTATGGGTTTTCCTGAAGTACCCGGTTTTCGTGCCGGTACCTGCAAGCCTTTTTATTTTTATGATCTGAAAAATGAGAAAGCTACTTCGTTAAAAATTTTTCCTGTAACGTGCATGGATGCAACATTTATTTATTATTTAGAAAAAAATCCGGAAAAATCTTTGATGGAAATTCTCAATCTTTTAAAGGAAGTAAAAAACGTAAACGGAACTTTTATCCCTATTTTTCATAATGATATTATAGGTGGAAACCCAAAATGGAACTCTGTTCATGATAAAATGATTCGCCAAATAAAATCTTATTTAAAAAACGCCTAAAGCTCCAAATAAAAATGCGTATAACCTTTACAGTTACAAATGATTTGAATTATGATCAGCGGATGATACGCATTTGTAATTCTCTTTCTGAAGGCGGGCACACTGTGAAATTGATAGGCGTAAAGTTTGGCAAATCCCTTCCTTTGCAGGAAAAAATATATTCGCAAAAAAGGTTACCGGTTTTTTTTAAAAAAGGGTTTGGTTTTTATTTTGAATACAATGTGAAGCTTTTTCTTTTTCTTTTGTTTCAGAAAGCTGATATTTTTTGCTGCATTGATTTGGATACCATGTTGCCGGTTTATTTTATTTCTGTTTTAAGAAATAAAAAAAGAGTTTATGATGCGCATGAATATTTCACACAACAAAAAGAAATTATTACACGCCCTAAAATTTACAGGTTTTGGCATTTTATTGAAAGGCGGTTTGTTCCAAAATTCAGGAATGGATATACAGTTAGCGACGGAATTGCAAAGCAGTTTAAAAAGAAATATAATGTAGATTACAGTGTAATCAGAAACCTTCCATTGCTTGAATCTAAAAGGGAAGTTCATCCTAAAGAAAAAAATATTTTGTACCGCGGAAGCGTAAATGAAGGGCGGGGGTTTGAATATTTAATTCCTGCAATGAAAAATGTAAATGCGCATTTGATTATCTGCGGCGGTGGCAATTTTTTGTCACAGGCTAAATCGCTTGTTGAAGAAAATCAGTTGCAAAATAAAGTTGAATTTAAAGGAAAAGTTTTGCCAGGCGAACTCGAAAAAATCACATCAAAAGCTTTTATAGGAATTAACCTTGTTGAGCCTATAGGTGAGAACCAGGTTTTATCTTTAGCCAATAAATTTTTCGATTATATTCAAAATGAAATTCCTCAATTGACAATGAATTTCCCGGAATATAAAAGAATTAATGATGAATTTGAAATTGCTTTATTGTTAGATGATTTATCAGTTGCTTCAATTTCAAAATCTTTAAACTTTTTGCTTGAAAATGAAGAGCTTTATTCACGATTGAAAAAAAATTGCGCGAAAGCCAGGGAAATATTTAACTGGCAAAATGAGGAAAAGAAGTTGCTCGGTTTTTACAATCAATTCAATTAATAATTGCAGTAAACGAACAAATAATAAAGAATTTAATTTTGCCAATTAATCAATTAACCAATTAACTCAAAACATCTTCATATCGTTTGTCTCGACGTACCTTATCCGCCTGATTATGGAGGCGTTTTTGATCTTTTTTATAAGATAAAAGCGTTGCATGAAGAGGGGATTAAAATTCATTTGCATTGTTTTGAATATGGGCGTGGCGAACAACTGGCTTTGAATCAATATTGTGAAGAAGTTTTTTATTATAAAAGAAAAAAGCTTTTCCCGGCGACTAAATTGCGTTTACCCTACATCGTTAGTTCGAGGATAAATTCATTTTTAATAAAGAATTTGCTAAAAGACAATTATCCCGTTTTGCTGGAAGGAATTCATTGCACTTATTATTTGTATAACGGTCAACTAAAAGGAAGGAAAGTATTGGTAAGATTACACAACGTGGAATTTGAATATTACAATCAATTGGCAAAATCAACGGATAATATTTATAAAAAAACCTACTATCAATTAGAGAGCAGGTTACTAAAAAAATATGAAAAAGTAATTGCAGGAAAAGCCAAACTGCTAACGGTAAATGAAAAAGATAAACATGCTTATGAAAAAATCTTTTCAGCAAAAGATATAGAATTTCTCCCGGTTTTTTTGCCTTTCAAAGAAGTAAGATCTAAACCAGGAAAAGGAAATTTTTGTTTGTATCACGGGAATTTATCGGTTTCGGAAAATGAAAAAGCGGTATTATGGCTTTTGAAAAATGTTTTTGCCCAAAGTGAAATTCAATTTATAATCGCCGGAAAAAATCCTTCTGTTTTTTTGCAAAATAGAGTTGCGGAAAATAAACATGTTGAATTAAGAGAAAATCCTTCGCAAACGGAGATGGAAGAATTGATAAAGGATGCGCACATCCATTTATTGCCTTCTTTTAATTCAACAGGCATAAAAATTAAATTACTGAACGCCTTGTTCAATGGCAGATTTGTTATTACAAATGCAGTTTCGCTGGAGGGAACGGGACTTGAAAGCCTTTGTGAAATTGCGGAAGATGGAAATGGATATGTAAAAAGAATCAAAGAATTATTTGCACTTTCCTTTTCCCAAAATGAAATTATTAAAAGGAAAGAGATTCTTTGCAAAATGTACGATAATGAAAAAAACGCCCGGCAGTTTATGAAGTGGCTATAGAAGCATTATCAAATACTTTTCCCCGCTCGGTTTTAATAGTTCTTGCCGGAAATTTATTGATTACCGGATAATCATGCGTAGCCATTATAATTGCGGTTCCATAATCCTGGCAAATGCTGAAAAGTAAGCGCATAATTTCATCGGAGGTTTCCGGGTCAAGGTTTCCGGTAGGTTCATCAGCCAATAATAATTTAGGGGAATTTAAAAGCGCGCGGGCTACGTCTATCCTTTGTTGTTCGCCACCACTGAGTTCGAAAGGCATTTTAAAACCTTTTGTTTTTAAGCCCAACTTTATCAAGAACATCGGCAATTTTTTCATCCATCAATTTTTCATCTTTCCAGCCAGTGGCTTTCAACACAAATTTGAGATTTTGGTTCACATCTCTGTCAGTTAGCAATTGAAAATCCTGGAAAACCACGCCCAGGTTGCGGCGCAGGTAAGGAATTTGTTTCCAATCTAATTTACGTAAATCAAAGCCTACAACGGTTCCATCACCTTCTTTAAAATCAAGATCAGCATACAAAGTTTTTAGCAGGCTTGATTTTCCGGTACCGGTTTTACCAACGAGATAAACAAATTCTCCCTTGTTCACAGTAATATTCACATCTGAAAGTATCAGGGAATCTCCCTGGTAAATATTTACATTCCTTAATTCTACAATGACTTCTGGCATAATTAATCGGTTACATTTTTAAATCCCACAACCGTAAAGTTAATTGTATAATTATATTTTTTATAAAACAATTATTATACAACTGTTAAAAAACTAAAATCAAAGCCACCTTTTTTATATCACTGTTTTTTAAGCTTGCATTCCAAAAAATTACAGTGAACCAATAAATATTCAATATTTCTATTTTGCCACTCTCTCATAAATTTTTATAAAACTAAAAAAATAGTTTGAAAACTAAAAAAATAGTTTACATTTGTTTCCGAAACAATTAAATCTAAAAAATGAAGACATTGACAAAAGCCGAAGAAGATGTGATGCAGATAGTTTGGAAACTGGAAAAAGCATTTTTGAGGGAAATCGTAAATGAAATGCCGGAACCAAAACCGCATCAAAACACTGTCGCTACTATTTTAAAAATTTTAATGGATAAAGATTTTGTTGGAATAGAAGTATTTGGGAGAATGCATCGCTATTATCCGTTGGTAAACAAAGATGTTTATTCGAAAGGAAGAGTAAAATCTTTAGTGAAAAAATATTACGAAGGGTCTTTCAGCAACATCGTGTCTTCCATGGTGAAAGAAAACAACCTGAGTATTGAAGAACTGGAGCTGCTGCTTAAACAATTAAAAAAAGGTAAATAACTTAAACCAAACGCTCATGATCACCTTTGCATGGTACTTATTGAAAGTAATTATTTGTTCGGGAATCCTTTTCGGTTACTACTATATAGCATTAAGAAATAAAGCGTTCCATCGGTGGAACCGGTTTTATCTGCTTGCTACCATAGTAATTTCATTAATAGTTCCTGTAATGAAAATTAATATTTTTTCACAGAAAGGAACAGTAGTTCAAATGTTGCAAACTATAAGTTATGGGGATGAAGTAGTAGTAGAGTACAGCAGGAATAATAATTTTCAACTTACTACCGAAAATATCACAGAAGGCGCTTACCTGTTGTTTTCCGCAATTTTTTTATTCATCTTTTTTCTTTCTCTTTATAAAATAATCAGGCTAAAGAAAAAATATCCTGAAACGAAAATTGAGGATATTACTTTCTTAAATACCGATGCAAAAGGAACGCCATTTTCATTTTTTAAATCCATCTTTTGGAACAAAGAAATTGATCTTCATTCTGTGCCCGGGCAACAAATTTTTAACCACGAAATAGCACACATAAAAGAAAAACATTCCTATGATAAAATTTTTATGAATGTGGTTTTAATATTTTTTTGGATCAACCCATTCTTCTGGCTGATGAAAAAAGAATTAAACATGATCCATGAATTTATCGCCGATAAAGAAGCGCTGGAAGATAGTGATATCAATGCTTTTGCCAAAATGATTTTACTAACGGTATATCCCGGACAAAATTTTTCACTCACCAATAACTTTTTTTATTCACCTTTAAAAAGGAGGTTACACATGCTCACCAAAAATAAAAATCCTAAAGTAAATTATATCAGCAGGTTACTGGTTTTGCCTTTGGCAACAATTGTGTTTTTTGCTTTTACTCTTAAAGTAAAAAATAAGAGTTTAAAAGTTTACGATGGAAAAACAATTACAGCCGAGAAGGATAGTATACCTTTTGGTAAAAAGGGCTCTGGCATATTCGTGGATACTCATGATAAAATAATTATTCCTTATGACAAACTTGTTTATACAACAGCCCCTGAAAAGAACCATGGAAATCTTATGGAGGCTGTTATAATCATTAATGGCAAAATTGAACCAAACAGCATTTTAAAAACAAAAACAATTCA
This sequence comes from uncultured Chitinophagaceae bacterium, assembly GCA_963732885.1. GTDB lineage: Bacteria > Bacteroidota > Bacteroidia > Chitinophagales > Chitinophagaceae > Ginsengibacter. The sequence continues at coordinate 254,044 of CAVTBI010000010.1, read as the reverse complement.
TGCAGGCACGCTAACCATTCATTCTGATGATGAAAGGGACATGATTGCAAAATATGGAGAGAAGGCAAAAAATGGTGTTTTTATTTTAGATGATGCAACTATTAAAAATGAGAAGCCAGTTTTTCCTGAAGGAGGCAAGCCTTCAAACGAATCTGGGATAGTTTTTACGAAAGTACAAGTTGAAGCTTCATTTCCGGGCGGCTTACAGGCGTGGTCAAGATATATTTCAAGAGCAATCACGGATAGTATTGCTAATTTTACGAAAGCCGATTATGGTACTTGTGTGATAAGATTTATTGTAAATACGGATGGAACTGTAAGCGATGTAATTGCTACTACTATGAAGGGGACTGAATTGGCAAAGGTTTCAATACATGCAATTAAAAACGGCCCCAAATGGATTTCCGCTTCTCAAAACGGGCATACGGTGGCGGCATATAGATTACAACCCGTAACATTACAAAATCCAGATCAAAAAGCGACTTCCATAAATTCAGGATCAGCTAAAATAAATACTAAGAATGATGATGGGAAAGTTTATACAAAAGTTGAAAATGAAGCTTCTTTTCCTGGTGGCCAAAACGCCTGGATAAAGTATATTTCAAGAGCAATTCAGGATAGCATTAATAAATTTACTGAAGCAGATTACGGAACATGCTTATTAAAATTTATTGTAAACACAGATGGAAAAGTGAGCGATGTTATGGCCACCACAATGAAAGGAACGAAGTTAGCTAAGGTGTCCATAAATGCCATTAAAAAAGGGCCGATGTGGATTCCTGCTACTCAAAATGGCCACACCGTTGCTTGTTATCAGTTACGCCGGTAACCTGTAACAATCTGATAGAAAATCCTTAACTAATACCGAAGAACCTAAGCAATCAAGCCACATAAATACATCTAATGAGCAAAAAATGATTTTTACAAAACCGGAACAACCGGCCAGTTTTCCCGGCGGCAATTCTGCATGGCTAAAATATATTACACGTGTCATCCAAAAAAATGGAAACGAATTAATAACGGATAAAAACAGTCTGGGAGTTTGTGAAGTAAGGTTTATAGTAAGTAAGGATGGAAAAGTAAGTGATGTAGAGGCTGTTAACAAACAAGGAACAAATTTGGCGGAAGTAGCGGTAAATGCTATAAAAAATGGACCGAAATGGATTCCGGGAACGCAAAACGGGCATGTTGTAAACTCGTGTGATTTCAACAGGTAAGATTCTTTTAAATGAAAGATAATAATGGCATAATAAATGAACCGCTATAATCATTTTCGCCAAAACTAACTTACCTTTTTGATTAGTCGACTTCCCAAATTTTTTTAAAAAACCAATTCAATTGCTTTGGCATGTAAATAACTTATAGCTATATGCAAGTTTAAAAATAAAATGAATAAAAGTTTGAGCAATGAAACGAAAGTTATTTGTAATTCTGAGTATCTTATTTATATCGTTTTCTTCTTTCGGGCAAACATATAAAGCCTTAATTAAACAAGCATTTTCATTTTATGAATCAAAAGATTATGAGAAGTCGTTAGATTTATATAAGCAAGCATTCAAGTTAAAGCAAGGTAATTATAGTGACTTATACAATGGAGCTTGTTCCGCAGCATTGTCAGGGGATACTAAAACCGCGTTTGAGTTACTTAATTTATCAATACAAAACGGTTGGGAAGACATTAATCATCTAAAAGAAGATGCAGATTTGATGGCATTGCACAGCAATAAAGATTGGGATAAAACCTTGAAAATTTTACAAGGCAAAGTAGATAAAATAGAAGCAAACTACGATAAGCCATTACAGAAAGAATTACTTCAAATTTTTAGAAATGACCAGGGTATTCGTCACCAATATATAGATTCAACTAAAAAATATGGGTATGATAATCCAGTCGTTGACAGCTTGGGTAACGTGATGGTTATGCAAGATAGTATTGACTTACAAAAGGTAACAAATATTTTAGATACAAAAGGTTGGGTAGGGAAAGACAAAGTAGGAACACAGGCTAATCAAGCATTATTTCTCGTTATTCAACACGCCGATATCAAAACTCAGCAAAAATATTTACCGATGATGCGCGAAGCCGTAAAAAAAGGTAATGCATCGGTCAGTTCATTAGCACTATTAGAAGATAGGGTTGCGTTGCGTGTGGGGAAGAAACAAATTTATGGAAGCCAAATAGGCAGAAACCCTAAAACAAACAAGAATTATGTGTTACCGCTTGAAGATCCAGATAATGTTGATAGAAGACGCAGTGAAGTTGGATTAGATTTACTTTCAGATTACGTAAAGCATTGGAATATTATTTGGAACGTGGAAGAGTATAAAAAAAATCTTCCTGAATATGAAAAGTGGAATAAAGGAAAATTCTGAGCTAGAGTTTCAGCTTAAAGCAAAGCCGAAAAAGAGTTTTCAGGTGTCCATGGTTTTGCTTTTTTTTGAAAATAGCTGGACAAATAAAATATAATTTTTTTATCTCGGTCAAGAGTATCGACATATATTTCCGGAGTATGAAACTTAAAATTGTAGCTATATTTTTATTGTTCATTCATTCTTCCTGCAACGTGGCAAAAAAATCATCGTTAGAAATAAAGATCATTGACGGTCAAACCTATTACGAACAGACTTCACCGGAAATAAAATTTCAATTATATGGCGATTATTTATTTCAGCCTTTAAGGACAAAATATTTTCGAGACGTTGATAAAAGATTTATAAAGTATATAACTAATAAATACCACAACATTACTCCGAAAATACTCTATAAGGCACACACTATTATTCAACCATTTTATTCAACTGTATGCTTGCAGTATAAAACGAACTTATTGGATACAATGTCTTTAAATGAGATTAAAATTCAACTAAAAGACCAGTTAAACACAAAGGTTTCAAAATTGGAAAAAATTAAATGTGGGTTGAAAGATGTTTATAAAATAAAATACCAAACGACTAACTCAGTGAATAAAATTTATTCATCACACACAGAATATTTTTTTAAAAATGGAGAATTCGTTTATAGGTTACTCTGTTGGACAATTGATAGTAATGATAAGATAATCTCAGATGAGGCTTATACTATAATTAAAAATATTCGGTTCGATTAAACTTACAAATGGGTTAGTTTTATTCTGGATGACCTGTATTTCTTTATCTTTTTCTGCGCCGGTAAAACAACGTTTTGGTAAATAATTTATCACTAAATATTTCCATTCCTAAAAAACCAATTCATTTCCATTAGCATCAATCACCAATTCTTTTTTATCATTTTTTTCAACTCTGCCGATTATTTGGGCTTCGATGTTAAAGCCGCGGGCTTCGTGAATAATGGTTGAAGCAAAATCTTCACCGTATAAATTTCCATTCTGCAACCCATATTAAAAACCTGGTACATTTCACGGTCATCGGCTTTGCTGGCTACTTTTATTTTATTAAAAATATCAGGAGGATCAAATAAATTATCTTTTACCACACGCACATTTTCAGGAATGTATTTTAAGCATTTTGTTTGTCCGCCACCGCTGCAGTGAATCAATCCATCAACTTTATCAAAATTATTTTCAAGAATTTTTTTAATTAAAGGCGCGTAAGTTCTTGTGGGAGAAAGAAGATCTGTTGCATTTTTGATCCTGTTTTTTCCAATGTAAACCACTTCTTCCGGTAAATTGGTATCATAACTTTCCTTAAAATTTTGGGAATAATATTTATCCAGAATATCATGCCTTGCAGAAGTTAAACCATTGCTCCCGATGCCACTGTTATATTTTTTTTCGTAAGTGGCTTGCCCAAAAGAAGCCAAACCGACAATTACATTTCCGGGTTTTATGTTTTCATTAGAAATTATTTTTGACTTGGGCCATCTTGCTGTCATGGTTCCATTAACTGCAATTGTTCTTACTACATCTCCTACGTCGGCGGTTTCGCCACCGAGGTAATGGATATTAATTCCATGAGTTTTCAACAGATCAAAAAATTCCTGCGTGCCATTAATTATTTGTTCCAAAACTTCGCCGGGAATTAAATTTTTATTTCTGTCAATAGTTGAATTGAAAATAATATTGTCATAAATTCCAACACATAAAAGATCGTCAAGGTTCATCACCACTGCATCCTGTGCAATTCCTTTCCACACCGAAATATCCCCGGTTTCTTTCCAATAGAGATAAGCAAGAATACTTTTTGTACCGGCTCCGTCGGCATGCATTACATTTATAAAATCTGCATCATTCCCTAAATAATCAGGATAAATTTTACAAAACGCGTTTGGAAAAATCCCCTGGCCGAGATTTTTTACTGCCGCATGCACTTCTTCTTTTTGCGCTGAAACGCCACGTTGGGAATATAAAGACATGGTATAATTTTATTAACTGCGAAAATAAAACATCTGGGCATCTTATTGTTGATTGAATATATCCACGCATAAATAAATTAGTTTTGCCATTTCTATGCAGGTACACCGTGATATAAATAACTTACCTTTTTTTGAAAACGCCGCCATTACCATCGGTACTTTTGATGGTGTCCACAGCGGCCATCTTCAAATTATTCACCAGCTAAAAAAAGAAGCTTTAATAAATAACGGCGAATCCGTAATCATCACTTTTGACCCGCACCCGAGAATGGTATTGAATCAAAAGAAAAATCAGCTACCCATAAAATTACTTACCACCCTTTCTGAAAAAGCCGAACTTTTAGAAAAAGAAGAAATTGGCCATTTGGTGGTTGTTCCGTTTACCCTTGAATTTTCAAACCAATCTGCCAAAGAATATATTTCCGATTTTTTGGTAAAAAAATTTCAGCCCCAAACCATTATTATTGGTTACGATCACCGTTTTGGTAAAGGGCGTGCAGGCGATTATCGTTTACTGGAAAAATACCAGCAGGAATATCATTATGAAGTTAAAGAAATTCCCGAACAGGTTTTGCATCATGTTACTATCAGTTCCACTAAAATCCGTTCAGCGTTGAAAGATGGAGATATTCAAACTGCCAATGAATACCTCGGTTATGATTATTTTTTTGAAGGAAAAGTGATAGATGGAAATAAATTGGGAAGAACGATTGGATATCCAACCGCCAATCTCGAAATAAAAAATACTAATAAACTGATTCCTGAAAACGGAATTTATGCAGTTAACCTGGCTATCGGGAAAGAATCTGTAAATGAAGATTCTCTGTTTGTTCCCGAATCTTTTCACCAGGGAATGATGAGTATCGGCATCCGGCGTACCATTGCGGATAACAGGAGAACCATTGAAGTAAATATTTTTGATTTCAACAAAGATATTTATGGACGGATCGTTCAGGTATATGTAAAATATTTTCTTCGGAATGAAGAGAAATTTGATAGCATTGAAGATTTGAAAAAGCAAATCTCTTTGGATGAAATTCAAGGCAAAAAAATTGTTGTCTGAAAATGAATCTTAATTATAGTTTTTTGCAGTAAACAAACAAATAACATAAATTCTTAGTTTTAAATCCTGCAAGGTTTTTTTAATTTTGTAAGCAGAATTAAATAATAACCCGATGAGCACTACAATTGCCAAACCTCAGATAGAGATTGATAACGCCATCAAAGAATTAATAAAACATCAAACGGAACGTTGCGTTATTGTTCATTGCCGCTTTTTTTCAGAAGAATTTATGCGCGGTAAGAATCTGGCCTACCACTTATTTAATTCAGGATACAAGTAAAAAAAGTAAATTGATTGAGCCATTTAATATTGCGCTAATGCCTCATTGGACGCAGCATTTTGTGATCAATGATTTTATACGATTTACGCTTGTTTTTGAAGGATTAAGCAAAACCTGCAAGTCTTTCTATTTGCTGGAAGACATCCAGGAACCTTACGCTTTTTACTCCCATAAAATTACGAGAAACCAATCAGATGTTTATCATACTGAGGTATTTTGTTAAGAAAAATATTTTTTTGGTAACCTTAATGTAAAAGCGGCGCGATCACTCTCCAGATAGTTGAAAAACTGGTAAGAATTACCAAAGAGCCAACAAGAATGAACATGGTTTTCAGCGGAACTTTCCCTACAAACCTGGCAGCAATCGGTGCTGCAATCAATCCGCCAATAATAAGCCCTGCAACATCAAACAAAGGAATACTTTTTAAGAAAATAAAAAAAGTAATGGAACTGGCCAGAACTACAAAAAATTCTGCGAGGCAAACAGAACCTACTACATATCGCGGGCTTTTTCTTTTTGAAATAAGCGTACTTGTTACCAGTGAACCCCAACCTCCACCTGCAAACGCATCCAAAAATCCACCTGCGGTTGCCAGCCAGCCGGCTCTTTTTACCTTATCGTGCAGGTTTTGTTTTTTAAACGCTTTTCGGATGATAAAAAAGCCGAGATAAACTGTATAAATTGAAACCGGGATGCGCACATAATTTGAATATTTTTGAGCATAAAAAGCAAGTGTTGCTCCAATAATTGCTCCTACTACTCCGGGGATTACCAACGCTTTAAATAATTTTTTGTTGAAGTTTCCAAAACGATGATGGCTGTACCCGGAAACGCCGCTTGAAAAAACCCTCGCTGAATGCACCCGGCTGCTAACAATTGCCGGATTTACGCCATTCGCCAAAAGAAAAGTCGTTGATATAGTTCCATAACCCATTCCCAGGGAACCGTCGGCCATCTGCGCAAGAAAACCACAAAGCATCATCATTAGAAAAGATTTTCTATCAACGATTGACGTTACTTTTTTGGCTCCGGCAACTAAGTTTTCAAAAGGAATAAAAGACAAAATCGTGTGCCCTAAAATCATGAAGAAAAACGCGAGCAAACACCATGTTACAATCTTCTGCCATTTTTTTGTATCCGGCTTTGACTCTTTAAGTAAAGTAGCTTGTTTTGCTACAAGCACTTTCGTTATGTCATTCAGGTTTTTTACTTTTTCATCAAAATCGCCATTCATTCCTGAGCGGATGATTCGCATATTTTTTAATACGTCTTCCATTTCATCAGGAATGAGTTTATTGATCACTTCTTTTAACCGCTTGGCAATTGTGGGGGAGGTTCCATTGGTTGAGATGGCAATTTTTACGCTTCCTTTTTTTACAATCGAACCCAAATAAAAATCACACAAACCGGGTTTGTCCGCTACATTAACGAGTTTACCTTTTTCTTTTGTGTCATTTTTTATTTGTTCACTGGTAAGCAAATCATTCACTGCAGCAATAACCAAGTCGGCTTCTTCAATATCTGTAAGAGTATAGCCTCTTTCAAATAATTTAATATTATTTCTTTCTTCTGCAATTTTTTTTATGGAATCACTTATTTCAATTCCCACCAATTTTATTTTTGTTTCAGGGGAATTATTCAGAACAGCATTCAATTTTTCAAAAGCTACATTTCCGCCGCCAATAATAAGCAGGGAAAGTTCTTCCAGTTTCAGAAAAACAGGAAAAAGATGGTTCCCTTCGGAAACTTCCTTAGTAATAACTGGCTCTAATATGGAAACTTTTGATTCCAAATTTATTTTTCAAATTTTGTACGATTGGTAAAATCACCGAACGATTCTTTCTTATTTCTGTTCTTTTTAAAATCGGCGAACAAGCCATCAAGTTCCAAAAGTATTTCTGATTCTTCCAGGCTTTCTTTATAGATTTTATTGAGCCTGTAACCTTCATGATCGCCGCCCAAATGCAAATTATACTTTCCCAATGCCGTTCCTATAAATCCTATTTCAGCTGCAGGAGAACGCCCGCAACCGTTGGGGCAACCAGTCATCCGCGTAATTATATTTTCATTTTCGAGATCGTATTTTGTAAGTAATTCTTCAATTTTTGTAATTAAAGAAGGCAGATATCTCTGCGACTCGGCAAGTGCCAAAGGGCAGGTTGGTAGCGCCACACAAGCCATTGAGTTTTTACGTATTGCTGAAGCATTATTTGTGTGTTCAATGATATTGAATTTCTCTAAAATTTTATTGATTGCATTTTTATCTTTTGGCGTTACATCAGTGACGATAAGGTTTTGATTGGGCGTAAACCGGAATGATGCTTTTCCAGTTTTGGCTACTTCAAGAAGAGCTGATTTTAATTGAAGGCCTCTCTTCGTCAAGTACTCTTCCGTTCTCAATAAAAAGTGTATAGTCCCAATTGCCGGAAGAATTTTTCTTCCATCCATAATAATCAACCCGCTCAGAAAATGTAAAAGGCTTTGTTTCTTCAAACGTAAAGCCGGTGCGCTTTTCCACTTCCTCTTTGAATTTTTCAACACCTATCCTGTCAACAGTATATTTTAATCTTGCCTGCTTTCGATCTTCACGATTTCCAAAATCTCTTTGCACCGTCAGTACTTCATAAATCGCTTTGAAAGTTTTTTCTCCGGCTTCTACAAAACCAATTACAGTTCCCAGACGCGCATAAGTTTCGGGATTGCCATGCGTAGAAGCAAGGCCACCGCCGATTGCAAAATTGAAGCCCAGCAATTTATTGTTTTCAACAATAGCAATTAATCCAAGATCATTTATAAAAACATCTGTATCATTATTAGGCGGAATGCCAATTCCGATTTTAAATTTTCGTGGCAGATAGGCATCAAGGTATAAAGGATCTTCTTCGCTTTTTTTATCTAATATTTTTTCTTCATCAAGCCATATTTCATAATAAGCTCTCGTTTTTGGTTTTAATAAAGTGCTTATTTTATCAGCATAAGAAGAAATTTCTTCGTGAACAGATAATTCTGTAGGGTAAGAACTGGAGGTAATATTTCTATTGATATCACCGCATGTGGCGATAGAATCAAGGTTGGCGAGATGGAATGCTTTAATAGTTGGTTTTATTTTTGACTTAAGTATTCCATGCAACTGAACTGTTTGCCTTGTAGTGATTTTAATAACGCCTGTTGAATTTTTTCCGGCAATATTATGTAAGTCGATCCATTGTTCTGCGCTTAAAAATCCGCCGGGCAATCTTAACCTTATCATAAAAGAAAACAAACGTTCCAGTTTTTTTTCTGCTCTTTCCTCACGGCGGTCACGATCATCCTGCTGGTACATTCCATGAAACTTTATCAAAGCCTGGTCATCCTCACGAATAGCGCCCGTCAATTCATCATTAAGGCTTTCTGCAATCGTTCCGCGAAGTCCGTTGCTTAATACTTTTACTTTTTCTAATGCTGATAATTCTTTTATTTCTGACATGTTTGATAGTAAATAAGTGAATGGGAATAGGAATTAATAAACGTCTGTTACATATCTTCCTTCTTCCTTTAAATTAAACAGATATTGGGCGGCTTCTTCTTTTGATCTTTCGCCAAATTGTTCAATAATTTTCAAAACGGCTTTTTCTACATCTACGCTCATGGGGTTTTTAGAACCACAGACATATACATAACTTCCGGCGTGCAGCCATTCAAAAAATTCTGCGCCTTTTTGTAACATCTTATGTTGCACATAAATCTTTTCTTCCTGGTCTCTTGAAAATGCAGTATCCACTTTTGTAAGAAGATTTGTTTCAACCCAGTTTTGTATTTCTGTCTGGTATAAAAAATCTGAAGTGAAATGCTGGTCACCAAAGAAGAGCCAATTTTTTCCCTGTGCGCCGGTCGCATCTCTTTCTGCGATAAAAGAACGGAAGGGCGCAATTCCTGTACCAGGGCCAATCATGATCACATTTTTATCTTCCTGCGGCAAACGGAACTGGTTATTCGGATGAACATAAAAATTCAATTCATTGTCCTCATTTAGAAGCGATAAAAATTCGGAAGCAAGGCCGTATTTAATTTCATCATTTACCATAAAACAATTTTTAGCAACCGTAATATGTACTTCTCCGGGATGCATTTCGGGAGAAGAAGAAATAGAATATAATCGCGGAGTAGTCGGTTCCAATTGTTTCAGTAGTTCTGTAAACTGTTCCGCATCTTTTACAGGATAAATTTTTAAAAGATCGATTAAATCAATTTTAGTTGCCGGTATTTCCTGTTGTACAATCGTTGCATATTTTTTTACCACACGCTCCGGAAGGTTAATAATGTTTAATTTTTTATGCAAAAGATCGTATACTGAAACCAGTTCGTCTTTATAATCAATATTTTTTTCAGGATCAATTCCTGTTAACGCAATTATTTTTTCAACCAGTTCTTTTTTGTTTTCAGGAATGATTCCGATAGAATCTCCCGGCGCATATTGCATCTCTTCAGATTCAATTTCGATGTGAAATGTTTGTTTACTGCTGTCTACATCATTTAAATTGATGTGTGAAAGTATTTTGCCGGTATATATTTTTTTGCCTGAACTTTTTTTGACAGAAGGAGAAACTGTAACTGGTTGTGTGTTTTGCGTGGTTTCACCCAATGCATTAAATACCCGGTCAAACCATTCATCAGCATCGGTTTCAAAATCAATATCACATTTTTGCAAAGGAGCAATGCGATTGCCACCCAGCTTGTTTAATTGTTCATCAACATCTTCGCCGGCTTTGCAAAAAAGAGGGTAGGAGGTATCGCCCAAAGCCAACACACTGTATTTTAATTTTGAAAGTTTAAATCCATTTTGGTGAACATGGTCGTAAAACTTTTTGGCGGCGGCGGGCGGCTCACCATCTCCGTGAGTACTGATCACCGCTAAAAAATATTCCTCTTTGGTAAGATCATTCAAGCGATATTGATCAAGACTTTGAACCTTTGCATTTACGCCATGCTTCTTCGCCTTAGCCGCAAAAACTGTCGCCAGTTTTTTTGAATTGCCGGTTTCTGTTCCGTATGCAATTGTGATTTTTGTAACACCTTTTTTTACCTCAGCAGGAATTGCTTTCGGCGCCTGTTTTGCAAGTATGCCATTCAGGTAACCGTTCATCCAAATGAGTTCATCATTTGTTGAAGTGTTGATCAGTTCAAGTAAAGTATTTAATTTTTGCTCAACTAACATGGATGTTTATTTCTGGTTGATTGAAAGAAATTTGTTGTTTTGTAATTGGTTTAAAATAATATTCGCTGCTGTTGCTGTTTTGCAACCATTTAAATTTTTCGTGAAGGGAAACAACTTCGCCAATAATTACCAATGACGGAGAGACGAATTTTTTTTCGGTAAAATCTTTTTTATAATCATACAAATTGCTGATGTGAACATTTTGCAATGGCGTAGTTGCCTGCTCAATAATGGCAAGCAATCTTTCTTCATCAATATGATAAGCAGTTAGTTTGGCAACCACTGGTTGGTAAAGTTTCTGAAGACATATAAAAAACAAGCGTGTCATTTGTGTTGGCTAATTCTTTCCAATAATCTTCGGTAACGATATCAGATTTATAATAAGTAAGAAAGCGGACTGAAGTAGCGTAACCTCTTGCGGTCAGTGGGATTCCCGCAAACGCCGCAGCGCCTGAAGCTGCGGTAACACCAGGAATTATTTCATAAGAAATATTATGTGCAACCAAAGCTTCCAGTTCATCAAGGATATTGGAAAAGATAGAAACATCGCCGCCTTTTAAACGAACTACCAATTTCCCCAATAATGCATGATGAACCATTAATTCATTGATCGTTTCCTGTGGAGTAGAAATGCCGCGCCTGCATTGTTTGCCAACATGTATAATTTCTGCATCAGGCGAAATAAAATTCTCTATTATTTGTTCGCTTACTAAGCGGTCGGTCAATACTACGTCTGCATTTTGTAGGAAACGTGCTGTTTTCAATGTAAGCAACTCAGGATCGCCGGGGCCGGCACCTGCAATAATTACTTTTCCTTTTTTGAACAACTGATTCATATTTTTTAGTCTACTAAATAAGTAGGGTAACTGTATAAAAAAAATTAATAAACTTATTGTATCATGCAAGCGCCAACGGTTACACAACTGGTTTCATCAATTAAAATAGCGCCTCCGTTTTGCCTTAATTTTTTGTAAGAATCAAAAGCAACGGGCGAAGCCGTTTTTATGGTTGCTTTTATAATATCATTCAACACTGCTTTTTCAGGAGAATAATTCTTCTCCAAAGTATTCACGTCGAGTTTGTATTCAATGCTCTTTTACCACACTTCTCACGCGGTTACTATTCGTCTGTAGCAAATATTTATTTCCCGGAATCAATGGTTTATTATCCATCCAGCAAAGAAGCACTTCAAATTCCTGTTCTGTTTGTGGTTGATTGTTGGTTGGAACGATCATATCGCCACGGCTCACGTCCACATCATCTTCGAGGTGAAGAACCACACTTTGTAACGCATAAGCTTCGTCAATTTCTTTTCCACCAATTTCAATTGCTTTGATTACGGTTTCGGTACCGGAAGGAAGAATCGTAACGGCATCTCCTTTATGATAAACACCACTGATTACTTTGCCGGCATAACCTCTGTAATCGTGCAATTCAGGTGCCTGTGGGCGAATAACATATTGAACAGAAAACCTTGCATCGGTAAGATTTACATCAGAATCGAGTTGTACATTTTCCAGGTAATTGAGTAAAGGTTCGCCTTCATACCAGGAAAATTTTTCAGACTTTTCAACAATGTTATCGCCGTTCAGCGCGCTGATAGGAATGTATTTTACATCTTTTAGCCCGAGGGATTTCGCCACTTGTTCATAATCAATCACAATATTATTATAGGTGTCTTCACTGTAATTTACGAGGTCCATTTTATTGACAGCCACTACAATATGAGGAATGTTGAGTAAAGAAGTAATAATAGAATGGCGGCGGGTTTGTTCTACCACTCCGTTGCGTGCGTCAATTAAAATGATTGCCAATTGCGAATTGGAAGCGCCGGTAACCATGTTGCGGGTATATTGAATATGCCCGGGCGCATCGGCAATAATAAATTTACGTTTTGGGGTGGAAAAATATTTATAAGCTACGTCAATCGTAATTCCCTGCTCACGTTCGGCGCGAAGGCCATCGGTCAAAAGCGCCAAATCAATTTCTCCGTTTAGCTTATTTTTTGTTTGCTTTTCGATAGCAGCAATTGGTCAATTAAAATTGATTTGCTATCGTACAATAATCTTCCGATTAAAGTGCTTTTGCCATCATCCACACTTCCTGCTGTTATAAATCTTAATATGTCCATTTTTATTGTAATAAGTTATTAGTGATTAAGTTATAAGTTAAAAATATCCTCCCTTCTTTCTGTCTTCCATTGCAGCTTCCGACACTTTATCATCAATTCTTGTTTCGCCTCTTTCACTGGTTTTTGTAGCTATAATTTCTGTGATTATTCCATCAATATCTGATGCATTTGATTCAACTGCCGCAGTACAGGTCATGTCGCCAACGGTTCGGTAACGCACTTTCTTTTTCATTACAATATCTGTCGCGTCCAGCTTTATATGTTCAGAAACAGAAACCAATTGGCCTTCGTGTTCTATTACATTTCTTTCGTGGGCAAAATAAATAGAAGGCAATTCAATTTGTTCTCTTTTTATATAATTCCAGATGTCAAGCTCAGTCCAGTTGCTGATTGGAAAAGCGCGCACATTTTCGCCTTTGTGAATTTTTCCGTTATAAATGTTCCACAATTCGGGCCTTTGCAGTTTTGGGTTCCATTGGCCAAACTCATCCCTTACAGAAAAAATCCTTTCTTTCGCTCTTGCTTTTTCTTCATCTCTTCTTGCGCCGCCGATCAAAGCATCAAACTTATATTCTTCAATAACATCAAGCAGGGTGAAGGTTTGCAACGCATTTCTGCTGGCAAATTTTCCTTTCTGTTCAGTAAGGTTTTTCTGTTTGATCGTTTCTTCCACTTTTGCTACAATTAATTTCTCACCAATTTTTTCTACCAGTTTATCACGGAAATCAAGCGCTTCCGGAAAATTATGGCCCGTATCAATATGCACCAAAGGGAAAGGCAATTTTCCCGGGCGAAAAGCTTTTAATGCCAAATGAACCAGCGTTATCGAATCTTTACCTCCTGAAAATAATAAAGCAGGATGTTCAAACTGGCCGCCACTTCACGCATAATATGAATGGCTTCCGATTCCAGTTGCCCCAAATAATCCAAATAATATTTATTCATTTTTATTTTTTTTAATTTATTCATGAAGCGTGCTGATGAACATGCAGCCCACATTCTTTTTTGGTATTATCTTCCCACCACCAGCGCCCGGCCCTGAAATCTTCTCCTGGTTTTATGGCTCTTGTACACGGCGCACAGCCAATACTTACAAATCCTCTGTCGTGCAAAATATTATAGGGAATATTGTTTTCATTGATATAATCTTTTACTTCTTTGGTAGACCAGTGAAGTATCGGGTGATATTTTATTACCTGGTTACTTTCATCCCACTCAACCTGCGGCATATCGTGCCTATTGGCTGAATGTTCTGCACGAAGCCCGGTAATCCAAACTGCGTTTCCTTTCAGCGCTCTTTTTAATGGTTCTACTTTTCGGATAAAACAACAATCTTTTCGGTTTTCTACTGATTCATAAAATGAATTAGGCCCTTTTTCTTCAACAAAAGGTTCTAAAAGTGAATAGTCAGGATAATAGCCTTTTATTTCTGTTTGATATCTTTCATTGGTAGCGCTCCAAACAGAATAAGTTTCTGCGAAAAGCCTTCCCGTGTCTAAAGTAAAAATGTTAACCGGCAGTTGGTTGCTTAAAATTTGATGAGTAATTACCTGGTCTTCAGAACTAAAGCTGGTAGAAAAAGTAACCTGGCCAGGGAATTCTTCAACTAGTTTTTTTATCACCTGCTCAATAGGCAAAACATTCGCTAGTTCAGTAATTTGCGTGATATGGTTTTGTAAAGATTCAGACATTTTAATTTTGTATGTTAATTGTGAAAATTGTATCGGATTAATTAGAAACGAGCGTTGCTTTTTGATTAAATAATGTTTAACAGCAGCGCATACTGTAGGAAGAAGCGCACTTATTCATAAATGAGGTCAATACTTTCATGTAGTATATTTTGAATAGTCTACCGCAAAGGTAGGGTAATAAGTTTTAAAAAAATTACTTTTCTTTAAAAAAAATATTTGGAACATACGGAAATACCCTTTCATAAAGGTTTGCAGAACCTAAAATAAAAATTACTTGTTTTTATTTGTTTACTGCAAATTATCAAATCTGCTCCGGCAAAACGATATTAACTTTACAGCATGCATAATAAACTATCAGGTTGGGACGATACGATTGCTGCCATCGCTACACCTCCGGGAATTGGCGCGATCGGGGTTTTAAGGTTAAGTGGCGGGCAATCTTTTGAAATAATACAAAAGCTTTTTCCTTCAAAAAATTTAAAAGATCAGCCAGCCAATACTTTGCATGTTGGTTTTTTAAAAGAGGGAGAAAATGTTTTGGATGAAGTAGTTATTTCCCTTTTTAAAAAACCTGCTTCTTATACTGGTGAAGATGTAATTGAGATTAGTTGCCATGGTTCGGCTTATGTTCAGCAGCAAGTGCTGGATGCGCTCATCAGAAATGGGGCAAGGTTGGCAAAAGCCGGTGAATTTACGCAAAGGGCATTTTTGAACAACAAATTAGACCTTGCGCAAGCCGAAGCCGTTGGAGACCTGATTGCGAGTAATACCAAAGCTTCGCAAAATGCGGCATTAAAAAATATGCGTGGCGGATTTTCGAAAGTGCTCAAAGGCCTTCGTGAAGAACTCATTAAATTTTCGTCGTTGATAGAACTGGAACTTGATTTTAGCGAAGAAGATGTTGAATTTGCCGACCGCCATCAATTCTCTTTACTGATTGAAAAAATTTCAAAAACTGTAAATGAATTATTAACCTCTTTCAAATTGGGCAATGTGATTAAAAACGGAGTGAGCGTGGCGATTGTTGGAAAACCCAATTCCGGAAAATCTACCTTATTAAATACTTTACTGAATGAAAACCGCGCCATAGTCAGCGAAATAGCGGGAACCACGCGCGATACGATCGAAGAAACGATCAATATAAATGGAATTCTTTTCCGGCTTATAGACACTGCTGGCATTCGCGAACATTCCCAGGATATTATTGAAAACATGGGAGTAATAAAAAGTAAAGAAAAAATAAAACAGGCGGATATTGTTTTGTATTTATTTGATGTAAATGAGATGGATGCTGATGAACTTAAGGAAACAGTTGAGGAAATACGCAAGCAAAACCCGAATGTAATAATAGCCGCCAACAAGGCTGATCTTTTCAATAAAGAATGGCACAAAAAACTGGCTGATGAAATATTTATTTCTGCACAGGAGCAAACAGGAATTGAAGAATTAAAAAACACCTTGTTTGCGATGGCAGGAGGCGAAGGCATCAACAATGAAAATATCGTGGTCACAAATGCTCGCCACTATGCAGCATTGGCGGAGGTTTCAAAAAGTTTAAAAGAAATCCGGGCAGGAATCGAAAGCCATATTTCAGGAGACTTTCTTTCAATCGACATTAACCGTTGCCTTCATTATTTGGGTGAAATAACAGGGGAAGTAACCAACGAAGACCGCCTTGATTATATTTTTAGCAAGTTCTGTATCGGAAAATAAAATCGCATTTCAATTCAATTCACGATGAATCAGGATTGTACAATTAAGTCCTTATTTCCAAATGCCATTTCCCTGCCTATTACTCCTTCTTCTTCATATCTTGCCACCATTGTAAGCCCGAGAGAAGGGAGGGTTAATTTCATGGTTCTGTTTTTAATCAACAGAATTTGCCCATCCATTAAATAAGAAATCCCTGAATCATCATCACCGGAGACTACATGCATTTTTTCTACACTTATTTCCTGGTGGTACTTGGTAAAATCCATAATGGCGTTTATTTCCTCTTCCTTAATTGTTGCAGGTTTCCCTTTCCAGTAAAACAAGCTTAAGATACCATTTATTTTTTTGCTTAATTGAAGGGCTTCTATCTCTGTGGTTCTTACAAATACATAAGATTTAAATAAAGGCTCACATAATATGGTACTCCTAAATAATTGCCTGTATTTCTTGTAATTCAGCGGACAATAATTTTCAACACGTTTTTTTGTAAGTAGTAAGTTTACTTTTCTTTCGCAGTGTGGCTTAGTGTACACTGCATACCAATTCTTCTGCATTTTTAAAAATTTAAAATTTGCAGTAATTCGTAGGATTGATATGGCTACATTAAGAAGATCGGATTTACTTCGCGAAGATATTCTTTTTAATGTAGAAAGTTTTTTTCTTTGTAATTTTTTTTTAAAAAATTCTAATATTGTGCCAATTAATTGATTTAGAATTAGTTTTGCGAAAGAGTATCTTCAAACCTGTCAAACATTTATTTTTTGAATATAAAGATAATAACAATTGAAAAGCTGAGAGGTAAATATTTCCCCATAAAAGACAAAAAAATTCAACAGTATCCCATTTTAATTTTTTCAAAACCCCCATTTTTTTTCTTGTGAAAATCCCCTGGATAAACTTATAGGTTTCTTATTCAAAAAAAATATATTCATTTTATGAATAGCGTTTTTTGAACGCTGATGGATTTTCCCCTGCCACCTTTTTAAATAATTTATTAAAATAGGAAAGGCTTTCAAAGCCGCACTGGAAGCAAACTTCAGAAATGGTGTTTTCCTGTAAGAGTAAAGTTTTTGCCTGTGTTATTTTATACTGATTCACAAATTCCGTGAAAGTCATTTTGGTTTGCTTTTTAAAATACCGGCAAAATGCGGCGGTACTTAAATGAACACTGGCGGCTACTTCATTTACGTTGGTTGCCCCGCTATAATTTGCATGTATATATTTATAAATGGCGCCCATCCTTATTTTATCATTTAGAAATAATTTTATGCTTGTATCCTGCTCGTTCAGTTTTATCACTTCTTCAGAATAAGCCAGTATTTGTAAAACTTCCACCAATGATATTAACCGTTCAAAATCCCCGAGCCGTTGCATATTCTCTAATTTCCCGGAAACTATTTTTTTGGTTTCCCCAAAAAATGATAATCCCATAAAAGCCTTGTCAAAAAGTTTTTGAATTGACAAAAACTCGGGAGTTTGAAATAATGCGTTTCCTAAAAAATTTTCTTTTAATTGAACCACTGTTTGATGATACGAGGTTTTTATTCCGTAATCAAAATTTAAATGGGGAATATTAGAGCCAATAAATACAAGGTCGCTTTCCATAAAGCTTGAAATATGTTGCCCTACATGCCGGATTCCTGTAGTTGCTTCTACATATACTAATTCGATTTCCGGATGGTAATGCCAGAAAAAATAATTTTTTAGCCTGGGTTGAAAAATTCTAAATGACTGGCCTGCTGGAATCTCTACTATTTCTTTTTTTATTTTCATTCAAAATTATTTCTATAAAACTACTATTTCCTTTGATATTTTCTCAAAAGTGTCAATAGAGAGCAAATAATTGTCATTGAAGATAAATATTGCTGCTTATTCATTTCTCAACTTTGTATTCTTTAATTAATAAAATATTTTATTATGCAACCACAGAATATGATTCCGGCAATGGCTACCGGAAAAAGTAATGCAAATGAACATAAAGATATTCCGGGAAATCCATCAACCGCCAAAAGCAGTAAAGTAAAACTCAATGACCGTAGCAATGGAAAACCATTGAATTTATTAAGCGAGGAAGACTGGAATTTTTGGGTTTCCAATGGTTATATTGTTATTAAAAATGCAGTACCAAAAGAGCAGGTAAAACGCCTTGCTGATTTTTTATGGGAATTTGAAGAAAAAGGCCCCAACGATCCTTCAACCTGGTATGTGCCCCCACGTGCAGAAATGCAAATGAAAGAACTGACAAATACCGGGATGGTTGAAATATACAATCACCAGCTATTGTGGGATAACAGGCAGTTTCCAAAAGTTCACCAGGCATTTACCGATATTTGGGGAACAGAAAAATTATGGGTAACGATTGACAGGGCCAATTTAAATTTTCCTGTTCGGGAAGGATTTGAACAAAAAGGTTTTATTCACTGGGATTATGACCCTGAAACAAAGCCGCAAAATGTCCAGGGCGTTTTGGCGCTTGCTGATCAGGATGACGAGAATATGGGAGGTTTTCAGTGTATCCCTGAATTATTCAGAACCTATGAAACATGGAAATTTACACAGCCGGAAGATCGTGATCATTTTAAACCGGATGTATCAGGATTTGAAATTGTAAAAGTAAAGATGAACGCCGGCGACCTGTTGATTTTTAATAGCCTTCAGCCGCACGGTATCCGCCCTAATAAAAGCAAGGATAAGGTACGTATTGCTCAATATATTTCAATGATGCCTGCAGAAGAAGATAATGAAGGATTGCGCCAATGGAGGATTTCATCATGGAAAGAAAGGCGCGCTCCTGAAGGTTATGCATTTCCGGGTGATCCGAGAAAATGGGAACAAGCAAAATATGCTACGGCTACGTTATCTTCTCTGGGGAAAAAACTTTTAGGTTTGGAAAAGTGGTGAAAAATGATTTGCCTTCTAAAAAAGGCCGGATTCATTAAAATAACGGAAATAGAAAAAACCCCTATTGCAGTAAACCAACAAATTTTCAGTATTCTTAATTTGGTTGTTAGAAAACTTCTTGCTTTTTATCCATATAATTCGAGATGAATGGCTTTTCTATCATAACCTAAAGCGGTGATATTTTTTCGGGCATCATCAATCATAAATTTCCATCCGCATAAATAAAAAGCTGCGGGTTTTAAATTTTCAAGATTTTCGCAGCCTCATTATTTTTTTTACAAATCGCTTCGTACAAATTATGAACATAACCCGTGGCTCCTTCCCAATTTTCGCGGCTTAATGCGGGCAAATAATAAAAATTTTCCAACTCTTGTTGCAATGCTTTCATTTCCTCAAAATATAAAAGGTCTTTTTTAGTGCGGCATCCAAAAATGAGGTATAAATTTTGATGAGGAACGTTGTGGAGTTTAATATAATTCAACATGCTTCTGAAAGGCGCGATCCCTGTGCCGGTACAAATAAAAAAAAGGTCTTTATCAATTTCCTGTGGTAAGGTAAATACGCCCTGTGGCCCACGAAAGGTAATCTCAGAGCCAACTTTCACTTCATTAAATAAATAAGTGCTTCCTTTTCCACCTTCCAGAATTACAATTAATAATTCAAAAACATTACTGCCGTCAGGCCAGCTTGCAATGGAATAGCTGCGCCATCTTTTGTTTACTTTTTCATTAATGGGAAGGTCAAGCGTGACGAATTGGCCTGCCTTAAAATCGAATGATTCTTTTTCATTTACGCTAATAAAAAATCGTTTGGTATTATAAGTTTCATCTTCAATGCGGATAACGGTGCCGGTTTGCCAGGGTTGTAATGCCATTCAAAAAAAATTTTTCGGAAAATACAACTGATATTTTGAATGAAAAATTAATTTTTATTTATATGAATGAAATTCTTGAAGCCGCAGCCATATAAAAATGCACATCCGGATTTTTAATTTTTTAAAAGCGCAACATCAATCCTGCGGACGGGACGATAACTGTTTTGGTATAATCCTGGCCATATTCAAAATTACAATTGATAATGATCGCTACTGCTGAAACATTAAAATTAAAACCTACCGTTGTAGAATTGTATTTTAGTGAAGTTGCTTTAATTTGAATTCCATTATCAGATGCAATCGTTTGTTTATTAAAAATCTGCTGGCCTACTCCGGTGCTTATCCGGAAAACTTCGCCAATTAACAGCCCGCCTTCAATCCGGTAAACATTGTTGTTTGAATTCTGGCCAGTTGCTAATGTTGTATATCCCTGGTCTTCAAAAATATGGCTAACAGTTTCTGAATTGTTCATACCAAAACTTCCAAAACCGGCAAGCATTGTTCTGTGCCCACTTTTATCCCTGGCTATTGTCAATCCCAACATTCCGTTAGCTTGCCAGTTTAACCTGTCATTTTCATATTTATCAAAATTGCGGTTTCCGGGGCCATAATAATAATTGGCGGCGGCTCCTAATGAAACAACAATGCCACTATTTTTTGAATCATTAGAATTTTGATTATTTCTAAAATTATTTTGCGCTTTTGCTGAAAAAGCAGAGAAGAAAAGAAGTATAAAAACTATAGTGATGTTTTTCATAATAAATTATTTGTTTCTTAGTCAATGGCAAATGATACTCCCAGGTTAATAACAGATAAACCAACGCCGGCATCTAAAGAAAGCTGTAATTGATTAGTTATAAAATATTGTACACCCACTTTTGCCACTATTCCCAATCCCGTTGTCCGCGTGCCTGATTTTACAAGAATTATCTGCGAATTATCATTTGTAAAACTTATTTTATTTTCAGAATGAATATTTGAACTTGTTATGCCGGGCCCGGCTAAAATGTAAGGTTGCAATCTTGAAGTATTACTCAAAAAATAATACCTTCCATAAACATATAATCCGAAAATATTCTCTTTTATATTTATATTATTATTCGTACTGTCATACGTGCTGTATTGTTGATTTGAAAATTTGTGGGAGCCAAAACCTATCATTACCCCTAATTGAAGATTGTTTTGATAGCTAACTTCATAACCTAAACTAACAACCGGAAAGGAGGCTGACGAAGAATAATTATTTACGTCTTTTACTTTAGAAAAACTTCTTAAAAACCCGAGCTTTAAATGAAGAGAGGGGTTTTTAAAAAAATCTTTTTTATAATTAATTTTAGGAAGCAAATCCCCATTCTGTTCATTTTCTACTTGTGGTTCTTCCGCTCTTCCATTAATATAATCTTTTACCTGGTTGCGATAACTTATTACATACACTTCCGCCCTGGGAATAGTATAAACCGGGCCATCAGGAATATCCGTTCTTTGATAGGAAATATAATAAGGCGGATCTTCTTTTACCAAACCATAGACTATATCACCATTCATTTTTACAATCACATCAAAACCGGCGTTCTGCTGAATAGGATGCGGAATGGAAACTTTTGATGAATCAGTTTGTGCGTAAGACCGATAACCGGAAAATAAAATTACCAGCAAAAAAATGTAAAATAATAGTATAAATTTTTTAGGTAAAGCACGTTTCATTTTTTCAGTTTAATATTTTAAATCTTTAATTGTACCGTTCAAAATCGTCAGTTTTTGAGTTGAATCCCGTGAATTACAAAGAGTCATTTGAAATGCTCCTGTAATTATTTGTTCATCTGTTTTTTCTTTTTGTATTTGCAAAACATCATTTTGTAAATTATCCTGGCAAAGGTTATAAACTGACAAATTATTTTTATCGGTGAGGTTAAACAATTGCACTTGCGCCAAACCTCTTTCTGAAGTATAGGCTGGTTTATAAATGCCCACCAGTTGGCTGCTATCCGAAATATCAAAAGTTATTACCAATTGATACGTATGGCCTGAATCATCTTTTCCGGAACCCTGCAAAGTATAACGGTTGTATAACTGCGCGGGAAGTGTTGAATCTTGGGGGTATACAACAACTTTTGAAGTGTTTATAATCGAATAATCGTCCGCCTTCCAGGAATCGGCTGGATTAAAATCAAACTGTAAAAGCGGGGTGCGTATTATTTGAACCGTAGTTTGATCAGATGAGCAACCCGAAAAAAATAAAAAAATAAATATTGATAATAAAAGGGTAAAAATCTTGTTCATAGTCAGTTTTAAAGGTTTATTAAAACATTTTTGCTTCTCCAATAATTATACCGTTTCAAGAAAAAATAAGTTCTATTGCTTTTACTTTGGTAATTAAAGGCAAAAACATTTTTCCGTTTAACTGTTTTCGGCCTTTAAACAAAAAATCCTGATGTATTATGAGAGTAAACTTTTTCCAAAAATATAAAATAAAAATTAGCAAAATTTGTTGGTTTACTATTTATGAAATTGTATAAAAAGAATGTTATAAACAAGGATGAAATGCCCGGGGAGTTAAAGAATTTAAAAATCAAAGTTTACTTTTGCATTTTTCAGAAAAAGCCGGTGAATGAATCTTGATGTGTTGATGAATAGTTATTCAAATGATCCCCGCATTTTTACAATTGCGGATAAGATTCTATTGCCTGATCCTCAGCAAATCCACCTTTCAGGCTTGCATGGAAGCGCCTCACAATTTATATTTTCCGCAGTTTTTAACCATCCGGTTTCTTCGCAGGTGAATCATTTGATTATTTTAAGAGATGCTGAAGAAGCCGCCTATTTTCATAATACAATTGAGAATATCACCGGCGCACTTGATATATTTTATTTCCCTTCCTCTTTTAAAAATAAAAAAAATTTCCATCAGCTTAACAGCAGCCATGTAATGTTAAGAACCGAAGCGCTCACTAAATTAAGCGCCGGTGGAAATAAAAAAGTGTTGGTTACTTATCCGGAAGCCCTTTTTGAAAAAGTGGTTTTATCAAAATCGCTTTCTCAAAATATTATTTCTTTTAAAACAGGAGAAAATTTGAAAGTTGATGAATTGCTTTCCCGGTTTGTGGGCCATGGTTTTAAACGTACTGATTTTGTATATGAACCGGGGCAATTTGCCGTACGTGGAGGCATTCTTGATATTTATAGTTATGGAAATGAAAAGCCTTACCGGATTGAATTGTTTGGAAATGAAATTGACAGCATCCGCTTATTCGACCCCGAAACGCAATTGAGCGAACGCAAACTTTCGCAGGTAAATATTATTCCAAATGTAGAAACGCAGTTTTCCAGCGGGGAAAAAGTTTCGCTTTTGAATTTTTTGCCAGAAAATACCGTGGTTTGGAGCGAAGATTGGGAATTTATTAAACAAATAATTGAACAACAGGAAGAGGAGCTGAAAGCAGAAATCAGTAACCCGCCGAAAGCAAATGTGGCTGAAGAGAATGAATTGAATGAACTAAAAGAAGTTTCAGAAAAAGATTTTGTTACATGCGGCTGTTTTGGAAAAACAAGTTGAGGAACGCTCATATAATTGAGTTTGGGAACAAAAAATATTTTTCAAAAGCAAAATGAAATTATTTTTTCCATTCAACAGCAGCCAGCATTTAACCGGCAGTTTAATTTATTAATTGAAAACCTTAAATCGTTTGAAGGAAAAAAATACAACATTTATATTTTTGCCGAAAATCCAAAGCAATTAGAAAGGTTGCATTCTATTTTCAGGGATCAAAACACAGAAATAAATTTTGTCCCTGTTCCTGTTTCCATACATGAAGGTTTTATTGATAATGACCTGAAATTGGTTTGTTATACCGACCATGAAATTTTTCAACGCTATCACAAATACAAAGTAAAACAGGCTTTCAATAAAAATAAAGCGCTCACTTTAAAGATGCTTCGCGAGTTGCAACCGGGCGATTATGTAACGCACATTGATCATGGAGTTGGCGTATTTAGCGGCTTACAGAAGATAGAAGCCAATGGCGTAATGCAGGAAGCGGTAAGAATTGTTTATAAAGATAATGACCTGCTTTATGTAAATATTTCTTCTTTGCATAAAATAAGCAAGTACAGCGGCAAAGAAGGAACGATGCCTAAAATGAATAAATTAGGAAGCGATGTTTGGAATAAATTAAAAGACAAAACCAAAAAGCAGGTAAAAGATATTGCTACCGATCTTATAAAATTGTATGCAGAAAGAAAGAGCCATAGAGGTTTTGCGCATTCTCCTGATAATTATATGCAAACAGAATTGGAGGCTTCCTTTATTTATGAAGATACGCCCGACCAAAGCAAAGCGGTTACAGATGTAAAAACGGATATGGAAAAAGAATCGCCGATGGACCGTTTGGTTTGCGGAGATGTGGGTTTTGGTAAAACCGAAGTGGCGATTCGTGCAGCTTTTAAAACTAACCTTGACGGAAAACAGGCTGCTGTATTGGTCCCTACCACTATTTTGGCCTACCAACATTTTAAAACTTTCAGTGAAAGATTAAGCGAATTTCCGGTTACTGTAGATTACCTTAATCGCTTCAAATCTTCTAAAGAAAAAAAAGAAACGCTCCAAAAATTACAAGAAGGGAAAATTGATATCATTATAGGAACACATGCTTTGCTGAGTAAAGATGTAAAGTTTAAAGACCTTGGTTTAATGGTAATTGACGAAGAACAAAAATTTGGTGTTTCAGCCAAAGAAAAATTAAAACAAATAAGAACAACTGTTGATTCGCTGACACTAACGGCTACGCCTATCCCAAGAACATTACAGTTTAGTTTGATGGGTGCGCGCGACCTTAGTATCATCAATACGCCGCCGCCAAACCGCCAGCCCATTCAAACCGAAGTTCATGTTTTTAACCAGGATTTTATAAGAGACGCGATCTATTATGAAGTGGAAAGAGGTGGACAGGTTTTTTTTATTCACAACCGCGTTCATGGCTTGCTGGAAATGAAAACGCTAATACAGGGATTGTGCCCGGATCTTAGTATTGCTTATGCCCACGGGCAATTAGAAGGCGATAAACTTGAAGAAACTATTCTCGATTTTATGGATCGAAAATATGATGTGTTAATTTGCACCAACATCATTGAAAGCGGTGTTGATATTCCAAATGTAAATACCATTATTGTAAACAATGCGCATCATTTTGGTTTAAGTGATTTGCACCAGCTCCGCGGAAGAGTAGGCCGCAGCAATAAAAAAGCTTTTTGTTATTTGCTCGCTCCGCCGATGAGCACTTTAACGGCTGACAGCCGCAAGCGTTTAACTACTTTAGAACAATACAGCGAACTGGGAAGTGGTTTCCAGATTGCGATGCGCGACCTTGATATCCGTGGCGCGGGTAATATGCTCGGGGGCGAACAAAGTGGGTTTATTGCTGAAATTGGTTTTGACATGTATCAGAAAATTCTGGATGAAGCCATCCGCGAATTGAAGAGGAAAGAGTTTAAAGAATTGTTTAAAGAAGAAATACAAAAGCAAGACGATTTTGTATCTGATTGTACAATTGATACTGACCTGGAGATTTTAATCCCTGATGAATATGTAGAAAGTATCACGGAAAGGCTGAGCCTTTATTCACGCCTGGATAATTGTAAAACAGAAAAAGACCTTGATAACCTTCATAAAGAAATGGTTGACCGCTTTGGACCGGTTCCATCGGAAGTTGAAGATCTTTTTACTACCGTTCGCTGCCGAAAAATCGCAATAGAATTAGGATTTGAAAGATTGATTTTAAAAAACGAAACGCTAAAATGCTTCTTTGTTGCCAATCCTGATTCGTCGTTTTTCAGCAGCAAAACTTTTGAAAGGATACTTGATTTTATTCAAACCAAAACCAACAAAGCCAAACTAAAACAGGTAGGAAGAAATGGGATATTAATTGTGAAAGATGTCAAAACAATGAAAGGAATTTTCAGGTTTTTACAGCAAATGGAAGCTAATACACAGGTAGAGGGAGTTCATTAGCCCTTTAACTAATTAATATTTATTGTTATTTAAAAGTATTTAATTGTATATTTATGTAACAAAATAAATATATGAAAAGGGTTTCTTTTTGGGCTCTTCAGCATAAGATTGCCGCCCGCATAATAATTGTGGTTTCATATTTATTTTTAAATCTCCTCGGCCTTATTTGCGGTGACCTGCTTTATTCAATGAATGTGGTACTCTCGCCGGTTTTCTTTTACAGTACCACTTTGATCGCTTTTATTGGTTTACTGATCTATCCGCGAAAGAAAATACGTAAGCCACATAAAAATTTATACCTGCGGCGAAAAGCAACGGATATTTTATTTGCCACAACAACGTTTCTTTTTGTTGTGTATTCTGCTAATTCTTATAATAAGGCCTGCCCCTAAATCCGCTCAATTCTGCTTTTGGTATTTCTGTAGTAAACCCATATACTTCTTCATCCGGAAAAATTGATAATACTTTTTCCAGCAAAAAGAAGAGCCACACATTAAAAAAACAAAACAAATTAACCGTACGCACTATCATAAAAGCTGTAAGAAAAAAATATAAAAAAGCTACTGAAGGACAAAAAGTTCTTTACATTGTATTGCTGATAATTGCCGCGCTTTTTGCGATTGCTTTGATTGGAGGCCTTGCCTGTAGTATCATCTGTTCGGGCGCTGAAGCGCTGGGGTATATTATTCTGATCCTGGGAATTGGAGGTATTATTTTTGGGCTTGTTAAATTGATTCAAAGAATAGAACATGGGCCACCTCAAAAGAAAAAACCAGTGCCTGTATCTGAATAAAATTAAACAGAAAAATTAATAAGGTAATTCTATAGAATCCGGTTCTATAAATTCGTGGGTAAAATCATTTTCCAGAAAACTGATTGGTGAATCCGGCGAAGTAATGATGCTCTTTTTTTCAAAACCCCAGGGTTCCCAATAACCAGCTAAAACTTGCGCAAACATATCATCATCCCATGGAGAAAATATAGGATCAGCAGGATTTTCTTCCTGTAGAAAAGATTCAATAATCACTTTATCTTCCTCCACTTCAATAATATTTTGAGCCGGGTTTTTTAATAAATAATTGGAATATAAAAAACGCGCAGACAATTCTTCAAACTGAATAGGATGCAAAATATTTTCTCCAATTTTATTAAGAAGATTTTTCTCTTTTTGTACCACAGCACCATTATCCTGGAGGCAGGCGATGATTCCAAAACCATTCATTCCCAAAGAAAAATTAAGATTGGTTGGCTCGTCTTTATAGTTAAAAATATCTTTTGAATATTTAAGCTTTACAATTGCAAGGCTCCATGGTTTTACGCCTTTAAATTCCATTGGAACAATCAGCGATTGCAGCATCAGGTGAAACTTTGCAAACCTTTGTTTCAGGTAAGGCGAAAGTTGAAACTCTTTTCCGTCAGGGCGTTTTTTTGAACGGCTTATTTCCAAAACAAGATCGTTGTATAAAACGCCATAAACGAATTTCCCCATCCATAAAAACAATCGTTCTGCAGGAATGTTTTTTACTTCTTCGTATCCTGATTCAAATGCTTCTTTTATTTCCATATCCAGCTTATTAAAAGCCTTTTTTACTTCCTCAGAACATGGCAATTTTAATTCGCCATAACGAATGCCGGTTACCTGGTCCAGCATTTTAAATTTTTGATCCCTCAAAGAAAAATGATCCAAAATCCATTCAGGGAAAATAGAAATTTGCTCATTGCCGGATACTAAATCCTTACCGGTTAAAAAGCAGGTGGTTTCTTCAAAATGTAAGGTTTCAAAAGGGTTAAAAAGAGAAAGAGGCATGAAAGGATTTAATTAAAAAAAATTAGCAAAAGCTAAATAAAAATATGGGTTATTTGTTGGTTTACTGTTTTTATATAATCAGGTTTTTTGATTGGAAAGCATTTTGAGAGAAACCAGGATTCTTTGTTGGGTTTCTTCACTGGTTAATGTTTGTGGAATAAATTTTTCGCCAATCAGTTTTTCATACAGCTCGATATAACGGTTACGGATAACCGAAATCCATTTATCACCCATTTCAGGAACCTGCTGGCCTTCTTTTCCCATAAAATTATTTTCGATGAGCCATTCCCTCACAAATTCTTTGCTCAGTTGCTTTTGTTTTTCTCCTTTTTGTTGCCTTTCTTCAAAACCATCCGCGTAAAAATAACGTGAGCTATCCGGAGTATGAATTTCATCAATTAAAATAATTTCATCGCCCAATTTTCCAAATTCATATTTGGTATCCACCAATATCAATCCTCTTTTTTCGGCAAGTTCCTTTCCTTTTTCAAAAAGTTGCAAGGCGTATTTTTCCAATTGTTCATAATCTTCTTTTGACACAATATTCCGTTCTATTATTTCTTCTTTGCTAATGTCTTCATCGTGCCCTTCGGCTGCTTTTGTGGAAGGCGTAATAATTGGCTCAGGAAAATAATCATTTTCCTTTAAGCCTTCAGGCAATTGTACTCCACACAACATTCTTTTACCGGATGAATAGGTGCGCCATGCATGGCCTGTAAGGTTTCCGCGAACCACCATTTCTACTTTAAAAGGATCACATTTATAGCCGATAGAAACATTTGGCGCCGGCGTAGTGAGCAACCAGTTTTTGCAAATGCCTTTTGTGGCATTTAGCATATAAGCTGCTACCTGGTTCAAAACCTGCCCTTTATTGGGAATAGGTTTAGGCAATATCACATCAAAAGCAGAAATGCGGTCGCTCGCTATCATCACTAAAAACTCGTCATTTATGGTATAAACATCCCTGACTTTTCCTTTATAAAAATTGGTTTGATTTGGTAAAATAATAGAATTCATATTAAATAAATTAGTAGCAAAAATCCGTATAATTTTTAGCAATAGCTAAGAAAGTATTTAATCTGATATATGATTAAAAATATTTTTTAATTCCATGAATAGAAATCTTAATTTGCTTAAAGATTTGTTAACCAAACCTCCAATTATGAAACAAGCTCTCCAATCTTTTAGCGTCCTTTCATTTTTTATACTCCTTTCTTTTATTACACTTGCGCAACAAAAAATTATTAAAGGAGACATAATCAATAAAATTTCCGGAGAAGGTATTCCTGCGGTTTCAATAATTGTAAAAGGAACGGGCGAAGGAACTTATACAGATGAAAACGGGCATTTTTCTCTTGAGATTAAAGGCTCGCTTCCCGTAACTTTAGTTGTTTCATCCATCGGATATAAACAGCAACAGGTTGAGGTAAATGATTTAACAAAACCGGTTAAATTTAATTTAGAAACTACCAGTACTTTAGGCCAGGAAGTTGTGATTGCGGCTACCCGTACCCCATCCAGGATTTTAGAATCACCGGTAACTATTGAAAGAATCAGCGCAGCAGAGATCCGTAATTCTCCCCAGGTTTCTTATTATGATATGATCTCAAAACTAAAAGGCGTAGATGTTGTAACCGCGTCATTGACTTTTTCTTCACCTACAACACGAGGGTTTGGTGGAAGTGGAAATCTCAGGCTTAATCAGATTGTGGATGGAATGGACAACCAGGCCCCGGGATTAAATTTCTCGGTAGGAAGTGTAATTGGTTTGATTGGCCTGGATGTTGCCAGTGTTGAATTATTGCCTGGCGCATCTTCTGCCTTGTATGGCCCGGGCGGCATGAATGGCGCGATTATCATAAATAGTAAAGACCCTTTTCGCTACCAGGGGCTTTCGGTAGAAGCAAAATCAGGTGTAATGAATATTGATAATAGTGACCGTAGCGCATCACCCTATTATGATTTTCAACTGCGTTGGGCGCAAAAAGTGAGTGATAAATTTGCTTTCAAATTGGGAGGCGCTTATGTAGAAGCAACTGATTGGGTGGCGAATGATTACCGCGATTATGACCGTTTGGGAACAACAGGCGGCTTAAAAAATGGAACAAGAAGTACCGATCCTAATTATGACGGAGTAAATGTGTATGGGGATGAAACTACTGCCGATATTCGTACGAATGTTTTAAACCCTTTGGCGCAGGCGGCTCCTTTTTATGCACCATATATTAATTCAATGCCTGCTTCTATCCCTGTTTCCCGAACCGGCTATGATGAAAAAGATATTGTAAACCCTAAAACTTTTAACCTGAAAGTATTCGGGGAAGCAAGTTATAAAATCACAGATAACACATCTTTAAATGCAGAAGGTTATTGGGGAACCGGAAATACAGTTTATACAGGAAGCGACCGTTATTCTTTATTAAACCTGAAAATAGGGCAATATAAAGTTGAAGTGGTAAATCCGCATTGGTTTGTAAGAGCCTACACTACACAGGAAAATGCTGGCGATTCTTATAATGCAACTGTAACTACCCGGTTGGTAAACGAAGCCTGGAAACCAAGCGGAGGATCGGATGGCTGGTATGCACAATATGGGATTGCTTACCTGAATGCAAAATTAGCCGGTGAAACTGATATTGCTGCTCAAAATTATGCGCGGGGAGTTGCTGATATTGGAAGGCCTGCGCCGGGTTCTGCAGAATTTAAAAAACTTTTTGACCAGGTAAGAAGCATTCCTATTTCGCAGGGCGGAGGTTTATTTGTTGATAAAACTGACCTCTATAACATCGAAGGGCAATACGATCTTTCACCAAAAACTTCAAAAGTAGCCGATGTGTTGATTGGGGCTAATTACAAACGGTATGTTTTAAATTCTGAAGGAACTTTATTTGCCGATTCCACCGGCAAAATCCCTATAAATGAAGTGGGCGCTTATATACAGGCGACCAAAAAAATTTTGAATGACCGTTTAAAATTGATCGCTTCAGGGCGGTATGATAAAAATGAAAATTTTGACGGCAGGTTTACTCCCCGTTTTTCTGCGGTTATAAAAGTGGCGGAAGATAATAATATCAGGTTATCTTATCAGCAGGCATACCGGTTTGGCTCTACGCAACAACAATGGATCAACCTGAGAGTAGCAGGCGGGACAGCGTTGATTGGCGGTTTGCAAACCTTTAAAGATTATTATAATTTCTATAAAAATCCTGTTTATACCATTGATGATAATTTATTTGCCGGTTCCCCGCAGGTGCAAAATTTTGAAAAGTTCAAGGCAGAAACCGTAAATTCTTTTGAGGCGGGTTATAAAGGGCTTTTATTTGAGAAAAAGCTGCTCGTTGATTTATATGGTTATTACGGAACCTACCATAATTTTATTTCAAGAATTTTGGTAGCCCAATCAGTAAATGGCGATAAAAGTGTGTTTACTGATACAGCAACGGTTAGGGCCAATCTGAATAACCCTGGTTTGGTTACTACTTATTCAGTTCCTACCAACGTGCAGGGAAATGTAAATACTTATGGATTTGGGTTAGGGTTAACGTACTCGCTTCCACATA
Source organism: uncultured Chitinophagaceae bacterium (assembly GCA_963732885.1). Classification (GTDB taxonomy): domain Bacteria; phylum Bacteroidota; class Bacteroidia; order Chitinophagales; family Chitinophagaceae; genus Ginsengibacter. Next base: position 222,474 of record CAVTBI010000010.1, on the reverse strand, counting down.
ATTTTTTAATTGACGCTAATATTTCTTCTGATCATTTAGACAAAGTTCCACAGGGGTTTGTCGCAGATTTTAATGCGCCGGATCTCAGGGCAGGCGCTTCTTTGAGAAATACAGGATTTGGAAAACAAAACAGGTTTGGTTTTAATATTACTTACCGCTGGCAGAACGAAGTGAATTATGAAGGAGATTTTGCCAATGGCCTTGTGCCGGCTTATCAAACATTGGATGCGCAGGTAAGTTATAAATTTTTCAATCCGAAAATCTTACTAAAGATAGGCGGCACCAATATTCTGAATCAATATTACCGCGATGGTTTTGGCAACCCGGCCATTGGCGGCCTTTATTATGTAAGCATTGGTTACAATGTTTTCTAAAACCTATTATTGATCATTTTTAATTAATAATAATGAAAAACAATATCATAAAAACAGGTACATTCATAAGGCTTAATTTTTTTGTGGCCACTTTATTATTCTTCGTATCGTGCAATAAAGAATTGCCCCAGGCAACGCCGATTGATTATCCTCCGGTAAATAACAGCAGCACTTCTATCGGCGAAATGATCAGTTCGGATACCAGTTATAGTTTTTTTGCAGCCGCTGCTGCCAAAACCGGGCAGTTGGCTTCTTTAAGCCAGGACAGTACAGAATTTACCGTTTTCTTACCCGACAATAATGCGTTTCGTGTTTCGGGAATTCCTTCTATTGATGTATTGAATTCTTTGCCGGTCCAAACTTTAGGAGGAATTGTGGGTTATGCCATCACTCCCGGCCAACAATTTTTAAGTACTGATTTCGCCACTGCCTCTCCGAATAAACAATTGCCGACATCCATTACAATTGGCACATTGCCGGGAACTCCGTTGCCATTAAAACTTTCCACCTTCCCTTCTGTTTCTGGTACTGGTTTTTATGATAATAATATTCCTGTTACTAACCCCGATATCAAATTAAAGAACGGAGTAATTCACGAAGTGGCTGCCATCGTAGCGCCTCCGTCAATGGTTTTAAAAGATGCCATTTACAATAATCCTAACCTTTCTTATTTTAAAGCGGCTGTCGCCCGGGCTGACAGTGGCCAGGAAGGTTTAAATAAACTAGATTCATTATTGGGGTACGCCGTTACGAATATGACCGTCCTTGCCCCCAACAATGCGGCCTTTCAAACGTTGATCTTTGGAACGGCTTATGGTTATTTATTACAGCAAGGTTACGGCCAGGCAACAGCCAACCAGATGGCGATGGCTCTTTCATCTTCGCCTGATGTATTTAGTAATCCGGATTATTCGGCGTTTTACCGGCAGCAACCGTCAGGGGGATTTTAGTATATCATTTTTTAGCTACGCCAAATCCCAATACCGGCGCTTTTGAGCCAAACATCCGGGTGTTTTCCAATAACTTTTCTGCAACACCTGCTTATTATAAAACTTTGGTTAATTCAGATTCAGCTTATGCCACTCATCCGGGAATATTGGCGCAGGCAACTTTTAGCGGCCCTTTTGTGAGCAGTTTACAATTTAGCGGAGTAGGAACTTTTCCGCCTGGCGGCGCTCCATTTTCCGATTCGCCTGCAAAGGCAGTAAGCCTTGATAACAATGCAGTAAATGGAGTGTATTATGTAATTGATAAAGTCTTATTGCCGCAATAAAAATTCCTGAAAGTTACAAGGCCATATATTTTTTACTTTCAATTTGGGTATAATTTTTAAGGGAATTGGTTATTATATATATAAATTTGTTGAAAAGGTTTTTGAGTAATTACCTTTTCAATTTATTTTCACATTTAAACTCAATTGTTATGGATGAAGGAAGAACACCGGAAGAAGAAAAAGTGGCCAGTGAGCTCAGGGAACCTGTAAATAGGCCAGGATGGTTGCTACCACTGTTTTTTGTAGTATTCTTTGTTTTTATAGTTTTATATGCTTCAAAAAGTTGCAATGACACCAGGTCTAATTCAACTGTTTTGCAAGATAGTACCGGGCAAGTTCATAACATAGATACGAGTAAATAAAATTGGAAAGGAGCTTTTATTTTGTAATGCATCAACCAGGGTTTTTTCTTACACATTAAACCTAAAATGCATCACATCGCCATCCTGAACTTCATATTCTTTTCCTTCAATCCGTAGTTTTCCGCTTTCGCGCGCGGCAGCTTCTGATTTATAATGAACGAAATCTTCGTAAGAAATTACTTCAGCTTTGATAAAGCCTTTTTCAAAGTCGGTATGGATCACGCTGGCCGCCTGAGGTGCTTTCCATCCTTTATGTATCGTCCAGGCACGCACTTCCTGCACACCGGCAGTAAAATAAGTTGAAAGGTTTAAAAGGGCATAAGTAGAATGGATGAGCCGGTCCAATGCCGGTTCTTCCATTTTATATTCGTCCATGAACATTTGCTTGTCTTCCGGATCTTCAAATTCCGCGATTTGGGCCTCAATGGCATTGGTCATAATAATTACCTGCGCGCCTTCAGCTTTTGCGGCGGCCACCAGCAAATCAGAATATTTGTTGCCGGTATGCATAGACGCTTCGTCCACATTCGCCACATATAAAACCGGTTTATCAGTCAGAAAAAAGTTATCGGCAACTGCAGCTCTTTCTTCTTTTGATAAGCCAAGCGAAAGAATATTTTTCCCTTTTTCCAGGTGCTCTTTACATTTTTTTAAAATTTCATATTCAAGCTTCGCTTTTGCATCACCGGTTTTCACCATTTTCTCTGCACGCGATAATTTTCTTTCCACGCCATCCAAATCTTTTAACTGCAATTCAGTTTCAATAATTTCTTTATCGCTTATCGGGTTGATGGGCCCTTCTTCGCGTAACACATTTTCATCTTCAAAACACCTTATCACGTGAATGATGGCATCCACTTCGCGGATATTTGCTAAAAATTTATTTCCAAGGCCTTCGCCTTTGCTGGCACCTTTCACCAATCCTGCGATGTCAACAATTTCGATTTGAGTGGGCACAATTCTTTCAGGGGTTACCAATTCTGCAAGCACATTTAATCTTTTATCCGGAACATTTACCAGCCCTACATTCGGCTCGATGGTACAAAACCGGTAGTTGCTCGCCTGCGCTTTTGCGCTATTGCTCACCGCGTTAAATAATGTTGATTTTCCTACATTGGGTAATCCTACAATTCCTGCTTGTAACGCCATTTCTTCTTTAAATTTTTACTGCATCGCCTGCAGTTTTATTGAACATTTATTTCCTTTTGCCATTAAAAAATTCCAAGGCGCGCAAAGATACCATGAAATCTACTAACCCTTAAATTGGGCAATAGCAGTTTTGAAAGAGATTTTAAAAACAAGAACAGGAATTAAAGGAAATTGTTGGTTTACTATACTTACACTGCCGGGTTCGTGCCTTACGGAACGGAATTATTGAAGTGATTCGTGAAAGCACGAACCGCGATTGTTGATTCGTAATTTAGAGATTGCCGGGTTACCGTCATTGTAAGAAGCTGTAGAAGATGATTATCGCTACTCTTTAACATTACTTGTCACTTTTTCTCTTGAAAGAAAAAGTAACCAAAAAGTTCAAGGAAAACCCGATTGCTCCGCACGTTTTTCCGGGCTCTTGCGCGGCAAAAGCCGTTGGCAAGCAGGTTGCAATGTAAACTACTCCCTCACCCCGGCGAGAGGGCGGGGTGAGGTTTTAACACGAAAGGAATTGCGGCTAGCGCGTAAAATAAGAATCACACATATTTCTTTGTTTACTGGCTTAAAAAAAATTGCCGGTAAAAAAAAATTACCGGCACTTTTTTAGCTTTCGTATGGGGAATGGAAATATTATTGAGCCATTGCAGGTGGCATATCGCCCTGGTCGCCCTGCCCATTCATATTTTTACGTTTAAAAAGCGAAAAATCAGTTTTACCAAAACGCCAGCTCACATTTAACCTTACTCTTTGCGGGTCTCTTTGCCGTTGGTAATCCTGAACTGAATAAATATCTTTTGACAGGCTTGATTCAGAATGGATTTTCGTAATCCTTGTCCTGAAAATGTCGTTCATGCTTAAAGAAACAGACATTGATTTATCCTTCAGGAAATCTTTTTTCAAAGCAGCGTCAAATCCATAAATGGGTAATGAATATCCGTTAGCGGTTGATAAATCGCCGCCGCCCCAATGGTGTCCGCCGCCACCTCCTCTGCCCGGAGGCAAAATGGTTTTACTGGTATAATCGCCGGTTATTTGCAAAGTAAAGCGCGCCGGCAAAGTAAATGTGCTGTTTATTTTACCAAACCAGCTTAGCTTTTGATTTGAAACATTGCTTCCAAGATTGCTTCCGTTTATTTGTGAATTGTACAAATTGATATTGGTTGTAAGGCTCCACCACGGTGCAAGTTTGTTAAGCGAAGTAACTTCAAGCCCATAAGCTTGCGAACTATTTGCATTAACGTAAGAAGAAATAAATACAGAATCATTGTAAGCAGGATTCGGGTTTTTATCCCAATATTGATACCTTGAAATAAGGTTAGTACTTCTCCTGTAATAAGCGGTAGCTATAAAATTATTTCCGTTCCTCATGTTCAAATCGTAAGAAAGCTCAAACAAATTGGTAAACTCCGGAACCAGTGAAGCATTACCCACACTAATATTCAGCGGATCGCTAAAATCGTAATAAGGAATTAACTGCCAGAAATTAGGGCGGTTTATTTTTCTTGAATAGTTTAATTGAATATCCTGTTTGTCATTTATTTTCTGGGTTAAAAATACGCTTGGGAAAAAGCTTAACGGGTAAGAGTTACTGAATTTCTCGCTTGAATCTACCAGTTCACCTGAATATTTTGAACTTTCCAGGCGCCCACCCAACTGGTAAGTAAAATTGTTGATCTTTTGAGAAAAAGTAACATAGCCTGCATAGACATCGTCAGTATATTTATAATTACTATTCAGCCCTTCAACAGACACATATTTTCCGGAGGAAGAATCCATCAGATAATTTAGGTTATCACTGTTTGAATTCCGGATAGCTGCCCTCAAACCTGCTTCTACCTTAATTTTATCAGTAACAGGATTTGAATAATCCGTTTGAACGGTAATATTATTACTTGTCCCGTTCCCTATAGTTTTTTGATCGTATAACGGGGCGCTTTGAGTATTGTCGGCGTTATAATATTTCGTGTTTATATTCTGGTCATTTGAATTTTTACTATAATCATAATTGGCATCTGCAGTAATATATTTATTGGGCTTGGCAAAATTGTGCTTGAAACTTATTTTACCATTATAATTGTTCCAGGTAAAACTGCTGTTACTATTGCTTGTGCCATGAGTTTGAGTAGTGGTTCCATCCACGGTTGTATCCCTCAAAATATTCATCAGTTCATCGCCACCAAATACACCTTTTCTGATACCTCCGGAAACAGTTAAAGTATTCCTGTTATCCATAAAATAATCAAAACCCAAATTACCGCCCGCCATTCTTCCATTACGTGTTGGCTTACTTGTTTCATTAAGATCTGATGTAATGCCATTTACATTATCTACGCGGTTGGTTACGCTGGTACCTTTTGATTTAAAGTGAAAATAATTTCCACTTGCAAAAAAGTTTATTTTCCCCTGGCGGATATTAATATTCCCGCCGGCATTGGTTCCGCCCCTTGTATCTGCGCCGACTCTTAAATTACCGTTATACCCGGGCTTTTTATTTTTCTTCATAACAATATTTAAAATACCCGCGCCGCCGCCGGAAGCATCAAATTTTGCAGAAGGATTGGTAATTATTTCAATACTTTCAATTTCGTCAGCCGGGATTTCATCGAGGGTTAAAGTAGTAGGCCTGCCATCAACAAAAATCTGGGGAGTTGCATTTCTTAGTGTTACATTTCCATCAATATCCACATTAACCGTAGGAACATTCCTCATTACGTCAACGGCTGTTCCACCAACGCTCGTAAGGCTTTTATCCACATTAAAAACCTTGCGGTCAATACTCATCTCCATCATAGGTTTATTTGCCGTTATCACTACATTGGCCAATTCTTTTGCCTGGGGAAGCAATTTTATATTTCCCAAGTCTTTATCAATAGCATTTAGCATCTGGCTTCTGTCAGCGCCGTTCATTTTTAAATTAAAGGATACCTGCTCATTGTAAACCTGATGGCCAACGGAGCTTATTATTAAATTGTAGGTTCCAAAAATGGGGAGTTTATCAATACTGAATTCACCTTTTTTATCAGTAAGCAATGCAGCTACAACTACACTTTTGCGTTGTTTGGTTGCCGTATCCATTTTCATTTGTGTAAGTTGAACAGATGCTGCATCAATGGGTTTGTTAGTATTGCCATCAATCACTTTTCCGTAAAAATGCCCCATGTTCAAATTAGGCCTTGCACCTCCACCTCTTTGCCCGGCCTGCGGGTATTGGGCCATTGCAGCCCCTGAAACCATGACTATTAAAAAAGCAAGGTAAAAATTTTTCATTTTCATTTTGCGACGGTTTTAATTCAGGCGGCAAATTTCAAATGATAATTTTAAAAGAAATTTTTAATTATGTATGAATGGTATTTAAAAAAGAGCGGACGGTTAATATTCCTTAACAATTTGTATTAAAACATAAATTATCAGGTAAGCAGATTCATTATTCACTTTTCATTATTTCATCCCAACCCAACTTCGGTGTGCCTTGCAGGAATTTCTACGTCCAGAAACCCTTTGCTGATAAGCCTGTTCCTGAAATCCTGTTGAACATCATAATCTCCATGTACCAAAAATAATTTCTTTACCTGTTTCGGATCCTGGCAGGCGAGCCATTGGCATAGGTCATTATAATCGCCATGGGCGCTCATGCTTTTTATTTCCCCAATTTCGGCATGCACTTCATGCGGCTGGCCAAAAATCCCCACTTCTTTAGGATGTAATTTTAATCTTCCACCCAAAGAATTTGGTTCGCAATAACCACTGAATAAAATGGAATTACGGCTATTCTCAATATTATTGCTGATGTGGTGTTTTACTCTTCCGGCATCGGCCATTCCGCTTGCAGAAATAATAACCATCGGATCTGCACGGTAATTAAGGGCTTTGCTTTCTTCAACGGATTGGACAAATTTTAATCCTTTAAAATTAAATGGGTCATGATCGCTTAATAATAATTTTTGTACGCGGCTGTTAAAATATTGGGGATAGCTTTCTATCACCTGAGTAGCTTCCAGGCTCAATGGGCTATCAACATAATAGGGGAGGCCTGGCAAGCGGTTTTCGTTTTCTAATTGATTAAGCGCATAAAGTAATTCCTGTGTGCGGCCGAACGCTAAATGCGGGTATTATCAATTTCCCTTTTTTTTGCAAACAGGTTCTTTTAATCCATTCTAATAATTTATCAGAAGTGCCTGTGATTTCGTCGTGCAATTTATTGCCATAAGTAGATTCCATGATAATATAATCGGCCTGCGGAAATACTTCAGGAGATTTTAAAATAACATCCCTGTAACGGCCTACATCCCCGGAAAAAGTAAGATGAGTTATTTTATTATTTTCTGTGATTTTCAGGTGTACCGTTGTGCTTCCGATAATATGGCCGGCATCAAGGTACATGAACTCTACATTTTCATCAATCGTAAACCATTTACCATAATCTATAATTTCAAAATGTTCTACCGCTTTGGTAGCATCTTCCGTTATGTATAAAGGAGATAAATATGGTTTGCCTTGTGCTGCGCGGGTTTTGTTTTCAAATTTTAAATCATTTTCCTGAATGCCTGCGCTATCGGCCATCAGGATGGCAGCAAGGGCTTTGGTAGCGGGAGTTGCATATACTTTCCCGTTATAACCTTCCTTAATTAATTTAGGAATTAAACCACAATGGTCAATATGGGCGTGTGAAAGAATCAGGTGGTCTACTTCAGAAGGATTGAAACCAAAATCACGGTTTAGTTCGTCGGTTTCAGAACCCATGCCCTGGAACATTCCGCAATCCAATAAATATTTTTTTCCATTAGTGAGCGTTAGAAGGTGTTTGGAACCTGTAACTGTGCGGGCAGCGCCATGAAAGGCAATTTTCATAAATAGAATTTAAAGAATTATAAATAGCGTTAAAGTTAATGACAAAAAGTGTTTATTTTTTTGATTATTAAATGTATAAAATATTTTTAGATAACCATAATGGTTAAACGAAAATTAGTTGCCAGGTTTTTAAATACTTCATTTGGATTTGAATGACCATGTAAAAATAAATTCGGCTATTACTTCATTATTTTTATTCCTTCCGGTTGATTTTACTGTTATAGTATTGCTGCCTGCTTCAGAGGCAGCCCTATTTACAGCATTTGCAATTGCTACTCCTTGCTCACAGCTAAAAAAAGAAATTCCCCTTGCTTTTTTAAAATAATTTGCTTCCATTTTGGTAACCAACATGGAGATAGCAGGATTTCGTTTGTAAGCATTTGCCAGGGCTAAAATACCTGTACTCATTTCAGCGGCCATGGCCAGCGAAGCGAAATAGGTAGAACGAAAAGGGTTTTGAGTAAGCCATTTAAAGGGAACAGAAACACAACATTTTTCGTTGTTGATTTCCCTGATCCTGATTCCTGAAAAAAAAGCCGCGGGCAATTTATATAAAAGATATAACCTGAATAAAAAGGGTGATTTAGCAATAGCGGGCAACTTGTTTTTTTCTTCCATTTTTCTGTAAATATTGAATTATCAATTTTTTAAAAAAATCGTTGCCAAATACTTTTGGGAAAATTTAAATAAAAATCCGGTTTGGCTGTTATCTCAAATAGCCAAAGATTGTTTCTATAAAGATTGTTTCTATGTTACCAGCAACAAGTTTATTAATCAAAAATAAAACTAAAATAGAAACTGTGCGATAAAATGAAAATCGCCTTTATTTGTTGGTTCACTGATATTAGTTGTACAAAAAAAATATTTGAGATTAAATTCCAGATAAACTTAATTGGGTATTTACCTTTTTCATTAAGTTATTTACGTCAAAAGGTTTGGAAATAAAATCATTAGCGCCGTAATCGTTGATAGTAGCAGCAGCACCGGGATGTGCCGAGAACATGATTACAGGAATGTGGCTTGTGGATTTGTTTGATTTTAACTGTTTGCAAATTACCCGTCCATCATGGCCCGAAATTAGCACATCTAATAAAATCAGGTCTGGCTTGAAACTTTCTATTTTGGGGAAGGTGTTTTCACCTTTTGACGTAACTTCTACATCGAACCCTTTCATAGACAATAAGATTTCCATGACGGATAGAATATCAATATCATCGTCAACGACTAGAATTTTGGACATTTTTAATGTTTAACCAGCCTAAATTAAACCGGGATATGAACAGTAAAATTTTTTTAAAATTCCTGATTTCAATTTCAGAAATTATCAAATCATCTATAAAATTTTATTTTTAAATAAATTATTTTTTACCAGGGCTCTTTAATTCTTTTTACTTTCAGCTAATTTCCCAATAAAACTTTTAGAGCATTTTACAGAACTATAACGATTTATTTACTATTTTCTTATCCTTTAATTAATTAATGTATCTAAAATTCAGTTATTCAATTAATTTATTAGTTTTCAGTAAATATTTCGTGTTCGTTTTCGTCAACAAATTTTGTTCCTAAATTCTATCTTCGGCACTTCGGTTTCGAATTACGTAATTATTTCTTTTAATTTTTCTCTTAAATTATCATTAATAGCTTTTAAAAATTCTTCAGTATATAAATAGTCATTTCCGTGGGAAACCTTATTGCCACTGATACACACGGCAAGGTCTTTGGTCATTTTTCCACTTTCTACTGTTTCTATACATACTTCTTCAAGCGCATTTGCAAATTGAATTAAATGTTGATTATTATCAAGTTTTCCCCTAAAGGCCAATCCTCTTGTCCAGGCAAAAATGGAAGCAATGGGGTTGGTTGAGGTAGGATTTCCCTTTTCGTGTTCCCGAAAATGCCTCGTAACGGTTCCGTGGGCAGCTTCTGCTTCTAAAATTTTTCCGTCTGGCGTTATTAAAACAGAAGTCATCAGGCCAAGGGAACCAAAACCCTGGGCGAGCGTATCGCTTTGCACATCGCCGTCATAATTTTTACAAGCCCAGATAAAATTACCATGCCATTTTAAAGCACTCGCCACCATATCATCTATCAGGCGGTGTTCGTAAGTAACATGGGCTTCCTCAAATTTTGCTTTAAATTCATTTTCAAAGATCGTTTGAAAAATATCTTTGAAACGGCCATCGTATTTTTTCAGAATGGTATTTTTTGTAGAAAGGTATAAAGGCCATTTTTTATTTAAAGCCATATTGAAGCAGCTTCTCGCAAAGCCTTCAATACTTTCATCTATATTGTACATACACATAGCAACGCCATCACCTTTGAAATCGAACACATCAAACGTTTGCGCTTCGCCGCCACCTTCAGGAGTAAAGGTCATGGTCAATTTCCCTTTTCCTTTTATAACAGTATCAGTGGCCCGGTATTGATCGCCATAAGCATGGCGGCCAATAATAATGGGTGCGGTCCAGTTGGGAACTAACCTTGGAATATTTTTCATCACAATGGGTTCGCGAAATACAGTGCCATCCAGGATATTTCTGATGGTTCCGTTAGGGCTTCTCCACATTTGCTTTAATCCAAATTCTTTTACTCTTGCTTCGTCGGGAGTAATGGTAGCACATTTGATGCCCACGCCATATTTTTTTATCGCATTTGCCGCATCAACGGTAACCTGGTCGTCAGTAGCATCGCGGTTTTCAATTCCTAAATCGAAATATTTTATATCCACATCTACATAAGTAAGGATGAGTTGTTCTTTAATAAATTTCCAGATTACGCGGGTCATTTCATCTCCGTCAATTTCTACAATGGGATTATCAACTTTAATTTTTGTCATTTTTTGTTTTATATATTTTTAGTGAAGTATGTTTTGCAATATTATCAAAATCTTTGTCATTGTGGAGAAGTGGGACATTAAATTCAATACACAATGCTGCTATGAGGCAATCGTTGGCTTTCCTGATAGTAATGCCTTTTCTTCTCAGGTTTCTGTAAATTTCTGCTGCTTTAATTGAAAATTCATAGGGATCGTATTGAATATACTCGAATCCTTGCAGGTTCTCTTTGATGACATCGTAATGCTTGTTATTTTCTATTCCCTGAAGAATTTCCTGCATGATTACAGGAAGTACTATTACAGGCGAAGCCCATCGAATTGATAAAAGTAAAGTTTTCAAATGTTCAATTTTGACAGATGTTTTTTTATTAAAAAAATCAATCCAAACCGAACTATCAACTACAATCCTAGGCATTTCTTCTCATTTTATCTAAATCACCAATCCATTCTACTTTACCTTGTAATGATAGCATTTTAAGCCTCATTTGATATTTTACATATTCATTGAGCGCTTCGTTGATAATTTCTTTTTTAGTTTTTAATTTAGAATATTTAAGCGCCTTTTTCATTAGCTCATCATCTATTTCAATATTTGTTCTCATTTCAAAATAATTTATACACAAATATACCCAATTCTATACACATCAAAAATGGCTATAAATTTTTAATTATCTCATCGCCAAATTCACTCGTTTTCAAAAGCGTTCCACCTTTCATAAGGTTATAAAAATCTATCGTTACGGTTTTATTACGAATGGTTTTCCCCACTGCATTGGTAATCATTTCTGCGGCATCCCTCCAACCCATATATTCCAACATCATTACGCCGCTTAATATTAAAGAAGAAGGATTCATACTGTTAGTATTGGCAAATCGCGGTGCAGTGCCGTGTGTGGCTTCAAACACAGCGCTGCCCGTTGTATAATTGATGTTGGCGCCGGGAGCAATTCCGATACCACCAACTTGCGCAGCTAAAGCATCACTGATATAATCGCCATTCAAATTTAATGTGGCGATTATGGAATAATCCTGTGGTGCCAGCAAAGCCTGTTGTAAAAAATTGTCTGCAATTGCATCTTTGATGATTACTTTTCCACCAACAACAGCAATACGCATATCTTCATTGGCTACGGCTTCCCCTCTGTCTTTTTTGGTAGCTTCCCATTGCGGCCAGGTATATACTTCATTTTTAAATTCACGCCCGGCCAGTTCATAACCCCAGTTTTTAAAAGCGCCTTCAGTAAACTTCATAATGTTTCCTTTATGGACTAATGTAACTGAGGGAAGCTTGTTGTCAATTGCATATTGAATGGCAGCGCGTATCAATCTTTCAGAGCCTTCTTTGCTTACCACTTTTATTCCGAAAGAAGTAGTTTCCGGAAAACGGATTTTTTTTACATGTAATTCATTTTGTAAAAAATCCAATAATTTTTTTGCCTCCGGAGTTCCGGTCATGTATTCAATTCCTGCATAAATGTCTTCTGTATTTTCCCTGAAAATAACCATATTTACTTTTTCGGGTTGCCACATCGGAGAGGGCACTCCTTCAAAATATTTTATCGGCCTTAAAGAAACATAAAGATCAAGTGTTTGCCGCAACATTACGTTGAGGCTACGGATTCCGCCACCAACGGGAGTGGTTAGCGGCCCTTTGATGGCTATCAAATATTCTCTGAAAGCACTTCATGGTTTCTTCCGGCATCCATTCGCCGGTTTTATTAAATGCTTCTTCACCGGCCAAGACTTTTAACCAGTTAATTTTCTTTTTGCCATGGAAAGCTTTTTCAATTGCCGCATCAAACACACGAACACTGGCTTTCCAGATGTCGGGGCCAATGCCATCGCCTTCTATAAATGGTATAGTAGGATTTTCCGGTACTTTTAATTTCCCATTACTACCCATTGTGATTTTTTCTGCCATAGATTTTTAATTTTTTTTGCAACTGATTACACAAATTTTTACAAATTCTAATAGAGCGTGCCCATCTCCTTCGGAGAGGGGTTGGGGTGAGGCTTCACTCACGAATAATTTTTTATAGTAAACCAATAAATATTCAGTATTTATTTTCCTTCTTTATCCGTGTTAATCTATGTAATCCGTGGCTATACCGGCAAACTACAATTCACCCATTCACTATCAAAACTTACTCCTTCGTATTTTTTATAAAAATTGATTGCCGGCTCATTCCAGTCCAGCACCTGCCAAACCATTCCTGACAGGTTTTTTTCTTTCGCTTCTTTTATTAATTCATCAAATAATAATTTGCCTATTCCTTTTCCACGCCAGGGTTCGGTTACTAAAATATCTTCCAAATATAATCTCTGCCCTTTCCAGGTAGAATATCGAATATAATATAAGGCAAATCCAATTACTTTATTTTCAGATTCTGCTACAAATGCCCACCACACAGGGTTTTTGCCAAAACCGCTTTCAACAAAATGATTAAAACCTACCGTTACTTCTTCCGGCGCTTTTTCATAAATGGCTAATTCATTGATGAGTTCCATCATTGATTGGCAATCTTTTTTTTCAGCAGGCCTTACTTTGATTTCCATTTTTTTAATTTTTCAATTGTTAATTGTCAGCCGCTTGTTCCAAATCTTCCAGAATATCTTCTGCATTTTCTATTCCCACACTCATTCTTATTAACCCATCCGTTATTCCATATTTTTCACGGTCTTCTTTTGGCACTCCGTAATGCGTCATCGAAGCGGGATGCGATAAAAGCGTGTCGCAACTTCCCAAAGAAACCGCCCTTACACACATTTGTAATTGATCAATAAATTTTTTTCCCGCTTCCAGGCCGCCTTTCATTTCAAAACTCAACATAGGCCCGGGATGTTTCATTTGCTTTTGAGCAGTTGCATAATCGGGATGAGATTTTAACCCCAGGTAATTTACTTTGCTGATAGCAGCATTTTTCTCAAGAAACTCAGCCACTTTCATCGCATTAGTGCAATGACGTTCCATTCTTACTTCAAGGGTTTTCATTCCTTGAGTCAATAGAAAGGCATCGAAAGAATTGCTGTTGCCTCCAAGCAAACGATGGACTTTTTCCATTCTTGTATTCATCTTTTCGATGTCTTTTCCTACAAGAGCCCCGCCGATGGCGGTTCCGTGGCCGTTTAAAAATTTGGTGGTAGAGTGAACCACATAATCAACACCATACTTAAAAGGTTGTTGCAGATAGGGAGTTGCAAAAGTATTATCTACCGCAATCAGTAAATTATGTTGTTTGCCCCATTTAGTAAGCGCATCAATATCCACACATTGAATAGTAGGGTTAGCGGGCGTTTCCAGGTAAAGCATTTTTATTTTCGGGGCGTTTTTAAATGCTTCTTCGGCTTTGTTCAAATCCCGGAGGTCAACAATAATCGCTTCAATCCCTAATTCAGGAAGAACACGGTTCATCAGTTCCTGCGTGCCGCCGTATAAAGAATAATGCGATAAAATTTTATCGCCACTTTTTAAATTCCCCAACATTAATGTGCTGATAGCAGCCATACCGCTGGCGTGCAAACGTGCTTTTAATTGCAAAGGGTTTCCATTTTCCACAAGGCCGAAACTTTCCATCGCTGCAATTTTATCTTCAGCTTCTTTTAAACTTGGGTTTCCCCACCTGCTGTAGATATATCCGTTTTCATCTCCGCTAAACCTGCGCATGCCCTGCTCAGCAGTATCAAATACATACGTGCTGCTGGCATAGATTGGCGTTAAATGCGCATAATTTCCTTCTGTTTCGTGGCCTGCATGTATGGCTGTGGAGCCAAAACCTTTTAATCGTTTTTTGTTGGATGGCATTTTATAATTTGATAAAACCGAAAATTAAGAATGACGCAAAAGTAGGGAAAAGATGAAAGGAAGGAATATGGTTATGAGTTGTGGAAATTTATTCTAAAACGAAAATAGGAATTGTACATTTTTGTTTGTTTACTATAAAGTCAGGTGTAAACCCAGCCCTTACAACCACCCATTATAATACGCGCAAACCGGATTCATCAAACATATCTCACATTTTGGTGTTGGCCGGCAAATTTCTCTTCCAAGGAAAGACATGGCCATTCCGGCACCCCACTCTTTTTGTGGTAGTATATCCATAATTTGTTGTTCGATTTTTTTGGGATCGCTTCCGGTTGCAATGCCTAAGCGTGGCGCCACACGCACTACATGCAAATCAACAATAACGCCTTCAGCGGGAACACCGGCTTCGCGCATGATTACATTCGCAGATTTTCTGCCTATACCGGATAAAGAGGTTAGCTCATCAAGTGTGAGAGGAATATTGCTGTCTTTTTTTACTTTTTGCGCCAGCGTAATAAGCCATTTGGTTTTATTACCAAAATTGCGAACCTTACCGATAAAAGGAAATAAAGTTTCGGGAGTGGCGTGGGAAAGCGCTTCCATATTTGGGAAAGCTTTAAACAACTCAGGGGCAATCTGATTGATGTGCTTATCAGAATCCTGTGCAGATAAAATTACACCCACCAGTAACTGGTAATTATTTTCATAATCCAGCGGATGTTTTTCCCCTTTATATTTTTCTAATAAAGGTTTAATGGCTTCGGGCCAGTTGATTTTTGGAGGCATAAATGAAATTTTTGAAAGATAAATTTACAATAAACAATAATTATTTGCATGGAAAAATTCTTTATAGCAGTTTAATTATTTTCAATTACTCATTGCCGTTATAGATTTAAACTGAACAGCGTAGCCCTGCGCAGCATTTTTTGTTGCCCTACTTTTATTTATAAATTTGAAATTCCTATCTTCATTTTTTTTAAAGAAAGTATGAAAATGAACATTGCACCTTACATTGACCACACAATTTTAAAACAAACTACTACCATTGCTGATGTAGAAAAAGCAGGCAAAGAAGCATTGGAATATAATTTTGCCGCCGTTTGTGTGCCGCCTTTATATGTAAAAAAAGCTAAAGAATTATTAGGGGGTTCTGAAATAAAAATAGCAACGGTAATAGGCTTTCCGTTTGGATATTGTGCGATAGAAGCAAAGGTTGCCGAAATTGTTTTAGCAATTGTTGACCAGGCTGATGAATTGGACATGGTGGTAAATATTTCTGCCATAAAAAATGGCGACTGGGCTTTTATTGCCAATGAGATCAACACCATTATGCCGATTGTAAGAAATAAAGAAAAAGTAATTAAGGTAATTATTGAAAGTGGTATTTTGACAGAAGAGGAGATCATCAAATGCTGTGATATTTACGGCGCTGCGGGCGTAGATTTTGTAAAAACCTCTACAGGTTTTGCTGAAAAAGGCGCTTCAATACATGACGTACAATTAATAAGAGCCCACCTGGCAGACACTATAAAAATTAAAGCCAGTGGCGGCATCAGGTCTTATTCTTTTGCCAAAGAGTTGATCAATGCCGGAGCCAACAGGCTGGGATGCAGTGCGAGTGTGGAAATTGTAAAAGAAAGTATGGAATAGAAGGTTTAAAATTTTTGTAAAAGGCAATTTGATTGCAACCAAATCGTTCCAAATCCTGTCATTTCTAACAAAAGTTTTAATTTAAGTTCCGATAGAACAAACAAGGATGTTGTTATTTTTGCGTTATTGTTTAATATTATGAAGCAATTATTTATTTTAATTTTTATTTGTTTTTCCATTCCGTCTTTTTGTCAAACTACCGATTCGCTTCCTCAAAATAAAGTAGTTGTTTTTAAAGATTACAGGCTTAATATCCTCGCAAGAAAAGAAGCGGAACTCAATGCGGTAAATTATGAAAAACAGGTTCACTCAGCAGAAGGTTTCCGGCTGATGATATTGAATACCAGCGATAAAAGCTATGCTTTTAAAGTTCGTGCTGACCTTTTGAAAAAATTTCCTGAACAAAAATTGTATATGTGGTATGCCAACCCTTATGTACGGATAAAGTTTGGAAATTTTAAAACAAAAGAAGAAGCGGATGTTTATAAAGGCCAAATCAGTAAAATGCTCGGAGGAGCTACTATCTATTACGTAGCCGAGCCGATAGAAGTAGGCCCCGATGCGAAATAATATTACAGTGAAGCAATAAATAAAGCGTATTTCTATTTTTGGTAATCTGTATTATTGGTTTATTTTTTTTAAAGAATTAAAAGAGTTTCATCAGCGAAACTCTTTTTACTTTTGCCCAATCTCAACACACGAAAATGCTGAAAGAAAAAATAAAAAGCCTGTCAAAGAAATATTCGGATGAGTTTATACAGATTCGCCACCATCTTCATCAATACCCGGAACTGAGCTACAAAGAGTTTAAGACTTCTGAATTTATTCAGCAAAAATTAAAAGGATTCGGAATTGATTTTGAAGTGATGGCTACAACCGGCGTAGTAGCTATAATAAAAGGGAAAAATCCGGGAAAAAAAGTGATTGCCTTGCGCGCAGATATGGATGCATTGCCAATAACAGAAAAAAATGAAGTTGAATATTGTTCAAAAAATGAAGGTATTATGCATGCCTGCGGCCATGATGTACATACCACTTGCCTTCTTGGCGCCGCAAAAATTTTGAATGAGCTAAAAGAAGAGTGGGAAGGAACGGTTAAATTAATTTTTCAGCCTGGAGAAGAAAAAAACCCCGGCGGCGCCAGCCTTATGATTAAAGAAGGCGTTCTTGAAAATCCAAAACCGCAGTCCATTCTTGCTTTGCATGTCCACCCAAGTTTGGAAGTGGGAAAATTAAGTTTCAGAAGCGGAATGGTGATGGCGAGTGCCGATGAAATTTATGTTACTGTAAAAGGAAAAGGTGGCCATGCCGCAGCGCCACACCTTACCTCAGATACGATCCTTGCGGCCTCACAATTGGTAGTAAACCTGCAACAGGTAGTAAGCCGTTTTAATAATCCTTTTAATCCTTCTGTTCTTTCTATTACTTCTTTCCAGGGAGGAAATGCCACTAATGTAATTCCTTCGGAAGTGAAACTGATGGGCACTTTCAGGGCCATGAATGAAGAATGGAGATTTAAAGCGCATGAACTAATAAAAAATATCTGTCAAAAAACAGGAGAAATTTCAGGCGTTGAAATTGACGTGAAAATTGATGTTGGTTACCCTTTTGTTATCAATAACATGGAACTAACAGAAATGGCTAAGCGAAAAGCATCGGAATTTGCCGGAGAAGCAAATGTGGAGGAAACCGAGATGAGAATGGGTGCTGAAGATTTTGCTTTTTATTCTCATTTGATACCGGCTTGTTTTTTCAGATTGGGGGTTGGCAATGTAAAAAATAATATTACTTCCGGCGTTCACACACCCACTTTTAATATTGATGAAGGCGCCATTGAAAATGGAATGGGTATAATGGCATGGCTTGCCATATCCCTATAATGAATTAGTTACATTACCTATCTTTACTTTTAAATAAAAACATGGTGGCATTGCAGCCGTGGTTTAATAAACAGTTATGAGGAAAAATATCCGAAAGCAGGAAGCACTTGATTACCACTCAAAAGGGAAGCCTGGAAAAATAGAGGTAATTCCTACTAAAGCTACAAAAACACAAAGGGACCTTTCATTAGCTTATTCGCCGGGAGTGGCAATACCCTGTTTGGAAATAGAAGAAGACCCTGAAAAAGCCTATCTGTATACAGCGAAAGGCAATTTGGTTGGAGTTATTAGTAATGGTTCAGCGGTTTTAGGCTTAGGCAATATCGGCGCATTGGCTGGGAAACCAGTGATGGAAGGTAAAGGGGTTTTATTTAAAATTTTTGCAGATATTGATGTGTTTGATATAGAAATAAATGAAACCGACCCTGAAAAATTTGTAGAAATTGTGGCTGCTTTGGAGCCAACTTTTGGCGGCATTAACCTCGAAGATATTAAAGCACCTGAATGTTTTTACATAGAAGAAAAATTGAAAGAACGCCTGAATATTCCGGTAATGCATGATGACCAGCATGGCACCGCAATCATTAGCGCCGCGGCTTTGTTAAATGCACTGGAAATTCAAAAAAAGAAAATCGGCAAAGTGAAATTTGTGGTGAATGGGGCTGGCGCTGCGGCGATGGCTTGCGTTCAGTTGTATGTGGCGCTTGGCGCCAATCCAGATAATTTTGTAATGTTTGATAAGACCGGCATACTTCACTCAGACCGCGAAGGTTTAGGTAAAATGAAACAAAAATATGCTACCTGTAAAGACCCGGATCTTACCCTTGAAAAAGCGATGAAAGACGCGGATGTCTTTATTGGTCTAAGTGTTGGGGATGTTATTTCTTCTGAAATGATAAAAAGTATGGCAAAAAATCCAATCGTATTTGCCTTGGCCAATCCCGATCCTGAGATCACTTATGAAAAAGCAACTGCCGCAAGGAAAGATGTAATAATGGCAACCGGCAGAAGTGATTATCCTAACCAGGTCAATAATGTTTTAGGATTCCCTTATATTTTCAGGGGCTCGCTTGATGTAAGAGCCACTCAGATCAATGAAGCCATGAAACTGGCTGCGGTAAAGGCTTTGGCAGAGCTCGCCCGTTTGCCTGTACCGGATTTGGTTACGATGGCTTATAATGAAAAAAATATTCTTTTTGGGCCAAATTATATTATTCCCAAACCACTCGACAACCGTTTACTCATGCATGTTGCGCCGGCGGTTGCCAAAGCCGCAATAGAAAGTGGCGTTGCAAAACAACCAATTACCGATTGGGAATCTTATTCTCAAAGGCTGAATGAAAGATTGGGTATTGACAATCATTTATTGAGAATGATTGGCGCCAAGGCACGAAAAAATCCCAAAAAAGTGGTTTTTGCAGATGCCGAAAATCAAAAAGTATTAAAAACCGCACAATTGGCGCTGGATGAAGGAGTGGCTTTTCCAATACTTATCGGGGACAAAGAAAAGATAGAAGCCATTGCAGACGAAGGCGGAATCGATATTTCAGAAATGCAAATCATTGACCCAAAAAATAATAACACGCATGATAAGCGGATGGAATATGGAGAATTGTTTTTTGCTAAACGGCAGCGAAAAGGTTTTAATGCTTATGAAGCTAAAAAAATAATGAAAGACAGGAATTATTTTGGATGTATGATGGTAGAAACGGGTGAAGCGGATGCAATGATTTCCGGGCTTTCTAAAAATTATCCTGATACCATACGCCCGGCATTGCAGGTAATAGGAATGGAAAAGGGTACTAAAAGTGTTGCCGGAATGTATATTATGATGACCAAAAAAGGGCCTTTATTTCTGGCAGACACGACTGTAAACTTTAATCCTACGGCTGAGGAATTGGCAAATATTGCTATAATGGTTGCCAAAGAGGTAAGGAATTTCGGAATTGTCCCTAACGTCGCGATGCTTAGTTATTCTAATTTTGGCAGTAGTAATTCTCCTGAAGCTAAATTAGTTGCGCGCGCCAGGGATATTGTAAAACAATTGGAACCTACATTAGTAATTGATGGAGAAATGCAGGCAAATGTTGCTTTTAATAAAGAAATTTTAAAAGACAATTATCCTTTTAGCGAACTGGTAAATAAGGATGTGAATGTATTAATTTTCCCTAACCTCGCCTCTGGCAATGTAACGTATAATCTTTTGCAGGAAGTAGTTGGGTATGAAACCATTGGCCCTGTTCTGTTAGGCCTTAATAAACCGGTTCATATTCTTCAGTTGGGAAGCCATGTACGCAGCATTTATAATATGGTCCTTATTTCCGTGGTTGATGCACAAATGAAATGTACAAAAGAAAATGATGAAAGTGGCAAGCCTGCGGGCAGATGGAGAAAATCAAAAAAAACAGATCCGGAATCAAAATAATTTTTTAAAAAAGATGAAAATATTTTCTACCCTTGGCGCCTATCTTTTAATGTTGAAAGGAATGTTCACCAAACCTGAAAATATTAAAATGTACTGGAAAGAACTGATGCACCAGTCTGTGGAAATAGGAATGGGTTCATTATGGATCGTAACAGTCATTTCCATTTTTATGGGAGCAGTAAGCGCGGTTCAAACGGCTTATCAACTTACAAGCCCCATGCTTCCTAAAGAAACAATAGCCCAGGTAGTTAGAGACACCGTAATCCTGGAATTTGCCCCCACGTTGGTTTGTATTGTTTTGGCAGGAGTTGTAGGAAGCAAGATAGCCGGCGAACTGGGAAACATGCGGGTGAGTGAACAAATTGATGCGTTGGAAATTATGGGGATTAATACAAAATCTTATTTGGTAGCCCCCAAAATTATAGGGGCGCTTATTACTATTCCTTTATTGGTGGTTCTTGCAATGGTTTTGGGAATTTATGGTGGCAGATTGGCCAGGAACGTTGGGCGGTATCTTATCCGGAGAAACTTATGATCGTGGGTTGCTATTGAATTTTATGCCAAAAAATGTTTGGTTTGCTTTGATAAAAGCTTACACATTCGCCTTTATTATCAGTAGTGTTTCTTCTTTCTATGGGTACAATGTAAAAGGTGGCTCATTAGAAATAGGCAGAGCCAGCACTACAGCAGTTATTACCAGTTGTATTCTTATTTTGTTTGCAGATTATATTCTCGCATTTTTTATCTTATAAACAGATATTACAAAAAATAAGAATCGCTGTTATTTCAATTTTATTTGCAAATGATTTTAATAAAATCATTATACAATTGCCTTTATTATGATAGAAATAAAAAATGTTTACAAGTCGTTTGGCGATAAAGAAATTCTTAAAGATATAAGTGCAGTAATGCAAACAGGCATGACCAATCTTATCATCGGTACGAGTGGAAGTGGTAAAACAGTTTTGCAAAAATGCATGGTGGGCTTGTTTGAAGTGGACAAAGGGGACATCATTTTTGATGGAAAAAATTTGACCAATATGCATGAGGAAGAACGTAAAGAATTGCGCCAACAAATAGGAATGCTCTTCCAGGGATCTGCGCTTTTTGATAGCATGACGGTTGAGCAAAATATCAAATTTCCGCTTGATATGTTTACAAAATGGAATTCACAAAAGAAAATTGAACGGGTTAATGATGTTCTTGAAAGAGTGGAATTAACAGGAACAAATAAAAAACATCCTGCCGAACTAAGTGGCGGTATGAAGAAAAGAGTTGGTATTGCAAGAGCAATTGTTTTACATCCAAAATATTTATTTTGTGATGAACCCAACTCTGGCCTTGATCCCCAAACTTCAATGGTTATCGATAAATTGATTCATGAGATCACCAAGGAATACAACATTACCACAGTTATTAATACGCACGACATGAATAGCGTGATGGAAATCGGAGAAAATATTCTTTATTTATATGGTGGGAAAAAGGAATGGGAAGGATCCAGCAAAGACATTATTTTCAATAAAAATCAGAAACTGAATGAATTTATTTTTGCTTCTGAATTTTTAAGAGATGCAAAAGATATGCGCATGCTTGAAGAAAAAGGAATTGTAGATAATGACCGGAATATGGAAAAAATTATGCGCGAGGGTGGTGCTAACCTTCTGATGAGCGATGATGATAAAAGTGAATAGTAAACCAACAAATAAGCCCTTTTATTATTTTACTGTTTCAGATTTTTTCTAAAACTTATATTTTAATTTTTTATGAAAAATATATTGCTCGCATTGGTGTGTGTTATCAGTGCTTCGTGGGTAAAAACGCCTGTCACCGGGAAGGAATTATTAACTAAGATGCACGAAAAGTATGCAGGAAAATGGTACAAAACATTTCAGTTTAAGCAAACTACTGACATATACAAAAACGATTCTTTAATCCGCAGCCAGGTATGGAGTGAACACATTCAATTTCCACAAAATTTCAGAATTGATTTTGGAAATGCAGACAGTGGCAATGCAGTGATCTTTAAAAATGATTCGTCTTATTATTTTAAGAACAGCAAACTGCTAAGAACCAATTATTATCCAAACGACTTATTATTTTTATTGGGAGGAATGTATTTCTATCCGCTTGACGAAGCAATTGCTAAAATGAAAACATACGGATTTGACATCAATAAATTTCATGAAAGCAAATGGAATGGTAACGACGTGTACGTGATAGGTGCGGATAAAGATGGTGAAGAAAGTAACCAGGCGTGGTTTGATAAAGAACATTATAGTTTGGTAAGAATGATTAAATATGAAAACGGGCGCAAAGAAGATGCCTTGCTCGAAGATCATGTAAAACTGGATGGAGGTTATTCTGAAACGCTGGTAAAGTTTTATATGAATGATAAATTATTGCAGGTAGAAAAATATTTTGACCTGGAGGCAAATAAAGAGATTAACCCCGAAATTTTTAATACGCAAAATTTCATCAAAGCCATCCAACAGTAAATAAACAAATAAGAGAGATTTTTATTTGCTTGTTAGATTTAATAAGATAGCTCTCCTTGCAAACGAGGGCTAGTTGAGGGATATACATCAATCTGAAGAAGAATCAAAAGACAATATCCGGGACACTGATATTAACAAATATGACCCAGATCACTAATTGGTTTTAAATAAACACATTATGACGACAAATAATAGATACATAAAAATATTACTAAGGAGTGTTGATTATACATTTATAGTTTTTAAATTATTTATGCTTGTGATATTGATGATAGATTATTATCAGGCAATAGGTAAGTATAACAAAAACGTTGCTATACATTTTTTGATACCTTTTCTATTTTATGGAATAATTGGAATACTTAGAATTATTAAATATAAAGACTTAAAATTACTTGCAATAGAAATTTTACTAAATATTTTCTTTATTATAAATGTTAATAAAGGACACGCCTATTTTCTGATATTAACAATTTTAAGTCTTGCAATTACTTTGCATCTTTTCTACAAAGTTAAAATCTTACAAAATAATAATCTGTGATAATTTTATCCCCCAGCTATCCTTAGAATGTTTAAAATAATATAAAGACTGCTATCCGTATGTCGTGGACTGCGGACATTTCTATTTTCTACAGTAAACGAACAAATAAGAGAGATTTTTATTTTTGGCTCATAGTCGCAATCAGGCGAACCTTCTTTTTATCAATTGGTCAAATTGTTTTACCACAGGATGATTATCGCGCCATCCAATTTTAACTTTCAGTTCTCTTTTTATCCAAAATTCTGCTTCTGCATAAATAGAAAAATTCTGAATGGTTTTTATGCTGCGTTCGTACATGGCTTCATCGCCCCGAAATAATTCGTTGATAAAAAGAAAACGGTCGTTTACACCAATAGCCTTTCTCAAATCCTTTATGGGAGCTGAAGTGAGGGATTGTGAAAGTTCTATTTTGCTTTCTTTTAAACGATCGTTGAGCGATTCGGGATATTCAAATCCAAGTTCGCCGGAAATTTTTTTATCAGCCTGGTCCTGGTGGGAAAGGGTAGGCACTTCTTCCAGCGGGTCAAATGAAAATTCAGGGCGGTTGTGAGAAACTCTTGCATTTACTGCTTCGGCCTTCTTTTTTATTTGTTCCAGTTCTTCTTCTATATCTTTTTCATCTACCTGCAAAACCTGAACTACTTTTTCTTCTCCCGGTGCCGCATTAGAATTTTCTATCTCAACAAAATTGAAGGAAACAGGCATCAGTACCGATATTTTTTCATTTGTTGAGCTTGATTTTTTTTCAACTTTTTTTATTAATTCTGCCTGCAAAATTTGTACAGTTTGTAACATTTCCCTGGCAGATGAATTTTCATCAAGTTGCTTTTGTAATTTTTTGAGAAGTGTTGACACTCTGTCCATGTAGTAAAATCGAAAAGTTATTAAGAGTTTGCAAATATCTTTGTTTTTGATTTAAGGAAAAATCAATTTAACGTTGCAATCTAAGCTAAGTTACTAATTGAAATTAAAAGTAAATACAAAAAATGTTTATTGAACCGATTTTGCGGGGCGAAAGGAGGGGTTGGATAGAAGTGATTTGCGGCAGCATGTTCAGTGGCAAAACGGAGGAATTGATCCGTCGTTTGAAAAGAGTTGAAATTGCCCACCTGAAGGCAGAAATTTTTAAACCCGCCTTTGATACAAGGTATGATGAACAAAAAATCGTGAGCCACGATGAAAATAAAATTCAATCCACCCCGATTGATAATTCACAAACGATACTTTTGCTGGCGCAGGATGTGGACGTAGTCGGGATAGATGAAGCGCAGTTTTTTGATGACCAGATTTCTGTGGTTTGTGAAGCACTTGCCTTGAAAGGAATGCGTGTGATCGTAGCCGGCCTGGATATGGATTACCAGGGAAAACCATTTGGGCAAATGCCGAATTTATTGGCCAAAGCCGATTATATCACCAAGTTGCACGCGATCTGTGTAGTTTGTGGCAATATTGCAAATGTGAGTTATAGAAAAGTAAATACCGGAGGACAGGTTTTACTGGGCGAAAAAGATATTTATGAACCAAGATGCCGTGTATGTGCGGCACTGGACCGGTAATTAAAAATTGATTTATTTTGTTTGTTTACTGATGAATTTATAACAAACTAATGTCAAAAATCCTGATTTTATTAAAGAAAGATTTTCTGCTCGAAATGAGGCAGCAGCATACTTTTTTTGGCATTCTATTGTACGTAGCTTCTACGATTTTTGTGCTATACCTGGCAATGGGCCAGCCCGAAAGCACCGTTTATAATGGTTTATTTTGGATGATTCAATTATTTGTTTGTGTAAATGCAGTGGCAAAAAGTTTTATGCAGGAAAGCAAAGGGCGGATGCTTTATTTTTATACCATTACCAGCCCGGTTCAATTTATTATTGCCAAATTAATTTACAGCGTGGCCATTATGCTTTTAATGACTTTGGTAAGCCTCGTTTTATTCCGGGTTTTGTTGGGAGATCCGGTATTGAACCAACTTGAATTTATTGGTATTGCCTGTCTCGGGGGGGTAAGCCTGAGCCTGGTTTTTACGTTAATGTCAGCGATTGCTGCAAAGGCTCATCAAAACGCGGCTATCATGGCGATTCTTGGTTTTCCATTGATCATTCCTCAATTATTATTATTAATCCGTTTGTCAAAATCTGCCTTTGGAGAGGTTTTCAGAGATGGAGCGCTATTGCAGATTACACTTTTATTATTTGGCCTCGATCTTTTGGTAGTGGTTTTATCAGTGGTATTATTCCCTTTTTTGTGGAAAGAGTAATAAAGTACTTTTTACTAAATACTAAATTATCTCATTAATCTAAAATGATTTATAGGGATATTTATAAAGTTTTTTGAGGATTTCTATTGCTGGCGATCTTAATTTAGATTTATATAAAATCATATTACCTTATCAAACAATTACCACAATTCAATGATATTATCCTTAATTTTGCTCCACAAAAAAAAGGTATGAAATTAAAATGGTGGAAGATATTGTGTATTCTTTTTTTATTTTTCACCTTCACTGCCGGTTTCCTGATTCATGTTCCCATTATTGGAAATCTTCATCAAAGCATTCGCAATTTCTATTTTCATGTGCCAATGTGGTTTGGACAAATGGGTTTGCTCTCTTTGTCTTTAGGATATTCAATTGCATATCTCCGGACTCAGAATCTTAAACATGATATTTACGCTTCGGAATTTGCCAAAACAGGCATTATTTTCGGCATTCTTGGCTTGGCAACAGGTTCAATCTGGGCAAAATATACCTGGGGCGAATTCTGGAGTAATGACCCAAAACAAATAGCTGCTGCTATTGCTGTTTTAATTTATCTGGCTTATATCGTTTTGCGTGGTTCCATGACGGATATGGATAAAAGGGCAAGAGTTTCATCTGTCTATAATATTTTCGCGTACTTTATTTATATCCCTTTAATTATGATTCTTCCGCGCATGGTGCAATCTCTGCACCCAGGTGGACTTGAGGGTGCCAAAGGTGGCGGTAATCCGGCTCTTGGGGGTGGAAGTTTGGATGCCACTATGGAAATGGTTTTCTGGCCTGCAGTTTTCGGTTGGCTTCTTTTAGGAATATGGATCAGCAGTTTAAAAATCAGGTTAAGCTTGCTTGCCAATAAAAATTTAATAAATGAATAAGTTATTATTAAAACGTATTTGCCTTTCGATTCTATTTTTTTTATCCGGCCCTTTTCTTTGGGCACAAGCTTCTCAGCCAGCTTCAACCATTGATCAAACAATGAGAAGCCATGATAAGATTTATGTGGTCATGGCGGTTTGTATTGTTATATTTTCTGTCCTTTTTCTTTACCTCCTCAGGATTGATATGAAGGTTTCAAAAAAAGAAAAGATTCATTAAAAAATTATAAATTATTTTGTAAAAACAATTATATGCCGTCAAAAGTGCCTTATAGTTTTTTTCATAATGTTGAAAAAAGTTTTGATAAAGCCGCTGTATTTACGGCTTGGGACAGTGGCATCCTTCAACAAATAAAACAATGTAACAGTGTGTATCAAATGCGTTTCCCTATTAAGAGGGAAAGTGGGGAAATAGTTACTTTGGAGGCATACCGGGTTCAACATTCGCATCACAAAACTCCTTGCAAAGGAGGTATTCGTTTTAGTTTGGCGGTTACCCAGGATGAAGTGATGGCGCTTGCTGCTTTGATGACTTATAAGTGTGCCATTGTAAACGTTCCGTTTGGGGGTGCAAAAGGAGGAATAAAAATAAGGCCCAGGGATTATACCGCTTACGAACTCGAAAAAATTACCCGCAGGTATACAGCCGAACTCATAAAAAAGAATTTTATCGGTCCCGGTACTGACGTGCCCGCACCGGATTATGGAACCGGGGAAAGAGAAATGGCGTGGATACTTGATACCTACGTTGCTATGCATCCTGGAGAAATTGATGCTTTAGGTTGTGTTACAGGAAAGCCAGTTTCTCAGGGTGGGGTCAGAGGGCGGACTGAAGCAACAGGCGCTTGGTGTATTTTATGGGCTTACCGAAGTTTGTAATATGTCCACTTTAATGGAAAAATCCGGGTTGCCAGTTGGGGTAAAAGGAAAGAGGATTTGTGTGCAGGGGTTGGGAAATGTTGGGTATCATTCCGCACTGTTTTTTCAGCAGGCAGGCGCTATAATAGTGGGAATAGCTGAGTATGAAGGCGCTATTAAAAATTATGACGGATTAGATGTTGAACAAGTTTGGGCACATAGAAAAAAAACAGGCTCTATCCTTGATTTTCCCGGAGCTGATAATTTTGAAAAATCGGGGGACGCGTTGGAAATGGAATGTGATATTTTAATACCCGCGGCTTTGGAAAATGTAATTAACGCCGGAAATGCGGATAGGATAAAAGCCAAAATAATTGGCGAGGCTGCGAACGGGCCTGTAACGCCGGAAGCGGATGATATTTTAAATCCGAAAGGCATTTTGATCGTTCCGGATATGTACCTGAATGCAGGTGGTGTTACTGTCAGTTATTTTGAATGGCTTAAAAATCTCAGCCACGTTCGTTACGGAAGGCTTGAAAAAAGATTTACGGAAAATATGAATCATCATATTGTGGATATGGTAGAAAATCTTACAGGAAAAAGCGTTACGCCGGTAGAGCGTGATTTTATTCTTCACGGCGCCGATGAAGTGGATCTGGTGAGAAGCGGGCTGGAAGAAACTATGATTACTGCCACACGCGAGATTGTTGATATCTGGCAAAAAACACCGGCGATTCCTGATCTGAGAACAGCCGCTTATGTTTGCGCTATTAATAAAGTGGCTACTTCTTATGCTGAATTAGGAATTTTCCCTTAAAAATAGCCTTCGCAAAAAAATCTCATTTCACACTTTAATTAGAGGTGATAATTTCTTTTTCAAAAAAGAAAATAACTTACCTTTGCCGCCCAAATAAAATTTTTTATTCACCGTTGTTTAAAAACAGCTAAAAAACACGATTAATGCCCAATTACGAATTGATGGTGATTTTTACCCCTGTACTTTCTGAAGAGGAATATAAAGCCGCTCAGAATAAATTCTCTACGTTAGTTACTGAAAACGAAGGAGAAGTAGTACACGAAAATGCCTGGGGACTAAAATCACTGGCGTACCCAATCCAGAAAAAAACTACCGGTTTATACTGGGTTCTGGAATATAAGGCGCCAACCGACTTCAATGAGAAGCTGAAAACCCAGCTTTTGCGCGATGAATCAGTAATTCGCCACATGTTTACTGCACTCGACAAATACGCCGTTGAGTACAATGCAAAAAAGAGAAATGGCGTAAAAACACAAAACGAAAAAGCGGAGGTAACCAATGGCTAAAGCAAACGAAATAAAATACCTTACAGCAATTAAAACGGAAAAAAGGCCAAAAAAATATTGCCGTTTTAAAAAAATGGGCATCAAATATATCGACTATAAAGATGGCGATTTTTTGAAAAAATTTCTGAACGAACAAGGAAAGTTACTTCCACGCCGCATTACCGGTAATTCATTAAAATACCAACGTAAAGTAAGCGATGCTGTAAAGAAAGCCCGCCAAATGGCGATTCTTCCTTATGTAACAGATCTAATGAAATAAAATTTTTAACCACCCTAATGTGCCTTGGGCACAGAAAGTCCTTTATAAATAAGGATTGGGTAAAAATGCAATCAAAATGCAGGTAATATTAATACAAGATGTAAATAATTTAGGCGGTGCTCACGAATTGGTAACTGTAAAAGATGGTTACGGGCGCAATTATTTGATTCCTCACAAATTTGCGATTGAAGCAAGCCCTTCGAATTTAAAACAATTGGAAGAACGTAAAAAGCAATTGGCTAAAAAAGAAGAAAAGCTGCTTGCAGAAATCAATAGTGTTGTAACAATTTTGCAGGAATCCCCTTTAAAGATCGGCGCTAAAACGGGAACCAGTGGAAAAATATTTGGTAGTGTAACTTCTGTACAGATAGCAAGAGCAATCCGCGAACAAAAAGGCTATGAAATAGACCGACGCAGAATTACCATTTTAGACGATGTAAAAGAATTAGGAAGTTATAAAGCAAAAATTGATTTTGGCAAAGGACACGAAACTGAAGTAGATTTTGAAGTAGTAGCTGAATAATCTTTTCTTAAATAAAATTTTTTAAAATCCTGCTTTTTGCGGGATTTTTTTATTAGTTAATTCCAGAAACTAACAGGTCCCGGTCAAATAAAATTTATTCCCTACGGGTAACGATTAAAACCACTCGCTTTCCCGTGAAAATCTAGGAACCTAATTTGGAATAATTGTTGAGATGTAAACATTAATAATTAATTCATTTTTAAATTTATATTCCCATGGGATTTAATCAGTATCATGAACCTCCACAAGAACTCTCGGAAGAAACCAGGACACTTGCGAGAATGTTTGCCGCATTAACGGAAGAAGCGGAAGCAATTAATTGGTATCAACAACGTATATCAGTTGAAAAAGATGTAGACGCCAAAGCAATTATGGAAGATGCCCAAGGAGAAGAGTTTAAGCATTTCGGGATGGATCTTGAATTCCTGCTTCGTAAGATACCAAAGTGGAAAGAAACCCTGGAGCCAATATTATTTAAATCCGGCGATATTGTAAAACTTGGGAAAAAAGGGGAAAAAAATTCAGAATAAAAAATAGGACAGTTAAGCCGGCAAGCTATGGAGGCAAAATCAAAATATTGACTATTTCTTTGTTTACTGTAATGAGTGTATTAAAATCAGTATTCAATTATGTTATGCCAAGTTGCCCACAAAAAAAGCGGCAAAAAAATTAAGCCGCTTTAACAAGAACAACAAAAATATAAGTTTAGAAAGGCAGATCATCTGCGGGTTCTTCTTCAACAGTTGCTGCTGCAGGCTGTTTTTCTTTTGAACCCGAGGATGGTGCTGATTGATAATTACTATTTTGCTGATTATTTCCTTCCTGGTTGTCATTTTTGCTTCCTAATAATTGCACCTGGAAAACCCGCATTTTTAAAGAAGCCGCGTTTTGGTTTTCTTTATTTAGATAACCTTCTGCTTCAGGCGTGCCTTCTGCATAAATCAGTTGGCCTCTTTTGAGGTATTGGGCAATGGCAGTTCTATCAGTCCAGTAGGCGCATTTTACCCAAATCGTTTTTTCAACCAAATTTCCCTGGTGGTCTTTATATTTTTCAGAATGGGCAACATTAAAATTAATTACGTTTTTCCCATTTACTTCATTTGTAGTGCAATCTGCTCCAAGGTGCCCGATAATTTGTAATTTAATCATGATTATAATTTTGTTGATGAATGAATAGGTTGATGCTTGTATTTTTAAAAATATTACGCTTCATGCATGATACTAATTATTTTAATATTTACAAAACATTATCTGCCTGCTAATTCATTTTTTTCTTCAAGGAACTTACCTGGTCCTGAAGATTGCTTACCAGGTTTACTAATGAATCCACATCCCATCTTTGATGTTGAGTTACTTTGTTGATAATTGCCTGTGCCTGCCACATTTCCAACACGTCAGCCGCGTGAACCTGGTACGGCTGAAATGCCGGATTGTCGCTTACAAGGGTTAATTTATTTTTATTCTTATTATTTTTTACAACACGTTTATAAACGATTCCTTCATTTTTGCTTACTACTATATAAGCCGCATTATTTTTTACACTCTCCAGGCTTTCTATTTTTTCTCCAACAATTACGCTTCCACTTGGCGTTGGCATCATACTATCTCCGATAATTTCAAAAGCACGATAGCTTCCGCCTGTAAGCATCGGTAAGGTAAAAGTATTGAGCTCATCAATAAATTCACTATCGGCATAGCCCGCGAGGTAACCAGCAGCGGCTTTTACAGGAACAAAGTGTATAAGGTTCCTGTCTGCATTCATCATTTTTAATTGCCTTCTTTTTGCAAGGTACCCGGAGCCTTTCGATTCACTCAGGTCATGCAACAAAAGTTCGTCTAATGAAACTTTAAAAATTTCGCTCAGGTTTTCCAAAACATCCAGCCGCGGGTCGGCTCTTTGCTCTTCGTAAGCACCGAGAAGTGAACGTTTGATTCCCAGTTTACTGGAAAATTCTTCCTGGGTCCAACCGCGAAGTTTGCGAAGGTATTTTAGATTTTGTCCTGCTTGTGACATAGTGACTAATTTATTTAGACAAAAATACTAATTTATTTAGTTCAGGCAAAAATATTTTTTTGATTAGGTTAAAATGAAAAGAATTTTAAAAAACAGTTAGGAATTATTGCAATTCTATATCCATTTAGAAACGATACCTAATAAATATTTTATCTGGAAAGGTTTCTCAATAAAATCGTCAGCTCCCGCTTCTTCAGCCATTTTAGCAATGCCAGCTGTAGCAGAAACTATTATTACCGGAATATTTTTAGTAGAATTCTGGCTTTTTAAATACAAAGTGCATACCGTATTAAGATTTCCCCTTTGCAAGATTTTTTTTCGTTTCTTAATTACAAAAAATTGAATTACCGATTTGATAAGAGGGTTAAAAATGAACACAGATATTACAGTAAACCAATAAAATTTAATGATTTTCATTTTGATAATACAAAAAGGAAAGTAAAAATAAAAGTTGGCCGGGTTCGCTTAGCACTCATTTCTCATTAAAAATAATTTGGAAGATCAACAAAAAATTAAATCTTTATTTGGTGTACTTTCTACCCAAAAATGATATTTAAGTTTCTTGAAATTTTGTGAATAACCAAGGCTGAGCCGAAAATTGTAAGGGTAATTTAATCAGTTACCTGAAAAAGAATTGTAATCCTTTTTTCTTTACCGGCCTGCTTTCATGGAAATGTATAAAGGTTTTTTTGGAGGCTTTGCAAAAGAAATAAGCAGGCTCTTTTAAGCTTGGGTAAGTTTGGTAATGTAAAAAAAGCGATACAATCTTTAAAAATAGTACCGCTTTAATAATCATTTTAATTAGCCGTTACCAACTTTTTTTAGCAACGCCATCTTTCACTGCCTGGAGGGCATTTGCTTCGCTAAGCATAGTGGTCATTTTATTTCCTTTTCCGTCATTGCCCTGCGCCATATATCCGCCGCGGGAAGTTTTAGTAATTACTGCATCCTGCATGGGAACGTTTTTTTCTTTGGTTTTCATGCAATAAGCCGTTATCATTTTTGCCATGGTAGTGGGTTTATAGTTAAAAAAAAATTGTGATTAAAGCTCATAGCCGTGGCTACATATTTTCAAATTTAGGTATTTAAACTTATTTCACATTATAAATTTCATAACAATTGGTAAACTTAGAAATCAAGGGAATTTTTTATTTTCTTCAAATTTACCTTCAGGTTATATTTTATATACATTTCGTAAGAATATTCAAGCCCTGTCCCACTTGAAATTTTTTCTATAAAATCTTTATAGGGAATAATTCTAAAATCAAAATAAACATTTTTAAATATCTCTTTATCATAGATAAAACTGGCGATTAATAAAGCACGGTGTTTCTCAGTAAGGCCAGGATGTTTCTCTGAAACAGATTGAAATAATGCCATTCCCCGTGGGCCAATAAACCCATCTCCAAGCCAATACCTTAAATCAATTCCTACATTTTTAAAGCCAAACAAAAGATGCGATAAATAGCCATTGCCCTCGTTGTAAGGCTGTAATTTCTGCCCCGAAATATCTTTATAATTCACATAATAATTCTCAAATACAATTTTCTTAAATAGCTTTCTATTGAAATTATAAGTTACCGAAAAACCGGTTGCAAAATTGGTTAATGAAGTAAGCGGCGTATTTAAACTATCATATTGGCCGCCTTTATGAGAATATATTAATTGAATCGGGATATGAAAATCCCAATTATTTTTTTTGACAATATTTAAATTTCCAACATAGCCAATATCAAACTGTTCTTTAAATTTATCACCCGGATGAATCGCACGCCGCCAGTTAATAAACAGGTCATGGTTATACTGTTTTGTATCCACCAGGAACTGGAAACCGTTTTCTAACCTATCATTAAGATTATTTTTATAATCATAAATGGGTTCTATATAGCCGTGGCCTGTTCCTCCTTCCAGGTTACCAATAATAAAAGTAGAATGTTTGGCGCGGTATTTCATTTGAAATGTAGGCGCAATGGTTGTATAGTCGGGCCTTCCAAATTCTTTTTGAAGATAAATGCCACCTTTTATTATAAGCTTTGGAGATATTTGGTATTCTAATTCAGGAATTAACTGGTAACCAAATAAAGTGCCGCTTAACGGAATGTTTCCAAACCATTCAGTGTTATTTATATAATTTAGATTGTATAAATTAAATGACAGTTGCTGGCTGTCCGCCGGGTTTATGATCGTCTTGTTTTTAAAAACAGGATAATCAATTTGTGCTTCAGTTTTGATGGAAACGAAAAAAAATAAAGCCAATAATGTAATAAAGAGATTTTTCATGAAAATTTAAATAGATAATTTTTGAGTGCAATATAACATCATCAGTGTAAAACCTATATTTCTTTATAAATAGCAGAATAAAATTTACCATTTTAAAACAAAAAAAGCCTCTTCGTTTAGAAGAAGCTTTTAATTTATTTGAAAACCGGTTATACATCCAGCCTTGCATACTTGGCATGAGTTTCTATAAATTCCCTGCGGGGAGGCACATCGTCGCCCATCAGCATACTAAAAACGCTATCTGCTTCTACAGAGCTATCAATAGTTACTTGTTTTAATGTGCGCGTTGCAGGATTCATAGTAGTTTCCCAAAGTTGCTCGCTGTTCATTTCACCTAAACCTTTATAGCGCTGGATATGAACGGCATCTTCTTTTCCATCGGCTACTTTTTTTATCCAGGCTTTACGGTCTTCATCATTAAAAGCATAAGCTTGTTCTTTTCCTTTTTTCAAAAGATACAAAGGCGGCTGGGCAAGATATACAAAACCCTGTTCTACCAATTCTTTCATATACCTGAAAACAAAAGTGAGAATCAGCGTTGCAATGTGGCTTCCATCCACATCCGCATCCGTCATGATGATCAATTTATGATAACGCAGTTTGGATAAATCAAGCGCTTTTGGATCTTCAGGTGTGCCAATTTTTACACCTAATGCGGTAAACATATTCCTTATCTCCTCATTATCATAAATTTTATGTTCCATTGCTTTTTCTACATTCAAAATTTTTCCACGCAAAGGAAGAATTGCCTGAAAACTTCGGTCTCTGCCTTGTTTGGCAGTGCCGCCTGCGGAATCCCCTTCGACTAAAAATAATTCACAACGGAAAGGGTCTTTATCGCTGCAATCAGCCAGTTTTCCAGGCAAGCCACCGCCGGAAAGTACACTTTTGCGTTGTACCATTTCCCTTGCTTTTTTAGCTGCTGCCCTGGCTTGCGCAGCCAAAATTACTTTTTGGATAATGGTTTTGGCATCCTTAGGGTTTTCTTCAAGATAAGCGGTAAGCACCTTGCTTAAAGTAGAATCCACCACACCCATTACTTCGTTATTTCCCAATTTTGTTTTTGTCTGGCCTTCAAATTGTGGCTCTGGCACTTTTACTGAAATAACCGCGGTAAGGCCTTCGCGAAAATCATCTCCCTCAATTTCTACTTTGGCTTTTTCAAACATGCCTTGTTTTTCACCGTAGCTTTTAAAAACACGGGTTATGGAACGGCGGAAACCGGAAACATGTGTACCGCCTTCAATGGTATTAATATTATTTACATAACTGAATAGATGTTCCTGGTAACTGGTATTATACATCATGGCTACATCCACTGTCACGTTGCTGCCTTCATCATAACCATCACAATAAATCATTGTAGGCAGTAACGGCTGGCGGTTACCATTTTTATCTATCAGCGCTACAAATTCTACGATACCACCTTCACTATAAAACGTTTTTGACCAGGTTTTCCCGTCATCATCTTTTTCCCTTAAATCATTAAGGACAATTTTTATTTTCTTATTAAGAAAAGACAATTCCCTTAATCTTCCTTCGAGTATTTCACGATTGTAAACAGAAACAATAAAAATGGAAGGGTCAGGCAAAAAGCGAATAGTAGTCCCTGTTTTATCACTGGCACCGATTTCCCGGACCTTATATTGGGGAGCCCCTTTGATGTATTCCTGCTCAAAAGTTTTTCCATCCCGGTTTACGGTAACATGAAATTCGGTACTGAGGGCATTAACACAACTTACGCCAACGCCATGCAAACCGCCACTTACTTTATAAGTATTTTTATCAAACTTGCCACCGGCATGTAATACGGTCATAACTACTTCTAAAGCGCTACGGCCTTCTTTTTTCATAATGCCGGTAGGAATTCCACGGCCATCATCTGAAACGGTTATAGAATTATCTTCGTTAATAGTAACCGTAATATTGGAGCAATAACCTGCAAGCGCTTCATCAATAGAATTATCAACTACTTCGTAAACCAGGTGGTGAAAACCTTTGTTTCCAACGTCGCCGATATACATTGCAGGCCTTTTTCTTACTGCTTCAAGCCCTTCAAGAACCTGAATACTGTCTGCCCCATAACCATCCAATTTAGGGGTTATGATTTCTGCTGTATCTTCTGCCATATAAGTGGGATAAAAATCAATTTAGAATGTAAAAAATTTACGCTGCAAAGGTACGAAAATATAGAGCAAATACCTAAAATATTGAAAGCAAAAACGGCCGTGTTTTTGGGGTAAAAAAAGCATAAAAAAAATAGTTTAAAATCAATTTTTGTTACAAAGTAAAATATTCTATTTTTGCACCCCCGAAAGGAAAAATAAAACATTCCTCCTTAGCTCAGTTGGTTAGAGCATCTGACTGTTAATCAGAGGGTCTCAGGTTCAAGTCCTGAAGGGGGAGCTTAAACATCAAGCGATTATGAATATTATTCATAGTCGCTTTTTTTATTGTACATATTTAGTACATACGCTTTTATGTGGATAAGTTTTTCAATAATTCCCTCTTACCATTCTTAAATAAACTCATCAGCAAAATTATTATAGCTATAAAATCGCTAAGCCCACGTGTTATTATGCTCTTTTGGCTACTAAATTCTAAATTGATTATTTCCGCTTTCATATATTAAGTAGATAGCATTAATCTGACTAATAACTCCAATTTACAACCACATCTTTTGATGAAGATGTAATACACCCAAAAAGGAAAGTTCAGTGGTTACAGAAGTTATAATCTTCTGCAATGCTCAAGAGTGTTTGGCTAAAATGGACTAACTCTAATAGCATTAACTATTCGGCATTCCCAAAATTTTAATTTTTTCAAATTTTTAGAGAGGCTTTATATGTATAAAAGCTTTGCCCATATCAACCAAACCCCTAGTACTTGCAGTAGTTTGTACCGGATTGTATTTGTCTTATAATTCTGAGTTCATCATTGCGCACCAGTCTCGGATTACGATTTATGCAGTTTGGGATGTTGTTTCCTTTATCCTCAATGGGCTTATTTTTATATTGATAGGACTTCAATTGAGATTCATTGTTACCTGCATCAAAAATTATACGAATGCTGAACTAATTGGCTATGGAATCCTTGTAAGCGCGGTTGTGATCATCAGCCGCTTTCTCTTTATTGTGCCGGCGGTGTTATTACCCCGCCGGTTTAGCAAGCGTATCAGGCGAACGGAAACCTTTGATCCCAAAAATATAGTTGTTTTTGGATTTGCGGGTATGAGGGGTGTTGTTTCCCTGGCCGCGGCGCTATCCCTCCCGATTCTTTTGCCTAATGGAGATGCTTTCCCTCAACGTAATCTGATTGTATACCTGACATTTTGCGTTATTCTGTGCACACTTGTAGTACTTGGCCTGAATTTAAACCTGATTATTCGCAGTCTTAAAATGCCTGTCTATTCTTTGGCGGCCGAAGAATATGAAGTAAGGAATATTATTCTGAATACTATTATCAATCACATTGAACAGAATCTCTCTTCAGTCAGTAGCGAGTTATTGAGTGACCTGAAAAATAAGTATGAAATCAAATACAGGCAGATACAAAGAACCGAATTACCAGCAGGTTATTTCGGGAACAAAAAGTACGACCCGGCAGGAAATGATATATTTAATGAATATTCGAAATTAGAGTTAGATGTTTTAAGTGTGGAACGGGAGTCGCTAAAAGAATTAAATCGCAACGGAAAAGTGAGTGAAGAAATCGCCAGGAAAATTGAGAGCGAACTTGACCTTGAGGAGACACGCCTTAATTTACAATTGGTTTAATAACGATAACTTTTTTTGATGCCATTTAGCTGTACCCGGGAGGTTACTTCTGCATGATCAGGGGAAATACCCACTCGTTTATTAAAGTAACTTTGCGGTCAAAAAAAATAATCAAGGTTCGTGAATGAAAAATATCTTGAAACAAATCAGTAATTGTAAGAAATGCGAAAAGTACCTTGATTTTGGTGTTAACCCCATTTTATCCGCGAGTGCAAAAAGTAAGATAATCATCATCGGACAAGCGCCGGGACGGTTTGTTCACGAGACGGGTATTCCATGGAACGATAAAAGCGGAGATAATCTTAGGAATTGGTTAGGTATTGATCAGTCAACATTTTATAACACCGATATATTTTCGATTATTCCTATGGCCTTTTGTTATCCCGGTAAAGGTAAATCGGGCGACTTGCCACCCAGGCCTGAATGTGCCCCCTTATGGCATTCTGGATTACTTTCTAATATGCCTGATACAAAACTAATTCTGCTTATTGGCCGGTACGCCCAGGATTATTATCTAGGGAACAAGTCAAAAAAAACATTGACGGAAACAATTAGAAATTTCAAAACTTATTTGCCTGATTATTTTGTACTCCCACACCCATCACCAAGAAATAATATCTGGCAGTCAAAAAATAAGTGGTTTGCGTCAGAAGTTTTACCCGAATTGCGAAAGGAAGTAAATAAAATAATTAATTGAAAAATTTTGTTTTCGAAAAGCAACTCCGAAGCGTACGTTTAATACCAATTTCATAAGAGGGATGCAAGGTGGAGTAGCAGTTTATCGTTTTTTTGTCCGCGATAAACAGGGGACGAAAACAAATTTGGACTGCATAATCAAAAACATTGATTTGTAGAGTAAAACGTGGGGTTGTCTAAATTCCCAACTTTAGTGCCGGGTAATTTTAAAAAAAACCGAACTACTTTAAAACTAAATTAATGAAAATAGCCTGGTTTATTTTGGTATTTATATCGGGGGCGCTGCTTTCATTTCAGGCAGGGTTGAATGCAGGGTTCGGCAAGTTCATAGGAAGTCCCATCTATGCATTGGCTATTTCTTTTGTCATCGGCGCATTGGTGGTTGCTATTTATCTTCAATTTACGGAAGAAACAATCACATGGGCCGGATTAAAATCGACTTCAATTTATTCCTGGCTTCGTGGCGGGATAAAAGGGGCATTTTGTTGATTATTGCAGGGGGCATTATTGTAGAAAAGTTTTAGACTAACAGTGAACTCATTCTTCATACACGCAAATTCTTAATAGTAAAATCATGAACAATCAACTTGTTTCCGGCATCCACCACATAACGGCGCTGGCTTCCGATGCCCAGGAAAATCTCGACTTTTACGCAGGTATTCTCGGGTTGCGCCTGGTAAAGAAAACCATAAATTTCGACGCACCGGATGTGTATCATTTATATTATGGCAATGAAACCGGATCACCGGGAACCATCCTCACGTTTTTCCCTTATCCGGGAATTGTAAAGGGTAGAAAAGGAAAAGGACAGCTAACCGTAACTTCATTTTCAATTCCGGATAGTTCGCTGGACTACTGGATGAAGAGGCTCACGAAGTTTGGCATACACTTCAATCCACCCGATAGGCGGCACGAAAATGAAACATTCATTTACCTGGAAGATCCTGATGGATTAGGCATTGAGTTAATCGCGAATAAAGAAGATGAGAGAACCGGTTTTACATACGGCCATATTCCAGCCGGGCAAAGCATAAAAGGATTTTACGGGGTAACACTAATGGAAGAAGGATATGAAAAAACAGCTGGTTTATTGACGACTCAAATGGATCACCACCTTATTTCGGAAAAAGGTAACAGGTTCAGGTATTCTGCCAGCGGGAAACCGGGCGACTTTGTGGACATCGTTTGCTCACCTGATACTTTAAGAGGCTACGGTGGAGGAGGAACCGTACATCATATTGCATTTGCAACTGCAGATGACAACACTCAAATTGAAGTAAGAGAAAAATTAGTTGCTGCAGGTTTCGATCCTACGCCGGTTTTGGACAGGGAATATTTTCATTCCATTTATTTTAAGGAGCCCGGGGGAGTATTGTTTGAAATTGCAACAAAACCTCCCGGCTTTGCGGTTGATGAAGATCCTGCGCGTTTGGGAGAATCTTTAAAATTGCCACCGTGGTTTGAACCCAGCCGTTCGGAGATCGAAAGCGGGTTACAAGTCATTCAACTCAATACCGATAAATTTAATGACTGATGGCATTGCATACAAAAAATATTGAAGTAGCCGGTGTGAGTTTAAGCAAGGCAAAAAGAGTATTGATCATGCTTCATGGAAGGGGCGGCTCATCAGGAGATATTATTTCCCTGGCGCAGTATTTACATACGACTGACACGCACATTATTGCACCTCAGGCAACCAATAATTCATGGTATCCCTACAGCTTTATGGCCCCGTTAAAACAAAACCAGCCATGGTTGAAATTCCGCCTTGGACCTGTTGGAGGAAATTGTAACCGATGTAGAAAATGATGGATTAAAAAGTCAACAGGTATTTTTTTTAGGATTTTCTCAGGGTGCTTGCTTAACTTTAGAATACGTTTCCAGGAATGCCCGCCGGTATGGTGGCGTGATCGCATTTACAGGAGGGCTGATTGGGGAGGTTTTGGAGGTGAAAAATTACAACGGTAATTTTGATAAGTACGAAAGTCTTTATTGGCAATAGTGACCATGATCCGCATGTTCCCTTAAATCGTTCGGAAGAATCGAAAAAAATAATGGAAATCCTTGGCGCAACCGTAACGCTAAAAGTGTATAACGGTATGGAACACACGATTAACGAAGATGAAATCGGATGGGTTAATGAGAATATGCTTAAATAGTGCGCATCGGGCTTTCGTTTCGGAATAATCAGATTGCTTATTTCTTATCAGGAACCACCACCTTGCTTATAGTCGTCAGATATTATTTTGCCAGTTCAATGATCGGTAGGAACTTTAATCTTTATTGGCGCGTAGTTTCTTATTATAACTAAAATTCATGGCGTATGGTTAAAATTTTGTATTTAGCGATATTGCTTTCAATTGCGACAACAAACGGTAAATCGCAGAAGCTTACTAACGAAGCGTTGGGCATAATACACTTTAAAGACCGGTCATACCAAGAACTCTTAGGGAAATTGAAGTCTTCAGGTGAGGATACCACCAGAGTTAATACACTGATAAGAATCTGCAGTTATTTTTGGGATTATAGTCATTCATACGATAGTATATTGTATTTTGCCCACGAGGCACGGCTTCTTAGCAAAAGCCTGAATTATGAGTTGGGATACAATGAAGGCTGCTTCCTTGAATGCAAAATGCTTGCAAAAAAAGGTGCGGTAAAGAAGGCCGAAGAATTTATACCGCTGGTTGCAAAACCGCAACAGATCAGATTATTACTGGTTTTGGGAGAACACTATCTTTTTCTACCAGGCGCGCAAAAAGAAGATCTCGATAGTGCCTATTATTATTTTAACCGGGGGTTGTTGCTATCAAAAGCCCTTAACAATCATCACTGGGAAGAAGAATCACTGGTTGCCCTAGGTAAGTATTATTTTTCGGCGGGAGAATTTTATAAAGGTAAAAATTCTTTCCTGGAGGTTATTGGTTATTATCAAAAAAATGGTGATAAACGCAGCCAGGCGAGGTGGTGGAACGATCTGGGATTGTACATGCCCGATACTGATAGTACGTTTAGCGAAGAATTGAGCTGCTTTAAGAACGCCATAAACCTTTTTGCGGAGTTGAATGATACATTAAATGAGGCTAGTGTAATGAAAGATGTCGCATTGAGAGACAGGTTTCATTCCAGGTATGACAGTGCAATAAATATACTTAACAAAGCCATCAAACTATTGAAGGCTGCCGGCATTAAAAACATTTCCGAATATGCTTATTATCTGGGTGCAATATATCGACTTAAAGGAGATCTGGATGAATCACTGTTTTATACAATGGAGACACTTAAAAACCTTAAAGAGATAGGTGATACCGGAAATATTGTATTCGTTGATTATGAATTGGGGGAAATTTACGCAGCCCTCAATCAACCGGAAACCAGCCTTAAGTATTACCTGGAGGCAAAAGACCGGATGGATGATTGGTCCACCTATTCGGTTTACGCAAAAGCGGCTGGCCAAATGCTATTATTGAATAGACCCCTTAAGGCACTTAAATTCTTAAAGGATTTGCAAAAAGCCCACCCCCCGCTTCGTCCGGCAGATAAAGAAACAATGGCGGGTGCCCTGGGAGATTGTTATTATTCACT
Source organism: uncultured Chitinophagaceae bacterium (assembly GCA_963732885.1). Lineage (GTDB taxonomy): Bacteria > Bacteroidota > Bacteroidia > Chitinophagales > Chitinophagaceae > Ginsengibacter. The sequence continues at coordinate 180,384 of CAVTBI010000010.1, read as the reverse complement.
TCATCAAAACGGGCTCGCTGAAAAACAATATCTCGAAATGATAGCACTTGATAAAAAGGTGCAGGGAAACAAGGGCAGGGACCTGGAAGTGGGACGCTCGATTAGTGGACCTGAAGCCTATTACATGATTGGCAAATTCTACCTGGAACAAAAAAAATATGTTCTTGCAAATTCCTATATTGAACAATCATTGCATAAAAGGTCTTTTGAAAATAACATTTCCTATTCCGTTAATCTGCTTAGAAATATCAAATGGATTCAATTTAAGGCTGATTCGTCACTTGGTAACTACTTTTCGGCGCTTCAAAATTATCAGATATATAAAAAGATAGATGATTCTCTGTTTAATAGCGACAGAATAAAAAAGCTCGAAAAGTTACAGGTGGCTTACGAAACGAAAGAGAAGGAAAATAATATAGAATTATTGCAAAAAAAAGATCTAATTCAGCAAACAAACCTTGGCAAGGCTAACCTGCTAAATGACGTAGCGGTGGGAGGAGTACTATTATTGTTAACGATAGTCGGTTTGTTGATTTGGCAATACCGCCAGAAACGTCGTTCAAACAAGCTTATAACGTCCAAAAATGAAATGTTAGAGCATTTGCTTACGGAAAAAGAATGGTTGCTAAAAGAAGTCCATCACCGTGTAAAAAATAACCTGCACACCGTAATTTGCCTGCTTGAATCGCAGGCAGAATATTTAGAAGATGATGCATTAAAAGCGATTGAAAACAGCCAGCACCGGATTTATGCTATGTCTCTCATTCATCAGGAACTCTATCAATTGGATGATGTAAAAACAATTGACATGGTCAGTATATCTTCCTGAATTTACTCGTTACCTGGGGGATAGTTTTGGTACTAACGGGCGGATACGCTTCCAACTAAATGTTGAACCATTAAAACTTGGTGTATCACAGGCGATTCCAATAGCATTGATCGTTAATGAAGCGGTTACCAATTCCATTAAGTATGCATTCCCGGATAAAAGGGCTGGCATTATTGACTATTAGATGCACCGAAATGCGACGATATCACTCTCATCATTGCCGATAATGGAATAGGTATTGATCTTCCGACTTGCGAACAAACCATCTGGATTCCCTCGGATTGAAACTTATAAAAGGATTGAGTGAAGACATCAATGGCGCTATCAGTTTTGAAAATAACGCAGGTACAAAGATTACAATAGTATTCAATGTTGATCCGTTGCATGATCCTAATAGTGTATTGAATACAATAAGCGAAAAACAAGCGCACGTATGAAAGCAAAAATACTTATAGTAGAAGACCAGTTTATTGAAGCAAATAACCTGCAGAGGATACTTGAACATGCAGGTTATACTGTATGTCCGATTGCACGTTCCGTTCCGATAGCTTTAAGAATTATCGAAAATGAAAATCCAGACCTGGTGTTGCTTGATATTTATTTACAGGGCAATTTAACCGGTATTGACCTGGCTCATGAGCTAAAGAAAAAAAACATCGCGTTTGTCTATATATCTGCAAATTCAAATAAACAGATTCTTGATGCAGCCAAGTCGACAAGGCCTTACGGCTTTCTGGTAAAACCATTTCGCGAAAAAGATGTTTTAGTTATGCTTGATGTGGCCTGGTATCTGCACCAGCAAAATCAGGAAGCTAACACCGAAAATAGCACGGCCTAGTCGTCAAGCCCTCACGAGACGTTGAAGAATTAAAACCTTTTATTGGTATCAGCCAAAATATGCTTGACGTGATTGAAAATATTAAGATAATAAGCCAATCAAACACATCTGTATTAATTGTTGGAGAAAGTGGTACCGGTAAAGAATTGGTTGCCCAGGCCATTCATGCAATTTCTCTGCGAAAAAATAAACCCCTTGTGGTGGTAAACTGCGCAACCCTTCCTGCAAACTTGGTTGAATCGGAATTGTTTGGGCATGAAAAAGGCGCTTTCACTGGCGCCATAAATAAAAAAACAGGCAAATTTGAACTGGCAGATAGGGGAACTATTTTTTTGGATGAGATAGGCGAATTGCCACTGGAATTACAGGTTAAGTTTCTTCGTGTACTGCAGGAGCAGGAGATGGAACCAATTGGTGGTCGATTGAAAAAAATTGATGTTCGTGTTATAGCCGCGACGAACAGGAACCTGGAAGAGGAGATGGCCGCGGGGCGAGTTCAGGATAGATCTCTATTACCGACTCAATGTTTTTCCAATTGCCTTACCGCCATTGAGGCAACGAAAGGCGGATATACTTTCGCTGGCTAACCATTTTCTAAAACTATATGCCAACAGGGAAAATAAAAATGTTACAGGATTTTCGGAGGAGGTGGTAAAAACTATGCTTACTTACAACTGGCAGGGTAATGTGAGAGAATTGGAACATTTGATCGAGCGCAGCGTATTACTTGCCACCACGGAATCTATAAATGAAATACACCTTGGCTTCCCGCACAAAAAAATCGAACATGCAAACTCATACGGAAGGGCAACCAATAAAAACCATTGATGAAAATGATCGGGAATACATTTTGAAAATACTTAAACATACCAAGGGGAAAATTTCGGGAGATGGAGGTGCGGCGGAATTACTGGGCCTGCCACCAAGTACGCTAAATTCGAGAATGAAAAAGTTGGGCATACACAAGGAACATTTTGGTTGAAAACTTATGGCGGAGGAGCGCTAAAAATGAGCCGTTAGGCATGACATTCTCCCTGTATAAAGTTCATTACATAGTTGCATGTTTTTAGTAAACTTTGAAAATCACATAAGCCCGTATACCTATGCCCATTAATGAAAAACGTCGGAGTGCCGTCAACACCGCTTTTTACTCCACTTTCAAAATCATTGATCACTTTATGAATTATCTTTTTGTGGATTCGGCTATTATCAAAAGCCGACATTTCAATGCCAATTTCTTCAGCGAATCTTGAAAATGAACTTCGCGTCAAGTACTTTTGGTTTTCGAAAATCATGTCATGCATCTTCCAAAACTCTCCCTGTTGTGCGGCAGCTTCTGAGGCTACTGCCGCATCTAGTGATAATGGATGCCTTGTAACGAGTGGGTAATGGCGAAAAATAAACTTTAGGCCTTCGCCCAGATGTTGCTGAAGGCGCTTGACGGCAATGTATGCTTCTCCGCAAAATTCACACGCGAAATCCCCGTATTCAACTAATGCGAGTAATGCGTCAGGGCAACCTGACTCATGTTCGGGGGCGTTGCTTAATGGAAGTTTGATAACGATACTCATGATGTTTACTTTTTAAATTGGGATAACTTTAAACCCAGTTGTTCCCATGATTAATTTTATTTGGAAACTGAAGCCATTTTTTAGTTTAGTATTAAGACATTACAACCGTGAATCTCAATTATGCGACTAGTTTGTTTCCTCTGAATTCGGAAGGAGAGTAGCCATATTGAGACTTAAAAAGCCGTGAAAAGTGGGCTACACTTTCAAAACCTGAAGTATAACAAACATCGGTTACAGTCATGTTGGTACTTTGCAGAAGTTCACCTGCCTTTGCGAGCCTCTTTTGACGAATCCATTGAGAAGGAGGCATATTATAAATTGCCTGGAAATCTCTGCGGAAGCTTGAAAGACTTCTGCCGGAAAGCCCGGCAAGTTGATTCAGGGAAATTGAGTTCATAATATTTTCTTCTACGGTGCTGGTAATATTATGGCGGAATTGCTCTCTTAAGTCTAATAATTGTTCGAGAACCTGGTTTTTCATCTCTGCGAGGTAAAAAAGCAATTCCATTAATTTTATTTTGACCAGACTTTCCTTGACTTTTTCGGGTTCAAAAAAATATGGCTCAAGCGAATCAATATATTTTAATAAACGTGCGTTAATCGAATTCACCGAAATTGGTGGAGTATCTTCATGGGAAACATCGGGCAGTTCAGCGAGCCTGGTAAATTCTTTTACCAATTCATTGTTAAAAGAGACAATTACAAATTCAACACCCGAGCCGGCATTTCCTGAATCTGCAGTCGTGTATTCAATCAAAATATCCCTTTTAAAAAACGCAATCTCGTTATTGGTGATTTCATACTGCAATTCGCCAAACCTGATTTTAAGGACTCCTTCAAGAATAAACAAAAGCGTGTTTTCCTCAAGGAACATCGAAACCTCCTGCATTCTTCCAGGACCCACGATTGGATCGCCGAATAACCATTAAGCTTTAGTGTTTTCTGATCGGACTGAGAGGTCTTCCGGCTTTCGTTCATTGTTAGGGTTTTCGTTTGCATTTTTAAAAGAATTTATTTTTTAAGTTTTTTAAAATTGGATATTTGCCCCGGACCGATACTATCTTCCCATTTTTCAAACAAACGATTTCAAAGGGAATGCCAGAGTGTAATAGATTATATGTCAAGTAATTATGACAGATATGGGAATCTTCATGTCGCGGTATTTCGCTAATTAGCCATTAGCATCGCGAATTTCACTATCGAAAAAGAGTGTTGTGATGAATGCTTTAGGATAGGCATCGACGTTAGTTATTACCTGGAAAAACTTCCCTGACTGAAACAGACACCTACCAATAAATTGACAGACATCGCCTGATGGATCTGTTAAAAATAACAGCATTTACTTTGATCTGTTAATTTAGTGGTGACAATAAAAAACGGAAACTGACCTGGTTTCCGTCTTATTCATTGAAAGACCGTCTTTTTTATTTGGAAAAACTTAAAGCGATTTTAAACGGGATATTCAAACTCAATTCAGATAAGCCCTGATCATCCACGCAATCTTTTCATGCCTGGTAAGTAATTGGGTGGCAAAATCGGCACTTCCGATATCCTTATGTTCATTCTTCAAAAAGTGGAATTAATCTGCGCAGATTACAGATTATAGTTTCGTGGGCGGCAAGGAGGCTCAACAGTTGATCCTTTTGCAAATTAATGTAAGGAGGCTCAATTAAATTGGTGAGCTTTAAATAATCAGCGAGCCGCGCTTCGGCATAATGCCCAAGTGTGCGGATTCTTTCGGCAATCTGGTCCATCATTTCATCGATTTCCTGAAACTGCTTTTCATAGAAAATGTGCATTTCGTGAAAATCGGGACCTTCAATGTTCCAATGATAATTCCTGGTTTTGATGTACAAAACCACTTCATCAGCCAGCAGTTTATTCAGTTCGAGACTTACGGCTTGTAAATGGGTTTCTAAAATTCCAAGATTCGGTTTCATGTTGTTTTTTTTAATTGTGATAGATGAAAAAGTTTAAAGAGTGTATAGCCGAGTACTATGGCAAAAATGGAAATTCTTTATAGCGAAAAATATTTCCTCCATCAACAATCTCACGCAACCATTTTGTGTGATAAACCTGAATTTTTTTGCTAATATGATTTTTAACCCCATCCCCTCCAACTCCGGAAACTCCTTTCTTAAAATCGGTAAAATTTGTCCCGGTAATATTTTTAAAGAACTTGCTAAAATGAGAAGGGATCCCAGAATCCCAGGTGATATGAAATTTCCTTCATGCTGTATCCCTCATAAACTGCTTTTCGTTTTGCTTCAATTATGAGACGCTGTTGTATGTGATGACTTGCGGAAAAACCGGAAAACTCCTTTACTATTTCGTTTAAATAATTAGGACTAACCGCGAGTATTTCTGCGTACTCTTTGACCATTTTTTTTGTTGTATAATACTTTTCCACCAGCGCATAAAAAGAATTTACCAAACCAGCTTTTCTCGATTGAAAATTATTTTGATAGTCTATAGCTACATGACGGTTAAGGTACAGAATGAATATTTTCAGAACCCCTTTAATATTTCTGACCGAAGTTTTAATGGGTGACGGAACTCATGTACCATTTGTTCAGCTATGTTTTCAAAAAAACTATCCATCTCATCATCTATTTTGACGACGGACTTTGAATTAAAATGATTAAATAAAATTGATGGTGCTAACTCTGATGAATCCTTCTCATACAAATCGAGGAACTCTTTTGTAAAGGAAATGATGAATCCTTTTGCCGATTCATGGATATCGCAGGCAATTGCCTGACCGGGCCTTGCATAGTAAATTGACTTTTCCCCGATATCATATTTTTCCATATCTATATTTATTTCCCGGAACCTTTCTGAACCAAATTATTGAATAAGCCCCATGAAAAATTGGCAAAAAATCCCTCTGCTGCATTTCCTCTGGGAGAGATACTATAGCGTGAATTTCAAACTGAATATTGGTATGTTCACGATTCTTTTTGACGGAGTAACGATTAATATGCATCTTAAATACCTTTTGATAATTGTTTATAAAATATTTCTGGATTATCTGACACGTAATCGCCGCATAGAGAACTCTGAAACCTTTTATCGACCATCAAAGTTTGGACTTTTACATTTCTGTTATTTATCGAACAAATTCATCTTTTTTGACTAATAGATTCAATTAGCATTGTTCGTTATTTGGTCAATGAGGAAACCTTTTTACTGCGATAGTGACTTTCTCCAACGGTAACGGACCGGATATTTACATTCATGACCCTGACATGTACATTGTCTTCGTTGAAGTGACGATGTAGTTTTGGTGTCGATTTGGTCCTGCACGTTTATGGTGCTTTTGATCAGGGGGTGCGTCAACCATTGAGATGTGTCTCTGTAGTATATTTCCTGTGCTAAGCCGGTTCAAGTTGTACTAGAATTTCAAATTATCAAAATCATATAAATATGCAAATTGTCCATCACAATCCTGCCGAATTTGAAGTCGGCAACGCAGCCAATGTCGCCCTCCGATACCCAATAGGTCATTACCGGGTTCCAATGTATATGCGTGGCAAACAGGTTAAAATATTGCGGGTGCTGGGCCTGTATATTAATCCGGAGGAGGAAGCATTTGGAAGAAATGCAGGGAGTAAAATATGGAGTTACCTGGTAACTATTCAACAAAAAGAACTGTGGCCCGAATACCAGGGACATAAAAATGACCGCCTTGAAATTGAAATTTTTGAACCATGGCTTGAAAATTTAAAATTGAAAATAATGTCTAACAATCACGCACACACGCATGATGATCATGCTCCCATCATTCATGATGAAACGCCCGGCTATTATGAAATACTGGAAATAAGTATAAGGGAATTCTTGATCGAAAAGGGCCTTATGGACCAGAGGAAATAAGGGAACAAATTGAAGTACTTGATTCACGTTCTCCGGCTCTTGGTTCCAAGCTGGTTGCCAGGGCATGGGTCGACCCGGAATTTAAAAAAAGGCTTTTGATGGATGGCGTTGCCGCCGCAGCCGAAATGGAAATCACTATGTATGATGATACCGATTTTACTGTTTTGGAGAATACTGAAAAGATTCATCACATGATTGTGTGTACCCTTTGTTCATGTTACCCAAGACCGGTGCTGGGTTTGCCTCCTGACTGGTATAAAAGTAAAGAGTACCGCTCGAGAGCAGTAAAAGAGCCCCGAAGCAGTGTTGGCAGAATTTGGTACAATAATCCCCGATGAAGTAGAGATCGTAGTTAATGATTCTACCGCAAACCAGCGCTATATGGTGCTACCGGTTCGCCCTAAGGGAACGGAAAATTTTACACAAGAACAACTAGAGGCACTTGTAACAAGAGATGCCATGATTGGGGTGAAGGTGATCAATGCCTATAGCAATATCAATTTTAAAATCACTCTTAAATATAATTTTTATGTCTGATACAGAATATCTCGTAAAGCATCTCCCCAACGATATCGGAGGAACGGGTTGCCATGAAAAAATTTCCATAACAGAGCGCCCGTTGTATCCGTGGGAAAAGCGTTGTCATGCGTTACTGGATGTGCTTGACTATCATAAGATCGTTAACACCGAAGAAAAGCGCCGCGGTACAGAAAACATGGGAACAGAAATGGCCGGCAAATTATCTTACTACGAAAAGTGGATAGTATCTGCCTCAAATTGCCTGCTGCAGAAAAGGATTCTTACACCCGACCAGATAGCGCAAAAAACAAAAGAAGTAAGCGAACGGTATCATATAAAATCTTAGAATTATGGAACTTTCAGGAATACTATTGATGTTGATGCTTGGCCTTCGTCACGGTTTTGATCCTGATCATATTGCTATTATTGACGGAGTTAGTGTAAGATATTAATGCCACCAAACCGTTACTTGCAAAATGGACCGGAACCTTTTTGCATTAGGTCATGGAACAGTTGTTACCTGTATCGCGGTAATGATAAGCCGCTTCAGCCATTCATGGAATTTTCCACAGGTTGTATGGAATGTATTGGACTGGATACCCGGCTTGTTGTTGATCCTTGTTGGCTTTTTAAACTTTCGAATGTTAAGAGCCAAAAAAAGTATTCGCCAAAAGGATGGAAAACGTTTCTGTTACCCAAAGTTAAAGAACAGTTCCCACCCGCTTTCAATTGTATTGATTGGTATTTTGTTCGCAATGGTTTTTGATACCAACACGCAGGCCGCCGCGTGGGCCTACACGCCACTTCACAACTTAGCACAGGAAGTGCACTCTTGCTTGGATTTTCTTTTTCGATTGGGATGATTATTACTGACACCTTCGATAGCAGGATTCTTTTTACGCTGATGTTGCGATCGGTAAATAACGATACTGTTCTTAACTACCGGAGGAGGCTTGGATGGATCATTGTATATATCTCGTTCATTGTAGGTGGGTACAAAATATTCAGCCACGTTTTTCCGGGAATAGAAATAAAGGAAAATGTTCTTACTCTGATCGGCGTAGGATTTTTCATTCTGATGATTTTGTTTTATATCTACATCTTATTCTCACGTTCAAAAAATTCTAAAAAAAGTACCTATGGCAATTAAAGATCTTACAAGATTAGGAAACATCTTTTCTTATGCAACGGTGGAAGTTGTAAGCTTCTTGGTGCAGAAGAGAGCACGGCTGCCGTAAGGGCCGCTATAGAAGAATGCGGTCTGACCGATGAAATACATACCACTAAAACACTTTGTAACGGCCGTTGTAAAGATGGTCCCATAATTATTTCACAACCGGATGGAATATGGTTTAAAAAAATAGTAAAGGAAAGAGCTGAAGGGTTTGTCTGGCAGTATCTCGTGGAGCAACTTGTACCGATAGATAAAGTGTTGTATAAGTATGGCGACAAAGTGATAGAAGCCGGTTAATGGTCTTCACTTAATCATTGAGTTCACCGCATCCATTTCTTTTCATAATTTAGGCCCGTATTAGAATATTCCGGCATAGAACCCGGGAACTTATGTACTCTGATTATGATTCCGGGCTCCACTATATAGACATCATAAACGCCTTCGGTTTTAACGTGACATAAATGACTGATGAGAAATCGTGGGTCGTTATTTTCTAAGTGAAAGTTTCCGGGTTTTGACAGGTCAATACTCTTGTTTCGATGGACCATGAATTTAGTTTTTCTTAAATGCATAAGCCTCCATCCCACAAATACAAATGTGCCGGGTTTCGTCTGCATTCATTTTGTTAAATTAAAAAACTCATTAATGACAAAGTCACATGCAGCTCATTCCGGAAATGCAAATCTCAATAAAAAGTACATTTTATGTTTTATATGCCGTGTGATATTTTGTATCGACTAAATGATGAAATTCCTCATGCTCCTTCACAAATTTTGAAACAAAAGGACAGAATAACATAATTTTCAGGTTCTCTCTATTTGCGTAATCCAGCCCCGCACGGGCTATTTTTGAGCCAATGCCTTTTCCCCCGAAACCTGGCGGTACAACCGAATGCATAAATGCAATATCACCTTTATACCATTTGTATTCTATAAATGCAAACTCACCATTCAGGTTTACTTCAAACCGCATCAGTTCTTTATTATGTATTACCTGGACATCATCATTCATTAATAATCCTTTTAAAATATGGCTTTAATCAAAGATGGTGATTTCAAATTGTGTTTCTTTATCTATCTGGTTCATGCTTTATGATGAATAAATTCATGTGAAATTGCAACTTATCTTTTCAATACCGAAATTTACAACGATTGCCTTTAAATATACATCGAGCGCTCTCAACTGCGATGTAGCTTTGTTGTTCGGTTTCATCCAACCTTCTTTCTGCGGAAATAAGTTGTTTAGGGATTTACAAATGTACGTACAGGTGGAAGGGGGGCAAAAAAGATAGAAGGTTTTTTTATAATTGCTTATCCAGGAGTGCAAATGTGGTATTAAGGGTATTATCTTGTGCGAGAGGCAGGCGTGAGTTTTTAGCAAAGATATTGGAGTTAGGGGTGTTTTTATTTTTACCCTTTAAAAATAATAATATGGTTGGTGTAAAAGGAGTCAATATCCGGCAAAGCCAATATGACGTAAAGGAAACGATGGACCGGTTGCAAACATTCTTGGTGCAGCATGGGGCAACTATTTATTCCAGAATTGATCAGCAAGCCGAAGTGAATAATGCGGGGTTAGATCTTTTGCCATTCGAATTTATTTTGTTTGGAAATCCCAAAGGAGGAGGGCCCTTAATGGCTGAGAATCCGTTGATCGCTCTTGATCTTCCGCTGAAAGTTATAGTATTTGAAGATGAACAGAAGAAAGTTTGGTTAGCTTACAATGAGGCCTCGTATATCGAAGAAAGGTATTCGTTATCTCATGATCAAAATTCCCCTTTAGTGCTTGATCATATAGTTGATGAGGTCTTGAAGAATTAATTTTTAATTTCATCTTTCAATTTTTCTAATTATGAAAATAGGATTAGCCGCTGACCATGCGGGTTATGAACTGAAGGAAATTATCTCGACATTTCTTAAGAGCCTTGGGTATCAGCTGTCGGATTACGGTGCTTACCGATTGGAACCAGGGGATGATTATCCTGATTTTGTAATTCCACTGGCAGAAGCTGTTGCATCAAAACAAGTTGAAAGGGGAGTGGCTATTTGTGGCAGCGGAGTAGGTGCCGCAGTCGCAGGCAATAAAGTCAGGGGTGCCAGAGCAGGACTTATTCATGATCATTTTTCTGCGCACCAGGGCGTAGAGGATGATGACATGAACATTATTTGCATCGGGCCAGGGTTACAGGACTTATGGCTGCTCAGGAATTAATTCTTTCTTTCCTTAATGCAAAATTTATTGGCGAAGAAAGATACATCAGGCGTTTGAAAAAAATAGGGGCGTTGGAATTAATTGTTGAAAAACGCGTGAATTGAAATTTTATAAAATGAAACGGAAGAAGCCTTATCCCGCATAACGTATGAGCGATGCCTGGCTCCTGGTTATTTCTTTGACTCTCTGATCTCAGCCCTTAAAACTTTCATTTCCTTTTCCAGCTTCGCAATATGATTTAATTGGAATTCAAATATTCCCCTGATTTCCTCAACTGTATAACGGGGTGTTATATGTTGCGGGCAATTCCAGTCATACGCTTCAATATCCAATACCATCATACGTTCTATCTAACCATTTATGATTCGCTGTAAATGAATAAGTTGCAATTCGATAAAAATTCACAATATCAGGACTTACTTAGTTGGTTAGCTCTTGATTTTATGAGAAATCATATTGGGGTTCGGGCTTAAATTTATATTCTTTCAAATCAAGGAAGTCATACAGTGCAGGGCCATCCTTTAGTTCTATGATATGAGCTTTCGCCAGAATTTTTAACCTTGCACGTGCAGGATAGTCAACCATTATCAGCGATACGTTTTGATGAGTTGCAATGTTTCCCACAGATATATACTGCATGTTACCCCTGAAATCGATAAAAGCGATTCTTTTGGCATCCAGCACTTTTAGAAATCCATTGGGCCACCGCGATGCTGTATATATGGAAATCCATTTTCACTTATGGTCGCCATATAGAAGCTATCCCGTTGTGAAATAAAATCCATTTCATTTTGCGTTAATCCGTCTGTATAGGTATCCCCTTCCATTCTTGCGTAACTTGCCCTGCTACCAAACCTGGCCTGCATCTCTCTCACCGAGGAAGTAAATGCTATCTCCGGAAAATTTTTTGCCATAAAATAATTTTTTTACAAATTATGAAAGGAGACCTGGTTTGTCACTTTCCTTATTTTTTTGATCTGGTTTTTTATTTTGTACCCCTTTTTTATCAGTTATTTTTATCTTCCGGATTCATCAGGGGAGGCTATACTTTTTAATTTACAGGTGAGCTTTACTCGTCTTTTATCACTAAAGTTTGCATATTATACAATTAGGCTGAATGAATTACCTGTTTTCCTTAGAGCCGAAAAATGCATTACTTACTACCCATGTATCTTCATAGAGATGCAGGCCGATAATTTTATCCCGTTCAACGGACAGATGCAATGCGACTGGTGTTTGAAAAGTTCTCCCGGTGCTCACTACTGTATGCTGAAAATTTGCAAATATCACCGCATCGTTTCCCGATATTACGACGCTTCCGGGAGTAATAATACTCTTGCCTTCTTCAAAATGCGGATTATTCAATAGCCGGAGAAAGTTGTTGACCAGAGTTTGTGTATTTGTTATTGGCTCCATAAATATTAAAAAGATTGTAGGGTTATCAGATAGATTATAAAGCGGGCTTGCTCTCTGTTTTGTGCGCCGGAATAATAAAGGATATGGTTTTATGATCAATGATTTTATGTACAGGGTCAGCCAATTCAATCAGGACGCTGTGTTCGCCTTCCGAAAAACCGTTCAGAGTTACCGGCTCGCCGCTCGCATCAAGCCAGTGCCATGGCCCGTTATCAACGGTCACATGTATGTGCCCGATACGGGGAGAAACATTCAGCGCCGCCGTACCATATACCGCAATCATCCTCATGTTTTCTGTGCGGTACTGAATAACGGCCCGCCCAAAAGTCAAAGGCCCGGGTAGCGGCTGATCCACGAACAACCTGGCAGGAGGTTCCGAAACCAGGGGCACTACAGAAGCGGGGCGATCTTTTGCCGGACAAAAGAGCCCATACCTCCATCTATTTCAGCATTTAAAACCTGCACGGTAAGCAGTTTATATTGAAGATGTGTTTTCCTGTGCCCGCGCAATTTATAAGCATCCCGCAAATATGCAATTATCCCAGGTATTTTTTAAGCTCCGCCGCAGCATGTACAAATAAAGACCTTACCGTGGGTACTTCTGCTATTCCGTTTAAGAGGCCAAAGTCATGAATCATACCGTTGTAGCGTATGGATGTTACTTTTACACCAGCTTCATCCAGTTTTCTGCCATAGGCTTCTCCGCCATCTCGGAGTATATCATTTTCAGCAACCTGGATAAGGGCCGGAGGCAATCCCTTAAGTTGTTCAATACTGGCTTCTAACGGGGAGGCATAGATGACGTGGCGTTTTTCGGGATCTTTGATATACAGGTCATACATCCATTTCATGAGAGGGGTTGTAAGAAAACGGTCCTTTCCAAAAAGCCTGTAGGACTCTGTATCAAAATTCGCTTCTACTATAGGCCACATCATTATCTGCAGTTTTATTTCCGGGCCACCATTTTCTTTAGCCTTAAGAGCAGTAACAGCTGTCATATTTCCGCCTACACTGTTACCTACTACTGCGAGGCGTTTTCCGTCAACATTGATTTCCGCACCACTTTCTGCCACCCACCTGGTAGCGGCAAAAATTTCATTAACCGCCTGCGGAAATGTTGCATCGGGTGTTTGCGTGTAATCCACGTGCACACCCACGGCACCAGAAAGCACTACGAGGTCGCGCACCATACGCTCATGGGTTGGAAATTCACCTAATACCCAACCACCTCCATGAATGAAAATAAAAACCGGCAGTATTCCGGTCACCCCTTCCGGCCTAACGATGTGTAGTTTTACTGTATACCCGTCCTTGGAAATAGTTTTTTCAGATACCTCTACCCCTGACAAATCCACTTTTACAGAAGCCTGTGCATCTACTAACACCCTACGTGCCTCCAGGGGGGGTAAAGTTTCAAGCGGTGGGCCGCCTCCGCCATTCAATATTTTTAAAAAGTCTTTCACATGACTTTCAATATGCGGGTCTGTTGAATAATCGACAGGCTCTGCTTTGGCCATCGAATTTGTAGATTTCCCAGGCCCTGAAATAGTTGTTGTGCTCATAATAATTGATTTTTAAATTTTTAAAGTTTTAACCCGTCCGGTAATCGCATGTATGCATCACCGTTATTAATTTATCTTGTGGATTGCTCATTTGAGGTATTCCCTTAGCTCGGCTGCACACTGTATAAACAAGGATCGTGTCGGTGGCAGGTCCGCCAATGCGTTCAAAAGCCCGAAATCATGGATCATTCCGTTATATCGTACCGTAGTCACCTGAACGCCTGCCTGGTCAAGTTTTCTGCCATAAGCTTCGCCTTCGTCACGGAGAATATCATTTTCGTCCACAATTATTAATGCAGGTGGCAATCCTCTTAGTTCATCAACAGAGGCCTGTAACGGTGACGCATAAATGTCTTTGCGTTTTGTCGGGTCTTTTATATACATATCGTACATCCACTTCATTGTCGGGGTTGTTAAATAACGATCAGCTCCATATTTTTTATAAGATTCTGTCGTAAAGTCTGCATCTAGAATGGGCCACATCATAATTTGCAATTTAATTTTTGGGCCGTGTTTATCTTTAGCCATCAGGTTGGTTACAGCGGTCATGTTACCCCCGACACTATTGCCCACCACTGCCAGCCTTTTACCATCGACATTAATTTCATCCCCATGTGCTGCCACCCATTTGGCGGCCGCATAAATTTGATTAATTGCCAGCGGGTACGCCGCATCGGGAGTCCTCGTATAGTTAGGAAAAACCGCGACACAGCCTGAAAGAACGACCAGGTCACGGACCATTCGTTCGTGGGTGGGAAAATCACCCAATACCCATCCGCCTCCGTGAATAAAAATAAAAACCGGCAGCTTCTTTTTCACCCCCGCAGGGCGAACGATGTTTAACTTCACTTTATATCCCCCTTCATTTATTGTCTTTTCGGAAACGTCTATTCCGGAAAGATCTACTTTAACTGACGCTTGTGCATCTTCCAATACTTTACGGGCGTCTCCAGGTGACATACTTTCCAACGGAGGCCCGCCTGAGTTTAAAACGTTCAGGAAGGCTTTTACGCCGGTTGAAAGATGCGGATCCGTTTTATAATCCATCACCTGTGCTGATGCCGTTGACAACAGCATTACGCAGAAGAAAAAGGCGGAAGCAGCGTTTACTGCTTTAAAAAAAACTTGATGACTTTTTTGAGATGTACTGTTTTTCTGTTTCATTTTTTTTGTTTTTACTTTTAATATCTTTATGTGCATTTTAGATTGTCTAAGGAGATAGTTCCGGCCCGTCTGAAATAATTTTATTTCGCTGATTCAAGCGCTGAGGCTTCCATTAAAAAACAACTTAAAAGAATCACCCCAGAGCCTTTTGCAAAGTTGTATGATGGAAAGCATAAGGAATTGCTCCTGGAGTTCATCTTCTTTGATAGTTTGGTTCAATTTTGTTTCACTTGACTTTTGTAAGTGCTATTAAATTTCACTGTATAAGGAGCCGAAAGGCGAGTCACTCCTAACCAATCCAAAGAAATTAAAAATGATAGGCTTTCCTTGTGTGACGGTGTTTGAATCATGGAATCTATTGTGATGTTCAAAGAATATTTAATAATTGGATAGCGCGAATCTGCACTAAATTGAAAAAAAAACACAACACCAAAAGTAAAAAGGGGTTGTCAAGTTGGATAATGCTGAACTTCAGAAATGACCGTTATCCAAATTATTTAAAATTAGCGAGCATAATTTACAAGTTTCAATTTTGGTTTTTTTTAATAAATTAGTACCATGAAGTCCGACTACAGCCAGTTTGAAATTGAATTACCTGGTGGTAAAGCAACCATCCAGCGGCATTATGTCGGTGAGTAGAAAATATTCAGGATCGTATACCACTTTAAAAAGCCACCTTTAGTGCTTACACGAGCTACACGCAGAAGCGGGAACCTTTTCTGGACCTCGATACCCGAAGGAAGACAACTGGAAGCAGAGGAAATGGGAGAACTGATAGATCAACATTTTAAACCTCAGTAAACATGTGCTATTATAACGGACAAAGAGTAACATTCGACGAATGGATCCGATTGAAGCAGCTTGAAAAAAAGTAGCCAACTTTGATTTTCTCGATCGCCAGTTACAGATCGGTTTTGATCATGGCCTCAATGCTGTTCTAAAATCTAATGATGCAAAAGATGATTTTGATATTGTACAGATGGAATGGGGGTTTTTACCTCCGTACCTCCGGACACGTGAAGATGTCGATAAAATGAGGCATGGATATAAAGATGCTTCCGGCAAATTCCATCCACCCATCACCACACTCAATGCCGTATGTGAGGAGTTGTTGAAGCCAGATAAAATTTAAGTAACTTCAGAAAACAGGGGTTGCCAAGTTTGCCAAGTTGCCGATATAATAAATAAAAAAGTTCCATTAACACAGAGCTATATTCAAATACTGGATCATTTTTTTTATCTATAACGTAATGAGGGGGAATAAGTAAGTCAAATAGATTGGTTATATAATCATCTACATCCCTTTCAAGATAATCGAATAAATTTGTCGAAAAAGAGTCTACCGGAACACTGGCATAATCAAAATAACTCTCATCATCTGGATTAAAAAAAGGCACTTTTTTTCTCTGCACTCCTTTTATTTCTGTATCAAAATCTGGTTCCATCATGAAAAGTTTAAAAGATACTTAATTGCAATTTCGTGTTTTTTGACATCTTCAAAGCTGCCGATATATCTCACTGTAGTGGATGTACTGGTATGCCCGAGGCATTGCCTTATATACTCCACACTAACGTCAGCGTCTATCATGGTTTTGGTGAATTGAAACCGTGCGACGTAACACGCAATATTTTTGTCAATACCCACTTTTGCTGCTATAAGGTTCATGTGTTTGTTTGTCACTTTTACAAACTGCTGTACTGTTTTACACACATCAATCGGTGACTGGTCCTCATTGACAAATGGGAAAAGGAACAGGGAATCACCGGTTTTGTTCCTCCACTTTTCAATGATCTGCCTGGTTTCAGGTAGGAGCGAAACTCGTATTTCAATCGGATTTCTGCGCACCGTATCTTTTGTCTTACTTCTGATAAATTTAATAAAATCTTCAGTCATATCGGAAGTTTTTAGCAGTAATAGATCCTTAGGGTTCATGCCTTGGAGTAGGTATTGCAATAACCAGAAAAGGTAGTTGTCGGGGACAGGGCTTTATTTTCAATTGCTTCATTAATTATTGCCCGTAGCGGCCTTAAGTAAATCCCCACTGTTAATATGCTTTTCCCGTTGTTCAAAAGGAACCTTTCATATTCTTTGAGGAACTTCGGAGTAATATCAACGTAGCTTAGTTTTCTGGAAAATGATTGCAAGCTTTTCATGCTTCATTTGTAGTTCATGGCAGTGCTGATTTTTCCTGCAGCCATTTTTTCTTCGATTATTGCGCTGTATTTATCATAAGCGCTTTCTGTTCCCTGTTCTTTTTCATAAAGTTTTGCCTCAAAACCCCTGAAACTAAATGTCCCCAGCTCAGAAATTATTGTCTTTGCCTTCACTTCCAGATAATCCAGCTGTATCCTCACATTTTGAAACCTCTTCGGTGGTACATTCTTAAAGGTTTCCTCAAAATCCCTTTCGGTCATTGTATATCCCGTCAAATAATATTTCTGCATCTTATTGGCAGTAACCCGAATTTTCACTGTGTATATACCGGATGTTTTCTTACGTCTTGTATCCAGAATTATTTTTGTGTATACCATATTATATTTTTTATTTCGGTACATACCAGGTACATACCATATTTGTTATTAGATGAAACTTTAGGAAAACAAAATTATGAGAAAATGCCCTAAAATATTGAGGTTCAGCAAAATATGAAAGCACAGGAAATGTGGATAAATACGACTGTTAATCAGAGGGTCTCAGGTTCAAGTCCTGAAGGGGGAGCAGGAAAATAAAAAGGTTTCAAGAAATTGGAACCATTTTTATTTACGACCATATTTCGGAAGCAGCTTCAGAAATATGGACTGGTTATAAGACTCGCATTCCTCAATCCATTACCGGATCACTCTTCGTGGGCTTTCCTGCCTCTACCCTTCCTGTATATCTTTTTTCAAAATTGCTATTTCCCTGCACTTTGATAGTAAAATCATACCAGCCAAAACTTTTATTGAGATCAGGAATTATAACTTCTGATGCTTTGCTGCCAATATTTTTACTCGTAGGTGAATTGCCGTAGGCATTATCCGCGATTGTAGCAATGTATTCCTTCGAGCCGGCATTAACGAATTTTATTTCGGCTTTACCATTCGGTAAATGTCTTACGGTTGTTTGTAATTGCGGATCATCTTCACTCCCTTTGAACTGTCTTGAAAATCCATTGGCCCGATGCACTTCCAGGTGGTATTTGTTATTGTCAAAATCGCCAACCGGCCATTCATCCTGCAAACTGTCTCCTGCAATTACGGCATAATTCCTTTCATTAAAATCGTATCGCTGAAAGTTGCGTGCATAAACAATAAAGGGTGAACCAACTGCCCGTTCTTTAAATATTTTATTATCGGCGCCTAATGTAATTTCAAAGCTGTTGTTATTGGCATTAAAATTTCCATCAGCATACAATTCATAAGGAATTACGCATGCATCGCGAATCCCCTTTTCCTGCTGCGGCATATAAGGTGATTTGCCAGGCGCAGAATTGAATGTGGCTATTTCATCTTTGGTGAGCGCTTTATAATTCGAAGGGACATTTTTAAATTTTGCCTTATGAATCGTTTCAATAAAAGGGTCTTTTTCAATAAAAGGAAGCCCTTTTATTTTTTCTCCGTTGTAACGGCGAAATACAGAAGTAAGATCGCCGGTTACCGTACGGCGCCAGTCGGTAATGTTGGTTTCTTTAATATTCTTTTTAAATTTTTTGTTTAAGAAAGTTTCCAAAAATTGTATAGATGAAGTATGATCGAACACCTGTGAATTTACCCAGCCTCCCCGGCTCCAGGGTGAAGCTATCACCATGGGTACACGAAAACCAAGGCCAATGGAACCCGGAACATCTTCTTCTAAATTTACCCAATCAACACTGGTGTCAATCCCTTTGGAAACCTTACCTGTAGTAGTGTCATGGCTATCAGGCGCTGTAAAGGGTGGCACGTGATCGAAGTAGCCGTCATTTTCATCATAGGTTAAAACGAAAATAGTTTTCTTCCACACCTCAGGATTTTTGGTAAGTATGTCCATCACCTCAGACAAATACCATGAGCCAAACCACGGTGCACTCGGATGATCGGAAAAGGTTTCGGGAGGAACCAGCCAGGATACAGTTGGCAGTTTACCGTTCTCCACGTCTTTTCTAAATTGATCTAAAATATCTCCTTTGGGAATATTGATCTCACGCGGAATTCCGTCGTCACTATAGTTGAGTGGCATAAGTTGATGTTGATTCGGATCGCCGGAATTTACGACGAATGCTTTTTCATGAATGTTCTTTTGCAACGGTGAAAGATTGTCAAATTTTTCTCTTGTCCATTTCTCTTTTTCAGCCTGCGAAAACGCAAGTTCCTTTTGTGCGCTTTGCAACTTCATTTCAACTTCTTTCCGGTCTTCGCTTCCCGAAGCCAGAGTTGACATTTTTTCCTGCAACTCATTTATAGCATCCTGCAGCTTTTTTATTTTTATGGGCAGGTAATCAATGTGCCTCTTCGAAAGTTTTACATTGTATTGATTGAAAAACTCCAAAGTATTATCTCCAAAGTTGGCGAGCCAGGCTTCTTCTTCCCCGGTAAAACCACCATCCACGCTCAGTTCATTCTGGTAAATCTTCCATGAAATATTATTTTGCTCCAGCAACTCAGGAAAGGTTCTCCATTCAATACCTCGCTCTATAGCGCCATTGTCAACAAAAGCTTTCAGGCCTGCGTTTTTATCAGCCCTCACGGTTCCACTCCAGAAATGAACCCTGTTGGGATCTGTTGGCGTGAGAGACGAACAAAAATTCATATCGCAAACGGTAAACGCATCGGCCAATGAATAATAAAAGGGAATGTCGTCACGCGTATAGTATCCCATCGTGAGTGGCATATCCTTATATTCGTCATCACCTGATTTTTTTGCTTCAATCCAGTTGTCGTGCCTTCCGTTATTTCGTGCACCTGCCTGGCTTTCGCGGCTGTGTGGCAATGAACCCATCCAGGTGATCTTCGTATCTTTTATATCAAGCCGGAAAGGAGCAAACGTTTCTCCTTTAGCGTTTTTTTGTAACCACACTTTATTATAATCAGGAAGCGCCATTGCGCGCGGATCATTATAACCACGCACGCCGCGCAATGTTCCGAATGCATGATCAAACGAACGGTTTTCCTGCATCAGGAACACGATGTGTTCGGCGTCTAAAAACGTGCTGCCCGCATCGGGATCGATGGCTAATGCTTTTAAAATTGAAGGAGGTAACGTAGCCATTCCTGCTGCACCGGATAGCAACATGGCTTTTTTCAAAAATTCTCTTCTTGTGTCCATAATTAATTGATTGCATTAAAAGTAAAGATTAATGCAATTCATTTTCCGCGATAACACAAAATTCAAATTTTGATAATAAAAAGATAACATTTTGTTGATGTGAACTTAAGATGGCGTGCTGCAATTAAGGCCGGAAGTACAACGATGACATAAACAGATGCGACAATAGTAGTAAAAGGCATAGCAGCCAGTATTAAACCGCGGTAATTGATAAAGAAAGAAAAGCATGCTGGCAATAAAAGGAATAACAGGAAATATTTTTTGTTCATCAGAAAACTAATTTAAGTGTAAAAATGACTGTGGTTGCACCTTATTCCTGCAAAATAAAAATCTTCAAAATTGGTTCGTCTACTGGCAATTTACTTGTATAAAAATTTAAAGCCTGCTAATAATTTCTTCAGCAAGGCCAAAGGACAAGGTCATTCCAGCGCCTCCAACCCCATTCAAAATATACACCGCCTCATCGGCTTGTAAAAAAACCTCTGTGCTTCCGTCGGTCATTTTTGGGTAAATGCCATGCCATGACTGCAAAAGGTGCCAGTGATCGGTCTTGGCGAAAGTCTTAAGGTAATCCATAATAAGTTGATTTATTTTTGCTTCATCAAAAGGAGAAAACGTAGTTCCATAATGATGTGAATCGCCAACGGTAAGTTCCCTGTTTCCATTCTGCGAAACCATCACGTGAATACCATTATCGATATACTCCGGCAATTCCTGCCTGTATCTTTCTTTCAAGGCAGTTAAAGAAGGAGCAGCTTTGAAACTATTATAATGCACCAGGGAAAGCGCACCACATAAAGAAGTGCCAATTCTATAATTCGGGCTGCTATTTTTAAATCTCATCATTTGCAACTTGCATTTCGTAATCGGAAGCTGCGAAAACTTTTCCGGATATAAACTTTCAAAATCTGCTCCTGAGCAAATGCAAATGAGGTCAGCCTCAAAAGATTTCTGTCCCAGGAAGACCTTGCCGGACTCAACAGCACTTACACATTTTCCCCATACAAAATCCACCCCGTATTTTTCGTGAAGCAGGTTGGGCAGCGAAGAAATGGCCTCTCTCGGATCGACAATCATCTCTCTCTTGCTGAATAAGCCACCCAAAAGATTTACCAGGTTTACGCCTTTGGCTAATTTGGCAATGCCCGCAGGTGTTAACAACTTCACCTCTCTGTGGCTCTTACTGAAAACTGAATACAATTCCTGTAACACTTCCCATTCATCCTTATGGTACGCAAGGTGCAGGCTACCACATTCATCGTACCAAAAGCCCGTATCACCGGCGATCTCTTTCCATATCGTTCTGCTTCGTATAGCCCTGTCGTATAGTATTCCGTCGGGTTGCCCGATGGGCGATAGCATTCCAAAATTCCTGACAGAGGCTCCTACAGCATGTCCGGACCTTTCAATTACAGTTACTTTATAACCTTTCAATGCAAAGGCTCTTGCTGTCGCAAGGCCAACAATTCCTGCACCAACGACAATAGCAGATGATTTTTTACCGTGTTTTTTTTCAGGCATTTGCAGTTCTTATATTAAGCATTAATTCATTATTCAGAGCCGGAACATTTTTCTTTTCAGCATCAGTTTTAAACTCTTTGTGGTACTTTTTGTTAAAATAGCGGAGTGCCATAAAGGTACCGCCTACACCAAGTATTGACAAATACATAACCCCATGAGAATAAGCGGTGGCCCAGGGAAGTTTATTGCTGTAAAGTGATTTACTTATGATCACTGTAACGCTGCCAAGGTATCCAAATGAATCAGCGACGTACATTAAAAATCCTACATTGCCCCCTTTCTTAAATGTTGCAATAAGCCTCTCAAATACAATGCAGTTAAAGGGTATATATCCCATATACAGGCCAAGCCCCACCAGTGTCATCCATAAAAAAGGAGATAGCTGGTGATGGATAAACATCCATGAACTGATACCTGCAACGGCAAAACCGGCAACAATAATGAAGTGGGTTATTACAAAAGCACGGCGGTTATTCCGGATAAGAATCATAGCTGCTATTATTACTAAAACCATAATGCTTATAGGGATTTCTGTCGCGGTAAAAACAGACGGCTCATTGCCAAACCCCAGTTCACGCCAAATATCTGCTGCAAAGTTATCCCTGATATCGCGAAACACCGTCAGAAAAACATATAGAATAATAAGTAAAACCAAACCATATTGAAACTCAGCAAAAAATTTCTTTCTTTCAGCCCTTTTCATTGGTAACCTGATGATCCTGCTGTCAATATCAGCTTTGGACGGTGGTGGAAATTGTTCGAGTAAAAAAACAAAAATTATTAAGGGAATAATAAAAACGAGGCCGGTAAGGAAAGGAAGCCACCAGTCGGTAATCGCATAGCTAACCTTTAAATATTCTGCAACAGACTTTACAAACCCTGATGAAAAAATAAAGCTTACTGCGAGGGAAGCACCAATAAAATCAGTAGCCCTTCTTCCTTCAACAAACGTAAAAATGATCCCCCAGATCATACCCAGAGGGAAACCGTTGGTAAACAAAAAGACGATATTATAAGGTGCGGGCGTTACTGCAAATAGCAATAGCGAAAGCCAGGAAATCCCCACCAATAAAAGTATCAGTTTTCCCCTCCCCAAATGCTTCAGTTCTGAAATGAATTTTATTCCATAAAACTTACTAAGCATGTAGCCCAATACCTGGCTTATGATCAAAGCATCTTTATAAGGCAGCCCCAAAAATAGCGGAGCATGATTAAAACTGCCTACGGTAAAGGGTTTTCGGAAAGCATATACACAGGCATAGGTAAGAAAGGTAATGACAGCAGCAAATAAAGAAACAAACGTGTTGCTATTTTTAAGCCGGCTTAATTTTACGGAAAGGGACTTCACAGTTAAAGTATTAAAGAGGGTAAATCTTTTAACGAGTCGATGATATAATCAGGATGGCATTTCAAAAGATCCTCCTTCGAACATGCTCCTGTAGTTACTCCAACTACCACGCCGCAGGAGGCGTTAAGCCCTTCTTCAATATCCACTTTTGTATCCCCAACTTTTGCTACATTATCTGCATACTCAATGTTTAGACCATACATTATTTTTTTTATCATGTCCGGATAAGGTCTTCCTTTAGGAACCTCATCACTGCATACGACTGCACCAATAAAGGGTGCTTTGTCCCACCCAAGGCGCATAAGAATGGGGCTTGTAATCTCCCTTGTAAACCCTGTATTCAGTGCCACTTTTACTTTATGGCTTTGTAATTCTTTAAAAACATCTTCAGCAAAAGGCATGCTTTCAAGATCATCACAGGTTTCATAATATTCCACCATTTGACGGGTAAAATCTCCATGAATGGAATCAATAAATTCCTGATCTTCTTCTGACCCGGATTTATACCTTGCTACCAGAATTTTGATCGCTTCAATTTTTTTATATCCCATCACTTCATCCACATCTTCAACGTTTACATTACCAATGCCGGCATTTTTAAAGGCTTTTCTGAAAACCTCGTTGATATTTCCCTTATCCTTTACGGTTGTACCTGCTATATCGAATACTACGAGTTGAATACTCATGGTTTTTATGGTTTTTGATTGATTAAATGGTGAATAATTAACTGCCTGAAGTGTTCAAGGGGAGGAAGGGGGATGTTTTCTTCCTTGGCCATCTCGTCCCAATTTCTAAAGGTGAGGTAAAGCGCAAACATTTCATCCGATTCAAATTGCCTGGCCTCCTCCGGGGTCATTTTGCCCCCTTGAAAAGTGAGCGTCTTTTTGCTTGCCTCCGAAAGCTTTTCATAATAGATGGGGTTCTTATAAGTGAGGTATCTTTTAGCATCAACATGAGAGGCGATAAGCTTCGCGATTTTTTTTGAAAAACCCTTTTCACTTAAATAAAGTGCCCCTATCTTTTCATGGTCGGCAATTCCATAGTCGTCCATGTATTCAACCTCCATAATATGTTCGCACAAATGGCCTATATCATGGAAAAAGGCGGCAAGGATCACTTCCTCATCATAATTTTCTCTTTCCGCGAACCGGGCAGCCTGGCACATGTGTTCTATTTGCGAAACCCGCTCTCCTATATAATCTTCATTACCGAAACGGACGTAAAGATCAAGGACTTCATCAGCTACCTTATTGGCTTCTTCTATTTTCATTTTTTTAAATTATTTATCATTATATCCTCTAGTCCCGGAACCCGGGATAATGATTTAAAAAGGAACAGGACGGAGTTAAGCAGTCCTGTTCCCTGATCATACTTACTTCAGCAACCACATATTTTGATTCAGATCATCAGCAGAAAATTGCTGAGATGAGACGGCAGCGGTCCAGTTAGCACTATTTTGCGTTTGCTCTGATACCGGATAAGCCCATCTCTTCGGAATAACCCCGTTGTTTCCCACGCCGGCTCCTGCCTGAAAGTCCGGAACTCCTGTCCTGCGCCAGTTGTAATATGCCTCGTACCCTGAGTTTTCAAACATGGCTATATATTTCTGCATAATGATCTCGTTAATAGCCGTAGCAGGAGTTGATGATAGCTTAACCTCCGGTTGAGCATAATAGGTAGAAAAATTAAAAGTATATGGATAAGGAGCTACCTGGGTTACGGAATTGGCACCAGGAGGCAGGAAATAGGCAGTAAAACTTGTTTGGACCGTATCAATGCCATAGAACTTCATTGATTCATTGATCCCTGTTTTATACCAGGTTTCCGCATTGCCGTTGATCCAGCCGCGCTCAATGGCCTCGGCTATATTAAAACACATTTCTTTATATCCTACCAATACATCGGGCTCGCCGGTGAAATTGGAATAATACCGGTACCTGTTAATAAACGAATATAATCCAGCACTGGCATTGCCATACATGCTTTGCACCGGTTCACCGGTGCTTGCACCTTTAAAATATTTAAATTGCGCCGGATTCGGATCATTGCCTGCAAGGGCAGTCGCCGGCTCACAGGTTACGAAAACCCGGGGGTCTTTCAGGCCAGTAAGGGCACCCACATAGGTGGAGCGGCCATATTAAACCGGCCGGCGATTGAACCATAGTTGCTCGGGTTGAACGGGTAAGTACTGTAGGTATTGCTACCCCCGGGATTGTAAACAAAAGCAAAATCATCATCCTGGCTTTCGAAAACGGGGTATTTTGTGGGATTGTCGATAATGGCCGCAAACTGTGCCGGAACGCCCAGGTCACCATCTCCTGATTTGCTGCTAAGGCTAATAAGTACCCTTAGTTTAAAAGAATTTACCAATTTCTGCCACTTACTCAAATTTCCTGCATAATAAAGATCATTAGCAGCAGCTATTGAATTATCATTGGCAACAATTAAAGATGCAAAGTCAGTATTGGCGGTATCCAATTCATTTAATACATATTTAAAGACATCTTTCTGGGACGAATAAGCCGGGGTTGAATTGGCAGGAGCCTGTAATGCTTCGGTCAAGGGTACATCTCCAAAAAGAGAAGTCAGGTTATAAAAATAATAGGCACGGATAAACCTTCCAACCGCCTCAAGCGGATTTACAACTGCCGCTCCTCTGGCAGCCGCTTCTTTTTCCATTTGAACCACATTTTTCAAGACCAGGTAAGGCTCAAATGAACCGTCTGACCAGGAATAAATGTTATTCCCATAATAGTCATAATTCTGGCAGTGATATTGGTTCCAGTCCTGCACATTATCCCATGAATTGATGCCCCCCAAATGGCCCTGGCTACCGGTACCTGATAAGTCTGTAAGCACTGTTCCTAATATCAAATTGGGTGGCACGCTGGCCGGATTGTTTGGGTTTACCTGCTTTTCCTGGATCTGTTTATTACAGGATAGTACCAGCATCGCTGATAAAGCCACGTAAATTATTGTTAGTATTTTTTTCATTTTATTTCTATTGACGAATTAAAAAGTAAGATTAACGTTGAAACCATAATTGCGGGTAGTAGGTGTTTGCAATCCTGAGCCACTATCCTGTGTATATTGATCTACATCCACGTCTTTATACCGGCTTGGGAAGAAGTACAACAGATTTCTGCCAACCAGTGAAACACTTGCTTCGTGGATGAATGACCTGTTACCAAAAAGGGTTTTCGGCAGATTATAGGTTATTGTCACTTCTCTGAGCTTAGCATAAGTTTTCTTAATGATGTCAAGGTCAGGAATAGAGGCCATACGGGTGACAAAAGGCTGGACCTCGCTTTTTGTGGTATTGGTGGTTTCTGTAAGTTCCTTCATATTGGTAATTTCACCTGTAATCGGGTCAAGTTTGATAGGAGCACCGGTGAGGTTTACACCCACCCCGGTATATGCAGCAATATTGGCTTCATCACTCGGGCGGGCAACCCCAAAAGCACCAGTAGCTGCCTCAATATGACGGCCTCCCTGCAAGGTTTTCTTTCTGACATAATCTTCCATAACTCCTCCAACCATGCCGTCAAACTGGAAGTGTAATGAAATGTTTTTGTAACTTACTGTGTTTACTAATCCCCATATCCAATCAGGATCTGCATGCCCGAAAACTTTTTGTGCGGATACCCCAAGATCTGAAAACCGGGTATAGACTCCTGACGTCGGGTCAATAACCATTTTGCCATCGGGAGTTCTTACAAAGGCATCTCCATAAACGAGGTCAATTCTTTGGCCATCGTATTCGTAATTGTTCGGATTTGAATTTTTAACCCATTTCCTTACATAGGTCGAAAAGTTAGCCGTTACGTCCCAGCTAAAACCATTCAGGTTACTTACGGGTTTTGCATTCAGCACCACTTCCCACCCGTCATTCGTATAAACGTTACCATTGGTAAGGAAAGAGGAATAGCCGGATGCCGAAGATGTACCCTGGTTCACAATTCCCGTGTTCCTATAGTGGTAGTGCGTTATATCAACACCGGCCTTATTATTAAAGAAGCGTATATCTGCCCCAAACTCTGTAGCTTTTCTGTCAGAAGTATAGATAGTAGGGCTAACCGTCTGGTCAGAATATTTTGCACTATTCTGGCTGTTGTAAGTTGGTGCAAGAGAATAAGTTTGGGAAAACTGGTAAGCCGGGCCTCCGTAAGGAGAGTACCAGGTATAACCGTAGCCCCCTGCGGGCGTTGCGCTCACATCAGGCGAAAACAGCGGCGAAGTGCCACCATCTTTACTTTCAGCGTATGAGCCTCTTAATTTAAAGAAGGAAATCACTTTCGGCAGTCTGGCATATTCAGATACAACCGTCGCAAGGTTAAAGGACGGGTAATAATAGCTATTGGTATTGGAAGGGAGGGCTGAAGATTTATCAACGCGTCCTGTAACATTTGCTGTGATAAAGGTTTTGTAACCGAGGTCCGCAGAATAATAGGCACTTAATACCAACATGCTGGAATGGAAGCTGCTTCCCGTTAACGGCCCTAATGAGTTAGAGAAAGAATAAATACCGGGAACATTGAGGTAGTTGGTTGACGTAAAATCAGAGTTGAAACTGAAGTTTCTGTCTGTAGCACCCACCAAAGCCTGTGCATCTAAAAATCCTAAAATATTATCCTTATGATACCTTGCCTGTGCATCTATATTTGATTCGAACAATGATCTGCGATCCTCACGATAATCGCCCTGGTGCAGTTCGCGGCCATATACGTCAGCCGAATAAGGCATCTTCTCCGAATTAAACATATCATAGGCCGTCATACTTGGCCTGAACTGAAAATCAATATTATCATTCAGCTTGTAATTAAGCGAGACATAACCATATTCATTATTTTGATAATGGCCTCTTAACCATTCGTATGACATGAACCATGGGTTGTTGTACCTGTAGTACTCTTCATAATTTTGCTGAATGCCTGTTTTACCCGGCTGCCAGTAATTTTTGATATTTGGATCATTCACGCTCCAGTCGGCACCGCCCCAAAGGATCAGGTTGTAGATGATACTGTTTGGCCCGTAATTAACATCAGGTACATTGGGTGTGGACTGCCTGCTGTAATTAAAATAAGAAGTCAGTGTAAATTTCGGATTAAATCTTTCTACAATACTTGCGGTTAAATTTCCATTATTAAGCATTGTGTTTGGTACAATACCACGCTGATAAGTGTTTCCAATAGATATTCTGAAATCGGTCTTTTCGGTAGATGAGGCTACTGCTATACTGTTTGAAGAAAGAAGCCCTGCCTGCAGAAAATTTTTGAGGTTGTCTTTTCCTCTTGCAACCCATGGAGTAGGTGCGATGTGGCCCTGGTAAACAGTCCCATCCGCAAAAGTGGTAGTATAAGTTTGTGTAGGATCATACACGCCGTCATATTGGGGCAAAAGTTGCCCTCTGAACTCAGGCCCCCAAACATCGTAATCATAGTCATTCAGGCCAACTCCCACGGCTCCGTTTCCAAAATAAGAAGCCGGGCTGGAACCTCCGCCTCCGAAAGCATACTTTCCATTGTCACCAGGCCCGTAAGTATCATTATATTTAGGTAAAGCAATAAATCCTTTGCTGAATTGAGTACTTGAATTAAAAGTTACCTGTAACCCCCTCCCATGTTCAGACCCTTTTTTTGTTGTGATGATAATGGCACCATTCTTCCCCTGAAAACCATAGAGGGCGGCGGCATTTGGGCCTTTTAGCACTGTGTAGGTTTCAATATCGTCTGAATTCAAATTATAAGTATCAGAACTGATTGGGACTCCGTCAACTACAAACAACGGGCGATTACTAGCGCCGTTCTCGCCACGAATGATTACATCAGACGGATGGCCTATTTCTGAGTTGATATTCACCTGGAGCCCTGATACTGTACCTTTAAGGGCACTTATGGGATCTGCTTCACGGGCTTTTGTGAAAGCCGATGCATTGACAGTCTGAAGGGCATAGCCAAGGCGTCTTGCTTCTTTTTTAATACCGGTTGCTGTGATCACCACTTCGTTTAGTTGTTCAACTGAGGTTGAAAGTTCTATAACCACCTCTTTTCCGCTTGATGTGACTTCCTGCGTCTGGTGGCCAAAAAGCTGAAAACAACTTTGCTCTTATCAGGTACTGTCATTTTAAATTCCCCTTTGCTGTTGGTTGCAGTTCCAACAGAAGAATTTTTTACAGTAACGCTTACTCCTTGTAATGGAATTTTAGTCGAGGCATCCAACACTTTTCCGGTAAAAACAGTCTGGCTAAAAGTGAAAGTTGAAAACAACAAAAGTGTGATTGTAAAGGAGAATGCTTTTGCAATTCGCTTGTAAAATCTTTTCATAATTGGTTGGTTAAATTTGAGGTGCAAACCTATCCTTCCAATGTTACCACACAGTTATTGATAAATTAACAAATGTTTATATAATTGTTAACAGAAAGTTTTGGCCCTTTTTTATGTTAATCAGAGGGTCTCAGGTTCAAGTCCTGAAGGGGAGCTAACAAGCAGCAAAGGTTCTTGATGCCAACATCTATATAATTCCACTTCTTAATATTGAATTTGCGGAATAAGAAGTTATTACAATGCTTACAGGGAGTGAATCATTTTGTATAGTACTGTATGATAAACCTTTATTATGATCAAATTCAAGTATAGAGATTCTCCTTGAATAATTGTTGTTTTTCTATTGGCGGAGTCCTTAATTAATTTTTGAAGTACAACAAGTTCTTGTTTTGCAGAATCATAACCAAGGCTATACTTTCCAATCGCCTGTCCAATCCCATTTAATATCATTTTATTGCTTGAATCTACTCGTGCATTAGCTGTTGAATCAATTAAGTGATCTCTTCTATCGGCATCAATTTTTGCATTCTTATTTGCAGTTTCTTCCGCTTTATTTTTTTCATGTTCATTTATAAAAGATACTACTGTTAACACAACCAACAATCCAAAAATTATCCAGGGTCTTCCTTTAAATTTCTCAGGGAATAATGTTTCATTATCCCGGTTTTTATTTTGATAGCTAATTGTTGGTTTGGAGGGAGCTTTGTCTATCCCAAGATGATTCAGATTGCCAGTTGCAGAACGAAAGGCCATTACTAATATCCCTGACCGACTGGTGCAACTCAAAAGTATTTGAGATACAAACAACTTTCTCTATTTTTTTTAATCGTTTAGGACGCTATTGATTAATATTTAACTATTTTTGTATCATTGGTTTCAAGCTATCAAAATTCTATTAACGTTTCTTAAACGGATCGTCCATGAAAAGGGCAGCAAGTATTATGCCTCGCCATAAAGAGGCTTACTTTTTGGAATGGAAACAAATGCTTGATAAAGCCTTACTTGATGGTAGTAGCCATGATGTTGAACGATTACATAAAGTGATAGCATTGTCATTATTTGGCTCGATGAAATTCAAAAAGTTTATTGATATCCGCATTCATATGCGATTAGCAAAGCTTTATTTACAAGAAAAAAAATACCTTGAGAGTATTTCTCAGTTCAATTTATTTCTACAGGCAATACCCAACGACTTAAATGTTTTACATTTGAAAGCCCTTTCATATATTGAAATAAAAGATTATAAAGCTTGTTCTAATTTAATTAAACGGACTGAAAAACTTGATGCAGATATTATGAAATGGAATATGAACTGGGCGGGGCTAAAAGGAAGGTGGAACCGTGAACAATGGAAGTTGAGTGGTGATAAGCGATTTCTGAAACAAGCGAAGGATGTTTATGAAACTGCCGCAATTTACAATCCTGCATCCTTTTATATGGCGGATGCGGCTGGTCAGTGTAATCTTCAATTGGGCGCCATTGACAGGGCACAAAGCAATTTTAAAAAATCCCTGTCGATTATAAACACCGTGAAACAGCCAACAATCTGGAGTTCTGCATCAAAATTAACGGCGCTTATTTTTTTAAACAATGAAAATGAAGTTGAAAAGGAATTGCTATTACTCCGAAACCTGAAACCGGATCCTCGTTCTACGGAACGCATCGAAAGGACAATAGATGAAATTAGTTCACTGGCTGGAGTTGCACCGGAAAAAATTAATCATTGGAAAAAAATATTAACTAAATCAGACAACTAAGTAACAATGAGCCTAGAGAACACCTGTTTCATTATTAGTCCTATTAGTCAAAATGAAAGCGAAGCGAGAAAGGAAGCGGATAAAGTTTTGAAATATATTATTGAACCGGCACTGAAAGATTTTTCAATAACACCAGTCAGATCGGATAAAATATATGAGTCCGGATCAATTTCTGAACAAATGTTCCAGTATATAATGGAATCAAGGCTTTGTATTGTTTTATTAACCGGAGAAAACCCTAATGTCTTTTATGAATTGGCAGTTGCTCAATGTGCAGGCAGGCCCATCATATTATTAATTAAAGAAAAAGAAAGGCTTCCTTTCGATATTAAAGATCTTAGAGTCATCTCATACGACCACACTGATGCTGACAGATTAATGGAAGGTAGAGATTCAGATGAATTAAGGAAGCATCTTAAAAATTTGGAGGAAAATAACTGGGAAACCATCAGCCTCTTTAAACAATATCCCTATGGGCAAAAACTTTATACTGAAGAGGATGTAAATAAGAAACTTGAATCTGATCGCGCCAAACCACTTACGTATAGTGAGGATAAGAAATATAACATCCCCGATAACCCTTTGTGTAAATTAAGAATACTAACCGGTAGCATTGAGGATGTCAGTAATATATCCGTTATCGTCAATTCAGAAAATATCGATTTGCAATTAGCACGCTTTTACGATCCTTCTTTATCTGGCACGTTAAGGTATTTGGATGCGGAGAAAGATGATGGTGGATATATTAAAGTTGACAGCCTGAATGAGAAAATACAAGAGGCAATTAAAACGCTAAGATTGCCTGTTCAGCCAGGCACCGTGGTGGTTACAGAAACAACTGGCTTAAAAAGTAAAGGAATAAATTATATTTTTCATTTAACACTTGCAAGAGGCGAAATAGGCGGTGGTTACAATAATGTACCAGACAGGCTGGATGCTGGGATTAGAAATGTTTTTGAAAAACTTATAAAACTCCATGAAACGGACAATACTGTCTCAAGTATTTTATTTCCACTCATTGGGGCTGGCACTTCTAAGTCAGATCCTGATATTACTGCTAAAGAAATGATTAAATTATTATTAGACAAGATTAAAACAATCCCTTTAGAACCTCAGATCTGATATTTATTGGCATGGAGAGATTCCCATAGAACAGCATTCCGGAAAGCAGCTTTGGAATTAAATTTATCAGAGATAACATGATATCAGAATACCCCAAAAGATTAAACCTTGCAATTGCAAATAATTGTTTTGTCCGTTGCCCGGGTTGCTACCAGCATTTTGGAAAAGGCGGTTCCTAACCTTTTGCTGGTTAAAAAAATGATTGCCCGTTTTTTAGAACTGGGTATTAATAAAATAACTTTATCTGGAGGCGATCCATTAACGATTCCTGGCATCCTCCCGTTTCTTCACAATATCCGCTCAATGGGTGTTGAAGAAATAAAAGTAGATTCTGTTGGAACTCCTTTTTTAAAAAATACACAAGACCCGGCTAAACTTTTAGTTGATGTACCTGCACTCACAAATTGGATAGAAGCAGTTGATTTATTGGGAATTCCATTGGATGGATGGAATAATGAAAGCGTAATGATTTTTCGCAGAGGGCGGAAAAACTTATTTACGGAACTTTATTCTTTATTAAACGCTATTGAGTCTTTATTCAATTATGAAAAAATTATTATTAATACGGTTTTACATACCGGCAATCTTGATGAATTAGATTTAATTTATGGCATATTACAAAGATTTAAATGCATTTTAGAATGGCATATTTTTCAATACTCACCAACTGACAATGTACCAGCCAGGGTCAATTCATTCTATGAGATTAATAATAAAAGTTTTTCTAAGGCTAGAAAAATATTTTTAGAAAAAATTAATACGAAAGAAATCTCTTTTAAAATATGTTTTTATTCTGTTTATGATCGTCTCGGGCAATATTTATTGATCAATAGTGATGGAGACGCCTGGCTACCTAATGAATATGGAAAAACAATACAACTGGGAAAAATTTATGACAACGAGGAAACTATTTTGAAAAATTGGAATATTAGCATCAGGCAACTGAAGGTACCAGAATTGGAAAGACAAAGTATGTTGGGTAATTAGCAATTTTGAATTCAATTTGGTTAGCTTATTTCTAAAAGTTTTAAAAATGATTTTCGTAAGTTATTCACGTCAAGATTCCATTTTAGCAAAACAATTAATTAAAGAGATCACCCATTGGGGTTATGAAGTATTTCTTGATCCTGAATTGGTGGAAGGAGATCCTTTTTGGAGAAATTGTGTAAAAGAGAACCTGGACAAAACTTCAGTTGTACTTGTTTTATGGTCAAAGGATTCCGCCCTTTCGCCTTGGGTTGACCAGGAATTAAGGGCTTTTAATGGTAAAAAGATTTTTATTCAACTCGATCAAACACCAATTCCTGAAAAGTATAAAGCGCATATAATTAAAAAACAAAATACAAAACAGGTACTTTCTAAGCTCGTGTTACCAAAAAGTAATTATCTAAAATACAATATAGAGGCTAACGAAAAAGTTAAGGCGCTGCGGCTTTTAAAATTCCGTGAGTGGGAAAATAGAATTGAGACATTTTCTAAGAAATATAGAGCACCGGCAATTTTACAACGTCAATTTGAAACTGAATGGCTTTCAA
Organism: uncultured Chitinophagaceae bacterium; assembly: GCA_963732885.1. GTDB lineage: Bacteria > Bacteroidota > Bacteroidia > Chitinophagales > Chitinophagaceae > Ginsengibacter. The sequence goes on along the minus strand of CAVTBI010000010.1, from coordinate 146,334 downwards.
AAGATGGAAGCATAGTGAAACAAATTCATGATGTTTCACACAATTCAAGAAATCAAGATACTTTAATTCTTGTATCTACGACTCCAGTTTCTAATAAACAATATAAACTATTTACTGAAGCAGTAGAATGGCCGGAACCTGCTTGCATTCAATTTGAAAATTTCCGAAACGAGGAATCACCTGTAGTAGGAATAACCTGGTTTGAAGCTATGGCTTATGCTAATTGGCAAGGGGGTAGTTTACCTTCTGTGAATGAATGGGAAAGATGTGCAAAAGTACCAGGTAAATATTCTTTATATGCTACAAACAACAACAAACTCACTCAGGAAAACGGACTGTTTTTGACTGGCTTTGGTGAAGGAAATCCTGTAAATGCTAAATGCTTTCCTTCAAATTCTAATAACTTTTATGGATTGAGTGGTAATACTTGGGATTGGTGCAGGGATTCGAAAGAAAATTTTTGTATTATTAAAGGAGGCGGATATATGGATTCAGCTCACTTCTGTAAAATCTCTGCAGCCTATCGTAATTCGCCTATTGACAGAGATTGTTGTGTTGGTTTTCGCGTAAGGTTTGAAATAAAAAAAAAATAACAGAGTATCTCATTTTCTAATTTGTTTATTGATTTTTTTTCCCCGTTGTTGCTATTGTAACTAAAACATCCTCCACTTAAGCCGGAGGGAATAGACTTAAAAATGTTGACTTTGTACGAATGGTTGTCCAGCCTTCAGCTAGCAGAGTGTATGTACTGCTCATTCTCCGGAAGGCCGGCATAGCTTCCTAAATAACCTAACTACCGCCCCCCGCCGACCACAGGCCCGCAACATAGGAGGAACAAAGGAAGAGACCAATCCTATTTTCTTTTTTATTGATATAACTTTCGGACTGATCACGAAGAGACGGTCTATAAGAAGCGAATGAGGCGATAGATTGCATGTCTGGTCAGCATGCTCAGAAATTTACATTGGTTTGCTCTGTGCGGATGCACCAGGCAGGACAGTCCTGCTGGCTGAGACCTATGAAGTCAAGCCATTTGTGAATGGTTCTTCGATGATGGAGAATATTTTTATACGATTACCTTTTTTATGGTAATACAAAGTTTTTGCCATAAAATTAAAAACTAGAACTTTATCGAAAACCCCTTAAGTAATTTGCATTAAACCGACTAACATTATTTTAGTGTTAGTGTCCAATTTCACTTTTCATTTAAAATTGACCCTTTCTTGTGGCACTTGCTATTCCAATTTATTTTCTATAATATAAAATTATTGAATCATACATAAATATTAATCTTGATCCGGCCCTTTTGTTATTCTTCCCCAAAGGAGTTTATGGCCTAACAAGGTAAAATTTGCGCGGATAAAAATTTCTATTATTTGTTGGTTTACTACAGCTATTTGCATTGGCGGCAATACCTCGTTTCCCTGGAATTTTTTTTAATATTGTTTTGCACGCCTCCTTTACTTGCTGGCCTGAGTTCAATTGGCCGAGTACACGGCTTTTAACCGAGCATTATGAGTTCGGGTCTCACACCGGGCCAACGCTACCAATAAATAATGATAAATGCATGATCCGTTGAGACAATTGTATTTTTGAAAAAAGTGTTCATGCATGGCATTATTGGAAGTACAACATATAAGTAAGCAACAACCCGGCAGAATCATCATTGATGATATCAGTTTTAAACAGGGTGCCTTGCAAAAGATTGCGGTCACGGGCGAATCGGGTGCCGGAAAATCAACATTATTGAAGATCATCTCAGGAAATGTGCAGGCTGATGGAGGAGTGGTTCTATTTAATGAGGAAAGAGTTACCGGGCCGGAAGAAAAATTGTTAGCAGGCCATAAAGATATTGCGTACCTATCGCAGCATTACGAACTGCATAATAATTATTATGTAAAAGATTTAATTTGGTTTCAAATTAAAGTTGAACGAAATGGCAGCAAAAAAGTTATTTGAAATATGCAGGATCAGCCATTTGCTGGAACGAAAGACGAACCAGCTTTCCGGCGGAGAGAAGCAGCGAATCGCCTTATGCATGTTGCTGGTGAAGCACCCGAAGTTGTTGGTGCTGGATGAACCGTTTTCCAATTTAGATCCGATAAACAAAACCACATTGAAGGCGGTGTTGGAAGATATCACAGAACGATTGCAGATAACCTGTTTGCTGGCGTCGCATGACCCGAACGATACGCTTTCGTGGGCTGATGAAATACTGGTGATGAAAGAAGGAAAGATTGTGCAGCAGGGAACACCGCAGCAAATTTATTATCATCCGGTGAATGAATATGTAGCGGGCATGTTTGGTAAATACAATTTGCTTACATCAGAGCAGGCTTCATGGTTTGGCATGGAGGCAAACGGAAAAGAGGTGATGGTACGGCCTGAAGGTTTTGTGATAAATGAAAATGATGGCGTAAAAGGAACGATACAAAAAATAAGTTTTTGGGGAAGTTTTTATGAAGCGGAAGTGTTGGTGAAAGATTTTGAGATTGTTGTGAGGTTGATGCTATCCAACAATTATTGTTTTGGATCATTTATAAATTTACAAATTCTTCAAGTTGTTGAATAATAAAAGAGGTAGCTGGTGGCGATCCATAATCTGCGTGTGCGCCTATCCATTCTTCAAAAAGAGGATTAGCTAACAATTTTGCAAATTCATTTCTGAGATATTCTTTTAGATCCTCCTGGCAATGTTTTATCTCGTCCCATATTGAAAATCTATTTTCAAGAACAAATACAATGTCTTCAAAGTCGCTGCTAAAAATTCCATTATTGTTATCTTTTCGGGCAGGGCTTTTAAAGGCTTCGAGTTTCGAAGCAATAAAATAAGGTGCACTGAAAATTTTTATAACATGACCTTCATCTAATTCATATCTTAAAGCGTTTTTATATCCGGCGGGGTGCCATTTGTTTGAAAATCCCAATTCTTTTACGCCAGTTGCCATTACATCAACCATTATATCCTGAATTTTATATCTGCAAATGATTCCGGATTCCCGGTCATTTGAAAATCCCATTTTTCTTAATTGCTCTTCAAGTTCGGCATAATCCTTATAGGTCCATAATTCTATTAAAATATCAATATCGTCTGTCGGCCATTACTTCCTCTGCCATTCGATCAGCATATAACGAAACAGTGGCTCCGCCGACAAATACGACATCTTCTTTTAAAACGCCAAGAGCATTATGAACTGCTTTTATTCTAAGAAGATTTCTTTGATGGCTCATGTAATAATATTTTTGAAAGTTCATTAACTGCAACATTAATTTCTCTTCTTCGTCCTACACGAATGACATCTGTTAAGGCAAGTAATTTGTATAATTCATCATCTTCTTTTACTGCCAGAATTTGTTTTTGATACAATGGTTCAATAGATAAACCTCTCTCCTTACCGTGTATATCAGGCCATACATAAAGCCAATCACTATCAAATTTTTTTCGCAAGTATGGATGAGAGTGCGCCGTTGCAATTCCATTTGTCATTCCTCCCGGATGAATGGGAAACACATAATGCAGCCCATGTTGAAGAAACTCAAATAAACTTTGCCTGTTAACTTTTTTCTTATTGTAATCTACCAGGCCCGCTAAATAGCTTCTGTTTAATGATTCTGTCACTTCTGATGGGCTGATATGGAGAGACTGAGCAATTTCTTTTAATTGCAGGCCGCTTTTATTCAATGAAATCATTTTAAGCAAAATGACAATATCTTGCGGACGCATTCCATTATGTTTTCTCATTTTACAAATGTAGTATATAATTCTCAATTTGCGATTCGCAAATTGAGAATTATTGGAATTTTATAGGAAATTAAATATAATTCAAGAAGGTATATAAAAAAGAATAAACAAATACGGATAGATTTTATTTTTTGCGTCAGTATGACTGATTAATACAATAAAATGATTTCCTCAAAACAGATTACCTGTATAGGCAAATTATTAGGCTACAGCCTTGAAGGCAAAAGATTCTACTTTTCCCCAAATAAAAGAATCAAATCAGTGCATAAATTTTTTTGAAAGTTATTGCGATGTTTTACCTTAGGCCTTCACTCCTAAAAATCCATTTGAATGAAAAAAAATTTCCGCAAAAACAAACCTTTTGCTAACCGCTCATTTCTCTTAGTTTGCTTTATCGCGCTTTTTTCTGTTACTGCTTTTCAGGCAAAAGCCGGCGATTCCATTTCCATCATTCCGAAGCCTCTCTTGATGCATGTGCATGACGGGCATTTTACGATTAGCCCCTCAACAGATATATACACAACTTCTCCGGAGGCAGAAGTTAATCAAAGCATCCAATGGTTTATTAATAAAATTGCTACTTCAACCGGCTATCATCTTTCAACAAAAAGATCGTCTAAAAATGTTATCAATCTCGTACTGAATAAACACGCAGATACTTCTTTGCATGATGAAGGTTATGCCTTAAAAGTTACACCTTCGATGGTTACTGTAACGGCAAACAAACCCGCCGGGCTTTTTTACGGATTACAAACGGTGTTGCAATTATTGCCTCCTTCCATCGCCAGTGTAACGGAAGTAAAAAATGTAAAATGGATTATGCCATGCGTTGATATAAAAGATGTGCCCCGTTTTGGTTGGCGCGGTTTGATGCTGGATGTGAGCCGCCACTTTTTTACCAAACAGGAAGTGGAAGAATACATCGACCAAATGGCACGCTATAAGTACAACATCTTGCACCTTCATCTTGCCGACGACCAGGGTTGGCGCATCGAAATAAAAAGCCTTCCGGAACTTACCAAAGTAGGTGCGTGGCGCGTGAAACGTACCGGCCGCTGGGGCACTTTTCTGCCTGCATTAGCAGGTGAACCCACACCGGATGGAGGTTTCTACACACAGGAAGACATGAAAGAAATTATCAAATATGCGCAGGACCGTTTTATTAGTATTCTTCCTGAAATTGATGTGCCCGCGCATAGTCTTGCCCTTATCGCTTCGTATCCAAATTTAAGTTGTACACAATTACCTTACTCAGTTAATGCCGGAGGCAAAGGTTACGAAAGAAATGATAACGTTTTGTGCGTAGGTAACGATTCTACCTATACCATGCTCGACAAAATATTTACAGAGATTGCCGCGCTCTTTCCCTTTCCCTACATACACATAGGCGGCGACGAAGCGTACAAAGGTTTTTGGGAGCAATGCCCGAAATGTCAAAAACTGATGGCCGATGAACATTTGAAAAACGTGGATGAATTGCAAAGTTATTTTGTAAAAAGAGTAGAGAAAATCGTGGAATCAAAAGGGAAAAAATTAATTGGCTGGGATGAAATTCTGGAAGGCGGGTTAGCGCCCAATGCAACCGTTATGAGCTGGCGTGGCATGAGCGGCGGAATTGCCGCAGCAAAAATGGGCCACAAAGTGGTGATGACGCCTTGGGATTATTGTTATCTTGATCTTTACCAGGGTGAGCCTGAAGGCGAACCACCAACTTATGGTTTGTGCAGGCTTTCTGATTCTTACAATTATGAACCTGTTCCTGATAGTGTGGATGAAAATTTAATTCTTGGCGGACAAGGAAATTTTTGGAGCAGAATCTGTTCCAAATTTCAGGCATGCAGAATACATGACCTGGCCGAGAGCCATGGCGCTGGCTGAAGTGTACTGGAGCGCAAAAGCTAATAAAAACTGGAGCGATTTTGTGTCAAGGCTGGAAAAACAATTCCCGCGTTTGGATGCAGCCAATATAAAATATTCGAGAAGTATGTACAACGCGATATTTGAACCGGCACGTATTAAGAACAGTGACTTTGGCGTAACACTTACTACCGAAGTAAAAGGACTTGATATCTATTACACTTTTGATCAAACCAATCCGGATAATTTTTCTCCGAAGTTTGACGGAAAGCCAATTCAATTCCCTGTCGGCGCTACGCAACTGAATGTGATTACCTACCGCAACGGAAAACCTATCGGAGAACAGATCAATATGCCGAAAGAGGTTTTGGTAAAAAGGCTGGATCAGAAACATCACGTTTATTAATGCGCATTGAAACTAAATTGTAACGGGCGATCATCGTTTTGATCGTCCGTTCTTTATTTTAATAGATTGACTACCTGAAAAGTTTTTTAACCCGCAAAACCAAATAGAAAAATATAAAATAATCATTTGCCGTTTGAACAGACACAACAGCAAACGAACAAATAAATTGAATTTTTATTTACCTTTTGTTTGAAGCGCAATTTGCGTCCTCAAAGGTTTATCTCTTTTCTCAAAGGTTTCAATTTGCAACCTCAAATGAATCTGAAAGATTTAATCCTTTATCTCTTTAATCTTTATATTCCTAAACCTTACTTTAATACCTCCGCCCTGGTGAATTTGTAAGGCTATAGAACCGGTTCTGCTTCCTATTTTTTCATCTTTTAAATGAATCATCTGAACACCGTTTAGCCATGTGGTTACCTCATTGCCCACCACGCGGATTTTCATGGTATTCCATTTGCCCATTTGCAACACTTTCTCTTTTGATGAGTCGGGTATAATGAGCCAGCCTCTTCCGTACGATTCATAAATGCCGCCGGTATGAAGACCGGGAGGCGCCACTTCTGCCTGCCAGCCCGAAATAGTGGTTCCATCTATTGAGGAATGAAAAAATACGCCGCTATTGCCATTGGCTTCCTGTTTAAAATCTATGGTCAGTTCAAAATCTTTGTATTGATTGATGGTGCCGAGATACCCATATTTCTTTTCGGGCCGCTTTCGCAAACCAAATCACCTTTATCAACGTACCATTTTTCAGTACCATATATTTTCCAGCCCGAAAGATCTTTTCCGTTGAAAATTGAATAGTATTTTTTCTGCGAGAAAGCAGTAATTGCTATCAAAGCAAAAAAAATGATTCCGGCAGTGATTTGAATGTATCTCTTCATGATGTTTTCTTTTTAAAATGGCGTAACCAGTAAACCAACAAATTCTTCAAATTTTTATTTTCAACTTTACACCAGTTTCATATTCACCGGGTCCCAGTGAATGATCTTCTTTTGAAAATAACTGAGGTTGCAGGCAATTGCAGGCGCTGCGGCGCGCAATCCAAAAGTAGGATCTTCCACCACCGGTTTGCCTCCCTGCATGGCATTGAAAAAATTATGAAAATGATCTACATGTTCGTCGTAACCTTGTGGTGCCTGGTAAATAATATCCGGTTCATTGTTTACAGTTCGTGTGGAAGGCGGATATTTTTTATCGTACTCAGCTACATAAGCTTTTTGCATGGCATCTGAAAAAGTGCTAAAAGAATCCCACCCGCCATAACCGGGCGCTTCGGGCAGTTTGTTCATCTTAACTTTAAAACTATTGCCCGACATTTCAATCATTCCTTCTGTGCCAATCAGCCTTGTATACTCACCTTCATCGCCGCCATCAGCAAAGTTGACGCTAAGCATCAACTGGAATTTCGGATGTGTTTTGGCTTCGGGGTAATCCATTATAGCGGTCATTACATCAGGTACATTGCGGCCATCTTTCCAGTAACTCAATTCGCCGCTTGCCAAAATCCTTTCCGGCCGTCAGAACTGGTGATAAAATGCAGGCCTGTTAAAAGATGCACGAACAAATCCCCGGGAATGCCAGTTCCGTACTCGTTATAATTTCTCCATCGGAAAAACCGAACGGGATCAAAAGCAACTTTTTTGGTGTTTTTTAGAAAAGTATCAAAGTCCATTGTAGCAGGAGAAGCGTCGGGCGGAATGGAATATTGCCAGGCTCCGAGTGCATCATGGCGGCTCATTTTTGCTTCCACAAGGTTTAGTTTGCCGATCTTTCCTGATTCATAAATTTCTTTTGCTTTTTCAAAAGCAATACTACTGATGCGCTGGCTGCCCACCTGCAATACCTTACCTGTTTTTTTCTGCGTTGCAATTACCGCATGCCCCAAATCGATATGTTGCACCATCGGCTTTTCGCAATAAACCGCTTTGCCGGCATTCATGGCATCAATGGAAATGGTATCGTGCCACAAATCATGCGTGGTAACAATTACTGCATCAATGTCTTTCCTGTTAAGGATTTCACGATAATCGCGTGTAGTAAAAATATCTTTCCCATATAATTCTTTCGTGTGTGTTAACCGGCCATCATATAAATCGGCAGCCGCTACTAATTCTGAGTTAGGTACTTTTAAAGCCGTAGCGGTATCATTGTAACCCATGATGCCCATGCCGATCGTGGCAAACCGGATTTTATCATTAGGGCTGATACGTTTTGCAGGTTTTAAAATCTGCTTTTTCTGTTGCGTAGCTGCTTCCGTTAATAATGGGCTGGCTGCCACAAGCGCTGCAGTGGCGCCTAATTGTTTAATGAATTTCCTGCGGGAGTTAAAGGATTTCTCAGGCATAATAATTTTTTTAGAAGTATGAAAGTTTGATTTAGCAATACAAATACTTAAACTGAAAAGAAATTGAATTTACCCCTAAAGATTGGTTTATAAAGAATTTTTTAATTCAACTGCAGCCTGGTGTTCAATGATAAAAGGAATAATATCTTCCAGTTCAATACCGGCCCTGAAACAGGCATCTACAATTTCTTCCCTTGACACATTGGCGGCAAAGGATTTTTCTTTCAATCTTTTTTTACACCTTTTAGTTCCATTCCTTCATAACCATTCGGCCTCATTAATGAATAAGCATGGATCAAACCCGATAATTCATCAAAAGCATACAACATTTTATCCATGCGGGTTTCAGGCTCTACGCCAAAATGATTAGGCCCGTGAGAGGCGATGGCGTGAATAATTTCCGGATCAATATTTCTTTGTTCCAGTTCTTCGATTATTTTTTTGCAATGTTGGTCAGGCCATTGATCCCAATCGGCATCATGAAGCAAACCGGCCATTTCCCAACGCCATTGATCTTCTTGATCCAGGTTTTCTTTTTCATCAGCCCAGCACTTCATCAGTTGCGCCACCTGCAGCATGTGGAGGCGTAGTTTATCATTCAAAACCCATTCGTTCAGCAGTAAATAAGCTTTTTCTTTAGTAAGTGTATTTCCTTTGTTGGCAGTATCTCCAAATGTGTTTCTGTTTAATAAAAGGCTCATCCAATAGTTTTCTTAAAGGTGGGGATTTTTTTTCAAATAAAAGTTTCAAAAAATTTGAGGATGGAAAAATTATCCACGAATTGAAAAAGATTTACTTTTTTGAGAAACAAAATTCTTTCCTTTGCCCTGATGTCTTTATTTATTACTTCTCTTAATTCCGGTAGCAACGGAAATTGCTATTACATAGGTAACGAAACCGAAGCCGTTTTGGTTGACGCAGGTATTTCTTGCAGGGAAATTGAAAAAAGAATGAAGCGCCTTGGATTGTTGATGGAACAAATAAAAGCCGTTTTTATTTCCCACGAACATTCTGACCATATTAAAGGGTTAGCCACATTGGTAAAAAAATATTCTTTGCCTGTTTATATCACCGAGGCCACAAGAAAAAACGGAAGATTGGAATTTGAACCACATTTATTACAACTTTTTAATGCGCATAATGCGATAATGATTGGAAATTTATCAGTAATTGCTTTTCCAAAATTCCATGATGCAAGCGATCCTTATAGTTTTGTAGTGGGTTGCAATAAAATTTACGTTGGCGTTTTTACTGATATCGGCAAGCCGTGCAAAAATGTGATTAAATATTTTAAGCAATGCCACGCGGCTTTCCTGGAAGCCAATTATGATGAAGAAATGCTGGAAAGGGGAAGTTACCCTGTGTATTTAAAAAACCGGATACGCGGTGGGATGGGGCATTTAAGCAACAAAGAAGCGCTCGAAATTTTTATCAATCACCGGCCTGTTTTTATGAGCCATTTATTATTATCGCATCTTTCCAAAAATAATAATTCTCCTGAACTGGTTCAGGAAATTTTCAACGCGCATGCCGGAAATGTACAAATAACTGTCGCCTCAAGATTTCGTGAAACAGAATTATTTCACATTCGCTCAAATCAATCGCTACCAAAGATTTTGGAGTTGAAACGGTATAAAAAAACGGCTCCAACCCAGCTTGCTTTTGATTTTGCTTAACTGATGAGGCTGGCACAATATTTATTAGTTTTAGTAAATTCAAAAACCATAAAAAATAATACTATGCCAGACAAAGATTTGCAGGAAACAAAAAAAGATCCGGTAATAAAAAATCCGGAAGAACATAAAAAAGCAGAACGTGCTTTTGAACAAGCTGAAGAAGATATTGAACATGATCCTGATATGGATATTGATAAGGAAACCGATCTTGATGAAGGCGAACTGGCAAGGAAAGAAGGCCATCCGTAAAAGGAATTAAAAGTCCTGTTCGATTTTTATTGAACACTTATTCCCTAATTCCTATTTATTAAAATTTATTTTTTCCATTTGAATTCCAAAACAAAAACTTTTGGCTTTCGTAATTTTGTTTAAAAGCAGAAAGGGTTTTTTAATCCATCACTGCTGTGTTTTTTTGTCAATTTTTATTCATGAAATTACCTCCTTCACTCAGGGCATTACAATATCGTAATTTTCAGTTATTCATGATGGGGCAATCCATTTCTTTAGTAGGAACCTGGATGCAAAGAATAGCAGTGAGCTGGCTGGTTTATGAAATGACACATTCTGCTTTTATGCTGGGTTTGGTAGCATTTGCAAGTAGGATTCCAATGGTGTTTTTGTCTCCTTATGCCGGAGCTTATGTTGACCGCCACAGCCGTTACCGGACTTTGTTGGTTACCCAATTTGCCTCATTAATTCAGGCCGGGTTGCTTGCTTTAGTAGTACTTACCAATCATTATACTATCATTATTATTATTTTACTCGGCATTATGCTTGGCATCATCAACGCTTTTGATGCGCCCTCGCGGCAGTCGTTAATGATTGTGCTGGTGCAAAACAAAGAGGACCTGCCTAATGCCATCGCACTCAATTCAACAATGGTTACATTGGCGCGTTTAATCGGGCCTGCCGTTGCGGGCATTTTATTAAGTACTGTTGGGGAAGGCATTTGTTTTTTAATCAACTTTTTAAGTTTTATCGCTGTGATTACTACATTATTGCTGATGAAAATAAAAATTAAGCGGCGAAGAAGGCAAGCGGAACCGATTTGGCAAAATTTAGAGCAAGGCTTTACCTATTTAAAAAGAAATCCGGGATTAAAGCACGCGATTATTTTAATGGCATTGATGAGTTTAATGATAATGCCTTATATCACTTTGTTGCCGGTTTATGCAAAATCAGTTTTTGAGGGTGACGCCACTACTTTTGGCTGGCTTAATTGTATTTCGGGGCTGGGCGCTTTTATGGGCGCGATTTTCGTAGCCAGGTTGCATGCAAATAAGAATTTATTAAAAGTAATTATTGGCGCAGGATTATTAATTTCTGTAAGCCTGGTGCTTTTTTCTTATTCAACTTATTTACCCCTGTCATTAATTTTATTAATGATTGGCGAATCGGGCTTACTTACTTTTATTGCTTCTACCAACACCTATTTGCAAACCAATGTAGATGAGAAGATGCGTGGCCGTGTAATAAGTTATTACGTGATGGCTTTTGGCGGCATGCTTCCGATTGGAAGCCTAATCGTGGGTTCGCTGGCTCATCTTACCAGCGCTCCTTTTACGGTTTTGGTAGAAGGCCTGGGAGGAATCATTACGCTTCTTTTATTTATTCCTGCTTTTAAAAAAACTACTAAAAGAGCCGAAAAAAAAGCAAGAATGATAAATGCTGAGCCTGATTTAAGGTAACCTAAAAATTTTTTTTTGATGAAAAGAAATCTTCACAAAAGCGAGGCCTGGTTCGAAGTAATGTTAATATTATTAGCCTGTGTAGCCGGAAGCCTCGATGTGATAAGTTATTACAAATTAGGCCATGTATTTACTGCAAATATGACCGGCAACACCATTCTGCTTGGGCTTTCGATTGGCCAGGGCAAAGTGGCTTCTTCACTTCATTCCCTGGCTGCTTTAGCTGGATTTTTTACAGGCTCTCTTATCGGTGCTTATATAATTGAGAACACAACAAAAGGATGGTCGCATTACATTACTCTAAGCATCGCGATAGAAACAATGATAATTTTTTCCCTTGTAATTATTTGGTTTCACGAAGGGAATTCGTTTAATAATCATGTACTTTATATTTCTATAGTTTTATCAGCTATCGCTATGGGAATTCAAAGTGTAACGATTTGGCATTTGAATATTCCGGGAGTAGTAACTACTTTTCTTACCGGAACAATTACAAGTATCGGAATGAGCGCGGTAACCGGCTTTAAAAAAGGGTTTCGGAATAAAATAAAAGGGGAATTCCCTGAACTCCCTTTGCCAAAAAACCTTGAACAGAAAATTGGGCTGCAAATAATTGTTTTTGTGGCATATGGAATTACGGCAGTAATTACCGGGTGGATGGAATACCGCGGTTTTCTTTTGTTACCGCTGTTACCCTTAACGCTTATAATCGTTGTGCTTATAATAGTAATTAACCGGCCAGCGCATCCTCATATTTTAAAAAATCCCAGCAAAGTTGAATCTTTGAGAAAGCAGGCTTAATCCTCTAAAATTAAAAAGGAAATTATGGAATCATCAAAAAATAAAACCATTTGGACTATCGGGCATTCTACACATACCCTCGGAGGAATTTATAGAAATGCTGTATTCATTTCAAATAGAAATAGTGGCAGATATCAGAAGTTTCCCCGGCTCACGAAAGTTTCCTCAATTTAATAAAGAAGCGTTGGAAATATCTTTACCGCAAAGCGGCATTCAGTATATTCATTTAAAAAAATTAGGAGGCAGAAGAAAAGTAGACCCTGGTTCTAAAAATACTTTGTGGCGCCATGCCGCTTTTCGTGGCTATGCCGATTATATGGAAACCGATGATTTTAAAGAAGGAATAAAAGAACTCGAAAATATTGCTGAAAAACAACGAACCGCTTATATGTGTTCAGAAGCAGTATGGTGGCGCTGCCATCGTTCTATGGTTTCTGATTATTTAAAAGTGCAGGGCTGGAAGGTAATGCATATAATGAATTCTGATAAAGCAGAAGAACACCCATTTACATCGCCGGCCAGAGTAGCAAATGGATGCCTTACTTATGAACCGGGGCAGCATCAGTAAAGCAACAAATTCCCGGTTTTTTTATTTTAAATAAATATATCCCCGGGATTTTTCAAAAATTAAGCCTCTTTCTTTATTTCCGGCTTTTTTGAAGCTGCTGTTTTTGTATTTTTTGTTACAGGCCTTGATTTACCAAAAGAACCCATAAATATTTTTCCTTTTTTTGTTTTTTTATCTCCGCGTCCCATTAAAGTTTTATTTTTTTGAATGATTAATTAATAATAAAAAAAGCAAGATACAATTATTGCATCTTGCTTTTAGAAATTTTTCCGAAAATCAGATTTTCGATGATAGTTCTTTACCTGCTTTAAATTTAGCTACTTTTTTAGCTTTGATTTTAATAACAGCTCCTGTTTGAGGATTACGGCCATTGCGCGCAGCCCTTTTACTAACAGAGAAAGTTCCAAAACCAACGAGGGTAACTTTTCCTCCGCCTTTTAAGGTTTTGGTTACTGCAGTAGTAAAAGAATCTAAGGCAGCGTTAGCTTGTGTTTTTGTAACTCCTGCATCATCGGCCATCTTGGCGATTAGTTCAGCTTTGTTCATAATATTTTATTTGATTTTTTAAACAGCAACAAATATAGAAGGTTTTTCAATGCAATAATATTTTTATTATAAAAATTTTTTTAAGAATGATTCTGTGAAATGCACTATTGGTGTGGATTTCAGCGAAGCAAAGGGGTTTTGCTATTTAAATTCAAGTGGTATAATTTATTGAAAGCCAGTACAGGGTTGCGTTTTAGGGAGTTTAGGATAAAAAACCTTTATTTAAAAAGGGTTTTGAAGGAAAGTAGATTTACTAAAAATAAATTTTGAAAAAATATAAACACTTATTCCACATTTTTTAATAATGTGCTGAAACAAACAACATTTTCTTTCCATTTTTCCGCAGAACGCTTTCTGAAAGATGCATAAAAAATTTCGTGGTAACGATTATAATCACTTTTTGAACTTGCAAAAAACTGTGTTGCGAAAGTCCTTCCATCTTCTTCATCTACTACCAACTCATAAAAACGAAAATCATAAAAACAGCCTGTGGCAATTATCTCCGGTATTTCAATTTTTTGTTGCCATTCCATCCACTCATCTATAATTCCATGATCAACTTTATAAGTAATATTGTAAACAAACATCCTTAAAATTTTATGTCCATATAAACAGGGCAATGATCGCTGTGCTTCACTTCAGGAAAGATTTTTACTTCCAGGATTTGATCTTCGAGATTATTGGTAACATTGATGTAATCAATGCGCCAGCCTTTATTCTCTAATCTTGTACTGGCGCGCATTACGCTCCACCACGAATATTGGTCCGGCTCTTTATTCAAATGCCGGAAACTATCAGTAAACCCGTTGGATAAAAATTTATCAAACCAGGCTCTTTCTTCGGGTAAAAAACCGGAAGACTTTTTATTGGAAACAGGATTATGAATATCTATTTCTTTGTGCGCGATATTATAATCGCCGCAAACAATTAATTTCCTTCTTGTCTTTTTTAATTCATTGAGGTAATCCAAAAATTCATCAAGCCAAACATATTTATAAGATTGGCGAATTTCGCCAGTAGTGCCGGAAGGAAAGTAGGCGTTGATTAATGTAATATCTCCAAAATCGGCGCGCAAAACCCTGCCTTCAAAATCGCTTTGCTTATTTCCATGTCCAAATTCTACATTATCCGGCTCTATTTTACTTAAAATCCCTACGCCACTGTAGCCCTTTTTTTGTGCCAGGAAAAAGTAAGGGCGGTAACCTGCAGATTCAATGGCAACCCTGTCTATATCGGTTTCATGTGCTTTTACTTCCTGGATACAAATAATATCTGCCGGATCAGTTTTAAGCCAGTCAATAAAACCTTTTCTTATTGCGGCTCTTATTCCGTTTACATTGTAAGAAATAATGCGCATAATAATTCGTTTATATTTTTGTAAAAATAATCAACTACATGGAATATGCAGCACCAATAGTACAGGATTTATTAACCGAAGAGTATCCTTTTTTTGAATATAATAAGGCTGCACACGGGCAAAGGTTTCTTAATTTTATTATTGATAATATAATTATAAGGATTGCTTTGGCCTACGCTACAGGATTAGCGGTTGGATATATATTAGCATTGTTATCGCCTGAATTTGCTTATAGCCTTTCAGGGACTGATGGTAAAGCCAGGCTTCTGATTGTTTCATATATTGTGGTAGTTTTAAATTACCTTTTATATTATACTTTAAGTGAAGCACTTTTCAAAGGTAAAACTATAGGCAAACTTATTACAGGTACAAAGGCGGTAAGAGAAAATGGGGAAGAATTAAGTTTAAAGGATGCTTTTTTGAGAAGCGCCTGCAGACTCATTCCTTTTGAACCATTGAGCGGATTTGGTATTCTTTGGCATGATTCTTTTACCAACACGCTTGTTATTAAATCCAGGTAAAACTAATTTTTAATAGTTCTTTAAGCCTCATAATCCAATTGTGGCCTTAGCCATTTTTCCACTTCTTCTACAGGCATCTTTTTTCTTGCTGCATAATCTTCTACCTGGTCTTTTGCAATTTTTCCAATGCCGAAATATTTACTTTCAGGATTGGCAAAATACCATCCGCAAACCGAAGGCGCCGGGATACATAGCTAAAGATTCTGTTAAAGTAATTCCTGCATTTTTAGTTGCATCCAATAATTCAAACAATTTATATTTTTCCGTATGGTCCGGGCATGCGGGATATCCCGGCGCGGGGCGGATACCTGCATAATTTTCTTCTATTAATTCTTTGGGTGAAAGTTGCTCGTTCTTTGCATAACCCCAAAATTCTTTCCGGGTTTTTTCATGTAATAATTCTGCAAAAGCCTCCACCAACCTGTCAGCAAGCGCTTGCAGCATAATCTTACTGTAATCATCAAACTCTTTATTAAATCTTTCGATGTGTGGTTCAAGCCCATGAATTGAAACGGCAAATGCACCGATATAATCTTCGGTTTTTGGTTTTATAAAATCAGCCAAAGACATATTCGGCTGCCCCGGCGCTTTCTTTATTTGCTGGCGCAAAAATTCGAGATTGAACTTTTTTCCATCCGTATTTTTGACTTCAACCGTATCGCCTGAAATTGCATTTGCTTCCCAAAAACCAACCACTCCTTTTGCGGTAAGCCATTTTTCTTTGATTATTTTTTTCAAAAACACCTGGGCTTCGTCATACAATTTGGTTGCCGCACGCCAATCTTTTCATCCGATAAGATTTGTGGAAATTTTCCATGCATTTCCCAGGCAATGAAAAATGGCTGCCAGTCGAGGTATTCATAAATTTCATTCAAATCATAATCTTCAAAAACCTTTATCCCGGTGAAAGTTGGTTTTACAGGAGTAAATTTTTCCCAATCAATTAAGAATTTATTTCGCTGGGCTTTTTCAAAAGGCAATAAAGCTTTTGCGGGCTTTTTATTTCCAAAATCATTTTTTAATTTTTCGTACTCATTTTTGATACCAGCTAAAAACTCTTGTTTATTTTCTTTATTCAATAAATTTCCTGCAACAGTAACGCTTCGTGAAGCATCCAAAACATGCACCACGCCATTATCAAATTCAGGCGCTATGCGTACTGCGGTATGTAACCGCGATGTAGTAGCCCCGCCAATCAACAATGGAATCTGAAAATCATTTCTTTTCATTTCCCTGGCTACGTGCACCATCTCATCGAGCGAAGGCGTAATCAATCCGCTCAACCCTATCATCGCCACCTCTTTTTCTTTTGCCACCTGCAAAATTTTATCTGCAGGAACCATTACACCCAGGTCAATTACTTCATATCCGTTACAGCCAAGCACCACGCCTACAATATTTTTTCCTATGTCATGAACATCGCCTTTTACGGTTGCCATTAAAATTTTTGCAGGCCCTGCGCCTTCAACATTTAAAATTCCTGCCTCAATATTTGCCTGTTTGGTTTTTTCTTTTTCTGCTTCAATAAAAGGGAATAAATAATTCACGCTTTTCTTCATCACCCGCGCACTTTTTACTACCTGCGGCAAAAACATTTTTCCACTTCCAAAAAGATCGCCAACAATGTTCATTCCATCCATTAAAGGGCCTTCAATTACATCCAAGCGGTTTGGGATATTTTAAACGTGCTTCTTCTGTATCGGCTTCTATATAATCAGTAATTCCATTTACCAACGCATGGCTTAAGCGCTTTTGAACTTCTTCTTTTCTCCAGGCTTCATCTTTTACAATTTCTTTTCCTTTTGCTTTTACCGTTTCCGCAAAGGCTAATAATTTATCAGTAGCATCTTCTTTTCTGTTTAAAATTACATCTTCGCAAAGTTCTTTTAATTCGGGATCGATATTTTCGTAAATCTGTAACTGGCCGGCATTTACGATGCCCATATCCATTCCCGCTTTGATAGCATGGTATAAAAAAACCGCATGCATGGCTTCTCTTACCGTATCATTTCCCCGAAAAGAAAAGGACACATTACTTACGCCGCCACTCACTTTGGTGAGCGGCATTAATCTTTTTATTTCGCGGGTAGCTTCAATAAAATCAACACCATAGTTATTGTGTTCTTCTATTCCGGTTGCGATAGCAAAAATATTAGGGTCAAAAATAATATCTTCGGGTTTGTAGCCTGCCTGTTCGGTTAATAATTTATAGGCGCGCTGGCAAATTTCAACTTTACGCTTCAATGTATCAGCCTGGCCTTTTTCATCAAAAGCCATTACGATTACGGCAGCGCCAAAACTTTTGCAAATAAATGCCTGTTCCAGGAATTTTTCTTCGCCTTCTTTCATCGAAATAGAATTGACAATGCACCTTCCCTGCACACATTTTAATCCTGCTACTATAATGTTGAATTTAGAAGAATCTATCATCACCGGAATTTTGGCAATGTCTGGTTCAGCTTGTAATAAATTTAAAAAAGTAGCCATGGCATTTTCTCCATCCAGTAAAGCATCATCCATGTTTACATCAAGCACCTGAGCGCCACCTTCTACCTGCTGGCGCGCTACAGACAAGGCTTCTTCATAATTTCCCGCGCGGATTAATCGTGCAAATTTTTTAGAACCGGTAACATTGGTACGTTCGCCAATATTAATAAAAAGCGTTTCAGGCCTTACTACCAAAGGTTCCAAGCCTGACAATCGCAAAAAAGGTTTTATTGTTCTGGTTGCTGACATTTTTTATTTTTTAACCGAAGCTCTGAAACCAATCGGGTTCCCTGGTTTGGTTTCCTGTATTAATAATTTTTTTAAATACGCGAATATTGTTTTTATCTCCTCATCGTTTTTCATAAGGTGTTGTTCAATTTTTTCAATTTTCATCCAAAGATCCTTGTTATCCGGGATTAACTCTACCCTTAAATCCCTGTCCTGCATTACCTTTTGTCCGCGAATCAGATAAATCTTTTCAAGAATTTTTTCTTCTGAAACCTTGACTATTGGTAAATTTGATTTTGGCATAAATTCTTTTTTTGAGAATATCTCAAAATATAAATTCAAGATATTTCTTGTTTTACTGTTGTTACGTTTACTTACGCTTCTACCAATGGTAACTTTCTTGCCTCAAATTTTTTCACGTGATCTGCAATGTGTTTTATGTGATCGGGTGTGGTGCCGCAACATCCGCCAACAATGTTTACGAAACCTTGTTGTGCCCATTCTTCAATAATATGCGCCGTTTCTTCCGGCTGTTCGTCATATTCGCCAAAAGCATTTGGCAGCCCGGCATTAGGATAGGCAGATGTATAACAATTGGCTATTTCACTCAATTCTTCAATATGCGGCCTCATTTCTTTTGCACCAAGCGCACAATTTAAACCTACACTTAATGGATTGGCATGCGATACAGAAATGTAAAATGCTTCGAGTGTTTGCCCGCTTAAAGTCCTTCCGCTGGCATCGGTAATGGTTCCGCTGATCATAATGGGAAGTTCCTCTTTTTTAGTATCCTGAAAATATTTTTTTATTGCATAAATCGCTGCTTTCGCATTGAGGGTATCAAAAATAGTTTCTATCAAAAGTAAATCCACGCCACCTTCCACAAGCCCTTTTATTTGTTCATAATAGGCAGTAGAAACTTCATCAAAAGTTACCGTGCGAAAACCAGGGTTATTCACATCAGGCGATAGGCTTAAAGTTTTATTTAGCGGCCCGATTGCCCCTGCGACGAACTTGCAGTTATTTGTTTGTTTACTGCCGGAAGGCAGGTTTGTTTTACTGTTGGTAAATTCATCAATGGCTTTCCTGGCGCATTGTGCAGCGGCAACATTTAATTCATAAGCCAGTGATTGCATATCATAATCGGCCTGGGCAATAGAAGTACTGCTGAATGTATTTGTTTCAATAATATCTGCACCTGCTTCTAAATAGGCTTTGTGGATTGCTTGTACAATCTGTGGTTGCGTCAGGCTAAGCAAATCATTATTCCCTTTTACATCTTTATGCCAGTCTTTGAAACGTCCGCCACGGTAATCTTTTTCTTCCAGCTTATATTGCTGTATCATGGTTCCCATGGCGCCATCAATTATTAAGATGCGTTCATTGAGGCATTCCTTAATTGTCTTTTTCATAAAAATATTTAGGCATTAAAAAAAAGGTTGTATAGAAAAATAATACAATTGCAATTGCCAAAATTAGCGGCAGCTTTAAAATAACAAATTGAAAAATTAAACGAAATTTTGAAAATTCTGGAAGAAGCGCCAGAATATTTTTTCGTTTATTAGTTCAGTTTTAAAAGCATTAGCCAACTAAGGCTTTGCCAGGCCGAACAATAAACAAATCCGCCTGGTTGCTTTGCAAAATTAGATGAACCGGCGAATAAAACAAAATATTATAAATTGGAAATAAGGATTTGGAATTTAATAATTTGGGTCAGAATTCCAACTGCAACAAAAATACCAATATCCCTGCAGCAAAACCTATTAATGCAAGCCAACTGATTTTTTTAAGGTACCACATAAAATCAACGTGTTCAATACCCATGATAGCAACTCCAGCCGCAGAACCTATAATGATAGCACTGCCGCCGGTTCCGGTAGTTAGTGCGAGAAACTCCCAAAACGGATGGTCCATTGGAAAAACGGATAAAT
Organism: uncultured Chitinophagaceae bacterium; assembly: GCA_963732885.1. Classification (GTDB taxonomy): domain Bacteria; phylum Bacteroidota; class Bacteroidia; order Chitinophagales; family Chitinophagaceae; genus Ginsengibacter. Next base: position 126,176 of record CAVTBI010000010.1, on the reverse strand, counting down.
GGAACATTCCCTGCGAAGCAGCAACTAAAGGTACATTATCCACAATGGCGGAAAGCAGCCCTAAAGCGGTTCCAACTAAGTAATTGTTTTTTAGGGTTCCTGTTAGAAAATTAGCCAGTGAATTGAGAATTCCAATGGACTGAAGCGCCGTAATAGCCAACAATATGCCGAGAAAAAAAAGAATACTTTGTGTATCTATTCTTTGCAAAGCATGTGCAACGCTATATTTCTTTACGATTTCAGGCGCTTTCTTTTTGTGAAGAAAAGCAATCACCACCCAAATTAAACCCAATGAAAGCAACATGCCCATAAAAGGAGGCAAATCGGTTATCGTTTTGAAAATTGGAACAAAAATTAAAAGCCCTACGCCCAAATAAAGAATGATCTTCCCCTCTCTTTTTTCTTTGTCAGTACCTTTCCTTTGAGGGGCAGCGATAAATCTTTTGCCTCTAAACCGAATTGACATAATTATTGCCGGCACCGCGCAAACAATAAGGCTTGGGAGTATCAGCGTCTTCATAATATTAAGGGCTGAAATCTGCCCGCCAATCCAAAGCATGGTAGTGGTAACGTCACCTAATGGCGACCAGGCACCTCCTGCATTAGCAGCAATGATGATCATTCCTGCAAACCAAAGCCGGTCTTCCTTGTCACTTAAAATTCGGGAGCATAAAGAGATCATAACTATGGCGGTAGTTAAATTATCAAGAAGCGCAGAAAGAAAAAAGGTAAGAATCGTAACTATCAGCAAAAGTTTCATGGTGCTTTTAGTGGTAATTTTTTGGGTGATAATATTAAATCCTCCATGTGAATCTATTAATTCAACAATCGTCATGGCACCCATTAAAAAAAAGAGGATAGATGATATTTCACCAAGATGATCTACCAATTCTTCACTGGCCAAATGAGGCGCATCGCTTTGCATCACATAAATTGTCCAACACAAAACGCCTGTAATCAAAGCAGATGCGGCTTTATTGAGGCGGAGCGGATGTTCAAAAGCGATACCCATATATCCCAGGATGAAAACGATTATTATAATTATAAAAGCCATAATTTTTGAGATAATTAGTTGACAGAATAAAATTCTGCTATGTTCAAAAATATAGTAATATTTAAGAATGGGATTTCTTCAAAAAAAGAGGTAAATTTTATACCGGCAGATTTTTAAAATTATTGGTGCAGCATTTCATAGTAAACCAAAAAAAGAAGGGTTTTTTATTTTAACCTATTTTGGGTTAGTTCTATTATTTTAGACAAATAAAATTTATAACTGCGCTATTTTTATTTCAGAAAAGGGTTGCCTTTAATTTCATTACCAATAGTAGTTTCAGGGCCATGGCCGGGATACACTTTCACATCTCCGGGAAGTTTAAAAAGTTTCTCTTTTATATTTTTCAAAAGATCTTCATGGCTTCCATAAGGAAGGTCTGTCCGCCCGATACTGTTTTGAAAAAGCACATCGCCACCGATTATAAAATGTTGTTTTTCGCAATAAAAACAAATACTTCCGGGCGAATGCCCCGGCGTATGGACCACTTCGAGTTTATCATCCCCGAGATAAACAAAATCGCCTTCTTTTAGATAAATCACTTCGCCCTGGTAATTATCGAAGGGGAGATTGAACATCAAACCTGATGCAGGAGCCATTTCAAGAATTTCTTTTTCCAGTAAATGAGTATTTAACGTTAATTTAAATTCTTCTGCAATAAATTTATTGCCAAATACATGATCAAGGTGGCAATGAGTATTTAACAAAATTTTGGGCTGTAATTTGTGAAGCTTTACAAAAGATTTAATTTGCTCTTTCTCTTCGTCAAAATAACAGCCTGGGTCTATAATGATACATTCATTGTGTTCATTATAGAGAAGGTAAGTATTTTCCAGAACAGGATTGAAAGTGAAAGTTTTTATTTGAAACATAATTTATTATTCATTGTCCGATAAAATCATTTTATTGATTAACACGAAACGATTAATTTTAGGCGATTATAATGTAAAGCACATGCAAGATCTCAAGAGACTAAAGTACAAAAAAATAGCGCTGTTTTTCTTTTTTTTATTTGCGGCAGGTTTTGCAAATGCGCAGGTGAGCACCGTGCAATACGGCAAAAACCGTTTGCAATTTAAAAAGTTTAAATGGCAATATTACCAGACACTTAATTTCAATTCCTACTTTCACCAAAACGGCCAGGAGCTGGCGCAAATATGTAGCGCAGGTGGCCGAACAGGAACTTCCCGGAATTGAAAAATTCGTTGAATATAATTTGCAACGCCGCGCCAATATTATTATCTACAACACTTTTGATGAGATGAAGCAAACCAATATCGGGCTGGGGGAGGATTTTCAAAATGCAGGTGGCGTTACTAAATTGGTGAATAATAAAATGATTGTCTATTATAATGGCAACCATGAGGATTTGCGGCGGCAGATACGCCAGGGCATTGCGGACATTTTGGTACAAAATATTTTATTTGGGGAAGACCTTGGCGAAGTAGCCGGCAATGCAGCGTTACTCGACCTTCCACAATGGTTGATTGATGGATACGTAGCTTACGTAGGCCAGAATTGGAGCCCGGAACTGGATGATGACTTAAAAAATGAAATTCTCAGTGGCAAATACACCACTTTTTACCAGCTTGCTTTTGACAGGCCTTTGCTTGCCGGCCATGCATTCTGGTACTACATTGAAGAAAAATATAAGAAAGAAAATACTTCTTATTTGCTCTACCTCGCAAGGGTTTATAAAAGTTTGAAACGCGCTACGCAACAGGTAACCAAACAAAAAAGATTTAAAGATGTATTGGCTAATTTTATGCAATATGAGGAAGATAAATATGACAATGATATTTCTCATAGAAAAAATTACCCTAAAGGAAGCGAGATCACAGATTATACGGTAGGAAAGAAAGTAAATTATTTTCATTTTAGTGTAAATCCGAATAAACATAACGAATCGTTTGCAGTAGTTCAGTATAAAAAAGGTAAATATAGTTTGATATTGGATGAGGATGGGGAAGATAAAACTTTGTTGAAATTTGGCGTAAAAACCCAGCAAAATTCTGTTAATCCAAATTACCCTATGATGGCCTGGGACCCAAAAGGTACAAGGCTTTCGGTACTTTATGAACAAGACGGAAGGCTGAAGCTTTTTGTTTATGATGTAATTACAAAAATAAAATCCATCCAAAGAGACCTTACCGATGATTTTGACCAGGTACAGGATATGAAATATATGCTTACCAGCCAGACGTTGCTCTTAAGCGCGGTAAAAAATGGCCATTCTGATATTTATACTTATGATATCGCACATGGAACCGTGAAGCAGGTTACCAATGATGTGTATGATGACATTGACCCTTCTTTTGTTTCGTTGCCCAATAAAACGGGAATTATTTTTGCCAGTAACAGGCCATCGGCAGATGCAAAAGGAAGCGATACTTCTTTGCTGAATAACCGTTATAATATTTTTCTTACCACCGATTATAATACCAGCAAAGCAGGGATTAACCAGATCACCCAATTAACTAAATTGAAATTTGGGAATGCCCGTTACCCAACTCCATACAGTGATACGCATTTCACTTTTTTAAGCGACATGAATGGAGTTGAAAACAGGTATGCGGGATATTTTACCACAAGGACTACCGGTGTGGATACTTTGGTAATTATCGGAGATCAGATTCTCAGGAATCCTGATATTCCTGAAATTGATTCTACTTTAAAAGTGTATCACAAAGAGGATGTTGATTCAATAGCAGTAGTTGCGATTTCCAAAGATTCCGCTTATGTATTTCCATTAACCAATTATGCAAGCAGCATTTTAGAAACGAAAGAAGCCGGCGAAGATAACCAGGTAAGTGAAGTTACCCGGCAAAGCGACGATAAAATACTTTATAAATTAAGGATTGATGAAAATACTTTGAGGCGAAGAAACGTAACGGCCCAGGCAACCACTTACATGAAAGAAGTGATGGCAAAAAACAGGATTGGCTCCGGTGAAGAAATTGAAGCGCCGCCCGTTTCGCAGGAACAAGATATTTTTCAACATGAATTTAAACCGGAAAAGAAAGACAGCGCGAGAATAGCAGAACTCAATAACCAGTCTGCAACCAATCAGTCAATGGTTTTGGCAACTGCAAAGTTGTATCCATATAAACCTTTAAAATTTGCAACAGATTATGTAGTGGCCGGGTTTAATAATAACGTATTGGGAACCCGGTACCAGGTTTATACCGGTGGTTCAGGGCCGATAACGCTTTCCAGCAATACAGGCTTGAATGGAATTATCAACCTGGGAACAGCGGATATTATGGAAGACATCAAAATATCCGGGGGCTTTAGGTTATCAACCAACTTAAAAGATAACGATTGGCTGTTCCAGTTTTCTAACCTGAGAAAAAGAGTGGATTGGGGATTAATGTATTACAGAACTGTTCAGGAAGTTTCCTTTGGTGACAGTACGGGCAATTACCCGGGGAAGCTTATATCTAACCTTTACCAGGGAAGTGTATCCTACCCCTTTGACGAAATACGAAGCCTCCGGCTAAACATTGGCATAAGGAAAGATAATGTGATTGTAAGTGGAGTAGATATACCGTCTCTCCTCCAACCTTCCCAATCAAAAACGTATGGCCTGGCGCATTTGGAATACGTTTATGACAACACGCTTAATCCAGCTCAAAATATCTGGAATGGCATTCGCTACAAAGCTTATATGGATTTTAATACTCAAATCAATAAATTGCCTCTTGGCCAGGAAGGGCGCAATACGTTCAATTTTGGTTTTGATGCAAGGGCTTATTATCCCATTTATAGAAACTTCATTTGGGCAGGAAGGGTAGCAGGGGATTTCAGTTGGGGCAATCAAAAATTAATTTATTATCTCGGTGGCATTGACAACTGGTTCATGTTTGGCGATAACCAAAAGACGAATAAAGACGGAACAACTTCTTACCGCTATTTCAATCCGGCCAACCAGCCTGCCCCTGACCAGTCTTATGCCTATCAATCGCTGGCAGTAAACCTTCGTGGGTTTATTCAAAATGCCGCCAATGGCAATAATGCAACTGTTATTAACAGTGAATTCAGGCTACCGGTATTCACTACTTTTTTCGATAAGCCCATTAATAATGCTTTTGTAAGAAATTTTCAGTTGATACAATTTATTGATTTAGGAACCGCCTGGAATGGCGCTTATGATAAATTAGCAAGGCCTTCTGTTACTTACCAGGACCCTCTAAACCCAACGGTATCTGTAAATCTTAAGGCACCGGGGATTGGCCTTTTCCTTGGCGGATACGGCTTTGGCGCCCGCAGCACTTTATTAGGCTATTTTTTAAAGTTTGACGCGGGCTGGCAAATGAATGGTTTCTTCCGTGGCAAGCCAATTTATTATTTCAGTATGGGATTAGATTTTTGATCGGATAAATTATATAAAGGGGTATTTTGTAAAACAGAAATCTTCATTATTTATTGCTTTACTATTTTGTGAAATATTGATTCAAATATTTTAGCGGTAGGCCTATAAATAATACCAATTTTCTTTTTGAAATTTTTAAAAAACGAGCGCATATATTTTTGGTAAAAAAATAATACAGCCAATTATAAAAGAAATAATCGCGGAAAGCAAAACGGCGGAAGCCGACATGTCTTTTACCTTTTTTATCGTAAGGTTAAAATCGGGGGAAACCAGGTCACAAAGCTTTTCAATAGCAGAATTGATAATCTCGAAACTTAACACTACCGAGAAACAAAGCAGAATTGCCAGCCATTGATTGGTTGAAATTGAAAAAAAAATTCCGGCAATCACTATCAGCAATGCGGTAATATATTGAATCCTGAAATTTTTTTCATGAAGGATACAATCTTTTAAACCATTGAATGCCCAGCCAAAGGATTTAATAACTCGCATAATTGTATGTTGAATTTTTTGTAAAATTAATTACAAATTACCAACCACTTTTTTTATGGAAATACAGGCGTGTGAAATTTCATCTTCAGAAATAATAAGCGGTGGAACGATTCTTAAACATTCCGAAGCAAATAAAAACCAATCGGTAAAAACACCTTCTTTCAATAATCCATCAATCACTTTTTTATTTTGTTCAAAGCTGTCAAACTCAAGTGCCATCATAAGTCCGTGGCTTCTGATCTTTTTGGTATTAGTTACATTCTCCAGATGTTCAAGAAATAATTTTTCCTTTTCAAAAACTTTTTCAATTATATTGCCTTCCATCAAAACCTGCAAAGCAGCAAGCCCGGCAGCGCAACAAACCGGGTGGCCGCCAAAAGTATTAATATGCCCGAGAATAGGATTGTTGGTTAAAGAATCCATGATCTTTTTATCAGCAATAAAAGCGCCCAAAGGCATTCCGCCACCAAGCGCTTTTCCCAATAATAATATATCGGGAACTATATCGAATTGTTCAAATGCCCAAAGAGTGCCGTTTCTTCCAAAGCCGCATTGAATCTCATCTAAAACCAACAATGCGCCTGTTTCACTACATTTTGCCCTTAGTGCCTGCAACCATTTTTTATCCGGAACAATTACACCCGCTTCAGCCTGTATGGTTTCTGCAATAACACACGCTGTTTCTGATGTGATGGATTCAATAGCTTCAAAAGAATTAAAATTTAAATGCAAAATTCCTGGCAGTAATGGCCTGAAAGCATTTCTCCAATATTCATCGCCTATGATGCTGAGTGAGCCTTGCGTGCTTCCGTGGTAAGAATTTTTGAAGGCGGCAATTTGGGTTCTTCCGGTAAAACGTTTGGCTAATTTCATAGCGCCTTCCGTGGCTTCTGTTCCTGATGCGGTAAAAAAAACGGAGTTAAGCGAAGGAGGTAAATTATCGGTGAGTGCCTTTGCATACGCGGTTTGGGGAGATAAAACCAATTCACCATTTACCATCACATGCATAAAATTTTCTGCCTGCTGTTTTATCGCCTCAATTACTTTTTTGTTTGAGTGGCCAATATTACAAACGCTGATGCCGCCGATAAGGTCAATATATTCTTTATTATTTGCATCGTAGAGTTTACATCCTCTTGCTTTTACAATTTCCAATGCAAGTGGATCAGGAGAAGTTTGGCCGATATGATTTAAAAATATCTGTCGGTTGGTCATTTTAATTTTAGAATTTTCACTTTTCAGTATGCCTTACTTCACCGTTTCGTGAGGCGTAACTTTTTCTAATACTCTTTTATACAAATCTTCATATTGGGGAACAATATTGTGAATATCAAATTTCATTGCCTGCGCCAAAGCATTTTTTTTCATTTTGGCAAATGCTTTTTCATCTGAAAGAATTTTAATGATATTGTTACTCATGTCATTAATATCTCCGATGTTGCTTGTAAACCCGGTAACGCCATTGATATTTATTTCAGGCAAACCTCCCGCGTTGGTTGAAATTACAGGAACCTGTGCTGCCATGGCTTCCAGTGCTACAAGGCCAAAACTTTCATATTCACTTGGTAAAATAAAAAGATCAGAGATTGCCAATATTTCTTCCACTTGTTCCTGCCTTCCGAGGAAGCGTACATCAGACTGCACGCAGGTATTTCTGCAAAGGTCTTCAATAGAAGATCGCTCTGGCCCGTCGCCAACAAGCAATAATTTTGAAGGAATTACTTTATTTACTTTTTCAAAAATATGTACCACATCCGACACTCTTTTTATTTTTCTGAAATTAGAAGCATGCATTAATATCTTTTCATTGTTCGGTGCGATCACCTGCTTGAAAGGTGTGACGGGTGTTTTATTAAAACGTTTTGCATCTACAAAATTATAGATCACTTCGATCTCCTTTTCCATTTTAAAATGATTGTACGTTTCGTCACGTAAATTTTTGGAAACAGCAGTAATGGCTGTGCTTTCATTCATTGAAAAGGTAACCACCGGCGAATAGGTTTTATCCCTTCCCACAAGGGTGATATCTGTACCGTGCAAAGTGGTGATCACAGGAATATCGATTCCTTCTTTTAAAAGAATTTGTCGTGCCATATAAGCCGCAGATGCATGTGGAATTGCGTAGTGAACATGTAAAAGATCTATTTTTTGATTGATGATTACATCAACCATAGTACTTGCCAGCGCTGTCTCATACGGAGGATAATCAAAAAGAGGGTAGGTAGGAACGCTTACTTCGTGATAAAATATATTAGTATGAAAACTTCCAAGCCTCACTGGTTGCTGATAGGCGATAAAATGGATATTATGCCCTTTCTCTGCCAGTGCCTTTCCTAATTCTGTAGCCAACACGCCACTTCCGCCAAAAGTAGGATAGCAGACAATTCCTATATTCATATCTATTACTTTTTAAAATCTACGCAATTTACAACTTCTTTCAGGCTGCTTTGATAGCGGGAAATGAATTATATTATTTTTATAGAATGTTTATGTTTGTGAAATCAGGAATGCAACAAATGTTTTTTGCCGTTGCTTTTAATAAAATTAATCAATTGAATGAGCCAGTTATTTACCACTGATAGCATTATCAGTTTTTTTATTCTTGTTATTCTTGAAATAATCCTTGGGGTGGATAATGTAATATTTGTAAGTATTATTATTAACAGGCTACCTGTGGAAAAGCACAAGAAAGCAAGGCTTGCATGGGTAATTCTTGGTTCTATTGTAAGAAGTGGTTTGCTACTTGCGTTGGGATGGCTGCTTGCCCAAAAAGGCAAAGCTGTGATTACTGTTTTTGATAAAGGATTTGATTTGGCAAGCATTGTAATGCTAGCCGGTGGCATATTTCTTATTTATAAATCGGTTCGGGAGATCCATGAAAAACTGGAAGGAGAAAACCCTGACTCTTTGAAACCGAAAGCAAAACCTTTAAATTTTTCAAATGCAGTTTTCCAGATCGTTCTGGTAGATATGGTATTTTCATTTGATAGTGTGATAACCGCAGGCGGTACTGCAAAACACGTGGAAATAATGATTGCTGCCGTTGTCATTGCAATGATCATTATGTTTTCTTTTAGCCCTTTCATTGCCGGCTTTATTCATAAACATCCCACTTTTAAAATGCTGGCACTTTCATTTTTGGTTATGATCGGTCTAAGTCTTGTTATAGAAGGTTGGGATTCGGGCAAGGCAGAAGACCTTCATTTAAAAAATTATATTTATTTTGGGATGGCTTTTTCATTTGTTGTTGAAGTGTTGAATATGGTAATGATGAAAAAGCAAAACCGCAGAGTAGTTCAATTAGATGAACCTAATTACCCGGTGGATGAAGTTAATTTGGAAGACCAGGCTAAATAGTATTCATGAAGCAAGAATTTTTTTGACTACTCCCGGACCTTCATAAATAAATGCAGTCCATACCTGGATCAAGGTTGCTCCTTTTTCAAATTTTTCTTTTGCATCATTTGCAGAAAAAATGCCACCGCTGCTGATTACCGGAATAGTACCGTTTGTTTTTTTATAAATATAGTTGGTGATTCTCGTTGATTCTTCTTTTAAAGGTTTGCCACTTAACCCTCCGGCACCGATCTTTTCAATCTCATTTTTTGAAGTAATCAAATGGTTTCTGCTAATGGTTGTATTCGCAGCGACTAAGCCATCCAATTTAATTTCCAAAGCAAGATCAATAATATCATCCAGATCATTTTGATTGAGATCCGGAGAAATTTTTAATAGCAATGGCTTTTGAATAGTTTTTGTTTTGTTGATAGATTGAAGATGCGTCAGTATTTTTTTTAAAGAATCTTTTTGTTGCAGATCCCGTAAACCGGGCGTATTGGGCGAACTTACATTCACTACAAAATAATCGACTACTTCATGTAATTCATTAAAACAAATTTCATAGTCTTTCCATGCATTTTCGTTAGGCGTTATTTTATTTTTCCCGATGTTGCCACCGATGATCAGCTTACTGTTTTTGTTTTTAAACCTGAATTTTTCAACTCTTTCTGCTGCGGCTTTTGCTCCTTCATTATTAAATCCCATCCTGTTGATTAAAGCTTTGTCTTTGGGCAAGCGAAAGAGCCGCGGTTTTGGATTTCCGGGTTGGGGTAAAGGGGTTACTGTACCGATCTCAACAAAGCCAAAACCTAATGTTTCCAGTTCCTCCAGGTATTTTGCATTCTTGTCAAAGCCGGCTGCAAGTCCAACAGGATTGGAAAATGTAAGCCCAAAAACTTCTTTTGAAACGCCTGAATTGCGGGGAGTGAATTTATTTTTTAAAATCTTTTTAATGAAAGAAATGCTGCAAAAGAAAGTCAGCATGTTCATTGCAAAATAATGCACGTTTTCTGCATCAAACCAGAATAAAATTTTACGAAGTAATTGATACATTTTGGCAGCGAAGTTAAGGATTGAATTTTTCTGAAATAGAGAATATTTCTAAAATTCATCCTTTATTAAAACCAAAATCATCTTTATTTGTTTGTAACATAAACTGCGTAAGTTCTACCATCTGGAAAACACGTAAAGTTTTCGGTATAGGCAATGGTCATCCAGGCATTTACCTTGCCGACTCCTCTGATGCTGGTTATCAAATCATAGTTCATTTTGAAGTCTTCATTTTCCTCAATAATATGCATTATTCCCTTTTCTATATTATCAATAATCTTTGCATTTATTTTTATTTTATTCTCCAATTCCTTGATAATAATATCCTTTTTGATGTCCGGATAAATATGCTTGCGTTCTTTAATTGTAGCCTGGCAACCAGCCTTGTCTCTAACGCATCTCTTTCTAAAGCTCAGGAGTTCTTTAAGAGCTATAATGCTTTTGTTTAAAGGCTTTGAGGGCTGTAATGATTGACGCTTTTCTATGGCATATTGAGCAATGCGGCTTGAATCCACCTTATCATTTTTGCCCCGGGTAATTCCTAATGACCGTTTAATAGCTAATCCGGGAATGCGGATAAAAGAGATTTTTTTTGTTGCACAGAATTGGATAAGTTTATACTCATATCCACCGGTGAATTCCATAACTACGACACTTTTGGTAAGATTAATTTTAAAATTCTTACACCATTTTATCAGTAATCTAAATCCTTCTGTTCCATTTTGAATTTGAATGTGCTCATTGATTTCAGCGCAATAGATGTCAAGAGTATTTTTAGACACATCAACGCCAAGAGTAAAATCCTGTTTTTTCATAAATTTGCATTTTATATTTTTATAAAAAACTTGCTCTGTCAAAAACCTTTGATAGGTCTGAAAAATAATTCTAGTTGGACCTGGAGCAAGTAAAGTAATGGCAGGGACTAATACAAACAATTGTCCTTCAAGACAAATTTACTGTTAGAGTTCACCCTGCCATTCCTTTCAAAGTTATTCACAAAAATGAGAGTTATTAACACCCCCTAAGAACCCCCATATAGTAATAATATTAATATGGTTTAAAGAATAGGAATTACTTAAATTCAATCCAAAGTTTACTGTAATCAATTTTTTAAGAATTATTTCTCCGTAAACTCATCCATCAATTTCATCACCAATGCAGCATCTTCGCCGCTGCAGGGATTTGGGCCCTTATCTAAAAAATAATCAACAACTTTTTGTATCAAAGGCTGCTGAACATGTTCAAGTGGTTCAAAGGCGATGATTTCAGTTTTACCTTTTTTATGGATCTCAATTTTTTTATGCTCAAAGATTGGGAAGGATAATTTTCCCTCTGAACCATAAATTTCGCAAAGGTCTTTTTCGTCTTCTTCGGCAATATTAAAGTTCCATACCCCATTAAAAATTACTCCCGATTTAAATAAAATATTCCCGGAAACCATGTCATCAGCGTCATACATTTTTGCCTGGTTGGTAGAATATCCGGACGCCTTTTCTATGCCTCCAAAAAACCAATACATAAGATCCAGCTGATGCGGCGCCAAATCGTGAAATAAGCCTCCACCCGCTATTTCAGGATTTATCCTCCACGCAACTTTTGGTATATTAAGCGATTCCTTTTCCAGTTGTTGCTTATAAAATTCCAATTTTACAAAACGAACATCACCTATAATTTTTTCTTTTAGCAGTTGTTTTACTTTATTAAAAAGCGGTTGGCCACGCCTGTAATGCGCGACCGATAATTTAATATTTTTTTCTTCCGCAACTTTGGTAACCATATTGGCAGAAGCATAATTCAATGTCATTGGTTTTTCAATGTAAACCGCTTTTCCTGCATTGATGGCTGCTATTGCATATCCTTCATGGGAAGAAGGCGGAGTAGCAATATATATTGCATTTACTTCTTCATCGTTGATAAGATCGTTAGCATCATTATACCATTTTGGAACACCATGCCGCTGCGCATAATCCTTAGCTTTGTCGCCATCCCTGCGCATCACAGCAACAAGAGAAGAATTTTTTACTTTATTAAATGCAGGTCCGCTTTTAACTTCTGTTACGTCGCCACAGCCAATCATGCCCCATTTGATATTTTTCATCTTTTTGTTTTTCGATTAAGATAAAAATATTTTGTGATAGTAAAGCAACAAATAAACAAAATTCTTATTCTGCTTCAGCAAATGGATTTATTCATCAATCATTTCTTGTAATACTTTTTCTTTTTCAATCAATTTTTGTAATAAAACCATTTGATTTCCGGCTCTTACAAAATTCTGCCCTTCATATTTTGCGCCGTAATAAATATCATTATTCAAATGATCGGTAAGAAAACGTAATGCCTGCATGTAGATCATGAATTTGCCGGAATAAATAAAATGCTTTTTTTCTTCATCATTCAACTCATTTTTCATTTGGCTTATGTAACCATCCCAAATTGATTTAAAATAATTTTCACGTACATCAATTTTAGAAAAATCTTTTTCTTCTTCGTTTACCGGCGAAAGATAGGTGCGCATCATATCGCCCACATCACTGATAAAATAACCGGGCATAACTGTGTCAAGATCGATTACACACAAACCTTTATCGTTGTTGTCGAATAACACATTGCTGATCTTCGTGTCGTGATGCGTAACCCGCAATTTAAAGGAAGGATTTTGCAAAATATTTTCGTAAGTCTCAACGATTTTTTTATTCGCTTCAATCAATTCAATCAGTTCCTTTGATTGCTGCAAACGTATTTTGTTGCCCGATTTTAAAGCTTCACAAAACTGCTGATAGCGAAGTGTAAGATTGTGAAAATCCGGCAAAGTGGTTTGGAGTTTTTCTACAGGGAAATTTGAAAGCAATTTTGTGAATTCACCAAATTTTTTTGCAGCCTCAAATGCCTGATCAGGTTTTTCAACAGTGGCGATGGTATGCGAGTTTTTTACAAATGGGAAGAGACGAAAATAGCCGTAGCCGTCTATTTTTATCATTTCATCCCTTATGATCGTTTTTAAAGGCGCTACAAAAAAATATTCGGGATCCGTTTTGTTTAAATATTTTGCGATAAGGCTGACGTTAGAAGCAATGGCGTAAGGTTTTTTAAAAATTCCATCATTTACTTTTTGTAAAATGTAATGATTATGCGAATTTTTTATAAGCCAGGTCGAATTGATAAGGCCGGTATGTATTCGTTCTATGTCTACATCATTTATTGATAAATCATAAGCGCTAAGAACTTCATCCGTTGGTTTCATTAATTGTTTTTATGTAACAAACTTAGGCTACTGAAATTAATTATTGAAACGCAATCGTTTGTTTTAAATATTTAAAGTTTTATGCATAATAATTTAACTATTAAATACGAAAAGCATTTTAATATTCAAAATGAAATAATAATAAGAAACTTAAAATCTTCTTACTTTTCCTTGTAGTTTTTTAAATGCGCATACGCAAAAATGAATCAACTACATACCGGATAAAAAATAAAATTGCGGATATTTCTTTGTTTACTGCAAAATAGAGAGGCTTATCACTTTTTATTTATTATCAATTGTCCATCAATAATAATGTTTTGATAATTAATTTCTGAAAGAGGCCTTTTTGTTTTTCAAATAGATCGAATAAAATTTCGGTAGCTTTTTTAGCCTGGGCATAGGGAAATTGTTCAACTGAAGCAAGTGGAGGGTATTCAAGATAATGCGTAATGGGAAGATTGGCATAACTAACGAAACAAATGTCTTTATTGATCTTCTTTTTTAAATTCCTGGCAAATTGAATGGCATCTAAAGCTACATAATCATTAATGGTAACGATGGCAGTAGGAGGTTTTTTTAAGTTAAGCAAATTATGCATTGCTTCAAAGGTTTTTTCTTGGGTCAGGTCTGTTGATTCAAGCAATGACAAATCAATTTTTATTCTTTTCTTTTTTAAAACCTCCATATAAGCATCAGTTCTGTCTTTGCATGATTTCATCTCCTTTGGCCCATTAATCAATCCAATTCTTCTATGCCCTCTTTTTATCAAAAATTCGATCGCTTGCTTTGTTCCGGAAAAGATGTCAGAGGAAACTTTGTGAACATCCGGAAGGTCAGGAACTCTGTCAAAGAATACAATCGGGATATTATAACGCCCCATTTTCATCAGGTGATCATAATTTTCTGTGCGTTTTGAGATAGAAACGATCAATCCATCTACCCGCTGATTTTTCATAGCGTTAATAATTTGTTTTTCCTGTTCCACATCATCATGCGACTGGCCGATAAGTACACTGTATTTATTTTGTTTCGCAATATCTTCAATCCCGCTTATCGCTTGTGAAAAAAAATCTTCTTTCAAATTAGGAAGTATAACTCCGATGATATTTGTTTTTTGTTGTTTAAATAAAAGGGCAGTTTGGTTTGGTTCATAATTCAATTCTTTAGCCAGTTTATGCACTTGTGCTGTAGTTCGCAAACCAATACTTGGATGATTGTGCAAAGCGCGTGATACCGTTGAAACTGAGAAGTTCAATCTTTTGGCAATTTCTTTAAGAGTAACAATTTTATTTTCCATGCAAGTCAGTGCAAGTTACTGACAAAATGATTTGGCAACACAAGTGCTGAATATTTGTTTAGAAAAGTGATTTAATTAAAAAAATATCTAAGTAGATATTGCGAAAATTAGCATAGGGGATATTTACAAAATGAATTTTAAAAAAGATTTAGAGCACAAACGATTGCATTATTTCCGTTTGTAAATTCTTTAAAAATAGCGCAACCGATTGCGTTAATTTTTCAACCGATTGCGTAAAAAAAATTGGTTTTGGACATCTTCATTTAGGAAATCTTTAAGAATTTATTCCCATCTTTAGATTAACAAACTGTTAAAAAAACAAAACAAAAGTTGATACTGTTACAATTCTCTAAGTGTGCTCAGAAATTATTTTAAACACGCATAAGCTTTTGAAAAATAGAAACGGCTAAGGCGAACTCAAGAAGGATGAGATAGAATAATGAACAGAGAATGAAGTGCCTTCTTGAACCAACTTATAAAATCCAAATAGAAATAATAGAAAAGGAACAATAGATAAAAATTGGAAGTATCCGGGGGCTTTAAGAAGAAAACTTAGGTAACCGCAAAAGCTGGATTTAAAAAGACAATCAATCTAAACATCCAAACGAACATAATTATGAAAAAAATCTTTAGATGCATTCCTCTTAGAGAAACAAAGAATCCTCCGGTCCAATTACTTTTGCCGGTTAGGTTGACTGTTTTATTTTTATTGATAACATTTGGACAACTCAATGTAGATGCTAAGTCGCATAGCAATACCTACTGTGAAAATCCTATTGGAAAAACAATTGTTGGTAGAGAAAATAAAAGTGAAAGCCAGCCTACAGGTGAATTTGTTTCAATAGAAGTAAGAGGTACTGTAACAGATTCAGCAACAGGTAATCCACTGACGGGAGCAAGCGTTAAGTTGAAAGGAAGTGCTATTGGAACGGCTACCGATGAAAATGGTAAGTTTAGTTTAAATGCACCTGAAAATGGTGTACTGGAAGTGAGTTATACAGGATATAGTTCGAAAGAAATTGCAATAAATGGAAGAACAAGCCTTGAAATTACATTGGCGTCCAGTGCAACCGAGTTGGAACAATTGGTCGTAGTAGGATATGAGAAACAGAGAAGAAAAGATTTAACGGGAGCCATTTCAACTATTAGTGCGAAAGATTTAGTGATGTCTTCCGCCCCCGATATTGGCCATATGTTAGAAGGTAAAATCCCGGATTTATACATTCAGCAAAATAGTGCACAACCAGGTGGTGGTTTAAATCTATTAATAAGAGGAGGAGGATCAATTAATGCGAGCAATGCGCCACTAATTGTAATAGACGGTTTTCCTATTTCTGATATTCAACAACCAGGTTCCGGGGGATATTATAACGGAGGAACATTTAGTGTGCTAAATTCATTGAATCCCAACGATGTTGAATCTGTAACAGTATTAAAAGATGCCAGTGCAACAGCAATTTACGGTTCCAGGGCGGCTAATGGAGTTATTTTGGTGACCACCAAAAGCGGTCATTCAGGAAAACCAACAGTGCGCTATTCAGCCGATTATTCAGCTCAGCCATACGTTAATAAATTTAAAGAACTTTCTCTCAGTCAATGGATGCAGGTTTATAATGACGCTGCATGGGAAAACTGGCTCTGGACAAACCAGGTTCAGCCATGGGGCCCAATTCCATTGAAGATGCCCAGGCCCATCCGGTAGCGGCGCAATACTCACCCTACTTTTCTCAGAAAGCAATTGGTAATGTTGGGTCAGGAACAGATTGGGTAGGACTAGTAACAAGAACCGGTAGTACGATGCAGCATAATGTATCAATTTCAGGAGGTAGTAATTCAGTTAAATATTTTTTATCCGGCAATTATTACGATCAAAAAGGTGTGGTAAAAAACTCGGAACTTAAACGAATATCTTTTAGGTCGAATTTTGATATTAAATTAAGCAAAATATTAACCCTAAGTACGTCCTTAAGCGAAAGCCGAATTAATAATGATAATACTCAATTAGGCGATGCGCCTTATGAACAATCTGGTATTTTAACTGCTGCACTACAACAGGGCCCACAAATCAGGGCAAAAGATGAGAATGGTAATTATCCGGTGAACCCTCTTGTTGCTACTCAACCTAATCCATTGGGATTACTGACAATTACCGATAATGGAAAAATAGATAAAACTTTATTTAATTCATTCCTTTTGATTGAGCCTACTGAACATTTGAACATCAAATTGGGCGGAGGCCTTGAAAGAGGTGTTGCAAAGCGTGGAAATTATGTTCCTACTACAACTGTAACGGGCTCAGAACAGAATGGAATAGCCAATTTTGCAGAAACTGAAAGTAATCATTACCTGCTCCAGGCAACTGCAGATTACAAAAGAACATTTGCTGATGTCCATTCAGTGGATGTATTGGTAGGTGCTTCAGATGAAAAATTTGTAGATGACGGCACTAGCGAAAATGTATCTAACTTTATTACCGATGCATTTCTTATGTACAACATGGGCGCCGGTACCGGTGCAAAAACAGTGGGCTCCTCTCACGAAGAAAATGAGATAGCATCGTATTTTGGACGCGTAAACTACAGGTATAATGATAAGTATTATTTTACTTTTACAATGCGGGCGGATGGTTCCAGCGTTTTTGCACCGGGGCATAAATGGGGTTATTTCCCTTCTGCTGCATTAGCCTGGGACATTACCAGGGAGAAGTTCTTCGAGCCTTTATCAAAAAATATATCACAACTTAAGTTGCGGTTAAGTTACGGCCAGACCGGAAACGCGTCAATCGGGACAAATGCTTATGCGGCCTATGCAGCATATCCTGCTTATTTATCCGGAGACGATCAAATAGAAATTGGGGTAGCTCCTGACAAATTAGAGAATCCCGATTTGAC
The DNA here is from genome assembly GCA_963732885.1 of uncultured Chitinophagaceae bacterium. GTDB lineage: Bacteria > Bacteroidota > Bacteroidia > Chitinophagales > Chitinophagaceae > Ginsengibacter. Next base: position 108,443 of record CAVTBI010000010.1, on the reverse strand, counting down.
GTGGGAAACAACTACGGAAGCTAATATAGGTGTTGATTATTCAATTTTAGGAGACAGAGTTAGTGGGTCGCTTGATTTCTATAATAAAGTTATTTCGAATTTGTTGGCGACTGAGCAGCTTGATTCATACCAGACGATCAGTTCTGTGACAGGAAATATCGGCGAAACACAAAGCAAGGGATTTGGTTTATCAATAACTACAGTTAATATAAAGCATAAGGATTTTACCTGGCGCACCAGGCTTTCTCTTTCCAGGTTTTATAACACGTGGAAACAACGGGGCCCTAATTGGAAACCGGCAGTTTATCAAAATGTAAATGATCCTATCGACGCGAGATATACTCTTTTGTCGGGAGGAATTTTACAAGCAGGCCAAAAAACACCGACTGCGCAGCCCGAATTAGTTCCTGGCCAAATTATAATAGATGATATTAATGGTTATGTGCGCGATTCTAATGGAAATCCGGTAGTCGACAATAATGGCCGTTTTGAATTAACAGGAAAACCAGATGGTAAAATCGATGATGCAGATTATGTATTGGCCGGAACTACCGATCCAAGTTATACTGGCGGGCTACTTAATATGATAACTTATAAAAACTTCACACTTAATATTAGCTTTAATGCCATGTTCGGCCGAAGGATGGAAGATCCAAATTTTATGCTTCGTGGCCGCAATGCTTATCAAATTTTCCAGAGCGGGCTTAATGACCTGACGAGTGTATTAAACAGGTGGACGCCAACGAATCCTTCAACTACCCAGCCAAGTACCTACCAGGATTGGTCGCCCTACGGGAATGGAGATTTTTTCCTTCAGAAGGCCTGGTTTATCAGGTTGCAGGATGTATCACTTGAGTATAATCTTCCGGCGAAGTGGTTTAAGGGAGTATTTAACCAGGCCGGAATTCACGTAGCCGCTAATAATTTATTTTTAATTACCCCGTATAAGGGCGTGGATCCAGAGACGGATTCTTACGCCGCCGCTTATCCAAATATGAGTACTTATACTTTCGGTATTAATTTACAATTTTAATCTTTTAAAATCGTGTTTATTATGAAAAATATATTCTTATCTATTTTACTTGCTTTTTTATTAGCAGGTTGTAGTAAAGATCTAAAGCCTGTAGATTATTCAGCTATTAATCCGAACAATTTTCCTCAAAATTATAAGGATGTGCAGGCAATGGTTAATGCATGTTATTATCCACTAAGAGGTGCCTGGTGGGATGGAATAAATTCTACGTCAGAAAGAGGATTAATGATGATCGAAGATGCCCAAACAGGAATTCTTTATGGTTTTTTCGGACAACAGCAAGCTGCTACCACCATGAATTATACTCCGAACACGGACGGGATAACTTATTTCTATGATGCTTTTCACAGCAAGATCAGCATGATGACTTCCTATATTGATATTATTCAAAATGCACAGATAGAAATTACCGATGCAGAAAGGCAACTCGCAATCTCTGAAATCAGGTGCGCCAGGGGCTTGCTTTGTTACGATTTATATGACTTATATGGCCCATTGGTAATTGCTCCGTTGAGTGCTCTCAAAAATCCTTTACAGGCGCAACCCTTGGCCAGGTTGAGCAACGATTCGATGGTTAATTTCATCGAAGATGATTTGCAGGCCGCCGTTAGGGGATTACCTAAACCGCCGCAGGCAGAATATGGAAGATTCAGTTCAGGGTTAGCGCGGATGCTTTTAATCCGGTTATACCTTCATGAGAAAGAATGGAACAAGGTTTCGGCCCAATGTGATACTATAATAGATGGAAATTATTATAAACTTGACCCTGACTACGTAGGAATGTGGAGCCTTAATGGTGCGAAGAACAGCCCTGAGGTAATTTGGGCCATTCCCTGCGATTATGCGGCTACCAGTGAAAATCAGTGGCAAATGATGACGCTTCCTGCTAACTATCCCGGTTATCCCGGCTGGGGAACCATTCAAAGTACCTGGTGGTTTTATAATAGTTTTGAGCCAAATGATGTGAGAAAAACCATGCTAATCACAAGTTATACCGGAACAGACGGTGTAACCTATGACAAGAATAATCCCGGATTAAATCTCAATTACGGCCCTCTTCCGTTAAAGATAGATCCGGATTCTCATAGAACTACACCTTATACCACAGTTGATATAATAGAATACAGATATGCGGATGTTTTATTATCAAAAGCAGAAGCAATCGCTAATATCAACGGCGCTCCCAACCAGGAAGCTATGGATCTGATTAATAAAATCCGGGAGAGGGCAGGCCTTCAGGATCATGACTTATCAGATTATAACACCTTACCGGAATTCATTGACATGCTTCTTACGGAAAGGAGCCACGAATTTTGGTGTGAGAATGGGCAATACCGCGCAGATCTAATCAGGTATGGGAAATTAGTTGATCGGGTAAAAATGATTTCAGGATCGCAGTATGCACAGGACTATAAAACTTTATTTCCATTCTCTTTACAGAATATCATTGAAGGAAAAGGCAAATTTGTCCAAAATCCAGGCTACGATTAATATTTAAACTGGATGTAACTAAAAACTATTGATTATCATTTAATAATTACTATTAATCATGAGAAATAAAATCATACCGGCTGTTATTGGCGTATTGCTGTTTGCCAGCAGTTGTAAAAAGGAAAACACAGGCAGCAGTAATCTTAAAGCTGTATTTAGTTATTCAGTTAGCGGATTCGTAGTAAACTTTACCAACTTTACAGATTTCACGAATTACTCGGGCCCTTACGCAACCTATAGTTGGGATTTTGGAGATGGCGATTCGTCTAATGTTTCATCACCATCACATATATATTCTCATGTGGGAAATTATGTAGTTACGTTAAAAGCCACTAAATCAGACGAGGTTAGTACCTTCTTTGACACAGTTAAGGTAGTCGGCCCGCATATCGTTACTGACGGGGATTTTTCCGATTGGGCACACGTGGAATATACTTATGTTTCCCCCGATTCCACCGGTGGCTCTGACCTGCTGGCAATGAAAGCATTTGCTTATGGAGACAGTCTTTATTTTTACGTGGAAGGTGTGTCGGGTATGATGCAAAATGTTACTCATTTTTATTTTGATACCGATAAGAATCCCTCAACTGGTTACACAACAGGAGATTATCCTGCAGGATCAGGCGCGGAATATTTATATGAAGGAGACTTGTATTGGTGGGGGTCAATCAGTGAGTACGGCGGAAGTGGAACCGATTGGACATGGAATACAAGTTCCGATTTTGGACTGGGAGCTTCATTCTCGCAGATAAGTACGCTGGCGAATGGGCGGGACGCTATTGAATTTGCTTTTGCGAAGTCTGCCATTGGTAATATAAAAGGTAGCGTAGGTTTTGCGGTTAATGATTTAGATGCCGGATGGAATGTTATTGGCGCCCTTCCCGAAACAGGAAAGGATACTTCTAAATTTATTGAAATAGAATTTTAATTATAAATAGCAAACGCGCAATTCTGTCAACTTTGTTTTTATTGATCTGTATGTTAACTGATGAAATTTCATGATAAAATTAAATTTATTATTTTTTGTTCTTTTACTGTCGTCTTCCTGTAATAAGAATGGTAAAACCATCAATTCTACGGGCCGATGATTCCAATACGCAAAAAATAACTTACCAGGAAAGCACAGAAGATTTTGTAAATCCTGAAAGAGGATTCTACAGGTATGCTTCAACCAATACAAGTAGTTTACAACAACTTAATAAGAGTACATTACTCTCTTTCAGGGCAGGAGCATCGGTTCCCGGCACTCAGAATAAATTTTTTAGTAGCCTGGTATTTAGAAATTACATCCTCGATAATTTTAAAACCGGCCCGCTCTCCCCTGATTTTCTTAATGAGATAAAACAGGATTTTAGTATTGCCAGAGAAGCTGGAGTCAAACTTATCCTTCGGTTTAGTTATACAAATGATACCCATGGCGGTTGCGCTACAGGTAGTATTTGCCCACCTTACGGCGATGCTCCATTGTCGGTTGTTTTAGCCCAAATAGCTCAGTTAAAACCGATTCTACAGGACAATGCAGATGTGATTGCCTGTGTACAGGAAGGTTTTGTAGGTATATGGGGCGAAGGCTATTATAGCGATTATTTCGGCGACGCATCGCCGAGCGGAGGACAGGATAAATTGCTGGATAGTAATTGGAACGCGCGAAATGCATTATTAAAAGCATTACTGGATGCAGTACCCAAAGACAGGATGATACAAGTGCGGTATCCCCAACTCAAACAACGGTATGTGTATGGCATATCAGCACCTATCACTTCTGATGCCTTAACCGGCAACGAAGCATTTACAGGAGAAGATAAAGCGCGGATTGCATTTCACAATGACTGTTTTTTGGCTGATGTTTCTGATGAAGGAACCTACCAGGATTATGGCAATAGTAATTCGCCTGCCTCTTTGGATGAGGGAACGATCAACACTTTGAGAAGTTATGTAGCAGCCGATAGCAAATTTGTAGCGGTTGGAGGAGAATCCTGTACCAATTCTGCCAAAAGCCATTGTGATCCCGGCGGCACGGCAGAAACAGAAATGGCCACCTTTCATTATAGTTTTTTGAATGGTGAATATAACCCTGATGTAATTGCAAACTGGGCCAATGGAGGCTGCCTCAATACAATTAAAAATGATTTAGGCTATCGTTTTGTACTGGAAGATGCTACATTCCCTCTCACGGTGAATTCCGGTGGAAAGTTGGTATTTAACCTGAATCTAAAAAACGTTGGGTACGCCTCTCCTTATAATGAACGCCCGGCGCAATTAATTTTAAGAAATTCTACCACTTCTGAAATAATTGTACTTACTATAAATACTGATGTCAGAAAATGGTATTCGGGAGAAATTGCAATTAGTGATTCGCTCGCACTACCGGCTTCTTTACCAGCAGGTACTTACGACTTGTTATTAAATATGCCCGATAAATATTCATCAATAGCACAACGGCCTGAGTACAGTATCAGGTGCGCCAACTCAGATGTTTGGGAGGCTTCGACGGGGTACAATAAATTGAATTGTTCTATCGAAGTAAAATAGAAAAGTTTAAAATTTGTTTGTTTACTGCAAAAAGTAATTTTTCAAATCAATTAATTACTCTTTGTTTTTATACCGCTTTAAAATCCCTTTTGTCCACTAATCACTATTCTTACTATAGTGAGCTGGTAAAATTTTGTTTAAAACTATGAGGAAATGTTTAATCTTTTTTTCCTGTGTCATTTGTTCATTCGTCAATGCAAACGCTGCAGAAAGAGATACATCTATCCGTATTCAGGAAAATGAATATTGGTGGGGCGGTTCCGTTATTTTTGGTACGCAGATGCCCTTCGGCAAAAAAGATTTTTCCTTTAACCTTTCAAACCATACCGGAAATCAAAACGCTCCCGTCTTAATTTCAAGCAAAGGCCGATGGATATGGAGCGAAAAGCCGTTCGCTTATTCGTTCAGCCAGGATAGTTTATGCATCAGCAATATTACCGGTAAAATCCAAACTGGTGAAGCGGGTAATAATTTAAAATCAGCCTATCAATATTGTTCTGAAAATTTTTTCCCGACTTCCGGCAAATGGGTGGATTCTTTACTAATCACATCCCCGCAATATAATTTATGGATTGAGTTAATGTACAATCCTACACAAAAACTGGTACTCAAATATGCCAATGATGTTCTTACAACCGGTTTGCCTGCTGGTGTTTTGATGATCGATGATAATTGGAGCAAATATTATGGTGAATTTGATTTTGATAAAGAAAAATTTCCTGACGCAAAAAAGATGGTTGGTTTTCTGCATCGAAAGGGATTTAAAGTAATGGTGTGGGTTTGCCCCTTTATCAGCCCTGATAGTAAAGAATTCAGAGAGTTAGCAAATAAGCGGTATTTACTTTTAAATAAAGGCCAAAATGATACGGCAACCTGGGGAAATCACCAGCTTGAGCCTTTAATTATAAACTGGTGGAACGGATATAGTGCCTGTCTTGACTTAACAAATCCCGGAGCTGTAAAATGGCTAAAAGATAAATTAAATTTCCTTCAAACTACTTATGGTATTGATGGGTTCAAATTTGACGCTGGAGATGCAATTTTTTATAGCAATCCCCATTTAGTTTCTTATAAAGAAGAACCAGCCAAAGAACAATGCCGCCTTTGGGCTAAAATAGGTTTGGATTATAAATTGAATGAATATCGCGCGATGTGGAAAATGGGTGGCCAGCCTTTGGTGGAGCGGCTACGGGATAAAAGCCATACGTGGGAAGCTTTGCAATCGCTTATTCCAAATACAATTGCCCAACAATTGGATGGGTATACCTTCACTTGTCCCGATATGATTGGCGGCGGCGAGTTCACTTCCTTTCTTCCCGGAAAAGTTATTAACCAGGATTTAATTGTCCGTTCTGCACAATGCCACGCCTTAATGCCAATGATGCAATTTTCTGTGGCTCCGTGGCGCATCCTGGATGCTGCCCATCTCAATGCAGTAAAAAAATCTGTGGCAATCCGCCAGGAACATATTCCTTATTTGATGAGAGTATTTGCACATTCAGTGAAAACCGGGGAACCTGTATTGCGGCCGTTGGAATATAATTTCCCGAATCAAAGTCTGGCGCAAATAAAAGATGAATTCATGATTGGTGAAAAATTGTTAGTGGCTCCGGTGGTTAAGGAAGGGTTTGAAAGAAAAGTAGTATTGCCAAAAGGAAAATGGTTGTATAAAAACAAAACAATTGTGGGCGGTAAAACGCTGACATTTAAAGTGCCATTAGACGAATTATTGTTTTTTGAATTGATAGGGCATTAGTCAGCGATTTAAGTTCCTTACTAAGTTTAAAAAGAAGATCTAAATGAATTATCATAACAAAATATTTACTCTAATTCCCGTTTTTATCTGGTTTTGCAATTTGCATAACGCTTTTGCCCGCAAACAAAATGATTCCGATTCAATTCGCATTCAATATTCAAAAGTAGTAAAAAATGCCAAAGAAAACTTAATTGAAATTCCCCTGGTAAATGAAAGAATTACACTCAATGGGAAAATCAAAACCTTTCAAAATTTTCATTATAAAGTTACTATTCATGAAATCAATCGTGGATATTTTACTGAAATAAATGGTGAACTGGAGAATCTGTTAGATGGAAATTCCTGCTTAACTCTTCGGATTAGCTTTCCTGAAAATGGCAAAACCTGGAAATGGTATCGTGGATTAGAACAGTCAGAAACGATGAAAGCAAATGTTTCTTATTACGATACAGTTTCAGTTTCCACTGTTTTGCCACCAGATGGAGCCTTTAACGGGAATTCCCTTTCGGAGGGTGGATATGGAGACCGGGTTGGGCGTGGAACTATGTCCTTTTATCCACTAAGTGCAGTAAGTATTAATGGTAAAGGTGAGAGCCTTGGTATTGATTTGTCAGTTCCGATGGTTTACCGTTTGGGAGCATCTACCAAAGAAGGGCTTTTTGCAGAATTTGATGTTGCTACAAGCCCGCTAACGGATAAATTTCCCAATAGGTTTTTTTTTAAACTAAGCCATTTTACTTTTGATAATAACTGGGGAATGAGATCAGCTTTGAAAAATTATTACCATATTTATCCAGAGGCATTTAAAAAGAGAGTGGTAAATGAAGGAATCTGGCTTCCCTTTACGCCTCTTCGTTCCATTTCACATTGGGAAGATTTTGGGTTTGCCTTTCATGAAACTTCCTGGAATTCAGAAGATGAAAAAGAGGCTAAAAAATTACCCACGATCGTTTCTGATAAAGGAACAGGCGTGTTTAGCTTTCAATATACAGAACCGTGGGATGTTCAATTGCCCATCGAATCAAAAAATATTTCTTATGATTCAATTGCTAAGGGCGAAATGATTCCTCCTTCGCAATATCCTTATATTAAAAATAGCGCAACAGAGGATAAGAACGGCAGATGGCAGGTCAGGCGCCTGGAGACGCCCTGGTTCAAAACCGGTTGGGCAATGAGTATCACGACGGATTGCGATCCTGAATTGGACGGGTTTAATCGTTATAAATATGTATTACAAACTGAAATAAACCCGGCAATAAAATTAAATGCCGATGGAGTTTATTTTGATTCGATGGAGTGGAACTGGCATGACGACCTTAGCTATAGAAGTGAGCATTTTAAATATGTAAATGCGCCCTTGACTTTTTCAAAAGACGTTGGCCGGCCTGCCATCTGGAACTTTACATCTGAATTTGCTTTTATGAAAAAAATAGCTGATGAGATGCATGCCCAGGGCAAATTAGTAATGGGAAATGGATATGGCTGGAACCCGTTTGCTGCGGCAAATCTCGATCTTTTTGGAGCGGAACTTAGCTGGTATTCTTCCGACGATCATAATATCGATGCTCTTGATTTTAAGCGTGCTATTTCTTTTCAAAAACCCATTGTTTTTTTATTAAATGAAGGCCTAAATGATACCGCCTTCACTAAATACCCTTATGTGGGCTACCAGGTTTATTTTGAAAAATTACTGGCATATGGATTTTTTCCTTCCTTCTTCAGTACCGATGCTTCTTCTGATCCGTATTGGCAGGACAAGCAAAAGATTGAAAATGGCCGCCCATTCTTTAAAAAATATATTCCCCTTATTAAAAAGATCGCCGCAGCCGGTTGGCAACCGGTTACCTTTGCACGTGCGGGTTCCCCTTTTTTAAGAATTGAACGTTTTGGGGATTCTTCAAATCTCTTTTTTACAGTAAGGAATAAGGGAACGAAAACTATAAGTACAAATCTGGTTGTAGATTCACAAGATCTTGGTATTTCCGGAAAAATTTCTGCTGTAGAACTCGTTGGTGGAAAAAAAATAAAAACCGAAGGAAATAAGTTAATGATTACAATAACTGCAGGGCGCACGCAAGTTATTCAGGTAAAATAAAAAAAATCGAAATTTGTTTGTTTACTGAAAAGGGAAACAACTTTTAATAATAATTTTAATACTTCAAGGATGGCTACACGAGTTAAAATTAATTCTTATGCCAGTTAAAGAAGAGCAGGTTCTTTCAGGCCTCGTTGCATCACCTGATACAACGGAACTTTCCAACGCTTCTGCCAAAGGAGTAAGGCTTGCTTCATTGGATTTTTACCGCGGATTGATCATGGTATTATTAATGCTGGAAAGTACAGGCTTGTACGAGCATCTTCTTCGAATGTCAACGCCCGGCTCTTTTTTACATTCATTGTCTATTCAGTTTACACATTACCCATGGCATGGTTTACATTTTTGGGATTTGATACAACCAGGTTTCATGTTCATTGCCGGTGTGGCGATGGCTTTTTCATTGTATAAACAGACAGCGAATGGCGTTCCATGGAATAAGCAATTTTCAAAAGCATTGAAGCGTAGCGGATGGTTGTTTTTTTGGGGTGTTTTGGATTACGCAGTAAGAGGCGATCATTTATCATTTGAATTGTGGGATGTTCTAACGCAACTTATCTTTTACCTTGTTGGTAGCTTTTCTTATTTTTCGTTGGAAAACAGGCTACCAGCTTCTTTTTAGTATGGGCTTATTGATCCTTACTGAAATTCTTTATCGCTATACTAACGTTCCGGGTTTTAATCAACCCTTTACCGATCAGCATAATTTTGGAAATTACATTGATGTGCTCTTAATGAACAAGATCAATCCCGGCGGTTGGGTAGCTATCAATTGCATCCCTACTGCTGCACATACGATTTGGGGAGCAGTAGCAGGTAAATGGCTGCTTACTTTGCCCGGTAATAAAAGTAAACTTACCCGCATTTTTACTTTGGCAGCAATTACATTGATATTAGGCTTCGGGCTTGATTGGGCAGGAATTACACCGATTATAAAACGTATTGCTACCACTTCTTTTACATTGGCTTCCGGCGGATTATGTTTGCTTGGTTTGGGCTTTCTTTTCTGGTGGATCGATTTATTGAACCACAAAAAATTCCTGAAATTTTTCCTGATCGTAGGGATGAATTCTATTTTTATTTATGTCTTTTTTGAAATTGTCGTGAGCCGCTGGCTCGGTGATTACTTAAATATTATTGTAACCGGCATTGTTTCTCCAACGGGCATTCCTCACAATTTTATTAATGTAATTGCATCACTTGTGATCTTTGCGGTAGAATGGGGATTGTGTTATTGGCTCTATAAGAAAAAAATATTTTTTAAAGTTTAAATGAATTTGATTTTAAAGGAAAGGGCTTCTTTTCCAATATTTTTTAAACAATCGGTTGCATGTTCAATATTCTCTCTATTGGTATAAATTTAATCCGTTTTAATCTTTATGAGTTTTAAATTGAAATTTCGTGATAGAGGCTAGATTAAAAAAACAAAGTAGTGTATTATAAAAAAGCTAATTCACAGATATGATAAACACCACCGGGAACGATGGTGTTTACAAATTTTTTCATAATCAAGTAGTCAAATCGTTGATGATTTTCTAATCGGTCAACCTTTGACTTTATTAGACATTGATTTTATTAATATCGCTGCATTGCTTTTAATTATTATTGGAACTAGTTTATAACTCTTCAAGGAATATTGGAGAGATTAAACCGCACTTTAAATTGTTTATTGGTAATTAATTAAATAAAAAAAATGAAAAATTTGAAATCCTTTTGTTTTATTCTTTTGAGTTTGGTTGCCGGTTTATTCATTTTCTCAAAAAGTTGAAACGAATTATTCTTCTGCTGGCAACCAGAAAGTTTTTACACTTTCCAATGATAAAGTAACACAAAAAGTAATTGTGGAAAATGATGTTTTAAAAGCAGATGAATTGATTGGAAATGAGGACTGGCTGGCTCAATATCATAACAGTGATCACGGGGTATATACAGATGGAAATTTTGCATTGGAAATGATGTGGACGGATTGGAGTGCTCCCGGAAAACAATTTAATGGCGATTTGGAAGTTAATTTTACCAAAAAAGATTACCAATATAAAAGTTATGATTTTAATGAAATGAATAATGGCGGTAAAGATTTGAATTTATATTTTACACCATTTGACAAGAGTAATACAGTTCAATTAAAAATTACTTATCAATTGCTTCCGGGTAAATTTTACAGCAAAAGAAAAATTGCATTGCAGGATACGCTTTTGCAGAAAAACTGGCTACAGGCTTTTGTTTCGAGGAAAGGGAAAATCGGAAATATTTCTTCGTCTGCTGGCAGCAATACGATGATCAGGGAGGAAAGCAGCAACAATTACCAGCAGGTTGGAAGTACCGAAAATTCGCAAAGACAAACGACAGAAATCATTAAGAAAGGTAGAATTCGGACAACCTTGTGCAATTGATTTTAAAAATGGCGGCGTCTTCTTTGGCATTGAATATCCAACGGCGACCAACGTTGTAAAAAGAGATGAAAATAAAGTTAGTCTTTCCTGTCGCGAGCTCATTGGAAAAGTTATTCGAAAAGATTGGGTAGAAAGTGATTGGGTGGTGGAAGGATTGGCTCCTGATCATTATGTAAAGGATTGGTTTTTTAATTATCTCGCCGATGTTCGTGTTGCCGCTAATCGCCCTTATACACTTTATAACAGCTGGTACGATTTGCGTTCACCTGCATTTCCTGACGTGGAAGCTTCTCATGTAATGAACGAAAAAAATATTCTCAATATCATCGATCTGTTCAAAAAAAATATGGTTGATAAATATGGAATTAACCTCGATGCCTTTGTTTTAGATGATGGTTGGGATACTTATGAAAGCGACTGGAAGATGCGGCCGGAAACTTTTCCTGATGGGGTAAAACCCATTGTGGACGCATTAAAACCATTGGGTACTACATTGGGAATTTGGTTTGGGCGAACAGGCGGTTATTCTTATCGAATGAGAAGAATAAACTGGATGAAAGAACATGGTTATGAAACGGTAGGTAGCACGCCTGATGATGAAATGATGGATATTGCCGGACCGAAATACAGCAACTTGTTTGAAAAGAGAACGACAGAACTTGCAAAAGAAGGAGTTGGCTATTTTAAATGGGATGGCATACAATTTTCTTCCAGCGAGCCGGGAAGCGGTCACGCAGTGGGATACCTTTCACGTCGTGCAGCAATGGAAAGTGTAATTGAAAAATGCAAAGCCGTAAGAGCCGTTAATCCAAATGAATTTTTAAACATTACTTCCGGCACCTGGCTCAGCCCGTGGTGGTTGCAATACGCCAACCAGATATGGATGCAGGGACAGGATTATGGCTATGCAGATGTGCCTTCCGTTAATGAAAGAGATGCCGCTATTACTTACAAGGATTTTGTTTTGTATGATGATTTTCACAACCAGGATGTTTGGTTTCCGTTAAGTAACATGATGACTCATGGAGTAATAAAAGGAAATTTGGAAAGGCTTGGAGGCGAAGATGACCCGCTTGATAAATTTGCCAACGACGCGGTATTTTATTTCGGAAGAGGCGTGAGCATGTATGAAATGTACATTTCTCCTGATCTGCTAAATCCCCAGGAATGGGAAGTACTCAGCAAATCTTTAGCCTGGGCAAAAGACCGGTTCCCGGTTTTGAATAAAACCTATATGGAAGGCGGCGATCCTACAAAAGGCGAAACGTATGCTTTTGTACATTTTAAAAATGACAGCGGAATTATTGCAGCGCGAAATCCTGTAATGCAGCCACAGTCAATCACTGTTAAACTTGACCCGGCAAAAGGAATGGCTGACTCTGCAAATTCACTTGTGTTGGAAAGAACTTACCCAACGCACTGGATCTCTCCAAATCTATATGCTGCCGGAACCACTATTACAATTCCTCTGCAAGGCTATGAAGCGGCTATTTATGAAGTGTATCCTTTGAAAGATGCCAAAAGGCCGTTGCTTGCCGGCGCTGATTTTGAAGTATTGAAAAGTGATGAAGATCATTATTCATTGCATTTGCTTGACAACACCGACGATGTAAAATTCTTAAATCCTTCAATGATACAGAATGTAAAAATTAATAATCACGTAATAAATGTCGATGATTTAAATATCGGGCCTAATAAACCCGAAGAAGGCTTGAACAAGATTCAAAATACTTTTGATAATAAGGAGATCAAAACGAAGGCCAATTTAAATGAAGGTATCGTTTCAGCCCGTTACATTGTATTTCTGAAACCTGACAGTTCATTTAACGGAAAAGATTTTCCTGCTTTTGTTGTAACTGTTGATGGAAAAAAAGTAGAACCAACAATTCAACAACAAAAAGGAAGTTGGGCAACTTATTCTTACCAGGTGACGGGTGCAGGAAATCATAATTTTGAAGTGAAACTCAATAGTACTGATAAAGTGAAGGAGTGGAAAGGTGATGCAACTGTTTGGCTTACTACGCAGCAAAAACAACAAGGAAAAGAAGTAGAAATTACTACTAATGAAGCAATCAAAGTGCCTCCCATGCCGCCTTCACCTTATGCAACAGGCGCTTTGATGCAAAATGTTTTATTGGGCAAAGGGAATTTGAAATTTTGAAAATAATTATTCCAGCTTATTAAATGCAAATTAGCCTGTTTTTGTATAGGCTAATTTGCATTTAATCGTGTAGCAAAAACAGAAGAACAAGTTCTTTTATATCAGAGAGATAATTTAAAATGTTTTCATTATCAAGTAATCAAAATCGTTGATGATTTTCCAACCGGCCCACGTTTTGGTTTTTAATTCAAAGGATTACCAGCATCCTTATTGAGCCAGGCTATCGAAAGCTAATGCAGCCGCGCCTAATATGCCGCCGTTGTTTAATTCAGAAATTTCTATTTTTAAATTTTCTGCTGATTTTTTAAAGGCACATGTTTTGATTTGTTGCCACATCGTTTTTGAAAAATAGGGATAAGCATGCCGAACAGATCCGCCCAGAATAATCAGTTCTACATCCAAAGCATACAAGATCGTTTTTATGGCGTTTCCCAAATGCATCCCCATTTCTTCATACATTCTTAATGCATCTGCGTCTCCCTGATTTGCATTTTTAAAAACCATTTCTCCGTCAATTTTATAAACATTATTAAAATATTGGCCACTGGCATAATACTCATAAAATTTGTCAAGGTAATCGATCATTCCAAATTCTCCGGCACCAAAATTTTTACCTGCAAATAATTTTTTATTGAGAATAAGCCTGAGCCAAGCGCCTGTTCCAATAGTTAGCCCGATAACAGAATTATATCCTTTCCCTTTTCCAAAATAGTATTCACCTAACGCAAAACAATTAGCGTCGTTGTTAATATATATCGGTAAATGGTAACGTTCCTGCATGTGTTTTTCCAAAGCAACTTCTTTCCATGATGGAATATTCATCACATCGAAAACCATTCCTCTTTCAGCATCCACAAGCCCGGGAACGCCAATGCCGATAGAGGTTACAGAATTATTCATTAATTCATCGGTAACTGAAAATAAATCTTTAAGCACTTCTTCAACCGATCCACTTGAATTTATTTTTTTTGAAGATATTTTGTTGAGTTCATTTCCTGTAACTATTCCTGCAGAGATTTTTGTTCCGCCCAGGTCAATGCCGAGGATTGAGTCATCGTTCATAACTGTTTTTTTAAAAGGCTTGCCGCTTCAGCGTCCGCAAATACTGAGAAATTGGGATGATTGCGTAACAAACTTGCAGGAAGTTTTTCAGAAATTTCTTCCTCTAAAACCTGCTTCAGGATTTCTGCTTTTTTATGGCCACTAACCACCAGCATCACATTTTTTGCTTCCATAAGATTGGCGATTCCTAAAGTGAGCCCGCCGGAAATTTCTTTTTTTTCTTTAAAATATTTTTGGCCTACCTGTTGTGTAATTGCATCTATTTTGGCAACATGCGAGTGAAGGGAAGCAGGGGTTCCGGGCTCGTTCATTCCAACATGGCCGTTCATTCCAACCCCGACGATGGCAATATCAATTCCATTATGTTGATTTATAGAATCGTCTATTCGTTTACATTCTGCTTCCGGATCAGGTGCCCTTCCATCAAAAAAAGCAATATTTTTTTTCTCAACTTTCAGTGGATGAAACAATTGATTGTTCAAATGAAAACGGCAACTTCCTTCATCATTGCCATTCATGCCCATCCATTCATCAAGCCCGATGAAATACAAATTTGAAATATCAATTTTCTTTTCTTGTATTTGTACTATCAGCTTTTTATATAATCCTGAAGGTGAATCTCCGGATGCAGTGCATAACACTGCGTTTTTCTTTGACTCAATGGCAAGTGTAATTACTTCTGCCGCTTTTGCAGATAAGCTTTCATAATTTTCGTAAATAAATAATTTCATATTATTTTTATATATAAAAGGAAAATCAAAATATCACGAAAGGTAAAACTTAAATTATCCTAACTTTAACTGCTGCTTTAATTCTTCAAACTTATTGCTTTTATGGAAATTTTTTAAAATCCTTTTCATTGTGCCAGCTTCAACCAGCATTGATTTATTAAAAAAGAGGAATGAAAACATCTTTTCGGTTTTGTTTGCTTCTCTCAATGATACAAAATTAATGGAACTGGTGAGAATGCAACTATTTGGCTTATTAAGCAGCAAAAATGACAAGGACAAGGCTAGAAATAGATACTAATGGAGCGATAAAAGTGCCGCCCATGCCGCACCTTACCCTTCAGGAGTGGTAATGCAAAATATATTTTTAAGAAAAGGGACATTGGATATTTAATATAATAAAATAAAAATCAGGAGAATTTATTTCTTTACTGGTGTAAAAATTTATTATAACAGTAATGCATATATGTAAAATAAAATTGTTGCTATTTCCTGGTTTACTATAGAAAATAGCTGAAACTAACATTTATGTGTAAGCGCATTAATTTTGTTGGGTTATGCCGCTATATTGTTTTTCTGAGTGCTGCTTGTATGCGCCTTTGCCATAAATAGCTTTGTTGGCTTCTTCTTTTGCATACCGAATGAAAAGGCGTAATGTAAAAAAAACAATTGATAGGATTAACCCGATTAAAAAGCCGATCAGGCCATAAATAATTGGTGATTTTTTTTGTACATCATAAGGGAGTTCAGGATAATCAAGCACTTTCATTACCGGCGTAGCTTTTTGTAATTTGTAAGCTGCGTTTTGTTGATTAGCTACCGCTACAGCATACTGCTGGCGCAGCATTTGCTTTTCAGTAATTAAATTTTCAGTAGGTACTTTAAATTCCATTTTATCAGTATTGGTAAATAATGTTCTTTTATCAATAGCGATAAGCTGGTCGTCTTTTGAATGCATTACGCCTCTTAAAGAATCTACTTTGCCGGTTGCAAATTCAAAATCCCTTTTTGCTTTTTCCCGTTTAAGGTCGATATAAAATTTTGAAATTTTATCAATAAAACCATAACTCACGGTTCTTACCAATTCGGGGCTGCGCCCGGTATAGGTGAGTACAAAACTATTATTTTTGTTGATCGTGGCAGTTAATCCTGCCTGAAGGATACTGGCAGCTTTAGATATTAAGCTGAAATGATTGGCTGGTATTTCTATTTTTGGTTCCAGGAAACTTCGATGGTTATTAATATCCCTGATCAATAATTCTGCGATTGTTTTATTTCCCTCCGAACTGTCTTTTATCGCCGCTACTTCATCACGTGTAGTGCGGCTTAAAGCAAGTTCGATAATATTTACAGAGGCTTCATCGCTAAATGAATTATTTGAATTATCACCGCCACTGAATAATGCACTTAACGCAGATGAAGACCCGTTATCATTACTGGCTGTAAGGGGAAAAATGGTAGCGGTTGAAGTATAAGTTACCGGAGTTTTCAATGCATTGATGACAAGGATAACTGCCATAAAAAGAGCCGCACAAATGATGAAAAGCCTATGCTTTTTTATCCTTTTAATACATTCTATCGTCAGTTCCTGCGAAGTCATCTGCCCATTACAATTTTGTTATTAAATAAATTAAAGCTATAGGTATCGTACTTATAAATCCCTGCGAAATAGCAGCCGGGAACCCTTTACCTTGTGGTTTTACAGGTACATTAATTACACTTCCTTCTTTGACTTTGGGATAAAAATGGAGGAATCCAAAATTGTGGGTCCTCTTACTTTTGCCATTTGCTTGCGTAACATAAATTCTTTTCCTCCATGGCCTTTCTGAAAATCCGCCTGCCTGGCTGATATAATAGTTAAGATTGGTATGGTCTTTATCAAAATAGATTCTTAGTTGATTTTGAACCGCTCCTTTTATTGTTACAACCGGATTTATCTCAGGAACATAAATAATATCTCCGTTCTCAAGCACGAGGTCAGATTTTGAATCAGGATTGTCCATGGCACTTTTAAGATCAATCGTTATTGGTTCTGAAGGTGAAGAAATAACACTGTCAATTATCTGCCCGCTTGCATCTTTGATGTACCTGGTGCGGGGAATATTTTGGGAAGAATTTGCGGCTATTGATGTATCGCGCATTCTATAAAGTATGGCTCCGTTTGCATTTGAGTTTTCCCTTAAGCCACCGGTTCTTGCCATGAATGATGATAAACGTTCATTCTCACTTAACTTCGGATAGGTTCCGGGATAGATTACTTGTCCTTCTATTTTTACGTTTTCCTGCAAATTAAATCTTGGGTTCTTTCGTACAAAAACCTGGTCATAAGGCTTTAGCTTCACATTTTCTGTTACTGAATCTAAATCAAGGTCTTGTTTAATTGAATAAGTTTTTACAATGGTTCTGGTTGGCTTTATTCCTCTTTGCGATGAATCAATATCTACAATACTTGAAACAACTATGCTTCCATATTCAGCAGATGGCTTAAGCCCATTGGCAAAATATAAAAGGTCTTTTAAAGTCATTCCACCATATTTTTGGTATTTTCCCGGTTTGCGTACCTCGCCTTCTATTGAAATGAGTTGCCTGTCAGAGAATTGATTTTTATTGAATACCTCAATCACATCGTTTGCCTCAATTGGGATATTGTATTTGCTGTTCATATTTTTATTAAGGTCCGTAAGGTTTACATCAATTTTATCTGACTTTAAATTGGTAGAATCCCCCGCGCCTTTATAAACATAAGCGCGTTCCAAAAAGGAATTAGGCGTTACGCCACCTGCCCTGTTTATCAGGTCAAATAAGCGGTCGCCTTTTCTCACTTCATATACATTTGGGTAAGCCACTTCTCCTTTAACAATTACTTTATTACTTAGCCCGGAGTTAATGGGGTTTACCAAAACCAAATCGCCGTCGTATAACGGTTCATCAGTAATTTTTCCGTTTGCCATCAGCCCGATAGCATTTAGGTTGATAGTTTTTATGGTTTGCTTTTCATCCACATTCCTGATGATCATTCCACCGGATGCATAGGCGTCGGGTGTAAAACCGCCGGTAAGTTTAAGCAACGCTGCCAACCCTTCGCCTCGTTTTAGCTGGTAATACATAGGCCTTTTAAACTGTCCGCTTGCGAGTACTTTTTTATCATAAAAAGGGACAATCACAAAATCATTATTTTCAAGGTAAAGATGTTTGCCAAAATCGCCTGTACTTAAGTATTTATACACATCAATTGAATCAATAATAGTTCCACTGCGCGAAATAAGAATTTTGCGCATATTTCCATATTGGGTTACTCCTCCCGCCATGGCTACAATATTTAAAGCATTCGTAAAGGCTGAAACTACCATTGGTCCTGGCTTGGCAACATTTCCGGTAACTTGTACCACGATGGAACGAGGCTGGCCAAGCGTTACAGAGATATTGGTAGATTGAGGTATTACCTTTTTAAAACGTTCATAGATAATTGATTTTGCATTCGCAAAGCTTAAACCTTGTACGGTTATTTTTCCTAACCCTTGTGGGAAAATAGAACCATCACGGGCAACAACATAATCCTGTTCAAAATCAGCCCCGCCCCAAAGAGAAACTACTATATGGTCTCCAACCCCAATCGGGTAATCCGGTGGCGGGGTTGATAATTCAGAGAGCTGCAATATCTGGCTATTTTGAAAAATATTACTGCCGTAAACGGATTGGGGCCCGGTTAAAGAGTTTTTTATATTGTCTTTTTGAGTGCTGTCTTTAGAAATGGTATTCCGGTTTAAAAGATCAATACTCGCCTTGTGGACATCTTCTCCGGGTTTTTGTTTCTGCTGATTAAAATCCTGCAAATAATTCATCAATTCCGAAGGAGAGGCATTTTTTAACGCGTTAGGGTCTATTTGCATATCGTCCTGTTCTGAAGGAACTTGTGCGAGAGCGCTATGGAAAGTAAACAGCGATAATAACGCGGTACTAACCACGAGTATGAGTATTTTTTTAATATCAATACCTTTGGTAAGGAGATTCATTAGGGGGTTGTTGATGTGTATTAATTACAAGAACGCTGAAATGTAAGTTTTATTTTAAAGGATTTTTCAACGCCTCATTGAATTGTAGCCATATTTCTTTAACAATTTCAGAAGCGGGTTTTAAATTTTTTATTATCGCGCTCACCTGGCCTATTTCTAATTCCCCTTCTTCTAAATTTCCCTCAAACATACCTTTTTTAGCTCTTCCTTTTCCCAAAAGTTTTTTTAAGCCTTCAATGGTTGCATTATTTTGATGCGCTTTTAAAATTGCTGCGTAAAAATTATTCTTCATTATCCTCACCGGCGCTAATTCTTTCAACGTTAAAATTGTATCTCCTTCGGCGGAATTAATAACTGCTTTTTTAAAATTAATGTGCGAAGAGGCTTCTTCACTTGCTACAAACCGGCTTCCAATTTGTACGCCTTCAGCTCCCAAAACCATCGCCGCCAGCATTTGCCTTCCTGTAGCTATTCCGCCCGCAGCTATTACCGGAACAGACACTGCTGAAGCAACCAAAGGGATCAAAACCATGCTGGTGGTTTCTTCTCTTCCGTTGTGGCCGCCTGCTTCAAAACCTTCTGCTATTACTGCATCGCAACCAGCTTTTTCTGCTTTCTCAGCAAAACGTTTGCTGCTTACCACATGAATTACTTTTATTCCATGTTCTTTTAATATAGGAGTATAAATAGCAGGGTTTCCTGCTGAAGTGATTACGATTTCTATCTTATTGCGGAAAATAATCTCTAAATGATTTTCAATATCAGAATATAAAATTGGAATATTTACAGCAAAAGGCCTGTTGGTAGCGGCTTTGCATTTGATAATATTTTCCTCAAGAATATCCGGGTACATGCTGCCTGAGCCGATAACGCCCAAAGCGCCGGCATTACTAGCGGCGCTGCATAAACGCCATCCACTTGCCCAGACCATTCCTGCCTGGATGATGGGGTATTCTACATTCAGTAATTTTGTGACGCGGTTGTTTTCCAGGCTGTTCAACTATTAAGCTGTATTTTATCGAATTATTGCAAGAATATTTTTAAATAAATCAAAACAGAAATATGAATTATTTATTGGTTTACTACCTTGGCATATTGCCTAATCAGCTAATTAATTATCCCAAATCAATTTCTGTATTATCACCAATATTAAGAGAGCGCGTTTCACCGATGACTTCTGTATCGCTTCCAATGAGGGAATCATCCATCACTACATCGTATAATTTTGAAAAAGAACCAATAATAGAAGCTTTTATTATGGAAGAACGAACGATCGTGTTTTCACCCATAGCTACATGCGGCCCTATAATTGAGTTTTTAATGTCGCATCCTTCTGCAATACTTACGGGCGGAATAAAAATGCTGTTTTCAAAATGATTTGGTTCAGCAATGGTGCCGCCAAATTTTTCGAGTAAAATAGAATTAGATTGCAAAAGTGATTCTTTCCTGCCACAATCAAACCAGTTTTCAACTTTAAAAGATTTGAAGGTAGCCCCCCCGGCAATCATACATTCAAGGGCATCAGTTAAATTAAATTCGTCATGGCTTTTAATATCATTGGTTATAATATTTGAAAGGCAATCAAATAATAATTTCGAGTCTTTAATTTTATAAAGGCCTACCAATGCCATGTTGGATTTGGGAATGGAAGGTTTTTCAACCACTTTTAAAATTGTATTATCGTAATTTATTTCTGCCACTCCAAAGT
Organism: uncultured Chitinophagaceae bacterium; assembly: GCA_963732885.1. GTDB lineage: Bacteria > Bacteroidota > Bacteroidia > Chitinophagales > Chitinophagaceae > Ginsengibacter. The sequence goes on along the minus strand of CAVTBI010000010.1, from coordinate 87,471 downwards.
TGCGCGGATCATCTACTTTTTTTACACCTAACATAGAGAAAGGGGAATCGAGCACTTTTTTGATATCATATTCGCAAATAGTATCGCCCAAAGCAATAAAAACTTCATCATTGTCCACTAATTTCTTTGTAAGGTCTACCGCGTGAGCGGTTCCTTTTCTAACATTTTGATAAATGAAATGGCAGGTAAGCTTTGGATATTTAGAGTTGATATAATCCTGGATCTTTTCTCCGAGATAGCCAACAATAAATATAAATTCATTGATGCCGGCTTCATGTAACTGATCTACATTGATGCTCAGTATTGTTTTGCCTGCCAAAGGAATCAGGGCCTTTGGCTGCGTATAAGTATGCGGGCGTAATTTAGTGCCCGCACCTGCTACAGGTATAATAGCCTTCATGTATCTGTAAGTTTATCAACCTTTTTTTTATAAAGGAATGTGAATATAGTAAATGTTTCGGATTCAGCTTTTAGCATTCTGCCTTTAGCTTTCCGCCGTTTGCCTTCATAAGTTTTTTGTAGGTTTGCGCAAATTTTTATTTCATGCCAAAAGACAAGCAAATTTTTGATATTATCAATAAAGAATTAAACCGCCAGCGCGAAGGAATTGAGTTAATTGCTTCAGAAAATTTTACTTCACCCGAAGTAATGCAGGCAATGGGAAGTGTGTTAACCAATAAATATGCTGAAGGCTATCCAGGCAAAAGGTATTATGGCGGTTGCGAGTTTGTAGATGAATCGGAGCAATTGGCGATTGACCGTGTGAAAAAGATTTTTAACTGTGAATATGCTAATGTACAACCGCACAGTGGCGCGCAGGCCAACTTTGCAGTAATGTTTGCTGTTTTAAAACCAGGCGATAAAATTTTGGGGCTTGACCTTAGCATGGGCGGCCATCTTACTCATGGTTCGCCGGTTAATTTTTCGGGTAAAATATATGAGCCGCATTTTTATGGAGTGGTGAAAGAAACAGGGCTTGTAGATTATGAAATGCTCGAAAAAAGGGCAAGGGAAGTAAAACCTAAAATGATCATTTGCGGCGCGTCAGCCTATAGCCGTGATTGGGATTATGAACGCATCAGAAAGGTAGCGGATGAAGTGGGCGCATTTGTATTGTGTGATATGGCACATCCTGCGGGATTGATTGCAAAAGGCTTATTAAAATCTCCTTTTGAACATTGTCATTTTGTAACTTCTACCACGCATAAAACTTTGCGTGGCCCGCGTGGTGGTATTATATTAATGGGAAAAGATTTTGAAAATCCTTTTGGATTAAAAACACCTAAAGGTGAAACCAGGATGATGAGCCATTTGTTGGATATGGCAGTTTTTCCCGGCACACAAGGCGGCCCGCTGGAACATATTATTGCTGCTAAAGCAGTTTCTTTCTATGAGATATTAAGTGAAGATTTTACAGCGTATGCAAAACAGATACTGGCAAATGCGCAGGCAATGGCGAAGGCATTTAATGCAAAAGGTTATGATCTTATCAGCAATGGAACTGATAACCACCTGATGTTAATCGACCTGCGCAATAAAAGTATTACCGGTAAAAAAGCACAGGAAACCCTTGACAGGGCTGCTATTACGCTAAATAAAAACGCCGTTCCTTTTGATGATAAAAGCCCGTTTGTAACTTCAGGCATACGGGTAGGCGTACCCGCAATTACTACACGCGGCCTGAAGGAGAATGATATGCAAACCGTAGTGGATTTGGTTGATAAAGTTTTAATGAACCTGGATGATGAAAAAATCATTACTTTGGTTAAAAGTGATGTGAAAGAATTCATGAAAGGTTTTCCGTTGTATCCCGGGTTGGAGTAAATATTGTTTTTTTTTCATCATAAACATATTGTCTTTACTTTCGTGCTATAATTTTTTATTATGATACAACGGGTTCAAACTTTATGGATGATATTAGCTGCTATAGCTGTTTTTCTTACGATTAAATTTTCTTTTTACAGCGGCACATTAGCTATAGATAATAGCCAACATGTTTTGATGGCTGCGGATAATTTTTTTCTTCTAATCTTAACAAGTGCCCTGGGTACTTGTATTGTTATTAATATTTTTTTATTTAAACAACGCAGTGTTCAAATCAGAATTATTATCGTTGCCATCTTAGTGGAGTGCCTTATTATTTATTTGTATATAAGAGAAATGCAAAAATTTTCTACCGGAGAATTTACCCTTTCTTCGGCGTTACACATTCTTATAATTATATTTTTAATTTTTGCCGCAAGAGGAATCTATAAAGATTCTAAATTAATCAAAGAAAGTAACAGGCTTAGGTAAAAAAATCTAAATATATTTCCCCGTCCAGCTTTCTTTTACTTTTTTCAAACCTGGCGGAACTCCGGCGTATACCAGGTTTCCGCCTTCGTCGCCGCTTCGGGCCAAGGTCAATTACCCAATCTGCTGATTTTATCACATCCGTATTGTGTTCAATTACAATAATGGAATGCCCTTGTTCTATCAATGCATTAAAAGAAGCAAGCAATTTTTTAATATCGTGAAAATGAAGCCCGGTTGTTGGCTCATCAAAAATAAACAGCAAATTTCCCTGCCCCCTTCCCTTTCCTAAAAATGAAGCAAGCTTTACCCGTTGTGCTTCGCCGCCTGAAAGGGTATCAGAGGATTGCCCCAATTTAATATAGCCTAACCCGACATCGCTTAAAGGTTGAATTTTTTTGGCGATATCTGCCCCTGAAATTTCATTTTTCTTTGTCGAAGGTTTTTCCTGCGAAAAGAAAGCAATCGCTTCATCAACGCTCATTTCCAATACGTCAAAAATGCTTTTACCGTTGTATGTTACTTCCAGCACTTCTTCTTTAAATCTTTTCCCGTGGCATACATCACAAACCAGGTGGACATCTGCCAAAAACTGCATTTCTACAACCTGCTCGCCTTCACCTTTACATGCGTCGCATCTTCCACCATCTACATTAAAAGAAAAATGTTTGGGTTGGTATCCACGAATCTTGCTTAATGGTTGCTTGCTGAAAAGTTCTCGTATTTCATCATAAGCTTTTATATAAGTAACAGGATTGCTTCGTGAAGATTTTCCGATGGGATTCTGATCAATCATTTCCACTTGCGAAATAAAATCTACATCCCCGGAAAGCCCTTTACTTAAGCCCACTTTTTCAGCAAATTCCCCTTTAATTTTTTTTAAAGCAGGATATAAAATTTGCTTAACCAGGGTTGTCTTCCCACTTCCGCTAACGCCACTAATCACACATAAAACATTCAAAGGAAGAACAACATCAATATTTTTTAAATTATTTTGGCGTGCGCCTTCCACTTTGATAGAGCGGTTCCATTTGCGCGTATTTTTTGGAGGTTCAATTTTTAATTCTCCTTTTAAATATTTGCCTGTCAGGCTTTCCGGATTTTTTATGATCGAATTATAATTCCCTTCTGCTATTATTTCTCCACCAAGATGGCTTGCCAGCGGCCCCATATCAATAATGTGGTCCGCTTTTCTCATCATCATTTCATCATGTTCTACTACCACAACTGTATTTCCTAAAGATTGTAAATTTTTCAAAACTTCAATCAGGTTTTCGGTATCGCGTGAATGCAAACCAATCGAAGGTTCGTCCAAAATATATAATGAATCAGTAAGATTGCTTCCCAAACTTCTTGTCAGTTGAATACGTTGGCTCTCGCCGCCACTCAATGAATTGGCGAGCCTGTTTAAAGTAAGATACCCCAAACCCACATCCATAAGCACTTTTAACCTTGTATTTATTTCTATTAAAATTCGTTTGGCTACTGTTTTATCAAAATCAGATAATTCAATTTCTGCAAACCATTTCTGCAGATCTTTTACCGGCATTTCGCAAAGCTCACCAATGTGCTTATGTGCCACCTGGACATACAATGCTTCTTTTCTTAAACGATAACCATTACACTCAGGGCACAAAGTTTTTCCGCGATAACGGCTGAGTAAAACCCGGTACTGAATCTTATATAAATTTTGCTGAACCTCTTTGAAAAAATCGTTGATGCCCTCAAAATATTCGTTGCCCGTCCACAATAAATTATATTGAGAAGTGGTGAGGTCAATAACGGGCTTATGAATGGGGAAATCAAAATGCTTCGCTGCTTTTATCAGCCTTTCTTTATATAATCCTGATTTTTCGCCACGCCATGGCGCAATTGCATTTTCATAAACACTTAATCTTTTATCGGGAAAAACAAGATCGGGATCAATACCAAGTACGAGCGAAAATCCGCCGCAAACCGGGCATGCGCCATAGGGATTATTAAATGAAAATAAATTTGGAACCGGTTCTTCAAACTTAATACCATCCAATTCAAATTTGTTGGAGAAATGGAAATGCTCTTTGCCGTTTACTTCAAGAAGTAATTCACCTTCACCTTCATAAAAAGCAGTATTTACAGAATCCGCGATGCGATGATTGTCTTCCTCATCAAATTCTTTTATTACCAAACGGTCAATTAAAACATAAACCGTTTTATGAGCAAAAAATGATTCTAAATCTTTTTCTTCCTCTATATCTTCAATACGGATAATTTTATTGTCAACGTAAATTCTCGAAAAACCTTTCTGCATTAAAATGTGCAGTTCTTCTTTTATATCACGATGGTGCATTTGCCTGAAAGCCACTAATAACAACACTTTGTCGCCATTTTTTAAATTGTTGATGGCTTTTACCACATCGCTTACCTCATCTTTTTTTACTTCCCTTCCTGATACGGGAGAAATTGTTTTTCCGATTCTCGCAAATAAAAGGCGGAGGTAATCATAGATCTCCGTCATGCTTCCAACAGTAGACCTGGGAGTCCTTGTTATTACCTTTTGTTCGATGGCAATTGCCGGGCACAAACCTTTTATGTAATCAACATCGGGCTTGTTCATACGCGCCATAAATTGCCTTGCATAAGCGCTCATGCTTTCTGCATAACGCCGCTGGCCTTCGGCAAATAAAGTGTCTATTGTTAAAGAAGATTTGCCCGAACCGGAAACGCCTGTTACCACAATTAATTTGTTGCGCGGAATTTCAACATCTATATTTTTAAGATTATGAACTCTTGCTCCTTTTATAAAAATATTGTTGGAAATATCAACCTTGTTTTTTGGGGTAGAAATTATTTTTGTATTCATTTAGAAGGGCAAAATTAGTAAATAGTAATTTTACGGTGTCATTTAAAAAGGGGTATTCCGTTATATTTCAAGTGGTACCACTCTATTTTTCAAATATGGCCAAAAAAATTAGCTTTTCATTTGGAAGTTTAGATTTATGTTCTAATTTTAGCATTCCAATTTTCCAGAAAGAATGAAGAACCTCCTGCACACCGCACTAAGTTGCCTCATTGTTTTCTCTTAAATTGGAACTTACACAATATCCCTAAACGCCTAAATTTTAAACAGGTTATGAAAACCATGAACAGTTTGAATGATCAGCAATTGATCCACCTTTATCTCGACGGAGATAGCGAAGCCCTTTCCACTCTTGTAGAACGCTACAAAGACAAAATTTTCACCTCCATTTTTTTATTAGTTAAGGACAAATTTCTTGCCGAAGACATTTTTCAGGATGCCTTTATTAAAGTAATTGATACCATTAACGGAGGCCGTTACAATGAAGAAGGAAAATTTTTGCCTTGGGTAATGCGCATTGCACATAATTTGTGTATTGACCATTTCAGAAAAGTGAAACGCAGCCCCTCTATCAAAACAAGTACTGACCATGACATTTTTGAAGTACTTAATTTTTGTGAACCTGGAATGGATGAAAAAATGATTCAGGGCCAAAGCCACGCAAGGGTTAGAAAAATGCTCGACATGCTTCCTGAAGACCAGAAAGAGGTAATCGTTATGCGCCATTTTGCAGACCTGAGTTTTAAAGAAATTGCAAGCATAACCGGATGCAGCATCAACACGGCACTTGGCCGCATGCGTTATGGGCTTATTAATTTGAGAAAAATGATGATTGAAAAGCAAATTGCTTTATAAAATCAGCTTCTGAACCCACAAGAATCAAATCCCTTTTATCAGAAGGGATTTTTTATTTGTGGTATAGAATAAGAAATCAACTTATTTGTTGTTTTACTGGTTTTCGCGCAAAGGAATAAAGGCGTGGAAAATTAATTAATTGAAAACAATTCTTTAAAGACTTTTTTGCCATCAATGTTGCCGAGCACTGAATCACAGGCTCTTTCAGGATGCGGCATCATACCAAAAACATTTTTTTCTTTGTTTGAAATTCCTGCAATACTATGTATCGAACCGTTTGGGGAATGATCAATGTGGACTTCACCTTTTTCATCACAATAACTGTAAAGCACCTGGTTGTTTTTTTCAATTTCTTCCAGTTCTTTTTCTTTTGCAAAAAATCTGCCTTCGCCATGTGCAACCGGAATTTTTAAAATTTCGTTGGATTTTTCATTTTTTATAAAAGTGTTTTTACATACAAACTTCATCTGCGAATTTTGGAGTAAAACACCCGGAAGCAAACCGCTTTCACATAAAATCTGAAAACCGTTGCAAACGCCAAAAACATATCCACCTTTGTTCGCAAATTCTATTACGCTTTGCATCATGGGGCTGAAACGGGCAATGGCACCGCATCTCAGGTAATCGCCAAAACTAAAGCCACCTGGAAGAACAATGCAATCAGAAGTATTGAACATGGAAAGATCTTTGTCTTTATGCCACAAAGTAGCCACTTCCTGGCTAAGGTTATTTTGAAGCGCATTAATCATATCCCTGTCGCAATTAGAACCAGGAAATATTACCACACCAAATTTCATTTTTATTCATTTTTATTTGAAGGCAAAATTAATCATTACCCATCTTTATTTTTTAAAATACTGCATATAAATTACAAAACCTACCATTATCCATTGTAAAACCATCGGTATCCATTTTATACGCGGATAATAAAAAGCACAACCAATAAATGCTGAAGCCGGAACAAGAGCGAGTATCCAAAAAACAATACTATGATTCATAATAATGAATGGAATTCCAAGGCAAATGATTAAATACAAAAATAGCTGGCCCCAGGTTTTTCGTACCTGCAAAACCTGTTTTGCCATAAATGGCCAGACAAAAAATGCCCCGGCTAAAACCATAAGAGCTATTATAGAAATTCCAGCCCATTCATTATAAAACAAATTGTAAGATACCTGGGATACTCCAAAGCCGGAAAATCGGAATGAATATAATTTATTAGTTAAAAAAAGCCATGCCCCCAAAAAGTACCACGGTGTAATTACCCCGATAAAAGTGATAAGCCATTCTGCAACTTTCGGTGGCCTTGTTATGATCAGCGAAAAAATAACAAATATAGAAAAGGCAAAAGAAGGCAGGTAAAAAAATGAAGAAAGCCCTATTGCTATACCCACATTGAATAATGTGGCTTTGGGATGATGATGGTTATTGAGGCTGCTCATTTTTGACCAAACCCAAATGAGAATAGAACTGATAATTAAAGGTGCGCTTAAAACATTCCATTCCGGGAAAAAAGAAGTGATCAAAAGATAACTCATCGCCGGTAAATAATTTGGTTTTTGCATCAACCGCCGGCTTATAATTATTTGATTAAAGGTTATTGCCTGTAAAAAAATAAATAAATAAGCGGTGAGAAAATAGGCTTTGGGAAATAAATCAAAATATGGCTTGATTGCTTCAATAATATTATAAAATAAAAAACCGTAGGATTTATGAATGACGGGCATTTGCGGATGGAGCAGCCAGGCAAATTTTAATAATAACCCATATATCAGAAGCAGGAAAGTATTGAGTGGATTATTGGCCCTGAAAATTCCTGTCACAATAAATGTTTAATTGAAAAACAAAAATAAAAAATTAAAATCGGTTCTCATAGAAAAGTAACAGGATTCAATTTTTAATTAAGGAAATTCAATTTTTGCGAAGCAAATATAATTACGGTATACACAGGGAATTATAATTTGCGAAGCACTTACCTGTTGGCCATATCGTGGCATAAACTGATAACCACGGTCCAAAGTTTTAAATGGCTGGTTGATAGTAACTTTTCCTGAACCCGAAACACTATGGTCAACAAGAAGAAAGCTTCTTCTTTCTATTGAATTGAATAAAAAATGCAATTGCCCTCCGGTCAGTGTAATTACGTAAGAAAGAAAATTATCTGTTTCATCATCATATTGCGTTTTATTAATAACACTCGCCCAATCAAGCACGCCGGTTTTATCCATATCCAGTATCAACACATTATTGTAATAATATCTTTGTGGGTCGCGTGAATTATAATAAGGATATCCATAACCTCCATAAAAGCCATTTGAATACGGAGTAATCATGTTATAATAATTATAGGGTGAAAATGAAGGGTAACCATACAAATAATCATACCGGTTCCATGGAGTATTGCGGGATTGAGAGTAAAAATCTTCTGCAGTTAAAATAAAACCTCCATCTTTTTTCAAAACAACATCCCGGATAAAAAAATCATTTAAGGCTATTTTGTCATTTCCATTTGATTTCGCGATCGCTCTTACCGAATCTCCCAGGTTTTGAAAAACCTGCGTAATAGTATTTTGAAGATTAATATCCCATACCGCGGTAAATATGCCTTCTACATTTCCATGTTTTCTTCCATAATACAAAGAGTTAATAATGTAATGTTTGTTTACATTATCAATTTTTAATTTAATAGCATCAAGGTAATTTCCGGAAAGATTAAAAGTGTTTAAAACAAAATTATCTTCTTCTGGTTTTTTGGTTACTAGCTCAAGGGTTTCAATAAAATCTTTGGTAGTCGATTTATTCCCTTTGGTGAATACGAAATTTCCTTCATCGTCAATATAAAAATCGCTGAACAAATCTTTCCTGTCATCAAAATCAGTTGGGATTCTTGATTTGTGAATGAGTTGCAAACTGTCATTCAACAATAAAGTAGTAAAATTAAAAAATCCATTTTTTCTCTGGATCTTATAGATCATGACCTTTGATTTGTCTTCGCTGTTTATGGTGCTGTAAATTTTATTATTTGCAAAGAAATTGATATGAGTAGTATCCAACTCAATCGGGTCGCTCAATAATTTTCCATCCTCATTTATTTTTACAGCCATGCAATGAATAATGCTTCTTTTTTGGTATTGGTAAATGAGCCATGCAAAATCAGGGTAAGCTACAAAGTCAACATTCAGCGTATTATCCGGCATAAAACGAAGGTCAACCCGGTTTAATAAGCGCATTGAATTATCATAAGAACAGATGGCATAATTGTTCCTTATATTTTTATAGATCAAAAAATTATCGTGGATTTTTCCGATTATTTGAAAATCAAGCGACCTTGAATCCTGCGATTCGGGTTGCGAATAAGTTATTTGCTGCGAAAAAGAGGTAATATAAAAAGTAGTTAAAATAAGAAAAAGAAAAATATTTTTCATAAATGGTTTGTAATTTTTTCTGTTGCCTATGGCTGTTTCTTGTTATCTGAATAGTTTTTTATAAAGCTATACTAATTTATGAAAAATAAGCATACAGGAAATGCCAATATTTTTAAAATCACTTCTACCTAGTTTTTTTAACAAGGGTTTCACCCGCTCGATTTCATCTCGAATTTCATTTTTATAATTAAAAATGATTACGTCAAATCGTCTAAATTTGGAAATCTAATTTACTAAAAAAATTATGCCTGTTGTTTTAATTTCCGGAGGTTCCGGGCTTATCGGTTCTAATCTTACACGCCATTTGATTGAAAGGGGTTATGATATTATTATACTTACAAGAGAAAAAGATAAAGTTTCAGATAACCCTAAAATTTCTTACAGCCATTGGAGTGTAAAAGATAAAAAAATTGATGCTGAAGTTGTAAGAAAAACCGATCACATTGTGCATCTTGCCGGCGCGGGAGTAATGGATAAAAAATGGACAGATACTTACAAAAAAATAATTATTGATAGCCGGATAAAAAGCGCAGAACTGATTTTGAATTGTTTAAAGGACAACGCTCATGAGGTAAAAACTTTTGTTTCTGCTTCGGCAATTGGCTGGTATGGTGAAAACGCAAAACCTTTAATAAGAAAAGAAGGTTTTATAGAAACCGACTCGCCTTCAAATGATTTTTTAGGAGAAACCTGTGTATTATGGGAAGCAGCGCCAGAGCCGGTTACAGCGTTTGGAACCCGCCTCGTAAAATTAAGAACCGGAATTGTATTAAGTAATAATGGCGGCGCTTTTAAAGAATACAAAAGGCCTTTATATTTTGGTATAGCGCCCATTTTATCAAATGGAAATCAAATCGTAAGCTGGATCCATATTGATGACCTATGCAGAATGTATTGCGAAGCAATTGAAAATAATTTTTTAAATGGAAGTTATAATGCGGTAGCCCCTGTACCGGTTTCGCAGAAAAACCTGATACTTAAATTAGGACAAAAAATGAGAGGGAAGTTTTTTATCCCTGTATATGTTCCAGCTTTTATACTAAAAATAATTTTTGGAAAAAGAAGCGTAGAAATTTTAAAAAGTGCAACGGTTAATAATAAAAAAATAAAAGCTTCCGGGTTTACTTTTTTATACCCTTCTATTGAATCAGCAATTGATGATTTGGTTGCCAATTCTTCAAAATAAGAATTTGAATTATTTATTGGTTTACTGCAATTGAGAAAAGGAAAATTCTTCTTGCGGAGGAATTAGCACACCGGTATTTTCTATTTCTTTTATGAAAGGGTTATTATCACAATTTGTAAATGATAAAGACGAATCGAAAGCAACTACGAGATGTTCTGAACCATTTTTCTACAAATCTTCTTTTGTAAATTTTTTCAAGGCAAAGAAATAATATCCCGCAATATAAACCAGGCTTGCAATTACCATGACCCATACGTCCGGCGCATCCTTATAAATTACTTTATTGCCAAACGGGATTGGCAGCATCACATCGGTTACCTGCAGCGGCAAAAAATACCCTATCGGGCTTAGGTTGAATTTTAAATTAATTAAAAGAGTGATAAGCCATTCAAAAATTAACCCGTATAAAAAAAATACCGCAATGGCAGCGCCGCTTTTTCTGAAAAGAATGGCGAGAAACATGGCAAAAGTAATATAAGCAACTGTTTGAATAAATATATAGATTACATTTTCCATTCCTGCAAAAGAAAAATGGGAGCCGGTGGTGATGACGCCAAATAATAATGCTACCAAAAAATTAAAAATCGTTGCCGCCGCTGAAAACAAAAATGCAAACACAAATTTTACGGTAACAAATTCTTTTCTTGTCCAACCGTCAATAATATTCTGGCGATGAGTCTTAAAATTAAATTCATTGGTAAGCAGCATGATAAAAAGTATTCCGGGGAAATATAAAAGCCAGCTACTCATGAACCCCACTGTTTGCCATACTTTTGGGAAAGCGTAGGGAGTCCCTAAAAGCACCTTGCTCGCTGGCATGCTTTCAACCGCTACCTCATTAATATAAAAGCCGATGTAATTAATTCCCAAAATGGCGAACAAATACAGAATGATAAATATCCAGAATGCTTTGTAGTTTTTTACTTTAAGCCATTCTATTTTTAGCAGATGTAGCATAAATAATTAATTATTGGTCAGTTCAAAAAACCTTGCTTCAAGGCTTTGTTTTTTAAGTGTAAGGTGGTTGAGCGCAACGCCATTATTAAAGCAATAACTGTTTAATTCAGAAAGGTCGGCTTTGCCCACAGGGAAAAATATTTTTACTACATTGTTCTCATCAACTACTCTTGTTTTTTTATCCATAATGTTTAATATTTCCAATAATTTTTGATGGTCTTTCGCGGCAACTTCCACCATATCTTCCTGGGATAAAATCTCATTTACTTTTCCTGAAACAATTAATTCCCCTCTTTTTAAAATCGCAACATCTGAGCATACTTTTTCTACTTCATCCAAAAGGTGGCTGGCCATGATGATGGTTTTACCTTCGCGGTATAATTTTTTCATCAGCTCTCTTATTTCGGCAATCCCAACGGGGTCTAATCCATTCGTCGGTTCGTCGAAAATCAATACAGATGGGCTTCCTAATAAACATGAAGCGATGGCGAGCCGTTGTTTCATCCCCAAAGAATACGTACTGAATTTTGAGTCTTTTCTTTTGGTGAGGTCCACAGTTTCCAATACACGGTCGATATCCTCCTTGCCATGTTGTTTTATTTCGGCGGCTATTTCCAGGTTTTTTACCCCTGATAGATAATGATAAAAATTAGGCGTTTCCAGTAAGGTCCCTATTTTTCTGCGGCTGGCTGCAGAAGTAGGTTCGCCAAAAAGTTTATAAGTCCCTGAGGTGGGTTTTAAAATATCGGTGATGGTTCCCAGCGTTGTAGTTTTGCCACTTCCGTTTGGCCAAGAATTCCAAAAACGGTTCCTTCGGGCACCGAAAAACTCACATTTTTTAGCGCCTGTATCCGGCCGTAAGATTTAGATAAATTTTCTACAGAAAGTATTGACATAAGCAATGATTAAAAAATATAATGCAATATAAGATAACTGGAAAAGAAATATCCAATTGTTTGGGTTGAATGGCAAGAGTTTTTTGGGATTCTTTTGGGAAATAAAATTTGAAAGCAGGAATTCTTATTATTTGTTGGTTCACTGGTTTCATAAATAAAAAATCCGGCTTGCTGAAGCCGGATTTTTTTATATTTTTAAATAAATTCTATTCGCTTAAAGTAGCATCCATTGAAATATCAATGTTAGAATTTAAGGATTTAGAAATCGGGCAATTTTCTTTTGCATTTTTAGCACATTCGTCAAATTTTTCTTTACTGATGCCCGGTACTTTTGCATTTACGGTAAGATGTGATTTTGAAATAGCTCCGGCTCCAAAAGTGATATCACATTTGGTTTCGATTTTGTCGGCAGTAAAGCCTGCTTCACTTAAAACGATAGCAAACTTCATAGAGAAACATCCGGCATGAGCCGCTGCTACTAATTCTTCGGGATTAGTGCCGTCTTTGGCATCGCCAAATCTTGTTGCGAATGTGAAAGGCGCATTATCCAGCGCTTTGGTTTCTGTTGTAATTTTTCCTTTCCCTTCTTTGGCGCCTTGCCATTCGGCGTTTGCGTATTTACTCATTTTGTGTTTTATTTTTAATTGTTAAGAAATAAAATTTTTAAAATTCCGGAATTACAGGTTTTGTCTGCATTATATTTTCAATTTTTTCTAAAATTTCCGGTGTAAGTTTTTCCATTACTTCAATTGATTTTAAATTATCCATCAATTGTTCTTTTTTTGTTGCGCCTAAAATGGCGGTTGTTACGTGGGGATTTTTGATACACCACGCAATAGAAAGCGAGGCAGTTGAAACGCCCATTTCTTTGGAAAGTTCTGAAAGTTCTTTTATTTTTTTTATCTTATCATCAGCCATCACTTTATCTTTCAGCCAACTCATTTCGGTTAAAGCCAGCCGCGAACCTTCCGGTATCCCATTGTTATATTTTCCCGTAAGTAAGCCAGAAGCAAGCGGGCTCCAGATTGTTGTGCCAAGGCCAACCGTTTCATAAATACTCAAATATTCTTTTTCAACTTTTTCCCTTTCAAATAAATTGTATTGTGGTTGTTCCATTGTGGGCCCGATCAGTTTAAATTCCTGGGCTACGCGGTGAGCTTCCATTATTTCTACGCCGCTCCATTCGCTGGTGCCCCAGTACAAAATTTTTCCCTGTTGTATCAAAGTATTCATCGCCCAAACTGTTTCTTCTATTGGTGTATTTTTATCAGGGCGGTGGCAAAAATAAAGATCAAGGTAATCAACCTGCAATCGTTGCAAAGCTTCATGGCAGGCTTCTATTACGTGTTTGCGGCTTAATCCTTTTTGTGTTGGCTTATTATCTTTTCCATGAATGCCAAAAAAAACTTTTGAAGACACAGTAAACGAACTTCTATCCCAGTTTTTCATTTTCAAAACGCGGCCCATCATTTTCTCACTTTCACCATTGGCATAAGCTTCAGCGTTATCAAAATAATTAATGCCATTATCGTAAGCAATTCCCATTAATTCCTCGGCAATTTTATCATCAATTTGATTTTTAAAACTTACCCAGCTTCCAAAACTTACAATGCTTAATTGTAAACCTGATTTTCCTAAACGCCTGTATTCCATAATTTAATTATTTTTTTGAATGAAGATAAAAAAATAGAATTTACCGCAAATTCTTCTTACGGAAATTCTGATGAGTTTACTCTTACAATTCCCCTGCCATTTATCAGGTGCCAGTTGTGAAAATCCTGTGGCGCGTCTAATCCGTCACCATTTAAAATTTCTGTCGGTGTTCTTATCCGCACCGGTTTATCCGTATAAAATTCTTCGCCTTTTCTATGGCGGTCCCAATAAAGTTCATCGCAATAAAGTGTGTCTCCTTTTCTATTGATTACGACTACACTGTCTTTTAAAAATACTTTGCTTTCAGTTTCATTATACTTTGCATAATGCGCGTCCAGCTTGCTTTCTATTCCCAATGTATCGTCAAAGAAATCTGCATGGATGGTTTTGGTAAATTCAATATAAGGAACCGCTTCTTCGTGGCGCAACATCAACGGAGCGGTAATGCGGGATTTGGTTACGCTGCCGATTGAATAAATTATCGTTACATCTTTTCCTGTTTCAACACCTACTTTTTTGGCAGTAATTTTATTAATATCTTCTAAAGAATTTTCACACGACGATATATAAAAGCATGTAACAAGAAAAGCTGCTTTGATTAAAAAAGAAGTATGGAATTTCAGGTAATTCATTTACAAAATATTGCATGAAGATAAACTTCATCATGCAGAAATGCGTTTGGGGCTATTATTGATATTTCTGCCTGAGAAACCAAATATCACTAAGAGAAAAGCCGAGGCTTAGTTTGTAAGTATTTTCTGTAATATTATTATGATTGTTGCCACGGTTTCCATATTCAAAAGATAGGTTCATAATACTGTATTGATGATCATAAAAACTATGTTTTAATTTCATCGGGAATGAACCGCCAACACTAATTGTATAAACGGGCAAAGAATTTTCCACATCGATATAATCCTGGCCAAAAGAAAATCCAGCCCTGTATTTTACATAATCAAAATAACCTGTAGAGCCTTCGGAAGCCGGAAAATACTGGAGCCCTATTTTTGCATTCCAACTGTTTTTTACATAATCTTTTTCACCAAAAAAACGGTAATTACTCCATTGGGTAGTTTCATAATCAGCACCTATTAATAAATGTTGATCTGAATAAGTGAAACCTGCACCAAAAGTAGAAGGAAGCTGCACTTTCCCTTTTTGCCCTGATATTAAAGAAACGGTATCAATCGGCTGCGGCGTTTCAGATTGAGCATTGTAATCAAAAGTTTCAAGGATGTCATCTTTTGTACCGTTGTACTTTTTTTGGAAGGTACCATAAGTGCCAAGAGTCAAAGCGCTTTTTTTAAATTTAATCACGTATTGAATTCCTGCATCCAAAAATAATCCTCCAAAACGGGTTTGTGTTCCGTAATGGGTTCTGTAATAATAGTTGGAATCAAGGTTGGTAATACTGTTATTAAAATATAAACGGGTATCGTAACTTTTTTCCCCAAAAAGATATCCTGTGTTGAATCCGATACTGAAATTTTTTATTCTTATTCCGGTGCCTAAAAACGCTTCGTTTACGCCGCCTGTCCCTTCATAAGTGGTGATAGAGCTATCAATAGAATATACGTTACTGCCTATTTTATAATTGATCTTTGAAATTGGTTTTAAACCCAGGGCCATTCCCCATGAAATTTTATTTTTTTGTGCTTTTTTGTTTCCTCTTAATAACGGGAAACCAAAATCCAGGTAAGGAATAATGCCATTATTAGATTTAAAACTTCCCAACGGCTCTTTACTTTTTAAATTTAATCCGTCATACTCCAAACCAATGTCAAGCGTAGAATAAATCAGGCCGCTATAAGTGGCTGGGTTTACCGTATTTATCGAAGTTGGGTCTGAGTATCCTGCGGAAATGCCACCCATTGATCGATTGGCAATATTAGAAGTAGGAACGAGATTACCTATCCCATATCTTGAATAAGGAGAATTTATCTGGGCAAAACAAAACAGCGGTAACGCAGCCAGTATAAAGCAGGTGATTTTAATTTTTGATATCATCATTGTATTTGCTGATCGCATATAGGCCCTTAAGAATCAACCAGGGGTCGGCAAATATCTTATTTTTAAGATGCCTTACAAAATTGGTGGTATCTCCGCCGGTTAAAAGCACGTTAAATTTATCAAACTTTTCTTTGTATAAATCAATGATTCCATCAATTTCCGAAGTCATTCCCAAAAGAACGCCGCTTAAAATATTGCTGTTGGTATCATATCCGATCAAAGGAAAATTCCAGTCAGCTTTTACCACAGGCAATTTAGCTGTGTAATGATTCAATGCCTTGAAACGCATTTCCATTCCCGGCGAAATACTGCCTCCGATAAAACTATTATACTTATTGATAAAATTATAAGTAATACACGATCCCAGCGCGATGACAAGTGTATTTTGGCCTCTATAAAAAAAAGCGGCAAAAGCAGCCAGCGCTAACCTGTCTGCGCCAATGGTTTCAGGTTTGCCAACCGGTGTAGTGAAAGGCAATTTTACAGATGAATCTAATTTCAAAAAAGAACTTCTTTCAGAAAGTAGCTTTTCAATACCAGCGTTATGATCAATAACCGAAGAAAGAATCGTATTTGAAGGTTTGTATTTGTCCAAAATTCCGCTGATAGTTTCAAGCCGGCCATCTTCTAAAGCAAAAGTTTCTGTTAACTGGCCCATAAAAAAAACACCACATTTTAAAAGTGTATTTCCAAAATCAAAGCAAAGTGTAGTTGCGCTCAAAATAGAAATTGATTTAAGGTTAAATTTTTATCTTTTGCCTTCAGCTTTAAGCGTTCAGCCTTTAGCTTATTCACGAAATATTAAAGCCCGAAATATTTTTAAAATGGCCATTTAATTTAATTTTTTCTTTCAAAGATTCCATTTCAGCCACTACCGGAACCACTTTTGCCAAATGCCTTTTTAAATATTCCTGCCGCTGTAGTTCGTTCATCAAAGTAAGCAATTCGTATTCTTCTTCTAAAGATAAACCAACCGCATGTGCTATATCATAACTCCACAAATCTTCTTCATTTTTAGGTAAAGGCTTTTCAACTTTAAGCAAATGATGAAGTTGTTTGGTAGCATCAATTACTTTATTGATCAGTAATCTTTTTCCATGCTCATGATTGTGGGGATAATTTACAATGGCGCCACTATATAGTTTTTCCGGAACTGAATCTATGACTTCCAGAATCCTGAAAATTTTTTTGCCTTTTGTTTTGATATCCATCTCGCCGGTTGGGTAAGTTTTGGTTATTTCTGAAATCTCCAGCAAAGTACCTATCTCCTGCATTTTATTATTGATTACCACAGGCATCCCAAATAATTTTTTTTGTTCAAAACATTCTTTGATCAACTGCTTGTATTTTGGTTCAAAAATATGCAGGTTCAGGCTTTCATGCGGGTAAACTACAATTGACAAAGGAAATATAGGAATAAAATTGGTCATAGATTATACAATAGGAATGTTGTTTATTTGTTGCTTTACTGTAATACTTTTAAAAGGATTTGCAAATTACACCTAAAATTTTTTTTAAAAAATCAATACTATGAATACTATGATTGTTGCAAGGATTTAAAACTTTCTATTGGAAAAATAAAAATTTTTATATTTAGGCACTAAAAAAACCAACTAAAATATGGATCGTGAAAAAGTAATTCTCACTTTGATGAAACAAAAGCAATTGTCCAATTACCTGGAGATTGGCGTTTTTAACGGCCATATTTTTTTTAGGGTAAAAAGCCGGTTCAAAATAGCAGTGGATCCTGAGTTTAGGTTTGATGGCTTACGAAAAGCTGGTAAGCTTTTTTTAAACCCCTACAATGTTTTTAATAAATATTTTGAAAAAACAAGTGATGATTTCTTTAAGGAAGACGCGCCGGGTATTTTATCAGGTAAAAAATTAGAAATTGCGTTGATTGACGGAATGCATGAATATTCTTTTGCATTAAGCGATGTGGAAAATACATTAAAATATTTGTCAGAAAATGGTGTGATCGTTTTGCATGATTGCAATCCCCAAAAAAAGGCAGATGCGGTTTCTTTTGAAGAATGGAAGGCAAGGAATTTTACAGAAACCTGGAATGGCGATGTATGGCGGGTGCTTTTGCATTTACGCAGTTTAAGCGATGATATTAATATTTTTACGCTTGATTGTGATCACGGGCTTGGAATAATAACGTGGGGCAAACCGGAAAATAAATTGAATTATACGTTACAGCAAATCAAACAATTTACTTTTGAAGATTTTGACCAAAACCGAAAATCATGGATCAATTTAAAACCCGCTGATTATTTTTATGATTATTTTCATTTGAAAAAATAATCTTTCGTTCTCTGCAGCATAATTTTTTTTGATGAATTCAAAACCTACTCATATAGATTTTAAATCTCTTGCCCGCGCTATTTCTTTAATAGAAAATGAGTCGCCGGGGTTTGAGGAAATGTTGTTGAATTTAAAACCTTCCTCTGCCAAAATCATTGGAATTACCGGCGCGCCGGGAGCCGGTAAAAGTTCTTTGGCAGATGCATTGATAGGAGAGATGATAGGCAATGAAAAAAAAGTGGCAGTTGTTTGTGTAGACCCTTCTTCTCCTTTTAATAAAGGCGCATTGCTTGGCGACAGGATCCGCATGAGCGAATGGTACAACCATCCCGCGGTATTTATCCGTTCGCTGGCCAGCAAAGGCTCTTTGGGCGGATTGCATCCAAAAATATTTGAGATTTCTGATGTAATGAAAAGTGCGGGTTTTGATTTTGTGATCATCGAGACAGTTGGCGTTGGCCAAAGCGAAGTGGACATTGCCGCGTTGGCTGATATTACGATTGTAATGCTCGTGCCGGAAGGCGGCGATAGTATTCAAACGATGAAATCGGGGTTGATGGAAGTTGCGGATATTTTTATAATTAATAAATATGACAGGCCAGGTGCTCAAAATTTTTATAATAGCTTGCTTCAGGTATTAAGCCCTGTTTTTAATAAAAAAGAAAATCAAATTCCTGTTTTGAAAACGGTTGTTACTGAAAAAAAAGGTATTGCAGAATTGTATAAAAAAATAGAAGAATGGAAATTTGACCATCACCCGCAACAGAGAATAAACCTGCTCACAGAAAAAATATGGTCCTTAATTCAAAATGAAAAAATGAAAGGGTTTGATAAAGAAAGAATGAAAAGGGAGATAGCAAAAGAAGTTTCAGAACCTGGTTTTAATTCGTATGTTTTTGCCTGGAAATATCGGAATAAAAGTGGGAAAAAATCAGAAAATTAGGATTTTCTTTTCTCATTTTGCCACCACTTATAACCCACAACACCAATTGCCAGGTATGGGATTGTCATCAGGTAAAGAATTCCATCGTTAAAGCCCTGTGCAGGCTTGGAACCCATTTGCATTACCGTTTTAGCGCAGATGGAACATTGCGCGTCAGCGCCTGGGCTAAGAAAAGAAAAGGCGGCTGCAAAAAACAATATGATTAGTATTTTTTTCATTGTTTGCGGTGGCAAATATACAATGAAACAGGCAAGGTTTAAAAAAGATTATTGATTTTTAAAGTAACTTTAGCGCGATTTTTTATCAAATTAATTTATTGGATTTTTTATAATTTATTGAATATATGGAGCATCACGCGTCGCACAGCCTGGAAAATTTTAAAAATTATGTCGGCATAAGATTTCAATTATATAATAGTCTTTTTACTTCGCTACCTTTTTACCGGATTGAAAAAACGGGGATGTTGTTGTCATTGTTTTTAAACATTTGTGAGGAAGGTTATAAAAAGAAATCCAGCCCGGGCCAAATTATCGAAGAGTTTTTTTTGAAGGATACTTCTTTTAAATCTGAATCAGAAAAACTGGATCTTCTTTTCCGGTTTATCCAATTTGTAGAGCGCCAGGTAGTATTGTTCGATGCCCTGGAAGACGCGGCTTTTACATTTATTCATGAAACTACCGGCTCCGGCACGTTGAAGCAGCTTGAAGTGGAAACTGTTCAGTATAAAAAAGAAAAAGAACTGGTAAAAAAACTGGAAAATTTTTCTGTGGAAATTGTACTTACTGCCCATCCTACGCAATTTTACCCGGGTTCTGTTTTGGGCATTATAAATGATCTTTCAAAATCACTTTCAGAAAATAACACGGGCAAAATAAATATGTATTTGCAGCAGTTGGGAAAAACGCCTTTTTTCAAAAAAGAAAAGCCAACTCCTTACGACGAAGCAATGAGTTTGATATGGTATTTGGAAAATGTATTTTTTGCAGCAGCGGGAAGAATAGCTTCCTTTTTGAAAAATCAGTTTCCCGAAGTGGATTACCAAAATAATCCCGTAATTAAAATGGGATTTTGGCCCGGCGGCGACAGGGATGGAAATCCTTTTGTGAGTACCGAAACCACTTTAAATGTAGCCGATGCTTTGCGTGGCGCTATTATCAAATGTTATTATTTGGAGATTCGCAGGTTAAGGCGCCGCCTTACTTTCAAAGGTGTGGATGGGCTTTTGCTCGACCTTGAAAAACAGTTGTATAACAATATTTTTATTCCCGGAAACCGTACGGATATCACCAAAAAAGATATTTTAAAAATTCTGAATAAAGTAAGGGAAATTTTAATTTACCAACACAACGGATTGTTCTGTTATTTAATTGATGGCCTCATCAATAAGGTGCATATTTTTGGTTTGTATTTCGCTTCGCTGGATATAAGGCAGGATAGCTCGATCCATAAAAAAGTATTTGCAGCGATGGCTGCTTCCGGAACATTTTTCCCGGCAGATTACCACAAATTAAGCGAAGGAAAAAAGATCGAATTTCTTACCAAAAACAGTAAAGAGCTTCCTGAAAAAGATTATGGCGACCCGATCATTAATGACACTTTTGAAAGTATAAAAGCTATCAGGCTCATCCAGCAATACAATGGCGAAGAAGGCTGTAACCGTTATATAATAAGCCATTCCGCGTCTGCGCTCAATGTTTTTGAGGTGTATGGATTGTTTATTTTATGTGGCTGGAAAAAAGATAAAATGAAGGTGGATATTGTTCCGCTTATAGAAACAATTGAAGACTTGCGAAACGCTTCTACTATTTTAAAAATCTTGTTTGAAAATAAAGAATACCGCGGGCACCTGAAACGCAGAAATGATAAACAAACTATTATGCTTGGCTTTTCTGACGGCACAAAAGATGGTGGTTATTTAATGGGAAACTGGGCAATTTACCGGGCGAAAGAAGACCTGACAGCCATCGCACGGGAATATGAAATAGATGTGGTATTTTTTGACGGGCGTGGCGGGCCACCGGCAAGAGGTGGCGGAAAGACGCACAAATTTTATGCTTCTATGGGAAAAAATATTTCTAACAAAGAAATACAATTGACCATCCAGGGGCAAACGGTAAGTTCTAATTTTGGAACGATTGATTCGGCACAATACAATATGGAACAATTGTTAAACGCCGGCATCTCCAATGATATTTTTTCTGACAGGCATATCAAACTGGAAAAGGAAGAAGAAGATTTGTTGCAGTCCTTGGCAGAAGAAAGTTATCAATCGTACTGTGCGCTAAAAAACCATCCTGATTTTATGGATTATTTAATCCAGGTAAGCCCGTTAAAATTTTATAGTGAAACGAATATTGGCAGCCGGCCGATCGAAAAGAAAAAAAGGTAAAATGAACCTTGACGATTTGCGCGCCATTCCTTTTGTAGGTTCGTGGAGCCAGATAAAACAAAATGTAACCGGCTATTACGGCGTAGGCACAGCATTGCAACAAATGGAGGAGGAACGCAAGTTTGGCCAACTAAAAAAGCTGTATCAAAATTCTTTGTTCTTTAAAACCCTGATTGATAATTGTGAAATGGCCATGAAAAAATGCTATTTTCCGCTTACGGAATATTTATCAAAAGACACTAAGTTCAGCGAAATATGGAATATGATCTATGAAGAATATGAGATAACCAAAAAATACCTTTTTAAACTCACCGGCCATAATGAACTAATGGCGGATTACCCTGTAGAACAACTTTCTGTAGATATGCGCGAAAAAATGATTCTGCCATTGGTAACTATTCAGCAATATGCGATGGCAAAAATCCGCGAAATGGAGCAGGGGCAAATAAAGGACCCTTTAAAACCAACTTATGAGAAACTGGTGATGCGTTGTTCTTTCGGAATTATTAATGCCGGAAGAAATTCGGCGTAGTTCAGTAAACGAATAAATTTTAGGAGTTTTTATTTTGAACAGTAATTACCGGAATTGTAAAAAGCCAAATGCCATCATGGGGCTTCAAAAAACATAAAAAACAATAAATATTTTTGAATGAAAATAAAATGGATTTTCTCACTTGCTATGTTGTTTGTAATGCCAAAAATCCACGCTCAAACTTTAATTGCCGGAACTTATAATTTGCGTTATCAGAATAATTATGATACCGGAAATTTATGGGTAAACAGGGCACCTCTTGTCGAATCAATCGTCCGGTTTTATGATTTTGATATTTTTGGTACACAGGAAGGATTGATAGGAATGATCAATGATCTAAGCAGTAGCCTTCCCCAATACCAACGCTATGGTATAGGAAGGGACGATGGAAAAGATGCAGGCGAACATTCTGCGATTTTCTTTAAAAAAGAGAAATTTGCGCTACTTGAGCATGGGGATTTCTGGCTTTCGCAAACACCGGAAAAACCTTCACTGGGTTGGGATGCAACATGCTGTAACCGTATTTGCTCGTGGGTTTACCTGCAGGATAAAAAAAGTAAAAAGAAATTTTATGTGTTTAATACGCATTATGATTACCAAAAAGACCTGGCGAGAAATGAAAGCAGCAAATTGATTTTGAAAAAAATAAAAAAGATTGCAGGGGATAAACCGGTAATTTTTATGGGCGACCTGAATGGGGGCCACGAAACTGAATGGTATAAAAAGATTGCCAATTCTGGTATTTTAACCGACACTTATAAAAAAGCAAATGCCCGCCTGGCAAATAATCCGTCTTTCCAGGATTTCGGCAAAGCAATAAGTGATTCTGAGATTATTGACCACATTTTTGTAACTAAAGATTTTTCAGTAAACAAATGGGGTATTTTAAGTAATACTTTTCACGGAAAATACCCTTCTGACCATTTCCCGGTTTTGGCAGAAATCATTTTGAAATAGTTACAATTTCAATAGTAAACTAACAAAAAATCAGGATTTTTATTTTGGGTGGGCGATAGAGGAAATTCATTAGTTTCAACAAATAGTAAACAAATAAATTTTAAATATTTCTATTTCACCTCACGCTGATTTTTCCTCTTTTCTTTTCACCAATAAATACCAGTCGTTATCCAACGGCATGTAACCCAAATCGTAACAAAAAAAATAAACATGGCCTTTTTGTGTGGTGTAAGTGTGGGTCATGTATTTAAATTGGAACCCTTTTTCCAGCAATTTATCTTTATGAACATTGACTTTATCTTCTTTCGGTTTAAAAAAACTTTCCAAAATTCTGCGGTTCTTACCGAGCGCGTTGTTGATGTTCCTTACCAAATTATTTTTGGCAGCTTTTAGCTGGTTATTGTAAGAATTGCGGCAATAATCATCGCAGAATTTCTTGTCAGTTCGCCCTTTTAATTTTTTATTGCAGTTAAGGCAGGTGGCAGTTTCGTTTTCTGTCATGCTGATTGGTATTGATTTTCAGAAGAAAGGTACGGTTTTATTTTCAAGTACAAGCATTTACAAACGGTTATATCCAACTATAAACGAATAAAAACCGAATAACACTTTTTCACAAAAGCATCTTTGCAGTGTTGATGAAACAAAACACAAATCATCAACTGAAATAAAAACAATTTTAAAAACAGCCCTTTAAAAAAGAAGGGCGCAAAACGTAAAGTCATGAATGCATTAAAAAACAAAGTTCAACTGATTGGAAATTTAGGAAATGCCCCTGAAATTAAAAACACAGAAAAAGGTAAAAAACTGGCAAAGTTTTCTATCGCCACCAACGAAACCTATTATAATGTGAAAGGCGAAAAAGTGGTAGAAACACAATGGCACAATTTAATCGCCTGGGGAAAGGTAGCAGATGTGGTTGAAAAATATTTATCAAAAGGAACAGAAGTAGCCATTGAAGGAAAACTGATGAACAACAATTACACCGATAAAGACGGTAATAAAAAATACTTCACTGAAGTACTCGTTCATGAATTATTATTGATTGGGAACAAGCCTTCGGCTTAAGTCTTTTTAGCCACGAGTTACGCAAATGGAGGAAAGAGTAATGTGAGAACCGGGGAAGAGAATCAGAATGGAGAAGAAAGAAAGGTTGTAACTCGTGGCTAATTTTTATTTAGTCAGCAAGATTATTTTCAAATTCCAATATTTCTATTTTCTATATTTTATATTTGGGCAAATAGTTTTGCTAACTGGCATTAAAGCCTGCATTATTTTAGCAAGCTAAATCCTTCCTGTCTAATTATAAAATATGGAAAATTTAAATTCTATAGAACGCAACGATATTTTTGATCTCGCTTACCGATTTGTAACAGAAACAAGCGAAAACATTTTCCTGACCGGAAAAGCAGGGACGGGAAAAACGACTTTTCTTAAATATTTAAAAGAAAATTGTTCCAAAAATATTATCGTGGCTGCGCCAACGGGCGTCGCCGCTATCAATGCGGGGGGTGTTACTTTACATAGTTTGTTTCAACTGCCTTTTCATCCTTTTTTACCTACTTCAGCAAGCAAAAGCGAATTGCTTGGTAAAATGAAATTTGTTAAACGAAGGCAGGAAATCCTTCGCAAAATGGAGTTGCTTGTTATTGATGAAATAAGTATGGTGCGCTGCGATACGATGGACGCCATCGATACCATTTTAAGGTCAGTCCGAAGGAGGCATGATGTTCCGTTTGGCGGCGTTCAATTATTGTGTATCGGAGATCTGTACCAGTTGCCACCCGTAGCGCCGCGGCAGGAGTGGGGCATTCTACGGGAATATTATTCTTCCGAATTCTTTTTTGACAGCATGGTAATAAAAGAGCAAATGCCGATGCTGATTGAGTTGAACAAAATTTACCGCCAAAAAGAAGATTCGTTTGTTTATCTCTTAAATAAAGTGCGCAACAATCAAATGGATGTGGATGATTTTGAAGATCTTCATACCAGGTTTCATCCTGCATTTCGCCCGCCGCTTGAAGAAAAATACATAACACTTACTTCTCACAACAACCAGGCAGACCTGATCAATGCACGCGAACTGCAAAAATTAGTAAGCTCTTCATTTAAATATGAAGCCATAATTGAAGGTGACTTTCCTGAAAGTATGTATCCGGCAGAAGGAAGCCTGGTTTTAAAAGAAGGCGCCCAGGTAATGTTTCTAAAAAATGATACGGTCGAAAAAAGATATTTTAATGGTAAAATCGGGGTAATCAAAAGATTGAACCAGGATGAAATTGTTGTTGATTGTGATGGTTTTGACATTTATGTTTCTCCGGAAACCTGGGAAAATACCCGCTATAGTTTAAGCAGGAATGATGGAAAACTGGAACAGGAAGTTTTGGGAACGTTTATACAATTTCCATTGCGGCTTGCGTGGGCCATTACCATTCATAAAAGCCAGGGGCTTACGTTTGAAAAAGTAATGATTGATGCGGGAGCCGCTTTCAGCAGCGGGCAGGTTTATGTGGCTCTAAGCCGGTGCACCAGTTTGGGTGGAATTGTATTGTTATCTAAAATCCCTTCGTCAGCTATTTATAGTAATGAAAATGTAATAAATGGCCAGAAATCACTTACGCCAAAAGGTTCGCTGGCAGAAAGGTTTGAAGGCGCCAGG
Organism: uncultured Chitinophagaceae bacterium; assembly: GCA_963732885.1. Taxonomy (GTDB): domain Bacteria; phylum Bacteroidota; class Bacteroidia; order Chitinophagales; family Chitinophagaceae; genus Ginsengibacter. The sequence goes on along the minus strand of CAVTBI010000010.1, from coordinate 61,574 downwards.
CAGGTTTATACCCAGCAATTATTAGAAGAAGTATTTTCTTTTGAAGAAATAAATACACTGGTGGAAATTTTGGAATTTAGAATTAATGAACAAAAAGAAAAACTCAACGCTGAATCTCTAAAATGGATAAATGAGCTTAAAAGTTCGTTTACTGCAAACAGAGCCGTTGGTTTGAATTTTACCAGGCATACCAGGGATTTGATGAAACAGGAACCGGTGATTGAAAAAAACAGCGCTTTGCAAAAAAGAATTAATGACGCAGCCAATCATTTCTTGCCGAAGTTTTTGGCATTTCAGGATGCAGTTCAAAATCATCCGTTAATAACAGAACACAGGGAAGCGGCGGTTATTATCAATGAATACCTGAACCAATTGTTACTGGCGTTGCATCTTCAAAATTATTATTTGCAGTACTGCAAAGAACCGTTTTCTGTGACTACATTTTTACAGCATAAAATAAAATATGAACTGCCCCGGTCAAAAGTTTCTGCTTATGCAAGTGGTAAAAAACAATCTTTTTCGGATGTGGAGAACGCTGAATTATTTGATAGCATGAAACGTTGGCGCGACGGGGTTGTTGAGGAAACAAACTTGCCAATTTACATGGTGGCCAATCAAAATGCATTGAAGGAAATTGCTATTTATTTGCCCTTTACCAAAAAAGATTTGATGAAATTAAGTGGTTTTGGAAAAGCCAAAGCCGAAAAATATGGCGACGATATTTTGGATGCTGTCAGGGATTATTGCAGCAGGAATAACCTGGAAAGCAATATGGCGGCCAAAGAAGTAAATCCTAAAAGAGAACGAAAAGAAAAATCTTTGGAAGAAAAAACGCCTAGCAATGTTATTTCTTTTAACTTATTTAAAGAAGGAAAAACGATTGATGAGATTGCGAAAGAAAGAAATATGGCGGTAAGTACTATTGAAGGGCATTTGTCTGCCTTTGTGGCAAACGGTGAAATTGATATTAATAAAATGGTTTCGACTGAAAAACAAATGTTGATAAAAGATGTGGCAAAAATCCATGGAAAAGGAAAGTTTTAAAACTTTAAAAGAAAATCTGCCGGAAGAGATTACTTATGGAGAAATAAGAATGGTAATGGCAGCGGAGAAGATTGATCACAGGGAATAAGTTATTTATTTTTTGAGAACAGAAAAATGGATTATTTGTTTGTTTACTCTTTTATGGGTTTTTCTGGTAATAAATTATATTTGTAGAATGATGACTAAACAGATTCACCATACAATTAAATTAATGGTAAATTCCTTTTTGCCAAATGCCCAGGTACTTTTGTTTGGGTCAAGAGCTAGAGGTGAATCTTCTATAGACAGTGATTATGATCTGTTGGTTATTACACAGGAAACTTTTGCACCCCGCACAAAAATGGATTGGGAAAGTAAGATCAGAAAAGCTTTGGTAAATGAATTCAGTATGCCCTTTGATGTCATTATTCAAAGTAAAAAGGAAGTGTCAGAGAAAAAGAATTTATCAGGCCATATTGTTTACTATGCCATGAAAGAAGCGGTAGAGATATGAAAGACGACGAAAGAAATTACCTGGAACAATGGCTTGAAAAAGCTGAACACGACCTGTTGGCAGCCCGATTAATTCTTGATTCATCAACCAATAATTTTGGATATATCCTGTTTCCATTGTCAGCAGGCAGTGGAAAAATATCTAAAAACCTTTTTAATCTTACATAAAAAAGATTTTCCAAAAACACATAATATTGATTTACTCATAAAAAGCTGTTCATCAATTAATGATCACTTTAAAGAAGTGATTGAAAAACCTGGAAGATTTTGCTGTTAGGGGAAGATATCCGCATGATTTTTTGTTGCCTTCGATGGAAGAAGCTGAAGAATTTTACCAAATTTCTTTAGAAATAAAAGATTTAGTTACAAAGAAAATAAAAGATAAAATATAAAGAAGTAATCTTAGCAAATAATATTAAAAAAAATCGCAAAATTTCATTCGATGGAAAGTTTAAAAAATACCCGATATTTAAGTATGGTGAAAAAAGAATGATGAAGACACTTATTAGGAACCTTAGGATACTTGGATAATCGATAAAATTTATTTTATCTTTTGTAGATATTGGTTTCAAAAATTAAGTGGGAAAAAAGTAAATGATTGATGTCCATTCAAATTGTTCTTTCTAAATTTTTTATTTTTTATTTCTTTTAATTCCCCTACTTTTGCACTCCCAAAAAAGTTCTTTTAAGAATTCCGAAAGTTTTCGGGATAAATGGGAGTTCCGGATTCCGATAACAATCGGGACGAAACGTTAACACCAAAAATTTAATTATGGCAAAAGAAATTACAGGCTATGTCAAGCTCCAATGCAAAGGAGGGCAAGCCAATCCTGCACCGCCGATAGGCCCTGCACTCGGTTCCAAAGGAATCAACATCATGGAGTTCTGCAAACAATTCAATGCAAGGACCCAGGATAAACAAGGGAAAGTCCTTCCCGTTCTCATTACAGTTTATGGCGATAAATCATTCGATTTTGTCATCAAAACCCCACCCGCTGCTGTCCAGTTAATGGATGCTGCTAAAATCAAGTCAGGTAGTAAAGAACCTAACAGGAATAAAGTAGGTAAAGTTTCGTGGGCTCAGGTAGAAGAGATCGCCAAAGATAAAATGGCCGACCTGAACGCATTCAGCCTGGATAGCGCCATGAAAATGGTTGCCGGCACTGCGCGCAGCATGGGCCTCACAGTAGAAGGAAATGCTCCGTGGGAAAATTAAATTGTAAAAAGAGAGAATGAAACTTTTGAAAAAATGATTACTAAAAAAAGAAAAGAAGCCAACGCCAAAATAGAGGCCGATAAAGCTTATTCATTAAAAGAAGCTTCCGCGTTGGTAAAAGAAATAAATACTACCAAATTTGATAGTTCTGTAGATCTTCACATCCGTTTGGGCGTTGACCCTAAAAAAGCAGACCAGGCTGTGCGTGGTACTGTTTCCCTTCCTCACGGAACAGGTAAAACCAAAAAAGTATTGGTGCTTTGTACGCCTGATAAAGAAGAGGCTGCCAAAGAAGCCGGTGCTGATTTTGTTGGGCTCGATGAATATATTACTAAGATTGAAGGCGGCTGGACCGATGTGGATGTAATTATTGCCACTCCTTCCGTAATGCCGAAGATCGGGCGTTTGGGTAAAGTATTAGGGCCAAGAAACCTGATGCCGAATCCTAAAACCGGCACGGTAACCAATGATGTAGCGCCGCAGTAAATGATGTAAAAGGTGGTAAGATTGCCTTTAAAGTAGATAAAGTAGGAATCATTCATGCGTCTATCGGAAGAGTAAGTTTTTCCCCTGAAAAAATTGAAGCCAACAGCCAGGAACTGATCAATGCGATCATCAGGTTAAAGCCTGCTACTTCAAAAGGAATTTATTTAAAAGGCCTTAGCATGGCAAGCACCATGAGCCCCGGTATTGCGATTGATACCAAATCAGTTCAGAACTAAATAAAATTATTTGCTTCAGATTGTATTTCACAATTCAGAAGCACAAAACAAACGACATGAACAAAGAAGAAAAACAAGAAGTAATAGAAACACTGAAAAATAAATTTTCTCAGTATTCTAATTTCTATATTACAGATACAGAAAGCCTTTCTGTTGCCCAGATAACCAATCTTCGCCGCCATTGCTATGACAAGAAGGTGGAAATGAGAGTAGCAAAAAATACACTGATCAAAAAAGCATTGGAAAGCCTTGACAATGAAAAATATTCCGGCGTTTACGATTCTTTGCATAAAGTGACTGCACTCATGTTCAGCGAGAGCCCGAAAGACCCTGCAGTGATCATCAGTAGCTTCCGCAAATCACAGAATGGTGAAAAACCGCAACTAAAAGCTGCTTTTTTAAACGGCGATATTTTCGTAGGAGATAATCAATTGCTCAATCTTACCAAGATCAAGACCAAGAATGAATTGATTGGTGAAGTGATTGGATTGTTGATGTCTCCAATTCAAAGGGTAATTGGTGCTTTACAGAACAGGCCTGAAACAGCAGAAGCAAAAGCGCCTGAAACAGCAGAAGCAAAAACAGAAACGGCTTCTGAAACAAAAGCTGAAGCAGTAGCGCCTGAAGCTAAAGCGGAAAGCCCTGCGGCACCAAAGGCAGAGGCTCCTAAAGCTGAAGCTGTACCAGTAGCAAAAGCAGAAACTGCAGAAGCACCAAAAGCTGAAGCGCCGAAAGAAGAGGCACCAAAAGCAGATGAAGCTGCAGAACCAGGATCTGATGATGCTGATAAAGCGGCCGAAGCATAAATCGAATTTCATTGGCAAATTGGCTCATTAGCTGATTGGCTCATTAAATCAAATAAAAACAATTTTTTTAAAACCCTCCACCGGATCAGTAACTGAAAAGAAGGTGGAAAAAATTAAACTCAAAAATCATGGCAGACGTAAAAGCATTAGCCGAAAACTTAGTAGGCTTAACCGTAAAAGAAGTTCAGGAATTAGCTGAATTCTTAAAAACAGAATATGGCATTGAACCTGCAGCAGCAACAGTAGTTGCAAGTGCTGAAGGCGCAGGCCCCGCCGCAGTAGAAGAAAAAACATCTTTTGATGTGGTTCTTAAAGCACCCGGCGCCAACAAACTAGGCATTGTAAAAATCGTAAAAGAGCTTACAGGCTTAGGTTTGAAAGAAGCGAAGGAATTAGTTGACAATGCACCAAAACCAATTAAAGAAGGTGTAGATAAAGCTACTTCAGAAGAAATCAAAACCAGGTTAACTGAAGCAGGTGCTGAAGTTGAAGTTGTTTAAATTTTTTTTGAAATTTGTTATTTAACTGGCCGGAGTTTATTCTCCGGCTTTTTTATTCAAATTATCACTTGAATTTTGGTAAAAATAAAAGTTCATAAATTGCCCCTAAAAAAATTGAAATATGAAAATTATTAAATTATTCATCTTTATTGGATTGCCTTTTTTTATAATTGCTACCGCACATGCACAAACCAAACCGGAAAGTGCAGAACAGGTTATTAAAGAAGCCAAAATTGAAGCGGCAAAAACCAATAAGAATATTTTTGTAATATTTCACGCTTCTTGGTGCGTTTGGTGCCACAGAATGGATTCAGCAATGAACGATAAAACCATAAAATCTTTTTTTGACAAAAGTTATGTGATAAAACACCTTACTGTCGATGAGAGTAAGGATAAAAAAGATCTTGAAAATCCGGGTGCAGCAGCACTAAGAACAACATACCACGGCGATCAGCAAGGAATTCCGTATTGGTTTATCCTTAATAAAAATGGAAAGTTTCTGGCGGATTCAAGAATTCATTCCGATGACGGGGAAGTTACAGGGAACAGTGTAGGTTGCCCGGTACAGCCCGATGAAGTAGCCTACTTTATAAAAGTGCTTAAAAAAACATCTGATCTTTCTGATGCGCAACTTGAACTGGTGCGAAAAAGATTTTTGAAAATAGGCCAGTGATTTTTTAACCGGGGAAGAAATATAAAATTCAAAAGCCATCTTTTTACAGATGGCTTTTTTAAAATTAAAACAAAACTAAATTTTTGGTAACTATTCTCCTGCAAAACCGGCCAGTTCAAGGCTTCTTTTTTTCAATTTTACAATTTCAAGGGATTCTATAATGGGGTCTGAATTTAATATTAATGAGACTTTATTCTTTTTCCACCAATCATTTTGCTTTAATTTTTCAAAATGAATAATTCCTGTTAAATAGTTGCTGTTTTCGTTTGAATGCCATTCTTCTATACTTTCAAAATCTTCTTTTTTAATATGATTCCAATTGGTAAAACTCACGTAAGCTTTTACATAAAAATCATTAGTTAATTCATTCTGAATTTTCTGATGCAATTTTTTATATTCGTATTTGTAATCATACCTTAATGCGGAAATATCACTTAAAACAGCAGAGGCAGTTGGTAAACTTCCGGCGCCCTTTCCATAAAAAAATTGTTTATCGGCAAATGAACTTTCTATCACCACTCCATTGTATTCATTTTTTATAAAAGCTAACGGGTCATCTTTTTTTACAAACTGAGGCAATACGAAAGCAGCTACTTTTCCGTTTTTCATTTTTTTTGCAGAAGCTACCAGTTTAATCACACAATCTTTTTTATCTGCTTGCAGCGCATCTTCTGAAGTGATATTTTGGATGCCGGTAAAAACGATGCCCTCTTTTCCGGGCAGAATCCCATAAGAATGGGTTAATAAAAAAGTCCATTTATTTAATGCATCAAACCCTTCAACATCTAATACCGGGTTGCTCTCTGCAAAACCCAATTGTTGAGCCTGGATTAATGCATCTTTAAATGAAAGTTTTTCCTCAAACATTTTGGTGAGGATGTAATTGGTAGAACCATTTACCACCGCATTGATTGAATGCAACAAGTCGTTATCATAATATTCTTCAAGGTTGCGAATCACCGGAATTGAAGCGCAACAGGCTGCTTCATAAAGGAAGGAAGTTTTGGTTTGGTGGCATAGTTCAATTAATTCAGCCAGGTGTTCTGCAATCATTTTTTTACTGGCGCTCACGACGGATTTGCCATTTAGAAAAGCAGTTTTTACTATTTCATAAGCCGCGTCAGCATCATCTATCATTTCTACGATCACATTTATCTCAGGGTCATCCAATAATATTTTTTGGTCAGTTGTAAATAATTCAGCCGGTGCATTCCTCTTTTTATCCGGATGCTTGATACATACTTTTTTGATGTGTGCATCCAATGTAGGTGTTAAGTTCAGTACTTTATAAAGCCCTTCCCCAACGACTCCAAAGCCAAAAATGCCTAATACCAATTTCTTATGTGTTTCCATTTTTCTTTTTCTTTTTTTGAAAAATATTGCCAACATTTTTTATAAATCACTTTAAAGGAGAAAGAGTTTTGGGCGCTTTGATAAGGCAAAAAAAAACTCATCTGACAGATCAGATGAGTTAATATATTTTAACCGGCAAAGCCAATTTCATTTATTAAAACTTGAATCTGCCTTATCTCTCCCGTCCCGATAGTTATCGGGATTTTCCAGGATGGAGTTAGCACCTTTTAATAATTAGGAAATCATTTCAGGTTGCCAAGGCTTCATCGGGCCATTTCCCTCTGCCTTTCTTGATAAGTGAATCACAAAGAACTGGCGCAAAGTTGAAGCAGTAAATTTTAATTGCCAAATTTTTTTTATAGTAAACCAACAAATAACAAAGATTTTTATTTTTAGTTGATTATTTCAATATCTGAAAATGGCTAAAAAAAAGCCATCCTTTTAAAGATGGCAATTTATACCCCCAAAGAAAAAATATTAGCTGCAACCCATACTGTTGCCGCAATTCAAACATTTATAACAAGTACCGCTACGAATGGTTATATGCCCGCAAGTGTTACAAGCCGGTGCATCGCTTTGCATATTTTTAGAAGCCGCATTTACGGCATCAAAACCAGAGCCTGCTTTTTTGGTATGCGCTTCCCGGTAAGATTTTTGCGTTTGTGCTTTACCGTTAGGTGATCCGGTAACCCTTATATCGCTAAGTTCAGGAATACGCTCGCCAATGGTTGGCGAGTTTTCATCCCAGGGCTCGTTTCCAAGGTTTTCAACTTCTGGTTTATCCAATACATGCACCAAATCATTTCTTCCCAGGTATTCATACGCCAATGAACGGAACATGAAATCAATGATAGAAGTCGTGGTTTTAATATTCGGGTGTTCTACCATTCCGGATGGCTCAAACCGGGTGAATACAAATTTTTCTACAAACTCTTCCAAAGGAACGCCATATTGCAATCCGATAGAAATTGAAATGGCAAAACAGTTAAGCATACTGCGCATGGTAGCGCCTTCTTTTGCCATGTCAATAAATATTTCCCCTAGAGTACCGTCGCTGTATTCGCCGGTTCTGAGGAATAAAGCCTGCCCGTTTATTTTAGCTTTTTGGGTAAAGCCCCTGCGTTTTGCAGGTAAGGTCCTGCGTTCTACGATCATTGCCAGTTGGCGTTTCAAAGAAGTATCTTCACTGTTTTGAACCCTTTTATTTACTTCTTCAAACAGGTCATCAATAGTTAACTGGCTCATGTTTACGAGTGCGGTCTCGTGTTCTTGTTCTGCACTTTCAGATTCTTCTGCACTTTTCTTTTTCTTATCGCTTTTATTACTTAACGGTTGTGACAATTTTGAACCATCACGGTAAAGCGCACACGCTTTTAATCCTAGTTTCCAGCTTAAAAGGTAGGCTTCGGCAATTTCTTCAATCGTTCCTTCATTTGGCAGATTAATGGTTTTGGAAATAGCGCCGCTTAAAAAAGGTTGCGCTGCCGCCATCATTTTTATGTGGCCACTATAATGAATATATCTTTCTCCTATATTTCCACATTTATTGGCACAGTCAAAAACAGGCAGGTGCCCTTCTTTTAAATAGGGAGCGCCTTCAACAGTCATTGTGCCACAGATGTAAATATTCGCTTCGTCAATTTGCTCATCCGTAAATCCCAATGCGTTCAAAAGGCTCCATTCAAAATTATTATAGTCTTCTGCTTTGAATCCCAAACGTTGTAAACATTCTTCTCCAAGATTAAATGCATTAAAAACAAATCCTATTTCAAAAGCGGTAGGTAATGCCGCTTCTACATTTTGAATGTCGACAGCATCAAATCCTTTTTTTGCCAATGATTCAAAATTAATGTACGGTGCATTTTTTAAAGTCGCGTGCCCTTTGGCATAATTTACAATTTCTTCAATTTCAGTTTCTGAATATTTCAAATTGCGCAACGCCTGTGGAACACTTTGGTTGATGATTTTAAAATAACCACCGCCACTTAGTTTTTTAAATTTAACCAAAGCGAAGTCCGGCTCTACTCCGGTGGTGTCACAATCCATTACCAAACCAATAGTTCCGGTGGGCGCTATTACCGTAGTTTGTGCGTTTCTATAGCCATACTGTTCACCCATTTTTACTGCATCGTCCCATGCTTTGGTAGCGGCTTTCAACAAATAATCAGGGCAATCTTTTGCATTAATCCCCTGTGGTTTTATTTCGATTCCTTCATACGCTTCCATTGCATCATACGCGGCTGCACGGTGATTACGCATTACACGAAGCATGTGTTTTTTATTTTCTTCATATCGGCTAAAAGCACCAAGGTTTTGAGCAAGTTCCGCAGAAGTTTTGTAAGCAATTCCCGTCATTATAGCGGTGATGGCACCTGCAATTCCACGTGCTTTATCACTATCGTAAGGGATACCACTCACCATCAGCATGCTTCCCAGATTGGCAAAACCCAACCCCAATGTCCTGTAATCATAACTCAATTGTGCCACTTCTTTACTTGGAAACTGCGCCATCAAAACGGATATTTCCAAAACCGTTGTCCATAAACGAACCGTATATTCAAAACCCGGTACATCAAATGAGTTATCAGATTCATTAAAAAATTTGCGAAGGTTTACAGAAGCCAGGTTACAGGCAGTATTGTCGAGGAACATATATTCGCTACATGGATTGCTTGCTCTTATTTTTCCACCTTCAGGGCACGTATGCCATTCATTAATTGTCGTGTCGTATTGAGTTCCGGGATCAGCGCAACGCCAGGCGGCATAATTAATTTCATCCCATAATTTTTTTGCTTTAATTTTTTTCATAGTCCTTCCATCACTTCTCGCTTTCAATTCCCAATCGCCATCTTTTTCAAGTGCATGAAAAAATTCATTGGATATACGAACAGAATTGTTACTGTTCTGGCCGCTAACCGTTTTATACGCTTCGCCTTCATAATCGCTCGGGTAACCGGCAGCGATTAATGCGGCCACTTTCTTTTCTTCTTCTACTTTCCAGTTTACAAAAGTTTCAATTTCAGGATGGTCAATATCAAGGCAAACCATTTTTGCAGCGCGCCGGGTAGTTCCGCCGCTTTTGATAGCGCCTGCAGCCCTGTCGCCAATTTTTAAAAAACTCATTAAGCCGCTGGAAGTGCCGCCGCCACTCAGTTTTTCGCCTTCACCACGAATGCTGCTAAAGTTGGTTCCTACGCCGCTTCCGTATTTAAAAATTCTTGCTTCGCGAACCCACAGATCCATTATTCCTCCCTCATTGACCAAATCATCTTCAACGCTCAAAATGAAACAGGCGTGAGGTTGAGGCCGTTCATAAGCAGAAGTTGATTTTTTCAGGATTCCATCTTTTCCGTCAACATAATAATGGCCTTGTGGCTTTCCTGTAATACCATATACTTCGTGCAAACCGGTATTGAACCATTGCGGGGAATTGGGAACGCAGGATTGGTTCAGAATACAATAAATCAACTCTTCATAAAATACCTGCGCATCTTCTTTTGTGGCAAAATAATTATTTCTTTCGCCCCAAACCCTCCAGCAATGAGCCATACGGTGTGCTACTTGTTTTATAGAAGCTTCCCTTCCCAAACTTCCGTCCGCTTGTGGCACGCCGGCTTTTCTAAAATACTTCTGGGCTAAAATATCTGTTGCAATCTGGCTCCATTGCTTTGGCACTTCTACATTATCCATCTGAAAAACCACTTCACCGGTTGTATTTTTAATAACCGAAGTGCGGTAATCGTATTCAAACATTTCAAATGGGGAAATTCCTTTTTTTGTAAAATGCCGGGAGAAACGAATGCCAGCCTGATCTTGTTTTTTTCTAGCCATGGGTAATAAGTATTTTTGTTTAAAATTATTTTTTGCTTTGCGGGAGAACGAAAATATTTTTTCTAATCCATATATCATGGCTTAAAATATCAACAGCCTGTGGATAAGAAAATAGAATTTTTATTTAATCAGGCGGGCATTGGATTAATTGATTTTTGCACATGTTGCGGATAAAAATAATTGCCATTTTCCTGATTTTTGGCATTATATATTTTAATAATTTATAAGTAGAACTAAATATGAGAACGGTAATTCAAAGAGTATTAAAAGCGTCTGTAACTATTGATAACAAAGTAAAATCTGCCATAAAAGTTGGTTTACTGGTTTTTGTGGGGGTTGAAGATGCGGATAGTGAAGAGGATATAAAATGGCTTAGTAACAAAATTATAAACCTGCGCGTTTTTGATGATGTTGATAAAGTGCCTAATCTTTGTGTGAAGGAAATTAATGGCGATATTTTAGCAGTAAGCCAATTTACCCTTCAGGCTTCTACAAAAAAAGGAAACCGCCCTTCTTATTTAAAAGCAAGTAAACCGGAGATTGCGGTTCCATTGTATGAAAAATTGGTAAGACAATTAGAAAAAGATTTTGGAAAAAAAATATTTACGGGTGAATTTGGTGCTGATATGAAAGTGGAATTATTGAATGATGGCCCGTTCACAATTTTGATTGACACAAAAAATAAAGAATAGTTTTTATTACACGAATTTTATCAAAAAAATGACAATAGAACAAGCTCAAAAAGATATTGACGAATGGATAAAAACAACCGGTGTCCGCTATTTTAATGAACTTACTAATCTCGGTATATTAATGGAAGAAGTAGGCGAATTATCCCGGATAATGGTTCGAAAATTTGGTGAGCAATCTTTTAAAGAAAATGAGAAAGATAAAGATCTTGCAGATGAAATGGCCGATGTACTTTGGGTTTTAATGTGCGTTGCCAATCAAACCGGCGTTGACCTTACAGATGCTTTGCAGAAAAATTTTGAAAAGAAAAATTTGCGTGATGGAGAAAGGCACAAAAACAACCAGGCATTAAAATAGCATTTAAAATAAGTTCCAAAATTCGATTTCCTTTTTTTCACTTTACCTAAACATTTTCTTTTCATAACTTTTCGCCTAAAATAATTACTACTGTGTTTCCAAAAATTGTTTCTGTCATTTTCATTTTTCTTTTTTGCAATACTCAATTATCAGCTCAATATAATGTGCCGCTTTACACATCATATACCACAGATGCCGCAAGGGCAAAAATGAAAGAAGGGCTTATAAAAAATAGCATTAGAACAAATTTTCAATTGCCACTTTCAGATTCAACAGAAGAAGACTGGGAGGCAGCTTTTGATGCGATGGAAGTAATGGATTATAATACGCCATTTACTGAAAGCAAAGTCCATTCTGCATTTGACAGTGTTGAAACAAGAAGCGTTCCTTTTCAACGGGCCTTAATGGAAATGGCATTTAGCAATTATCCTGGAAAATTTTTGTTGCAAGCACATTCTTTATTACAAAAAACAAATGACCCGAAAATATTTGCGATGTGCGCAGAATATTTAATCCAAAGGAATAAAAATGATAGCCTGGAAAAAAGCATTTCAAAAATTTTGCTCAAAAATTTTGGCGATACTGCTTACAAAAATCCGATACTTTATATGTTGCAAACCAGGCTGGCGCCCGAGAAGGTTCATCAGCTTTCGCAGGAAAAAATATTGGTTGAAATTTTGAGTAAAAATTTTCTTCCCGATCAAATTGTAATGTATAGTTTGCAAAGAGAAGACAGGGATTACCCCGGATTAGTTTTGATAAGAAATGCTGATGGAGAATTTGTTACAGATTCATCAGGTAAAATTTTTAATATTCCTCAACTGGCGCGCAGTATTTCCGGCCTCCCCGGATACTTAACGAATGGAAATACGCCGCAGGGAATTTTTAAAATGTATGGTTTTAAAGTTTCGATGGAAAATTTCATCTGCCCGACAGCCAATGTACAAATGGGAATGCCGGTCGAACTAAGCCTGCAAAAATTTTTTGACAATAATTACATTCCCGATTCTACATGGACAATTGATTACTACCAAAAATTGATTCCCCAAAATTTAAAAGATTTTTTGCCTTTATATGAATCTTATTATGCCGGGCTTGCGGGCAGAAGCGAAATCATTGCACATGGCACAACAATTGACCCTTCGTTTTATTTGGGAAAACCTTATTATCCTTTGACTCCAACGCAGGGATGTTTATGTACAAAAGAAATCTGGAATGGAAATAGAATAGAAAGTGACCAGCAAAAATTAGTGAATGGATTGCTGAAAGCAGGCGGTGCAAATGGGTATTGTGTAGTAATAGAAATTGACAATAAAAAAGCTCCTGTAAAACTTAAAGATGTGATTGCTTTTTTACCGAAGTAATTGGGAATTGGGAATTGGGATTTTAGGCAATAAATTAATAATTCATTAATTAATTTTTAAATGACTTCTACTCCTTTAGCAGAAAGGCTTAGGCCACAAACTTTAGATGAACTTATCGGCCAGGGACACCTGGCCGGAGAAGGAAGTATTTTGCGCAACGCGCTGACAAATAAAAAAATTCCTTCGATGATTTTGTGGGGGCCGCCCGGAGTTGGAAAAACAACCATTGCCAATATTATTGCCCACACTTTAGAAGTTCCTTTTTACACTTTGAGTGCTATTTCTTCAGGAGTAAAAGAGGTGAGGGAAGTAATAGAAAAAGCAAAACAACAGCAAAACGCCATTCTGTTTATTGATGAAATTCACCGGTTCAATAAAGGGCAGCAGGATGCTTTACTTGGCGCTGTGGAAAAAGGAATTATTACTTTAATCGGCGCCACCACAGAAAACCCATCATTTGAAGTAAATAGTGCATTGCTCAGCCGTTGCCAGGTTTATATTTTAAAACCATTGGATAAAAAAGGATTGGTCGAATTGATGAATCATGCAATTAAAGAAGACGCCTTTCTTTCTAAACAAAAAATAGAAATAAAAGAAACTGAAGCCTTGATTAATTTGTCCGGCGGAGATGCGAGAAGGTTATTAAACCTGCTGGAACTTGCCGTGGGGCAGATTTTAACAAAAAATAATTCTCATGCAAATATTGTAATTACCAACGATGAAGTAATAAAAGCCGCGCAACAAAAAGTAGCCTTATATGATAAAAAAGGAGAGCAGCATTATGATATTATTTCAGCTTTTATAAAATCAATTCGCGGCAGCGATCCAAACGCAGCCGTATATTGGATGGCGCGAATGATAGAAGGAGGCGAAGATGTAAAATTTATCGCGAGGCGAATGGTAATTCTTGCCAGCGAAGATATTGGCAATGCAAACCCAACGGCATTGGTTTTGGCAACCAACACTTTCCAGGCGGTAAATATGATTGGTTATCCTGAATCAAAAATTATTTTATCACAATGCGCTACTTATCTTGCTTCTTCACCAAAAAGCAATGCGGCCGTGGCGGCTATTGGCAAAGCAGAAGGTTTGGTAAAACAATATGGAGATTTACCTGTTCCGTTGCCAATTAGAAATGCACCAACCAATCTGATGAAAAAATTAGATTATGGTAAAAATTATCAATACGCGCATAACTTTGAAAATAATTTTGCAGATATGGAATTTCTGCCTGAAGAGATAAAAAATACCTTGTTGTATAATCCGGGAAAAAATGCGCGGGAAGAGGAATTGAGAAAATTTCTGAAGCTAAGATGGAAAGATAAATATGGATACTGATTGAGTTTAGAAAGTTTAGAAATGTATAGGAGTTTGGGAGGCTAAGGTTAATAGTAAACAAACAAAAAATCACTTTTTTATTTTTAATTTTCCCACGTTAACGCCGTTTCCTCAATATTTTCGACCAGCCAGTAAACGAACAAATATGTTCGATTTTCTATTTCTAAATTTATATTGCAACTTTCAACTAAGTTATAGATTTATTATGATTACCTGGCGATGCAAATATTTTACCGAATTAAGCAATGTTGAACTCTATAAAATACTTCAATTAAGAAGCGAAGTCTTTATTGTTGAACAAAACTGTGTTTACCAGGATTGCGATGATAAAGATTTAAAAGCGTATCATTACACTGGTTGGGAGGAAGAAAATTTAGTTGCTTATGCACGTTTGCTTGATAAAGGCATTTCTTATCCCGATGCAGCTTCAATCGGCCGTATAATTACGTCTCCGTCAGTTAGAAGGAAAAATGTAGGCAGGGAACTAATGCAGCATTCAATAGAAGAGATAGGTCATTTATTTGGAAAAGTTCCCATCCGTATAAGTGCACAGCGTTATTTAAAACGTTTTTATGAATCCTTTTCATTTGTTCAAAAAAGCGGTACTTACCTGGAAGACGGCATTGAGCATATTTCAATGTTTCGCGATATTTAAATAAAACAATAAAGCATATAATTTGTCGTTATGGATGTGGTACTCAATATTTTTTGAGTATTAAATGATTTATCATCCATATAAAAAAATTATTTTGCTATGAAAAGACGTATAAAAGCCATTCGGCCGGCGTATTTCATACTACTTGCAATCAGTTTCTTTTTTATTCAGCAAAGCAATTCGCAATCTTTACTAATAAGTGGCCAAAAAGCAAAATACGAGATAGGGTTTAATGTAGGCCCTTCTTTCTTTTTAGGAGATTTAGGCGGCCATAAAGGAAAGGGGAAACGATTTGTAAAAGATCTGAATCTGCCTTTGACGCAAGTAATGGCAGGTGTTTTTGCTACCTGCTATCCAAACAAATGGCTTGGGATCAGAGCTGCTGCTCAATATGGAAAAATTTCCGGTGAAGACAAGATAATAAATACAAAGGGTACCAATGAATTGTACAGAAAGCAGCGTAATCTTGATTTCCGGTCAAATATTGGTGAAGTTTATCTTGCAGCAGAAATATTCCCAACCATGTTATTAAACATAAACGAACCTGATTTTGCTCCGCGCATTGTACCTTATGGCGTTATTGGCGTTGGTTATTTTCATTTTAATCCGCAAGGGTCATTAACAGATGCCAATGGTAAAAAAACATGGTATTATTTAAGGCCATTACATACAGAAGGAGAAGGTTTTCCTGAATACCCTCAAAGAAAAATGTATTCACTTTCTCAGATTAATATTCCAATAGGAGTAGGCCTAAAATATTATATTTCAGACAGGGTAAATGTGAGTTTGGAAATTTTGCTTAGAAAATCATTTACAGATTATATTGATGATGTAAGTACAACTTATATAAACCCTAATTTGTTTGATAAATATTTATCTCCGCAGAATGCCGCTATTGCAAGGCAGATTTCTGATAAAGTTTTTGCGATTGTAAACCCGGGCCTTTCAAGAAATTCTCCCGGAACTCAAAGAGGGAACCCTAATCAAAATGATTCTTATTTTACCACATTTTTAAAAGTAGGGATTCGCCTCGGGCCCATATTTGATAATACCTATGACAGAAATGTTGCAAGCAGAATACAGTGCCCGCATAGGTTTTAATTTTTTTTTAGTTTAGGATTTTTGCCTTTGAACGGCAGAGTATATTATAAAAGCTATTTTCGGAAAAACGATGCATATTCCTATGCAGTGTATAACCCCTGAAACCACAAATTTTTAGTTTTGTTCTTATGCTTTGCCTTTTTTAACCGGCTTTAATTCTTCTTTTAAAAAGGCAGCAGTAAAACTTTCATTGTTTTCACTGAGTTTTTCCGGAGTTCCTTCAAATAAAATACTGCCACCCTCGTCTCCGCCTTCAGGGCCAAGGTCAATAATGTAATCAGCAATTTTTATAACATCCATATTATGCTCAATTACCAAAACGGTATTCCCCCGGTCTACTAATTTATTAAGTACATCTGCCAGATGTTGAATATCCCTGAAATGAAGGCCTGTGGTAGGTTCATCAAGAATATAGAAAGTTTTTCCTGTATCCCTTTTGCTTAATTCAGTCGCCAATTTTACCCGCTGCGCTTCGCCACCACTGAGTGTAACGGCACTTTGGCCCAAAGTAATATAGCCAAGGCCTACTTCCTGCAATACTTTTATTTTTCGAAAAAGAAAAGGAACGTTTTGAAAAAAGCCTACGGCTTCATCTACCGTCATTTCTAAAACATCGCTGATAGATTTTCCTTTGTACCTTATTTCAAGCGTCTCTCGGTTGTATCTTTTACCGTTACATTTTTCACACTCTACATAAACATCCGGAAGAAAATTCATTTCTATTACACGCATTCCGCCTCCCTGGCACACATCACATCTTCCACTTTTTACATTAAATGAAAAACGGCCTGGTTTATAACCTCTTATTTTTGCTTCAGGAATGGCAGCAAAAAGCGTTCTTATATCAGTAAAAAAACCACAATAGGTTGCCGGGTTACTTCGGGGAGTCCTGCCGATTGGCGATTGGTCTATTTCTACTACTTTATCAATATGCTCTAATCCTTCAACATTCTTATAAGGCAGTGGAACCGTTTTACTTTTATACGCATGAAAACTTAAAATGGGATATAGCGTTTCATTGATCAGGGTAGATTTCCCGCTTCCGCTTACGCCGGTAACACAAATAAATTTCCCCAAAGGAAAGGTGGCGGTGACATTTTTTAAATTATTTCCCGATGCGCCTTTCAATACCAGGGAATGCCCATTTCCTTTTCTTCTTTTTTCCGGAATTTTAATTACTGTATCGCCATTTAAATAAGAGGATGTAAGCGTTTCGAGTTTCAGAAATTTTTTTGGGGTTCCTTTTGCTACCACTTGGCCACCATGCTTTCCGGCATCCGGGCCAATATCAACCAAATAATCCGCTGCAAGCATAATGTCTTTATCGTGCTCAACTACCAAAATACTATTGCCAATATCCCTCAAATTTTTTAGGGCTTTAATTAACTGGTGGTTGTCGCGTTGATGAAGCCCGATACTGGGTTCGTCCAGTATATAAGTAATTCCCTGAAGTTGAGAGCCGATTTGCGTAGCGAGCCTGATACGCTGGGATTCTCCGCCACTGAGGCTTTTAGAAGGCCGGTTTAAAGAAAGGTAAGTTAGGCCTACGTCAAGAAGAAATTGAATTCTTTCTCTTATTTCTTTGAGAATATCCCTTGCAATAATATTTTGTTTGTTACTTAACCTGTTTTCAATTCCATCAAACCATGCCAGCAATTTTACCAAATCCATTTCTGATAATTCAGCAATATTTTTATCGTCAATTTTAAACCAAAGGCTTTCTTTCTTTAATCTTTTACCATCACATGAAGGGCATTTTTCAAGGATCATAAATTTTTCAACCCATGCCCTTAAACTTTCATTTACATTATCAGAATGAAACCATCTTGTTATCATATTTACAATTCCTTCATATTCCCCCGAAGGAGATTCATCTCCGGAAGAATTATTTATTGAACCGAATTGCGTATAAGTATCACCGTTATTATCTTCTTTCTTGTTTTTAGTTCCAAACAAAATAAGGTTCATTATACTTTCCGGCACGCCTTTTACAGGTTTATCAAGGCTGAATTTATTTTTCTTTGCCAATTGCTGTACCTGTTTAAAAACATAAGCTTCCCTTTCTTCGCCGAGAGGAGCAATTGCGCCGTCATTGATACTAAGTTTATTGTTGGGAATGATTGATTCCATATTTACCTGGTACACATTTCCCAGGCCTTTACAAACCGGGCAAGCCCCATAAGGTGAATTAAATGAAAAAGCGTTTGGGGAAGGTTCTTCGTAGCTTATTCCGGACACTTCGCACATTAACTGCCGGCTATATTGAACCAATTGGTTCTCATCGTTTATCAGAAGAAACAATAAACCGTTTCCTAATTGCAAACCCTTTTGTACACTTTCGCTCAGGCGGACTTTTTGTGCTTTATCTGCGGCCAGCCGGTCAACCACTAATTCAATATCATGGATTTTGTAGCGGTCAATCTGCATTTTAGGAACCAGGTCTTTTATTTCACCATCAATCCTTATTTTTAAAAACCCTTTTTTTCTTACTTCTTCAAATAGTTCACGGTAATGCCCTTTTCTTCCGCGAACCAATGGCGCAAGAACCACTATTCGTTTTTCAGCAAATCTTTTTAAAATATTTTCAACAATTTCTTCCTCACTCCACTTTATCATTTTTTTTCCTGTATTATAACTGAAAGCTTCGCCAATACGCGCATAAAGCAAACGTAAAAAATCATACACTTCTGTTACAGTGCCTACCGTACTCCGTGGGTTTTTATTGGTAGTCTTTTGTTCGATTGAAATTACAGGGGAAAGCCCGGTAATTTTATCTACGTCAGGCCTTTCCATATCGCCTAAAAACTGTCGTGCATAAGCAGAAAAACTTTCCATATAACGCCGTTGGCCTTCAGAAAAAATAGTATCAAAAGCAAGGGAAGATTTTCCACTACCGGATATTCCTGTAATAACGACTAATTTATTTTTTGGAATTGAGATATCAATGTTCTTGAGATTGTGTTCGCGGGCGCCAAATACCTCAATATTTTCGTTTTCCCTAAAAATTTCTGCTGATTCTTTTTGCTCTTTAGTGGCCATAATGGAGTATGCAAATTTACAATTTTATACTACTTATTAAATTGCATTAACACTTTATTGAACTATCATTTCTATATAGTGAACAAACTTTTATTGATGATTTTGCTTTTGTTATTTTAACGTTAATAAATAAAGTAATGAAATTGAAAAAGCTCAAAATAAGATATTATAAAGATGCAGAACCGTTTGGTACACAATATTTAATAAAAAATGGAGTTTTATAAAATGTGTAAGGTATAAGAGTTGAATTATTTAAGAAACCGGGAGCCGGAAATTTTTTTTATTCGAAATGAATTTATTAATGGTTTTTTCGTAGTTTTATTTTTCTTTTAGCCGCTTTGATTTAACTATTATATGAAAAACATTGTCAAAAATGAAATAATACCCTTCATTACTGTTTTTTACTTCTTTAAATAAAAGATATTTTAAATAAATTTGATTCTTTTTTACAATAATTAAAAATGTTACTCGTTTAATAAAAATCACTTCCTATATTTATATAGAAAATGATGAAGTAAAAGGAAAAGAAATTTTTAAATAAAATATTACATTTGTCCTTACCCAAAAAAGAAAAAAAAATGAAAATTGCATTTTTCACCCCAATTCTAATTGCAGCAGTTATTCTGTCTGGTTGCGGTAAATTTGGAAAATCAAAAGGGCTACCGGATGATGGCCAGCTTCACGGGGTCGCCCCGGCAGGGCGTTATATTTTGCCAAAGCCTCCTGGCATGGTTTATATTCCACCGGGAACTTTCCACATGGGCCCAAGCGATGAAGATATTAATTATACTTTTACAGCAAGGAACAAACAGGTATCCATAAGTGGTTTTTGGATGGATGCTACTGAAATTACCAACAACGAATATCGCCAGTTCACCAATTATGTTCGCGATTCAATAGCCGGAAGGTTGATGGGATATGTAAAACAAGGGGCTGATGGAACGGAAAACCTTGATTGGTCAAAAATTAAGACTATTAAATGGAACGATAAAACTACTTTGGAAAAAATTGATGCAATCATAGTTACTCCGGATAACCGCATTTTTGGAAAAAAAGAAATTGACCCGAATAAATTGGTTTATCATTCAGAGACATTTGATTATGCGGCGGCGGCTGGTAATAAGGATCCTAATATACCACGTAGTAATTTTATTATAAAGAAAGACATTCCTATTTATCCGGATACATTGGTTTGGGTAAGAGATTTCGCCTACTCATATAATGAACCTATGGCTAAACAATACTACAGCCATCCAGCCTTTGGAAATTATCCTGTAGTAGGAGTTAACTGGAAACAAGCTAATGCATTCTGCGAATGGAGAACCCAAACGTTAAATTCTTATCTCATAGGAAAGCATAGGTCAGCTGAAACTAATTTCCGTTTACCAACAGAGGCTCAATGGGAATATGCGGCAAGAGGCGGCAGGTCTCAGGAGCCTTATCCGTGGGGTGGCCCATATTTAAGAAACAGGAAAGGCTGTTTGTTGGCAAACTTTAAACCAGGAAGAGGCAATTATCCGGAAGATGGCGGTTTTTATACTGTTCGTGCTGATGCTTACTGGCCTAATGATTTTGGATTATATTGTATGGCAGGAAACGTGGCCGAATGGACATCTTCCCTTTATTATGAAGGCAGCTATAATTTTCAATCTGATATGAACCCAGATGTTCGCTGGAATGCAAAAGACCAGGATCCTCCTCGCATGAAGCGTAAAGTTATCCGCGGAGGAAGCTGGAAAGATGTAGGATATTACCTGCGCACCAGCACTCGTACTTTTGAATATGAAGATACCGCGAAATCTTATATCGGTTTTCGCTGTGTAATTGATTTGCCACCTGCAACAAGCAAAAAAGATAGAAAATAATTTTAATAAAATAAATAATTAACCCATAGAAAAAATTTAGCTTAACATTTTACGGCCTGTATTAATTGTAATTTAATTAAATTAATATAGGCTTTTTTTATGCCGGCTAAAAAATCAAAAACTAAAAAATAAAACTAAAAAATCAACCCTGTTATGACCCAACAACCTCCCAAAAGAAACTTTTTAACACTGGTAGATGTACTTGTAAGTGCAGGTGCCGCAGTTGTAATTTTTGCCGCCTGGGCAAAATTAACACACCAGTTTTTTGCTGATACCATGCTTACTGTCGGTATGTGGACAGAAACTGGAATATTCATGGTATATGCCTGTATCGAATGGGTAAAACCAAAACCACACGATACAGTACATCATGCGCCGCCTCATCCTGTTCAGGAAGGTAACCCTGCATTACAATCAATGGAAAAAATGATGAAAGATGCGGAGATCACTCCGGCTAATATGAAAAGGCTTGGTGAAAACTTTCAGAAATTAGGCGTAACCGTATCCCAGATCGGAGAAGTAGGCGATGTGGTAAAATCCACAGGTGATTTTTCTGCCAAGACAAAAGAAGCTACTAACGCGCTTGGGCTGATGAAAGATGCTTATACTAATTCTGCAAATACTATGAGTACTTTTAATAGTGCTGCTGATAGTGCAAAAGGATTTCATGAGCAGGTTCAGGTACTTACCAAAAACCTTGGTTCTTTAAATAGTATCTATGAACTCGAATTGACTGAAAGCAATAATCATTTGAAAACTTTAAATAGCTTTTATGGCAAAATGGCCAAAGCCAGTGAAGTAATGATTTCAACTGTAGATGATGCACAGGCAACAAAAGATCAAATAAATGCCCTGGCTAATAACCTTGGTAAATTAAACCAGGTTTATGGCAACATGCTTAGCGCTATGCAGGGAAGGCAATAATTTGAAAATCCAAATTCTAAAAACTAACCAACAGTAAATTAAATTAACATGGCAGGACTACCCAGAGATCCCCGGCAAAAAATGATAAATGTAATGTACCTTGTACTTACAGCTATCTTAGCCTTGAATGTATCTCACGAGGTGATAGATTCTTTTAAAGTTGTAAATAAAAGTTTAATAACTTCTAATAACAACATTACTGCATCTAATAATACCTTGTATAAATCACTTGAAGAAAAACTGACCAAACCGGAATCTAAAGAAAAAGCAGAAATTTGGGAACCCAAAGCGATGGAAGCCAAAAACCTGTCTGCAAATATGATGACTTATCTAGATAGCCTGAAACTGGCGCTCAAAAAAGCAGCAGATCTTAGAATTGTTTGGAATGATAAATTAAAAGACAGCGTAGAAGATTTCAAAGAAGATAATCTTGATGCATCTACCAGGTTATTTGAAACAAATAAAGAAGGCGAAAGACTCAAAGCCCGCCTGGAGCAATATAAGCAAGATATGCTTGCTATTGATCCCACAATAAAATCGCAATTTGCAAATAATTTTCCGGTTAATACCGAGCCCCCTCTTTCACGCGATGGCAAGGCAAAAGATTTTACTCAGACTTTCTTTCACATGACGCCAACTGTGGCAGCTTTAACGATTCTTAGTAAATTTCAAAATAATATTAAGAACGCTGAAAATATGATTGTAACCTATTGCCATTCTCAAATTGGCGCCGTTGAAGTCCACATGGACCAGGTAGGCGTATTAGTGGGGCAAAGTTCAAATTATCTTATGCCCGGCCAGAAATTGACAGTTACTGCCGGAGTTGGCGCTTACAGTTCAAGTGTTAAAAGTAATATTACAATTAATGGGCAACCCGTAAATTTGGTGAATGGCCAGGGGCAGTATCAAACTGCAGTAAGTGGCGCAGGCGAACATACCGTTCAGATAAATGGATCTTTCACAAATGAAAATGGCGTTAAAGTCCCCATTCATCAAACGGTTACTTATACGGTAGGAACTCCTGGTGGCGCAGCGGTGATGCTTGATAAAATGAATGTATTTTATATCGGCGTCCCCAATCCGGTAACGATTTCATCAGGTACAGGTTGGGATAAAACCCACGTAGCTATGGACAACGGATCAATTACACCCGCAGGAGGTGGCCCTGGAAAATTCACTGTAAATGTGAAGAAAGTTGGAAAAGCTTCGATAACCGTGAATGCAGATGGCAAAGCAAGTACTTATGATTTCAGGGTAAAAATGATTCCTGACCCTACTTTGGCAGTTGGCCCAAGTGAAGGAGGAAGGATTCAATCAGTTATGTTTAAGAATCAAAGTTTTGCAAGGGCAGAATTAAAAAATTTCGAATTTGATGCTCATTTTAACATTGTTAGTGCCACAATGTATTTTTCAGGGGCTAATTTTCCAAATGTGCAATCTGGGGAAATTCATGGAGGAAGCCTTGAACCTGTAAAAAGCTTTTTGCAAAGGTCTATTCCAGGTACTTCAGTTACTTTTGATAATGTAAAAGTTCAGGGGCCTGACGGAGTTATCAGGAGCATACCCGGGCCAGGATTTATATTGTATTAATAAGAATAAATTAAAAGGTTATGAAAACTATTGTTTTAAAATGTTTGATGCTGGTACTTTCTTTTGGAATACTATGTAATGCGGCAGACGCTCAAACTACCAGGAAAAAGCGCTCGGTAAAGAAAAGAACTACCGCAAAAAAAACAACCGCTGCTAAAACAACAGCGAATATTACTCCTACTGTGGTCGATACGGTAGTGGTGGCTCCTGCTCCGGTAAATGATAGCCTTCCTATTCCTAATATAAAACCATCCCTGCGCCCTGAAACGGCTTTGGATGTGCACAATGGGTTGATAACCGACAGGACTCCCCTTCCTTATCAGCAACTTCGCCAGGAAGATGCCGCTTATGATGAACGAATCTGGCGTGAAATAGATACCCGTGAAAAAATTAATCTTCCTTTCAGGTATTCGGCTGATGAAGATAATGGCAACCAAAGATTCATCTCCATTCTTTTAACGGCAATACAGAAGGGCCCGGATAACGGTGGTGTTACTGCTTTTAGCGCAGTAGATGACCGCTTTACCACACCAATGACAAAAGCAGAGGTGGCCAAAGTGGTTTCAGGAGGAAGCATTTCAGTCCCCATTTATGATACCTTAGGAAATGTAATAGGAAATAAAGAAGTAATGCAGGAAGTGAATCTTGATTCTTTTTATAAATTTAGAATAAAAGAAGAAGTGATCTTTGACAAACAAAGTTCAAGATTATTTTGGCGAATACTGGGGATAGCTCCGGTAAAAAGAGTTATCACTGCTTCAGGCGTTGACTTGGGAGATACACCCCTTTTCTGGGTTTATTATCCCGATATGCGTCCTATTTTTGCTAAATATTATGTTTATAATGGCAAAAACTATGGAGCCAGAATGACCTGGGAAGACCTTTTTGAATCAAGAATGTTTCATGGCAGAATTATAAAAAGTACGCTTGATAATCCATTTGATACTTACTTAAAAGATCAAACGGGATTAAAAGGCAGGCCAATTCTGCAGTTACTGCAAGGAGAAAAAATTAAAAATGAAATATTTAATTATGAACAAAATTTGTGGAGTTACTAAAAGCGTTTAATCTAAACTGAAATAAAAAAAAGGGAACCAAATGGTTCCCTTTTTTATCAAAAATAAGAACCCCAAAAAAATTTGACTCTCAACTGGCGTGCCTCTATTCCCGGCTTAGTGTGCTAGTAACCGGTTAACGGCATTACGAGGATTCGCGTAAAATCTTTTTTCACACATTTCCCGCTGTCCTGAGTTTGCAACTATTACTGTCCGCTAAAAGTATTTCATTTATAAAAAAGGAGGCTTTGAAAGATCTTGCATGGCACTTAGCAAACCAAACAAATAAATACAGGTGAATTTACCGGCAGTAGCCCTAAAGACAGGTTTATCGTTAAGGATGATGTAACCGAAAAACAATTGACTAGAACGGTTTTAACCAACCTATAGCGCATGAATACTTCGCTTTGCTGCTTAAGAAAATGTTGGAACACTTAAAAGGTAAAAAATTATGAATTCGTTAATCCTGCGTTTGTTCAAATGCTGATTTCAGGCTAAACATAAGAGTGGTCAATGAAAATTCGTGCTGCAACCTTTTTTCTTATAACCTGTTTCTCAGGCCTCAAAAAAGAGGAATTAAAAAAATAAAGATTGACTGGCATTTAATTCGGCTTTCCCTTTGAAATCAAAACCAATGATCTCATTCTTTAATTCATAATTAATGCAACACTCGCTACATGAACAGTATGTTCCGCTCCATCATCTGATAGGGTAACCATTTTATCAGGCTGTTGCACACCATCAACCCGTACACTTATTTCTTCCCCGATATTGATTTGCATGACTTCAATATGATACATTGTATTCTTATACCGGTAATGCACTTTAAATGATTTCCATTCTTTAGGAACACAAGGAGTAATTTTCAGTTTATTTCCTTCCTGTTGCAAGCCAAGAAAAGATTCGGTGATTAAACGATACAACCAACCTGCCGAGCCGGTGTACCAGGTCCATCCGCCACGGCCGGCATGGGCGTACGTGAATATACATCTGCAGCCAGCACATATGGTTCTACTTTGTAAGTGGCAATTTCTTCAGCAGTTTTACCGTGATTAACCGGGTTGATCATGTTTAATAATTCCCATACCCGTTTGTTATCACCCAATTTGGCAAACGCCATGATCATCCATACGGCAGCATGCGTGTATTGTCCGCCATTTTCTCTTACGCCGGGCACATATCCTTTTATGTAACCGGGATTCAAATGCAGATTTATCGAATGCAGGTTCCAATAATTGAATGATGCCTACGTCTTTTTGCACCAAATTTTTATAAGCTGATTCCATCGCTGTATTCACAAGGCTGTCATTTCCTGCTCCTGATAAAACTGACCAGCTTTGAGAAATCGAATCAATCTTACATTCTTCATCGACTTTTAGATCCAAGCGGTGTTCCATCATCAAACCAGGCACGTTTATACCATTCGCCATCCCAGGCGCTTTTATCAATATTTTCTTTTAATTGCTGTCGCCTGTCTTTTACATTCTTTTGCAAATGCTGCATCATTATGTAACCATGCAATGTCTGCGAACCGGATAAGTATTTCGTAAAGGAAAAATGCCAGCCAAACACTTTCTCCTTTACCCTGCTGGCCTACTTTATCAAATCCATCGTTCCAATCGCCGGTACCAATTAACGGTAACCCGTGTACGCCAAAATTGAGTCCATGTTTTATGGCCCGAACGCAATGTTCATAAAGTGTAGCGGATGTATGTGAATCAAGAGGAAGATCAAAATAGGATTCTTCTCCCTGGTTTAGCTGGCGCCCTTCAAGGAAATTTGAGGATACATCCAGTATAGCAACATCACCGGTATGTTTAACATAATAAGCAGTTACAAAAGGCAACCATAAGATAATCATCTGAGATGCGGGTGCGCACCCCACGGCCAATTGGCGGATGCCACCAATGCTGCACATCTCCTTCTTTAAATTGACGTGATGCGCAAAGTAAAATTTGTTCGCGGGCAAGTTCAGGCCTTGTATGAAGCAAAGACATTACATCCTGTAACTGGTCCCTGAAACCAAATGCGCCACCTGATTGATAAAATCCACTGCGTCCCCACAATCGTGATGAAAGTGTTTGATACGTTAGCCAACCGTTAGTAATAAGATTAATGGCTTTGTCCGGCGTTTCTACCTGTAAAGCGCCTATTGTATTCGTCCAGTATTTTTTTACTTTTTCTAATGATTCACTGGCTGCCGCAGCTCCCCGAAATTGTTTGGCAATGGTGCTTGCTTCATTGGCATCTTTGCCTGCTCCTAACCTGAAAATAATTTCCTGTTCTTCACCATCTGCCACGAAGAACGGAACCTGGATAGCGGCACAGGGATCTAATGCAAGTCCCACTTTTGCCGGAAAGTTTTATACGTGACATGGCATCCGGATTTTGCAAAGTTCCATTACGGCCAATAAATTCAGTACGGTCACCGGTAAATGTTTTTTTCAAATAATCCACATCAAAAAATGCAACCCTGTTGTTAAACTCCGTATTGTATTGATTTTTTGCAAACAGCGCCCCGCTCTCAGGATCCACTTCTGTATGAATATGCATGGCAGTTTTCATCCTGTTATCACCCAACACCCACTCTGTGTAACCGGTAGCGGATAGCTTACGCGATCTTCCCGACTGGTTACGTATTTTTAATACAATAAATTTTATAGTTGATTCTATGTCCACGTACACAACCATCTCGGAATAAATGCCATCTTCTATGTGTTCAAAAACACTGTATCCAAAACCATGGCGTGTAATATACGGAGACTTACCTCCGGCAGGCAGCAATGCAGTTGACCAGAAGTGGCCGTTCTCTTCATCTCTTATATAAAATGCTTCTCCGGTTGTATCTGATACAGGGTCATTACTCCATGAAGTCAGCCTTAATTCATGCGCATTTTCGGTCCATGTATACGCTGATCCGCTTTCTGAAATAACTGTTCCAAAATTTGGATTTGCAATTACATTTACCCATGGAGCCGGCGTTTTATTTTTATCATCGGTAACAATAACATATTCCTTTCCGTCAGGAGAAAAGCCTCCTGATCCATTAAAAAAGATAAGATCTTTTGGCGATGGAATTGGCGTTGAAGAAGGTGTATATTTTTCGTCTTTGTTGATACGAGGTATGGCTACTTTTGCAATCGATTTACGATTAACATGATCTGCTAACGTTCCCCCACTATCCGAAATATTAACGCGGGCAACAGTTTGAAACAATATTCGATCCTCATTAGATATCTGGTCGGCAGCTCTTACAAAAATACCTCCCGGACGGTCTTTTAATTCTGATGGAATTAGCGCCAGAATATCATTTTGAAAATCCTGCCTGTAACCATCATGTGCTTCGTTCCAGATAACCAGATCTACCATGAGTCCCTTTAAACGCCAATAAGCATGCGCCTGTATCAATTGTTTTACCATTTGCATGTTAGCCTGGCTTTCAATTTTTAAAAGAACAATGGGCAAGTCTCCCGAAATAGAATAACCCCATAAACCAGACTGTTGCCGGTGATTATTGATTAGTATGGCAGGGTCTGCACGAAAAGAAGCATTCGTAAACAAAATGGAACTGGCCAAACGTCCATACAATTGCGCATCCGCTTCAGAAGCATTTATTTGCCGGAGTACCACCTGGCTATGCGTCCAGGCCATTTCAAATACGCGATCTTTATGAGGTATATTGTCCTGGTATTTATTAATCAGCCCCTGGCAAATTTCCTTCGTTTCAGCAATGCCAATAACCATATCGATGGTAGCTGCTTCTTCCGGCTCCAGGATTATTTTATACCGGATGGCAACAATAGGGTCCAGCACGGAACCCTGGCTGCCGGAAAGTTTACCGGGATTATTCATGGCCTGCGGATTCACGATAGAATTGCCATGGCCAATAAATGCCATCCTGTCGGTTTCATAGGAAATTTCTTCGGCATGTTTTCCTTCTGTTGCCATCAGGTGAAACATCCACGGCGATTGTTCTCCTGCAGACCTGGGCCTTCGGGTACACATGATCGTATGTTGATGAGGAATAATTTCGGTTTGTACAAAAAGATTGCTGAAAGCCGGCGCCATCAAATCTGATGCGGCAGTTGCCAGCACAACTTCTGCATAACTGGTAACCTCAATAGTCTTACGTATGCCGGAACGGTTGGTTATCCGTAATCTCCGCATTTCTATATCATCTTCCGGGGAAACAACAATTTCAGTATGTGTCTCTATTTCATTTTGTTTTGTATTAAAATCTACACGGCCCTGGGAATAAGCTGCCTCGTATTTATCAGCCTTTGTAAGTGTAGGCTGATGGGTATTGGACCAGTATTTTTTACTATCTAAATCGCGGATGTAACAAAAATTTCCCCAATTATCACAGGTAACATCTTCATGCCACCGGGTAACAGCAAGGTCTTTCCATCGACTGTAACCTCCTCCTGCATTGGTTATCATTACATGGTACCTTCCATTCGATAATAATTGCACTTTAGGTATAGAAGTGTCCTGGGTATTGATGATCCGTGTTTCCTGGCCACTTGCTACATAATTAATATCTGCGATATCTGTGGTGTGTGCAAAAAAAGTGGTTGCTCTTGGAATTCTTTCCTGCAGTAACAAAAGCGTTGCCTTAAACTGTGGTTCTGCTTCAAATAATTTTTGCATCGGTTTGTCACGAAGTAAATAGGCCAGTGACAATAAACTCATTCCATGGTGATGCGCCATAAATGAATAAACAATTGCACTTGATTGCCCACGCGGTAAACGTGAAGGTGTATAATCTATGGCTTCGTAAAATCCAAATCTTCCTTCTAATCCTTTTTTATTAAGCAATTCCAGGTTTTCGCATGCTTTTTCCGGTTCTACCATTAATGCCATTGCAGATGCATAAGGCGCAATCACAGCATCTTCATCCAGTCCACGTTTCAAGCCCAACCCGGGAGCGCCAAAGGCGCGGTATTGATAATTGGAATTAGCATTGATCATATTGTAACACGATTCAGAAATGCCCCAGGGCATGTTTGTTTTTTTACCATATTTAATCTGCCATTCCACTGCCGCTTTATAGGTTTGGTCAAGTAAAGTATTTTCATAAGTAGGCATTACTAATAGTGGCATCAGGTATTCAAACATAGAACCACTCCAGGATAAAAGAATAGGTTGTCCGTCAACGTTAGTAAGTAGCCGTCCTAATGCAAACCAACTTTCTTCCGGCAGCTTTCCCTGGGCTATACAAATAAAAATGCACAACCTCACTTCTGATGCAAGCAAATCATAATAACTCGCATCAGCCTGGAGTTCCTGAACATTGTACCCAATCGTAAACAAGTGAGTTGATTTTTCGTAAAGAAAATCCCATTCCATATCCGCTAACTCATTGCATTGCTGTGCGAGATTTTCGGCCGCAGTAATTAATTGATCCGCCTTATGAATTGATTTACTTAAAGCAGTTTGAAATAATTCAAGCCATCTGTTTTCATCCGTTGTGTTTGTCTCTTTTTGTTTACTACTTACTTCAACTTGTAATTTATTTGCTGTTTTTAATAACTCAGTCAAAGTCGAATTTGAATTCATCAATGCCAGTTCTGTAAATTTTGGTGGTGCACTTGCTAATAAGAACCAGGGTTCAAAAATTTGCAGATGTTCATTTGCCTGCTCTAATTGTTTATTAACTATTTGCTTCCATCTGTACGTTTCACTTGCCGGGTCATTACCTGTTTTTTCAGAAATAATATTGAAGTGTTTTGATAAAGATTCAATTTGAGTTTTTACTTCAATCTGCGTACAGCCTGTTCCGCTAGATAATTTTTCAAGTTCAAGGATAAGCGGTTCGAGTAGTTTACAGTCATTTTTATTTGAGGTATCTGCGAGTACCCGCAGTGTATCCATCAGCCCGTTAAACAATTGGACACTTTGAATTTGCTGGTTGGGAATGGCAAGCAAACCCTGTCGTAATACCAATAAATGACCGGCAAGGTTTCCACTATCAACTGTAGAAATATATTTTGGAAATAAGATATTTAAAGATTCTGTATCGTACCAGTTATAAAAATGTCCTCTATATTGCTCCATTTTTCCCATCGTGTTGATGGTATTTGTTGTCCGTTCAATTAATTGGCCGGTGGTTATATAACCAAAGTCGCAGGCAGATAAACTGGCCAGCAGTGATAAGCCCAATGTTGGTGGGAGAAGTGCGGTGTGCTATTTGTTCAGCAGGTTGTTCCTGGAAATTATCTGGTGGTAACCAGTTGTCCTCAATTACTACAAAATGTTCAAAGAAACTCCAGGTTTTCCTCGCCAGTTTTTGAAGAAAAATATTTTGTTCATTGCTAAGTTTGGTTACCTGTTTCTCCAAAGGTTTACTTACAAACCAGGTAACAAAGGGAGCAACGAACCATAACACGAGAACAGGCCCTGCTATAAACAATTTTGCCGGGAAATAAATTGCTAAAAAAGCAAAAATGACGATCGTTAAAAACGGTTCAATCCACATAATAGCATAAGATGACCGTAAACTTTCTGTATTTGCATTTGCATTATGAGAAGAAGGATTCCATTCCAGTAATTTTTTCCTGCTGATTAACATGCGCCAAAGTGTGCGACCTATTGCTTTACTATTCGAATAAGCTTCATACGGGAGACATATTAATGTGAATAAAGTTTTGACTGTGATATCGCGAAGGTTGACGAGGGAATTTTTGATGTGGTATTTTAAAACTACATCTTTAGGTTTCCTGAGGGTATCCCAAAGTGAAGTAATAATAATCGGGAAAACAATAATTCCTGAAACGATAATGGTCCAGAATAAAGGATAAGGCAATACAATCCATCCCAATAAAAGTAAAGTCTGTAAGGGCCGGTGGCACAAGGCTTCGCCTGTATGTTGTCAAATATTTTCCATTTTGATAATGCTGAAATGGGATTTTTATTCAAGCGTTTGTCAGGGCCCTTTACTAACGGTAAAATCCATGAAAAAATCTGCCAGTCGCCGCGAATCCAGCGTATCCGCATTTTCATATCTGCGCTATAAGTTGTTGGATATTTTTCAAACAATTGTACATCGCTGAGTAATCCAGACCTTATATAACAACCTTCCAGCAAATCATGACTTAAGATTTGGTTCTCCAAAAATTTTCCATCCAGCACTTTTTGAAAAACATCCACTTCGTAAATTCCTTTGCCGATATAAGAACCCTCCCCAAATAAATCCTGGTAAACATCAGAGGATGCCCGGGTATAGGGATCAATGCCCGGCTCATTTCCATGCATCCTGGCATATAAAGAACCGGTTATATCCGGCAAACTAACGGTTACCCTTGGTTGCAGAATGCCATAGCCTTTTGTTACGCGTTTCTTTCTTTCATCGTACCAGGCGCGGTTCAAAGGGTGAGCCATCGTTCCGATTAATTTCCAGGCGGATCCCAGGGGCAATTGTGTATCCGCATCTAATGTAATTACATATTTTATTTTAGGAAAAATAGCCTGATCACCTACAATAAGCGAGAAATGTTCTTTTGCATTACCTCTTAACAAGGCATTTAAATCAGAAAGTTTACCACGCTTTCTTTCATAACCCATCCACACTTTCTCACCTGCATTCCATTTTCGCGGACGATGAAAAAGAAAAAACAAATCATTTTTTTCTCTTTTATATTTTTTATTAAGCGCTTTCAATTCCATTTTTTGCTGTTTCTAAAAGTAGCTGATCTCCGGGAAGCGTTTCTTCGTGTGCATCTGTAAAATCAGTTAATAAACCAAAATGTAAATTATCATTCCTGTTCGCCAGGAAACGAACTTCCAACGCTTCCACTAAGTCGTCTATTTCCCCGACTGTCGTAAGCATTGCAGGAATTACAACTATTGAAGCGGCATTGTCAGGAATCTGGTGCGAGTAATCCATCCTCGGCAGCAAATTGGGCTTCACCAGCAGTGTAGCAAAAAAATTGACAACGGATATCGCCAACTGGCTTGCGCATAGCAACGTTAGCAAAGTTATTACTACAAGAAGCCAGGTGTTCTTTGTATCTGAATCTGCTATAAATAAAATAACTCCGCCAATAGCAAATGTTATCAGCAAAATACAAATTGAATACGCCAGGAATGCATGTCTCCTGATAGTATACTGCATCCTTTCAGCACCTGATTCACGCATCTTTGCCATTTTTTTTGTTTGGCTTACCCCTTCTCCCACAAGGTAGTAGCCAACATGTGAAGGGCGGTGATCATCACTTTTTCCTGGTGCATTGTCATGCGTTAATTGTATAGCCATCTCAGCAACTTCCTGCTCACTGGAGGTACTTTTTTTTGCAATCAATTCTACCACATGCCGGTACCGGTCTCGCGTAGCAAAATCCATTAAACCATAAGTTCCTGCATTGTCTTTCAATAAGGTTTGTTCAACAATGCTATGCGTTTCAACAAATTCACGCCAATCCATTGCACCGAGTAAACGAAGGCTTCCGATACTGTTGCTCATGGATACCTGGTCTGCAGCCTGCTTCTGGTTCTCAGCGTTTACCAGTTCAGTACTCGTTAGCCCGCTTCCCGATAATTGCTGTTCTATCCAGTTTAGCACTAATGCAAGGTCAGGGCCTTTCCCTCTTAACTGTCGAATTAATTCAGAAACAAATGCACTCACAATCGGGGGCTTGGACCTTGCCATGTCTGCTATCACGAGAATGAGATCTTTTGGCGCTTTCTCAGTAGTATCAATCATTTTTTCCGCCCAGTAATCAGCAAGATTTCTGTCAACTTTATCGATGGCGATACGGGCAGAAACCCGGCGAATATTTTCAATCAGCGCCAGGCGCAGCATAAGAGGTATAGACCATAATTCCCCTAATTTCAAAGGAGTGACGGTTTGGTATGCCTTCACAAAATTGCCCAGGCTTTCCATATCTGTTCTTCCATCGCTATGAGAAATGATCTGGAGAACGATATCATAACTACGGGTTAATCCCGATGAATTTCCATCTGATAATTGCGGAAGGTCTTCACTGTAATTTTTCGGAAAATGTGTTTTTGCAATGCGAATATGTTCTTCCACAAGGTAAAAATTATCTATCAGCCATTCCCCTGCGGGTGTAACCTGGTATTTTCTTTTGATTGAATCCGTGAGGAGTTTGCGCACTTCCTGCAAAGTGGTTTCATTGTCTGCAAGTCGTTTGAGTAAATGATCTTTTGCAGGGTTTGTGCTTAATTTATGTCTTGCTGCCAGTGTTTTGCCGAAACGTTCCATCTGGTCAGAACTGAATAATTCCTCCCTGAGCGGTTCTTCATTTGAGTTATTGATCTTATCACTCATCTGAAAAAAAGCTCTCATATTCGATATGAGTTCATGAGCTGCAGGTATTAATTGTAATTTCATTAAGTTCGTTTAGTTCATCTATAATGCACCATTCACAATCGTTTGCGCTTCATCAATTATTTTTTTCAAATGATCTTTACTCAAAAAACTTTCAGCATAGATTTTATAAATGTCTTCTGTTCCTGAAGGTCGTGCTGCAAACCATCCATTCTTTGTTACAACTTTTACGCCACCTATTGCAGCATTATTTCCCGGTGCCTTTATAAGAATGCTGTCAATATTTTCTCCGGCAAGTTCCTTGTGTTTTATTTGCGAAGCAGAAAGGTTTTTTAATTTTTCTTTTTGCTCAGGAGTCGCCTTTGCTTCAATACGGTCGTAGAAAGGTACACCATATTCTTTGGTGAGATTGGTATATATTTTACCGGGATCGCTTCCCATTTTAGCTGTGATTTCTGCCGAAAGTAAGGCCGGAATAAATCCATCTTTATCTGTTGTCCAAACACTTCCATCTAATCTTGAAAAAGAAGCGCCTGCACTTTCCTCGCCGCCAAAACAAAGTGACCCATCAAGCAAGCCATCAACGAACCATTTAAATCCAACAGGAACATCATACAGCTTTCTATTTAGTTTCGCTACAATGCGGTCAATAAGTTGCGTAGTAACAACGGTCTTGCCGACTGCTGATGTTTTTGCCCACTGCGGGCGATTTTGAAGCAGGTAAAAAATAGCAACTGATAAATAATGATTCGGATTTAAAAGTCCCTGCACTTTTTGTTACAATACCATGCCGGTCATGATCCGTGTCGCAGGCAAACGAAATATCAAAATTATCTTTCATCGCGATTAGCCGCTGCATGGCATAAGTAGAAGAAGGATCCATTCGGATCTGTCCATCCCAGTCAACCGTCATGAAACTGAAAGTGGGGTCAACAATTTTATTGGTGACAGTTAGATCAAGGTGATAACGTTCGGCAATGGGTTCCCAATAATGAACCCCTGCACCGCCAAGCGGATCAACGCCCATCCTTATTTTCGCATTGCGAATGACTTCCATGTCAATGATATTTCCCAGATCATTTACATAGTTATTCAGGAAATCATAACGGTGTGTGGTAGGCGCTTTTAGCGCTTTATCAAAAGAAATTCTTTTTACACCCTGAAGATTGTTCTGCAGCAATTCATTTGCTTTCTTTTCAATCCGGTTGGTAACATCATTCCCGGCAGGTCCTCCGTTAGGCGGATTGTATTTAAAGCCGCCATCATCAGGAGGATTGTGCGATGGCGTAATGACAATTCCGTCTGCCAAACCTGTTTTACGCCCCGCATTGTATTTTAAAATAGCATGAGAAATTACAGGCGTGGGCGTGTATTCATCCCCGTTAGCAATCATCACGTTCAACATGATTTGCTGCCAATACTTCCATCGTGGTTGCATAAGCAGGTGCCGACAAGGCATGTGTATCAAAACCAAGATATAACGGGCCATCTGTTTTTTGTTCTTTGCGGTAGAGACAAATGGCTTGCGTGATGGCAAGAATATGATTTTCATTAAAAGAGTTTTTGAATGAAGAACCGCGATGGCCGGAAGTTCCAAATGAAACCTTCTCAGCGGCAACAGATGGATCAGGTTTACCTGTGTAATAGGCGGTAACAAGTCTCGGAATGTTGACCAATATATTTTGTTCTGCGGGTTTTCCTGCTAAAGGTGATATTTTCATTATTTAATTTTCTTTTGATGTTTCCATATCCAGCCAGCCCCCGCGAAAACCTGCCCGGCGCAAACCATTCATAATAGGTGTGCATCTTTTCATGATATCCCATATTAATCCTGATTTATAATTTTCAATCATTAAAATAACCGGCCCCTGGTTTAATCCGAATTGCCATTCAGAAATCCAGCTACCACTTTTAGTATTCTTCTCCGGAAAGGTGGGATTATAGCTTGCATCAAAACCATAGGAATGATGTTTCTCAAAATCAAGTCTTTCGATAGCATGACGCATCGTGCTGAGCACCACTTTTGGCAGAAAAGGTAGAGAAGATACAACCGCCCATGGTGAAATAGTTCCATCATCCGGCCCAAAGGGAGCGCCTCTGGCTATATAATTATAAAATTTTCTTTTAACACCATCGATAGTACGGGTAGCTGGTCCGGGACCATCGCTGGCCGTAAATCCCCATCCATTTTTTCCATAGTGGGCAAAACCTAATGGATTTTCTATCGCATATTGTTGGTGGATTTGCGTGGCACGGCGACTGTTTTCAAAATAATCAATACCGATCTTTCTATTCAAATCATCGTGAATGCCCTTGCAATCCAACCATATTTGAGACATCTGGTGAATAAAGAGCGGGCCGGCATAAATACATTCTATATCGTATAGTTTTTTCCATTCAAAAGTGAGCTATCCATTTTTTATACCCGGAAGGACTAATTGGAAAAGTAGGCGAGCCAAGTGCCAGTATATAAATAATATGCGCCTCGCAATATTGCTTATTCCAACGGGAACGAAGAAATCCTGATTCAGGTTTCCAGCCATGCGAAATAGAATCTTTGCCGTTTAATGCCCATTGCCAATCTACCCGTGCATAGAGTTCATCGGCATACTTTCTTATTTCAATTTCGGATTTATTTTCACCGGTGAAATAATATCTTGCAGTCAAAATGCCGGCTAATAATATAGCAGTATCTACCGTTGAGAGTTCACTTTTCCATGCCCGCTTCCCGGTTTCCATATCAAGAAAGTGATAATAAAATCCTTTGTATCCTGTTGCATCCGCTTCGGTACCCTGGTGACTGCTATAGAAGAATTTTAAAACTGGTCAGCGTTCTTTTCATTGCTTCAGCCCGTGTAATAAATCCGCGTTCAACTCCTGCTATATAACAGCTAAGCCCCATACCTGTTGCTGCAATACTTGACGGAGATCCAGGCTGGGTTTTATCGGCTACCAGCCCTGTTTTATCATTCACCTCTTTCAAAAAATAGGCAAAAGTTTCCCGTTGCAAAACACCGAGCATTTCATCATCCGGGCCTTGTGGATTTGTGTAATGTGATTCGTTAGATTTTATTGGCTGTGTCATTCCTGTTCTATTGTTATATAAGCTACTCCTTGCGGAGGTACTGTTACCTCTACAAATACCGAACCTTTTTGCTGCCTGGTTGCGAAAGGCTCCATAATAATGGCGGACGCTAACTCCAATGTGGAGACTTCGTTAGGCGTCAGGCTTCCGGGGCTGCCCATATCTGTCCATGTTTTTCTTGCATTAGCATGATCATCATCAATCCTTTCTATAAAGGAAGCCTTTACTTTTTTAATATGATCTAATTGCACTTTTACTAATTCTGTTTTTATGGGATGACGCGGCAACGCCCAGTTGGTAATCATAATATTTATGGTATCTTTTTTACGCACCGTCCATACATCAACGGTGTTATGTTTCCCTGTAACTTTCAAGAGCTCATTGCCAAGCCTGTGCAACAATTGGTAAGCGCGGTAAGCGGGTTTAGGAATACCATAAATATTCATAAGCCCAAAGCCACCATGAAAAGGAACAGATGAAAAATAGTTTTCTTCAAAAATGTCGGAAAAAGTCCAATAGCTGTATCCTTCTACAATTCCATTCGCTTCGATTACTGTTTTAATGATGAAGCAGGCGGCGTAAGGCATATCATGCAACTCATCAAAAGGGTTGGAAGAGGTGCACCATTCCGTATAATAAACCGGCTTACCCTGTGCTTGTTTTTTTACCTTCTTCGCCTCTTTTTGTAGCGCACTTCGCTTGCTTTTAGAAAGCTGGGTGATAGTATCATCACCCGGTTTGCCAAAAGCGTCTGTAGGGTAATGATGGGTAGAGATAAAGTCAGCAGGTACATCATTCTTATCACAATAATCTATGAATGCTGTTATCCATGCATTGTCGGCAGTAGCTGGCCCGCCTACTTTTAAACTCTTGTTTATATTTTTAATAGCATTGGCAGTATGGTGGTATAATTTAAAATAATCTGCCTGTGTTTTTTTCCAGAAGGCATCAAGGTTTGGTTCATTCCACACTTCAAAAAACCATTGGCTCACTTCAGGCAAGCCATAGCGCTGCACCCAATGTTCGACTAATTTTTTTATCAGTGTTTCCCAGTCGTCATAATCTTTGGGGACAGTTACATTTCCTTTATAATGAAAAACAGTATCGGAACCCGAAGCCAGCGCATTCGGCATAAATGACAATTCCATAAAAGGCCGCATACCAATAGAGAGTAAAAAATCACAAATCTGGTCTGCATTAAAGAAAGAATAAATCAGGGCGTTTTGTTCATTTACCAGCGTACCCATGTCATCTGAAAGTATACCGTGGAAGCGTACATGCAGAAAACCAAGTTCCCTGGTACAGCGGGTTAATTGTTTTTGCCAATCTGCACGCAAAGCCATTGTTGCATGGCTGCTGCCCACTGTGTGTTCCCAAAAATGAGGTAAAACGGTTGATGCATGAGTGACGTTGCATTTAAAACCGGCATGTGTCATAGCTTGTTATCCTTTTTAATTTTTAAAATAAAGCGTTTAGGCCGTGATGATCTGAATTACCAAGGTAACATGGTCAAAGAACATCAGTTGAAAGAAACCAAATCATCTTTTAATTCCAGTCTTCCTTTAAATTCTAAGATGACAAGAATTTTTATGAAGCAATAATTAATATCGTAGTAAACAAACAAATTCCACTGATTCTTATTTTCAATTGAAGTTTATTTTATTTTTTGTTTTTTTTGAATCCTAAGCCGGGCTCTCACGGCCTAAACGATTTATTCTATTAATTTTTAAAAAATCGGTTAGGACAATTTTTCTATCCTGTTTTAGAGTGGCCGTGATGTCTTTCCCGACCGCCAATGTTCTTCAATCTGCTCCAGGCTTTTTCCTTTTGTTTCAGGAACGAGCTTATAAAAAAAGATCCAGGCCGCGATCGCTATTACTCCATAAAGCCAAAAAGTGAATGCATGCCCTAAAAATGAGACTAAACTCAGAAAGGTAATCGCTACAATAAGATTCATAGCCCAATTAGTAACGGTTACTGCGCTCATGGCCGCACCACGAACCTTCAAAGGATATATCTCAGAAATCAACAACCAGAAGATGGCGCAAGGCCAAAAGCGAAACACGCAACATAAATACCCAGGCCCGACATAGCAATATAGCTTTTGAAGCTTGCTAACTGCGGAAATTGAAATGCAGCATCAAGAATCGCGAGGCCAATAACCTGGCCGGCAACACCGGCTAATAACAAAGGCCTTCTTCCAACCCGGTCGAGAAGGAAGATGGCCAGCACATGAAAGCACCACATAACGCCTGCAAGTCCGGCTCCGGCCAGTATCGCGGGGCCTGCGCCATTAATACCGGCAAACTTAAAAATAGTTGGAGAGTAATAGATGACCGTATTAATGCCTGTTATCTGCTGAAATACCGCCAACCCTAAACCTACAATCAACGGCATCTTTAGTGAATGCTGAAATAGTCCTTTAAAACCACCGATGCCCCGCTTTTCCATGCTTTTTTGGATCTCAGTAATTTCCGGCGTTACATCTGCTTCAGTTCGCACACGTTGTAAAACCAGCTTCGCTTCTTTCACTTTTGATCTGCTAACCAGCCAGCGGGGGCTGGCAGGTAAAAACCACATGCCAATTACAAGGCCGATAGATGGTATTGCCGCAAGGCCAAACATATACCGCCAACCCTCACTGCCGGAGTAGGCATAATCAACGAGGTAAGCAACGACGATTCCGGTTGTAATGGCAAGCATGTTGACCGCTACCAGCGAGCCACGAACCTTTGCCGGGACCAATTCGCCTATATACATCGGGGAAATAAATGATGCAATACCAATACCGATTCCACTAATCAACCTGCCGATAATTAACCAGGTAACTGAAGGGGCAAAGGCAGTGCCAATGGAGCTGATAGTGAAAATAATGCCAGCGAGTATTATCATTATGCGCCGCCCGTAGCGATTGGTAAGTGCCCCGCCAATAACAGCACCAACGATTGCACCCACTAAAACGGAACTAACCACTATTTCCTCCATAGTGGATGACAGGGAAAACTGTTTTTTAATGAACAGGATAGCTCCTGAAATAACGCCGGTATCATAGCCGAAAAGTAGCCCGCCAACTGCGGCAACACCTACGGCAACGTAAACGAAACCTTTCAAACCCGGTTTATCGTTTTTCTTTTTTTTCATTTGTGCTGTTTTTACCTTCTGCAATAAATAATCTAAAGATTTTTTTGCCTCAAATGACTAATCTTTCATGATCTTATATTTAAAAGCATTTTTTTTCAAGAGGATGGCACACCGGGTATATTATTTTATCTACCTATATGGTATTGATCAATTGATTTTCCATTGCTCTGCTGTACAATCCCTGCCGTGCTTCCTGGTCGCATTTCGCCCGGTGAAATAAAGTTTGCTGCGCTGCTTGAATGTTTTCGTCTTTTCCATTCCAAATCTCCATGGCAGGTTGCTGAATGGCACGTGCAAAAGAAAATGTCAATGGCCATGGAAGTTTTGATTCATACCTTACATGCATGGCATTTAAATGTGCCGAAGCCAGTTCGCCTGATTGCCCTCCGGACAAAAATGCAATTCCGCCAATGGCACCAGGAACTGACTGCCGGAGACATTGGATGGTAGCATCTGCAACTTCGTCTATACTTGCCTGGTTGGGGCAACTCAATCCCGGAATCACCATGTTAGGTTTTAAAATAGTTCCTTCCAGCATCACGCCTTGCAAATAAAGCTGATTGAAAACTGTCCGTAATACTTTCTCTGTAACGGTAAAGCATACCTGTAAATCGTGTGCTCCTTCCATGAGCACTTCAGGCTCCACAATCGGCACCAATCCTGCTTCCTGGCAGAGGCTTGCGTAAAGTGCCAGAATATTTGCGTTCGCTTCTATACAGGCGCGACTGGGAATGCCGTCGCCAATTGCAATTACCGCACGCCATTTTGCAAACCTGGCACCCATCTGGAAATATTCTTTCAGCCGGCCACGCAATCCATCTAAACCTTCGGTAATTTTCTCGCCCGGATGGCCTGCCATAAATTTGGCGCCTTTATCCACTTTAATTCCCGGGATAATTCCTTCATCTATGATCGCTTTAATAATGGGTGTTCCATCCCTTTCATTTTGGCGAATGGTTTCATCGTATAATATGGTACCGCTTATGCATTCGCTTAAACCTGGTGTGCTCACCAGTAATTCCCGCCAGTCACGACGGGCCTCTTCCGTTTGCGGGATGCCTAATTTGGCAAACCGTTTATTGCAGGTGGGGTTGCTTTCATCCATTGCCAGCAAACCTTTACTATCTGCAAATAAGCGGCTAACCGTGTCCGTTAATATTTTTCTATTCATTGGTATTTATATTTAAACTGAATAAATTGCTTCATGCCCTTGTTCAGCTTTGTGCAAAGTATTTTTTTACATATGCCTGCTCCTGGTTCCCGGTCATTTTTTTCGACGGCATCGTTTCGATCTTTATTTTATCGAATTGCTTATCCGCCTTTAGCAGGTTGAATAACTCAGTTTTTGCGTCGGTCGGCCAAAAAGCAATACTTCATCACAATTTTTTACAAATCCACCTAACTTTTTATAATACTCCGCCTGTTGCTGCTGGTTTTTGTTGTGCATCATGCTTTCTCCCTTCTGCAAGGTTTTCTCTTTTTCCTCATGTGTGGATTCGGAAATTACAATATTTGTTACTATAGGATCAGCCAATTCTATTACATGCGCACTTGCATGATCCATCCAGATGCCTAATTTTTTTGCTGTTGTCATTGTTGTTTAATTTTTATGAATGATTGATTTTCTCTTTTTTTAATGGTAATCTATTATGCTTCCACGATCATCTTTCCTGTATTATCTCCTTTAAATAACCCTAGTAGCGCATGTGGCAATTTTTCGAAACCATGTTCTATTGTTTCAGTAAATTTTAACTTGCCTTCTTTTACCCATGTTGCTAATTGTTTGAGGCCTTCTGGAAATTCAGATTGAAAGTCTCCTATTATAAATCCCTGCATTAAAACACTTCTTGTTAATAACATAGGCTGCAGCCTAGGCCCCATAGGTGTTTCAGTGCTGTTGTATAATGAAATCTGTCCGCACAAGGGTATCCTTGCATGAAAGTTTATGTTGCTTATAACTGCATCGGAAATTTTTCCACCTACATTGTCAAAATAAATATTTACTCCTTTTGGGCATGCTGCGGCGATCGCTTTTTTCATGTCGGGGGTTGTTTTATAATTGATGGCATCATCAAAACCAAATTCATCTTTTAGCATTTTTATTTTTTCGTCTGAGCCGGCAATGCCCACTACATAACATCCTTGCATAGACGCAATTTGCCCAACCACCATACCGACCGCACCTGCAGCGCCTGATACCACCACTGTTTCGCCCGCTTTGGGTTTGCCGATGTGCATTAATCCAAAATAAGCCGTTAGCCCGGTCAAGCCTAAAATGCCGAGATAGTAACTTGCAGGAGCAATAGCAGTATCAATCTTCCGGATATCTTTTTCCGCAGCAATCATTTTTTTTCGCCAGGGGAGGTTCCCGGTTATGATGTCGCCGGATTTAAATTTGCCTGATTGGCTTTCGATTACTTTGGCTACGACTCCGCCACTTAGTGGCTTTCCTGTTTCAAAAGGAGGCACATAAGATTTGGCATCATTCATTCGGCCCCGCATATATGGGTCAACTGAATAATAAATGCCTTCCAATAATACCTCACCATCACGGATAGAAGGCAATTCAACATCTTCCATTTGAAAATTTTCCAGGACCGGTAATCCTTTTGGCCTGGATGCCAAAACAATTTGTGTAGTAGTCACAATATTTATTTTTTATGTTGTTACATTCCGTTTCCAATCTATTATCTCAGGCATAGCTATCCAATTTTGCGGAAGTAAACATTATCAATTAATGCCGACGCGTTTACCGGTTGGGTTCGCCTCCTTATTCTGGTAACCATTTTATCGCTGCCTCCATTTCTTTATTTTCAAAAGTCCTCACTTTTGCAGGTACCAGAAATCCAAATGCTTTTACTGTATGTTTCATCCATTCTTTGTCTGAAAGGAATGCAATCTTCTTCCAATCTTTAAAATACTTTATCCCGATTTCCAGATCCTCTTTCAGTGCGCCGAGTTTAAATCCTTTAAAATTTTCACCCAACAGGCAAAGCACATTAAGCGCTTTCCTTTTTTTCACTCCTTCTTCAATGGCAGGAAAAAGTACTTTTTCATAATCTGCTGACGTTACTTCACCGTCATAGCTGTAGCCAATAATGTTGCCAGAAGATTTTTAATGAGTTTTATCATGTTTTTTTATTTTACATTTAAAAATCAACGGTTAATTTTCCATTTCCAGTTAAGGATTTCCGGCAAATCCTTACCGTATTTATTTATGTAAAGCCTATGTTCTACCAGTTTGTCCTGCAATTGTTGTTTTAGGTATTCGCCTTTGCTTCCTAAATTCGGTAAGCGGTCTATGACATCTATAACCAGGTGAAAGCGGTCAATATCATTTTGCACTCTTAAATCAAAAGATGTTGTAATGGTGCCTTCTTCTTTATAGCCTCTCACATGCAGGTTCCGATTGGTACGGCGATACGTAAGCCTATGAACCAGCCACGGATAACCATGAAAGTTAAAAATGATATGCTTGTCTTTGGTAAAAAGCGAATCATAATCCTGTTCGCTTAATCCATGCGGATGCTCGGTACAGGGTTGTAGTTTCATCAGGTCAACTACATTCACTACTCTCACTTTAACTTCGGGTAAGTGTTCCCGTAATATTGAAACGGCTGCCA
Source organism: uncultured Chitinophagaceae bacterium (assembly GCA_963732885.1). Classification (GTDB taxonomy): domain Bacteria; phylum Bacteroidota; class Bacteroidia; order Chitinophagales; family Chitinophagaceae; genus Ginsengibacter. The sequence goes on along the minus strand of CAVTBI010000010.1, from coordinate 17,821 downwards.
GCAATTCCAATGTTGGTGTATCGCCACAGCAAGCCATCACTACGTCCGGCTCGGAGCCCTGGTCATTGCTTGCCCATTGCCAGATGCCAATGCCTTCCGTGCAATGAACAGCAGCTTCATCCATGGTAAGCCATTGCGGCAGCGGATGCTTACCGGCAACAACGACATTTACATAATGACGGCTGCGCAGGCAATGATCAAAAACGGATAATAGGCAATTGGCATCCGGTGGAAGATAAACACGAATAATATCTGCTTTCTTATTTATGACATGATCCAGGAAGCCCGGATCCTGGTGGGTAAAACCATTGTGATCCTGTTGCCAAACATGTGATGCAAGTATATAATTAAGCGAGGAAATCTTCCTTCGCCATGGCAACTCCAGTGTTAATTTTAACCATTTCGCGTGTTGACTAAACATCGAATCAATAATGCGGATGAAAGCTTCATAACTGTTAAACAATCCATGCCTTCCTGTTAATAAATATCCTTCCAGGAAACCCTCGCATTGATGTTCACTCAGCATAGAATCCACCACTTCACCGGATGGCGAAAGAAATTCATCATACTTTTCTGTTCGCGCATCCCACTGGCGATTGGTTGTTTCAAAAATGGCGCTTAATAAGTTTGAAACCGTTTCATCGGGGCCGAATACACGAAAATTATGTTCATCCTTGTTTAGTTTCGCAACGTCTCTCAGAAACTTTCCAAGTACCATAGTATCTTCTGCATTTACAGCGCCGGGAAACGGAACATGCACGGCATGGTCATGAAAATCAGGCATCCGTAAATCCTTCAAAAGCACACCACCGTTAGTATGGAGATTGGCACCCATTCTGCGGTTACCGTTTGGCGCCAGTTCTGCCAGTTCCGGTTTAAGCGTTCCTTTTTCGTCAAATAATTCTTCTGGTTTATAGCTCTTCATCCAGTTTTCCAGGAGTGCTACGTGATCTGGATGATCTGCGTCCACAAGTAGCGGTACCTGGTGCGAACGAAAAGTGCCTTCAATATGCAAGCCATCCACCACCTTCGGACCTGTCCATCCTTTAGGCGATTTTAAAACGATCATTGGCCAGCGTGGTCGGGTATTGTCATCATTACTTCTTGCATTGCTTTGTATTTCATGAATGTCAGTAATAACTTCTTCAAGTGTAGCTGCCATGAGTTGATGCATTTTTTCCGGATCATCGCCTTCCACAAAATGGGGCACCCATCCACAACCACGAAAAAATTGCTCGAGTTCATCATCTTCAATTCTTGCCAATATCGTTGGGTTACTGATCTTGTAACCATTGAGGTGAAGGATGGGCAAAACAGCTCCATCTGTAATTGGATTCAGCAATTTATTCGATTGCCATGAAGTTGCTAACGGGCCAGTTTCTGCTTCTCCGTCGCCAACAACGCAGGCAACAATCAAATCAGGATTATCGAATGCTGCACCAAAAGCATGACTCAAAGAATAACCCAATTCACCGCCTTCATGAATAGAACCCGGTGTAGTTGGTGCTACATGACTTGAAATACCACCGGGGAAAGAAAATTGCGTAAATAATTTTTTCAATCCTGCTTCATCCTGCGTTACGTTAGGATACACTTCACTCCAGGTTCCTTCGAGATAAACATTGCCAACTATTGCAGGGGCACCATGCCCAGGCCCTGAGATATAAAACATATCTAAATCATATTTTTTTATGACACGGTTTAGATGGACATAAATAAAATTTTGTCCTGGTGTAGTGCCCCAATGGCCCATAACATCTGGTTTTATATGCTCCAGTTTCAGGGGCTCTTTCAATAGCGGGTTGTCATAAAGGTATATTTGCCCGACCGAAAGGTAATTGGCAGCACGCCAGTAAGCATTCATTTTTTGTAATAATGAGGGGGATAAAGTTTCCACTTCATTTTCGATTGTTTCTGTTTCCATGATCGAGATATTTTAATGATTTAATTTAAAATGTTGAGATTAAAATGCTGTTGTTAATTGTTCGTTTTTTCATGTTGGTTCAATTTCCCCAAGATACTATCCAGCGAAGCTTTCAGTTTTTTAATTGCGCCGCTTACGGCAAGTTCATAGTCATTCGCCCTATCGGTAACTGCAATAGGTTGCCTCCCTTTGAGGCGGGCTTCAATGATACATTGTTTATCGTTTAGCCCCTGTTTGTTTCCGTTCTCGTCTGAAAAGTGCACTTCCAGCCTGGTAATGTGCTCGCTAAACCTGCTTAATTCTTCTGAGAGCAAACTGTCTAACTGAGCTTCGAATGCTTCATGCACGCTTAGGTTTTTATCTGTATTTATTTGAATTGTCATTTTGTTTATTTTTTAATTTTAGTATTAAGATGAAAGTTTAATTGCTATATTTTAACTTGTGTAATCAACATCGAAAAGTAGAATTTTTAGCCAAAATGATTGTTACACAATTGTTGATACCCGTTATATGATTCACACATTTTTTAATTATTAACTTCTGTTTTTCTAATCATTAGTTTTAATTGGTTTATTTATTCAAAATATCATTAACCAATCTTGCTATCATTATTTCTTCATTTGTTGTAATAACACGAACAGTTACCTTGCTTTTTTCAGTTGAAATAATGGCTTCATTATTCATGTTTTTTATTTCACATAATTCAATTCCCAAAAATTCAAGGCTGTCACATATTTTACTTCTTACTTCCGGTGAATGTTCTCCAATGCCACCGGAAAAAACTAACGTATCTAAACCGCCAAGTACTGCAGCGAATGAACCGATCCATTTTTTTGTTTGATAACAAAACATTTCGATTGCGTCTTTAGCTTTATCGTTAGTATCTTCCACTTCCATTAATTCCCTCATATCCGAACTGGTTTCCGATACGCCCAAAAGGCCTGACTCATGATTGATCAAATGATTAAACTCTTTGGAATTCAATTTTTCAAATTGCATTAAAAACCAGGCAACGCCAGGATCAATATCACCGGTGCGGGTGCCCATAGGCAAGCCGGCTGCAGGCGTAAAACCCATGCTGGTGTCAATACTTTTTCCCTCTTTAACTGCCGCAAGGCTGGCACCGCTTCCCAGGTGGGCTAATATCACTTTACCATCCGCAATGTCACTTCCGGCCAGGCGATGTAGTTCATCCATTAGAAAAGAATAGGAAAGCCCGTGGAATCCATATCGTTGAATTCCTTTTTCATAATAGCGGCGTGGAATGGATAATAACTTTGCAACTGTTGGTATTGAAGTATGGAAGGACGTATCAAAACATGCTACCTGTTTTAATGAAGGATAACGCTTGCTGAATACTTCTATTAATTTTATTTCTTCCGGTAAATGGTCGGGGTCATAAGCGCTGATCTTTTTTAATTCCTTTAATAATTCAGGCGTTATCAATTCAGGTGTTGTATGTTTCATGCCGTGAACGATACGGTGGCCTATTGCTTTGATCGAATCAAAACCTTGCTGCTTTTCAAGCCAGTTAATGAGGTGATCGGCAGCCTCATTATGATTGGCAGCTTTAATGCCGATACTATTTTTTTGTTGAGCAATTGAATTATTAAAAATAAGTTTTGCTTTTGCAGATCCAATGTTTTCTATTTGCCCATAAAATATTTGCTTTAGGGGCTCTTTAATTTTGTATAAAGAGAATTTAATGCTGGAGGAACCTCCGTTAATGGTTAATATATATTCATCTTCAGGCATGGACTAATTTATTATTTTCGACTAACAGGCCCATATCAGCTAAAGCGGCTGAAGTTGAGTGCCAGTTGGTGTGGAGGATACTTTTGATTCCTAAATCCGTTGCGATATCTGTGAACATCTGTACATCATCAATATATACAACCTCGTCCGGTGATACCTGCGCTGTATCAAGCGCCAGCCGGAAAATATTTGCATCTGGTTTTCTTATATGAACATAGCAGGATGATATAAAAAAATCAATGAAGCTGTTTAATTGAAATGCATGAATTCGATATGCATTTAGTTCTCTTGCTTCGTTACTAACGGCAACTATTTTTAACCGGAATTGTGCCTTTAATTTTTTGATAAATGATATCATTTCCAACTCAGGAGTGGTTAAAGAAAACATGAAGTCCCGGAATTCATTGCACGGGAAAAATCACGATTCTGGTAGAACACCACCCGGTCAAGATATTCCTCCAGGGTTATTTTTCCTTCTTCATAAGTAACAAACATTATTTTGTGCCGCTCTTCCATTTCCTGTTTATCCAGATGAAATTTTTCAGCTGCCCGATGCCTGAATTCGTGGCCCCATCCGTCGGAAAGCAGAACGCCACCAATATCCAGGAACAGGGTTGTTATGTTATTTTATTAGCTTTTATTTATGCATCTTCAGGGGAATTGAATTTATACAAATTAAATATTTTTATAGTGCTTGCCATAGGATAAGGTTGTCTTCCAGAGGCACAGATATGTTTTCGTAATTTGGAATGATGCAGGGTGTGTAATCACTTGCAGGCCTTGAGCCGTCTGTTTGTGCATCATATTCTCTCACGCCATTACCTATAGCATCTGCAACCGGCTTCATTTTTATTTTAACCGGAGCAGTGCCATTGATTCCATCTGCATATAGTTCAACCAAAACATTTGCCGGGCTCAATCCATTGAGCTTTACCTGTACCCGAAAAAGATGCCCGTTGCCTTTGTCTTCACTATGCACTTCTCCGAATTGTATTTGGCTCCATTGCTGCTGAAGCTCATGGTGTGCCTGTTCTATTTTTGTTCCGGCAACGCCTTTTTCTGCAGCTCTTTTTTTAAAGTTATCAGCGGCAGGCAAGTAATAGTTTTCAGTGTATTCTCTTACAGCACGGTTCGCGGAAAAACGCGGTGTTAGAATCGCCATGCTTTTGCGCATTTTTGCTATCCATTTTTCCGGAATTCCTTTTTCATTGCGGTTATAAAATTCGGTACGACCTCCTTCTCCAATATATCGTATAAGGCTTCCGCTTCTCTCGCGTCCCAGGCAGGGTCTTCGCCATGTTCCTTCTCATCGCCTAATGCCCAACCCACTTCAGGCGTGTATGCTTCCGCCCACCAACCGTCCAGTTCAGATAAATTAATTCCCCCATTAACCAGCACTTTCATTCCGCTGGTTCCTGAAGCTTCCCACGGGCGCCGCGGTGTATTTACCCAAACATCTGCACCCTGCACCATGTGCCTTGTGAGCAGCACATCATAATCACTCAGGAAAACAACATGGTTATATAAATTATGCTTTTGAATAAACTGGATCCATTCCCTGATCAATGCTTTTCCTGATTCATCGAATGGTGGCGCCTTGCCAGCGATAACTAACTGTACCGGATGTTCGCGGTTGGTAAGTATGCGCACGAATCGTTCTTCATCATGCAATAAAAGATCGGGCCTTTTATAAGGAACAAACCGGCGGGCAAAACCCAGGGTTAAAGTATTGGGATTAAGTACCTGTTTTGCGGTCTCAATAAATTCCGGTGACTGGCCTGCAACATCTAGATTCTGCTGCAAATCTGTTGCGGGTAAAATTCACCAGTTCATTACGGCAGTCATTGCGCATTTGCCAGAGTATTTCATCTTGTATCTTACTGATGTCTTGTTCTAAAGTCTCCAGTTCACCTTTCCACCGGTTTTTTCCGCAGGCTTCCGTCCAAACCTTGTCAGCAAATATGCTGTCCCAGCTTGGCATATGCACTCCGTTAGTAACATGTCCGATTGGAACTTCGTTTATGGGTTGCCGTGGGAAAAGGATGCTGAAGAGATGCCTGCTTACATCGCCATGTAAACGGCTTACGCCATTCACCGCACCACTACCGCGAATAGCCAGGTAAGCCATATTGAAACTCTCTGACGTATCAAAAGCGATTTACGCGGCCGAGAGCCATCAGGTCATTGAATTCGATCCCTAATTCATTTTTGGCATAGTCGCCGAAAAATTGCCACATCAATGATGGGCTGAAATGATCAAACCCTGCAGCAACGGCTGTATGTGTGGTAAATAAATTTCCGGCACGGGTAACGGCCAGTGCAGCTTCAAATGAAACACCATTTTCTTTCATAAAACTGTTGGCACGTTCCAGCATTAAAAAGGCGGCGTGGCCTTCATTCATGTGACAAACTTCCGGATGAATAGCCAGTGCCTGCAATAATTTCCATCCACCTATTCCCAAAAGAATTTCCTGTTTGATACGCATCTCAGGTCCACCACCATAAAGTTCACTGGTTATTTCGCGGTGCTCCGGTAAATTCACGACATCGTTACTATCAAGGAGATACAGTTTTACGCTGCCAACCTGTACCTGCCAGGTACGCAACCAAACCGTATGACCCGATAAAGATATTTTCAGCCTTAACCATTCGCCGTTTGGTAAACGCAATGGAGTAACGGGAAGCTGCCCCGGATCAGTAAATGGAAACATCGCCTGCTGGTTACCATCTTTATCAATTTTTTGACGGAAATATCCCTGCTGGTAAAGCAGGCCAACAGCCACTACAGGTACTCCGAGGTCGCTGGCAGATTTCAATTGGTCGCCGGCTACATTTCCCAGCCCGCCAACATAAATGGGGAGCGCTTCACTTAACATAAACTCCATACTGAAGTAAGCAATACAGGATAGGGGGGTGTTGGAATGATTTTGCTGAAACCATGCGGGAGTATCGTTTAGCTGGTGGCTTAATTTTTTCAGGTCATTCATTTTCTTCTTAAAACCCTCATCTGCTAATTGCTTCTCAAGCCGTTCACGGGATACCGTTTGTAATATGATCCATGGGTTGTGAGTTATTTGCCAAAGCTGCGCATCGAGTTGTTGCCATAGGTCGTCTGCAGAGTGATTCCATGACCAGCGCAAATCAAGTGCAAGCTCTGTAAGTGTTTCGATGCCTTCAACATCTGATGGTATTAAACCGTATAATTGATTGTTTTTAAAATTTTCGTTTTTCATAAAAATGCGATTTATTTTTTCGTTTCACTTTTTAATGCTTCGAATCCTGACACTACATCAAATAATTCTTCATCGATAGAACTCTGCCTTAAACGGTGATATTTTTTATTCAGGCCATCCAACAGGTCTCCTATGTTTTTTTCCGCTCGTTGCATGGCTTCCAAACGGCTGGCGTTTTCACTGGCCAATGATTCTGCGCAGGCCTTGAATAAAGAGGTAAAAAGATAAGCACTGATTAGCGCCAGCAAAGTTGGCCTTGCGGCGCCTGCAATCTGCGGCGGTAATTTTGTGGGCCATTGGAGTTCCTGCAAAGAATCTTTCCATTTTTCGTCCAGGGGTAAAAACCGTTGCATCACATGCTGGTAGCCAGATCCGGGCTTTGGTTGATTATGAAAAATATAAAACTCATCAATACTTTGTTTTTCCTGGCTCTCTTCACTTTTAGATAAAATTTGTTGCACAAGCTGGGTAATTTCATCCACAGCATTGGGAACATGGTAAATTGTTGTTGCATTTAAACCAGTATCAGACAGTAACAGTTGTACCCGTTCTCCGATGGCCCAGATTTCTTTTTTACCCGGCAACGCATTGAGTGAAGTGGATACAAAATCCGCTATCGAATCATTGAATTGTCCAACCAAACCCTGGTCTGATCCAAAAACAATGGCACAGATTGTTTTATCCTTGTTGTTTTTATTCTTGTTTATTTTTTGTTGATCACTTATCGCTTGTATTTTCTCCGCCTTGAAATAAGCGATGATACCCAGCGCCACGGTATGATAATAATCGCCAAGCGAACTTACCGCCGTTTGATATTGAACAATGTTTGACGATGCCATGGCCTTCATCGCACTCACTACAGATTTGAGGTCTTTGGCACCTGCTGTTTTGTTGCGTATGCTTTCTAAAGTGTCCATTATTTCTTATTTTGATCAGGTACCGGCTTATCCTGGAAAGGGGCAAGTATAATGCCGCCAATCTTTAAAATATTTTCTTTGTTGGTGTCGCTTAATGTTTTGTCTGAAAATAATCCTTTCAATATTTCAGCAGGAAATTGATTGCTGTTGTTAAGTAGGGCTGTTTCTGCTTCCTGAATTTTATCTATTGGTATATTATCAAAATGCCCGCCTGTTAATGCAAGAAGCAGGACTATTTGTTCGGATACAGATAAGTGCTGAAGCTCCGGTTGTTTCAGGCACTCCCGTATGCGCTTTCCATGCTCGATTATCTTTTTAGTATTTTCATCAAGCCTTGTACCGAAACGTGCAAAGCTTTCTAATTCTTCAAACTGTGAATATTCGAGTTTAAGGCTGGCAATGGAACGGTATGATGGCAATTGGGCTGCGCCTCCAACACGTGAAACTGATTTGCCAATATCAACAGCAGGCAGAATTCCCAATTCAAATAATTTAGGAGACAGGTATATCTGACCGTCAGTTATAGAAATCAGGTTGGTGGGAATATAGGCTGAAATATTTTGTGATTCTGTTTCAATGATCGGCAAGGCGGTCAGTGACCCTCCCTTTAGCGCATCACTTAAATGTGTTGACCTTTCTAATAACCTGGAGTGGATATAAAAAATATCACCCGGAAAAGCTTCACGTCCTGGCGGCCTTCTCAGCAATAAAGAAAGTTCACGATAGGAGCGGGCATGATGGGTAAGGTCATCATAAACAATCAATACATCACGGCCCTGTTCCATAAAATATTCTGCGATGCTTGTAGCAGCATAAGGCGCTATATAATTTAACCCGGGCGAATCATTTCCTTCAGCAACCATCACCACCGTATATTCCATGGCGCCTTTTTCTTTCAGGTTGGCGATTACTTTTGCAACTGCAGATGCCCGCTGGCCAACGGCGCAATAAACACACAAAACATTTTTATCTTTCTGATTGAGGATGGCATCAATCGCAATAGCCGTCTTACCGGTTTGCCTGTCACCCAAAATCAATTCACGCTGGCCACGCCCAATAGGAATCAAGGCATCAATTGCTTTTATTCCTGTTTGCAAAGGAACATTTACTGCAGAACGGTCCATGATGGCGGCTGCAGGGCGCTCGATGGGCAATCGCTTTTCGTGGGCAATGGGGCCCTTATCATCTATCGGTTCGCCTAATGGATTGATCACTCTTCCGAGCAATGCATTCCCAACAGGTACATCCACCACACGGCCTGTTCTTTCTACTTCATCTCCTGCATTTAGCTGCGTATCTTCACCAAGAAGTATCGCACCTATTTCGTTTACATCAATATTGTAAGCAATCCCGGATAAACCACCGGAGAATGTCAGCAGTTCTTCAAAACCTGCTCCCGGAAGCCCCGAAATTTTTGCAATTCCTGTTGCCACACCAATCACCGAACCAACTTCACGGGGCATAAGAGAAAGCGAAAACTTTTCTGTACATGCTTGCAGTTGATCGAATGTGTCATCTATTTTTTTAATTAATTCCATTTACCGGCATTTAAGTTTTTACAGGTTCAGCCTTCTTTTCCGGTGATGTTTTCTTATCAGGTGTTGCCTTCTTTTCCTGTCCAGCTTTTGTTTTTTCTTTCATCGTTTCTGAAATTTTTTTTTCTAATGAATTGAGGTATTCTGAAAAACTCCACGCAAGTTTATAGCCATTCGTTGTCAGTTCTATACCGCTGATGATGCCCGGCGCTGTTTTAAATTGCAAAGGCGTTTTCGTTCCAAGTATAATATCAACTGCCTTGCTGATATCATGTTGTTGTTTCACCGGAAGGTCAAATGCGCTTCTTACCAAAATGGTATTTGCATTAGATTTAAAAGCTTCAATAAACTGTTTCTTCTCATCATCTTTTGATTCATTCAACCGCTTAATAAAAGTTCCAACCGATTGTTCTTCCAAACTTTCAGAAGCAATTTCTGTAAGCGCCTTTCTTGTAATAGCAAAGACTTCCTTCTGTGTTTTTTTTGCGATCTCCATATTCTCTGTTTGTTGTTTCTCTTTCGATGCCGCTTCCAATTTGGCGCTTAACTTATTGGCTGCATCTTTGGCTTCGTCAAGCAATTTCTGGCGCTGCGCTGCTACATCGCCAACGGCTTTGTCCATCAACTCTTTTTTTTGCTGATCGAAATCCGCATTCTTTTTTGTGAAGTCATCCTGCTCTTTTTTTGCTTCCGCTTTTAAATGATTGGCATCTTTAACCTGCGATGCAATCTTTTTTTCACGATCATCAACAGCCTTCAGTATTGGCTTGTACAGAAACCGTTTGAGTAACCATACCAAAACCACGAAATTGATGACCTGGGCTATTACAGTGAACCAACTAATTTTCATTATTATTATTTTGCGATGATGTGATTCCAGAACGGGTTAGCGAAGATCAAAATCATCGAGACCACGAAGCAGTATATTGCCGTTGATTCGATCATGGCCAGCGACACATATAAGGTTCGGGTAATGGTGGGCGCGGCGTCTGGTTGTTGTGCAATTGAGTTCAATGCTGACGAAGCAGCCTTTCCTTCGCTGAACGCCGGCAACATACATCCAATACCGGTTGTAAGCCCTGCAGTAATAATTGATGCTACTGCGATAACAGTTATACTATCCATTTGTGTCTTTTTTTTGTTTATTTGTGATTGAATTTATTTTAGCTGCTTTGGGCGTTTTATGCACTGCCGCAGTAATGTAAACCGTGGCAAGGATGGCGAAAATATAAGCCTGTACCATACCCGTAAGTAAACCAAGCACCTTCATAACGATTGGAAATATAAAGGGCGAAATGCTTAGCAGGATGGCGACGATCATTCCGCCACTCATGATATTGCCAAACAGCCTTACTGCCAGTGCGAGTGTTCGCGATAACTCGCCAATAATATTGAAAGGCAACATGATGAATGTGGGTTTTATATATGTTTTCAGGTAACCGCCTATGCCACTCTTGCTGATACCAAAAAAAGGCACGGCAAGAAATACGGAAATGGCCAGTGCTGCTGTTGTGGACAATGAACCTGTGGGCGCATCGTAAAATGGGAAGATGATGCAGATATTGCTTACCGCAATAAATAAAAACAAAGTGCCTATAAAGCCGATATATTGTTCCGGTTGCTTTAGCCCGACACCTTTAATTTCTTCGTTCATGCCGGTAACCAGCATTTCAAGAATACACTGCCAGCGCGAAATTTTAATACCTGTTTTAAGTTTGCGGGTAATCAATATTGAGCCAATTACCAGCAGGAGCATGATAGCCCAGGTAGTAACGATGGTAAGGTTAATCGTTATAAAACTGTGTTGCCAGAAAATCGTTTGGTCGGGGCTAAGCTTCATGGCTACCCTCCTTTTTTAATATTTGTTTTTCATCAATCAATTTAGTAAAATGAATAACAAGTGTACGGGCAAGAATAAAACCTGCCACACAAATCAGCAGCCTTTTCCAGTCGCCTGAGGAAACAAAATAAAATCCAACTAACGTAATACTGATTCGAAAAAAGAAACTGATGAATATCCATAATGCCGGTATTTTGGCGTTTACCGCTTTTTTTACAGTAAACCAAAGACCGCCAAAGAATAGCGCTCCGAGTGCTAACCCGGCTATAAATGACAATATCATGTATGCAGTTTCATTCATCATTTTATTCTTTATCCTGATGCGTTTCTTTATCTTCTTTTGTACCCAATACCATGCAATAATGCAGCCCGTGATCAATCCTACCATTAAAAATGATCAATGTCCAGGAAAAAGTTTGGTGATATTTTTTATCGAGCCATATTCCCAACCCTGCTCCCAACAATGTTGGGATTGCCACCGACCAGCCGACCATTCCAAACATGCCTAAACCAGCCCAGGCGCTTCCGCTGTTTACCCGCCGTGCTTTCAATTTCCGCTTCTCTTTCCTGGCGATTTGCTCACTAAATTTTGTTTCACTTTTTTTATCTGAAGTGTCCATTTTTAATCTTTACGAAATTTATCGAAGCTGTAAATAAACCCACCTTCCAGCTTTGCCATTACTGAACGCACTTGTATTTTATCTTCATCCTGCTTATTAAAATCCTTTTTTACCATATCCCCCAACTTCCCAAGATCGGCGCCACCAATGGCATTACGGACGGACACTAAAAGTTCGTTGCCTGCTTTTATCATCACCCCTTCATCTACCGCGATATACTTTGGGCCTTCTGATTCAATTTCATAAGTAAAGATTCCCGGAACCAAAGCGGCCACACAATCGAGCCTTTGTGGTAACATGCCATAAGACCCTTCGCTTGTTTCTATAGTGATGCTGCTTACATTTTTTGTTTCAATAAAAATTTTGAAAGGCAGAAGAATTTTCAGGTTCATTAATGTGTTTTCCATTTCATCTTTTATTTAAGTAGCTACCGTTTCTTTTTCATCCACTGGTAGCTTTTTTGACTTATTCTTATCCGCATCATCGCTCACTTTTGTTGTTTCTTTTGATTTGGATCTATCGCTATTGCCATTCCCTTTTGCAGCATCCTTTGTTTTATTCTGATCATTGCTGTTATTATCGTTTGTCTTATTGTGAACAGCATCTTTATTCGCATTTGTTGTATCATTTGGTTTAGTGCCACTGGTATTCGTATCATCTTTCGATGTATCTTTTGATTTGGATTGATCGGTTTTACTTATTTGCTTTTTCCTTTGCTTCGCCCACTGCTCCAATCATGTAAAAAGCACTTTCGGGAAGGTCTTTAAATTCATCTGCGAGGATACGCCTGCAACCATCGAGCGCATCTTTCAAACTAACTTCCTTTCCCTTCATACCGCTGAATTGTTCTGTAGCAAAAAATGGCTGCGTAAGAAACCGTTCAAGGCGCCTGGCACGATTTACAATGTTCCGGTCATCCACAGATAATTGCTCCATGCCCAGCATGGCAATAATATCTTTCAGGTCTTCATACTTTGCGAGCGTGTGCCTTATTTCCTGCGACAGTTTATAATGTTCTTCACCAATAATACCGGGAGTAGCCATTTTTGAATTGGATTGCAACATGTCAATTGAAGGGTACAATCCTTCGCTTGCTTTTTTTCTTGACAGAACGATTGATGCTGACAAATGCGAAAACGCATGAACTGCTGCGGGATCTGTTAAATCATCGGCAGGCACATAGACAGCCTGAATTGAAGTAATGGCACCGGCATTTGTATTGGCAATGCGTTCTTCCAATTTTGAAAGCTCTGTTCCCATCGTTGGCTGGTATCCCAAACGGGAAGGCATTTGACCCATCAGGCCGCTCACTTCCATACCTGCCTGTATAAAACGAAAAATATTATCAATAATCAGCAACACATCGCGGTGTTCATCGTCCCTAAAATATTCAGCCATCGTTAATGCTGCATGGCCCACGCGAAAACGGGCGCCGGGTGTTTCATTCATTTGTCCAAAAACCATCACCATGTTTTTCAGCAGATCGCTTTTTTTCATTTCATTGTACAACTCATTTCCTTCACGGCAGCGTTCACCGATACCGCAAAACATACTGATGCCCTTGTTGTGCCCAACCATATTGTGGATCATTTCTGTAAGCAAAACCGTTTTCCCAACACCTGCGCCTCCAAATAAACCTGCTTTACCACCGCGTTCCAGCGGAACCAATACGTCAATTGCTTTGATACCTGTTTCGAAAATTTCTGATTTTACTGACCTGTCTGATAATGGTGGAGGTTGCTGGTGAATATTGCGCCGTTCGCCTTTTGGCAATGGCGGCAAATGATCAATAGTATTTCCAAAAACATCGAACATCCTGCCGATGATTTCTCTTTCCTATTGGCACAGTAAGTTGTTTGCCTTCTGTTTCCACATCCATACCACGGGCTAGTCCCTTGTGTTGGATTCAGCGAAATACCTCGAACCGTATTATCATCAAGCTGAGTTAATACTTCAACAGCAATTTGTTTATCTTTTCCTGAATGAAGTAAGGTATAAATGGGCGGCAAATTATTTTCAAACCAAACATCTACAACGCTTCCACGAACAGAAATTATTTTTCCATTCTGCACCTGGGCTTCTTTATCATCTACATTAACATTCATTTGTATATCTCTTTGTTCACTAAATCTATTTTTCCGGCAATTATTTACTTTCATTTTAAACCCATGCGAGGTTAATTAATTGTAGCAATTTCGTAATAATGCATTTTATTTTAAATGATCCTGCTTCTTAGGAAGTATGATTTTCATCAGCCTTTAATACTTAAAAACTTTTCCCATTCCAGAATTTATTATAAGCTCTGAAGCAAGCTTCGAAAAAAATAGCAGAAGTGACTAATCATAGGAAATGATAGTTCCTGTATTTGCTAAGCCATTGGAGCCTCTTACAGTTCTTGATGAATTTGCCTTCACAGCACCAACGGCACTACGCTCGATAGCATCGATCTGCGAAACAGAAGATTTTTTTAGCGGCCTTTTTGTTTTTTTTGCCACTTTATCAGGTGCCGGATTTTCTTTCTTGCTTTTGTCAATCGTGTTTGCAACAGGTGTGCTGGTGACTTCTTTTTTTAATACTATTTTGTCTGACATTTGTTATGTTTTATTTTTTTTATTTATACAGTACAATGCAGCTTTGCAATCAATTTATAAAGCCTCTAAAAAATTTTTGTGTTCCTGGTATTCTTCTTTTGTTATTTCACCTGCAGCAAAACGTTTTCGCAAAATGTCGAGGGGAGAATCTTTATTTTTTCTTTGTCCGGGAATGTTATAAGGTGTAAAGAAAATCCAGAGCAATAATCCCATCCATACAAACCACTCTATAAAGTTCATTCCCCAGAAATTATGACCGTTATACACAATTTATTTTTTAAGTTGTGAGTGAATATTTTGATTATCAATTTTTAAAATCTCTTGCTTATTAGAACAATTTTTCTTTTATGTTTTCCCCGTAGCAGGGTAAACCAATTTCTAGACATCCTTCATTTTTAAATATGGGAAAATATTATTTTATTTTTTTATTACCGACGTATATTTCTATACATACCCAGTTTTTTCTTTCATTCGGATCCCCACCCAAATAATGCAGCGTTTCGCTAAAATGCTTTATGCTCACAGGATAATTTAACGGGCTAAATCCCTCAAGGGATCCGCTGACATAATATACACTATCTGCTTCATTTTTTACAACAGGCCTTTCCTTCGATACGCAAAGAAGAAGAAGATTGGATGCTTTCAGTAATAAAAACCCCACAAAAATGGATTGCGGCAGTATTTATTATATCCTGGTCAGTTCTTTGTTTACATCCCGTCGTAGTAATTATGGCAAATAATAAACTATATAAAATTTTCATCTTCAAATATTAAAAAGAAATAAGTTTTACATGATAAATAAAAAGTATTTAGAAAAGCTTATCCTTTATGATTTCGTGTGTTGCAGGATTAACCAATC
Organism: uncultured Chitinophagaceae bacterium; assembly: GCA_963732885.1. Taxonomy (GTDB): domain Bacteria; phylum Bacteroidota; class Bacteroidia; order Chitinophagales; family Chitinophagaceae; genus Ginsengibacter. The sequence goes on along the minus strand of CAVTBI010000010.1, from coordinate 2,547 downwards.
CATAATTATGCGATAGTAATTTTTCATCCTTTTTAGCATATTTCATTCTGTGTAAAAGGTGTGTAATAAGAGCAATATGCGTTTTATCTTTATCGTTTGCATTTACGATAAACCAGGGAGCATTTTCAAAATTTGTTTTCAAAAGCATTTCATCCCTTGCATCCGAATAATCTTTCCAATGCTTCACGGCTTCCTTGTCTACAGGGCTTATTTTCCAATGCTTCAGCGGATTTGTTTCCCTTGCCTTTAGTCTTTTTTCCTGCACCTTTTTGCTTATATCGAGATAGTATTTCAGAATAATGAAACCTCCATCAACCAGCCCTTTCTCAAATGATTCCACCTCTGTAAAAAATGATTTGTACTGTTTATGAGTGCAGAAGCCCATTACTTTTTCAACACCCAGTCTATTGTACCAGCTTCTGTTGAAAAGAACAAACTCGCCTGAAACAGGTAAGTGAGCAGTGTAACGCTGAAAATACCATTCACGTTCCTGGAAGTCAGATGGCTTACCCAATGCTACTACTTTAGTGTCGCGTGGACTAAGGTGTTTAATGATTCTTTTTATAGTGCCGTCTTTTCCGGCTGCGTCCCTTCCTTCCAGAATTACAAGTAATTTAAGATCAGAAGCGATAACTTCTTTTTGAAACTTTACCAATTCTATAAAGAGATCATGTAATATCTTTTTCTTTTTCTTTTTAATTTTCTTTTCTTTTTTGATTGTAATCCCCGATTGCGTTTGCTTGTTTTTCAGCCCGTTGATGCCAATTTCCAAAAGAGTTTCCGTTTCCGTTTGCATTTTTTTAAATTTTGATTGTGAATTTATATATAAGTGATGTCGTGGCGCATTCGCCTTGCTGAAAAATCATCAACTGTTTACCAAAGAAGCACTGGCACCCGGAGAATGGTTAAATCGCGATTCATCAAATACGGGACAGTCTTTTAACGCATCTATTGAAATGTTCATGATGACTTTGGAATTTTCCCATTGTATCTCTTTTATGGCTCCTGTTTCAACCAAAACTTTTTTACCACCAAACCAATTGTGGGTATCAACTACCAGGTACATTATTTGCCAGTTGGCATCATCGCAAATAAGATCATTTACGTGGCCAATATCGCCATCAGATGCATGAATATGGTATCCCATAATTGTTTTTTGTGCTTCTTAAATGGAGATCATCATCGCTCCTTTTATCGTTAGGATCAGCTTCCTTCATTATCTTTTCATCTATTATGGGAACATTATCCATGGCTGCTGCTGAACCCCCTGCATAAAACCCGCTTCCCCCATACCTTTGCCAGGCATAGTGCCCATATAGTTCCATATCCTGTTGGCGCGAAACGGGTTTGTCCGTATCAATATCCGGGCTGCTCCCTATTTGTTCCTTGCTAAGATTTACCGGAAATATTCCTGGCGCTGCATTTCTTTTTACTTTGGCTTGTGGTACGATAAGTACTTTACGGTAGAGAAACCAATTGCCTGTTTTTAAAATAAGGTAACGGATTAACCATGTGGTATCTTCGAAGTAAAAATCTTCCACTTTTCCTATATCGCCATCAGTGGCTTCCATACTGTAGCCGATTAAACTTTTAATATTGCGTTGCATATAATTTTTATTTAAAATTCTTTTATACCGTCGTGACCCGTTTGATCTGACACATCAATCATGCCGCATTATCCTTCTATTTTCATAATTCTGATTTTAATACTGGCCCATTCCCTTGTAGTGCAGTGCCATTTTCTTTATCCGCTTTATGCCCATGGCTAAAGCAATTAAACCCGCCATGCTGCCCAATTGCATAGTATCTATAGCCGAACTCGGAACAGTTACAATTGTTGAGTTTCGCTTCAATCCTTCATAGAGTATATTCATCGCTCTTAAATGCAAAGCAACAGGTTTGTTGGCATAAGTCTTGGCTGCTTCTCCAAACTTTTCAGCTTACTTGCCTTTCAGAATCTCCAAGGATTACCGTTGCCTGTCTTTCTCTTTCAGCCTACGCCTGCATTAGCATCGCATTTTCAAGGGTCATTGGTATTCTCTATCTTCCAGCATGTCCAACGTCAACCAGAACGGTATCTTTGGTAATGTTTTTTCTGCTTTAAAAGAAGTAGTGATTACACGTATATCAATCCAATAGGGGATAGTATCTATTATCGGAACGATAAAAAATAATCAAGGTCCGCGAAGCGATTGAAAATGCCCAGATCCAAGACAACCGCTTTGTCCCACGAATCGACAACCTTGATAGCGGAAGAAATTATCAGTGCCGGCACCTGGAATACACCGGCGATAATGATGCTGACTGTATAATTCGCCGGGGTAAACGCTGCACGGGCCAATACTGACCCAATGACCAGGATTATAACAAATATGAACCCGGAAATAAACTTTTGCTTTTCATATAGTGTCTGCTTTTTAATGTGTTTCATTTGTTGTTATTATTTTACTTAGTTAGCCATGTAGCCAACGTATGCCGGGAAGCAATCAATTGTTGAGAAGGAAGCTTTTTCGGAACTAAGCCACATAACAAGTTCAGCTATTTGTT
>CAVTBI010000009.1:0-353373 GCA_963732885.1 uncultured Chitinophagaceae bacterium | reverse complement strand
AAAAAAATATAAAAGTGTTATTTCATCTCACTCATAAATACAACAAGCCTTAAGCTTAAGTTTCTGAACCAGTAATCAAATTCAAAACTAACAGAACAATGAATAAAAATTCTGCAATTATTATTATTTCAATTTCATTCACATTTTTTTTAATTGCTTGCAAAAACAAAACTCAACAAGAGAATCAAAAATTACAAAGAGACTTACGAACGTACTTTACAGCGCATCTAAGATAGCACTTCTAACTTGGACAGCTTTTTCTTAATCAAGGTTGATACATATCTAAACGAATGTTATTATTCGATAGTTATCTATTCTAAATAATCAATTAGACTATTTAATTGACATTTATAAATTAAACACACAAAATTATCAACAAGTGTTGACCAACTACGTTTATACAGAATGCTTGGAAGCCAAGATTTAGTTGATATTGAAAAAAAGGATTTTGACGAAGAAAAAAAAAAGGGAAAATCAATTAAATCGGAGATCCACACTGTCATGTCTATTATTAAAGGAATAGACAGTTCAGCGAATATGGCTGATACGACTAAACCGATCGGTTTTCAAGCTAAATGTTTATATCAAGTTCGGCTAAAGGATAAATCAATTAAACGAGACACGGCATTTATCTTACTAAACACAAACAAAGACATTATAAAAAGAGAAGATTTTCTGAAATTGCCATACAAAATTGACTTCGATAAATTTAACTAACTAAACTTTCATGTAAAATAGTCGTCAAGCAAGAGTAGTTGGTTCAGAATTCTTTAATAAAAATGTAATAAATGAAAATTAAGCTTATAAAACTGTCAGACGCCCACCAATTTTTAAAATTATATTTCTAGATGAAAATCAAATATCAAATATTTGTTAGCTCTACCTTTGAGGACTTAAAAGATGAAAGAGAATTAGTTATAAAAGCGGTGTTAAATGGGACATATTCCGGTTGGAATGGAAATGTTTAGTGCGGGTGATGAGGAACAGTGGAAATTAATAAAAAGACAAATTGATGATTGTGACTACTATATTGTTATTGTTGCTCACCGCTATGGTTCTGTAGATGGTAAAATAAGTTATACGGAAAAAGAATACGATTATGCTACGTTCAAAAAACTTCCCACCTTAGGCTTTGTAATCTCTGAACAAGCAGATTGGCCGATTGGAAAAAGTGATACGGATACAGATAAAAAATTAAGTTTAGATATATTCAAAAGTAAGATTAGAAAAAAGCTAATCAGTTTTTGGACTAACAAGGAAGATTTGTATGGAAAAGTATCAATAGCTTTAATGAAGCAATTCACAGCAAATCCAGGAGTTGGATGGATAAAGGCAAATGAGATTGTGGGGCCTAAGGTTCTCACGGAGCTATGAGATTGAGCAAAGAAAATTCAAGCTTAAGAATGGAAAATCAAAACTTAAACGCTCTAATTTTAAAGGAAGAAAATGAGAAATATGACAAGATTATTTCACTTTTAAAAACAACTAAAATAAAAATCTCTTTCGCGTATTTAAAAAGCAACGATTGGGAAAATCATAAAGATGTGTCCCTATTTGAGTTATTTAAATTGCTTGCTGCCGAATTTATGTTTGAGAAATAACAAAGTATGCCGCTAGTTTTATTGGTTACATGATGAATCCTGACAGACTAGGAAGTTCGTAGAGATTTTCCTATACCCACGAATACTGTAAGAAAAATAATTGGAGATTTGATTGTTTTTGATTTGGTTAAGGCTTCTGACAAGAAACACAGTTTGAAAGATAATAATGAATACTGGACAATTACTGAAGAAGGCAAAAGTGTATTCAAAGCCGTCCGAAAAAACATGATTGAAACACATTTACAATCTCGTACCTAGACAGAGGTATTGGATTGGATGATGTAGGTAACCATTAAGCAGTTGCTAGCTTGTTTGAGGTAAAGTAGTAAATAAAAATAAAACGTTTATTGTATTCTTTAATATGTAAATATCTAATGAATTTCTATGATCAAATCTAAAAAGGAACAAGCTGATTTTTTTAACCCCAAAAACTTTTACACCCTACCTTCTCTCTGCACTTTTTGTATGGTTATCGTGTTTAGTAAGTGGATATATTTTTGTTAATTTAACACCCTCCATTTTTTAGAATAATTGGTATTTCGTTTTCATTTTTAGTTTCTCTATCATTATTCCTGAAACAGAAAAAATGGAGAAAATCTTACCATTACATTTTAATACTAGCGAACACATTATTAATTTTTATTAACGCTACAGGATTTAATGCGATTACGTATAGTATTGCAAATAATCCCAAATTAAATGATAATAAATTAGATATTAAACAAAGTAGTTTTTTTAATTTATCTAATCAAGTGTTGTGGTGGCCAGATTATAGACTACTTAAAAAGTACGATTCTGTACAAACTGAAAATAAAAATCTAAAAATTGAGAAATATAGAACTCATAAATAAATAAACTTCTCTCGAAGACTGGATTAAAACCAAAATAACGGACAACAAAACCAAAGACAGCCTCGATACTTTTTTAAGAAAGCTTAATAATTCTGCTCTTCAAAATAAACGTCCAATTGCAAACGCAAGAATTTTATTACCCCATCAACCATTGGTAGTAAGTGCTGGCTCCAATATCGCGATACAATTGCCAACAAATTCTAAAGCCAAAAAAGATTCAATTTCAGATACTTTGACAGTATCCCCCAACTGGCGCAAGCGTCTCCCCTATCTGGCGCATGCAGCATGGGTTTTGTGCAAAGCGTATCTGTGCCTTTGAAGGCATCATAAAATTAAAGTGCCTAACCTCATAATTTCTAAAAGCCCTTGGAATAGCGCAGCTGCTTCACCGACAAAATGAAAAAATCAAAACCTTTAAGAGTGGTTCGTAACAAACAAGGACCAGCTGTAGGTTGTTACGATTTATCGCTTAAGTGAGAGTTGCCTGTAGCATCATTCCAGTCATCGTATTTTGTTCCTATCTGGCGCAGATATGCAGCATGGGTTTTGTGCAAAGCGTATCTGTGCCTTTGAAGGATATCTGCGCCAGTGTGGGAACGAAGGTAGGCACAGATACGCTAACCTCACTTTTCCTTTGCTGCATATCTGCGCCAGAGTGGAGCCAGAGTGGACGGGGACTGGTATTATTATAATATGGATACAACAAAAAAAACTTTTGCAATACGTGATATTAGCGGCACTATAATACACCACTATTCATTTACTTATAATCCTGAAGAAAAAGGGGGCCTGAAGTTTTACCGGTCAATTCAAAGATTACGATGTAAGAATAAATATGAAGCCGGTTACAGACAGCATGTATTTAAATAAAGAAAAAATAAAATTAGTGCAGGACTATTGATAATAAATACTTTTCAACAATGAGAAAAGTATAAAAAAATTCTGCTTATAACCAAAATCATTTTTTCGCGGGAGTGGTTTTTCTTTTGAGAAATTTTAGCTGGTAAAAACTGTTTGACGATTTCTAAAATACGTTTGTCGGTTATTTGATAAATCTCCTCATTCCCAATTACATCTTTGCAGTATAAATATTCTCAAATATTTCTGTAATGAATTCAATTAATCAATAAAAATTTTAAAATGAAAAGGACACTAAATATCGGGGAGCTTGTCATGATAATACTGATCGTTTTTCTCTTTTCAGTTTTATCAGTTTTGTTATTTCAGTATGTTGCTCTGCAGGTGCGGCAAATGATGGACAACTTTCCCTCCTGGCGAATATACTGATGCGGGATATCATAAAAATTATCGGAAGCCATGCCATGCCAAACACAAAATTTATAAAACTGCTGTTACTGGTAATAACCATTTTGAGTTTTTTATGTGCACTTGCGTTGGTATTGTCTGCAGCATCATACTAAAATATAAGTATCGTATTAAAATATTTATCTCTTAAAAAATAAAAAAATGAAAAAGTTAAATATCACTGTTGTATTTGTAATCTTTTTCGGAGTACTACATTCGACTGAATCAAAGGCCCAGTTTTTAAAACAAATTGTGAGAAGTGTAAAACAAACTTCACAAAACAGGGCTAATAGTAAAGCTGACCAGGTTACCAATAAAGTACTTGACAAAGTTGATAACGCTACTCAAACGAAGTCTGCCAACGGCACCAATACCGCCAATAATACTAATACTGCTAACAGCTCTTCGCAAGACTCTTTAAGTGGTGATCCGGCAATGAATAAGGTGTTGGGAGCTTTTGCGAATGCAGCTGCCAATAATCCAAATGATACTTCAGCTTCAGACCTTACCATGAAGGCATTGGGCAATCTTGTTGGGGGTGGAGGTGTTTCTGCCGCTGATTCTGCAGCAGCAATAAAAAGTTTTACAACAGCAAATGGCGGGGCTGGATTTTATTATGAAACGACCAACACTGTTGTTACTGAAAAAGGAACCACTAAAAGTGTCAATAAAACCTGGTTTACTACATCCGGTGAAGGGCGTGTTGAAATGAATTTGGCTGCAATGATGGGTGTTGGCGGTGCCAGGCCGATGATTGGAATTAGCCGTGTTAGTAAGCCAAACTATAGTATGATATTAGATGATGAAGACAAAACCTATTCTCTTAATGTAGTCGATACTTCACTTATTAATTCGGGAAGCAAGTACATCGTTACAAAAATCGGAAATGAAATCGTTGGCGGGTACCCGTGTATACATGCGAAGCTAACCTCCTCAGGCCGTAATGAAATGGACATGGATATATGGACCTGTAAAAGTGTTGCGGGCTATTCGCTATTGGAAAAAATGATGGCTTCTTCAAAATCGATGGTAACTCCGGAGATGTTTAATGCGCTGAAGCAAGCCGGTGCTGATGGCTACTTTGTAAAAATTGAAATTAAAAATAAAAGCATTTCTTCTGAAATGCTTTTGACAAAAGTGGAACAAAAAAATCTTCCTGCTTCTTTATTCGCAATACCTGCAGGATATACGGAATCGAAATATAATGGGGTGATCGGGAACATGATGAAAGCAAGTCAAAGTCAGAAATAATTTTTAGTCTTTAAGCGAATGGAAATGATACGACATTTGAACATCGACAAACGGAAAAACTGGCGAACAGCTTTTCTTGAGCCTAAAACAAAACAACCATCTGTCAATATATAAACAGGTGCCCGGTATTTAATTTGATATTTAAAACTGAATTGAATTTTGAATTCAGGACAAATTCCTGAAAGCATGTAGCAATTAAAAAGTTTCCTATCTGGCGCAGATATGCAGCATGGGTTTTGTGCAAAGCGTATCTGTGCCTTTGAAGGATTACTTTTCCAGGGCGACACCTTTTCGAAAAGGTGCACCTCTAACCATCTGCGCCAGTGTAGGAATGCCATCGCTGAAAGAGTAAACGGTATCATTAAAGAAGAATATCTGAATCACTATCAAACCGACAACCTACCGGAAGCAAACAAGCAATTAAAAAAGGCTATCAGCCTTTATAACAAAGATAGGCCACACATGAGTATCGGCAACTTAACACCAAGCAAATTACATAACAATCAAAAAATAAATCATCAAAGATTATGGAAAAATTATTTTAAAAAACCAGCTACTTTTGAAAACAAAAATGAAAATCATCCTGTAAACTTATTGCAGGATTTATCTATTAACCTGTAAACTTTTTTTAGGACGAGTCACACATAACATAACAAAATTCGTGTATCAGACACTATAATCCTCCAGTGAGTAAATACACGAAACTTGTTTTCAGGACAACATGGCCAATAGTTATTCTTTTGAAGCCATTGCCTCGCCATATGAATCGTAATATTCCTTATGCTCAGCTAACTTTCCATCCCTGAAATAAAATGCCATTGCCCAATCGCCGGAATAAGGCTTACCGGTTTTCTTTGATTTTGCATCCCAGTAGCCAAGGCATACTACTTTATCACCTTCTGCTATAAACTCCCTGGGTTCAAATTTAGGAAAATCTTTGTTTTCATAGATAAGCCTGAAGAAATCCGCTACCTCTTCTTTCCCATTGTATACACGTGCATACGGAAGAATCTCAGTGGGACCCGGACAAGTCCATTTAATGTCATCGGTAAGAAGATCAAGAATTGCGGGAACGTTGCCTTCACCAAAATATCTATAGACATCCTGGGCAACCTCTTTGTTGGTCATTACTGTTGTTTCCATTTTTTTAAAGTTTTAATAGTTAATAAATATGAATACAAAAAATATGAATACAAAAATGAATTATTATATTCAGGAAAATTTTAACCTATGTTAAAATCTTTCTATTTACCGGAAATCTTTTTTCTTATGCGACTGAGGGAAGGCCCGGCGATGCCGAGGTAGGAAGAAATATGGTAAAGCGGGATGTTGTTGATAATATCGGGCTGCATCTGTATGAGTTCCAAATAGCGTTGTTCTGCCGATTTAAAGACAAAGCTTTCGGCACGGTCAACAGCTACATCAAAAGCTTTTTCAGCCATGAGCCTTCCAAAGCGTTCCCAGCCATGTGATTTTTCATAAAGAGATTGCAAATCTGCAAGGGTAATGCAAATCGCCCGGGCGTCAGTCAATGCCACTGTGTTATATTCGCATGGGCTTTGATGGATAAAACTTTTGTAGGTAACTACCACCTGGTGCGGCGGGAAAAGAAATAAATTTACCTCCTCGCCATTTTTACCATATAAATAGGATCTGAAATAACCTTCCATCGTAAAGCCAAGATACCTGCATATACTTCCCAGGGGATTGTAAATATCTCCCTTTTTGTAGGACTTTATTTCCCAACATGGAAGCGACAGATTAAAATCATCTTCCCCGAGTTGGGCGAATTCTGAAAGCGCTCCTTTAAGCAGCACGACATCGGTCATTGTTTAATAATTTATTTTAGCTACTTCAATTAAGAGAAGACGGGGGAAGTATTGTTGCCAACAACACCTAAATATAAGCTTTAATACGACTTGATAACAATAAAAAAATAAATTACCGGGATTTTTATTCTGAGGATAGGAAATCGTTTAATTGATATGCTGATCTTTTAAGCATATTCTGCTATTAGAATTTAAGATGGCGCTGAAAATAATATTTGTGTTAACGATAATTCTCATTTCAGAAGTTTGGCTCTGTTTTTATTTTCTTATAGGAAGAATGGCCACCGTCAACCTGCTTACGCAAAAAAGCCTTTCTTTATCATCATAGATTTTAATATCCCAAACATGAGTGGATTTTCCCAGGTGCAAAGGTTTTGCGATGGCGGTTACCTTTCCTTCGGTTACACTTCTTAAATGATTGGCATTTATTTCTATGCCTACGCAAATAAAATTTTCCTGGTCAATAACCAACGCAGAAGCCACACTGCCAACTGTTTCTGCAAGGACACAGGAAGCGCCGCCATGCAGAAAGCCATACGGCTGTTGGGTTTTAGCATTTACCGGCATTGACAATTTCAAATAATCCTCCCCTATTTCTTCCCATTTAAGGTCAAGAAATTCTGCCATGGTATTGGCGCCAATTTCTTTAAAATCTTCAATAGTAATATTTTTATGAAACCAGATGGGCATTATTGGTTAATTGGTTAATTTCCTGATATCGGAAGGCTTATAACTTACAACTTCTCACTTATCACTTATTGGAATAAATCGATTTTCTCACTACTTCCGGAAGAAATTCAGAAATATCTCCATTATTGCGGATTACATCACGAATCAACGTGCTGGCGATGGAAGTATATTTTGGAAGTGTAGTAAGAAAAATAGTTTCCACATTTGGTTTCAAACTCCTGTTCATATCCGCAATTGCTTTTTCATATTCAAAATCGTTTACGTAACGAATGCCACGCAAAATAAAATCAGCTCCCACTTCTTTACAACAACCAACCGTTAACCCATCATAAGCAAGCACGCCTATTTTCGGTTCATCTTTATAAATTTCGCGAAGCCATTCAAGCCTCTGTTCTTCAGAAAACATGGGAACTTTATTACTGTTTCTTCCCAAACCAATATACAATTTATCAAATAACGGAAGCGCCCTTTCAATAATATCCGTATGCCCAAGCGTAACAGGGTCGAAGGTTCCGGGAAATAAACAGATTCGTTCCATAATTTTTTTTTGATTAAAATAAAAAAATCAATTAAAAGTTTGTTTATTGCTCAGTAAATATAACACAGCCATTCTTACCGCCACACCATTTTCTACCTGCTGCAAAATTATCGATTGTTTGGAATCTGCCACATCACTGTCAATTTCCACTCCACGGTTTATGGGCCCCGGATGAAGGATTACGATTTCTTTATTTAAACTATCCAATAATTTTTTATTGACACCGTAAGCCTGGTTATACTCCCTTAAAGAAGAAAATAAAACCTGGTTTTGCCTTTCTAACTGGATGCGGAGAATGTTGGCTACATCGCACCATTGCAGCGCCTTTTCTAAATTATATTCTACCCGGATATCAAATGCCTTTGCTATGTATTTTGGAATTAATGTGGGCGGGCCGGCAACCATCACTTCGGCACCCGCTTTTTTTAATAAATAAATATTGCTAAGCGCCACCCGCGAATGCATAATATCGCCTACCAACACAATTTTTTTCCCTTCCAGTTTCCCCAGTTTTTCTTTGATAGAAAAGGCGTCTAATAAAGCCTGCGTCGGATGTTCATTAATTCCATCGCCTGCATTAACGATAGCTACCGGAATATGTTTGGCTAAAAAATAAGGCGCTCCGCTCGCGCCATGCCGCATCACCACCATATCCACTTTCATCGAAAGGATATTATTTACCGTATCCAATAAAGTTTCTCCCTTGGAAACGGAAGAACCCGAAGCGGAAAAATTTAGCGTATCAGCACTCAGCCTTTTTTCAGCCAGCTCAAAAGAAATCCTTGTGCGGGTGGAATTTTCGTAAAATAAATTAACGATAGTTGTATCGCGTAATGAAGGCACTTTTTTTATCGGCCTTTGTAATACTTCTTTAAATTGGGTGGCGGTGGATAGAATTAATTCAATATCGCGGAGCTGTAAATCTTTAATGCCCAGGAGATGTTTGGTGGATAGTTGCATTAAATGTCAAAGCTAAATGAAAAAAAGTAATGCGGCAAAAAAGATAAAAAAGGAATAAAAGTTTGCCTGCTCAGCATCTCCTCAATTTGAAAATATTATTCCGGGGAAACTCTATTTTTATTAATTCAACAGCCAATTCGTATATTGTATAAAAAAATTATAATACCAAATTATACAATAAGAAATGCGTAAAACTTTTTTTATATTTGTGGCATCCTAAAATAAATACCATGAAAACAATCTTTTTCTTTTTATCAATTATTGTCATTTTTTCTGCCTGTAAAAAATCAGATTCCGGGACGAATAATACTACTACCGACACGTACGTAAATACGAATGCGGCAAGTTCATGGAATTATCGGCAAACAGATTCATCCGGCGCTTCCCCCACCAGTTCTGATTATACAGTAACTTCATCTCCTAACGATACTACCATCAATAGCAGAACATACCATGTTTATAATTATTCGTATGGCGGAAATGAATATTTAAGTAATTCAGGTGGCGATTATTACCAGTATGATTCAATTCCGGTAACAGGAGGAATTAATATTGACAGATTATATTTAAAAGATAATGTGTCAGAAGGTACCCATGGAACCAGAATTTTAATTTAACCATTCCCGGTTTTCCTCTCCCGGTTTCCTTAATGCTGACTAATAAAATTGCTGAAAAAGGTATTTCAATGACAGTAAATGGCATCTCTTATTCAAATGTGATTCATGTGTCAACAAGCCTTTCTTCCGCACTTATTCCATCAAGTTCCTTTACATCAAGCATAGATAGTTATTATGCCCCTAAATTTGGATTGATTGAAAATACTTCAAAGGTCCACCTTGATTATTCAGGATTAACCGAAAATGTAAATTCCACAACAGAATTGATGAGTGCTGATCTAAAGTAAATTAAATGACTTCATCCGTTAGATGAACCTTGGTCATATCGTTGTAATGGTTCTGTAATACGTGTACAGGAATAGAATGCGTCATGATTCTTTTCTCATTTCTATACCACATTTCAAACTGGGAAAAATCATCCTGTTTCGGTGTTTGAACCCTGAAAGCCCCTTTGCTATATTTTACAGAACCATCATCATTTACATGCTTTGTAAATTTCAATTTAAGCAATTGTTCTTCATCCACCGGCAGCGGATAAAAATCCTCGGGCACAAAATAAAAATCCTGAACCCCATTGTTTACACAAATTTCTTTTTCATCATGGTTAAAATTAACTACCTCGCCGCGCCAGGCCTGGCCGTCGCTTTCGGCAAGTACATAATCGCCGTTTTTTAATTCACTAAATTTTATCATACTGATTTTTTTAAAGAAAAATTAAGAGAAATAAAACTATGAGAAAAAAAAGAGAAGTCAAAAAATTTTTTGGTTAACCGGGTATTTTATTAGCGCCTGCAAAAAAAATGGCCCAGTAAAAGAACTTTTATTTAGTATTTTTATTTTGCAGTTTACATAACTAAAACAGCATCTTATGCCTTACGATACAAAACTTGTAGACAGGGTTAGGAAATATCTTGTAAAATTTCCTAAACTGAAAGTTGAGGAAAAGAAAATGTTCCGTGGGCTTACTTTTATGGTAAATGATAAAATGTGCGTTAGCATAAGCGGAGAAAACCTGATGTGCCGCTTTGACCCGTCTTTGCAAGACGAAGTTGCGGGAAAAAAAGGCTTTCGCACCATGCAGATGAGAGGCAAAGAATACAAAGGGTTTTGCTATGTTGGCCCTGAAGGGTTTAAAAAAAAAAGGAATTTGAATATTGGATCAACCTTTGTTTGGATTATAATGAAAGAGCAAAATCTTCAAAGAAGAAAAAATAAAATTTGCCATTTTTACCAATTATAGCCACTTCTGATTTTAACAGAAACACGAGACTTCTATTATTTAACCCGCTCTCCTTCCGCGTCAAACATATCGAGCATGGTGCCGGTTACATGATCGTCATCTTTTTTATTTAAACGCATATAAACATCATAGTTCTGAGCATTAAAATAAACAGTTACCGTAGTATCTTTTAGGTCTACTTGAGAAAAATCTGCAATTTTCTTTCCTGTAGAATCGCTGATATTACCGCCGAATGCAGAATCAGCCTTCTCAATATTAACGAACATCCTGGTATCACCATCGGGTAAACCCTTTACCATCACATTCCATTTACCCGGAAAATAATCTGCACCGGTTTTTGTTTGTGCATTCACATTTGTTGATAACACAAAACTAAATATTACAACAAATAATTTAATTGCCGTTTTCATGATAGAAATTTGCTTTTAATTTTTAATGATTGTGATGATAAACTAAATAATGTGAATGCAGCAGTTGAAATGGGTAAAATCATTCTTACTCTTTTTTTACAAAATTCAATAAATGAAGATAAAGTAAATATTTGTAGTTCAAACGAGGAATATACTTTTTTAAGCCACTAAATTTTACATTACTGATTTTTCTTAAAGAAAAATTAATAGGAATAAAACCATGAGAAAAGAATGCCCTGCTTTTTTGAATATTTCACTCCGCCCAGCTCATCACATAATTTTCATCTTCTATTTCTAAAGCTTGCCTGGTAAGCTGCAAAGGATGAAACGTATCCACCATTACTGCCAATTCTTTGGTTTCTTTCATGCCAATACTTTTTTCAACAGCGCCGGGATGTGGCCCATGGGGAATCCCACCGGGATGTAACGTGATCATTCCACGCGTAACATGCTTGCGGCTCATGAAATCCCCATCCACATAATAAAGCATTTCGTCGCTGTCAATATTGCTGTGATTATAAGGTGCGGGAATAGAGAGCGGATGATAATCAAACAATCGCGGCACAAAAGAACAAACCACAAAATTATGCCCTTCAAAAGTCAGGTGAACCGGGGGCGGCTGGTGCACACGGCCGGTTATGGGTTCAAAATCATGAATAGAAAAAGCAAAAGGGTAACAACATCCATCCCAACCAATTACGTCAAAAGGATGATGTAAATAATGAATGCCATACATCATTCCTTTCTTCTTCACCATCAATAAAAAATCTCCTTCTTCGTCTATGGTTTGCAAATTTTGTGGTACACGGATATCCCTTTCACAATAGGGAGAATTTTCAAGAAGCTGGCCATATTTACTCAGGTATTTTTTAGGGTAACGGACAGGGCTAAACGATTCTACAATCAATAACCGGTTGTTATCTTTTTCAAATTCAACCTGGTAAATGCAACCACGGGGAATTACCAAATAATCTCCATAAGCAAAAGGAATTTCTCCATACTGGGTTTTTAATTTTCCATTTCCTTCGTGAACAAATATTATTTCATCCGCATCCGCATTTTTATAAAAATAATCATGCATACTTTGTTTTGGCGAAGCCAATGAAATATGAACATCATTATTTACCAAAACCGGTTTACGGCTTTTTAAATAATCATTTTCCGGTTGGAGGCTAAACCCCTGGAAACTCCGGTGTTTCAGCATTTTTTCTTCAGCAACTTCCGGAGCTACGCTATAAGCTTCGTCTGTTTTTATAATTTGAGTTGGCGGATGAGAGTGGTACAACAAAGAAGAATCGGAAGAAAAACCTTCGGTAGAAAATAACTGTTCTGAATATAAAGCCCCGTCAGGCTTGCGAAATTGTGTATGGCGTTTATGGGGGACAGAACCGGATTTATGATAATGAGGCATGATAAATTATTTTAAAGAAAAAATATTTAGATCATCATAAAATTACGAAAGAATCAGGAGGTAGAAGAGGAAGGTTTGGGCAATTTAAACGGTTTAGATAGTTTAGGCAGTTTAGATAGTTTAGCAGGAACAGTAAACAAACAAATAATAAGAATTTTTGCTTTTAATAAAGAAAATTTTAATTATTTGATTTGTACTTTCACAAAAAAAACTTGACACGAATCGGGCTTATTTCTGATACACATAATTATTTGGATCCAACCGTTTTTGAACATTTTAAAAATTGCGATGAAATATGGCATGGCGGCGACTTTGGAACAGCCGAAATTGCAGAACAATTAAAAACTTTTAAACCACTTCGCGGCGTTTATGGAAACATTGATGGTTATGATATTAAAAGCGTGTACCCGGAACAGTTGACCTTTATGTGTGAAGGGGTAAAAGTGATGATGAGGCACATTGGCGGTTACCCTCCGCGCTATAACCCCGAAACGAAAAAAGAAATTTTAATTCATCAACCACAACTTTTTATCAGCGGCCATTCCCATATTTTAAAAATCATGTATGATGATAAACTCAATTGCCTTCACATCAATCCCGGCGCCGCCGGAAAACATGGCTGGCACAAAATGAGGACTTTGGTACGCTTTGCAATTGATGGTAAAAACATTAAAGATTGCGAAGTAATAGAATTGGGGGCGCGTGGCTAAAAGGGGAATTGTAATTATTTTAAATTACGTAACACTAAATTTGCAAGATGGAACGATCAAAATTATTTTATATATCTGTGGTTTCTATACTGCTTTTTGCTGCCTGCAATTCGGAAGATAAAACGCCGAATCCTCAAATACCTTCCGATCAAAATATGGTTCAGAATATAAAAAATCAAATAAAGCAATACCCGGATTCTTTAATGCTTAAAGAAAATTTAATTGAAGCCTACAGAAATGAAGGTTATTTTGATTCCGCAATTTCAGTAGCCGACGAGGAAATAAAAAAAGACAGTGGCAGTGCGTATTTATGGAACATCAAAGCAACTTTGTATTTTGAAAATAACGACACCTTGCAAGCCATAAATTCTTTAAAAAAAGCCATTGGTATTTATCCTCTTCCGGAATACCTGGTCGCGCTTGGAACGGTTTATGCTGAAATAAAAAATCCAAAATCATTATACATTGCCGACGAGCTTTTGCGTTCCAATAAGAACAAATCCGGCAAAGATGCTTATTTCATTAAAGGGCTTTATTATAATTATGTAAATGAACCAAGAATGGCTATTACTAATTTAGATAGTTGCCTCAATCTTGATTTTACTTACATGTATGCTTACCGTGAAAAAGCAATTGCCTTATACACCGAAAAAAAATACCCCGACGCGTTAAAAGTTTTAAAACGCGCCGTCACCATTCAAAATAATTTTGATGAAGGGTATTATTGGATGGGGAAATGTTATGAAAAAATAAGCGATACCACCGAAGCCATTCAAAGTTATCAGAACGCATTACTTTACGATAAAAATTATGTTGAAGCCAGGGAAGCGTTGAACAAACTTGAGAATAAAAGCAATAATAATTAATAATCAATACTTAAATAAATGCCAATTGTAGCCCCATCGCTTTTAGCCTCAGATTTTTTACATCTTGAGGATGAATGTAAAATGGTGAATGAAAGCAAAGCAGACTGGTTTCACCTGGATGTGATGGATGGAAGGTTTGTTCCCAATATCAGTTACGGAATGTCCATCATCAAGCAAATAAGAAAAACCACTTCCAAATTTTTTGATGTGCATTTGATGATTGTAGAACCCGAAAAATATGCAGAAGAATTTAAAGAAGCCGGCGCAAACGGCTTAACAGTTCATCAGGAAGCGTGCCCTCATTTACACAGGAATATTCAGCAGATAAAATCGCTGAATATGAAAGCTGGCGTGGCAATTAACCCGGCTACCCCCGTCTTTCTTTTAC
Organism: uncultured Chitinophagaceae bacterium; assembly: GCA_963732885.1. GTDB lineage: Bacteria > Bacteroidota > Bacteroidia > Chitinophagales > Chitinophagaceae > Ginsengibacter. The sequence continues at coordinate 338,706 of CAVTBI010000009.1, read as the reverse complement.
AGGATATTATCTGTGATGTGGATTTGGTTTTGGTAATGAGCGTTAACCCGGGATTTGGTGGCCAATCTTTTATTGAACATTCAATTGCTAAAATAATAGAATTAAAAACCTTAATAAACAGCACAGGTTCTTCCGCAAAAATTGAAGTGGACGGAGGAATTTCATTAAAAAATGCGGCTGATATTATTAATGCCGGCGCTGATATTTTGGTGGCAGGAAGTTCAATTTTCAAGTCTGAAAACCCAAAAGAAACGATTGAAAAAATGAAGGCATTGTAACCACCTTTTTTATAAAAAAGTGGGTAGTAAAACAATAAATTAACCAGATTTTTATTTTAGAGAAATTACATCCCATCATGGATCTGCTGCAGAACCGGTGCGGTTTGCTTCATCCAGTTGGTTTCTTTGGCATCCCAATTGTATTTTTTTACGATGGCATCTTCCAGCATTTGCCTTCCTTTGTATGCCTGTTCTTTTGAATAAAAACAATTGATCCATTTTTTATCCAGTTTGCCTTCATTCTGAATTGTGATTCCGCCCTGGTACCAATCCAGGCAACCTGGCAATGCCTGTAAAATCAATTTTCGTTGCCTTTCCATTTATGTACCCGTCAAAATAATAAACAAAAAACTGAACATACTCTTTTACCCGGTTTTTAATTTCGGCATCAGTTTCAGGCTTTTTTGGTTTTTGTGCCCATTCATAATTTCGTTCTGAAAAAGGATTTTTATATGAATTAGGCCAGCTTGTATTTGTTGCCTTGTAAGTCAATTGGGATGTATGCTTTTTTTCAGTCCGCGAAAGCACCAATTCATCTTTATTAATTCTGTCTATTATATACACCGCTTTTGTGCCATCATTATAATTTACATCAATGGCGTTTCCTTTTAAACTAAATTTCCCATAAGCCATTTCACCAACCGGGTTTTCAAGAACCGAAGAATCAGCCATAAAAACAATTCCGGGCTCATACAAAATTCCGTTATCATTGGTAAATGAAACATCCCTGGAAAGAGGATGATCAGCATCTTTTAATTCCCAATATTGAGTCAGCAGATGAAAAGTATCTTTCACTTCCGAAGCATCTTCAGTTATCTTTTCATTTGTAGTTTGGGAGGGCGATCCGCAATTTGAAAGAAGTATTACAGAAAAAATAAGAACTAAGATTGTTGATTTTCGCATTTTTCAAAAATAATAAAATAGAAATGAAAGAGCTGTACTTTATCGAATGAAAATATAAATTAAACTGAGGTTCTTTTAAAATAAATTGTTGATTTAGTAGTTTATTCGTGATGAATGTTTCTTAAAATATTATCTTCACTTTATGAGACTAACGGTTTTCATCTTTCTTCTTTTTTCAACCCTCGCTTCTTTTTCTCAAAAGAAATCTGCTTATGTTTCGGGTAAAGTAATTGACGAAAATGAAGACCCGGTTCCGGCAGTAACGATTACTATTCTTGGCAAGCAACAAGGAATTGTTTCTTCTGATTCCGGCACTTTTCATTTGCAGGTTCCGCCAGAAAAAGCATTTGCACTGGTTTTTACCCATTCCGGTTTTAATGAGGCACAGAAAAATTTTAACCTCAGCCCCGGCGAAGAAGAACATATAACAGTTAGGCTTATGCGCACCAGCAAAACACTTCAAACAGTTGTTGTCAGCCCCGATAAAGAAAGAAAAGAAACAGGTTTGATAAAAATAAATCCTAAAAACGCTGCAATGCTCCCAAGTGCTACCGGCGGCGTTGAAGGCCTTATAAAAACGCTGGTGGGCAGCAACAACGAACTTACTTCCCAATATTCGGTTCGTGGCGGAAATTATGACGAAAACCTGGTTTACATTAATGATTTTGAGATTTACCGGCCTTATCTTGTAACCAATGGCAACCAGGAAGGATTAAGTTTTATTAATCCTGAACTGGTAAAAAACATTGATTTTTATACCGGCGGCTTCCAGGCAAAATACGGTGATAAGATCAGCAGTGTTTTGGATATTCAATATAAAAAACCGGTTTCATTCGGAGGCTCAGTTTATGTAAGCCTTTTGGAGCAAGGATTACATTTAGAAGGCGCTTTCAAAAAATAAAAAACTTTCGTGGCTGTTTGGAGTAAGGAGCAAAACCAACAGGAATTTATTAAGCAGCCAGGAAACAAAAGGAAATTATATTCCTTCAGCGGCTGACCTTCAAACTTATATCACTTATAAAATTTCTGAAAAATTACAACTCGAAGCCCTGGGAATTATTTCCGGGTCAAAGTTTACACTTATCCCTGAATCCGCACAAAAATCTACGGCTGTTTTTTCTCCGTTATTTACCGCGGATATTGGGCTTGATATATTTTTTGACGGCCAGGAAAAAGATAGTTATAATAGCAATTTGATTGGCTTAAGCCTTGTTCAAAATATTAATAAAAGGGTAAAATTGAAATGGATGATAAGCCGCTATGGCGATATCGAAAATGAAGATATGGATATTACCGGCGCTTATCTTTTTGGCGAAAGAAGTTTTGATAAAACCCAACCCGATTTTGGCCAGATAACGAATCCGCTGGGAGCCGGTGTTTTTCAGAATTATGCCCGCAATGATCTGAATATCGCTGTTTATAATATTAGCCATAAAGGAACTTATAAGCTCGGAAAACATTTTTTGCAATGGGGCTTATCTTTCGATCATTCAGTAATAAATGACCATTTAAATCAATGGGAATTCCAGGATAGCGCCGGTTATTCTTTACCATTTAATCCAAATCAGCTAAACCTGAGCAGTGTATTGAAATCTCACGCCAATCTTACTATTGATAAATACAGCGGCTACCTTCAGGATAATATTAACCTGTCGCATGGCGTAAACGAAGTAGCGTTACAAGCGGGTGCAAGATTTAATTACGATGCGCTCAATAATGAATTTTTAATAAGCCCGCGGGCGCAAATAAGTTATAAACCAGACTGGAAGCAGGATATTATTTTTAAAGCCTCTGCCGGAGTTTATGGCCAGCCCCCTTTTTACCGGGAAATGAGAAGGCCCGATGGCACCATCAACACTGATTTAAAAAGCCAGAAAAGCCTTCAATATGTTGCCGGGTTTGATTACAATTTATCAAATGTAAACCGGCCCATGCGTATCACAACAGAAGCCTATTTTAAATCTTTGACAGACGTAGACCCCTATGATATTAATAATTTACAAATCACCTATTTTGGTGAAAATGATGCCCGCGCTTATGCAACCGGGATCGAGACAAGGGTGTTTACAGAATTGGTAAAAGGCGCTGAAAGCTGGTTCAGCCTTAGCATCAGCCAGACAAAAGAGAATATAAATAATGATTTTTATTACACCTATAAAAATGCTGAAGGAGAAGTGATCAATTCTAAAAGCACAGACCAGGTTATTGCAGATAGTGTAAAAACCGATGTTGGCTGGATACGCACGCCAAGTGACCGCTTAATAACTATGGGATTATTTTTACAGGATTATTTAAGTACAAATAAAAATTTTAAAGTACATTTAAACCTGATTTACGGAAGTAACATGAGTTATAATATTCCTAACAGTGTAAAGTACCGCAATGCGCTTATCATCGAGCCGTATATCAGGGCAGATATAGGTTTCAGCGCTTTGTTACTAAGCGATAAATCTCAAAGGCGTAGCCACTCCCCTTTCCGCGCATTTGATAATATCTGGGCAAGCCTTGAAGTTTTTAATCTTATTGACCGCGCCAATACTATTTCTTATCAATTAATAAAAGATTTTGCCAACGATACTTTCAGCATTCCAAACAGATTAACACCAAGGCTTATAAATTTTAAACTACTCGCAAGATTCTAAATTAAAAAACATATAAAAACATGCACAAAAAATTGATTACCGGTATCGCTTTCATTGCAATTGGAATTGCAACTGTAAATGCCCAGGAAAAAATGAAACCTGAAGACACAGAATATTACACACCCGTTCCTCCGGTGGTTACTCCTGGAAAAACATGCGGGAACGCACCTTCTGACGCAATTATTTTATTTGATGGGAAAGATCAGTCGAAATGGGTAGAAACAGGCGATACAACGAAGCAAGCTGACTGGGATGTTCACGATGGCATTCTTACCGTAAATAAAAAATCCGGGAATATTCAAACAAAGCAATCTTTTATGGATTATCAATTGCACCTGGAATGGAAAGAACCAAAAAATATATCAGGAACAGGGCAGGCACGCGGCAACAGCGGATTGTTTCTCGCTTCAACAGGGAAAGGAGATGATGGGTATGAATTGCAAATATTAGATAATTACAATAATTCAACTTATGTTAATGGCCAGGCCGGAGCCGTTTATAAACAATATCCTCCATTAGTAAATGCCAATTTCCCTCCCGGAGTATGGCAATCTTATGATGTAATATGGACTGCACCACGTTTTAACGATGATGGTTCTTTAAAATCACCTGCAAAAGTAACCGCATTTTTTAATGGAATATTGGTTCAGAACAATGTAAAATTAAAAGGCCCAACACTTTATATAGGCCACCCTTCCTACAAACCTCATGGCGCGTGCCCCATAAAATTACAGGCTCATGGCGATAAAAGTATTCCGATCAGTTTTAGAAATATTTGGGTAAGGCCTTTGCCGGATCCTAATCAATAGCCCTGGCAACATTATTTGGAGCGGGGCTGAGGAAACTTACATGTCCCGCTCCATTAAATATTTGGCAAGGCCTTCCAAAGGTTTTTTTCTTATAGAAAGAACAGCAATTTCTTCAAGGTGCTCCATCGCAATGGAAAAATATTTTTGTTTCAATTCTTTGGCCCACTCATCAAGATTGCAATCTTTATAAATAGCTAAAACCTTTTCTATTTTGCTTTGGCCATCGGCCGAAAGCAATTCATTTAATTGTTGCTTTTGCCCTGCTGATGCGGATTGCATCGCTTGTAACCATAAAAAAGTTTTCTTGTTTGCCATAATGTCGCCGCCCTGCTTTTTCCCAAATTTTTCAGGGTCGCCAAAAGCATCCAGGTAATCGTCCTGCACCTGGAAAGCAATTCCAAGGTTTTTTCCGAATTCGTATAGATGGTTTTGATTACCCAGGCCCGCTCCACCCAGAATGGATCCCATTTGCAAACTGGCAGCTAATAAAACAGAGGTTTTTAAGCCAATCATTTTTACATAATCATCAAAATTTACATGGCCCATTATTTCAAATTCCATATCCAGTTGCTGCCCTTCGCAAACTTGCTTTGCGGTTGAATTAAATAAATTTAAAATTGAATGCAGGTATTCGTCACTTATCTTATTCAGATTTTCATAAGCCGCTATCAACATTACATCTCCTGCAAGCAAAGCAGTAGGTTCACCAAATTTCGTGTGTACGGTTTGCTTGCCGCGGCGGAGAGGCGCTCTGTCCATTATATCATCATGCACTAAAGTAAAATTATGAAAGAGTTCTATTGCCGTAGCGACATGAAATGCATCTTCTTTTATTGCATCAAACATTTCATTGGCCATCAGGCACATTACCGGGCGAATGCGTTTACCCCCAACCGTTAGTAAATATTGTGAAGCATCATAAAGCGTTTCGGGCTTTAGCGGGAAATGCCTTTTCTTAAATTTTTCTTCAAAAATGTCAGAGAGTTGGCCAAAGGATTGAAGCCTGTTTTTTTGCGTATCCCCATTTATTGAAGCTGGAATTTTTACAGATTCATTTTTTATTTTGAACTCTTCACTTATCTCCTTTTCCTGGCCCATTTTAAAACTTATTTTATTTTCTGTTTTTAGAATACTTTGTTTTCTTTGCTTTAATTGCTTTTTGTTTTAAACTTTCCAGGCCGGGAATCCATTCAAAATCAAGCTGGCGCTTCTCAAGGTTTGCGGCTACTAATTTTATCTCAACTTTATCGCCCATCCTGAATTTTTTTCCGGTTCGCATTCCTACCAAAGCATATTCTGTATCATCATGACGAAAATCATCATAATCATAAAGATCTTTTATTGAAACAAGCCCTTCGCATTTTTCATTTACTGTTTCAACCCAAAAACCAAAGGAAGAAACCCCGCTGATCACTCCTTCCATATCCTCTCCCAGTTTATCCATCATAAATTCTACCTGTTTGTATTTATTTCCCGCCCGTTCTGCTTCCATCGCTGATCTTTCTTTCTGGCTGCAATGGATGCATTTTTCTTCCATTTTTTTATCAGGTTGAATATTTTTTTCTAAAATTTCATGCAAAATCCGGTGAACCATAATATCAGGGTACCTGCGGATGGGCGAAGTAAAATGACAATAATCTTCAAATCCTAAACCATAATGCCCAATGTTTTGAGTATCATAAATTGCCTTTGACATGGTTCGGATTCCCAATTGTTCCAACACATGCTGCTCAGGTTTTCCATGAACATCTATCATCAACTGGTTAAAGGATTTTGCCGTTTCTTCTTCATTATTCATGTCAAATTTATAACCGAATTTGCGTGCAAAAGCCACAAAAGGTTTTAGCTTTTCTTCATCAGGTGTATCATGAATGCGATAAGGAAAAGGAATTGGCTTTTTATCTACTTTTATTTTTGCAACATGCGCTGCAACTGTACGGTTGGCAAGCAACATAAATTCTTCTACCAACTGGTGCGACTCTTTGCTTTCTTTCACAATAATCCCCAGTGGTTTCCCATTTTCATCCAGTTTGAATTTCACTTCTGTTGAAGAGAAATTTATGGCGCCGTTTTTAAATCTTTCTTTTCTGAAAATCCGGGCAAGAGAATTGAGTAACAAAATTTCTTCACTATATACTCCTTGCTTGTCTTCAATTATTTGTTGCACCTCATCGTAATTAAAACGGTGATCGCTGTGAATAAAAGTTTTGCCCAGCCAATATTCTTTTACTTTCCCTTTACTGTTTATTTGAAAAATTACTGAGAAAGTAAATTTATCTTCTTTGGGACGAAGAGAACAAAGTTCATTTGAAATTTTTTCGGGTAACATAGGATTTACGCGATCGGGAAGATATACGCTGGTAGCACGTGAATAACCTTCTTCATCCATCGCCATCCCGGGTTGAACAAAATGGCTTACATCAGCAATATGAACTCCAATTTCATATTCATGTGCACTTAGTTTTTTTATGGAAAGTGCATCATCAAAATCTTTTGCATCCGCAGGATCAATTGTAACCGTAAGGACATCCCTGTAATCCCTCCTTTTTGCCAATTCGTTTTGGGTAATAATTCCCTCAAGGCTGTGCGCTTCATCTAATACTTTTTGGGGAAATTCAAGAGGAAACCCGTTTTGAATTATGATCTCTTTCATGGCAAGGTCACTTGCATTAATAGCTTTCAAAACTGATACAACTTCGCCTTCGGGTTTTTTAGCTCCTTTCTCCCAATTTAAAAACTTCACTACTACCCTCTCATTATCTTTAGCTCCATTAAGGTTTTTTAAGCTTACATAAAAATCGGGTAATGGTTTTTGGCTATCAGGAGCAAAAAAAGCAAAGTTTTCACTCACGTGTATATTTCCTATAAATTCGGTTTGTTTTCTTTCCAAAACATCTTCTATCACACCTTCCACACGCCTTCCACTTGTGTCTTTCACTTTTACGCGCACAATATCCCCATCCATGGCTTTATTAAAATCCTGTGGGCGAACGAGTAAATCTTTTTCTCTTCCTTCCACAATTACATATCCTATCCCTGACCTTGTAATTTCCAAAGTTCCTTTCACTGAAGGTGTGGGTTTCTTCTTCCCTGATTTTTTACTCATAAATTATTCTCAACTTTTTTAATTACCAATAACCCCGAATCTACTATTGTATGCTAAATTAAAGCAAGACAATTGAAATAAATGATTAAATAATATCAATTTTTAGAAATGGACAGTAAACCAAGAAATTATAATGATTTCTATTTTGAATAAATTGGTAATTATTTTCGTGTAGGCTTTACCGATATGAGTAGATTTTAAGCAAAAAAAAAGCATGGCTAAAATTGAATTAACTGTTTTAGATCATGCTTTAACCGAAATTAAATTTCTTATTTTTTGTAATAAGTTATCTCCCTTTTAGTAATTTTTACCGGTTTGCCATTTTCATCCAGTTCTGTTCTTTGAGTCCAGTTTCCCTGGCCATCCGAACTGTCATATTTGTATTTTACGACCTTGTTTACAGTCGAATCTTTCATAACATTTTTTGAATCTCTTTCTACTACATTATTTTTATCATCAAGTTTAACGCTCGAAGAGAAAATCACTTTACCAACGCTATCTTTACCTTCATTTCCGGTAAAAATGCTTTTATTAAAATTAGAAACCATTGAGCCGCTTAAACTACTGTCAGCATTGTATTTTTTCATCCCGGTTAGCTGTCCATACTCGTTTTGCGAAATATCAGTATAATAAAATTTAAGCTTGTTTGCAGAATCATATTCTTTTGCCATTGTATAATTCCCTACTGAATCTGTAAGAACAGTAATAGAACTAACCGGATTCCCGTTTTTTGTATTTTTCAAATCTTTCATTGCACCATTATCATAATGAGTAAATGTTTCAATTTCTTTATTCGCACCGGATTTATCATTGTTATCGAATTCGGTAATGTAACCTTTCTCATCATATTTAGTAGTAACAACACAACATGAATCCTGCTCCCCCATTTTGCCAGTGCTGTCTGCTTTATAATCCGTTGCAACCGTTTGCTGTACATTTCCATTTAAATTATCTGAAAGCACATCTGCATTTTTTGCATATTCCTGTTTTTTTTGATTGCAGGAAAAAGAGAAAGCAATAATTAATGAAAGAAAAATAATCTTTTTCATTTTAGGTTTATTTTAATGGTTAAGAAAAATAGAAGGGAAACGGAAGGCAGTTTTTAAAATATCGGAATATTTAAAGGTAGTATTTATAAGATAAATAATATAATAATTATTTTGAAAAAACAGATAATTGTAAATTGCAGCCATGACAAAACTTTCAGTGAATATTAATAAAATAGCTACGCTTAGAAATTCCCGGGGTGGCAATAATCCTGATTTGATTAAATCAGCAATAGATATACAAACCTTCGGAGCGGAAGGAATTACGGTGCATCCACGCCCTGACGAACGCCATATCAGATACGCAGATGTTTTCGAACTAAAAAAAATTATCACAACAGAATTTAATATTGAAGGAAATTGCCGGGAAGACAAATTCGTTCATTTGGTTTTGGAAAATAAACCTGACCAGGTAACACTGGTGCCTGATGAACTTGGCCAATTAACTTCTGACCATGGATGGGATACTATAAAAAACCGGGATTATTTAATTGAGATGATCGATGTTTTTAAAAAGGCGGAGATCTGGGTTTCCATTTTTGTTGACCCTGTTATAGAAATGGTTGAAGGAGCCAAAAAAACGGGAACGGACAGAATAGAATTATATACAGAAAATTATGCAAAAGAATTTCAAAAAGGCAATCGTGAAAAAGGGATTGCGCCTTATATTGAAGCCGCAAAAAAAGCAGTAGAACTTGGTTTGGGAATCAATGCAGGGCACGATCTTGACCTGCATAATTTAAAATATTTTGCTGAAAATATACCTGGTTTATTAGAAGTTTCTATTGGCCACGCATTAATCTCTGACGCGCTATATTTAGGGTTGGAAAATGCCGTCCAATTGTATAAAAGGCAATTAATGAATTAATTAAATACCTCTTCCAGTTTTTTATCTAAAGCTTCTCCACGAAGATTTTTTGCAATAATAATTCCTTTAGGGTCTATTAAAATATTTTGAGGAATACTGGTGATTTGAAATTTTGTGGCTATTTCGTTGCTCCACCCTTTAAGGTCGCTTACATGATTCCAGGTAAGCCCATCCGTGTGTATCGCATTGAGCCAGGCAGCTTTTGCCTGGTCGAGTGAAACGCCTAAAACAGTAAAATTTTTCTGGTGGTATTTATTATAGGCAGCTACTACATTCGGATTTTCCATGCGGCATGGGCGGCACCAGCTTGCCCAAAAATCTATCAGCACATATTTACCCCTCAAAGATGAAATATTCAGTTTATGGCCTGAGGTATCTGTTTGTGAAAAATCGGCAATTTCAGATCCTATCGGGTTAATTTTTGCCAGTTCCAATTGTTGATTCACATATTTTGCCAGGTTGGTTTCTTTCACATCCTTCGCCATTATTTTATACATCTTATCAGCTACAACCTGGTTTTGAGAAGTTTGTAAAACCCTGATGATCGCTATCGGATCTACAAAAGAGGACGGGTAATTTTTTACAAAATCCTCACTTATTTTTTCTACGGCAGCTACGGAAGCAGAATCTTTTTCCGCGTCAGGAACAAACATTTGTTCATAAGGTTTTACAGCTTCGGCATACTCTTTATATTCATCTTCTGTTTTCGAGCCGGTGATAGAAATATTATCCAGGTTATTTTTATCCCCTGTAATTTTTATTTTGCTATTATCAATAAACATTGGAATGGCAGGAGGCTGATCTGCAAAAATTAATATGATAAAAGAAGGCTCCGGAAGGCTGCCTTTTATGGTAAACTTTCCATTCTCAATAGTAGCTTGCTTTTCGGGCTTTTGAGTTTGTTGATTTAAAAAAGAAACAGAAGTGCCATCAGGATAACCAGAAACATTTCCGGATATTTCAAATCCTTTTGAAGAGGATTGAGAAAAAGCAAAAAACGGAACAGCTATGAAAAGTAAAAGAAATGATTTCATTAATTGTAATATTATTTTAGTAACAAATTTAATTTTTTTATGGCGAAAAAGAAACTTTAGCCTTTACATTAACTTTTTAAAATTGAGTTACAAAACCTTTCTGTAGCTAAATCAATATTTTCTGTATTTTCAATAGCTTTAATATAAGCGGTTCCGATAATAGCGCCGGCAGCATGTTGGCAGGCCTGCTTAAAACTTTGATGATCTTTAATCCCAAAACCGATAAGGATTTTATTTTTCAAATTCATATTCCCTATTCTTCTAAAATAATTTTCCTGGGCTTTCATATCTGTGTTTTTCCCGGTAATAGAAGACGAAGAAACTGCATAAATAAAACCTTTGCTGATAGAATCAATTTTTCTTATTCTTTCTTCGGAAGTTTCAGGAGTTATTAAGAAAATAAAATCAAGCCCGTTTTCTTCAAAGATTTTTTGGAACTCATTTTCGTATTCTGAAATAGGAAGGTCAGGAAGAATAATGCCACTGATGCCTGCATTCTTTGCATCCAAACAAAATTTTTGAAACCCATATTGTAAAACAGGATTAAGGTAACCCATTAAAATCCAAGGAAGTTTTGTTCCGGTTTTATCATTTTTTAATTGTTCAAACAGTTTTTTGATGGTCATCCCATTCTGCAACGCCTTCATGCTGCTATTTTGAATAACCGGGCCGTCAGCCAAAGGGTCGCTGTACGGCATCCCAATCTCAATAATATCCGCGCCATGCTTTTGCAATGAATTCAAAATTATTTCTGTATCATTCAATTGAGGGAAGCCTGCCGTAAAATAAATACTCAGGATATTTTTATTTTTTTGGGCAAATAATTTTTGAATCGCGTTCATTCAATATTTTTTGATAAATATTTTTATTAGAGATCAGTAAACAAATAAAAAAGGATAATTTTTATTTCGCTATTCTTTTAAATGTTTCATATAAGTATCCATATCCTTATCTCCCCTCCCACTTAAATTAATAACTACCACGTCTGATTTTTTAAATTTTATTTTATCCAGAACGGAAAGCGCGTGCGCTGATTCCAACGCAGGAATAATACCTTCCAGTTTTGCCAGTTCGAACGCTGCAGTGAGCGATTCTTCATCAGTTGCGCTCATAAATTTCGCCCTTTTCGATGCAAATAAATTGGCATGCATTGGTCCGATACCCGGATAATCCAAACCTGCGGAAATGCTGTGTGGCTCTATTACCTGGCCATCTTCTGTTTGCATTACATAACTTTTGCTTCCATGTAAAATTCCAACGGAACCTAATTGCGTAGTTGCCGCGCTCATACCACTGTTGACGCCTAAACCTGCAGCTTCAACAGCAATCAATTTTACATTTTCATCATTTAGAAAATGATAAAAAGCGCCTGCCGCATTACTACCGCCGCCCACACACGCAATTACGAAACCGGGTAATTCATTTCCGGTTTTTTCTTTTAATTGTTTCCTGATTTCTTTACTGATCACACTTTGAAAACGCGCGACCATATCAGGATAAGGATGTGGGCCAACTACGCTTCCAATTAAATAATATGTATCTTCAGGATTATTAATCCAATCCCGGATTGCCTCATTGGTAGCGTCTTTCAGCGTTTTACTTCCACTAACGGCAGGAATTACTTTTGCGCCCAGCATTTTCATTCGTGCTACATTTGGCGCTTGCCGCTCAATATCTTTTTCACCCATATAAACAATACATTCCAGGTTTTTCAGCGCACAAACTGTGGCTGTAGCAACACCATGCTGCCCCGCACCGGTTTCAGCAATAATTCTTTTCTTTCCAAGTTTCTGTGCCAGTAAAATCTGCCCGACGGTGTTGTTCACTTTATGCGCACCAGTATGGCAAAGGTCTTCACGTTTTAAAAATATTTCCGCTCCGTATTTCTCACTTAATCGTTTAGCCGGGTATAAAGGCGTCGGCCTTCCCACATAATCTTTTAAAAGAGAATCGAATTCTTTTTTGAAACTCTCTTCGCCAATTATTTTTAGATAATTTTCTTTTAAATTTTCCACATTCCTGTAAAGCATTTCAGGAATATATGCGCCCCCAAATTGCCCATAGTAGCCATTTTTATCTACTGTCCACATGATACAATATTTTTAATCTTTTAATTCTTTTACAAATTCCTTTATCAGTTCAATATCTTTTATTCCCGGCGATGTTTCAAACCGGCTATTTACATCTACTCCATAAAAAAAAGGGTGCGTAAACTTTTTAAGGGCACTTACATCGTTTCTTTCAATTCCACCACTTAAAAAAAATGGTTTTCCGATTTTAGATTTTTCAAGAAGGTTCCAGTTAAACTTCTGCCCTGTACCACCATACAAGCCTGCGGAACCTTTATCAAATAAATAATAATCACACACTTCATCGTATTCTTTGACCAGCCAATCAATGTTAGTGTCGAAATCCGCTATGCGAAAAGCTTTAGCCACTTTTATGTGATCGCTGATGTGGTTGCAGAAAGAAGCAGTTTCATCGCCATGAAGCTGAACCATATCCAGGCCAAAATTTTCAACCTGTTTCATAATTTCTTCTTCACTGGCATTTACAAAAACGCCAACTTTGGTTATTGATATTCCGGATTCTTTAACTTCCTGGCCACTTAACTTTTTTAAAGCAAACCGTGGCGATTGTTCATAAAATATAAGCCCGGCATAATCAATTTCTAAATCATTTAATTCTTTCAATTGCTCAAGTTCCGTAATACCACACACTTTTATTTTCATTGCCGTTCTTTAATTTTATTACAATATTTCTTTCAAATTACACGAATTCGCGTTATCCAAACCTTTTAATTCTTTTACAAAATCGCCAAAGGCTTTTCCGGGGCCTTTTTCCTTCATAAATTTTTCTCCCATCAAAAATCCACTAAAACCATTCTGTTTTAAATTATAAATCGTTTTCACCTCATCAATTCCACTTTCAGAAATTTTAATTTTATCGGAAGGAATTTTTTTACATAATTCTATGGAATGATTGATATCTACTTTAAAACTTTTAAGGTCGCGGTTGTTAATTCCTACCACGTCAACATCATCACAAATATGCCCTAATTCTTTTTCATTATGAATCTCTAATAATACATTTAGATCAAGTTTTTTTGCAAAAGCTGCCAGGTTTTTTACTTCATCTTTTGTAAGGCATGCTGCAATTAATAAAATAATATCAGCGCCGAAGGCTTTCGATTCTATTAACTGGTATTCATCAATGATAAAATCTTTTCTTAGAATTGGGATATTATTATTTCTTGCTTCCTGCAAATCAGTTAATGACCCTCCAAAAAATTCTTCATCGGTAAGGATAGAAACCGCGCTGGCGCCATATTTCACATAATCTTTTATTACTTCGCCAGTAAACGAATCATTATTGATAATTCCTTTGCTGGGCGATTTTCTTTTAAATTCGGCGATAATCCCTGTCTTATCCGGGTTTGATAAAAATTCTTTAAATGAAAAGGTTTCCCTTTTAAAAAAAGGCATTTTTTCCAATTCAGAAATATTTTTTCCAACCTTCCTTTCTGCAACTTCCAACTTTTTCTTTGCAATAATTGTTTCCAGGATGTTCATGATTGTAAACTCATTAATTTTTGAAAATTTTGATAGGCTTTCCCGCTTTCAAGGCTTTCAACAGCCATTGAATAACATTCGTCATAATTTTTAAATTCCCCTGTGGCAAAAATCGCCATTGCCGCGTTAGCCATCACTACAGCGTTCTGGGCCCAGCTTCCTTCGCCCTTTAAAATTTTTAAAAATATTTTCGCAGCTTCTTCTGTAGAATTACCGCCATAAATATCTGCGGGGGTAACGGTTCTTTTTCCCAGGTATTGAGCGGTCAATATTTTTTCCCCTTCATTCGTAATCACTTTTGTGTCGCCTGTCAGGGAAATTTCATCATAGCCTTCAAGGCTATGAATAATCATGAATTTTGCATCTGATTGTTGCAATAAATAAGAATAGATTCTGGCCATTTCCAAATTATAAACCCCAATCATTTGAACGCCGGGTTCTGCGGGGTTTACCATTGGGCCAAGCATGTTGAAAAATGTACGGATACCCAGGTTTTTTCTTACAGGCCAACCACTTTTAACGCCGGATGAAAGAGCGGTGCGTGCATGAAACAAATATTTACTTCTTCAATTTCGCTGAGTAATTTTTTATTGTCATTTGAAAACCGGTATCCTAAAGTTTCCATCACATTGCTGGAACCGCTTATAGAAGTAGCACCGTAATTGCCGTGTTTAGCCACTTTATGCTCCGTGCCTGCGACAATAAAACAACTTAAAGTTGAAATATTAAAAGTATTTTTTCCATCGCCGCCTGTGCCCACGATATCAATAACATTGTATCCATTCAATTTTACAGGGACGCACAATTCAATCAATGCATCGCGAAAACCCATTAGCTCAGGAATGGTAATGCTTCTCATCAGAAAAACGGTGGTAAAGGAAGCGATTTCCGCATCAGAATAAATTCCTTTGGAAATATTCAATAAAACTTCTTTTGCTTTTTCGCGTGAAAGTGTTTTATGTTCAAATAAAAATTGCAGTATTTTTTTCATTTGTCTGAACTGTGATTTTTAAGATGATTGGGATTTTTTGGATGTTGAATTACCATCGGATTAAATTTTTTATTAGTTAATCTGTGGAATTCTAATCTTTTACTTCCAAAGTTTAATAACAACCCTATTTCGAGGTTATATGCTTCAAGATAATTTATCGCTTGTGCAATGTGAACATCTTCCAGTTTTGTAACAGCTTTCAATTCAACGCTAATTTTATTGTCTATTAAAAAATCTACTCTTCTTGTGCCGATATGTTGATCCAAATAATAAATTGGCATCTCAAATTCCCTGCAATATTGTAATGGAATTATATTAAATTCCAAAGCCAATGCTCTTTGATAAATCACTTCCTGAAAGCCGGTTCCTAAAGTACTGTGTATTCTAAAAGCCGCCCCAATTACTTTTTCAGTTATTTCACCATATTTAAAATCTGCCATAATAATATTCAACTAATTAAATTCCCGGTTCCCAGCTTCCCAAACATCCCCCAAATCCCAGTTCAGATAACGCCCAGCCAATTTCTCATCATCTTTTCACCTTCAGGTGTCAACACACTTTCCGGGTGAAACTGAACGCCCTGCACATCAAAAGTTTTGTGGCGCAACGCCATAATAAATCCATTTTCATCTTCTGCAGTAATTTCAAGTTCAGCAGGAAAATTTTCTTTGGCAACAATCCATGAATGATACCTTCCTACTTCAAGTTCGCCGGGCAAACCTTTAAAAACATCATTTTCAGATAAAGTTCGATCTTCTTTTACATTTATTTTTGTGGCTACTCCGTGATAAACTTCTTTTAAATTTATCAGGTTCCCGCCAAAAACTTCCGCAATCGCCTGTTGCCCCAAACATACGCCCAGTATAGACTTTGAAGAAGCGTATTGTTTTATCAACGGCAACAATAAACCCGATTCGCAGGGAAGCCCCGGCCCGGGGATAAAATAATTTTATCATAATCATTTATCTTTTCCAAAGAAATTTTATCATTCCGGTAAACATCCACTTTTTCATGAATGATCTTTTCAACCACGTGAACCAGGTTGTAAGTGAATGAATCGTAATTATCAAAAATCAAAATTTTCATCTTCTAAATATTTTCTGCGGATTTTATCGCCGCCGTTAATGCATTTAATTTATTGTTCACTTCCTGCAACTCACTGCCAGGGTCAGACGCAGCTACAATTCCGGCACCCGCCTGGTAATTCAGGTGATTGCCTTTGCTTAAAAAAGTGCGGATCATGATCGCATGATTAATATCGCCGTTAAAACCAACAAAACCAATACACCCGCCATAATACCCTCTTGGATTATTTTCATATTTATCAATCAGTTGCATCGCTTTGTATTTTGGAGCTCCGCTTAATGTTCCTGCGGGAAACGTAACTGCAAGCAAATCAAAAGGATTGGTATTTTTTTCCACAACGCCTTTTACTTCGCTTACCAAATGAATGACATGAGAAAAATATTGCACTTCGCAAAAATGGCTCACCGTAACGTTACTGCATAAACGGCTGAGGTCATTACGGGCCAAATCGACCAGCATCACATGCTCGGCGTTTTCTTTTTTATCTTTTAATAATTTTTCTGCCAGTTGCTCATCCTGGGTGTCATTTCCTGTGCGCCTGAAAGTTCCGGCTATCGGATGCATAATCGCAATATTATTTTTCACTTTTAATTGTGCTTCGGGGCTACTTCCGAGTAAGCGGTAATCGCCATAATCAAAATAAAAAAGGTAAGGGCTGGGATTGATATTTCTCAATGCGCGATATACATTAAATTCATCACCTGAAAATTGCTGTTGAAATTTTCTGCTCAAAACTACCTGGAAAACGTCGCCTCTTTCGCAGCTTGCTATTCCTTTTTTAACCATACTCACGTAATCTTTATCAGTCGATGGAGAAGTTTCATTTCCCAAAGCGGCAAAAGGAAAAGCGGGAACGTCTTTATTTTTTATAATACTTTCAACCATCTCAATTTCACTTTCAATTCCTTTGATATGATTTTCACAAATAAATAATTCATTTTTAAAATGATTGATTGCGATAACGTATTGATAAAGGCGGTAACGTATTAAAGGAATAACCGCATCAGAAGGCTTAAATTTTATCGTTTCAAAAAACTGAACCGCATCGAAAGTGGTGTAGCCAAATAAGCCCTGTGCCATGCTAACAGGCATTTCTGCCGGTTCTGTAACATTAAAATGTTGCATAAAATTCCAAATCTCATCAGCTACTTTAGTTGATGAATTGATGGTTATTTTGGTAGGTTCCTGGTTGGGGAATTTATATTCTATTTCATTTAGGTTTTTAATTTCAATACCGGCGATGGCATTAATACCTATAAATGAAAAACTGTTTTCACCCGCGTGAAAATCGGCGCTTTCCAAAAGGATAGTATCACGAAAACGGTCGCGAAGGCGCAAATAAATTCCGACAGGCGTATAAATATCTGCCAATAATTTTTTAGACGTAGTTGTTAGTTCATTTCTTTTCATAACATAAAAAAACCCCGGCTTAATGCCGGGGCGTAGTATTTATTTAATTCACAAATAATAGCAATTCGGCACAATCATCAGACCGTGTGCCACCAGCTATTATATGTATTGTTTATTTTCATTGACTGGAGCAAAGATGTAATGAAATATTTTAACTAACAAATTTTTTTTCAAAACCTGAAAAAAATCCTAAAAAAATATCCAATACAACTTTATCACGTAATTTTTAATCTAATTGTAAATTGAATAATTTTGAAAGTAGTTTTATTTTTATTTTTATTAACCATTTCCTCCGTGGCTAAAGCTCAAAAAATTGACAGTATTTATGTTGACCTTTATACAGACAGCCTGAAAAAAGGTGAATATAATTATATAAATATTGATGGAAAGCTTTCTAATGGAAGATACCTACCTTTAGATACAACCGAAATTATTTTTTCTTCAAACGATGGAAAGTTTTTTGGAAATTCGCTTTATCTTGACCCGGATTTTTCAAAGGAAAAAGTGAATATAAAAGCAGTGTTGAAATCAAATCCTGCTATTTATAAACAATTTGATATATGGATCAAAAAGATTCCAAACCCAACAAAACTTAAAACACTGAATGATATATTGAACGAGCCAAATCCGCCATCAAAAAGAAAAAGAAGAGTTTAACCCCATTGATTATCACCTGAAAATGCGCTGAAGTTTGCAAAAACAACAGCGCATTTATTTTTTAAAAAAAGTTACTTATTCAAACTTCTTAGCGTCTTCCATAAATTTTGCCAAACCAATATCCGTTAAAGGATGCTTCGTTAATCCAAGAATTGAATCCAGCGGGCAAGTGCAAACATCGGCTCCGGCTTCGGCACATTTTATTATGTGCAACGAATTACGGATAGAAGCGGCAAGGATTTCGGTTTTTATTCCCTGGATGGCAAAAATGTTGGCGATTTGCGCTATCAGTTCTATGCCATCCCAGCCGCTATCGTCAATACGGCCAATAAATGGTGAAACATAAGCGGCACCTGCTTTCGCTGCGATCATTGCCTGGCCTGCGCTAAAGATCAATGTACAATTAGTACGTATCCCGTTATCAGTAAACCATTTAATGGCTTTTACGCCTTCTGGTATCATTGGTACTTTTACAACAATATTTTTATGAATAGCAGCAAGCTTTTTCCCTTGTTCAACAATAGCCTTAAAATCTACAGCGGTTACCTCAGCGCTTACATCTCCGTTTTCCACGATTTCGCAAATGGTTTTGTAATGATTATAAACCGCTTCTTCGCCTTTGATACCTTCTTTAGCCATTAAAGTAGGATTGGTGGTTACTCCGTCAAGAATACCAAGGTCATTTGCTTCTTTTATCTGGTTAAGATTTGCCGTGTCAATAAAATATTTCATAAATAGATTTGCTTTTAAATTTTTAAAATGCCACAAATATAACTGGTATGGTTTAGAAGTGTTTGGAGAAGTTTAGATTTTTCAGCTGCAGCGCTTGAAATAAAAAAAAACCGGCAAGTTACTTACATCGCACCGCTCAACCGCATACCCTTGCTATCTTCCGATCCTGGGGGAGTTCTGTAGGAGCTGGCCGTATAAGGCTTGCCGGGTGCAAATATAAGGAGAGAATTATAAAACCCTGACAGTAAACCAATAAAAAAATGAGATTTCTGTTTTACTATTGAAAGATTAATATTTCAATGCCCGGTAACTGGAATATTTCTGATTGATACGCATATAAACTTCGTTAGACGTATAATTTACCTGCAAAGCAAAATTGCCCGAACCTCCCCCGATAAAATAATAGCCGTTCTCTTTTTTTACTGAACCTGCATATTGAATAAAATTATCAGGGACATCATAAGCTTTAAAGCTGCTTACCGTTTTGTTATTTTCATCTAACTGGAATTCTAAGATCCGGCTGTAGGCCCGCAAAGTAGCATCGCCGTTATCAACAAAGATCAGCGTTTTACCATCATCTGTAAACCGCGCATAATGCTGGCGTAAAAATTGTTCATCTGCTGTAAGTGGAAAATCACTGTGCTTACCACCCAGCCTCCACATAATAGCCCCGGTGGTGCGGTTTATTTTTATGATCTCATTGAGGTTTCTAAATGAACAAATAATATTATTATCGTTCGGGTCAATACAAAGGGAATTCATGTGCATGTAATCAATTGTATTTACAGAATCAGAGAAGTCATTATTCTCAACACTTTCTCCATAAAATTCAGGATGATCGGCTCCGTTCCACTTAAAAATTACCTGCCCGTTATCTACTTCTTCAATCAAACAAGCTACCACCCTTGCCTTTGGCGAGGGGTGCAAACTATCAGGAATATTGGTGGGTGTTTCTAATTGCGCACTGATAGCCATATAATGGTTTTCACCTAATAAAATAAAATCGTGTACGTCTAATTTGTCATTATTAGTGCTATCGATATTTCCATCAGAAAGGAATTTTGCCCTGGTTATTTCATTGAAATTGGAATCACAAATTATATCATACCCTTCTTCAGTACCAGTCCCTCCTATCGCGTAATCCCCTTCAGCCAATAAATAGGAATAATAAACCTGGCCACCGATAACCCATTTTTGAAAATCATCTGCCCTTGCTCCCACATCTTTTTGCCTGATAATATTTCCATCTTTATCCAAAACCAATAAATGGGCATCCGTGCCTGAGTTAGTATTTAATGCTAAGAAAATTTGACCGTCATCTACTCCGCCGGGGCCTGAAACTGTGAAAAAAGTAGAATCAACTTTAGGAATAGTATCAGTAGAAATTACAGGAACAGGTGTCAAATTTTTTTGGCATCCAAATGTAAAAGAGGCAGCTATCAGAAGGCCGCCTATAATTTTTTGCGGGTTAACAGTTTTCATAAATTCAGAATGTTTTTAAAAAGAAATTTTTAACAAGATTCCCTATTCGACGCCTAAAAATTAATTTTCCATCGCGAATAACCAGGTAATTTTTATTTTTCTTTTCAAAAAAGTATTAAAAAAAACATAGTTCTTTTTACTTCACGTTAATGGTAACTGTAGTATCTAATTTACTTCCATAAGAACGGTGGGCTCCATCGGCAAACTGTAAAGCCAATTTGTGTTTTCCCGGAGCTAATTTTAAAGTAGCTTCTTTCTGCGCGTTCCCAAAATGTAAATGCACACTGTCTTTTGGCACCACTTCCCCTGTTGGAATAGAATCACCAGCGTCAATTAAAATATGAAAGTGGCCAGAGTTAGGTTTTACGGCTCCTGCAGAATCAACAGCAATTCCTTTGGCTTCCATTTCCACTTTTACCGGAGAAGAAACCGTTTCGCCGTTTTTAAGATTTTTAAAAAATACCATAGCGCCGGCGGGGGCTTCGGGCATTGCGGGTTCTGTATTCACCATTGTTGAATTAGAAGTGTCGCTTGACATGGCCGTAGAATCAGTAGCAGTAGTAGTTTCAGAGTTATTGCCTGAATTGCAGGAAACTAATCCCATCAATAAAAGTGCGGGGATACTTAAAAGAATTTTCATGATATTAAATTAAAAAGGTTACACAATTGAGTAAATATCACTGATTTTACTCAACTCAATGTCATAATTGAATAAAATCTCATTATTGAATAAACAAAAAAATCAAAAACCCAACCGTGGCTGATCGGCTTTTGAATCAAAAGATGCAATGCCTATCAATTCATCGGCACGGCCTATAAACGGTTTGTAATAAATCAAAATCGTATATTCATTTTCCGCTTCAAAATTATCGCCGTCCATTTGGGTTCGGTCAGAAAAATTATTTTTATCAACCGCTATATAAGTATAATCATAATATCCCTGCTTTAATAAAAGATGAGTCTGGTATAATTGTTTTACAGGGTCAAAAATCAATTTAAGGCTGTCAATATAATTATAGTTGGTTAGCTGGCCGAAAAGATAAATATCTTTACTCGCATAAGGCTGCCCGTTAGGTGGTGCAAATGAAAAATTAACTGTGGCATAGTCACCTTCATAATAAGGATTTACTCCGCGGATAGCTTCTATAGAAGACATACCATTAAGATCCTTGTAATATACATACCGTTGTGCCGCTAAAGAAATGTCCGTCCTTAAAAAAATGTCCGTCGAATTCTTATTATAATTAGCTGTTAAAACCCTGTCACTTTGCAAATGAAAATCCCTTACATCCAGCCACCGCCATTCTTTACCTGCAGGAAAAATACCCGTGTTAGGAGTATTATACTCCAGCGAAGTACCACGGATAAAAGCCGGTTTTAAATTTACAATCGCATTATCCCATCGATAATTTTGAAGTACTACCACTTTTATTTGTTGCGCAGCGTTAAAAGATGAAAGAGCTTTTACATCCACAGTAAATTCCACTTTTTGATTGGCCTGGTTATCCTGGGAAGCAAAAGGCTGAACCACTCTCGCCGCTATTGAAGCTTTACTATCCACCACCATTATTCTTTTTGTAAACACAACCTGGGAAGTATCATCATTTAAAAAAACTTTTAAAATATAATTTCCCGAATGCGTAGGGTACATACTTTGATTGGGCAAAACCGCCTGGTAATGGGTATACCGGATGTGAGCCAGCGAAGAAAAACGATAATCAGTTATTCTTTGCTGGGTAAATCCTTTTAAGTATTCAAACTGCCCGAGATTTGCCGGAGACCAATCGCTGTTGCATAATTCATACGTGTAATAATAATATTTTACGTCCGCGTCAAGATCATCAAAGAACAATTGTAACTGGTCGTTCCCATTTAAATGAATTACAGGAATTGTTAGTTGATTGCCCAATGCGAAGAGCCTTACCGTTTTAATATTACTTACATAAACGCTGTCCGGATTAAGCGCTAATAAATTATTGGCTGCCAATAAAATGAGAAAAATAAAAACTACTTTGAGGGTTTTCATTTAAATGTTTTAAAAAAAATTAGTTTTACAAAAATCAAATTTAGGCCTTTTGGATGTTTCTTCATTTATAGCAAGGCGAATTGCCTTTAATAAGCAAAAAACTTTTTCGCGTTTCATCATCGGGCTGGCCATAGCGGCTACCATGATAAGTGTGGCGGTTATGATCGTGGCATTGAGTTTTGTGAATGGTTTTCAAAATGTGATCAGCAACAAAGTCTTTAGTTTTTGGGGGCATATCCGCGTGGAACAAAATATAATGCCGCAGGCAAATATTGCCGAAGAATCCCCAATAGTAAGAAATGATACACTGGAGAATTTTTTAAAAAGTATGCCGCAGGTAAAAAATGTAGCCCGTTATGCCACCAAATCTGCCATCATCAGGTATAAAGAAGATATTGAAAGTGTGTTGATGAAAGGGGTGGACAGCAGTTTTGACTTTGACCGGCTGAACTCATTTTTAGAAAAAGGAAAATGGGTTTCTTTTAAAGACAGTGGCTATAGTAAAGACATTGATATTTCTGCCTATACCGCCAATCAATTAGAAGCAAGCGTCGGCGACAGCGTTATTATTTTATTTATTCAAAGTGATGGTTCGCAGCGAGCCAGAAAATTAAAAATTGCCGGAATTTTTAAAACCGGGATAGATGAATACGATCATAATTTTTGCATCGGGGATATTAAATTAATCCAACGGCTAAACGATTGGAATGCCGATGAAATAGGCGGTTACGAAATATTCCTGAAAGATTATAAACAAATGGATTCCGTAAATAATTATTTATACGATTCTGAAAAATTGCCCGGAAGGTGGTATAGCAAAACCATGCAGGAAATTAATCAGAATATATTTGACTGGCTCAATTTACAGGGAAGAATAAAAAGCATTTTATTGGCCATTATGATGGTGGTAGCGGTTGTAAATTTAATTACATGCCTCATTATTTTAGTTTTAGAAAGAACGACGATGATTGGAATTTTAAAAGCCATCGGTGCGAAAAATATTACCATACAAAAAATATTTCTTTACAACACCATAAT
The DNA here is from genome assembly GCA_963732885.1 of uncultured Chitinophagaceae bacterium. Taxonomy (GTDB): domain Bacteria; phylum Bacteroidota; class Bacteroidia; order Chitinophagales; family Chitinophagaceae; genus Ginsengibacter. The sequence goes on along the minus strand of CAVTBI010000009.1, from coordinate 315,026 downwards.
CATTGCAGTTACCGGCGTCATCGCCGGAACCATCCTGGGTTTGGGAATTTGTTACCTGCAACAATGGACCGGTTTTATCAAGCTCGATGAAGAAGCTTATTTTATGAAAGAGGCGCACGCAGATATTATCTGGTGGCAAATTGCAGCGATTGATATTTCTACATTGGCCATCTGTTTTATCATGCTGGTTATTCCTACTTTACTGATCAAAAAAATACAGCCGGTGAAAGCGATAGAATTCCGCTAAGGCATTTAATCAGAATTAAAATCCTGTGTATTTGTTGGTTCACTGCTAAAGTGCCTGATGAATTAAAATGGATTTGGCAGGGTTTATGTGATATTTCAACAAAGTTGGTTAGGTATAAGACCAGGAATTACACAACCGGAAACATCACTTATACTTTTAGAGAAAAAATAAAGTTTTTATTAATCACTAACCCGTTAAAAGGCCTGAAGTTTCGGGCCTTTTTTTTGAAAATGTATTTCCGGATTAATTACCATTTCACATTTGTGTAGTAAGTTCCGTTTTTTTATTTTGCTATAATCTCTTCCACGTTTTTTTCAAAGCCTGTAGGATCAAGGTTACTGTTTATTTTGGGTGAAGCAGCATTATACAAAGAAGGCATTAAATGATCTGCAGATTGAATAACGCCTTTTCTGTCAACAAACAAAGTAACCGGGTAAATGCCGGTGATATGATGGCAATATTCTTTAGCATCCGGAATCGCGGTAAAATTAAAAGAATGCTTTTTTAAAAAATTCTGTACGGTACTTTTATCCTCAAAAGTGATAGACAGAAATACCACGTCCGAATTTTTATATTTTTCTTTAAGTTCATTTAACGCAGGCATTTCTTCAATACACGGCACACAGGTAGCAAACCAAAAATTAATTACAACAGGCCTGCCTTTTAAATTTTGTGAGCTTATTTCGTTTCCCTTCATGTCTTTCAAATCAAAACCGGGAAGTTTTTGCCCGGCTAAAAATTGATCATTTTCATCAACAGGCACAGGGTCCATTACCAGGTTTATCAGGTACAAAAGCGTATCCCCTTTTCGCTCGCTTCCGGTAATTCTTGAAATAATTTTATAACGCTTATTCGTTTTAGAAAGAAGAAAAGAATCTAATTGAGCCTTTGTCCAGTAAGGCCCCTGGTACTTCTAAAATAAATTACTGAAGGCGCGCCGCTTTCCAGGTTTTGCCCATTTATTTTTTCGGAAAGAAAGAATATAATACCAAAAAGTAAAACGTAAACCAGCAGGATTTTATTTGTTTTCATTATTTTCAGGTCAGGCCTAAAAGTAAGTTTACTTTTTTATTTTAAAATAGAAATTGCCTTTATTTATTGCTTTACTATATGTTTTTGTTTTTAGAAAGAATTTATTGAATTTTATTTTTAATAAAATCAGTTTTCCAATAATATTCAATTAAAAATTAAAAAAAATGGTACCATGAACAAAGTTATTGACCATAAAACAGCCGCTCATTATTTATGGGGAAACAGTTGTGATAGCTGGGTTTTAGCCGAAACAGAAATGTTATCAATAAAGCAGGAAAATATGCCGCCGGGCACAAAAGAAAAATTGCACTTTCATAAAAATGCACAACAGTTTTTTTTCGTTTTGAAAGGAACCGCTACTTTTTATGTCGATGAAAAAAAAGAGATCCTGAATGAGCAACAAGGATTATTGATCCGTAAAAACAGCAAACATTTTATCGCCAATGAAACAACAGAACCGATTCAATTCCTGGTAATTTCTCAACCTTCAACCGATAATGACAGAATTAATGTTGAAAATAATAAATAGCTCAGAGCCTATTCTTTTTAAAACAAAAATCTACAAAATTTATTGGTTTACTCTCTCTCTTTCCTTTTATAAAAAAAAATTATATGTAATTTTATTTTTACCTTACAGAAAAAATAATTGTAAATGAAAAAAGTTTTTTTGGGCGGAACCTGCAACGGTTCAACGTGGCGCGAGGGTTTGATAAAAAATCTTAAGATCAATTATTTTCAACCGCAACAGGAAGGCTGGACTCCCGAGATGATGGAAGAAGAAATAAAGCAAAGGGAAGAATCTGATTTTTGCCTTTATGTCATCACTCCAAAAATGACGGGATTTTATTCAGTTGCTGAAGTAGTTGACGACAGCAACAAGCGCCCTGGAAAAACAATCTTTTCATTTCTTATTGAAGATGACGGGGAAACTTTTTCTGAGCATCAGCAAAAGTCATTAGAGCAAACTGCGAAAATGGTTACAAAAAACGGTGCTCAATTTTTTAAAACGTTTGAAGAAATCGCTGACTACTTAAACAATCAATAAATCAAAATTTATGTCTGCCTTACTCAACCGCATTAATCGCCCCGGGCCAAAAAAAATTTTATCGCTTGACGGCGGCGGTATCCGCGGCGCGCTTACTCTTGGCTATTTAAAAAAAATAGAAGATATTCTTAAAGCAAAATTCCCTGATAATCCTGATTTTCGTTTATGCGATTATTTCGACCTGATTGGCGGCACCTCCACCGGGGCCATCATCGCCGCTTCACTTGCCATCGGAAAAAGCGTTGATGAAATCAAAAAGCTTTATATGGATCTGGGAGGCAAAATTTTTGGAGAAAAAAGGAATTGGTGGGACTTTAACCGCTTGAGGGCAACTTATAATTATCAACCCATGGAAGAAGGGCTCAAACAGGCTTTTGGAGAAATAAAATTGGGCGGCGAGGAAATAAAAACCGGTTTGTGTATTGTTGCAAAAAGAGCCGATACTAATAGTATCTGGCCATTGATCAATCATCCACTGGGGAAATTTTTTGATTCGGAAGATGCTAAAAACAAAGACATTGACCTTTGGAGAGTGGTAAGGGCAAGCACCGCCGCGCCAACTTATTTTGCCCCGCAAATGATTGAAGTGTCTGCCGGGCAAACCGCTGCATTTATTGATGGAGGATTAAGCATGGCCAACAATCCTGCGCTAACTTTATTAATGGTGGCGACTTTGAGCGGCTTTAAATTTCACTGGCCAATGGGCGAAGATAAAATCCTGTTAGTATCTATAGGAACAGGCTATGGCGCTTTTCAAAAAGAAATATAAAGAAATAGACCACGCCACTTTATTATCGTGGGCTTCTAACATTCCTGAAATGTTGATGCAGGATGCCAGTTGGCAAAACCAGGTGTTATTGCAATGGATCTCAAAATCACCAACTGCTGATAGCCTCGATAGTGAGATTGGTGATTTGAAAAATGACTTTATGGGAAGCAATCCCTTGATTTCTTATTTGCGTTACAATTTTTGCATTACCTGCGAAAACCTGAATACGCTAAAAGCGGAAGAAAAAATTTATACCGATGACGATGTAAAAAGCTTAACGGATATGAGCAGGGCTTCTAACCGGGAATTACTTTATAAAATAGGAAGTAAATCTGCCGCTGCTATAAAGCCGGAACATTTCGCAAAATTTTAGGCAAGAAATAATTTATCTTATCGGTGGCGATGCATCAAAATTAATAGTTACGTTTCCGGTTTGGGTTTTTGTATAATCGGCGAAGCCGCCATAATAAGAACAAACTTTTATAAAATATTTGCCGGGTGCCACATTGTAAAAAACGTATAAGCCATCTTTGAAGGCCGCGATTTTTTTAGGTTTCACTCTGCTAAGATTTACATCACAACCAATTTCGTAAACCTCTGACTTTTTTATAATTTTTTTGTTTGAAGTATTATCCGGAATCAAATAAATCAAAAGATTATGAGGAGTGTGATTGCTCAAGTCATAATGCAACTTTAATTTGAGGCTGTTGGTGTCTGCGAGATCTTCGGCTGGTTTTCTACCATCCGGAGAGTACATTTCAGGATGCTTCATTTTGTAATCATAGAATTGTTTACTCAAATTAGTATAAGCTTTTTGCAAGTCAGATAATTTGGTACTATCGAATGTGACGCGTTGTTGCAAATAGCCGATCGATCTTTTTGCTTCTTCACTTAACAACTCGGCATTTTTTTTACTATTCAACAGATCATTTATTCTGGCATTTTGTGAATCAATATTATTTTGCAATTCAGATTTTTGGCTATTCAAATTGTCCAATTTCCTTTGCATGGAATTCAGGCGAATACTATCTATTAAATAAATGCTGTCACCTAGATTATGATTTCCCTGGGCTGCACTCTCACTATACCTTTTGAGGTTTATTTTTGCATTCGTGATGTCGCCATTAATGGCAACTAATGAATTAGAATCTGTGGTAATTTTTTTTTCAATTATATTCTTTCTAGCTATCGCTGATTGTTCATCTTTTAATGCTTTGTTAGCTTTTTGGTTGGCAAAATACCATAACAATCCACCGGCAATCAAAGCAAAAAATACAATTATGAATGTCCACTTATAACCGCGCTTTCTGGCCGCCGCTACAGCAATCGCTTTCCTTCTTGTTTCCCTGTCATCTTTTATTATTGGCGCCAAAACATCATGAGTAAGTTCAATAGATTTTCCATCATCCCTCACAAAATATTTTCTTTTCAAAACATCTATGCCCGGCAATAAAGTTTTATCAATCTCACTTAAAGAATATTTAGTGCGGTAACCTTCATCGGTTATTAACTTATCTTCCAAAAATTCATTTACAGGTTTTGTATCTTTTGTCAAATCGGGATTCGTTCCTGAAACAGCCGCGTTACTTTCATTTAAAACTTCATTATAAATAGAATGAAGAATTTTTTCTTTCGGGTACCTTTCGAGGAAATCAGAAGAAATTTTACTTTGGCCTTCGCTGATTCTTTCTTTATCAAGATAAGTACAAACCTGGCTTAAAAGCGATGGCTCAATCTCCATCAATTCATAGCTTTTATTTGAGTCTTCTTCATTTATAAAAAAACCGACAATTTTATCCGCCTCTTTCTTATCAATATTATTTTTCCAGGTTTTGGTAATTACCTCATAAGCCTGGTTGCCATTCATAGGCATTAGCCTGAAACGCGAAGATTTTAACGAGGGTATTTTTGCAGCAATGCTTTCAAACTCAGGAAGAAATTCTTCCCTGAAAGCAAATACAGTTTTTACTTTCTGGGTATTATAACTGTAATCAATTTTCTCTTTGTCATTTAAAAATTTATCCTTCAGTTTTTCAGGAATTGAGTTTTCTATAAGGTCGGCCAGTTCTTCCCAAAAAGCCGCCAGTTCTTCGGTTCCGAAATGGTTACTTTTCCTGGCGAGTGTAAAAATTTCTTCAAACTGGTCGAATATTAATATCGCAGTAATGCTTTTCCATAAAGGTTCAGAATGAAAATACTCCCACAAAGTTGTTTCACTGCCGGGATAAGATTCTACTTTAAAACCATACTTATCAATTTCTGATTTTAAAATATTTTTTATTTGGGTTACCAGGTCAGGGCTGTCATCTTTAAATTCCAGCCTGATACGAAAAGGAAGAAAATAATCTTTCCTGACTTTTGGGAAAACGCCCGCATTTAATAAAGATGTTTTACCGGTACCCGATTTACCAAAAACAATCGTAAGCGTGTTTGATTTGATGAGATTAGTGAGCTTGTCTGTTTCCTCATCCCTGCCATAAAAAATATTCGATTGCGCCTCCGAGTAGGATTGCAAGCCAATAAATAAAGAATCAGTTGTTGGTAAAGACGACAAGTTTTCAGTCTGCATTTTAATTAAGTTAAATTCAGTGTTTCTCTGATTTGATTGATAAATTCAGGCGCCGGGTTGCCGAGCGGAACTTTACCGATGCTTAATTCTGAAAAGTATTTGGGAACGTTCTCGTTGTAAGGATTGGTTTCATCAATCACAATGGGCATAAGGTATTTATCCGTTCTGCCATCTATTTTTCTAAAAGTATTTACATTATCAGCAGTGAACCATTCTATTTGCACATATCCATCTTTATGCATCAAACTATTTTCGGAGATCAGCGGAATAAACAAATCAGCAGATTTGATATTTTTGGCAATTTCCGTTTTAAAATTATCTCCCGCAATTATCTCCCTGTTATCATACCAGCAGGTAACATTATTAATTCCTTCGATCGCTTTTTTTAAATTTTCAACCGCATCTTTATCCTTTACCGTATAGCTTAGAAAAACCATTTTATTTTTTACTGTTGCAGGATTTCGCTGATTCCATTGCCGCGCCAATTCATTTACAAATTCTTCTGTGCTTCCTTCGTAAGTAGACACTTTGTAATTTTTCAAAAAATCGAATTGAGTATTACGAAGATCAGAAGGATCGTTTACGACAACTATTCTGCGTTGGGTACCCCACGACTGCAAAGGTTGATTGGATAAAAGGCGTAAAATAAAACGAACCATCCAGTTAGGGAAGGAGCATCCCAAAAACAAAAGGCTTTTATTTTGCAACGCATTAATAAGATTAATGGCTTTGGCATCGCCCATTTTCTCCTTAAACCGGCTGGTAAACTCGAGTAATTGTTCATCCCTGAGCGCGGGATCAACTGTATCTAACAACGATCCAAAAACGTTGAAGACAAACGGAGCGTCCAATTTTTCCAAATTGCCACTATCTGTAAATGGTTCATTAAGTGAAAAGTTGATGGACGTAGGTGTTACATTTCTTTCTTTGGCAAGATTGTTTTCCAGCACATTATTATAAACTGCCGTGTTGATAAAATAATTTAAATCGGAAATGCCCAGGAATTCAGCAAGTAAAGGAAATTCAAAGTTGATGTCTTTTACCATCATTTTTAATTTCCTCATTATATCCATCCACTCAATTCCTTTTTCCATCACGAGATAATCAACTGCCCTGGAAAGCGATAAGCCCGTTTGATCAGTTACCTGGAAAGAATTAAGTATTTGCCCTGATAAGTATTGATCAATTGGAACAAGCAAATCGTCTTTTTTAAACTTATAGATTTCCTTACCAATGATAGGCGTTAATTGCTTGTCGGAAATATAATCCAACAATTCATCCCAGTCGCTTTGTTCTGAAAAAATTTTATTCATAAATAGTAAGGTGATAATTTATGGTAAAGCAAGCAGGCTGGTTTTTCAAGGAATTAAATAAAGATAATTAAATTTACTACATTCACATAATTAAAGCAAATACATTTCATTGAAATGTAAATAGTTAAATCCTTTCCCCTTTTTTGAAAAAACAGGCATCCTTGAATAAAGCATTAAAAAACTTCTTCTTTTAAACGAAAATATTTAATGAACAATTAATGACTACAAATCAGGAAAGCCTTCTTATTGGAAAAGAATACCCAAAAGAAAATGAAGGAAAAATAGCAAATCAGATCGTGGCTTTATTAGAAGATCAGATGCTGAGGCTATATAAAAATAAAAAACAGCTTCGCCAGATCCATCCTAAGATAAATGGGTGTGTAAAAGCCGAATTTATTATTGAAAAAAACCTTTCCGGAGATTTAAAAACCGGTTTGTTTAAAGAAGAAAAATCTTTCCCTGCGTGGATCCGGTTTTCTAACGGAAATACAAAACCTTTGGACGATAATAAAAAAGATATAAGAGGGTTTGCCATTAAAATAATGAATGTGCCCGGAGAAAAAATACCTCTTGAAAATATAGGAAATTTCAACCAGGATTTTATTTTAATGAATACAAAAAGTTTTGTGGCAAAAGAGGTAAAAGATTTTTACCATGTGCTGCAAGTGGTTACTATGCTACCTTTCAAAGGGCCCGTATTAAAAAAAATACCTTATATTTTTAAAAATGCTTCTATTTTTTTGAATGGATCAAAAGCAAAAATTAAATGCAACCACCCTTTTGAATTGAATTATTACAGCACAGTCCCTTATCGTTTTGGAGATGAAAACAGAGCCGTAAAATATGCGGTTTTCCCTTCTAAAGATAATGGCCTCACATGCCAGCAGGATAACAGTGGCCCGGATTTTTTAAGGCTAAAGATGAAAGAAACTTTGTCAAAAAATGAGATCGTTTATGATTTCTGTATCCAGTTTCAAACGGATGCCGAAAAAATGCCGGTTGAAGACCCTACCGTAGAATGGAACTCAACTTTTCAAAAAGTAGCAACGATCCGGATTCCAACGCAAATTTTTGATACGCCGGAACAAAGGGAATTTGGTGATAACCTTTCTTTTAATGTGTGGCATTCGCTTCCGGAACACCGGCCAATAGGGAATTTCAACAGGGCAAGGAAAATAATTTACGAAAAAATGTATGCTTTCCGGTGTCAACAAAATAAGATTGCACAGATAGAACCCCAAGCAGATAAAGATTTTTTTAATGATACAAATTTGAATCAACATGCCAAACAATAACCAACAAGTAATAGAACAGATGTACAAAGATTTTGCAGCAGGTGATATTCCTGCTGTATTATCATCATTTGATAAAAATGTAGTATGGACAAGAGCCGGCGCGCCTTTCATTCCTTTTTCGGGCACGTTCAATGGCATTGAAGAAGTAATGAAAATGTTTGAGATCCAAAATGCTACTTTAAAAATGAAATCTTTTGTACCACAAAATTTTTGTACCAATGACAACTCGGTTGTTGTGATCGGGCACGATGAAGCGGACGTAAAACCAACCGGAAAAAGTTATGCTGCAGATTGGGTACAGGCATTTACTTTACAGGATGGAAAAATTGTAAATGTCCATGTTTTTATGGATACAAAAGTGATTGCCGATGCATTTGAAAAATAAACTAAGGTAACAAGGATAGCCAAACGCCATAACCAACAAACCAAATATTTTTTTGCCGAAAATCTAGCATACAGTAAACCAACAAATAATGCAAATTTTCATGTTTGATTAATTTTGCATAATAGCATCTTCTAAATCACAAAAGGTTTATAGTATTATTTCATGATCACCATTCCTATTTCTTTTGTCAGTTGCATTTCCATATTTTTTAAATGAGAATGAGTTTGTATCAGTAACATTTGCAGGTCAACAGAAGTTGTTTTTCCGAGTTCATCCGCATTTAAGCTGATGAGCTTTTTTATTTTTTTCAGTTCCAGGTAACGAAGTGTGGAAATAATATCCATTTTATAATTCTCTTCCCTCGTGGGCACGGGCATTTCGTATTTTGTTTCCCAACCATCGCTTACTTCGTAAGGAAATTCAATCAAATGAACAACTGTATTGCTCATGGCAAGGTCTTCGGTATATAAAAAACTTTTAGAGGTGGGTTCCAGGTTTTCTTCATACCAGATTTTATAAGTGTTGATTATTTTTTTCAACATCGGGTCTTCCAGGGTTTCATCATCTATAAAATCATACAACAAATAATCCGCTACTTTTTTTTCATCTTCCCATTCATTAAGCCCATATTCAAGAAGGCAGCGCACGAGCGACCTTTCGTGAAATATCTCATCTTTTAAAAGAGAAATAGAATCGGAATCTTCAGAAGAAATTTCGGAAATTTCATTTCCGGGCTGTTGCGAAAAATTTTCCTGCTGGTTGAATTTTTTCTCTTCTTTATTTAATTTTTCCCGAATAAATTTATTAACCAGGTTATGCAATCCACCTTCATCTACTTTTAAAATTTCGGCAGTTTTGCGGATATAATCCTGTTGCTTTGTAAAATCTTCGGCTTTATTTATTTTAGAAATAGATTCGGCGATGCGGTTTACAATCTGCGCTTTTTTGTTGGTATCATTGCCCGCTTCCGCCAAAGAAAATTCAAGCTGAAATAAAATAAAATCTTTTTTATTTTCTTTAATAAAAGTGGAAAAGGCAGCCGCGCCATTTTTATTTACATAGCTATCTGGGTCTTCCTGGTTGGGCAATAGAGCCATTTGCACATTCAAACCTTCTTCCAGCGCAAGGTCCAATCCACGCAAAGCGGCTTTCACGCCGGCGGCATCTCCATCATATAAAATAGTAAGATTAGAAGTATATTTTTTTATGAGCCTTAGCTGGTCAGGTGTTAGGGAAGTTCCGCCGCTCGCCACTACATTTTCTATTCCTGCCTGGTGAAGGGAAATTACATCCGTATACCCTTCAACCAACAAGCATTCGTCATTTTTATCAATTGCCTGCCGCGCAAACCATAAACCGTAAAGAATTTTACTTTTTACATAGATTTCATTTTCAGGCGTATTGATATATTTAGGCGCCTTATCATTTTTCCTGATAAGCCGGGCGCCAAATCCTGTCACCTTTCCTGATTGATTATGAATCGGAAAAATTATCCTTCCGCGATAATTATCCTGCAATCCGTTTTCGCGCAAAACCACTAACCCGGATTTTTGCAAAAGCTCTTTATTAAATTGTTTTTCAATCGCTGCTTTTGCAAGTGTATCGCGCGCTTCAGGATTATAACCTAATTGAAACCTGGTAATAATTTCTTCCCTGAACCCTCTTTCTTTTAAATAACTCATTCCCACATTCAACCCTTCTTCAGAATTAAATAAAGTATCAGAAAAAAACTGTTGGGCAAAATTGTTAATGATATAAAGGCTGTCGGCGGCTTGTTGCTGCGCTTTGTATTCGGGGCTGGTTTCTTTTTCTTCAATCTCTACATTGTATTTGGCAGCCAGCCATTTCAGTGCTTCTACATAACTGTATTTTTCATGCTCCATCAAAAAAGTGATGGAATTTCCGCTACGGCCGCAACCAAAACATTTATAAATTTCTTTTGAAGGAGAAACGGTGAAAGAAGGAGATTTTTCATTATGAAACGGGCACAGCCCAATATAATTGGTACCTCTTTTTCTTAGTTTCACAAAAGAATTGATGATTTCAATAATATCAATTCTGCTCACAATTTGCTGTATCGTTTCCTGCGGTATCATCATTGCTTTCTTTTTGTTTGGCAATTTGTGTGTTACTCAACTTTCCATCTTAACCAAACAAAGCTTAATAAGTCCATATCAGGCACACCTTAGCAATAATTATCACTAATACTAATGTAACTACCATTGTAGCTATAAAATTTTTCATTGAAATAACCGTGTTGCTCATAATTTTTATGTTTTTTTTAAAATTTACACGAAGTAAAAGAATTTTTTTATCATTTCGTAATGTTATAAATATCCGATTTTTTTCTTATTAAAATGCACGTTTATTCCTCATTTCTAATCTTAAGAATTTTTTCCTTAGAAATAGATTTGGGAATTTCTTAGTTAACATCTTTTCCACACCGCCGGTAATTTGGTTATCTTTGTTAAGTTAATGATAAGTAATAATTATGGATAAAAAAGAAGTTTATATTTTATCGGCAGTACGCACTCCTATCGGAAGTTTTGGTGGAAGTTTAAAAGATATTCCGGCAACAAAATTGGGGGCAACCGCTATTAAAGGCGCGGTTGAAAAAGCCGGAATAAAACCTGAAGATGTCCAGGAAGTATATATGGGTTGCGTATTACAAGCCAACCTGGGGCAGGCTCCTGCGCGGCAAGCCGCTATTTATGCAGGGCTTCCTGAAAATGTTTGCTGCACTACGGTGAATAAAGTTTGCGCCAGCGGGATGAAAGCGATAATGAATGGCGCGCAAAGTATTTTACTGGGCGATGCTGACATTGTTGTGGCAGGCGGAATGGAAAATATGAGCAGTGCGCCTTTTTATGCGCCCGCCGTTCGTTGGGGAAATAAATATGGAAATTCTACATTGATTGATGGAATGGCAAAAGATGGTTTAACGGATGTTTATAAAGATTATGCAATGGGAAATGCGGCTGAATTATGTGCACGGGATTGCCATATTTCGCGTGAGCAGCAGGATGAATTTGCTATTGAAAGTTATAAGCGTAGCCAGGCTTCTCTAAATGAAGGAAGATTTGAAAATGAAATTGTTGGTGTTGAAATTCCACAAAGAAAAGGCGAACCTGTTTTGATGTTAAAAGATGAAGAACCTTTCAATGTAAAATTTGAAAAAATACCTGGTTTAAAATCCCCGTTTGAAAAAGGCGGAAGCGTAACCGCCGCAAATGCAAGCACCATCAATGATGGAGCGGCTGCTGTCGTTTTAATGAGTAAAGAAAAAGCGGACAGTTTGGGATTAAAACCAATTGCAAAAATCCTCAGTTATGCCGATGCAGAACAAGCACCGGAATGGTTTACCACAACCCCTTCTTTGGCAGTGCCAAAAGCGATAAAAAAAGCCGGCTTGGAACTAAGCGATGTTGATTTTTTTGAGTTGAATGAAGCATTTAGTATTGTGGGAATTGTAAATACGCAGAACATGAAACTCGATGCTGCTAAAGTAAATGTAAACGGTGGCGCGGTGGCGCTTGGGCATCCGTTAGGAGCCAGCGGCGCAAGAATAATTGTAACACTGATAAATGTGTTGAAGCAAAATAATGGGAAAATCGGTGCGGCGGGAATTTGCAACGGCGGCGGCGGCGCAAGTGCGATGGTGATTGAATTGTGCTAAGGTTCTTATCACTTTTTATTTTATAAAACACAAAAACTCATAATAGATTTAGATAGTAAACCAATAATTAATTCAGATTTCTGTTCTATCTCTTTTTTAAGAAATTTCTCTTTGTAAAAATATAATTATCTAATAAACCTAGTGAACAGAATTCCATCCTTTAATAAGGCCCTCAATAAATTGGGAGATGCCATTCAATAATAAAATTATAATGCCTGTTCTGATTATATTTTTTTTCTGAAAAAGTTTCATCTTAAGTTGTGAATTCATCATTTGTTTGGCAGTTTTGAAACTGTAAAATACAGGATTTTTTTAGAAAAGGGTTTCGTACCAGTTTTTTGCACTTCCATTTTGAAAGAATCAGTCAAAGTCAAATAATTCATAAACTATTCTTTTAATTTATTCGTTTATAATTCTATATCTCTTAAAAATTGTACTTTTACCTATTAATTTTTACTGAATGGAAATTTTACCCGGGCCTCTGTTAAAAACAATTAATTCACCAAAAGATTTAAAAAAGCTCGACCGTAAACAATTACACCAGCTTTCAGATGAGCTTCGCCAATATATTGTTGATGTAGTAAGTGTTCATGGCGGGCATTTTGCGGCAAGCCTTGGTGTGGTTGAGCTTACCGTTGCTTTGCATTATGTGTATAATACGCCTTACGACCAATTAGTTTGGGATGTTGGCCACCAGGCTTATGGCCACAAAATACTGACTGGCAGGCGTGATAATTTTAATACGATCAGAAAAAAAGATGGCTTGAGTGGTTTTCCAAAAAGAGCAGAAAGCGAATATGATACTTTTGGCGTGGGGCATTCCTCCACATCCATTTCTGCTGCTTTAGGAATGGCAATGGCTTCCCATTATAAAGGCGAAGATAACAGGCAACACATCGCTATTATTGGAGATGGCGCTATGACTGCAGGCGAAGCTTTTGAAGCAATGAATCATGCTGGAATTGAAAAAAGTAATTTACTGATTATTCTCAATGATAATTGCATGAGCATTGACCCAAATGTGGGTGCGCTCAAAGAATACCTTACTGATATTACTACCTCCCAGACCTATAACAAATTACGTGATGATTTTTGGAAAGCCCTTGGGAAACTTCCGGGTAAAACATTTTCAAGAAAGATGGTGAGCAAAATTGAAACTTCTTTAAAAGGAATGGTAAGTAGGAGCAGCAATCTTTTTGAATCTTTAAACATCCGTTACTTTGGCCCAATTGATGGCCATAATATTACCAAGCTCGTGGATACGTTGCAGGATATGAAAGAAATTCCCGGCCCTAAATTATTGCATATAAAAACGGTGAAAGGGAAAGGCTTTGACTTGGCTGAAAAAGATCAAACCAAATGGCACGCGCCCGGCTTGTTTGATAAAATAACCGGTGAAATTTATAAGAAAAGATTTGATATTCCACAGCCTCCAAAATACCAGGATGTTTTCGGCCATACTATTATTGAATTGGCAGAAAAAAATGATAAAATAATGGGCGTCACTCCGGCCATGCCGAGCGGCTGCTCTTTGAAATATATGATGGAAAAGATGCCAAACCGCGCCTTTGATGTGGGTATTTGTGAGCAACATTCTGTTACACTCAGCGCAGGAATGGCAACCCAGGGATTGCGTGTTTTTTGCAATGTTTATTCTTCATTTATGCAGCGCGCTTACGACCAGGTAATCCATGATGTTGCCCTGCAAAATTTACCAGTAATTTTTTGTTTGGATAGAGCGGGGCTTGTTGGAGAAGACGGCGCAACTCACCAGGGAGCTTATGATATTGCCTACATGCGGTGCATTCCAAATATGATTGTAAGTGCGCCGATGAATGAAAGTGAATTAAGAAACCTGATGTACACAGCGCAACTGGATTCTACCAAAAATCCTTTTGTGATCCGTTATCCGCGCGGCCAGGCTGTAAAGGCTGACTGGAAAACACCGATGAAAGAAATTAAAATTGGGACCGGCAGAAAACTAAAAGACGGTGAAGAAATTGCAATTTTATCTTTTGGGCATCCCGGCAATTTTGCTGCCCAGGCAATAAGAGATGTAAAACCTGAAGGTTTAAACCCTGCCCATTATGATATTCGTTTTGTAAAACCCCTGGACGAAGAAATATTGCATGAAGTTTTCAAAAAATATTCTAAAATAATTACTGTTGAAGATGGAACTGTAGTGGGAGGCTTTGGTTCTGCAATTTTAGAATTTATGAACACACAAAATTATAAAGCTGAAGTAAAAATAATAGGAATACCTGATGAGATTATCGAACATGCTTCACAGAAGCAACAACAAACTGAAGCAGGTATAGATGCCGATTCTATTGCAAATGCTATCAGGGAAATAAGTAAAATTGAAGTGGATAAATTGTTGGAGAGTTAGGTTTAGAATTGTTTAGATGGTTTAGTTTTCTGCTTTTAATCTGTGCAAATCTGTTTGATCCGTGGCAACAAAATAAAATTCCCCTTTATTTCTTCGTTTACTATAATTCCCGAAATGTTTAAGCATGATTTGGTGACATATAAAACACCAACTTGCCGCCATTCATTATTTCAGAATGAGTAATGTACAAACGATTTAATGGTTTTCCATTCAATTCTATCTTCTTTACAAACACATTTTTATCGCTTTGGTTTTTTGCTTCAATGGAAAATGTTTTTCCATTCTCCAAATGCAACGTCGCAACATTTATTGCAGGGCTGCCAATCTGGTAAACCGGCGAGCCTGGCGCGACAGGATAAAAACCAATAGTGCCGAAAATATACCAGGCGCTCATTTGGCCAGTATCATCATTTCCGCCCAAACCAGCCGGGCCGGTATGGTATTGATTTTTCAAGATCATGCGCACGGTTTGTTGGGTTTTCCAAGGCTCATCTGTCCAGTTGTATAAGTAGGCAATATGATGCGAAGGTTCGTTTCCATGCACGTATCCTCCAATTATACCATCTCTTGTAATGTCTTCTGTTTCTGCAAAAAACTGATCAGACAAATGCATAGTAAATAATGTATCGAGGTAATTCGTAAATTTTTTCTTACCACCCATTAATTGAATTAAAGAAGCAGGGTCCTGAGGAACAAACAAAGTATAATTCCATGAATTGCCTTCGATGAATCCCTGGCCGGAGGTGCTCAGCGGATCAAAATCTTTCTTAAATGAACCATCGCTCAAACGTGCGCGCATAAAGCCAACAGAAGGATCGAAAACATTCTTATAATTTTGGGAACGTTTAATGAACTCTTTATAAATATCCATTCTTTTTAGCTTTTTTGCCATCTGCGCAATTGCCCAATCATCATATGCATATTCTAAAGTAGTGGAGGTGCCGGTGCCGTTTTTATCAACAGGGATGTAACCCATATCTTCATACAAACCAATACCATCGTAACTTCTATGCCGTGCAGTTGTCACACACGCATCTAAAGCTTTATTGGGGTCGAATGGGGTATTTCCTTTTATCACTGCATCCGCAATCACGGCAACGGCATGGTAACCGGTCATGCACCAATTTTCGTTTGCAGAGTTTGACCAGATTGGCAACATGTGCATCACACTTTGATCGTAATGTGCCAACATGGATTTTATCATATCGCCATTCCGTTTTGGCTGTATGATATTAAATAGCGGATGCAAAGCACGATAGGTGTCCCAAAGAGAAAAAGTAGTATAGTTGGTAAAGCCATTTGCTTGATGAATGTTCTGATCTAATCCTTTGTACTTTCCGTCTTCATCCATGTAAATCGTTGGGTTGATAAAGGCATGATACATCGCAGTGTAAAAATTAATTTTCTCATCCTTATCTGCATTGATTACAATTTTGTTCAGTTCCTTGTTCCATTGTTTTTGCCCTTCCTCTTTTATTTTTTCAAAATCCCAACCGGGGATTTCTGCTTTCAAATTATTCAGTGCGCCGGCCTGGCTCACCGGTGAAAGCGCAAATTTTATTTTTATTTTTTCGCCTTCATTCGTTTTGAAATTAAAGTACATGCGCAATTTCCTTCCGGCAAGAGAAGGAAAATTTTTGCTTTGATCAAACTTTCCCCAAAAGCCACGATAGGGTTCACGTTTGGAAAAATTTTTATCGCCATAATCTATAAAAGGTTTTGAGAATTGCATGGCAAAATAAACTGTTCTTGTTCTCGCCCAACCGCTCGTTTGGCGGTAACCTGTTACCAGTGAATCATTCACTACCCGAATGAATGTCCACACATTTTTATCAGGGTAATTATAGATGCCACTCATCAGGTCAAGGATAATATGCGCGCTGTCAGTTTTAGGAAAAGTATATTGATGAAACCCAACACGGGCAGTAGTTGTAAGCTCTGCAACGATATTATAATCATCTAATTTTACCTTATAATAATCCGCTTCGGCAACTTCCGTTTTATGAGAATACCTGGAACGAAAACCACTTTCCGGATCATCGGCAGTTCCCGGGTTTAATTGCAATTTCCCAACGGTTGGCATGATCAAAAAATCACCCAGATCAGAATGCCCTGTGCCGCTGAAATGCGTATGGCTGAAACCTACAATTGTTTTATCATCATACTGGTATCCGGCGCAATATTTATAAACATCGGGATTATAATGGCCATTAGTTTCATAAGGAATCGTATCCGTATCAGGGCTTAATTGCACCATTCCAAAAGGAACTGTGGCGCCGGGATAAACATGCCCCATCCGTTCTGTACCGATAATAGGGTGAACATATTGAACTAAATTTTCTACTTTTTGAGATTGAGCCGATGCAGTTAAAAAAAGAATGAGCGTGGATAAAATGCTTTTACGCATGAAGGGTAAATTAATAAGATAAAAAATAATTGCTTGTAAAAATAGCAACAAGTTTTTGATTAGGACCTTTGCAAGAGATAAAATAAGATTTTCATTTAAAAAATCAAGTGACGAAAATAGAAATATGAATTATTTATTCGCATTTACTGTGCTATTAAAATCCGGTTATAACGTTGATGCATAAATGAAAAATATATTTAAATATAGTAAAGAAACTCCCGAAAACAGTTTGTTTATTTAACTAAGGATTGGAAAGAAATGAATACATCTTATGAATAATGTAGTAAACAAACGAATATCCATGATTTTTATCTCCCATTTCCCGGATGGGGTTTAACTTTTTTATTCTAAAATCTTATCCGAATGAATTACTTTTTCTTCAAAAACCGAAGGTTGCTTTTCTACAAAATACATTTCAATCTTCCCTTTGTTTTTAGCTGCCCTTTTTCCGCGGTAAATGCATTGATATTTATCTTTTACCAGGTCATAAGTCGTACGTGAAATGTTTATTTTGTTGGCTTCGCTA
Source organism: uncultured Chitinophagaceae bacterium (assembly GCA_963732885.1). GTDB lineage: Bacteria > Bacteroidota > Bacteroidia > Chitinophagales > Chitinophagaceae > Ginsengibacter. The sequence continues at coordinate 297,373 of CAVTBI010000009.1, read as the reverse complement.
TTTTGTTCCATGCGCGAAGCCGTGTTTACCGTATCGCCCCAAATATCAAATGCGAACTTTTTATCGCCTACAACTCCGGCCACAAGCGGGCCTGTATGAATTCCAATACGGATATCAAAATAATCATTTTCATTTCCATTTGACCTTAACTCTTTTATCGCTTCAATAATTTCTATTGCCGCTGCCACAGCATTTGCGGCGTTATGAGATTTAGCATCGGGTACCCCGCTAACGCATAAATAGGCGTCACCAATTGTTTTAATTTTTTCCATTTTATATTTGGAAATGATTGAATCAAATTTGGTAAAGCAAGTATCAATAATATTCACCAATTCTTCCGGGGAAAGATTTTCGCTCTTGCTGGTAAAGTTTTCAAAATCGGTAAACATCACTGTCGCTATTTCATAACTTCGGGGTTTGGTACGCCCTGTTTGTTTTAATTCATTCGCCACATCTTCAGGTAAAATATTCAACAAGAGATCGTCTGATTTTTTCTTTTCAATTTCAAGTTCATTGGTTCTTTCCTTTACTTTATTTTCAAGCTCGCTGTAGAATAGCGCATTTTCTATTGACACCGCCATTTGGCCGGCCAATAATTTTAAAACCGCAACTCCCTTTGTGGTAAAAGCGCCGGAAGTCAGGTCGTTTGCAAGGTAAATAACCGCCTGTATTTTCCCCATATTCATCAGTGGAATACAAAGGATGGATTTACATTCATTATTTTTTATGAAATCGTCGTTGCCAAAAAGTTCGCTCTTGCAGGCATCATCAAGGATAACTGTTTCCCGTGTAAGGTAAACATAACTCACAACCGATTCAGCCAACAGGTGGCTTCCGGAAACCGGAATAGATTGCAATATTTGGAGGTTTTCATTATCGGCTTTTATTTCTGCCTCAATGTATTTTTCACCATCTTTTTCCATGATTAAAAAACCATTTTGCGCACCGGCGTTTTCCAAAATGATCTCCATCATTTTTTTCAGCAATTTTGGCAAAATAATTTCGCCTGAAAGAGCAGCAGAAGCTTTTACAACTGTTTCCAGGTCAATGTTTGAAGCTTCATGGGGCGTTCCTTCCAATTGGTTTTGCCATTCAGTTCCGCCCCCACCTCTTAACTGAATATAATGGTTTTCCATTTGTTTTAATTTTGCCAGTGCCCCCCAACGTTTATAAATACGATATGAATTTTGCAAATAAAATTTAGCCAGCAAATCTTGTTTGGTATTTAAGAAAAACCGCCCGCCCTTTCCCATATATAAGCAAGGTCGCTTGTAATATTAACTTGCGTTCCCGCTTTCAGCGCCTTGTCGTATAAAATTTGGGCTTCTTGATTATTTCCCTGCAGGTATTGATATTCAGCTTCCAGTAAAAATATTTTGTGGTTATAATCTGCAGGGCAATATTTCTCATATTTTTTTATGGCGTTTATATCTTTTCTGACCTGTTTTAGTATTGATCTTTTTGAAACTGAATCTGGTACAACATCGGTTATTTGAAGTGACCTGTAAAAATAAAATAATGGGTACAAAGTAGTCCCTTTCACGCTTTCCTGGTATTTTTCAGCGAGCGGCACATACTTTCCCGCATTATCATTCAAATTAAATATTAAGGCCAGGTGTAATTTTTGCAGGTATAAATTTTGAAAATAAATCTCATTGCTTTTGGTTACTTCTGCAATATCCATTTCGGATTCATCAAATATTTTTCCTGAAAGAATATCCGGTTTCCCTGTTTCTTCTACAAGGTTTAAAATAGATTGATGAAACAACCTCAACCTTCTAAGCGTAAGGTCTTGCTGAAATTTTTCAATTTTCAATTCCAGCATTTCCGCTTTTTTTGAAAGCTCAGGTAACGGGTATCCCATAATATAAAACTGGTAAACCATGTTATGAGCAGCATAAGATGCATATTCGTTATCGCCGGATTCTAACCCACTGGTAAATGCTTTTTCAAGATCGGGAATGGTTTCTGTAATCGGAACCCGGCGATGAACCAAAAACAAATTATTGGTGGCAATAATAGAAGCGATCAGTTCTTCCGCATGAATTTTTTTTGCAAGGTGCAAAGCAATTTCACCAAAACTGATCCCCTTGTCAATTTCATTTAAAAAAACACTTAAAATATACCCGTAAGCTGCAAAACTAAAAGGGGATTTTCTTGATAAGCCATAAGAAACCGTTAGCCTGATCATCTTGAAAGCCAGCAACGGAACCAGGTTAGGAACCGCGAAAAATGAAGCCGAAGAAATATCAGATAAAATACGCATGGCTGCGTTTTTTTCCGGGTCTTCCATTTCCGGCAAATTATTGTAGTATTCCATCGACTTATTGCGCAGTAAAAACTTTATTTTTATCAGGTCTTTCATTACCGCTAATTTGCCGGGTTTTAGCGGGAGGTTAATACCCATTTTTTTAAGAATATTTAAACCGAGTTTTACTGCTTCATAAGGTTTATTTTGCGCAATCAGTTTTTTGATGTCTATTTCATATCCTTTTACCGAATCAATTAATGATTTACTGTTCTTTAAAATTTTATTTATATACAGATCCACTTTTTCATAGTCTCCGGAAAGATAAGCCGCTTCAGCAGCGTTGGTAGCAAGTTGTAAGATAAAATCATATTGATTGCCCCAATCTTTTTCATCCAGTATATTCAATCCTTTTTCAAAATAAAATAAGGCCTGTGAAAAAGCAGTTGAAGTAATGGCTTTATTGCCCGCTTTTAAATTAAGCCTGGCAAGATTGTTTTTTTCTTTATTATCGGTAATTTTTTCTGCGCCGAGATTCCATTGTTTTACAAGGTCAAACAATTTTTCATCCAGTTCGGTTTCATTGTAACTTAATGTCAGGCGTTGCCCGTTTATAAGGTGCATTTCCGCTTTTTCATCATCGGGAATCAGCGAATAAATTGCCTGTTGAATCCTGTCATGAGCGAACTTATATTCACCTTCAGAAACTATAATCAATCCTTCGGAAACAGAAAGGTTTAATAAAGTTTCAATATTTCTTTCGCTCATTTGTTTTATAAGAGAAAGATTTCTTTTAGAAAATGCATTTCCGATAGTGGAAGCGGTTTTTAATACATCAAGCGTTTCTGAAGGAAGTTTTAAAATGAAGGAAGTCATTAATTCTACTACGTTTCCTGAAACATTCATTTGCAGGATCAAGTCAGAATTGAATTGCCATTTCAAAGAATCAAAATCGAAATGCAAAAAACCTTCATCATAAATTGATTTCAAAAATTGCCTTACATAAAAGGGGTTCCCTTTTGTTTTGGTGAATACAATCTGCGAGAGCAAAGAGAGATTTTCCTGTTTTGTTAGCAAAGTATCGCTAATAAGCTCAAATATATTTTGATAAGAAAGGTCGTTTAATTCCATCTCTTCCAAAGGGAACATGGCCTTCTTTTAATTCATTTATTTTTTTATAAAGGGGATGTTCTTCATCCACTTCATTCTTACGGTAAGAGCCGATGAGCATTGTATAATCAATGTCACGGTTTTCGCATGATGGTTTTAAATAAATTGAGTGAGGAAGCATCTGCCCATTGAAGGTCATCAACAAACATAACCAGCGGTGAGTCTTTATCAGCAAGGCTTTTAAAGAATCTGGTAAATTCATAATTAAACCTGTTCTGCGCTTCAATCCCTTTTAATTCCGGAGCATCCGGCTGTTTACCAATCAGGGCTTCTATTCCCGGCATAAACTGCGTTAAAATATTTCCTGAATTTCCAATGGCATCCTTTATTTTTTTCTTCCATTTTGCCTGGAAAATTTTATCCCCTGCAAGAATCAACTGAACCAGTTCATTAAACGTTTGAACAATAGTCGTGTAAGGCGTTCCAGAACTTATCTGGTCAAATTTTCCCTTTAAAAAAATGCCTTTTTTTGGAACCACCAAATTTTTCAGTTCTTCTACTAAAGAAGATTTTCCACTTCCTGAATTACCCGAAATCAAGAATGATTTTTTTCTGCCCGTTGGCACATTCCTCATAAAAGCCATTCAGCTTTTTTATTTCTTTTTCCCTGCCATATAATTTATTTGAAAAATTTAATTTTCCTGAAAAATCAGAAGCGGCAATTTTAAAATCACTTTTGTTTAAATCATCAATTTTGCCGGTTTCATTAAATTGGTTTATACATTTTTCCAGATCGAATTTTACACCAAATGCTGATTGATAGCGGTCTTCCGCATCTTTCGACAATAACTTCATTGTTATATCCGACAAAATTTGGGGCAAATCCGGGTTTAAGTTTTTTAGGTTTTACCGGCGTTTTTGCAATGTTAGCATACATCAGTTCCAGCCGGGCTTCACTGTCAAAAGGCAATTGCCCGGTAAAAAGCCTGTAAAAAATTAAACCCAGGGAATAAAGGTCTGCACGTTGATCAACGGCGTGATTAATCCTTCCCGTTTGCTCCGGCGCTATGTATTTCAGTGATTCAATTTCTTTTTCCCTAAAAGTGGTTATCCCTTCTTCGAATAAATTTCCTACGGTAGCGAAACCAAAATCAATCAAATAAATTTTATTCGTTGATTGCTCTATAAGAATATTAGAAGGGTGAATACGCCGGTGGAAAATATTTTCTTTATGAAGATTCAACAGTGCTGATGCAATATCTGTTGCTATGTGAAGTTGCTGAACAAGATTTAATTTTTCGGTTGCAAGAAGTTTATTCAAATCTTTCCCTTCGATGTATTCTAAAACTAGCGATTCATGGCCTTCCATTTTATCGCGCTTCACCGCTTTTCTTACGTTGCTGCATTTGGATTTGAAAGATATATCAAACTCATTATCCAGTTCTGTAAGCGTTTCTTTAGAAGGAAATTCTTCTTTTAAAACTTTCAGGCATGTAGGTTTGCTTAATCCGCCATTTTCGGATTTAATTATCAATGAATCAAACCCATAATGAATAACATTTGCATGATCAATATTCTTTATCATTTCAGGGTTATAAAAATGATTATAATTTTAATTGTATGGCTTCTTCAAGCAGTTAGATGTAGGTTAATAAGGATATTGATTCCTATGAAAGTAAATAAACTTTTGAAAACTTTGTAAAATTAATTGAATTCATATTTTTAAAATATTTACTTTTAATTTTCATTGAGCCAATTCATGCTGGAAAGCTGCTCCAAATTCTCTTAAATTTTTTTGAATGATGAACCAAAATCCACTTACATTACTTACCCCGGTCAGAGAAGATAGTTTTGATAAACTCAACGAAATTCTTGAAAAATTTAAGGTGGGCTTACACCAAAATTTAAATGAAAAATTTAATCAGTTGGGAACGCTGCATTATGCGCGCTGGTTTGTTTTGCAGGAAAGTTCTTTCAGGGATAAAACTGCTTTTGCTGTTCCGGTACAGATTGGTTTTTTCTTCCAATTTTGATGGAGATGATAGACAGCTCATGCAGAAGGCCTGGTTACTGTTTTCCCGGAATATTTTGATGAATTGTATGAATGTTGTGAAGGATACCCTGAAGCGGCCGATAGAAATACAGAAAGCAGGAAAAATTACCTGTTAAAATGGAAGGTTAAAACCGCTGCATTTTATGTAGGCGCGCCCGGAAGAAGCTTGAAACAAATTCAACAGGAAGATCAACTGAAAAGATTTATCAGGAATTTTGTAAACAAAAATAATTGGAATGGGATGAGCTGCTTTGCAAATAAAGAATGCGGTTAAAGAGGAAGTGTATAAACATCCCGAATTTGAATGGGCAAAAAAACCAGAGCCGGTTAAAATCTACCAATTTGGGGGGAATGATATTAATGGTTTTGATTATGATAATTTTATTGCCGGTAATTATTCCATGGATTTTAATACTTCATTTTTTTTATGAACGAAAGGATAAAAATTGTTATGAAAAACGCAGCCAGTTGAATGATGAGCTGGTAAAAAGGCTGGAAGAGGATGAAGACCTTATCAATCAAAATCAATTTACGCAAGTGCTGGTAATGAAGCCGGGAAAAGTAAGGCTGCTCACCGTTCAAGGGCAAATGTTATTTGCAAGGACGCTGATAAAAAATTTATTTGTAAAAGGAAAGCTGATGGGAATTCCTACCATTCATTTTGCGCGCTGGGTATTATTTGATAATAACAAACACATGATGTTCTTCAGCAATTTTGATGGAAGCTGGAACCAATACCTGTGCGATTTTATAGATAAATCCGGCTGGGGCTTAACAGGTATTTTCAGCAATACGGTAAATTTTCCAAAAACAAAATTTCTATTTACCGGCGGCGCTTATGATGAGGAACATTTTCTTGCCTGGAGCCGCGGCACACAGATTCTAACACAAGTTTGGTACAGCGCTTATCATGATCTTTCTATAAAAAATATTATTAATAATACTTTAATAAGAAATGAATTAAGCAAAGAGCTTTCTGAAAAACAAGCGCAACTATTTTTAAAAAGATTTTAAAATTAAATTTCAATGGAACAACTGGAACTTTCAGAAATACAAGGTTTTCTTGTTAGGGATTATAAGGAGATGCCATTTTCAAAATATTTTCTTTTGCAGGTGGCTGATGCTAAAAAAGCGAAAGGTTTTCTAAAAGAAATATCAAAGGAAATTACTTCAGTGAACCATACGAACGCTAATTTCTATTTGAACATTGGTTTTACAAGTGCCGGGCTTGCAGCTTTGGGTTTGGATCCACAGAACATTCACTCTTTCATAAGAGAATTTCGTGAAGGCATGGTAACGCCACACAGGCAAAGGCTTTTGGGCGATCATGACAGCAGTGATCCTCAAAATTGGAACTGGGGTGGGCCGAACAATCAACCAATACATTTGATTCTTATGATTTTTGAAAAATCTGAAGAAAAACTTGATGAGCGCCTTCAACAGCTTTTGCAACAGTTTGATCAAAAGGGCTTGAAACCGGTACATATTCTCAATGCAGAAACTTTTCCTGACGATAAAGAACATTTTGGCTTCAGAGATAGTATTTCACAGCCAACGATTATTGGAAGTGGCGCATTGAAGGATTAAAAATTGATAATATTAAACCCGGTGAATTTGTGCTGGGTTACAAAAATGAATATAACGTACATCCTGATACCCCTTTAGTCAAAGTAAATCAGGGAAATGTGGAAATGTTGCCCCGTGACCCGGACGGAAGCGGTCAAAAAGACCTGGGCCGCAACGGGACTTATTTTGTACTTCGCCAACTTAAAGAAGATGTAGACGGTTTTTGGAATTTTCTAAATGAAAAAAGTAAAAATGAAGATGGCAGCTTTAACCCTGATGAAAGTACAAAGCTGGCTGCAAAAATGATGGGCAGATGGCCCAGCGGGGCACCCCTTGTAAAATTTCCAGATAAAGATCCGGGGGGATTGAGCGATGATAATGATTTTGTTTATACCGAAACAGATAAATTGGGCCTTCGCTGCCCTTTTGGTGCGCACACACGCCGTACCAATCCCCGCGATAATTTCGAGGAAACCGGCCCTCCTGAGTCTTTAAAACTGACAAGAAAGCACCGTATTATGCGCAGAGTTCGTTCTTACGGAGAAAAATATGTGGGTTCATCAATACAACATTCACCCATAGACGAAGTTGGAATTCTGTTCGGATGTTTCAACGCTGATATTAACAGGCAGTTTGAATTTATTCAATACACATGGGCCAATTATCCAAAGTTTAAACAATTGTATGCCGATCCTGACCCTTTCATTGGGGTGAAGGAAAATCCGCCGGAGGGAGTTGTTCAACAATTTACCATTCCGCAGGAAAACCACAATAAATATGTGGATGGCTTAAAGAGTTTTGTAACTGTAAAAGGCGGTTCTTATTTTTTCTTTCCTTCGATAAAAGTGGTGGAGTTTTTAAGTACCATTTAGCCTGCCGGCCTCCAAAAGAGAGTTTTAAAAGCAAATTAAGAGTAAATGAACAAATAGTGAGAATTTCTTGCCAGTAAACCAGCAAGGCTTTTAAAACCAGGTTAGGCTTGAAATTAGGAAGTAAACAAACAAATGTGGCGGATTTTTATTTTCCGGAAGGTTCCAGCTTTCAATTTTTAGCACTCAATTCCTTTACAGGTTTTGATTGCGGCTTTTGTCAAACAAGCAACACTTTTGGGTAGTTGATTTTTTGAAAAGATCAACTACAAAAAATACGTTTATTAAATTCTATTAATTTAGAAGCCTTCTGCTTCAGCAAACTTCCTGGCATCAGGTTTCATTCTTACCACTTTTGAGGAAGGAGTTTTTGAAGCTATTTGCCCGCAAACCTGTGCTTTGGTAAAGCGTTGGGCACTCCATACATAATCAAGCCCTACTTTTTCACCGGTTTCATACCCGCGTTCAATTAAAAAATCCCATGAGCCGTGGCGGTTAAGGTCACTTACAATTTTTGAAGCTTGCTTAGGAAATGCAATCCACAGTTTAGTTTCATTATGTAATGCAGGGCATAATTCGTCAAAAATTTTCTGAAGTTGTTTTGAATTTAAGGCAAAAACCAAAGCAAAATCAACCTTACGAATTTTTAAAAGCTGCGTTACGTTTTTTGAAAATGAAAGCTTTGAAAACTGTTTTTCAATTGTGGAAGGAGAGGCCTTGAATTAGCAAATTTTTCTCATCCTCTAATTGCAATTTTTCAAACATTGTTTGGGACATAATGAAGGCAATATTTTAAGATTAAAAAATAGTCTCTAAATACCTGCATGGTTTATTCGTTGAAAATGGAATAACCCGTAAAATAGTAGATATGCAGTTAAGACTGATGCAAATTTACAAAAAAAATCTTTTCTCAGATAAAAAAACCTGTTAACTATAAATACTGCCTGAATTTGCCATTAATAATTGATTAAGAATTAACCGGGTGATAATATTTCAATGCCTCATTCATGTATGATTTTAATTTTGTAATTCTTTTCGAATCCAGCGGATGGTCACTTAATATCTCAGGTGTTTGATTGCCGGAGTTCAATTTTTCCATTCTTTCCCAAAGCGGAATTGCTTCACGGGGATTATAACCAGCCATAGCAGCGAATATTAATCCATAATGGTCGGCTTCATACTCCTGCTCCCTGGAATTAGGCAATAAAACACCAACCTGTGCTGTAGGAGCATAAATAGCGTTAAAAATATTATTGACCTTTGGGTCTCCTTTTGTAAAAAGATCAGCACCAACACCAATTCCCTGGGCAACCAATGCTTCGCTCATTCTTTCCTGGCCGTGATGAGCTACAGCGTGGGTAATTTCATGGCCTAAAACAATTGCCAGGCCTGCTTCGTTTTGAGTAATCGGTAATAAACCAGTATATACTACTACCTTTCCACCAGGCATACACCATGCATTTACTTCAGGGCTTTCCACCAAATTAAATTGCCAATTATATCCTGAAAGTTCATTAGATAAGCCTTTAGAAGCGTAATATTTTGTAATAGCCGCTGCTATCCGGCTTCCTACGCGTTTCACCATTTCCGCATCTTTATTCGAAGAACTACCCACCACTTTATTCTGAGAAAGAAAAGTTTGATATTGAGTGACAGCTTCCTGCTGCAAAGAAGATTCGGGAACGAGAGACAACTGATTACGCCCCGTTATTGCATTTTTTGTGCAAGCGGAAATAAAAAGTCCTGAACTTAAAAGTAATACAAGTAATTTTTTCATAAAAAGTAATTTATTTAACCCGGGATAAACAATTGATGTACCAAAAATAGTTTTGTTGCTAAAAAAATAGTTTTTAAAAGCTGGCTAATTCTAAATGAAAAATAAAAATGAATTAAAAATCTTAACGGTTAGATTTTCGGCGGTCACGATGTTTGAGGATGGGAACGCGGCCTTTCGTTGCCTTTTAATAAACGGCTGATGTTTTTTTGATGAGTGAGTAAAATAAGGCCTGCTACAGCCACAGCAAAAACACGGTAAAAAACTTCCTGTTCGTTGTAAATCCAGAGAACACATATAGGAAGGGCCACACCAGCAAGTATTGAACTTAGGGAAACATAACGGGTTAAATAAAGAACCAATAAAAATACACCCACACAATTTATCGCAACAATTGGCTGAATAGCCAAAACCATTCCAAATAAAGTGGCAACGCCTTTTCCACCTCTGAAATCAGCCCATACAGGGTAAATGTGGCCTATCACTGCAGCAAGCCCCAGTCCCAGCATAAGGTTAGTACGATCCAATTCGTTTGTGAGATAATAAGGAAGCAAATTATAGAGAGCCACTGCCAGGATTCCTTTCAACATATCGCCAACCATTACAATAGTCCCGAATTTAGGCCCAAGAATTCTAAAAGTATTGGTAGCGCCCATATTACCACTTCCATATTCACGTATATCAATATTAAAAAAGGCTTTACTAACAATTAGTGCTGTAGGTATGGATCCAATAAAATAAGCTAGTAAAATTAGTATAAACTCTTTCATTTTAATTTATTCAGAAGAAACAGGGATAGCAAATATAACATTAAATTGTTCGCCTGTAACCTTAATTTTATTTCAAAGTTTTTTAAATAAAATTGCCAGCCAATCGCCTCGTTGTTTAGTTTGAATTTTAACAAGCCTATTTTTTTCAAAAACTTTTTGTATCTCTTTTTCATCTTTACAAAGAAAACCGGAAACCAATAATAATCCCTCTTTTTTTAAAATAGAAGATATAACAAATGATTCATTTTTAAGCACATTTAAATTGATATTTGCTAAAAAAATATCGACCAGGCCAATTTCAGAAAGATTATTTTGCTGCTTTATAATAATTTTATTACAATGATTCGCTTCCACGTTTTCCATCGTATTTTTTATGCTCCACTCATCATAATCCACAGCAATAATTTTTGACGCGCCACATTTTTCTGCCAGAATAGAAAGAACGCCTGTTCCTGTGCCAAAATCAACAACGGTTTTATTTTTAAAATCTTGTTTCTCCATTAATTCGATCATCAAAAATGTAGTAGCATGATGGCCGGTTCCAAAACTCATTTTTGGCGTTATGATCAGTTCATATTTAACATTTTTTATTGGCTTATGAAATGAAGGGCGAATGGCTACAAAATTATTTACAACAACAGGCTCCAACTGGCTTTCCCATTCCAGGTTCCAATTTTCTTCCTCAATAATACTTTTTGAAAAAATAATGTTGAGTGGCAAAATATCTTTCAGCTTTTCTTCATTAAAATGCTCTTCTTTAACGTAAGCATTCAATAAATTATTTTCTTCTTCAAAGGCATAAAAAGAAATTTCTGATAATTTTGCAATTAATATTTCTGATTCATCAGAAGAGGTGGCCTTTATAGCTATTTTAAAATATTTTTCCATAAAAAAAGCCTGTAACATTTACAAGCTTTAAAATATTGGTTTTTTAAAAATTAATGTTCATTGTGAGGCCTGTTTGGTGTGGATGAACTTTGTTCTGGCCTTGGAAGTAAAGCTTTTCTGCTCAGTTTAAACTTACCGGATTTAGGATCAACCCCTACTAATTTTACTTTTACTTTATCCCCTTCCTGGAAAATGTTATCCATATTTTCAAGCCGTTTCCACATGATCTCAGAGATATGTAATAATCCCTGCTTTCCCGGTAAAAACTCAACGAAAGCGCCAAATTCTTTAATTCCTTTTACGGTTCCTTCATACACATCCCCCACTTCAGGTACAGCTACGATACTATTTACCCACGCAACGGCCTGGTCAAGGCTTTCTTTATTGGCAGAGAAAATGCTTACCTCGCCTGTTTTACCTACTTCGGTAATATTGATAGTAGCGCCGGTAGTTTTTTGAATTTCCTGGATGATCTTTCCGCCAGGCCCTATCACAGCGCCAATAAATTCAGAATCAATAATGAGTTTTTCCATACGTGGCGCATGAGGTTTCACATCTGCATTGTGCTCGGGAATGCAATTGTACATTGCATCTAAAATATGCATCCTGCCTTTCTTCGCCTGGTCAAGCGCTTGCCTCATCACATCCATACTTAAACCGTCCACTTTAATATCCATCTGCACACCGCAAATTCCATCCCTGGTTCCGGTAACTTTAAAATCCATATCTCCCAAATGATCTTCATCGCCCAGAATATCGGAAAGAATAGCAAACTGGCCCCCTTTGGAAATCAATCCCATTGCGATACCGCTTACGTGTTTTTTAAACGGAACACCCGCATCCATCAATGCCATCGAGCCTGCGCAAACAGTTGCCATCGAAGAAGAGCCGTTACTCTCCAGAATATCACTAACAACGCGAACCGTATATGGATAATCGCTACCGGGCATAATTTGCTTTAAAGAACGCATAGCCAAATTGCCATGCCCTACTTCACGACGTCCAACGCCACGCATCATTTTTACTTCGCCTGTTGAAAACGGAGGAAAATTATAATGCAAAATAAATTTAGAATAATTGCTGGAGGCGGCGCTTTCAACTAAAAGTTCATCAAGTGGCGTTCCTAAAGTTACGGTAGTCAAAGATTGTGTTTCGCCACGTGTAAATAAAGCTGAACCATGTGGGGAAGGCAAAATACTTACTTCCATCGTTAGCGGCCTTATCTCTTCAAGCCCGCGCCCATCAAGGCGTTTTTTGGTTTCCAACATCATATCGCGAACGACATTGTATTGCAATTCACCAAAATAATATTTAATCAATGCTTTGTCTTCATCAGGCAATTCTTCTCCAAGATGTTCTTTAGTTTCCTCAAGCAATTTATCAAAAGCTTCTTTTCTTTCATTTTTAGCGGTAGCAGCCGAAGCTATCTGTAACATTTTATCTTTTGCAAAACCGGTTATCTTTTCATTTAATTCTTCATTGCGATAAGGTTTCGTATAATCGCGTTTAGTAGTAGCTCCCACTTTATCCCTCAATTCTTCCTGGGCTTTTACCTGGATTTTAATCGCGTTATGCGCAATATCAATCGCTTTTACCAGGTCTTCTTCCTGGCATTCTTTTCCTTCGCCTTCTACCATCATGATGTTCTTGCTGGTAGCAGCCACCAAAAATTCAAAATCCGCTACTTCTAATTGGCTGCGGGTTGGATTTACCAGAAATTCACCATCCACTTTTGCCACTCTTACTTCAGAAATAATTTCCTGGATAGGAATATCTGAAACAGCTAATGCCGCTGAAGCAGCAAGGCATGCCATTGCATCCGGCATAATTTCCGGGTCACTGGAAATAAGGGAAACCAACACCTGGACATCACACAAATAATCATCAGGAAATAACGGCCTTAAAGCCCTGTCTATTAATCTTGAAGTCAACACTTCGTAATCATTCAACCGTGCTTCCCTTTTAAAGAATGAACCGGGGATTCTTCCGGCAGATGCGAATTTTTCCTGGTAATCCACTATTAATGGAAAGAAAGACTGCCCTTCTTTCGGCTCGTGGTTGGCTACAACCGTTGCAAGGATTATACAATTGCCTAAGCGTACCGTTACCGCGCCATCCGCCTGGCGTGCAAGTTTGCCGGTTTCTAATGTAACTATTCGGCCATCGCCTAAATCAAAAGTTACATTTGTTGGATTTGGAGTATTCATTTTTTTAGTTATTTTATAAAAAAGTATTCCCAACCGTAATTTCAGTTGGGAATAGCTTACAATATCATTTGATAATAAATTATTTACGGAGCCCTAACTTTTCAATCAATGCGCGGTAACCGCTCAAATTGTGCTTGCTCAAATAAGCGAGTAAACTTTTTCTTTTACCTACCATTTGCATTAATCCGCGTTGAGTACTAAAATCTTTTTTGTTAGAACCCAAATGCTTGGAAATGTGATTGATCTTTTCGGTCAGAATCGCCACCTGTGCTTCGATTGACCCTGTGTTTTTTTCATTTCCGCCAAAATCTGAAAAGTATTTTGCTTTGCTTTCTGAAGTTAAATAAGACATCTTTTTTGAAATAATTTTAATAATTGGGTGCAAATGTACTATTATATTTTGATTTTAAATAAGGCTGAAATCTTATTTTTTCAAAATATTTACCTTTCAAACTATTTTCATTTTGCAGGATTGCTATGCATTGATTTCAGGTTTAACGCATATAAGGCGATAAAAACCAGCCCAAAAAAATTGCTGAAGGACGTGGCACCAACAGCTATAAGGTCATTACCATATAAATAAAAAGGAATTATGATACTGATAACTATCCCGGCAATATAAATATAGAACCCATATCTTTTAAGCATCCACATGAATATAGCACCCATCAATGTAAATAAGGCCGCGATAAATTTGCCAATTGAGCCTTTTCGCATATTGTCTTTATTGAGTATTTTGCTAAACGAGGTTTTCATTTTTTCTGCAAAAGCATTTCGCTCATTATGAATAGCGTGCGTAGAATCTTCATAAGTTGAATCTGTTCTTACATTCCTTTTTTCTGATAAAACGTTTGCATATTTGTCAGCAGAAACATAAGTATATATGCTGCTTATAATTGTCCATCCGCTTCCTATAAATGTAAGTATGCAAAGCCAGGTCAGGAATGAAGGCCTTGATGCGGGTTCTGTTTCATATTCGTACAAACTATTTTCCATAGATTATTTTTAAACATGCAAAGTAATATATTATTAAAAAATAAGATCATTTTTTCGGTTGGTAGCTGTAAATTAAAAAAACAACTTAAAAGTTGGTTTACTGGTGTTTTTTAAAAAAAACAGGAACTGCTCCCAATACTACAAGTACAATTCCCGAAATGCATACGGCGGCCCATCCACCTTCATTCCATGCAATACTTCCTGCTGATGAACCAATGGTACCACCAATAAAAAAGAAAGTCATATAAATGGTATTCAATCTTGTTCTTGCTTCAGGAAGCAATGAATAATTTCTTGCGAGGTTAGGAATATGGGTGGATTGCAACCCCATATCAATTAATATGATTCCTGCGATCACAAGGGCAATTCCTGTTTTGCCTCCAAACAATATAATATAACCTGAAATCATCAAAAAAATCCCTACCCGCATTGGTTTAAAAGGGCCATGTTTATCCGTAATTCTTCCAATAAATGGCGAAATAAGAGCCCCACCAGCACCAATAATTCCAAATAAGCCAATAATTGAAAGGGAATATTGAAAAGGCGGCTTTTCCAAAAAGAAAGCCATGGTGGCCCAGAATGCAGAGATGGCTCCAAATAAACAAGCTCCGATCCATGCGCTTTCACGGATTACCGATTGTTCTCTAAATAAACTAAATAATGATTTCATCAACTTCCAATAGCTTCCTTTAAAAGAAGGTTTTTCGCCGGGGATATATTTCCAGATCAGAACGGCCATAACAGCCATAAAAAAAGCGCTGATAAAATATACAGATTGCCAGCCAAAAAATTCAGCCACAAAACCACTTAGAGAGCGTGATAATAAAATTCCGGTAAGCAAGCCTCCGAGAATGGTTCCTAAAACTTTCCCCCTTTCTTTGTCTGAAGCAAGGTGCATTGCAAGTGGAATAAAAACCTGGCAGGCCGTGCTTGTAATTCCAACGCAGATACTGAAAAAATACAACCAGTTAATATTTGGTGAAAACCCTACGCCAATTAATGATAAGGCGGCGAGTAAATGCATCCAGATTAATAAGCCTCTTCGCGCAAGCATATCACCCAACGGGACTATAAAAAACAGCCCAATCCCGTATCCCATTTGCGAACAAATATTTACAAAAGAAGCAGATTCTTCCGAGACATTGAAGCTGCGTGACAATGCGCCAAGTAACGGTTGGCAATAATAAAGATTGGCGACAACCACACCGCAGCCAATGGTAATCAGGTATTTTATTTTAGGAGTTAATCTAACTTCTTCCGCTGAGGGCGACATTTTTTATATTATACAAATAAAGGAAAATATAAATTACCGCTATTTGTTGGTTTACTGTGAATAACTTAATACATGTATTTTTCCACTCCCAGAGCAGGTTTCCATCCATAACCAGGTTCAAAATAATTCCACAATAATGCAGAAACATCCCGCGCTAATTGCCACGCTTCATTATCAGGTTTCCATCGCTGATCCAGGTTATTTTTAGTGGCAATATAAAAAACATAATCTCCATGCGGCGCATTCACCAATACGGCTTCAGAACGTGAATCATTTACCATTCCCTGCTTTGATGCTTCCTGAACATAAGGGGGGATTTGCGAAAGCGCATAGTCATCCCAAAAAACATCAGTAAGATCACGATACATTTTTTGACTTGCCGCTGGGCTTATGGCTTTTCCCTCACGAATCATCACCATTAAATTGGCCATTTCCCTTGGCGTTGTCTGCCCCCATCCAAATTCTTCATCCATTTTTTCCCTGCCCGGCGTGCGGGCATTTAAACGCGTGAATTGAAACCCATGATCACTTAACCATGAATTGATTTCAATTCCTCCGCCAGCTAATTTTTCGCACCACCTTGCAGCTGTGTTATCACTATGTGAAAGCATCAAAGAAACAAGGACCCGTAATTCGGTTTGTGTGCTGTCTTTAAAAAACTGCATTAACCCCGATCCTCCATGGGCCATACTGTCCCGATAAATTAAAGGTTGATGATAAGTAAAAACACCTTCGTCAATTTTTTTAAAAATTCCAATAAGAATAGGAACTTTAATAATACTTGCCGTTGGAAAAATAGTATCCGCATTAATCGCGGCTTCTTTTCCGGTTTTTAAATTGCGTACATAAATGCCGGCGGTTCCATGAAAGGAATCTAACAAAACCTTTAATTGTTTTTCAAGCTTTTTATCGGTTTTGTATTGAGAAAAGCTAGTTTTTGATAATAGAGCCATCATTAAAAATAGAAAAGCAAATGAGAAAAATTTTTTCATCTAAATTTTTTTTGAAAAATACGGAATATCTTTTAAGATGGAATTGGTATTTTAAATTCCTTTCTAAATATTAAAAAAATAGCCACTCAAATTGAGTGGCTATTAAGAAAAAGTATACTCGTTAAGCTATCTATCTGAAATTGAAATTTTATTTGCGTTTTTTGAAACGTTAGCATAGACAACTAAATTCTCTACTGTTTCCGAATTATTTTCCGAAATACTTTTCACATTTTGACGGCTGAAAACAAAAGCAGTTGCACTTGTTGTGTCCGTCTTAGTGGTGTCTTTTGGAATGGTATCATTCATTTGTGAATTCAGGCTCCTAAGATTCTGTTGGTTGAAAACAAATACACTCGCACTGGTTGTGTCCGTCTTAGTGGTATCACTTGGAATGGTATCATTCATTTGTGAATTCAGGCTCCTAAGATTCTGTTGGTTGAAAACAAATACACTCGCACTGGTTGTGTCCGTCTTAGTTGTATCACTTGGAATAGTATCTTTCATTTGTGAATTCAGGCTTCTAAGATTTTCCCTGTTCACCACAAATACACTGGCCTTACTTGTGTCGGTCTTAGTTGTATCACTTGGAATACTATCTTTCATTTGTGAATTCAAACTCCTAAGATTTTCCCTGGTAACCACAAATACACTGGCCTTGCTTGTGTCCGTCTTAGTTGTATCACTTGGAATAGTATCTTTCACTTGTAAATTCAGGCTCCTAAGATTCTGGCGGTTGAAAACAAATGCACTTGAACCTGTTGTGTCAGTCTTAGTGGTATCTTTTGGAATAGTATCAATCATTTGTGAATTCAGGCTTCTAAGGTTCTGGCGATTGAAAACAAAGGCACTCGCGCCGGTTGTGTCGGTCTTAGTCGTATCTTTTGGAATGGTATCATTCATTTGCGAATTTATGCTTGCAACGTTCTGACGGTTGAAAACAAAAGCGTTTGCATTTGTTGTATCGGTCTTCGTGGTAGTATCTTTTGGGATAGTATCATTTCTTGGTGTTGTTTGCGGAACCGTATCATTTTGATTTTGGGCAGATAATGTGCAAAAGAAAAACGCTGGTATTACAAAAAATGCCATAATTTTTTTATTCATAATAATCATTTTAGGGGTTTTAAAATAAAATAGATTCTTACTATAAAAGGCAATTTTGATGCCACGCAATCTTTCATTTTATTTATTTATTTTAAAAGTAAATTTAGAATTGATTTACAGGCACTTGTCGAAATAATATTTTTTTAAAACTATAAGTCTTCACATTTCTTAAACTTTTTAAGGCCTAAAATTTAAAAAAAAACACTTTTTTTAATTTAAACTTAGAGAAGAAAAATGCGTCTTAATTGAGGAAGGTTTGAAAAATAATTTGAAATAATATTTAACAAAATTTCCAATTTGAATAAATTAAATTTGATAACTAATCTTTTAACATGTTAATAATCAATAAATGAAAACATCCCATAAAATATTTTTTTTGAGCATTCTGTCTATCGGAATGCTCACCAGCGCTGATGCGCAAAGATCAAGAGAATCAAGGGGAGAATCGAATTCAAGAAATTCGCGAAGTTACTCCCGCTCCTCTTCGTCTCCGGAGAGGCAAACTGTATCAAGATCAGCACCAGTAAGAACTTTTAGTGAAAGAAATACCACTTCTTCCCGTGTTCAAAATTCACTGCCTCAAAGGCAAATGACTGTGCGCCAAACTCCGGAAAGAAATGCTAATAATAGCCGGATTATCAATTCAAGGACAATTCAAAATCAAAGAGTAATAGCTTCCCGAAATGATGATAACAGGTATAACAGGGACAGAGTATCCCGGAATGTTTACCAAAATAATTATCGCGGCTATGATCGGGATAATCGGTATTACAACCATTATGATCGCGATGACCGCTACTATGGTAACGTTTATGGACGCAGAACCTGGTTTATGCATGGGCCACGCTATTCCGTAATACCACATAGTTTTATCTCGATCCGTTTTGGCGGAAATCCATATTATTATAATAATGGTTTCTTCTACGGGTATTATGGCGGATATTACGAGCCCATTTTTCCTCCTTTCGGTTTACAAATTGGTGTTCTTCCTTTTGGTTATACAAGATTATTTATAGGCGGGTTTCCTTACTATTATTATAATGGAATATATTACCGCCAGTTTGATAATTCGTATGAGGTAGTAGATGCGCCGATGGGAGCAACAGTATCATCTTTGCCAAATGGCGCAAGGTCTGTAATAATTAACGGAGAACAATTGTATGAACTTAACGGAACTTATTATAAAGCCGGCAGGGACGAAAATGGTAACGGTGTTTTTATTGTAGTAGGTAAAAATGGAGTGATCAATAATACCTCAAGTGATCAAAGCAATATCATAACTGCTCCTCAATCTATGCAAATTGGTGATATCGTTACTCAATTGCCGGAAGATTCAAAAATTGTAACAGTTAATGGAGAGCAACTTTATAAAACACCTGATAACGTGTATCTCCAGGAAGAATCAGATAATGGAGTTATTCAATATAAAGTGGTTGGAAAATAGATCTTTAAAGTTTTAAAATTAAACCGGCTAAATGCCGGTTTTTTTATGCGCAGCATTTTAAAAATGAAATGTATAAATATCCATTGGAACCTTATCAATTTTTCTAATTAAATTCAGAGTAAAAATTCAAAAATGTTAATTTTTTTGTAGCAGTGCGTTACAAAAGTATAAGCGGTATAGTTGTGGTGGCAGTATTTTTTTATATTAACCCCATAGAAGTTTTAATAGCTTAGAATTAACTTCTGATTTTTAACCTTATCAATTTATTTGATACAAAATGCACATTATTTTATAATGAGATATTTATTTTTACTTTTATCTTTTACTTTTATTGTTAATAATTTATCAGCCCAAATTGACAAAGAACCTTTGCCGACCCAGGACGCGGCAGAAATACAACTTAAAAGCTCAAACAACTTACTGGGAAGAGTGGTTGACATACAAACTAACAAGGGTATTAATGCGGCTTCCGTTCAATTGTTCGCACCAAAAAACGGCTCAATTCCCAACCAAAAAAATGATTCCCTTATAGCAGTCATGTTAAGTGAACCAAACGGAGATTTTAAGTTTACTAATATTCCTTCATTATCTAATTTACGCCTTGAAATATCTGCAGTTGGCTATACCTTATATAACCGTACTTTTCACTATAGAAATAAAACCGGTACACAAATAATTCATAAAGATTTAGGAAATATTGTGATGGCGCGCGCAAATGAAAAATTACAAACTGTTACTATCGTTGCAGAACGCCCGGCCTTAAAATTGGGAATTGATAAAAAGGTTTTTGATGTTGGTAAAAGTATTACTTCAAAAGGCGGAACTGCAATAGACGTGATGAAAAATATTCCTTCAGTATCTGTTGACGTAGATGGAAATGTGCAATTAAGAAATTCAAGCCCAACTATTTTTGTTGATGGGCGCCCAACTATTCTTACCCTTGACCAGATTTCTTCTGATGACATTGACCGTATAGAAATCATTACCAACCCATCAGCAAAATACGATGCGTCAACAACAGGAGGAATTATTAATGTTATTTTAAAGAAAGATAAACGCTACGGATTAAACGGGCTTGTATCCCTTACCGGTGGGATTCCTCAAAGGTATTCAGGAAATATAAACCTCAATTTGCGCCAGGGGAAATTCAATTTTTTTGTGAGCAGCCATTATAATTATACCAACAATGATGCTCATGGAAAAAGTTTCAGGCAAAACAAAAGCAATGGTATTGTTGAAAATTATTTTAATCAGCATTCCCTTGATAATCATACGCGGCAATTCTTTGCTATAAGAGGCGGAATGGATTTCTTTTTAGACAACAGGAACACTTTTACTTTAACCCAGGGTTATGTAAACGGCCGGTTCACAACGATACAAAACCAGGACCAGGAATATTATGACAATGCCAATCAATTAACGCAAACAGGTTTGCGAACTTCAGACAGCCATTTCCAGTTTAAAAGAAACAGTTCGTCATTACTTTATAGCCATAAATTCCCCAAAGAAGGAGAAACTATAGATGCCAGTGTAAAAGTGAATTATGGGGGTGTAAATGATCACGATGCAATTAATAATGATTTTTATAATCCGGATGGAAACTTAGTTGGAAGCCCAAGCCTGGTAAAAGATGAGGGAGCAAATAATAATAACCAGGTAACTGCAAAAATTGATTATGTAAATCCTTTGGGCGAAGACAAAAAACTTGAAACCGGGTTGCGCAGCTACACAAATAATTATACAAGTTATTTCAATTCGTATTCTATAAACAACGATGAGGAAATAAAACTCCCGTTAAGTAATAATTATAGATACACTGAAAATGTACAGGCGGCCTATATTACTTATACCGGAAAGATAGGAAGCGTAGGTTACCAGGCAGGTTTGCGTGGGGAATATTCAAAATTCACCGGAACGCTTCTTGACAGCGCCAAAAAATTTGGGTATGAATATCCTTCAGAAATTAAAAATATCTGGAACGCACTTTTCCCCAGCCTTTATTTATCAAAAAATTTAAATGAAACAGATCAAATACAATTGAATTATTCGAGAAGGATCAGGCGCCCCGATTTCTGGCAATTGAACCCTTTTATTGATATAAATGACCCGTTAAATATTCAACAGGGAAATCCTCAATTAAAACCGGAATACAGTAACTCTTTTGAATTTAATTACAGCAAATCTTTCAAGAACAATAGCAATTTTTTGGCAAGTATTTACTACCGGAATACCACAAGCGATATTACCAGGTACAGCGATACTTTAACCACCACACAATACAACCAGCTTCAAAGCGCGGGGGTAGGCCCTAACGCGATATTAAATACTTACATAAATGCAAAAAGCACTAACCGGGCAGGTTTAGAACTTACTTTGCAACAAAAGTTTAATGATAATTTCGATATTACACCCAATGTAAATATTGGATACAGGAAAGTAAACGCCGATCAAAATTCGTTGGCCCTTAGCAATGAGGGTTTCGATTTCAGCGCTAAGTTTACTTCAAATTATAAAATAAAAACAGCTAATGCTTCCAACGTTTTTAATAACCTGAGTTTTCAGTTAACCGCAGATTATCATTCTCCGCGTGTAATTCCGCAGGGAAAAAGATTAGAAAGGTTTAGTTCTGATTTTGCGTTGCAAAAAGATTTGCTTAAAAACAACCGGGGATCAATTAGTTTCAGTGTGAATGATATATTTAATACCCACAGGTATGGAGTTATTTATGATACGCCCACCTTTTACCAGGAAACTTATAACAGGCATTGGGTAAGAAGTTTCAGGCTTACATTTAGTTATAAATTCGGCAACTCTGATTTCTCTTTGTTCAAACAAAATAATAATAACAGGGAAAATGACTAACTAAATTTTCACTTCTTATGCCACTTACAGTAAACGAACAAATTTTCAAGATTTTAATTTCGCAATATCTTAATATTCTGAGTGCCTGATTCCTTTTAATTCATCAATTGGCCTTCTGAAAATGAATATGGATCAATAGAATAATAAGAATCAACTTCTGCAGGAAATTCGCCAAGTTCAATCTCTAAGCCACATTTATTTTCCTTTATTTGCCAGAGGTAAATATCTTTATTATCATTATAAATTTCGGGAAGCATATCTTTTAAAAGGCCATTCCAGCAAGCATCCTGAAGTTGGCTTGCCTCTGAAAAGGTGTTTTCATTTTCAGGGTTATTTTTTTGCCAGCATTGCCTTGAAGAAAAATGAGTGCCGGTAATTAATAATATCTCTTGTTGTAAAATTTTTTTCATAATTGACAATTTTTAATCCTATTATTAAGACTTAAAATCATCTTTAAAACTTAATTATCCAATAAAATATTGTGTTAAAAGCAGAAAAAAGGAAATTTATTTCAGATGTTGCCAAAATTTTTTTAACTCTGAAACATCAGCCAGGGAGAGTGCTTCGTTATTATCGTATTTTACTTTTAAGAATAATACTCTTTTGTGTTGAGGGTATTTTGTGAGGATTTCATCTATTAATTTTCCTGCTGCTTCATCTTTTACAAACATCGGCGCGTTTTCCGGAAGTTCGGATCTTTCCCTCGTGGGCATTTTTTTTATAATAGATTCCAACGCAGCAAGCCTCCCGGGAAGTACGCCATTTATTTTGGAAGCTTTATCATACAATCCCTGCAATTGTTTTTTGCTCAACCATCCTCTGCGTTGGTATTGCTGGTAAATGCTTATCACAAAAGAAGAAATAGGAAAAGCCATTATGCAATCTTCCAGCAGCATATTAATAATGTCGAGTTTGGGCTTGTTTTGTTGCATGTAGTAAATTAAACTATCAGTTAGATTTTTTAGAGCCTAAAGTTGATAATGGCTCCTGCAGGAGATAATTATTATTAAGTCATTTATGATTGCCTCTTTTATTCTTTGTGAAAATATATATTTCTCTTGTTAGGCCGCCTCCCCTTCTTTATTTCTTGCCACAAAAAGATCGTAATAAACTTGTATCCGCATCCAGTATTCTGCCGGAATATCCAATAATTTTTCCAGTTTGATAGCGGTGGCTGCACTTACATTCCGTTTCCCATGAAGCAATTCACTGAGATGCCCAGGCTTCATTCCAATCTGCTCCGCGAAAATTGTTTTTTTAATTTCCCTGGCTTCAAGTTCATCATTTAAAACATCTCCGGGATGCAATGCAATCTTTGGAAATATTTCTTTTCCTTTAGTGCTTAATATTTTATAATTACCCATAGCTTAATCTTTTATTCACTTATTGATAATGATTTGTCAAGTCATGTACCAAGATAATCTCAGTTATTTCCATTGTATCATCTTTTTCTAAAGTTAAAATCAGTCTGTACTTATAATCCACTCTTACCGAAAAAAAGCCTTTTAATTTCCCTTTGAGGCCTTCAAAATTCAATCCCTTTTGCGCTTTTATTTCTTTAATGTCCTCGGCGAATTCCAGTTTTTGGATAGTTTTCTGAAATTTAATTATGACTGCTTTTTCAAATTTTGGTTTACCGGGAATATCATCATCTTCAAAAAGTTTTTGCAGGTATAAATTCTTAAATTTTACAATCATTTGGTAAACCTTTAAAATCCAAAATTAGGTAAATTTATTAATTTACCAAAAAATGGTAAATAAGCCAACCAATTTTTTAAAAATTCTTTTAGAGTTTTTAAAAAATATAAAAACCCACCTTTCGCAAAGTGGGTTTTTGATTGTCAGCACAAATAGGCTGCTGTCAAAAAATATTAATACCTATACATTTCAGGTTTATACGGGCCTTCCTTCGGAATATTCAAATAAGCGCTTTGTTTATCAGAAAGTTCATCTAATACCACACCGATTTTTTTCAAATGTAAACGTGCTACTTTTTCATCCAAATGCTTTGGAAGCACATACACTTTGTTTTCATAATTGTCTGAATGAAGCCATAGTTCCAATTGAGCCAAAACCTGGTTGGTAAAGGAGTTGCTCATTACAAAACTTGGATGGCCGGTGGCACAACCTAAATTTACCAAACGCCCTTCTGCTAAAACGATAACATCTTTTCCATCAATTGTATATTTATCTACCTGGGGTTTGATCGTATCTTTTGTATTGCCATAATTTTTGTTCAGCCATGCAATATCAATTTCTATATCAAAATGCCCAATGTTACAAACGATCGCTTTATCTTTCATTTCTTTAAAATGCTCTCCGGTAATCAAATCGCGGCAACCTGAAGCAGTAACAATAATGTCAGCTTCTTTTACAGCGTCAATCATTTTCTTCACTTCATAACCATCCATTGCAGCTTGCAAAGCACAAATAGGATCAATTTCGGTTACAATCACCCTCGCACCGGCGCCACGCAAACTTGCGGCAGAACCTTTTCCCACATCACCGTAACCGCCTACCACAGCTACTTTCCCAGCCATCATAATATCAGTTGCCCTTCTTATCGCATCTACCAAACTTTCTTTACAACCGTATTTGTTATCAAATTTTGATTTGGTTACCGAATCATTAATATTGATTGCAGGAATTGGCAAAGTTCCTTTTTCCATTCTTTCATACAACCTGTGAACGCCGGTTGTAGTTTCTTCTGATAATCCTTTTATGTGCTGTATCAATTCAGGGTATTTATCAAAAACCATATTGGTCAAATCACCGCCATCATCCAAAATCATATTCAAAGGCCTGTCTTCGCCTCCAAAAAATAAAGTTTGCTCAATACACCAATCTGATTCTTCCTGCGTTTGCGCCTTTCCATGCAAAAACACCAATTCCGGCAGCTGCAATTGCAGCAGCAGCCTGGTCTTGCGTAGAAAAAATATTGCATGAACTCCATTTTACTTCCGCGCCCAAGGCTACTAAAGTTTCTATAAGTACCGCAGTTTGAATCGTCATGTGAAGGCAACCAGCAATACGCGCTCCTTTTAAAGGTTTTTCTTTTCCGAATTCTTCGCGTAGCGACATTAATCCAGGCATTTCTGCTTCCGCCAAATTAATTTCTTTGCGGCCCCAACCCGCAAGATTCATGTCTTTCACCTTATATTTAAGGCTGAAGTCAATTGTATTTTTTGTTACTGCTGACATAATTAATATTTTTTTATTTTTTAGTTGTACAAATGTACAAGTATTAGAATAAAATACTAATAGTTTTGATAACTTTAGAATATATTTAAAGTATTTATTAAAATAAAAGAATAAACTAAATATTCATCATGAAATCAGGAAACAAAAAAGAACAATCAGCAACCACTTCTTATTTACCAGATAAAAAAGACCTTTCTATTTTAAAATTGTTGCAACGAAATGCAAGAATCACGGTGAAAGAAATTTCTCAAAAAATCCATTTAAGCACAACTCCGGTTCATGAACGAATTAAGCGAATGGAAGAATCCGGGATTATAAAACAATATGCGACTTTAGTGGATAACACAAAAGTGAAGAAATCTTTGATGGTAATATGCTATGTTTCAATAAAAGAACATGGGAAAAACGCAGGCGCTAAATTTATAAAAGTGATTGATAATTTGAATGAAGTAATTGAATGTTTCAGCATTTCAGGTGAATTTGATTTTATGCTGAAAGTGGTTTGCGAAGACATGAATTCTTACTATGATTTTCATGTAAATAAATTAAGTGAAATTGAAAATGTAGGCCATGTGCAAAGTATTTTTGTGATGGGAATTATCAAACAAACCCACCAGCTTGTATGGGACGAATAAGATTAATTTTTTGAAAATAAAACTTGCAGTAAACGAATAAATAAAAGTAATTTCTGTTTTCTTCCAAAAACAATATGGGTAATTTTAAATGAAAAAGAAGTTTTATGACGCTTAATGATATTGCAAACATTCGGTTAATATCACAAAAAATTGCTGAACCAGAATTTGAAACAGCAGGAGAAATAGTAGATTGGATGGGCGCTATGCAGGCGCAGGATTTTAATATGGCCAAATGGGCAATTGGGCTTAGGTTAAAAAAAGCTACCCAAAAAAATATAGGCTCAGCAATCAATTCAGGTGAAATTATCAGGACACACATTTTAAGGCCTACCTGGCATTTTGTGCCTTCCGGTGATATTTACTGGATGATGGATTTGTCAGCGCCAAAAATAAAAGCTTCGATGAAAGGAAGGCACCAACAAATGGAATTAAACGAAAGTGTTTTAAAAAAAAGTAATAAAATAATTAAAAGAGTTTTAGAAGAAACCAAATGCGCAACCCGCAAAGAATTGATAACCGAACTTAACAAAGCTAAAATATCAACAGATGAAAACCGCGCGTCGCATATATTATTGAATGCCGAGCTGGAGAAAATTATTTGCAGTGGAAAAATGAATGGAAAAGAAATTACTTATGCATTATTAAGGGAAAGAGTACCCGAACCCAAAAGATTAAACAGGCAGGGAGCGCTGGAGAAATTGGCTACAAAATATTTTAAAAGCCATTGCCCCGCTACGTTACGCGATTTTGTTTGGTGGTCAGGCTTATCAATCACGGACGCAAAAAATGCATTGGAAATGATAAAAAAAGATTTTATTTCTGAAAAAATAAATGAAGTAGAATATTGGTTTCCTGCTTTATTTTCTATTCCCAAAAAATTTAAAGATTCAATTTTTTTATTGCCCGCTTTTGATGAATTCCTTATAAGTTATACCGACAGGAGCGCATCTGTTTTAAACGAACATGAATCAAAAGCTTTTTCAAAAAATGGAATATTCTGGCCTACCATTCTTATCAATGGTAAAGTAAAAGGAACATGGAAGCGGGAAATAAAAAAAGACAAACTATTGATTACAATTAATTTTTTTGATTCAAAAACTAAATTGAAAAATAATTTATTAGAAAAAGAATCCGATAAACTCGGGTATTTTTTGAATAGCAAAGCTGAAATAATTTTAGCTTGAAATCTTAAATAACTTCCACCAGATTTTAATTATTATAAAAATAATTATCCTAATTTGGTGAAAATAAAAATTGTTCAAATTTGTTCGATTACTGCTATTTTATCCATTTGAAATAATTAAACTACTAAAATGCTGGAAGTAAACTTTCATCCCTTTCCAGAACTTACTACAACAAGATTGTTATTAAGAAAGCTTGAATCTGCAGATACGGAGCGATTGCTGACGTTACGCTCTGATGAAAAAGTGATGAAATACATTGGCAAAAAACCTATGGAAACAATTGATGAAGCAAAAGATTTCATTAATATGATAAACGATGT
This sequence comes from uncultured Chitinophagaceae bacterium, assembly GCA_963732885.1. GTDB lineage: Bacteria > Bacteroidota > Bacteroidia > Chitinophagales > Chitinophagaceae > Ginsengibacter. The sequence continues at coordinate 269,880 of CAVTBI010000009.1, read as the reverse complement.
AGTAGATAATAATTCTGGAATTAACTGGGCAATTACTTTGAAAGAAGAACCTGGAAAATTGATTGGAGTCATTGGATTATGGAGGCTCATAAAAGAACATTATCGTGCAGAAATTGGTTACATGCTGCTTCCCGAATTTTGGAGAAAAGGTATTACCAAAGAAGCAATTTTAAAAGTAATAGATTATGGTTTTAATGAATTAAAATTGCACAGCATCCAGGGAAACATCAATGCTATTAATGTTGCCTCAGCAAAAACTTTGGAAAGTACCGGATTTGTACGTGAAGCTTTTTTTAAAGAAGATTTTTTCTTCGATGGAAAATTTGAAAATACCGCGATTTATTCTATCCTGAACAAATAAACCATGTTGAAAATCATTCCAGGTTATTAAGGCATTTTTTCAAATCAATTCCTTTACCCAAAACTCCCTTAAAAATATCACCCATTTTCTTTACTCTTTCCAGTGAATTATAAATCGTAAACTGTTTAGGCGATAAACCCGGTTTTACTTCTTCCCATAATAATGGAGTAGAAGCAGTTGCGCCAGGCTTCGGGCGCAAACTATAAACCGCTGCAATCGTTTGCCCGCGCCGGTTTTGCAGATAATCCATATAAATATGCTTGTTGCTGCGTTTTGAAAGGTTCCTTTCAAGAGTAGTAAAATCTTTCAGTTCTTCATTAGCCAGCATGCACACCAAATAGGCAAAATCTTTTACCTGTTCAAAAGTGTATTTCTTTCCGGTGGGAACATATACATGCATTCCGGAAGCACCGGAAGTTTTACAAAAACACTCTGCCCCGGCTTTATCCAAAATCTTTTTCACAGTTAGCGCAACTTGTATTACCTGTTCAAAAGTATTTTTATCAGATGGGTCAATATCAATCATCAGGTAATCAGGTTTATCCAAAGCTTTTATAGTAGAATGCCAGGGGTTAATTTCAATACAGCCCAGATTATTTAAATAAACAAGCGTTTCAATATTATCGCACACGATATAATTTATTTCTTTATTATTTGAATCAGAATGAACCTGTTTACAATTGACAAAAGAAGGAGTATTGCCAGCAGCATCTTTTTGAAAAAACCCTTTTGCATTAATACCATCCGGATTACGCAAAAGTGATTCAGGCCTCCCTTTTAGGTAAGGAAGAATATAATCTGCCATTGAAATATAGTAATCGGCCACATCGCCTTTTGTTACTTTTTCTTTGGGAAAATATATTTTATCAGGATGGGTAACGGCGACTTTATTTTTTCCAAAAGTGTAAATTCTATCTTTCCCTTTCTCACTATTTTTAACAAGGGAAGAAATGTTCTTAACTTTTTGTTTTTCCTTTTCCACCTTATTTTTTGAAGGAGAGGATTTTTTTTCCTGTTTGATGTTTTCCATATTAATTTCATTAATATTTTTATCAGTTCTTAAATGCAAAAAAACGGGGTGGCGAAATTTTCCATCCGCAGTAACTTCAGAAAATTTTACTTCACAAATTAATTCAGGTTTTATCCAGGTTATTTTTGAATTGCTTTTTATTTTTTCATTGAAAGGAGATTCCTTTTGTATAAGCGGCTGAAAAAGTTCATACAATTCTTCTAGTTTTTTTTGGTTGAAACCTGTACCGGCATTACCCATATAAATAAATTTATTTCCTTTTTTTGAGGCAAGTATTATGGAACCGAAATAGTTCCTTGAACCTGAAGGTTCTGTGTAGCCTGCAATTATTGCTTCCGCAGTTTTATGATTTTTAATCTTTAACCATTCAGAGGTTCTCTTCCCGGGGAAATATTTTGAATTTATCTTTTTAGCCATGATACCCTCCAAATTTTTCTCTTTGGAAACCTGGAAAAAAGATTTGCCCTTTTCCAAAATATGATCAGAATATTTTAGAACGGGATCGTCCGGGGGAATTATTTTTTCTAATAATTCTTTTCTATCTAATAACGGAAGCGCTTTTGTATTTTTCCCATTTAGTTCCAGCAAGTCAAATACACAATATTGAATAGGCCGGTTTTGGTTTTCAGAATAATGCTGTAAAAATTGAAAATCCGGTTTTCCGTCATCGCCAAGCACCACAATTTCACCATCCAAAACAACATCTTCTTTTATCTTGTTTAATTGATTTACAACAATTGGATAAGTGAGTTGAAAGTTAAGCCCATTGCGGGAATACAATAAAATTTTATCTTTTCTTATTTCAGAAATTGCGCGGTAACCGTCCCATTTTATTTCGAAAAGCCAATCTTTGTCATCAAAAGGCTGGCTGGTTTCTTTTGCCAAGCATTGGCTTTATATATTGGGAAATTTTTTTATCGCTTTGATTAAGTTTTCGATCGGAGCGTAAGTTGGGTAGCCGCTTGAAACTGTACTATTTATCTGCTTTAGGCTACCCTTTTTTTTTCGCTGGTTTCTTATTTTCAGCAAGCCATTTATTAATGGGAGAATCCTTTTTCGTTTGTTCTTCACTGTTATACTCTTCATCAATAGCAAACTCGTCGCGGTGTTTTATCAGTAACCAGCTATTATCATCTTTGCCTTTCAGTTTTACCAAAACAAATTCCCCTTTTAGTTTTTTACCAAACAATTGAAATTTAAAATCCCCTGATTTTAAACCTGCGCGAAGGTTTTTTTCCGCTTCTTTGGTTGGTGAATTTTCGAGGTCACCATAAGTTCCGCTATCCCATATTTCAACGATCCCTGCACCATAATTCCCTTCAGGGATTACTCCTGCAAAATCTTTATAATCGTAAGGATGGTCTTCCACCATCATTGCAAGCCTTTTGTCTTTCGGGTTCATTGACGGGCCTTTTGGAACCGCCCAGCTTTTCAAAACACCATCCAGTTCCAACCGGAAATCATAATGAAGCCGCGATGCTTTGTGGCGCTGAACTACAAAGATTAGTTTAGAAACTGATTTCTTCATTTTGCCGGAAGGCTCGGATGTTTCATTAAAATTTCTTTTCTTATTGTAAGTTGTTAATGCCATTACGATGCTTTTTTACGTTTTACTTCAAGGCTGGCTTTCAATTGATCCATCAGGTCTTTTGCCTTACTATGAACCACTTTTAACTCAGGCGCTTTGATCTTTTTACCTTTTGATTTAGCCTCAATTATTTTTAATAGTTCATCATTGTAATTATCCTTGTATTTTGAAATATCAAACTTGCCTGTAAGCTGGTCAATTAATGTTACCGCCATTTTTAATTCAGCCGGTTTTACTTCTGTATTTTTTGGAAGAGTTAATTCGTTTGGGTCCCTTATCTCTTGTTCAAACCTTATTTTATTTAAAACAATTACATTTTTATCAGGCCGTAAAATGGCTAAAGCTTCTTTATTTCTCATAACAAAAGTAGCCACGCCCACCTTTTTTGTTTTTTGCAAAGCGTCCAGCAGAAGTTTATAAGGCCGCGTCCCGGATTTATCCGGCTCGAGATAATAAGGCGTTTCATAATAAAGGCTACTTATTTCTGACTCTTTTACAAAATCGCTGATAGCAATTGTCTTTGTTTTTTCTGCACTTGCGGCTTCAAAATCTTTTTCTTCAAGAACAATATAATTATTGTCCATTTTATATCCCTTTACAATATTATTCCACGGCACTTCTTTACCCGTGTTTTCATTTACCCGCTGGTATTTAATATGTGAATGGTCTTTTTTATCCAGCATATCTAAATCCAGGTTGCTTGATTGCGTTGCACTATAAATTTTTACCGGAATATTTACCAATCCGAAACCTATAGCGCCTGTCCATATTGCCCTCATAATAATTATGATTGATGATTTAATATTTACTATGAAAATCTATGCCTTTTTTTTATCAGTTCAAGAGTTACTTAATATAGCAGCATTCTATAAAAACAATATCTGAATGAGGAATTTATTCCACAGGATGATAGATTTAAAAACATGAATGAATAAAGCCAAAGATTGCCGGTTCAAAATGTAATTCTTTATCATCCACAAAAACCAAAAGTAAATTTAAAAAATTAATAGTATAGTATCCGCAGTTTCCAAGCTGATAAAAATTCATTAAGCCGTTTTGAAACTGCTTCTAATAAGAATTATTTCATGTTACGATATCTTTTGGCCAATGAGTTTCTAATCCCTGTGACCGTATAAAATTTTGAAAATCTTCCATTAGTTCAGGCTTCTCACGTACTAAGTGGGGAGTTCTTTTTTTTATTTTAGAATATGCCGCCAACATACCCGTGGCTTCGCCAATGCTCCATTCTACCGGATGAAGGCGGTAGCAACCGTTTGTAATATGTGTGGTTCCTATATTTTTATTTGCGGGAAATAAATTTTCAATACGCACCGGCAAAAGCGCACCAAGTGGAATTTGAAAAGGCAATGAATCGAAATCAATATAATTATTACCGGAAGTGGTTGGATGGAGGTCAATGTGGTAATATCCTGTGCCTACACTATCAAAAAAATACGCTGCCCTGTTGCCTGATTTCTTTCCGGTAATCAATGCACGATTGGCAGCGCCAACGTGCTCTTCAAGAATTGTAAAAACGGATTTAATGCGGCGCGATTCCCTTATGTAAGGATACTTTGCAAGACCGTCTTCCGTTCCAAGTATATCGCCACGCAGCCGTAAGCCTGGCCATCCCGAACCTCCATCCTGGCGCGGAACTTCTGTCTGAAGCCAGTAAAAGAGGGACAAACTCAGTTGCTTTGAATTCTCAATATTTTTTTTAATTTCTTCTTCGGGAACATCAATAAGGCTGCCCGTCATGTAATCATTTTGTGGCCAGTTAATAAGGGTGATATCCCCTTTGTATGCATCCGGTTTAAAATTTTCTTTATTGATAATCCGGCGATAATTCCAAAGATTAAGAAGGTTACCCGTAGTAGCGCCGTCAGGCCTGAATCCAAGGGCCTTAGGCTGTAAAGTAGATGGATTGGAATAGGAAAGGTCTAATAATTTGCCAGGCCATGGTGGTGTAAGATCAGGAATAAAATTTTTCCAGAGATCATATTGAGCCGGTTTGCTAATAGTATGATTAGCGCCGGGATCATAATCCATGGCCAAGCAATAAGTAAATGCCTGAATATTTTTTGGATCAGCTATTTCGGGAGCATGCAATTCATTAGTCGTATGCCGGGATTCTGCTCCTGTTACATACTCCGTTCCTGTCAATGGCAGCAAATCGCCCAATTCAGTTGCATCAATAAAATAAGGTGCCGTAAGAAAGATTTCCTTTTTATCACCGGACTTGTTTCGCGCTTTTAATGAACGCACTTTATTGCCTGATACTTCTGCGCCCGTTATCTTATGTTGCAACAGGAGTGTAAGTTTGCCGGAACTAAGATAGGGAGCAAGCATATTATATAAAACAGCAAGGGCAACGCGAGGTTCAAAACATAATCGGGAAACCAATCCATCCCCCGGATTCAAATTTTTCCGTTTTGCCGCCGATTCTGTCAATGGATAATTTCGCAAATAATATTCACGTACAGCCATGCGAAAATCACGATACAACTGCGTAGCGCCATGAGTTTCAATCCAGGGATGTTCATCCGGGCAACTCAATCCTTGCTGGGTTAATTGTCCGCCTATCCAATCTGTTTCCTCTGTAAGAATTACAGAAAGGCCATTTCGCAAAGCCGCCATAGCGGCGGCGAAACCCTCCCAGTCCTGCTCCGGCAATTACAACATCAGCAGAAAATTCGTTTCCAGTATTACTATTTAAATTTCTTTTTCCGGAAAATGCGTTAACTGATTTTGAAAAACCGGGAATAGCGCCGGATGCGATAGCACCACTGCTCAATGTGATTAGTTCAACAAAATTTCTTCGGTTCATATAAATAGAAAATAAAACTTTCTGTTTGTAATCTATAAAACGTACTTCGTTAATTTGGTTAGTAAATTAACCTTTAACTTTCTTCTGCCTTTTTCCCAAATCCAATAATAAAACCGGCAGCAAAATAAGATTGGTAAGCATGGCGGAAAAAAGCGTGATTGATGTAAGCCATCCAAGCGATTGTGTACCTCCAAATCCGCTGAAACAAAAAATAATAAACCCAGCAATTAAGACCAACGAAGTGTATAAAATACTTAACCCCGTATGTTTGATGGTTTCGGAAACTGTTTTTTCTACTTCGAAATTATTTAGAGGCAATTCCTGTTTATAATTAACTAAAAAGCGTATCGTGACATCAATCGCGATTCCCAACGCTACGCTGAAGATCAATACGGTTGAAGGTTTCAGCCTTACACCTGCCCAGCCCATAATGCCGGCAGTGATCACTAAAGGAATTAAATTCGGAATTAAAGAACAAACCAAAATCCGTAAAGATTTAAATAAATACAACATGCAAAGTGCGATAAATAAAAACGCCCAAAGCAGGCTTTGTTTTAATCCATTAATGATATAAGTGCTTCCTTCTAAAAAAGTAATCGTGGAACCCGTGAAGGTGATTTTATATTTTGATGAATCAAATAATTTATCCGTTTTTAATTTTAGATTTTTAAGAATTACCGGCAGTTTTTCGGTGCCCACGTCGGCCATATTTATACTCATCCTTGTACTTTCCCTTGCTGTATCAATAAAACTGGTGAGCAATTTTGATAAATTATTCTGAGAGCCGCTATCTTCCTGCGGGCGCAGGTAATCACCTACAAAAGCAATATCAAATGAATTGGGCAACCGGTAATTGGAAGAATCGCCTTCATAAAATCCCTGTTTAACGAACTTAATGCCCTGCACTATAGAAAGCGGCCGGCTCATTACTTTTTGTTTTTTTATATAGGAAGAGAGCGAATCCATTTTTACCAAAACAGGTAAAACCCGCGCTCCGGCAAGCCCATATCGTTTTTTAGTATCTATCACAATTTCCAGCGGCATTACTCCATTGAAATTATGTTCAAAAAATTTCAGGTCTTTATAAATTTTATCAGTTTTGGGCAGGTCATCTACAATAAAACCTTCTGTTTTTAATTTAAAAATCCCCGCAACGGAGATAATTACCAAAACTAACGTAAATGTATATACGATTTTTTTATGGTTAAAAACCCAATGCTCTACTTTTAATAAAAAATTGGTGAATATTTTTACGTCAAGGTATTTTAGCTGATGGGTCTCGGGGACTTTCATATAACTTAAAGCACCGGGAAGCAATATAAAAGAGATCAGAAAAATAAGCATAATACTTAGTCCTGCCACTTTTCCAAACTCTATCAAAATCGCGCTTTGAGTTAATGCGAAAACCGCGAAACCTATTGCTGCCGTAAGATTACAGAAAAGAGTAACCACGCCCATTTTACTTACCATATCAATTAATGACTGCTCTTTATTACGGGTTTTCTTGTAAGTGGAATGATATTTATTTAAAAAATAAATACAATTCGGAATTCCGATTACAACAATAAGTGGCGGAATTAAGGCAGTTAATAAAGTGATTTTATATCCAAAAAGATACATGATTCCGACACTCCAAACCACACTGATAATAACCACGAGCAAAGACAAAAGAGTGGTTTTAATGGAACGGAACATTAATAATAATATCAACGCCGAAAGAAGGAGGGAACCAATAATAAACCATTTCATTTCGTGGGCAATCCTGTCTGCAACTTGTGTCCTGATCAAAGGTAACCCGCTGATATGTGTTTGAATATTGGTAGCCGTTGTATATTTATTTGTCTTGTCAATAATGTTATTGATCACTTTAGTGCGGCCTTTGGAATTGAGAATTTCTTTATTAATCCTCACAACAATCAAATAAGCATTTGTAGTTGGATTATATAAAAGTGAACGGTAAAATGGCAGTGTATAAAACACTTTTAAACTGCTGTCAATTTCCGATTGCGATTGGGGATTTTTAGGGAAAACAGGAATAGCATTTAATTTTTGCTGAGCCGTATCTTTTAAAAGGTCAACGGCATTGGCTACGCTTAATACATTTTCTACATAGGGAACCGTTTTTAGTTCATTGTTTAAATGAACGAAGGACTGAAAATTTTTAAGATTAAAAAACTGATCTGTTTTTACGCCTATCACTAAAACATTTCCATCGTCGCCAAATTTTTTTTTGAAAGAAAGATAGTCCTGGTATTTTGGATTATCTAGCAGGGATTGCTTTTGAAAACTCATAACTCATTTTTATTTTGGCAGCAAAAAAAGCCATTAAAACTGTTAAACCGAATAATGATAATAATAAAATCAAACGATTTTTAAGAACCAGTTTTGCAAGGCGTTGCCACATAGTTTATGAGAATTTTTTAGCGCAAAAAAATCAAGCAATTTGAAATATACCCTGCATATTTTGAAAAATAAAAATTGGCTTTATTTGTTCGTTTACTGAAAGCCAAATCCCAATTCTTAAATCACAATTCCTAATAATCCAACTGCATTCCTAATCTATCTTTTAGTTGCTTTACCAAAGGGTATTCTTCAATGATCCTTAAATATTGTTGCTTGGTTGACAATACTTCTTCCTTCGGTTCATTTTCATCTTCATTTGAATCTCAATTTCTAATTTATAAACAAGAGAACGATTATTAAAATGCGATTGAAAATGTGTGATCAATTCCCCCCTTTCGGCTTCAATAAATTTTTGTTGAAAACTACTTTGGGTAATGATCTCAATACAATTTTCATCAACAATATTCAACCTTGCAGTTTTAAAATTGGAAACGATTGGCTTTTTGTTTTCAGCTAACAGTTTATCAATATATTTCCCCCAGGCAATGTAAATTCTTCCTCATTTAATTCTACAGGTTTATTATTTTTATTTTCCTCGGCTACTTTTTCCCTGATCTTTTCTAAAGAACGAAGTTTTGTAAATTTCGTTTCAGGGCTTTTTTGTAACGGCAAATTTTTCTTCCTGTTGATTTTTAATTTGAATTAGCTTCTTTATCAATTACCAATTTTGCACCACTATTTTTTAATGATTCTGGCGAAGCATTTTCCTTTTTTGTTTTAGGGGAAACAACTTTTGAGCCTTCTTTCTTTTGATTAGGAAAAGAGATGGGGGAAATCGTTTTAAACGAAACGGGCCTTATACTTTCAACTTGTTTTTTTTTTGACAATTGCCCGTTTTCATTTACCAGGTCAAGTGCCTGGCTCAGGTAAGAAAGTTTTATAAATGTGAGTTCAACATGAAGCCGTTTATTTTTTGCAAGGCGGTAATTAATTTCAGATTCATTTAAAATATTGAGCGCGCTCAGCAACCACGAATCATTTATTTTTGAAGCGCTTTCCAGGTATCGTTGTTTAAATCCTTCAGAAACTTCAAGAAGACCGCCACTTTTGGATCTTTGCTTACCAATAAATTTCTCAAAAATTCTGAAAACCCATTCAGTACAAGATCGCCTTCAAAACCTTTTCGGTTAATTTCATCAAATAATAAAATGGCATCACCGGCGCTTTGATTTTGCATGGCTTCTACCAGCCTGAAATAATAATCTTCATCAAGGATATTAAGGTGTTCAAGTGTATTAGAATAAGTGATTTCGCCATTGGTAAAACTTACAATTTTATCCAGGATACTGAACGCATCCCTCAGGCAGCCTTCACTTTTTTGGGCGATAATATGCAATGCGGTTTTATCGGCTTTTATATTTTCTTTTTCACAAATTTCCTGTAGGTGCTCAACTGTATCATCGTTGGTAATTCTTTTAAAATCAAAAATCTGGCAACGCGATAAAATGGTCGGAATTATTTTATGCTTTTCTGTAGTAGCTAAAATAAAGATGGCAAATGGAGGCGGTTCTTCCAGGGTTTTTAAAAAGGCATTAAACGCTGAAGCACTCAACATGTGGACTTCATCTACAATATAAACCTTATATTTTCCTGCCTGCGGCGCAAAGCGCACCTGCTCAACCAAAGTTCGTATGTCATCAACAGAATTGTTGCTGGCAGCATCCAGTTCGTGAATGTTCATTGAGCTTCCATTGTCAAAAGAAACACATGAACTGCAAACATTACATGCTTCGCCTTCCGGAGTACGGTTTTCGCAATTAATGGTTTTTGCCAAAATTCTTGCACAGGTTGTTTTACCCACACCACGCGGGCCGCAAAAAAGAAATGCATGCGCCAACTGGTTATTTTTAATCGCATTTTTTAATGTAGTTGTAATGTGGGATTGGCCTACAACTGCATTAAAATTTTGTGGCCTGTATTTGCGTGCTGAAACAATGAATTTATCCATAAAACCGAACCTTCAAAATTTGTTTACCGTGATGATACAATGCTGCAAGTTAAGAAACCCTCTCTTAAAAGAAAATTAGAAAATCAATATAAAAAAATTAATTTCCTTCAGAGAAAGGGTCAAAAACCTAATTTAATATTGGGTGCCTCTTAAATTCTTTTGACCTATCAAAAAGATAACGGTAAGTGGTTAATAAACGGCTTTGTTTTCCACCGATATGTTTGGAAATATTTAATATTTTAGGATTGAAATCACCCTGCCATTGCAGTTCCAGTTCTTCATAATTTGTTTTATTCCGGATCACTTTGGCACCTTCGGTTATCATGTAATAATCAATTCCTTTTCCCTGGTATTCAGGAATTACGCCAAATACAATTCCTGTAAATTTATCATTCAAACCTTTTTTCTTCAGCAACAAAAACCTCAATTTTTCGATCAGCCCAAACTTGCCATTAAAATGTTTAAATATTTGATTCATCTCCGGAAGGTTGACCCAAAACGCAACCGGCTCATTCTTGTGATATACAAACCATACAAGCCTTTCATCAATAACAGGCTTCATCGCTTTGAACATTTTAAACGCCACCTCTTTGCTCATTTGCTTGTTGCCCTCGTGGCCAGCCCAGGCTCCATTATAAACCACACAAAAATCATCGGCAAATTTTCTTAAATTATTTTTCTTTATGTGAACCACTGAAAAATCAGGAAGCGCATTGTATTTGTCTGCCTGCTCCAAAAATTTATGGTTAAGCTGGGTATCCACAGACATGTGCCAGCATATCTGGTTGAAAAAATTTTTAAACCCATAATTTTCAAACAGGGATTTATAATAAGGAAGATTATAATTCATTAAATAGATCGGCGGCTTAAAACCTTCAACCACCAAACCCCACCAACGGTCGCGTTCGCCAAAATTGATCGGGCCATCCATTGCTTCCATGCCCCGTTGTATAAGCCAATGTTTGCTTACATCAAACAACATATCAGCCGCTTCCTGGTTGTTGATGCATTCAAAAAAACCGATGCCCCCCGTTTTTTGTTCATCCCCTTTATTCTTATATTTTTTATAAACAAATGCAGCAACACGGCCAATAAGGTTTCCGTCTTCATCTTTCAAAATCCAACGGCTGCATTCGCCAAAACGAAATGCTTTATTTTTTTTTGGATTGAAAACATCCTCTATATCTTTATCCAGCGGCTGGATGAAATTAGGGTCATCCTTGTAAATTATTAAAGGGATTTTCAAAAATTCTCTCGCAGAAGTTGTATCTAAAACCTGAAAAAGTTGCATTGTCAACAAAAATAGATAAAAAATTAAAAAGGTTTGATCAAAGGCTTTTCAACAAAAAAACCGGGAAGGCGATTTTATACTTCAGCGGGTTGTTTTTTTAACCAATGTGATAAAGCGGATACCAGTTTACGATCGTTGCTTAAACGGGGGACTTTATTTTGGCCTCCAAGTTTGCCTACACTTTTCATATAATTAATGAACCCGTTTTTTTGCATTACCCAAATCTTCAACGGTTGCAAAATATTTCCTTTGATGAGGTCGTCGTAATAAATATTTTTCTTCCTCAAATTTTGGTCTATCTTTTTTGCAAATGCGTTTAAATTTTCAGGGAGGTTTTGAAATTCAATAAACCATTCATGAAAACTTTTTTCGCCGCTGCCGGAAATATTAGGGGCCACAGTAAACTCAGTTATTTTAATGTTTTCTGTTTTGGCAGCTTCCATTAAAGCTTCCTCTACTTCTTCTCCTATGACGTGTTCGCCAAAAGCAGAAATAAAATGCTTTACCCTTCCTGTAACCACTATACGGTAAGGATTTAATGAAACAAATTTTACCGTATCCCCAATATTGTAAGCCCACAAACCCGCGTTGCTGCTGATGATGAGCACATAGTTTTTATTTAATTCAACGTCTTTTAAAGTAAGGCGCGTTGGATTTTCTTCTGAAATTTCTTCAACCGGCACAAATTCATAAAAAATGCCGCTATTGGTATTCAGCAACAATCCTTTCTCTTTCCGACTGTCCTGAAAGGCAAAAAAACCTTCGCTTGCCGGATAGGTTTCGATGGTGTCAATTTCTTTACCAATACTTTCAAAAAGCTTCGCCTTGTAAGGTTCAAAATTTACGCCTCCCTGAACAAGGACAGTAAAATCAGGAAAAATATCCTTGATCTTTTTGCCGGTTTTCTTTTCCAATTCATCAAAATACATTTGTATCCATGGCGGAATACCACTGATAAGCGTCATAGATTCCGCAACAGTTTCGTCTACAATCTTTGATAATTTTTCTTCCCAATCTTCAATACAATTGGTTTCAAAAGAAGGCAATTGGTTTGATCTTAAATAACGGGGAATGTGGTGGTTTACAATTCCGCTCAATCTTCCGGTAGGTATTCCGCCAACTCTTTCCAGTTCAGGAGAGCCGCTCAAAAAAATCATTTTACCATTTGAAAATTGTGAATTCCCGGTTTGAGCCATATAACACAATATTGCGTTTCTTGCCGAATTGATATGATTAGGAATAGAATCTTTGGTGATAGGAATGTATTTTATACCGCTTGTAGTCCCACTTGTTTTGGCAAAGTAAATCGGAAACCCTTTCCACAAAATATTTTGCTTCCCTTGTTTTAATTTATCTATATAAACTTTAAAATCTTCATAATTGCGGATAGGGACATTTTTTACATAATCCTCATGCGTTTTTATTTTTCCGAAATGATGCTCTTTTCCAAACTCGGTTTTTACGCCGGTTTTTATCAAAGAATTAAAAATGCTATCCTGGTCGGCAACAGCCGTTAGCATCGATTTTTTTATTTGTTTGTATATATAAATGGCAAATGGTTTTGCCAGGTATGATTTAAATTTCATAGTCATCTCAATAGCTAAACTTTGTTGACAAATTTACAAATAAAACTTTTACCTATTCCTTTCACTTTAATAACAATTGCAGGGCCATTCCTTGCCAAGATCAATACAGGTAATAATTACAAGCCCGTCGCTTTCCGGAGCAACTACTACTCTTATATGTTGATTTTCATGGCTGTAGCCTTCAAGAGCAAAGGTGCTATCGCCCTTTGAGCCAATGCCACTTTTGGCATAATTTACACTTCCGCCTTTTAATATTTCTTTTATTTCTTCTTCGGTAATATGCCGGCAATTCATCCTGCATTTTACATGTTTTGTAAGAATTAAATGGCTGATGTTCCTGAAAGATTCATATCCCTGGTTTCCGTTTTTAAACCATGAAAACCCTCTAATAATAAGAAAAACAATTACTACAACCAGCAGAAAATAACCCGTAGTTTTTCTTTTCAAAATCTTTACGTTTTATTTGAAAAATTTAAACATAAAATATTTTTTAAACTACAGAAAAACTAAATCTTTTTAAGCAGAAAACAACACTAAAAAAAGATCATTGTGTTGCCAAAACCAATTTTTGTTTCATTTCAGTTTTCTGAGACATAGCTAATCTGTCTCCACGAAATTGCCCGTTTTCCTGTCCTCCCATCCTGTTTCCGCCCTGGTGCATTCCGCCGTATCCCCCGCCACCCATTCTGCCTCCTCCCCGGCCGCCACCTCTTCCTGAATATCCATTTTCCCCGCCACCATTTTGCGAATAATTACCTGCATGTACAGCATTAATAATTACATCCAGGGAAATTTCTTTTGAAAGATCTTTGATGTCATAACCGCTTCCAAACATTTCTGTAAGCGGAATGGCCAATTCGTAAGTAAATACCCTGGAAGAATCCCAATTGATAGCGGCATGGATACCTGAAACATCCCGTGAAGAAATGATTCCATTTTTGCCCGTGAACCCTTTAACTTCCATAAGTGAATCTTTTTCCAGGAAAGCGGCATGCAAGTCTTTATGTGGCGCCATTGGGTCGGGCTGTATTTCGTCTTTTGCTTCAGGCGCTTTTGAAGCTTGTAAAGGAAAATCAATAATAGATTTATGCTTGCCATTTATTTTATCGCTCAAAATAATTTTCATTCCTGCTCTCATGATCTTTGCTTCATTCATTTCATCTTTAGTTTGAAAACATAAATAAAGATGAGTGCTATCGTTTTCAAAATCAAAAAACAACCTGGTTGTATTGTCGTAATTTTTTAGGGGAAGGCTCCATTCATTAGGGGTTCCATCAACAACCACCTTGTTTTTTGCCCAGGTAGAAGATGGGCCATCCTGCGCTGATAAAATGGCGCTTATTGATAGAAAAATTAAAGCAAAAAAGAATTTTTTCATTTACATTTTTTCCAAATCTATCATTTATCCGCCAGCGGAAACCTTTTATCCTAAAAATTAATAAATCCTTATATTTTGGATAATTTAAGAAAATAAAAATAATTAATATTTGTTGGTTTACTGCCAGCTTTTTAAAAGAAAAAATAAGAATCAAAATCAGTAAAATTTGTTGGTTTACTACCAACATTTATCATAATAATTCCAAGAAAAATTAAATTCCTACTCATACTTTTCCATCAAATCGTATAAAATTTTTTTATCGGCTGCTGTAAAAAAAGCGCTGCTGTCTTCCACTTCAAAATGACGTTTAAAAGCTACTATGGCTGCGGAAGAATCTTTCACAGAATAACCAATAATACGCAAAGCCTGCAAATCATTAAAATTTCAGTGAACATTGATCATAGTTGTATCGTCGTACCATAATCCATAGCCATTTTGTGAAAGTAATTGCCACGGGAAATTTACATTCGGATCTTTTTTTCTTGTGGGTGCAATATCAGAATGGCCCACAAAATTAGCAGTCGGAATATGGTATTTTGTTTTTAGTGTATCCAATAACGTTAGTAAGCTATTTATTTGCGCAGCAGAAAAAGGTTCGTAACCATTATTATCCAGTTCTATTCCGATGGAGCAAGAATTAATGTCCTTATTATTTCCCCAGGAAGAAACGCCGGCTTGCCATGCACGCAAATAATCATTCAACATATGATGCACCGTTCCATCTTTACAAATAACATAATGAGCGCTTACTTGTGAAACAGGATTGGTAAAAGTACCGAGTGTTTGAGGACAACTGTTTTCAGCAGTATGATGAATAATTACAAAATCAGGTTTTCGTAATCCAAAATTAGTGGTGCCTGCCCAGGTTTTTCTGTTATAATATTTATCATGCGGCACTTTTTTAATCTCTTTCGCAAATGCTTTTGCCTGCTTTTTATAAACCCTGTTCGTGGAGGTATATTTATTTGAAGAACATGCACTGGTAAGTAAAACAACAAAAAAGAGAAATTTTGATTTGGTCCTCATGGTTTTTTAGGTAAAGATAAAAGCAAGCAAAGATACAAGTAGAATTATGACGATTGAAAAAACGTAAATCAAAAAAACTCTCATTATATTAAAAAAATTTTGAAAATGAAGTAAGAAACGTTAAATTGCTTCATCAATTCCTAAAAAGCACCACACGGCTTTTCTAAACCAATTTTATCAATTAAAATTTTCTTATTTATGAAAAAGCTCTTTGTTATTTTTTTAGGAACGATAGCGTTTGCGGCATGCAATACCAATAGCGATGCGGTTCCTGAACATCAACCGATTCTACTGCAACTGTCAAACAGCTGAAAAAGTGAATTATCCCTACACAATTGATCATCCTGATTATTGGAATATTGGGAGCAGTGCAAAACACTCAAACTGCCTTAACAGCTCTTAAAGCTTATGAGGATGGTGATATCGATAAATCTGTTGACTCAATTTGGAGACTCAGTTCATCTTCAATTTGATGCTTTTGATCTACACTTTCCAATGACAGCCTGAAAACAATGTTTACTAGTTGCGCAGCAATTTTAAAAGTATGAATGTAAAAATGGGTGATTGGGAATCTGTTGTTTCTAAAGATGGAAAGGAAGAATGGGTTACCATGTGGTACAAGCAAATATGGGAAGATAATAAAGGCAAAAAAGATTCAGCAGATTATATCGATGACTTGAGATTAAAAATGGTAAAATCATCAGGCTGGATGAGTATACCCGGAAATTGCATTAAGAAATTGCATTAAATTATAAAATCAATATTTAATAAAAGCGCTGCATTATGTGGCGCTTTTTATTTATTCCTGATAAGTTTGTACGTATTCACTAAATTAACTTTTCAATATTTTGCTTTCAGTATTCACGATTCACCATTCACCTAAAATCATTTACTTTGCTTCTTAAAAGAAAAATCTTTTCATGAAGAAATCAAATTTCCAAAAAATACTTCCACACATTATTGCAGTTGTTATTTTTTTGATTGTAGCAGTCATTTATGCAAAACCGGCGCTGCAGGGGAAAGTGATGCAGCAATCTGATACCCAGCAATGGCACGGAATGGCACAACAATCTTTTGACTTTAGAGACAAGTATGGCTATTATCCCTTATGGACTAACAGTATGTTCAGCGGCATGCCGGCTTACCAGATTGCCTTCGACCCGCGAACCAAAATTACGGTTGGCTACCTGTCTGATGTACTTACGTTAGGCCTTCCGGCTCCGGCAAGCTTTTTCTTTTTAGCATGTATTTGTTTTTATTTTTTATGCGTAGTTGCGGGTGCCAATCCGTGGGTAAGTATTCTCGGTGGATTGGCTTATGCGTATTCTACTTTTGATCCGATCATAATTTCCGTAGGGCATAATACCCAAATTATTTCCATCGGCTATGCACCAGCGGTATTAGGAGGGCTGCTTTTGATTTACAAGAAAAAATATTTGGCAGGTTTCGCGATAACGGCATTGATCTCTTCTCTTTTAATTGCACAAAACCATGTGCAGATTGTCTATTACACATTGATTATCGCCATAATAATGACGATTGCTTTTTTAATAAGAAGTTACCAGGAAAAGCAATTTGCGCATGCGATAAAAAGCGCTGCACTGGGGCTTTTGGCTGGAATCATTGGCCTTGCCTGTTGCGCGGTTTCTATGATGCCTACTTATGAATACGCCAAAGAAAGTATGCGTGGTGGCAAGTCGGAACTGACTTCCGATATCCAGGGAAACAAAACCAAAGGCGGCCTTGATAAAGATTATGCATTCAGCTACAGCCTTGGCTTTGAAGAAACATTTACATTTATCGTTCCGGGATTATATGGTGGAAGTAATGGCGGTGATGAATACAATACTGATTCAAAGTTTGTTCAACAATATTCGCAACTGGGTGCACCTGAAGACCAGGCGGTACAATTAGAAGATGGTTTATCTTACTGGGGTACCCAGCAGCCAACTTCAGGCCCTGTTTACCTGGGAGCCATTATTTGCTTGCTTTTTATTTTCGGAATTGCCTATTTAAAATCGTGGTATAAATGGTGGCTCATTGCTGCAAGTGTGCTGGGCGTTTTACTCGCCTGGGGATCTAACTTTCAAACTTTTAATTATTTCCTCTTTGATTATCTTCCTTTTTACAATAAGTTTCGCGCACCTACGATGGCGCTGGTGATCCCACAATTGTGTTTTCCGCTAATGGCCGTTTTGGCTCTTACAAAATTGATTTCAAAAGATATTGATATAGCGGAAGCATGGAAAAAATTAAAAACCACAACAATTATTACCGGCGTTATTCTTGTACTGCTTGGCTTCTTTTATACAACCGCTTCTTTTACCGGGCCGAAACGATAACGGGTTCAGGGATAACCTTAAGCAAAGCTTGATGCGTGTTCAGCCAGGGCAACAAGCGTCGCCTCAATTAGAACAACAGGCGGACCAAACAAGCCGTAGCATTATTGAGGCATTACGATCTGACAGAAAAAGTTTGATGGGAAGCGATTTACTACGGTCGTTTATTTTAATTGGTTTGGCAGTTCTTTTATTGGGTTTGTATTTAAAGAAAAAAATTTCTGCAAAGATCCTGGTGGTGGCGCTTATTATTCTCACCGGGTACGATTTAATAGGAGTTGCTTTAAGGTATTTGAACACGAATAGTTTCGTGGAACCGGAAGACTTTGAATCGGCATTTATTCCTTCGCAAGCGGAACAACAAATTCTGAAAGACCCTAACCACGACAATTTCAGGGTATTTAACACTACTGCTAATCCATTTAATGACGCGACTACTTCTTATCATCTTAATTCAGTTGGCGGCTACCATCCGGCAAAGCTTGGCTTGTACAACGACATTATTACACACCAGTTGAGTAAAGGAAATATGGAGGTGTTCGATATGCTGAATACCAAATATTTTATTGTTCAGGATCCGCAAACAGGAAAAGCGGTTGCGCAATTAAACCCGGCCGCATTTGGTAATTGCTGGCTGGCGAAAGGGATAAAATATGTTGACAATGCCGACCAGGAAATGGCTGCGCTTGACAGTACCGATTTGAAAGATACGGCAGTCATTGAAAATAAATTTAAAACGCAAATAAAAACAACGCCCAAATATGATTCGATAGGATACATCAAATTGGTTCAAAACATGAACGACAAAATAGATTACAGGTTTTCTGCCAATTCCCCCCAGTTTGCCGTTTTTAGCGAGGTATATTATCCAAAAGGATGGAATGTTTATATTGATGGAGATAAAGCGGATTACGTAAAGGTGGATTATATTTTACGAGGCATGTATATTCCGGCAGGGAATCATGAAATAGAATGGAGATTTGAGCCGAAATCCTTTACTGACGGGCGGTTGATAAGCATTATCGCCAATATATTAGTAGCGTTACTACTCATTGCGACGATCATTTATTATGCAACTAAAAAGAAAGAGCCGGATGCACATTTGTTATAATTCGTGATGACAAAGATCTTCACAAGGGTTGCGAGCTTTTAAGAAGCAGGCAACCCTATACAACGATTCTCCTGAATGCAAACTTTGACAAACTTATCAATCATAACCATTTGCTTCAACAACCTGGAGGAAGTTTTGGATACATGCCATTCGGTAGATGAACAAACCATTCCTCCTTTTGAACATTTGATCATCAACGGGTCAACCGATGATACCGTTGAAAAATATTTCGAAGCGAATAAAAAAATTTCTTACAGAAAAATATTTAATGAACGCGATGAGGGTATTGCCGATGCATTTAATAAGGGAATTAAAAGAGCAGCGGGAGATGTAATTCTTTTACTGAATTCCGGTGACCTTTTATATGATCAAAATGTAATTAAAATTGTTCTGGAAAAGTTTGACGCTGATAAAAATTTAATGTGGCTTCATGGAAAATACCGCTATCAACGCAGTGGCATCTGGGTTACACTCGGAAAATCCTTTGACCCCCAAAAATTATACCGCGGCATGCGGAGCCTTTCGCACCAGACAATGTACGTTAGAAAAGAATTGTACAAAAAATATGGTATGTATGATAATTCTTTCAAAATAGCAATGGACTTTGATTTTGTGGCACGTATCCGCTTTGAAAAATTTCTATTTCTTAATGAAATTCTTGCCATAAATGTTCCCGGCGGTATCAGCACAGAGAAATACAATTTGTCTTTAAAAGAAGGCAGCAGAGTGGTAAAAAAATACCTGGGAGTAAGCTGGAAAAATAAGCTTTGGACCTTAAGATTAAAAACGCTTAAAGCCATTCAAAGCATTCCGTTTTTAGGAAAATTACTTTACCGCGTAAAAGTGGCTTTAGGGTTGGCGAATGCATAAAACCTCATCCTTCCCGAAGGGCACCCTCTATAAAGCCATTTTGAAATTAAAACAGAAATCAGGGAAATTTGTTGGTTTACTATAAGCCTTTCCCCATCCTGCATTTTACAGAGTAATTGAAAATTTCTTATTGGGTTGCTTTGGTGATTTGATCGCCAATTTTATTAACACATCCTGCCAAATCTTTCTTTATTTCATGTTCCCAAAACCTAAGGACAACATAACCGTTTGACATCAAATAATTGGTATTCTCTAAATCCCTTTCCATGTTTCTCTCAATTTTCTTTATCCAATATTTCCGGTTGGCTTTTATTTTTGGTTTTTTTTCTAACCATTTATAGCCATGCCAAAATTCGCCGTCAACAAAGACAACTACCTTGTATTTATTAAAAACAAGGTCGGGCTTGCCCTTTAATTTTGCTACATTCAACCGGTACCTATATCCCAATTTCCATAATTCTTTACGCAATAATAATTCAGGAGTTGTATTAGTACTGCGTATTTTTTTCATTAAATCGGAACGGCTTCGCGTTGTATGAAATTTGAAACTACTTCCCATTTTTTTGGCCTGGTATTGGTAACTTTTGATGTTACGCTTTTTAAATCTTTCATAATAACCTTTGCAATTGCTGTTGCTAATTTCACGGGCACAGCATTCCCTATCATCTTATACCCTGCCACTACACTTTTGTAGTAAAAAATGAAATCATCCGGAAAGGTTTGAATCCTGGCACATTCCCTCACACTTAATCTTCTATATAAATCTTCTTTACCGGGAACAAATATTCTCTTATCCTGCCCAACAAGTTGCATTTTGGGTGCCTGTGGATGTAGGGGCGCATGCCGCCCACCCGCTTGTATGGTAAAAGAAACTTCATCCCACGAACGCACGCGGTTCCTCGACATAAAAATTGTAGAAAAGCCGCCCGTCATATATTCATGGTTAGGCAAAGCACATAACCCGCCATTAGTAATTTGATTTTTGCCCGCTGGAATAGCGTTGCCTTTTAAATCCCCGATAGCATTATCTAAAGTAACTTTATTTGTTAAGGTAGTGCCTGAAGGAAATTTAAACTCAATACCTAAATCACTTCTATACCCAATAAAAAAAACTCTTTTCCTATCCTGGGGAACACCGAAATCTGAAGCGTTTAGCAACTGGAATGACAATGTATAACCACATTCTTTAAACATACGTTTTATATTCTCAAGCGATTTCTTATGAACAGGCAATAACATTCCGGAAACATTCTCAGCCAGGAAAAACAGGGGCTGCTTATCCGCAAGTATTCTTATAAAATCGAAAAACAATTGGCCTCTTTTATCTCCAATTCCTCTTAATGCGCCGGCTTCGCTCCAGCTTTGGCATGGAGGGCCGCCAATAATTCCATCGCAATCGGGCACCTCCTCAGCGTGAATATCGGTTAAACTTCTTCTATCCAAAAAAGTACCGGGATGGTTTTTTTCATAAGTTTCCCAAATTTCTTTATCATACTCATTTGCCCAGATACATTTAAACCCGGCTTTTGTAAATCCCAAATCCAGGCCTCCCGCGCCTGCAAAAAATGTCGCCAATTTCATATTTATAAACTTTAAAAATAAATATTTTTTTATCTTTTAATTTCGCCTGATCAGTCTCTTTTTACGAAAGTAACCAAAGCATTTTTATCCTTTACTTGTTTTATTTAAACCTATTATCTGAAACTTAAAAATACTACTTATCTGCACCAGGCCATCTTACTTTTTCAGTTTCTTTCTTTGCTATTATGTGATTAAAATTACTCACATACTCCTCAACAATATTTTTATCTTTAATTAGAAAAAACTGCCCCACCTCGCTATAAATCCCCTGGTATGATTTGCCGGGATTATTTATAAAATTTTCAATCGTTACGTTATCCAGGTAAATAAACTGTGTTGGCGTATAATTGAAAGAAGAAATAAATACACTATTGTCAATTATTATATATTTACTATGGCAGTTTTCATTTACAAAATAGTTTATATTACTGCACACCTTAATTTGGTTGAAAAATTCTTTAAAGCTCTTCTGATTTGCGGGCCTTCTAAATTTGGAATTTAATTTAGAGCCGCCGGATGCAAATGTTTGTGAAAGTATATCAACATGAACTTTCTGTTTTGCTTTATTTATGATTGAACCTGCCAGGCCCGTTCTTTTGTTATTTTGAGCGATATAATTAACAGGGCAAACGTGTTGGGCAACAATAATTATCCTTTCATTTGCATTTTCAATCAATTTTTTTAAAGTGTCTTCTATTTTAAAAGATGAGCCCTTATAAAAAGGAGCCATAAAACCACCATTTTCCTCCAGGTTGTAATCTTTTGCCTTAATTTTAAACTTTGTATAATCACCTTCAAATTCGAATTTAGAAATATGAATCGAATACTTTTTTAGTAAAATAAAAAAATCCAAAACCGCTGCTTCATATTCTTTTTCATTGTAGATGAAAAACAAATTCTCTTCTTTTACAAGGTCCCTAACGGCAAAATTGGAAGAACTAATAGCCATGTCACATAACCCGTTTTTGTGCCTGAACAAAAAAGATTTTGTATGCAAGGAATAAGGCATATTCCCTCTGGAGAAAGTTTTTAGGTTTGGTGACCTCAAAAACAGGTGAGGGAAGAAATATAATTTATAGTTTTTGTATTTATTGTAAAAGTGATTTTTGAAAATATCCTTTGCGCTATCATATTTTGTTTTATTAGAGATAGTTATTCTCGTTTCAATATCAATAATATTTTTAGGGTTACCCTCATCATAACCTTCTATGGGAATAGTGTAGACATTTACTTTTATCCCGGTTTCTGATAAAGCAATCAATTTTTCATTAATTAATTTATTATTAAAGAGGTATAAAGCAATATTTATTTCGGATAACGAATTGGTATTTTTATCTAAATATTCTAAAAGGTGTTTTACAAGATTGGGGCTTGAACCGCAGGAGTAGAAATCAAACTTATTTTTATAAAATTCAGGGCTATCAAAAATAACTTCATAGGGCATAACTAACATTTTCTATAAAAAATATGTAACCATTTTTCTTTTTTCTCTTTGTATTTGTGACGGAATATTTGTTAAAAGTAAATAACCCAATTTTTACAATAAGCCATCAACATAAAAAACTTGGAAACAAAACCAATTTTTAATAAAGAGAGTGGTATTTTTTTTTGAAAAATAATAATAGAAATTATTTGAGGTTTTGGTTTTATATCTCCAAGGTAAGATAATAATTTTTCAACAGAATCAATTTTCAAATTCCTCATAAGGCGCCAGTAGTAATCAAACACAACAACATTCTTCAAAATATCTTTTTTCTGTTCATTTAGAAAAGTGATGTTTTCAGGCAATTGAACCGCGGGATTGTATTTGGTGTAACCGGTAACCTGTTCACCGTGAAAGCCAATATTCAATAGTACTTTATCGATATAAACAGGCATTTTCGTTTGCTGAATTACGCGGATATAATAATCAAAATCAACAATAAATTTATAACGTTTATCGTACCAGATATCCAAATCTTTCCTGACCATTGTACAACTCGGATTTCCTACATAAACTTTTTTTAAAAGATGATAAGGATTGCTGTAAAAAAACTTTTTATCAATATAAGACAATTTTACAATTTCTTTTTTCCCGGTTTCTGCTTCCACATTTTGAAAAGCAGAAAAGAAAAAAACAGCATCAGGATGTTGGTGGATATTATCATAAAATATCTGCAAGGCATCATTAGTGCCAAACCAATCATCATTGTGCATGATCTTAATCCACTTTCCTTTCGCCTTCCTAATCGCTTCGTTCCAATTTTCCGGTGTCCCTAATGGCTTTTCATTTTTGTAATAAAAAATATCAATTTTCGATTTATAATTTTCAACAAGGATTTCAACTTCATTTCCCGGGCTGTCATCTGTTATAATAATTTCGAAATCTTTATACGTCTGACTTAAAATTGAGTCAAGTAATCTTTGCAGGTAATCAACATGCTTGTATGCAGGAATACAAATGGAAATAAAGGGCATACGCGAAAATTACACAAAATAAAGACTTCTTGATCATTCTTTATAACTCAGCTACTAAATTGAATTTTGAATGCTATTTTCGTGCAAGTAATTTATTTTTTATTAAGGGTTAGGAACAAAATGAATATTGCAGCTGCAATCATACTTTATCATCCAGATGAAAACTGGTTTCAAAATACAAGAGCATTCAAAAGCAAAATTGAAAAGCTTTATATTATCGACAATACAGAAAGCAACCCTACTTTATTTAAAAATTATACACCCGCCTTTGAAAACTTAACCTATTTGCACGATGGGAAAAATAAAGGAATTTCCCTCAGATTAAACGAAGTTAGTAAGCAGGCCATAAAAGAAGGCTATGACTGGCTTCTTACAATGGACCAGGATTCTTCTTTTGATGAGGAGATGTTGAATAAATATTTTAAGTGTATCAAGTGTTTTAAAGAAAAAGAAAAGGTAAGTATGTTTGGAGTGAGCTACACAAAAGAAGTATTCAAAAAAGGAGATTGTAATCCCATTGCATTAAACCATTTGATCACCTCAGGAAGTGTTTTAAATTTAAAATCAATCGAAGAGATAGGATATTTTGATGAAAAATTATTTATAGATGAGGTTGACTTTGAATATTGCCTGAGATCTGTTTTTAAAGGATTCCAGATAATCCAATTTGCAAATATTTTTCTAACCCATAATCTCGGTGAAACTTCTTATCATCGCTCCTTTAAAAATATTAAATTAACTTCAAGAGCCTTACATTCGCCATTAAGGATTTATTACATGACAAGAAATTTTTTATATGTTAAATCCAAATACCGGAAAACATTTCCAGAAGAAATAAATCTTAGAAGAAAAATTTTATTGAACCGGCTTAAAAATAATATTCTTTACAACAAAAAGAGATATCAGGTGATAAAATATATTTTAAGAGCATTAGAAGATTTTAAAGGAAAACGGATGGGGAAAATAATATAATTTTTATAAATATCGCAAGTTGAAGAAGTATCTTTACGTTTTTAAAAATATCAAAATAGTTTATGGACTCACTCAGAGAAATCTTTGACAATCTCGATGGTAAATTGATTCACAAATGGAATCATTATATTGAAATTTATGATTTATACTTTAATAAATACAGAGGCAAAGAAATTAATCTTCTTGAAATTGGCGTTTCACAAGGCGGTTCCCTGGAAATGTGGAAAAAATATTTTGGGCACAAAGTACATATATATGGAGTAGATGTAAATCCCCGATGCAAAGAATTAGAAGATGAACTGGTAACTATTTTTATTGGCGAACAGGAGGACAGGAATTTTTTAAATGACCTGAAACATAAGATACCAAAAATAGATATACTAATTGATGACGGTGGCCATACAATGATCCAGCAGATTGTAACTTTTGAAGAAATGTTTTCGCATGTAAAAGAGGATGGGATTTATTTATGTGAAGATACACATACCTCATACATCGATGCATTTCATGGTGGTTATAAAAAGAAAGACACATTTATTGAATATTCTAAAAACTTTATCGATTACATAAATGCATGGCATTCTGAAAATAAAAGGAAATTAGATGTGAGTGATTTTACTAAATCGGTTTATGGATTACACTTTTATACAGGAATAGTTTTAATTGAGAAAAAGAAAATGGAATTTCCACAGGACATAAGAAAAGGAGAACTGACCGTGGGATATGTGGATTACCCGGCCAAAAA
This sequence comes from uncultured Chitinophagaceae bacterium, assembly GCA_963732885.1. Taxonomy (GTDB): domain Bacteria; phylum Bacteroidota; class Bacteroidia; order Chitinophagales; family Chitinophagaceae; genus Ginsengibacter. Next base: position 244,367 of record CAVTBI010000009.1, on the reverse strand, counting down.
AAGCCATCTCTTATTCAACAAGTAAGAAAAAAAATAAATAAAATCTTTGGTAGCTAAAGAAATCGATCGATTAATTACCAAGCTTTTCCAGGAACAACTCCAATCCTTTCTTTTTATTTTCATCAAGGTCAAAGCTGATGCATTCGGAATAATAGTGATTAAGATCGAAAATCGGATATGGATTTTCATCCACCACTTTATCAATTCTATCAAGCCCAAATGCATTGGCTTTATTGAATTCTTTTATAAAATTGCCATCCAATCTTTTGTTACTGATCCATGCCGCAAATACAAAGGGAAGCCCTGTAAATTTTTTCCATTCCTCACCAAGATCATAAACAAAAGAGGAAATTTTTCTTTGCTCCAAAGCACGATCTCCAATTACAAGCCCGGCTGTTGTACCTGATATTCTAGATTGGTAATCACCTGAAGTATCTTCAAATACCACCTTCATTTTCCAGAAATCCCTGATCAATACTTTTAATAATGCTACAGATGTTCGGCTTTGGTAGTCGAGTAAAACTTTTTCAATTTTATCCAGAGGCACCTCACTGAAAAGGCATACACTAGCTACTTTACCTACACTTCCTATACAATAATCAGAAATGATGTAATGCTCATTCATTTTAGGAATAATAACTACAGGAACCAATCCCACATCAATTTTATCTTCCAACAGCATGGAGGCAATTTTTGAAGGATAATCAATTAAAAGTTCGGCCTCCCCTTTTATCATCCCTTTTTCAATTCCATAGATCAGCGGTTTTGTATTGAGATAACTTACCGCACCCACTCGTACTTTTGTTTGCACCAATTACTTTAATTTTGGCGCAAATTTAAGGCAATGAGGTGGAGAGAATTAAAAATTATGAAATAAGAATTAAGAATTAAAAAATAAAAATTCACCATATTTGTTTGTTTACTGCCCAAACCCTTTCCGAGCTTGTCCATCTCCTTTGGAGAGGGGTTGGGGTGAGGCTAAAATATAATTTAATGCAACTTCAACCTCTTACTGCTATATCACCGATTGACGGGCGTTATCGTAATCAACTGCAACATCTTGATGAATATTTTTCTGAATTCGCTTTAATAAAATACCGGGTGAAAGTGGAAGTAGAATATTTCCTTTTTCTATCAGAAAAAAAATTCTTCAAACTCACGACTAAAATAAAAAAGCAACTTTTAAATATTGAAAAAGATTTTTCTATAGCTGATGCTGAAAAAATAAAAGCCACAGAAAAAATTACCAATCATGATGTAAAAGCCGTTGAATATTTTTTAAAAGAAAAATTGAAAGAGGCAGGTGTAGAAGAACTACAGGAATGGGTACACTTCGGTTTAACTTCACAGGATATCAATAATACGGCCATCCCGCTAATGTGGAAAGACGCTGTAGAATATGGATATTTGCCCGCAGTAATCAACCTGCAAAACAAACTTCATGAGCTTGCATTTCAGTGGAAAGACATTCCTATGCTCGCTAAAACGCATGGCCAGCCAGCCTCTCCCACAATATTAGGAAAAGAGATCATGGTTTTTGTAGAAAGAATAGATAATCAAATTCAGCAATTCAGTTACATCCCTTTCACCGGAAAATTTGGCGGCGCCACCGGAAATTTTAATGCTCACGTTGTGGCCTACCCGAAAATAAACTGGGTTGATTTTGCCAATAAATTCCTTGAGGAAAAATTAGGATTGCAACGGCAACTATACACTACACAAATCGAACATTACGATTTACTGGCTGCACATTTTGATGCCATAAAAAGAATCAATACCATTCTGATTGATTTGTGCAGAGATATCTGGACGTACATCAGTATGGATTATTTTAAACAAAAAATAAAAGAAGGAGAAATAGGCAGCAGTGCCATGCCCCATAAAGTAAATCCAATTGATTTTGAAAATGCGGAAGGGAATTTAGGCATTGCGAACGCTTTACTGGAGCACCTTTCTGCTAAATTACCCGTTTCCCGTTTGCAAAGAGACCTTACCGATTCAACCGTCATCAGGAACATCGGAATGCCTGTAGCCCATACATTGCTTTCAATATTATCAATCGAAAAAGGAATCAACAAATTAGTTTTGAACGAACCCAAACTTCATGCTGACCTCGATAACAACTGGGCGGTGGTTGCAGAAGCAATCCAAACTATTCTGCGGAGGGAAAATTTTCCAAAACCTTATGAAGCGTTAAAAGAACTTACTCGCGGAAAAAGTGCTATTGATAAAAAAGCAATCCATTTTTTCATCAATTCATTAAAAATTTCTGCTGAACTGAAAAAGGAATTAAAAGCGATAACGCCATTCAATTATATAGGTATTAACCTTAGCTACAGATAAACCTGTGAAATCATTTCGCCTGATATCGAATTGCTTGCCCATGATAATACTTATAAACTTTATTATCGTACCAATACTCATCTGTATAAATACTACCATTCTTATACCTTATGTTTTCCCAGGTTATCAGATAGCTTTTGGAAGATGGCGAAGAGGTTGTAGTTACCATAAAGGTGAGTTTCGTATCATCTGCATTAGTAAATTTCCAGTCCCTAATAATATGTGTTCCGTTTAAGGCATCCAATAAAGATCCCGTCCCGTCTGCATTAAATGTATAGGTTTCTATAGAAAAGTCGCCAAAGCCACCAGTATTATCGCTTCCTCCTTTGTAATAATAAATCGAATCCCCTCCGTATACTGCTCGTAATTCAGTGGTTTTCCAGGGATAAGCTGTTAATAATGCTTTAGAAAAAGAAGAGTCTTTAATCAGGAGGGTATCCTTAACAACAAGAGTGTCTTTTTTAATAACAGTTACTGTATCAAAAATTGTATTGTCTTTTGTACAGGAAGGCAGTGCAGTTGTGATTGACAAAGACCATATTATTAAAAATATTCCTGATAAGCTTAGCAAAGATCTCATAATTGTAGTTTTTTTCATAAAAATAGATTCTTTTTTAGGAATATCAAATATTTTCGCGCCAAAAAATAATTTCTTTTACTTATTATCGAACTCAATTCTTATGGGTAAAGCAAACCCGCTTAATTTTGAAAATACGGAAGGTAACCTCGGAATTACCAACGCCTTATTGGAACATTTTATTTGATTCCATTTCAAACTATTTTACTTATGGAAAATTATCCAAGGCCTTACGAAGCACTGAAAGAACTGACAAGAGGCAAAAGTTCTATTAATAAAAAAAACATGCACAAATTCATTGATTCCTTAAAGATTTCCGCTACGATAAAAAAAGAATTGAAAGAAATTACTCCCTTTAATTACATAGGAATGAACAACGCGTTTTAAAATTAGAAGTTGCTATTATTTGTTTACTTACTGGGGAATCATTTTCTTTTAATTCGCCTAAATTCGTGAAATTTAGTGGCAAAAAAATATATCTTTCTACTTATGAATTTCACTCGTGAAATGAAATTCAATATCAGGATTGTTGGTGCGCTCCGTATTTAAAAACCATTCGCTTTGAGCAAGATAAACCAGGTATCCATCTTTATCTTTCGCGATATTTGAAGATTTGAATTTTATAAATTCATCCAGCTTTTTTGGATCTTTTGAAGTGATCCAACAAGCTTTATAATAAGGAAGAGAATTTAATTGTACAGAAGCGCTGTATTCATTTAAAAGACGGTATTGAATTACTTCAAATTGCAATTCGCCCACGCAACCAATAATTTTTTTATTGCCACCAAACTGTGTAAACAATTGCGCTACGCCTTCATCCGTTAACTGCAACAACCCTTTTTCAAGTTGCTTGGTTTTCATCGGGTCTTTATTGACAACTTCTTTAAATATTTCCGGGGAAAAAGAAGGAATTCCGGTAAAATAAAAATCTTCACCTTCTGTAAGCGTATCGCCGATCTTAAAACTCCCGGTATCAAATAAGCCAACCACGTCGCCTGGGTAAGCAGATTCAATAATATCTTTGTCCCTTGCTAAAAATGAATAAGGGTTACTAAATCTAACGTTCTTGCTTAAACGCACATGGTGAAAATATTTGTTGCGCTCAAATTTGCCGGCACAAACTCTTAAGAAGGCAATTCTATCACGGTGGCGCGGATCCAAATTGGCATGAATCTTAAAAACAAATCCGCTGAATTTATTTTCTTCAGGTTCTACAACGCGCGTCGTTACTTCTCTATGCTGTGGCAAAGGTGCTATTTGTATAAAAGTTTCGAGCAATTCTTTTACCCCGAAATTATTAATGGCACTACCGAAAAACACCGGTGCCACTTTTGCTTCAAGGTATTTCCGGCGATCAAAATCTTCATAAACACCCTCAATTAATTCCACATCTTCTCTTAGCCTTGCCGCATCTTTTGCACCTAATTTTCTTTCTACAATTTCATCTTTAATATTATCGATCGGCACATCTTCCTCTGTAGTTTTTTGATTTGGATTAAAGAGCAGCAGGTTTTTATCAAACAAATTATAAACACCTTTAAAATCCTTTCCCATGCCAATAGGCCAGCTAAGCGGATGCAATTCTATATTTAGTTCCGATTCTATTTCATCCAAAAGATCAAAAGGATTTTTTCCATCACGATCCAGTTTGTTCACAAAAACAATCACAGGCGTATCGCGCATGCGACAAACTTCTACCAATCTTTTAGTTTGTTCTTCCACCCCTTTTACAGAATCTATTACCAAAACCACACTATCAACTGCGGTTAACGTCCTGTAAGTATCTTCTGCAAAGTCTTTGTGGCCGGGCGTATCCAACAAGTTGATCAAAATATCTTTGTATTCAAAACTCATCACAGAAGTAGCCACAGAAATGCCACGCTGCCTTTCAATATCCATAAAATCGGAGGTAGCATGTTTTTTTATTTTGTTGCTTTTTACCGCGCCCGCAGTTTGAATGGCGCCGCCAAACAACAAAAACTTTTCAGTAAGCGTAGTCTTACCTGCATCCGGGTGAGAGATAATAGCAAACGTCCTTCGCTTCTTAATTTCGTTGATTTGTTTTGTGTTTACTTCAGCCTGCATTATTACTTTAAAAAATTTTGGCTGCGAAGGTAAGTTAATTAGCTAATGTGGTAAACAGTTGCAGACGTAATTAACGAATCATAAAATCAAAAAATTAGCTGATTTTCAACAACACCAGCAAACGAATCAATAATGAAAATTTCTATTTTCAAATTGCAAAGGAACATCTGGCAATAAAAAGTTTTCAAAGAATTGGCAACTCCGGCTAATTGCAAATGAAGTCGCTATAAATTTTTATTTTTTTTTTTCAAAAATTAGGAAATCTCCATTTTGATTATTTACTTTGTATTTCAAAGTACTTTTATATGGATAGCTCATCACAAAACTTAGAGGCCCTAAAAGACATTAAGCGAATCATGGAACGCAGCAGCCGATTTATAAGCCTGAGCGGGCTGAGCGGTATAGCAGTTGGTATCTGCGCCCTTATTGGAGCAACGTTTGCCTGGTTTCGTATTAATCTCTATAATGAAGCATATACAGCAGGTGATATGTGTTTGTCTTGTTTAAGAGAATATCTTCTAATTATAGCTTCTGTTGTATTTGTCGCTGCATTTGTTACCGCTACTTTATTTACTTTTCTGAAAACCAAAAAGGAAGGCGTTGCCATCTGGGGCAATTCGGCAAGAAGATTATTGTGGAATACAATGCTGCCTATGCTTGCTGGTGGATTCATGCTTTGGCGAATGATTCAGTTACATCAATATCAACTTGTAGCTCCGGCTTCTCTTATTTTCTATGGCCTTGCTTTAGTGAATGGGAGTAAATATACCATTGGAGAAGTTCGCTACCTGGGCTATGCTGAGATCCTGCTTGGAGTTATAAACCTATGGCTTTATCACCACGGTTTAATATGCTGGGCCATCGGATTTGGAATATTTCACATCATCTATGGTATATTAATGTGGTGGAAGTATGAAAAAGGATCAAAAGAAGTAACGCCTGGAATGAAGAATTAAAAAGTAAATGTCAGCATGAAGAATCCGATTGAACAATTAAATAAAATTTTTGATAGTCGTGTGCGGCTGGGCATTATGAGCGCTCTCATTATAAATGAATCCATCAATTTTAATGAACTCAAAGAATTGATTGATGTTACCGATGGAAACCTGGCAAGTCATTTGAAAACCCTCGAAGACAAAGGGTATATAAAAGTGCAAAAAGGATTCCTCGGAAGAAAAACCAACACTACTTATTTGATAACAAAATCAGGTTCACAATCTTTCAAATTGCACCTGGATGCACTTGAAAAAATGATCCGGTCAGTAAAATAATTTTTTTTGTAATTACACTTTGTATTTCAAAGTACTTTTTAAACCATGAAAATGCGAACAATTATTTTGACAATAAGAATTTGGCTCCTTACAGGAATTGCATTTGGAGCGGGTTGGCTATTATACAGCATTACAGAGCCCTATATTCCTGTGTGGACTTTTTTCCTGGCAATAGCTGTTGCACTTATCGGGAGTTTACCATCAATGTTCATTGTATTTATTTCACTTACAATTATTAGAAAAAGGAAAGAACCAATCCAATTCAAGAAAATAATTTTCTTCCTGTCCTGTGTCTTTTGCTGCGTAGTTTATGGTGCCCTTTCAGCAATTATAATTGGAGGTACTCAGTTTGGCAATATGTTTATAACAGGACTAATCAGTACAACTCTCTTGTCTGCTTGTTCCCTGGCAGCCATCGCCTTTTCGTCTAAACAACTTACCTCATTTTTTACACTCAATAATCATTCATCAGAAAATTTTAAACAAATGGAAACAAACACTTTCGAAGACAATAAGCCACAAGCGTCAACCTCCGGTTCCAACAGGATTGTTATTAAGGCAGCCATTACAGGAGTTTTAATATTGGTAATGCTTATCCCAACAATTTTTATCTCCAATCTCGTAAAAGAACGAAAGGACAGGCAGTCCGAGGTAGTATCGGAAGTCAGTAACCGGTGGGCGAAAGCGCAGGTACTTACAGGGCCATACCTATTTTTGCCCTACAAAACAGTTACTATTAATAAGGATAAAACAGTAATCCAACATTTGGAACATCTTTTCATTTTGCCGGATTCACTTGATGTAAACGGGCAGGTATCACACGAACTTAGATTACGTTCCACCTACAAAGTACTTTTATACAAGTCTTCGTTACAAAATACAGGCAATTTCAATTTTAATATTCCAAAAGAGATTGACAGCAGTCTCATTCAATGGCAGGATGCCAGGATATGCTATGGTCTTTCAGACTTTAAAGGAATAGAAGAGAAACTGATTATCCAATATAACGGCAAAGATTATGAGCTTTCGCCCGGCCTGCCTTCCAACGACATTAATGAAACAGGGCTTTCAGCCCCGATTGCAATAAGTGCAGCAGATGAAGGAAAGAAAATCCCTTTTCATATCAACCTGAAAATAAAAGGCAGTGAACAACTTCATTTTGTGCCATTGGCAGGAGACAGCCGGTTTACTTTACAATCCGATTGGGGAAGTCCCTCTTTTGATGGCAGCGATTTACCCTCTGTGAGATCGGTCAGTGATAGTGGCTTTACAGCCACCTGGAATTTCAATAAAGCCAATCTTCCTTTCGGAACCATTTTGAAAGACTTCAAGTATGATCAAAACAGTATTGCATTTGGGGTAACATTGATCCAGCCTGCAGACGGTTATGCCAAAACAGACAGGTGCATTAAATATGCCATTCTTTTTATCGGGCTTACCTTTTCTTTATTTTTTATCATTGAGCTTATGCAAAAGAAACCGGTACATCCCGTACAATATATCCTCGTCGGGTTAGCACTGATCGTTTTCTACACGCTTCTTCTTTCTATCAGTGAATTTATAGCTTTTGATTTTTCTTATCTTATAGCGGCCGTCGCAACGATACTACTTATAAGCATCTACGCTTACGGCCATTTTAAAAGTGGTAAAACAGCAGCAATTTTTGGGAGTTTCCTTACACTTCTTTATGGATTTACTTTTGTGCTGATAAGGCTTGAAGATACCGCACTGTTGATAGGCAGCATCGGGCTTTTTATCATTCTTGCGTTAGCTATGTACGCCAGCAGAAAAATAAACTGGTACGGACAGGAAACAATGCCTGCAAGAAAACCCAGGGAAGCTTTTAATTAATATAAAATTAAATACCATGCAAAGTTCTGAGTCTTTAAAAGTTACAATCCGGGTATGGATCGTTATATTTATAATCGCACTGGTGGTAAGTGGTGTTACAGCCTTTGCACTTGACACAGAACTTGCATGGATAAACCACCTCTTTGAAAATCAAAAAAGTGGTTTAGCTGAATGGATCGACAAAGTTTATATGGCCGTGCATCAAACCAATGTGAATTATCCATTTCTCGCTTATGGTTACGACTGGCTTGCGTTTGCGCACCTTGTAATCGCAGTTGCCTTTATAGGCCCGTTTAAAGATCCCGTAAGAAATAAATGGATAATTCAGTTTGGATTGATTGCCTGTTGCATGGTTTTTCCCCTTGCCTTTATTGCAGGTTATGTAAGGCATATACCGTTTTACTGGCAATTGATTGATTGTTCTTTCGGGATTATCGGGCTGGTGCCTCTTTACATCTGTTATCGCAAAATTGAATTATTGGAGAGATTAACTTTGTCAAAAAATAATACCAACCACAATGAAAATAAAATTCTCAGGAGTGTCTAAAATTTTATTCGCCTCGATTTCTTTCACGATTTTATTATTAGCGGCAAGAATAATATACACGGGCACACTTACGTACGCATTTTATCTATGGAACCTGTTTCTGGCAATCATACCGCTTGGTGCAAGCAACAGACTAATTCGACAAAATAAATTGGGCATCATAGCTATAATTTGGCTATCACTGTGGCTGCTATTTTTCCCAAATGCACCCTACCTTGTTACGGATATTTTTCATTTTAGAGAAAGAGCGGGTTGCCCTCAGTGGTTTGATTTGGTACTGGTATCCTCTGCATCCTGGAACGGTATCTTCGCGGGCATCTTATCCTTGTTACAAGTAGAACGATTCTTAAAAAAGTTTTTTGAAAATAAATGGGTACAGCCAAGCCTTGTGTTTTTTATTATTCTTTGCGGCTATGGTGTTTACATGGGCCGGTTTTTAAGATTCAATAGCTGGGATATAATAAAAGATCCATTAGGAGTAGGTAATTTTATAAAAGGCTCACTGATTCATCCTCATCAGAATTTATCGCTATGGGCATTTACCGTCGTTTTCAGCGGAATGTTTGGGATCATATTTTTCACAATCAAAAGATTGAAAACAGAAAATTAGTATAATGGTAATCGCTTATGGAAATGTATTCACAAGGTCTAAATCAGCGTTAAGTGCCAGTCTTACAAAGGGCAGGCTACCATTCCTAACAGTAAACAAACATTTATTACGAATTTTTATTTAATCTTTTATGGTAGCGTTTCCACGCCATGGGCGGTGGGCATTTCGGATCCTTCATTTCTAAGCAAAAAGTTTTATCTATAAAAAATTAGCTGATTTTCAATAATATCAGTAAACGAATAAATAATCGAAATTTCTATTTTCGAATTGTAAAAATGTATCTAATAAACAAGCAGGTTAAAGGATTGACATCTTATTATAAGGAAATGCCCCTTATTTAATTCATGTACTTTTGCACCACTTAAAAAATTGTTATGGATTTTACATTATCAGAAGAGCACTTGATGATTCGCCAGGCAGCAAGGGATTTTGCCAATACAGAATGCTTACCGGGAGTAATTGATCGTGACGAGAACCAGAAATTTCCTTACGAACAGGTAATGAAGCTGGCTGGCCTTGGATTTCTGGGTATGATGGTTCCCGTTGAATACGGTGGCGCGGGGCTAGATACCATCAGTTATGTTTTGGCGATGGAAGAGATCAGTAAAGTAGATGCGAGCACGAGTGTTTGTATGAGCGTAAACAATAGCTTGGTTTGTTACGGCCTGGAAGCTTTTGGAACAGAAGAACAAAAGAAAAAATATTTAACGCCACTTGCGCAGGGGAAAAAAGATGGTGAATTATACATCGGTGCCTTCCTGTTAAGCGAGCCGGAAGCCGGCAGTGACGCCACTTCACAAAGGACAACAGCGGAAGAAAAAGACGGCCACTATTTAATTAATGGCGTAAAAAACTGGATCACTAATGGAAATTCTGCTTCGGTTTATTTGGTGATCGCACAAACGCATCCTGAGAAAGGAAGCCGTGGCATCAATGTATTTATTGTTGAAAAAAACTGGCCCGGCGTAAAGGTGGGCGCCAAAGAAAATAAACTCGGCATTCGGGGAAGCGATACGCACAGCATTGAATTTACCGATGTAAAAGTGCCAAAAGAAAACAGAATTGGTGAAGATGGATTTGGATTTAAGTTCGCTATGATAACTTTGTCAGGTGGAAGAATAGGAATTGCTTCCCAGGCTTTGGGGCTTGCATCCGGGGCTATGGAAAGAGCAATCGCTTATTCAAAAGAAAGAAAAGCCTTTGGCACCGAAATAAAAAATCACCAGATTATTCAATTCAAAATAGCAGACATGGCTACAAGAATCGACGCGGCAAGATTGCTTTGTTTGCGGGCTGCGTGGCAAAAAGACAATGGTGAAGATTATACAGAAAGCGCGGCGATGGCAAAAGTGTTTGCGAGCGAAACAGCAATGTGGGTTACTACAGAAGCCATTCAGATTCATGGCGGATACGGTTATGTAAAAGAATACCATGTAGAAAGAATGATGCGTGACGCGAAGATTACCCAGATCTATGAAGGCACAAGTGAAGTACAAAGAATCGTGATCAGCAGGGGAATTCTTAAGTAATTAGCAAATATGAAAATTCAAAAGAAAATAAATTGCCTGTACATTCAGAATTATACAAAGAGATTTCTTCAGAATTAAAAGATAAAAAGGTAACGCTGGTTGCGGTTTCAAAAACAAAACCGGTGGAAGAAATTTTAGAATTATACCAACTTGGGCAAAGGGATTTTGGAGAAAATTATGTGCAGGAATTAGAGGAGAAATACGAGCAACTTCCCAAAGACATCCGCTGGCATTTTATCGGGCATTTGCAATCGAACAAGGTAAAACTGATTGCGCCTTTTGTTTTTTTAATTCAAAGTGTTGATAGTGAAAAATTGCTGAAAGAAATTAATAAACAGGCAAAAAAAAATGAACGGACCATTGATTGCCTTTTGCAGGTTCATATCGCAAAAGAAGAAACGAAATTTGGTTTAGATGAAGAAGAATTAAAAGAATTACTTACCATTGATTTAGCAAGTAGCACGGATTTAAAAAATATTTGTATAAAAGGGCTGATGGGAATGGCTTCTTTTACTGACGATAAAAAAATGGTAAGAAAAGAATTTCAATCTTTAAAATCTTTATTCGATAAGTATTCTACTTTGCAAACTACGAACTTTAAACTTCAAACTCTTTCGATGGGCATGAGCGCCGATTATAAGATGGCAGTTGAAGAAGGAAGCAACCTGGTGAGGATCGGAAGTTTATTATTTGGAAAAAGAAATTAGGAAAAACCCTGATTTAATTTTTCTTTTAACATTTACAAACCGGAATATTTTTTTTGATTGATTAAATTTGAAACTGAAAAAATAAAATTTATTGGAAGCAGCTTATATAAATCATTCTTTTGAAGGAGAAAAAAACCGAAAAGCATTGATGTACACGCTCATCGTTTGCGGTGTTTTTTTAATCTTCGCTATTTTCTATACCTGGCCAATGATAATACCACCAACGCCTACTGTTACGGATCTAATTGACGTAAACCTTGGAAACGAGGTAGAAGGAATGGGTAGTGTACAACCATTGGTAAAGGGTGAACGTGCCCCGGATAATCAAAGTGTGGCATCACATCAGTCTGCACGAAAAGTGCATGAAGAACCTTCCCAAAATATTAAAGCAGACGAAAGTGATAATAAAGACGCAGCTCCTGTAGTAAAAACAGAGAAGAAAAATGATAAAGCTAAAATTGTCAATAAAGAAAGCGTTACCACCGCTTCAAAAAATATTCACCCTTCACCGGTAGTAAACCCCAACCCGGCGCCACCTAAACCGAAAATCCCTTTGTACAAAGGTGGAACGGGCAACGGCGGAAACGGAGCAACAGAAGATAATGGTTACAGAAACCAGGGTTACAAACCTGGCAACGGCGATGCAGGCAGCCCCGATGGAAGCCCGGATGCTTACGGAAATTCTCCGGGGGGCAAAAGTGGATTTAGTGTTATCAGAGGTTTATCAGGGCGCAGGCCGATACACTTCCCTAACATGGAAGGCGACTTTAATGAAAACGCAAAAGTATATGTAGATATTAAAGTAAGCGCTGCCGGAACTGTTACAAGCGCCGTGATTTCAAGAGGTACTACTACTTCAAATCCGGCATTAAGAAATACGGCTATCGAAAAGGCCAAACAATTAAAATTTCCTCCTTCCCAAAACAATATTGAAAGCGGTACGATCCTTTTTAATTTTGTGCTGAAGAGTTAGGTTTAAAATTCTGTAAAATAATTTTTTGCCCTAGGCTTTTTCTTTCACTTTTATAATTGCAATACCGGGTTTCAAGAAAATAAAAATCTTTCTTATTTGTTGGTTTACTAAGGCTTCCTTTAATGAAATGAAGACGATTTCCTCGTAAAAACAACCTTTATTACAATTTAATAATAGAAGCCTTTTATAGTATAAAAAAAGGAGCACTCATTTCGAATGCCCCTTTTTAATTATTTAACTAAAAAAATTATTTAAAATCTTCATCCTTTAATCCGCTGTTTACTTTTACATCAGTCACTTTTAAAGGAATATCTACCGATGATGAAATCGTTTGTGAATAAGGGAATTTAATTCCATCTACTTCCCTATAATCACTATAAGTTGTTGACTGTGTCCCGGCACTGGAATTTACTTCCTTCTTAAGTTTTAAACCGGTTTCTGCGTCAAAATATTCCTTTACCGGTTCTCCGGCCCCGTTAGAAATATCTACTACATAAGCATCTTTATCATCCACTTTTGCCATCATTGGCGCTAAAGATAATTGAGCGCCTGAATTTGCATATTGAATTTCAGGGAAAGGCACTGCTGATTCTTTGATGCGCTTTTTTGTATCTTCATCAAGCTGTTGGGTGTTGCCCATAACCATTAAGCTTACACTATCACCTTTAACCAATTCCTTTTGTACAATAGTATTGGAAGAAGTTAAAGTTATGGTTAATAACATGTGATCCGGCGTTTTGTATTTGTTCGCCAGTTCTATTCCCTGGCCCTGCACTTCTCCTTTTGCGGTGTAAGAAAAATCTTTTACGTTGTCTATTTTATCTTTTCCACCAATTGCTTTCAAATAATTATCAATCACATTGGTAGCAGTCAGGCCAGATGGTACTGGTTTTAAGGTATAAGTGTTATTCGAAGGGTCAATATCAGGGTAATCGTGATCGGGGTCAATGGTGATTTTTTTAATTATCGAAGTAGAAGGATAGTGAAAAGTCCATTCTCCGCCGCGCTGCCAGATTTCTACCGGAAGTTCAATGGAATCTGTTTTACCATTTTCCTGCTCAATTTCCATTGGCACCGGCAACACCATTTGGTCATTATTTACAATGGTGATTAAAGCCCCTTTTGAGGGATCATTATCTACATATTTTACGTCTTTAACACCCTGGTCAAGTTTGGAATTAGTAAAGAACCAACCTCTCCAGAAATAAGAAAGGTCTTCCCCGCTTACATTTTCCATCGTCCTGAAAAAATCCCAGGGAGTTGGATGTTTAAATGCCCAGCGGTCAATATAAATCCTAAAGGCTGAATCAAATCGCTCCTTGCCAAGAATCTGGTCCCGTAAAATATCCAACCCGTCACTTGGTTTTTCATAAGCGGCTACGCCCAAAAAGCTTTGTTGGGTTACATCCGGGATGGTCATAATCGCATCCGCATCGTCTTTAAACATATAAGGTGCAGCCTTTTCTACATCGCCTTTTTGATAGAATTCCCCGTCATTAAAAACTTTGGTATCCACACCATTAATGAATGTATTGAACCCTTCATCCATCCATGGAAATTTACGTTCGTTGGAACCAACAATCATCGGGAACCAGTTGTGGCCGAATTCGTGATTGGTTACCCCCCATAAGCCTTCGCCACTGCTTTTATACCCACAAAAAACGATACCCGGATATTCCATTCCGTTTACAATTCCGGCCACATTGGTAGCAGTAGGATAAGTAAATTCATACCATTCTTTTGAATACAATTCAATAGCGCCTTTTACAAATTCTGTTGATCTTTTCCATGCCTGGGCTTTTGCGCTTTCTTCGGGATAAACAGATTGTGCCAATGCTTTTTTGCCACTTGGCAAATTGATCCTTGCTGCATCCCAGATAAACGCTTTTGAAGCAGCCCAGGCAACATCGCGCGTATTGTTACATACAAAATGCCAGGTAAGTGTTGGTTTATTTGGATGATAGGAATTGCCCTTTAAATCATCAACGCTCAGTATTGTAACTGTTTTGTCGCTCTTTTTTGCCTGTTCCAGGCGGTTCCTTATTGTTGATGTCAAACACTCCGCAGGGTTTTGCAATGCGCCTGAACCCACAACAATCAGGTCAGATGGAGCCGTAATGGTATAATCAATATTTCCGTATTCAAGATAAAATTCACCAGCTCCGAGGTAAGGCAACGTGTTCCATCCTTCAATATCATCAAATACACACATGCGCGGAAACCATTGTGCTATTTCATAAATCCAACCATTCTTAGTATCTACCCTACCCATGCGGTCGGTGCCGTATTTAGGTACGGAAAAAGCATAATTAATTTTAAGTTGAACGGTGCCGGTTTTGGCAGCTAAAGGTCGTGGCAACCAAACCTGCATCCGTGTGTCTGAAATATTGTATTTTGCTTTTGAGATTTTGCCGTTCATTACAATATCAACAGAATTTAATTCATCGCCCTGCGTAAAGGAGCGGTTGGCAAAGCGTCCACCGGTGATAGGGCTGGTTGCCTGTGCACGGCTATCTTCACGATAAATATTCTGATCCAATTGAAGCCATAAAAATTTTAATGGCTCTGGGCTGTTATTTTTATAAGTAATAACAACAGAACCTTTTACTTTTTTATCAGTAGTATCCAGTGAAACCACAATTTTATAATCAGCCCGGTTTTGCCAATATGCCGGCCCGGGTTGCCCGCTTGCGGCACGGTACTCATTCCCGTTTGAAGGATAAAAAAAAGGCGCAAAAGCTTTGTGTTGGTCGTAATGCGAGCCGCTGTCTGATTGGGAGAAAGCAGCTCCTCCTGTGATCATCAATAAAAATGCTACAATAGCTAATCTTTTCATAATTAATTTTTTAAGGTGGCGAATTTATAATATTTGGTTTTTATAGTTTTTTTATTTTGTATAAACGGTTTGGAGAATATCGGTTCAAAAAAAATTAAATTAGTAAACACAGAATAGACAATTTTTGTCGGTTTTCTGTCCAAGAGAATTAAAGAATAAATGTTAATTCTATGTAAAAAGTAGATTTAACCAGAGTTTCTTAGCAGCAATTCCTTGCATAAAAGTTCACTATTACAAAATATTTATACCGTTAAAGTAAATAATGGAAGCGGCATCTAAACAACCAAATTGATCATTTCAAAATAGTGGTTAGCCGTCAATTTGAAAGAGGCAACAAGGATTTTATTCTTTGTTGCCCTTTTTGCTTTTATGGGGATGAGAAGTAGTAAACCAACAAATAATCAAAATTCTTCTTTTCCTTTTTAATATAAATGTGAATGCATAAAATATGATTTCTGTCATACACCGAATTGCCAAAAATCAGTTTTTCCTCAATTCATAATTTCTACTTTGCGAAGAATATTTATCTCACTTTTCATTCGAAATTATGTTTGATATTACCAAGCCTGTTGATCTCACAATTCATGCTGAAGGCACCGGCCCTAAAAGGCTTCGCCGCCCCGTTTTCATGGATTTTATGCCACCCTGCAACAGTGCCTGCCCTGCAGGTGAAAACATTCAGGCATGGATGGCGCATGCGCAAAGCGGAAATTATTTTGAGGCCTTTCAAACCCTGGTAGAAGACAATCCTTTTCCGGCTGTAATGGGACGTGTGTGTGTAAAGCCTTGCGAAACTGGTTGCAACCGCATGCACATCGATACTTCTGTAAGTATTCATGCGGTAGAAAGGTATATCGGTGATGAGGCACTCAAACAAAATTGGCCAATACAATTTTCTGCAAAGCCAACAGGCAAAAGAGTGATGGTAGTTGGAGCCGGCCCCGGAGGTTTATCAGCTGCTTATCATCTTACACGTATGGGGCATACGGTTGAAATATTTGAGGGTTCTGATACTGCTGGCGGACTTTTATCCTCGGGCGTTCCTGGTTACCGTTTGCCAAAAGAAATTCTCAATGCAGAAATAGACAGGATCATAAAAATGGGAATCAGGATTCATCTTAACCATAAAATTGAAGATGTACTGAAGCAAAAGGAACAAGGCGATTTTGATGCCGTCTATCTTTCAATCGGAGCCGAACTGATAAAAAAAGAAAATTTTCAGCACGATGATTCAGTTTACATTTCAGATGCCTTCTCTTTTTTCCGCGAAATGAAAAAAGACCCTTCTCCTTATCAAGGCAAAAAAGTAGTAGTGTATGGAGGTGGCAAATTGGCTTTATATCTGTCACGGATTATCAAGCGGTTCGGCTCTGAAGTGTCCGTTTATTTCGCGGGCGATAAAAAAATGATGCCTGCTTATGATTATGAAACTGAAGACGCACTGGCAGAAGGTGTCCAGATCAATCTTTTAAAGAGCATTACCAAAGTTGAAGACAATAAAATCACTTTGGAAACAATGAAGGTTGAAAAAGGGAAAGCCATTGGAACCAATACATTTGAAACCATTGATGCAGATGTGCTGATAATTGCCAACCGGCAGGAATCCGACTCTGCTTTCTTACGCGCTCTTTCAGATATCCTCATCAATGATGACGGAACGGTAAAAATTGATGCGCAAAGAATGACAGCGCATGAAGGAATTTTTGCGGGGGGAGACATGCTACCGGCTGAAAACAGGAGTTCAACCATCTCGATTGGACACGGTAAAAAAGCTGCGCGCTCCATTGATGGTTATCTGAAACAACAACCTTATGTAAAGCCAGAAAAGCATCCCACAGCCAGTTATAAAAAACTGCACATGTGGTACAAAACAGATGCGCCGCAAAAAGAACAGGACAAACTCGCTCCTTTAATAGCCATCCAAAGTTTTGATGAAGTGATAGCAGGTTTATCAGAACCGGAAGCAAGATTTGAAGCGCAGCGCTGTCTTAGTTGCGGCAATTGTTTTGAATGCGATGGCTGTTTTGGCGCCTGCCCTGAAGATGCCATTATTAAATTAGGAAAAGGAAACCGCTACAAGTTTAACTATGATGCCTGCACCGGCTGTGGAGTGTGCTACGAGCAATGCCCTTGCCATGCGATTGAAATGATTCCTGAACCTGTTAACACAATAAACTGATGTCAAGTACTAAAAAAATAATTTCAACAATTGATGGAAATGAAGCTGCCGCTTATGTTGCTTACCGAACCAATGAAGTTTGCGCCATCTATCCTATAACGCCAAGTTCAACAATGGCGGAACTCGCTGACGAATGGGCTTCCAAAGGAATAAAAAATATTTGGGGCGGCATTCCAACCGTAATGGAAATGCAAAGTGAAGGTGGAGCTGCAGGGACAGTTCACGGGGCTCTACAAACGGGATCATTAACTACCACGTTCACGGCTTCTCAGGGATTGATGCTGATGTTGCCCAACATGTACAAAATCGCCGGAGAGCTTACTCCTACAGTTTTCCATGTGGCAGCGCGTTCTTTGGCAGCACAGGCGCTTTCTATTTTTGGTGATCACCAGGATGTGATGGCAGCAAGGACAACAGGATTTGCTTTATTAAGTTCTGCAAGTGTTCAGGAAGCGCACGACTTTGCTTTAATCGCCCAGGTAGCTACTTTAAAATCAAGAATTCCCATTGTTCATTTTTTTGATGGTTTTCGTACTTCGCATGAAGTAAACAAGCTTGAAATTCTATCCGATGAACAAATCAAATCAATGATAGATGATGAGTGTGTTTTTGCGCATAGAAACAGGGCATTAAATCCCGAAAATCCGTTTGTAAGAGGTACCGCTCAAAACCCGGATGTTTATTTCCAGGCAAGGGAAACGGTAAATTCTTTCTACAATAAAATGCCTGCAATTGTTGACGAGGTGATGAATGATTTTGCAAAAATGACGGGAAGAAAATATGACTTGTTTGAATATACAGGCGCTCACGATGCCGAAAGGATCATTATTATTATGGGCTCGGCCGGGGAAACGGTAGCAGAAACCGTAAAAGCATTAAACAAAAACGGAGAAAAAACCGGCGTAATCCAAATTCGCTTATACAGGCCTTTCTCTTTAGATCATTTATTAAAAGCTTTGCCTGCTTCCACCAAATCCATTGCTGTGCTTGACAGGACCAAAGAATCAGGTGCATCCGGCGAACCTATTTACCAGGATGTATTGTCTTCCCTTGTTGAAGCATTGCAAAACGGAAAAATTGAAAAACTGCCCAACATAATTGGCGGCCGCTACGGACTTTCTTCCAAAGAATTTACTCCCGCAATGGTTAAAGGTGTGTTGGATGAATTAAAAAAAGAAAAGCCGAAAAATAATTTTACTGTTGGCATTAATGATGATGTAACCTTTACCAGTTTGCAATATGACCCTTCCTTTACTTTGGATGAATCCGAGTGGCGACAGGGATTGTTTTTTGGTTTGGGAGCAGACGGAACAGTTGGTGCCAATAAAAACACTATTAAGATCATCGGGGAGAATACTGATCTTTTTGCACAGGGATATTTTGTATACGACTCAAAGAAATCAGGAGCAAGAACCGTGTCGCATTTACGGTTTGGCCCCCATCCTATCCGCGCGCCTTACCTTATAAACAAGGCAGATTTTATAGCCTGCCATCAATTCATCTTTACCGAAAAAGTTGAGATGCTTCAGTTTGCAAAAGAAGGAGCCACTTTCTTATTGAACAGTCCTTATGGCCAGGATGAAGTGTGGGATAAATTATCCGGGCAACTTCAACAACAGATCATCGAAAAAAAAATAAAGTTTTACGTAATTGATGCAACAAGTGTTGCTCGTGACACAGGCATGGGCAACCGTATCAACACGATTATGCAAACGTGCTATTTTGCTTTATCCGGTGTACTGCCAAGAGAAGACGCGATTAAACAAATTAAAAAAGCAATTGAAAAAACGTACTTTAAAAAAGGGCAAAAGGTAATCGGCCAAAATTTTATAGCCGTTGATGCCACGCTGGAACATTTATATGAAGTAAAATATCCTGAAAAAGTTTCGGCGGCAGATCAGGATTTGTTTACAGTTTCTTCCAAAGCACCTGATTTTGTACAAAAAGTTACGGCAGTTATGATGGCTGATCACGGCGACCAATTGCCTGTAAGCATGATGCCGATAGACGGGACTTACCCGAGTGGCACAACGCAATGGGAAAAAAGAAATGTTTCTGACCTTGTTGCTTCATGGGAACCGGATTTGTGTATTCAATGCGGCAACTGCGCTTATGTTTGTCCTCACAGTGTAATAAGATCTAAATTTTATCATATTGATAATTTGGAAAAAGCCCCTGAGGGTTTTAAGCACGCTCCTATTAATGCGCGCGGATTTCCTGAAACGCAATATTCGTTGCAGGTTTACCTGGAAGATTGCACCGGTTGTAATTTATGCGTGGAAACCTGCCCTGTAACTCAACAGGGAAACCCTTCACAAAAGGCAATTAACCTAACTCAAAAAGAGCCGATTCTGGAACAGGAAAAAGAAAACATTGATTTTTTTGAAACCATTACCTGGAACGATCGTTCTAAAATAGATTTTTCTACTGTCCACGGAGCACAGTTTTTGGAACCTTTATTTGAATTTTCCGGAGCGTGCGCCGGTTGTGGTGAAACTCCGTATTTAAAATTATTATCCCAATTGTTTGGCGAAAGATTATTGGTTGCCAACGCCACCGGTTGTTCTTCTATTTATGGAGGAAATCTTCCAACCACACCATGGACAAAAAATAAAAAAGGGCGCGGCCCGGCATGGTCAAATTCATTGTTTGAAGATAATGCTGAGTTTGGTTTGGGAATGAGAATTACTGCCGACAATCAATTAGAAATTGCAAAACAATATTTGCTCGAATTGAAAGAAGAATTGGGAGAAACATTTGTGAATGAAATATTGGAAGCCAATCAAATACAGGAATCTGAGCTGGTTGCTCAACAATTGAGAGTGCAACTTTTAAAAGAAAAATTGAAGTCGATAAATTCATCTGCCGCTTCTCACCTGTTATCGGTTTGCGATCAATTCGTTCGCCGCAGTGTTTGGCTGGTTGGCGGCGATGGCTGGGCTTACGATATTGGTTATGGCGGGCTCGATCATGCATTGGCAAGCGGAAAAAACATTAAAGTTTTGGTGTTGGATACAGAAGTGTATTCCAATACGGGCGGACAATCATCAAAAGCCACACCCACCGCGGCAACAGCAAAGTTTGCAGCCGGCGGAAAACGCGGAGGTAAAAAAGATTTGGCTATGCAGGCGATTTCATATGGCAACGTGTATGTAGCAAGAGTGGCGCTGGGAGCCAATCCGCAGCAAACATTACTGGCCATGCGTGAAGCAGAGGCGTATGATGGCCCTGCAATTATTTTAGCTTACAGTCATTGTATTGCACATGGTTACGATCTGAAGTATGGTTTGCAGCAACAAAGCAAAGCAGTAGCTTCCGGGCACTGGCCTTTAATGAGGTACAATCCAAGCCTCAGAATAAAAAATCAAAATCCATTTGTATTGGATTCTCCAAGGCCCACCATTCCTCTAAAGGAATATGCGTATAACGAATTGCGGTATAAAGTACTTACAGTAACCCATCCTGAAGAAGCCGAAAAATTAATGAAGCATGCGCAGGAACTGGTAAACCTAAAATGGAAAAACTATGAAGAAATGGCCATAAAAAAAGCAAGTGATTTTGTTCCGGTAGCATAATTAAAACTCACAAATATGAAAACAGATACAACTTACATGGGGCTGAATTTAGATTCGCCGATTGTAGTGTCAGCCTGCCCTTTATCTGAAAAAACAGATAATATCTTAAAAATGGAAGATAACGGCGCGGGAGCGGTCGTCTTGTTTTCATTGTTTGAAGAACAGATCAGAGAAGAAGAAGCATCATTTGCCGGCGTAATCCGGCAAACAACCAATTCTTTTGCAGAAGCACAGGACTTTTTCCCCGAACAGGAATATACGATAGGCACAGATGCCTACCTTGAAAATATAAGAAAGGCAAAAGAGCGTGTAGGTATTCCCGTGATAGCAAGCCTAAATGGCACTACCAACGAAGGTTGGATCTACTATTCCAAACTAATGGAACAAGCCGGCGCCGACGCAATTGAAGTGAATATATTTTTTATCCCGGGAGAAATTGATATGTCTTCAGCAGAAGTGGAACACCGCTATCTCAACATCATTGATAATATAAGGCAAACCGTAAAAATTCCCATTGCTGTAAAGTTGAATCCCTACTTTAGTGCTATGGGAAATATGGCTTACCGTATCAAAAAAGCAGGTGCCGATTCTTTGGTATTGTTCAATCGTTTTTACCAGCCTGATTTTGATATCAACGAGCTCAAGATAAAAAATGATTTGATTTATAGCGATTCAAATGAAATCAGGTTGCCGCTGTTGTGGATCGCTATGTTGTATGGTAAAGTCAATTTATCATTAGCAGCCACAACCGGTGTAGAGAGTGCGATTGAAGTGATAAAATACCTGCTGGCAGGGGCCGATGTAGTAATGACTGCTTCTTCATTGTACAAAAACGGAATAACTTATCTCAAGACACTCAATACTGAGCTACAAGATTGGATGTTCAGAATGGGCTATGAGGATCTGAATTCTTTTAAAGGATTCCTTAGTCAAAAAGACATCCTTGATCCGACAGCTTATGAAAGGAGTAATTATATTAAGATCGTGAGTGGTAAGAGGTAGATGTTTTTGTAAACGTGATCGATAAAACAACATTAAAAAATTTGTACTATTCCTATGAACCAATCAATTGTGCAATTCATTGAAAAACAAAAATCATGTACGATCTGTTGTGTGGATGAAAACGGGAAACCTTATTGTTTCAGCTGTTTTTATGTATTTAATTCAGAGCACGGTTTATTATATTTTAAATCTTCATCAAAATCAAAACACTGCGGCCTACTTCTAAAGAATCCTAATGTAGCAGGTACCATTTTACCAGGCAAACTGAATGTTTTTGCAATCAAAGGAATACAATTTGAAGGAATGGTTTTACCGTCAAATCATTTTTTAGTTGAGCAAGCCGCGTCATATTATCACAAAAAAAATCCTACAGCCCTGGCGGTTTCCGGCGATATCCGGATCGTAAAAATCTACAACATAAAAATGACGGACAGCACCATGGGCTTTGGAAAAAAGATTATGTGGAGCAGAAGTGAAAACACAGCACCCGTTCCTGTTGAATCATAATCATTTCCTTACAAAATCTTTCAACAGTAAAGCAACAAATAAAGAGAATTTCTTTTTTGAGAAAAAGTAATTTACATTCCCAGCCTTAAGGAATATTTGAAAAGCAATCCCATAAAAATGGCAGCGCCAAAACTTAACAAAGTCCCTATCAATACATATTCTGTCAGCTTCCTGTCTTTCGCTTCTTTCAAATCACCAAAACGAAAAATTGATTTTGCAGCAAGAAGAAATCCGACTGCTGCCCATTGATTGATAATAATAAAAATAAAAACAAGCATCCGCTCAAAAAAACCAATATATTTTCCGGCGCTTTGCAAAGAAGCACTATCCTGCCCTTCCGGATCCGGAGTCCACTTTGAAATAAAAATTTTCACGCCAAACGAAACAGGGCTGGTTAGAAAAACAATACCAGTAATGAGCAATAAAAATGCTTTATTTTCAAAAATAAAAAAGGGAAAGCTTTTTCCTTCAAGCCACAACCAGATGAGATAAATAGAAATAAAATGAACCGCCTGGTCTATAAAAAACAACAACCGGCGGTTTGCATTATTTTGTAAAATTAATTTCAGTGAATCGATTATTAAATGAACAATGGAAATGAGTAAAGCATATTTCCAAAATTGCCAGTTCCATAGAAACAAAAGAACCAGCAAGCCGTGAAGAATTGAATGAACATATAATTGCCACGCGGCTAACTTTTTTTCTTCTTTTGCTTTTACCCACGCCGTAGGTTGCAGAAGAAAATCGCCAATTAAGTGGGCTAAGAATAATTTAAGCAGGATGGTCATTTCAATGATTTTAATTTTGCTTTATACATTTCATTCACTTCCATTATTTCTTCAAAATAAGCTCGCCGAAGCCGCGTACTGATTGCGCTTTGTTTTATGCCTACCATCTGCCCCAGTTGATGCTGTGATTTTTCAGGGTTTTCCAAAGCTACTGATACAATTTCTGCCGTATTAATGGTCCAGTTATTCATAGCGATCAGCGCGAGCTTCAAATACAAATTCATTTCATTGTCAAATTGCGGCCAGTCACTTTTTATTGCCAGGTTTTGTTTTTCCTGTTTAAGCATTTCGAATTTTTCACCTGAGTTAACAAAGGCGCTGCCGTTGGCTTCGGTAACTTTTGCGGCATTATACGTTCTGCTGCCAACGCCTATTGACATACGGACATTAATTCCTTTTACAGATTTTAAAGCGGCTTTGATTTTCATAGCTGCCAGTAATGCATCTTCCGGCTTATTTATCACTACCTGGAAACTATCGCCGCGATATATTTCCCATGTTTTAGGAGTTTTCCCAATCCTGTTTAACTCTATCTTCAGAGGCGTAAGCCAAATGCGGGGTGCATTTTTTTTTGAGTTAATCACATCGCCTGTAATAACGGAAACCATTGGTGATTCTTGAAGGTAAAAAATATCTACAGTACAAACTTATTGCATTTTAATGCAATAATCAAATTTATTGCATTTTTACGCAATAATAACAAATATTGCCCTGGAATGCAATAACGAATAATCGAAGAGAAAATCAATTACCAGCCAAAATAACTCTTTGCGTTATTAAAACAAATGTCCTGGATTATTTTTCCGGCCCATTTAATATCATCAGGCAATTCGCCTTTTTCAATTTCTTCACCGAAAAGATTGCAAAGTACCCTGCGGAAATATTCGTGCCGCGGGTAAGAAAGGAAAGAGCGCGAATCGGTAAGCATCCCTACAAATCTACTCAGTAAACCCATGTTGGATAAGGCATTGATCTGTTTTGTCATTCCGTCTTTCTGGTCTAAAAACCACCAGGCAGATCCGAATTGCATTTTCCCGGGAATGGTGCCGTCATTAAAATTTCCAATCATTGTAGCTACCAGTTCATTGTCGGAAGGATTAAGATTATAAATGATCGTTTTGGCAAGTTGATTATCCAGGTCAAGCCTGCTTAAAAACTTAACCATCGAATCTCCCTGTTGAAAATCTCCGATGGAATCCCAGCCAGTGTCCGGGCCAGTAAGCATTTTAGCCCTGAGGTTGTTATTTCTGAAAGCGCCTACATGATATTGTTGAACCCAGCCCTTTTCATGGCCCCAGGTTGCAAAAACGTGAAGCATTGCCGATTTAAATTTCAGGTTTTCTTCTAAAGAAAGTTTATCACCGCCATGGATCTTATTGAAAATAAGATTGATTTCCTCTTCAGTAAAATATTCTGAATACATATATTCCAGGCCATGGTCAGAAACAGAACAACCCATCCGGGCAAAGAAATCGTGCCGTTGTTTTAAAGCGGCTAAATAGGTTTTGTAAGAAGAAACAGAAAGCCCGCTTACTTCTTCCAGTTTTTTTAGGTAAGCATTAAATTCACCTGGATCATCTACATTCATTGCCTTATCCGGCCTAAAAGCCGGAAGTATCATGATTTCAAATCCGTCCTCTTTTATTTTCTGATGATATTCCAAAGTATCCGTCGGATCGTCGGTAGTGCAAACGACTTTTACATTCATCTTGCGCAATAAATTTCGCACGGAGTATTCTTTCGTACGAAGTTTCTTACTGCATTTGTCGTATATCTTTTCGGCGGTGGATGGATTTAAAATTTCGTCAACATCGAAATACCGCCGCAATTCCAAATGAGTCCATTGATAAAGCGGGTTACGCAAAGTATAAGGCACCGTTTCTGCCCACTTTTCAAATTTTTCCCAATCACTTTTATTGCCGGTGCAATAGCTTTCATCCACACCATTGGTACGCATAGCGCGCCATTTATAATGATCACCATACAACCAAACCTGGGTAAGATTTTCAAAATTAATGTCGTTGGCAATCTGTTCTACCGGAAGGTGGCAATGGTAATCAATGATTGACACTTCCTCGGCATAATCATGATATAATTTTTCTGCTGTTTCTGATTCCAACAAAAAATTTTTACTTAAAAACTTTTTCATACCTGTTAATCTAAACCAAATTTTAAAAATTATTTTTTTATTAGAGGCTTACTCCCCTCTTCCAGGGAATAAAGTCATTTTGTTTATGTCTCACCGCACTAACTTCTATTTCACCGCTTGCCACTTTTATTACATATTCCAAAATCCTTTCGCCTGCTTCTTCTACCGTCTCTTCTCCTTCGATAATAGTTCCGGTATTGATATCAATAATGTCATTCATTTTATTGAATAAAATAGTATTGCTTGACACTTTAATTACAGGAGCGATCGGGTTTCCGGTTGGCGTACCCAGGCCGGTAGTGAATAAAACAATATTGGCGCCTGAGCCAACTTCTGCTGTGGTACTTTCTACATCATTTCCCGGCGTACAAAGCAGGTTAAGCCCGGATTCCGTAACCATTTCAGGATAATCCAAAACCGCGGTAACCGGCGATGTGCCACCTTTTTTAGCTGCGCCAGCCGATTTAATGGCATCAGTAATTAAACCATCCTTTATATTTCCGGGTGAAGGATTCATGTCAAAACCGGAACCCACAGCTTTGGCTTTTTCATTGTAAGTTTTCATGAGGCTACCAAAACGAAGAGCCGTTTCCCGGTCAATACAACGGTCGCTTAAATCTTGTTCCACACCGCACAATTCCGGAAATTCAGAAAGAATAACAGAACCGCCGAGCGCCACCAAAAGGTCTGAGGTATAACCAATAGCAGGATTGGCAGAAATACCGCTAAATCCATCTGAGCCACCACATTCAAGGCCGATACAAAGTTTATTTAAAGGAGCAGGTTCTCTTTCAATTTGATTGGCTTCAACCAATCCGGCAAATGTTTGTTTGATGGCTTTTGTAATAAGCGCATCACCATTTCCAATTTGTTGCTGCTCCAAAATATATAAAGGTTTTGAAAAATTTTTATCCCGCTTTTTTATTTCTTCCCGCAAAATACCAACCTGCGCATTCTGGCAGCCAAGGCTTAAAACCGTTGCTCCAGCTACATTTGAATGTGTTATGTAACCTGCAAGCAAACCACATAATGCCTGAGCATCGTCTCTCGTTCCGCCACAGCCTCCTTCGTGAGAAAGGAATTTAATGCCATCCACATTTGCAAAAACTCTTTGTCTTTTTTCTTCTTCCGCAGCAGGCGCCACATCAGCGCTTAAAATGTCATCAATATTTTTTCCCTCTTTATAAAGATTAACGAGTTTAGAGACCTCAATTTTTGTATTTTGGTTTCTACCGTATCCTAATTCATTTACCAGGGCTTCCCGCAACACTTCTATATTCCTGTTTTCACAAAACACCAATGGAATTACCAACCAGTGATTTGCTGTGCCTACTTTACCATCAGCCCGGTGAAAGCCATTAAAAGTTCTGTTGGCAAATTTAGAAACATCAGGTTCACTCCAACCTGTTTTTCTTTCGCCTACTTCAAAGCCACTGGAGGCATGCTTCACATTCGATGTTGTAATTCTTCCGCCTTTAGGAATCCCAGTTTGGGCTTTACCTACCAACACGCCATACATAAAAATGGCATCTCCAGGCAGCATGTCTTTAATCACAAATTTATGTTTGGCTGGGATACGATCAACAAGCGTATATTCCTCTCCGTTATATTCAACTTTGTCTTTTAGTGCCAGATCAGTCAATGCCACCAAAACATTATCTGCCGGGTGGATCTTCATCACTTTCTGCTTCATTTCAGACAACTGTTTTTTTAGAATGATAAGCTTCCAAAGTTGCTTTCATTCCATTATTTATAATGTGGTTCAAATTATTGGTAACCGCTTCCCCAAAACCATTTAGATGTGAAAGATCCTGGCCCCAAATAGAAATATCTTTTAAAACTTCGTTTACTACTCTGTCAGCAGATTTGCCATTCCAAAACTGGTAAAATGTAACTGCATCCGGATCCTCAATCAAATATTCTTTACCATTTATTTCGCCAAAATATTCTTTACCGATTTGCTTTTCAGACTTCATAAAATAAAGATACGCCGCAAATCCTAAAGCAAATAATGAAGGGGCTGATTCATTATTTTCAGAATAATTAATTAATAAAGGAATACACCTCATTTTCATTTTAGAGGTATAATTTAAGGTAATATTTATCCATTGATGATTGATATGTGGATTTCTGAAACGATCTAATACTTTAGAAGCAAATGATTGTTTTATGGCTTCATCAATTTCGTATGGAATGGAGCGAGCAATCTCATTTCGCATCAGGCCTTCAATAAAGGCTGCAAAAAATTCATTTTCCATAGCATGTTGTACCGTATCAAAACCGGCAAGAAGGGCGAGTCCGCAGGTTAAAGTGTGGGTGCCGTTCAGTAATCGCAGCTTCAATTCACGATGCAAATCAATATTAGGCTCTATTACCACACCTTCATCGGCTTCGGCAAAAGACAAAATATTTTTAATTTTTTCATCACCTTCAATTGCCCATAAACTATACACCTCCGACATGATCAATAAATCATCGCTGTAGCCCAGCTCTTTTTCAGTTTCATTTCGAATTTCTTTTTCAGGCATTCCTGTTACAATTCTATCTACCAATGAATTGCAAAAATAATTGCTATTCTCCAACCACTCTATAAATTCATCTTCCAGTGAATTGAGATGTGCAAGTTCCAACACAATTGATTCCAGTTTCTTCCCGTTTTCTAAAATCAATTCTGTGGGGACAATCACAAAACCACTGTCTTCGCTTCCGTTAAAAGCCGTAAACCTTTCATACAAAAAAGCTAGTAATTTCCCGGGGAATGAGGCAGGAGGATGTTTGCGAATGTCGTCCTTAACCAATTGAATGCCGACTTCCGTTGTATTTGAAATAATGATTTTAAGATCTTCATTGTGGGCACATTTTAAGATTTCACTCCATTCTTCCTGCGCATTTAAAACACGGCTAATAGCAGAGCAAATAATATCTTCTTCTACTTTATTGCCATTTTGAATGCCTCGTTCACACAATGTGTACAAACCATCCTGTTTGTCAAATGCATTTGTATCGCCCTTTGAAGTTGATTTCACTACTACAATTCTACCATTAAATATTCCGACTTTATTTGCCGCATCAATAAAATAATCCGGCAAACCACGAAGCAAAACACCGGTACCAAATTGCAACACCTTTTCAGGCAATTCAAATATTTCATCATCGGGTAACGTCACTTTTTCCGAGGTAATATTTTTTAAAGTATAGCGTGATAATTTCATAGTTATTAATTTTCTCCAGTTATTTTCAGTAAATCAATTTTTTATTTCAAAACTCGTTTAACTTCATTTGTTTGTTCAATTGCCCATTTTACAAGGTCGTCAGCCGCCTGGTAGTTTTGAAAATCAGGCGGAATTTTTCTTCCATCTGTATACTCATTATAAAACCATGGATCACCAACCGCAAACACAGTTCCTTTTCCTATTTTAGCAACGGCAGCTACATTGATATTTCCTTCTTTAAAAACTGAGGTTGCAGGTGGATTTACAGAAAGTGAAGAATATTCTTTGATATACACTTTCTTCACTTTTTTGAAGATCAGGTTGTGTGGATCAACATTAATCTTTGCCATTTCAAAATTGCGTCCCGTTTCTTTATTGTTGCAGTCATAATTAAACTGAATTCCGAATTTGGCTGCAAGCTTATTGAAATGTTCAAATTCCACATTGGCAGAATCATTGCTGAACAACAAAAGAACTCCGCCGTTTTTAACCCAGGTGTAAATGGAATTAATATCATTATCCATTATATAATTCGGATGTTCACTTTCTTTTTCGTTATCCGGATCTACAATGATGTAAATAGAAGTATTTTTTAAATTTTGCAGTGTTGGTGTAGTTTTCAAAGCCTTGGTCTTAACTCCATATTTATGAAAAATATTGCCAAACATCGAATAGCCACCATTGTCCTTTTCTTCCCATACATAGTGCCATTGAACTGTTTTGCCGGTGATATCTTTCTTTGTTTCATGATTAAAATAATAATCAAGTGTTACTGTTTTTCCTTTGCCAACAGACAGTGTAGGCAAAAGATTCATTTCATCAGAAGCTAATAAAAAAGCGCCAATACCTTTGGGATCATTTGTTACCACTTTCTCATTGATGTAATAATTGTAAGTACCATCACGGTAAGGATGGCCACCTAAACCGGAAACACTTACGGTTCCTTCTAAATTCGTCTGACCGTTGTTGTTAGTAATAAACTTTTTAATAATTCCCGCATACCCTTTTTTAGCAACTGTCAAATAAGAAGAAGGCAGATAACCAAGACGTACTCCTTTCGCCAATGCATAGACGAACATACAACTCGCTGATGCTTCTTCATAATTACCTCTCCTGTGAGGGAAATTTAAAACATCCCACCACAAGCCGGTTTTAGGATTCTGTACTTTGGAAACAGCAGCAGCAAACCTATTAAGTATGTCTATCAATTCTTTTCTTTTTGTATTATCTTTTGGGAAATATGGCAATGCATCTACCAACCCCATTCCATACCAACCCATCGCGCGTGCCCAGAAATTAGAAGAAAGGCCCGTTGTTTTATTAGCCCATGCTTCTTTTTTTGATTCATCATAACCGTGATAAAACAGTCCTGTTTTAGGATCACGGGCGTGTTGCTCCATCAAAATAAACTGTCGGGCAATATCATTAAAATCAGAATCTTCATGGAAAGTTGCTGCCCACTCTGCATAAAACGGTTCTGCCATGTAAAGCCCGTCGAGCCACATTTGTTCCGGGTAAATTTTCTTGTGCCAGAAACCACCTTCATTAGTGCGTGGTTGCTGCCGCAATTGCGCCCTTAATGTGGAAGCAGCTTTAAAATATTTTGGTTTACCTGTTACTTCAAAAAGCGTAAGTAAAATTCTTCCGCATAAAATATTATCAAGTGTATAATTATCGAATTTATAGGTACGAATATTCCCTTCTTCATCCACAAAATGATCCATGCTTTTTTGGATGTAGTTAAAATAATTTCCATCGCCTGTTTGTTCCCAAAGCGCCTTCAATTCCTTTTAAGATCACGCCCTGGTCATAATTCCACTTCGCAGGCTTACCATGATTTGTCATTGAATCTTTCCAAAGGCTCATCACCGTTTTGGCCATTGTCTCGCCATAGTTAACTGGCTGCTGCGCATTTGAAGCAAAAGACAGCATGATAAAAAGTGAAAGGCAAAACGCTTTTTTCATCATAAACAAAACAATTTATAGCAGTCCAATTTTTTTTGAACTGCTGTGAATAAACAATTGTAACCCCATATTTATAAAATTCCAAGTCAATTGCGTTTTTTATTTACGCAAACGATTGTGACATTGCTGTTGTAAACGAAAATAGAAGCATTAAAAAAAATAAAATTTACTTTTCATGTGTATACTTTTTATTGTTTTTTATTTCTCACATAGAATTCCGAACACAAATGTTTATCGCAGTTAGTAAAAGTTGCCGAAAATTTGTATGCTTCACTTCGTATTTACCAGCTTTGATTTGAATGAATAACAATGGTTTTTATTTTAAATTTTTAATTTCTACAAAATCCATATCGGCAAAAGATTGATTTTCCCCGGCCATTCCCCATATAAATGAATAAGCAGAAGTACCGCAACCTGCATGAATTGACCACGGAGCCGATATTACCGCTTCATGATTTGCCAAAACAAGATGCCGTGTTTCTTCGGGCTGTCCCATAAAATGAAATACACGCTGGCCTTCCTGCACATCAAAATACACATATACTTCCATCCTACGATGATGTGTATGCGCAGGCATGGTATTCCATACGTTGCCTTCTTTTAAAACGGTTAACCCCATTACCAACTGGCAACTTTTTATCCCGTTTTCATGAATGTATTTGTGAATAACTCTTTGGTTGCTGGCCTTGGCATCACCAAGACTTTCTGTAACCGCTTCTGCTTTTTTCATCAACCTGTTTTCATAAGCATGATGAGCAGAAGAAGATAGAAGATAGAAAAAAGCAGGCTTTGCCGGATCATTACTTGCAAAGGAAACTTCTCCGGTTCCTTTTGCAAGGTAAAGGCAATCAAGCCTGCTTAGAGGGAATTCATTTCCATCGGCGGTTACTCTTCCATCGCCGCCAATATTGATGATCCCCATTTCTCGTCTTTCAAGGAAAAAATCAGATTTTAAAGCCGAATAAGTTTTTAAGTCGATTTCGCTTTCAGCGGGTACTACACCTCCGATTACCATCCTGTCATAATGCGAATACACAAAATTAATTTCGCCTGTCTTCATAAGATCTGTAATTGCAAATGCACTCCTTAATTGAGAAGTGTTCATTTGTTTTACAGCATCCGGATTGTGTTCAAATCTTTCTTCCATTTTTATTCTTAATTAAACTTTTAAAATTTAACGACCCATCCAGCCACCATCTACCGTTAGTATTTCCCCATTTACGTATCCAGAAGCAGAAGAACTTAAAAACACTACAGGGCCTTTAAAATCTTCGGGAGTACCCCACCTGCCTGCCGGGATTCTTTCTTCGATCGCTTTATTTCTTTCTTTATCTTCTCTCAATGCTTCCGTATTTTTTGTAGCAACATATCCCGGAGCAATTCCATTCACATTAACGCCTTTGGAAGCCCATTCATTGGCAAGCGCTTTTACCAAACCCGCAACAGCGCTTTTGCTCGCTGTATATCCCGGAACATTAATTCCACCTTGGAAAGAAAGCAACGAACAGGTGAAAATTATTTTACCTTCTCCCCTCTTTACCATTTCTTTTCCAAACTCCCGGGCAAGGATAAACGCAGCATCGAGATTGATAGAAAGAACAGAATCCCAATCTTCATCAGTATGAGCAACTGCAGGATTCCTTTTTATAATTCCTGCATTATTTATCAGGATATCAACTTTAGGATGTGAATTTTTAGTTTCAGATATGAAATCATACAATTCTTTTCTGTTTCCAAGATCAACTTTATAGTAAAAGAACTTTTTCCCCAGATTTTTAATTTCCGCTTCAACACCGCTATCAGCCGCAAGGCTGGATGAAACACCAATAATATCGGCACCTGCTTCGGCAAGGCCAATTGCCATTGCCTTTCCTATGCCACGAGAGCAGCCTGTAACGAGTGCGATTTTTCCGGAAAGATTAAAAAGGTCTATTGATTTCATATCACCAGGCAATGTATTTTTATAGAGAATTTAAGTCGATTCCTCAACTGTCAATAAGCAAGTGTACTGATAATTTATTAAGATGAACCACAGATTTATAAATATTTTTATGCAATCGTTCCCGAAAACGTTTCCAATTGATATAAATTAAAGCCGCTTATTATTTGCTACTTTTAACGTAAATTTTTAAAAGTAAATTGCGAAATTCCTAACATGAGGTTTGATACTGTTACTATAAAAGATATTGCCAAAGCGTTGAACTTTTCAACCTCTACCGTTTCACGTGCATTAAGAGGCAGTTATGAGATAAGTGAAGAAACCAAAAAGATCGTTCTTGAATATGCAGAGAAAATAAATTACCGGCCCAACCCGGTTGCATTAAGTTTAAAAGAAAGAAGAAGCCGCGCCATTGGCGTAGTAGTAAGTGAAATTGCCAACAACTTTTTTTCACAGGCGATCAACGGGATTGAATCAATCGCCTATAACCGCGGCTACCACGTTATCATAACCCAAAGTCATGAATCAGAAGAAAGGGAAAAAGTAAACGTGATGCACCATGCTTCACGCTCAGTGGATGGTTTATTAATTTCACTTTCCAGCGGAACAGTTGATCTTTCTTATTTAAAAGAATTGTATGAAAAAGGATTACCCATCGTTTTTTTCGACAGGATCACTGATGAAATTGACACACATAAGGTAACCGCTAATAATTGCCTCGGTGCTTTCCAGGCAACCGAACATTTAATTTACCAGGGTTTTAAAAAGATCGCCCATCTTACCAGTGCGCCTTATTTATCCATAACCAAAGAAAGATTGCAGGGTTACAAAGAAGCGCTTGAAAAACACAATATTCCTTTTGATGAAGCTTTGGTGAGGCATTGCAATCACGGTGGCATGATAGCGGATGAAGTTGAAGAAGCAGTTACTTCGTTATTTAAAAGCAAAACCAAACCGGATGCTATTATTACTGCAAGCGACCGCATCACTACCGTTTGCTTTAAAATATTAAAAGACATGAAGCCCAAAAGGGAAATAGGTTTTGCCGGCTTCACCAATACGAAAGTGGGAGAATTATTCGACCCTCCAATGACGGTCGTAAGGCAACCGGCTTTCCAGATAGGGCAGACTGCCACAGAAATGCTGATACAGATGATCGAAAGCAAAAGGCCGGTTACGGAATTTGAAACCAGGATCCTCGACACCGAATTGATCTTGCGCGAATCTTCTATGAAAAAAGAATAAAGCTGAAACTACCGGTAACGGTTAAACGTAAATAAAAATCCTGATTATTTGTTGGTTTACTATTCTTCCTAAAGTTAATTCTTTAATTAAACATTCTCAGAAAGAACCCCGGGGAAATTTTTAGAAGTATGAAGAATCAATTCTCCAAAAATCGTATTAGCCCACGCAAACCATTTACGTGTGTATTTTGAAGCATCATTTTTATTGAAAGATTCATGCATAAATCCAGTGCCGGCATTGGAATGCTTTAGCATGTGTAAACAATATTTTACTTCATTTGAATCGCTGCTTGTCAGCCCGCGCATTATTATACTTAATGGCCAAATCATGTCCATTCCAGCGTGTGGCCCTCCAATACCTTCCCCGGCACTTCCTTTGAAAAAGAATGGATTATTTTTTGACAATACAAATTTTCTTGTATTCAAATACAGGCGGCTGTTTTGCGGAACAGCGTTTAGGTATGGCAGTGATAACAAACTCGGAACATTGGCATCATCCATTAAATTAAAACTCCCAAACCCATTTACTTCGTAAGCGTAAATTTCTCCATCTTCTGTTGTATTAATAACTGCATATTTTTTTAGCGCTTCTTCCACTTCATTGGCAAGTGCCATACATTCATCCGCCAACGTTTTATTTCCACTAATGGTTTTTACCATTTCCGCAGCATTTTTTAAACTAACCACCGCAAAAAAATTGGAAGGAATTAAAAAAGGAAATATGGTGGCGTCATCGCTTGGGCGGAACATGGAGCATATTAAGCCAACCGGTTTCACAGGATAGCCATACCCGCCCAAAGGAACGCCATCAGTAGCCCACGCGGTTTTTCTTTCAAAAGAATAAGGGCCTTTCCCATTTTTTCTTTGTTGCTCTTTAAAAGTTTTTACAATTAATTCAATAGATTCTTCCCAACTTTTATCAAAAGGATGGGTATCACCGGTTTCTTTCCAATATTGATGCGCCAACCTTACCGGGTAACAAAGCGAATCAATTTCCCACTTCCGTTCATGGATTCCGGATTTCATATCGGTGATATCACTTTCCCATTCGCTTATTTTATTAGGGTCTTTATAAAACGCGTTTGCGTAAGGGTCAAGGTGAATACATTTTACCTGCCGGTTAATAACACCTGCTACCAATTGTTGCAAATGCTTGTCATTTTTTATCAATGGCAAATAAGGCCAAACCTGTGCGGTACTGTCGCGCAGCCACATCGCGTCAATATCACCCGTGATAACGTACGTATCAGGCTTACCGTCAATCATTTCAAAATCAACCGTTGTATCCAAAGTATTAGGGAAACAATTTTCAAAAAGCCACGCCAATTCAGGATCTGCAATTTGGCCTTTTATTTTTTTTATAGCTGCTTCAACAGCTTCACTCGTAAATTTCCTTTCGGAAAGCGGTGGCCTTTTCGATATAAATTCTTTTGGGGCCAAAGCAAAAGCTTTTGATTTCTGAACTAATAAGGCAGTCGTCATAATTCCTGATGCCTGTAAAAACCTTCTCCGTGATTGCATAAATTGTATTTTTAAGAGAAAGCAATTTAAAGCAACTTTTTTTAAGTGGCGGGAAGCAAGCCTGGCGCTTAATTCATAGGCTCCTCAATGGTTGGCCTTATTTTATCATCAGCTACTTTTTCGTAGATCATTACTTTTACAGTCCAATCGGGCAACGAATAATTTAATGCCACTTCTACTTTAAAAAGTTGCAAATCATGATTAACGCCATCCAGTTGTAATATACTGGATGCAAACGCCCTGCTTTCATCAGGTGTGTCATAACCTCCAACTAATTTGTAAGAAGTTTTATCATAAAAAGTAAGCGTGCATCCATCCAACTGCTTGTAATATTCTTTGTATTTATCCACGGCTTCCTGGTAATCTTCTGATTGAAACATAGTTGATTGCCAGGTATAAGAATAAGGGTCAATGTATTTTGTAATAGAGGTCCCCAAAGAGCCAGCCGGAGAAACTTTACTTGTAAACTCAATTGTACTCTCAGTTTTATTAATAGTGTCCCCTTTTATATTATTAAAATTCTGGTAATAATCCCGCGCTACTTTTTCAATTACCGGTTTTATTGATGGAGAAGATTTTAAGGTAATCCGGGGTTGGGCGAAAGTGGCGAATGCCGAAAAAATAAAAAGTACGGTGATCCATTTTTTCATAGGGTTTCATTTTGGGTTTACAAAAGATTAAAATAATGTGCGATAATAGTTTATAAAATCTACAGATTAAAATAAAAGTAATTCACATGGTGTGGATAGTGAATTTTTTAAAAGGATAAAAAATAAGAAATGCCACCTTTTCCGGCGGCATTTGTAATTGCAGTAAACAAAGAAATAAAGAGGAATTTTGTTTTATTGATAAGAACAAATCTACTGCTCTAATAATTTATACATTTCATCCAGTTTTGGAGAAAGAATAATATCTGTACGGCGGTTTTTTGCCCTTCCTTCCGGAGTGGAATTGGTAGCCACCGGTTCGTAATAACTATGCCCTGAAGAGATGACCCTTGTAGGGTCTACTTTATAATTATTTACCAGGATACGCACAATCGCATTTGCCCGTGCGGTGCTTAAATCCCAATTGTCCTGGTACCTTCCGCGAATAGGAATACTATCAGTATGCCCTTCAATATTAACCGCCACATCAGAATTCAAATTAAGTACTGCAGCGAGTTTAGACAATGCATCCACGCCTTTTGGATTTACCACCGCGCTACCGGAAGGAAATAATAATTGTTCTGAAAGGCTTACATAAACTTTTCCATCTTTTTGATAAACAGAAAGTTCGTTTGAATTAAAACCTTTTAATGCCTCAGCCATTTTATTTTTTAGTTCTTCTGAAGCTGCCTTTTGTTGATTTAATAAATTTTGCAGTTGCTCTAATCTTTGTTTTTGTTGCTGAAGGTCTTGCTGGCTTTGAGATAATTTATTTTGTTGAGCCGCAGTTTGTTGCCCGAGTTGGCTATTTTGGGCATTAAGCGCAGAAATTTTTGCATTCATATCATCTATGTTTTTTTGTAATGAAGCAACCTGCTCTTTTAATGTAGCTATATTATCCTGCAACGATGCATTGCTGTTGGCAAGTTGGGTACTGTCGTCACGAAGCATGGCGTTCTCTTTTTGTGATTGCGCCAGGTATCTTTTTGCTACGCAACCTGAAAGCATAAAAAAACCTGCAATAATTACTATAACTTTTTTCATGATTTAAATTTTTTACCTATTACTAAAAAAAATGTGCCAACAAAAATACATGATAAGGTTGAAGGATTTGAAACTATAAATGGGGATTTTTTTACTTGAATAGAGATTTTGGGGTTCAGTGGACAACCATTT
This sequence comes from uncultured Chitinophagaceae bacterium, assembly GCA_963732885.1. Taxonomy (GTDB): domain Bacteria; phylum Bacteroidota; class Bacteroidia; order Chitinophagales; family Chitinophagaceae; genus Ginsengibacter. Next base: position 207,134 of record CAVTBI010000009.1, on the reverse strand, counting down.
CTATTTTAGATATTTATTATTTCTTTTTTGGAAAGGGATTTCATTTCTGAAGGAATATGGCTCAGTATTTCATCTTTAAGGCCGTGTATTAATTTCTCTTTTACAAAATACCGGTAGGTAACTAATCCTACTTCACGCACAGGGACGGGCTTTTTAAAAAACCTTATATTCTTCTTCTGATTCGGAGTCATTACTTTTAAAGCCAGCTTGGGCAAAATGGTAATTCCATGATTTACTTCAACAATTCTTTTCAATGTTTCAATACTGCCGGTTTCAAAATCCAACTGCCGGAATTCCTTTTCTTTATTTCTTAACTCGCATAAATTAAATACCTGCAGCCGAAGGCAGTGGCCTTCTTCAAGCAGGCAAAGCCGGTTAATATCAATATCCTTTGCCAGCACAAATTTTTTCTTCAGGATTTTTTGTTCAGGCGAAGCGTATACAACGAATTGCTCATAAAAAAGAGTTTCTTCCCTTAAAGATGGCTGGTTTAAAGGAATGGTAAGCAAGCCCGCGTCCAGGTCGTGTTGTTCCAGTTTATGAATAATCTGGCCAGTGGTAAGTTCGCTGATCTTTATTTTTACAGAAGGGTATTTTTTTAAAAATGAATTCATAAATAACGGAAGCAAATAAGGGGCCAGCGTAGGAATAATTCCAATTTTCAATTCGCCTTTTAGCTCCCCTTTTTCTTCCTCCACCATTTCTGCCAGCCGGTTACTTTCCTGCAATATTATTTTTGCCTGGGCAATTATTTTAATGCCTATTTCTGTAGGCACTACGGGTTGGCGGCTACGGTCAAAAATTTTTACCTGTAATTCTTCCTCAAGCTTTTTGAGCATCATGCTAAGCGTAGCCTGTGTTACATAGCATTTCTCCGCGGCTTTTACAAAATGGCGGCAGTCATCTACTGCAATTACATACTCTAGTTGTTGGATATTCATAACGAAACTTTATAGATAAGGCAACATTATAGGTAAAATCTATACAAAAGTGCATCCAAAAAAGCATACACACAAATGTTAGGAAGTCAACAAAACCTGCGGCGAAGGCGTCACCAAATAAGAATTGGGGTAATTTGTTTGTTTACCGGGAATGTGATAATGACAGGATTTATCATTAAGAAACTCATTTCCTCTATCTGATTTGAAATTGCCGGCCCGTGATCACCAGGTATTACAGAGCCATTATCATCTATCGCCCGAAGCCGCTTCATTTCTTCATCCCACGCGATAGAATCTTCGGGGGTTCCATTGTAGCTTAAACCATATCTTTTTTATTATTAAAATCAAATAATATTATTTTTACAACATAAGAAAGCATTCAAAACCAGTAAAGGTAACAGGATAAGAAAAAGGAGAGCTGCGGCAAAAGCTGAAAAATATATTGAGGAGAAATCAGTAAAGATAGATGAGAATTTATAAGTTATCGCCAAAGTCAATTATCTTCATATTTCTTTTTTAATTTATGATAAAAAAAATTATCTTGAACACTAATTGAGACCCTCATAAGTAAATATATAATTTATCCAGCTTGATAATTAATAACTATGCCATCAGACACAATTTTCTTCAGTTATTCAAGATCTGATTCGGATTTTGTATTGAAGATTGCAAAAGACTTGCGGAATGCAGGTTTCAATATTTGGCTTGATCAACTTGATATAAGGCCAGGCAGCCGTTGGGATGATGCAATTCAAGCTGCGCTCAACCAATCCAGGACGCTTATAGTTATCCTTTCATCTTCATCAGTGGCTTCTGAAAATGTGATGGATGAAGTTTCATTCGCCATCGGGAATAAAAAAAACCTGATCCCGGTTTTATTAAACGAATGTGTAACTCCATTTCGGTTGTCACGGTTTCAGCGTGTAGATTTTACAGGAGATTACAAGATCGGGTTAGATTATTTAGTGGAAACGCTGGATTATCATGGTGCACGGAAAAATGAAACTGTTAGTGAAAAGCAGGGGCCGGAAACATCTTCGGCTGGAGTTTTGGAAACAAAGGCTGATGGCAAACAACAAAAAAAAGAACAACATGACGGTTCATTGTGGCAGGAGGCCGTCAATATAAATTCCATTGCTTCTTATACAAAATATATAAATGAATCTATCAACGGCTCACATATTGAAGAGGCCAGGCAATGTATCAGTAAGTTTGAAACCGAACAGAAAAATAAAGAAATTGAACAGGTTACCTGGGATAAAGCAAAAGAGGAAAATAGTATATATTCTTTTAATCGCTATATCACTGAATACCCCCGGGGAATTTACAAAGCCGACGCTTTAACGGCTATTGAAGATATAGAGAGAATAAAAGAACAAGAGAAAGCTATTGCGACTGAGAGTTTAAGCTACGATGATAATCAATCTGGGCAAAAGAACAAATCAAAAAAATATATTTACTTGCTGATAGCAGTTGTAATTATTGGAGCTATTGTTTTTGGAAGCATAAAGATGAATCTTTTTGGAAAGCATGATTCAACTAAAAATGCAGATATTCAGGCTACAGGAGACTCAATTAGTAAAGCCCAACAGGATTCAATAAATATTGCTAAAACAAATGCACAAGCCAGTATAGATTCAATCAGTAAAGCACGGCAGGATTCAATAAATATTACTAAAACAAGCGCACAAGCCAAGATTGATTCAATCAGTAAAGCACGGCAGGATTCAATAAAAATACTTGAATCACTTACTGTTGGTAGCAAATATGGGGGTGGTATTGTTGTCAAACTTAGAGATGCAGGTAAACCTGGATTGATTGCAGCAGAACAAGACCTCAAAGGCCTGTTTAATTGGGAAGACGCTAATAAAGAATGTTCAGAATTAATTTTAGACGGCCATAGTGATTGGCGTTTACCAAACAAAAATGAATTGGCATCCTTATATACCCAAAAGTCAGCAATTGGTAATTTTAATGGGAGTGACTATTGGAGTTCAACTGTGACTACAAAGTACACGGCTAATCACTGTGAATTCTCTGAAGGTGGCTACATGGGGCACAATACCAAAACTGCCCGGTATAGTGTGCGGCCGGTGCGTAATTTTTGAGCTATCGCTAAATAATGCAAACTAATATACTAATATAAAGTGTTAGCACTCGTTGTTGTGTTCTGCCACGGTATTCTTCACATCTTTGAGCGCCTAACGGAAGGTAGTATTTGCCCATTTTTAATGATTCTTCCACAAAATAAAACGACAGGTTAAAACTTATCAATCTCCATAATTTCACGCCAGAAAGAGATAAAATCAGAACTATTTGTTGCCTGTCAGAATGCCCGCCAAAATGAATCTCCATCCGGCCGGATTTCGGGCTGGTACAAGCGGGGTCCTTAAAAAGCAGAGGAAGCCTGTAAATGCCGGCTATCGAAGCTGAACATGAATTTCGAACTATGGGTTTCCCTTCCGATTTTAACGCCCAACTTTTAGTGTTTAAATTTAGACACAGTATCTTTGCCGTCCAAAAAAATTTAAGTATTTATAAAATGGTTGACCTTACTTGTTTTGACGTGGATTCCGCCTCTAATCCTAACAATGGAATTTTCGGGCTTCCTTTTGCAGAAGAAGATTCAAAATTAATAATACTATCAGTTCCCTGGGAAGTAACGGTAAGCTACAAAGCAGGCACAGCAAGGATTACAGAAAGGGTATCGCACGCCAGCCTGCAGATAGACCTGTTTGATACAGATAATCCTGAAGGCTGGAAACAGGGAATTTTTTTGCGCGATGCGGATAAAAGCATAATGATGAAAAGCGATTACCTGCGCAAAGAAGCGGAGTTGTATATTAATTATATTACTGAAGGGGAACAACTTTGCGATAATAAATTCATGCAAAAAGTGTTGCGCGAAATTAATGAGGGAAGTGAATTTCTTAATAATTGGGTTTATGAACAAACGAAAGAATTGCTGAACCAGGGGAAATTAGTAGGCATTCTCGGTGGCGACCACAGCTCTCCATTTGGTTTTTATAAAGCCATTGCAGAGAAACATGGCGATTTTGGAATATTGCAAATAGACGCGCATTGCGACCTCCGTGAATCTTATGAAGACCTCACTTATTCTCATGCGTCGGTAATGTATAACGCGCTAAAAGAAATTCCTGAACTTATTAAATTGGTCCAGGCCGGTATTCGCGATTATTCTCCATGTGAATTGGAATTTATTAATAAAAATAAGGGGCGTATTTCCACATTTTTTGATAATGACATTAAAGAACAGTTCTATGAAGGTAAGGCCTGGAAAAATATTGTGGAAGAAATGATCACCCATCTTCCCCAGAAAGTATATATTAGTTTTGACATTGATGGGCTCGACCCCAAATTATGCCCTAACACCGGAACTCCCGTGCCGGGAGGCTTCGACATTCAACAGGTCTATTATTTATTCAGAAAAATACTGGCAAGCGGAAGGCAGTTGATCGGGTTTGATTTAAGTGAAGTGGGTATCAGTGCCAATGAATGGGACGAAAATGTAGGAGCAAGGGTTCTTTTTAAATTATGCAATCTATTGATTGCTTCAAATGATAAATATGCAGTTTGAAATCATTTTAAAAAATGAAAAAATAAAATCATACCGCACAACAGCGCTGATCATCCTTTTGCTAAACCTGGCAATTTTTATTTTAATGCTTTTCTACGATGCTTACCGTTATGAAGCCGCTTCAGCTATTTTGCTCGTGGGTATTTATATTTTTATGCGCCTGTATTTTATAAAAAAATACAACCAGGGAAATTACCTGGACCAGGTATTGCTTTTTGTTCTTGCAGGTTGCTGGTTTGGATTGCAAAATTATTATATGGTAACCGCGTTGGTTACCGTAGGCATTCTTTATCATCTTTCCTTGCAAAAATTACAGATAATTTTTACGAATGAAAAAGTGATGAAACTTAATTTTCCCGAAAAAGAATATTCATGGGATTCATTTAGCAATGTGATAGTGAAAGACAATATTCTTACGCTTGATTTTAAAAACAATCATATTATCCAGGCTGAAATAGAAGAGCCAAAAAATATAGATGAAAAAAAATTTAATGCATTTGCGCAAACTAAATTAAACCAGCAATCTTCTTCAATTCCTGAATCGGTTTAAAGGCAGAAAAATAGTAAAATCAATGAAACATTCTCCATTTCTTCTATATTCTGACGGCAACGGAAATATTTTTGAAGATACTTCATTGTATGTTTGTGGAAGAAGCGGATGGGACGCGCTTCCTGTAGAAAATGAAGAATGGATCGAACTTCCTTCCGGGGGCGAGATGTATGAATTGCCCAACCGGCGCGGCATCGGCATAGATGTATCAACAGGCGAAATGCGCCTGTGCGAAAAAGGGTGGGCGGTTGCCGCTTTTATTCCCCCGGCTTTTACGGGCACTTACCTTGCCGCGTATGAAACTCTCCCAGGCGCTGAAACGCTTCCCTTATTTTGTTACACCGCTGCAGGCTGGTACAATGAAAAATTTTATGTAACGGCAGTAAGAATTGAAAAAGATATCAGGCAGGAAAGCGCAGGTTTTGAGCAAGAGAAAATTGAAAGTGGCGTAAAAAATTTATTATCTGCGTATAAGCATAATCGTTTGGTTCAGCATTTGGCCAATAATTGTTGCCTGACATACCATTGCCCGGCGGCGCGCAATTTTTTTATGGGAAGATGGGAATGCCCGGTACCAAGTTCGCCTGCCTGCAATGCCAATTGTATCGGATGCATTTCTTTTCAGCCACAGGAAGAAACTATTACTTCTACTCAGGACAGGTTACAATTTAAGCCTACTGCAGAAGAAATTGTAGAATATACAGTTCCTCATTTGGAAACCGCCCCTTTCCCGATTGTCAGTTTCGGGCAGGGTTGCGAAGGCGAGCCTTTATTAATGTGGAAAACGATAGCTGAAGCAATAAAAGAGATCAGGAAGCATACTGAAAAGGGAAGTATCAACATTAATACCAATGGCAGCGACCCTGAAGCGGTGAAAGCCTTATGCGAAGCAGGTTTGAACAGCATTCGTGTAAGTACGAATTCTGCAAGGGAAAAAATATATACGCCATATTACCGCCCGAATAATTATCACTTTAATGACATCGCTGAAAGCCTCAAAATAGTAAATAGCTTTGGCGGCTGGACAAGCATTAATTATTTCGTTTTTCCAGGAATGACCGATAGTGTGGAAGAATATGAGGCCTTAAGAAAATTAATACAATCAACCGGTTTAAAAATGATCCAATGGCGCAATTTTAATATTGACCCGGATTGGTATTTGGGAAAAATTGGTGTGATAGAAACCGGCGAATGCATTGGCATCCGCCAGATGATGGATTTATTGAGAGAAGAATTCCCCGATTTAAAATTTGGCTATTTCAATCCTTCTATTGAAAGAATAAACGGAAATTTTGAAATGGATTATGCACACTTTTAAAATCTTATCTGATGCTAAAATATTTTTTGTAATTTTTTATTGGCGGCATGCCTGTTATATGCTATAATCAAAACAGGAATTGCTCTTTTTTATTCGTTTACTCCAAAAATTCCATTTCTTCCAAAATAAGTTCTTTTACTTTTCATTCTTATGAACCTCTTCATCAATTACATCTAAAAGCGAATTTCCCGCCTTCCGCATCTCCCTGCAATTGCCAAATCATTACTCCGCCTGCCTTTTGCAACGCAAGCAGTGTTTTTCTTTTTATCATTTCTTTATTATTAAAATACATAGTAAAATTTCCGGGAAGAGCTAATGTGTCAGACAATTCTGCGTTGGGATAAAGAGAAACAATTTGTTTATAATCCATACTTAATACCGGAGAATCTTTCGGCCCAAAGCCATATCCATAAAATGGTAATCCTAACACTAATTTGTTTTTTGGAATGGCTCTTATATTATGCCAGTAATCCAAATCTTCCACAGCCATTGAGTAAGGTGAATGATCGCCGGGATCATCCGGCTGCCAGGGGCCGGTATTATCATAAGACATTACATTTAAAAAATCGAACTGCCGTAAGGCTTTATCAGGAAGTTCATCTTTATAAGCGGTTGCAATGGCAGAAGTCATTAATTTATGAAGTGGTTTTAAAGAGCCTGATAATTCAGTCACAAAATCGGCATAATTGCGGTCAATATCATCTCCTTCCAGGTCCACATCAATGCCATCAAGATTATAATGCTTTACTAAAGAAATTAAATTGCTGATAAATAAATGCCTGTTATCTTTTCGCAAGAGCTGATGGAAATATTCGTGAGAACCGCCACCACCAATAGATGCCAGTACTTTTACCTGTTTTTGATGCGCTTTTTTAAGCAGGGTATCAATGGCAAGTTGCTGATTAAAATTTCCATTAGAATCGGGATTAATAAATGCAATATTCAAATGAGTAATCTTATTTAAAAAAAGATAATTGGAGTCAGCATATATTGAATCTTTTAACGCGGATTTCAAAAAATAATACCCCACTACTTTAAAATTCTTGTTTGAATTTTTAAATTTTGACTGGCTTATTGCAGGCGAAAAAATAAAGGAAATAAAAATAATTGTGAAAGCGATTTTAATTCGCACAGATAAAATTTTTATTCAAAACTATAGTTTAATTTCTATTTGCATAGCTTCTATATCAAAGTGGTTGGTAATATAGATAAATGTGGAGAGGTGTTTTTGTGAGTAATAGGCTATTCTTCTAAGTTGTAGCGTTTTCTGGATGATAATACCTTCTTCCTCTATCTTATAGCTTACCTCTATTAATTCATCTTTTAAAATAGCGGGTTCATCATCGTTTAATTCAAATTCTCTAATGCTTTTATAAGTAGCATTATCCTTTTGGGGTATTACATAAAAGATACCTCGTTGGCCTAATAAGGCGAACTGCTCATAGTTACTATATGCCTTATCAAAGGTGATAACAGATCCGTCAGGCAATTCTTTTATATATTGATAGAATTGCTGGTCATGTAAAGCGGCGGCAGTAAACTTAATAAAGGAGGGCATGTTACAATCGGCTTTTAATAAAGTGTGAACCTTCATACCGCCTTTACTTTTTCCATCATTTCTTTTGCGCCCTGCGGGCTTTAAAATAGCTTTAAAAAGAGAAATGGTAGAACTTATTTTTAAAAAAATGAACACCGGGTTAGATAACCTTTTTTTAATAGAAATAACCATTTTAAAATTTACTTTGCAACATTCATACTTATATTTATCGCTTCAAATAACTTAATTCTAAAAAAAATATTTATAAAAAAAATAAGATGAAAAACAAGGTTTTAAAAATTGCTTTTTTGGTATTTTTGGTTTCCGGTTCCGTTTCCCTTGCATTTGCCTGGGGCCGTTGGGGGCACAAACACATCAGCCGTGCCGCTGTCTTTGCATTACCGGATGGCATGCGGGCATTTTATTACAACCATATTGATTTTATTACAGAAGGCGCGGTAGTACCCGATTTGCGAAGATCGCTCCTGAATGATAAAAATGAACCACCAAGGCATTATATTGATGTAGAAAATTTTAAAATCCCTTTAAGAGATTTCCCTAAAACCAGTAAAGAAGCTTTTGAAAAATACGACAGCGCCTTTTTAAATAAAAACGGTTACCTGCCGTGGTATATCGAAGATATTACCGAAAAACTTACCCACGCGTTTAAAAAAAGAGACAAATCAGAAATACTTTTTCTTTCTGCAGAATTATCGCATTATGTGGCGGATGCCCACATGCCTTTGCATACTTCTTCCAACTATAACGGCCAGTTAACAGGGCAAAAAGGAGTTCACTCTTTGTGGGAATCCGCGCTGCCTGAAATGTTTGGAAATTCTTACAATTTTAAAACGCCTCCCGCTAAATATTTTGATAATATCCCTGACGAAACTTTTAAAATGATCGAACAATCCCATTCATTGGTTGATACCCTTCTGGAAAAAGATAAAGAAGTAAGAAGCCGGTTTACAGAAGATAATATGTATAAAAAAGACAGCAGCGGGAAAACAGTAATGTTCTATAGTTCGCCGGTTTTTTCGAAAGAATATGAAACGGAATTCAACGAAGCTTTAAATGGAATGGTTGAGCGTCAATTGCAATTGTCAATTTATGATGTAGCTTCCTATTGGTACACGGCCTGGGTAAATGGTGGCAAGCCCAATCTTATTTCATTGGACGATCCACATCTTACCAAACAAAATAAAAAGAATTACAAAATGGAATTTAAAGCCTGGGGGAAAGGAAAACTTCTCAACCTCTCAAACGGAGAAAAAGAAGAATAAAAAATCGACTTATTTATTTGTTTACTGCTATTGTACCCTAAAAACAATAGCAGTTTCTTTTTAAAAGATTTTATCATTATCTGGATAACTTCTTTCCGAAAAACGGCGCTGCGAAGGATATTTTTTTACCTTCGCCGCCTTAGAAAAAAGTGAACTTTTATTTACTATGAAAACCTATTCAGCTTCCGTCTCTGCAAAATTATCTATACCGGAAAAACAAGTGATTTCCGTTTTGGGCTTATTAGCAGAAGGCGCTACCATTCCGTTTATCGCCCGTTACCGAAAAGACAAAACCGGTGCTTTGGACGAAGTGCAAATTCAGAACATACAGCAAGAAGCAAAGTTTCAACAGGAATTTGCAGATAGAAAATCCTTCATTGAAAAAACAATCAATGAACAGGGAAAAATGACGGATCCTCTACAAGCGAAAATAAATGCAGCTACCACACTAAATGAGTTGGAAGATATTTATTTGCCTTACAAACCCAAGAGAAAAACAAAGGCACAAACAGCGCGTGAAAACGGGCTGGAACCTTTGGCTTTGTTGTTATTACAGCAGCAAAATATGGTTCCCGAAACAGAAGCGCAAACATTTCTGAACGAAAAAATAACTGATACAGAAATGGCTTTGCAGGGCGCACGCGACATTATTGCTGAAACCGTAAATGAAGATGCTGAGGTTCGCGCTAAAATGAGAAAATTATTTGAGCAGGCAGCTACTGTTCAAAGCAAAATTTTGACTGATAAAGAAGAAGCGGGAATTAAGTACAAAGATTATTTTGATTTTTCTGAACCGGTTTCTAAAATTCCCTCTCACCGGATATTAGCAATTATGCGCGGTTTTATGGAAGGATTTTTAAAGATGAACATCGCCCCAGAAGAAGAAATGGCTTTGCTTAAAATTGAAGAACATTTTATAAAAGCCAATAATGAAGCAGCAAGCCAGGTAAAAAAAGCGGTCAAATATGCATACAGGCGCTTGTTGCAGCCAAGCCTCGAAAGCGAATTCAGAATGGCTTTAAAGACAAAAGCAGATGAAGAATCCATAACTGTATTTGCCGAAAACCTTCGCCAGTTATTACTTTCATCACCTTTGGGCAGTAAAAAAATATTAGCAATCGACCCCGGATACCGCACCGGTTGTAAAGTAGTTGTGCTGGATGAAAAAGGGGAATTACAAAAAACGGATCTCATTTTTGTGCATGAGAAAAATTACAAAATTGATGACGCAAAACATAAAATCGAAAACTATGTGAGCGAATTTGGGATTGAAGCTTTTGCGATTGGCGATGGCACCGCGGGGAGGGAAACCGAACAATTTATTAAGGGATTAAACACAGGCTTACCGGTTTTTTTGGTAAATGAAGATGGCGCTTCCATCTATTCCGCATCAGAAATTGGGCGCGAAGAATTTCCTGATCAGGATATTACTGTGCGAGGTGCAGTAAGCATTGGAAGAAGGTTAATGGATCCGCTGGCCGAACTCGTAAAAATAGACCCGAAAAGCATTGGCGTACGCCAATACCAGCATGACGTAAACCAGGTAAGGTTAAAAGAAAAACTGGATCAAACGATAGTAAGTTGCGTAAATGCAGTTGGCGTAAATTTAAATACAGCCGGCAAATATTTATTAAGTTATGTGAGCGGCATCGGGCCTTTCTATTGCAGAAAATATTGTCAATTACCGGAAAGAAAAAGGGCGTTTTACCAATAGGCAACAATTGAAAGAAGTGGCAAGGCTCGGCGATAAAGCGTATGAACAATGCGCCGGTTTTTTGCGAATTAAAAATGGCGGCAACCCTTTAGATGAAAGTGGCGTTCATCCTGAATCTTACAAAGTGGTTGAACAAATGGCGAAAGACGCAGGTGTTGAAGTAAAAGAAATTATTGGAAATGAAAATGCTGTCAATAAAATTAACTTACAGTCATACGTAAATGAAAATATTGGATTACATACTCTTCAGGATATTTTAAAAGAATTAAAAAAACCCGGCCTTGATCCACGAAAAGAAGCCCAGGTTTTTGAATTTGCTAATATCTATTCAATAGAAGACGTTAAACCAGGAATGATTGTTCCCGGCCAGGTAACCAACCTTACAAGGTTTGGCGCCTTTGTTGACATTGGCGTAAAACAGGATGGATTAGTACATGTTTCTGAAATTGCCCACAAATACATTTCCGATCCCGGTGAAGTTTTAAAACTGAATGATAAGGTAATGGTGAAAGTAGTGGAAGTTGACCTGCCGAGAAAACGCATTGCTTTATCTATCAAACAAACGCAGGAAGCACCGGAAAAAAGCCTCAAAAGCCAAGCGCCAAAAGCAGCCACCAGGCAGGCTTCCAATAATTATGTAAAACCAAAAGAAAAAGAAAGCGCTTCAATGGAAGATGCTATGAGTTTATTAAAAAAGAAATTCGGCAAATAAAAACTTCAAAAAACATAGCATAATTAGTAGAAGAATATCTTTTGGGAGTAAGCCAACAAATTTTATAAATTTTTGTTTTACTAACGGCAATTATTCAGCACTCAGATAACCATTATGCTCCATCCAGTTTTTTAAAGTTTTCATCCAATTGTTTTTTGCAAGAAGATGCGTTCCAAAACCATGGCCGCCATTTTGATAAATATGCATTTCAGCAGCAACTTTATTTTTCAGTAAAGCTTCATAATATTTTATACTATTCTCAGGATTTACAGTGTTATCGTCACTCGCCAATACCAAAAATGCAGGTGGCGTTTTTTCATTTACCTGCAATTCATTGGAAAACTTTTGAATCATTTCCGGTGAAGGATTTTTACCAATTAAATTGTCGCGGCTACCCATGTGCGTTAGCGAATTAGTAAAGCTGATAACCGGATAACCCAAAATCGAAAAATCTGGACGCAGAGAAGTGTTGAGAGGATTGGAAATATAGGATTTATCAAAATGTGTGGAAGCGGTTGATGCAAGATGGCCTCCGGCTGAAAAGCCCACTATTCCAATCATATTCGGGTTAACATTTAATTCAGTTGCATTCTCTCTTACATATTGCAATGCTCTTTGCGCGTCCTGCAAAGGCCTAATAGATTTGTCTTTCATGATTTCATCGCTGGGCAAACGGTATTTCAAAACAATAGCCGTAACGCCCCAACTGTTCATAATTTTTGCCACAGTTGTCCCTTCCAGGTTATAGGCTAAAACCGCATAGCCACCGCCCGGGCAAATAAGCACTGCTGAGTGGTTTTTATCAGGATGCTGTGGTTTAAAGATCGTGATATCAGGAACTGAAACTTTGCTTATAATAATAACTCCATCTTGCATGGTATCCGCAGTTTCTTTGTAGTTCAAAGCAGGCTTGCTATTGGGTACTTCCTTGTATAAAGAAATAGTAGTTTGTGCCATAGAAAAAGTTACTAATGTTGTGAAAAAAGTTACAAGCAAAACAATCTTCCATTTATTTTTTAAATTCATTTTATAGGATTAGGTAGAATGACAATAAAATAAAGATAGGGATAATTTTGAACTAAATTTATTAGTATATTTGATCTAAAATACTTAGTTATGTTTCAAGGAATAAATGCAATTGAATTTAGCAAACGGTTTTATGATAATGAAAGCTGCTATTTATATTTAATAGAACAAAAGTGGGGTAAAGGTTTTTCATGTAGCCGTTGCAGCCATGAGAAGTATTACAAAGGCAAAACTTATTATTACCGTAAATGCAGAAAATGCGGTTACAGCGAGAGTGTTACGGCTAACACTATTTTTCATGGTATGAAGATGCCTGTGTTGAAAGCTTTTCATATGATATTCAGATTGACGGCCAAGAAAAAAGGAATGTCAACAACAGAGTTGGGAAATGAAGTAGGTGTTCAGCAAAAGACGGCGTGGCTGTTTAAACGCAAAATTCAGGTGGCGATGAAGCAGAATAATAATAACAAGCTGAAAGGCAATGTAGATGCGGATGAAACGCTTATTGGGGGCTATACAAATAAGAATAAAGGTAGAAGTTTGCAAAGCAAAGAAGCTATATTGTTAGCTACTGAAAAATTGCCTGATGGCAGGACAGGTAATATCCGAATGCAACCTATAGAAAATTTTGAAGCCCTAACATTAAAATACGCTTTGAAGGATATGATAAATGAACAGGCAACGATTACAACCGATCATCACAGGTCATATCAAAATCTGAAAAAAGAGATGAAAATACAAACGGTTTTATCCAAAATGGGGCAATCATTGGAAGAACTTCACAAACAAATTATGCAGTTTAAAAACTGGCTGAGAGGCATTCATCATAAATGTTCTGCACAACATTTGTTTGCTTATGCTGACGAATATGTTTTTAGATTTAATCGTAGAAATAACCGGAAAGCTATTTTTCATAAAATAATAGATAGAATGATGAATCAAATTCCTCATCCCTATCCGCTATTAAAAAAACTTTATTACTATTCTACCTAATCCTATCATTTTATGTTTTTTTAAAATTTAATTTTAGCTCAAATCGCCCTATCCAGGTGCACATATCCACCATCCACATGAATGAGTTGGCCGGTAGTGTGGCTTGACCTTTCAGATAAAAGAAACACAACCATATTCGCTATTTCATCTGCAGTTGTCATTCTATTTTCCAAAGGGATTTTTCCGGTGATGGATCTTAATTTTTCTTCAGGATTATCAAAAGTTTTTATCCAGGTATTATATAAAGGCGTGTAACATTCTGCGACAATAACTGCGTTTACGCGAATTGAGTAAGGTAATAATTCTACCGCCCATTCCCTTGTCAAAGCATTTCTGCCACCGTTGGATGCCGCATAAGCAGAAGTGTTTCCCTGCCCGGTTTCAGCAGTCTTGGAACCTATGTTTACAATAGCCCCTTTGGATTTTTTTAAATAAGGAAGCGCATGATGCGCCATCAAATAATAATGCACCAGGTTCTTGTGTAGTGAAGCAACAAATTGTTCATAATTTCCATTTTCCAACCCCACGCCATCATTCACGCCGGCATTATTTACCAGGCCATCAATGCGGTTAAATTTCTCAACTATTCTTCTTACAGCATTTTCGCATTCTTCAGGTTTTGTTAATTCTGCTACCACCTGGAAACCTCCGCCACCAATACTTTCAAGCATTTTTAAATTGTCAGCCTCTTTTCTTCCAACTATTACCGGAATTGCGTTTTCAGCAGAAAGGGATTTTACAATTCCTTCGCCTATTCCTTTGGCGCCGCCGGTTACGATGATTATTTTTTTGTCGAGATGAAGATTCATTTAAAGAAAGTTTAGAATGTTTAGATAGTTTAGGGGGTTAGTTTGTAAAAATCAATTGCATTCTGCGCAAACACTTTTTCTTTTTCTGTTGCAGAAAAACTACTCATATAATTTTCCACCAGAGTTTTCCAGCCGGTGTAGTTTCCACTAAGCAACATAACCGGCCAATCACTTCCAAAAACCAATCTTCCTGTACCGAAACATTCAAACACCACATCAAGATAGGGATAAAAATCTTTTTCTTTCCAGGTATTCCATTCCGTTTCGGTTGTTAACCCGGAAAGTTTGCAATAAATGTTTTTACGTTTTGAAATTTCAGTCATCCATTTTTTCCATTCAGTTATACTTTTATTCCTTATTGCCGGTTTGGCACCATGATCAATAATAAATTTTTGTGCCGGGAAGTAATTCACAAATTCAACAGCTTCTTTCAATTGGTTTTCATAAATAAGCACATCATAGGTAAAGTCAAATTTTTTCAAAACCTGCACGCCATTCAGGAATTTTTTATTTTTCAAAAAACCTGTCGCTTCTGCCTGTACGATATGCCTGAAACCCTTTATTATCGGGAATTTAGAATAGTAAAGCAACTTATCTTCAATATTTTCATTTTGCAGGTCTACCCAACCTACAATCCCTTTTATAAAAGTATTTTCATTTGCCAGCGACAGTAAAAAACTGGTTTCATTTTCGCTCTGATCAGCCTGCACAGCAATTATACCATCAACATTATTTTCAGAAATTATTGGTTGCAAATCGGCAGGCAGAAAATCGCTTTGAATGATTTTCATATCATCAGTGATCCATGCATCCCTTATTTTATTGTATTTCCAAAAATGTACATGAGCATCAATCATCGGTGAATTATTTTGACCAATTTTTTAGATTCTGTTTTTGAATACCTAACCCGTCTATTCCCAATTCAACAATATCTCCGGCTTTTAAATAAACAGGAGGATCAAATCCAAGGCCAACGCCTGCAGGAGTGCCGGTAGAAATAATATCGCCTGGCAATAAAGTCATAAACCTGCTGATGTAAGAAACCAAAAAAGGTACTTTAAAAATCAAATCATTTGTATTGGAATCCTGCATTTTTTTCCCGTTAACGGTAAGCCACAAACGTAAATTATTTTCATCTTTAATTTCATCTTTGGTTGCCAGCCACGGGCCCAGCGGTGCAAAGGTGTCGCAGCTTTTCCCTTTAACCCATTGCCCTCCATGTTCTATCTGAAATTCGCGCTCGCTCACATCATTATGCAAACAATAACCGGCCACATAATTCATTGCTTCATTTTCTTCAACGTATAAAGCCCTTTTGCCTATAACCACTGCCAGTTCTACTTCCCAGTCTGTTTTTACAGAATTTTTTGGAATAATAATATCATCATTGGGCCGGAAACAGAAGTAGTGGCTTTAAAAAAAATGATGGGTTCTTTAGGAGGAATGGCTTTCGTTTCTTTTGCGTGTTCTGCATAATTTAAACCAATACAAATAACTTTGGATGGTTTATAGACCGGGCAACCAAGATCGTTGCTCAATGTCAATTTCCGGCAATTTATTTTCAGCAACAATTTTTTTTAAATTTTCAATGCCGCCATTTGCAAAAAAATCTTCATCATAATCTTTTATAAAAGATGACACATCAAACCATTTGTCTTCATTAATAATTCCGGGCTTTTCTTTTCCGGGTTCTCCAAAACGAATTAATTTCATAATTGATTTTTATTTGGTTTCAATTTCAATAATTGTATCCGGCTCATCCAAAGGAATTCCGTCAAGATCTATGGTTACTTCATTTTTTTTCTGTTTGTATTTTACTTTCTCATTTTCCCCCATCAATTCGCACTTTTTAATTTTTCCCGTAATACCTTCAATAACTATTGGTTGAGTTGAATCTTTTAAAATATGAACAAACACTTTTTTATCTTTTGAAGTAACTACTCCCCAATCCTTCGGTGGCATTATATTTCCGCGGGTTCCATAAATACTTTCACCATATTTATCCATCCATTTTCCTACTTCTTTCAGTGTATCCTGGAATTCCTGTTGAATAACCCCGTTTGGCTGCGGGCCTACATTCAATAAGAAATTGGCATTGCGCCCGGCGGCACTTACAATGTAATGAATAAGGGTATTAACCGATTTATAGTTATCATCCTTTATATTAAATCCCCATGAATTATTCATCGTTTCACAAGTCTCAAGCGGCAATTGTTCTGATGGTTTCTGAAAACTTAGGCCCGATTTATTCTGCCCTGGAAGATCTTTTTCAAACATCTGAAAATCTTCACCCGGAAAAGGGGTAAGGTGATGATTGTTGCCTACCAAACATTGAGGTTGCAGTTTATGAATAAGCGCATAAATTTCCGGCAAATGCCAGTCTACTTTTGGAGACCTGTCTTTTGCACCTTCGGGAGCGGTCTGGTCCCAATATCCATCAAACCAGATACCATCTATTTTCCCATAATTAGTAAGTAATTCCGTTAACTGATTTTCCATAAATTTTATATAATGATCCCAATTTCCATGCACCGTACGGCCTGTGCCCTGCCCTGTTCTTCCTGTCCAATAAGAATAATCATCCCGTCGCCAATCAAGCAAAGAATAATACAGGAAAATTTTCATGTTTTGTTTGTGGCATTCATCTGCAATCATTTTTACCACATCCTGGTGATAAGGTGTATTCATAATATTGAAATCAGAATATTTGGTATTCCACATGCTGAAGCCATCATGATGGCGTGTAATTAAAGTGATGTATTTCATGCCTGCATTTTTGGCCATGCTCACCCATGCATGCGCGTCAAATTGGGTAGGATTAAAAAAATGCATCAGCCTTGTGTAATCTTTCACATGAATATTTTCATTTTGCATCACCCACTCGGCATCCCCGAGAATGCTAAACACGCCCCAATGAATAAACAAGCCGAATTTGGCATCCTGGAACTGGCTTCTTGCTTCCAGGTTTGCCTGTGTAGGAGTATACGTTTGAGCATTACTGTTAGCCATGATCATTATAGTAAACAAACAAATAAACAACTTTTTCATTTCAATAATTTAAGTATTTAAAGTTAAAAATCCGCCGTCAATCGGGTAGTCGGTTCCGGTAATAAAAGAAGCCTCATCGCTGCATAAATATAAGGCCAAAGCGGCGATTTCCTCCGGCTTTGCCATTCGGCCGATGGGTTGTGTTTTTGATAATTTATCAAACATTTCCTTTTCATTGCCGGGATAATTTTTTTGGAGAAAACCATCTACGAAAGGCGTATGCACCCTTCCCGGAGAAATAGAATTGCACCTGATATTATCATGAATATAATCTTTGGCAACGGACAAAGCCATAGCGGCAACGGCACCTTTGGCAGCGGAATAAACAAACCTGTCATCAAGCCCGCACCACGCGGCAACTGAAGCCATATTTATTATAGTTCCGCCGCCATTTTTTTTCATTAACGGAAGCGAAGCAAAAAGGCAATTATAAACACCCTTTACATTTACACTTATAACCCTGTCAAAATCTTCTTCAGAAGTCGTATCGGCTTTCCCAATATGAGCAATTCCTGCATTATTGATCAAAATATCGTGTAAGCCGATTTTCCCAAAAGTAGCAATTACCTGCTTTTGATCTGCTACATTGCAAGCGTACGAAAAAACCTTGCCGCCGGCAGAATTAATTTCATTTACCACCGATTGAGCGCTTTCCTCGCTCAACTCAATTATATGCACTTCGGCTCCCTGTTTTGCAAAGAAAACCGCCATCGCTTTTCCTATTCCACTACCGGCTCCCGTGATAATCGCTTTTTTATTTTTTAAAGAAAACATGGATTGTTTATTGGTTTATTGGTTTATTTGGAAATTATATCAATCCCGGATTTTATAACCACTCCATCCATACCACGCAACTACTATAAAGCACAGAACCGGAACTGAATATGAAACCGCGGTGGAATAACTTTCTGCTACAAGCCCCATTGCATAAGGCATTAAAGCACCACCAACAATAGACATGATAATGAATGAAGATGCTTTTTTTGTATGGTGCCCCAAATCTTTTACTCCTAAAGCAAATATGGTTGGAAACATTATAGATTCAAAAAAGAAAATCGTCATCAGCGAATAAACTGACAACCAACTGTTGTTTAAAATAACCAAAACGCAAAGCGTGATATTGATCAATGCAAAAACAAATAATAAAATATTCGGGGCAATTTTTTTCATTAAAGCTGTTCCCACAAAACGGCCAGCCGTAAATAATAATAAGCTTACCGAAAGCAAATAAGCGGCATCAGCATTGGTAATGGTTTTATTATTATCCGTGCAATAATTAATAAATAAAGCGGCAATACCTACCTGCGCAGCCACATAAAAAAACTGTGCGAGGATAGCACCTTTGAAATGCGAATGCTGAAATAATGGTTTTTTAATCTGGTTAACATCCTTTACCATTTTGTCTTCCTTTATTTCAGGCAATGGCGTTTTCCAAAAAAGAATGGCAACCAAAAAAACCACAACACCTATAATGAGGTAAACCATCTTTACAGAATCGAGCTGGGATTTCACACCTGAAGAACCAGCAAAAAAAACATTCGCTGCGATGATGGGCCCGATAAAAGAACCGACACCATTAAAACTCTGTGCAAGATTCAACCTGAATTCTGAAGTTTTCGGGTCACCCAGCACGGTAACGTAAGGATTAGCAGCCGTTTCAAGAAAAGCAGCCCCGGAAGCAAGAACAAACAACGCGAGCAAAAAGAAATTGAAACTAAAATTTTGCGCAGCGGGATAAAAAAGAAAAGCCCCAGTAGTGAATAAAAGAAGCCGGTGATAATTCCTTTTTTATAGCCAAAGCGATTCATGAAAATGCCCGCTGGCAGAGCGATCAAAAAATAGGCGCCGAAATAAGCCATTTGCACTAATGTAGATCTCGCTTTATCAATATGCAACGTTTCCTGGAAATGTTTATTAAGAACATCAAGAAGCCCATAAGAAAGGCCCCACAAGAGAAATAAACCGGTCACCAAAATAAGTGGAAACAGATAACGGTTTCCTTCATCATTCCTGGTTGTTTGCGCTGTTTCTAGTATCGGGATTGCCATTATTTTATTTATTAAGGTCAAAAATTTTATTCATTAAAATCCATTTTTCACCTGGCTTTGCAACTGGAAGCGCCTGTTGGTATTTCCACATCAGGTTTTCCCATTCCTGCACTTTCGGATTGGCACTTATCCATTTCATTCTTTTGGTTCAAAAGAAAAATTTTCATTGGTTTCCATTATCATAAACAGGCGATTGGAAACACGGTAAATTTCAAGGCTGGTGATTCCCGATTCCTTAATAGAATTAATGATTTCAGGCCATACATTTTGATGATACTTCTCATATTCAGCTATCAGTTCTTCATCATTTTTTAAATCAAGCGCGAGGCAATACTTCATTTTACGTTTCATTAAATAAAGTACAAAATAAATCATTTAGTACAGAAAAAAGTATTGCAAAATTACCTTTCTTTTAAGGTGTATTACCCAAAAGGAATAAAACTTAACCAAAATATTCTTTAATCGGGGCGGAATTTTGTTTTTAAAGAGATTAATTTACGTTTAATCATAATAGTTATGCAGTATGAAAGCGAATAGAAATTTTAATTATTTGTTTGTTTGTTTACTATTTCAAATAAGCCGGATTTTTAAATATTATTTCCCGGGATACAACCTTATCTTCTTCGGCATTATATTACCTTTATTTTTAGAAAAATTATGAGAATTATTCAAACGGAAATAACACCGGGCATTAACAGCACTCTTTCTTTAATTGAAAGGGATATGTCTTTTTTTAAAGCGCCTTTTCATTTCCATCCTGAGTTTGAATTGGTTTATATCGTTGAAAGTTATGGCAAAAGAATTATTGGCGATAGCATAGGGCCTTTCGCACCGGGAGATATGGTTTTTATCGGAAGCAGCCTTCCACATGTATGGTTAAATGACGCAATTTTTTACAAAAATATTCCTGAGTTAAAAGCAAAAGCTATCGTATTGTATTTTAATAAAGGCCTTTTCACCCCGACTTTTTATAAGATAAAGGAAACCGTCAAGCTGAATGAGTTCTTTCAAAAAGCGTCAAGAGGATTTTCTATTAACGGGAAAACAAAGAATATAATTGCTGAAAAATTAAACCAACTTTTACAGAAAAATGATTTTGAAAAAATTATTGGCATCTTTGAAATTCTTCAGATTCTATCCCAATCAAAAGAGATAAATTTTATTACAAGCGACGGATATAACGCTCAATTAATAAATTCAGAGACAGACAGGTTATCGGATGTTTATAAATATATTCAGCAAAATTTTAGTGACAATATCAACCTGGCAACTATTGCAGGCATTTCTAATCTTACACCCCAATCTTTTTGCAGGCTTTTTAAAAAAAGGACAGGAAAGAATTTTGTGGAATACCTAAATGAAATCCGCATCGCTAAAGCTTGTAAATATCTTATAGATACTGACTGGAGCGTTTCTGAAATTGCTTATAATTGTGGCTATAAAACGGTTTCTAATTTCAATAAATTATTTAAGGATATTACCGGCTCAAGCCCGAAAATATACAGGGAAAAATCAAAGTAGGCTTTCCCAGTTTCTGTATCACCAATTAAGATGGTTTACTAAATTCCAGGAATAGTTACTTATTTTCTTTTTACAAAATTTACTGATTTATTATTCCTACGCATTTCTTCAAACTGTCTTTCCAATAGGGGATTTTTAAATGAAGCAGTTCCTGAATTTTTGAAGTATCCAAAACGGAATATTGCGGGCGCTTAGCGGCTGTTTTATAAGAAGAAGTGGGTATAGGGTGTATTTTACAATTGCTATTGGCCAAAATTTTTATTTCTTCTGCAAATTCATACCAGTTGGTTATGCCACTGTTGCAATAATTTAGAATTCCATTAATGTCGTTTCCATCTTCTCTTTTTTGAACAAACTTCATGATCACTTCTGCTAGATCCGCTGCGTAAGTGGGTGAACCCAGTTGATCATTAATCACATTGATTTCACTTCTTTCTTTGAATAAACGCAGCATGGTTTTTACAAAATTATTTCCAAAAGAAGAGTAAACCCATGATGTACGAATGATCAATATAGAAGGATTATTTTTTAAAGCCATCTCCTCTCCTTTTAATTTTGAAAGGCCATAAATGTTTATGGGGCCTAAACTGCTTTCTTCTTTTAAAGGAATATTTGAACTTCCGCCATATACATAATCGGTAGAAATATGAATTAGTTTGGCTTGATAATGATGACAGGTATTTGCTAATTGCCCAACCGCTTCTGCATTAATTAAATACGCTTTATCCCTTTCTGATTCAGCTTTATCAACAGCAGTATAGGCGGCACAATTAATACAATAATCAATTTTATTTTTTTCAAAAAATAGTTCTAACGTTTCCACATTTTCAATAGGAAGCTCTTCTTTTGTTGTAAATAAAAATTGACAGGAAGGGTATTTTTCAGAAACGGCCTTAATTTCATTGGCAAGTTGGCCGTTTGCACCGGTTACCAATATATTTTTAACAGAATTGGGGGAAGGCATTATTTTTCAATCTTTATAAACAAAATTATGATTTGTGTTTTCTAACAAAGCATATTGTTTATCCTTATCCGAAATTATAATTTTATCTGTGGGAATGCGCCAGTCTATTTGAAATGAAGGATCATTCCATGCTATGCCGCCTTCACTTTCTTTATGGTAAAATTCATCACATTTATAAAATACCTCTGCAGTTTCGCTAATCACAGAATATCCATGTGCAAAACCTTTTGGAACCAAAAGTTGTTTTTTATTTTCTGCAGAAAGTAAAATAGTGTATGCCTTGCCGTAAGTTGGAGAATTTTTTCTGATGTCAACAACCGCGTCAATAATTTCTCCACTTAAAACACGAAGAAGTTTAGTTTGCGCATGCGGGGCCAGCTGAAAATGCAATCCCCTAACCACTCCAAAAGAGGATTTAGCCTGGTTGTCCTGTATAAAATTAATTTCAACCCCTGCATCAGAAAAAACTTTTTGATTATAGCTTTCGTAAAAGTATCCACGGTTGTCTTCAAAAATTTTTGGCTCAAAAACCAATAAGCCCGGAAATTGCGTTTTAATAAATGGCATCGGGGAAAATTATCTTTAAATCGAATTATTTTTGCGAATATAAATCTTTAAAGAATTCAATCGTTTTTATAAGCCCGTTTTCAAATTTTGTGGTTGGCTGATAACCTAATAAATTTTTCGCCAAAGAAATATCGGCGAGTGAATTCCTTATATCACCTTCACGTGGCTCACGATGAATAGGTTCTATTTCACTATGCAAATATTGTTTGATAGAATTGTATAAAAAATTAACCGAATAATTTTCACCAACCGCTACATTGTAAACTTTATTTTTTGCTTCATCGTTATTTGAAAGCATTCCCTTAACATTGACCTGCACTGCATTTTCGACAAAAGTAAAATCCCTGGTTTGTTCGCCATCGCCATTTATAAATGCAGAAGCATTATTCATAATTGCTTTTACAAAAAGGGGAATTACAGCCGCATAAGGGCCATCTGGATCCTGGCGTAGGCCAAAAATATTAAAATAACGAAACCCTAAAACAGGTATGTCATAAGCTCTTGAAAATACATCTGCATACAATTCATCTGCCCTTTTGCTTACTGCATAAGGCGACAAACAATTTCCTATTCTGTCTTCTTTTTTGGGTAATGTTGGTTCATCGCCATACACCGACGAAGAGGAAGCATATACAAATTGACGAACTTTATTTTCAACAGCCGCTTTTAAAATATTTACAAAACCACCGACATTTACATCGTTGGTGCTGGACGGATCTTTTATGGAACGTGGCACTGAGCCTAAAGCTGCCTGGTGGCTCACATAATTAATTCCTTCAGTAGCTTTGCGGCAGGTTTCGATATTTCTTATATCACCTTCGATAAATTCAAATCCTTTATAACCCCTCAATACATCAAGGTTAGACTCAAAGCCATTAGAGAAATTATCAATCACTCTGACTTTTCCTGCGCCATTTTTTAATAAATATTCTGCAATATGGCTTCCTATAAAACCAGCGCCGCCTGTAATCAAAAAAGAAAGAGCGCTTAAATCCTGGTTGTGAAATTTGTTTTCCAATTTATTATTTTTTTATAAGCTCCAATATTTACGGCTTGAAATTTTTCCCCGGTAAATACCTTTTAAATCTGCAATAAACGCATCAGGTTTTGTAAAACCTGCAAAAGAACTATCGTCCATATTTAAATAGGAATCGTGTGGTACTGAAACAATCACCGCTTCATAATCATCTGCAAGATCAGGCGTTAATTCAAAACCATATTCATGCTTTAACTCATCACTGTTTGCATGAGGGTCAGTTACATGCACCTGCAAAGAATACGATTTTAATTCTTTAATAATGTCTGCAACTTTTGAGTTTCTTATGTCACTTACATTTTCTTTAAACGTAGCACCCATTATCAAAATTTTCGCATTTTTAACATCAGTTGTATTTTGGATAATATGCTGCAAAACTTTTCTGGCAACATAAGCCGCCATTCCATCATTGATAACACGCCCTGCAAGAATTACCTGCGAATCGTAGCCCAATTTTTGCGATTTGTAAGTAAGGTAATATGGATCAACGCCAATACAGTGGCCACCTACAAGGCCTGGCTGAAATTTTAAAAAATTCCATTTCGTTCCGGCTGCTGCTAATACTTCAAAAGTATTTATTCCCATTTTATCAAAAATAATTGAAAGCTCATTCATCAAAGCAATATTTAAATCACGTTGGGTATTTTCAATAATTTTTGCAGCTTCCGCCACCTTGATTGAAGAAGCGCGATGGACGCCAGCCGTCACTACCAGTTCATAAACTTTCGCAATGGTTTCAAGGCTTTCCTCATCACAACCACTCACCACTTTTATTATACTCGCCAAAGTATGTTCTTTGTCTCCAGGATTTATTCTTTCAGGAGAATATCCTAATTTAAAATCATCACATACCTTTAATCCGGATAAACTTTCAATTACAGGAAGGCAATCTTCTTCTGTACAACCCGGGTATACCGTACTTTCAAATACAATGTAATCTCCTTTCTTAACTACTTTTCCCATTGTTTCACTCGCTTTGATCACAGGAGTAAGATTTGGAATATTATGCTTGTCAACCGGGGTAGGTACAGCTACTATAAAAAAATTAGCTTCACGAAGCTTATCAAGGCTGTTTGTAAATTCAATATCACAATTTTCGAATGCAGATGAATCAAGTTCCTTACTTGGATCAATTCCATTTTCCATCAATTTTATTCTGTCTGCATTGATATCGAATCCTATTACCGAAATTTTCTTTGCAAATTCCAGAGCAATTGGCAATCCAACATAGCCCAAGCCTATTACGGCTAATTTTTTCTTTTTATCTACTAATTCCTGGTACATTTATTTTGTTTTTGATTAAACGATTTTTTTCAAATTATATAAATTATTGGCAATTAAAAATTTAATTTCTCTAAACTTCTCCTGCTTTCAAACTCCTTTGGCAATTTATACCAATCTTCTTCAGGTAAAGATTTAAAATACTCATAAGTGATTTTCAAACCTTTAGCACGGTTTACTTTTGGTTTCCAATTTAATATTTCTTTGGCCCTTGTAATGTCCGGTTGCCTTTGTTTTGGATCATCCTTAGGTAAAGGCTTATACATTATTTTTTGTTTTGACCCGGTAAGTTTTATCACTTCTTCGGCAAATTCTTTTAAAGTAATCTGATCCGGATTACCGATGTTTACCGGCTGAGAATAATCGCTCATCAATAAACGGTAAATTCCTTCTACCAGGTCATCAACAAAACAAAAACTTCTCGTTTGACTCCCGTCGCCAAAAACCGTAAGATCTTCGCCACGTAAGGCCTGGCCTATAAAAGCGGGTAACGCTCTTCCGTCATTTAACCTCATTCTTGGGCCATAAGTATTAAATATCCTCACAATTCTGGTATCCAAACCATGAAAAGTATGATACGCTGTTGTTATCGCTTCCTGAAAACGCTTCGCTTCGTCATAAACACCTCTCGGGCCAATAGGGTTTACATTTCCCCAATAATCTTCAGTTTGTGGATGAACCAAGGGGTCTCCGTAAACTTCGCTCGTAGAAGCTACTAAAACCCTTGCTTTTTTTGATAACGCTAAACCCAAACAATTATGCGTTCCCAATGAACTAACCTTTAAAGTTTGGATAGGAATTTTTAAATAATCAATCGGGCTTGCCGGTGAAGCAAAATGAAGTATGTAATCCAACTTCCCCGGAACATGAATAAATCTTGAAACATCGCAATGATAGAATTCAAAATTTGCTAATTTAAAAAGATGCTGAATATTTTTTAAATCACCCGTAATAAGATTATCCATCCCGATAACGCACATCCCTTCCCTTATAAACCTGTCACAAAGATGTGAGCCTAAAAATCCGGCTGCGCCTGTGATAAGAATCCTGGGCTGCCCAGAAGATGAGGATGTTGCTTTTATTTCCATTTTATTTCCACTGAATGATTCCTTATTTTAAAACACGAATTTTATTTACGAACAGAATAATTATTTGGACTACACTAAATTTCTAAACAATTTAAACCCTAATTTAAAAATTGAGTTATTTGTCCGTTTACTAATAAAACTAATTAATCACTTTCCTTCCAACACTTTCATAATGGAAACCGCATTCTTCCATTTTGTATAAATCAAACAGGTTGCGGCCATCAAAAATGGCAGGGTTTTTTAAAAGTGATTTTATTTTATTAAAGTCAGGCGCCCTGAATTCGCTCCATTCAGTCGCTATAACCAGGGCATCCGCATTATCCAAAGCCTCATATTGGTTTTTTGCATAAGAAATTGTATTGCCAATTTCCTTTTTTACATTTTCCATGGCTTCAGGGTCGTAAGCAATTACTGAAGCTCCATTGCTAATCAATTCTTCTACAATTTTCAATGCGGGCGCTTCGCGAATATCATCAGTATTTGGTTTAAAAGCTAATCCCCATAAAGCAATTTTTTTCCCTTTTAGATTATCCTTAAAAAAGTTTTTAATTTTTGGAATCAGGTGAATTTTTTGGTTTTCATTCACCTTCATTACTGCTTCCAAAATTTTAAAATTATAATCAGCCTGCTGTGCAGATTTTGATAACGCTTTTACGTCTTTAGGAAAACAACTTCCGCCATAACCAATTCCGGAAAATAAAAACCTTCGCCCTATTCTATCATCGCTTCCCATTCCTTTTCTTACCATATCTACTTCGGCGCCAAACCTTTCGCACAATTGTGCTATTTCGTTCATGAAAGAAATTTTAGTAGCTAAAAAAGAATTAGCGGCGTATTTTGTAAGTTCCGCAGATCTTTCATCCATATAAATGACAGGATTGCCCTGGCGTACAAACGGAGCATATAATTCACCCAAAACCTTACGGGCCTTTTGAGACGAAGTGCCAATCACCACCCGGTCAGGTTTCATAAAATCCTCAACTGCCACTCCTTCCCTTAGAAATTCGGGGTTACTTACTACATCAAATAACTTTTCAGGCGTTTCAAGCCCTGCAGCTTTTGCGCTTTTAATAATCACCTGTTTTACTTTATCTGCAGTTCCAACAGGCACGGTGCTTTTGCCAATAATTATTTTATAAGAACCAATCTTTAAAAGTTTACCAATCTTATCAACTACATCTAACACATATTTCAAATCTGCAGAACCATCGCCATTCGGCGGAGTAGGCAAAGCAAGGAAAATTACTTTTGCATTTTTGATCCCATCGGCAAGTGAGGTTGTAAATTTAAGACGCCCTTCTTTACCATTTCTTTCAAAAAGCTTTTCAAGACCTGGTTCAAAAATGGTAATTTTCCCCGATGATAATTTTTCTACTTTTTCTCTATCAATGTCTACACACGTTACATTATTCCCGGTTTCTGCAAAACAAGTCCCTGTAACTAACCCAACATATCCTGTTCCTATTACTGCAATATTCATTTCTATTTATTTACGTATTCCAATACTTTTTTAGATATATAGCTCTGTTGTTCTTCGTCCAATTCAGTGTGCATGGGCAACGAAACCACGCGATGCGTGAGCCAGTCTGTTTTTTCTAAATTATATTCCCCGCCACCAAAAGCTGCAAACATTTTTTGTTTATGAGCTGGCACCGGGTAATAGATCATGGCAGGAATATTATTTTCAGCTAAAAACGCTACCAAACCATCCCGAAAATTTTCAGGTTTATCAATATTTTTAAGAATAAGAGTGTATTGATGAAAAACATGTTTGCTATATTCAGCCCGAAAAGGAGTAGCGATCTTTCCATTATCGGCAAAAGCTTTATCATAAAAATCCGCTGCTTTTCTTCTGGCAGAAATATAGTCATCCAATAACGGTAATTTAATATTTAATATTGCCGCCTGCATTGCATCAAGCCTTGAATTGCAACCAACGATATCGTGATAATATCTTTTACTTTGCCCATGATTGGCAATCATTTTCAATTTTTCTGCAAGTGAATCATCATTAGTACAGATGGCTCCGCCATCACCGTAACAACCCAGGTTTTTACTTGGGAAAAAAGAAGTGCAACTTATATGCCCAATGTTTCCCGTCTTTTTTGTGGTGCCATCTTTGAAAGTATAATCACCGCCGATAGATTGTGCATTATCTTCTATTACGTACAAATTATGTTCTTTTGCGATAGCCATTATTTCTTCCATCTCACAAGCCTGGCCATATAAATGAACCGGAACAATTGCTTTTGTTTTTGAAGTGATGGCTTTTCTTATCGCGCCAGGATCTATACAAAAAGTTTCAGGGTTTACTTCTACAAAAACAGGTTTAAGTCTCAATAATGCGATTACTTCGGTAGTGGCTACATAAGTAAAAGATGGCGTAATTATTTCATCGCCAGGTTGAAGATCGAGCGCCATCATAGCAATTTGCAATGCATCAGTTCCATTGGCACAAGGAATTACATGCTTCACGCCCAAGTATTTGGCAAGATTATTTGAAAAATCATTCACCTGTGGGCCACCTATAAAAACCGAGCTTTCCAGAACTCCTGTAACAGCTTCATCTACTTTCCCTTTTATATGAAGATATTGCTGCTTTAGATCAACCATCTGTATTGGTTTCATAAGGCTTTTTTTTAATGGCTGCAAAGATAGGGATTGGAAAAGAATTAGCAGCAGCGTTCTGAACGCTAATAATTACAGTAAACGAAGTTTTAAAATGAAATTCCTATTTAAAAATCTAAATTATTTGTAGGTTTACTGTAAATAATTGTCGGAAACTCCGATAACCGTTTTCTTTGACACCTGGTAGTCAAGGCCAAGCCTTGCGTTCTGGTTGAATGTTTCAATATGACGATGGGCATCCGAATTATTTTCTGTAACCGTATTCTGGTAAGTCACTTTGTGATAAAAAGAAAAAAGTTGGCAGGAACGGTTGTCTAAAAAAGTGTAGTCTCCGTAAAAGTTTACTTTTCCATTTCTGTGATTAAAATTGATACTTGCTCCTGTAAGAGCGCCTCCCTTGTTGTAACCACCGGTTAGCGAATAAGAACCATTAGTGCCATAGCTATTGTTTTTTTTCAACACAATATTGATATAGCCGGCATTACCTTCAGCGTCAAGGTTGGCAGGAGGCGTGGTTATCAATTCAATCCTTTCTACATTATCGCTGTTCATTCCTGAAAGCAATTGCACCAGCGCCTCTATCGGCATGTGAGAAATTCTGCCATTGATCATGACCACGATTCCATTTTTGCCATTCATCGAAATAGTATTATTCTGACGGTCAACGATAATACCCGGCGAACGCTCCAGTACTTCCAGTACAGTGCTGCCTGCGCTGGTGATGCTATTGGCAACATTGATCACCATCCTGTCTATCTTTTGCTCAAACAATGGTTTTTTAGCGATAACCGTTACAGATTTCAATTGTACATCAGCACTTTCCAGGGAAATAGTTCCCAGGTTTTTTTTGATATTATCCTGTGTAAGTTCAAATACTTTGGTGTATACCTGTGGCATTCCACTAAAGGATGCCGATACCAGGTAGCTACCTTTATTTATATTTTCAAAAGTATATTTTCCTGCCGCATCAGAAACCATCCCTTTCACCAGTGAAGAGTCGGAAGATTTTAATAAAAGCACAGATGCATCTTTTATGGGCTTGCCACCGGCGTCAGCAACAGTTCCGTGAATTTCAGATTGCGCCATAAGTTGTAATGTACCAGCTAGTGAAAAAGCAAGCATTGAAAATGCGATTGTTAGTTTCTTTATCATTTTGATTTATATTGATTGATGTACGCAAGATCGTGAGGCGATATATCAACGGCTTTCTACATTTGGACACATGCTTGCTTGATTTGGACAACCGGGAACCAATCTTTGGAGTATATAACGCGGGATAGGTTCTTTTAATAAAAAGACTTTCTGAAATAGGACAAATGCTTTCAGATTTTGGCGAAGCCCAGCGTGGCCTAAATAAAATAGGCTCATTGCAGCATAACTTAATTTACGATTTATTTATCTCCCTTTGTTTGCATGTATGAACTTGGGGTAACGCCAAAAAAGGACTTAAAGGAAGTGGAGAAATGAGAGTGCGTTTCAAATCCAACACTGTAAGCTGTTTCAGAAACATTGGCACCGGCCTTTAAAAATTCGATTGACTTTTTTAAACGGTATTGCCTAATCACTTCATTTGCAGACAAACCAATTAATGAAGTAAGCTTCCTGTTCAGCGTTCGGTGGCTCACTGCCATTAGAGAAGAAAGTTTGGCTACATTCAACGTATTATCATCTAAATGTTCGCCCAAAATTTTATAGAGATTGGTGATAAATTCATGCTGAATTTTTTTAGGCTCCATCTCAATTTCCGGGTTACCTAATTGGGCCTGGAACAGCAGCCTTATTTTTTCCTGCCAGAGTAATAAATTATGAATTCTTAAAAGCAATTCATCGGTATGGAAAGGTTTGGTAAGATAGCCGTCTGCACCTGCTATCAATCCTTCCATCACACTATGATGAGATGCTTTTGCAGTTAGCAGTATTACAGCGATGTGATCTGTTTGAACATTCGATTTTATTTTTTTGCATAATGCATAACCGTCCATTTCAGGCATCACTACATCACTGACGATTACATCCGGGTTTTCCTCAATGGCAATTTTCAATCCTTCTGCTCCATTTGCAGCAGTTAGTATTCGATAGGTTTTTCCGAGGCTCCGGGAAATAAATTCACATAACTCTGCATTATCTTCTACTACCAAAATAAGCGGCAAATTATCATTACGGGGGCCAGAAGCTTTTAATGCTTTAATAATAACAGGGCCCGTTTCCTGTTCGTGCACAATTAAAGGCTGCTCTGATTCAGCATCAATATTTTCTGTTGCTCTTTTTACGGGGACAGAAACCATAAAAACAGTTCCTTCCCCGGGTTTACTTTCTGCCTCTATTTCGCCACCCATTAATTCAATAAGTTCTTTTAAGAGTGAAAGCCCAATTCCTGTGCCTTCATATTTTCTTGTTCCGGTTTCATCCGCCTGGTAAAAGCGATGAAAGATAAATGGAATTTTTGCTTCCGGAATACCTATCCCTGTATCGCTTACCTGTAAATGCATTAAGGAATTGTCTTTATCTTTTTCCGAAGCAAAAAGCTTCACTTTTACTTCACCATTTTCCGGGGTAAATTTTAATGCATTCGACACGAGGTTGAACAAAATTTTTTCCCATTTTTCGGTATCAAAAAGATAAGTCCCTTCTGCCTTCGTAGTATCTGCCGTAAGTTTTATATGCCTTGTTTCGGCTGTTTGACTGAACGACTCCACGATTTCTTCCACAAAAGAATTTAACTCTCCGCGACATAAAGCGAGCTTCATATTACCAGACTCTAACTTTGACATATCAAGCAACTGGTTTATCAGCCGCAAAAGATGCTGCGCATTTCTATCAACAATGGATAATTTTTTGCTGAGTTCAGGTGTTAATTCCTTATCCTGAAGCACTTGTTCAAGTGGCGAAATGATCAATGACAAAGGAGTCCGGAATTCATGCGTGATATTGGAGAAAAAGCGGCTTTTCATTTCATCCATCTTTTTTATATTCGCGCTTTCCCTTTGCTGTAACTCCAACTCATGTTTTTCCTTTAACTGTTTTAGCTGGCTCCTGATCAACAACAGGATTAATCCTGCCAGCGCTGCCACATACAGCACGTACGCTCTCCATGTATCCCACCATAAAGAAATAATGCCAATCCGGATCGTTCTTATGTTGATAAGAAAGATGGCCTCTGCTGAAATTTTCGTACTGCAAAGGACAAAAAACAGGATGAGTAATTTTTTTTTCAATCTTTTTGTTCTGATTTAAACAAATTTAATTTTGGGCCTTTGAAGATAGGCTTTTTCCGAAACAGGCAAATGAATAATAGTAATTTCCCCATATAATGATTCTGGCTTCTCTAAGCCTACAGTAAACCCACAAATTCCCCGGATTCTTATTTCATATATTTACCCTCACCGGTGATATATTTGCCTGTGCGGCAGAATTAAAGAGGAAGAGGTTTGGAAAAAATGACCGGGTTGGGGGGAAGAAGGATTTTGAAAATTTCCCCTGATATTTTTATAGGTTTATTCTTCCTTTGTAAAGAAAAATAATATCAACATTGAAAGCATGTAAGAACAACTATTTATTTAAAAAATTCAACTGTAAAATGATGCATAAGAAAATTATCCTCCTGTTATTTTTTTTCACTTTCTCGGTTTTTATTTCATCGGCGCAGCAGCAAGCCGCAGAAAAGGTAAAGCGTGAAAAACTGATTACTACTGTAGACAGCATATTGCAAAGCGAGGTAAATAATAACGTGATTCCCGGTGCTGTAATTGAAATAAAAAAGGGCAACCAGGTTCTTTGCAAACAGGCTTTTGGCTATGCACAGAGAAATGATTACCATAATAAGCCGCTCGCTCATCCTGAAGTGATGGTAACAGGCGATATGTTTGACCTTGCCTCGCTGACTAAGGTAGTTGGTACCACCACTTCTATTATGCTTTTGGTTGATAAGGGGCTTATTAAAGTGGATGATCCGGTAGGGAAATATATACCTGCATTTAATGTTGGGGACAAAAAGGAAATTACTATCCGTAACCTGCTAACTCATACTGCCGGCCTTATTGAGTGGTACCCGCTTTTTTACCGGGCTTCTGATAAACAGGAAGCTTATAAATTGATCGGTGAGTTGCCTTTAAAATACCCTGTTGGAGCTGGAAGGCACTACAGCGATCTTGGGTTTATGCTTTTGGGCGAAATCATAGAGAAAGTTTCCGGGATGCCATTGGGTCAGTTTGAACAAAAAAACATTTTTATACCGCTGGGTATGAACCACACGACTTATAATCCGCTTGACAAAGGTTTTAAAAAATTTGCGGCTACCTCTCATGGCAATCCGTATGAAACGAGAATGGTTCATGATACCTCGCTCGGTTTTGTGTTTAAAGAAATTGATCCCAACCAATGGAAAGGCTGGCGGAAATATACATTGCGCGGAGAAGTGAATGATGGCAACGCCTGGTATGCGCTTAAAGGTGTTAGTGGGCACGCCGGTTTATTTTCTACTGTTGATGATTTGCAGAAGCTGGTTGACATGCTGAAGAATGATGGGAAAGTTGGTTCCAAACAATTCATTTCTAAAAAAACCCTTCAATTATTTTTAACGAAAGATGATTTTAAAAATGGCCTTGGCTGGATGATGGATACTGACGATTCAGTCATAAAAGATGGCCCGAAGGCACTTTCGGGCATACAGGTTTTACGGGAACCAGTATTGCGGTGGTTCCTTCATTAGATGTTTCTGTTATCTTGTTAATCAATCGCCAGAATATGGGATTGTTACCTACCGGCTATTATTATAGCCCCAACTCCATTCGCAGGGAAATATTCGGGGCGGTTTTGGATTATTGTAAATAACGTGCAACCGCAACGGGATAAAATTTAAAAGTAAGAGGCACTCTATTAAACCCGTATTTAATAAAGTGCCTTTTTAATTTAGCTGCTTTTCCGGAAAGAACAGTAAAGCGACAAA
Source organism: uncultured Chitinophagaceae bacterium (assembly GCA_963732885.1). Lineage (GTDB taxonomy): Bacteria > Bacteroidota > Bacteroidia > Chitinophagales > Chitinophagaceae > Ginsengibacter. The sequence goes on along the minus strand of CAVTBI010000009.1, from coordinate 173,527 downwards.
TACCGATGATTTTTATTCTATCAAATCCGAATAGGCTCTTTTTCCAAAATACCGGTAACCTTTCGAATCATATTTTGTACCTGCCAGAACAGAATGGATAAATCCATTTAGCTCCACCTGTTTGGTGTGGTAAATAATTCTTGAGGGATTAGGTTTAAAGAAAAATTGTATTCTTTTATCCTTCGATTTAAAAATGACCAGGCTGTCATCTTCTGTATTGTGGAATTTAAAAAATGGGGCCAACTCCTTTAGCATCAGGTGGCTTCTGTACCATGTGCCTCCCGTAGCTGAAACAAAAGGCTTTCCTTTATATAAGGCAATACTATCGTTATAAGCAAATACAGTAAGGTAGTTACGCTTATCGCTTTTAAGCCAGCTTTTTAATTTTAAAAGATAAGAAGAATCATATCCATAATCGCTGTCAAGAAAGCTGATCCTTTTAATGAAGGGTGGAATATTTTTAACGCCATCCATGTAATCAAAAATAAAACGGCCGCCTCCACTGTGCGAATTAAGATAAACAACCTTTTTCCTCAGAGGTATCAATTGATAAAGAGTATCAACTATACGCTGTGTAAGAATAATATAATCTGGATGTTTTATTTTCCATGTAGGCCAGCTTTCATAAGTATTTTCCAGGTAAGCTACGATTACATTGTCGTTACTGAGTTTATTGCGTATAAATTTTGTTTGCGCACGGATATGCTGAATATCAAAATGCCAGTCATCGCCCTCTTTCATTTTTTTCCCCATTGTTTCCTCTGTAGTATTTCCATTGGGCAAAGCATATAATATCAGGATAACTTTTTTAGAAGTTTTCCATGCGGGAGCATCAATTGTTATTTTCACATCCGCACCCATTGTAAAAGAATAAATGCTATCCTTCTTTATGCTGCCAAAGGTTATGCAGGCTGTAAATAAAAAAAGGGCCAGTATAAAATATCTCAAGGAAAAAGCTTTTATTAAAATCAGTTTATAGAAATTATTGAGCTCGGTGAATGCGCAATGAATACAACGATTGATTATAAAGTGCAATCTATCAAAAAAGTATTTAAAATAAACCTTCCAGTAGAAATCAGAACAACAGCGATAAATAACAAACACTCTATAGTTATTCCCCCAAAATAAAAATCCGGGAAATTTATTGGTTTACTACACAGCTACGCAAAAACAACTTTTCAAAAAATAGAAAAAAAATTGCGTAGTTAAATAACTACACATATATTTGTAGTCAAATAGCTACACAATGAATTTAAGAAGAGATGTATTTCAAGCCATAGCAGACCCGACAAGAAGGGCTATACTTCTGTTGGTAGCTTCGCAATCCATGACCGCCGGTGCAATAGCTGCCAACTTTGACACGGCAAGGCCAACCGTTTCAAAACATTTGCAAATACTTACCGAATGCGAATTGCTTGAACAAAAACAAAACGGCAGGGAAATATCCTATCACATCAATGCAAAAAAAATGAAAGAAGTATCCGACTTTATTGAACCATTTCGCAAAATGTGGGATGACAGGTTTAATAAATTAGAAACTATAATGAAAAAATATAAAACCAAATAATATGGAACAAAAAACAAAGGTCAATGCCGAAGACGGCAAACAGGATTTAATAATTACCAGGGAATTTGATTTGCCTGTGGAATTACTTTTTAGGGCGCATGCAGAACCCGATATTGTTGAGCAGGTAATGGGTACGAAAGTGCTAAAGCTCGAAAGTAAAAAGCACGGCAGTTATCAATTTGAAACAACTGATGCTAAAGGAAACGTAGTATTTAAAGCCAATGGCGTAATCCATGAGTTTAGCCCGAATAAAAAAATTATCCGCACATTTGAAATGGAGAATGCGCCTTTTGGCGTCCAGCTTGAGATATACGAATTTGAAAAACTTACTGACGGCACCAGCAAACTAAACATTCACACAATTTATGAATCAGCCGCACTCAGAGACCAGCTTCTGAAATTACCTTTTGCCCAAGGCTTGAATATGGCACATAACCGGTTGCAGGAAATCGTAAGTAAATTAAAATAGTTTTAAGATGGCAAACGTAAAAAGAAATAAAATCATCCCTGCCCGAATGATTCGTTCAGGCGGGTACTGGGTAGCCACCATCTGGCTTTCATTAGGAATGGTAGCAACGGGATCAGGGCAGATATTCAAAATGAAAGCGGGACAAGGTGGAGTAGATATGATTACCCATTTGGGCTATCCTGATTATTTATTAACCATACTGGGAACCTGGAAAATTCTGGGAGCGGTTGCAGTGCTAATTCCCAAATTTCCTTTACTAAAAGAATGGGCTTATGCTGGCTTTTTCTTCATAATGTCGGGAGCCATATTTTCGCATATAGCTGTGGGGGATTCACTCACCGCAATACTTCCTTCATCCTTACTTTTGATACTAACTTTGGTATCTTGGTATTACAGGCCGGCGAGCAGAAAAGTCGTTTCTCTTAACCAGGTGAAATAACCAAACTGTTCGATGACTTAAAGGGAGTACTTGTCTCACACTTTTCCGATGGCAAACATTAGTTTTGTATAAAAAAATAAGACATGCCAAACAACAGCGTAACATTACACAGAGTTCTAAAAGCAGTTCCGGAAAAGGTTTATCGCGCCTTTACCGAGCCCAATGCACTTGCATCATGGCTTCCACCCTACGGATTTATATGCGTTGTCCACAGTATGGATGTGAAGCAGGATGGAAATTACAAAATGTCTTTCATTAATTTTTCTACCGGTAACGATCATTCTTTTGGAGGAAATTATCTTGAACTCGAGCCGAATGAGTTCTTAAAATATACCGACAAATTTGATGATCCGAATTTTCCGGGAGAGATGATCACTTCAGTGTGGTTCAAAAAAGTTTCTACCGGTACGGAACTTAAAATCATCCAGGAAGGCATTCCGGCTGCAATACCCACTGAAATGTGTTATTTGGGATGGCAGGAATCATTGGAAAAATTAACTAAATTAGTTGAACCGGAAATCCCGGATGCGTGATCATTTATAACCAAGTTCAATTTTATTTTAAAATAACCAGATGAATAACATAAATCCTAAAGTTGATTTCTTTTTTGATAAAGGCTCAAAGTGGCAAAAAGAATACAATGTAATGAGAGAGATCGTTCTTGACTGTGGGCTGAAAGAAGAATTAAAGTGGGGCCAGCCATGTTACACCTCTCAGAAAAAAAATATTGTTATAATACATGGCTTTAAAGAATACTGCGCATTCTTATTTTTTAAAGGTGCTCTGTTAAAAGATGACAAGCACATTCTTATACAGCAAACAGAACACGTGCAGTCTGCGCGCCAGGTGCGGTTCACCAATGTTAAGGAGATAGTGAGGCTCGAAAAAACTTTGAAAGCCTACATCTATGAAGCCATTGAAGTGGAAAAAGCAGGTTTGAAAGTAAAAAAGAAAAAGACTTCAGAATATCAGATCCCTGAAGAGTTTCAAAATAAATTGAACAAAAACAAATCTTTAAAAACCGCTTTCAAGGCATTAACTCCCGGACGGCAACGAGGATACCTTTTTTATTTTTCGCAAGCCAAACAATCCAAAACCCGCGAGGCAAGAATTGAAAAATATATTCCTGAAATTCTCGAAGGGAAAGGGTTAAATGATTAGTAAACCCAATGAGAAAATAAAGGGGCCACGCTTTAAAAGATTACTCGTGTACGCATTCCTGTTATAAAATTAAAATAAGATTTTCGCTTAATTGTTGCTTTACTGGAAATGTTCCTGAACCTCAGATCATCCTGCTTTAGTTAGATTTTTTTCCTTACAGATTTTAAATTCTCAATTCTTCAAAAGAATTTGAATGTGTTGTTAATGTTTAGCAACTTTTATTGTATTCTTCTTTACCTTTTTTTATTTGCAGAAACAACCATATATCTTTAAACTGCATTTATAAAGTAATATGCGCCAAAATTCCATTCTTCTTATTTTTCTTTTTTTATCAGCATCTGCAACTGCTCAATCAAAAGTTTATGGCAAAATAACCAACAGCAAACTGGAGCCACTTCGCTTTTGCAAGCGTTGAAGTGAGGGAAATAAAAACGGGCACTATTACCAAAGAAGACGGCACTTATGAACTAAAACTTGATGAAGGAAAATACGATCTCATCATCAGTATGATTGGTTATAAACCACAAATAGTTACAGTGATTATAAGAAAAACGGATGTGTTGAAAAATATCATCATGGAAAATGAAGATTCTAAAGGGCTGGCTGAAGTAGTTGTAAAAGGGCGGGACCAGGCTGAGGAAATTATCCGGAATGTAATAAGGCACAAAGATGAAATTAATGCGGCCCATGGTGCCTATTCATGCAGGATGTATATAAAAGCGGTAGAGCAGGATTCTTCTTGCAAGAAAAATAAAAATTGCGAGAAAAGATTCTGCTGATACGGTAAATGCGGATCTTAAAAGAATGGCGATGACGGAAGTGGCTTTGAAATATGATTACGAATCGCCGTCGCGAACAAAAGAGGAAAGAATTGGCGTAACGAAAGGGAAGAAAAGCGGATGGGCTCTTTTATTTATCAACAACAGATGGCGATTTTAATTTTTATAACAACCTTCTGAAAGTTCCGGCCGTTTCTGAAGTGCCCATTCTTTCGCCGGTAAGCTATAGCGGCTTGCTTGCTTATAAATTCAAAACGGTTTCTATAAAAAATGAAAATGGGCGAAAAGAATTTGTAATAAGTGTAAAACCCCGCCAATTAAGCAATGCGACGGTAGAAGGGGAAATAATCATTGCTGATAGTTCGTGGGTAATTCTTCATACTAATTTTAGTTTTCCGAAATACCATTTACCGGAATATGATTTTTTTGAAGTAGAACAGGATTATCATTTTGTGAACGATAAAGCCTGGATGGTCACCCGGCAACAATTTACTTATTATTCAAAAGCAGGAAAGAAAACCGTTTCCGGGAATACAACTCGTTACCTACAAAGATTTTGTGCTCAATAAAACTTTTGATAAAAAATATTTTGGCCCTGAAGTAAGCGCTACAGCGCAATCGGCTTATGAAAGGGACAGCACTTTCTGGCAAACTACGCGCACCGTGCCCCTTACACAAAAAGAAGTTCGTTATTTACACTATAAAGACAGTATTTATACAGCCACTCACGCTAATGCTTATCTGGATTCGATGGATAGACGTAATGAATAAAATTACTTTAAAAAAACTATTTCTTATCGGGGTTGATATTTAACGATCATTACAAAGAAAGAAGATGGTATTTTGAGCCAATCACAGCATTTTACCAACCGTTCCAATTTGGAGGCAGCCGGATTTTCCTCTCTTTTCAATACAATAAAACTTACCAGTCAAAAAAATCCATTTCGTTATGGAACAACCTGAGTTATGGTATCCGCAATCATGATGTGAATGGAAGTATACGTTTTTCTAAATTATACAATCCTTTTAACCGCTCCTATTACAACATTACATTGGAGCGCAATTTTCAATATATTTTCCAGGGCGATGCATGGATCAACATGCTGAAACGAAATAATATTTATTTGAATAATGGCATTGGCTTGGGCATAGTTTTGAAATGGTAAACGGATTATATTTATTTACGGATATCAATATGGCTTTGCGCAGGTCGGTAAGCAATTATAAAACCAACTCAGAAGTTGACAGCCTTTTTGGCGATATTCTTACCGATAATAAGGCGGTTTATTTTAAACCATACAATGCCTTTTATGGAAAAGTGAGATTGCAATATACACCGCATCAACGCTACATCCGCGAGCCTAAAGAAAAAATAATACTTGGGTCGAAATGGCCTACATTTTACACTTTATGGCGCAAGGGTATTCCCGGGATTATGAACAGCCAGGTTAATTTTGATTACCTCGAATTTGGAATAGAACAGGAAATAAAATTAGGGTTGGTGGGTGTTTCAGATTATTCTTTCAGAACAGGAACTTTTCTCTCGCGTAAAAATCTACAACTGGTAGATTACAAATTCCAGCGGCGCGGCGATCCTTTTTTATTCTTAAACCCCAATGAAGCTTTTCAATCCCTTGATTCTACATTTCCGGTATTTCACCGGTTTTACGAAGCGCATTATGTACATAATTTTAATGGAGCTATCATTAATAAAATCCCTTTATTAAAAAAATTGCAATTGCGGGAAGTAGCCGGCGGCGGTTTTTTAATTGCTCCGGAACGCAATCTTCGGTATGTTGAGGGTTTTGCAGGAATTGAACGTGTGATAAAATGGCCTTTTAACCCACTTACCAAATTTAAATTAGGCGTGTATATTGTTGGCTCCGCCGCCAATCAATTTAAAAACCCCGTGCAGTTTAAAATAGGAATCACTACGTGGGATAAAGTAAAGAATAAGTGGTTTTAGAAATTTAAACAGTTGAATTGAAAAATCCCATCCTGTCCCCCTTTTTTAAATAAATTTGCGCTACTAAAAAAACGATAGTATTGGAAATTATTAATTTTATCAGGCAACCCTGGCCGTGGTATGTAGGCGTGCCGATTATAGGCCTCACAGTTCCCTTGCTTTTGCTTGCAGGCAACAGGTTACTGGGTATTTCAAGTTCATTACGCCATTTATGCGCTATGTGTATTCCGGCAAAGATTCCCTTTCTTACCTACGATTGGAAAGATCATTTATGGAATATATTTTTCGTCATTGGGCTTTTGTTGGGAGGGTTTATCGGCGGCGTTTTGTTACACCCTGTGAACGCTATGCCACTGTCGCCCGCTACACTGGGGAGTTTGCAGGCTTTGGGCATCTCGCCTCAAACAGGGATTTTGCCGGTAGAAATATTTAGCTGGGCACATTTACTTACCTGGCAACACCTATTGATTGTAGTGGGAGGCGGGTTTTTGGTAGGCTTTGGAACCCGTTATTCAGGCGGATGCACAAGTGGGCACGGAATAGCGGGCTTGTCTACGATGCAGTGGCCATCGCTTGTTGCTACCATTTTATTTTTTGCTGGCGGTATTCTCACTGCTAATTTTATTTTACCCTTACTTCTTCATTAAATGAAAAAAAGAAATTTTTTATTCCTCTTGTTAGGAACCCTATTTGGAATTGCACTTATGAAATCGGATGCAGTATCGTGGTTTCGGATGCAGGAAATGTTTCGTTTCCAGGGTTTTCAATTGTTTGGTATTTTCCTGACGGCCATCCCTACTTCTGCCCTGGGGATTTTTATTATAAAAAAATTAAAAATAAAAACGTTGGATGGCGAGCCGGTAAGAATAGAAAAAAAAGAATTCAACATGGGTTACGTGTATGGGTCACTGTTGTTTGGAATTGGCTGGGGGTTTACCGGCGCCTGCCCTGGCCCTATTTATGTACAAATAGGCAGCGGGTTAGGCATAGCCATTGTTACTTTGCTTAGTGCAATGGCAGGAACCTGGATGTACAGTTACCTGAAACCAAAATTGCCACATTGATTTTGTAAAGCTGGCAGAAGCGATACGGCTTTGCGCCAACGGGTAAGCAATGATAAACCCAACTCAGAAGTTAGCAGCCTTTTTATTCCGCAGGCAACTATTTACCTTTAATCTGCATTTATCTTTTTATAACAATCACCAGCCTGTTTTTATGGAAATATCTGAATTGGTCAAAGAAGCAAAGCAGGGGAGCACTGCGGCACAGAAATGCCTCTTTGATGAATTGGCTGATAAATTATTATTGATTTGCCGGCGTTATGTAAAAACCCCGGAAGACGCAGAAGAAATAATGCTGGATGGATTTTTTAAGTTCTTTAAAAATTTGCCTTCATTTACTTACCAGGGGGATGCCGCATTATTCTCATGGCTAAAAAAAATAATGATCAATGAAAGCCTGATGTTTCTGCGAAAGAAAAATGTTTTTATGATGGTATCCGATTCAGCCGCCGAAAATATTTCTTTGCAGGCAGAAGCGCTGAATAATTTGTCGGCTGCCGAAATTTTTAATCTGATCGTTCAACTTCCTGTCGGGTACCGTACCGTTTTTAATTTGTATGAAATAGAAGGAATGAAGCATAAAGAAATTGCAGAATTACTGAATATCTCGGAAGGAACATCAAAATCGCAGTTGAGCAAAGCGAAAATTTTATTACAAAAAATGTTGTCTCAAAAAGGTATTGAATATGCCAAACGAAAATCAAAATAATATCAATAGCTGGAAAATAAAACTTGATGAATTAAACAGTTTACCAGGCGAACCAATTACAGATAAAAATGTATTGTGGAGTAAACTGGATGCAAGGCTACGTGAAAAAAAAACGGATAAAAAACCAGCCTGGTATTGGATTGCCGCCGCATGTTTTTTATTTGCTTTAATGATACCGATGATTTTTTTTAATAAAAAAGAACGCCAATTAACAAAGGCTGAAATAAAACAAGTGCAGCCCGAAATAAAGAATCCCCTTAATTCCACGGCTGGCAAAAAAGATTCCATAAAAAATATCATTTTTCCTTTACCGAAAAAAAATACCGAAATCGTTCAGAAAAAAACAAATAAAATACCAGATGAGGTTATAGCAAAAAAACAAAGTAATCAATTTCGTTTAGCCGGTGCCGTTAGTACGAAAGATTTAATGATAGAAACTAAAAATACTTCTTTGCAACCGATAGGTATTTCTCCTGGCATTACTGCAATAGCGCCAGTGAAGAAAAAATTGAAAGTGGTTCATATCAATGAATTGGGAGATCCTGTAAAGGAATCGCCGGATGTGGTAACCAGGCAGGCCGGGCATTCTTTTCAATTAAAATTTGCGGGGCAGGAAATGTATTCCAATCCTTCTGCCGCATTGGATAAAACCGGTTTTACTATTTTAAAAATAAAAGCTTTTTCAAACTAAAATAAATGAAAAAAACAATTAGTTTATTGATGCTTTTTATAAGCATCGCATCAAGCCTATGCGCACAAACAAGTAGTAAAAGTGATAAGGTATTCGGGATTCCTGAGAACATAATTATGGTAAGGCGTTTTTATTTTAATCTTGGCAAAGGAAATAAGCTTAAAATTGAATTGACCGATTTATCAGACCTCCGGGAAATTGCCAACATGGACTCATTACTCCGGATTTTTAAAATAGATATGGCTCCTTTAAAGGATTCATTTTCCAATCCTTTAACCTCAAAAAAAGTTGATTTTGTAACAGATGCAAAAGGCAGAAAAAAAATAAGGTTTCAGCAGTTTCAGCCGGCGGCTTCCAGTTTCCTGCTGGATAATGGAGAACTGGCTTCGCTTAGGACGGAACAGGATACGGTAAATATTATTGGTGTCATTACCAATCCGCCCAAACCTTTAGACAAAATTGACCTTAAATATCCACGCTATTACCATCTCACATTTTATCTTAATAATATTGGCGAACTGGCAGAATATATGAATGGGAGTATCAATGAAAAAATAGAAACCCTTCAAAATAATATGCATGATAAATGGCCCATTGTTTTAGGTACTGGTTATCATTATCTTAAAAAAGACAGTTCCATTTCTGCTGATCATCCAAAAGGGTTTACTGAGGCAGGTTCAGGAGATTTTATGGAAGCGATGGTTAGGATTAATGTGCAGAATTATAAAAATTATTTTGTTCCTTCTTTCAGTTTGGGTATAGAATTAACATTAACCAATCGCGATAGAAGTTTTAAATGGGTGCCTGGTTTATTTTGGGAACCTCACTTTCTGTTTGCCAAAGATGCCCTGGGGAAATTGCACACTTATAGAAATGATTTTCTTACATTAACCTACGGCCAGGGCGGAACAAAAGATCATGACCCCAGGAAAGATTATTCATTCAGTGCCGTGTTTTCATTGGGCTACCTTATTCACCGGGAAGGCGAATTTATTGACAAAAATACTTTTCGGTTTGGTGCTGGTAAACTTAAATTATATAAAACCACCATTGAGCCATCCATATATTTCAATAATTTTTTTAAAGGCGTAACGCCCGGAATCAGGATCACTCAAACTTTTTAAGCTTTTCAATGTTTTTGCTGTCAGTAAAAAATATGGCTATAAAAATAATAGGAATTTACACAATGCTGGATGTTCATGTAAATAGGCCGGTAAGAATAAATACCTGAGTTTCGTCCATAACGAGAATATTTAAACAAATTATGCAAAATATGTTTTTAATATTTTAGCATAATTATTACAATAATAACTTGACAGAAACAACTTCGTGCAAAAAATAAAAATTCCTCTTTTTTGTTCGTTTACTATTTGGTTGCTGAAAAACGATTTTCTATAATTTCATCGTTTAATTAAAAACCTGGAAAAGAAAAGCATTGAATCAACTATATGCTCCCGCCAGTAAGGCCATTCATGGCCTCCGGCATATTCCTCGTAATCGTGGCTGATATTATTTTCTAACAATTGCATGTGCAGCAGCCGGTTATTTTCAAGTAGCGGATCTGAAGTTCCACAATCAAAACTGATGGCCGGAAGATGATCTTTATATTTTAAAATAGTTGCCAGGATATCTTCTTCGGTTTTATCTTCCTGCAAAAAACTTTCCACATTTTCTTCTACTAATAATTTCATTTGAGCTATGTTGGTAATAGAAGAATGAGCGGCAACAGCGGTAAAAATATCATGGTATTTTACTCCAATTTTAAAGGCTCCAAAACCGCCCATTGATATTCCGCCGATAAGCATTTTTGATTTATCATCTACTTCCGGGATACATTGTTTTACTGCAGCAGGAACATCTTCAGCAATCCATTTTTCAAAGTCAAAATTGTTGTGTGGAAGGTAAGCAGAGCCATCGCCCCACAAGCCATCAGAAGGCATTGCAATGGTAACTGGGGGAATTGATTTTTTTCTGATCATATCCAACACAGATATATGAACCCCGCCTGACAATGCCCAGTTCCATGAACTTCCGTTTACGCCATGCAGCAAAATTATCAAAGGGCAGGAATTAATGTCCTCAATTCCTGGTGGCACAAATACACAGATATCGCCTCGTCCTTTTAGGTTTTCGGTTTTAACGGTTATGTACCTTAAAAAATCATTTTCAAAACGGGGGTTTGAAACTTCAATCCTTTTGAATTCTTTCATTTATTATTTTTGAAATCCATTGGTGATAAAGTATTTAATTGGTAAAAAACTATGGCAATTGAATGCTTATAAATCTATCAATACATTGTTTTTTAAAGATAGTTTATTTTTAAAAATTACCTCCCCTAAAATTCAATAACACCTTTTGCATTTTTGCCCATCAAAAGATCATCAAATGCTTTGTTAAGTTGCGTTAAAGAATAAGTTTTTGTTACTAATTCTTCTAATTTTAGTTTTTGGTTTTCATAGTGGTTGATGATATCCGGAAAATCAGTTTGTGGTTTACATTTTCCATACAAAGGATTAATGTATTTTTTATCCCATTCAAATAAATTCATATCAATACTGATCTCCTGTTCTATTCCGCTTACCTGCACTGCTGTTCCTCCATTTCTGACCATTGCCAGCGGGGAAGCCCCTAATTCAGGCACAGCACTACACTCGAAGGCGTAATCTGCCCCACGGCCATTGGTTAATTCTTTTACTTTTAAAACCGCCTCACACAAATTTTTATCGTTTTTATCTGCAAGAATAGTATGTGTAGCCCCAAACTTTTTTGCCAATTTAAAACGGTTTTGATTTACATCAATTGTGATAATGGTATTTGCTTCACAAAGCCTGGCAGATTGTATTACATTTAACCCAACACCGCCGGCACCGATAACCACTACAGACGACCGGCGTTTTACTTTGGCGGCGTTTACTACAGAACCATAACCTGTCATAACGCCGCATCCGATGATACTTGCGGCAGCAAACGACATTTCTTTTGAATGATTTTTTATTACCGCGCCTTTTTTGACCAATGCGTATTCTGAAAAGGTGCCCAGGTTAAATGAACGGTCAATATTTTTTCCATTTAAAGTGGTGCCCCCAAAATGAGCATGCCCGCGGTTAAGTTTCCCGGTAACGGGTGAATTATTTTCACATAAATTCCGATTGCCGATTTTGCATTGATAGCAGCTTCCACAGGGGATTGCCCAGTTTAAAATAACCGGCTCCCCAACTGAAAAGCCTTTTACATTAGTGCCTAATGCGACTATTGTTCCGGCGCCTTCATGGCCTAAAATAATTTGCCTTTCCCAGTTAAGGGAATCGTAATCCGTATGGCAAATTCCAGCGGCTTTTATTTTTACCAGGATCTCATCAAAAGCAGGTTCTTCAACTTCAATCAATTCAACAGAGAAATTACCATTACCGTCAGTAACAGCAGCTTTACAAGTTATCTTTTCCAATTACAGAGATATTTTTTTAAAACTATTTGATCATTTATTTTTTTCACAACACCAATGGATTTAGTTCAGAATCGGCAAAAGCCCCTGGTTCTTTATTCATTAGCCATGTTTTTAAATCATTTTCCTGCCATTTATTTTTTGGCTGAGAGATTTTTGCATTTCCAGCGATGTAAATTATAGTAAACACTTCCCTCATTATTTTGGATTGGTTTCCTGTAGCGCTATGAATGGTAAACCCTGAATGCCAGGTGGCGTCTCCGGCTTTCAAGGTTTCAGGGCGGCTGATTTTAAAATTATTATCCTGCACATATTGTGCAAATTCGCTTTGAGATTCATCAGATATTTCATAATCAAAAATGCTTCCTTCTTTTTGTGACCCTGATGCAAAAGTGAGCATGCCCATTTCAATATTTATATCAACAAGCGGCATCCATACGGTAATGGTTTTATTCGTATCTATTGGCCAATAAAATTGGTCCTGGTGCCAGGGTGTAGGGGAGCCGCCTGGTTCTTTGAATAAAGCCTGGTCGTGGTAAATACGGACATTTTCTACGCCAAGAAGATCAGCAGCTACTTTTGCCAGCCGCCGGGACATTACGAGTTTTTTTACTTTTTCGTCATACCTCCAAAGGTTCATGACTTGCAAAAAAGCTTTTCCGTAAGTGTCCCGGTCTTCAATTTTTCTTTTTTCGGTATTGTATTTTAAAGCGGATTTTGTAATAGCGTAATGATAAGCTGCAGCCTCCTCCGGCGATAACAAGCCTTCTGTTACCGTGTGCCCATTTTTGCTGTAATCCTCCATTTGTTGCGGCGGAATTATTTTAAAATCATCCAGGCGCGGCAGCATATATTCATTGTTTTCCATGAAATTTGGATTTATGCAAAATAAATAGATAAATATTTTAAAGAAATGGGTGAAATTGGTAAAATATTGGTTTATTTTATCCTAAATTAGTATTTCAAATTATTTTTGATACAAAATCCCCAATGTTAAAAGCCTCCTTTGAAATAATTACCCCTGCGAAAAAAGAATCATTCTCGATTAAAAAATTTGACAAAAAAGGTTTCCTGGCGCCATTTCATTACCATCCTGAAATCGAAATAACTTATATAACAGAAGGGAGAGGAAAGCGTTTCGTAGGTAATAATATGACAGGTTTCTATGAATCTGACCTTGTAATGATAGGCAGCCTCCTTCCACATTGCTGGAAATTGTCAGACTCTAAAAAAAATAATGCCAGTTCATTTGTAATTCAGTTTAATTATGATTTTTTAGGCAAAGGTTTTTTTGAATCGGCTGAGTTGGAAAACGTTCGTAAACTTATAAACAGAAGTGAAGAGGGAATTGAATTCAGGGGTAAAATAAATGAGCAGGCAAGGGAAAAAATTGAAGCGGCATTTACAGAAAAAAGCCATTTAAAAAAGCTGATCATGTTTTTGGAAATTTTAAACCTGCTTTCATTGTCAAAAGAATATGTTTTACTGAATAAAAAAAATTCAGTTAGTGTTCAAACTGATGATAGCCGCGAGCGTATTAATAAAGCCGTCGGTTATATAGTAGAGAATTTCCGGAATGAACTTTCCCTTAATAAAGCCGCTACTATTACCGGGATGACACCAAATGCTTTTTGCAAATATTTTAAAAAAATGACCCGGAAAACTTTTATGGAAACAGTGATCCATTACCGTATCAATTTTGCTACGCAGCAACTAACCGAAACCGATAAGAGCATAACTGATATTTGTTTTGAAAGCGGCTTCAGGGATGTGTCGCATTTTTATAAAACTTTTTCTTCAAAAATGGGAATAAGCCCACTTAACTACCGAAAGCAATTTTTGCACCATACAATTATTGATGAATAAATTTTTGGGTTTTATTAAATGGGAATTGAGTTGCGGCATATTTAAAAAAAACTGGTTTCTAATTTTCAATAAAAATAGATTCATCCAAAACTGAATTTTTTTCATCGGAAAATATTGATTCTCATTATCAATTTGTGATATTATTTCAATTCTTCTTATCAGGAACATTCATTTATCTATATCTTTATCACTGACTAAGCCACGTCAATTCAGAAGATAAATTTTGAAAAATAAATAAAATGAAAAATAAAATTTTACTTGCCGCAGCCCTTTTCTTTTTCACATCTGTTAAAGCTCAAAAATTTGAAGGGCTCGCACTTACTCCGCCAATGGGCTGGAATAGCTGGAATACTTTTCAAACTAACATTAACGAAGATTTGGTAAAACAGACTGCGGATGAGATGGTTTCTTCAGGTATGAAAGATGCGGGTTATGAATACCTGGTTTTGGATGATGGCTGGATGGCAAAAGAAAGGGATTCAGCGGGAAATTTGGTGCCCGACCCTAAAAAATTTCCACATGGGATGAAAGTACTGGTTGATTATGTTCATTCAAAAGGATTAAAATTTGGATTATACAATTGTGCCGGCACAAAAACCTGCGCGGGCTATCCCGGCACAAGAGGTTATGAATACCAGGATGCCCGGTTTTATGCATCGCTTGGCATTGATTATTTAAAATTTGATTGGTGCAATACCGAAGGAATTAATGCAAAAGAAGCTTACACCACGATGAGCAAAGCGCTTAAAAAAGCCGGAAGGCCCATCGTTTTTAGCCTATGTGAATGGGGCACTAATCAACCATGGCTTTGGGCTGAAAATGTAGGCGAACTCTGGCGCACGACCGGTGATATTTCTGCAAGGTTTGATGGTTACCTGGACCATGGCACATGGAAACAATCAGGAGTAATGCCAATCGTCGATTTGCAAAAAGGCGTAAGAAAATACGCTGGCCCGGGGCATTGGAACGACCCGGATATGCTTGAAGTAGGAAACGGAATGAGTGTGAACGAAGACAGGTCTCATTTTTCAATGTGGTGCATGCTTGCCGCCCCTTTAATTGCGGGAAATGATATCCGGAAAATGACGGAAGGCCACAAAAGAAATACTTACTAATAAAGAGGTGATTGCCATTGACCAGGATAAAGCCGGAATAGAAGGCTTTAAATATAAAGATGACGATAGCCTTGAAGTGTGGGTAAAACCTTTAGCAAATGATAGTTGGGCGGTTTGTTTTTTAAACAGGTCGCGCGCGCCAATGGATGTAAATTTTAACTGGAAAGATGAAACAATAACCGATACGCTTTTTAATAAAACCCTAAATGCAAAAGAGCATAATTATTCTATCAGAAATTTATGGACAAAAAAAGATGAAGGAGATACTCAAAAGCCATTGAAGGCTATGTTGGCTTCTCATGATGTGATTATGCTAAAATTAACGCCATAAATATTTTTAATTTAGAACCCGAAAATAGGTTATATAAAAATGTAGAATCATGGGCCTTTTGGGGCTTGGGCACTCGCTCTGGCTCTGAAACGAAAATGAGAATATAGGTTATTTGTTTGTTTACTTCCACAGAAATAGCGGCTGACGGGCCTTGCTTTAATTTATTTTCTGTAAATATTTTATCCAATTACCAAAATTAAGTGCCCGTTTCTTTTCGTTGCCAAAAAAAGGTGCCAACTCTTTACCTAACCAATTTTCAATTTCCTCATAAGTTGATACTTTATTTTCGACAGCCGCAGTTATGTTACTTTGTGTGGTAAAGTATAAAATCAATTGCTCTTTGGTAAACTCAACCTGATTTTTAAATTTTTCTTCTTTGATGAACATAAAGCCTTTGCCTTTAAGATTACCGTTTTCCCAGTCGTAGGTATTATTTCGTTTCGGTGAAGGAAATTTCTTCAAATAAACGCCGGGAAACCACTTGTCAAAAGATTCCACTTCAGGCATTTCAGAAATAAAATGGTTTTCGTAAAGTACCAGCCATGATTTGCTTTTCAAAACCCGGTTGGCTTCCCGCAAAAATTGGTCAATATCAAACCAATGAACTCCTGATGAAACGGTTAGTAAATCAAAATAATTATTCTCAAATGGTAAGTTTTCGGCAGAAGCCTTTGAATATTTTATCTCTTGTGGGTTTAAAGCAAGTTTCAGCATTTCATCAGAAGCGTCTATCCCAAAAACATTTTCGGCAATACCTAAAAGTGCATTTGTTGAAAGCCCCGTTCCGCAGGCTACGTCTAAAGCATTTTCCAATTTGTTATCAATCTTTATAAATTCCCTGATATGCTTTATGGTGTTTCTGTGAAAAAACGGCCTTCCTTTTGCATACCGTTCTGCTGTATTTTTCGGACTAAAGTAATTCATGATTTTTTAAATAAATCTGTCTGTACGCTTTGCAATTATTGTTGGCTATTATGGTCTTACAAAACCAACTGGTTGAAAAGTTTTATCAAAGTTTCTTTTGCATTGGTGCAAAAGCCCGGATGAACTTTTGAAGTTTGGACAACCGTACTGCGGGTGGCTGTCAGCCAGCGAAACCTTTCCGCTATTGGAAGTTTTCCGATTGGGCCGGCATCGCCGCCACGGCTGATGAGTTCAAATGTTTTCAAATGATCTTCCAGTTCGTTTATATCAAGTTCACCACAAAAATGCTTAATCCTTTCCTTATTTAAAAGATACTTTGCCTTCAAAAATCTTTGTTTCGGGCAATACAGGATTACGCCTACATTCAGGAATTCCTCACGTTCCACACGCGGTACGATCCTGATAACAGCGTACTCAAATAATTGATTCTCTTGCATGCTTTGCTTCGTTTACAAAATTTTCTGAATGAGCAATTCTTGTCAGTAAAAAATCTACATAAGCCTGCCGGTGTTCCTCCACAGACTGAAAGGCCGTTTCATCTTTTAACCATTCTTCCGGAATGGCAGCGATTATATTTTCAATCAAATCCGGGGTAAGAATTTTTTTGAATTCAGTATCTACCAAATCCAGTTCAGAAGCCTGCGGCAGTAATACATGATCTTTTACCAACAGAAAAGGTTTTTTCGGCCTGCTCTTTCCAGTTGTTCCACGAATGATGAAAATACAATGAAGCGCCAAAATCTATCAGCCACAATTCTTTATACCACGTAAGCATATTCGTATTTCGCGCCGTGCGGTCCACGTTGGTAAGCAGGCAATCAAGCCACACAATTTGCGAAGCCAGTTTAGTGCCAACCGTTGAAACTGCCGGGTCGTAAGTGATAGAACCTGAAAGGTAATGAAGCCCCAGGTTAAGCCCTACGCTTGCTTTCAGCAGATCCTGAATTTCCTCATCAGGTTCTGTGCGGCCAAAAGCTTCGTCCAGATTAGCAAATACAATTTCAGGAACTTTCAAACCAAGCGCGCGTGCAATTTCAGCGCCAATCAATTCTGCCACCAACGCTTTTTTGCCTTGCCCCGCGCCACGGAATTTAATGACATACAGGAACCCATCATCTGCTTCCGCAATAGCGGGCAAAGAACCGCCTTCGCGCAAAGGCGTTATGTACCTTATCACATTTACAGTCCTGATTTCCGGAATATTTTGTGCCATATAATTAGTGCACAATTTACACTAACACAGTAAACAAACAAATAAGACGAATTTGTATTTAGAAAAAAAGCCTGGGAATCTTATCCTGGAATTTTATAAATCTTTTCTCTCTGCTTTTTCTATGTAAGAATCCGTTATATCATTTGCCTGGGAGATGTGAATACCTTCCACGTTTTTCAAAATAAAAGAAGAAATGCCGGAATTTTTTTCAGCCTGGATATCATAAAGAATAGCCCCTTTTACATCATCTAAAATAAATGGCGGGCGGTAATCATCTTTCAAATAACTTATTTGCACATCATGCATTTTAAGATCCTTTACATGCCGGATATAAAAGCCGTAAGAAGGCATTGTTTTCCAACTGCCAGGTTCCGGATAATCTTTCTCATGTTCTGGAACCGTAACATTTACAGCATCTTTTGGCCCGCCGCCTTTATAATAAATTCTGATATTGCTAAGTTGCAAATCCTGGATGTAATGATCAGGAAGGCCACTGATAATTGCCCCTTGTTTATCATCCACATTATAAGCAACAATATTGCTGATGATAATTCTTCTGCATTCGCCAATTGGTATGGAATCCGGGCCTCGCATTCTTGCACCGATCCTGATAAATACAGGCGAGTTCCCGATGTCGCGCATGGTTATATTGGAGATGGTTACATCTTCAAATTGAGCGCCATCAACGGTTTCAAGGGCAAGGCCGCGGCAATCATCAAATACACAATTGCTGATGGTGATATTTTTAAAGCCACCGTTACTTTCTGTTCCAAATTTTATTCTTCCTGTCGGCGCATGGTTTTTGGGGTCGGTTCGTTTAAATGTTCCATCCAACAGCGTTCCTTCCTCATAACCACTTACCTGGCAATTGGTGATGGTTACATTTTCTGTAGGGCGTGCATAACCTAAAGCGAAAGAACTTTTCAAACAAATTCCATCATCACGGGGAGAATTTACGGTGCAATTTGAAACGTGAACATTTTGGCAACAATCAATGTCAAAACCATCGCGGTTGGTATCTACTTTTAAATTGTCGATGGTTAAATTGTCGACACCCGTAGCGAGAATCGCAAACCATCCTCCGTGAAAAATAGTGATGTCTCTTATGATCACATTGCGGCAACGTAAAAGACTAATGGATTTATTTGGGTTTTCATCCCCTTTTCTTCCGTTCCTTACCAATCCTTTTCCCCAAATTTTTCCTGCGCCGATGATGGAAATATCATGCAGGTTTTCGCCCCAGATAAAACTATTATGAAAGTGGCTGTGCCCATAATCCTGGTAAATATCATTGATGCTTTTTTCGGGTTTGTCAAATTGGGAAGAATCTGTTGAAGCGATTAAGGTAGCCCCCTGCCCGATATACAAACAGATATTACTTTTAAGGTGAATAGAGCCGCTCAGGTAATTTCCGGCGGGAAAATAAACCGTTCCGCCGCCAGCCTCCGCCGCTTCGTCAATCGCCTTATTGATAGCGTTTCCATCCATATTGATGCCGTCGCCTTTCGCGCCAAAGGTTTTTACATTATAAAAATTATTTTGCGTTTGTGCGTTTACGTTAGTTGATAAAAAAAATAAAATAAAAGGTAAAAAAAATGCTTTGTAATGTAAACTCATCATTATTTTTTTGAAAATGAAAATACTCAATATTTCCTGGTTTACTGCTGCCATTTTTTTTGGCGGTTGATTGGGATACCCTCCACAAATAAAAAGAGTAAGATTGAAATACAAATTTTAAATTAATTTCACTTATCTATAAAAATTATCAGCATTATGAGAAATAAAATTTCCGGATTTCTTATTATCAGCCTTTTACTTTCTGCTTCAACCTTTGCACAAAAAGAAAATTTTAATGGCGCCGAATCCAACCTGCAAAATATTTACCGGCTCTCGGATGCGAAATCGCGTTCCATCAGCCCTGAAAATTTTACCGGCGCGAAAGGGCAAGGCGGAATGGCTACAAAAGGCACCGGGGAAAATGCTTCAAGAGAATTAGGGCAGGGCTGGAAAGTGAGCCCCAGCGTAGTTATTAAGGCGCATACTACTTTTACGGTTGCGGAAATTGATGGCCCTGGTTCTATCCAGCATATCTGGATGACACCAACAGGAGTGTGGCGTAATTCTATCCTTCGCTTTTATTGGGATGATGAAAAGTCGCCTTCGGTTGAAGTTCCGGTGGGCGATTTTTTCTGTATGGGCTGGAACCAATACGCACCTCTGCAATCGCTGGCAGTTTGTGTAAATCCGGGAAGTGC
Organism: uncultured Chitinophagaceae bacterium; assembly: GCA_963732885.1. Taxonomy (GTDB): domain Bacteria; phylum Bacteroidota; class Bacteroidia; order Chitinophagales; family Chitinophagaceae; genus Ginsengibacter. The sequence continues at coordinate 153,539 of CAVTBI010000009.1, read as the reverse complement.
TTTCAATTGTTACTGGCCGATGCCATTTCGTAAAAAATGCAGGATCACTATGGAAAATATTGATGATAAAGACATGGTGCTTTATTATTCAGTCGATTATATTGAAACAAAAATTCCTGATGACGCCGCTTATTTTCACGCTCAATTCCGAAGAGTAAATCCTGTTCCTTATAAATCGGTTTATACTTTGGTTGATAATATAAAAGGGCGTGGCCAGTATGTTGGAACTTACATGGCGATCGGCGTTCATAATAACGGCTGGTGGGGCGAAGGGGAAATTAAATTTTATATAGATGGCGATACCAAATTTCCCACGATCAATGGAACGGGGACAGAAGATTATTTTGGTGGCTCGTATGATTTTGATACCGAATCAAAAAATGCCGCCGGTGTTATGGAAAGCCATTATACTGAATTTACTTCTCCTTATTCAGGGCTTTGCCAGGTTATCAGGGGAGATGGGCATTATAATGTATCGCAGCGGTTTGGCTTGTACCGCTGGCACCTCACAGATCCGATTCGCTTTGAAAAAAACCTGAAAGTAACTATCCAGGATCTCGGCTGGCATCCTGATGGGCGATATCTTCCTTTGCAGGACGATATTGCATCCACCGTTTTTTGGTACCAAACGGAACCTCACAACCCTTTTCCTCCTTTACCAGGTAAAGATGCGCTTGAAGTAAACTGATATCCTTTTTTAAACAAAAATGGTTGGTTCTTCCGCTTTGTACACAGTAAACAAACTAATAAGGCTGATTTTTTTTACTGATAACACGTTGATAGCGAAAGGTAAAGCAATTTTTTATGCCTGGGGTTTAATAAATTTTTTCCTCATTTCATTTTGTTTAAGTATTTTTGATTTTATTTAAACAAGATGAATTATTTTTCTATTTCACAATTGTCCCGTTTTTCGGGAATAAAGCCACACACCATCAGGATGTGGGAACAGCGGTATAATGCGCTTACGCCTAACCGTTCCGAAGGGAACACGAGATATTATGATAATAAACAATTAAGGCGGCTATTGAACATTGTTAGTTTGATGGAATCCGATTATAAAGTGTCTGAGTTGTGTTCAATGCCGGATAAAAAATTGTTTAGCCTGGTGGAAGAACTTCCGGGCAAAGCTGTTGATAATGATATACATGAGTTTTTTGTTTTGCAACTGGTCAGGGCGGGAATGAGTTACGATGAAGTGAATTTTGATAAAATATTTTCTCATTGCCTGCTTAAGTATGGAATAAAAGAGACTTACATAAAAGTGATTTACCCTATGCTTCGCCGCGTTGGTGTTATGTGGGTTACCAATTCACTGGAACCAGCAGCAGAGCATTTTATCAGTAACCTGGTAAGGCAAAAGCTTTTCACGGTTATTGATTCTCTGCCTGCAGTGAAGAGTAATAAAGATTCATGGCTGTTGTTTTTGCCTGAAAATGAGTTTCACGAGATGGGCTTATTGTTTGCCAATTTTCTTATCCGCCAGTCAGGGCGGAAAGCAATTTATCTTGGGGCTAATGTGCCGTTGGAATCCCTTTTTGTAGCAGTAGAGGAAACTTCCCCTGCTAAGGTTCTTTTGTTTTTGGCGCATAATGATTTGCCTGGTGAAACACAGCGTTACCTGGATGAACTGAGTTTGTTTTTCGTTGATAAAAAAATTTATGTTGCGGCTGACCAATCACTTTTTAAAGGAATAAAAACCGAAAAAAATATCCAGTGGTTGCCTTCCCCGCAAAAGCTGGAGAAATTGTTGGAAGATATTGTTTAAATTTATTTAAAAAAATATTAACAGGTATCATGTCAAAAATTGCAGTAATTGGAGCCGGTTTTTCCGGAATAAGCGCAGCAGCTTATTTATCTGTTGAGGGCCATGAAGTGCATGTTTTTGAAAAAAATGAAACGGCAGGAGGCAGGGCGCGTCAATTGAAAACGAAAGAAGGGTATGTATTTGATATGGGCCCAAGCTGGTATTGGATGCCTGATGTATTCGAACGCTTCTTTAAGGATTTTGGATATAGGGTTTCAGATTGGTATGAATTAAAATTGCTCGATCCTTCGTTTGAGGCCGTATTTGATAAGGGAGAAAAAATGAGTATTCCTTCCGATTATTCAAAACTTAAAATATTATTTGAACAAATTGAAAAAGGAAGCGCGGATAAATTGGAGCAATTCATGAACGAAGCCCGGCACAAGTACGAAATAGGGATGAAAGATTTGGTTTATATGCCGGGCCTTTCCGTTCGTGAATTTGCGGACGCAAAAATAATTAAAGAGGCTTTCCGGTTACAGATTTTTTCTTCTTTCAGTAAGCATGTTAGGAAATATTTTTCCAATCCTAAGTTGATTGCATTAATGGAATTTCCTGTTTTATTTCTCGGTGCTATGCCCCAGGATACGCCGGCATTATACAGCCTGATGAACTATGCCGGTTTGAAATTGGGAACATGGTATCCAATGGAAGGTTTCGGAAAAGTGATTGAATCAATGCACTCAGTTTGTGAAAAACAGGGAACTGTATTTCATTTTAATGCGCCGGTAGAAAAAATAGTAGTTGAGCAAAATCGTGCTGAATGCATCATCGTAAATGGAGGAAAAATAACTTTTGATGGGGTAGTGGCATCAGCAGATTACCATCATATTGAAAATGATTTGTTACCTTCTTCTGATAAAAACTACCATGAAAATTATTGGGATAAAAAAACGTTTGCACCTTCGTGCCTTATTTATTATTTGGGTGTTTCAAAAAAGATTAACTCACTTCAACACCACACTTTATTTTTTGAAGAAGATCTTTTTCAACATTCGATAGAAATATACAAATCGCCTGAATGGCCTTCCCGTCCGTTGTTCTACGTTTGTTGCCCTTCAAAAACAGATGCGGGCGTTGCACCCCAGGGACATGAGAATTTATTTTTGTTAATGCCGATAGCGCCGGGCTGGAAGATAATGAAACCATTCGCGAAAAGTATTTTAACATCATGATGCAACGATTGGAAAAACACGCAGGAGAAAAAATAGAAGAACATATTGACTACAAAAAAAGTTATTGCATCAATGATTTTATTGCCGATTACCACGCTTACAAAGGCAATGCCTACGGGCTTGCCAATACGTTGATGCAAACGGCATTTCTAAAACCGAAGATCAGGAATAAGAAGATCAGGAATCTATTTTACGCAGGGCAACTTACGGTTCCTGGCCCGGGTGTGCCGCCTTCACTCATTTCCGGAAAAATTGCAGCAGGACAATTATTAAAATATTTAAAAAATAAAAAGCATGAAATCCTTGTTTGATCAACTATCGGTAAGTGTAAGCAAAGCAACTACAAAAGCTTACAGCACCAGCTTTTCATTAGGCATTTACTTTTTGAACAATAGTTTGCGCGATGCAGTTTATTCTATCTACGGATTTGTAAGATTGGCAGATGAAATTGTTGATAGTTTTGCAGGGTATGATCAAAAGAAGTTACTTGCAAAATTTACAGAGGAAACCTACGAAGCGATAGAAAATAAAATTTCTGTGAATCCTATTTTAAATTCTTTTCAGCACGCGGTGAATCAATATAACATCGAACTGGAATTGATTGAAACATTTTTAAAAAGTATGGAAATGGATCTGCAAAAAGTAGATTATACACAAGAGAAATATCAGCAGTATATTCTCGGCTCTGCGGAAGTAGTTGGTTTGATGTGCCTGCGTGTGTTTACCAGTGAAAAGCCTGAAATGTACGAGGAAATGAAACCTTATGCAATGAAGCTGGGAGCGGCTTTTCAGAAGGTGAATTTTTTGAGGGATATGAAAGATGATTATGTTCTTTTGGGAAGAACCTATTTTCCGAATGTGAACATGGTGTATTTTAATGGTGATGTTAAAAAGCAAATTGAGTTGGAAATTGAGCAGGATTTTAAAACAGGCTTAGCCGGCATAAAAAAATTACCGGCTTCTTCAAAAGGTGGCGTTTATCTTGCTTATGTTTATTATCGGGCGCTTTTTAAAAAAATAAAAAAATTGCCCGCCCACAAAATTTTGAATGAAAGGATAAGGATCAATAACGGGAAAAAACTGGGGCTTATGATCAACAGTCTTGTTATAAATAAAATGAACCTCGTATGAAAAAGGTGTTATTTGTTGGTTTACTGTTTTTTGCAAAAACTATTTTTGCAAATACCCCTTCGATTGTTGAAGTAAGATCGCTTTATGAAAAAGCAGTAAACGACGAATCTGCATGTAATAGACTTATAGAAATGCTTTCGCCTTATAATGAAAACAACAACCCGCTTTATGCCGGTTATAAAGCAAGCGCTATCATGATGATGGCAAAACATGTCTTCAATCCGTTTTCTAAAATGTCTTATTTTAAAAAGGGAAAACGAATTCTTGAAAATGCAATTAAGGCAGATGAAAAAAATATCGAATTGAGATTCCTGCGGTTCAATGCTCAAACGCATATGCCTTCCTTTTTAGGTTACGACAACAATATTGAAACGGATAAAAAATTTTTGGAAACTTCTTTCTCAACAATAAAAGATGTACAGTTGAAAAAGTTTTTGTTGCCTTATTTAAAAGACTCAGATTACATAACGGCTGATAAAAAAGAACAATTACAATTATAAATTGAATCTGAAAAATGAATAACCTTTTGATATTAGTGGATGAGAACGATAATGAAATCGGGTTGATGGAAAAGCTTTTTGTTCATCAAACGGGTAGCCTTCACCGTGCTTTTTCGGTTTTTATTTTTAACTCAAAAGGAGAATTGCTGTTGCAGCAAAGAGCCGACAATAAATATCATTCTGGTGGTTTGTGGACCAATACCTGTTGCAGCCATCCAGTAAAAGGAGAAGAAATAAATACCACAATAAAAAAGCGGCTTAAAGAAGAAATGGGAATTGAATGCGACACGGATTTTCAATTTAGTTTTAAATACAAAACTGAATTTGTTAATGGGTTAACGGAACATGAATTTGACCATGTTTATTTTGGAAAAACGGATGAATTGCCAGTTCCTGATATTCTTGAAGCGAAGGACTGGAAATATATTTCACTCGATAATTTGAAAAATAGCATTCTACAAAATCCGCAGGATTATTCGGCCTGGCTAAAAATATGTTTGCCAGAAGTGATAAATAAATTTGGCCAACAAAACAATAACGATTTATGAAAACTTACATTTACAATGCTGAACAATTTTTACCTATCAATATTGAAAAGGCATGGAATTTTTTTTCTGATGCGGAAAATCTTGCAGTAATCACACCTCCGGAATTGGCATTTAAAATTTTAACACCTGTAAAACACAAGGAAATTTATGAAGGCATGTTAATTGATTATAAAGTAAGGCCGTTGTTTAATATTCCTTTGCAATGGCAAACAGAGATTTCAAAAGTGGACAAGCCGTATTCCTTTACAGACAGGCAATTGAAAGGGCCTTACAAATTGTGGGAACACACACACCATTTTTTTGAAAAAGGAAATGGTATATTGATGAAAGACAGGGTAAAGTACCAATTGCCTTTCGGGATAATTGGCGAATTAACCCATTCTATTATAGTGCGCGACAAAATTGAGAATATCTTTGCCTATAGGAAACAGGTTTTAAATCAAATATTTAATGGCCATGGAAAAAGTAATAATTGATATTATATGCGTGTTGGCTGCCTTCGTTGCTATGGAAGCGGTAGCGTGGCTTGCTCATAAATATATTATGCATGGTATTTTGTGGGTGCTCCATAAGGACCATCACAAAAAAGAAAGCGAAGGTTTTATTGAGCATAACGATTTCTTTTTCCTGCTCTTCGCGTTGCCGGGTATAGCTTGCCTGTTTTTTGGAATGAAAAGCAATTACAATTTTCTTTTTTTCATTGGCGTTGGTATTACGTTGTATGGGATGGCCTATTTTATAATTCATGATATTTTTATTCACCAGCGGTTTAAGATTTTCAGAAACAGCGACAGCCTGTATTTTAAAGCGATACGCCGGGCACATAAAATTCATCATAAACATCTTACCAAAGAAGACGGAGAATGTTTTGGTATGTTGTGGGTGCCTTTCAGGTATTTCAGGGAATTAAAAGTTAAAAGAGCTACATGAAATTTCTCTATCTTCTTGTTGATTTTTTTACCATTCTCGTTCCTTTCCTGTTTTCTTTTCATCCTAAAATAAAATTTTATAAAACCTGGAAACAATTTTTCATTGCCTCCATTTTAGTTGCTTTCATTTTTATTATTTGGGATTCGGCCTTTACTTATCATCATGTGTGGAGTTTCAATCCCCGCTACGTAACCGGTATTTATTTTTTAAAACTTCCGGTAGAAGAAATTCTCTTTTTTATTTGCATTCCTTTTAGCTGCGTATTTACTTTTTTTTGCCTTGATAAATTTTACAACCTAAGTTGGAATGATAAGAGCGAAAAAATTTTTGTGATTATTCTTTTTGTAGCATTAGCTGCAACAGGTTTAATTTTTGGCCAAGGTTATATACTTCCGTCACCTTTATAAGTACTGCTTTTGTTGCTGTTTTTTTGAAATTTATATTTCGTGTAAAATGGTTTGGGAAAGCCATAAGCGTTTATGCTATACTGCTAGTTCCTTTTTTAATAGTGAATGGAATCCTTACCGGGAGCGGCCTGGCGGAGCCTGTTGTTATCTACAACAAAACAGAAATCATGAATATTCGTTTGTTTACTATACCCGTTGAAGATGTTTTTTACGGTTTGGAGTTATTTCTTTTGAATTTAGGGTTATATAAATGGCTGTTAAGTAAAACGAAGGTAAAACAGGGAATTAAATCATTTAAGTGAATTTCTACGGCGGGTTGTTGTTGGTTGTATAATTTAATAAAAAGGAAGAGTTTCAACCGCATAATTTTTTTATTACTCAAGGTTCTGTCTAAAGCGGGTTTTATGGATATTTTACCCTTTTATTAGTTTAATAAAAAAACGAAATTAATAGGTGGAAATGTGAAGATTTTATTTTTTTTTGAAATTTTTTATTTTACATTGTGTTAACAAATGCTTGCGATGGGACAAATTGAACCAATCATAACCGAGGACTTTTTATTGCTTGAAAAAATTAAAGACGGCAGTAAAGAGGCGTTCAACCTGTTATTTGAAAAATACTGGCAAAAGGCCTATTCCGATGCCTATAAACGCTTAAAAAATGAGGAAGATGCCAAAGACATTGTGCAGGAAATTTTTACCAAAATTTGGTTGAACCGGCAAACACAAACGATTGAAAATTTTCCCGCCTATTTACATGTCGCCATCCGGAATAATGTAATTAAATTACTTTCCAAACAAAAGCCGTTCCATCCTTTTTTTGATATTTTAGAAAATATCCCTCAAAAAAATTCAGAAGCCGATTCAAATTTGTTGTGGAATGAATTTTTGGAATCGTATGAAGCCCTCCTGAAAAAAATGCCAGCAAAAAGACAGGAAATTTTTCGGCTTCGTTATCATGAGAATCAAACAACAAGTGATATTTCACTCCAATTGGGTATTACCAGGAAGACAGTTCAAAACCAATTGGGTAAAGCCATGCAATCTCTGAAAGTTGCTTTGCACATTATTAGCCTAACCGGGTTGATCTTAATTATTGCAACACTTTTTAATTGATCCTACTTTTCTTACAATTTATACAATAAAGACCATTTTCTTCTGCTCATTAGTAGGGAGGGATGCTTGATCCACACCGTGCTGATGCTGATAAGGAATATCGAATGATAAACTGCAAGGGCATGAGAAGTGCTTAATTTCAGAAGCAAATAAAATTCTTTTATTAAAATTTATGTCAGGACGGGACATTTTTAAAATTTCCGGTCATAGGTATCAAGGTTCAGATAATTCAGATAATAGTTTGCTTTTCTTTTTCCGGGGATACTACTATGTTTTCAATGTTAAAAATGTTAATAATAGAGATTATACTAATTCTTGAGTTTTAATTAGTGCAAAAGTTTTTTTTCATAAGCAAGCCAGGAAGGTTGTTTAACGGGCCCTTTTTTTAAGGGGCCCTTATTTTTTCCGAAAGAATGAACAAATTTCAAAAGTTATATAATCTAAAATGGATTAGAAATAGGAACTGCTCTGGTGATCGTCCCATCTAATAATTTTTCAAAAAAAATATTTTACACACAGTGGGACTTTTTGGTTTTCCCGGGTCATATCTATAACCAGTTGGGAAAATTTAATAAATGGACAAAAATTATTTTATAAAATTGTTGCAAAAGTACCGGCGGGGAAATGTAACGAAGGAAGAGCTACATTTTTTAGAAAGCTATTATAACCTTTTTCAAAATGAGCCGAATGTCATGAATAAGTTAAGTGAGGAGGAAAAAAAGGAGATAAAAGAATATTTGGCTGATCGTGTCTGGGATAATATTTCAAAAATAGATGGAGGAAAGACTAAAATAAGGAGTATTAATACAAGATTTATACGAGTAGCTGCCGCAGCTATTTTGATTGCAATTATCAGTAGTATTTTCTTGATATATAATAGTTCAACCAAGCGACATTTAGACATGGCTATTCAGCAAGGAAATGAGAAAACAAAGGTTGATGCAAATACGGCAATTTCCCTTCATCAAAAAGAGAACAGGGTAATTTTTCTTCCGGATGGCAGTACTGTTTTTCTAAGTCCCGGAAGCAGGCTTAATTATCCTTCCACATTTGAAGGAATGAAAAAAAGAGAAGTCTATTTGCAGGGCCAGGCATATTTTGATATTAAACATAATGCCACCTGGCCTTTTGTAGTACATACCGGAAAAGTGGAAACGACCGTATTGGGTACGGCTTTTAATATAAGGGCCCAGCGCAATGAAAAGGATATTACTGTTACAGTTACAAGAGGTAAGGTAAGGGTAAGTGATCCTAATAAGACATTAGGCGTAATTACCCGTCAACAGCAAATTACCTATAATACTGAAAAAGAAACGGCCATTTTGAGCAGGGTGAATAACAACAGCTTCTTGGATTGGAAAAATGGCGATTTATTTATTGATAACCTTACGCTTGCAGAGGCGGCTAAATTACTGGAGGAACAATATAGAATAAAAATAGTAATTAAAGATTCTTCTATAATGGAACAACGTTTTACGGCAACCTTCCCAAAGAACGGAAACCTTGAAGATGCAGTTAAAAGTATAAGTGAGTTTAATGGATTATCATATTCCATAGATAGAAAGAAATCTATTGTTACTTTAAATAATTCTCAATAATCAAAAAGAAAATGATGAATCAGGTTATTAATTTTTTAAGAAATTTCTTAATGCTGCAACAGGAAAGAGGTTCTCCTTAAAAAACAAAAAAACCTCTGAAAAAATTCCAGAGGTTCTGCCTTGTACCGACTGCCATCGTTACAAAGCACGTTTTAAATATTTTCCGCACGAAGCGGAATCCTTGATAACTTAAAACAAATCAAAATTATGAATCTTTATTTGATTTCTGAAAAATTTCAGAAAGCTGACGAATTTCCATTTAGACAAAGATCGTTTTTTGAAAAATCCTTCATTAAGAATCTTATGCGTATTGGAGTAATAACAGTTACAATACTCATTGCAACCTCTGTCCAGTTGTTATGTGCCCTGCCCTTGAGAAGTCAGCCAATTGACCAGGTAGAGGTAAAGATCGGTTTAAAGAATGAAACCCTCGTGGACGCTTTTCAAAAGATTGAAGCGCAAAGCCCGTTCCATTTTATGTACCGGAACGAAGAAGTAAAAAACATCAGGAATTTAAATTTACCCGCGGATCAAAAAAATGTAGAGCAGGTTTTAAAGATTATTTTATCTAATACCAGTTTAACTTTTCGACAGGTAAACAATCAGATATTGATAACGCCTGTTAAAAATTCGGGTACGGAACCGGCTTTAAAAGACGCTACCACTATATCTCTGACCGGCACTACGCTCACTTATACGCCGGTAGCCAATAATGTGCATGGAAAAGTGACCAATACAAGTGGGGAACCACTTGCCGGGGTAAGTGTGACTGTAAAAGGCTTAACTACCGGAACTTCCACAGATGGCGGGGGAAATTACTTAATTGATGTAGCTAAAAATGGAACGCTTGTTTTTTCTTTTGTGGGATACGCAACTAAAGAAGTGCCTCTTGACGGGCGTTCGGAAATTAATGTGGTGATGGAGCTAAGTGTTTCTTCTTTGGAACAGGTTGTAGTAGTTGGTTATGGTACGCAAAAGCGTGCTGACGTTACCGGCTCTATCACAACAATTTCTTCTGATCAGATCAAGTCTATTCCGGTAACCGATGTGGCAAAGGCGCTCGAGGGTAAAGTGGCCGGATTGAATATTACGCAAGGCACCGCTATTCCCGGAACTTCGCCTTCTATTATGATTCGCGGACAAAATTCTATCAGCGCTAGCAACGATCCGCTTATTGTTGTAGATGGTGTGCCATTCAGTGGTGGCCTTAATGATATTAACCAGAATGATATTGCTGATATCAGTGTGTTGAAAGGGCCATCCGCCACGGCTATTTATGGCACGCGCGGTTCTAACGGCGTTATCCTGATTACCACTAAAAAAGGTAAAACGGGCAAAGCGCAGATTTCCTATAGCGGTTATGTTGGTACAGGAAATTTTTCCCATACTTTAACGCCGGCCAGTCCCCAGGCTTACCTGGACAAATGGAAATGGTATCAGTTGGAAACCAATGTTCCGCAAGATCAGTTGGTACCTGTGCCCAATTCTCCTAGCGGTCCTGAATACCAAAACTACAAAGCGGGCAAAACGGTTGACTGGTTAGATGAAGTAACGCACCAGGGATACAGCACGGATAATAATCTTACCATATCCGGTGCGACGAATACGGTTAACTATTATATTTCCGGTGAATTTATGAAACAGCGTGGGGTGGTGAAAGGTTATAATTTCACTCGCAGTGATATCCGCGCGAAAATTGATGCAGACTTAACAGATTATCTGACGGTGGGTACCAATCTTTTCTATAATGCCAACAATTATGATGGCGGCCGGGCAGAACTGCTGTTTGCGGAAGAAATGAGCCCTTATGGCAGCGTATATAATGCCGATGGAAAGACTTACGCTCAGTATCCGGAGTACCCCGAGCTTTTGTACACCAACCCTTTACTTCCTCTATATGACAAGCGCATCAGCCGTTATAAGAGGCTCGATGGAAATGGTTATTTAGTCTTCAAGCCTGCTGATATCAGTTCGTCCCTGAGAGGTTTAAAAGGGTTACAATACCGCCTGAACGCTTCTTATTCTTACGATCCGTCGCGCAATGCTACCTATCAGGGCAGAAATGCGGGCAGTACTACCAATGGAACGGCAGATATGAATTATACAACAGATGAAAACTGGCTGCTTGAGAATATATTAAGCTATGACAGGCATTTCGGCGATAATCATATTGATTTCACCGGCTTATACAGCGCCCAGAAATTTACCCATTTTTATTCCACGGCACATGCCACCGGCTTTGTAAATGATTTATTGTCTTATAACAATCTTGGCGCTGGCGCCAATCAATCTGCCGGGTCTGACGCAAACAGTTATACCCTTCTGTCCCAAATGGCAAGAATTAATTATTCTTATAAAAATACTTATCTCTTAACATTAACGGCCCGACGTGATGGTTATTCCGCATTTGGTTCGAATACCTCAAAATATGGCCTGTTCCCGACAGTTGCAGTAGGCTGGAATATCAGCAACGAAAGATTTATGAAAAGTATCAGCGCCATTAATAATTTGAAACTCAGGGTTTCTTATGGTAAAACTGGTAACGAAGGAATTACACCTAACCAAACCGAAACCACTGACGCCACTAATCTTTATCCCTTCAATGGCCTGAGTACCATTGGTACAGTCCCCAACGTTCTGGGAAATGCAAATCTCCAGTGGGAAACAAGTAAGACTGCCGATATTGGCCTGGATTTCGATATTCTCAAAGATCGTATAATTGGTACTATCGATTATTACAGTACCGACACCAAAGGCCTGCTGTTGCATCGTCAAATACCAGTTATTACAGGTTATTCTTCAGTTTGGGCAAACCTGGGTGAAACCACGAATAAAGGCATAGAAGTAAGTTTAAATACCACCAATATCCAGTCAACGAACTTTAGCTGGAAAAGTGCCATCGTTTTTGCTTCCAACCGCAACCGTATCATAGATCTCTATGGCGATAAAAAGAGTGATGTAGGCAATGGCTGGTTCATCGGGCAACCGATAAGTGTTATTTATACTTACAAAAAGCTTGGAGTTTGGCAAACGACCGAGGCCGATGAAGCAGCTAAATTCAATGCCAAGCCAGGAGATTTGAAATTTGATGATATCAGCGGCGCCGACGGCAAGGCAGATGGAAAAATTACTGCGGATGACAGAATGATTCTCGGCTATCCGGAACCGAAGTGGACAGGTGGCCTGAGTAATACTTTTACGTATAAAAGCTTTGCCTTAAAGATTTTCATACAAACCGTTCAGGGCGTTTTAAAATATAATAACCAGCTAAACTGGGTTGATCTGGCAGGACGCCGTAATATTCCCGCGGCATTAACCTACTGGACTCCGGATAATAATAATAATGTGATGCCGGCTTTGAGTTATACCAATACTATTGGTTATGGCTATCCCAGCAATGGCAGTTATACCCGGCTTAAAGACGTAACGCTTACCTACAATTTGCCGCAACGCGTTATTGAACACAGTGGCTTGGGCGGCTTAAGCGTTTACCTGAGCGGAGAAAATCTTTATACCTGGACTTCCTGGATAGGATGGGATCCTGAAGTGAATTATGTAGCAAGAGGCGGAACAAATTTTGAGACCAATTACCCGCTGGAAAGGACTATTGTACTCGGTGTGAATATTACACTTCGTTAATCATCATTAAAATAAAATATAATGAAAAAATATATTATATATACTTTTATAATTGGCTTTGCTTCGTTGGCTTTCATCTCATGTAAGAAAAGCTTCCTGAATGAAAAATTGTATTCCACTTATGCGCCGGAAACCTTAAGTGATTCATTGGGTTTGGAAGCGTCATTAACCGGATTATACCATGACTTCAGTTTGTGGTACACTTATTCTGGTCGGCAGGGCTGGCTTTGCGTTTGGCAGGCCGGTACTGATATTGCTTATCCGGTGCAGCCGGAAGGTATTGAAATACCTTATACGAATTATACAAAATTGATCTCAACTGATGGCGCTGCAGGGCACGCCTGGCAATGGGCCTATACGCTCATCAGTGATGCCAACACAATTGTCACCACCATTCACAGCGATGCTACGCAAAATGCTTTAAGCGAAGCCGGCAGAAATCAGGATGAAGCGGAAGCACGTTTTTTCCGCGCTTATGCTTATGAAAAACTGGCCACCTTATTCGGGCCTGTACCTTTAATAACAACGCCTGTTTCCGGACCTAAAACGGACTTTACGCGCTCCTCACTAGATAGTGTTAATAATCAAATTATCAGTGACCTGACTTTTGCGGCGCAGTATTTACCGGATGTCAATGATGTAAAATCCAATTCCAACGGCCCGATGTATGAAAGAGTAAATAAGGCAGTTGCGCAGCAGGAATTGGCGGTCACTTATCTGCGGACGGGGCAGCCAGATAAAGCATTGCAACAGACGCAAGCGATTATAAGCAGTGGAGACTTTAGCCTTATTGATAACAGATACGGCATTAATCAAAGTAACCCCGGGGATTATTATCATGATATGTTTATCTACGGTAATCAAAGAAGAGGGCAAGGCAATACAGAAGCAATATGGGTGCTGGAACAGGAAAATCCCAGTACGGTGAATGGCGGTAATTCCGATGCTTCCCAACTTCGCCGCGTATGGCAGGCATCCGTACATTCTATGCCAGGCGTGATAATTACTGATTCTACAGGAGGCCGTCGGCATTGCCCGCATGAGGCTAAATAATTTTGTATTATACAACCTTTACCAGGGTGGCGATATCAGGAACTCGGAATATAATATCAAGCGGCATTATTATTATAATGACCCCTCTTATTCCAAATACGGCCAGCTCATTCAGCCTGGCGACGGAGGTTCTGTAAAACAGGATACTTTAATTAAAATCTGTCCGGAAACCACTAAATGGTTTTGCTTCGATCCGAATGATTTGTTTGGATATGCAGCAATTAAGGATATTATTGTAATGCGTTTGGGTGAGACTTATTTATTACAGGCGGAAGCGCAGGTGGATATGGGAAATTATGCAGACGCGGCGGCTAGTATTAATGTATTAAGGGAAAGAGCTTTTGCTAATTATCCTGCGCAGGGCCAGGTGACAGCCGGTGAAATTTCTTCGAGCGGCCATAACGGGCTTGACTTCATCCTTGATGAACGCGCGAGGGAATTAGTAGGTGAAGAAAACAGGCGGGAAACATTGATGAGGATGGGTTTGCTATATGAACGCGTGGAAAGTCATATCGCGCCTTCCGAACAGGCGGACTTGCCTACTGATCAGCAGATTCCTTATCCTATTCAGGGCCTGGATCAGGATAAAGCCAAGTATCTGCCGATCCCGCAATCGGAAAGAGATTTGAATAAGGATGCTGCTCTAACGCAAAATCCCGGTTATTAAATTTTCTCTCATAATCAAGCAATAATAGAAGCCGGGAAGAAAACTTCCCGGCTATCTATGAAATCAGTTTGCTACTTATTGCTTAGGTAAGCAGATTATTATTTCTTCGAAGTAATGAAAAGATAAAGAATACAATAAAAATGAAAGAAAATTGTCAATCCTTAAAAACGAGGAATGATGGGATATAAATATCAAAAAAAATCGCAAAAGAAATACACTTCTGATAAAGCCAGTTCATGTTCCCCGCTTGGGATAACTGCCTTATTGTTATTGTTACTTTCTTCGCTTATTTTGACATGTTTTGTTTCTCATGCGCCCAATACAAAACCTTTTGTTGAAAAGACGGCGAATGGATGATTTTAACCACGGGTTCAAAAAGCATTCGTACACTACATAATTAAATTACTTTAATAAAAACGATACCTTTTAGCCAAAGAAAATTATGCGTTTATCAATGATCATCTATTTAATATTAATTAGGGTCTGCTGATTATATGTCAAATTGTGTACAGTTGTGGATTTTGTTGAAATTTGATTGAACCAAGTGCAAGCAAATATGGCAAAAGCATTAAAAAGCCGTGCATCAAAGTTTAAATATGTTAGTCAATCGCAGCTAACAATTGTGGGTTTTGAAACTCCCTTTTCAAAAAACTTAGATGTCAACAACCGATGGGTTATACTGGCAAAAAAAATTCCATGGGATAGTTTGGCAAACATTTATTCAAAACAATTAAACAATAATGATAAGGGGGCAGACGGTATCAATCCGAGAGTAATCATCGGCTCACTGATCATAAAACACCTCTGTGATTTTAGTGACAGAGAAACCATCAATGCCATCCAGGAAAATATTTACATGCAATATTTTATTGGCTATTCCAGCTTTAGCAATGAAGCACCGTTTGATCCATCCTTGTTTGTTGATATCAGAAAACGCCTGGGGGTAACACAAATTAATGAGATCAATAAAAAGATATTGCAATTAAATGGGTTGCTGCAAACTCCTGCCGATACCGGAGTAGAACCAATAAATGATACCAATGATGAGCCGCCCGGACAAGAATCCGCAAATAATGTCGATGACCTGCCTCTCACAGAAGAACAGCAAGAAGCCATTCCCCGCCAGGGAGAATTAATCGTAGATGCGACAGCCTGCCCGCAAGATATTAGCTATCCCACTGATCTGAATCTGCTTAATGATGCCAGAGAGCAATCTGAGCAGTTAATTGATGTTTTATGCAAGGGAAGAAAAGACATTGTCAAGCCAAGAACTTACAGAGAGATAGCCCGAAAGCAATACCTGCAAGTAGCACAGAAAAAGAATAAAACAAAAAAAGAGATACGGGCTGCTATTAAAAAACAACTGGCCTGTTTACACAGGAACCTAAAAAATATTCATGTATTGATAGCTCAGAGAGGAAAAATACCTTTTAACAAAAAGCAATATAAATACTTTTTAGTGATACAAACGCTGTATGACCAACAAAGGGAGATGCATACAAAAAGGACACACAGTATTGATGATAGAATAGTGAGTATCCATCAACCTCATGTTCGTCCGATAGTAAGAGGCAAGGCAAATGCGAAAGTAGAATTTGGGGCAAAGATTGACGTAAGCATCACAGGTGGATTTGCTTTTTTAGAAGAGTATTCCTGGGATGGGTACAATGAAGGCACCACATTAATAGCAACAGTAGAACGCTATCGAAAGCGAACGGGATGCTATCCTAAAAAAGTATTCGCCGATAAAATTTATTGTAACCGTGCTAACAGGAAACAGCTAAAAAAATTAAAGATTGATCTTGTAGCCAAACCGTTAGGACGGCGTTTCGAAGGCAATGGAACCAAGCCATATAAGACCAGGCGATAGAAATCCAATAGAAGGTAAGTTTGGGCAGGCCAAAACAGCCTACGGTTTAAACCGGGTCAAAGCGCGGCTTTCCAATACCAGTCTTTCGTGGATAGCCACTATCATTATGGTACTCAACCTGGTCAAATTAACCGGGCGGGTACTCTATTGCCTGATCCGCAAAATAATAATAACGATACGGGTAACTGAAAATAACAGGTGGCTAAATAATTTTGCAAAATCCGAATGGGCTTGACATAATCAGCAGCCCAATATTTTTTACGGAAGCCCAAAGCAACGGCGCTTATAAGTTGGTTTGGGCTGACGAATTCAACAGAGATGGAACACCTGATTCTTCTACCTGGAATTACGAAACAGGTTTTGTTCGTAATGAAGAGTTACAATGGTACCAACCCCAAAATGCATTTTGCGAAAATGGCAGATTAATTATCGAAGCAAAAATGGCAGGCAGGTTGAACCCTATGCATGTCCCCCGGAGCAAAGATTGGCGTAAAAACATGGATAGCGTTCATTATACTTCGGCATGTTTAATCACGAAAGGCCATAAAGCCTGGCAATACGGCCGCTTCGTCATGAGAGCAAAAATTGACATTAATAAGGGCCTTGCCTGCCTGGTGGATGTTGGGTACAAAGAAACGATGGCCTGGAAATGGTGAGATAGATATGATGGAATATTATCGGGGCAAACTATTAGCTAATATTGCATGTGCTGATAAAAATAATAAAGCAAAGTGGTTTAGCAAGAGAATTCCTGTTGATTCGATATGGGCTTCACATTTTCATGTTTGGAGAATGGATTGGGATTCAACAGCCATTGCACTTTATGTTGACGATTCACTGATGAACAAAACACCTTTGGATTCATTAGTTGATAAAAATGGAAGTGATTTTAACCCTTTCAAACAACCGGCATATATGTTATTAAATTTAGCGATCGGCGGTACTAATGGTGGCGACCCGTCGCAAACAACATTCCCGAAAAAGTTTGAAGTGGATTATGTAAGAGTATATCAAAAAAAATAAATTAATTAAAATTCAATCTCATATAATAGTATTGTTTATATCAAAAATCTTATTTTTTATCGTACCATCATTTTCCGTAGCTATTCATTATTCGTTTAGCAATTATGGCTATGATCAGGACAAAAAGTAAACCACTAATCGCGGCAACATAATGAACAACATACCTCATAAAAAATATACCGGCGTAATAAAAAACATGGCAATTTTTGTATGCCTTGGTATTACGCTTATTGCAAGAGGCCAGGATAAAAACAGCGACCGGCAGTTATGGCTGCGGTATATGGATAAGGTTGCCAGGCCGGTCATGATGAACCTGGCAGAAGATAATTTAAAACAAAATATGCCAGGTATAATGTCTCCGCATATTGATAATGCAAAGGTTCGGAGTAAAGTGGCCTATCTGGAGGCATTCGGAAGAACCTTCAGTGGAATAGCGCCATGGATTAATCTTGAGGGAGGGTCACAGCAGGAAGTTTCACTTCGAAATCAATACCGGGAATGGGCTTTAAAAGCCATAGCCAATGCCGTAGATCCGTCGTCAAAGGATTATATGGCATGGCAGGGCGGCCAGCCCCTGGTTGATGCTTCATTCCTTGCTTTAGGACTTATACGTTGCCCCTGGGTGTGGCACCACCTTGATTCCTCTGTTCAAAAGCGGGTTGTAACTGCGTTTATTAGTACCCGTTCAACTGTGCCGGTGTATTCCAATTGGCTTCTTTTTTCTGCCATGATCGAGACTTTTTTTTGTGCGTATCACCTTCCTTATGATGCTGTAAGAATTGACTATGCAGTAAGAGAATTTTCAGAGCATTGGTATGTTGGTGACGGAATGTTCTCTGATGGAATGCAATTTCATTTGGACTATTACAATAGCTACGTTATACAACCTTATCTGCAGGTGGTTTTGGAAACGATCAGTAAAAAGAAAAACAGCTATAATTATTTTATTTCAAAGTTTGATAAGATAAGAAAACGGTATGCAGAAATACAGGAGAGAATGATCAATACAGATGGAAGCTTTCCGGTTTTAGGTCGCTCAATCGTATACCGTAGCGGAGCTTTTCATCATCTCGCCGACATGGCGCTCAGGAAAGATTCTGCCTGCTTCGCTCAAGCCTGCGCAGGTGAGGAGTGCTTTAACGTCGGTAATTAAAAAAACATTGGGAGCACCTGCAACTTTTGATCAAAAGGGTTGGCTTAACATTGGACTAAATGGCCACCAGCCGGAGCTTGCCGATTTTTATATTACAACAGGAAGCCTGTATCTCTGTTCGGAGGTATTTTTACCATTGGGCTTACCTGCAACAGATAGTTTTTGGTCCGATCCTGGAATGCCATGGACATCGGTAAAAGTTTGGGGGGGACAAGATCTTTCGCCCGATCATGCATTAGATTTAAACAGATAAAATAATCCGCCATGTTATTGCAAATAAAGAAATACAAACAAACAGCCGCCATAATTGCCGTGTTTTTTGCTTGTAATTCGTCAGTCGCCCAGTTAAATTTAATAACAGACATCCCTAATCGAAATACGGTGAGCCTTGACGGTAAATGGCAATATATTGTTGATCCATATGAAACCGGTTTTTATGATTATCGTTATAAAGAAATGCCCGAAAACGATCCATCCGCCTACTGGAATAGCGATAAGCCTAAAAATAAAACCGACCGGAAGGAATACGGTTACATTGACAAATACTCATTGAAAGTACCCGGCGACTGGAACTCGCAGGATCCGCAATTCCTGTATTACGAAGGAACTATATGGTATAAAAAATCATTTGACTATAAAAAGCGCAATCCTTCCGACCGGTTGTTCATCTATTTCGGTGCTGTAAATTACCGGGCTGACGTTTACCTGAACGGGAAAAAATTAGGAATGCATATTGGAGGGTTTACTCCTTTCAATTTTGAGATTCCTGATTCTATATTAAAAGCTAAAAATAATTTCCTTGTAGTAAAAGTGGATAATAAAAGAGGTAAAGAAGAAGTGCCGACATTAAATACTGACTGGTGGAATTATGGCGGCATCACACGCTCCGTAGATCTCGTAGAAGTTCCAAAAACTTTTATACAGGATTTTTCAATTCATCTCAAAAAGCCTGAAGCAGATGAAACGCCTCCGACAAAAAATGCAGATGTTGAGGGTTGGGTTAAACTAAATGGCCATAGCTCAGGAAATGTTGTTATTGATATTCCGGAATTGAAGTTGAAAAAAACCTTTCCGGTTACTGACTCAATGACTCATTTTAATTTTCAACTTCCCCAAGTTCAATTATGGGCGCCCAAAAATCCCAAACTTTACAAAGTTATCATTAGCAATGGTGATGATAAAGTTGAAGATAAAATCGGTTTCCGCACCATAGAAGCTTTTGGAAAGAAAGTATTATTAAACGGCAAACCCATTTTTATGCGGGGCATTGCGATGCACGAAGAAATACCTCAGCAAATGCGGCGTGCCTACAGTAAAAAAGACGCTGCCCAATTATTTGGTTGGGCGAAGCAATTAGGTTGTAATATGGTCAGGCTGGCGCATTATCCTTATGACGAAAGCATGCCCCGTATGGCGGATTCCCTTGGGTTTTTGGTTTGGTCAGAAATACCTGTTTATTGGACTATAGATTTTGGAAACCATGATGTATATGAAAACGCAAAGCAGCAACTAACGGAGATGATTACACGCGATAAAAACCGGGCCAGCATTATTATCTGGTCGGTAGGAAATGAAACGCCGGTTAGCCCTGTTCGTACTGAATTTATGCATAACCTAATCCTTTCAGCAAAGGCGCTCGATAGCACCCGCATGTTGTCAGCGGCTTTGGAAGTAAATTATAGTTCAGACAAGAAGATGCATATTATCAATGACCCCTTAGGTCAATATGTTGACCTTGTATCCTTTAATGAATACCTGGGATGGTATGGAGGATTGCCCAGCGCCTGCCGCACCGCCAATTGGAGCACACTTTACGACAAACCTTTATTTATTAGTGAAACAGGTGCAAGTGCAAAGTACGGTTTTCATGCAGATTCCCTTACCCGGTTTAGCGAGGAATACCAGGCCTGGTATTACAGGGAACAAATATCAATGTTTAAACGCATGCCTGAAGATTGGGTAGGCTTGTCTCCATGGGTGTTGGCAGATTTTCGTTCGCCCAAAAGAAATAATCCAATATACCAGGATGGCTGGAATCGAAAGGGATTATTTGACATCAAAGGAAATAAAAAAGAAGCCTTTTATATTCTTCAATCCTATTACAAAGAATTAGAAAAAAAAGCAAATCAGAATAAATAATTTTAGAAAAATGGGGGAAAAAATAGTTTCATTAACACCCTTCCTTTTAGGTTTCCTGGCCTCTTTGTGTTTATTTACTTCTTGTCAGCAAAAAAAAGATGTGAAACATACTTTTGCGTTAGGCGATTCTACTTTTCTTTTAGACAACAAACCATTCCAAATAATTTCAGGAGAAATGCATTATCCACGTATTCCGCGCGAAGCCTGGATTGATAGAATGAAAATGGCGAAAGCCATGGGATTGAACACCATTAGTACATATGTGTTTTGGAATTTACAGGAACCACAAAATGGAAAATTTGATTTTAGCGGAAATAATGATATTGCCCAATTTGTAAAAGATGCACAAAAAGCTGGACTGTGGGTAATACTAAGGCCAAGTCCTTATGTGTGCGCGGAGTGGGAGTTTGGAGGTTATCCTTATTGGCTTCAAAATATAAAAGGCCTTGTGGTACGTAGCAAGGAAAAGCAATATCTGGAAGAATACAAAAAATATATAGATGAAGTAGGGAAACAATTAGCGCCGTTACAAATCAATCACGGAGGCAATATTCTGATGGTTCAAATAGAGAATGAATATGGCTCTTATGGCGATGACAAATCATATTTAAAATTAAACGAGCAAATGTTTCGTGATGCCGGATTTGATGGCTTGCTTTATACCTGCGATCCTGGGCAAGATTTAAGTAAAGGTTATTTGCCCGGCTTATTGCCAGCGGTAAACGGATTGTCAGATACGGCTGCTATAAAAGAAATTATCAGAAAACATCACAATGGCAAAGGCCCTTTTATGGTTGCCGAATGGTATCCCGCCTGGTTCGATTGGTGGGGAACCAAACATCACACTGTGCCTGCTAATGCTTATGCCAAACAGCTGAACGATATTTTAAAGGCAGGGATTTCCATCAATATGTATATGTTTCATGGTGGAACTACAAGAGGCTTTATGAACGGCGCCAATGATAAGGACTCTACTCCTTTTGAACCACAAGTAAGCAGTTACGACTATGATGCACCTGTAGATGAAGCTGGCAATGTAACCGATAAGTTCAAAGTGTTTCGTTTAGTTATCCGGAAATATTTGCCCAAAGGAGAAGTGCTTCCACCCATACCAGCACCGAAACCAACGATAGATATAACTGATATAAAATTTACTTCAGCATCTTCTGTTACCAACATCCTTCCAAAACCAGTTAAAAACCCAACTCCATTAACTTTCGAAGCATTGAATCAGGCCTATGGCTTTGTTCTGTATCGTACCATTTTACCAGGAGGAGAAAAAGGTATTTTGAATTTGGATAGTTTAAGAGATTATGCAATAATAATGGTCAATGGTCAAAAAGCTGGAGTTCTTGATAGACGTTTTAGGCAGGATAGTATGGAACTTGCACTTCCAAAAGGGAAAGATACATTAGATATTTTAGTAGAAAATTTGGGTAGAATCAATTTTGGCCCTAAACTTCTACAAAACAGAAAAGGCATTACAAGAAGCGTATGGTTTAATGGAAAAAAATTGAAAAACTGGGAGATGTACGACTTCCCATTTGATGATATTTCTGCTATTCATTTTGAGGGAAATAATATTATAAAAGATGAACCCATCCTTCGTAAAGGTTCGTTCAATCTTACAAAGGTTGCAGATACCTATTTGGATATGCGTAAATGGGGTAAAGGCGTTGTTTGGGTAAATGGCCACAACCTTGGCCGGTACTGGCATGTAGGTCCGCAGCAAACAATTTATCTGCCTGCTGAATGGTTAAAGCAGGGAGAAAACAGTATCGAAATTTTAGAATTATTAAAGCCGGAAATGAATATCCTCTCTGCAATCAATCATCCTATTTTGGATGAGTTGAATAACTGATTTTAAATTAAATGCTTTACCAATAATTAATTATTAAATTTCACTGTTGTCTGGTAAAAATAAAAATAACCAGAAAAAGGGGTAACCGAAATTGTCCCTTATTTTATACTTTTAGATTACGACAAATAAAAGTATGCTACAAAGTAATAGTTTTTCCGGACAGCCTGTATTTTCTCAATTAACAGGATTAATAAATAAACCAAGTTTTAATCATTTAGTAAAGGAATATGATGCCGGCCTCTATTGAAAGAGATGTGGGGCGTGGGAAGATTTTATTTGTATGCTGTATTGCATTATGACAATTTTACCTCCTTGCGTGAAGTAACACAAGGCATTGCAGCTTATGGCGATAACTCAATCATCTTGGTATAACTTATACACCACCACGAAGCACCTTCAGCGAAGCCAATGCCCGCTAGATCAGAAGAATTCTTTGGAGCCGTTTATGGCAAATTATACAAAGATTTTAAAGCCACTTTAGCGGACAGCCAAAGTGAAAATGAATTGCCCAAACGCATTTTCATCATTGACAGCACCACCTGTTTTACGCACTTTTTAAAAACGTGCTCTGAAAGTATTGATTTTACTGGATTGAGTTTTGAAAATGGATGTCCCGCGGGTATATTTGGGCATGTTTTTGCGAAAAAAGAAAAATAAATCCGGTAGTACTTCTGTACAAATAATTTCCAAAGAAAGAGGAAAATATAAAGTTGTAAAAACAATTGGCAACAGTGATAATGAGCGCATACTTTACAGAGAGAAATCAAATTTATCCATCAGGAAAACCGCTGAATTAACTCACAATATGTATCAGATAACTTATACTCTTCCGGAATCAAAACACACAAAAACAAGGCTTCTAAAAATGGATGAGCAACAGGCTGAGTTATTCCAAATTATTGAGAAAAATTTTTAGGGTGTCCCAACGCTGAAAACAGGAGGAAGGTTGGAACCGTAAAGGTTTAATTAGCAACAATGGAAAAAAGAAAAAAGCTTTTTATGTGTTGAAGAAATATTATGAAGAGAAAAAACAATACCCATTCTAAATGTATCGGCGACTAAAACCAGTATGCCAGGGCTTAAACTCTACAGAATATTGTCTCCTTTGCTAAAGGAAAAATGTTTTACGGAGATATGAGTGCATTGATAATTTTTATTTTGTATGCTAGCTGCTTGCTTATCATCAGTTTTTACTATCAGTGCAAATTGACAACTTCCCCTTGCCCATCTCCAAAATCCCTCTTACTTTACACCAACCCACCACAAAATAACAACTTTCAAAGAGCCCACCGCTTATGAGCAACGATCTCGAAATATTCAATGATATTTTGCACCTACATCTTCGCCCGTGGAAAGTGGCTTATTCAGAACAAAAATTTCGCGAATTACTTCATTTACTGGTGAAAGAAAATTACCACCACCAACCCCTTTATGAATTAGCTTTCCATAAACCTTTAACCGGTAAAACCCGCTATTATCGCGCCTTTATAGACAATGAAGCCCCAGGTTTTCTTAATAACATGGAAGCCCTCATAACCAGCGCTTCTGTTTCGCACGAGTCTGAAAGCTCTTGAGCCTGAACTTCCTTCTTCAAAGTTTATCCGTATTCATAAATCTTATATTGTTGCAATTGAGAGTATCTCCGCAATTCGCAAAACAAGTTTATTTATTAATGACATGGAGTTGCCCGTCTGAGAAACATTTCGTGAGGCTGTTGAAAAGTTAGTTAGAAGATAAATTAAATTTAGTTTTAGCAATGCAGTTTACGCACAAACTATTGATTCTATTATTTAACCCTAATATTCATGCATTGGGAAATATGCATTGATTCGCCTTCCCTAAAAAATCCTATATGCTACGGTTGTTTGCATGGTATGATAATATGAACTTAAATATACCCAATACTACCGACCCGATTGGTGGGCATTTTGCAGATCTAAAAAACAAATTGAGAAATCATAATGGATTATCAATTGCAAGAAAAAAGAAGTTTATTGATGCCTTTTTTGAAGGCATAGGGAATTCGGATATACTCAAAAGAGCCTTCAGCAGGAAGACTCTTTTGTTAGGCTAAATTTTCATTCACAAGCTATCCCTGGCAGGTTGCTTTCCAGCATAGCCTACTTCCGTTTTGCCTGATAAGGCAAAGCTAAATTGTACAATAAATGAATGCGTAATATGCAAAATTAAGCAACCTGCTTTTTTCGGCCATTACGCCAAAATTTGAGAAATCCCATCGCCATTTAATTCAGGTTAAACCAGCAATAAAATGAATTCACACAGATTTACTGTTGCTGCTGCTGTTGAACTTCCAGATAATAGCGGTAAGAGTTAATAGGTTCACCCGGATTTTTTTCCTGGTAACTGTATTTTGGAATTTTTTCTTCTTCTGTTGTTTTTTTGGAGTTACTATTTTTTATCTCAACAGATACTTCAAGCGTATGTTCGCCTGAACCCTTATAAGTGCCCTTAACAGGCGTGCAATCAGCAAAATTACGGCCTGTAGCGAGTTTTATATGCTGGTCGTTTACAATACAATTGTTGGTAGGGTCAAGCCCCAGCCATCCAAAGTTGGGAATAAAAGCTTCTACCCATGCATGCGTTGCCCCTTCACCACGCATTTCTTTTCCTTTCGGGCATATATAACCACTTATGTAGCGAGATGGAATTTTGAATATGCGTAAAAAGATAAGAAGAATATGCGCGAAATCCTGGCAAACGCCGGCTTTTAATTTCCATACTTCCTCTGTTTTTGTTCCAATATTGGTAATTCCTTTTTTATAAGTGAAATTATTATAAACAAATTCAGATAAGGCAACCGCATTTTGTAAAGGCGTTTTTTCTTCGTTTATAAATTCTTTAAGCGTATTTTTAACTTCTTCTGAAGAAGCAAAAATTTCCGGCTTTAAAAAATCCATAAAAGAAGGACTGTATTTCATATTGTGCAGCTTTTCCCATTGCGAAGCCGGATTGTCATTATCTGCAGGGGGAACCATTGGCTTGGTGATTACTTCAGCTACAGATTCTATCAGTAAATCTGAATGAGGTTTTATTATAGAAAAGACGCCTACATGATTGCCAAAATAATCAACAAATGTTTCAACAATAGGGTCATTGGTAATTTTTATTTCGTGGCTTCTTACTTCAAGTTGTGAGTCAACAATAGGATAGAGCATTATCTGGTTGATACAGTCTATAACTGAAGAAGAATAAGCATAATGTGTAACGTGCTTTATTTTATAAGTGGGCATTTTATTTAAATTAGGAATTTCCAAAATAATATTTATTAAAGGCATTTGAAATTTCAAAGAGGTCAAGCCTTGTTTGAAAAAGAAATGAATCTAATGATTTACTGTCATTTTCATTGGCAAAGCTATATTTTACATTATTCATTGTTTTACCGATCAGGAATTCCATGTGTTCATAATTTTCAGGAAGGCTTTCAGGCCTCAGCCTGCAAAAATATTTATACAATCGTTCCACGCTGTATAAAATAGAATGCGGAAAATTAGGATTATACAATACGAGGTCCAACACATTTTTCTTTGTGAAAGTTGCCTTTATAAGTTTTAAGGTATACCTCAAATCCAAACAATGAATTTAATAAATATCTTAAGTTCATAGAATGAAAGGCGTCTGTATTATCCTTGAAAAATTCATTCATTTTTATCCGGGTGGTATCTGCAGAATGGATGGCTCTTTCTAAAAATTTTCCTATATTGATAAAAGTAAATCCTTCACCACGGATCATAGTGTTATCTACCGTTCCGGTAAATAATAATCCGTTGCGTATCAGCAGGTCAATTGTGGAAACAGGATCCGCCATATTGCCTTCCCTGAACCGGTTGTTATTCCTGATAAGGTGATAAAAATCATTGAGGCACTGCCATACCTCTTTACTGATATGATCCTGAATACCCCGGGCATTTTCGCGCGAGGAAATGATGTTATTATAGGCTGAAGCGCTGTTTTGCCTGCTTAAGATCATGTATTCCAAAGATTTCGAAGAACTGCTTTCCATATTTTTTATTTCCTCTTCTGTAAGTTCTCCGTATACTTTTAGCAGGGGTTCCCAGGTAAAATTATTCATATTATCCTGCGAGGAAATATACTGGGTTAAAATAACCTGGAGCATTCCATTGGTTCTTTCCATGTATCTTCCCAGCCAATAAATAGTATTTGCTACCCGGCTTAACATTATAACTAAAAATTAAAATTAAAAAATTGACTATAAACCCATCCGTCAGGTAAGCACCCATGTATCCTTGCTTCCGCCACCTTGTGATGAATTTACGATCATTGATCCTTCTTTTAAAGCCACTCTCGTAAGCCCGCCCGGCACAATATTAATTCCTTCAGGCCCATACAAAGCGAAAGGCCTCAGGTCAACACGGCGAGGCTGTAAAAGCCCATTAATATAACATGGAGTTGAAGATAAGCTTATAATATGTTGGGCAATAAAGTTTCGTGGTTCGGCATTAATAGCATTTTTAAAATTTTCTATTTCTTCATCACTTGCGGTATTGCCCATTAGCATTCCATAACCACCTGATTCATTAGTACGCTTCACTACCATTTTGCGGATATTTTCAAAAACATATTCTTTACTGTCTTCATCGGCAAGCCTGTAAGTAGGTATATTTTGCAGAATCGGCTCTTCATTTAAATAATACCTGATCATATCAGGCACATAAGTATAAATGGCCTTATCATCTGCCACGCCGTTTCCCATAGCATTTACAATAGCAACATTTCCTTTTCTGTAAGCCCAGTAAAGCCCTGATACGCCTAAAATACTATCCGGCCTGAACACCAGCGGGTCTATAAAATCATCATCAACGCGCCTGTAAATTACATCTACCTGTTGCAGGCCTTTTGTAGTTTTCATGTACACAAAATTATTATTTACGATCAGGTCCCGCCCTTCTACCAGCTCGATGCCCATCAATCTTGCTAAAGTAGTATGTTCAAAATATGCTGAATTGTAAATACCGGGTGATAACAATATTACGGTAGGATTGCTTCTTTGCCGGTTGCCAAGCGCCAGCAAATTTTTGTACAAAAGATCGGGGTATTCTTTTACCGAACGCACATAATTTTTTGGCAGAAGATCAGGAAAAATCCTAAAAGTAATACTCCTGTTTTCAAGCATGTAAGAAACTCCTGAAGGAGTACGAAGATTATCTTCTAAAACATAAAATTTGCCATCATAGTCCCGTATCAGATCTACCCCTGAGACATGAGTGTATATATCAAAAGGGACATCTACATTTACCATTTCCCTTAAAAAATTAGGGCAGGAATAAATCAATTGCGAAGGAATAATACTGTCTTGAAGTATAAACTGTTTATGATAAATATCTTTTAAAAAAATATTGAGTGCTTTCAACCGTTGTTTTAAGCCGGCTTCGATCAAAGCCCATTCTTTGGCGGTTATTATACGCGGAATGATATCGAATGGAAATATTTTTTCTATGCCCTCGCCACTGCTATAAACAGTGAAAGTGATGCCCTGGCTCATGAATAATTTTTGAGCCATTTCTGCTTTATGTGTCAAATCTGCAACAGGCAAATCTTCTATTTCTGAAACAAAGTTTTTATAGCTGTTTCGTATGCCGTCATTTGCGAACATTTCATCCCAAACATTGGTTTGTAACTGGTACGATTGCAGAAGTGAATTTTCATTCATATAAATTGAAAATACAAAAAAATGAGTTATTGCACTAAAAAAAATGGATTGTCTCAAAAAAAAATGGCTTTTTTGGAAGTATTGTTGAAAAAACAGGCAAGAATTGGCAATATTATAAACATGATTAATTTTTTTAATTCTGAAATTTGGTATGTGTAAAAACCATTTTTTTCATAAAAAATCATTTTTGCATCCACAAAATAAAAACAAGAAATATGTATTGCTTTACTGCCTGTTATGAATTTTATAATTGGAACTTTCCTCAAAATAATTTATAATCGTATATGCATACCTGTTATTGAATATTATTTACATTATTACGCTTGATAAATGAGAATAAAAAAGGCTGAAAAATTTCAGCCTTTTAATTTGGTTTTTCAATCAGGGAGTAACTATTTTTCTTCAAACATTCTTTAGGATGCCTGAAAATTATTTTATTAAGTGGAGGTTAGAGGAATTATAGTAAATCTGTAATGAGACAAAAGTAATACATAAATAAGGTTTAATATATGTATTTTTTTATCAAAAAATGATTAAATTTTATCATTTTCTTTACTAAAATGGATAATCAATTCCAATGGTCGCATTAAAATTTTCGTAACGCCATAACCTGTTGTCATAAGAAGAACCAAACAGGTTTTTAAAATTAATTGCCGGAAACTGCCAGCCATCATTTTCTAAAACATCAGGGCGTTTAAATCTAAATGCAACATCAAACCTGATTATAAAATAACTAAAATCAAACCTGAAACCTACGCCGGATGAGACTCCCAGTTGCTTGTACAAATTTTTAAATTTGAATTGGGTAGTATCCAGCCCTCCATCCGGTTTAGTGTCTTTAAAATTCCAGATGTTGCCAATGTCGGTGAACAAGGCCATTTTAAAGAGTACAGCATTAGAAAAAAGCGGCGCTACATTAAACCGGTATTCAGCGTTCCCTTCTAATTGAATATCCCCCGTGCGGTCATTAAACCTTATCCCATTGGTTTGGTAAGGCGCCAACGGTTGTCCGCCAACTCCGATGCCACGAACAGGCCAGCCCCGCATACTGTTTGGGCCGCCGCCAAAATATTGCTTAAAAAAAGGAAGCGTGGTATCGCTTTTTGATAATGGAATTCCTACCCCGGCAAAAGCCCGAAAGGCTTCTGCAGACTTTGGATGATTGATCGTGTAAGTGTAATCTACATCTACCTTAATAAATTCTTTTAAATATTTATTGAAAAAATTCCCTGTTAGCGAATTCTTGTTTTTCTCTTTTAGCAAATCCCATAACAATCCTGATTCTTCGAAATTAATTCTAAGATTAGAAACTAATTCAGGGTTCCTCGGATTGGCTTTTGCAAGGTTATAGCTTAGCCCGGAACCCATTACCAAAGCGGTGTTAAACGAATATTTTAAAAAAGGGTATTCGTTTAATGTACTGTCAAAACTTGCAGAACGATTGTATAAGCGATGATAATCAAAATTGAAAAGTTTCAGGCTCCATAAATGATTTTCATTATTAGTCCAGTTATACCCATAACTCGTTGTAAATACTTGCTGGTCAAAAAAATCAATTCGGTTAATGAGAGAAATATTGGTATTAATAAATGATTGGGAAGTAATAAGGTTTTTACTATTATAATGACCCAACGGAAAAATAAATTTTGGAATCAACAAAGTATTTGAATAACTCAATTCATTTGAATTGATAAAAGTGCCATTGCTGTTTCTGTGGGAAGTATTAAATTCTACTCCTGCTTTTACAGCATTCGTCATCCGGATAGCCGATTTGCCAAGGTTTCTGTCGGTTACCGATAAATTAAGTGATAAACCCAACAAATTTCCTGAAGCAGTAGTACTGATGCCGCTTGTTGCATTATTTGCGGAATAACTCATTTCAATATTCCCTTCAAATGCATACCTTTTTAAGGGAACTAATTTTACCACCATATTGAGAAGATTGGTATCTTTTTGTTCGATTATATCAATGGTGGGGCTTTCCCAAACGCCCAGTTTATAAAGGTTATTTATAGTTTTAAAATAATCATCCTGCCTGAAAAGGGTTCCCTTTTTTATTGAAAGGTTTCTTCGCAATAAAGAAAATTTAAAAAGTTTTTGGTGGTATTCGGCTGTGTAATTTTTAAAAGCCTGTACATTAAATGTTGTATCGGTGTAAGAATCGCCGGTAATATAATCGGGCAAAACATAAATATGGTTGATATAATATTTTTGGAGAAGAGTACTGTCCGGCAAATTATTCAACTGAAAACCCAAACGGATGGTTGGCTTATTTCTTTGCGCATTTGCCTGTGCAAGCAATCTTAATTCTTCAAACGGATCTTCTGAAACACTTGTCAATGCAGCAATAGAAGTGTCGCCAGTTGCTCTTATTTCATCGGCAGTAAACTTATAGTAGCCATTATTTTTGAAAAGATTCACCAGCCGGTTGGTTTCTACAATAATACCTGATTTTGAGACCGGCGTATTGGGCTGTAACAGCGATTGGCTTTTGGTTGAATCAGCCAGTTTTTCTAACTCAGGTTTATTAAAAAGATAGGCTACCGTATCTATCATCGTTCGTTTCCCGGCATCCACTTTATAATTTATGGTAACTCTTTTTTGATTTTTTTTCCTGAGAACAGTATCATAAGAATAACTAATTTCCGGGTTATAAAAACCTGAATTGACCAGGAGTGCGCGCATATTAGAAGCAGATTGAGCTAAAGCATTCGTATCAAAAACAGGTGGTTTTACATAATAATGAAAGATGAAAAATTTATCCTTCACATTCGCTTTTGCGCTATCGGTTAATTGGGTATTCAATTTAGATTTAAGAAGTACTTTTTCATCCTGGCTGGTATTATTAGCTTGCAGGTTGATATTATTTTTAAAAACGAAGGGAACATTTTTTTGATATTTTTGAACAATAATGCACCCCGGTAAAAACACGATAGCACATAAAAAAGCAAGTAAAAAGAGTATGGATGATTTAGCGGAGTTAATCCCTTTCATAATTTAGAACCATGTTGAGCAAAAAGATTGTCAAATATATTCAAAGTTTAAGCCATAAAAAATTCAGAGCCGAAGAAGGTGTTTTTATTGCTGAAGGACAGAAGGTTGTTGGTGAATTTTTGCGTAGTGAAAATATGAAATGCACATTGGTATGTGCCGAAAAAAGCTGGCTTTTAGAAAATGAATCTTTATTAAAAAATATTTCTCCTGAAAAAATTTTTGAAACTGATGAACATTGGCTTAAAACTATTTCGCAGGTAAAAACCCCTAATAAAGTATTAGCGGTTTTTAAGAAAAAAGATGAGGAAGAAGCCGAAAGCGTAGCCGGTAAAATTTCCATCATGCTGGACGATTTGCAGGATCCCGGAAATTTAGGGTCCATTATTCGCATTGCCGATTGGTTTGCCATAGAAAATATTATTTGCAGTAAAAGCAGCGTGGATTGTTACAATCCAAAAGTAGTACAAGCCACGATG
This sequence comes from uncultured Chitinophagaceae bacterium, assembly GCA_963732885.1. Taxonomy (GTDB): domain Bacteria; phylum Bacteroidota; class Bacteroidia; order Chitinophagales; family Chitinophagaceae; genus Ginsengibacter. The sequence continues at coordinate 121,767 of CAVTBI010000009.1, read as the reverse complement.
GGCAGCCTTTCGCGCGTAAATGTATTTTATACGGATATTGAAAATTTTATTCAGGAAAACAAAAAGGTAAAAGTATTTGCTACCACTTTATCCGGGGCTTCTATTTTTAAATTACCTGAAATTAAAGAAGGAATTATTTTAATAGGAAATGAATCGAAGGGCATTCATGAAAATATTTTAAAATTGTGCCCGCATCAAATTACGATTCCCAGGTTAGGCCATGCAGAATCTTTGAACGCAGCGGTCGCGTGTGGAATTATTTTATCACAGGTAATTGCAAAACCTTAAATTTTTAAAATAAGAATTCGTTAAAAAAGTTGGTTTACTGCCTTTTTAAAATTAATTTGATTTCGTTACCAAAACCCAATCTATCAAAACCTTTGCCCCGCCAGCTTTTATCAGGTTTAAGCTATTCTGCGATAAACCAAAATAAGGTTTTGTAATTTTATTTACGCCATTGGGGTATCCGCCGCCTAAAGCAAAATTAAGAATGATGAATTTAGGATTATCAAACGCCCATTTACCATATTTTTCAACCATAGCGCGGGTTACAGTATAAGTTACCTTCCCGTCAACTCTAAAAATTATTGATTGATTTGTCCAGTCAACTGAATAAATATGCCACTGGGTAACATCGGTTCCTGCGGGAAATTTATTTCTCGAAACCAGTGGCGTATTTCCAAAGTAGCCGGGCCCGTGAAGCGCGTTGCTGGCCCAGGATGGATCGCCCACAGTTTCCATTATATCAATTTCACCGCAATCAGGCCATTTGCCGTTCCCCAACAGCCAGAACGCGGCCATAAACCGGGGCTGCCTGCCATTTTCATTCTTACTGACGCCGTTCCATGATTAAATTCGAATTTAGAGCGTGTATTGATACGCCCGGAAATAAAATCATATTTATTCTTCTCGGCGGAAGTATAACCCGAATCGTAAACCGCTTTGAGAACTAACGCTCCATTTTTAGCGCCTTCGGCAGATTTGCCTTTTACAAAATAAATCGTTGCTGCAGAATCTACATAAGCTTGTTGTTCATTATTTACGGTACGCCCGGTTACTTCTACGTTCCAATAATTCCGGTTCAACGTTTTACCATTAAAATCATCAAAAAATAATGTATCTTTTGATGCTGTTCTGTTTTGTGCAAACAAATGAATAAAACAAAACACGGCGCTTAGAATCAGGATTGCTTTCTTCATAATTTTTGAGGCGTTTTAAAATGGAATTTTTATAGAAAGGTAATATTTTTTCATTCCTGCAAATCTAAATAACCTTACAGCTTATTCCGTGTTGATTTAAAAGAATAATTCAATCAAAATTATGGTATGATTTTTTCGGCTTCTTAATAAAAAATCTTATGCGTTTACTTTCAACAATTTTAATATTGGGAGCAATTGGCTTAACCGCTTTTGCCCAAAGCCATTCTTTAAAAATTACCAGTTCCGCATTTTCAAATAATGGTAATATTCCGATGAAATACACCTGTGAAGGCGAGCAGGTGAGCCCGCCGTTAAGCATTTCGGGAATACCATCCGGCACCCAATCACTTGCTATTATTGTTCATGATCCTGATGCGCCAATGAAAGGTGGCTTCACGCACTGGGTGATGTGGAATATTAATCCTTCGAATGCAAATATTCCTGAGGGATTTAAAGGTGCTGAACAGGGATTAAACGGCGCACAAAAGCCAGGATATATTGGAATGTGCCCTCCCACAGGCACTCATCATTATCATTTCAGGGTTTATGCGCTTGATACGAAATTGGACATCAGCAAACAAACCGGAAAAGATGCCCTCGAAAAAAGTATGCAAGGCCATATTCTTGCCCAGGGCGATTTGGTGGGATTGTATAAGAAAATGAAATAAATAATCTTTTCGGGCAAGAAATGCAAACCAAATATTTTTTGGTTTTACTTCTGTGTTGCAATTAAATTAATAAAAATTTTTATTCATAATTTTTCTTTCTTTATTACTCTTTTTATGCGTTGCTACTGCAAGCTTTTCTAACCTATCCCTTTTTAATTATTAAACCTAAATTAATCTTATTATTAAAAGAGTCTTCTTAAAATAGCAAGGTTGCCTGTTAAGGATGTTAGGGAATTGATATTAATTGTTTTAATAATTTTTATTATTTCTATATTTATCATCTAATAAGTTCAGTTGGACTTGTAGGATTAATAATTAAAAAGCGCCAAACTGTTATAAAAACTATCAGATGGGAAAAGAAAACAAGGCAGGTTCTATATCCTACAGAGCCGATGCAAAAGCTATAATACTTCAGGATGGATCTTTATCCAATAAAAGGAGGATAGAGTCAATTGATATTCTGCGCGGCCTTGTAATGGTGATCATGGCACTTGATCACTCGAGGGATTATTTTCATACAGCCGATGCGCCGCTGGATCTTGCAACTACCACTACTTTTTTATTTTTTACAAGATGGGCCACCCATTACTGTGCGCCGATTTTTGTATTTCTTTCCGGTACTTCTATTTACCTGCAGAGCTTGCGGAAAACAAAAAAAATGCTTCAGTCTTTTTTAATAAAGCGTGGCTTGTGGTTGATTTTTGTGGAAGCAGTTATTATTTCATTTGCCTGGACATTTAATCCTCATTACAATCTTATCATTTTCCAGGTGATCTGGGCTATTGGAATCAGTATGGTTTGCCTTGGTTTATTAATAAGGCTTCCATTTAATGTTATTCTCTCTATTGGGCTCATCATTGTTCTCGGCCATAATCTTCTTGATTTTCCGGAAGCGGCGCCAGGTTTTAAAGCCGGCTTTTGGTGGGATCTTTTTCATCATGGAAACTTTGCAATGTATCCAATCACACCAAAATCATATTCTGGTTATACTATATCCTTTCGTTCCGTGGACAGGGCTTATGATGATTGGCTATTGTACCGGTAAATTCTTTTCATCAAAATATACAGTCGAACAAAGAAGGGAAATTTTAAACAGGATTGGAATTGCAGTGATATTATTTTTTATAGTATTAAGATTTATAAACGTTTACGGAAATCCTGAACGGTGGAGTACTCAAAAAAATGCCTGGTTCACGGTGCTGTCCTTTATTAATGTGCATAAATATCCGCCGTCATTATTATACATGTGCATGACGATAGGCCCGGCTTTTTTACTTTTGGCCTTTTTTGAAAAAGTACAGAATGGGTTTACCAACAAGATAAGGATCTATGGAAGAGTACCTTTCTTTTATTATGTACTTCATCTTTATCTGCTCCATTTCATATCTGCCGTGGTTTACATGGCTCATGGGCATACAATCGCGCAGGCAACTACGCTGGGGCCAGGCATTCCCTTTTATTTTTTGGCGGCAAATGACGGATACAGCCTTCTTGTCGTTTATTTAGTTTGGATCTCTGTAGTAATTTCTTTGTATCCGGTATGCAGGTGGTATAATAATTATAAAACCAATCACCGCGAGAAATGGTGGTTGAGCTATTTGTAAAAAAGGATTTAGAGGCAGTAAACCAACAAAAAGAGAAGATTTTTATTTCGTTATTGGTATAAGTTTCAATTTTTTTCAATAAGTAATTTATTTATAATAGCAGGATAATATTCATGTTCGAGTTGGTGAATTTTACCGGCAAGGCTTTCGGCGGTTTCATTTTCGGTTAACTTACATTTTGCCTGGAAGACCGTTTCACCATGGTCATACTTGTTATCAACATAATGAATGGTAATACCGCTTTCTTTTTCATTAGCCTTAATTATGGCTTCGTGAACAGCGCTTCCATACATTCCTTTTCCACCATAAGCGGGTAATAACGCAGGATGAATATTAATTATTTTCTGAGGAAAATGATGAATAAGAATTTCGGGTACCTTCCATAAAAAGCCGGCGAGGATAATTAATGCGGGTTCATATTTTTTTATTTCCGCCAGGTAACCTGTTTCTTTAAACTTATCTTTCTGAATCAATAATACAGGAATTTGTTCGTTTGCTGCAATTTGTAAAACGCCTGCTTTCGGATTGTTGCAAACAATGAGTGCAACGCTGGTTTTTTTATCTTTTTTGAAATAATTGATGATTTGTTGAGCATTGCTTCCTGCCCCGGAGGCAAAGATGATGATATTATTTTGAGGATTTTTGTTCATGTGCCAATTGAAATATTTGTGTAATTTTTTTGCAATAATTGTTGCTTTTTTTTAGAATTAAAAAGTATTTTTGGACAAGTTGTTGTTTAAATTTTTTTTTAAATATTTTTACGTATTAAAGAAATCGTAAATCATTTGCCATGCAAAAATTGAAATTGAAATTCAAATTTGCTAAATAAAAAATAAGGGATTGCGCCATTCAAATAATAAATGCTTTTTTTTAAATATTGGAATAAATAAATTATTGGATTTACATTCTTAAATGCTTTACCATAAAAGGGTTTATAAAAATTTTGCCTTTGTTTTTTCTTCATTTAAATATCTTTTCTGTATTATTTTATTTGGGATTTATAATTCAAAGATGACGGTTTTAAAATAATCATTCCTGTATTTTTGAAAGAAAAAATATTTGTTTTCCATCTTCATAAATTTTAAACAGTTGTGATAAAATAAGTTCAGGTATTTACTCATTTTTTTTTCAAACAGGTTACCAATTAAGAAAAAAAAAATTTAACAATGTTAAGAATTTATCAACATGCTTTGTTACTTTTGCGACCAACAATGTAATTATTCCATTATTCAAGATAGGTAAATAAGTGTATGAATCAAGTCAAAAGGCTTTTTACTAAAACAATCGCGGTTTTTATTTTTCTGACTTTAATTTCTTCCCAGGAATTTTTGTATGCCCAGGCTCCTAACGGGGAGGCTTTATTTAAAGCAAACTGCGCAGCTTGCCACAAACCAGATGTTCAATATGTAGGGCCGGCGCTTAAAGGCGCCCGCGACAGGGAACCTTCAAAAGACTGGGTGTATAAATGGGTTCACAATACCACATCCATGGTCAATACGGACCCTTATGCTATGAATTTGAAAAAGCAAATGGGAGGTGTGGTAATGACAGAATTTCCCGATTTGCCCAAAGCAGATATTGATGCCATTTTAGAATATGCTAATAATTATCAGAAACCTGGCGCCAGCCCAACGGGGGCCCCTGGCTCTGTAAGCAGCGTAAATGCAACTCCTTCCTCTGATAATACCGTGTTATATGGTATCCTTACTTTAATATTGGCTGTTATTGCTTTAACCCTTTTGCAGGTTAATAGTAATTTGAAAAAATTAACTGATCAGAAAGACGGTATAAAATCACCTGAGCCTGTTCCATTCTACAGAAATAAAATTTACTTGCTTTTACTTACAATTGTACTTTTCATATTTGCCGGGTACTTTTTGGTAGAAGGAGCGATGGGTTTAGGCAGGCAAAAGGGGTATCAACCCAATCAGCCTATCTTTTTTGTACATAAAGTTCATGCGGGCGTTAACCAGATTAGTTGTTTGTATTGCCATGGTGGTGCACAGGACAGCAAGCACGCTACTATTCCTGCGGTAAATGTTTGTATGAATTGCCATAAATCTATTAAAGAATATACAGGCGCGCCTATTATACGGGATGACGGCACAACAGTAGATGCAAATGCTGAGATTCAAAAATTATATTCTTATGCCGGTTGGAATCCTGATACTAAAACTTATGACAAACCGGGCAAACCAATTGAATGGGTACAGATCCATAACCTTCCGGACTTTGTTTATTTCAATCATTCACAACACGTAAAAGTGGGGCAGGTTGCTTGCCAAACTTGTCATGGAGAAATTCAAAACATGATCCAGGTAAAGCAATTTGCGGATTTAAGTATGGGATGGTGCGTCAATTGCCACAGAACTACCAATGTGCAGTTTAATGATGGCAAAGGCCACGGAAATAAATTTTACAGTATTTACGAAAAATTCCACCAGGATATAAAAGATAAAAAATATGATAGTGTAACGGTGCAGATGATCGGTGGTACTGAATGTGGTAAATGTCATTATTAAAATATATTCCAGGCTCATAAAAGAGTTTGGTTAAAACAAAGAAACAATATTCTTCATTTCTTAGATCGCTTTAGGTTTAAGGTAATAATCCGCCGGGCGGGTGAATAAATATGAGTGAAAAAAAGTACTGGCAGAATTTTGGGGAACTTAACCAATCGGAAGCCACTAAAAAAGCAGCAAAAAATGAATTTAGGAAAGAACTTCCTTTTGAAGATTTAGCTGATGAAAATATTTTCAATGCTAAAACACCACGGAGGGATTTTCTGAAATATATGGGCTTCACTACTGCTGCGGCTGCTATTGCTGCAAGTTGTGAAATGCCTGTTCGTAAAAGTATTCCGTTTCTTAACAAGCCCGACGATATAATTGCTGGTATTCCTAATTATTATGCTTCTACTTATTTAAGCGATGGGGATGCGGTTCCGGTGGTAGTAAAACAAGCAGAAGGCCGCCCAATAAAGATAGAAGGCAATGATCTTTCTTCTTTGACCGAAGGAGGAACTTCAGCCCAGGTGCAAGCTTCAGTATTGGATCTTTATGATACGAGCCGCCTTCGTTACCCAATGATTAATAAAAAGGAAGCCACTTTTGAGGCGATAGATAAAATGATTGCGGAAGGATTGGCCGCTAATGCAGGAAAACCTTTGGTATTATTAACCAGTTCTTACACTTCAGTTACCGGCCGCCAGATAATAAATGAAGTTTTAACAAAATATCCCGGAAGCCGCCACGTACAATATGACGCTATCTCCTGCAGTGGAATGATCGAAGCCAACCAGGCTTCTTATGGTAAGAAAATGATTCCTGCCTATCATTTTGAGAATGCGAAAGTAATCGTAAGCCTTGACGCGGATTTTCTCGGAAACTGGATCAGCCCGGTAGTTTTTTCTCAGCAATACGCAGTAGGCAGAAGAATCAATGAGAAAAATCCTTCAATGAGCAGGCATATTCAGTTTGAAGGTTTTTATAGTATGACCGGGGCGAATGCTGATGAAAGATACCTTCATAAACCCTCCGAAACCGGCGCAATTGCTCTTGCGTTATTAGGGGCTTTAGGTGGAGGTACATCAGCAACTTTATCTCCGGAATTAAGTGCTGTAGTTAAAAAAACGGCTGCCGAATTAATGGCCAATAATGGTGCAGCTTTAGTAGTTTGCGGTAGCAATGATAAAAATATACAGGTAATTATAAATGCGATAAATGATAAAATCGGAGCAAGCGGAAAAACAATTGACTGGAATTCACCGGTAAATTACCGCCAGGGAGTTGATTCGGATATGGTAACATTGACGCAAGACCTAAATTCTGGGAATGTAGGGGCTTTAATAGTTTATGGAGCCAACCCGGTTTATAGTTATTTCCAGGCGCAACAATTTGCAGAAGGTATAAAAAAATGCCCTTTCACACTTTCTTATGGTGAGAAGATGGACGAAACCACCGAACTGTGCAAATATGTAATTCCTTCTCATCACTGGCTGGAAAGCTGGGGCGATTCTGAACAACAACCTGGTTTTATAAGTGCCATACAGCCTCTGATTCATCCATTATTTAAAACAAGGCAATTTGAATCCTCTCTTTTGAAATTGACAGAAAATGCCAATGATTATGAGGCTTATTTCAGAAGCTATTGGATAGACAAACTGGGAAGCCTTGATAAATATGAAACTTTTTTGCAGGATGGTATAATGGAAAATTCCAAACTTCAAACAGAGTCAATTGTAGTTAACCCTTCTAATTTAACATCTGGCGATGCAACAGCTTTAGCTGCGGTTGGTACTGCGGATTCTATTGGGCTGCATCACCTAAGCCTTTTCCTAATGAAGCGATTAGCGATTCTACTATTACTGCAACAGAAAAAGCTTCAAATACTCCCAAGGCAGCAGCCCCGCCAATTTCAACAACTTTTTCTGGAAATGTTGCTGATGCTGCTGCAAAAATTGGTTCTATAAAAGGGAGCGAAATAGAAATGATTTTGTATCCTAAAATTACAATTGGAACTGGGTACAGGGCAGGAAATGCATGGTTGCAGGAAGCGAGTGACCCGGTTTCTAAAGCGCCTGGGACAATTATGTAATGATTTCGCCAGATATGGGAAAGAAACTTTTTGATATTGATATTTTCAATCCCCGCCAGTCCGACAAATATGAAGTTCATCCTGTAAAGCCGGTCGTAAAACTTACTTCAAATGGCAAAACGGTAGAACTTCCTATTCTGATTACTCCGGGAATGCATCCGGAAGTTATTGCTGTGGCTGTAGGGTATGGGCGTGAAAGTAATGACAAAACAAAAACGGCCGAATATATTGGCCCCGCTGTAGTTGGGTCAGGAAAAAATGTCTATCCTTTTGCAGTTTTTAATGGGGCAAATGTTATTTATACAGTTCCTGTTGAAATTGAAAAAACAGGAAAAGAATACAAAGTAGCAACTACTCAAACTCATAGCCTTACTGAAGGCCGCCCTGTTGTAAGAGAAGTAAGGCTAACAGATTTTATAGCTGATCCGGGTGCTATGAATAAAGCGGAAGAGGAAGAACTAAAAGAATTTGGTGAAAATTTCACCAGGGATGCCACTCTTTACCCAACTTACGACAGGCCTGGAATAAAATGGGGAATGAGTATTGATTTAAATACTTGTATTGGTTGCAGTGCCTGTACAATTGCCTGCGTTGCAGAAAATAATATTTCTACTGTTGGAAAATCTGAAGTGGCAAGGTTCCAGGATATGCAATGGATCCGGATTGACCGTTATTATACCGGCGACCCGAAAAATCCTGATATTGTTTTCCAACCGATGCTATGCCAGCAATGCGATAATGCACCTTGCGAAAATGTTTGCCCGGTTTCAGCTACTAACCATAGCAGTGAAGGGCTTAATCAAATGATTTATAACCGTTGTATCGGAACAAAATATTGTGCTAATAACTGTCCTTATAAGGTACGCCGGTTTAACTGGGCTGACTGGAACGGAGCGGATAGTTTCCCTGATAACCAGCGCGGCATTATTTCAGACGTAACAATGAACCTGCAGGATGACCTTACAAGAATGGTACTTAATCCAGACGTTACTGTTCGTGCAAGAGGGGTAATGGAAAAATGTACTTTTTGTATTCAGCGGTTGCAGTTAGCCAAACTGAATGCTAAAAAAGGAGACCGGGTTATGAAAGACCAGGAAGCCAAAACTGCATGTATGCAGGCTTGCCCTACACATGCCATACAGTTTGGAAATGTGAATGACCCGGAAAGTAAAATTGCCAAGTTAAGATATGAAGAACAAAAGAACAGGAAGTTTTATGTATTAGAACAGTTACATACTCTTCCTAATCTTAATTATCTTACGTTGGTAAGAAATACAGAAAGAAAAGTGGGTAGTACAAAAGAAAAAGTATAAGAACCGATATATTAAATAAGCCTACAGGTGAACTGTAGCAAAAGCTAATAAAAGAGTATGTCATTATTAAAATATGAATCGCAACTCCGGGAGCCGCTAATTGATGGTGAAAAAAATTATCACCAGGTAACTGAAGATATTATTGGCCCTGTAGAAACCAAGCCCACACGTTTATGGTGGATTGCTTTATCTATTTCTATTGCTTTGTTACTTTTTGGCGTATATTCTGTTTACAGGGAAGTTGACTATGGTATCGGGCAATGGAATATCAACCGCACCGTTGGATGGGGTTGGGATATTACCAACTTTGTTTGGTGGATCGGGATCGGCCATGCAGGAACCTTAATTTCCGCAATACTTTTATTATTTGGGCAGAAATGGAGAACAGGGGTTAACAGGGCTGCAGAAGCAATGACGATTTTTGCGGTAATGTGTGCCGGGCAATTTCCAATTTTTCACATGGGGCGTGTTTGGATGGGATTTTTTGTACTTCCTTACCCTAACTCGAGGGGCCCGTTATGGCCTAATTTTAACTCCGCTCTTTTGTGGGATGTTTTTGCAGTATCAACTTATTTTACGGTTTCTTTATTGTTTTGGTACACAGGCCTTTTACCCGACGTAGCAACCGTACGTGATAGGGCTAAAACCAAATTCCGGAAAATGTTTTACGGAATTGCCTCTTTCGGCTGGACCGGAAGCACCAAGCACTGGCAACGCCAGGAAAGCCTTGCACTGGTATTAGCCGGGCTGGCAACGCCGCTTGTATTGTCAGTACATACTATTGTATCCTTTGACTTCGCTACTTCTGTAATTCCAGGTTGGCATACTACCATTTTCCCTCCTTACTTTGTTGCAGGTGCAGTATTCTCAGGATTTGCAATGGTACAATCACTTTTGCTCATTACGAGGAAATTGTTGCATCTGGAGGATTACATTACGATAGGCCATATTGAGGCAATGAATAAAGTAATTGTTCTTACCGGATCCATAGTAGGGTGTGCTTATTTATCCGAATTGTTTATTGCCTGGTATAGCCAGAATACCTACGAATGGTGGGCATTTCGCCAAAACAGGGTAAATATTTTCAGTCCTTATGGATGGGCGTATTTTGGAATGATTTTCTGTAATGTGGTATCGCCGCAGTTATTTTGGTCAAAGAAATTAAGAAGAAATGTAATGTTTACTTTCTTCCTTGCAGTATTAGTAAATGTAGGTATGTGGTTCGAGCGATTCGTAATTATCGTTACTTCTATTTACAGGGATTACCTGCCTTCTTCATGGACAACTTATTATAGCCCCACCATTTGGGAAATCGGGTTTTACCTGGGGACATTTGGTTTATTCTTTACTTGTTATTTAATATTTGTAAAATTCTTCCCGGTAATTGCCGTGGCAGAAGTTAAAGCGATTTTGAAATTAAGTGGCGAAAGCTACAAAGATAAAATGTCTGATATGGAAGAAATGGGCTCAGATAAGTTTTATGCTAAAGAGGTGGAAAACGCCCATGCCCATTAATGGCAAATAAAATGACATTATTAATTTAAACAGCCCGGACAGGGCAACAGAATATGATTAAAAAATTTGTTGTTGGATCATTCGAAGACGAAAAAGTTTTATTCCCTGCTGTAAAAAATGTACGAAGAGCAGGATATAAAATCCATGACGTTTATACACCATTCCCAATTCATGGGCTTGATAAGGCAATGGGTTTAAGAGAAACAAGCATACATACTGCCGGTTTCATCTTTGGAATTACCGGAACTTCAATAGCAGTGGGTGGCATGGGATATATTTTTACTACAGATTGGCCCTTAAATATCGGTGGAAAACCACATTTTCCTTTACCTGCTTTTATTCCTATAACTTTTGAACTTACTGTTTTAATGTCAGCCGTCGGAATGGTTTATACTTTTTGCTGGTTGTGTAAAATGATGCCGGGAGTTAAAAAGCATCATTTTAATCTGAGGTCAACAGATGACCTGATGACTATGGTTATTGAATGTGGCCCAAATTCAAATCCTGCCGAGATAGAAACATTTTTAAAAGAAAATGGTGCGATAGAAATCAATACCCAGGATGCTGAAGAAGGATGGTGGTTTGGTAGGTATGATAAAGAACAAAAATTATATCGGGCTGAAGAAGTTGCAATAGATGAGTAAATAAAAATCCGCTTTATTTATTGCTTTACTGGTTTTGGGGATTTAAATGTTTAAAAAAAAATCTAAATAAGAATTTTAGATATGAAAAAAATAAGAATTCTTTTATCTTTTGTGATCATAATAGCAATAGCTACTTTGATGAATAGCTGTGGCAATAAACGTGAGCCCGGGCGAACTTATATGCCGGATATGGCTTATAGCCGCGCTTATGAAGCTTATGCACCTAATAATTTGGCAAAGGAGAATATCAGTTATATTCCTTACCCCGTGCCCGGCACCATCAGAAGAGGCGATTTATTTCCTTATCCGTTGGCCGATGATACCACCGGTTATAGATTGAGCGCTCAGATAAAAGATCCATTGCCTCCTCTGAATAGTGTTCAAATGAATGAAGCGGAACGCCTTTTCAATATTAATTGTGCTATTTGCCACGGGCCTAAAATGGATGCGCAAGGGCCTTTGGCTACAGGTGGAAAAGTTCCCGCAGTAGCCAATCTTACTTTAACACATTATGTACAAATGCCTGTTGGAACCATGTTTCATTCTGTAACTTATGGTAAAAATAATATGGGAAGCTATGCTTCACAATTAACGCGCACGCAGAGATGGATGGTAATTCAATATGTAAAAAGACATCAGTTGGAAGTGGCAGGCGGCCCGGCATCGGCAAGCAATAGTGATTCAACAAAAACAAGTACCGGCGGAAGTGATTCTGCTGCAACGAAATAAAGTTAATAATAAAAATTTCTTTTTTAATGAACAATCAGTATGTAGCACCGGCGGGATATAAAAAGTGGTCAACCGGATTAATGATAGTTGGCTTGGTTTCTCTTATCCTTGGAATTATATTCCTGAATCCCCTCGCAGGAGCGCATGGAGATAACCTTAACAGCACCCGCTTTTGGGCTGTTCTACTTCAGAATTGCATTTTTTGGCTAATGCTCACTAATGTCGCCACATTTTTTATTGTAATTAATACGCTCGCTATGAGTGGCTGGCAGGAAGCCTTCCGTAGGGTTACCGAGGCTATTGCTTCAGTAGTTCCTATAATGGGTGGCATTGCAATGATCATTTTCCTTTGTATTGTTTTGGGGCACCGTAGCGATATTTATCCCTGGTTAGATAAGAATGCGATGGTTCATGATGTTGTTTTAAAAGGGAAAAAAGGGTTTTTAAACCCATGGGTTTTTTTAATTTATTCTATTCTTACTATTTTTCTTTGGTCTTACTGGGGCAAAAGATTAAGAGTCCTAAGCCTTAAGACGGATAAAGCCGGTACTTTGGATTATGAGACTTCCAAGGCATGGTATAAAAAATCAGTAGGAATTTCAGCCTATTATGTAGTTTTTTATGTGGTTACTATCGGATCATTTATTCCTTGGCTTTGGTTGATGAGTATTGATGCAAAATGGTTTAGCACTATGTTTAGCTGGTACACCTTTGGAAGCCAGTTCGTTTCCGGAATCGCACTACTTACTCTTTTTGTAATTTATTTTAAAAACAGGGGGCAGCTTGAATATGTAACAACAGAACATTTGCAGGACCTTGGAAAATACATGTTTGCATTTTCAATTTTCTGGACTTACTTATGGTTCGACCAGTTTATGTTGCAATGGTATGGAAACATTCCTGAAGAAACCATTTATTTTAAAATCCGTTTGCAAGGCCCTTACGAAGGATTATTTTACCTGAATTTGATTTTAAATTTTGTAGCGCCAATCCTGATCTTTATGAAAAGAGCTACCAAAAGAAATTATTTTATTGTAAGCTTTATGTGTATTCTTATCATCTTTGGCCATTGGATTGATTTTTACCAGATGGTAATGCCGGGAACCGTAAGGATGCATCCGCACCTGAGTTGGTATGAAATAGGAATTTCATTAGGGTTCGTAGGCATTATTATGTGGGGCGTAAACAGGTATGCAACCAGAGTTCCCATGACGCCGAAAAATAATCCTTTCCTCAAAGAAAGCATGATTCACGTGGTATAGAAATGAAGAATAATGTATTATAAATAAGAAAACCTTTTAAAAATTGTAAGCGTTTCAATGCATCTTAAACTTACCTTTGTGAAAATAAAATTCATACAAAAAAACGTATTATTTGATCAGGGGAAAGGGTTGTTAAATAGTTTTAAAAAGATGTATCTGCGCACGTAATAAAGTATAAATTAAAAATCCGTACACCGGGTGAGGAAAAAATAAAATAACATGAATACCTTTTTTATAATAGCGATTGTTGTACTTGTTTTTTTGGTGATTTTCCAGATTTCAAAAGTAAGCGAGTACGTCAGCGTTTTGAAAGGTGAGGAAAAATCACGTAAACAAAATAATAAGATCAACGGATTTTTAATGATTGCTTTCCTCATTTTGGGATTAATTGGAGTATGGTGGTGCAACGATTTATTTTATCATAAAACTTTATTGGCGGTTCCCTCCGGGTCGCAACAGGGAAAAATGATTGATGAGATGATATGGATTACCCTAATCATTACTGGTACGGTATTCTTTATTACTCAAATTTTACTGTTTTGGTTTGCTTTCAAATACCAGGAAAGTGATAAAAGAAAATCACTTTATTTTACCCATAGCAGCAAGCTTGAATTGATTTGGACTGCTATCCCGGCAATCACAATGACGGTATTAGTAGTATTTGGATTAAAGTATTGGTTTAAGTTTACCGCTGATGCTCCCAAAAACGCGCAATTGATAGAAATTACAGGCCACCAGTTTGGTTGGGAAATAAGGTATCCTGGAAAAGATGGCATTCTTGGCAGAAAGAATTATAAATTAACTGATCCTGCCAAAGGTAACCCCCTTGGGGTTGATTGGTCAGATGCTGCAAGCCATGATGATATTCATGTTCCAACAACGATGCACGTGGTAGTAAACAGGCCGGTTAAACTGGTTATTAATTCGCAGGATGTTATTCATGATGTTGGTTTGCCTCAATTCCGTTTAAAAATGGATGCGGTTCCGGGAACACCTACAACAATGTGGTTCACTCCTGTTCATACCACGGAAGAAATGAAGAAAATAACAGGCAATCCTGATTTTGTATATGAAATATCTTGTGACCAAATGTGTGGGAAAGGGCATTTTACTATGCGTGGAGTGATAGTGGTCGAAACGCAAAAAGAATTTAATGCATGGATGATTAAGCAAAGGCCGGAATATTTAAAAGCAAAAAAATTCCTTACTGATGCTTCAACAGATTCAACAAAAACTGTAGCCCTCGGTAATCATAAGGGCCAATAAATTTAAAATAATCTCCGAAAGGATTTTTTAAAAAATATCATTATGAATAACGACGAAATTTTGCATGAAAAACCATTGGTGGTGCACGAATTGGGCCACGCTTCGCATGAGCACCATAAGCAAAGTTTTATTACCAAATATATTTTTAGCCAGGATCATAAAATGATTTCCCGCCAGTTTTTGGTGACCGGCATAATCTGGGCTATTATTGGTGGATTTTTTTCAGTAGTATTCCGGTTGCAATTAGGGTTCCCTGACCAGACTTTTCCTTTCCTTGAAGATATCTTTGGCCATTGGGCAAAAGGTGGCAGGCTTGATACTGAATTTTATTATGCCCTGGTTACCATGCATGGCACAATCCTTGTATTTTTTGTACTTACTGCCGGCCTTAGTGGCACCTTTTCTAATTACCTTATTCCTTTGCAGATAGGCGCGCGGGATATGGCATCGCCGTTTCTTAATATGTTGTCATACTGGTTTTTCTTTATGGCTTCGATAGTAATGTTTTCATCTTTGTTTTTAACTACAGGCCCGGCAAGTGGCGGATGGACTATTTACCCCCCTTTAAGCGCTTTAGGAGATGCGATGGATGGCTCTAAAGCAGGTATGGATTGTTGGTTGGCAAGCATCGCTTTATTTATAATTTCAACTCTTTTGGGTGGTTTAAATTATATCACTACTATCTTAAACATGCGTACGAAAGGAATGTTTATGACCAGGCTGCCTCTTACTATCTGGGCATTTCTTTTTACTGCTATTTTAGGAGTACTTACCTTCCCGGTATTATTATCTGCTGTAGTCCTGTTATTGTTTGACCGCCATTTGGGCACAAGTTTCTATTTGAGTGATATTTTTATAAATGGCAAAATATTGCCAAATGAGGGTGGAAGCCCGATTTTATTCCAGCATTTATTTTGGTTCCTCGGCCATCCGGAGGTTTACATTATTGCACTTCCTGCAATGGGTATTACTTCAGAAGTGATATCCACCAATTCACGTAAACCCATCTTTGGTTATATGGCTATGGTTGCCTCTTTCTTCGCTATCGCTTCATTGTCTTTTTTGGTATGGGCGCATCACATGTTTGTATCCGGGTTAAACCCATTCCTCGGTTCCTTCTTTGTACTGTTTACCTTATTGATAGCAGTTCCATCAGCGATAAAAGTATTCAACTGGCTTACCACTCTCTGGAAGGGGAATATTCATTTTACACCGGGAATGTTGTTTGCAATTGGATTTGTAAGCTTATTTATTTCCGGAGGCTTAACAGGAATCTGGCTGGGTAATTCTACTATGGACCTTCACTTACACGATACTTATTTCGTAATTGCCCATTTTCACCTTGTAATGGGCGTTGCATCTATGTTTGGAATGTTCGCAGGCATTTACCACTGGTATCCTAAAATGTTTGGAAGGCTTATGAATAATACCCTTGCATACATACATTTTTGGGTGACTTTTATGGGAGCTTATTTAATTTTCTGGCCCATGCATTATGAAGGGTTAGCAGGTATGCCCCGCCGTTATTATGATTTTAGTAATTGGGAATCATTTAAAATGTTTGAAGGCCTGAATGAATTTATAAGTATTGTAGCCATTTTAGTTTTTGCAGCTCAGTTTTTATTCATATTCAATTTCTTTTATTCTATTTATAAAGGAAGAAAACTTACGGAAAGAAATAAAAACCCGTGGGCTTCTACCACAATGGAATGGACAACTCCCATACATCCTCCGCATGGTAACTGGACCGGCGAAATTCCTGAAGTGTACCGTTGGGCTTATGATTATGGTAAAGATGGAAGAGACTATATTGCACAAACAGAACCTGTTGGTGCAGATGAAACAAAGCATTAAGGGTAAAAAGAAATATATAATTAAAATAATATTTTCTGAATCAATAGCCCTGTTAATTCAGGGCTTTTTTTAAACAGGATTTTTAATGGATAAAACGATAACGATTATTCCTCATTCTGCTTCTTATACTATTTCCAGTAAAGTAAAAGATTATTTTATTTTAATAAAATTCACTTTAAGCTTTATGGTTGTATTTAGCTCTGTGGTTTGTTATCTGCTCGCTCCTAATGTTGAATACAATCTACTCTCTGTTCTTATATTGTTTTTTGCCGGTATGTGTATTACAGGTGCGGCAAACGCAATCAATCAAACTGTCGAAAGAGAAACAGATGCATTAATGAAGAGGACCGCCGACAGGCCGGTGGCCGCGGGAAGAATTAGTGTAAAGGAAGGGTGGACTTTTGCGATCATTGCAGGTTTGGTTGGAGTCATCATTATGTGGTATTGGTTCAATTTTGCCAGCGCCATGCTTTCTTTAGTTAGCTTATTTTTATATGGATTTGTATATACGCCATTAAAAAAGGTAAACGCTATATCTGTAATAGTTGGGGCTTTCCCAGGGGCGTTGCCTTGTCTGATTGGTTGGGTAGCGGGCACAGGATATTTAAGCCCATTTGCTTCATTTCAGGGCGTTTTGTCTAATGGTGAAGTAGTTCATTTTATGAATTATGGAGGATACGTTTTATTCGCCATCCAATTTTTCTGGCAGTTCCCCCATTTTTGGGCAATAGCCTGGTTGGCGCATAAAGATTATGATAAAGCTGGTTTTAAATTATTACCAAGCCGTGAGGGAACCACCAGGTTTTCTGCGATGCAAACAGTTATTTATTCGATGATGATGGTTCCGGTAGGCATGTTGCCCTATTATTTCCACGTTGCCGGAATTTTGTCATTCTGGGTATTACTGTTTTGTAATTTATGGATGGTATTTGTAAGTATTTTGTTGGTGATTGAAATGAATAGTGCTGCTGCAAGAAGAGTAATGTTTAGTTCTTATTTTTACCTGATGATTGTTTTTCTTACATTATTATTTGATAAAGTATAAATGAAATTATAAAGAGCAAAGAAAAAAGAATTATGATAGCAGCGATGAAGCAGGAAAAGAAAATAATACATCCGCTAAAATTTATAATGTATGCCGGGTGCGCCAGTATAGTAATGATTTTTGCGGGCTTAAGCAGCGCATATTTGGTAAAACGCAACCAGTCCAACTGGATTACTTATGATATGCCGGTAATATTTTATTATTCTACCAGCGTTATTATTTTGAGCAGTATAACGTTGATGCTTAGCCGAAAAGCTTTCATTAATCGTGCAATGAAGTAATATAAAATGTGGTTGTTATTACAGTTATCCTCGGCTTTACTTTTATTCTTTTGCAATACCTGGGATTTAAAGAACTATGGGCAAGTGGTATCACTCTTACACGCAATGTGGCTTTTTCTTTTTTGTATGTCATTGTTGGTGTACACGCGCTTCATGTACTTGGCGGTGTAGTTGCGCTTTTGGTTATGTACCTGAAATCTTTCAGCAGAAGGCGAAAAAATTATAACCAGATTTATATTGACTTGATGAACACTTATTGGCATTTTGTAGATTTTCTCTGGATATACCTGTTGGTTTTTTTACTATACATCGGATAGATGAAGAAAATAAAAATTAGGAAAAAAGTTCGTTTACTGCGAAGTTTTATCAAACTAAAGGAAATTAAGTAAACAGCAATATGACAATAAACAATTAATTTTATTTTTGTAAAACCTTTTAACTAATAATAAATGGATACTGCGATAGCAAAAACTAAAACTAAAATATGGGCAGGAGGCAGATAGCCCTTTCAATGTAAGTTATGGTAAACTGATGATGTGGTATTTTTTAATAAGCGATTCATTCACTTTTGGCGCTTTTCTAATTTCCTACGGATCTATTCGCTTTAGTTTGAATCATTGGGTAGATCATAATTATGTTTTCAATGAATTTCCTTTTACTGATGCCAATCTGCCACTTGCCTTTGTCAGCCTGATGACTTTCATTTTGATTTTTAGTTCGGTTACAATGGTATTGGCTGTACATGAAGGCCATAAAATGAATCAGAAGGGAGTACAAAAATGGCTATTTCTAACTATTTTAGGTGGCCTTGCATTTTTAAGTTGCCAGGCATGGGAATGGACACATTTAATTACAGGGCAACACGAAGTATTGGTTGATGGAGTAATTAAATATTGGGGAACCACAGTGAGCCATAATCCATGGGGCCCTGATGTAATGTACAATGGCCATCTGGTTGCCACCCCTGGCCCTGTTGCTTTCGGAGGGTATTTTTTTGGTATTACCGGTTTCCATGGATTCCATGTTTTCACCGGAGTAGTTATAAACAGTATTATGCTTATTAAAACCTCTAAGGGTGATTTTGCCAAACGCGGCCATTATGAAATGATTGAAAAAGCCGGGCTTTACTGGCATTTTGTAGATCTGGTTTGGGTATTTGTATTCCTTTGTTTTTATCTTATTTAATTTAAGCATTAATTAAAATATTTTTCAACTTATAGAATTTAAAGAAAATTTATGTCTGCAGAATCAACACATTTAGGAACAACACACGCTGATACAGCACAGGTAAAAAGAATATGGAAAGCATTCTGGATATTATTAGTCCTTACCATTTTAGAACTTGGATTGGGATTAACTATTTATAACATTGACCTTGGAACTGATCCCAATGAATCGCTTGTATTAATCTTAAAAGGAACCATCTGTATTTTAACACTCGCAAAAGCGTTTTATATCATTTCTATTTTTATGCATTTGGGAGATGAGATAAGAACTATGGTCATGACGGTAGCACTTCCCGCGCTTTTATTTGTATGGTTCATAATTGCATTTATCGCTGATGGCGCTTCTTTCCGCCATTTAAGAAATACCGATGGAGGAAGCAGGCATTATACTGAACAACCTGAACAATTTCATCATCCGGCGGCTGAGCCAGCCGAAAAGAGCGATAAGAAATTAGATTAAAAATTAGGTTAAAAAACTTAAAGAATACATTTTTAAATTAGCTGTTGCCCTTCGCAATGGCTAATTTTGCTTTATTATAATAATTATGAACAAAAAAGCTTTTATTGCCTTACTTGTAGCTATTTTATTACCCTTGAGCGGTTACCTTTTGGTGAGTTATTACAGCAACCGCGCTGTACAAATGCCACAACATTTTTTTTACGATAGTGTGAATGTGGTAAAAAATAATGGGAAAATTACTTATGATACTGCATGGCATCACGTAGAAAATTTGCATTTTACCAACCAACTTAGGCCAACATGTTTCACTCAATGATTTAAAAGGAAAAATAATAGTCCTTGATTTCTTTTTTACACACTGCCCATCACTTTGCCCCAGGCTGGCTGTTTCCATGAAAAAATTACAAAACTCTTTTCCCAATAATGATTCTATTGTTCAGTTTGTATCCATTTCTATTGACCCAGAGCATGATTCTGTTAAGCAATTAAAAAAATGGGCGCAAAAATTTAATATAAACCCGGATAGCTGGTGGTTAGGAACCGGCAACAGGGATAGTATTTATAATTTTGCTTTGAACGACTTGAAGGCAAGTGTTGCTGACTCCAATATTGATACGGCTTTCATCCACTCTGATAAATTTTTCCTTCTGGATAAAAACCGGGTGGTAAGAGGTTGGTTTGGTGGTTTGGATTCTGTTGCTCAGTCAAATTTAGTGCGTGATATTCCTTTACTTATGCTGGAAAAGGATAAGAAAAAATCGTTTGCAGATTTTATGAAAGGGCTTTTAAAATCAGGTTAACCCATTAAATGAAAAAAGATATTCCCCGCAAATTTCCTCAGCCTGTTTTTAAAAAGAATGATAAATCGGCGCGTATTTTAATTTGGTCAGTTTCAATCATTGTATTTATCGTTGTTGCATTTTTAGCAGATGTAAAACTGAATATCAAAACAAGCTTTAATCCTCATATTTTTGCTGCTTTTAATGCAGTTGTTAATTCTTGTGTTGCTGTATTGCTGGTAGCTGCACTTGTAGCAGTAAAAAAGAAAAGATACCTCCTTCATAAAAAAATAATGATAACGGCTATCATTCTTTCCGTACTTTTTTTGGTATCCTATATTTGCCATCATTTGCTGAGTGGCGAAATAAAGTTTGGGGATTTAAATCATGATGGAATTTTAAGCTCTGGAGAAAAAGTTTTGGCTGGCTCACTCCGCTATGTTTATTATGTTATTTTGATAACCCATATTCCTCTCGCCGGCATCATACTTCCTTTTATTTTATTTACATCTTACCGTGCTTTATCGGGTGAATATTCTAAGCATAAAAAGCTTGCAAGAATTACCTGGCCTATTTGGTTTTATGTGGCGGTAAGCGGCGTTGTGGTTTATTTGCTAATAAGCCCTTATTATTAAAGTGGTAATATGAATGAAATGCATTAGAAGTAATTTTTTTCTTTCACGAAAAATATTTTGTCAAGCCAGTTTATTATTTCTGATAAATGAAATTATTTTTTCAGTTGCGCCCGCATTTTTATAAACATAATTTTTTGCAGCCGTCGCTTCGTGCCGATAATTCTTCTTCATTGTTTATTAAATTATCAATTATTTTTTCCAGTTCAATTGCATTTTCAATACTAATTGCCCCGGAGCAATCAATCAATTCTTCTGCTTCAAAATTCCTGTAAAATCCGGGCCCGAAAATTACCGGTTTGCCGTAAACGGCAGCTTCAAGAATATTATGCAGCCCGTCAGCCCCAAACCCTCCTCCCACATAGGTTATAGTTGCATAATAATACAAACGGGAAAGCATTCCAATGTTGTCAATAATGAGGCAATTTAGCTTCATCATAACTTTTGCCGGGAAGGCGTTTTTATCCATTCGGAATAAAAAATGGAACCTTCAAATTCTTTTTTTACATCAGCAAGGTTTTCTTCATCAATTTCGTGGGGTGCAATAATAAATTTAATTTCCTTGTGTTGCCTTACATAATGTGTCCATTCCGCTTCATCATCTTCCCATGTGCTACCCATCACAATTACTTTATGGTTTCCGCAAAATTCACTGATACCTTTAACTTCTGTAAAATTTTTGGCAATATTAATTACCCGGTCACACCTTGTATCTCCTGAAACAGATATTTTTTCAGTAGGAATTATTTTTTGCAAATGTTCTTTGGAATCTTCATTTTGAACAAAAAAATGGGTGAAAGAGCCCAGCATATTTCTATAAAAACCTCCATACCATTTGAAAAAAGCCTGATTACTTCTGTAAACTCCTGAAACCATCAACAGCGGTATATTTCTTTTTTTTATTTGTTCCAGGTAATAGTGCCAGTATTCATATTTTACCCAAAGGGCGAAATCTGGTTTTACAATATTCAAAAATTTTTGTGCATGCATTTTTGAATCCATGGGCAGGTAAAAAATGTTTTTAAAATCTTTATTATTTTTTATGATTTCAAAACCAGAAGGAGAAAAAAAAGTAATTACAATAAAAATTTCCGGCGAAATGCCTTTTATTTTTTGCAAAACCGGGCGCCCTTGTTCAAATTCGCCAAGGCTGGCGCAATGCATCCAGATGACTTTTTTATTTTTTACCGTTGGAATAGACTCACGTAATTTTTTAAAAAGGTTTCTTCTTCCTATAATCCAAAGTTTCGCTTTTTTGTTCCAAAAAGAAACGAGGTAAATACCTCCTTTATAAAAGATTAAAAATAGTTGGTAGAATAAAATCAAGAATGTAATTATTTTAATTACAAATCTAAATGGTAATTTTTAAAATGGCCGGTTATATAAAGATTTATCGCCTAAAATTAGTTTTTGCATTTAGCTAATCACGGATTGTGCTGGCTATTCTTTGAAGTTCCCTAAGTTTCACATTAGCTTGTTGGCGGATTTCAGGATTATTTGATTTTGATAAATTAGATAAAACTTTTAATGCAACAGTTAATAGCTCTTTTCTTTCTTTAGAATTAGAAATAATTTGTTCAGGGTCTGCCCTTGTTAAATTACAACCAATATTTGCTAACTGGATTTCAGCATTTAATTGCTGTATCTTTTCTAAATCGGCTGAAGAAGTTTCTTGATTTTTAGTAGGGCTACTTTCTTTAGCAGTAAGATTTGACTGCAAGGTTGCTATAGTTGTATTTAATGATTTTATATTTTGGGTTAGATTATCATTTTCAGTTTGCTGCTTATTTACAGTAGCTTTTAACGAAGCTATCTCAGCGTTCGATTTATCAGTTTGGGTATTTATATCACCGGTATTTGATTGAAGCAAGTTCTCTAATTCTTTTATCCGTTTATTTTTGGCGATCAGGTCACTGTTCAATTGCAACCATTTTTTTTGATTGCTATCTAAATCAAAATTACCTGCCGCCAGGGCATAACGAATATTTCCGATAGCACGCCTGTTTTCAAGCGTTTGATTAAAATATTCATTTATTTTTTTAAACAATATTTCCTCGCCTCCGGAATAATTATTTTCATTTTGGCTAAAGCTGTCAATAACATTTTTGAACTCTGATTCTTCCAGAGAAATTTGTGTATCAACTGAATCCATGGCTGGAGAAACACTGGATTGAACAAACAATGATGCATAATGTTCGTCCGCTTTTTGCAATTCCAAAAGCTTATTAAGCAATATACCTGTCTCGGCTAATAATTGTTTTTGTGGGGCTGAATTATTTATTTCGTTAGTGTTGGCGATTTTATTGGAAGGTTTTTTATGATAAAAAAAAGTAAAAAGAAGTATCACCAATATTATTGACGCTAAGTAAAAAATGACAAATGCTACATTTTTTTTATTACCTGGTATTTTATTATTTTCCTTCATTAAATTATTTATTATTATTTAAATTTAAAAAAATAATCCGGCAGAACATCAAAAATGATACGCCACCCCAACCTCAAAGCCAACATACGTAACAGGAAACTTTTGTACGATAGCTTTTGTAGGCAGTTGGGGATTTGTATTCAAAGCATCACTTGAAATAGAATTTTCATATTCTATTATTCTTTCAGATTGAGTAAGAGTACCCGCCTTTGAAGTTCCATTATCAGTAAATTGAAGTAGTATTTTGGATTTTGGCTCAAACAAGATATGGGAAAATTGTGCCTCTCCAAAAACGAGTATTTTTCCATGTACCCTTACCTGTATCCCAATCCCTCCCATAAATCCAAAAGAGGGATTATTCAGTTTAAGGGTATACAGTTTATTAATATTGTGGGTTGAGTCGGGCATTCCACTACCGGGCCGCTGTGTAGTAATATATTGATTTTCTTTTTGATGATTGTATGGCTTGACTGCAATGATTGCGCCGATTTTATTGTAGATATAAAAGTTTGGATGAGAGATTGCTTTGAAAATAATATTTGGAGTAAAGGTGTAGAAACTTTCGTAGTAGGTTATTTTAGAGCGCTCATTATACAAATAATCTATCCCGCCGGCTTCATTCATATGTGTATAAGATGAATCTTTGATCTTGCTAATATCGCTTCTGAAATATTCAAAATCTAAACCAATGTTTATAAAGTCGTTAATAATATAAGAAATACCGCCGCCTAATCTAAATCCATCACCAAGCCCTTTCGTTGGTGCTTTAGAAGTTACGTTTTCTTGTGTGATAGTAGACCCGGTAGCCTTAACGGTTACAGAAGTAATATCATCAGGATAAAATTTAAAAGTAGAGCCAAGGGCCATATCTCCGCTTGCATGTAAATTAATATAAAATCTCGGTTGTGATTTTATTTTAATTGGAAATGAAATTTGTGTTGAATCTACTATTCCGGAATTCTGGGAAAAAACGTCAATTGTACTGCAAGAAAGGATTAAGCTTAAGCTTAAGATTGAGATAGATGGGAATTTAGTCATATTAAATTGATATTAGTTAGTAGGTCATTTTATGAAATGTTTTACCACAACATTTCATAAAATTAAATAATAATTAGCGTTTCCGGAGTAATTAATATTTCTGAAAAAAAGTGTAGAATGGCTTTAGAAAGTTTAGAATTTAAGATGAAGGTGTTAATTCAATATGTATTGAAAAAGAAAAAGTAGGCTTTAGTGTACAATTTCAAGATCCTTTTTATTTAACCAGCCGCTCAGGATTTGTCCCATTTTATTATCATATACTGTATATATAAATCCATCTTTTTCCTTTTTGGGAATTAATATTGCATTGCTCCAATGATTTATATAAATATTTTCCCTCGAATTATCATTTGGTGAGCTATAAAAATAAGCTTTGGATATAACTGTATATTTTTCATTTACCGCATCCAGGCTTTCAACAGGCTCATCTTTTATTTTTTGCCCTGTATCAGCAAGTACAGGGGTATTGAGAGTGATAGAATTTTTTGTAGAATCCCTATATGAAGTTGAAATATTAGAACCCCTTTTTTTAATCGTTTGGTCCTTTTTTAGATAAAAAAACCAATAACCACCAAATGTAGTAACCAGAGCCAGGATTAATATACCAATCAAAGTAATATATTTTTTACCTGATTTTTTTTGAGGGGTTACTATTTTATTTTCAGCAGTAACAAAAGGTGCGTATTTATTGGTATCATTAGTTGAAACCTTTTTTTCAGCAGGATTAAATTCGGTCAGGTTATCAGGTTTATCCTGCTTGGTAAATAATTTATATTCATTATAATTGAGATTATAATTGTTAGATATTATTTCCCCGGCCTCTATATATATGCCATGCAGATTTTTGGTTTCATCATTTTTGCCTTTATTTTTAAAATGGTTTAAGATAATCGCTATTTCATCCATGCCATTTGATCCTTCTCCCTGGTTAAATGAGTTCAAATTATTATTACCGCCCTTCTTACCCTGTTTCATTTTATATAACCAAACTTTATCAGTTGTAGCAGATATTTCCCTGGAAAAAATAAGGGTAGCTGCACCCAAAAAATGGGGAAATCTTTTGTCTTCTATATATATTATTGACTCAAGCCTGAAATTATCAATAATATCCTGGCGTATCTTTTTAATTTCTGTCTCAGCATTATACAGAATAAATGCAGGTACAACTATAGCCAACCGGGTTCCTGGTTTTGAAACCTTTAAAATAAAATCGAGGTAAAGAATTTCTTTTCGGGTTGCTTCTTTTATGGAATCACCTTCAACTGTCATTGTATTTTCACTGGCTGAAAAAATTAAATCTGAAACAATAACAGTAGGCTCAACAGAAGCCATAAAACCCAAAGAGGAAAGAGGTTCATGGGGTTTTAAATTTGGATTTTCTATGCTATTCAAAAGCATATTCATCGCGCCGATACGCCGGTTAGATAAATCAGATTCAAATCCCACCAATTTTTGGGAATCAAAATTATTTTTAAAATTTTTATCTTTCAGTTCATTTTTATTGGCAATATATTTTGCACAACCAACTAAAAGGCTGCCATTTCCTATTGCAGGATCCAGGATTACATCGTTAGGTTCAGGCTGAATAATTGATACTATTAAATTAACAATATAATGCGGAAGGTATACTTGTCCGTTCGGAGCTATTATTTCTGTTTTGTTTAATAGGTGTTCAAATATTTTGGCTTTGGTATTACCATCTTCATTTTCCATTATTTTAATAATGTCAACCGATTTAGCCAATGATTTTGGAGTGGGTGTTAAAAGTAAATCTCCTTTTATAAATTCATAAAAAAGGACATCGGGCCTATAATTTTTTAATGAATCAATAACGCCATTTTTTTGCATAAAAAGCTCATGCATGCTTTTAGCGTCAAGATTTTTAAAAACTTCCCAGCGTATAGGTTCGGTTTCGTCTATATTCGAAAATGGCGAATTGGAAAAATTTTCAGATTTTTCGAGGGTAAACTTATTTTCACTTACTTTTTTAAAAAAAAACAAGTAACTAATCAAATCCAAAATTATTACAGGCTTTAACTGGCTTAAAGGCCAGCAGGCATCCCACTTATCATCAATTTTTTTTTGTAATTCACTTGTGAACATAATTAAAGAGAATATTATTTTTTATAAATAATCTTCCTGGGTGTCAAAGGTAAAGTTCCTTATTTGTTTATAACAATGCCAAAAAAATAAAGTAAACTTTTCATTTAATCTGAAGAAGAATAAAGATTGATTTTTTGCACTTTGTTTGTTAGTTTTTTAATAAGTTTCAGAAAAATAAGCAAAAAAACCTTAAAGCCAGGGAAAATAATATTTTATTTTGGTGCGAGGATTGAAGTATCTTCTATAAATTCACATTTCAGTAGATAATGAAAAGCACAAGTGAGGCAGTTACGCCGGTAAGAGCATTATCGCATATACATTGTTGTAGCACGTTTTTTTTTATTTATACAATCTCAGTTAGATTCCTAAAACTATCTATTATATAGTTTGGTTTTTGTTTTTCTAATTTTTCCCTCGTGTTGTTCCCATACGTAACTCCACACGTATCCACATTCGCCCTTTGTCCCATTTCAATGTCAAAAATCGTATCACCAACAACTAAACATTCATTCGGTTGATAGTTATATTTATCTATAATGAAATTCACAATGTCAGGTGAAGGCTTTTTGTTTTTCGCATCTTCTTCACCACCTACAAATGAAAAAATATGGTAGATGTTTTCCTTTTTAAGAATCTTACTTAATGAATCCTTTCCTTTGCCCGATGCGACAGTCAAATTTATTCCCTTATGACTAAAATCTAACAATGTATCTTTTACCCCATCGAAAAGAGAAATTGTGTCAATTCCAATTTCATAATAATGTTTACGATAAACCAAAGTGGCGTCTTGAATCAATTTTTCATTAAGTAAAAAAGCTTTTTCGAAAGTAGTTTTTAGAGGTAGCCCTATCAAACTCTCTATTAGTTTTTCATCAATGTTTTTGATATTAAAACTATGTGCTACAAATTTCATTGCCTGTATAATACTTTCCCTGGTGTCGGCTAATGTTCCATCAAAATCTATAATAAGAGTTTTATATTTCATTCGTTTTTAGATTTTTTTAAATGTGCTACAACATAATATTACACGAAATAAACTAGCTTTTTTTCGTAACACCGTCTCACGATAGTGGCCATTGCGTTATTCCAGTTATTATTACTCGTCAGGATTGCCAACCTTTGGAAGGTTGGCAACCCTTGAAAAAAATCTTTTCATCCTGCGAATCCTGGTTCCGAAAATTATTTACAGTAAACCTGCAAATAATTTAGATTTTTATTTGCTTTATTCCAATCAATGCTTGCTAATTCAGGGTTTACTTCAAGTCCCATTATTTCAAATCATTTTCATCATTTAATAGAAAGCATGCATTATGTTTAGTCATTCCAATGTGTGGGTAATAGTCAACCGCTTTTGGCGCTGATAAAAGAATTGTAGTTGCTTTCGGTGTTTGTCTTTTTGTCAATCTTATAAGCTCTTTTCCAATGCCTTGCTTTTGATATTCATCATCTACCGCCAAATCGGAAAGATAAGTACAGTAAACAAAATCAGTTACAGATCTTGCAACGCCTACTAATTTAAGTCCATCTCGTGCTGTAATTATTAAGTTGGCATTTTCAACCATAGCTTTAATTCTCTCAAAATCATCAACAGGCCTTCTTTCACCCAGTCCGGATTTTATCAGTAAATCTTTAAACTCATTTGGTGAAATATTATTTTCTATTTGATATTTTATCATTTTTGATGGGATTGCGGCTTACGTTAGGGCTTGCTGATGTGCAGGAATTTTATATTGTTCAGCCCACAACCTTGGCCTACATGAAAAACTATTGATGAAGATATACACAAAAGCTTAATATTAAAAGTTTCTTCTTAGCACCTTCTCACGATAGTGGACGTTGCGTTATTCCAGTTATTTACTCGTCAGGGTTGCCAACCTTTGTAAGGTTGGCAACCCTTGAAAAAATCTTTTCATCCTGTAAATCCTGATTCCGACAATTATTTACAGTAAACCTACAAATAATTTAGATTTTTATTTTGGTGCGGGGGGATTGAGGTATCTTTTATAAAAGCATATTTCAGTAGATAGTGAAAAGCACAAGCGCGACGCTTGCGCCATTAAGGGGTATTGAGGTGATTCGTGAAGAGTCGAGTAGGCAAGGGCATTACAGCCCAAACCGCTCAAGGAACCGTACGTGAAAGTCTCCCTTCATACGGCTCGTGTTATCTAAATCAAGCTTTTATTCCAATCTTCCAATGATAAAACAACAATGGATTTTCTGATTGCAGCAATCTGTATTTATTATACAATCGCTTTTTGCTACCTATTTTATATTTGTGCTTCATCCATTTACGGATTAGTTCATTCAAATAATAAAATACGCCATGCGCTTCATCTCTGTTAAACCTCGTGTAGTAATTGATCCAGCCTCGTATTTTTGGATTTAGCTTCTCTGCAAACCATTCTAAGGTTTGTGTACTCCATTGTGTCCGCAATACTTCTTTGATTGCTGTTCTGATACTCGCTTTTGCATTATTGCAGATGGCTGCACCAAACACCAACAAGCGTTTCGCACTGCCAAATTTACTCTTTACTGTTCTTGGCTGGAAGCTATAACTCAGAAATGTAAAGCTCTCATTTTCATGTCTGTCAGGACGCTGATAATTTTTGCAATACACAATCTTTGTCTTTTCAGGATGCAACGTCAATTCAAAATCCTGCATCCTTACTTTTAGTGTTTCCAGCAACTTTTCCGCTTCTTCTTTACTGCTGCAATGGATAACGATGTCGTCTGCATAGCGTTCAAATGGACATTGCTGATGTGTCTCATCCATCCACTTGTCGAAAGCATGATGCAGGTAAATATTAGCCAGTAATGGACTAACCACTCCACCTTGCGGCGTGCCTTTCGTCCTTGCTGATATGCTTCCATCTTCCTGCTCTACCCCAGCTTTCAACCATCTTTCTACATACATCAGCACCCACTTCTCCTGCGTATGCTGCCCAAGCAATGCTAACAATATTCTGTGACTGATGTTATCGAAGAACCCTTTTATATCTACATCTAACACCCAGGCTTTCTGAATACAATTAGCCTGGCATTGAGCAAGTGCATCATGCGCACTTCTGCCGGGCCTGTATCCAAATGAGCTGTTGTGAAAGACTGCATCCACCGAGGGTTCCAGATAATCTTTTACTACTCCCTGCGCTATGCGGTCTCCTACTGTTGGTATGCCCAACGGTCTTAATCCGCCTTGCTTCTTTGGAATAAATACCGTTCGTACTGCTGGCGGAAAATAACTACCCGATGCCATGCGATTATAAATCTTGTACAGGTTCTTACTCATGTTGCCATTGAACATTTCAATGCTTTCACGGTCTATGCCCGCACCTCCTTGCTTTGACACCGTTTTTAAATAGCTATCATATACCATCCTTTTACTTACCGGCAATGATTTTGTCTTTTCTTCTTGCATCATCCTCCATTTTAATCAGAGTTGTTTAAAAATAATTCGACTTAGATAACCGAAGCCCTTCGCTCCATCTCCATTACAGAAACTTCTTCGCTACTATGGCTTCGTCCGACGCTTCCGGTTGCTTCTCCTGCCTATAGCAAGATTGAGTTGCAATATGAACTGTAGAATATTTATTGAACAGTCGCTTCTAAAAAAAAAACTTCCTGCAAAGCTTATTAGCACATCAACCGGAAAACCTCTCACGTTCCGTATAAAAGCCTGTGTAAAGCTCCTGCCGCCTTAATGCCGGTTGTTCTGTAGCCCGTAAACAGATAACTGCTACAGTAATCGTATCAACGGTTCGAGGCCGATACTTTTAACAACGAGGTACCGTTTCGACATGTCTTCGGTCGGTTTACTTTCGTTCAGCTTCTTTACACTTACCTGATGCCTTTACAGACACCTTTTGCCTGAACGTTCAGCACCACAACTTTTAATTGCAGCACCTTCAGGTGGTTTGCATACCCCGTCTGCACAGCGTATGCGGTAGGCCTGCTACCATCTTTTATACAGCATTGAAAAGAACTATCAATTCTATTCATTCGTGACACACCGAACCACGGCTGTTGGAAATAATTTAAATAGTTATAAATACCTTACCCACCCGTTTTTGTGTGCCGATTTGTATTTCCCGTACCATACACATGGTTTGTACAATGCTGCCACTACGCTTATCCAAACCAAATAAATTCCCCACAGAGGAAGACCGCTTTCAACGCCTTTCGGCCTCCCGAAATTGCCGGAAGCAAAATCCAATTGTGCCCAATGAAATCCCTGCAAAAGCATTACCGAAACCATGATAATATGGATAAGAAAAAAATGAACAAGAAAATAAAACAAAGGCACCTTTCCATAAACAGAAGTTATGGTTATGAATTTATTTTTTACCCCTTCGGTAAACGCAAGCATTAAAAACATGATACCTAATGTAATTAAACAAAACAGTAGTGAAGGCGGATACTTGGTAATGTTCATAAATGAGAGGAAGGTGAAAATATTATTTTTTTGAACAGACCATTTCACCGGGTCTCCATAAAAATTGATAAACCGGATAACCACGAACAACACCAACGCACTTAATCCAATTTTTATAAATATTTTTTTTCTTTCCGGTTGTTGCAATTCAAATAATTTTCCAGTTGCAAAACCTGCCAGCATAATGCCCAACCAGGGTATTGGCGGATAAGCCATTATAAATACTTTATTAGTAAATACAGGATATACGACGATACTCAACAAGGGCGATAAAATATTTTTTAAGATTGATCCTTGATCGAAAGGAATAAGAGAAAACAGGTTGTGGCAAAAAATTATGGCCAGGCCAATTATAACAAGGGTTTTCGAAGAAAGTTTTAATAAAAATGACAGTACGATAAATCCAAAACCGATGGTGGCAATCACTTCAAAAATAAGGGTATGATAACCGGGGTCGAAATACATCAAAAAATTTACCACTACAAATTCCAATATCACCAGGTAAACACCACGCTTCAGTAGAAAATTACGGGTTTGAAGAAAATTATTTTTGTTTTTGAAAGAGATAAAAGCAGAAGTGCCGGCAAGAAAAACAAAGGTAGGAGCACACAAATAAGTGATCCATCTGGTGAAAAAAAGTATCGGTGTGGTGGTCTCTAAATTCGTAGGGCTTTGGGTTATGGAATTTACATGAATCAAATCCCGCACATGGTCCAAAGCCATTATGATCATTACAATTCCTCTTGTAGCATCAATACTGCTGATTCTTTTCATATTTTTATTTTCATTGCTGTTCAATGTTGTTATGGTTTTGCCGGTCCGGAATAAAGCAATTTTAATGCATTGTAGATCGCCTGGTGCATAACAGTTGCATGATCTTCCTGCGGCAAATAATCAAAATAAACTTTGACCTCGTTGCTTTTGGTGTTCCTGATCTTTTCGGCTAATAAATTGGCATCTACCTCCATCACATGCGGAATTTTTGTGGGAGTAAGCCCTTCCTTTCCTACGCCAATATAAATGCTTGTTGGTTGAGAAAAACTTTCCTGTAATATATCAGAGTTTAGTTTTAATAACGAACCATCATCCCACCAAAGGCTCGGGCTTACGATGATGTATTTACTAAACAGGGTTGGTTTTTTTAATAATATTTCCGTTGCTAAAAGTCCTCCTAATGATTCACCGATAATTGTTTTAGTGGAATTGGTTTTGTATTTCTTTTCTATGAAAGGCTGTAATTCTTTTTCAATAAACGCGATAAATTTATCAGAGTGCCCTGATGTTGGAAAGTGTTTTTTTTCATCATCAATGGTTGAGGGATAAGTAAAATCTCTTAGCCTGTCTACATTGGCAATACCAACAATAATTGATTTCGGAACCCGGTCAATCCATGAAAAACTATCAAACTGAAACAGGCCCACCACATGTATAAAATCTTCATCAGCAGATCCATCCAGCAGGTACACAACGGGGTATGTTGTGGTATCGTTTTTATTGTACCCTTCAGGCAAATAAATATTTAGCGTTCTTTTTTCATTTAGTTGCTTTGATTCAATTTCATCTGTAATGCCGAGTACAAATGGCTTACTGCTGTCTGAGCGCGATGAATTTGAGCTACCGCAATAGGCAGCGTTGCTTAAAAAAGTCAAAACAAAAACCAATGTTACGATTCGCATAAATATTTCTTCAATTATTTTTATAAAATCAAATTCTCAGCTAAAGTTTCTTTTACTGCAGATTGCCTGCCAACAGCAATAAGAAATGCGGTGCCGCTAAAAGCCAATGCATCAAACGCACTTGAAACTAAATTGCCACGGTCTATCGCAGGGTTGGCCATTGCTCCGGGAATATGAACCAACCAAAACCAAAGAAATAACATCGTTCCCAATAACGCCGCAATTTTTTGTTTGCTGATATCTAAAATGATGCACCCGCCAGAGCCTATGAGCGCTGTACCGGAAAAATAAGTCCAAAAGGTATGATCAGGAATCCAGGAAGGCACCATAGTTTCTATAAATTTTTCGTACATAAAATGTGCGATGCCAAAACTTACGATGGTGATAGAAAAAAATAAACTGCCATAAGGAATCAATTTCTCTAAAAAATTAATAAGAACGCTTTTCTCTTTCAATTGAGTTTCATCGTAACTACCTGCAACAACAAATGCACCGCCGGCGAGCGCAAGTTCTTTTAACGTACTTTCCCATAAACCTAAATGATAACTTTTATTAGGTTCTGAAATTAATTCATAAGGAACATGTACCAAACAAACCAACAGCAAAAAGATGCCACCTAAAACCAGCGATGTATTCCTGGCCCTTATATCAAAAATAATCGACGCACCCGCAACTATCAATCCTGCACCGGTAACATAGGCGATGATATTTAGCGCCGGTAAATGGTATTGCCACGGCGGTAGTTGCACGCGGCGAAAATTGCCATAAATGAATTGCTGGATGCCATACACCACGATGGCAATGCCATAAAATAGACGGCTGGTTTTAATAATATATTTCATTGCAGTTTTGATGGCAAGCTCTTTTTTTATTGAGCCTGGCATCACCGCAAACTTCTAAATTAAAAATGTTTTTATTTTGAATTACAGGTACCTTATCGGCGGCTTAAAGGTCAAAATTGCCTGTTTGGAAAAAAAGTAATGCTAATGCAATTAAAATCCCCTTAAATACTTTTGCTAACAAGAATTAATCAGTCTTATCAACAGTAGAATAAACATGAAGTGCTTTGCCTCCTTCTTCAATTTCATTTTGGTAATGAAAGCCAAGCTTCGT
This sequence comes from uncultured Chitinophagaceae bacterium, assembly GCA_963732885.1. Classification (GTDB taxonomy): domain Bacteria; phylum Bacteroidota; class Bacteroidia; order Chitinophagales; family Chitinophagaceae; genus Ginsengibacter. The sequence goes on along the minus strand of CAVTBI010000009.1, from coordinate 87,910 downwards.
TAATAACTTAACAGACTTGATATTGCCTGGTATCGTGGTTGCAAGCACAACCCGATGCTCCGGAACCCGCTTCACTATTGACAATACTTCCTTTGCGGCTTCATAAGCATAGCCCTGGCGGCAATGTTTAGGCAGGAAGGCAAAACCTATATCAAAATGAGGCAGGTAGCTTCTCTTTAAAAAGGTGATAACTCCTAATGGTTGATATGATTGCTTTAGACGAACCGTCCAATAAGTAAAGTGGGGCGTGCTGTTAATTTTATTTATGTAAGCAATCGCATCTTCAGTGGAATGAATATTCCTGTCGCCAATGAAGGTAAGCCATCCGGGAGTGTTCACCAGCTCAAGAATAAATGCATCATCCTGCACCGATAGTAAATCCAGGGAAAGTCTTTCCGTATTGATTTTAGAAGGCATTATGGTTTGGATATTTTGTATCGGATCTTTCATTTTTAAATAAATTGCTTTTGTTTTTTCTGCAAATTTTTTTGACAATACTCTTAAAAATTGCGCCTTTGAAAATAAAACACCTAAGTTATTATTTTCAGCAAACTTCAAAAAGAATAAATGGTTTTGTTATTATTACGTCCCGAAGAAAGTCTGTTCCATGTTGAAATTTGCCCGTTTCAAAACAAGAAAGATCAAACAGCTACTTTTTGTTGTAATATTAATTTCGCATGAAAAGATTTATTGACAAATATGATCTAAAAAAAGGCATTCTGCTCTCCATAGCCTTCCCCACTATTTTCCTGGCACTGGATAGTAACCCATCAAACATTTTGAGCCATTTTATTTTTTCTTTTATCATCACCTTTTGCTTTTGGGTGGTAAACGCTGTTTTAATTGATTTTAAAAATTCCATAACCATTGGAGGGAAAAAGCCACTTTATTTTTATACCAGGTTTGCCACGTCCTTCGTTCTCGCGATTGTCATTTACATTTTCCTCGGACTTTTATTAGAACGGTCAGGAATTATTCTTTCGCCATTGAGAGGCAACTGGGGCGCCTCTTTCAGCTCCTGGTTTTATCTGTGCATGAAAATAATTTTATTCAACTCACTCATTATTTTAATAAAATATTTATTCGATATCAATGCGGAAAAAAGGAAAATAGTACTTGAAAATGAAGTATTGAAAAGAGAAAATTTAAATGCCCTGCATGAAAGTTTAAAACAACAGGTGAACCCTCATTTCCTCTTTAATTCTTTGAACACATTAAAATCTTTAACGAAAAGAAACCCAGGGCAAGCGGTTGATTTTATAACTGAACTTTCGTCTGTTTACAGGTACATGTTGCTTCACCAGGATAAAAAAAATGTTACGCTCCGCGATGAGATTGATTTTCTAAAATCTTATTTATACCTTTTAAAAATAAGATTTGGCGACGCGATTACTACAGAAATATCTTTGCCTGATGAATTATTAAATTATTCGATGCCTGCCAACACACTACAATTACTGATTGAAAATGCAGTAAAGCACAATGCGCTTTCCCTGCAGAAACCTTTGTCCATTTCAATATTAGCCGAGAATAATTATTTGGCCGTAAAAAATAATTTGCGCAGCAAAAAAGAAGAACCCTCTTCTTCTCATCTCGGATTAAGCAACATCAGTAACCGCTATTTATTATTAAAGGGAAAGGATATCATCATTAAAAAAACGGAAGAAGAATTTATTGTTTTATTACCTATAATGTAACGCAATGAAAATTGTTATCATTGAAGATGAAGTACAAACAGCATGGGATTTGCAAAACTCCATACAACAGTTACAGCCGAATTATAACGTCGTTGCTACATTAGATAGTGTAGAAGCAGGGCTGGAATGGTTTAGCCACAATGAGCAACCTGATCTTATTTTTTCAGATATACAATTGGGCGACGGGCTTGCTTTTGAAATTTTGAAACAGGTAAATCTTACCTGTCCTGTAATTTTTTGCACTGCCTATGATGAATATGCGTTAACGGCTTTTCAAAACAATGGTGTTGATTATCTTTTAAAACCCATCAAACAGGAATCACTAAAAAAAAGCCTCGATAAATTCAACCTCTTTAAAAATCCGAAGAATAATAACAGTAGTTTATTGTTACAGGATTTGATAGCAGAAATCACCAAAAATTTCAAATCTTATAAATCAACTTTTTTAGTTTCCTTTCGTGATAAAATGATACCGGTTAATAGTAAGGATATCATTTATTTTAAAATTACCGATGATGCTGTTGAATTGTGCACTAAAAGCAATGATAGATACCGGTTGCCCAATTCGCTTGACCATATTGAATCTATGGTTGATCCGAAATTGTTTTACCGCGCCAACCGGCAATATTTAATTGCGTACCATGCCATCAAAGAAGTTGAAAATTATTTTGACAGGAAGCTTTTAATAAAAATTGCTCAACCCGATGCCGAGCCCATTGTTGTTAGCAAAGCTAAATCCACAGAACTTTTAAAATGGCTGGAAAATCATTAAAACTGTGTTGTGAGTTACCTTTTTTTCGTAGCAACGTCTCACGATAGTAGACGTTGCGTTATTCCATTTATTATTTTTCTCAAGGGTTGCCAACCTTTGGAAGGTTGGCAACCCTTGAGAAAAATCTTTTCATCCTGTATAACCTGATACCGACAATTATTTACAGTAAACCTACAAATAATTTAGATTTTTATTTTGGTGCGGAGAGAAGGTAGAATTGCAGCTATGAGTAACGAACACTTGTGGACTACAGAGCTACGCCAGTTGGGAAATACCAATGTTGCCCGCTGGCTTTTTGTTAAGTCATTCCTCTTCCAAGTGTCAAACAAAAGACAATAAATAAAATGAATATTACTATATTTAAAATCAGGTTTGTTTTAAGTCCATAATTATTAATTTCTGTTTTCTCCCCTGGAATAATGAACAAAATCGGTAATGATGCTATCATTTCAAGCAATCCTTCAAATGCTGAATGTATCCTGTCGGGCATAAATAACGAACCTGCTATTATTGCAGTTATTGTCGCAGCAAAATAAGAGTAATAAATGCTTTGCTTTAATAGAAATTCAGGATAATGCAACTTAAATTGTATAAGTTGAACCTTGATAAGTTTTATAGAAAAAGAATAAGCCACAACACCGGCAATTACCAAAACCGGTATTCCAAATGTTCCGATATTTAATTTTTTTATTGCGAAAGACCAGTCTCCCATTCTATTAAAACCTGAATCCAGTATCGTTCCCGAAAACCAGAACAAATTATAGGACATTGTAATCAATAATAAAAACATGGAAAGAAGTGACAAATTCTTTTTTTGTTTAACAACGACAAATATTAAAAGGGCGAAGAATAAATTTGATATTGGCCCGCCAATATCTGTAATAAAATTACCCGGATTACTTCTAAAATACACGGAGGTTAAAAGCGTTATTTTATTTCCCAGTATTAAGGATGTGCCACCATGTCCAACAACTTCATGAAGTATGTCTGCGCACATATAAGCAGCAACTCCAATAAAAGAAATGGTAATTATCCATTTTGATTTAAGGTTCATATTTGTTTATTTTGAACACTGATTTCTTCGTATCACCGTCTAACGATAGTAGATGTTGCGTTATTCCGTTTATTTTTCCTTTGCTGAATCAGGATTTAAAGATGCATTTAATCCTGCTAATCTTTTCATCCTGTGAATCCTGGTTCCGGCAATTATTTACAGTAAACCTACAAATAATTTAGATTTATATTTTGGGGCGGGAGAAGGTAGAATTGCAGCTATGAGTAACGGACAGCCACAGGTCTATAGAACCTACAATTTTAAAATATAAGATCAGTTAGAAAATATTGTTATAAGATACCAAATAATAAAGAAGAGAATACCAATAAGGTAATAAAATAGAGGTTTTTTAGTAATACTCGCACTTTCATTGATTAAGTTTTCGATTATTTGCTTATGTGTGTCAGTTACCTCTTTCATTTTGGAAGATTCTCCTAAAATATAATAAGTAAAACTATTCATAATTTTCATTGTTCTTGATACTTCCATAAGACCAAAATAAAAAGGAAATGATCCACAAAACGAGGCTTATTAAAATTAGCACACCGGAAAACTTCATTTTTTCGTGAATAGTAAGGGAAACAATAAAAGCAATGCTAGCAGCATTAATTGATAATAAATAATAAGTATGGGTTAAGCTTTGGGTTAAATATCTATTTGTATTTTCATCTACTTTTTTGAAAGCATTATTAGCTATTGCTATTTTTTTATCAATTAAATCATTGATTAGTTTAATTGCTTCCGACTGTTCTTTAGAATTTTGATTCATAGTGCTAAATATTTAAAAGTATCACATTAATTTTCTTTTCGTAGCAACGTCTCACGATAGTGGACGTTTCGTTATTCCATTTATTATTTTACTCGTCAGGGTTGCCAACCTTTGGAAGGTTGGCAACCCTTGAAAAAAATCTTTTCATCCTGTGAATCCTGATTCCGACAATTATTTACAGTAAACCTACAAATAATTTAGATTTTTATTTTTGGCGCGGGGAGAAGGTAGAATTGCAGCTAGAAGTAACGAACAGTCACAGTTCTGCAGACCTGCGCCAGTTGGAACTTTTCAGTTTATTCTTCGCAGTTTTTACAGCCAACATTTATCAATGGAATCAAATTTTAGAATAGAGAGGAGTATTTCCCGGATGCCGTTGGTCGGGAGACCAGACGGCGGTATTCGTTCGCGGGTGGGCAATCCGAAACGAAGGAACACCGACATTGGCTAAAATCATCTATACATTTGGGTATGCTTCCTTAGAATAATTTCGAATCCTATTCATCAATTCGACCATCATGATAACTTCAAAGGATTTACCCTGTTGAAATTGAACCTCCAATTCAGGGCCCTCATTGAAGAACGCTGGTATGAATAGCTGTTGCTTTTTTTTAGTGACGATTACAGCAGCACCGACACGCAATGTTTGAAATGAAATATCACTTTCCGGTTTGCTTTCATAATTTCCCTCTTCGAGGTCTATAGGATAGACAGGAAATATGCCCACCCTCAGGTTATTTCCGTGTATCTGTAATAACTCGTTATCTTCTCTATATTTAGCTTCTTCAACATCTATAGAAATAATTTTGAGTGTTTCATCTTCATATTCGTAGTAAATCGCTTTAGTGAGGAAGGGATCACCAATATTACCTTCTTCGTCGAATTCGGCTTCAAATATCAGGTAACAAACCTGGTCAAATTTGACAAAGGTAGTTCCATTATAAAACATCAGCTCAAAACCAGCGCCCCAGTTTTTCTTTATTGTTCCAAGCGTTGACCTTTCAATCGCCATTAACTTAGCCATTAGGCTTACATTTGATTGGATAGCATACCAGATATCTCCCTTTTGATGACTGGAGATAAATTTCACAGGAGCATTTGCCCATTCATTAAAACCTTTTGAGCCGGAGCCATTCGCAGAAATTTTATTGTAAACTTCGCTCTCAACAGCATTCCAGTTTCCGAAATTAAAGTCAGATACAAAAATAGAATTTTCATCAGTGTGCTCTACCAGCATCATGTAAAAAGAAGCGTTACCGAAATTAGTAGGCAAATCGTAATTATTTAAAAACTGGTGAATGTGATTTTGTCTTAGGTGATTCTCATATATTTTGCAAATGTGTCTTAGCTCTTTCAAAAATCCCTTCATTTCATACACACTGCCAGAGAGTGCTACAGCAAGTCTTGGCGATACAACATAAATCTTCTGCGCCAGTTCGGTTGGAAAAAACTTTCTATCGGGTTCATTAAGATATTCTGCTACGTCAACAAAGATTGTTGGAGGCGTGAATGGGACCTTCTTCATGCCACTCAAAATTAGGCCTCCAACGATAAAGGGTACACGAAAATTTATTGAATGTGCAATTAAGGTCATGGTAGCTTTAAAGGTATGAGATTTCCCGAATTTTATTATTTTTTCTAAGCAATATCTTTAGGTTTAATCTGAGTCTCTGGCAGAGGACTCAGCCGTAAACGAGAAAAGGAGCCAGTTTCTTTCATACCACCATCTCATGATAGTTGATGTTGCGTCATTTCAAAATAAAAAAGTTCGTAACAGTTATTTTTTAACTTCAAAAGCAAGCAATACGTTTCCTGCTTTTTCGCCAAATTGAGAGTAGCCTGAATTTACATATAACATACCGTCTGCCATTACCGGGGCCGGGCTATCAATAGATCCGCCATTGCCTTCAATGCCATTAACGGTTTGATATTTTTGTATGGTATTATAATCCCACAAAATATGGCCGTCGGTGGTGGAGTAGGCTCTTATGTGGCCATCGTTGCTGCCCGCAAACACGATACCGGGCACCACTGCCGGGGCAGCAGAATTAGCAGCGAGATAAAATTCTTTCCCCGTCACTTCAGGAGCAGGCACCGACCAAACCACTTTGCCTGAAATAATATCCAATGCATAAATACCGGGCGAAGCTTGCCTGGATTTATCGTCAGGATCGAGCGCCAGTTTATTATCCGCGTTGGCCGCATAAATATTTTTACCATCGGTTGCCATGCCCCAATGTATGCCACCAAGCATCCCTCCTTTTCCAATTCTTGTTTTCCAGAGTAAACTTCCATCGTCGGGCGATAAAGCATATAGCACCCCGGATTTTTGCCCGGCAAGTAATCTATCCTTTCCGTCGGCACCGGTTACCAAAACAGGAGCCATCCCAAAATCCAGATCTCTCCCACTGTTGCCTGGGCAATTAACCAAAACCGGGCAGGCAAGGTTCCATGCATCATGGGTTGTAGCCTGGAAATTCCAAACCACTTTACCGGTTGACATATCAATAGCCTGGATGGCATCGCTGGTAGTGGTGGTAGGCAACGTATAATTTTCGCCGGTACCTATATATAACAAATTCCTTTTTGTATCAATAGTAGGGCTGCACCAAACTGGTGCGCCGGAAGGGCCGTAAAATGGTTTGCCATTTCTTTTATTTGCCTGGGCTATCGCAGAATCAGGGATGACACGATGATACCAAACGGTGTTGCCGGTTTTAATGTCAAGGGCGGCAACACCACCCGAAGAAGTACAACAATTATAATTGCTGTCTGCAGCTACGGCCACTTCTATTGAACTGATTGGCACAAATATTTTTCCTCCGTAAACCACGGGCGTACCGGTATTCATTGCCAGCGGATCTACCCCCGCTTTTGCGCTCCATAATATCTTTCCGGTTTTTACATTAACCGCGTACGTGTAGGTAGAACCATCAACAAAATAGGCAGTAACATCATCGCCTTCTTTATTGATCACAATTCCGCTTCTTAAACCATTGCCGGCAGTTACATGCCACCCGATCTTTCCCGTTTTCCTGTTTAATGCATATACTTCGCCTGATTGGCTGCCTACAATTAACCAGTTGCCTACGATAGCAGGTTTGCTGCGCACATCACTTTCATCAGGAAAAGCAAAGCTCCATTTTAACTCTAATGTGTTTACGTTTTGCGGTGTAATGCCCGCCTGCTCTGTTGTTCTGAATCCTGTGCCTTCCAGGTTGCCACCCCATCCTGAATAATCGTACAACGAATTGCCATTACCCTCAAGTGAAAAAGGGGTGTATGCCTCTTTAGGCATTACTATAGTTGTAAGCATCTTGTTGGTAATGTATTGTGCTACGGCTTCTCTTTGTTCTTCAGAAAGTTTGCTTGCCTGTTCGCGCATTTTACCATTGTCCAGCGCATTAAGAATCACCCGCGGCGCCATAGCAGCCATCGCTTCCTGTGCGGGAGCCTTTGGAAACGCAGGATTTCCATGACATGCCCGGCAGGTAGCTGAGAAAACATCTTTGCCCATTGCCATAATGGTGACACTGTCTTTTTTTGTATCGGAAGATTTGCCGGTTTGCTTGCGGGTTCCATTACCACATGAATTTAAAATTGTAATAAAAGCAACTATTGCAAAAAGGTAAAAATAAGCGTTGAGTTTGTTGGTCATGATTTGAATAGCTTTGTTGAAGTAAAAAAATGTAGTTATAAAGATATGTTTTCTTTTTTTTTAATATTAAAGCATCATCACTAACAAAACTTTTTATAAAATGAAAAAATCGTTTTTAATAATCGCCTTGTTTTGTATTTCGTGCCAGCAGCATAAAAACAATTCAGAACAAGACAAACAGGAAATGATAAAAGCTGATATGGATATGAATGACATGGCAGCAAAAGAAGGTTTTAATAGCGCGATTCTTTATTATGCAGATAGCAACCTGGTAAAATTTGAGGATACCCAATTTCCCTTAATTGGCAAAGCCGCCTTCGCCGCTTATTTTGATAAGGACAAGGATGTAAAAACCATTTCGTGGAAGCCTGTAAATGCAGAGATCGCCCAATCAGGAGATATGGGGTACACCTGGGGCAACTGGAAATTTACCACAAAAGATACCACTTACTATGGCAATTATTTTACGGCATGGAAAAAACAAAAAGACGGAAGCTGGAAGGTAACGCTGGATGGAGGAAACAGTACGCCGAAGCCGGAATAAGAACGGAGGCTACGAGCAAGGCTGTTTATCGTTTTAGCAGAAATATTTTTAGCCCTGCAATATCCTTCAATGATTGGCCTTTCGAAAATCTAAAATAGAAATCCGGTAAATTTCTTCGTTCACTGGCATTACCTTTCATTCACCGATAGAAAGTGATCTTTTACCGACTATATATAGATTCAAACCTAAATAACCTTTTGAGCAGCAAAATATAAAATAACTTTAATCACTCCATTCAAATTAAAACAGCAAAATAATCTTGAAAACAGTATTCAGGTTTGTTTTATTAGTTATTGTTACCACCATCGCATTTTTGGTTGTTTCGTCAATACTCCCCTACTCTGAGGGTTTTAAAGCAGCAACCAGGAACGGCAATCCTTTTGCCATAGTGTACGTGTTAATAACCGTTGCATGGATTTGCTTAGCTAGTACTTTCATAGTGAAAAATTCCCGTTGGAAAGCCTCACGGCTCATTCCGGCGTTGATGTTCAGCCTGTTTTTTGTGTATTCTTTTATGGCGCAAATAGAAACATTTTTCTTTAGTTCGGCATTTCAGGTTCTTACCAAAACCGACATATTTTTAATAATGATTGCAAACGGTGTTATCATATTTGCCGGTGTTCCTTTAACGGTAATACTCTTTAGAAAAGAGCGAAGAACAGAGACTGACACCCGGGATAAAAGTTTGGCAGCCTTTTCATTTTCTGAATTGATTATTAAACTTTCTCTTATTGGCTTTATTTACATGATCATATATTTTGGATTCGGGTATTACGTTGCCTGGCAGGTAAAAGATCTCAGAATATTTTATTCAGGCCATCCTGAGGACAATGGATTTATTTCGGTACTGGTAAATAATTTTCATCAAAACCCGGTAATTTATCCATTTCAATTTGTAAGAGGCGTGCTGTTTGGCTTGTTTGTATTACCACTGGCAGGAATGTTTAAAGGGCAACCCCGGGTATTATTAATAAGCCTTATTTTGGTATTTTTAAGCCTGGGCATCAGCCTGATTATTCCTAATTTTTTGTTTCCGGATACAGTAAGATGGGCGCACTTTGCAGAGATGACATCCTCTATGTTTGTATTTGCTATCATTGTATGGTTCGTTTATGAAAAATTAAAATTCAATGTATCAAATAAGTTGCGGTCAACATAACAGTTATCCATAACCTAAAACAATATCCAACATGCCACATTTTGTAATCGACTGCTCAGAAGATATTATTAAGATTAAAACACCTGACGAAATAATGCAGGCAGTTTACGAAGTTGCCGAAGCCACACATTTGTTTGCTGAAAATGACATCAAGGTTCGGATAAATCCTTACACGCATTTTAAATTGGGCGCGGATAAAAAAGATTTCATTCACATTTTTGGATACATAATGGAAGGAAGGAGCACAGGGCAAAGGGCTGATCTGTCTAAAAAGATTATTGCGCGATTGAATGAAATGTTTCCCGACATTTCCATTCTTTCTATGAACATTTCAGAATTCGACAAGGCAACGTACTGCAACAAGTCAATGATTCATCCGCTGAACACAACGGGCGACAGGCATTTTAATCCGCACAACATTTAAAGAAAACAAGAGAGAGGTTTGTGATAAAATAAAAATCCACTGAATTTGTCGGTTTACTATATCAGGAACCCGAAAGTTTCTTGTCTATCGAATGATTGCCCCCACCATAAATCAGCAGTAAAATTAATAGTAGGGTCATTGCAAAATCCGTCCTGTATTCATGGGCAAACGCCCAAAAACCTTTTTCGGTAAGTATTGGGATTTTTGTTGTTACAAAAGCAACCAACATTATAATTAGCAAAGGAATCGCTGCAAGGCGCGTTACCAATCCGATCAAAATAAGTATTCCACAAACGACTTCGAATGAACCGGTAAAATAAGCCCAGAAAGATGGATGACTGAAACCGATTTTAGTAAAGCGGCCAACTCCCTGGCCAGCCAGGATAAATTTTTGTATTCCTTCAGATAAAAAAATTAAGTCCTACCACAATCCGGACCAAAAACAAAGGCATTTTTGAAGTATTGACTAAGCTTTTCATGCTGTTAAGGTAACAAAACTTTATTTTCGACACATAATTATAACAGCACATATACTTGATAATCCTGCATGGAATGCGCTAAGTTCAGCAAACAGTCATTTGGCCTTGGGTACATCCCGTTCCTTCACGTAAGAGCGGATAACGAAAATGCTATTAAGCTTTGTAAGCATTTAGGCTTCTACGTTAGAAGCAAAATGAATATTTATATTTTACAGAAGAACGATTGAAATGCAACTTCTCTCTTTTTAATTTAATTCCTCTTGCTGTTTCATTTCTTTATCCTTAACTCCGCAATAACCTAAGATTTTTTCTAACGGGCAAAATTTAGTAATGCCGGATTGAAATAAATTAAAGCCTACAAAAACAGCCAGCCAAAGCCAGTTAATATTTACAAAATAAGTAAGTACCACACTTGTCAAAACAATAAGTCCGGCAACAGCACGTACAATTCTTTCTTTCATTTTTTTATTTTAAAGATTTGATTTTTCTACCGGCACAATAAATGCTCTTATTGGAAACCCGGTATCATTTGATTGGTTATATTTTTCGATCAGTTCCATACCATGAGCTGCATTTTCATCAGCAGTAAAACTGAATATCATCCGCGAATCAAATTTTTCATCACCGCTTGCAAACCAATCTTCAAGAATGTTTGCAGGATGATCATCCTTGAATCCCACTACATCGATTATGCTGAATACGGTGATTTTTGCTTCTTTGAATATTTTGATTACTGCGTCCTGGTAATCTTTCAAACTGGTTACAATAAATAGTTTCATAAATTAATTTTTAATTATTTAGTTGGATATTTTTTGCGCATCATTCTATAATATAATAACGGCACTACCAGCAGTGTAAGGAATGTTGAAGTGATGGTTCCACCCATCAGGGAAATAGCAAGCCCCTGGAAAATCGGGTCGAACAAAATGATTACAGCTCCTAATGCTACGGCACCTGCTGTTAATAAGATAGGTGTTGTACGGACTGCACCTGCTTCTATGATGGCCTGCTTTAAAGGAATGCCTTCCCGCAAACGGATGTTAATAAAATCAATTAGTAACACCGAGTTTCGGACCATCACACCCGCCAGAGCAATGAAGCCTATCATGGAAGTTGCCGTAAAATAAGCGCCCAGCATCCAGTGGCCTAATACTATCCCGATGAGCGATAGCGGGATGGCGGCTAACATAACCAAAGGCACCGTAAAGTTTTGAAACCAGCCAACGATCAATATGTAGATCAGTAAAATAACTACGGCAAAGGCAATCCCCAGGTCTCTGAACACTTCGTACGTAATCTGCCATTCGCCATCCCATTTCAAAGAGTAATTATCCTGCATTTCGGGCTGGTGCGTATATTCTTCTTTTAAAGAAAAACCTTTTGGAAGCTTTACGTTTTTTAAACTGTCTGAAATATTAGCAATGGCATAAGAAGGGCTCTCTAACTTACCGGCCATATCAGCCAATATATACACTACTTCTTTTTGATTTTTGCGATAAATATTTTTTTGTTTGATGCCTCTTGTTACTGTTACTAAATCCCTGATAGGAATTTCGTTGCCCTGCATATTGGCAATCTTCAAATCAAGAATATCATCTAAGCTTGCTTTGTCCGAATCACTCAGCTCTAATTTGATAGCAGTTTGATGATACGACACCGGCTGGTAAAGATTTCCGGAAGGCAACCCTGATAAGGCAGCATTAACCGTAGCGGCTACCTGTGCAGTGGCAACTCCATAGCGCATCGCTTTTTCTTTATCAACCTCAATATGATATTCGGGTTGATCAGCTTCAACCATCCAGTCGACATCAACCACATCTTTTGTTTTGCTGATGATATCTTTGACCTGTTTCGCAATTTTAATCTGCTCGTTATAATCCGGCCCGTATATTTCAGCAACCAGCGTTGAAAGAACGGGAGGGCCGGGTGGCACTTCCACAATCTTCACATTGGCATTGTATCTTTTTGCAATAACCTGGATGGGGCCACGCATCAGTTTAGCTATGTCATGGCTTTGGATGCTCCTGTCTTTTTTATCAACTAAATTAATTTGTATGTCAGCTACATTATCGCCTCTTCTCAAATCGTAATGGCGCACCAATCCATTAAAACTAATCGGCGCAGAGGTACCAATGTATGCCTGGTAATTGGTTACTAACGGTTGGGTGGAAACATAATCTGCAATATCTTTTGCAACCGCCTGCGTTTTCTCCAGGGTGGTTCCTTCGGGCATATCAATTACTACCTGGAACTCATTCTTATTATCGAATGGCAACATTTTAACCGCAACAGCCTTTGTGTAGAACATGGACAAGGATGCAAACAAGATCACTACAATACTTATGATAAATGTCCAGCGTTTCCAACGGGTTTCCAATAACGGACTGATGAAGGAACGGTAGATCTTATAAATGGGGCTTTCTTCCAGCACATGAGGTTTACTTTCCTTATGCGCAACACCTTTCTTTTCTTTTTCACGAAGGAAAATATAACCAAGGTATGGAGTGAGTGTTAACGCTACGATCAACGACAACATCATCGCGATAGATGCACCAATAGGCATCGGGCTCATATAAGGCCCCATCATGCCTGATACAAAAGCCATGGGCAATACTGCCGCAACCACCGTAAATGTTGCCAGGATGGTAGGATTGCCCACTTCATTTATAGCATAGATAGCTGCCTGCAATGGAGGCAATTTTTTCATCTTAAAATGCCGGTGCATATTTTCCGCAATGATGATGGAATCATCCACTACAATTCCCGTTATAAACACCAAAGCAAAAAGCGTGATACGGTTAAGCGTATAATCCATAAAGTAGTAACTGAAAAGCGTAAGCGCAAATGTTACAGGCACAGAGAGGAACACGACCAATCCCCCGCGCCATCCCATAGCCAGCATTACAAATAAAGTAACCACTACAATGGCAATAAATAAATGGAACAATAATTCTGATACTTTGTCTGATGCCGTTTCTCCATAATTTCTTGAAACGGTCAATTGCACTTCATTGGGTAATAATTCATTTTTAAGATGCGCAACTTTAGCCAATATTTGCTTCGATAATTTCATCGCATCAGCACCCTTCTTTTTTGCAATAGATAAAGTGATGGCAGGATAATTTGATTTGAAGGCGTTTGATTTGACTGTATCTGCCTTTCCATATCCAAACAAAACATATTGATTAGAAGTTTCAGGGCCATCTTCCACTTTTGCAACCTGTTTCAGGTAAACAGGCTGTTGTTGATTGATACCAACAACAAGGTTCGCAACATCATCTGCAGTAGATAGAAAGTTTCCCGTTTCCACAGAAAAAGCGGTATCCTGTTGCAATAGATTCACCGGATTGCATTTGCACATTACTGCCCTGTATTTGTTTGCTGATAGATAAGAAGTCAAGATGGTTTTCAGCCATTTTATTTTTATCCAGCAATACTTTTATTTCACGGCTTCTGCCACCAATAATATTAATGTCTGAAACATTTGGGATCTTTTTAATTTCATTGGTAAGTTCCTGCCCGATTTGTTTTAACTGGTAATCGTCATATTTTTCGCTCCATAAGGTTAAGCCCAACACCGGAACATCATCTATCGATCGTGTTTTTATTAATGGAAGCGTAACGCCCTGCGGCATTTTATCCATGTTCTTCATCAGTTCGCTGTATAATTTCACCAGCGAATTCTCAACATTCTCGCCCACATAAAATTGTACGATCAACATTGCCTGTCCCTTCATGGAAGTGGAGTACACATATTCAACACCTTTTATATTGGAGATTATTTTTTCCATAGGCGCTGAAACTTTCGTTTCAACATCTTTAGGCTCGGCGCCGGGATAGCCGATAAAAATATCGGCCATCGGCACCTTTATTTGCGGTTCTTCTTCGCGGGGAATTAAATACGTACTGTATCCACCAATCAACAAGAATGCGATCATCAACAGTATCGTTAATTTCGACTTTATAAAAGCTTTTGCTATATTTCCTGCAAAACCATTTTTCATTTGTGTGTATTAATTCGTTAATAATTTTTTAAGCCGGTAGCAAATTGCTATAACGGTCACGCTTATCCGATTTCTATTCGCCTACTTTATTTTTACCGGCGCACCGTTATATAATTTTCCATCTGCACTTACAATGTATTGTTCATGTTTATCCAAACCGCTCAGTACTTCTACTTTGTCTCCATATTTTTTTCCTAATCTTACCCAACGCAACAAGGCAGTGTTATTGCTACTGATGGTGTATAAACCGGTTAACTGGTCCCGGTTCTCGATGCTTGCAGATGGGACCAGCACATGCGCGTCTTCATTATTATTGGTTGCAACGGCTTTTGCCAGCGGGATAGAAACATCAACATACATACCTGCATACAATCCTTTTTTGTCTTTATCAGGAATACCTATTTTAATAATATATTGGCCACCGGTAAACTGGGAAGATTGATTGATCTGCGTAACTTCCCCATCGATTGTTTTATTGATCGCACTTATAGATAGAATCGCTTTTTCGCCCGGCTTAATTTTGTCAATTGTATTTTCCGGCACAGAAGCACTAACCTGGTAGCTGCGGGCTTGTTCAATAGTTAAAAGAGGCATGCCCGGATTGGCCATACTCCCTGCATCAACTAATTTCTGTGTAACAATACCGGAGAAAGGTGCTGTTAAATTCGTATAATTTAATTGGGCACTTGCTTCATTGCGCATTTGCTTTGCCGCTTCCAGGCCTGATTTGGCTGAAGCTAATTGCAGGGTAACATTATCCACTTCTTTTGCAGTTGCACTTTGTTGCTTGTATAAAATGTTGAACCTTTCATAATCTTTTTGAGCATTTTTAAGTGCTGCCTGGGCTTCGGAAATCATTGCATCAGCCTGGGCTCTTTTGGCCATAATATCCTGGTTACTGATGGTAGCCAGCAGCTGGCCTTTGTTTACATGATCGCCAACTTTTACTTTCAACATCGTAATATATCCCATCACTCTTGTGCTGATATTTGCAGACTGAGCCGCCTCGATTTGCCCGCTGATATTAATACTTTGTTCCTCGCCTGAAGATGGTGTGGCAACTGTTACGGCAATTGGTGTGTCAGTATTTGCCTTAGGTTCAAGTTTATCTTTAGACGAGCAGGCATTTAGTGTAATCAATGCCGTTATAAAAGTTAGGATGTACAATGCCCTTTTTGGATGAATAGTTATTTGCATGTTGTAAGAAATTTATTTATTGGTTGAAGATGTAAGAAGTTGAATGTAAGCCCTGGTAACATTTGATGTAAAGACAGCCTGCGACAAATTGAATTTTTGTTGTGACAGTTGTGTGGTGGCCATCAAAACATCGGTGGTATTTACCAAACCTTGTTGATAGCGGTTTTGTAAAATGGTTAATGCCTCTGATGCCTGGTCAACAGCTATTTTTTGTTGCTGAATATCGTTTTGAGCATCAGCGAGATCGCGGTAAGCTTTATTAAGTTCCAACTGGCTTTGATCCTTTTGATCTGTTAATTGTTCCGCTAATTTGTTCCGCTCCAGGGTTTGTGTATTGATCGTATTTTTGATACTGTTTCCGCTGAAAATATTCCATGTAAGCTGCACACCGGCCAGGTACGCATTGGCGCCAAAACCCAGCATGCGTTTATCATTGAGCTGGTAACTTCCAAAAGCATTTACCTTTGGCAGGTAACTGAGCCTACTTGATTTGATCATTAAATCAGTTGCTTCAATTGCCTTTTGCATTGCCAGCAAGTCAGATCTTGAAGAAGCAATTTTTGTTGCAGTATCTATTTTTGCAAACTCAATAGAAAGGTTGCTTACTTTATAAATCGTGCCGCCAGGTTTTCCCATCAGCAAACTGAGTTGATCGGATGCATTTCCGATATTACTTTTCGCTTTTGCCAGGTTACTTTCCACTGATGCCATGCGCACCTGTGCATTCAACACATCCGATTTTTGAATTAATCCTTGTTGATAATGGTTATTGGTAAAAGTGTAAACTGATTTTGTAGTTCCCAAAGCTTCTTCCAGTACTTTAACCGCATCATAAGCCAATTGCAATTGCATATAAGCTTTCTGAGCTTCGAATGTGAGGTATTCTTTGGTTCGCTGTGTTTTATAATGATATAATTCTATTTGCTTATCAGCAGCTTTTCTTTTATACCAGAGATCCATATTTATTATTGGCTGCTGCACTTCCAGTTTGGTGGTAAAATCGGAAGTTCCAGATGGATGGTTTAACAGGCCAGGGCTAAAATCATTTTGTGTAATAGACTTTTGCTGCAGTTTGAAACCAAATGCATTCAATGGATTATTGGTGCTCATGGCCGTATAAGAAAAACCTACCTGCGGCAAATAAATAGCGTCTGTTTGTTTATAATTAGACGCAGCAATGCTTTCATCAAACGTGGCTAATTTAACTGCCGAATTGTTGGTTAATGTAGCAGTAATAGCTTCATTCAGGGTTAGATTTGCTGAAGTATCCTGCGCTGAAATGCCTGTTGACACTAAGCTTAGGAATACGATTGCCACTACAGAAAAAGAAAAGAAATTGTTTTTTCTACTCATTAATATTTCAATTTGCGTGCAAAAGTAGCCGCATCAAAATCGCTATACTGTAACAATAGTCACCGAGGAATTTATTTTTGATTCACAAAATCAGTTTATGAGTGAGTAGCTCAATAATCAACCATTTGATTCATCTTTAAACGAGGGAAATCGGGCCATCAGGCCCGATTATTTTGTATAATACCAAATAAAACTTAGCGCTTACTAAGAAATAAGTTGAGAGTTTTAAAATTAAAATCTGAACAATTTGTTCGTTTACTGGCTCAGTGGCTGGTAAAAAAATGGACGCAATAACCCTGTTATTGTTTTTTAGGCACTATAAGTTTCCATTCAAATCCTAAACTAAAAGCAAAAAATCTATTCAGGATATTTCACTACCTTATTCTTAACCGGTTTTACTGTTCTCAAATAAGCATATATGGATTTGAGGTCACCGTCTGTCATACCGGCAAATTCAACAACCGGCATAGCAGTATTCATTTTACCTGGATTATAATCATAACCATTCTTGTCGCGGCAGAGAAGAAACTTAGCCAGGAAAGCAGTTTCACTCCAGGTTCCAATGCCTGTAGCAGAATCAGAAGTTATGTTCGCTGCATTTACTTTAAATGTCGGCAGTGTAAATTCATTACCTCCGCCAAAGGCACGGCTAAAATCCGGCTGCCCCTTTACATAAGGCGTATGGCAATCACTGCAACCAGCCATAGCAACAAGGTACCCGCCATATTTCACTGAGTCGCTTTCAGGCGGCATCACATTTCCGTCAACAGATTTTTGCAATGCCGGGCCAGGATAAGCCATACTGATTGGAATCATTAATTGCCTGTCAGGTACTTTATTATTGATAGGTTTCAGTGTTCTGAGATAAGCAACGATGCTTAACAAATCACTCTTTGCCATCCTATTGAAATTGGCATAAGGCATTAGAGGAAAGAGTGTATCACCATTTTTACGAATGCCCTGCGTGATTGCACGTATGATTTCCGCATCTGTCCATGTACCAATACCAGTTGCAGAATCAGGAGTAATATTTTTACTATAGATAGTTCCTGGAATAACATCCAATTCAGAATGGTCGAATTTTTGTCCTCCTCCGCCTTCAGTACCCGGAATAACAGGGCCTGAATATTTGGTAAAATCTCTCATGCTATGGCAATGGATACATGCCGCTACGTGCAAAGCCAGGTATTCTCCCCGATCAAGAACCTGTTGTAAAGAATCTTCGTTTGTGTTGTCTGCCACTTGTGATTTGGAAGTATCGGTACTATTGCATGCGTTAAAAAAAACAACAGTGAGCGCCATAAAAAGAATGGCTGGTAAAGTAATTGATTTTCTCATTTTAAGCTGGTTTAGACTGAAAAGATAAAGAATTAAATTAATTTAATAAAAAAAATAATTTGTTTTAACTGTCTTGTATTTTTTACAAAATGACAGAATAGGCGAATTAAATTTCATGTAACCATTTACGTTACAAATTAAAAACAGAAATTCTTCTTAAAAGCCTCCCTTGCCGGTAGCCTGGTTGCTTTACTGTAATAGCAAATTATCAGCCCCCAAACAATTATTTACTATATTGTAAAACCTAATTTTTTGTAAAATTGATTTTATGATTCGATACAACTTGCTGCTGCTTTTTATTTTTATGGTTTTCTTTTGCAATGCTCAAAAAAGCAAAACTGATATAAACGTAATTGCTTACTATGCCGGAAGGCCAACGATGATTGATAGTTTCCAGGTGGAAAAACTCACTCATCTTATTTTTAGTTTTTGTCATTTAAAAGGTGATTCGCTCGCTGTTATGAACGCTCGCGACAGCCAAACCATTAAAAATATGGTGGCATTGAAAAAAAGAAACCCTAAATTGAAAGTCATGTTATCCCTTGGAGGATGGGGCGGATGTAAAACCTGCTCTGCTGTTTTTGCCAATAAAAAAGAAAGAAAAACTTTTGCCAAAAGTGTAAAAGAACTCACCGATTATTTTGGCACAGATGGAATTGACATTGATTGGGAATACCCTGTGATAGAAGGGTTTCCGGGGCATCCATACAGTCTTGATGACAAAGATAATTTCACCGCTTTGGTTAAACAACTAAGAAAAAAGCTGGGTAAAAAACAGGAGATTAGTTTTGCTGCCGGAGGCTTTACCACTTACATTGATTCTTCTATTAACTGGAAAAAAGTAATGCCTTTGGTCAACCGCGTAAACCTGATGAGCTATGACCTTACGTCCGGGGATAGCAAGGTTTCAGGGCATCACACGCCCTTGTACTCAACACCCGGCGAACCCGAGTCAGTTGATAAAGGAGTTAAGGAAATGATTGCTGCGGGCGTTCCTCCGGGAAAAATTGCTATTGGCGCGGCTTTTTATGCAAGAATTTTTGAAGTGACGGATACTGCCAATCATGGAATAAATCAACCTGCAAAATTTTATCACGGATTGCCTTATAAAAGTTTTGCAGATACGCTTACCCCTGCTAATGGCTTTACTCTATATTGGGATTCTGTTGCTCAGGCACCTTATGCCTTTAATCCCGAAAGAAAATTATTTGCCACTTATGATGATTCTGTTTCCATAAAATTAAAAACAGAATATGTAATAGAACATCACCTTGATGGAATTATGTTTTGGCAGCTTACTGAGGACCGGTTTGAAAAGGGATTGTTGAATGTGATTGATGAAGCAAAAAAAGATGGTGAATAATCCTTACATCCATTAAACTGATTTTTGACTTAAGTTTGTTCTCAATACATTCACCGAAAACAACATCAACGTATTGACTTTTTGTTTTCGCAATTTTTATATTTATGAACCGGAACGGCAAGTTTTTTTATCTCATCTTTTTTTGTTTTTTATTCTCTTTGAATTCAGTGCATGCCCAAATAAACATCTACCACGATGGATGGATTGATTTTAATAAAAACGGGAAGATGGATGTTTTTGAAGACCCGCACCAGCCTGTAGAAAAAAGAGTACAGGATTTGTTATCGCAAATGAACGTAGATGAAAAAACCTGCCAGATGGCTACTTTGTACGGTTATAAAAGAGTGCTGAAAGACAGCCTGCCCACACCGGAATGGAAAGATGAAATCTGGAAAGATGGTATTGCCAATATTGATGAACAATTGAACGGTGTTATCAATGGGCCGCAAAGATATTACTCCAGCAAACTTACTTACCCCCCATCCAACCATGCAGCCGCTATTAACGAAATACAAAAATGGTTTGTGGAACAAACGCGCCTGGGCATACCTGTTGACTTCACCAATGAAGGCGTTCATGGCTTAAATCACGACCGCGCTACTCCACTTCCCGCGCCTATCAGCATTGGAAGCACCTGGGACAGAAAAATGGTTTTTGAAGCAGGCCAGATAGAAGGCACCGAAGCCAAAGCTTTGGGATATACCAATATTTATGCGCCCATTCTTGATGTAAGCCGCGATCCTCGCTGGGGAAGGGTGGTAGAAACTTATGGTGAAGACCCTTACCTTATTTCCGAATTGGGTATTCAAATGGTGGATGGCATTCAAAGCGAAGGCGTAGCTTCCACTATAAAACATTTTGCGGTGTACAGTGTGCCTAAAGGTGGCCGCGATGGAAATGCAAGAACTGATCCGCATGTGGCGCCGCGTGAACTGCACGAAATGTTTTTATACCCTTTCAAAAAAGTAATTGAGCAAGCACATCCGATGGGCGTAATGGCGAGTTATAACGATTGGGACGGCGTGCCGATAATTGCCAGTCATTATTTTCTTACCGAATTGCTGCGCGAGGCTTTTGGTTTTAGCGGCTATGTAGTGAGCGACAGCCAGGCGGTGGAATATGTTTTTAGCAAACATCATGTGGCGGCAGAATCTTAAGGATGCTATAAAACAGGTAGTAGAGGCCGGTTTAAATGTTCACACCAATTTTAGCCCGCCAAAGGAATATATTTTACCGCTGAGGGAATTGATAAAAGATGGCAGCATTAATATGGAAACCATCAACAGCCGTGTGGCGGATGTGTTGCGGGTAAAATTCAGGCTTGGGCTTTTCGACCATCCTTATGTAAAAGATGTAAAAGCAGCAGATTCCATTGTTGGAACAGCCCATCATGAAAATTTTGTGATGCAAATGGAAAAAGAATCTTTGGTGCTTTTGAAAAACGACAATCAAACTTTGCCTTTGGATAAAAACAAATTGAAGAAAGTTTTTATCACCGGGCCTCTTGCCGCAGAAACCAATTATGCCATCAGCCGCTACGGCCCTAATCATATTAAAGTAACTTCTGTATTGGAAGGGATAAAAGAGTATCTCGGAAAAAATGTAAAGGTAAATTACCTGAAAGGTTGTGAGGTAGTTGACAGCACCTGGCCTGAAAGTGAAATTATTCACACGCCACTTACTGCAACCGAACAGCGAGGCATAAACGCAGCGGTAAAAGAAGCCAAAAAGAATGATGTAATTATTGCTGTTTTGGGTGAAGATGTAGCGCGTGTGGGCGAAGGCCTTTCCCGCTCAGGATTGGATTTGCCCGGAAGGCAGGAACAATTGCTGGAAGCTTTGCAGGCAACAGGAAAACCGGTTGTATTGGTTTTAATAAACGGGCAGCCTTTAACCATTAACTGGGCGAATAAATATGTTCCCGCCATTTTGGAAGCATGGTTCCCCAATCAATACGGAGGAAAGGCCATTGCACAAACTTTGTTTGGAGATTATAATCCCGGCGGCAAATTGTCCATCACTTTTCCAAAAACGGCCGGGCAGATTGAATATAATTTTCCTTTCAAACCCGGCTCACAGGCAGACCAGGGAGTTGGTGGCTTTAGTTATGGCAATACCCGCGTAAACGGCCCTTTGTATCCGTTTGGTTATGGTTTGAGTTATACTACATTTAGTTACAGCAATTTGGTAGTAACTCCCACCACTCAAAAGCAAAACGGCGATATACAGGTAAGCGTTGACGTAACCAATACCGGCAAAAGAAAAGGCGATGAAATTGTACAATTGTATGTTCATCAGAAAGTAGCCAGTGTTACGGTTTATGATTCGCAGTTACGGGGCTTTGAGCGTGTTCCGCTAAACCCCGGAGAAACCCAAACGGTTCATTTTACGCTTCATCCTGATGATTTGCAAATCCTGGACAGGAACATGAAATGGGCGGTAGAACCCGGCGCGTTTGAAGTACGCATCGGCGCTTCTTCATCTGATATAAAACTTAGAAAAGATTTTACGATTATTAAGGCAGATTAATAAGTATTAAAACAGGAATAATGACAATTTGTTGCTTCACTGTTTCAAATCAGCTTAGGTGATTTAAAATTGAGACTGAATTGATGTATATTTACTTTTCGATTTTTTCATAATTAATTTTATGATAATTGCTTCCATATAAATATTTTATCAATAGGCTGCTTTTCTTTCTGTTGCTTTCCATATTCACCAATCACGCTTTTGGACAGAATTATATTTTCGCTCAATTAAAAGGCACTCCAATGAATACTTCCGGCTGGACTTTGCTGGGAGGTGCCAGGTTAGCCAATATCGTAGACTCAGGATACACCGAGCTAAATGTATGCCCTCTTAACCAACCCAGCGGTGCCATATTTTTTAACCAGCCTATTAATCTTTCAATATGCAGTAAATGGAAAGCAGAATTTGATTTTCGGCTTTTTGATGGCACGGGTGCCGACGGCGTTGCCTTTTGTTTCCTGGATGTACCACCTGTCGGATTTGTTACTGGTGGAGGCTTAGGCATTCCCGGAACTGCGAATGGTTTAAAAGTTTGTTTCGATACATGGAACAATTGCATCCCTTACGACACCAATACTGTCCATAATGATATGCCTAAAGTGGAGATACGCTGGGGGAAAGGCTACGATGAATGCGCACAGGGGCCCACAGCATATAACGTAAATAGTAAATTATCTTTTATCCGTTCGCCCAATTACAGCCATGCTGAGATCACTTATGATAAAGGAAACATACAAGTATTTGTAAACGACAGTTTAATCGTAAGTGGATACCAGCAATTTAATTTTACAGGTTACCTGGGCTTTACCGCCAGCACCGGAGGGTACACCGATAATCAATCTATAAAAAATGCGGTGGTTTATACGGAAATGCCTCCTTCTTATGCAGGCAATCCTGCAAGTATTTGCCCCTCTGATACAGTTCGCATTGGAGGTTTGCCCGATTCAACCTATACTTATTCATGGTTTCCTGCAACAGGATTGAGCGACACCAGTTCTTCCTCGCCTTTGGTGCAATTAACCAACGGCTCAGCCAATTCGCAGATGTATACTTATTACGTACACACTTCCTTTGGCAGTAATCCAGGTTGCGCTTCGATAGATAGCGTGAAAATAAAAGTGTATCCGGAACCGAAGATCAATTTTATTAAACCCGAAATTTGCCTGCACGATGCATTGGCTCAATTTACCGACAGCAGTTATACGAATGATAGCAGCACGTTACCGTTTATTTATAACTGGGATTTTGGCGATCCGAATGCACAGCCTTTCAATCCCAACACCTCTTCAGCCCAAAATCCTTCACATCATTATTCTGCAGCAGACAATTACCTGGTAGGGCTGAAAGTTACCAACAGCAAAGGTTGTACTGATAGTACCACCAAAATATTTACCGTAAACGGAGCATTTCCCAAATCCGTTTTTGAGGTTGTTAATGCATCAACTTTGTGCAGTAATAAGGCTGTTCAGTTAAGCAACCAATCTTCAGTTGATTTTGGCTCGATTACGAAACTGCAATTTTTTTGGGGAGATTCTTCGGGCGTTTCCACAATAGATGAAGGCCCTTATCCGGGTAAATTATACAGCCACGATTATCCGCCTACGATCACTTCAGCAGATTCTTCCTTTACTATAAAGATGGTGGCTTTTTCAGGTATTTCCTGCCAGAACGCTTTAACTGAAACAGTTAAAGTGCTTCGTGCGCCTCAAATTCAATACACGCCTATTGCTGCCGTATGCGATAATTCTTCACCGTTTTCCATTATGCCTTACGCTACCGTTCCTGATTTCCAGGGAAGTTTTTCTTATTCCGGAACAGGTGTTTCAGATAATGGTGTGTTTGCCCCCAAGGTGGCAGGTGCAGGGACGGCTGACATTATTTATTCATTTACTGCCGCAAACAGTTGCGTGGATTCCGGCTCTCAGCAGGTAACAGTCATTCCTTCCCCAAAGGTGAATGCAGGCCGGGCCTATATTTATTAAAAGACGAATCCGGGCAAATACTGGCAACCGCTTCCGGAAGTGATTTAGAATTTAACTGGTACCCGGCTTTATACCTTAATAGTGAAACCATTCTTCAACCCACTTCTACCCCTTTAGATGACATCACTTATACACTTACAGCAACAGGAACAGGTGGTTGCAAAGACAGTTCACAGGTAGCGGTAAAAATATTGCCCGAACCAGAAATCCCCAATGCATTTACGCCTAATAACGACGGTTTGAATGATAGCTGGGGAATTCCTTATCTAAATTTATATGCAAACTGTGATGTAAAGGTCTTTAATCGTTATGGGCAACTGGTCTTTCACTCACAAGGGTACCAGCAGCCATGGGATGGAACTTTTAAAGGCGAGCCGATGCCAACAGGCGTATATGTTTATATCATAGATACCAAAAGGCAAAAAAAGTTATATAAAGGGATTGTAACTTTAATAAGATAAGAAAACAGGAATCTTTCTTATTTGCTGGTTTACTATTGAAAAATCATACCGCATTAATTATCTTTACCAAAAAAAGCTATGAAATATTTTTTTTCTTTTCTTTTATTTTTTTCATTGCTTGCCGGTTGCAAACCTAAAGTATTAACCGGAACCGCATTGCAAAACCAACTGATGAAAACTATTTCCAATTACCTTGACACTACTTTAGAAAAAGGAATACAATTTAAGGTGAAAGATGTCATCTATTTCCCGGATGCCAAAAAAGGCGATTATATCTGCCAGTTCCATGTATATATGAAATCCAATAACAGGGACACAACCGGAATAGTGGCAGCCACTATCACCAACGATTTTAAAGATGTGAAACGTTCTCAATAAAAACCCGAAGAATTGTCCCCATTACATTTTTAATCGCCATTTCTTCTTTTCCCATAGATTAAATAACTTTACTTTAATAACCTGTAAATCAATACAGTACAGCAAACAAACTTATTATTAAGATTTCCATTTTTGTTAATAACCAAAAATCCTTAATAATTTGTTAACAAGATCGTGCAGCGAAAACTTCTCAAAAATTGCCTTGCATTTGTTAATAAAAACTTAACCGCTTTTAAAGTAATTTTTGCTTTCTTTGCGCTCTAAAAAAAATTAAAAACAATTATTTTATGAAATTAAAAAGGATTCTGCCATTACTATTAATTGCTTTTTTGTCCCCGTTCATTATGAATGCACAGGTTACAACGAGTAGTATAGTGGGCTCAGTAAAAAATGATGACGGTGGCCCATTAGCAGGAGCTACAATTAAGGCTACACATATCCCATCCGGAACTGTATATGCTACGACGGCACAGTCTGATGGACAATTTACAATCCCGAACATGAGAGTAGGTGGGCGCTTATAAAGTGGAAGTAAGTTACGTGGGATACAAGCCAAAAGCTTTCAATAATTTACAGTTGGCATTAGGTACCCCAATATCTATTAATGCAGTATTAATTTCCGAAGCCAAATCACTTAGTGAAGTAGTGGTTACCTCAAATCAAAATGCTGTAATGAGCCCCAACCACCAGGGTGTGGCAACGCATATATCACAGCAGCAATTGCAGGACTTGCCAACGGTTAGCCGCAGCATTGCCGATTTTACAAGGCTTACTCCCCAGGCTGTTAACTACAACAGCGGAAGTGATGGAAGTTCAATGGGTACTTCTTTTGGTGGAGCTAATAACAGGTATAATCAATTTTCAGTAGATGGAGCTAATGCAACTGATGTGTTTGGTTTGGCCGCTTCAGGAACCAACGGAGGCCAGCCGGAACCAACCCGATTCCTTTGGATGCGATCGAACAGGTACAGGTGGTACTTTCTCCGTACGATGTTCGCCAGGGTGGTTTTACAGGAGGCGGAATCAACGCTGTTACTCGTTCTGGCACCAACCAGTTTCATGGATCTGTTTATTCTTATTATCAAAACCAAAGCATGGTTGGTAAGAGTGTAACCACCGGAAACAAACTGGATAAGTTTACAGATAAAACGTTAGGCTTCCGCCTTGGAGGCCCTATTGTAAAAAATAAAGTATTCTTTTTTGTAAATGCTGAATTGTATAAGCGCTCTCAACCTTTAGGCTATAATCCGGCAGAAAATGGCTCCGGTTCAAAATTTAGCGTAAGTGCGATTGATAGTATAAGTAGTTACTTAAAATCAGCTTACGGGTATGATCCCGGAAGCGCTACTAGCATAAACAAAGACAGAAAGTCAAATTCCGTATTTGCCCGCATAGATTGGAATCTAAATGAAAAAAACAAACTTACACTACGCGACAGTTATGTAAAAAGTACCGACTATAATATTAGCCGCAGCGCCAACTCAATAACCTTTGGAAATGGCGGCTATCAATTTCAGGATCAAACAAATTCTGCGGTAATTGAACTCAATTCTAATATATCCAGCAGGCACTCCAATATGTTGCGTGTTACTTATAACAGAATCATAGATAGTAGATCCAGTAGCCCTAATTTCCCAACCATCACAATTAAAGATGCCAATGGTTTAACCTATAACATAGGCGGCGAACAATATTCTTCTGCCAATAGCCTTGATCAGAATAATTTTACCCTTACAGATAATTATAACATTTATGCCGGTAAGCATACCTTTACCATTGGAACGGATAACGAATTTTTTAACACTACCAATGTGTTTCTTCGTGCATTCTACGGCGCTTACCAATATGGCAGTATTAGTGACTTTGTAGGCGATTCTATTCCTACCCAATACCACGTGAGCTACTCTACCAAAGGCGGAGGAGACCTTGCAGCTGCAAAAATACATTTTGCCCAAATTGGAGTTTATGGCCAGGATGAATGGAATGTTACCGACAATTTCCATTTGAGTTATGGTTTACGTATAGATATGCCGGTTTATTTCAACAAACCCTCCGCAAATACCGATTTTAACTCCTCGCAAATTGCAATAGATAACGGCGTTGCCACCAATAAAATACCAAAGAGTAAGTTGTTATTTTCACCACGTGTGGGCTTTAACTACGATGTAAATGGTGAGCACAAGACTCAAATACGAGGTGGTATTGGTTTATTTACCGGCCGTGTCCCTTTCGTATGGATTTCCAACCAGTATTCCAATACCGGCGTAGAATCTATCAAGTATGACGATTATGCTCCAACAGCAGCAGAAAAATTCAACTACAATTCCAGCGATGCTCATTTAGGCGCTTACATTCCTGCTAATCCTAACAGTGCTCCTTCTGAAATTGATGTTACAAGCCCCAACTTCAAAGTACCAAGAACCTTCCGCGCTAATTTAGCTGTGGACCATAAATTGCCGTGGAACCTGATCGGAACTATAGAAGGAATTTTCACCAAAACCATTGATGATATCAATTATGAAGATATCAATGCGGCTCCTTCTACTGAAATGTTAACCATTGGTAACTCTACCCGCCCACTTTATGGCGGAGGCAAGATAGATAATCGTTTCTCAAATGTAATTATGCTAAAAAATACCAGCAAGGGTTATGCATATAACCTGACCGCCCAGTTACAACGCCCATTCAAAAAAGGTTTTACCGTTAGCGCTGCCTACACTTTAGGCCATTCTTATTCTTTGAACGATGGAACTTCTTCACAGGCAATTTCAAACTGGCGCTATGTTTATACTGTAAATGGTTTAAACAATGCAAGCCTTACCCGTTCCAATTACGATCCGGGATCAAGAGTGATTGCTTACGTGACCAAAGTATTTAAATACGGGCCATTTTCTACCACTTTGGGTTTAGTCTATACAGGAGAATCAGGACAAACATTCAGCTATGCTTATTATGGAGACTTAAACGCAGACGACCCTGGTAATAGTAATGATATCATGTACATTCCTTCCAGCCAGGCAGATGCTCAATTAGCCTATCCTGACGATTGGCCGGCTCTGCAGACTTTCATAAACTCTAACAGTTATTTGAGTGCACACAAAGGGCAGGTACTTGAAAGAAATAGCGCCCGCACACCTTGGGAAAATCATTTTGACCTTAAGTTTGCGGAAGGATGGAATATTTACAAAACCAACAGATTGGCATTCACAGTAGATATCTTCAATATATCTAATATGCTGAATAAGAAATGGGGGCGTTCCTACTATGTTTCTTACCAGGAATCAGAACCAATTGATGTAGCCAAAGCAAGTTTGTGGACAAATCCAACTACTCCTACATTTACCTTTAATCCAAAGTATGCTACCGATTCAAATACAGGGCAAGCATGGGCAATATCCGATTTCACTTCCCGCTGGAACATGAAGATCGGCCTTAGATATACTTTCTAATTCAAACGTTTTAAAAAAAATAAAAAAACCGGATCAGTAAATGACCCGGTTTTTTTATACAAGAAGCCTTTTTTTCTAATTGGTAAGATGATTTGTAGTGAAGAAACAAATATTGCAGGTTCCTGTTTTGGTTTTATCACTATCCGTGATTTTCCAACAAGCTGAACTTTGATAAAATATTGGTATTAGCCTTCAAACCTTCCAAAAAAAATTCAGCCTATAAAAAACATAGCTTCTTATCTTCGCAATCCTTTTGGTAAAAAGCAAAAACTCAATTTTAATTTTAAGATAAATGAAGAAACATCCCAATACGCAGGCAGTGCGTATTCAAACACCGAGCACAATACGAAAAGGAACATAGCACGCCCTTATTTCTTACTTCAAGTTTCCAGTTCGATAGTGCTGAAGAAATGGCTGCCACCTTTGCAGGTGAGTTAGATAATAATATTTATACGAGGTTTGAGAATCCGAATGTGCAGGAATTTATTGATAAAATGTGTGCACTCGAAAGTGCTGAAGCAGGCTTTGCTACTGCCTCCGGAATGAGCGCTATTTTTGGTTGCTTTATGACATTTTTAGGTTCAGGCGACCATTTATTAAGTTGCCGTTCTGTTTTTGGTTCTACACATACCATCCTCACCAAATATTTTCACAAATGGAATATTGATTATTCCTTTGCTGACGTTCACGATACGGATTCGTGGGAATCTTTGATAAAGCCCAACACTAAAATGATCTTTATAGAAACGCCTACCAATCCAGGGTTGGATATTATTGATTTGGAATGGATAGGAAAATTAGCTAAAAAACATAAAGTAATTTTAGTGGTTGACAATTGTTTTGCCACTCCCATTTTACAAAAACCGGCAGAGTATGGGGCCGATCTTATTTTACATTCAGCTACAAAATGGATCGACGGACAAGGACGGGTGCTGGGGGGTGTTGTTGTCGGAAAAAAAGAATTGATTGAAGAATTGTTTACTTTCTGCAAAAATACCGGGCCGTCTATTTCTCCGTTCAATGCGTGGCTGCTCAGTAAAAGTTTGGAAACGCTGGATGTAAGGATACAAAGGCATTGCGACAATGCTGAAGCTTTGGTAAAAGCTTTGGACGGGCATCCTAAACTTAACAATATCAAATATCCTTTTCATCCCTCCCACCCGATGCATGAAACAGCAAAAAAACAGATGAAGCGAGGCGGCGCGTTGGTTACTTTTGATTTGAAAGGGGGATTGGAAAGTGGGAAGAAGTTTTTGAACGCTTTGCAAATGCTTACGCTTACTTCTAATCTTGGCGATACGCGCAGCATTGCTTCTCATCCAGCTTCCACCACTCATGCTAAATTAACAGACGAAGAAAAAGCAAGCGTTGGCATTACGCCCGGGCCTCATCAGAATTTCTGTTGGGTCTGGAAAATATTGAAGATATAAAAGCTGATATTTTGCAGGCCCTGGAAAAATGTTAATGCAGATAAATCCGGCAAGATTAGAATAAAAAACCTGTTTATTTGTTGATTTACTACTACTCCGTATTTAGAGAAATCAATGAAAATGTCGGCTGAAGAATTTTAGTTGAATTCAATTTGTTTAATCGAAAATTTTTTAAATCAAATTTAAGAAGCGGTACAATGAATAAACTTTTCAGGGGATTAATAGCTGCCTATGGAGCAAAGAAATTAGGGGGTGGATGTATAAGTACTGTCATCCTGTTTATAGTGATCTATGTTGCTTTGGGACATGTACATTGTTGATGAAGCTTAAAAATTAATGAGACTTCAAAAATTTATTCCCTCAAATTCATAGTTCGCAAACTGCTATAATCTAATGCTAATTTTTTCGCTCAATACTCCTTCCTTATTGTATTTATCCATGCTGGATAATTGATAAAAGTATAGCCTGCCTTTTGAAACATCTTTATCTGTAAATTCTTCTGCGGCAGCATCAATAGTTCCAATTACTTTTGCTTTCTGCCCCGGTTCAGACCTGTAAATGCGTACAGAAGAAATATCATCTCCTTCTATCTGTCCCCAGTTAATTACTATATCACTTCCGCTGGCGCTTGCTGTTATTCCTGAAGGAGCAGCAGGAAGATTTTCATTTACACTGACGTCTATTATACTTAGCGGACTTTCGTTTCCAAAATAATCAATGGCGCTTACACCATATTCGTATTGAATCCCCGGCTTAATGGTCGAATCTGTAAAAAAGTTTTTCTCTGACTTCAAACTATCATTTGCAATACGTGTGAAATTATTTTCAGAGTTTAGCTTCCTATAAATTTTGTAGCCAAGAAGATCATTATCAATTCTCCGCATATCATCCCAAATCAATGAAATATTGCCATTTTCTGATCTATAACGTAAATGCATAGGTGAAGAAAGTTTTGCTTTTATCCCGGGATTAGCACTTACAGTATCAGAAGAATTACTCATCAGGTTGTTGTCGTTTACAGTACGTACTACGTATTGATATACCTCACCAGCCTGAAGGTTTTTTGAAGTATCAGTAAAAGAATAAACAGATGAGCCAGTGGGAATTAAACCGCTAACCTGCACAAAATTCTCTTCCGGATTTTCTTTACGATATACATAAAATCCCGAAGCGTAAGGCGCTTCGCTTTTCCAATACACCTTTACACCATTACTAATTGTTTGGGCATCAATTTCTGTAGGAGGTTCAGGTTTTTCTGATTTGCCTGAATACAAAGCGGCTACTTTGGCGGTTGCAACCGGATCGCTTTGGCCACTATAAAGTATAAGGTAATAATAATAATTTTCGCCTCCCGTTGGAACTATATCCGTATAAGTTGTATCAGAAGGGGGAACGGTGGCAATTTTGTTGTAACCAGAATCAAATATCATACTTCTCATTATCGTAATTCCATTGAGATACTTTTTATTTTTGTACCTCCAGCTAAGCCTCACCTGGTGGTCTTTTTGAGAACCTCTTGCCATCAGATCTGTAACAGGTGGTGCATAATAATCTGAGAGGCTTCCTCCTGTGCAATACCCTTGCAGTTTTCCGGCATTTCCATAAATATCCACCGGTTCAAGCATATATTCATACCAGGAAGGTTGTTTACCAATAGTGTCTATTACCAACAACATCAGTGAATCGTTTTTGGAAAAAATGCCTTTCTCAATATTTATTCTTTTGTATGCATTTTTCCCAAATATTGTCCTGTAAATATTAAAATGTGACAGTTCCAAAGGGTCTTTCACACTCCATTGAATTTCCAGTTTCCCATCCGCATATTTTGAGTGAGAAAAATATACTTCAGGCAGCCTGGCATTGGCAGGCATGGAAACAGCAGGAGTTTCCTCTGCACCTTTTTTATTGACTTCATCACCGGATAAAGTAACTCTATAAATATATGATTTACCGGTTTCTGCTGTAGTATCAAGAAAAGCAGTACCCGCAATCAAGTGCATCAAAGGAAGATCGGAGGTAATAAGGCTGTCGGTAGTTAAGTTTTTTTGAAGATAGGCCCACATCTTTGTGATCTCATTTGGTTGGAGTGAATCCAATTTTTCAAAATAAGGATACCATTTTTGCTGTAATATTTCTATTTCCTGTAATGATTTAGGCATTTCAGTTTTACCCAATACTTCATAACGGCCTTTGTCTACCTGTTTTCTTTCAATTTGGTATTGCGAATTTTTAGGCAACTTATTACCAAGATAAATCCAAATACCGTGTGAGGTAGCTTTTGCAACAGGTTTAGTACCTGGTGCATTGTTATCAATGTTTTGAGCTATTACCGGTAGCAACATTGATGTGAAAAACAGAAAGCTTAGAATTTTTTTTATCATAATAGACGATTAGAATTATTTCTTTAAAAGCCTACCAATTACTGGTCATTGTTGATTGCCCACTGCAATTGCCGAATCCAAACGACATATTTGTATCTCCTTTAGAATCTAAAAGCAAATCAATTTTGATTCCCGCACTTTTGGCAATTCCTGCGCAGAACTTACAACAAATACCACTTAGGCAAGGGGTAGGAATACATTGTTGCACACTGCCGCTGATAGTAAAGCTGCCACATCCGTTTAATGTAAAGGCTCCGTCTGAACTATTGTACATTCCCTTTAATCCCAATTCAGCTCTTGCATCTGCACCAAACTCAGTACAAGTTATTGACGCGCCTTTCAGGTATGCGTGCGCGAAAATCATGGCTCCAATTCCGTATTCATTTCCACTGTTATTAAAACTCATCCACAATCTTCCATCCAATCCGGCCTGGGCACCAAATGATGCACTTATAACACCAAGGTTAATACTGTAATCCGGGATGTTTATTACAGGAAGATCCTTCATTCCTGTAAAAAAGAATCCGGAAATACCATTTTTAAAGCTTGGTGGTACATGTTTGTCATAAGCATATTGCATGAGTTTTTGCGATACTTCGCCAGGCATTTTGTTATAATCTCCAATTAAAAGCCCTGCAGACATTTCGCCTAATCCCGGAGTTTGTAAAAGCCCTCCGGCTAAAAAGTACCATCCATCAGCATCCACCAGAAGATTTGCAGTTCCTGCTATTTTCAGGGGGCCTATTTGTTTATCAAGCTGCAGGTCACCAATAAATCTTGAGTGGGCAATATCATAAGTAATGCCGATGTTGCCGAAACCCGAAGGAATATTTTTAACTTCGATCTTTTCATTATCTGCGGTAATGGCCCCGTAAACAGTAAAGGTTTTCCTTGTATCTCCCTGCATACCCTTAAAGCCCTGCATATCTCCCGAGAAGGTGAAATTTTTCCATTCATTTGAAGTCATATCGGCTTCCATTTTTCCGTCTATATCTGCAAGTGAAGTCTGGCTGCCGCCTAAAGACAATTTTTGATTTTTAGGATTTACTTCTATCCACGCAGCATTATTGGTTCTGTTTAAAATACCTTTTAAAACAATCCCTTCTTTATCACTAATTGTTCCGAGAGCGGTAAATTTACCGGTTGATAGTTGTTGAGGATGATCATTGTATTGCACGTTGGCAGCAAAGTTCACACCTCCGGGCCCGGTCAATGAAACATTCAAGGGGAACAATTCAAATTTTACCACATTTGCAGGTTTGGAAAATTGAATTACTCCTGACGTTTCCTTCAGTTGAGGAATACCAAGATCAATACCACAATCCATTTCAACATATTTATCACCACCGGTAAAAGAAATGGGCTTTACTTTCATGATATCATAAAAGGTAATTACCTGGGCCTGGTTACCGGGATTTATGGTTTGATCTCCATTGCTGATGAGTGAAAAATTCTGAAATTTCATGATCTCCCCCGCTTTCATTCCGGGCAGTGAATTAATGGTTACACCAGGTTCGCCGTTATCACCAATAATTCGTAATTCCCAATGCGCTTTTTGGTCAGTACCTACACTAGAATTGTAACCAAAAACAGGATTTTTTGTAACAACATTTACGGGGATTATACCTGAAAGAGTGAGATTATTAATATCAAAGCCGCCTATGTTAAGATCATTGGGTCTTATGGAAATGTTATGCACCGGTACATCTATAACACCTGTTTTAATGACACCGTTAGGAATATTTATGCCAGAGCTGTTTTGATTCATTTGCCAGTTGCTGCCGGTAAATTCCCATTTTTCAAGTTTGAATTTGATCGGATTACTGTTTTTAAGTGGATCAAATTTATCAGGATGGATTACAAGTTCCCCGGCATCTATCTCTAATTTGGAAGGGTTGATTCCTGGTATGTTTTCAACGTTGAGTATTGTATAGAGACGAATATTTTTCCCTTCGAAAGACGATTTGGCGGCATCTGCCTTTGCATGAAAACCAAGTAAAGTGTAAGTGAGTTGTTTGCCTTTTAAGTCCGCAACACCAAATTTCTTTTCACTTTGTCCGCCCACCTGCAATGAAACAATATCTGTATTAAATGAACCGGGCTTTTCTGTAAGTAACATTGCCAAATCAGGGTCAGTATTGAATGAGAGGTAATTTTGAGAAAACTGAAAAGATGATTTTTGGACAGCTATTTTTCCTCTTATATTTCCATTGCTGTTTGCTTCGCCAATAACCAGTTGGTCTCCGGATGCAGGCTTCTGTATAACGCCAAAGGCAGACTGAGCCACTAATTTAAGATTTGCGAGGTCTGAGAGAAATTTATTATCAACAGGTATTCCTATTGGAATCCCATTAGTAGTTTCGCCACTTTTTTTAATCTTCAGGCCGTGGAAAGGAATGGATTCTTTGGAATCCTGCAGCGTGAAATTATCATTTGAAGGAAGGTTTATTAAACTTCCGCTTACCAACCATGTACCGTCAGACTGTTTTTCTTTAGATTTAATATCAACATCAAATCCAAAAATATTTTTAATGACCAGGTCATTATCACTAATAAGGTTAAAGTCCAATTCGTTGGTTTGTTTAAGGATAATTTTTTTAGACTGACTAATGACATTGGGAACTGCACCTGGTTTTGAAGCCCATACAGTTCTTTCTGCAGGAGATGTTGGTACTCCCTTTAAATTGTATTTACCTGAATTATCTGTTTGGGTTTCAATTTTTTTACCATTGCCCAAATCTATATAAACGGTAGAGGCCGCCAATGGTTTCTTATCAGATCCAATGGTAACTATTCCTGAGATACTGGCTGCTTTATTTAGCCATGCATCTTTATACGTTTTGATTTTTGTTGAATTTTTAACCCCGGAAAGAGTATAATGTCCTTCTTCGTAATTACTATTTACGGGGGGAGTAATAGAAAAATTAAAATTTTCGGAACTGTTATCAAAAATAAAGCTTACATATCCATCTTGTCCACTTGTTTCGGTAAGCGTATGCCCGGGAATATCAAGTTTTACTACTGCTCCCGCAATTACTTTTGGATTTGCCTCCCGGAAGGTTTAACCTCGTTGAAGGAGGCTTTTCAATTATTCTGAAGCGAACCCGTTTCTGCTCTTTATAGACAATGAATTTGATGAGAGGTGGCTCTTTTGATCCGGCTTTAGGAATAATAATGCTTGTATCAAGAATGCTGTATCCTTTGTCGGTAGGTTCAATTTTTATTTTTCTGTTATTGCCCGAGGGTGCTTCCATTTTAAACACCTGTCTTGAACCTGAAGGCACTTTCGCAAAAACATTGTTTCCTGAAGGCTTTGCACCGCTTTTAGCATTATTGCCATAAGTAAATTCCAGTTTGGTTGTTGTTTTGGAAAGACCTTCCACTTCAACATCTGATTCAATAGCATTTCCGTTCTCGTCTTCCACATATCCTGCAATTACTCCGTCGGGGTCAAGGAAAAAGTCCTGGTTTAAAATTTGTTGCCCCCATTTCAAAGGCGGGTATGGTGGTTTGGCAGGAAGTGTCCCGGACTTGTAGCCTGATGGTTTGGTTATTATAGTACGGGTTGGACCCGCAATGGTATCTACTTGTCCTGGTGTAAAACCTTCGATTTCCACATCAAGGTTATTGAATTCATATCTCCCCTTTTGAATCGGTTTTTGTTACTGTAAAAAGTTTATTCGGGTCGCTTGCATTTTTATATCCGTTAACCATCACCACTTTTACATTGCTCAAAGGTTTTGCCTCTACATTTTTGGCATCCTCCACCTTGCCTGCAATTCTCGGCCTGGCAGGATATAATGAAATACTATCATTGTAGGTTTTTACCTGCAGTTCACTGTTCCAGGTAATATTTTCACCAAAGGAAACAGGCATTTGAAATCCACCTCCGGTAGATAAATACTGGCCTGACGAATTAAAAGGAAAATCGTTCTTGTCTTTGTTATAAAGTGGATAATAACTTTCTTCTCTTGTTTTGAAAACGAAATCTCCTTTATTTTTATCCGGAGTACATTTTATATAATATCTGTCCGACTGGTTATCGGGATTATGCTGTACGAGATGGTAAAAGGTTACATACCCATTTCCTTCACTTTCTTTTTGATCAACTGTTTTTTGAACAGATATAATTTGCCTGGTTGAAGAATTATTATTTTCGCCTTCGTTATCGGGCACATATTCTACTTTCGTTTTTCGACTAAGCATAGTCGTTATCCCCGACAAAGGAGATCCCTGTCCTTTTGCCATATCCCAAAATTTTCCATTGGTAGATTCTACTTTAACTTTGAGCGTATAACTCTTTACATAGGAAACCAATGCACCCAGGTCAATGCCTTTCCAGGGATCTATTTTAATATTTTCATCGGGACTGCAATAATATTTATTTTCTACACGAAGACGCAAAACCTTATATAATTTACCACTGGCATTGTCTCCAATTTCTCCGGAATGGTTGTAAGTGTAATTGCCATCTACTAAACCCAATTCTTTCTGAACATTCATAAAATTGAATGTAAAACTTCCATCGGGCCCGGTTTCAGTAGTCGCCAGCACTTTGCCCATATCTTTAGAAAATGATTGTTGCTGGCTGAAACTCTTTTCATTTAAAGGATCAGCAGAATAGTTTTTACCATTTATGGTTCCGGTAAATACGTAAGCAAGTACCAGGCTTACCTTCACATTGGCGAGGGGTTTAGCATCTGATAAGCCAATAAACTCCTTATTATAAGTGAGGCCATCACCCCCACCATTTCCCATCGCGTTGCCAAGCATTATATCAGGTTTCTGTTGGGTTTGGTTTTTTACATTTTTATTATTATCAGCGTCTTTAAATTTATAATACAATTTTCCTTTTACCTGGCTGTAAGGAACAGGGTCCGTGTTAGTAATACTAAAACCTGTTCCGCCCGATTTCTTTTTTTCTATAGGTTTTATGATAACATTCTGTATCACTGTTTTTTTACCATAAAGGAAAGTTACTACCTCACTTCTTCCGTTATTTTGAAAAGCTACCTGCCTGCTTAAGTCCCTTGCCACTACCTGAACAGCATAAGTAGCCCCTGTATCTAATTTCAAATCAAAAGGTTGGGTTACATATTGATTACCGGAAAGATTCGTTTTAATAAGTGGATTATTCGCCTTGTAATTTATTGCGGCATTCATAGCTTCATTCGGATTTTGACCTGCAAGCACTTTTACAACATAGAGATCATAAACTACTTGTGCGCCAATAGTATTACCAACAGGAGGCGTCCAGGAAAAAACTGTATTAGGCTGAAGGGGATTCAAAACCTGCCCGTCATATGGGGAAGTAATTATTGGCGCGCTGGCATTGCTAATACTAAATGAAAAACACGCACTGCCAATCTGGTTGCCTATTTGTCCATTGGAACTTACGAGGTAAACCTGTATGCATAGTTGCCATTGGCCTTCAGGAAGCTGATCTGTTTGCAATATGTTTGCCCATCTTTCTTCAGAAATAGCCGAATGGTCCACATTGTTTCTTCCTAAAAATTGCATAGACTGCATATCGTTGATTAAGACCTTTGTTTCACCGGCTCCTAATTGAAAACTTCCTCCCATATAACCCTGCCTGGTTTGAATGCGCAGATCAGTTTGGTTATTCGTTAATGTACCATAAATTATAGCTCTTATAGGCTCAGCACCTCCAACTATTGTAATAATAGCATGATTGGCGAGGTTCTCGTAAATGCTATATTTTGAGGAATAGGGAGGTTTCACCACCAGGTTAACAGCAGCAATATTCTGGGCAAATAAATTTCCTGAAAGCAATATTACCAGCAATCCAATAAATCCTAACCTTGGTAAGGTTATTTTCAGCGATTCTGTAAATTTATTTTTCATACCCGCCATTTTTAAAAGTTTAAACCGTATATAAACTGAACAGTCATTTCATTAAAGTTTTGTATTACTGCCGTATTTTTTGATTGGTTGTTCAAATAATTCCCCAGCAATTGAAAATTATGATGAATTCCTATCGGCACTGTAACTCCAAGTGTTCCTCTTATCGTGTATCCGTTAGATTGGCTTTTAAAGGTATTGTTCAGATAAGTTGCCGAAGCATTTATCATTACTTTCTTTTTCGCCAAAGGGACCATTCCTCCAAGAGAACCGCCATAAGAACCAATATCCCCCTGTGCAGTTTTTGAATTGATGTAATTCAATGAACCATTTGCATTAGTTCCTTTTTGTATCCAGGTATAGTTGTAAGTTGTGGTAAAGGAATAAGTATTCAAATCGGGAACAGCACCCAGGCTGCTTTGCGGTGTGCTTAATGATTGGTAAGTT
The DNA here is from genome assembly GCA_963732885.1 of uncultured Chitinophagaceae bacterium. Classification (GTDB taxonomy): domain Bacteria; phylum Bacteroidota; class Bacteroidia; order Chitinophagales; family Chitinophagaceae; genus Ginsengibacter. The sequence goes on along the minus strand of CAVTBI010000009.1, from coordinate 49,180 downwards.
CCAACAATATTCAGGTTCCTTAATTGTTTTTTCATTTATCCATGTGAAGAATGGCATCAACATAAAACTGTTGTTTACCTGTTTAAATAATTCATTGCCCGGAGACAATTGCAATGGATTATTGGTGATGCCATAATTGTTGTAATTAAAACTTATTCCAAATTTAGTTGTTGGAGTGTAATTGATATTGGCGCTGCCAATAAATCTTTTTGAAGTAGAGGTTTTTTGTTTTTTTAGATTATCACCTTGAAAACCTATGCTGGTATTGATATTCAATTTTCCGCTATCAAGTCTGAAGTTATTGGCCAGGCTTATTTCCTGCAAATCATTCTGAAAAAAATAAGCTCCCATTGATTGATAACCGGGATCTATTCTTTTATATAATAGTTGGGCGCCCCATTTAGGAAGTTGGTATCCCAATCTTGTTTCACCCGCAAAATAATAACTTGTAGAAATTTTATCCATCACAAAAGCCTTCATGATATTACCGACCCAGTTTTTTGTAATACCTGAAGTATCTTTTCCGTCATTTCTGTTTATAGTGTATGCACTTAAACCCACATCCGCCTTCCAGTAAAAATTTTTAGCAAAAGTTATTTTTGAAGATATTCCTATGGTTGTATTTTCTGCAGGTTGTATGGAATCTTTTAATTTGGAGGATAATGATTTTTCTTTGTCCCACCCTTTAAAATAAATGAGGTCTACATAATTTTTAGAAGTGCCATAGCCAAGTTTTGCGGCCAGCCCGATTCGCTTATAAGTAGGCACAGGTCTTATATACAGAGGATTGGCATTCATACTGGAATCTATAGAAGTAGATCTTCTTAATTGTCCATACATAAAACCAATACGAAATTTTTTGGGTGTCAGGTCAAAGCCTGCGCCCAGCATACGGTGGCCAGCCAGCGTATAAGGCGAGTAGGTAATATTCTGGTATCCTAAATGTAACTTCACCCATTTATAATATGGGCTGATGCCAAACTGATTGAAGGGCTGATAAAACTTGTTTTCGAAATTAGAAAGTACAAATGAAAAAGGAATCTGAACGCCTAAAACTGTAAGTACAGGATTGCCATTTATCAGCCAGCTAAATTCTTTCTCTCTCGGGCTAATGCCGCTGGCTTTGTAATATTGGAACTGAACATTCATGTTCCCATGAAATTGCACCGGTTTTTTCAGATTGATATTACTGACATCCTGTGCACTGGCGATAGAAATTGTTAGGGACAGTGCCCGCAATCAGAAAAAGCCTACTTGAAATACAGTTTGCTCTCTTTGATTTTAGAAAAGTGAAATTTACTAAAGCCATTTATTATAGATAATTTTTTGTAACCTTTTTCTATAATTGCCTTTGCAATTTTTCTTACCCGAATTGTATTTTTAGCGTCTAAAATCATTAAAAGAAAGGCCAAGTCATTAAATTTCTTTACCAAAATTATTAATGCACCACCTATTCTTCAGGTACACAAGAATATAAAATGTACCTCTGCAGTTTATGTATGTACTTTTCTTTTGAGGATTTCTTTGGTATACAATATTATTTCAAATATAGTGTTATTTAAAGTTTTTTGCAAGTATCCTTTATACCGGATTTACTTCGTCTAAAATTACCCGAGTACATCTTCAATTATGTGTGTTCTGAAAAACTTGCTTTTTATTCTTCACCAATCTTGGATAAATGTTGATCACATAAGTAAAATAAAAAACCTTTTTATTTGTTGGTTTACTGCTACTCTTTTATGAAGCGGGAAAAAACAATTAGTAAATTTATTAAAAGCGGTATAATACTGAAAACTAGTTGGTAAACCCATTTGTAATCTTTTGTGGATAAATGTTTGAAAGAAGTTTATTGAAATCAGTTTCAATAAACTTCTTTTGATTTGAATAAATAACGCTGTAAAAGTAATTTCGCTGCAGGTGCAGTTGTTGGGCAAATCTATCATAATAGCTTTTTACTAACGTTTAAAAAAGCTACACTGTAAGAAGGGCTTTAAAAATCAAATGGAAGCCCTAACAGGTAAGGCTTCCATCTTTGTGGGAGCACACGGGTTCGAACCGCGGACCCTCTGCTTGTAAGAAGGAAAAAATTCCTTATTCATCTTAATTTAATTTAACTGATTTTAACTTAAAGTATTCATTTTCAATTTATTGCACGATTGTTGCTTTTTTACCTTTATAGTGTTTGAGCGCCGTTTAACTATAATTTGTTTGCAAATTGTTTGCAAATTTTTGAAGGGAAAGATTTTGTGAAATTGAAAAATTATAAGTTATGTCAACAACATTAAGCATTATCCTCGACACCCGTAGGATTAAAAAAAGTAACAAGTATCCCGTTAAACTACGGGTAACATTTGAACGGGTTACCGAGTATTATCAAACCATCTTTGATTTAACGAAGGATGAATATGATAAACTTTCTGCATTAAGAATCAGTAATGAACTGCAAACTATCCGGGATAAATTAAAAAGATCGAAAGGACTGCAGAAAATGCAGTTAAGGATTTAGGCTCATTTAGTTTTACTGATTTTGAAAATGAGTTTATTTATAATAACGCTATTCTATTTCGTCCGAGAAAATTAAAGCCCACCATTCTTTCTAAGAATACAAGTGAATTTGACTACTCTTCATTTTTTAAAAAATTTCCGATCCTGCTGGAAGAGGATTCGATGCCTGATACTATATCTCTTTCTGTTATAAGAACTTTATAAAAAAAGTTTTAAGGGAAGCCGGATTAGTTCTGGCATGTATTACCATTGCAGCTATGTTTCATTAAAGAAATTTAGAGGTAATGCTCATCTTAAAGAAATAACCGTTTCCTTTTTATATGAATATGAGAACTGGCTTACCAACCAGGATATTTCTAAAACTACTATTGGTATGTATCTGCGGCCACTCCGTACAATTTTTAATGAAGCCATTGAAGATGGTATTATTAAAAAAGAAAAATGTTACCCATTTGGAAGACGTAAGTACAAGATACCTGCTTCAAAAAATACAAAGAAGGCCCTTGACTTAAAAGACATTAAAAAAATATACTACTATAAATGCGACCCAAAAAATGAAAGTGAGCAAAGAGCTAAGGACTACTGGTTATTCAGCTACTTTGGAAATGGTATGAATCCAAAAGATATTGCCTTTCTTAAATATAAAAATATCCACGATGAATACTTAGTTTTTGAACGAAGTAAAACCGAAAGGGCATTGCGTAACGATCCCAAACCCATCACGGTTTTTATCAATGATGATATGAGAGCAATTATGGAACGTTGGGGTAATAAAGATAAATCTCCTAATAATTACATTTTCCCTGTAATGGAGCCGGGTATATCCCCATTACGTCAGTACGAACTAATGCAACTTCTTGTAAGCTTTATAAACAATTGGATGAAGCACATTCTGAAAAATTTGGAAATTGATAAAAAAGGGACCACCTATGTGGCAAGGCATACTTTCTCCACAGTTCTAAAACGTTCGGGTGCCAGTACAGAATATATACAGGGAAGCATTGGGTCATAGTGATATAAAGACTACAGAGAATTATCTCGACAGTTTTGAAAAAGAAGTGAAAAAAGAATTTGCCCAAAGGCTTACTTCCTTTAAAAATAGCCCGAAAACGCAAAATGAGTTTATGGATTAAACTTTCAAACTATTAAATCAAACGAAATGGAAACGAATAAAAATGTGCCGACTTTAAATACACTGGAAAATTTGGCGACTACCATTCAGAATACAAATACTTATTTCCTGAATAAAGTTCAAAAGCAGGTAAATACTGCTTTGACTCTCCGAAACTGGATTATTGGATATTATATTGCAGAGTACGAACAGTCTGGTAAAGACCGCGCAGATTATGGTAAACAACTCTTTAAAGCTATCGCCCAAAATCTCTTAAAAAAGGGGTTGAAATCAATCAGGGAAAGGCATTTATACCTTTGTAAAGACCTGTATAAAGCCTATCCTCAGATTTTGCGGACAGTGTCCGCAAAATCGTATTTAATTGATTTTAATTACTCTCCAATTCTGCGGACACTGTCCGCAGAATTGGATTCTGAAAGAATTGAGACTGACATGAACCTGTTGCTTACCAACCTTAGTTTTTCTCATTTTATAGAGCTTTTAAAGGCAAACACAGCCAATAAGCGGCGATTTTATGAGATGCAAACTATTAAGAATAATTGGGGTGTCAGGGATTTAAAAAGGGCAATAGAAAGCCTTCTGTATGAAAGAACAGGACTTAGCTCCGACAAAGAAACTGTACTTAAAAATCATTTATTAGAAAACGACCTAAAGCCGGAAGATGTATTTCGAAATACCTACATGCTTGAGTTCCTGGGGTTGGAGGAAAAGCCATCTTATAGTGAATCTGATCTGGAAGAAAGTATCATTACTAACCTGCAGAATTTTTTAATTGAAATGGGAAGGGGGTTTTGCTTTGAGGCTAGGCAAAAGAGAATAACGTTTGATAACAAACACTACAGAATCGACTTAGTATTTTATCACAGGATCTTAAAATGCCATATCCTTCTGGACCTTAAAATTGGAGAGTTCGATCATTCAGATTCCGGGCAAATGAACGTGTACCTCAACTATTATAAAGACCACGAATTTACCAATGGCGACAATGATCCCATTGGTATTATTTTATGCTCTGGTAAAAATGAGGCATTGGTGAAATATGCTACAATGGGTTTGCCGCAGCAAGTTTTTGTTTCAAAGTATCTAATCAATCTGCCGAGTGAAAAGGAATTACAGAAGATTATTGAGGAGGAGAAAGAAAAAAGATCATAGTTTAAATACTTACCACTCTTCCTTTTTTTTCAAGTAATCAATACCATTAAAAGTAGCAGCTTTAGCTTCTTCGATAGTATTAAAGATTTTCTTACCCCAGATGTCGTCAATTTTACACTTAAACTTTCTCGATTTTGTATCTTTAAAAATCAAAAAATAGTGACCGTCTTTTTTTAAATACTGATTCCCCATTTCATTCACATGCCACTCTTTTGAAATCCATTTGGAGCGCCGAACACCCCTGTTTCTTAAATTCCTTTCAAGCTTTCCAGGATTAACATAATCATTAGTCATTTTTTCAGCACAATCACAACCAACTTTGAATTCTTCAAGTATCTCATCATGCTCAACAATATGTACAAACCTTATTTTGTCATTGCCACATATCATGCAGGTCTCATATTCTGTATCTTCTACCGATTGCCCATCCTCACGTATGTCAATTACATCCAACAGTCGCCAACCTTTATGAGGAATATTCCGTAAATTCCAGTGGTTATTCATTTATTTAGAATTGTATAATTGATTTTGATAAAGATCCATCTGGAGGTTAAAACCATTCCTCCGGCAAAATGTCCGTTGTAAAAATTGAAAAGCCAAACTGAGTCAAATTCAGCTTTTTCCACTTTATTATATTGATATTTAAAGTTTCCATTTGCTATTGAAGTTTCATATAATTTATCGTCCAAAATACGTTGGTGTTCTTTAAACCAATAAGTGTTAACACTTGCGTTATCACCAATTATTTTACCGTAATGATGGAAAAACAAGCCTCTAATAATTCTCTCGATGGTTGTATCATGAGCATCATTATCCCACGGAACTGCTATGCCTTTGCCAGTTATAATCCCTGCTTTAGTTGCAATGTTTACCGGATACATTGACTTGAAAATATTCGTGCGTAATTTATTATTGTGCTTTGCAGTAGGTAACACACCTTCCTTAAAAAGTCTTTCAGGCGCTCGCCGCCTTGCCTGGCTATATGCATTCCCAAGTAAGCTTTAAACTTTTCATCAAATGAGGATGCCTGATTATTACATTCAAAACAACAAGGCACAGTAATTAAATCATCTGGCCGTGGTTTGTTAAAGATTGCTTTCGGTGGTACATGATCTCTTGTTGTGGCCTCTTTGGTACCACAATAGCAACAAGGTGTTATTAGAATATCATTTGCATTCATCGGTAAATCTATTTTTCCCAAATAACACTTACAACTGTATTATACCTTGGAGTTATTACACAAAACTCAAACATAGGTGTGTCTTTGTCATAATCGCCGAGTTCAAACCATGTTGATTTAGAAATTTGCTGAGCAGAATCTTCTTTTCTATAAATTCTATTTTGGGAATAATATTCATTAGCAACTGAATCTGATGGCACACTAAGTTTATTTCTCTCTGGTATTTTATAGTATAGCTGTGTTGACTTTTTATGATATTCAATTTTGCCATCTTTACTAAAAAATACGCAAATTGGGTGGTTGCCAAAATCAATAAATCTATAAATAGTGGATGTAAGACTTGTATTAAATTTTTCAGATAGCCGCCTCATTAAATCGGGAGAGAATTTTTGTTTAAAGCAAGCATTTTTAAAAAGTAATTCTGGCATTAAAAGTTCGGTTGCAAAGTCATTTGCTTCTCTTTCTTGTGAGCCATGTTTATATGCTTCCAGCGTTGAATAGTCGTCTGAAAATGTAGCTTCGTTATTACTATGAAGCAAAATATGCCCTAATTCATGCGCCAGTACGAATCGCTTCTTTTGCGGAAATTCAATATTGGAATTCAATGAAACTATTGATCTCCCATTTTTCATTACCATTCTCCCATCACAATTATTCAATGGTGTTTCGTTCACTATGCCGTTATGATAAGTAATCAAATCCTTCAAAGAAATAACAGATGGTATCTTCAATACCACAGTAATCAAATACCTCTCTTGCTTTCAAAACGGCTTTAGAAATCATTTAGCTTCTCCATTTTCTAATTTTTCAATAAAATCAAGAATTTCTGTTTCAGTTAAAATTTGACGTAGATTTTCTTCATCAAGGTTTTCAAGATTTCTAAACTGAAGACTGGGCGATTTTTGTTTAAGCAAAGTAAAAATGGCTTGCCCTAGTATCTGTTGTTGCATCCTGTACCATTAATAATGCTTTAGAATATAAGCCCAATAACTTGTCTTTATTGATGGCTACTTGTTGCTGAAACATCAGTTTCTTAATATTATTAACACCTCGTTTTTCAACTTTTTGAGGGTCATAACCATGTTCCTTTAGCATATCATCCAAAGAGCCAGGATTCTTTGACGCAGCATCCAGATAAGAATCAATTAGATGGTCAATATTTATTTTTTTGGACGGCATGAACGGTTTTTAGACGGTAAATATTTTTGTAATAATCCTTTTACCTTTCTTAATTGTATTATAAACAGCAGCTACATCTACGTTATATTCTTTAGCAATATCTCTTGCCGGAACTTCATCAATCCAATCACAGAACATAATAAAGCCATCTGAATCCTCTCCGAAGTGATTTTCAATATCTTTCCAATTTTCATCAGAAATAATAATGGTTTCTGGGTCTTCTGTGGCTGCAATATCGCTAAAGGATTCAAAGTCTTCAGAGTCGTCAAAGACTATAGAAGTAAGTTCTTTTTTGACGGTTGACCTTGACGATGATTTAATATGACTCCAAATCAGGCTTTTTGCCACACCCTTTAAATGAATTAGTACATCGGGGAATCGAATAAAATCCCAGGCTCTGTCGCCATTAAACAGTTTTTCAATAGCATCATTCGAAAAATCTTCGCCATTTTTCACATCCTTCTCAGATCTTGGCACAAATCCAATCTTTGTTAACCGTAATTCACTGTAGATAACCAATTCTTTGAAAATAAGTCCCCATTCCTTTTCAGAAATCAGTTTTAGCTGCTCAAAAGTTTGTGAGTCAATTACTGCCATTAAAAAGTTATATGGTGTTTATAATACTACGCTCCATAATATCTTTTTTAGCCATTGACAAAAAAGAACCTTTTTGGAGCATACACAAGTATAAACAAATTAATTATGAAAACAATTCAAATTTATGTACACGGGGAAAACAACCGTGAGCCCAAACTGGTAGAGGTTTCAGAAGAAGCCTCAGTAAAAGATGTAGTTAACAAGTATCTACAGGAATTTCCCAATTCTGGTAGCCCAGAGGATGTCGAGTTCTTTGTGGAAGATGAAGATGAACAAAGACCCAAGGAGGAAATCGGTGAAAAGGGGGGAATTAAAAGAAAAGTTCACATTCACTGCCATCGCTGCAAAAAGGTGAGTGTGGCAGTTGAGTACAACGGCCAAACTATTACGCTGAACGTACCGCCATCTACAACTGCCAAAAAGATTCTAAAACAAGCGGCTAAAAAGTTTAACATCAGCGAAGGTGATGCAGCCGACCTGCTCTTAAAACTTAGCGATGGCGCTGTTTTACAACCAGGTGACCACATCGGTTCTTTTGTAGCATTTCCTCAATGTAGCATCAGCCTATCACTAACAGCCAATAAACAAGTGCAGGGATGAAACCAGATTTGCTTCAGTTTAAACAGCATGTTTCAGAGGCCGGCTTTCAAACTGGCGTTGACAGTGATATGTGGGGTATTGTGGACGAAGATCCAGAATATCCCAACTGGCCTTTAGTAATTATTTGGGTACAGGCAGCGCCAAAGGATAATCACCCGGATAAGTATCACTTTAGGTTTGACCTATCAGGCTATCCTTCTCAGGCTCCTACTGCCTGCCCCTGGGAAGTTGAACTACAGGGAAGACTACCAAATGAAAAATGGCCGAAAAAGGAAGCAAGTTTGTTTCTAACACTTTTAATCCGGCATGGAATCCCAATGCACTTTATGCGCCTTGCGACAGGCTTGCTATGGCAGGACATGAGGGATGGCAAGCTGTGTTTCCTGAGCTTTGGTGGAAGCCTACTTTTAAGATTCAAGTTTACCTACATTTTTTACACCGTTTATTAAATTCAGCCGACTATGTTAACTACTGATTTGTCTATTAGTAAAACTCTGTGGAAAAAGCTAATCAAAGAATTAAAATTGAGAGGAAAAGGTATTCGTGAAAGCGGTGCTTTTCTTCTTGGCAATTCTACACAAAGAAAGATAACTGAATTTATATGTTATGATGAACTGGACCCACATTCTTTAGATTCAGGAATCATAGTTTTTGAAGGAGACGGTTATTTGCCATTATGGAAAATATGCAGGGAAAAGGAATTGCAGGTGCTGGCAGATGTCCATACTCATCCTGGTAATTGGACAGGGCAAAGTGGAGCCGACAAAAAACACCCAATGATTGCCCAGGCCGGGCATCTTGCATTGATAGTACCAAATTTAGCAACCAAAAGAGGTCAGCTTTTAAGAAATGTAGGTATCCACGAATATCTCGGAGATAAAAAATGGAAGACATGGGACATCGGCTCAGAAAAATTTAAAATAACAGATAAATAATAGAAAATGAAATTGTCTGAAGATACATTCAACCGTTTATCGCTTGGTATTATTGAGAAGCAAAACTGTTCGCCAGAAGATGCGATGCAAAAATTAGAATCGCTGAGTATCTATCTTGTTTGTGGTGATAAAATAAAATCTTCGTTACCGCTACAGGCAGCATTAATTACAGCAGTCAATACAGGTAAAAGAGCTTTTCTTGGAGGTGTATATATTCTAATGCCTCCTGACATTCCTTGTCTTTTACCCTGGCCAGAAGCCAAAGTTTTCAATGAAATTTTATTAGAGGCTGGAGCAATGATAACCGAGAAAACTCCTCATGATTGCTTTAAAATAATGTTTGGACTACCAGTAGATGATGATAATTCTTTGCAAGTGGTATGCAATGATTGGCAAGCAGGAGTACTTGCTGAAAATATAGAAGTCCCTTTTACTGAAACTGGAAATATTCCAACAGCAGGTGTATTTTCCGGAGGGTTAGCAATTTGTCTTTCATTTTTAAAACTATCTGAAATCAATATTTCTTCCTGTGATAAATCAGTTGGAATTTCCTTGTGGTGGCCAGATTTACACTGGCTTGATGATAATGCTGGCGGCCGACGGGTTACATTGCTCCCAAATAGGTTTTGGCTTTTGGCCTCGGCCATCTTGGGCAGGCTTATATATGGAATATAGGGCTACTGCCATTTAAAGCACCGAATGAAATCACATTTCTTCTTCAGGATTATGACAGAATAGTAGAGGCAAATGTTAGTGCAGGTTTATTATGTGAAAAGAATGATACAGGAATTTATAAAACAAGAATGTGCAATTCTTGGTTGGAAGCAAGAGGCTTTAATACAATGATAACGGAAAGGAAATTTGACGAGCATACAAAAAGAATAAATGAAGAACCGTTTATTGCTTTATGTGGATTTGATTCTGCTTCTTCTCGTATTCATCTTGAAAATGTTGGATTTGACCTGATTGTAGAATCAGCTCTGGGCAGCAATCTTGCCACTTTTGATAACATCATTTTACGCACTTTTCCGGCAGCATCAAAAACACCAAAAGATATTTGGGGGGATATAGACGAAACGAACAAGGAAATAAATCGGTCGGTACTCGAAATATTGAAAAAAGAAGATAACGATATTTGTGGCATTGTACCAATATCAATAGCTGGTAAAGCTGTTTCAGCATCGTTTGTAGGTGCATGCTCTGGAGCCTTGGTTATTGCAGAGGTTTTAAGAGGGTTAAACGGTGGAAGGAGGTATGAAAAAATAGTGGCACATCTGAGAGCAGTTGATGACCTAAAAGCCATACAACACTCAAAAGGGAATTATACAATTGAATTCGGTAAAAATGGCTTTGTAGGTATAATGAATAATTAATTTTTTTCTGCCTTCAACCGCTCCACCTCTTCACCAATCAACCGCTTCACTTCCATCTTCACCTGGTAGTAATTATCAATCACCTGCTGTTGGGTAACATTGGATACTACAGGAATGTCTTTATACCGGCTTATTTCTTCATTCAATTTTTTAGCATCATTCATAATCTCGGCATGAAACATTTTCAGCTTAATTTTCTCATCCGGGTTATCTGCAACAAGACCCACAAACTCACCTGACGAAAGAGCGGCAATTTTAGAAGCAGGTATGGCACTATCCAATTGCTTGGAATGGCTGATAGAAGTATCGGTTCGGTTAACAGAAACACTTTGCCTGTCCTGCATAATTTTCCCAAAACGTTCTGATAATAGTTTGGAAGTTTCTCCCATTACCTGACCACTTATAATGTTACCGGTGATATTTACAATTACGTCCGCTTGCTCTTTTCCATAATCTTTTTTCAACTGGCTGAAATCCTGCATGGCTAATGTGGTAGCAACTTTATTACTTCTTGCAGTGGCAATCAGGCTATCCATATTGTTGAAATATATAGTAGGAAATTCATCAAACACCAAACTACATTTTAGCATTCCTTTTTTATTTACCTGTCTTACCAATCTTGAAATGTAGAGAGATAAAACTGCTCCATAAATTTGTTGCTTCTCCGGGTTATTACCTACGCAAACGATTTTAGGATATTTGGGATTGTTGATGTCTAAGGTAAAATCATTGCCAGATAATACCCAATACAATTGCGGGGAAGCCAATCGTGCCATACCTATTTTTGCAGAGGCGACTTGCCCTTCTAATTGCTCCATAGCATCGTTTTGATAAGCAGTAATAAATGGATTTACCAACACTTCAATTTCAGGCTGCGTATTCAGTACCGGAAACAGTTCATCATAATCAGACTGCATCAGTTCTATTACATGTGGCAAGGTGCAATACTTTCCATCTTCATATTTTTTCAAAAACCAAATGATGGCGGTTACAAAGTTGATAGGTGATTCTACAAAGAAATCTCCCTGCTTGTTTATCCATTCCCTATTCAGTCCCAACAATATTGTTCTTGCAGATTCCGTTGCATCGGTAATATCATTCATAGTATTTGGATCTAAAGGATTGCAGCGATGCGATACAGAAAGATTATCAAAGTTGATAACATAGAAAGATGGCGGCACGGAATATTTATGTTTGTTTTGTTGCAACCAGTTGTAAACTATTTTAGAAAGGTCATCGTATTTAAAGTCGTACACAAACATCGCAAAACCTTTTTCAATATGCTGTTTGATGACATGCTGAATTATAAACCAACTTTTACCAGCGCCTGGACTTCCAATTACTAACAAACCTCTGAACGGATTGATGATATTTATCCAGCTTTTCCTTACCCTCTTTTTTAAATTATACCGGGCAGGAAGATTGATGGAATATTCATTGGATAAAAACCTTTCTTCCTGCGGGAAAGTTTCATTCAAAGAATTAAAAATATCGTTTGATAAATTCAGGTTGATTAACCGGCTAAGCAGATTACCACCGGCCAGTATTAGTAAAAAGCCAATGCCTGTTACTGTCATGTAAATAATGGCAATATTTTCTACAGAATAATTTAAGCTTAGTAAAATTTTACTACCAAAAAAAAGTAGAAAGCCAATCAGTAAATATGCAGTTACACTTTTCCAATTTATCTTTTCGTCTTTTTTGCCTTGTGCGCCTAATAAAGAAATAATCAATAATCCAATCACTAAAAACCTGGAAGTGTATTGATTGTTAAATAGACCAGTGTGCATGATGTTGGTCATCAGCCTATTTGTGATGGTACTTTTAATTTCCCAATGCTTAAAAGCAGCATAGCAGTAATAATAAAAATGGAGCAGCAAAATAAAGATGCTGGCAAATCTTGTTAAGTCTAATATCTTTCTAAGCCCCTGTTCATTCTCCCCGGTATGTGACATAACATTTATTTTTAGTTTTTAAATGATAGGTTTTCTCTTTTTCTTTCTTTTCTTTTTAAGCAGACTGTTGGTGTATTATCGTATTGCTCTTTAGTTGATAAAAGCACATCTAATAAGTTTTCGTTTTTAGCAGTAGTTGAAATGGTTTTCTCCTGATGTTTATTCAGGTCAGTTTCTTTAATTATAATACCTGAAGAACTGCTGCCTTTTATTTCATCCTGAGCAAGTGGATTTTCATTTAATACAGCCAACCTGGTTTGCAATGCAGCCGCACTGTATCCTTTGCCCAAATCACTACCATTAAAAACAACTTTGTTTTGATTGTCCACGAAAGTGATACCATACAACCTTCCTTCTGCATTTTGTCTAAGTACGGTATAAATATTTTTTTGATTCAAAGTCGCTACTAAATTTTTGATACTGCCGGGTGATGATTGTAAACATTCATCAATAGTATTTTTGGTTCTTTGTTTCAACAGTTCTTTTGCACCTTCATTGGCAGTAAATTTCTTTTCCAGATTATCTAAGATTGGTTTACATCCAATAGAGCTTGCTTTGATAGGTACTCCAACTTTATTTCCATCGCTATCCAAAATGCGGTAAACCAGCCCACGGTTCTTGTAAATCCTGCCTTCTTCTTTGCCTCTGTCTGCAACCACATTGAATTGTTTTAAAGCCGCATTGAATTCCGGCAAAGAAGTAAACTTGTATTGACTGAATACTGCAACCACTACATTGGAAATGCTTCGCTTTGTTTCAGACTTTCCATACACGGCTTTTTGTGCTTTCACCGGCTTGATGCCAGGCTTCATTAATTGCTGCTGCCGTTCTGCTTTTATCAATCCATAATGTTGCTCTATTTCCTTTCTTGCTTTTTCAGATTGATTCCTGCCGATGTTGTGGGTATTAATCCTGCTGCCATCTTCTTTGATGGTGGTACTTACAATGTGAATGTGTGGATGCCCTGCATCTTCATGTTTGTAAACGAGAAAAGGTTGTTGACCGAAACCGATCTTTTCCATATACACATTAGCAACCTCAATCAGCTTATCATTTGATAACTTTTCCGAGGTGTCAAAATTTAATGAAATATGAATAGTTTTAGTGGTAGCTCTGCTATTTAAATTATTCAACATTTCAAAGCCATTTAATTTTTGATAGAAATTCATGTTTGTTGCTTCACTTAAATAATTAGCAGCACACAAACATTCGGCAGCACCTTTCTGTACTTTCTTTTCGTTATAGTTCAGTGCAGCTTCAATACTTTTCGGTATCCATACCCACAACAGGAAGTAAGGGGAAAATGGGAAGTGTGCACTCCGCAAACCATGCATTCATTCAGCGCTGCCGGGTATTTTTTCGGAAGAACTATAAACGAAAACATTCATCAGCCTGTAGGGTTGATAGAATCGTGTTGGGGCGGTACGCCCGTACAATCATGGACACCCATAGAAGTATTCAACAATAGTGAAAAGCTGGCTACCTCGGCGGCAATGTTAACCCCGGTATCGTGGTGTCCCTTGCGGCCTGCTGTAACGTACAATGCAATGATAGCGCCCATTACAGGATTTCCTATAAAAGGAGCGATATGGTACCAGGGCGAAACGAACACCACCAACCCGGATACTTACGAAGAAACTTTCAGCGCGATGATCCATTCGTGGCGAGAATTATGGAAAGAGAATTTTCCTTTTTATTTTGTACAGATCGCGCCTTATAATTATGGTAAAGGAGATAAAGGAGCACAGGTGAGGGAACAACAATTAAAAACTTACCGCGAGGTTCCCAAAACGGGAATGGTAGTAATAACCGACATTACCGGCGACACCAATAACATTCATCCGAAAGATAAAATAAATGTAGGAAAACGCCTTGCTGCATGGGCACTTGCCAACACTTACGACAAAGAAAATATTCAATATTCAGGGCCGCTTTACCACGATATGGAAGTAAAAGGAAATAAAGCCATTATTCATTTTGATTTTGCAAAAGATGGCTTGGCGAAAAAAGGAAATGAATCAACTGATTTTATGATTGCGGGGGAAGATCACGAGTTTGTTTCAGCAACTGCCACCATTATGGATAGTACGGTAGTGGTGTCCAGCCCGAAAGTGCAACATCCAACGGCAGTAAGAATGGGTTTTACCAACACAGCTATCCCCAATCTTTTTAATAAAGCAGGTTTGCCCGCGTCTCCTTTCAGGACAGATGACTGGGAGTTGAAATAGGGTATAACGGAGAAGGTTATACGAAGGTGAAACCTATAAGGTTTTTGTTTTTGATTAAACCTTATAGGTTTAGAGGATAACTAATTGCCAATGGAATAAATGGCCCATACCAAAAATGGGATTTTGATATTATCACGCATAGCAAGGAGTATTTACTTTTAACCAATCAAAAAGTTAAATTAGAACGGGAATGACTTTAAATAGAATATCTGTTGAAGTAATAATTTTGTATTTTAAAATACCAAAAGGTTGACAGATTAAAAAATCATCAACGATTTGATACTTGATTATGAGAAAAATTTACCTGATAATTTATTTCAATGACAATAAAAATGTCATTTCAAAATATAATGAACGTTTCCTTTTTGGGAGCCATCAAATAAAATCACCCGCCATTTCAGTCAAACTAAATTTTACTTTTTTTTCAGAAATTTTAAACATCAAAAGATTTTGAGATCGTATAGATACTTTCAAAATTCCTTTCGAATCACAGGCAATTAACTTTTCCCAAAAACAATGCAACTGTTAATTTGTTTTTTCGCATTATAAAGTCTTGTAAAATAAACTGCCAGCTATTACCTCATCCAACCAATTAGATGCACACGATTTCCGTTTAAAAGTCTTACATAAATTTCAACAAGGTATTTTATTATAAAAAAAGATTCCCTTGTAACTGAACTTCTCGAGGCACGCTACCAGGCCAGTGTTTTAAATAGGTAATGGAAGAATGTGCGTTCAATATTATTTCAGTTCCATCAGGAAGTATCAAAGTTTTTAATTCTTCATAATTAGTAGATATTGTCATAGTTGCATTTCTCCAGTTGTAGTAAAATACAGATGCACCGATTATCAATATTCCAATTAAGATTGCCACAAACTTTCTCAACTTTCTGAACCTTTTTATCGAAATTACTTTTGCGCTTTTGTTATTCGCATCTTCCATCGCATTTATTAGTGAAAGGTTTTTTGACAAAGCATTTTGAATCTGTTCAGGTGTAGGAAAATCCTCCTGGAATTTAATATTTAAAAGAACTTTTTTTGCCAGATTTATTTTATCAATTTTGTCGGGATTGGATCGCTGCCAGTTTTCCCAAAAAACATCTGTATGCTCATCTGGTCGAATTATCCAATCTTGAAAATGTTCATCACAAATAAAATCAGTTACGGTAAATTATTTTCTGTAATTCATAAAGCATAATATTAGGAGTCAAAAAAAATTATATTTACCCCATTATTTCAAATTATAATTAAAATATCTTTTAAGTATTACAATACACAGATAATTGGAAAAAAAACTCCAAAAAATTATTTGTAAAAAATACCAATCGATTAGAAATTCGTTCGAAGACGTGACAAAAATTCCCAAATATCAAATTATTTAAATTTAAAGATCTAATATCATATTTGAAATCTTTGGCAACAACTACTAATAAAGGACAAGGTATATGTCTAAAGGTAAAGAAGAAATTAAAAATCTATTATTTGAAATGGGAAGTATCCTTGCGGATTACGGTTATGTTTGGACAAAAAAAATGAAAGCAGCCTCTAATAAGGCCGTTAAGAAATTAGAAAAAGAAAATGTATCTATACCTTAATCCGATTATAAGGGCTTTTATTAGTCGGATGTAATGAGATATTGTTATTACTTGCTATTTTGTAAATAGAGTTTTCACTTCTTCCCATTTTGTAAGCAATTAAACCAGTAGGAGTATTACCCTTGGCGAATGTTTTTACTTGGTTTATAACTTGTTTCGTAATTGGTTTGCCATTATTGGCAGGAATTTTAGCCATGATTGATAAATTTAAAAGATTAGCAATTGTCGTTACTCTTACAAATTTACTGATTATGGCTGTTTTTATTTATACAAATTCTTTTTAAAAGAGTAATTTAATAAATTATTTTGAAAGAGAAGAAGTATCCTTTTTTTGATGATAAGGAATCGAATCGTAGATGGGCTGGTGTTTGCTTTGTTATTTCTGGCTGCCGTGTGTGTTTTTCAGTGTGTAGTAATACTAAGATGCTTACGATAAGAGTTGCAACCCAATTAATACAGCTATTAATGTACCCCAAAATATAAGTGCCCGATGTGTATATAACCTGTAAAATTGCCCTTTCCATGTTATTTTTATTTCTGGTTTATTCTTACATTGTTTTATAAAGCCTCGTTGATGCAATTTTATATAAATAGGGAAAGCCTTAGTTAAATTTTTATTTGAATTATTAGGAGTATCAACTATTACCAAAAAGAATATTAAGTGATAGTTTTGATGAGTCTGTTATAACGAGTTATATAGATGAATTATATAGCTTTAAAGATATTTGGGAGGCTATCTCAATAGAAAGAAGAAGTTTGATAAATGAACCTTTTGAAGAATGTAATAATTGTTTAACTTTATTGTCTGAATTAATAAATGAATTATTCCAAGTGGTGCAAGAAAAGTCTTTCTTGGTTTTTAAAAGGCAAGGAGTAATTGAGAAAATAAGAGAAATAAATTTTAATGTATTATCATGCGAAAATAAATTTAAATAATAACTCAACGACCACCTTCTTAGAAGGTGGGCTGAAATGCATCGGGCGTAGCCCTCTTTAACTCTCAGGCGGCGCAGAGAACAAATCAAAATTTTGGCGCTGGTTTTCTTCCTTTTTATTCTTCCTTCTCCTGATACTTTACATATCGCCGGATGATTTCTTCATCTACTCCTACGGTCGTTACGAAATACCCTCTCGACCAAAAATGATTTCCCCAATACGGTTTCTGTTTTAAATTCGGATAACTCTTAAATAATTTTATCGCAAGCTTTCCTTTTAATGTCCCCATCAATACCGATACCGATACTTTTGCGGAATAGAGACCACTAAATGAATATGATCGATTTGCACATTCAATTCTACCACCTCTACGCCTTTCCTTTCACATAACATTCGAATATCATTCTCCACTAAACTTTTTACCTCTCCAAACAATACCCTATAACGATATTTCGGTGTCCACACTATATGATAGTCGCATTTATATACCACGGGCGACAGCTTTTTGTACTTACTTCCCATCCACCAAAATTAAGGCATAGCCATCAGTACATGACCACCGCCAAAGGCGGTGGATTTTTAAGTCGCATTAAAGGATATGAAAATTTAGTTAATGAATTGCGGTCATCTACCTCAAAAGGATTAATCCAATGGAGTAAAGGTGAAGGGCAGTTTGCATATGAATTTTTTGCACACAGTAGAAAATTTTTGGTTGATAAATATTATTCGGTATTTAATGGGCGACCTAATACCTGTTTTAGTATGACAATTTTTGATTCAGATAAAATTGTAGATGAATTAGTATCATGTAAAATAGACGGCTTAGACGGTGAATTCAAAATTTTGAAAGATTTATACGAAGTTGTAGAAAAAGCCATTGACGATAAAAGAAGTGAAAATTATCTCCTATCCTAAGTGATATTACAGAATCATTAAAAAGTATGCATCAATAGTTTTCAAATTTTATTTGAGGCTGTAAAATAAACTGTGTCAAAGTTCAGAAGAATTAAGAACTTTAAAACACAGTTTATAATATGCAAAACAAACAAGAAGCCTTCGACTACGAAGCATTAAAAAAGAAGGCCCTGGAGCAATTTCGCTCGGGCAAGGATTTGTTTAGTAAGGGAGGAGCGTTTGCGCCTTTGCTAAAAGACTTTTTAGAAGCTGCTCTTCAGGCAGAGTTGGAAGAACATCTGGACCAGGAAAGCCCGGAGTTAAACAACCGGAGAAATGGCTACAACACCAAGTCGCTAAAAACAGGTGCCGGAACTATCGAACTTGATACACCACGTGACCGCAACGGTGATTTCTCACCGGAACTGGTTAAGAAAAAGAGAGACCATTCTGGCTAATTCGCTGGAATCAAAAAATCATTGGCTTGTATGGCCATGGCATGAGTTTCAGGGATATCTTCGCTCACATCAAAGACATGTATGACACCGATATTTCGCCGGTACTTTATCAACTATTACAGACAAAATAATACCCCTGGTAAAGGAATGGCAGGTTCGGCCATTAGAAGACACGTACTGCATCGTTTGGCTGGATGGGATGCATTATAAAGTAAAACAGGAAGGGCGTGTGCAAAGCCGCTGCGTCTATAATATCCTGGGCATAACGACCGAAGGGAAAAAAGAAATTTTAGGGATGTATGTTAGCGAAAGTGAAGGTGCTAATTTCTGGTTAAGCGTTCTGACTGATTTACAAAACAGGGGCGTCAAAGATATTCTGATAGCTTGTATTGATAACCTGAAAGGCTTCGCAGAAGCGATTTCTACCGTGTTTGTGCAAACAGAAGTTCAAAGTTGTATTGTTCATCAGATACGCAATTCTTTAAAGTATGTAGCCAGTAAAGATCAGAAAGTATTTATGGCTGATCTCAAACCGGTGTACCAGGCACTAAACATAGCTGAGGCCCAGGAAAAGCTGGAAGTGTTGAGTGAGAAGTGGAATAAAAAATATCCGGTGGTGATCCAAAGCTGGAGGCGTAATTGGGAAAAGCTGACTACTTATTTTAAATATCCGGCTGCCATCCGAAAGCTCGTCTATACTACCAACACTATTGAGGGATATCATCGCCAAATCCGTAAAGTGACCAAGACCAAAGGGGCTTTTACTTCAGACATGGCTCTTTTAAAATTAATGTACCTGGCTACAAAAAATATAGAAAAAAAATGGACTATGCCACTGGCCAACTGGAGCATTACCGTTTCCCAGTTAAGCATCATTTTTGGAGACAGGCTCAAACTCAATTTATGAAAGGGGAAAAAATAATAACTTTGGCTAAGAAAGAACGATGCAATGGCGACGTGATGTCAACATCTGTATTAAAAAATAGTCGGGCATCGAGCCCGGCCATTTTAGCAAGAACTTCGCTTTTGGCTCCATTCTGTCAATATCAAAAAATTATTTGACACAGTTTATTTTACACTCCCTTTTATTTACTTCTTTTTGCCTACTATAGTTTTCCAATCCAATCTACCTTCAATTTGTTTTAAACTATTTACAAATCTTTGGCTATCCTTTATATCCCTGCTATTGTAACGATAACTATATTCATTACAATAACGTTGCAGATGTTTGTAACTTATTTGGTGATAAATGCCATATACACCGCGTTTCATAACAGACCAAAAGTTTTCTACCCCGTTTGTTGAAACATTCCTCTTACCCATTCCTTTGCGGTGTGGTTTACTGTTTCTCTTTTGTAGCTACTTAATACTTTCCTATACTTCATGCTTTCATCGGTATTTAATAAAGCATCGGGAGCTACATTATCTTTTACTGCCTTTTCTATTTCTGTGGCTTTAGCATTAAGTGAAGCCTTTACAATGATATTGCCGTCTCTTTGCTTCATGGCTATTACAGCACCTAAATTTATCCTTTTACTCAACGACCACCTTCTTAGAAGGTGGGCTGAAATGCATCGGGCGTAGCCCTCTTTAACGTATCCCTCCGGCCAACCACATCCAAATTAATTCAAAATAAATTGCTATGCAAGTGGTTTCCAGTTTGGCGGCAGCAGTTCTTCAATTTTATTGATAGGATGATTACTGATTCGGCGCAAAACATCCTGCAGCCAGATAAAAGGATTAATGTTGTTGAGTTTGCAGGTTCCAAGAAAAGAATAAAGCATGGCGCTACGCTCCGCTGCCTCATGGCTACCGGCAAATAAATAATTTTTTCTGCCAATGGCAACAGGACGGATACTGTTTTCTACCGGGTTATTATCAATGTTTAATTTACCATCACTTGCATACATCATCAACTCTGACCATCTTTCAATGCTATAGCCCAGGGCTTTGCCAATCGTACTTTTGGGCAGGGATTTGATGTAAGTTTCTTTCATCCACTTTCCTAATGATTCCAATATTGGCAACGCTTCTGCCTGGCGTAACTCAAAAATTTCACCGGCAGTTAATTGTTGTTCTTTTGCTTTTCGCTCTATGGCATATAGCAATCTAATCTGCTCCAGAGCATACTCAGCAACAGCGGCATTATTCTCCTTTGCTTCAAAAAACTTTCTTCGTGCATGAGCCATGCAATGAAGCACGGTGACATCTTTATTTTCTTTAAAAATATCATACACATTATAACCGTCCGTTTGAAGGTAACCTTTAAAATCTTTGAGTATTTCTTTTGGCCCTTCTCTTCCTCTTCCTTCCCGGTAATCGAACCATACAAGGTTATCTATGCTGTTGTGATAGACCCAATAAAATCCGCGATGAGTGGTGCCCCGCCCGGATGAACCGTTCGGACGGGCTTTTTTATTTTTATCCAGAACTTTTAGTGGTGTTTCATCAGCGTGTAAATAATCGCTGCTGATAACGATTTTTTTCAGTGCTTCACCTAAAGGATCCAGAAGCACGCAACCGTTTTTGATCCAATCGCTAATGGTGCTGTATGGGATGTTTACTCCTTCTCTTTTAAAACGTTGTTCCTGGCGATACAATGGAAGATGATCCACATATTTATCAATGATGATCTGTGCCAGCAAGCCTGGTCCTACAATGGCTTTTGGCAAAGGACGATCCATCATGGGAGCAATAATTATTTCACTATTATCAGCCATCACATACTTCGGCCGCACATACCGGTTTACAAATAATTTGCCCGGCTCATATTCTAATTCTTCGGTTATCTCTTCACCTATCTTTTTGCAATCTTCTGGTTTTTCCACCGGTTCAACAATAAATTCCCGACGTTCCAAATGTTCAGGAAGTGGGGTGCGCCCGGATGATTCTTTTTGATTTCAACCTGCTGGCGGGTATATTCTATCTTCTGTGCTTTTATTACAGAGCATGTGGCAACAGCTTCTGCCTGCATATCCAAACTGAGTTGTGCAGAGGGAGTATTTTGTGGAATAAAACTTTCGCTTTTACTTCCAAAGATGATGCGTTTAAGGTTAGCGATTTCATGTCGTAAAGTGATTATTTCCTGATCAAATTTTTTGACGTATTCTTCATGTAGCTGAACAGATTCTTCGTACAAACTTTTATAATCAGTGGCTGTTTCTATCACAAGGCAAATGTACTACAATGCAGTGGTATCAGCCATTTCAGGAAATGTGTTATCCACAGTTTTCAGTCAGTTGTTGATATCTTTTCCGCTTGAGTACACTCTTTAAAGAGACGCCTTGGAGGATGTGTTGAAGTGCTTCATGAGTGATGGAAAATTCAGTGTTATTTTTTGCGGCAGCAGGCATTTCATAAGTCCCCTTTTCCAGCCTTTTGTAATAGATCGCAAAACCATCACCTTCCCACAAAAGCAGTTTTACCTGGTTGTGCTTTTTATTAATGAAAATAAATACTGCTCCGTTTAAAACATCCATTTTTAATTCTGAGGTAACGATGCCACTCAAACTGTCAAAGCCTTTGCGCATATCGGTTGGCTGCCGATATAAATAGTATTTGCAGGATGCAGATAAATGTAGCACCTCTTAACTGATCAGCGTTTTTAAATAATTGCTGCTTACCGGTTCATGAAAAAGTACGCGAATACCACCCGGAAAATGAATCTCAACTGAAGGTTCAACAGATGCCTTTTCTATTTTCAACTTTGCAAAACCGCGATTATTTTCATCAGAAATATCATTTACTCTACGGTAGCATTTATACCAATAATAAAACTTATGAAAACGGATTGAATGCCGCTCACAGAATGCATTTTGAGAAAGGCCACTTTGTTTCCATTGTTCGATGAACTCAAACATTTGCTGCCGTACTTCGGGGTCGCTCCGCATGATTTATTTTTTTCATGCAAAACTATCTCGCACTACTTTTGAAGCCAAGAGGTAGTTAGCCGTGAGGATACCTTGGAGCAGTGTGTAAAGGCGTAAAGAAAGAGCCGCCGACATATCGTGAGTCATTGCTGTTAGAATGGATCATGTATTCAGCAGAGTTTCCAAAGAATGGATATAGGTAAATGGCTAAAACATTTGATCCCGAGGGGTTCAATGCTGAAGATTAAGTGAAGTTGACTCAGGAGGGGGTATGGGTTATATTGTGATAATGGCTAAGTATCCCGTAGGTTTTGCAATGTACCATGGACCCGAATTATTCAAAAACCAAAGACCAAGTTTTGATTCAGCAATTTTAATAAGGCACTATTTAGTCAACCCTTAAAAACCAAATTTAGGATTTAAAGAACTGAAGAGTTGAGAATATTTTGTTTTAATAAGGCGATAAATCGTTTGAAAAAAATGAAACAAAAATAAAAGTGGATTCAGTTTCCACTTATTCATCATTCTTTTAAAATTCATAGCTGCTGCGGCAAGCATCACATTGTTATTATCTCCTTTAATTCCCTTGTAAAAGTTGCGGCTCAGGCGGTGATCTTGTTTTAAATGCCCAATCTTTGGTTCGATAGCTACTCTTCTTTTAAATCCTTGTCTAAGTTTTTGTTTTTCGTAAGGTGTCCTTCTCTTGCCTGGTGAATCCGGTATGATAATTTTTGTTCCCAATACTTCTTTTACTCCACGGTATCCCCTGTCAACAAAATTATTTTTTAGAGTTATGCTTGTAAGCCTTTGTTGTTGCTCAATAGCGGGTAGTAATGTTTTGCTGTCATGTACATTCTTTTCTATATTGATGGCGCCAATAATTACTCCGGTATTTTTGGTAGTGATAACGGAAACCTTTGAACCGAACTCATACTTTTTATGTTCTTTTCCTTTGCTGATACACTCGACGTGTGGTTCATGCAATGAATAAATTTTCCCTGTGTCAGATTTCTTTTGTGCCAATACTTTTTTAAATAAAAAAAGCGTGTCCTGATAAAGGCTGGGAGGCAATTTGCGCTCCAGTTCCCGCACCAATCTTCCTGCAATGGTTTTTACTTTTTTATCTGCTTTTCTCGCCTTTCCTTTATTTTTCGGATGGTTTCTAAATCGCTGGTCCATTAATAATTTCTTCAAAACCCGTTTGTAACTCTGCCTTAATTCTATGCCTTCTTCGCCTGCAATCGCTATACATTTTTTTATAATCTTGCGATGCAACTTGCTATCTGTCGGATACGTGATATTTTTTTCCTGAACCGTTGTGTCTGTTGTGGCTTCCGGCTCCTGGCCATCTTTTCCATTGATGCGGATACTTTCTTTAAAAATTAATTCTATTCCTTCAGTGCCAATGCGATGCCTGAAATGAACTAACTCGGATGCTTCACAAGGTTCACCAGCCGCAAACATTTTTTCTCCACTGAAATATTGGTAATAAGCATTCTCGCCCATTGTTCTACGACACTCTCATCACTTATGTTACGAATGTGTTTGAGTATGATTAATGATACCATCAATCGGATGGATTTGGCTGGACGGCCTTCTTCTGAATAGAGTTTTGCAAACGCTTCTTCAAAAAGGTTCCAATTGATTTGGTTTGCTAAAATATAAAGAGGATGGCTCCTGCTCAGTTGTTCTTCGAATGTACTATAAAAGCCCATCTGTGAGGAGGATTTTGGTTTTGAAATTATTGTTGTCCGAGATAAGACAACAATAATCCAAAAATAATGGCAAAAGCCATATAAACACTCAAAATGCAAATTGGGTTTGAAAAGGAGGGGGTGCCATCTTTTTTGTTTGTGGCGGTAGTGGTATACCTTTTTTTCTTTGCCGTTTCTTTTTGTAATGGCTAATTACCTCTGTTATGCTTATGTAATTCATCAGATGTAATCTCACTATTGTTGCAAGTATAGAGAATGACAGGTTAGAATTATTTTCTCTATGCAAAACCTGCAACAGCATTAAGGCAATGAGTGCACACCAGATTTGTATTTCTATTGCGTTTACATTATCTCCCAGGAAGTAGGTTAGTGGAAAGTTTTGTTTTAATTTTTTAAAAAACTTTTCTATCTGCCACCTGTTTTTATAGATATCTACTATTTGCATAGCTTCTATATCAAAGTGGTTGGTAATATAGATAAATGTGGAGAGGTGTTTTTGTGAGTAATAGGCTATTCTTCTAAGTTGTAGCGTTTTCTGGATGATAATACCTTCTTCCTCTATCTTATAGCTTACCTCTATTAATTCATCTTTTAAAATAGCGGGTTCATCATCGTTTAATTCAAATTCTCTAATGCTTTTATAAGTAGCATTATCCTTTTGGGGTATTACATAAAAGATACCTCGTTGGCCTAATAAGGCGAACTGCTCATAGTTACTATATGCCTTATCAAAGGTGATAACAGATCCGTCAGGCAATTCTTTTATATATTGATAGAATTGCTGGTCATGTAAAGCGGCGGCAGTAAACTTAATAAAGGAGGGCATGTTACAATCGGCTTTTAATAAAGTGTGAACCTTCATACCGCCTTTACTTTTTCCATCATTTCTTTTGCGCCCTGCGGGCTTTAAAATAGCTTTAAAAAGAGAAATGGTAGAACTATCAAGGATATAGAGTTTACTGGCTATCTCTATTTTTAAGCGGCTGTCCGAGATAATATGGCGATACTTCTGATAGAGGCCCTGGTAAATAGCCCCAAAGACGGCACTTGGCCTTTTTTTATTACCATCGCTCAAGGTACTTCTTGGCGGCACTTCTTTTAAATCAAAATGATTGAGCTTGCCCAGGCATAACTCAAGCCCCGACTGTACTTCACGGATTGAGGTGCATCCGGTAAAAACGGCATAAAGGATGGTTACAAGATGATCCTTAAACATGAGTTTCTTGGAATGCCTATTCGCCCGATGCAGTTTGGTTACCCGTTCAACTAAAGCTTTATCTATAAAGGAAAGTATCTGAGTGAAGATCGGCTGTCCGAGATAATTTGTAATTTTATCCATATTAATCGAATTGCTGGTACAACAAGATTAATATAAAGGGGTGGAAAATCCACCCCTTACTTTAAAAAATTTATCTCGGACAACAGTATTTTGAAATCATAAAATAATTTGCAAGATTTTGAATACAAAGTTCATTTTTCCTGCAAATTTTAGCTTCACTTTTTATCCCCAAATCCTTGCTAATTGTGTATTACATGCCTTATTAAGGCTTGACTATTTATAGTTAACAAACCCTATTTATGGAAATAGCGAACAATAATATTGTTAACATTCACTCTATTTCAGAATCATTACCCGGAAACCCAGTATGAATTTAAGAAAGACAATAGTGTAAAGTGTGTTTCAAAACCTCATTTCCCATCTAGTGATTTCGCCTCATCAAGTCCCATTAAAAATGCAGCAACAATAGCCAACGCAATACCAGTAATAATTACAGAACTAGGGATGACCGAATAAAGCGCCAATGAAATAAGAACAGTTAATACCGGGGGCATTGTTGTAGTTAGAGGGGCAACAATGATAGCTTTTCCATACCTAAAGGCATATACCAAAAAAAATGCTCCAAAAGAATTTAAAATTTGAATAATCGCTGCCAAATAGGGCCCCTTAAATCCCCAATAGATTGGATGCGAAAAATCGGTTAAATATAATGCAACTGGTATAAGTGAAAGCGATGCTGTAACCATATAAAAAAATATGCTTTCGGCATCGGTCTTATTATTAGCAACTTTTAATACAAAGCTCTGCACACCCCATAAAACAAGTATGATCACAGATAGAATTATCCATAAATAACCCTTTGCTATTTGATTATCTGAAGGCGAATAGGTAAGTAAGTAGCCAGCAATAATGGAAAGAATGATCCCAATCCAACCAAACTTACCTGTCTTTTCTTTTAAAATTAATATTGCCATAATTACTGTCACAACAGGCATTAAAGAGATGAGTGGAAAAACCAGATAAGCGGGTGCATATTTTAAGGCAATAAAAAGTAATAATTGCCCGGCAGAACCCAACAGGCCAGCCAAGTACCCATAGAAAATAGAATGTTTGTTGGTGGTTAATTTCCATTTATTCCTTGCTAATGCTATCATTGCGACAGGGATTGTTGTGAGCGCCCAAACAACATATCCTAGTGTAGCCGGGAAACCGTTTTTATCAGGGATATCAATGAAAGCTCCCCATACACCGAAAAATAATACTACCAGGATTGAATAAGTGAGCCAATTGGTATTTTTTTCATTATGCATTTTTTAAGTGGTTTTATTTTTTTGCTTTCGCCGAGTTTCAAGGGGTGCTATACAAAATATAAAAGTTTAAGCGGCATTTTTCAAATTAGTTTTAACCATTATTGTTTTTAAACTTGTTTAAAATGACATACCTCATTTACTTTGCATTGAAGTATTTAATGTATCAGTTCTATTGTATATCCATTTTTTAAGCTCTTCTTTTTCTTTGAAAACAATATCGGCAAACCATGTGCTTAATCCTTGATCAGAATACTATCACCTTTACTTTGCTCCGATCTTTTCGCTTCATCTCCTAATTAATTGTAAATCAGCAGGAGACATTTATTGTTTCATTTTGCAACGGTGGACCAAATAGTGTATTGTATTCAATTTTTCTAATTTTCTTGAATACAAGTTTTGCCAGAAAGTTTGCTTATTTCTCTTATTCCATCAAATTCGGACTGGAATTCTTTTAGCTTAGTTCCACTTATTTTTTGCCCTGATATGGTTACAGGGTTGATGAATGTTATATTTATTTCGCTAAGGGCAGCCGCCAGTGAGATATCCCCCCAGTTAAGGAAACCTGGCAGTTGAATACCCATGCTAAAGAAGTCAATACCTTCGCGAATATCAAATAAATAACTGAGGGGGGCATCACGCAGAATAATATTATCTACGTTGCCTTCCAATGTACTTAGGAATAATCCGGCAATTCCAGCTTCTTTACTTCCATCAATACCTATTTTCTGTGCTTTGTAATTGGAATTTAGAAATTGACAAACCAGCTTTAGCTCTTTTATCCATTCTCCAAGCATAGTTCTGCCAAACCATAGCTCCGATCTGGAAATAGCGCGAAGCCTTCCCGTACTATAATTATTATCGATTGAAGTCGAGGAAGCTTCTCCTATCCCTGAAAGGTCAACAATCGTGATACCTTTGCCCGATTCAATTATTTCATCAACTAAATTGGAAGAAATACTATCTTTCCCTTCAGGATTGCAAACAATTACAAAGTCTTTGGAGTTATGCTTAGGTGGGCGTAATAATAGTGGAATAAGCTTACTATCAGAAGTTTCTAAAATGAACCTCCTCCAACCCTTTATTTTCTGATATTCGTAAACATGGTTCAGAATTGATTTTTCTCTAACTCCTAGCAGATTCCTCAATTCTTTTCGCTTTAACTCAGCATCAAAGGATGTGGCATTTAGAAAAACTGTTCTTAATTCGTTTCCTCTTCGTTTGCAGTATTCAACCGTGCCTATTATATTATCATCTCTTTTTCCTTTAGGAAATACCATAAGTCTTTCTTCAGGAATTAGCTCAAATGGAATTTCCCTTTTTTCTGAGCCGCTGCCAATCCCTTTCAAATGCAGATCAAACCATCCGAGAACAGCCTCCCGGTCTTCAGTCATATATCCATGAAGAAGATCGAACAACTGGTATGTAATATTATTTTCCACTCCGTACATTTTAAATACCGGCTTAGCATTTGTATAACTACGTATCATTTCTGAGGGATAAAAGGCAGGTTCATCATCTTTTTTGTGATTGCACATCTTAATTGCCCGAGGTGCAACCAGGGCAAGGACATCAGCTTCTTCAGTAAATGATAATGCATCAAATAGTATTTCACAGATGCACGGGGAACCCATTATAAATGATTCAAAGGTTCCCACACTTACCACAGGCATGGCAGCTTTAATGCGCTCATCAATTGATGCTAACCACATGGTTTGATTGCCTCCTCCACTCGCCCCTGTTGCCCCAATATTTTTGCAGTCTACAAAAGTTAATGAACAAAGCAGGTCAACACCTCTCATATTATCTGAAATCTCAATGCCAATTAAGGGTTCACCGATATTCAATAGGGATGATCCAAGATTATTAAGATCGCCATGATCTTCAAATATGCCATGAATTGTAGTTCTTTCACCTAAACCCCATGGATCTATTGAGAGGCAAACATAGCCATTGAGCGCCAAACTATGCCCCACTGCCTGAGAGCTTGCTATATCTATTTTGCCTTTGGGCCAATGGCCAATCATAAAAATCACACCCGGGAAATGGCCCTTTACCTTCTGGAATATATAAATTTGCCGTGGCATAAATCCCCGGACGGGTTTGAAAGGCTATATTTTTAATTTTATAACCTTTCATTTGTGTAGTACCTGTTTCCTTTATATTTAATGGAAGTTTATGATCAATAATGACTCCTGCCCTTTGAATAATTTCATTTTTGAGATAAACTCTATATGTTTCCCATTCTTTTAAGTTATTTGGTAATTGATGCTTCCCAAATCTTAATACAGCCTCCAGCCTTAACTTACTTTCAATTAAATCAGCATGGTTTTTGGCAAGAACTGTTGGCAAACTGTCTGGGTTTTCAGATAAGATCACAAATTGATCTTCATGTGTTACATTAGTTGATTCCATTTAAATGAGTATTTAAAGCAATAAATCCAATTCAAAGAATTATAATTCGATTCATTAAGAATTTTAAAAAATTGATGGGTTTGTCACATGGAATAGGAATTTTGCATTCCTAAATTTCCATTGTTCCGGCGTTTTTTTACAACATACTGGCTTTTCGAAATATGGCTACTGCATGTTCTTCTGCCATGTCGAATTGCAGATACCGACGATCTCCTACAGGAATAATGGTTGCCTCTTTTTCTTTCTTAACCTGAATTTCGGTAGTCAATTCATTGAATAAATGAATTTTTTCTGAATTAACTTCCAGTTTTAATTTCCCTTCTCCTGAAGTGTGCCAATAAATAATGTAAGTTTTACCCCCACGAATGAAAACAAATGCACGAATATTATGATTGTCTCCTGCCGCATCGTAAATTTGTCGATAAGGCTGCAACTCTAGCTTTCCTGTGCTGTCAATCAAGAGAGTATATTCCTGCAAAGGTATTTTTAATGCCATTTTTTCTTCGTCACTTAAGAAGCCGTTTAACCGGGCATCCTCCCATCTCCTGAAAACTTCCAGATTGTCTGCTGTCCTTGGATGCTTCTTTAACTGTTCCAACTTTCCTTCAAGTGATATGGGACAATCCCAGGCAGCAGCCCGGCTGCATACATATTCAAACATATCAGGTTGCATGCCGATGGTCTTTTCACTTGGCGCGACATAATCAATCCATCCGAAATCTATTGAAGTAAAATCATTGGCTACAAATTTTATTTCGTCAAGCTGATTTTTTCTCGTGGCTTCTTTGATTACTTCGGGACTGAAAACATCAAAAGCATTTCCGCGACTTAATATGTGCCAACTAAAGTGCGATTTAAGCGCACCCTCTGAAAACATAGGTGTAGGAAGCATATTGTTGTAAACTTTTAATTGAGCCATGGAGGAATTATACCAGTAAGGAGGCGGAATATCCTCAGCACCATCAAAATATACAAATTGAAAACCGGCTTCTTTGTAAATTTCCCCAATCCGTTCTGCTACTTCGTCTTGAATGCTTGCACGTTGATCAAAACGTACCCAGATAGGCCAAGTATCCACATCCAACACGCCAAACCTATACCCCGGGTTATATTCAGACGAAACAGTATTTAAGTCTCCGCGTGTGCATCCGGTAAATTGGTATGGACGTTCGCTGGTGTAGGCTTTGTAGGTAATTAATTCATTCCCTATTTTCAATATCCTTCTTTCATCATCCAATGTACAACCTTCGGGGCTTTCCTCAACAACTAATGTTGTTGAAACCTTGTTAAGTGGAGCAGCCAATGTAAAAGAACGGCTCAGGTTCAACCGATAGTCAGGGATAGGGGTAACATACAAATCATTTTTCATTGCCTTATTGTACCAAATATGTGCGCCGGCAATCATTCCGGCACCATTTATTTTACGTACAATTTCACGGAGATCATTCATTTCGTTGGGAAACTCTGATCGCCAGGGAAAATGCCCGATTGAAGATGCAAAAGCCATCCAAACAATCTGAATGGCACGGAAACCTCCTTTTATAGCAAAGTCTATATGCTCGTTAATATTCTGCGGTGTAACGTCCCAGGTTTCATAGTAGGAGTATTTGTATTCCTTCTTACGGCGACTTTCAACTCCACGTGGAAGTTTAAAATCCTTTTCAACATGGTCAATGCAATTCAGCAAATTGCTTTTCCTGGTAGTTATCAAAGCGGCGCCTACTCCAAGACCTTTTACATCGGATACTGAACAAGCGCGAAGCAAATGGTAACCTTCATATTTAACAGCATCAATACGAGGAAAGGGATCAGTTCCTAAAATATTGACAGCAACATTGTTATCCCACACAACATTTAGCCATTCACCAAAATTTTGCCGATCTTTTACGGGAAGTTGTAAAAGCACTAATTCATCAACAGGAGTTTTTAATTTATCACCAATTCTGGGTATGCTGTAAGACAACTTTTCCAAAGTAAGGCTTATATAACTATTGGTGACTCAAATCATAGTGGCCATATGTTGATTAGTTCGAAACTTACTACCAATTGATCACCATCCCTGTAAACTAGATCGGCTTCAAGTTAGTTTGGATTGGCGGGATATTTTAGTTGCAACTCGTTGTTATAAGGACGATATTGGGTAAGGGAAAAAACCTTTCACTTTGTTTCCTTACAAAGGCATTCCTTGTCTGCTTAGGTCCATGAATAAGGAGGGCTTATTGGCTGTCCATCACTAGCCAAAAGAAGACGCATTTCTGCGTTCTCGATCACTACCCCATCTTTATCCTCTGTCTTTAATGTCTTTAACTTGTTCAAAGATGATCCTTCTGTTTTCTTTACTCCCGAATCTCCTTATCAGGAGTTTTACAGACATTTAACCATAAAACGAGGAAATATAAAATATCGAATGCAATAGTTTTTAGTGATTTTCTTCTTATCCATAAATTTAAAACTTGTTTAGAGATTGAGATGACCTATTAGAAAAAGAATATTAGTTGCTTTGATTAGAACACAACCGATGTATTGGTCGAAGAGTTACAGAATCGTTGTATTTGGTACCCTTTGGGTCAATCCTTGGAGCATTTAGGATGAAAGTCTTATCAGTAGATGAATTATTATATTCAAAAGTGCAACAATTTTCATCATTTATACCTGTTACAAAAGTAGAATTAACGTCATATCCAAATGTGTTAACCCAATTGATAAAGCTATAGGAATGTTCATATTCGTGGGGCGATGTAGAATACAGATAAAATGCAGTATTTGTGCCTATAAAAAAGTGATTATTGTCAATACTTCCAACATGAGCAACCTCGTCCATTATGGAGTTATTGTAAAATGAGAAATCCTGGCCTTTTGTATTAATAATATACTTGTAGATACCACTTTCCGTTAAACCAAGTTTTATCGTTACAAAAATATTATTATTAATATTAATATTGTGAGGAAAATTACCACCAGGAAATCTTTGCAGTGAAATAAACGTAGGCATTTGATAAAAAGTATTATTTTCAATAGTTATATTAGCTCCAACATTTGAATGAAAACCATTGCCAGTAACATTATAGACCGTATTACCGGAATATAAAATATTTTCAGAAAATCCATCTGCATAAAGCCCATTCGCCGTAGATATTAGTTCATCGGTGCCATTGGGTGCCCCTATACCATTTAAAATAATATTGTTTAAAACCTCTTTGCCTGAATTTTTGTCCTTATATACATATATTCCACCTCCGTCATTTTTTACATAACAATAAGTATTAACAAAATTATTTCTAACTATTGCATTTGTCCCTCCAAAAATAATTGGTAGATAGCCAGTATTAACAACTTGATTGTATTCAATTATAGCATCAGTACCTACATTCCTTATTGCATTATAATTTCCATCACCATTGTCTCCAGCGCCAGGAATAGTTCCAGTGTTTGTAATATTATTATGGCTTATGATATTTCCTGCTCCGCCCTTCTGCCCAAAAGAAATAGCATTGTTATTTGTGTAATTAATCCTTGTATTAACTACTTTAGACATTGACCCGTTGTCAATAAAAATAGCATCTTTACCCGAAAAGGTTACGTTACAATTCTGCACAGTAAAATAATTGGGGCTATTATTAGAGAAATGAGAATAAATAGCATAATTATTGGCCCCTGTAAAAGAAATATTATCAATAGTAATATATTTACAATTGTTTAAAGATATACCTCTGTTTAAAATACTTACTTTAACGACATGATTATCGGGAGTTTCTTCTCCAAAATACATGTAGAATTTATGGGAAGAAGTATCGTAATACCATTCGCCAAATTTGTCCAAAGTGTTCAAACTATTTTGAATAAAATATCCCCATCTTATTTTTGCATTATATGCTGAAGTTGATATAAATGTCAGCGTATTTGCACTATGATTTGTAATCAAATGCCGGTCTATTATCCAATGATTTTTTCTTATCACGACTTCGGCCCCGTCCAATTAGGCGCACTGGTTAATTTAGTGTCCGATATTTGTGCCCTTCCATAAACACCTGTAATAGTGTTCCAAACCAGCGTTTGGCCATCTTCCCATTGCATATTGGCCTTCCATCAATGATTACCATATTTGTTGGACTCTCAGAATTAATTATCTTGGAATAGATTCCTTCACCCTCATTTGTCCAACCAATAATTGTAGTGAATTCGGTGATGATCGGTTTATTGCCGGAACCATAGGCTCCGAATGTTATTGGGCTACCGAAAGCACCAGATTGATTAATAGAAAGAGAACCATAGAATGCATCGCCCCTGTTAAATAAGACAGAATCTCCGGGAAAAATAGTTATGTTTACTTTAGCCAAGGTCTTCCATGGATACGAAGTTGAGACACCGGTATTACCATCATTACCTGAAGAAGAGGATACATAATAAATTGTAGCATGAACTACACTAATGAAAAATACAAATAGAGAAATAAATAAGAAAGAAAACTTTAGGGTTTTAACAAAGAAACCAGAAGGTACATTTTTCATGAATCTTGTGTTTATCAGGCAGGATATTATATCATTTTTTACATTTTTTAAAAGATCACATTGAATACTTAAAATTTGTAAGGGTGGTATTTTGTCATTTTTACTTATAGTTTTTGCTATTGATTTAACTCTTTCAAAAGTATCAATAATTTTTATGATAAACTATAAGTCAAAAAAAAAATCTAATTTGTTAAGGATAATTTCCAATTAACACTACAATTTTAAAAAATAAAAACTCTTTTTCTGAAAGGATAAATAGTAGGTCGAATTCAACTATAACAAGTTAAATTTCAATCAATTGAATCTGTTCGTAGGGTAAGTAATTCCATAGTATTGCAAATGCATGATAGTTAGCGAGAACGTTCTCGCGGTTTTTCTATGAAAAAAATATAAAGTACTTTAACTTGTTGTTATTAGCAAAGAATTTTTAAGAAATAAAGCCGCTTTTATCTGTACTGAATATAGTATTCACAATCATTAAAAAAAACAAATGGAACATTCTGAGGCATCTTTAATTACTCTGATATGTATCTGCCTTGAAGGCATTTTCATTTTGAGTTGCAAAATAAATTCAAAACCTCTTAATACCCATGGAGCCGAAACAGATACGGTTAAAATAGGAACAGGAACAGATACAGTAAAAGCAGGTACAGACCAAACAATTTATTTAAGCCAAACTTCGAAAGTAATGCTTGATGGGAGCGCTTACTCCGGTGGTACATATAAATGGACAGATATATCCGCAAATATTGGTTATCCAATGCTAATGAATCTGGGTGTAGAAGGACAACCTACAAATACGGCTACCTTAACATCACCTACATCAAAGACCACAACAGTTACGGGCTATCTCAAGGTGTATGGTATTATCAGATAGCGGTTACTACGGGGAGCAACAACTAAGTATGATACAACGGTTTTAAGGGGGACTATGATGTTCCTCCCGGCACTTATTCAAGAGGATTGGAAATGAGTAATCCGACAGTTATCAATTTAATTAATTCAAGAGCAGATACTATGCAATTAATAGGAAGATACTCATAGTATTAATACATCCGAAGGAAATTATTATTATGATCGTAATCGCTCAAATAGTATGTATATTGGTACTTTAAGAGGGAAATTTTATAGTGTAGTAGAGGATGGTTATCATTGGCAAAATAGTTCCAGTTATGCAAGAACAGAAGTTGACTATGGTAAGCAATACTGGTTGGATAGTAATAAGACCTATTGTTTTGAATGGAAAGGATATTTTCCACAGGACTTTTCAGGTATTTAAAAGACAAATCAGACTGCAACCGCGATACTTCAATTACATGGAATGACGGTATTTCACCTGTTTTCCAATTTGATTTATTGGATGGGCATGACAATGGAAATACTCATGTTGGAACGACCGGAGTAAAAGCATTATATTTTGTAATTACACACCCAAGTGAACATAGCTCTTTTTATTATATATGCGATTTATCTACTTGGTTAATCAAACTCATACTATTATTAAGACTATCTAAGAAGGAAAAGGTTATTCGGGACAAGATGCATTTGTAAAAGTGGAAGTTGGATGGCGTTCAAAAATATTATAGATGCGAGCGGCGACTATAGGGAGAACATGGCAGCAGGATTATCCTAAAATTGCTACCTTATATGATTATGGAAATGCATTGGTTGATCCAAGTAATCATACAAGAGGTAGAAAATTTTCATTAGTAACTGAAAGTTTTAAAATATATGAAATTAAATGATTTGATTAAAAGTACCATTTCGAGGTATGATTCAAATCAAGATATTGAAGGTTAATTAACGATTTCCGAGGGGAATATTTTTTATAATGGGGAGAAGATTGCCAGTTATGATGATTGATAGTTTAAGAGGGAAATTTATACTACCATAGAAGGTGGTTATGCGTGGAAGAGAGATAGTTATTCAAGGAGTGAAAGGATTATTGACTCCGGAAGGATTATTCAGAAAAAGATTGGAAACAGTGAATTATCTCAACCTCCCTATATCATTCAATTCTCACAATTAAAGAATTATTTCGAAAGTGCTGCAGTCCCTCATGGAAATTTAGTGGAAAACAACGCCGATGTTCAGCTGGAAATAGTTTTTGATGTAAAAAAAGTGTGGCTGAATTTTAAATCAGACAATTGGGAAACGAACAAGTGTGCGGGGTTCGCTGATTGGAAGAACCTGAATTTTTAATTGAAAAAGCATTCGCTCATTTTTAAAAAGAACTTTAATTTAAAGAAATACCCTTTCAGAAAATAGGCTTATACAAAATCCGGATTTTGCAACCAATAAAACAACGAACGGATTACGGGGAAAAAGTGAACAATTCTAAAAATAAAATTAAACCAATAAATAATGAAGCTATCCCGATTTTCACTTTTGATTTTGTCTCTTTTTGCGGTAACCATACTCGACACACAAAAGACAGCTCCTAAGCCTTACGGTGCACTACCTACTCAACGCCAATTGAATTGGCAGGAAATGGAACGTTACTGTTTTCTCCATTTTACCGTTAATACTTTTACTGATCTCGAATGGGGATTGGGAAGTGAAAAAGAGAGTGTTTTCAATCCAACTAATTTCGATGCCGACCAAATCGTATCCACTATTGCTAATCATGGTTTTAAAGGAGCAATCTTAACCTGCAAACATCACGACGGTTTTTGCCTATGGCCCTCAAAATATACAGAACACTCTGTAAAAAACAGCCCGTGGAAAAATGGCAAAGGCGATGTTGTAAAAGAAATTTCAGCAGCCTGTAAAAAGTACGGAATCAAGTTTGGAATTTATCTTTCACCATGGGATAGAAACAGCGCTTTGTATGGAAAGTCCGAATACATTACTTATTACCGAAATCAACTCAGGGAGTTACTCTCGAACTACGGCGAACTATTTGAAGTATGGTTGGATGGCGCAAATGGCGGGACCGGATATTATGGTGGTGCCAATGAAAAGCGCGAAATTGATCCTAAAACCTATTATGATTGGAAAAACACCTTTGCTACCATTAGGAAATTGCAACCTAATGCTGTTATCTTTAGTGATATTGGCCCTGACGTAAGATGGTGTGGTAACGAAAGAGGATTTGTGAAGGATTCCTGCTGGGCTACCTATACTCCACATGGCCGTAATGGCGATTCCCCTGGCTTTGGATATACCAATTATACAGAAGGAGAAACAGGAACAATAAATGGCGAAAATTGGATACCCGCAGAAGTGGATGTTTCCATCAGGCAGGGTTGGTTTTATCACCCGGAAGAAGACAAAAAGGTTCGCAGCCTGGAAAGCCTGAAAGAAATTTATTTTAAATCAGTTGGAAATGGCGCCTGCTGGAATCTTAACGTTCCCCCGACCGTACCGGCCAGATTAACGCTCATGATATCAAGGTGCTGGATTCGCTCCGGGATTATCTGACAAAATCATTTTCCACCGATTTACTAAAAGGTGCAAAAGTGATGGCTTCCGAGACAGGGGCAATCAAAAAATATATGATGCTTCCAATGTACTGGGCAATAACAAAAATTTATATTGGGCTGTAAATGACAATATCACTACGGCATCGCTTACTTTTCAATTAAAAGAGCGCTCAACATTCAATTGTATGGAGATTAAAGAATTTATTCCCCTAGGGCAACGTATACGGTCGTTTACAATAGAAGTGGATAAAGATGGCACATGGATTCCTGTATTCAAGGGCAGTACTGTTGGAAGTAAAAAGCTTGCAAAATTTGATGACATTACCGCATCGAAAGTGCGTATTACTTTTTCAAATTCTTTGGCTTGCCCGGTTATAGAATCCGTGAAACTTTACAAAGTGTTGTAATATCAATAAGGTCAGGATGAATACCGCTAAATGTTTAATTTTATTATCATTATTTTATGACGTGATACCTCTTTCAGCCCAAAAGAGGACAATAGTAGCTACTCAATCTGAATTAAATTTTAAAAATATTCAATAATCACACTCCACAATTTAAATTAAAATGAATATGAAAATTTTAGTATTATTTCTGGCTTGTCACTTTTCATTTGTGATCGCTTTTTCACAAGATAATGATGATTTAATGGAACAGTGGCAGAAAATGCATGACACGAAAGAGAATGTCTATAAAAGTTACAATGACTTAAAATTTGGAATGTTTATTCACTTTGGAGCCTATTCTAAACTAGGGGGAGTCTGGAAAGGAGTTAAGATAAAGCCACCTGCTTATCGCGAGTCGTTGTTGGGAGAATGGATCATGTATGCAGCGCAGATTCCACGGATTGAGTATAGGGAAATGGCTAAAACATTTGACCCAGAGGGGTTCAATGCTGAAGAATGGGTGAAGATGGCAAAGGAGGCAGGCATGAGGTATATTGTGGCAATGGCTAAGCACCACGAAGGCTTTGCCATGTACCATTCTAAAGTTTCGGATTATAATATCTATGATCTTACTCCTTTTAAACGTGACCCAATCGAGGAACTCTATAATGCATGTCTGAAATTTGGTATCAGATTCGGGTTATATTATTCCCATTCCATTGACTGGATGGATGGCGGCGATGCGGGGGTAGCACAGGCAAAAAAAGAGAATCCGGACATTTTAGATTCTGCAGCTGCGAATACATGGGATCCATCACCTGTTTCCTATAATGATTACATTAAGAATAAGGCACTTCCACAGATGCGAGAATTGCTAACCAAATTTCCGAATCTGATTGAAATCTGGTATGATTATCCAAGATACATGAACCTCCGACAAAGTTTCCAATTTTACAAACTGGCATATGATATTCAACCTAAATGCCTCATCAATAGCCGTGTGGGTAATGGCCTCGGAGATATACTTACGGCAGGAGACAATGAGATACCGGTAACAGTGAATTGCAGGTACAAGGCATGGGAAACTCCGGGCACAATGAATGATACATGGGGTTATAAAAGCTATGATCATGACTGGAAGTCTGTGGATGAGATGATATTCTGGTTAGTAGATATTGCCAGCAAGGGTGGAAATTATCTGTTGAATGTTGGCCCAGATGGCAATGGAGTATTTCCTCCTGAGAGTATTAAAATATTAAAAGGTATCGGTGCCTGGATGAAGATAAACGGAGAAGCTATTTATGGTACAACAAGATGGACAACAATGAAAGAAGGCCCTAATACTTTAGAGATGAAGAGTACAGATGATAGGAAGCAGGAAGGATTCCATAACGTTTTTACACCTGAAGATTATTGGTTTACCAAAAAGGGTAATAACGTTTATGTAATTTCTTTAGCCACTCCGGTTAACAATAAATTAAGGATAAAATCACTTTATCCTCATCGAAGCCAGATTAAAAATATTACCATTCTGGGAGAAGGAAGAGCACTAAAATGGATAGCTAAAGGAGGGAAAATCGAAATTGCTATTCCTGCTGATATTAAAACAAAAGTATCTGGATTTGTATTAAAGGTAGTACTAAAACCTTCAAAATAACGCAATTGTTGCAATCTTAGAATATTCAGAAAATTATTAATACTTATTATAATAAAAGTTACGATAAAAATGGTTGTGAAATTACGAGGTTTACTGTTTTTATGCGGCATATTTTGTGTATGTTCAGGTGTTTCTGCGCAGAAAAATCAATTACCTTATTCAGATTATGTTCAGGTAAGAGAAGGGCTTCCTGATTTTTATTCCTCTGTTGCAAATGGAGCTGCAACAGTAGCTTTCCTCGGAGGCTCTATTACTTATGGTCCCGGATGGAGAGATTCAGTTGTCCAATACCTGCGAACAAAATTTTCACGAACAGAATTTAATTTTATAAATGCAGGAATCCCTTCTTTAGGCAGTTTGCCGGATGCTTTCAGGTTTCAACAGGATGTATTGGATTCCGGAAAAATAGATTTGCTTTTTATTGAAGCGGCCGTAAATGATTGTGTAAATGAAACAGATAGTATAACACAAGTCAGGTCGCTTGAAGGCATTGTTCGCCATGTGCGAAAACAAAACCCTAGAATGGATGTTATACTTATGTCCTTTGCAGGCCGAAAAATTAAAGGATTATGAAAGAGGAAAAATTCCTGTCACTGTAAACAATCACGAATTGATTGCAAGCTATTATCATTTGCCTTCTGTTAATCTCGCGAAAGAAGTTTTTGATAAAATTAAAGCTGGTGAATTTTCCTGGGCAAAAGATTTTAAAGATGTTCATCCTTCGCCTTTCGGACAGAATATTATTTCAACACTATAAAAGAATTACTGGCAAAATGCTTTGATAAATCTGCCATTGAAAAATTAAATGAAGTTACTTATTCTTTGCCATCTACCTTAGATCAATGGAATTTTGAAAATGGAAAATATTTATCCATTCGAAAAGCCCATTTACAGCAAGGATGGCAATTGGTAGAAAACTGGAAACCCAATGATAAAAGCATCGAAACCCGCGAAGGATTTGTAAACAGAGCTATGTTGGAAGCCATGGTGCCGTGTGCGTCTTTATCACTTTCATTTAAAGGAAGTGCAATTGGTATCGCGATTATTTCCGGACCTGATGCAGGGAAAATTGAATACAGTATTGACAATGGAAATTATCAAGTCAAAGATCTTTATACCCAATGGAGTTTGTATGTACATCTTCCCTGGTATGTTTTATTTTCAGGCAGTTTAGAAAACAAAGAACATACTATTAAAATTCGAATTGCGAAAGATGAGAATCCCAAAAGTAAAAGAACAGCATGCCGCATTGTTTATTTTTTAATAAATAAATAATGCAATAAGTATCTCAGGGCGATTTGAATGACTTCTATCGAAAAAAAGAAATCTTTGAAAAAGGTAGGGAACAAGGAATAATTAAGAATTAAAAATTTTCAGCTTTTATTATTATTATTATTATTATTTACTGTTGTCCGAGATAAATTTTTTAAAGTAAGGGGTGGATTTTCCACCCCTTTATATTAATCTTGTTGTGCCAGCAATTCGATTAATATGGATAAAATTACAAATTATCTCGGACAGCCGATCTTCACTCAGATACTTTCCTTTATAGATAAAGCTTTAGTTGAACGGGTAACCAAACTGCATCGGGCCAATAGGCATTCCAAGAAACTCATGTTTAAGGATCATCTTGTAACCATCCTTTATGCCGTTTTTACCGGATGCACCTCAATCCGTGAAGTACAGTCGGGGCTTAAGTTATGCCTGGGCAAGCTCAATCATTTTGATTTAAAAGAAGTGCCGCCAAGAAGTACCTTGAGCGATGGTAATAAAAAAGGCCAAGTGCCGTCTTTGGGGCTATTTACCAGGGCCTCTATCAGAAGTATCGCCATATTATCTCGGACAGCCGCTTAAAAATAGAGATAGCCAGTAAACTCTATATCCTTGATAGTTCTACCATTTCTCTTTTTAAAGCTATTTTAAAGCCCGCAGGGCGCAAAAGAAATGATGGAAAAAGTAAAGGCGGTATGAAGGTTCACACTTTATTAAAAGCCGATTGTAACATGCCCTCCTTTATTAAGTTTACTGCCGCCGCTTTACATGACCAGCAATTCTATCAATATATAAAAGAATTGCCTGACGGATCTGTTATCACCTTTGATAAGGCATATAGTAACTATGAGCAGTTCGCCTTATTAGGCCAACGAGGTATCTTTTATGTAATACCCCAAAAGGATAATGCTACTTATAAAAGCATTAGAGAATTTGAATTAAACGATGATGAACCCGCTATTTTAAAAGATGAATTAATAGAGGTAAGCTATAAGATAGAGGAAGAAGGTATTATCATCCAGAAAACGCTACAACTTAGAAGAATAGCCTATTACTCACAAAAACACCTCTCCACATTTATCTATATTACCAACCACTTTGATATAGAAGCTATGCAAATAGTAGATATCTATAAAAACAGGTGGCAGATAGAAAAGTTTTTTAAAAAATTAAAACAAAACTTTCCACTAACCTACTTCCTGGGAGATAATGTAAACGCAATAGAAATACAAATCTGGTGTGCACTCATTGCCTTAATGCTGTTGCAGGTTTTGCATAGAGAAAATAATTCTAACCTGTCATTCTCTATACTTGCAACAATAGTGAGATTACATCTGATGAATTACATAAGCATAACAGAGGTAATTAGCCATTACAAAAAGAAACGGCAAAGAAAAAAAGGTATACCACTACCGCCACAAACAAAAAAGATGGCACCCCCTCCTTTTCAAACCCAATTTGCATTTTGAGTGTTTATATGGCTTTTGCCATTATTTTTGGATTATTGTTGTCTTATCTCGGACAACAATAATTATTATTATATAAAAATTAGAAAAATAATTAAAAAGGTGGGGTAAAACATTTTTTTTTGACTCTTATAGGTACTAAAATTTAATGTTCAGAAAATCTTCATTTTTATAAGAGCTTTATAAATATTGTAATTATAAAAATTAGAATAAGGGACTAAAATTTTGACGGAAATAATTCTTATCTATATTAAACGAAGTTTATAATGTTTATAAAATATAGCTGGTATTATAAAATTATTTTTCTAAGTCTTTTGACATTTTCACTTTTCTTTGGTTGTAATTCAAATCATAATAATAATGAGACCTGGGCGAGTTATCTCGGAGATAAATCAGTAAGCCATTATTCTGCCTTGCATCAAATAGATACGACGAATGTTCAGCAATTGAAAGTTGCCTGGATATATCACACTGGAGATGCTGATACAAAAACTCATTCCCAAATAGAATGTAATCCTATTATAGTTGACGGCATATTGTATGGCACTTCACCGCGCTTAAAATTATTTGCATTAGATGCAACCACCGGTAAATCAAAATGGGTATTTGACCCATTTTCGGATACTCCCAAAAGCGAGGTGCAAGTGGCTGCGAGCCGTGGCGTTACTTATTGGTCGGGTAAAGACAGCAGCCGTATCTTTTTTACTGCAGGCTCCTATCTCTATGCTGTAGATGCTATAACAGGCAAGTTAATTCCTTCTTTTGGCGACCATGGGAAAGTTGATCTTCACGATGGGTTGGATCGCAATGTAAACGATCTTTTTGTTACCTCTACTTCGCCTGGTATCATATACAAAGACCTTTTGATACTGGGAACACGCGTGGCAGAAGGCGGAGATGCAGCTCCGGGGCATATTCGTGCTTACGATGTGCATACAGGGAAACGTAAATGGATTTTTCATACTATTCCACATCCCGGAGAATATGGTTATGACACCTGGGAAAATAAAGATGCATGGAAATATATTGGAGGGGCCAACTGCTGGGCTGGCATGAGCCTTGATGAAAAACGGGGCGTGGTATATATTCCCACAGGTTCGGCTACGTTTGATTTTTATGGGGGATTGCGCAAAGGGAAAGACCTCTTTACTGATTGTATATTAGCATTAGATGCGGCTACCGGTAAATATATCTGGCATTATCAAACAGTCCATCATGATTTATGGGATAAGGATCTACCTGCCCCCCCAAACCTGGTAACTATTAACCGTAATGGGAAAAAGATTGATGCTATTGCGCAGGTAACCAAAACAGGTTTTGTTTTTGTATTAGACAGGGATAATGGAAAGCCTTTATTTCCAATAGATGAAATGAAAGTACCGGATAGTTCAACACTTATTGGAGAACAGCCGTGGTCCTACACAACCGGTACCGCAACTACCGAAACCTTATACGTTTCAAACATTTTCAGAGGCTGATATTAATCCTTTGGTGCCAGAATCATCTCAAGTAGTAGTTAGAGAAAAACTATCTAAATTAGGATCGGGTGGCATTTTCCTTCCACCTGGTGAGCAAGGAACATTAAATATACCAGGTTATGGTGGTGGGGCAGAATGGGGCGGGGCAGCTTACGATCCATCTACCGGATTCTTATATGTAAATGCTAGTCAGGTTCTTTGTGAATTGAAGATGGTTAAGGTTGCAGAAGGAAAAATGCCTCATGAAACAATGGCCTCACATGGTCAAAACGTGTATCTCAATAATTGTATGGCCTGCCATGGTAAAAATAGAGAAGGTAATGGGAGCTATCCGTCTTTGCAACATATTGACAAAAAATATACAGCCTCACAGGTATTGGATATAGTTAATAATGGTCGTCGTATGATGCCTTCATTTAAACAAATTCCTGATAACGATAAAAAAGCCCTGCTTACCTTTTTAATGAAAATGAAAAAGGAAGGTAAGATGATTTATACCGATCAGGGAAGTAAAGCAGGGATTAGCAAAACTGAAAGATATCCCTTCATT
Source organism: uncultured Chitinophagaceae bacterium (assembly GCA_963732885.1). Taxonomy (GTDB): domain Bacteria; phylum Bacteroidota; class Bacteroidia; order Chitinophagales; family Chitinophagaceae; genus Ginsengibacter. The sequence goes on along the minus strand of CAVTBI010000009.1, from coordinate 5,134 downwards.
CCTTATACGATGACAGGATATATTAGAATCCTGACTCCAGAAGGATATCCTGCTAATAAACCGCCGTGGGGTACTTTAACTGCGATCAATCTGAATACAGGAGAAACCATGTGGGAAAATCCTTTAGGGGAATATGCTGAACTGATGAAAAAAGGGGTTCCCATTACCGGAACACGGAATTATGGAGGTGCAGCCATAACGTCCGGCGGCTTACTTTTAATAGCAGCCACTCCAGATGGGAAATTGCGTGCATATAATAAGAGAACTGGTAGATTATTATGGGAAACTACATTACCTGCAGCAGGGTTTGCCACGCCTTCCACTTATGAAGTAAATGGGAAGCAATATTTGGTGATAGCCTGTGGTGGGGGTATGTTGGAAACTCCTTCTGGAGATGCGTATGTAGCATTTAGTTTACCTTGATAACTATCACACTTTGAATAAAAAATATTTTGTTGATAATTGGACTAATTCTGTTTTCAAAAATATAGAGAGCTAATTTTTTTAATGATTTCAATGGAAGTTATATGTTTATTAACAGAGACAAGTATTGTAGAATTTTCTTCTTGAATCTACTGATGGTACTTTTTTTCTTTGGTTGTAATTCAAATCATAATAATAATGAGACCTGGGCGAGTTATCTCGGAGATAAATCAGTAAGCCATTATTCTGCCTTGCATCAAATAGATACGACGAATGTTCAGCAATTGAAAGTTGCCTGGATATATCACACTGGAGATGCTGATACAAAAACTCATTCCCAAATAGAATGTAATCCTATTATAGTTGACGGCATATTGTATGGCACTTCACCGCGCTTAAAATTATTTGCATTAGATGCAACCACCGGTAAATCAAAATGGGTATTTGACCCATTTTCGGATACTCCCAAAAGCGAGGTGCAAGTGGCTGCGAGCCGTGGCGTTACTTATTGGTCGGGTAAAGACAGCAGCCGTATCTTTTTTACTGCAGGCTCCTATCTCTATGCTGTAGATGCTATAACAGGCAAGTTAATTCCTTCTTTTGGCGACCATGGGAAAGTTGATCTTCACGATGGGTTGGATCGCAATGTAAACGATCTTTTTGTTACCTCTACTTCGCCTGGTATCATATACAAAGACCTTTTGATACTGGGAACACGCGTGGCAGAAGGCGGAGATGCAGCTCCGGGGCATATTCGTGCTTACGATGTGCATACAGGGAAACGTAAATGGATTTTTCATACTATTCCACATCCCGGAGAATATGGTTATGACACCTGGGAAAATAAAGATGCATGGAAATATATTGGAGGGGCCAACTGCTGGGCTGGCATGAGCCTTGATGAAAAACGGGGCGTGGTATATATTCCCACAGGTTCGGCTACGTTTGATTTTTATGGGGGATTGCGCAAAGGGAAAGACCTCTTTACTGATTGTATATTAGCATTAGATGCGGCTACCGGTAAATATATCTGGCATTATCAAACAGTCCATCATGATTTATGGGATAAGGATCTACCTGCCCCCCCAAACCTGGTAACTATTAACCGTAATGGGAAAAAGATTGATGCTATTGCGCAGGTAACCAAAACAGGTTTTGTTTTTGTATTAGACAGGGATAATGGAAAGCCTTTATTTCCAATAGATGAAATGAAAGTACCGGATAGTTCAACACTTATTGGAGAACAGCCGTGGTCTACACAACCGGTACCGCAACTACCGAAACCTTATACGTTTCAAACATTTTCAGAGGCTGATATTAATCCTTTGGTGCCAGAATCATCTCAAGTAGTAGTTAGAGAAAAACTATCTAAATTAGGATCGGGTGGCATTTTCCTTCCACCTGGTGAGCAAGGAACATTAAATATACCAGGTTATGGTGGTGGGGCAGAATGGGGCGGGGCAGCTTACGATCCATCTACCGGATTCTTATATGTAAATGCTAGTCAGGTTCTTTGTGAATTGAAGATGGTTAAGGTTGCAGAAGGAAAAATGCCTCATGAAACAATGGCCTTCACATGGTCAAAACGTGTATCTCAATAATTGTATGGCCTGCCATGGTAAAAATAGAGAAGGTAATGGGAGCTATCCGTCTTTGCAACATATTGACAAAAAATATACAGCCTCACAGGTATTGGATATAGTTAATAATGGTCGTCGTATGATGCCTTCATTCCTTATACGATGACAGGATATATTAGAATCCTGACTCCAGAAGGATATCCTGCTAATAAACCGCCGTGGGGTACTTTAACTGCGATCAATCTGAATACAGGAGAAACCATGTGGGAAAATCCTTTAGGGGAATATGCTGAACTGATGAAAAAAGGGGTTCCCATTACCGGAACACGGAATTATGGAGGTGCAGCCATAACGTCAGTTCGTCTAAGAACTTAATTTTCCCTTCAAATATAAATCAATTAGAGGCGATTTTAGCGTACGGGTAACATATTTTGAGAAGGAGTTGTATAAAAAATGAACCGGCGTATTTTGAAGATAATGGCTTTCGGTGAAGCTAATATTTCAAAAAATAGTAAAACAAGTTCCTTCAGGAACTTTGTGAATAGCGTTTTATCTATAAGGTTCATAAGCCTGCGCAAATTATAGGCAATGAACATAAAGCCAACATCAGCACTGGCTCGTTTCATTCCTCTTTTTGTGATCACATAATAAAATCCCCATTGCCGCTTGATAGTTCCGTAAGGATGTTCTACAATAGACTGCCGCTGTTTATAAACTGATGGATTGGCTTCAATATTTTGCCTGTTTTGTTCAATATAAGGTGCAAACTCACTTCTTTCGATCAACCGCCCTTTTACATTTTTAGTACATAAGGCCCTGGCAGGGCAGTTAGGGCATGCATCGGTTTTATAATGTTTTACAGTATAAATATTCCTGTTCTTACTTTTCTGGTATGGGTTGCCGTTAGTAGTGAGTATTTTATTCTGTGGGCAGGTATAAGTATCGTTGATATCATCGTAAACAAAGTGGCTCATGTTATATCTTTCATCAGGAGCAACGGATGCAATACCCGGTATAGCCACCATAATATTTATTCCGGATGTTACCGCCATTTTTATTTCGCAGCCGGTATGGTAACCTTTATCATAAACAGCGGTAAAATCAGTAGTTCCAAGAATCGTTTTGGTTCTGCGAAGCATTCCGCTCATAGCGCGGCTGTCATTTTGATTGGTTACTTTATAATCTATCGGCAGGTTATGCTTTGCGTCTACAACCGTTTGTACGCTGTAAGCTACTTCACTAATATTGTTGCGTGTCATCAACTGCCGGCTCTCCGGGTCAGAGGTGGATATTTGTGGTTCACCAGTTTGCTCCAACTCACGCTGCATGTTCTGGTAATTGTCTTTTCTGCCTTGATGTTTCTTTATTTCTTCTTCTATGATTTTTTTATTATCCTCATCTGCATCAGCCAGGGCTTTATTGTATTCATCCAATTTCGCATCTATATAGGCCAGGTGCCTTTCTATTTTATGCTCATTGAAATTATTTTTCTTCGAGTTTTGTGCACGCAGCTTTGTACTGTCGCCGGCAATGAGCTTTCCGCCAATCAGGTCAAATTGTTTGGCAATGCTAACGGTATAGCGGAATACTTTGCGAATGGCTTTTTCATTGTCTCTCCTGAAATTGGAAATGGTATTATGGTCAGGAGTAAGTTGCTTCATGAGCCACATGAGTTCAATGTTGCGTTTGCATTCCTTTTCCAATTGCCTCGATGAGCGGATATGATTGAGGTAACCATACACAAAGAGTTTTAATAGATCTTTGGGATGATACGCCGGGCGGCCTTCTTTGGTTGTCTTGATAATAAATTTAAAATCCTGAAGGCTGATACTTTCTACAAAAAGGTCAATGATGCGTACTTCGTTATCCTGATCTATGATCTGATCCAGTGATTCGGGGAAAAGGAGGCTTTGTTCCCTGTTTTTTCCTTGTATGAATTGCATACACAAATTTACTCAATGCAATTTGCGTTTAAGCATCAAAGTTATACACGGAGTGTGGATATAGTTTTTAGACAGTCTGACGTCCGGCGACTTACTTTTAATGCGACTTAAAAATCCACCGCCTTTGGCGGTGGTCATGTACTGATGGCTATGCCTTAATTTTGGTGGATGGGAAGTAAGTACAAAAAGCTGTCGCCCGTGGTATATAAATGCGACTATCATATAGTGTGGACACCGAAATATCGTTATAGGGTATTGTTTGGAGAGGTAAAAAGTTTAGTGGAGAATGATATTCGAATGTTATGTGAAAGGAAAGGCGTAGAGGTGGTAGAATTGAATGTGCAAATCGATCATATTCATTTAGTGGTCTCTATTCCGCCAAAAGTATCGGTATCGGTATTGATGGGGACATTAAAAGGAAAGCTTGCGATAAAATTATTTAAGAGTTATCCGAATTTAAAACAGAAACCGTATTGGGGAAATCATTTTTGGTCGAGAGGGTATTTCGTAACGACCGTAGGAGTAGATGAAGAAATCATCCGGCGATATGTAAAGTATCAGGAGAAGGAAGATAAAAAGGAAGAAAACCAGCGCCAAAATTTTGATTTGTTCTCTGCGCCGCCTGAGAGTTAAAGAGGGCTACGCCCGATGCATTTCAGCCCACCTTCTAAGAAGGTGGTCGTTGAGTTGCTTTTTTGCTTCCATTAAGTTGTCAGTTTGGTAGTGATTCAGGTATTCTTCTTTGATGATACCGTTCACTCTTTCAGCTATAGCATTTTCTAACGGGTCCCCGTTTTCAGTCATGCTGATCCGGATGCCATTGTCCTGCAATAGCTTTACATATTTACCACTGCAATATTGTATTCCCCTGTCACTGTGGTGAGTAAGCTGCAATGGCACGGCAGCCCCATCAAGGGCTGCAAGGGCCATTTGCAGCGCTTGAATGCTTTGGATGGCTTCCATGGTTTCTGCCACATGGTAACCCACAATTTTACGGGACCAGGCATCGGTTATTAAACTGATGTAAAGATGCTCACCCGTATGTATCTTCCAATAAGTGATATCACTTACCCATAGCTGATTGATTGTTTTAGGGATAAAATCCCTTATTAAATTAGGATACTTTCTAAGCCAATGATTGGAATAAGTAGTTTGTACTTTGCGCTTTCTTTTCTTTATTAGTGGATA
>CAVTBI010000008.1:0-627500 GCA_963732885.1 uncultured Chitinophagaceae bacterium | reverse complement strand
GAGCGAAAAGGGAAAAGCCCAAACTTTGGCAGCGTGCTGCCAGAGGGTTGTAGGACTGCATTTAGAAATCAATCTCAAATAGAATCTTCTGGAAAGTTGAGCCATAGAGCGTGAAAGCCGCGTAAATGTAAATGATTGAGGACGAGCAGTATCCTGAGTAAGGCGGGACCGGAGAAATCCTGCCTGAATCTGCCGGCACCATCCGGTAAGGCTAAATACTCCTTAGAGACCGATAGTGAACCAGTACCGTAAGGGAAAGGTGAAAAGCACCCTAAATAAGGGAGTGAAATAGTACCTGAAACCGTACGCCTACAAGCGGTCGGAGTTCCGATTTATCGGAATGACGGCGTGCCTTTTGCATAATGAGCCTACGAGTTACTCCTCACTGGCAAGGTTAAGTTCTTTAGTAACGGAGCCGTAGCGAAAGCGAGTCCGAATAGGGCGATTAGTCAGTGGGGGTAGACGCGAAACTTTGTGATCTATCCATGAGCAGGTTGAAGGTGTGGTAACACACACTGGAGGACCGAACCCATTAGCGTTGAAAAGCTCTGGGATGACTTGTGGATAGGGGTGAAAGGCCAATCAAACTGAGAGATAGCTCGTTCTCCCCGAAATGTTTTTAGGAACAGCGTCGCATTAAAAAGTTTATTAGAGGTAGAGCTACTGATTGGGCTAGGGGGCTTCACCGCCTACCAAACCCTGACAAACTCCGAATGCTAATAAATATTTGCGGCAGTGAGGCTGTGGGCGCTAAGGTCCATGGCCGAGAGGGAAATAACCCAGATTACCAGCTAAGGTCCCTAATACATAGTTAAGTTGATCAAACGATGTGGAGTTTCTATAACAGCCAGGATGTTGGCTTGGAAGCAGCCATTCATTTAAAGAGTGCGTAACAGCTCACTGGTCGAGAGACTCTGCGCGGAAAATAATCGGGCATCAAACTATGAACCGAAGCTGTAAGATTGCCATTAAATTGGTACATCGGTAGGGGAGCATTCTAACCAGCGTTGAAGGTGTGTGGCGATGCATGCTGGAGCGGTTAGAAAAGAAAATGTAGGCATAAGTAACGATAAATAATGTGAAAAACATTATCGCCGTAAGTCCAAGGTTTCCTGATCAATGTTAATCAGATCAGGGTTAGTCGGGTCCTTAGGCAAACCCGAAAGGGGTAGCTGATGGAAAGTTGGTTAATATTCCAACACCCGCTTTAGTTTCGATGGGGCGACGAGGTAGTGAAAAGTCCGCGGTCTGACGGAATAGATCGTTAAAGGGTGTAGTTATATCTCTTGTTGGTAAATCCGCAGGAGGTGGCGAACCTGATAGTACAGCAAAGCTTCGGCAGCGCTGATAGTGACTGTAATCATACTTCCGAGAAAAACCTCTAAGGCTAGGCTAAAGCGGCCCGTACCGTAATCCGACACAGGTGGACGGGATGAGTATTCTAAGGCGCTCGGGTGAGCCGTGGAGAAGGAACTAGGCAAATTAACGCTGTAACTTCGGGATAAAGCGTACCGCAGCGATGCGGTCACAGTAAAATGGTACAACCAACTGTTTAGCAAAAACACAGGGCCCTGCAAAATCGAAAGATGACGTATAGAGCCTGATACCTGCCCGGTGCTGGAAGGTTAAGGAAGGATGTTCGGCGCAAGCCAAAGCTTCTGACTGAAGCCCCAGTAAACGGCGGCCGTAACTATAACGGTCCTAAGGTAGCGAAATTCCTTGTCGGGTAAGTTCCGACCTGCACGAATGGTCTAATGAGTTGTACACTGTCTCCTCCACGAGCCCGGTGAAATTGTAGTATCGGTGAAGATGCCGGTTACCCGTCACGGGACGGAAAGACCCCATGAACCTTCACTACAACTTTGCATTGATTTTGAACTTTTGATGTGTAGGATAGTTGGGAGACTGCGAAGCAGTGGCGCTAGCCATTGTGGAGTCAACGTTGAAATACCAACCTTTAAACGTTTAGAATCTAATCCCTAACGGGAAACAGTGCATGGTGGGTAGTTTGACTGGGGTGGTCGCCTCCTAAAAAGTAACGGAGGCTTGCAAAGGTTCCCTCAGTACGGTTGGTAATCGTACATAGAGCGTATTAGTATAAGGGAGCTTGACTGTGAGGCATACAGGCCGAGCAGGGACGAAAGTCGGCTAAAGTGATCCGGTGGTTCTGTATGGAAGGGCCATCGCTCAAAGGATAAAAGGTACTCTGGGGATAACAGGCTGATCTCACCCAAGAGCTCATATCGACGGTGAGGTTTGGCACCTCGATGTCGGTTCGTCACATCCTGGGGCTGGAGAAGGTCCCAAGGGTTCGGCTGTTCGCCGATTAAAGTGGCACGTGAACTGGGTTCAGAACGTCGCAAGACAGTTCGGTCCCTATCTGTGATGGGCGTTAGAAAATTGAGAGGACATGACCTTAGTACGAGAGGACCGGGTCGTACGTACCGCTGGTGTATCTGTTGTGCCGCCAGGTGCAGTGCAGAGTAGCTATGTACGGATAGGATAAACGCTGAAAGCATCTAAGCGTGAAACCAACCTCAAGATGAGTTTTCTTTTAAAGGCCGTCAAAGACTATGACGTTGATAGGCTATAGGTATAAAGGCAGTAATGTCAAAGCCGAGTAGTACTAATTGCCCGTTAGCTTTATTTTTTTTTATTAAGTATTACAACTTTCCCTTTATGTTAATTTATTAGTGGTTCGCTTTTAGCTTTTAGCTTTTAGCTTATTGCCATCTTTTTATGGTGGTTTTGCCGAGGGTGTTCACCTCTTCCCATACCGAACAGAGAAGTTAAGCCCCTTATGGCCGATGGTACTACACAACAATGTGGGAGAGTAGGTAGCTGCCATATTTATTTTAAGCCTTTCAGTTTATACTGGAAGGCTTTTTATTTTGTAGTTTTTTCTTTAATTCTGATTATTTTTTTGATATTATTTTCTGTCCTAATTCTTCTATCAGCGAAATTTGCCCACTTACAATTTTCGTTTTCGAATCTTTTAAATTGAACCACGCCGCTTTATCTACTTCCGGAAATGATTGTTTTTTTCCCGATTTTGGTGGCGATTCCATTTCAAATAAGTTACTTTTTATTTCTACGGTTTCAAAATCTGCTTCTGCAGCCCATGCATAAATTATTTTTCCTGATTTTTGTTTTGCTTCTGATAATTGTATAAATCTTTCCTGATCAATATTTATTGTAATTCCCGTTTCCTCAAACATTTCTCTTATCGCAGCCTTTAAGTAATCTTCGCCTTCTTCAATTTCACCTTTAGGAATTGACCAGGCTCCTATTTCTTTTTTTGACCAGAACGGTCCGCCAGGATGCACTAAAAAAACTTCTGCGATTTTATTTTTAATTCGATATAACAGCAATCCAGCGCTCTTTTTCATTTTTTGGATATTTAAAAGATTAATCACCAGTAACCAAACAAATAACAAGGATTTTTATTTTATTTTTTTAATCCGGCAGCTCTTTCCATAACCAATTCGATGAGTACTCCGTTTGTTTCTTTTGGATGTAGAAAACAAATCATTTTATTATCAGCCCCGGGCTTTGGTTTTTCATTTAATAAAGTAAACCCTTCGCTTACTAACCGCTTCATTTCAGATTCGATATCATCTACTTCAAAAGCTATATGATGGATGCCTTCTCCTTTCTTTTCAATAAATTTATTAATAACGCTTTCTTCTGAAACAGCTTCGAGCAATTCAATTTTATTTTCGCCTAAAGCAAAAAACGCCGTATTTACTTGTTCACTGTCAACTAATTCAGTTTTATAACAATTGGTGTTTAATATTTTTGCAAAAACAGGAATTGAAACAGACAATTTCTTTACCGCAATACCAACGTGTTCTATTTTTTTCATAAAAAGGTTTTTTCAAATTTAAGTTAAAGACTTTTCATCCACCTAAAGATGTCTAATTCCTTTAAAGTAATTTTGACCAAAAAATAAAATGCTTCACTTTCCGGTATACCTTGATAATAACGCCACTACTCCGGTGGATCCTCGTGTTTTAGAAAGTATGATACCTTTTTTTACGAAACACTTCGGGAATGCCGCAAGCCACAGCCATGCTTTTGGCTGGGAAGCAGAAGAAGCAGTTGATATTGCAAGGGAACAGGTGGCTCATTTAATTAATGCCGAACCTAATGAAATTATTTTTACTTCCGGAGCTACTGAATCTGATAATCTTGCTTTGAAAGGAGTTTTTGAAATGTATGCCACAAAAGGGAATCATATTATTACAGCTAAAACAGAGCATAAAGCAGTTTTGGATTCTTGTAAGCACCTTGAAAAATTAGGCGCTGAGGTTACTTACCTTGATGTGGACAGAGAAGGGTTGATCGATATTCAAGAGTTGGAAACTTCCATCAAACCAAACACGGTTTTAATTTCCATTATGTATGCAAATAATGAAATTGGTGTAATTCAACCAATAAAAGAAATAAGCGCAATTGCTAAAGAAAGAGGGATTCTTTTTTTTTCAGATGCTACACAGGCTGTGGGAAAAATTCCAGTTGATGTAATAAAAGATGGAATTGATTTAATGGCATTTTCTGCTCACAAAATATATGGCCCAAAAGGTGTGGGCGCTTTATATGTTCGTCGAAAAAATCCGCGTGTAAGAATCGCATCTCAAATGGATGGCGGCGGCCACGAAAGAGGAATGAGAAGTGGCACTTTGAATGTTCCGGCAATTGTAGGTTTTGGAAAAGCCTGCGAATTATGTGAAAAGGAAATGCAGAAGGATGCAGAAAGGGCATCGCGGTTGAGGGATAAATTAGAAACCGGATTATTAAAAATTAAGGGGACTCAAATAAATGGAAGCCAAACGAAAAGATTGCCAAACACAACCAATATGAGTTTCAAAGATTTTGACAGCACAGATCTTATGATGAAACTAAGTAAGAATATTGCTTTAAGTTCCGGATCGGCTTGTACTTCTGCCACACAAAGCCCTTCTTTCGTTTTGAAGGCTTTAGGGTTAACCGATAAAATGGCTTTTTCTTCTTTAAGGTTTGGATTGGGAAGGTTTACAACGGAGGAAGAAATTGACTATACCATATTGCAATTGTCTAATGTAAAAATGTGAAAATTTGACTATTCGATCATTCTGTAACATTTAAATAGTAATTTTGTTGTTAGTTTTTTTTTTAACTTATAAAAAAATTTGGAGGAAAAAGATGATTTATATCAGTGATAAAGCAAAAAGCAGGGTAATGAAATTAATGGAGGAAAATAATTATTCCCCTGGGGAATATTTTTTGAGGGTAAGTGTTCAAAGTGGCGGATGCTCAGGCTTAAGTTATAAAATGGATTTTGAAAATGAATTAAAACCAAAAGACCAGGAATTTGAAGATAAAGGAATTAAATTGGTAACCGATCTCAAAAGTTTTTTGTATTTGGTAAATACCACTCTTGAATTTAGTGACGGATTAAATGGCAAAGGGTTTTATTTTAATAATCCAAATGCCAGCCGAAGTTGTGCCTGTGGCGAAAGTTTTAGTGTATAATTTTTTCATTACATATAAAAAGGTTGGCTTTTTTTGAGTCAGCCTTTTTTATTGATTTTAGCAAAAAAATTAATAAAAAATCCCCTTTTCAGGGGAAATTTCTGCAGTTCGTTTCGGCAAAGGTTCAGTTCGTTTTGATACAAATATTAAAATTAAAAAACATTGGAAAGATTGCTTTTCTAATAATAATTCCCCATGTTTTTTAATGAGCTTTATGATTTGAAAACAATTAATAAATTTACTGTCACAATACCTTACTGTTTAAAAGACAATCTTGTATTTAAAAACGCTGCTTTGTTTACATTTATTTTATAAAAAATAAACAAAATAAATTTTTTGATATGTTCTAATGGATTTTTTTTATTTAAATAAGGTTTATTGGCGAATTATTAATTATTTTTCTTGCCTTAAATTGCACCTTTTTATTCACAGCGGATGATATCAATTGCCAAAAAAGAATTATACCAGTTTTTTAGTAGCCTCACCGGTTATATAACCATCATTTTATTTTTACTGGTAAATGCTATATATCTTTTTGTTTTAAAAGACAGTAATGTTTTTGATTTTGGGTACGCTACCCTCAGTTCATTTTTTGGCCTCGCACCCTGGGTTTTCATTTTTTTAATTCCGGCTTTAGGCATGCGTAGTTTTGCAGACGAATTTAAGCAAGGGACTTTTGAGACCTTAAAAACCAGCCCTCTCACCAAATGGCAAATAGTTTTAGGAAAATATGTTGCGATAATATTGGTAATTATTATCGCTTTAATCCCAACCCTGCTTTATGTAATTACTATTCAATCTTTATCATCAACAGGCGATATTGATACCGGTGCTATCACTGGTTCTTATATCGGATTGTTTCTTCTCGCTTCTGTTTTCGCAGCCATCACAACCTGGTGCTCCAGCCTTACTTCTAATGCTGTTATCGCTTTTTTAGTGAGCTCTTTTGCCTGCATTGTTTTATATTTTGGTTTTAGCGCTATCAGTAAATTGCCTGTGTTTACAGGCAATGCGGATTATTATATTGAAATGCTGGGTATAGATTTTCATTATCAAAGTATCAGCCGCGGAGTGGTGGATACCAGGGATATTATTTATTTTTTTAGCCTTATATTTCTCTTTCTTTTTGCCACCCAAAAAAAATTAAATAAAAAATAATATCCATCAGAAATGAAATTTTCTTCAAATAAAAAATGGTGGTGGCTTATAATAATTCTTGTCATTGTTTTGGCCAATTATTTGGCTTCAATCTTTTATAAACGGATTGACCTTACTAACGAAAAGAGATTTACTATTTCCAATCCTGTAAAAAAAATCCTGAAAACTATAGATCAGAAAATCGAAATCTATATTTTTTTAAGAGGCGATATTCCGGCAGGTTTCAAAAAATTAGCTGTATCAGCCCAGGAACTTTTGCAGGAATTTAAAGAGTATTCAAACGGAAATATTCATTATGAAATAATTTCTGCTGATGAAAAAATTCCGGGAACTGAAAGAACCTATTCTGATACGCTTTCTTCGTTAGGCATTGTTCCTATTAACCTCAAAGTGCAACTGAAAGAAGGCGAGCAATCTCAATATATTTTTCCGGCAGCGATTGTAAATTATCAAAATAAATTGGTGCCTGTAAATTTATTTTCCGGTTCCAATAATTTTATCACCCCGCCGCAACTTAACAGCGCAGAGGCTTTACTGGAATTTGATTTCGCTGACGCGATTGAAAAAATTATTAATAATAATAAACCTATGGTGGCTTATGCGGTTGGAAATGGCGAGCCAACCGGGTCAAATATTTATGATCTTGCTGAAAATGTACTCAAAAAAAATTATCATCTTTTCATGATGGACCTGGCAAAAGAGCCGGTTATTCCCGATACTTTTAAACTCCTGATGATTGTAAAGCCCACACTTACTTTTTCAGAAGCAGAAAAATTAAAAATTGACCAGTATGTGATGCATGGCGGAAAATTGTTGTGTTTTATTGACCGGTTAAATGCGGAAGTTGATAGCCTTCAAATGAAAAACCAGGTAATAGCTTATGACAGAAATTTAGATTTGGAGGATCTTTTTTTCAAGTTTGGTATTCGAATAAACCCGGATCTTTTGATGGACCTCCAATGCGATTTTTTGCCTTTTGATGTAAACGGTAAAAATCAATTCGAGTTTTTGCATTGGAACTATTTCCCCTTATTTGAATCAAAGCAAAATAGCATAATCAACAAAAACCTGGGCCTTGTTGAAGGCAAATTTGTAAACACAATTGATACCGTGAGCTCGCCGGGAATTAAAAAAACAATCTTGTTAAGTTCATCTTCCAATTCAAGAACTATTGAAACTCCGGCTTTAATTAGCGGTGCAGAAAACAGGAATGCTACTGTAGATGCGGCTTTTACTAAAAAAAACTTAATAGCCGGAGTTTTGCTGGAAGGGAAATTTACCTCTTTATTTAAAAACCGGATCAGCCGCCAGCAAATGGATTCATTACAATATTATGGTTCCCCTTTTCAAAGTAATAATATCGAAAATAATAAAATGATTATCGTTTCTGATGGCGACATCGTGTTAAATGGCGTTTATAAAGGGCAGCTTTTGCCGATGGGTGTAAATCCTTATACGGTGGGAACTCAATATGAATACCAGTTTGCCAACAGGCAATTTGTAGATAATTGTATAGAATATTTGGTAAATAATGCCGGCCTCAGCGAGGCTAAATCCAAAGATTATAAACTTCGCTTGCTTGATCCTAAAAAAACAAGCGAACAGAGAGGCTTTTGGGAATTGCTAAATCTTCTTTTGCCTGTTTTCCTTATCATAATTTTTGGATTGGTTTACCAGGCAATTAGAAAAAAGAAATATGCAACCAGTGGTATAAAAAAGTGATGAATATTTTACAGTAAACGAACTAATAATTGCGATTTTTATTTTGATTATTATTTTTGATTCTGCAAATTACAAATCTTAATTAAATGTTGCTTTACTGTTAACCATTTACCGACTCAATTAATTATTCTTACATTTCATAATTGCCATATTTTACATTCTCTATTTTTGGGTAAGGAAAAAAACAAATGATGACAGCAACAGGATGGAGTTACCTTATTTTTTTTATTGTATTGTTTCTTGCTGTAATTTTTGACCTGGGTTTATTAAGCAAAAAAGGGAAATCTATTTCAATAAAACAAGCTTTTTACCAAACCTTATTTTGGGTGATTTTAGGGCTTTCTTTTTTCGTTTTTGCCTGGTTTGAAGATGGCCACACGGCCGCCCTTGAATATATAAGCGCTTACCTGATGGAATGGGGATTGAGCATTGATAATATTTTTGTTTTTATTCTTATTTTTTCCTATTTCAATATTGCCCCCATCCATACGAACCGTGTTTTACTACTCGGAATTTTATTGGCTATTGTTTTGCGTGTGCTTTTTATTACTGCAGGTATTGTTTTGATTAGTAAGTTTTTCTGGATATTGTATATTTTTGGCGGCCTGTTGGTTTATACGGGTGTTAAAATGTTTTTTGCAGATACCGAAGAAGATTTTGACCCCGAGAATAATAAAGTTTATAAAATCATAAAAAAAATGCTGCCTCTTTCAATGGATAACAGCAGCGGAAAGTTTACTCAAAAAATTAATGGTAAAAAACATTATACGCTTCTGTTCGTAGTGATGATAATGCTTGCATTTACTGATGTCCTTTTCGCATTTGATTCTATTCCGGCGGTTTTTGCCATTACTCAAAACAAAATGGTAATTTATACTTCAAATATTTTCGCTGTTTTGGGGTTGCGCTCTCTATTTTTTTTATTAAAAAATTCAATTGAAAAATTCAAGTATTTAAAAGAGGGAATTGCTATAATACTGGTTTTTATCGGGCTCAAAATGCTTATTGTTTATTTTGGAATTCATTTACATATTGTATTTTCACTTTTAGTAATTGTAGTTTGCCTTATCGGTTCTGTTTTATTTTCTATTTTTAAAAATAAACAAAATAGTTGAACGTAAAGATCCATTATACGATTGATGAAATAAAAAAAACCTGTCATGGAAAATATTTGAACAGAAATGCCTCAAATGTATACCTGTCCTATCTTTCGTTGGATACCAGAAAAATTTCTTATCCTGGTACAACTGTTTTTTTTGCGATAAGAAACCAACAGCGCAACGCCAATTTATTTTTAGAAAACCTTTATGAAAAAGGGGTTCGCAATTTTGTTACAGATGATAAAAATATTGGTATTACTCTTTTCCCTGAAGCCAATATTATTATTGTAAATGATACAATTTCCGCTTTGCAAAAGTTGGCGGCTTATCATCGAAGCTGTTTTTCAAAAAATAAATTAACGGTAATTGGAATTACAGGAAGCAATGGAAAAACGATCGTCAAAGAATGGCTTAACCAGCTTCTTGAAAATGATTTTTCAATTGTGAGAAGCCCTAAAAGTTTTAACTCTCAGATTGGAGTCCCACTGAGTGTTTTAAATATTAATTCTGATAATGATCTTGCCATTTTTGAAGCAGGAATTTCGCAGCCAGGCGAAATGAGAAACCTTGAAAAAATAATTCAGCCGGGCATTGGCATCTTTACCAATATAGGGAATGCACATGATGAAGGGTTTAAAAATGCCACTCAGAAAATCAGGGAAAAATTATTGCTTTTTAGCCAGGCCGGTTATTTGATTTTTTCTTCGGATGATGTAATTCTTTTAAAGGAGATACGATTATTTCAACAAAAAAATAAACAATTACAATTATTTTCCTGGGGCAGAAAAATCGATGCTATTTTACAAATAAAAGAAATCAGAAAAAGCAATTCCTCATCTTTAATTGAAGCAGTTTATCATCGAAAAAAAGTAAAAATTGAAATTCCATTTACCGACGAAGTTTCTATTCAAAATGCTATTCATTGCTGGTGTGTTTTATTCATTTTGAATAAAAATAGTGAGCCAGTAATAAAACGCTTTAATTCGCTTTATCCTATAGAAATGCGCCTGGAGCTCAAAAAAGGGATTAATCATTGTAACATAATTAATGACAGTTATAGCAATGATTTTTATTCTTTATCTATGGCGTTGGATTTCTTAAATCAACAAAAACAACACAAAATCCATTCGCTTATTTTTTCAGATATTCTTCAATCAGGAGTTGCGCCGGAAAAATTATATGCTGATATTGCTTCATTGTTGGAACAAAAAAAGATTAATAAGTTTTTTGGAATAGGGCCGGATATTTTTTCTCAGCAAAAAATGTTTGGAAATTTAAAGAGTAGCTGGTTTTTTAAAAATACCGATGATTTTTTAAAAAATATTTTCCTCTCTAATTTTCATGATGAAACCATTTTAATTAAAGGCGCAAGGCAATTTCAGTTTGAAAAAATCACACATTTACTGGAGCAAAAAGTTCACCAAACCGTTCTTTCTATTAACCTGAATTCGATTATTTATAATCTAAAAAAATACAGGGAAAAATTAAAGCCGGAAACAAAAATTATGGCGATGGTAAAGGCTTTCGGATATGGAAGCGGCAGTTATGAAATCGCCTCTACACTGGAATATAACAAAGTGGATTACCTGGCGGTAGCCTACGCTGATGAAGGAATTGAATTGCGAAATGCAGGAATTACTTTACCAATAATGGTAATGAGTACTGATAAAACAGTTTTTGATGCTGTTGTAAATTATAATCTCGAACCTGAAATTTTTTCTTTCTCCTTGCTAAAAGATTTTTCTGAATATTTACGAAAATCGGACATTGAAAATTATCCTGTTCATTTAAAAATTGATACCGGGATGCACAGGCTTGGATTCATGGAAAATGAAATCGATTCACTTTGTAAAAAAATATCGGAAAATCATTTTATAAAAATTAAAAGTGTTTTCTCTCATTTTGCTGCGAGTGAAGATGCTGGTGAAGATGATTTCACACTTGAACAGTTTAATATTTTTAAAATCTGCTGCTTCAAGATTGAAAAGGCTTTGGGTTATTCTTTTGATAAGCATATTGACAATACTTCCGGAATAAGCCGCCACTCTGAGTTTCAGCTAAATATGGTTCGCTTGGGAATCGGCCTTTATGGAATAGACAGCAATAAAAAAATGCAAAAAAACCTAAAAAATGTTTCAACATTATCTACTACAATTTCCCAGATTAAGAAAATAAAAGCAGGCGAAACTGTTGGTTATGGTAGAAAGGCGAGATTAAAAAAGGATAGTGTGATTGCAATTGTACGTATAGGTTATGCCGATGGTTATTCAAGAAAATTGGGAAATGGTGTGGGAAAAATGATTGTAAAAAATAAGATGGTTCCTGTAATTGGGAATATATGCATGGACATGGCTATGCTTGATGTAACGGGTGTAAAAGATTTAAAAGAAGGGGATGAAGTAATTGTATTTGGAGAATCACTTTCTTTGCAAACTATTGCATCGTGGGCAGGTACAATTCCTTATGAAATAATGGCCGGGATTTCCCAGAGAGTAAAAAGGATATATTTTGAAGAATAAAAATGAAGGATAATAAATATTTATTAAACAAAAATTGATTTATTGAAAAAGAGAAACATTATTTTAATTATTAGCCTCATAATTATTGCTGACCAGGCTTTGAAAATTCATATAAAAACGCATTATCATCCCGGGCAATCGCATTCTGTGTTGGGCAATTGGTTTCAGTTATATTTTATTGAAAACGAAGGAATGGCTTATGGCTGGAAATTTGGAGGCGGTTTTGGCAAAATAATGCTTACTTTATTCAGGCTTGCCGCGGTTATTTTTGGGATTTTTTACCTGAAGAAAATTATAGAAAAAAAATATCATCCTGGTTATGTTGTTTGTGTCGCATTGGTATTTGCGGGTGCGCTTGGTAATTTAATTGACAGTTTATTTTATGGAATGATCTTCGACAAAAGCAGTTTTAATACAGATGCAATTGCAACAATTTTCCCGGCACATGGTTATGGATCTTTTTTACATGGCAATGTGGTTGACATGCTTTATTTTCCATTATTCCACGTAAATAAAGTTCCATCGTGGATACCTTTTTTTGGAGGAAAATCATTTTCTTTTTTTAATTATATTTTCAATATTGCCGACGCGTCAGTTTCAATTGGCGTAATTGGAATTCTTCTTTTCAAAAAGCGTTTTTTCAAAAAACATTTTGAAGGTACCGGCTCAAAAAAGACAATTCCATTAGGTAATAATTAACTTATTGAAACATAGCCGTAGGCCAATTTTATTATCTTTGCCCCCTAAAATTTTTAAGTGAAAAAGAAAAGTGTTTTTTTAATTATATTTCTCATAGTATTTGCTGACCAGGCGCTAAAAATTTTTATAAAAACTCATTATCATATTGGCGAATCACATCTGATTTTTGGGCATTGGTTCCAGTTATATTTTATCGAAAATGAAGGGATGGCTTACGGTTGGAAATTTGGGGGCGGTTTTGGAAAAATGGTGCTCACTTTGTTCAGGTTGGCGGCTGTTATTTTTGGCATTTTCTATATTAAAAAAATAATTGAAAAAAAATATCACTCTGGGTTTATTATATGCGCCGCGTTGATATTTGCAGGAGCTTTGGGCAACTTAATTGATAGTATGTTTTATGGACTGATATTTGAAAATAGCAGCTCATTTTTTTATAATATCGCCCACATATTTCCGCCACATGGGTATGCCGGATTTTTGCATGGTAAAGTAGTTGATATGCTTTATTTCCCAATCATTCATACAAGGCTTCCTACATGGTTACCTATATGGGGCGGCAACGAATTTGATTTTTTCAGCCCCATTTTTAATTTAGCAGATGCTTCAATTTCTATTGGCATTATCACTATTTTTATTTTTCAAAAAAAGTTTTTTAAAAGTCAGAATACAAAATTTGAGGTGGAAACTAAAAAAGTATTAAATGATGAAATAGAAGTTTCCTAATGTGATCAATTCGCTTTAAATTTAGGCCATGAAATTTTTGAAATTTTCTTTTTTTGCGATATTATTGGCATCTATGTTTTTTTCCTGCGGAAAAGAATATAGTTCTGAGCAATTGATCCCTGCAGAAGGAGACTGGGAATTTACAAATGGGAATGTAAAATATTCGGGGTATTTAGATACTGTTTATCAAACTTTTGGATCAGGTTCGAACGTGCTTTATATTCAGGGAAAATCGAATGACGGCTCTCAATCTTTTCTATTGAAATTGTATGACAATACCTTTGCTCCCGGTACTTATTATGCTTCACAATTTCAAAATTCTTTTTCTTATAATCTCCCTAATCAAATAATTTACCAGGCGAATGAATCTATTGGAGAATTTGTAGTAAACCTGAATACCCTTGATTCTACAAAAATTGAAGGTACATTTTCAGGAACGGCCGAGGATAGTACTGAAAAAACAATTCAGATCACTAACGGTAAATTTTCTACTTATTAATTAAATTGAGATTTATCTATATCCTTTTTTGCAAATTTCTGATATAATGCAAATTGGTTTAAAATAAAAAATTGCCTTATTTCTTTGTTTACTGCTAAAGAAGCTTAGCCTAATTCGTTTTAATAAGCTTATATTGTAGCACACTCCCATTAAAAAGTGCCCTTAAGATATATAAACCGGAAGGCAAACCGCCCACATTATCAATTGAAACATTCGAATTTCCCTGGTAAAGTTGTATTGTCTTTTTACTGACAACATGTCCATACATATCGCAAAGGTTGAATTCAACATTTCCTTGCGAAGGAAGAAAAACGTCCATCTTTACAGAACTGCTAAAGGGGTTTACTGTAGTTATTTTAAAAGGTGTGTTTTTATTATACAGCGAAATAATCCTTGAATATTTTATATCACTGTTAATACGGTTTATTAATTCAAGACGATAGTATACTACGTTAAAAACATTGTCAGGATCATCAAACATGTAATTTGCCGTATTTAAATCATTGGCCGCATCGACTTTGCCAATGTCGGAAAAATGGATTCCATCCGGGCTTCTTTGTACTACGTATTCTTTTAGGTCATTCTCATTTTGAGAAGCCCATTTTAGCACAGCCTTATCATTTATAATAGTTCCATCGAAGTTTAAAATTTTTACATCGAGCAATGGGCAATCGGTACTATAAACTTTTAAAAAGACTTTTTGGCTTTTATCAACTGAACAGTTTGTAGCACCTAAGTTATCAGAAGTCGTCGCAACTTTTACACGGAAATAAGTAGCACTGTCTGCTTTTAGAGGTGTTATTACAGTATCCACATAATAAACGTACAACCCATTTACTAACTGTGGGACTCGTGTACTTCCTAAATTTGACGGAACCCAGTTAATCCCATCCGTACTGGTTTCCCAGCGATAATTTACATAGTTATTAAAATAGCTTTTTATTGTATCGCTTAAAGTTATAGGCCATCCCGCGCATGCCGTTGCTGTATCGCTCGGATTCATCTGAAGGTTAGGATAACAGGTTGCCAACTTAATATCATCAATAACCCAGTCGTCCCCGCCACCACCTGCCGCGTTATTTTTTATAGAAATATTGAAACTGGTTTCTGATGGGCCGGTCTTATACATAAACCCTCTTTTTTGCCAGGTAGCATCATAAGGAATATCACCTGTTGTATAATAACCCACACCGTTTATGTCAAAAGAAAGGTTCGGTAAAACGCCGGGAGTATAAGTCGCTTTGCTGTTAGAATCAATACCACAAACACTACAAATATTTCTTACCCAGGCCGAGAATTCATAATTGGTATTAGGGCATACGTTACTTATGGTTTGATGGAATGCTTCACCGGTAGGGAATGCTGCATTCACTACTAACATATAGCCACCAGTGGTTCCGGGAGCTACAGGAGGGTTGCCGTGCTGCCGGATCTACCGCGCCGGTATGGTCTCCAATTATATCCCAAAAGCCGCCAAAAACACGATGAGTATTTGTTGGAGTAGATGGTTTATATGTGCCAGTATTGTCGGTAGTTCCATCAGCACTGGTATTGTTGGCAATGGCATAATAGCCATCACCGGGGGCATTGTTACCCATATTTATTTTGGTATAATCATTTCCTCCTGCCACACCAAGCGCCCTGTTTTGAGTATTGCCTGTGCCAAAAGAACTATCAGCCGTAAAACTGGCGCTTGAGAAATTATTGCACAGCCCGGAATTTTGAATAACCTTAATTCCCGGATACGCAAAATGATAAGTTTGATTTGTATGTGATGTTGTATCAAAATAATAATTTCCCGTAAGGTGGATAGTATCTCCAAAGCTGGCAGTTATTTGAAGCCTGTAGGCAACCATCAGTAATGTACCACCATAAAATTTTGGTTTATTAGTACCGGGGATGATAGTTCCACCCCCCGAGGTTGAAACCAAATTAGATCCACTCTGGGCGTTGCCTGCGCTTGAACCTATATTAACACGCACTCTGGAAACACCTCCAGAAGCATCATAGACTCCCGCATCGTCATTGGATGCATCAGTATACGGCCCATAATAGGTTAACCCTTCATTGGTTAATATCTTTAGAGAACCACTCACAAACTGTGCCCCATTACAAATAGTATCTATATAATATACATTTTTAGTTGTTTTGCTATTCACAAGCATCAATGCATGTACTTCAATAATATCTCCATTTTCCATTGTGCCTCCGCCATTATTCCTGGTTACGTTTTCATAGCTATAACTAAAAGTGAGTGATTGTGCGCTTGTTAAAGAAGGAGTAAAAAACAAGTATGAAAATAAAATAACGAAGTTAAAAATATAAAATATTTTTCTGCCGGAAAACAATTTCGCTCGTTTAAAATCCCCAAAAAAACCCATTATAAAGTTTGAAGGGTATATATTTTTCATACAGAAATTTTTTAATCAACTAAAAATTTTCAACTCATTAAACAGTATAACGCTTTTATATTTAATTTATTTTTTTGAAAGTATAAAACATAAAAAAGCTTTTTATTTACCCATTTTATAAAATAATTTTTTTATATCCACGTTTTAGATTTTAATGTTCATAGTAAAATCAATCCTGTGGAAAAAAAATTAATCCTTTTTCTGAGCTTATTTTTGTTATTGTTCCATAATGGGTTTTCCCAAAATGAACCATTTTCTGTAAGAACGGTAAATACTACTTATCAATTAAAGTCTGCCTGGGAACTTACATATGGCCCGGATGATTCTTTATGGGTCACAGAAAACAGCGCTTACCTGGTTGATAGGATTAATCCTTCTGATGGGGGAAAAACTCTATTAATTGATTTGAGCAGCAAAAGGGATTTTGCCACAAACGCAGCTAACTGGCCTCAAGGTGGATTAATGGGATTAGCCTTGCATCCATCTATGTATACGGAATGGCCGAATCCAAGCAAACCATGGGTTTATTTGGCGTATGTCTATCATTATGTGGGCTACTTTAAAGCTAAAAATACACAGGATAGCGGCTGTTTTTTTAAAACCAGAATTGTTAGGTATACTTATGACCGTTCTTCGCATTCTCTTTCAAACCCTGAGACTATTATAGAAAATTTAAATGGCAGCACCGATCATAATTCCGGAAGGTTGACTATTGGTGATATAGATGGCACTCCTTATTTATTTTATACAATAGGCGATATGGGCACTGGCCAGTTTAAGAATCTTCATCGTACCAATCGCGCCCAGCTTCGCGATACACTGGAAGGAAAAGTTTTAAGGTTCAATCTTGATGCGATAGGATCTGCGAGTAACCCGCAAAACTGGATTCCGAATGATAATCCTTTTGTGGACGCAAATGGAAATTCAACTGCGGTGTGGAGTTATGGCCATAGGAACGCTCAAGGGCTTGCATTTGGAAGCAACGGTATTCTATACAGCAGTGAGCAGCAGGATATGAGCGATGACGAGGTAAATATTATCGAAAAAGGGCGGGATTATGGATGGCCACTTGTTTCCGGCTATAGTGATGGTAATTATGATGGTTGGAAATTAGCCAACATGGATGTGGTAAGTGAAGAACAAGATTCTATTGATTATAATCTCAGGGCACCGATTTATACACTATATACAACTGCAAACCCCGGCCATTGTATGGAACCAGCAATTTAACATGGCCTACAGTAGCCTGCTCCAGTATAGAAGTTTATGAAAATTACATTATTCCCAAGTGGAACCGTTCGTTATTAGTGCCTTCTTTAAAAGCTGGCCAGGTATTTAGATTAAAACTTTCTTATGATGGCAAAACTGTTACAGATATGAATAGTATAAATGCGATGAATTTATACAATAAAGCCCGGCTCCGCGATCTTTGTGTTTCTCCCGATGGCAAAAAAATTTATGTTTCCTGCGATATGTCGTCCCAAAACTCAACTTACCAGGGAAAGATTTTGGAATATACATATACCGGTACATTGGGTGTTTTGTCAATAGCTCCCGATTCAATAAACACGCCTACTATCAACACAAAAGTCGAGGTATATCCTAATCCCGCAAAAAATAGATTATTTGTAAAAAGTATAAAAAATCAAACAAGCCCTCTGCATTATTCAATTTTTGATATCAACGGTAAGTTAGCCTTGAAGGGCAATAGCGATAATAATAATTTTGGTATTAATATACAAACTTTAAATCCGGGTGTTTATGTTTTCAAGCTTTATAATGCCTATTTTATAAATATTTGTTCTACAAAAGTTATTGTAAAATAACCATTGTTAACCTTCCGGGGAATTAAAAGTAAACAAACAAATTCCCTGGATTTTTATTTTGGCCTTTTAAGCCGGAGGCAATTCTCCCACCATGTCTTTCGGTTTCACCCATTCATCAAATTCCTGGGGAGTAACGTAACCTAATTTTACCGCCATTTCTTTCAAAGTGGTATTTTCTTTATGCGCTTTTTGGGCAATTTCAGCTGCTTTATAATAACCGATCCTGGTATTTAAAGCGGTAACAAGCATTAATGAATTATCTAAATGCTTTTTAATATTTTCTTTGATTGGTTCAATCCCTTTCGCACAATTTTCATTAAAACTGTTGCATCCATCGCCTATTAATCTTGCGCTGTGCAGAAAATTATAAATCATCATGGGTTTAAAAACGTTGAGTTCAAATTGGCCCGTAGCGCCGCCGATACTTATTGCTACATCGTTTCCCATTACCTGTGCAGCGATCATAGTTAAAGCTTCGCATTGTGTAGGATTTACTTTCCCGGGCATGATGGAAGACCCCGGTTCATTTTCCGGAATACTGATTTCTCCGATGCCACTTCGTGGCCCGGAAGACAACATCCTGATATCATTTGCAATTTTCATCAGGCTCACAGCAACAGTTTTTAAAGCGCCATGCGTTTCCACAATCGCATCGTGAGCTGCTAAAGACTCAAATTTATTTTTTGCCGTAATAAAAGGAAGGCCTGTAAGTTCCGCTATTGTTTCAGCTACATTTTCAGCATAATCTTTTGGTGTATTAATCCCTGTTCCAACTGCTGTGCCACCTAAAGCCAGTTCGCTTAGATGAGGCAAAGTGTTTTTTATCGCTTTTATTCCATGGTCTAACTGTGATGCATACCCGCTAAATTCCTGTCCAAGTGTGAGTGGTGTTGCATCCATAAAATGGGTGCGCCCGATCTTTACGATCTGCATAAAATCTTTTGATTTTTTGTCAAAAGTATTTTTCAGGCTTTCAAGTGCAGGTAAAGTAAGATCGTGTAGAATTTTATAAGCCGCAATGTGCATTGCGGTAGGAAAAGTATCGTTGCTCGATTGCGATTTATTTACGTCATCGTTGGGGTGGAGCACTTTTACTTTATCAGATAATTTACCTCCATGTAAAACATGCCCCCGGTAAGCAATCACTTCATTTACATTCATGTTGCTTTGTGTGCCACTTCCGGTTTGCCATACCACCAAAGGAAACTGATCCATTAATTTTCCTTCAAGTATTTCATCGCAAACTTTAGTGATGATATCCAGTTTTTCTTTTGATAATATACCCGCGTCGAAGTTCGTTATTGCTGCTGCTTTTTTTAAATAGGCAAATGCCTGGATAATTTGTTTAGGCATTTTATTGATATCCTGCGCTATTTTAAAATTTTCTACGCTTCTTTGTGTTTGGGCTCCGTAATAGGCATTAGCAGGAACTTTCACTTCTCCCATCGTATCCTTTTCTGTTCTGTATTCCATGGTATTTTCTGATTAAACTTTAAAAATATACTGCAAATTTAATTCAATGTGAGGAGAGAGTAGAAAGCTATTTTTAAAAAGATTAAACGTTTGTTTAAAAATCAGGTAATTTTTCCAACTTTATTTAAAAACAGGTTTCCTTTTTTCTAAAAAAGCGCTTGTCCCTTCTTTTTTATCATCGCTTGAAAAAACTTCGCCAAATAATTTTGCTTCTTCAATAAATCCTTCTTTATTAAACGAAAAATTGACTGCAGAAATGATTTTAGAAATTGCCAAAGGGGATTTAGTAAGAATTGTATTTAGGATTTCTTTTGTTTTTGGAATCAGGTTTTCAAGTGATTCTACATAATTTACAAGGCCTAAACTTTTTGCCTCTTCGGCGCCGATCATATTTCCTGTCATCATTAGTTCCATTGCTTTTCCTTTTCCAACCAGCATGGTTAAACGCTGTGTGCCTCCATAACCCGGAATCAGTCCGAGGTTTACTTCGGGCTGTCCGAATTTTGCATTCCCGCTTGCTAATCTGAAATGGCAAGCCATCGCCAATTCGCAGCCGCCACCCAGCGCAAAGCCATTGACAGCAGCTATTACAGGCTTCGGGCAATTTTCAATTTTAAAAAAAATATCCTGCCCTTTTTTTGAGAGGTCAGAACCTTTATCATCATCGGCGGAAGTGAATTCGGTAATATCTGCCCCAGCAACAAATGCTTTTTCTCCTGATCCGGTTATAATTACTGCTTTTATATTATTATCATTATAAACAGAATCTATTGCATTATTCAATTCTGCTAAAACGTTTTTGTTTAATGCATTCAGTTTATCAGGGCGGTTAATGGTAATAGTAAAAATATTGTTTTCAAGTTCTGCCAATAATGTGCTATAGCTCATTTTGTTTTTTTTATTTAAAAATCCCGATTTTCTTTGACCCAGTTTTTTATATAATTAGCAATCTCAGAGGTTGAAGTTCCTGGTGGAAATAATTTTCCTACGCCCATTTCATTTAATTTTTTCATGTCATCTGCAGGAATAATTCCTCCACCTGTTACCAATACGTCATCCATTCCTTTTTCTTTCATCAACGATAATATTTTTGGAAAAATTGTATTGTGGGCTCCTGTTAAAATACTTATTCCAATTGCATCCACGTCTTCCTGTAATGCTGCATTCACAACCATTTCAGGAGTTTGCCTTAATCCTGTATAGATTACCTCCATGCCTGCATCCCGAAGTGAAGTGGCAATTACTTTAGCCCCGCGGTCGTGCCCGTCAAGGCCAACTTTAGCCACTAAAACGCGTATCGGCCTTTGCTTTTTTTCCGGCATATTATTTCATTAAAGATAAAGTATGTTCAATTCTTTTTATCGTTTCTTCTTTTCCGATAACAGTGGAAATATCAAAAACCCCCGGGCCAAATTTTCCTCCAACCAACATCACACGGAATGGTAACATTAATTCTCCGGGCTTTAACCGGCTTGCTGCTGCCAATTCTTTGAAAGAATGTTCGATGTCATTTATATTCCATGAATCCATTAAAGAATAAGTGCGGATTAGCTCTACAAAAAACTGGTTTTTATTTTCATTCCATTTTGGAAGTATGGATGAAGTTTCAATTTCAACCGGAGCAATAAAAAAGAAACTTCCCTGCTGCCAGAAATCACTTAGCAAAATGCATCTTTCTTTTATGAGTTCAATAACTTTATCCAATTTATTTTCATCAGAAATTACAATTCCGTTTTCTTCAAATATTTTCTTTACATCAGGCTTTAATCTTTCAACAGTTGATCTTTTTATCCATTCATGATTGAACCATTTTGCTTTTTCAAAATCAAATTTGGCTCCATGAGAATGAACTCTTTCCATCGAAAATTTTTCAATCATTTCATCCAAAGAAAATAATTCCTGTTCCGTTCCTTCATTCCAGCCAAGCAGTGCAAGCATATTGATAAACGCTTCAGGCATAAAACCTAATTCTTTAAAACCCTTAACAGGGCCGCTTTTCGGATCATTCCATTCCATTGCAAAAACCGGAAATCCTAATCTTTCGCCATCTCTTTTACTTAGCTTTCCATTGCCATCGGGTTTTAAAATTAAAGGAAGGTGCGCCCAATGAGGCATGTGGTTTTCCCAACCAAAATATTTCCAAAGCAAAACATGAACAGGCGCGCTTGGCAGCCATTCTTCGCCACGCAACGCGTGAGTTATTTTCATTAAATAATCATCTACAACCACTGCTAAGTGATACGTTGGCATCCCATCTGCTTTCAACAAAACTTTATCATCAACCCCGTCAGTTGGCATTTCAATTTCGCCACGTATTAGGTCATTAAAATGTACATATTCGTTTCGGGGCATTTTAATTCTTATCACATGCGGAAAATCTATTTTAAGAAGTTCATCTGTTTCTTCTTTGGGCAAGCTAAGGGAATTGCGCATGTTAAGCCTGTTTTGAAAATCATATTGAACGTTGTATTTTCCCTGCACTTTTAAAGTTTCCCGCAAACTTTCAATTTCTTCCGGTGTATCAAAAGCATAATAAGCATGACCGGATTTTACCAATTGCTCAGCATATTCTCTGTAAATTTGTTTTCTTTCGCTTTGCCTATAGGGGCCATATTCTCCGGGGTTTTGCGGGCTTTCATCCGGTAAAATACCGCACCAGCCAAGACAATCTATCAGGTATTTTTCTGCGCCTTCAACAAAGCGGGTTTGGTCGGTATCTTCGATTCTCAAAACAAAATCGCCATCGTGTTTTTTGGCGAATAAATAATTATACAACGCGGTACGTACGCCGCCAAGATGCAAACCGCCTGTGGGGCTTGGCGCAAATCTTACTCTTACTTTACTCATTTTGCAAAGATAATTCTTTGCTTTTATCCTGCTTTTGAACAGTAAACCAACTAATTCCGCAGAATTTTATTTCGCTACTCTATTTTTAGGCCATTTTTTTTATAACTGCCTTTTATTTTTCTTGTTTTATTTTTTTAATTCATGATAAAAACATCAACCGTTTTGCTTCTGAAAACGTTCTTCTAAGCAAAAGTAAAAATGGCTTTTTTTATTTTCTTTTTTGGAATTCAAATGCTACTTTTGCAACCCTTTATTATATAAATGAGGAGAGGTGCCTGAGTGGCCGAAAGGAACGGTTTGCTAAATCGTCGTACGGGTTAAACTGTACCGTGGGTTCGAATCCCACCCTCTCCGCAGTTTTTAATAATAAGAGCAAACTCGGGGCGTAGCGTAGCCCGGTCATCGCGCCACATTTGGGATGTGGAGGTCGCAAGTTCGAATCTTGCCGCCCCGACAAAAAGATAAAAGCCATTCAGAAATGAATGGTTTTTTTGTTGGCAATCGCATCCCGGTTAACATTATCAAAGCACAAACAAAATTATTTTCAAATTTATTTGTCAGGATTCCAAATACGTGCGACTAATGTCCTATTCGCGTAAATCGTGAATACTTATCTAAATAAATTACTTTAGATACTTCAATCGAAAGAAACAAAAGGTATCGGCTTACCTTGAATCTTAAATAAAATAAGGTCAGCCGTCCTTAAATTCATATCAAACAATGGCTAATAGTGGCTCAGTAGAAATAATTCAGTCGTGGGTAGAAGCCTTTTCAGATAAATTATATTCCTGGGCTTTGCACAAAACCAATAACAAAGAAACTGCCGAAGACCTGGTACAGGAAACCTTTTTGGCTGCCTGCGAATCAATAAAAAAATTTGAAGGCAAAAGCGAACCCCAAACCTGGTTGTTTGGAATATTGAATCATAAAATTGCAGATTATTTTCGAAAAATTTATCGCAATCCCACATTGAATAATCCTGGTAAAGACACAACATTCTTTAATAATTTTTTTGATGAAAATGGTGATTGGCTAAAAAAAGAACGACCTCAATCGTGGGATGACGAAGGACAAAATTTACTTGATGATCGTCAATTTGTACAATTGTTGCAGGTATGTTTAAAAGAACTACCGGATAGTTGGTTCGCGGCTATCAATTTGAAATTCCTCGAGCAAAAAAAGGGCGATAAAATTTGTCAGGAATTACAGTTAACTGCCACCAATTATTGGCAGATATTACATCGAGCCAAACTACAGCTTCGTAAGTGCCTCGAGCTAAAATGGTTTAAAAAATATTAGATGAAAAAAATATTAAATTTTTTGATGCTGTCTTGCAAAAAAGCAAGTATGCTGATTGAAAAAAAGCTGCTGGTGAAGCTTTCTGCAAAAGAAAAGATCCAATTGACTTTACACAAAAGCATGTGTGATGCGTGCACCGCTTATGAAAAACAAAGTAAAAAAATTGATGAAATGTTACAACAACACATTCTTCATAACGAAAAGGCAGATGCGGTTAAAAACCCGGGATTAAAAGAAAAGATCAGCAAGTCACTTGATAAAAATATTGACAGATGAAAAATTTTGATGTTATTGTAATTGGAACCGGATCAGGTAGTATGGCGGCTCACCGTTGCGCGGCAGCAGGTAAAAAAACGGCAATCATTGATTCGCTTCCCTTCGGCGGAACTTGTGCCTTAAGAGGATGTGATCCTAAGAAAGTGTTGGTAGGTGTGGCGCATGTTTTATCTCTTAACGAACAATTGCGCGGGAAAGGTATTAGTAAAACGGCAATGTATTCATGGAAAGAATTGATGCAGTTTAAAAAAAGTTTTACAGAACCGGTACCTGCAAAAAAAGACAAAGAATTGAAAAATGCCGGTATTGTTACTTTCCATGGAAGGGCACAATTTATTTCTCAAAATAGTTTTAAGGTAAATGATGAAGTGTTGCAGGCAGAAAAATTTGTAATAGCCAATGGAGCCAGGCCCCGGAGGCTTTCTATACCCGGGGAAGATTTGCTAATTGATAGCACCCAATTTTTAGAATTGCAGGATCTTCCCGATGATATTTTATTTGTTGGTGGCGGATATATTGCGTTCGAGTTTGCCAATATTGTAGCCGGGTTTGGCGTAAAAGCAACCATTGTTCACCGGGGAGACTTGCCTCTTGAAAATTTTGACACTGATTTGGTTACAATGTTGATTAAGGCCGCTGAGAAGCGCGGTATTCAAATCATATTAAACACTGAGGTAAAAAGTATCACAAAAGAAAATCACCGCTTTTCTATTCATGCAACACAGAAAGGCAACGATATAACCTTTTCTACTTCACTTGCAGTACATTCTGCCGGGAGAACAGCTGATATCGAAGATATGAACCTCGAAAAAATTGGTGTAAAAGCGAATAAAAAAGGAGTAGCAGTAAATGATTATATGCAAAGTGTTTCCAACGAAAATGTATATGCATGCGGAGATGCGAACGATAAAGGATTGCCGTTAACGCCCGTAGCCGCTAAAGAAGCCATTATTGCAGCCGGTAATTTATTAAAAGGAAACCATGCGAAAATCAATTACGGCCATGTTCCCTCCAACGTTTTTTCTATTCCTCCTCTTGCAATGGTTGGACTTACAGAAAAGCAGGCAAAAAAGAATAATCTCAACTACACTATTAATTTTAAAGAAACATCACAATGGTATTCCTCCAGGCGGCTAAATGAGCCTGTATCTGCATTCAAAGTGCTTATAGATAAAGACACAGACCAAATCCTGGGCGCTCATCTTTTAGGGAGTCATGCTGAAGAGACCATCAATATTTTTACCCTCGCAATGAATAATGGCATAAAAGCAAGTGATCTGAAAAAAACAATTTTTTCTTATCCTACTAATGCTTCTAATGTTGTTCATATGTTGTAGCAGGATTTCTTTTATTCAGTTTCATTAAGTCTGGAATAATTATGCGTGAAAAAATCTATGATATTATTGTTATTGGTGCAGGTTCCGGGGGGCTAAGCGTCGGGCTTTTCATGAATAAGGCAGGTTTTAAAGTTTTGATGGTTTCAAAATCAGATAGAAATATAGGTGGAGATTGTCTTAATGATGGATGTGTTCCCAGCAAAGCATTTATCCATCTTGCAAAGATCTCTCACCAGGCAAAACTGGCAACAAGGTTGGGATTGAACGTAAGTGGAAATATTGATATTAAAAAGGCAATAGCGTATGTGCGCGAAAAGCAGGAACATATAAGAGTGCACGAAAATGCGGCGTGGTTAAGAGAACAGGGAATTGATGTTGCGTTGGGAAATGCTTTTTTCACAGATAAAAATGAAATAGAAGTTGATGGAAAAAGATACCGTGGAAAAAAAATCGTGATTGCAACTGGCTCCACTCCAAAAAAACTTGAAGTTTCCGGAGTAGAACTGGTTAACTATTATGATAACGAAACCATTTTTGATCTTCGAAATTTACCAAAAACTATTCTTTTTATCGGTGGCGGACCGATTGGTATCGAGATGGCCAAAACATTGAAAAGGCTCGGGAGTAAAGTTACAGTTGTAGATCATAGCAATATGATTTTAAATCATGATGATCCTGTTGTTACGAAAATACTTTATAACCAGTTAAAGGAGGAAGGCATTGAATTTTTTTTGAATGCAGAAATTGATTCGTTTTCTTCAACAAATGAAGCGGTGATGAAAGGTAAGGATGGATCTTATAATAAAATTTCTTTTGATGCTGTATTTGTTGCTATTGGAAGAAAACTAAATCTTGATACGCTACAACCCGCCAATGCCGGGATAACGATAAAAAATAATAAACTCATCCTTAATAAATATTTGCAAACTACCAATAAAAATATTTTTGCAGTTGGAGATGTGGCAGGCGATCTTCAATTTTCACACGTTGCCGAAATGCATGCGAGAATTGTTTTAAATAATTTGTTTTCGCCTATAAAAAAAAGATTGAATAATGACCATATATCGTGGGTTACTTTCACTGATCCACAATTAGCCACATTTGGATTAAGTGAAAAGCAATTGCAGGAAAGAAACATAAATTATCAAAAACTCGAACAGGATTTAAAGAGGACGACCGTGCTGTGATTGATGATTATCAGTATGGCAAATTGATATTGTTCATAAGCACTAAAGGTTTTTTGAAAAAGCAAAAAGTTTTAGGTGGAACAATGGTTGCACCCGGCGCGGGAGAAGTAATACAAGAACTTATTTTAGCAAATACTGCCGGCATGTCGATTGACGAAATTTTTAACAAGATATATCCTTACCCGGCAGCCTCACGCATCAATCAAAAAATCATTCTGGAATACAAGCAGAAAAGCCTTACAAAGAGATTAAAAAAAATATTGCAACTCGCATTTAAAATTTTCGGCTAATGGATTGGTGGGAGATTTTTAAAGAATGGTTTTTAAGCCTCGGTACAAAGTATGGAGTTAACCCGTTTGTCTTTGGTAGTATTTATATTGGCGCTATCCCTTTCTTTTTTCTTTGTCTTACATGGACTGTCAAAAATATCAGGAATAAAAAACCTTTTGTTTTGCCTGTTTTACTAACCGGGTTTTTCTTTATATCAGCTTACTTATACCTCATTATTGTTGGAAGAAATATTCCTGCCTGGGTTTATATATTTATTGCAATAATGGTTTTTTATGGCATTTACTCAACTGTAAAAAAAATTAAAGACAAAACACGCAAAGGTTAATCCGCAACTAATTTTATTGCGCTCATTTTCAGTTAATATACGATTCCTTATCTCAATTATTCCTAAAAAATTTCAACCAAAAGATATCCGCTAAAAAATTTTTTTGAATTCTCTGTCAGGTTTTAAAGAATGGAACAACTATTCATTTATAAAAACATTTTTTAAAATAAAAAACAAATCATGAAAACAAAAAAATTTAGATTACCCTCTACGTTAGTTGTAACCGCTACTGATAGCTGGAATGCTCAGCTTTACCTCTGCGACCAATTCTCAATCTGTTCAACCGTAACAGTTAAATCTTCAAAAGGTTTTGATGCAACTCTCGCTGAAATTAAAAAGGCTGTTTCAGGGGGAGGTATGATGGTACTATCTGAACTTAACCAGGGAAAAATACTTTCCATGACCGGGCTTTCAATCAATGCACATTCTTTTTTTATCGGAAATCCAAATGTTGGCAAGGAAGCTTTTGCAGCAGATCCTTCTGTCGGTCTTGTGATTCCTGTTCGTGTAAATGTGTATGAACAGAACGGAGCTACTTACGTAAATTATTTTAAACCCTCTGATCTTTTCTCTTCGTTTAACAATGCTAAAGTAAAAATGATTGCAGGCAAACTGGATGAAAAGTTAGCAATGATGATGAAGATGATCTCTATGTAAACTATAAGAAAGCCGGGTAAAAAGCCTTACCCGGTTTTTCCATTTTTCACGAAATAAAAAGTTGTAAAATGAACCAGGAAAAAAAGAAATTGGTGTTAGTTTTAGTGGTGCTTATTCTTGCGGGTATTGCACCTATTCTGTTTCCAATATCTCAAACAGGCACTGAAGCCTTATCTTCACTTGCAACAAAATATCTGATACCTTCTGCAGCCCTCATTTTTGTGATTACTGTAGTTAACTATTTTTTAAAATATAAAAAGCTAAACCAACAAATATACAGTGGAATGTTAGGCGGTTTAGTTGCAACAATCGCGTTGGAAATTGTCAGGGAAATTGGTTTCAGGCTTGGCGGAATGCCTGGCGACCTTCCTAAATTAATGGGTGTTTTATTGCTTAACAGGTTTGCTGAAGGTCCGGGATTTTGGTCTAACATTGCAGGCTGGGCATACCATTTTTGGAATGGTGCCTGTTTTGGAATTATTTTTAGTTTGTTCTTTGGAAGGCCAAAAATATGGGCAGGAATTGTGTATGGGTTTTTCATTGGAATAGGTTTTATGATCAGCCCTGTCACACGAACATTGGGCATCGGCGCTTTTGGGTTTCAATTTAAAGACGGATACCAGTTCATTACTACCGTTACGCTTGCTCACATTGCTTTTGGCAGTATTCTTGGGTGGATGGTTTATAAAATGAATACCGGTAAACCGAACATTCTTAAAAGATTGAACAACGCTTTACTCAACAACGAATAGTAAATTCAAATAAAGAAGCAGCGAAATTAAAATCAGCGAAATTTGTTGGTTTACTGTTTTCGAATCCTAGTTTATTAAATTTCGTACATACAATTAAAATTTTACAAAATGAATCATTATTACAATTCAGAAGATTTAAAAAAATTTGGAAATGTTGGCGAATTTCAACAAAATCTTGCCGATAAATTTTTCGATTATTACGGCGAAGTATTTAAAGACAGTGAATTAACCGCGAGAGAAAAATCATTAATTGCTCTTGCAGTCGCACATGCCGTTCAATGCCCTTATTGCATTGATGCTTACAGCAGCGACGCTTTTGAAAAAGGCTGGAGCGAAGCACAGATGATGGAAGCAGTGCATGTTGCCTGTGCCATAAGAGGCGGCGCATCATTGGTGCATGGCGTGCAAATGATGAATAAAGTGAAAGAAATAGCGATGTGATATTTCTATTGAAAAATCCGGAAGCAATAAAGATGACAGAAAACATATAAATTAAAGAAAGAAAAATATCATTAAAAGGCCAGCATCAAAAACTGGCTGATGCACCGGAACAATTAAAAATATCTAGAACAAACAGAAACAGGTAAAACCGAACCTGTACGCTTTGATAAAAAATTAGAAACTTCCGATCTTTATCCTTTAAAACCAACAGGATAGAAATTTTGCAAGTGAATATTGGTAAAATGTGCAACCAAGCCTGCAAACATTGTCATGTGGATGCAGGCCCTGACAGACAGGAAATAATGACGAGAGAAACGATGCAACTTTGCCTTGATGTATTAAAAAGAAATCCGCAATTTTCAACAGTGGATATCACCGGTGGCGCGCCCGAAATGAATCCTGCATTCAGGTGGTTTGTAGAAGAAATTAAAAAAATGGATCGCCATATTATTGGTTCGTTGTAATCTTACCATTATTCTGGCTAATAAACAATACAACGACCTGCCCCAGTTTTATAAAACGAATCATATTGAAGTAGTTTCTTCACTTCCTTTTTATACCCAAAACCGGACTGACAGGCAGCGCGGAAACGGCGTATTTGAAACGAGTATTAAAGCGTTAAAGATGTTGAATGATGAAGGATATGGAAAAGAAAGCAGCGGCTTGATTTTAAACCTGGTGTATAATCCCGCCGGCGCTTTTCTTCCGCCCTCTCAAAGCGCACTCGAACTTGAATACAAAGAAGCGTTGTTGAAAAATTACGGAATTTATTTCAATAATTTATTTACCATAACCAATCTTCCTATAAGCCGTTTTCTCGATTACCTTTTAAAAAGTGGCAATTATGAAATGTACATGGAAAAACTCGTGTCGGCTTACAATCCTGTAGCAGCAGCTAATGTAATGTGCCGCAATACGATTTCTGTTGGCTGGGATGGTTATTTGTACGATTGCGATTTTAACCAAATGCTTGAATTGAAAGTAAACAGCCAATCAAATCATATAAGCAAGTTTAATATGGATTATCTTGACAACAGAAACATTATTACCGGCCAACACTGCTATGGATGCACAGCAGGAGCGGGTTCCAGTTGCGGAGGCGCAGTTGCATAAGCTGTTTACAAAAGAAATGAAAGATTTTCTTCAGAATCAATTTCTTTCTTTATTGATAGTATTATTATTTTCGCTGAAATAAAATACCATTTTCTTTTCCGAAATAGTTGAAGCGATTATTTTCCAATTTTTAAATAACTTCCTTCGGGTAAACCCACGATCGAAACTCCTGAATTTATTTTTAAAAATTCCTCTAATCGTTGATCGCTTGTTTCCCCATTAAAACCTTCTATTTTTTATTAAAATAATGCGGATTTATTTGGAATGGAAATAAGCCCAAGGGTTTTAAAAGATTTTGGTTCAATAATGGGCATGTCATTGGTCGTGGAAATTGTTGGAGATAAAATATTTGAACCTGCGCTCCATCCGATGTAAGGATTGTTCCGCCATTTACTTTTTCACGAATTTTATTTAAAATTCCCAGTTCATAAAGATCGTGAAGTAATTTAAAAGTATTTCCTCCTCCAACCATTATTGCATCCGCTTTTTCAATTACTGCGGTTGCATTTTCGGGAAGAACTACATTGATTTTTAATGCCGTATTTTTTAATCCATTCTGAACAGCTGCCCCGTATTCTTCATATTTATTATCTGCATCCGCAAAAGGAATAAATGCAATATTTGTTGGTTTACTGCCAATAAATTCATTGATGACTAAAGAAGGAAGTTCAAGAAAGGCTGAATTGCCTGAACGTGAACTACTAAATGCAAGGATCTTTTTTGAAGCCATTAATTTTTTTGTAAAAAGTCGAGGTTAAATAAATTTATTGCCTCAGAATAAAATCAATATTGTCTAAGTTCATCTTTACTAAAATCAATATTTTTTATTGCCTCAACACCTTCCACCACCTGTTTTCTTTTACTTGCACCGAGAATTACTGATGTAATGCGGCCATCTTTTAAAACCCAGGCAAGCGCCATTTGGGCGAGGGATTGGTTTCTGTTATCCGCTATTTCGTTTAACTTTTTTACCTTATTAATAACTTCTTCAGTTACCTGTGATTTACTGATAGCGCCATTTTCAAGGTGGCGGCCTACTCTTGAATCTTTGGGGATTCCTTTTAGGTATTTATTGGTTAATAATCCCTGGGCTAAAGATGAAAATGTGATACAACCTACTTTTTCCTCTTCTAAAACATCCAATAACCCATCTTCCACCCAGCGGTCAAACATTGAATATCGTGGTTGCTCAATTAAACAGGGAGTTCCTAATTGCCTGAGCATTTCAATGGCCTTTTTGGCTTCCTGAGGTTGGTAACTGGAAATGCCAACATATAAAGCTTTTCCCTGGCGTACTATCAAATCTAATGCTGACATCGTTTCTTCCAGTGGAGTTTCGGGATCAGGGCGATGATGATAAAAAATATCTACATAATCCAATCCCATTCTTTTTAAGCTTTGGTCAAGGCTGGCAACAAGGTATTTTTTTGAACCAAAATCTCCATAAGGCCGTGCCACATTTGATAACCTGCTTTGGATGAAATGATTAATTCATCCCGGTAATTTTTAAAATCCTGTTGGAAAATTTTCCCGAAAGTTTTTTCAGCTGCGCCGGGGGGAGGCCGTAATTATTGGCTAAATCAAAATGAGTAATTCCGTTATCAAATGCGGTGTGAAGAATTCCCCGGCAATTTTCATAGTCGTCAATTTTTCCAAAGTTGTGCCATAGCCCTAAGGAAATCAAAGGCAATTTTATGCCACTGTTTCCGCAACGGCGGTAATTCATTTTTTCATACCTTTTTTCATCCGGTTGATAAGCCATAATTTTTTGGTTGAAATTCGTGAAGAAAAGAGAAAAATCTTTTGTACAAAACTAACGACTGGATCGTAAACAGGCAAAGGAAAAATAACAAAGAAAATATCAGAAGAAAACAGGAGGGAAATTATTTCTCCGTAGAAAATAAATTATTAAAAACAATGAAACCAAAAATTACAATTGCAATTTTATTTCTTCATTGCTTTTATCATAAAAATGAAATTCTGTGAGATGGTAACTGTTATTTGCCCTTACTTTTATTTTTTGTTTAAATTTCATACTCCATTTCATTCTTTTTGATGGGAAGCCTTTGGTAAGGTAAGCGTACATAATGGGATGAACTTCAATAGTTAATCCGGTATGCTTTTGCATAATCAGGTAACTGAGATTTTTTTCGATCTCATCTTCAAGAACTAAGGTTGATGAAACTTTACCTGTACCACCGCAACTTGGGCACAACTCCATTGTATTGATGTTGGTTTCAGGCTTCATGCGTTGCCGGGTTATCTGCATCAATCCAAATTTACTAATGGCCAACACGGCGTGTTTCGCCCTGTCAGTACGCATATACAAGTCCATTTGCTCGGCCAGTTTCTTTTTGTTTTCAGGCAGCTTCATATCAATAAAATCAACTACAATGATTCCTCCGATATCCCTTAACCTTAATTGCCTTGCAATTTCCGCGGCGGCTTCCAGGTTGGTTTCCAAGGCATTTTGTTCCTGGTTATTTCCTACGCTTTTATAACCGCTGTTTACATCTATTACATGCAAAGCTTCCGTGTGTTCAATTATAAGATAGGCGCCGCTTGGAAGATTAACTGTTTTACCAAAAGAAGCTTTTACCTGGCGTGTTATTCCATAAGCATCAAATACAGGTGAGCCATTATTATAGTAAGAAAGAATGTCTAATTTTTCAGGGGCAATGCGTTGAAGGTAGGTTTTGGTATCGTTGAAAATATTTTTATCATTCACAACAATTTTATTAAAATCTTCTGTGAGTAAATCCCGAAGAATACTATTTGTTTTGCCTTCTTCACTTAGGATTTTTGTAGGAGGAACAGCATCTTTCAGGTTCTTCTGCATATTTTTCCAGGTGCTTATCAGCCCCAATAAATCTTCATGAAGTTCATTGGCTGGTTTTCCCTCTGCTGCTGTGCGTACAATAACTCCAAAATTTTTTGGCTTTACTGCTTCAATAATTTTTTGCAACCTTTTTCTTTCATCGGAGGAGTGTATTTTCCGGGATACGGCTATAATATCATTGAAAGGAGTAAGAACAACATATCTTCCCGGGAGAGAAATTTCGCAGCTAAGGCGTGGCCCTTTTGCGGCAATCGGTTCTTTTAAAATTTGCACAAGAACATTTGGCTTCCCACTTAAAACTTCAGCAATTTTTCCTGTTTTTACGATTTCAGGCTCTACTTCAAAATTTTCAAAATTAATTCCCGAAGGGGAATTATCATTCATCGCCGCTTTTGTGAATTTTAAAATGGAACGTATGTAAGGGCTCAAATCTGAATAGTGCAGAAAAGCATCTTTTTCAAAACCTACATCAATAAAAGCAGCGTTGAGGCCGGGAATTAATTTTTTTACTTTTCCTAAGTATAAATCGCCGACACCAAAGCTTGAATTTGCATTTTCATTGTGCATCTCCACAAGCTTTTTATCCTCAAGTAAGGCTATTTCAACTGCCATGGGGGCAGCATTTATAATAAGTTCCTTGTTCAACCTTAAATTCTTTAATCAGTTTTAAAACAGACAGAAGGAAAAAGATAAAAGCCGGGGTTACCGGCATGCGAAAGTAAAAGTAAGTAATTAATTACCTCTTCTTATGACGATTCTTTCTTAAACGCTTTTTACGCTTATGAGTAGCGATTTTATGGCGTTTTCTTTTTTTACCGCAAGGCATAAATAGTTTTTTTAATAATTTATAATAAAAGACAAATAATATATTTTATTTGCCAATGTTGCTGACTTCTAAATGCTAGTTTTCTTTTAAAGCTTTTACCCGCTCATCGATTTCTTTACTAAATGCCGGATTGTTTACTAAATGCTTGCTTTGTTCGTACCACTTTATTGCATTTTGTTTATCGCCGTTAGCTGCATAAGCATCAGCAAGCCAGGAAACTGCTTCAAGGTTATGTGGGTCAAAACTCACTACCTTTTTTAACCTTTCGATGGCCTTATCGTATTGATTTGAAATTACCCCGCCGATTCCTAAAACCAATTGCGCCTGCATATTGTTTGAATCTTCTTTTACAACCTGGAGCAATTGCTGAATTCCCTTCATTGTCTGTTCAGGGTTTCCAATCATTC
Source organism: uncultured Chitinophagaceae bacterium (assembly GCA_963732885.1). Classification (GTDB taxonomy): domain Bacteria; phylum Bacteroidota; class Bacteroidia; order Chitinophagales; family Chitinophagaceae; genus Ginsengibacter. The sequence goes on along the minus strand of CAVTBI010000008.1, from coordinate 593,259 downwards.
CCTCGCCATAAACATAGCAACTTCCCAATCCAACCTTCAAATCATTATTTTCCGGATCAAGCTTCAATGCCTTCTCAAAAAGCGTAGCTGCAGTTTGAGCTTCCCACACCTTCTGCGCCGGATCTTCCTCTCTTTTCATATTCTCTAAAATCAACCGGGCTGCAAAGGTGAGTTTTTTTTCTGAATTATCCAACTTGGCCGCTTCGCTTAAATAATAAGCATAAGGAATGAATTTTCCGGCAGAATCTTTCCAGAAATTGGCAAGGTTGGTATATTGATTTACAGATTGATTTTTGAGATCGCCCCGTGTAATATCATTTTCAATTTTACTTACAAAAAGTTGTTGATTGGCTGGTAGGCTTTGCTTATAAAAAGCAAGTGAATCCTTTATGTTGAAAGTTGGAGTTTCTGCCTTAGCCATTGGCGGCATTTCCTTTTTTGGAATTGCTGTTTTTCCAAAGAAAAAAAATATAAAAACCAATACAACGCCTGCCCCTGCTAAAATGATTCTTTTATTCAAATTGAATTATGTATTTTTTACAGGCTGCAAAGTTAGTGTATTATGGGCTTTCAGGAAAGGTTCTTTTGTTTAATTTGATCAACAAATTCCTTTGAAGGCTTAAAGGCCGGGATATAATGTTCAGGAATTTCTACGGCTGTATTTTTTTTAATATTACGGCCTATTTTTGCGGCCCTTTTTTTGGTAATAAAACTACCAAATCCACGGATGTAAATATTTTCACCTTCGCCAAGTGATTTTTTTACTTCCTTAAATAAATTTTCAAGGGTTACAAGAACATCTACTTTTGCTATTCCTGTATTGTCTGATATCCGGTTAATTAAATCTGCTTTTCTCATTTTAAACTCTTTTTTTTAGTTAGATGAAAATTAAAATGTGTTTTAAAGATGCTTCAACCAGGTATGACAAATTTAACAATCTTTATTGTAATAACCTGCTATAATATCTTTTGTGTATTTTTTTTTTTTTATTTTTCACAAAATTGGCGTTTTAGTTCGTTTATAACCGTTAAAATCAAAAAAAATAATAGTTATTTTACTTCAAATGCTAAATAAAAAATTTTTTTCAAATAAACTTCTGGCGTGGAACAATACGTGTAACACAAGGCAAATGCCCTGGAAAGGTGAAAAAGACCCTTATAAAATATGGATCAGTGAAATTATATTGCAACAGACGAGAGTACAACAGGGAATGGCGTATTACAATCGTTTTATCCAGGCTTTTCCTGATGTAAAAACATTAGCAACAGCTTCAGAAAAAGAAATTTATAAATTATGGGAAGGCCTTGGGTATTATTCGCGTTGCAAAAATTTAATTGCCACCGCTAAGTTTATTTACCATGATTTACATGGGGTATTTCCCGAAAAATTCGAGGAAATCCTTGCCTTAAATGGAATTGGAAATTACACGGCATCTGCAATTGCGTCATTCGCATTTAACCAGGCTTATGCTGTTTTAGATGGAAATGTCTTCAGGGTATTGTCAAGATTTTTTGGAGAAGAAATGCCAATAAATACCACAGAAGGTAAAAAATTTTATGCCTCACTTTCACAGGAATTGCTTGATAAAAAAAATCCGGCAAAATACAACCAGGCTTTGATGGATTTTGGGCCGTAATTTGCAAACCGTCGGCACCATTATGTTTGCAATGCCCTTTACATAAAAAATGTGGGGCTTTTATAAAAAATAAAGTGGCTGAATTACCCATTAACACAAAAACAATTAAGCAGAAACAACGATTTTTTAATTATGTAATTGTCAGCCGCGGCCAACATTTTTATGTAAACAAAAGAAGTGAAAAAGATATATGGCAAAATTTATACGAATTCATTTTAATAGAAACAAAAGAATGGTTAAGTGAAAACGAAATCACAGTAAACGAACAATTTTTGAAGATTTTTAACCTGCGAAATTTTAAGGTAATTTTTATTTCTAAAAAAATTTCTCAAAAACTTACTCATCAGTCTATTACCGGAAGATTTATACATGTTGAAATAGAAAAAAAGCTAACCAATAAAAAATATGTTGAAGCAAATTTGGATGAACTGAAAACGCTTCCTTTTCCAAGATTTATAGCTTCTTATTTAGCAGATAAAAATGTATCTTTAAATTTAATTTAGATTTTTTAAAGGAGAAAATCAGTGTTATGCGCGGAGTTAATAAAGTGATGTTAATTGGAAACCTCGGAAAAGACCCGGATATTCTATATATAGAAGGGAATATTCCGGTTTCAAAATTTCCGTTAGCCACCACCGAATCATATAAAGACAAAAACGGAAAATTAATTTCTCAAACAGAGTGGCACAATATTGTCCTTTGGCGCGGGCTTGCAGAATTGGCTCAAAAATATTTACACAAAAGCAGCCTTGTTTATATTGAAGGCCGGCTAAAAACAAGGCATTGGGAAGATAGGGAACATAACCGGAAATCAATAACAGAAATTGTTGCCGACAATCTTATTATGCTTGATAAACGCGCTGATATGAATCCGGATGAAACACATGAAACTCCGGAGGAAAATGAGGGCAATGAGCAATTTGAAAAAGATTTTTAAAATCCTGAAAGAAGAGATTTAAAATAAAATTTTATTTTTAGGTTATTATACCTCACCAAATAGTTATCAATTGCTTACAATAATAGCCGTTACGCCAGCATCCACCACTACCATTCTATCTTTTATACTATTGGTACTTTTTGCTTTATCTTTTCTTTTTTCAGGTTCTGAAATGTCATTCTTTTCATTAACCCTGAAAGACATCAATATGCTGAAAACCCGCCAACAGCCTTCGTATAAAAGAATTGTGACTTTGCTCGAAAATCCAAAAACGCTGATGGCTTCATTGCTGATTGCCAATTGCTTTGTAAATATCGGCATTATCCTTATTTCTAACCTGCTGCTAAATCAATGGATATCAACTTTGGGATTGCATGTAATTCTTAACCTGTTAATAAAAGTGGTGGTTATTAGCTTTGTGCTGGTTCTCTTTTGCGAAGTGCTGCCGAAAATATGGGCTACCCACCATAAGATTTGGTTTGCTTCCACTGCTTCCATGACGGTTGGCATTTTTAACAGCCTTCTTTTTAAAATAAGTAAAAGGTTAGTAGCATTTAATACTTCCATTGAAAAAATTTTTCATTCGGGTACGGCGGCACTTGAGGATTCTCAATTGGATGACGCTATTGATTTGCTGCCGAATAACAAAACTTCAAATGAAGAAAAACAAATTTTAAAAGGTATACGCAAATTCAGCAATACGACTGTAAAACAAACCATGCGCCCGCGCCTGGACGTAAGCGGTATCGAAGCATCTGTTCCATTTAATACAGTTTTAAAAAAAGTAAAAGAATATTCCTACTCCAGGCTGCCGGTTTATAAAAATAACCTGGATGAAATTGTCGGAGTCCTTCATACCAAAGATTTATTACCTCATTTGGATAATGATGAATTAGATTGGCATCCTTTGATGCGGCAGGTTTTTTATGTGCATGAACAGAAATTAATAGAAGACCTGTTGCAGGATTTCAGGAATAAGCGCATACACATGGCTGTCGTAGTCGATGAATTTGGAGGCACTTCGGGTATCATTACCCTGGAAGATATAATGGAAGAAATAATAGGCGATATCCAGGATGAATTTGATGACGAACAAAGTGTGAATAAAAAAATTGATGATTTTAATTATGTTTTCGAAGGAAAAACAATGATAAATGATGTTTGTAAAATATTAAAAATCCCATTACATACCTTTGATATGCTCCGTGGAGAAAGCGATTCATTGGCAGGCCTGATTTTGGAAATCGCAAAAGAATTCCCTAAAGTAAATGACCATTTCGAGACAAATAATTATATATTTACGGTGCTTGAAATTAATAAAAACAGGATTGAAAAAGTAAAACTCACTTTAAAACAAAAACAGGAAAAATAAATCATCTTATCTTGAACCAAAATTGGCCAATGCACCGAGTATTTTATTTCATTTTTGTTTTGTCGATCCTTAGCTGCAATTCAAATTATACATCTAAAAAAGAGGGTTATTTTAAAATTGATTTTCCTAAAAAACAATATACAACTTTCAATGAACCCGGCTATCCTTATACTTTTGAATATCCCGTGTATGCAAAGATAGCCAAGGATTCATCCTATTTCAGGGAAGGAGCGCAAAACCCTTACTGGATCAATATTGTATTTCCTTCTTTTAACGGAATCATATTCATCAGCTACAAAAAAATTGGCGGTACTTCGGTTTATAAAGTAAAAAATCCAGGAGGAACTTATCGTGATTCTGTTGGAGTAAATGATTTTCATAAAATGGTGAATGATTCTTACAACCTTACTTATAAGAACGATGTAAAAGCGTATTCAATTCAAGACAGCCTGATGCATACTCCGAATAATATTACCGGTGTATTTTTTAAAGTTTCAGGAAATGTGGCTACCGCAAAACAGTTTTTTCTTACCGATACAACACATCATTTTTTGAGAGGTGCATTATATTTTGATGTTACGCCTAATGAGGATTCTCTTCGGCCTGTAAATGATTTTCTGCAGCAAGATATGAAACACCTTATCAATACTTTAAAATGGAAATAATACGGCTGTACAAGTTTAGCCGCTTATTTGTCTTTTAATTTCTCTTATTTTTTAAACGGTTCGTGCATGGCTTTTTTAAAAAATTCACCACAGGCAGTAAGTGAAAAATCCCATGACTTCAGCATTTGTGGCCCCCACTCAGGATCATAGACCCAGGCAAGCCAACCGATTCCCCGGCTCTCAAGGTATTGGGTGATTCTTGTACCATAATGATTTTCTCCATCAGAAGGTTGCCCGTCGCGAACGTCAAATCCGATCTCTGTTGCAATTACAGGGTATTCAGATGCGGCAAAGCCAAAATCTTCTTCCCATTTTGGTTCCCAGGGTTGTGAACGTTTGTTGGGGTATGGATGGGTAACATACGCGATGCCAGACGCGTTGATGGGCGCTTCGCGGAGTGGTGTAAGGTCGTAAGCCCAATCGAAGCCGGCGACGAGCGGAATGGTTTCTTTGTCAAATGCCCTGATAAGCCCAATGATATTTTCATTAATCTTTTTCCATTCAGCCCATGTTACGTTGCCAAGCTGTCCACGGTAAGTGGTTGGCTCATTGAACAATTCATAAAATGCAACCGTATTATTTCCTGTAAAATGCGCGGAAATGGTTCGCCAGAATTCATACGTTTCTTTCCTGCTGGTATTGTACATCGGGTTTTGGAAAAGCTCCATCTCAAGGTTGCCGATAGAATGCCAGTCAATATCAATATAGATTCCTAACGAAGTACACCAACTTACAGCAGAGTCGAGCAATACCAAATATTTATCAGGAGTGCGGCTGCGCCAGGCTACCGGGTGGACGGGAATTCGTACCAGCATGGTTCCCATTTCTTTTACTTTTTCAAAAAGCGTTTTGTTCCAATGCCCCTCGTGCTCTATTTTGTCAGGATCAGCGATAGAGAGGCCGCGAAACAAAATGGTATCATTCTTTGCATCTACAAATTTATTTCCCGAAACGCGAATCAATGGAAGCAATTCTGCGTTTGGGTTTTTTGCAGGCCAGTGGTAGGCTGCATTCCACCATTCATTTGTTTTTTCTGCCTGTTTCTCCTGCGCATGGATATTTTCGACAGAAAAAAATACAAAAAAGCAGGTAATCAATATTTTAAAATATGATTTACATTGAATGATTTTTGGAAACATAACAGGAGTTGTTTTATTTATTACAAAAACATTTTGGCAAATAAACTATTCAGTTTTTTTATGATTCCGAAAGTACAAATTATTTTTTATGGATCTTTTTTAATTCATCTTTATGCGTAATTCAGTTCCCATGATTTATAGTAAACCAATAAATAACCGTGATTTTTATTTTGGTTAATAAGAATAGAAAACCCACCTGTTTGTTGTTTTACTGTGCTTTTCCAAAGCGCCTCCAAATATTTATCTATATATAATTGTTTGGATTTTGCTTTGTATTGCATAATGAAACGCGGATGTTCCAGCGGAATTGTCTTTTTAAAAAAATGAAATTCGTCATTTATTTTTCTAAAAAATTTTTCATTTTTCCCTGTTCCAAATAAAAAACAAACATCAGTATTTACTCCAAAACTGATTTGCTTTTTGATATTGGCAATGATAAAATTATACATCAAATCTGCTAACTCTTTACTGTCGTAATAATTATAATTTACTTCTTTCCCGTTGTCGTTAATAATGGTAAAACCAAGCGGGCAAAGGGACTGGATATAAAATTTTGCATAAAATTTTTTAGCGCCGCCAAAATTATTAATCACATCGTAAACAAAAGCTGAGGAAGGTTCATGGGTTTTTATTCCTGAAAATTTGATTCCGCATTCGCTTAATAATCTTTTGGTGTCTGTAAAAGGTACACCGGTAACTCCTGCACCAAACCTGCCGGGATTTATTCCGAAAATAATATGGCGCTTATTATCATCACTGTAAAATTTTTTATAAAATTCAGAAGAAATTTGCAGTGCCTTTTTATTCTCTTTAAATGGATTCATAATGCTAACCTTACCGGGCATTTGGCCATCAAAAGAAATATTTTTATTGAATAAAATGATTTTATCGGCAAAAGTTTTCATGGTTATTTTCTGGGTTAGGGGCAATCCCTTGTGGTTGGCCCTTTTGTGGGTAGTGTTGGGCAGCGGTAAACGCAGCCCTTACAAATTATTTTTTTTCAATAACATTCACCCATTTTATGAGTTCGTCAACAGGTGTATAATCTTTATAAGAAACCATCAATTTCCCGTTTTTATCGAAAAGCGCCGTGAACGGGGTATGTTCCAGGTGGTAATAATTTTTGAAAAAGAAAACCGGAACTTCTACACCAACTTTTATGTTTTTGTATTTATCGGTTTGGTATTGTTTTTCAAAACCGGCCACATCGTTTAAAGATTCAAAAGTTACCATTATGATCTCCGTATTTTTGAAGGTATTTATTTTTTGAAAAAGCTGCTTCATTAATACCTGGCAATGTTCGCAATCCGGCGCGAAATAAATAATGATTAAAGGCTTTTTGTGAGAAACATCAGCAGCAGAAAATGTTTTACCGTTGGTCATTTTCATTTTAAAACCAGGAAGTGTTTGCGAAACCGCGCTTTCTGAAAAAATCAATGACATACATAAAAACAAGGGAACAAGCCCGATAAAAAAACGTCTCGTTTGCATAGTAAAGCCTAATAAATTTTTTAAAAATAAACATTGCCGAAAGACAGTAAACAGGGAAATACGTTTGATTTTTATTCTACAATCTTTTGATCTTTATATTCCTGAACCACACATCATCGCCATGATCCTGTAAAGAAATTTTTCCTTCTTTGAAAGCAGAAAAGCCAGGCATACTTTTAAATTTACTGATGGCCACCATTTTTTTCCAATTCTCATCCCACATGGTGGTTGAAAGCGTATGCTGGCCATTCATATAAAAATCCAGTTTGCCATCTTTTGCTTTAATTTCTACCTGGTTCCATTGGCCAAGCGGTTTGGCTACTTCTTTGGAAGCAAGCAAATCATATAAATCACCGGCACGATGTGTATAAATTTTACCATCAGGCTGGCCCAGGCGGGTAGGAGTGCCATTATCCAAAACTTGCATTTCTATTCCTGTTTCGTAAGTTTCCGGGTACTTGGCCGGGTCTTCGTGAATATAAAAAATAATGCCGCTGTTTCCTTTTTCTGAAATTTTCCATTCTAATTTTAAATCAAAATTTTTGTACTCTTCGTTGGTTACCAGGTCGCCTCTTTCTGCATTGGGAGTTGAAGCATCCAGGTGAAGTGCGCCATCTTCCACTTTCCATTCATTGCCAGCAGTTTTTTTCCCGTAGCTGTGCCATCCGTTGGTTGTTTTTCCGTCGAATAAGGTTATCCATCCATCATCTTTTTGATGAGAAATAATATTTTGAGGGTGCTTCATCGTATTTTCTTTAAAAGAATTAAAACTTAAAAAAATAACAGCAGCAACTAAAATTGAAATGAACTTGTACATTGTTTGTTTTTATAATTGATTAAAAAATTATTCCAAACCTAAAACCGTGCGGTTGAGTTTTTCATTAGGAGCAGTTCCTGCAAAATCATCAAATGCTTTTTGGGTAACATGGATGATGTGGTTTTTTATGAATTCAGCGCCCTCTCTTGCGCCATCTTCAGAATTTTTAAGGCAACATTCCCATTCCAAAACGGCCCAGCCCGGATAATCGTAAGCGGCCAGTTTGCTAAAAATCGCTTTAAAATCTACCTGCCCATCACCCGTAGAACGGAAACGGCCTGCGCGATTGAGCCAGCTTTGATAACCGCCATAAACTCCCTGTTTTCCGGTAGGATTAAATTCCGCATCCTTTACGTGAAACGCACGAATCCGTTCGTGATAAAAATCGATGTAAGCCAGGTAATCGAGGCATTGCAATACAAAATGAGAAGGATCATATAGCAGGCAAGCTCTTTTATGAAAATTTACGTGATCTAAAAACATTTCGTAAGAAGCCCCGTCATGAAGATCCTCGCCCGGGTGAATTTCATAACAAACGTCCACGCCACATTCATCAAATACATTCAATATCGGAAGCCAGCGTTTTGCCAGTTCATTAAAACCTTCTTCAACCAAACCTTCCGGGCGTTGTGGCCATGGATATACGTTTGGCCATAATAAAGCACCGCTAAAAGTTGCGTGGGCATTCAACCCTAAATTCTGGGAAGCTTTGGCAGCATATTTTAATTGTTGAACTGCCCATTCCTGGCGCGCCTTAGAATTGTTACGGTATTTTTCAGGAGCAAAGCCATCAAACAAGGCATCATATGCAGGATTTACAGCGACCAGCTGTCCCTGCAAATGGGTGGAAAGTTCGGTAATTTCAAGGCCAAAGCTATTTACGGTACCTTTTAGTTCATCTGCATACGTTTTACTTTCCGCCGCTTTTTGAAGATCAATAAACCGGTCATCCTGTGTAGGAAGTTGCACACCTACAAATCCTTTATCTTTTGCCCATTGGCAAATACTTTTTAAACTATTGAATGGCGCTTCATCGCCAATAAACTGGGCAATAAAAATGCCCGGGCCTTTGATTGTTTTCATTGCTTTGTGTTTCTATTTTATTTTCGACTTATTATTCCTGACAGTAAACAAATAAAAAATCCAGGTTCTTATTTGGTACTGTCAGAACTTGATTATTCATCATCGCCGCCTTTTCCATCCGCGCGTTTTTGCAAGTTCTGCAATCGGCATAGAAATCATTCTTCCCATTGGCTTATCGCCTTTATAAGTAATTACTTTCAGCATTACCGCATCCTCCGGAGGAGTTAAAGGTGAAGTATAAGTTGGATAATAATTATCAGGGAAAGAATTGTCAAAACTGTAATGAATTTGCAAATCTTTAATTTCAGTGCTTAATGTAATTTTTAACTGGCCGCTGTCATCTTTACTTGCTTCAAAAATAGGATCGTAAATACTTGGTGCATATTTAATGTGCGCTTCATCCAATCTTGGAAATTGCTTTTGAACCCTGTCAGAAAAATCATCCCAGTTTTTCTTGGCTTTGGGTGTCCACACGTCTTCTGCAATGGCCATAGCACGTGGCCAGATCATATATTCAAGATGCCGCATATTATAAATCTGTTCTGTCCACAAATTGGCCTGGCCTCCTAAAATATATTTAGGATCAATACTATCCGGAACCGGTTCAAACTCATAAGCTTTTCTTAACCGCAAAGTAGCATATACATGTGGTTCTATTATAGGATCGCCATTCATATAATCAAGATAGGCATAAGTTGTCGGGCTCATAACCACATCATGTTTCATTTTGGCCGCTTCAACTCCGCCGGCCATTCCGCGCCAGCTCATTACGGCAGCACTTGGAGCTAAACCTCCCTGCAAAATTTCATCCCAACCCATGAATTTCTTTCCTTTTGATTCAACAATTTTTTCCAGTCTTTTTTCAAAATAACTTTGAACCTGGTCCATAGTGGTGAGGCCTTCTTTTTTCATTAAAGCCTGTATTTCAGGGCTTTTTTCCCAAAAGTTTTTTGGACACTCATCACCGCCACAATGAATGTAGGGGAAAGGAAATAATTCAGCCACCTGTGTCATTACTTTATCTAAAAATTCATACACTTTAGGATTGGCGGGACAAAGTGTGTTATCAACCAAAGCAATAGGAGGTTGCCCGTGAGACCAATCCATTATTGGTTCGCCCGAACGGACGCGGTATTTATCAGCACCTGCTGTGCAAGACAAATCAGGATACGAAACCACCGCTGCAAGGCTATGGCCAGGCACATCAATTTCAGGTAAAATATTTACAAAGCGATCCATTGCATATTTCACAATTTCGCGGATATCATCTTGTGTATAATAGCCACCGTAATCGAGAGGTTCATCGGGCTTTGGTGGAGCAAAAGTTCCAAAATATCCAACCTTGCTTACTCTTCTTGAACCTACTTCGGTAAGCCGTGGCAAGCCTTTAATTTCTATCCTCCAACCTTCATCATCGGTTAAATGCAAATGCAATAAATTGAATTTGTATTTCACCATTTGGTCAATAAATTCTTCTACCTGCTTTTTGGTAAAAAAGTGGCGGCTTACATCCAGCATCATCCCACGCCATCCAAATCTTGGATAATCGGTCACTTTACAAACAGGGACATTCCATTTTATATTTTTTGCAATAGAGCTATCATTTATTTCTTTTGGAAATAACTGATACAATGTTTGTATTCCATAAAACAAACCTGCGGGTTTGTTGGCTGAAATGGAAATTTCATTAGCGGTAACATTTAAATGATAACCTTCATCTCCCAGAGTTGCGTCTTTTATTAAAGACAAATTAATGCCATTGGTCAATTTTTTTGAACTGACAACCACAGGAACATTATAACCTGTAGCGCGTTTTAGTTTTTCCGAAATATAATTACCAACTCTTTTTGCATCTGCGTTGGAAGACATTACATGAATGGCTGCTTTGGAAGTCAACAAAAAACTTCCTGTACCGGATGTTACAGAAACGGGTTCCGGAATCAACATTTCTGCCACATTATTTTTTTGGGCAAAAACCGAAACCGAAATAAAAACTAAGAATGAAATGAAGAGGCTTTTTATCATGAAACATTTTTTTTACGTAGGAGAATTAAGGCAATGAAGATAGAAAATCCGAAGCAGTAAATAAACATAAAGTTATTTGTTATTCATTAATCCGAGCGGTAAAACCGTTCTTCCATAAACTTCATTTAACAAAGCCCCAATTCCAGTATAAATAGCGGAAGCACCACATACAATTCCTTCGTATCCTGTAAAAGTTTTTATGGATGCGCCCGCTTCTGATTCGCCAAAGGCTAATAAGAAAAACAAGATCGCTAAAGTGGCAAATACAAATTGTAACGCTCTGCTAATTTTGAGTGTTCCAAAGAAAAGAAGGCTTGTGAATATTCCCCACATGATAAGATAGGCAATCATTGCTGAAGCTGAAGCAGCAGGCACCCAACCAAATTTAGGAATGACGATTAACGCCACAAGCGTTAGCCAGAAAGAACCGTAAGAAACAAAGGCCACAAAGCCAAAAGTATTGTTCTTCTTCGATTCCATAATACCGGCAATAATTTGGGCGATCCCTCCATAAAAAATTCCCATGGCAAGGATCATGGAATTCATTTCAAAAATTCCCGCGTTGTGCAGGTTGAGTAAAACGGTGGTAAGTCCGAAAGCAAGGAGCCCGAGCGGAGCGGGATTTGCAGAATTGTCTTTAATAATAACAGTTGTTGGTTCCATATCAAGCGTTTTTAATTTTAATTTTAAAATTAAAAATAAGTAATAAAAGTTGGTTTACTGTAAAAGTATCAATCTATAAGGGTTTAGAAATGAGGCATAAGGAATATAAAATTGCGATTTTTATCCTTTATTTTTTGGTAAGAATTTTGCCTTATTTAATAAAAACAAAAAATTATGTCCACTCAACAAATTGCCGCCCGCCTTGCCGAACTTTGCAACAAAGGAGATTTTGAGCAGGCGCAAAAAGAATTATTTTCAGAAGATGCAGTCAGCATTGAACCTGAGGCTTCGCAGGGTTTTGAAAAAGAGACAAAAGGATTAAAGGCCATTTTCGAAAAAGGGAAAAAATTTGAATCTATGGTTGAGGAAACGCATGGTTGTAAGGTTTCTGATCCTTTAGTAACGGGGAATGCGATTGCCCTTACTTTAGATATGGACGTTACTATGAAAGGCCAGGGGCGTTCCAACATGGCTGAGCTTTGTGTTTATAAAGTAAAGGACGGGAAAATTATTTCCGAGCAGTTCTTTATGTAAAAGTAGCGTCAATAAATTGTATGGCTTTCTCCAGCCTTTCTTCATAATTCCCTGAAATTATGCACCAGGGTGCGGATTGGTTTATCATAAGGTCTCTATAGAAATAAAATAATTTTTTCCGGATTTTTGCATCCGGGTACTCTCTTAATGCATCTTCAACCCAAGGCAGGTCAACATCACAGAGTAAATATAAATCATATTTTCTTTCAGCGATCCTATTCAATATCCAGTTGTGGCATTTATTAAAGACAAACTCTGCCCAAACTTTCATTACATACATATCGGTATCAATGAATAATGGTGAATGGTGAATAGTTAATACTGAATGATGTTGATTCTCTTCATCAAGTTTTTTTACTGCTTCCTCTTCCAATTCAATTTGTCCGTTTGCGATATCCAACAGATCTTCATAAGTATACTCTGCCCCATGCTTTTCCAAATATTCTCTCGCATATTCCGGAACCCATAAAGTATGATAATGTTCTGCCAGCTTTTGGCAAAGTGTACTTTTGCCTGTTGATTCAGGACCGATAACCACTATTTTTTTTATTGATTCCATTGCGGCAATTCTTCTATTTTTAATAAGTGTTCATTGGCTCTTCTTTTCCACACTACCAATCCCCAAAAAGCCATGATTAAAAGTATAATATAATACACACTTGTGAAAACGTAGTGCTTTATAAAGTACAAAGGAATAGAGGCAATATTGGTCGCGATCCACCAATACCAGCTTTCTACTTTTTTGCGTGCCATAAGCCACATTCCTGTAAAAGCGGTAGAACTTGCAAATGCATCCGCCCAGGGAATAGCGCCGGGCGCAAAATCTTTTTTTAAATAACTAAGCGCCACGAAAATGGCTATATAAAAAGAAGCAAAAAAGATCAGTTCCTGTATCCATTCTTTTTTATTACTCCACGTAATATTTACCACATGCTCCAGTTGCTGGTTTTTTTTTGCCCACAAGATCCATCCATAAATACTCATAATAGTATAATAAAGATTGACACTTGCTTCGCCCAGCAAACTTCCTTTAAAACTAAGATAGACATAAAAGATTGTATTGATAAGGCCGGTAGGATAAACCCAAATATTTTCTTTTCTCGAAAACCATACGCTCACAATTCCCGAAAACACAGCAATATATTCAAGCCACGTGGTGCTTTTCATTCCATCAACGAATGCATGATAAATTTCAGGTAAACTCAACTTAAAAATTTAGTGCCAAATGTAATAGTTTCCGTGTTCTTCTATTGGGAAGATTATAGTGAACCCACTTTTTTGGAAGATTTCTATTTTGAATTCAATAGTTAAGCGGAAAAATCTTTGGATGAAAAACACTCGTACATTTAAACATAAAAATATTTTATGCTCAAAAAAATTAGCCTGGTGTTACTTATTCTGCTTTATACCGGCGCGGGGATTAATCATTTTGGGCATCCTGCTTTTTATTATTCCATTATGCCGCCTTATTTGCCAAATACTTATCTCATCAATATTGCAGCTGGAACCTCCGAAATCATTTTGGGCATTTTACTAATTTTTTCTAAAACCAGAAGGTTTGCTGTTTATATGATTATCGCTATGTTGGTCTCATTTATTTCCGTCCATATTTATATGATACAAAAAGGAGGTTGCATGAATCAACTCGTTTGTATTCCGTTATGGAAAGCTTGGCTTAGGCTGGCTTTGCAACCAGTTCTTATTTTGTGGGCCTGGTGGCACAGAAAATAAGCAAAACTAACTTGATTAACCCTAATAATTTTTATAGTAAACAAAGGAATATTGCAGATTTCGATTTTGTTTAGGTTCATAAAAAAAGCACCTTTTCCAAGGTGCTAAAATATTAATTCAAATCTAAAAGTTTCCCTTATTTCGATGTAGCCACTACTTCTTTCACTTCAGGTATCATTCTCTTCATCATTCCTTCAATTCCTGCCTTTAAAGTAATCATTGATGAAGGGCAACCGCTGCAACTTCCCTGCATCATCAGGTTTACGGTTCCATCTGAATAACTTAGAAACTGAATGGCTCCGCCATCCATTTCCACTGCCGGTTTCACATAATTTTCCAATAATTCCTTTATTCTTTTCACTACGTCGCCGTCATCCACATGTATTTCATTGGTGCTTTCAGGCTTTCTTGCCGCCAGTTCCTCTTCGTTGATGATTACATTTCCTTCTTCGAGGTATTCTTTCAAAAATTGTTTTACAGAAGGAATTACATCCTGCCAGTCTTCAGTATCATCTGTCTTTGTAAGTGTAACGAAGTTGCTTGCAATAAAAACTGATTTAATAAAAGGAAAGGCAAATAATTGTATCGCCAAAGGAGAAGCCGAAGCGCTTTCTTCATTTTTAAAATCAACACTTTTTCCGGGATACAAAAGTTTGTTAGCTACAAACTTCATAGTATCGGGATTGGGAGTCATTTCGGTATAAATACTAACAACAGTATTGCCGGTCTTTATCATAACAAATTTTATTTAGACATACAAAGGTAAAGATTAAACATGAAAATGATTTTGCGAAGTTGGTAATTTAATAAAAGTTTATAGGGTTCCGTTAAATGAAAATCCTTTCTTTTATTAAATGTTGTGAAGATTTTTCGCAGCCGCTTTATCGAGGAACCAATGTAGTTCGCCTGTTACGGGAGCGATCAATTGGGAAGGATATTCCGAAGGTTTATATTCTCCTTCCAATACCTTTTCTAAAGCGGGTGCCTTTTTTTCACCATCAATCATAAAAACAACTTTATTGGCCTTATTTACGATCGAAGGCATCAGGGTAATACGGTACATTTCCTGTTCTTTATTATAAACCGAATTGACCCAATGAAAGTTATCTTCAATTATCTGTGAACCTGGAAATAATGATAGTGTATGCCCATCATCGCCCATTCCAAGCAGAACCAGGTCGAAACTGAGATGAGAACTGTCAAAATAAGTATGAAGCATTTTTCTATATTCGGTTACTGCAAAATTGGGTTCAATATCCGTTCTCATTATATGAATTTGCGAAGCGGGAATATCTACCTGGTTCAATAAAAAATCAAAAGCCATTTTTGCGTTATTGCGTTCATCAGTAAAAGGAACCACTCTTTCATCGCCCCAAAAAATACGGATACGTTTCCAATCAATCTTAGATTTATATTTTTCAGAAGCTAACTTTTGATACAAAAGTTTGGGGGTTTCGCCACCTGAAAGCACCAGGGAAAAAAACTGCTGGCCTTTTAAAGTTTCTTCAACCAAATCACAAATCCACCCGGCGAGATTTTCGCTTAGGATTTCTTTATTATCGAATATGTGTAGTTTCATTTTTCTTTATGTTTTGTCGGCTGCGAGATCCAGGTATGGCCATCTTTTGCTATAAGCGCTTCGGCATCTTCAGGCCCCCACGAATCCGGCGAATAATTTGGGAAATTCAAAGGTTTGCGCGCCGCCCAAACTTCCAGGATAGGCATTACAATTTCCCATGCAGCTTCTACCTGGTCGCCACGCATAAACAAAGTAGCATCGCCATCCATCACATCATATAATAATGTTTCATAAGCTTCCGGCTCTTCATCCTGATAAGCATCTTTATAATTAAAGATCATATTTACAGGATTGAGTATCATTGCCTGACCGGGGCGTTTTGCCTGGAAGCTTAGGCAAATATCCATTTCCGGAGAAATACCGATTGACAAACGGTTTGGGCGCCATGTTTCCGTTGCTTCTTTTGGAAAAGCAAAGTCCGGGGCTGGTTTAAACTGGATAGTTAATTCTGTAGATTTTTCATGCATGCGTTTACCGGTGCGTACATAAAAGGGAACGCCTTCCCATCGCCAATTATCAATATAAAATTTTAATGCCGCGAAAGTTTCGGTATTTGAATCGGGAGCCGTTCCTGCTTCTTCCTTATAACTTGGTACTTTTTCGCCATGCATCCATCCTGAATCATATTGGCCGCGGGCAGCATAATCCTGAACATGCTCCCTTGGTATTCGCCTGATGGCATTTAGTACATCCACTTTTTTATTCCTTATCTCATTGGCATCAAAAGAAACGGGCGCTTCCATACCTATCATACAGACCAATTGTAAAATGTGGTTTTGTATCATATCCCGCATGGCTCCAGCGGTTTCATAATAGCCTCCACGCCCTTCTACGCCTACCGTTTCGGCAGCCGTTATTTGCACATGGTCTATATAATGCCGGTTCCATAACGGTTCAAATAAGGCATTGGCAAAACGCAAAGCAAGAATATTTTGCACGGTTTCTTTTCCGAGGTAATGGTCAATTCTATAAATCTGGCCTTCATCAAAATATTCACCCAGCATCTGGTTCATTTCAACGGCGCTTTTTAAATCGTGGCCAAAAGGTTTTTCAACCACTATCCTGGTGCATTTTTTATCTTTGCATATCTCCATTTTGCCAATATTTTTTACAATTTCAGGCACTAACTGGGGCGCAACAGCCATATAAAAAACAACATTGGGATGAAGGCCTGCTTCGGATTCTTTTTTCTTGGCTATTGTAATAAGTTCATCATAGGCTTTTGGGTCGGTAACATCCATCTGAACGTAGCTAAGGTGTTTGGAAAATTCCTTCCATTTTCCATCCGTATCTTTTATTCTTGAAAACTGGTCAATGCCATCTTTTAAATGGTTTTTGTATTCTGCATCTGAATATTCAGAACGCGCAATACCTACAATACTGAAATGGTCGGGCATTGCGTTATCCAAAAAAAGATTAAATAACGCCGGGTTTAATTTTCTGAAATTCAAATCGCCGCTGCCTCCAAAAATGAATACAACTGTTGGTGGTAATTTTTTATAATCTAACATTCTGTAATTTTAATTTATCGTTAATCTTTTTTTTAATCAGGATTTATAATTATTTGCTGTTTTACTATAATGGCTTTATAACTTTTAACTAATTGCTTTTAACTTCTTCTTCCCAAACGGTATGAAAAATTCCTTCCTGGCCAATCATTTGATAAGTATGCGCCCCAAAAAAATCGCGTTGCGCCTGTATTAAATTAGTTGGCAAAAAATCGCGGCGGTAAGCATTAAAATAATTTAATGAAGCCATCATTCCGGCAGATGGATAATTATGCAAGGCCGCTGTGGCAACTACTTTTTGAATAGCCTCTTCTTTTTCCTGAAGTATTTTTGCAATCGTTGTATCCAGCAATAAATTCTTTAAATTTTTATCCTGGTAACATTTTTTAAATAAGTCGAGCATGGCCGAACGAATAATGCACCCACCGCGCCAAACGCTTACTACTTCGGGTAAAGGAATGTCCATATTCAATTCAGTGGAAGCTACGGTAAGCATTGCAAGGCCCTGCGCATAACTTATTAATGAAGCAAAATAAAAAGCGTCGCGTAGTTGGTTGATAAATTCTTTCTTGTCTGTATCAATTACTTTAGGAACAGTTTTATAAATAGCAGCGGCTTCTTTTCTCTCATCAATCAATGAAGAAAGATTGCGCATCATTACGGCTGAATCTATTGTTGGTATGGGCATTGGGAGATCAAGGCCCGACTGAGATGTCCATTTCCCTGTTCCTTTAGCCCCGGCTTTATCAAGAATCATGTCAACCAAATAATTGTTGGTTTTGCGGTCTTTCTTATCAAAAATAACTGCGGTGATCTCAAGCAAAAAAGATTTCATATCTCCGCTGTCCCATTCTTTAAAAACCTCATGAAGTTCCTGGTTAGAAAGCTGCAAACCGTGATGCATCAAGTCATAACATTCGCTGATGAGTTGCATTATCGCATACTCGATACCGTTATGTACCATTTTTACATAATGCCCCGCTGCATCATGGCCTAAATATCCAACACACGGTTCCCCGTTTACTTTTGCTGCCACCGCTTTTAGGATAGGCGCTACTTCTTTATAAGCTTCTTCATCGCCGCCGGGCATAATGCTTGGCCCTTTTCTGGCACCTTCTTCGCCGCCGGAAATTCCGATGCCCATAAAATGAAAACCGATATCTTTTAATTCATTAATCCTTTTTAAAGTATCTGTATAATGGGAATTGCCGCCGTCAATAATAATATCGCCTTTTTGCAACAAGGGTTTTAAATCGCTGATAACACTATCCACCGGATTTCCCGCCGGAACCAGCATCATCAGCTTTCGCGGTGTTTTTAATTTCGCAATCATTTCTTCCAATGTATTCACTCCTTTCACGTTTGTATCTTTAGAAGCGGATGCTTCGAGAGTTTTTGTCTTCTCAGGATTTTTATCATATCCTATAACTGAAAAGCCGTGATCGGCCATATTCAGCAACAGGTTACTTCCCATCGTGCCAAGCCCGATCATTCCAAAATCATATAATTTTTCTTCCATCAATAAAATATTTAGGGTGTAAAATTAATGAAAATGGATTTGAAGGTTTAAAAATCCCTTTTTGTTTTTAGATTAATCTTAATAAATCTTAACCATTGCAAAAACTCAGAATCTGTACCTTTACGCCATGAAAAAGAAGAAAATAATTACTTACACCGTTTTTTCGCTTTTATTGCTCACCGCTTTCTATATTTCGCTCTCTTTTACCAAAGGGTATTTTGATGTAAAACTTCCGGTGATGAGCTATGTGCAGAATTTTTCATTTACTGATCAAAATGGCCAGCCCGTGACTGAAAACAATGTGGATGACAAAGTATATGTTACCAATTATTTTTTTACGACCTGCAAAGGTATTTGCCCTAAGATGAATTTTAACCTTAAAGGTGTGTATGATAAATTTAAAAATGATAATGATTTCGCGATCATTTCCCACAGTTCCATGCCCGAAACTGATTCTGTTCCCTTGCTGAAAGCATACGAGGAAAAGATGCTTCCCAACGACCACGATAATCCCGCTAAATGGTATTTTGTAACCGGCAGCAAAGATTCTTTATACAAAATGGCGCGCCAGAGTTACCTGCTTGATAATCCTAATAACAACAGCGAGAATATCAATGAAGCCTTTATCCACACTCAATTTATTGCTTTGGTAGATAAGAAAAAAAGAGTGCGTGGCATTTATGACGCACTAAAACCTACCGAAATTATAAGATTAGAAAAAGATATCGCCACTTTGCTTAAGGGGAAAGATTCGTAGTAAACAAAGAAATTTTCAATATTCCTGTTTTATTTCTCAATAAATTTCACAATATCATCCACCAACATTTTATCTAAAGGCATTGTGCCATCTGTGTACGTTTTATTTTCATCAACACAATCTTTTCCGGCGTTTTTCAAAGTATGCGACATGGTTGGAATAATATCCAAAGTGCTATTTTTATTGGCTTCATGAAGGTTTTTTGCATCCACTTCTTTTACCTGAATATCGCAACCTCCTTGTAAAATAAGGATCGGGCAATTGAGTTTTTTAATTTCTTTTTGAGGAGAATATTTCATCCATGAAATCATATAGGGCTGAATGGATTTTCTAAAAAGTGGTGAGAGCGAGTTTGGAATATCATTTACCTCTTTGCCTTTTTTCAACTCAGAAAGTATAGGTGTCATTTTATTTATAATTGAATCCGGCCATTTTTGAGTTCTCGCCTGTTCTTTTAATACTATATCAGCAGGCCTTCCTAATCCGGAAACAGAAATATACCCTTTTACTTTCTTTTTTTGTGAAGCAATCATTCCAATAAGCGATCCTTCACTGTGGCCAATAAAATAAATATCTTTAAAACCAAGCGTATCATGTACATAATCAAATATTTTTTGCGCATCTTTTACATAATCATCAAAAACCAAATTACTTTCTTTCATGCCAGAAAAAGCGCTTTTTGCTATACCACGTTTATCATACCTGAAAGTGGCGATATTTTGAGAATCCAGATCGTAAGCAAGCATTTGGTATTCATTGGTAGCGGGGCTGATGGTGCTGTTTCCATTTCTATCCGTTGGCCCGAACCGGCAATAATAATTGCGATTTTCTGCTGGTTGTTTTTTGATAATAATGTTCCGGAAAGTTGGCTTCCGCCTGCAGAAGTAATCTCAATTTCTTTTTCATTTGGATGTACAGGAACTTTATTGATTTTCGTTTCAGCTTCACCGATGGACCTGGAAAAATTTAAAGGAAAATGATTGCTTAGTTGTGTCCATATTCCTGCGATAGAATCATTTCCAACAAATTTCCCTGCATACGAACCGGAAATATTTTTCATTTCCATGTGAACACTATCATCGTCAACATTTATCGCGCTAAAAGACAAGCCAAAGGCCTTTTGTTTGGGACTGTCCCATGTGCCTTCAATTTTGCCTTCGCTGCTTTTATTAAAATGACAAACCATTGGCAATTCGGTACCGTTTACATCAATATGCCCCGTCCAGTTTCCAATTATTTTTTGAGCAAATAAAGATGGATACATAAAAAACAGTATTAAAATCAGCAATAAAGATTTCATGATTTTTTTTAACAAAACTATCGAAGAAATATTTTAGGCAGTAAGATTTCTAAAAACTTCTTCCAGGCTTTTACTCTTAGTTTTCAAAGAGAGAATATCCAGGTTAGTTTGAAGGCTAAATTCCAGCAACTGCTTTTTTACTTTTTCGGGATCAGAAGTTTGGAGCTGGTATTGATTTCCGTTTTCTTCCACCTCCTCTACAGCAGCCAGGGTTTTTAATAAGGCTAAATTTGTTTTCTCACCAAATTCCACTAAAATAACGTGCGTGTTTTTATTGGAAGATTGCAAATTTCCTAATGTATCATCTGCCACAATTTTTCCTTTGCTTATAATGATAATCCTGTCACAAATACTTTCTACTTCCTGCAAAATATGCGAAGAAAAAAGAACTGTTTTATTTTTACCCAACTCTTTTATTAATTGCCTGATTTCTACGATCTGGTTGGGGTCGAGGCCGGTAGTTGGTTCGTCAAGGATCAGTATTTTAGGGTCATGAATAAGAGCGGCGGCAAGGCCGACTCTTTGCTTATAGCCTTTACTAAGTTGCCCGGTTTTTTTGTTGCTTTCAGGGCTAAGGCCTGTGAGGCTAATTACTTCTTCAATCCGTTTTTTAACGCCTGTTTTTAACTGGTGAATGCCTGCAATAAACCCCAGGTATTCGCGAACATACATATCGTAATAAAGTGGGTTTCCTTCGGGCAGGTAACCAATTTGTTTTTTGGCGGCTACTGCGTCTTTATTTACTTTAATCCCGTTTACGGTTGCCTCTCCTGAATCGGCGGAAAGATAACCGGTTATGATTTTCATTGTTGTTGATTTGCCTGCACCATTCGGCCCTAAAAATCCTATGATCTCATTATTTCCGGCTGTGAAAGAAATGTCATCCACCGCTTTTTGCCGGCCATATATTTTTGTGAGATTAGAAACTACGATAGACATAGAAAGCAAATGTAAAACAAAATTAATGTGGATTTTTTACAGGTTCATTAATTAAGCAACAGGGGGCTTAATCAACATTTTTATCAGTAAACAAATAAATAACTGTTATTTTTATTTTGATCAGGGAACCGGATCGTGCCCATGGCCGCCCCACGGATTACATCTTACAATTCTTTTTATCGTGAGCCAGCTTCCTTTTAAAGGGCCATATTTTTTAAACGCTTCAATTCCATATTGCGAACAGGTGGGCGTATAACGGCATGAAGGCCCCATCCAGGGAGAGATAATTAACTGGTATACTTTTATTAACCCGATAAAAGGAAGCGATAATATTTGTTTAGCGGATTTCATCATGCAAATTTACAAACTTCTTTCCCTTGAAATATCCGCTATAAGTATTGCTGCCATCGCTAAAGCTGCGTCTTTAAGCATATTTGTTATAAATAACATTTTTATATGAACGTTTGCAGCCCTCACAATACCCGGCACATCGACAGAAAAAACTATAATTAATAATAATACCGCCAAAAGGTAACCGGCGATTTTCGCATAGCGGTCCATAATAAAAGATAAAGCAGCCAATAAAAACCCGGTTCCTGAGATATAAACCATCCATTTGGAAGCGGGCAAAAAGTCAGGAACATTTGCTGCCATGTGCCTGGCGTTCAAAATGTTATTAGCTCCAAAAAAAGCGATAATGATAGAAAAAATAATAATGGCGAGCCGGGTAGAAATAAGATTTTTCATCCAAAAAATTTCATTAAATATAAAATTAATTTAACTTAAGCTAAAGGAATTTTTTAAACTCATTTCATAAAAAAATCTAAATGGTAGTTTTTTAAATAAAAATAATGCCTTCTGCCTTTTCAATCATGTTGCAAACCCTTATCTTTGCGCAAAATTCAGAAGAAGTATGGGTTCCAAATGCATGAAATCTTTATTGGTAGCGGTTTTCAGCCTTTTTTTGCTTATGTTTTCTTCAAACGTTTTTTCGCAGGAAAATGCGGCTGGTCAAGAAAAATCCGAAGAAAAGTTTGATCCTACAAAAGCAATCATGAATCATGTGCAGGACGCTTATGAATTTCACTTCTTTTCTACCAGTCATTTTGAAGCAGCGATTTATCTTCCTGTAATACTTTATTCCCCCCAAACAGGATTTTCGGTTTTTTCTTCAAAAAGGTTTGGCCCTGAGCATGATAAAACTTATGATGGCTATCGTTTGGAAGATGAAAACACCATTGTCCCGGTTGATAAAAATGCAACAGTTTATGATCTTTCGCTCACCAGGAATGTGATTCAAACTTTCCTTGCACTTGCGCTGTTTTGCTTTCTGATGATTAAGATCGCCCAGAAATACAAAAAAGGGGAAGGCGTTTCTTCTGCTCCTTCCGGAGCGCAAAGTTTTATGGAACCAATTATTGTATTTATTAGGGAAGAGGTAGCTAAAGTAAATTTAGGTTCCAGGTGGCAAAGGTATATGCCATATCTGCTTACCGTCTTTTTCTTTATCCTGATAAATGCTCTTTTTGGATTGTTGCCAGGTGCCGCTAATGTTGCCGGTAATATTGCATTTACTTTAATACTCGGCCTTATTTCCCTGGTGGTCATTCTTGCCAGTACCACCCCTCATTTTTGGAAACATATTATATGGCCACCGGATGTACCTTTTTTGGTTAAAGTAATTTTGGTGCCGGTTGAGCTTTTTGGGCTTTTTGTGATCAAACCAGGTGCATTGATCATACGTCTTTTTGCAAACATGGTAGCGGGGCACATTGTAATATTAGCTTTCATTTCGCTCATTTTTATTTTCGGGGCCATGAGCAGCGTTGCTGGCTGGGGATTTTCTCCGTTCTCTGTGGTTTTTGTGGTTTTCGATTACTTTATTGAAATATTAGTGGCCTTCATACAAGCATTTATTTTTACTGCCCTTACCGCAATTTTTATCGGGCAGGGCTTTGAAGGAAGCGACCATGATGTGCCAACAAACGATCACGCATTTTTATAAACTTTTTTATTCATATCAAAACCCAGAATTATGTCACTAATGACCATGTTATTTGAAGTTGGATACTCGCACATGGGTGGAGCTATCGGCGCTGGTTTAGCTGCTATCGGAGCAGGAATCGGTATTGGCCAGATAGGTAAAGGAGCAGTTGAAGGAATTGCCCGCCAGCCTGAAGCAGCCAACGAAATTCGTGCTAACATGATCCTTGCGGCCGCATTGGTAGAAGGGGTTGCCCTTTTCGCGGTTATAGCGGGATTATTGGCGGTTTTAAAAACCGGTTAAGCCGTAACTATTTACTGCATCCAAAGCACAGGGCGGAGGGTGCAGTATTTTTTTAAAAATCTGAAAATCATTATATTTCATTTAAACCATAAAATATGCAACTTTTACTTCCTAAGGTAGGTTTGATTCTCTGGACGCTGATTGCTTTTGGAATCGTATTTTATATTCTTGCAAAATATGCCTGGAAACCCATTTTAAAATCCCTGGATGAAAGGGAAAAAAACATTTCCGATTCCATTCTTTCTGCAGAAAATATGAAGAAAGAAATGGCAAATATGCAAAGCGAAAACGAAGCATTGCTTGCAAAAGCGCGTGAAGAAAGATCGCAGATGATGAGAGAAGCCAAAGAAATACGCGATAAAATGATACAGGATGCAAAAGAACAGGCCCGCAAAGAAACCAATAAAATAGTTGCAGATGCGCAAAGCGTAATCAACCAACAAAAAATGGCAGCTATTACGGATTTGAAAAACCAGGTAGGAAACCTTGTTTTGGAAGTAAGTGAAAAAGTATTGCGCAGGGAATTAGACAATAAAGAAGCCCAGGAAAAATATATCCAGGAACTTGCTCAGAATGTTGAATTGAATTAATTGAAAACGATATGAATAATCCACGTTTAGCAGAGCGTTATGCCAAAAGCCTTATTGATATCAGTTCAGAATATAATAAGCTGGAAGACGTGCACAATGATATCACCTTCTTAAAATCTATTGTGGCAAAAAGCCGCGATTTTGTGCTGATGCTGGAAAGCCCGATCATCACTCCTGATAAAAAATATAAAATTATCAGCGCAATCACCAACGGGAATATTTCAACTATCACAGAAACTTTTTTAAAGTTGATTTGCAACAAAGGCCGTGTAGGCAATTTACCCGGGGTTATTACTTCGTTCATCCAGCAATACAATATGATAATCGGGATGCACAATGCCAAACTTACTACTGCAACACCTATTAGTAAAGAATTAGTTGATTCTTTCATTTCAAAGATTAAGGCAAGCACCTCTTACGATAAAGTTCATTTGGAAACGGTAGTAGATGACAAAATTATTGGTGGATTTGTTTTAGAAATGGAAGGCAAGTTAATCGACAATAGTATTTCAAGAAACCTGCATGATGTGCATAAGCAATTTGACAATAATGATTATTTGCATAAGCTGAGGTAAAAAGAACTATACCAGAAATATAAAGCCGGATATTCTCCGCAGCTTGTTTTTATTTGATCAATCTTATTCATCATCTGAGCCACCTTCTTTATTGTAAGCTTTAATAAACAAAGCACCCAGGTTTTTTTGAGGTGGTATGTAATCTTCAAAGGTTTCCCTTATTTGTTGTGGTGCATGGCTGAACTGGGTTTCAAGACCGCTCCACATCTGGCGCCAGTCAATATTTTTACCTTCCCGAAGGGTATTATCCAGCGCATCAATTATTGGTTTGTTTACGTTCATTGCGCCCGTTTCTTTGGTAGAAATAATATGCGCTTCAGGGGCATATTTTAAAATCGTTTTCAGGTTTTGATATCCGCCACACGAACCTAACATAATAATTTTTGCACTTTCAGGTAGCTGCTGAATCGTATAGGGCAAATGATAACTGTGGCCGCGATGAATCACAACGGTAGCCTCAGCCCTTTTGAATCAAGGTAATCGACCAGGTCAGCCTGGGCTTTGGCATCTTTATCAGTCTCATTGTCAAGTGGCAAATTGGCAAATATCCAGATGGGTTTTCCTTTGGTTGATTTTATTTCTATCCACTCTTTTTTTTGTGTAATGCTCCAGTCGCTTCGTGGAAAAGAAGTAAGGTAGCTGGCAAAAGAAGATTTTCCGTCATTGTCGCCATAAAAAAATACCTGCTCTATTATTCTTCCCGAATCATCGGCGAGGTAATTATAATCAACTGTATAAATGGGTGGAATTCCAATTTCCTTCGAAAGGTCCACACCGTTTTTAGGATCTGCAGAAAGGAAAATAGTTTTTAAAAGGCTATAAATTTTCTTTCCTCTTTCATTGTCTTCTTTAATGCATCTTTGCTCATTCCATTCTACGTTTTGCAACATAGATTTTTGTAAATCGGGATTGGTAATGCTTCCGTAAGAATCGGCCACATCTACCGCGTCTTCAAGCGTTTTAGTAGTTTCTAATTTAGCCACAAAAGCCTGCATTAGTTTCTCGGAATTTGCAGGCATCGTTTTTAAAAATTCATCCAGTTTATTGTAGCCCGCAGCCATTTTTATGAACTTTTTGAAATGGTCAAAATTGAGAGAAATAAGCAGTGAATCCCCATGGGGGACAGGGCCCATTTTCTGGATCATCCTATCGAAACTATATTTATAACTTGATGTGTAAATGTCATTTTCGCCCAAAACCATCATATAATAAAGTTCCTGTGCATCCAGGGGTTGCAATGCCCTGAAACGTACAGCAGGGCTCGGGTTTTCATGCAACACATTGATTGGGTAAATAAAATGCTGAATTGCTTTTGCCTTCAGCATATCAAGCAAGCCATTGGCGCCTAACATGGCTATAGGCGTATCTCCATGAATCATTCTTCCATAATAATTAATTTCTGTTTTTACCAATAAGCTATAATAACCAACGCTGTCATAATCCTCACTCGTTTTTCCCGCTACTTTTTCAATATCTGCAATTGTTTTTTTGCCACTAATCAAATCGTCCAGGAAAGGAAAGTAAAATAGGGCACGCTCTTGTGTACTTAATTTTACAACCATTTTTATGCGCGGGTCGTCAATTTTCCTTATCAGTTTTCCCTGTGGGCTGTTGGCAGATTGCGCATAAGTATATAACTGGCTCGGGCTGTTATTAAAAGCTTCAATAATTAAAGTATCGGCAAAAGGTTCATCTACGTAAGGTGCGAGGTTTTGAAGGATTTTATCAGGGTATAATCTGCAAAATTTTCTAAATAAAGCAATTTTACTTTCATTATAACCCGGATTATCTATAAAAATAGACGCATTGATGGCACCCACTTCATAAGGGGCTTCTTTTATCAAAGGAGTCATATTTTCACCTTTGATCGTTGCTTTTAAAATTTCGTCGAAATTTTCTACCAACGATGGCGCAATTGAAGGATTTATCTTATGTGTTTTCCAACCAAGAATATAGTCTTTTAAAAGGTCTTCTACATAACGCAGGTAACGGACTTTATCATTATTTGTGGAAGTGGAATCTATTTCAATATCATTGCGCAATACATTTATTTTTCTGATTATCGCGTCAGTAACCTGCAGGTTTATGTCCGGGTTAGCACTCACTTTTATAATACCATCAAGGTGCCCATCGGCTTTATCAGCAAGCCTTTGCTCCTCTTTTATGTGGTCGTGGAATATTTGCCTGCCAATAGGGATTTTGGTGGTATCATTCTTGGCGGCGAAAGCTGGAATAAAGGAAATAAAAAGAAAAAAAGTAAATAAAAACCTCATTATTGTCTTTAGGTTATTAAAAGCAAAAATACTTCCAATAAACAAATTTAATCAATGCTTTAGCTTATATGCTATTTTATGGAAAAAAAATGCTTTCTGATATTGAGGTATTAACCTTTTGTTAGGAACTTTATAGTTTCAATTTAAGTGCCTTCATATTAATTAATTGTAAACAAACGATAGAAAAAAAATATTTAATATAGGTTTGCAAATTATGAACCAGGAAGCAAAACCTTTCTCGATTTTGATAGCCGATGATGAATTGGATATTTTAGAAATTCTCAATTTTAATCTTAGTGGCGAAGGCTACCGGGTAATTAAAGCAACCAATGGAAATGAAGCAATTGAGCAGGCTAAAATCAATAAACCTGACCTTATTATTCTTGACGTAATGATGCCTGGCAAGACGGGATTTGAAGTGTGCAAAATTTTGAGGGCTGATAAAGATTTTGAAAACACGATCATTATTTTTTTAACCGCCTTAAATGATGACAATACTGAAATAAAAGGGCTTGAAACCGGTGGGGACGATTATATTACCAAACCGATAAGCCCTAAAGTTTTAATAAGCCGTGTGAACGCACTTTTTAGGCGCATAATTAAAGAGAATGGAAGTGTTTTGCAAATTGGTGACCTCGCAATTGACCGCGAAAAATATATTGTGACTTTGAAAAATGAAGAAATTATTTTAGCAAGAAAAGAATTTGAATTACTGGCGCTTCTGGCTTCCAAGCCTTCAAAGGTTTTTTTAAGAAATGAAATATTGGACAAAGTATGGGGAACCGAAGTGATCGTGGGCGACAGGACAATTGATGTCCATATCAGAAAAATCAGGCAAAAATTAGGCGATGATTGTATCGCAACTGTAAAAGGAGTGGGTTATAAATTTAAGATGTAGAATAAATAAGGCATAGAATAAAATTGTTTAAAATCCGTTTAAACAATTTAACAATTTTCCTATCAAAGGGGCACACAAATACATTCTATATTTGAACAAAACAATTTATTCTATGAAACATATTATTGCAATTTCTGCTCTTTTGCTTTTATCATTTTCCCTTTCTGCGCAACAAGGTTTATTTAAAAAGGCAACTTCTTTGCTTTCAAAATCTTCTTCTTCCGGTGGAAATTTATCAACTGACGAAATCGTTTCCGGATTAAAGGAGGCTCTTTCCCTGGGCGCTCAAAAAAGCACTGACAAGCTTTCTGCCACAGATGGTTTTTTCAAAGATGCGGCTGTGAAAATCTTGTTGCCAAAACAAGTGCAGGACATAGAAAGCAAAATGAGGATGCTGGGTATGGGGAAATTAGTAGATAATGCAGAATTAAGCATGAACCGCGCAGCAGAAGATGCTTCCAAATCTGCAGCGCCTATTTTTCTTTCAGCAATTAAGCAAATGACCGTATCAGATGCTTTAAATATTTTGCGCGGAACAGACACTGCCGCAACTGCATATTTAAGAAAAACCACTACGCCTGAACTTACAGCTTCCTTTAAACCAGTGATAGAAGAATCGCTTAAAAAAACAGACGCTAACAAATATTGGAAAGATGTTTTTACCGCTTATAACCGCTTTTCATCAAAACCCGTTGATACGGATATCAATAGCTACGTAACTGGAAAAGCCCTTGATGGAATTTTTTATTATGTAGCGCCAGGAAGAAGTAAACATCAGGCAAAACCCGGCAGGGCGCGTTACCGATATTTTGAAGAAAGTTTTTGCCAAGTAGCCATTTTTTTAAAATAAAAATCTTCGTTTATTGTTGATTCACTGCTATTTTGAATTCACCGCAATTCAAAATGAAAATCTTTCTATGTTGTTTGTTTACTACAGGCCGGCTTAAAGAAAAAGCTTTATGATCAGCATCTGTAAAGCATTTAACCAAGTAATTTTCTAATCATAGTTTTTTTCTTATAATAAAAATTAAATTTGCAAAAAATTTCTTCTGCGGTTCAAAAAGAAAGAGTTGCAGAAAAAGAACTTAAACAAGAAAAAAATATAATCAGAAAATGAGTTACATCGCAAGCATTCATGCACGCCAGATTTTAGACAGCCGCGGCAATCCTACTGTTGAAGTAGATGTCCTTACAGAAAATGAATACCTCGGAAGAGCCGCAGTCCCTTCCGGCGCCAGCACAGGTATTCATGAAGCGGTAGAACTTCGCGATAATGATAAAAAAATATATTCGGGCAAAGGCGTTCTTAAAGCAGTTAAAAATGTAAATACTATAATAGCTGATGAATTAATTGGGTGGGATGTAGCTGACCAAACCGGCATTGATGCCAAAATGATTGCTATTGATGGCACAGAAAACAAAAGCAAGTTAGGCGCAAACGCGATATTAGCCGTAAGCCTCGCTGTTGCCAAAGCTGCAGCACTTGAAGCCAACCTTCCTCTTTACAGGTATATTGGAGGTACCAATGCGAGGATTCTTCCAATACCAATGATGAATATTTTAAATGGCGGCGCACATGCCGATAATAAAATAGATTTCCAGGAATTTATGGTAATGCCGGTTGGCGCTTCTTCTTTCAGCGAAGCCCTCCGCTGGGGAGTAGAAATTTTTCATTCACTTAAGGCTGTTTTAAAAAAGAAAGGCTACAGCACCAATGTAGGCGACGAAGGCGGTTTTGCCCCCAACATCCAAAGCAATGAAGAAGCAATAGAAACCGTGATGAAAGCGATAGAAGGCGCAGGTTATAAAGCCGGAAAAGAAGTGGCTATCGCAATGGATCCTGCAGTTAGCGAGATGTATAATGCTGATAAAAAAATATATCATTTTCATAAATCAGATGGCAAAAAGCTAAGCATTGAAAAAATGGTTGATTATTGGGAAAACTGGATTAAGCAATACCCGATTGTATCGCTTGAAGATGGTATGGCGGAAGATGATTGGAAAGG
Organism: uncultured Chitinophagaceae bacterium; assembly: GCA_963732885.1. GTDB lineage: Bacteria > Bacteroidota > Bacteroidia > Chitinophagales > Chitinophagaceae > Ginsengibacter. Next base: position 562,935 of record CAVTBI010000008.1, on the reverse strand, counting down.
CTGGAAACTGCTCACTGAAAGGCTGGGAAGTAAAGTTCAATTGGTGGGTGATGATCTTTTTGTTACCAATGTGAAGCGAATTCAAAAAGGAATTGATGAAAATATTGCCAATGCCTTATTGGTAAAAGTGAACCAAATTGGTTCGCTGACAGAAACTATAAATGCGGTTTCACTTGCACAAAACAATGGTTATAATACAATTATGAGCCATCGCAGCGGAGAAACTGAAGATACAACGATCGCAGACCTGGCAGTTGCCTTAAATTGCGGGCAAATAAAAACCGGTTCTGCAAGCCGTACTGACCGTATTTCAAAATACAATCAATTACTTCGTATTGAAGAAATTTTAGGCGAAAGTGCTATTTTTCCAAAGGGAAAAATTAAATTTGGGAAAAAGTAGTTAGTTAAAATTCTTAAAATTTTTATAATTAATTCTTGATTATCAATAATGAAAAAGTTCCGTTACTTATTTACCAATAAATATTTAATAACAGGCACGGCTTTTGCAATATGGATGATGTTCTTTGACACAAACGACTTTCCTTTACAAATCAGAAGATTGAGGGAATTGAATAAAATAGAGCATAATGAAAAAAGCATGGCTCTTCAAATTTCAAATACCCAAAAAGAGTTGGGAATGCTAAAAACAAACCCGGAAACTTTAGAAAAATATGCCAGGGAAAAATATATGATGAAAAAAGATAATGAAGATTTGTATATTGTAACATTTGATTCTTCTTCAATTAGATAGAATGTTGATTTACAATAATTATTAAGGGAATTCGTTTTAGTTGAGGATAGGATATTAATTTTTTTATTAAAGCCACACATTTCTTATGATTAAAATTACACCGGAAGATCTGGTAAGATACCTGTATAACGAAACTTCCGACCAGAAATCAGCTTCTATTAAAGCTGCTTTGCAGAGTGACTGGAACTTGAAAGAGAGTTATGAAAAGCTTTTAGATTCGAAGAAAAACTTAAACAAGATTCATTTTTCGCCACGCTCTGAATCAGTTAGCAATATACTTGATTATGCTTCAAAAAAGCATGCCCAGGTAATTCCTCATTAATTTTTTAAAAATTTCAACTTATTTTTATCCCGCCCAAAAAGCGGGATTTTTTTATGACAAAAAAAGAAAGATATCAATTTGTTATCAACTATTTTGTACAGAATAATCCTGATGCACAAACAGAATTATTATATGATGATCCATATCAGTTATTAGTTGCGGTCATACTTTCAGCTCAATGCACTGATAAAAGGGTAAATATAACCACTCCATTAATATTTGAAAGTTACCCTGATATTGAGTCCCTTAGCCATGCCGATCCTGATTCTCTTTTTTCTTTAATAAAAAGCATTTCTTACCCGAATAATAAAACCAAACACCTTATAGGTATGGCCAAAATGGTAATGAAAGATTTTGGCGGCAAAATTCCTATGGCCGTAAACGAGTTATTACAATTACCCGGGGTTGGGAGAAAAACAGCAAACGTAATTACTTCTGTAATTGATAATCAACCTAATATGGCAGTGGATACGCACGTTTTCAGGGTTGCTAACCGAATTGGGCTGGTAAAAGCTAAAACGCCATTTGAAACGGAAAAGCAATTAATAAAAAACCTGCCGGAAGATCTTATTCATGTAGCGCACCATTGGCTGATTTTGCACGGAAGATATATTTGCGTAGCAAGAAAACCAAAATGCGAAATCTGTGGATTAAAGCCGGCTTGTAAATATTTCAATACCGTATTACTGGCAAAGAAAAATACAGTAAACGAACATTAAAGCAACTTTTTTATTTCGTCAATCACTTCAGATTTTGTAAAAGGGACTCCTTTGATCTTGTTCAATCCTTTTGCGTCTACCAAAAATTTATCACGGATAATTTTTATCAACTGGCCGTTATTAAGTTCTGGTATTAAAACTTTGTCAAAATTTTTAATTATAGTTCCCAGGTTTTTAGGGAAAGGGCGAATGTAACGTAAATGAGCATGCGAAACAGATTGCCCTTCTTTAAGCAGGTCAACCACAGCACTTTTAATAGCTCCATAAGTGCTCCCCCAACCCAATACAAGCACTTTTCCTTTTTCAGGGCCATTATCAATTTGTTGTTCAGGAATATAATCTGCAATTTTTTCTATTTTTTCTTCGCGGATCTTTACCATTAATTCATGGTTTTCCGGATCATAACTTACATTTCCGGTAATATCCTGCTTTTCAAGCCCGCCAACTCTATGTTCTAATCCTGCAAAACCGGGAATAGCCCACGGCGTTACCAATTTTTCATCTCTCAGATAAGGTTGAAAAGTTTCTTCATTTTCTGAAAGTTCTTTTTTAAAATTTACTTCTATTGGCTTAAGGTCTTTACTTTCAGGAAATTTCCATGGCTCTGAGCCATTCGCAATATAACCGTCGCTTAAAAAAACGACCGGCGTCATGTGCTGAACAGCAATTCTTACTGCTTCATAAACAGCAAAGAAGCAATCGCTTGGAGTAGAGGCAGAAATAACAGGAATAGGGCTTTCTCCATTTCGCCCGTAAAATACCTGCAATAAATCACTTTGCTCAGTTTTGGTAGGTAACCCTGTTGAAGGGCCGCCACGTTGTATATCACAGATCAATAATGGAATTTCCAACATCATGGCCAAACCCATTGCCTCTGATTTTAAGGCAATTCCCGGGCCGCTTGTAGTGGTTACGCCAAGTGCGCCTCCATAAGCTGCACCAATCGCAGAGCTGATTGCTGCGATTTCATCTTCTGCCTGGAAAGTTTTTATCCCAAAATTTTTATGCCGGCTCAATTCATGTAAAATATCACTGGCAGGTGTGATAGGGTAGGAACCCAAAAATAACTGCAAACCACTTTTTTGTGAAGCGGCCATAAGCCCGTAAGCCAAAGCCTGGTTGCCATGAATGCTGCGATAATTTCCCGGGGGCATTTTAGCTTTTTTTACAGAATACCGTGTAGTAAAAGTTTCTGTTGTGTCGCCATAGTTATACCCCGCCTGCAAGGCCTTAATATTACTTTCTAAAATATCTGGTTTTTTAGCAAATTTTTCTTTTATAAAATTGATCGTATTTTCCGGGTTACGATTATACATCCAATATAAAAAACCGAGAACAAACATATTTTTAGCACGGTCTTTTTCTTTGGTGCCGAGTGTAAAATCTTTTAAAGTTTCTCGCGTGAGTTTTGTGATTTCTATTTTTATCACTTCATATCCGTCCAGGCTTCCGTTTTCAAGTGGGTTTTCTCCATCAGCGTAATTGGCCAATCTTAAGTTTTTTGCATCAAACCCTTCAACATTGACAATAATTTTTCCATTCCTTTTCAAGGAGGATAAATTGGTTTTTAATGCAGCCGCATTCATCGCAACCAGCACGTCACAACTATCGCCGGCAGTAAAAATCCTGTCGCTTGAAAATCTTAATTGAAAGCCACTTACGCCCGGAATGGTTCCCTGTGGCGCCCTTATCTCAGCAGGAAAATCGGGAAAGGTGGACAGGTCAATACCTAAAAGGGCTGTGTTGTTGGTAAATTGTGAGCCGGTTAATTGCATTCCATCGCCACTGTCACCAGCAAATTTGATAATAACTTCCGGCAAAACTGCTTCTTTTGTTTCCATTTTTATTTAGTTAATTAGCAAATTTAAAGATATAGCTTGTTTAATGAATGATAAATTATTTCTTTCATAAAATAAATTGGGTTGTGTTTTTTGGAAAGGCTGCTAATGCGAAGCATTGGCGGTGGCAGGGCCTTTGATATACTGCTGCTGGCACCAAGGCTAATTAAAAAACTACAGATAAAGATATGAACAAAGGCCAAATTACTAACGTTCAGCCGGAACCCCAATATGATTTCTCATAAAATCATTTAGCTAACCAACTAAGTAAGTCCTGATATTGTGATTTTTATCGAATTGCAACTTCTTCATTTACAGCGAATCAGAAATGTTTAGATGGAACCCCAATATGATTTCTCATAAAATCATTTAGCTAACCAACTAAGTAAGTCCTGATATTGTGATTTTTATCGAATTGCAACTTCTTCATTTACAGCGAATCAGAAATGTTTAGATGGAACTATTGCTGAGAGAATTACAGCCGATTGTTTCAATGTACAGCCAGCCTTGTTGCAAACTTTAAAAAAAATCAAAAATTATTTGATTTTTTTTACACGGTTCATGTTGGGTGAAGTTTGTTATTCCTTAATCTCTCCAAATTCATAAACATGTCTCTTGTCTTTTCCTGAATAGCTATTGATAACTTTAAATGTTTCTGGATCTGCTTCCTTTATAATTTTGCTGTGATAAATAATATGTATTTCTGTCTTGCCCCAGTCTTCGTCAATTGGTTTAAAATTATTAATGTCGTCAAGTGATAGTGTATCGTACCCGTGAATTAATAGGTTATTAGCTTCTGACCAAGGATAACTGATGAGTTTTATTTTATCTGGGTTAACGCCTTCTATTGCGCAGTCATTAATGTTATTGTAAGCCCCAAAAAAGTAAGCAGAGTCTTTGTCGCGGAAAACATAATTTCCGATAAATTTAAATGAGTTAGGGTCAATGTCTCTTATTGGTTCGCCGTCTATGTACAAATGGTTTTTATCCTTAGCAAATTCAAAATCACAATAGCAATCGAAGTTTAATTTTTGAAAAGTCTTGACATCTGCGTTATCTATTAAATCTTTATTTTGACCGCTGCCTTCATTCCAATGTTCCCAATAAACATTGTCCCCTCTATTTTGTATCCTCTTCTGCAACTTGTCAAAATAGAGAAAACAATAAAGAGAACAAGAACTTGTCTAAATTTCATTTTAAGGATTATGTCAGTTTAATTGCACCCAACTCTTGTATTTATTTTATAAGATGTAATAGTACAAATAAAATGATTATTTATTTCCAATGATTTAGTGTTTTCAAAAAACACCACAACCAGTAAAGCAACGATTTTCGCCAATTTTTATTTTGACCAATCAAACCATTATTTTAATACCTTGTAAATTTTATTGAGAAGTATAGCTTGATCTTTATTAATCATTATAAATTGCTTGTAAAATGAATTTTGCATCATACGAAATAAATGAGCAGTAGAAATTTTGATGAAACAATTAAAACAAATCATCCCTTAATATTTATAAAAACAATTACTATAAACTCACACTCACATGAAAATTAATTTTCCCCGGCTTATTCTCACATGCACTTTCATAGTCATGTCATTTGCAAATGCCTCAGCACAAAACAATGATGCAGCAACGGAAACAAAAATTGATCAACTGATAAAAAAGATGACGCTTGAAGAAAAAATTTCTATGCTGCATGCCAATTCTATATTTACTACTAGTGGCGTAGCACGTCTTGGCATTCCCGGATTATCTACTGATGACGGGCCTTTGGGCATCCGCGAAGAATTGAAGGCAGGAGGTGGATGGGCACCTGCAAATCTTACTACCGACTCTGCAACATTCTTTCCAAATGGCTCAGCAATAGCAGCCACCTGGAATCCTTCTTTAGCCAACAGGTATGGTATCGCCATTGGCCAGGAGGCTCGTGCACGTGGCAAAAATGTGCTGCTTGCTCCTGCATTCAACATTGCGCGCACGCCACTTTGCGGCCGCACCTACGAATATTATTCTGAAGATCCATTTTTAAACTCACAGTTAGCTGTAGCTGCAGTTGAGGGAATTCAAAGCCAGCATGTGGCTGCCTGCGTTAAGCACTTTGTGCTAAATAACCAGGAAACAGAAAGAGGCAGAATAAATGTGGAAGTGAGTGAACGTGCGCTCCGGGAAATATACCTTCCTGCCTTTAAAGCTGCCATAGAAAAAGGTAATGCATGGACCATCATGTCGGCTTATAATAAAGTTCGCGGTGAATATTGTTCTGAAAATAATTACCTGCTTAATACGATATTAAAAGGTGAATGGGGTTTTAAAGGAATTGTAATTTCTGATTGGGGAGGCACACACAGTACACTAACCGCAGCTAATAACGGTCTCGATGTTGAAATGGGTTCACGGCCGCCGTATGAAAATTATTATTTTGCCAACCCTTTGCTAGATTCTGTAAAAGCCGGTAAAGTAAGTGAAAAAACGATTGATGACAAGGTACACCGCATACTGTGGGTTCTTTACAAAACTTCTTTAAGCAAAAACCTCCCGGTAGGATCACTCAATACTCCTGCACACAGTAAGACGGTTTATGATATTGCATCAGAATCGATAGTGCTTTTAAAGAATGATAAACATCTTTTGCCTTTAAAAACATCAGGCCTTAAAACGATTGCAGTTATCGGCGATAACGCTACACACATGAATCATTTAGGCGGATTTGGCGCCGGTGTAAAAGCAAAATACGAGATCACTCCATTGCAAGGCTTGCAAAATGCTTTAGGCAAAACTGTACAGATTAAGTTTGCCCAGGGTTACCGCGCCCGTGTAATAAATCCGTGGCAAAAAAATAAAAATGATAAAGACGTGGATGTAAACAAACCTGATCCGGCACTAATACAGGAAGCAGTTAATACCGCCAAAAATAGTGATGTAGCCATCTTGTTTATTGGAGGCAACCGCGATTACGAGAGCGAAGGCCGCGACCGTAAAGACCTTGGCCTTCCATTTGGAGAACAGGTATTGGTAGATGAAGTAACGGCTGCTAATGCCAATACAATTGTTGTAATTATCGGCGGAGCGCCTTATGATATCAATAAAATAAAAAAGGATAATCATACTATTGTGTGGTCATGGTTCAATGGTTCAGAAGGTGGCCACGCGCTGGCGGATGTATTAACCGGTAAAGTAAATCCTTCCGGTAAATTGCCTTTTACTTTTCCTGTTGCGCTGGATGAATCGCCCGCACATTATCTTCACACATTTCCCGGTGATAGCCTGACTGCAATTTATAAAGAAGGAATCCTGGTGGGTTACCGTTGGTACGATACTAAAAACATTGCTCCATTATATCCCTTTGGTTATGGATTATCGTATACCAATTTTGCTTATTCTCCATTACACACCAACAAAAAAGATTATAAATTAAATGAGACAATAACTGTTGCCACTAAAGTTAAAAACACCGGTAAGGTTGACGGCAAAGAAACAGTTCAATTATATATCGGCAAAGAAGGTTCAACAGTTGAGAGAGCTGAAAAGGAATTAAAGGCATTTAAAAAAGTGATGGTTCCGGCAGGCAAGGAAGTAACCGTAACGTTAAGCATCCCGGTTGAGAATCTTGCTTATTATAACGAACAAAGCAAAAAGTGGGTGGTTGAGCCCGGTAAATATAAAGTAATGGCCGCTGCATCATCGAAGGACATTAAATCTACAGAGACGATAAGCGTTATCAATTAATCATTATGAAAAAATTAAAATCCCTTTTATTTGTTTGTTTACTGCTCCCCGCTTTTTGTTTTTCGCAGGTAACCAACGAACATCTTTTCGATACTACAGGATTTATGGAAAGCCATTATATCCAACGAAAGGCTATGTTTGAAGAACAACCCATAGTAACCGGGCGTATTATTTTCCTGGGAAACAGTATAACGGAGATGGGTAAGTGGAAAAAGTTGCTGAATGATACTACTGTTATCAACAGGGGAATTGGCGGGGATATTACCTTCGGCGTATTGGGCCGTTTAGATGATGTCATCAAAAGAAAACCTTCTAAAGTTTTCCTCCTAATCGGAATTAATGATATTGGAAAAGATATTCCCGATGCGGTAATAGCCGATAATATTCGCAAAATAGTAATGCGCCTGCAGCAAGGAACGCCTTCAACAAAAATTTATGTAGAAAGCATCATGCCTGTCAACCCTGAAATACCGCATTTTCCGCAGCATTACGATAAGCAGGCACACATTCTCTCTACCAATAAATTAATAAAAAAAGTGGCTGAAGAATTACATGTTCCTTATATAAATATCCATGATCTTTTTACCGATAAGCAAGGAAAGATGGATGCAAAATATACTTTTGAAGGGTTACATCTTACACCTGACGGAGGCGGCTATCAAAAATGGATCGCTTATTTAAAGAAGTTGGGGTATTTATAACTACGGTGCCTGATACTATTTATTTAAATTATGAACTTTAAAAATGTCTCATAGAAGAGAGTTCATCAAACAGGAAGGCAGTTGATTTAAAAAAAATTATTTTTATATTTTTTAGGTTCATGGTTTATTTTATTTTCAACACTGTATAATAGTTGCGGGAATTTTTATAAATGGATTTGTCTCTTAATTTATAATTATAAAAGAATGGAAAAAGTAATCAGGGTTGGTTTAATTGGATTTGGCGTTGGCGGGCAAATATTTCATGCGCCCGTATTAACAATCGGTGCAAGGATTGGAACTCGTGAAAATCAGGGCTACTAAACCTGAACAGATTAATGTAGCGGAAACAAAATATCCGAAGGCAGCAATTGTACCTACATCTGAAGAAATATTTAATGATGAAAATATAGATTTGGTTGTTATCACTACGCCTAACACCTCGCATTATTCACTGGCAATGCAGGCTTTGCAGGCAGGTAAACATGTTGTGGTTGATAAGCCGTTTACCATAAATACAAAAGAGGCGGATGAACTTATTGCAGTGGCAGAAAACAAAAAACTAATTCTGTCAGTATATCACGACAGGCGATTTGACAGCGATTTTCATACGCTTCAAAAAATAATTAAAAATGGTGTATTGGGCGAAATCGTTGAACTCGAAAGCCGCTATGATCGTTTCAGAAATTTTCTAAAGCCTAATGCATGGCGTGAAGAAGATGCGCCGGGAACCGGAATATTATATGATTTAGGCTCACACCTTATTGACCAGGTGCAAATTTTATTTGGGCTACCCGAAGCCGTTACTGCCGATTTGCGCATACAAAGAAAAGGAGCAAAGGCGATAGATAATTTTGAAGTGATAATGCATTATCCCGGTATAAAGGCTTCTATAAAAGGAGGCATGCTGGTAAGAGAACCTTTGCCGCGGTTTATCCTTTTGGGCAATAATGGCTCTTTTGTAAAATATGGAATGGATGTGCAGGAAGAAGCGCTTAAAGCCGGGTTTACATCACTTACAAAAAATAACTGGGGCATAGAGCCATCCTGATATCTGGGGCACTATCAATACAGATACTAAACGGTCAGCATTTTGTTGGGAAAATTGAAAGTGAAAAAGGGGATTATGCAGCGTATTATCTTAATGTATACCATACTATTTTGGGCAAAGAAGATCTTATTGTTACGCCTTTACAAGCGAGGAACACCATACGCATTATAGAATTGGCAATGCAAAGTGAGAAAGAAAAAAGAACCATTGATTTTTCTTTTTCCTGATAATAAAAGCTTTTCGAAATGAATTTTAAACAGGAAGCAGCCGCAAAGGCAATCACTTTAGTAAATGAAAATGATATTGTTGGTTTGGGCGCCGGCTCTACCATGGCTTACGCAATAGGGTTTTTAAAAAAGAGAATTGAGGATGGACTTACTGTAAAGCTGGTTACTTCTTCATTTACAACAAAGCAATTATTAGTAAAAGAAAATTTGCCCGTTTTGCCAACAAACCTGTTTAAAGAGATTGATATTTATTTTGACGGATGCGACCAGTTTGATAAAAAATTAAATGCCTTGAAAAGCGGCGGTGGCATTCATACACAGGAAAAATTACTGGCGTCTATGGCAAAGCAATTTGTATTGGTGGGTGATGATACAAAACTCGTTGACACCTTTGATGTAAAATATCCTTTGGTAATTGAAATGCTTCCGCAATCATTGTCTTTTGTTCCTTTTAAAATTGAAAACCTTTTCCCCGGAGTAAAAACTTCTATGCGTATGGGAGATAAAAAAGATGGCCCTGTTATTACCGAAAATGGAAATTATTTGCTGGATGTATATTTTGAAAGCTGGCCTGATTTACCTCGGTATCAACCACTCTTTAAAAAATATTGCCGGAGTAGTGGAGACATCACTTTTTTATGGGCTTGCCTGTAAAGCAATTATTGCAGGAGAAAATGGTGTAATTGTTTTGGAGAAAAATTAAATAGGTTAAGCGGTATCTTTAGTAAATATTTCTGAACTCATTTCTTTGATAAAATATATTAATATGAACAACGATTATTATGGGAGATTTTAACCGCAGGAAATTCCTTAAAGCAACTACACTGTTAATGGCAGCGCCTTTTGCACCGAAATTTTTTGATGTAAAAAACAATAAACCACTTTTATCATTTTCTACGCTCGGCTGTCCGGATTGGGACTTTAAAAAGATCACTGATTTTGCTGTGCAACATCATTACAAAGGGCTTGAAATACGCGGGCTGTTGCGCGAAATGGATCTTACCAAATGCCCTGAATTCAACAGCCAGCAAAATATATCGGCAACGCTGGCTTTAATGAAAGAAAAAAATCTTGCTTTTGTAGATCTTGGTTCATCTACCAGTTTACATATTGCTGATCCGGCTAAAAGAATGAAAAACTTAGATGAAGCAAAAAGGTTTATTGACCTTGCGCAAAAAATAAACTGTCCGCATGTAAGAGTATTTCCGAACCAACTTCCAAAAGGCCAGGAGAAAAGTAAAACGATGGACCTTATCACAAAAGGTTTGCTTGAATTAGGTGATTATGCAAAAGGAAGTAACGTAAGTGTATTGATGGAAACGCATGGCGACCTTGTTTGGAGTGATGACATTGAAAAAATAATGGAAACCGCATTTAATGAACATACCGGTTTGGTTTGGGACGTAGCCAACATGTGGTCCATCACCAAAGAACCACCGGCGCAGGTGTATCAAAAACTTAAAAAATATATTCGCCACACTCACATAAAAGACCTGAAAATGATTGATGGTAAAGAACATTATACTTTGTTGGGCGAAGGCGAAGTTCCCATTTTTACTGCTGTTGACTTATTAGCAAAAGGCGGTTATAAAGGTTATTATAGTTTTGAGTGGGAAAAATTGTGGCACCCTGAAATTGCCGAACCAGAAATTGCAATAGCACAGTATTCGAAAGTGATGTTAGAGCATTTTGGTGAATAATAAGCTACAAATCAATATCAGTCCCGAAAGCTTTAGGGATTATAGTAAACCAACAAATACCGGCTTTTTGCATTTCCTTTCGGCTTCGTATCTAAATCGGCTTAGATTCAGCCTTTAGTGGCTTAGCAGAAAATTCTTCATTAATTTTATCGGATGACTATAAAATTATCAAAGCTTACGCGGCGTAATTTTTTACTTCTACTCAGCTTTTTACTCGTTCAAAATGTAAGTGCACAGGATAATGCCTATAAAGATTCTTTGATCGCTTACCAGCAGAATTATATCAATAACCATGAAGTAGTTGGCAAAGATGACAGGAAGTATATTAGTTTTTATCCCATTGATGAAAGCTATTGTGTAAAAGCTTCTTTTAAAAGAATTATTGACAAGGAAGGATTTTATATGAGTACTTCATCCGGTATGCAAAAGAAATTTTTTCAATATGGCCTGCTGACTTTTAAGCTCCACGGAAAAACTTTGCATTTGTATATTTATCAATCGGAAGCATTAATGCAGCAGGAAAAATATAAAGATTATTTATTTGTTCCTTTTGGAGATGCCACTTCAGGATTTACAAGTTATGGTGGCGGGCGTTATATGGATTTTACTTTGCAGGATATAAAAAATAATCAACTTATTATTGATTTTAATAAAGCCTATAAACCTTATTGCGCTTATACTACGGGATACAATTGCCCCATTCCGCCAAAGGAAAATTTACTAACGGTAGCCATACCCGCAGGGGAAAAGAATTACGGAAAGCCGGTTCATTGAAAACAATTTCAATAAATTCTCAACTACATTTGCTGTAATTTCTTTTCTAAAAAAAATTACAGATGAAACGTATTTTGCCAGCTCTTTCCATTTTTTTATTAATTCCTTTTTGCGGATCAGCGCAGGATAATCTTTTAAGCCACCAGATTAGTGCTTTCAAATCATTACAAAAAACGGCTCATGGAGTGCAGATAAAAACAGCCGGAAATGAAGAAGTGCAGCTGGAAGTGTATTCGCCAACGATAGTAAGAGTAAGAATTGCTCCGTCGGATTTGGCCTGAAAGCCCTTCCTATGCTGTGATTCGCGAAGCAGCAAATACTTTTAATAAAATTTTGGATAACAAAACAGACATTACTTTAACTACTGATTCCTTAAAAATTGTTATTCACAAAAATCCGTTGCGGCTGGATTTTTATAATGCAAACGGAGAATGGGTGGATGGCGATGCACCCATACTGGGCGTTTCATGGCAGGGAAAAGAAATTACCAGTTTCCGTAAATTAACGGATGATGAAAAGTTTATCGGGCTTGGCGAAAAGACCGGCCCGTTGAACCGCCGCGAACAATCTTATGTAAACTGGAATACAGATGCTTATGGCTACGGCCTCAACCAGGATCCATTGTATTCCACCATGCCGTTTTTTATTGGCATTCATTCCAGCAGTATGTTCGGTATTTTTTATGATAATACTTATAAATCATTCTTCAATTTTGGTGGCTCAACTGATAGCACGATGTACTATTTTGGCGCTGAGGGCGGTGCCATGAATTATTACTTTTTTTCTTCGTCCACTGTTCCTGAAATGCTGAAAGATTATACATGGCTTACAGGCAGAATGAACATGCCACCAATCTGGAGCCTTGGTTACCAGCAATCGCGTTATAGTTATATGAGCCAGCAACAATTGCTTACAGTAGCGCGGAGAATGAGAGAAGACAGTATCCCCTGCGACATGATGTATTGCGATATTGATTACATGCGTGGTTACCGCGTTTTTACCTGGAACCCTGAAACCTATGCAAATCCAAAAGCATTGACAGATACTTTAAAAACAATGGGTATTCACCTCGCTACGATCATAGACCCGGGAATTAAAATTGATTCAACAGGATATGAGCCTTATACCACGGGAATGGCCAATCATTATTTCGCACACTATCCTGACGGGCAACCTTACACCGGAAGCGTGTGGGCGGGCAGAAGCCATTTTCCTGATTTTACCCGGCCGGAAGTAAGAAAATGGTGGGGCGAAAATTTTAAATCTTTAGCCGATAAAGGGGTTACGGGTTTTTGGAATGATATGAACGAACCTTCAGCATGGGGGCAAAATATTCCTCAACTGATCGAATTTGGCGAAGGAAAAAATACTGCTTCTTTAAAAAAAGTGAGGAATGTTTACGGGCTGGAAATGGCACGTGGCACGTATGAAGGAACGAAAGCCCTGCTAAACGGCAATCGTCCTTTTGTGTTATCCCGCGCTGCTTATTCAGGTATTCAAAGGTATTCGGCTATGTGGACCGGCGACAACAATCCTACTGATGAACACATGCTGCTGGCGTATCGGCTTATTAACAGCATGGGTTTAAGCGGTGAAGCTTTTGACGGAGTAGATGTCGGCGGTTTTACGGGTAACCCTACTCCCGATCTGATGGTTCGCTGGATGTCGCTCGGTGTATACACTCCCATGTTTCGCAGCCATACCGCAAAAGGAAACACTTCTCATGAACCGTGGGCATGGGGGGAAAATAATGAAGTATTGATGAGGAATTCTATTGAGACAAGATATCGTTTGCTGCCTTACCTGTATTCTTCCTTTTATGTAGCGCATCAAACAGGGATCCCGGTGAACCGCACACTGGCAATTGATTATACTCATAATAATACCGTGTATGATGCCCGTTTTGAAAATGAATTTTTATTCGGCCCGTCAATTTTGGTAGCGCCGGTGGCAAGCACTACCAATGCTGAACAGGTTTTCCTTCCGGCTGGTGATTGGTACCGGTTTGAAAGTGATGAAAAGTATGGCGGCGATTCTATTTATTGGGTTGCATCGCCAATCAGTAATTTACCGGTTTTCATTAAAGGAGGCGCCATAATTCCCATGCAAAATGTAGTTCAAAGTACTGCCGATAAAGGAGATGGAATTATGTACCTGAATGTTTGGTATGGTAATGAACCCAACAATTTTACTTATTATGAAGATGACGGCAACACTTATCAATATGAAAATGGAAAATATTATGTAAGAAAAATTAATTTCGATCCGCAAGGACAATCAAATCGTACTTGATAATGCAGAAGGAAATTATTCTTCCAAATTTCATGAAGTGCATTTGATCCTTCACGGCTTTCCTCAAAATTCAAGTTTCACCGTGAATGGGCAATCAGTAAAAACAAATGCAGGTAAAGAACCTTTTATCAGTTTTGAAAATGCGAACGAAAAAATTTCAGTAAAATGGTAATGCGAGAATTCGGAAAATGTGAAAATGGGGGAAGCATCAGTAAACAAAGAAATAATGCAGATTCTTATTTGATACTTTACTCTTTTATCCAATAGATTTCGACATACAAACACTGTTCAAAACATTTTCGTACTGCCCGTAATTTTTAATGATTTTATATCCTGATTTTTGATACAAGGCAATAGCTTCCGGTTGTTTTTTGCCGGTTTCCAAAATACATTCAGAATAATTTAATTCCCGGGCCCACTTTTCAAGTTCTTGTAAGATTTGAAACGCAATTCCTTTTCCCCTGTGTTCAGGATGAACAAACATTCTTTTTATTTCAACTTCGCCTGGTTGGTATTCTTTAAAACCTCCGGCGCCAACCGCTTTTTCATCAACATAAAAAACTACTACATTTCTGAGATTCTCGATTTTATTAAATTGAGAATAGAAGGCGTGTTCATCGCCATCCCGAATAGCCAGTTCCTTATCAAGCAAAGAAACCAGGTATTGGAAATCTTTATTTTCTGAAGTAGTTCGGATGAAAGAGTGCATTTTTTTATTTACAAAGTTGATTAATTCCTGCTTCATCAAAAAATGAGTTATTACTATCTGCCGGATGCCAAATTTCCTGGTAGTTTTTTGGTAAACCGAATCTTATAGAAAAAGAATTGAAGAAGAAACACAGCGAAATATAATTTCAACCAAAAATTGGTAGCATATAGCAGTAAAGAAACAAATAATGCGATTTTCTATTTTATAAATGGCTTTAATAAAATAAATTTTAATCGTTTTTCTGTGTCTGGGTTTCGATCATTTTTGTTACTTCAGATAAAGCAATTCTTTCCTGCAGCATGGTATCCCTGTACCGGATAGTAACGGTGTTATCTTCTTTTGTCTGGTGATCGATAGTTACACAAAAAGGTGTTCCTATTGCATCCATTCTTCTGTAACGCTTGCCGATGCTGTCTTTCTCTTCATAAAAAGTATGGAAACTTTGTTTGCATTCATTCATTAGTTGTTTTGCAATTTCCGGCAAGCCGTCTTTTTTTACCAAAGGAAGAATCGCGAGTTTATAAGGAGCAATCTTTGGAGGAATGCGCAAAACTACGCGGCTGTCTTCACTTCCATCTTCTTTCACCCATTTTTCTTCAGCATAAGCATTGCTTATAACAGAGAGGAATAGACGATCTAAACCAACAGAAGTTTCTACCACGTAAGGAATGTAATTTCCGTAAGGCTTGCCGTCTTCTTTAAGTTCATTATCGAAATATTGTAATTTCTTTTTGCTCAGTTCCTGGTGTTGCTTAAGGTCGAAATCTGTTCGTGAATGAATACCTTCCAGTTCTTTAAAACCAAAAGGAAATTCAAATTCAATATCTACAGCTGCATTGGCATAATGTGCGAGTTTCACATGATCATGATAACGAAGTTTTTCTGCAGGAAGGCCAAGGCTTTCATGCCATTTTAATCTTTCTGCTTTCCAGTAATTGTACCATTCCATTTCTGTGCCGGGGCGAACAAAAAACTGCATTTCCATTTGTTCAAATTCGCGCATACGAAAAATAAACTGCCGTGCTACGATTTCATTTCTAAACGCTTTGCCTGTTTGCGCAATCCCAAACGGGATTTTCATTCTTCCTGTTTTTTGCACGTTTAGAAAATTTACAAAAATTCCCTGCGCAGTTTCAGGGCGTAAATAAATCGTATTGTCTTCTGCATCGCTTGAAACGTAGATTCCAAATTTAGTTTCAAACATTAAATTGAACTGGCGAATGTCAGTCCAGTTGCAGGTTCCGCTGACTGCACACTTTATATTATTTTCTTCGATCAAACTTTTTAATCCCACAAAATCATCTTTGGATAATAACTTTTCCATCGAGGTAATAAGTTCTTTCGCCAATTCATTTTTACCAGCTGCAGCTTGTTCATCTGCAAAAGTTTCAATCAAATGATCAACCCGGTAACGCTTCTGGCTGTCTTTATTATCAATCATCGGGTCGCTGAAATTATCCACATGGCCACTTGCTTTCCACGTAAGCGGATGCATAAAAATGGCAGCGTCTATGCCCACAATATTTTCATGAAGCTGGGTCATGCTTTTCCACCAGTAATCACGGATATTCTTTTTTAACTGTGCGCCGTTTTGCCCGTAATCATAAACGGCACTTAAGCCATCATAAATTTCACTGGATGGAAAAATGTAACCGTATTCTTTACAGTGTGCTATAATTTCACTAAAATTGTTTAATTCGTTTGCCATAAGGCGAAGATAATTTTAAAAGATAAATAGAAAGATGAACAGGTTTCTTTTAGGTGATGTCATTTCAAATCTAATTTTATTTGCAATTCATCCAATTGCTTTTCATCAATAGTTGACGGCGCATCAATCATCACATCTCTTCCACTATTGTTTTTTGGAAAAGCAATAAAATCACGGATGGATTCGCTTCCTCCCAAAATAGCACAAAGCCTGTCAAAACCAAAGGCAAGACCACCATGTGGAGGAGCACCATATTCAAATGCGCCCAATAAAAATCCGAATTTATGTTGTGCTTCTTCTTTGCTCATTCCTAATGCGGCAAACATTTTTTCCTGCAGGTCTCTTTGAAAGATCCTGATAGAACCGCCACCAATTTCATTGCCATTTAAAACCATATCGTAGGCATTCGCTTTGATTTTTGAATAAGGATGTTCTAAATATTTTTCTGCATTTTCAATCAATGGATTGTTGTTGATCATCACTTCAATGTCTCCAGGTTTTGGAGAAGTAAAAGGATGATGGCGCGCTACCCAACGATTGCTTTCTTCATCATATTCAAACAATGGAAAATCAGTAACCCACAATAATTTAAATTCATTTGCCTTGCGCAATCCTAATTTATCAGCCATGAATAAACGCAAATCACTGATGGCTTTTCTCGTACGCTCTTCTCTTCCTGCAAGAATCAAAATAAGATCGCCGGGATTGGCTTTGCAAAACTGTGCCAGCGACTGTAATTGTTCAGTAGTAAAAAATTTATCAAAACTGCTTTTTAAAGTACCGTCGTTATTTACTTTTACAAAAGCAAGTCCACTCATTCCTATTTGTGGCATCTTTACCCATTCAATTAATTCATCCGTTTGTTTTCTTGAATAGTCACTGCAGCCCGGAACGGATATTGCTAACACAGTTTCTGCATTATTAAAAACAGGAAACTCTGTAATGTTTAATTCCTCAAAAGAATTTTTCCCTTCCACTTTCAGGTTGGCTAATTTCATTTCGAAACGAATGTCGGGCTTATCATTTCCATAATTCCACATCGCATCTTCCCAACTCATTCTTTGAACCGGTTCGGTATAATCAATATTTTTTACTTCCTTAAAAATATATTTGACCAATCCTTCAAACATTTGTAAAATATCTTCCTGTTCCACAAAAGACATTTCGCAATCAATCTGTGTAAATTCAGGTTGGCGGTCAGCCCGCAAATCTTCATCGCGAAAACATTTTACTATTTGGTAATAACGATCATAACCGCTTACCATCAGCAATTGTTTAAATGTTTGGGGCGATTGCGGCAATGCATAAAATTCTCCTGCATTCATGCGGCTTGGCACCACAAAATCTCTTGCACCTTCAGGAGTTGATTTAATTAAAAACGGAGTTTCAATATCAATAAAATTATTTTGATGCAAATAATTTCTTGTCGCGCGATTAACTGCATAACGTAATTCAAGATTTTTTTTCACCGCGTTTCTTCTCAAATCCAAAAAGCGGTATCTCATCCGAAGATCTTCGCCGCCATCGGTGTCATCCTGGATAGTAAACGGGGGAACGGCAGACTTGTTCAGCACTTTAAACTCTGAAACTAAAATTTCTATATCACCGGTAGGAAGGTTCGGATTTTTATTGCTTCTTTCAGAAATAGTTCCTTTTACCTGTATAACAAATTCTCTTCCCAACGGATTTTTGTCGAGTTGTTCCGTAAGTTTTTCATTAAAAAGTAATTGGGTAATTCCATATCTGTCGCGCAGGTCAACAAAGGTGATGCTTCCAAATTTCCGAATAGTTTGCACCCATCCGGCAAGCGTAACTTCTTTATTGACGTCGGTTATTCTTAGTTCGCCACATGTGTTCGTTCTATACATCCTCTTATAATTATTGGTTTAAATTTATTGGATTGCAAATATAAGCCTGTTACGGAAAGTAAAAGCCCTGCCATTTGGCAGGGCTTTTAAAAATCAGCCTACAAAGTGGGTTTACTGCCACCTTCTTTTTGGGTGTCCATCATTTCCATTAGTTTCACGCCAAGTAAACCATTAATACCTCCGTCAGTTCCGGTACCGCCTCCTATCAAAATATCCGGCATTACTTTAATTTCGCCTTTACCAATCTCTTCTGTGATTTTGAATTTGGTAAAATTATCATCACCCATTGCTTTCACCTGCAGTTCATACGCTTCGGCAGTGCTTTTGCCTATTGCCATAATTTTTTCAGCTTCGGCAATTCCTGTTTTACTGATCATTTCTGCATCAGCGCTTGCATTTAAGCGTGTGGCTTCTGCCTGGGCACCGGCCCTTGCTTTAGTAGCTTCTGCTTCCGCATTGGCACGCATTTTTGTAGCGGTGGCTTCAGCATCAACCTGCAGCTTTAAACTATTGGCATCGCCTTCTGCTTTCTTTACAACCGCATCAGCGGTACGTTGAGCAATCTCAACACTTTGCTGTGCTTTCACAATTTCTTTCTGCATGTCTGCGATAGCAGTTTCCTTTTCCATACCCTGCCTTTTTTCCTGTGCCATTTGCTGGGTAGCATAGGTTTTTTCTTCTTCCTGGGCAATTTTCCTGTCGGTTAAAGTTTTCATCAATGATTCAGGCGGCACAATATCACCGATCAGTGTATCGACAGCATTCACATTATATTCGTCAAGCACTTCTTTCATATTATCTTTTGCTGCCTGTTGCCTTTCTTTTCGGGTGCTTAAAAAAGCGATGACATCACTGTCTTGTGCAGAGTTCCTAAAATAGTTACCAATAGTAGGTTCCAGCACCTGGCTCACTAAATTATTCATGCTGCCAAACCTTGCAATAACTTTCGGTGCTTCATTAGCGGGAATATGTATTATCTGTGAAACATCCAGGTTAAATGGAAATCCATCTTGTGAACGAACGGTGATGGTACATAAATTTTTATCCAACTGATGGGCTTCACTTCTGGTGTTGGCCAAATTCAATACAAGGTTGGTAGTAGGCACCAGTTCAACTTTCATAATGTACTTGTTGAACGGATATTTGCCGGGCCATAAGGTTCCATCCACACACCACGCTGCCCTTTACTGACGATGTTACCGTGTTTAAAACTTTCGCCTGTAACATCTTTCCCGTCCACACCGATATACGAAATTACCACACCAACATAACCGATCGGTACTTCAGTCATTGGTACTTCTTCTATCTGGATGGCCCATGGATTTATGTTGTAGCTTCCTGCTAAAATAATAGAAGGTTGCAAACCACGGTTTCCATTGTTTTTTAAAAAAGTATCGAAGTCCTGGAAATTATTGTGCCCATCTACATACTTACCTGCGATTTGGCCGCTTTCAATTGGCTCGCCATCCAAAGTAGTTACAATACCTACCATATTTTCATGGATGATAACCATATCTCTAACCGTAACCGTAAACGCATAAGTGTTAATGCGGTAAGTGCCGGCAGTAATGTAGGCAGTTTGCCTTCCTTTTTGGCCGCCGTTTTCCAGAAATTTCTTGGCATCCTGGAAATTATCGCATTCCACTTTTCTTGCAAGAATAGCACCTGTAGGTATTTCAGCGCCATCGTTGCTTAATAACAATCCTATTTTCCCTTCTGGAATTATAGTGAAAGGTTGCATTTCGATAACATATTGCCATGGCCAAAGATTCCAATAAAGCCCCGGAGCAAGGGTTTGTGCCTGGAAACCAGCTTCACCTTTTGTGGCAATGATTCTGCCATCAGGAAGTTTGCGGTCTGTGCCTACCAGCACAAATTTTTTAGTAACAAGCCCGATCCTGTTTTCAGGAACGATCACCATTCCGAATAAAAAGCGAAGAATAAATTTGTACAGTAATACTGAAGCAAAAATTGCCAGTACCCACCAATAATTGGCGATTAGATTTGAATAATTCATTTTGTTAGTTTTTAAGTTTTTAAAAAAATTGTTTGCGTGTTTTGGTTTTTTTATTTCGTTTCTGCATATACAGAAACATGCAGCACGGCTGCGCTACATTATTCATTAATGCTGCTTATAGCCTCACAGTAATGGCGTTGCCATTTATGAGTGAAACTAAAAGTGTAATGAAAATTAAAGGGAAATACTTGCCGGTGGTTTTACTCTCTGGCGAAAATTAAATAGAGGAGAAGCGATAATCTGGAACATCTTACATGGGAGCAACGCTCCGTTTAAAATTGAAAGGCAAAGATATATCACAGAAAATTATCCCACAAATAAATCGGCGGAAACCACTTTCAATTTTATGCAGCAGTAAAGCAATAAATAATAGGAATTTCTGTTTTTATTGGTTTTTACTTTAGAAACAGGATATAAAATACTATCAAATAATTTCTTTTTTTAAAAACAATTCTATTATTTTAGTCTTTAAATTAATTTGTTTACCAAAATTACCTCCAATGAAACAATACCTTGTTGCTATACTTATGGTATGCAGCTACACTTCCTTTTCACAAACTAACAGTTATGAAAGTGCCTGGAAATCTTTAAACGAAAATAAAAGAGCCGATGCCGAAAAATTTCTTCAACAGGCAATGGGCAATCCATCAACTTATGAAGACGCTTTTATAACTGATCTTTATTTAAAAACCTATAACCGGGAGGAAGATGAAGTAACCAATTTTGTTGACGCTTTTTACAAAAAATCTACAAACCCTTATCCCTACATTTATGCCTTATGGCCTAACAAAGCCTTAGTTGGATCCCTGGGTAAAAAAACCATGGATAACGAAATAAGCCTAATAAAAGATTTGGCTGCTGATAAAAATGCGCCGGGTACTTTGGTTGCTGCTGCAAATTTTAATGAAGAAATGAATCACCTTTTTTCAGGGGAATTCGGAAAAATGGAATCTTTTTCAGATGCGATTGGAAATGTAAAAGAATGGCAATTTACGGGCCTTTTGAAAATCTTTCACAAAGCGGTTTTTATAAAGATTATGGCCCGTTGGAGCATCCTGAACCAGGAGCTATATTTAAATCTCTTTCTAATGCAGATATAAAATGGTTTACACCCGAAACTGAATCAAAAGATGGCTGGATTCCCATCGTTTATCAATTTAATAAAAGTACTGCGGTTGTATACGCACAAAGTTTTGTAACAAGCCCTTCAGATCAGCCTGTTTATTGTAACGTGGGATGTACTGGTTCTGTAAAAGTGTGGATCAATGATGAACTTGTGATAGCCGAATCCAAAGAAAAAAATACGGAATTAGATCATTATTCGATTAAGTATGATCTAAAAAAAGGTGTGAATCGTGTTCTTATCCAGGTTGGCTTTACCAATTCTTCTTATCCCGCTTTTTCAGTAAGGCTTACAGATGACAAATACAGGCCTTTGCCTGGCATCACCAGTTCTGCTAATTATGCTTCTTATCCCAAAAGTACCAGCGCAGCTAAACCAGTTTTAATACCGGGTTTCGCTCAAAAGTATTTTGCAGCGAAGATTGAAAAAGAAAAAAACAATCTTGTAAACTATCTGCTGCTGGCAGATGTTTATTTAAGGAATGAAGATCTTTTGGAAGCCCGGCAGGTTTTGACAAATGCACTAAAAACAGCGCCTGATAATTCACTTATCAGAATGAAATTGCTGGAAGTTTTGAATAAAGAAAATAACAGAACAGCTTACCTCGAAGAACTGGAAAAAATAAAAAAGTTAGACCCCGAAAGTGTAGATGTATATGATTTGAACATCCAGGAATTGTTTAAAAGTGAAAAATATGAAGAATGTGAAACAGAACTACAAAAAAGAGTAAAATTATATGGTGAAAACGAGGTTACGGATGCGTACGAACTGATGCTTTTGGCACAGGATAAAAAATACGACGACCTGGTGAAAGTAGCAGAAAAAATGTATATAAAATATCCGGGTAATGCGAAGTTGATTCCTATGATGTACAGTATTAAAAAGGATGTTTATAAAGATAATAAAGGCGCGTTGAAAGTGTATGATACTTATATGAAAAACAATTATGATTATGACACTTATATAAAATTTGCCGATTTACTTATTGAGCAGGGAAATACCAAAAAGGGATTGGAAATAAAGGAAAACCTGGCCAAACAATTTTCATACGCGCCAACAGGTTTTTATAAGTTGTCACAGTATTTCTTTACCACGAAACAATATGACAAAGCTGAAGAATATATAAAAAAATCACTGATGTTATCACCCTATGATGAAGATTATTGGGAACAGTTAGGTGATATAAAAAGTGAACAAAATAATGTTGCAGAAGCGTTGGATGCCTATAATCAATCACTCAAATTTGATCCGAACCAATATGACATTATTAGTAAGATCAGGAAATTAAATAACAAACCGGAAATATATAAGCTATTTCCTCAGGTGGATATTGGCCAGGCAATTAAAGAAGATAACCCTGACGAAGCGCAAAATAAAGATTATGGGTATTATTATATTCTTGACCAGCAGGATGTGGTAATATACCCTGATGGAGCTAACGAAGAATATTGTACACAGATATTAAAAATCACCAATGATAAAGGTGTTGAAAGATATAAGGAAACATCAATTGATTATGATAACACACAATCGTTATTAATTGAGAAAGCAGAGATCATTAAAAAGAATCAATCAAAAATCGATGGAGAAAGAAATGACAACGATATAGTATTTACCAACCTTGAAGCGGGTGATGTAATTGTTTTAAAATATCGGTTACAGAGTTATGCTTCCGGCCGCTTTGCAAAAGAATTTTGGGACAGGCACTATTTCAACGGGCAAATATATTCGCATGCTACAAAGTATAATTTGCTGATTCCTTCAGGCCAAAAGTTTAAGTATCTTCTTACTAACTCAAATGTGCAGCCTGTTGTAAAGGATATTGAAAACTTTAAGGAATATAGTTGGGTTTTGTTGAAGCCTGCACCTTTAAAAAACGAGCCTTTAATGCCGCTAATGATAGATGCAGGAGTTGTTTTGCATATATCTACCGTAGGTTCATGGCAGGATATTGCCGATTGGTACAGCGATATCTCTAATAATAAATCAGAAAATGATTTTGAAATACTGGCGATTTATAAAAAATTATTTCCAGATGCTAAAAAAGTAATGACACAATATGAAAAGGCAAAAATTATTTACGATTATATAGAATCGAATATAAGGTATAGTTCCGTATCCTTCAGGCAAAGTGCGTTTGTCCCACAAAGAGCTTCTATAACGCTTACCACAAGATTAGGAGATTGCAAGGACCTGTCTGATTTATTTGTAACATTGGCACGAATGGCAGGTATCAATGCACAAATGGTTTTGGTAGATACAAGAAACAACGGCCAAAAAGATTTGATGTTACCTTGTATCGAATTTAATCATTGCATTGCTAAAGCTATATTAGATAATAAAAGTTATTATCTCGAACTGACCAATAACTATTTGCCTTTTACAAGTTTGCCCAATGACCTTAATGGCGCTTTGGCACTTGAAATACCCACCAAACCCGGCGCTGAAAAAGCAGAGTTGACCCATTTAAAATCAACAGACAGAAAAAAAGATATTATCAAAAGGGTAATAGATATAAAACCTGTTGATGAAGATTTGAATGTGGCTGTTAAAACGGCCATGTATGGTAGTTTTTCTGCAGAAACAAGAGAAGATTTTCGCAACCTTGATAATGAAAAACAAATGCAGGACATGGAAAAAACAATAGCGGGTTCTTACAAAAACAATGTGGCTTTGGAAAATGTAGCCTTTCATGGCCTTGATAAGCTGGATGATTCTGTAACCTATAATTATAACTATAAGGTAAAAAACGAAATAGCTGAAATTGGAAGTTTAAATACTTTTAAAATCATCTACCCGGATATCGTAGCTACATTAGATAATTTTTCTGCTGATAAAAGGGATTTCCCTATTGAATACTGGAGGTATGAAACTGCGGATGCTTACGAAACTACCGTAGACGTAACTGCGCCAGCGGGCAAAACTTTCGTGGAATTGCCGAAAGGTGAATCGTTGTCTTTCAAAGACATGAAGTTTTCTATTGAATACACACTAAAATCTCCGGATAAGTTAGTGGTTACCCGGAAATTTTCTGATGCGAGAGACCAACAAATTTCTACTGAAGATTATGTGGCTTTCAAGGCATTTTTTGAAAAGATAGTAAAGGCAGAACAGAAATTTATTGCTTATAAATAAATACTTGAAGAAACAAAAAAGGAAGGCGGGTAACGCCTTCCTTTTTATAAAATTCGTTTAATACCAGTGCCACTGTAGTAAACCAATAAATTCAGGTAATTCTTATTTTACCGAACAATTTTTATTTCAAATTGTGATATACCTTTTGCACATCTTCGTCCTGCTCAAGATTATCGACTAATTTTAAAACTTCTTCCGCGCTTTCGTCAGAAAGGTCAACAGTTGTGGTAGGAATTCGGGTGAGCTCTGCTGTTATAACGTCGATCTTTTTTTCTTCCAAAGCCTTACTCATATTGCCGAATTCTACAAAGGGAGTGCGGATAATTATGTTTCCTTCGCTGTCTTCGCCTATTTCTTCAAGCCCGTAATCTATTAACTCCAGTTCCAGTTCTTCAACATCCAGGTTTTCATTTTTTATTTTGAATTCTCCCAGGTGGTCGAAGAGGAAAGAAACACTGCCGCTGGTGCCTAAAGACCCGTTGGCTTTATTAAAATGCATCCGCACGTTAGCAACCGTTCTCGTAGGGTTATCGGTCGCGGTTTCTACCAAAATGGCAACGCCGTGCGGCGCATATCCTTCATACACCTCTTCATGATAATCTGACTTATCCTTGCCCATTGCACGTTTGATAGCCGCATCCACACGGTCTTTTGGCATGTTTACCGCTTTCGCGTTTATGATACATCGGCGGAGCGCCGAATTATTATCAGGTTCAGGGCCGCCTTGTTTTACCGCTATGTCAATTTCTTTTCCTATCCGGGTAAATTGTTTGGCCATTTTATCCCAGCGTGCAAACATGGTGGCCTTCCGTACTTCAAATATTCTTCCCATTTCTTTATTCGTTAAATTAATTATTAATTTATTTCACCCAACGGGCAAATCTAAAATCTAAAATATTAAAATCAAAAATTAAAAAAATCACAATCCCTGTTTATTCAAAGCTTCTTCAGTATTCTTTTTGGAAAGTTTTTTCATATAAAATAATTTTGCGCGTTTAAATTTTAAATTAAAAAAATCCTGAAAGGGTTATAGTTATGAAAATAATGAAGTTTGGCGGAACGAGTGTTGGAAAGCCCGAAAGAATGGCCGAGATCAGAAAACTGATCACAAAAGGCGACGAACCCAAGATCATTGTTCTGAGTGCTTTAAGCGGCACTACCAATGCGCTTACCGAAATAAGCTCTTTTCTTGCAAAAGGTGATAGGGAAGAGGCTAAAAAACGCATTGATGCTTTAGAAAATCATTACCAGGCTTTTATTGTTGATCTTTTAAAAAATGAAGATTATTTCCAAAAAGCAAGGAATATTCTCGCAGAGCACTTTGAGTTTTTAAATATCATTTTAAAAATTTCTTACAGTGAAGCATTGAACAAAGATATTCTGGCGCAGGGAGAATTATTGAGCACCAAACTTTTCAGTATTTATTTAAAAGAACAACAAATTTCACACGTATGGCTTGCGGCGCTTGACTTTATGAGCATTGATCAAAATGGCGAGCCACAAGTGGCAACCATCAGGGAAAAATTATTTGCTATTTTAGAAGCACATGAAGAAAACAAACTTTTTGTAACACAAGGATACATTTGCCGTAATGCAAAAGGGGAAATTGATAATTTAAAACGCGGGGGAAGCGATTACAGCGCTTCGTTAATTGCTGCTGCAGTTGATGCTTCTGTTTGTGAAATATGGACCGATATAAGCGGAATGCACAACAACGACCCGCGCGTCGTTAAAAATACCAAGCCCATAAAACATTTATGTTTTGATGAAGCCGCTGAATTGGCTTATTTCGGTGCAAAAATTTTACACCCTGCCAGCATCTGGCAGGCACAATATTTTAATTTCCCTGTCAGGTTACTGAACACCATGGAACCCGAAGCGCCCGGCACTTTGATAGAAAGAGATTCTGATACAGAAGGCGTAAAAGCCATTGCCGCAAAAGATGCTATCACGGCCATAAAAATTAAAAGCAGCCGGATGTTGCTGGCTTATGGTTTTTTAAGAAAAATATTTGAGATTTTCGAGAAGTATGAAACTTCCATTGACATGGTTACCACTTCTGAGGTAGCGGTTTCTCTTACTATTGATAATGATGCTAATTTGAAAGAGATTATAAGGGAACTTGAAATGTTTGGTAATATTGAGATAGATAAAGATCAAACCATTGTTTCTATTGTTGGTTACCACATCTCAAAAACTGAAAACCTTTTGGCAAAAGTTTTCAACAGCTTAACAGAAGTACCGGTGCGGATGGTAAGTTTCGGCGGCAGCCGGCATAATATTTCAATCCTTGTATCACACGAACATAAAGAGAAAACCTTGCAGCTTTTGAATAAAGGGTTGTTTGAATGAAGGGTTTAGAAGGTTAAGAAAGTTTAGATGGTTTAGAGGTTTAGTTGTTATAGTAAACCGACAAATTTCCAGGATTCTTATTTTAAGATTTTGAAGTTTTAGATGGGCGGACTTCAATCTTGCTCGGCAATGTTCGCGCAGGCATCTTTAAAAGATCTGCAACAATTTGCCCTATATCTTCTGGTTGAATTTTCCATGAATCAGAATCATTTGGTGTATGATCGTTAAAATGAGTGGCCACAGAGCCGGGCATTATTGTAGAAACTTTTACATCATATTTTCTGAGATCAAGCATGATGGCTTGTGAAAAACCAACAAGGCCGAATTTGCTCGCATTATAAGCCGCTCCATTTTCAAAAAAATTAGTGCCGGCAAGGCTTGCAATGGTAATAATATAACCTTTCGATTTTTTTAATTCTTCTACCGAAGCTTTTACACTATTAAAAACACCGGTAAGATTGGTATCAATTGTACTCTTCCAGTTTTCTTCGGATAAACTATCAATCGGTGCAAAATGCCCGACTCCTGCATTAGCAACCAAAACATCAAGTTGCCCAAATTGGGCAATCACTTTTTGCACTGCGCTTTTTTCATTTTCCATTGAGCTGACATCAGATTCTAAGGCGAGCACTTTTGAATCATCATTGCTTAATGAAGAAGCGGCTTTTTTTGCTTCTGATAAATGGCGGCTCGTAATCGCTACTTTCATTCCAAGATCCAATAATGCTTTTGCAATTCCATATCCAATTCCCTTGCTTCCACCGGTTATGTACGCTACTTTATTGTTGAGTGAACTCATTCTTTAATAAAATTTGTATAAAATAAAAATTGTGATAATTTGTTCGTTTACTAAGCCACCGCAGGCTCTTCGTCCAGTTTATTGTCTTTTATAAACTTGTCTTTCACTTCTGTAAATTCTTCTACTAAATGTGAAGCTATGGTCAAATTATCATCTGCGTTGGAATGTATGTCAGGCAATTTTTTTTCTAAAAGGCCGTTGCCGAGATTGATATTTTCTGCTTCGAGTTGCGAAATTTTTTTCAGTAAAGAAGTTTGGCTGTTGACGATATCATCCAACTCGCGGATCATCTTTTCCATCGAGTGGAGTTTTTCTCTTTTATCCATAAAGAATATTTTTGTTTCAACAAAGTGAATCAAATATTGTTCCTTAAATGATTAAAGTTGCCACAAAATCTTAAATCCTAAATCGTAATTCGTAATTGCTTACATTGTATCGTAAGCCCACTTCACCAATGTAGCGCCCCATGTAAAACCACCACCAAAAGCTGCAAGAACAATTAAATCACCTTTCTTTAATTGTTTTTCCCATTCCCACAAACAAAGCGGAATGGTTGCAGAAGTAGTGTTGCCATATCGTTGAATATTGATCATTACCTTATCCATGCTTAATCCCATGCGGTTGGCCGTGGCATCAATAATTCTTTTATTGGCTTGGTGGGGAACAAGCCATGCAATATCATTACCGGTGAGATGGTTCCTTTCTAATAATTCATAAGAAACATCAGCCATTCCTTTTACCGCAAATTTAAAAACCTGTGGCCCTTCCTGGAAAATGTAATGCTCTTTGGCTAATACAGTTTCTACAGAAGCGGGCTTTGCAGAGCCCCCTGCTACCATTTTCAGGTATTCACAACCAATCACCGTCGGTTTTTAGAAGGCTGTCCTGTATGCCATATCCTTCTTCGTTGGGTTCTAATAAAATAGCGCCTGCCCCATCGCCAAAAAGTACACACGTTTTTCTATCGCTGTAATCAACGATTCCACTCATTTTATCGGTCCCAACTACTACGACTTTTTTATACCTGCCGCTTTCAATTAATGAAGCACCGGTAGTAACGCCAAATAGAAATCCGGAACAAGCCGCGGAAAGGTCAAACCCAAAAGCATTGGAAGCGCCCACTTCATAAGTAATAATATTAGCAGTAGCAGGGAAAGTCATGTCTGGCGTAACGGTGCAACAAATAAGGCAATCAATTTCTATCGGATCAATTCCTCTTTTTTGGCAAAGCTCCAAAACTGCAGGTACAGCCATTTTAGAAACACCCATATTTTCTCCTTTTAATATTCTTCTTTCTTCAACGCCTGTTCGGGTTTTTATCCATTCATCGGATGTTTCAACCATGGTTTCAAGTTCGGCATTCGTAAGCTTGTAATCGGGTACGTAAGCGCCTACAGCCGTAATGGCTGCGGAAATTTTATTACTCATTTTTTATAAAAAATATTTTAATTCAGGCGATAAAAATACAACATCCGCGCTATTCAATCTTTAATAGATAATATTTAATTGATAATATGGGTTGCATTAAGTTGAATTACTTAATTTTGAGCCCTCTTTAAAAAATTATGATCGCATACCTATCAGGAAAATTCGCTTACAAAACCCCCACCGTTGTGTACATGGATGTCCATGATGTAGGTTATGAAGTAAATATAACTCTCAATACCTATTCGCAAATTCAACAATTAAATGAAGGGAAATTGTTTACTTATTTGCAGATAAAAGAAGACGCACACACCTTGTATGGTTTTTTTGAAGCTGCGGAAAAAGAAATGTTTGTTATATTGATAAGTGTTTCAGGAGTTGGTGCAGCAACTGCAAGGATGATGTTGTCTGGTATGAAACCGGAAGAGGTCAGCAATGCGATTTTGCTGAAACATACATCTGTATTGGAAAGTGTAAAAGGAATTGGCAGAAAGACAGCTGAAAGATTGGTTTTAGAATTAAAAGACAAAGTTTCAAAAATATCTTCAACTTCCCAGGGAAACAAATCGGTTGGCAATACTTTCAGCCAGGATGCGTTAAATGCATTAGTAGCTTTAGGAATTTCGCGGCCAGTGGCTGAGCAGGCGGTCAAAAAAATTATAATGATTGAACCTTCAATTAATTCCCTGGAAACTTTAATAAAAAAAGCATTAAAAGCCATTTGATAGAAATCTACCTTAAATAATTTGCCGGAATGGTTTTAAAGAGAGTAGCGCCAAATTATATGGGGTTAATACTGCGTTGGATTTTTTCAATAGCACTTTCTATTGGATGGGCTTCTTATGCTTCAGCCCAGGATACATCGGCCATTCAAAATAAAGATTCCCTTCCTTATCCTATTCATGATACAAGAGGCGATTTTCTTTCTTCTAATCGCAACACATTCGATTTTCAAAATCCTCCCAATATTGATGATTCTGTAGCCTACGACCCGGCAACCCAAACCTATACCGTTTATGAAAAAGTAGGCAGCCATTATTACAGAACGCCGACAACTTATACAGCGGAAGAATTCAGGGCGATGGAGGCAAGAAAAGCTGAGATCAGTTATTTTCAAAAAAGAGCTAATACCCTAAGCTTACTTAACCGTGGGCAGATAAAACCAAAACTGAATGTTTACGATAATTTATTTAACCGCCTTTTTGGAAACGGTAAAGTAGATATTCAGCCGCAGGGCAATGTGGATGTCACAGCCGGCTACCAGGGCCAAAATGTAAAGAACCCTACTCTTCCTGAAAAAGCCAGGAAGAACGGAGGGTTTGATTTTAATATGGCTGCGCAACTTAATGTTATTGCTAACATTGGGGATAAATTAAAATTTCCTATAAGCTATAATACACTGGCCAATTTTGATTTTACCAACCAGTTAAAATTAGATTATACAGGCAAAGGCGATGAAATATTAAAACGATTTGAAGCAGGAAATGTATCCTTCCCTTTACGAAGTTCTTTGATTCCCGGTGCGCAATCCCTTTTCGGTGTGAAAACACAATTACAGTTTGGAAAATTATTTGTAACAGGTGTTCTCGCTAATCAAAAATCACAGCGGCAATCTATGAACCTTCAGGGAGGGAATACGGCTACCAAATTTGAAATTAAGGCGGATGAGTATGAAGAAAACAGGCATTTTTTATTGGCTCAGTATTTCAAAAATAATTATGATAAAGTAATGAGTAATGCTCCGGCGGTAATTACGCCGGTTCAGATATTGAGGTTGGAAGTTTGGGTTACCAATAAAAACGGAGCCACTACTGATGCGCGTGAAGTGGTTGGCTTGATGGATCTTGGAGAAGCAAAACCCTATCACAATTTTACAGTAACTGGTACTTTGCCTGATAACAAAACCAATAGTGAATATTCTTCAATTATCAGCAATCCGGGAAGCCGTAATTCTGCTCTTATTACTAACCAGCTTATATCTATGGGGCTTAACCCTGTACAGGATTTTGAAAAAACCTTTGCGAGAAAATTAGATTCGACCCAATATATTTATAATAAGAGAGTGGGATTTTTATCATTGAGCCAGCCGTTGCAACCAGATGAAGTTTTAGCAGTTGCTTTTCAATATTCTTATAATGGGAAAATTTACCAGGTAGGTGAATTTTCACAGGACGTTCCGCCAGATTCTACAACAAGCAATCAAAAGGTTCTTTTTTTAAAATTATTAAAAGCTACTTCTCAACGCCCGGATCTTCCCATCTGGCAACTAATGATGAAAAACGTGTACAGTGTGGGTTACGGCTCATTGGACAGGCAGGATTTTGATTTAAATGTATTATATCAGCAACCAGGTTTAGGCGCCAAAAGATATCTTCCCTTTGGGGATTTAAATAAGGGGACCCCTCTTTTAACTCTTGATAATTTAGACAGATTGAACAGTCAGAATGATCCTCAACCGGATGGCGTGTTTGATTATATTGAAGGTTATACGGTTTTATCTCAATACAGCAGAATTATTTTCCCTGTCCTGGAACCCTTCGGCCGCGCACTGGCGCCAAAGGTTTTTAGTAACCCTGCATTAGGGGCAGACAGTTTGTATTACCCGTTATATGATTCAATAAAAACCGTCGCGCAGCAACAATTTCCTAACCTGGACAGATTTGTCTTGCAGGGAACGGCTAAAACTACTTCAACATCGGATATTAGCATTGGCTATAATATTCCCCCGGGTTCTGTCACGGTATCAGCCGGTGGGCGGCAACTAACAGAAAATATTGATTATACTATAAACTATGACCTTGGGACTATTAAAGTAATTAACCAGGCAATTATAAATTCAGGGATTCCGGTCCAGGTGAATTATGAAAACAATGCCTCTTTTGGTTTGCAGCAAAAAAGCTACATGGGTTTAAGGCTCGATTACCAGCTAAAAAATACAGCTAAAGAACAATTGACTTTGGGAGGAACCATGGTAAGGTTGAGTGAAAGGCCTTTTTTCACCAAAGTGGATTATGGCGAAGACCCAATTAGAAATACCATGTATGGATTAGATGGTACTTACAGGAGAGACATGCCCCGGCTGACCAAAATTTTAAATAAGATTCCATTTTATAATT
This sequence comes from uncultured Chitinophagaceae bacterium, assembly GCA_963732885.1. Classification (GTDB taxonomy): domain Bacteria; phylum Bacteroidota; class Bacteroidia; order Chitinophagales; family Chitinophagaceae; genus Ginsengibacter. The sequence continues at coordinate 530,580 of CAVTBI010000008.1, read as the reverse complement.
CTACTGCTCCTTCAACTATAAACGCTTATGGAGAAGCGGCATTTTTAAAACCGGGCCACGCACCCCAAATCGGGAAGGGAAATAACGGCGTTGTGTACTTAGATGATTTTGAAGGAAGCCAAAGCAATATTGACTTACGGTTTCCGCCTATAAGTTGGGCACTTGCTTCTACTCCACACGGGGCTACAGATAAAAACGGCAATCTTCTTTTTCCTGAAGCAGATTCATCAAACAGCCTGGCTTATGGAAAAAACCGGGCAGCTATTGCATGGTACCAGATTGAACCAACATTACAAGATCCAAAAAATATAAATAATCCGCTCAAAGGAAATCTAAAACTACTTTCTGACTCAAGGGTGAGAGCGGTGTCACAAACTGAAATTTTTCCTCAAAGTACTCCCGATTTGGGACAAAGCCAATTGATAACTTTCGATTTATCTTATTACCCTTCAGACCGTGGCCCTTATAATTATGACGCTTCAAGGCTGGACCTGAATTCAAACGGCAAATTCCTGAATCCAAAAACAAAATGGGGTGGATTGATGAGAAGCCTTGATCAGACAGATTTTGAAACAGCCAATATTCAATACATCGAATGCTGGGTTCAAGATCCTTTTATAACAGACCCCGCAAGCACGGGAGGGCAATTTTATATTGATCTTGGGAATGTATCCGAGGATGTTTTGAAGGATTCGAGGAGATTTTATGAAAATGGATTGCCAACACCTAACCTGCCGGCCCAGGTTGACACTTCTATCTGGGGGCTTGTTCCGCGCAACCCTATCCAGGTTACGAATGCGTTCAGCACTGATCCTGCAGACAGCCCTACCAGGATGTTGGATTTGATGGATTAACAGACAGTGCTGAAAGGTCTTTCAGAAGGAAAGATTACCTTGATATCCTGGCTACTAATTTTGGAACCGGCTCAAAAATATACCAGGATGCTTTAGCCGATCCATCTTCTGACGATTATCAATATTACCGGGGAGATAATCTTGATGCGGAAAATGCAGACATCCTGGCGAGGTATAAAAAATTTAATAACCCACAGGGCAATTCGCCAATTGCTGATAATAAATCACAGTATTCTTCAGCCGCTACTTTATATCCTGACCAGGAGGACCTCAACCGGGATAATACGCTCAACGAAACGGAAGAATACTTTCAATACATCGTTGACTTAAAACCGCCAACCGATCCTGAAATGACTATCGGTAATAATTATATTATTGATAAAAAAGTAGTTGGAGTAAAGCTGGTTGACGGTACCACGAGAAATGAAACGTGGTATCAATTACGGATTCCTATTGATTCTTATGATAAAAAAGTAGGGAACATTCCTGATTTTAAGTCCATTCGTTTTATGAGAATGTTCTTAACGGGATTCCAGGATAGTGTAACAGTACGTTTTGGCGAACTTAGCCTGGTAAGAAATACCTGGAGAAAATTCCAGTATAAGATCGATTCATCCGGAAATTATTCTGCCACTTCCGATAATGATTTTAATGTGGGGGCTGTAAATATTGAGGAAAATGATAAACGTACCCCTTTGCCATACCGTACTCCAAGCGATATTCAACGGGTGCAAACTTTAAGTAACAACGGGGTAAACCTTTTACAAAATGAACAATCGCTTACTTTACAGTTTTGCAATTTGGCAAAAAATGACGGGAAAGCAGTTTTTCAAACTTTTGCAAATAAAGACCTGAGGCAATTTCGGCAACTTCAAATGTATATCCATGCAGAAAGAAACTCAACAACTTCTTTGAATAACAATGATCTTACTGCCGTAATAAGAATCGGAAGCGATTTTGTAAACAACTATTATGAAATACGGATCCCTTTAAAATTAACACCTCTTAATACAGGGCTTGATCCTGACAGCCAGGCCTATAATGATACTTTATGGATAAAAAGTAATAACCTTGACTTGACACTTAGCGATCTGACAGATCTTAAAACCAAAAGAAACTTGTCAAATTCGCCCATAAATGTTTTGTACTCAATGGCAGAATCAAATGGGCAGACATACTCTATTATGGGAAATCCAAATCTGGCGCAGGTAACGGGAATGTTAATGGGGGTTCAAAATACAAACGCTGTTTCTGCCTGTGGCGAATTATGGTTTAATGAATTGCGTTTATCATCTTTAGACGAGAAAGGAGGCTGGGCTTCTTTGGGGCGCGTAGATGCAAATCTGGCCGACCTTGGAACTGTTTCTGTCTCTGCAAACACGCACAGTAATGGATTTGGTACGCTGGACCAGGGAATTAGCGACCGGTTTAAAGATAATTTTGTTCAGTTTGACGCCGCCGCCACTCTTGAATTGGGAAAACTTTTGCCTAAAAGCGCCGGCATATCTATTCCATTTTATGCCAGTATTACCAATGCCAACAGCACTCCGCAATATGACCCTTACGATATGGATATTACCCTGAAGCAAAAATTAAAAGACGCTCCAAATAAAAATGCAAGGGATTCTATAAGAAATAATGCGGTTGATTTTTCTTCCATTAAGACAGTAAGTTTTACGAACGTGCACAAAGAAAGAACGAATAATAAAAAGCCACAATTGTGGGATATTGAAAACGTAGACGTAAGTTATACTTATACGAAAACAGAGGCGCATAATCCGCTTATCGATTATAATAATGTAACCAAACAACAGGGCAGCCTTGGATATAATTTTATGCCACAGCCAAAATTTATTTCACCGTTTAAGAAATTATTCTCAAAAACCAAAACTCATTGGTTTGATCTGATAAAGGATTTTAATATTAATCCAATACCATCTCAGCTTACTTTTAAAGCTGATGTATTCAGGCAATTCGGGGTTTTAAAGCCACGGAGTATTGGCGATGACAAATACGTAGTACCTGAAACATTCGATAAGTATTTTACATTCAACAGGAATTATATTTTAAGATGGGAACTGACTCATTCGCTCACTCTTGATTATTCTGCTTTGAATAACGCAGTTATTGACGAACCGTATGGCCGCCTCGATACCAAAGCAAAAAAAGACACGGTATCGCGAAACTTTTTTTCGGGCGGAAGAAATACCGTTTTCAACCAAACCGTTAATTTCTCATATAATGTGCCTTTGTCCAAATTACCGGTAACTGACTGGATGAACTTGCACCTTGATTATACAGCCACTTATAATTGGATCGGAGCTTCACGCCTGGCGGTAAACCTGGGAAATTTTTTGGAAAACGGCCAGCAGGAAAATGCCACTCTTCAACTTGATTTTTTAAGATTATACAGCAAATCGAAATGGTTGCGCGCTTTAGATCAACCACTTCAACCTAAACAGCGAAATGCCGCTGACACTTCCGGCAATAAGAAACCTAATGTTTCACCCCCGAAAGTTTCTAAAAATACAGCAGCGCTTCCGCAGGTGACGGGTGCGTTAAGGGTACTGGGAAAATTATTGACGAGCATAAAATCTATCAACGCGTCGGTTTCTCAGATAAGTAATACAAGATTGCCTGGATATACTGATAGTACACAAATTTTGGGGCAGAATTTTAGAAGTATGGCTCCGGGGTTTGGATTTATTATGGGCAAACAACCGGACAGTAACTGGCTGAATAAAGCCGCCAGCCGGGGTTTAATAACCAGGGACTCTGATTTTAATGATCTGTTTGTACAGAATTTTGACCAAAAAATTACAGTTGCCGCCCAGCTTGAACCTGTAAGAGACCTGACGATTAATTTGAATATACAAAAAACATTTACCAAAAATTATTCGGAAACATTTAAAGATACTTCCGGAACGGGGCTTCATTTTTCCCATTTAAGCCCTTACATTAATGGCGGCTTTAGCGTTAGTTATATTGCCTTAAATACTTTGTTTGGTAAATATGATCCAAACCGCATTTCTCAAACGTTTTTAAAATTCCAGGATTATCGTAAGATATTATCTGATAGGTTGGGAGCACTTAACACATATAATAAACTGCAGGGAAATCCGACAGGAGCTGACGGTTATGCATTAGGCTACGGAAGATATTCTGTTGATGTATTAGTGCCTGCATTTATTGCAGCATATACCGGGCAGGATCCTACAAAAGTAGCCCTCATTAAGCAGCAAAACAGTACTATAAAATCAAATCCTTTTAGCGGTATTATACCTAAGCCAAATTGGAGTATTTCTTATAATGGGCTAAGTAGGGTGCCCGGATTAGATAAAATATTTTCTAACTTTTCCCTAACTCACGCATATAATGCTAGCCTTGGAATGAATAACTTTACTTCAGCCTTGTATTACCAGGATGTTTCAAGGTATGGATACCCGTCATTTATTGATACCACAGCTGGCTCAAACAATTATATTCCTTTTTTCCTGGTTCCTAATATTACTATCCAGGAACAGTTTGCTCCATTGATTGGGGTTGATATGACCTTTACCAACCAGCTAAGCCTTAAATTTAATTATACCAAACAAAGGCAATTAAGCCTGAGTTTGATAGATTATCAGTTGAGTGAAGTGCGATCGTCTGAGATTACTTTTGGTGGCGGCTTCCGTAAACGTGGATTGAAACTTCCTTTTAAAGTACCTTTTGCAAAGAAGGATACCAAAAAGCTTGATAACGAAATAAATTTCAATCTCACTTTCAGTATCAGAAATAATGTAACTTCTAACAGCATTCTCGACCAAAATAGTGCTTTCGCTACTAATGGTAGCAAAGAGATTACCATCAGCCCAACATTGGATTATTACATCAGTAACCGCATAAATGTAAAATTGTATTTTGACCAGACAAGAGTAAACCCATACATTTCGTCTTCAGCGCCTACGACTGATACCCGGGCGGGTGTGCAGATAAGAATTTCTTTATCTCCATAAAAAGCAGATTTATATTTTTTACAGAATAAAAACTTCCATTATTTGTTGGTTTACTATAGGAAATAAGGAATTTTAGCAAACAAGAAAATAGGAACCCGGAATATTTGTATGCTTACTGCATACTCTTTTGTAATAAAAAAAGGCCATCAATACTGACAGCCTCTTTTTAATTTTAATTTGAATACAATTTTTTAGGAAATTTTTTCTACCTGCATGTAACTTAATTCTACAGGAGTAGCGCGGCCAAATATTTTTACCTGCACTTTTAGTTTTTTCTTTTCATCCGTTACTTCTTCAATTACCCCGTTAAAATCATTAAAAGGGCCATCTATAATTTTGATGGTTTCTCCTACAATGAAAGGCTCGCTCATCGTCATTCCACCTGCATCAGCCATTTCATCTACTTTGCCCAGCATTTTATTTACTTCAGATTTTCTAAGGCTTATGATCTCACCTTTTGAACCTTTTCCATCTGTTAAAAAATGCATTACATTGGTGGTATTACTAAGATGCTGCGCCATTTCCCCTGTAAGCTTTCCATCCAGCACTTCCAGCATTACATAACCCGGATAGAAGTTTCTTTCTCTCATTACCTTTTTACCATTGAGCACTTTATAGACTTTTTCTACGGGAAGAAAAATTTGTAGAATATCCTTGTCCCATCCGTTTCTTACAATGTCTTTATCAAGGTATTCTTTTATTTTTCTCTCTTTTCCGCTTACCACTCTCAGAACATACCACTTAGTATCCTTTTGAGGAACTGATGGTTTAGTATCATTAGAAATTTCTTCTTCTACTTTATCGTGATTTTCTTCTGTCATGATTATTTAAATAATGAATATATAAATTTTAAAACCCCATTCGACGCAAAATCCATCAATGCAACAATTGCCGTAATAATAATAGTAGCGGCTAACACGATCATTGTTGATTGCTGTAATTCTTCCCAGGTGGGCCAGGTTACTTTATGAATCATTTCTTTATAAGAATCGCGAATGTATGCTCCAACTTTATTCATATTTATTTATTTGGGCGATTGATAATTATTTTAAATTCCACTTTTATGAGCACGGGCACAAGGATTCGAACCCTGATCAAAGGTTTTGGAGACCTCTATTCTACCATTGAACTATGCCCGTAAAAACCAAATTAGCTAATTAGCAAATTTGCTAATTAGCTAATTTCAGATTCAAAGATATAACAATCTTACTTTATAATTTCAGTCACTTGTCCTGCTCCAACTGTGCGCCCACCTTCACGAATTGCAAATTTTAATCCTTTTTCCATCGCAATTGGCTGAATAAGTTTTACAGTAAGCGAGGTATTATCACCCGGCATTACCATTTCTGTTCCTGCAGGTAATTCTACTTCACCGGTTACATCTGTAGTACGGAAATAAAACTGGGGACGGTATTTGTTGAAGAAGGGAGTATGACGTCCACCTTCTTCTTTGCTCAATACATATACCTCACCTTTAAATTCTGTGTGCGGAGTAATAGTACCTGGTTTGCAAAGAACCATACCACGGCGGATCTGGCTTTTTTCAATACCACGAAGTAACAAACCTGCATTATCACCAGCTTCACCCTGGTCCAATAATTTCTTGAACATTTCTACGCCTGTAACTACAGAGTTTAATGGTTTTTCCATCAAACCCACGATTTCAACGGGCTCACCTACTTTAATACGCCCTCTTTCGATACGGCCGGTAGCAACGGTACCACGGCCTGTAATAGAGAATACATCTTCAACAGACATAAGGAAAGGTTGATCAACCGGGCGGGGAGGCAATGGAATGTAAGTATCCACAGCGTCCATTAATTCAGTGATTTTTGCTACCCATTTTTCGTCACCGGCCAAAGCGCCTGTAGCAGATCCTTGTATAATAGGAGTATTATCTCCGTCAAATCCGTAAGAAGTTAATAATTCACGAATTTCCATTTCAACCAGTTCCAATAATTCCGGATCATCTACCAAATCTACTTTGTTCATGAAAACTACGATACGAGGCACACCAACCTGGCGAGCCAAAAGAATGTGCTCTTTGGTTTGTGGCATCGGGCCATCAGTTGCTGCAACTACCAATATAGCACCATCCATCTGAGCCGCACCTGTAATCATATTTTTTACATAGTCAGCGTGGCCAGGACAGTCTACGTGTGCATAGTGACGGTTTGTCGTTGCATATTCAACGTGTGCTGTATTAATAGTGATACCCCTTTCTTTTTCTTCAGGAGCACCATCAATATCTGCATAATTCTTTTTTTCCGCTAAACCTTGTTTAGACAAAATATCGGTTATAGCGGCTGTGAGGGTTGTTTTTCCATGATCAACGTGGCCAATGGTGCCAATGTTAACGTGGGGTTTATCCCTTTTGAAATTCTCTTTTGCCATTTTGTTTGTTTTTAATTTTTATTTTAAAAATTTTAAATACATCTATTCATCTGTTTGATTAAAAATGAATATTTTTCTGAGCGGAAGACGAGTCTCGAACTCGCGACCTATAGCTTGGAAGGCTATCGCTCTACCAATTGAGCTACTTCCGCTTAAATTATTTTTATGTTCATTCAATTGTCAAATGAGCTGTTGATGAGAATTGAACTCACGACCTCTTCCTTACCAAGGAAGTGCTCTACCCCTGAGCTACAACAGCTTGAAAGAAGTCTAACCAATCTATTTCAAAAAACTTATTTTTTGTGGGCAGAGTAGGGTTCAAACCTACGTACTCGTGAGAGAACAGATTTACAGTCTGTCGCCTTTAACCACTCGGCCATCTGCCCTAAGTTGATTTTTGGAAACTATTCATCAAATCCCAGATTCCAAAAATCAAAAAAACCTCAATTTATGAGCCAGTAGAGGGATTCGAACCCCCGGCCAGCTGATTACAAATCAGCTGCTCTGACCAACTGAGCTACACTGGCAATTGCCCAAATACAGCCTGACAATGAACTTCCCACACTAATTTCCACCAAGGGGTATTTTTTGGGAAGGCAAAGGTAATGGAAAATGTTTAATGGAAAAATTTTGAAAAGAAAAATTTATTGCAAATTTATACGCAATTTTTACCTCATAATTTCATTAAAAATAAAAAAGCCTCCGGGTTAAAAGGAGGCTTTTTTTTAAATGTTTTCTTTAATTTAAGCAACCATTTTTTCTTTTTTTCTTTTTATTTGATTAATTACCGAATCCAACGCTACATCAAAACTTTCTTCAAATGATTTTGAAGAATGCTTTACAAATAGGTCATGCCTGGGAACATGTACTTTTATTTCTGCAACCTTGTCCTTGATTTTGTGTGCTACATTATCCAGCTTTAAAAAAACATCCACTTTCGTTATCCGTTCATGAAATTGAGAAAGTTTTAAAACCTTTTTTTCAATGAATGCTACCAATTTGGAATCTGCTTCAAAATGAAGCGTTTGAATGTTTACGTTCATAGTAGTCGTATATTTATTAAGTGAGAAATAGAAATTAGCGGGAAAAAAAACAGAGGTGTTCAAGATAGCAAAATTTTCAAATTGAAATAAATTTTTACCAGTATGAAGTTACACCCTTGAAACGGTATTTCAAAATGAAAATCTGACTTTTTTGTTCGTTTACTATGATTTTGGATGTGCCTGCTTGTAAACTTTCTTTAATTTCTCAATGGTATTATGTGCATAAATTTGAGTAGATGCCAGGCTGCTGTGGCCCAATAATTCTTTTATCGCGTTTATTTCTGCTCCGTTATTTGTTAGATGGGTTGCAAAACTATGGCGAAGTATGTGTGGGCTTTTTCTTTGATTAGTAGATACTTTTCCAAGATTGCTTTTTACGGTATTGTAAACATATTTTGGATAAAGCCCTTTTCCTTTTTTATTAACTAAAAGCAAATTTTCAGAAAGTTCGGGAAACTCCTTTTGCTTTTCAGCTATATATCCGCTGATCATTTTTAGCAATTCATTATTTGCCGGAATCAATCTTTCTTTATTTCCTTTTCCCAATACCTTAATAGTTCCGGAACTTTGATCAACGTCTTTTTCTTTTAAATTAATTAATTCGCCCCGTCGCATGCCGGTTTGATATAAAATCTCAAAAATCAGAAAATTGGTTTTTCCTTCAAATGTATCTGGAAAAAAATCATGGGTTAATAAAGTATTTATATCTTTCTGATCAATAAATGATGGAAGGCGGCGGTTTACTTTTAATGATGAAATGGCCGCTACCGGGCTTGCTGTTATTTTTTGTAACCTAAGCTGGTATTTAAAAAATGCCTTGAGTGATGAAATTTTCCTGTTTATCGTTTTGGAGGTGGCTTTATTTTCTTTTAAAGAAGCAAGCCACGTGCGGACTATTGAAGCATTTATATCATTTACTGCAGTTATATTGTATTCCAAAAACACAAAATCAAAAAAACCGGTTAGGTCATTTCGATAAGATATAATGGTATTCCCCGAATATCGCTTTTGAAAAGTGAGGTAGTTTAAAAATTCCTGTATGGTTGACGTTTCAGTTGAAGGCATAAAAAAATCCGGTAAGTGTAAAGTTACTAACTTAAACTAACCGGAAATAATATTTGGAATGTGAATTGGTTAATTAAACTTCAATTTTGCCACTGGCTATTTGTTGTTTATAAACAGCTTTCAAAACCTCACCACGCCTTTTAACGGATGGCTTTGTGAAGGCCTGGCGATCGCGAAGCTCCAAAAGTGTACGGCTTTTTTCAAATTTTTTCTTGTACTTTTTAAGTGCTTTATCAATATTTTCGCAATCTTTTGAATCAATTATTAACATAAATATTTGTACGTTTTTTTTAAAGGAGTGCGAAGATAAAATATTTTTTTAAACTACCGAATTTAAAAAGCAGTAATTTTCTTAAAAATTAAAATATTCTGAATGTTTACAGGAATTATAAAATCGCTTGGAGAAATTAAAGAGATTTCAACTATTGGCTCAAACCGGACATTTTTTATTAAAAGCGAATTGTTTTCCCAACTAAAAATAGATGAAAGCCTTAGCCATAATGGTGTTTGCTTAACGGTTGAAGATATACAAAACGGTATTTATAAAGTAACCGCGATAGAAGAAACGCTTAAAAAAACAAATGCAGGCCAATGGAAAAAGGGAGATTTAATAAACCTGGAACAAGCGATGAAATTAAGTGAAAGGCTTGATGGCCATATCGTTCAAGGCCATGTTGATGGAACCGGCATTTGTATTGATAAACAAGAAAAAAACGGAAGCGTTGAATTTACTTTTCAATTTGATTCAGTATTTGCGACATTAATTATAGAAAAAGGTTCAATATGTGTAAACGGAGTGAGCCTTACTGCTTTTAATGTAACTGAAAATAATTTTACGGTTGCTATTATCCCATACACATTTGAACACACTAATTTTCATTTATTAAAAACAAATGATTCTGTAAATCTTGAATTTGATATTTTAGGAAAATATGTGGCGAGAATTATCGCACTAAAAGAACAGTAAACAAATAAATAAGCGGGATTTTTATTTCTTTACCAGTAAACGAACAAATTCTACAGATTCTTAATTCCCCTTTATTGGTTATTGATTTTCTTTGCTCGTCATCCTTATTATCGGAATAATCATTTCTTCGAGGCTGATACCGCCATGTTGAAAAGTATTTTTATAATAATTAGCGAAGTGGTTATAGTTATTAGGGTAACACAAATAACCATCCTGTTTGGCAAAAATATAGGAAGAATTTACGTTTGGAACCGGCAAGCCAGCCTGCCGCGGATCACGAAACGCCAGCACTTCTTTTGGTTCATAATTCAGATTCCGGCCATGTTTATACCGAAGGTTTGCGGTAGTTTGTTTATCACCAACCACTTTTTGCGGAGTATTTACCCTTACGCTCCCATGATCGGTTGCGACAATTAAATTCATTTTTTTATCAGCGATTTTTTTTAAAGCCTGGTGAAGCGGTGAATGCTCAAACCATGATGCAGTAAGGCTTCTGTAGCTTACTTCGTCTGCCGCCAATTCTTTCAATACTTCCATTTCTGTGCGTGCATGGCTTAGCATATCTACAAAATTGTAAACAATAATATTAATATCATTATTTAAATAATTATGGATATTATCTACCAATTTTTGCGCGTCCTGGTGATTGGTAATTTTGGTGTAAGAATATTTCAGGCCTTCCTGGCGAAGCTTTTTTAATTGAGCCTTAAAAAAAGTTTCTTCGTATAAATTTTTCCCTCCCTCTTCATCATCATTTTTCCATTCTATGGGGAATTGTTTTTCTATTTCAACCGGTAATAATCCGGCAAATATGGAATTACGGCTATACTGCGTTGCGGTTGGTAATATCGAATAAAATGTTTCTTCTGCCTCGATACGAAAATTTTCAGCAAACAATGGCTGAATAGTTTTCCATTGGTCGAAACGCAAATTATCTATTAATACAAAAAACATCGGCGTTCCTTTTTCCAAATGAGGAAAAACTTTAAACTTCATTAGTGAGTTACTCATTATGGGGGCGTCAGCCGCCGGATTGGTAACCCAATCAGAATAATTTTTTGAAATAAATTTATAAAATTCAAGATTGGCTTCATTTTTTTGAGATTGAAAAACTTCGCGCATCTCAGGGCTGTCGCTCTTTTTCATTTCAAGCTCCCAATAAACCAGTTTTTTATAAATTTCCATCCAGCCGTTATAATCCGGATTGTCATTCAGCGCCATAAATAAATCTCTGAAATGCTGCTGGTAAGCGGAGGTTGTTCTCTCTGCAACTAATCTTTTATTATCAATAATTTTTTTTAACGAAAGCCATACCTGGTTTGGATTTACCGGTTTTATTAAATAGTCGGTTATCTGTGAACCGATGGCTTCATCCATCAAATTCTCAGTTTCGTTTTTGGTAATAAGAACGATAGGAATTTGCGATTTAATCTCTTTTATCTTTTGCAGAGTTTCCAATCCGGTTATCCCCGGCATGCTTTCATCAAGAAGCACCACATCCACAATGTTTTCTTTTACATAATCAATCGCGTCATGCCCGTTGCTCAAAGATTTTACATCATACCCTTTATTACTGAGAAACATTATCTGAGATTTTAAACTTTCCATCTCATCATCTACCCATAAAATTTTTGCTTTGTTCATTTATTTTGTTTTTCCCAACTCTTCTAAAAATTAAATTATCTTTTTGCGGTGGCTACAAATATAATTTATTCCCCTCCCAAAATTTATCTTTGCCTGCAATGCAAATGTTTTTAACAATTCCGAAGAAATGCCTTTTAGAAAAATAATTAATGATCCTGTTTATGGCTTTATAACTATAGATGATGAACTTATTTACCAGGTAATTTCACATCCATATTATCAAAGAATGCGCAGGATCCATCAAATGGCTTTTGCAGAATTGGTTTATCCGGGAGCGGTTCATTCAAGGCTTCATCATTCTTTAGGCGCGTATCATTTAATTTGTAACGCCCTTCACGAACTTAAAAGTAAAGGAGTTTTAATTTCTGGCGAAGAAGAGCAGGCTGCAAAAATCGCGGTTCTTTTACATGATATTGGCCATGGCCCTTATTCTCATGCTTTGGAAAATATTTTGATAAAAGAGGTAAGCCATGAAACAATTTCTTTGTTGCTCATGAAAAAAATGAATAAAGAGTTTGACGGAAAATTGCAAATGGCCATTGATATTTTTACCAACAATTATTCAAAAAAATTTCTTCATCAATTAATAAGCGGGCAGCTCGATGTTGACCGGATGGATTATTTAATTCGGGATAGTTTTTTTACTGGCGTTACAGAAGGTGTTATCGGTTATGACCGCATTATCAAAATGCTCACCGTGTTTGAAGGCGAACTGATGATTGAGGAAAAAGGTATTTATTCTATTGAAAAATTTTTGGTTTCCAGAAGGTTTATGTATTGGCAGGTTTATTTGCATAAAACGGTTTTGGGGTCAGAAAAAATGCTGGTAAAAATAATTGAACGTGCCAGGGAAATTAAAGCAAATTCGCCGTCGCCTGTTTTTAATATTTTTTTAAACAATGAATTTTATGGTAATAAAATAGAGGGTTACCTTGACGATTTTTGCGCTTTGGACGATTATGATATTTTATTTTCTATCAAGTCCTGGATTCATCATCCGGATACCATTTTATCAGTTCTTTGCAAAAGCATTATCAATCGCGATTTGCTTAAAGTAAAATATTCTCCACAACCTATTCCGAAAAAAGTGGTTGAAGAAAAAATAAGTTTGGCTGCAAAATATTTAAACATTAACAGAAATGAAGCGTCATACTTTGTTTTTACAGGCGAAAGCGAAATAAAAACTTACAATCATAAAATCGAACACATCAATATTTTGTTCAAAGATGGAACGGTTAAGGATATTTCTGAAGTTGATAATGCGCTTATAAATCAAAGTTTATCCGGCACGGTAAAAAAATTTTACATTTGTTTTATAAATAGGGAACACTCATTATAGTTTAATTTTAATTTTATTTAAAAAAACCGCCAGGCAAATGCAGTTTACCGCAAAAAAAATAGCTGAATTAATAAATGGGGCCATTGAAGGAGATCCTGAGGTAGCGGTTTCTTCTTTTGGAAAATTGGAAGAAGCAACGGAAGGCCAGCTTGCTTTTTTAGCCAATCCTAAATATGAAGAATTTTTATATTCTACAAAAGCTTCAATTATCATTATCAATACATCTTTGGAAGTAGGGAAAAAATTAAATGCTACCCTTATTCGTGTTCCGGATGCGTATTCTTCTTTTGCTGTTATTTTAACTGCATATTCTGAAATGGCAAAAGCCAACCTGACGGGAATACAGGAACCATCCTATATTTCTTCTTCAGTTAAAATGGGTGCGAATGTATTTGTTGGCGTATTTACTTGTATCGGAAAAGATGTAAAAATTGGCGATAATGTAAAGATTTATCCTCAGGTATTTTTGGGTGATAATGTATCTATCGGAGATAATAGCATTTTATACCCGGGAGTTAAAATTCATCATGATTGTGAAATTGGTAAAAATGTTTCCATTCATGCTGGCTGTGTTATTGGCGGAGATGGTTTTGGTTACGCTCCTCAAAAAGATGGAAGTTTTGTAAAAGTACCACAGATTGGAAATGTGTTTATTGAAGATAACGTAGAAATAGGAGCCAACACTACAATTGACCGGTCAACCATTGGCTCAACGGTTATAAAATCAGGCGCTAAGCTGGATAATTTAATTCAGATCGCCCACAATGTGGAAATAGGAATGAACACTGTAATTGCAGCTCAATCAGGAGTAAGTGGCAGCACAAAAATTGGAAAGAATGTGATGATTGGCGGACAAGCAGGAATTGTAGGGCACATTCAAATTGCGGACGGCAGTAAAATAAACGCCCAGAGTGGCGTAGCAAAATCAATCAAGAAACCCAACACGGCGGTTACGGGCTCGCCCGCGTATGATTATAGCCAGGCTCTTCGCAGCCAGATTCTTAGCCGGAACCTTCCTGAATTAGAAAAAAGAATTAAAAATCTGGAAGAAATGGTAGAACAATTGAAAAAAGAGAATATTACTGAATAAACATTAGATTTTTAACATCATGATGGTATCTTAATTTCTATCATACACATAAATTAAAGAATTTCTTTTCATACTTTCGTGTCCATGGAGCAACCGTTTAATTCAAAGGAGATTCATTTCCAACATACCCTAAAAGAAGACGTTACTATTTCCGGAGCGGGAATCCATACAGGACAATCCGTTACCATTAATATTAGGCCCGCTGACAGGCACCGGTATTAACTTCCAACGAATTGACCTTCCGGGAAAACCCGTTGTGAAAGCTGATGTGGATAATGTAATTGAAACCAACCGTAGTACTACAATAGAAGCGAATGGGGCAAGAATTGGAACCATAGAACACCTGATGGCTTCCTTAATGGGAATGCAAATAGATAATGCGCTCATAGAAATTAATGGCGAAGAAGTTCCCATTCTGGATGGTAGTTCCCAGGTATTTATTGACCATCTTTCCAAAGCGGGAGTTCAGAAACAGAACGCCGAAAAAATATATTATAATATTCAACATAATATAACTTTTATTGATGAAGGGAAGAAGGTAGAAATGGTGGCATTACCTTATAATGGTTACCGCATTAATACTTTAATAGATTTTAATTCTCCTATTTTAGGTACGCAACACGCCGATCTCACCAACATAAATAATTTTAAAGACCAGGTGGCTCCAAGCCGCACTTTTTGTTTTTTTCATGAATTGGAACAGTTGATTGCGAATGACCTTATTAAAGGAGGAGATATTAATAATGCCATTGTGGTGGTGGATAAACCTGTGGATGATGAACAGGTAAAAAGAATTTCAAAAGTTTTTCATAAAGATGATGTAAAAGTAAGTGAAGCCGGAATTTTGAATAATCTTACACTTCGTTTTCCTAATGAACCGGCACGGCATAAATTGTTGGATGTAGTTGGCGACCTGGCTTTGGTAGGTTATCCTTTTAATGCTCATATTATTGCCAACAGGCCGGGCATTCTTCGAATATTAAATTTGCCAAAAAAATTAAGGAGCATATTAAGAAGTATAAATACCGGCAGGATATCCCGAAATATGATCCAAATGTTCCTCCGATTTTGGATATTCAGGATATAGAAAAAACATTGCCACACCGTTACCCGTTTTTGCTGGTTGATAAAATTATCGAACTTTCTGAAACGCACGTGGTAGCCATAAAAAATGTTACCTATAATGAACCTTTTTTTCAGGGCCATTTTCCAGGAAACTCAGTGATGCCAGGGGTTTTATTAGCTGAAGCCCTGGCTCAAACAGGCGGCTTCATCGCCATTCCGCAAAATTCAAAAGATAAATATGATACCTATTTTCTTAAAATAAATAATTGTAAATTCAAACAAAAAGTAGTTCCGGGCGATACTTTGATATTAAAAATGGAACTGTTGCATCCTATAAGGCGCGGCATCTGCGAAATGAAAGGAACCGTTTATGTAGGCGACAAAATAGTAACAGAAGCCGTGTTAATTGCTCAAATAGTTAAACGCCCTAATCCATAATATGATAAGCCCTTTTGCACATATTCATCCAAATGCAACTTTAGGTAAAAATGTTATTGTTGACCCTTTTGCCGTAATAGAAGATGAAGTAAAAATAGGAGATGGGACACATGTGATGTCTCATGCTGTCGTAATGAAAAAAGTAGTAATCGGAAAATCATGCAAAATATTTCCGGGTGCAGTTCTTGGGGCTATTCCCCAAGACCTCAAATTTAACGGGGAAGAAACCAGTGTTGAAATCGGGGACAATACTACCATCAGGGAATGTGTTACCGTCAACCGTGGCACAAAGGATAAATGGAAAACCGTAGTTGGAAGCAATTGCATGTTAATGGCCTATTCCCATATTGCCCACGATTGCCTTTTGGGAGACCATGTAATCATTGCCAATTCTGTTCAACTTGCGGGCCACGTTGAGATCGGCGACCATGCTATTATTGGCGGTATGGCAGCCGCCATACAGTTTTCCAAAATTGGAGCGCATACTTACATTGCCGGCGGTACTGAAGTTATAAAAGATGTTCCTCCTTACATAAAAGCAGGCCGTTCTCCATTATGCTATGTAGGTGTAAATTCAGTCGGTTTGCAGCGGAGAGGCTTCACTTTTGAAAGAATAAATAGTATTTCTGAAATTTATCGTAATATTTACCTACGCGGCTTAAACATAAGCCAGGCAACACAAATAATAGAAAAAGAGCTTCCCGATTCAGAAGAAAAAACAGAAATCCTGAAATTCATAAAAGATAGTAAAAGAGGAATTCTAAAAGTTTCTTCCAAAGGAATTATGGATGAAAATTAAGAAAGAAAAAAAATAATAATAAGTGTATTAACACTCTTTATCAACAAAGAAATTCTTAGAAAAAATACCGCGAGTAATTTAATCTATAAAAAAATAATTGGGTATAACTTCATAACAAAGAGATTTTATTGAAAATTAATCTAACAAAACTTGGTAAACGTTTCAACAGGGATTGGATTTTTCGGAATCTTAATTTTCAATTTGAAGCCGGAAAACATTATGCCATCACAGGCCCGAATGGTTCGGGCAAATCTACTCTTTTACAAATCATCTCTGGTTCTACTATATTTAATGAGGGAACCATCAGTTATTTTGAAAATGAAATTCCATTTATTTCGGAAAAGATTTTTCAGAAAATATCTTTCGCCGCTCCCTATCTCGAGGTGGTAGAAGAAATGACGTTAACCGAATTTTTTTCTTTTCATCATAATATGAAAGGCTGGCTTCCCTCCTTAAACACAAAAGAAATTATTTATTTATCATCCCTGAAAAATGCGGCTCACAAACAAATACGTTATTACAGCAGCGGCATGAAACAAAGAGTAAAACTGGCGCAGGCTATTTTTAGTGATACGCCGGTTGTTTTATTGGATGAACCGCTCACTAATCTTGATGAAGAGGGAATAACATTATACTATGAATTGATTGAGAAATATTGTAAAAACCGTTTACTGATTGTCAGTAGTAATGATAAAAAGGAATATTCTTTTTGTGAGGAGGTAATTGATATGAGAAAGTATAAATTAGATTTTGGTGTACAGTAAACAAAGAAAAAAGGAAGATTTTTATTTTCTTTTTTGGATAAATTATTTTCTTAAAAATAGAAAAAAACGCCTGTCAATTAATTTCCAAAAGCATTATCAATAGTAAACAAACAAATAATCTAAATTTTTATTTTCTTTCCAGGAAAAATTACAATTTCATTTCTTAAAAACGTAATTTTTTTTCCATCACAAAATGTGGAATGGAAACTTCAGTAAATTCCTTGCCGGTAACAGTATAGCCGAGTTTTTCATAAAATCCTATGGCGGTTTTGCGGGCGTGCATAATTATTTTTTTATACCCGGCGTCGTGAGCCACGTTTTCTGCATAATTCATCATGCTGGCGCCTATTCCTTTGCCCTGAAGATTGTTGGCCACAGCCATTTGGCGAAGCCTCACTATATTTTTATCTATCTTTTTCAACATACAGCAGCCCAATATTTTATCTTCTTCAAATGCGCCAATGAGAACATCATCTTTTTCTTTTTCCAACTCCTCATTTTCAAAAGAAAGTTTCAAAGGCTTACGCAAAATCTCATACCGCAATTTTACCATTTTAGCATATTCCTCTGTACCATGGTCTATTTGTTTTAAAGGCATAAATGAATTCCGTTTTTATAATGGAGAATGGAGAATAAAAATACAGGATTTATCAATCACTTAACCCGGAGGTTTTAAAAAAATAAGAAAATAAGCCTTATTTTAAAAAAAAGAAAATGAATGTTTATTACAAAAGCCGGAAAATTATTTGCCAAAAGAGATTCATTTTTTTTGAAATAATCAATATTTTACAGGTATTCCGTGAAACTTTCGATAATGATTTTTTCCCGAAATAGTTATTATTTTTTTTTATCACAAAAAGTATATTTTTGTGCCCATATTAACTAAACTTTACAATCATGCAAGACGTTGCAACAAGAGTTAAAAAAATCATTGTTGACAAGTTAGGAGTTGACGAAGCTGAGGTAACACCTGAAGCATCATTCACTAACGATTTAGGTGCCGACAGTTTGGACACCGTAGAATTAATTATGGAATTTGAAAAAGAATTTAATATTTCTATTCCAGACGAACAAGCCGAAACCATTACCACTGTGGGGCAGGCAGTAGCATACCTTGAGGAACATGCTAAGTAATCACCTTATTTAACTTTGCAGGTAAGCTTATGGAATTAAAAAGAGTAGTAGTAACCGGATTGGGAGCCATAACACCTTTAGGAAACAACGTACCTGAATATTGGGAAGGTTTAACTAAAGGTGTTTCCGGCGCTGATTATATTCAGCAATTTGATTGTGCGAAATTTAAAACCAGGTTTGCCTGTGAGGTTAAAAATTTTGAACCTACAAATTATCTTGAAAAAAAGGAAGCGCGTAAACTTGACCGGTTTACGCAATTTGCTTTAATAGCAAGTGATGAAGCTGTAAAAGACGCGGGCATTTCTAAGGAAAATGTAGACCCTGACAGGGTAGGCGTTATTTTTGCCAGCGGCATAGGAGGCATCACTACTTTCCAGGATGATGTAATGGAATTTGCACGCGGAGATGGTACTCCACGCTTTAACCCCTTCTTTATTCCTAAAATGATATTGGATATTGCAGCCGGGCAAATCTCTATGCGTTTTGGATTTCGATGCCCAAACTTTGCTGTAGTAAGCGCCTGTGCAAGCAGTACTAATGCAATAAATGATGCTTTTGATACTATTCGTTTAGGAAAGGCGGACATTATTCTTACTGGTGGCAGCGAGGCAGTAATTTCCGAATCAGGAGTTGGTGGCTTTAATGCCATGAAAGCATTAAGTGAGAGGAATGATGATCCAAAAACCGCATCCAGGCCATTTGATAAAGACAGAGATGGATTTGTAATGGGAGAAGCTGCAGGTGTATTAGTTCTTGAAGAATTAGAACATGCATTGGCGAGAGGCGCTAAAATTTATTGTGAAATTGCCGGAGGCGGAGCTACCGCAGATGCGTATCATATTACCGCTCCACACCCTGATGGCCTTGGGGCAAAAAACGTAATGCGCATTGCACTGGCGGAAGCAGGAATGCAACCGGAAGATATTGATTATATTAATGTTCACGGTACATCCACCCCTTTGGGGGATATTGCAGAAACCAAGGCTATTTTAAATGTTTTCGGAGAAAGCGCTCATAATTTAAATATCAGTTCTACAAAATCAATGACAGGCCACTGCCTTGGCGCTGCTGGTGTAATAGAAGCGCTTGCCTGCATACTGGCGGTTACCAAAAATATTATCCCGCCTACTATTAATCATTTTACTGATGATCCGGCTTTTGATCCAAAGCTTAATTTTACTTTTAACAAATCACAGGAAAGAGAAGTAAACGCGGCTTTAAGCAATACTTTTGGTTTTGGTGGCCATAATGCATCCATTATTATTAAAAAGTACAAGCCTTAAAATTATCAGGAAAGCGGTTGCTGAATTTTTACCAGGAAGTATTGCTTATTATTATTTATTTATAAAGATTTTGATCTTTTCCCGGTAGATTGAATTAATTTATAATCAACTCATTCTTTACAATTTTATTATCTTCGTTAATTACCAATTTTGTATTTGCTTATTAGCTATAAAAAGTGGACTTAGATTATGAACCGAATTAAAATCATTAAAAAACAATGGAACAACTTCTCCCCATAATTGTAGGAGCCGTAGCATTAATTGCAGGCATCCTGCTGGGAAAAATATTATTTGCAAAAAACACAAAACAACTCTTAGAAAATGCAGAACAACAAGCCCAACAAATTATTTCCGATGCAAAGGCTAAAGCCGAAACGATAAAGAAGGAAAAACAACTGGAGGCAAAAGAGCATTTTGTACAATTAAAATCGGAGCACGAAAAAATAGTTTCTCAACGAAACCAGAAATTAACCGATACCGAAAACCGGATAAAGCAAAAGGAACAATCTATTAACCAAAAGGACCAGAATATTGAAAGGATAATCAAGGAAAACGAGGTTATAAAGCAAAACCTTAATCGCCAGATTGAAGTAGTAAATATCAAGCGTACTGAACTGGAAAAACACCAGGAAGAGCATATTAAAAGGCTTGAAAAAGTTTCCGGTTTATCAGTTGACGAGGCAAAAGCCCAATTAATTGAAACGCTTAAAAATGAAGCCAATTCACAGGCGCTTAGTATTCAGCAGGAAATTGTGGATGATGCCAAATTGCGCGCTAATAAAGAAGCAAGAAAAATTATTATCCAAACCATTCAGCGTACTGCTGCAGAGCAGGCAATTGAAAATGCAATCACTGTTTTCAACCTCGAAAGTGATGAAATAAAAGGATCAATCATTGGCCGGGAAGGGAGAAATATTCGCGCCATCGAAGCTGCTACAGGCGTTGACCTGATTGTTGACGATACACCCGAGGCGATCATACTTTCATGTTTCGATCCTTTACGCCGTGAAATAGCTCGCCTTTCTTTACAAAGGCTGGTAACTGATGGACGAATACATCCTGCGCGTATTGAAGAAGTAGTTGAAAAAACGCGTAAACAAATCGAAGACCAGATAATGGAAATTGGTGAGCGCACCGTGATCGAATTAGGCATTCACGGGCTTCATAAAGAGTTGGTAAGAATTGTAGGAAAGATGCGGTTCCGTTCTTCTTATGGGCAGAATTTATTGATGCACAGCAGGGAAGTAGCGAATTTATGTGGAATAATGGCTGCAGAATTAGGAATGAATTCTAAGTTAGCCAAACGTGCCGGTTTACTGCATGACATTGGAAAAGTTCCGGATGAAGAAACTGAATTAAGCCATGCGCTTTTGGGAATGAAACTGGCAGAAAAGTACGGTGAAAATCCGGCAGTTTGCAATGCTATCGGCGCCCATCATGATGAAGTGGAAATGGAATATGTCATTTCGCCGGTTGTCCAGGCATGCGATTCTATGAGTGGCGCAAGGCCAGGTGCCCGCCGTGAAATAATGCAACAATATTTGCAAAGAATAAAAGACCTTGAAAATCTGGCACTAACTTACCAGGGAGTAGAAAAAGCTTACGCGATTCAGGCAGGGCGTGAATTAAGGGTAATTGTAGAATCCGAGAAAGTTAGCGATGGTGAAAGTGATAAATTGAGTTTTGAAATTGCACAAAAAATTCAGACAGAAATGGTTTATCCCGGTCAGATAAAAGTAACGGTGATCAGGGAAAAAAGAGCCGTAAATGTGGCCCGGTAATGCATAGAAAAAATACCAATCATTAACGGAGTTGAATTTTTGAATAAAAGAATGCTGCAATGAAGAATTTTATTAAAATTGCCTTACATTTGCACTCCTAAATTAAAAAGCCATGAATGCTGTTGCATTTGTTCACGATCAGTTGACCACCAAAAAAGAATTCCCGAAATTTAAAGCGGGTGATAATATTACTGTAAACTATAAAATCCAGGAAGGAAATAAAGAGAGGATCCAGAGTTTTAAAGGTGATGTGGTAAAGCGCCAGGGCGAAGGGGGAACCGCAACTTTTACGGTCCGTAAAATAAGCGACGGAATTGGCGTTGAACGTTTATTCCCTGTTTTTTCTCCCAGCATCGAAAGTATAAAACTTCATAAAGTAGGTAAAGTACGCCGTTCTAAATTGTATTTCCTTCGTGAAAGAAGCGGTAAAAGCGCAAGGATCAAAGAAAAAAGAATTAAATAATTTTTTAAAATATTATGAAAAAAAACCGGAAAAAATTTCTTTTCCGGTTTTTTTTATTTTATACTTGTATCCTAAATAATATCTCTTTTATTGAAGATCTCTACTTTACTATTTATTAGCAGGATGAAAAAATCCCTTCTTATCGTATTTATATTATCTATTTTATTGTTTTCCTGTGCAAGAGGCATCACACCTTACCAGGCTGCTCATGGTAAAGCAAAATGTGGGCGGTACCTACGTTAATGTAGTTTATAATTATTATTTGGGAAAGCTCTGATTTATTGGGGTAAAAATTAATAACCTTATCTTTGCCAGCTAACTTTATAAACAATGACAATATTATTATTTAATACAGAATTTTTACTTTCAATGCCCGGCGGTACTGAATGGATATTAATCCTTTTGGTAGTTTTATTATTTTTTGGAGGTAAAAAAATTCCGGATCTTATGCGCGGGATCGGCAAAGGGAGTGACGGGAATTTAATGATGCTAAAAGAAAGCGTAAAAAAAGAATTGGACGAGGGTATGAAAGCAAAAGGATAAACCATCCGCACCGCCTGAACAAGCGTGAAGTAGTGAAAGAAGAAGTAGCGAAGGAAGCCGATCATTCTAAATAAATCCCCTTCTACCTATTTTATATAGAGGTTGAGATGTCCATTTGTTTGGGATGAGCGTCTCGGCAAAGTAAAGTCTGTAATAGCAGTAATTGATTTTCACATTCATTTAGAAAAAGACAAATAAATTTTACTACTTATATTTCACTTTTGTAAAAACTGCCTCGAAATGTGAGACAGTTTTATTTTTGAGATGTAGCATCATAATCCTATAACATATCTCAAAAAAGACATTTGTGAACCAACCAATACCTATAATTTTATTTTGAGTAAATGAAGTCATAATAAACTTTTGATTTCTGAATTTTATTTATACCTTTAGTATTCATTTTGATTTTCTTTTTATGAACACCTGCTCACCCATAAAAAGATTTTTAGCTCAGGATGAAAATGCTTCTCCACCCCTTTTACTCCTATAATTTCCTGTGATTAAAAATAATGATGTACCATTATCTTTCTATATTTTTTCGCGAAAATTTTGACTACGATTTAGGTTGAAATATTTGATTTTGTAACGATTCTTTTATTAATGCAACGGTTTAAGAGATTGAGTTGTCATTGTCATTGAATTAAAATGGATACATTTTAGATTAATTAAAATAGTATAAAATGAAAAGCAAATTAAAAATGTTAATTACAATTCTTCTATCTGCTGGCCTGCTTGCATCGTCTTGTCACAAAGATACCACACCATCAGATACAAAACCACCCGTAAACCCTGTAAACCCACCTCATGCTACACCGACAGCGTCAGAATATTTTCCAAATTCAGTTGGCGATTCCTGGGAATATTATGTTTATGATTCATCTCAGTTTAATGGAATTCCTGAATATACGGTTACGGTAAAAATAACCAATATTCAAAAGTTAGTTGATGGTAAAGATGCTGCAGTATGGCAGTATCAATATCCCTGGGGTATTGATACTAACTATGTGCGATTAACGGGCGATACTGTCAAAATATTCAGCCTTGCCTATTCAAGTACTATTGGGTATTTACAATTCCCCGGAAGAAAATTTTTACTTCCCTTTAAAGATGGACAGCAATGGTATGGAGATTTATATGGTGTGAGCACATATAATGTAACAGCAATGCCAATAGTTAAAACAAATTTTTACGAATTTGATAGCAGTTTTAGAATTTATAACCAATATGCAGGCCCAAATATTGAATATGAAGATGAGTTTTGGTTTAGGCCAAATATAGGTATGGTACAGATTCACTATCACGAATACAATCTTGGCCCAATTTACAGGGTATTATGGCAATTAAAAAAATATTCGTTACAGTAAAATTTACTTTTATGAAAAAAAAATTACTTTTAGCCACTATATTTATTTTTGGTATCGGTGTTTATTGTTTTTCACAGATAATTCCTCGTACCGCTGTTATTCCCGATTCAACACATTTGTCCGTTGTTGAAGAGAATTTAATTCCAAATAGTCCTGGAGTCTGCGATTATACTGATGTCAGGATATTTCCTTCTGCTAATCCGCAATCTGAAATACATTTAAGTATTAATAAACGAAATCCTTCAGTGCTTCTTTTAAGTTCTCAAACCTATTTTACTAATAATTCTGTACAGGGCGCTTATTGGAGTACAAATGGTGGAGCGGCTTGGACAGGCTCTGATAATTTACCAAATGGAGCATTTGGTAGAGGAGACCCATCAACAGCATTTGATGCAGCAGGCAATGGTTATGTAGCCACAATGAATGCGCCAGCTCTTACAGGCATTCCTAATGGGTATTTAATTCAAAAAACGGTTAACAATGGAGTTAGCTGGGCGCCGCAAGTACATGGCACATTAACGATTAATAATTTCGACAAAGACATGATTGCGGCTGATGATATTCAGGGAAGCCCTTACTCGAATAATTTGTATTGCGCATGGTCCGTCATAAATTCAAATCCTTCAACAGATTTGGTAGATTTTAATCGTTCGACTAATCAAGCCGCAAGTTTTGGCACGCCGATAGTATTAAAAACAGGATGGGGGCAAGGAACCAACGTGCAAACGGGTCCCAATGGTGAAGTTTATGTTTGTTGGGCAGATTATGACAATAGTATGGTTGACTGGGCATCTAAAGGATTGGGGTTCTGCCGTTCAACAAATGGAGGTGCAAGCTTTACCACCGCTCAAAGAGTGATTAATTATACAGGAATAAGGACATATAATCAGGTAACACACGATGATGAAAATCCTTTGTTTAATGGAATTAGAGTAGATGATTTTCCAGCAATGACTGTTGATAAAAGTAACGGTCCTCATCGGGGAAGAATTTATGCAGCATTGCCTGTAAAAGAAAATGGCAACGGCAAAGCAGTCATACAGCTTAGTTTTTCAGATAACCAGGGAACTACATGGAGCACGCCATTTACGATAAGCATTGCAAACGGAAGGCAAAATTGGTTCCCGTGGATAGCTGATGATGATACAAACGGAAACCTTTATGTAATTTATTACAGCCTTGATGGAGCAACAGGATTTTCTACAAACACTTATGTTGCAGAATCCGATGATGGAGGAGCAACATTCACTAATAAATTAGTAAGTGATGTAGCTCATACAACTGCACCAATTCTCGGATTTGGAGGTGGCTATGCAGGAGATTATATTGGCATTACGGCTTATGGTGGTAAGGCTTTTGCAGCATGGATGGATAATCGAAGCGGCGAATGGCAAAATTATGTATCCCAGGTAACTAACCTGAATATTGCAGGCGATGATTATTTCTGTGTCAATGGTACTTATTCAATATCTAATTTGCCAACTGGCGGAACTGTAAGCTGGTCAATTTCACCGGCAAGTGGTATTGCGACCTTAAGCCAGTCAAATAACCAGGCAACTCTTACAAAAGTAGGATATGGTACTGTTACTTTTACTGCAAATGTTACCAGTGGATGTGGCACGCCATCGCAAATTAGCAAGTCAATCGAAGTTGGCGGCCCTATTCCAGCGCTTACCGGTACTTATAGCACTGCTACCAATACTTTGCCATTGCAGACTGTCAATTTTGTACCAGTTGGAAACATTTTCGCTCAATACCAGTGGCCAGGTGTTAGCAATATTTCTGCTGCATTAGGTAGCGGCTCTCCCCCGGGAACAGGTTTCTATTCTTACGCTAACCATTTTAGCTTTAATATTTCAAGTGGACAGAATATCAGTGTTATTATTTCTGGAAACAATGTGTGTGGACGGCCAATAAGTGTTACATATACTTTCATACAATCATCCTATTATTTCCTTGTTGCATCACCTAATCCCGCTTCAAGCGATATAAACGTAAGTATAAGAGAAGTTGAAGATACCACAGGAGCAATGGCTAAAAAACAATCATTCAATTCTCCTAATTCTGATAATATCACTAAAATGTTCCTCTATGACTTTAATACAGGTAATTTAGTAAAACAATGGTTTTTCCAGGAAACGAAATCCAACAATTACAACTTAAATATTGTTGGCGTAATAGCTGGTGTGTATGTTTTAAAAATCGAACGAAATAATAAAACGGCTACTACGAAAATAATAGTAAAGTAAAAATGGTTCTTTATAAAACTGCCTCAGGATAAGGGGCAGTTTTATTTTCCAGCCAGACGTTAGTAATTTAGCCTTTTTTAAAATTAATTATGTTTCCTTATAAAAATATTTCTGGCTACCACCTGCAACTGAAAGAGGGAAATACCACTTGTGTTGAAGCAGCTGAATATTATTTACAAAAAATAAATCAGTCTCTGCATCTCAATGCTTTTATTGAAGTGTATAATGAAGAATGCCGTGAGCGTGCAAAATCGCTGGATGAAAAAAGAAATTCAGGAAAACCTTTGGGAAAATTGCATGGCGTAATTATCGCGCTCAAAGATGTAATTTCTTATAAAGATCACCAACTTTCCGCCTCTTCTAAAATGCTGAAAGGTTTTATTTCCATTTATCACAGTACGTCCGTAAAAAAAATATTGGAAGAAGATGCCATCATCATTGGCAATTGCAATTGCGATGAATTTGCAATGGGAAGCACGAATGAAAATTCGGTATATGGAAGAGTAAAAAATGCATTGGATGAAAATAAAGTGGCCGGCGGTTCGTCAGGTGGTTCTGCAGTCGCCGTTCAGGCCGGATTGTGTATGCTAAGCCTGGGAAGCGATACCGGCGGTTCCGTAAGGCAGCCCGCAGATTTTTGTGGCATTGTAGGAATGAAACCTACTTATGGAACTGTATCAAGGCATGGATTAATTGCGTATGCATCCTCTTTTGACCAGATAGGGATTTTTGCCAATAATGTAGAAGATGTTGCCACAGTTCTGAAAGTAATCAGCGGGCCGGATGAATTTGACAGTACAGTAAACCAACAAAAAACGATAAATAGTATTTTGGATAACCAGGGTGAAAAAAATAAATCCAAAAGCTATCGCATCGCCCTTTTTAAAAACGCGATGAACCACGAAAGCCTTGATCCTGAAATAAGAAATTCCATCTATGAATTGGTAGAAGATCTAAGAAAAGATGGTCATTTTGTGGAAGAAATTGATTTCAATCTGATAGATTATATCGTTCCGGCATATTATGTATTAACCACTGCGGAAGCTTCGTCTAACCTTTCACGTTATGATGGCGTGCGTTATGGATACCGCGATGAAAATAATCCAGAAGATTTGACAACATTTTATAAGAAAAATCGTGGAAAAGGATTTGGAAAGGAAGTAAAAAAACGAATCATGCTGGGCACTTTTGTTTTAAGTGAAGGGTATTATGACGCTTATTTTACCAAAGCCCAGCAGGTCAGAAATTTGTTAGCATTACGCACCAAAGAAATTTTTAACGGTTTTGATGCAGTTATTTTACCGACCGTTCCGGCTACCGCGTTTGAAGCCGGGATGATGGAAAAAGATCCGATAGCTACCTATTTAGCGGATATTTATACTGTATATGCAAATCTTACCGGTATTCCGGGGATTTCACTGCCTCTGTTTAAACATTCAAATGGAATGCCTTTTGGCGTTCAACTTCTCACAAATAAGCACAATGAATTAACTTTGTTGGAATGCTCCGGTTTACTTTTAAAAAAATACAAGCGGTATTAAGATTGACAAAAGCTATTCAAGGTTTATTCTTTCTTTTAGTAATCATACAACCATTTTTTGTTGAGGCTCACGTTCATTTGTCTTTGCAGATAGCCACCGATACTATAATTACAAAAGACAATGTAGACACATCAGGTAAAGTAGAAAATAAAGTGATTGATGAAGTAATCGAATCTAAAAAGCCGGTGAAAGAAGATAAAGTGGCTTACCTCAGTAAGGTTACCAAATATGGGTTTAAAGATCTTTTTAAAAATTATTCTTACAATTCTGCAATTCCATATTCTTCACAGGTAAACCCTCATGCTGAAACTTATATGCAGGATTATTTGCAAGCCCACCAGGGTTATTTATTACAGCTTAGAAAAACAGGATTGCCTTATTTTAATTTGATTGATGGGATTCTTGTAAAATACGGGTTGCCACAAGAATTAAAATACCTTGCCGTTATTGAAAGCGATTTAAAAACTACCGCTTTATCTCCAAAAGGAGCGCGCGGCCCATGGCAATTTATGCCCTATACAGCGAGAGGCTATGGATTAGTGGTCAATCAAAATGAAGATGACCGTATTGATTATTACAAAAGCACCAATGCTGCCGCAAAATATTTATTGTCCTTATACAAAGATCTTAAAGACTGGCTTTTAGTAATCGCGGCTTATAATGGCGGCGAGGGAAGAGTTTACAGCGCTATCAAAAAAAGCGGCAGCCATAATTTTTGGGATTTGCAGTATGATTTGCCGGAAGAATCACGAAATCATGTAAAGAAATTTATTGCCACTCATTATATAATGGAAACAGGAAATACAGATGGTAATGTAGCTAATTCCAATTTTAATTATTCCAATCTTTCAGCCAATGATAGCAGTTTAATTACAGCACACCTTACGGCTGCTGAGAAAGCGAATGTAGATTCCATGCAGGTTTCCGGAAGGTATATCGCTGAAGTAATTGCGAAAAATGTATCAATGGACATGGCTGATTTTAATCACTATAACCCTGGATTTAACAACGTGCTTTCTACCGGAAATGAATACAAACTGCAACTGCCTTCTGAAAAAATGGATGAGTTTAAAGCAAAAAAATTTCAGATACTGAATGAAAGTGTTGATCAACTGCTACAAAGTGTAAATATGGGTTCAAGAGCCGGAGAGAAAGTAAAACCTTGATTCATTTTTGTGAGGACAGTAAACGAACAAATAATGTAGTTTTTTATTTCCCGAGAGAAGAAATTATTTTGATCATTCCAATGCTTTTTTCATCCCTTCTATCTTAACCGCGCATTCTTCAAATTCTTTTTCAGCATTGCTTTTCCACGTTATTGCAGAACCTGCCGGAATGGATAAGTAGCGATTTTTTTCATTATAAAGAATACTTCTGATCACCACATTAAAATCAAAATCTCCGTTCGGAGCGATATAGCCTACACTTCCGGAAAATAATCCTCTTTTTGTTTTCTCATATTGATCTATCAGTTCCAATACTCTTTTTTTAGGAGCGCCGGTCATAGAGCCCATAGGAAAAGTAGCGTAAAAGATTTCGGTTAAAGAGGTTTTTTTAGAAAGTTTTCCCGCAATGGTTGAAATCATTTGATGAACCTGTGGGAAAGAATAAATTTGGAGAAATTCCTTAACGGTTACTGATCCTTCCACACAAATTTTACTTAGGTCGTTACGCACCAAATCAACAATCATAATATTTTCAGCTCGTTCTTTTTCATTACTTTTTAATAAATATTTTTCCTCCTCATCAGAATGTGTTGACCTCCTTGAAGTGCCTTTTATGGGCTGAGAAAATATAGTTCCGTTTATTTTTTTAAGAAATCTTTCCGGGCTTGCACACATCAGAAATTTATTAGCCGACTTGTAAAAAGCCGAAAAAGGGTTTGGTGAAATACCACTCAGTTTTTTAAAAACAGCAATCGGGTCAATTTCAATATTTTCTGCAAAAAATTCCTGGCAAAAACATATTTCATAACAGTCGCCTCTCAAAATATGTTGCTGCAGTTTTTTTACAGTTTCTAAATATTCTTCTTTTGAAAACCTACTTTTTAATTCAGCTCTGGTAAAAGTTTTTTCTGAAGGAGTTATTGAAATGATTTCTTCAAAAATAATTTTTGTATTAATAATTTCATTAGCGCCAATGTTTACCGACTCTTTAGATAAAATAAAAACGATTTCGGGAACAAAAAAATAAAAATCTTCAAACCCGATAGGGTCCTCATTTTTTGATGAAAGGCCTTTCTATTTCATTTTTAAGATCATAGGAAAGGTGCCCGAATATCCAATCGTGGCTTTCATTTTTGAATTGATCAATTTGTTGTAAACCCCTTCCTGCAAAGGGAAGTATAGATTTAATTACACCAAAGCCGGCAACGCATTCAAAAGATTTATCGAAATCATAATTATGGTTATCCAAAAAACAAAAATTGCTGAACCTCTTTCCAAAGTTCAGCAATTGATTTTTAAACTGATAAAAATCAGCTAATGAGTATGAAGTGAATTTTCTTTTCAAATTTGTTGATCAATCCTGCAGGTTTTGATTTAAAAATCATCGTCGTCATCAAATAAATCATCATCGTCATTAAACAAATCAAGAGATTTTAAATCATCATCTATGTCAAAATCATCTTCTCCTTTTCCCTTTTTGGGAGATTTTTTACCCTTTGATTTCGGGATGTCAAATTCTTCAAAATCGGGGTCAAAATCCTCCTCCTCATCAACCTTTTCCCAATCATCTTCAATTTCTACATCGTCGTCATCGTCGTCATCATTACGGCTTTTTTTTGATGAAGGTTTCCCTTTCTTTTTGGGCATTTCATCTTCATCATCAAAATCCTCCTCATCATCAGATGATTTTGGGCTTTTTTTTGAGGAAGCTTTCGGTTCTGCTTTTGCAGTTTCTTTTGGTGGAAATTGTTTTTCCTTTTCAGATTTTGCTTTCATAATTTTCCAAGGATTTTTATGTAAATTTTCAATATCATTTTCAATTATCCAAAAATAATGAATACTTTTTTAAAAAATTATTTGCTCAATCATGGTGCCACAATAAGTTGGCCAGTGCCCGGGCCATTAGAAATATATTTTATGGATATTCCTAAAAAAGAATTAATATAATCAATATAAGTATCCATTTCTGCCGGAAGATTTTTAAAATCTTTAATACCTGTAATGTCTGTTTTCCAACCTGAAAATTCTTTGTAAAGCGGTTTTAAAGAAAGGCCTTCCATTTGAAAAGGTACTTGTGCAGTTTTTTCCCCATTTACCTCATATTTATTAGCTACTTTTAAAATATCCAGTGTATCAAGGACATCCGCTTTGGTCATTACCAGTTGAGTAACACCATTAATCATACAGGCAAAATTTAAGGCTACCAAATCTATCCATCCACACCTTCGTGGCCTGCCAGTGGTGCTGCCGAATTCATTTCCGTTTTTCCTGATCAGTTCGCCTCTTTCATCATGCAATTCTGTAGGAAAGAGGCCGCTACCAACGCGTGTGCAATAGGCTTTGGTAATACCAATAACCTCTTTAATTTTTTGAGGAGAAATTCCTAATCCATTACAAACCCCTGCTGTAATCGTATTGGAAGATGTCACATACGGGAAAGTTCCAAAATCCACATCCAACATACTTCCCTGCGCGCCTTCGGCAAGGATTTTTTTCCCGGATTGAATAATATCATTTATAAAATATTCGCCATTAACTATTTTTAAAGTTTTCAAAAATTCAAGCGCTTCAAAAAATTCATTTTCTGCCTCAGAGATATCTTCATCAAATGAAAAATTATCCAGGATTTGTTGATGTTTGTTTTTGAGTTGGCCATATTTTTTGCGAAAATCCGGTGATAAAAGATCGCCGACACGTAAACCGTTTCTTCCGGTTTTATCCATATAAGCCGGGCTGATTCCTTTAAGCGTTGAACCAATTTTTTCCCTTCCTTTAGCAGCCTCGCTGGCGCGGTCAATGGCCCTGTGCGTGGGCAAGATTAAATGCGTTCTTTCACTGATGTACAAAGATTGTTTGTAATGAACGCCAAAAGCCTCAACTGATTCACATTCTTTTTTAAGAATAACGGCATCGAGCACCACACCACTGCCTATTAAATTAATTTTATTTTGATGAAAAATTCCAGAAGGAATCTGGTGAAGCACAATCTTTTTTCCTTCAACATACAAAGTGTGGCCTGCATTTGGGCCACCCTGGAAACGGGCTACCATATCATAATTTGGAGCAAAATAATCTACAATTTTCCCTTTCCCTTCATC
This sequence comes from uncultured Chitinophagaceae bacterium, assembly GCA_963732885.1. Taxonomy (GTDB): domain Bacteria; phylum Bacteroidota; class Bacteroidia; order Chitinophagales; family Chitinophagaceae; genus Ginsengibacter. The sequence goes on along the minus strand of CAVTBI010000008.1, from coordinate 498,498 downwards.
GCCCCACTGGAGCCCGAGAATAACATCAACCATATTTGAAACAGATTTATTAAACCTTTTTTAAGAACCCGGTAAAAGTATAATTAAAAATAGAAATGAAGTTAAAATTGTAAAAAAATATAAGAGATATTTATTTTGAAAAATCAGAATTTGGTTTATAGTAAATTAAATTTGAGGAATTTTTATTCTGGCTTTTTTATTTTGGTGCCTTTTTAAGAAAATTTGAGTTGAGTAAGTTTTGGTAATGGAAAATCACAAGCCAGGTATTATTTTGAAAAACTGAATTGGATTTATAGTAAACCAATAAATTCGGTTGAATTTTATTTTAACTTTTAGGTATTTTATTTAAAAAAGCGCTTGATTGGAAGCGCTTTAAAATTGGTTTAAAAAGAAAATTCTTAAGCCACTTTAAGCATACTCAATTTACTGATGTTGAATTTGCGTTGGGCATACTCTTTAGAAACGGTAAATGTTTTTACTTTTTGAGAAGGCAGTTCAAACATCGCATCGGTTAAAATGCTTTCGCAAATACTTCTTAATCCCCGTGCGCCTAATTTATATTCCATGGCTTTTTCTACCATAAAATCATAAACTTCATCTTCAATAACCAGGTTAATTCCTTCCAGTTCAAATAGTTTTTTATATTGTTTGATGAGCGAATTTTTGGGTTCTGTAAGAATACTTCTCAAAGTAGAGGCATCCAACGGATTGAGATAAGTAACCACAGGAAGCCTTCCAAGCAATTCTGGAATTAAGCCAAAATGTTTAAGGTCCTGTGCATTTACAAATTGCAACAAATTTTTTCGCTGAAATTCCTGAAATTCTTTATTAACAGTAAAACCAATCGCATTGGTGTTAATTCTTCGGCCTATTAACCTGTCAACGCCATCAAAAGCACCACCGCAAATAAAGAGAATGTTAGAGGTGTTTATTTTTATTAATTTTTGTTCCGGATGTTTGCGGCCGCCTTGTGGCGGAACCAGCACTTCGGTTCCTTCAAGTAATTTTAATAATCCCTGCTGAACCCCTTCGCCGCTTACATCTCTTGTAATGCTGGGATTGTCGCTTTTGCGCGCGATTTTATCAATTTCATCAATATATACAATTCCTTTTTGCGCAGCCGTTACATCAAAATTACAAACCTGTAAAAGGCGGCTCAAAATACTTTCTACATCTTCGCCTACATAACCTGCCTCCGTAAAAACCGTAGCATCGACAATGGCAAAAGGAACATTTAAAATCCGAGCTATAGTTTTGGCCAATAATGTTTTTCCCGTTCCGGTTTCGCCCACCATAATGATATTGCTTTTTTCAATTTCAACTTCATTATCAATCTTTTGATTGAGGCGTTTATAGTGATTGTAAACCGCTACGGAAAGTACTTTTTTTGCATCATCCTGACCGATGACATATTCATCCAAAAACTTTTTCAGTTCCATCGGTTTTTTTACAGAAAGTTTGTAATTAGAAGTAGCGCTGTTATCCTGTGAAGGAACAATTTCCTGCGTGATAATTTCCTGCGCATGCTCGATACAATTTTCGCAGATGTGCCCTTCCTGCCCTGCTATCAGGATCTTAACTTCATCACGGTTTCTTCCGCAAAATGAGCAATGTAAAGTTTGTTGTTTAGCCATTAGGTTACCAATAATTTTTCAGGGTAAAATATTTACCGAATCTACATATTATATATATGACAGCAAAAACTGCCAAAATGATGCATTACAACTTTTTTATAATTCCATCCACAATACCATACTTCTTGCTTTCTTCCGCATCCATCCAGTAATCACGGTCAAAATCTTCCATCACTTTATCATAAGACTGGCCACAATTTTCCGCTAATATTTTAGCGCCCAGTTCTTTTGCTTTTTGTATTTGCACGGCCATTATTTCCAGGTCTGCGCTGGTTCCCTGCCCGCCGCCGCTTGGCTGATGGATCATTACTTCTCCGTGAGGAAAAATAAAACGTTTCCCTTTTTGGCCGCCGCTTAATAAAATACTTCCCATGCTGGCCGCCATCCCCATACAAACAGTACTTACAGGCGAAGAAATCATTTGCATCGTATCATAAATAACCATTCCGCTGGTAATAACGCCGCCCGGGCTGTTTATGTAGAAAGTAATTTCTTTTCCGGGATCTGTAGCTTCCAGGTACAAAAGGCGGTTGGTTATTTCTCTCGCACTTTTATCATGAACCTCACCCCACAGGAATATTTTTCTTTCCTCAAGAAATTTCTTGTCAAAAACCATTCCACCCATCATTTTTTCAATCGGGTTTTCCGGCATCGCTACTTCGGGTTCTTCTTCCTGTTCAAAACGTGTTAAATTATTTTTATAAAAATTCATATCATTTATTTTTATGTCAACTTATTTTTTTTCTTTTCTGGAATTAGTTATCAATACCTCATCTATTAATCCGTAATCTTTTGCTTCTGCAGCCGTCATCCAAAAATCGCGGTTACTGTCTTTGTCTACTTTTTCTATGGATTGCCCTGTATGGTTACTTAAAATTTCATAAAGTTCATGTTTTATTTTTCTTACTTCATTTACCGTAATGGCTACATCTGAAGCCTGGCCTGCAGCGCCGGCACTTGGCTGGTGCATCATTATTCTCGAATGTTGTAGCGCGCTTCTTTTTCCGGGAGCGCCTGCAGCCATTAATACGGCTGACATACTTGCGGCAATTCCTGTACAGATAGTAGCAATATCAGGGCTTACAAATTGCATGGTATCATACAAGCCAAGGCCTGCATAAACGCCACCGCCGGGAGAATTGATATAAAGTTGCACATCCCTGGTTCTGTCGGCGCTTTCTAAAAACAATAATTGAGCAGTAATAATATTGGCTACTTCATCATTAACCGGGTAACCTAAAAAGATAATTCTGTCCATCATTAACCGGCTGTAAACATCCATTACGGCGACGTTCATTGGCCTTTCTTCAATAATGTTGGGAGTTAAATTAGTAACGTTATGTTTGATATAGGCATCTAATGTATTACTGCTTATGCCTCTGTGTTTAACAGCATATTTTTCAAATTCTTTTCCTGTATTCATAAATTAAATTTAATGTAAAACAATTTACCGGCGGTGAAGTTCCAAATATTATGCTAACAAAAAAAATAAGACAAAAGGACAGGAAGATGAATTGGGAATTAGGAATTTAGAATGATTAACTTTTATTCAACATTCCCCTATGGCTCATTCACCATTGCCCGGTAAACCAATAAATAACCGGAATTTTTATTGCAGTGTAATGTCCAATAAGTAAAAATTAATGATGATGGTGCTTTTGCATTTCTAAAAATTCTTCGGATGAGATTTCTTTTTCTTCAGGAGTTACCTGTGTTTCAAGCCAGTTAAATAATTTTTCGGTAATAAGCCTTCTGTACGAAGCATCCACTTGTTTTTCATCTTTCATCATCCTGTCCACATAACTATCAAGCCATGAAGTATCGTCACCCATATTCATTTGTCCTAAATATCGCGAAATTTCTTCCTTCATACTGTTTCTCAGTTCTTCTTCAGAAACTTCAAGCTTGTTGTCTTTAATAATTTTATCGCTGATAAGTGTCCACTTTAACTGGTCTTTAAATTTCGGAAACTCTTCCTCAACCTCCTCTTTGGTTTTCTGTTTTTCTCCTCCGATTTCTAACCAACGTTTCAAAAAGCTCTCAGGAAATTGGACAGGCGCACCTATTAAGGTATGATAAAGTTGGTCCTGGACCTGGCTATGCCCGGCGGCATCCCATTGTTTTTGAATTTCATCTTCTATCGCTTTGCGAAAATCTTCTTCTTTTTTTATTTCTTTATCAGGAAAAACCAGTTTGAAGAATTCCTCATTTAATTCTTTTTTTTCTACCAAACCAATTTTGGTAACAGACATTTTAAAATACTTTTCAATAGATGAAGGATCTTCTTTATCCAAACCTAAATCGGACAAAATCCATTCTCTTTCTTTTTCAGGAAAAGCCTCTTTTAATTGCAGAACGATTGAATCGCCCACTTTTTTATCCTGCAACTTTTTTTGATAATCTTCAGAAAAATATTTTAATAGAATAGAATTGTCTTTTGAAATTCCTTCGGGAACTACATTTCCTTCGGCATCGCTTTCTTCGAACAAAACATTCAATACATTTTCGGGAGAAGAAACCGTTTCTGCATCTTTAAGGTCTCCTTTTTGGGTTACTAATTTTTCAATTTCTTCACCCACCATTTCAGGCGTTGTTTTCACTTTGTAAAAAGTGGGTTTTGAAGAAGAAAGTGCTTCCAAAGTAATTTCAGGTTTCAAACCTATTTCAAAAGGGAAATCATATTCTTCCGGTTTATTCATATCCAGCTTGCGCAAATCATTTTCCATTGGCAAAGGCTGTGCAAACATTTCCGGCTTTTCTTTCACAAGGTATTCCTGTAATTCTTTTTCTACAGATTTAATTACTTCATCATAAAAAATGGAAGCGCCATACATTTTTTTAACCATTCCTGCCGGCACCATTCCTTTTCTGAAACCGGGAATATTGGCTTTCTTACTGTAATCCTTTATTGCTTTTTCAAATGAAGGGAAATAATCTTCTTTAGAAATTTTTACGGTTAATTTATCGTGGAGGTTACCGAGATTTTCTTTTGTTACACTTGCCATTACTCTAAATTTAAAAAACCGTTCAAAACACGGTTTATGATTTTCTTTTACAGAAAATTAGTTGAAGAAAGTGCGCATGGAGGGACTCGAACCCCCACACCTTGCGGCATCAGATCCTAAGTCTGACGTGTCTACCAATTTCACCACATGCGCTTTTGGGGCGGCAAAAGTAATGGATTTTTTGATAAAAAGAATAACAGGGCCCTTAAAGAAAAATAATTTAAAAGAATTATCAATTAAGGGGTTACCAAAGGCGGTAAATTGAAATTAAAAAGAGGAATTTGCAGTTTTTTTTAACAGAATTAAAACACAGTAAAATCCAAAGGCATTTAATTTTTAAATTCTTGAAAAAAAATTTGGGCGTAAATTCGTAGCAGATGGAAACTACTCTTGATATTCCAAAATATACAATGAACGAAGAAGAGGAAAAAAAAGAAATTCTTCGTAAATACCGTGCTTTGCTCCGTGCTTTAAAAACAAAATTAAAACCCGGAAACAAAGAACAGGTAAGGATTGCGTTTGAAATGGCTGCGGAAGCACATAAAACCATGAGGCGCAAAAGTGGCGAGCCATATATTTTGCATCCGCTGGCAGTGGCCATGATTTGTGTTGAAGAAATCGGGCTTGGTGTCCGCAGTACCATTTGCGCTTTGCTTCATGACACGGTTGAGGATTCTGATGTTACCCTCGAAATGATTACACGCGAATTTGGCCCTGAAATAGCTAAAATTGTGGATGGGCTTACAAAAATTTCTAATGTACTTGACGCCAATTCTTCTCAACAAGCTGAGAATTTTAAAAAGATTTTATTGACGCTTACAGATGATCCCCGGGTTATCCTGATCAAGCTGGCCGACAGGCTTCATAATATGCGCACACTGGGAAGCATGAAGCGCGAAAAGCAATTGAAAATCGCTTCTGAAACGGTGTATGTATATGCACCACTGGCGCACAGGATGGGGCTTTACAATATTAAAACTGAAATGGAAGACCTGGCGATGAAATATATGGAGCCTGACAGTTACCGCTACATCGCAGAAAAGTTAGCCAATACCAAAAGGGAACGTACCCGTTATATAAATGATTTTATCAGGCCTGTAAAAGAAAAGCTCATTCAGGGTAAATTTGATTTTGAAATTTATGGCAGGCCAAAAAGCATTCATTCCATTTGGAACAAAATGAAAAAGAAAGGTGTTTCATTTGACGAAGTGTACGATCTTTTTGCTATCCGTATTATTTTAAATTCGCCGCCCGAGCATGAAAAAGAAGATTGCTGGAAAGTATACAGTTTGGTAACTGATGAGTATAATCCTTCTACACAGCGGCTTCGCGACTGGCTGAGCAATCCAAAAAGTAATGGGTATGAAGCACTTCACACAACGGTGATGGGGCCGCATGGAAAATGGGTAGAAGTACAGATACGAACCAAAAGGATGAATGATATCGCGGAAAAAGGTTTGGCGGCTCACTGGAAATATAAAGAAGGCACTACCGAGGAAAACCGATTTGACAACTGGTTTCAGCAAATACGCGATATGCTTGCTGCACCGGACACTAATTCTGTAGATTTTTTGCAGGATTTCAAAACGTCTTTTTTAGCCGAGGAAATTTATGTGTATTCGCCCAAAGGCGATATAAAAATGTTGCCAAGCGGGGCATCTGCATTGGATTTTGCATTTGCAGTCCATACAGCAATCGGTGAAAAATGTATCGGCGCAAAAGTGAATCATAAATTAGTGCCGATCGGCCATAAATTACGCAGTGGCGACCAGATAGAAATTATTACTTCTACCAAACAAAAGCCAAAAGCCGAATGGCTGAAAATGGTGGTTACCAGCAAAGCCCGGTCTAAAATAAAGGATTCTTTAAAAGAAGAAAAGCGTACCGTTGCCGAAGAAGGAAAAATTATTTTGCAAAAAAGACTGGACGCATTGGGCGTCACGATGAGCCAGGGAAACCTTGATGAAATCGCTGAATATTATAAATTGAATTCGCATCTGGATTTGCTTTATGATATTGCCATAAAAAAAATTGACCTTAAAGAATTAACGGATTTCCAGGTTTTTGCTGATAAACTTTCACAACCCAAAATCCCCAAACAACCAGCAGAAGAAAAGCATGAACACGTTTCCAAAAATGATAAAAAAGATAATGAGTTAATCATCTTTGGCGAGAGCAGCGATAAAATAATGTATTCACTTGCTAATTGCTGCAAACCCATTCCGGGTGATGATGTTTTTGGATTCGTTACCCAGGGCGAAGGATTAAAAATTCACCGGACGAATTGTCCAAATGCGGCGCGACTGTTATCTAATTACGGCCACAGGGTGGTAAAAACAAAATGGGTGAAGAATAAAGAAATATCATTTCTTACCGGTATCAAAATCATTGGGCTTGATGATGTAGGTGTCATCAATAAGATCACCAATCTTATAAGTGGCACTTTAAAAATAAATATTAACGCGCTCACTATCGAAGCTAAAGAAGGTTTATTTGAAGGAAATGTAAGAGTTTATGTACACGATAAGGATGAACTTGATGACCTTGTAATAAATTTAAAAGCATTGCCAGGCATAGAAAGCGTGGAAAGGTACGATACGGAATAAATTTACATAATCCGGTAAAATGAAAGTGCGGTAAACCCTTCCTGTATTGGGCATGTGATGGATTTTATAATGCCATACCCTTTAACTATTGCTATCATCTCAATATTAATTGATAGTAAACAAAGAAATATCCAGGATTTTTATTCTTCTTTTGGGAAGATTATTGTTCAATTACAGCAAACGAACTAATTTTCAGAATTGCTATTTTAACTAAATCTTTAAGCCTTATCAACTCTTCTGCTGCCGGAGTAAAGTTCGAATTCTAATAAACGGCAATCAATTTTACTTGTATAAAATTCAATTTTTCTTTTTGCTTTTAAGCCAATTTTTTTGGCAAGGTTCAGATTGCCTGTAAAAACATAACCTGTATATCCTTTGCATTTCTTTTTCATAAAATCCCCAATTTGGGCATACGTTTCTTCCAAATCAATTTCATCGCCCAATCGTTCTCCATATTCCGGATTAAAAAATACGATTCCGTTTTCATTTTCAGGAACATCCGTTTCTTTAAAATCACAAACTTTAAATTCTATTAAATCTCCAACGCCTGCAACTCCTGCGTTTATTTTAGAAACATTAATAGCGTCTTCATCTATATCCGTTGCTATTATTTTTATTCCTTTTACAGATGTAATCTGCTCATGTAATAATTCTTTTTCTTTCTCCAGAAAAGTTTTATCAAAACCAAGGATGTGCATAAAACCATAATTATCACGAAACAAACCGGGGCGGCGGTTTGTAGATATCATTGTTGCTTCAATTGCCAATGTAGCAGAACCACACATTGGATTTATAAAAGGAGATTTTCGATCCCATTTTGTAGCGATCAACGTTGCGGCAGCAAGGGATTCCATCATTGGCGCTTTGCCCGGAATTTTTCTATATCCATGTTTAGATAAGGTTTCCCCGGACGTGTCAATAAAGATTTCTGCTTTATTATCTTTCCAAAATAAATTGATTACTGTTTTATCCAACTCCGATCCGGAATCAGGACGTTGATTCAATTTATTTCTGAAACGGTCCGCGATCGCATCTTTTACTTTTACGTTGGCAAATAATGAATTATTTATGCTCGGATTATTAACAGAACTTGTAACAGAAAAATATCCATCCTTTTCAATGATTGATTCCCATTGAATTTGAGAAACTATTTGATATAATTCATCAGGATTATTACAAGTAAAGGATTTCAGGGAATATAGAACCTGGCTGGCGCAGCGAAGGTTTAAATTCAAACGGATGCAATCATTCAGGGTTCCGTTCAATTCAATTCCCGTTGTAAAAATCCTTCTTGTTTTAAATCCCAATTCAGCAATTTCTTGTTGCAGAAATGGAGTTATTCTTTTACTGCAGGTAATAATAATCCGGCTTGGCTGGTTGAATGATTGCATGCTTTTGCAAACATAATCTCATTCTTTTTAAAACCGGAAATGAAACTTTTTAATAAGTCTAATTGATAGAAGCCCATCTTAGTTTTAGAATAGCATTATGAGTATTTTTTATTAATGAATGAGTCATTGCTTTTACTTTTGGAAAATGAATGATTCTTGCCGAATCCGGAATTATATGCAATTCTTTCATCAACTTATTTACCGTAAGTTCATCATAGATTTTTGCGAGGTTACAAGCTTTATAAAAATCAGAATGCATGCCCATGCTATCCAAAATTTTTGGGGAATTTTCGTATTCAGTAAAGACAGAAAATTTTTTTACAAAATAAAAAGTCTTTCCATTTATTTGCTTGGTGTAAGTTTTGTAAATTTTTTCCATGATTTTCTGTTTTAAGGTTAAACAATGTTTTAAAAAATACCTAACTTAATATATTTTTCAATAAAATATGATGCCATTTTTTAAAAAATAGTCAATCACAGGAATGGAAGTGTATTTTTTCTATTAACAAATGCTGGTAAAATCCACAGGCATTGCTGAAAATCTAAAGGCTTATTTAAAAAACAAAACTTTCGGAGCTTGATAATTTAAAATCCAAATTCTAATTATTATATACGGTTTTAGAAAGGGAAAGGATTTTTAAAAAATCAGAGATTTTACAAGGGATAATGGGGGATTAAGGTTTGGTAAGTGGGTATAAAAGTATATAACAACCTTATTTAGTGCAAGGTTTCCTTAGAATATTTATCCACATACATAAAAAATATTGCCTTTTAAGCTTCTTTTTCAATTACCAAAAGGTAAAAAGTTTATGAAAGGGAATTCTAATTGTTTCTTTTTTGTTAGTTATTAAATATTATTTTAAATAAGCTGTATTTTGAAAATAAAAAATTAAAAATAATGTAGAATAATGCCTTGAAAAGTTTGTTTTTCTTTTTTTCTTCAAAAATTTGGATATACAATTTTAAACTATTAGGTTTGTGTCCGAAAAGATAATTTTTTAGTTATCCAACCCACAAGAAAAGCCGAATTGTAACACCTATATTCCCTTGGATCCCATTTCCTACAAAAGATCTCTTATTAAACTTTTAACTGTGTTTATTATTGAAGTAAATGCGGTTTTTTAAAAATAATATATGCCCAGATTATTACCTCTTTTGTACATAAGTATTGCGGCTTTATTTTTTACTTCTTGCGCAAATACCAAGAAGATTGTTTATTTTAATAATGTAAAGGATGCCACTTTTCCGGCTACCACGGTAGAAAGGCAAACGCCTATAGAATCTAATGATATTTTGAGTATAACTATCAGTAGCGCAAATGCTGAAGCATCTAGTCCTTTTAATTTACAAAATAACAATATTAGCAGTTCAACTACCGTTACTGGAAGTAATACAGAATCAGGAGGCTATTTAGTAAATGCAGATGGAACGGTGGATTTACCGATTCTTGGGGCTGTAAAAGCAGCCGGGCTAACAAAAGAACAATTGAAAGATAATATAACAAATCTCATTTTGTCGAAAAAACTACTGGTTGATCCAATTGTAGATATTAGATATCTGAATTATGAAGTCACAGTTCTTGGTGAAGTAGCCAGGCCTACTGTTATTACGGTTCCCAGCGAAAAAATATCATTATTAAAAGCATTAGGCCTTGCAGGCGATCTTACTATTTACGGAAAAAGAGATAATGTTTTGTTGATCAGGGAAGAAAATGGAGAAAAAATCACGCAGGCACATTGATTTGACTTCAACTGATTTTTTCAATTCTCCTTATTATTATTTACAAGCCGAATGATGTAATATATGTACAGCCAAATAAACAAAAGGCGGCAACAGCAGGAAGGACACAGCAATATTTTACCCATAATTTTTAGTGCCTTATCGGTTGTAGCAATTGTATTAGACAGGATTTTAAGATATCCATAATAATATCAATTAATTTTAAGAAATGCAATCAAGTAAACATAGGATTGAGTCTGAAAAAGAAGATAATCTGATGCAACAATTTGTGTCCAAATATCTTCCATATTGGCCTCTTTTTTTATTAGCGATTCTTATTGGGTTAGCAGTGGCATATACTTATATACGATATGCAACACCAATTTACCAAGCCACTGCTACATTAATTATAAAAGATGAAAAAAAGGGAAATGAAGAGTCCAAGTTAGTTGAATCCCTTGATCAAATTTCTTCAAAAAAAATTGTAGAAAATGAAATCGAAATACTTCAATCGAGAAAATTGATGGAAGATGTAGTTACAGAACTTTAGACTTATATGCACCTGTTTATGAAAAAAGGGATGTTCATAATATATTAGCCTATACTTCTTCTCCTATTACTATTTTTGCACTTTTTCCGGATTCTTTAGCATCGTGTTAAACAAGTTTATCTTAACTTATGATTCAGTGCTAAACCGGGATTGTGATTCTCAATGATAAATACAAATACCCTATCAGTGAAGTTAGTTTCTACTCCATTTGGGAAATTAAAATTCACATTAGAATAAATATTATAACAAATCTGATACATTGAAATAATCAACTTATATTTTACATTATCAGATAATCCCAAAGAAATGCTTCGGCATTTTTAGGTAGGTCTTAAGAGCTAGAATCCGCAAGTGCATTATCTTCAATTGTTGATTTGACTTATCGAGATGTTGATCCTATAAGAGCTGAAAATATATTAAATCAGTTAATTAATGCATATCAACAATCAGCCAATGAAGAAAAAGATGCATTGGCTAAAAATACTCTTTCTTTTGTAAATACTCGTTTGTCTCTTGTAGCTCATGATCTTGATTCGATCGAAAAAAAGGTACAACAATTTAAATCGGATAACAAGGCAGTGGATATAAGTACACAAGGAAACCTTTTTTTACAAAATGTAAGTGCCAATGATCAAAAACTTGGCGATGTAAGTACACAAATTGCTGTTTGGATAAGGTAGAAGATTTTGTAAAATCCAATGATAATAGCAAAGGGGGAATAGTTCCGTCAACTTTGGGAGTGAGTGATCCAATGCTTAGCCAATTGATCGATAAATTATATAATTCTGAACTGGAATATGATAATTTAAAGAAAACGGTTGGTGAAAATAATCCAAGTTTGATTGCTATTAAAGATAGGATCAATAAAATAAAACCAAGTATTTTAAGTAATATAAATAGTAGTCAACGCAAAATCTTGTTGCTACAAGGAAAATATTGCAGCGACAAATGGAGCTTATAACTCACTATTCTCCAGCTGTTCCGCAAAAAGAACGGGAATTACTTGATATAAGCAGGGAACAGCAAATAAAAAGTAATCTTTATTCTTTTCTGCTTCAAAAAAAAGAAGAAAGTGAAATTGCTTATGCTTCAGCAGCTTCCAACAGTAAAGTAGTTGATTATGCTCAGCAAGCTGCCGATCCTGTAAGTCCCAAAAAATTATTGGTTTATATTATTTGTATCATTTATATTTCTGGAATTTGTGTGCAGCATTTATATTTATAAAAGAATTTCTTAACTGGTAAAGTTCTTTACAGACAGTGAAATTGAATCACTAACTTCTATTCCTATTATTGGAGAAATTGCTTTTGATAAATCAAAGGATCAAATAGTAATAAAAAAAGGGACACAGAAGTTTTGTAGCTGAAGAATTTAGAAAATTACGAATTTCATTATCTTTTTTAGGAATTGATTCTTCCCATAAAAAAATTTTAATTACTTCAAGTATTTCAGGTGAAGGAAAAAGCTTCATTTCAGCTAACCTGGCAGTTAGCCTTTCTTTAACTGGCAAAAAAGTAGTTCTTGTAGATATGGACCTTAATAATCCAACCATTGATAAAATTTTAAATGTAAATAGGGGAGAAGGAGTTACAGAATTTTTGGAAGGTGAAAAAGATCCGGAAGAAATAATTAAACATATCGAAGGGAATGAAAATTTATTTTTTATTTCAGCAGGGCTAATGCTCCCCGAAAATCCTTCTGAGCTATTATCAAATGGTAAAGTTGTGGATATTCTTAACTACTTGGAAAATATTTTTGACTTTGTTATCGTTGATACTTCTCCGATGGTATTAGTTACTGACGGTTATTTATTAACAGGGCTATGTGATGCTACATTATATGTAATCAGGCATCATTATACTCCAAAAATGTTAATCAAAAGAATTGATGAAAATATCCATATTAACCCTATAAATAATCCGGCTATCATTTTTAATGGTGTAAAGATGCGTGGTTTCTTCAAAAATAATTATGGTTATGGCTATGATTATGTTTATGGAAACAAGGATCGCAAAAAATCAGAAAAGGCACCGACTGTTAAATATTAAATCCTGATATAATGAAAAATTGTTTAACTCAAATACATTAAGATGTAACTGAGGGCGGCGAAGCCATGTTCATCTTATAGTATTCAGATCATATCAATCCTTTGAATTGCTGCAAATTTAAATTTCTAAAAAAAAATTATGCAGAAGAATTGGTATATTATTTACACTAAACCAAAATGCGAAAAGAAAGTCGCCACTTTATTAACAAAAAGGAAAATCGAGAACTTTTTTCCCCTTAATTTCAAAGAAATAAATTCTTTCAGAAAGCGAAGAAGTTTCCAGGAGCCACTATTTAAATCTTATATTTTCACAAATATCGAAGAAAATGAAATTGAGAAAATAAAGACAATTGATGGTGTAGTAAACGTAGTTTATTGGAAGGGCATGCCTGCTGTAATAAAAGAAGAAGAAATAAAAGTGATCAAAGAGTTTATTACAGATTATCAAGATATTGTGGTCGAAAAAACGGTAGTAAATGTAAAAGATATTGCCCGGGCAATCGATGGTTCCAGATATTCAATTTCAGGAAATGTTTTAATCAGTAAAAATACAATGGCAAAAGTAAATTTACCATCAATAGGTTATACGCTGGTAGCAAAAGTTGAACCAGCCGGTTCATTGCATCTGGAAGCTACTTTTAATGAAAAGAAATTACTATTGCAATCATAAGCCCAGTAAACAAACATTTAATACGAAAACTTAATTAAGCCAAAGAATTAATTTAGCCACCAACGGCATTATCTCACGAGGAATGATTAACAGTTTACCAATTTTTAAAAGCCACTGACCGTCTCCAGTTTGTTTTCAAAGAATCATTCCAAAAATCATAGTTTTAAATAATGAAATCAGCTTTAATTACCGGTATAACCGGCCAGGATGGGGCATACCTTGCCGAACTCCTATTATCTAAAGGATATATTGTACATGGAGTAAAAAGAAGATCATCTTTAATTAATACTTATCGCATCGACCATTTGTATGTTGATCCGCATGAAAACAACGCCAATTTCCAATTGCATTATGGAGATATGACCGATAGTACCAATCTCATTCGCATTATACAGGAAACCCAACCTGATGAGATATATAATCTCGCCGCAATGAGCCATGTAAAAGTAAGCTTCGATAATCCTGAATATACGGCAAATGCTGATGGGATAGGCACATTACGATTATTAGAAGCAATACGAATTTTAAAATTGGAAAAGAAAACCCGTATTTACCAGGCCTCCACATCTGAATTATATGGTCTCGTTCAGGAAGTACCGCAAAAAGAAACAACCCCTTTTTACCCACGCAGCCCTTATGGAGTAGCCAAACTGTATGCTTATTGGATAATGGTAAATTACAGAGAAGCCTATAATATGTTTGCCTGTAATGGAATTCTCTTTAATCATGAAAGCCCACTCAGAGGCGAAACCTTTGTAACCCGTAAAATTACAAGGGCTGTTGCTGCAATCGCCCAGGGCTTACAAGATACATTGTATCTAGGAAACTTAAATGCACAAAGAGATTGGGGGCATGCAAAAGATTATGTAGAAGCAATGTGGCGAATACTTACAACAGGATAAGCCTGAAGATTTTGTAATTGCAACTGGCATCACCACTGCTGTAAGGGATTTTGCAAAAATGGCTTTTGCGGAAGCTAGGAATCGAAATTGAATTTATCGGAGAAGGGAAAAATGAAAAAGGAATAATTACTTCATGCAATAATGAAAAATACCAATTATCAAATTGGAAAGAAGTTGTAGCCATTGATCCCAATTATTTTCGGCCAACTGAAGTAGACCTTTTAATTGGGGATGCCACAAAAGCAAAAGAAAAACTTAGGGTGGAAGCCCAAGTATACCCTTACATGAAATGATTAAGGAAATGATAGCCAGTGATTTGGCAACCTATAAAATGAGTTTAGAAAGGAAATACTTTACTTAGTAAAGTTCCTGTAATTTGAATAAAATATTTTAAGAACCCAAAAGCGAAAAAGTCAATTAAAAAAATTGACCTATAACTGATAAACTAAGACTTTGAAGCATCTAATAAAAAAGTTATTAATAAAATATAAGAATAATGACCTTTTTAAACAAGCAATCACACTATATTCCGTCAATGTTTTAGGAATCCCATTATCTATTGTATCAAGTGTTATTATTACTCGATTCCTTGGCCCATCATCTTATGGTGATTTTAAATTTTTATTTAATATTTTTAATCTAGCTGTAGTTGTTTTTTCTTTTGGATTTTTCCAGGCAGCAAACCGCGCACTTGTTTTAAATAAATCCCCCCAAAAAGCTCGAGAGTATTATGGAGCAGAACTGATAATTGTAGCTATGCTTTTTTTTGTCATGGCAGTCTCTTTACTAATTTATTCATATTTTGATAAAAATATTAATGAAAAAGGATTATTTACTTTATTCAATTATCTTTTACCATTTACTTGGATTTTTTTATTAGTCCATTTTTTTGAAGTTTTGTTTCAAGCTGATAATAAAATAAAACTTTTAGCAAAATCTAGATTATATCCTCAATTAGCGTTCTTTCTTTCAATCCTGATAATCTATTTAGTATTTTTAAGTTATAAAGGAAACAAACTAATTTTAGTCTGGTTCTTTTTTATTACTACACAGATATTGGTATTTTTATACATTATTTTCAAAATAAAACCCTCTTTAAAAAATTTGAAAATAAGAATAAAAGAAATTTTCTTTTATAATAAAACGTATGGCTTTAATGTTTATCTTGGAAGTATATGTGCAGTAGGCTTCTCTCAGCTTACCGGCATCTTGATTAGCTACTTTTCAAATAATAACAGTGGGGTAGGGTATTTTTCTCTTGCAATGACTGTTGCAGCGCCGTTGAGTTTTATCCCGAATGTAATTGCGACCACTCATTATAAAGATTTCTCTACGCGAACAAAAATTCCAGCCAAAATTCAATGGGTCACCTTTCTTGTTAGTTTTTCAGCATTGTTTCTCATTTTGATTCTGGTAGCCCCTTTTATTAATATTCTTTATGGAAATAAGTTTAAGCCTGTTATTTCCCTTACCTATGTAGTAAGTTTTGGAGTCATTTTAAATGGGTTAGCTGATTTTCTTAATCGCTTTTTAGGCTCTCACGGAAAGGGAAAGGAATTAAGGAACAGTTCAATTATAGTTGGATTTAGCTTATTGATATTAAATTTAATATTCATCCCAAATTTTGGAGAGACTGGAGCAGCATACACACTTTTAATTTCAGGCCTTATTTATTTCCTTTGTATGCTTTGGTTTTATAAAAGATTAGTTTACCAGTTGAATAAAAATGGGCTTTCAAAATAAATTATATTAATTTATAAAATAATAAATATTTTATTTGCCAATAAATATTTCACAAAGAACTTTTCAAGAAAAAGAAAATAAAGATTTTCAAAAAATATCATTTTGGGAATATTTATACTTATTTGTTTTAATAATCTACGCCGGGCAGGCAAGTGTTTTTGTAAGGGCTCAATGGTTTTCAGAAAACCTTCTTGGATATTCAATACCAATAATATTAAGTATTATTTTCTTTTTCAAATGGCGCCTTAAAATCAATAAACGTTTTCTTCTTCTCTTACTTTTTCTTTTTTTTTATTTTGCTGCTGTTACTATTAAATATAAAGAATTACATCCAACGATATTTCTTTATTATGTGTTCATCTTTTTTATTGTTTATGTTACCATTTCAGGGTTGCAATTTGATTTTTTTGAGGCATATGAAAATATATTGTTTTATCTATGTTTGATAGCTTTAGGATTCTGGGGCATTCAAACCATTTTGGGAGGCGATACCCTTTATAATTATTTTGAAAAAATACCGGGCCTTGACAAATTTTCGTATGTGTCTGGTACCGGGGGTTTTAACGTAATTGCTTATTCCATTCAATATTCAGAAACAGCATTCGTATATGGCATTTCTATCCCTAGAAATTGTGGATTTGCCTGGGAACCCGGTGGATTTGGAGTTTACATTTGTCTTGCAGTTCTTATTAAGTTATTTTTTTCTGATCCTGATCAAAAATTTAATTTTCATTTTTGGGTATTTTTGGCTGCCCTCGTATCAACTCAATCAACTACAGGTTACACTATTTTTATAGCTTTAATATTTTTTTATTATATAAATAGAAAATCAAATGCAATGGTTTTAATCATCCCGCTTTTGGTAATTGCTATTATATTTGCTTTTTCATTACCTTTTATGAGTAATAAGATTATTAAATTAATAGAAGAAACTAAAAACGTTGATTATATAGTTTGGAAATCCATAGGGAATCCCGTAGGAAGCGCGCCTCAAAGGTTTTCTTCATTTTTCATTGCATTTAGAGATTTTTATCAAAACCCGGTATTAGGTACGGGGGGAATAGCTGGTGCTAGTTGGTATAATAAAATTGGGGCAAATATTTCTCCCATTTCAGGATTAGGAAACCTTATGGGAACTTTTGGTACAATCGGCACCCTTTTTTTTGGGATTATTTCTTATAAGACTTCGATATTTTTAAGCAATGAGTTTAATTATAAATCCAAGGCTTTAATATTTGTAATTATTTTACTGATTTCTATAAGCTATTCTATCATTTTTTTACCCCTGGTTATGTGTTTTTGGATGTTTGCTTTTTTTGCAACACCTCCGGATAACAATGAAATAGGTATAGAATCCTGATACCGGGATCAAATATTTTCTTTTCAATATTAAATAGCAGAAATGCTTATGATTTATATCTGTAAATGTCACGGCAAAGAACCTAATGAATAATACTAAAAAAGATTAAAAATTGAATTTAGTATTCATTTCCTCGGAGGAATATCCGAATGGTGGTGCAGCAGTTAACAGGCACATGGCGTATGCAAAAGGATTAGCAGAGGCTGGTAATTCCGTTAATTTTATTTTATTAGCTAAGCAACTTAACCCTTGTTCCGAATTTACCCGGGAAGGGGTTAAATATATATGCGTATTTCCTTTAAATTACCAAAGTAATTTTAGTAAACTAAAAAAATTCTTTTTACATATAAATTCAATTACTTATAGAAGAGAAATACTTAATAAAATACATAAAAAAGAAGGGATTGATGCAATTATCTTATTAGACACATTTGTATCTATTCTAATACCTATAATTCACTTTGCTAAAAAAAACAATATTAAAGTTTTGCATGAAAGAACAGAATATCCATTTGTTGTAGGGGGTAATGGATTTATGATGAAACTTAATTTAAAGATTTACTTAAATTTTGTTTTAAAAAGATTAGATGGCATTTATGTTATTAGTGAAGCATTAAATAATTATTTTAACCAAATTCTAAAAAATAAAGTTCCAATAATTACTATTAATATGATTGTTGACCCAAGCCGGTTTAAGGTAGAAGTAACAGAAAAAATCAATAATATTAAATATATTGCTTATTGTGGTTCATTAGATGATTATAAAGATGGTGTTGATATACTTGTTAGAGCCTTTGGAAACGCTTTAACAAGCCAAAAAATAAATAACGATATTAAATTGATGCTGATCGGTGATATTACTGAATCGTATAAAAGGAAATTAGCTGAGATCATGGAAAAAGAACACTTTAAAAGTAATGTTATTTTTACCAACAGGGTTGAAAGAAAAAAAGTTCCTGAATTATTAAACGGATCATTAGCCCTTGCATTGGCAAGGCCACCGAGTAAACAGGCTGAAGGTGGATTTCCAACTAAATTAGGCGAATATTTAGCAACA
This sequence comes from uncultured Chitinophagaceae bacterium, assembly GCA_963732885.1. Taxonomy (GTDB): domain Bacteria; phylum Bacteroidota; class Bacteroidia; order Chitinophagales; family Chitinophagaceae; genus Ginsengibacter. Next base: position 479,814 of record CAVTBI010000008.1, on the reverse strand, counting down.
GGTAAACCTGTTATTATTACCAATGTTGGTGAAATTGGTAATTTTCTTCGAGATGGATTTAATGCATTTATTGCAAAACCAGGGGACGTGAATAGTTTTTCAGAAAAATTAATTGAAGTTTTTGAAAATTATCCAAAAGCACTGGAAATTGGTAAAAAGGGAGAAAAGCTGGTCTATAATGAGTTTAATTATCTGAAACAAGCTATACTATTAGAAAATTTTATTCAAACTTTACAATCAATTCCTTCTGCAAAAAAATAAATAATTAGATAATTAGTTTATTTTTAATTAGCCCCTTAATCATAAAAATATGATTTGTTCAAGTATGAACATTTTTTCAGGCTGTGTTTAATTAACTGAATATTCTATTTTGTTCTTATTCTTCCGACTCAAAAGAAATAAGCCAGTAAACAAATAAATAAATAAGATTTTTATTTTAGCTATTAGGTTTTTGAATGAATCATAACATTTGGCCAAACAGCAGATTCTAAGAATAAAAAACCAAAAATAATATTGAAAATAAAATAATTATATGGATAAAAGGAATTCAATACTATTTTTAGGAGACGTTGTTCCTTATAAGCCTTTCAAGTTTAAAAATAACTATAAAACAGTTTTTAATCTTGAATGCCCTATTACCTCTGAAGGAAAACCAGCTGCAAATAAGATCATTTTAAGTGTTAAAGAAAACTATTTAGAAAATATATTTAATGGCAACCTGCTTTGTATCTGTTTGGGAAATAACCATATTTTAGACTACGGAAAAGAAGGATTGGAATCTACTTTTAAAGAACTTGAAAAATTAAAATTAAAATGGTTCGGAATCAATAATGGAAATGATGATTATTGCACTCCTTTAACAGTCAGAATAAATAAAACGGATGTTGCTTTTTTTTCTGTAGTTTGTAATTCAACCACTCCTATCGTTGAATTAGACAATAAAATTTATTTAAGTTTATTGAATCCTGATAAAATAATCCGTAGTATTAAACAAATTAGAAGATCAGTCCAAAGGATAGTTGTTTACATCCATTGGGGCATTGAGGAGTGCTCTTATCCTACAAAGGAAGATATATTGATTGCGAGGAAAATAATAGATTCCGGTGCAGACATTGTTATCGGGAGCCATGCACATGCCCCGCAAGCAATTGAAAAATATAAAAATGGAATTATAGCGCATAACCTTGGAAATTTTTTAATGCCTCAATTAAAAAAAATGCCTTCGTATTTTGACGAAAAAAGCGAGCCACATTCTACTTATTCAAAAACTTTAATGCTATGGAATAGAACATCATGGGGATTAATAATAGATATGGAAAATATGGAGTATAAGATAAAGAAATATATTTTTTTACTAAATCGCATAATTGAATTACCCTTTACGCCGTTAGATAAATATATAAGGTTTAATAATGGTGCATTTAATTCTTCTTATGAATTGATTTTGAAAAAGCATTTAAGAAGAAGAGCCTTCTTCAGAAAGATAAGGGAATTTATTTTTCAGCCTCATATACCCCAAAAAATAAAAAGATTATTCTGAAACAGAACATATTAAGTTATTTTATTGTTATTGATGAGATTATTTTAAGTGAAAATCCGCGTAGCAGGTAAAAAATAAAACCAATACATGAAATTAGGGCTTTTATTAAATTCAAATAATACATTATGCTCCTTTAGCGAAAAATATAAGGACATTTTAATCAGTAATAACATCCCATTTATTCTCATCGATCCAAATTCGAATACTCTTCTTGATGAAATTAAAGAATGTTCTCATTTATTATTTCGCCACTCCCAGGGAGATACTGATAAAATAATTTATGAAACCATTTTCAATATAGCACAAAATATTTATCATGTTAAATGTTGGCCGAATTTTGAAACCTACTGGCCGTATGAAGATAAAATTAAAGAGTACTATTTACTTAAAAGCCATGATTTTCCCATAATTGATTCTCATATATTTTGGAACTATGGACAGGCAGAGACATTCTTGGATAAATCGCAATTTCCAGTAGTAGCCAAATTATCAAAGGGTGCCGGATCAAGCAATGTTGTCATTGTTAACTCCCCTTTGGAAGGGAAAAAAATTATAAACCAGGTATTTAATGAAGGAGTAAAAAGCAAAGGATTAAAAAATAAATCGAATTTATCTTCTTTATCAAAATTGGGGATAAAAAAATATAGCCGGTCTATATTGAAATCGTCATTATTAAAGCTTGGAGTTATAAAGAATAAATCTGATTACCCGGAATGGCAAATTCAAAAAGATACTATTATTTTTCAAAAATATTTACCGGGTAACAAATTTGATACAAGGGTAAATGTAATTGGGGACAGGGCAATAGCTTTCAGAAGATTTGTGAGGCGAGGTGATTTCAGAGCTTCCGGAAGTGGGAATTTTGATATAGACCCAAATAAAATTGATACCCGTTGTATTAAAATTGCGTTGGCTATTTCAAAAAAATTAAATTTCAATACAATGGCTTATGACTTCATTTATGATGAAAAAAATGAGCCCTGTATAAATGAAATCAGCTATTGCTTTGTAGATTCGGTAGTTGAAAGTTGCCCTGGTTTCTGGGATGAAAATTTAGAATGGCATAAGGGCCAAAACTGGCCACAACACTATCAGTTGGAAGATTTTCTGGGAATAAAATTAAAATAATAAGAGGTATGAATTTTTGCATAAAAGATAAGTTAGAGGCAAATGATTATAAAAGTGTATTGAATTTTCTTGATTCGCTAAGTTTTTACTGTATTGAACAACACCCAGACTGGAACGATAAAATAGAAGGCTACTCACATACTTATTTTTTAGGTACCGAAGATAATGGCACTCTTACTTGCTTTGCGAATATCATATTATCAAATGGGCCATTTAAAATGGCGAATATTAATTTTGGCCCCGCCTTTAGCAATTTTGATGTGCTAAAAATGGCAATACATTTTTTGCATAATTATTTTTCTTCCCAGAAATTTATTTTTTTTTCAATTCAATTAGGAATTAATATAAGTAACCAAACTCGACTTCTTGAATATAATATCAATCATGATTTTAAGGTAAAATATCATTTTAAACCCGGGAATTTATGGTCTTCGGTTTATATTGACCTTGAAAGGCCTGAAGCTGAAATATTAAAATCCTTTTCGAATGGGCATAGAAGAAGAATAAAAAATTCTTTTTCAAAAAATGGGTTAACAGCAAAGATCAAAAATGACGATGCCTACCTTCAGTCATTTATAAAATTGTATATAAAAATGTGCCAGTTAAAAAACTTGCCGTATTCAAGAAAATGATATTGCCGATTCATTTAATAATATTAATTCCTTCATTTATGAAAATAATAAGGGGTTTATAGTATATATATTTCAGAAAGACGACTTAGTCGGAGGCTTAATTATAATTTATCAGGGTAATTCAGCAAGGGTATATAAAGGAGCAACCGACCCCGAAAGAAGAGATATTCCTGTATCGCATTTAGGAATTTTTGAAGCTATAAAACTATGCAAAACGAATGGATTTTCAACTTTAGATTTATGGGGTTATAATCATTTCGCAAACAAAAGTGACCCTGTTTATTCAATTAACCAATTTAAAAAAGGATTTTCAGGCAGTTTTACTTTTTTCCCAAAAAGAATGAATTTCATATTAACCCCATTTAATTACAATATATATGTTGTCCTAAAATTTTGCAAAAAGGCACTCAGTAAGATGTCTTTTTAAAAAGTCCAACCATCCGTTTTTATGGCCAAAGTTATTTTAAGAAGCAGTTCAGGCAATAGTTGTTATAGTTAACTCCGCTTGCAGAAGAAAAGGATTATCAACCAATATATTTAAGAAAGGGGGGTAAAAAAGCAAGGGCTTAAAAAGAATATCGAATTTATCATCTTTATCAATTGGGAATAAATTTAAAACCATAAAAAAAAATGAATTTTTCTGTACAGGATAAGTTAGCTATCCATGAGTATAGTAGTATAATAAATTTTCTTGATTCACTCAATTTTTATTGCATTGAACAACACCCGGATTGGACCGCAAAAATAGAAGGCTATAGGCATACATTTTTTTTGGGCGTTGATGATGATAATAAGGTTACCTGTTTTGCTAATATTATTTTATCGAATGGGCGCTTTTAAAACTGCCAACATCAATTTTGGTCCCGCGTTTAGCGACTTTGAAGTTCTAAAAAAGGGTATACAATTTTTACATAACTACTTTTCTTCGAGGAATTTTATTTTTTTTTCAATTCAATTAGGCATCCCTGCAAGTAAGCAAACTGAACTTCTTGAATATAACATCAATCATTATTTTAAAGTAAAATATTATTTTAAACCTGGGAATTTGTGGTCTTCGATTTATGTTGACCTTGCAAAGCCTGAAACTGAAATATTAAGATCCTTTTCTAAAGGCCATAAAAGTTCAATCAAAAGCGCTTATTCAAAAAGTGAATTAAGAATAAGCATACAAAATAATCCTGGCAGCCTTAAATCCTTTATTGATTTATATATTAAAATGATGGCAGTTAGAAAATTACCTTTCGATAAAGAAGAAACAGCCCATTTATTTAATAGCGTTAGTAGTTTTATCAATGAGAACGATAAAGGATTTATAGAATATATTTTTGAAGGAGAAAACTTAGTGGGTGGCTTGATCATTATTTATCAAGGCAATTCAGCAAGATATTATAAGGGTGCCTCTGACCCCGAAAGAAGGGATATTCCCATATTGCATTTTGGGCTTTATGAAGCAATGAAATACTGCAAAGCAAACGGATATTCAATCTTTGATTTATGGGGCTACAATCATTTCGTAGATGAAAACGACCAGGTATATTTTATTAACAAGTTTAAAAAAGGGTTTTCAAACAGTTTTACTTTTTTCCCAAAAAGAATGAATTTTGTATTAAAACCAGTTACCTATAATATATATCTTTTTCTTAGGTTTTGTAAAAAAGGTATTAAAAGATTCAAAAATTAAAAACAGCTTAAATCTTATATTCGATATTCGCTTTTTATATAAAACTGTTTTCTGGATCACAAAATATTACCGGTACTAACCAGAATCAGTGTTTTGACGTTCAATTCTTATTTTACCAATTTTTTTCCTATTTTATCAAATTATAATAACTGTTGATTTCGAATTATCAAAAAATAAATTATTGGAAAACAGTTAAACACGTGATTATAGTATCCCTTTTATTTTACTCCTGTACATTCAACAAAAAAACCCTCATTGAGGGAACTGCAATTACTAATAGCAAGGCCGGGATATGGCTGGGGGTTGATATTCCAAGGTATGTGCCCACTGCTTTGATATACCGGAATAATTCAATAACCTCAATGAACGCTGATGGTTATATGTTGCAGGCCGGTGATGAAAGGCCTGGTTTCAAAAATAATAATCTTGAAAATGAATCCATAACCGGTAACCAATTAACCTGGAATGGCAAAGATTCCACAAGTTTGACGCATGGGATATTTACAGGATACAATCTGAATGCTATAATAAAATACAATTACCTTAAAAACGTTCCGATGGGCATAGTACGTAAATCAAACGGGATGACAAATACTTCAGGGGGTGTTGCATATAATATTGTTATCGATCCAAGAGTAGCTGTAGTTGTAAAAGGTATGAATAATGTAAATGTTTTTAATAATACTTTTTATAGTAATAAGGCGCCATCACAAACCTGGAGGGGGCTCGTTGATATTTATAGTAATACTGATCATGGCCTGAATGCTCCTTCAAAGAGGGCTAAAGTTTTTAATAATATATTTTATACTAAACATCAAGTCCTGAATATATATGTTTATGAAGATGTTTGTTTATCAGGCTTTGAAAGCGATTATAATATATTCTGGTGTGAAGACGGTGAACCATTGTTCAAAATTCATAATTCGGTAAAAACATTTAAAGAGTGGCAGGCACTGGGTTATGATAAACATTCAATTGTGCTCAATCCAAATTTCATTAATTTTACTTCGCTCGTTCCAGCTTCAAGGCTTGATTTCGGAACTAATTTAGGCTCAAAATGGCAAACAGGCCTTTCAGTATATGCGGTTTGGGGAAAGACAAGTCCTGATACAACCAATCAAAATGGGAAATGGCAGGCCGGTGCGTATGTTTATAAAGAAAATACTAGAATGTAAAAAATATTACCAAGCCGTCGGCCTCTTTTACTTTACTCCAATTTTTTTTATTTTATCATTTTACCCAAAATTTTTCTATAAAAGAATTCCCAGAAAATTGATTTAACCATGGAATTTATAATTACAATAGACACAGAAGGCGATAATCAATGGAATCATGGACGTGAACTTACAGTTGAAAACCTGAAATTTGTTCCACGTTTTCAGGAATTATGTAATAAATACAATATAAAACCAACTTACCTTGTTACATCAGAGGTATGCACCGACCCATATTCCAAAGAAATATTTACGGATTACCAAAGAAAAGGCATTGCCGAAATAGGTGCTCATTTACACTCATGGACCACTCCTCCATTTTTGGATAAGGAAGGTTACAGGTATAATGATAAAAACCACACGTTTGCTACCGAATTACCTGAAAATATATTAATTGAAAAAATAAAGAATCTTACCAACCAAATTGAAATTTCATTTGGTAAAGGCCTACTTCATTTCGTTCAGGAAGGTACGGATTCAATGAATGCGTAGCAAGAATTCTATCTGATAATTTTTATACGGTTGATTCTTCTGTTACTCCGTATACCAATTGGAGTAATTATAAAGGAATGCCGGATGGCATGGGAGGCCTGACTTTCTTAAAAAATCAGCATTCCCCTTTACCTATAATTTTCCTGAAAAATCAATCTTAGAAATACCTGTAACAATTTTAAATACAAAATACCCTTTAAATAAAAACCAAAATTTAGCTAGTTATTATCTTGAAAATGTTGATAAAAGAATTTTACTCAGATTATTCAGAAAATTATTTTTTAGCAACCAACCGTTGTGGCTGAGGCCATTTATTAAAACTAAAATTCAGGATCTTGTAGATTTAATAAGAGAAGCAAAAAGAATTGATTTGCCATATTTGGTTATGATGTTTCACTCCAGTGAACTAATGCCCGGATGTTCAATTTATAGAACAGATAAAGAGTCCATTGAAAAGCTATATGAACTTTTGGAACAGTTTTTTGAATTATTAAAAAAAGAAAATATTGCTTCTATAACTTTGTCAGAAGCCGCGGAAACCTATCAATTATGAAAATTTGTTTTTGGGGAAATATTGCAGGTGCTTTATTAGGGGAAACGGATGGAGGGGGCGAATTACAATTGGCCCTCCTTTGCAAAGCCCTGGCAAATGCAGGCCATGAAGTAGTAGTAATAGATTATGAGATTCAGAAAGATTTTATTACCGAAGATGGAATAAAAGTTTCTAAAATAAAAGGATGGAACAAAGGGACAAGGATGATACGGACTTTTACCCACCGCTTACCAGGCTTGTTCCAAGCTTTAAAAGCACAAAAAGCAGATGTTTATTATTGCCGCATTCGTGATTTTAGGCACATTTTAGCATATTGGGCGGCTAGAGAAGTAAAAGCTAAATTTGTATTAGGATTAGCCTCTGATCTAGATGCTATGAACTTTTCCATGAGGTATAAATATGAGCACAAGGTAAATTTTCAGGGCCTATGGTCTATTTTCAGTGGTTCTTTAATTGAAATAGTCTATCCTTTATTGCTTCGAAAATCTGATCTTGTTTTAGTGCAACATTTGGGCCAAAAAAAATCTTTAGAAGAAAAGGGAATAAAATCAATTGTGCTACCTAATTTAATAGAATCTTCTCAATTGCCCGGATTGCCTGATACTCTTCAAAAAGATTTCGTGTATGTTGGATGGCTCTCTAAACGAAAAGGCTTTTTGGATTTTTTTGAAATAGTAAAAAAATGCTCTACCAAAACATTTAAAATCATTGGTCCCCCTTCTGGTAAAACAGGGCAAGAATTTTATAACAAATTGTTGACGTTCCCGAATGTTACCTTATATGGTAAATTAAACCATTCGGATGTACTTAAAGAAATGAAAAATTCTCAGGCCTTAATAAGTACTTCACAAATGGAAGGGTTCCCAAACATTTTTATTGAAGCCTGGGCATGTGGCATTCCGGTTTTATCGTTACATATAGATCCGGGAGATATCATTAAAAAAGAAAAACTAGGGATGGTTGCGAATGGAAATCCGGACAAATTAATAGAGGCAATATATAACAATCAAATTCCAAACGGTTTTGCACAAAAAGCAAAAAATTATGTAATGAACCATCATGTTTTAAATCCCGGAAAAATAGAACAAATAAGCCTTCTTTTTGAAAATCTTTATAATAAATAAAGTATTTAATTAAAGAAGAAAATTTTCTTTTCACAAATCCAATCTTTAAAGATTTTAAAAATGAAAAAAAAATTATTAAAATATGTAAAGAAATTATTTTTTAAGCAATGGATTATTGGAATTTGTGAAGACAATATTGATACAATTTTAAAAAATAAAAATTTTAATGCTGATATTAAATGGTTGAAAACGAAATCACTTGAAAAATTTTATGCGGATCCTTTTTTTGTAAATTCAAAAGAAAATAATATAAAAATCCTTTTCGAGGAGTGTAAATTTGATGAAGAATATGGGAAGATAAGTCTACTTACATTGGATAATAATTTTAAAAAGATAAATAGTAAAACTTTACTTGATACCCAAAAACACCTTTCATACCCATTTGTATTTTTTGAAAATGATAAAACTTTTATTTTCCCCGAATCGGCGCAAAATGGAAAACTATCATGTTATGAGTATGATGAAATTAATGAAAAAATCAATTTTATTCAGGACATTCTTCACATTCCTTTACTTGATGCTACCATTTTAAAACACAATACTAAATACTGGATTTTTGGAACTTTAGGTTCAAATAATTCAAAATATGTATTGAATATCTATTATTCTGATCATCTATTCGGGCCATATAACGCCCATGAAGGTAACCCTGTAAAAACAGGATTAGATGGAATAAGGCCTGCCGGGAACTTTATTCAAAGTAATGGAAATATTTTCAGGCCTACACAAAATTGCAAAAATAAATATGGTGAATCTATAACTATGAATAGGCTAATAGTTCTTAACGAAAAGGAATACTTTGAAGAATTATATATGAAAATTGAAATAAAAAACGCAAATAAATGCAACAAAGGAATTCATTCAATTCACACTTTTAATATAAAAAATGAGCTAATTGTAATTGATGGTAAACGCTGGGTATTTTCCCCTTTAAGGCAGTTGAAGAAATACCAGAGGGATAAATTAACAAACAGGTGATTTAATTTTCTTAAGTTAAAAGTATATCTTATAAAGGCAAAGTAAAATAATGAAAATCTTATTTTTTATAAATGGAATTTATTTAGGGGGTAAAGAGAGAAGGATGATAGAACTAATGAAAGAATTAAAGAAAAGACCGCAATTTTCTTTCGAACTTGTTGTTATGAATGAGGAAATTAATTATCCTGAGATACATGATTTCAATATTAAAATACATTTTTTAATAAGAAAGACAAAAAAGGATCTCAGTATTTTCTCTAATTTTTATAAAATCTGTAAAGAATTTAAGCCTGATGTTATCCATTGCTGGGATAGTATGACAGCAACCTATTCTATTCCCTCGTGTAAATTATTAAAAATAAAATTAATGAATGGCATGGTGGTAGATTCGCCTTCCCGTAGAAATATTTTCAATAAAAACTGGTTTCGGGCAAAGTTGGTTTTCCCGCTTTCTGATATTATCATTGGAAATTCAAAAGCAGGTTTGGAAGCCTATAGCGCTCCGGTAAAAAAAAGTTTTGTCATTTACAATGGCTATAATTTTGAAAGAAGCGAACAACTTTTAGATAACAAAACAATCAGGAAACAATTGCAAATTCATACTAGATACATTATCGGCATGGTTGCAACGTTTTCGGGCTTCAAAGATTACAAAACATTCTACAAGGCGGCTGATATCGTTTTAAAAAAAAGGAATGATGTTACTTTTCTTGCAATAGGTAACAATACCGATTCTTTAGCTTCTCAAAAATTGGTTAATAGTCAATTTAGCGATTATTTTAGATTGCTAGGGAAAAAATCAGGGATAGAATCTATCGTAAATAGGATGGATATATGTGTTTTAGCAACTTTCACAGAAGGAATATCTAACTCTATTATGGAATATATGGCTTTGGGGAAACCTGTAATAGCTACCTCCGGAGGCGGAACTAATGAAATAGTGATAGACAATAAATCTGGTTTCCTGGTAAAAAAATCCGACCCTGAAGATATGGCAAATAAAATGGAGGTACTTTTAAATGATGCTGGGTTACGAAGCCAGATGGGGAATATTGGACAAGCAAGGATCCGGGATTTATTTTCAATAGACGAAATGGTTAAAAAATATACTTACTTATATGAAAGCCTGCTAGAAGGGAAAATGCATCTCTCTAAAGTTAACCCCCAAAATGAGGTAACGAATGATGCATTAATTATAAACCCAAAGAATATCAAATAAAAACTGCCATATTTTGAATTTTCTATCTAAACTTCTTGACAAATTATATCTAAAACAATGGAGTATAGCCGTTGTAGATGAAAGCATAGAACACATAATACGCAACAAAAAAATAAATAAAAAAATAAATTGGATTCCTATAAATAATAGCTACCAATTTTTTGCAGACCCATTTATTTTCAAATTAGAATCCAACGAATATTTCATCCTGTTTGAGGAATTAAATTATAATAAACAATATGGATGTATTTCACAATTTACATTAAATAATAACAAAGAGGTTATTTCAAAAAAAATGCAAATTGACACAAAGAGCCATCTTTCTTACCCTTTCATTTTTTTTGAGAATGGTATTATGTATGTCTTTCCAGAATCAAGTGCAGCAGGAAAATTATCTTGTTACCAATACGATGAAAATGACCAATCGCTTAGTTTCAAAAAAGATATACTAAATCTTCCTCTTTTGGATTCAACCATTTTAAAACATCAAAATAAATATTGGATTTTTAGTTCCATGAGAGGAAGCGATTCAAATAAAAAATTATACATCTTTTTTTCAGATAACTTGTTTGGCCCTTATACTCCACATCCCAGAAATCCTGTGAGAAATAACATCAATGGTTCCAGACCAGCCGGAAACTTTATTGTAATTGACGGAAATATATACAGGCCTGCTCAAAACTCGGGTAAATATTATGGCTCTTCGATAGCGATTACAAAAATTATTGCATTAAACGAAACTGAATTTATTGAAGAAAATTATATGACACTAAGTCCTGGCAAAAAAGATAGTTTTAATTTCGGGATGCATACTATCAATTATCAGGATGATTTAATAGTTGTAGATGGGCTGAGAAGAACATTTGCTCCATTAACTCAAATTACCATATTCATAAAAAAGAGATTGAAATAATAATTAATAAAACCAACTTTATGTGAGTTTCGAAATATTATGAGCAAAAACATTTAAAGCTGAAGATGCCAACGACGAATTTAAAGAGAAAAAAACTTTTATTAATTGGTCCTTGCCCCCCGCCTTATGGAGGCGTGAGCAATCATATTAAGCGGTTGGCTGCGCTTTTGAAAGACGATTTTGATATATCATTTATTGACGAATCAAAAAACAGAAAGACAAATGTATTTAACATAAGATCATTGAAGTTTGGCGCATATGTCAGGCTAATTAAAAAATCTGATATCATTCACGTTCATAGCGGTCATTATATTTTCCGTTTAATACATTTTCTTTCATCAAAAATTTTTAAAAAAGAAATTATTTATACCATACATTCTTATACTCAAAAAGGTAAAGGTACAATTGAAAAATATATGGATAAGTTTATCTTTAAGAATTCAAAAACAGTAGTTTTTGTAAATAAAGAAACTTTTAAAAAGTTTTTACTACCTGATTCTTATTTAAAAGAGGCTTTTTTACCACCTATTTTGAAAGAGGAGGGATATTTGCCAATAGAAATTATGGAATGGATAAAAATTAAAAAAGCAAACGGATATCTGATAAGTTGCGCTAATGCCTGGCAACTGGATTTATATAATAATGAAGATTTATATGGATTAGATCTTTGTATTGAAGCCGCTAAACAATGTAAAGAGAATAGTATTAAAATAGCATTTCTTTTTATTGTTTCTGACCCTAATGGAAAGCTTCTAATAAGTGATTATAAAAAATTAATAGACGAATATGATTTGGAGGACGTTTTTTTTCTTTATAGCAGTTCAATATCTTTTGTAAGACTCATAATTGAATCAGACATTGTTCTTCGCCCTACAAATACTGAAGGAGATGCCCTAACTATAAGAGAGGGTCTATTTTTTGAAAAGAAAGTTATAGCTTCTGATATAGTAATTAGGCCTGATAATACTTATTTATTTAAAACCCGTAACATTGTTTCGTTTGTAGAAACAATAGAAAAAGTGTATAGGTCTATAATTGAAAAGAAGAAAAATCAAAATATTTCAGTAGATTCTCATATTGATTACTCTAAGTATATTGATTTTTACAAATATACCCTTTACAATTAATTTTAATTGAAAGCATAATTTAATTGAAGCTCAAATTCAAAAATATGACACAACGCTAAGGTAAAAAACCTAAGTTTTAAAAGGATCACGAGAGTGGTCATTGGAACTTTAGTAGAACGGACGACCAGAATATAATTATTATAGGAAGCACGGATATTAATACTGTAAGGTAATTTTGAGGAAGCATTTTACAAATTCCCAAAAAAATGAGAAAAACAATGATGTATGAAAATAGAAAAGAAACGACACAACAAAAATTCTTCACAGAAAACACCAAAAGAAAGACAAGGGAATACAAAAGTTTCCTTTTTCAACTTTATTAAAACATGAGGCGTTGGATTAAGTTTGTGATCCTGCCAATGATAGTAAACTAATTTAATAATGATTATAATCTAAATATGTGTGGTATTTCGGGTTTTTTGCATTTCGATAGAGAAAGAGTAGCAGATATAGCTTCAATCAAGAAAATGACCGCAGTACTTTCCCACCGTGGCCCTGATGGAGATGGATTTTATCTTAACAAGAATATTGCGTTAGGGCATAAAAGACTTGCTATTATTGATCTCAAAACTGGTAATCAGCCAATGTTTAGCGATGACAATTCTCTATCATTGGTATTTAATGGAGAAATTTATAATTATATTGAATTACGGGAAGAATTAAAAAGAATAGGTTATCACTTTAAAACTACTTCTGATTCAGAAGTAATAATTAGAGCCTACGAACAGTGGGGTATCGATTGCCAGAATAAATTTAATGGGATGTGGGCTTTCGCCTTGTGGGATAAAAATAAACAGCAGTTGTTATTATCACGCGACAGGATTGGAGAAAAACCATTGCATTACTCGGTTTTTGAGGATACAGTGATCTTCGGTTCGGAAATAAAATGCCTTTTCGCATATGGTGTAGGGAAAATTCCAAATCCTGAACTTCTTGAAATATATTTGACTCTAGGCTATATTCCTGCACCTTTTACCTTTTACAAGGACATATATAAATTAAAAGCTGGTTGTTGTTTGATTATTCATGGAAAAGAAATAAAAGAACATCAATATTGGGATTTGCCTAAGATTGAGGAGAATAATATGTTGAACAAAAAAAAGGAAGTATATGAGAACTTTCAAAACCTCTTTACTGATTCTGTAAAAATCAGAATGAGAAGTGACGTTCCTTATGGAGCTTTTTTAAGCGGAGGGCTTGATTCTTCTTCTATTGTAGCATTAATGACTCAAATTAGCTCTTTTCCTGTAGAAACCTTCACTATAGGTTTTAAAGAAAAGTCTTTTGACGAACGTAATTTGGCTTCGATTGTTGCAAATCAATTTCAGACAAATCACCATGAAAATATTATAGAACCAGAAGGATTTAATGAATCACTAAATAATATCGCTTATCATTATGACGAACCCTTTGGCGATTCTTCGGCAATTCCAACCGGCTATGTTTCAAAATTTGCTTCTTCAAAAGTAAAAATGGTACTTACAGGTGATGGAGGCGACGAAGTACTTTCAGGTTACACTATATACCAGGGTGAAAAATTTGCATCAAAATATCAAAAAATGCCACACTGGCTGAGATCCTTTATTCCCATAGTAATTTCAAGTATTGCAAAACCAATAAAAGGTCCAATGCGTTATAGCCTAAATCGCGCGATAGACGTTTGTAATTCATCAAACCTTGATTTTAACACACGTTTTTTGACAAAAGCAGCTTACATGGATATACCCATAATAAAGCAAATGGTTAAAGAAGAAAAAGTATATCCAATTGAACAATTTTTGTCAGACTTTATGAAAGAATGTTCTTATAGTGACCCATTTTATAAGTTAATGTACCTTAATTTTAAACTTTCTTTGCCTGATGATATGTTAGTAAAGGTGGATCGAATGAGTATGGCTTACTCCCTAGAAACAAGAACACCTTTTCTTGATTACAGGCTCATTGAATATATGGTACATGTTCATAAAGATATTAAAATGGACCATTTTCAACGAAAAACAATTTTGCGTAATACTATAGGCCGCACTCTCCCAGTACCAATACTTACAGCTCCTAAGAAAGGATTTAGAGTTCCTCTCCGTGAATGGTTTAAAGGCTCTGTATTTACAGAAAGATTAAATAAGCTTGAAAATAAAATACCATATTTAGACAATAAATCAGTAAGTAAAATAATCGAGATGAACAAAAGTGGCCAAAAAGATTATGGAAATTTTATTTGGATGCTATTTGTTTTGAATAGAGCGCTTGAAAAAGACATAATTTAGTAAAATTAGATAGGAATAAATTGGTTGTTCAATTTACATAATGAGTAAATCTGGGAAAATTTTATTAATATTAAATCTACCGCCTCCTTTTGGTGGAGGAGAGATAAGATCCAAATATCTTTATGATCATTTAATTGGAAAAGAGGAATATAGAATCATTTCCAATTCGAGAAAAAAAAGCAATAAGTTGACGCAAGGTAAGTTTACTTTTTACAATGCCTTTTTTGGGATCAAAATATTAATCAGAACCATTTTTTATATTATATTTTTTAAACCACGAAAAATATATTTAGGGATACCAAAGAAATTTGCCCCTTTTATAAGAACTGCATTAATTATAGGTGTTGCTTCCTTATTCAAAATCAAAATCTATGGGGAATTAGCTGGAGATAGCTTTCTGTTTTTAACACGGAATAGTAATTTCAAGAAAAGAACTGGGCTTTTTTTTCTGCGAAAAATAACTGAATTGAGAGTATTAGGAGAATCTGTAAAAAATAACCTTTCTCAATTTAATATCTGTAAACTTATAGTTATTGATAATGGAATTTATGTACCAGAAGATGTAAAAATATCTAAAGAATTTTTTTCTAATCCTTTAAAACTGCTCTACGTAGGTGCACTCAATTATTTAAAGGGCATAAAGAATCTTGTTGAATCAATTAATCTGTTAAAAAAAGAAGGTATCAAAGTTCATCTTCATGTTATGGGAGAGTGGAGCGATAAAATCCAGAAAGAAGAAATATTAAATTATATAAAAAAAAATGACATATATAATATGATAACTTTCCACGGGTTAGTTACTGCAGGTGAAAAGTGGAAAATTTATAAAGAATGCTCAATATTAGTTCATCCCACTTATTGGGATGGCCAACCATTGGTTATACTGGAGGCTATGGGATGTGGACTTGCTGTCATTTCGACAAGTATCGGTGCTATCCCTGATACTATGATCGACCACTATAATGGTATATTATTACCTGAAAATAATCCTGAGGAACTCTCTACCGCAATCAAGTATTTTAATAATAATAAAGAACATATTTTAGAAACATCCAAAAATAATATAAAAACTTACACAGAAAGATTTACAATTGATTCCTACATTTTAAGAATGACTGGCTGGCTGGGAACTAAGTAATAAAGATGCCAAGATTAAAAGAAATTTAAATTCTTATATACCCATAAAACAAACTTTACAATTTGAAACAAATCATACAAAACTTTAAAACCGGCAAACTATACGTGGACGAAGTTCCTTTGCCTTCCATCTCAGACGGGATGGTATTGGTAGAAAATAAATTTTCATTGATAAGTTCAGGAACAGAAAGGGGCACTGTAAAAGTGGCCAGGCCAATTTATTAGGCAAAGCAAAACAACGCCCCGAACTTGTAGCGCAGGTACTTCAAAATATTAAAAAAGAAGGATTGGCTGCTACTATTAGTAAAGTAAAAACAAAACTTGATTCATTGAAAGCGTTGGGATACAGCACCTCGGGTACCGTTTTAATTTCCTTAGATAAAAATAAAAAATTTCAGGAAGGAGATCGTGTTGCCTGTGCAGGTCAGGACTATGCTTCTCACGCTGAGATTGTAGCCATACCGCAGAATCTTGTAGTTAAAATTCCTGAAAATGTTTCTTTTGAAGAAGCATCGTTTACTACTTTGGGTTCAATAGCTTTACAAGGTGTGCGCCAAGCCGAACCAAGGTTGGGAGAAAAAGTTTGTGTAATTGGGCTCGGTCTTTTAGGACAACTTACCGGCCAACTTTTAAAAGCAAATGGTTGCGACGTTTTTGGAATTGATCTTTCAGACCGCCTTATTAAACTGGCAAATGAAATAAGTGTTACAAAAGCGCTGCATCGCAATGATTCCAACCTGTTAAGCGCGTGTGACAATTTCACTAATGGCCAGGGCTTTGACAGTGTCATTATTACTGCGGCCGCCCCTACCAATGACCCGGTTGTTCTATCTACAGAAATATGCCGCAAAAAAGGTAAGATTATAATTGTAGGCTCAGTTAAGATGGATGTTCCGAGAGATCCATATTTCTATAGAAAAGAATTAGATTTAAAAATTTCATGTTCGTATGGCCCTGGAAGATATGATGTGAATTATGAAGAAGCTGGAAATGACTACCCGTTTGCTTATGTAAGATGGACTGAACAACGCAATATGGAGGCTTTTCTTAATATAATGTCAAAAGGGCTGATTAATGTAAAGCCACTAATAACCCACACGTTTTCTATTGAAAAAGCCGAAGATGCTTATGAAATAGTATTAGGCAAAAATCAACAACCTCATATAGGTATTCTTATAAAATATGAAGAAAATTCTAAAAAAGATGTTTCATTTAATCAAATAAATAATCAACCTATAAAAAAATTAAATGTTGGTTTCATTGGCGCCGGCAGTTTTGCTCAAAGTTATCTTATTCCTAATGTAAAATCTTATGGTGCCTCCTTGGATACTGTTGTCACATCAAAAGGAATTACTTCAAAAAATGTGGGAGAAAAATTTGGGTTTAATATTTGTTCTTCAAGCCAAAATGATGTATTTGAAAACAAAGAAATTAATACGGTTTTTATTGCTACACCCCACTCCTTACATGCAGAGCAGGTAATTCAATCGCTCAACGCACAAAAAAATGTATTTGTAGAAAAACCGTTAGCTATTTGTGAAGATCAATTACAAAAAGTTATGGAGGCTAAAACTTTAAATAATTTTCCTTTAATGGTAGGCTTTAATAGGAGGTTTGCACCTATTTGTACAGAAATAAAAAAAGAATTTCACAATACCGGCGAGCCATTTGTAATAAACATAAGAGTTAATGCCGGTTTTATACCCAAAGACCATTGGACTCAGATTCCTGATATTGGGGCAGGTAGAATTATTGGGGAAATGTGCCATTTTATTGATTTAATGCAATTTTTTACCAATTCATATCCGATAAAAGTATATGCTGACTGTATTCATTCAAGCAATGAAAAAATAAAAACCGATGACAATATTGCCATTGTAATTAAATTCAAAGACGGTTCCATAGGAAATCTTATTTATGTAGCAAATGGAGACAAATCTTTACCGAAAGAGAATATCGAAATTTTTAGTGTTGGAAAAATAGGAGTCATCAATGATTTTCAGAATGGAAATTTGTACAGTAATAATAAATCTAAAACATTAAAGTTTTCAGGAAAAGGGCATCAGCAGGAAATAAATGCTTTTTTGAAAGCAATAAATGAGGGGCGAGATGCTCCGATCGATTTTCATTCAATCTGCTTAACTACACTTACAACATTCAAAATTATAGATAGCTTAAAAACAGGCTTACCGCAAGAAATTAAATTGAATGTATAACCAGGTTTTAAAATCTCTGGCCACCTTAGAGGAATGGTGCGAACGGGAAGAATTCAAAGGATGGGACCCTTATGATGGCCTTAATAGCAGTTTGTTTCGGTCAATTCCTCTTATTTCAAAAAATCGTTTCACAAGACTAATCTGGATACAGGCTTTCAAAAGATCGCCTGTGAATTTCAGAAATATTTCCGGAGTCAATAAAGAGTACAATCCAAAAGGCCTGGGGTTATTTTTATCGGGATATTGCAATCTCTATACGATGGAGCCTAAAGCGGTATATCTTGAAAAAATTATCTTTTTTTCAAAAAAACTATTAGAATTACAAAACACGGAATTTCACGGTTCCTGCTGGGGTTACAATTTTGATTGGCAAGCGCGCGCATTTTTTCAACCAAAAAACACACCGACTGTTGTTGCATCTGTTTTTATTGCAAATGCCTTATTGGATGCTTATGAAATCGCCGCCGATAAAAAACTCTTGAATACCGCCATTAGCACATGTGATTTTATTCTCAAAGATTTAAACAGGACTTACGATAAAAATAAGAACTTTTGTTTTTCATATTCTCCTTTAGATAAAAGTGTGGTCTTTAATGCATCCCTTTTAGGAAGCCGTCTTTTAGCTAGAGTTTTTAGTTATAAAAATGATAGCATTTATTTGACAGAAGCAAAAAAATCAGTCGAATTTTGCTGCTCTCAACAACAAGAAAACGGTTCATGGAGCTATGGCTCTTTACCTTTTCATCAATGGATAGATAATTTTCATACAGGATATAACCTGGAGTGTATTGCAGATTATATGAAATATTCAGAAGATAATTCTTATAAAGAACATCTTAATAAAGGATTCGATTATTACGTTCAAACATTTTTCACGGAAAAAGGGATACCTAAATATTACAGCAATTCTGTCTATCCTATAGATATTCATGCATCGGCTCAATTGATAATTACTTTAGCTAAACTCAACAAATTTCAGGAACAAAAGAAATTAATGGATAAGGTTTTGGACTGGACGGTCAAAAACATGCAGTCAGATAAAGGATATTTTTATTACCAGATCAATAAATATTTTTCAACCAAAATACCCTATATGAGATGGGCTCAGTCTTGGATGTTTTATGCCTTAACAACTTATATAAAAGTTGATAGAAATGAACAGAATTAATATTTTTAATATTCCGGTAGATGCCTTAACTATGAGGGAAACCGTTAATTTAATTGACAAATCAATTATTGAAAGGCACCCCATTCATCATGTTGTGATTAATGCAGTTAAAGTTGCTAATGCGCAAAAAGACAGTGTTTTGAAAGAATCAATTATAAACTGTGATATTATTAATGCCGATGGACAAGGAATTGTCTGGGCTTCAAGATTATTAAATATGCCTCTTCCGGAGCGTGTTGCCGGAATTGATTTAATGGAAGAGTTAGTAATTCTCGCTGCAAAAAAACAATACAAGATTTTCTTTTTGGGAGCGAAGGAAGAAATTGTTAAAAAAGTCATAGAAGTGTACGCTAACAAATTTGGAGATAACATTATAGCAGGATACAGAAATGGATATTTTACTAACGATGAAGAACAAACTGTGGCAAAACAAATTTCTGATTCAAATGCGAGTATTCTTTTTGTTGCTATGAGTTCTCCAAAAAAGGAACTATTTTTAAATACATATAAGGAGCTTATTAACACACCATTTATTATGGGGGTCGGCGGAAGTTTCGATGTAATTGCCGGTTTTGTAAAACGTGCCCCGTTATGGATGCAAAATTGGGGGTTAGAATGGTTTTACCGTACAATGCAAGAGCCCAAAAGAATGTGGAAACGTTATTTGTTTGGAAACTCTGCTTTTATTTATCTTGTTATTAAAGAAAAAATGAAACAAATATTTAAAAAAAAATAACTCTGGATGATGCAGAAAACGGAGTTATATCAAACGGTAAAAATCAATCCACAGCATTGCCAATCAAATTTTATATTAATTAATTGTATATGAATCGACAATTTGAACGATATCTGCAAATAACATTGCTTATTCTTGATTTGGTTGCTTTAAATGTAGTCTATTTCATTTTTCAGTTAGTATTTACAAAAAGTATTCATTTTGGATCCGCAGATGCCTATTTTAAATATCTAACTCTGCAAATGCCGCGTGGCTTCTCCTCGCTTTTCTTTTAAGAACTTACTCGCTAAGTATAATTTTTACATTTGAAAATTTTACAAAAAGAACCATACAGGTTTTTTTAATTTGGATTATTATTATTCTTTTTTATCTGTATTTTTCTAGGGAATTTGCAGTTTCCAGATTTTTTATTCTAACATCTACTGCAGCGTTTGGATTTGGGTTATTGATTAATAAATTTATCTATTTGGGTATATTTAGATATTTTAAGAAAAGTAATTTTATAATTAAAAAAATCATTATTCTTGGATATAATGAAACAGCAAAAAAACTTGCTTTCATTTTGAACAAGATTCTTTAAATACCCAAATTATAGGATATATAGAAGATGAGGAAAATATCCAGGAATTATCGCATTATCCTGTTTTAGCAAATATTGATGATACATTAAGTGTAGCCAAAGAATTAAATGTACAGGAAATTTTTTCAACAATTACCCCTGAGCAAAATAAATTTATTTACGATTTAATGTATCAATCAGAAAAAGAATGTATTCGATTCAGAATTGTCCCTAATCTTTCTGTTTTTATTACCCGGGATGTTCATATTGAATATTATGGTGAACTTCCGATTCTTTCTTTAAGAAAGGAACCATTAGATGATGTCGGAAACAGAATAAAAAAAAGAGCTCTTGATATAACTGTTAGTTTATTTGTTACCATTTTTATTCTTTCATGGCTGATACCAATAATCGGAATTTTGATTTTGTTGGAATCAGGAACGCCTATATTTTTTAAACAACTTCGAACAGGAAAAGACAAAAAGCCATTTTATTGTTGGAAATTCAGAAGTATGAAAACTAATAAGGATGCTGATCTTAAACAAGCATCACGTAATGATAATCGAATTACTATTCTTGGTAAATTTTTGCGTAAAACCAGTCTTGATGAATTTCCTCAATTTATTAAATGTGTTAAAGGGTGAAATGAGTTTGGTAGGGCCACGCCCCACATGCTTAAACATACTTCAGATTATTCAAAAGTAGTTGATGATTATATGGTTCGCCAATTTATTAAACCTGGAATAACAGGATGGGCACAAATTAATGGTTATAGAGGTGAAATTTCTAATCCTGAGCAAATAAAAATGAGAGTAATAAAGATTTATGGTATCTCGAAAACTGGACTTTATGGCTAGATATCAGAATTTTGTTCCTTACCATTTACTATATTTTTAGAGGTGATGCAAAGGCTTATTAAATAATTTTTATTTTTATCTCTTTTTATTTCTTTTTTTAAAAATTGTTTTATATTTTTATCCGCGAACTTGATAGAAAAGAATTATACCCTAATGAGGATTTAAAAACAATTAAAAAAACGTTTTTATAAAATTAACTTTCGAAATTCTATTATTAAATTTTCATTTAATCCAAAAAGAAGTTAATAGATTTTGTTTTCCATCAAGAACACTCAAAATCCATACTACATTTTCCTTTAGAATAACTGCTATTTTACTACTGCTCTTATATAATAAGCAACCATTAAAAAGATTTACTAGAAATGGAACAGACCGAAATTTTAAAGGAATTAAATAAAATATTTATTGAAGTATTTGAAGATGATTCTATAGTATTGGCCGATAATACAACCACCTCTGATATAGATGCATGGGATTCTTTAAATCATATTCAAATGATAACCGCTGTAGAAAAAAAATTTAAAATAAGGTTTAAATTAAATGAACTTTTAAATTTTAAAAACCTAGGTGATCTTAGTAAAAGCATTGAAGAGAAATTAACATAAAAATTTTTCCAAAAGGTTTATTTTAATATCTATTTTTTTAATTAAATAATATCAATCATACCTAAATGTTGTTCACTTCAATAGCGTACTTTTTATTTCTTTCATCCTCATTAATCATTTACTATTTAATACCGCTTAGGTTAAGAAATTATTTTCTTATCCTTATTAGTGCTTTATTTTATATGTATGTAAGGGTTGATTATATTTTCCTGATTTTTTTAATTATTGTTTGTAATTATTTACTTGGAATTTCCATTGAGAATGCAAAAGAAGAAAAAAAACGGCTACTGTATTTCTATTTAAGTTTAGCCATAAACCTGGGGATCCTTATTTTTTTTAAATATTGGAATTTTTTAATTATCAATATTTATGATTTTGCCGGATTCTTTAAGGAAATACCTTCCAGTCAAATGCCGCTTCTAAATATTTTACTGCCCTTAGGTTTATCGTATTATATTTTCCAAACAATTGGATATATTACGGACATAAATAGGGGATCTATTAAGGCAGAGAGAAGCTTTTCCCGTTTTACTTTATTTACTCTTTATTTCCCCAAGCTTTTAGTAGGCCCTATTGAACGCGCTAGCCATTTTTTACCTCAATTAAAAAGGAAAAAAAAATTCAATATTGAAAATATTATTGAAGGTGGAAAAAGAATTGCCTGGGGATTATTTAAAAAATTAGTTGTAGCTGATAGAATTTCAATTTACCATGTTGCAGTTATGAATAGTGCCGACAGTCAAAGTGGTATTACTATATTTTTTGCAAGTATATTATACACTTTTCAGGTTTATGCTGATTTTTCCGGTTATACTGATATTGCCTTAGGAACGGCTCAACTTTTTGGGTATGATTTAATGGAAAATTTTAAACGGCCCCTTATTATCAAAAAATGTTAGTGATTTCTGGAGACGATGGCATATATCCCTTTCCTCATGGGTAAATGATTATATTTTTAATCCTATTACCTTGAAAAATCGGGATTGGGGTAAATGGGGTATTTTTTATGGTTTATTGGTAAGCTTTATAGTTATCGGAATTTGGCATGGTGCTTCCTGGAATTATGTTTTTTTTGGAATACTCCAGGCATTGGCAATTATGTATGAAAGTTTAACAAGAAAAATAAGAAAAAGGGTTTCTAAGAAAGTAAATGCCCATATCTATAACAATTTAAGCATTTTAATAACTTTCATATTTGTTACTTTTTCGCTTATAATCTTTCAATCAGATACTTTGAATGACGCCATGAATATTATTACCGGAATATTTACACACCAAGGCGATTTATTTTATGATAAGCCTTCCACTCTTGTTGTTTATGCTAATTGGTTGCAGTCTTATGATGATATATGAATTTCAGGAAGAATGGCACATTTTACCATTTTCATTATTTTCAAATAAAAATTGGGTTATTCAACAATTATCCTATTCGTTCTTGCTAATCTACATTTTATTAGCAGGTGTTTTTGATGGAGGCCAATTCATTTATTTTGCTTTTTAAAGATTGATTAATAAAAATATCGCGAATGGAAAAATTATATAACAATAAATATTTTAAGTTTTTTTCAAAATTCTTTGTATTTATTTTTATCCTTTGGGTACTTGATTTTTCTATAGGAACCTTATTAAAATATCTATTACGAAAAACAAAAATCAGGTTTATTATACAGGACTACTTATTCCCTTGATAGCACAAAAGCTGATATTTTAATTTTTGGCGCATCGCGTGCTAATCATCATTACGTTCCTTCTATATTTAAAAAGAGATTAAACATGTCGTGCTATAATACAGGAAGGGATGGAAAAATTATTTTTTATAATTATGCAGTTTTGAAGAGTATATTAAAAAGGTATACTCCAAAGATTGCTATTTTGGATTTTAACCGTGAAGAATTTTCAAATGATGGTGAAAGCTATGACAGATTATCTTCTCTATTCCCTTATTATTATAACCATCCTGAAATTCGCCCCATATTGAAATTAAAGAACCCTTTGAAAAAATTAAAGCTTTTCAAAAATATATCCTTATAATTCATTAATTTTTACAATACTTGTCATGGGCAATCCATATTTATAATGCAACAAGGGAATATGTTAATGGATTATAACGGATATATTCCACTACATGAATTTGGATATTAGCCAATATAAACGACAGTACTCATGATCAATTATCAATTAGATACTAATAAAATAAAAGTTTATACATCTTTTGTAAGAATTGTGCAACTTCCGAAGATTAAATTATATATTTTTCTTTCACCTGTTACGTAAAATATTATTAGAATGATCCTTCAATTGATTCGCAAAACGAATTGCAGAAAAATACAACATACCCTTTTATGATTATTCAATGATCACTATTTTTTAAACATGGAGAATTATTTGCTAATGGTCAACTGCATCTTAATGATACAAGGTGCAAAAATTTTTTCAAATATGGTCATAAATCAATTTAAAGAGCCAGAATATAGATGCTACAAAAAACCCAATATCATTCTTTAGGTAAAAAATAATCGATTAAAAATATTTTGTAAAAAATTTTTTTGATGGAAAATAAAATTAAAATTTTCAAGAGATATTCTTTACAATGAGAATGTTGGATTAAAGATTAATTCAATTACTTCAAAATTAAAAGAAAACATTTTATTAGTTATGTAAGCGAAAAGGAGCTATTGTAGGAATTAGTGGCGGCATTGATTCATCTGTTACTCTTGCATTAACAGTAAAAGCTATTGGGGCAGAAAATGTTATTGGAATTTTGATTCCTGAAAAAGACTCCAGTGGGAAAGTAAAGATCTTGCATTAAAACTTGCACAATCAATTCGGAGTGCAAACAATTGAAGAAAATATTACAGATGCATTGGAAGGTTTTGGATGTTATCGCCGCAGAGATGAAGCTGTAAACAACTATTTTTCCGGAATACAATCCCTACGAATATGACATGAAAATTGGGATTAACCCCAGAATCAATAAGCAGTAATTTACCACCTGTTTTTTCTCTGACAATTGTTGATAAAAATGGCCAATCAAAGAGTAAATTACTTCCACCAAAAGAATACCTGCAAATTGTAGCAGCATCAAATTTTAAGCAAAGATGCAGAATGTCTATGCTTTATTACCATGCGGAAAGAATGTATTATGCCGTAATAGGAACCCCCAATAAACATGAGGTAGAACAAGGGTTTTTTGTAAAATATGGAGATGGAGGTGCCGACATGATGCCAATCGGGAATTTATATAAGACCCAGGTCTATCAGCTGGCAGAATTTTTGGATATCCCGAAAGAAATTGTTCAGCGTACACCAACTTCCGATACCTATTCGGCTGAGCAAACACAAGAAGAATTTTTCTTTCAACTTCCTTTCAAAGAAATGGACTTGATTTGGTATGGTTATGAAAATGAGTATGATCCCAAAGAAGTAGGTAAGGCATTGGGTAGAACTGAAGAAGAAATTAAATCGATCTATAAAAATTTTATCCGTAAACAAAAAACCACGGAATATTTAAGGATGCCGCCGATTAAAGATTTTTAAGAATTTACCCAATTAAGAAAAATAAAAAAATGTATTATTTGTTTGTTTACTGATTAGGATTTTGAAAATTAAGTTTTTTTAAAACTATCAAACTGACAAGAAATTTTGATTAGAAATCTGAATAACGCTCTATAAAATTATCTTAGAATGATATCAATACCTCAACGGCTGCTTGGCGAAGCATTACTGCTTTCAGCAAAAAATAATCCATCAAAAACGGCAATCATTGTAAAAGAAGAAGAATATTCTTATTCCCTATTAAAGGAAAATGCTACAAATTTTGCCCGTTATTTAATAAATGCCGGAATAAAAAAAGGGGACAAGGTGGCCATTTATATGGACAACTCATGGCAGAGTATAGTTTCTATTTACGGAATAACACTTTCCGGAGCAGTCTTTTTAGTTATTAATCATCAGACAAAGGCGGATAAATTAAAATATATTTTAAATGACTGTGAAGCAAAAATCCTTATTTCGGCAACTACATTAAAAAATGAACTTTCCCGTGCTTTGGAAGAAACAGAAAAGCTTCAGGAAGTGATAATTGAAGGAGATATAAATTCTATAAAAAAATTCCCACATTTTAAAATCCAAAGTTTCGAAAATAGTATTCTCAATTCTTATGCGGATGTGGATTTCCCAAATATCATTCCCAATGATTTGGCCGCATTAATATACACGTCCGGTAGTACTGGTTTTCCAAAAGGGGTAATGATGACTCACCAATCCATGGTATTTACTTCCTGGAGCTTAATAGAATATCTGCGGCTATCAGAAAATGACCGTATCATGCTGATACTTCCTTTAGCATTTGACTATGGATTATACCAGTTATTAATGTCAGTAACAATTGGTGGGACACTCATAGTTGAGCAATCATTTATTTTTACAGCTTCAATATATAAAAACATCAGGAAATACAGGCCAACCGTATTTCCAGGTGTACCAACAGTTTATGCAATGATGATTACAGCGAACAAAGAAAACGGCCTAAATTTTGATTGCATTGAAAAAATTACAAATACTGCGGCATTATTACCAGCGGAATTTATTCCGGATTTAAAAAAAATATTTCCGAATGCTCTTATTTTTAAAATGTATGGATTAACTGAATGCAAAAGAGTATGCTATCTTGAACCGGAATTGATTGACATAAAACCGGCTTCAGTAGGCAAAGCAATTCCCGGAACAGAGATATTTCTCTTATCCCCTGAGGGAAATGCTGTGCCAGCAGGTGAACCTGGAATTCTTCACATTCGTGGCCCTCATGTAATGTTGGGTTACCTGAATAAAAAAGAATTGAGTGCAGTAATGCTAAAGGAAGGGAAATTACCAGGAGAAAGGATATTGTGTTCAAATGATTGGTTTAAGATGGACGAAGAAGGCTTTTTATATTTTCAGGGAAGAAATGATGATATTATAAAAACCAGGGGTGAAAAAGTCAGCCCGGTAGAAATAGAAAATGTAATTTATAAAATGAATGGTGTTAGGGAAGTTGCAGTTTTAGGTGTGCCGGACGCAATTATGGGCGAATCTATTGTTGTTTTTGTAACGCTGCATGACGCGGTACAATTAAGTGAAAAAGAAATCCAAAGAGAATGTATGATGCACCTGGAGCCATTTATGATTCCTCAAAAAGTAATTTTTCGTTTGGAAATGCCAAAAAGTTCAAACGGAAAGATTGACAAAAAGGAACTGAAAAAATTAATAGATGAACCTATCAAGGGCTGAAATACAGCAGCATTTTGACGAGTGGCTCATCGCCTGGAATAACCATGATATTAATGGAGTTATGAAGTTTATTCATAGCGACATTGTTTTTGAAAACTGGAATGGCAATATTATTTCGGGAAAAAAAGCCCTGGAACAATCATGGAAATTTTGGTTTTTGCATCATGGAAATTTTAAGTTTATTCAGGAAGATTTTTTTACTGATGAGGTTAATCAAAAGATAACTTTTACATGGCAATTGGAATGGCCTTCTATAGAAAAGAATTATACCGGGAAACCTGAAAAAAGAAGAGGGGTTGACATTCTATATTTAAAAGAAGGGAAAATTTATAAAAAAGATACTTATTCTAAAACTACTATACATATTGCTACAAAACCGGTTTCGATGCATGCTGTTTAGCAGTAAAAGAACTTTAATTATTAATTTCTATTTTGTAAACAGGTGTAGAATATGAATGTAGAAACACTTTTTGCGAGGATAAAAAATGATTTCAATTCAAAGCTCCATTTTCTGGAGGATAAACCCGAAGAGAATGTGGATTCTACTTTGAAAGCCTGCTGGTTTGCGGCTTCAGGATCAGCAAAATCTGCCGAAGAAGCTGTCAAAAGTTCCCTTCCTGAATTATCAGAAAGCCAGATAAAAATTTTGCATGAACTAATTGAGCAAAGGCTTAATAATGTTCCTTTAGCACATATTACAGGTAGGCAAAATTTTATGGGTATTGAATTACTTTCTGATAAAAGGGCATTGATACCAAGAAAAGAAACTGAACTTTTAGGTAGAAAAGCAGTCGATATTTCTCTTGATTTGACAAAATCAAAACAACTTGTCAATGTCATGGATATATGTTGCGGAGCAGGAAACCTTGGCTTGGCTGTAGCTTTTTACAATCCTGGTGTTGAAGTTTTTGCTACCGATCTTTCACATGAAGCTGTCGAATTGACCAAGGATAATATTTCTTTTTTAAATCTCAATCAACGTGTTCATGCAAAACAGGGTGATCTATTTTCAGCATTTGAAACATCAGAGTTTTTTGAAAATAGCGATCTCATCATTTGCAATCCGCCTTACATTTCAAGTGCAAAGGTTACGAAGTTGAATTCTGAGATTATTGGCCATGAACCATCATTAGCATTTGATGGAGGTATGTTTGGAACTAAAATAATTCAAAGGTTACTAATAGAAGCACTCAAATATTTGACAAGGGATGGTTGGTTGCTTTTTGAAGTTGGAGTTGGACAAGGAGAATTTATAATGCGTTTAATCGAAGAATCGAATAATTATACTCAGATTAATTCTGTTTCAGATATGCAGGGCAACATTAGAGTAATAATTGCTAAAAAAAATAATCGAAATAAATTGATGATTTAGAACCTCATATAATAGAAAGGGTAGAATCGGGAATAGAGGAAATAAATCATCGCGATGCAAATAATATATCCTGACAAGCGAATGACAAAAGGCTGTTTTAAATAGTGGGCTAATAAATTCCGCCCCTTTTCATTAAAGATTTCAATAATAAAAAGAATTATAAAACAAGCAAGGGATATTAAAAATTGAGGTTTATTCGCAATAAAATTGAGTTCTTTGATATTAAAATGAAGATTGCTAAACAAATGGGCAATAATGTAAAAAGCGTCTGTGACTGAATTTGAAAAAAAGAAGGTCATAGAAAAAGTCATGAAGAAAAACACAATTAATCTGCTCCATGTGTTTACAGTGCTTTTTGAAAACCTCGATGCAAATTTTATGCGGTACCTTTTTGTATAAAATTCATATACAATGGCTATTCCCTGTAGAAGCCCAAGTATAATAAAGGTTAAGTTGGCTCCATGCCAGATGCCTACGACGAAAAAGGTCAAAAAGATTCCGGTAATTACCGCATTATTGCCAAATCTTCTATATTTTACAATAAATGGATTATAAATAAAATCATTACACCAGGAAGATAAAGAAATGTGCCACCTTCTCCAGAATTCGGAAATGTTTTTCGCAAGTAATGGGCGATTAAAATTATCAATTAAATTGATACCAAAACATTTTGCTAATCCCAATGCCATACCGGTGTAGCCAGAAAAATCACAATAAATGTAGATTATTTGAATAAAAAGTAAAATTAAAAGTGGCAAGCCTGTAAAAGCATGTACATTGCCATAAATTCGTGAAACCGGCGCAAATAAAATGTCGGCTATTACTACCTTCTTAAATAAGCCCCATAAAAATAACCTGGCTCCCGTTTCAACATTATTTTGCTCAAATTTTATTTCCTTTTTCAATTGAGGGAAAAAATGATTAGAACGCTCGACCGGGCCTGATAAAAATTTTGGAAAAAAAAGCAGGTAGGTGGTATATAAAAAAAAATTGGGCTCTGCTTTTTCACTTCCCCTGCTAATGCGTATAAGATACCCGAGGGATTGAAAAGTATAATAAGAAATCCCAATTGGAATCATAACAGAGCGGTAAGGAACATGTGCATATATTCCGGTACTAAAGAAATGAAAATCCAAGCTCTGAACAAAAAAATAAAAATATTTAAAGAATGAAAGAATGGCAACATTAAAGAAAATGGCTATCCAAAATAATTTTATTTTAATGGAAGGATTTGAATTATTATACTTTTCTAAAGCTAATCCAAATAAAAAATTTAGGAGAGCAAGCACTAAAGAAAGGATTGCAACGCTTATAGATAAAATCGAAATTAAAAGAATACTTGAAAAAAATAAAATGTATATTTTATATTTTATATTTACCAAATAGTAAATAATAAAAACCATAAAAAAAAATAGTAATATCAATGGAAATAAAAAAGCGGGCATTTTTTTAATTTTTGTAAAAATATAAAAAAGTCTATATGTTTTTATATTGAATTTTTATTGAAACTGCATTGGGTATTTATAACTATGTTTTAAATAAAAAATACACTTCTAATTGTTGGTCAAATCTGATTTTAAAAAATTAAAACAAAAAATGAAATAAATGGAAACATTAACTGAAATCAAAAACAAAATAAGAGAATACGTTATCGAAACAACCTATGTTTCACCAGACCAGGTGAAAGATGAATCCCTAATCTTTGTAGAAGGTATTTTCGATTCTATGGGTTTTGTCCTACTTATAAACTTCATTGAGGAAACATTTGCCATCAAAGCTAAGGATTCAGAATTGCTTGAAGATAATTTTGAATCAATTAATGCTATGGCGAAATTTGTGGAAAGCAAAATAAGCTAAAAATGTTCTATGTGTGGTATAGCCGGATTATATAATTATCATTCATCTACGGAAGCTTCTTCGGAACTAAGTATTAAAAAAATGCTCTCGGTGATCAGGCATAGAGGGCCAGACGAAAGTGGAGTTTACTTAGGACAAAATATTGCCTTAGGCAGTGTGAGATTAAGCATTATTGATATTGCATCAGGGCAGCAACCTATGTCCGATGCATCAGGAAATTACTGGATTGTCTATAATGGGGAAATCTTTAATTATAAAGAATTAAGAGAGGATATCGAGAAAAAAGGTATTCAACTTAAAACACATTGTGATACTGAAGTGGTGGTTCAAATGTATGCCATGTATGGCCCGGATTGTTTACAATATTTTAATGGCCAGTTTGCTTTTTGTATTTGGAACAAAAAGAAAAAAGAACTTTTCCTGGCCCGCGACCGGGTAGGCATTCGCCCTCTGTTTTATTGGAAACAAAATAATTCTTTTGCTTTTGGTTCTGAAATCAAATGTTTATTTACACTCGATCGTGTTGAAAAAGATATTTGTAACGAAAGCCTTGCGCAAATTTTTACTTATTGGACTACAATTTCTCCAAATACCGCTTTCAAAAATATTTATGAATTACCACCCGGGCATTTCATGCTCGTAAAGGAAGATGGTATTCAAATTGAAAAATATTGGAATCTTCAATTTGCTGCCGGAAGGGATGATCTCCCTAATTTGTCATCGGCTATAGAAGAATTCGAATGGTTATTAACTGATGCCGTAAAAATCAGGCTGAGGGCTGATGTGCCGGTTGCAGCTTATTTAAGTGGAGGGCTCGATTCAAGTGTTACTACCGCTTTAATACATAAAATTAATCCGGAAATCCTAAATACCTTTTCAATCGGTTTTAAAGATAAGACATTTGATGAAACCATTTACCAGGATGAAGCTTCAAAATTTTTCAATACCAATCATACGGCTTTTGAATGCACAGAAGAAGATATTGCTGATCAATTTATAAATACTATTTGGCATTCAGAAATTCCTATCTTAAGAACTTCTCCGACCCCAATGCTGATATTATCAAAAAAAGTCCGGGAAAGAAATATCAAAGTTGTAATAACAGGAGAAGGCGCTGATGAATTTTTAGCCGGTTACAATATTTTTAAAGAAGCAAAAATCCGGAGATTCTGGGCAAATGAACCAAATTCTAAAATAAGGCCAAAATTATTGGCAAGAATTTATCCATATATTTCTAATTTGAAAGATGCAAATAATATTGCGTCTAAAATGTTTTTTGGTTACAAACTTACAGACACTGGTAACCCACTCTATTCTCATTTGTTACGTTGGCATAATACTTCAAGGATAAAATCATTCTTTTCAGATGATGTTCTTGGAAGCCTGAATGGTTATGACCCACTTGACGTACTTTACCCGCAACTTCCGGATAATATTATGAGTTGGAGTGGCCTTTCAAGGTCCCAATACCTTGAAGCCACTGTTTTTATGTCAGAGTATCTTCTTTCTTCACAAGGCGATAGAATGGCAATGGGCAATTCTGTGGAAGGGCGTTATCCGTTTCTTGATTACAGGGTAATTGAATTTTGTAATCAACTGCCCGATAGTTTTAAATTGAATTGCCTAAATGAAAAATTCATCTTAAAAAAGATGAGTTTAGGAAAAATACCACCATCAATTTCAAAAAGGTCAAAACAACCCTACCGCGCTCCAATAGCCAGTATATTTTTTAATTCCAATTCCCCGGCTTATGTAGCTGAAATGCTATCAGATACCAGCCTCCAATCTTATGGATTATTTAATCCAAAGAAAGTAAATATGTTGGTCAGCAAATTACTTCAGAATAAAAATATTTCGGAGGTAGATCAAATGGCAATCGCCGGAATACTTTCCACTCAATTGTTATATAAAATGTTCATTAAAGAACCAATAACTGCTGCAATAAATAATTTAGCCAACTTAAAAATTATTACAGAAACAACAATCTAAATAGGAGTTCGTTTTAATTAAAATATAAACTAACTGAAAATTCGTTTAATTGAAATTGTATTATGTGTGGCATTGTAGGAATTATTAATAAGGCCGGAGAAAAGGTAAATGAAAATTTACTTCAGAAGATGGCTAAACCCATTCATCACCGAGGGCCTGATGAAGACGGTATTATGGTAGAAGGTTCAATTGGGTTTTTTCATAAAAGGCTCTCAATCATTGATCTTTCTTCCGGCAGCAGCCCATGAGTTTTGATAATTGTACTATTGTTTTTAATGGAGAAATTTATAATTATATTGAACTTAAGGAAAATTTAAAAAAGAAAGGCCATTCATTCAGTACTACTTCCGATACTGAAGTAATACTTCACCTTTATGCAGAATATGGAAATGATTTTGTGAATCTCCTTAATGGAATGTTTGCTTTTATTATTTACAATAGAAATAAAAATACACTCTTTATAGCAAGAGACCATTTTGGAATTAAACCGTTATATTGGTATCATGATAATGAGTTAATTCTTTTTGGTAGTGAAATAAAAGCATTACTTGCCCATCCGGATATTCATGCTGAAGCTGATACCGATAATTTATATGAATACCTTACTTTTCAATTTATAATGGGGCAAGAAACCTTGTTTAAGGATATTCATAAAATTCTACCCGGGCACTATGTGACTATAGATCTGAAAAACTGGGATATAAAACAGGTAAAATATTGGGAACCTGATTTCAGGACCGATCAATTCCATACAGAAGAATATTTCATTTCTGAACTTAAGGCAATTTTGGAAGAAACTATATCTCAGCAATTGAGGAGCGATGTCCCTGTGGGTACTTATTTAAGTGGAGGCATTGATTCGTCTTTGGTAACGATAATGGCCTCAAAACTTTTGAACAAGCCTATTAAATCCTTTAGTGGCGCTTTTCGCGAAGGCCCTGAATTTAGTGAGCTCCAATATGCACAAATCGCTGCAAAGTCAGCTAACGCAGAATTATTTGAAATTTTCCCCACAGAGCAGGAATTTATAGATTTGATGCCCAAATTAATTTATCATCTTGACGAACCTGTCGGCCCTGGGCTTTTTCCACAATATATTGTATCGAAATATGCCTCCAAGCATGTAAAAGTTATTTTAGGTGGGCAGGGTGGAGATGAAATATTTGGTGGATATACGCGGTACCTTGTTGCATACCTTGAACAGGCCCTAAAAGGTGCGATTAATGAATCGAATGAAGAGGAAGAACACATAGTTTCCTTAGAGTCTATTCTTCCTAATTTACCGGCATTAAAACAATATATTCCGATGATGAAAAGTTTTTGGAAAGAAGGTTCTTTTGAACCAATGGATCAAAGATATTTTCATTTAATAAATAGAATGGGGGCTACCTCTCATTTTTTTCAACCCGGTTTTACTAAAGAATGTAAACATGAGTTGATATTTAACAAATTTTCAGATTATTTTAATAATCCCGAAACTAAAAGTTATTTTAATAAAATGACTCATTTTGATATGTTTGGAAGCCTTCCTGGCCTATTACAGGTAGAAGACCGGGTTAGCATGTCGGTTTCAATCGAATCAAGAGTTCCGCTTCTTGATAGAAGAATCGTAGATCTGATTTCAAAAATGCCGGCTGGAATGAAATTTAAAGGTGGCGAAATGAAATACCTTTTGAAAAAAACAATTAGAGACATAATGCCACGCGAAATTATGGACCGTAAAGATAAAATGGGGTTCCCCGTTCCCCTTCATATTTGGTCAAAAAATAAAGCCAAAAGTTTTATTATGGATACTTTGTTATCAAAAAAGGCAAAAGAAAGAAACATAATCAATACTGATTATGTAGAAAAAATGATCAATACTGAACAACCTTTCGGCAGAGGATTATGGGGGCTCTTATGCCTTGAATTATGGTATACGCAATTTATTGATAAATAAAAATATGGATTATTTGTTTATTTACTATCAGAATAAACTAAATTGAAAAAAACCATTTTTTTGATCAACTGCTTGGTTTGCTGATATTCTTTTCCTGCATAAACCGGTTTAAAAATTTGAATATTTTAACCTAAGAAATATTATTATAAATAGATTCTAAATCAATTAAATTCTAACCAAAAACTAAAATGGAAGTAAATACATCTCCCCTCAAGTCAGAAAATTGGAAAATTCAAAAAATTGGAGTTATAGGGCCCGGAATTGTAGGAATGCCCATGGCAGCGATGTTGGCGAATGCCAGAATTAAAATTGGCACTGATGAACCAGCAAAAGTTGTAATTGTTCAAAGAAATTCAGTAAACTCAGGATGGAAAGTTGATGCTATCAACAGTGGAAAGTCTGTAATAGGAGGCATTGAGCCTGAACTTAATGGCTTAACTCATGAAGCGGTAGAAGAAGGAATTCTTTCTGCTAGTTCAGATTTTTCGGTGCTTACTGATGCTGATGTTATATTAGTTTCCATACAAACCGATAAAAATGAAAGTGGTTTTGAACCTGATTATGGTCCCATGTTTGGCGGCCTCGAAAAATTAGCGGAAGCATTACAAAAAAAGCCAGCTAATAAAATTCCCTTAATAATTTTCGAATCGACACTTGCTCCTACAACCATGGATACTTTATTCAGGGAGCATTTTAGAAAATACGGTTTAGAAGAAGGCAAAGATATTTTATTAGGGAATAGCCCTAACAGGGTAATGCCCGGAAGGCTGGTTGAAAGGATCCGCGATGCTGATAAACTTGCGGGCGGCCTACATCCTGAAACACCCAAATTAATTGCAAAGCTTTATAGCAATATTGTGACCAATGGGAAAGTGTATCAGACAAATAGCCTCACAGCGGAAATTGTAAAGACTCTCGAGAACGCGTATCGGGATGTACGGATCGCTTTCTCTACTGAAATAGTTAGATATTGCGACGAGCACAATATTGATTTCTATAAGGTAAGAGACAAAGTAAATTCCATGCTTTCTCAATCCGACAAAGCAACCGAAGATCCCAATGCTGTTCCAAGTGGGGGATTATTAATTCCTATGCTGGGAGTCGGAGGGCATTGCCTGCCTAAAGATGGGATTCTTCTTTGGTGGAGAAATAATCAGAAAGGGAACGATTCTTCATCAAGCCTCATTTTAGAATCAAGATTCATTAATGATGCTTCTCCGGTTTATACTTTTAAGCAGGCTGAAAAAGCCTTTGGAAATTTACATGATAAAAAGATTGTTTTGCTAGGTGTGGCTTACCGTTTTAATTCAGAAGATACACGTAACTCCCCTACTCTGGTATTGGCAAATTATTTAAGAAATAATAATGTGAATTACATTATGCACGATCCTTATGTAAAAGAAAACGATCAAAACCTTTTGAAATTTAATCAAGGGGATCATTTAACTCATGATTTGAAACAGGCTTTGGAATTTGCGGATTATGTTTTTATATGTTCAGCCCACAAAGAATATATAGACCGTTTTGATGAAATAAAATCTAAAGAAAATATCAAAGGCATTTTTGATGCTTCTAATATTTACAATAGAAATCAATTTGCTGAAAATCCTGAAAGCTATGCCGGTATTGGGAAAGGAATAAAAGAGCCATCAGAAGATTTTATTGAATTTGTTTATGAAAGTTTCCGTGCAATGGAAAAGGGTATTGGGCATGAACTTATGGGACTGATTGATTTCTACAATGAAAATTACGCCTTTGATGAATACAATAAAGTGAAATTGGAAGATGTACAACGCCTGGCAAAAACGTGTTCTACGGGATGTGAAATCGCCAATGCCGTAGCAATAGAAGGTGTCCCATCTTATAATGGTTTTTCCAGTGTGCTTTCAAAAAAAGGATTTGCGAACAGTAAATTAAAATCAACTTGAAGATCTTTTCAATAGTAGGTGCAAGGCCGCAATTTATCAAACTGGCTCCTTTATCATCAGCTCTTGCCGGCTTACACGAAGAGATAATTGTGCATACCGGCCAACATTATGATTATGCCATGTCCGAAAAGATTTTTTTAGACCTTGGGATAAGAGAGCCGGATATTCATTTGGAAATAAATGCCGGAAATTCCACTTCTCAGATTTCACAGATGATGCAAATGCTTGATTCTTCAATGATAAAATTTAAGCCCGAACTTGTTATCGTTTTTGGTGATACCAATTCCACTTTTGCAGGCGCTATGGTAGCCGCAAAATTGAATATTCCCATTGTTCATATTGAAGCAGGTTTGCGCAGTTACAACAGATGTATGCCCGAAGAAATTAATAGGATTGTTACCGACCATGTTTCAAAATATTTATTTGCTCCAACACAAACAGCAATTAATATTTTACATAAAGAGGGTTTAGGGAAAAATAGTTTTTTTACCGGGGATATTATGGTAGATACAATGAAAAATAATCTTGAAATTGCTCTTAAAAAATCATCCATTATTTGTCAACTGAAATTGGATGGCAAAGAATATAATTTATTAACCCTTCATCGGAATTATAACGTAGACGATACAAAAATAACTGGAACATATTTTAGATGAATTAGGTGAGTTGGGTGAGAAAATAATTTTTCCGGTGCATCCGCGTACACAAAAAATGCTGGCAGATAATTATTCTGTTCCATCAAATATCAGGATGATTGATTCACAGGGATACCTGGATTTTATTGCGCTTGAAAATTCTGCTGATAAAATTATTACTGATTCGGGCGGAATTCAAAAAGAAGCTTACATTTTGAAGAAGCCATGCATTACTCTTCGTTCCGAGACTGAATGGGTTGAAACTGTTGATGAGAAATGGAACTTATTAATTAATCCTTTAGAAAAAGGCATAGCCTCAAAAATTGCTTCATTTGAATCTCCGGAAACACAAAAGGAAGTATTTGGGAAAAATGTAACTGAAAAGATGATAAAATTAATAAATCATATCTAACAAGGATGGCAGAGAAAAAAACCTGGGCAATTATTGGTGGAGGAGTGTTAGGTATGACTTTGGCATTACGGCTTTCTCAAAAAGGGCATAAAGTAACTATTTATGAATCTGCTGAAAAGGTGGGGGGATTAACCAGTTCATGGCAAATGCCCGCCCATTCTGGTTCGGACGGGAATGGCGTTATTTGGGATAAGTTTTATCACGTAATCCTAATGTCTGACCTCAACACCAGGAAAATTCTGAAAGAGATTGGGTTAGAAAATGAACTAAAATGGGTAGAAACAAAAACCGGGTTTTATTCTGAAGGGAAATTATATTCTATGTCTAACCTGGTTGAGTTTTTCAAATTTCCCCCGATTAACTTAATAGATAAATTCAGGTTAGGGTTAACCATTTTTGCTGCCTCAAAAATAAAAGACTGGCAACGATTAGAAAATATTCCTGTAAGTGCCTGGTTGACGAAATGGTCAGGCAAAAGAGTATTTGAAAAAATATGGCTCCCATTATTAAAAGCAAAATTGGGCGATAATTATAAAAATACTTCTGCAGCTTTCATCTGGTCAACTATTCAGCGAATGTATGCAGCACGCAAAAGTGGCCTGAAAAAAGAAATGTTTGGATATGTAACCGGTGGATACGAAAAAATAAATACCCAATTTGCAAAGCATCTTTCAGGAATGGGAATTGAAATTAAATACAATTCTAAAGTAAAGTCTTTAAAAAAGAATTCATTTGAAAAAATGGATGTGGTTTCTGAAGACGATTCAGTCATACGCCATTTGATAAAGTAATTTCAACATTGTCTTCTAAAGAATCAGTAAAAATAGCGGAGCAACTTACTGATGCTGAAAAACAAAAGCATAATGACATAAAATACCTCGGAGTTATTTGCCCGTCAATTTTATTGAAAAAATCAATTTCACCTTATTATGTTACCAACATAACCGATTCCTGGCCGCCCTTTACCGGTATTATTGAAATGACCGCATTGATTGATAAAGATGAAATAAAAGGAAAGCACCTCGTTTATTTACCTAAGTATGTAAATCCTGAAGATGATTTATTCAATGCAGATGAAACAGAAATTCGTGAATTATTTTTAGGTCAGCTTTATAAAATGTACCCAAACCTTTCGGATGAAGACGTCAGTTTTTGGGGAGTTTCAAAAGCAAGGATTGTATTTGCATTGCCTACTATTAATTATTCAAAAAAAGTACCGGCGGTTACCACTTCCTTAGGAAATTATTATATCATCAATTCAGCCCAAATTATAAATGGCACGCTCAATGTAAATGAAACTATCCAGGTTGCCGAAAATAAACTAAAAGAAATTTTAAACGATAATGAGTAAGAAGAAACCTTTCGCAAGTATTTCCCTTGATTTAGATAATCAATGGTCGTATATGAAAATTCATGGCGATGAAGGTTGGGACAAATACCCTTCTTATTTTGACATTTTTATTCCACACATTTTAAGCGTACTTGACGAACTTAATTTAAAAATAACCTTCTTTATTGTTGGAAAAGATACAGAAACAGAAGAAAACAGGAAGTATTTGAAAATGATTACTGATCATGGGCATGAAGTAGGAAATCATTCTTACCACCATGAATCGTGGCTTCAAACTTATAGTTACGAAAAAATTGAACAAGAAATAACTGAAGCCGAAGAAGCGATTTTTAATGCAACAGGTAAACGCCCAAAAGGCTTTCGAGGCGCCAGGTTTTAGCTGGAGCAAAGATTTGCTGGAAGTAATCAAAAAAAGGAATTATTTATATGATGCTTCTACCTTTCCAACATGGCTGGGACCGTTGGCAAGGATGTATTATTTCTCAAAATCAGACCTTCCTCCTGAAGAAAAAAAAGCGAGGAAAGAATTATTTGGAAAATTCAGCGAAGGTTTTCGTTCCAACAAACCATATTATCATAATTTAGAAGAGAATAAAAAACTTCTTGAGATTCCTGTAACAACTGTCCCGATTTTAAAAATTCCATTCCATTTGAGCTATTTGATTTACATGAGTGGCATCTCAAATTTTATGATGAAAACATATTTAAACCTTGCCATTTCTTTATGCAAAATAACAGGAACACAACCAAGTTATTTACTCCATCCCTTAGATTTGATTGGTGGAGATAAAATTAAGGCTTTGGCTTTTTTTCCCGGGATGAATTTAAACAGCGATAAGAAAGTAGAAACCTTTAAATATGTAATTAAAAAAATGCAGAAGAATTTTGAATTAGTTAATATGTCTGAATTTTCAAAAAACTGTCAGTTTGAAAAAACGTATATACCTTAAAAGGGAATGATAAAAAAGACATGTGCTTCTATTTTAAATTGTAGCGAAAAGAAAAATATACTGTTTACAAAAAACGGTTATGAGATTTTTGAATGTGAAAAATGTAGTCAAAGATTTTCTGAGATTAAAGATTCTAAAAATCATGTATCAAAGGTTTATTCTGATGAATATTTTTTTGAGGGTAAAGCCGGCTATCCCAATTACCTTGATGAAAAAGATATTTTATACAATTATGGACTTGAATATGCAAAAATAATTTCAAAATTTGTAACCCCGGGGAAAGTATTAAATGTAGGTTGTGCCGCTGGGTTTATTTTAAAGGGATTTGTTAATTCAGGCTGGCAAGCAAAAGGGATAGAGCCTAATGATACTATGGCAAGTTATGGAAGAAATGAATTGAAATTAAATATTAGATTAGGTAGAATGTTCGCGGTGTAAATATAAAGGCTTGTTTATAACTAATTATTTTAGTAGTTTAGAAGCTAAATTATTTAGTTATGTTTACAGGAATGAATGCAATTGAGTTTAGTAGAAATTTTTATAACAATCATTGTTGTTATCTATATTTAATGGAAAAGAAATAGGAAAAGGCTATCAATGCCCACGATGCGGTAGCCAGAAATCATTCAAAGGCAAGACCGGTTATCATAAAAGATGTAAACAATGTGGGTACGATGAAAGTGTAACTGCCAATACAGTTTTTCATGGAATGAAGATGCCTTTACTAAAGGCTATTTTACATAATATTCAGAGTAACGTCCAAAAAGAAAGGGATGTCAACAGTTGAACTGGGTTCAGAAGTTAACGTTCAACAAAAAACAGCGTGGCTGTTGAAACGAAAAGTACAAGCGATTATGAATGACAGGAACAAAGATAAACTTGACAATAATGTTGAAATAGATGAAATGCTTGTTGGTGGCTATTCCGAAGGGAAAACAGGAAGAAATATGCATGAAAAAACAGCTGTAATGATTGGGATAGAAAAATTAGAGGATGGAAGAATAGGAAACGTCAATTTTGAAATACTGGAAAATTTTGAAGCTACAACTATGAAGTATGCCATAAAGCAGATTACAAAGCCAACAGCAAAAATTACAACAGACAAATTTAAGAGTTATCAATCTTTAAAAACAGAAATGGAAAATTTGAAAACTGAATTATCTGCAAAAGGATCGAACTTTGAAGAATTGCATAAACAGATAATGATGTTTAAAAATTGGCTAAGAGGCACACATCATAAATGCTCAAAACATTTGCTGTTTGCTTACCTGG
Source organism: uncultured Chitinophagaceae bacterium (assembly GCA_963732885.1). Classification (GTDB taxonomy): domain Bacteria; phylum Bacteroidota; class Bacteroidia; order Chitinophagales; family Chitinophagaceae; genus Ginsengibacter. The sequence goes on along the minus strand of CAVTBI010000008.1, from coordinate 438,698 downwards.
ACGAATATAAATACCTATTTAATAAACGTAATAGGCGCAAATGGATTTTTGATAACCTGATAGACAGAATGATGAATAACATTCCTCATCCTTATCCAGTATTAAAGACACTTTGCGCCTATTCTACCTAATCCTATTAAATATTATTACCGGAACTCTTGAAAATTTTGAAAGTGATGAAAAATTTGACCTTATTAATTTAATTCAAGTAATAGGCCACTTTATTGATCTTGATAAAGCTGTGTTGAAATTAGAGGAACTTATAAAAGAAAGAGGATTCATATTGGTCGAATCGTGGAATATGAAAAGTGGAATTGCGCAATTAATGGGTAAAAACTGGCATGAGTACAGTCCACCAAGTGTTATTCACTGGTTTTCGGATAAAACATTGATCGATTTATTTCGTTCTTATCGATTTGAACTCATTTCAAAAGGATTTCCACCTAAAAAGATTAATGTCAGGCATGCACTTTCATTGATTGAAGAAAAAACATTCAATTTTATATTTAAGAAGAAGTTTTTTAAACTATTGAACTATTTATTTGGGAAATATAATATGAATTATCCGCCACTTGATTTAAAATGGCATCTTTTTAGGCGAATGCAGTAAACAAACAAATAAAGAGATTTCTTATTTCTTAAAAAACATTTATCATGAACTTTTCAAATAAACCTTTCATTTCTGTTTTATTACCTTGTTATAATGAAGAAGTGATTCTTGAAAGAAATTTAAATACGATTGTAGAATATCTGGAGAGCAACTCCGATAAGTACAAATGGGAAGTTATTTTGATAGATGATGGCAGTAAGGATAAAACGGGTGAAATTGCTGATAAATATGAAGAAAGTTATAATAATTTAAGAGTCATCCATCATCCGGTTAATTTGAATTTGGGAAATGCCTTAAAAACCGGGTTTAAAAATGCAAAGGGAGATATACTTGTTGTAATGGATATTGATCTCAGCTATTCTGTTGATCATATAGAAAGAATGGTTGATGAACTACTTAAAACAAGTTCAGATATTGTGATTGCCTCTCCTTATATGCCGGGAGGTAAAGTAACAGATGTTCCTTTCATAAGGAAAGTGATGAGCAGATGGGTAAATAGATTCATGCGTATTGCAGCTCAGGATAAATATCATACCTATACAGGAATGGTAAGGGCATACAAAAGAGATTTTATCAAAACGTTAATCTGAAAACCAAAGACTATGAAATAAATCCTGAAATTTTATATAAAGCAATGATCCTTAGAGCAAGAATTGTTGAAATACCTGCACATCTTGATTGGACTGAACAGAATAAATATAAAGGAAAGCGCACGTCAAGCATCAGGATGTTACGCGGATTTTTCTCAGGTATAATGTCCAGTTTTATTTTCAGGCCCTATATCTTTTTTCTGGCAATTGGAACTTTCCTCATGTTACTTTCAATGTATGAATTATTGTGGCTGCTCTTTGATACCCTTATCATCAATTTCGCATGCCAAGGATATAACTCCGACTTTTTCAAAAAGTCTGTATGTACAGTTTAGGAAAAACCCGCAGTGTTTTGTGGTAGGAGGAATTACCTTTATCGCCGCAATTCAAATTTTCAGTTTAGGGTTTTTATCACTTCAAAGTAAGCGATACTTTGAAGAATTGTTTCATTTAGGGACATCGTTAAAGAATCAAAAAGAACTAAAATAATGATCAGGGACATTTATGAAATACGAAATATATTTTAATGTAATAACATAGCAATATGGAATTGAAAAATTTTAAGGTAAGCCAAAATCCATTTCTATTGTTTCTTCCATTCCTTATATTTTATATAGTGTTAATTTTAATTTTCGCTATAGGGAGTAACCATGGTGATGAAGATAGATATTTGAATTATGCTGTAAACTTAACACATGGTTTTTATACTCTTCCCCCACCATACTTAGATTTAGGGAATGGTCCCGGATATTCTTTAATTATAATGCCTTTTGTTGCGTTAAAATTGCCTCTAATCAGTATAAAATTAATGAATGCAATATTTTATTACTTTTCGATTATTCTTTTATTTAAGTCTCTACAACGAATTGTAACTTTTAACTACGCCCTAATCTTTAGTCTGCTATGGGCTTTATATCCAAATACCTTTGAACAGCTTCCTTACGTTTTACCTGAAGTTTTTGCGTCTTCATTAATTCCATTATTGCTTTTTTCTGTTATTTTAGCTTTCACTGAAGGCAAAACAAAAAAAACATATATATATATTATAGTTGCAGGTTTAACTTTGGGTTATTTGGCGTTAACCAAACCCATATTTGGTTACGTGTTAGTTTTTATGATTTTAGGAACGATTTTCTTGTTTAATTATAAATAGGACAAATTTAAATTATAAGAAAAGTATATTAATTTTGACAATCGCTTTTGTAACAACTACACCGTGGCTAGCTTATACCTATCACATGACAGGAAAATTGTTATATTGGAGTTCTTTTGGGGGCAATAATCTATATTGGATGAGTACACCATATGAAAATGAATATGGGGATTGGATTGAAGATTCCTTCAATGAAATTAGTAGTAAGAACAGGATTCCAGGTAGTAATGAAAAAATAAAATTGAAACATCAAAAAGACCTTGACCAAATTTTTGCAAGCAAAGAAGCACAGGAATTATATTTTAAAAATGGTCAGTTATATGGTAGTCCTTATACAGGAGTAATTCAGGATAATGTGCTAAAAAGGATCGCAGTTCAGAATATTAAATCTCATCCTTTTAAATTCCTTCAAAATTGCTTCAGTAATATAGGAAGAATGATTTTTAATTACCCAGTTTCTTATACAATTCAAAAACCCAGCACTCTTAAACGTTTACCGATAAACGGTACCATTGTCATATTTGGTGTATTATGCTTTATCATAACTTTAGCAAATTGGAGAAAAATATTATTTTCTATTCGTTTTTTGCTGTTTTTCGGATTGATTTATTTTGGCGGCAGTATCTTAGGAAGTGCTGAACCTCGTATGTTCACCGTCATTGTGCCCATATTATTATTTTGGATAGCGTATATTTTTCAGCGTTGTATAAAAATTAATCTAAAAATCACTGAAACTTCAAAAATTGGTTAATTCACTCCCTTTCGATCGATATAAATTCTTAAAAAAAAATATTTTAACTTTTCGCTTTATCCTTACCATAAAACGATTATTATAATGTGGCACGTTCAATAATTTGAGCCCTTTTAAATATGCCTTATTCTCTCCACTGCCATGGGAAACATTTCCATTCATTTGGCAGGAATCTGATTGATTTGAAACACAAACAACCTGAATGTCAGGAAGAAATTTTTCTAGCAAACCTTGTCTATAGCATTCTTCAGCTACTTGCTGTAATACGGGTGGCCCGGCTAAAGCCAACACTTCATCATTAAAAGTTAAAAGACGTGTGTTATCTGAAATTGAAATGAGATTATTGGTGTATGAAAAGCCATAATGACTTGTTTTATATCTTTTTTTGTCACTATTTTCTAAACTTCTATATGCCGCTTTTAAAAAAATCGGATTTTGTGGAATACTGATAATCAACCATTGACAAAGATCTTTATTAATTCCTAGTTGGGTAACATACAAGGCGGAAGGATTAATCCATTTTCTCAGAGGTGTTTTACATAAGCAATCCATATCAGCATAAACACCGCCATATTTATAAATAGTTAAATAGCGCCAAATATCTGCTTTTGAGGCACCATATTTTAATTTTTTATACCCTTCTAAAAAGTCAGGAAAGTCATTTTTAAGAAATGCTAAAATATCCTCATCATTATAAAACCGGTACTCATATTCAGGGTTTTTATCAGTCCAGGTATCTATATAATCCTTCATAAACAAAGGTACCCGATTTGTTTTCATGGTTTGCCAAATAATCTTAGGAATTTTTTGTTCATAATCTATTTTTAAACGGGGAGGCAATACATTTGGGATTGTTATGAATTCTGTCATTTAATCTGTTTTCTGAAGAGTTAGAATTTATATAGTTATAAAAATGATGATAATATAATTTGGAGGTAAATATCGTAAGTCTTAACAACAGATGAATCTTTTGATAGAAATTTTTATTAAAATTATTTTGATGCTTTCAAAATTAGAATTGACGTGGAATCTCCATAAACATACAATTTGTCTGTGTTGATTTTATGAAAAAATGTAATTGAGATGCCCCTTAATGGCAAGCTAATTGCACATTTTGGAGCATCTTAAATTCTACTATTGACAAATATCAGCCAAAAAATAACATCTATAATCTTATTACTTTGACAGAATTTCTTATAATCCCATCGAAATATACTGAAATAATATAAACACCTTTAATAAGGTTACTCATATTTATTTGCTGCTTCACATTCCCTGATGCAGAAACAAACTGATCTTTATATACGGTTTTTCCAGACATATCTGTAATCCCGATCATTACATTTGTATTATTTCTGTCACTATTAACTTCCAGATTAGTTACTGTATGAACCGGATTAGGGTAAACTTTTAAATTTCCTGTAACATTCTCTGGTGCTAATCTTTCCAAACCAACTGTTACCTGCACCGTATCTTTTGCTACTGCGCCTTCATTATCTTTTACTTGCAATTCAAATTCATAAGTTCCCTCAATAGCCTTGCACTTCAGTATTTGCTGAATCACTTGAAATAATAGTACTTGATGAAGGCCCTGATATTTGTTCCCATAAATAAGATGAAATACTACCATCTGCATCGCTTCCATTTCCTTTTAAATCAACAGAATTATTAGAGGTAACTGTTGTTATGTCACTTCCGGCATTCGCAATCGGCGCAATATTAACTTTCACTTGTTGTGTAACTACTGCACTATTTACATTTACCTGGATAGTGTCTTTTCCAACGCCCCCTTGATCGTCGCTTACCTGCAGCTCAAACTGATAAACTCCCTGAACCAATCCTGAAACAACTGTATTAGCTGAGTTAGGATTTATAATAGTGCTTCCCGAAGGTGCCGTTATTTTTGCCCACTCATAAGATTTTATTGTCCCGTCAGCATCTTTCCCACTTCCTATAAGAGTCATACTGCTGGTTGGTAAGGCTATTGTTTGATTACTCCCTGCATTGGCAGTCGGTGCCTGATTATTTGCGGGATTTACTGTTATTTGCACCGTTGATGTTGCCTTAGCTCCCTGGCTATCCGTTACTGTTAATACAAAAGTATAATCTCCTTGAATAAGCCCATTTACTGTTGTGGAAGAAAAAGCCGGGGTATTCAAAGTTATTTCCGACTGGGCCAGCCTTTTTTGTCCATTCATAAGAAACAATCGTTCCGTCAGCGTCAGTACCGCTTCCTGAAAGTGCTACAGTATTTGTTGGAAGGGTTATAGTTTGATTGCTTCCTGCGTAGGCAATTGGTGTCTGGTTATTTGCGGGATTTACTTTTATATTTACTGTATCAATTCCAGTAGCCCCTTGGTTATCTGTTACTTTCAATTCAAAAGTGTAGTCTCCTTGTATAAGCCCGTTTATTGTTGTGGAAGACGAAGCCGGGGAGTTAATAGTTAATCCAGAAGGCCCACTCTTTTTTGTCCATTCATAAGAAACAATTGTTCCGTCAGCGTCAGTACCGCTTCCCTGAAAGTGTTACAGTATTTGTTGGTAGGGTTATGACTTGGTTGCTTCCTGCATTGGCAGTCGGTGCCTGGTTATTTGCGGGATTAACTGTTATTTTCATGGTTGCTTTTCCGGTAGCTCCCTGGTTATCTGTTACAGTTAATTCAAAAATATAATTTCCTTGTAAAAGTCTGTTTACTGTAGTATAGGCTGATGAAGGGCTATTAATAGTTTCACCTAAGGGCCCGGATATTTTTGTCCATGAATAAGATGAAATCGTACCGTCAGCATCAGTACCGCTTCCAGATAATGTTATACTATTTGTTGGAAGAGTTATGACCTGGTTGCTTCCTGCAAGTGCATTAGGTGGCTGGTTGTTTGCAGCATTTACTTTTATGTTTATGATATCAGTCCCTATATCACCTTTGTTATCAGTAACTTTTAGCTCAAATTCATAAGTGCCCTGCACCATACTGGTAATATTTGTAATTGCAGATGATGGGTTTGTAATTGAAAAGGATGATGGGCCTGTTATTTTTGTCCATTCATAAGATTTTATTGTTCCGTCAGGGTCTGTGCCGCTTCCTGAAAGAGCTATACTATTTGATGGAAGGATTATCGTTTTATCGCTGCCTGCATTGGCTGTCGGAGCAATATTATCAGCAACGTTTACTATAATTTTGACAGTATCTTCTCCAACGGCACCCTTATCATCTGTTACCTGTAGTTCAAATTGATATACTCCCTGAACTAAACCGGAAACAATTGTATTTGCAGAATTTGGATTCCCAATTGTAATTCCTGACGGCCCTGATACTTTTGTCCATAAATAGGAAGCTATTGTTCCATCTGGGTCTGTGCCGCTTCCTCTTAAAGTTACGTTATTGGTTGGAAGAACAATTGTCTGATTGCTTCCGGCTATAGATGTCGGAGGTATATTAATTGCAGGATTGACTGTTATTTTTATAGTATCAGTTCCTGTAGCACCCTGGTTATCTGTTACTGTTAATTCAAAAATATAATCCCCTTGTATAAGCCCGTTCACTATTGTGTAAGGCGAAGAAGGGTTCTTAATGGTTTCACCCGATAGCCCTGATATTTTTATCCATGAATAAGATGAAATCGTACCATCGGCATCAGTGCCGCTTCCTGATAATGTTATACTATTTGTTGGAAGAGTTATGACCTGGTTGCTCCCTGCATGTGCTGAAGGTGCCTGGTTAGTTACCTTTACAGATATTGCAACAGTTGACTCTCCTGTAGCACCATAATTATCAGTTACTTTAAGTTTAAATATGTATTTTCCCTCTGACAATCCCACAACATTAGTGGACGCAGAATCAGGATTTGAAATATTCCCGGAAGATGGCCCTGATACTTCACTCCATAAATAAGATGCAATCTTACCGTCGGCATCAGTACCATTTCCTGAGAGGGTTACACTATTTGTGGGAAGAGTTATTGTTTGATCAGAACCGGCATCTGCAGTAGGGGGAATGTTTGCCGCAGCATTTACTTTAATGTTTACAGTATCAGTCCCTATATCACCTTTATTGTCTGTAACTTTTAGCTCAAATTCATAAGTGCCCTGTACCAAACCAGTAATATTTGTAATTGCAGATGATGGGTTTGTAATTGAAAAGGATGATGGGCCAGTTATTTTTGTCCATTCATAAGATTTTATGGTTCCGTCAGGGTCTGTGCCGCTTCCTGAAAGAGTTACATTGTTAATAGGAAGGGTTATTGTTTTATCGCTGCCTGCATTGGCTGTCGGAGCAATGTTATCAGCAACGTTTACTATTATTTTGACAGTATCTTCTCCAACGGCACCCTTATCATCTGTTACCTGTAGTTCAAACTGATATACTCCCTGAACTAAACCGGAAACAATTGTATTTGCAGAATTTGGATTCCTAATTGCAATTCCTGACGGGCCTGATATTTTTGTCCATAAATAGGAAGCTATTATTCCATCTGGGTCTGTGCCGCTTCCTCTTAAAGTTACGTTGTTGGTTGGAAGAACAATTGTCTGATTGCTTCCGGCAATAGATGTCGGAGGAATATTAATTTTTGGGTTAACTGTTATTTGCACCATCGCTGTTCCTGTGGCTCCATCATTGTCGGTGACCATTAATTGATATTGGTAAGTTCCTTCTTTTAGTCCGGAAACATTTGTAATGGCTGAATCCGGATTTGCGATTGTACTGCCTGAAGGGCCAGATACTTTTGTCCAAGAATATGAAGAAACAGAACCATCTGAGTCTGTGCCAGTACCTGATAATTTAACGCTGTTTGTGGGTAAAGTAATTGTTTGGTTGCTTCCTGCATCGGCAACAGGCGCCTTATTAGAAGAAGAATTCACTGTTATTTTCACCTTTGCTGTTCCGGTGGCTTCATCATTGTCAGTGACCATTAATTGAAATTGGTAAGTTCCTTCTTTTAAGCCGGAAACATTTGTAATGGCTGAATCCGAATTTGTAATTGTGCTTCCAGATGGGCCAGATACTTTTGTCCAAGAATATGAAGAAACAGAACCATCTGAATCTGTGCCAGTACCCGATAATTTAACGCTGTTTGTGGGTAAAGTAATTGTTTGGTTGCTACCCGCATCGGCAACAGGCACCTTATTAGAAGGTGGGTTAACCGTAATTTGTATTGTAGCTGTTCCAGTAGCACCCTGGTTATCAGTTACCGTTAATTCATACTGATAAACACCAGAAGATAAATTAGAAACTATTGTAGTTGGTGAAGCAGGATTTCCAATTGTGCTACCTGATGGGCCAGCTTTTTTTTCCACAAATATGAAACTATATTACCATCTGAATCTGTTCCACTACCGGTGATACTAACGCTATTTGTAGGAAGAGTAATAGTTTGGTCAGTCCCTGTTTTTGCGATGGGTGCTATGTTGGAAGCCGAATTAACTGTTACTTGCATCATTGCAGTTCCGGTTGCTCCATTATTGTCAGTAACTTGTAGTTGAAATTGGTAAACCCCAGCTCCTAACCCGGAAACAGTTGTTGAAGCTGAGTTGGGATCTGCTATTGTACTTCCGGAAGGCCCGGAAATTTTTGTCCACAAATACGAGCTTATAGCACCGTCTGGGTCTGTACCACTCCCAGAAATACTTGCACTATTCGTTGGGAGAGTAATAGTTTGGTTACTACCTGTTTTTGCTGTAGGAGCTTTATTAGTAGATGAGTTAACAGTTACCAGCATTGTAGCAGTCCCGGTCGCACCATCATTATCGGTAACTTTTAATTGAAATTGATACGTCCCCTCTTTTAAACCTGAAACAGTTGTTGAGGCTGAACTTGGGTCTCCTATTGTACTCCCGGAAGGCCCAGATATAATAGCCCACAAATAAGATGAAATAGAGCCGTCTGAGTCAGTGCCACTACCATCTAGGTTTACGCTATTAGTAGGTAAAGTAATAGTTTGGTCTGAACCTGCCTTAGCTTTTGGAGGTTGATTACCAGGTGAGCTTTCCGTAGTATCGGTTACCGAATAAATATTGAATTCTTCTGTTACCATTGCAAACTTCCTGTTTCTTGTGTGGTTACTTGCATCCACCAATGAGTTGTTACTGTCATAAATTGTAAGAAACTTAGGGTAATCTTCGATTGAATTATCCATAATCCTTCCCACATCTCCGGTATTTCTATAATATTTTACAACTCCGTCTATTTTCACTTCTACAAAAGCATCTTGCCCGGGATAGCCTTTACCTTCTTTAAAGATTAATTTAAAAGTATGTGTTTGATTTACCAAAGTTGATAAATCACATAGATAATAAAATTTATCGTGATAAGAGGCATCGGTTTCTTGAAAATACAATGCTTTTAGTCCTGTCGTTCCTACAGAAGTATTAGCGCCATCATGCCCATTTATATAGGCAAATGAAAATACAGGAGAATAGTCATCGTGCCCATGCAATTGCATAATTGTTGCCCCTGTTAAGTTTGGAGCTAAATTAGAGAAATCCTGCGGGTAATATCCTTGCCATTGATAACAATATGTATGGGTTGAATCCATGCCATAGCCCCCATTGTAGTTCAATTCTGTTCGTGTAAAACCAGAATGCCCCCATTGATATCCATCTTCGACGACTGTATAAATTTTCGCTCTCATTGTGTCAATATACATATCATTACTTCTGCCTTGGTCATAATATATATCCGTAGGGCCGCTATCTGGAAATGTATAATTTGAAGTTTTATCAATTCCCCTTCCACCCTGCACCCCATAAGAAGTTGTAGTGTCAGCCCTACCATTACATTGAGGTAGCATAGCAGAGTACGCCTGGCTTATACCACGCAATAATGTACCTGTTGGGTCAGGTTGAACTTTTACCCTTACAACCATTGTGTCATAATGCGTAGCTCCACCTGTTGTAACTGCTATTTGATAATACCAAACTCCTTGAGATAAACCTGTAACTGTTGCCACTTTCAATGTTGCGTTTGACAAAGTTCCTGTGTTTACCGGATGCCCTTCTACACCTAAATTCATCAACATTGGATAACCAATATTTGATGAAATATCAGTCCATTGATAAGAATCTCCTGAACTGGCACTTCCATTTAGTGTAACTGAAGAAGTCTGGGTTAGATAAATTGTTTGATCGGGGCCAGCATCGGCTATTGGCCCTGCAAAAGCCTTTATAGGTTTATTATCTGCATGGGCTGTAAACCCTAAGATAATTAAGGTTAAGAGGAAAAGTGGTTTCATAGGTTTTCTGTTTAGCATATTGGATCACTGCTATTAGGTTATTAGATTATGGATATGCACCAATTTCATAGTTTGGTGCGGAAGGCTAATGGGATATTGATTCGATTAGTATCTTAAAGCCTAGTAACGATAAAGTTTAAGGATTATTATAAAAGCAGTTTTTGCACTTTCATTTTTACCTTGGATTATGATTTTTTTCACAGTTTAATAATATTGGCATTTGATTTGATAGCCGGATTAATTTTACTTTCAAATCAAATTATCAGCCTTATTTTGCAATTTTTGTGCCAAACATGGAGATGATGTATAAAAAATTCCACACTTAATCCACATTTTAAATAACTATATCCACATTTTAGACAACTGATTAAGATCAGATGGTTAAATACATTTCCTTGAAATTAGATTTGGCTTTTTATTTTCTCTGATTTTTTTTATAGTATGAAAGATAAATCTTATAAAAAGGTTTTATTCGATTTCTAATTTTAAAATTATATCCTGAAAAGCAATATTTTTACAACATTTACCTTCCAAATCAAAAACTTGAATATGCCAATAAACATTTCTCTCTCTGATTCCCTTGAAAAAATGCCTGTCGAAATTTTTAAAACCCCGAAAGATGGGTCCCATTATGTTGCAGAACTTATCTCGGTTTTGATAAGAGAAAAGAATGCACTTGGGGAAAAGGCAGTAATCGGCCTTGCCACTGGTTCTACACCAAAGTCATTATATGCCGAACTGGTACGCATGCATAATGAAGAAGGATTAAGTTTCAAAAATGTGATCACATTTAACCTGGATCAATATTATCCTATGGAAGCAGAGGCACTTAACAGTTATCATTATTTTATGCGAAAATATTTATTTGAACAAACAGACATAGATCCACAAAATTATTTCCTTCCAAACGGAATGATACCAAAGGATAAGATTAAAGAACACTGTGCTGATTATGAAAGAAAAATCGGAAGAGGCCGGGGGAATAGATTTGCAGATTTTAGGAATTGGAATAAATGGCCATATAGGGTTTAATGAACCGGGCTCCCCAATGTATTCAAAGACAAGATTAATATCATTAGATAATTCTACAAGGATGGCGAATTCGCAGGAATTTGGAAATATTTCGGAAGTTCCGAGGATGGCTATTACTATGGGAATTAGTACTATAATGAAATCACGTAAAATTGTTTTGATGGCTTGGGGAAAGACAAAAGCACCTGTAATTCAAAAAGCGGTAGAAGGAAAGGCCTACTGAAGAAATTCCGGCTTCTCTTTTACAGCATCATGATGATTGTTCTTTTGTATTGGATGAATTTGCTGCTTCTGATTTAACAAGATTCAAATCTCCCTGGCTTACCGGCGAATGTGAATGGTCGCCCAAAATGATCAAAAAAGCGGTTATAAATATGGCCTTACAATTGAATAAACCCGTATTGAGCCTAACGGACCATGATTATAATGAATCAGGCCTTAGTGATTTATTGGTTGAGAAAGGAAACGCTTATGATATCAACCTTGAAGTTTACTATATGCTTCGTGATTCCATTACCGGCTGGCCCGGTGGAAAACCCAATGCCGTAATGCCCAATCATCCTGAAAGAAGCGAACCATATCCAAAAAGAGTATTAATTTTTTCTCCTCATCCTGATGATGATATTATAAGTATGGGCGGCACTTTTATGCGTTTACATGACCAGGGCCATGATGTAAACGTGGCTTACCAAACCAGTGGAAATATTGCTGTTACCGATGAGTTTGTAACGAGGTTTCTTGATTTTGCCGTTGGTTTCGAAAAAATATTTCACATTGATGATACAATAAGCCAACAAGTTTTTGAAACATCCTCTAATTTTCTGAAGAAAAAAAAATCTACTGAACAGGATAGCCCTGAAATAAGGGAAATAAAAGGATTAATTCGCCGCTGCGAAGCGCGGGCCACCTGCAAATATGTAGGGTTGAACGATGATCAGATTCATTTTATGAATTTGCCATTTTATGAAACAGGAACCATAGAAAAAAACCCCATGGGAAAAAAAGATGTTCAGATTACGGTGAACCTTTTGAAAAAAATCAAACCACAACAAATTTTTTGCGCAGGTGACCTTGCCGATCCTCATGGAACGCATAAAGTTTGCCTCGATATCATTCTTGCCGCTCTTGATGAAATTAAAAATGAAAAAGGAAATGAATGGTTAGACGATTGCTATGTTTGGCTTTATAAAGGTGCATGGGAAGAATGGGATATCAGTGAAATTGAAATGGCTGTGCCAATGAGCCCCGAGCAGGTAAGAAAAAAGCGTTATGGAATATTTATTCATCAATCTCAAAAAGATTCAGTCCCTTTCCAGGGAAGCGATGAGCGTGAATTTTGGCAAAGAGCTGAAGAAAGAAATGCAAATACTGCTAATTTATATGCAGGCCTTGGGCTTACTAAATATGCCGCAATAGAGGCATTTGTAAGATTGAAAAGTGCTTTAAAAGAAAACGATTTATAGTAAATCAACTTTAAAGGCTGATTCTTATTTTATAATATCCTGCTCGGATAATTTACTGTGTTTCTTACTGTAAAGGAAATAAATAAATAGCCCGATTATAAGCCAGATCAAAAATCGCATCCAGTTAGTGAAGCCTAATTCTGTCATTAAATAAAAGCAACTCGCTAGTCCAAGAACGGGGATTAGCGAAAGTTTTTTTACAAAGGAAGCAATAGTAATTCCTGTTGAAAGAATAATAAATAAAAAGAAAGGCAACTTGTCTTTAAAGACTCCCCAACCAGCAGTAAAATCAAAAAGCCCGAGGAAATTTTTCCAGAAAAAAATTACGCCTACAATAAATAATACAGGGACAATAAATTGAGAATTTATATAAGGAATTTTGAATTTTGGCGCAGCCTCGCCTTCTTCTCTTTTTGGTAATAAAAGCACTCCGCCACATACAAGTACAAACGCGAATAATGTTCCGATACTAGTTAAATCTGTTACTTCTGTAAGATTTAAAAACAATGCCGGTATCGCAACAAAAAGCCCGGTGATGATTGTAGCAAATGAAGGCGTTTTATATTTGGGATGTATACGGCTGAAGGCTTTTGGCAATAAACCATCACGGCTCATGCTCATCCAGATTCTTGGCTGCCCCATTTGAAAAACCAGCAATACGCTTGCCGTAGCTATCACCGCGCTAAATGAAATGATATAACTGATCTGGTTTAGCCCTATTTTTTTAAAAACAAAAGCCAATGGATCGCCCACCTGCAAATCTTTATAAGAAACCATTCCTGTTAATATCAGCGCGATGGCGATATAAAGTACCGTACAAATGATAAGTGAATAAATCATTCCCCTCGGTAAGTCTCTTTGCGGATTTTCGCATTCTTCAGCGGTAGTTGAAATAGCATCAAACCCAATGTAGGCAAAGAAAACAGCCGACACACCTTTCATCATTCCGCCAAATCCATTTGGTAAAAAAGGGCTCCAGTTTGCAGGGGCTACATAAAAGCAACCAATCGCAATAACGGCAATAAGAATAATGATCTTAAATACAACCATCATATTGGTCGCTTTTCGTGTTTCCTTTATCCCTCTATAAACCAGCCAGGTAATAAAAAATACAATGGCTAATGCAGGAATATCTGCGATCAGTTTAAAATTTCCTATGTGTGGGGCATTGGCCCATGCCAGGTAACCTTCCCTTATATTTTGTGGAAGGCTTTCCAGAGTTCCTCCTTTTAAAAGAGCAGCATTGGCTTCATTAAAACCTCTCGAAGCACTTAAATAATCAGTAGTTAAAAAGGAAGGTACGTGTATGTGCAACCCTTCCAAAAGGTTTACAAAATACTGGCTCCAGGAAATGGCTACTGCAATATTCCCTATCGCATATTCCATCAATAAATCCCATCCAATTATCCAGGCAATTAATTCACCAAAAGAGGCATAAGCATAAGTATAAGCACTGCCGCTTACGGGAATCCGCGAAGCAAATTCAGCATAACATAAAGCGGAAAACCCACAACAAACGGCAGTAAGAACAAATAAAATTGAAACGCCGGGCCACCTTGGAAAGAGGCATTCCCAATGGTTGAAAATATGCCGGCGCCTACCACAGCAGCAATTCCCATGGCAGTAAGATCGCGAACTTTTAATACTTTTTTTAAGCCTGAAGCAGAATGAGTGGCATCTGACAGCCCGGATTGCGCATCTGCTAAAATAGAAGCAATACTTTTTTTGCGAAAAAGAGGATGAGGCATATTTGGTAAACTTTTAAAATATTGAAAAAATATTCTCTAAAAATATTTTCAAGAGGTGGTAAGATAATAAGACAAAATGAAAAACTGGAAGTAACTCAAAAATATTTTTTAAAACGTAACAGCGGTATTTAAAAATAAAAATCCTGATTATTTCTTTGTTTACTATAAAACGTCAAAAAATTTTATCATTCCTATCTAACACTTGATCTATATTAATGATATTTATTGATCTAGGTTATTGGCAAGGCTGTTGCGTGATTTTAACTTTGTATTCCAAAAATTTAAAAATGAAAAAACACAGAACCATAGAAGAAATATTATCTCCAACGCCGCCCCACATGGTGGGTGACGGATTTAAAGTAGTTAATTATTTGCCCGGCGGAAATAGCTTCGGAAAAAGGATGAATCCATTTTTTCTGATGGATTTTAATCCTGAATTTAATTTCACTCCTACAACGGCTCCCCGCGGAGTTGGCGTTCATCCCCATCGTGGCTTCGAAACAATAACTATAGCTTACAAAGGTAGCGTGGCACATAATGACAGTGCCGGAAATAGTGGTGTGATTAATGCAGGTGATGTTCAATGGATGACAGCCGGTTCAGGAATTTTGCACAAAGAATACCATGAAAAAGAATTTGCAGAAAATGGTGGCCTTTTTGAAATGGCACAGATTTGGGTAAACCTGCCCAAAAAATATAAAATGTCTGCTCCTAAATACCAGGGAATTTTGCACGCACAAAAAGGCAAGTTTGAATTAGAAAAAGGTAAAGGGAGCCTCTTTGTAATTGCCGGAGAATACAATGGTGTAAAAGGCGCAGCAAAGACTTTTTCCGCTGTAGAAATGTATGATATCCGCCTGGATGAAAATGGAGAAATTGAAATCAATTTACCAGGAGGTTTTAATACCGGGTTATTAATGGTGGAAGGTGAAGCAGCAATCAATGAAAATGCAATCGCCCATGAGCATCAATATGTACAATTTAAAAATGAAGAAGGAACCATAAAAATTAAAGCTGCTAAAAAAAGTTTATTGTTATTATTAAGTGGAGAGCCAATCAACGAACCTGTAGCGGCTTATGGGCCTTTCGTAATGAATACTACTGAAGAAATTCACCAGGCAATAGATGATTTTAATAGTGGAAAATTTGGAAACCTGGCAAACTAAAATATTTATTTTAACCCTTAAACAATAAAAAAATGGCAACAAAATCAAAATGGGTAATTGACCCGGCGCACAGCGAAATTTCTTTTAAAGTAAAACACTTGATGATGATAAATGTAAAAGGCGTTTTTACAGAATACAATTCGAGTATCTACACAACAGGTGATGATTTTACTACCGCAGAAATAGATTTTTGGATGAATCCGAATTCACTAAAAACGAATGATGAAAAAAGGGACCAACATTTAAGAAGTTCTGATTTCTTTGATGTAGAGCATCATAAAGAAATTACTTTCAGGTCTGATACTGTAGAAAAAAAAGAAGATAATGTTTTTGAATTATGGGGCAATTTGACTATCAAGGGAATTACAAAAAAAATCAAACTGAATGTGGAATACAGTGGAATTCAAAAAGATCCGTGGGGGAATGAAGTTGCCGGAGTAAGCATTACCGGAAAAATAAACAGGAAAGATTGGGAATTAAACTGGAACACCGCATTAGAAAGTGGCGGAGTGCTGGTAGGGGATACGGTAAATATTAATTGTGAACTCGAATTAAAGAAAGAAGTGGAACAAACCGCCTGATTAAAAGAATAAATTTTAAGGAAGTAGAATTTATAAAACCAGTACAGCTTTAGTATGGAATTATTTCGCATACTAAAGCTGTTTTGCTTAAAATACCTTTTTTCAAATTGATTTGTATAAATGTCTTTTAAATTAATAATTCTAAATGTGTATTTTTGGCGCGTTTTAAAAGGAAAACTAATTTAACAGGTAATTTTTAAATCTTGGAAAGTAAAATAACAAAAATCGGGGTGCTAACGTCAGGAGGTGATGCACCTGGAATGAATGCGGCTATCAGAGCAGTTGTTCGCACCGGCATTTATCATAATCTGGAAGTTTATGGCATCATGCGTGGATATATGGGAATGATTGACAATGATATTTTTAGAATGGAAAGCAAGAGCGTTGCTAATATCATCCAACGGGGCGGTACCATTTTAAAAACGGCACGTTGTAAAGAATTTTTTTCGGTTGAGGGAAGAAAAAAAGGATACGAAAGCCTGAAGGAACATGGTATTAATGGGCTGGTAGTTATTGGCGGCGATGGCTCATTTCGCGGTGCACAAATTTTCAGCCATGAATTTGATATTCCCTGCATCGGCATTCCCGGCACCATAGATAAAGATATTGCGGGTACTGATTTTACCATCGGTTTCGATACGGCGGTAAATACGGCTGTTGAAGCTATTGATAAAGTAAGAGATACGGCAGATGCTCATGACAGGCTTTTTATCATTGAAGTTATGGGCCGCGACTCGGGTTATATTGCTTTGCATAGTGGCATTGCTACCGGCGCTGAAAATATATTAATCCCTGAACAGAAAACAGATGTGGAGGCCGTAATAAAAGCATTAAAGGAAAAACACGGCCGCAAAAAGTTAGTAAATATAATTGTAGTAGCAGAAGGAGAAGAGTTTGGGGCTGTTGAATTAGCAAAAGTAATCACGGAAAGAATTCCTGAGCAGGAAGTAAGAGTCACTATTCTTGGCCACATCCAACGTGGGGGCTCGCCCTCTTGTTTCGATAGGTTAATTGCCAGCCGTATGGGATATGCTGCAGTAGAATGTTTAAGAGAAAAAAGATTCAATGTCTTTGTAGGTATTGTAAATAATAAAATACATTATATTCCTCTGGACCAGGCAGTAAAAAAGAAACAAAAAATAAGTGAAGATTGGATGAAAATTGTAAAAATATTATCAAGCTAAATGATGCTAAATCCATTGGGTTTTTTATAGTAAACCAACTTTTACTGAAGATTTTCATTTTAATTAATAGCTCGTAATTATAATTAATAACTCATACCTGATACCTAAATAAAAAACCTAATGTCAAAAAATATCAGCAAATACCTTCATCAGCATATGGATAAAAAAGCCGGATTTGACCACTCGATAAAACGTACAAAAATTGTTGCTACCGTAGGCCGGCTTGTGATAATTATGATTCTATGGTAGAATTAGTTAAAGCAGGCGTAAATGTTTTCAGGCTTAATTTTTCTCACGGCACTCACGAAGACAAAGCAAGAATTATTGAAATTATCCGAAAGATAAATGACACGCTTCCGTTTAATGTTGCCATTCTTGCCGATCTCCAGGGGCCGAAATTAAGAGTAGGTGAAATTGAAAATAATGCGCTCCAAATTAACCCAGGGGATAAATTAACTTTCACCAATACAAAATGTGTGGGCACCAAAGAAAAGATTTATGTAAGTTACCAAGATCTTTATAAAGATGTGGTTCCCGGCAATCTCATCATGATCGATGATGGCAAACTTGAAGTGGTAGTAACTAACATATTACCCAATAATAATGTAGAAGTTACAGTAGTTATTGGGGGAATCCTTTCATCTAAAAAAGGATTAAATCTCCCTGATACAAAAATTTCGTTACCTGCACTTACAGAAAAAGATTTGAAAGACCTTGATTTTATAATTGGGCAAAATGTCGACTGGATCGCACTTTCATTTGTACGGGAGGTGAAAGACATTACTGAACTCAAAGATATTTTAAAGAAAAGAAACAGCACTTCCAAAGTAATTGCCAAGATTGAGAAACCCGAGGCTGTTAACAATATTCGCGATATCATTGTTGAAAGCGATGGGATTATGATAGCGCGTGGCGACCTGGGTGTAGAACTTCCGGTTGAAAAAGTTCCACTCATACAAAAAGAAATAATCCGTAAATGCATGCATCGGGCTAAGCCTGTGATCGTGGCAACACAGATGATGGAAAGTATGATGGACCGGATAAAACCCAACAGAAGCGAAATCACCGATGTTGCTAATGCGGTTTTGGAAGGTGCCGATGCTTTAATGCTCAGTGGAGAAACGGCTACAGGAAATAATCCAACTCTCGTAATTGAAACAATGAGCAAGATTATTTTAGAAATAGAAAAAACTGCGTATGATTATAACCGTGATGATATTCTTTCTCCACAACCACATTCTCCTTCTTTTTTAAGCGATGCCATTTGTTATAGCGCTTGCAAACTTGCCCAGGATGTATCAGCAGATGCTTTGATCGGGATGACGCAAAGCGGTTACACAGGTTTTATGCTCAGTAGTTACCGGCCTAAGTCTTTTCTGTATATTTTTAGTAAAGTTCCAAGTTTAATAAACCAACTAAGTTTAAGCTGGGGAGTTCGTGCTATTTTTTATGACGAAGAAGAAAGCCTGGATGATATTTTTTACGATCAACTCAATATATTAAGAGAACGCGGTTTTTTAAAACCCGGAGATGTGGTTGTAAATACGGGTAGCACTCCTATCTCATTGCATTTGCCCACCAATGTTTTAAAAATCACGAAAGTGAGCGATTAAAAGTTTTCTGTAAAAAGGAGGTATGAATCCCATGAATAGTCATTTTTACCTGGCGAAACAAGCGGGGAAAAGAAAATTTTAATCAGCAAAATTTATTAACCCCTGCTAAAAATTATAACGGGGACAGGATGGCCCTGATTAAATAATATCAAAAAAACATTTGATTTTTATTGCCAGCAAGCAACAATTATAGCCGCTACTATATTTCCTAAAATATTATATAACCCATTTATCAGGTGTAATCCCAACGGCCTCTTTTCATAAATGTATGAAATGTGAATCGCTGTTGCTGCAAAACAAATTCCGGTAATCAGGCCAACTTTTACTCCCGACAACCAGCCCGATAAATTAAAACGGGTAATAATCAAAGCCAGCCCGAAAGAACAAATCAGCATCAGGATAAGAGAGAAACCCATAATTCCGAAAGCTCCTTTTTTTGCATCGGGAGCATTCATAGCGGCAGTGTTATAAGATTGCCACTTTTTTCCAAATAGAAAAGAGTACCAAATAGCGCCCAGAAAAAAATAAGCTAAACCGGCCACCAGCACGGCAAGCCAGTTAATGTGTTGCAATACGTCTGTATTCATAATTTGAGGTTTTTGGTAAAGAATTTAGAAAATTACATATATTTTATGAATTCAGAACGATAAACTTTTGCACACTAACAATCGTTTATATGAGATCAGAAATATAAGTTCTATTAAAATGAATCAATCAGTAAACCAACGAAAAATGATGATTCCTATTTAGATAGTTCTTGTTCTTTTCATTTTTATCACTTGTCCGGGAAACAAACAAATAAAAGTAATTTTCTATTTTGAGAAATCCACCATAATCTTCTTTTTATCATGTACATTTAATCTTAAATATATTTTAATGAAAAAATATTTCATCCCTCCTGCTTTTTATATTATTTTCTATTGCCACCTACGCCCAAAATGCTGACAGTACGTGGATTGTAAATAATTATACCAAAATGGAAAAATACATTCCAATGCGTGATGGAATAAAATTATTTACCTCCATTTATATTCCAAAAGATAAAACGGAGAAACATCCGATTCTCATTACACGCACGCCTTATTCCTGTGCGCCTTACGGAGAAAATAATTTTCGCAATTTTTGGGACAGCTATCAAAAGGCATATTTCAAAGAAGGATACATAATGGTAATACAAGACGTACGCGGAAGATGGATGAGTGAAGGAAATTTTGTAAATGTGAGGCCATTTATTGAAAACAAAACAGGAAAAGAAATTGATGAAGCAAGTGATACGTATGATGCGATTGATTGGTTGGTAAAAAATATTCCGGATAATAATGGAAATGTGGGCGTATTTGGAATTTCTTACCCCGGCTTCTATTCAACAATGGCGGCGGCGAGCAATCACCCCGCGTTGAAAGCAGTGAGCCCGCAAGCGCCTGTTACCAACTGGTTTATCGGCGATGACTTTCATCATAAAGGCGCATTTTTTCAAATGGATGCGTTTGATTTTTATTCTGCATTAGGATTTGGATTTGGCGTACCTCATCCAAAACCAATTTCCGAAGCACCTGCCCCGGTTGGTTATCCCGATCATGATAATTACCAGTTTTATCTTGAAACCGGTACTCTAAAAAATCTTTCAAAATACATGGGCGATAGTATCAAATTTTGGAACGAAGTAATGAATCACCCAAATTACGATGCATGGTGGCAGGCAAGAGACGCAAGAAGGGCTACTAAAAATTTACATCCCGCAATGCTTTGGGTAGGCGGATTATTTGACGCAGAAGATTGTTGGGGTGCATGGAACTCTTACAAAGCCGCTGAAAAAAACAACCCCGGGAAAATCTTTAATAAAATTGTGGAAGGGCCATGGTATCATGGTGAGTGGTCCAACCATGATGGAACGCATCATGGAAACATACAATTTGGTTCTAACACAAGTACTTATTACCAGGAACATTTTGAAATTCCATTCTTCAATTATTTTCTGAAGGGCGAAGGAGATATCAGCCAGATTGGTGAAGCCAATGTTTTTATTACAGGAACCAATCAATGGAAAACTTTTTCAAAATGGCCACCCGTAAACGAAGAAGATAAAACAATTTACTTGCAGGATAAAGGCCAATTAAACTGGTCGAAACCTACAACAGTAAATAGTTTTAATGAGTACACCAGCGATCCTTCCAAGCCTGTCCCTTACGAAGAATTTGTGCATTTCAACAGAACGAGAACTTACATGACGGATGACCAGCGTTTTGCTGCGCGCCGGCCAGATGTGCTCGTGTTTCAAACCGATACTTTGACTAACGATGTTACAATAACAGGTGATATCATTGCAGACCTTGAAACGAGCATATCTACAACAGATGCCGATTTTGTAGTAAAAGTTATTGATGTTTTTCCGGAATATGCAGGATATAATAATGTCGATATTTATGCAGAGGAAGACCCGGTAAACCCTTTCCCGATGGGCGGCTATCAAATGCTGGTACGGGCTGAAATCATGCGCGGAAAATTCAGAAACAGTTTTGAAAAACCCGAACCTTTTGTTCCCGGAAAAATAACTGAAGTAAAATGGGAACTTCCTGATGTGGCCCATACTTTTTTAAAAGGCCACCGGATTATGATACAAATACAGAGCAGTTGGTTTCCATTGGTAAATCGTAACCCACAAAAATTTACGGATATCTATAAAGCTAATGAAAGTGATTTTCAGAAGTCAGATATTCGCATTTATCATGATGCAGCTCATCCTTCAAAAATAATTTTACCTGTTTTAAAAAATTGATAAATGAAGTTTCAATTATTGCTGTTGTTTTCCACTTTAGATTTGTGTGCACAAGGCCAAAACAGTTCGGGGCAACTCCTTTGTAAAAGAAAATTACACCAAAATAGATACAACTATCACCATGCGTGACGGAGTAAAATTATATACAGTGATTTATGTCCCAAAAGATAATTCGGAGAAGTATCCTATTTTAATGGAACGCACTCCTTACTCTGTTGGCCTTACGGCGAAAATAATTATGCAAGAAGATTGGGCCCAATAACGATCTGATGCATGAAAAATATATTTTTGTTTACCAGGATGTACGGGGCCGTTATATGAGTGAAGGCCACAATCTTGAAGTAACACCTTACATCCCGAATAAAAAAGATAAAACACAAGTGGATGAAAGCAGCGATACTTACGACACTGTTGACTGGCTTTTAAAAAACATTAAAAATAATAACGGCCGTGTAGGATTGTATGGCATTTCTTATCCGGGCTTTTATGCAACAGCAAGTTTGCCCGGCGCCCATCCGGCAATAAAAGCGGTAAGCCCGCAGGCACCCGGTAACTGACGAATTTATTGGTGACGACGCCAACCATAACGGTGCTTTTTTTCTGCTGGATAATTTTGACTTTATGAATTATTTTGGTAAAGAAAGAAACGGGCGTACAGAAGATTACGGCTCTTCCATGTTTGATGCAAATACCAATGACGTGTACCACTTTTTTTTAAACCTTGAGCCAATAAAAAAAGCACAATCAGCTCAATATTTTAATCATCGCAGTTATATCTGGAATGAATATTTAGCGCATGATACTTATGATAATTACTGGCAAAAAAGAAACATCAGGCCATATCTCACAAATATTACCATACCTACATTGGTGGTTGGAGGATGGTTTGACGCAGAAGATCTTTTTGGTTCTTTGCATACTTATGAGGCAATAGAAAAACAAAGCCCTGTGAATAAAAATTATCTCGTTATGGGTCCATGGACTCATGGCGCATGGGCAAGAAATTCATGGAACCATTTTGGGTCTTATCATTTTGGGACAAACGTAAACGATTATTTCCAGGACAGTTTACAAACCAAATTCTTCAATTATTTTTTAAAAGGCAAAGGAAGTTTTGATGCGTCTGAAGCAACCGTTTATGAAACCGGAACTAATAAATGGCGGCATTTTGATCAATGCCCAGGTTGAAGTAAATTATTATTTCGATTCGAATAAAGCTTTATCCTCCAAAAAGGAAAATTTGCAAAAAGATTTTGATCAATATGTAAGCGATCCTGCAAATCCGGTTCCTTATACAGGTGTGGTAGCAGGCAGAAGGAATAATGAATATATGGTAGAAGATGAGCGTTTTGCCGCAAACAGAAATGATGTATTAGTTTATGAAACGCCTGTATTGGCAGATAATGTGACGATTGCCGGGAAAATTTCCGCGGACCTTTTTGTAAGCATTTCCACTACCGATGCTGATTTTATTGTGAAACTGATCGATGTGGTTCCTGCGAATGAGATCAATGAATCCAATCCGCGTGCAGATACTGTAACAGGCGATTTTCAGCGGATGGTGCGTGCAGAAGTAATGCGTGGAAAGTTCAGAAACAGTTATGAAAATCCGGAAGCTTTTGTCCCGGGAAAAATAAGCGAAGTAAAAATTAACCTGAATGATGTTTGCCACACATTTAAAAAAGGGCACAAAATAATGGTACAGGTGCAAAGCAGTTGGTTTCCTTTGGTGGATATTAACCCTCAAAAATTCATGAGGATTCCTGATGCCAAAGAAAATGATTTTCAAAAATCAACGATTCACATTTATCATGATAAGGATCATGCCTCCAAAATTATTTTGCCGATACTAAAGTAATTGACAACAACAAAAATTGGTCACTATTCAGTGCGGTATTATATTACCATAAAATCAGGACAAAATGTTTTGAATGCTTTATCACTTATTGCTATATTGGGAACTGAATAGTTACTAAAATTATAGGTTTCAAATAAAGACAGAAATTTTATGCCGAAAATTTTTCAATACCTGAATTATATTATTCGGTTTTATACAAATGAACACTTACCTATTCATGTACATGTTCAAATTCAGGATCGTGAGATGAAGGTTGAATTCCAAATTTCCGGAGATAGCATAACTTTGTTATTCAAAAAAGTAAAAGGCAAGTTACCTCTTGCAGAGGCGGAAGCTAGGGAGGTTTCGGTCTTTTTAAAATCTTACTTCAAAGAAATAATAAACAAATGGCAAACAGTATTCATTTATCATCAAAGGGTAAAATGCGAAATCATAACCAAAAAATTGAACAGGAAATCTTAATTAAATCCGCAAAATATATTAATGATTTTAACATCGTCATTTGTTTCACAAATGGCAAAACAAAAATGATAGATTTCCTACCCTTATTTCATAAATATGTAAAAGGAGATTACCTGGATTATTTTGATCCTCCAAAATTTAAAAAATTTAATATTAAGAATGGCAATATTTATTGGGGAGAAAATGAAGATATAATTTTTCCGGCTGATTTTCTTTTAAATGAAAAATCACAAAATGCTCAGGAAGAAATTCTTTATATAATTTGAGAAAAATTATGAAGACCGCTGATGCCAGCGAAAGTGATTTTCAAAAATCAACTTTTCACATTTATCATGATAAGGATCATCCTTCAAAAATTACGCTGCCAGTATTGGAGTAAAAACGTATTTTTAATGATCTTGATAAAACTCTTAAACACTCAATTATTTGCTATGAAAAAACTCTTTCTCGTTTCCCTTTTATTTATTTCTGTGACCGCATTTTGCCAAACAAAAGTTATGATAGTACCAAAACCGGTTTCACTTGAAATGCATTCAGGCAATTTTGCCCTTAATTCAAATACTGTCATCATTGCTAATAACAGCGTGAAACATGATGCCGAAATGCTTAATTTTTATTTGAAAAAGTTATACGGGTTTTCACTTACGGTAAAAAATATTTCGCCTGGCAACAATGTGCAAAATGCCATTGTTCTTGGGCTCATAAAACCTGGTGAAAGAAAAAAAGATGAATACGATTTGATGGTAAAAAGTAATGAAATCAATATCGGCGGCGTAAGTAATGAAGCCGTTTTTTATGGAATCCAGACTTTACTTCAGCTTTTGCCTGCTGAAAAGCCTGCTGGCGGAACTATTAATTTTGAAATACCCCAATTGTTTATAAAAGATTATCCGCGTTTTCAATACCGTGGAATGCACCTTGACGTAGGGCGCCATTTTTTTGATGTAGATTTTGTAAAAAAATATTTGGATTTTATGGCGCTTCAAAAGTACAACACTTTCCACTGGCATTTAACCGAAGACCAGGGCTGGAGAATTGAAATAAAAAAATACCCACGTCTTACTTCTGTTGGTGGATTTAGAAACGGAACTATCATTGGCCATTATCCAGGCACTGGAAACGATAGTATGCATTACGGAGGTTTTTATACCCAGGAACAGATTAAAGAGATTGTAAAATATGCAAAGGACCGCTTCATTACTATTATTCCTGAAATAGAAATGCCAGGGCACGCTTCTGCAGCAATCGCCGCTTATCCTCAATTGAGTTGTTTTCCTGATCAGCCTACTGAAATAAAGAACAATACCCCGTGGGCGGGGAGCCGCGCAGGCAAGCAGGTTCAGCAAACATGGGGCGTTTTCCCGGATGTATTTTGCCCATCGGAATATACATTTAAGTTTATTGAAAATGTGCTTGATGAAGTAATGGCGTTATTTCCCTCAAAATATATTCACATTGGCGGCGATGAATGCCCTAAAACTTATTGGAAAAAATCTGCATTTTGCCAGAAACTAATAAAAGATAAAAATTTAAAAGACGAGAATGGATTACAAAGTTATTTTATCCAGAGAATAGAAAAATATGTCAATGGCAAAGGAAGAAGGATCATCGGTTGGGATGAAATTTTGGAAGGTGGCCTGGCACCGAACGCAACGGTAATGAGTTGGAGGGGAGAGCAGGGTGGCATTGATGCAGCCGAACAGCATCATAATGTGATAATGACACCCGGTAAATATGTTTATTTCGACCATGCACAAACAAAAAATTCTGACAGCGTCACTATTGGCGGGTATTTGCCGCTTGATACCGTTTATGATTATCATCCGGTTCCCAAGGAATTGAATGATTCCCTGGCTCATTATATTTTGGGTGCGCAGGCCAATGTTTGGACAGAATATATGTCCAATCCACAAAAAGTAGAATACATGATCTTCCCGCGCATGAGCGCGCTAAGCGAAGTACTTTGGTCGCCAAAAGACAGTAGAAACCTTGAAGAATTTAAAGGCGAACTACCGGACATGTATAAACGATACCAACTATGGGGAGTGAATTATTTTAAAAAGTAATTTTCCGGTTAAGAGTTGTCGACTTTTTAAAAGTTGGCAACTCTCTATAACTTCGTATAGCCATTATTGTTATGTTTTAAATAAAATAAAAATCATGGCTATTTGTTTGTTTACTGAAAAGATAAGTTATTGCTGAACTACTTTTGCGCCCAAAACTCTCAAACCTACACTGTCTGTCCCTTTTGGAGCAAAGTATTTAGTCTTAAAATCTTGCGATTCTCCCGGATCCAATATTTGGAAAATGGTTTCTTTATCCGTTTCAAGCAAGGCTTTGGTTCTTGAAAAAAAAGTCAATTCGATATTAATATCTTTAAAAGTAGACACAGTAGCTTTATTTACCAACGTGCCCCTTACGACCGTTTGGCCTACAATATTCTTTTTACTATTTCCTTTAACGGCAATAAAAGCGGCAGGGTTTTTTTCTTCCTTTTTCAGCAGGGAATTTTTAGTAGCATCATAACTTTCTTTTTCTTTATTAACTGAACCTGAATTGCAGGCGATTAAAATCATTGAAAATAATAATAGAAAACAAAGGTGTTTTTTCATGGACGAATTAATTTAAAACGAAAAATAGCAAAATATTTACATTCAAAATCTTAATTTTTTTAGAAAGAAATTAAAATCTCAAGCTTCAGTGCCCAGCCACAAAGCGCCGCCAATAGTATTTCTGGTTGCTCCCGTTACAGAAGCTAAAACGGTATACTGTTCTCGCCAGCGCAGCGTTCCCAGCAAAGCAATAATTAACGCTTCTTTATAAACCACCACTTCATCCTCAGGAATAAAAACTTCAAAATTAATTTGCTGCAGCTCTTCTGAAATTCTTTTCACTAAAAATTTATTGAATGCACCTCCACCTGTTATCATCAGTTGCTGAAGTTGAGTATTTGAAAAATAAGGCTGAAGTGAATTTTTTATTTGCAAAGTGATGTGCTCCACATAAGTAGCCATTGAATCGTCTGTAGCCAGGTTAAATTCTTTTATCAAAGAATAAATAATATCGGTTCCAAAGCTATTTGCCAACGATTTTGGATGAGGAAGCGAATAATATTCAAGCGCATTTAATTTTTGTAAAAGGCCTTCATTTATTTTTCCTGCAGCAGCCATTTTTCCATCTCTATCATAATCCAGGTTTTTTTCTTCTGCCAGCATATTTAAAACCCGGTTGGCTGCGCAAATATCAAAAGCAATTATTTCATTTTTATCAGAATAAGAATTTGTCCAGATAGCTATCGGGATTATTGCTTTACTATCAATTGAAACATTCGCGATGCCGCCAATATTTAAAAAATAATGATAATCAGGGAATAATAATTTTTCTCCCAAAGGCACTATTGGCGCACCCTGTCCGCCAAAAGCAATATCCATCGAACGCAAATCGCTTACCACCGGAAGTTTTGTTTCAGCAGCTATTGCAGCGCCATCGCCTAACTGATGCGTCATCTTTTTTTCAGGAAAATGAAAAGTGGTATGGCCGTGAGAAGCAATTAAATTTACTTTATGATTCAATTGAAAATTTTCAATAAAAGTATTTACCCTTTGCCCCAGGAACCTTCCATAATCGGTATGCAATAACTGATAATCCAAAGAACAAAGGCTTACAGCATTTTTTAATCTTTCAGTCCAATTTTTATCATACTCTATACAAGCGGCGCATTTAATTGTATAGTTCCATTTTCCGGCAGTTTCTGAAAACTCAACAAAAGCAATATCAAGCCCGTCAAGGGAACTTCCGCTCATTAATCCTATCACATTATAGATCATAAAAGAATTATTTCTTTTTAATTTTTAGTTTTGCCCAAATTTATAACTTTAAATATTCCCCTTATCTTTAAGCTCTTTAAAACCGCAACTATGGTAAAAAATCTTAGCGAAAATCATTCTTTAATTTCAAACTGGATATGCGAATTGAGAGATGTTGAAGTACAGAACGACAGGTTGCGTTTTAGAAAAAACCTGGAAAGAATTGCGGAAGTTTGTGCTTATGAAATCAGCAAAACTTTGCCGTGGATAGAAAAAGAGGTGGCTACTCCCTTAGGGACTTCCGTTTGTAAAGTATTAAAAAAACAACCGGTACTTGCCTCTATTATGAGAGCCGGATTAGCAATGCATACGGGGATGCTAAATTATTTTGATATGGCTGACAACGCCTTTATCAGCGCTTACCGCAAACATCATGCAGACGGGGATTTTGAAATAAGCCTTGATTATATTAGTTGCCCCGAAATGGAAAACCGGGTGGTGATCATTTCAGATCCAATGCTTGCCACTGGTGCGTCATTGGTAAAAACATTACAGTTTATCCGGGAAGCTGGTAACCCCTCAGAGATACATATTGCGTGTGCGCTTGCCTGTACGGTAGGGCTCGAATATGTTCACCGGGCCGAGCCAAAAGCTACAATCTGGTGCGGCGATATTGATGATGAATTAACTGCAAAAGGTTATATCGTTCCTGGCCTCGGCGATGCGGGCGACCTGGCTTATGGAGTCAAAGTGCAGATGTAAAGATTGAGTTTAAAACGCATAATCTTAGCTTGTTAACAAGGGGAGAATTTTATAACAGAAAAGATGCTACCTTTTTTTCAAATACAAATTCCTTTTATCATTTATTCACATTTCTTCTTTAATTCCTTTTTTTATTAGCCACCAGTTGGTAGGAAATGCGGTAGCGAAACCAAGCAACATGGCTACTTGCATCATAAACCAAAACAAGGGTTCAGTAGTTGGAATCTTATGGTGAAAAATCAAAAAGAAAGAAATTGCCATCCAACCATACATTCCTATCTGCCATGAAGTGAGGGATAACGTGTCTGCTTTCAATGCCGCTTTTAAAGCCTCTTTTGAAGAAAGGTTTTTCGTCGGCTTAATGGAATAATATTGAAAAATAATTCCGATGATAAAAGCAAAAATATAGTCTACAATCCAGCTACCGGCAAGGCTGCTTCCAAAAATCACCACCGGTGTAAACAATAAAAAAGTTTCTGCCAATATATCTCCTATTGTACAGCCGCTGCCACAATGCAATGCTCCAACAGCCACACTTTGCCAAAAAGGTTTTTTTTGATGATGCATAGAATGTTGATTATCATCCTGCTTGCCGATTGATTTTTTTGCAACTGATTTTCTGCCGATAGTAAAATAAAACAGCAGCGCAAAAATGCTCCCGTATAAACCTGTAATAGGATACACAAAATTCATAATCATCATTTGTTGCCTGTTACCTGCGACAATATCAATGGCGATTATTAAAGCACATAATCCACCTATTGATAATGATATTATAGAAATGATATGTAAAGTATCCATTGTGTAATTACTTGAAAAGATTAAACAAGTTCTGCCTTGTAACCCACTTTTTCCAAAGCCGTTTTCACCTCTTTTTCATCTGCATTTTCAGATGAAACAGTCAAAACTTTCTTCGGATCTTTTATATCCACTTTCCAGTTGTTTTCACCAACAGTTTCATTTAAGGCAGGTGTCACTTTTTCAATGCATGAACCACACATAATGTTTGTTTTAAATTGTTTTGTTTTCATTTTTTATTGATTTTTTTTGCAGCCGTTACTTATACAAGCTGCTATTTTAATTTAATAAATTTTAATCGTAAACTATTGCTTACCACACTTACAGAACTCAATGCCATAGCACCTCCGGCAATCATCGGGTTCAATAAAAAACCGGTAAAAGGATATAATATTCCTGCTGCTATCGGGATGCCGATTACATTATAAATAAATGCCCAAAACAAATTTTGATGAATCACTTTTACAGTTTGCCTTGATAATTGTATCGCTTTGGAAATATGATTTAAATCTGAAGAAATCAAAGTCATTTTCGCAACATCCATTGCAATGTCTGTCCCCTTACCCATCGCAATACTTACATCGGCTAATGCTAATGCATGGCTGTCATTTATACCATCACCGACCATCGCTACTTTCTTGCCTTGTTGCTGTAAGTTTTTTATAAAATCTGCCTTTTCATCCGGTGATGTTTCCGCTTTAAAATTTTTGATACCCACATTCTTTGAAACCGCGGCTGCGGTTTTTTCATTATCGCCGGTTATCATATAAACTTCAATTCCCATTTGTTGTAATTGCTGAACCGCTTCTTTTGAAGTGGGTTTTATTTTATCAGCAATTGCCACAGCTGCCAAGGCATTTTTATTATCAGCAAACCAAATGGCAGTAAACGCATCTTTAAGCCATATTTCTGTTTTGTTTTTCAATTCTTCAGAAATAGGGAATTGTTTCTCCTCCATCATTTTGTAACTTCCCGCAAAATATTTTTTATTATTGATAATAGCAGAAACACCTTCTCCGGTAAGGCTTTCAAAGCTTTCAGGATTTATTTTATTGATATTTTTTGATTGAAAATATTGTGTAATTGCATCTGCCAAAGGATGCTCGGATTGAGATTCCAAACCATATAACACAGAAGATAATTCAGGAATATTTGTATCTTTTTCCCAGGCAATATCAACTACCTGCGGATGGCCTTCTGTGATAGTTCCGGTTTTATCTAAAATAATGGCATTTATATTTTTTGCCTGTTCCAGGCTCTCTGCATCTTTTATTAAAATTCCATTTTCTGCACCTCTTCCAACACCTACCATTATAGCTGTAGGCGTTGCTAAACCTAAAGCACAGGGACAAGCAATAACCAATACGGTGATCATCGCAAGCAACCCATGAGTTAAACCATTTTCTCCACCAACAATCATCCAAATAATAAAAGACAAAATTGCAATTCCCATTACCACGGGTACAAATATTCCTGCAATTTTATCTACCAATTTTTGAACAGGCGCTTTACTTCCCTGTGCATCTTTTACCGTTTTGATGATGTGCGCGAGAAGTGTATCTGCGCCAACCTTTTTAGCCTCAAAAACAAAGCTCCCTTTTTGATTGATCGTGCCTGCAAAAACCTTTTCATCTTTCTTTTTTTCAACCGGAACAGGTTCACCGGAGATCATACTTTCATCCACAAATGAATTTCCGGAATATACCAAACCATCTACAGGAATTTTTTCACCGGGTTTTACAAGAACCTTATCTCCTACACTAACTTCTGAAATTTTAATTGTTTCTTCTGCTCCGTCGTTACTAATAACCGTTACTGTTTTAGGTTGCAATCCAATCAATTTTTTTATGGCAGAAGAAGTATTTGATTTCGCTTTTTCTTCCATCATTTTCCCCAGCAATATGAAACTGATCACTACGGCAGCAGCTTCGAAATAAACATGAGCCTCCAATCCCCTGCTGGTCCAGAATTGCGGATCCAACGTATTGAAGACGCTGAACAAATAAGCAATACCTGTGCTGAGGGCAACGAGTGTGTCCATATTTGCAGACACATGTTTTGCCTGCTTCCATGCATTCACAAAAAATTGCTTACCGAAAATAAAAACTACCGGCGTTGCCAGTGCCCACATAATAAAATCTGCATAAGGAATGTCGGTGAAAACCATTCCTATCAAAACGATCGGAACAGAAAAGATTACCGATAAAATCGTTCTTTTACGAAGCGTATTGTAATAGTTTTCCTTCATTTCATTTACCGCTTCCTCACTTTCTTCTGTTTCATCTATTATCAAATCATACCCTGAAGCCTGAACGGATTGCCTGAAATGATGCACATCAGCAATTGTGGGTGCATATTCTACAGAAGCCTCGCCGTTTGCATAATTAACTGCCGCTTTTACCACACCCGGTTCATCTTTCAAAGTAGTTTCAACGCTACTGGCACACGAGGCGCAACTCATCCCGGTTACAGGGAAAGATTTTTTAATAGTTTTTATATCAACATCACTTGCGGCCATTCTATATATTTTAGAAAACAAAGGTCGCCCTGTTATTTTTGTAAACGGTATAGATTCTTGTGAAAGATGTGCAGATAAATGATAAGCGTTTCGCCAAAGAAATTGCTAATTTTTATTTTTTACTCCCACTTTATCAAGTGCTTTTCTGAGTGCCCGTTCCTAAAGATTTAAAGCCGGTTGGTGTCATACCGGTAAGTTTTTTAAACTGGCTGGAAAGGTGTTGGCTACTGCTATAGCCAAGATTTAGCGCGATTTCGCTAAGTGAAAGTTCGTTGTAGGTAAGCCATTCTTTCGTCTTTTCAATTTTTTGCAGAAGGAAAAATTGTTCAATGGTAATTCCTTCCACTTCTGAAAAAAGCTTGCTTAAAGAAGAATAATCTTTTAATATTTTTTCACTCAAAAATTTTTGAATACTAAAATGATCTTCAATATCTCCCTGTTGCACTTTTTCGATCAGTAACGTTTTTATTTTTTCGATCAGGCGCGTTTTCTGATCGTCCAACAATTCAAAACCCACTTTCTCTAAATCATTTGAAAATTTTTGTAATTGTTTTTTGCCCGGAATTTTTAATAATTCAACTTCGCCAAGCTGCACATATTTTGATTCAAGATTATTTTCTTTCAAAATTTGCTCAACGCTCGTAATGCAGCGTGGGCAAACCATATTTTTTATAAAAAGCTTCATTTCTATAATTCATTTATATTTTATTCCTTTTTTAAATCAATAATTTTTTTTTTAAATCGTTTCTTAATTTTCAATCACTTTCACTTCAAATCGGTTACAAATTGTAACCGGTTCATTAAGCTATATATTTTTCGTACATTTTCAGTTGTCCGATTTTTTAGGACAACTGAAAATAAAATTGTTTTCTATGCAAAAATATATCAACGATTTTGTTGTTCTAAAAGTAGAACAAAGATTTTAACAGCATTTGCAAAAGCTTTAAACAAAATCAGATTAAAAAAAAAAATTGTATTTTTTTGCTCGTTTACTATCAAACGCTTTTCGAATAGTTGGTTACAATTTGTAACCAACTGACTTGCTTCTTTTTTTGGACGAATTTTCATTTTTGTTTGTTTACTGATAAGGAAAAAATAAAATTACTTATTCCAAAGAAAACAGAAATCTTCGTTATTTATTTGTTTACTATCAGCGAAACCAATTGCAGTCAATAATAGCTATTGATTGATTAAATTTGCTGCCATGTCAAACGGAAGATCAGTTGCACTTCATACATTAGGTTGCAAATTAAATTATTCAGAAACTTCGGCGGTAGAAAGATTGCTGCAGGATGATGGATTTGTAAAAAAAGATTTTACAGATAAAGCTGATGTGTACGTGATCAACACTTGTTCGGTAACTGAAAATGCGGATAAAGAATGCCGGCATTTAGTAAGGCGTGTGCGGAGAAAGGCTCCGGAAGCAATGGTAGTAATTATGGGTTGTTATGCCCAATTGAAACCAAAAGAAATTGCTGAAATTCCCGGTGTTGACCTGGTTTTGGGCGCGGCAGAAAAATTCAATATTACTGCTCATCTAAAAGAACTTACCCATGGCGACAGCACAAAGATATGTAGTTGTGAAATTGAAGATGTGGAAGGTTTTCATTCTTCTTTTTCGCTAAACGATAGAACCCGGACTTTTTTAAAAGTGCAGGACGGTTGCGATTATAATTGTTCCTTTTGTACCATACCAATGGCGCGCGGAAGGAGCAGGAGCAACTCAATAGAAAATGTTTTATCAGAAATAAAAAAAATAAAAGAAGCCGGTGTAAAAGAAATTGTATTAACTGGAATTAATTTGGGTGATTTTGGTAAAGATGGAAGTGGCATTAAAAGCGGTGAAAACTTTTATTCTTTATTAAAAAAAATTGAAGAATCTGATGGAGTAGAACGTTACCGGATTTCATCTATAGAACCCAATTTATTATCAGAAGAAATCATTCAGTTTTGTCGCCGGCAGTAAAAAAATAATGCCGCATTTTCATATTCCGCTTCAAAGTGGAAGCAATAAAATTCTGGGAATGATGCGCCGCCGTTATAAAAGAGAATTGTATGCTGAAAAAGTTCAGCTTATTAAAAAATTGATGCCTGATTGTTGTATCGGCGTGGATGTAATAACAGGCTTTCCCGGTGAATCGGAAGAGGATTTTAAAGATACTATTGACTTTTTAGTTTCGCTCAATGTTTCGTATTTGCATGTATTCACTTATTCTGAAAGAGCTAACACGCATGCTTTAACTTTAGAAACAATTGTTCCTGTTCATATCCGTCATGAACGTAACAAAATCCTTCGTTCTTTATCTTATAAAAAGATGCAGCAGTTCACTTCCTCTAATATGGGTTTAACCAGAAAAGTTTTATTTGAAGGAAAAAATAAAAATGGAATGATGGAAGGGTACACGGATAATTATATAAAAATAACAACACCGTTTAACGAAGAATGGACTAACCAGGTGATAGATTGGAAAATTTAATTGGGGCATAGTTGCTTTCTTTTTTCTTTAATAAAATTTCAACTATGAACAAATTAGTAAGAGGATTAATAGCTGCTTACGGTGCAAAAAAATTAGGTGGCGGTTGCGTAGGAACCATTGTGGTTTTCTTTATCATCTATATGCTGCTGGGACATGTTCATTGCTGATTATTATAAAAAAATAACGGGCCTTACTTAAAAGTAAAAACCCGCTTTTTTGTTTTATTAAAAACTGATTCCCCTTAAGCGTTTTCTGCCTGAAGCGCTTCTTTAAATGTTTTTTGGAATGAATATATTACTACGCCACCACAAAATTTTTTAAAAATCTTACGCCAGATCTTTCAAGTCAAAACGGGGTTTGTAATTAATTACTGGTTTGTAGAAATTATTCCCAAAAAAAATAAAATTTCAACACTTCCCCCTTTTTTTCTAAAAGCAACTCACGGCAATTGATTGTTTTAAGATATGTGGCAACAAAATTGTGATGATAAAAATTGGAATATTTATATTAATCGATTTAAAAAAAAAAATACTATGAAGTATTTTCGCCCTCTTTCAGAGTCAATGCTCCAAAAATTAAAAAATTGCCGTCAATCAGAACTGAAGGCAATACGGGAAAGGCCGTTTCACTATGGAAGATATGAGTTATGCGGTTGCCCCTCTGTTTAAAAGAGGGTTAATAGAATTGAAAAAAGAAATAGTGGATGATAAATCGTTGCATTGTGTCCATGTAACAAAGGATGGCATTGACTATTTAGAAAAACTAAGCCCTGCAGAAAATTGTTCTTAGAATATTCATTTTTGATAAAAATATTTACCTCTTCTTTTTAAAAAATGGCACGGATTGATAGCCTTCCCGTATTAACCACAGGATTATTAGCAGGCTTCCGGCCTTCGTATTGTAAATTTAATTCAATGTTTCCGGCCAGCCTTTTGGTGAGTTCAAGATTCCATAAATAATTTTTTCCTGGCAATAAGCCATTCAGTAAAATATAACCAACTGTGCTGTTTGGGTCGCCTTTAAAATTGATATTATTTAGGGAAAACCTGCCGTTAATTGTTCCATCAGAAAGTACATTGTATTTTACCTCTGCGGCAAGTTGATTATTAATTGCACTTTCATCGCCGCCTGCTTTATTTTTCTTTGTATCATAAGTATAAATAAGGCTTACGCGAAAATCGCTTTTGTAAATATAGCTTACCGAAGGCTCTGCCGAAACTTCATCAACCTGGTAATTCCGGTTGGTAAATGAAGGTGTAATGAGTTGGTTACGGTCATATTTATTGGTAAAGGAAGTTGCGATAGAACGGTTAAGGTTCCATCTTCCTTTTAGGGTAAGGTCTCTTAAGGAATTACTTTCAAAGCCATAATTTAAAAGCGATTTTGTATTATTCAGCCGATGCGTTATATCTATTCCCCAAACAGAACTTTTACGGTTAAAATAAATGGTGTTGCTTAAAAAAGAGGTTAATGAAATCAGGGAAGTATCCACTAATTTTTTGGTAAAAGGATTAAATTCAAAACCCCCGTTTGAAATATCTTTCTTATTAATTTGCAAAGAAGAAGCGGTACTGAATTTTTTAATAAATTTCAAAAATCTGTTGGTAGCATTTTTTGAAATAATCAAATCAGGATTGATACTAAAATTATAATTAAATTGAATATAATTCGCTTTTACATATTCATTGGTTGGTGTAAAAACGCGTATCCATTTTTTTTGATCGTCAAAAACCGCTATTTCAAATTCGTTCAATTGGGGAATGCCATCATTATTATAATCGATCCAGGTATAATAACCCTGGCCCGCCGGAACTTCTATATATGTATATTCCCGTTTCTGTTCCTGCCCGAACCCAGTTCGTATAAGGCATTCCCGATTAAAAACCCTTTCCATTCATTCACCGAATATTCAGCCCTGCCCAAAAGGCTTTGACCGCTTTGTTCATTTGATAAACTCTTGTTAATCACATCCAATTTTCGGTAAGTAATATTTAACCGGAATTGCTGATGTTCATTTTTCATAAGCTCAGTTGCCAGGTTAATATTCCGGCTTTTATCCTGCGTTAGTAAACCTTTTTGATAAGGGATTTTATCTTCTCTTTCAGAATAAGTAATGCCCCATTTGTTCAATTTTTTTTCTGATGATTTTACATAAACCTGCCATGTATTAAAAGCAAAACTTATAGGCAATAGGGTATCAGCTATTTTAGATATTTGCTGATTATTTTCAGAAGCATAATTGGCTCCAATCTTTATCTCTTTTAAGGCTGAAAATGTTCTGTAAACATCAATAGAAGGCCGGAGGTAAGAGCCGGTTTGAATTGCACTGTTAATATCAGTCAGATAAAATTTATTATTAAAATGCCAACCTTTAATGTCCATCATATTTTCTATCGAATTTCTTACGCCATTATAATTATCACTTCTGTTATAATCTGTAAACTGGTATTTTAAATAATTATTTTTTAGATCGTTTATTTGCAAAGAAGCATTTATCAAATTTTCTGTTGCTACAGGCGCATCAAATGGCAAGCTCCAGTCGCGGTTAAATTCCACATTGCGTAAGGTTTCCAGTGGCTTAAATTTATCCTGCACATATTCATAATCCACATTGGTTTGCAATGACAGCCCGGGTTTTAAATTGCCCAAAACTTTGTGCTGCATTACATAATCTACTTTTGCCGCTACGCCATTATCCCCTTCTTTTCCTTTTGATGAAAAAGTGTTTATATCATAATTGCTTAATGCGGTTTCAATTTTTAAAGAAGAATTTTTATTAAAAAAGTATTGAGCGCCGGCTGTAATTAGATCATGCTTTTTAGGAGTGATCAATAAAATTACAGGGTCCCAGCCACCTTGTTTTATGCCATTTAAAGGAGCAACATATTGAAAAACCCTTCCGTTGGCATTTGCGTCATTTACAGGTGCATAATTCCCGTTGCCCTGGCCTACATTGGTAAAAGAAAGGTTGTACAAGGTATCTTTTTGATTGACCGAATAAACATAAATTGTATCATGAATTCCGTTGATAGTCGTATCCGTTTTTTTATATAAAATTTTATCCACCGAAAATGTATCACGCACCGCATTGGGATATGTTGCACTATCTATATTGCTTCCGATCTGCGATAAAAATTGTTTTTGATCGGTAGTAAGCGACTGGTTGATCGAAGAATTTTTTGCATCCGAATTGGTATATGCGCCTATACTCACCTTTAATTTATTATTGATATTGATCTCGTCACTTCCATAAATCATTGAGTTCAGGTAATTCTGATTTGAATATTCAAACTCTACTTGTATGCGGCTGTCTTTGGTAATTAAGCGTTTAACTGTAAACGTTAGTTCGGCTGTATTATAATCAATCACATAATCACGGTCTTCGCCACGGGTAAGCAATTCGCCATCCAAAAAAACTTTTTCTGTTCCTGCCAGCACCGCAAAATACAATTCATTATTAGCACCGTAAAGCTTGTAAGGCCCCTGGTCTCCTTCGATTGGCGTTATCACATCTTTCATATAATTTCCTTTGGTGATAGCGCCGCTTGCTAAAAAAGAGTTGGTAACATTTTTACTGATCACATTATCAGTTGAAAATGAAGCCCCCTGCAATCTTTTTGAAAAATCAAGGAAATAATTCTGGCTTTGCCTGATATCAATATCGCCAAAACTTGCCTGCCATCCATGTTTTTTTATTTGCATAAATATGCGGTCGAAATCCCTTATATTTTGAGTATTCCCCTGCGGCTGAATCGGAATATTATTATCGCTGATAGCAGCGGTTAATTCTAAACTGTCGCCAATATATCCATTAAGCTGAAGGTTTAAATTGGAGCTTACAACGGCATCCTGGTTGTTCCCGATAGTAATACCACGGCCAAAACTTCCATTATAATCGATATTCCCAAAGTCAATTATCTTATTTTCAAACTGGTTGGCTTTTAAAATATAGGGTTTTTCTGTGGCAAAATTGAAACGGATGCTGTCATAATTATAATGCCTTGTTACCGCATTTAATTTATAAGGGAAAACGCGGTAAGAAATAAAAACACTATCGGGCAGGTTGGTTGATTTCCACAAAATAGCTGCGTTTACATAATCTGTTTGGTAAGCATTTTCGGGGATTCCTGTAATAGTAATTGTATTGGGCACTATACTGTTGCTGTCCAGCAAAAGCGGGTTTATTTTAGTAGAAATTTTTTTGCTTCTGAAGTTAGAAAGTGAGGACGGATTTTGTTGGGAAAAACCATTAATGGAAATAAAAAAAAACAGAATAACGGATAGGAGTTTTACTGATTTCAAGCAGCATTGTTTTACAAACCTTAAAATTAAATGATTTCAGGCAATGATGCGATTTGGACGCTAATTCCTGAATCTTTAAGTATAACGTAAAAATACTGCCTTAGGTATGAAACAGTGATATTCTGATCTATTCACTAATAGCCATGCTTAAAAAAGCAAAATAGAAATTCGTGTTATTTATTAGTTTGCTGGAATAATTTTTAAGAATGATCTTTAATAATTTAACCTTTTTCATTCATCGGGTCTACCATTCGCACCTGCCTTTCCTGGATTTTAGAGGAAAGTGAAGCGCCAAGAAATTCACGGTTCATTCTTGCAATATTTTCAACAGAAATTCCTTTTGGGCATTCTGCTTCGCAATTGTAAATATTACCACAATTTCCGAAACCTTCTTTATCCATTTGGCCAACCATATTCAATACCCGGGAAATTTTTTCAGGATCGCCTTGTGGCAAAAGAGCCAACTGTGAAACCTTAGCGCTCACAAATAACATAGCTGACCCGTTAGGGCACGCGGCAACACACGCGCCACAACCAATGCAAGAAGCCGCATCAAATGCTTCATCAGAATCTGCCCTGTCAATTGGAATTGTATTGGCATCGGGCGCGTTTCCGGTATTTACAGAAACATAACCACCCGCCTGGATGATACGGTCAAATGCTTTTCTATCCACCATCAAATCTTTTATTACCGGAAAAACATTTGAGCGCCACGGTTCTACTACAATAGTGTCTCCATCTTTATAAGCTCGCATGTGGAGCTGGCAAACTGTATTTCTTTGCCATGGTCCATGGGCGCGCCCGTCAATATACATACTGCATGTTCCACAAATTCCTTCGCGGCAATCATTATCAAACGCAATCGGATCTTTGCCTTCCTGTACTAATTTTTCGTTGAGTACATCAAACATTTCCAGGAAAGACATTTCAGAAGAAATATCTTTTACGTCATAAGTCTCAAAACGGCCCTTTGATTCAGCGTTTTTTTGACGCCAAACTTTAAGGGTTAAATTCATATTGTAATGTTCCATAAACCAATATTTATTTATGCTTATCTTAATTTTTTTCTTATTTATAACTTCTCTGGCTTGGCAAAACCACATCAAAATGTAAAGGCTCTTTGTGCATTACTTCGCTACCGTCAGGCTGGTATTCCCATGCGGCTACATAGCTAAACTCATCATCTTTTCTTAACGCTTCGCCTTCGGGCGTTTGGCTCTCTTCTCGGAAATGCGCCTCCGCAGCTTTCTGACCTGTTTAGCGCGTCAATACACATTAATTCACCCAATTCTAAAAAATCCGCTACTCTTCCGGCTTTATCCAATTCAGGGTTCATCTCAAATATTTCACCCGGAATTTTTACATTTTCCCAAAACTCTTTGCGCAAAGCCCTTATCTCTTCAATTCCTTCTTTTAATCCTTTTTCATTGCGCGCCATCCCACATTTTTCCCACATGATTTTTCCCAGCCTTTTATGAAAACTT
Source organism: uncultured Chitinophagaceae bacterium (assembly GCA_963732885.1). GTDB lineage: Bacteria > Bacteroidota > Bacteroidia > Chitinophagales > Chitinophagaceae > Ginsengibacter. Next base: position 398,337 of record CAVTBI010000008.1, on the reverse strand, counting down.
TCTACCGATTCGCTTCCCTGTATGCTCATCAGTTTTTCGATTCGTTCCTTAACGGCTTTTTCTGCTTCATCAAATGCAGGATTTGTAACCGGGATAGCCGGAACCCTTATCTGGTCAGACATATATGCGCTGATTGTATAAGGAATTACAAAATAACCGTCAGAAAGGCCCTGCATCAATGCTGAAGCGCCAAGCCTGTTTGCTCCGTGGTCGCTGAAATTGGCTTCCCCCAGGGAATACAAACCATCAACAGTAGTCTTTAATTCATAATCTACCCAAAGCCCACCCATAGTATAATGCACGGCAGGATAAATTCTCATCGGAACTCTATATGGATTTTCGCCGGTAATTTTTTCATACATCGAAAAGAGGTTCCCATATTTTTCGCGGATAACATTTTCTCCTAATTCAATAATCGTTTCTTCTGAAACATCATGCATGCCACGCTTATGAACTTCCGTTTTTCCATACCGCTGAATAGCTGAAGCAAAATCGAGGTAAACCGCCATTTTAGTGGTTCCAACACCAAAACCTGCGTCGCATCTTTCTTTTGCCGCTCTTGAAGCCACATCTCTTGGTACCAGGTTTCCAAATGCAGGATAGCGGCGCTCTAAATAATAATCGCGTTCAACTTCGGGGATTTCATTTGCTTTCCGGTTATCGCCTTTATTTTTAGGAACCCAAATGCGCCCGTCATTTCTCAAACTTTCACTCATCAGCGTGAGTTTACTTTGATGTTCGCCTGTTACCGGAATGCAGGTTGGATGTATTTGGGTAAAACACGGATTGGCAAAATAAGCGCCTTTTTTATGTGATTTCCAGGCAGCGGTTACATTGCTTCCCATTGCGTTAGTGCTCAGGTAAAAAACATTTCCATATCCGCCCGAACAAATTAAAACCGCATGCCCAAAATACCTTTCTAATTTTCCGGTAACCAGGTTCCTCGCAATAATGCCTCTTGCCACACCATCAATTTTTACAATATCATGCATTTCATGGCGAGAATAAACGGTAACATTTCCCAAAGCTTCCTGCCTTTCCAAAGCTCCATAAGCGCCCAGTAAAAGCTGCTGGCCCGTTTGCCCTGCAGCGTAAAACGTACGCTGAACCTGTGTTCCACCAAAAGAGCGGTTGCTTAGATAACCGCCATATTCCCTTGCAAATGGAACCCCCTGCGCTACACATTGATCTATAATATTGCCACTTACCTGTGCAAGCCGGTATACATTTCCTTCGCGTGAGCGGTAGTCACCGCCTTTTACTGTTTCATAAAAAAGGCGGTAAACAGAATCGCCATCACCCTGGTAATTTTTGGCTGCGTTAATTCCGCCCTGCGCGGCAATTGAATGTGCGCGGCGCGCGCTATCCTGGAAACAAAATGACTTTACTTTATAACCTAATTCGCCCAAAGTAGCGGCAGCGGAAGCTCCTGCGAGGCCGGTGCCTATTACAATGATCTTCTAATTTTCTTTTATTAGCGGGGCTCACTAATTTTAAATGATCTTTATAATTGGCCCACTTTAGTTCTAGTGGGCCTTCCGGTATTTTTGCGTCTAATGCCATAGTAAGAATTAAATATTTTTACAGAAAAGAATCAAGTGAAAATTAATTTGATTCCCTCTCATTTTATTGATCTTTAAAAACCTGCTTCTCCAATTCACCATTTACCCTTCACCTATTGAAGCCATCCTGCCATAAATGCAATTGGCATTGATGCAAAAAGCAGGCAGATGCCAAAGGAATAAACCACGCCAATCCCTTTGATAATATAGATCCATCGCCTGCTGTTAATCCCAAATGTTTGAAAAGCACTTTGAAAACCCTGGAGCAAATGAAACAACAGCGAAACAAGCCCAATCATATATAAAGTGAACCAAACAGGATTGGTAAAAATATGTTTCATTTGCTGGTAAAGGTCAATAACAGAACCATGAAAGTATAATTCGTTTTTTGTCTGAGCCCAAAATTGCGACAGGTGCATTACTAAAAACAACAATAAAAAAGTGCCAAGCCATCCCATGTAACGGCTGTACCATTTTATTTCCCTGGGATAATTGTTTTTCTCATATTTGATTTTCCGTGCTCCTTTATTTTGTTGCCAAAGCATAAGCCCCTGGATTATATGTAAAATAAAAACCGCGAAAAGCCCTATTTCCAAAAACCTGATAAAATAGTTATGCAGCATAAAATAAGCGCCTTTGTTAAAAGTTTCCCCACCGTCGTTAGCAAAGATCAATGCGTTGAGCGTTGCATGAATAATCAGGTAAATAATTAGAAAAAAACCGGTTAAGGCCATCAGGATTTTTTTACCTATTGAAGAAGTAAATAACTGTTTCCAGGTCATAAAAGAGAGAGTTAAATAGAAATTTCAGATAGGCAAATGTACTACAGGAACTTTAAATTTTTTATGAGAGGCGAATAAGATAAATTAAAAGGGAAAACTGGATGGGAATCATTGACAGTAAAGCAACCAATATTCTATATTATTATTTTGGATGATTTAAGGATTTAACCTTCGTAATAAAATATTATCCACCTGGTTAAAAAGAAATTCAGGTTTCATCGTGCGCCAGTTAGGTATGGAGAGCATTTCTACATAATTGTTAAGCCGTGCTTTTTTGAAATCGTATTGAGTTTGGCCGGGCATATTTAATAAAACAATCCATCCGTTTTTATCTTCCACATCATCACGCCATTCTTCATAATAACAATCATCGCTGCTGTGAAAATTAAGCACGTTTTCTGTTATCAAAATAAATTTACTGATTCCCTGCCGCATAAAATCATCTATTACTTCGCGTTTCAGGCTCATAATATCATTTTCAATCGCGTCGTTCCATTCGCCAATCATTTCCATAATTACATATTGCTCATCATAATCAGCCATCAAAACTTTCAGGTACAAGGTGCGGCTGCCAAATTCGTCCCACAGGGGATGGATGTAATAATTATAAACTGTATTTGAGAATTCAAATTCACTATACTCACGCCCAAAAAATGGCGAGCGCAAATCATTTTCGGGTGAATATAAATATTGCCAGTTATCGTATGGTTCTATATCCTGCATCTTCACAAATTTATTATTTAAATCACAAAAATTTTGTCAAAAGGATATAAAAAATTCATTTCAAAACCTGTGCGGTAAATTGCAGATTTTACAAAGATAGTAAACAAAGAAAATACCAGGATTTTTATTTTGGCCTTATAGATTTTTTAAATCCAGGATTTTTGTTTTACAGCGGTTGTTTTTCTGTTGTTACCTTTATCGGGTTCTAAAAAAAGTATATGCTAAAAGTAGGTGTATTTGGCGTTGGCCATTTGGGGAAATTTCATTTAAATAACTGGAAAGAAATTGAAGGCGTAAAATTAGTTGGCTTTTATGACCCTTCAGATTTAAATGCCAAAGAAGTTAAAAATGAGTATGGTTTAAAAAGGTTTAAAAGTGCAGATCAATTAATTGAATCGTGCGATGCAGTGGATATTGTGGCTCCCACCACGGCGCATTTTGAATTGTGCAAAAACGCGGTTTTAAAAAGTAAACATGTATTCGTAGAAAAGCCGTTGGCCAACACAATGAACGAAGCGAAAGAAATTGTAAAACTGGCGAAAGAAGCCAATATCAAATTCCAGGTTGGCCATGTAGAAAGGTTTAATCCGGCGCTGCTGGCGGCAAAAGAATACAATTTGCAACCCATGTTTATTGAGGTTCACCGGCTTTCGCAATTTAATCCGCGGGGAACAGATGTGAGTGTGATACTTGATTTAATGATCCATGATATAGATATTATTCTTTCCCTGGTGAAGAGTAATGTGAAAAATGTGTTTGCAAATGGAGTGAATGTATTAAGCGATACGCCTGATATTGCCAACGTGCGAATTGAATTTGACAATGGCTGCGTCGCCAACCTTACTTCTTCACGAATCAGCATGAAAAAAATGCGTAAGATGCGTTTGTTCCAAAAAGATGCTTACGTAGGAATAGATTTCCTTGACAAAAAAACGGAGATCATAAAATATAAATCCCTGGAGGATAAAAACGTTTTTTCGTTTGATATTGAAACCAATCATGGTAAAAAAACAATCGCAATTGCATCGCCGGCGGTGAAGGAAAATAATGCTATTAAAATGGAATTACAAAGTTTTGTAAATGCCATTACTGAAAATAAAACTACTGTGGTTACTGAGGTTGACGGCTACCGGGCGATGGAAGTAGCTCATTTAATTCTTGAAAAGATAAACCGAAACCAGCTAATATAATTCAAATTAAATTTTCATTTTGCAGAAGCGTTTACACATTGGTTTTTATGCTTTGGGCGATTATATTGCTTCTGCCGTTTCATGGGTTATTTTTTATTGGTTACACAGAAAACTTGGTTATCAGGATTTTGATTTTAGCCAAAAATTTATTTATGGCTTACTGTTTTACCCTTTGGGCTATTTTATTTTATTTTACCTTTTCGGTGTTTACAAAGGGCTTTATTACAAATCCAGGCTACTTGAATTATTATCTACTTTTTTCAGCACTTTTTTGGGGAGTATTATTTTGTTTTTTATTTTTCTTTTTTACAAAAAGCACCAAAACCTTTCTACATTTTATGGCCAGTTTTTTTTATTATTTGGGCTCCAGTTTTTTATTACTTACCTGGTAAGATATTTTTTTCTCAGTAAAGCACATCGCCAGATACAAAATGGAAAAGTCTGGTTCAACACGTTAATTATTGGCAACGAAGCAAAAGCAAACGAGCTTTATCGAACCATTGATGCTAACGATGAAAAAACAGGCTACCGTATCTGTGGTTTTATTTCAAATTATCAAAATAAAATACGGGAATTCAATGAAGGGATAAAATATTTAGGCAATATTTCATCTGTCAAAAAAATAATTGATGAGTATGCAATAGATGAAGCTATCATCGCTTTATCAAATGATGAAAGGGAAGAATTGGAAAAAATTTTGCAGGCACTTGCAGAAACGGAAGTAAAGGTAAAAATGATGCCGGATAAAGTAGATATATTGACCGGAAATGTTCGTACCACCAATGTAATGGGAACGCCACTGGTCGAAATTCATACCGGCTTGATGGCCGGTTGGCAACAAAATATTAAACAAGTAGTTGATATTATGCTTGCGGTTTTTGCGATCATTATTCTTTCTCCGTTAATCGTGTATACAGCCATCAGGACAAAGCTTTCATCAAAAGGGAAAGTAATTTATTCGCAGCAAAGGGTTGGCTATAAAGGCCAGCTTTTTTTCATTCATAAATTTCGTTCCATGATTATGGGCGCTGAAAAAAACGGGCCGATGCTCAGCAGCGACAATGATGAAAGAATTACCAGCTGGGGGAAAGTTATGCGAAGGTGGAGGTTAGATGAATTGCCACAATTGTTGAATGTGATAAAAGGCGAAATGAGCCTGGTATGCCCGCGCCCTGAAAGAAAATTTTATATTGATCAGATTACCAAAAACTACCCGGAATACAAACTATTGCTGAAGGTAAAACCGGGCGTTACAAGCTGGGGAATGGTAAAATTTGGATATGCCGAAAATGTGGAAGAAATGATTGAGCGAATGAAATATGACATTATTTATATTGAAAATATTTCATTGGCGCTGGATTTTAAAATCATGATTCACACCATCAGGATCATCTTATTGGGAAAGGGAAAATGAGTAGGAAACCAAGAATTCTACTCAGAATCTCTGAATAGCATTTTCCTCATGAAATTTTATTTGCAGTAAAGCAATAAATAATATGGATTTTTATTTTCCTTAATTTCCGAATCCGGCAATAATATTGATGGTAAGCGCTATCATCGTGGTATCAAAACTAAAAGAAATAAGGCCGTGAAGAAGCGCAAGCCTGCGGAACCTTTTAGAAGTGATCTGCACATCGGAAACCTGGAAAGTCATCCCAAGTACAAAAGAAAAATAAGCAAAATCAAGATAATCGGGCAAATCATCACCCGGAAAATCAAGCCCTCCTGCATGGGTGTTTGGTTTTGTTTCATGGTCTCCGTAAAAAATATGCGCATACCGAAGGGTAAAACTGGTATGGATCAAAAGCCAAGAAAACAACATTCCGGCAATGGCAATGGCCATGCGCCATGAAGCATCGCTGTTACCATTTTTTTTTGTAACGATCAATAATAAAACGGTAAGAAAGCTCGCTAAAGTTGATATGAGTATAATGATAAAAATAACTGGCCTGCTAGAGTCCTGTACCTTGGATTCGATCCTGATCTGTTTAGCATTTGTAATAAAGAAAGTGGTCCAATCCATAACAATCATGCATAAACTAAAAGTATCCCAGCCAATCATTATGTGAGTAAGGGAATCAATATTTTTTATTTCAACAAGAAAATAAACGGCTACTGCAAGTGAAATACAGATCAGTAATTTCTGAACTGAATTAATTTTTTCAAAAGCCGGCAACAGCGTTTTCCCGAATTCATTTTTTGGCATTGAAAAAAATATTAGTCCCTCAAAAGTAAAAACATTCCGTGCTTGTTTTAAAAAAAATAAAAAAAGCAGCCAATAAATTCTGAAATTTTATTTATTGGCTGCTTCTAAAAGGGTTAAGTTTTATTTTTTTGACCCGCTAAATTGATAAAAAATATCAAACTGGAATACATTACTATGAGTTGTTGGGGCAGCATCTGTTTTATAGATATTGCTGATGCCAAAATTATACCTTGCGTCGAAGCCAACACCTGAAGTAGCAACATAACTTAAACCTAGTGGAATGGAGAAATCGGCGCTATTAAGTTTGTTTTTAATGTTAACTGAGATATTGTTGTTTTTATCTTTTCCGTTAACTAAAAAATCAACCTGTGGGCCTTCCTCGAGCCTGAAACCATTATCAAACATATATTGGATTAATATGGGAACATTTATAAATCCGAGGTTAACACTTACATCATTGTTGTTTTTATTCCTCGCTCCTTCATCAGAATAATAAATTTCCGGCTGAATAGCCCAAAATTTGTTTGAGGTATGAACATGAGCAAGCAGCCCGGCGTTAAACCCAAATTTTGTTTGCATATCTGAATTGCCATTGTAATTTAAAGAAGATGCATTTAAACCTGCTTTGATACCAAAATGAGCATCCTGCGCTTTCGCATTTAACATTAACAACAGCGTACCGATAAAAAAAATTGTCTTTTTCATAGAGATGTTTTTAAGTTAATAATAATTGTTTATTTATAATTTATTCACTTCTAAACAAAAGGCATACCTGTTTTTTAAAACATGTTAACTAGCTTATCTTTGCAGTTTGATTTTGCCCGCCTTATAAGGTTTGATTCATCCTGTAAATGTCTCAAAAAAACACGGGGAAATATTAGTTATGGCATTATTACACAATCGGATTTCTCAAAAAGAACTCAAGAAATTATTATTTGAAGAAAAGGAGCCACGCGTTACACTTTCGTTTTACACTTATGCACTTATTGAAAACCCACAGGTTTTTCGCGATGAATTTTATAAAAACCTAAACGAGTTAAAAGTTTTTGGCCGTGTTTATATTGCTGAAGAAGGAATCAATGCGCAGATGAGCGTGCCTGAATACAATTTCGAAAAATTCAGAGAATACCTCAACACTATTTCTTTTTTAAAAAATGTTCGTTTAAATATTGCAGTAGATAATGATGGCAAAAGTTTTTGGGTATTAAAAGTAAAAGTGCGCGATAAAATTGTGGCGGATGGAATTACTGACCCGGCATTTAATATGAACCAAAAGGGGAAATATGTCGATGCGGATTCTTTTAACAAACTTACTTCTGACCCTGAAACGGTTGTAGTAGATATGAGAAACCATTACGAATATGAAGTAGGCCATTTTGAAAATGCGATTGAGGTTCCCTCTGATACTTTCAGGGAGCAGCTACCCATGGCCGTTAGTATGCTTGAAGAGAGAAAAGACAAGAATATTATTATGTATTGCACCGGTGGAATACGTTGTGAAAAAGCCAGCGCCTACATGTTGCTGAATGGTTTTAAAAATGTATACCATCTTGAAGGAGGAATTATTAATTATGCCAATAAGGTAAAAGAAGAAAATTTACCCAATAAATTTTTGGGAAAAAATTTTGTATTTGACGGAAGGCTGGGAGAGAAGGTTGGTGAGGAAATAATCAGTTATTGCCACCAATGTGGCGCACCGTGCGATACACACACCAATTGTGCCAATGAAGCTTGCCATCTTCTTTTTATTCAATGCAAATCGTGTGCAGAAAAATATGAGGGTTGTTGCTCTGTGGAATGCCAGGATGTAAATCATTTACCAGAAGAGGAAAAAAAGGAAAAGCGAAAAGGTGTGAAAAATGGAATTATGATTTTTAATAAATCAAGGGAAAGAATGGATAGCTTACTAAAAAAAAATCCGGAAAATTTCTGATTTAGAGTTATGGTATCTATATTGCAGGCTAAAACCTATTGTTTATGAAAATCAAGACTTTTATTTCCGCTTTATTTTTAATGCTAACGATGTCAGGCTTCGCTCAATTTGAAGCAGCAAAACAAACTTATTCAGCACCCAACCTGAAAACAGAAATTCAGAAACAAAAAACGGTCGCCATACTTCCGTTCGATGTCGCTATTACTTACAAACGGGTTCCAAAACATTACGACTCTTCTGCAAATAAAAATGAGGAAGAAAGCCTTACCACCAATCTTCAGTCATCCATGTTTACTTATTTGTTGCGCAAAGCAGATAAATATTCAGTTACATTTCAGGACCCTACCCGCACGAATGCATTATTAAAATCAAAGGGAGTTTATAACCAATTAGACTTATTAACCCAGGATTCCATTTGCAAAATATTAGGAGTTGACGCAGTTATTAAGTGCAATTATGAATACGAAAAAACGGCTTCCGAAAGCGGCGCAATTGTAAAAACCGTATTATTTGGAGGAATGGGAAGCAAAACCGGAAGCGGCGCGCTTACTTTGCAGATTTATAATGGAGCGGATGGAAACCTGCTTTGGCGGTTTTATAAAGCGATGAACGACGATGTGATGAGTTCTACTGATGAATTAATTACAAGAATGATGAAGAAGGTGTCCAGGAATTTTCCGTATGAAAAATAAAAATTAAAATAATTTTTGATAGAAAAACCTGTGGCTATTTCACAGGTTTTTTATTTCATAAAAACTTTAAATTAAAATATGCACCTCACCAATTTTGAATTTAAAGCCAGGGCAAATGATTTGGATTCGCTGGAAAAAAAATTACTCAAACTTGATCCGCTTTTTAAAGGTGAAGACCACCAGGTGGATACTTACTTTTTAGTTAAAAAAGGAAGGCTTAAACTTCGTGAAGGAAATATTGAAAATTCCCTTATTTACTATGAAAGAAAAGACGTTGCTGATTCAAAACAATCTGATATTTTGTTGTACCAATTTCAACCTGGCCTTTCTTTAAAAGAGCTACTAACAAAGGTTCATGGAATAAAAGTGGTCGTAAATAAAAAAAGAAAAATTTATTTTATCGGTAATGTAAAATTTCATTTTGATACGGTAGATAAACTCGGGACTTTTGTAGAAGTGGAAGCAATAGATACATCCAATTTTGGAATTGAGAAATTAAAGGAGCAGTGTAAATATTATGCAGATTTTTTTGAAATACAGGATTGCGATTATGAATCCCAATCATACAGTGATCTGTTGTTACAAAATAGCAAAACTTCCGCAACAATGAAAGCTTAAAAGCTTTCTGTATATCTTCACAGAATGTTCGATTTTCGCCTCAAGGTATTTCAAACGGTTGCCAGGCGGCTCAACTTTACAAAAGCCGCTGCCGAGTTATATATTACCCAGCCCGCTGTTAGCAAACACATTCATGAATTGGAACATCATTTCAAAGTAAAACTATTTGATAGAAATGGTTCAAAAATAAAATTGACAACAGCCGGTGAAATGCTCCAACAGCATACGGACAAACTATTTTCCTTTTATCAGAATCTTGAATTTGAAATGGGTAGCTTTTCTCATAAACAAAAAGGAAAGCTGCGAGTGGGTGCCAGTACAACAGTTGCGCAATATGTTTTGCCGCCGGTACTTGCTTCATTTCATAAAAAAATTCCAGATGTACAAATAACGCTTACAACCAATAATACCGAGAAAATAGAAAATGCGTTAAAGAATAAGGAGATAGATTTAGGTATTATTGAAGGACGGTCAAAAAATACCGCCATTAAATATTCCGAATTCATAAAAGATGAAATTGTCCTGGTTTCGTCAAGCAAGAATTCTTTATTTAAAAAAGAAATAATTCAACCTGCGGAATTAAAAAAAATCCCTTTATTATTAAGGGAGCCCGGTTCAGGAACACTCGAAGTTATCTCCCACGCATTAAAAAATTCGGGAATTAAAATGAGCGGCCTAAAAATTGAAATGCAGCTTTCCAGTACAGAAAGTATAAAATCTTATTTGTTGCATTCCAACTGCATGGCATTTCTTTCGATCCATTCAGTTTTGAATGAACTGAAAAAAAATGAATTCAGGATAATTGATATTAAAGGCTTGGATATCGAACGCTATTTTTATTTTATTCAACTGCACGGGGAAACAAGTGCATTAGCGGAATCTTTTATGAAATTTGCCTCTCACCATAACTTCAGGTAATCGTGTATTACCAATAACAATTTCTCTTTCCATTGATTACTGTTGAAATTTGCACTCCACAATCGGGATGCTTTAAAGCCCTATGAACGATTAGAATTAAAATAAAACAGAATTATGGAAATAAAAACAATGAATCAAACTCAACAGAAATTTAGTAATATATTGGATAAGAGGGTTTCTACACGGGAAATCATATTTGTATTGGCTATTATCATTTGCCTTACGCCTTTCGTAACTCCGCCTGTTGCATTGCTAATTGGCTTTGCAATTGCTCAACTTACTCGGCCATCCATTTTTACATTTAAATCACAAAGCCACTTCTTTTTTACTAAAGGTTTCTGTGGTTGGACTGGGTTTTGGAATGAATGTTCAAAATGCAATACATGCAGGAAAAGAGGGAATTCTTTTTACGATAGCTTCAATTTGTGGAACACTTACATTCGGTTTATTACTTGGCCGGTTTTTAAAAATTGAAAAGAAAACTTCCCATTTGATTTCATGCGGAACCGCAATATGCGGAGGCAGTGCCATTGCAGCTATAAGCCCTTTAATAAAAGCAAAAGAAAATCAAATTTCTGTTGCCCTTGGAACGATATTTATTTTAAATTCTATCGCTTTATTTTTATTCCCTTTTATCGGGCATCAATTACATTTAACACAAATGCAGTTCGGTTTATGGAGCGCGATTGCCATACATGATACAAGTTCTGTTGTAGGCGCTGCCAATAAGTATGGAGCAGAAGCTTTGCAGGTAGCAACTACAGTAAAGCTTGCACGCGCTTTATGGATTATACCCGTGTCAATTTTGACAGCATTCTTTTTTAAAACGGGAAAACAAAAAATTAAAATCCCATATTTTATTGGATTGTTTATTTTAGGAATGATTCTTAATACTTATTTGCCTTTTATACATCCTGTATCAGCCAGGATTGTTGGCCTTGCCAAGGTTGGATTAACTGTTACATTATTTTTAATCGGGGCTGGTTTATCAGGTTCAGTTTTAAAATCTGTCGGTATCAAACCTTTGTTGCAGGGAATTATTTTGTGGGTAGCTATTTCAAGCACTGCATTATGGGCAGTAATACACCTGGTAGTTACGTAATTAACTTGTTATAGTAAACGAATAAATTCCGCAGATTTTTATTTTTGTACAGCTTCGTCCGCGATACTAATCGCTTCACTTATAATTGCCAAGCCTTCATCAATTTGTTCTTTTGTAATGCAAAGTGGTGGTGCAATAAAGATATAACTCCATTTTACAAAAGTGTACATTCCCAGTTCTTTGATTTTGGCAGCCACTTTATTCATTACTACCATTTCATCAGGCTTTGCATTAAAAGGTGCCATTGGTTCTTTAGTTTTCCGGTCTTTTACCAATTCCAGGCAGCCGAGTAATCCGGTATTTCGCCAGTCGCCAATCGAGGTATGTTTCTGTTTTAAAATTTCCACTTGTGCATCAAGGTATTTCCCCATTTCGGCTGCATGTCTCAATTAAATTGTCATCTTCATAGACCTGCAAATTTTCCAAAGCTGCCGCGCAGCAAACGGGATGGGCGGAATAAGTAAGCCCGAGAGGCAACATCACATCATCAAATTTTGAAACGATTTTTTCAGAAACCATCAAACACCCAAATGGAAGATAGCCGCTGGTAAGCCCTTTGGCCATTGCAATCATATCAGGAATGATATCGTGATTTTGAAAACCAAACCATTTTCCTGTGCGCCCAAAACCACTCATTACTTCGTCCATTATTAAAAGAATTCCCTGGCGGTTGCATATTTCTCTTACTTTTTTCAAATAACCTTTTGGATATTGCATACAACCTGATGAACCGGATTCCCCTTCCAATAAAATAGCGGCAATATTATTCGGGCCTTCATAAGCGATGATGCGTTCCAATTGATGCAACACTTTCATTCAATAAATTTTCTTCTCCATATTCCCAGCGGTATAAATAAGGAATCTCGAAATGTACAAAATTCGTTGCCTGCTGCGAATCTACCGGAAGCTTTCGCGGGTCGCCACTTGCGGCCATTGCCACATTAGTAGAGCCATGATAGGATTTGTACCGGCGACAATATTTTATGTTTTCCTGTATAGAGCCTTGCAAGTTTTATTGCATTTTCAATTGAATCGGCGCCACTTAAAGTAAAAAAAGCTTTGTTTAAATCCCCGGTGCAAATTTGCGCTAATTTTTTTCCCAGTTCTCCGCGCGCTTTGGTAACGCTGGAAGGAGTAACGTAACTAACCTGTTGCATCTGACTGGTAACAGCCATGGTTATACGCTGATTGCCATGGCCGATATTTACGTTCATCAATCCCGAAGAAAAATCGATATATTTTTTGCCATCATAATCGTAAAGGTAAACTCCCTCCGCACGTTTAACCGCAATAGGGTTGATGCCTTTTTGTTTGCTCCAGGAAAATAAAGTATACTGAAGATTTTCCTCAATAATTTCTTTTGATTCTGTTTTTACTGCTGTTTCAGGCATGATGGTATTTTTAATTTTTAATACTTTGATTTCTAATTTTTAATTGCATTCAACTCATCCAGTTCACTCCGGCTTCCGCATTCCATTTGATAGTTGATTTTTTCAACTTGGTCCAAAATTCTATTGAGCTTTTTCCTGTGATATCGCCCACTCCAAATTTACTGTCATTCCAGCCGCCAAACGAAAACGGTTCGCGCGGAACAGGGACTCCAACGTTTACGCCAATCATTCCCGCACTTGCTTTTTCAATAATATAACGCGCCATTCCGCCATTTTGAGTAAAAACGCTCGCCGCGTTTCCATAAGGATTTGCATTTTCAATTGCAAGCGCTTCATCAACTGTTTTTGCGCGCATAATACTTATGACCGGCCCAAAAATTTCTTCTTTGGCCACCGACATTTCGGGCTTTACATTATCAATTACAGTTGGTCCCACATAAGTTCCGTTTTCCTTTCCTTCCACTTTTGTTTTTCTTCCATCCAATAAAATTTTTGCTCCTTGTTCTTCCGCTTCAGCTGATATATTTTTCAATTCTTTCCTGCGAGGCTTTATTAATAACCGCGCCGAGGTTTTTGCCCGGAATAATTTTCTTTGCTTCTTCCACAATTTTATTAATTATTTCATCCACATTACCGACTCCTACCATTGCGCTTGCTGCCATGCAACGCTGGCCGGCACAACCACTCATACTTGCTGCAACATTTTGCGCCGTCATAGAAGGGATAGCATCAGGTAAAACGATCAGATGATTTTTTGCGCCACCCAAAGCCAAACATCTTTTGTAATTGTGAGTGGCTTTCTGGTAAACCGCCTTTGCAATTTTTGTGGAGCCTACAAAAGAAACTGCTTCAATTTTCGGATGGGCACAAATGGCTTCAACAATTTCTGAATCTCCGTTTACAATATTTAAAACTCCATCGGGCAAACCCGCTTCTTTTAATAATAATGCTAATCTTCCTGCACTCAAAGGCACTTTTTCTGAAGGTTTAAAAATCATGCAATTCCCCAAAGCAATTGCATTTGGAATGGTCCAGTTGGGAACCATATTAGGGAAATTGAAGGGAACAATGGAAGCTACAATTCCGAGAGGAACGTGCTCTGTCCTGCATTCCACTCCCCGGCTTACTTCCAGTAATTCTCCGGAAATCAACTGAGGCAAGGAGCAGGCAAATTCAGTCAATTCAATACTTTTTTCTACTTCAGCTTTTGACTCAGCTAAAGTTTTTCCATTTTCTTCGGAACATAATTCGGCAAGCGAATCCAAATCCCTTTCCAGCAAAGTTTTGTATTTATAAAAAACCTGTACTCTCTCTTTAATGGGCGTTTTGCTCCAGCCCGGAAAAGCTTCTTTGGCTGCTGCTACGGCATCATTCAAATCGCTGGAGTTGGAAAGGCAAACTTTAGATAAATGATTTCCATCAAGGGGGGAAATGATATCAAGGAATTTATCAGAAGATGAATCAACAAACTGGCCGTTGATAAAATTTTTTTCTACTTCGTATTTCATAAATAAGCTTTTTATTAAATTTCACCGAAATGGGTATTCAAGATAATTAAATTTTGCAGTAAATAAACAAATTTATGGGCATTCTGATTTTGTAAAAAAGTTTGGCAATGAATAAAAAATAACCCTCTACTACTCTTTTTTTCATCATCAAAAATAATCAACTCAATTTTCCGCCAATTCATAAAACCGGTGGATCGCTTTTACCAAAGAAATGTAAACAAACAAAAATCAAATAATCTTATTTTACCGGGATGAAGAAGATTAGAGTATTTTCGTTAATTCATTTTTAAACATGGCGCCAGTAATTGTTTTAGTTGTTTTGGCTTTGATTATTTTGTTTTTTATTTTTTATAAAAAACCGGTAAAAAAAGTTATTCTTCCTTTAAATTATAAAGAATTTTTGAGCCTACATGTTTCTTATTACCACAGGCTTGATGGAAAAAATAAATTAAGGTTTGAAGAAAAAATAAAAGAGTTTTTGAGTTACGTACGGATTGACGGAATTAATACTATAGTTGAAGATATTGATAAATTGCTGGTAGCTTCCAGCGCAGTAATTCCTATCTTCGGTTTCGGGAAATGGAGATATTATAACCTTGATAATGTTTTGCTCTACCCTGATTCATTTAATAAAGAAGAATTCCTTGCTTCAGGATATGAAAAAAACACTTTGGGAATGATCGGCAACGGCCCCATGCAAAAGGTAATGATCTTATCTAAACCGGCGCTGCGTTTTGGCTATCAAAGTGAATCAACCTCCAATACCGGCATTCACGAATTTGTCCATTTATTGGATAAGGAAGACGGAGAAGTTGACGGCCTGCCGGAGGCTTTACTTAATAAAAAATACAATTCGGCGTGGCTGCAACTTGTCAATAAAAATATAGAAATGATAATAAATGGAGAGTCGGATATTAATAATTATGGCGCATCCAACAGAGCCGAATTCTTCGCAGTAGCTTCCGAATATTTTTTCAATCGGCCTGAATTATTTAAAGAAAACCATCCGGAACTTTTTGAATTACTCAGAACGATTTTTAACCAAAACCCTACAAGTTTGTGATTTTAAAATCCTAAAAATTTAAAACACAACTGATACCCGGATTATCATTTTAAAAAATTGCCATGAATATGGCTTGAAATTTACCAGCCACTTGAAAGCACATCTGCAATGTGCATTGTCGTTAAAGGAATGCCTTTTTTTGTAATAACTCCCTGTAAATGCATCAGGCAGCTAAGGTCGGTAGAAATAATATGAGTAGCTTCGGTGGCTAAGGCGTGATTAATTTTTTGATCGGCCATTGCGTTTGAAATTGCAGCAAATTTTACAGCGAAGGTTCCTCCAAACCCGCAACAGGTTTCAGTTTCATCCATTTCTACTAACTCAAGCCCTTTTACTTTATGTAGCAAACTTCTTGGCCCTTCTTTTATTTTACATTCACGCAAAGCAGCGCAACTATCATGATAAGTAGCCTTAACATTCAACTGTGCCCCAAAATTTTCAATCTTCAAAACATTGGTTAAAAACTCAGTAAATTCAAATATTTTTCCTGAAAGATTTTTTACTAAATTATGTTGGGAAGAATTTTCAAACAATTCTGCATAATAATTTCTCACAAAACCCACACAGGAAGCAGATGGCGCAACTATATAATCAGCAGAATCAAAATCTTTAATAAATTTTAAAGCCACACTTTTCGCTTCTTCCCGGAAACCCGCGTTGAAAGCCGGCTGCCCGCAGCAGGTTTGGTTGCTGTTATACTCGACATCACAACAAGCTTTTTCAAGAACTTTCACCATATTAAATGCAGTTGCGGAATACAACTGGTCAACAAAGCATGGTATAAATAAGTGAACTTTCATTAAAGAAAAAATGTAAAATTTTTAGTGAGTAAATATTCTAATTTGAATATTTAAGGGTAATCATTTTTAATGCGGTTAACGCCGCTTCTTCTCCTTTGTTTCCGTGCGCACCCCCGGTTCTTTCATCGGCTTGCTGTTGATTATCTACAGTAAGAATGCCAAAAACGGTGGGGACAGGCAGGGTAAAATTTAATTGCAATATCCCCTCTGTTATTGCCTTGCATACATAATCGAAATGGGGAGTTCCACCACGTAACACGCAACCAAGGGCGATAAACGCCTGCGGTTTTTCAAATTTATTATTATACGTTTCCCAAAAATTTTTAATAGTGAAAGGAATTTCAAATGCACCGGGAACCCCAATCACTTTATAATTTTGCATCTCATATTCATCAAGGGTTTTTTTACAGCCTTCCAGTAATTTACTTACAATATCAGGATTCCATTGAGTATGTACAATAACGATACAGGCATCCTTCGGAAGAATGCCTGTATCAATATCATAAAGATTTTTGTTGACTATTGCCATTTTATTTCTCCAATAATTTATTCTGAAAATTGCCCGAGTTTTGCAAGGTACCTGTCCACATCTGCAGCTTTTTCAGTAAGCGGGTATTCAGTTTTTATCTTTTTGAAAAGATCAATCGCTTCTTTTTGTTTTCCGATAGACTGGGCAAATAAAGCCGCTCTGAAAAGAAATTCTGAAGAGGTGTAAGTGTCTTTTTCATTTACATTAGCCGCTTTTTGATAATAATTCAATGCATCATCATTCTTATTTAATTCAGCGCTCGCATCGCCCATCATTCCAAGAGCGCGGCTTTTTACCTGGCCGGCACCGTTGGCATCAAAATCTTTCAGGTATTTTATTGATTTTGCAAACTGGCCAAGTTGCAGATAACAGGCTCCCGCGTAATATTCACACAAATTAGCCGCCGGTGTACCTGAATATTCATTAATAATTCGTAAAGCACCGGGATTACGCCCGTCGCCATTTAATACTTCTGTGGCTAATAAAATCTTTGAAGAATCGGTGGCCCTGTAAATTCGGAAAAATATTTCTGGGTAACAAATACCACTTTATCGGCTTTTTCCTGTGCCGGCACCTGAAACATATATTTATAAACCATCCAGCCTACAAATAAAATTATTATTGCAGAACCAATATAAGAAATTGGTTTATTATATTCAGCCCAGAAACCCCGGGCTTTTTCTACCACATCAACTTCTTTTTTTTGTGCTTTTTTTGCAGCCATTCTATTTTTATAATTTTTTAAAAATAATAACTAATAACTTATTCCTAATCCACTAATCCATAATAAATGGATAATCATCTTCGGCATATACATCTTTCAAAACTTCATCGTCATCGGGGTAAGGGCTTTCGTCAGCAAATTTTACTGCTTCGGCAACCTCATTTTTTACCCTGTCATTTATTTTTTCAATTTCTTCATCGCTTATGCCAAACTTCTCTTTCAATTTATTCATAGTAGTCTCTATAGGATCCTGAAGTTTATATTCTTCCATTTCTTCTTTAGTACGGTATTTTGCCGGGTCACTCATACTATGGCCTTTATACCGATAGGTTTTTACCTCCAGCAAAGTCGGGCCGCCTTTTTCGCGTGCTCTTTTTACGGCTCTTGCCACTGCGTCGTGTACCGTTTCCGGAACCATTCCATCCACCTGGTCTCCGGGCATTTCGTAAGCATCGGCCAGCTTATAAATATCAAGTACATTAGAAGTGCGCGCTACTGAAGTTCCCATTGCGTAATTATTATTTTCGCAAATAAAAACTATCGGAAGCTTCCAGAGCATAGCAAGGTTAAAAGTTTCATGCAGGATTCCCTGCCTTGCAGCCCCATCACCAAAAAAACAAATTACCACATTATCTGTATCCTTGTATTTTTCAGCAAAGGCAAGCCCAGCACCGGTTCCTATCTGTGCGCCTACAATTCCGTGGCCTCCGAAAAACCTGTGTTTTACTCCAAAAAAGTGCATGCTTCCTCCTTTTCCTTTACTGCAGCCTGTGGCTTTTGCATACAACTCAGCCATACATTCTTTTGCAGTGACACCTTTGGCGAGGGCCAAACCATGATCGCGGTAAGCGGTAATAAAACTATCGTCGGGAGTGGTGGCTGTCATGCAACCCGCGGCAATGGCTTCCTGCCCGATATATAAATGGCAAAAGCCACGTATTTTCTGCATTCCATACATTTGGCCTGCTTTTTCTTCAAAGCGGCGAATCAGCAGCATTAGCTCGTACCAGTATAAGTAAGTTTCTTTAGAAAACTTTGTAGCCAAGATTTTTAAATTTTAGTCCGCAAAGATAATGGAAAACAAAATAAATTTTAGTGAAAAATAGATCCGATAGTTATCGGATTGAATAAGCCGGGTATTTAGGCTGATTCACAATATTCAGATAATTAAAATAGGCAATTTGGCAGTAAAAGAACAAATAATACGAATTTCTATTTTCAGCGAAATAGGAGGCGGCCTTTTATAGTAAACCAACAATCATGCAGGATTTATAATCTTAAAGGAATTTATTTAGATTGTATATTTAAAAAAAATAAAATGGCACAACAAGTGCCCATTATTTGAGGAAAAATGCCAATGAAAATTTTTGATATCATAATTATAGGATCCGGGTCCGGTGGCTTAACTATGGGATTATTTATGAACAAAGCGGGTTTTAAAGCCCTGATGGTTTCTAAGACCGATAAAGATATCGGAGGTGATTGCTTAAATGACGGATGTGTGCCCAGCAAGGCCTTGATACATGTCTCTAAAATGGTACATAGCGCAAAGCTGGCTTCAGAATTTGGTTTGGGAGTAACAGGGAAAGTGGACATAAAAAAAGCTATTAATTATGTATATCAACGACAAAATATCATTCGCGAACATGAGAATGCTGATTGGCTGAAAAGCCAGGGAATTGAGGTGGCCTTAGGCGAAGCTCATTTTACCAATAAAAATGAAATTGAAGTAAACAGCCAAAAGTATTCTGCAAAAAAAATAGTGATCGCCACTGGTTCGCAGCCGCGAAAATTAAAAGTGCCGGGAGTTGAAAAAGTGAAATATTTGGATAATGAAAGCCTTTTTTATATTTCGGAATTACCGAAAAGAGTTTTAATAATTGGCGCGGGCCCGGTTGGAATTGAAATGGCGCAGGCGTTGAACAGGCTGGGAAGCGAAATAACGGTGGTTCAAAATAAAGATAAAATTTTAGAGCATGATGATGCGGAAGTAACCGAAATACTTTTACGGCAATTACAAAACGAAGGGATCCATTTCATCTTTAATACAGAAATTGATCATTTTATTTCTGCCAACGAATGTGTTTTAAAATCTAAAGAGGGCCAGGAAAAAAATCTTGAATTTGATGCCATATTTGTGGCTATTGGAAGAACGTTGGATTTAAAATCCTTGCATCCGGGGAATGCCGGAATTGAAACAGGGGATGACAAAATTATCAAGGATAAATACTTACGGACTACTAATAAAAATGTTTTTGTTTGCGGCGATGCTGGCCAGTGGCCTTTCAGTTCTCTCACGCCGCAGAATTTCACGCGCGCATTTTATTAAACAATTTTTTCTCGCCTTTCAATAAAAAACTAAGCGATGACCACATGTCGTGGGTAACATTTACCGATCCGGAACTGGCTACTTTTGGATTGAACGAAAAGCAATTGAAAAAAAGAAATATTCCTTACAAAAAATTAGAACAGGATTTTAGCGGTGATGACCGCGCGGTGGTAGATAATTACCAGTACGGTAAAATGATTTTATATATCAGCAAAGGTGGTTGGTTTAAAAAAGAAAAAATATTGGGCGGCACAATGGTAGGGCCACACGCGGGGGAATTGATACAGGAATTGATTTTGGCTAATACTGCTGGTTTATCTATAAATGCTGTTTTTGATAAAATTTATCCCTATCCGGTAGCGTCAAGGGTTAACCAACAAATTATTGCTAATTATAAAGAAAAAAGTTTGACAAAAGCTATTAAAAAATTATTGCACACCGCTTATAAAATTTTCAGTTAAAGGCATTGGTGGGACAGTAAACCAACAAATCTGAAAGAATTTGATTTTGCTTTTCCAGGAATAGAATGAGGAATAAAAAAGCTTTAAAAAGTGGAGGATATCGGACTCGAACCGATCACCTCAAACATGCCATGCTTGCGCTCTACCAGATGAGCTAATCCCCCTTTTTCAGCCCGCAAATATAAAACTGAAATAATCACTTTGAAAAAACAATTTTTAATCGCCCCATATTTCTCCTTTCCCTTCAAGCCAAAGCTTAACCAAACGATTGGAAACAGACTTTGGCCTTTCCAACGGATACCCTAAAGCCCTGTCCCAGCAAAGGCTGGCCAAAACTCCTAAAGACCTGGATACTCCAAAAAGAACGGTGTAAAATTCATATTCTTCCATTCCATAATGCACCAATAATGCACCACTGTGTGCATCAACATTAGGCCATGGGTTTTTTATTTTAGCAATTGATTTCAAAATAGGAGGAACGGTTTCATAAATATTCCAGACAGTTTTTACCAATTTATCATCGGGCATGTGTTTTTTGCCAAACTCCATTTGTGCTTCAAAGCGGGGATCGGTTTTTCTTAAAACCGCATGTCCATAACCGGGAACCACTTTCCCTTCTTTAAGCGTTTTCCTTACATAAACTTCTATCTGTTTTTTTGTGGGCAAATCACTTCCGATTTCCTTCTGCATTTCAAAGATCCATTTAATTACTTCCTGGTTGGCCAGGCCATGCAAAGGGCCCGCTAAACCATTCATTCCTGCTGCAAAAGAAAGATAAGGGTCGCTTAAAGCAGAGCCAACAAGGTGTGTGGTATGAGCAGAAACGTTTCCGCCTTCATGATCTGAATGTATGGTCATATAAAGCCGCATCAATTCGTGAAACCCTTCATCTTCAAAACCCAGCATGTGAGCAAAATTTCCGGCCCAATCCAATAAACCATTAGGCTGTATGTGTTTTCCATTTTTGTATTTGCGGCGATAAATATATGCCGCGATACGCGGAAGCCGAGCTATTAAGTCCATTGCATCGTCAAATACAGGAGACCAATAATCTTTTTTACTCAACCCTTCGGCATATTTTTCAGTAAAATGGCTTTGAGTTTGAAGCGCCATAATACCCACCACAAATTGAGTCATTGGGTGCGCGGTTTCGGGTAAAGATTCGATGGTATCAAAAACATAGTTGGGCACATGGCTTCTACGCTGCCAAACATTACTCATCGTCTGAACATCTTCTTCTGAAGGCAAATCTCCCAAAAGCATTAAATAAAAAATCCCTTCTGGCAGCGGCTCATTCCCTCCTTCAGCTTTGGGAAGTTTTTTTCTTAATTCCGGTATGGAATATCCGCGAAAACGGATTCCATCCTGGGAATCAAGAAGGGAAGTTTCACATACCAACCCTGTAATTCCACGCATTCCCTGGTAAATCTGTGATAATTTTACTTCGCCAATAACCCTGTCGCCATAATTTTTTACAATGTCTTTTACTTCCGCGGAAACGATATCCGCCTTTGCCCTGAATTTGTCTTTTATTACTCCCATAAATTAAAATAGTTGATATTGTGATTTATCTTTTTTTTCAAAATCTAACTGCGATAAAGTTAACTCCCGGTGAGGTTTTTAACAAAAGAAATATTGTACGCCTAACGGCCGCCGTGAAAAACTCTGCCCGTCCTTCCCCGGGCTTTAGGAAGATGCTCTTCGGTATAATATCCAGGCAAGGGCTCCAAAAGCTAAATTGGGTAGCCATGCAGCAATTATTGGATTGAAATTTCCTTTTAATGCAAAAACTGAAGCAAACCTGCCCACCAGGATATAAAGTACACAAATTAAAAAACCTATTGCCAGGTGGAACCCGCTCCCGCCACGAATCTTCCGTGAGGCAATACAGGCGCCGATTATCGTTAATATAAAAACGGAAACCGGTATGGCATTACGGTTATTTTTTTCAAGCAATAAAGCGTTTACATCACCCGAGCCCCGTATCTTTTCCAGTTTAATAAATTGATTTAATTCCGGAGTTGTCATTTTATCTTTCATATATTCATCGCGCTGCAGGTCGCGTGGCTTGAAATTAAAATTCATGTGCATCATTGCTGTATCTTTTACATTTTGATGCAAACCATTTATCGTTCGTATCACGACATCAGTAAGTTTCCACTTTTTGACAGCGGTGTCCCACTTAATTGACAAGGCTCTTAAATTATACACAAGATTGATATTATTGAACCTTTGTATAAAAAAATTGCTCCCGGATTTGCTGGTTGTGTCATAATAACGGATACCTGCATACGAAAACGAATCAAGTTTAAAATATTTATTGGTTATGGTAGAAGTATTTACGTAGCCTCCATAATTATAATCAATATATTTAGCGTTAAAATTGGCCCATTTTTCATTAGCCGGAGGCAGCACATACTGATTACACCACCATAAAAAAGCAGTAAATAAAAAACCGCCTACAATATAGGGGCGAAGAAACCTGCCAAAACTGATTCCGGTACTTAGAATGGCAATAATTTCTGACCGGTTGGCCAGCCCGGAAGTAAAAAATATTACAGAAATAAAAATAAAAAGCGGAAAAAGCATCGCATCTATGCGTGGCAAGAATCCAAAATAATATTGTGTAATAATTTGTTTGGCGGTGAGCCCGGTTTTAGCAAAATCATCTGTCTTTTCACTCAGGTCAACAATCACAACAATTACGGTAAGCGCGATAATGCAAAAGAAAAAAGTAATAAAAAATTTCTTTATAATATACCAGTCTAATATTTTCATGCCGCACGTAAAGGTGTAAATAAAATTTGTTGCCAAAAGTAAATCAAAAAAGAAGAGGAACTTTTTTCTGCAGAACCTGCGAACAGATTTGTGATTTTCTTAAACCCGGTAAACGAAGTTTGAGGATTCTTATTTTAAATAAATTTCAGAATGTTTTTTATAAACAGAATTTACAGTAAACCAAATAATAAAGATTCCTATTTCTGAAAAACTATTTTTTCCGGGATTTAGGCACCACCAGGAAATAGGAATCTTTAATAAATTCTTTTAATTGATTTTGATTTAATGAACCATCAATAATTATCGTGTTCCAATGTTTTTTATTCATGTGGTAGCCCGGCAAAATGCATGAATATTGTTCACGCAATTCAACCGCTTTTTCAGGATCGCATTTTACATTAAACTGCAACGGGCTTGACAACATGGATACCAGCAAAAATATTTTACGGTTGGTTTTAAATACAAGCGTTTCTTCCCCGAAGGGAAAACTTTCTTCAACTTCATTTAATGATAAAGCGTAGTCCCTTACTTCTTCAATGTTCATTATTTAATTATTAAAAACATTTTTTAATCCGTTTTTTCCGGCCGTAATATTCCTGTAATTACATTCTCCGTTGATAATAATAATTTTGCCGCTTCCCGGATATCTTTTGGCGTTAATGCCTGTACATACTTATCATAATTGATGAAATAATCAGGATTATCACCAGGGAAATAAAAATCCTGAAGCTCAGATAGCCAGGTTCCATTTTCTTTAATATCTACTTTATACTTTTCTTCCCATTGCTTCTTTACTTTATCAAGGTCCTCTTTGGAAGGCCCGTTTTTAATAATGTTTTCAATTTCTGCATTCGCGGCTTTTAAAAGCGTATCAATTTTTTCCGGGCCGTAGGCAGCGTGAGAAAAAATACATAATGGGAATATGGGATTTTTTCAAACTGAACTTGTGTCCCGCCGCCATAAATCGCTTTAAGCTTTTCCCGCAGGTCTTCATCTATCCGGATATTTAATACTTCGCTTATGGCTTCTGCTTTTAAATTCAATTCATCTGAGTAAGGAATTTCACCACTGTAAATGCGGAATATCATTGCCTTTGGCTCTTTTCCCTTATAAACATTCACATCTACTTTTCCCTTTGCAATGCGCAATTTATTATCCGTATAATTAAATTTCTTTGACGTGGCCGGAAGGCTGGCAATGTATTTTTCTAAAAGTGGTTTTAAAGAATCTTCGGCAATACTTCCTGTAAAAGTGAAATGCATTTGATTTTCATCGCCAAAATTTTCTTTATACATCTGCATAATCCTGTCAAGGTTTAGCTTGTCAAAATATTCAGCTTTAGGAACTGCTATTGGCGCCAGCGGGTTATTTTGATAAATGGCTTTAAATAAAGTATCAATAAAAACTGCCTGTGGATTTGCGCTTAAGTAAGCAAGTTGCGCTTTATTTTTTTGAATAAAAGATTTGAATAAACTGGTATCAACACGCGGCGAAGTAGCATATAAATAAACCAATTGCATCATTGATTCTGCATCTTTCAATGAACTGCTTCCGCTGAAACCCTCTGCCACCTGCGAAAAAGTAGGGCGGGCATTTACTGTTTTCCCGCTCAGCGCTTTTTGCAAATCAACAGGTGAAAAATTTCCAACGCCCATGCTGTTGATAACCGAAATCATATATTCCGCGTCATATTTATCGGCGATGCCATAATTATTTTTTCCGCCTGGCCTGATGGCGCTCATTAAAAGCTGGTCGTTTTTAAAATCGGTATGTTTAAAAGTTACGGTAACGCCATTGCTCAATGTATAATCGGTAGTGCCCAAAAGTGGATTCTTTTTGGAGCTAACAATTTTCCCCGGTTTCGGCATTTCAGTTAATAATGAAGTTTGTACCGCCTTTTCTTCATAAGGTTTTAAATCCATTTTTTGTACTTCAGCATTCGCTGCCAGAATTTGTGCATCTGTTGGCAAACTGCTGCTGTCTTTTGTTTCAGGGCCGGAAAGCGCGATAAATTCATTCGGGTTTTGATTCAGTTTATTTGCAACAGCGGTTACATCTTCCACCGTTACCTGGGGTAATAATTCTTTATAATATTTTTCTTCATTGGCAATTCCGGGAATGGGTTCTTTTGTCAAAAAATTATCAATATATTCCTGTGCATAATTAGCAGATTCTGTTTTGTTTTTTTCATTAAACGCACGCTCAATATAATTAATCATATCGGCTTTGGACCTTTCCAATTCTGCTTTGGTAAACCCAAATTTTTTTACTCTCTCCAATTCTTCTTCAAAAGCTTTTAAGCCGGTAAGGCTATCGCTGTTGCCGGTGTTGATATACGCTTCAAAAGATTCGTAGCCCCGGGCTTCAGAATTAAAACCTGACGCGGCATAAACAAATGGCGGGTTTTCCTTTTGAGTAAGTTCACGCAGGCGCTGATTCAAAAGGTCAGAAAAAATATCTTTTACCAAATCGTTTTTAAAATCGGCAAGAGTAACAACAGGCTTTATTTTTTCCGGCGAATAATAAACACGGTAAACATAACCTGTGGCCTCTTTGTCTGTGATGACTTCGGCCACATTTTTTTTATACGGTGGTACTTCAGGGTGTATTCTTGGCCTTTCGTTTACCGGATTTTTGTTGGCCCCAAAATATTTCTTAATTAAAGCCTCCGCTTTTGCAGGTTCAATATCGCCTACCACAATTACCGCCATCAAATCGGGCCGGTACCAATCTTTATAAAAACTTCTGAGCACAGAATAAGGCGCATTTTTTACAATACTGTCAATTCCGATAGGCAACCGGTGGGCATATAACGAACCCTGGTACAACAAGGGGTAAATTTTTCTATTAATCCTATCCTGTGCGCCTTTTCCCAAACGGCTTTCTTCCAAAACTACCGGACGTTCGGCATCTATATCTTCATCATTATCCGAAACATTATGAGCCCAATCTTCCAAAATCTGAAAACCTTTGTCAATGTTGGATGGCTTATCTGTAGGAATCGGAAGGATATAAACCGTTTCATCAAAAGTTGTATAGGCATTCAGATCATTCCCAAATCCTACACCGATAGTTTGAAGAAAAGAAATGATATCGTTCTTTTTAAAATGAGTGGTCCCGTTAAAAGCCATGTGTTCGCTTAAATGCGCAAGGCCTTGCTGGTTATCGTTTTCAAGAATAGAACCGGCATTAACTACCAAACGCAATTCTACTTTTTGTTCCGGCTTTTTATTTTGGCGGATATAATAAGTGAGCCCGTTACTAAGTTTACCAATTTTCACATTCGCGTCAACAGGTAAAGTATCGTTTAAATTTTGCTGTGCAAAAAGCGAAGAAGAAATGAATAAAAAAACAAGTGTAATTAGTCTCATGATTTTTGTATAAGTGAATTGAACAAATATAAATTTTTAAACCAAAACAAAAATCTGCATTTTTTCTTTGTTCACTGAAAAAAAAAGAATGCGGCATCTTTTGTTTATTTGACTTTAGCAATAGCTAAATTTTCGATACTCAAATTATTTTTCCAAAAATTAAATTTTTAATTGGCTAACTCCGGTTGAATATTTAATTTTTTTCTTTCGCCGATCTGCTGCCGCCACATCGCATAATACAAACCGGTTTTTGCAAGTAATTGACTCATGGTTTCCCGTTTCAATGATCTCTCCTTTTTCCAAAACATAGATCCTGTCGGCATGCATGATCGTGCTTAAGCGGTGAGCGATCAAAATAGTGATCTGTTCTTTTTTGGAAGAAACATCTTTTATGGTATTGGTAATTTCTTCTTCAGTCAGCGAATCAAGAGACGAAGTAGCTTCATCAAAAATTAATAAATGCGGGTGACGAAGCAACGCCCTTGCAATTGACAAACGTTGTTTTTCGCCACCGGAAACTTTTACGCCGCCTTCGCCTATCAAAGTATCAAGCCCTTTATCAGCGCGGGCAAGCAAAGTATTGCATGCAGCTTTTTTAAGCGCATCCAGGATTTCTTCATCTGTTGCCGAAGGATTTACAAAAAGCAAATTTTCTCTTATCGTTCCTGCAAACAATTGTGTATCCTGAGTTACAAATCCAATTTGCGTTCTCAATACATCAAAATCAATATTTCTCCCTGTTTATTTTATTATATAAAATTTCTCCTTGTTGGGGAATATACAAACCCACTAAAAGCTTTACCAAAGTAGTTTTTCCAGAACCTGAAGGGCCAACAAAAGCAATGGTTTCTCCTTTTTTTACATCAAAACTGATATCCACCAAAGCCGGCTGTTGTGCCGAATGATGTTTGAATTTTACATTTATAAATTCAAGTTCTTTAATGTTTCGAATCGTTACAGGCTTTGCTGGTTTTACTTCTGGAGGCTTTAGACATCAGGTCATGAAAATTACCTAAAGAAGCCTCTGCTTCGCGGTATGAAATAATGATGTTTCCGATTTCCTGCATCGGGCCAAAAAGAAAAAATCCATAAAACGTAAGTGAAAGATATTGGCCGGGAGAAATTTGCATTTCTGAATATCAGCCATAGCAAAGTAAAGGTTATCAGCTGTTGCAAAAAATTAACCATCGTTCCCTGGATGAAACTTAGCGTACGAATACTTTTTACTTTTCGTAATTCAAGTTTCAATATTTTAAAAGTATTGTTATTGAGCCGTGTTACTTCCTGGTTGGTTAAGCCAAGGCTTTTCACCAGTTCAATATTTCGTAAAGATTCGGTGGTGGTGCCCGCCAAAGCATTGGTTTCTGTAACAATCGTTTTTTGAATAATTTTTATTTTTTTACTCAGCAAACTGGTAACGATCGCTATCGCCAAAATTCCAATTACATACACCGGCATTATCATCCAGTTGAGCCTGAAAGCATAAATGGAAATAAATATGATGCTGACGATGATGACAAAAAAAACATTGATAAAATTGGTGATAAATTTTTCTGTATCCGCCCTTACTTTGGTTATTATAGATAAAGTTTCGCCGCTGCTCTGGTCTTCAAAATCCTGGTAAGGCAGGCGCATACTGTGTTTCAGCCCGTCAGTAAAAATGGTAGCGCCAAATTTTTGAATCAACACATTTCCGAAATAATCCTGGAACGCTTTGGCAATGCGGCTTACCATCGCCGTACCGATCAGCAACAAAAGGAAAAATAACAACCCGTGATACTGGCCCTGTCCGAAAAAAAACTGGTGTTCAGTTCTCGGAGTTTTATCGGGAAAAACATGTGGATGATTGGCAAATAAATCCAATATCCTTCCTGCAATCCATGGAGAAAATAAAGAAAACACCTGGTTCATTGCCGCCAAAAAAAGCGCTAAAGCGATGAGCCATTTATAAGGTTTTAAATATGATAATAATATTTTCATCAGGCAAAAATAGAAGGAAAAACATAATAACAGTAAGCGGATGCCAAATCGTTTTCAAATAGCAAGTTCCTGCAAGTTTTGTAACTTTAAAATAAAATTGATTATCATGCTGTACGGACAAGTTAGCATTGACCCCGAAATCATGAGCGGAACACCTGTATTTGCTGGGACAAGAGTACCTATCCAAAACCTTTTTGATTATATCGAGGGAGGTGAAGATTTGGCTGAATTTCTCGATGACTTTCCTTCTGTAACTAAAGATGCCGCACTTGCCGTTTTAGAAATGGCTAAAAGTACTCTAACAACTGAAAAAGGATTACATGAAAATTTTGCTTGATGAAAGTGTGCCCCGGAAACTGAAAAATGATTTTGATGTAACCCCATGAAGTTTGGACAGTACGAGACAAGGGTTGGCTAGGCCAAGAAAAACGGCACTTTGTTAAAATTGATGGCTGATGACAAATTTGAACTATTTATAACCCGTTGACCGTAACCTCCCCTACCAGTAAAATCTTCGGGATTTTCCTCTGATTATAACTATCTTTTTGTGCGGTTGACAACAGGCGTGAAACTTTAGCGTTGTTTATTCCCAAATTATTTGACAGGCTTGCAAAGGGTAATTTGGAAAGCGTAATTGAAATTTACTAACATCCTATCAACTTGTAACATTCTATCTTTTTAAACCAAGTAAAATTTTTAATAAAACTGTTACTCCAAGTTTAAAACGCTTTAGCTTTACAATTTTTCAAAGAACAATTTCTATGAACGGAGAGTTGAAAGAATTATCGCAACAGTTAGAAGGCGAATTATTTACGGATGATACGATGCGGATGTTATACGCTACGGATGCTTCCGCTTACCAGGAAAAACCTTTGGCGGTAGCCATCCCCAAATCGGTTTATGACCTTAAAAAATTAATTGCATTTGCCAGCGACAACCACACTTCTTTAATTCCCAGAACGGCGGGCACTTCTCTTGCCGGGCAGGTGGTGGGTAACGGCATTGTGGTTGATGTTTCAAAAAATTTTACAAAAATTATTGAATTAAATAAAGAAGAAAATTGGGTTCGTGTTCAGCCGGGCGTGATAAGGGATGAACTCAATATGTTTCTGAAACCGCATGGTTTATATTTTGGCCCTGAAACTTCCACTGCCAACCGCGCAATGATTGGCGGGATGGTGGGAAATAATTCCTGCGGTTCAAATTCAATTGTGTATAGGAGCACGAGAGAACATTTGCTGGAAGTGAATACTTTGCTTAGCGATGGAAGCGAAGTGGTATTTAAAACGGTAAGCCTCGATGAATTTCATAACAAATGCGAAGGCGGCAGCCTGGAAGCATCTATTTACAAAAATGCCAGGAGCCTGTTAAGCAATTACGATAACCAGCAGGAAATAAGAAACCAGTTTCCGAAGAAAAGTGTAGAAAGAAGAAATACAGGATATGCGCTGGATATGTTATTAGAAACGGCTCCGTTTGTAGCAGGAAAAGAAGATTTTAATTTCTGCAAATTGATTGCCGGTTCAGAAGGTACGCTGGCTTTTATTACAGAAATAAAATTAAATGTGGTTCCGCTTCCGCCGAAAGAAACCGGATTATTATGTGTCCATTTTAATTCAATTGACGATGCTTTGCGGGGAAATTTGATTGCTTTAAAACACAAGCCACTCGCCAGCGAACTGATCGACCATTATATTTTAGAATGTACCAAAGGCAATATCGAACAAAGCAAAAACCGTTTTTTTGTAAAAGGCGACCCGGAAGCGATTTTGGTAATAGAATTTTCTGCGCCTACGCACGAGGGTATTGTGGAAGTTGCGGACGAATGTGAGAGGGAAATGCGTGACGCCGGCTTGGGTTACCACTTTCCTTTGCTATTTGGTGATGACACCAAAAAAATATGGACGCTTCGTAAAGCAGGATTAGGTTTGCTGGGAAATATGCCGGGCGATGACAAAGCGGTTCCTGTGATTGAAGATACAGCAGTAGATACGGCTGACCTTCCCGCTTACATTGAAGATTTTAATAACATTTTGAAGAAATACGATTTGCATGCAGTTCATTATGCACACGCCGGTTCTGGCGAATTGCATTTGCGCCCTATCATTAATTTAAAAACGGCAGAAGGCAATCATCTTTTCAGGATTATTGCCCAGGAAATCGCAGATTTGGTAAAAAAATACAAAGGTTCTTTAAGTGGTGAACATGGTGATGGCAGGCTTCGTGGTGAATTCATCAAACAAATGGTAGGTGAAAAAAATTACGGCTTATTTAAAGATATTAAACGCGCCTGGGATCCGGATAATATTTTCAATCCCAATAAAATTGTAGATACGCCGCCAATGAATACTATGCTTCGGTACACGCCGGGGCAAAAAACTCCTGAGTTTAAAACGGTTTTCCGTTACTACAACCAGGATATACTGCAACACGCCGAACAATGTAATGGGACAGGCGATTGCCGCAAAACTCATCTTTCAGGCGGAACGATGTGCCCTTCGTACATGGCTACCAAAAATGAAAAAGATACCACCAGGGCAAGGGCGAATATTTTAAGGGAATTTTTGACCAGTTCCACAAAAATGAACCGCTTCGATCATAAAGAAATTTACGAAGTAATGGATTTATGCCTGAGTTGTAAAGGTTGCAAATCAGAGTGTCCTTCTAATGTGGATATGGCCAAATTAAAAGCAGAATTTCTACAACATTATTACGATGCCAACGGAGTCCCTTTTCGCTCTAAGCTGATTGCTAATTTTAATAAATCGGCAAAATTAGGCTCAATAGCTCCGGGCATTTATAACTGGATGGTAACCACTCCGGCGATTAGTAACATTATAAAACGTTTTTCGGGTTTTGCGAAAAAACGTTCGATGCCGACTTTGTATAAAACAAGCCTTAAAAAATGGTACCAAAAAAGAAAAAACAAAGATAACGGTGAGGCTCAGACCTTGCCTACCGGCAGGCAGGCGAAAAATAAAAAGGCCTATTTATTCTGCGACGAATTCACCAATTATAACGATACAGAAATTGGAATTAAAGCAATATTGCTGTTAGAAAAATTGGGTTATGAAGTAATCATTCCTGAGCATGAAGAAAGCGGAAGAGCCTGGATGTCGAAAGGGCTTTTGAGGGAAGCTAAAAAAATCGCGAATAAAAACATTGCCATATTCAGCAAAATTGTAACAGCAGAAATCCCCTTAATTGGCATAGAACCAAGCGCTATACTTACTTTCAGGGATGAATATATTGATTTGGCGGATGATGAAAACTTTGCCGCCGCAAAGGAATTATCAAAAAATGTTTTTACAATAGATGAATTTATTGCGCGCGAGATCGAAACAGGAAACATCAAAGAAAGTTCGTTTACTACCGAAAAGCGCCACATAAAATTGCATGGGCATTGCCAGCAAAAGGCATTGTCTTCTGTAGCGCCTTCTGTAAAAATGATGTCGCTTCCCGAAAATTATTCTGTGGAAACGATTCCTTCTGGCTGTTGCGGTATGGCAGGTTCTTTTGGCTTTGAAAAAGAACATTATGATTTGTCTATGAAGATCGGGGAGTTGGTTTTATTTCCTGCCGTGAGAAATAAAGAAACGAATGTTATCATTGCTGCTCCCGGCACAAGCTGCCGCCACCAGGTAAAAGACGGGACGGGCGAAAGGGCGTTGCATCCGGTGGAAGTTTTGTATGAGGCGCTGGTGTAAAACTCAGGCTAAATTTTGAAAATCTAAATTGACCTTCAGTTTTTTATAATACGCCGAAATGCTCAGTTTATAAAAAGATCTGAAAAATTATTTTATTTTACCTAAATACAATTTTGTTTCATAAGTGAAATGTACATTCCCATTATTCTCATATTTCTTAAAAATTGTTGGAGTTCTTCTAACATCTTAACAATATTTTTCATTTTTCTCCAGAGAAATATAAGAAGATGAAAGCAACCTTGCCTTTTAATCCTTCGAAATCAAAAACCTGTTCATTTTTGAATAATGCAATTGTTACCGATTGCGGATAAAAAAATGCCTCAATCTTTTCAGGTGTGATTTTACGGTGATTTACCTCGTTATAATCAGCTGCCACATTTTGTAAGAAAATTCTCATATCCTTTTCAAAGGGAGATTGAAAAAGGCGGTCGTTCCATATCAAAGCAGCATGAGCCTCCCGGTTGGCAATTTTAATAAATTCCCTTTTCGTTTTCTCTGCATCAAACCAATGAAAAGCCTGGCCGGCAACAATCAGATCAACGCTATTTTCCCAAAGGGTTGTTTGTTCTGCAGTTGCATTGATACTTGTAAAATTTGAATCGCCCCCAAAAAGTTCCTCTGCTTTCAAACGCATAGCTGCATTGGGTTCTATAGCATACACCTTATTTTTATTTTTTAAGAATAATTCGGTTAAAATTCCGGTTCCGGAACCAATATCTGTGACGATTTGTTTTTCTGTAAAGCCTATCTCTTTTTTTAAATAATCAATAATTTCTTCGGGATAATGCGGCCGGTATTTTACATAATTTTCTACACGGTTACTGAATCGTTGTGTGCTATCCATCATTTTTTTAAGTTTCAATTGCAAATTTATGTACTGTTTACCTTGTAGCCTACAGAAATAATTGCATTAAAATTATAAAACTGAGTTGGATAATTTTTCCCGTCAGCGGCAGTATGAGCAATTTTCGTTTGGTTTCATTACTCTTTTAATCATAGTATTCATTCAATCATTTCAAATCATAGTTCAGATATCCTCCTCGCTCAACCAAAAATCTTTTTTACCTGCCGTAGCTTTATTCTATTTTCAAATTCTCATATTCTTTTTCAGTTAAAGTGAAGGCAGGGTCAATTATTTTCACTTCATCATAAGTCAATTCATACAATTTGTAAATCAAAACATCTATTTCTTTTTCTATAGAAGTGGTGTCTTGGTTTTGTTTTTTTAGGGAAAGAATTTTTTCTACGAGGGTAATGAAAGGTCGTTGTTGTTTTTCTGAAGCTATTGCTATAGGTAATTCTTTTGCAGCATCTGGATAGAAATTCATGTCGTCAGTAAGAAAATTCATAAAATACCAATTAACCAAATTTGAATTTAAAATAGCCAAAAGGGAAAAGTATGCAATATTTGATGCGGCTTCAATTTTTTGTTTTGATATATTTCGTTTAACCGTTGTGTGTTTAGCATTCTGTAGTAAATCCCATTTTACACAATTGATTATTGTATGACTATTGTAAAAATGCTCCCGGTCAAAAGCAAATCGCAATCTATCTTTCACTATCCTGATAAAAATAATTTTTTCGTTTTCAAATAACTCAGGAAACATTGAGTTATAATGTTCTAACGGTTGGTAATCTAACCAGCCATGCTGAGTAAATGAATAGCGTTCAATTTCTTTGCCTTCTGTAAAAGGCTTATACCCTTCTTTAAATTCTGAATGAATAAAATGTTCCTTCCCGATATTTTTTGTCCTGTGATTTATCCTTGCTCCATAAGCTACTAAACATATTTCATCTAAACGGGTTGATTTCTGCAAAACTTTATTTTTCAAAGTAAGAGCTATACTTATATCTTTTGTTTCAAAACGATAATCTTTCAAACTGAGAAACTCTTTTTGATTTAGTTTGAATTCAGTGAAAGAATTTGAGAGGAACCCTTTATCAGAAGAAACACGCTTAATTAAAGTTTCTGAATTTGATTTAGTATTAATTATATGAAGAATAATGTTTTTAACCATAGCTGATTCGAAAACGTAATAATCGCTCGTATCAATAATTTCTTTTACAAAATAATTATCAATAAGCATTTTTCTTGATAAAGCGCCATAGTTCTGATTGGTATATGGATAGGGAATTATGTAAATAAGAGAACCTTCTTTCGAAGTTTGTTTCATCAGTCCTTCTATAAAAGCGATATAAATATCAGCCCTTCCTTTTATTGTTCTGAAATTTTTATACAAATTATTTTTGATAGATTCAGATAAGTTTTCAATGTTAACATACGGCGGATTACCAATTACCACATCAAAACCATTATCAATTCCAAACATCCAGGTAGGTGAAAAGAAAGGGCTGGGCTGGCTGTCATCAAACGGATTCCAGTGTTTTATTTTTTTTGCAATATCCATTAATACGGGGTCGCTGCCGGCTTCGATGGCAGTTACCACTTCATCGCGTTTTTGCAAATATTCATTTTTCAGTTTTTCTTTTTCGACGCTTGCTATTGCCGGAATAAAAAATTGTTTTCTCAAATCTTCCAGCGCTTTCAACTGTGTTACTAATTTTTTGGTAAAGCCTTCATGCAGCGTGCCTT
Organism: uncultured Chitinophagaceae bacterium; assembly: GCA_963732885.1. Taxonomy (GTDB): domain Bacteria; phylum Bacteroidota; class Bacteroidia; order Chitinophagales; family Chitinophagaceae; genus Ginsengibacter. The sequence goes on along the minus strand of CAVTBI010000008.1, from coordinate 363,377 downwards.
TGCTTTCCAGTATAAAAGCGTCCAGCCCTAAATCAATCAAACTGTTGGCGCAAACAAATTTAAAATCAAGGTTGGGCAATGCATCTACACCAAAATTATTTTGCGGCAGGTTAGGTTTATAGTCTGCCTCCAAAATCAGGCTCAGCCAGCTTCTTAGCCTCGCTATTTCAGTAGCCATCGGCATAATGTCCACCCCGTAAATATTATTGGAAAGAATATCCAGCTTTAATTGGTAAGGGTCTGAATAAAAACCGAGGCGTTCTCGCAATTCTTTTAGTTTATGCAACATGCCCATTGGAAACGCGCCCGAGCCGCAGGCGGGGTCAAGGACTTTTATCTTTTTCAGAAAACCGTCCAGCAAATTCTTTTCGTCTTTCTTTAAATGTGTCGCATCGGATTGTACAGTAAACAAAGTTTCTACGGCTTTTTCTATTTTCTGTTTTTCATCAGCTTTCAGTTCATAGTTGCTGGTTTGCAATTTTAATTGTTGTGGTTTTTTATTTCCAAACAAATCTGCTGAAGAAGCGGGATTATTAAGATTCTTTGTTTTCTCTTCAATGATGTTTTGTTCCCATTGTGTTTGCAAATACGCTTTGATACTTTCATTCACCATATAATCAACAATTTCCCTTGGGGTATAAAAGGCTCCAAATGCTTTGCGTTGGTTGGCAATTTTTTCGGTTTCTTCGTTTTGGCTTGCCAGCAGGTTTTCAAAAATACGGCCCAGCATTTCCGGGTCAACGGCTACCTGCTGGTATTGGGTGCTGCTTTCATCAATCGTAAAATCATAGCTTTCTAATATTTCTACAAAGTTGATAAGCCAGTCGTTGATATTAAATTGCAGCGAATTGAAAAGTTGGTCTTCGGGATTATTATCATCAAACAAGCCACCGTTCAGATAAGGAATCTTTTCAAACCGGCTCTGTGTTTCAGTAGTCTCAGTTTTTAGCCAGTGCCTGTTAGATACCAATGTATTCAGCGTACCGAAAAAAAGTTTGAGCAATCTTTCGTGGTAAAAACTTTTTCCAGCTTCTTTATATTTTTTTATTTCATCGCTGCTGATAAGTGAAAGAGGAATGATGCCGTCTTTTTCTTTTTAAAAACCAACAGAAAATATATCTCCCCAAAAACCTGACTGCAAATTGCTTTTTAATATTTTGAACACTTTCATCCTGCAATCCTGAAAATTCCGTCTCGGACAAAATATTGATGAGTGCGTCAAAACGTTCTTTTATCTGTTTGTAAAACTCTTTGTTTACCTCTTTGATGTCGAGCGATTTCCAAAGCAGGCCGGCTATTTCAGGTTTTGATTTTAAGCCAATGTTTTCCCACTGGTTAATGATTTTATTGTGTTGTGTATTGGTGAGGCGGTTGCGGAAGGTTACGATTCTTTTTTGTTCCCCCTGGTTAAAAATTAAAACCAGTTTATCGTATTCGGGTGTGGTTACAAAATGAATGAAGTAAGGCTGCGTGGGGATAAATTTTGTGCCTGTTGCGTCAGTTACCAGTCCTTTTGCGAATGACTGGTAGCTGCTCAGGCCGGGGTCATTGTCCACCAACTGGCTGATGTATTCTTTCTTTAATTTTTTTAAGACGGCAAAACGGACCCGAATATTTTGATTGTCTGCTGAAATACGATAAAGTTGCGGTTGCACGGTTTGCGGTGCGGCTGCCAGATAGTCTTTCAGCTTTTGTGTTTGGGGTGAAAGCAATTGCGGTTTTTCACCTTTGTTGGGTGTAATATTCATCCAATGCAGCAAGGCAAAAGAAAATTCAAGAACATTTTCCCTTTTCTGTTCATGCAGTATTGAAAGAATTTTATTTATATCGTTGATGATCATTTATTTCTTTTTCAATTGTCTGAATCAGGATTTATTTGATTTTAAGATTAGCAGGATTTTTATCAGTGGAATGATACTTTGGGTTGAACACTTTTTTATATTGCAAACTTGTTGAACCAAAGTTGATAAGTAAACCAACAGAAAAATCATAAGCCACAACATAATTTTTTGCTTGTGCAAAATGTACATCTTCTAAATTGATGAGTGCTTTTAATTCTACAATCACCTTACCTTCAATTACAAAATCTGCTCTTCGAGTTCCTACATCAATACATTCATAAAAAATAGTTTGTTCTATTTCCCTGGCAAAACTTAACGTCGCTTTTTCTAATTCAATCGCAAGGCATCGCTGATAAATTACTTCCTGAAAACCGTTACCTAAGGTGTTGTGAACTTTCATTGCACAACCGATTATTTTGTATGTTATTTCTTCCAACTCCATCTAATTATTTTTTCTTTTTAGAATCCTGTTTATCCTTTAATCCTGAAAATTCTGATTCAGACAGCTTCTTTATTGCTTTGTCAAAATCACTTTCGTATTCCCTGTCTTGTATCACACGGTATTTTTCAAATTCGCCTTCGGATTTCAGCCTTGCTTCCAACATAGTTACTTTTCCTTTGTCTTTTAAAATAGGGTAATTAGAAAGTTGTAAAAAACTACCGAGGAATTTGCTCCAATCCTTCATATACATCAGTTGATTGCGTTTGGCATTGTTCTCTGCCAAATCAAGATAGGCAGAAACAATACGATTGAGTTCTTCAATATGAGCTTCATTCAAATAATTTTTTGCCACAGACACATCACTTTTTAAAATTTTCCCCGAAGGTGCGTGTTTCCATGTTTTTAACCCCATATAAATTTTTCTGGCATCAGCTTCGGTGTAAATAATTTCCGCTGCTGTTTTACCGGTAATTGCCCAATGCAGTTTATTTTGCACCGATGCAAAAAAATCCTGTGTAGTTAACCCATCTTTGTTATAGTCAACACTTAAAGCATATAGGTCCGTAATTTTCTGGTAAAACCTTCGCTCGCTTGCACGGATTTCGCGGATACGTTCAAGCAATTCATCAAAATAATCTTTTCCGAAATTTTTCCCCTGCTTTAACCTTTCATCATCCAATACAAAACCCTTGGTGATAAATTCTTTCAGCGTATTGGTAGCCCAAATACGAAATTGGGTTGCTTCACTGCTGTTTACACGATAGCCAACCGCAAGGATGGCATCAAGAATATAGAATTTTGTATTATAGCCTTTGCCATCTGCAGCAGTTGTCCGGAAATTCCGGATAACTGAATCCTCTTTTAATTCTCCGGTTTTGAAAATGTTTTTGAGATGTTCATTCACCGTTCTTACATCCACGCCAAACAATTCAGCCATGCGTTTCTGGCTAAGCCAAAAGGTTTCGCTTTCAAAAACCACTTCCACTTTCACATTGCCTTGCGGCGTTGAGTAAAATATGAGTTGGTTATTTTCTTTGTTCATTGTGTCATTTATTTTTTAACCATCACGTTGATTTCAACGACATGCTATGCAAATATTTGAATAATTTCGCTCAAGGGTGCTTTCTCAGTTTTTTCTTCGGGCTTGTATTGGTTGGCCAAAGAAATAAATTGATCAATTATTTCATTACCTATATGTTCCCCTCTTCGGTTTAACCGGTTTACCAAACGAACCAGTTTCATGTTTTCTTTATTAATGTAAGCGTTTTGAGAATGTAAAACTGAATTGCTAACTTTTTCAATTTCTGAAATTGGCGCACCGTATTCCACCATTTTATTTATTAAAAATGCAATGGCTGTTTTTTGAGGTTCATTATACCTCACCTGGTGTTCATCTTCTGTAAACTGGTATTGCTGGATAAAATTTAAAATATAGGCTTCGGTTTCAGGCTTGTTTTTGAATTTATCAATGAAGCGTTTGTTTTGGCCGCTTGTTGCTTTTATTGAAAGAAGGCCTTCCGTTGTTGTAAGTAACTCTCCTGTTTTATCTTTATTGAAGGCAACAAAATATCCGGCCTCAAAAGTGTGGCTTTCTCCTGATGCCAAATGAGCTATGTGTACAAAATCTTCATCGTCTTTCCTCATCTGTATTTTTCCCCACTTCCCTTTAGGTAAATTTTTTATTTTGTCTTTATATTTAGTAGTAAAATCTTCGTTTCGGTCAAATGCTCTCAGGTCGTCCATAAATAAATCTTCGGCTGCAAGCCATTCAGACGTTTCGAAATATTTTTTCAAAAGCGGCCATACGTTTCTTTTCATCACGGCTATATAATTCTTCAGTAAAATCCTGCGGAACCGGTTCTTCATCCAATATGCTTTGGTCGCTTCCGATGGTGTAACGAATCAGATTTATTTTATCCTGCAATTTACTCACCAGCCGAAGATAGCTTTCCAACTGCTCAGTTGGCCGGAAATTATAAATAAATATTTCCTGGTGCAGGCTGCCAATACGGTTTATCCTTCCATTTCGTTGAATCATTCTTACAGGGTTCCAGTGCAAATCATAATTTACAACCATCCCGCAATCCTGTAAGTTCTGGCCTTCTGAAAGTTTATCTGTGGCAATTAAAAAATTGATTTCTTTTTCTCCATTGTGCAGTTCATATTTTTTTGAAACGGGTGCAAAGCGCTTAGCATAATTTTCAATGTCGCTTTTTGAACATAGAGCAAATTCTATGTTTTTACCTTTCACTAAATATTGAGGTAAATTTTCAGAAAGATATTTTAATGTATCAGCAAAATAAGTGAATACCAAAACCTTCCTGTCATCATTTTGGTTTAGGTGTTTTGCCAATACCTGGATTTTATCGTCTTTATCAAGAAGTAATTTTATTTGTTGTTTCAGAATACCGATAACAGAAAGATCCTTGTTGATGTCAGTTTTCAATTGCGGTATATTAAAAACGCCTTCATCTGCAATAATGGTTATAAATTCCTCCGCATTTTCTTCAAAATTTTCAATATCAAAATCCAGTTCATCTTCCTCAGCATTCTGCTCATTGTAAGCATCAATTGCTTTGTTCAATGCAGAAAGATTTTTTACCGAAATAATCTTATTGTATTTCTCCAATTTAGTTTGAAAGTCTTTTAATTTTCTTTCATAACTATCAATTGATTTATTGATAGAAAAAAGTGAAGATTCTAAACGCTTTAAAAATACCGTTCTGAAAATTCCATAGATACCAATTTGCCTGCTCAATTCCCGGTTTTCATCTGCGTTCAATTCCAATTCTCCCCTCTTTTTCCCATAATATGCAAGGCGGTAAATGTTGTAACGGTAACAAGGAAAACCCAAACTCAATAAAGCAGTATAAATAATCTCAAGTGATGACTGAATGGGTTTTTCTCTTTCTTTATAATGCCCAAACAAATCCAGCGGATGGGCTAAATATTCCAATTCCGCCAGGCTCGTTATTTCATAATTAAACGCTTGTGTAAGCAGGGAATTCTGTTCGGCAATTTTTAGTAGCTGTGTTTTAAACTGATTGGGCACTTCATACTCCAGGTTATCAGGATATGATTTTGGGAACTTTTGCAATGCACCATTTATCATAAGCCCATCCGGATATTCTTTTTCAATACCTTGTCTTGTACGCCTGACGATAAAGCGGTTAAGTAAAGGCGTTAGCTGCTCTTTTATTTGCTGATAATTGATAAACTCATTATCCCTGATTTGCTTACGCATGTCAGCTTGCAATAACTCTAATCGTTCCTTTAGTGTAAAATATTTTTGCCTGCCGCGATCATAAAATCTACCTAACTTAAAAATATCCCCCCCGGATCCCAACATAATCTGGTTTGTCAAATCAGCTAATTGATTGTTTATCGGAGTTGCTGTCAAAAGAAGTGTATGAGCATGTTCATTTTCCTGTCTCCACCTTATGAACGCATCAAACCGTTGGCCACCAGATGCTCTCAGGTTATGGCTTTCATCAAATACAAAAAGCCCAACAGGAATATCTTTTAAATCATCTCTTATCTGATTTACTTTATTGGTGTCCTGAAGGCTATAAATTCTTGGTGGATTTTCTATCCTGAAATCAGCAAAAGCTTTCTCCCATTGTGGAATTAAACCTGCAGGGCAAATAATAACCACTCTTTGCCCTTTGTTCTTAAAATAATATTCAATCACTTTAATAGCTGTGTAAGTTTTCCCAAAGGCCAACAGAATCCGAAAGCATGGCAACGCCCTGTCGTTCTAATTTTTTTATAAGGCTGTTGGCATTTTGAATCTGGAATTTTAGCATTTGCGGTTTTCCCGAAGCCGGATCATCAATATCAATTTTATTTTCTTTCTCATCTAATAAGTCTTGCCCGTAAATGCGGTACAAAGCATGGATATACATTTCATAAGCGCTATAACAAAAATTACCGTGTTTGCTTAATTGAAGCACCTCTTCATTAAATGTTTGTGACCAGTTTTCACTATCACTCCACAATTCCTCAAACCAGGATCTGTGCGAGGGATGTTGGGATAAATTTTTGCGAATAAAATTTACAGTATTGTTATTATCTTCTAGTTGATTTAATTCAAAATTCCCGAACATTCCATTCCTTGTAAAGTTGGAACTGCCGATAATGCCAACCGCATTTTCTTCATCTGAACCGAAAATGTAACATTTTGCATGAAGGAAATTTTTCCGATAAACTTTGATTTGAAGTTTACCCTCGTTTTCCGCACTAACATACTTTCCAACAAGATCTGCTACCTTCTGAAATTCTTCCTTTAATTGTAAATCTTCTAAATCTTTTTTCAAATATTTTTCCGGAAAATCCGGGTCTTGTTTTGCAGGGTTCCTAACCTGATATGCCCTTACCGAAGGTTCTTCGCCAAGCAATAATCTTATGCTGGTACCTGGCGCTTTCAAAAAAAGTATTCAGTTCTGCATAAAGCTCAACCATGCCGGGCAAATCCCAGTATCCTGTAGCAATTGATATTTGACTGTATGACTCGTCATTCAATAATTCTTTTAGAATATTTCCAAGTTGATATTCACGAGATGAATTATCGATAAGTTTAAGCCCCTTTTTCATTAATTAATTCCTTATAGTTTATAAAAAGCCCTGTTGCATCATAACCCTTATTTTGCCTTCAATTCAAGTTTTTCAATCCGGGAATTTATAGCGCCAACATTTCTCTTGAAAATTACTGAAAGTTCTTTAGGCTTATTCCCCTCGCAAAATAATTGAGTAAGTTTTAAATCATCAGTTTCTGTCCAGGGCTTATAGGCATTTTCAAATTGTTCTTTAGATTTTTCCATGCTACTTTTTGTTTCTGATTTTTTGTAAGTTGGAAAAAGCACTAATAATTGTTTAACCGCCTCCGCGATGTTATTGATATCTTCTTCAAAAATCAAAACTTGGTGTCTTTCATACTCTCCGTTTTCAAGCCGTTTGCTTTCGCTGATTTTCAAATATTTTGCACCTTCACGTGTTTTTTTAACATCAATAAAGTAGGTTCGTTTACCTGCCGGCACTGTTAGGCTTTCAATTTCATTGTTTTGGTTCATAATCTTAAGATTTTATTTGAAATTAATAATCTTCGATAACTTCTTTTCTTTTTACTCATCCTTCCCATCCTTCTCTATCCAAACTCAGATATCGAATCGCTTCTGAAAGATGCTCCGATTTTATTTCATCTAAAAAAATCAGCGTTTCATTCTTTTCCGCATGCAAAGCTTAATCCTATTTTCATTTTTTACTTTTACTAATCTTTCTTTCTTTTAAACCCGGTGCATACAATGGGATCAAGGTTGTAATATTTTACTCTTGTTTCCTGTGTTTTTCCTTCTATTGCTCCGTGTCAAGTGGTATGTTCCAAAATGGAACTAACCACTTCTTCTTTCAATTCTCTGGTTTCAAAAATGTTTTTCAGGTGTTTGGTAATAGCGGGCCGTTGCACTCTAAACAGATCGGCAATTTTTTGCTGCGTTAGCCAGATGGTTTCATTTTGCAAATAGATTTCAACCTTCACTTTTCCATTCGGAGTAGTATAAAGTAGCATCTCATTAAAACCCTCTGTTGTTTTTTTATTTTTCATTTTTTAGAAATTTCTATCCTTTACCCTGCCCATCCTTCCCTATCCAAACTCCTGTATTGAATGGCTTCGGCAAGATGCTCGGGTTTTATTTCATCGCTTCCGTCAAGGTCGGCAATCGTGCGGCTCACTTTTAAAATACGGTCATACGCGCGGGCGGAAAGGTTTAATCTTTCCATCGCAATTTTTAAAAGATTGGCGCCTACCTGCGAGATCACGCAAATTTCTTTTAGCATTTTGGTGCTCATCTGCGCATTGCAATACACACCGGGGTTGTCTTTGTACCTTTCGGCTTGTTTTTCCCTGGCACGAATTACGCGTTCGCGTATACTTTCACTTTTTTCAAAATTTTTGGTGGATGACAACTCACTGAAAGCAACCGGCGTTACTTCTACATGAAGGTCAATCCTGTCTAATAAAGGACCTGAAATTTTATTCAAATATTTCTGAACAGCGCCGGGTGGGCAACTGCATTCTTTTTCAGGATGATTGTAATAGCCACACGGACAAGGATTCATCGAAGCAATCAACATAAAACTTGAAGGAAAATCCAGCGCCACTTTTGCGCGCGAAATCGTAACTCTTCGCTCTTCCATTGGCTGGCGCATTACTTCCAGAACGGTTCTTTTAAATTCCGGCAATTCATCCAAAAATAAAACACCATTGTGCGCTAAAGAAATTTCCCCGGGCTGCGGCATTCCACCGCCACCAACCAACGCTACATCAGAAATGGTATGATGCGGCGAACGAAAAGGCCGTTTTGAAATCAATGTTGCGTTCTCCGGAAGTTTGCCTGCTACGCTGTGAATTTTGGTAGTTTCCAATGCTTCCTGCAAACTAAGTGGCGGAAGAATAGTGGGCAAACGCTTTGCCAGCATGGTTTTACCGGCTCCCGGCGGCCCGATTAATATGGCATTGTGGCCGCCTGCGGCGGCAATTTCCAAGGCGCGTTTTATATTTTCCTGGCCTTTTACATCGCAAAAATCTATTTCAAAATCGCTTTGGGCATTTGCAAATTCTTCACGCGTATTTACAGTAGTAGGTTGAACAGAATTTTCATCAATAAAAAAATCAATTACCTCGTTAATGTGGCCTACGCCATAAACATTTAATTTATTGACCATCGCTGCTTCGCGCGCATTTTCTTTGGGAAGTATTAATCCCTTGAATTCTTCTTTTCTCGCCTGGATAGCGATGGGCAATGCGCCTTTTATTGGGCGGATGGTTCCATCCAAACTTAACTCGCCCATGATTACATAATCATTTAATTTTTCGGAATTCTCTAATTGTTCGCTTGCGCCCAGAGTGGCCATAGCAATTGGCAAATCGAAAGCGGTTCCGCTTTTACGTATATCAGCAGGGGCAAGGTTTACCACTACTTTGGTTCTTGGAAAATGATACCCGTTTGTTTTGATAGCGCTTTCCATTCGCTCCAGGCTTTCTTTTACTGCATTATCAGCCAGGCCAACAATTGACGTGAATTTTCCGGCGCTGACGTTTACTTCCACCGTAATAGTAATAGCTTCTACCCCATAAACTGCGCTGCCGAAAGTTTTGACTAACATAAAATAATGAAATGATTGATAGCAATGAAATTACTGAAAAAATAATGGGTTTAATTAATTCAGGAATGAAAAGATTTTTTCATTAAAATAATTTTCACTTATTTACAACCATCAAAATTTTAATGCCATTTTTTGAAATTAGTTTTGAATTAGTTTTGTTTAATTTTTCACCCCTGTTATTTCTGAAATAGATAAATGAACACAACTGTCATTGCAAGCGGCTTTTTACAATCCTTCCAGCAAATCAATTACTTTTTCTCTTTTTAAAATTAAATACCCGAGGCGGTCATTACTTACTCCTTGCTTTAACTTGTAATTAAAAATGAGCTTTTCATCTGTGACCTCTGTTTCAAAATATTTAAAATCAATATTAGGATGCGTTTTTAAATTTTCGCTTATCTCATAAAGATGGGTTGATAAAATAAATAACGACCGCTTTATTTTGATGAGCCCTTCTACCACTACTGTACTGCATTTTATTGCGTCTTCTACATTGGTCCCTTTAAATAATTCGTCAATAAGAATTAACCATTTCCTTTTATCATTTACTTTGAGAATGGTATTTTTAACACGTTGAACTTCATTATAAAAAAAGCTTTCGCCTTTTGAAATATTATCCACCACATTTATGTTGCTCAGCAAGCCATCAAATAAAGAAAGTTCCATGCTTTCCGCTGGTACTCCCATGCCGGTATGCGCTAAAAAAACAGCACTTCCAACGGCTTTAATAAAAGTGCTTTTGCCGGCCATGTTAGCACCTGTCAAAAAAATAAAATTATTATCCTGGTTTAATTTGACATCATAGGCCACCGGTTCTTTTAGTAAAATATGATATAATTGTTCTGCATTCAACATCGGTTCTCCTGAAGGAATAAAAACTGGAAATGACAATTTAAACTCGTTTACTGCCATCGCCATCCCATACCAGGCGTCTAATTGCGAATAAATATCTATCAACTCCAGGAAATATTGTTTGTAATGATAACGGATATAATAAGCGAATGATAAGCATTTCCCTGTTGGAAAGATCTTCGGCTTTTTCATTATCAAAAACAATCTGAAACTGATGCCTCAAAATCAAAACATTCGCTTTTTCCAAAAGCTTTTTTAAATTCAATGGCGTTTTATCACCCAAAAAAGCAGAAACTATTTGTTTCATTCCTTTTATAAAATCAAAGGCGTGGCCAACAGAATATTTTATCAACGAAAAATCGGGGCCATGTAATAATTTATACAAATAAGCAGAGATCGGCGTAGCCCTTGAAGGCGGCTCGTCTATTGTACTTTCATAAAATTTGTAGATCATCATTACCGAGCCATTGCTAACTGAAAGTGGCCACTGTTGCTGGTTTTGAAGTATCAATTTTAATGTTTCCTGTACATTTTTTATAGAATCAATATCGCTTAGTGAATGATTAAATATATACCGAAGCTTTTCGCGGCCCCCTGTTGTCCGTGTTAGGTTTAGTTTATTAAAAACAGAAAATTCGTCTTCATGATTAAAAATAGAAAGGTCATTTAGCGTGGTTTTGTCTGTATCCATTCTTTAATATTTTTTCTAAAAACTAGCTGGGTAAAATAAAAATTCTACTTATTTCTTGCTTTACTGCAAATATTTTTAAACTTCAAATAATATTCTTTCTCCCTTAATAGATTCATCAAACCCCGAATTTCCATAAACACAATTCCCGTTTACAAATGTTTGGGTAATTGCTGCTGGAAATGTAACTCCTTCCAGCGGGCTCCAACCGCATTTGTACAAAATATTTTCTTTTTTTACCGTGGTTGATTGATTCAAATCGGCAATAACGAGATCGGCAAAATATCCTTCGCGGATATATCCTCTGTCTTTTATTTTAAAACAATCGGCAACAGCATGGCTCATTTTTTCTGCAATTTTTTCTAAAGAAATCTTTCCCTGCTTATAATATGACAGCATCATTAATAAAGGATGTTGAACCAATGGTAAACCTGCACGTGCATTTTCATAAGGCCCTTGTTTTTCTTCGAAAGTATGAGGCGCATGGTCTGTGGCGATCACATCCAAAAGATTGTCCAGTAAGCCTTTCCAAAGTGCTTCTTTATTTTTGGATTCTTTAATAGCCGGGTTGCATTTTATTAAATAACCCAGGTTTTCATAATCATCAGATGTAAAATGAAGATGATGAACGCACACTTCTGCGGTAATTCTTTTTTCTTTTAATGGAATTTGATTGGTAAATAATTCCAGTTCTTTTGCTGTAGTTATGTGCAAAATATGTAACCGGCTGTTGTATTTTTTTGCCAGCGATGCCGCGAAAGACGAGGAAGTATAACAGGCATTCTCATCCCTGATAATCGGATGGTCAGAAGGAGAAAGTATAGGCTTAATACTTTTGAGGTTTTTGTAATTTTCTTTAATAATTTTTTCATCTTCACAGTGTGTGGCAATAAGCAATTCGCTTTCACTAAAAATTTTATGCAAGGCAGGTTCGCTGTCAACCAGCATATTTCCTGTGCTGGAGCCCATAAAAATTTTTACGCCGCAAACATCATTCTTTCTGTTATTCATTTTTAAAACTTCATCGGCATTGGTATTGCTTACGCCCATAAAAAAAGAATAATTGGCTAATGAATTATGTTTTGCAATGATGTATTTATTTTCTAATAATTCTCCGGTAAGCGCGTTGGGAATTGTGTTGGGCATTTCCATAAAAGAAGTAACGCCGCCAGCCACAGCGGCTTTGCTTTCTGTATAAATCGTGGCTTTGTGGGTTAATCCCGGTTCTCTAAAATGAACCTGGTCGTCAATAATGCCTGGAAATAAATGTTTCCCTTCACCATTAATTTCTGACGCTTTTTCTTTTATAGAAAGATGGTTGCCGATTCTTTCAATCCGCCCTTTTTTAATATAAACATCCTTTTCAGAAATATTATTTTCATTTACGACAGATATCTGTTTTAAAAGATAATTTTGCATATCTTGAAATTTAATAATTAATAACAACTCTATGCAAAATATGAAAAGAGTAATAACCGTGCTGGTATTTTTTTATCCAATTTCTATTTTTGCTCAAACCACTTACATTCCTGAAGGATCGAAAGATTATCACATTATTGATCGGCTCGAAATTAAGCAAGGCCAAAATACTGAACTTAATTTTAGTACCCAAAAACCTTACAGCCGCAGATCGGTTGTTGAAGAAGCTGAATATATTGACAGCATGAATCAACAAGCGCTATCAAAAATTAATTTAACCAAAATTGACCAATACAACCTGCATTCTGTTTTGATGGAAAATTCTGAATGGGTAAGCGGTTCAAAAGAGAGTTTTTTGAGTAAAAAACCAATTTTAAAAACTTTTTATACAACTAAGCCTAATTTGCTGGAAGTAAATACCAAAGATTTTTTCCTGGCGGTTAACCCGGTTTTAGATTTACAGGTTGGCGGCGAATCAGGCAATTCGCAAAGCCTTTATTATAATAAACGTGGAGTTACTTTGCGTGGGCGGATTGCCAATAAAATTGGATTTTCAACAACCATTACCGATAACCAGGAACGCGGGCCATCTTTTTTTGAAAACCGCGTAACAGCGTCCAATGCTGTACCCGGCGTAGGTTTTTATAAAAAATTTAAAATCAATGGTTATGATTATTTTGATGGCCGCGGTTATTTTACTTTTAATGTTACCAAATATATTGATGTACAATTTGGTTATGATAAAAATTTTATCGGCAATGGATACAGAAGCCTTTTCCTGAGCGATTTTGGAGACAGTTATTTATTCCTGAAACTGAGTACAAAGATCTGGAAGTTTGATTATGAAAATTTATTTATGGAATTGATGCCGCAATTTGTAAAGACGGGCGACAATTTGTTGGACAGGAAATATGCTGCCATGCACCATTTGAGCATGAACATCGGGAAATCGTTAAATGTAGGTTTATTTGAAGGTGTAATTTTTGGTAGAAAAAACAGGTTTGATTTTGAATACCTCAATCCAATCATTTTCTTGAGGCATATAGAAGGAACCGTCGGAAGCCCTGACAATGCAGTAGCGGGAATTGATTTTAAAGCCAATGCTGTGCATCATTTTCAGTTTTACGGCCAATTACTTTTGGATGAATTCCTGGTGCATGAAATCGTAAAAGGAAACGGGTATTGGGCTAATAAATATGGCTACCAGCTTGGTGCAAAATATGTGGATGCCTTCACTATTAAAAACCTGGACCTCCAGTTGGAATCAGACCGTGTAAGGCCTTTTACTTATTCCCACAATGATTCAATTGCTAATTATACGCACTACAATCAACCATTGGCTGACCCTTTAGGAGCTAATTTCCAGGAATGGGTTGGGATTTTAAAATACCAGCCAGCGCCAAAATGGTATATAGATGCGCGCGCTATTTATTATAAACAAGGGCTTGATTCAGCAGGTATTAATTTTGGGAGCAATCCATTTGAATTATACACTACCCGTACAAAAGATTTTGGTTATTTTATAGGCAGTGGCCGCGAAGTAAAATGCCTCAATGCCTCTCTCACACTTTCTTATGAATTGAGAGAGAATCTTTTTATTGAGGGAAACCTGCTCTATAGAAAATATTCGGGCCTTGATAATTCCAATTCTTTTAATATCGGGATAAGATGGAATGCCGCAGGGAGAGAATATAATTATTAAGAATTATAACAGTGTATAGTAAACCTACAAAAAAATCAAATTCTTATTTTTATTTCTTATAAGTAGAATTAATAAACCTGGCAACGTTATCGTGCAATTTCTTTAGCGATTCAGGATGCAGGTAAACCATGTGGCCTGAATAATAATGATCGAATTCTATATTTTTTTGCAAAGCAAATGGCATTGGAAGATGTTGCATTTCATATTCGCCTTCGAAATAAGGAGTGCCTAAATCAAAATAACCCTGGTTAAGCATTACTTTTAAATCAGGATTATAGATCATTGCATGAGCAAGGTCATTCATTACATTCGGAAACCCAACATAGCCTTTGCGTTTCATATCCCATGGATGTACATCTCCATAATTTTTATATTTCAATCCTTCCCCAAATTTAAGTTGTGTCCTTACGTAATTATTAAAGGTAGCCGTGAAAGCCGCGTCAATGTAGGAATCCATGGGATCGTAGTCAGGCGTTTCACCCAAAGGGTCCATGGCGCTTCCTGAAAATCTTGAATCCAGGCGGCCTGTAACCTCGCTCTCTTTTCCAAGCAAAGCCTGTTCAAACTGCGGGCCGCTGATCCTTAAGTTAGCTTTTCGTATATACGTTACCGGCAGCCCTATAAAATTGTGTAATTTTTCAACAATTTCATTATAAGAATTTGAATCAATTGTTGCGCCTTTATTAAGGGCCACGGTATATTCATTCATCGCGAAATGCTCCACTTCTTTTAAAAACGGTTCCAGTTTTTCCGGCTGATTTGGCAATTTGTGATGATACCACGCAGTGGCTGCATAAGAAGGTAATGCCAATTCATAAGGCTGGTCGTCTCCGGGATTATCGCCGGCTATATCCGTCATATTTCCATAAGTCAACAATTGTGAAAGCAATATCACACCGTTAAGCCCTACCCCATTATTTTGAAGAAGATTAGCGACTACTGCAGACCTGAAGGTTCCGTAGCTTTCGCCAAATAAATATTTTGGTGAATTCCACCTGTTGAAATCTGTGATAAATTGCGTTATAAAGTCAGTAAAAGCGTGGCCATCCTGGTCAATCCCATAAAAATCTTTTTTCTCTCCGGCACCTCCCATTTCTTTGGTGATCAATTCTCCAAAACCGGTTCCCGGCGCATCAATAAAAACGAGGTCGCTCACATCTAAAAGGCTGTAGTCGTTATTTACCGTTTTGTAAGGCGCTTTTGTGCGCGAAGTATCATTTAGAAAAACTCTTTGTGGGCCCCAAGCGCCCATGTGGAGCCACAACGTAGCACTTCCGGGCCCCCGTTATAAATGAAAGTAATGGGCCTTAGTGATGGATCTTTCTCATCATTTTTAAAATAGGCAACGTAAGACATACTGATAGTAGGCGTATCGGTTTCATTATTAAGAACCAAAGTTCCTGCTACCGCTTCATAATTTATCTTTTTCCCCTCAACAGTTACTGAGCCTTCTGTAACAGATTTTAGTGGTTTTTTATAATTAATAACCGAGTCTTTTTTGATATCAACTTTTACAGTAGTGCTTTCTTTTTTTTCTTGTGAGAATGAAGAAAAGCTCATACTTAAGAATAATGCTATGAAGGATAAATAGATTTTTGACCGCATATTTTTATGTGTTATTTTAAGTAAATATGAACAGAAATATTTTTTATTACGGTAAACCGGGGAATACCTTTAATTCGTATTTTATTTTAAAAATAAAAAAGGTTAGGCAACTTACCACAAAATTATTTTGATAAAAAGATTTTGATGCTACATAGCAGCTAACTGAACTTTTTGTTGCAGTTCAATCACGCTTTCTTTAAATAAAATATCCGTATCCATAAGGTCTTTTACTGTTTGGCAGCTATGAATCACCGTAGTATGATCGCGGCCACCAAAATGCTCGCCAATTGTTTTTAAAGAGTTTTTTGTAAAAGCTTTGGCTAAAAACATAGTGATCTGGCGGGCCTGGACGATTTCCCGTTTCCTGGTTTTTTGTAAAAGTTTTTCATAAGGCACATCAAAATAATCGCAAACCATTTTTTGGATAGTGTCTATGGTTATCTCTTTTGATGAGGATTTAATGAAATTTCTTAAAACTTTTTTAGCCAAATCAAGATCAATTTCTCTTTTGTTTAGCGAAGATTGTGCCAACAGGGAAATTAATGCGCCCTCCAGTTCCCGTATATTATTTTGAATATTATAAGCAATATATTTTACTACTTCTTTAGGCATTTCAAGGCCGTCATTTTTCATTTTCCTCTCCAGGATTTCAATCTTGGTTTCGTAATCAGGAATTTGCAAATCGGCGCTCAATCCCCAACGGAAACGGCTCAACAACCTCTCCTGCACGCCTTCAAGGTCTTTCGGTGGTTTATCTGTGGTAAGTATTAATTGTTTTCCACTTTGGTGCAAGTGGTTGAAAATAGCAAAAAAAGCATCCTGTGATTTTTCGGCACGGTTAAAAAACTGGACATCATCAATAATCAATACATCAATCAATTGATAAAAATGTATAAAATCATTGATCGCATTATTTCTTCCGTGATCCACAAACTGGTTAATGAATTTTTCAGAACTTACATACAACACCACTTTATTATTATGCAGGTTTTTTACCTCATTTCCAATGGCTTGCGCCAAATGTGTTTTACCAAGCCCTACGCCACCATAAATTACCAAAGGGTTAAAAGAGGTAGTGCCGGGTTTTTCGGCAACCGTTTTACCGGCGCGCCTTGCTACGCGGTTGCAGTTTCCTTCAATGTAAGAATCGAATGTATAAGTTGGATTTAGCTGCGGGTCAATCTGCATCTTTCTAAGCCCCGGAATTACGAAAGGGTTCTTAACTGGATTGGTTATGACTAAAGGAAAATCCATTTCATTATTTGAATACGATTTGTAACCATGCCCGGGCACATCCATTGTTACCGGTTTGTTCTTGCTATTGCCGCTGTCCATCATGATCCGGTATTCAAGCCTCGCATTTTTTCCCAATTCCCTTTTTAGCGTTTTAGCAAGCAGGTTTACATAATGTTCCTCAATATACTCATAAAAAAATTGGCTTGGTACCTGTATTGTCAAAACATTCTCTTTAAGAAGCACAGGTTTTATAGGTTCAAACCATGTTTTATAATGCTGCCACTCAACGATATCTTTTATAATATTGAGACAATTACCCCAAACTGTTTCGCAAGCATTATCCATTATTTTCTGTAAGACGTTTTTAGATTTTTAGAAAAAGTTCTTCTGTGGGATTTCTTTAAAATTAATACAAAATTTATTTGCAATAATTTTTTTCAACAACAAAGCGAATATCAAAATAATTTGTTGAAAAAAAAATTTTTTATTCTCTGTTTTTTTACAGTAAAAATTATTTTTCTTACAAAAAAAATGAAATTAATTTCAATTAAAATTCTTACAAGATTTTAAAAGGTACAACTACATTGCTTTCGCAGAAAATTGAATCATTTTTGAGGTATTTAAAAAGATTTCTTTTACCAATTATTTTATTAAAAAAAGTTTCAAAAAAATTTTTTTTTTAGTGTGCAAAAGAATTTTTGATAAAATGGAACAATAAAGCATCTTTACCCAAAATGAAATTACCTTTAAAAAAAATTGAATTACTATGAGCTACGAATTAACCGGTAAATTATTAATAAAATTTGATACTACGCAGCGTACGGAAACTTTCAAAACCCGCGAGTTTGTAGTAGAAAAATCAGAAGATATAAATGGCAAATTAATTACCAATTATATTAAGTTTCAATGCGTGCAAGACCGCACCGGTATTATAGACCGCGTAAATGCGGGAGATGAAATAAAAGTGTATTTTAATATTAAAGGAAGCAAATGGGAGAAAGACGGGCGGGTTTCTTATTTCAATAACCTGGATGCATGGAGGATAGAACAAATTTTGCAATCCGGCAACCAGGCTTCAACTGATAATGAATATTTTGAGCCATTAGATACCTTCACTTCATCATCAGATGAAACAGTTGATGACCTTCCATTTTAATTAAAAAAGTTTTCGGGATAATAACCTGGCGCTTAGATTATGCAACAAAAAATTTCCATCCAAATTCCGCCTTCTGAAGCGGACAATAAAGCATTTATTCTTGAAAGTATTGCACAAATTACGGGTGAAAAATTATCGCAAATATCAGGGTACCAGCTACTTAAAAAATCTATTGACGCAAGAGGGAAATTTGTGTGGATTAACCTGACGGTCAATGCGTTTATTAATGAACCTTTTCAGAAACGAACTTTACAACAATTTGATTTTAAAGGCGTAAATAATTCACCTAAAAAAGTCGTGGTCATTGGTGGTGGCCCGGCAGGTATTTTCGCTGCATTACAACTTCTTGAAAAAGGAATAAAACCTATCATTATTGAAAGGGGAAAAGAAGTAAGGGCAAGGCGAAGAGACCTGGCTGTTTTAAACAAAGAAGGCATTATCAATCCTGAAAGCAATTATTGTTTTGGAGAAGGGGGTGCAGGCACTTACAGCGATGGAAAATTATATACCCGAAGTTCAAAACGCGGAGACATTAATCGAATTCTGAACCTCTTTGTTTATTTTGGAGCCGATGAAAATATTTTATATGAAGCGCACCCTCATATCGGTACCAATAAGCTTCCTGCTATTATAACGGCAATGCGTAAATGCATTTTGGATTGCGGCGGAGAGTTCCATTTCGAAAAAAAAGTAATTGACCTTGTAATTGAAAAAGATAAAATAAAAGCTGTTAAAACTGGCGATGGGGATATTTTAAATGGCGATTCTTTTATTCTTGCCACAGGCCATTCTGCCAGGGATATTTTTGCTTTGTTGCACAAAAAGAGTATTCAAATCATTGCAAAAGGTTTTGCATTGGGCGTAAGAATTGAACATCCGCAGGAACTGATCAATTCCATTCAATATGGGAAAAATGATTACCAGAAAAGTTTTCTTCCTCCTGCTTCATACAGCCTTGTAGAACAAGTGGAAGGAAGGGGCGTTTTCTCATTTTGCATGTGCCCGGGTGGCATTATTGCGCCCGCTTCTACCAACGAAAATGAATTGGTTGTAAATGGCTGGAGCCCGTCAAAAAGAAATAATCCTTTTGCCAACAGCGGCATGGTAGTACAACTGGAAATTGAAGATGTTATAAAATATCATTCTGATTATAAAAATAAATCAGAAAGTGATTTCAACTCACCTTTTTTGATGATGGATTTTCAAAGGAATATTGAGCAAAAAGCGTTCGCAGCAGGTGGTGGAAAATTGGTGGCGCCGGCACAAAGAATGGCGGATTTTACTGAAGATAGGTTTTCATCTTCATTACCCAAATGTTCTTATTTGCCTGGAATTGAACCGGCTGAACTAAAAGATGTTTTACCCGCATTTATCAACAACAGATTAAAAACAGCTTTGCAGTTATTTGCCAAAAAAATGCCCGCAAAAAATAAACACAATGGATATTTTACCAATGAAGCTGTTTTGGTTGCCACCGAAAGCCGCACTTCATCCCCGGTAAGAATTCCGCGTGATGAAAAATTATTGCATCATCCTCAGATAAAGAATTTATTTCCCTGCGGCGAAGGCGCCGGTTATGCGGGAGGAATTGTAAGCGCTGCAATGGATGGAGAAAGAGTGGCACTGGCCTGTTGCTGATAAAGTTTGAAAAATTAATAAGTTCATTCATAAAAATGAAATAAAAATCCGGGTTATTTGTTTGTTTACTACGATTCTAAAAATAATTTTGATTTATGTTAATTAATCCAACAAAACAACCTGATTTCTATTAATTAGCCCATTTAGTTTTTTATAAATATAAATCTCAGTTATTTCTTTGTTTACTATCAGTTATTAAAACATAAGTTACCGTTCAGAAAAGTTTTACACAAAAATTCCCTGACTTTGCATGTGTTTAATATCTTCGCAACTATCTTTTTTTTCTGCCAGAATACTTATCATTTTAAAAAACAATAATGGCTATTCTTGAATTACAAAATCTAAAAAAATATTATGCTACGCAAAAAGCAGTAGATGATATTAGTTTTTCAATACCGGAAGGAAGTATTTTTGGTTTGCTTGGCCCTAACGGTGCAGGTAAAACTACTTTGCTGAGAATGATCACCGGAATTTTTTATCCGGATAGCGGTGAGATCTATTTTGACGGAAAAAAATTTAACCCGGTTGATGACATTGCCAAAATTGGCTACATGCCCGAAGAAAGAGGCTTATATAAAAAAATGAAGATTGGGGAACAGGCTTTGTACCTCGCACAGCTAAAGGGAATGAACAGGCGCGACGCAATGAAAAAAATAAAAGAATGGTTCGTGAAATTTGAAATGGAAAGCTGGTGGAATAAAAAGGTAAATGACCTGAGTAAAGGAATGGGGCAAAAATTGCAATTCGTTACCACTGTTCTTCACGAGCCTAAACTCTTAATTCTCGATGAACCTTTCAGCGGCCTTGACCCGGTAAACAGCAACCTGATAAAAGATGAAATTTTTAAACTGGCGCAAAATGGAACTACCATCATCTTTAGTACGCACCGGATGGAACAGGTAGAAGAAATCTGCAATAATATTGTGTTGGTCAATAAAGGCAAAAAAATCCTGGATGGAAGCGTAAGCCAGGTAAAAGATGATTTTAAAGAACACATTTTTAAAGTGGGTTTTGATTTGCTTCCCGAACAATTTTCCGGCAGTTCATTTGAGGTGGTTGGTTCGCGTGAAAATTATTTTAGCGTGAAAATTAAAGAGGGTAATAAACCCGCAGATGTTTTACAGGAATTTTTAAATCATAAAGCTTCTATTGTATCTTTTAATGAAGTATTGCCATCGTTGAATGATATTTTCATAAAGCAGGTAAACGAGCTAAACGGCTGAAAGTGAAACCCGTAAAGCGAGAAAGAACTCTATTAACCAATTAACGAATTAATTAATCACAATGAATAAAATCTGGCTGGTAATAAAAAGAGAATATTTAACAAGGGTAAGAAACAAGACTTTTATTCTCTCAACCATTTTACTTCCTTTATTTTTTATAGGATTTATTTTTGCCTCTGCTTATTTTTCTGCTACCAGTACCGAAAAGCAAAAGGTAGCGGTATCTGACAGCAACGGGATCTTTAAAAATAGTTTTCAAAGCAGCGATTTGATTACTTATGAATTTCCTTCCGATGTAAATGCGGATAATTTTAAAGAGAAAGGTTATTCTGCTTTTTTAAAAATACCCGAGAATTACGACTCACACAAGGATTCTATCGCTTTAATTTCAACCAAACAGTTAGGCTTAGACGCAGAAGATAAAATCAAAGATCAGATTAATACCGCTATCAGAAACCAGGCTTTTTTAAGAAATAATATTGACAAAAAAATCCTTGATTCTATCAATAATATTGATGAAGACCGAATGTATAATTTTCGGACTATCGTAAAACAGGGAAATAAATCTGAAAAATCGAATGCGGCGCTTTCGTATGGAATTGGTTATGGAAGCGGCTTTCTTATATATTTAACCTTATTTATTTATGGCGCTGCAGTAATGCGCGGCGTAATGGAAGAAAAAATGAACCGCATTGCAGAAGTGATCATCAGTTCTGTAAAACCTTTTCAGTTAATGATGGGAAAAATCCTGGGAATTGCTGCTGTTGGCCTCACACAATTGCTGATCTGGATCGTGCTGATTGTCCTTTTATCTTCCGTTTCTACCTCGTTTTTTTCTGCTGATACCTTGCAACATGCACAAGCAATGAACGCAGGTATGGGTGCCGCCGGCAATAGTTCGGCAGCAGCGAATTTTTTAAATGCCCGCGACACTTTTTTATCTGCTAATTGGGGATTAATCATTCCCTGTTTCCTGTTTTATTTTATCGGCGGATATCTTTTTTATGCATCATTGTTTGCTGCAGTCGGGAGTGTGGTAAATGAAGATCCGCAGGAAGCGCAATCTTTAATGCTGCCGATTACCATGCCGATTATTTTATCGTTTGTTATTATGACAACTGCTGTTGGAAAACCCGATGCGCCAATTTCTGTATGGGGAAGTATGATTCCTTTTTCGTCGCCAATCGTAATGATGGCGCGCATTCCGTCAGGTAATGTTCCCGGATGGCAAATCTTTGTTTCTATGTTATCGTTGGTTGCCGGCTTTATTCTTACTACGATGCTGGCGGCAAAAATTTACCGTACCGGCATCTTATTGTATGGCAAAAAAGTGACGCTCAAAGAAATGGGGAAATGGCTTTTCAGAAAATCTTGATTTAATAAAATTAAAAATTGAAATAAAAGGAATTGCTCTTGCCATTAGGATTTTTTTATTTACTGTCAATTCCTTTGTCCATTGAAACAAAATCGCCGGTTCCAATCAAATCTGGTTCGCAGTAATGGGGCCTGATACTCCGGCAAAAGGCAAAATAAAAACACCAACTCAAATTTTTCAAAAGCAATTTGCACAAACCATTGCTTCATTGTTGGGTTTACAATTTACCGCTGAACATCCTGTAGCAGGTGGAGTTCCATCTATAAAAAGGTAAAAAAGAAACCTTAATTATTCCTGCCCGACTGCATCATTCAGGCGGGTGTTTGTTTACTGATAGGCAAAATTTGTTTACTATTCACCCCCGCTTTTGCAGAAGGCAATAAAAAGCCAAAAGTAGTGCCTACATCAATTTTGCTTCTTACATGAATTGTATCTTCGTGTGCTTCAATAATATGTTTTACAATAGATAAACCAAGCCCGCTTCCGCCGGCTTTGCGTGCGCGTGCAAGGTCAGTACGGTAAAACCTTTCGAAAATCCTGGGCAAATGTTCTTCGGTTATTCCATACCCGTCATCCGTAATTTCAACTAATATTTTTTTGCCATCTACCTTGTAAGCGCTCGCTTCAATAATGCCATCAGGCTTTCCATATTTTATAGCATTGTCAATTAAATTGATGATTACCATTCTTATTTTTTCTTTATCAGCATAAACAGTGAGAGGCAATTCGCAGCCATCTTTAATAAAACATTTTATTTTTTGGCCGTCTGCTTTTATTGAAAGGGATTCAAATACTTCTTTGATAAGGTCCTGGATAACAAAATTTTCTTTTAATAATAATAATTCGCCACTTTCCAGTTTGGTAATTTCATCAAGATCGCTTAATAAATTCACCAGGCGGTCCACATTCCTGGAAGCATTCCCCAAAAACTTTTTATTCACTTCCGGATTGTCTAAAGCGCCATTCAGCAAAGTATCTACATAACCCTGGATGGCAAAGATGGGCGTCTTTAATTCATGGGAAAGATTAAGCAAAAATTCTTTTCTGAAAATTTCATTTTTTCTTAAAACTTCTATTTCTTCTTTATGCTGGACCGCCCACTGTTCTACATCTTCACTCACTTCTTCTATCGAACTTTGGGGCAAAATATTTTTGTAGTAAAACTCTTCTTTTTTACTTGCTTTTGTTTGGTAGATGAGTTTATAAATGAGTTTTATTTTGCGGTAAACGAACCTTTTAACCGTATTTGAAATAATTAAATAAGCGATGATGAATAAACCGATAAACAGCAAAACTGAAGGAACCCATTGTTCAGTATATAAGTAAAATACAACCGCCGCCAAACCACTTATGGGTAAAGAAGCAACAATACCAACCTGTTGTGGTGAAAAATTTTTTTTTGCGAACATTGTTTTTTAATTAGCTGGTTGGCTAATTAGCTAATTAGCTAATTATTGCCCTAAAATCCACGCAAATATCAGTGGCGCTACAATGGTAGCATCACTTTCTATAATAAATTTCGGTGTATCAATATCCAGTTTACCCCAGGTAATTTTTTCATTAGGAACAGCGCCCGAATAAGAACCGTAAGAAGTGGTAGAATCTGAAATCTGGCAGAAATAACTCCAGAAAGGAACATCTGTCCATTCCAAATCCTGGTACATCATCGGCACTACACAAATAGGAAAATCACCCGCAATACCGCCCCCAATCTGGAAAAAGCCAAGTCCTTTTCCTGTTGATAATTCGCGATACCATTCAGTAAGTTGCGCCATGTATTCAATACCGCTTTTCATGGTACTGGCTTTCAGCTCGCCCTTAATTACGTAAGAAGCAAAAATATTTCCCATAGTACTATCTTCCCAGCCAGGTACTACGATTGGAATATTTTTTTGCGCTGCCGCAAGCATCCAACTGTTCTTCGGATCAATTTCGTAATACTGTTCAAGCACACCACTCAGCAACATTTTATACATGTATTCATGTGGAAAATATCTTTCACCTGCTGCTTCTGCGTCTTTCCAGATTTTATAAATATGCTTTTGCAATCTTCTGAAAGCTTCTTCTTCAGGAATGCACGTGTCGGTAACACGATTATAATGATTTTCCAAAAGATCCCATTCTTCTTTTGGTGTAAGGTGGCGGTATTCAGGCACTCTTTTATAATGCGTGTGTGCCACCAGGTTCATTATATCTTCTTCCAAATTGGCGCCGGTACAACTGATAATTGCCACTTTATCCTGGCGAATCATTTCCGCAAAAGAAATTCCCAGTTCCGCGGTGCTCATCGCGCCTGCGAGCGAAACCAACATTTTTCCACCTTCATTTAAATGCGCCTCATACCCTTTGGCTGCGTCCATTAAGGAAGCCGCGTTAAAATGTCGATAATTATGTTCTATAAATTGTGAAACCGGCCCTTTACTCATCTTTAAATTTTTTTTGCAAAATTAATTTTTTTTGGCCAGATGATTTTTCGATAAAAGGCAGAATAACATTTTGCATTATTCCTGCCCGAATGATCCCCGCCAGAATGAATCTTTCGGGCTGGGTTCAGGCGGGTGTTTGTTTACTAAAAGAAACAGAACATATTAATAAATCAAACTTTATTGATTTTAAAATTTCCTGTTTAACTTTCCAAATCAATTATTTTATTAAAGTACACGCTTCACTGCAATTCTTATTTAATAGAAATTTATGGGATTTACTTTTAATTCTTCTGGCTCTAAATTCTCGAAAGAGGATATTCTTTCCGTTATTGAAAATTTTGAGGCCGGCGATGGAAAAATTTTTGGTGACGGAACAAGAAACACTATAAAAATTTTTGAACTGGACGGGAAACTTATCAATATTAAATCATTTAAAATTCCGGTGTTAATTAATAAAATTGCTTACCGGTATTTTAGAAAATCAAAGGCCAGAAGGTCCTTTGAATTTGCGCAGATTTTATTAAAAAAAAATATCGGGACTCCACGCCCAATCGCCTTTTACGAAGAATCTTCTTTTCCCGGCTTGCGCAAAAGTTATTACGTAAGCGAACACATGAAATATGATTTGACTTTCAGGGAATTAATAACGATTCCCGATTATCCTGATCATGAAAATATTCTTCGACAGTTCACCCATTTTTGTTTTGAACTCCATGAAAAAGGCATTGAATTTTTAGACCATTCGCCCGGAAATACACTTATTAAAAAGACAAGTGCTAATAAATATGATTTTTATTTGGTAGACCTTAACCGCATGCGTTTTCATAAATCAATGGGCATGGATTTGCGATTGAAAAATTTGCAACGGTTAACTCCCAAAAAAGAAATGATTGAAATAATGAGCAGTGAATATGCAAAATGGTACGGTGTTCCGGAAGAGATTATCTTTAAAGCCTTATGGGATAAAACAATCACTTTCAAAGAAAAATTTGACAGAAAAAAACGCCTGAAAAAAAAGCTGAAAGCCATGGTAAAATAATATTTGGCTGCATTATCTTTTAAATAAAATAAGTTTACAAATTGATGGTTTTGTTTTTGCCTTATACTTTTCGGCCTTTCTGTTTTTGAGCATATTGATAATAAAGATTTGGTAGAACACATTGAAAGGCCAGGGAAATTTTTTATCAGAAGAAATATGCAAAAACTATTTCTTAAACGCTATATTTTTAATTTACTGAAAAAATTATATAGAAATGAAATTCCTTTTATTTGTTTATTTACTGTGCGCTGCTAATATCTTATCTGCTCAAACAATCATTAACCGCGATCCGGAAATTGATCAAATGGTGAAAGAAGTTTCTGCTGATTCTCTTCAATCTTACATTAATACTTTGGTTTCTTTTGGAACAAGAAGCACTTTAAGTACTCAAACTGATGCAAAAAGTGGAATAGGCGCAGCCAGAAAATGGGTGCTCAAAAAGTTCGATGAATTTGCAAAAAATGCCGGTGGAAGATTAACTGCAACCATTGATACTACAACAATCCAGCCTTCAGAAAGGATAGATTCGCCAATACTTTTAGGAAATGTGATGGCTACTTTAAAAGGAACCGATCCGAATGATAAGAGAATTTTTATTATAAGCGGCCATTTGGATTCGAGGCGCACCGATGTGATGGAAAGAACCGGTGATGCACCCGGCGCTAATGACGATGGAAGCGGAACTGCGGCAGTGATTGAATGCGCAAGAATTATGAGCCGGCATTCTTTTCCGGCAACCATTATTTTTGTGGCTGTAAGCGGCGAAGAACAAGGATTATTCGGTTCAACTTATATGGCGGACAAAGCAAAAAAAGAAAATTGGGATATAGAAGCTGTTTTAAATAATGATATTATTGGAAGCAACAACAGCAATGAAACGAATATTATCAACAACACAAAAGTTCGCGTTTTTAGTGAAGGAATTCCTGCAACTGCGACTGAAAAAGATATTGGCAAGAATCAGGGCGCTCGGTTTGGAGAATGACAGTAAATCAAGGGAACTGGCGAGATATGTAAAAGAAGTTGGTGAACGTTACGTTGATAATCTTGATGTGGTAATGATCTACAGGACAGACCGTTTTCTGCGTGGCGGCGACCATTTGCCTTATTTAAAAAATGGATTTACTGCGGTAAGAATTACAGAAATGAATGAAAATTTTAATCACCAGCACCAGGATGTAAGAATGGAAAACGGAATCCAATTTGGCGACCTTCCTCAATTTATAGATTACGAATATTTACGAAAAAATACTGCTCTTAATTTGGCTAATCTCGCCAATCTTGCTAAAGCGCCTTCTGTTCCGCAGGAAGTAAAGATTGAAGTAAAAAATTTATCAAACAATACTTTGCTTTCATGGGAGGCGCCAAAAACAGGAAAAGTAAAAGGGTATTATATTTTGATGAGAGAAACTACAAGCCCTGTTTGGCAAAAGAAAATTTTTACAAAAGAAACTGAAATAACTTTGCCTTATTCAAAAGATAATTATTTTTTTGCGGTACAATCCGTAAATGAAAGTGGCAATGAAAGTTTGCCGGTAATACCGGGATTAAAAGAAATTAGAATATCTTTAAACACACGCAATTTTCTTCACCCTTTTTGATGCCGGCCGCCTTCAAAATCAGTATGGATAAATATTTCAAGCATTTTTTCTACTTCACTTTCCCTGATAAAACGCGCAGGGATACAAATGATATTAGCATCATTGTGTTTGCGCGCCAGTTCGGCAAGTTCTTCGCCCCAGCAAATCGCAGCGCGAATGTTTTGATGTTTATTGGCAGTTATAGCTACTCCGTTTCCGCTTCCGCAAATTAAAATGCCAAAAGCAGCTTTTTTATTTTCAACAGCTTCTGCAACGGGATGCGCAAAATCAGGATAATCAACAGAATCTGTGGAGTGTGTTCCAAAATCTTTCCATGCCACATTTTTTCCATCCAGAAAAGAAATGATAGCTTCTTTATAATTGAAACCGGCATGGTCGCAGCCAATGGCTACAGGCAGTGTTAAATTGAAAGGGCTCATAGCTTAACATTTTAATGCGATAAAGGTAAAACAGTTATTAAAATTCTTCATCCTTAATTTTCTAATAAAAAAATTCCTTTTTTTTGCAATTCCTTTTTTTAAAATTCTAAACAGTAATTTTAGCCCAAAATATTTTGTATGAAAATGCTTGAAAACAAAATTGCCATAGTTACCGGCGGAACCCGCGGAATCGGGGAAGCGATTGTTTTAAAACTTGCTGAAAATGGCGCTAATGTTGCTTTTACGTATTTAAGCAGTGATGAAAAAGCAAAAGCGTTAGAAGAAAAATTGCAATCTTTTGGTGTAAAGGCCAAAGCGTATAAAAGCAATGCGGCTGATTTTGATGAATGCGAAAAGATGGTGAATGATGTGGTAAAAGAATTTGGCACGGTTGATATTTTGGTAAATAATGCAGGAATTTCTAAAGACAATTTATTGTTGAGAATGACACCTGAAGAGTGGGATGAAGTGATGGAAACTAATTTGAAAAGCGTATTTAATATGGTTAAACAGGCGATACGCCCTATGTTGAAAGCCAGGAAAGGAAGCATTATTAATATGAGCTCAATTATCGGGATCAGGGGCAATGCGGGCCAAAGCAGTTATGCGGCAAGCAAGGCTGGTATCATTGGATTTACAAAATCAATGGCCGCTGAATTGGGAAGCCGGAATATAAGGTGCAACGCAATAGCCCCGGGATTTGTAGAAACAGATATGACGCATTATTTAAAAGAAGGGGAAGCGGCAAAATCTTTTATTGAAAAAATACCTTTGAGAAGATTTGGCAGCCCGGAAGAAATTGCCAACGTTACCCTTTTCCTGGCAAGCGAAATGAGTTCTTATATTACCGGGCAAGTTATTAGTGCCTGTGGTGGATTAAATATGTAATTCCCAAACCCTAAATTCCCAAATTTTTAACTTCTAAAAATGGAAGCATACAAAAAACTTTTAAAAAATAACAGTGAATGGGCGGCAGCGCAACTCAAAGAAGACCCGCAATATTTTCAACGCCTTGTTGATTTGCAATCACCTGAAATTTTATGGATTGGATGCAGCGACAGCCGTGTGCCTGCCGATAGGATTACAGGCACTCATCCCGGCGAAATTTTTGTTCACCGGAATATTGCAAATATGGTGGTGCCAACAGACCTTAATTTATTAAGTGTACTTCAATATGCGGTAGAAATTTTAAAAATAAGGCACGTAATTGTTTGTGGCCATCATAATTGTGGTGGAATTGCAGCGGCAATGTCTAATAAAAGTTTTGGGTTAATAGACCAATGGATCTGGAATATTAAAAATGTGTACCGCATTCACCGCGATGAAATTGCCGCTTGTGCCACAGACGAAGAAAAAAGGAACCTGCTTACACAATTAAATGTAAAAGAACAAGTAATGAACCTTGCAAAAACATCTATTATCCAAAAAGCCTGGAAACAAAATCAGCTTCCACATCTTCACGGATGGGTTTATGATTTGCGCGATGGAATTATCAACCCTGTTTTTGAAATGGAAGCGGGCACTGAAGTTGACCCTATTTTTGAGATCAATAATATTTAAAAGGATTTAACGAAATAGAAGAGATTGAATTCGTACTTTTGAAGGTATAAATAATCTGAGATATGGCTTTTCTTCACAGCATAGGCGCTTTCTTCTGGAAAATATTCAAATCCATTTTTGTTAGAGAAAAAGATTGTTGCAAATAATCTTTTTGGGAAAACAAAAACCCTTCTTTCTATAAGTATACTTTTAAACAAGCAGCTATCTGATAAAAAACGCTTCAAAATTTTAATATTCTTATCTTAGGCAAAGTAAGTAAGCATTTTTGTGTAAAATAAAAAATGAGCTTATTTGTTTGTTTACTATTAATGAAAAGTATATTTTTTTCAAAAAAAAATCAGTAAGGAAAAAATTAAAATTATAAATGGAAGTTTACAATATCATAACGCTGATAGTGGTGCTGGCAGCTATTTTTGCATACATAAATTTCAGGTTTATCAAGCTTCCTTCTACGATCGGGATTATGCTTATATCACTTCTTGCTTCCCTGATTGTAATTATTTTAGGAATTATTTCTCCGGGTTTTTTCTTAAAAACAACAAAGGCTATCAGCCTTATTGATTTTCAAACCGTATTGTTGCATATTATGCTAAGTTTTCTTTTATTTGCGGGAGCTATTCATATTGATTCTAAAAAATTAAAATCTGAACGCCTTTCTATAATTACATTTTCTACAATTGGCGTTATAATTTCCACTTTTGTTGTTGGTTCCCTTTTATATTTAGTTACTTCTTTGTTCGGGCTTTCTGTAGATTTTCTTTATTGCCTTTTGTTTGGCACATTAATTTCGCCAACTGACCCTATCGCGGTTATCGGCATTTTAAAAAAAGCAAATATTCCTTCTTCACTTGAAATAAAAATAAGTGGTGAAAGTTTATTTAATGACGGAGTTGGTGTGGTCTTATTTATCTCTTTTTATGAAATAGCGCAAATAGGTTACGCTAATATTTCTGTCTGGAATATTGTCTGGCTTTTTATCCGTGAAGCAGGCGGTGGCGTACTTTTTGGATGGTTACTGGGTTACATCGGATTTATTGCTTTAAGGTCAATAGACAATTATGTGGTAGAGGTAATGATAACCCTGGCAATAGTTATGGGAGGGTATGCTTTTGCTGAAATCATACATGTAAGCGGCCCTCTGGCAATGGTAATGGCAGGATTGATTACCGGCAATAAGAGCATGAATATAGTAGCCAGCAATATAAGCAGTGATTATATTGGTAAATTTTGGGAGATGATTGATGAAGTAATGAATGCGATTTTATTTCTTTTAATAGGATTTGAAATGCTTCTGATACCTTTTAATCTTACTTTGTTAGTCCTCGGATGTATTACCATTTTAATCGTGTTATTTGCGCGGCTTATTTCGGTATGGCTGCCAATTACATTATTGAAGTATAAAAATTCGTTTGCCAAAAATACCATTCCCATTCTTACCTGGGGAGCCTTGCGTGGCGGCATTTCTGTTGCATTGGCTTTGTCGGTTCCTAAATATATGTATGGGCAAATGTTTGTTTCCATCACTTATATTGTAGTTTTATTTTCTATCGTGGTTCAGGGCCTGACGATAGGTAAATTTGCAAAAAAAATGGTAGAAAAAAATCCGGAAACCGTTGAAAGCCCTGTGCAGGAAAACTAATCTTTTGTGGTTAAAAGAAACCTGTTAGCATAGAAACAAACTTTTAAAAATTTCATTTCTTATTTGAAAATGGACCTGTGAAGGCCCGGGCAAAAGCGTTTCTAAAAGTTTTTTACAAACACATTAAGTTACCAACTTAACCTTCCATTAATTCTGCAAAATATTTATGGAAGTAGGGGATGGTTTCTATGCCTTTATTAAAATTAACAATGCCGTATTTTTCGTTTGGCGAATGAAGGTTGTCGCTATCAAGCCCGAAGCCCATAAATATTATTTTGACACCTAATTCTTTTTCAAGGATGGTACAGATAGGGATACTTCCCCCGCCGCGAACCGGTACCGGCGTTTTGCCAAAAGTGGTTTCAATAGCCCTTGTAGCAGCTTTATAACCTTTGCTGTCAATTGGTGTAAGGTATGGTTCGCCACCATGGTGGCGAAACGCTTTTACCCTTACTGAGGAAGGCGCAATAGAGGTAAAATAATCAATCAGTAATTTGGTCATTTTATCTGATGACTGATTAGAAACCAGGCGTGCCGAAATTTTTGCAGTAGCTTTTGATGGCAAAACTGTTTTGGCGCCTTCTCCTTCATAACCGCCCCAGATGCCATTTACTTCTAATGTAGGCCTGATACCTGTCCTTTCGACAGTGGTATAGCCCTTTTCCCCCCAGAGTTCTTTAGAACCGGTTTCTTTTTTATATTCATTTTCATCAAAAGGCGCTTTATTCATCAAATCTCTTTCTGCTTTAGGAACTTCTAAAACATCATCATAAAAACCGGGGATAGTAACATGGTTGTTTTCATCATGGCAGCCTGCTATCATGGTAGCTAAAACTGTAATTGGGTTCGCCACAGCACCGCCGTAGGTGCCGCTATGCAAATCCCTTTCGGGGCCGGTAACCTCTACTTCGATATAGGATAACCCCCTCACACCTACGTCCAAAGATGGCGTTTCGAGGCTGAGCATTGAACTATCGCTTATCAAAATCACATCTGCCTTTAAAAGCTCTTTATTTTGCTCTACAAATTTACCAAGGTTAGGCGAACCCACTTCTTCTTCCCCTTCAATAATAAATTTTATATTGGTAGCCATGGTATTTGTTTTTACCATAGTTTCAAGGGCTTTTACATGCATAAAAAATTGCCCTTTATCATCAGCAGACCCGCGCCCAAAGACCTTTCCATCTTTTATTACAGGCTCAAAAGGCTTGCTGTCCCAAAGTTCCAAAGGTTCTGCAGGCTGAACGTCGTAATGCCCATATACCAAAACAGTGGGTTTATCTTTATCAATTATTTTTTCAGCATAAATTACAGGAAACCCATCCGTAGGCATCACTTCTGCCTTGTCAGCGCCGGCACTGAGCAAACTTTTTTTTACGGCTTCAGCGCATTTTTGCATATCTGCACTATGTTCTTTCTTGGCGCTTACTGATGGAATTCTGAGAAGATCCATCATTTCATTTAAAAATCTTTCTTTATTTTTTTCCTGAAATTCTATCCATTCTTGCATAACGATTGTAGGTATTTTTTTTTGAACCAAGGCGAATATAAATCTTTTTAAAAAGATATGTTATAACAAAAATAATTAGCAGAAATGAAAAAAAATCTTCATGAAATATTTGGATTTAAAGGGTAGGTTTCTTTACATTTGCACCAGATTGCTTTTCAATTTATCAGCCTTTGTTTTAGTTGCTTCTTATTCAGTTGCTTCTTGAACAAAGGCTGAGACAATTATAGGAAGTAATTGTTCAAAATCCGGGTTTTAATTTGTATCACGTATTAATTTCCTTTAAAAAAACCGGCAAGCCTAAAAAAACCACTTCTTAAGTTTTTAAAAAACCGATAGTAATATTCCTTATTAAATAATTGTGAATCGTGCATGGCTTTGTAAGTAAGAAAAAAACCTACAGGCGACAGAATAATTACCGGAAGCCACATACCAATAATGGGAATAAGAACATGGTCTTTGGTAAATTTTTCCCCGAAAATATTCAATAAATAAAATATCATAAAAAACAGCAACGCCATTACCAACGGCATTCCCAGCCCGCCCTTACGAATGATAGAACCTAAAGGCGCGCCGATAAAAAACAATACCAGGCAAGCGATAGAAACTGATAATTTTTTATGCCATTCTATTTCATGAGCAGTGAAATCATCATTTTGGCTTTTATAATCTGACGATACAACCTGTAAAAGATTGCGTGCGTTGCTTACATCGCTCAGTGTTTGGTCAAAAACGGTTGTTTGCAAGCTATCCGGAATTAATGAATCAAAAGTGTGGGTATTTTTTGCCGGTTCGATTTTTTTTACGGCTGCTATTTCATTTTTTGTAGCCTCGCTGTCTTTGTATTTTGAATACTTAATATAAGAAGAAAATTCAAGGTGGGTTTTTTTAAAAAACGAATCGGGTACTTTTTTAAGCGAATCAATATCTACATCCAACTGGCGCATCGTTTTCATCTTAATATTATTCATGAAAAGGCTGTCTGACGTTTGCTGCAGGTTAAGCTGGGCCAAGTCAAAAAGCTTGGTGTATTCCCTAAACCGCAAATCAATAAATTCGTTGTTTTTATAATTAAAATTCCCATTTTCTTCATACCGGTTCCCGCTGTCCAATCTAAATTGAAGGAATTTTTTATCATTGCTTACAGACATTTTGCCGCTTTTTGAAATAATCGTATTATCCTGAACATTGTTGTTTTGTTCATAAATTAATACATGGTGCAAAGTGCTTCTATCTTTATCCTTTTTATCTACTTTAATAGAATATCCCCTAAAACCATTGTAAAAAATTCCATCTTTTAAATCAAACGCAGGGCTTTTTTCATAAATATCATGGTAGATAACCGCGAATTTTAAATTGGCAACCGGCGCGATATAATTAGCAAATAAAAACGCAAGGCCGGAAAGAAAAATGGTAACAAAAAGTAAGGGGCGCATAAAACGCAATAAAGAAATACCCGAAGATTTGATGGCAACCAGCTCAAAATTTTCGCCCAATTTTCCAAATGTCATAATAGATGAAATCAGAATAGCGATTGGCAAAGCAAGTGTTACCAAAGTGGCGCTTGCATAAATTAAAAACTTTGTAAGAGTAAGCATATCCAGGCCTTTGCCAACAAGGTCATCAATATATTTCCACAGTATCTGCATCATGAACACAAACAGCGTGATGAAAAAAGTGGCAATAAAAGGCCACACAAAAGCCTTTAATATTAATTTATCAAGTTTTTTAAACATCTGAATAATGCTATTGTGTTAACTCTTTTGTTGTAAATTTCAAAAATGAATGAAGAAGCAAAAATAAGGCTTTCGGCCCTCGAAATGGAATTGGTAAATGATACAGAATGGATTTTCACAAAACAATTAATAATAGAAAAAGTATATCATCTTTTGGGGCAGCTACACCAGGATTATAAAAAGATTATTTTAAAAGAAAAGCTTCTTTTGCCTGTATCGCTACAAAAACCTGGCGGGAAAATTTCGAAAGGTGAAAATTACAAAGGCCTTCCCTACCTCATTCTTGATTATCCGGCTGTATTCAGCAAAGAAAAAATCTTTGCCGTCAGAACGATGTTTTGGTGGGGAAATTTTTTCAGTATTTCACTTCATCTTTCCGGGAAAGATTTTAAAAGTATTTCAAATATTGACAATACGATTCCTTTTTTAAAAGAGAAAGAATTTTGGGTTTCGGTAAATGAAGATGAATGGCAACATCATTTTCACCCATCTAATTTTACAAATATTAACGAACTTAATAGAGGTGAAATTAAAAATCTTTTCAAAAAAAATTTTTTAAAAATAGCAAAGAAAACCGGATTGGATGAGTGGGATTCAGCTCCGCAATTTTTGAAAGATGCTTTTTTAGAAATTATTGAATTTATAAAACTTAGCTTCCCAGCCGGTGAAAAAGGTCTTTAACCTGTGTTTCCCAAAGCTGGCTTTGGTCTTTAATTTCTTTTTTTTCAGCAAAATCATTGATTACTAAAATCGTTTGATTGGTTACTTCAGACCTTTCGATACTAAACTGAAAAAATTCATCTTCAGGTGAATCCACCCAATGGAATTTAATTAACTTGTTTTCTTCTGTTTCCAGTACTTGTGCTTCTTCTGCTGCGCCACCGGACCACGAAAAACTGAATACGCCATCTTCATCTTCTACCTTATCTGCAAACCATTCCTGCAGGCCCGAGGAAGTAGATAGAAATTCAAACAAAATGGCGGGAGAACACCTTACCGGGTACTCAACAGTATATTGTATTTTTTTACTCATCTTAATATTGATAAAGTCATTATCTGCAATAATAGAAAATAAATTAACTAACGAACCACATTTATCATTTTTTTTAGTAATTTATTTAAAAAAAAATTATTTTCTACTGAAAATGAAATAATATTTTTTCAAAATATACTTAAACAGGCCTTGTTTGCGTTTACTAAACCATAAAACAATTAGAAGACATAACTAACTTTTAAAACCTGTTTAAAATACCTCAGTATGAGTATGCGTCAATTAAGGATTTCTAAATCCATTACTAACCGGGAAAGTGAAAGTTTAGAAAAATACCTTCAGGAAATCGGAAGGGTTGAAATGATAACCCCTGAAGAAGAAGCCCGATTAGCAAAACTTATAAAACAAGGAGACCAAAAAGCTTTGGATAAACTTACCAAGGCCAATTTGCGTTTTGTGGTTTCTGTTGCCAAGCAATATCAAAACCAGGGCCTTACTCTTCCTGATCTTATTAATGAAGGAAACCTCGGGCTTATAAAAGCGGCTCAACGCTTTGATGAAACACGCGGCTTTAAATTTATTTCTTATGGTGTTTGGTGGATTCGCCAAAGTATTATGCAGGCGCTTGCCGAACAATCACGTATTGTCAGACTGCCATTAAATAAAGTGGGGTTAACCAAAAGAATCAGCCACGCTTATTCTCATTTGGAACAGGAATTTGAACGCCCTCCAAGCACGGATGAACTCGCCACTTACCTCAATGTTGAAATTGAAGAAGTTTCGGCTACAATGAATGTGGCAGCAAGGCATGTAAGTATGGATTCGCCTTTAAGCGAAGGGGAAGAAAATACTTTAATAGATGTACTTGAAAATGGAAACGCAGAGAGTGCTGATAAAAAAATTATGTTCAACGATTCATTAAGGAAGGAAATTCAGCGTTCTTTATCGCAGCTTACTCCACGCCAAAAAGAAGTGATCTGTTACTTCTATGGTATTGGTATTGATGAACCGGTAAGCCTTGAAGATTTAGGAATAAAATATGGCCTCACAAGAGAAAGAATGAGGCAAATAAAAGATAAAGCAATAAAAAAATTACAAACATACTCTGGTAGTAACCTTTTAAGAGATTATATGGGTGTGTAACGTTTGTTTCTCGTAATTGAAAGTTTAAGTTTAAGTGAATGTCTTTATTGATGTTCACTTTTTTTATGATTTTATTTTTCCACTAAAATAAAAATCCCTAAAATTTGTTGGTTTACTATATGAAAGCCGCCGTCATATCTTTATTTTACTTTTGTAATCAATGAATGAATATTTTAAAATAGGAAAAATAGCAGCCACATTTGGAGTTCAGGGGCAATTGGTACTTCAGCATAATCTTGGAAAAAAGACTTCTTTAAATGGGTTAGAAACTATTTTTATCGAAGAAAAAAATGATTCGTTTCTTCCTTATTTTACTACCGCCACCAAAATAAAAAGTGACAAAGAAATATTTATTTCGCTGGAAGGAATTGAATCAAAAGAGGAGGCCCGTTTTCTTGTCAAAAAAGAAGTGTGGCTCAATGAAAATGATTTCAAAAAATTTGCCTCAGGCACTGCTCCTATCTCTTTCCTTGGATTTATGGTAATTGATAATAAAGAAGAATTGGGCGAAGTGCTGGAAGTAATTGAACAACCGCACCAGGTTTTATGCAGGATCATGGTAGGTGGCAAAGAAGTGCTGGTTCCTATTCATGAAAATTCATTAGAAAAAATTGATAAAAAGAACCGTAAAATATATGTAGATCTACCTGACGGCTTATTGGATATTTATAAAAATGCATGATGAAAAGGTAATTTGTAAATTTACATTCTTATGCCTTCGCCCTCAAATATTATCGCTCATTTTGATCTTGATTCCTTTTTTGTTTCGGTAGAGATTTTAAAAGACCCTTCTTTAAAAGGAAAGGCTGTAATTGTCGGTGGCCAAAACGAACGCGGTATTGTTACTACCTGCACTTACGAAGCCAGGAAATTTGGGGTTCATTCGGCTATGCCTATGAAAACGGCTATGCGGCTTTGCCCGCATGCAATCGTAATATCGGGAACCTATAGTGAGTATTCAAGATTTTCGCAATGGGTAACCAATATTATTGCTTCAAAAGCGCCGCTTTTTGAAAAAGCTTCAGTTGATGAATTTTATATTGATTTGCAGGGAATGGATACATTTTTTGACCCGCTGAAATGGACAATTGATTTGCGAAAATTAATTATAGATGAAACCGGGCTTCCTATTTCCTTTGGAATTGCCAAAAATAAAATGGTCGCAAAAATGGCTACTAACGAGGCAAAGCCAAATGGATTTCTACAGGTTCCGTTAGGAAAAGAAAAAGAATTTTTAGCGCCCCTGGAAGTTAATAAAATTCCGGGTGTGGGCGAACAAACCAATAAAATATTAAATTATCACGGCTTTAAGTTTATTCGTGACCTTCATAATACTACGCCGGAAAACCTTGAAAAATTATTGGGGAAATGGGGCGTTGATTTATGGAATAAATCGCTTGGAAATCATTCATCAACCCTTACAGAATACCACGAAGCAAAATCTATTTCCAAAGGAAAATACCTTCCATGAAAATGTTGGCGATATAGAAATTTTAATGAGTGAAATTGTGCGCATGACAGAAAAAGTTTGTTTTGAGCTTCGCAAAGAAGAAAAACTTACAGGATGTGTAACCATTAAATTAAGGTACCCTGATTTTGAAACAACATCACGCCAGGCAAGTATTCCATACACTTCTGCTGATGATGAAATCATCCCGGTTGCCAAGGCTGTTTTTCATAAATTATATAAAAAAGGAAAACCGGTGCGCCTGTTGGGTGTCCGGCTCAGCGATTTCAGTAACCAGGCGCTGCAAACCAATTTATTTAATGATGCAAAAAGAAAAACTGCTTTATACAAATCTGTTGACGAAGTTAAAAACCGGTTTGGGAAAAGCAGTGTGGTAAGGGCTTCTGGGAAGTAAATAAAGAAATTTAAATATATTGAACCATATCCTTGTATGGAAATAATGTTGCTTCTAAATGGAGGAAGCCCTAAATTTATCATTGTCATTTGAAAGCAAGAGGCCCCTTTCCTGAAAGGAGAAAAAATTTTAAAAAAAATCTTCTTTTTTTCTCAACAATTTTTCTATCTTTGCAGCCCAAAAAAATTATTTAATGGCAAATCATTCAGCAACAAAGAAAAGTGTACGTAAATCGGCAAAACGTAATGAACGTAACCGTTACCAGGGGAAGACTACCCGTAATGCCATACGTGATTTTAAGGCAATGGATACAAAAGCTACCGCCCTGGAAAGTTTGCCTAAACTGGCCTCTAAAATCGATAAGCTGGCAAAAAGGGGTATTATCCATAAAAATAAAGCGGCGAACCTAAAAAGTAAATTGACTAAAAAAGTGCTGGCACTTGAAAAATAATTAGCTTAATTTAATTTATATATTTACTGTCCCGCCTTTAGCCAGGTGGGCATTTTTATAAATCAAAATCCGGAAAAAGATTAATTTCAAAAAAATTTCCATCTTTTTTTTCAAAACCAAAGCAATGGCTTCCATTAGTTACCACCAAATATTTTGCAGGCACAGAAATATGGTAACGAAGAATTTGTTCCATGGTTTTTTCCGAAAGAGTAACGTTCATTTCCTTGCATTCAATGATCATCCAGGGCTGGGTTTGCCGGTTATAAACCACAATATCGTAGCGCTTTTTTAAATCAGCCAATTTAATTTCCTTTTCAATGGAAATTAATGGCGGCGGGTATTTTTTTTTGAATAAAAGAAACTGTATTATATTTTGACGCACCCATTCTTCCGGTGTAAGTACGAGCCATTTTTTTCTTACCGGGTCAAAAATTTCTTTGGCATTTTCGCTTTGCCTTACTTTAGGTTGTTCTTTTGGGAATTCAATTTTTATCATTTTCCGTTTCAGCCTTCAGAGAGGTTTTGTTTAATTTGTGCAATGTAAAATCTAAAATCGTATTTTTATCCAAAGCGGATAAAATTAAAAAGGGTAATAATATTATGAAGACAAAAAAAGAGATTGTAAATAATTGGCTTCCAAGATATACCGGGGAAAAGTTGGAAAATTTTGGCTCCTATATTTTGCTTACCAATTTTAGTAATTATGTAAAGATGTTTGCTAAAATTCATAATGTCAAAATTGTAGGGGTTGAAAAAGCAATGGAATGCGCTACAGCCGGGGATATTACCATTATTAATTTCGGAATGGGGAGCCCGGGAGCCGCCACCATAATGGATTTGCTGAGCGCTATTGAACCCAAAGCTGTTTTGTTTTTGGGTAAATGTGGAAGCCTTAAAAAAAGAAATAAAATCGGAGACCTCATTTTGCCAATTGCCGCGATAAGAGGAGAGGGGACTTCGGATGATTACTTTCCGCCTGAAGTACCGGCATTACCAGCATTTGCGCTCCAAAAAGCTATTTCAACTACCATTCGCGACCATTCAGTTGATTACTGGACAGGAACCGTTTATACTACCAACCGCCGCGTTTGGGAACATGATGAAGTTTTAAAAAGCTATCTGCGAAAGATTCGCGCTTATGCGGTAGATATGGAAACCGCCACCATTTTTATCGTTGGTTTTTATAATAAAATCCCGACAGGCGCTTTGCTCCTGGTAAGTGATTCGCCCATGGTTCCTGAAGGTGTTAAAACTATTGAAAGCGATGAAAGCGTTACTGCCCAATTTGTTGAGATGCATTTAACCATTGGTATTGAATCGTTGAAACAATTGATCAATAATGGATTGACAGTAAGGCATTTGAAATTTTAAAAAGGCGGAAGGCGGAATGCAAAAAGCAAGAGAATCAGTTTTCAACTTTTCATTTTAAGCACTAAAAACTAAGAATAAAGAACTACGAACTTATAACAACTCATAACTTGGCCTTTCCTCTTCTCCAAATAAAAAATTTTAGTGTTGATTTCGAAACTCATTCAGGTACTACTAATGCTGTAAAAAACATTTCTTTGGAAATCAACCGTGGCGAAACGGTAGCTATTGTTGGTGAATCAGGTTCTGGCAAAACCGTTACTTCACTATCCGTATTACAACTTTTATCATCTCCTCCGGCAAAATATAAGAACGGGGAAATTATTTTTTCTGAAACCGGGGCTACTTCTGTTGATATTTTGAAACTTGGCGATAAAGAACTGAGAAAGATAAGGGGAAATAAAATTTCAATGATCTTCCAGGAGCCCATGACTTCGTTGAATCCTTTAAAAACCTGTGGCAGCCAGGTAATTGAGGCCATAAGGATTCACCAGGATATTTCTCAAAACCTGGCGGAAGAAAAAACGATTCAATTATTTGCCAGCGTAAAATTGCCTGATCCAAAAGCCATTTTAAACCGCTATCCCCATGAAATTAGTGGAGGGCAAAAACAAAGAGTAATGATTGCGATGGCTATTAGCTGCAATCCTTCTTTACTGATCGCTGATGAACCTACAACTGCTTTAGATGTTACTGTACAAAAAACAATTTTGCAATTGATAAAGGAATTGCAGGTAGAAAAAAACATGAGCGTGATATATATTACACATGACCTTGGCCTGGTAGCAGAAATTGCTGATAAAGTAATTGTAATGTATAAAGGGGAAATAGTGGAATCTGGCTCAATTAAAGAAATATTTCTTCAACCCACACATCCTTACACCAAAGCCTTATTAGCCTGCAGGCCAGATGCTTCTTCCAAAGGAAAAAGGTTGCCGGTTATCAGTGATTTTTTAGGCACGAGCCAGGAAATTAAGTATAAGAAAGAGGTTACCAGCTATGAACTTCCTCAAAAAGTTAAAAGCGGAACCTCATTATTAAAAGTTGAAAACCTGAAGGTATATTTTCCTGTAAAGAAAAATTTCTTTGGTAAAATATTAAAAGAATTTAAAGCAGTTGACGATGTAAGTTTTAAAGTAGAAAGAGGAGAGACTGTAGGTTTGGTTGGTGAAAGTGGTTGCGGCAAAACTACTTTAGGGCGTGCCCTGATCAGGTTAATAGAACCTACTTCCGGTAAAATTTATTTCAACAGCGAAAATATTGAGCTTATCCCAAAAGGGAAATTAAGAAAAATGAGAAAAGACATTCAGATCATTTTTCAGGACCCTTACGGATCTTTAAATCCCCGTATTACGATTGGCGATGCGATAAATGAGCCAATGAAGATTCATTCAATTTTGCCGAACCAAAAACAACGAAAAGAAAAAATTATTGACCTTTTGGAAAAAGTAGATTTGAAACCGGAATATTTTAACCGCTACCCGCATGAATTTAGCGGTGGCCAGCGCCAACGGATTTGTATTGCACGGGCTTTGGGATTAAATCCGGAATTTATTATTTGTGATGAAAGTGTTTCAGCATTGGATGTGAGTGTTCAGGCGCAGGTGCTGAATTTATTGAATGATTTAAAAAAGGAGTTTGGTTTTACCTGCATTTTTATTTCTCACGACCTTGGTGTCGTTCATTATATCAGTAACCGTATTATGGTAATGAATAAAGGAAAAATTGAAGAATCCGGAACCGCAGATGAAATCTATTTTAATCCCCAAAAAGCATACACACAAAAACTTATCTCAGCAATACCTAAGGTTGATTTTGTATAAACTTTTATGAATGATTTAAAAACCTTAGAGATTTTTAGAAATTAAAAACCTTTTTATTTGTTTATTTACTATTCTCAATTCAGAAAAAATGGTAAAAAAAGAGGGCAACATTTCTGTTGCCCAAATTCTTAGGTTCTTCAATAATAACTTAAAACTGGTAGCTTTTCAAAAAATAATTGAACCTTTTAGTAAATCACAAATATTGATTGGTAATTCCTAGGTTATTGGATCTAAAATGAATTTTTTCAATTTTCATTCTTTCTTACCTATATTAAGGCAAAAATGTTGCCAAAAACACAAAATACGTTAATTAACTACAAATCATTTTTTTACATAAAATGATAATAGTAATTTAATCAAAAATCAGCTTCCTTAAGGCCTTGTAAACTAAAAAATGGTTTTAAAAGAACGACTTTTTTAATAATTATTTCAAATTCATTGATGAAATAATATTTTCAATTTTACCTTCTAATTTTTTTTGTGTTCTATCAAAATCAGAAATATTACCTAATTCAGAATGGACACTGAAATAAAATTTTATTTTAGGTTCTGTGCCGCTTGGCCTTGCCGAAATTTTACTACCGTCTTCTGTAATAAATTGTAACACATTGCTTTTGGGCAAAGTTATTTTTTCAGTATTCGCCGGTTAATAAATTCTTCTTTATCTGTAACTGATAATCCAATAATTCCTTCACTTTGCTTCCGGCAATTTCTTTTGGCGGATTATCACGGTACCCCTGCATCATTTCAGCAATTTCTTTAGAGCCATTCATTCCTTTTTTAGTTAAGGAAATTAATTTTTCGTAATAAAATCCATACTTCACATATAGTTCCATAAGCTTTTCAAAAAGAGTATGGCCTTTTTGTTTTTCCACAGCGGCTATTTCACAGACCATCGCTACTGCGCTTATGGCATCTTTATCGCGCACTTTATCCCCTATCATTAAACCAAAACTTTCTTCACCACCAACGACGTAATTCTCTTTGCCTTCTTTTTCCCTTATCAATTCAGCTATCCATTTAAATCCGGTAAGAACATTGTAACAATTAATATTGTTTTTTTCCGCGATTCTATCAATCATATCAGTAGTAACAATTGTTTTTACTATCATATCATTGGCCTTGGCAATTCCATTATTTTTCCTGGCTTCGATAATGTAATTAAAAACAATCAGCGCGGTCTGGTTTCCATTTAATAAAACCCATTCTCCATGGTTGTCTTTTACGCCAACACCAACCCTGTCTGCATCAGGGTCTGTTCCCAATAAAATATCGGCATCTATTTCTTTTGCTTTTTTTAACCCAATACTCATTGTTTCTTTCTCTTCAGGATTAGGGTAAATTACTGTTGGAAAGTTTCCGTCCGGCGTTGATTGTTCCTGAACAATATGAACATTATCAAATCCATAAGCGGCGAGCGCTTTTGGCACCAGCATTATTCCCGTTCCATGGATAGGTGTATAAACAATTTTAAGGTCATGTTCCTTAATACATGCTTCCGGGTTAACACTCAACCCTTTCACCATTTTCAAATAGGCTTCATCAATATCTTTTCCAATCAATGTAATGTTTTCAGGGTTTCCCTTCCACTTTACATCATCGATACTTTTAATTTTTTCAACTTCTGCTATTACATTTTTATCATGCGGCGGCACTAATTGGCCACCATCATTCCAGTAAGCTTTATAGCCGTTGTATTCCTTCGGATTGTGAGAAGCGGTTATTACCAAACCTCCCTGGCAATGTAGCGTACGAATGGAAAAACTTAATTCAGGCGTGGCCTTATTGATTCAAATAAAAAAACCTTTATTCCATTTGCAGCAAAAATATCCGCCGCTATTTCAGCAAATTGCCGGCTGTTATTTCTTACATCATGGGCGATAGCCACTTTTACATCAGGAAAAGATTGATTCAGGTAATTCGCATATCCCTGCGTAGCCATTCCAACCGTATATTTATTCATTCTGTTGGTGCCTACACCCATAATTCCGCGCAAGCCGCCGGTTCCAAATTCGAGTTCCCTGTAAAAAGCATCTTCTAATTGAGAAGGGTCATTTTTTTGTAAATCTTTAATCTCCTTTTTTACCGATTCATCATAATCGCCGGAAAGCCATTCATTAATCCTGTTTTCTGTTTTTGTATCCATGATATATTTTTTATAATTTAAAGATATTCTTTTTTGTTTTTATTTTAATTTGCTAAAATTCTTTACCCTTATTTTTGCCCAATGTTTTTATCCTTTCAAAGAAAAGCATTCATCAACTTTTTTGCCATTTTATTTTCCCTGGCTTTCTCACAAATAACATTTTCTCAAGTTACTTTTCATCAGGCAATAGCTTTAAATACAAAGTATAATTTCCTTCATTCCCAAACTTATTTACCGCACTCCCCCGAAACAGCTTTCACCGATACTTTTAAAATTTATCCTTATAATAAAAAAAGAATCCACCTGGTAACTGCTGCAAATATTGTAGGGTATGGCGGAACACTGATTGGCTTAAATGCAATATGGTATGCACATTATCCCAGGTCGGCATTCCACTTTTTTAACGATGATGCTGAATGGCAGCAGATGGATAAAGTTGGCCATGTTTACAGTGCCTATACTGAAAGCCGCGCTACGATGGAAATGTGGCGCTGGGCAGGTTTATCAAGAAAAAAAAGTATCTGGATCGGAGGATTAAGCGGCGTTGCATATCAATCTATCATTGAGGTGTTGGATGGTTTTTCGTCTCAATATGGATTTAGCCCGGGAGATTTTACCGCTAATATAATCGGCTCTTCCATTTTTATTTCGCAGCAACTTGCCTGGAACGAAGAAAAAATACAACTGAAGTTTTCATTTCACCGGAAAAATTATGGTTCCTCTGAATTG
Source organism: uncultured Chitinophagaceae bacterium (assembly GCA_963732885.1). GTDB lineage: Bacteria > Bacteroidota > Bacteroidia > Chitinophagales > Chitinophagaceae > Ginsengibacter. The sequence goes on along the minus strand of CAVTBI010000008.1, from coordinate 318,599 downwards.
GATTCGCGGGCCGATCAATTGTATGGAAACTCCGAATTGGAAAGATTTATAAAAGATTATAACGGTCAATCCTATTGGTTAAGCGCCAATGTCAAATCTTTTTTTCCCACATCCAAACTGCCCAGGTGGTTAAATATTTCGATTGGCTATGGCGCTGAAGGAATGTTTGGGGCTACAAAAAATATTGGTTACGACAATAACGGGAATGTGATCTTTGACAGGCAGGATATTAAACGCTACAGGCAATGGTATCTCTCGCCTGATATTGATTTTACAAAAATTGCGACGAACAAAAAAGCAGTTAAAATTTTATTGTTTGTTTTGAATTCTTTTAAATTTCCTGCGCCCACGTTAGAATATTCTAATGGAAGTTTTAAAACCCATTGGATTGTGTTTTAAAGGGAAAATTTCTCCTAAAAAATGCCTTTTAAAAAAAATTAAGCAGTGAAGCAACAAATAAGTAAGATTTTTATTTTATGGTTGATACAAAGTGTTGGTAATAAAAAAACCGGTGTTTCCACCGGCCTTTGTTTATTATGATTTATTTAGTTTTACTTATTTTCATTTTCTGCAACCTGTTTTTCGCCAATCACTTTTTCCAGCGTCTTTACCGTTTCATCTATATACAAATCGCTACTGATGGATTTTAGGAATTGTTTCTGCCTTGTAATTTTAGCAGTATCGCCAATTATCGCTAATGAATCGGGAATAAGCGTTTTTGGATCCAGGTTAACCGGTGATTTTGAATAGTCGTCTAATTTTACAGCCGCGGCTTCAATATTTTTCTGCATCTGTTTGTACTTCGCAATATTTAAAGGCGTTTCTTCATCCCTGTATTTATCCAACAGGCTTACTTGTTGCTGAATTTCTTTAAAATCAGCATTTTTACTTACTGATTCATTAATACTAGCAATAGCTGGGTCATAGCTATAGCCGGGATTCCATGTTGTATAATCGGCTTTTGGAATCCGGTCCCAAGCCAATGCGTCGGGATTATCCTTTTCGCGCAATTTTGCATTTTCCAACCTGTCAGGAATTATAATATCAGGGGTAACGCCTTTCAACTGAGTAGCGCCTCCGTTAATTCTATAAAATTTCCTGAAAGTAAGTTTTACATCTCCAAGCCCTTCAGAAGGATGGGAAAAAAATGGATTTTCTGATTGAGGGTCAAGAGAGACACTTCTTTGTACAGTCCCTTTTCCGTAAGTGGAGCTTCCAATAATTATTCCACGGTGATAGTCCTGTATGGCTGCCGCGAAGATTTCTGAAGCCGAAGCACTTAACTCATCCACCATTACTGCTAAAGGGCCGGTATATAAAACTTCTTTTTCTTTATCAGCTAAAACACTCGGCGCGCCGTCACGGCCTTTTACCTGAACCACTGGCCCTCCTTTTATAAACAATCCTACCATATCAACTACATCTGAAAGAGAGCCACCGCCATTTCCTCTCAGGTCAATTACAATTCCTTCTACATGGGCAGCTTTTAATTTTTCAACTTCTTTTGCAACATCAGTAGAAGAGCGCCTTCCGGAAGGGTCATCAAAATTGGCATAGAATTCCGGTAAAAAAATGTATCCGATTTTATGCCCGTTATTATTGAGCACAGCACTTCGGGCAAATGTATCATCCAACGAAATTTTATCCCTCGTAATTGGAACCACTTTAATAGAACCATCTGCTTTTTTCAAAGTGAGTTTTACTATAGACCCCCTTGTTTCGCCGCGAATCAATTTAACTGCATCTGTAACAGCATAGCCGGTAACGTCTACCGGGGTTTCATCGCCCTGGGCTACTTTTATAATTTCATCTCCGGGAGTTATTTCCCCTGTTTTCCAGGCAGGCATTCCGGTGATAAGGCTTGCGATAGTTATTTTGCCATCTTTTTCCTGTAATTGCGCCCCTATTCCATAAAAAGTCCCGCTTAGCATTTCATCAAAGCTTCTTTTATCAACCGGTGCAAAATAGGTAGTGTGAGGGTCCATGCTACTGGTAATAGCATTTACAAAATCAGAGAAAAGATCATCAGTAGAATTATGATTTTTTAATGTTTCAAAATACCGGCTCATCTGGCGCGATATAATGGCGATGGCTTCACGCTGTAATGTTGAATCAGGCTTATATGCAGAATCTTTGCTGGAATCCCTTTCATTTTGAAGGTCTACATATCTTCCCAAAACCAGGTATTTCAGCCTCTTTCTGCCATAATCATTTCTTTCTGCAACAGTAGCCGGGTAACTTCTTTTATCACCATCTGTTTGCAGGAATTCATCTTTATTGAAATCAAAAGTGTGTTTTAAAATTTCCTTATAAGAAGCGGCCACTTCATCAATCCTTTTCAGGTAAACATTGCTTACCGCATAAAATGACTGAAGGGGAGCCCCATGAATTTCATCGTCTATCTTGTCTTTATATTTATTAAAGGCGTCAATATCTGACTGCAGAAAAATGTATTTGTCAGGATCGAGGTCGTCCTCATATTTTTTCAATACTTCTTCTGAAAATTTGTCGTCAATTTTCTTGGGGTTATAATGCCCTTGTTCTAAAACAATCCCTACGTTTTGTAGTATTTTTTCATATTTTGTTTTTGGGTCGTTTGAATCACTTTTCCCCATCACCCCATATCCTATAAACAAACCGACTAAGATTAATATAAGAAGTACGGGAATAAATTTTTTGCTCATAATAAAACTGATTATTGGGTTCATACGTAAAAGTAACAAAGATTAAAATTGTACTTTAAAATTAACTAATTGAATTAACAAAGGTTTTTGTAAAAGTATAGACGGTTTTTCTTCCACTATTATTGTAATAATATAAAAGTAAAAAGCCCACTTTGCAGTGGGATTTTGTGGGGTGGATGATGGGGCTCGAACCCACGGCCCTCAGAATCACAATCTGATGCTCTAACCAACTGAGCTACAACCACCGTTTTTAGGGAAGGCAAAATTAAATTAAAAATTCAATCTAAAAAAAAGAAGGTTGGCTTTTGAATTTTCACAATTTTTTTTTAGCAACCTTAATAAAATTATAAATAATTTGGAAAGGTTTTAATTTCTGAATTTCTTCCTTAAAATCGCAAATTAAAGTTTTGCAAAAGGGTTGGCTAACCTGTTTTAGAATCCAAATTAAAAAAACAACGAATTTATTAGTTTACTGTAAATCTAATCGCTGTTTTTATCTTTAAAAACATCATCTGTAATTTTTATGGGGTTTTTTCTTTTTGCAAGTGCCTGGTTGATTTCTTCACCAAGGATTTTGGTAGAGCCACCAATATGTTTTATAAAAAGAAGATCCGGATTGTTAAATGAAAATAAAGATTTTAATTTTTTGGTTGATTCATCTTCCAATTCATTGATCAATAAAATGATATCGTATTGCCTTTGATGAAATAGCTTGATGGCCGTTTCATCCTCAACAGTTGCAGTGCTTTCCCATTTAGGGTTTTCATTTATAAACTTTGATAATTTTTGTAACAACACCGGATCACGGCCGATGGCTAATATTTGTATTTTTTCCATAATAATTTGAATAGGTTTTTGAAATTAATCAATTCAAATTATATATTCATCGGAACTTCCATCAATAAAAATTCCGCATTGGTATCAGCTTTAATATTTACTCTATTGGTTTCCCAAATTCCGTAACCATCTCTTGTATACAGTTGCTGATTATCAACAGTAATATCTCCGCTCAAGACGAAAATATATAACCCATTTCCCTCTTTCTTAAAATCATAATCGACACTAAAATCTTTATCAAATTTACCCAAATGGAACCATGCATTTTGATATATCCACACCCCTTCATCATTTTTATCAGGCGAAAGTATCTGCTGTATTTTATTATGCCGGTCGTTTTGATTTAATGTAATTTGATCGTATCGGGGAGCAACATTCCTTTTATTAGGTAAAAGCCAAATCTGCAAAAATTTTACCGGAACATCTTTATTTTTATTGTATTCGCTATGCTGAATACCAGTGCCGGCGCTCATTACCTGGATGTCTCCTTGTTTTATCACGGTTGTATTTCCCATGCTGTCTTTATGTTCCAGGTCGCCTTCCAAAGGGATAGAAATGATTTCCATATTATCATGCGGGTGTTTTCCAAAACCCATACCACGGCTTACTGTATCATCATTCAATACGCGTAAGGCACCAAAATGAACTCTTTCAGGATTGTGATAATTTGCAAAACTAAAAGTATGATAACTATTCAGCCAGCCATGATCTGCATGGCCGCGTGTATTTGCTTTGTGAAGAATCGTCTTTGCCATTATTTGTTGGTTTACTGTTTATATTTTTTTGATTACACAAAATTGATACAATTATAGGTTTTTGAGAATGATATAAGCTAAGAATAAACATTGATATACATCAACTGGAAACTTAGCTGCATCTGATTCAATCCATCCATCATTTTTTTTATCTTCTCAAAAGATTTTCTGTTATTTTTATTTTTATCTAAATTTTTCTTTCCACAATCTACATTTAAAATGAAAAAATTTTTATTCTTCCTTCTTTCAATAATTTATTGTCAGAAATTAGTTATTGCCCAGGATGCCACTCCTTATTTTGCTTCTTACCCTACGCTTACTCCTGATGGCAAAAGTTTAATTTACAGTTATGATGGCGATCTTTGGAAAGCTTCGGCAGAAGGTGGAATTTCTACCCGGATTACTGCGCAGCAGGGAATTGCAACGAACCCAAAAGTATCGCCCGATGGAAAATGGCTTGCATTCAGCAACTCACAATTTGGCAATTATGATATTTACCTGATGCCACTTGGAGGCGGCGTTATGAAACGCCTGACTTTTAACAGCGGCAACGATAATGTGGAATCCTGGTCGTGGGATAGTAAGTTTATTTATTTTACTTCCAACCGGTACGACCGCATGTCAACTTATAAAGTAAGTATCAATGGCGGAACGCCTTTGCGAGTATTCAGCGATAATAATTTTGATTATACCCACGATGCTTTTGAAGATCCCGTTACGGGCGAAATATTTTTTGACAACACTTTTGAAAGTTCCTTTTTTGCAAACCGGATCGGTTACAAAGGGCCTTTTAACCCCGATATACAATCTTATAACCCTGTAACGGGCAAGTATAAACGCTATACCGATTGGATTGGAAAAGACATGTGGGCAAGTGTTGATAAAAAAGGAAATATTTATTTTGTTTCTGATGAAGCCAACGGGCAATATAATTTATATACTTTTTTAAATGGTAAAAAAACACAGCTTACTGATTTTAATACTTCTATCATGCATCCCTTTGTAGATGCGGCCGGAGATAATATTGTATTTGAAAAAGATTTTCAGTTATTTGATTATAATATTGCCACCAAAAAATCATCTAAAATCCCTTTGGATGTTTATAAAAACAATACTTTATCAAGCCTGCAAAATTTAAATGTAAGTGGTAAGATTTCCGATTTTGATGTTTCAGGCGATGGGCAAAAACTGGCTTTTGTGTCGCGTGGAAAATTATTTGTTTCAGATAATAAAGGAAAATTTATCCGGGAAATAAAAACCTCTGCCACAAGAAAGAGTGATGGATGTTTTTTGGTTAAAAGACAATAAAACTCTATTAATTGGGCAAACTAATAATGGGTTTGAAAATCTTTTTACCATCAATGCAGAAACAGGGGAGCCTGAAAATCAAATTACCAATGAAGCCAGAACCGACCGCAGGCTTACTTTTAACAGCGATAAAACAAAAGCCGTTTATCTTTCAGGAACCGATGAAGTACGCATTCTTGATTTGAAAAATATGAATAGTTCTTTGGTTGCCAAAGACGAAATCTGGGGCATTGAGAATTCAACTCCTTATTTTTCTCCTGATGATAAATATATAATGTACACCGCGCACCGGAATTTTGAACAGGATATTTTTCTTTACAGGATAGCAGACAAACAAATTTTCAATATTACCAATACCGGCGTTTCAGAAACGAACCCATTCTGGTCGCCGGATGGAAAATATATTTATTTTATTTCTGACAGAACACATCCTTCTTATCCTTATGGCCCGCAAAATGAAAAAATGTACCGCATGCCGTTAGAAAAAATATCGGCGCCTTACCGTTCCGATAGGTTTGATTCTTTATTTGTAAAAAAGAAACCGGGAACAGAGAAAACTGATACTATAAAAAAGGAAAATAAAACGGAGAAAACAGAACAACTTAAAGAAAAGAAGGAATCAGAGACAGCTAAAAATACAGCACCGCCAAAACCTGAGATAAAAATTGATTTCAGGAATATGATGGATAGAATTGAACAAATCGGCCCTGATTTTGGTGATCAATCAGATTTATTTGCCATAAAAGATAAAGACAAAACTTATTTATTTTTTATTTCCAATCATGAAAATGGCAAACCTTCCTTATGGAAATTAACCTTTGAGCCTTTTGAAAAAACCAAAACCGAAAAAGTAAAGGATGCCGATGGCTATGGACTTGATATCAAGGGTTATAAAGATCATTATTATTTGCTGAATAAAGGAAATATCAGCAAACTGGAAGTAGATAAAAATTCAATTGATAAAGTGGATATTAGCTACCCTTTCGCCATTAATATGAATGACGAATTTAACCAGATGTTTTATGAAGCGTGGGCAGATTTGCAGGAAAATTATTATAACGCAAATTTTAATGGTGTGGACTGGAAAGCCATTCGCAGCCGTTATGCTACCTATTTACCGCAATTACAAACACGCAATGATTTCAGGGTTTTATTAAATAATATGATGGGCGAATTAAATTCTTCTCATTACGGATTTTCGACTTCCGGCGCTGATGAAAAAACTTTTTATAAAATAGTAACCGCTGAGCCAGGCATCATTTTCAGTAATGAACATCCTTATATAGTTGAACATATTATTAAAGACGGTTGTGCAGATATTTCAGATGTCAAAATAGAAAAGGGAGATGAATTGATCAGCGTTGACGGGGTGAAAACGGATCCTTCTCAAAACCGGGAATATTATTTTATGCGTTCTGAAAACCCTGACGAAATGATTTTAGGATTCAGGCGAGGCTCCAAAACTTTTGAGGTAAAAATTCACCCTTCTACTATTAACGAAATGCAACATCACTTATATGATGAATGGGTAGATGCCAACAGGCAATTAGTGGATAAATTGAGCAATGGCCAAATTGGCTATGTTTACATGAAAGATATGAGCAGTGACGCTTTTGAACAATTTGCAAAGGAAATGGTTTCAGATTCTGTCAGTCAGCGGAAGGCATTAATATTGGATTTACGTTATAATACCGGCGGAAATGTGCACGACAAAGTACTTCAATTTTTATCGCAGCGCCCTTACCTGCAATGGAAATACAGAGATGGAAAAATAAGCCCGCAACCTGATTTTGCCCCGGCAGCAAAGCCCATCATTTTATTGGTTAATGAGCAAACATTGAGCGATGGCGAAATGACTGCCGCAGGTTTTAAACAATTAAAACTGGGAAAAATTGTTGGGACGGATACATACCATTGGATCATATTTACAAGCGCAAAGTCTCTGGTAGATGGCTCTTCAGTAAGATTACCCTCCTGGGGTTGTTATACTTTAGATGGGAAAAACCTGGAGCATACAGGAGTTACTCCTGATATTTATGTAAAAAACACTTTTGAAGACAGATTGCATCATAAAGATCCCCAGATCGAAAAAGCAGTTCAAGAAATAATGAAGAACTTAAATAAAATTAATAGTGCCCAATAGTTAAAATACCAAAATGAAAAAGGAATTTAAAATCTTGCTACTACTGGCATTCATAAAGTTTATTCTCCCTTTCATTTTACAAAGCCCGGTTTATGAGCCACACAGGGATGAATTTCTGTATTTGGCAGAAGCGCATCACATGGCGTGGGGATATATGGCAGTACCACCATTACTCTCAGTTTTTGCGTGGGTATCGAATTTATTCGGACATGGAATTTTCTGGATAAAATTCTGGCCTTTCATTATTCGGCGCACTCACGTATTTTATTGTCGGCAAAATTATACTGTCGTTAGGAGGAAGATCGTTTGCGTTGTTTCTAGGATTTCTGCCTTTTGTTTTGGGTATTTATTTGCGAATGCACTTTTTATTTCAACCCAACTTCCTCGAAGTATTTTTCTGGACGATGATCGCTTACAGTATTTTTCGTTATATCCAGACTGAAAAAAATTCCTGGTTATATATTTTAGGATTGAGCATTGGTTTTGGAATGATCAGTAAATATTCTGTTGCTTTTTTTGTAATCAGTGTTTTAGCCGGATTACTCATCACAAGGAACTATAAAATATTTTTAAACAAACATTTTTATTTTGCCGGGTTGATTGCTCTCCTGATTTTTTTTCCTACTCTTTTATGGGAATATCAAAATCATTTCCCCGTGGTTGTCCACATGAAAGAATTGCAAAAGACACAATTGCAATATGTAAGCCCAAAAGGATTTTTGGTTGACCAGATTTTAATGAATTTACCTTGTGTTTTTGTCTGGATGACTGGTTTGTATTTTGCAGTTTTCAAACAAAAAGGAAAATACAAAATATTTGCATGGGCCTATCTTTTCGTTATACTTCTGCTGCTTTATTTTCATGGGAAAAATTATTATTCTGCAGGTGTATACCCTGTATTATTTGCCTTTGGTGCTTTTCAACTGGAACAGTTTGCCAACAAGCATTCCAGGGTTTGGACATATGCTTTTATCATTATTCCTTTGGCAATCGGAATTCCATTAATCCCCCTAAGCTTGCCAGTAGCAAAACCCGAAAAGTTAGCTGCTTATTACAAAGCCCTTCATGTTAAAAATGTTGGTTTTTTAAAATGGGAAGACTTGCAAAATCATCTATTAACTCAGGATTTTGCGGATATGCTCGGATGGAAAGAAATGACAGCCAAAACAGCAGCCGCTTATTCCACATTAACTAATGAAGAAAAGAAAAACACGATCATATTTGCCGACAATTATGGAGAAGCGGGCGCTATTAATTTTTACAGAAAAAAATACAATCTCCCGGAAGCTTATAGCGACAACGCCAGCTTTTTGTATTGGCTACCGGATAGCATTCATCTTGTAAATGTTGTTTTAATTACCGATGATAGGCAGGAAATGCAACATCCGTTTATAAAGGATTTTTCTTCTGCTGTTTTATTTGACAGTGTTACCAATGTTTATGCAAGAGAAAAAGGTTCGCTCATAATCATTCTTAAAGGGGCGAATGACAAAATGCAGGAAATGTTCAGGCAAAAAATAGAGGCGGATAAAGAGAAATTCATAAAATAGCTGGCTATAAAGTTTATAGTTAAACGCATTTATTCTATAAACATTTTCACAAAATTGCAGTAAACAAACCTGACTGGACGGCAGACGGGGAAATAAAAAGATTTATAGTATGCCTAAAATAAAAAAGCAGCCATTTTCAGGCTGCTTTAAAACTATTTTCTTAATTATTTTTATTTATGGTTCTGCTACGATCTGCCCGTGCATTGATCCAAAATGGCCGGGGAAACTGCATATAAAATCATAAACTCCTGGGTCGGGAAGTGTAAAAGTAATCTGGTCGCTCTCGCCGGTGGTAATAATTTAGTATGTGCGATTACATCATCAGTCATTGAAGGAGGAATGTGGCCTGTGCTTGCTGCCGGAATTGCTGCTTCACCAAATTTCTGAACATCTGTTCCCTGTTGTAATATTACTACATTATGCGACATAGCTGCTGCCGGTTGTTTGCCCACATTTTTAAAATCTAAAGTTACTTTCTCGCCGGCTTTTACTTTAAAAAGTGTTTTGTCAAATTTCATATCATCACTTCCGGTAAGATTAATATGGTCAGTAACTGAAACCGTATCAATTCCGGGAATATCAGCGCCGGGAGCTTCAGGTGCCGCCGTAGTAGTATCTGCGGGTACTGTGGTACTTTCATCACTTGAACTGTTACCTCCGCAGGAAGCAAGAAATAATAATGCCGCCGTTGCAGGTACAAAAAATAATTTTTTCATGGTATAAATTTTAAATGGTTATTTAAGTGCCCGCAAAATTAATGCTTATTCATTCATTATAAAAAGTTGACTGAGTTTTTGAGCATATTAGGAGGATAAAAAAAATGAAGATCATTTAAAAATTGGAAGTTTTAAACCCTATTAAAAGCATTTTTTGGAAATGTTAAAATGAATGGTTAAGGTTTAATAAAGTTTTATTCAAATTCAAAAAAATGTTTTACTTTTGCAATCCTTTAAATTTCGGTACGTGTCTAATTTAGTATAAAACTCCGGTTTAAAGGCTCTCTCATTTTAAAATATTTTAACTAAAATATGCCTTCAACAAAAGTAGCTCCAGCACAAAGAATCAGTTTTGGGAAAATTGAACATTTGGCGGAAACTCCAGACCTATTAGGAATACAAATTCAGTCTTTTAAAGACTTTTTCCAGTTAGAAACCACACCCGACAAACGTAATATTGAAGGGCTTTTCCGCGTATTTAAGGAAAGCTTTCCTATCAATGATACACGGAATATTTTCATGTTGGAATTCCTGGATTATTTTGTAGACCCGCCACGTTACACTATTGAGGAATGTATTGAAAGGGGATTGACATATGCAGTTCCTTTAAAGGCAAAACTCCGCCTTAGCTGTAATGATGAAGAACATGTGGATTTCCAGACAATTGTTCAGGATGTTTTTTTGGGAAATATCCCTTACATGACACCTCGTGGTACCTTTGTAATCAACGGTGCAGAGCGTGTAGTGGTTTCTCAATTGCATCGTTCACCGGGTGTATTTTTTGGGCAAAGCACACATCCAAACGGAACAAAAATTTATTCAGCAAGGGTTATTCCTTTTAAAGGGGCCTGGATGGAATTTGCTACAGACATTAATAATGTAATGTATGCGTATATCGACCGTAAGAAAAAATTCCCGGTTACTACGTTGCTTCGTTCAATCGGTTACGAAACTGATAAAGATATCCTGGAACTTTTTGGAATGGCGGTAGAGGTAAAAGCCGATAAAAAAACTTTACATTCAAATCTTGGTAAACGCCTTGCGGCAAGAGTTTTGCGCAGTTGGGTAGAAGATTTTGTAGATGAAGATACCGGTGAAGTAGTGAGCCTTGAAAGAAATGAAATTGTTTTGGAAAGGGATACGATCCTGGATGAAGACAATATCGCCATGATTCTTGAATTGGATGTGAAAAGTGTATTTATCCAGCGTGAAGAAGTGAGCGGGGATTATGCGATTATTTACAATACTTTAAATAAGGATACTTCCAATAGCGAGATTGAAGCAGTACAACACATTTATCGCCAGTTGCGTGGTGCAGATGCGCCCGATGATGAAACCGCAAGAGGTATTATTGATAAATTGTTTTTTAGTGACAAGCGTTACGACCTTGGTGAAGTTGGCCGTTATAAGATCAACAGGAAACTTGGTTTGGATTACCCGATCACTAAAAAAGTATTGACTAAAGAAGATATCATTGCCATCATTAAATACCTGGTTTTATTAACCAATGCTAAAAGTGAAATTGATGATATTGACCATTTGAGCAATCGCCGCGTACGCACGGTAGGCGAACAATTGTATGCTCAGTTCGGAGTAGGTTTAGCGCGTATGGCGCGTACTATCCGCGAAAGAATGAATGTAAGGGATAATGAAGTATTTACCCCGGTAGATTTGATTAATGCAAGGACCTTGTCTTCAGTTATCAATTCATTTTTTGGAACATCACAGTTGTCTCAATTTCTTGACCAGACCAATCCGCTGAGCGAAATAACTCACAAACGCCGTATTTCAGCGCTCGGGCCCGGTGGTTTAAGCAGGGAACGTGCCGGCTTTGAAGTTCGTGACGTTCACTACTCGCATTACGGCCGCCTTTGTACTATTGAAACTCCGGAAGGGCCGAATATTGGGTTGATCTCTACACTTTGTGTGCATGCTAAAATCAATGAAATGGGTTTCATCGAAACTCCATATCGCAAAGTAAACGATGGGCATGTAGATATGAAAAAAGTTTTTTTCCTGAGTGCTGAAGAAGAAGATAGTGCAAAAATTGCGCAGGCAAATGCGCCTTTGGATGAGAACTCGAATTTTGTTTATGATAAAGTGAAATCCCGCGAAACCGGTGATTTCCCTATTCTTGATAAAAGCGAAGTTGAATATATGGATGTAGCTCCTAACCAGATTGTTGGTTTAAGTGCTTCCTTAATTCCTTTCCTTGAACATGATGATGCCAACCGTGCATTGATGGGTTCAAATATGCAACGCCAGGCGGTTCCATTGATTTTGCCACAGGCGCCAATTGTTGGTACCGGTTTAGAAGGTAAGGCTGCACGCGATGCCAGGATCCAGATTCATGCAGATGGCGATGGAGTGGTTGAATATGTAGATGCCAATGAAATTCATGTTCGCTATAACAGAAATCATTCTCAAAAAATAGTAAGTTTTGAAAATGACCTCATTGTATATAAGTTGACCAAATTTATAAAAACAAACCAAAGCACTTGTATCAATCTTCGCCCGGCTGTAAAAAAAGGGCAGACCGTAAAATCAGGCGATTTCTTAACTGAAGGATATGCTACGAAAGACGGAGAACTTGCTTTAGGGCGTAACCTGAAAGTGGCTTTCATGCCCTGGAAAGGATACAATTTTGAAGATGCTATTGTGATAAGTGAAAAAGTGGTGAAAGAAGATTTGTTCACTTCAATTCATATTGATGAATTTGAACTGGAAGTTCGTGATACCAAATTAGGGGAAGAAGAATTAACGCCTGATATTCCAAATATTAGTGAAGAAGCAACAAAAGACCTTGACCAGAATGGAGTGATAAGAGTGGGTGCGCATGTGAAAGAAGGCGATATCATCATCGGGAAAATTACTCCGAAAGGAGAAAGCGACCCTACGCCTGAAGAAAAATTGTTACGTGCCATTTTTGGTGATAAAGCCGGAGACGCAAAAGATGCTTCTTTAAAAGCCCCAAGCGGAACAGAAGGAGTGGTGATTGACAAAAAATTATTCCAGCGCGCCAAAAAAGATAAAAGCGGTAAAGTAAAGGAGAAAAGCATTTTAGAAAAAATAGAAAAGACTCATGAAAAAAATGAGGTTGATTTATTAGAACTTCTGATTAGTAAGCTTTTGGTTTTGCTAAAAGATAAAACTTCTGCCGGGGTGAGCAATAATTTTGGTGAAATGCTGATTGGTAAAGGGGCTAAGTTTACTCCAAAAAATTTGGGTAATATTGATTATCAGAATGTAAATCCATTAGGATGGACAGGAGAATCCAAAACTGATGACCATATCAACATTTTATTGCATAATTACAATATTAAATACAATGAGGAATTAGGAAGGTACAAACGTGAAAAATTTAATATCTCTATTGGCGATGAATTACCCGCAGGTGTATTAAAATTGGCTAAAGTTTACCTTGGTGTAAAACGTAAATTGAAAGTAGGGGATAAGATGGCTGGCCGTCACGGAAATAAGGGTATTGTGGCAAAAATTGTTAGGCAGGAAGATATGCCTTTCCTTGAAGATGGGACTCCGGTTGATATTGTATTGAATCCATTAGGTGTACCGAGCAGGATGAACCTGGGCCAGATTTATGAAACGGTTCTTGGTTGGGCAGGCGAAAAATTAGGCAAGACGTATGGTACTCCAATTTTTGACGGAGCTTCAGTAGAAGAAATCGCCAAGGAAATAGAAAAAGCAAACCTTCCTACATTTGGCCATACTTATTTATACGATGGTGAAACCGGCGAACGTTTCGATCAGAAAGCAACCGTGGGAATTATTTATATTATTAAGTTGCACCACATGGTTGATGATAAAATGCATGCACGTTCGATCGGGCCATACAGTTTAATTACCCAACAACCTTTAGGTGGTAAAGCTCAATTCGGCGGACAAAGATTTGGTGAAATGGAAGTTTGGGCACTGGAAGCTTATGGTGCATCCAATATTCTTCAGGAATTGTTAACATTAAAATCTGATGATATTATTGGAAGGGCAAAAACTTATGAAGCCATTGTAAAAGGAGATAACATTCCAAGGCCAGGAGTTCCGGAATCATTTAATGTATTGGTTCATGAGTTGAGAGGTTTGGGATTAGACCTGCAGTTTGAATAAAATATGCTGGCGGCGTTTTGCTGACAGTAAAGCAACAAATAATTAAAATTTCGCTTTTAGCTTATTCTAAAAGTTATTAGCTTAAAGATCAAAAATATATGCAAAGAAAGGAAAATCGTCCACGTCCAACATTTTCTCAAATTACCATTGGCCTTACTTCTCCTGATTCAATTCTTGAAAGAAGCTACGGAGAAGTATTAAAGCCAGAAACCATTAATTACCGTACTTACAAACCTGAAAGGGATGGTTTGTTTTGCGAAAGGATTTTTGGCCGGTAAAAGATTATGAATGCGCCTGCGGAAAATACAAACGCATACGTTATAAAGGTATCGTTTGCGACCGCTGCGGTGTAGAAGTTACAGAAAAAAAAGTACGCCGTGAAAGAATGGGGCACATCAAACTGGTGGTCCCGGTTGTTCATATCTGGTACTTTAAATCTCTCCCTAATAAAATTGGTTACCTGCTCGGAATGAGTTCTAAGAAATTAGAAACCATTGTGTATTATGAAAGATATGTAGTTATACAGGCAGGAATCCGCGCTGATAAAGGTCAAAACTACAGTGACCTTTTAACAGAAGAAGAATACCTGGATATTTTGGATACACTTCCGAAGGATAATCAAATGTTGCCTGACGAAGACCCTGATAAATTCATCGCCAAGATGGGTGCTGAAGCGGTTCATGATATGTTGCAAAGAATTGATCTTGATCAATTGTCTTTTGACCTTCGTAACTCCGCAGCCAATGAAACTTCTCAGCAACGCAAAGCCGATGCCTTAAAACGCCTGAGCGTTGTAGAAGGATTCCGCGATGCCAATACAAGAATTAATAACCGTCCTGAATGGATGGTGATGCAATATATTCCGGTTATTCCACCGGAGCTTCGCCCATTAGTTCCTTTGGATGGAGGGCGATTTGCTTCTTCAGATTTGAATGATTTGTATCGCCGGGTTATTATCCGTAATAACCGTTTAAAAAGATTATTGGAAATTAAAGCGCCTGAAGTAATTCTCAGAAATGAGAAACGTATGCTGCAGGAAGCCATAGATTCACTTTTTGATAATTCCCGTAAATCCAACGCCGTAAAAGCAGAAGGCGGCCGTGCTTTAAAATCTTTAAGCGATGTATTGAAAGGTAAGCAAGGGCGTTTCCGTCAAAATCTTTTGGGAAAACGTGTTGATTACTCTGGGCGTTCTGTAATTGTGGTAGGCCCTGAATTAAAAATGCACGAATGTGGTTTGCCAAAAGATATGGGCGCTGAATTATTTAAGCCGTTTATTATCCGCAAACTGATAGAAAGGGGAATTGTAAAAACAGTAAAGAGCGCGAGAAAATTAGTTGATAAAAAAGAAGCGATCATTTGGGATATTCTTGAAAATATTTTGAAAGCGCACCCGATCATGCTTAACCGTGCTCCGACATTGCATAGGTTATCTATACAGGCATTTCAACCTAAATTAATTGAAGGGAAAGCCATTCAGCTTCATCCATTGGTAACTACTGCGTTCAACGCGGATTTCGATGGTGACCAAATGGCCGTGCATGTTCCGTTGAGTAGTGCAGCAATTTTGGAAGCGCAGATGTTGATGCTTTCTTCCCACAACATTTTGAATCCTCAGAATGGTACGCCTATCACTCTTCCTTCGCAGGATATGGTTTTGGGATTGTATTACATTACCAAAGGGAAAAAATCCACACCGGAAGAAGTAGTAAAAGGCGAAGGAAAAGTTTTCTATTCAAGTGAAGAAGTAATTATTGCCTATAACGAACATAAAATTGACCTTCATGCCGGAATAAAAGTGAAGGCAAACGTGAGGAATATTGATGGTTCCCTTACCAACAAACTCATTGATACTACAGTTGGGCGTGTTATATTCAACCAACACGTTCCAAAAACGGTAGGATTTGTGAATGCATTGCTTACCAAGAAATCTTTGCGCGAAATAATTGGAGATATTATCAAATGGACCAATATTCCTACCACCGCAAAATTTTTGGATGATATTAAGCAACTTGGTTTCAGGATGGCATTTAAAGGAGGTTTGTCATTTAATATAAATGACCTTATCATTCCCGATACCAAAGAATCTATGATTGAAAATGCATCCGGGGAAGTAGAGGAAGTTTGGGACAACTATAATTCAGGATTAATCACCAATAATGAAAGATACAATGGAATTATTGATATCTGGAGCCGTGTAGATACAAAGCTCACAGAAACTTTAATCCAGGAACTGGCAGCCGATAAGCAAGGGTTTAATTCGGTTTATATGATGTTGGATTCCGGAGCCCGTGGTTCTAAACAACAGATTAAACAATTGGCAGGTATCAGGGGTTTGATGGCAAAACCCCGTAAGTCAGGAAGTACAGGAAGTGAAATTATTGAAAATCCTATTCTTTCCAATTTCAAAGATGGATTGAATGTATTGGAATATTTTATTTCTACACATGGTGCGCGTAAAGGCCTTGCAGATACAGCACTTAAAACTGCTGATGCCGGTTACCTTACAAGAAGGCTTGTCGATGTGGCGCAGGATGTGGTGATCAACGAAGAAGATTGTGGCACTTTAAGAGGAATTACCGTTTCAGCGCTTAAAGACAATGAAGATATTATTGAACCATTGTATGACAGAATTTTAGGGCGGACTTCATTACATAATGTGTACCATCCTTTGACCGACGAAATTTTGGTTGAAGCAGGTGCAATCATTACAGAAGACGTTGCAACGGCTATAACAGAAGCGGGAGTTGAAAGTATGGAAATCCGGTCAGTTCTTACCTGTGAAAGCCGCCGGGGTGTTTGTGTTAGGTGTTATGGCAAAAATCTTGCTTCCGGATATACTGCTCAAAGAGGCGACGCGGTAGGAATTATTGCCGCTCAATCAATTGGTGAGCCTGGGACCCAGTTAACACTTCGTACCTTCCACGTTGGTGGTGTGGCAGGTTCTGCTTCAGTAGAATCTACACTGACAGCGCGTTTTGATGGAACTGTACAATTTGATGGATTACGTACGGTGGATGCCTTAAGCAACGCAGGAGAGAAGATAAAAGTAGTAATTGGCCGTACGGGTGAAGTAAGGATCATGGATGTGAAAAACGATCGTTTATTAATTAATAATAATGTGCCTTATGGTTCTACGCTTAACGTTAAAGACGGGCAGAAAGTAACCAAAGGCGATGTGATTTGCACATGGGACCCTTTTAACAATGTTATCGTTTCTGAAATTGACGGTGAACTAAAATTTGAAAATATTGTAGAAGGTGTTACTTACCGTGAAGAAGCAGATGAGCAAACAGGCCACAGGGAAAAAGTGGTTATTGAAACAAAAGATAAAGCACGTATTCCTTCTATGATCATTGAAGGTAAAAAAGAATCTAAGGGGTATAATCTTCCTGCTGGTTCTCACATTACCATGGAAGAAGGTGAGGCGGTAAAAGCAGGGCAGGTAGTTGTGAAGATACCACGTGTATTAGGGAAATTAAGAGATATTACCGGTGGTTTGCCTCGTGTTACAGAATTATTTGAAGCAAGAAATCCTGGAAACCCTGCGGTGGTTTCTGAAATTGACGGTGTAGTTTCTTTTGGAAATATCAAGCGTGGAAACCGTGAAATAATTGTTGAAGCGAGAGACGGTGTTATTAAAAAATACCTTGTTCCTCTTACCAGGCAAATCCTTGCGCAGGAAGGTGATTTCATTAAAGCGGGTGTTGCGTTGTCAGATGGCCAGATTGCGCCGGCTGATATACTTTCAATCAAAGGCCCTTTTGCAGTTCAGGAATATGTGGTGAATGAAATACAGGAAGTGTACCGTTTGCAAGGTGTAAAAATCAATGACAAACATATTGAAGTAATCGTTCGCCAGATGATGCGCAAAGTTACTATTGAAGATGCAGGAGATACTAAATTCCTTGAAGGAGATACCGAAGACAGGCATGACTTTAATGCTGAAAACGATTGGATTTTTGATAAGAAGGTAGTTACTGATTCAGGAGAAAGCACTAAAATGCGCCCTGGTAGAATTGTAACTTTGAGGGAAGTGAGAGAAGAAAATTCCATTCTTCGCCGTGCAGATAAAAAGACAGTTGAATTCCGCGATGCGCACCCCGCAACCTCTTCGCCATTGTTATTGGGAATTACAAAAGCTTCTTTAGGAACTCAAAGCTGGATTTCAGCCGCATCCTTCCAGGAAACAACTAAGGTATTGTCATCTGCCGCCATACAAGGCAAAACAGATACTATGCTTGGCCTGAAAGAAAATGTAATTACCGGCCATCCGATACCTGCAGGTACAGGATTAAGGGAATTTGAAAATATGATCGTGGGTAGTAAAGAAGAATATGAATTGTTGATGACTACCAAAGAAGCGATGGCTTTTGACGAAGAAGAATAATATTAAATAATTGACTTTTGTTTAATAAGGAGCAAGAGTGGTCTTGCTCCTTATTTATTTTCTATACAAATATGAATTGGAAGCAAAAGAAAAATAAGAATCTGCGTTATTTATTGTTTTACTATCTCCAAGTTCAAAAAAGTTTTCCACATCGCTTTTACCGGAAAGAAAATAACATTACTTTTAGCTTTCTAAAACACCCCCTTATGAGAAACATTACTTTTCAATTTTCAGCTATCGGTTTGATTTTTTGTTGTTCTACTTTTTTTTCCTGCCAAAAAATTGCGCTTAAACCATCAGATGATATTGCCAGCCCGGCCTCTCCGAAAAATTCTGCCAGGTTGCTGGCTTCCGGGTCTTACCCGATTGTATCGGCTGACTTTATTCCCCAGGATGGCGACTCAATAGAAAGGGAAACCGTCTTAGGCGTTCAACTTACCAATCCGTATCTAATATCTAATATGCAACACGCCTATGGCAATTTAGGTTTGAATGACGGTTTAGCTGTTGTCAATAATTTGTATGTACGCTTTTTGCCAACTACCAATCAACTGGCTGCCCTGGATTCCATAATGGATGCACAGGGTTTGGAGCTTTTTGATACGCCGGTAGATTACCAGGTACTTTATGAAGGAGATTATTACCAGGATCCATCCGTACCTGATTCGTTGCCTACCTGGCAATATGCCGTGGTGCCACCTGTTCCAGTTTCCTTCCGGAATACAGCACCAGACCCTGGCAAGTATCCACATACCGGATGATAATTATACGGCTGTCGAAACTGAAGCGGAAAGATTAGCCTCTATCCAGGACAGCCTTAATATGAACGCAATGGGTGCAATGACATTGAATAACGCCGTGATACCTTATAGCAAAGAAGGGACTGTAAAACCAAATGTACCTTATTGTGGTCCTGGGTACGAGTGGAATTACCAATTAGGACAATGTGTCCCTATTTTACCGGAAGATTGTCCTTTTGGTTATCATTGGGATGGAAACCAATGTATCCCGGATGAAGGGCCACCGCCATTACAACCGCCACCGGCTGCCGATGCAGCAATACCTGCCGGCAATATTTTTGTATTTGATACTAATCTGGGTACTGAGGTAGCTGTGCGAAAAGTACGGGTTGTGGCCAGGAGGTGGTTTAAAGTTCGGAGAACTTTTACAGATAATAATGGTCATTTTGCATTTACGACAAGATTTAAGCATAAGGTGAGGATTATCGAAAAATTTAAAAATGAGTATGCAAATATCAGAGCAATGCGTGGATTAAGTTTATGGCAAATGCTTTTTGCTACTAAAAGAACGCTGGGTGTTTATAGTGAAGACAAAAGCAATATAACTTTTTTTAATGACCAGGGTGGCCCTTTGAATTCTAAAGACGATAGATACTGGGCAGCAGCTACCACACTTAACAGCGTTCAGGAGTATAGAGATTATGCTGTATCGGAAAGTATTGGGTTACCTCCATTAGGACTAAAAATTTTATTATCAAACTGGGGGCATGGTAGCGGAGCAACTCCAATGTTCGCAAAACGAGCCTCTGATGATTTACCAGCGGAATTTCTCACATGGTACATGAGCCCTCCTGTTCAAATCATTGCATCTGTTATCTTTACTTTAAAGCACCAGGTTGATATCGTAGGCAGTTATCATTTCGGCGACGCTACAGCTGATTTAGTCTCTGACAATATGAAAGAACTGATTTACCATGAACTTACACATGCAGCCCAATACCAGGCTTTGGGTGATAATTGGTACACGACATTTGTAAATTCAGAATTATTTGAAGTTATCAGCAACATTTCTTCTGGTTATTCTCCTTATGGAGATGGCTCTAATTCCCAATCTGCCATCACGGCGCTTGGCGAAGGCTGGGCTTATCATATTGGTCATTATTTTACTGATGAAAGGTATGGTAATACAAGTAGTGATTGGGCTGACCAAGGTATTGGATACAAGAATAATGATCCGATAGTTGGATTGAGTAGCCATTTAAATTTGTTGGAGAATTTTAGTCCTTACAGAACTTCTGATCCTTTTTATTGGATACCTACAGGGTTGTTTTATGATATGATAGATACGAGAAATGAGCAAAAAGCAACTGGCGGCCCAGTTGATGATAATGTTTCCGGCTATTATACAAATCAAAAACTATTTGATGCTTTTAATTCTTCTATAACCACGCTTGGTGCATACAAAACAAACTTATTGGTACAGAATAGCAATAATCAAGCAACACAAGTAACTTCATTATTTTCTCAATATGGCTACTAAAAAATTTTCAATAGGCATACTTTTGATTACAGGTATGGCTTCCATATTTAGCACTTGCAAAAAAGGAGGATTAGGATGTGCAAATGCCATATATAGTTTTAATATACCGGAATCTGTTTATCCAGATAAGGATAGTATAAAAATTGGAGACACTTTATTTTTAAACGTAAATACTCCTACTTTACTTGCAGATCCAGTCTCAGGCAAAATGATTAATTATAATAATACTGCTAACTTAGGAAATGTAATCACAATTCTTAAGTTTAAAAATAATCAAACTCCGGGAGCTGTGAGTGATTTTGATCTAAAAATAATAAATGGATTTAAAGTCGGTTCAATAGAACCTTCAAGTGAAATAGAAGTAACATTTGCAGAAAACAATAATGCATATACATTTCTTCTTTCAATAGTACCCAAAGATACAGGAAGATATGTTCTTACGATTGGTGATGCAGCCAATGTTTACAGAAAAAATGATAAATGCACTAAAGCAAATTTTAATATAAATTTTGAACAGACTAATCAGCATTTCTATTTACTAAACTTATGGAGGCCAGATTTAACCCTGGATAATGACGGTAAAAGGCATGTTTATTATTTTAAAGTTTATTAAGAAAAATTTTATACACCTTGTATAGCTACAAAATAAATTTGTTGCAGCAGAATGGTAGTAGCCAATTCGGAGGAATAAATAGTTATTTACAAAATATGGCAACTAAAATTCCAAATGTAATTAGTTTTATAAAATAGATTACCTTACTATCAATGAAACCTTTAATACAGTGGGCGATTTGCCAAATCCAGGCCTGCCCCAATCTGTTTCATCGCCATTTTGAATCCGGAGTAATTTGAATTTTCCATTTTCATATTTACCCTCTTCCACTTTTCCATATTGCCATGCTTTGCCTTCATTTTTGCCAATTGGCTGAAAGGTAATATGGCACTCCGTTCCTATCAGTATAAACTTATTTTCAGACAATTGTACGATCATCATTTTTCCTGTTGGCTTTGTATTTACCGGAGTTGCATTTCCTCTTCCATTGCCGCCAAACATTATCGTAGCTTTCCAATCGCCAAGATCAATTGTTTGATTTGCAAAATCTTCCCGCTCAATTACGGCTTTTATTTTTCCTTCAAAACTCCATTCGGCCAACTCACGCATCATTGGTTCAATCGCAGCATATTCCTTTGCAAAAGGAGCCAGCCTTTTAGCAATTTCAGTTTCTGTTTTTCCTTCGCCATTATCATCTATGCCAAACGGTGAAAAGCCAATTCCTCCACGCGCAATCACTTCATAGAGGTATTTTACTTTATCGGCGCTCAGGGCTGCTTCGGGAACAAATAGCGCATTATCAGGCCGGCTATACAAGTCAATTACTTTCAATATTTTTTCACTTCCCCTGATATAAATATCCGGCGCGAGAAGGTCAATAGCCGGTGCTGCTACTTTCCAGATGGGAATTACATTATCAGTAGGGCCGCCGCTTTCATAATTGTCTGCTGTTGGATTGGTAAGCGGGTCGCGAAGGGCAGCATTCGCATACATTGGCAAAGGGTATTCCTCCTTGCCGGCTGCTGCCACCTGCCCGATAAAACGAGCTACTGACCATGCCTGGAAATATTCGTCAGCCCTGTCGCCAAATACCTTTTGCCATGAACCTTTAGCGCCTTCAGGCACATGCAACGCTTTAAGTACCGGGGGTGTTAGCAATGTCGCGGGCACATCCTCCTCAAATAATTTTTGGGCAGTTGGGGAATAATCCCTTACGCTGCCCCAGGCACCGGATTCATTTTCTACCTGCATCATAATTACAGTATGTTGCGTATCTGCTTTTTTCAGGTATTTCATCACTTCAACAAAAGCCTTTTTATCGGCATCTAATGTTGCCTTAAAATTTGGCGAAGGCGAATCTACAGGTTTTCCGTCTTTGCCAATAATATTCGGATATTTTCCCGAATTGGATTTCATCCATAAAGGCATATAATGGTTACTTCCATTTTTCCAGGTGGCAAACCAGAGCAATACCAAATGTGCTTTATGTTGCCTTGCTTGAATTAATAAGGTATCAATTAATGAAAAGTCGAATTTCCCTTCTTCGGGTTCTACCTGTTCCCAATAAATAGGAACTTCCAGGGTATTGGCATGTAAGGCCTCTATGGCAGCCCAAACATGTGGCAACATACCAGGCCAGCCGCTCGAATTGTGTGCCTGGCCGCCAAGAATGAAAAAGGGCTTACCATCTACCAACAAAGCATGGCGGCCATTCTTTTCAATAAGCCTCGGAATTTGCCCAAAACTTTTTGCAACATTAAGCGCCATCATTACTAATGATAATACAATTATTTTCTTCATGTTGATTTTGGATTCATTAATTTTTAGAAACAGCCGTTATTTTGGGAAAAGATATTTTTTTTATGCCACTGCAATATAATGACAATCAACATTATTACCTCAAGGCAATAGTTTTTTGATTTTAAAGTAAGATATGTTTCTGTGGCGTATAAACAGCGGTTATCTTATTTATCCATTGAAAGGTATAAACTTCATGTAAAAATTTGTTGAATAAAAGATTGATTTGAATTTTATTTTCGCAAATGAAAATCCCGGCAAAAAGTTCGTTTACTGTATCTGCTTTTGAATACCTTCGTTTGAATAAATTATTTATTGTATTTATGGAGGAATGTTCAATTCGGGTTAGGTTCATTTCTGTAACTGTTTTTTTTCTTTTCTTTTTATCCTCCAACGCCCAACCTGCAACAACAAAAAGTTTTTCAAAACAATTATCTATCATTACAGAAAATGATTATCTATTTGTTCCAGGGGAAAGATGGCTACTATACCAACGGATTAATATTCAATTACAGTAAAATTCACCACTCCGCTAAACCTTCATTTGTAAAGCAGGTAGACCAATATGAGATTGGGCAAAAACTTTATACCCCTTTTTCCAGGAAAATTTATAATGTTTCACAAATTGACAGGCCTATCACCGGTTATCTGTATGCGAAATTTTCCCGGTCTGACTTTATGGATGCATAATCAATTTTTTCAATGGGGTGTTTCTGCCGGAACGATTGGCAAAGCTTCACTGGGGAAGGAAATGCAGAATTCTTTTCATAGGTTGATCAATGTGAACCGCAGCTGGGGATGGATATGGGATTATCAATTGAAGACTGAGCCTGGTGTTAATCTGCATGGGCTTTACGCCAAAGAATTGCTCAAGTACTGAAACATCGGCTTTTCAATTAACGCCGGTTACAAATGCTACGTTAGGAACCAGCTTTACAAATATTAGCCAGGGAGTATTTTTTCAACTCGGGAAATTAAAGCCGGTAAGTGAGAGTGCTTATTGGAACGCTGCTCTTTCAGATGATAAAACCCGCCAAATAAAAGGGCCGGAAATATTTTTTTATTACTCTCCTGATTTAAAGTATCAACTGTATAATGCAACTATACAGGGAGGTTTATTCAGGAAGGATAAAGGGCCAATTGTTTCCACGGTAAAACCTTTAGTGCTTACTCAGCAATTGGGTGCTTTATATTCTTTTGACAGGTATACGCTAAGGCTTGGTATTGTGTTTGAAAGTAAAGAAGCTAAAAGCCAGCGTTTTAACCATACGTATGGGAGCCTCCAGGGAAGTTACCGCTTTCATTGATGAAGCCATTTATTGATGATCGTAAGCCGCCAATAATAATCATTACTTTAATAGAATTTTCGTGTAACCTTTACTGTTAAAACCATAAAATTAAAATTCTCCAAAAACCTTCGTTTACTGTATTTCTACGGTTTGGGTACTTACCGTATTAGCGCTGAAATAACCCAGTGCGCCACTACTGATATTACTCTCCGGATTAGCTGGCGAGGGGCTGGAAAAGCCACCGCCATTCCCTGATATTTGCAATAATTCATTTAGATAGTTGTATACATATTTATCTATGCAATTCATTTGCACAGTTAAAGCAATACCTTTCTTTATATCTGTGCTGTCATCATATAATGCCAATGTAATATACCTGCCGTTTGACAAGCGGTCGTCAAAAACTGAATTTCCCCTTCCATTTTTGAATTTCTCTCCATTTGCGTATTCAATAAACTGGTAATAATTGTCTGTCTCCTTTGGATCCTGAAAATTGGCAACGGCATAGATATTGTTATTTCTTCCCAATAAAAAAGTTAATGAATCCAATGGAACCGGTTTGGGCATTGTTGAAGTAGCGGTATAAATGTTACCCTCTGCTTTTACCAGCAATGAATAAACTTTTCCGGGCCTTCCTCTTAGGTTTTTTGTTACATATTCTCCCGGTTCATCTTCAGATAAAGTATCCGTAACGCCATCGCCGGTTATGGTCACAAAAGCACCCGAAACCGGTGGGAAATTATTATCAGAAGTAAAATCAACAGATTTTGAAATAGTTACCTTATAAGGGCCGGGGCGATTATTCACTTCGCCGGTTATTATAATTTGCTCACTGGCATTTTTCAATTTTACATCTATTACTTTTTTACAACCAAATTGTAAAATTGCCAGCAATACTATTAAAGGGGTTATATATAATTTTTTCAAAATTCTCACCTGTTTCTTAAAATTTAAAATTATAAGTAATGGACGGTACCCACCTAAATAACGAATATTGTACTGCCTGGGTTTTCTGCTGATTTTCCGGATCATCCTGAAACTGTATGAAATAAGGATTTTCGCGGCCATACGCATTGTACACTGAAAAAGTCCAGCTACTTTCAATTTTTTTTGTTTTCTTTCCTTCTAATGTAGCACTTAAATCAAGGCGGTCGTTCGCGGGCATCCTATATCCATTGCGCTCGGTATAATAAAAAACAGTCCTTCCGTTTACTTCATATTTTCCTGAAGGCCAGGTAACCGCATTTCCGGTATTGAAAACAAAATCGCTTGAAATAGTCCACTTTTTACTAAGTTGATAAATGGCAACAATTGCCAGGTTGTGAGTTTGGTCCTGCGTTGCCGGATACCAGGAATTATTATTTATCCCATTTATTTTTCGTTCTGTACGCGAAAGTGTATAACTGAGCCAGCCATTTAATTTCCCGATTTTTTTAGTAACATAAAATTCTATACCATAAGCCCTTCCTTTTCCATAAACTAATTGGGATTCTACCAACTGATTGGCTACCAGTTGGGCGCCATTTTTATAATCGATCTGGTTTTGTAAATTTTTGTAATAAACCTCGGCAGAAAATGCATAGGTATTATTGCTAAAATTGCGATAATAACCTGCCGATACCTGGTCAGCAATTTCTGGTTTTACATTGTTGCTGCTCGGTATCCAAAGGTCTGTAGGGTTACTGCCGGTAGAATTTGACAATAAATGAAGGTTCTGTACATTTCGGGAATAAGAAACTTTTACCGAACTGGACTTGTTTAACTGGTAATTAGCTGCTATCCGCGGTTGAAGGTTTAAATAGGAAGTAACAATTTTCCCTCGTGAATAAGTTTTGGTGTTTGTTATATTGCCGTTGCTATCATAAGTATAAAAATCGCCGGGGCCTACCATATCAAACGAGGATAAACGTAATCCTGAATTTATTTTGAATTTATTATTAAGGTTCCATTCTTCAGCAACATAAAGCGACCCATCAAAAGCATATTTATCAGGAAGAATTAAAGAGTTATAAGATGAAGTTGCCGATGTTTTGAAGTTTCCGGGAGTAAAAATGTGGTGGGTAATATTGAAACCAAAATTGATTTTATGGTTGCTTCCTGCAAAATACTGCAAATCTTCTTTAAGGCTTAAGTCTTTTATCCTTGAAACAATAGTAAGGTTATTAGTGGTTTCATTAATGCTTACATTATAATTGTAATTACTGAAAATAAAGGAAGTATTTGAAAATAATTTATTACTGAAAATATGATTCCATCTAACTGTGGCTGTACTATTTCCCCATTGTATTCCAAACTGGTGGCCGTAACCGAGCACATCTTTTCCAAAATAACCCGACAAATAAACCCGGTTATTTTGATTAATCTGGTAATTGGCTTTTGCATTAAGGTCGTAAAAATAGATGATACTTTGATTTACATCACTATCATGCGAAAGCTTTAAAAACAGGTCAGCGTAGGTTCTGCGGGCGCTTATCATAAAAGAACCTTTACTTTTTACGATCGGCCCTTCTACATTTAAACGAGAGGAAATGAGCCCAATGCCGCCATTTACTTTATAATCTTTGTCGTCGCCATCTTTCATTTTTATATCCAGCAAAGAAGATAAGCGGCCGCCATATTGAGCCGGCATGTCGCCTTTGTAAACAGTAACATCTTTAATAGCATCAGAATTAAAAGTGGAAAAAAATCCTAACAAATGGGAAGCATTATAAACGGTAGCTTCATCTAATAAGATAAGGTTTTGATCTGCGCCACCTCCGCGCACGAAAAATCCGGAAGACCCTTCCCCGGCTGATTTAATGCCCGGTAATAATTGTATGGTTTTTAAAATATCTTTTTCTCCAAAAAGTACCGGAACATTTTTTATTTCATTCATTGATATCTTTTGCATGCCTGGTAAGGTTTTCGTTATATCGTTTTCTTGTTTTGCAGAAATAACTACTTCCTGCAACCGGGTTGCCTGTGGTTTTAGGTCAATGTTTTTTGTAAGGCCTTTTGAAAGTGAAATTTTGGTTGTATCAATTTGGTAACCTGAAAATCCTGCGCTAAGGAGATAATCATTTTTTGGAGCAGTGATAGAATAAAAACCATAACCATTACTTACTACGCTATAAGTTCCATTTCCTGATAATACTATTGTAGCGCCTATCAGTGTTTCGCCGGTTTTTTGGTCCCTAATTGTTCCACTGATAGTAAATCTTTGCTGAGCGGAAGAGAATGAGAACGTAAATAAGGTAACGGTTAAAAAAAATCCTTTCTTCACCTAAATGAGTTTAAATATAGAAATTTAGCGTAAGCAAATTTACTTCTATCCACACAGAAAAGAGAAATCCTACGAATTTGTTTGCTTACTGTGATTCCCAAAATTATTTTGCTGATAACCTGGTGGCTAAGCACTTAAAATTTTACGGTCTTTCAGTATGGCAGTTTCACGGAAAATATTGATTCTTTTTGCCCAATAGGCAGCTCTTTTAGAAAAGCGCATCATCATATAAACGCCGTCATTCAATTCATTGTAAAATGGAAGCATAATATCTTCCCTTTCTTTTTGCTTAAAAATACATTGTAAAAATATACGGGTTATATCGCCGCCTGGTTTAATTCTCTCTTTTACAAGGCGGCATTCAGCCAGGTCTTTTAACCGGATTAAATGAAATTTTTGAGTTTTGTTATTCAAAAAAATTACTATAAAATTTAAACGGTCAATACCAATAACATTTTTGTTGAATCTTTGTTTATTATCTATGGTAAGATTATTCTTAATTACAAAATCATTGAATTTTTTAAGCTGCTGCTTCTTTTCTCTTTTCTTTTTATAACTATTAAACCATGAAATGAAAATGGAAACAATGATAATAAATGTAATAAAACCAATAGCGATATAAACTGAAGCAGTCATACAAAAAAAATTTAGAAGTTGTTTCAAAAGCAGCTTAGAATGGCTGTATATGCGGAAAACCGCAGTGGCTTTAAATGTACAAAATAAAATAAAGCAGGCAAAACGCCGGCATTAAAAAATTATTACATTTTACTTAGTAATCATCCCTTATCTGCTGAATAAATTTTTCTACCACATTGCGTATTTCAGTAGCAGAACTGCGGTGATTGTTTACCAAAACAGAAAAGATCAGCAATTTATTTTTTTTGGTATATAAAAAACCACTTAGAGCAACAACACCGTTTAACGTTCCTGTTTTTACAAAAATATATCCACTGTCCTGCTTGTAATAACTTCTGATAGTGCCGGTTCCACCGGTAGGTAATATATTTTTGATCCGCCCCATACCAAAATCATCTTTCATTTTATTAAGAATAAAAACAAAGTCCTTCGGCGAAAAAAGGTCATACCGGCTTAGCCCGCAACCATCAACCCATCCGGGTTTTTGCGGCATTTGTGCATAATCGGTTTTTAATAAAGTATCAATAATTTTCCGGTCGTTCATTGCTCCCAAAAGTTTCTGGCTTACCATTAATAAACTTTGCTCTGCAAAAAAATTATCGCTGCGGTGCATCATCGGCTTTAATAAAGAATCTGTAGGTTGGGAATGAATCACATTATTAAGTTCTCCGGGATAATTGTTGATGGTTTCTATATGAGCATGCAAAGTATCCTGCAAAAGTTGCTGCAAGGTGTTTTCATCAGGCGTAAACGGAATTTCATCATTTTTTATATTGCCGTTTTCGAAAGTGAAATCATTGGAATCCCACAATTTCATCACTTTAAAACCTTTTGACAGGTATCCTGTAACAACTGATCTTTTCTTAAAATAAGCAGGCATAAAAGTTAAACCGCCATCATTATTCCAGCTAACTTTTACTGTATTTCCATAAATGGGGAATTCACTTCTCTGAGCCATATAATAATCAAGGTAATCACCCCAACCCCAACCGGCTCCTAAATAATCGTCAAACCCGGAACTGGCTACGTCTATGAATTTATAATTTTTAAGAAAATTAAAAACAGGGTTATTGATATAATCACTGTGTAAAAAAGAAGGATCAGCCATTCCTTTAATCACTACAGTACTGTCGTTGATGATTGCATAACTTATACCTGTCAAACTATCACCCAAATATTTCATGGCTGCATAACAAGTAGCCAGTTTGGTATTGCTCGCAGGCGTAAAATATTTTTCTGACTGGTAATTATACCAGTATTTTCCGGTTGCTGGTTCATAAATACATATTCCCGTATGTGCATGAACAAATGCTTCGTTTTTTAAAATGTATTGAGTGGCTGGTTTGTTTATTCTTTTAGAAACCGAACATGAAGAAAATAAAATTGCGGAGGCAAAAATTTGAAGAAGCAGGCTTTTTTTCATCGGTTCAAAATACTAATAAAAACATTTTGAATGAAATATAAAATAGCTGTAGTTATAAAATTGCCGGAATTATTGGCCGGGATAAAATATTTTAAACTCAGGGAAAGCCTTTTATAATCTATTAACGAATCATTAGATAAACCTTCCCTTAATTTCGTTAGTCAAATTGATTCTTACCGGCATTAAAACTTATAAAAAATGAAAAAAGCGATTGTCCTTTTATTAATCCCGATTTATTTTCATGCAAATGCACAAGAGCAAAATAATACGGAGGAAGTAAAAAGCCATGGTTTTAAAGTTGAAAAGTTGTTTACCGGCGGAAGTGCCAATATCGGTTTTTCAAGCGGGAGCACTATGCTTGGAATCACACCTCAATTGGGTTATAGCCTTACTAACTGGATGGACGCAGGAATTACGTTCAATGTGAATTATTTATCACAAAAAGATTATTATTCGGGAGATAAATTAAGGCAAACTACTTATGGCCCGGGCGCTTTTGTAAGATTGTTCCCTGTCAATTTTCTATTTGCCACTGCGCAATATGAATATAATTTAATGCACCTGAAATATATACCTAATCAAGTTGGTGCTCCTTCTCAAAATTCTAATCAGAATGCCAACAGTTTTTTAATTGGCGCTGGTTATGCAGGTGGCAGGGAAAGAGGCGGTAATTCTTACTATTATTTATCCATCATGTGGGATGTTTCCGGCGACCCTAACTCTCCTTATCGTGATCAATATGGAAATGCAAGCCCTGTTATCCGCGCAGGTTATAATATAGGTTTATTTCAAAACAGGTACAGAAAGAGGTATTAGATAACATAATGTTTGAAATAAAAATCCTGCAAAAAAGTTCGTTTACTGTAATTCCTCGTAAATAAATAACCTGCCTTTTTTTAGAAGTTCCTTTTGAATAAATGGATACTTCAAAAGGAAAAATGTTTTTCCTTCAAATTTTATATATTTACTTATTCTTTTTTTTTTATTCTGTGAAAAATTTTTGCTGTGCCAATTGAAATACAGGGCTTGTATTTTTGTAACCGTTCAATAAATTTTATGAACAGGCAAATTGTTTCTATTACCGGTAAACTAACTATTAAAGTTGCCTTTATACTTTTGTTTTTCTTTTCTTTTAATGGCACGTAGCCAGGCAAGCAATGAAAAAGGGCTGCCTTTTATTACCAATTACACTCCTAAAATGTATGATGGCAACTCCTTCTAACTGGAGTATTATACAGGATAATGATGGCATGATGTATTTTGGGCAAGCCGGGAACAAATCCAATTTGATGCAGTACGATGGTGTGAATTGGAAAAAAATACCGGCACCGCCATCTTCAGTTATTTCACGATGCACTGCGAAGGATACAGACGGAACTATTTATTATGGTGGATTCGGAGATTTCGGTTATCTTGATAAAGATAGTTTGGGTCAAACTTCTGAACATTCTCTTCTACAATTTGTGCCAAAAGGTAAACGCAACTTTGCTGACGTATGGTCTATACAGATCACTGATAATGGAATTTATTTTCAATCAAGGGGGAGGCTTTTCCGGTTAACAAAAACACGTTCAGGCGACAGTACCACATGGTCTGTGAAAACCTGGGAGCCTTCTACTCACTTCATGTATAGTTTTTACCTTGATCATGTTTTATACGTTCATGAACAACTTGTTGGGCTTTTAAAAATGGTAAATGATTCACTATCACTTATTCCGGGCAGTGAAATTTTGGGTACCGATCGGATGCAGGTAATGTTGCCATATAACGGAGAGGATGCACAAAAAAATACCAATCTTTCAAAAGAATACATCACAGGCACTTTTACACATGGCATGTATCTTTTTGACGGAAAAGCTTTCAGGCCTTTTAAGACAGATTTAGACTCTCTTTTAAGAAAATACATTCTTTATAAAGGAATTCAGGTTAATGGAAATTATGCATTGTCGTTAATGGGTTATGGCCTGGTAATTTTGAATCCTCAGGGGAAAACGATTCAGTTAATTAATATGAGTAATGCCGGCTTGCCAAGTAATGTGGTTTATTCTATTTACACGGATACCAAAGGGGATCTGTGGCTGGGATTGGATAATGGTATTTCAAAAATAAATCTGAATTCACCCTTCACTTTATTTGATACTCAAAGTGGAATTAGTGCAGCGCCATTATCACTTGCCAGGCTTCCCGACGGGGCTTTCTATTTGGGAACTAACAATGGATTGTTGCAATTTAACCACGCTACTTCCAAATTTGAGATCGTTGATCAAATTCCCCGCAACCAGATTTTTCAATTGCTTGTAGATGGAAACACATTGCTCGTGTGTAACAACGGTTTGTACATGATTAAAGGAGGCAAGGTAATGTTAGTCCAGGCATCGATAAGTAACAATTTAAATGTGGATGCGCTAGCTATCTCAAAAAAATATCCAAACCTGCTTTATGCAGGTACCACTTTTGGGATTGCCTTATTTACACGCGATGCTGCAAAACCCACAGGCTGGCGCTATTTGGGATATTTGCCGGGTATCAAAGACGAAATAAGATTTTTTGCAGAGAGGGAAGATGGCAAGATGTGGGCTACCAATCTGAATGGATCTCCTTATCTTATTTCGCTGTCATTTGATGCAAATGGGAACCCCGATATTTCAAAAACACAAATTGAAAATTTTGGGAAAAAGTTAAGCCTTGCAAGATCAAGATTGTATGGAAATACATTCACCCTTAATCATACTATTTATTTTACCTCCGATTCTTCTACTGATGTTTTCAATAAAGAAAAAAACCGCTTCGAAGAAGCCACCTTCGGCCACCTTCACAATTTTACCGGCAGAGAAGATAGTACCGGAAAAATATGGCTGGCAACAGGATTAGACAGAGATAGCTTACAATTTTTTATTGCTACTTCGAAACCCGGTGGCGGCTATCAGTTAGATTCTACTTCTCTTTTACCTTTACTTGACCAACGCCCATTTGATTTATATCCTGATAAAAATGGTATTGTTTGGTTTATTACTACTGATGGGCTTATACGTTATGACCAGAATATAAAACGAAATGTTGATCTATCTTATAAAACGTTGATCAGGAATATTACCGCAGGTAAACAAAAGCTGAATCCTGATGAAATAGTTGGAAGTAAACCACCTGAAATCAAATTCAATCAAAATTCTTTACGCTTTGAATATGCTGCGCCATTTTATGAACAGGAAGATAAAATAGAATACCAGACCTGGCTTCAGGGTTTTGAAAAGACCTGGAGTGGGTGGGGAAAAAATACGTATAAAGAATACACCAATCTTTCTCCGGGCAAATACACATTTCACGTAAGGGCAAAAAACCTCTATCATAAAATAAGCGAAGAAGCTGTCTATTCATTTACCATTTTGGCGCCATGGTATAGCACCTGGTGGGCTTATTTGTTGTATGCGCTTATTTTTTTGCTGGTGGGGTTTTTAATTCTAAAATGGCGGACCAGAAAACTTGAGGAAAAGCACCGCGAACTGGAGAATACTATTAAGGAAAGGACTTCAGAGTTAAGCGACCGGGTAGGCGAATTAGCAGTAATTAACAGCGTACAGGAAGGATTGGCTAAAGAACTAAACATGCAGTCTATCTATGAATTGGTAGGCAACAAACTAAGTGATGTAATGCATACGCTTGATATTGACATTCGTATATTTTCTCCGGAAACCAACCAGGTATTTTATCCTTATGTACGCGACAAAGGTGAAATAATCAATGTTGCTCCAAGCCCAATGAGAGGAATGTCAAAACATGTTTATGAGACCCGGCAAACGCTGATTATCAATGAAAGATTAGAAGATCGGATGAAGGAACTTGGCTCTTTCACTCTTCCTGGTACACAGATGGAAAAATCATTTATGGCTGTTCCTATTATTGTTGGTAATAAAGCTTTGGGCATGGTCAGCATCAGCAATTATGAAAAAGAAAATGCTTTCAGCGGTTCAGAAGTGCGCCTGCTTCAAACAGTGGTTTCTGCCATGAGCGTTGCACTGGAAAATGCGCGTTTGTTTGATGAAACAACAAGGCTTCTGAAAGAAACTGAACAACGGACTGCAGAGTTGGGGGTTATTAATAGTGTGCAGGAAGGGCTTGTGAAGGAAATGAATATGGAAGCTATATATGAACTGGTTGGAAAACGCCTGTGCGATTTATTCCCTGATACCCAAACATTAGTTATCAGAACTTTCGATCATTCAAAAGGATTAGAGAATTGGCAGTATGCTATTGAAAAAGGAGTTCGGCTTCACAGCGAACCCCGGCCTATTAATTGGGTAAATAAAAAAGTAATCGCTTCCCAAAAGCCACTTCTGATTAATGAAAATTTCTTACAAACTGCAAAGGAACACGGAGGCTTAAACTTTTCAATAGGCGAAGCGCCAAAATCTGTAATATTTGTTCCAATGATAGTTGGAGAGGTAGTAAAAGGATCCGTGAGCCTGCAAAATGTGGATAATGAAAATGCATTTTCTGAATCAGATCTTCGTTTACTGACTACGCTAACTAATAGTATGAGTGTTGCGTTGGAAAATGCACGTTTGTTTGATGAAACCACGCACCTGCTTTGCCGATGCAAAACAAAGAGCTTCCGAACTCACGACGGTTAATAATATAAGTAAGGCCCTGGCTTCACAATTAAATCCCAATGAACTTATTAATTTAGTGGGCGACCAATTGCGCGATCTTTTCAATGCGAATATTGTTTATCTCGCCATGTTGAATAAAAAGAACAACATTATTTATTTCCCTTATCAATATGGAGATAATATGGCTCCTTTAAAATTGGGCGAAGGGCTTACTTCTAAAATTATCCAAACCGGAGAACCGCTTCTTTTCAATAAAGATGTGGTAGCTCATACAGATAATCTTGGCTTGCAACGCGTAGGTATTCCGGCTGCTTCTTATCTTGGAGTGCCTATTCCTCTCGGTGATGAAATAATTGGCGTTTTGAGCGTGCAAAGTACTGAACAGGAAAACCGTTTTAATGAAAATGACCTTCGGCTTTTAACTACTATTGCCTCTTCTGTGGGAGTTTCCCTGCGCAATGCACAACTTTTTGAAGATGTGGAACAGGCAAAACTGGAAGCTGAAAAAGCTACCAAAACTGCAGAAAAAGCCAACGAAGCCAAAAGCGCATTTCTTTCTACTGTAAGCCATGAATTAAGGACACCGCTGACTTCAGTTTTGGGCTTTGCCAAAATTATCAGTAAAAGGCTTCACGATAAAATCTTTCCCATCGTAGACCAATCAGACCCTAAAACCGAAAAAACAGTAAATCAAATCAATGAAAACCTGCAGGTAGTAATTTCTGAAGGAGAAAGGCTAACACATCTTATTAATGATGTGCTTGACCTGGCAAAGATAGAAGCGGGAAGAATGGAATGGAACCAGGAAAATGTTTCACTTGCGGAAGTAGCGGAAAGGGCTATTTCGGCAACCACTTCCCTTTTTGAACAGAAGAATATTGAACTGGTTAAAAAAATTGATGAGAATATTCCTGAAATTACCGGCGACCCCGATAAACTGATACAAGTAGTTATCAACCTTTTTTCAAATGCGGTTAAGTTTACTGAAAATGGAAATGTCACCTGTAAAGTTTCTGCAAAAGATGATGAGGTAATCGTAAGTGTTTCAGATACAGGAATCGGAATTGCGCAGGAAGATTACGGAACTGTATTTGAACAATTCAAGCAGGTAGGCGGCGATACCCTGACTGACAAACCAAAAGGAACCGGGCTTGGGTTACCCATCTGTAAGGAAATTGTAGAGCACCACGGTGGCCGCATTTGGGTAGAAAGTGAAGTAGGAAAAGGAAGTACCTTTTCTTTTGCCATTCCGTTTATTCCTTCTGAAAATAACGAAGGCGGCAGGAAGAAACCTATTCACCTCAATGACCTTGTTAAGCAACTGAAAGAGCAAATGGTTTTTTCCGAATTGAAAGCAAATGGCAGTAATTCAAGAATACTCGTTGTGGATGATGATGATTCTATCCGCTCTCTTCTTGAGCAGGAACTAAGCGAAGCAGGCTACCAGATTGAGCAGGCAAAAAATGGTAAAGAGGCGTTGGAATGCATACGCAAGAACCGCCCGGACCTTATCATTCTTGATGTGATGATGCCTGAAATGAATGGGTTTGATGTGGCGGCCATTTTAAAAAATGATCCTCAAACCATGGATATTCCCATTATTATTTTATCCATTGTGCAGGATAAGGCAAGAGGTTTCAGGATTGGTGTTGACCGCTATTTGACCAAACCAATTGACACAGCGCAACTTTTCACCGAAGTAGGAAATTTACTGGAACAAGGTAAATCAAAGAAAAAAGTGATGGTGGTGGACGAAGATGCAGCAGCGGTTCGTTCGCTTACAGAAGTGTTGCAAACAAAAGGCTACCAGGTGGTAGAATCGGATGGAAAAGAATTGGTGGAAAAGGCTATCGCCAATCAGCCTGACATCATTATTCTAAACTCTATTTTTTCAGGCAAGCAGGAAATTGTAAAAACCCTTCGGTTTGAAAAAGGATTGGAAAATGTGTTATTTTTCATTTACCAGTAAGGAAGCGGAAGGCAGTAAACAAAGAAATAAAGTTGATTTATATTTTTTTTTTAAAAAACGATTGAATAACTAAAAACTATGAACTAAAAACTAATAAATGGAACAAAAACTTTTGATTGTTGATGATGAAGCGCATATCAGGATGTTGCTTGAACAAACGCTGGAAGAACTGGAAGACGATGGTGTAAATTTTTTTTCAGCACAAAACGGGGAAGAGGCTTTTGAAATTATAAAAACAGAAAAACCCCAGCTCGTTTTCCTGGATGTAATGATGCCAAAAATGAATGGCATGGAAGTATGCAGAAAAGTAAAAAAAGAATTACAACTGAATGATGTATTTATTGTGTTGCTTACTGCCAAAGGACAGGAACTCGACCGCCAGAAAGGCCAGGAAGTGGGTGCGGACCTTTATATGACCAAGCCTTTTGACCCGGAAGCGATACTGGATAAAGCAAAAGAAATTCTGGGTTTATAAAATATAATTCAGGTAGATAAAAGGGGAAATACAATGGCTAAACTAAGTTTGAAAAATATTTTAAGTAAAGAGAATGATAATATCCATATTATAAATTCTTTAGCCGATCAATTAAGCGCCTGTTTTTATATAGAAGATAATAACGGTAAAATTCTTTTATCAATTGGCGATCGGCTCAACGAATTTCAATTTCCTGTTCTTGTCGAAAACGAAATATTTGGTTGGGTAAAAGGCAATGAAAAATCAGGCGCAGTTGCCGAAATTTTATCACATCTTTTAATTAAAGAATCAGAAAGAAAAAAATTGGGAACGGAGGTTTTAAATCTTTACCAGGAAATAAACCTGATCTTTAATTTTTCAGATAAACTGGCCCAGGCTATTGGTGCAAAAGCCATTTCCAAAATTACTTTAGACGAAGCAGCGCATGTAATTAAATCAACAAGCGGCGTGGTGGTTTTGTGGGATGAAGAACAAAAACGTTTAAAAGTAGAAGCTTCTTTAGATGAATCATTTTTTAATGAAAACACCATAAATATTCAGTTGCCTTTATTGCTCAATATCATACTGAGCGGGCATTCTGAGATTATAAGTGATCTTTCTGAATTGCAAAATGCAGGAATTATTTTACCCGAAATAAAAACAGTGATCTATTCCGCTTTAAAAGTGAAACACCGAATCATGGGCGCTATCATCCTTGCGGGTAACGAGGTGGATAAATATACTGCTGGTTCATTAAAATTATTAACTACGCTTGCATTGCAATCTTCGTCTGCCATTGAAAGTTCCTTGCTTTACGAAAAAAATATTCGCGAAGCCCAGGAAAAAGAAGCGGCGATGCGCAAAATTTTTGATGCAACGGAAAAATTTGTGCCGCATCAGTTTTTAAAATCATTAGGCCGTGAAGTAATAACTGAAGTAAAGTTGGGCGACCAGGTAGAAAAAATTGTAACGGTACTTTTTACGGACATACGCAATTATACAAGCCTTTCAGAACAAATGACTCCCGAAGAAACTTTTGGTTTTATCTGTTTATTTAATGAAAGAATGGGCCCATTATTCGAAAGCACCAGGGATTTATTAATCAATACCTTGGCGATTCTATAATGGCTATTTTCCCGGTAAGCGCGGGCGATGCCCTAAAAGCCGCCATTGAAATGCAAAATGAAGTAGCGGAATTAAATACAATATTATTGCAAAGAAACGGCCTCCGATTCAGATCGGAATTGGCATGCACACAGGGCCTCTGATAATGGGCATTACCGGCGATTTTGAACGAATGGACGCATGTACTATTTCTGATACCGTAAATACCGCTTCCAGGGTAGAAAGCCTCACCAAGCATTACAAAGCCAATATTTTATTAAGCGATGCAAGCCTTAACCAGATAGAAAATAAGGAAGAATTTCATCTTCGCAACCTTGGGCTGGTTCAATTAAAAGGCAAACATCATTCTATTAATATTCATGAATGTTTTAGTTGTGATGGCGAAAAAGAGTTAGGGAATAAATTGAATACTCTTTCCATTTTTAATGATGGGGTTTCCTTTTACCTCTCTAAAAATTTTGAGCAAGCAAACGAAGCTTTTAAAAAAGTAACAGAAACAGACCCGGATGACCGCACAGCAAGGTTTTTCTTTTCTATGTCGAGCCAGGTATTAGATTCCGGCCATCGCGAAGATAAAGTTGGAATTATAGAAATGAATGAAAAGTAACTGGGAAAATACCAGAATAAAAATCTTTAAAATAAGTTGGTTTACTGTAATAACAACAGCCGGATTTTCTACCTTATTAAAGTAACACTTCCCTTTTTGAATATCTTATTACCCAAATAATCTATTGCTTCAGCAATCCAGACAAATACACCCGGGTCCTGCGGTTGCCCTTTGAAAGTGCCGTCCCAACCTTGTTCCTGTACATTAGTTGAATAAATCAATTGTCCTAAACGATTATAAACCTTAAAATAATTTAGCGTTTTTATACCGATAGGCACCGGCCTGAAAATATCATTATCCCCATCTCCGTTTGGCGTAAAAGCATTAGGAACATAGAGATCGGGTTTTACTTTGTAAACAGTTACATTAATACTATCCTGTGCTTTACAACCCGCAGCGCTTTGAACCTGTAAAATATATCGCTGGCTTTCAGTAAGTAGTGCGACCGGATTTGAAATATTCGGATCATTTAACCCGGTTGAAGGGCTCCATAAATAATATTGCGCGCCGGTTCCGTTTAGTTGCAATGGTTGGTTTTCTACTATGGATGTATCACGTGGCCCCGCATCGGCCACCAATTTTTCAACAGAAATAATTATCGAACTAAAAGCCGGTTTTGGGCACCCTAAAACATCATTCACCTGAACCGTATATTTAATAGATTGGGCTGGAGCGGATATGGGATTGGCGATATGAGGATTGTCTAAAAAAGCAGGGGGCTCCCAGTTGTAGATGCTTCCTCCGGTAGCATGTAATTGAATAGTGGAAGGAAAACAAATAGTAGTATCTTCTCCCGCATAGGCAATTGGGTAAGGAACCACTTTTACATTGGTATTTGCCGAGGCGCTGCATTTGCCGATGCTGGCAATGACATGATAAGTGGTATTTTGACCTGGAATTATTTGAGCATATTTCGCTGTATCGTTTATTATAGAACCAGAAGGTGCCCATAAATAGTGCAGGGCATTGCTAATGGGATTTAACTGAGCCGTATCTGTGAGGCAAATCGAAGTATCAGGGTTTACATTCAAACTTACTTTGCTTACGACATTTACAAAAACAGAATCTGTAGCAATGCAGCCACGGCTTTCATTTAAAGTAGCATAATAAACAGTTGGAACTTTAGGGCTTACCAATGGCGTAAAACTATTCAGGTTATTAATGTTATAATCCGGTGTCCATGCAATGTTTCCCTTTCCGATTGCCGTTAATTGTAAAGTATCAATATTACAAATCAGTGTATCATTATTCAATGAAAAATCCGGTTGGGTTTTTATGGGTACGGTTTGATTTATGGTTTTCACACAACCTTTACTACTTCCTACTGTCAATTGAACATCGTAATTCCCGGGCGATGAATATATGTAAGAGGGGTTTTTATTATCAGAAGTATCAGCATTGTTTGCCGCATCTCCAAAATTCCATGACCAGTTATTTACAGATCCGAAATTGGTTGTTGTTCTATCAGTAAAAAGTATGGAAGAATTAATGCATTGGCCATCTACATTAAATGCGGGGTAAAATCCGGGGTATACTTTTAAAACCTGTGTAGTTGAATCAGAACATTGCTGGCCACGGTTTATCACCAGCTTATAAATATAAACACCGGTATCTGTATAAACGTGTGTAGGTTCTTTTAAATCAGATGTATTGTTAATTCCGGATTTTGCATCACCAAAATCCCAGTAAAAATCCTGGTTTAAAGACGAACTATTATCATTTTGAAAAGCTACATTAAAGCTGTCGCATATTACAGGCCTTGGATTCAATTGCGCGCCGGCGAAATCACAATTGGAAACATTAATGATAAAATCTTTTCTATGTTCATTGAGAAGAACCCCGTTTCTGTAGGAAAGCACTTTTACCCCTAAAACATATTTTCCCTTCGTGGGGGCAATGCCACTGATAATGCCCGTTTTAGAATTTATAGTTGCTTTGTTCCCTAAGGGAAATAATGATGTAAACCCATTGATATAATTTACAGAGCTATAAGGAGGAGGTGCCGGATTTGCATTTTTGTTATCCCTGAAAAAGCCGCCATCGAAAGCTTCTGCAAAATCATAAACCAGGGAATCATTATCGGCATCAGTAGCCTGGTAAAATAATTGAAATGGTTTTCCGGCGCAAATTACATCTATGCTGGTTGAAAATTCAGGGGAACTATCTTTATATTTTGCTGCAGGAATATCGCAGGTAAAAGTTGAACCGGTTTCGTTGCCATTAAAATTATTTACATTCTCTAAATTATCAACTCTGCAGCAGGTTTGATAAGTTGCTGTATATCCATTTTGATTATCGGGCAGGTCAACAGTAAATTGAAAAATTCCTACATGATAACTTAAGTTGGGCGCATTACTTATACATGGAGGAAATGCATTGATCTTTACAGCCGATTCACTGTTTTTTTCTACTATGTAATAAGGGTAGGGGCCTTGAAATTCCTGTCCGTTATCATTATTAAATATGCCGATATAAACCTCAGTGGGCATTGGCGCTGTATTTGGGGGAACATTCTGGTCCCTGAAAATTTTTAAGGTAATTAAATACTTGCTTGTATTTGCTGCAGTGCCATTGCCTAAATATTGATAAATCATTTCACCACCGACAATATGATGCGCCTGGCATTTAAGGATTGCAGCTAAAATCACTAGTATGAGTAATATTCTTTTCATCTAAAATATAGATGCAAATTACTTTTTCTAAATCTTAATTCTGAATAGAAAT
The DNA here is from genome assembly GCA_963732885.1 of uncultured Chitinophagaceae bacterium. Classification (GTDB taxonomy): domain Bacteria; phylum Bacteroidota; class Bacteroidia; order Chitinophagales; family Chitinophagaceae; genus Ginsengibacter. The sequence continues at coordinate 277,368 of CAVTBI010000008.1, read as the reverse complement.
ATTGAATGGAAATATTACTATTTTATTATTTCTGTAAGAGGTTATCAAAAAATTCCTTCAAAAATCCATTTGATAACTCCTCTTCTTCCCACATGCCTTCATGGCCGGAATGTTGCAAAATATGTATTATTGAAATTGCGGGAACCTGGCATTGCTCAAGAGATGATTGAAGCGGGACAGCCGCATCATTTTTGCCGATAATAAAAAGAACCGGGTTTTCAAACGATTGTAAAACAGAAACCCTGTTTGGCCTTTTTATCATCGCTTCATAATATTGTACCAAAGCTTCAGGAGAAATATTTTTAGCTATATTGAATAATTCTTCTATCGATTCCGGCTTGTTTTTTTTTGTTTCTTCTGAAAATAAATTGGGTATAGAAGTTTTTAAAAAAGCGTGTGTTCCATTTTTTTTAATAAAAGCAATACTTTTTTTCCGTGCGGCAATTTTTTCATCGTTATCAGCAAAAGCGGAGGAATGAAAAAGCCCGAATGAATTTAAAAGTGAAGGGTATTTTTCAGCAAACGCAAGCGTAATGTAACCACCCATACTGTGGCCTATAAGGCAAAATTGATTTTCTTTTTTGTTTTTAAAAATAGCTTCATCAGCGATTGCTTTTACCACTTCTGCATAATCTTCTAAAGTCGCATTTCCATCAAGCATTTCAGACTGCCCGCTTCCCGGAAGGCCGGGGATGATGAAAAGATTATTTTCTTTAAGTGCGCTGATTTGTTTGTTCCAAATATTTCCATCCTCCGCAAACCCATGTAACAATAAAACGGGTTTTCCTTCCCCCTCAATTCGATAAAATATTTTTTTATTTTGAAATTGAATATAGGGCATTCACTTATTTTTTTCTGTATAAAGAAATTAAACTTCTGAAAATCAGGATAGCGATTACCGGGATGAGAGCGGTATTTAAATGTTGCGGAATTGCTTTCCAAAAAATGATGAGAAGAATATTAAAAACAGCATACAGCAAGAAGTATTTTTTAGCCCAGCTTTTTTTGGAATGGATGTAAAAAGCCGTAACTATATTTGTTGGCCATGCCCATAATATATTTAAGTTATCACGGCACATAATATGGTCGGTCCCAAACCACATAAAAAGTATTAAAATGCCCAGCAGGCCTGTGATGAAGAATAAAAATCCGTCGAAAGAAGCAAGAATTTTTTGGGTGGGTTTATTTTTAGAAAAACTTAAAAAAGCGATAATTACAAACAGGCAGACGAACAGGAAAAATGGATGGGTTAAATTGTCTTTTGTAGGTTGGGCGTGCTTTTCCCTGATTAAAGAATGTTTGTCAGAAACCAATGCTCGTCCGCCGATGGTAGAACTATCCAAAGTTTTCATCAGGTATTCCGGTAAAAACATTACCTGGTAAGGAGTAGCCGCAACATCCATTTTGCTTCCCAACAAAATATCAATACCCAATTTGCTCCATTGTTTATCACCGTTATTCAGGTATTCGTAAATAAGATCTCGAAAAGTCACCTTATTTTGTATTACCTGGCCAAAACGGACTGTAGAATCAGAAGCTTTTTCAATAAGGTCACGAAGCCGGGTTGTGCAATTATCGAAAGTGAAATCATATTTATAGCCCCTGTTATTTCCCATCATATTGGCCAGCAGCAGCATTTGGATATTGTATTTTTCGGCACAGGTTAAATTTAAAACCTGTTCAGTAACCCCCCTGTTTTCCTGTTGGTATTCTACCATAAAACTATCAAAATTATCAGTTGATAAATAAAATGGAAGTTTGCCTCTTACAAATTTCAGGTAGAAATTGGGTTCATCGAAATCGAAAGTGCCATAATTATAAACAATATCAGTGTTTCTAGCGGCGTCTGTTACACGCAAAGCACTATGGCCGAAAGTAGAATACAAAAGTTCACCCGGAGTTGCTGTTAGCAGGCTTATTCTTATATTACAGGAATCTTGCTGGGCAAAAGTTTTTAGGGTAATAAAAAAGAGAAGCCCCAAAAATAGCAGGAAGGGTTTAAATATCCGGATTTTGTTTTTGGAATGAAAAGCTGTCAATTGATTAAATAATTTTTTAAGAGTTGAAATACTTTTGAATAGAAATGCAAGGGGTAAAATTATTCAATAAAAACGGGATTTATATATTGAAGAATTTTTTTGATATCTATTGAGTTACAAAATAAAAATATTGGGTAAAAGTTTGTTCACTGTAAATTGATTAGAAAGCTTATTACACTTATATCTGTAGCTAACGTTTTCTTGCTTTAATCAAATTTTTAAACCTAAACTAAGTTTACCAAATTATTTTTTGAATTAAACTTTGGTTAAATCGTAATTTATGAAAGGGATAATTAAATCTGTTACGCTTTTGATTATTTTATTTATTTGCTGCACCAGGCTTTTTGCACAATCAAAAGCAATTCCTGTTTTCGTTTCAGGAAGTGAAGGTTATAAATCTTTTCGCATTCCCGCAATTGTAAAAGCGAAGAATGGCGATCTGTTGGCTTTTTGCGAAGGAAGAATAAATGGCGGTAGTGATTTTGGTAATATTAAAATAGTTTTAAAAAGAAGTAACGATGAAGGAAAAACGTGGAGTGCTTTGCAAATCGTAGCCAGCAATGAAAATTTGCATGCCGGCAATAGCGCGCCGGTTGTGGATTTAACCGATCCCGATTCCGGTTTCCGAAGGGAAGGATATTCTTGTTTTACAATACTGGTAATACCGCTGAAGCGGAATTGCGAATCGGAAAAGGCCATCGGGATGTATTGTATAAAACAAGCATTGATAATGGAATAACATGGAGTAAACCTACAGACATCACTTTGCAGGTAAATAGGGTCAATCAGCCGCAAACGAATCCTCTTTGGAATTTTAAAGAAGATTGGCGCTCGTATGCGAATACTCCGGGGCATGCTTTACAATTTCACGAAGGGACATATAAAGGGAGGATGTATGTTGCCGCTAACCATTCTTCCGGTAATCCCAAACCTGAATTTAAAGATTACCGGGCACATGGATATTATACTGATGATCATGGAACCACTTTTCATTTAAGTGAAACAGTTTCTTTTGAAGGCTCTAATGAAAGTACAGCGGCGCAATTAACTAATAATTCTTTGATGATGAACAGCCGCAATCAAACAGGAAAATACCGCATTGTTTCATTAAGTAAAAATGGTGGAGAAACATGGGACACCACTTTTGTTGATCACAATTTACCCGATCCGGTTTGCGAAGGAAGTTTATTAAATATTGGAATAAGAAAAGGAAAATCTATTTTAGCTTTTTGTAATAGCGCAAATAAAAATAACCGCGACAGCCTTACTTTGAGAATAAGTTTTGATGAAGGAAAAACATGGAAGAAAAAGTTTTTAATTGAGCCAAAAAATACGGGCTATTCTGATATTGTAAAAATCTCAAAGAAAAAGCTTGGAATATTGTACGAAGCGGATGGATATAAAGAAATAAAATTTGTGGTGGTAAAATGGTAATTAAGGAATCAAACAGGAAAGGCTTACGGATTATCAATATTTTTTTTAAAATGACTAAAGATTGGATTAAATAAATAAATTTAGAATACCCGTTTTATTAAAATTAAATCAGAAGTTTGAATATCATAAAAACAATAATGAAAAATCTTTTTTTTTTTAAATTAAATCACATTTTAGCCACCGCTATATTTGTTTTCATTAGCCACTTTTCAGTTTTTGCGCAAACAAAAACTGTATCAGATCGCTATCCCATCATTCCTTATCCTGCGCATTTGGTTCCTGGAAACGGAGATTTTGTTATCAACCAAAAAACTTCTCTGGTTATTCAAAATGAAAGCTTCCGCCAGGATGCCATTGCTTTGAAAGAATTGGTAAAAGAAATTGGCGGATTCACCTTGCACGAATCAAAAAAAGAAAATAACAATTGCATTATTTTTAAAAAAGATAACAGTATTGTATCCGGTGAAGGCTATCATTTATTGGTAACGCCTGCTAAAGTTATTCTTTCGGCCAGGGAACCCGCAGGATTATTTTGGGGTATTGAAACGATCAGGCAACTGTTGCCGGTTTCCAATTCAACAATCAAAGAATTAAAAATTCCTGCTGTAGAAATAAAAGACCAACCGGCTTATGGATGGCGTGGAATGCATTTGGATGTTTCGCGGCATTTCTTTTCAGTGGGTTACCTGAAAAAATTTATTGATCGTATGGCCCTTTATAAACTTAATAGGTTACACCTTCACCTCACCGACGACCAGGGATGGCGCATACAAATAAAAAAATACCCGCAACTTACTGAAAAAGGTGCCTGGCGGACGTTTGATAAGAATGACTCTGCCTGCATGAAATTGGCGAAAGAAAACCCTGATTTTAATATTGATTCCTCTCATATTATTCATCGCGATGGAAAAACCCTTTATGGAGGTTTTTATACACAGAATCAAATGCGCGATGTAATAAAATATGCAGCAGCCCGGCATGTAGAAATTATTCCTGAGTTGGATATGCCTGGGCACATGATGGCGGCAATTAAAATCTTTCCCTGGCTGAGTTGTACAGGGCAGCCGGGCCAGGGTAAACTTTTTTCCGTGCCCTTATGCCCTTGTAAGGAAAGTACTTTTGAATTTGCCAGGAATGTTTACAAAGAAATTTTCGCCCTCTTTCCATCCAAATATGTTCATATTGGCGGCGATGAAGTAGATAAATCAACATGGCAAAATTCTTCTGAATGCAAAAATATAATGCAAAAAGAAGGCGTAAAAAATGTAAATGAATTGCAGAGCTATTTTAATAAAAGAATGGAAAATTTTTTCCATAAAAACGGGAAACAGATGATTGCCTGGGATGATGTATTAGAAGGAGGCGTAGATTCAAGTGTCATCATTATGTATTGGCGCGGCTGGGTGCCAAAAGCCCCGGTGGAAGCAGCAAATAACGGTAACAAAGTAATTTTGGCTCCGGGTAATCCTTTGTATTTTGATCAATTTCCGGATAAAAGTTCATTGTATAATGTGTATCATTTCAATCCTGTTCCGAAAGGGTTAAGTGTATCGGCCGCAAAAAATATTATCGGCATACAGGCTTGTGTATGGACGGAACGAATTCCTTCTGAAAAGCGGGCGGATTTTATGACAATGCCTCGCATGACTGCTATGGCAGAAGTAGCCTGGACGGATTCTTCACGAAATTATTCCTCGTATCTTGAACGTTTGAAAAGCCAGTATCCTCGTTGGGACAAAATGCATATTCATTACCGCCTTCCGGACCTGTCGGGCTTTACTGATAACAATGTTTTTATTGACAGCGCTTTGCTGCATATCGAAAAACCTTTGCCAGGCCTTATCATTCATTATACAACCAATAGCTCATTGCCAACAGAACATTCGCGGGTTTTGCCTGATCCTTTAATCATTCATCATTCCCAAACCATTAAGCTGGCCGCTTTTTCGCCTGAAGGAAACAGGGGTGATATTTATTCCCTGAAATATGCAAAAGAAAAAAATGCGCCTCCGGTAACAACCACGGAAATATTGCACAATGGATTAAAATGTATTTATTATAAAGGAAGTTTTGACAGTACAAAAAATATGTCATCGGTTTTGCCGTCACAAACTTTTTATGTAAATAATATTGAAGTCCCTTCCGATGTGAATGCACCAGCTTTCGGCTTGCAATACCACGGGTATATTGATGTTCCTGAAACAGGTATTTACAGTTTTTACCTCACCTCTGACGATGGCAGTGTTTTATCTGTTGATGGAAAAACAGTGGTGGATAATGACGGGCTGCATAGCGCTGTTGAACGTAGTGGTGAAATTGCTTTGGAAAAAGGGCTGCATTATTTTTCCCTGGATTTTATTGAAGGGGGCGGCGGTTATACATTGCGTTTATTATATGGATTGCAGGGTGCTCAGCCACAGAATATTCCATCAACCATTTTTAAAACGGGGCAATGATAAAATCCTTTGTTTTGCCGTATTACCAATATACTTTAAGAATAAAAAATTGACTATGAAAAAATTAATTTTCCTGCTTTTAATTAGCTTAAGTATTTACCAATTTGTATTTGCCCAGGCTAAAAATAATCAAAATAAAATTTCAGTTATTCCACAACCGGTTTCGGTAAGATTTAAGGCAGGTTCTTTTTTACTAAACCCTGAAACGGCAGTTATTTCCGCTGATAAAAATTCAGCGGATGTTGCTGTTTTTCTTTCTGAATTACTTCATCATGATTATGGATATTCCCTTGAAAATAAATCACACAAAGTGTTGTTACCATCTGTAAATACCAAAGCCGGTATAGAATTGAATATTAATAAAAAAGCAAACAATTCTCTTGGCGATGAAGGTTACACTTTAAAAGTTACTCCGCAAAAGATAATTCTCTCTGCTAATAAGCCGCAAGGGCTTTTTTATGGAGTTCAAACACTGATACAGCTTTTGCCTCCAAAAGATAACTACTATGCGCAAACGAAAAAGATTCAGTTTAAAATTCCCTGTGTTACTATCATTGATTATCCAAGATTTGGTTACCGTGGAATGATGCTGGATGTTAGCCGCCACTTCTTTTCCAAAGAATTTGTAAAAAAGTTCATTGATGAAATGGCAAAATACAAATTCAATGTATTCCACTGGCACCTTACCGATGACCAAGGCTGGCGTATCGAAATTAAAGGGTTGCCGGAGTTGACAAAAGTTGGTGCATGGCGGGTTCCCAGAACCGGCAGCTGGGGAACATTCCAAATGCCCCAGCCCGGAGAAAAAGCCACAGATGGCGGCTATTACACGCAGGATGATATTCGCGAAATCGTAAAATATGCAAAGCAGCGTTTTATAAATATTCTTCCTGAAATTGATGTTCCGGCACATAGCCTTGCGTTGATTGCTTCTTATCCCAATTTATCTTGTACTCAAAAACAATATTCTGTAGCGCCTCAGTATTCGCCGGATAGCCTGGATGATGTCCTTTGTGTTGCTAATGATTCTACCTGGCTCATTTTAGATAAAATTTTTACACAGGTTGCACAATTATTTCCTTATGATTATATCCATGTAGGCGGAGATGAAGCCAACAGGAAATTTTGGATGAAGGACCCGAAAGATTTAGCATTGATGCAAAAGGAAGGGATTAAAACGCCGGCAGAATTACAAGGCTATTTTGAAAAAAAACTGGAAAAATTAATTATTTCAAAAGGAAAGAAGATGATAGGGTGGGATGAAATACTGGAAGGGGGCTTGGCGCCGGAGGCAACCGTAATGAGCTGGCGTGGAATGAAAGGAGGAATTGAAGCTGCTAAAATGGGGCACGAAGTAATTATGACACCCATACTCGAAACCTATTTAAGCCGCAAACAAGGCGATCCTTCAGTAGAACCTTTGGCCCCGGATTATTGCGATTGAGCACCTGTTATGAATTTGAGCCTTTACCGGAGGGTGTTGACCCGAAATATATTTTGGGAGGGCAGGCGTGTATTTGGACAGAAAAAATACCCAACTACCGCCATTTGGAATATATGGCACTGGCCAAGGGCAATGGCCATTTCCGAGGTTTTGTGGTCACCGAAATCAACACACAACTGGGACGATTTTGCACATCGGGTTGAGGAGAAATTTAAATACCTTGATGCTGATTCGGTGAAATATTCACGAAGCATGTATGACCCGATTATCACTGCGATAAATGGTAAAGATGATTCGATGAAAATAGAAGTGACCAGTGAAATGCCCAGCTAGCTTTTTATTATACTTTTGATGGAACTAATCCCGATAATTTTTATCCACAATATACCGGCACTCCATTAGATATTCCAAAAGGCGCATCAGAGATTAGTGTAATTGCGTATAAGCGTGGCCGTTCGGTTAGCAGGCAAATAAATTATCTATTGAGTGATTTAAAAAAAAGTATTGAAAAGAAAATTAATTAAAAATTAATGAGCACCTTCTTTGTTAAATAAAATAATAGTAAAGCAACAATTAAAATGAAATCTTGTTTTATTACTGTGGTTACCACGTTGCACGGCTTATGAAAAGCAGTTCTGAAAAAGGTTTGGAAAAAAAGGATTTCGATGTGTGAGATATGCGACGTAAATTTCACTTCCAATCTCCCAATAGATGTAATAACGTTGATGCACAACCGAAAATTACCTGCTGTAATTTGGCGCTTCCCGGGTTATCTCTACATCGTGTGGATGGCTTTCCCGCATTCCTGCATTGGTTATCTGTATAAAGGTGGCTTGCTGTAATTCACGGATATCTTTGGCTCCGCAATAGCCCATTCCCGCACGTAAGCCACCCGTAAACTGGTGAACCACTTCATATAAAAATCCTTTGTAAGCAATGCGCCCTTCTATTCCTTCGGGCACATATTTTTTAGCCTGCCCTTCACCATCCTGGAAATAACGGTCGCTGCTTCCTTGTGCCATTGCGCCTAACGAGCCCATTCCGCGGTATTGCTTAAATTTTCTTCCTTCATAAATTATAGTTTCGCCAGGGCTTTCTTCAGTTCCTGCAAATACGCCGCCCATCATCACACAATCAGCGCCTGCCGCGATGGCTTTTACCATATCTCCCGTGTATCGGATTCCTCCATCGGCGATAATTCCGATATTTTTATTTTTTATAGCAGATGACACTTCCATCAAAGCCGTAATTTGTGGGACGCCGGCGCCGGCTACAATTCGGGTAGTACAAATAGAACCAGGCCCGATACCCACTTTTATTGCATCTGCGCCTGCCTCTGCTAAAGCTTTGGCGCCATTTGCCGTGGCTATATTACCAGCGATAACTTCCAGCGTTTTAAAATCTTTTTTAATTTTTTTAAGCGCATCAATCACTCCTTTTGTATGCCCATGAGCGCTATCAAGGGCAATTACATCTACACCTACCTGTTGCAAAGCATAAACCCTGTCGCCAATATCTTTTGTAATGCCTACGCCGGCACCAACGAGCAATCTACCAAATTCGATCTTTTGCAGCAAGCGGATGATTATGAACCTGCAGAATATCGCGGTAAGTAATCAATCCTTTTAAAATTCCTTTTTTATTTACAACGGGTAATTTTTCAATTTTATACTTTCTTAAAATGGATTGAGCCTTCTTTAAATCGGTTCCTTCGGGAGCGGTAATTAAATTTTCAGCGGTCATTAATTCACTTACCTGCCGCTTCATATTATCTTCAAATCTCAGGTCCCTGTTGGTTAAAATTCCAACCAGTTTTCCATTTTGGTCAACGATTGGAATACCTCCGATTTTATTTTCTTTCATTAAAATTAATGCATCGCCGATCGTGGCATCCAATTGTAAAGTAATCGGATCTATTATAAGGCCGCTCTCGCTTCTTTTTACTTTTCTTACCTGCGCTGCCTGGCTTTCAATACTCATGTTTTTATGTAAGAAACCAAGGCCGCCTTCCCTGGCCAAAGCAATTGCCAGTTTGGCTTCGGTAACGGTATCCATTGCCGCGCTTAACATCGGGATATTAAGTGTGATATTTTTTGTGAGCCGTGCTGAAGTATTTACTTCGCGCGGTAAAACTTCGCTGTATGCAGGAAGTAACAGTACATCATCGAAGGTTAATCCTTCACCAAAAATCTTTTTTGAGGGGGAAGTGGGTTTATTTAGTGTAGCCATGTGCAAAGGTAATAAAAGTCACAACATCTCAAAAAAGGAAATTTCTGAGGAAGTAAGAAATTGAGCGTAATAAGTTTGGCAGAATAAAAATTCCTTTTATTTGTTTCTTTACTATTATCTGGCTTGCATTAAATGTATGCAAGATTCTCAGATCATCTTATAAATTTTTCCCGGCAAAGAAGATACAACACCCTGCATTTCCAACATAAGCAATGCTTGCGCAACAGCGCTGCTGCTAAGTTTGCTTTTAAAATATAATTCATCGATTTGTACCTGTTCGTGTGTTTGTAAAATATCTACTACCACTTTTTCTTCTGGTGAAAGTTCGATAAACAACTCTCTTTGCTTTTTGGGTGAAGGTTTTTTATTTTTTTTCCAACCCATATTTTCAAGGAGGTCATTTGCCGAAGTGATCAACGCGGCTTTATTATTTTTAATCAGGAAATTACAGCCTTCGCTTTTGGTATCATCCGCCCTGCCGGGAAAAGCAAAAACATCTTTGTTATATCCGTTGGCCAATTCAGCAGTAATCAGCGAACCGCCTTTAATTCCTGATTCAATCACAATGATTGCGTCACTAATTCCTGCAACAATCCGGTTTCTTCCAGGAAAATTTTGTTTATCAGGGATTGTATTGCTTTTAAATTCAGTTAATAATCCGCCATTGGAAATCATTTGTTTTGCCAAAGAAGAATTTTGCGCCGGGTAAACCCTGTCCAAACCATGGGCTAAAACGCCAACCGTTTTTAAATTATTTTTTAAAGCATTTTTATGGGCGATACTGTCAATTCCGAATGCAAGGCCGCTTACTATCAGCACCTCTTCATTTATCAATTCTGCAATTAATTTTTCGCAAGTATTTTTTCCATATTCATTATGGTTTCTTGTACCCACGATGGCAACAATTCTTGAACAATTTAAATCTGCATTTCCTTTATAATAGAGTAATGGCGGGCTGTCGTAACAATTCAATAATCGCTGCGGATAATTTTTACCAGTTAAAAAAAGTGGTGTAATCTTGTATTTTTCGATAAAAGAAATTTCTTCTTCTGCCCTGCTGAAATCTTTAAAATTTAATATGGAGTTAACTGCTTTGGTTCCTAAACCTTCTATGGATTCCAAAGTTTTTTTTGATGCATGAAAAACAGCGGACACATCTTTAAAATAATTGACTAATGCTTTTGCCCTTACATCCCCAATATTTGGAATCATAGTGAGCGCAACCTGGTAAAGCAGTTCTTTTTGCATGATAAAATTTACTGCCCAAAATAATTAAAAATTTCTTTTGATTTTAAATAATTCCTAATTACTTACCACACTCAATTCTGTTCTGCGGTTCAATGCGCGCCCTTCTTCTGTTTCATTAGTTGCAATAGGTTTTGTTTCGCCAAAACCTTTATAAGATAAACGGGTTTTGGTTAACCCTTTTGCTACTAAATAATTAACAACAGAGACAGCCCGACCGGTTGAAAGCTTTAAATTATCAGCCGGAGTTCCTACGTTATCTGTAAAACCGCTGATCAAAATTTTCATGTTTGGATTTTCATTCATTAGCCTCACTACGTCATCCAGTTCGCTGATTGATTCAGGTTTTAGATCTGTTTTTTTGGTATCGAAAAATACATTTTTTAAGATCACTTTTGCATTGGCTTCAATCGGTTCCAAAGGAATATCCACATGATAAACCGAATCAGAAGAACTATTACTCATGTCATAATTCTGTGAATAAAATAAATACCCTCTTCTGTGAACATTGAATGCATAATTTTTTCCAACGGGAATAGTAACCAGGTAATTGCCATCTTCATCCGTTTGTAATTTGCTAACGATTTGGCGTGTATCTATATCCGTGAGAATAACAGTACAAGGAAGCCCTGCTTTCGTTTTATTGTCATATACTTTTCCTTGTGCCCACAAAGTTTTTAAAGGGCGCAAATCTTTTCTGAGTTCAAATGTGTAAATGTCCAGCCCTCCTTTGGAACCAAATTTATCACTTGAATAATAAGCCGTTTTGCCATCCGCATCCACGATCATCGAACCTTCATCGTCTATTGTATTTATCGGGTAACCGAGGTTTTCGGGTTTGCTCCATGTTCCATCGGGCTGTTTCCTTGTTACAAAAAGATCGGGTTTTTCACTGTATCCCGGAAGCCCGGAAGAATTAAAATATAAAGTTTGGTTATCGGCGTGGATAAACGGAGTGCTTTCATCGCCTGCAGTATTTATTTCAGGGCCCAGGTTTTCCGGCTGGCTCCAGCCGGTTTCTGTTCTGTGGCATACCCAAATATCTTTTCCTCCATAACCGCCGTTTCTGTTGCTGCTAAAATACAAATCTCTTTTATCAGGCGATAGGGAAGGAGTAGATTCCCAGAATTCGGAATTCACGGTTCTTCCCAAATTTTGTGGTTCGCTCCAGCCGTTTTTTGTAAGAAATGACATATAAAGATCGCAGCTTCCAAAGCCTTCCGGAAAATTACATCCGGTAAAAATCAGCCACTGCCCATCCTGGGAAATGTTTTGCGCGCCTACATTGAAATCGGGTGAATTTATTTTTCCTGAAAGAGGAAAAGCCTTTCCCCAGGTTCCGTTTACGCGGTCGCTTTCATAAAAACTTTCTTTGTTATTAATTCGTTTTGTAAAAATTAATTTTTTACCATCAATAGTTAAAGAGGGAAAATATTCAAGGTCGGTTGTGTTGATACTATCGCCCATATTTTGTGGAGCAAAAACATAATTTTTATCCGGATGGGATTGCGCATAATCTATGGCAAACTGGTACGTTTTTTTTCTAAATTCGCCTGCCTTAATACTTCGGCCATTCAATTTTGGAACAGATAAAAATTTATTTACCGCTTTTAATGCATCGTCAAACCGCCCCGTTCCGGCTAAAGAAATAGAGTAAGGAAGATAATAATCCTCAGCATAAACCGAATCAAGGGAAAAAGCTTTATCAAAATTGTCAACAGAAGATTGATAATCTTTCAAATCTGCGTATATGCCTGCCAGTGATAAATAGGCGTCAACAAATTTTGGTTCAATTTTTAAAGACTCATTAATCATTTTTATAGAAGAAGCATAATCTCCGTTCCTGGCTTTATTAATGGCCAGGTTATAAATGGTATTGGCTTTATGATCTACCTTTTCGGGATCGTACCATTGGGATTTTGCTTTTAAAAAGAATGATGAGAATATAAAAAGAAGAAGAAGTTTTTGCATCTGCGGTTTTTTAGGTAAACGAATTTAACCCGCAATTATTTAATTTGTTGTTAATGGTAGGCCGTAGGGACAAGTCGTGACTTGTCCCTACGGAACATTAATATATTTATGTATTTGCAATGACAATCCCCATTTAGGATTTTGTTTGATATAATCAATGATCCAGGGAGTTACTATTTCCGCTTTTTCCCATTCCGGTTGAAGGTAAAGTTTGCAGGAAGCATTAACCTGTGAAGCATATTTCTCAGCCCACAGAAAATCAGATTTATTAAAAACTATTATTTTTAGTTCATTTGCTTTTTTAACGATTTCTGGTAATGGAGGTTTAAATTTTTTGGGCGAAAGGCAAATCCAGTCCCACTTTCCTGTTAATGTAGATGAACCTGAAGTTTCAATATTGGTAGCAAATCCTTCTTTTTTTAATGCAGAAGTTAATGCTTCAAGATTGTATAAAGTAGGTTCTCCGCCGGTAATAACGGCCAGCCTCCCAGGATTTTCTTTCGCTTTTGCTACAATTTCATCAATGCTTTGCAAAGGGTATTTTTCTTCGTCCCAACTTTCTTTTACATCACACCAAACACAACCCACATCGCAGCCTGCAAGCCGGATAAAATAAGCGGCTTTTCCCTGGTGGAAACCTTCGCCCTGCAGGGTATAAAAGGCTTCCATGATGGGTAATGAGATTGTTTTATATGGTGAATGGCGAATAGTCAATGGTGCTTTGTGAGTTGTGAATTACTGATAACTGATCGAAATGTCCAAAGGTAAATAGTAAACCAACAAATAACGGTAAATTCTATTTTAAACATTTTGGGAGGCTGCCTTATACGTATTCATCAGCAAAGCTGCAATGGTCATGAGCCCTACGCCGCCGGGAACCGGGCTTATGTAACTGCATTTTGGCGCTACATTTTCAAAATCTACATCTCCTTTTAAGGCAAAGCCGCTTTTTTTGGTTTCATCTTTAACCCGGTTAATGCCTACATCAACTATAACTGCGTTTTCTTTTACCATATCGGCTGTTACAAATTTGGGCTTTCCGATAGCGGCAATTATAATATCCGCCTGCAGGCAAACAGATTTTAAATCTTTAGTGCGTGAATGGCAAAGAGTAACGGTGGCATTTCCATATTCATTATTATTTCTGCTTAATAAAATACTCAAAGGCGTTCCCACATTATTGCTTCTACCAATAACCACCACGTTTTTGCCGGAAGTTTCTATTTTATAATGTTGTAGCAAAAGAAGGATTCCATAAGGCGTAGCCGAAATAAAGGTAGGAAAACCAAGCACCATATTGCCAATATTTAGCGGATGGAAACCGTCCACATCTTTTTCCGGAGAAATATGCAGGATCACCTTTTTTTCTGATATATGCTTCGGCAAAGGAACCTGCACAAGGATTCCATCAATTTGAGCATCCTCATTCAATTCTTTAATTTTTTCTAAAAGAATTTCTTCAGAAATCGAACTTTCATACCTGAAAAGGGATGAGTCAATTCCAATTTCTTTACAATTCTTCACTTTAGATGCTACGTAAGTTTCGCTTGCCGGATCGTTGCCTACAAGTATCGCTGCCAGGTGCGGAACCTTTTTGTTGCCAGCTTTTAAGTCAGAAATTTTATTTTTTATATCCTCTTTGATGGCTGCTGAAGCCACTTTTCCTTCTAATAATTGCATGTGCGCAAAAATAAAACAGGCTGATTGATTTTCTTATTTTTTGTTTTTTAATCGAATAAGATCAAAGGAAAGCCCAGGCATTGTTCCTATAATAAAGGGCAAATTGGAAGAGATCGGTTTCTGCAAAAATTCTTATTACCCCCCATTCTTATTACCAGTGGATTAATTTGGACGAAATGAATTCACAAATAATTAATTCATTTTTGGATTCAATAAAAACAACAGTATATTTTTTTTAAATGAGATGCACTTATACCCTAAAATTGCTCTTCCAGGATCCCTGCAAATTGAATATGATTTTAAGGTATCGGCAATTTTTATAAAAAAATCATAAGCATCGTCAGTAAATTTATTGGCTGTATCAATCAGCCCTTTTGACTCTATAAACCATGCAATGGCTGCAATATTATCTGCAGCATTTTGCTTTACAATTATTTTTCTTCTGTCCATTTTTTAATCAGCTTTTTGCTATATGAGCGGGCTGCCTCTACAGTAAATGTTTTTTCAGGCTTCGTTTTTAAAGCTGCCTGTTTTTGAAGTGCATGATAATTATTTTCGGGGATTAATATATATTTCTTTTTTATTCTATTATAATTTCTGTCATAGCACGAATTTAATTTTAAATTTTTAAAATTCAAACATCTTCTTATTTTATTTGCTTCCTATTCTCATATATTCAGATTATAGAAATACTCTTTTGAACAGTGAGTTTTTAAGAGTAAATTCGTTTTATTTAAAAAAGATAATGAAATGGTGGTAACAATTACAAGCCGGTCCACAAAAAACAGAAATTGAAGCTGCATTAAAGAAATTAGAGGAGGTTAATAAGAAAGCATTTACCGTTAAAAGAGGAACTTTTAATGCTTATAAATATTGTGGAACTATAAAGCTAAAAGCAGATCCACTGGAATTACAAAAAAAATGGAGAAATGAGTGGGACTAATTATTTGCTGGATACCAATATTATTTTATACCTATTAGGAGGAGATAAAGTTTTGGCAGATATTTTAAATACTAAAACACCCTATATAAGCTATATTACTGAGATGGAATTATTGGGAAGCCCTCAATTAGACTCAGCAGAAGAAAAGAAAATCTAAAGTTTTTTATCCGCATGTTATATAATTGAAATGAATCAGCAAATAAAACATTCAGCGATACAAATAAGAAGAAAAACTGGTTTAAAACTGCCCGATAGTATTATTGCTGCTTCTGCTGAATTTATGGGTATATTACTTTTAACCGCGGATAAAGATTTTAATAAATTAAAATCATTGAACATACTTCAATATAAGAAATTATTGGAATGACGATGTGAAAATCGGTTTTTTCCCTTCAGATTTTAAATCAGAAATTTTATTTTTTATATCCTCTTTGATGGCTGCTGAAGCTACTTTTCCTTCTAATAATTGCATGGCGCAAAAAATAAAACAGGCTGATTGATTTTCTTATTTTTTGTTTTCATTCAGGAATCTTAAATTTTTATTCATATATTGATTATCCCTAAAATAATATATTGCTTTGAGAAAAATATACTTCATTTATTTCTTTCCCTGTTAGCAACTTCAGTATTTTCTCAATCTTTGCTAAAACCAATCGCTGCTTCTTATATAGGTTTAGGAGCTTATAGTATTCATCATGTAGATGTTTTTTCTGTTAACGAACAAACCAGGCGGCGCTCGCGCAAATTAAAACTCCTTCAGTTGGTATTTATGGAGAAAAAAGATTTTTATTGGCAGCAAACCAACATGTTTTCTGGAATTGTAGCTGTTCCTACAAAAGATGGAAATTTTGCTTTCCAGGCTGATTATTTTGGATTTAAAAATTATAACGAATCACAACTCGGTATTGCCTATGCGAGAAATGTGGGAAATAAATTGGACCTCGGAATTAAATTCAATTATTATTCTTTTCGGATTCCGGGTTTTGAAAATCCTTCCACCATCAATTTTGAAATTGGCGCAATTGTCCATTTGACGTGAACGATTAAATGCAGGAATTCATTTTTATAATCCTGTTGGCGGGAAACTTTCAAAAACTGAAAATGATAAATTAAGTTCCATTTATTCATTTGGGCTTGGCTATGAAGCTTCTGATAATTTTTTGATAAGCGTAGAAATTGTAAAGCAGGAAGATTTGCCGGTGAATGTAAATGCAGCGGTATGGAATACGATTTTGCAAAACAGTTTTTTGCACGCTTTGGAATTTCATCGCAAAACGGTTCCCCGTTTGCAGGCGCAGGTGTTTGCTGGGATAATTTTCGGTTGGATGTTGTGCAGCTTCTTATCATCCGCAATTAGGATTGAGCCCGGGTTTAATGTTGATTATGAATTTCAAAAAGAAAAAGATTGAGAAAGATTAAAAACTTTAAAATTATTATTTCCCGTTTTCTTTTCAATTTTGGATCAGGAATTTCAAATGCTGCAAACGCGCAGGAAATTCCTGATGAACCTTCTACTATTGTAGAACAGCAATTGGAAAACTTGACTGAGTCAAATGAAGATGTGGAAACGGAAGATGATGCTTATTTGCAGGAAATGCATCATTTTTTAAAAGAACCAATCAATCTTAATTATGCAGATGCTGGGCATTTTGGAGCAATTGAAATTATTGAGCCCTGTTCAAATAGATAATTTACTTTCTTACAGGAAATTGCTGGGGAATTTTTTAAGTATTTATGAATTACAGGCAATACCCATCTGGGATTTGGATTTAATAAATCGCATCCGGCCTTATGTAACAGTTGCTCAAAAGACAGAAGTTTTTCAATCATTACATAAAAGACTGAAAAACGGAGATCATACTTTTTTGTTAAGGGGAACAACAGGTTCTTGAAAAATCGAAAGGTTATTTACTGAATAGCAGCTCAGGAAAAAATTATTATCCGGGAAGCCCGCAAAAATTATTACTTCGATATAAATACCGGTCGGGGAATTTGCTTACAATATGGATTTACCGCTGAAAAAGATGCCGGCGAGCAATTTTTCAAAGGCGCTCAAAAAGGATGGGATTTGATTTTTACTCCGCTCATTTTTTTGCCAGGAACCTTGGAATTATTAAATCACTGGCCGTGGGTGATTTTGTGGTTAACATGGGACAGGGATTAACCCAATGGCAAAGCCTTGCCTTTAATAAAGGCGCGAATATTATCAATGTAATAAGGCAATCCGATGTTTTGCAGCCTTATAATTCTGCAGGTGAAATTGATTTTAACCGGGGCATTGGTATTACGTTACAAAAACACAAATGGGAAACGACAGGTTTCATCAGTTATCGGAAATTAGATGCAGGCTTTAATGTGGATACTGAATTCAATTATGGAGATTATGTTTCTTCACTGCACACATCCGGTTATCACCGTACCGCCAACGAAATTGCGGGAAAAGGAAGCCAGGGCGCAATAAGCTTTGGAGGAAATATTTCTTATTCAGCCGAAAAATTTCACTTTGGAATTAATGCGGTTCATTACGATTTTGAAAATCCAATTGCTAAAACTGATTACTTATATAATATGTATGCTATTATCAGGAAGGCATGCAGGAAATTATAGCTGTGATTATAGCTTTACTGATAATAATATGTATTTTTTTGGAGAAGTGGCCGACTGATGAAGATTTTGATAAAGCTATTATTTCCGGCTTATTAATAAATACTGATTCAAAAGTGTCAATGAGTTTCCTGTACCGGAATATTTCGAAAGGCTATCAATCTTTATATGCTAATGCATTTACTGAAAATACACATCCTACCAATGAAAGCGGCTTTTATTCCGGGATTACTATTACTCCCTCTGATTTTTTAAGAATTGACGCTTATGCCGATTTTTATCATTTTCCCTGGCTGAAATACCGGACAGATGCACCAACCTCCGGAAATGATTATATGATTCAACTTACCTTTCAGCCAAATAAACAGGTAGAATTGAGTTCGCGTTACCGTTATAAAAATAAACCAATCAATTATAACCCGGACGATCTGTATTTGAACCCGGTAGTGGGAAGGCCGAAAACAGGGGTTGAGAACGCAGTTTAAATATAAATTGAACAAAAAATTTACCCTTCGCTCAAGGGTGGAACTTATCTGGTTTGATAAACATGGAAGAGATCCGGAAAATGGATTTCTCATTTTTACAGATATTATTTATAAGCCTCTTTTAAAAACACTTTCAGCCAATATAAGGTTGTCGTATTTTGAAACAGATGGATACAACAGCCGGATTTATTCTTTTGAAAATGATGTTTTATATGCTTATTCAATTCCCGTTTTTTTTGATAAAGGCTATCGGTATTATTTAAACATTGAATATAAAATAAATAAAAAATTGACAGGCTGGAGCCGGTTTGCCCAAACCATTTATATAGGTAAAAATGAAATTGGAAGTGGGCTTGACTTAATTAAAGGAAATAAAAAATCGGAAATTAAATTTGAAATGATTTATGATTTTTGATAAAGGCTGGCAAAAAAGGCGAGTCCGGGAAGTCAACAATACAAAATAACATTAAAAGGGTTCATAGTGATCCGTGTAACAGTGTAAATTTATTTAATTGCCGGGCGTACCGCTATTAGAGGCAAAAAAAGCTTAAAATACAAATTGGCGTTAAAAGTTGGTTTACTGCAATTTACCTACCAATTTTCCCGTATTCCGCAAAAAATTTTAACTTTTTTGTTAAATAATGCAGCGAAAAGAAAATAATAAGTGTCATTATGTAGGTTATCCGGGTTTTGCTCAAATTGCAAAACTTATATTAATTAACAATTTTTTTGGTTGTCTTAAAAGAACCATATATTTGCAACCTTAAAATTAAACTATACACATGAGAAGATTTCTTGCACTATTTGCAGTGTTGATGCTCAGCGGAGTATTGGCATCTGCCCAAGACCATTCTGTGAAAGGCCATGTTACAGGGCCCGATGGCAACTCTCTTCCCGGTATTACCGTACAGGTTCAAGGGAGTAATACGGCGACCGCCACTAATTCTAATGGCCAATTTGAATTAACTGTCCCTTCAAATGCTACTCTGGTTTTTACAGGTGTAGGTTTTACAGAACAGACCACTAAAAGCAGGCAACCGGGCTGTTGTAGATGTAACATTAGCTGCCGATACCAAAAGGCTGAATGAAGTGGTTGTTACGGCACTCGGTATTAAAAGGCAGGCCAGGTCATTAGGTTACGGTGCCACGAATGTAGGTACTAATGAACTGAACGTTTCCAAACCGGTAACCATTGGAGAAGGGTTAACTGGTAAAGTAGCAGGGCTGCAAATTAATACAATAAATAACGGGGTTGACCCCGGAATTCGCGTTGTACTTCGGGGGTACCGCCACTTAAATGCCGACAACCAGGCATTAATAGTGGTTGACGGAATTGCGGTTCGCAGTAATTTTCTAAGTTCTATTAACCCTAATGATGTGGAGAGTATTAATGTACTGAAAGGTGCAAGTGCCGCGGCATTATATGGAGTGGATGCTACCAACGGCGTATTGGTAATTACCACCAAAAAAGGGGCAGAACATGGGAAACCTGTTATTGAATTCAATAACACCACCATGTTGGAAAGGGTTTCTTACATGCCTCCTTTACAAGACCAATATGCCCCGGGTAGTGGCGAAACCGGCCCTTATGCATGGGATGCGCCATCATTTGTGCCCGACCCAAGTAAAGTATATTATTACCAGAACCCTTATACCGGCGAAATCCTATATGTCCCTTATGAAAACCAAAACTATGGTATGGAATTTAACGGGGACCCTAACTTGGGTTATATAGGTGGCCCGCTGGCAGATTCTACTTTTTTCCAAACCCCTTTTAAAGCCATTACCCCGGATCCCAGAAGGACTTTTTTCCAAACGGGGTATCAGGATACAAAACAACCTATCTTACTCTGGAGGCGATAGTAAAAACTCTTACTTTCTTTCTGTTCAGGACGTAAGTACCAAAGGCGTAGTTCCCCATGACCAGGGGCGCCGTACAAGCCTTTATTTTTCAGGGAAAAAGACGTATGGTAAATTTTCAGCAAACTATAACATAAGCTATGCCCAAAGGTATTCTAATACGGTGGGAGGGGATTATTTCCAGGGAACCGGCGTGTATTGGAACCTGTTGAACCAGGGCGCGAATGTGCCGTTGGAAGACCCGCGTTTATCAAGCCCAAGCAGCACCTTTTTTAATGACAATTACTATAATGCTTATTATCCAAACCCATGGTGGCAGATATATAATTCGCGTGTAATTAGCAGGACAAACTATTTTACCGGGGTATTGCAAATGAGTTTGGAAGCCACTAATTGGTTGACTTTATCCTACCGCGCAGGTACACAGTTCACAGACTTTTATAATAATAGTTATATAGCTGCGGTTAATTTTACGCCTTATCAGGTAAGCGATCCTTGGGGAGCCAGTAATACCGCTTCAACAGTAGGCCTTCATCAAAATGGGCAGGCGTATTACACCAATGCCAATGCACGAAACATAACACAAGACATCCTGGCTACTTTTCATAAAAAACTTGGTGACCTTGATGCCACCTTGATATTGGGCAACACAATAGCGGAAAAACCTTATGGTAACAACTATTCTTCCCAAACAACGGTAGGGTCAACTCAACTATTTATTGATAACTTTTATAACACTGATTACCGGATTGGGGAGCTTAATGCCGATGGTTCCGATGCTACTAAAAATAGTGGCCATACTGTTAATCAAACCCGTTTAATAAGCGGATATGGCGATTTAACTTTAGGTTATAAAAATTATTTATTTGTCCATGGAAGTTTCCGCCGCGACTATTCCTCATTATTGCCTAAAGGAAAAAATGCTTATAATTTCTGGTCAACAGATGTATCTTGGGTATTTACTGATGCTATTAAATCATTACAAAACCAGGATTTGATTTCCTATGGTAAATTAAGAGCGGCTTATAGTAACACGGGGGATATTACTTTATCTCCTTATAACATTCAAAATGTATTTGATGTTGGTTCAGGTTACCCTTATGGTAGCCAGGCTGGTGTTACACTAAATGGAGCCTACCGCAATCCTAATTTGGTGCCTGAAAAAACGGTAGAAAAAGAAGTAGGGCTTGAGCTGGGCTTATTTAGCGGGCGTATTAACTTAGATGCCGATTACTACTATTCTTTAACGAGTGGCCAGACTTTCCCGGTTAGTGTATCAGGGACAACGGGTTATACCAGCGCTTATGTAAATGCGGGCGATGTAGTGAGCCAGGGCGTTGATTAGGTATCAATGCAACCATAATTCAAAATAATGTAAGCCGGTTGAAATGGGATTTGGGCGGCAACTTTACCTGGAACGGGTCGAATGTTCAGGATTTATACCAGGGAAGTAAACAATTTAATATAGGTGGTTATACCGGCTTACCGGTGCGGACTATGCCGTTGTTGGGCAGCCTTTCCCGGTACTTGAAACTGCGGATGTAAAACGTGACCCTCAAGGAAAGGTGATCATTAACCCAGCCAATGGCCTTCCAATATTAGGTGACACACTCCAGGTAGTTGGACAGGTAAACCCGAAATATATGGTGAACGTAAATACTACCTTAAGCTGGAAAAATTTCTCTTTTAATGCGCAGGCATCTTACCAGGGGGGTAATGTTTTCCTGGCTTAAGTAGGTAAACAACTTAATTTTACAGGAACTTCTAAATTTACTACACAAAACGGAAGGCAACGTTTCATCTACCCCAATTCTGTTTATTTGGATAACGGCAAATATGTGGATAACGATAAATATTATACCATAGATGGTAACGCCAACTTCTGGACAAATTCCGCTTTTTCACAGGCAGGCACTTCTTATACAGAAAACGCGGCTTTTTGGAAATTAAGAAACGTAAGTTTGACTTATGACTTCAAAGATGTAATTCAGAATGTTCATTGGTTACACGGGCTTACCTTTTCTGTGATTGGCAAAAACCTGATCATGCTTCGCCCATCACAAAATGTATGGACTGACCCGGAATTTAGTTATACAACTAATAATAACCAGGGTATTACCAACTATGACCAGTTGCCTCCGACACGCCAGTATGGTGCCAGTGTAAATATTAAATTTTAAGTAACAAAATTTAAGCTATTTTGAACAATACAGATAACAAGGGTTGTACCTTAAAAAAAAATAAAAACATGAAAAGATTACTTTATATTAACTTAATTTTTGCCACCCTGCTTTTTTCGACAGGGTGCAAAAAAGGGTTTTTAACTGATTTGGCCGTAAATCCCAACCAGCCCTCGCAGGCCCCTGCTTCACTTATTTTGCCACCGATACTTTCAGGTTATGCCTCCAATGTTTATTTTTCGGCATCTACTATCGGGCTTTGGATGGGCTATTATTCCATAAGCGGCGGTTATTCTGTAACTAATAATACGGAAACCTATTATGTTAGTGCGGCCAGCCCCAGCAACTGGGACAATCTTTATAGCATTCTAAAAAATACGGCTTATATTGAATCCAATTCTGCCAATGATCCCAACGGCGCTTATTCAGAAGCCGTAGCAAAAATCCTGAAGGCTTATGGTTTCCAGATACTGGTGGATGGATATGGGAATGTTCCTTATTCACAGGCTTTCCAGGGCTCTGCTAACTTTTTCCCTAAATATGATGACGGGCAGTCTATTTATGATTCCAGTATTGCCCAGTTGGATAATGCGATTAACCTGATCGCCAATGCACCGAGTACTACTACAACTTTGGGCAACAATGACATTATGTTTCAAGGTGATATGACTAAATGGGCTGAATTTGCCAATACTTTAAAATTGAAGTATATCATTCGCGAGTCCAATATAATTTCTGCCTCGGACGCACAGACGGAAATTGCAAAAACCGCTTCAACCGGTTATCTAACAGATGATGCCTTGGTTAATCCCGGATATTTGAACTCTGCAGGAAAGCAAAACCCTTATTGGGGGACTTATGGAGCAACTCCTGGTGGCAGTTTGTATTCAGATGGCTATAAATACCTTGTCGGGGGTGGCGCTGCTGTTACTTTTTTTAAGGGTAAAAATGACCGCCGCCTTTTTTATGCGTATGCCCCGGACGGTTCGGATCCAAGTACAACGGCGTTTTTTGAAACGGATACGCTATATGAAGATTATCATGGTGTATATTATGGAGACCGGGATGCCGCTAACGCACAAAAAACTGCAGGAACTGTAGGAATAGGGCATGGAGTAATGAGTGGGTTTGATGCTTCTGTTCCTTTGATGACGGCTGCCGAAAGTTATTTTTTGCAGTCTGAGGCGGCATTCCGGGGTTGGACTAGCGGTGATGCACAGGGTTTATATGAAGATGGGATTACCGCTTCCTTTGAATATTTATATACTTCCGGGGGCGATAGTAAGGCTGTCGCTGATGCAGATGCAGCAGATTATAATAGTACAAGTGCGGGTACGGTAAGTATTGAAAATATTATCACCCAGAAATGGGCGGCACTTGCCGGAATCAACAGCTTTGAAGCCTGGACAGAATACCGCCGCACCGGGTTTCCAAATGCTAATGTTTTGCCTCCAACCAAATTTCCGGGCAACACCAGGTCCATGCCTACTAAGCTAATGTACCCAACTTCTGAGCAAAATACCAACCAGGATAATTATAATGCTGCAGTAGCGCAGGGAAATGACCCTCAAAGCAGCAAAGTATTTTGGATGAAATAATTTAAAGTTTATTTATAGAGGAATCACCTTATAAAATTAAAATTGAACAAAATGAAACAAACTAAAAATAGATATTTCAGGATACTGTTAATTGCAGGGTTGGTTTTTTCGCTGCAATCATGCCTGAAAAACAACAAATATTACGAGGATTTCTCGAAAGGAAGCCCTGCTATTGAATTGCCGCTTGCTGCTAAATACGCCAATAAACCTTACGGGATTCCCTGGTCTCCTGATACTACTACCAGTTTTGAACTGTATGTAAATGTTGCTTCTGTCGACAAACCTTCTACTCCTGTAACAGCAACTATAGGAATTGACGCCGCATGGATAGATCAATATAATGCGGATCAATCTGCGGCTGCTACACAGGCACAACAAGATTACCTTAATTCTGATACTTCGCATCATACTACTGACCCTAATTACCCCTATAGCTGGACACCGATGGAATTAATGCCCGACAGCCTCTATACTATTTCATCTTTGGACCTGACCGTACCGGCAGGGCAGAGGGAAACTTATTCAGATGTCCTGGTCCACAGTGATAAATTTGAGGATGGCCATAATTACGTGTTACCGTTCACTATCACCCAATCTTCCATAGATATCAGTAGCTGGAACCATTTGCCTTTATGGTTCATTTCATCCCCTTTTGCGGGGACATTTACTAATTTCCATGCCCATACAGTAGGTGGCCCTTATGATGAAACTTATGATGATGTGATGACACTGCAAACCGTGGATCAGCATACTGTGGCTGAGCCGGGTTCTATTGCAGACTTTTTTGGAGGTTATACTGAATACCATTTTAATGGTGATGGTTCAGTTTCCGTAAAAGCAGGATCAAGTGCATCAAGCCCTAATAGCTATGGAGCAGTTGTTCTTTCAAGTAGCTCAGATGCTACAACAGGTAATTTTTCAGTAGTGTTTACAATACTAAGCGGGAAGTATAAATTTGACGAACAATTTGTTAGATGATATTTGAAAATATTTTATTAAAAAGCCGATATAAAAATTATCGGCTTTTTTTA
Organism: uncultured Chitinophagaceae bacterium; assembly: GCA_963732885.1. GTDB lineage: Bacteria > Bacteroidota > Bacteroidia > Chitinophagales > Chitinophagaceae > Ginsengibacter. The sequence goes on along the minus strand of CAVTBI010000008.1, from coordinate 252,169 downwards.
TGAGATTTACTTCAATTTTAAGCTATTTTTGAAAAAAACTATTATGCCCGATCAACCAGCCGCACCCAATCAATTAAATATCGAAATTTCAGAAGAAGTTTCAGAAGGCCAATATGCCAATCTGGCCATCATAACCCATAGCCATGCTGAATTTGTAGTTGACTTTGTTAATGTGATGCCAGGGATGCCCAAAAGCAAAGTAAAAAGCCGAATTATTTTAACTCCATCACATGCAAAACGCTTTATGAAAGCCATGATAGAAAATGTAAAGAAATTTGAAGCCACAAATGGTACGATCCAGGATATTGAAGCGGTAGAATTACCTATGAATTTTGGCGGCCCAACCGCACAGGCATAATGTATTTTATAAGTTATTAGCAATTGGTATATTTCACAATAATCGAAAATAAGAATTCTAGTTATTTGTTGGTTTACTCTATCTTAGGAAGCCGCCGCCTTGGACGGTGGTAATGTTGTGTGGGCTTTTGCCTGAATTTTTTTGCTACAAAGACACTAAGAAGAACTTCGGTTTCCTTTATTTTTCGTAGAAAAAAATCCTTTGTGCCTTTGAGTCTTAGTAAAGAGGGCTGTGCCTGATTCTTCCAATCCCCCTTTCTCATAAGGCAGTGGTTCAGTACTATTCCCAAACTATCTGCAAAAGATGATTTAATATCTATGCTGTGGGAAATACAGGATGGCAAAGGAACCTGGAGTTATGCGGCAAGCGCAGATGGATACAGATGCTAAAAGAAAATTAATTTCCACTGCTAAACATAGTGCCGAAATGGGAAATATTTCCGGGGTGGCTCTAATTATTTCCACACTTTTAGGGTTCTTCTATCTCCGGTTGGTTTTATGATTTCCAGATGGTAAATGCCCTGAATAAAATTTTTACCTGGCCTTAGCGATTGAATAGAATTTCCACCTTCATAATTAAATTCTTTTGAAAACATTTTTTGGCCAATTGAATTATATAAATTGAAATAATATTTCCCGGAAGGCTGGTTTCTAAATTGAAGCTTGATAATGCTGCCTGTAACTGGGTTTGGGTAAATCCGAATGGCAGGCATAGATTCGGGTAAACATACTTTTACTACTTTTTCATATTCCACTTCCCCATTCGTTTTAATAACCTCAATCCTGTAAAAATTATTTCCTGTTTTAGGCTGGTGATGAATAAAAGCATAACTGTTAGCAACGCCATTTTTGGGCTTTTCAACTCCAATATTTGAAAAATGAATCCCGTCTGAAGAATATTCTACGAGATAATTTTTTATGCCGTTTTCATTTTCAACTTTCCATTCTATCCTTACATTTCCATCTTGCGGGTAAGCATTCATTGATAAGAATGAAATAGAAAGCGGTGCAGCGGCGGCTTCAAATATCAAATAAAACCTGTTTGGCATTAGCCGAAGCTTTATAAGTAGTAACGAAAAAATTTACAAAAGAAGTATCAGTTAAACTTACCAGGGTATCAGTTTTTAAATATTGGTCAATTAAATGAGCTTCTAACCCTGAATGGATATTTTCGGGTATGAAGGATAATTTGTATTGCTGTTTTGACAAATTTTTTAAATGGTAAAATATAGTGTCACTCTCTTTCATTTCTTTGCGGGCTTCTACAGCCAGAATCTTACCATCCACTTTTACGGCAAAATTTTCGCGGGCATTAGTCATTTTCAATGCATCTTCGCCATCCACATTATTTGAGAATTTTTGATCAAAAGCAACTGCATTTCCATCTCTGATTACGCCTTTTGAAATTAAATTGGCAAATAAAACCGGCCGTTCAATGGTAGGTTCACGATTAACCAAATGCTGATTGCCACTCAATTTACATCCTTCTGTAAAACTAACGGAACCCGGTGAAGCTGTATAATTAAAAACAAAAAATGCCTGCCCCGATTGAATGTTTCTATAATCAGATGTAGAATTGTAAATGGTTGTATTTCCCGGAACCGCTTTATAATTTGTAGCTGCAGAAATAGTTTGATAACCTCCTAAACCATATTTGCCACCTAATGTTGGGTCCCAGGCAGTATATGAAGATTCGATATTAGTTGAATTGATTTTAGAAAAATCTATAACAGAGGCATAAGGGTTTCCGACAGATTGAAATTTGCCTGCAGGAACGATACTTGTGGGTGGCAAAAATTCCGGAGTGTACAACTTTCCTCTCGTACGCAAAACTGTTGGCGTTGCCGGAGAATTTGTAGTTCTGACTTTCCTGTCGCCTCTTACAAAAACCATGTAGCCTTTTGCATTCGCAAGATTAATACCGGTACCAGAAATACCTACCCAACTGTTTGAAGCAGGATCATAATATTTCATCGAAGGTGCAGGCGAGGCTGCATCAAATCCTTTGACAGTGCCCGGTTTGCCGGTTATCCAGGTTCCGAATCCTGAAATCGTTTTACTACCTTTTTCCTGCCAGGTATTAAAAATAGTTTCACCAAAGGCGGGTGTTGAAATTAATTGCCATGACTTTGGATGTCCACCATTTGTTGTATTAGTATTGATATACCGTTCTACAATAAAACGGCCATTCGCATAATTAATTTTTGCGTTTGTGCCTAACTGTCCGATACTTGCCGTGTGATCTTTACTGCTGAGTAAACTTATATCGGCATCCAGGTTTATTACAGAATTATCCCTTAACGCAAGTTGATTATAGACTGATAAACTGTCATTGATGTTAAGCCCAACCGTATTTTCATTCGTTAAATTATTAAAAACCATTTGCGGTGAATTGCAGGAATAAGTTTGCGAATTACTTCCATTAAAAATCACCGTTCCATTGTTATGCAAAAAATTAGCGGTGCTTGTTTTAGATAAATTTCCCTGGATAATTAGATTATCTGAAGGAGCCGTTTTATTTCCGGTACCGGATATTACCAGGTTTTGATAAACAAGTCCATTCGCATTCGTGATTGGCTGATCGCCGTCTGATAGGAGATTAGACCGTGAATATTCTACTGTGCTATTTGGTTTAAGAATAATATTTTCAATGTTTGAATTGATTGCGGAGCTTTTTATTGGAGCTTGCGTGATGGTAAACTCCATTAAAACCTTTATTAGTGCCACATTTAAAGATGCCACCATTTTCTACTGTAACTATTTGTGTTCCGTCTCCGCTTCCAGTTATTGTATTATCATTTATCGAAAAAATGCCACCGCTTTTTACTGTAAAAGTTCCATTGGTGTTTAAAGTAATATTGCCATCTGACATTCATACATTAGTTCCTGTTACTTCAATATTCTGATAATTCTTGCTTCTGATAGTTTCGGAGTTCCGGTTGATCCTTTAAATTCAATTATGCCGCCGGAAAGGTTGTATATTCCTGCCATTTTCGGATTCTGGCCATAAGTGTCCACAATTAACCGGCTGTTTCCCGACATGGTAAGATTGGTTATCATTTCCAATATTCACTCCATATATTCTTTCCCGGCAATCGAAAATGCATTATCTTTAATAGTAACTGTTCCGGCAGGAGAAAACGAACCTTTTGGAGTTTTTATTCCAGATCCGGAAAATATTAAATTACTAAAATCATCTCTTGAATTTAAATACTGAACCCCATTTGCATATAATTCAATTGTTGAGCCCGGATTAACAATAATATTTCCCTGAAAAATTGAAGAACCAGCTACCGGAAAATCCTCCCTGATTTTTGGTTCTAAATATTCCATTTAAAATTACCTATCCATTTGTATTGTTAATTCCTATCCTGTTACATCCAAAGTACCATTTATCGTAAAGAGTTCCATCGTTACATTATTACTCATTTTAGATCCAGATAACATACATTTGCATCCAAGTAGGAATTTCAGCATTGGTTACTAATTCCATAATTGCCAGATAAAATTATTTTTAATGAATCTCCTTCTAAAACCGGATTTTACCATTTAAGAAAATTTTACAGCTCTTGCTGAGTTATGGTAGCATCTCCTCTTATTCCATTTCTCAAATATTTTTCACCCTGACCTGCAAAACTTAAATCCGTTGACAATTCCAATAATCCATTTAAATGAAATTGCTTTTGGATAACCTACTGCCGCAGTTCCGATTTACTGCCGATAACTCTGAAAAATTGGAATTTCTGATTTGATGAATTTGGAAAATAAGTTAGATCCAGCAATCTGAAAAACGCCATTGTTATTATATTCAAAAACAGCCCCATCATTCCATATATTATTTGCAGAAGTAGCAAAAGCTTCATAACCATCACCAGTAGACGAACTTCCATCGCCAATTTCTATTTTGCCATTTGTGGCAATATTAATATTTGCATTGGCTGATTGTATAACAGAATTTGAATAATCATCAGAACTGGTAACTTGTAAAATTCCGTTTGCCGGAATGGTAATATCATCTCCTGCTCCATCATTGATATTTAAAATACCCCCGGTTTGAAGTTGGAGAGTCCCTGCAATTGTTGTTTGATCCAGGGAAACCGCACTGGCAACATTTACAGTATTACCAGGTTGAATTAAAATACTTTCGGCATCTTTGGTAGGCGGACTTGTAGCCACATTCCAATTTGTATTGTCAGTAGAAGATTCCCATGTCGCAGGCGTAGCCCAGTTTCCATTTTGACGGCTCCGGTAATAAGTGATGATTGGAGTAACACTTCCGATTAGAGTAAAATCATCTAACCTGAAAGTACCTGTTCCTGATGCACCTGAAAGCGAAATTGAAATTGTAACTGTTCCGGTCAATCCACTAATAATATTGCTCACATTCGTATTCCCAAGAGAAGCTCCTGTGGTAGGAATGGAGCCAGATCCAGCAATAGTACCATTTATCGACATTTCCCAATTTTGAGCACCTGTTGGACTTCGTTCCCTCCAAAAATTATATTGGGTTATAGAAAGTTGGTAGCCTCCTTTTACTTGAAAAGTTAGGGAAATAGTTGGAGTTCCTGAGGAATTGCTCAAGGATAAAGATGCACTAGGATTACCTCCATTTCCATAATATCCGCTAAAGTTCTCAACACTTGTTGTCCATTCTGAAGAAAAAAGATTCGCATCAAAAAAGGCGGGAGGAACGGTATATGGTTGATTGGTAATTTTGGTTGTTCCAAAATCATGTTGATAAATTACCTGGCTTTGCCCTATAATTCCAATAAAACAAATTAATAATCCGATTAATAATTCTTTAAAAAAGAAATTTTTATTTGAATAAACTTTGAAAAACCTTTTTAAAAAAAATATTTGCACCAATTCCCGAAAAAGAAAAAAAACACCCATACCAAAAACAACCTTTGCATTAAAAAATACACTTTCAAAGGGGGGAATTCTCTAATATACAAATTAAATCCCAAATAAACAGATGCTTTAATTTTTTAATCTAAATTTCAAGCCCAGAGGGAAAAATAATTTATACTAAAAAGCCACCCTCAGGTATAGATTAGCAGGTGGCATTTTTTTTTAGAAATTACTTGTATCTTAACCGCAAAAAAATAAAATGCCTTTAATCACTTGCCCCAATTGCAAACATCAATTTGAGCCCGAAGATGCCATTGCAAAATCCCTTGAAAAAGAATATGAGGAAAAATTTAATATAGACCGTCAAAAATTAATTGGCCAGTTTTCAGAAAAAGAAAAACTTTTTCAGCAGCAGCAAAAAGAGTTTGAAAAAAAGAAGGAAAAAGAAAATGAATTGTTTGCTGAAAGAATGGAAAAAGAAAAGCTGAAAATGGAAAATGATTTGCAACAAAAGCTGAAAAAATCTATCAGCAATGATTTTGAAAACCAATTAAAACTTTTGCAGGAAGCCAATAGTGATAACGAAGAAAAATTAAAATTGGCAAGGCAAAAAGAACTGGAATTTCTAAAAAAAGAAAAAGACTTAAAAACCAAAGCAGAGGAAATGGAAATTGAATTGGAAAAAAAGCTGGCGGCAGAAAGAGAATTTTTAATTGAACAGATCAGAAAACAGGAAAAAGAAAAAAACGAAATAAAAGAAACAGAGCATTCTTTAAAGTTTAAAGAACTGGAAAAACAATTGAATGACCAGAAAAAACTGGTGGAAGAAATGAAACGCAAGCAGGACCAGGTTTCTATGCAATTGCAGGGCGAAGTACAGGAACTGGCGCTGGAAGAAATATTGGGAAACGCCTTTCCGTTTGATTTAATTTCTGAAGTTGGAAAAGGAATCAGGGGCGCTGATTGCATTCAATTGGTAAGAAATAATTTTGGGCAGGAATGTGGCAAAATTATTTATGAAAGCAAACGCACCAAAGATTTTGGTGGCGATTGGATAGAAAAACTAAAAGCAGATATGCGAAGCACAGGCGCGGATATTGCAGTGCTGGTAACAAAAACAATGCCTAAAGACCTAGATTGTTTTGGATTGAAAGATGGTGTTTGGGTCTGCACTTTTTCTGACGTAAAAGCCGCTTGCCACTGTATTGCGCGACGGAATTATGCGGCTTCATACTTCCTCAAAAAATCATGAAAACAAAGGCGATAAAATGCACCTTCTTTATGATTATCTAACCAGCAATGAATTCAGTGAACAATGGAAAGCCATAAGAGAAGGATTTGTGGCCATGAAAATGAGCATTATTAATGAAAGGTCTGCCATGGAAAAATTATGGAAAGCAAGGGAAAAGCAATTGGAAAAGGTTTTGTTGAACGCCGCACATGTAAAGGGTTCCATCGAAGGGATTTCAGGAATGGATGCCATTGACCTTAGCTTGTTGGACGATCAAAATTTACTGGAGGAATAGCTGATAAATTACACGCAGTAAACAAACAAATAATAGGCGATTTTTATTTCCGGTGAACTGTATTAAAAAAATCTTTTAATGATCCTGAGTTTATGAGTGCGCTGTTTGGTTTCAAGGTTTAAAATTCCCTGCGTATCAATTTTATCAATCCTTACTTTGCCTGCAGAATGTATAATTTCATGCTCATTTAATAAGATGCCAACATGAACAATTCTGCCCTCTTCATTATCGAAAAAAGCGAGGTCGCCACAGTGGCATTCCTGTAAAAAATTAACTACGGTTCCTTGTTCAGCCTGTTGCCACGCATCTCTTGGCAAATAAATATTTAAAAATTTGTAAACCATTTGCGCATAACCGCTGCAATCAATTCCAAAAACAGATTTTCCGCCCCATAAATAAGACGTGTTTAAAAATTTAAACGCAATTTGTTTGATAATTTTTGGGGTAATTTTTATCTCTTCAGGATTCCAGGCTTTTCCTTTAAAATGAACAGAATTTTTTCGCCAGAAAGCCATTCCGTTTTTAAATGCACTTAATGAGCATCCCATTGGAACGTACATAATATGGCCATTATAATCTACTTCATTTACCCAATCAGAAGTAATGCCCTTATCTGCTTTTACAAATATATCTTCGTCAATTTCGACAATATGGCTTTGTTGTACCCAGCCCTGGTAGCCGTCATATTTTAACTGGACCTTAATCCAACCATCATTTCTTTCCAGAATGAATGATTTTTCACCAAACAGTTGCTGCGACACAATTTCAGACTTGTGCGAAGGTTCTGCCCGCATTGGGCTTACCGGCACACAACACACCATGTATTCCATAAATCAATCTTTTTTTCATAAAGGTAACTTATGGAAATTTATTAAGTTTACATCTTATTAAAAAAGAGAAAAAAATTTGCAACCTGAAAAATATAGCCATATTACAGACGCGGAATTGCTGCAAAATTTTTATGAAGATCATGATAATAAATGGTTGGGGATTTTACTTCCGAGGTATACATTGCTGCTACTGGGCGTATGTATGAAATATTTAAAAAATGAAGAAGAAGCGCGCGATTGTGTTCAGCAAATTTTTTTAAAAGTGATTAACGAATTGCGCAAATACAAAGTGGATTATTTTAAAAGTTGGATTTATATGATTGCCAAAAATCATTGCCTCATGAAATTGCGTGATCAAAAAAATAAAATAGTTGAACTCAATGAAGGTACGACAGTGGCTTTAAATTTTGAAACAGATAAAATAAGCCTGGTTGAAAAGGACAAACTTTTACAAAAACTGGAAACGGCAATTAATAAATTAAATCCCGATCAGCAACAATGTGTCAAATTATTTTACCTTGAAAAAAAATCTTATTCTGAAGTCGCTGAAATTACCGGATTCACCATGTTGCAGGTAAAAAGCTACCTGCAAAACGGGAAAAGGAATTTAAAATTATTGATGGAAAATTAATATAAAAAGGAATGCTTAAAAATGGATGATGATTTATTAAACATATTATCAAACAGCAATAAAGATATTGACAACCAAAAGTTGATGGATTACCTAAGCGATAAATTATCTGCTGAAGAAAAGCATGAATTTGAAAAAGGCAGCTTTTGGATTCAGGAATGGAAAGTGACGCGGTAGAAGGGCTCAGCCAATTCAAAAATAAAAAGAGCCCATTGGCTTTTGCGGAAGAACTAAACCGGAATTTGCAAAAACAATTGCAAAAGAAGAAAGCTGCCAAAGCCAAACGGCGGCTGAAAGAATTTCGTTGGTTATATGTATCAGTTGCTTTAATTATCATTTTTATTCTCATCGCATTTATAATTATTTCAAAAATTTTGAAATAAAGTTTTATCCTTTCTTCATTCTGTAATTAAATTAGCCCCTTCCACTTCATCACCATTAGTTTCAACCATTATTTTTTCTGTAAAAGCAGTAGACACAGAAAGGCCTACATAATCAGGCGAAACAGGAAATTCTTTATAACTTCTTTCGACCAAAACCAATGTTTGAATTTTTTTGGGATAAAAATCAAGGAAGGGTTGTAAAGAATATAGCAAGGTTTTGCCACTGTTTGCAACGTCATCCGTTACAATAATTATCTTGTCATCAAAATTTATTGTTTCAGAAAGAGAAATATTTTTTGGATTTTTTTTATCCAGGCTAATTTCAATAAGCCTGATTTCTCCTTTAAAAATATCTTTCAAAAAAGAAAATAAAATGTTGGCTATAATGCTTCCGTTCTCTTTAATGCCCGCAAGAATTATTTCCTTTTCATTTATATTTTGCTCTGCAATTTCATACGCCATCCGTTGTAATTTCCGGTAAGCAATTTCTTTTGAAAGAATGATATGGGAAGCCATAATAAAGAAGGATTTTAGGGAAGCAATTTACAATTTTTAGTATCAATACCGCTTCGCATATTTGTTTATCTTAGCATTTATCATTGTTATATGCAATTAGTACAGCAAATATTATTTATCATCCTCGCCGGTTTCGCGGTTTTTCTTTTTTGGCAAAAAGTAAGAGAGATAAGTGCCAATATTAACCTTGGCAAAGATGAAAACCTTTCAGATAATAAAAGCCAACGATGGAGAAATGTATTATTACTGGCTTTGGGCAAAAAAAAATGTTCCGTTACCCGCTCGTCGGCATTATGCATTTTGTGATCTACGCAGGCTTTGTGATCATTAATATTGAAATCTTAGAAATTATTCTTGATGGATTATTTGGCACCCACCGGATGTTTGCCAATACGCTCGGTGGTTTTTACACCTTTGTAATTGATTTTTTTGAGATACTCGCAATTGGTGTTTTATTGGCGTGCATTATTTTTTTGATAAGAAGGAATATTTTAAAACTAAAGCGTTTTATCACTCACGAATTGGATGGCTGGCCCGTACAGACGCCAATTTAATTTTGATAATTGAAATTATTTTGATGAGTTTGTTTCTTACCATGAATTCGGCGGATAGGGCATTGCAATTGCAAGGCAATCCACATTATGCCGATCATGGAAGTTTTATTTTATCTGGCTGGATAGCGCAATCTATGCAACATTTAAAACCTGCTACGCTAATTGCAATTGAGCGAAGCTGCTGGTGGCTGCATATCACAGGCATTTTTGCCTTTTTAAATTACCTGCCTTACAGTAAACATTTTCACATTTTACTGGCTTTCCCTAATACTTATTATAAACCCATAATTCCTAAAGGGGAAATGAGAAATATGAAAAATGTGGAACAGGAAGTTGAATATATGTTTAAGCCCGAACTGGCACCTGCTACCGGTAATGAACAAACACAAAGTTTTGGCGCAAAAGATATTTTTGACCTAAGCTGGAAAAATTTATTAGATGCCTATACCTGCACAGAATGCGGCAGGTGTACGGCTGCCTGCCCGGCTAATCAAACCGGCAAATTATTGAGCCCGCGAAAAATAATGATGGACACACGTGATAGAATGCATGATGTTAGAAATAATATTAAAGAGAATGGAAGCTTTAAAGATGACGGCAAAACGCTTGTCCATAATTATATTACCGTAGAAGAATTAAGAGCCTGTACCTCCTGCAATGCCTGTGTAGAAGAATGCCCGGTGAGTATAAACCCTTTGGATATTATTTTTTCTCTAAGGCGCGCATTGGTCATGGAAGAAAGTAATGCGCCTGCTGAATGGAACGCGATGTTCAGCAATGTTGAAAACAATTTTGCGCCGTGGAAATTCAGCCCTGATGAAAGGGATAAATGGGCACGGGAAATGGAGTAAAAGATCTTTATTTATTTCTTCATCAGCAATTCAATGCGGTTTCCAAAAGGGTCAAAAAAAGAAAAACGTTCCTGCCCCGGAATCTGAATTTCCTCTTTAATTTTTACATTATTTCTTTCCAAAATTTCTCTTGCCTCACGTCAAATTTTCAATTTCAAACGCTGGGTGGCGTTTAGATTTATTGATTTCATTTTCTGTTCCAATATGAAATTGAATATCGGCAACCTGGTACCAAAGGCCTCCGTTAGGGATTAATTCTTTGGGTTTAGGGATTTCCGCAAGCCCAAGAATATCTGTATAAAATCTTCTTGCTTCCATTTCTTTTCCAACGGGAATGCAGATCTGTATATGGTTTAAGCGTTTAAAATTGATCATCCAATTTATATATTAACCGGGTGGAATATCTTTAAATAAAAATCCTTATTATTTGTTCGTTTACTGTGATAAAGTGTTCAATAATTTAAAAGAATCACCATCAAATAATCCTTTATCACTTAGTTTTAAATGAGGAATTACAAGCAGCGCCATAAAAGATAAAGTCATAAAAGGCGCAGACAATCCTGAGCCAAGCTCTTTTGCAGCAGCATCAATACTGGTGTACATTTCAGCGACTTTATATCCATCTTCATTACTCATTAATCCTGCAACAGGCAAAGGTAAAATTTGATTAAAAGAAGGATTATCTATATCAGCGACACTCACTCCACCTTTCTTTTCAATAATTAAATTTACAGCTTCACAAAGGCTTTCATCATCTACGCCCACAGCAATAATATTATGACTATCGTGGGCGACAGATGAAGCAATGGCTCCTTTTTTTAAACCAAAATTTTTTATAAAGCTTACTGAAACAGGTGCATCGCGGTAACGGTTAATTACCGCCATTTTTAAAATATCTTTTTCAATGTCACTTTCATAAAAGCCGTTCACAGATTTAGGAGAAGCAGAAAGCTTATTGGTAATTAACTGCCCATCCAAAGCTTCTATTACCTCTCCATGAAAACCAGAAATTGCAACAGCAAAATCTTCCCTTTTCTTTTTTGAGCAATGAAAATTATTTATAATGGTTGCAGGTTTGGTTTTTATTTTTGACACTCCATTTTCAGCAACGGGTTCTCCATTGATGTAAGTAGATTTTACTTTAAAATCTTTTAAATTTTCTACCACAATAAAATCAGCAGGATCACCATTTTTCAATAATCCCACCGCCATTCTGTAATGTTCAACAGGATTTATACAAGCCGCCTTCAGCACTTTAAAAACGTCAATTCCTTTAGCAACTGCCCGCTTGCAAAGCTCATTAATATGACCTTTCACCAAATTATCCGGATGCTTATCATCACTACAAAACATGATTTCATCTTCATGATCATTGAGCAAATCAATTAACGCTTCAAAGTTTTTTGCCGCGCTTCCTTCCCGAATCAGGATTTTCATTCCATACTTTAATTTACCCAACGCTTCTTCTGCAGTAAAACATTCATGATCAGTGCTGATGCCGGCTTCAATATATTTTTTAGCATCCTCTCCCATCAATCCGGGTGCATGTCCGTCTACAGGTTTATTGTATTTTTTTGCAGAATCAATTTTTGAAAAAACCTCTTCATCATGGTTAAGCACCCCTGGAAAATTCATCATTTCACTTAAATAAAGAATTTCATTTTTAGCTAAAAGATTATCCACAGCGGTGGCATCAAGCGTAGCTCCGGCAGTTTCAAAAACAGTAGCAGGCACACAACTTGGCGCTCCAAAATTAAATTTAAAAGGAACCGTCCTGCCATTTTCGATCATATATTCAACTCCTTCTATTCCACAAACATTTGCAATTTCATGAGGATCACTAATCGTTGCAACAGTACCATGAACGACTGCCAGTTTTGCAAATTCTGACGGTATAAGCATTGAGCTTTCTATGTGTACGTGAGCATCAATAAAGCCGGGCATTATAAAAGGAGCATCTTTTTTGCCATCACTCAACTTTTTAACCGAGTGAATTTTTCCCTGCTCAACAGTTACTTCACCATAAAATATTTCTTTCGATTTTATATCAACAATATTTCCTTTAACCTTCACGCTCATGGTAATTTAAAATGATTTATCAGCTAAATATTTCTCTTCTAAAAACTGGTCTTTATTATAAATATCATTGTAAAAAACAATTTTGTTATTTGTTGCATCACAGGTAAAATATTCTATATAAAGCGGCAATCTTTTTTTAACCATAATTGTCTTTCGATCTGCTTTAGCAATCCAGGTTTTAATGGAATCAGCATTGTAAGAAATTCTGTGTCCCTTTTTTGTAGCAAGGCTATCATTTTTTGCTATGTAAAATGCAAGTGCTTCCCAATTTTGAACACGCACACAACCATGGCTTAATGCGCGGTATGAATTCGCAAATAAGTAACGTTGGTTCGTATCATGCAAATACACAAAGTATGGATTACTAAAATTGAATTTAAAAATTCCGAGCGCATTTTCATAGCCACTTTCCTGAACAATTTTCCAGGGAATCCCGTTTTTATATTTAGCCCATTTTACTTTGTACGGATCTACCGGATTTCCATGATAGTCTACCAATACAAACCCTTTACTAGCTAAATACCCCGGGTTCACTTTTAAAGCAGGCAGAATATCCTTTTTAATAATACTTTCCGGTATGGTCCAATTAGGATATGTAACCATGTTAGAAATGGCTGATGTAATAAGAGGTGTAGGAGTTGTTGGTTTTCCTACAATTACTTTTGATTCCACAACCACACTATCATCATCCCAGACCTTTAATCTAAAAGCAGGGATATTTACCATCAGGTATTTTTCAGGAAGAGGAGGGAATTCCTTGTAACGATCAAGCGTAATTGCAATTATTCTAAACTTTTCATAATCGTAAGAATTGAGTGTACGAACAGTTTCTTCACCAGGCTTACCATCCACAGTAAGTTTATGTTTTTTCTGGAATTCTTTTACTTCTTTACTCAATGCTACAGAATCGGGCAATCCTGTTGAATCGCTTCCGATGCCGGATTGCAACAAACGCTTATGAAGGTCTTTATAAAATTGCAATGTGTCGATATATGGAAAATTTATATAAACATATTTTTGAGTATCCATGTTATCAACAAAATCCGGAAGCATTTCCTTTAAAGAAGTATAATAAATATTCTTAGGTTCGACACTGTCAAAAGTTGCAGAAAGATTACCGGATACAAGAGCCTCATTAAGTTTTGGAATAAAAAAAGAATCAGCTGCATTTTCCTTCGAAACAATTGAAACACTATCATCCAGTAACCTTCCTTCTTTTAAATCTTTCAACGTTTTCATAAAAGCATCGGTAAGCATCAGGTCCGCCCTTGTCCATGCTACAGCATCCATTCTTGTTAATGAATCAGTTTCAATCTTTGACCGCAAATTTTTCAATTCATTGAAATGATAATCTTCAGGATACAAACCATAATACTTTGATTTTTTTATGAACTGAAACATCGAATCAGCAATAGGATTCCAGGTTTCAGTTTTACTCCAGACTCCTTTAAAATCATTTTTTGCATAAAAAGAATTAACCAGTTTAAATTGCGATAATTGAATAGAATCATTAATCTTTCCATTTGTAGTATTTGCAAAATCCAAAAACGATTTTATATTATCAGAGATCTGGTCGTCCATCTTTTCCGGCGCTTTCACAATCTCCTTTTCTTTTATTGTTTTGTGGTTATTGCAACTAAACCAGCTACAAATTGTTAGGAGAATTAAAACTATTTTTATGAAATTCAATTTATAACGCATTGGCCGTTTAACTTTTTAATCATTTAAATTATGAACTGGAATTTCAAAATGGAATATCGTATAAAAATCGCTTTGATAATGTTTTTAATCAATTTCACCACGTTACACATCGCTGCAGCTCAATCAAAAATAGTTAATAAGTATGGATTGACTATTATAAACAGCACGAAAATTTTGCAAAAAGAAATTGATTCAAATCAGGCTAATAAAATGGTGGATCTGCGAAAGGCAATACCGGGAATAAAATTAGATTTAAAATACGCGACGGACCAAAACTTTATGCATCAGAAATTATACCCTCCTGTTCATACCACCTTTTTACGAAACCCTGCAGTTGATAATTTAAAAAAAGCAGTTCATGAACTTGGAAACCAAAATTTAGGCATAAAAATTTTTGACGCTTACCGGCCTTATTCTGTCACAGAAGAAATGTGGGAAAAAGTAAAAGACAGCCGGTATGCGGCAGACCCCTCAAAAGGGAGTGCCCACAACCGTGGAGCAGCAGTAGATTTAACTTTAATTGATTTGAAAACCGGAAAAGAATTGCCAATGGGAACCGGGTTTGATAATTTTAGTGATACTGCGCATCCTGATTTTACAAACCTACCCGTGGAGATTTTACAAAACAGGAAAACTCTAAAAAATGTAATGGAAAAATTTGGGTTTAAACAACTAAGTACCGAATGGTGGCATTTTTATCTTCCCAATTCTTCATCATTTCAATTATTGGATATTTCATTTTCTGCCCTGGAAAAAATGGATAGAAAAAAAAATTAGGCTTTTAATTTTTCTTTTAATTTTTCGACCATTAGCATCGTGGCAGGGCAAAATTCAATATTTTGATTGTGAATATATAAATAATCGGAAGCCGGGCGCCTATGAAAATGAGGAAAATCTGCACAATCTGCAGGCCTTACTTCATAAATGGAACACATATTTGTTTTTAAATCAAGAAACTGGCAGGGCTGCGATTTATTCATCCATTCGTTTCCTCTTTTATCGCGGTACAGCCATTTTTCTTTGAAAGCTTTTGGACTCATGCCCAGGTGAACAGAAATCCTTTTTATATCTGTATTTGTAAACGTTGGGCTCATTACTTTACAACAATTGGCACAACTTAAACAATTAACTTCCTTCCAAACTTCCTTATCGATACTGTCCATGGCGGCATCCAGGTTTTGCGGAGGATTGTTATAGGTTCTGGTAATAAAATTTCTGAAATATTTCCGGTTCAGGATAAATTTCTTTTTTAATTTTTTTAAATAAATATTTTCCATGAAATAAAAGGTAGAAGTATGAGGGGGATTTTTTTAAAGAATAAAAGTAGTGCTATTTTATTTTAATTTCACTTAAAATAATTTGTTCTGATCAAATGGTATTTTTACAGTAAAGCAATAAATAACTCAATTTTTTAATTAGCATATTTAATGTGGGAACCCTATAAAAAAGGATTTAAGGCTTATTTAAGATTGGAGAAATCTTTATCAGAAAATTCTGTGGAAGCTTATGTTCATGATATTGAAAAATTCACTCAATTTCTTATAATAAATAAAGAAGAAAAAAAGCCAAATGAAATTGAGTTAGCTGATTTAGGAAATTTTTTGAAATGGATCAATGAATTAGGAATGACACCCGCATCGCAGGCGCGAATCATTTCAGGTTTGAGAAGCTTTTATAAATTTTGCCAGCAGGAACAAATATCCCAAACTGACCCGACAGCTTTGCTTGAAGCGCCCCGCCTTCCAAAACACCTTCCTGATACTTTAAGTTATACAGAAATCGAAAAAATTATTTCAATAATAGATTTAAGTACGCCGGAAGGAATGAGAAACAGAGCGATTATTGAAACACTATACAGTTGCGGTTTACGCGTATCAGAATTGGTAAATTTAAAATTATCATGCCTTTATTTTGATGCAGGGTTTGTGAGGATAACTGGCAAAGGGGATAAAGAAAGATTAGTGCCTGTCGGAAACTCAGCTATAAAATATATAAAAATTTATCTTGAAAATATTCGTGTACATATACCTGTTATACCCGGGAATGAAGATGTGGTTTTTCTAAACAGGAGGGGAAAAAAACTTTCGCGTGTTATGATATTTATGATCATAAAGGAAGCAGCAAAAAAAGCCGGGGTAACCAAGAATATTTCACCACATACTTTTCGTCATTCTTTTGCAACGCATCTTGTTGAGGGCGGGGCTGGCCTGCGTGCTGTTCAGGAAATGCTGGGGCACGAAAGTATTATCACTACAGAAATTTATACCCATCTTGACCGGGAATATTTGAGGGATACATTACAGCAATTCCACCCGGCTTTTAGAAAAAAATGATAAGGCTAAAAAAAGGTAAAATTATTTATCAGGGTGTACTGTTTTGTTCAGCAGTAGTAAACTGCGGCTCATTTTTAAAAAGATTGTCATAATTTTTTACCCGGCTGCGATAGTTTTTAAACATGCTCATCCACTTCAGTTTAAGTACCCCGAAAATTCCCTCTTTTACGATTCCTTTATTCATTTTTGAAACTCCAAATTGGCGGTCTATAAAAGTAATCGGTACTTCTTTTATTTTAAAACCAAGTTTCCAGGTAGCGAATTTCATTTCTATCTGGAAGGCATAACCCACAAAACTGATCTTATCAAAATTTATTGCTTCAAGCACATAGTTTCTATAGCAAACAAAACCTGCAGTTGGGTCTTTTACCGGCATAAAAGTTATCATTCTTGTGTAAATAGAGGCGCCTTTTGAAATAAAAACGCGAATTGCCGGCCAGTTTTCTATTTTGCCCCGTTTTATATAACGCGAACCAACTGCCACATCCGCCCCACCTGATTTGCAGGCCTTATATAATTTATCCAATTCTTTAGGGTTATGTGAAAAATCACAATCCATTTCAAAAATAAACCGGTACCCTCTGTCTAATGCCCATTTAAATCCATGCAGGTATGCGGTGCCAAGGCCTAGCTTACCTCTTCTTTCTTCCAAAAATAACTGGCCGGGATAGGTAGCAAACAGATTTTTTACAATGTCAGCGGTGCCATCCGGCGATCCATCATCAATAATAAGTACATGAAAACCCTGGTGTAAATCGAATACAGCCTTTAGCAAAAGAGTAACATTTTCCCTTTCATTATAAGTAGGTATAATTAAAAGCTTTTCCAATGGTGGCTGTATTTGAAAATGAAATTACAATTTTATTTGTTATTGTTTTTCAAAAGCAGGTTAAGCGGTTTATTTCTTAAGCAGCGCCCTATTAAAAATTTCGGTCAATTTTTGTTTGGTATGTAAAGGAAAATCTCCTTTCATCATCCAATCGTAATACTGTGGCTCTGCTTGCAAAACCTCAGCAACGCTTCGCCCTTTATGTTTACCAAAATTAAAGACTTCCACATCATTATCCATTACAAACCTCTTTGCAAAATCAACATATTTTTCTTCACCAGTAAATTGCAAAACTGTATCAATGGTTTCTCCCAAATTGCCGTATCTTTCTAACTGGGCTTCAAGAATTTCCCATGTCGCGGATGCGTCGGCTTCTGCTGAATGGGCATTGGTCAATTCTTTTTTGCAATAAAATTTATAAGCTGCTTCAAGTGTCCGCTTTTCCATCATGTGAAAAATTGTTTGCACATCCAGCATTCTCCTGTTATTCATATCCAGCGAAATACCGGCCCGCAAAAACTCTTCCATTAATAAAGGAATATCAAACCTGTTTGAATTATATCCTGAAAGGTCAGCATTATCAATAAATTGTTTCAATTCATTGGCCACTTCTTTAAATGTAGGCGCTCCTTTTACTTTATCGTCTGTAATGCCATGAATTTCAGTGCTGGCCTTGGATATTGGCATTTGAGGATTTATCAATTTATGCTTTACTACCTTAGTTTTGTCGGGTAATATTTTAATGATTGCAATCTCGATGATCCGGTCAATTGCAATATTAATTCCGGTAGTTTCCAGGTCAATAAATACGATAGGGCGCGATAATTGTAATGCCATATTGGATTAAAAGTTTAAGATTTTATAGGTAAAGTGGCCAAAATATCCATCCCATCATAATTGCCACTACTCATAAATAAAAAGTTGGTATTTTTAAAGCTAATACTTTTTAATTTTTCTTCAAGATTTTTTCTCTCCGTTATTACTTCGAGATTCGATTTTTGAAATCCGCTTTTCACAATTTGAGGTTCTAAAAAATTCATTCTTTTTAATTCAAGCGCGTGTTTACTGTAAAAAACTATTGCTTCATCAGCCTTGTCCATTGCGCCTTTATATTCTTCCATAAAATTTTTATCAAGGCTGCTGAAAGTATGCAATTCAAGAATTGCTACCAGCTTTTTATCTGAAAATTGCCCTTTTACCGCATCAATACTCGCTTTCACCTTACTTGGCGCATGAGCAAAATCCCTGTAAATATTACTACCGTTTTCCCGGGCTACCAGTTCAAGCCTTTTTGCTGCTCCTTCAAATGTTGAAATGGATTTTGCAAAAGATTCATCATCCATTCCAAGCTCTTTGCATACGAAATAAGCAGCTTGCAAATTTAAAAGATTATGGCGACCAAAAATTTTTAAATCCGTTTTTTTATCCCCGATGGCAACATTTGTAATCCCATTATTTATTTCATGGCCTGGAATTGAATATCCGATATAATGTAAGTCATCCCTGTAATTTTTTTCTACAAGGTTTTGCAGCACTTTATCCGTTTTATTATAAATCAAAACACCATTTTTCTCTATTTTATTAATAAAAATAACAAACTGTTCCAGGTAAAAATCAAAAGTGGGGAACACGTTAATATGATCCCATGCGATGCCTGTTATTACTGCAATATGGGGAAACAGAAAATGAAATTTTGGCTTCCTTTCTATCGCGCTGGCCGGGTATTCATCTGCTTCGCAAACAATGACCGGCGCATCAGTTATTTTTACACTTTGATCAAAGCCATGCAAAGAAGCGCCCACGAGGTAATCAAAATCGAAATTCATCTTTTTCAAAGCATGCATAATCATGGCGGTAGTTGTCGTTTTTCCATGGCTTCCTCCAACAGCAATTCTTTTTTTATGAAGGCTTTCATGAAAAATATATTCCGGAAAAGAATAGATTTTTAAATTTAATTCTTTGGCTTTCACCAGTTCAGGGTTATCTTCTTTTGCATGCATTCCTAATATTACCGCGTCAATATCTTTTGTAATTAATTGCGGAAACCAACCGGTTTTTTCAGGCAAAAGGCCTTCATTTTTAAGATTAGATGCCGCCGGTTCAAAGGCCTCATCATCACTTCCTGTCACTTTATAATTTTTATGCTTTAAGGCAATAGCCAACTGGTGCATTACGCTTCCCCCGATAGAAATAAAATGGATATGCATAATTTTTACATATATTTTTCGTTAAGTAATTCTAAAGTTTGAAATATAATCTGTTTTTGCAGAATTACATTAAATCCTTGTTTTAACTTTGCAAAATATATCCAATAAACCATTTCTTATGAAAAAATTTGTAGTAATGTTGCTCATAATCTGTATTTTGGTTTTTACTATTTCTTCCTGCAGTAGTTCACGAAAAACCGGATGCCCGATGGAGCAAGGTATTATTCAATAATTATTTTTAATAAAAATATGAACTGGATTTCTTTACAAGATGAAAAGCAGCTTGATGAAATTGTTGCTGCTTCGATTACAATTCCACAAGTAATCTTTAAGCACAGTACACGCTGTGGGATAAGCAGTATGGCCAAAAACCGCCTTGATAAAAGTGAAGCGCCTTCGGGAATTAATTTTTACCTGCTTGACCTGATAAAACACCGAAACCTTTCCAATAAAATTGCTTCAGATTTTGGAGTTTCACATCAATCGCCACAGGTGTTGGTAATTAATAATGGTGAATGTGTTTACAATGAAAGCCACAGCGGCATTTTCTTTGATGAGATAGAAGCAGTGGCAAAGCTAAAATAGAAATCTTCTGAATTTATTCGTTTACAGTTAACCTGCGTTAAAATATTGCTGCAATTCTGCGTCGGTTTTTACCATTACATCCCGCACCTTACTTCCCTGGTTAGGGCCTACAATTCCGGCTGCTTCCAGTTGATCCATTAATCGCCCGGCACGATTATACCCCAGTTTCATTCTGCGTTGCAACAAAGAGGTACTTCCACTCTGGCTTTGAACGATCAGCCTGGCAGCGTCTTCAAAAAGAGGGTCACGGTCGGTAGCATCAAAACTTTTGTTCTCAAATTCTTTTTCATCCACATATTCCGGCAGCATAAAAGCTTCGGTATAACCTTGCTGCTCGCCAATAAAATCAGTGATCTTATCCACTTCCGGCGTATCTACAAAAGCGCATTGAAGCCTTGTAAGTTCGCCATTATAACTGATAAGCATGTCGCCTTTTCCGATCAATTGCTCAGCGCCGCCAATGTCTAAAATAGTGCGGCTGTCAATTTTGCTACTCACTTTAAAAGCGATGCGCGCGGGAAAATTCGCTTTGATAGTCCCGGTAATAATATTTACCGTAGGGCGTTGTGTAGCAATGATCAAATGAATGCCTACGGCTCTTGCAAGCTGAGCAAGGCGGGCGATAGGCATTTCTACTTCTTTTCCGGCGGTCATTATCAGGTCGGCAAATTCATCTATTACCAAAACAATAAACGGAAGAAACTGGTGCCCTTTTTCCGGGTTTAATTTTCTGCTAACAAATTTTTGATTGTATTCTTTTATATTCCTGGTACCGGCTTCTTTTAGCAAATCATAACGGTTATCCATTTCAATACAAAGCGCATTTAATGTATGGATTACTTTTTTGGTATCAGTAATTATCGCGTCTTCTTCCCCGGGCAATTTTGCCAGAAAATGTTTTTCGATACTTTCATAAATACTTAATTCTACTTTTTTGGGGTCTATCAAAACAAGCTTCAATTGTGAAGGATGTTTTTTATACAAAAGGGAAACCAAAATCGCGTTTAAACCAACAGATTTGCCTTGCCCCGTAGCACCGGCCATCAGCAAATGCGGCATAGCAGTAAGGTCAACAATGAAGTTTTCATTGTCAATTTTTTTGCCAATGGCGATGGGTAAAGTGTATTTGCTATTAAGAAATTTATCAGAATTCAAAAGCGTTTTCATGCTCACGATTGTCTTCTTAAAATTAGGCACTTCAATCCCTATAGTCCCTTTTCCGGGGATCGGAGCGATGATGCGGATGCCAAGCGCAGAAAGGCTTAGCGCGATATCATCTTCAAGGTTTTTAATACGCGAAATACGAACGCCGGGAGCCGGAATAATTTCATACAACGTAACTGTAGGGCCGACGGTTGCAAAAATTTTTTGAATTTCAATGTCGTAATTCCTGAGCGTGTGAATGATCTGGTTTTTATTTTCCTCCAGTTCTGCCACGTCCTGGATAATTTTATCGCTTCCATGATTTTCCAACAAATCAAGCGTTGGATATTTGTAATTTCTTAAATCGAGGATTGGATCGTAAGGCTGTTGTTGTATTTTCGGTTTTATGGGAACAGGTTCTTCATTTTCACTATTTAAAGCTTCAGCGTTTTTTACTTCCAGGGCCAAATCACTTTCAGGCGCGCTATCCCTTACCAAAGATTTTTTCTCTTCTTTCTTAAACTTATCTGTAAAAACCGGTTCTTCATTTTTTTCTGTAATATTCAATTCATGGCCAAACGAAGATTTTTCTTTAAAAGAATTTGGATTTAAAGAAACCAGGGGGCTTTTAAGTTCTTCTTCTGTTGAGGAATTAAAATAATCTTTTGTTTTTGCAGTAAACAAAGAATTTTTAAGATTTTTTATTTTATGAAAATTGAAAGCAGGATTAAAACGCCAAATAATATAACTGAGCAACCCAACAAACAAAAGTGCGAAAGTGCCTACATAACCAATCATTTGCTGCAGCCATTCATTAATCATATCACCCACTTTTCCACCCCAAAAAAATTCTACATTGGTGGCATCTAATGCGCGCGGGTGAGGGTTGTGAAACAAAAATGAAGCACAAACACTTATCACCAAAAGCCCGGCGATTACATAGCGGATATTTCTTTTTAACGAAAATATTTTTCGGGGTGCGAATAAATTGACACCTACCACAAAAAAGAAAAGGCAAAATAAATAAGAGGCAATTCCGAAGCCTGAACGAAAAAAAAGATCAGAAATGTAAGCGCCAAATGTACCCAACGCGTTGGCAAAATGTTGATGGCTGTCAGGAAATAAAATTTTTGCATCCCTGATACCTGACTGGTCCTGCTCCCATGTAAATAAATACGAAGTGAAAGCAACGAACAGTAAAAAAGCAATCAGAACCAGGACGGCGCCCGCTATTTTATGCGAACGTTCATCATGAATCAATTTTTTTACTTCTATTTTTTCCACTTTATCAGGTTTCAATTTAGAAGAGGTTGCAGCCTTTGATTTACTTGTCTTTTTTCGGTTAGTTGCCATTAGTAACAAAGATAGGAAATGGAATATTGATTTTTTAAAGGATTGAAACGTTTGCCTGTTATTTAATTTTTGTTTAAGGAAAAATCCATTTCAAAATTATTTTCGTTTGCAACCCATAAAAAGAAATATCCAGCCAAGGATAAAGCATAAGCCACCTAAGGGTGTAATAGCGCCAACCCAGTCGTAGCCGGGTTTTACAGCCGCTTTTATGGCAGCAAGAATATACAATGAGCCACAGAATAAAATAATTCCCGCAATAAACAGCCTGCCTGCCTAAAGCATCGTTTTATTAGGAAATTCTTTATAAATAATTCCTACAGCTAATAATGCAAATACGTGGTAAAATTGGTAGCGTACAGACGTTTCAAAAATTTCCAATGCATAATCAGAAACAGAACCTTTTAAACCGTGAGCTGCAAACGCGCCAAGCGCTACAGAAAGAGCACCTAAAATTCCGGCAGTTTTTATAAACCCTTTATGCATGCTTTCTAAAATTATTTTTGAAGGTGGTTAAATTTCTTTTCCCCTGAAGATTTTTGAGATTCTTCTGCCTTTTTACTTTTTATTTTTGGCTTACCAACCAATTTTTCTGAATCAGTTTCCAACTTTTTTTCCAAATGATTTTCTTCCTTTTTCTTTTTTAAAAAATGCAAAGAATCTTTTTGAAGTTGTACTACTTCTAATACATGATCGGCTTGCAAATAAACCGTCTCGCGCTCTTTTAATTTCTTCTCTATAAAAAAAAGCAATTCTGATGAATTTACCTTTTTTAAAAGCGGCCTTTTTTCGGTCTCATCCATTACTCTTCCTAAAATATATTGGGGTGTAGCTTTTAAATAAACAACCATTCCATGTTGCTTCATCCATTCCATGTTGTCAAAAAAACAAGGTGTCCCGCCACCACATGCCACAAGGTTTTTTTTAGGAATTTCAAATTTGCGTAAATAGTATCTTTCCATTTCCCGAAACTTATCTTCCCCATGCTTTTCAAAAATTTGTTCAACAGGAAGTTCAAACACTTTTTCAATTTCTGCGTCAAGGTCATAAAAAGTGTACCCTTCCTCAAGGGCCCAAATGCGCCCCCAGTGAGATTTACCACTTCCCATAAAACCGATTAAAAAAATATTCTGATTCAAAGTTGCTTTATTCTATTTAAACGCATTCAATCCTGTAACATCCATTCCTGTTATCAAAAGATGAATATCATGGGTGCCTTCATACGTTATTACGCTTTCGAGGTTCATCATGTGGCGCATAATGGGGTATTCGCCTGTAATGCCCATTCCGCCTAACATCTGGCGTGCTTCTCGTGCGATGTTGGCAGCAATTTCGCAGGCATTTCTTTTTGCCATACTTACCTGCTGAGGCGTTACTTTTCCTTCGTTCATCAAGGTTCCCAAACGCCAGTTAAGCAATTGCGCTTTGGTAATTTCTGTGATCATCTCCGCCAGTTTTTTTTGTTGCAACTGAAAGCCCCCAATTCGGCCGGTCAAACTGAATTCTTTCTTTTGAATAGCGAAGCGCGGTATCATAGCAATCCATCGCCGCGCCAACTGCGCCCCAAGCAATTCCATAACGCGCTTTCGTGAGGCAACTCAATGGCCCTTTTAACCCTTTTACATTTGGTAAAATATTTTCTTTTGGCACTTTTACATGATCAAAAACCAGTTCGCCGGTAGCGCTCGTCCGCAGGCTCCATTTTCCATGTGTAGTTGGTGTGGTAAATCCCTCCATTCCTCTTTCCACTATCAACCCATGAATTTCACCAGTTTCATCTTTGGCCCATACAACAGCCACCCGTGAAAAAGGTGCATTGCTGATCCACATTTTACTTCCATTCAAAATCACGTTATCGCCTTCAGATTTATAATTACTCAACATGCCTGAAGGGTCACTTCCGTGATCCGGCTCAGTAAGCCCAAAACATCCAAGCCATTCGCCGCTGGCTAATTTGGGTAAATATTTTTTCTTTTGATTTTCGCTTCCGTAAGCAAAAATCGGAAACATCGCCAAAGAGCCTTGTACACTTGCGGTGCTGCGAACGCCACTGTCGCCGCGTTCCAGTTCCTGCATCATTAATCCGTAAGAAATATAATCCAGGCCGCCACCGCCATATTCCTGTGGAATGGTTGGCCCGAAACATCCAAGGTCGCCTAATTGCTTTACGATCTGAACTGGAAACTCCGCTTTCTGCGCATACTCTTCAATGATTGGCGAAATTTCTTTTTTTACATAATTGCGTACACTTTCCCTCACCAGCTTTTGTTCATCAGTGAGCAATTCATCCACATTAAAATAATCGGGAGATTGAAAAAGATCCTGTGCCATTGAGAATTAGTTAATTAGTTTATTCGTTTAATAATTCAAAGGTAACTCTTCATTTCTGTTTGATATTGCTTTGCCACAGTTCTTGCCTCTTCTGCAAAATTTTCATTATTACCTGCATAAATGATAGCCCGTGAAGCATTGATCAAAAGGCCACAATCGTCATTCAATCCATATTTGCAAACTTCAGCAAGGCTTCCGCCTTGGGCACCAACTCCGGGAATTAATAAAAAATGATTCGGAATAATTTTCCTGATCGAAGAAAGTTCTGCCGCTTTGGTAGCGCCAACCACAAACATCAGGTTTTGAGGTGTTCCCCATTCGCTCGTTTTACGAATTACTTCTTCGTACAAAAAACTATCACCCATTTTTTGCTGTTCAAAATCTCTGCTTCCCGTATTGCTTGTCAGGCCCAAAACGATAGCCCATTTGTCATCATAATTTAAAAATGGCTTTACACTGTCGCTTCCCATGTAAGGCGCAACAGTGACGGCATCAAAAGAAATCGTTTCAAAAAAAGCCTTTGCATATTGATCGGAAGTATTGCCGATATCCCCACGTTTTGCATCGGCAATTTTAAAATGAGTATTGGGAATATAATTCACAGTTTTCTCCAAAGTTTCCCAACCTTTTGCGCCAAGCGCTTCATAAAAAGCGGTGTTTATTTTATAAGCAACACACAAATCTTTTGTTGAGTCAATGATTTGTTTGTTAAATTCAAAAACCGCATCAGGAATATGTTTCAGATGTTCGGGTATTTTTTTAATATCTGTATCAAGGCCCACGCACAAAAAAGTCTTTTTCTCTTTAATCTGATTTATTAAATAATCTCTGTCCATTTTTAAATTTCTTTTAAGCCGGCAATATTCTACAGTAAACCAACAAATAAGCGGAATTTTTATTTTGGTGAATTCCTGTTTACGGATTAGTCGAACTAATTTCTTTATCAGCAAATTCCTTTAATATTTCACCAAAGCGAAAAACCTCTTCAAAGGTATTGTACAAAGGAACCGGCGCAATCCTGATTACATTCGCTTCGCGCCAATCGGCAATAACCCCGTTTTTATTTAAGGAATTAAAAAAATCTTTTCCTTTTTCCGGCATCAATACCGATACCTGGCAACCATGCTCTTTCTCATTTTGTGGAGTTAAAATTTCAATCACTTTTTTGGAAGAAGCATTATTAATTTCATTTAAAATATAAAGAAGGTAAGCACTCAACTTTTTTCCTTTTTCAACCATGTTTTCAAAACCCGCTTCTTCAAAAATATCCAGTGCCGCCTTATGCGCGGCCATACTCAAGAATGGGCGCATTGCTCAATTGCCAACCTTCAGCGGTGGGAATCGCGTTAAAATCCCTTTTGAACTGAAAACGTTCATGTTTATCTGTTCCCCACCAGCCTGCCAAACGGGGAAGTGATTTATCTGTGGCATAACGGCTATGAATAAACGCACCCGCAACGGCGCCAGGGCCTGAATTTAAATATTTATAAGAACACCAGCAGGCAAAATCTACATCCCAGCCGTGAAGATCCAATTCTACGTTTCCAACCGCGTGAGCAAGGTCAAAGCCACATTTAGCGCCAGCTTCGTGCGCTGCAGCTGTAATAGCTTTCATGTCAAAAAACTGGCCGGTGAAATAATTGATACCTCCAAAAAGTACCAATGCCACTTCATCGGCATTTTCTTTTATCGCTGAAAGAACATCTTCATTCCTGATTGAATATTGCCCTTCGCGTGGTTTTACTTCAATTAAAGAGTCGGCAGGATTTAAACCATGCAATTGTAACTGGGAATCAATCGCGTAAAGGTCTGAAGTAAACGCACGGCCTTCACAAATAATTTTAAAACGTTTTTTATCAGGCCTGTAAAAAGTAATAAGCATCAAATGAAGGTTTACCGTTAATTGATTCATCACTACTATTTCTTCCGGAAGCGCTCCTAATACCGGTTGTAATTTTTTAGAAAAAACATCATGAAAATTAGCCCACGGGTTCCTGCCATGAAAATGGCCTTCAACGCCGTAATTGGCCCAGTTTTCCATTTCATCCAAAACCCTGTCCTGAGCTGTTTTTGGCTGAAGCCCTAAAGAATTTCCATTGAAATAAATGCAATCTTTTCCGTTAAGAATAGGAATGTAAAATTGACCCCGAAAATTTTTCAGAGGATCTTTTTCATCCTGCCGTTTTGCAAATCCTATTGTATTTTCAAAATTCATTTTTCCTGTTTTTTGTCAGTTTACTGCCGCCGCAACAATAATCTTTATAATTAGCCACTTTAATTTTTATTCTATCCATTTTTCAAAAGATAAATCTGAATATTTGCTTTAATTTAAAAAATGATAAAGGTAAGCAACGAATAATCTGTGGATTGAAAAATATTGAAAAAACTTTTCTGTTTGCCAAAACAAATTACCAATGAAAGAACCCGATTATTATTTTACCATTGAAAGTACTGCTACTGCTGAGTTTAAAGACCGTGGCAGTAAATTCGTTGCGTATTCTTTTCCTTTAAAAGATACAATTGATTTTAAAAAACTTTTACAAAATGTAAAGAAGGAACATCCAAAAGCTTCTCATCATTGTTTTGCTTACCGGATTGGAACAGATGGAAATAATTTCAGGGTGAGCGATGATGGCGAACCTTCAGGAACAGCGGGAAAACCAATTTTAGGGCAAATTGATTCTAAGAACCTTACCGGTATTTTAATCGTGGTTGTCCGTTATTTTGGAGGCACTTTACTGGGCGTTCCGGGATTGATCAATGCTTATAAAACGGCGGCCTCATTGGTTTTGCAATGCACACCGGTAGTACAAAAAGCAATTGAAATTAAATATGAACTGCAATTCAATTATACAGAAATGAATGAAGTAATGCGTATCATCAAACAATTTAATTGCAGCGTTTTGAAAAATGAAATGCAATTATTTTGCAGAATAGAAAGCGGAATTCCACATGTGAAACTGAATGAAGTTTTATCGGCTTTCAAAGAAATTAAAAATTTAGAAATTCATCTTTTGAAATAATTTTTTCCTAAATATTCCCTATTTATTCCTGAATCCTGTTTTTTAAATCCATCCTTCCGTGTAATATTCTCAAAACTTCAATTCCCTTTGTTTTTATGATTCGATAGAATATAATATGTTGACTTGCCTTGTATCCAAAAATATTTTTGTCAATCTCTTTGTAATTTCTTCCAATTTTGGGATTCTCAGAAATTTCCTTGCAAAAATCAATTAAAAGTTTATAATATTTGTCTGCCTGGCTTTCAGACCAAACCTGATAAGTGTATTCCCAAATTTTAGATAAATCTTCAACTGCTTTGTTGGTTAGAAAATAATCAGCCATTTTTTTTATTTTTGGCCTTTAGCAGTTGAAGATGTTTTTTAGGGTTAAAATTTTCTGCAATTCCACTATCAATTCCTTCCTGAATTGCATTTTTCAAAGCCTTAATTCTATTTTCATCTTCTTCCAATAGCCTCAATCCTGCCCGAATCACTTCACTGGCGTTTTTGTATCTTCCTTCTGAAATTCTGTTGTCAACAAATTCTTCAAAATAGTTTCCTAAAGAAACAGAAGTATTTCGTCCCATTTTTTATTGAATTAATTTGAAATAAAGTTACCAATTTTTGGTAACTTATACAAATTGCTTTATTTAAACTGCTCACTTACTATCAATTCTTTATTTCCCGGAGTATACTTATAAAAACCTTCACCGGTTTTAATGCCGAGATTGTTGGCATTTACCATATTGGCCAGCAGCGGGCAAGGTGCATATTTTTGATTTCCAAAACCATCCTGAAGCACTTTTAAAATAGAATAACAAACATCAAGGCCAATAAAATCTGCCAACTGCAGAGGCCCCATCGGATGTGCCATTCCGAGTTTCATTACCGTATCAATTTCTGTTACGCCGGCAACGTTTTCATATAAACTATAAATCGCTTCGTTAATCATCGGCATCAAAATCCGGTTGGCGATAAAACCGGGGTAATCGTTTACTTCACAAGGAATTTTTCCTATTTTTTTTGAAAGATCGATTATAGTTTTTGAAACTTCTTTATCAGTTGAATACCCATTGATGATTTCCACCAGTTTCATTACCGGCACCGGATTCATAAAATGCATCCCGATAACTTTTGAAGGCTTTTTGGTAGCCGATGCTATTTTAGTAATGGAGATCGATGAAGTGTTGGTGGCAAGAATGCAATTTTCAGGCGCTAATTCATCCAATTCTTTAAAAATTTTCAATTTTAAACTTTCATTTTCAGCTGCTGCTTCTATAACCAAACCGCATTTGGCCACGCCATCTTTCATGGAGGTAAAAGTGGAAATATTTTCAATCGCACTATCTCTTATTTCTTCTGAAATACTTTTTTTTGAAACTTGCCTGCCCAAATTTTTTTTAATCGTATTGAATGCTTTATCTAACTGAACCTGTGAAACATCAACAAGGTTTACGGAGAAATTATTTTGAGCAAATACATGCGCAATGCCGTTTCCCATTGTTCCGGCGCCTATTACAGCAATTTTTTTAATATCCATAAACTTATTTTTTGAATAGTGCTTCCGGGTTTCTAAAACCGGGAAGGTTGGGCAATTTACACTAAGACTGTAAAGCAACAAATAAAACAGATTTTTATTGGTTGCTGCATTCTGTTATTTACTTTTAAAATCACCGCGCTTCCATGCTTTTATAAATTCGGCCCAGGCAAGTGGGTTAAAAATATTCTGGGGAGGAAGCTGCCCGGCAGAATAATATTTTCTTTCATTCTGTTTAAAATAATAATTGGTGGCTTCGCGGCCACTCATGGGATATACAGACATCAGGGCTTTGCGGTTAGCTTCGGAGATATTTTCCCGCGCTATTTCCTGGTCATCGTCGGGGATTTTTATATTGGCAAAATCACGCGCAAACTCTTCCTTCGTTGGATATTTTTTTATAATAGTAGCGGCAAGATAAACCGTATCCTGAACCATTAGCTGTATAATACTCTGCTGGTTTCCGTCCAGGTTTTTAGGGATAGTAACTAATTTGGGTTTATAACCTACACTTGTAAATTCTATCTGGTCGCCTTTTAAAACAACAATAGAAAATACGCCCTGGTCGTTGGTGATAGTTCCCTGGTCGCGGCCTTTTACCACCACGCTTACAGCAGGCAAACCTTGCAAGCTGTCGGCCGACATTACTACGCCATATAACTGTACTACCGAATCTCTATAATTCTCAAATTGTGCTTTCAATGCAACAGGAAATGCAAAAAAGATAAATGAAAAGTGTAGTATAATTTTTTTCATACTTAAATATAAAGTTCGTATTTTCTAACCATAAGTTACGGATAAAGTAAACAAAGTAAGGCTATCAATGTTTAAATTTGCAGCCACTAATTGTTTTTAACAAAAAATTGAACCATGACAGAAAATGATATTCTGAAAGCCCTAAGCACCGTGGAAGAACCCGATTTTAAAAAGGATTTGGTAACCCTGAATATGGTAAAAGATATTACCATTGAAGATAAAAAAGTTGCGTTTACCGTAATACTTACCACACCGGCGTGCCCATTGAAAGATATGATAAAAGCGAGGTGTGAAAAAGCGATCCATTCGATGGTGGATGAAGCGGCCGAAATCAACATCAATTTTAGCAGCAATACTTCTTCTTTAAGAACCGACAGGAAAGATATTTTGAAAGATGTGAAAAATATCATTGCCGTGGTGAGCGGAAAAGGTGGCGTGGGGAAAAGTACAGTTGCGGCTAATCTTGCGCTTGCGCTTGCTGCCGGTGGCGCAAAAGTGGGATTAATGGATGCTGATATTTATGGGCCAAGCGTTCACATCATGTTTGGAATACGTGGAGAAAGGCCTCAAATGAGAGATGTAAATGGTAAAGGAATGATAGTACCAATAGAGCGGTATGGAATAAAAGTAATGAGCATTGGTTTGCTGGTAGATGAAAAACAGGCGGTAGTTTGGCGCGGCCCGATGGTGAGCAGTGCCATAAAGCAATTTGTAACCGATGTGGATTGGGGCGAACTGGATTACCTTGTAATTGATATGCCGCCTGGAACCGGGGATATTCACCTTACTATTGTTCAAACCGTTCCTGTTACGGGAGCTATCGTAGTAACCACGCCGCAATTAGTAGCGCTTGCAGATGCAAAAAAAGGGATTACGATGTTTAACCAGGGTGGATTAAAAGTGCCGGTTATCGGGATTGTAGAAAATATGAGTTATTTTACTCCTGCCGAATTACCTGAAAATAAATATTACATCTTTGGTAAGGAAGGAGGCAAAAACCTTGCAGAAGAATTTGATATTCCATTCCTGGGAGAAATTCCTTTGGTTCAGTCCATTCGGGAAGGCGGCGATTTAGGAATTCCGGCGATGATTGGTGATGATGAGATTTCAAAAAAAGCTTTTATAACATTTGGCGATAATGCAGTAAGAGCCATTTCAATGAGAAACGCACAATTACCGGCAACAGAAGTAAGCGGGATATTAGAAAGAGTTTAATCGGGAAATTTATTATTTTAATATTTCTTTGTTTACTGGTAAACTTTAGATCTTAAAAAGGCTTTTTGTATCCTGGTTATTTTTAATTCAACTTAGGTAGGAATGCCAGCCCTCTCTTTTAACTTAAGGCTACCTTTAATAAAGCCCATTCCATAATTAAAATAAAGCACTTTGCCGTAACAGGCTCCATTCCATAGCAACCTAACCATAGTGCATATAGTTGGCATTCATATAAAAAAGTGCTACTCAATTATGCTAAAACTTTTTTGAAAATGTAAAAATTATTAAGGTAATTTTATGTATTAATTGATTTCAGAAATGGCCTACAGGTATTAAACAATTATTCTTCAAAAATAAACCTCCTCTTTTCCTCCCTCTATTTAAAAACTAAATACTAAAAAAATTGTTTTATGAAAATAAAAAAGATGCCATCTTGCATTTACAGGAATTTACTTGGTATTGTTTTGCTACTTTTCGGGCATTATAGTTTTGCCCAGCAGCAACAACTTATTTCCGGCCATGTTACAGATGCTTCAGGCAAAAGCATCGCAAGCGTAACAGTTAACGTAAAAGGCAAAAATATTACCACCAAAACAGATGACAGCGGCAATTTTTCAATCAATGCCGGGGCGGGTAGCATACTTGTTTTTTCATCGGTTGGATATGAAACAAGCGAACAAAAAATAAACAATCGAACAGAAATAAACATTTTTTTAAATACTGAATCTAAAAGCCTTAACCCGGTTGTAGTAACAGCATTGGGAATACGAAGAGAGAAAAGGGCACTTGGTTATTCAGTAACTACCGTTTCCGGGGCTACGCTTACGGAAGCACGGGAAACCAACTTTGTAAACGGGCTCGAAGGGAAGGTAGCCGGAGTAAATGTAAGCAACGTAGCTACAGGCCCGGGTGGTTCCGCCAATGTGGTAATAAGGGGCATTTCAGATATTACCGGATCCAACCAGCCTTTATATGTAATAGACGGTATCCCCATGCAGAATTCTACCTATACCCAAACTGATGTTGGAGGTGGTTATGGTGGTGCGGACGGGGGAGATGGTACCATCAACATTAATCCTGATGATATAGAAACGATTTCTGTTTTAAAAGGAGCGGCGGCTACTGCATTATATGGTTACCGTGGCAGCAAAGGCGTGATATTAATCACTACAAAATCAGGGAAAAACGCCAAAGGCTCGGGCGTGGAAATCAATTCTAATTATGTAATACAAAATGTAATCGACAATACTGACTGGCAAAGCACGTATGGGCAGGGTTATGATGGAAATAAACCGGTAGATGGCAGCGATGCCTTTGAAACCGGGTTGTCCAGTTGGGGCGCAAAACTGGATGGCTCATCCGTTTACCAGTTTGATGGTGTACAAAGGCCTTACAGTGCAGTAAAAGGCAACATAGGTAGATTTTATAAAAATGGCGCCGCCGCCACTAATACCATTGCTTTCAATAAAAACCTTGGGGATGATGGCAGCGTGCGCTTTTCTGCCAGCGATCTTGATAATACAAGTATAATACCCAATGCAGGGTTTCACCAACAATCCTTTTCCCTTTCTACCAATTATAAATTATCCAAACATTTGACGGTACAGTTGAAAGCACAATACATCAATGCTTACACGAAAAATCGCCCGAGTGTATCTGATGCGCCTGGAAGTGTCAATTTTGCCACCCTATTTCTTCCACCCAATGTGAATATTAAATCGCTTGCCCCTGGCTACACGGCGGATGGTTCTGAAAACCAGTTTTTGGATGATGCCTATACCACCAATCCTTATTTTGCCGCTTATAAATTTATTAATAATACGCGCCGCAACCGGTTTATTGGTTCGCCGATCTCCGGTACACGTTTAACGATGGGCTCTACCTTCAATTAAGGGCCGGTGAAGATTATTTTGCCGACAGGAATACCAATATTACTCCCAATGGAACCGCCTATCAACCGGATGGGTTTATGTTGGATGAAAACTATAAATCAACAGAACTGAATGTGGATGCTATCATCGGGAAAGATTTTCAAGTGTCAAAAGATTTTAAGGTTTCCGCACTTGCTGGTGTAAATACCAGGAAGGCAGTGGTTGATGATCTAGTTGCCGAGGGCAATACTTTTGAAACACCTTATTTATATACCATCGGCAACCTGGCCAGCCCTACGGAGTTTTCAAACAACCCGGTAGTAGTCAATAAATCAATTTACGGAACACTTAATTTTTCTTATAAAAATTATTTGTACCTGGAGGGTACCGGCAGGAACGACTGGTATTCTACACTGGCGCCGGGTAAAACCAATTACTTTTATCCTTCTATCAGTGGCTCTTTTGTTTTTTCCGAACTGCTTCATATAGCGGCAATGGATATGGGAAAATTAAGAGTGGGTTATGCGAATGTGGGTGGCGAAGCCGATGACCCTTATCAAACTTTATTGGGTTATAATAATATCGGTAATTTAAACGATTACCCGATAGGTAATATTTCTAATGGAGGTACGGTACCAAACGCCAGGCTGGAGCCTTCCTCCGCTACCGAATTTGAGGTAGGTACCGAAATGGACTTTTTTGAAAACCGGCTTCACCTCGATATTTCTTTATACAACAAAAAGAAAGCAGGGAAGTAATACCCGCTGTTACCTCCAGCACCTCCGGGTACAGTGCTGTTTTACTAAACTCCGGCACTATCCAAAATAAAGGGATTGAAATGCTGATAAGCGGTGACCTGGTGAAAACAAAAACCTTTACCTGGACAGAAACTTTTAACGGCACCTATAATCAAAACAAGGTCTTGTCTCTTTCTACCGGCTCAACGAATTATCCACTCGGTTATTCGCGTGCGGGCGAAGACGAAGGTGTAGGAGTAGCTTATATGTCCCAGACATTGGGCAAATCTGCTTACCAAATATTTGTTGCAGACCCTGCACGGGACGACAAAGGTAAGATCCTGATTGATTCCACAACCGGCGCCCCGGAAGCGGGTACCAACTATGTAGATGTGGGGTCGGGTATCGATCCTTGGTATGCAGGTATCACCAGCGAATTCAGGTACAAACGTTTTAATTTTTCTTTCCTTATAGATGGAAAATTTGGTGGAAAAATATTTTCGGGCACCAATTATTATGCTTATCAATTCGGGCTTACCAAGACAACACTACCAGGCAGGGATTTAAGGTATGGTACTTCCGAACTTTATCCGCAGGATTATTATTACCAGGTAAGTAATAATAACCCGGCAATTTTTGTTTATGACGCTGGTTTTATTAAACTAAGGCAAATCATTTTTGGCTATACTTTTCCGGGTAGTATGTTCAATAATAAAATACAGGGCATCACTTTAAACTTCGTTGCCCGCAATGTTTTTACCATAATGAAGCATACGCCCAATATTGACCCTGAGTCTAATTATTCTAATGGCCCCCAGGGCATTGAACAAGCTGAAGTACCTTACACAAGGACCTTTGGGCTTAACCTTAATGCTAAATTTTAATAATTATTAAAAGCCACTTTACATGAAATTATCATTTGTATATATACCCGCTTTCGCTGTTATCCTTGCAACTTTTTCTTCCTGCAAGAAAGATTTATTAAAGATAAACACCGATCCAAATTCCGTTTCGGTTGATCAGTTTGACCCCAATAATATTCTGACTGCCACCCAGCTTTATTATACCGGGAGTACCGATAATGCGATAGAAGTAGAAGAAACTGAAATACAAGGCGCCGGATGTTTTATTCAGCATTGGGCATCCACCTCCGGTTATTTTTTTGGTGATAAATACCTTTTCAGCCCCGGTGGCTGGGGCTCCTTTTTTGACCATGTGTACCTGGACCAGGTAAAGAATGCGGTAGACCTCTATACTACTACCGCTGGCAAGCCTCAATATGCCAACCTGCACCAGATTGCCAGAATAATGAAAGCACTGATATTTGAACGCATTACAGATGTGTATGGCGATGTGCCTTATTTTAATGCCGGGCTCGCTTATCATGGAGATGTTTATTTCCCGGTTTATGATAAACAAAAGGATATTTATGCGGATTTGCTGAAAGAAGTTTCAGAAGCAGTTGACAGCCTTGATGAAAACGGGGACAAGCCAGCAGGGGATATGTTTTATTCTCATGCGGATGATCAAATTGCTGAATGGAAAAAATTTGGAAACACCTTACTGCTCCGGATGGCGATGCGCTTAACCAAAGTGGATCCCGCTACTGCGCAATCTTATGTAACGAAAGTGGAAGACCTTACCATGGAAAGTAATGATGATAATGCAATTGTTCCTCATGGCACCAATGACCCGCTTACCATTAACAGGATTTACAGGGGGATAGGCGAAGATGGCGATATTCAATTATCAGGGCAGATAAGTAAAACCTTCATTGACTTTTTAAAGAACAACGATGATCCACGGCTACCGGTGCTGGCTTACGTTTATCCGCCCGATTATGCCGCAGGCGATGACCCTACAGGCGGGTCCTCTGGCCCTGCTGACCAGGTGGGTTTACCGAATGGTTATGATGCAGGAAGTACCTCTCACGGCATCAACAGTTATCCCGGGTACCTGGGCAATCTTGCTTTATATTCACGCCCAAGCCCTATTATATTCAATGCTACTGCGCCAACGCTGGTATTAACTTATGCGGAATCTGAATTATTATTGGCAGATGCAGCAAAGCGCTGGGGCATCGGTGATGCAAAATCACATTATGATAACGGAGTGCTGGCTGCCATCACCGAATTGTCGGCGTATGGCGATGCCGGTGTGATAAGCGAGGAGGATGCGCAGGCTTATTTAGATGCTCATCCCTATAATGATGCAGATGGGCTTGAAATGATCAATACACAGTTTTGGGCGGCTACTTTTTTTAATGAATATGAAGCCTGGAGCAATTACCGCCGTACGGGGTACCCTGTTTTGGTACCTGTTACCTATCCCGGCAGCCAATCTCCTGGTGCCATACCACGAAGGATGGCTTACTCTACGGTTGACAAGCAGGTTAATTCAGCTAATTACAATGCAGCCGTATCGGGCCTGCAAGGTGGAGATAAAATAACCAGCCGGGTATGGTGGGATACTCCTTAGCGATATTGATATTTTTCGCAGAAAAAATCCTTTGTGCCTTAATATCTTAGCGGCAAAATTAATTAAGGCAGCCCTTACCGGGCATATACCTTCTATGGCGAGGCTTTTTTAAGATAAAATAAAAATAAGAGTTATTCCTTCGTTTACTGCTGCGCTAATCCTTCCGGCATATAATTTTACAAATCAGCATACCTGTTTTCCGAAGGCAAATACCCCTTATCTTTAAGTATAACCGCAAGCCTGTTATAAAAAGCCGGGTCAGAAGGGGTAACGCTTGCGAGCCCATCTACGTACCTGTTATATAAGCTAAAAAGTGCCGCAATTAATACCGTATCGTGCAGTTCCCTATCAGTAGCACCCTGTGCTTTTGCTTTCTCAACCATCTCAGGCGTTACCAGTTTGCCATTTTTTTGTACAGCCCTTGCGATGGTGAGCAGTGCTTTCATTTTAGCAGGCACAGGCGCTTCACCGGGTTCTGATTTTACTTTTTCGGCAATGGTAGTATCACCAAGCCACAAGTTTGCCGCCGCAGTATGTGCTGCCGTACAGAAAGCACATTCATTGCCATAAGAAACTACCGAGGCAATCAATTCACGCTCCCCTTCTGTTAAGGTAGATTCACCCCTGAGTAATATTTGAGTGAGTTCCCGAATAGGTAAGGCAGTATCTTTCCTGTAATCTAATAACCCGGTGATGCCGGGAAGGTTTTCTTTTAATGGTATATAAGGCATATTAAATTGTTTTATCAGCAGGGTGTTTAACAATGAACGGTTTGGTAAGGTATCCTTCGCGTGCCCGTTGTTCACCAATTGCATCAAATACGGCATCATCATCCGGAGCCCATGTAGCCAGCCCGTCAACATACCGGTTAAACATACAGAAAGCAGCCGCTATAAGCACTGTATCATGAATTTCCCTATCCGTTGCGCCTTGTTCTTTTGCTTTTGAAATATCATCTGAAGAGACACTTTTGCCGCTTTCCTGTACTTTTCCTGCAATTTGTAACAAGGCTTTAAGCTTATCGCTTACTTCCGCTTTGTCTATATTTTTTTCCAGGATATCCTGTACAATACCTGCATTTCCGTTTAACTGGTATTTAGCTATAGCATCATGCGTGGAAGCGCAATATTTACAATCGTTCAGGCTTGACGTATAAGCAGCAATCAGTTCCCTTTCGCCGGGCGTAAGTATAGAAGTTTCCGGGTTGTGCAAAAGAGTTTGTACTAAATCGTTTAATGGTTTTGCGGTAACAGGGTTATACATAAAAAGGCTGCGTATCCCGGGGTATTCTGCTGGCAAATCAATATGCGGCATAATGAGTATTTTAAATTGTATCAAAAATAAATCAAAGGTTCTTTTTAAAAAGAAAAAAAATGCCACCTTACCGTTTAGAGGCGTTGAAAGATTTTATTCTTTCGCTACCAATGTAACTTCTCCGGTGCGGCAGGATACCAAACCACCTTTTCAACATCCTTACAAAGTGATGTGCCTGTTTAAGAACGAGGTATCTATGGGATATGCCGGACTTACCCTGCTTTTAGTATAGCTTTGGTACGAAGTTAAACTATGGTTACCTATAGGTAATATCCCTTCTTCTGTGATTAAATTATTAGTATCTATTTAATAATTTTTTAACAAATGTAAAAGAGAGTTTAAATAAAACTACCTATTGAAAAAAAGGGTTAAAAAATATTATAAACCAATTGATTATTATATTTATCTTCAACTTTATATTTTTAAACCGCTGCTTAAAGAACTAAGGATTATCGTATTGAAAATGTAACAAAATTGTATGGTCAAAACAACGGGGTACCTTGAGTCGAAAAACCATTATGAAATCCTGGATGGCCTTCGTGGCGTAGCTTCTATCGTTGTGGTAGCTTTTCATATTTTGGAGAGTTATACAGGCGGCGACCGCTTTATTCAAATTATTAACCACGGCTACCTGGCGGTAGATTTCTTTTTTCTTCTATCGGGTTTTGTAGTGGCTTATGCCTACGATGACCGCTGGGGGAAAATGACGCTTTGGGATTTTTGTAAACGCCGCCTTATCCGTTTGCAGCCAATGATAATTATGGGTTCTATTATCGGGGCTGCCCTTTTTTATTTACAGGCTTCCGGGATTTTTCCGCTGATTAGCCAAACACCAATTTGGAAAATGCTGCTGGTTATGGTGGTGGGCTTTACGCTGATACCACTGCCCATTTCAATGGATATCCGCGGTTGGCAGGAGATGCATCCGCTTAATGGGTCTGCGTGGTCGCTTTTTTTTGAATACATTGCCAATCTTCTTTATGCCCTAGTTATTCGAAAGATGGGTAAAAAGGCACTGGCTGTACTTGTGTTTCTTTTTGCCTGCCTTCTTATTCATTATTTATTAATGGGCCCCAGCGGGGATTTAATTGGCGGATGGTCTCTCAATGAGGAGCAACTCAATATAGGTTTTACCCGTTTGTTGTTTCCTTTTTTTGCGGGCGTATTGCTTTGCCGTATGGGTAAATTGATTAGAGTCAATGGGGCTTTTTGGCTTTGCAGCCTGATGGTTGTTATCATTCTTTCTGTTCCAAGGATCGGAGGCAGCGCGCATCTTTGGATGAATGGATTGTATGAGGCATTTGCCATTATCATTCTTTTTCCCCTGATCATTTCCATTGGTGCGGGTAGCGAAATAAAAAACAGGAAATCTATAAAGGCGTGCAAGTTTTTGGGCGATATTTCTTACCCGCTTTACATCACACACTACCCTTTGATTTATATTTATACTGCCTGGGTGGCTGATAATAAAATTCCTTTGGGATGGCACGGGCTTTTAGTCTGGCCTCCTTCTACTTATTGGCAGCCTTTGCATTGCTTATGCCTCTCTTAAGCTTTACGACGAACCGCTTCGGAATTATCTTAAAAAACATTTTCTGCGGAAAAGGGTGATAATTGAAAAATAGGGTTGCCAACCTTCCAAAGATTGCAACCCTGTCAAATGAAAATGCCGGTTATTTCTTCGTTTACTGGTAAATGCTATACTATCACAATGCCATTTTTTATCGCATACATTACCAGGCCTACCCTTGTTTTTATATTCAGTTTTTCAAAAAGGGCATCCCTGTAACTATCTATCGTCCTGGGGCTCACAAACATTTTATTGGCAATTTCTTTATAGGTCAATTCGGTGCAGGCAAGTTTTAAAAACTCAGTCTCGCGGTCATTTAACCTGCTACTGTTAAGTATCATACCCTTCCCGTCATCTAATGAATTAATCGAATTGATTAATTTACCGGTTATCATTTCAGAATAATAAAACCCTTTATAAGCCAGGGCACCTAAAGCCGCTTTTAATTCAGATGGGTCGCAATCTTTTAGTATATACCCTTTTGCCCCGGCTTTAAACATTTTAATAATAGAAGTTTCATCGTCATACATTGACAGGGCTAATATTTTTATTTTTGGGAAAATTCTCTTTTAACCACATTGAAGTTTCATAACCATCTTTACTTGGCATATTAATATCCATTAAAACGATATCAGGCAAATTTTTTGAATCCAGTTTATCTATAAAATGCTGGCCATTATCCGCCTGAAATAATACTTTATAATCTCCAAAACTTTCAATGAGATTGGCAAGGCCATTGCGAAGCAATACATGATCGTCTATAAGAATCACTTTTTGCATAATTACATTTTGGGAGTTTGCAACGGAAGAGTAAGAACAATCGTTGTTCCCTTTCCAGGATTACTTGCGATTTTCAAATCACTGTTTATCATATTTGCCCGATTATACATATTCCTGATGCCAATACCCGACTTGCTATAATTATTATTCTTCAACGGGCTGGCATCAAACCCCAATCCATTATCGATAATTTTCAAGGTAAATAATTCTTGCTCAAAAGTTAGTTTTACTTCAATTTCTGTCGCCTTTGCATGCTTTATTATATTATGAATCGCTTCCTGGACAATTCTGAAAATTATGACTTCATGCTGATCTTCTATCCTGTAAGGTTTCCCCTCTTTTTGGAAGCGTATATCGTAATCAGAGGTTTTTTTGATCATGTCTAATTCATATTGAATTGCCGTGGCAAGCCCGGATTCAATAACAAAATCTGTAT
Organism: uncultured Chitinophagaceae bacterium; assembly: GCA_963732885.1. Lineage (GTDB taxonomy): Bacteria > Bacteroidota > Bacteroidia > Chitinophagales > Chitinophagaceae > Ginsengibacter. The sequence goes on along the minus strand of CAVTBI010000008.1, from coordinate 211,416 downwards.
GCAGGCTTTTTGAAAGGCTACGGAGGTCTTGTATGGCTTTTGTTATCAAAGCCCGGCTATCGCTTATCTTTTGTTGCAGCATTTCGGGTTGCTGATAATCCATAGTATTAATATTAAGTTTTACAAGGCTAAGTACCTGCCCAATATTATCATGCACTTCCTGAGAGATATTTTTCAGCGTATTTTCCTGTATCTCAAGCTGCGCCTGTAGAATTTCATTTTCATGCAATGCTTTTAAACTATCTTTTTCTTTTATGAATTTGATTTGCTTTTTTTGATAGATCAGTATCAAACTGATAATAGCAATAACAATTACCATTATGAATAAAGATAAAAAGGCTATAATGATAACTTCTTGTGATACTGAATCCATATAATGCCTGTTAAGCTAAAAAGGCTACCTACAAATAGTAAAAGATTGGGTATGCCCCATAAAAGAGTTAGTAAATGCCTGTTTGGTGCAATATAAGATAAAACTATTTTTTTTGATAAATAATAATACGTCAGCAAAACGACAAAACTGCCAGAGAAAGAAATAAAAAAACTGCACACTACCCAAAAATTAAAATCGCGAAAGAGCGATCTTTCTGATATCTCGTTAAGTTTTTGGCTGAAAAACAAGAAGCAGCAAACTACAACCGTTATATTCAGCAAAGCAAAACCGGTGCTGTCAAAATAAACCTCGTGAATATTCATTATGGCCCTGATAATAAAACTCAAAACATTTACACTAAACAACACTAAAGCAATTCTTTGTTTTTTTATTCTCAGAATCTGTTTAAAATAAAGTGTGAAAAACAATATCGAAAATGGCAACAGCAGGTAATCGTAAATAAATACATTCCTTTTTCCTATTTGAGCCAAAACACTTGCAAAGGAAAGAATAATGCCTGCAAAAAAGTAAAAAAACAAAGCAATTTTCGTTTTTCCATTACCCTCATTCTTACAGTATAATAAAAAAGCAGCCAGGTAAATAAAATACGATAAAGGTTCAAGGAAATTGGTAATTAATGAAAGCACAGCTTGATTTGAAACATGAAAAAAATTGCTCTACTGAATTATAATATAATCTCCTGATCCTGAATTTATCATTCTTTCAGAAGAAATCCCGGCTATTAAGGCTGGCATGGAGGTACAGGGCATCCCACCACCATGTCTGTTGCGCCCTTATCTTTTTGCCAGGCTTCTGCATTTACAGTTAATTGTGCAACTTGTTTGGCCGGGTCGTCCGGGTCAGGAATTAATTTATACCCAACATTAATCAATACATACTCGGGGGAGGAGCTTAAAAGTTGCTTGATTTTTTCTGCGTCAAAAAGGAAAGTCATGTATTTTCCCATAATATTTTATTTAATTTTTAAAAATTGAATTACTCTTCTAAAAATGGTAAATCATTCTGTATTAGCCTTTGTTTATTTTACCGTTATTTTACCGTTATTTCACCCTTTCTTTTCCGTTAAAAAACTATTCTCCTTCAATTATGGAATAAGAACCTTTGCAATAGAAGTTTGGACTATAGTAAAACTGTTAAGCTAAATCAGCGCATATAGTTTCTTCAACATTTTAAAGCCAAAATAAGCAATTATAGTAATATAGGGTTTAAAACAAATTGGTTTCAGGTGTTATTCAATAATAATCAAGACGTGATAGGGGACAATGTTTATCAGGAACTGCGTTCCCTTTTCATGAACTGGCAAAAATCCTTCTTCAGGTACAATTCTGAAATTGAGCCAATCCGATCTATCTGAACGCAAAATTCCAAGCCATTTTAGAGAAGGCCTTCAATAGTTCCAAAGAATCAAAGAGAGGAAAGATAAATATTTATATTATTTGGCTCTTAGTAATTAGATAATCGTTTAAAATAAAAAGCATGATTTCCAATCATGCTTTTTAAACTATTTTATGTTATTTATATTTTCACACGAGGATTACATTTTAGTTTACTATTCCTTAAAAAGCCACCGCCTTGGGCGGTGGTAATGTTCTAATGGCTATGCGTCAATTTTATGTGATGGCAAATTGTAAGTATCGGAAATTATCGCATGTAGTATGTAACTGGATTATCCTATAGTATGGACACCGAAATACCGGTTCCGCTTATTATTTGGTGAAGTAAAGAATTTAGTTGAGAATGATATTCTGATGCTATGTGTGTGGAAAGGGGTTGAAATTATGGAGATGAATGTGCAGATAGATCATATACATTTAGTATGTTCAATTCCGCCAAAAGTTTCTGTTTCAGTATTGACGGGAACATTAAAGGGAAAACTTGCCATAAAATTATTCAAGAGTTACCCAAAACTAAAAGAAAAGCCATATTGGGGAAATCTGTTTTGGTCAAGTGGCTTTTTTGTATTCTATTTAATAACACTCTAAACGAAAGTTCTAACTTTAATAGCTTGCAGATGTATGGGTGTTGTTCTTCTTGGGCTAACTCTACTGTTACATCTACATAAAAAATTACCATAACATTTGCCGTTAACAAAAAAAGCGGACAAGAATGCCCGCTCGCTATGCGTATTTTCCTATACACACGAGAAGAATATGAAGTTAAGAATCGATATACTGGAAAAAAATTCTTAATTACCCGATCATGAATTTTTTATAGCAAGGCATGAAAAATCAGATTTCAAATTTTATTGGTTCAATTTGGACAATAATCAAAAAGCCTGTAACTCTTCCAGCCCTTTATACGTATTACCTGCCGGAAGCCGGGGATTATTTTCACAACACAACCGCTTGTAAAATAATATCAGCAACCAACATATTTGTATAATGCTTTAACATAATTACCGGATAGATTTGATAGAAGCTTTTTTACCGAGACAGGATTCCCTTTTAGTAACTAACTCAACTTATTTAAACAGTATCTGCTGATGACAAAAGATAAGATTTTACGGGTGCTCTTTATTCCATTGTTAGGAATCATTATCCCCTACTTATCTGATATTGTTACCTATTCTCTTTATTCTCCGCTTGAGCTCATTGCCATTTTCGTCTATTTCAACTTGCTGTCCGGCTGTATATGGATGAGCTGTTCGTGGTTACACCATAAAATAAGAACCTGGTTTGCGCTTGATCAAAATATCTTTGTCAAAATCTCAACCTTATCATCAACCAACGCCTTATTCGGAGGCGCTATCGCAGCCATCTTCGCGCTGGTTTGGTACAGAATTTCGAAAGAAACTTTTAAATGGACGCCTTTTTTGCTGATTATTATTTTATCGGCTCTCGCGGTGATTGTTCTGACATTGGTTTACGAAATATTATACCTCAGCAGAGAAAGAGAGTTAGATTCAAAAATCGTAGATCAGCTTGACTGGGAAAGGTCCTTGGCTCAAATGGCTAATTTAAAAAATGAACTGGAACCTCATTTTATTTTTAATTCTTTAAATACCCTTTCGCATCTTATTTTAAATGATCCCGCTACAGCACATGAATTTAACAGCAAACTGGCAAGTGTTTATAAATATTTTCTATTGAATAAAGACAGGGACATGATCTCGCTTCGTAATGAAATGGAGTTTATTGAAAACTATTTTTTTCTTATTCAGATACGATATGAAAACCAAATTAATTTACAAACTAATCTTACCGACAAGAATGATGGAAAAATTATGATCCTGCCTTTTGCTTTGCAAATAACGCTGGAAAATGCTATTAAGCACAATGAATTCAGCACACAGGATCCATTGAATATTTCTATAGAGATGATTGATGGTTTTGTGATAATAAAAAATAACAGGAAGCAAAAAAAACATATTGAAACCTCTACCGGAGTCGGTTTGAAAAATTTGAAATCCCGTTACCGGCTTATTCGTAAAAAAGATATAGGCATTGAAGATACCGGCAAAGAATTCATTGTGAAATTACCTTTATTTCATCAAAATTTATAGCTATGATCAACGTAATTATTATCGAAGATGAAACGCCTGCAATGGAAGTAATATCGGATATACTTACTGAAGTATCTGACGAAGTAAATATACAGGCGAAACTGAAAACGGTAGAAGAAAGCATTGAATACTTCAGGAATATTTCTACACCGGCAGATATTATTTTTAGTGATGTACAATTACCGGATGGATTAAGTTTTGAAATATTTAAACAGGCAGGTATCAAAACCCCGATCATTTTTACAACCTACTACGACCAGTTTATGCTGCTTGCATTTGAGAACAACGGTATCGACTATATTCTTAAGCCTATTGAAAAGGCAGATGTGGAAAAAGCACTTTGGAAATATAAAAATCTTCAGAATCATTTTGCAGATCATCTGCAGGATCAGTCCCTTGCCAAACTGATAAGTTTTGTTAATGACAGGCACAAATCCCGGCTGTTGGTGAAGAAAGGACAGGAGCATCTTTTATTGAAGCTTGAAGATATCATATTGTTTTACACAGAAAACAGAGTGGTGTTTGTATTAGACCGCTTTTCCAAAAAATATATTTTAGATAAAACGCTTACTGATATGGAAACAGAGCTGGATGAAAAAATCTTTTTCAGGGCTAACCGGCAATATATAGTTAACCTGAATTATGTAAAAGGATTCAAGCCTTTTGAGAAAGTAAAATTGCTTATTGATCTGAATGTACCGGAAATAAGCCATTCCATTATTGTAAGCCAGGAAACAGCACAGTCCTTCAGAAAATGGGTGCGTGATGCCTGACCCGGAATCACGATCAGTTATGTAAATAATCTAACAGCGTGAGCAGGTCCTTTTCATCATTATAATTAAACTTATTTTTAAGCAGGTATTCATTCAACTTTTTTTCTTGTTGAGGAAAAAGCTTTTTAAAATTTCTTTTTGCTGGCCGGTAAAAAATGGTGATCCGGCCCGGCAAGATAATAATGCGTGGATGAAACGTACAATACGTTTTCATCCACACCAATTTTCTTTATATCATTTTCATCTGAAACTTTATCTATCGAATTGGCCGCAGTAGTATTTGAATATCCGCCATACGCGCCTTTTTTTTCTGTTCCGTTATATTGTATCGTTTCTTTTTTAAAAAGATTGATCGCCTCTTTATAATGAGAAACCGAGTTCGACATATGCTTTGTTGAAATAATGAAAAGTATCCTGTGCATATGGCCACCAATTGTATATCTTCCGGGATTAGCAGGCTCAAGGGTATCTCCTTTTGTATTTACAAAAAGAATTTGCCCTGAAAGGCGGTTATAGTTTAGCAATGCCGAAGCCACCTGTTGTGATTTTTAAAGAAAATATATCCTTTTACAAATTGCGGATATCGGTAAACAGAACGGTAAAACCTGCCGGTATCACCTTTTACCGAATTAACGCGAAAAGATTGATCCTGCTGCGCTGCAGACTGAAAATATAACACCTGCAATAACCATATTATGATAGCTGTACGTATCATCATTACTGTACCAAAAATTATTCGTAACCGGGATTTTGAACGATATTAGGATTCGCATCTATTTCAGCCTGGGGTATTGGCCATATTCTTTTATCATCGCCTGCGGGTAAAGTCAAGAGGAGTATTAGAAGGATAATTATTATCCAGGTTCGTTCTTGTAACATCCAAGATTCAACCTTACAATATCCCAATAACGGTCACCCTCAAACGCCAATTCTTTTCGCCGTTCCTGTATGATATCGTTGATCAGTGTTTGCCCTGTTGACGTAAAGCCTGCAAAGGAAGGATCTCTTTGTTGGGCAACTTCATTTAACCATTTGCGTGCGTTGGTTTCATCAGCGGTGCGGGCATCCGCCTCTGCCAGAATCAGTAAAATGTCCGAATATCTCAGTATCTTATCATCATCCTTATCATCAGGATTAGAGCCATTAGGATATTTTAAAACAATATTAATAGGTTGCCCTGATTTATCTCCCGGTTCCATTAATTGTTTTCTGATATCGGTAGAAGCATAAAGATCGTAAAGTTCCTGCACAGCAAATACATCACCATAGCCTGCAGGATCGTAAAAATAGGCGAGGCTGTTGTTACCGTTATTATTTACTCCATCGTTAGAAACTTCAAATATTGTTTCCAGTTTATTACTCACCGGGGTAGGGTTATTCCAATAGGCAATGTATTGCGAAGCCGGTGCCAATGAATAGCCTCCATTATCTACCACATCCTGTGCTGCAACTTTTGCGGCAGCCCAGTCACCTTTTGTAAGTGCCACTTTTGCCTCCAAAGCTTTTGCAACATATTTGGTAACATAAGAAGAATTTTTAGAAGTATTCGTCATCATTGCAAAAGCATCAGTTAAATCCTTTTCAATTTGCGCATATACTTCTGAAACTTTGCTACGCGCAGGTTTCAAAGTCGGATCATAAGTAAGTACCAGTGGAATGCCAGGCGCATCAGCGTTTACAGTATAAGGCTTTGCATATAATCTTACCAAATAAAAATACACGAGGGCACGTAATGTCAAAGCTTCTCCTTTTAACTGCGAGGAAGTTTGAGTAACCGGAATATTAGCATTGATAATGTTATTTAACGAAAGAATAGTGCTATATCCGGCTGCCCATGTATCAGTTGCCCACGAATTAGTATTCAAATAGCTGTAGTTAAATACATCCGTATACCTGTTTGAATTGTCAATAACAATCGCCACATTATCTGCAAGCAAATCGCCGATTAAGGGTAAGGTACGGTCAAAAAGATTGGATTGATCATTGTTGGGATCATTCCGGTGATCTGTATGAAGGCTGTAATAAGCGCCGTTTAAAGCGGTAGCCATTTCGGTTTCATCGGTAATCGCAGCTTCAATTGGTACCTGGTCATAAGGCTTCAGGTCAAGAAAAGACTTTTTGCAGGACGTTATGCCTGTCACTATGATTAAAGTAAAGTGCTATGGATCTCATTTTCATTGTATTGTTTTTTATTCAAAAAATTTAAAAACCAATTTTAGTTCCAACGGAAATGGTCCGTTGAATATAAACCTGTAAATCGTTTGTGCCATTGAATCCCTGTTCGGGATCAAATGTGATGTTCTTATCAAAAGCTTTTGTCCAGAGGTTGGCGCCTTTTACATAAACTACGACATTTTTAATTTTCGCCTTTTCTAATAACGCCTTTGGAAAATCGTATGATAACGTAAGATCACGAAGTCTTATAAAATCTCCTTTATAATACCAACGGGAAGATTCCGCATTTGAATTATTGCTGTTTCCATAAATATAAATGGGTACATCTGTTTTATCTCCCGGCTGCTGCCATCTTTCAAGTTCTTTTTGATTTTTATTCAGGCTGGGAAACGAACCATCGCTTGTAAGAATAAATCCCCAATTATCATAAACCAGATTCCCGTATTGATAGTTGAATTGTGCACCAAGGCTCAATCCTTTGTAGTTTATCGAGGTGCTGAAACTTCCAAAACCCTTTGGTGCTGCATGTCCGATGATCTCGCGATAAGTGGGTGGTGTATTGGTTGTACTTTTATGGGTAGCATCAGTGTACCATAAAGGATCACCATTTTCAGGATCTACACCGGCCCATGCACGTGTATATATTGAAGAAACATCTTGTCCAACGCGACGAATCTGATTTCCATCTATAATATCGGCATTATTATTCGGCAGGGAAGTGACCTTGTTTTTATTTAAAGAAATATTGAAATCAAGTTCCCAGGTAAAATTCCTTGTTGCGTACAGGGAACCCGTGCAATTCCACCTCCCAGCCCTTATTTTCCATCGTACCAATATTACTTTTTAAAGTTGAAAATCCGGACGTGAGCGATAAAGGCACGTCAAACAGGAGATTTCTGCTGGTTCGCTTGTACCAGTCAACTGTACCTCCCATCCGGTTATTGAATAGTTCAAAATCGGCTCCTGCATCTGCTTGCTTATTAGATTCCCATGTCAGATCCGGATTACCTACAGTATTCGGAAAACTACCTGGCTGTTGATTATAATCATATCCAAAAGCGTAGGTGGCCCGCCAGTCGTAAGGTAACACGCCACGGTTATCACCAGTGATACCATAAGAAGCTCTCAATTTAAGAACACTAATTGCTGAGAAGTTTGCCAGGAAATTCTCCTTGTCTACATTCCATGCGCCGCCCACGGACCAATACGAGCCGTATCTGTCTTTAGGGCCGAAACGGGATGATCCATCGTCTCTGAAACTGCCGCTTAACGAATATTTGGAATTATAATTTAATTGAAGAATAGAAAATAGCGAAATCTGCGCAAAGTCTGTTCTCGCAGCACTTGCAATAGTGGGAGTGCTCGGCGCAGGCAATTTGAGGGCTGTAGAAAAAGGTACTCCTGTTCCCGATGCTGAGACATCATATTCTTTGGATTTTTGCGCTTCATAACCTGCCTTCACGTCCATTCCAAGGCTTTTACTTTGTAAAAAATCGTAGTGATAATCGAGAAGATTCGTCCAAACAGTATTAGATAATCTTGTTACCAGGTTTGTAACACTTCCGGCAGTTGTACGTGCATCCCCAAAGAATGGATTTCTGTATTCTTCTTCTTCAATATTGATGTAATCTATACCAAATGTGGAAGTGAAATAAAGATCCTTCAGGATTTCGTATTTACCACTTATTGTGGAAATGGTTTTAATATTTCTGAAGTAGGCCCTGTCATATTGGATGATCGCCAGTGGATTGTAAACCTGGTTAAAAACATCTCTTCCATAATATACTTTTCCTGTAGAATCGTAGGGGTTTTGTGTGGGAAGTAGAAAAGAAGCAGCCAATACTGGATTTCGGAAGGCGCCTCCCGAAGTCGGTGTATTTTGATCAGAATAAGAGCCAAGAATATTTACGTCGATTGTAAACCTGTTGGTAGCTTTATGGCTAAAGCTGATATTGCCTGAATATCTTTCAAACTGCAGACCCTATTACCGGCGATTGTTGCTTATTATATCCCATGGAAGTATAAAAGGTAGTTTTTTGATCTCCGCCGAGGGCTGAAAAATTCAAATTGGTAAAATTAGCTCTGCGCGTTACCAGGTCGCGCCAGTTTACATTTGTAGTTGAATTCGCTCCGAACCGGTCTAAAATTGATGCTATTTGTGCATCCGTAGCCCCGGCATTAACAAGCCCTTCTTTGGTAAGGTCCAGGTATTGTTGCCTGCTGAGTGGTTTTGAAAGATCACTCTGATAAGCTACATCCGAAATACCCTGCTCTGCATCGACCAACAAATTTGTTTTGCCGGCCTTACCTTTTTTGGTGGTGATTAAAATTACACCTGCAGCCGCCCGCGATCCATATATTGCAGTCGCAGCGGCATCTTTTAAAACAGTAACACTTTCGATATCATTTGGATTAATGCCTGCCAGGGCGTTACTGGTATTGGTGCTCCTCGAATAGTCTCCCGTATTTACAGGGATCCCGTCAACTACGAACAATGGGTCATTGACTCCGGTAATCGAACTTACTCCCCGTATGCGGATGGTTTGAGCACCGCCCGGTTGGCCATTGGGCGATACAGATTGTAAACCCGGCACTTTGCCCTGCAACATCTGATCAACAGAAGTGAAGGGTTTGTCTTCCAGTTGCTTGCTATTCACCGTAGTAACCGATCCTGTGACATTTCTTTTAACCTGAGAACCATATGCCAACACTACGACGGTTTCTAATTTTTTTTCCTGCTGGCTCAAGACAATCTCAACGTAATTTTTTTCGTCTATTGACACTTCCTCGTCTCCAAAGCCTATCGCAGTTACCAACAATGTTCTTGCGCCCGATGGAACATTCATACGAAAAGTTCCGTCAGATTGGGTGAATACAGACAGGGAAGTTCCCTTAACCGTAACCGTTACATTAGAGATGCCCACACCTTCTTTATCAACAACATGGCCCCGGATTGAACGGGTTTGCGCTACAGAGAATAACGAAGAAAATAAAATGGTAACTAACAGTAAAGTCTTTCTCATTGCCTTGGTTTTTTATTTATAATATTTCAGGCAAGACAATAATTATTGAAGAAATGCTTCAATGAATGAGAGAAGAAAAACTAAAGCGTGATTCTTTTTAACTAAACCGTTAAAAACAGAAAACAAAGCTTGTAGTAACATAGCAAATAATGCAACAACTCACATTTTCTCTTTTAAGGATAACGCCGGGAGAAATATAATCAGACGAGTTTTCAAGGTTCCAGAGAGCGGATCCGAATTTGTTTAGATTAAGGCAAGAGAAAACTATTGTTTAAAGGGCAAACGAGAAGAAGAGCTTTAGAAGAAAAATCAGAATGGAAGAGGCAATAAGCTACAAAAAGACAAGATGTTCCTGGAAAAAAAGTAAAAAAAGACAAAAATCAGGTATTTTTTTAATCTGAATTTGTCAATCTTACTGTCAATATAATTTCATAATATATTGATAATAAAATCTTTATGTTGTCCCACGAGGATTCGAACCTCGACAGACAGAATCAAAATCTGTTGTACTACCTTTATACTATGGGACAAAGGTGTGCAAAAGTAAGCTTATCGCTTTTATTTTCAAAACATCAAAAGATGATTTTGTAAAACATTTTTCTTTGCCGGAATCACCCAAAATTAAATGTATACAGTAAACCAACTTTTAGCGAAGATTTTTATTTTCGTGCAAAAATCTCTTTCTTTTAAATGGCTTTCAGCAAATAATAATTTTTCTTTCCTTTTTGTATCAATAAATATTTATTATTCAGAAGCTGATCAATATTTATTTTTTCGCCTGCAGCAACCACTTTTTCTTTATTAATAAAAATACCTCCTCCGGCAAGCATTTTTTTTGCTTCGCCTTTGCTGGGTAAAATTTTTGTTTCAGTTAATAAAGAAATCAAGTCCAGGCCTTTTAATTTATTTTTTTCAATTTCCACCGAAGGCACGCCTTCCATTACCTGGAGCAATTGTTCTTCATTAAGTTCCTTCAGAATTTGGGCAGTATCATTATTGAACAAAATAGTCGATGCTTTTACCGCAAATTCATAATCCTTCTTTGAGTGTACAAAACAGGTGAGTTCTTCTGCTAATTTCTTCTGAAGTATACGCTGGGGTTCATTCCCGGTATGTTGCTCTATTATTTCATTAATTTCCTTTTCAGATAAAAAAGTAAACACTTTTAGAAACCTTTCTGCATCGGCATCGGCGGTATTTAACCAAAATTGGTAAAAACTATAAGGCGAGGTTTTTGCCGGGTCAAGCCAGATATTTCCTTTCTCCGTTTTCCCAAATTTACTTCCGTCCGATTTTGTTAATAGCGGGCAGGTAAATGCAAAAGCTTCCCCGCCTGCTTTTCTCCTGATGAGTTCAGTGCCGGTTACGATATTTCCCCATTGGTCGCTTCCTCCAAATTGGAGTTTGCAATTTTTGTTTTCATAAAGCCAGTAAAAATCGTAGCCCTGTACCAGTTGATAAGTAAATTCTGTAAAGCTCATTCCGTTTTCACCTTCCAGGCGTTTTTTTACACTGTCTTTCGCCATCATGTAGTTTACAGAAATATGTTTGCCCACATCACGGATAAAATCAAGAAAAGTAATGTTATTGAACCAATCATAATTATTTACCATTTCAGCAGCATTAGAAATGCCGGAATTGAAATCCAAAAACTTCGATAATTGTTGTTTTACTGCCGCCACATTTTTATCAAGAATTTCTTTGCTCAATAAATTCCTTTCTTCGCTTTTGCCCGAAGGGTCGCCCACCATTCCGGTAGCGCCGCCCACCAGGGCAATAGGCTTATGCCCAAAATTTTGCAAATGAACCAAGACAATTATGGGAACCAGGCTGCCAATATGCAAACTATCTGCAGTAGGGTCAAAACCTACATAAGCGCTAACTGGCCCTTTTAAAAGTTGTTCTTCTGTGCCGGGAATAATATCCTGGATAAGGCCGCGCCATTTTAATTCTTCTATTAAATTTTTCATGCTAATTTCAAAAACTGGCTGCAAAAATAAACAACCTAAATCCCTGAGCCTTATTTTTTGCCTATTTTTCTTTTTAAGTGCGGGTTTGTGGGAGATTTAGTTAATTTTATCTTTCAATAAAGCTGAATACAATATTATAATATTGAACTCCGTTTTATTTTCGCCGAATTTTGTATATAATTCACTCAAATAACTGGCCACCCCCAAATGAGAATTTTCCGATCCGTCAATATATTACTGCTGATGCTGCTTCCCTGTATAGGATTTTCCCAATTCAGGAAATATTCAAATGAATTTTTAAATATCGGCGCCGGAGCCCGTGGGCTGGGAATGGGCGCTGCACAGGCGGCTTCGGTAAATGACGGGACTGCCGGTTACTGGAACCCCGCTGCGCTTGTTGGCGTTCAGGATTTTCCAACCATAAACCTGATGCACGCAAGTTATTTTGATAATATAGGTAAATACGATTATGCCAGTTTTGCCATTCCTTCAAATGATAATAAAAGGGTAGTGGGGGTTTCGATTCTTCGTTTTGCAGTTGACGACATTCCTAATACGCTTTTTTTAGTAGAACCTGACGGAAGCATCAATTATGGGAATATCACTACTTTTTCATCGGCAGATTATGGGTTCCTTTTTTCCTATGCTCAAAAAATAAAAGATGAGGACGATCTGAAAATGAGTTTCGGTGGCAATGCCAAAGTGATTTACAGAAAAGTGGGGCATTTTGCTACGGCATGGGGTTTTGGATTTGATGCAGGTTTTAAAATGCAAAAAAACCGGTGGAGCCTGGGAATAGTTGCAAAAGATATTACGACCACTTTTAACGCGTGGTCATTTCATTTTACAGAAAAAGAAAAAGAAGTTTTATACCTGACGGAAAATGATATTCCTGTAAAATCTACTGAATTAACCGCCCCACGCCTTACCATCGGGAACTCATATAATTTTAGGTTAGGCGCTTCTGTAAACCTTTTGGCAGAAGGAGACCTCGACCTTACTTTTGACGGAAAAAGAAATACAATTATCAGCAGCAATGCGGTAAATGTTGATCCGCATGCAGGCCTGGAGGCTTCTATAAAAAACGTCTTTTTTGTGAGGGCGGGGGTTTCAAATTTTCAACAGGCTTTGGCTGATGGCGATACCACCAATCAAAAAAAAGTCTGGATCTTTCAGCCAAGTTTAGGCGCCGGCTTTTAAAATAAATAATATAAGCGTTGATTATGCTTTTACCAATTTGGCTAACCAGTCCAATCCATTATACACCCACATTTTTTCATTAAAAATAGATTTGGCTAAAAAAGCAAAAAAATAGGATTTCAACATTTAAATATGAAAAAATTACTCGCCATATTTTTTATTTTAATTACCGGAAACGCCATTGCGCAAACCTATTCCAATAGCTGGATTGATTTTAATAAAACCTATTATAAATTTAAAGTTGGAACCGATGGGCTGTACCATATTAATCAATCTACGCTCAATTCTTTAGGCCTTGGAAATATTCCTGCCGAACAATTTCAACTTTGGCGAAACGGCCAGGAGGTTACACTCTATACCAGCGCTGCCACAGGCCCATTGCCTGCCAATGGTTATATAGAATTTTGGGGAAAGATGAACGATGGGAAAATTGATACCAAATTATACCGCGTTGCCGATTACCAGTTAAGCGACCATACCAGTTTACAAACAGACACCGCCGCTTATTTCTTAACGGTTAATCCGGCAGGAAATAACTTAAGGTATTCAGATGCTCCCAACGATGTTGCAAGTAATACTTTGCCCGCAGAGCCCTATTTTATGAATGTAAGAGGAAACTATTTTAAAACTCAATTAAGCCCGGGGTATGCGGCTGTGGTTGGCAGTTATGTTTACTCGTCTTCCTATGATATTGGAGAAGGGTGGGCGAGTGCTGATATTTATCCAGCCCGCAGGTTGGCCTGCGGGTTTTGGCACCGTTAATTTATATACAGGCGGCCCTGGTTTTAGTTTAAAATTTGCTGCTGTCGGAAGTGCCCTTAATGACAGAAATATCCAGGTGAAAGTATTCAACACGGTGATAGATAATGAGCCGATGCCTTATTTTACTTATGTCAAAAAAGATTTAACGAATCTTCCGTTAAGCTATCTTACTGACCTGAATAATATCCCGATTTATTTTGAAAACACTTCTTCTATCTCAACAGATAGAATGGTGGTAGCTTATGATGAAATCACTTATCCAAGTAAATGGATATTTAACAATCAAACTAATTTTTATTTTCAATTACCGGCTACTAATACCGGAAATTATTTGGTAATAGGCCAGTTTAATTATGGAAGCACAGCACCGGTTCTTTTCGACCTCACTTCTAACAAAAGGTACATTGGCGATATCAGTACGCCCGGAAAAGTAAAATTTGCCCTTCCGCCTTCTTCGGTTACCTTAAGAAAATTTGAGTTGGTAAGTGAAGACCCTTCGCAGATTAATAATGTAACTTCTTTGCAGCAAAAAAACTTTATTAATTTTGGGCTTACTGCAAACCAGGGAAACTATTTGATAATCAGTAACCCGCTTCTTTACACAAGTTCAGCAGGCGCAAATAATGTAGATCTTTACAGCCAGTACCGAAAATCCGCTGCTGGTGGTAGTTACAATACTAAAGTTATAGATATAAACGAATTGGTTGATCAATTTGCTTATGGTATTAAAAAACATCCTTCTGCGATTAAAGATTTTATCCAATATGCTGTAAATACGTTTGCCACAAAGCCGAAATATGTTTTCCTCATGGGAAAAGGAATTGAATACGATCAATATACGGTAAATCAAAGCAGCCAATACGCTGATAAACTAAACCTGGTGCCTACTTTTGGTGCGCCGGCGTCTGATGTTTTATTAGCCTCGCCTTATGGAAGTATTGTTCCGAGTGTTCCGATAGGAAGGTTATCTGCCGTTTCCGGCGATGAAATCGGGAATTATCTTGATAAAATAAAAGAATATGAGCAGGCGGAAAAATCCACCACACAAACGCTTGACAATAAATTATGGATGAAAAAGGTGGTGAATATAGTTGGTGGAAGAGATAGCTCTGATAATGACCTTTTTGGCTATTACATGAATATCTACAAAGGTATTATTGAGGATACGCTTTATGGTGCCAATGTAGAAACTTTTTCAAAGTCTTCAAGCGCAGCCGTGCAGTTAATAGCAAGCCAGAGGATTAGTGATTTGTTTAATAGCGGTATCAGTTTGATTGCCTATTTTGGCCATTCGTCATCTAATGTACTTGAATTCAATTTAAGCGACCCAAGTGAATATAACAATGCCGGGCGTTATCCGTTTTTCCTGGTAAGTGGCTGCACGGCCGGTAATAATTATATTTACGATACGCTCCGCATATTGCAGAACGCGTTATCAATTTCCGAAAATTTTGTTTTATCAAAAGAAAGAGGAAGTATTGGATTTTTAGCAAGTTCCCATCTGGGTATTCCGCCTTATTTAAATAATTACAATGAACAAATGTTTCACCAGATGAGTAATGTAAATTATGGGAATTCTATTGGTGTTGACATGCAAAATACGATTCAAAACCTGGGTGGAAGCAATGCTTCTTTAGATTTTTTTACAAGGATGCATTTAGAAGAACTTTCACTCAATGGAGATCCGGCTATTACCGTAAATCCTCAACCCAAACCTGATTATGTAATCGAAGATCAGAATGTAGTGCTTAATCCACAATTTATATCTGTTGCCGAAGACCATTTTGATTTAAAGGCAACTGCATATAATATCGGGAAAGCCATTAATGATTCTATTGTTTTTGAAGTTAAAAGAACTTATCCTAACGGCAGCACCGATGTTATTTTAAGAAAAAAGATACAAGCGATTTATTATTCCGATTCTATTGATATTTCTGTACCTATAATTTCTACAAGGGATAAAGGGCTTAATAAAATAACGGTAACTATAGATGCTGATAATAAAGTGGATGAAATGTCGGAAAGTAATAACAGCATTACCAAAGAATTTTATATTTACGAAGATGAAGCACAGCCTGTTTATCCGGCGAATTTGTCAATTGTAAATGTGGCTAATCAAAAATTATATGCTTCTACTTCCAATGCCGTTTCGGCTCCTATGGATTATGTAATGGAAATGGATACCACGGCTTTATTTAATTCTCCCTCAAAAATCAGCCGGACTGTAAACCAGGGCGGTGGCGCCATACAATTTGACCCGGGAATTACTTATAAAGACAATACGGTTTATTATTGGAGAGTTTCTGTGAAACCTGCCTCAGGAGCCGCTTCTGATTATCATTGGAATGCTTCGTCATTTATTTACCTGGCCAACAGTTCTGAAGGATTTAATCAATCACATTATTACCAGCAATTATCTTCTGACACACAACACATTTACTTAGATAGTGCAAGGCAATGGAATTTTTCATCGGTAACCAATTTCCTTGAATCAATAAATGGTGTGTTTCCTACTGCAGTTCACCCGCCGGTTCTGATTGTACGGCAGGAATAAATGGTGTGAATTTTACCACTGGCATTTGCCCCATGGAACAAACAATGTATTAATATTTAATGTGGTGGATCCAGTCACTCTAAAAAACTGGGAATAACACCTTAAATCAACCAGGAATAAGTGGAAGCTTATCCTACCTGTGCATCCTGACAGGATAACCCAATTTTGCGTATAATATTTACTACCCAAACTGGAAGAAAAGCTGCAATGAATTTTATGGATTCGATCCCTGACAATATTTTGTATTTGTTAGAAATATTTCCGGGCCTGACTCATCAATCAGATGTATTATGCAGATAAATGGGCGGCGGATACAACTGCTTTTGGTGTAGGAAATTCTCTTTATCATAGGTTAAAATCACAAGGTTTTGTATTAATTGATTCATTCTACCGGCCACGCGCATTTACTTTTATTTATCAAAAAAACAATCCCGATTTTGGTCCCGGTTTTGAATTTTCCAATGGAATATCCGACTTGATTGATTATAAAAAAGATTTCGTGACCACAGACACTTTAGGATATATTACTTCACCAAAATTTGGGCCTGCAGTTGCATGGAAAGAAATGCATTGGAGAGGAACCAGCCTTGAAAGCAATTCTCCTGATAATCCTACTGTACAGATAATTGGAGTAGATACAACTGGAAATACAACAACTCTTTTTAATGTAAATAAAAGCCAGCAAGATGTAGATATTTCCTCGGTAAATGCCGCTAAATATCCATATATACAATTGAAAATGCGGAATGTGGATAGTATCAAATTTACTCCTTACCAGCTTTCTTACTGGAGATTAGATTATAAAGAACCTCCTGAAGGCGCTCTTACTCCTAATATATTTTTTACTTCTAAAGATACTTTGGAACAGGGCGAGATCCTTCATTTTGGAATCGCTTTTAAAAATATCAGCCCGGAAGCATTTGATAGCATGAAAGTGAAACTAACGATTATTGACCATAATAATGTTACTCACATTCTTTCAATCCCGAGGCAAAAACCTTTGGTTTCGGGCGATACCATCACCATAAAATATGATATTGATACCAAAAATTATCCGGGCATAAATACCATCTTTATCAATTTTAACCCTGATAATGACCAGCCCGAACAATATTTATTTAATAACTTTCTTTATCAAAATTTTTATGTGAAATCTGATAATTACAATCCTACAATGGATGTAACTTTCGATGGTGTTCATATTTTAAACAATGATATTGTTTCTGCGCGGCCGCATATTCTTATAAAATTACAAGATGATAATAAATCTCTCGCGTTAAATGATACTTCCCTTTTAAAAGTTCAAATTCAAAACCCGGACGGTTCGTTAAGAACTTACCGCTTTGACAATGACACGATGAGGTTTACACCGGCTAACCTGGCTAACGGAGAAAATACAGCTTCGATAGACCTTTCGCCTGCTTTGAGCGGCGAAGATGCAGATTATGAACTGATCGTTTCGGGAAAAGATGTAGTAGGAAATGAAGCTGGTAAAATTGATTATCACATTGATTTCAGGGTGATCAGCAAACCTATGATCTCTAATTTGATGAATTATCCCAATCCGTTTACCACTTCTACTGCTTTTGTGTTTACTATTACCGGGTCTGAAATTCCTCAAAACATGAGGATCCAAATTTTGACTATCACCGGAAAAGTGATCAGGGAAATCACAGAAAATGAATTAGGCCCTTTGCACGTAGGAAGAAATATTACCGAATTTAAATGGGATGGAACAGATATGTATGGGCAAAAAGTGGCCAACGGTGTTTATTTATATAGGGTATTGACCAATTTAAATGGTAAATCAATGGATAAATTTACAGATCAGGGCGACAATACGGATAAATATTTCACGAAAGGTTATGGCAAAATGTACTTTATGAGATAGTATTCTGGTTTTAAAATATATAGGCCGCTTTATGGGTGGCCTTTTTTATTTTTGAGACAAGAATATTCAAAGAAAAAATTAATAAAATAACTTCGTCCACTATGGAAGAAAAAAATATTTATGATGTAATCATTATTGGCGGCGGCCCGATCGGGCTTGCGTGTGGAATTAGAGCTAAAAAAGCAGGTTTAAAATATTTGATAATTGAAAAGGGCGTATTGGTAAATTCTATTTTCAATTACCCGGTTAATATGACTTTTTTTAGTACCAGCGAACGTTTGGAAATAGGCGGCGTCCCGTTTGTAAGCAATAATAATAAACCTACCAGAAGCGAAGCGCTGGAATATTACAGAAGAATCGTTACTTCTTTCGATCTTAAAATTCACCTGTTTGAAAAAGTGGTTGCCATAAAAAAAACAGGAAATTTTTTTAAAATAACTACTTCCAAAAGTGAATACAAAAGTTCAAATGTTGTTATCGCGATGGGCTTTTACGACATTCCTTATTTGCTAAATGTAAAGGGCGAAAAATTAAGAAAAGTCAAGCATTATTATGATGACCCGCACTTCTATGCATTTCAAAATGTATTAGTAGTTGGCGCCGCCAATTCTGCTATAGATGCTGCTTTGGAAACATGGAGAAAAGGCGCAAACGTAACCATGGTAATCCGTGGGGATAAAATAAGCGAGCGTGTAAAATATTGGGTAAAACCAGACATCGATAACAGGATAAAAGAAGGCTCCATAAAAGCTTATTTTAATTCTGAATTAAAAGAAATAAGAGAACATGAGGCTGATATAAAAACTCCTGATGGTATTGTTACTATTGAAAATGACTGGGTGCTCGCGATGACCGGTTATAAGCCCAACCTTCAGTTTCTCCGCGACGTGGGTGTTAAAACATCTGATGATGAGGTTTGCACACCTGATTGCAACGAAGCCAATTATGAAAGCAATGTAAAAGGAATTTATCTTGCAGGCGTTGTATGCGGAGGCATGAATACGCATCGCCTGTTTATTGAAAATTCGAGGGAACATGCCGAAAAAATTATAAAAGATATCGTTTCAAAAAGAAAAAAGGCAAAGATCAATCCGGGGTAAATTTTTTAAAGCAGTAAACGAAGAAATAATGGATATTTTTATTTTGGTTTTTTACAAATTGGATTCGGTTTTATTTTAGGCCGCTTCCTCAAATCATTTGATTTTCTGATTCCTTGCCATTTCTTTTATAAACTCTACACGCCTGAAACGCAAGGCACTCCAGTCATCATCTATTGAAACAGCCCTCACGCTATCAAACCCGTTTTTCCGTAATTCATCCCATCCTTTGTCGCGGCTAATTTCAACTTTGTATTTTTTGGAAGTTCCTTTTGGGTAAGCAAACCAAACTATTCCATCCCCTTTTAATTTTTTTTGAATAAGAGGGAAAATTTTATCAATATCTTTTCTTGTTTTTACAAATGCTAACGCAAATTCAATTTCTCCACAATTCATTAATGTTGCTTTTAAAAGAAGTTTCATTTTTCATATTCCTTGTTTCTTCTTCAAATTCAGCGGGAGGATCAATGAGGCAAATTTCTTTTTGATCTTTGAAATTTAATTTTTTAAACAAAGGCGTCATAGTTATTTTTTTTAAGGGGGATTAAATTTTGTTTGATTTTTCTAAAAAATAAAGTTCCCATTTTTTTTAATAAAAAACCCCGGCTAACTTTTTAAGTCTCCGGGGAAAGTAAACATTACAATAGTACACACAACAACGAGGTTGAAAGCTGATGGTTGAATTGTTCAATCATCAACTTTTTAATCCGGTTTTTCACCATCTAAAAAAGAGTTGATGGTACTTATTTCGGCTTTATTATTTTCGTCAGATTTAACGGTATAGTTGCTGTAAAAGCTTTCCACGTCTGCAATAGAATTTTGCAATTCCATGTTGCGGCGGAGGTATGCAGGAACAGACTCAAACTCATTGTTAGGGTCCGTAGCGTTCACGTTAAAGGATAGGTTCCTCAACTTCGCAATACGGTCCATAGCCCGGCGCTTTAGTTCTTCTGCTTCGTCCACCATCGGCGGTTCCTCAACAGTTGACATCATGATGGGCATTGTTTGGTGTACTTTCTTTTCCTGATTTTCCTCCACCGCATCATTGGAATTTTTTACCACCAATTGCATTCCTTCCACAGGCTCGTCTTCCTGTTTTGAAATAGGCAATGGGGCTGGTTTATCAGGAATTTCGGATTCGTAATTTGGCTTCTCGTCTGCGTAAATGTGCTTCGGTTTGGCCAAAAAACCGCCTGACGTTGGGGCGGTGCTAGCGTCTTTATTATCTTCAGTTTTGTTAGGTTGATCTGATTTTTTAGTTTTAGAATTTTGAGTTCCATCCGCTTTCGAAGAAACGGGATGGTAATCCGAAGATAACTCGAAACGTACGATATTTTCTGATGAGTTATCAACAGTAATTTTACGGTTCTCCTTAGGTATTTTTACGTTTTCAATTTCTTGCGTTTCCATGATCTTAGGAGCCAGGCTTTTAATTTTATCCTCCTCTTTCGTTGCACTAATATTTATATCTTTTTCTTTTAAAGGCTTTAATTCTGTATCTTCTTTTTTCTTTTCTTCCTGAATTACCCCACTTTTGGTAATGAGCGATTCGTTTTTTTCATCAAAAAGAAAAAGTGGCTGGCTGGGTTTCTTTTTTTCTTCTTCCAGAAATATGACTACTTTTTCATTTTCTTCTTTTACTTCCATTACCGGTTCTTCCTTTTTCTCAAAAGGTGACTTATGTTCAAATCCTGTAGCTATAAGGGTTATACCGATTTTCTTTTCAAGGGAATTATCATATCCCAATCCTAAAATCACATCGGAATCTTCGCCTGCCTGGCTTAATAAATGGTTTTGAATTGTTTCTACTTCATCCATCGTAAATTCTGTTTCGCCTTCTGCAGAGTTAATATTGATCAGGATCCATTTAGCACCGCGTATATCGTTATCATTCAGCAAAGGAGAATTCAAAGCCTGTTCAATTGCATTCTGAGCACGGTTTTCACCTTCAGATTCAGCGCTTCCGAGAATAGCCACCCCACCATTTTTCATCACGGTGCATACATCCGCGAAATCCACATTTATTTGGCCCGTACTGTTGATTACATCTGTAATACATTTTGCAGCCGTTGCCAATACATTATCTGCTTTTGTAAAAGCGGCTTTCATCGTAAGGTTTCCAAACTGATGGCGTAGTTTATCATTACTTATCACCAACAGTGTATCTACATGATCTTTTAAATTTCTGATTCCTTCCTCCGCCTGCGCAATTCTTTTTTTGCCTTCATAAGCAAATGGAGTGGTTACAATTCCTACAGTAAGAATGCCGAGGTCTTTACAAATTTTTGCAATGATAGGCGCCCCTCCTGTACCAGTTCCGCCACCCATTCCTGCAGTAATAAAAGCCATTTTAGTATTTACTTCCAGTATCTTTTTAATTTCTTCAAGGCTTTCTTCTGTAGCCTCACGCCCAATTTCAGGATTGGCTCCAGCTCCAAGGCCTTGGGTTAAATGTGGGCCAAGCTGAACTTTATTGGGTACTTTACTTGTCGTAATTGCCTGGGCATCTGTATTGCAAATAATAAAATTTACACCATCTATATTTTGGCTGAACATGTGATTGACAGCATTGCTGCCACCACCGCCAATTCCGATTACTTTCAGAATAGACGATTGTTCTTTGGGCAAATCAAATTGAATCATAGTAAGTTTTATTTTTTTGGGTTAGTAATTAATTCCGGGATTTGTAAGGCTTTCCGGGAATTTGTTAAGTATTTTTTTGTTTTTTAAATTGTATCCTTTTACATTCTATAATTCTGAATCTTCCTCATCTTTGAACATTTCTATTAATCCGTTTTTGCATGAATCTAAAAAACTTTTTAATGTTTTTCTTGGCTTCACTACATTCTTTCTTTCTTCAGCAAATTCAATTGCACTTTCGTCTATGCATGATTGTTGCAAGCCTTCCGGAATATTGACTTTGGCAAATTGTTGTTCAAATTGTTTTCGTTTGTTTTCATAATCATTGTAACCTTTTAAGATCAATCCAAGACAAGTTGCATACATTGGTTTTGCCAGTTCTTCAATATGCCCCGAAGCAAGGTGTTCATTCGGATAACCAATCCGGGCATTCAAACCTGTAACATATTCTGTAAGCTGAATTAAGTGCTTCAGTTGAGATCCCCCACCAGTCAAAACTACGCCACCATTGAGCATCCGGTTATCCAACCCGACCTGTTTTAAATGATAAGAAACAAAATCCATGATTTCACTCATGCGTGCCTGGATGATTGCTGCCAGGTTTTTCACGCTGATCTCTTTTGCCGCCATTCCTCTTAAACCGGGAATGGTAATAAAAGTGTTGGCTTTGGCTTCATCAGTAAGCGCACTGCCAAACTGGACTTTCATTTGTTCAGCCTGTGTTTTTAAAACACCTAATCCTGTTTTAATATCATTGGTAATGTTTTCGCCACCAAAAGGGATAACAGCGGTATGTTTTAAAATCCCTTCATAAAAAACAGCAAGGTCGGTAGTGCCGCCACCAATATCAACGATGGCAACACCAGCTTCCAGGTCATGTTCACACATAACTGCGGCTGCAGAGGCAAGAGGTTGAAGTACCAAATCTTTAATTTGTAATCCCGCTTTTTCCACACTTCGGTTTATATTTCTGATCGCATTTTTATCACCTGTAATAATATGAAAATTGGCGCCCACCTTTACGCCACTATACCCAATCGGATCAGGTATATTTTGAAAATTGTCAACAGTAAATTCCTGTGGAATCACATCAATGATCTGGTCGCCGGCGGGTATATAAGTTTTATACTGATCATTCACCAACTGATCAATTTCAGATTGCATGATCTCTTCTTCTGTATTCTGCCTTACAATATCACCGCGCGTTTGAAGGCTTTTGATGTGATGGCCGGCGATGCCAACGTACACTTCAGTTATAGGTAAGTTCGGATTGCTGGCATAACAGTTTTCAAGCGCTGTTTGAATTGCTTTAATGGTTTGATCAATGTTCAACACCATGCCGTGTTGTACACCGTTGCTGTTAGCGCGTCCAAAGCCAAGAATTTCTAGTTTGCCGAATTCATTTTTTCTTCCGGCGATGGCGGCGATCTTGGTAGTTCCAATGTCGAGGCCTACGATAATGGGTTGTTCGTTGTTCATGTTTTTTTGTTTTTATCCTTCATCATTGATTCCTTTGTTAATTCAAAAAATGAAAGGTGCTTGTTGTACTATTTTTTTTATTTTATTTATTCAAATTTTTCATTTTTAATAATCACTTTTTGGCGGCATCACTGCCTTTGGTACCCTTTTTTCTACTTTGCTTTGTTTTCTTTCCACTGTTTTTTCAGTAAGGTTAGGATGCGGTTTTTCATTTGATGATGGATGCCTGATCACTGCTTTTTTCTCTGTAGAGAATTGTTTTTTTAAAAATGGTTTTTCATGATCATGGATAGGGGCTACAGTACCAAGTTTCTTTTCAGTTGGATTGATTTTATTTTCATTACCTTTTTCAGGGATGGTGTTATCTAAAACTGGTGATTCAATTATTTTTTCATTATCATCTGCAGGTTGGGGCAATTGAATTTTAGTAGAATCGTTTGAATTTCTTTCTGCTTCAGCAATAATCGTTTTCATAATTTCAACTGCTTTCAAAGAATCAGATTTTATTTCAGCCGCATCCCTCATTACACCTATTACCTGGTTTTTATATTGAATGTCCAAAACCGAATATTTATTCCAGCCAACATTGGTTTCTACTTTTTTATAAAAAGCGAGCAACTTGTTGAATTTCTGATCGCAATCCTCTGCATCTCCAAACCTGATAACCTGGTTTCCCAATTTTGGAATCAATTCAAATGTGCCTTCTTCAGAAATATCAACCTGGTCTATTTGTGCCATCCAAAAGGGATGTTTATTAATATATTCACTTAATATTTTTACTTCATCCAACAGAGTGCTATCCTGTTTTTTTACACCTGTTGGGAAACTGGTAAAAACCGGCAGGCGTGCAGAAAATTTATCACTCAAAGGTAATTTTGCCAAAGAGCTATCTATATAAAATGACGCGCCGGAAAGTGTAAATATTCTTGCTATCGGCTCTCTCTCTGTAACCTTTACCTGCAACACCTTATTATTATCAAAAAACAATTCGGCTTTTTTGATCCATTCTTCTTTTCCCAAACTATTTTCCATTTTAGTAAGGTCAATGGAATTTACCGGTGATTTCTCCAATTTTTTACCATTTACTTTTTCAAGGATTTTCAACACTTCTTTTTTGTCAATAAAATAATTATTCTGAATACCGGAAATTTTTATTTCAACACCCAAAATAGGTTCAGTATTTTTTTTTGTGATAGCAGCCACCAAAAGCACAATAACTCCCGAAGCCAGTATGATCCATACTGAGACTGCAAGAATTTTTCTTAATGTGTATTTTTTGTTTTCTGCCATTTTTTAAAAAGAATTCAACAATATTTTTTTTATAGGTTCCACCAGTTTATCAATATCCCCTGCTCCTGCCGTAATTAACACATCGCCAAAACTGTCTTCATGCACCAGTTTCAAATATTCCCCTGCCAGGTATTTTAATAATTCTTCCTTAGAAACAACGGTAGCATTTTCATTTTCCATTTGATCTAAAATCAGTTTACTTGAAACCCCTTCCATTGGTAATTCGCGTGCCGGGTAAACAGGAAGAAGTAAAATCCGGTCTGCCAGGTCAAGGCTTTCAGCAAATTCTTTTGCAAAATCCTTCGTCCTTGAAAAAAGATGAGGCTGGAAAATAACCGTGCATTTTTTAAAACTGAATAAGCTTTTTACGCTTCTTATCAGCGCGCCCAATTCTGCAGGATGATGCGCATAGTCATCAATATAAACCACATTATTCTTCAACTTCATTGCCTCATCAACAGAAATTATATATTCAAATCTTCTTTTAACACCTTTAAATGTTCCGACCGCATTTTTTATTTTCAAAGGATTAATTTCCAAATGATCTGCAATAGCTATAGCTGCGACTGCATTTTCAACATTATGCATTCCACCTATGTTCAACTTAATATCATTAAGTTCCGATTTTTTTGATTTGACATCGAACACGTAACCTCCATCGCGCATAGTAATGTTAGATGCATATACATCAGCCATATCATTTTGAAGGCTATAACGTTTATGGTTAGATGTAGTAAAATCTTTATCAGGCAAACCGTACTTTGTAAATAAAACGCCTCCTGGTTTTAATTGATTGGCAAATTCCACAAATGCATCCTCCATTTTCTCTTTTGTTCCGTATATATCAAGATGATCGGCATCCATCGCTGAAATGACTGCTATATCCGGGGATAACTTTAAAAAACTTCTATCATATTCATCCGCTTCCACCACACAAACATTATTTTGGCTGCTCCAGAAATTGGTATTATAATTTACCGAAATGCCACCCAGGAAAGCATTGCAGCCAAAACCAGAATGGCGCAATATATGCGCAACCATTGCGCTTATCGTAGTTTTTCCATGAGTGCCGGCGATACAAATATTATAGCATGATTGGGTTATTTGCTGAAGCACATCACTTCTTTTTGCCAAATCATAACCGTTATCCTTGTAATAATTAAACTCTTTTTGATCTTTAGGAATTGCAGGCGTATAAACAACGAGATCAGCATTTTTATCCAACCTATTCACATCATCCTCATAATGTATGGCAATGCCTTCCTGTTCCATTTGTTGAGTAAGGGGTGTGGGCGTTTTGTCATATCCACTCACCAGCACTTTTTTACTCAAAAAATACCTGGCAAGTGCACTCATACCAATGCCGCCTATACCCAAAAAGTAAACCCGCGATATATTTTTAAAATCTTTCATTTTATTTCTAAAAACCTAATCTTATTTTGTATTTATTTTATTTAAAATCTCTGTGGCAATAATTTCATCTGCATTTTCATTGCCAAGCTTTGAGATATTTTCTTTTAATTCTTTCATTTGTTGCTCATGATTTACTAATTGCAGTAAACAAGGAAATAAATCAGTTTTTACTTTTGCATCAGGCACCATCAAAGCCGCTTTCTTATTTACCAGAACCGATGCATTTACCGTTTGATGATCTTCCGCTGCAAAAGGATATGGAACAAATATTGCAGGCTTAGCTACCACACACAATTCAGCAACCGCCATCGCCCCGGCTCTTGAAATAACCACATCTGCTGCTGCATAGGCATTTTCCATTTTATCAATAAAAGCATTAGACCAAACATTGCTTCTTTCTTCTTCCGCTTTGGCCGCCTGTGCTGCAAAATTTTTTCCTGTTTGCCAGATAAGCTGTAGCTTATTCTTTTTAAAAAGATCAATGTTTTCTTCTATCGTTTCATTGATGCTTTTGGCACCCAGGCTTCCTCCCATTACAAAAACTGTTTTTAAATCGGGGCTTAATCCAAAAAATTCAACTGCTTCTTTTTTATTGATTTTTTGCAAAAAAACTTTTCGTATGGGGTTGCCCGTTATCTTTAATTTCTCAGCAGGAAAGTATTTTTCCATTCCTTCTGAAGGAACAAAAATTTCAGTTGCCCGTTTCCCCAACATAATATTGCTTTTACCGGGTAAGGAATTGCTTTCATGAATAAAAGTTGGAATTTTCATGCTTTGCGCTGATCGTAAAACAGGAAAACTTGAATACCCTCCTACTCCTACCACCGCATCAGGCTTAAACGTTTTAAGAATTTTCCTTACCTGCAAAAAACTCGCTACCAGTTTTACCGGAAGTGAAATATTTTTTATCAAAGAACTTCTGTTGTAACCGGCAATATCAAGCCCAACAATTTTATATCCTGCCGCCGGAATTTTTTCCATTTCCATTTTCCCTTTTGCCCCAACAAATAAAATCTCAATTGCAGGATCCTGGCCTTTCAATGCATTTGCAATTGCCAAAGCCGGGAAAATATGGCCTCCTGTACCACCACCTGCAATTATTATTTTCATAGTTGCTGCCTCCCTGCCCTCCAAAGGAGGGTTCTATAGTAAACCATTACCAGTAAACAAACTAATTATTCACTATTTTAACTTCATATTTTATTCAACCGTCTTCTTCAGTTTGCTGCGTTGCTAATTCGAGATTTCTCCCTTCAGCCTGCTCTACGTTTCTTGCCACACTTAAAATTATTCCTATTGAAAAGCACGTGAACAACAAACTGCTTCCTCCCATACTTACAAGAGGTAAGGTCACGCCCGTAGTGGGAAACAGGTTTACATTCACCGCCATATTCACCAATGCCTGTATCACCAAAGTAAAACTGAGCGCCACCGCCAGGAATGCACCAAAAGCGTAAGGGCACCGCTGAAAAAGTTTGATACTTCGGAATAAAAAGAGCAAATAGATCAATAAAATAACCGTTCCACCCACAAGCCCGTATTCTTCTATAATAATTGCATAAATAAAATCACTGTAAGGATGTGGTAAAAAATTTCTCTCTTCACTTTTTCCGGGGCCTTTCCCAAAAATCCCACCGGTGGCAATGGCAATTTTTGCCTGCTGTACCTGGTAAGAAGCATCCTCTTTATCAGCATACATAAAATCCTGCACACGCTTGATCCATGTCGGCATTCTTCCGAAAGATAAAACCGCAGGTAAATCTTTTGTAACATGGTCTTCATGGTTATAATAATGGGAGGCTACAGAAACCAAAAAGATAATAGGAATACAGGCGATACCAACGACCAACATAATATGACGAACTCTTACCCTTCCAATAAACATGAGAAGCAAAGCAATTCCTCCAATTAATAATGCGGTAGAAAGATTGGCCGGTGCAATTAAAATACAAATGATACCCACCGGAATAATTAAGGGTAAAAATCCTTGCTTAAAATCCTTAATTACATTTTGTCTTCTGCTCAAAAGCCGGCTCATGTACATGAACAAAGCGAGTTTAGCCAGGTCAGAAGTTTGGAAAGTAAGGTTGATAAGGGGTAATTTTATCCAGCGGCTTGCCTCATTAATATGGCTTCCATATTTTAAGGTATAGAGCAAAAGAGGAATAGAAATGACAAATAGAATAGAAGATACACGGGAATAAATTGTATAATTAACCCGGTGGGCAAAATAAATAATGAGCACACCTAAGCAGATATAACCTATTTGCCTGAATAAGTAGCTTTCGGTAGATTTATTCATTCTATAAGCGAGCGAGCCAATACTGCTGTAAACTACAAGGATACTAACCATCGTAAGCAAGATCACAATTGCCCAGATAACTTTATCTCCTTTGGTACGGTTCAAAAGATTTCCCGTAACCCTCTGCGTAGAAGATAAAGTGTTGGACATTATTTGTTTTGTTTCGCTCATTTATATTTATTCTTTTTGCTTTTAGAACCTAATTTTTTTTACAGGTCTTTTACTGCTTCGATGAACTGGTTGCCGCGGTCCTCGTAATTTTTAAACAAATCAAAACTGGCACATGCAGGCGACAGAAGAACAACATCACCTTTATCAGCAAAATGAAAGGCAGCCTGTACCGCATCTTTAGCGCTTTGCGTATTGATCATCAGTTGCACGTCATTTCCAAATGCCTCATGGATCTTTGTATTATCAACTCCCATGCATACAATAGCCTTTACCTTTTCTTTTACCAGATCTTTGATAAAAGAATAATCATTTCCTTTATCAACTCCTCCAAGAATCAGGATTACCGGTTTTGTCATTGTCTCAAGCGCATACCAGGTACTGTTTACATTAGTGGCTTTGCTGTCATTAATAAACTCTACTCCTCTTATATTTGCCACAGATGACATTCTATGTTCAAGGCTTTTGAATGTCTGAATCGCATCCCTGATCTTTTCTTTCCTGATGCCCATTACTGCAGACGAAATCCCTGCTGCCATTGTATTGTATTGATTATGCTTTCCTTTTACAGCAAAATCCTCAACACTCATTTCCATTTCTTCATTTTTCCATTTTAAATGCATTTGCGCACTTACGATATAGGCTCCTTCCGGTAGTTCGTGATTCATGCTAATTGGTAATGGGTTAGATTTTTTTAAAAAATTGTTTAAATATTTTTTTGTTATTTCATCATCATCGTTATAGATAAAAAAATCATCCTTTGATTGATTTTCTATAATCCTGAATTTGCTTTTTATATAATTTTCAAATTTGTATTCATACCTGTCCAAATGATCTTCTGTGATGTTGGTTAATACAGCTACATCAGGCTTAAATTTTTTAATATCATCCAATTGAAAAGAACTTACTTCCAATACATACAACTCTTTTGGGGCCGTTTGCGATTTGCCGGGCAAATGAAAAACCTATATTTCCTACCAATGCACAATCCGCTCCGCCGGTTTTACAGATATGATAAATCATAGCTGTAGTTGTTGTCTTTCCATTGCTGCCTGTAATCGCGATGATTTTACTGCCACCTTTATACCAATAAGCAAATTCAATCTCACTGATTATCTCTATTCCTCTTTCCCTTACCTCCTTTACCATTTCATTCTTTTCAGGTATTCCAGGGCTTTTAACAACAATTGAAGCGTTTAATATTCTTTCTTTTGAATGATGCCCTTCTTCAAAATCAATAGCTTCTTTTGCTAATTCGTTTTTGAAAACCGGTTTTATTAAACCTCCATCACTCACAAAAACTTCAAAGCCTTCTTTTTTTGCAAGTAAAGCAGCGCCAATGCCGCTTTCGCCTGCACCAAGTATTACTATTTTTTTCATTCTGTTTTTTTAATTGATTTTACAATTAAAAAAAATGGTTCTTCAATGGTATGGCATCTAAGAGGCAGAGAAGCGCATCACAAGTATTGGGACTGGTTATGCTTTCTAATTCAAAAAAAAATTGTTTTCATAAAGACAAATTTTCATTTTCTTGCGGCCTTTCTTATTTTAAATACTCATATCATTTCATTGTTTTTATTTTTATAAATCACCTTAACTTTAAAGTAACCACTGCCAACACCATAGCAAGAATCGTTACTACCCAAAAACGAACCGCTATCTTACTCTCGTGGTATCCTAACTTCTGATAATGATGATGCAAAGGGCTCATTAAAAATACCCGGCGCCCTTCTCCGTATTTTCTTTTAGTGTATTTGAAATAGGTAACCTGTATCATGACACTTAAAAGCTCAATCAAAAACACAAAACAAAAAATGGGGATCAATAATTCTTTTCTTACAATAATGGCTAACGAAGCGATAATACCACCAAGCGCAAGGCTGCCCGTATCGCCCATAAAAACCTGTGCCGGGTAAGCATTGTACCATAAAAACCCCACGCATGCACCTACAAAAGCAGCAATAAAAACTGAGAGTTCGCTCAGGTTGGGTATGTACATAATATTTAGGTATTCTGCTATCCTAACATCTCCGCTTACAAAAACAAACACGCCCAATCCTAAACCTATTATTGCGCTTACACCTGTTGCTAAACCATCCAATCCGTCAGTAATATTAGCGCCGTTGGATACTGCCGTAACAATAAAAATTACAACCAGGATATACAATATGTAGGTATAGTTTTCAAGGCTGGCCGGCAATAATCTCGCATAATTAAATTCATGGGTTTTTACAAAAGGGATGGTAGTTATCGGCGTTTTTACCGTAACAAAACGATGAATTTGCCCATCAGAAATTACTGTGTCTTCACTTACTTTATGTTCACCCCTTTGCGGAACAAAAGAGGCTGAGGTGTTTCCTAAAATTTCTCGTTTTACAACAACATTCGGATTAAAATAAAGTGTTGCCCCGATAATAACCCCAAGAATTACCTGGCCAAATATTTTAAATTTTCCAGCCAATCCGTCTGCATTTGTTTTTTTATATGCAATCCCTTTTTCTTTTGAAATTTTTCTTGCGCGTATTTTTAAATAATCATCAATAAAACCAATAATGCCCAGCCACACCGTACATAACAGCATTAATATCACATATACTTTGTCGAGGTTTGCCAATAATAAAGTAGGAATTAAGATTGCCAACAGAATAATAATTCCTCCCATTGTCGGGGTGCCGCTTTTCATTTTTTCACCCGCTAAACCCAGTTCCCTTACCGACTCGCCTATTTGTTTTTTCTTTAAAATTCTTATTACCTTTTTTCCATATACCATAGTAATAAAGAGTGATAATAAAACCGCCACCAATACCCTGAAGGTGATAAAATGGACCAGCCCGCTACCGGGAAATTTGATTCCATTTTTAGCAAACCATTCAAATAATTGATACAGCATTTTTTCTCTTATTTCTAATTTTTATTTTTCCAGTAAATGAAACATTTCGGCTAAAACTTCTTTATCATCAAAATGTTTTTTTACTCCTTTTACCTCCTGGTATTTTTCGTGCCCTTTTCCTGCAATCAAAATGATATCTTCTTTTTGAGAAAGAGAAACACCGGTTTTGATCGCTTCCTTTCTATCCGTAATTGAAATAATTTTTTTCCTTGCGGTAACAGGAACCCCTTTTTCCATTTCTTTTATTATTTCATCCGGATCTTCATTTCTTGGGTTATCAGAGGTAAAAATTATTTTATCGCTATATTCACAGGCTACTTCGGCCATTTGCGGCCTTTTCGCCTTGTCGCGATTGCCACCGCACCCTACTACAGTAATTATTTTTTCTTCGCCCTGCCGAAGGTTTTTTATAGTGGCAAGTACATTCAGTAATGCATCAGGCGTATGCGCATAATCTACAATTCCAACAACTTTTTCATTTGGGGAAACGAGATAATCAAATCTTCCTTCGGCTCCCGTGGTGTTACTCAAAATTTGTAAAACCTTAGTTTTATTTTCGCCCATGCAAATGGCAGCGCCATACACTGCTAATAAATTATAAGCATTAAAAGTGCCGATTAGCCTGAAATGAACTTCAACATCATCGATTAAAAGTTGCAAACCCAAAAGTGAATCTTCGATAATTTTTCCTTTAAAATCAGCCATTGTTTTCAGGCTGTAAAAATATTTTTGGGCTTTTGTGTTTTGAAGCATAACACCGCCTCGTTTATCATCGGCATTGCTTAACGCGAAAGAAGAAGCAGCCAAAGAATCAAAAAAAGATTTTTTTACCTTAATGTATTCATCAAAGGTTTTATGATAATCAAGATGGTCATGAGTAATGTTAGTGAAAATGCCACCGGCAAATTGTAGCCCGTCAATTCTATGCTGATGAATTGAATGAGAACTTACTTCCATAAATACTTTAGTACAATCTGCAACATACATTTTTGCTATAAGTGCGTTAAGGCTTATAGCGTCGGGGGTTGTATGAGTAGAAGGCAAAACTTCTGAGCCAATCTGGTTTTGTACAGTGCTAATCAATCCGCATTTGTATCCCAGTGAAGTAAATAATTTAAATAATAAAGTAGCAACTGTTGTTTTGCCATTAGTGCCTGTTACGCCAACTAAAGATATTTTTTCGGTTACCCGGCCATAAAAATTATGTGCCATTACTGCGGAAGCGCGGGCGCTGTTCTCTACAATTACATAATGGATTTTTTCATCAATTATTTCAGGGATTTTTTCACATACAATTGCTAAAGCTCCGTTGGCAATTGCTGTTTTAATATATTCATGGCCATCGGTTATAGTTCCTTTTACGGCAATGAAACAGGATCCCGGCTTTACTTTTCGTGAATCAATTTGTAAATCATTAATTTCTATTGCTGTATTTCCTACAACAGAATCAAGGTTTACTTTATATAATATGTCTTGTAATGAAGCCATTAATTCAATTGAAGTTTTATGGTTTCCCCTTTATTAAATGCTGTGTTTTCTGCCAATGATTGATAAATCACTTTTCCTTTTCCTGATACTGATACTTTTAATCCCATATTCTCTAATAGATAAACTGCATCTTTTAAACCCAAACCCTTCACATCAGGAATTTTCTTCTCTGATCCGGAAATATTATCGCTGATTAATTTTGCTTTTTTATCCTGTAAAAAACCCGTTGACCATTTACCTGAAGAAGAATCCACCTCATTATATTTAAACTGTTTCAGAATATCATTTACATCTTTTTTCATTCCGTAAAATTTGTACAAATCATTATCCACAGGAACTTCGGAAGGGTCAAAATATTTTTTGGCAACATTGCTTGCGTACAATCTATCGGCAACTTCTTTAAACACCGGGCCCGCAACTGAAGCGCCATAAACATGTTTTGATTCGCTGCTATTTTGAATAACAACTCCAATGCTGTAAACAGGATTATTAGCCGGAAAATATCCCATAAACGCAGATTGGTAAATTTTTGAGCCTTTATTATATCCACGATTATCCATCGCAGAAACTGCAGTTCCTGTTTTGCCTGCAAATTGATAAACATTGCTCTCAAGCCCATGGCCGGTGCCATGTTCGTAGGTTATTACGGCACGTAAACATGCTTTTAATTTGCCTAAAGTTTCATCGCTGCATATTTTATCAATTAAAACCTCGGGCTTAAAAGTTTCTATCGCACCGCTCATATCATTTATTGAATTAACCAGGTAAGGCTTCATCATTTTGCCATTATTGGCTACCGCATTATAAAGCATCAGAAGATTCAATGGGGTTTCAAGTTCTTCGTAACCATGAGCCATAAAAGGTATTGTGGTTTTTTCCCAATATTTACTTGTTGGTTTTTTAATATAAGGCCGCGGTGCTCCAACAATATCAATCCCGGAATTCCTGTCAAGCCTTAAGGCATGTAAATGATTATAAAATTTTTCGGGCTGGTTGTGATAATATTCATCCGCCATTTTTGCAAATGCCACGTTGGATGAAATGGCAAAAGCCTCCTTCACGGTAATTTTTCCAGTGCCCAAATGCGAATCAGTAATATTCAGGCCATAAAAATTCTTTCGGCCACCTTCGCAATCAACAATAGTTCCTGTATCTACGTATTTATCTTCGAGAAGCGAGGTTAACGTAGCCAGTTTAAATACAGATCCCGGTTCAGTCCTCATTCCAAAACCATAATTATAATCTTCCCAATAGGTGCCATCAGGCCTTCTTCCAAGATTCGCAATGGCTTTTATTTTGCCGGTTTTTACTTCCATCACGATACAACTTCCATGTATCGAACTATTTTCATCCATCATTTTCAATAAGGCATTTTCAGCCACATCCTGGATATAAGTATTAATCGTGGTAACAATATCTTTTCCATTTTCCGGTTCTATTTCAGCACCGTCAACAGGTATATAAGTGCCTGCGGTATACCGCATTAATCTTTGACCGGTCTGCCCTTTTAACACGCTGTCATAAGATCTTTCCAGGCCCACATTTTTACTGGTATCGCCTCGTGAAAGGCCGATAGTACGATTAGCGAGCAGCACATAAGGGTTTATCCTGTTGTCACGCACTTCTTCAATAAATCCACTTTTATTCCTTCCTTCCCTTACCAATGGAAAATTTCTTAGTTTTTGATAATCTTCGAAAGAAATTTTCTTTTTTAAACAGTAATACCTTAATCTTTTTTTGTATTTGGATAATAACAATTTTTTGTAGGAAGCGGCGCTTTGGTCTTTAAAAAGAGAAGCAAGCGAAATGCTTAATGAATCAAGGTTCTTATAAAATCTTTTACCGTCTTTTTCAACCAATCCGTCTGCGCCAAAATCAATATAAATATCAAAAACCGGTATGGAGGTACTGAGCATATTTCCATCTTCGCTGAAAATGCTGCCTCTTTCCGCGTCAATGTCAATGTATTTTAAATGTTGTTTGTTGCTCATGCTTTTCCAATAATTTCCCTGAAACCTTTGTATATAAATCGCGCGGCCCAATATCACTCCACCCATCACAATCATGATGAGAAAACTGAGATGGACACGCCATAATATGTCTCTCTTTATATCCAATTTTTTTATCAGTTACTGTAACCTGTTATGAGTTGTCAATTCTCAATAATTATTTTTAGCTAAATAGATTTATTGATTATTTGTTGCTTTACTATGCACTTATTACTTTTCACTTATTACTTTTTTACTTATCACTTTTCCTGCAACGTGTCAATAATCCTAAAAGGAGGAGCCATTAAAGGTTTTAAGCCTAAAGGCGCAACCGCTTTTGCCAATTCGCTTTCCTTGCTTCTGAAAATCACTTCCTGTTTTATGGTTTTAAATTCATATTCCATTTCCTTCAAATTCTTTTGGGTCTCATTTATTTTCCGCATCGTTTTATCGGCATAATGCGCCGTTTGCTATATAAACAACCGCAATAGCGGAAATGAAAAAATAAAAAGGAATATTTTTTACAATCCACCGGTTATACACTAAAAACCAACGCTTCTTCTTTGGTGAACCGTTCGCCTTTTTTTTATTATTTATATTTTTTTCGCTTATCATTTGATACTGATAATCATTTAGTATTTCAATAATATCTTCTTATGAAACTTTTACTTTTTCCGCTATGCGCAATTTTGAACTTCTTGAACGAGGATTAATTTTCAGTTCTTCTTCTGTTGGAACAACCGGTTTTTTAGTGATCGCTTTTAATTCGTTTTTTTCGGAATTGCCGAATAGGTCTTTTTCCTTTTCGATTTCAAAATTTCCATTTTTGAAAAATGTTTTTACAATCCTGTCTTCCAAAGAATGAAAAGTAATTACCGCTATTCTTCCTCCGTCCGCTAAAACTTCTACAGATTGCATAAGCAAATCTTTCAACGCATTTAATTCATCATTCACTTCAATTCTCAATGCCTGGAAAACCTGCGCAAAATATTTTTCGGGGTTTCCTTTTACCACAGGGTAAACCGCATTTTTAAATTCTTTAATTGAGTCAATGGAATTCGTCTTTCTTATTTCTACAATTCTTTTTGCCAGTGTTTTAGAATTAGTAACTTCTCCATATTGCTCAAAAATTTTATGAAGTTTTTCTTCCGTATAATTTTTAATCACATTAGCGGCCGTTTTATCATCGCTTCGGTTCATCCTCATATCCATCGCCGCATCAAATCTTGTTGAAAAACCTCTTTCTGCTTCATTGATCTGGTGGCTCGAAATTCCAAGATCGGCCAGAATGCCATTTACTTTTTGAATTTTGTAAAACCGGAGAAATCGCTGGAGATGGCGAAAATTATGGGGCACAAAAATGATACGCTTGTCATCAGGCACATTTTTTTTTGCATCTTCATCCTGGTCAAAAACAATTAATTTTCCATCGGCATTTAATTTTTCCAGGATTTTTTTACTGTGGCCTCCGCCGCCAAATGTGCAATCCACATAAATCCCTGATGGATTTATTTGCAAACCTTCAACTGCTTCTTTCAATAATACCGGCACGTGATATGCCTGTTGCATAATTATTGTTTGTTTGTTTTGTCACCTCCGGCCATAACCTCTTTTGCCAAATCGCTGAATTCTTCCGGTGAAAAAGTTTCAA
This sequence comes from uncultured Chitinophagaceae bacterium, assembly GCA_963732885.1. Taxonomy (GTDB): domain Bacteria; phylum Bacteroidota; class Bacteroidia; order Chitinophagales; family Chitinophagaceae; genus Ginsengibacter. The sequence continues at coordinate 174,766 of CAVTBI010000008.1, read as the reverse complement.
AGAACTGCTGATATTTGGTTTTGTCCCAAATTTCTATTTTGTCAATCGCGGAAACGAGAACGATGTCTTTTTCAAGCCCCGCGTATTCCATTAAATTTTTTGGTAGTAAAAGCCGGCCAGCACTGTCGGGGCTTACCTGCGTAGCACCATTTAAAAAATACCGTTTGAATTGCCTTACTTTTGGATCAAAATCATTCAACTTGCCTAATTCAGAAAATATAGGCTGCCAGCTTTCATCTGTATATAGGCTAAGGCATTTTTCAAAACCACGGTTTATCACAAAAATTTCTACCCCGCTTTCCGGCAATTGCTTTTTAAATCCTGCCGGAAGAAGGAAGCGCCCTTTTGCGTCTAATGTAGCTTCGTATTCACCTATAAAGCCTGCCATTTATATACTTGTTAATTAAAAAAATATATTATTCTCCACAAAATAACACTTTTTCCCACTTTACCAACATTTTAATGTGAAACTTTTTTATCCACAAATCCGCGAGTGTAGGGCAATGTTGGCTTTTTGGTACGATAAAGCCATTTTTAGAAAGAAATAATGTGAATTAGCTGTTAATATCCAGTGGATAAACTTTTGAAGCAGATTTTTATTTTGCCTAAAGAGAAAGAGAATCTTTGTTTTAGATATTTATTTTAAAAGAATATTTAAAAGAAGAGAAGGATATTGCCTAAGTGCTTTTTTTAATTACAGAAAAATCGAGCGTAAAACAGCTTCCTTTTCCGGGCGTGCTTTCAGCTTTTATTTTTCCACGCGAAGCATCAACAATAGATTTTACATAACTTAACCCCAAGCCAAAGCCTTTAATATTGTGAAGATTTCCTGTATGGGCGCGATAGAATTTTTCAAAAACGCGGTTAAGCGTTTCTTTATTCATACCGATGCCATTGTCTTCTATTCTAATTCTGAAATGGCCATTAAAATTGGAAGTGCTGAGTTTTATTTTAAGATGTTCTTTAGAATATTTTACTGCGTTATCCAGGAGGTTATTGATAATATTGGTAAAATGTACATCATCGGCAAGAATCAAGTCGTTTGCGGCATCAAAATGTGTTTCAAGAATTCCATCTTTTTCTTTTACCGGAAGTTGAATATTATTGACAGCAGAAAGAATCAGGCCGTGGGCATGCAAAGGAATAAGGTTTAACTGAACTTGCTGCTTATCCATCAAAGCCGCTTCCAATATCGTTTCTACCTGTTTATTCATCCTTTTATTTTCATCTTTGATAATACCTGAAAAATAGGCCATCCTGGTTTTGTCCTTAATTACTTTTTCATTTTTTAATGCATCTACTGCCAGGGAAATTGTTGCAATCGGGGTTTTAAATTCATGCGTCATGTTATTAATAAAATCTGTTTTTATTTCACTTAATTTTTTCTGCCGTAGCAAAGCTCTTATCGTAATAAAAAATGCCGCGAAAATAATAAAAGTGAAAACCACAGCGCCTGCTAGCATCCACACCATTTGTTTCCAAACTAAATTTTTGACGTGAGAAACTACCACGATCAAAAGTTCCTGGGGCGCCAGTCCCGATGCAAAACTGGTATTGGCAGGAGCGAGCGGAATAATAAAAGGAAAGTTATTGACTGAATCAGTGTAAGCGGCATAAAAATTCTTTGATTGAAGATCATCGCCAATCATGCTGGTAGTCGTAACCGCGAATTCGAAATCCAGTTTCTTTATGTTATTTTTCTCAAATTCTTTATTGATAATGGATCTTATTTCCTGGCGCGAAAAATTGTGGGCAATAGTGGTAGGAAATGCATTGAGGGGAAAAAGGAGATCGCCGTTTTTTTTATTATCGTATTGCGAGATTTTTGACCTTTCATCTTCAATATCTTGTGCCGCCTGGACAGTAACCATTTTAATGGTTTCTTCAAACTGAAGTTCTTTGTCCTGCAAGGCTTGCCTGATCCAAACGATCTGAAAAAAAATAATCCCCAATAAGGAAATAAAAACAAGAACAGTAATTATTGGAAAAATTTTTTTCATTCAGGCAAATTTAATCTTCATAGCCGCCAAACCATAACAGCAGCCAATTTAGTTTTATTTTTTAACTATCTCTTATCTTTTGTTTGGCAATAAAAAGCGGCTTTTTTATTTTTTTTGAGCAAATAAAATTAATTTAGATTTATGATTTCACCATCACAGGGAACTTTATTAATTGCCAACCCCTTTCTAAAAGACCCGAATTTTAGCCGTTCTGTTATTTTTATTTGTGAGAATACTCCCGAAGGTTCGTTTGGTTTTGTATTAAATAAGCAATTTCCCAAAAATATTAATGAACTTATTCCCGATTTAAATTTGCCTGGTTTTCCTGTATTTTCGGGTGGCCCTGTACAACCCGATTCTTTACATTTTCTTCATCAATACCCTGATCTTATCGGCGGCGGCCTGGAAGTTTTTGATGGAGTATATTGGGGAGGCAATTTTGAAAGTTTGCAAATCCATTTAAAAAATGATGATATCAGCAACGATAAAATACGCTTTTTTATTGGCTACAGTGGCTGGGGCGAAGGGCAACTTGATATGGAAATGAAAGAAGATAGCTGGATAACGGTAAAGGCTACACGAAAATTGATTTTTGAAACCGGCGCCACCGAAACATGGAAAGAATCTTTAAATTTATTAGGTGGCGATTATAAAATAATGGCTAATTATCCGATAGACCCTCAGTTGAATTGATGCTTAAAATTTTTTTGTGTTGGCTGATTGCTTATTTTTATCAAAAAACGATTGCTCTATAATATTTTATTTTATCCCTCAAAGCTGGCGCTTCATTTTTATTGCCGAAAGGTTATTATTAATGAAAAGGAAATGTTGTGCGAAAAAGGGCCATTGCTCATTGCTTCCAATCATCCCAATTCCTTTCTGGATGCGGTTATCATAAGTACTCTTTTTAAAAAACCCGTTTATTCTTTGGCGCGTGGCGATGCATTTGCAGGAAATTTTTTAAAAAAAATCCTTGCATCATTCAACATGCTACCGGTTTACAGGATGAGCGAAGGCAAAGAAAACCTTGGGCAGAATTACTCCACATTTGATGCGTGTAAAAAACTGTTTGAAGAAAACAAAGCTGTTTTAATTTTTAGTGAAGGGAGATGTATTAACGAATGGCACCTTCGGCCTTTAAAAAAAGGAACCGCCAGGCTTGCAATTAATGCCTGGCAAAATAATATTCCATTAAAAGTTTTGCCGCTCGGAATTAATTACAGTTCTTTCCGTTTTTATGGGAAAAATGTTTACCTGAATTTTGGAAATATTATTTCAAAGGAAGGTTTACTTTCTATCAATTCTGCCGGAAAATCAATCAATGAATTCAATGAAAAATTAAATGGGGAACTCAGTAAACTGGTTTATGAAATTGATAAAAATGATCATCAAAAACTGGAACGGCATTTTCTTGTAAGAAACTCTTTCATAAAAAAAATAGTTTTATTTATTCCTGCGATTATTGGATTTATAATGAATGCTCCTTTATATTTTATCATTCATTTGATCATAAAAAAAAGAGCGGTTGATCATTACGATTCTATAATGACGGGATTGTTATTTCTTTTTTACCCTCTATATGTTTTGGCAATCACCTGGATAGTGTATTTAATTTCTAAAAGTTGGTATTCTTTGCTGATACTGCTTTTGCTTCCACTTACCCTCTGGAGTTATTTGCAACTGAAGAGGCAAATCAAGAAATAAAAATTAGGAGTTTTTGTTGGTTTACTATTAGATAGGCAATAAAAAAGGCCATCTTTTCAGATAGCCTTTTAAAAGAGTTATTATATTCTAATTAATCTTCTACTTTCATTTTTCCTTTCTGTTTTGCCACTACTTCTTCTGCAATATTATTAGGCGCAGGCGCATAATGGCTGAATTCCATTGTAGAAGTGGCGCGGCCACTGGTAATGGAACGCAATTGTGTTACGTAACCAAACATTTCGCTTAATGGAACTTTAGCTTTAATTACCTGCACACCATGCTTAGTGTCCATTCCTTCCAGCATTCCGCGGCGGCGGTTTAAATCGCCGGTAACATCACCCATGTATTGATCCGGAGTTAACACTTCTATTTTCATGATAGGTTCCAATAAAACAGGTTTTGCCTTGCGGCCTGCTTCACGGTAACCTTGCTTGGCACACATTTCAAATGAGATTGCATCAGAATCTACCTGGTGGAACGAACCATCAAAAACCCTTACTTTCATACTTTCCATTGGGTAACTTGCCAATACTCCGGTTGTCATTGCAGATTCAAAACCTTTCTGAATTGCGGGAACAAATTCCTTTGGAATTGAACCTCCAAACAAACCATTTACAAACTGAAAATTACCTTTTCCTTCTTTAATAAATTCTTCATCAGCAGGACCGATCTCAAATATAATATCAGCAAATTTACCACGCCCACCTGTTTGCTTTTTAAGGACCTCGCGGTGCTCAACAGTTGTTCTGAAGGCTTCTTTATAAGCAACCTGTGGCGCTCCCTGGTTGATCTCTACTTTAAATTCACGCTTTAAACGGTCAATGATAATTTCAAGGTGCAACTCACCCATACCCCGAAGAATCGTTTGGCCGGTTTCTTCATCTGTATTTACACGAAGCGTTGGGTCTTCTTCTACCAATTTAGAAATGGCCATTCCCATTTTATCAACATCCGCCTGGGTTTTAGGCTCAATAGCGATAGCAATCACCGGTTCTGGAAATGTAATTGATTCCAGAACGATCGGGTGATTTTCATCACACAAAGTATCACCGGTTTTAATATCTTTAAAACCAACAGCAGCACCAATATCACCCGCCTGGATAAAATCTACAGGGTTTTGTTTATTAGCGTGCATCTGCATGATCCTTGAAATTCTTTCATTTTTTCCGGTGCGGGTATTCAATACATAAGAACCAGAATTAAGGCGCCCGCTATAAGCGCGGAAGAATGCCAACCGGCCTACAAACGGATCAGTTGCAATTTTAAATGCCAAACCACTGAATGGTTCTTTAGGATCACAATGACGTAAAACTTCTTCCCCATTATCCGGATTGATCCCTTTTATCGGGGGAAGGTCCATTGGGCCGGGCAGGTAACGTACAATAGCATCCAATGCTGCCTGCACCCCTTTATTTTTGAATGAAGAACCACACATCATCGGGATGATCGACAAATCAATTGTCGCTTTACGAATCGCTTCATGCATTTCATCTTCTGTGATCGTATTAGGATCATCAAAAAATTTCTCTAATAATTTTTCATCATAATCCGCTACAGCTTCAACGAGATGTTGCCTCCATTCCGCTACCTCCTCTTTCATATCATCAGGAATAGGAACTTCTTTGAAAGTCATTCCCTGTGTAGCGTCATCCCATACAATACCTTTAAGCGTGATAAGATTCACCACCCCTTTAAAATCATCTTCGGCACCTATAGGCAATTGCAATGGAACGGCCTTAGCACCCAGCATTTCTTTAACCTGTTTTACCACATTTAAGAAATCAGCGCCTGAACGGTCCATTTTATTTACAAAACCAATGCGCGGAACCTTATATTTATTTGCCTGGCGCCAAACGGTTTCACTTTGTGGCTCTACGCCGCTAACTGCACAAAATAAGGACAACAAACCATCCAAAACACGAAGTGAACGCTCAACTTCCACAGTAAAATCCACGTGGCCGGGAGTATCAATGATGTTGAATTTATATAGATTGCTTTCAGCTGTTTTTTGTCCCTGGTTGGTGGGAAAATTCCAGAAGCATGTAGTGGCAGCAGAAGTAATTGTAATACCTCTTTCCTGCTCCTGCGCCATCCAGTCCATTGTGGCTGCACCATCATGTACTTCCCCAATTTTATGGTTCACACCTGTATAATACAGAATTCGCTCTGTAGTAGTGGTTTTGCCCGCGTCAATGTGAGCGGCAATACCAAAGTTTCTTTGAAATCTTAAATCGGCCATTTGGCTTGTTTTTATTTTTTATTGTTAATTATTGTCTCTTAAATTGTTATTTCTTTTCAAAAAAAAGCGGGCAATTTTTTATTAGACTTACTCCCTTCTACCTCATTTATCTTACAACTAATTTTAGAGGGCGCAAAGGTACGAATATTCTACAAAAAAGCGTAGCCTTTAGAGGAGTAATTCCTGAAATATTTCGAGGTTTAACAAAAAAATCAAATTGTTTTGTAAAAGAACTAAATCTAAATAGTTCATTTTAAAAACAGAAGCTTTACCATATATAAGTTGCCACTGCTTCGGGATTAAGCGAAGTTGTAGCAGCCTTGCCATCAAATTTTATATTGAATGATTGCGGTTGATTTGCTGTATTGATCACAATCAATACTTTTTTTCCATCCGGAGTTAAAAAAGCTACGTCCGGTAAATTAGAAATTTCAGATGACTGGATTCTGTACGAACCCGGGCTTACAAATTTTGATGCATGAGCGATGATGTAATAGGATTGATTTCTCTTTACCTGGTTTCCATCTATGGTAACAGCACCTAAACACGTGTTGCAGCCTCCATTGGTATGAGGTTCCAGGTTTGGCCTGAAGCGAGGTTCCATTCCAAAACATTCTTACTCCAGTTTCTGGTAGCACCAATAATTAAATTTTTAATCGCCCATGAAAGATCACCTTCAAAAGAAGAACCCGAGCCTGTATATTGCTCTGTGAAGTAAATATTTTTGCCGGGAAAAGCATTATGTACTTCAGTTAAAGCTGAAATATTTCCGGCATATAAATGAAATGCGGAACCATCCACATATTTCCTCGCACCGGCATCTTGTAGAATTGCCAAAGGATATTGCGGCTCGTCTGCATTATGATCGTAACAAAGAATTTTTGTAGAAATACCGGCATTTGCAAATGCCGGGCCAAGGCTGTTCTTAATAAAATCCCTCTCCTCTTCTGCACTCATATACATGCTGGGATTATTCTTCGGATTTAAAGGTTCATTTTGTGGAGTGATGGCGTCAATATTTATTCCTTCTGCCTTCATCGCTTGTATATATTTCACAAAATAATCGGCGTATACATCATAATATTTTGTTTGAAGGCTTCCTCCTTTTGAATTGTTATTGTCTTTCATCCAAACTGGTGCCGACCATGGCGAACCCAATATTTTTATTTGCGGATCTATTTTTAGAATCATTTTGAGAATTGGGATAAGGCTGTTCTTATTTTCTGTAATGCTGAATTTCGACAAACCGGTATCGGTTTGTCCGCCAGGCAGATCATCATAAGAATATACATGGCTGCTTAGGTCAGAAGCACCAATACTTATCCTGATGTAGCTGATTCCAATGGAATTATTATCAGTTGAAAATAATTCATTTACAAGATTTGATTTATCAGCATCGTCCATTTGGTTAATCAGGTAAGCGCTTCCATCGGTAAGGCAAAATCCAAAGCCATCAATTTGCTGGAACTTTTTTGCAGGATCAACTTTAATTGTTGGAAGTTGGTTTTCTTCCTTAGTAAATTGTAACACATTTTTTTGTTGTGCAAATAATGCGGATTTGTTGGCTTCTGTTAACCATATTTCTATCTCTTCATTTTTCGCAGGCTGATGCGGAGTTACTTTATGGTTGCATGAAAAAAGGCAAACAGTAAACCAACAAATAAAAGCAATTTTCATTTTAAAATTATTTCTGCCTTGAAGTTCATTTCAAAGTATCATAAAACAAGAGGCCACCACGCTTTTTATATAGAAACCAACTTTTTGCATGTTGGAGGTTTCGTTTCAATCATTTGAGGCAAAATAGGCCAAATTAATAGAAATCAATACAGTAAAACAACTTTTTTTTGAAAAAAAAGAATCGGTAGTTTTTGCATCAATTTTGAAAAATGCAGTTTAAATAATTTTTTTCTTCTAAAAACAAAAAAACCCTTCCGGAAAACAGAAAGGGTTTACTATTGAAAATTTATTTTATTATTAATCCTGAAATGAGCAAATGCTTTATTGGCATCAGCCATACGGTGAGTATCTTCTTTCTTCTTATAAGCTGCTCCTTCACCTTTGCTTGCGGCAACTATTTCATTAGCCAGTTTTTCTGACATGCTGCGGCCATTTCTGTCGCGGCTATATTTAATAAGCCATTTAATGCTCAAAGAAACTTTTCTATCAGCGCGTACTTCAGAAGGAATCTGAAAAGTAGCTCCACCAATACGGCGGCTTTTTACTTCTACGCCGGGAGTTACATTTGAGAGCGCTTTTTTCCAAACTTCGTAGCCATCTTCACCTGTAGTTTTGGAAACCTTGTCAAGTGCATCATAAAATATAGTGTAGGCGCCACTTTTTTTACCTTCCCACATTAAGTTATTTACAAAACGGGTCACCAGTTTATCCTGAAATTTAGGATCAGGTGCTAATGGAAGTTTTTTTGCTTGTGCTTTACGCATTGTTCTTTTTTATTTTTTCTGATTTACCAGACGAAATCGTCAGATAAAATTATTTTTTAGCTTTTTCTTTCTTAGTTCCGTATTTAGAACGGCTTTGTTTACGGTCTTTTACACCTGCAGTATCAAGGCTGCCACGTACAATATGGTAACGAACACCAGGAAGGTCTTTTACCCTTCCGCCGCGAAGCAATACAATGGAGTGCTCCTGCAAATTATGCCCTTCGCCGGGGATATAGGCAATCACCTCAATTTTATTCGTAAGCCTTACTTTAGCTACTTTACGCAAAGCTGAATTCGGCTTTTTAGGTGTAGTGGTATATACCCTTGTACAAACTCCCCTGCGTTGAGGACAACTGTCAAGCGCTCTTGACTTGCTTTTTGCTCTGATGATTGTTCTTCCTTTTCTTACTAATTGTTGTATTGTAGGCATTGTTTTTTACCCTGATTTTTTTGGACGGCAAAGGTAAGTGTAGGTTTGTTAAATACCAAAATTATTTGGATGTGAACAAAAACGAATTTTTATAAAATAAAAAACTTCCTTTTTTATTGGTTAACTAAAGAGGAATCTTCAAAATCTATTTAGGATCCGGGCTCAAACTTTCACCATCCATCCGTATTTATCTTCTGCTTTCCCCTCTTTTATTTCATTCAATTTTCCTTTCACCTCCGGGGCTATTTTCCATTTTTCAGTATCAAAATCCATCACAAAATCACGGTAGCATAACTCCTTTATCAAAGAAACGGTAGCTGCAGTCCCTGTTCCGAATAATTCATTTAATTCTCCGTTTTTATAGGCGCTAATAATTTCATCAATACTTAATGGCCTTTCTTCCACTTTGAGCCCCATATCTTTAATTAGTTGGATCACGCTATCCCTGGTAACACCTGCAAGAATTGTATCTTCCAAAGGGGGTGTGATGGCTTTATTTCCTACAATAAAAAATACATTCATAGTTCCACATTCCTGAACATATTTATGTTCAAATGCATCCATCCATAATACCTGGTCGTAGCCTTTTTTTTTCGCTTCAGCGGTTGCATGCATAGCAGCTCCGTAATTTCCCGCATTTTTTGCATAGCCTACTCCACCCGGAACAGCTCTTACATATTTTTCTTCTACATAAATTTTCATTGGAGCACTATAATAAGGCCCGGTAGGGCTTAAAATAATCATAAATTTATATTTCAGCCCCGGCTTCACACCAATTGCCTCGTCTGTGCTGAACATAAATGGGCGAATATAAAGAGAATGGTCAGGGTTATTGGGAATCCAATCCTGGTCCAGTTTTACCAACTGTTTCATCCCTTCCATAAAAATTTCTTCGGGCACTTGTGGCATTTCCATTCTTTCTGCAGAAATATTAAATCTTTTAAAATTATCTTCGGGGCGAAAGATAAAAGGATCGCCTTCCTGGTTTTTATAGGCTTTTATTCCTTCAAAAATTGACTGCCCATAATGAATTGCAGAAAAAGAAGGGTCGATTGTGATTGGCTGATATGGTTTTATTTCTGCTAATCCCCATTCCCCGTTTTCATAATCGGCTTCCAGCATGTGATCCGTAAAATATTTACCAAAAGGAATATTATTTATATCCAGCGATGCCAGTTTACTATTGGTGTTCCTTGTAATTTTAAAATCTCCTGTAGCGATCATAATCTTTAAATTTGCTACAAAGAAACGAAAAAAAAGGAGGTAAATAATTTAATGAGCCTGGATAATATTCAACTTTCTGCGCAAACCTGCGAAATCCTATTTAGCCATAATCTTATTGAAGATTTAAAAGAGGATGTTATAACTGATTCTCATAAAAAAACTGAAATCAAGAGCTTAGGCGGTAATCAAAAACAAATTCTTCTTTTGGTAAACAATCCTTCTTCCGGATTTTTGCCTGATAAGGAAATGGAACTTTTAACCAACCTGGTTAATGCTTGTAATCTTTCTATGGCCGATATAGCTTTGGTAAATTTTAGTTCTGATAAGAAAAATTACCAGGAATTTAATGAGCATTTTAACCCCAAAAAAATATTAATTTTTGGAATTGAGACAAATGAACTTGAATTGCCTTTTACCATTCCCTGTTTTCAAATACAACAATTTCAGCAACAATTTTATTTGGCCGCCCCTCCTCTAAATGACCTTTTAAATAACAAAAATTTAAAGAAAGAATTATGGGCATGCCTTCAAAAATTATTTCTCTAAATGAATACGATCATATTTGCCACCAACAATCAACAGAAAGTTGCTGAAGTAAGGGCTATCCTGAATAATAAATTTAAGATTTTATCACTTAAAGAAGCTGGGATTGATATCGATATCCCGGAACCTTTCGATTCGCTTGAAGAAAATGCACTTGAAAAAGCTAGCGTAATTTATCAATTAAATAATCAAAATTGTTTTTCGGAAGATACCGGCCTGGAAGTGGAAGCATTGAACGGAGAGCCCGGCGTAAAAAGCGCGCGCTATGCCGGAAATGAAAGGTCATTCGAAAATAACATTGATAAACTTTTAAGTAAATTAGCAGGTAAAGAAAACCGTAAGGCACAGTTCAGGACAGTAATTTGCCTTATCATCAACGAAAAAGTGAAATTTTTTGAAGGCAAATGCAAAGGGATTATTATTGCAGAAAGAAGAGGTTTTTCCGGTTTTGGCTATGATCCGGTTTTTATTCCTCATGGTTCTGGCAAGGCCTTTGCAGAAATGACGATGGACGAAAAAAATATTTTTAGCCATAGAAGAAAAGCGATAGAAAAACTAACCGGTTATTTGAAAAAGAATACCTTATCCTAAACAATAACAAATTTAGAAAAACCTTTAGAATTTGACTGCACCAAGCAACCATATACCTTCAGAAAGCGACTTAATAAAAGGATGTATAGAAGGAAATGCTCAAATGCAGAGATTGCTTTATGGCCGTTTTTCTTCAAAGATGTATGGAGTTTGCCTTCGGTACGCCGAAAATACAGAAGATGCAAACGATGTGATGCAGGAAGGGTTTATAAAAGTTTATAAAAGTTTGCCCAAGTTTAGGCCGAAGGTTCTTTTGAAGGATGGATCAGGCGGATTTTTATAAACACTTCTATTGAACATTACAGAAAAAAAGTGAAGTTGTATAATGTAACCGAGGTGCAGGAAAATACAATTGAAGATACTGAACTGGATGCTTTGGATTCACTGGCAACAAAAGACATTTTGAATATTGTGAATGAATTATCACCGGGATACAAACAGGTTTTTAACCTGCACGTGGTTGAAGGGTATTCCCACAAAGAAATTGCAGATTTGCTGGGAATTACTGAAGGAACCAGTAAATCACAATTGGCGAGGGCAAAAGGGGTTTTGAAAAAAATGATTGAAGCGGGAAGCAGTTCGTAAATAAGTAATAAGTATTGATAAATAAAATAATAAAATGATAGGATTAGGTAGAATGTTCGCGGTGTAAATATAAAGGCTTGTTTATAACTAATTATTTTAGTAGTTTAGAAGCTAAATTATTTAGTTATGTTTACAGGAATGAATGCAATTGAGTTTAGTAGAAATTTTTATGACAATGATTGTTGTTATCGATATTTAATGGAAAAGAAATGGGGAAAAGGCTATCAATGCCCACGATGCGGTAGCCAGGAATCATTCAAAGGCAAGACCGGTTATCATAAAAGATGTAAACAATGTGGGTACGATGAAAGTGTAACTGCCAATACAGTTTTTCATGGAATGAAGATGCCTTTACTAAAGGCCTTTTACATAATATTCAGAGTAACGTCCAAAAAGAAAGGGATGTCAACAGTTGAACTGGGTTCAGAAGTTAACGTTCAACAAAAAACAGCGTGGCTGTTGAAACGAAAAGTACAAGCGATTATGAATGACAGGAACAAAGATAAACTTGACAATAATGTTGAAATAGATGAAATGCTTGTTGGTGGCTATTCAGAAGGGAAAACAGGAAGAAATATGGATGAAAAAACAGCTGTAATGATTGGGATAGAAAAATTAGAGGATGGAAGAATAGGAAACGTCAATTTTGAAATACTGGAAAATTTTGAAGCTACAACTATGAAGTATGCCATAAAGCAGATTACAAAGCCAACAGCAAAAATTACAACAGACAAATTTAAGAGTTATCAATCTTTAAAAACAGAAATGGAAAATTTGAAAACTGAATTATCTGCAAAAGGATCGAACTTTGAAGAATTGCATAAACAGATAATGATGTTTAAAAATTGGCTAAGAGGCACACATCATAAATGCTCAAAACATTTGCTGTTTGCTTACCTGGACGAATATAAATACCGATTTAATAAACGTAATAGGCGCAAATGGATTTTTGATAACCTGATAGACAGAATGATGAATAACATTCCTCATCCTTATCCAGTATTAAAGACACTTTGCGCCTATTCTACCTAATCCTATAAAATGAATTAATTAATAAGGCATAAATTTTTTTAAATAACCATGTCAGATTTTAAAAATAAACTTTATAATTATGAAACTCCGCCACCGGAGGAAATTTGGAATCATATTTCAGAAGGCTGCCGAAAACGAAAAAGTGATAAAGATCCCCGGTTACCGAAAATCAAGATTCATCTTTTATGCCGCGGCGGCGGCAGCCTCTTTAGTAATTATTTTTCTGGCCCCGGTATTTTTTAAAAATAACAAAGCCCCTGATTTTATAGCAAATATTTCTACAAAAGAGAAAACAATATCACCTGAAAAAATGAAAGATTCTATTCTTTTAAATCAAAAAATATTAGAATCTATTATTCATAACCCTAAAGAAAAAAAAGAAATCGTTGCTAATGATTTAAAAGAAACCAACATTTCCACCAAATATATTACCGTTGCCGGCCCTGAGGGTAAACCGGTAAAAATTTCACCCAAGGCAGCCACCTTAATTGTTTACGCGGATAAAGAATTTCCTCCTCGCCCCGTGTGGAGCGACAAGATTTGTAAATGGCAACAAATTATGCTTGGCAGCACTATTTCTCCCACTTCAGCAGGGCTCGCAGACCTTATTCAACAGGCGGCAAACAACTACAAATTGCAATAATATTTCAGATTGATATGGGCCGGATAAAAATTGACCTTCCTCAAAAAATCCTTGCATCTGTTTCTATTCCCGTTCGCATCACCGACATCAATTATGGCAATCATGTAGGCAATAACGCCCTTGTTGAAATCATTCATGAAGCGCGTGTTCAATTCTTAGGCCGAACATGGATTTACAGAACTGGATGTTGCAGGAACTGCACTCATCATGAGCGAACTTTTAGTAGAATATAAAAATGAATCTTTTTACAAAGATGTTCTTGATGTAATTCTTTATTGCGGGGAAATATCGCGCGTAGGTTTTGAGTTTTTTTATAAAATTTCTACAAAAAGAAACCAGGAGGAAATGGTAATTGCTTTGGCGAAAACAGGAATGGTTTGTTATGATTACAAAATTAAAAAAGTGAGTTCCGTTCCTGAAGAACTAAGCGCAATTCTTATTTCTTAAAAGAACAAAATAAAAATCTAAAATATTTGTTTGTTTACTGCAAAAAAGTTTGGTGGTGAGAATAGAAATTGCCTTTATTTCTTTGTTTACTGATTATCAAAATTTTTCGTCATTATTTTTCTTTTTGCTAATAATTCTTTTCTTTTTGAATCTTCCACATTTTCATAATTAAACGGGCAGTGCCTGCATCCATTTCCACAACAAAACCCTCTCTCCAGGTGATACTTTTCGGTAAGAGCCATTAAGCCTGATTCATCAAAATAAAAATGAACCCCTTCTATAAATTCTTCATTCTTCATTTTGGTTTTTTAAAATATGCTGAAGCACTTCATCATTGCCATCTAATTTTTCGGGCAATGAAAAACACACATAAAAAATACAATTGCTTTGGGAAATATTAAGATTCTCATAATGCGTTTTGATCGCTAATTCCTCACTTAAAACTTCCATTTTATACACATCGCCAATGTCAGAAATTATAACCAGGTTATATAATTTTATAACCAGCTTAGTAAATTCATATAGATCAGGAGAATCAGTTTTCAAATGTATTTTACCGCCTGGTTTTAAAATTTGCTGATACAGCCGCAAAAATTTTGGATGAGTCAATCTTTTTTTTGCTTTTGATATTCGAAGCTGCGGATCAGGAAAAGTGATCCAGATTTCATCTATTTCCTTTTTTGAAAAATACAGGTTGATTTTATCAATTTGAGTTCTTAAGAACCCGGCATTTTTTAATTGGTTTTCCAATGCAAATTTAGCGCCTACCCAAATGCGGTTTCCTTTAATATCTGCGCCAATAAAATTTTTTTGGGGATACAATTGTGCCAGCCAGTAGTATATTCCCCTTTGCCGCAGGCGAGTTCAAGGACAATTTCATTTTCATTATTAAAAAATTCGTTCCATTTTCCCTTCATATTTTCCGGAGATTCCAAAACGTTTGAAAATGTTTTTATCTCTCCAAACCTTTTTAATTTTTTTTGTGCCATAGTTTGCAAATGTAACAGCGCCTGTTGAAAAAAGATGAAATGATTATTACAGTAAACCAATAAATAACCATGAATATTATTTTACCAATAAAAAAGAAATATTTACGAATTTCGGCAGGTTTATTGCGCAAAAATAATTCTCATGAAAACATTAATATATTGTTACGATGCTTATTGTGGATGGTGTTATGGATTTAGCGAAGGGATAAAAAAAATTCATTCACAATACAAAAATAAGATGGATTTTGAAGTGGTTTCCGGCGGAATGATATTGCCGGAAGAGCCTGTTTCTATCGGGGCTACGGCAAAATATATTGAAGGCGCTTATAAACGTGTGGAAGAGGTAACGGGAATTAAATTTGGCGAAGATTATCTCTGGCATATCAGGCACCCCGATATTAGCGATTGGTTTCCCAATTCTGAAAAACCGGCGATAGCCTTATGTGTTTTTAAAGATTATTATCCTGATAAGCAGGTAAGTTTTGCCGCCGATCTTCAATACGCGCTGCATTTTGAAGGCCGCGATCTTACTGACGATGAATCCTATCGTTTGTTATTGGATAAATATAATATTCCTGCTGAAGAATTTTATGAAAAGATGGATGATGAAGAATATAAAGAGCAGGCGCATTATGAATTTGAATTGTGTAAACAATTAAATGTTACCGGATTCCCGGCTGTTTTTATTCAGTTAACAGATTCCAAATTTTATTTGATTGCAGAAGGTTATACGAATTATGAAACACTGGAAGAAAGGATTGAAAAAGTATTAGCTGAAACAATTGAATTATAAAAAAAATTATCCATTTACTTTTGCGGCATGGAAATTAATTGTACCAATGAAGAGATTTTTATTTTTAAAAAGATTAGCGAAGCGGCGGCTGAATTAAAAATTCCTGCATTTGTTATTGGCGGGTTTGTACGAGATAAAATATTACACCGAAAAACTAAAGACGCAGATATTGTGTGTGTGGGTGATGGAATAGCACTGGCCAATAAAACGGCTGAAAAATTCTTTCCGAAACCAACGGTAAATTATTTTAAAAACTTTGGCACCGCTCAAATAAAAATTTTTTTAGACGGGAATTTTTTTGAAATAGAATTTGTGGGTGCGCGCAAAGAAAGCTATAATCACAATAGCCGTAAGCCCGAAGTTTTGCCCGGGAATATTGAGGAAGATAGGATGCGCAGGGATTTTACAATAAACACGCTTGCAGCCAGCCTTGATAAAAAAAATTTTTTGGAAATAATTGATCCTTTAAACGGGCTTAAAGATATTGAAAATAAAATCATTAAAACACCTCTTTCGCCAGATCAGACTTTTATTGACGATCCTTTGCGCATGATGCGGGCTATCCGTTTTGCAACGCAATTAAATTTCACCATTTCTCCTGAAACTTTTCAGGCAATACAACATCATGCTGAAAGAATAAAAATAGTAAGCGGTGAAAGGATTATTGCAGAGATCAATAAAATAGTGGTTACAAAAAAACCTTCTATCGGGTTTGACCTTTTGTATAAATCGGGGTTATTAAAAATAATTTTTCCTCAAATGATTGCTTTGGTTGGAGCTGAATTTATTGATGGCAAAGGGCATAAAGACAACTTTTACCATACGCTACAGGTATTGGATAATATTGCCCCGAATACGGATGATATTTGGTTGCGCTGGGCGGCTATTTTACACGACATTGCTAAACCTGTGACTAAAAAATTTGAAAAAGGCCATGGCTGGACGTTTCATGGGCATGAAGTTTTGGGTGGAAGAATGGTGCCCAAAATTTTTGCGCAATTAAAGCTTCCGTTAAATGAAAAAATGAAGTTTGTGAAGAAAATGGTAGAGCTCCATTTGCGGCCAATCAGCCTTACAAAGGAAAACATAACGGACTCGGCTATAAGAAGGTTACTTTTTGATGCGGGAGATGATATTGAAAACCTGATGACGCTTTGCAAAGCCGACATTACTTCAAAAAATAAACAAAAAGCAGAACGTTACCTTGCCAATTTTGAAATGGTGGAAAAACGCCTGAAAGAAGTAGAAGAGTCCGATCATCTCAGAAACTGGCAACCGCCAATAACCGGGGAAATTATTATGAAAGAATTTAATTTGCCGCCTTCAAGGATTGTGGGAGAAATAAAAAATGCGGTTCGGGAAGCAATTTTAGATGGGGAAATTCCTAATGAATATACGGCTGCATTTGAATATATGAAAAAAGCCGCAAGGGGCCTTGGAGTAAAATAATTTTTTCATAATAAATAAATCAAAGTTTTTTTCGAAGGTTATTAAAATTATAAAAGAAGCAAAAAAATCTAATTAAAAACTAAGCCTTAAATTTGTAGTATGGCGATATTAAAATTCAGGGTTTACTGGGAAGATGATGAAAGCATTTACCGTGATTTGGTAATTAAGCACACTCAGGCTTTTATTGAGCTTCATAATTGCATTTTAAAATGTTTTGAATTTGATAATAAACATCATGCAACTTTTTACAGGAGCAATGATAACTGGCAACGTGGCAAAGAAATTTCTTTAGAAAAATACGAGGATAAAGAGTATAAAGTGGAACCTTTGATTATGAGCGAGACTCCCATTGGTAAAGAGATTCGTGAGCCAAACCAGAAATTTATTTATGTTTACGATTTTCATAAAAACTGGACTTTCCTGGTAGAACTTATTAATGTGAATAAAGATGAAAAGGGCAGAAATGATTATCCTTCCTGCAGCAGAAGCGAGGGGATTGCACCGAGCCAATATGGTACCAAAGGGTTGATCAACGAAAAACTTTCTGAGTTGGAAGAAAAATATGATTTGAATACGGCTGTAATGCCTGATGGATATAGCCCGGAAGGCGATAGTGATAATGAAACCGAAACCGAGGAAGAAGAAGTTGATGATTCGGCCACCGAAGAATTATAGAAATTAATTAGCCGGTTCTTTACAAACCTGCAATTTGAAATGAATAAAAAAACCTGTGTTATTATTTCCGGCCTACGGCCGTTGGAAAAACATCTTGTGCAATAGAACTTGCCTTAAAATACAATACTCAAATTATTTCTGCCGATAGCCGCCAATGTTTTAAAGAACTAAATATTGGCGTAGCCAAACCAACAATTGCCCAACTCGAAAAAGTAAAACACCATTTTATTGATTCCCATTCTATTCATGAAGAAATGAATGCCCGGATATTTGAAGCCTATTCACTAAAGGCCGTAAATGAAATTTTTGAAAAAAATGATGTGGCAATCATGGTGGGCGGAACAGGCTTATATATCAAAGCCTTTGCTGAAGGATTAGATGAAATTCCGGAAGTAAATGAAATGGTTAGAAAGGAGATAAATGAAAAATATTTGTTGAACGGATTTGAATGGTTGCACAATGAATTAAAATTGAATGACCCTCTTTTTTTTTCAAAAGGGGAAATGCAAAATCCTCAAAGGATACTGCGGGCCCTGGAAGTAAAACTTTCAACTGGAAAATCAATCTTTGATTTTCATTCAGCTAAAAAAGCAAAACGAGAATTTGAAATAAAAGTTCGTTTACTACAACTTCCACGTGAAGGACTTTATCAAAATATAAATCTTCGTGTTGATCAGATGATGAATAGCGGTTTATTAAAAGAAGCAGAAAACCTTTATCCATACAAACACCTGAACGCATTGCAAACAGTAGGGTACAAAGAATTGTTCGACTATTTTGATGGAAAAATTTCTCTGGAGAAAGCAGTAGAAGAAATTAAAAAAAATACACGCCATTATGCGAAAAGGCAAATGACATGGTTTAAGAAAAATATTGAAAATAAAAATTGATTGGTTTTATTTTTTTACTGATTTTTTTTTATTAAAAAGAATCCAATGCCCGTTAAACTTTCCCCTCAAATCAATATCTAAAAGTAAAACCCTGAAAATGAAAAGACTTCTTTTTTTAAGCACGTTAGTTTTACTAATTTTTTTTATTACCGGCTGCCACCCTTCCCGGGTTGTAGTTCGTGAAAGGCCACCCGAGCCGCATTACATTCAACCGATGGCTCCGGGGCCTAATTATATATGGCATAGTGGAGACTGGATACGGCACCGGAAAGGTTATGTTTACCGCAAAGGTTACTGGATAGCTGCGCCTTCTAACCGCAGGCATTATATTTCAGGCCATTGGCAAAGAAGAAGGGGAGGATGGGTGTGGATCTCCGGTTATTGGCATTATTAAAGTTGGCTTTCATTTAAGAACCTTTTTAGAAATGCCGCTTACATTTGTATTTCTAATCTTTTGATATTTTTTTCAAAAAACCCCCTGAAATCATGATAAAAAAATCATTTTTAGCCGCCTTAATTTTTATTTCATTAAATGCATTTTCACAAAGAAAATTTGATCCAAATTCTGATCATGAAAACTTTTTCAGAATAGGAGCAAAGGCCGGAGTTAATATTAATAGGATAAATGGTGAATCTTATAAAGATGGATTTAACTATAATTATTTATTGGGCGCTTTTATGCAATTTAATTTTTCAAAAACATTTGGCTTCCAGCCTGAAGTAAATTTTGTTCAATCTTCTTCTGAATTTTCTAAAGATGCGTCAGGTGTATATGATGATCTTTTTCGAATCGGAAGCCAGCGAAAAGCTAAATTGGACTATCTAAAAGTGCCCTTATTATTGAACATAAATGTAGGCCCAAGCAAAAGAGTAAAACTCCAGTTGGGGCCACAATTCGGTAGTTTATTAAATCAAAAAGTGGATAGCCTGAATAGCCCGCGGAACATTTTTAAGAATGGTGATTTTGCTGCTGTTGGCGGATTATGGATACAACTTCCTTTTATCAATATCGGCGGCAGGTATGAAGTTGGGCTTAACAATTTGAATGATATTGACAATTCGGAAAAATGGAAGAGCCAGGCATTTACTATTTTTGTGGGAGTAACCTTTTAATTGATTATTTTCTATGATATTACAAAACCCGTTTCAATAGCGGGTTTTTTTGTACATTCATTTTATCAAATTTCTCTTTCATGAATCAGATAGCGCTTGAGAATTTATTTTTAATTGATATTGAAACTGTTTCTGAAAAGGAACATTTTCATTTGTTAGATGATGAATGGAAAGAATTGTGGACTGAAAAAATCGGAAGGCACCTTCCCCCGGATACAAGTGCAGAAGAATTTTACCCGATGAGAGCGGCTATTCTTGCAGAATTTGCAAAAGTTGCCTGCATCAGTTTCGGTTATTTTAAAAAAGAAAATAATGAATGGCAATTACGCATAAAATCTTTATGTTCTGATAATGAAACAGAAATTTTAAATCAGTTTATTGTAACCTTAAAACAACTACATCAAAATAATAAAAACTGGATTTTTAGTGGCCATAATATCAAAGAATTTGATATTCCTTTTTTATCCAGGAGAATGTTGATCAACGATATCCAAATTCCTTCTTACATAGATTTTCAAAATATGAAGGCCCTGGGAAACGCCCGTAATTGATACCTTACACTTATGGCGATTTGGTGATTACAAGCATTATACTTCTTTAAAATTATTAGCGGCGGTTTTAGGAGTTCCATCGCCAAAAGATGATATTGACGGAAGCCAGGTTGGAAATGTTTATTGGAAAGAAAAAGATCTCGGCCGTATTTCAATTTATTGTGAAAAAGATGTGGCTACGGTTGCCAATGTAATTCTTAGGTTCAAAGGCCTTCCCATATTAAAAGAGGAACAGATTGTTTTTGTAAACAGGTGATAAACTTTGGAACAGAAAGATATGAGCAATCCGAAAATTTCTCCTTAATACTTCATTATAGCTGTAATACTTATACGCAAATAGTAAACCAATAAATAATCCGAATTTTTATTTTTTTGAAAAATTAAAATCTTTCCACTTTAAAGGCGCTGATGTCAATCGGCGTACTTCTTTTTTCAATAAGGTCGCTGATAATTTGGCCAGCTCCGGCTGCTTCAGAAACACCGAGCATGGCATTGCCGCCTGAAATTAAAAGGTTATCGAAATCT
This sequence comes from uncultured Chitinophagaceae bacterium, assembly GCA_963732885.1. GTDB lineage: Bacteria > Bacteroidota > Bacteroidia > Chitinophagales > Chitinophagaceae > Ginsengibacter. The sequence goes on along the minus strand of CAVTBI010000008.1, from coordinate 153,902 downwards.
CCGGCTTTGCCAATATAAGGCAAGCCATCAGGAGATACGGGGCGCAGGCCTGCCCAGATTTTATCTTTCGGAGGAAAATCAATCTTCAAACCGGGATAAAATTGCTTTACCGAGTTGTAAATCCCTTCCATTCTTTTTATCAAAATCTTATTATTATTACCACTGAATTCCATTGTGCCTCCAATCCTAAGAGATTTTTTCCAGGGAGTAACGGCGCATCGCCCATCGACTAATATAGCGGGGTAACGGATATTTTTTTCCACATGGCTATACGTATAGCTATAGCCTTTTCCGCCCTCAATTAGTAAATTAATTCCAGCCTTTTTGGCCAGTTCCGAAAGCCAGGTTCCACCACATAAAATGATTTTATCTGCGCTAAAATTTCCTTTATCAGTTATTACTTCTTCTATCTTTTTTTGCTTCTTTTTAAAGCCTGAAACATTTGTATTTAATTGAAATTGCACTCCGGTTTTTTCCAAATACTTTTTTAAAGCCACCATAAACTTTCCGGGCTGAATATGCGCATCATCTTTAAACAAAACAGCACCATAAATATCCAACTCTACGTCGGCTTCCAGTTTTTGCAATTCGCCCCGATTCAATATTTGTGTTTCCAATCTAAATTTCTTTGCCTCTTCTGCCAATTTTATTTCATCTTCAAAAGCTTTTTTAGAATGGCACATCATCATGCATCCTATTTCTTCCATATCAAAAACATCCCCAATATCATCCCTGATTTCATTCATCAGCCTACGGCTCAGGTTGAGTAATTCGCTTAAATGAGGCGCATTTGTGTTTGCGGTTTTTTGATTACTGTTTTGATAGAATTTCATTGCCCATTGTATGAATGGCAGGTTGGGCCTTGGTTTGATATAAAAAGGGCTGCTGCTTTTCAACATATATTTTATTCCTTCAGCAATAACGCCCGGGGAAGCAAGCGGGATAAAATGGCTGGGAGATAAAAACCCCATATTGCCAAAAGAACAGTTATCAGAAATATCACCACGGTCAATTACTGTGATCTCAAAAGTGTTTTTCTTTTGCAAAAAATAAGCAGCACAAAGGCCATTAACACCGCCTCCAACAATGATTATTTTTTCCATAAATAACTATTCATATTTTAATAAAATTTCTTTACAACTCTACCTGGTTCCTCAACAAATCTTCAAATGAGCCTCTCTTTCTTATCAATTCAGCTTTCCCATCTTTTACCATTACTTCAGCGGGTTTAAGGCGCGAATTAAAATTAGATGACATTTCAAAACCATAAGCGCCTGCATTATAAAAAACCAGGTAATCCCCTTCTTGAATCTCATTGATTTTTCTATCTGTTGCAAATGTATCCGTCTCGCAAATATTACCTACAACGGTATAAGTTCCTTCAGGGCCATTTTCGTTACTTAGATTTTCAATCTGGTGGTAAGAATTATAAAACATGGGCCTTATCAGATGGTTAAAACCGCTATTGACACCCGCAAAAATAGTGGTAGCGTCTTCTTTTAAAACATTTACGCTGGTAACAAAATAGCCCGCCGCGCTTACCAAAAATTTACCCGGCTCAAACCAAATCTGTAAAGGTTTGTTATCCGGGTTTGGGTGATTGGCAAATGCTTTTTTCACCTTTTGAGCCAGCAATTTTATATCCGTTTCGGTATCACCGTCTTTATAAGGAACTTTAAAACCTCCTCCGAGGTCAACAAATTCCAGTTCTTTAAAATAAGGAATAATATCAAATAACTTTTCAATCCCTTTTATAAAAACATCTACATCCTCTAATCTCGCTGCCTGTATGTATATGCAGGCCACGAATAAACAAATTGTTTTGTTCAACACAATCCAGCACCTTTTGGAACTGGTCTACCGGAATCCCGAATTTGCTTTTATCATGCCCCGTGGAAATTTTTAAATTGCCGCCTGCTAAAATATTGGGGCGCAGCCGAACGCCGACAGGGTAAGAATGGCCAAACTTTTTACCAAATTTTTCAAGATTCGAAAGGCTGTCAATATTGACATGAACGCCCAGGTTTTTTGCTTCTTCAATTTCTTCAAAAGCAATGCCGTTGGAAGTATATAAAATTTTTTCGGGATTAAAACCAGCATGCAAAGCAAGTTTCACTTCATTGATAGAACTACAGTCCACATTGGTTCCCAATGATTTTATGTAACTGAGAATATGAATATTGGTCAGCGCTTTGCATGCATAAAATATGACTACATCCTGGCTTGCAAAGGCTTCTTTTAGTTTTTGATATTGTTCAGCAATTTTTTCTGCATGATATATATAAACAGGCGTTCCAAACTCATCAGCGATGGCAGTAAGTTGATTGTAAGATAAAATCTCAGACATTAGTTAGATAAAATAGTTAAGCTTTGTTTATAAAATTTGAAGCAGGCAAATTAAAAAAAATAAATTAGTATTATTTTTTTACAAAAATAATTTATGATGTTTCTGATAAACCACTCGCCTGGTTTTCATTCAACACCTCATTAAAATTTTCTTTTTCATTTATCACTCCACCTTTTTCATTCTCAATCTTTTCTTCCTTTTCTATTTTGGTCGCTTCTATAATTTCCTGGTTTAAAATTTCTTTTATCTTAGGAAGGTCATCGGCAGAATTAATCCCGAAATAATCCATAAAATTTTTAGAAGTACCATATAACAAAGGTTTTCCAACAGCATCTTCTTTTCTTCCCGAAATAATTACCAATTCCTTTTCTAATAGTTTTTGAACAGCGTAATCACAATTGACACCTCGGATCAATTCAATCTCCGACTTGGTTACCGGTTGTTTATAGGCAATGATAGAAAGTGTTTCAATAGATGCAACGGATAATTTTTTCAGGTATTTATCTCCGTTCAGTTGGGCAATTGTTTTGTGGTATTCAGGTTTGGTAAGAAACTGCCATCCTCCGCCACTTTCTATCAAACCAAAAGCATAAAACCCGGCATCATATTTTTCTCTTACCGCATTAACTGCTGCTATTACCTGGTTTTCAGTAGCGCGGTCATCAATAAATCCCATTGCATTGTTGAGCAACTCCACAAGTTCTGTAAGTGCCAACGGTTTGTCGCTTGCAAATATCAACGCTTCAATATGTGGGATGATCAATGATAGTTCCATACGGTTTTAAGTAGCCGGTTTGGCGGTTGTCTTTAATCTTTAATAAGCCTTCTAATTCACCCCTTTTTACCCCTGCAACGCGGCAGCCCCGCTTACAATTTCTGTAAGTTCGGTAGTGATGGCGGCTTGCCTTGCGCGGTTATAACTTATCTTCAATGATTTTAAAAGTTCTTGCGCATTATCAGTAGCCTTATCCATCGCAGTCATTCGGGCACCGTGTTCACTTGCATTGGCATCTAAGATGGCTTTGTACAATTGAGTGTTTAAAATTTTAGGCATCAGTTCTTGCAAAAGGACTTCTTTTCCGGGTTCAAAAATAAAATCTGCTTTTGTATTCCCTTTCTTAGATTCAGATTTTTTTACTGGTAAAAATGGTTCTGCGATAAATTTCTGGGTAGCGGCATTTTTAAATTCACTGTAAACTAAATCCACCGCATCCACTTCCCCTTTTGAAAAAGCATCTAAAGCATATTTAGCGGCGGCTACTACATTTTCAAAAGTAAGTTCCGAAAAAATATTCCAGTAACGGTCAATTACTTTGTATTTGTTTTTTAAAAAATGTTCATATCCGCGTTTACCTAAAGGAAGGATTTCCACATTTCCTTTTGCGAACTGGGCAGCATATTTTTCTTTTATATCCTGCTTGGCTAATTTGATTAAATTACTGTTATAACCGCCACACAATCCACGGTCGCTGGTAATTACAATAATGAGCACTTTTTCTACAGGCCTTTCTTTGGCAAGTGCCAGGTTAATATCCCCTTCGGCATTGCCAACAATATTGCCTAGCATTTCCTGGAGTTTTTGTGCATACGGCCTCATCTGGATGATGGCATCCTGCGCCCTTCTTAGCTTTGCCGCGCTTACCATTTTCATGGCTTTGGTAATTTGCTGAGTACTCTGAACACTTTTTATGCGGTTCCTGACTTCTTTTAATGCGCCACTCATTACTATTATATTTATGGGCTGCAAAGGTAAGTGAATGATGGTATAAAACCATTTTTAGCAGGTAATAAAAAGCGGACATTTTGTTTAAAATAAGACCTTTTTATAGATAATTTCTTCCGGTATTTTCTGAATGGGAAATAAGAATATGAATTATTTCTTTGTTTACTGATAAATAAAAACGGCTGACGAAAAAATCATCAGCCGGTAAATATTTATGTTTATGCAAATCATTTAAATGATCAGCATTGCATCTCCATAACTAAAGAAGCGGTATTTATCCTTAATTGCTTTTTTATAGGCATCCATTATCAGATCGTAACCCGCAAACGCGCAGGCCATAATAAGAAGGCTTGTTTTGGGCAAATGAAAGTTAGTGATCAACGAATCGGCGATATTAAAATTATAAGGCGGATGAATGAAATGATTGGTCCAGCCTTCTGAAGGTTTTAATAATTTGTTAGCCGTAAATGAAGTCTCCATAGCGCGCATGGTAGTTGTCCCTACGGAGCAAATCCGGTGTCCTGTTTGTTTTGCCTGATTTACTATTTTGCAGGCTTCTTCATCTATCCGATAATATTCCGCGTCCATTTTATGTTTGCTCAGGTCTTCTACTTCTATCGGGCGGAAAGTACCAAGGCCGGTATGCAGCGTAACTTCCGCGAATTTTATGCCCTGAATTTCCAAACGTTTGATCAGTTCCGGGCTGAAATGCAAACCTGCTGTAGGAGCTGCAACTGCGCCTTCGTGTTTTGCATAAACAGTTTGGTACCTTTCACGGTCTTCTTCATCAGGTTTGCGCTTGATGTACTTGGGCAAAGGCGTTTCTCCCATGAAATACAACATCTTTCTAAAATCATCTTCATTACCTTCCCAAAGAAAACGAATCGTTCTTCCGCGGCTGGTAGTATTGTCAATTACTTCCGCTACCAATTCATCATTCTCACCAAAATATAACTTATTGCCTACTCTTATTTTTCTTGCAGGGTCTACAATTACGTCCCAAAGCCGGTTTTGCTTATGCAATTCCCTTAAAAGAAAAACTTCGATGCGGGCACCGGTTTTTTCTTTACGGCCATACATTCGCGCAGGAAAAACTTTAGTATTATTTACTACAAAAACATCTTTGTCGTCAAAATAATCGAGGACGTCTTTAAAATGTTTGTTTTCGATTTTTCCGGTGGCTCTTTCGATCACCATCATTCTGCTGTCTTCTCTTCTTTTGGTAGGATTTTGTGCTATTAAATTGAGAGGGAGGTCAAATTTAAATTGACTTAATTTCATGTACAATTATTGTTTAAAAAGTTAATTGCCATGCCATTTCTGAACTTCAGAGATATATGCCCCGACACATTGCTGGCCATTTATCATGTTACGGCATGATTTTTAAGTGCGCAAAGGTACAACGATTTTCGTATTTTGGGAATATTTTTTTTTGTTAAGCATTTCTCTTTCTATGAAACCATTCAGTTTAGTAAGAGTACTTGCTCATGCTTAAGCTAACTCAAGGTCTTTAGTATGAATTGGCTAATCCGATGAATCTAACTCAATTTCCTTTTTCTCAACAAAATATTCATGCAGGCTAACTATTACAATACTCATTACTGAAAAAGCCAGGACTAATTTAAGTGTAAGCGAAAATGAATTAAAAAAATATCCCGGATGCCCGGCCAACATCAGAGTAAAGATTTCAATGAGAAGAAAAATTAGTATTTTATAAATAAATCTTATTTCTTTTTGTTTTAACTTCTTATAATAATACACAATTGCATTGTACGGTAATAATACACCCAGTAACATCCACCATGATATCCCGCGAATACAGTCCTGCAGTGTCACTTCTGTGAATCCCCAAAAATCTCCTGTAAATCCAGTATAATCTTTAAGAATATAGCGAGCAAAATAGCCAGCTAAAAGTAATACAGCGGGGAAGACTATAAAAGCTAAACTTAGATTAACTAAAAGACGTCGAGTCATATTGTTTTATTTTCAGACTTAAATTATGGGCAAAGTTTTGATAATGTACTCAGAGGTTTTTTCCCTACTATCACATCCATTACAGTTTGCCAATCAGGCCTAAGCATTTGCAGATCTTCTATGTCAGAAATTCCACTGTGGCTTAATACAAAATTATTAATGCTGCTTTATCCCCCCAGGCATAAGATGTATATGATCCTTCTGAAAATTTACCTTCTAATATTTAAGGCCTAAGAAAATACCATGAGCTTAATAAATTTACACAGAAAATCTATTCATTTTTAGGCACATCTTCTATGGACAGATTTTTGATTTTGGAATTAACTAATACGCCCTTTTTATATTTGTACTTATAAGAAAATTTTCCATTAACCCATACGTATTTGTAGATCAAGTCGTTTTCTTGTGAATATCTGTCAACAATTCTTGGATTAGCTCTTATGTTTGCTATAGTAGTAACTGATGATCGTTTATAAAATACAATGGAATAATTAGTATATTTTTTAAAAAATTCATCTTTGTTTTTTAATGCAAAACTATCGAGGTATTCTTCATTTTCCTTAGTATCTGAAAAATTGAGTACCAAGAAATTGTTCGACCTATCTGTTGTTATTACGTTACCAGATTTAACTGTATCTACATAATCAAGTATCTTAATAGGAATAGCTGAGACCTGACTTGAATTATGCGTACACCGCGTAAGCAAGATGATTAAAAGAAATAGGATCGTCACAAATATACTTCTCATTATGATATTTTTTTCTTGATTTAAGGTGTCCACTCAAGTTTCTTTCTCACCTTAATAATTGTTTCGAATGGTTTATATGCCATCTTATGTTGTAAAATCCACCAAGCAGCAAATCCATCTCCAACAATAGGCTCATCTTGATACGAGAGAGCATCATTTTTATCAAGCCCAAAATGATCATGAATGATTAAAGTGATTATTGCTGTTCTTTTCCCATCCGAACTTACCCTAAAACCGTCTAACTCAATTTCTGTATATTCAGTATCATTAATTAATATTTGTAAACCATGGAATTTATTATATTCTCCATTAAATTTAGGTCTCATTTCTCCTAAATCGATGTTTTCAATATTATCAATATTTCCGCCTGCACTTTCCAATGTATTCTCCAGAATATTTACAAAATTTATTATAAAATTATGCAATGAACTACTTGACGCAACTTTTTGATCGAGAATATCATTTTCATAAGTTCCTCCGGTTTTGTCTTTAAATTTCTGAATCATTGAATTTCCTACATTTCTTAAATCGTTATCAAAATAGGTACACCAATAAAATAATGAACTCATATCACTGAAAAGACCATTGTCTGTCTTTTGAAGTTCAGAAGAATTAATACCTGTTACATCTCCATTTGTTTCACTTAACATATCCTCAGTATTGTTCCTGTTTTGTGTATGGGCAATAGTCCTTGGTGTTTCAATTGGGTCGTCATTAGTTATATTATCAGTAATAGAAACTGAACTGGATATAAGAGGGTCGTCGGGAACATCAATAGGATTATCGATATTTGCGAAAGGATAGTTTGGATCAAATTGGACCACCGGGTCATGCGGCAACACCGGCAACCATGGATCATCGCCACTTCCACCTCCATCACAAGGCGCTAATTGCCCCACACGGGTTGATGGACCTGTTGATCCGCCCGAAGGATCGCATGGATCATTCTGCCAGCCTCCATCATCACCACCACCATTATCGCCGCCACCACTGGTTCCACCGCCTCCACTGCTACCACTTCCAGTGCCATCATCCACCCACTCATAAAAATCTGCACATTGTTGGCAAGGAGTAGGCTGGATATAAGCTTGGTTCCTGGTAAGAGGTGTACAGGAAACAGTATAGCAAATATGAACCTTTACCTGTTGCAAAAGTGCCACACGTTCAGAAACGTCATCATTAAACGATTTAATATGGATTGTATCTGAAACTCTTTTTCCCCTTAACAAAAGTGTATCATTGAGTTTAAAATCTTCATGGTCAAAAGTGAAACTTTCAAGCCCCATGAACATTAAAGCTATCTGGCTGGCGCTGTTAAACTTGGTATTATCTTTATAACCGTTCACATTATATTGCCATTTATAAAGCACTTGAAAGGAAGTATCGTTGCCTGATACTTTTACCTGCAAAATGGCATTCACTCTTTGTTGGGTATCCAAAGCTAACGGAATAAAAATAACTTTACTATTATTCGTTTCCTTTAAAGATTTGTTTGCTGTAGATGTATTTGTACCGCCGATTTTGGTAATCGCTTTATCCCAAATGGGATAACCTGCAAACTTTACAAATTGATCAATAAAAGCTTTCCGCTGATTTTGCTTTAAGATGTTATTTCTTATTGCAATTAAATTCTCATCAGCCGGCAAATGGGTATTAAAAAATTGGTTAGAAACCGCGTTTGTTTGAGACTGAGAAAGGCTATCAACAGTTACAGGGGCATGAATATACTCTTTGCGGCAGGAAAAATTAAAACTCAAAATAAACAGGATCAGTAAAAATAAAAAAATCGAGGGGGGGGTAAATTTTCTCATTGTTTGTTAGTTTTTGGTTTTTTGCAATAAAGTGTTTACAGCCGGTTAAGAAAAATAATCGGTAAAGATTTTTACCTTAGCTATTTAACAAATATAAAAATTATTTTAAGAAATAAAAATGCATTTCCAAAAAAGAGTACTTTTAATTCTATGTTTTATCTCAAAAAAACGCCGGGCATATTCACCCAGATTTTTAAAGACCGCATCTGGAAAATAAATACGGATGAAAAGGTCCTTTACCTGACTTTTGATGACGGCCCCAACCCGGAAGCCACTCCTTTCGTACTGGATGAATTAAAGAAATTCAATGCCAGGGCCACTTTTTTTTGTTTAGGAAAAAATGTAAAAGAAAATTTTGCAATTTATGAACGGCTGGTTTCTGAAGGGCATAAACCCGGAAACCACACCTTCAATCATTTTAACGGATGGAAAACAGATGACAAAACTTACATAGAAGACATTGCCAAAGCCGCAAAAATTATTGACAGCGATTTGTTCAGGCCGCCTTATGGGAGAATTACGAAATTCCAGATAAAAGCCATCAGCGGAGAAAAACTACATCTAAAAACAATTATGTGGGATGTGCTAAGCGGTGATTTTGATCCATCAGTTACCGGCGAAAACTGTTACCTCAATGTGGTTAATAATGCAAAACCAGGATCAATTGTTGTATTTCACGATAGCCTGAAATCGTTTACTACACTGCAATACTCGCTGCCAAAGGTATTAAAATATTATAATGAAAGAGATTACAAGTTCAATATTTTACTTCTGGAAAATAGTTAAAAAAAATTGGGCCTGAGTAGATACCCAAGCCCGTTTTTAATCCGTACCCTATGAAAACTAGGAGTAAAGTTAATAATAATTTAACAAATCATCAACATTTTTTTCACAAGGAGTATTTTTTATAAAGTTATGTTTATAATTGTTCCATTTATAGTTACAGTTGCTTTATTATCACAGGTTCCGTCGCCATAATCAAGAACCGCTGTAATTGCACCAGAATTGCGGGTAAGTTTTATTTCACCTTGTTCTCTCCAGGGGCAAATAAATTTTCTGATTAGAGGTTGGGTAATATTGGTGGACCATGAGTTTCCATTGGAATTACTTCCACTAGAATTTCCCGTAATTTGAAATACATCATCTAAAGGGTTATAAGGAGTGCTGTTGCCTTCAGTTTGAGCATGTTCATGAACAGCATTCCATTTTACCCAATTGCTATTCTTAGTATTTGTTATTTTACCGTCTGTAACAGTAACTGTCCATGCCGTTTTATTTCCGGTACTTGTATTTTCTATAGTGCAAGTGCCTTCAACCATAAAAGTATCTACATTATAATCCATAAATGTAGTAGTGGCTTTACTTCCGGCGGTTCTCATCGGGCCTGTAAAAACGGTTATGATTTTGCCTGAGCGCACCTTACCATCTTTTCCGGTACAACCGCTACCAAAATCAAAGGTTACTGTTTTAGGAAATTCGTTGGCTCCTTTTGGATCTACTGTCACCGTATAACAGCGGGCTGTCGAATCGGGGGAAGCAGTTCTGTCTGTATTAAAAGTTCTGTAAATAATGTTCGTTCCTGTGCCTAAGCCAATGTCCTGGCCTGCATCTGATGATTGAACACCCATTGAAATATTAAATACATCGTCGAATTGTTCTTCCGCAGTTGCATCATTTTGTGCCGCATTTGCAGACAACTGGGGATCCGGGTTAGTGGTGGAGTTGGTGTTATTGTCTTTTTTGCAGGATGCGAAAAAAATCAATCCTGTAAAAATTATTGCAGTTGGCAATTTTGATAAAGAAAAAAAGGGCTTCATTTTGATTAAAATTAAAAGGTTATAGGTGATAAATTAAAAACGTTGGTATGGACTACGGTTGTATGCAGAAAGTTTAAAAGGGAGTTAAAAAATATTTTTTTTCCTTTGTAGTTATGAAATTGATTGATACCCACACTCATTTGTACCTGAAAGAATTTGACTCAGATATAGAACAAGTTATTCTCAGAGCTAACGCTGAAGGAGTGGAAAAATTTTATTTACCGGCAATTGATAGTTCTGAAACAGAAGCAATGCTGGCGCTTGAAAGAAAATACCCGGATAAAATATTCGCAATGGCTGGCTTGCATCCGTGTTCGGTAAAAGATAATTTTAAAGATGAACTTGAAAAGATTGAAGAACAATTATCTGAAAGGGAATTTGCAGCGATTGGCGAGACCGGGTTGGATTTTTATTGGGATACTGCATTTAAAAAACAACAGTTTGAAAGTTTACATATTCATGCTCATTGGGCGCTTCAATATAAAAGGCCTTTGGTACTCCATACAAGAAACGCAATGCAGGAAACTATCGATTTGATAAAAGAATATAAAGGAAAAGGGTTGTATGGAATTTTTCATTGTTTCAGTGGCTCCTTGCAAAATGCAAAAGAGATAATTGATTCGGGGTTCTTTTTAGGAATTGGAGGCGTACTTACTTTTAAAAATTCAGGATTGGCGGAAGTAATAAAAGAAGTAGGCTTGGGGAATTTAGTACTTGAAACGGATTCGCCTTATTTAGCCCCGGTTCCCTTTCGGGGAAAGAGAAATGAAAGTAGTTACCTTAAATATATTGTTGAAAAGCTCGCTGATATAAAAAATATTCCGGTTGAAGAAGCCGCGCAGCAAACGAACAAAAACGCCGAATTCTTATTTTCAAAAAAGTAGCTTTAACAGGCACACAAATTGTGTTCGGGATGATCAATCCTGCGGTTTGTTCACAGTTTTCAGAATTTTGGATAGACGGAAAATGGTAGTCAATTAGAAATATTTAATGAAAAAGATGTAAATTTTGCCGGAAGAGAAAAGTCGATTTGAATCAAAAAGCACATATGGAAAATAAACCGCCGAACAATTTATTTAAAGTAACTATTGCCGCCTTAGGAATTGTTTTCGGCGATATCGGAACAAGCCCTCTTTATGCAGTAAGGGTTTGTTTTGCCGGCGAACATGGAATCGCCGCAACAAATGAAAATATTTTTGGTGTTCTTTCATTAATTTTCTGGTCATTAATTCTGGTAATAAGCGTCAAGTATCTTATCATTATTTTAAATGCCGACAATGAAGGAGAAGGCGGTATTCTCGCATTGATGGCTTTGGTTTTGCCAAAAAAAAAGAATAGTAAATATGCAGTGATTTTAACTATGGGCTTATTTGGTGCGGCGTTGCTTTATGGGGATGGAATGATCACTCCTGCAATCTCAGTTTTAAGTGCCGTTGAAGGATTAAAAATTGCTACTCCTTTTTTTGAGCCATACATTTTGCCAATTACGATCGTAATTCTGTTCATATTATTTTTCTTTCAAAGAAAAGGTACGGGAAGTGTGGGCATGATCTTCGGGCCGATTATTCTTTGTTGGTTTTTATCTCTTGCTGTGCTCGGTATTAACCAGATTCTCAAATATCCTACCATTCTCAAAGCCTTAAATCCATATTATGCAATTCATTTTTTTTCGATAAACGGATTAGCAAGTATAACCATTCTTGGAGCTGTTTTTTTAGTGGTTACTGGTGGCGAGGCATTATATGCAGATCTCGGCCATTTTGGGAAAAAGCCCATACGGATAGGATGGTTTTATGTAGTGCTTCCATGCCTTGTATTAAACTATTTTGGGCAGGGAGCCTTGTTGCTGGAAAATCATAGTTTTATTGCAAGCCCGTTTTATTACCTCGCACCACATTGGGCATTATATCCATTGGTTATACTGGCTGGATTAGCCACCGTTATCGCCTCGCAAGCAGTGATATCAGGTGCGTTCAGCCTAAGCTACCAGGCAATACAGTTAGGTTTTATGGCCCGTTTTAGAATTGTCCACACTTCTCTTCATGAAAGAGGGCAAATATTTATTCCACAATTAAACTGGATACTCTTTATTGCCACAATCGGACTGGTGATTTCTTTCAAAACTTCTGATAACCTGGCAGCAGCTTATGGTGTAGCAGTAAGCACTACAATGGTGATAACCACCTTACTTGCTTTTGTTGCCATGAGAAGATTATGGAAATGGAGCCTGCTTGCAGCTCTTTTACTTGTCTTATTTTTCCTCGTGATTGATGTTTCATTTTTTTCGGCCAATATTGTAAAAATTCCTGAAGGTGGTTGGTTTCCGCTGGCTGTCGCAGGCATAATTTATTATTTTATGACCACATGGCACAGGGGAAAAAGAATGATGAGTATTCAAATAAACAAGACAACAGACTCTTTAGAAAAATTTCTTACTTATTACCAGGAAAAAGCAAAAGCAATTGTAGATGGAACAGCGATTTACTTAACGCGTAATCCTTATGGTACTCCTCCCGCACTTTTTTTTAACCTGAAACACAACCAGGTTTTGCATAAACACATTTTTGTTGTTTCAATCCAGTTTGAACAAGTGCCACATGTAAACCTATTAAAGAACGTGGTTATTAAAAAACTGGATAAATATGTTACTCTACTTATAATTCATTATGGATATATGGATGAAACTGATCTTCCTGTAGCATTGCAAAAGTTACAACAAAAAGGGGTAGAAATTGATTTGGAAAATGCAACATATTTCCTGGGAAGAGAATCTGTAGAAATCACGAAGAATACCGGAATGAGCCCGTTACGTGAAACATTGTTTGACTTTTTAGGCCGCAATTCTACAAGGGTTACCAGGTATTTCAATCTTCCCTCTGATAAAGTATTTGAGATAGGTTCAAGGATTAGATTGTAATTAATATTACAACATCACTGATGAAGTTGGTTGTTGCATGCCGAAAATCGTTAAGGAATTATGCAATTTGTTTTATTATTTAGGAAGGCTCACTTCGGTCCTGCAAATCTTTGCTTCATTTTCAGTAGCAAACCAAACGCGCCTTTCAGGCACAACAATAAATAAACCTTCATCGTTGCCTATTGCTCTGAAAAGCTCTAATGGCGGCTGTTTATCAAAATAATCAAGAGAATATTCTTTCATCATTGCCTTTACATCTTCATCAAAAGATTTCAAGGGAAATACAATTCCCATTTCACTTACATTTTTTATTTGTGCAGAAGAAAAGGGTTCATCAGCCTTATCATTTAAATCAAACCGTGCAATCATTTCAAGAATATTTCCTGCAGGATCTTTAAAATAAAAAGACTTCGCATTCCAATTTACAAAGTCCGCAATATAGCTGCTATAATCTTTGAGCCACAATAAAGCTATCTTTTGTTTCACCCATTTAAAAGCTTGTTCAAACTTATTTGAAGGAATATTAAATGCAAGATGATAAAATGGATTTTCAGTTTTCGGCACTGCATCAAAAATTAATTTTGTTTCTCCCGCGGTAATGTAGATCTCTTTACCTGATTGGATCACAGGCAATTCCAATACATCTTTATAGAATAAAAATAAGGCTAGAAGGTTTGTTGACTGTAGCTTTATTTCTTTTATCAGCATGATTTTAAAAAGATTATATCGATGGCTGATCTTTAAGAATTAATTCATAAAAATCCGTGCGCCGGTCTTTCAGATTTCTCACACTTCCATGTGCATGCAGTTCATCCAGCAGTGAAAGGTCAATATCTGCTATTAGTATCATTTCTGTATTGGCAGTAGCCTCGCTTTTTATTCCGTTTGAGGGAAAAGAAAAATCACATGGCGTAAAAACAGCAGATTGCGAATATTGAATATCCATATTTTCAACCTTCGGTAAATTACCAATGCAACCGGTTATTGCTACAAAACATTCATTTTCTATCGCACGTGCCTGGGCACAATAACGTACACGGTTATACGAATTTTGTGTATCCGTCAAAAAAGGGACAAATAATATCTGCATTCCCTCTTCTGCAAGCAACCTTGAAAGTTCAGGAAACTCTACATCATAACAAATCAGTATGCCTATTTTCCCGGCATCTGTTTCATACACCTTCAATGTTTTCCCACCTGTTATTCCCCAAAACTTTGCTTCATCCGGCGTTACATGAATTTTTTCATATTGATCAACCGCTCCGTTTCTATGGCATAAAAAACCAACATTTTTTAAAGTTCCATCCTCCAATGAAGGAACGCTGCCGGTAATAATATTTACATTATACCTTATCGCTAAATCTCTAAAACGGCTTCTAAAATCAGGAGTATACTGAGCAAGTGAACGCATGGCTTCCGCTTCAGACATATCATTAAACTCTGCCAGCAAAGGGCCATTAAAAAGTTCGGGCAATAAAGCAAAATCGCTTTTGTATGCCGCGATAGAATCGATAAAAAATTCAACCTGCGTAAACATTTCATCCATGTTTTTATAGGGCCGCATTTGCCATTGGATCAATCCTAACCGCGCATACGTTTTTGCATTGAACAACGTTCTGGCTTCGCTTGTATAATATATATTATCCCATTGGAGCAACGTGGCAAATTCTTTGCTTTGTGCATCTTCTGGCATATAATTGTTGAGCACTTTTTTTACATGAAAATCGTTGGAAAGCTGAAAAGAAAGTACAGGGTCATAAATTTCTTTTTGCTTCACTTTTTGAATATATTCTTTTGGAGAAAGTTTTTCTGAGTATTTATGATACTCCGGAATACGGCCTCCAAAAACAATGGCGCGTAAATTTAATTGCTCACACAATTCTTTTCGGGCATCATACAAACGGCGCCCCAAACGTAAACCACGATAATCAGGATGAATGAAAATTTCTATTCCGTAAAGCACATCGCCTTTTTCAGGATCGTGCGTATTAAAAGTATAATTACCGGTAATTTGTTTGTAAGTATGCGAATCATTAAACCGGTTATAATTTACAATGATAGAAAGTGCACAGCCTACTACCACCCCATCCGCTTTGATCGCAATTTGCCCACCTGGAAATTTAGCGATCAGTTTTTTTATAGTTTCCAAAGTCCAGAAACCACCTGCCCAGCCTGGATAGGATGCTTTCATTGCGGTTAACAACTCCTGGTAGTCTTCGGGTTTTAAATGCCCTATTTCGATTTGTTTCATTAATAAAATTAAAAAAAATATTTCTAATCAATAGTAATAAAAGTTGCCAACTTTTTTAGAGTTGGCAACAGAATGTAACTTTTGAATAACAGTATTAGTGCCAAAAATGATTATTGATTTTCAGGATTGCTAATTACCATTGATGAATCACCTTTGTTTTTTTGAGTTTCTGTAATGCTTTGCATAAAAGGCTTTAAGAAGTCAATAGGAATCGGGAAAATAGTCGTTGAATTATTTTCAGTAGCTATTTCGCGCAAGGTTTGCAGGTAGCGCAAGGTTAAAGCGCTCGGCTGCTCGCTTAATATTTTTGCTGCATCACTTAATCTTTGTGAAGCCTGGAATTCCCCTTCTGCAGAAATCACTTTTGCCCTTCTCTCTCTTTCTGCTTCAGCCTGTTTTGCCATCGCACGCTGCATTTCCTGCGGAAGGTCAATTTGTTTTACTTCCACATGAGTCACTTTTACGCCCCAGGGTTCTGTTTGCTGGTCTATAATTTGTTGCAAATGTGCATTTATTTTTTCACGCTTGGAAAGAAGGTCATCCAACTCCGACTGGCCTAAAACACTTCTTAAAGTAGTTTGAGAAAGTTGTGAAGTACCTGCAAGATAATTTTCAATATCAAGAATGGCGCTTTGAGGATTTACCACACGAAAATAAATAACCGCATTCACTTTTATTGATACGTTATCGGCAGTAATTACATCCTGCGGCGGCACATCCATTACCACTGTGCGCAAACTAACCTTCACCATTTTATCAATTAGCGGGATAAGAATAATAAGCCCGGGCCCTTTGACGCCGTTGTCCAGTACGCGCCCCAGCCTGAATATGACACCTCTTTCATATTCCCTTAAAACACGAATGGAACTGGCAAGAATATAAAGAACGAAAACTACGATGATAATAATCGGAAGCCCGATTGGAAATTGTTGCATTTTTTTTTGATTTTATTATAACTGATAAATATTTTTTAGGCAGAGCCGTCAATAGGCTGAACGTATAAAGTAAGCCCTTTTATTTCTTTTATCACTACTTTTTCATTTGCATTTATTTTTCCTGCCAATGAAATGGCATTCCATGTTTCTCCCATTAATCTTACCTGGCCCTGGATATCAATATTAGTGGTAGTTACAGCGATTTTACCGATCATGCTGTTATCACCTAAAACAGGTTTTGTTCTTTGCGCCCTTAATCCCATTGTGATTAAAAAAAGGAAGAATAAAGCCGTTACGCCGGTAACAGAAAAAATTACAGACCATGATAATGATACAAAATTTTGCATAGGGCTTGTTCTAAATAAGATCATCGAGCCCAGCAAAACTGATATGGTTCCACCTATGGCCAATAATCCGTGACTAATAATTTTTATTTCAAGTATATAGAGAATAATTCCAAAAACGATCAGGGCCAAACCTGCATAATTTACAGGCATGGTGCTCATCGAATAAAAAGCAAGAATTAAACAAATAACGCCAACAATGCCCGGAAAAATAGCTCCCGGGCTAAACAGTTCAAACAGAAGCCCGTAAAAGCCGAGCATCATGATAATATATGAAATATTAGGATCGCTTAAGCGGCTTAAAACTTTTTGAAAAAAGCCCATTTCCACCGGTTCGACCGTTGCATTTTTCGTGTGCAGAATTTTGGTAATGCCGTTTATATCAACCTGTTTTCCATCCAACTTAGCAAGTAAATCTTTTTCATCATTTGCTACAATATTGATCACATTTTTTTCGAGCGCTTCCTGCTCGGTTATGGAAACACTATTGCGTACCGCATCATCTGCCCATTGAACATTCCTGCCTCTTTTTTCAGCAATCGTTCTTATAAAAGCAGAAGCGTCATTAATTACTTTTTCATTCATCACCGCGTCCGATTTTCCATTCATATCAACAGGGTGAGCCGCGCCGATATTGGTTCCGGGAGCCATTGCAGCAATATTCGCTGCCAAAGTAATAAACGTTCCGGCAGATCCTGCATGAGAGCCGGTTGGCGAAACATAAACCACCACAGGCACTGTTGACTGCATAATATCTGTGACAATATTTCTTGTAGAAGAAAGCAATCCACCGGGCGTATTTAAATTAATAATAAGGCACTGTGCATTGTCATCCCTGGCTGTTTCAATTCCCTGGTGAATGTATTCGGCAGTGGATGGATTAATGCCATCATTTACGGTTATCGAAACCACTTTTTGTGCAAATGAAAGAGAAGGGAGTAAATATAGAACGGCCGAAAAGAAAAAGAATCGATTGATAAACCTTTGATTTCCAAATATTCTTTTGAGATTTAGTGCCATATTTGTAAGTTACGCCAAAGGAGATTTAAAAACAAAGATAAGTTGAGATTTGAAAGTTGAATATAGCAAATTTAAATGTTTGTAAAAGCAGCAAGCCGTTTGATTTATAGTAAACCCACAAATAATCAAACTTTTTATTTTCTCCTCAAAAGAAGACTTTAATCGAATCTTGCAGGTTTTTAAATGGTGAGGGAAAATGAAAACTAAAAAAGAGACATGTCAAAGGTTGAAGCGGCCTTTTATCTATAATATTTTTTAAATCTTTTCGGGTTATTTCCGGAGAAAATCAGGGTTATTTATTTTTTTGATTTATGGGTATTTATGGGTATTTTTATGGGTATGCTTCAGATAGATTCTCTAAAAATTACTCCTGAAATTTTGTCCCTGATTGCTGAAATTGATGAATTCAAAGGAGCGTGGCGGGCGATTGGGCAAATCCATCCGGAGAAACTCACTTCTCTGAAACATGTCGCTACCATTGAAAGTATTGGCTCATCAACAAGAATAGAAGGAAGCAAATTAAGTGATAAAGAAGTAGAGATTCTTTTAAGTAACCTGGAAATAAAACAATTTAAATCAAGGGATGAACAGGAGATTGCCGGTTATGCGGAAGTAATGAATCTGGTATTTGAAAGTTATTCCGAAATTCCATTCAGCGAAAATTTTATTAAACAATTTCACCGGGATTTACTGAAGTACAGCGATAAAGATGAGTGGCACAAAGGAGAATATAAAAAATCGCCCAACAATGTGGAAGCTTTTGACGCAGAGGGGAAAAGTTTGGGAATAGTATTCAATACTGAAAGCCCTTTTGACACTCCATTTAAAATGGAAGAATTGGTTTCCTGGACAAAAGATGCCTTTGAAAATCAAAAATTACACCCTTTGCTTATTACGTCAATTTTTACAGTTTCTTTCCTCGCTATTCATCCTTTTCAGGATGGGAATGGGAGGTTATCCAGAATTCTTACCACTTATTTTTTATTAAGATCAGGCTACGCTTATGTTTCCTATAGTTCACTGGAAGCAGTTATAGAAAATAGTAAGGAAGGATATTATCTTGCCTTAAGAAAAACACAGGGAACATTAAAAACCAGTTCTGCAAACTGGCAACCGTGGATTTTATTTTTCCTCAAATCATTAAAGCAGCAAAAAGAAAAATTAGAAATTAAAATAGAGCGGGAAAAATTTTTATCAGCCCGATTGCCGGAATTAGCATTAAAAATTTTAGAATTAACAAGTTCAAGGGGCCAGGTAACTATTGGTGAAATTGTTTTATTGACTAATGCAAACCGGAATACCATCAAAAAGCAATTGGGAATATTAGTTAGGGAAAAACATTTGCTAAAAAATGGAATTGGAAAAGGCACGTGGTATTCTTTATAAAAATGCCATTATTTCAAATGCAACTCCAACAACTTTTTCCATTCTTTGTATAACCCATCATACAATTCAACATTTGTTGGTTCAAATTTCCCCAACGGCTTAAACTGCGCATAAGCATCACTGTAATCTTTATAAATACCGGCTCCAATTCCTGCACCAAGGGCGGCTCCAACGCTTCCATCATTTTCATATAATTCCACAGCCACGCCGGTTGCATTTACAAATGATTGTATAAAAACATCGCTCAAAAACAAATTGGCTTTTCCTGCACGAATAATAGTTGGATGCAAATTGTTTTCTCTCATAATATCCAATCCATAGCGGAATGCGAAAGCAATTCCTTCCTGAACAGCGCGAAAAATATGTGCTTTGGTGTGTTTGTTTAAATCGATATTTTGAATGTGTGCATCAATCATTTTATTTTGTAACATCCGCTCAGAACCATTTCCAAATGGCAATATAAATAAACCATCGCTCCCCGGTTTTATTTTTGAAGCCTGCGCATCCATTTCTTTATAGCTTACATTTTCACCACACATTTTTTTAACCCAGCTATTCATAATTCCGGTGCCGTTAATACAAAGTAAAACGCCAATCCGCTTTTTATCCGTTTCATGATTTACATGCACAAAACTGTTCACCCGCGAAAATTTGTCGGATAATAATTTGTCGGTAACCGCGTAAATAACGCCCGATGTGCCGGCAGTTGCAGCAACTTCACCCGGTTGCAATACATTTAATGATAACGCATTATTTGGCTGGTCTCCGGCTTTATAAGTTACAACGCAATTTTCGTTTAAGCCTAACTGTTTGGCTAATGATGGTAAAATTTTTCCATGAGAAGAAAACAAAGGTTCCACTTTTGGAATGAGGGAATCATCAAAATCAAAATGATCCATAACATCTTTTGATAGCCGATCTTTTTTAAAATCCCATAAAATGCCTTCCGATAATGCAGAAGAGGTAGTGGTAATTTCCCCGGTTAATTTCATGGCAATAAAATCGCCGGGCAACATTATTTTATCAATCTTTTTATAAATTTCCGGTTCGTTATTTTTTACCCACTCTAATTTTGACGCGGTAAAATTTCCGGGAGAATTTAAAAGGCAGGAAGAACAGGTTTCTTTTCCTATTCCATTCAAAGCTTCTTCACCAATTTCAACAGCCCGGCTGTCGCACCAAATGATGCTATCTCTCAAAACTTTCTGATTTTTATCTACCAAAACCAATCCATGCATTTGGTAAGAAATCCCTATTGAGGAAATATCTTCCGGATTAAATTTATGGGTAGCAACTAATTTCTGAATCGCCTGAACAGTTTGTTCCCACCACATTTCAGGCGATTGCTCCGCCCAACCTAATTGCAGGGAAGTAATCGGGTTTTCCGTTTCAGGGCATTGCGCGGTTGCGACTGTTTGTTGCGTACCTGCATCTACAACGGTAGCTTTTATAAAAGAGGTTCCGATGTCAATTCCTAATAGCAGCATTTTTATTTTTTAAATTAATTTTCTAATTCATTTACCTGGTAAAAACCGGTTGATCCTGGTTTGCAGGCTAACTATACAAATTGGGAATAATTATTAAATTTCAATTTCTTTCATTTATAGTAAACCAACAAATATCATTGAATCTTAATCTGCGCTTCCACCGGTTTTGCAGCGCCCAATTCCTCACTTCTTTTGGAAGGCAAAGATCCGGCAATACTTACTTTTATGTTCCCAGGTTCCAAAACACTTTTTCCATCTTCATTTACCAGTTTCATCATGTCAGGCGTAATGGTAAATTTTATTTGTTGGGAAGCGCCAGGTGCAAGGTGAATACGTTTAAAACCTTTTAAAGAATAGAGTGGAATATCCGCTCCGCCGGGTAAATGAGTGAGGTATAACTGGGCCACTTCATCACTGGCAACTTTTCCCGAATTGGTTACCGTTACTTCTGCTTCAACAGGCTCATTTTTTTTAATTTTTGTTTTCGATAATTTCAGATTGCTATAATTAAATTTTGTGTAGCTCAATCCAAAACCGAAAGGATATAAAGGAACGCCTTTAAAATATCGGTAGGTTCTGTTTTTCATAGAGTAATCATCGAAAGGGGGAAGATCGGAATCGCTTTTATAAAATGTTACGGGTAATCTTCCCGAAGGGCTGTAATCGCCAAACAAAACATCTGCAACGGCAGTACCTGCTGCTTCTCCGCCATACCATGCATTTATAATTGCGGGAATATTTTCTTCTTCCCACGGAATAGCCAATGCGCTTCCTGTCATCATTACAAATACTATCGGTTTACCGGTTGCTTTCAAAGCTTTCAAAAATTCGTTTTGAACAGCGGGTAAATCAATACTCGTGCGGTCGCCGCCGCTAAAGCCGGGTTTACTAACTTTCATTTCTTCACCTTCCAAACGCGGAGATATTCCTCCCACATAAATAATAACATCAGCATCTTTAATACTGTCAATCAATTTTGAAAAATCCTGTGGTTCTGTTGATACAAAATCGGTTGCTTTTGAATAAAAAATATCTGCATTTTTCAATTTATTTTTTATGCCTTGCAAAACCGTGGTAACAACAGATGGCTGCCCATTATAATTTCCCAATTGCGTATTGGCATTATCAGCATTGGGCCTAATACAGCAATTCTTTTTATATTTTTATTCAGAGGCAACAAATTATTTTTTTGCCCTGGCATTGGTACATTGCGAAGCAAAACAATAGATTGCTTTGCCATTTTCAAAGCAAGTTCTGTATGTGGTTTGCTCTCCAGGTCGGTAATTGGAATTTGATCATACTTTACCATTTTAGCCGGATCAAACATTCCTAACCTAAACCGAATGGTAAATAATCTTTTTAAAGAAACATCAATATCTTTCTCTGTTAATTTTCCATCTTTCACTGCCTGTATCAAAGTCTTGTAAGTACGATTGCCGCATTCTACATCTGTTCCGTGCAACACTGCATCAGTGGCAGAACTTTCTGCATCCGGAAACATTTTGTGCGTTTCATAAAAATCATCAATGGCGCCACAATCAGAAGTAACGTAACCTTTAAACTTCCATTTATTGCGCAAAATATCAACCATCAATTTATCGTTGCCACAACATGGCTGGCCTGCATAAGCATTGTAAGCACACATGACGCCGGCTACTTTTGCATTTACTACCAATTGCCTGAATGCGGGAAGATAAGTATCCCAAAGATCATGATTACTCACGTTCACATCAAACAGTATGGCGTGAAGGCTCAGGGCCACTATGAATAGCATAGTGCTTGGCACATGCAGCGGCTTTCAGGTATTTTGGATCATTGCCTTGTAAGCCTTCTACAAATGCAGTTCCTATGCTGGCTGTAAGAAAAGGGTCTTCGCCATAAGTTTCCTGTCCGCGTCCCCAGCGTGGATCCCGAAAAATATTAATATTGGGCGTCCAGTAAGTTAAGCCTGTATATCTGCTGTAATCTTTTTTGCGCAGGCTTTCATTGTGAATCGCCCGTCCTTCATCTGAAGTATAATCGCCCATTTATTTCATTGAATTTACATCAAAAGTTGCTGCCATGCCGATTGCCTGCGGATAAGATGTAGTGTGATACTTTGTTCTTGCAACGCCATGCAAACATTCGTTCCACCAATCATAAGGCGGAATTCCCAAACGCGGAATTGCCGGAGTGGAATTAAGCATCTGGTTCACTTTTTCTTCGAGCGTTAATCTGGAAACAAGGTCATTAACGCGGGCTTCAGTAGATAAAGATGTATTTAAATACCCGGGTGTTTGCGTATAGCCATTGCTGTTATAAAGAAAAATAAATGAAATAAAAAGATAAATAGATTTTTTCATGCAGAAGGATATTAAAATTTCAAAAAAAATATTTATTAAAATTCGGGATTTGTCAATAAAGCTTCTTCCACTGTCTGCTTAGGTTTTTTCTTCCATAACCCTTCAATTTCTTCCAACGTTTTGCCCTTCGTTTCCGGAACTAATTTCCACATGAAAATGGCAGAAAGAATTCCCATTACGCCATAAATCCAATAGGAAAAACCGTGATGGAATTTATTAGTCAACCACACATTGTCATTCATAACCGGGAAAGTGAGAGAAACTACCCAATTAGCGATCCACTGTGCTGCCACTGCAATTGAGAGAGCGCTACGGATACTATTCGGAAAAATTTCAGCAAGCAACACCCAGCAAACAGGGCCCCAACTCATAGCAAAAGCAGCAGTATATATCAGCATAAAAATTAAAGCGGCAATCCCTAAAGCATTAAAATAAAAAGCAAAGCCCAAAGCAGTCATACTTAATGCCATTCCGATAGAACCAATAATCATTAAAGGTTTGCGGCCAAATTTATCAACGGTATAAATAGCTACCACCGTAAAAAGAAGGTTTACGATGCCAACAATAATGGTCTGTAATAAAGAAGAATCCGTAGAAGACCCCATGTTTCTAAAAATATTGCCTGCATAATATAATACCACATTAATGCCGACAAATTGTTGAAAAACGGAAAGCATGATTCCTACAAAAATGATGAAAAAGCCATACGATAACCAGGGGACATTTTTTTCATGTGTGGTTGATTTTATTTCTTCTAAAATTTTTGAAGCATTATCATTTCCTGATATTTTCTTTAAGACTTTTAATGCTTTTTCATCTTTGCCTTTCATCACTAAATAACGAGGCGTTTCAGGAACAAAAAATAAAAGAATAAAGAAAATACTTGCAGGAATAACGCCTGAAAAAAACATCCAGCGCCAGCCTTCAGTGAGCAACCATTGTTCGTTTCCTTGCTGTGCAATAAAATAATTTACAAAGTAAATAAGCAGCATGCCGAAGATGATGGCAAACTGGTTGAAGGAAACTAATTTTCCGCGAACATTTGCGGGCGCAATTTCAGCAATGTACATCGGTGAGATCATGGAAGCAATACCAACGCCAATACCTCCAATGATTCTAAAGATCACAAAAGAATAAGCATCTTCGGTTCCAAAAACATTAAAGGCTTCGGGCTTCCATGCCCCGATCGCTGAAACAAAAAAAGCAACAGCCGCTATCAAAAGGCCGTTTTTTCTTCCCAGTGATTTTGAAATAAATCCAGCCGATGCCCCGCCAATAACACAACCGATGAGCGCGCTTGAAATTAAAAAGCCTTTAATCACATCCGCAGTATCCTGTAAAGAAGTGGCATCTGTAGGAATGGGTTTTGCGGCAAAACCTTCAGCCCAATAAACAAGTGCGGCAATTATTACCAAACAAGCGATCCATCCTTTTTTCATCCCAACTAACCGGATGATCTGCCCGCAAATGATCAGGAAAACAATAAAAAGAACGATCACCATTAACAAATGGTATTGAGTGATCATTGCAGTTGCATATTGATAATGCGAAGGATCTGTGATGGCCTGTATATAAAAAGCAACCAGCGATTTTTCTGCACCATTCACAACGGCTGTATCGTAGCCAAATAATAATCCACCTAATGCCGCAACCAATGTAAGCAGGATGATATAGCGGGGGTTTCCTTTATTAAAACTGGTTTCTGCAAGGCTTGAAGAAGTGTTTACTAAGGACATGGCTTTAGTTTAGAAGGTTTAGAAAGTTTAGCGGTTTAGTAGATGATCAGATAAAACGGTTGACAATGTTTTCAAAATATTCCTGTTTGCCACTTCTCACCTGAGGTTCGCCACCTTCTACTGCAAGGTTTCTAAGGTCTTCTAAAGTTAATTTTCCTTCTTCAAAAGCCTTCCCTTTTCCTTTATCAAAAGAGGCATAACGTTCTTCGCGCAATTTTTTATAATCCGATTTATTTAAGAATAT
Source organism: uncultured Chitinophagaceae bacterium (assembly GCA_963732885.1). Lineage (GTDB taxonomy): Bacteria > Bacteroidota > Bacteroidia > Chitinophagales > Chitinophagaceae > Ginsengibacter. Next base: position 128,820 of record CAVTBI010000008.1, on the reverse strand, counting down.
TATCAGCAATGATTAATGCTCTTGCAAAAGAATCCATTCCACCGATGTGTGCATAAAAAAGATCGGCAGGATCAGTAGAATTTCTGCGGATCTTTGCATCGAAATTGATGCCGCCGCTTTTAAATCCGCCTGCTTCCAGGATGATCAACATTGCTTCAGTTAATTCATTAATGTTGTTTGGAAACTGATCGGTATCCCATCCGTTCTGATAATCGCCCCGATTGGCATCCATGCTTCCTAGAACGCCGGCATCAGCAGCTACCTGCAATTCATGGGTAAAAGTATGCCCGGCAAGTGTGGCATGATTCACTTCAATATTCAATTTAAAATCATCCATCAAATCATACTGGCGCATAAAACTGATAACTGTTGCCGCATCATAATCGTATTGATGTTTTGTAGGTTCGCACGGTTTTGGCTCAATAAAAAAGGTTCCTTTAAACCCATTTTTTCTGTGCGTAATCTTTTGCAGTGTGTAAAAATTTTGCAAGATGTTCCTGCTCTCTTTTCATATTGGTATTCAGCAAAGTCATGTATCCTTCTCTTCCTCCCCAGAAAACATAATTTGCTCCTCCTAATTCAATTGTCGCATCCAGCGCGGCTTTCACCTGGGCGCCAGCATGTGTAAGAACTGTAAAATCCGGATTGGTAGAAGCGCCATTCATATATCTTCTGTGAGAAAAAAGATTAGCAGTTCCCCATAATAATTTTACGCCGCTTTGCTCCTGTTTTTGTTTTGCATAAGCCGTAATTGCTTTTAATCTTTTTTCATTATCAACCACATCATTGGTATAATCTACCAGGTCCACATCATGAAAACAATAATAAGGAAGGTTCATTTTAGTAATGAATTCAAAAGCCGCATCCATTTTATCTTTTGCCCTTTTGATAGGGTCTTCTTTATCATTCCATGAAAAGGTGTGAGTGCCTTCACCAAACGGGTCAGCTCCTGCATTAACAAATGAATGCCAATAAGCGCATGCAAATTTGAAAAACTCTTTCATAGTTTTTCCGGCAACTTTTTTGTTTTCATCGTACCAGCGGAAGGCAAAAGGGTTATCGCTTTTCAAGCCTTCATATTTTATTTGCGGAATGTTTTTAAAAAATTCTTTTTTTCCAGTGAGTACTTCCATTTTTTTTGTTTTTAAATTTTGATTGAATGTAAAAAGTTTTTATATCTATAAACAATGATATTTTACCAATTTGTAGCTGTATTTTGACTAATTATCATTGTGATTCATTTTCATCACGTAATTTTTAGTAAAGTCTAATCTTTTCAGTTGATAAGTCACTAAAATACTATCTCCTTCTTTGATCTTAATATTTGTATCGACAGGTGGATTTTGAAATACCTGTGTCTTACCGGTTACAGGCCATGTCACTTCAATCTTTTCAATTGACGTTGCCTGTCCTATCCCAATATGCTGAAGCAAAGGATTAGCGCCAAAACTGCCTCCTGAATTTACATCCCGATAAACGGATCTCTCCTTGCCATTTTCTTTAAAAGTCACTTTTATTTTCGCGCCAATTGCTATCCTGTTAGAAACCGTTCCCCGCAATGAAAGATTGACCCAGTGGTTATTATTCTGGCCGGGGTTTAAATAAAGAGAACTTTCATAAGCATCTCCGACATATGCGCCACCCATTTTGATATAGATATCTTCAGTGCCATCGTTATCAAGGTCAGCAAATGCCACTTCATGGCCTTTTTGTAAATTACCAACCCGTGCAGAAGTGGTCACATCCAAAAAGCGAGTTCCGTTGATGTTTTTAAATAATTTGTTCGGAACGGCTGATTTAAAAGATGGGTTTCCTGTACCGAGGTAAAAATCCAAATATCCATCATTATCAATGTCGCCAAAATTCGATCCCATGGCAAAAGCGATTTTATTCAATCCAACTTTATCGGATACATCTTCAAACGTGCCATCATGATTGTTCCTGAACAAAAAAACTTTCCCCGCATTATTTACGGGCGCACCTACTGCTTCTGCACCTGCATAAGAGGCAAGAGATCCGGTAAACTCATATCCGCACACAAGAATATCAAGCCAGCCATCGTTATCATAATCCCAAAACCATGTTGGGAAAGTCCGGGACAGGTTTTTGGTTAATCCGGCCTGCTGACTAACGTCTTTAAACTTAATAGCGCCACCTTTTACAGATTCATTCTTCAACAAAATTTTATTGCCGTTTAATGTGGAAATGAAAATATCTGTCAGCCCGTCATTATTATAATCGCCGGAAGTAACACCTTTTACAAACGCAGTGATGGCACATCCGGCTTTAGACGCCATTTCGGTAAAAGTTCCGTTCTTGTTATTGATATATAATTCACACGGGTGAGCCTCTTCACCTGGCGTTGTTTCATTCCCGATAAAAACGTCGAGCCATCCGTCATTATTAAAATCTGCCCATGTGGCTGTTTGAGTTGGGTGAAATGAAAGCAGTCCGCTTTCTTTGGTTACATCTGTAAAAGTGCCGTCGCCGTTGTTTCTTAGTAAGGAATTGGGTGTTTTACCAAACTTTCCTTTCCAGCCTCCTCTTAATACAAAAATATCTTTGAAGCCATCATTGTTGTAATCTGTTTGCATCATATTCAAACCACCAGTTAAATATCCTAATCCAGAGGAATCAGATAAATCAGTAAAAGTTCCATCTCTGTTATTCCGGTAATACTTCATCGGTTCCGAAAGCGACCAACTGCTCAGCACAACATCAGAATAGCCATCATTGTTAAAATCATCAACAATGCACCCGCCGCCTGGCTCTTATAATTTAGCCCCACATTTGCTGCCACGTCTGTAAAAGGTTTAACTGAATGCAAAGAGTCATCATTTTCCACTTTCAAAAGGTATTGGGCAGGCAACTTATCCGGATAACCCCCCGTTGTCATATACGCAATGTTCAGCAGCCACCTCGATTCTAAGTCTCCCGGATTGTCGAATAATATCGCTTTGTATATTTCGATGGCCTTTTCGGAAGGGCTCTTATCATGGTGTATTCCTTCAATTGAAATAGGATATATACATGATGCTGCATTGTGCATGTTAATGCAATTCATTCTTTCACCTAATCTTAAATAACTAATCGCCATATCTTTAAGGATAGATTGCCTTTCATCAAGATTGCCTTTGGTTTTCCCGAGTAAATCCTGTAAAATATCTATCGCTTTTTGTTCTTCACCTAACTCTAAAAGCGCATTTGCCTTGTTGTTGAGCGCATTTGTGATTACATCTTCGTCGGAAGAATGATCTATGATAGAATCAGCATATTTTGCTACAGACTCAGGGCTAAAGACATTTTCCGGGCTTTGATAATTTTTTTCTGCCTCGGCTAAGAGATCAATCATTCCTTGGTTCGGAAGTGGTTTAGATTTGCAGGAAAAAAACAGGATGGGCAATAGAAAGACGAACGGGAATATGATCAACCCCTCATTTAATTGATGATATTTTCTATTATATTTTTTGAACAAAACTGAGATGATAAGGTCAGTTATCATTAAGGGATTTAGTGAAACAAAATTAAATCAATCAAGATATTTACAGTTCAATCAAATGTCACCACTTTATCCTAATTGATGAATTACCAGTAATAAAGGTCAATATTGACGTCACCTGCTGATTATTAACAAATTGAAAATCATGATAAAATATTGATTTACTGTACTAAAAAAATAGAGGCTAATACGTAGCCTCTATTTTTTGCAAAACTACATCTACTCTAATTCTATTTTATTAAAGGGTTAGCTGACGTTTCACCTGAAGGAATTGGCAACAAAGACACCTGTCCTGGTGTTGGATCAGGTCTGATTGATGGATAATACCCTTTTGCCCTCCAACGTAAAATGTTCACATCACTACGTTCTTCACCAGCAAACTCAACAGCATATTCATGCATCACGGCTTTTATTGCCGCGTCATGTGAAGCTAATGTGACAGGGGGCATATTTACACTCGGGCGGCTACGTACTTCATTGATGTAACTGGCTGCCTGTGCAGGAGTTCCTACTTCAGCTTCACATTCTGCAAGCATTAGGAGAACATCGGCATAGCGGATCAAGCGCTGATTAATGCCATCAGGATGAAAGCCGTCATTTGTCCAGGCTAAAACAGAATATTTCCTATATACTCTTTTTTCTACAACCCCATTATGATTGCTTGCTGCAACGTTCATATTAGGTTGTGTTAAAACAGTATCAATAGAACCATCAGCATTTGGAGTATGAGCCGAATTATATTTATCCCCTGGTTCGAAAAAAGTGAATTTATATCTTGGATCGTTAGGTTCAAACTCATCAAGAATCTGTTCAGAAGGAACAACATTACCCCATACTATGCCATACTCCTGGCTGCGCATTTTACTTGCATCTGCTGTACGCCCTTCACCAGTGTAGCCCCAGTTGAAGTTGGCATCACCCTTATCTACAAAAGCTAATTCAAAAATAGATTCTGCATTAAACTCGTTCTCGGTCCCGTTTAGCTGCGCGCTTCCTATCTTGACGTCACCATCAAAATTGTCAGAAAAATTAGAAACAAGCGAATATTTCCCATAATCATTCAAAAGAGCTGTTTTTGCGGCCGCATAATCACCCTTCTGCATTTGCACCCTTCCCAATAGTGCATAAGCCGCACCTTTAGTGGCCCTTCCCTGAGCCGCCGCAACATCTGGTAATTTTGAAGCTGCATCAGTTAAGTCGCTAATAATTAATGTGTAAACATCAGCAGCCGGTGACTGAGCTTTATAACCTGTAGGAGATGTAATAGGTTCAGTATAGAGCGGCACATCACCCCAATGGGCAACCAGTTCAAAATAAGCCCATGCACGTAAAAATTCTGCTTCCCCAACTGTTACATCTCTCAGCGCCGCATTATCAGTGATACCAGGCGCTGCTGAAATAACCAGGTTAGCCCTGTTAATCATTTGATAGCTTCCGGTCCACATCTCTCCTATTAGTCCGTTAGTAGTTGATGGAGAAGGTTGAAGCAATACCTCCTGGTATACAGAACCCAACTGAGGGCCCCCTGCTCCTGTTTCACCTCCCCTCATATCATGGAAGTAGAATCCTTCACGGCCCCACAGGTTTCCCGAACGCATAGTTGAATAGACTGCATTTACGCCATTTTGAAGTTCCGCAGCTGTTTTAAAATAGCTGTCTGTTGTAGGATTATTTTGATCAGTTATATTCAGCTTTTTATTACAGGCAAATATGACTGCGGCAACCAGGACAATGGTTACACTAAGTATTTTAATATTTCGCTTCATAATTTTGAATTTATAAAAATTTGTGTTTTAATTTTCTCTTAGAAATTTACGTTAATTCCCACTTGATAGCCATGTGGGGTAGGATACTCAGCATAATCAATACCATTGGTTAGTGATGATGATCCAGGTGCTTTATTGCCCACTTCAGGATCGAGCCCCGTATACTTTGTAAACGTCAGAATATTCTGTGCCGAGACATAAATTTTGAAATTACTAACAACGCCCTTGGTTAAAGACTGTAAAGATTTCGCAGGTATGTTGTAGCTCAACTCGATATTTTTCAGGCGTAGATAAGAGCCATCTTCAACGAATCGGGTAGACGAACGCGCATTATTATTTGGATCTGCCGCTATTGCACGTGGCACATCTGTGTTGGTATGGCTTGGCGTCCACGCATCCAATACGCGTGTACCTGCATTAAAAAAGCGAATCATACCTTCCGTAGCTGTACGGGTTGCATTGTATATCTTATTACCCTGTACTCCCGAAAAGAATACGCTAAAACCAAAGTTCTTATAGTTCGCTCCAAGATTAAACGAATAAGAATACTTAGGAATAAAGCTACCCAGGTAGGTTTCGTCTTTGGAGTCAATAACACCATCATGATTCAAGTCCTTGAACATAAGATCACCAGGTCCTGTCCCACCTGCTTGAGTCGCGTGCTTTTTTACATCAGCGGAATCCTGAAAAATACCCTCTACCACGTAGCCATACAAAGATTGGATTGGATGACCTGGAGCGGTATTAGTGACATTATAATTTTCAGTAAAATCACCATCAGCGCCCGCTTGAATATTAGTGACTCCCGGAGCTAACGAATGAACCTCATTTGTTACAAAGCTGATAAGTCCCGATACATTCCATTGGAAATCGCCTACCCGGTCATTGTAACCTAATTGCAATTCAACCCCTTTGTTACTCATAGAGCCCGTGTTTGTTATCACACTACTATTTAGATAACCCATTGAAGGAGGTAGCGGAACAGCTAAAATCAAATTGTCGGTTCTCCGTTGATAATATTCGGCAGATAAGGTGAGCGCATTTTTAAACAATCCTAAATCCAGTCCAATATTTGTTTGTTTCGTTGTTTCCCACGACAAATCTTTATTTCCCAGGCTCTGAATTGAAGATGCAGGACCACCCGTGAGATTATTACCAAAAGGATAATAGGCGCTATTGGCGCTAACACTCGCTAACCAGGGGGTAGCTCCTAAAACGGCCCCGTTAAGGCCGGTAATTCCCCAACCTGCCCGCAATTTTAATTCAGAAATTGATGGAATGCTTTTCATGAAATCCTCCTGGTCAATTCTCCAACCTACTGAAGCAGAAGGGAAACCTTGCCATTTGTGGCCTGGCGCCCAATAAGAACCACCATCCTGTCGAAATGCGCCGCTAAACAAGTATTTTCCTTTGAAATCGTAATTTACACGGCCAACATAAGATATGATATTAAGATCTTGTGTGAGAGTTTGCGCAGATATATTGCTGGCATTATTCAGCGTTTTGAGGGTATTTGAAGCCTGGTTGCCGTTGGCATTTTCATTTTTAATATTTTGCCCCTGGTACTCATATACAGCGATTGCGTTAACATGATGGTTACCAAAAGTCTTATCAAATGTCAGTTGTTGGGTATATAGCTTAGTAGTAGAAATCGATCGGTTATTGGTAATGCCAGCTAAAATTGCGCTGGAACCGGCTACACTACCCCCATCATTAAATATGGGTGAAAACCGGTAATCTAATAGGTTTGCATAATCGACACCGAATGTTGAGCGGAATTTTAACCACTTAGTGAAATTTACTTCCACATACGCATTTCCCAAAATTTTAGTAGTCGTTCTGGTACCAGGATTTTTAACCGTTGCATCTTCTACTGGATTCGTGGGATCACCTCCATCCAAAACAGAGTTTACGCCTCTAAATCCATCGGAAGTGGTAGGATCATAGACCGGCATGTATGGCATTATCCTGATAACGTTCATTAAATTCGACCGGCTGCCGGTTTCATTATTATCATAAGCCTGGTCGCCAGAAGCAGCATACAAGTTCTCTCCAAAAGTGAACACGTTGCTTATTTTATGTTCTGAATTGATACGGAAATTAAAACGTTTGTACCCAACGGTAGGCGCGGTACCTGTTTGATTTAAATAACCCGCCGAAGCATAAAACCTGGAAACATCATTTCCGCCGCTTAGGCCAATATTGGTTGAAGCCATTGCACCCTGCTTAAAATAAGCATCCTGCCAATCGGTTACATTGTTTCCATAGGTCGTATTAGCACCCTGGTATATGGGCTGATTATTCCACTGCGGAACATAACCGGGATCACGCCTTGGTACTTTGCTACCATTGTATGCCTCTGCGTATTGGTCAAATTGGGACGGGTTCAGCAAACTCAATCTTTGAGTAACATCCTGGATACCATAGTAAGAATCAAGACTGATATGCATTTTCCCGTCTCTGCTGCCTTTTTTGGTGGTAATCATAATAACGCCATTAGTCGCTCGTGAACCGTAGATGGCTGCTGCGGAAGCGTCCTTCAAAACATCCACAGACTGAATGTCATGTGTATCGATTGTTGACAAATCACCTGTAGGAAATCCATCTACAACATACAACGGATTGGAAGCATAACTTATAGAACTGATACCCCTTATGGTAACGAGGGGAGAACTTCCAGGACTTCCGTTGTTAACAACTGAAACGCCAGCCACGCGTCCCTGCAAAGCTGATTCTACGCTTATCACGGGAACCTCATTGAGTACTTTGCCGGTAACTGTTGAAATGGCGCCCGTAACAGCGGTTCGTTTTTGACTACCATAACCGGTAACAACTACTTCATTAAGTTGTGAATTGGTTTGTAAAAGAGAAACATTCACCGTTTTCTCCTCCCCAAGGGTTAATTCCTTATTTAAGTAGCCCAACGAACTAATCACTAACACATCACCCGGCGAAGCCGATATTGTGAACGAACCATTCTTATCCGTGGTCGTTCCTCTTGAAGTGTTTTTAATTTCTACTGAAGCAGCCTGTATCGGCGTTCCCGTTTCGCTGGTAACGGTACCATGAAAGGTTTGTGCAACAGTCGTTTGAAAAGCCGTGCAGAATAGAAAAAAAGCAACGGCAAGATAATTTTTTCCTCCTATTGAGGAAATTTTCTTAAACAATCGATTTTGATTAATAATAGTCATAAGAAAGGTTGGTTTATTTATTTAAAAACTAAAAAAATTAAATCTCATATTTATGGCATATTTATTCTTACTAATAAAACATAAAATATATGCAATCTGGAAAAACAAGCAATCTGGAAAAACAAGCAATCTCAAAAAACAAGCAATCTCAAAAAACAAGCAATCTCAAAAAATCTAAGAAACCGATTACAGAATAACTTAATTTGGTTCAATTTAATTCACTACCTCATGTCATTAAACTGTTTTAATTAGTTCATCAAGCACCTGTAAAAAAACAATCTGTATGCAAAATAAGTCTTTTATTTGAAAAGTAATCGGTTGCATAAAAAAAAATTTTATTTTTTTCTTACATTTGCCGCTTAATACCTATTTAATAATTTGAAAGCCGAGAAAGAAGTCACGATTTACGATATCGCCAGGCAACTCAATATTTCAGCCGCTACGGTTAGCCGCGCGCTGAATACAAACACTTCCGTAAGTGCCACCACCAGGAAAAAAGTGAGTGATTTAGCTGAAAGTTTAGGCTACAGGCATAATCTTTTCGCGACCAGCCTCAGGCTTCAAAAAACTCAGACGATTGGCGTAATTCTTCATGAACTCAACAGTTATTTTATAACATCTGTATTGGCGGGGATTGAAAAGATAGTAAGGGCAGCAAAATATAATTTGATCATCGTTCACTCTGCAGAAAGCGCTGATATAGAAGTAGCCAATGCGCATAGCCTTTTTCATAAACGTGTGGATGGCGTTATTGCTTCTCTTTCATTTAATACGAAAGACCTTTCACATTTTCAGCAATTTCAAAGTAAGAACATACCAGTGGTTTACTTTGATCGTGTTTTTGAAAATAGTGATGGCGCCAAGATCATTATCAATAATTTCCAGGCGGGATATGACGCTACGTCGCATCTTATTGAGCAGGGCTGCAAACGAATTGCAATCATTACTTCAAGTCTTAAAAGAAATGTGTATGCTGAACGCCTGAGAGGTTATAAGCAGGCTTTGATGGATCATAAATTAAAGTTCGATGAAAAGCTTTTAATTATAGATGGCCTGGAGGAAGAAGATGCTAAAAGGTCGGCCAACACGATTCTCGCGATGAAGACTTTGCCAGATGGTATTTTTATTACCAATGATTTTTGCGCGGCAATTGTAATGCAGTCGCTCAAAGACAATGGCATCCGTGTGCCGCAGGATGTGGCAATTGTTGGCTTTAATAATGATATTATCGGCAAAGTGGTTAGTCCTAAGCTTACGACGATCAATTACCAGGGTTTTGAAATGGGCCAGCTTGCTGCGCGGACCCTGATCGGCCATTTGAAAGGCCATTGGGATATGAATGTAACAAGCACTATGATTATTAAATCAGAGCTTATTGTGAGAGAATCCTCTTTAAAGAAAGGGAAAAAATAATTTCGGGATATTATATGTATCAATCAAAATAGGTAATGTCAATCAAAATAGGTAATGCAAAATAAAAATTGTCAATATTTGTTTGTTTACTGTTTTTAATTGAAGTCATAGATAAGCATCGTTTTTGCAATCGGATTCATTAGCTATAAAAAAGATATTTAGAAGAAGTTCTGTGAGTTTACCTGCACTTAAATACTTTTAAAGAATCATTATTCACCCCTACGAGAATTAGTTTTTCATTTTTTGAGTTCGTAATCATCTTCATATCCTTTACATCGCCATCAATTTTAAAACCGCTTAAGTCGGGAGATATTACTTTAAATTCTTTATTACCTATTCCTTTCAAAAAACAACCATAGGAAGCATCATACCTGCCGGCTTTCACTTCATTTTGATATTCATTGCCAGCCAACAAAATATCTTTAACACCATCGCCATTCATATCCGCGCAAACAATGGCATTCACCGGCGCAAACTGAGCTTCCATCGGCAAAGCATGCATCACAAATTTCCCATTCCCTTTATTTTCAAACCAGCAACTGCGGGTTTCATTGCAGGTTAAAATCTGCAAATTCTTATTGTCCGTAAAAATATCATCCGGAGTAGCGGTTGCAAAATCTTTGTTCGATAAAAATTTATTTTTTAGCGCAGGAACCCAGGCAGAAAGCGCATCCCGTGTTATAGCCGGATATAATTTCCTTTCTCCATTTTCATCTTTGATATAATAAAATAACACCGGGTCAATCTTTCCATTATTATCGATGTCATCTGCATATAATTTCATCGGGTACTTGGCAGAGGCACGATAATTATTATTCAATCCTAAATTTCCTGCAATAAAATCTATATCGCCATCACCGTCTACATCTGTTGCAATGAGGCTGCGCCACATACCATTTATATTTTGCAAACCGGTTGATGAAGTAATTTCTGTAAACTTATTTCCATTATTCTTAAAAAACCGTATCGGCATATATTCACCTGCAATCACCAAATCAGGATATTTGACATTATCCAAATCCACCCATTGCGCTGCTGTAATCATTCCGGCTTTAGATAAAGCAGGGCAAACCTTATCGGTGACATCTGTAAAAACTCCTTTGTTGTTTTGCAAAAGAAAACTCCGTGGTGATAAAGGATATTCTTTCGACACACGGCCTCCAATAAAAATATCCGGTTGTCCATCACCGTTATAATCGGCAACAGCGACACAACCCGCAATAGTTCTGACGTTAGCCGGAATGGCGTTTGGGCTCAGTGTAAAATTACCTTTGCCATCATTGAGGTACAAAAGTGGCTGATAAAATTGCGATGTATCGCTGAAACGCATATCACCATAAGTAACCAATAAATCCAAATCGCCATCTCCGTCCGCATCAAATAACACGCTTCCTTCGTCTTCTTCAAAACGGGAACCAATTGTAAAATCTTTACCGGTAAATTTTCCATCTTTTCCCTGGGTAAAAATCTTTGGCAGCGAATTAAATCCTGCACCAATATAAAAATCAGTTGTGCCATCATTATTTATATCACCCGTTGAAATAAAAGGACCTAATTGCGAATATTTTTGTGGCAACAAAGGCTGTTCTTCATAATCATTAAACGGCACTTCAATATGCTTGTACAAAGCGTTTACAGAATCCGTAACGTCGTGAAAAATTTGTTGATTGATGTTTGGATGCGATGGGTACCAATTCACCGTCGCATTTTTTTGAAACAACGTATAGGTTGAATCTGTTTTCAGATTTTGTAAAATTTGTTTCTTATCATTTGGCCAAACAATTACAACTGAATCAACCATTTTATTTTTTCCGGTTCCAAATAAAAGTTTGGTATCAACAGATGATAAATAACCGCGCACGGGGTACTCTTCCTGCAATTGCTTTGTACCATTTGTATACACAAATATTTTAGCGCCAAAACCATTTTTATTTAAACTATCACCGTGTAATATAAAACTAAGACTGTGATTGACTTTGGGTTTGCCCGGTTGATTTTCATTGTTGATTAAAATTAATGCCGGACCGTTGATGTTGTTTACTACTAAGTCAAGGTCGCCATCATTATCGAGGTCAACATAGGCAGCACCGGTAGATAAAGATTTTTCTTTAATGCCTGAAGAATCAGTGATGTTGGTGAAAGTGCAATTGCCATTGTTGAGATACAAATAATTTGGCAATTCCACACGGCCAAGCGACACTATTTTATCATTGAGCATTTTTTTTGATTCTTCTTCCGATGCTGCATCGCGCGCTGTTTTACTAAACGCTATAAAATCTGCATTGATAAAATCCCTGCCAATGCCATTGGTGATATGCAAATCTTTATAGCCATCATTATTAAAATCAGCAAACAAAATACTCCAACTCCAGTCAGTTTCACTGATACCTGCGAGTTGGCCAATTTCACTAAAAAACGGAAACGAAGTATCGCCGCTATAATAGTTTCCATTATTCAGTTGCAACATATTCCTGGAAAACTCCGGCGAATAACCTAAATTTCTTTCCTGCTGATACCGGTCATAATTCATGAAAGAATAAATTTGCTTTTTGCGGAAATTGCCTTCAGGCATCATATCCACCGTTGCAAGATCAATTTTATTATCGTTGTTGATATCCGCCGCATCGCAACCCATGCTGCTATAGCTCTGGTGTTTTGTAGAACGGCCAAGCATATTCGAAAATGTACCGTTTTTATTATTCAACCAAAAATCATCATTGGAAACAAAATCGTTGCTGACATAAATATCAGGCCATCCGTCCATATTAAAATCAGAAACAGAAACGCCTAAGCCATACCCATCTTCTTTAATGCCGGCCTCTTTGGAAACATCGGTAAACACAGGATGATGGAATCCATTTTTATTGCCCTCATTTCTATACAATCTATCATTAGCCGGTGAATTTCCTGAAAGGTTTTTTTGAAATAAGTAATTAGCAGAGTAAGAAGCATTCAGCATGTAATTACATAGGTACATATCCAAATCGCCATCTTTATCATAATCAAAGAAAACAGCCTGGGTTGAATAGTTTGTATCAGCGAGGCCATATTCTTCAGCTTCTTCTTTGAAGGTGTTGTTGTGTTGATTAATGAATAGTAAATTATGGGAACGTTTGCCTGAGGAATCGCCATACGTGCAGAGATAAATATCATCATATCCGTCATTATTAATATCAACCACACTAACACCAGTAATCCAATCGCTGGTAGAAACCCCGGCGCTCAGCGTGATATCTTCAAAATGATTGTTGCCCTTATTTAAATACAATTTACTGCTAACCTGGTTGCCGCAAAAAAAAATATCTTTCAGCCCATCATTGTTTACATCAAGAATGCCGACGCCGCCGCCCATATATCCAAACTCATTCAGCGCGCCGCCTTTCAATTTTGTTTCATCAATATTGTTTGAAAAATCAATGCCCGTTTCATTTGAATATAAAAAAGAGAAGAGTTGATTTTGCTTTTTTTCTTTACATCCACAGGCCACAAAACAAAGACAGTAAATCAACAAATAAACAAGATTTTTATTTTGCATAAAGCCTCATTTTTAAGCATTGTATTTGTTATCCAATTACGAATGTTCCTTTTCGCCCTTCCAGCGGTCAGTCAACTCCTGTTTGGCAATGGATATTGTGGAAGAAGTTGTTTTGCAAATAACACTTACCGGTTTTGCTTTTACAGGACAAAGCCAAAGTTCCGGCCCATCTTTCTGCTGCGCAAATAAAATAATAAAAAAGCAAATGATGTTAGCGATTATCAATTTCATTTCAGCAATTTCGTTAATAAATTATTTTTTGTTGATACCCACTTTTATCTGCGTAAACGAATGCGGTGGAAAGGTGAATGATAATTTGTTGCCTTTAAATTTTGCTTCCTTAATAACTGGTAAATATTGAGATTGTTTCTCGAAAGAAAATGGAGTTTTTAAATCCTTATTATTAACGATGCTTGCTTCGCCTTTGCCTGAAAAATTTTCTGATGTGCTAATGATGTCTGTCGTGATTGCTTTATCCTCGTTACGGTTCACCACATTAAAGAATAAACTATCTGCCCTTACAGAACGGGCTTTATCAAAGTTTGGAGAAAGGTCGTTATAGTGGTAAAACAAATACCACTGATTTTTAATTTGCGTAATGGATTGATGATTGGTCCAGCAGTCGGGCGTTTCATCCATGATTACGCCGGTGACCTTAAAAGCCCAAGCGGATTGTCACTAACCGCGTATTCCAGTTGTTCTGTTTTATCTGCAACATGCGGATAGGTCATATAATATTTGCCATTACGCTCAAACAAAAACGGCCCTTCTTTCAAACCTTTTCCTGTTGGCAAACCTTGCATAATTTCAGGTTTACCATCCAATTCCACCATGTCATCTTTTAATTTTACTCCATAAATATCTCCCGATGCAAAATATAAATACGCCTGCCCGTCTTTATCAATAAAAACATTTGGGTCAATTCCATGAACTCCTTTTACCGGCTCAGCCTGCGGAACAAACGGCCCAAATGGTTTGTCTGCTATAGCAACACCTCTTCCATAGCTTGAATCTTTTGGCGCAGCCGGGAAATAGAAATAATATTTTCCGTTTCGTTCAATACAATCAGGAGCCCACATGCTGTACGCATCAGGTTTGGTCCACGGAACGCTGGTTTGGCCTACCACAATTCCATCATCTTTCCAGTAGGTTAAATTTTTGGAGGCAAACACATGATAATCTTCCATGCAAAACCAGCCAACACGTCCGTGTCCCGGCGTTGCCAGGATATCATGAGATGGATATATATACACGCTGTCTCCAAACACTCTTGCAGAAGGGCCTGCAGAATACATGTTCCTTATGAGTGGATTTTGTGCTTCCAAATTATTTGTGAGTATAAAAATTAATCCCGGAAGCAACGCATACTTAATTAGAGATTTCATTTTGTTATCATTTACGATGATTAAAAATTATTTACCATTTGCAAGAGCATCTGCCGCATTTGCCAAAAAGATATAATCTGCGCAGCCACCCACCGTTACTTCATTTTCGCCCCAGAAAAATGGCCAGTCTTCTTTATTCTCCCAAAAATCAGGCTTTATTAATAATACGCCAGGAACAATACCTCCGGCAATAAAACTAAAGTTTGCACGATTATTCCCGTAAGTAACTTTCTTCGATTTTGTTCCCACAGAACTAACAAAAGAAATGTTCGAATAAGGATGGCAGCCGAAAATATAATTCAATCCTTTGTACACATATTCCGGACCGATAATATCGGGATAAAATTTGTTAGCGTAAAAATTAGCAGTGGCAAAACTGACCACGTTACCGCTGCCGCCCCAGCCGCCTTCCGCTATAGGAACCCCATAAGGGTTTTGTTTCGCATAATCATCACATATAGCTTTATAATTTATCACATAGCCACGCAATTTATTTTTATAATCTTCATCCATGTAAGGAATCGCCTGCAATGCAGTTTTTATGGAACCACCACCATACCTGCTGCCACCAAGGCTTTTCAAAGATTGCCAAATGGCATCTTTAAATACATCTGCATACTGCTTATCCTTTGTGGTGATATACAACTGAAGTGCAGCATTTATTTTTAATGCATTTCCAAACATCCTTGCAAACCGTGAAGTATCTTTCTTGCTGATGCTGTCATCTTCATTCCATAATTGTTTTGCATAAAATAAACTTTGCTGCGATAACGTATCATCGAAACCTTTTAAAGCACGGCTTGCTGCAGCCAAAGCAGCGGCGGTATAATAATCAAGGAAGGTTGTTCTTTCAGTAAATGCCCATCGGTCATCCAGTGTGCCACTGCGATTGCCACTTACCTGGTATGGTTTTAATGTTGAATCATAAAGCAGGTTATCCGTCTCATCCACCGCATCGCCAAGATGATGATATTGATGCAAATGCGGAACAACAATTCCTCTTACCGGATGCCCGATATTTTTCACCTGTGCAACCACATTTAAGGTGCCATGTTTTATTTGTTCCAATAAGTCCGGCTTACCGTCGGGACGATGCATGTCAACATACCGCGACGGATAATCCACAAAGGTTTCATCGCGTGAAGGTTTAAATTTTTCCCATGTATCAACCAGGCTCAACAGTGCATCGCAATGCGAACCTGTTTGAATATCAAAATCGCCTGCATCAAACCAGCCGCCAACAGCCAGGCCCGGAATGCGTTCGTAAGGTTTATATTTTGTTTGGGTTGATGGCCCCATGCTGTAGCCATCAAAGTGTTGATGATTGGTGGGCGCTTGCAATGCATCGTCTAAAAACGGAGCACCATGCCATACACGATAGGCCTCATTCACTTCCATGTGGTCCATCTGCTCCGGGAACCAAACATCTAAAGTGGGATGCCAGGTATTATCATACACATTGGAAGCAATTGAGAAAGTATTTGTTTTTTGGCCGCCATATTGAATAAAATATAAGCCCGGTTCTTTCACAGAACTGAAATCAAACTTTGCATAATTGTATCGAAAATACCTGCCCCAAACTTTCACAGCGCCCTTTAATTTTTCAACATATTTTCCATCCTGCGTAACCTGATAAAGCGATGCCGTTTTTAAAGGCGTATCATTTTTATCAAGCTCAATCACAGCCACCTTTTCCTGCGAAGGATTGTACCCAACCTGCGAAAACCCAATATTGGGTTTTCGTTTCCAATTAGGAATTGCATTGGGTTCTACATACCATGTTAATACCTTTCCTGTTTTGTTTGCCGGCAACATACTACGCACGATAAACCATCCGTTTTGCGCCAGGTTGCGGCCATCAAACAACATTAAATTTTCATTTGCAGTCTCTGAAACAATTGTAACTCTTCTCTCAGGATCTTCGGGCGCCAGCACCAATGTTTTGCCGGAAGCGATAGGCGAAGGCACAATAAATTCGCCTCGTCCCCTGTCATCAAATGTAGTATGCCCGGCAAACTGTGGTATCTTTTTACTGATAGGCTCTATGCGCGTTTTGCTGCCGGGATATAAAGGAAATGAACCGGGCTTTCCATCTGCGAAATAAGTTTTTTCAAAATAAGCGGAAGGAAGAAATTCAAGATTAAAACCTGCATTCCCAACTAATTTTTCCGGAACAGGTTTATCGAGATACACAGATATTTCAACGCCTTTATCTTTTGCAGTAACCACTACTCTTGAATCAAAATCATATTTTTCATACCGCAATCCAACTTCTATACTGTTATTTTTCTTATCTACTTTCCTGCTTGTCATTTTTGGAATAAGATCCCATTGCTCCGGTGTGTTTTGCAGGCGTACAGCGCCGCCGGTAGCGGTTCTTACACCATGATGTATCAGTTCTATTGCCGAAGTTTTTTCATCGAAAAACATGCCGCTGTATTCGTAACTAAACACGAGCACATTCACGCCGGGTTTTGCAAAATAACCTGAATCATTTATCTGTAATTTTTGGGCTGAGGCTGTCAGTGAAATAAAAGCCACCATTAAAAATAATGGCGTTATCAGACTTAATTTCTTTAAGATGGAATTGAATTGCATAGTATTCAGTTTAATTGTGAAATGATTTTTTTAATTAATTTTTATTGAACCCCTGAACCAATCAAAATCTACATAACCATCCATTTGTTTTGTAGCATAATTGAAAAGGCAGAATTTATTTCCAGTAAATATTTTTAAGCTGAACCGCATGATCAAATCATTGCCAATCGGTTTGTAATTTTTATTGTCGGTGCTGTATTCAAACCTTGCTTTGCCTGTTGCGTTAGATGCAAGTGTTCTTAAATAAATTGTAGAAGTATTGATGGCAGCAGAATCAATAGTTTTACCATTGTTCACCATCAAAATATATTTCTTCTCTTTTTGTTGCTTTACTGCAATGAAGGCATACGGATCCTGGAAAACAGCGAGCCCGGCAATGTCGCCATCTTTCATTTTGCGAACATCTATTTTCGTTGACGCAATGGTTGGAATAGTTTGATCGCGTTTGGCAAATGGCCTTTGCGTAAGCGTATTGCGCGCCATTCTGAAATCTGAAGTAACCGTAGCGGTTATCAATCTTAAATAACCACGCCTTTTTGTAAGCGGCCATTTTGTTGAATCCGGATTATGATTCCATCCCCATTGCATCCCTAATTTTGATTCATTGAACTCATCTGATTTTGGGAAATCTTTGATAGGAAATGTTTTGCCGACGTTGGGTTTTTTATAAGTAGTAGCCGCTTTCCCATTCACTCCAATCATCGGCCAGCCATCGATCCAGGTTAGAGGTTGAAGGGATGGAAATCTCCCAAATGGCCCGCTGTCAACAAACAAGATCGTCCACCATTCACCGGTTTGTGTTTGAATTAATGCACCCTGGTGGATACCATAGTTAATTCCTTTGGTAGTATCGTAGATCAGCAATTTTTGTTGATATGGGCCGTAAATATTTTTGGAAAGCAGTGCTACCTGCATACCATCTCTTCCACCATAAGTACAATACAAATAATAATAACCGTTGATTTTATATACATGCGTTCCTTCAAGCCCTTTACGGATATTGCCGGTGTAAACCAGTGAATCGGGGCCTATGGCAACAAGGCTGTCATTCACTTCAGTTATAGATATTTTATTGTAACCCTGAGCCACATACGCTTTTCCCAGTCCGGCTGGGTTATCCGGGCGGGCATCGTCATCAAAAAATAATCCCGGGTCATAAAAACCTTTGGGCAAATGTGTGATGTGCCACGGCCCTTCGGCTTTATCTGCCGTTAACATAAAGCCACCTTCATTTAAAGTAATAAAGAGTAAATAAAATTTATTGTTATGATATTTTATGCTCGTGGCCCATTGCCCATGGCCGTAACGATTGCAACTATCCAGGTCATAACAGTCGCTGAAATCAAACCTGGGCACCGCATTGCTGCAATATTCCCAATTAACTAAATCATGCGATTTTAAAATAGTAACACCAGGAAAAATAAACATCGTAGTATTTACCATGTAATAGGTATCGCCAACTCTTATCACATCAGGGTCAGGAAAATCTGCTGAAATAACCGGATTTGTGTACGTTCCATTTCCGTTATCACTATGAACATTTTGGGCAATAACATTCAAAGACAAAAAAGATAAAATGAAAATCGCTGCAATGATTTTTTTCATGTTGAGTAATTCTTTTAAAAATCTTTCATATTCAATACCTTAAATTTTTTTCATTTATTTTTTACCAAACGAACATAATACACCTGGCCGAACTTCCATCAAATGCAACAAATTTCACACGCAGATGTTCTTTACCTTTTACCATTTCATCAGGAATCGAATACGTTACTTCCTTGAATTGTGATTGATTCCATTTACTCGTATTATCTTCTGTTGCTAATTTTACATTATCGATGTAAATATCAAATTTGTGGCTGCCCCATTCAGCGCCCCAATAACGAACCATTAAACTCAAACCGGTTTCATTATTTGTAGCCATATTATAACTAAAATAACCACCATTGAATGCTTCACGGAACATTTGGTCATGGTTATTGCCTGTTCGCGATTTATCGTTTTGCATCGCATGGTCCACTTCAGGTTGTTGTTCACCCGGCGTTATAAAATCAATGGTTCGTTTGTCCAGGTCGAGTTTTTCTTTTTCAGATGCAGCAATCGAATCTATATACTTTTGATATCCTTCATTGCTCAGCGCCATCCAATACATCATATACCGTGCATCATGAATTTGATAGAATGGTTGCAATTCGATATGAATCGGATTAATAACTTTCACATCTTTAACCGTAAAGTGAAGCGGTTATTCGGAACGTGTTCTTCTGCGCCGATTAATTTCATGCTTACTTTTGCTGATGGATCATCCTGCACGAGGGTCCATCCTTCCGGTGAAGTTTTACTGTCTTTAAATATTCTGTTACGAATCAGTTCCGCATACAATCCACCATCATAAGAATGATTGATTTCTTCCGTCATTAATCCATACAACATGGGGCTCACATTGGCAGCAGGTTTTGCCAGGTTCAAAGTTATCACAGGCGTTTGCGCCATTGCAGTATTAATGATAAAAGCTGTCGGGATTAACAACACTAAACAAAGTTTTTTGAGACTTTTTCGTTTCATAACAGGTTTATTTAAATAACAGTTGAGCAAAATGATACAAATCGTTTCTCCAAACGGGCCAGGTGTGCGCCGCCGGGATGTTCATAATAAGCATGTTTTATTTTTAGATCATCTAATTTGCCCAACATGATTTTACCATTCTTGTAAGCGATATCTTCCGGGCCACCTTCCGAAATCCAAAATGCTTTCAGATTGCTATTGATTTTACCAGCATTCTCTCTCATAAAAGCATATTGAGCATCTGCGGTTTTATTCATCATCGGAACTATCCATCCGGAACTGAATACGCCGAGATAAGAAAACATATCCGTGTTATAAATGCCTGTGTAAAGTGTATGAAGGCCGCCAAGTGAAAGACCTGCCAATGCACGATGGCTGGCATCATTTTTAGTCCGATAATTTTTTTCAACAAAAGGAATGACGGCCTGTTTCATTTCTTTTTCAAATAGCTTCATCCCGTTTTCGATGGCACCAGCGTTAAAGCCACCAACGCCAATATTAGCATCCGGCATTACAACCAACATTGGTTTTGCTTTTCCTTCAGCAATAAGATTATCCATTATCAAATTGGCTTTACCTTGTGTTGCCCAACCCGTTTCGTCTTCCCCGCCGCCATGTAAAATGTATAAGACCGGATATTTTGTATCAACAGATAAATCGTAACCTGGTGGGGTGTAAATATACATTTGCCTCCATGAATTGGTAACAGTAGAAAAATAATTTTTGATGCGAATATCACCCTGCGGTACATTACTAACTGCATAGTAACGGTCACCCATAAACGGAATTTCAATACCACTTGCCATCCAGCCCATACCATAAAATGTTTCGCTCGCCGGGTCGGCAACCGCAACGCCGTCGATAATCAAAGAATAATAATGAAAGCCTTCGCTGATAGAATCGGTTGTAACGGTCCAATAGCCGCTCTTGTCTTTCACCATGTTATATTTTTTACCAAGATCAATTTGCACTTTTTGCGCATCCGGCGCTTTTATGCGAAATATGACGCGGTGGTCAGCCAGTATTTGAGGATAATTTGCACCACGGACGTTAGTGGACGCGGGCGCACCTACGACAGGGTATTTTGAAAAGGTAGAAGTATCAACCGGTTTAAAAATTAATTGGGAAAACATGTACAACCCATTTTTCCAAACTTTGAATTCGTGTACGCCCGGCTCGATATAATAAATATGAGGCACATTATTTTTAACGAGATAATCATGCGTTCTTTGGCTAAAGCCAATCAAACCATCGCTGGCTCCGCATGAAATCCACAGCAGCTTCAATTCTTTTCTTGCCCTGGCAGGATCTGGTACCAATTGTTCCGGAGCCTTCGTATTAGGAGCTGCGGAGAACGCACCAATCCAGGCAAATTTGTCCAGGTTGCCCAAACCAAAATTCAATGATTGGCCGCCACCCATTGACAAGCCCGCGATAGCCCTATGATCTCTATCAGTATATACCGGGTAATGTTTTTGTACATAAGGAATAAGATCGTTCAACAAATCTTTTTCAAACGTCGCGAACGCTTTCACTTTTTCACTGTCAAAAATATTTCCTACAGCACGGTCATCTTTCATGGCACGTCCATTGGGCATTACAACTATCATTGGTTCCACTTTCCCTTGTGCATAAAGGTTGTCGAGAATCACCTGCGGATCGCCGCCATTCAGCCATTCTTTGTCATCGCCGCCAATGCCATGCAACAAATACAAGACAGGATATTTTTTCTTTTTTGAATAACCGGGCGGTGTATAAATCAACGACTGCCTTGTAGTGCCAACCGTTTTTGATTGGTAGTTGAAAGAATCAATTTTTCCATGCGGAATATCATTTTGAACGGAATCAAAACCGGCTGGCATCTGTCTGATTATATCCTGTGAAAAAATTGCTGAATTAGACAGTAAAGCAACAAAAAGAGCGAAAAGATATTTCATGTTTGTTAGATATTTTACAAAGTTTACAATGACACAAACGTGTATGTTTTACCAGCAATAGTTGGCATATCATATAGCCAGGTTTTTTTTAATTGCGGTAAAATAATTTTTGCTTTGTCGGATATGATTGGCGTTGCAATTTTTTTTGTCTGATAAAAAATATTCGTGTTATCACCAGTTGCTTTTTTCAAACCAGTTCCATTGCTCATCTTCATTTCATTGGGCACACGCAAACGGAGATTACCACCAAGATTAGATTTAATAACCGCTTTTACAATTTGCCCATCTTTCCAAACAACACTTACTATATCAAATCCACCTCTTGCTCGCAAGCCACTAATGCTTCCTTTCGCTTTCCAAACATCAGGTAAGGCAGGCAATAAATTCAAATCGCCATCTTCACTTTGCATCAGCATTTCTGTGATCCCTGAAGTGCAGCCAAAGTTTCCATCAATCTGGAACGGCGGATGTGCATCGAATAAATTATTGAATGTACCTCCGCCGCCTTCATTGGTACCAACAGGTGTAAGTTGGTTTTGAATTAACTTGTATGCATGATTGCCATCCAACATCTTTGCCCACCAGTTTACCTTCCAGGCCATGCTCCATCCCGTAGAAACATCACCACGTTGAATTAATGTATTTTTTGCAGCACTGTATAATTCGGGAGTGCGATAGGGTGATATTTGATTAGAAGGAAATAATCCGTACAAATGAGAGATATGCCGGTGATGGTCGTTTGGATTATCCACATCGTCCAGCCATTCCTGTAATTGGCCGTATTGACCTATGTGCATCGGTGCAAGGCGGCTGCGTTTTTCTTTTAGTGTATCAGCAAAAGCCTGATCTTTATGCAAAATAGAAGCTGCATCAATCGCAGTGGTAAATACGTCAAAAACAATTTGATTGGTCATGGTTACACCGGCATCGAGCGATGAACCCTGGTGAGCTGCCGGCGCATTTTCGGGTGACTCGTCAGGGCAAATTACCAACCAGTGATATTTAGGATGTTCGATAAGATAATCAGCATAAAACATAGCAGCGCCTTTCAACACAGGATACACAGACTCAAGAAATTTTTTATCGCCATTGTATAAATAATGTTCCCATAAATGCTGACTGAGCCAACCGCCACCATTAGGCCAAAGCCCCCAGAAAGCGCCGTCAACACCGCCATTAATTCTCCATATATCAGTGTTATGGTGTGCCATCCAGCCACCGGCGCCATACATATCTTTTGCCGTTTTCATTCCGGTAACTGATAATTCTTTTACCATCTTTATCAAGGGTTCAGTCATTTCTGAAAGATTGGTTTTTTCAGCCGGCCAGTAATTCATTTCTGTATTAATGTTGATCGTGTATTTGCTGTCCCATGGGGGATACATTTTGTTATTCCAGATGCCCTGAAGCGTTGCAGGCTGGCCGCCGGGCTGCGAAGATGAAATCAATAAATAACGTCCATATTGAAAATAAAGCGTTACAAATTGCGGGTCGTTAGTTGCATCAAAATTTTTTAACCTTTCGTCTGTTGGAAGCCTGGCTGCTGCGGTGGTACCAAGGTCAAGCTTCACTCTATTGAAATATTTTTGATAAGCAGCAATATGCGCTTTTAAAATATCCGCAAAATTTTTTGGATATGCTTTGTCGAGATAATAAGCCGCTCTTTTATTTTCATTGCCGCTCAAATCACTATAATTATTAAAATTTGTAGCAATAGAAATGTAGATGGTGGCGGCACTTGCATCTTTTACCACAAGTGATGTATCAGTCGTTGAAAGAAAACCACCTTCTGTTTTAATGCGTGTAATACCTTTAAATCTTACCATTCCTTTTACTCCTTCGTGATCGATCGTAGTACCTGCGATGATTAATTTTTTTTCCGCTGTTGTTTTCATTGCGGCATTCGGCTGAGGTGTGGAATAGAAGGCATTGAAAGAAAGGCTTCCCGGTTTGTTAGCCGTTAATCGCACTACAATTACGCGATCAGGAAAAGAAGCGAGGACTTCTCTTGTATAAGTAACATCGTTCAGCTTGTAAGACGTTTTTGCGACCGCTTTTTCTAAATCAAGCTCACGATAATAATCGGTATAGTTATTATGGTTATTAAATGCAAGATGAAGTTCGCCTACCGGCTCATACATTTGGCCCTGCGATTTTTTGCTGATGATTACTTTATTTGCCAGTTGCTCAGCCTGCTTTTGTTTTCCTTCAAATATCAGTTGGCGGATAGCTTCCAATGAATCCAAAGCCAAAGGATTATCATTACGGTTAGGGCTGCCGCTCCAGACAGTGTATTCATTTAGCTGGATGGTTTCTGTATCAACATTCCCATAAACCATCGCTCCGAGAAACCCGTTGCCAACAGGCAAAGCATTTTCCCAAACATTGCCTGATGGCTTGTTGTACCAAAGTTTTAAATCTGACTTTTTTTGAGCAAAGCCATTAGTGGTGAGGAATAGTAAACAAACAAATAATGCAATTTTCATCTTCTTATAATGTTTTTCTTAATTGCGTTGAAAGACAATTCCATCATTTTTAAATTTTAAAAACAATTGTAGCGATACTATCTAACCCGTGTATTCGCTATAGTTGATCCGGTATCCAAATGCAGGGATACAATACGTTTGTGAAAACCGATAAATAGTAAACTGTTCTTCAACGCAAACAACTTTAAGCAATACGATTCAACATTAAGTGTCAATTTTACATTTATTATGCTAATGTAAGCATATTTTGATGAAATGAAACCGATTGCGCCAATATGTTATTAATTATTTCCTCTTCATTAGTACATCTTAAGCAACCCTTAAAGAGCGTGGCATGATGGTAATGCGATAAAAATTCTTCTTTCCGGTTTTTTTATGGCTCATCAGATTTTTCCTTTTTCTCCGAATAAAAGTCGACAGTGAATAAACTTTTTTCGGCGATTTTTATTTTGTTGAATCATTGTCAGATTACTCATTCAAAATCAATATTCCCTGGTTTGAAGAGAAATCTTTTGATGACATTAATTTACTATAAAAGATGAAAGGGAGGGTGAAAGAATTCACCCTCCGATCATACTTGATTATGAAAAGAAAACTGTCATTCCGCCGGATTGTTTATAAAGCACGCATTTACCTTGCCCTTTCCCGCATTTTTCAAGAAAAGCATTCTTATGTAATATGACTTTCATAATTGCGGTGTTTAGTTTTTAAGTTTTTGAGATTGACATATGATTGAATTCCTATGTTTTTATTCGAGTGTATAAAATACAAGCCGCGAAACAGAGATTTTTAAAAAAAATTGATTTTCCTTACCTTAATCCGAAAAACTTAATGTTTGTTATCTTTTTCGAATTCGTACCAATACGTCATACAAGAGAGGATTTTTCCGTTAAAACTATTGTCCAAAGCACGTTACGCTATTTATCAAGCAATTCCTTTCTCATATTTATTAATTGTCGAAACGACAATTAATAATGCGAAAGTAGTTTTTTTTATTAAAATGTAATGGTTTACATTTTTTTTCTAAAAAAAAGTTTAAAAAAAAGATTTTTAGTTAGTTTTACAACATTGCTTTATATGTAAACGATTGTAAATGCCAAAAGAGAAGGAAGTCACTATTTATGATATTGCTTCTGCATTAAATATTTCTACTGCTACAGTTAGCCGGGCTTTGAAGAATGATCCCGTTGTGAGTAAACCCACAAAAAAGAGGATTTTTGATTTAGCTGAAAAGATGGGTTACCGCACGAATCACTTTGCCCGAAACCTGCGCAAACAGACAACCAATACCATTGGTGTAATTCTTCATGAACTCAATAGTAATTTTATTACTTCAGTTTTGGCAGGCATCGAAAAAGCAACTACAGAAGCTGGCTATGACCTTATTATTGCGCATTCTTCAGAAAGTTTTGCCAAAGAAATCGCCAATGCAAGAAATCTTTTTGAAAAACGGGTGGATGGGTTAATTGCCTCTTTATCATTGGAGACAAAAAACCTGGATCACTTTAAACCATTTAAAGAAAAAAATGTTCCGGTGATATTTTTTGATCGTGTGGAACAGCAAGGAAATAATACGGTCGTGGTAATCGACAACAATAAAAGTGGCTACCAGGCTACAGAACATTTGATTCAACAAGGATGCAAAAAAATCGTTCACATCACTTCAAGCCTTAAACGAAATGTATATTCTAAAAGATTTAAAGGATATAAAGATGCATTAGCTGACAATGGGATTCCTTATGATGAAAATTTATTGCTCATACATGATCTTTCTGAAAGCGCAGCAATCGAATCGGCGATGCAAATGCTGAAAATGGATCCTTTTCCGGATGGCGCTTTTATTACGAATGATTTCGTAGCAGCGGTAGTGATGCGGACTTTAAAAGAGCATAATATCAAAATTCCTCAGGATATTGCTATAGTAGGATTTAATAATGATGCGGTATGCACGCTGGTAGAGCCTGCATTATCAACCATCAATTACCCGGGGATAGATGTCGGCGAAGTAGCAGCCCGAAACCTTATCAATCATTTGAAAGGCATCGGCAATTTGCAAAATACCAATACCATTATTTTAAGATCGAATCTCATAATCAGGAAATCATCTTTGAAAAAAAGGAATATTACTGATTAAACATTTGTTCCTTTTTTTTTATAGATTTCAAACGCGAAGATTTACAGTTTAAAAATAGCAAGCAATGGAAAAAAATGAACGAAAAAAACTTGCGATCGTAACCGGCGGCGCTTCAGGAATAGGTTATGCAATTGCAGAAAAATTTGTACAAAATCAAATTAAAACAATTATTATCGGCAGAAATGAAGAAAAACTTAAATTAGCGAAAGCGAAACTGGGAAAGGATTGCGAAGCGATCTCGTTTGACCTGAATCAGCTTGGAGCTATTCCTGCTTTGATAGCTAATATTTTGAAACAGCATAGCAAAATCGATATTCTCGTGAACAACGCTGGCATCAATTTGAAAAAAGATTTTACAGAAGTAACCGACGAAGAATTTCACAAAATAATTCTCACCAATGTAGAAGCCATTTTTTCTCTTTCAAGGGAAGTGGTAAAATGTATGATCAAAAATAAAAGCGGAAGTATCATTAATATAAGTTCAATGGCATCGCAATATGGACTACCAAAAGTGATTGCTTACAGTGCATCCAAAGGCGCCATTGAATCCATGACAAGAGCCATGGCGGTAGAGCTTTCGCCAAAAGGAATTCGTGTTAATTGCATTGCCCCGGGTTTTATAGCTAC
This sequence comes from uncultured Chitinophagaceae bacterium, assembly GCA_963732885.1. GTDB lineage: Bacteria > Bacteroidota > Bacteroidia > Chitinophagales > Chitinophagaceae > Ginsengibacter. The sequence goes on along the minus strand of CAVTBI010000008.1, from coordinate 101,684 downwards.
TGACATGTCGGCAAAAGCCCTGAACAATGATGTGGACCGTAAAAAGAGAGTGTTGGCAAGAACCCCTATGGGAATTTTGGGCGCTCCGTCTGATATAGGAGATGCAGCGCTGTTCCTGGCATCTGAGGCAGCTTCATTTATTACCGGGGTAATTTTACCGGTGGATGGCGGCAATTCGATTGGCTTTTAAACCAGTAAACCGACTTTCTTTAATCATTTTTATTTCAATTTGGTATGATATGAGAAGTAAACAAATTATAATAACATTCATCCTGTTTGTAATCGATTACATTTTTTTTGCGGGCACCATCTCTGCCCAGGGTTTTGTGTCAACCACGGCCCAAAAAGGAGCTTTTACAATAGTCTCTCAAAACGCTGCAAGCATTTATACCGATGAAAATGATGATTGGCTGGTTCGAAAAACTGCTGAGCTTTTACAAGGTGATATTGAAAAAGTAACAGGCAAAAAACCTCGCATCATTCACCAGCTTCCAACTGACGCAGGCAATCTTATTATCATTGGTTCAATAAAAAAATCTTCAGCGCTTCAGAAGCTCATACTGGCAAAAAAAATAAATACAGATAGTATCAAAACCCAATGGGAAGGCCTACCAGGTGCAGGTAATCGACAAGCCCTTCAAAGGAATTGATAAGGCTTTAGTAATTGCAGGCAGCGACAAAAGAGGAGCCGCTTACGGCACTTTTGAAATATCAAAACAGATGGGAGTTTCGCCATGGTACTGGTGGGCAGATGTTCCCGTGAAAAAAAAGGATGCCATCTATATAAAGAAAAATATTTTCCTGCGTGATCATCCATTGGTTAAGTACCGTGGCATTTTTTTGAATGATGAAGCGCCTGCATTGTCAGGTTGGGTGCATGAAAAATTTGGCAATTTCAATCATCAGTTTTATGAAAAAGTATTTGAATTATTGTTGCGTTTAAAAGGCAATTACCTGTGGCCCGCCATGTGGGGAAATGCATTTAATAATGACGATACACTTAATCCTGTAATGGCCAATAAGTATGGAATTGTAATGGGCACTTCCCACCAGGAACCTATGAACCAGGCAACGGAAGAATGGAGGCATGAGCGTAAAGGCGCCTGGAATTATCAAACAAATGACAGCGTGCTCCGAGCTTTCTGGAAACAGGGAATTGGAAATATGGATCATCGTGAAACCATTGTTACTATTGGCATGCGTGGCAATGGAGATAAGCCGATGACAGAAGGAAGCAATATTGCTTTGCTGGAAAAAATTGTTGACGCCCAACGAAAAATAATTGCAAATGTTACCGGAAAGCCTGCATCGCAAACGCCACAGGACTGGGCTTTGTATAAAGAAGTGCAGGATTATTATGATAAAGGAATGCGTGTACCCGATGACGTTACCCTATTATTTAGCGATGACAATTGGGGGAATGTCCGAAGGCTTCCTAAACTTAATGAACCTAAAAGAAAAGGCGGTTATGGAATTTATTACCACTTTGATTATGTGGGCGATCCGAGAAATTATAAATGGATCAACACCAATAATATCGCGAGAGTATGGGAACAACTACACCTGGTTTATTCTTATGGTGTAGACAGGATCTGGATTGTAAATGTGGGAGATTTAAAGCCGATGGAATTCCCGATTTCTTTCTTTTTAGACTATGCATGGGATACTAAAAAAATAACCGCAGATAATATTGGAAATTACTACACTGAATGGGCTTCCCAACAATTCGGCCCGAAACATGCAAAAGAAATTGGAAACATCATTCAAAAATATTCACAATACATAGCAAGAAGAAAACCTGAATTATTATCACCCGAAACATACAGCCTGACAAATTATGATGAGGCAGATAGGGTTATAAAGCAATATCAGCAACTTGTTGCGGAAGCAGAAAAAATAAATGCTGAATTGCCCACAAAATATAAAGATGCTTACTTTGAACTGGTACTTTTTCCTGTAAAAGCTTTTGTGAATTTGAACGAATTGTGCGTAGCCGTTGCAAAGAATAGATGGCTTGCCTCTGAAAATAATATCGCCGCTAATCAACATGCTGATGAAGCAAAGCAATATTACAAAACGGACTCATTGCTCTCCTATCAGTACAATCATGAATTAGCCACTGGAAAGTGGAATCACATGATGGACCAAACGCACATCGACTACACTTACTGGCAGCAACCACCTTTCAATAAAATGCCGGAAGTAAAATATGTTTTAGATAATTCACAAAAAGATGAAAGTGTAAAAGTTGATGTAAGGGACGTAACATCTGAAAATCTTATTCCCAAAAATGCAAGTGGAAATATTTTTTACGAAAAGAACGGTTATGTATCTATTGAAGCGGCACATTATACCAAAGCTGTAAACACAAAAAATATAAAATGGCAAGTAATCCCAGGCATTGGGAAAGACGGCGATGGTATTACCACTTTTCCGGTAACAGCAAAAGAACAAACACTTACTAACGGTAACCCTTACCTGCAATATGAAATATATGTTTATGATACAGGCAAGGTAAAACTCAATGCTTATTTTTCGCCCACGCTAAATTTTAAGAATGATAGTTTGGGTTTGCAATATGCCATCTCCATTGATAATGAAAAACCTCAAATTGTTTCTGTCAATAAAGACGATAAGAATGAAAGCACATGGCGAAAATGGGTGGCCAATAATATCATTATTAAATCTACAGAACATACAATCTTACAACCGGGCAAGCACGCTATCAAATATTGGATGATAAGCCCGGCAATTATTTTACAAAAAATGGTCCTTGATTTTGGCGGGGAAAAGCCCAGTTACCTGGGGCCTCCGGAAACGTTAGTCAAACACATTTCAACGAAATGAAATTATATAAAACAAAACAGGGAATTGTAATTGAAAAAGATGCAGGCTTCTTTTTAATAAAAGATGAAAACTGGGATTCATTTATAAAAGATGACGATCTTTTGGCTAAAGTGCGGGCAATAACCAAATCAATATCCCCGGTAAAAAACGGAAATGAATTAATTGAAAAAGAACTTTTACCTCCGGTTGGCAACCAGGAATTATGGGCTTGTGGCGTCACTTATTTAAGAAGCAAAATAGGAAGGCAGGAAGAATCAAAAGATGCAGGAGGAGGAGATTTTTATGCAAAAGTATATGAAGCGGAAAGGCCGGAAGTTTTTTTCAAATCAACGCCGCACCGAATTGTTGGCCACAATGGTAAAGTGAATATCCGTAAAGACTCTACATGGGATGTGCCTGAGCCGGAGTTGACATTAGTTGTCACTTCCTCAGGAAAAATTATTGGTTATACCATTGGTAACGATATGAGCAGCCGCAGCATTGAAGGGGAAAATCCATTGTACCTGCCACAAGCGAAAACTTACGATGGTTGCGCGGCGATTGGCCCCTGCATCTTAATAAAAGAAAAAGAGTTAGATGCTGATACTAATATTCATCTTGAAATCAACCGTGGCAATCAAAATGTATTTGAAGGAAATGTGGCGCTAAGCCAAATGAAACGTACGCCAGAAGAGTTGGTTTCATTTGTTTATAGAGAATGTTCATTTCCACATGGCTGCCTGATCATGACAGGAACAGGCATTGTACCTCCGAATGATTTTACACTTCGATCGGGAGATGAAATAAAAATTACGATCGACAAAATCGGAACATTAATAAATACCGTACGGTGAATAAAAATTATACTTACTTGAATAAAACAATAATAGAAAAAATCAATTTTTATGGAAAAGGTAATAGAAAACAAAATGGTTCAATTGCCCAGGCTTGTACCACATGGAGTCATTGGTATTCTTCTGATAGCTGTTTTTATCCAAAATAGCTATTCACAATCTGTATCCGGATCCTCCGTCGCGGCAAAAGATGCGAGCCCTATTTACTTAAATACTCATTATTCTTTTAGAGAGAGAGCTGCGGACCTGGTATCACGAATGACCTTAGCCGAAGAAGTACAACAGCTCCATACCAATTTTGCACCAGCGATTCCTCGCCTGGAGGTGCATCAGTATTTTTATTGGAGTGAAGGCCAGCATGGCGTAAACGCAATGTTTGGTAATCTCCATAATGGCGAACCTGAAAGTCAGCAAAGAGGTGCTTACGGCGCTCCGCGTGCCACAAGTTTTCCGGTCAATTTTGCAACGGCGATGAGTTGGGATCCACAGTTGATTTATAAGGAAACCGAGGCTATTTCAGACGAGGCTCGCGGCTTTCTGGATAAGTCGCTCTTTGATAAAGGCCAAAATAATTTGGGGGAATCGCGTGATGACTATGGTAACCTGACTTACTGGGCGCCAACTGTGAATATGGACAGGGACCCGCGCTGGGGGCGCAATGATGAAGCTTTTGGTGAGGATCCGTACCTGGCTTCGCATATGGAAGCTGCATTTGTTGACGGTTACCAGGGACAGAAAATGGATGGCAAGTCCGAAACCCGCTATCTGAAAGTGGCAGCCACAGCTAAGCATTATGCCTTAAATGATATTGAAAACAATCGCCAGGGCATTTCTTCCGATGTAAATGATGAAGCTATCCGGGATTATTACACCGCCACTTTCCGGTATTTGATCGAAGATGCGCATGTGGCCGGGCTGATGACTTCCTATAATGCTATTAACGGTACTCCGGCTGTAGCCAATACTTATACAGTAAATGAGCTGGCTCAGCGAACCTACGGCTTTATTGGTTACATAACCTCTGATTGTGGTGCTGTGGGAACCACCTATAATAATTTTCCTATAGGACATGCCTGGGCAGCGCCGGGTTGGAGTACCGGCAGGCAAGGGCATGATGCTATATGGACTAATAAACAAACGGGCGAAAAAGTTTCTGGCGCTGCAGGGGGGCAGGCCTTTGCCGTGAGAGCCGGGACTTGCCTTAATTGCACCGGAGCTGAATATACTTTACAAAATATAGAGGATGCTGTTAAAGCGGGTATCCTGAGTAAAGGTGTGATTGATCGTGCATTGGCCAAAGTCTTTACCGTAAGAATGGAAACCGGCGAGTTTGATCCGGCGGATATGGTCCCTTATACGAAAATAACAAAGGACGTTATCCAAAATCCGGCTCATCTGCAATTGGCAGAAGAGGTGGCAGAAAATACGCTGGTACTTCTGAAAAATGACCCGGTGCAGGGTACTAATACGAAACTGCTTCCGCTGGATGCATCTAAAATACACAAGATCGTAATTGTTGGCAACCTCGCTGCCAAAGTAACCCTTGGTGGTTATTCAGGTAATCCGGATTTGAAAGTTGACGCTGTCCAGGGAATTACCAAAGCAATGAAGGCTACTAATCCGGATGCTATGGTGATTTTTGACAGTACCCATTCTTCGACAACTGCAACAGGGCCTGCCATATTAAGCGCAAAAACAAAGGATGATATTAAAAGTGCAGACTTGGTGATTGTTTTTGTTGGAACAGATGAAGCCATCTCCCATGAAGGCCATGACCGGGCAAGCCTCGCGATGCCCGGGAACTATGAGTCGATGATCTACCAGGTTGCTGCTGTGGGTAATCCAAACATGGTTCTGGCCATTCAATCGATCGGCCAGTTCAGATCAGCTATATAAAACATTACTTTCCGGCAATTATTTTTAGTGGTTATAACGGCGAGAGCCAGGGTACAGCATTGGCTAATGTAATGCTGGGTAAGAAAAATCCCAGCGGACACCTCGACTTCACCTGGTACCGGGATGATAATCAGCTACCGAGCAAATCAAATTATTATCTAACTCCCCGCAAGACTGATGGTCTTGGGCGTACTTATATGTACTTTATTGGTAGCAGGGTAGGTAGTTATCGTCATTTTGTTATCGTACCGCCAACTTATCCATTTGGTTATGGGTTAAGCTACACTCAATTCAAAATATCCAATTTAGAAGTATCAGCTAAACAAATATCACCGGATAACGAGGTTAAGGTTAGCTGTGATGTGAGCAATACCGGAAGTGTGGCAGGCGCAACGGTAGCACAACTTTATGTTGCCCCTCCCCAAATCAAAGGCAAAGAATTACCGATAAAAAAGCTCGAAGGTTTTCAAAAAACAAAAAATCTACAGCCAGGACAGAGCCAGCATATCGAGCTGACTGTTAAGGCAGCTGACCTGGCGTTCTGGGATGAGAAACAACTAAAAAGTGTTGTTTATAATGGTACCTATCAATTCCAGCTCGGTTATAATTCGGGCGATGTGGCTGATTCTGCAAACATAAATGTTGAAGGAACGCTAACTCCAAAGGTCGTTCATGTAACTATACAACCTGAAGAATTGATCTATCATGTAGGAGATAAAATTGACCTGAAAAGTAAAAACAAATGGATAAAGAGTGATATCAATCCGGACCGTGAAGAAGTTCACGCTGTTGCCGATAAAATTATCGAAGCAGTTAATAACGATGGCTCCTTCGTTAATCTGTCAGGCGTACATATACAATACCAGAGTGATCATCCTTCAGTGGCCAGCGTTAACGAAAATGGTATTGTCAAAGCCGTTTCACCCGGCACAGCTACAATTACTGCAACGGTAAATGGAGTATCAGGAACAACGGTAATCGCTGTTCAATAAAAATAGATTTTGTAAAGCCAGAGAAATAAACTGAAATATTATAAATACACCTCCCTAATAAAAAAAATATATTGTGAAACTACCACTAAGTTTTTTTCCCATATTGCTACTTTTTTCAACGACATTAAATGCACAGATAAAACTGCCTGCGCTTGTGAGAGACAGTATGGTATTGCAAAGAAATGCCAACGTAAAAATATGGGGTTGGGCTTCTCCCAAGTGAAAAAATAAAAGTAAACTTTCTCCATAAAAAATATAAAACTGTTGCTGATGAAAACGGGAACTGGCAAATTATACTTTCGCCAATGAAAGCAGGTGGTCCTTACGAAATGAATTTCGACGGGAAAAATCACATTGTTCTTCATGATATTTTGATTGGTGATGTATGGCTATGCGCAGGTCAGTCGAACATGCAGCATCAACTTGGAATTGCACAAGTACAGGTATGCAAAAGAAATTGCAAATGCTGATTACCCTCAGATAAGGCAATTCCTGGTTCCGCAGGAAACCGATTTGCAGAACCCGGAAAGTGATCTTAAAGGAGGATATTGGAAATATGCCAATCCGCAAAACTTGCTTCATTTTTCTGCAGTAGGTTATTTCTTTGCGAAAGCACTTTACGATAAATACCATGTACCTATAGGCTTTATCAATTCAAGCGTTGGCGGTACTCCTATCGAAGCATGGACAAGCGAAGAAGGACTCAAAGAATTTCCTTCTATTGAAAAAATAATCGAAAAAAATAAAGACACTTCTTATGTAAATGAAACAATCAGGAAAGCGATGGAAATCAATTTTGCAAACCGTGTAAAGCCTGGAGATGACAAAGGTTTGTCGGGAAAAACAAAATGGTACGACCCTTCATACATTCCTAAAGAATGGTACCGCATTAACATCCCCGGCTATTGGGAAGACCAGGGAATAAAAAATTTAAATGGTGTCGTTTGGTACAGGAAAGAAATTGATGTTCCTTCCTCCATGACCAGTATTACCGATACGCTTTTTATGGGAAGAATTGTAGATGCTGATTTTGTTTATGTAAATGGGGTTCTTGTAGGCAATAAGACTTATATGTATCCTGAAAGAAGGTATGATATACCTGCGGGTTTATTGAAGCCAGGTAAAAACCTGGTAGTCATCCGCGTTATCAATTATGCAGGTAAAGGAGGATTCGTTCCTGATAAACCCTATTACATTTTTTCCGGAAAAGATACTGTTGATTTAAAGGGTTACTGGCAATATAAAGTGGGTGACGTCTTTGATCCACATCGACAAACAGGACATGGCATTTCTATTCAAAACCAACCGACAACCTTATTTAACGGTATGATCGCCCCTTTTACCAATTATACTGTCAAAGGTGTATTGTGGTACCAGGGCGAAAGCAACTCATATAACGCTGACGAATATGCGCAATTACTTCCCGGGTTGATAAAAGACTGGCGCAAGCAATTTAGACAGCCGGATCTTCCTTTTATTTTTGTGCAGTTACCGGGATTTATGGATGTAAATTATTGGCCTACAGAAAGCTCCTGGGCAGTATTGAGAGAAGCACAATTAAAAACTTTATCTGTTCCCAATACAGGAATGGCAATCACAATCGACCTGGGAGAATGGAACGATGTCCATCCTTTAGATAAAAAAGATGTAGGCGGCCGGTCTGCCTTAGTGGCTGAAAAAGTAGCTTATGGTGAAAATAATATTGTTTATTCAGGATCGATTTATCAATCATCAAAAGTTGAAGGCAATAAGATGATTATCACCTTTAATAATGTAGGAAGCGGGCTGGTATCCAACGACAATGAACCACTAAGACGGTTTGCTATTGCCGGCGCTGATAAAAAATACGTTTGGGCCAATGCAAAAATTGAAGGCGATAAAGTGATCGTATGGAGTGATGAAGTTTCTGATCCGAAATATGTAAGATATGCGTGGTCAGATAATCCGCGCGGCGTTAATTTATATAACAAAGAAGGTTTACCGGCATCTCCTTTTACAACGGAAGAATAACAATATTTGCAATTTGGCAAATCATGGTTTGAATTCGACAAAATATATATAGAATGAAAAAATTGATATTTTGTTTGTTTACTGTAGCTCTTACACATGTAGTAATTGCCCAGAACTCAAAAATAGACAGCAGCAAATATCCAAAGCCTGTGACCTTTACCGCACAACAGGATCATGATAACATGATGCAGCAATTAGGCATTACACAATTGCGTCCAGGCCCGAGTGGTGATCCTAATGCACCCAATCATGCCAACTATGACGAATCGAAAGCTAACCCCTGTCCGCAATTGCCGGATATACTTACTACCAATTCAGGCAAAAAAGTTTCTACTCCTGAAATGTGGTGGAAAGTACGCCGTCCGGAGTTGGTGAAGGCACTTGAAGAAGAAGTATATGGAAAGCTGCCGGCGAATATTCCAAAGGTAAACTGGGAAGTAAAAACAGTTGATCACGAATTTATCATCCCGGGTTTCACACCGGTTATTGCCAAGGAACTCATTGGCCATGTAGATAATAGTAAATATCCCCTGATCAAAGTTAACATTAAAATGATGCTGGTAGTGCCGGCAAATGTAAAAGGTACTGTCCCCGTATTGATGATGTTTGGTTTTCCCTCATTTCCGGCGCCTTCCCAGCCATCTGCCGATGACATGGAAAAATTAAATACGGTTTTTAAAGAAATGATGATAAAAACCGATCCTTCTGTCAAAGAGATCTTTGATAAATACCCGGCATACTCACCCGTTACCAGATTGCCAGGTCCAAATTTCTTTGCACCTCCTCCGGCAGAACTTTCGCCAACAGAACAATTATTACAGGCGGGATGGGGATATTGCACTATTGATCCTAACAGCATACAGGCAGATAATGGCGCCGGCATAACAAAAGGGATTATTGGATTAGTAAATAAAGGGCAACCGCGTAAGCCGGATCAATGGGGTGCATTGCGTGCATGGTCATGGGGTGCAGCCCGTGGATTGGATTATTTAGCAACAGATTCTTTAGTGGATTCAAAAAAGGTGGGCATTGAAGGCGTGTCAAGATATGGAAAAGCAGCCTTGGTTACATTGGCTTTTGAACCTCGTTTCGCTGCAGGATTAATTGGTTCATCCGGCAAAGGTGGCGCTACACTTCTCCGTCGCAATTTTGGAGAAGCTGTTGAAAGCCTTACCGGGGGTGAATATTATTGGATGGCCGGAAACTTCATGAAATATGGTGCATCAGAATCATCCTTTGGCAGTAAAACCGGCTGCGATCTTCCGGTAGATTCTCATGATCTGATTGCTCTTTGTGCGCCCCGCCCTACTTTCATAAGTTATGGCATACCCGAAAAGGGCGATGCCAAATGGCTGGATCATGAAGGGAGTTATATGGCCACAGTAGCTGCAGGTGCAGTATTCAAATTACTCGGAGCAAAAGACCTTGGCGTCTCAAATGATTATATGAAAGAAAAAATGCCGCCGGTTAATACAGGGTTACTTGATGGGCAGCTTGCGTGGCGGCAGCATGATGGGGGGCACACAGACGCTCCCAACTTTAAATATTTTATTCCCTGGGCCAGTAAGTTCCTGAACTACGAAAAAAAAGCAGTCCAGTAAAATGAATTCAATATGAAAAAATACAAATCCTATCTCATCGTAATCATTCTTGCATTTGCTTTCACCAATGTAGCTAAAGCTCAAAATCCATTTATTACTAATCAATTCTCTGCTGATCCCTCAGCAAGGGTCTTTGGAGATAAAGTCTATGTCTATCCCTCCCATGATATTCTCGCAACGAAGGGACACGGCCGTGTGGGCTGGTTTTGTATGGAAGATTATCACGTATTTTCTTCGCCAAATCTTACGGACTGGAAAGATCACGGAGTGATTGTAAGCCAGGATAAAGTACCCTGGGGAAATCAGGCCGGTTACAGTATGTGGGCCCCGGATTGTGTATTCAGAAACGGGAAATATTATTTTTATTTTCCTGATGCAGTGAAAGATACCAGCTATGGAAGAGGGTTTGCAGTCGGTGTTGCTGTGGCCGATCAGCCTTATGGCCCATTTACTGTGCAACCTGATCCGATTAAAAATGTTCATGGCATTGACCCCAATGTTTTTATTGATAAAGACGGACAAGCTTATCTATACTGGGCGGAAGGAAACATTTATGGAGCAAAGCTGAAAGAAAACATGCTGGAACTTGCCTCAGAACCAAAAGTGCTTGGAGGCCTTCCCAATAAAGGGCTCAAGGAAGGCCCTTATCTCTTTGAGAGAAATGGGATTTATTATTTGACTTATCCGCATGTAGCGGATAAAACCGAACGACTGGAATATGCCACCAGTGATAATCCTTTGGGGCCCTTTAAAGTTACCGGGGTAATTATGGATGCCACTCCTGACTGCTGGACCAATCACCAATCTATTATTGACTTTAAAAATCAGTGGTACTTGTTTTATCATCATGACGATTACTCTCCTCAGTTTGACAAAGCACGTTCCATCAGGATTGATAGTTTATTCTTTAATAAAGATGGAACTATCAAGAAAGTGATCCCCACTCTTCGCGGAGTAGGTTTGACAAAAGCTACCCAAAAAATACAAATAGACCGTTACACCGATAAAAGCAATAAAGGTGTTTCCATAAATTTTATTGACACTGCTAACAAATTCCAGGGATGGAAAACTATTTTAAACAAACCAGGTGCATGGATACAATACAACAGTGTTGATTTCGGAAAAAATCCATTAAAAAATATTTCGGTGAGAGCATTATCCGCTACGGGCGGCACTTTACAAGTCCGTATAAATAGTATTAACGGACCTATCGTAGCAGAAATAAAAATTCCCCACAGCAACAATTGGGAAAATATAAAAGCTTCAGTAACAAAATTTGAAGCCGGAATTCATAACCTGTTTGTAATACTAAAAGACAATTCAAATGTTGAAATAGACTGGGTAAGTTTTGAGTAGCCTGGTTGTGATGAACATAATATTAATAGATAAAAATACACAACATGAAAAAAATTATTATTACTGCCTTAAGCACCCTTGGTCTGGGGCTTGCGACGTTTGCTCAAACCGCAACTATCAAAATTGACGTCAACCGAACGGTTGGCGAAATTGACCCGAAGATCTATGGCGTATTTATGGAGCCTATCCATTTTAACGGAAGGCGAATGGGCTTACCTGATACCGTAAATTTTAATACGGTTTATGGCACCTTGTATGATCCGTCTTCACCACTTGCAGATAAGGACGGCTTTCGGAAAGATTATATTGATGCAATGAAAGAATTAAAGATAGCTGACATGCGCTGGCCCGGCGGAAATTATGTTATGGGCTATAATTGGAAAGATGGCATCGGCGAAAGGATGAGCGGCCATCACGTATCAATCTTGCATGGGGCGGAACCGATAACAATCGCGTTGGTACCGATGAGTGGATCGAATTAAATAAATCAATCGGGAGTGAAAATGTAGTATGCGTTAATCTTGGCCTTGGTACTATAAACGATGCGCTTCATTGGGTAGAATACTGCAATTATCCAAAGGGCACCTACTATTCTGATTTGCGTGCCAAATACGGACATCCGCAACCATACGATGTGAAGATCTGGGATCTTGGAAATGAAGTGGATGGTGCGCCATGGGAATTGGGCCATAAAGATGCGGATGATTATGTGAAGACTGCAAGAGAAGCGGCAAAAGCAATGAGATCCGTTGATAACACTATTAAATTTGTTGCATCAGGTTCATCCTATTATGAGCCTACAGGGCAATGGGTTGATTGGAACAGTAAAGTACTTTCAGGACTTGGAGATATGATCAGTTATATTTCGATTCATCGTTATTGGGAAGGCGGATCTCCAAACGATTATTACAATTTTGTCGGAAGCGGCGCAATGGATTTTGAAGAAAAGATAAAAGTAACTGAAGATGAAATTGAAGCGGCAAGGGCTCAGAAAAATTTTAAAAATCCTATCTATATTTCTGTGGATGAATGGGGAAGTTTCGGAAGAAATTTTGAATCCGTTTTACCCATTGCACAATGTTTAAATTCTTTTGTTCGTCATGCTGATGCCGTGAAGATGGCCAACTTCACCATGATGACTTCTCTTTTGTCAAGCGATCCAAAAAAAGGAACTTTTAAAGCGCCACTTTTTTATGCGTTTAAATTGTTTTCAAATAATTGCCGTGGAAACTCAGTTGATACCTACGTTTCGTGCGACACTTTTAATACCGAAAAATATAAAGGCATCCCCTACCTCGATGTTACTTCTGTTTATAATAAAGATGAAAATGCAGTTTTTATCAATGTGGTAAATCGGGAAGAAAGCAAGTCCATCACAGCAAATATCTTAAATGCATCATCCGGCTTTTCAGGTAAAGCATCTGCAACTATTGTCAACAGCGATTACCTTAAATCCCCGTTTGCTTTTGACAAAAAAGCTCAGTATGTGCCGATAACAAAAGATATTACTTTAAATGATGGAAAAATTACTTATACATTTCCGCCACATTCATTCACACAAATTAAAGTAAGCGCCAATCCAAAATAAAAGTTTACAAAAACCTTTCAACGATGAAAAAAATCATTTTTAATATTCTTTTTCTTTTTACTGTTTTATACCTCCATGCACAGGATGGGCACCAGCTCTGGCTACGCGATAAAAAAGCAGAACCGGTAACTGTTATTTGCAAAAAAAGTTCACCCACACTTTCTATTGCAAAACAGGAATTACAACAAGGCTGGCAAGGCGATGCAAATGCCACGATTACGTTAACAATAAAAAAAGATAAAGCATTAAAAAATGATGGATTCCGGCTTGAAAAAAATTCTGTGGAGGCAAATACAGATATTGGAATTTTGTACGGCGTTTATGAACTGCTGCGTCGCCAACAAACCAGTGAACCAATAAAAAACCACATTTTTAATCCTTCTTACGAAGTCAGGATTTTGGATCATTGGGACAATTTGAATGGAACGATAGAACGCGGCTATGCAGGCCATTCTATTTTCTGGCGCAAGGATGATCCATTCATCGTTACAGACCAGGATAAAACACTGTGGCAGCAATATGCACGTGCCGATGCGTCGATCGGAATAAATGGTGCGGCCATTGACAATGTGAATGCTTCACCCTTAATATTAAGTCACGACTACCTTGCCCGTGCAAAAGCTATTGCTGATGTATTGCGGCCTTATGGTGTAAGAGTCTATTTGGCCGTAAACTTTGCTTCACCTTCAACGCTTGGTGATTTAAAAACTGCCGATCCGCTTGATCCGGCAGTGATTACCTGGTGGAAAAATAAAGTAAAAGAAATCTATAGCATGATACCGGATTTCGGTGGTTTCCTTGTGAAAGCAAGCAGCGAAGGACAACCCGGTCCGCAGAATTATGGACGCACACACGCTGATGGTGCCAACATGCTGGCAGATGCATTAAAACCTTATGGAGGCATTGTGATGTGGCGTGCCTTTGTGTACACTGCCAATGATAATGACCGGGCAAAACAGGCTTACTCTGAATTCATGCCGCTGGATGGAAAATTCAGGGATAATGTAATCATACAGGTTAAGAATGGCCCGGTAGATTTTCAACCAAGAGAACCTTTCAGTCCATTGTTTGGGGCTATGAAAAAAACCTCCGTAATGCCGGAGTTCCAGGTTACGCAGGAATATCTTGGTCACTCAGTTTACCTGGTTTTTCTTTCAACCATGTGGGAAGAGTGTTTGAAGAGTGATACTTATCAGCAAGGTGCCGGCAGTACCGTAGCCCGTTGTACCGATGGTAGTATTTATCCGCAAAAGCACACTGCAATTGCAGGGGTTTCTAATGTTGGGCTCGATACTAATTGGTGCGGTAACCAGTTTGCGCAGGCTAATTGGTATGCATTCGGAAGATTAGCATGGAACGATACTTTGCAAAGCAAACAAATTGCCGATGAATGGATCAAACTAACTTTTTATAATGATCCTTCGCAAAAGTTGAGTGAAGTAAATTATGCTGCAGACTGGAATAAAAACTTTCTTGCACCGGTGAAACAAATGATGCTTGACAGCCGTGAGGCAGCCGTGAATTTTATGATGCCGCTTGGTTTACATCACATCATGTCAGCCAACGGGCATTACGGGCCGGGCCATGGTGGCATCCGAAAGGAGTTCGGCCGGATTGGACCCCTCCCTATTATCACCAGGCAAGTACTTACGGAATTGGTTTTGATCGCACCAAAAAAGGAAGCGATGCGGTGAGTCAATATCATGAACCATTGGCTTCCCAATTCAATAATCTAAAAACATGTCCTGAAAAATATTTGCTGTGGTTTCATCATTTACCATGGGACTATAAGATGAAAGAAGGAAACACACTATGGGATGCGTTATGCCGTCATTATGAAAAAGGAGTAAACCAGGTGCGTGAATTTCAGAAGATTTGGGATAAAGCCGGGCCGTTTGTTGACAGCACTCGCTTTATGGAAGTGCAGGGTAAACTGCGGGAGCAATGTATGAATGCTATTTTATGGAAAGACGCATGCCAGCTTTATTTCCAGCAGTTCAGCAAAATGGCCTATCCCCTTTGATCTGGAACGCCCGATCCATAACCTGGATGACATCATAGCCAATGAATTCAAACACAAAAATGATTAACGCTACTTACGGTAAACCCTATAAAATGACGTGAACATGAAAAAAATAGTATTGCTTGTATTGATCGCCTTTTCGGCAACAAACTTTATCATCGCCCAAAATAAAAAAGACAGTAAACCAACAAATAAGGCAGCTTTTTATTCAGGCGTATATAGAAATTTTTTTAAGGAAGCTGGTTATAGCCAGTCAGCCATTGATCAAAAAGTAGCACAAGCATACCATGATATTTTTGAAGGCCCTGATCGGGTTTATTTTGAAGTGGGTGATTCCATGGCTTATGTTTCTGATCTGAAAAATCATGATGCCCGGACAGAAGGTCTTTCTTATGGTATGATGATAGCAGTGCAATTAAATAAGAAAGATGTATTTGATAGGATTTGGCGATGGTCTAAAAAATATTTACAACACCAGGATGGTCCGCGTGAAGGGTATTTTTCATGGAGCATCAATCCCAAAACCATGAAACAAAATTCTCCGGGAACTGCTTCCGATGGCGAACTATATTTTGTTACAGATTTATTATTTGCGTCTAACCGTTGGGGTGATAATACCGGCATCAATTATTATCATGAAGCAAGAAGAATATTGGATGCAATGTGGAGCAAAGATGGAACAGATGGAATTTACAACATCATCAATACACAACACAAGCAAATCACTTTCACCCCTGAAGGCAATAATTATAATTTTACGGATCCTTCTTATCAACTGCCTGCCTTTTTTGAAGTGTGGGCATTGTATGCAAAAGACGGGCATGAACAATTTTACAGGGATTGTGCCGATACTGCCCGTGCCTTCTTACACAGGGCTTGTAGCTCACCGACAGGGCTCAATCCGGATCTTGCCAATTTTGAAGGAACACCGTTTGTGAGAGGAAAAATGACACCGGCTTTTCGTTACGATTCGTGGAGAGTGCCAATGAATATTGCCATGGATTATAACTGGTTTGGTAAAGACAGAAAATGGCAGGAAAATTATGCAGAACGCATTCAGCGTTTTTTCAAATCAAAAGGTATCAATTCATTCGATGACCAGTTTAATCTTGATGGCTCAAAGCCGGAACGGATTCTTCCGGCAGGAGGAGTTCAAAAACTGAGGCACTCACTGGGTTTATTAGCTACGGTGGCAACAACGGAAATGATCCGTAAAGACAATTTTGATTTTGTGCACGCACTTTGGAATGCCAAACTGCAACCATACGACGATGGGTATTTTGATCCCTATTATGATGGATTATTGTACCTTTTTAGCCTGATGCATTTAAGTGGCAAATATCAATTGATCAAACCTTATCATCATTAATACAAATAAAAATTATTTCGGTAAATAAAAACAAATAACATGAAATACATAACCCTTGCTATTACGAGCCTTTTATTATTCAGCCTTCCTGGTTTTTCTCAAAACATAGTACATTATGCGCCGGCCGGCTTCGATACTTTCAAGCCGGATATTCCGCATGGAAAAGTTGACACTTTCTATTATGATTCTAAAACAGTTGGGGTTAAACGAAGAGCATTAATATATACACCGCCCGGTTATTCAAAAGACAAAAAATATCCTGTGCTATACCTGTTGCACGGAATAGGCGGTGATGAATTTGAATGGCTGAATAACGGTCATCCACAGGTGATTTTAGACAACATGTATGCTGAGAAAAAAGTAACACCAATGATTGTTGTACTACCAAATGGCAGAGCCATGAAAGACGATAGCCCGGGCAAAAATATTTTTGACAGTGCCAAAGTACAGGCATTTGCTACTTTTGAAAAAGACCTGCTAAATGATCTCATTCCTTATATTGAAAGTCATTATCCCGTTTATACCGATCGCGAACATCGTGCCATCGCCGGGCTCTCAATGGGTGGAGGGCAATCGCTGAATTTCGGTTTGGGCAATTTAGATAAGTTTGCCTGGATAGGCGCGTTCTCTGCTGCTCCCAATACCAAAAAGCCGGAGGAACTGGTGCCCGATCCTGAAAAAGCGAGAAAGATGTTGAAGCTGCTTTGGATTTCCTGTGGCGACAGTGACAGGCTGATCACGTTTAGTAGAAGAACTCACGATTATTTAACCGCTCATGATGTTCCGCATATTTATTATATAGAACCTGGCGTACACGAATTCAAAGTATGGAAGAATGGATTGTATATGTTTTCGCAGCTAATCTTTAAGCCTGTTGATACTTCCACGTTTTCAAAATATGTGTACAAACCCAGGGCACGGCAGGAATAACATCCACATACAATTTTACAATATGAAAGTATTCTTAATTATATAGCTATTCACGATGAACCTGAAAAAAATTACAATCATTGCAATTATTCACAGCGTCCTGTTTTGTACCAGTGTGCAAGCCCAGGAAAGGCTGTATCACAATGAATTTCCCCTGAGTGATGTGAAATTGCTGGACAGCCCTTTCAAACATGCCCGCGATCTTAATATTCACACATTATTGGAATATAAGGTTGACCGCTTGTTAGCTCCATACAGAAAGGAAGCCGGATTATCACCTAAAGATTCAAGCTATACAAACTGGGCAGGGCTTGATGGCCATATTGCCGGGCATTACCTCTCCGCACTATCAATAAACACTGCTGCAACGAATAACGTTGAGTGCAAAAAGCGCATGCTTTACATGATTTCAGAGCTTAAAAAATGCCAGGAAGCCAACACCAAAAATCATCCGGACTGGGGCGTTGGTTATGTAGGCGGTGTTCCTAATAGTGCCGCTATATGGCCAACATTTAAAAATGGCGATTTCAAAGCATTTCATGCAGCGTGGGTGCCATGGTACAATGTACATAAAATGTTTGCCGGCCTCAGGGACGCATGGCTGTATACCGGTAATGAAGAAGCGAAAAATATTTTTTTAAAATTTTGTGATTGGGCCATTAACATCACATCCGGTTTATCAGATGAGCAAATGCAATCCATGCTTAACACAGAGCAAGGCGGAATGAATGAAGTGTTAGCCGACGCTTACCAGGTTACAGGTAATAAAAAATACCTGGTTGCTGCAAAAAGATTTTCACACAGGATGTTGCTTGATCCAATGTCACAAGGCATCGACAATCTTGATAACAAACATGCCAACACGCAAATACCTAAAGCCATAGGCTTTGCAAGAATAGGAGAACTCTCACATGATACGAAATACACAAAGGCCGGAAATTTTTTCTGGCAAACGGTAACGGCTAACCGAAGTTTGGCATTTGGAGGTAACAGCAGAAGAGAATTTTTTCCCGATGCTGCTGCCTCAATGGATTTTATTAATGATGTGGAAGGCCCTGAATCCTGCAACTCATATAACATGTTGAAGCTTACGGAAGATCTTTTCAGAAGGCATCCTTTGGCAAAGTACATGGATTATTATGAACGCACCATGTACAACCACATACTGTCAACCCAAAATCCGGAAACGGGAGGTTATGTTTATTTCACACCGGTACGGCCAGAAAGTTACCGTGTGTATTCAGCGCCTAACGAAGCCATGTGGTGTTGTGTTGGCACTGGTATGGAAAATCATGGTAAATACGACGAACTTATTTATACTCATTCACACGATTCGCTTTATCTGAATCTTTTCGTTGCTTCTGAACTGAACTGGAGAGATAAAGGAATTTCACTAAAGCAGGAAACCAAATTTCCTTATGAAGGAAAAACCAAATTAATTGTTACTAATGGTTCTGCTCAGTTCAGCTTGCTGATCCGTTATCCCTACTGGGTTTCGGATGGTGCCATGAAGATATGGGTGAATGGTAAACCCATTTCCTTTAATGCACATCCCTCATCTTATATAGCAATTAAACGCCATTGGAAAAAAGGAGATGTGGTTGAAGTGCTGTTGCCCATGCACAATCATATAGAACATTTGCCCAACGTGCCAACGTACATAGCAATCATGCATGGCCCCATTTTATTAGGTGCAGAAACCGGTACACAGGATTTAAAAGGATTGATAGCAGATGATAGCCGCTGGGGACAAATTCCCAGTGGAAAAAAACTGCCGTTGGATAAAGCGCCCATCCTTATTGAGGATACGATACAAAATATCGATAACGATCTTACACCGGTAAAAAATGAACCCTTGCATTTTACATTTCACCATGTAAAGATGATCAATCCTGAGAAGTTAGTACTCCAGCCATTTTACCAGATATACGATGCACGCTATATGATGTATTGGCTGGCGCTGACAAATAAAGGATACAAATCCTATCTTGATTCGATTGCAAAAGATGAAAAAGAAAGGCTCGAACTTGATAAACGTACTGTGGATTACGTTGCTCCCGGAGAGCAGCAACCGGAAGAAGATCATCAAATGCAAAGTAACAAATCACATTCGGGCAATGCCAATGATCATTTTTATCGCGATGCCTCCGACGATGGTTATTTTAGCTACAACCTTACAACAAACAATAAAACAAATTTAAGCCTGATGGTTCGATACTGGGGCGCAGAATGGGGCAGCAGGAAATTTGACATTTACATAGATGATCAAAAATTAATTACAGAAGATAATACCGGAAGATGGAACCAGTCAAAATTTTTCGATATTACTTATCCGATTCCTGAATCGATGTTGCAGGGAAAAGATCATATACGTGTGAAGTTCCAGGCATTGGACGATAATACTGCAGGCGGTATCTATTACGTGCGTTTAATAAAAAATAATTGAAGTCAATTGCAAAAGTTTAATCAATAAAAATTTAAAATACATATACAATGAAGCTGAGAAATCTTTTTTTTCTAATTGCAACAAATTGCTTTTTGTTTACAAACTCATACTCACAAACGCCATCCCTTACCTTACATGTAAATCAGCCGGAAGCAACGGTAAGCCCGACATTATATGGATTGATGACAGAAGAAATCAATCACTCTTATGATGGCGGTTTGTATGGAGAACTGATACGCAACAGAATATTTAAAGACAGCAAAACGGAACCCGAAGGATGGAGTCTCGTACAGGATGACCCGTCAGCTAAAGTAAGTATGAAATTAATCGGCGCAGAAGAGCATGTTCCGAATGATGAACGCCGGAATGCGATAAATGGAGCACATGCAAGCCTGCTTGAGGCTCACTGTAGAAAAGACTGACGGAAGAGTGGGCATAGCCAATGAAGGTTATTGGGGCATTCCTGTAAGACCTTCCACAACTTACAAAGCTTCGTTTTATATTAAGGGAACAGATCGCAGAGAGCCTCCTCGCTGGCCGTGGGAGCCAAAGCCAACCACGCCTCCACTTCCTGTAATTGAAAACAATACGCCAGGACCAATCACTGTTTCGATTGAAAGCAACGATGGAAAAACGGTTTATGCAACAGGAACAATTAATCTGCAAAAAAGCATTTACTGGAAGCAATATCGAGTTAATTTAACCACAGCTGCTGATGTAAAACCAACCAAAGATGCACGCTTTGTAATTTCTACCAACCGCATCGGTGTTTATTATTTCAATTTGGTTTCTTTATTTCCACCAACCTACAATAACCAAGCCAATGGATTCAGGCTTGACCTGATGCAAATGCTGGTAAATATGAAACCAAAATTCCTTCGTTTTCCCGGCGGGAATTTTTTAGAAGGCCCCAAAATCACAGACGCATTTCCATGGAAAACAACGCTTGGCCCGATTGCAAACCGGCCAGGGCATAACGGCTCCTGGGGTTACCGCGCTTCTGATGGAATGGGATTGCTGGAATTTTTGGAATGGACTGAGGATATGGGCGCAGAGCCGCTTTTGGCCGTTTATGCAGGATATTCCCTCGATGGAGATCATGTAGACGCCGGTCCGTTATTAAAGCCTTATGTGGATGATGCGCTGGATGAAATCGAATATGTGATTGGTGACACAACAACTTATTGGGGCGCCAAACGGGCTGCTGACGGGCATCCGGCGGCATTCAAACTTAAATATGTCGAAATCGGTAATGAAGACTGGTTCGACAGATCGAACAGCTACGATGGAAGGTTTACGCAATTCAGAAATGCCATCAATGCAAAATATCCGCAATTGGAATGCATCTCTACCATTCCCGGAACGCAATATCCTTCCATGCAAGTTACAGGCAAAGAACCCAAGGTGGTTGATGAACATTATTATCGTAACTCGTGGGATATGTGGGAGCATGCTTCGCAGTATGATACCTATGATCGCAACGGGCTAAAATATTTGTGGGTGAATGGGCAACACGTGAAGGTGCACCAACAACCAATATGAATGCAGCACTCGGCGATGCCGCATGGATGACGGGAATGGAACGCAATTCAGATTTGGTTATCATGTCTTGCTATGCGCCTTTATTCGTAAACGTTAGTAAAGATCCTGCTACGGGAAGTAAAGCGTGGCAATGGGATTCTGATTTGATAGGCTATGATGCGTTGAACAGTTATGGCTCACCATCTTACTATGTACAAAAGCTTTTTAATCATTATTTGGGTAACAAGATCATTTCAGCAAAATTTGAAAATGTTCCTGTCCAAAACGTGCCGCTGACAAAAAGAGACAGTGTAAATGGGGTTAAGAAAAAAACAGTTCCTACACTTTTTTATTCTGCCACAATGAACGATACAACTGGAACCATTTACCTGAAAGTTGTAAATACAATCGGTAAAAAACAAACCATTTACGGGCAAAAAAACTTGGCAATGGGATTCTGATCTTATTGGCTATGACGCGTTGAACAGTTATGGCTCACCATCTTATTACGTACAAAAAGTTTTTAGTCATTACCTGGGTAACAAGATCGTTTCAGCAAAATTTGAAAATGTTCCTGTCCAAAACATGCCGCTGACAAAAAAAGACAGTGCCGAGGGAGTCAAAGCCAAAACTGTTCCCACGCTTTTTTATTCTGCCACCATGGATGATGCAACGGGAACGATTTATTTGAAAGTGGTGAATACGATTGGTAAAAACCAAACCGTAAAAATAAATCTTGACGGTGTGGCAAAAGTGTCACCTGAAGCAACGGTTATCAGTAAAAAGTGATAAACCAACTGATACAAACACCATCAACGATCCTGAAAAAATTGTTCCGGTAACATCGACAATAAAAGGAGTTAAGAAAAATTTTAAACAAAGTTTTCCTCCTTATTCGGTAACCGTTATGCAAATTCAAACCAGGTAATTGTTTTTGTTGTACGATACAATTTGATCATCAAAAAAATAAAGCACACATGATGTTGATCCCGAAAAAATTAAAGCTGGTTACGTTGTTTCTAACACTTTATTTAGTTGTACCGAAATTATCTCACGCACAAAATGTACACAGCGATAACGGAAACGGCACCTATACCAATCCGCTTATTTCTGCTGATTTCCCCGACCCGGATGTAATACGTGTTGGTGATACGTATTACATGGTCAACACTACCATGTTTGTTTTTCCTGGTGTCACTATTTTAAAATCGCATGATCTCGTGAACTGGAAATATTGCAGCAATGCAGTGCAGCGATTTGATTTTAGCAAATGCTACGATCTTGATAGTTGCAACCGTTACGGGCATGGACAATGGGCAACCAGTTTAAAATATCATAACGGCAAATTTTATTTGTTATTCATCACACTTAATGAGGGTGGCTTTATGTGCACTGCAGATAAAGCGGAAGGCCCATGGCATATCACGCATTTGCCAAAAGGATTTTATGACCCGGGGTTGTTTTTTGATGACAACGGAAAAGTTTACGTAGCGCAAGGTTACAGCAAAATATCTATTACTGAAGTAAATGACAGCCTGGTGGCCGTTGGCCCGGATTCTTTAGTGTTTACAGGTGATATCCGCAAAGGCCTCGAAGGAACGCATGTATATAAAATAAACGGTTATTATTATTTGTATTCAACTTATGGCGGAAGGGACGGCATGCAGGTGGCGCTTCGCTCAAAGAATATTTATGGGCCTTATGAAGAAAAGTTGCTTATGTATGATACCACAAAAGGCATCAACTATGGTATTCACCAGGGCGCATTAATTCAAACACAAACCGGAGAATGGTGGACGATATTATTTGTTGACAGCGGGCCATTCGGGAGATTTCCGTCGCTTCAACCTGTAACGTGGAAAGACGGCTGGCCAATGATTGGCATAAATGGAAAAGCAGTTACAACTTATAAAAAACCCAACGTCGGTAAAACATACCCAATAACTAATCTTCCTACATCCGATGAATTTAATGAAACGAAATTAGGGATGCAATGGGGATGGAATCATAATCCCGATTCAACAAAATGGTCGCTTACTAAAAAGCCGGGGTATTTAAGATTAGCAACCGTCGGCGTGGTTTCAAACTTAACAATGGCGCGCAATACCCTCACCCAAAGGCCATTTGCCAATCGCGATCAAAAAATACCAACAACCGCTGTTACTAAAATGAATGTTAGCGATATGAAAGATGGAGACATTGCCGGACTTGCTATTTTCCAGGAGCCTTATGCTTACCTGGCAGTAAAGCAACAAAAAGGCAAGAAATATATTTTGATGGTAAACAATGGTAAAACCATTGATTCAGTTGCCATCAATAATTTAACCATCTATCTGAAAACCATTGCTTCCAATTCATCCGGAAAAGCAAGTTTTGAATATAGTACTGATAATAAAATATTCAAACCTCTTGGTGACGATTTAAACATGCAGTTTAGCTTGAAAATATTTACAGGAAATAAATTCTGCCTGTTTAATTATGCTACCAAAGAAACCGGCGGTTATGTTGATTTTGATTGGTTTAGAACGCAGTAATACATAGCATCAATGAAACTAAAATTCAATTACTGCATCTGCCTTATTAGTTTATTATTTTTTGCATCAAGCCTTTTTTCGCAGAGAGTGGAATCTGTTCATATTAAAGTTGACCTGGCTGATACCGGCAAAGCCAGACAGCCGATTTGGGCATGGTTTGGCTACGATGAACCTAACTACACTTATATGAAAGACGGAAAGAAATTGTTGGGTGAAATTGCCGCTTTAAGTCCGGTGCCTGTTTATGTAAGAACACATAGCCTGCTCGTTACCGGCGACGGAAAGCCTTCATTAAAATGGGGCTCCACCAACGCCTATACCGAAGATGTGAATGGCCATCCCGTATATGATTGGCATATTGTTGACAGCATTTTTGATACTTACGTAAATCTTGGAATGAAACCTTTGGCGCAGATTGGTTTTATGCCTAAGGCTTTGTCAGCACATCCCGAACCTTATAAACATCACTGGAATCCAAAAGACAAATACTCGACCATTTTTACAGGTTGGGCGTATCCGCCAAAAGATTATAAAAAATGGGCTGAGTTAGTTTATCAATGGGTAAGGCATTGTGTTGTTCGTTATGGTGCAAGTGAAGTATCGTCATGGTATTGGGAAGTTTGGAATGAACCCGACATACCTTACTGGAAAGAGACCTTCGATGAATATTGTAAATTATATGATTATGCTGCTGATGCAGTGAAGCGGGCGTTGCCGTCAGCGCGTATTGGTGGCGCGGATGTAACAGGTGGTGGCGCCAAATACCTAAATCGTTTTTTACATCATTGTTTATATGATACGAATTATGCAACGGGCAAAATTGGTAGTCCGCTCAATTTGGTTTCTTTTCATGCAAAAGGTTCTCCAACGCTGATGCATGATACGGTGGTCATGGGTATGCGCAACCAATTAAAAAATATCATTGATAATTTCACTGTCATTTCTTTTTACCCTCAATTAAAAGATATACCTGTTATTATCGGAGAATCAGATCCTGAAGGATGTGCAGCCTGCGGTATGGCGACGAGTCCTAAGAATGCTTACCGTAACGGAACTATGTATTCAAGTTATGAAGCCGCAGTTTTTGCAAGAGAATATGAACTTGCAAAAAAATTCAACATCAACCTGCTTGGTGCCGTAACGTGGGCATTTGAGTTTGAAAATCAACCATGGTTTTATGGTTATCGAGACCTCGCTACGAACGGTATTGATAAACCCGTGTTGAACGTATTTCGAATGTTTGGTATGATGAAAGGAAAGGAGGTCAATACATTCAGCGATCATCAATATACACTTCAATATATTCTTGATAGTGGAATTCGCAAACCACAAACTGATGTGGGAGCAATTGCTTCTGCATCCAGTTCTTCTGCCACCATTATGGTATGGAATTATCATGACGTTGATAAGAAAAATATTACTGCGAAGGTCGGATTGAATATTACCGGTATCAACTCAGCTAAAGTAAAGGTGACAGAATACCGGATTGATGAATATAACAGTAATGCATATACGCTTTGGAAGAAAATGGGATCACCACAAAACCCGACAGCAAAACAAATTGATGCACTTGAAAAAGGCGCCAACTGCAATGGGTTGGCAGAGTAAACTCATTAAATACTTCAAATAGCGAAATTTACTTAAATATTTCTTTGCCCGAACAAGGAGTTCTCACTTTTAAAAATATCAATGTTATCTAAATAATTAAATCATAAACGTAGTAAAGTCCTTTCTATAAGAACGTCGGAAACTGGATTTATTTAACCAAAAATTAAAAAATAATGAATAAAAAAATTGTAGTTGTTTTGATGCTAGCACTCAGCTTTTTTGTTAATAGCAATGCACAATCTTATCGAAAAAGATGCCGGTATCAGAGCAGCTATCGATTCTTTAAATGTCGAAATTCAATTTTACAGTCCGGCAATAGTCCGCATTGTAAAATATCCTGTTGGCCATAGCTATTTCAAAACAAAGCCTTTCTGTTATTAAGACTCCTCAAAAAACAGCCTTTAATGTTAAGCAAAAGGGTGATGTGCTACGTTTGAAAAGCGAAGATTTAAGTATAAACATTAACCTGAAATCAGGAGCCTTAGCCTACTTATAACAGCCAGGGCACACCACTGCTAAAAGAAAAAGAGTATGGTGTTAAATTCACTCCCTTTAACGATGCCGGAAATAAAACTTTTAGTGTTTTACAATCTTTTATTTTAGATAAAAACGAAATGATTTATGGATTGGGGCAGCAGCAAAAAGGTAAGATGAGCCAGCGGAATGTAACTTTAAATATGGTGCAAGGTAACACAGATGATTATGTTCCATTGTTTCAATCAGTAAAAGGATACGGAGTGTTTTGGGATAATTATTCGCCAACCTTATTTACTGATAATCCGGACAGCACTTCTTTTAAATCAGATGTTGGAGATGCCATAGATTATTACTTTATGTATGGCGGCAACGCAGATGGCGTTATTGCAAATATGCGTGACCTCACTGGACAGGTACCTATGCTTCCGTTATGGACTTACGGCTACTGGCAAAGTAAAGAACGTTACAAAAGCCAGGATGAGTTAGTGGGTGTAGTTAAAAAATACCGTGAACTGGGCGTTCCGCTCGATGGTATTATCCAGGACTGGCAGTATTGGGGAAGTAATTACCTCTGGAATGCCATGGATTTTTTAAATGTTGAATATCCCGCTCCGCAAAGAATGGTGAACGAAATACATGACCTGAATGCTCACCTGGCAATATCAATATGGAATTCTTTTGGCCCCAAAACAAAACAATACAGGGAGCTTGACAGTATCGGTGCACTAATGAGTTTTAGTACCTGGCCTCAATCTGGTTCTCAATTATGGCCACCCCGTCATGGATTATCCTTCCGGAGTAAGAGTTTATGATCCATACAATCCGGTAGCCCGTGATATTTACTGGAAATATCTGAAGAAGCTTTGGTCATTTGGGATAGATGCCTGGTGGATGGATTCATCAGAACCAGATCACCTTGATCCTAAACCTTCTGACTTTGACGAACAAACTCACCTCGGTTCCTTTAGGAAAGTGCGGAATGCTTTTCCTTTAATGACTGTTGGTGGTGTTTACAAACATCAGCGTGCCGTTGATTCCAGCAAGCGGGTATTTATTCTTACCCGCTCAGCATTTGCTGGACAGCAGCGATATGGCGCTAATACATGGTCAGGAGACGTAACGGCATCATGGAAGGCATTGAGAGACCAGATTTCTGCAGGATTGAATTTTTCACTTTCTGCTATTCCTTACTGGAACTGTGATATCGGCGGATTTTTTCTTACACAGTTTCCCGAAAAAATTAGATGACCCCGAGTATCGTGAATTATACGTGCGCTGGTTGGAGTTTGGTACATTCACTCCAATGATGCGTTCTCACGGTACCGATGCGCCAAGGGAAATTTACCAGTTTGGTAAAAAAGGCGACAGGGATTTCGATGCCATAGACAAATACATCAACCTGCGCTATCGGCTGCTGCCATACATCTACTCCACTTCGTGGGATGTTACAGCATAACCAGTCAAGCATGATGCGTGGCCTGGTGATGGATTTTCCAAATGATAAAAATGCGCTGGATATTAACGACGAATATATGTTTGGAAAATCAATACTTGGTTAATCCCGTGACAGAACCTATGTATATAAAAAAGACAGGCGAAGGTAGAAATGCGGTAGCAACAGAAGACTTCAGCGCAATAAAAACAAAAGAAGCTGTATTTACCCGGTGGAACCGGATTGGTATTGACTTCTGGACAGGTGAAAAAATTTCCGGAGGCCAAAAAATAAATAAAGAAACTCCTTTTGATATCATTCCTTTATATGTCAAAGCAGGCTCTATTCTGCCTATTGGTCCAAAAGTTCAATATGCCGAAGAAAAAAAATGGGACGATCTGGAGATACGTATTTATCCAGGCGCTGATGGAAAATTCGTTTTGTATGAAGACGAAAACGATAATTACGATTATGAGAAAGGAGTTTACTCAACCATTAATTTTAATTGGAATGATAAAAAGAAAACTTTAACTATCGGCGATAGAAAGGGCTCCTTTCCCGGGAATGCTAACAGAAAGAAAATTCAACATTGTACTTGTCTCAAAAAATAAAGGAACAGGAACAAACATGGCGGAAGAACATGATAAAGTAGTCAATTATAACGGAAGAAAATTAGTGATTAAACTATGATAAAATCGCTCACATTTTATAAATTAAAAACAGTTTTATAACTTTACACGTGAAGAGTTTAGTAAGAATAGTATGTTTCGTTTTTGTTTTTGCCATTACATCTTTTCATAGCAAAGGTCAAAACCCAATCATTCAAACAAAATTCACAGCAGATCCGGCACCATTAGTGTATCATGATACTGTATTCCTTTATACCGGTCATGATGAAGATGATGCTTTTGGTTTTAAAATGCAGAATTGGCTGCTATATACATCAACCGATATGGTCAACTGGACAGACCATGGAGCAGTAGCCTCTTTGAAAGATTTTAAATGGGTGCCTTCTGATAATGGAGCCTGGGCGGTTCAATGTGTTCACCGCAACGGTAAATTTTATTTGTATTGCCCCATGCCCAATGGAGTAGGAATTGGCGTCTTGGTATCCGACAGCCCCTATGGCCCGTTCAAAGATCCCATCGGAAAAGCACTTATCAAAAACAGCCCACAGGATATTGATCCAACGGTCTTAATTGATGACGATGGACAGGCTTATCTCTATTGGGCAACCCCAATCTTTATTACGTAAAGCTGAATGAAGACATGGTATCTTATTCCGGAGATGTGATCAAGGATACTTCCTTCGCAAAAATAAAAGGCCAGTCCGATCCTTTTCATTACCAGGAAGGTCCCTGGGCATATAAACGCAATGGGCATTATTATATGGCGTATGCTTCTGCTTGTTGCCCGGAAGGCATCGGTTATGCCATGAGTAATTCTCCTGTTGGTCCATGGGAATATAAAGGAATGATAATGGATGGAGACAGCAGGTCCAGCGGCAATCATCCAGGCATTATTGAATATAAAGGCAACTCTTATGTTTTTGGGTTTAATTATAATTTGCTGAAGCGAACTATGTCGAAACACTATGAAAGGCGATCTGTATGTGTAGAGAAAATGACCTACAACGCCGATGGTACCATCCCCAAACTTCCTTTTTGGCCTGAAAGGGGTGTAAAACAAATCGGCACGCTAAACCCTTATAATAAGGTAGAAGCCGAAACCATAGCCTTTAGTGAGGGTGTTAAAACAGAAAAAGCCACGGAGTGGGAAAGAAACATTTCGTGGAACAAAGGAAAGATGATAGCTACACGGCTGTTTGTAACATCTGTTAATAATGGTGACTACATCAAGGTGCAGGGCGTTGATTTTTCAAAGGGAGCATCCTCAATTGAAGTTAGTATAGCTTCCCTTAATGGAGGAAAGATTGAAATTCATACCGATAAGATTATCGGTCCCTTGTTGGGAGTTGTGAATGTAACTGCTTCGGGCGAGGGTGATGTTTGGAAAACGATTACAACACCCGTCAAAAATATCAGCGGTGTTCATGATCTATTCTTTGTATTTAAAGGGGAAAAGGAGCTGTTTAATTTTGACTGGTGGAAATTCAATAGCAAAAAATAACGACAGGCTTTTAAAGCACAGTAACTCATAAACATGCAGTTTAGCTTGAAAATATTCACAGGGAATAAATTCTGCCTGTTTAATTATGCAACCAAAGAAACCGGCGGTTATGTTGATTTTGATTGGTTCAGAGTTGGGGGCAAACAGGCTAACATTAAAAGAACAAATTAATGAGCCATTAAATTGAAAAAATAATATTTAAATATAAAAAAGCAGTAAGATGACACGTCTTAAAATCGGTATACCAATTAAATTAATCATAACCGGGTTGATCCTTATCAGCCAACTTCAATCGGATGCACAGGTATCATCACCTGCTCAAAATGTGAAAGGCTTAAAAGATTACTATAAAAATTATTTTCCTATTGGTGTGGCAGTTTCACCATGGTCTTTAAAAGATCCGGAAGACAGAAAGCTGGTCCTTCAGCAATTCAACAGTGTTACACCGGAGAATTCAATGAAAATGGGGCCCATTCACCCAAAAGAAAATTCTTATAATTGGAAAAATGCCGACTCTGTTGTTGCTTTTGCCATGCAAAATCATTTGAAAATAAGAGGCCATAATCTTTGCTGGCATGAACAGGCGCCATCATGGTTCTTTACAGATTCCTCGGGAAAATTGGTATCAAAAGAAGTCTTATTAAAAAGATTAAAAGATCATATCACCACAGTTGTCAATCGTTATAAAGGAAAAATTTATGCATGGGATGTAGTGAATGAAGCGATTGATGATAATCCCAATAATTTTTTGCGAAATGATCTGTTCTACCAGATTTGTGGCGAAGATTATATCATCAAGGCCTTTGAATATGCGCATGCCGCTGATCCAAAAGCTGTTTTATTTTACAACGATTATAATCTTGATCATAAAGAAAAGACCGACCGTGTTTATCGGTTATTAAAACAATTAAAAGAAAAAGGAGTGCCGGTTGATGCTGTAGGCATGCAAGGCCATTGGTCCATTTTTGGCCATTCAAAAGATCAGTTGGAATATGCCATCAATAAATTTGCCTCGCTCGGATTAAAAATTCAAATTACTGAACTGGATATTTCACTATACAAATGGGAAAAGAACAGAAGAGAAAAAACAGCTGCTGATGTGGATGATTTTACACCCGAGTTGGAACAAAAACAAAGCGATGAATACAAAATGATCTTTGATGTTTTGCGCGAACATAAAAAAGATATTACCGGTGTTACCTTTTGGAATATTTCTGATAAACATACATGGCTGGATAATTATCCTGTGCGCGGAAGAAAAAATTATCCTTTGCTTTTCGATACAAATTTGAAACCTAAAAAAGCCTATTGGGAAGTGGTAAATTTTAAAAAAAAACTTTTTTGAAAAAAATCAAACGAACAATTAAAACCTAAATTATAATTTAATAACCCAATCAAATTTTGAAACATGCATATCCCATCTACTTGTAAAAAAACTTATGTTTATTTATTGTTTGCCATGATACTTTCTACATCGTGCAATACGAATAGTAAAAAGGAGAGTACATCCGAAATACAGAAACCAGCCACTACTGATACAACCTGGTATTTGTCAAAACCGTTGATAAGTTCCATCTATACTGCCGATCCGGCTGCGCATGTATTTAATGGCAAAATATATATTTATGGCTCTCACGATATTGATGCGGGCATTCCTGATAATGATAAAGGTGCGCAATTCGCCATGAAAGATTACCATGTGCTTTCAATGGATAGTATCAACGGAAAAGTAACAGATAATGGCGTTGCATTGAGCATAAAAGATATTCCCTGGGTGGGAAGGCAATTGTGGGCACCGGATGCGGCTTGCAAAAACGGAATGTATTATTTATATTTTCCTGCAAAAGACAAACAGGATATTTTCAGGATAGGAGTGGCCGCCAGCAATTCACCAACAGGGCCGTTCAAAGCACAACCGGAACCAATAAAAGGAAGTTACAGTATTGACCCTGCTGTTTTTACTGACTCTAACGGTGTATCATACATGTATTTCGGAGGCATCTGGGGCGGGCAGCTACAGCGCTGGCAAACCGGGAAATATGATTCCACTGTTGCGCAGGAACCCGCTGATTCCACTGCACCGGCATTATGTGCCAGGGTAGCCAAACTCAGTAAAGACATGATGCATTTTGATGGCCCCGTGAGAGATGTAAAAATTGTAGATAAAAATGGAAAGCCTTTGTTAGCCGGCGACCACAACAGGCGGTTTTTCGAAGCCTCCTGGATGCATAAATACAAAGGAAAATATTATTTTTCTTATTCTACCGGCGACACGCATTTTATTTGTTATGCAACCGGCGATAATCCTTTCGGGCCATTTACCTACCAGGGCGTAATTCTAAATCCTGTCCAGGGATGGACCAATCACGAATCCATTGTTGAAATCAATGGCAAATGGTACATCTTTTACCATGATACACAACTTTCCGGCAAAACGAATTTGAGAAATATTAAGGTAACTGAATTGCATTACCGGCCTGATGGAAGCATTGAACCTATTACTACTTATAGGAACGGGAAATGATTAAACTTTGGCTGAATAAAAATTGCGGTTATTTATTTGTTTACTGGAATGAATTCCTTTTTTACCTTCACAAGTAAAAAATCTTAATAAAATTATCGCGGCCATGCTAAAATTTCTTGCGTTTTTATTCCTGCTTATTCCTTCAATTTCTTTTTGCCAGGGAAAGCCTGATTCCCTCACTATTGAAAAAATTATGAGCGATCCAAAATGGATAGGCACTTCGCCGTCAAACCCTTTCTGGAACGCGGATGGCACAAAATTGTTTTTCGGGTGGAACCCTGAAAAAGCGCCTTCGGATTCATTATACTTTGTCACTGCGGAAAATAAAATCCCGGTAAAAGCAAGCGTTGAGCAAAAACAAAATATAATTCGAGCAAATAGTGCCGTTTATAATTTAGAAAGAACTGCTTATGTGTATCAACAAAATGGAGACATTTTTTACAAAGAAATCAAGGCAGGTAAAATTCGCCGCGTTACCCAAACAGAAGAAACGGAAAGCAATCCACAATTTTCTTTTGGTGAAAAAGAAATCGTTTACCTGCACAATCAAAATTTATTTTCATGGAATATTAATACCGGTGAAACAAGGCAACTCACCAATTTTATAAATGAAGATGAAAAAAAGAAAGAAGAAAAATTGTCTCCCGAAGACGAGTGGCTGAAAAATGAACAGGCACAATACATGGAAGTGTTGAGAGAACGGAAAGAAAAAAAACACCTCAGCGAAATGTATGACAGCGCCACCCAAAAAGGCCAGTTACGAAAAATAGATATTGGCGATAAAAGGATCGAAGATATTTCCATAAGCCCGGATGGAAGGTTTATCAGTTATAACTTGTATCAACCGCCCGGAAAAAGAAAATCAACTATTGTTCCTGATTACATAACCGAATCCGGGTTTACAACCAATATCCACGGCCGTGAAAAAGTAGGGGAGCCCGAAGGGGATAATCAGTTTTTTGTTTACGACAGGGAGGCTGACAGTGTGTATGAAGTAAAAACCGGTTCTATTGAAGGAATCAGGGATTTACCGGAATTCCTGAAAGATTACCCAACCGAACTGGCAGAAAGAAAAAAAGAAAATGCTTTGCGAAAAGTAGATTTTTCTTCTGCAAGATGGCCGCCCAAAGGGACCAACCTGGTGCTGGATATCCGGGCACAAGATCATAAAGACAGATGGCTCATGCTTTGGGATACCGCTACTAAAAAATTAAAATTATTGGACCGGCAACATGACAGCGCCTGGATTGGCGGCCCCGGAATGTGGAATACCGGGTGGATAAACGAAAATGAATATTGGTATCAGTCAGAAGTGACTGGTTTTTCGCATTTGTATTCGGTGAATGTAATTACCGGGAAAAAGAAAGCCTATACTTCAGGGAAGTACGAAGTATTAGATGCAAGCCTTTCCAACGATAAAAAATATTTTTATATTACCACCAACGAAATTGAGCCTGCCCAACATCAATTTTATCATTTACGCATTGCCGATAGTAAGGTGGAAAAAATAACCAATATGGTTGGCGGAAATGAAGTAACCGTTTCCCCGGATGAAAAGAATATTGCGATTTTATATTCTTATACTACCAAGCCACCGGAATTGTATCTACAGGAAAATAAAGCGGGCGCAAAGCCAGAACAAATAACCCACAAAGCTGAGAGCCCGGCCTATAAATCGTATCCGTGGCGCGATCCCGGGATCATCACTTTTGCGGCAAGGGATGGCGCGTTGGTTCACGGAATAATTTATATTCCACAACATCCTGACATTCATAAACCGGCGGTAATCTTTGTACATGGCGCGGGCTATTTGCAAAACATTGATAAATGGTGGAGTTATTATTTCAGGGAAATGATGTTCAATAATTTACTCGCCGACCATGGTTATTTTGTGATGGATATTGATTATCGCGGCAGCGCGGGATATGGCAGGGATTGGCGCACGGCAATTTACCGCCACATGGGTGGAAAAGACTTAACGGATAATGTAGATGCTGCGAATTACCTGGTAAAAAATTTTGGTGTTGACCCAAAAAGAATAGGCATTTACGGAGGCTCTTATGGTGGGTTTCTTACCTTGATGGCAATGTTTACCACGCCGGATGTTTTTGCTGCGGGAGCAGGCCTGCGCTCGGTTTCAGACTGGGCCAATTATAATGATAGATACACGTCTGAAATTTTGAATAAGCCTTATGAAGACAGCCTTGCTTATAAAAGAAGTTCGCCCATTTATTTTGTGGATGGTTTAAAAGGGCATTTATTAATGTGCCATGGAATTTTAGATAGGAATGTACATTTCCAGGACATTGTAAAAGTTACGGAACGGTTAATTGAGTTGGGAAAGGACAATTGGGAACTGGCACCTTACCCGATGGAAAACCATGATTTTGAAGACCCGTCAAGTTGGACAGATGAATACAAAAGGATCTATAAATTGTTTGAAACTGTTTTAAAAAAATAGATATACAGTAAACGAAGAAATTTTGATGGTTTTTATTTTCTGTTTTGGCGAGGTATTACCCGGAGAAATTTTTTAAAGCCCATATCAAATTATAAAATAGGGTCAGCCGCTCATGTATTTGGTTGGTTTTGTGTTTAATCAATATTTACCTTTAGGAAATGATCACTTTTATTGCCTGGCTCTTACTTTTTATATTCTGCTGGCCGCTGGCTATTTTGGCTTTGGTATTATATCCCATTGTATGGTTGATAATGCTGCCTTTCAGGCTACTTGGCATTGCGGTGGAAAGTGTGTTTAGCCTTCTGAAATCTATTATAACACTACCAGGCAGGCTGATACAGCGGATATAATTTTTTTTGCGGGGAAGTGCATTCTATTAAAAGAAAAACAAATCTTTACCAGGCCATTTTTGGAAGAATATTGTAAAAGTTAGCCAAAGGCTATTGAGCTCAGAAAAACAATTGGGAATTGGCTCTTTTCCCGATGCAAAATCACGAGTTTGAAGCGCCGAGTAGTTGGACAGATGAATAAAAAAGGATCTATAAATTGTTTGAAGAGGTCTTGAAGAAGTAGGCTTACAGTAAACAAATAAATTCGGCAGATTTTTGTTTTGCAGGAGAGGCCTGCCCGATTGCTCCTTGTGTTTTTCAAAAGAGCTTTACACAGCAGAATTCCACCTGAACCATTTTATGCCCAGAAAAGAAAATAAAATAGCATACCCGAAAGTAACCAGCAAAGCCATTGAAGTAGTACTGTCCCAGGTAGAGAGTTGCATCCCCGAAGCAAGTATCGTTTTTACAGTGCCAAACGGCGACCATACTACCATTTCTTTAAGCTGTTTTCCAAACATGCCCAATTCACCAAAGATTCCCAGCATGATGAGGGCAATATAAACCAGGCGGCTTGTAGAGTTTACGGTTTCTGCATTTTTAACCAGACCGACTATCATTTGCCCAAGCCCAAGGTACAAAGCGCCGCCAAGCAATGCAGTTATAAAAGTGAGTGCATAGCCTGATGCGGGAAGGGTGATGTTATCGTATTTATATCCAACGATGAAAACACAAGCTGTCAACAGGAGAATCATTACGAGTTGTACACTAAGCCTGCTAAGCATAATAAAATAAGTGGGAACCGGCGTTACCCTTAAGCGCTGAAACACACCTTTATCACGGTCACGGGCAACCGAAATTGCATAGCCCATAATCCCGATAGAAGTAAGCCCTATGGTTAGTGACATTGACAGTGCGAAAGGGCCACCCACCTTATCTATAATTCCTTTCCAGGAAATTAATATGATCACCGGGACCAGTAAAGACATCAATACAGAACGGCGGTTGCGCCATTGGGTTGTAAAATCTGCACGAATGAGATTTAGAAAGGCGGTGGAAGGTTTAGGTATTATAGTTTGCATTATGTAAGTTTTAAGTTCGAAGCGCCTTTCCGGTGAGGCCAATAAAAACGTCTTCAAGTGTAATTTTTCCTTTCCTCGAAGCGCTGATTACTTCAGGGTCATTTTTGTGCAGCTCAATTAAAGCATCCGGCGTGTTAACCGCTATCACTCTGCCATGGTCTATGATGGCAATCCTGTCGCAAACTGCCTCGGCCTCTTCCATTGAGTGGGTGGTAAGCAATACAGCGTGCCCTTTTTCCCTTATGGCCTCAATACGTTCCCACAACTGGCGCCGGGATTGAGGGTCAAGGCCGGTGGTAGGCTCATCAAGCATGGCCAATACCGGATCGTGTATCGTGGCGACTACCAATGAAACCCTTTGCTGCTGGCCACCGGATAATTGCCCGAATTTTTTGGAAGCCGCGTCTTCCAGTTTTATGTCACGCAGGATCGCATTTAATTTTTGGGAGTTAAGCGAAACGCCATAGATACCCGCAAATAGCCTGATGATCTCTGTTATGGTTAGTTCGGGCTGGAAGCTGGTTGCCTGCAATTGAACACCCATGTTTGCTTTTGCATGCATAGGATGTGTCCTGGTATTAAATCCGGCGACTGTAATTTCACCCGATTGTGGGCTTAATAAACCTTCCACAGCACTTAGTGTACTCGTTTTTCCGGCACCGTTGGGGCCAAGTAATCCAAATATTTCTCCGGATTTTACTTCAAACGACACATTAGTAACTGCCTGAAAATTTCCGTAGAAAACATTAAGGCCTTCTACCTGTAATAAAGAAGAGCCGGTTTGATCTTGCATTCAGAAATAGTATATGGGTTAAAAACTAAAAATTAAATATAAAAAAATTACTGCAAACCTGCCCAATTGGTTGGTAAGGGGCAAAAAAATTGTACAAGTGGTATAAACTTCAATCGAAATGCAGGCTCATTTCAACGGTTTCCGGGTATATTAAATCCATAAGGCCTGCCAATTCTTTTTAGCTTGCTTAACTTTTTCGTGATGCTCAGCGCCCAAATTCTCTTTAAAGGAGTAACTGCCCTTTGTTGCCTTAAAATCTTTCAGTTGCTTGATTTAGCTTATAGAATCCTGTTGGCCATGGTATGCTTCAAGGGCAGATTACAACAAATGAATACCGGAGCCGATTATAAAGCTTACCTTGTAACCATGACATCAAATACAAAAGTGCAATTTGTTTTATTTGAAACAACTCTTTCGGCTGAACCATTCATGAAACGTTGGAATGAATATACGAGGCCTTCAAAAAGCGACAAGGATGTAACCATGCAGCAATCTGAAAAAAAAGATATGTTTAGCTACATTGCTCAGCATCGTTTTGAAAGTGGTGAATTACATTTTTTCTTTGCAAAGGAAGGAAGGCCTTCGCGAATTCCCCGTGAGAAAATTAAGATAACACAGGTAGG
The DNA here is from genome assembly GCA_963732885.1 of uncultured Chitinophagaceae bacterium. Lineage (GTDB taxonomy): Bacteria > Bacteroidota > Bacteroidia > Chitinophagales > Chitinophagaceae > Ginsengibacter. Next base: position 64,279 of record CAVTBI010000008.1, on the reverse strand, counting down.
TGGCTATTCAGTTTTACAGGCTGAAAGATTGGATCAAAGAGTTGTTGGCGAAAGCAAAGTTTTTATTTTCCTGGCTGACGCGAATACTGATCTTTCTGTATTTAAAGAATTAACGGTTAATAACCAATTAAATATCTACCAGGAATATTATGAAAATTGCAGGTATGCCTATATTCTTGAATATTTTGTAAAAAATAATAAAGTAGCTGGATTCCTTGAAGAACTTAAACAATATACTACTATTGATACCGGAATTTATAAAGAATGTACCCTGGTTAAAAACACAGAGCCAAAGAAGGTGGGGAGTGATTATGTATGGTCAAAATAGTAGTGTTAAGTACCCGGCCAGTTGCTCCTGGCTTTGTAATTTTTGCTACATAATGCAACTAATAATAGCCGAAATCATCATACAGGTTAAAGAAAAGAAAATTCAAATTATAGTATTCCGGAATTAATAGGCCCTCTGTTTGTTCTATTGCAGTTCTGACAGCCATGCTTTAAATTAAGCAATCTTCTTCCTGGTTGGCTGGCTTTGCCTCTCTTAAGGCCCGGAGTAGAAAATACGCCCCCGGAAGAATATTTTGAGTACGTGGAAGGGGCGGTTATCAAATCAATATGGATTTAGAAAAAAGAATTCGGTAGATTGAGAGAGCGAATGTATCTTACCGACGGATTGCCTTGGTAATGATTAAAAAATCATAAAATAACATCATGAACTCCATTCCAACATTTGATGCTATTATTGTTGGAGGCGGCCCTGCAGGAAGCACCTGCGCTTCTTTCCTCGTGAGGTCCGGTGTCAATACCCTTTTATTAGACAGGGCTGATTTTCCCCGGGTAAAACTTTGCGCCGGCTGGTTATCGCCACCCATTTGGAAGGTACTGGAAATAGCTCCCACGGAATATCCACATGGAATCTGGTACTGGAAAAAGGTACACATCCATTTTCGGGGCAGAAAATACATTATACGATCAAAAGGTTATTTTATCCGGCGTTATGAATTCGATAATTTTCTTTTAAAGCGAAGCAAAGTAAACACTGTTGAAGGATACCAGGTGAAACAGATAGAAAAGGACAACGAGGGCTATTGGGTTATTAATGATCAATACCGGGCGAAATACCTTATTGGAGCTGGAGGTACTCACTGCCCTGTGGCCAGAGCCCTGTTTCCCGAAAAAAATTATCCTCAATGCGGAACCCAGGAAAGGGAATTTGAAGGAGACCCTGATGAGATTGCAGCTACCCGTGCAGGTGAGGATGGAGAACCGGAGATATTGTTGCATGATGATATGAAAGGTTATTCCTGGAATGTTCCCAAGGGCAACTGGCTGAATGTGGGCACCGGCACAAAAGTAGCAAGGGAAGTATTGCCGGCATGGGCCAAAGCAAAGGCTTTCTTTGAAGGCAATGGAAAAGCAGGTAGCATCCCCCTGTCATCACGCCCAATGCTGGATAAAATGAAAGGGCATGGATATAGCCCTTTCGAAACGGGCCACCTTGCTTTCTGCCAGGCTGATAATGCGTTTCTCATCGGAGATGCGCTTGGGCTCGCACAACCCATGACCGGGGAAGGCATATTACCTTCGGTACTTTCAGGTAAACTTTGTGCAACAGCTATTGCAACGGGCGCCCCTGAAACTTATAAAGAAAGATTGCGAACCCATCCTGTGATTTATGACTATCGGCTGCTGCACAGTATCCAGGTAAGGGCAAAAAAGATCTTTGGTGAAAATAAAAATCAGCAATACCGGGATTCGTGGCTTCGCGACAGGATTATTGTGAAAGTATTCGCCCTGTTATTCTCCGGAAGGGCCGTACCGGGCAGCAGGCTTCTTTCAATGATAAAAAAATAATTTAACACACCCCTCGGAACAGATACGCAGTAGAGATAAAGTTGCCTAATCGTTCTGTGACATCGAATAATAGTTAAGATATTACAAAGCCATTTCTTATATTTATAAATGAGCAGAAAATACAGCTTGCAATAGATTAAATGGTGGGAAGGCGCCAGGAAATTATAAGGCTTGTAGTAGTAAACAAACAATTATTCGCCATTCTTATTTTATCACCGAAGCCTTATTTTTCTATACGTCTTTGCGTTGTGAAAACCACAGCATTAAACGAACAATTCACAGGATTCCTGTTGGTATAAAAGCTCAAATTTCAAGGGTTTCCAGGTACATTAAAACATCCATAAGGCCTGTCCATGAAGCTTGCCAATTCTTTTTAGCCTCCTTAAGTTTTTCGTGGTGCTCTTCACCCAAATTCTTTTTTGTCTTAAGGTATTCATCAATTTTATCGAGGGATTTTTTGTGTAGTTCGTCCAGTTCTTTTTTATGCTCCATAATCTTTTTGGTTTATCTTATTTATCATAAAATTACGCATTATCAGTTCTAATAAAAACAGTCATTTGTGATGTGGGTGAAATGCAGTGGCAGTAAACCAACAAATTTTGTGGATTTTTATTTTCTGCTTTCACAAAACCTAACTTTTTGTGGTATTTTATAGTCGTATTAATTTGTAAATTTGCACTCTTTTAAAAAAGACTGGAGACTTGTCCGAGTGGTTGAAGGAGCACGCCTGGAAAGTGTGTATACGGGAAACTGTATCAAGGGTTCGAATCCCTTAGTCTCCGCTGAAAATAGTTATTTGCATAGATTAAAAACAAGAAATCTTATAAAATCAATGGTTTCAAAGTTTTGCATTTGTTTAAAAAATGGCTGGCTGCAAAAAAATCCTTTCCCTGGGCCTGATATAGTAAAAAAGGGAAGCCGGGAGAACAGTATTTGCCGGACACGTATTCGGGCCTACTTACGCTGATGTTCAAAAATTAAAACGTTCTGAAATCAGGATAGGTCTTGATGGAGAAAAATGGATATTTATTAAGAGACAAAAGACTGATGTTTTTTCACGAATACCATTGTTACCTACTGTCTTAGAAATCATAAATCGTTTTGAAGAACATCCTCAATGTAAAGGCAAAGAACTATTGAAACAGTCTCAAAAATACTCGGTCATAAAATATTAAAACTACTCAACATTATACCAAGATTTTGGATAAAAAAATAAGTGAGGATATGAAGGGATTACGCCCGAAATTTTCTTCTACTCAACAATAAATTGAAATGTTATTTAAACCTTCTGAAGCATAATTAACAACTTTATGACAAATTTGACCGGAATATTTAAAAATTCTGTCAACCCATTAAATACGCCAATCCATTAGTAACTGGTTCACATAAATCCAATACTCTATTTTGTCTGAATAGTTTTTCAATGATATCCCTGGCTTCTTTGTACTCATCATGTATGGGACAAGGATGACTGGATGAACATTTACTTAACCCCAATCCGCAACTTTTAAAAACCTGCTTGCCATCCACGGCTTCTACAATATTTATTATGGATTGTTTTTGTTGTTGTTTGGAGATGAAAAAACCACCTGACGGCCCTTTCATGCTGTTGACTATATTTTGTTTTACAAGCGTTTGTAAAATTTTACCAATCGTGTGTTCGTTGACATTGATAAATTCTGCTATTTCTTTTATGCTCGCATTTTCCTGTGTTTCATATTTTGAACACAAATAAACGACAGCTTTAATTGCGGTTTTACAAGTATTGCTAAGCATTGGTTAACTATTTAAAAATTCACGTCCTTCTTTAGATATTTTTTGCGAGTTCCATGGCGGGTCAAAAGTAACTTTTACTTCTACATCATAACCTTTAAATGTCTGTTGCAGTGCATTTGAAATACCTGAATTTATTGAATCGCCCATTGGGCAAAACTGTGTGGTTAGTGAATGCGAACAATAAATTCTCTTTTCATTTTCATCAAAATCAATTTGATAAATTAAACCCAGGTCAACCACATTTAATCCTATTTCAGGATCTTCTATAAATTTTAATGCGCCCAAGGCCAACCGGCATTTGGTTTCATCATTGGTAATTTCATTCATGAGTTTTTACTTTATGCGTTATTGTTTTCCATAGGTTTCCGTTGTATAATATTGCCGTTAACAACAAAAGCGCTGCTGCAATTCTAATGGCCAATTCATTTGAAATAAGAACACCGGTTATAAATAAAATAAATCCTGCGAGATAGGAAATACACATCCAGTAAAATATTGTATCACTGAACAAATCTTTTGGATTGGGAGTTTTTCCCAAACCAGCTTTTTGGTGATAGACTTTATTCCAGACAATGAATGGTAAAGTTTTAAAAGTCATTCCGAAAATTATAGTGGTAATCCACCCAAAAAAAATAGCGAAACCATAGGAAATGATCAAATGATAATTATTTACCGAAAAAATCAAAAATAGAATGATGATCAATAAAAAAATCAAGGGCAGTGCCATCATTAAAACAGAAAGTAAGGAAAGTTTTAATTGTTCATCCACTTTTTTTCTGATGCGCTGGCGATACGATTGAAAACAATAATACCCGAACATAAACAAAGAAACTGCCAGCGCGGCTAAGGGAAGCAGATACAACCATGTTATTTTGATGTATAAAAAAATAATGATGAAACTTATCAATGCAATATTGATGAGCGAGTATATCCACCATAATAATTTTTGATTGTTGTATTTTGAAATAAGAAATAACGGTATCAGGCGTGAACCGACGCCTATTATCAATAATAAAAACCATCCAATAATTCCTAAATGTGCATGAAGTGGGAGATAGGACAAAGAATCCTGTGATAAAATAGTATAAGTGAAATTGTAAATCAAAAATAAACCGGTCAGCGTTGTGATCAGAAGCCAAAGAGTTCCTGTAAAAACAAATACAGCATGTACATTTTCTACTTTGCTTTTTGACATGCTAGTACCAATATTGATAAGATAGCATAAAACAGAAAGGTTAATTAAAATTGCCCCCCATTGCGCAATCCAGCCAAAATCAAATTCATAAAAAGAATAGGCCAATAACGGAATTCCTATTCCGGAAAATGCAAAAGAAAGGTAAGCCAGAAAATTACTATATAGCTTGCCTTCAATCAATACTGGAACCAATTGGTGGCTTGCTCCCAGTATAATCATTGTGCCCCATCCTAATGCCATTAGATGTGTAATAGCAAGTGTGCGCGGATGAAAATAATGTTGCAAGAAAGCCGATGAAGAAAGAAACAATAAAACAGTAGCTACCAGGAAAGATAGCCCTGCATAAACATAAAAAGGCAACACGACTTTATAAGAAGTGTTTTTTGCAAGGCCGCTATTTGTAGTTTCCGGAAACATTCTTAATCTTTAAAAAGCAACAGGCGCACTTCATTTGGCGCAATTTCTTTTATTCGATAATCAAATCCTCTTTCTTTTAATTCAGGCAATAAAAAAACCGGAATCCTTTTATGAAAGACAAATAAAGCTTTATTGCCAGGTAACTTTTCCAGTTCTGCAAGAATCGACATCATTGGCTGAGGCATTTCTAAATCACGTACATCTACTGTTTCCGTTTTGTCTTTGAATTTTTCCAACAATTCATCCCAGCCTTGTGAATTATTTTCTTCCTCATTTAATTCGACAGGTGCAGTACTTTTTTTGTAAAAATAAGTTTCCACCGTTTTATCATTAATATTATCTATAAACGATTCAAAGCCTTGTTTACCCAACAAAGAAATTAATGGAGTTGGTACAAAAGAATTTATGATTTTAAGGACGACCGCCGGCAGGAATATTTCTTACTTTTTCAATAATCGCATTTAACGGATCTTTTCCTCCATCAATTATTGGCCTTACATCAAAAGATAAAATTTGATCGTTAGATATTGAATTAAAAAAAGCAGGTAGTTTTGGTTTATCCTTATTGGTTTCATGCATAGTCTTCCTGTCAATTTCAAAACCTAAAGGTTCGAGTTTTTCATAGAAATTTTCAATACTTAGCCCTCCGATTTGTGAAGCCATTCCAATACTGGTACGTGCTGCCATCAATCTCCGTAACACAGGATTTCGCAGTTTCTCAAACTTTGGATTGAGGCTGATTATCGCCTCAAGTGCCTGAGGATTTTGCTTAAGGATTTTTGCAATTTTTGTATTTGCGTTTATGGTCATGGCTATTCGAAATAATTATGATACTCATCTAATCGTTTATCAATTAAATTAAAAGTTACTCTTGCAGTTGTTGTATCAATAACATTTTTTAGCTGATTACTTTCATTTAAAACAGGCTCCAGCCATTTATGGAGGGCTTCATGATCTGGGCCGGTCATTTTACAATCCTGTATCATTTCATTTAAGGAGTTTCCCAGGTCGTTGCCTAAAATTTGATATTCTTTTAGGGATGGGTTTGGCTGAACCTTAAACATGTTCGCGATAGTTCGCAGATCCGTCACATGATGATTGGTACTGGAATCTGCTTGCCATTTAGCTCCGTTATCTAATGTTAACGCTGTAGCCGTTTCTTCGGCTGTGTGAGAATTTTCTTTAGGTTCATTACGGTTAGAACTTTGGTTACACGCAGTCAACAAGGCCACGCATATAATCAGGCTGATTATTTTTTTCAAAATATTCAATTTAGTAAAAGCCTGGATGCTACTGTCATTCAAGTTTATTTCATTCATGTTTCTTAAAATTTTGAACCGCATTTGATGAAAAATTGAAAATACAACTTCGTCTTATTTATGCTTTCACTGTAATTTATTTTGATTTAAAAATTAAAATATCAGGATTAATATTTATAGAAACCCAAACCCAATTTTGTAAAGATTTCATCTTTTGATCAGGTAAAACATTTTTTACATATTTCATCGAAGCATCTGTAAACATTTGCGAATAGCCGCCACTTAGTTTTACATCCTTCATTATTTTATATCCGAAAGTAAGGCCGGCTTCATTACCCAGTGTGGAACTTGCCTTGTTGCCTGAATAATCAATTATTTTACCGGAAGATTCAAAATGATGCACCGCCAATTGCCAGTTTAGCTTTTCGGTTGCATTCCAATTCAGGTTCAGATAAGAATCCCAAAGGCCTACATTATCGTGCGGGCTTGATACATAAAAATAATCCATGAAACCGTAAAATTTATGGTGTGTCCCATAGAGTGGATTGAAATAAGTAATCTTTGTGGATGTTGAATTCATATCTTTTCCGCTCAGGTAATCACTACCAATTCCTACACCCAACTTTTTATCAATATTATAATCTACTTTAAATGCCGCCATCCATGCGTTGGTTTTTATAGAAGGATAATTTTTAACCGGTTTATTTCCCATCTGATAATAAAAGGTTCCGGCTATATTCAGCTTTTCCTTTTTGTAAAAAATATTTCCTCCCAAAGTTTGTAAATGGGAAATGGAAGAATCAATCCTGTTTTGCATATCAAGGTTCATTATTAAAGCTGAAGCTGATAATGCATCAGTAAACTTATATTTCATCCACAAAAATTCCATGGCTTTATAAGGCTGGCTTAGTGAATTATCATAAAATGTACCGGTAACTTTTTCTGCATTTTGATTAAAGGCAAAAGCTAAATTTGCTATGAATTTAGTTTTCTCAAAACCCAGCAAAGCAGCGTCGTGCTTGCGGCCTGCATTATTCCAATCCAGTGCGCCCAAAATTCTTTCATCATCGTAAGAAAGCACCTGGCGGCCCAGTTTTATACTCCATTCAGGATTAAAATATAGTTTGGCCCATGCCTCATAAAGTGAAACTTCATTGGCTGTAGTTTGCACCTGCGAGTCATTTCCCCAGGTAGTAACTACCTGGGTACTTAAACCAATTGTCAATTTTTGGTTTTTCGAATAAGTAAGCCCGAGGCGGCTGCGCTGCGCAATAAAAGATGCCGGTTTCTGTCCTTTTAATATGGGAGTAAATAAGCCATTTCTAAATTCAGCGCGCGGCCTGAGCTGAATATTTATTTTTAATTCTTCATTTTGTTCTTGCTGTGCCAATGAAGAGCTTGAGTAAAAAACACCTATTAGAATAAATATGGTTGTTGAGATGAAAGCATGGGATGTCATATATGGTATTTTTTAAAATGTGATACAAAATTCATGTAGAATGCTTTTTTGAAGCTAAGGATTGGTTATGAAATAATATAATATGGTATGTCTTTTCATAAGTAGAAATCCGGAGTATTTGTGCCTTTACTGTTTAGCCATAACAATTATCTTAGAAATGATTAGGGAAATAAAATTTCTTAAAATGGGCAGGCAAAATATAAAGCAGTATTTTTAATACTGAAGCGCCTGGAAATACGGTATCAAAGATTTTGGGGAACTTTTGCTCTTCTTCTGTCCTCTTGCGGAACGAGCCATGAACAGGTAATCTGCAAAAAAGTAATTGCTCCTCATCTTTAAAATGCTTTTTAATATCTTCCTTAAAAAAAGAAACTACATATTTATTGATTCGTTCAGCACGGATGGCTTTTTCAGGGCGTTGACTTATCTTCCACACCAGTAACAAACCGGGATGATGATCTTTGGAAAATGTGACGAGGGCCTGGTGTCTTTTTATGGGTGTATGGTCTTTCATTTCTGTAGTTGTTTTTCTATCTCCAATGCTTTTGGAAATAGGATATTGTTCTCAAGATGAACATGTATGTGTAAATCATTTTCAAATTCATCCAATGTTTTAAACAGGTAAGAATAACTGGCGCAGGCATCTTCCGGCAGCGAGTAATTTTTACTCAGTGTCCTTATCTGACCCAGTTTATTTCCCACTATTTCATGTTCATGTTCCATCATGTTGATAGGAGGCTGTACGCTTTTAAAAGTTGCACTTTGTAACTGGCTTCCATTATTTTTAGCAGCTACTAATTGTTTTATATAGGGGAATAAAACAGTTTCCTCCTTTGCCATGTGCGAAGTCAATTCTTCGCACACTTCTTCTGTTAATTGGCTGATAGCAAATAATTCAGGATGATGTCCTCCATGCACGCTTGCTACCTTCGATGCATAAGATAGTAAGTCGGGAATCGTTTTCTTTGCATAACTGTGATGGGTATTCACAATATAATCAGCAAGAAAATCAAGGCTCCAATCGTTGTAAGGTAAAGGCCTCAGAGTAAACGAAGTTTTATCAGCATTTTGTAATTCCTGTTCTATTTTAGTTACGTCTAATCCTTTTTCGGCACAGGCTTCTTTCACTGTTTTCTTTCCTCCGCAGCAAAAGTCAAGGCCATATTTTTTAAATACTTCAGCTTTGCGCAAATCTTTAGTTGCAATTTCGCCCAGTGTTTCATCACTTTTGCCTGTGAGCTTTTTACTGATCTTTACTTTCCAGGATTCGGGCCCTTGCTCAAGGTATTCCCAGTTAAAAATGTTTCCTCTTTCTCCTAATAGCTGATAGTAAAGAGGTTTCGGGTCATGGTCGTTGTGGATGGTAAGGCTTTCGCCGGGATTTAATTCATCAAAGCGGGCGAAAATGGCCGGGTGTTTTAACCGTGGTTCTATCACGGTTACGTTAAGAATGTTATCCTGTTGTAATAAAGTTTCCATTGTTTTTTAAATTTTAAGTATTAATTGAATTGTAAAGGAAAATAATAAAAGTAATAAAGTACTTAAATACCTTAATAAATTTTCACTAAAATAGTTATTGATAAAAACATGTTGTTTCTATTTTATGGTAAGGGGCTTTGAGGGTGAATTACTTTCATCAGGCTGCTGTCCCATTTGCCTTCTACTTTCACCTGTGCCATTGCTCCGTAAGCGAATGCTTCTATCAGGTTGTGATCTAAAAGAAGATAAGTTCCGGGCTCCCTGAATCTGTATAAGGCCGCTGCTGCAGATCCTCCGGGCACTGCCCATGTTTCAAAATCGGTAAAGGGTTTATTTGAAAATTTTCCTCCCGGCCAATAGAGATCAGCGTGGCCGCCAATAAGATGGATGCGGGTATCCCTGTTCGCTTCGGAAGTAATGAATAATACTTTCTCACCCACTTTTGCCTTTAATGCATTAGGGCCTAACAAAGAGCCCTGCTTGCCATTGAAAACAATATTAGTGGGAATAAGTGTTTTGATTGATTCCGCGCGTGCCTGTATGCTTTGTTGAACGGTGGCGAAATTTATTGTCTTGCCATCTTTATCTTTTGGAAGATAAAAATCCTCCTGGGCGATATAGTATGCTTTGTCAAAAGTAACCGGGTTGCCATTTTCATCTTTTAATCCATCTTTTGGAAGCACCATGATAGCGCCATTCATCCCAGCCGTAACATGGATGGGAACCATTAATCCACCGGGAGCACAGTGGTACACAAATACACCGGCTCTTATGCATCTGAACCTGAAAGTAACTTGTTGGCCGGGATTTACCAAAGAGATTTCACCGCCACCCAGAGCGCCTGTGGCTGCATGAAAATCGATATTATGCGTTTGCGTATTGGTGGAAGGGTTTTTCAATGTGAATTCTATAAAATCACCCTGGTGAGCTACTATCATCGGCCCGGGAACGGTACCATTATAAGTGAACGCCCACAATGAATCACCCGGTGCTACTTCTATTTTCTTTTCTTCAACTGTAAAAGTTACCTGGATTACTTTTGGGCCGCCTTTCTCTACCTGGTCAAATTTTGGCAACATGGGCGGTGGAACCATCACTTGCGTCACTTTTGGTAAATCATCACCGTTGCCTTCGTAAGTTTTATCTATTACCGAATTTGAGTTGCTGTTGGTTTTACAGGCACTTAAAAACAGGACGGAACCTATAATAAGTAAACGAGTTATTTTTTTGTTTACTGCATTTGATACATTTTTCATCTTTTATACTGGTTTAATGGTTTAAAAAATCAATTTAGAGAGGTAGTTTTTGTCGAATCAATATTATCTGTTTCTATATTTATTTTTCAATTTAATTCTGTGTGGGTTATCCTGATGGTTGCATTGTGCAATTCATTGGTTACAAGTATCTGGCAAGCCAATCTTTGATTTGAATTGTCAGCTCCGGCTTTTTTCATCGTTTCCCACTCATTTCTTCCAAAGTCAGACAACTTATTTTCGGTATCAATAATTTCTACCATGCAGGTGCCGCATCTACCCATCCCTTTGCATTCACCAAAATCTTCCAGATAAATTTTATCAAATAACAACATCATCAGGTTTCTATATTCGTACATGTATGTTTCGAGTATTAATTCTTCATCATCCAACAATACCTTTATAAAAATATCTTTTGTCTTTACCATAGAACACGGCTTGTATCTGATTCTTAGATTAAACCACCGGAACCCCTGCTTCGGTAATAAGATATTTTAGATTCAAACATTTCCGCCATTTTTGCTGCCGAAACTTTGCCTCCTTCGCATTTTCTCCTGTAAAATTTTCATCTGCTGTTTCTTTAAACAGTCCCATCCATTTTTGAAAATGCTTACCACTGACAGGAAGATTGGCGTGTGGTGGAAAGGGAATGCCAAAGTAGGTGTGTTCTCCCAGTAAAACGGTCTGCCAAAAGGTGTACATCTTTTGAAGATGGTTAGGCCAACGATCCTGGATTCTTTCTTCAAATATTGGTCCCAGTAATTCATCATTTCTAACTCTTTCATAAAAAGTATCTACCAGCTTCTTAATGTCATCAAGTGATACAATTTCCTTTGTTTCGTTCATTATTTACATTTGAATTGATTGTATTTATTCAAGAATCAGTTTATTTTACGCCATCATTTTTACGCATAAACTCATACACATTTCGGGCATCTTCGTCACTTAAATTTTGATTGGGCATGCGTACCATACAGATTTCAAGCATCGCCTGGGCCTTGGGATCTTTATTGATCATATCATCGGTATTGGTTACGAAATTCATAATCCATTCTGCTGTCTGACGCTTAGTTACGCCTTTCCATCCGGGCCAACCAATTTTTCATCAGTTAGTTTGTGGCATGCGCTACACTTTACATTATAGATCTTTTCTCCTGCCTCAGCTTTTTCCTTATCCAGGGTTGAACTAATTTCAACATGAGTAAATTTGCCTTCTCCCCGCTTAGGGTCATAAGAGGGATTTGCATTTGCGTCTTCCGCCTGGCCTGCTGATGCGGTAGCGGCTGGCTCGCCGGTTGTAGTTTTGTTGTCATTATCAGAGCTACTATTACATGCAAATAAGAATAAGGCCAGAACGCTTACATACATTAGTTTTTTCATGTTGTTTAAAGTTTTTTATGTTGTAAATTGAGGACACAAAATTACCATGGGCGCTTCCGGCATCTTATGCGTGTAGTCATAATTGAAATTCCGGATATTCTTTTCTAAAAATTGCGATCTGTAAGAATCTTGCTAAATGCTTACTGGTAACGGATTGTATAGGTTCGTTCATTTTTTGGGGGAGTGCGGTATATGACGAGAATCATACTCCGGGCTATTTAATATCAGGGGTAAATGCGTGCTCTGAAATTGAAAAAAGTCCGTTATTTACTTAAGAGAATATTTTTTATGATCTATATAGATAAATTATTGGATTTAGGTGCTTCTACAAAAAAATATAACGTAAATGAAATTATTTTTGAGGAAGGCACTGAATGTTATTATTATTATCAATTAGTTTCAGGATCTGTTCGTTGGTTACAGGTGAGTGAGGATGGAAAAGAATTCGTGCAGGATATGATAGAACCGGGCGAATGCTTTGGAGAGTTTCCCTTATTTGACGAAAGCGCCCTATGCAGCTTCCGCCATTGCAAGCGACGAGTGTGAAGTGGTTCGGTTGCCTAAGAATATTTTCCAGCAATTACTTAAAGATGATCCGGATTTACATTTTGCGTTTTCTAAATTGCTGGTTGAGCGTTTGCGTTTTCGCTTTCTGCTATCAAAAAACCTGGCCAGTAATAAACCTGAAGACAAAATATGCAGTTTGCTTACTTATTTTAAAGAACATAAAAAATATATATGCTCTAAGTGCAATTTGGTTCAGCTTACCCGGCAACAAATTGCGGATATGACAGGCTTACGCGTCGAAACGGTTATCCGCAGCATTCGCCATCTGCAGGAAATCGGGAAGTTGCAGATCAACAAGGGAAAGATATTCTATTAATAGGTTTATGATTCGGGTCATAGAGTAAATTATTATTCTATTGTTACTTTGCCGCAAAAATGGATCGTTCGTTACATAAATGGTTATCAGTTTCTTTATTTAATTTATTGATCGTTTCGGTATTAGGATGCCTGTTGCGTTATAAAATAGCGTACTCACTCCCCATAGTAAACCAGGGATTTCTATTACACGCTCATTCTCATTTTGCCTTTTCCGGATGGGTTACCCAAGCTTTGATGGCTTTAATGGTTAAATACCTGGTGGATAAAACCAACTCCAACCAATTTGTAAAATATCGTTGGATATTATGGGCCAACCTTATTTCTGCGTATGGCATGCTATTTACATTTCCATTTATGGGATATGCTTTTCCTTCTATATTTTTTTCCACTGCTTCCGTATTTACCGGCTATATTTTCGCCGTAAAATTTTGGAGAGACCTGAAAAGAATTCATCCAAAGCAAGTGGCCAATTTATTTTTCAAGTCTGCTTTGTTTTTTAATGTTCTTTCATCATTTGGCGCATTTTCATTGGCTTTTTTAATGGCTACCAAAAATATGAACCAGGACTTTCAACTGGCTTCACTTTATTTCTTTTTGCATTTTCAATATAACGGATGGTTCCTATTTGCCTGTATGGGTTTGCTGGCCACACGGATAGAAGGATCTCTTCTTACAGTAAAGCAACTAAAAACCGCTTTTTATCTTTTTGCAGGTGCGTGTATTCCCGCTTATTTTTTATCTGCGCTTTGGATTCCAATGCCTGAATGGATATATGCGATGGTAATTATAGCCGTTCTTGCACAGTTATGGGGATGGATAATTATTCTTCGGCCTGTTTTAAAAAATCTGCAGGTATTAAAATCGAAAGTTAATTCCACTTTATATTCACTTTTTTTTCTTTGTGGTATTGCATTTACGCTTAAACTATTGCTGCAGGCCGCCTCAGCAATTCCTTCTTTGAGTTTTCTTACTTACGGTTTCAGGCCAATTGTTATTGGTTATCTGCATCTTGTACTGTTAGGCGTTATTTCTCTTTTTATTATAGGCTACTGTTTTTACATTGATAAATTAACGCTCAGTAAATTAAATATCGCCGGAGTAAAGATTTTTGTTGGAGGTATTATTTTAAATGAAGTTTTTCTGTTAGTGCAGGGAATTGCAGACCTTGATTATGATGTGGTGCCTTATATAAATGAAGCCCTTTTATTTGCAGCTATCGTTTTATTCCTGGGGTTGTTACTGATGCATTTGTCTGGCAAATGGGAAAGCAACTTAAAAAGCCAGTGAGAATTATTAGCTGATTAGCTGGCGATTTTTTATTTCATCGTACAAAGTTCTTCCAATTTTTCCACCTTCAAAATAGCCACATCTTTACCTGATAGTCGCACGATCTTTTGTTTGGCTAATTCATTGATCATTCTGAAAAATGTCTCATAAGTCGTGCCTGCATAGGAAGCAAGATCTTGCTTTGTGAGCGTTATATTTATAAATCCGTTTTTATTTTCACCAAAGTCCTTTTTCAACATCAGGAGCGTTTCTGCCACACGGCCTTTTACGTCCATATGTGCCAGGTTTCTCATCCTTCCCTCAGCGTATTGAAGCTCATTAATATAGAATTGCATTAGCTTATAGGTGAGTTTGTTATTTACCTGCAATGTCGTTTCAAAAAAAGCAGTATCGACAAAACAAAGCAAACTTTCTTCCAAAGCCATTGCTGATACTGGATAAACATTTTTATTTCCTAACCCACGATACCCAATTATACCGCCTTCTTTTTCAAAATGCAATATCAACTGTTTTTGTTGCCCCCACTTTCTATAAACTTTTACTTTGCCTTTATATAAAAAGTAGATGCCTTTCACCGGAGATCCTTCTTCAAAAATGACCTCCCCCTTTTTATAAGCGAGATTTTGTTTATGGGTATCAATTGCAGGTAACCAATCTTTTAAACAGTTACTACACAAAAAACAGCTTTTTAAATCGCAACGCTCTTTGATATTTTTCATTTTGTAAATCTAAGAATTATATTGATCAATATTATACTAATAAAGGATTTAATATAATATTTGTATGTAAAAATATGATTTATATCATATTTTTGCCTCTTAGTAGAAAGCGTCGATTTTATGAAAAAGTATCAAAGCCATGAAAATGCAATTCCGGTATCTCTGTCATTACAACCTACCCTTGAAGCGGAAAATATAGCTCCACCTGCCCCGCAACATAAGAATCGCATACTCTTTGTATCTGCCCTATCGGTTGTTGTAGCCATTTTTATAAGCTTTATTGCAAAATTCCTGGTTTATTTAATTTACCTAGTAACCAATATTTCATTTTATGGAAATTGGTCAATTGCTTATGCTTCACCGGCAGGCAATTCACTTGGCCTCTTTGTAATTGTGGTACCGGCAATCGGGGGAATAATTGTTGGGCTTATGGCACTTTATGGATCTGAAGCCATCCGGGGGCATGGCATTCCTGAAGCGATGGAACAAATTTTAACCAACCAAAGCAAGATCAAACCAACCATTACTTATTTAAAACCAATATCCTCAGCCATTGCAATTGGTAGTGGTGGCCCGTTTGGCGCTGAAGGCCCTATTATTGCTACCGGGGGCGCTTTAGGAAGTACTTTAGGGCAGTTGTTGAATATCACACATCATGAAAGAAAAATTCTTTTAGCCTCAGGGGCAACGGCAGGTATGGCAGCCATTTTTGGCACTCCCGTTTCCGCTGTTTTTTTAGCCATCGAACTTTTACTTTTTGAGTTTTCGCCCCGTTCCATTATTCCTGTTTCATTGGCTTGCATCACTGGTGCTTTAGGCCATCATTTATTGTTCGGCACAAGCCCGGTTTTCGCTACGAGTGCCTTGATCAAAACACCGACCAATGTTGCCATAGCAGTCTACAGTTTAATGGGGATAGTAATCGGTTTCCTTTCTATCGGAGTTACAAAAGTGATTTATATCATTGAAGATGCTTTTGAAAAACTGCCTGTTCATTGGATGTGGTGGCCCGCAATAGGAGGTTTGGCAGTAGGTATCATCGGATATTTTTCTCCGCGAACGCTGGGTGTTGGATACAGTAATATTACCGATATACTTTCCGGTAATATGGGTATGCGAATTGTCCTAAGTCTGTGCCTGCTAAAATTCATTTCCTGGGCTATTGCTCTTGGAAGTGGTACATCTGGGGGAACCCTGGCGCCATTACTCACTATTGGTGGAGCTACAGGCATATTATTGGCAAATGGGATTCTTTATTTTTTCCCTTCAACAGGCATTTCCCTGCCCCTTGCTGCGTTGGTAGGTATGGCGGCTTTATTTGCCGGTGCTTCCCGCGCATTTATGACTTCGGTTATTTTTGCACTTGAATCTACCGGTCAGTCAAATGCTTTATTGCCCTTACTCTGCACCTGTAGTGCATCTTACATTGTGTCCTATTTTTTTATGGGAAGTACCATTATGACTGAAAAGATTTCCAGAAGGGGAATTAAAACGCCTGATTCATTTGAAGCTGATATTCTTGACACAATTTCCACAAGTGAAGTTATGCAAACAAACGGGCTGATACTAAGTGAGGATACCACTATTGGCGAAGTACTGGATTGGCTTGATAAAGAACCTGATTTTAAAAATAATTATTTTATAGTTTCCAACAGGCAGGGAGAATATAAAGGGATTGTAAGTTCATCAAGTTTATACAACAAAATTCATAAAGAGCAGATACACTTGTCGGAAGCACTTATTAAACGCAAGAAATATTTCTGTTGCTGTCTGACAACAGTTTAAGAACAGCAGTTGAATTAATGGCAAACGAAAATCTAGATGTGCTGCCGGTTTTATCCAAGGAGAATCATAATGTCATTGGCATATTATCATACCAGAATATTATTGCCAGTTACAAACAAAGCATAGATGAACACAAAAAAAAACATCCTGCTATCTCATTAAAGAGAATGGGCCTGAGAATCCTTGTTCGGGGACAACGAATGATTGCTAGCCGGAAAGCTAATGTTGAATAATGTTTCCTTATTAGATAAGGGCAAATAGTCTCCGCTGAGTACAATTATTTGAGATTCAGTGAAATTAAGAAATCCAGTAAAATAAAGGGTTTCAAAGTTTTGCATTTGTTTAAAAAATGGCTGGCTGCAAAAAAATCCTTTCCCTGGGCCTGATATAGTAAAAAAGGGAAGCCGGGAGAACGGCATTTGCCGGACACGTATTCGGGACTACTTACGCTGATGTTCAAAAATTAAAACGTTCTGAAATCAGGATATTGAATAGCTGGCGCATTGGAATCAGTAAAAATCTTACCTCTCAAGTAGCCAGCATGGCTACAATTTCTCAAAAGTAAAAAAGATGGAATCTGATATTTATGATATTCAGAAAGAATAGCATGATATGCATCATTTTTTGTTCTGTTTATCCCAAATACTAAAAAAATCCTGTATTCCTAAAACATGAGGAGGATCAAATTTAATAATGATAGGAATCACTTATAACCGCATTCTGGTATTGTAAGTTTGATAAATAAAAGTGAAAGAAAATATTTTAGTTAGCCAGGCTTCAAACATACGGGATTTGGTAAAGAGCCAAAAACAAATAAAAAATTACCTGGTGCTGCATTTAAACGATGCAATAGATTAATAATTGGAAAAGTACTGGATGACTGGGAGATGTGGGATTCATAAGTGAAAAAATAATGAAGCACTATGATTCTATTGCGTTGATATTTTAATTCAAAAAAATAATTTATTATGAAAACGATAATTCTTGCTACTGATTATTCTTCTGCTGCCTCAAATGCGGCGAATTATGCTGCTGACATGGCGGTAACTTTAAAGGCAGGTCTCCTTTTGCTTAACGTTCCAATTTTCCCTCTTATGTATAGTGATATGCCTCCTTTGAATTTACCCGGGGAAATTATGGAGAATGCCCAGGGAACTTTAAATGAATTGAGAAGACAACTTGAAAAGAAAACATCCGGGAAAATCAGGATCGAAACACAAGTGCAGATGGGTAGTTTTTTTACTGAATTAAAAACTGTGTGTGAAAGTGTACGCCCCTTTGCAGTGGTTATGGGAAGCCAGGGCACTACCAGTGCAGAGCGATTGTTTTTTGGAAGTAATACCGTATTTGCAATGGAGCATTTAATGTGGCCAATAATAGCGATACCGCAAAAGGCTAAATTTTCAGGCATTAAGAGAATTGTGCTTGCATGCGACTTTAAAAAAGTAGTCAATACAACTCCTGTTAATGAAATTGAAGAACTCGTAAAAAGCCTTGATGCAAAGTTTTATGTTATCAACATAGGAGCGTCAAAAGAACATGGCCCCGAAATGGTTTTCCAGTCCGGGCTGCTCCAGTCAATGTTGGAAAACTTACAACCTGAATATCATTTTGTTACCGGTTGGGATATAGATCAAGGTGTTTTGGATTTTTGTGAAAATAATAATATTAATATGATTATCATGATACACAAACGGCATTCATTATTGGATAAGTTGCTTCAAAAAAGCCATACCAAAGAATTGATATTACATAGCTATTTGCCTGTAATGGCTCTTCATGAATCTGATTAAATTTTTGAATTTATGAACACATCCTTAAAAATTTGCTTTGGTGCTTCAGAAAATTTTGGAAAGGATAAAAACATTTTTATTAAACAAGCCTTAAATACGTGCTATGATAGAGAAATTATCTAACCCTGAAATTGAAGAGTTGTTGGAGGATAATGTGTTCGGGCACCTGGGATGCTATGATGGCTATAATAGTTACGTGTATCCCACAAACTACATTTACAACGGCACTCATATTATCTGCCACTCCCAGGATGGGTTTAAAAACCAGGTAATGCTAAAAAATCGGCGAGTGTGTTTCCAGGTAGAAGAAGTTACCGATCATTGTAACTGGAAAAGTGTAATGCTACATGGTGGCTACGAAGAAATCCACGACATCGGGAATCTTAAAAAATTTATTAATGCATTCATGGATAGAAGCCTTTTTATTAAAAAAAGTAAACCAGCAATAGCAGAAGGCACCACTTCAAAGAAAGCAGGTGTTGAAACTAAAACGGCAGTTGCTATTATATTCAGGATATTAATAGATGAAAAGACGGGCTTTTTTGAGAGAAGCTGATACTGTATAATGCGATAGTGGCCGCAAATGAAGACCAAAAGATGCAGGCCACACCTCATCTTAAAAACGTATTGCAGAGGCTGTACGCTACGGAGTAGCTTGCGGAACTGCGGCAACGATGAATCTGCATTTTAGAAAAAACAATTCTATCTTGATTATGGCAACCTGGCCTTTTCAGGATTATATCGTCATTTTATAGAGGGTTAGTTCAGTACTCGCATAACTTTGGCAGTTGGTTTTATTGCTACCTGCCAGGCGCTAATTGCTTTTTGCATTTTAATGAAAGGTTGGATCTTTAAAACCGGGCTACCGGTGCAATCATTTTTTTGCTTGCTATAACTCCGCCTGGTGTGGGGGCTGCGTTTCCGTGCACCGTTATATTAGCGGTATCCTTTTGGCCGATACGTAAAAAGAAAGTTGATTACCTGTCGATTTCAAAGGCCTGAAAATTGCAACAGTAATCAATCTGTTAATCCCAGGGCCAAGTGAACACTTTGAAACTGATGCCAGGCTTCAGGTTAATTGGAAGGCAAATGAGAGGCTAAACGCGGGCCGTACCTTTGATCTCTTTCTGCTAAATAAGTATTGCGTTTCAATGATGCTTATCAGTCTTTCTTGTGATTTTTATCAGATCATTTGTTATTCTCCCGGTCTATTTTAGCGTTGCAATAGTTAAGCAATTTTAAAATATACCTCATCAGAAATTCATTGGACAAAACACCCTGTTATCATTGTAGTGAACCCTGCGGCGATTCAATACTTGTGGATGATAAATCATTTTGCTGCAACGGTTGCAAACAGGTGTATTTACTGCTCAATGAAAACAATCTTTGCAATTATTACAACCTGGATAAAAACCCGGGAATAAAATCAAAAGGGAAATTTATTTCTGAAAGATTCGGCTACCTCGATGATGAAGCCACAATAAACAAGCTGGTTCAATTCAAAAGCGGTAACCAGGTAAATGTTGTTTTTCAATTGCCGCAAATCCATTGTTCTTCCTGTATTTTTTTGCTGGAAAATCTTCATAAAATCAATAATGGAATAATCACCTCTCAATCAAATTTTCAGAAGAAAGAAGTATTTATTATTTACAACCCGCAACTTATTTCTTTGAGAAAAGTTGTGGAGTTACTTGCCTTTGTTGGCTACGAACCCGCTATAAGCCTCAATGATACCGAAAAGAAAAAACCAGTCACTTTTAACCGCCAACAAATTTTTAAAATAGGGGTTGCCGGTTTTTGCTTTTCAAATATTATGATGTTAAGTTTTCCGGAATATTTCTCCGGCGGAAATATTGACATGGGTTTGAAGAACACTTTTATTTGGTTAAATTTTGCCTTATCGCTGCCCGTTTTATTTTTCAGTGCTTCAGATATTTTCGTCTCTGCCTGGAAAGGGCTTAGGCAGAAATACCTGAATATTGATGCGCCGATAGCATTAGCTATTGTTGTAACCTTTGCAAGAAGCTATTACGAAATTATAGGCGGCCATGGTGCAGGTTATCTCGATTCAGGAACAGGAATTATATTTTTTTTGTTGATAGGGCGGTGGTTTCAGAATAAAACATACGATTCATTTTCTTTCGACCGGGATTATAAATCTTATATTCCTTTAGGCGTTACCGTTATACAAGATGGAAATGAAAAGAATGTGCCGGTAACGCAACTGCAAAAAGGCAGCCGCATTATACTTCGTAACGAAGAAATGATTCCTGCAGACGCAGTAATAATTAATGGCGATGCCAGTATTGATTACAGCTTTGTAAGTGGTGAAACTACCCCCGTACAAAAGAAAGCAGGTGATTTAATTTATGCCGGCGGTAAACAAGTTGGTAGCGCTATAGAGCTTGAGATTATCAAAGAGGTATCACAGAGTTATATTACCCGCCTTTGGAATAATGAGATTTTCAACAGCAAGAAGAATGAAGAAAAATCCTTCATTCATCCCTGGAGCCGCTACTTTACGTTAGCGCTTTTTGTTATAGCTTTTCTCACCATATTATTTTGGTGGAAGTTTGATAGCAGCAGGATAATACCTGCTCTCACAGCGGTTTTAATTGTTGCATGCCCTTGTTCCCTCCTGCTCTCAGCAACTTTCACCTACGGAAACATGCTTCGTATTTTTGGAAAGAATAAATTATATTTTAAGAACGCAAACGTAATTGAAACATTAGCCAAAATCAATACGATTGTTTTTGATAAAACAGGGACTATAACACATAGCAAGTCTTCAAAAGTAAGTTATGAGGGCACACCTTTAACTGCTAAAGAATTAATAGCTGTTAGAAGTATTGCAAGCCAGTCTTCGCATCCTTTAAGTAAAATCATTGCTTCTTCACTTCGGCCAGGTTCCAGGCAGATGCAGGTAAAAAATTTTAAAGAATATACCGGGAAAGGAGTGGAGGCAAAAGCAAATGATATAGAGGTAAGAATGGGTTCTGCAGATTTCATTAATCAATTCCGTGAGGGGGCAATTTCTTACGATACAGGTACGCACGTTCATGTAATGATGAATGATGTTCATATGGGAAGGTTTACTGTAAGCAATCAATACAGGGAAGGAATAACAGAAATGGCGGACCGGTTATATGAAGAGAAGTTTGATCTTTATGTATTATCAGGTGACAATGATGCTGAAAAAAGTAAACTAAATAAAATTTTCAATAATAATATTAAGCTTCAGTTCAGCCAATCACCACAACAAAAGCTTGATTTTATAAAAAATCTTCAACAAAAAGGAAAGAACGTTTTAATGCTTGGCGATGGCCTTAATGATGCGGGAGCCCTTATGCAAAGCAAAGTTGGGATTGCGGTAAGTGATAACACTTCTCAATTCTCGCCGGCATGTGATGCCATCTTAGATGGATCCCAGGTAAAATCGCTCGACAGGTTTATTGCATACGCACGATCCGGAAAAAGTATTGTCACTGCCAGTTTTATTCTTTCCATTCTGTATAATATTGCCGGGTTGTCCTTTGCGGTTCAAGGCGTTCTTTCACCAATGCTAGCTGCTATTTTAATGCCGGCAAGCAGTATTAGCATTGTTCTGCTCGTTACTGCCTTATCCTCACTAAGTGCGCAATACAAGAATTTATAAAAATATGTGACGACAATCATTTTTTGTTTTGATGTTTATCATAAACAGGCAACGCGGCTACTGCTATTTTTGACTCATCAAATTTCGAATCACTTGAGCGCATTAATAATTCTTATTGGTATAAGCATACTCGTTGCAGCAGGTTTTTTAATTGCCTTTTTATGGAGTGCTAAAACGGGGCAATATGATGATGATTATACACCTTCTGTGCGGATGCTTTTTGACGATGCTTCCAAAACTGTCGAATCAGGCGAACCAGCCAAAGAAAAAATTTCAAAAATTTAAATAAAAATTTAACCATCATTTTTAAAAAAATCAGCCAGAATAATATGCAGGTAGAAAAATTTTATTATGATAACAAGATTGTACGGAACTTTGCCTATGCTACCATGGTGTGGGGTACTGTTGGTATGCTTGTGGGATTGTGGATAGCATTAGAGTTGGTTTTTCCCGGGCAATTTCCCCATGGGTTAAACCTTGAACCGTATTTTAATTTTGGCAGGCTGCGCCCTTTGCATACAAATGCGGTAATTTTTGCATTTGTAGGTAACGGTATTTTCATGGGTGTTTACTATTCATTGCAACGCCTTTGTAAAGCAAGAATGTTCAGCGATAAACTGAGTTACATTCATTTCTGGGGATGGCAATTAATTATAGTTGCAGCGGCTATTACCCTTCCATTAGGCCTTACAGATAGTGGTGAATATGCCGAATTGATATGGCCAATAGACGTAGCTATTACTATTATTTGGGTTGTATTCGGCTGGAATATGTTTGGAACGATTCTTAAAAGAAGAGAAAAACATTTGTATGTAGCCATCTGGTTTTATATAGCAACGTTTGTTACAGTTGCAGTTTTGCACATAGTACGTTCAGGAGAATTGCCTTATACCTGGCTAAAAAGTTATAGCCTGTATGCAGGAGTTCAGGATGCATTGGTGCAATGGTGGTATGGGCATAATGCAGTTGCTTTCTTCTTAACCACACCTTACCTGGGGTTGATGTATTATTTCTTGCCAAAAGCAGCTAATCGCCCGGTGTATTCTTATAAGCTCTCTATTATTCACTTTTGGGCTTTGATCTTTTTGTACATCTGGGCAGGGCCACACCATTTATTATACACCGCTTTACCTAACTGGGCACAATCATTAGGTGTTGTATTTTCTTTCATGCTGATTTTTCCAAGCTGGGGTGGAATGATCAACGGATTGCTTACACTTCGGGGTGCCTGGGACCGTGTACGCGACGACGTTATTCTGAAATTTATGGTAGTTGCCGTTACTGCTTATGGCATGGCAACTTTTGAAGGCCCAATGCTTTCATTAAAAAGCGTAAGTGCTATTTCCCACTATACAGATTGGATTATTGCTCATGTGCACATTGGTGCTTTGGGGTGGAATGGTATGCTCACGTTTGGTATTTTGTATTGGCTTATTCCGAGAATTTTCAAAACTGATCTCTACTCAAAGAAAATAGCCAACATCCACTTTTGGCTGGGCACTTTGGGAATATTGTTTTACGCAATACCCATGTACTGGGCGGGTTTTACCCAAAGTTCTATGTGGAAACAATTTACTGAAGCCGGCCAATTGAAATATACTTTTCTTGAAACAGTTACCTACATGAAACCATTTTACGCTATGCGTTCATTGGGCGGAACATTGTATTTAGTTGGTGTTTTATTTATGGTTTATAATTTATATAAAACAATAAAATCGGGCAAACTCGTGGCCAATGAAGAAGCTGAGGCTGCTCCTTTACAAAAAGATTATGTTCCTCACGCCGGCGAACATTGGCACAGGTGGATTGAAAGAAGGCCAGTGCAATTGATGGTATTGAGCCTGATTGTTATTCTGATTGGCGGAATCGTTGAGATTATCCCAACGTTTTTAATTAAATCAAACGTTCCTACAATAAGCAGTGTAAAACCATATACGCCACTTGAGTTGGAGGGAAGGGATATCTACGTTCGTGAAGGTTGTTACTTATGCCATTCTCAAATGATTACGCCATTCCGGAGCGAGACAGAGCGTTACGGTGAATATTCAAAAGCAGGGGAATTTGTTTATGATCATCCATTTCAATGGGGGAGTAAGCGAACAGGTCCAGACCTTGCAAGGGAAGGTACGGGCAATCTTAAAAAAACCAATGGCTGGCATTTCCGGCATTTCCGTGAGCCATCATCTATGAGTGAAGGTTCCATAATGCCTTCATACGCTTTCATGCTGGAAAATAATTTGGATACTTCGGATTTGCCTGCGAAGATTCACGCGATGATAACCCTCGGTGTTCCCTATCCGAAAGGGTATGAAAAAGTTGCGATTAAAGACCTTGACTTGCAGGCACAAAAAATTGCGAAAAATTTGCTTAGCGACAGTATCCGGGTTTCTCCTAAAAAAGAAGTGATTGCATTAATCGCTTACATACAGCGTTTGGGAACAGATATTACCAAAAGCCAAACCCCCACCTATAATAAATAAACCATGTTCACATTCATAAAACAATATGCAGAAAAAATTAACGGTGCACATATATATGCGTTTATATCGCTTTTTATTTTTTTTCTCTTTTTTGTAGTGCTGCTTTTTTTAGTAATAAAAATGAGTAAAGAAAGGATAAAGGAATTATCTAACATACCCTTTGATAAAGAAGAATTATCTAAACTAACTGAATAATTAAAAAGATATGTATCATATTCATTTAATAAAGAAGACAGGCTTATTATTTTTAATGGCTATTCTTATCTCATCCGCTGCTGTGGCACAAGAGGCAACTGCTTCCGGCACTGTACATACTTCAAACTATAACCCCCTTGAAATTACCCTCGTAAGCATTATGGGTTTATTAGCCTTTGTAATATGGTTGCTGGGGCGGGTTTTAATGGTTTTAGGCAAACAGGTTGTTGAAAAAAACAAGGTAGCTAAAAAACTTCCCGTTTTGTTGCTGGCCGGATTGTTAACTTTCAGCCTGGGCTCTTCTGCCCAGGACGTACAAACAGTTACGGCAAACGCAGTCTCCAGCTATGGCGGGCTTTCCGCTTCCGCTTTTTATATATTGGTGTCCGTATTATTCACGGAAGTTATCATAATATTTTTCCTCACTTTCCTGATAAGAAGGTTTTTTGCAGAACTATTGCCGGCAAGAAAACCGGCTGTGGCTAAAGAAAGTAATTTCAGCGTGTGGTGGGCAAAACTGAATAAAAAATTGACAAGGGCTGTGCCGGTTGAAAAAGAAGCGGATGTAATGCTTGACCATAATTACGATGGCATTAGGGAATTGGACAATGCTTTGCCACCCTGGTGGAAATACGGTTTTTACATAACCATTGGTGTTGCCATTATTTATCTCTTAAATTTCGAGGTACTGGGTTACGGAAAAAATCCTACACAGGAATACAACGACGAGATGGCCAAAGCAAGTATAGAACATGAAATTTATGAGGCAAGTAATAAAGATAAAATAGACGAAAATAATGTACCGATGGCTGACGCAGCAGGATTGGCAGCAGCCAAAGGCATTTTTACAACCAAATGTTTTGCATGCCATGGGAAATTAGGCGAAGGTGGCGCCGGCCCTAACCTAACTGATAATTATTGGTTACACGGTGGCACTTTAAATGACATCTATCATACCATAAAAAATGGTTACCCTGATAAAGGAATGCAATCATGGGCTAATGAATATACCCCTAAAGAAATCAGCTACCTGGCAAGCTACGTGAAAACATTGCATGGAACCAACCCTCCAAATGCAAAAGCACCACAAGGAGATTTATTTGTAGATCAAACAGCTACTACACAGGTTGGAGATTCCACAAAATCTTCAACTCATTCGGCCGCTATAGATAAAAAGTGACTAAACACAAAGCCTCATATAACAATATAACGAAAAGAAATGGAAGCGATAACAGCAATAGATAAAAAAGGAAGCTTCAGGGATTCTGTCGCCACTATAAGCAAAGAAGGTAATAGAAATTTTATCAACCCCAAAAAGCCTAAAGGAAGATTATACAATTTAAGGACCCGCTTCAGTATTTTTTATTTGATTGTATTTTTTACACTGCCGTTTATAAAAGTGAACGGAGAGCCACTCTTAATGCTCAATGTGCTGGAGCGCAAGTTCATCATTTTTGGTATGGTTTTCTGGCCGCAGGATTTTTTCATTTTTGGTATTGCCATGCTCACATTTGTCGTTTTTATTATTTTATTTACAGTAGTATTTGGCCGTATCTTTTGCGGCTGGCCTGCCCTCAAACCATTTTTATGGAAATGGTTTTTCGTAAAATTGAATATTGGATTGACGGCGATTCAGGCAAGCAAAAACAATTAAAGGCGATGCAGTGGAATGCTGAAAAAATAAGAAAGCGTGTAACCAAATTCGTTATATTCTTTGCTATTTCATTTATTATTGCCAATTTTTTTCTTGCTTATCTTATCGGTATGGATCAATTGTTGGGATACCTGGAAGCACCTGCTGCAAACGTTGGCACTTTAATTTCGCTATTGATATTTACCAGTGTATTTTTCTTTGTTTATTGGTGGTTCCGGGAACAAGCCTGCCTTGTTGTATGCCCATACGGAAGGTTGCAAGGCGTATTGCTTGATAAAAATTCTATAGTCGTTGCTTACGATCATAAAAGAGGCGAGCCGAGGGGGAAATTAAAAAAGAAAGAAGATCACGATTGCAAATGTGTCGACTGTAAGGAAGATGGGGCATGCAAAAGTATTAACGAAAAGATTGCAGCAATTATGCCGCAAGGCGATTGTATTGATTGTTTTGCCTGCGTAAGAATATGTCCAACGGGTATCGATATACGAAACGGGACGCAACTGGAATGCATAAACTGTACCGCATGCATTGATGCCTGTGATTCAATAATGACGAGCATTAAAAAGCCAACCGGCTTGATCCGTTATGCATCGGAAAATAGTATCGTAAAAGGTGTGAAACTTAAATTTACGGCAAGGATAAAAGCCTATACATCAGTATTGGCTTTATTATTATCCTTGTTGGTTTTTCTTTTAGTTAGCAGAAATGATCTTGACGCCAGGCTTATGCGCACAGCCGGTATGACTTACACATCTTTGCCGGACGGTCGAATCAGTAACTTGTATAATCTGAAGCTGGCCAATAAAACCCATAAAGACATCGTCTACACTTTAAAGCTGGAAAATCTCAAAGGTGAAATTGAAGTGGTGGGCAACAGCAGCCCGATAGTGAAAAAAGAAGATTATGCACATCTCCAGTTTTTTGTAAAACTGAACAGGGATGAAGTTAAGGGTTGGAAAACTGAACTGAAGATCGGAATGTATCAAAACAATAAAAAAATAAAAACAATTGTGGCCAGTTTTATTGGCCCTGAGGTTTATAACTGATAAATTATTTTGTATGAACTGGGGATATAAAATTCTTCTTGTATATGTTGTATTTGTATCAGGGATTATGTTCCTTGTTTTTAAATCTTCAAGTCAGAAAGTGGATTTGGTAACAACAGATTATTATGATAAAGAGTTGGTATACCAGCAGAAAATAGATGCCATGAATAAAGTGTATCAGCTGTCTGACACTATAAAATATAAGGTGAATGATGGCAACCTCACGATCGTTTTCCCAAATGATTTCCTGGGTAAAAAGGTTGAAGGGCAAGCAGTATTGTATTGCCCTTCAGATGAAAATAAAGATATTACTCAAAAATTTTCCGTTGAGAATTCGCCTGTGCTGGTGCCTGTGCATACAGAAGGCAGGCGGGAGTACGAATTGCAGTTGTCGTGGCAGGCGGACGGAACAAGCTATTATTTTCAAAAGAAAATTTTTATAAATTAACAATATTATGGTGCAATTGGTAATGACTGCATTTATGATGGGATTGCTTGGAAGCTTTCATTGCGTGGGAATGTGTGGCCCAATAGCTTTATCACTTCCATTGAAAAACGATAGTAATTGGGCAAAATTTTCTGGCGCCTTGTTTTACAATTCAGGCCGCATTACTACTTACACGGTTTTCGGTTTTATATTTGGCATTATTGGTAAAAGCGTTGCGCTGTTTGGATATCAGCAATGGCTCTCCATTTTTTTAGGGTTCCTTATTATATTTTTTATTCTTCTTCCTAAAAGGCTGTCGTCTTTTAAGAATAAAAATTTTATCCTTGTATTTTTTGAAAAATTACGTTCGTCAATTGGAAAACTTTTTCTAAAGAAAAATTTTTCCTCCTTATTTTCAATTGGTTTATTAAACGGATTGCTTCCATGTGGCCTTGTGTACATGGCTGCAGCAGTGGCAGTGTCTACAAGCGATGTAGCAAACAGTATGATTTTTATGGCATTCTTCGGCCTTGGAACATTACCTATGATGTGGGGTATTGCATTCTTCGGAAATTATGTAAGCATCGGCCTTCGGCAAAAAATTCGTAAAGCTTACCCGTATATGATGATGTTAATGGCTTGTCTTTTAATACTTCGTGGGATGGGCATGGGAATACCCTATGTGAGCCCCAAAATTACTGTTCAAAAAAGCAGTATTATCAATTGTTGTGTCAGGCCCGGGAATTAATTTTCAAAGCCAATCATAGAAATTCCCATTATTGCACGGCGGCCAGAGCCCTGGTTTGTTTTTGTACAGATTATCATTTTAATTATTGGCAAATAAATTGTTGCGGTTTATTTGGAACTGTTTCTAATGTATATAAAAATTAAAATGAAAAAACCAATTATCGCCATTGCCATAGCGACAGCTTATTTAATAATCTTCCAGTTGCTACTTCAATCAAACTCCGTTATCAGCATTATTTTTTCTATGTTACCCTTTGCTCCGTTTGTAATAATTTACATGGTGTACGTTGTATTAAAATACGGAAAGCCTTCCAAACATACTTTTGGTGAAAGATTTTATGATGATTGGTATCATATCAGGAATGAAAAGAAGGAATAAAAGGCCAACTGATGTGAATTAATTGATCAAATCGCGTTTCTGAAAATTCGCCGTGTTATTTCTTTTACCTAATTTGTAACAAAATCAATTGCAACTTAAAAAATGATAGAACAAACTGAACTTATTGTTAGTCAATGGGACTATCAAGCACCGGCTAACTTTACTGAGACTGAAGAAAAAGTACTCAGCCTTACAACCCTGGATGTAATGAAGAAAAGGGCCCCAACAAAAAAAGGTATTGCCTGCAGGTTTACTAGCCGCTTTGTTATTGGAAATGAGACAATCCTTGACTATGTGGGAGAAGATTCTTATGTAATAGACCTTGCAGATACAATAGATAAAAATGAACTGGTAACCATGATCAGGAATTCCTTTTCCAAATTCAAAGAGAAATTTGATCTTAGGAAATTTGGTACAATCCTCCAGGATAGAACATTAGCCCCATTAGAAGAATCTAAAATCGATTTTGATGCAATGCTGCCTTTGTTGATTTAGCAATTTTAGTGATGGATGAAATAAATTTATGATTTGCATCCAGGAAATATACAGAAGAAAAAAGCATGCATTACATTTCCTTCATAAAATTAGTAATATCAATAATTACTAAAACTTAATATAAAAAATGGGAAATAACTTTTTAGCTTACCTGCAGCAGCTAGAACTAATGGCTTTTTTTTCGGGTTATCCTTTAGTATACACTGTTATTTTATTTTTCGCAGGAAATAAACAATCAAAAAATACCTTTAAGGGAAGAATCGTTTTGGCTTTACCTTTTGGATATGCGCTGATAGGTACTTTATACCTTGGGCTTCAATTAAAAAATTTATATCTTAATTACGCATCCGGGAACATAAACCCAATAATCCTTCATCCCTATCTCATGGCCTGGGGGCTTCTTTCAATACTTTTCTGGATACCGGCACTTGGCAAAAAAAAAGAGTTAAGCTTGATTCATAGTTTGGTGTTCTTTTTCTTTTTGGTGAGGGATTTTATCTTACAATTTCCTGGCTCATCAGCGGATAAGAGCATATTAAGAAATGACATGAGAATATATACAATTAGCCTTTTATTAAACCTGGGAGCCTTTACCCTTATAGTATTATTATCTTTCATAGTTAACCAAAATAAGAAAAAAGTTTAAGGTGCTTATCCGCTATCAGAGGCCGTTAACTTTGTGAAAATCAATTTCTTCCCCTTCCTATCAATAGCAGCAAATAAGTATATTGTTTATTTTAATATGTGATAAAAGTCACTCAATATCTTGATTGCCATCATAAAAAGTTTTGTTAACCTCATATAGTTTTACACAATTCAAATATTCAATTTAAAATATAATTTATGAAATTGCTCAATAACAAAACACTGCTATTAATTGCAATAATCTTAATAAGCGGTTATGGCTATATTTCAAGTTGTACCCATAAGGACTTAATTCTACCGGATCAGTCAATAGGTACTGTTACTATTAATCGGGGCAATGACGTTTTTCTGCCCGGAACCGAGACTAAGGGTGATACAACACAATGGAAAATGGACCAGGTACATTCTAATGTTCAATGGGCCGCTAATTATCTTGAGATAGGCGCTTTGCTTACGGGTAGGTTTAATATGTTTGGTTTAAATAGTATCCCTGCCGCTGCAAAAGGACAATATGTAACCACCGGCCAGCCTTTGCTGGATACTTCCTGGGCGTTTTATGAAATGCAGCCTGAAAAGACCTATTTTGCGGGTTACGTTCAGATGAACACTTCGAATACCGGGGAACCGGGAAGGGATGGCGGTTGCTATTTGTCCTTTGTGGGTGCGCCCAAATTAATTAGCAGCACTCAAAATCTTGTAGACTCTAACCTTGCGCTTATAAGGACCACTAAAGTAGCTTTTGACCCGAACAGTGCGGGATATATTGTTACCATGGTAATGACCATGAAGGGAAATCTATCCGCACCTCACGACACCACTATAAATGGAACACTTTCTTATGTTAAAGTGGGCACCATTGGTGCAGGCACGGCCTCTACCTATAAAGATTTTGGGTTACAATTAAATTTCAGTTTTAACAAAGAATCCTTTGGAATAACAACCAGCGAAATATCGGATGTTGTTAATGTTCAGTGTAACATGAATTTCAATAATAAATAATCACTAAAATTAAATTATAATGAAACGATTATTAATATATGCAGGACTGCTTTGCTTTTTTAGCCTTGGGATAAGCAGTTGCTATAAAGATGTAATTCTTCCTAAAGTTTCAACAAGCACGCCACCGCAATATGTAAGTTTTAGCAATGACCTTCAGCCGATATTCAAAACAAATTGTGCCTTATCCGGTTGTCATGTAACCGGATCGCAAGTCCCTTATTTAACACCTGATTTGGCTTATCAGCAACTTTTGGGTGGGTTCGTAAACACGGTTGTTCCCTCACAAAGTGAAATTTATATCCAAATAAATGGAAATATGGAAGTGCACATCCCCAATGCTGATGACAGGCAAAAAATTTATGACTGGATAAGAAATGGTGCCCCAAACAATTAAGTGATCCTAAAAAAATTTAATCAAATGAAAAGAATTATTTATACATCAAAAAGGCAAATAAAATTTGGCGCTTATATAACGGTATTACTGTTCCTGGTTAGTGGTAATATTTTTGCGCAAGATGACAGTACCGCTACTGCAACACAAACAGATGCACCGGTTCCGGTGGAGCACAGGCCTGTAAAGTATACATTTAATAGTGTGTGGATATTTGATGATCAAACTGTGATGGTTCCCGTGAAAGGGACTTTTGAAGCAGATATTCAGCACCGGTTTGGAACAATTGAAAATGGCCCAAAAGATGTTTGGGGTTTTTATGCTTCAGCCAATATGCGCATCGGCTTTAATTATTCTCCCATAAATAATTTGTATCTTGGTTTTGGGCTTGCAAAGAACAATTTGCTGTGGGATGGAAGCGCAAAATATGCAATAATAAAGCAAACAAAAGGCAAATACCCGGTAAGCGTTACCTACTATGGAAATATAGGTTACAAGTCGGCTGCAGACCCAAACCACTTTCTCTTTATTTATCAAACACAACGCTTGTCGTTTTTCAATGAGTTGTTGATTGCCAGGAAGGTTACCGATAAATTATCGGTACAGGTAGGAGCAAGCATATCTCATCAAAATTCAGTTGCCGGATATTATGCTCAAAAAGATACTACCACATTTGTATATAAAGAACAGAAGTTTGATATGTTTACAGCGTCTGTGTGCGCAAGGTATCAATTAACGGAAGTTACTTCACTTATTATTGATTATGATCAGCCTCTCACCAGGTTTCCTACTGATAACCCACATCCCAATTTGGCATTCGGATTTGAGTTTAATACCAGTGGCCACACCTTTCAGTTGTTTGCAGGAAACTATTCGCTGCTGAATCCGCAACAGAATAGTTTATATAATGCAAACAACCCCTTTGGGTTTAAACAGACGGGGGGAACAAAAGTAAAGGGCGGCCAATTCTTAATTGGGTTTAATATTACCAGGTTGTGGAACTTTTAATGATCATAAAGATCTTGCTTAAATAAACCTACAATTCAAAAACACGGGAACCCTTAATTGCATTTCAATTCAGGGTTCTTTATTTTTATAATAGCTTGCGATAAAAAAGTATAGTTCCTTTCTTAACAGCTATAAGAGTAAAATATGAATAGAAAGTTTTCAGTTGCCTTTTATATGAAAAAGAACTTTACCAAAATCATTTCATTTCCAATCATAATATATAGCATATTCACAATATTCCTGCTTACGCCATCATGTTCCGAAAACGCTGAGAAAAATAATAATCAACATGAAGAAAAAAATGCTAAAACAAAGCCACCGATTATAAAAAAGCCAGGGTCCAGTTTTGATGATACAATTAGGGTTAGTGTCAAAGCCGCAGTATTCTACAGCCCTGATTCGTCACAAATGAAAAAAATAAAAGCAGTAAATGAAAAAGTGATTTTCGATATGCTTGCACACAATTGTTACTATCAAATGCAAAATGCCAGGATGGTGATTAAAAAATATTGGCCACAGTTAAAGGTTATTGAAGCTTCCAAAGCCCGTTACCTGTTATTTGTAAAAAAAGATAAAACCGAAATATGCATTGACTTAAATGGCAAAAACGATATCTGCGGCCTGTTTCTTTTTGACACCAAAAAAGATCCCGTGCTTGTTGATATGCCAAATATTGATACAGAGTTGGGGTTCTATTTTTCTAAATAAATATTTAAAATAAATCTGTAACACCGGGCTAATAGTCTTATTGACACTTCAATTCCCTCTCGAATTATATAAGCTATCCTCAAGTCAACTTTCTCCCGTGATGATATAAATCATCTATCTAAATGATTAACCTCAGCAAAACTTATTTTATGCCTATCTATTTTCGTGCATCAAAAAAAAGCAATCATCTTCTACCTACTTTAAAAATTAGATTAATAAAACCATTCATATGAAAATGTTTCAACAAAAGTCCTTTTGGATTTTAACTTCAGTAGTTCTATTTGTAGGTTATTGGGTAAGTTGTACCAAGCACGACCAGGTTCTCGTCGTAAATAGTACAGCGGATAATTCAACAGTTCTGCAATCAATTAAAACAAGCACTCCACCAACCATCGATGGTACAATAGACGCCTCATGGGATAATGCGCCAAAACTGAATATTTTACCCACAGTACCTGATCCGGGAAACGGATTATTTTCGGGTTATAGCGGCCAGCAATATCCTGCAACTGTTCGTTCTATGTACGATGATCAAAACATTTATTTTTTGGTTGAAATTAAAGATGCAAGCCAGAGTGTAACTGTAGCTCCCTGGTATTTTAATCCTGCTGCCAATGGCGGTGGTAAAACAGGATGGGCAAAAGAACCAAACAGTGATTCATACGACGCGAATGGCATTTTAGCGAGGGCAGGTATGGGCGAGGATAGAGTTGCCATGCTGTGGAATATTGATAATTCAACACCCAAGTTCATTACACAAACTTGCTATGCAAGCTGTCATATTTTTACTCCGTATACGGATTATTCTAAAAATCCGCCTGTCTATACAGCTAATGCCAGCGGTAACCACTATACAAATGGTGCTTCGGAAAAAATTGATATGTGGTGGGGCCGTTTAGGGTATATCAGCAAGGATCCATCATTGCATTTTATGGATGATAACTATCAGGATTGGGCGGGTGGCCCATCAATTACTAACTTAACAGGAGGTAACGCAAACGGAAGGCACGTTGATGGCATAGAGCCTAATGGAACGGCATCAAGCACCTGGCCATATAAGCCTAATTATACCGTATCACCTGCACAAGGTGAAGTAAGTAATTCCCAAAACCTGAAATTAAATGGTACAGGGCCAACCGTTGCAGTTCCTATTTGGGTAGTTCCTGGGGCAAAAAGTACTGGCTATATTTTGATAGCAGATACTGCCAGTGGAACTGCTAAAAAAGTAACGCAAGTAGATTCAACAGGTATATTGACTTTAAGCGATGGAACCACAATTGATCCTAATACAGGAACAGATTACCAGAGAACCGGTGATCCGGTTACAGGGCCTACAGCAGTAAATGCAATCCCGTCTTACATTGGTGTTCCGCTAATAGGCGGAAGAGCTGATATCACAGCAGGCGCGGAATATTCAGGAGGTGGTTGGACCCTCGAATACAAACGTGCCTTAAAAACAGGAGATCAATTAAAACAGGATATCGATTTTACAAGCCTGCAAGACCAGGTGTTTGGCATAGCTATTTGGAATAACTCTAATTACCAACATGGCATTCAGCCAAATTTAACCCTGACATTTAAGAAATAGTCCTTGGCTGTTCTTTTAATATTTAAAACAAAACAAAGGCCATGTCGAAGATGATAATAGGAATAGGGTTGTTATTTATTATTGCGATGGTTATTACCATAGCCAGTTGTTCTAAAACAACAACAGTAATAGTAGATAACGCTCCTGCTATAACCGAAACGGTACAATTTTCCAAAACAATTGCACCGATATTAACGCAAAGTTGTGCAGCAAGCGGATGCCATGGTGGTAGCGTTGCACCTAATTTAACCGCTGCAAATGCTTATAATTCTTTAAAAACGGGTAACTATATCAATCTCTCAACTCCGGCATCCAGCTTAGTGTATTTATGGCTAACAGGAAAAGAATCTGCAACGATGCCATTGGGCGCTGCAAATAACCCATCAAATATAAATGCATTAATACTAGCCTGGATCACGCAAGGCGCAAAAAACAATTAAAAAAACATTTATGAAAAAAAAGAATAAATATTTTATCACGATACGTAGTATAGCGTTTTGCTTATTAATGTTCGTGAGCCTTGGGTTGGTGGCGCAGGATTCAACACAGGTTGACAGTGCATCATCTGAACCGGTAGTTAAAAAGAAATCTTTTGTAAAAAACACATTCGAAGGCGATTACTTAATAGACAACCAAACCGTAATGGTTCCGGTAAAAGGCAGCTTTACTTTCGCTATGCAACACAGGTTCGGCATAGCCAATCATGCCTTTACCGATCTCTTTGGCTTATTTGCAAGCGCAACGATACGACTGGGATTTAGTTATGTTCCGATCAAAAATTTACAGGTTGGGTTTGGGGCGTCAAACAACCGGATGCAGGTGGATTGGGATGTCAAATACGCCCTTTTAAAGCAAACAAAAGATAATGGGATGCCCGTTAGTGTTTCTTATTTTGGAAATGCCGTTATGGATACACGAAAACAAACGGCTACCACTATCTTTTCTACTTTATCAGAC
Source organism: uncultured Chitinophagaceae bacterium (assembly GCA_963732885.1). Classification (GTDB taxonomy): domain Bacteria; phylum Bacteroidota; class Bacteroidia; order Chitinophagales; family Chitinophagaceae; genus Ginsengibacter. The sequence goes on along the minus strand of CAVTBI010000008.1, from coordinate 28,364 downwards.
CGGTTTAGTTATTTTAACCAACTTATGATCTCGAGAAAATTTTCTGATAAATTTTCTTTGCAAGTAAGCGGCAGCTATGCACACTTCAACAACCTGCAGGGTTATCTCGATTCTTCCGGCAAAGTTCAACAACTTTTAAAGAATGATAATTTCGCCGTCTCATTTTCGGGCCGTTATAAAATCACTGAACAAACTTCCATTATTGGAAACTATGATCAGCCGCTAACGCAAAATCCCACCAACAATCCGCATCCTAATATTAGTTTAGGATTAGAAATGAGAACCAGCGGCCATGACTTCGAAGTATTTATAGCAAATTATGGATATATATTGCCTCAAAATAATATGCTTTATAATCAAAATGATTTTACGAAAGGGCAGTTTTTAATTGGGTTCAATATTACAAGACTGTGGAATTTCTAAACATTATATTCGTACCTTAAAACAATTATCAACCAATAAAAAAATAAAATAACATGAAAACAAAATTCTTATTAACAACAGCACTTGTTATTACCGGTGTGGCAATCTTTAGTATTATTACCGGTTTCCAGCAAAAAAAACCCTGGGTAGTTCCTGATAAATATGAAAAGATGAAAAATCCTGTGGCGCCTAATGCTGAATCACTCAAAAACGGTAAGGAACTATGGGCAAGGAATTGCCAGTCCTGCCATGGTAAATCCGGACAGGGAGATGGTTCAAAGGCAGCACAATTGAAGACAGAACCGGGAGATTTTTCATTAGCAGAAGAGCAAAAACAGACAGATGGATCATTATTTTATAAGATATCCGAAGGAAGAGAAGATATGCCAAGCTTTAAGAAAAAAATTCCCGATGATGAAGATCGTTGGAGCCTTGTAAATTATATAAGAACTTTTAAAAAGTAATACCATCCTGCTTTACGGATTCAGCGCAAAGATGTTATTGGAATCCCGGGCTGGCATTATACCGCAATAAAATATTTTGAACTGAATCATATTTCATTGCAGTATGGTTAATAAATTTCCCGGGTGCACTTTTCCTCATTAAGAAACAAAAAATATGAATAACGATACTAAACTACAGAGCAGAAAAAAATTTATTGGCGTAGGTATCTCTGCAGCCGCTTTATTTACAGCTTTTAAATTTTTCATTCCTAAAAAAAAGGAAAAATCTGAAACGGTAAAAATGCTAACGCAGGATGGCAAACTTGTAGAGATTGATATTACAGCACTTCCATCCAAAAAGAAAAAGATTACCAATAAAGAGCTGCAAACCTGGATTAAAAAAAATGGCGTCGTTTAATAAAACTCATCTAAAATGAATCAAGACAAGTCACGCCGGGAATTCCTGGCGGCAGGATTATTAACTACCATGGCAGTTGCCTGTAATTCGAAAACCCCACATTTACATTCGGAAGAAGATTTAGTACCATCGGGTGAGAAAGTGAAATTACTTTCTGTGGATGGTAATATTATTGAAGTGGATAAGGCTTTTTTAAAACCGGTGCCCCACATGCCATCGGTAAGTAATGAAGAAGCCAGGAAAGGTATCCCCGGTAAAAAATTTGTGATGGTTATTGACCTGGCACGTTGCAAAAATGTGAAAGCTTGCCAGGCATCCTGCAACCATGCGCACCATGTGCAGGATGCACAAAACTGGATAAAAGTTTACCCGATGCAGGACGCAAAAATGGAAGCCCCTTACTGGCAGCCTACCACTTGTATGCATTGCGATGAACCACCTTGCGTAAAGGTGTGCCCTGTAGATGCTACATTTAAACGCCAGGACGGAATTGTATTAATTGATAGTGACAGGTGTATTGGCTGCCGGTTTTGTATGGCGGCATGCCCTTATTCTACCCGGGTGTTTAACTGGGGAGACCCTGGCCTTCCGGTAGATATTGCAGACCAACCTTATAATCCTGAAACAAGCATACCGCAGAAAAAAGGAACAGTTGGCAAATGCGATTTCTGCCCCGATATGACCCGTATGGGCATGTTGCCGCATTGTGTTTCCGCGTGCCCGAATGGTGTATATTTCTTTGGAGATATGATCGAAGATTCCGTTACTAACGGTGCAGAAACTTTTCGTTTCAGCGACCTCGTTAGAGACAAAGCCGGATACCGCCTGATGGAAGATTTGGGAACAAAACCAAGTGTTTATTACCTGCCGCCCGTAAACAGAAATTTTAAATTCCAGGAAGGACTTGACAAAGAAGAGCCTGCTGCAAAACAATCTTAAAATAAAATGGAAAATCTGCAGAATTTATCTACTGAAAAAATAACAAACGATTTGTTGCCGCAAAAATTTGGCCGCAGGGGAAAGATATGGACTGCCGGCTTAATTGTTATATGTTGTATTGGCGGCTTCGCTTATGTCAAACAATTGCGTGAGGGCCTTGATAGTAACCCACATGGGCGACTATGTTTCCTGGGGAATTTATATTTCCAACTTTGTTTTTTTTGTGGCGGTAAGCTTAGTGGGGTCACTTATCACTGCAATTTTTCGGCTTTCAGGTGTGCCCTGGCGTACCCCACTAACACGCATAGCCGAAATTATCGCCGTGTCCAATATTATTTTTGCGGCTCTCATCATCGTTGTAGATATGGGGCGCCCGGATAGAATATACTTTTTGTTTACCCATGGCCGCATCCAGTCTCCTATATTATGGGACGTAATCGTAATTACTACTTATTTCTTCCTTAGCGTACTTCTTTTGTATATCACATTAATACCAGACGTAAAGTTGATGATTTCTCTCAAAGACAAGTTAGGCAAGCCTTTTTCAAAACTATATAAATTTCTTGCTTCATTTTGGAATGGCACCGCAGCCCAGGAAAAGATAAGGGACAGAGCCATAACCATACTTTGCATCACCATTGTTCCCGTAGCATTTTGTATTCACACAGTTACCTCCTGGCTATTTGCAACAACCTACCGCCCGGGGTGGGAAAGCACCAATTTCGGCGCATATTTTATTTCTGGCGCGTTCCTGGTGGGGGCTGGGGCAGTAGGGGTAGCGATGTATGTATTTCGCCGTGTCTATAAACTGGAAAACTATATTACCAACTTTCATTTTGATAAGATGGGAAAGATAACGGTGATGCTTGCACTGTTATATTTATATTTTAATGTAACTGAATTTCTTACTCCCGCTTTTAAAATGGAAAAAGAGGAAAGGGCTTATTTAACAGGCCTCTTCACAGGAGACTATTCAGTTATGTTCTGGTTCGCCATTTTAGTGGGAATGATTATTCCAATGTTTGTGTTGGTCTTTAAAAAGGGAAGAAAACCTTTGCCCATGTTTATTGTAGGCGTTATGATAGTAATAGGGGCGTGGTTCAAAAGATATATTATTGTAACGCCAACTTTGCTTCACCCGTTTTTGCCGAAATATGATTCGCCCGCGAGGTTCAGTCATTACTTTCCGAGTTGGGAAGAGTGGGCCATTACAATTGGTTCTATGGCAGGCGTGTTGCTCATTATTACTTTTTTAGTGAGGGTGTTTCCCATCATATCTATTTATAAAACACTGGAGGATAAAAAAGAAATAACTAAACTAACTGAAAAACTTGATCAATATGAAAATGTACACACATCATAAATTTATTATACTCCTCATGCTCCTGTTTGGAACATCTGTTGAAACTATAAATGCACAGGATTCTGCGGCAGCATCTCCAACATTACTTAGCGTCAATTATTTCCTGCCTGCGAATCACGTCCCTTATTTAGAAGTAACTGCAAAAAAGAAAGTAGGGCGAAAATTCGAACCTGTACAAAACATATCGGTAAATATTTATTTCAACGAAGCCGAACAAAAAAACTTGCTTGGTGAAGTAATCACCGACACGATAGGAAAAGGTAGGATTGGTTTGCCGCCATCTTTTAAAAATACCTGGGATTCGCTCGACGAATTTAAATTTCTTGCACAATCTGATTCAACTGCGGGGCAGGAACCATTAAACGCTGACATCACAATAAAAAAAGCAATTCTTACTGTGGATACTACTTCTGTTGATGGAGCAAGAACTGTTATTGGTGAATTGAAAGAAAAAAATGGAAATACCTGGGTGCCTGTAAAAGATATTGATATGAATCTTTCTATAAAACGGATGCTGGGTAATTTATCGGTAGGTGATGAGGTGACGTATACCTCAGATTCCACAGGTATTTCAAGCGCCGAATTTAAAAGAGATTCAATCCCGGGAGATGAAAAAGGAAATATTACCCTTGTTGCTAAAGTGGATGACAATGATACTTATGGTACCCTCGTAACTGAAAAGACGGTTAACTGGGGAAGGGCAATTCAACCTCCGAAAGATTTCTTTGCTCAAAGAACACTGTGGTCTACACGCAGTGAAACACCAATCTGGTTGCTACTTACGGTTTTTTCAATTATTGCCGGCGTCTGGGGAACTATCATTTATCTTGTATTCCAGATTCTGAAAATAAAGAAGTTGGGAAGGGCTGCCTGATTAAAAAAACGAAAATTTAGCCGTATTAAATACCTGGCAAATTTTAAAGATCAACCCTGATTATTAAACTGATTAAATGGCTCTGCTGAAGGTTTGCACTGTCATTTCTTTTTTGAATAGGCCAGCATCAACAGCGGCGCAAATATTTCTTATAAATAATTTTCCTTTCGTTGTAACATTTATCACATCTTCGCCTGTCTCCACCAGGCCATCAGATTCAAGGGATGAAAGTTTTGATAAAATGTTTGTCAAAAAGTCAACATCATGCATTTCCTTGCGCAATGTTGTTTTATTCAAGCACATTAATTCATGAATATAGTTTTGAATTAAAAGGTCTTCTTCATCTAACAAGTGCCCATTTACTAAAGGAAAATTTCCGGAATTGATTTTAGCTTCATACGCCTCAACAACCTTTTCATTTTGGGCAAAGGCATCTTTTGTTGCACTGATTGATGAAGCGCCGAGGCCTATTATCAGCTTCGACTGTGTTGTTGTATAGCCCATAAAATTCCGGTGAAGCTTGCCCTTTCCTGCAGCAATAAATAATTGATCACCTGGCAAAGCGAAATGGTCCATTCCTATACTTTCAAAACCTGCCTGTTCCAGCAGCATTCTTCCACGATTATAGATTTTCCATTTTACAGAGGCATTTGGCAGGTCGTTTTCTGTGTACCTGCGCTGAGCCTTACTTTTCCAAGGAACGTGTGCGTAAGAATAAAACGCAATACGGTCCGGCATTAATTTTTTAATAAGCGCGATAGTATGCTCAACAGATTTTATAGTTTGATGCGGAAGGCCATAAATTAAGTCGGCATTAATGCTCTTGAAATTATATTTTCTTGCCCAGTCAAAAACTTCTTTCGTTTTTTCATAAGATTGATTCCTGTTAATGGTATATTGTATTTGCGGATCAAAGTCCTGCACTCCTATGCTTACCCTGTTAAATCCGATTGCTGCTAATTTTCTGAGATGTTCTTCAGTAGTAAAATTGGGATGTATTTCAATACTAAATTCATGGCCCTCTTTTATAACAGCATCTTTGACAATATTGGTAATAAGGTAAACCAGGTTATCAGCGCTAAAAAAAGTTGGCGTTCCGCCACCCAGGTGAATTTCTTTTATAACGGGGGTTCCGGGCAATATACCGCGGTACATTTGCCATTCTTTTAAAACAGCGTCTATATATGACCGTTCTACGCTGTGATTTTTAGTAATTCGCTTATTGCATGCACAAAAAGTACATAAGCTTTCGCAAAAAGGTAAATGAATATAAATACATAGCTCACTCTTCTCTGATTTAAAACTATTAATAACCGATTGTTTCCATTTGTTATTATCAAGTTTAGAAAAATCCCAGTATGGAACGGTGGGATAACTCGTGTAGCGCGGCGTGGCTACGTCATATTTAGAGAGTAATGATAATAGATCACTCGCGTATTCAGGTTTACTCATATTACAAATGTTGAAAAAAGATGCGGCCCCTACAATGATGTTGGTTAATATTATGGGTGATTAATGTCATCTGTCGTTGATTTTATTACCTTATAACGGATCCGGCTCAACAGTTTTTGAAAATAGAATTTCGCAATTGCCTTAACAAAAGGCTTATTAAGGATAATAACCTTAAATTTTTATACTATGGGCTTCTAAAACAACTTATAGACAAATAAAAGCACACGGCGATAAATTTAACCTGCAACAATTTCATGATTTTATTTTTTTTAACGGCTGCGCTACTAAGAGAAGCTGTATGAATAATTTTATACCGAAAAAGAGAGCAAGATTTTAAGAGAAAAATTAAAAAAATCTAAATTTGGGTTATTTGTTTGTTTACTGTTAGCAAGCAATGGAAACTATTTATATATTTCTCCCACTAGCACACATGCATGCCCTGCAGAAACGTTAATTAATTTAACGGCGAACAGATAAGGCGTTCTATCAAAGAATGAAAACTTAATATGAGCCCATAAGGCATATTAAACGGTTACGCAGGTATTTTAAAAATGATTTGTATCATCCAACTGTTTGATAATAATCATAAGGGCATTGTATTAGGCACTTTAATTTTGAACACTAATAAAAACACAGTAAATAAGTATACTCTAAAGTTAAATGATACTAATGAACTTCAATAAAATAGACTGCTTAGACAACTTTTTTATAGCCGGGCTGAATTATAGAAATGCAGACGAAAGGACACGAGGGAGATTTGCAATAAATTTTGAACAATATGATAACATATTGAAGTTGGCTCCTTCATACGGTATTGATAATTTGATGGTCCTATCTACCTGTAACCGCACTGAAATTTATGGGTTTTCTAAAAACGCTTCTCAACTCATAGAATTGTTGTGTAGCCAGACTATTGGCCCGGGGACGAGTTCACTAAACTGGCTTATGTTAAAAATGGATTGGATGCAATCCGGCATTTATATCATGTTGCTTCAGGGCTCGATTCTCAAATATTGGGTGATTATGAAGTTACCGGGCAATTGAGAAAAGCTATGAACTTTTCAAGGGACCGGAAATTTATTGGGACTACGTTTGGCAGGGTGTTAAACAGTGTATTAAAATCATCCAAAAAAATTAAAACAGTAACTTCCCTGAGTGACGGCCTTATATCGGTTTCTTTTGCTGCAGTGAAGTACATAAAAGAATGTAGAAGATTTACAAATCGAAATAAAATATTAGTATTAGGAATTGGTAAAATCGGCAGCAATACCTGTAAAAATCTAATGGATTATTTTGGTACATCCAACATAACCGTCATTAACCGTACTGAAGAAAAAGCTTTTGAACTGTCCAAAAAATTGAATTTGCAATTCGCGCCGATAGATGAATTACCCTACCAGGCTGAAACTTCAGATATTATAATATTGGCAACCCATGCCACCGACCCAATACTTCTAAAATCTTACCTGGCCAATAAGGGGGATAAATTGGTGATTGATTTGTCCATACCTTCAAATGTTGAAGACGGAGCGGGCAACCTTCCCAATATTACTTTGGTTAATGTTGACCAATTTTCCAGAATTAAAGATGACAGTTTAAAAAAACGTGAGGTAGAAATTCCAAAAGCAATGGAAATTATAGACGAGCACATAGAGGAGTTTTTACAATGGCGTGAACGAAGTAGCCACATAAATACTTTAACAAAAATCAGTGCTAAACCAACACCAACAGCCCAATTGAATTCCTGGAGCTCATCCATCTCTACATGCGCACCTTATGACTTCAAAAACTTTGTTCTACCGTAATTAAGCGGATTGGAATTGATAGAACAGGCAAAAATAATCAACTCACGCATGCATTATTGCAGGCGGAACAGTTTTGATTCCTACAAAAAAGCCCTCAGGCATTGCTTCGCTGGGCAAAGATTTTGGTAATTACGTAATGCATTCATATTGGTGTACTTTTGTACCATGCTTTCATCCAATCAAAACCTGGCTCTTTTTAATCACGCTTCCATGGGAATTGTAGTCGCCGATTCAGAAGGGATTGTCAAGTCTATAAATCCCTTTGCCCTAAATCTTTTTGGCTACACTCCTGAAGAGATTATTGGCAGGCCGGTTGAAAGCCTTATTCCAAAGCGATTTCATCACCGGCATGTACATGACAGGCAAGGTTATATGAAAAATCCGAAAAGCAGGCCGATGGGTTTGGGAATGGACTTATATGCCGTAAAAAAGGATGGAACCGAATTTCCGGTAGAAGTGAGCCTCGGTAATTATCAGAACAATGGAGACAATGATGTAATTGCATTCATTAATGACATTACCACACGAAAGCAATCGGAAAAGGAACTTCAAAAAGTTTATGAGGAATTGGAGGCCACTGTAGAAGAGCGGACAAAAGATTTGCAAAAAACCCTTCACCAATTAGAATTAAAGTCTAAGCAACTGGAAGATGCTTTATCGTACCAAAGAGCTTTATTGGACAATGCCGGCGCTATGATTATTGCAACTGATGAAAAAGGGATTATCAAACTTTTTAATATTGAAGCAGCTGCAAACCTGGGTATAATGTGTCGGAAATAATTGATAAAAAAACCCCGCTAATCTTTCATGACCCTGTGGAACTGCAGGAGAAGCGGGAACAACTTGAACATAATTATGGCCTTTTTATTGAGGACGATTTAGAACTGATCGTTGAAAAATCAAAACGGAATATTCACGAAGAAGAGCAGTACACATTTATTAGGAAAAACGGAACCGCTTTCCCGGTTTCTGTAACGTTGACCACCATTCTTGACCAGGCAGGAGAGACGACAGGCTATATGATAATTGCTATTGATATTTCTGAACGAAAAAAAGCTGATGAGAATTTAAAAAAAGCACTCGAAAAAGAGAAAGAATTAAATGAACTCAAGTCTAATTTTGTCTCCATGGCGTCGCATGAATTTCGAACGCCTTTGAGTACCGTACTTTCCTCTGCTTATTTAATTGAGAAGTATTCTACAGTAGAAGACCAGTCAAAAAGAGAAAAGCATTTACAAAGAATCATTTCTTCTGTAAATATGCTCACTGATATTTTAAACGATTTCCTGAGTGTCGGTAAAATTGAAGAAGGTAAGATACAGGTACGCCTGAGCGAAATTAATGTTCAAACATTTATAAAAACAGTTGTAGAGGAAATTAAAAATAACCTCAAAAAAAAGCAGGAAATGCTTTAAGCAATACGAGAAGGTTGAACGAGTGTACGCCAGAACGTTTATCGCCGCTTATAGCGAAAAGCATATTCCTTCCATTCTACACCATCCGCACTCCCTTCAATAATGATCTCGATACGCTCGGTTGTCATGATCGCAAAAATGCCGTAAGGATTAGCTATGTGATAGGCATAGCACATCGACAGCCACTTTCTACAAAAACTATTTGGAAAGAAATGATGCCAGGATCTTATCAATTGTAAAAGAATGAATATCCCGGCAAGTCCTGAAACACTCCACTCAAAAAAAGGGTTGGCTGTCGAAACAATAAGGGGGGAATTACTCAATAGTGCCAAATTCTGATTACTTAACAAAATAGTCGATAAAACTACAGAAAGATGATTCAAATAGGAAAAATTTCCTGTTGCCCAAATTGTGAATTGCAACCCAAAAAATAGAAAAAAGACCCCCGTACGCATTGCTTCAGAACCAAAAATGCCGAAAGGGGCGATTAATTCTATGGCGAACATTAAAAAAGTTTAAACTTTATGAAACCGCAATGGAAACTTGTGCACGTACCACGCAACGGAATTGGGTAAAGGCTGCGATTGGTAATGGTAGGCCAGCGCTGTCAGGTTTTTCCAGTTAAAATCGCGACTCTGCAGCTTGACCGCGCCTGCTTTAAAATAGAATCGAAAGAGTAAAAAATTAATGCAAATCCAGCGGCTGAGAAGCGTAGGAACAGGTGTCAAACTAACTAAAAACACATAGAGTGTAGCTTCCAATAAAAAGCCCTCCCATCCGAATGAGAGAAAATCTTGACCGACAGATACAATGGATAGATACAACAGATAGCAAAATCAACATTAATGAGGGCATAAATCCCAGCATCAAACCTATAGAGCAGCATATTCCAACTATGACAATGCCCATTAGGGCCATATTGCTTGAATTAATCCAAAAACAGAGTGGGCACGAAGGCATAACATTTATTAGGATAGTTCTTTTTAACGAGTTGTAAAAACTTTCCAGCGGGGAGTATGCCATTTGAACCAATTAAACCTATTATTTGAAAAAAAAATGGTCCGATTGCAAAAAAATAAATGAGTCCGAAAAGACGGGAAGAAGAGCAGCTATTGTTGTATAATCATCGGGCGAATACATCAGCACCTGTTATTTATGTCTTATCACACAAATGATAACCTGAAAAAGTCAGGAGTCAAAATTCAGTAGCCGGGACTTTTATTTTCTGTTTATTCCCAATTAGAAAAATTAAGACAAATTCGAGTACGCCTCATTATCCATCCTTTTTCATTAATAAAACTGAGCAGGGTAAAATAATATTTTGCCTTACTTATGAAAAAAAGAAAAATCAAATTTTGTAGAAATATTACTCATTATTTATGAGGTTAATCACCGGAATGGGTGGACGCCTCTGAGATCATTAAGGAATTTTATAGCTAGCTGATCACCTTGAGCAGCAGCTTTGTTCAACAATGTACGACCCACCTGTTCATTTTGTTCGATACCTACACCGAGGAAATAACAAACCCCTAAATTATATTGAGCATCTTTATGCCCTTGCATTGCTGATTTTTCAAACCAGGAAACAGCCTCTTCATTATCTTGATTAACACCTTCTCCTCGACTATAGCATATTCCCAGGTTATTCTGAGAAGCAGAGTGACCTTTATCTGCTGCTTTTCGAAACCATTTTGCCGCCTCTTCTAAAATTTTCTCAACTCCCTCACCATTCCTATAAAGAACACCCAAATTATATTGTGCCTGACGCATCCGTCTGCTGACAATCCAAAAAAACATGCCGCTTGCTTATTTTTTTGTACCCCCACCCCTAACTTATAAAAGCTTGCCAAGTTATTCTGAGATAAAGAATGACCTTTATTGGCAGCTATCTCAAAATATTGAGCCGCTTTCTCGTTGTCTTCAAAACTCCACAGGCCGCGATAATGGCAAATGGCTAAATAGTAATATGCTAAAAGTATCTCCTTGCTTAGCGGCAGCTTTAAAATAAAAAAGCTGCTAGTTGTTTATCTTCTCCTATTCCATCCCCAATCAAAGAATGAACTCCCAAATTAGTAAGTGTCGCAGGGTCGTCTTTATCGTCAACCTCAAATAGCTTCGATAAAAAGCTAGACTACGCCTATTCTCAAGAGGATTTACTAATTCTCCGTGATGGCCGATGTATTTTAACGTAAGATTGGCGAAAGAATAAACAATGTCTACACCAAAATAAAAGACAGAAGGATTTTCTCCACAGAAAGTCCTATCGGAATTTTCTATCCACTTAAAAAACCGGTCGCATTGAACACGAGGATTATTGTTTTCTTCTAAGAAAGCGCGACAATAAAAGGTAGTCCATTGTTTATCGATTCCTCTATCCGCTCTTTAAATGTGCCGCCGAACAAAGAATCTTTTCTATTCACATCCACCAACATCCCATTAGGACCTAATAAACTCGGTGCGCCATTGCCTCCTTCCAGAGTGAAGAAATTGTTATAAAAAAATGACATCATCCACCTATTTTATCCAAATCATTATTGAACCACGGAGACACAGAGAGCACAGAGAGGGCATTTTTACCACAAAGGATATAAAGCTCTGGTAGCAATACAGTATGTTGAATGAAGTGTATATATATACCCATCAACGGGCTGCCCTGGCACCTGCTGAGATCACTACGGCCACCCACGTCGTGCGGCCCGCACCCGCGGCGCGACGCGCGCCTTCGGTTCCGCAGCGGGTTCCTCCAACCTCGCAAGCAGCCGCACCGAACGTAGAAGACTCGCTTGCGCGAGCGCGGCAATTCGCCGATCGAGGTGAGTACGATGCGGCGGAGCGGGCTTGCCGCCAGGCTCTCGCTGCCGCCCCCCTCGCGCCTGGGCCGCATTTCCTGCAGGCGCAATTGGCCCAACTCAGGGGGAATTTTGAGCAGGCCGGTAAGTTGCTGGACAAGACCCTGTATCTCGATCCCGAATGCGTGGCTGCCTTTCTGGAACTGGCGGCGCTTTGCGAGCGTGCCGATAACCTGTCGCGGGCGCAGACCCTGAGACGCGCGGCGCTGGACCTCGTCCGAGCCCTGCCTGGCGACGCGGTTGTCGAGCCGTACGAGACGACTGCGGCGGAGCTCGCGCAATGGCTTGAGCAATGAGTCATTGCATCGACTACGGTGAAGAGTACGAAGCGGCCAATGTGGCGAAGAGCGTAGGGCCCCACACTCATTGCCTAATCCGGTCGAGGCAGTTTGCATCCCGCTGTTCCTGCCTAGACCGCAAGACCACGCACAGGAGGGCGACATGGAGTTTCAGCCAGTGCTGATTTTCGATCTGCATGGCGCCCGCTTTGGCCTGGACGCGACGCGGGTGCTCGAAACCGTCTGGCTGCCCGAGCTGACGCCGGTCGAGGAAGCGCCCCTCTGGATCGTTGGTCTGTTCAGTCTGCGCGGCCGGATCGTGCCGGTCGTCGACCTTGAGTTGCGCTTTGGCCATCCGGCGCGGCAGTACAGTACCAGCGACGAGGTCGTTGTGCTGTCAGGCGACCACTCCCCGATGGGAGTGATCGTCAGTGAAGTGCGTGAAGTCATCGACCTTCCCTGTGGCTCCATCCAAACGCCGCCGCAGTTCGATGCCGCTGATTCCGGACCTGCCCATCTGGTGGCGGGAGAGGCGCGTGTGGGCGCCGAGCTCGTGACCCTGCTCGACGTTTCCCTGTTGACCCACCTGTCCGAAGACTCGACGCTTGCCAAGACGGTGGAACTGCCTGCGCTCGGCGCCCATTTCTGCCCGGACGCCACAGCCGAAATGCGCACGCTGTTCCGCACACGGGCCGCGGCACTGCAGGAGGCATTTCTGGAGGAAGAAGGTACGCAGTCGGGGCTGGCAGTGGTGGAATTGGGCGGCGAGCTTTTCGGTTTCGATCTTGCGGCCGTGCAGGAATTTTGCGACATCGCCCAACTCAGCCCGATTCCATGCTGCCCGCCGCATATCCTGGGCGCCATAAACCTTCGCGGCAACCTGCTCACTCTGATTGACCCGCGCGCGGCGCTCAACCTGCCGCCTGCCGCCAGCTGCGGCAAGGCCGTGATTGCCCGCCTCGGCCCGCAAGTGGTGGGAGTCGATGTGGATGTATTACACGACGTCGTTTACCTGCGGAGCGGGGACATGCAGCCACCACCTGAAGCGCTACGCGAACGATGCGGGACGGAAATCATTGGCACCGCGCCCTATGCCGGCAGGACGATGACCGTACTGGATCTACCCGCGTTACTGGCGCGGGATGAGTGGGTCGTCAACGAGAATGTATAACTGGAAGGAAATGCCATGTTTGAAAACATGAAGCTGCGCAAGCGCATATTGCTGGGTTACCTTGCCCCGCTATTTCTGTTGCTGGGTGCCATGGGTCTGGTGTTCGTCAACCTGCAGGAGGCCAAGCGCCAGTCGGCAATGCTTAGTAACTCCAACACCAATGTGAACGAGGCGAAGGACCTTGCGTACAGCTTGGCAAAAATGCAGCGGGCAAACCGCGGCTACGTGCTGATCAGGGATCCAGTTGTGCTGCAAAACTATCACGAGGGCGAGCAAGCCTTCAAGAGTGTGGCCGAAACTCTTGCACACCGGGTCACTGACCCGCAACAGCAGGACACCCTGCGCCGATTGGTCGAACAGGGGAAAACGCTGGAACAACAACTGCAGCAGATGATGTCCTTGGTGGATGAGGGCAAGGAAGCGGCAGCCGTTTCCCAGTATCGCACCGGGAAAACTCCGGAGCAGGCTGACGAGTTGGAAGCTCTGGCACAAAGCTTCGAGCAACGGGAGATCGCCCAGCTCAAGCAACGCCAGATCTCGTATGATGCGGCCATCAACGCAGTCATCAATTCAATCATCTATGGTTTGTTGGGCAGTATCGTCTTGGCGGTTGCGATTGCCTTGTGGATCGCAGCAGCGGTAAGCCGCAAGATTACCGCCAACGCCTCGCAGCTTTCCTCAGCCGCCAGCGAAATCGCGGCCACCATCGCGCAGCACGAACGCACCGCCAGTCAGCAGGCAGCAGCGGCTAACGAAACCTCGGCCACCATCGAGGAACTGTCTGCATCGTCGCGCATGTCCGCCGAGCAAGCGGCGAAAGCTGCTACGGTGACGGAACAGGCCGGCGCCGCCACGGCACAGGGCGACGAAATTACCCGTCAGACGGTGGTCGCGATGGGCGACCTGAACGACAAGATTGGCGGCATGGCCAAGCAGATCCTTCATCTGGGCGAACAGAGCGGGCAGATCGGCAGCATCGCCACCGTGCTCAAGGATTTGGCCGGGCAGATCAACATGCTGGCACTGAACGCCGCGGTGGAAGCCGCGCGTGCTGGCGAGCATGGCAAGGGCTTCGCGGTGGTGGCGAGCGAAATACGCAAGCTTGCCGACGAGAGCAAGAAATCAGCGGAACAGACCGCGGCCCTGGTGGCCGATATCCAGAAAGCGACTAATTTCTCCATCCTGGTTACGGAAGAAGGCACCCGCACGGTAACCGATGTGACCCAAACGGTGCAAAAGGTTGCGGAACTGTTCAAGAACCTGGCCGGCTTGGCCAGCAGTGCCAACGAAAACGCCCAGCAGGTGATGCTGAACGCAAAGCAACAATCTGCCGCTTTCGGTCAGGTGGTGGAGGCGACCAACAGCATCGCTTCTGGCGCCAGAGAAACCGCCAGCGGCATCAGCCAGACCAAGGTGGGTGTGCAACAACTCAACGAGGCGGCGGAGAATCTCAAGGCGATCGCGTGACCGAGAGGACGGGCGCCACGCCATGATCGAAGACCCGGAGCTACGCCGGCTATTCAAAGCGGAGAGCGAGGAGCACCTCTCCCGCCTCGACGATGGCCTTTTGCGGCTGGAGAAGACGCCCACCGACCAGGCGTTGCTGGAAGAGCTGTTCCGCGAATCCCACAGTCTGAAGGGCGCGGCGCGCATGCTAGGCCTTTCGCGGATCGAGACCGCCGCCCACGGTATGGAAAGCATACTCAACGCGGCACGCAAGGGCGAGGCGGCGCTCGGGCCAGAAACCATCGAGCGCCTGAACGCGGCGCTCGTCGATGTGCGCCGGCATGTGCTGGAGATTTTGGCCGACGAGCCGGACCCACCCGCCTCGGTCGCATCCGTGGTCGAGACGCCGCCCTTTCCGGCGATTGGCGAACCGGTCTCCCTTGCATCGCCGGCCACTGCCGCGCCAGCGCCGCCGCCCCAGGCTACGGCATCGGCAGCACCGTTGGCTACCGTTGGCGAACCTTTCCGCATCGAGACCGTGCGCGTGGAAACTCGCAAGCTGGACTTTCTGCTGACTCAGGTGAGTGAACTCTCGGTGCTGCAGGGGCGGTCGCAATACCGACTGGCCCGAACGGAAGCACTGTTGGAACAGTGGGTGGCGCTGGAACGCCGGCGCCGCAACCGCGACACAGACCCGTCCACGCGCCGCGGGGCGGAAAGCGAGGCACTCGTACGCTTTGGCGACCTACTCAAGCAGACTCGCGATGCGCTCTTTGACGACAGTGCGCGCCTGGAATCCACCGTCAAGGTGCTGGAAGATCAGGTACACAGCATCCGCCTGATGCCGCTTTCCGCGCTGTTCACGCTGTTTCCGCGCATGGTTCGAGACCTCGCCAGGGAACAGGGGAAGGAGGTGGAACTGCGACTCGAAGGTGACGATATCACTGTGGACAAGCGCATTCTAGAGGAAATGAAGGATCCCTTGATGCACTTGATCCGCAATGCCATAGACCACGGTATCGAACTGCCCGCCGAACGAGTGCACCTGGGCAAGCCGCGCGCCGGCACGGTGCGGTTGCGCGCAGAACGGGAAAACGCCAACGTCGTGCTGGAGATCCAAGACGACGGCGGCGGTCTGGACCTGAATGCGATACGGCAGGAGGCGAAGAAGCGCGGGCTTCACGACGAGGCAATGCTCGCCGACATCGCCCCAGCGCAATTGCAGCAACTGGTGTTCCTGCCCGGCTTCTCCACCAGTACCTACGTCACCGAATTGTCCGGTCGCGGAGTAGGGCTGGATGTGGTGCGGGTCAATGTCGAGCGGTTGAAGGGGAGCATCCGCCTGGTATCCAAGTCCGGCCAAGGGCTGATGGTGCAGCTGCGCCTACCGTTGAGCCTCGCCACGACGCGGCTACTCTTGGCGAGCATTCGAGGCCGACTCTACGGACTGCCGGTCGAATTCGTCCATACTTCGCTGCGCGTGCGCACACAGGATGTCTTCACGCTCGAAGGCGGTCCCGCGGTGCTGCTGGATGGCCAGCCGGTGATCGCTGCCCGCCTCACCGACATGCTGGAATTGCCAGCCGGGGTACGGGCAAGGCTGGCACCGGATACCCTGGTGTGCATCGTGATCCAGTCGGGCGACGAGCGGCTTGGCCTGCTGGCGGACGATCTGCTGACTGAGGAGGAAGTGGTGCTAAAGCCTCTAGGTGCGCCGCTGCGGCGCGTGCGAAATGTTTCTGGCCTAGCCATGCTGGGCAGCGGCGAAATCTGCGCAGTGCTGAACCCCGCCGATTTGCTGCGTACGGCGCACAAGAAGGGTGTCACCCTGCGCGGCGAGGAGCCAAAACTCCGGAGCGAGGCCACCAAACCCGCTATTTTGCTGGCAGAGGACTCGGCGCTGATACGCGCCATGGAGAAACGCATCCTCAGTGACGGGGGCTACGAGGTGGTCACGGCAGTGGACGGCGTGGATGCGCTCAACGCCCTCGGTAGCCGCCCCTTCGCTGCAGTGGTGTCGGACATCATAATGCCCAACATGGATGGCCTCGCTCTTACGGCGCGCATTCGCTCGGATCCCCACTACAAGGATCTGCCGATCATCCTGGTGACGTCCCTCGCCTCCGACCAGGACAAGCGGCGCGGCCTTGATGCGGGTGCCAGCGCCTATCTGCCGAAACCGGCGTTCGACCAGCGCGTACTGCTCGACACACTTAAGAGATTGATCGTGACATGATTCGAGTGCTGCTGGTCGATGACTCCCCCATCGCGCTGAACATCCTGCAACGCTTGCTGTCCGCCTCGCCTGGAATCCAGGTGGTGGGCACCGCCGCCAACGGCAGGGAGGCGCTCAATCTGCTGCAGGCGCTGAATCCCGATGTCATCTGCACCGATCTCCACATGCCGGTGATGGACGGACTGGAATTTACCCGCATAGTGATGAACAAGTATCCACGCCCGATTCTGGTAGTGAGCGTGTCGGTGGAGGGGGACTCGCCCAACGTCTTCCGCCTGCTGGAGGCGGGCGCCGTAGATGTCTACGCCAAGCCCCGCGCGATCCTCGACGCAGATCAGGAGAAGATGTCCAAGGAACTCGCCAGCAAGATTCGCATAGTCGCCGGCGTGCACGTGTTCCGCCACACCGAATCGACCATCCCAGACGCCCTGCCGCCACTCTCGCTGCCTTCCGATGCTCCCGTGCACATCGTGGCGATCGGTGCCTCAACTGGTGGCCCGCAGGCACTTCACGAGATTCTCTCCCGCCTGCCCATTCGTTTCCCCGCGCCGGTGGTGTGCGTGCAGCATATCGGCAGCGGCTTCCTGGCCTCAATGGTGGCGTGGTTGGCTGAAGCCAGCTCAATGCCGGTAAGCATTGCGGCCCAAGGCGACAACCCGCAAGCGGGGCAAGTCTATTTTGCTCCCGAGGATACACACCTGGAATTTGACGCCGGCGGTCGCTTCGATCTCACCAAGGCGCCGCCCTGCGATGGCCACAGGCCCTCGATCAGCGCTACATTCGCGCGCGGCTGCGCGCCATTTCGGCGCTGGCTGCGTGGGTGTCCTGCTCACCGGCATGGGTCGCGATGGCGCCGATGGCCTGGCGGACATCGCTGCCGCCGGCGGCGTCACCTTCGCACAGGACGAGGCAAGCAGTGTGGTCTACGGCATGCCCAGGGAGGCAGTGTGGCTGGGGGCGGCGCGCCACGTCTTGCCCCTTGAACAAATCGCGCCTGCCTTGGCTGCGCTGATGAGCGGCCGCAACGATGTAGCTACGATGATCCTCAGAAGGAAGTGACATGAATGAACTTAGCGAAGCGTCCGACGCCCCGCCCGGAATCTTGATTGTCGAAGACAGTCCCGTTGAGTCGGAGCTACTGCGCCGCACCCTCACCCGGGCTGGCTACGCGGTCAGCATGGCGAGGAACGGCGAGGAAGGCCTGCAAGCCGCGCGCGCGCGCCACCCCGCACTGGTGATGAGCGACATCAACATGCCCCTGATGAACGGCTACCAGTTGTGCCGCGCCATCAAATATGACGATGAACTGTGGAATATCCCGGTGATTCTGCTTACGGTGTTGTCGGAGCCAGAAGACATTGTCGAGGCGATCAATTCCGGCGCTGACGCCTACATCATCAAGCCTTTCGCCGAGACCAAGCTTCTGGACCGCATCCGTTCTCTGTTGGATGCCCCGATCGAGAGGCGGCGGGCGGAAGAACAGCGAGAGGAAGTCGTGGTCTACGGCGGCAAGAGTCACGCCATATCCGGCGGCGGTCCCCAGATTTTGAATCTCCTGCTCTCGCTGTACGAGAACACGCTCAGCCAGAATCAGGAGCTTATTTCCGTCCAAGGACAGCTTAATCTGCTGAACGAGAGCCTGGACCGGCAGGTGCGCGAGCGCACCGCGGCGCTTTCGGAAAGCGAAGAGATGCTCCGCTCAATCAGCGAGGCGGTGCCGGACGCCATCATCCTGTTCGACGCGGCGGGCCGGATTGCCCACTGGAACGCGGCAGCGTCCACCCTGTTTGGTTATTCGAAAGACGAGATTCTGGGGGAGGAATTGAATCGTCTGTTGGCGCCGGACAGGTTCAATGCCTGCCACCCGGCGGAATTCGCAAACTTCACGCTCACCGAAAACAGTGCTGTCATGGGCAAGACCCTCGAACTACCTGCGATTCACAAGGATGGCCACGAGATGACCGTCGAATTCTCGCTGTCGCCGCTCAAGCGGCAGGATGGCTGGAATACGGTCGGCATCGTGCGCGACATCAGCGAGCGCATCGAAGCGGAATTGGCCATCCGGCGGTCCGAGCAAAAGTTCCGCCTGCTTTCCGAGAACGCCACCGACTGCATCTTCTGGACCGCGCCCGATGGCCGTTTTCTCTACATCTCGCCGGCCTGCGAGACGATTTCCGGCTACTCGGCAGATGATTTTTTAAATGATCCTGCCCTGATGGCGCGCCTGATCCATTCCGACGACCAAGCCGCCTATCTGGCCCATGCGCAGGCACCGCTGGAATACGACGACACGGTGCTGGAGTTCCGCATCGTCCGGCGCGACGGTGCGGAGCGATGGATCTCCCACCATTCACGGACCCTCTACGGAGATGACGGCCAATACCTGGGGCGACGCGGAACCAACTCGGACATAACCGTGCGCAAGCAGGCCGAATTAGGCCTTGCCAGGGAGCGCAGTATCCTCAAGACGCTAATCCAGACCATACCGGACCTGATCTGGCTGAAGGATACGACAGGCGTCTACCTCGTCTGTAACGCTCGCTTCGAGGCTTTCTTCGGCGCCAGCGAAAAGGACATCGTCGGAGGGACGGACTATGAATTTGTGAGTCGAGAGCTGGCCGATTTCTTCCATGAGAAGGACCGCTTGGCCATCGAGATGAGAGGTCCATCAATCAACGAGGAGTCGGTGGTTTTCGCTTGCGACGGCCACACCGAACTCTTGCAGACCATCAAGACGCCCATGTTCGACGACAACGGTGAGCTGATGGGGGTCTTGGGAATCGCGCGCGACATCACGTCCGCACGCAAGAATGAGGAGCAACTTAGAAAGCTGGCCCAAGCGGTCGAGCAAAGTATTGAAAACATCATCATCACCAATCTCGATGCCGAAATCGAGTACGTCAATGAAGCATTCCTGCAGACCACTGGATACACCCGCGAGGAAGTGATCGGCCAGAACCCACACATGTTGCAATCGGGCAAGACACCCAGGGCAACCTATGACTCCCTGTGGACCACCCTCGGTAGCGGCCAGCCATGGAAAGGCGAGTTCATCAATATACGCAAGGATGGCAGCGAGTTCGTCGTATCGGCCCTCATCACTCCCCTGCGCCAGCCGGACGGCCGCGTCACCCACTACGTGGCGGTGAAGGAGGACGTCACCGAGAAGAAACGCATCGGCGAGGAGCTGGACCAGCATCGCCACCACCTGGAAGAGCTGGTGGCACTCCGTACCTCCGAACTGCGGGTGGCCAAGGCCCAGGCGGAATCGGCCAACCAGGCCAAGAGCGCTTTCCTGGCGAATATGAGCCACGAAATCCGCACCCCCATGAACGCCATCCTGGGCCTCATCTACCTGTTGAGACGCGACGAGGTTACGCCGATACAGGGCGACCATCTATCCAAGATCGATGGCGCCGCGCGCCATCTGCTGTCCGTCATCAATGACATTCTCGACCTGTCCAAGATCGAGGCCGGCAAAGTGCAACTGGAGCAGGCTGATTTCGCCCTGAGCGCCGTGCTGGATCACGTTCGCTCCATCATTCTCGATGCAGCGCACGCCAAGGGCTTGAGCGTGGAAGTGGAAGGCGATGACGTGCCCACATGGCTTACCGGTGACGCGACCCGGCTGCGCCAAGCTCTGCTGAACTATGCCGGCAACGCGGTCAAGTTTACCGAGCAGGGCTCCATCACCTTGCGCGCGCAATTGCTGGCGGAAGACGAGGCCGGGCTGCTGATTCGTTTCGAGGTGCAGGACACCGGCGTCGGCATCGCCCCGGATGCTGTGCCCAAATTGTTTGCCGCCTTCGAGCAGGCCGATGCCTCCATCACCCGCAAGTTCGGCGGCACCGGGCTGGGCCTGGCGATCACTCGCCATCTGGCGCAAATGATGGGCGGCGAAGCCGGAGTGGAGAGCGTATTGGGCCAGGGCAGCACCTTCTGGTTCACGGTGTATTTGGCGCGCGGCCATGGGATCATGCCGAGCGCCGCCGCGCCCGCGATGAACGCCGAGGCCGAACTGCGCCGGCGCCATGCGGGTGCCAGTCTGCTATTGGCAGAAGACAACCTCATCAACCGTCAGGTCGCCTTGGGTCTATTGCATGCCGTAGGGATGGTTGTTGACACTGCCAAGGATGGTCTTGAAGCCGTGGAGAAGGCCGCTTCCGGCGCCCCCGACCTGATCCTGATGGACATACAGATGCCGCGCATGGACGGCATGGCAGCCACCCGTGCCATCCGTGCCCTGCCCGGCTGGGAAAGCAAGCCCATCCTGGCCATGACCGCCAACGTCTTCGCTGAAGACCAGCGTGCCTGTCTGGATGCGGGCATGAACGACTTCGTCGCCAAGCCGGTGGACCCGCAGGCGCTCTACGCCACGCTGCTGAAATGGCTGCCGGCGACCGAGGCCCAAGGGCCGCAGGTACCGGCGGCCACGCCGGCCACCCCGCCCGCCAGAAGCATCGATGCGGAGAATCCGGCAACCAGAAACCTCCTGGTGCGTCTCGCCAACGTGCCCGGCCTGGATGTACGGCGCGGCCTGGACGCATTGCCTGGCATGCCTGATCTGTATGTGAGTTTGCTGCGCCAGTTTGTCGAACTGCACCAGGATGACATGCACCGGGTGGCTGGCTGCCTGGCGCAACATGATCTGCCCGGAGCCCGGTTTCTCCTTCACGCGCTCAAGGGCGTGGCTGCCACTCTGGGTGCGTTGTCGTTGGCCGAAGCGGCGAAGGCACTGGAAGCCGAATTGCAGGACGAATCCGGCGTCTATGATGAACTCCGGGTCAGCGCCCTGACCGGCGAATTCGCCACGGCCTTCAGTGCGCTGACTGCCGTTCTGGGAATCCCGCCTGCTGCGCCCCTCGCTGCTGCGCCGGCGGAGTTCAAACCGGAAGAGGTGCGCGCCGTCTTAAGCGAACTGGAAGGCCTGCTTGGGGAGAACGACACCCGCGCCATTGCCCTCCTCGAGGAACACGCCGCCCTGCTGCGCGCCGTCCTGGGACAACCTTACGAAGCCCTGGCCCGGCAACTCGGACAATTCGAATTTGAGGCGGCGGCGGCGACCCTGCGAGCAAGTCGACCCGCCCCTCCTGAAGCATGAGATGCCCGGCCAATTGGCCGGTGTCCAAGACCGTCGCCCGGCACCTGAGGCAGGGATTTTGGCCTGAAGGCAATCGGCTATCATCAGGAGAGGGAATGGAATCAAACTTCCTCAATCAATCAATCGGAGGCTCAAATGGTTAGAAAGGCAAGCGCACTGGTTGCCCGCGTAAATCATTCACATTCTGCAGCAGGACCGACGGTCAGCACTGACGATCGGCAGCGCATGATTCAGGAAGCGGCCTACTACCGCTACGTGCAGCGGGGTTTTGCCAACGGGCACGATCTTGAAGACTGGCTTGCTGCCGAAGCGGAGCTTGAGCGCATGAGCAAGGACCGACAGGCGGCGCAAGCGATCGAGATGCCAGAATTCGAAGTGCAGCAAAGTAGCGTTCATGGGTTCAGACAGGATGAAGCCTTGAAGGGGATTATCCGGCAGCACCCCCAGCGGAGGATACCGCAGGTCGAGGGCATGGAGACGAAAAAGGCGCCGGTCAGGGAATGATGCGGGCGCGATCCTGTCTTTGAACGTTCCGGCAGAGATGGCGAACCCCTCAGGGCTGAACTTTCAGCCTGTGCCTGTCGCACTATTGTCTTGTTGCAGGGTCCCTGATTGGGGCGCTGCAATGTGCGACCCATCGCCCGATCCCCTTGCACATGTTCAAGCCTGCGTGCATTCACGCGCATTGCGCGGCAACTCACGAACCCAGCAGCCCGGGAAACAGCTGGCCAAGACCACGCGCAATCATTTCCACGGCAATGCCGGCGATGCTAAGGCCCATCAGGCGCGTCACCACATGGATGCCGGCGGTGCCCAGTCGGCACGCGATGACCGGGGAAGGCCGGAAGCACAGCCACACGCTGAAGGCCACCAGAACGATCGAAGCGATAAGGCTCAGGTGGCGCAGCCAGTCTGTCGTTCCCGGCCCACTGCTGGCGACGATCACATGAGTGATGGCGCCGGGCCCGGCCAACAAGGGGGCACCCAGGAGGACCGCGCCGACAGCCGACCTACTACTGCACGATCAAGTATATCCTCCCTGGTGGCCACATTCCCAGCCTAGCGGAACGAGCAAATCAGCAAGCTGCCAGTCGGTGAGATTTCCTGGCCAATGTCCGGTAGCGAATCCATAGCGGAAGTGGTCGGCTAAGTCTCCAGCGTCGCCTTTGGCCGAGGTCCCGCCATCAGGCATGTTTTCCCGAATGTCTCCTACGTGGCGCGGAGCGGACGCACATAGGTGCGATTTTGGCGCGTCGTCAAGGGACTGCTTGGCCCGGAGCGGCGGTTTCCCGTACTTGCTATGATCGGAGCATGCGGGTGCCATCGGAACTAATCAGTTGGGCGGTTGTACGCACCCGCAGTGTGACTGATTCCCGCCGAGTAGGACGTAGCATCGAAATTGAAGGCCTTGGAAAACTTGGTCGAATCAAAAACATACGCCGAGTCGCTTTGATAGAGCATCTCGTAGGACTCGCGGATATCTGAGTTGAACAAGCTGGCGAGCTTGAGCGTCGGGCGGTTCAGAATTCGATACTTCGGCTCAACGCCGAATTCCTTCGCCACCATTTGAATGATTTCCCTTCCGGTTGGTGGGGTTGGTGCGGTTGGGACATGCCAGGTTTGATTCCAGGCTGTTTCCGTGTCTGCCAGCAGCAGCAGACTCTTGGCAGCGTCCGGCGTATAGGTGAACGAATGCGGCACGCTGTCATTCACCAACCAGAGAGCCTTCGCTCCTTGGGAAAATTTGTCGAACACCAGAATGTTGAGAACACTTGTCCTTGCACGCGGACCGTAAAAGTCGGCTGAACGCGCAATCAGCGCGTTGAGATTGCCCGCCTTGATTTCATTGAGCAGAATGCTTGCTATCTGCGCACGGATCTCGCCTTTCTTGCTGCACGGATTGAAGGGGCTGTCTTCCGCCATGTACCCGTTGACCCTGCCGTACGCGTAGACGTTATCAAAAAAGATCAGCTTGGCCTTTGCCCGCTTGCAAGCCTCGATCGCGTTATTCATGATGCGTGGCCACAGCTCGCGCCAGACTTTGATGTCGTACTTCAAGCCCACCAGCAGATACACCACGCTGGACCCGGAAGCGGCCGCGATGGTTTGATCCAGATTCGATAGGTCAGCGGAAACGACTTCAGCCGCACCCGCAACCGGTTTAGGGTTGCGCCCCACTAAGCGCACGCGGTACCCGCTGTCGGCGAGAACTTTGGTCAGTTCGGTCCCGATCGAACCTCCGGCTCCTAGGATTGTGTGCATGTGTTCGCCTTTCATTGGAGTGGATGCATGATATCCATTGCCACTTGCAATGCGCCGGCTTGCGAGGTTGCCCATACAGCGCGATCCTGAGAATACACCGGAAGAAGACCCGCCGATCGGCCTTTACTGCTACGCAAAGCTGGCCATCAACTGCCACACTCCGACTTCTTATCGCCTGGTGGCGCGATCAATCCGCCTGGGTTGACCGGCGTCGAGAGCAGGCCTTAGCATTCGCGGAATGATGGCCCTTGACCCGGTTTCGAGCCTCCGCACAGCCGTTTTCGATGCGCTCATCGTCGGTGCGGGGCCGGCTGGCTCGTTCCTCGCCTATCTGCTAGCCCGGCGTGGCCAGCAGGTGGCTATTATCGACAAGCGGCGTTTTCCCCGGGACAAGGTGTGCGGCGGCGGTATATCGCGCAAAGCCATCGACCTGATCGGGTTCGACCTCGCGCCCGTTGTGCATCAGCCCATACGCGGCGCATTCCTGACGTTCCAGAACCGCTCGACCGTTTTAAGGGCTGTCGACCCTGTCGCCGGCTACACCGTGGTGCGCAGTGAATTTGATCAGTTTCTGCTCGACAAGGCGTGTGCGGCGGGGGCGCGTTTTTTTCCCGCTACGAGTTTTGAGGGGCTGACTGAGCGGAAAGCCACGGTCACGGTCAGAACCAGCGCGGGTGACTTCGAAACCCGGCTGCTGTGCGCCGCTGACGGCGTGGCAAGCACGGTCCGTGAAAAGGTGCTGGGGAAGAATATCGTTCGCTACGTTCCCTCGCTCGAAGCCATCGTCCATGTGACGGACAGCAATCTATCGTCATTCGGCGAACGCGCGGTGTTCGACTTCGGCGCCATGCCACGCGGCTACGGTTGGATCTTTCCCAAGCGCGACCACCTGAATGTCGGCGTGTATTCCCCCTGTCGGGCCCAGGGCCTGCGCGCACACCTGGATCGCTTCATGGCGTGCTACCGGCGCCTGCGGCAGCCCATA
Source organism: uncultured Chitinophagaceae bacterium (assembly GCA_963732885.1). Classification (GTDB taxonomy): domain Bacteria; phylum Bacteroidota; class Bacteroidia; order Chitinophagales; family Chitinophagaceae; genus Ginsengibacter. Next base: position 2,904 of record CAVTBI010000008.1, on the reverse strand, counting down.
AGCGTTCGCTATCTGGGCTACGTTATCCCGGTCCAGAATCGCGCGCGACGATTTCAGTCTGGACGCATCTGGTTCCTGGGGGACGCGGCTGGTCTGGCGGAGTCGGTGTTTGGGGAAGGCATTTATTTCGCGCTGAAGAGTGCGGCCCTTGCCGCCCAGGCAATCGACGAGGATGCGGCGTTCGACGACCCGCTCCGATATACAAAATTGCTGGGAAGGGAATTGCTGCCCGAATTGCGCGCCTCGCAATGGATGGGCTCGGCGCTGTATCGTTTTCAGAACTTCACCTTCTCGCACCTCATTGTCAACGAGGGCGTCAATCGGGACTTTGCCGGCTTGATCACGGGCGAGGTAGGCTATCGCCAATGCATCGCGCGGACTGCGCGCAATGCCTTCAAATGGCTGCGCAGCGCACCGTTGCCGACCCAGCGCTTTGATCTTTGAGGCCCCACGAACGTCCAAGTCAGGACACTAGCGGCTGGGCGCGAGCTTGCTCAAGACGTCCTGCATTGATTGCAGCGCCGACAAGGTAGGCCCCACTCGAACATGTCAGGCTCAACGGCAACAAGCAATGACTGAACTTTACGATCTCATTGGCAGCAGCTACACCATGCGGCGTCAACCCGACCCCAGAATCGCACGCTGCATTCGCGCAGCCCTTGAGGGAACGCGCTCTGTTTTGAACGTGGGTGCCGGCGCCGGCTCCTATGAACCTCCCGACCTTGCCGTAATCGCAGTCGAGCCTTCAGGGCAAATGATCGGGCAACGCACCAACGCCACAGCCGTAGTGCAGGCGAGGGCTGAAGACTTGCCCTTCAGGGATCACAGCTTTGGCGCGGCGATGGCTATTCTAACGATCCAGCACTGGAACGACCGTAAGCGGGGTCTCCATGAGTGCGCTCGCGTGGCCCGTCAGCGAGTTGTGATACTGACCTGGGATCCTGCCGCGGAGGGCTTCTGGTTGGTACAGGACTATTTTCCGGAAATGCTGGTGCTTGATCGTTCGAAGTTTCCATCCGTCGAGGAGCTTGGCGCAACGTTCGGACGGATTCGCATACAGCCCGTTGAAATCCCGGCCGACTGCGTGGATGGTTTTCTAGGTGCCTATTGGCGCCGGCCCCACGCCTATCTGAATGCGTCGGTTCGCGCTGGAATGTCTCCATTCTCGCGCGTGTCCGACGTGGTGGAAGCGCGCATTGCCCAGCTAAGGAGCGACCTGGCATCCGGGGCGTGGGAGCGCAAGCATGGAAAGCTCCTGGCGATGGATAGTCTTGATATCGGCTATCGTCTTGTTACGGCGCAACTGTGCTGAGCCACGCTGCGTCACTGTGAAAGGACCCTAAATGAAAAAGACCCTATTGTCATGGAGCAGCGGGAAAGATGGCGCGTGGGCATTGCATGTCCTACGCCAGCGCGGCGACATAGAAATCGCGGGTCTGTTCTGTACCGTCAATCAAGCATTCGCGCGTGTCGCAATGCATGCGGTGAGGGTGGATCTTTTGCAACAGCAGGCCGACCATGTCGGTCTTCCGCTCCAGCTAATCCCCATTCCGTACCCATGCGCTGATTCCGAATATGACGCCATCATGAACGCCTTTGTTAATGAGGCGAAACGACAGGACGTCGAGTGTTTTGCCTTTGGCGATCTGTTCCTGGAAGACGTGCGGCGATACCGGGAAGCCAAGCTGGCTGAGACAGGCATCACCCCGCTCTTTCCGCTCTGGGGAATACCCACAAGAGAGCTGTCCAGAGAAATGGTGAACCAGGGCCTTCGCGCAAGAATCACGTGCATCGATCCCAAGCAACTGACCCCGGACCTCGCGGGGGAGGAATATGACAGGTCCTTTCTGGACCGGATTCCGGCCAATGTGGATCCGTGCGGTGAAAACGGTGAATTTCACACCTTTGCCTATGACGGACCGATGTTCAAGAAAGCCCTGAGCGTCGTGGTCGGAGAAACGGTATCTTGTGATGGCTTCATCTTCACCGATCTATTGCCGGAAGCGCAAGAGAACCTCTTCGAGGCGATCGGTTGAGCCGTCCGCTAGTCTCCCTGATGCGTCGCCACCCAGGCGGAACAGTGGTCAAAGCAATTCTGGCGATCACCTCGCGGGCCTCACGCCATCCGGTAACGCCCCCCTCAAACAGCCGCTTCCGCTTCGCGCAATCAGGAAGAAGCCCAGTTCATCCTTTATCATTCCGCTCAGGCGTAAGAAAGGCCGGCAAGGCTACAATTCCCTGGTTTCACGAACGGAAAGAAATGGAAGACCGCTCGCACGCGCACTACGGAACCCTCGCCCAAGTCTTTCACTGGATTACCGCACCCCTTGTCCTGGTTGCGTTTATCTATGGTCCGGGGGGATCGGAGCAGCGCGTGTATTCCACTGCTCGTAATTTTGATCGCCAGCTCCATGAGACGCTGGGATTGTGCGTATTCACCCTCGTCGTGATGCGCGTCCTTTGGCGGACGGTCGACACGCGACCGGCCCCGCCACAAGTTCCCCGTTGGATGGGCGTCACGGCGTTGGCCGTAAAGGGAGCGCTCTACGTCCTCCTCTTCGCGGTCCCGTTAACCGCCATGGCCGGCGCTTGGCTCGAAGGGCATTCCTTGACGCTTCTGACCGGTGTGGAGATACCACCCCTCGTTCGCAAGTCGCATCATGCCGGCGCGACCATAGCGAACATCCATACTTGGCTCGGCGACACGATCCTGTGGCTTGCGGGATTTCACGCTCTCGCCAGTCTCTATCATCACTTTGTCCTCAGGGACGACGTGCTTGCCTCTATGCTTCCACGCTGGCTGCCCCTACGACAGCCGAACAGAAATTGAAAAACGGGGTTTTACTGTAATTCCTGGATCCTTGACCTCAGCCCGTCTGTACCGAAGGTGAAACACCTTCCGCG
>CAVTBI010000007.1:0-228783 GCA_963732885.1 uncultured Chitinophagaceae bacterium | reverse complement strand
TTGTTTATGCAAAACAATGGCACTCTTTGTTTAGAGCGTGCTAATCAAACTACCGTAGGTTTAGTACAACATTAGGTTTGGCAATAGGCTGGCTGAAGGAATAACAATCGGCTGTAGTTCCCTATCAGCAACAGTTCCAGCAGACGAACAAATATCGGCTTTTTGTATTTATCTTCGGCTTTAGTTTTTCAATCGGCTGACGTTCCATCTAACCAATTTTAAATGTCATTAAATCAATTAGTTACCAGAAGTAAATCTTCAGTCGTTAATCCGAACCTCCTGATTTTTTTGTGAATGTTTTTGATAACATTTTTTTTTATTTGCTCTTCATACATCTGTTCATTTTTGGGTTGATACTCTTGTTTTCTTACGGTCATTATCCAGAAAATTTCTGCCAGCCGTCGTGCCACTGCGGTGATAGCGGCTGATCTTCCTTTTTTATAGGCAATGCGGCTAAATATCTTTTTTAATACGCCGTCTTTTCTTTGGGCAACCGTATTGGCAGCTACTCTGAATGCATTGGCCATAATGCTTTTGCCTTTGGGCGTGCGGGAAGAAAATACTTTGTCACCCGTTTTTTTATTGTTGGGCGCCAGGCGTAGCCAACTGGTAAAATTTTTCATCGTAGGGAATTTGTAAATGTCACTTCCCACTTCAGATATAAAAGTCAAAACTGTATTGGAAGCCACACCTTCTATTCTTAATAAATCAACACCAAAATAATCACGGCTTAAGGCGGCAGCATTAAAGTTGGGCGCATTTTTAGAGTGTTTGTTTTTTTCTTTTACCGGTTTTGTTGTTATTGCTTCCTGCCGGGGTGAAGGTGGTGTTTTATGGATCATTGTTTTTAACAAGGCTTCTATTTTTTGGTCGCAGCTAATCATTCTTTGCTGACAATTTTTATACATTGTCCATTCGTCCTGAAGTATGTATAATTGTTCTTCTTTCCAATCGCCCTGCAGTGAATCGGCAATTTCCTGTTTTGATTTTTTCACCCTGTTATGTGCTAATCTGGACAGGGCCTCACCACTTGTTTCGCCAGACAGAATAGCTTCTATTATTTTCGTTCCGCTAAGCCCGGTAATGTCTGATAATACTACATCGAGGCGAAGGTTCATTAGCCGCAAAGCTTTTTGCATATGCTGTGTATGCGCTGTTGCTGCTGCAACGATATTACTGCGATGGCGATGATAACTACGCAACCGGGCAACATCTGCACTGGGAATAAAAGAATGTTTCAGCAAACCAAGAGTATGCATTTTTTGTAACCAGCGTGCATCCTTTGTATCTGTTTTTCGTTGCGGATCTTTAATATAATTATTGCTTAATACTACTTCAAAGCCTGCCGTCTGCAAACTGCTGAATAAAGTTTGCCAATAGGTGCCCGTTGATTCCAGTGCAACCGTAACAATCCCTTTTTGTTGCAGCCATTCAATTAATGCCTTGTGGTCTTTGGTGTAAACATTGAAGGTTCTTACATCTTGCGGCTCTTGGCCTACCGCCACATAGTGCTGCCGTGAGCCTACATCAATGCCCGCTGCATGCGCATTTACAACAGCCATTGAAACACTGTTTTTCTTTTTCATTTTTAAAAGTTTTTAAATAAATAAAATAAAAACCAGCGCAGTGAAATGTATCTTTATAGTGAAAGATTGTTCCATTCGGGATTCCTTAAAGGATCACCATTTGATTTTTCATCAAGGCGTATGTTGACAAAAGCATACGCCTCTTTATACATTTCTACCAGAGTTCGGGAGGGGCTATAATGCACCATTCGACAGCAAGGCTTATAAAGCACTGGCCTTTTACTAAAGTTAGATAATGATTTTTATGATAACTTCATATTGGGGTTCGGGCGGAAAGTACATTGAATTCCAGCCCATCAAGCCTTAACGTAAGCAGAAATTTTAAGCAGCACCTAAATAAATAACCGGCATGTATCAGCAATTGAAAAGCGTTATAGAAAAGCATTACAGCACAATGTCAAAGAAAGATATTTTAGAATGCTCACAGGAATTTTGTAATCACTTTATGATACAAACAAATAGCATACTTCAGACAAATCTAAATCATTGGGATGATTATAAAGTTCGAGATTACGCTATAAGGTTGCAAGATTATGCCGATGTAAATTCAGCGATTCTTACTTTACGAACAGGAACTAATGACCAAAAAAGTAATTACTATAGGAAGAATTAAGGCTGATGAATTATTTGAAACGATAAAGAAAGAGTTTGAACCTGAATTCTCAAGTGCTGGAAGCGCACGCCAAAAACAAATTACTGACGAAATTTACTTTCCTCACATATCATTTCTTTGGCTTTTCAAAAGATATTAACCATTTTAATTTAGAATAAATGATATTGTATCTGGTTAAAGATGGAATTAAGGGCGTTGGTTGCGTAGTTATTAATAATAAGCAGAAGTTTGGAACTAACTTCCATTTGATTACCTATGATTTTAAGACAAACGAAGGTTATATTGATAAAAAGGATGAAAATTATTGGAGACTTTACACTCAGGTTGGACAGAAAGCCGGACAAGGCAGGTATTACAAATTTACCGCCTTTGAGCAATGCGTAGAAAAGTTGAAAAAACTAAAAGGAGATGATAAAATTTTAATCTGCAAAGAAAATTAAATTGAAAAATATAAATAAAATCTATAAATAAGATTGACGAGCAATTAATACCTCGACAGGACGATAAACCGAACAAATATGACCTTAACTGAGTTAGCAAACAACATCGTTTCAAAATTAAAAAGCAATGAATTAAAAAGGGGTGACCTAAGTACTTATTTTGATTATTGTGAATCTAATTTACAGGAAGTTCAGCAAATTGATAATTCAAATGATTCCAAAAATGCCGAACATCTTTTTTGATAATGTTATCAAATTCCGATTTTATAAGTAATACTTATGTATGAGCAAACTATCTGCTCACAAGCATATTATTCCATCAGCTACTATTTGCAAAAAAAAATCTTAGATGAATTCAATGTTGCTAAACCAGAAAAATTAATAGAATATGTAGAGTTGTTGAATGTTAGATTGATGATTCTTTTAAATGGTAAAACAATATTTTCCTGATTTAATATTTAGAATTCCAAATAATCCAAATAAGTCAAAATATTGGTCGCCTCTATCAAGCAGTGGAATGACAGACACAAAAGGATTTGAAGATATGGTAATGTCTGATGCCGGACTAATTTCAAAGTATGCTTCTTCGCCAATAATTGGGGCATTTCAGCAAGAAGGTTTAAAATTTGCAAATTCAGTTATTGGTGATAACCAGAATCTTTTAGGTAAAAATACAATAGAGGAGTTGATTTTAAAAGGTCAGAATTTGCATGTCCTTTTCTTCAAGTATTTAGATGAACTTTTAACAAGAGAAGGTAGAATAGATTTTCACTCAGACGATGATTAAACATGCTATATTAGGTATATACAAAATAAAGTATGACAACTCTAAAAATTTCAGATATTAGAGAATGGCTAATTGATAATAGAGATGAATTTCAAAAGCTAAAAGCCAGGGAATACCCACCTCTTGACAATGAAGTTTATTGGATGTATACCAAACTTCATCAATTCATTTTATATTACCCATACAGGCACAAATGTGAAGAAGCTTTAAAAGCTTTGGAGATTTCCTTAAAGGAAAATTTCGTGGAACTTATAAAATGGACTAAAAATAATGAAGTATTGGGTTCACAAGAATTACTTATGTTTGAAATTGATTATTTCGATTGGATAGAAGATGTTGATGAACATCTTTTGAAAATCCACGAAGGGCTTTATACCGAAAGACAGCCCTTCAACAATATTCTATGTTTTTGTAAAATTTTTCAGCTTTTATTCTGGAACAACAACATTCACGAAATAATTTTGACCAAACAGGAACAGTTATCAATTCTTAAACAGGTAGAAACTATTCTTAAAAAACATTACCTTGACCCTGACAACGATTGACCAAAACTTCTGCTTACATCGGTTTTGTGCAAGCGGGGCTGAAGTGCTAACAATTAGCAGTAGTACAGGTTTCATCTGTAGTCCGGGCTGAAAAACCATTATTGAGCGATAGTTGCTAACAATGAACTTTTTATTATAAATTTGACAACGGTTCCGGGCAAAAGGAATTCTAAAATCCCGCCTGCACAAAGCCGTAAAACGTTAGCCGCAACATTATGACGACCGACCGTTACATACTTCATCAATTTTACAAGGGCAAAGAGACTGAACCAAATTATTTGAACGTTCAGGATTTTACTGATGAAGTTTATAAAGTAACGGAATTGCAGATTGTCACTTTAGCAATGGATTTACCTGGTAAGACACTTAAACATAGACAGGAAATAGAAGCAAAGTGGATAGCAGTTTTACCAACGCTTGACAATGTGAAAGTACTTTCAGTTAGACACAGAGTTAAACAAGATTTTTTTGACGCAATTTGTAAAATGAAAAATCTTGAACGACTTATGTTTTGGACTTCGACCGTGGAAGACATTTCAAATATTAAAAACCTAACAAAGCTTGAGAATTTAAAACTGTGGTCATTTAGCAGACTTAAAGATATTTCTCCACTATTATCATTAAAACGTTTGACAATTTTATCAATCGACAATTGCTTTAAAGTAGAGAACTACGAAATCATAGGAAAGATGACACAGTTAATTGGACTGGAGCTATGTGGCAACACATCTGCACCAAAAACTTTGCGAATTGATAGCTTGAAACCTTTTGAGTCTCTAACGAACTTGAAGCATTTAGACTTGTCTTCAGCATCCGTTATTGACAATTCATATGAAAGCATTTTAAAAATGACAAGTTTAGAACGGTTCGACTTAACGGTAAATATTTCCAAAACGACCAGAGAACTAATCAAGACAAAACATAAAAAGTTGAAAGCTGGATTTTTTATGGATTGGGATTTTGATCATAAGAAGTTTTACGACGGAAAGAAGTGGTGAAAAATGCGGCTAACATTCAGTTTTGCGCAAGCGGGGCAGACCTGCTAACAATCAGCAGTAGTGCATGTTTCAGCGGTAGTTCGGGCTGAACTAACTCTGCTGAACGATAGTAATAACAATGAACAATTATTTATAAATTTGGCAACAGTTATGGGCAGACGAATATCTATTATCCCGCCTGCGCAAAGCTGTGGACGTTAGAGGCAAGCGTAGGACGACACAACCTGAAAAATCAAAAATGAATTTAATTGACATAGACTTTGACTTTCGACAAGACAGTAAGTGTGGTAACCCCGACACAGACAGTCAAAAATTATATGAAGCTCACAAATTACTTTGGAGTAAATAATTACTAAATGGAAAGACTTTCACTTTGGAAATTAAGGGCGACAGTTATGGAAGATTTCTTTTGAAAAACAATCTTTGTATGAATTTGTCAAGCTGACAGAATGTGTCCGCATTTTGACGGAAAATATAGTAATAAATTTGACGGTTGGCTTTCAGACAGTGAACGAGAAGAACTAAAACATAAAGTGCGGACAATTGGCGGACACATAATTTTTCCTGCACATAAAAAAAATGGCTTCACAATAAATCGAAGCAAGAGGAGTAAGCAGAATAATTTGTGACAGGTTTGACTTGACATTGGAGTGTATTAGACGTTTTTACAGAGACGAAGAAAGCCCACTTTCAAAGACAATTACAAATTATAAAGACTTTTTTGACTTGTTTTTTGACTTCAAAGGCTATGTTGATTTTTTTCATTTTCAAGACTTTGTTGACCCAAATGAGCGAATTGAATTTTCTTTACCGTTTGACAATTTCAAAGACCAGCCAATTACCACAGACAATTGACGAGTTTAGACAATATAAGGAGCATACATTATTTTTAATGAATAAAAGGAACGGACGAATTTTAAAAAGCATAGTAAGTGAACTGTAAGCAAGCGGACAACAACGTAAGGACAGAACGCCAGCCTGTAACAAATAAGACTCGTCGGGCACGAAGTGCCTCCGATGAAGTCCCATGTTGTACGGAACCGGTGGCTGAATAATTGAGAACTATGGGGTTTGAGTTGGAATGATTTGCGTTTATGGTTGGGAGTTATAACGCATATTCTATTGCAGAGATCCTTTTAAACATCAATGATTACCTGTTCTTCATTTTTGGAGTGATTATGATCTTTTTTTTATCAAAGGTTTTGTGAAATTGCCCTATTATTTTTCATTGGATGCATAGTTTTTCCATCCCGCATGAGCGGTATTTTTTTTAGACAATACATTCCAATATATTTTTAGCCATTTGCTTCCAATCAATCGGCGGGCCTCTTCGATTAAATCGCAAAATGGTAAGCATCGTATCTTTCTTACAGCAAGGGCATCGGTGGGGGTTAAAAATTTCCCGTTTCGCTTTTTTATTTTTCACTTCCGGCATGGGCGGCAACTGTTCTTTTATTACAATCGCCGATGCGGATTTGGAAGTGCTGCTGACGATACCATAATGGCGGATCCTTACAAATCCTTTTGGTAAAATATGCATGGCAAACCGACGGATAAATTCCAAAGCGTCCAAAGACATTTCTTTTTTTACCGCGCCTTGCCGGTAATCTTTATAAGAAAAAGTAACTTTTCCATCTTCAATATTTTTAATCCGGTGATTGCTGATGGCGATTTTATGCGTGTATCTTCCAAGATATTCTATCACACTTTCAGGCCCGCTAAAAGGACGTTTGGCAAACACCACCCAATCTTTTTTGTAAAGCTCATTCAAGAGTTCAGCGTTCATTTTTTTGGGAAGACTTTCTTTGAGTAAAGCCATAAATTTTCCTCTAAACACTTTGCTCATCGCCTTTACTGAAAACAAATATTTGCCATTGGTTTTAGCGGTTTTCCACTTACCCTGTTTGGTAAGCCCGCCACCCGGAACAATGCAATGAAGGTGCGGATGCAGGCTAAGCGTTTGGCCCCAGGTATGAAGTATGGCAATCATTCCGCTTTGAGCACCCAGCCATTTATGATCCCATCCAAAAGTGTTGAGTACATGCCATGCAGTTTGAAAAAGAATATTGTACACTTCTTTATCCTTATGCAGGCAAAGCTGGTTTATAGTATCGGGCAAAGTGAACACCAGATGAAAATAAGGAACCGGTAAAAGTTCTGCCTGTCTTGCCTGTATCCATTTTTCTCTTTCACTACCCTGGCATTTTGGGCAATGCCTGTTGCGGCAACTGTTGTAGCTGATGCGCACGTGTCCGCATTCTGCACAGCCATCCACGTGAGCGCCAAGCGCTGCTGTACGGCACCTTCTAACGGCATTGAGTGTACGCAATTGCCATGCATTTAGCTTTGCACTTTGCTGCACAGTATGCCAATGTGCATTCAGCACACCGGCCACTTCATATAGCGGCTGCATCAGTCTTGTTTGTATAGCGTATCCAAAGGACTGAATACGTTTTGTGTTGAGGGCTTTGCAATATGCAGATACACCATCGTGGTTTCTATATGTGCATGGCCTAAGAGCTCTTTTATAACAAGGATATTGACACCCTGCTCCAATAGATGCGTGGCATAGCTGTGGCGTAAAGTATGTGTATGCACTTCTTTGCGGATGCCTGCACGTTTTACAGCCTCCGTTACTATCCATTGGGTTCCCCGCTGTGACATGCCTTCACCATCATTACCTTCAAATAAATAGTTGCGGGGATGTGCCGCTGAAATATATTGAGCAATGCCGCGACACAGCATCTTTCCCAGCGGAATACAACGGTCTTTGGAACCTTTGCCCTGTCGTACATGCAGCATACCCCGTTCCAGATCAGCATCAGCTATTTGTACATTTCTTACTTCGCTGCAACGAAGGCCGCAACCATAACACAAGCCAATAATGAGGCGATGCTTTAAAAGCTTACAGGCAGCCAGTAATGCTTTTACTTCTGAACCATTGAGTACAGCGGGAAGTTTAGTTTCTTTTTCTATTTCAGGAAGAGAAAACTGTTTGTATTCCAACCCACGCATACGGCAGGCGTAGCGCAACCCGTAAATGGTGAATTTGAAAAAGGTAGCAGAAGTAGTACCACGGCTTTTTATTAAATGCAGATAATCCATTACCTGCTCTGCATCCAGTTCTAAAGGAAAGCAGTTATAATGCAGTGCCAGGTGAGCCAGTTGGCGTGAATAGTTGGTGAGGGTACTTTTACTTTTTCCGGTAATAGAAATGGCACGTTCCAACTCTTTGTACAGTTCTGAAAATCCTGTTACTTTGTTGCAGGCTTGCCCAACAATGGTAACGTAATCGTTGGCCGCTGTACGCAGCCCGGTAGTTTGTTTTGTTTGCATGTTTATTTATTTTGTTTATGCAAAACAATGGCACTCTTTGTTTAGAGCGTGCTAATCAAACTACCGTAGGTTTAGTACAACATTCGGTTTGGCAATATGGCGGGGCGACGAATATATTCTCAACTTTTTGTTTGTCTATTCGGCTTCAGTTCCAGCCGACGAATAACACCGGGCAATAGAATAAACAATGAACTTTTAGTTATAAATTTAGCAGCGGTTACGGGCTGACGATTTTCAAATACCGCCACATCGCCAAGGTGTGCTGTGAACGATAAATGTTTTGTATTCATTTATCGGTGCTATATAAGAGATGATAGTAGGCCTATCGCAGCCGCTGTACAAGCGGAGGCTGCAAACCGCCTCCCGGTGCTTTTGCAGTAATGCAAAGGTATTGAACGGAAGGAGGAAAAGGCTACCATGAGTAGTCAGGTAAGAATAAGAGAGAAGAACGGAAGTGAACCTGTGATGAAGTCGTGTGAGGGGCTACATTTTGTCAAAATCCCGTGTTCTTGGCTACGGGGGAAGATTGATAGCGGCAACTTGTCTACTGGCTATGAGGCAAACGCGATTGAGCAGGCTTGACTCTTATTCAGGCTCTTGTATGGAACTCAGGAAATCCCTGTAAAATGAAAAGAGAACGGTACAAGCGGGCAACCTCCGTAAGGCTTATAGTATCAATGTTTGCAGGGATGGCGGATGCTGTTGTAGTAGTGATGAAGCCCTTGTAATGAGGGTGGAGCGAAGAACAGCAGTTATACAGTTTCAGGTATTTTACCAACTTGATTGATTTTTTTTAAGGATGAATGAACTATTTGAGACAAAATCGAAGACTATTCCGATAACCAAAGACATGGTAAGGGAAGCCTATCGCAAAGTCAGGAGCAACAAAGGAAGTGCAGGCGTGGATGAGCAGGATTTAAAGAAATTTGAAGAAAACTTATCCGGCAACCTGTATAAGCTTTGGAACAGAATGGCAAGCGGCAGTTACTTTCCACATCCGGTCAAAGAAGTTATCATACCCAAATCCGATGGAGGAGAAAGGAAATTAGGCATCCCCACGGTAAGCGACCGGATAGCCCAGGAAGTAATTAAAACTTACCTGGAACCACGCTTAGAGTTGGTGTTCAGTCCATCATCTTACGGTTACAGGCCCCATAAAAGCGCTCATCAGGCTTTGGAAAAGGTAAGAGAAAACGTACGTAATTATCCTTGGGTAATTGATATGGACATCAAAAGCTTTTTCGATGAAGTAGGCCATGAGTTATTGCTAAAAGCAGTGGAAAAGCATGTGCCTGAAAAGTGGGTCATACTGTACATCAAAAGATGGCTGGAAGCACCGGTTCAAACCAAAGCAGGATTAGTATTGAAGGAAGGAAAAGGAACACCGCAGGGTGGCGTTATCAGTCCATTGCTGGCAAACCTTTTTCTTCATTATGTGCTGGATAAATGGATTGAAAAGACATTTCCGGGAGTAACATTTGTACGTTATGCCGACGATGTGATTGTGCATTGCATCAGCGAAGCGCAAAGTAAATACATTTTGAAAGCCATCAAGGCGAGACTGGCAGATTGTAAATTACGGTTGAGTGAAGAAAAGACAAAAATCGTCTATTGTCAAGATTACCGGAGAGCGAAACGCAAAGGCTATCCAAAAGCGTTTGACTTCTTAGGGCACAGCTTCAAGCCCATGAGTAAAAAGTCGAACAGGGGCGGTATGTTTTTAGGCTATGATTGTGAAATAAGCATGAAAGCCAGAAAGCGGATAATAGAGCAATGGAAGGCTATGGATTTTCACAGAGACAGTACGTTAACCATACAGGCAATAGCCGAAAAGGTAAATCAGCAATCGCGCGGTATCATTCAATATTATGGCAGGATGAATATGAAAGCAGTAGGGAAACTATTCCTGAATTTGGATTACCGGCTGGCAAAATGGGTAAAGAATAAGTATAAGTCGGTTGGCAATAGCTATCTGAAAGCAAATGATTGGTTAAGAGGCATAAAGTCAAACTATCCAACAATGTTTTATCACTGGCAATTGTCTGCAAACTGATTAGATTTGTGTAACAAGAGCCGTATGAAGGGAGACTTTCACGTACGGTTCCGTGAGAGGCTTGGGCTGAAATGCTCTTGCCTACTTGACCCCTTACCGTTAGCTGTAACCTAAAAACAACACTCTGCTAAAAATACTAGTATGGAAAAATGTTTTGTAATACAACCTTTTGACAACGATAAATTTGATAAGCGATTTATTGACATATATGAGCCAGCTATACTAAAAGCTGATCTTCAAGCTTATCGAATTCCAGATAGATTTAAGTGTAAATTCCTACTGACAAGATATTGAAAAAGGCATTTCCGAGAAAGTGCGACTTTGCTTTGCCGAAATTAAACGTATAGACAATCCCAAATGTTTGGTATCGATCAGGCTTTGCTTTTGCTTGTGGCAAAGACGTTGTAATGATTTGTTCAGAAGAAAGACAAGGTAAGTTTCCTTTTGATATACAACACAGACATGTAATAACATATAAAACAAGTTCAAAAGTCTGGACTTTGAAACTTTGGAAGACACGATAACAAGAAAAATTAAAGCATTTCAACAAAGTCGAAAACTGGTACAGTCAACTGAATACAACTCCAGTAGTCGAAACGGAGGGACTTAAAAGTCATGAAGTGGCGTTATTAATTCTTGCAATGGAAAATCAAATTTCCAAAGAAGATAGCATATCAGTTTATAGTTTAAAAAATGAAATGGGATAAGTCTGGATATACAGACATTGCAACAAGTGTTGGAATTAGGACTTATGAGAAAATTAGGAATGATTGAAACTTTTAAAACAATTGACAGATAGAATAATAATGAAGAATATATTGCTTGTAGATTGACTGACAAAGGCGAAAATTGGATTTTATCTAACCAAGACCAACTACAATTTCGCAAGACTAAAAAAGGTGACAAAGATATTATTGATGACTTACCATTTTAAAGTTTGAGGAAAGTGTACAGCTAATAACTAAGGTTTCGTTTTGCCCAACGGGCAAGAAATGAAACCTTAGTTGAACGAAACCGGGCCATAAGAATATAGTATGGATTTGTTGCAGAGCAGTTATAGGGTGGTTGAAGCAGTAAGCGTTTTGATTTTTTAAAAGAGCTCCCCCAAGCTGTTTTTTAAAGGTGTTTTTGGCGTTTTTTGTTCCAGGCGGCACACAAATTCCCTTACCCGCAGTTCAGCCAACAGGAACAATTTGTTTTTCCGATAAGTATTTCTTTGGTGGCCCACGCTTTCCGAAGATTTCTACTGTGATTAGTGTTCCGGTTTTGCAACACGGGCATTTGTGAAGCAAGGTTTTTACTTTGAGCTGCGGCCGTTTTACTTTCAGTTGTGTTTGCAGTGTTTGTAATTTGCCACGTTTCCATGTTGCGCTCAGAATGCCGTAATGCCTTATTCTTACAAAGCGGTGAGGCAATATGTGTTGGGCAAACCTTCGGGTAAATTCTGCATTGGTGAGCGTCATTGTTTTTTTACCAGCGCTGTCACGGTAATCCTTATACGAAAAAGAAACTTCAGATTCGGTTACCTGCTCAATGCGATGATTGCTGATGGCTACTTTGTGGGTATATCTTCCCAGGTATTCTATCACTTGCACAGGGCCGCCGAACGGACGTTTGGCATATACTACCCAATCCTGCTGAAACAAACTATCGTAGAGCGCCTTACCGGTGGTACCATTTTCTCTGAGCTGCTGAACGTATTTTGCGCGGAACACTTTGGAAAGCGCCTTTACTGCAAACAAATACTTGTTACTGCGGATTTGTTTTTTCCATTTGCCATTTTTATCAATGCCACCACCGGGAACGATGCAATGCAGGTGAGGATGCAAAGACAAATTTTGTCCCCATGTATGCAATACGGCAATCATCCCTAACTGAATACCTTCATGGCTGCCAAACTGCTGCAAGGTGTTCCATGCAGCAGTAAACAAAGATTTATAAGTAATTTCTGTTTTGCTTAATGCCAGTGGATTAAGCTCTTGTGGAAGAGTAAATACGATGTGATAATAAGTGCAGGGCAATAAATCCTGTTCTCTTTTTTGAATCCACTCTTCACGCTTATGGCCCTGGCACTTAGGGCAATGCCGGTTACGGCAGCTATTGTAGCTGATGTGTATCAGGCCACATTCATCGCAAACATCCACATGGCCGCCAAGAGCCGATGTGCGGCATTGGGCTATGGCTCTTAAGGTTTTTTGCTGATGGATGGTGAATGCTTCTGTGCTTACATGACGCAATACGTCGGCTACTTCCCACTTTGGCTGCATAGGGCAAAGACTTTATCCAAAGGGCTTTGAGGAAGTTGATCCGGTGTTTGGCATACATGCAGGTAGATCATGGTGCTGTCTATATTAGCATGGCCCATGAGCTTTTGAACCGTCAGAATATTTACGCCATCTTCCAGCAAATGAGTGGCGTAAGTATGGCGCAGCATGTGGGTATGTACTTCTTTAAGTACACCTGCCTGTTTGCGCCACTGTTTTTACGGCCCATTGTACACCGCGCTGGCTGTATCTTCCGTCAAAATCTTTACCTTCAGGATTGCCCTTGCCTTCAAACAAATATTTTTTGGGATGTTCTGCGCTGATATATTTTTTGATGCCGCGGACCAGGTGTTCACTTAGTGGAACATAGCGGTCTTTATTGCCCTTGCTTTGTACGATGTGAATTAATTTGCGATGAAAATCGATATGCTTTAATTGCAGGTTGCGCACTTCCTGGCAGCGGAGGCCGCAGCCATAGAGCAAACCAATGAGCAGTTTGTGTTTGAGCAGTTGAGCGCTTTTGAGCATGGCCCAGATCTCCTGCCGGCTGAGGATTACCGGAAGCGTTTTGGCCTGGCAATCTCAGGAAGATGGAGATGTTCATAAGGCAACCCTTCAGTTTTGAGCAGGAAGCGAAGGCGCATACACGGTATGTTTAAAATAAGTTTGAGAGGGTGTTTTACTGCGCTGTTGCAGTTCGTAGAGATAATCTTTGACCTGTTCGGGATCCAGTTCTGTGGGCAGGCAACCAAAGTGAAGAGCCATAGCGGCTACATGGCGGCTGTAGTTGTCGAAGGTTCTGGGCGCTCTGCCCAGCAGTGAAATATTACGTTCAAATCTTTGCAGCAAATCTGCAAAACCATTAACTTCACGGCAGGCACGGTTGAGGAATTTATTATACCTTAACTCTTCCGGCGATTTTTTTTCGTTGTCATTTTAAAAGTGTTTTAGTGAATGCTAAATTTACGGATAGTTGCGGAAGGCTACCGTAGGTTTAGTTCAACAAAAGTGTCCTGTGTACCTAAGTTTCTGTGAGAAGTTAATTTGGTAGTTCATTTTAAAAATTCTTTTGAATCTTTCTCTTCAAAAGAATTTTTAAACCTTTCCACATACCAACGTGTGTTTTCAGGATACCTTTTATTTCTTATATGCAATTATAATCCATTCCGCCACCGCAGTGTGGAGTTATCAAAATGAAATTCTCATTTGCGATGATATTTATATATTTACACTTGTAAATTTGATATGAATAATAAATCCTCCCAAAACTTTTTTTAAGATGAAATTGAAAAACCTCGTAGCAGCTTTGGTACTTTTACCTTTTCTAAGTTGTAATAATTCTTCCCCAAAAAATAATAAAGGCGATGAAGGGCAATTATTGTTTAATGGTAAAAATTTAGAAGGATGGCATCAACTGAACGGCGGTGCAAAATATACCGTAAAAGACAGTGAGATTGTAGGAACAACTGTTCCCAATACGCCCAATTCTTTTCTTGTTACCGATAAGCAATATGGCGATTTTTTCCTGGATGTGGATTTGAAAGTAGATAGTGCCATGAATTCAGGAATCCAAATCAGAAGCGAAAGCAGCCCGGATTATAACAATGGCCGCGTACATGGCTACCAGGTAGAGATTGACCCTTCAAGAAGAGCATGGAGCGGAGGGATTTATGATGAAGCGCGGCGCGGCTGGCTGTATCCGTTAGAACTAAACCCTCGCGCTAAAGCGGCATTTATTAGTGGAGAATGGAATCATTACCATATAGAATGCATCGGCGATACTATCCGTACCTGGGTAAACGGCGTGCCTGCTGCCAACCTGGTTGATAGCATGACTCACAAAGGGTTTATCGGGCTTCAGGTTCATGAAATCCCTGATTCTTCCCATGCGGGAGAAGAAATCCGCTGGAAAAATATCAGGATAAAAACGGAAGATTTACAACCAAGCCCTGATGACAGCATTTTTGTGGTAAACCTTATTCCAAATACTTTATCAGGCCAGGAAACCAAAAATGGCGTCCAGCTTTTATGGGATGGCAAAACCTCAAAAGGATGGAGAGGAATTAATAAAGATCATTTTCCTGATTCAGGCTGGGTAATTCAAGGATGGCGTATTAACGGTTTTGCCATCAAACGGGCAGCAGGAAGGATTGGGCGGCGATATTGTTACAGACAAAGAATACGGCGCGTTTGATTTGCAATTTGAATTTAAGGTAACTCCTGTTGCCAATAGTGGTGTAAAATATTTTGTAAAAGAAAGTTATGATACGCATGGCATGTCGGGCATTGGCCTTGAATACCAGGTGCTGGATGATTCGCTTCACCCTGATGCCAAACTTGGCCGGAATTTCGACCGTACTACTTCTTCTTTGTATGACCTTATCCCAAGAAATAATATTCCAGCGGCGCTGAAACCCGTTGGCGAATGGAACCGTGGAAGAATTATCGTTTACCCTGATAACCATGTAGAGCATTGGTTGAATGGATATAGAATGCTGGAATACCAGCGTGGTTCCGATGAATTTAAAAAACTGATAGCCATCAGTAAATATAAAAACTGGAAAAATTTTGCCTTGTGGGATAAAGGGCTGATACTATTACAGGACCACGGCACTAAGGTTTCTTACAGAAGTATAAAATTGAAGGAATTAAAATAAAAATGTTGAATAAAAGTTGGTTTACTGTAATCTTTGAAATAAACGGCCATGCTAATTATACCAATTCGTGGTAATTTGTGTAATTCGTGGCTTAAAAAAAAACCGTGTCAATCCGTGTAGTCCGTGGCTCAATTCATCCATAATATTTTAAATTTTTAACTCATGCCATCCAGAAGAAATTTTTTACTAACCTCCACTCTCGGTTTAACGGCTGCCACGCTTTCGCCTTTAATCAGTAAGAGCGAAAAATTGAATATGGATTTTCCTTACGAAAACCACGATCTTCCTTTAGGAATTGCCGGGTATACTTTTCTAAATTTTGATATTGCGCAGTCCATACAAATGATGCAAAGAGTGGATGTACATTTTATGTCCATAAAAGATTTTCATTTGCCACTTGATAGCACGAAAGAAAAAATAGGTGAGGTAGTAAAACAATTCAAGGATGCCGGTATAAATATTTATGGCGTGGGCGTTATTTACATGAAAAACAAAGATGCGGTTGACCAGGCTTTTGAGTATGCTAAAAATGTGGGCGTTTCAATAATCATTGGGGTGCCTGATCATGACTTAATTGATTACGCGGAACAAAAAGTAAAATCATACAATATAAAACTCGCCATTCATAATCACGGGCCTGAAGATAAATTATATCCTAATCCGCAAATTGCCTATGATTTAATTAAAAATAAAGATGCACGAATGGGGCTTTGCCTCGATATTGGGCACGCGCAACGCGCAGGCGTTGATCCCGCAAAAGCGGTTTTAAAATATAACCAACGAATCTTTGACCTGCACATAAAAGATGTAACAAAGGCTGAACAAGACGGGCAGGCAATAGAAGCGGGCCGAGGAATCATTAATTTTCCGGCTTTTGTAAAGGCGCTGCGCAAAATAAAATACCCCGGCCATTGCAGTATCGAATTTGAAAAAGATATGAAAGATCCATTGCCCGGAATTGCAGAATCAGTGGGGTATTTTAAAGGTGTGAAAGACGGAACAGCATAGTTAGCCATCGGCACCGCAGGCCTGAAAAAAACAGTAAAGCAATAAATAGGTAGAATTTTTATTTTGTATTTGCGCTAACTCCGGTTGGCGCCCACCATTCGAAATTTTTTCTTCAGAATTTTCAAAACAAATTACTATGCAATTAAAATTTCTAAAACATTTTTTACTCACAGTGATTTTAACAGGGGCTCTGCATTTTTTAACCTCAGCACAGGCTGGCGAAAAAGAAGAAGGCCCTTTTAAACCCAATAAAGAATCGCTGCATCAATACAAATACCCGGAATGGTTTCGCGACGCTAAATTTGGATTCTGGGCACATTGGGGGCCACAAGCCGTACCGCGCCAGGGTGATTGGTATGCAAGGAAAATGTACCAGCAAGGCAGCGCTGATTATAAATACCATGTAGCGCATTATGGCCATCCGTCTAAGTTTGGTTATAAGGATATCATTCCTTTGTGGAAAGCGCAGCGATGGGACCCTGAAAAACTGATGGCACTTTATAAAAAAGCGGGCGCAAAATATTTTGTAAGCATGGGCACGCATCACGATGATTTTTTTCTTTGGAATTCAAAAATTCATAAATGGAATTCCGTGAATTATGGGCCTAAAAAAGATGTGGTAGGGATATGGCAGGCAGCAGCAAAAAAAGAAGGATTGAAGTTTGGCGTTTCTGAACATTTGGGCGCAAGCTTTACATGGTTTCAGCCCAGCCATGGCGCAGATACTTCCGGCCCGATGAAAGGTGTTCCTTATGATGGCGCTAATCCTATGTACCAGGATTTGTACCACGCCAAAGCGGATTCCAATGATCATGGATGGCTAAGCATCAACAAAGAATGGCAAAGAGAGTGGCTTTTCAGCATTAAAGAATTAATTGACAATTATCATCCTGACCTGCTTTATTCCGACAGCCAATTGCCTTTTGGAGAATATGGCGAAAATATGCTGGCACATTTTTATAATCAAAACATGGCAGAAAATGGTGGAAAACTTAGAAGCGGTTTATACATGCAAACAACCTTCGGATGGAATGTGGGTACAGGACCTGGAACGCGGCGTGCAGGATTCGATCAGCCCGTTTCCCTGGCAGACGGATACCTCCATCGGAGATTGGTTTTACCGAACCGGACAAAAATATAAAACCGCCACAGAAGTAATTCAAATGTTGGTTGATATAGTAAGCAAAAATGGAAACCTGTTAATTAATATTGTTCAAACGCCTGAAGGTGATTTGGAACCGGATGTAATCAAAATTGTAAATGAAATAGGAATGTGGACTTCAGTAAATGGAGAAGGAATTTATGGAACGCGCCCATGGAAAGTATATGGAGAAAAACCGGCTAGCAGGAAACTGTTGTAAAAAGTGGGAATTTTAATGAAGATAAACTAAAATACAGCGCACAGGATATTCGCTTCACCACAAAAGGAAATGATTTGTATGCATTTTGTTTAGGCCAACCATACAACAGATATTAAAATTAATTCCCTCGGAAAAGATTCAAAAAATCTTGATAAGAAAATAGCTTCTGTCACTTTGCTGGGCAGCGATGCAAAACTTCACTGGAAGCAGAAAGGCAAATGCACTGATTATCAAAAAAGATTTTAAAATGCCGGTAGAAGAAGTTCCGGTTCTTGGGTTTAAAATTGAATTAAAATAAAAAGATAAATGGAGGTTTTAGTTTGTACACAACCCGGGTCTTTTGAATATCGAACCATAGAAAAGCCGGTATTGGAAGCCGGTAACGCAATCATAAAAATTAAACGTATCGGAATATGCGGAACCGACCTTCATGCTTTTGAAGGGACGCAGCCATTTTTTAATTACCCCAGAATTTTAGGCCATGAACTATCGGGCGAACTGGTTGAGTTTGATAATGCACCGGGTTTCGAAAAAGGTGAGGCGGTTACATTTATCCCCTATTTTAATTGTGGCGTTTGTATAGCCTGCCGCATGGGAAAACCAAACTGCTGCAGCAACATACAGGTTTGTGGCGTTCACTGCGATGGTGGTATGGCGGAATATTTATCAGTACCCTCTGTTTCTTTGGTTCATGGGCAGGGATTAAGCTTAGACGAATTGGCATTGGTAGAACCATTAGCCATTGGCGCGCACGGAGTAAGAAGATCGGCCATAAAAAGTGGTGAAAATGTTTTAGTAATAGGCGCCGGCCCTATTGGATTAGGAACTATGGAATTTGCAAAGATGGCAGGCGCCAAAGTGATAGCGCTTGACATTAATGAAAAGCGCTTACAATTTTGTAAAAAAAAACTGGGGATAGAAAATATTATCAATGCAGCCAGCGCGGATGTTTACCAACAATTATCTGAAGCCACCAACAAAGACATGCCAACAGTGGTAATTGACGCTACCGGAAATTTAAAAGCTATCAACAATGCTTTTCAGTATATGGCTCACGGAGGCAGGTATGTTTTGATAGGTTTGCAAAAGGGCGATATCAGTTTTAGCCATCCTGAATTTCATAAGAGGGAAGCAACTTTAATGAGCAGCCGCAATGCCACCAGGGAAGATTTTGAATGGGTGGTATCTGCCATGAAAAATAAAATAGTAAATCCTGAAAACTACATCACGCACCGGGCTATGTTTACCGAAGTAAAAGATGACTTTTCCAACTGGCTGCAACCATCAAACGGCGTAATAAAAGCAATGGTGGCGATGGAATAAGCAAAATAAAAATCCTGCAAATTTGTTGGTTTACTACCCGCTAAAAATCTATACCCATTCCTGAAATATGATGTTTAATTCCGTCCAGGACGCCTTCTGAAAGTGGAAGTTTGCTGAAATAAATGTGTTTATTTTTTCTTAAAGGTTCTAATTCAGGGCTATAATTTGAGACTACAATTCCTTTGGTTTTCCCTTTCAGCATGTCTATATCGTTTCCACTATTTCCTGCCGTGATAAATTGCTGAAGGGGTAATTTCCATTTATAACTGAGGTAGTGAAGTGCATTTCCTTTGCTGGCGCGAAAAGGCAGCAGGTCGAGGTAATGATTTTCAGTTAATAATACCTTAGCCCTGAGTTTATGGTCATCAAGAACCTTATGTAAATTAGCTACATCATCTTCGTTGAAATTTTCATCAACATAATAACTTAGTTTAAAACGCCATTGCGCGGCAGCTTCCTGGAGATGAATACCGGGAAATTTTGATAAAACATTTTCTAATTCTTTTCTCTTCCAATGATAGTCAATATGGCTTTCAAAGCCATTATCCGCGATAAATTTATTGGTATAATAAATTTCAGAACCGGCAGAGCAAATCAGAATATCAGGATCTGGAAAATCATATTTGGCAAAAGCTTCTTTTGCTATTTCCCTGTTCCTTCCGCTGGCGACTCCAAAAACAATTTTGTCTTTATGATCCTGAATCCAATTTTTCAATTCATCCAGCCCATCCGTTTTTTCCCCATCTACCAGTGTCCCGTCAATATCAGCAATAATAAAAATTTCTGCCTTAACCAGTTTTTTTCCGTAGGCTGTTTTATGTGAAAAAGTAGCATCCGCATTTTCTTTAAGCACAAAAAGTTCATCAATAATTTCTATATATTGATTGGCGTGTGCTGTCCACGAATACAATTTATTGGTAGCTACAATTCCATTGGCCGAATATTTTTCCCATAAAGTTTGATTGGAAATAATTTTCTTCAAAGCCTCCGCTATCTCTACCGGGTTTTCTACATCCACCAATAAACCATTGCCACAATGCTCAAGAATTTCTTTTGGCCCCCGCTAGGAGAAGCAACAACGGGAAGCCCGCAGGCAGCAGCTTCTACAATAGTTAACCCGAAATTTTCTCCCGGAGTAGCATTTACAAAAACGCCTTTTTTGCGCGCGGCAACCCGGTATATTTCCGGTACTTCCAGTTTGGGGTCATTCTTTTTAGGAATAGCCATTTTACCATACAAGTCATATTTATCAAGCAATAGCAAAAGGTTGGTAAGTATATCCTGTTCGTCGGCCGGCATTTTTGTAATATCTTTTCTCACTCCGGCAAAAATGGCAAGGTTTGCCATTGCCTGCAGTTCCGGGTCCTGCCCGTAAGATTGAATGATCATTTCAAAATTCTTCCTTTTATCCGCGCGCCCGATAGAAAGAATTAAAGGTTTTGCGGGATTAAAAAGAAACCGCTCAATATCAGAATTTACACGGTACAACGCTTGCTCCTGGGGAATATCCATTTGAAACCCCGGCATATCAAAACGGTAAAACGGATAAAATAAATCTGTGTTTACTCCGGGTGGAATTACTTTAAATTTTCCCTTTTTTTCCGTTTTGTATAAGCTGTATTGTGTATCAATTTCATGTTGAGTGCTTACTATAATTATATCCGCTTTACGAATGGCCTCTTCTTCAGTTGCAATGCGGCGGTCCATGTTGAATTTTTCGTTGATCCTTTCCGGCGGCATCCCATCCTGTAGTAAAATATTTTTTTTGTTGAGCCCCAGGGAATGCCCTGTTGCGATAAATGGTATCCCAAATACTTCACTTATTTGGCCCGCCAGGTAATTTCCGTCAGCATAATGGCCATGCGCCACATCAGGGAAATCATCTTCCATTTCAATAAACCGGATAGTTTTGTCAATAAATTCATCCAAATAATCCCAAAGCGATTCTTTTGAGCGGTAAGAATTCCCTCCACAGCTAATTCTTACAATGCGCGCCTTTTCATTTACGTTTTCAATTTCTTTTTCATACGAAGAAGAAACTCTTTTATCAACGATTCTTCTTGTAAAAAGGTCAACCTTACGAACTTTTGGATGTTCTGAAAGAGTTTGCAGGAGTTCAAGAATGTATTTTACCTGGCCGCCTGTATCTTTATCGCGGCCAATTTCCGGGTCTTTGAACCTGATAAGCCCATGAGGGCTGAATAATTGTATATAATATCCGTTCATCATTTCTTTATCACATTATCTGATATTTGTAAAATTAGCCAAATCAAAATAATCGGGTTAATTAATAATTTATCATTGTAAATATGCGTTACAAATTTGTAGGTTTTTAATCCTTTTAATTATTAATATCTATTTTCAGATATTTGGCTAAATCGAAATAATATAAACTTTAATTTTTAATTTGGGCGGTTTTTGTATTTTAAATTTAAACTATTTCAAAAATTATGTATTCAGGATCAGGGTTCAGTGACTGGGAAATTGGCGATATAACAGTTATCGTTCACAATGGCGTTTATCATTTATTTCACCTCATTATTCCAAACCATGATTATATTGCCCATGCAGTTTCTACAGATGGCATTTCATGGAAAAGAGTGAAAAATGCTTTATTCGTGGGCAATCCCGGCGAATGGGACGACGATATGCTTTGGACAATGCACGTTGTTGAAGAAGAAGGCCATTTTGAAATGTATTACACAGGGCTTCAAAGAAGAGACCGTGGTGTTATTTCACGAATCGGTTTTGCACAATCAGATAATCTGATAGACTGGGAAAAAAATAAAAAAAATATCTTCCCTATTTCACCAAAGGGAATTTATTATGAAACAGAAGATTTAAATCCAAGAAAATGGTTGAGTTTTCGCGATCCGTTCCGGTTCGATCATGATGGAGAAGACTACCTGCTCGTTTGTGCCCGCAGTTTTGTAGGGCCGGTTTCCCGGCGCGGGTGCGTTGGGTTGGTAAAAATTACCAATGATGTTGTAAACCTGATGCCTCCGCTTCTATATCCAATGGTGTATGATGATATAGAGTGCCCTTGTATATTTGAGCTAAACGGCCACTTTTATATTATTGGTTCTATCAGGGAAGATGTTAAAATACGCTATTGGTTTTCATCTGAGTTTTTTGGCGAATATCATTCGTTTCATGCTGATGTTCTTTTGCCCGGTGGCAATTATGCAGCAAGGGTTGTAAGAGATGGAGATCATTTGTTGTTGTATAATTTTTTCTATTCTCATGGAAAAATAGATTCGTTGCGCGTACTTCCTCCCCCTAAAGAACTTGAAACGGATGGAACAGGAAGGCTTTTATTAAAAAGTTATTATCGTTGGGATGAAATGGTTACCCAAACAATTCCGCAACCGCAATTGGGCAAAGTACAACATTTGCTTTCTAACCCAACGGCGCTATCAACTATTGAAGATGAAAAATGGGTATGCTGTTCAAGAAGCGGGTATGAAATATTTGTTTTTAAAAAACCTTCTTCGGGTTTTATATGGGAGGGCCAGTTAACCGTGGAAGGAATGGGAAAGCTCGGGTTAGTGAGTGATATTGATGAGAATGGGAATGGGTATTTTATTTCGTTTGATGTTGAAAATGGTTTATTACAAATGAGAGCGTGGGGTTTTAATCCCATGGATGTAAGGCAAAATTTTGTTTTTAATGAGCTCCAGATGGGCGTTTTTAAAATGAATGAAGAAAGATCGTTTTATTTCAGGCTGGTTCATTACGGAAATTATATTGAACTTTCTATTGACGGAGAAATAAAACTTACTTTAATGGATTATACTTTTTCAGGAGAGGGCATCGGCCTTTATTCCGCATCTTCCGTTATATCATTACAAAATTCTGTGGTAAAGATTTTGCCGGATCCGATTGACGAATACGCGAGCCAGGAAGAAGCTCATAAACTAAATGATTTGGAAAAATAAAAAATTGATTTATTTCTTCGTTCACTAATTTTTTTTAAAACTGCGATTAAAATAATTCTATTTATAGGCCATTATTAGTTTTCTTACCTTTTTTTAAATATCAGCTAAACCATTCTATGAAAAAAAGCACCTTTTTCCCTGCTATCATTTTATCTGCCGCCCTGTTTTCTTCTTGCGGAAAGAATAATCCATCAGTTAATAATATAAATAAAGTAAAAACCTATACAGAAAATTTTACTTCTTCTTCCGGAAACCTTTCGGCTACTTTTAATTTAGGCTATGACTCAAATGATAGAATTACGAGTATTACTTCAGCATCTTCGCCCGGCGATAAATTTTTATTCAACTATATTTCCAATGATCAATATACAATGGATTTATATAGTGGCGGCTCAGTCAGCATTCATGAAGATTTCTTTTTAAAAAATTCGCTTATTGACAGTACATTCCAGTACAATGATACCCAGGATTCTTCAAGCGAAAAATATTTTTATAATAGTAGTAATCAATTAATAAAAATGAATGAATATGAATATTATAATGGCCCTGAATTATCAAACACTACAACCTACACTTACGACAGCAATGGCAATCTTGCCAAAACCAGCGATAGCGATAATAATGTTGAAACCTTTGATTATTACCCTGATCTTTTAAATGTCATTCCTTTGTCTACTCCTTTTATGCGCTTTACAGGAAAAGCAAATTTGATTAAGACAGATACCGTTACTTTAAATGGATCCCTTGTTTCCACCACTTCAAGCACTTATACATTTGACAGCTACAACAGGATAAGTACGATCACAGAAACGTCAACGGACGGAACCTCTGTGGTAAAAACTTATACTTACTTCTGATAATTTAATAGGCTGTTTATAAAAGAAAATGATCTAATGAAGCTAAAGTAAAAAGCAGCAAATATAAATCTGAATAATTTCTTCGTTTACTATAACGAATCAATTTTAAAAGGGCCTTACCATTTTATATGTTCATTGATAAAATTAATGAGGCCATTTGCAAGTGTTTGTTGCTCTTTCACTTTGGGATGGCCGTAAGTTTGTTTATAAGGAGCGATATAGGTAAATATCTTCTTGTCGTGTAATTCATCAACTGCTTTTTCAACATAACCAGGCCACGGCGAGCCTTTTTTGGTGATATCCATATTACCCAGCATGCAAATTATTGGCGCTTTCGGATAAGTTGACCTTATTGTTTGCACAAAATTCTTATACGCTTCCACAATTTGAGATTCGCCAGGAGGCTTGCTCCCAAACCTTTTTTTAAATTGTTCATTATTGGGCATCGTTACAATCCACGAATCATTTTGCAATAAATTGATCACCACAAGATCGGGTGTGTATTTTGAAAAATCCCATTTACTTGTGGAATCAGTAGGGTCAAGCCTGTCGTACATTTCAGGCATAATAAGTGGAAACCAGCTTACCATAATACCGATTCCGCTTTTGGCAGTACAATGATATTGCGCGTTAAAATGCCTTGCCGTAATCGCGGCATAAGCATCATAATTATTTTCATAATACCCGAAAGGGAAATCTTTTGCAGAATCATAAATTGCATAGCCGCAGGTAATGGAATTTCCAAAAAATTCAATTTTTCTTTTGGGAAGTTTATCTGGTTTTAAAAGTTTGATTTTTGAACCGGCTACAAAACCATAAAACCAGGTTTTCCCTTTATCCCATTCGGTCCGTTTGAATAGCTGCAAGGAATGTTTCCCATAAGGAAGCCCTTCAGCAAGAACAACCGTTTTTTCTAAAGTATCAAACTGAATTTTATAAATACTGTCTTTGTCAATAATTACATTATAGTAATTAGCCGTATCCTGGTCTTTAAATTTTCCGGAAATACCGGTTCCTCTAAAATTGATGGTGACAGAAGTACCCGGCCACATCAATTCTGCAGCATCAGAAGTAAATGGAATTCTTCCTTCATAAGAAATATGCTTATTTTTAAAAGATATAAATCGTTGGGAAAAACAATTGCTACTATAATAAAGCAGAAGAGTTGAAACTAAAATGAAATTTTTGAGCATAGAAAAATTAAAATTTATTTGCTAATTTAGCTATTTTCTCCAGCTTTTAAATATAACAATAATGCTTATCCTAAAAAAAATCTTTCTAAAATAAAATTATTATTTCTTTGAGAACTTGCATCGCATTATAAATTTTATACAAAAATGGCCATTAATATTTCAACAATCATTATCAATGCTTCTGCTCAAAAAGTTTGGGAAACACTTACCAAACCAGAACTTGTAAAACTTTGGCAATATGGAAGCGATTTATTGACCGACTGGAAAGAAGGAAGCGAAATAAAATTCACGGACAGAATGGGAAGGCAAAATTTTTGAACAATGGGGAAGGGTTTTAGAGATAAAACCAAATGAATTGATCAAATATTCTTTATTTGCTCCCCGGCCCGGGCTTGAAGACCAACCCGAAAATTATTTTATTATGAGTTATATCCTTACACCCGAAAGTGGCAAAACAAAACTTCAGATCATCCAGGAAGACAACCGGCCAAACGCAGTTCAGGAAGAACCTCAGGGCGAAGAAAACCCCGTTTTGACATCTTTAAAAATGATTGCTGAAAGAGGCTAAATGAATAAATTTTAAAAAGAATTAAAAAAAGTTTGTTTGCTGATATCATCGCTGCAAAAGGCGATCCATCAGGCAATATTTTATCAGGAACCTTAGCCAATAAATAAAACAGGTTTAACCCGGTGGTTTTATAAAAAGGGCTGGCCTATTTTTGTTCTAACATTGATAAAATATTCCCTGCCGGATCTTTGAACCAGGCGATATTAGGCCCATTCGTGCCGCCGCGGCTAATTCCTTTTTCATCAGTTTTGATTTCGCCTTCGTATTTTTCAAATGACACTCCTTTTTTAATAAGTTCATCAACGGCTTCATCAATATTGCTTACCGGAAAATTAAGAACAGTAAAAGTTGCGGGAGTATGATTGGGTTTAGGATAGATCAAAATATTATTTACTCCTTCAATATGCAATTCTATTAAACCCATTGGATTGTCAGTTACGTCCAGCCCGAGAATATCAGCATAAAATGCTTTTGCTTTCTGTAAGTCATTTGTAGAAAAACTGCTAAATGCTTTTGAATGTTTCAACATGATATCAGTTTTATTATTTACCAATAAAAAATAATGCCACCTTCTTTTACAATAAACCTACAGTGATTTTTTTTGAATAAAAGGGGTGATAACGACATTCAAAATGTAAATCGCGACAAATTATTTTGCCCGAATACTTTAAAATAAAAAACGGTGCTATTTGCTGCTTTACTGTCCGTAAAATTATTTGATCGTTCGAAAAATCCTGCTCCAGCGAATACCATTATCTCCATAGCTAAACCAGATCAATGAGGCTTTCCCTACAATATGGTCTTCCGGAACGAAGCCCCAGTAGCGGCTATCAAGGGAATTGTGACGGTTATCTCCCATCATCCAATAATAATTCATTTTAAAAGTATAGGAAGTGGCCGATTGGCCATTGATAAAATATTTTCCATCTTTTTCCTCAAATTGATTGCCTTCATAGGTAACGATACAACGACGGTAGCGCCTGATATTATCAGGATTTAATGGAATGGTAGCTCCTTTTTTCGGAACCCACATCGGGCCGTAATCATCTACCGTCCAGCCGTTCGTGGCATCATAAGGAAATAAGTAAGGGCTTTTATCGTAAGTGCTTAGAGGCTGGGGCTGAATATCCTTTACTATCGGAATCATTTTGAGTTGCAATTTTTCAGCATCGCTCATTCCAATAATATAAGAATTAGTACCTATCATTTGAACCTGGTTTTTATCCGGATCTGCTACATCCTGTATGCCAATACTGTTTAATTGATCAGGATCAAGCGGGCCGGTAGTGGTAACCAGGTAATTAAATTCATGAAACTCAGGTAAAGCCTCCGCCACTCCGTTTATATAAACGACCCTGTTCTTAATTTGCAGTGTATCACCGGCTATGGCTGTACATCTTTTGATAAAAAATTCCCTTTTATCAACAGGGCGGGTAATTACAAGATCGCCATATTGGCCCAAAACCCTTTGCCTCGCTTCCTGTTCTGAAATATGATCAGCCATCATTCTTCCCCTGATTTCCTGGTAATAAGTTACTTGCGAACCATGCTCCGCGTCATCAATAAGTGTATCATTAACCGGGAAATTAAAAACTACCACATCATTTCTTTTTACCGGCTTGGGAAACCAGCGTGTGTATGGAATTTTAATCCACGTTACATAAGATTTCATGTCGGTCCCAATAATATTATGAGACATGAAAGGCAATGCCAACGGTGTTTCAGGAATCCTTGGGCCATAAGCGAATTTACTTACAAATAAAAAGTCATTTACCAGTAACGTCTTTTCCATCGAAGGCGTAGGAATGGTATATGCTTCAAAAACAAAAGTGCGTATAAGCGTGGCCGCTACAATCGCGAAAACCGCAGCGTCTATCCATTCCCGTGCGGCACCTTTTTTATAGTTCTTTACAACAGCAGTTCCGGCATACCTTTCCTGGTCAGAAAACCCGAGATATGGAAAATAAATAAAAGGGAAAAAGACTGTAAGGAAATGATGCCACAAACCAAAACGGCCAAAATGCTCTACGAATTTTATCATTATCCAGATGGTAATAAACTGTCCCGCAATAGGAATGAGTTGAAGAAAAAACCATACCTTTTTCAGCTTCATTTTATCTACCATGCACCAGGTGTTGTACAACGGAACAAGGCCTTTCCAGGGAGTTATGCCCGCTTTTTTAAACATACCATACAAACCGATAAGGACCGCAATGGATGCGATAATAAACAGAAGTAAACCTATACTCATGAGCTAATTTTTTTTAACGGAAACAAATGTAGCATATATAAATTCTTAATAAAATAGTTGGTAAAAATAGTTATCATTAGTTTAACACAGACAGATTTTAAAATCTTCTCCATTTATTATCTTCACTGGAATAAAGGAATTGATCCTGCTCTGCAAAAGATTATTGACAAAAAAAGAGTTTTGCGGCGGCGCTACTTAAAAACGGGAAAATTCACAACAACCTTAGCAAAAGCCAAAAGAGTAATTCCTTTTAGTTGCTGATTCACTGGAATTCAGTTCAATTTTTTTTCGGAAAGAAAGCGCATCGAGCCTTCAACAACTTACAACCTTTACTTAATTGTTGTGAATATCCTACTCCACCTGATTCCGTTGTTGCCATAGCTAAACCAGATAAGAGAAGCTTTTCCTACAATATGATCTTCCGGAACAAAGCCCCAGTAGCGGCTATCAAGCGAACTATGGCGGTTATCTCCCATCATCCAATAATAGTTCATCTTGAAAGTATAGGTAGTTGCCAGTTGGCCGTTGATAAAATATTTCCCATCTTTTTCCTCAAATTTATTTCCTTCATAAGTAACGATGCACCTGCGGTAACGTTTCACATTTTCAGGATTTAATTGAATGGTTGCTTCTTTTTTGGGAATCCAGATTGGGCCATAATCATCTACCGTCCAGTCATTATTTTCATTAGGAAATAAGAAGGCTCCTTTTTCCCCATCATCCAAAGGCTGAAGTTGAATATCTTTCACACCCGGAAGCATTTTTAATTGCAGCTTTTCAGCGTCATCCATTGTAATAATATAAGAATTAGTACCTATCATTTGCACCTGGTTTTTATCCGGGT
This sequence comes from uncultured Chitinophagaceae bacterium, assembly GCA_963732885.1. Lineage (GTDB taxonomy): Bacteria > Bacteroidota > Bacteroidia > Chitinophagales > Chitinophagaceae > Ginsengibacter. The sequence continues at coordinate 200,161 of CAVTBI010000007.1, read as the reverse complement.
CTGCTACATCCTGTATGCCAATACTGTTCAATTGATCAGGATCAAGCGGGCCGGTAGTGGTAACCAGGTAATTAAATTCGTGATATTCCGGTAAAGGTTGTGCCACGCCATTAATATAAATAACCCTGTTTTTTATTTGCAAAGTGTCTCCTGCAATTCCAACACATCTTTTAATAAAATTTTCTCTCTCATCAACCGGCCTTGTAATAATAAGATCGCCATATTGATCAAGTACACGTTGCCTCGCTTCCTGTTCAGAAATATGATCGGCCATCATTCTTCCCTGGATTTCCTGGTAATAAGTTACCTGAGATCCATGTTGATCATCATTGATCAGTGTATCATTTACAGGGAAATTAAATACGACCACATCTCCCCTGTTAACCGGTTTTGGAAACCACCGGATGTAAGGAATATGGATCCATTCGACATACCATTTTGTATTGGTCCATTTAATGGTTTTGATGCATGAAAGGCAACGCCAGTGGCGTGTTTGGAAGTCGTGGACCATAAGCAAATTTGCTCACAAATAAAAAGTCATTTACCAATAAAGTTTTCTCCATTGAAGGAGTTGGAATGGTATAAGCTTCAAAAAAAAAAGTGCGTATAAGCGTAGCCGCTACAATAGCAAAAACAGCTGCGTCTATCCATTCACGTATAGCACCTTTTTTGTAATTGCCTACCACCAAAGTACCAGCATATCTTTCCTGGTCAGAAAAGCCGAGATAGGGAAAATAAATAAAGGGAAAAAAACAGTAAGAAAATGATGCCACAAACCAAAACGGCCAAAATGCTCAACAAATTTTATGTTGATCCAAATGGTAATAAACTGCCCGGCGATAGGAATAAGCTGAAGAAAAAACCATATCTTTTTCAAGCTTCATCTTGTCCACCATCCACCAGGTATTGTACAATGGAATCAAGGCTTTCCAGGGTGTGATACCCGCTTTTTTAAACATTCCATATAAACCAATAAGAACAGCAATAGTTGCGATAATAAACAGAAGTAAACCTATACTCATGAGTTAATTTTTTTAAAGGAAATAAAAGTAGCATATAAAAATTCTTAATGAAAAACTTAAAATAAATAGTTATCATTAGTTTAACAGAGAAATTTCAAAATTATACCTGCATTACAATTCTTTTTTTAAAATCTCATTTACTTCATCAGCATTATTCATTAAAAGCAAATGGCCGGCATTTTTTATTATGTAATCCGGATTAATAATATACCTGATCGGAAAAATGTGATCTTTTGTTCCATGAATGTGAATATAATTTGGATGGAATCCATTCATTTTTCCAATTCACCACCTGGTCAATTGCCCAATTGCTGTATTGAAGGTTTAAATTATTGGCGATACTCTCTTAATAATTTTTTTTGCTTCTTTATCTTCAACACCAAGATTATAATTTTCTATTGGTTCAAGAATCGGATAAGGCTTCATTGGGATAAGCCTGTTTAAATTCAAGGCAGAAGTAAGTTTCATGTAAAAAGGCAATTCCTTGCGGCAGCAAACACTTGAAACAAGAATTATTTTTTCTACCGGAATTAATTTTGCAATTTCTATCGCCATCATTCCGCCAAAAGACAAACCGATGAGAACTGGATTTGGATGAGAAATTTCCTGTTGCACATTCTTGCTGCATACGATTCAATTGTTTCATGCTTTTCAGGAATTTTCCATTGAATAAAATGAACATCATTTTCGCCGAAATCAACTTTTTCGAAAACCCTTTCATCGGCGCCGAAACCACTGATGCAATAAATGTGTTTCATATTTTAATGATGATCTCCTGCTAAAGAAATCTTATATTGTCATTTTATTTTTTAGGCATAACGTAATTCTCCACATCTTCGGCCGTTATGGTTTTGCCGGAAAGAATGATCAACCTTTCCACCACATTTCTTAATTCACGAACATTTCCTGTCCACTTGTATTTTTGCAAAAGTTCAAGCGCCTTTTTATCAATCTCTTTTTTGGGCTGGCCATATTCGGTTGCGATGTCAGTTAAAAAACGATCTACCAACAAAGGAATATCAGAAGCGCGTTCATTCAAATTAGGAACATGCAAAATGATAACGCCAAGACGATGGTAAAGATCGAGCCTGAAATTTTTATTGTTCCACTTCTTTCAAAAGATCTTTATTGGTGGCCGCAATCACTCTTACATCTACATTTATATCACGATCAGCGCCAACTCGGGTAATTTTTCCTTCCTGCAAAGCACGCAAAACTTTTGCCTGTGCATTAAGGCTCATATCGCCGATCTCATCCAAAAATAAAGTGCCGCCACTTGCCTGTTCAAATTTCCCGATGCGTTGTTTTACAGCTGAAGTAAAACTTCCTTTCTCGTGCCCAAATAATTCACTTTCAATTAATTCTCCGGGAATAGCTGCACAGTTTACTTCTACCAATGAACCTGAACTACGGGCACTTTTCTGGTGAATCCACCTTGCCACCAATTCTTTTCCTACACCATTTTCGCCGGTAATTAAAACGCGTGCTTCGGTTGGCGCAATTTTCTCAATGGTGTCTTTTATCTTTTTGTATCGGACGCGATTCGCCGACAATTTCCTGCACTTTATTCACTTTCCGCTTCAACACTTTTGTTTCTGCAACCAAAGTAGTTTTATCCATTGCATTGCGAAGTGTAATGAGCATGCGGTTAAGATCCGGCGGTTTTGAAATATAATCGTAAGCGCCTTTTTTTACCGCTTCAACGGCCGTTTCAATATTGCCATGCCCGCTGATTATTATAATCGGAACTTCCGGATTGATTTCTTTTGCTTTTTCCAAAAATTCAATTCCATCAAGCTTGGGCATTTTGATATCACAAAGAACAAGGTCATAACTTTTCACCCTGAATTTGTTCAATCCTTCTTCACCATCAGAAGCTTCATCAATTTTATAACCTTCATAACCCAATATTTCTGAAAGCGTTTTCCTGATCGCTTTTTCATCATCTATTATAAGAATGGAAGCCATTTATTTAATTATTGATTATTGAATTATTGAATTGTATTGTTTTATTGTTTATTGATTCACATTGCCTAATTTTCATAATTAGCTAATTAATTAACTTTCCATCATCAAATACGCTTTTATAAATCCATCCAGTTCGCCATCCATTACCGGCCCTACATTTCCCACTTCATAATCGGTGCGATGGTCTTTGATCATTTTATAAGGATGAAAAACATAACTGCGTATCTGGCTGCCCCACTCTATCTTTTTCTTGGAAGCATTATTCACATCCAGTTGCTCCTGCCTCTTTCTCATCTCTTCTTCATACAAACGGCTTTTCAGCATCGCCATTGCCTTTTCCCGGTTTTCGCCCTGTGTTCTTGCCTGCTGGCATTCTACAATTATTCCGGAAGGCTTGTGAGTCAACCTCACCGCGGTTTCTACCTTGTTTACATTTTGTCCGCCGCTGCCACCACTTCTGAAAAAAGCCCATTCCACATCTGCAGGGTTCACTTTTATTTCAACCGAATCATCAATTAACGGATATACGTAAACGCTGGCAAAACTGGTATGCCTGCGGGCATTACTGTCAAAAGGGGAAATACGCACCAACCGGTGAACACCACTTTCTGCTTTCAAAAATCCATAAGCAAACGGCCCGTCAAACTGTAATGTAGCGCTTTTAATTCCGGCGCCATCTCCTTCCTGGAAATCCAGTTCTGTTACACTCCAGCCCTGCTTTTCGCCATACATCCTGTACATGCGCAAAAGCATTTCCGCCCAATCCTGGCTTTCAGTTCCGCCTGCGCCACTATTGATTTGCAGGATCGCCGGCATCTCATCTTCCGGTTTATTCAACGTGCTTTTAAACTCTGCTTCTTCCGTGGCTTTTACAGCGCTGTCGTACGCTTCTTTCACTTCTTCTTCTGTCGCTTCGCCTTCTTTCCAGAATTCAAAAAGCACAGAAAAATCTTCCACTTTTGTTTTTACATCTGTATAAATATTTAACCAATATTCATTCAGTTTGATCGATTTTAAAATGGAAGTAGCACGTTTGCTGTCGTCCCAGAAACCTGCAGAAAGAGAAAGTTGCTTATCGTTATTTATTTTTTGTTCGCGGTTCTCAACGTCAAAGAAACCTCCTCAAAACCATCAAACGGTCTCTCAAATCTTTAAGTAATTCTAAAGTCATAGCCGCAAATATAATAATGATAGCTAAATGATTCTATATCTTAACAAGATTTAAATAATAGCGATTCATGTAACTTTACAAACGGTTCCTGAGAAATTATTCAACCTAAAATTTTCAGATAAAATAAAAATCGGGCTTAAAACTTCTTTTACTGTAAAACCTTAATTTAAATACAATGAATATTGCTGACCTGTACGAAAGAGACCTCAACAAATTGATCGAAGAAATTAATTTGTTTAAAAAAGAAAAAGACATTTGGGAAACAAAAGGTGATGTAAAAAATTCTGCCGGAAATTTAACCTTACATCTTGTCGGAAACCTGAATCATTTTATAGGCAGAACACTTGGCCATACTGATTACATCAGGAAAAGAGATGATGAATTTTCATTAAAAGATGTTGCCGCGGGAAAAACTGATTTCTGATATAAATTCATTAAAGAAATTATAAAAAATACTTTACCGAAGTTATCAGAAGAAGATTTGAAAAAAGAATTTCCGGTAAAAATAGGAGAACAGGTATTTACAACAGAAATATTACTGATATTTCTGCTAGCACATTTTAATTACCATCTCGGGCAAATAAATTATTTACGCAGAATGCTTATAAATGAACGATGGAGAATGCATCAGGCAATTTACTGCAATTTTACCTTTGAAGTCATGTTTTTTACAAAGATTTCCCTTACCGGATTATAAAAATTATCAATACAGAGAACTTTTGATTTTACGGAAAGGATTGTCGGAATTTGCGGGCTTGAATGGAAAAGGCAAAACCAATCTTCTTGATGCTATTAATTACCTCTGTTTTACCAAAAGTTATTTTACCAAATCAGATATTTTAAATACTCATTTTGGTGAGGAAGGTTTCAGGCTTGAAGGAGAATTACAAAATGAAATTGAAGAAAATAATCACGCAAAAGATTGTGTGTATTTATCGCGTCTTCACAAAAAAAAGAATTTTATTTGGATGATGTGGCTTATGAAAGATTTTCGCAACACATCGGCAAATTTCCGTGCGTAATTATTGCGCCGGATGATATCGGAATGATCACCGGCGGAAGCGAAGAAAGAAGAAAATTTTTGGATACTTTGATAAGCCAGGTAGATGCAGAATATCTGCAGCAACTGATTACTTATAACAAAGTACTGTGCGCAACGAAACAGTTTTTTAAAAAATGAAGCGCAAAAAGGCAGGTTTGATTTTGCCTTCTCGAAACTTTTGATCAGCAATTGATTTCTCCGGGAAATTATATTCATAGAGTACGAAGAGAATTTTCTGAAAAATTATTTCCGCTGGTACAACAATTTTATAAAAGCATTTCAGGAAATAATGAAGATAGTTACTTTGGAATACAACAGTCTTCAGAATGAAAATAATTTTGAAGAATTGTTGATTGCTTCCAGGCAAAAAGACCGGCTTACACAACGCACCAATGTTGGCATTCATAAAGACGATCTTATTTTTTTGTTGCATGAAAATGTTTTTAAAACCATCGCTTCGCAGGGGCAAAGAAAAAGTTTATTATTTGCCTGCAAACTGGCAGAATTTGAAATTCTAAAAACAGTAAAAGCCTTCCCTCCTCTTTTATTGCTGGATGATGTATTTGAAAAATTAGATGAAAGCCGGATCAAAAATTTGTTGCAATATGTTTGCAAAGAAAATAACGGGCAGGTTTTTATTACCGATACTCATGCAGACGCGTTTGGAGGAATCACTTTCGCAGTTTGGAGATACAGTGCAGATCATTGAGCTGGAATGAAAGGTTTAGAAGAGTTTTTAGTTAGTTTAGATGGTTTAGATGGTTTAGCTTCTGAACTACTCTAAACTGTTTTTTAAACTCTTCTAAACAGTTTTTCCAAACTTCTCTAAACTACATTTCCAAACTGCATCAAATAACTATCTTTACCAAATGGAAGTATCAATCGGGGAAGCCTTAAAAGAATTTTTGAAAAAAAGCAAACTGAAAAGTGGCGTGCAGGCCATGCAGGTAAAAGATGCATGGGAAAAAATCATGGGAAAAACGATTGCCAATTACACTGATAAAATCGAGATCATCCATTCAACTTTATATATTTATACTTCTGTTGCCCCGCTAAAAAATGAACTGCTCTACCAAAAACCAAAGATCATCGAAAGAGTGAATGAAGAGTTGGGTGAAAAAGTGATTAAGGAAGTGGTGATAAAATAACTGCAAAATAAAAATCAAAGAAATTTATTGCTTCACCGGAACAAAGGTTGAAAAATATTAAATTATAGAACGCAATGGAAATGAAACAATATTTATCAGATACTTTTGAGTTTAATGATAAAACGAATAAAAAATTACTCAAAAAAATTTCTCTGCTGCCAGGCCAAAAAGAAAGTATAAGGCTATTTAGCCATCTTATAAATTGCCAGTATAAATGGTTGGCCAGAATTAAACATGATCCCAATGCGGTTAAAATGAGTTGGTGGGAACCGGTTTATAAATTTGATCAACTTGAAGAAGAATGGAATAAAAGCTTATCGCCATGGCTTACTTATATCGATTCGAAAACTGACGAAGAATTAGCAACAGAAATAACATTTATAGGACAAGATGGTTCAAATTGGGCTGCAACTCCTCAAGATATTGCTTTGCAATTAAATTACCATTCCATTCATCACAGGGCGCAAATACAAACCCTCATCCGCCAACAGGGAATTGACCCTGATTTTGTTGATTATATCGGAACTAAATACAGGAAATTAAGTTGATCACTTCATCTTCACTCTCGGGTCAATAACACCATAAAGTACATCTGCAAAAATATTCATCAGGACAAAAATGGTAGCCGTAAAAAGGACTGAACCCATTACTAAGGATAATTGAGTTTCTGCAAAGCATCAACTGTAATTCTTCTTTCTTAACATTGTTTCCCAATCGGGAAATTTGTATCTTTGATGAAAAATATGAATGCTGCCAAATTTTGAAATTGAGTTATTGCCGGAAGCCATTAAGTTTTTAGAAAATCTTGATGATAAGACGAGGGAAAAAATTTACTATAACCTAAAAAAATCTCAATTCGTAAACGACAAAGAATTCTTTAAAAAACTGAATGATTTTATTTGGGAATTCAGGACTTTTTATAAAAGTAAATCATACCGGCTTTTTGCATTTTGGGATAAATCCACAGGAAAGAAAACTTTGGTGGTGGCTACTCACGGGATACTCAAAAAAACCCAGAAAACACCACCAAAAGAAATCAAAAAAGCAGAAGAAATAAGAAAACAATATTTAGAAAGCAAACCTAAAAAGAAATAATAATGGAAAAGAAATTAAAAGCCGTTCCGCTTGACGTAATGATAAACAAACACATTGGCAAACGCGGAACACAGAGAAGAGAAGAATTTGAAAACGAGTTGAAAATTGACTTACTTGGACAAGCCATCAAACAAGCAAGAAAAGAAAGGAACATGACACAACAACAATTGGGAGAATTAGTTGGAGTTCAGAAAGCACAGATTTCAAAAATTGAAAATAGTGTGAAGAATGCACGTTTTGAAACAATTTTAAAAGTATTTAACGCTTTAGGTGCAAAAGTGAATTTTAATGTGGAACTGAACAACCAAAAATTGGCTTATTAAAAAACTTGCTGGTGTTGCATTCCAGCCCACAGTTTGCTTTATATCATTTCATCACTTCATTTTCACTCTCGGGTCAATAACACCATAAAGTACATCTGCAAAAATATTCATCAACACAAAAATCGTCGCGGCCAAGAAGCACTGAACCCATTACCACAGGATAATCTAATTTCTCCAAAGCATCAACCGTTACTTTTCCAATTCCTTTCCATCCGAAAATATATTCCACGAAAAAAGCACCGGCGAGTAATTCGGCAAACCAGCCTGTAATAGCAGTTAATACCGGGTTTATAGCATTTCTAAACGCGTGATGAAACACAACTTCTTTTTTACTTAACCCTTTTGCATAAGCCGTTCTTATATAATCCTGGTTGAGTGTGTCCAGCATCGAACTTCTTGTCAGTTGTGTAATAATTGATAAGCGGCCGGATGCCAAGCGTAAGCGCAGGAAGAATCAAATTTTGTAAGGTAAGGTAACGTTGCCCGGTTACAGGATCAATATTAAACCAACTTCCAGTTAGCGATAAACCGGTATAATCGTGCAAGACCAAACCAAATACATAAGCGATTACAATGGCCATAAAAAATGAAGGCGCAGAAATACCGATAACGCTGGCAAAAACAGAACGTGGTATCCATCCAGGTATTTTGTTTTACCGCCGCCAGTATTCCTAAAAATATTCCTACAATGATGGCAAAAAACATGGCCGCTACCGCAAGCATAATGGTTCCCGGCAAGGCTTCCATTAAAACTTCCGTCACCTGTTTTTTGGTTTGGTAACTTCTTCGCAGGTAAGGAATTTTGAAAGCAAGTTTTTCATTTTTTCCGACAGGAATAAAAAATCCACGCAAGCCTTTCTCTTTTATTTCTGTTTGTATCAATGCTGATGGGCGAAATATCATTTACATAAAAAACAAATTGTTTCCATTTGGGCTGATCGAGGTACAACTCTTTGCGGATATTTTCCATCGTTTTCTTATCGCCGGTTTGTCCCAAGACCATTCGCGCCGGATCGCCAAATGCCTGGAAAACCAAAAACACAATCACCACTACGCCGAATAAAACGAGAACACCGTAAGCCAGTTTTTTTATGAGAATTTGGAACATGCTTTTTCTAAATTAAAATTTCCTGTTTTAAAATCCGAATATAGTAAACAAATAAATAAGGGCAATTTTTATTTTGCTATTTTCCACTCCAGCTATTGTTGCTATTCATATTTATCAGGAATAAATTCATTGCCTAATTTTATTTTAGCAATAGAAGAATAGGGCTTCGAAATGGTAAATGATCTTTTCTTTTTCACCGTCTTTCCAAACTTCCGCAGTATACTTTTCTACTGATTTCTTTCCATCTTTTGAAATAATAGTTAAATAAACCGGCACATGGCAACCCGCCTTTATTTGCTATCGTAATTTTTGTATCATTCCCTTCTTTTTCAACATTTTTTATTGAAAGATCCGGGTATTGCCAACCAAAAAACCACCTGTTGCCAAAACCAATTTAAATCTTTGCCGCTGCCACTATTAATACTGTAAAAAAAATCATACGGAGTTGGGTGTTTCCCATGCCAGTCATTCATATATTGATGAAGGGCTTTAAAATACAATTTATCCCCCAAAAGATCTTGCAATACATAATAACACAACGCCGCCCTTTCCATAAGAATTAGCCGGCTAAGCCGCGCCTGCCAGTATTCTTTGGTATTGGTAATTAAAGGAACATCTTGATCTGTACCTGATATTTGCTCGTAGCGGGTTTTACTAAAAATCCCTTCATCTTCCGGTTCGCCCATTTTTGGAGAAATTACTGATTCTCCAATCGTTGCCCAGCCTTCATCCATCCACGCATATTGCGTTTCATTTGTTCCCATAAAAAAAGGGAAATAAGAATGAAAAATTTCGTGCGTTGTCAGTTGAACCGCGTCTTTATGAGTTCGGCGTTGGATTATCATTTACCATCATCGGGTATTCCATCTGGTCGGTTCCGTCAAAAACGGTTTCATGGTTGAAAGGAAAAGGGTAATCAGGATAAAAATGGCTGGTATAAAAAACCGTTTGGTGCGCCTGGTTTGCCACGTCAAAATAATCTTTGTGAATGGGGTTGAAAGCCGCTTCTGCCATCGTTCTTCTTCCTGTTGAAGAATCAACCAACACTGAACTTGCATACCATAAATAATGATCGCTTAACGCGAAGGCGAAGTCGGTAACATTTTTTGCAGAAAATTTCCAGGTGCCTGTTGCATCATTTTTTAAGACATCGTTTTTCTGGTAATCAGTTGAATCAATTACGTGAATAATTTCGGTTGAAACAGAAGCTTTTTTAATTTTATTCAATACATTTTCACTGAAATTGTCTGCAAGATTTTCCCTGTCGCCGGTAGCCCAAACTACATAGTTTTTTGGAACAGAAATCTCAACATTAAAATTTCCAAAATCATTATAAAATTCCTGCGAACCGTTGTAACTCCAGTTATCCCAACCATCTATATCATCATAAACAGAAATGCGCGGAAAAAAATAAGCGATAAAATAAGAAGTGCTGTCCACCATTCCTGTGCGGACAGGCGAACCTGTATTTACTTTATAATGCCAGGTGATTTCAAAATTGGTTTTTGAATGCGGTAAAATCTTCTGATTCGGCTTGATATAAAGAAGTATATTTCTATGAAAAGCTTTTCTGCGATCACTAAAATTGGTTATACTTTCATCGCCAATTTTAAATGATTCAATATCCACACCTTCCCCTAAATCTTTTTCTGCTATATGGCTTAACCGGGTAAACTCCTTTTTTATAAAGATCCGGGTATAAGCGAATGATCATTTCTTTCAAAGTATCCGGGCTGTTGTTCTCATAACTGATTGTTTCATGCCCCCTCAGCAATTGATTAGAAGGATCAAAATTTACCTGGATATTGTAATCTGCGTGATTCTCCCAATAATTCTTTCCGGGTTTTCCTGTGTGCTGTCCTGGTTCCGTTTTTATACGCATGCTGAATATTGGTGGTAGTAAATAATTTCTGCGATTGAGCTGAATTTATTAAAATAAAACCTATAGAAACTAAAAAAGAAAAAAGGGTTTTCATGAAGAAATGTTTAAATCATAAAGTAAATTTTATCAAAACAATATTATTAACTTTCTGCCATAGTGTCGCAATTTTTTAATTTGTTATCTTTGCCCACCTAATAAATAAAATTGAGAAATGCTGGAATTAGCTCTTAGATAAAAAACACGATGAAAGCAGGCAGGGCGAAGCATTTGCACCAAAAGAACTGCTTAATAATTCGTTTGAAAAAAAGTTTTATATAGAAAGTTATGGCTGTGCGATGAACTTTGCTGACAGTGAGGTAATCGCTTCGATCTTGCAAAAAAAAGGATTTGGAATCACAGCTAAATTTGAAGATGCTGACATGATCTTCGTCAATACCTGCTCCATTCGCGAAAAAGCAGAAGCAACGGTAAGAAAAAGGTTGACGGTATTCAGAAAAATGAAAAAGGACAACCCTGGATTACTCGTCGGCGTGCTGGGCTGTATGGCAGAAAGATTGAAATCAAAATTCCTGGAAGAAGAAAAACTGGTAGATATCGTAGTCGGTCCGGATGCTTACCGTTCTTTACCGTCCTTGATTGAAGAAGCAGAAAGTGGACAAAAGGGTGTAAATGTTTTATTGAGCCGCGAAGAAACGTATGGCGATATTTCTCCAATCAGGTTAAATAGCAATGGCGTTACGGCTTTTGTAAGCATTATGCGCGGCTGCAATAATATGTGTTCTTTTTGCGTGGTCCCTTTTACGCGGGGCCGCGAACGCAGCCGTGATGCAGATTCTGTGGTTAAAGAATGTACCGAACTTTTTAATGAAGGCTATCGTGAAGTAACTTTATTAGGACAAAATGTAGACAGTTACCAATGGGTAAATGTAGTAGATAATTCAGTCGTTTCTTTTGCCAATCTTCTGGAAAAAGTAGCGCAGTATTTCCCCTTTGCTTCGTGTAAGGTTTTCTACTTCCCATCCAAAAGATATTACGGATGAAGTTTTATTTACCATGAAGAAATACGATAATATTTGTAATTATATTCATCTTCCGGTACAAAGCGGAAGCAGTAAGGTTTTGCAAATGATGAACCGCACTTATACCCGTGAATGGTACATTTCAAAAGTAAACAGGATAAGGGAAATTATTCCCGGATGCGGATTATCCACCGATTCTATTACGGGTTTCTGTGGAGAAACCGAAGAAGACCATAAAGAAACACTAAGCCTTTTTGAATATTGTGAATATGACCTGGCTTATATGTATTTTTATTCTGAGCGGCCGGGAACCCTTGCGGAAAGAAGGTTTAAAGATGATGTTCCATTGGAAGTAAAGAAAAGAAGGTTGCAGGAAATAGTGGCTTTGCACCGCATTCATTCTTTAAAAAGCATGGAAAGGGATTTAGGAAAAACATTTAAAGTTTTGATAGAAGGAAACTCTAAAAAAAGCGATGAACATTGGGCTGGCAGAACCGATCACAATAAAATGGCAGTATTTCCTAAAACCAGAAACCTGAAAAAAGGAGATTATGTAGATGTGTTTATTGAAGATTGTACAGCAGGTACTTTGATTGGAATTGTAAAATAAAGATTATGAACAAATTATTAGAGGATTCATTAGATCAAATTAAACTTGCGTGTAAAAAACATTCTATTAAAACATTGGAATTGTTTGGCTCAGTAGCCCGAAATGATTTTAATGAAAATAGCGATGTAGATTTTCTTTATGAATTTGATAAGCAAAAGATTACCGAAATGCAATATGCTGATAATTATTTCGATTTCTTCTTTACGCTTGAAAAAATACTTAACCGTAAAGTTGATTTATTGCCCATGAATAAATTGAAAAATCCTTATTTAATCAAAGATATCAATCAGGATAGAATAAAAATTTATGGCTAAAGATTCAAAAGCATATTTAACCGATATTCTGGATTCAATAAATCGTATAGAACATCACATAATTGGAATAAATTCATTACTGGAATTTGAAGAAAACTATATGGTTTCTGATGCGGTTTTAAGAAGGCTTTCAATAATTGGTGAAGCATTATCCAAAGCATCAAGGTTAGACAAAAATATAAAAGTTACTAATCAACCTAAAATAATTGCATTAAGGCATATCATCGTGCATGACTACGATAAAGTTGATGAAAATGTTATTTGGCCAATAATAAAAAAGTATTTGCCCATTTTGAAAACTGAATCGAAAAAATTATAATAGAAAAATTTTAAATGGATCAGCAAGCAATAAAAAACAGGTTTGGAATTATAGGAAACTCGCCAGGATTGGTTCACGCGCTTGATGTAGCGATACAAGTTGCCAATACCGATTTAAGTGTTTTAATAAATGGCGAAAGCGGTGTGGGAAAAGAAGTTTTTTCGCACATCATTCATTCGCTTTCTGCGCGAAAACACAATCCTTTTATCGCCGTAAACTGTGGCGCAATCCCAGAAGGAACGATTGACTCAGAGCTTTTTGGCCATGAAAAAGGCTCGTTTACAGGAGCCGTGGATTCACGGAAAGGCTATTTTGAAACCGTAAACAGCGGAACGATTTTCCTGGACGAAATTGGCGAATTGCCTTTGGGAACGCAGGCAAGGCTACTACGTGTTTTGGAAGCCGGTGAATACATTCGCGTTGGTTCTTCAAAAGTTCAAAAAACGGATGTAAGGGTGATCGCCGCCTCTAATAAAGACCTGTTGGAATATACCCACGCAGGTAGGTTTAGAGAAGATTTATATTATCGTTTAAGTACAGTGCCAATAAGGGTTCCGGCATTACGCGACAGGAAAGAAGACATTCCTTTATTGTTTAGAAAATTTGCGGTAGATTTTGCAGAGAGGTATAAATCGCCTCCGGTTCAGTTAACGGATGAAGCCAGGAATATTTTGGTAAATTATCCGTGGCCCGGAAACATCAGGGAACTAAAAAATATTGCAGAACAGGTTTCTGTTCTTACAAAAGACAAATCAATAACCGCTGACGAAATGAGGCACTTTTTGCCTGATACCAATTTCAACAGGTTGCCGGTCCTTGCTTCCCAACAACAGGGAAATAATCAGAAAGAATTTGCCAATGAGAGGGAAATATTATACAAATTATTTTTTGACGTAAAGAAAGATGTAACTGAATTAAAAAGAATGTTTTTTGATGTGATGCAAAATCCTTCATCAATGAATGAAAATCATTTCAGGAATGAACCAATGATCAATGATTTTCACGATGAACAGCGGCCCCGGCAATTTCTTCAGGGCAACCGGTTGTTCTCCAAAATAATAATAACCACAATAATATTGACAGCCACCAGGAAATAGAAGAATCGCTTAGCATAATGGACGCAGAAAAAGATTTGATCATCAAAGCGCTGAAAAAACACCGCGGAAAAAGAAGGGATGCTTCGAGCGACCTGGGAATTAGCGAAAGGACCTTGTATAGAAAATTAAAAGAGTATAATATAAATGAGTAGTTCTTAGATTATTAGCTACGTTATTTTCTATTGTTGACAAACTTGTCCTGATAAAATGTAATTTGTATTTAAAAATTAGTGTAATCAAAAAACCGGCCTAATTAAAAATAAAAATGAAAACAAAAACAACCATAAAACTTTTTGCACTACTCAGTTTTTTATCACTGGTTTTTACTTTTGCCACCTGCAAATATTCTTTTAAGGATACATCGCCTATACCGGCTGATATTACTACTTTCAGAGTGAACTTATTTGGAAACAGAGCGAGGTATGTTAATCCCACAGTTGCTCCGCAATTAACAGAAAAATTAAGGCAAAAAATCATTGGCCAAACCAGGTTGCGCGAAACCAAAAATGATGATGCCAATTATGATATAAGCGGCTACGTTTCTGATTATAGCGTGACAACAAGTGGCGTAGCTAACCAGGGTGCGACCAGTAACCGGCTAAATGTTTCTTTTCATCTTATCTTTAAAAATACCGTTGATCCCGACCCTGCGAAGAGTTTTGAGACTGACCTTACAAGCAATTATGATTTTCCTTCAAGCCAAACAATACAAGAGGCTGAAGCAGGCCAGATGGATAAAATTCTTAAAACCGTAACTGATGCTATCTTTAACAAAATATTTTCAAACTGGTAATTAATAACCCGATGGATACTCAAAATTATGCGGCCCATTTTTATTCATGTATTTCAAATGAAATTGATCTTCTCGAAAAAAATACAGAGGAATACCCCGCAAGTTCCGTAGCGCGCTTTATGTGGTTATACCATCTCAAAAAAAATAATGACCCCCGTTTTGAAAAAGTAGCCAAACAGACCGGCATTTATTTGAATAATCCACTTTGGATGGACTATCAACTATCCAAATCAGAAATAGCCGGTGGCCCAGCAAACGCCCGCCTGAACGAATCATTCGGGCAGGAACAAATTTCAGAGAATTTTATTTCAGAAAATGAACCAGCCGAATTTAAAAATGAAGAAATAATTAGCGAATCTTTTCAAGAAATTGAAAATGAAAATACCGTTGATTTTACTGAGCAAAAAACGGATGAAGAAATTGTGCCTTCAATAGTAAACGCCCGCCTGAACGAATCATTCGGACAGGAACAAATTTCAGAGAATTTAATTTCAGAAAATGGACCTGCAGAATTTAAGAATGAAGAAATAATTAGCGAACCTTCTCAAGAAATTGAAAATGAAAATACCGTTGGTTTTAATGAACAAAAAACGGATGAAGAAATTGTGCCTTCAATAGTAAACGCCCCCTGAACGAATCATTCGGGCAGGAACAAACTCAGCAAAATTTTATTTCAGAAAATGAAGTGGAAATTAATATTGATGAAGAGGATTTGCCAACAGAAAACGAACCAACTGATTTTAATAAAGATGAACCAGCTATTGAAGTGAAGGTTTCAGGGGAAAGTAAAATAAATTCAGATGAAGCAAGTCGGGAAAATGAAAACGTAGGTGAGGAAATACCCCTTCCGTTTGAGCCGCTTCATACCGTTGATTATTTTGCCTCACAAGGCATTAGGCTTAATGAAGAAACTTTGGCAAATGACCACCTGGGCAAGCAGGTAAAAAGCTTTACGGCCTGGCTCAAAACCATGAAAAAATTGCATCCCGGCCAACTTCCGGAACAAAATGAAGTAATTGAAAAGATTATACAATCCTCTTCGGAAGTTTCCAACCAGAGTGCAAACGTGCTAACAGAAGCCATGGCAGAGGTTTTGATAAAACAAGGAAAGCGAGAGAAAGCAGTAGAAATGTATGAAAAATTAAGTTTGATTAATCCCTCCAAAAGTGCGTACTTTGCAGCCAAAATTGAAAGTTTAAAAACCGTTTAATATGTTATTACTTTTTATAATCATTATCATTTTAGCCTCCATAATTTTAGGTGTGATAGTGCTTATTCAAAATCCAAAAGGTGGTGGTCTTAACTCATCTGTGGGCGGATTTAGCAACCAACTGATGGGCGTAAAACAAACTACCGATGTATTGGAAAAAGGGACCTGGCTTTTTGCAGCAATCATCGGCGTATTGTGCATCACTTCCACTTTATTCATTCCAAAAGGAGGAGGAACCAATTCAGATGAAAATTTAATTAACCAGGCTCCTGTTGGAACCCCAATGGCACCACAACAAAATAATACGGTACCAATGCCTTCAACACAACAGGCTCCGGCAAACGTACCAACACCTGCAAAATAAAATTATCAAAAATAATAACGCCCTGTCTTTATAAAAGGCAGGGTTTTTTTATGAGTATTTATTTCTGAAAAGAAAAGAAAAAACTTACTTTGAATAAACAATTTCAAATTGATATATGAAAACAGGGAAAGTGATTTTAATTTTTATCCTGGTAATTGCTTTGATATTTATCTATGGCGCATGGAATGTTTTTGGCGAACTGTGCATAACCCGGATAAAAAATTTTTGTACATCAAAACGGGAAGTAATTATCAAAATGTAAAAGATAACCTGGTCAAAAATAAAATAATCAAAAATACATTCTGGTTTGATGAAATTGCGAAATATGCTGATTACCCCAAAAAAGTAAAAGCCGGGAAATATAAAGTTACCGATGGAATGAGCCTATACCATTTGATAAAAATACTCCGCTCCGGAAAACAAGTTCCTGTTAATTTAGTGATCACCAAATTGAGAACTAAAGAAGACCTCGCAAAAAAAATTGCCGGTGATTTTGAAACGGATTCTTCGACTGTAATGGATTTTTTAAATAATGATGATTCCCTAAAGCAATTTGATGTGGACTCCAATACGGTAATGGCCGATGTGATTCCAAATACGTATACTTACACATGGAATACTTCTGTAAAAAATATTTTTAAAAAGTTATATGCTGAGGAGCAGAAATTCTGGAATAATGAAAGAAGGCAAAAAGCGGAGCGGCTGAACCTCACGCCGAAACAGGTTTATACATTAGCTTCAATTGTTGAAGAAGAAACTAATAAACAGGACGATAAAGGAAAGATTGCAAGTGTTTATATTAACCGATTAAAAAAAGGAATGAAACTGGCGGCTGACCCGACCGTAAAATATGCATTAAAGGATTTTGGGTTGAAAAGAATTTATCACAAACACCTTGAATTTCCTTCCCCTTACAATACGTATTTAAATTCCGGATTACCGCCTGGCCCTATTTGTACGCCTTCCATAAAAACAATAGAGGCTGTTTTAAATTCGCCTGAAACTGATTATTTATTTTTCGTAGCGCGTCCGGATTTTTCAGGGTATTCGGATTTTGCATCCAACTACCAGCAGCATGAAATTTATGCAAAAGCCTACCAGCAGGCATTAGACAGCCTCATTAAATCAAGGCAGCAAGGGGAATAAATGAAAAAAGGATTATTTTAGTTTTTTAAATTCGAAAAGCGTTTTGCAAAAAAAGAAAAATTTTTTTCGCCATCCGGTTAAATACCTGGTCAGAAAAAGTAAAAAATGGTCACCGCGGGGTTTCCAGGGAATTACAGTTTTTGCGGTTATGAAGAACTTTCTAAAAGATTTTAGCCTGCCTAATTTTACTGAAAAAGCATCTGCGATTTCTTATAATTTTATCATGTCGGTGCCTACTTCATGTCTGTTTCTTTTTACATTAATTCCCAATCTCCCTTTTATTTCTAAAAAAGGGCTTAAGATTCAATTACACGGCCTAATTCACGATATTATTCCCTCCAGCACTTACAACTCAGGATTGATACAGTTTGTAGATAGTTTTATTAACGGGTCTAAAATCGGAATGCTTTCATTCACTTTTGTCCTTTCGCTTTTTTTTGCTTCGGGGGCCGTTATGGGTTTAATGCGTTCTTTTAATAAAAACCATGTAGGGTTTCAAAAAATAAAAGGGCTGAAAACCAGGTGGAAAGCCATTAAACTAACCATCATGCTTTTTGGGTTGCTATTGGCTTGCCTTATTTTATTATTGCTCCAAAGGAATATTTTAAATTGGATTGGCATCAAAAATTTTCATGTAAGAAATCTTATTTTTTACGGAAAATGGATCTTCATAATCGGCCTAATATTTTATTCTTATGCTTTTATTTACCGTTATGCGCCATCTACTACAAGGCGATGGAACCTTGTATCGCCCGGTGCGGTTATCGCAACCTTTTTAACCATTTTAGTTACTTTGGGATTTACAGTTTTTGTAAATAATTTTGGCAGGTATAATTTACTTTATGGATCTATTGGAACCGTTATGGTAATTATGATTATGATATTTCTGAATTCTTTGGTCGTGATGATTGGTTTCGAAATAAATTTAAGTATTAATACACTAAAAACAATTGCTGAAGGAGAATTGGGAAAAGAAGCTAAATCCGAATAAAAAGGTAACGTATTAAAAAATAGTTGCCACGCAAAACTTTTTAAAGCAGGCAGCATTCTACCCTAACCAATTCATCAGTTATTCAACGAATATTTAAAATCTGCCCAGCCCCATTTATTTTTAATAACCGGCCCTTTCATCAAATATAATTCGGGATTAGTACGGGCGGCCGTTTTAAAAGCTGTCGCGTCAAGGCTGAAAACAGGAATGTTATAATTATTTCGGAGGTTGAAAAACTCATTCGCTTTTGCCATTTCAGGAGTAACAATATATAAAAGGCGATTCGTATGTTTTGCATGTTGATAAATTCTTGTAAAATTATCAAACCAATAGTCAGTTTTTTCAAAACCCTTTACAAAAAATAAATAATAAGAAGCATCGAGGCTCAAAACAGTTTCCGTAGTATCGTTCCCTGAAAGAGTAATCAAATCAAAGTCTTTTATTGGCGGTTCATCATTTTTTCCCGGGCTGATAAGAATATCTTCGCGGCTTACAAATTTCCAACTGGAATCAGGAAGGCCTTTAATCGTAAAATCCTGTTTCTTTCCATTCTTTTCATAAACAAACTTATAGTCCTTTTTAGCCGGAACCGCATCTGCAGGCATTTTGCGTAATTCCAAAATATTCCCCCCTTTTTGAAAAGGCAAACAATCAACCGTAGGTAAATGCCGCATCACATACCATTGATAAAACAAAACCAGAAAGATAGAGATAACTAAAACCAAAATATTAAATGCCTGGTTAAAAACAGGAACCATATATTTTCTGCCAAAAAAGAGAAGTAGAATAAGAACTAATAAAACCAGGTCTTTGATAAAAGATTCCATAGAAGTTAAAGGGAGGCAATCTCCAAAACAGCCGCAGGTAGATATTTTACCCGAAAGTGCCGCATAACCTGTAAGAAAAGCAAAGAAAATAATCAATAACAAAATGAGCCATGTAAAAAACTTTTTCCAAACACCCAGTAAAATTCCTACACCAACTATTATTTCAAGAGTGATCATTATTATCGCAAATGGAAGCGCCAAATCACTGAGCCAAAACATGAAAGGGGCGAGGGAATGATTCATAGCCCATACATCATAAAATTCCTGCATCTTATAAGCAAGCCCATGCGGATCCATCGCCTTAACTAATCCTGAAAAAATAAAAAGGGCCCCAACAATTACCCGCGAAATGTTTACTAAAATTTTCATCGTTAAATATTTAGAAAAATTGAATTACTGCTGATCTGATAATATCAAAGCAAATACAGCGTAATTTAAAATGTCATAAAAGTTAGCATCAATTCCTTCACTCACCAATGTTTTTCCGTCATTTTGCACAATCTGTTTTATTCTCAAAACCTTTGCGAGTATAAGGTCAACAAAACTTTCATTGCTCATTTCCCTCCATGCTTCGCCATAATCATGATTTTTATTTAGCATCAGCGTCTTGGCATAGAGAATTTTTTCATCATAAAAATCAAGGGTTTCATCAAGGGGCAATTCCTCCATTTCATCGTCATGGATTTCTAATTGAATCAACCCAATAACAGTGTAATTAATAATTCCGCGAAATTCGTCCTCTATATTCTCTTCAATTTTTTGATTCCCTTTTTCCTGGATATTCCTGATTCTTTTTGCCTTAATATAAATTTGATCAGCTATGGAAATTGTACGGTATACCCGCCAGGATGTGCCATAATCTTTGGTTTTTTTTAAAAATATTTCCCTGCATTTGTTTACTGCACTATCGTATTGCAGATCGGTATTAACTTGCGTCATAATAATTGTCAAATTTAAACTTAAAAAAACAATGTTTTCATTGAATTGCAACGGAAAATTACTTTTAGTTGACAAGCCTTTGCTGATGGGAGTTATAAACCTTACGGAAGATTCCTTTTTTGCGGCAAGCAGGTTACAAAATCCTGGCCCGGTAAAAAATAAAGTGGCTCAAATGATAAATGAAGGCGCCACCATAATTGACCTGGGCGCCCAAAGTACAAGGCCCGGAAGCACCAGGATCTCAGCAAATGAAGAATTGGAAAGGCTACATCCGGCCATTGAAATTTTGACTAACACTTTTCCCGGAATAATTATTTCCGTTGATACTTACCATTCGAGAGTGGCAGAAGAATCGGTTCAGGCAGGCGCTTCAATTATCAACGATATAAGTGCAGGGGAAATGGACAAAAATATGATTGAAACGGTCGCCAGATTAAAAGTTCCTTTTGTTTGTATGCATATAAAAGGCGTTCCGGAAACAATGCAACAGCAAGCCCACTACGAAGATGTTACGAAAGAAACCCTTGATTTTTTTATTAAAAAAACAGAGGAATGCAAAAACGCAGGAATTGAAGATGTTATCATTGACCCCGGTTTTGGCTTTGGAAAAAACATTGCGCAGAATTTACATTTACTAAAACACCTGCCAATATTTAAAATGCTTGAAAAGCCAATAATGATAGGAGTTTCCAGAAAATCTACTATTTATAAAACATTAAAAATTACTGCTGAAGATTCTTTAAACGGAACTACTGTTTTAAATACAATTGGGTTACTAAATAGCGCATCTATTCTCCGCGTACATGATGTAAAGGAAGCAAGGGAAGCTGTCACATTATTTCAATCATACAGTAATGCGTAGATGATTTTATAAAATTAAAATCACTCTTATTTGTTGCTTTACTGTAACCAATTTTAAGCACTTATTCCAGGCTTTTTTAAATTAAGGCATTCTTCAAAAATAAAACGCCGGATTTTTTAAAAAAATCCGGCGTTTATGCAATTTATTTTTAAACTTTATTTTCCTTTTGGCGGCGCAGTTGGCGTTTGTTGCTGATGTTGTTGCTGTTGCTGCATTTTTTGCATCTGCTGCATCATTTGCCTTTGCTGCATCATTTGTTGTTGCTCTTTTTGCATTTCTTCCTGGTATTGCTGTTGGGTAGCCAAATCGGTAACTTCGATATCAAATTCAAGATTTGAATTGGGAGCTATTCTTGGGGGACGGCCGTTAGCTCCGTAAGCCAGGTAAGAAGGTACAATTATTTTGCCCTTAGATCCTTTGCGCATTAATTTCAATCCATCAATCCATCCCGGTATAGACCTGAACTCACTCATATCAACATAGTATGGCTGCGGATGCCCGAATTTAGGAATCGTATTAGAATCAAAAACACTGTCATCAAAGGTGCGGCCTGTATAATTTACAACCGCTATATCAGTATCACCAATCATTGGGCCTTCTCCCTGAACATCTGTAATTACATAAGTTCCCCATTTGGTTTTGGTGCCGGTAAGATTGTTTTTTGCCATATAATCTTTGATAGCCTGGTCGTCTGCTTTTACCAATGAATCATTGTCAGCAATTTCCTTTTCAATTTGTTTAACAGTCAAATCATAATTGATAGATTTAGCTGCAGCCTCGAAAGGTTTTGCGGCGCTATCGGCTGCCTCTTTTGAAGAAAATAATTTTACAATTTTAAAAGACTGTACAATGTAATTTCCTTTCTGCATGAATGGTTGGCCTCCGCCGTATTTCATCAGGGAATCGGTTGATTGGCGGATCACCAAGCTATCGCCTTCGTGTACTTCTTTAAAATAGGGAGGAAGTTGGGCAGTATCATAAGGCAAGAAACGCGGGGCGCTTCTTTCTACACTACTAAAAAGCGTGCTATCCTTATATTTTGCATAAAGGTTTACTTCCATTATATCTCCTGCTACTGCTTTTTTCCCATTGGAATTCGGTATTATTTTATATTCCGTTCCGTCTTTATCTTTTTTAAAATCCTGTTGTTGGCACCCGGCCGCGAATATTAAAAACGCCACCGCAACAAGGTAAATTGATTTGTTCATTTTTGATTGTTTAAATATTAATTGTTTAATTGTTCTTCATTTTCTTTAATGGCCTGTTTAAACTTAGCTACCACTTCTTCCAGCGATTCTTTATTTTTACCACCCGCTGCGTTAAAATGGCCTCCTCCGTTAAAATATTTGCGGGCAAATGTATTTACATCAAAACCTCCTTTACTCCTGAAAGAACTTTTTCTTTCATCTCCCCGGTCAATGATAACGGCCGCCAGTTTAATCCCTTTTATGCTTAATGGAAAATTTACAAGCCCTTCTGTATCCCCGGTTTTTACATTGTATTTTATAAGGTCTTTTTGAGGAATGGTAATTAATGTCGTATTATATTCATAAAAAATTTCCATTCTGTTCAGTAAAGTATTTCCAAAAAACCGAAACCTTCCTTCCAAAAAATTATCAAATAAATTTTCATGTACCTGGCTATGGTTTAAGCCACTTTCTTTTAATTTAGCCACCATTCTATGCACATCTGCAGAAGTGGAATTAAACCGAAAAGAACCTGTGTCGGTCATTACGCCCGCATATAAACATTCTGAAACCTGGATATTAATTTTATCCGGATGGCCACTGTTAATAATAAGATCGAAAACCATTTCAGCAGTAGAACTTTTACCGGTATCGCTTAATCCATAATCAAAAACCTCGGTTTGAGGCTGCTGATGATGATCTATTAAAATCTTTTTACAGGTTAAATTTTTGATAACAGGCTCCATATTTTTGGTACGGCTCAAAACATTAAAATCAAGGCAAAAAAGCCAATCAGCTTTTTTCAAAGCATTTACCGCTTTTTCATTTTGTATCTCAAAATCCAAAACTTTTTTTGCGCCGGGCATCCAGCTTAAAAAAGCGGCCCAATTGGTAGGTGAAATAACAGTAACCTTATGGCCAAACTGTATCAGAAAATTATACAATCCCAATCCCGAGCCCATTGCATCTGCATCCGGCTTTTGGTGAAAAGTGATGACAATGTTTTTAGGGTCAGTTAATAATGGAAAGATTTCGCTTAAAGATTTCATAAAAGGTGGCAAAAGTATTGATTAATACGCAAAATGAGCAATTGTTTTATGATACAAATGTTTATTAAAACCTAATCTTTGTTTACTCTACTTTCTATAACCCATTCATTATTAAAAAAATGGCCAACGGAAGTTCCGATGGCCATTTAAATATTTTAATAAATTAATTATGGATTAGTTGATTTCCATGTGTTATTATCAAAATTAATATCTGGAAAAACGTGATCAGGATCTATTGTAACTGATTTTAATTTTTCATTCGTATTTAATTTCTGAACCCATTTAGCACCGTTTTGCCAAACTTCAACCGGAACTTTTAAGGTATCTGATTCTCCACTTTCGGTTTCATATTGAAGATAGAGGGGCATAGCCATTCTATCCAGGTTTTCAACAGTAATCAGCGCGCCTTTAGAAGGGTCATCATCCACATATTTAACGGATGTTACCGCCTGGTCTAATTTATAATTTTCAATGAACATTTCTTTCCAAAACCAGCCAAGGTCTTCACCGGTAACATTTTCAATTGTCCTGAAAAAATCCCATGGAGTTGGATGCTTATAAGCCCATCTTTTAATATACAACTGAAAAGCATAATCAAACCTTTCTTTTCCAATGATATCATTTCTTAAAAGGCCAAGTGCATAGCTGGGTTTGTAATATAAAGCCATTCCAATGTTGGCTTCCTGTAAAGCGTCCGGTTCGCTCATTACCGTTTCGCTTTTATCGCTGAAAATATATTTATACATATTTCCATTGTTTCTCCTTTTATTCACATACTCTCCATTATTAAAATCGGCAGTAGAAATACCATTTATAAAAGTATTAAAGCCTTCATCCATCCAGCCATATTTTCTTTCATTGCTGCCCACTATCATCGGGAACCAGGTATGCCCAAATTCATGATCTGTAACGCTCCAAAGCCTTCCTCCTTTTGATTTCGCATTACAAAACACAATTCCCGGATATTCCATTCCATTAATATTACAGGCAACATTAGTTGCATTATCATAAGGAAATTCAAACCATCTTTTAGAATAACCTTCCAAGGCACCTTTGATATATTCGGTAGACCTTCCCCATGCAGAATCGCCATCGGCCTCTACAGGGTAAACACTTTGTGCAAGCCCTTTTCTTCCGGAGGGAAAATTGATTCTTGCAGCATCCCATATAAAAGCTTTTGAAGCAGCCCACGAAACATCCCTTGCGTTTTTCATTTTAAAATGCCAGGTAATATTTCCTTTTTGCGGACGGGAAGAAGGATTGGTTACTTCATCTGCAGAACGAATAATAACTGTTTTGTCGCTTTGCCTTGCCTGCGCTAATCTTTTCATTTCAGTAGCTGTTAATACATCTTTCGGATTTTGAAGGCCGCCGGAACCAACTACAATCATATCTGCCGGAGCTGTAATTGTGTAATCAAAGTCGCCGTAATCAAGATAAAATTCACCGGCTCCCAGGTAAGGTAAAGTATTCCAGCCTTCTATGTCATCAAATACGCACATGCGTGGATACCATTGTGCAATTGCAAAAATTTTTCCGTTTTTGGTATCAAGAATCCCGGTACGGTCACTTCCGTCTTTTGGAATATTATAAGAATAATCAATTTTAATTTGTACGGTTGCCCCATGTGCCAATGCTTTTGGCAGTCGGATTTGCATTCTTGTATCAGAAATAAGGTTAAAAACATCAGACGAAGAAGATTTTCCTTTTTCTGTTGATAAAAGCTTCACTGATTTAATATTATAGCCGCCTTGAAAAGTTGAATTTACATCACCATAACGGCTTCTTCTTGTTGCAGGAAACTTTGCCTGCCCACGGGAATGTAAATCAAAAAGATTTTGGTCAAGATAAAGCCAGAGAAATGGCAATTCCTCAGGGCTGTTATTTGTATAAGAAATAATAACACTTCCAGTGATAGCCTCTTTTACCGTATCTAAGGTTGCACTAATTTTATAGCTTGCTCTATTGGTCCAATATTTGGGCCAGGTTCGCCATCTGCAGCGCGGTATTCATTTACAGAAGACGGATAAAAATTAGGAGTAAAAAGGGCATGCTGGTCATAGGTAGGTTTTTCATCCTGTGCAAAGGAAAAAGTACTTATGAAAATAAAAGAAAAGAAAAAAATAAATTTGATTTTCATCTCGAAAGTGATTTTAATTTTAAGAAAATAATTGCAAAGATTTCAAAGATATTCATTTAGAATAATAGGGTGCCCTTAAAAATATCTATTGAATTGATTAACTATATAAATGGTAACTATCAGGGAAGAAAGCAGGAAGCCTTTAAAAATATAAATATGAATTATTTGTTTATTTACTATAAGAGAACTTAAAAACAAGCTTCTTGGAAAATTTAAAATTCTTTATGCCAGCGCACCTGCGCAAAACCCCTCATTCCTTCTATAGGAGGATTCATTTTTTTTATTGAAATAGAAATGGATTTTAAGTCCGGAAATTTTTGATGAATTTCATTTCCTGTTTTCATCACAACGGTTTCAAGAAGAGGCGTAGGAATGAGCATTCTGTTTTTGATGATATTATAAACAGTAGCATAATTGATGGTTTCGTCAATATGTTCAATCACTTCATTCCTCTCATGAAATTCTAAAGCAGCATCAACAATGTATTCATTTCCTAAAATCTTTTCTTCCTGATGAATGCCATGAAATGCATTGAATAAAAGATTGTGTAGTTGAACCGTAATCATAAAGAAATTTATAATTGAATATGTAACAACTTTAATTATCATTTTCTCTTTCAGGAACAGCCTGAAAATGATCCGAGGGAACCGGGTGTTCCAGCATACTCAA
The DNA here is from genome assembly GCA_963732885.1 of uncultured Chitinophagaceae bacterium. Classification (GTDB taxonomy): domain Bacteria; phylum Bacteroidota; class Bacteroidia; order Chitinophagales; family Chitinophagaceae; genus Ginsengibacter. The sequence goes on along the minus strand of CAVTBI010000007.1, from coordinate 173,866 downwards.
AAATCTTTCAGCTTCAAGGGCTGCCATACAACCGGAGCCAGCCGCAGTCACAGCCTGTCGATAAATTTTATCCTGCAAATCACCAGCAGCAAAAACACCCTCAATATTTGTCTTTGTACTGTCTGGCAAAGTTTTTATATAACCTGCTTCATCCATTTCCAGCCATCCTTTAAAAATTTCAGAATTGGGCTGGTGCCCTATCGCTACAAAATAGGCGCTCACCGGTATTTCTGACTTCTCTCCTGAAATATTATTTACAATCCTTACCGCTTCTGTTTTTTCTTTACCTACAATTTCATCTACCTCAGTATTCCAATACACCTTTATATTTTTGGTTTCCAATACTCTCATTTGCATTATTTTGCTGGCGCGCATGGTATCTTTTCTTACAAACATGTGAACGAAACTGCAAATTTTACTTAAGTACAACGCTTCTTCGGCAGCTGTATCACCAGCGCCTACAATACAAACTTCTTTCCCTTTAAAGAAAAATCCATCACAAACCGCACAGGCGCTTACCCCATGGCCGTTTAACCTTTGTTCACTTTCAATCCCTAACCATTTAGCGCTGGCTCCGGTTGCCAAAATAATAGAATCGGCGCTTATCCACTTTTCTTCATCAATTAAAACTTTGCAGGGGCAAGAGCCAAAATCAACTTTAGTAGCCAATCCATAACGAATATCAGCCCCCATTCTTTTGGCCTGATTTTCAAAATCAATCATCATATCAGGCCCTTGAACGCCATTAGGATACCCGGGATAATTTTCAACTTCAGTAGTAATGGTAAGTTGCCCCCCAGGTTGTATTCCCTGGTACATCACAGGATTCAGATTTGCCCTGGCAGCATAAATTGCCGCTGTATACCCCGCATGGCCAGATCCAATAATAAAGCATTGCACATGTTCTATATCTGTCTTCATAATCTTAAATATAATGTTTTCAAAATTAACGATTTTGCATATTGAAATTCTAGAAATAATTTAAAAAATACTAAAATATACTATTGAATAAGCCTGTGGCTCTATATTTGAGATATTAGCTTGGCTTTCAAAATAAAAAAGCTGCAAATAAAAAAGATTACAAAATATCTCCTGTTTACAGCCTAAATATTTAATTATTATGAAAAATTAATTAGTAACTGTATAGCGTAAATTACTACATCATTAAAATCATTATCACAATTTGATTGGGTTCTGTTCCTATCTTCAAAACCTATCAATACTTTGTTTTCGGGAGCATAATGTATTAAAACACCATGTTTTTTCAATTTAGGATCAACTTCCGGATTTAACGCATCATTTGTACAGAAATGAACAGCATCATTGTTTAGTAGTGGCTGGTTTTAGTATTCCACGCATTTTCCATTAATACAAAACCAATAGAAGTTCCAGCTGTAAAATTTCCGATGTTCACTTTATCGCCTGCTGCAAACGGAGTAAGATCGCCTGCATTAGGAAAAACATAAGTTATTTTGCTTATATCTGTTGGCTTTGTTGGTGGCTGATTTGTGGGATAAGTATAAAAAGCAATTGCATTGTTATTAGCCCCACTTTGTTTAACAAATGTTATATAACACTGTCGATGGCTGAGTAATTGTAATATCTCCTATTGCCGGATTATGAAAAAATTCAGGATGGGAAAAGTAAGATTTTTACCATCCGGAAGAAGTGTATCAATAAAATTAAGTAAGTCAGGAGATATAGTATCTTTTAATAAATTATCGGGTTTCCCATTAGAATTATAAGTCGATAAATTGATAAGTCGTAGAAGTAAATTTTACCGGCTTTGGTTACAGGATCTTTGGCTTATAACAGGCATTAAAACTAACATAATACAATCAGAGATAAGTAATTTCTTGTTTTCATGTGTTTAATTTAAGGTGAGGAGAATGTTTAACACTTTAGCAAAACAAACAGGCCAAGTATTTTTGTTTGAATGGGTTTTAATATTTAATACGGATTTTTATTAAATATTCGAAAAAAATCTTGTATTCAATTTAGAATAAAAGTTTTCTTAAATATAAAATTAAGCTATTTTGAATATCTTTTACACTTTTTATCAAAAAAATTTTACAATAAATCTGTTCAAATTAAAAAAAAAATTATCCAAAATTAAAACGTGCAGTTTTAAATTAAATTGTGTGTTATATTTTTTACTTATGTTTTATTTTAGTTTATGTTTTACAATTATAAAATGGAAGTTATTTTAACTTGAAGAAATTATTATTATTTTTGCGCCTCTTTGGCCGCGTAGCTCAATTGAATAGAGCATCTGACTACGGATCAGAAGGTTTCAGGTTTGAATCCTGGCGCGGTCACAATTCAATACCTCTTCTAAGGAAGGGGTTTTTTATTTTTATAAAATTTATTCTTTTTTATGAAAATTCAATTTATGGTCTGTTGGAAAAGCAAATGAACCTTATGTAAAAGAGGGAGTTAGAAATATTTACAAAAAGAATTTCACATTATTTTCCAGTTGAATGGAAAATTTTTCCTTCTGCTAAAAATGCCGAAAAACTGTCCGTTGAAGAAATAAAAAAAAATTGAAGCAAATTCAATCTTGAAAGCCTTACAAAATGATGATGTATTGATAGCTCTCGATGAAAAAGGAAAGCAATTTTCGTCGATAGAATTAGCTGATTTTATTCAGCAAAAAGCAAATGAAAGTTCAAAAAATATTATCTTTTTAATTGGTGGCGCTTATGGACTTCATGAAAGTGTTTTAAAAAAATGTAATTTCAAATGGAGTCTTTCAAAACTGGTTTTTCCTCATCAATTGGTAAGGCTGATACTTGCTGAGCAAATTTATCGTGCATGCACAATCATACGCAACGAAAAATATCATCATTCTTAGTTTTTATGTAGGTTTGAAACTCTTTAAAAAAATAAAATGTCTATTACTCTTATAATTATTATTGTTACCGTAATCGTTTCTTTATTTGCTTTTCGCTCTCAAAAAGTAATGGACGATCTTATCTTTTATCCGGCTGCTATCACGGAAAAAAATCAATATTATCGTTTTATTTCTTATGGATTTATTCATGCCGATCTTTCGCATTTGTTTTTCAATATGTATGCTTTCTATTTATTTGGCGGGGCTTGTGAAGATTCGTTTATTAATATTTTCGGTAATTATGGAAAAACTTTTTTATATTCTAATGTATTTTCTGTCTTTGATTGTTTGTGTAATTCCGGATTTCAATAAACATAAAGCCAATGCAGGTTACAGAAGCCTGGGCGCTTCCGGGGCAGTATCGGCAGTAGTTTTCGCTTATATTTTATTCAGGCCTCTCCAAGGAATCGGTTTATTATTTATTCCAATCTTTATTCCCGGGTTTTTATTTGGAATTTTATTTTTAATAGTTTCTTATTTTTTAGGAAAAAAAGGAGGCACGCAGGGTAAATCATTCGGCTCACATCTGGGGCGCAATATTTGGGGTAGTTTTTTTGATCATTTTCAGCCAATTGTTTTCAACTTATCCCCTGCTTGATAATTTTATCAATTCTGTAAAAGGGCTGGATCTACATCATATTTTTACCACTGGTTAATTCAATCGAAAGAACATTTTCGGTTTTATCCTTTATCTTAAACCGATCATCAATTCTTTCACCAATAACCCAAATAATTTTTTTGTTGCTTTCAATTACCCATATTTTTTCTTTATCTGTCAAAGACATTTTTTGATCAATAAAAAATTTACTCAGTTTCTTTTTTTTTGCATTCCCAAAGGATAAAAATAATCTCCTTGTTTCCATTTTCTTAAAAGCAAATGGAAATTTTATTTCTTTTGCATCAAGCAGTGGCAATAACATTTGAAGAAGGAATTTTTGCAGGTTTCCAATTCAAACATTTTTAATCGCCAATTTCCCAAATCAAAATCAATTTCCCTATCATGTTTCATTAATTAAAATATGGCTGGCTTCTAAAGTATTTATCGGCGCAATAATAAGCCAGTTACGGTTTTTAATAATTTTATGAGTTGCTGATGAAATATATTTTCCACTTTCACTTTTTAATAAATGTACACCTCATCTGTTTGATGTGAAGTAAAACCAAAATCTTTTATTATCTCATAAACAACGGTTTTTAAAGGTTCTGTTTTCAATAATTTTAAAACAGGAATATGAATTTCATTTCCTTTTTGCTCAAGTAATTTTTTTTTATGAAGCTCAATAGCCTGTTGATACAAAACTTCTGTTTCTTTGAATCTTTCAATATTGTGCATCAAATTTTCCTCGACCTTTGGAAAAACTTTTTCAATTGATGGGATCAATTGATTTCTGAAATAGTTGCGCGTATATTTATCAGATGCATTGGAGGAATCTTCTACAAATTCTAAATTATTCTCTTTTAGAAATACAATAATTTCTTCTTTTTTTGCAAATAATAATGGACTGAATTATCTTTCCTTGTTTTGGTAAAATTCCCTGCAAACCTTTTATTCCGGTGCCTTTGAAGAAATTCATCAAAAGTGTTTCTATATTATCATTGGCATGATGAGCAGTGAGAAGGATATTGTGAATGGTGAATACGTGAACTGGTAAATTTTCCGAATTAGTGGTCAATAATTGGAATTTCTGATTTTAACAATTCATCAAACCATTTATATCTTAATTCGCGCGCGGCAACCTGGATAGAAATTTTATTTTCTTCAGCATATTTTTTTGTATCAAATTTTTTTACAAAAACTTTTGTCCAATATTTTTCTGCCAAGTTGCCTTACAAATTTTTCATCTCTTTCACTCTCCTCTCCTCTTAATTGAAAATTACAATGCGCAATTTCAAAATGAAAACCTGCCTGGAAACAAAGTTCACACAAAGCAACAGAATCTGCACCACCACTTACTGCCAACAATAAAAAATCATTTTTTTGAAAAAGATTTTGTTGCTGAATATTTTTAATAAACTCTTTTAGTAACGACATTTTTTATTTTTTGGAAAACCGTTTACAGTAAACGAATAAATTTTATTGATTTCTATTTTGAAAAATTAATGCACAGACAGGTTTTAAATCTACAATTCATCTTCGGCATCTTCATAAGCAGCCTGAAGTTCACTATAAGCATGAGAATCATTCGCCGCTTCTGCCACTTCCATTCCTCTCTTATATACACGCATTGCTTTTTCAGCATCGCCGATTCTCTCTAATAATTTTCCCAGGTGATAATAGGAACCAAGATAAGTTGGCTCTCTTTTTAATATCTCATTGAACAATCTTTCGTGCTTCTTCATCATTTCCTAATTTTATGTATTCCAATGCCAGCGCATGTTGCAGAAAACTATCTTTTCCAGCATTTTTTCATATATTCCTTTATCTTGCTTATTCTGTCCATCAAAACTTTTTTACATTTTTTTTCCTTAGTATCTTCGCACCTCCTAAAAAAGACGATATGAAGATACTTGTGTGCATCAGTAAAACACCCGATACGACAGCAAAAATAGCCTTCACAGACAACAACACGAAATTTCAGGAAGCAGGTGTTCAATTCATTTTAAATCCATATGATGAATGGTATGCTTTGGTAAGAGCTATCGAATTAAAAGAAGCAGATCCTTCTACTGTATTGCATTTAATAAATGTTGGCGGCGCGGATAATGATCCGATTATTCGTAAAGCACTTGCCTTGGTGGCGATGAAGCGATCAGGGTAAACAGTGATAGTCATGATGATTTTTATATCGCTTCGCAAATTGCAGAAGTTGCCAAACAAAATAATTATGATCTGATTTTTACAGGAAAAGAAACAATTGATTATAACGGTTCATCTATAGGCGGAATGGTTGCCGAATTATTAAACCTTCCTTATATTTCTTTAGCAACAAAATTTTCTTTGGAAGGAAATACCGCAACTGTGAACGCGAAATTGAAGGTGGTGAAGAAGTAGATGAAGTAACACTTCCGGCAGTAGTAAGTTGCCAGAAAGGAATGGCTGAACAAAGAATTCCCAACATGCGGGGAATTATGGGCGCAAGAACAAAACCTTTAAAAGTATTGGAACCTGTTCAGGCAGACACTTTCACCGAAATATCTTCTTTTGAATTGCCTCCGGCAAAAGCAGGTGTAAAATTAATTCCTGCAGATCAGCCTGAAGAATTGGTAAGATTGCTGCATGAAGAAGCAAAAGTAATTTAGAAGAAAATAGAAGATTAGATATAGAAAAATAAAAATCATTAGTATTTGTTGGTTTACTGATTAGTTTGAAGCTTAAAATATAATTTAGATAAAATGAGTGTATTAATATTTTTAGACCAGGCAGATGGAAATATCAAAAAGAATTCTTTTGAAGCAGCTTCCTATGGAGCAAAGATTGCAGAGAATTTAAATACTTCTGCAGAAGGAATTGTGTTGGGAACAGTAAAAGATGATCTTGCTGCCTTAGGAAAATATGGATTAAAAAAAATCTATACCGTAAAAAATGAATCACTTAATAATTTTGACGACCAGGTTTACACACAGGTTATTGCGGAAGCCGCAAAAAAAGCAGATTCAAAAGTAATTGTGTTTTCCAACAACTTTAATGGAAAGTCAATCGCTCCACGCTTATCAGTAAGATTGAAAGCAGGGCTTGTTTCCGGCGCAATCGCTTTACCTGAAACTGATAATGGTTTTGTAGTAAAGAAGAGTGTATTCAGTGGAAAAGCTTTTGCAAATGTTTCAATCAAAACTGAAATAAAAATTATTTCATTGAATTCAAACGCCTATAAAATTTCAGAAGTTGGAGGAACGTCAGAAGTTGAAGAATTAAATATTGAAATCCCTGCATCAAAAGTAAAAATAAAAGAAGTAAATAAAGTTTCAGGAGAAATTCCTTTATCAGAAGCAGAACTGGTAGTGAGTGGAGGACGCGGATTAAAAGGGCCGGAAAACTGGGCTATCGTAACTGATCTTGCAAAAGCGCTGGGAGCGGCTACTTCATGCAGCCGCCCGGTAAGTGACAGCGACTGGAGGCCACATCATGAACACGTAGGGCAAACCGGGCTTACTATTGCACCGAATTTATATTTCGCCATCGGAATTTCCGGAGCTATCCAACATCTTGCCGGTGTAAACAGGAGTAAAGTAATTGTGGTGATAAATAAAGACCCGGAAGCACCCTTTTTTAAAGCCGCTGATTATGGAATTGTAGGTGATGCGTTTGAAGTAGTTCCGAAAATTACAGAAGCTGTAAAAAAATTAAAAGGCATCAGTTAATTTTTAACAGGCTCTCATTTTAAAGTTTGCCTTAAATAAAAAGGCATTTCTTTTTATATTTGTTATTCACAAAAAAATTCCGCTCTGGCGGATTGAGTTAATATGAAGAAAATAGAATTAGAAATTGTAGCGCTTTCTCATAGTATTACTCAAACCCATTCCTATGCGGTTGTTTTGGGTGAGGTAAACGGTTTAAGAAGGTTGCCGATAGTGATCGGGGGTTTTGAAGCGCAGGCAATTGCAGTAGCGCTTGAACGAATGCAACCAAGCCGGCCTCTCACTCACGACCTGATGAAAAATTTTATGATGGCTTTTAATATTGACCTTCATGAAATTATTATTAACGATTTGCAGGAAGGCATTTTTTATTCAAAATTGATCTGTTCTTCAGAAAAAGATACCGTCGAAATTGATTCGCGCACTTCGGATGCAGTTGCTTTGGCAGTAAGGTTTGGGTGCCCAATTTATACTTATGATAATATTCTCGAAAGCGCTGGAATATTAATGGAAGAAGATGACAAAAAGAAGAAAGTGGTTGTTTCTCATAATGATGAGGGAAGCGATGATCTCAAAAAATTATCTTTGGCAGAACTTGAATCGTTATTAAATGAAGTGCTCGAACACGAAGATTATATAAAAGCAGCCTCAATAAGAGATGAAATAAACCTTAGAAAAGGAAACTAATAATACTTCACTTCTTGCAAAATAAAAATCCTGCTTATTTCTTCGTTTACTGTTAGTACTATTTAGAATTTACTTATTTCTACTTCTCTCAACTCATGGTAACATTCCCCAATTGCAAAATCAATCTCGGCCTTACTATCTTGCAAAAAAGAGAAGATGGCTATCATAATATCGAAACTGCCTTTTTCCCAATACCACTATTTGATATTTTAGAAATTGTTACTTCTGAAAATAAAACAAAATTCATCAACACGGGAATTTACGCCGGAGAAACTAATGATAATTTATGCCTGAAAGCTTACCAAATTTTAAAAAAAGATTTTCCGCATTTGCCGGAAATAAAAATGCATTTGCACAAAACTATCCCCGCAGGAGCCGGCCTGGGCGGCGGTTCTGCTGATGCCGCCTTTACTTTATCTCTTTTAAATAAAAAATACGACCTCAATATTCCATTACAGAAACTTTTAGTATATGCATTACAGTTAGGCAGCGATTGCCCATTTTTTTTAATCAACAAACCATCATTTGCCTCAGGGCGTGGTGAGATTTTAGAAAAAATAAATTGTTTCCTTTCAGGTTATAAAATTTTAATAATTAATCCGGGAACCCACATCAGCACCAAAGAATTATTTCAACAAATTTCTCCTTCAATTCCTAAAAAAAATATAAGGGAAATCATACAGCAACCGGTTGAAACCTGGAAAGATGAATTAAAAAATGATTTCGAGCAAATTGTTTTTCAAAATCATCCGGAAATAAAAAAGATCAAAGAAAAATTATATCATCATAATGCAGTTTATGCATCAATGACTGGCACAGGAAGCACTGTATTCGGAATTTTTAATGCAAATGTTGAAATAAAATTTCCGGTTGAGAAACAATATTTTCATCAATGGATAAGCAAATTAGGTTAGGCCCTGTAACCATAATTAAAAAAGTTTTAAAGAAGGCCATGTATTTACTACCTATTCAATCAGTTCTATAAATTAATTTTTAAAAATGATGACCTTTTAAAAAAGTAACGATATAATGACAGTAAAAAAAAATGCTGTCATGAAAAAAACTACTTACTTCGTATTCTTTCTTTTTGTTATCGTTTTTGTTTCCTGCAAAAAAAATAGTGACCAACAAACAACACCGACAGGCCCAGAAATACCGGTGGGCGTAACCACAAAAGATGTGCAGATCATTCTGCCGAAAAATTCACCCGTTGATTTGTCAACCTGTGAACTATTTTCACTTTCATTAAGCACGCCGGTTGATAACAAAGGTAACGTCAAAGCTGCCTTCGATAAAGGTTACCCAAATATCGCGTATGTTTTTGACAAGAACAATAATGTAATTCTTGCCGGGTTTATTACAGATTCTACCACTACCATTTCTACCGGTTCTACAGCCGAAGTGTTATTATATTTTGGAATGGGAACTACCTTTCAACCTTATGAGATCATGGATAAATTTATCAATGGAATTGGTAAAGTTCCCGGCGTACCGGAATGGAAAAGCGAACTCGAAAAAATGTTTAAATCCGATCCGCTGACGTTGCAGAAAGGATTATATGCCGATGCGCTTAAAACGAAGGTGGCAGAAATAATAAAGTCAGGCACTATTCCAAGGAAAGCCGCTGATATTACTGTTAATGCCAACGACATAAGAAGTGGTTTACAACTGGCTGAAGCGGGGCTGAACGAATTTACAATTACAAATACCATCCGCCGAAGGGCTTACGCTTTTATTTACAAAATGAATTACAAAGATTTAGAAGGCACTTCCCACACGGTGAATTCCAGTATTGGTGGCAACGTAACTGCAATGGCAGAATTACAAATTTCACCTACAGGTGCGATCAGGGATTTTAAAGGTGTGTTGCAGGATTGGGCAGCAGGCAAGGGAATGGAATTTGCCGCCACTACCAACGGCCCTGTGGAAATACCTTTAGAAGATGAAGAAACGGAGGCAAATTTTAAAGTGAGAGTATTAGGGCCCGGGCTCCCATTACCTGATGCCAAAACTTCTTTTGAAAAAGACAGGCTTTGGAATCTTACATTGCAGACATTTGCATTCGATTATATTATACCTGTAATGCTTGACATCGTTGGGCACAAGGATGTCTTAAAAAAGATGAGTTCGAAACTTGACATTGGAAAAAATTTAGAAAACCTGCAGGCTTTGGTAAAAAAGACTGGAGACCTGGTCGCCACAATTCCCGCAGCAACAGATGCATTAGGAAAGGGGAATTTTCAAACAGCTTTTAAAGAGGTTTTATTTGGTTTGGAAAATGGAAAGCTGGGTAGTGCAGCTGATGATTGGATCAAACTCCTTTATAAAAACGTAAGTGATGCTCTTACAGAACTGGGGAGCAGTTATGCAGGAGGTGCCGCGGAATTTTCAGAAGCAAAGGCTGAACATCTGCTAAAGGTGATGGGAGTAATTGACATTGGAATGAAGGTTATTGACTACTCCCGCATTTCCAATGCGATAGCAAGTTCCAATACATTGGAAGAATGGAACCTTGAAGCAAAAGAAGTACAACTAAACATTGACCCTAAAGAATTTACGATAAATCCTCTTAACCAGAAAAAGCTTACCGCATATATCAAAACCAGTCTTGGTGATGACAATCCGGCAATAGAATATCAATGGGAAACCACCGGTAAATACGGGTACCTGTCGGACGACCGTGGCCACAAAGGCAACTCGTTCAGTAGCTCTTTAAAAGAAGTCTCTTACTATTGTAATGCTAACACTGACCTGGATGAAGGTGAACATACCGACACTATAAAAGTAACAGCTTACCTTAAACAAGGACAAAACTTAACTAAAATAGCAACCGGCGAATCGTTAGCAAAAGTTAAAAAGAATAGTAGTTCTGTGTTTACCGTAGCTTTGGTAGGCCATGTAAATATTAAAAAAGAAGTTAGTTACGACGATAATTACACCAGCTATCAGGCCAACAATCCTTATTTTACCGCAGACTTTGCAGAAAGGAAAGATGCAAAATCATATAGCATTTCTATAGTCAGGAAGGATGGCACTAAAACACCTCCAAAACTTTATTCTCCCTCCCAGTTAAGGCCAAAAGATGGAGTAATTACCTATGAATTTTTCATCGGAAGTATATTTATTAAACTCGGGCTGAGTGAAGCGCAAATGCTGGAAGAAAAAGCAAGGCAACAAAAGATGTTGGATGATTACAACGGTACGGCAATTGAAGTAACGGTGAACTATTAGAAAATTGACATTCATAAAAAGTTCATTTATTAGTATTGGCAGTAAATGAACTTTTTTTTATGATTTCTATTCTGAAAGAAAAAATTTTTAATGATGACATTTTCACCTTCTTTCGATATAAAAGAAATACTCTTCAACCCTGATTCAAATAACGTGTTAATTAAAAATTATACCATGATAAAATTGAACAAATTTATTTTGGCCACTGCGCTGATATTAACTTTTGGCGCATGCAAAAAAAGTGATGTTTCTACCCCTCCCACACCTCAGCAGAAAGATATCGCTTCAATTGATCAGAAAGTCGAAAATTGGATGACAACTAATAATATGCCCGGAGCGTCGTTGGCTGTAAGCAAGGATGGAAAGCTGGTGTATGCAAAAGGATACGGGGAAGCCAACACGGATACACACGAAAAAGTAACTACTGAATCGCAGTTTCGTATTGCGAGTGTCAGCAAGCTGCTCACCTCGGCAGCCATAATGAAATTAGTCGAGGATGGAAAAATCACAATGGATCAAAAAGTGTTTCGCCCAAGCGGCGTATTGGGAACCACCTTCGGTACACAACCCTACAAACAATATGTAACTGATATCACCATTAGTGATTTGCTTCATCATACCGGCGGCGGCTGGGGACAAGATAATGATCCTGCATTTTTCGACGTCACTCTTAACAAAACTGAAATCATAAACTGGACACTTGATAACGTAGCATTAAGCCATCGACCGGGAACCAATTTTTCGTACTCAAATTTTGGATACATGCTGCTTGCTGAAATTGTTGCAAAAGTGAGTGGTAAATCTTATAGCCAATTTGTAAATGATGAAATTTGGGCAAAAGTAGGAGCCACGCATTCTTTCATCGCTGGCTCCAAACAGTCAGACAAACTACCGATGGAAGTAACCTACTACGGACAGGGAGGTGATGTACCTTTCGTATATGGCATGAACATTCCCAGGGGCGATGGAGCAATGGGGTGGTTAAGCACTCCTGCAGATTTGTTACGTTTTGCCACATCTGTGGACAGCTCCGATACAAGGCCTGATATTCTCTCATCCTCAACCATAAAAACAATGGTAACTACAACCGCTACAAGCATGGGATTTGGTTTTCATTTCGGCTGTGGATGGGTGGTGGAAGGTTATGAATGGTTTTGGTGGGGAAGCTTGCCGGGAACCTTTGCTATTGTTTATAGAAATGGAAATGGTATTTGCGTTGCAGCAGCAGCAAATAGCCGTTTGCAACCTAATCCCGAAAACGCACTTGGTTCATTTTTTAATGTTTCTAATTTTATTGCCTTTCAGAATGACATTCCATGGCAGGATATTGACCAGTTTCAATAATTATTGTGGATTTGTAATGATGATGAAATAAATGGTTTTTAATCCAACAGAATACTTTAGCAACTATTTCAAAGGGCAAACAAACTTTATTTCTTGGGGTTTTCATGTGTGTAGTTTAGGAGGCTGCTTTAATTGGCGGCCTTTTTTATTTGCATTTACAACTACCCGGACTTTTTATTTCAAAAATTACTCAAAATAATGATGACTATTTAACCACCTCACCGATGTATTATTCATAACCTTAAAATTACTTTTATGAAAAAAGTCATTTACATCGCTATATCGTTCTTTGTTCGCAACACTTTTCACTGCCTGCAAAAAAAATAATCCTGAAAACAATGTTGCCTCCGGACAATGTGTTTTCGACAGCTATCAATTGCTCAGCTTCAGTTACGAACAATTTTATGCTTATGCATCTGCAGAACAGGGCGATGAAGTAAAAGCGCTAAGCGAAACCGCCAAATGGCTGCAAAACCAGCCAACTATAAAAAGCGTGTATATCACAGACGATACTTACCTGGTGGCTGAATTGCAGAATGGATTGCAATTTCAGTTGATACTAAATTATGTTGACAAGGATGGCAAAAGCCTTTACCGTGGTGGCAAGCATGGCACCGGCCAAATAATGAGAGCGGCGGGTGCCCCACAATGCCCAAACAGTATGCCCAATAAAAAGGTGCTGCTATGGGGTGCACGCTATACGGAATTCGATCTCGAAACTGAATACGCGGAGATAGGCGCGAAGCCTCAATTCTTCCGACGTTCATTTAGAGGTTAGCGTATTGAAAGATGCAGAATGTACCCTGGCGTCGCTTCAAACTATAGGCCAGTATGGCGTAGTAATTTTTGATACACATGGCACACAAAATTCAATATTAACAGGTGGCAATTTATCTCTCCATGGAAAATACGAGAATGAAATTGAATTTAAAAAGGCAGTAATAGCAGCTATTGGCAGCGATGCATACGATCAATTAGCCGCAGGTAATTTGATGTTGTCAGAGGATATTCCGGTAGCTGCCACCACACCCGACTGGTGGACAGATCCGGCACATGAGATAAATGGTGGATTTTTCGGCCTGTGGGCAACATCTAAATTTATTAAAACCCTGCCGAACCTTTCCAAAACAGTAATTTTTAATAATTCCTGCTACAGCGGCGCCCTTAAGTTCAAGAATGCCAAAGACGCCGATGGCAACGCAGTGACCCCTGGTAGTGTTACGGTTGCCAATGCTTTCCTGAGCCTCTCGCCGATAGCTTATTATGGATGGCGATATGCTGATAACACTTCCGATGAAGTACAGACCATCACGGCTCTTGTAACCGACGACGAGTTTGCAGCGCACCTCGCCAAAAACGATGAAACGGGAAAGTGGAACCTGAAGTCGGACGGGAGCCCAATAGCGGATGACCAGAATCCCAGCGCCACGAATCCCGGCCTCAAACTTCACCTCGATAATCACGATGATTACTGCTACGACAAAGATCAGAACCAGGCAAAATTCACGGTAGCTTTGGAGGGGCATGTAAATGTTAAAGACGGCCATGCCAGCAATCCCTATTTTACTGCTGAATTCGCGGAGAGAAAAGATGCAAAATCGTATAGCATCCGCTTAATTAAGAAAGATGGCACTAAAGGCCCTCCGAACAATCGCCTCCCCTCCCAGTTATCGATAAAAGATGGAAAAATTACATGGGGTTTTACCATAGGAAGTGTATTTATTAAAGACGGATTGAGTGAAGGGCAAATGGCAGAAGAAACTGCAAGGCAGAAGAAGATGTTGGATGATTACAACGGTACAGCAATCGAAGTAACGGTGAACTATTAGAAGTCCATTTATCATAGTGAATGAACTTATCATAGTGAATGAACTTTTTTTCAAGATTCCTATTTTGAAAGTAAAAATTTTTAATGATGACCTTGACGCCATTTATCCGATGTTATGATATAAAACTTTAGAACATGAAAAATATTTTCTACCTTTTTTTACTTACCAGTTTTTTACAGGTAAATGCACAAACCGGCATTCCTGTGCCACAGATGGCTGCCGCAGATAACCTGGTAAAAAATTTTATGGCTGCTAATGGTGTACCAGGCCTAACCATTGCTCTTGCGAAAGACGGCAAGATTGTATATATGCGCGGCTTTGGTTATGCAGATATTGCACACACCATTCCCGTGCAGCCCAATAATCTTTTTAGAATTGCAAGCTGCTCCAAGCAAATTACTTCCATAGCCATTATGAAATTAATGCAGGAAGGAAAGCTGAGCATGTCTTCAAAAGTTTTTGGGCCGGGTGGAATCCTGGAAAATGCACCGGTAATATCTACGGCGACTATTACTGATTCAAGAATTTATGACATCACTGTAGAGGAATTATTAGAACACACCGGAGGCTGGGACAGGGACGTCGATTGCAACCCTAACCCAACTCCTCCATATCCGTATTACTTTTCAGGATGCGATCCTATTAATAATCCTTTGTCAGTGTCACTAGCGTTGGGAACTACCAATCCCGTTTCTGAAAACTATTTGATTAAATATCTGCTTCAGAAAGGTTTAAATTTTGATCCGGGAACCAAATATGCGTATTCAAATATAGGGTTCCTTTGCCTGGGCGCTATCATTGAGGAAATCTCCGGAATGTCTTATGTCGATTACGTAAAATCGCAGATTCTCGCACCGTTAGGCATATACGATATGCACATCGCTAATAATCTTTTGAGTGAAAAACAAGAGCGTGAAGTGGAATATACTACTGATGGGTTCACTAACCTTTCAGTGTATGGAACCGGCGAGTCAGTTCCCTGGACGTATGGAGGCATGAACGTTCATGCCATGAGTGCCCATGGCGGGTGGATCACCACAGCAAGAGATTTTGTAAAATTAGTAAGCGCTGTTGATGGTTTTGCCACTAAGCCTGACATATTATCTGCTGCCACTATAAATATCATGACTACTCCATCATCCGTAGAAGCAAATTATGCCAAAGGATGGCAGGTTAATACTTTTGGAAACTGGTGGCATACCGGAGCAATTGCAGGCACATCAAGCGAAGTAGTAAGAGCCGGAAGCGGCTATATCTGGTTCATCATTACTAACGTCCGTTTAAGTAGCAGCGGTTTTTCCGGCCTTGATGATTTAGGATGGAATATTCTATCAGCTACCTCTTCATGGCCAACATGGGATTTGATGCTGGCGCCCACACAAAATGCGTCAAACATTGCTTTTTCAAATGTTACATCTACTTCAGTAACGGTAAACTGGTCAAGTGGAAATGGAGCGAAAAGGCTTTTATTGATTCGCCCGGATGAAGCTATTAATGATTTTCCTTTAGATGGTACCGATTATACCGCCAACGCTAATTACGCATCTGCTCCGGTTTTGGGCACTGATATAAAAATCGTTTATAACGGGACCGGGAACAGCGCAAATGTAACAGGGCTTGCTGCGGGTAAAAATTATTATTTCAGGGTGGTTGAATACAACAACAGCACTGCCACCGGAAATAATTCGCTCTATTTGTTGGGTGATAATCCAGTAGCAATGCGCACGGCAGGCGCCCTTCCTGTGAAACTCATTTCATTTACAGGAACTTATTCCGGTGATGCGGTAAACCTGGAATGGAAATCATCGCAGGAAATAAACGTCTCAAAATATGTAGTTGAGCGCAGCAATGGAGGAAGCAAATTTGTGGAAATCGGAAATGTAGCTGCAAAGGGTAATACAGCCTTACCGTCTACTTATAATTTCTCCGATCATCTTAATGAAAGCAATCAATCAAAATTGTTTTACAGGCTTAAAATGATAGACAAGGACGGCACTTACGAATATTCTTCGGTTGTTGCCGTAAACATCAACTCAGAAACGCTCTTTACGATTTCTCCTAACCCGGCAAAAAATATTTTAAACATAAAAGGAAGTGACATTACAAGAGTTGACATCCGCGGTATCGCAGGCGAAAAATTAATAACAAAAGAAAACCAGTTGAGTTCGGTGATTCAAATAAACATTTCAAATTTATCAGCAGGGGCTTACCTAGTAAGAATCACTACAAAGAACGGAACTCAACAAACAAAACGTTTTTTAATTCAATAAAAAATTATTACATAAAATTCACATGACATTAAGAAACCCATATAATAGGATTAAAAATGAAAAGAAATAAAGAAATTACAATAACGCTCTGAAATGTTTACTGAAAAATAAAATGCGATAATTTGTTGTACTGATAATTTTTTTTATCTTTTGCTGGATTACCAAAATGCAGCAAAAAAAAATTAAAGAAAATATCAGCGAATTCCGGCATTTCAACGCTATAAAAGCGAATGATGAAGATGCGCTTAAAAGTTTGTACGAAGACAATTATTTTAAAATAGAAATGTACGTTTTAAATAATAACGGAACAACCGAAGATGCAAAGGATATTTACCAGGAGGCTTTCATAGCAGTATGGAGGAACATTCAATTGGATAAATTTTATCCTGAAAATGAAAGTTCATTGGAAGGATACCTTTATCGCATCGCAAAAAATAAATGGTTAGACCATTTAAGATCAGGGCGATATAAAAAGACAACCTCTATTAATGATTCAGCAACCAATTTAGAGGACGATGTTTTACCGGAAGAAAATATAAGATACATTACTGAAGTGAAAAATAAATTCAAACACCTCGGAGAAAATTGCAGGGAAGTATTGACAAGGTTTTATTATAAAAAAGAATCCATGAGAACTATAGCAGAAAAATTTGAATGGACAGAAGCTACCGCAAAAAATAATAAATACCGTTGCCTGCAACGCCTCCGGGAATTATTAAAAAAATAAAAAATTCCTTGAACAGAAATATCGACATACCACCCGAAGAATTAGAAATCATAGAGCGATATATTTTAAAACAAATGCCGCAAGATGAGTACGAAGAATTTACGAAAAAGCTGAAAGGAAATGAGAGTCTCAATGAAAAAATAGAAACAGTGCGGCTTTTATTGGTGGGCATTCAGGAAGCTGAACTCACCAATAAAATACAAGATTTTCATAAGGGGCTTCCCTTTTTCAAACAAAAAAAAACCTGGCCATCTGCCGGAGTATTTTTCATGAAAAAATGGCTTGTAGCTGCTTCGGTTATTGTTTTGGTTGGTTTAGGAGCTTTATTATTTTTTAACCAGTTTAATAAACATTCCCTTTTTAATAAATACTACAAGCCTGACCCCGGATTAATTACGGCAATGGGCACTTCAGATAATTATTTATTTGATAATGCTATGATTGATTATAAGACAAAAAAATATGACAAAGCAATAACGGCGTGGGAAAAACTATTGGCAGCAAAACCGGAGAATGATACGCTTCATTATTTTATCGGGTCCGCCCTTTTAGCCGAAAATAAAAGCGAGGAAGCGATTAGCCACTTTCAGAAAGTAATCTTAAATACTCATTCCTATTTTTTGAATGATGCATACTGGTATTTGGGATTGGCCTTAGTAAAGCAACAAAAAACTAAGAAAGCTATTTCGTTTATTGAAAAATCAAATCATCAAAATAAAGAAATGCTTTTGTTGAAGCTAAAAAGATAAATAGCTTCTTATTCCTATCAAATTCAGCATAAATGATTTTTAAAATACTAAAATATTGCCTGGGAATTTTTTTAGCAATCTTCAATTTTCATTTTGCAAAAGGCCAAAGCAAAGGAGTAGCCGAAATTGAAAATGCGCTAAAAGCAAATAAAATTGAACAGGCGGAAAAAATAATACAATCTATTATTAATGAATATTCTAGAGAAAACAAACCAGATTCCCTTGTTAACTATATACTATACGTTGGAAAAATAGCACAGGCTAAAACTGATAGCAAGAATGCAGCGAAAAAAGTAGCTGCTTTTATTAAAAAAATAAAGACATTCTCCCCTCAAGCAGAAACACTTAAGCAAACATATATCCAGGCGGGGAATTTTACGGATTGATTGGGCTTAATAAAAAGGGGTATGAAGCCGACATCGAAGCTTTAAAGTATATTTCATTTACCACAGAGAAAAGAAATGCCAAGCTAGCTCTTATTGAAAATAATCTATCCATATTTGCCCAAAGAATGGGCGATCTCAAATTATCAATTTTGCATCGCCGCAAAGGGTTGAAATATTTATTATCTGATCCAAAACCCAATAATGAAAATCTTTATTTTTCCTATAATGGAATGGGTGCTGCAATGTGGTATATTTCAAAAGAAGATAGTGCCTTATATTATTACCAAAAGGCATTACAGGCACTTGAAAAATCGCCGCAAACTCCGATAAACCAATTCTACCGGCCTGCAATCATTCTCAATAATTTTTCGGGATTATACGAACTGCAGGGAAACACTTCAGCCGCAATAGAAGCGATGAAAACAACGATAACTGATATTATGGAGTTTATTGCTTCTAAAGATCCCAGCCCCAAAAAAATGGATGCCATACAGTTCCAGTTTGAAGCAACTGATAATTTGGCCGGAATTTATAAAGAGTTGGGAGACCTAAAAAAAGCAGGCGAATTACTTGAATATTCTTACCAACAAAAACAAAAAAACCTCAAGCCTGATAACCCGGCAATTTTTATCTCGCAAATATTATTAGGCCAGCTTTATTTTTCTAAAAGAGATTATGATAAATCATTACAATTTCTCAACAGCGGTTTAAATAAAATTTCAGCCGCGGAAGGCGACTATCTTTATTGGCAGGCCGAGGCGTCTAAAACGCTTGCTTTCCTTTATGATAACAGGGATGACATTAAAAACGCAACTTTCTTTTATAAAAAAGCAGACAGCCTGTATGAAAAATCAGCACAAGGAGAATATGATAATATTTACCTCGAATTTCTGAGAAACGAGGCATTATTTTTCGCGGAAAACAACCAGCCCGGAGAGGCAATCGCAAAAGCAAATAAAGGTTATCAATATATAATTAAAACACAGGGAAAACATACGCTTCTTGCTTTTAATCAACTATTAAATTTTTCTGAAATCTATTTTTTATCGGGCGATTTTAAAAAGTCATTGGCCTATAGTAAAGAGGGCTTGCAAGAGGTAAATCAAATTGTAAGCACCAGCGATAATTTATTGGATTCCATTCGTATGGAATTGCAAAAGCCAAAAGCCATTTTACAAAAAGCAAAAGCAGAATATGCACTTCTAAAAAATAAAGACTCTGAAAGCCTCACCGCCCTGGCAAATGAAATGAACGATGCTTTGAAAATAATTGAAAGGCAGAAAACTTTATTAAGCGATCCGGAAGACATCAGCCGGCTTATGTCAGATAATGCAGACCTGCTTGAATTTATAAAGAAAATTACTTTAGAATTATACAAATTAACAGGCGACGAAGCTTACGTAACGCGTTTGGTGAGCCTTTATGAATCCGGAATGTATAACAGGATCCGTGCAAGATTGGATAGAAATGATTCTTTACAATTCATCAATATTCCGGCCAGCCACCATTGCAAAAGAAAAACAGGTAAAAAACTCAATTACCGCGGCATTGAAAGGAAAAGGATCGCATGATGAAAAGATGCAGCATTATCTAAGTGCAATTGAAAACTGGAATCACTTCAAAGACAAGTTAAAAATTGAATATCCGGATTATTATGAACTTCGATATGCATCCATCTTTAAATCATTAGGCAACATTGAAGAACTCATTCCTTCTTCCACCACACTGGTTCGTTATCTTTTTATTGATAAAAAATTGTACGCTTTAGTAGCCGAACAAAAAAGCGAAATTATTATTCCGCTCGACCAAAACGAACTTGAACAGAAGATATCACTTTTGACCACAGAGGCAATGAATGAGCAAAAAATTTCAGAGGCGTTGTATGCACTTTACCGCCAATTATGGGAGCCGCTGGTAAAAAATATTCATCATAAAAAAGTGATCGTAATTCCTGACGGAATTTTATATAACCTCAATTTTGAAATTCTTTCTCCTCACCCGATAAAATCATTCGCGGAACTGGCCTCGAAAAGCTTGCTCGCCAATTATACGTTTTCCTATAACTATAGTTTATTTCTCTTAGATCATAAAAGCAAGCCAATTTCTCCAGCCAAAAATTTCGTAGCGTTCGCTCCCGGTTTTTCAGATAAAATAAAGAACGAATATAAATCGATCCCGAAAAATAATATTGAAATCGACCGGGGTTATCTTTCTTTATTGCCTGAGCCCTTCTCGATAGATTTAGCTGTCAAAATGAAACAACTTTTGGGAGGAAAATGTTTTATTAATGAATCCTCTACTAAAAGAGCTTTTATCACCAATGCCGGACACCACAAAATCATACAGATAAGTACACACGCAGAGTCAAATAATGAGTACCCAGAATTTTCAAGACTGATCTTTGCTAAAAATACTACTGATAAAAAAGAAGACAATTCACTGTTTGTCGATGATATCTACAATTGCGATCTAACTTCCAACCTGGCCGTAGTTACCGCCTGTGAATCGGGCAAACCCGGTTACCAGGATGGCGAGGGAATGATATCTCTTGCTCATGCATTTAACTATGCCGGCAGCAAAAGTATTTTAACCGGGTTATGGAAAATTGACGAACAGGCGAGCGCCATATTATTAGATTTTTTTTACAAAAACCTGCTCAAAGGGATGACCAAAGACGAAGCACTTCGCCAGGCAAAACTTAGTTATTTAAAAAAGGCAGATGGGAGAATGCTGGCTCCACAATATTGGGCGGGACTTGTGATAATGGGAGATACTTCGCCCGTAATGCTCAAACAACAAAACTCACCTGAAATATTATTGATAGCAGGCTTCATTCTTATACTGATTGGCCTTGTGTATTTTATGTTCAGAAGACATAAGAAGAAGGTATCTTCGGAATCAACTATATCCTGATTTTATAAAAATTTGGATTTTACTTCTGGAAAGGAAAATAAAATAATACCTTTGCTATTCAAATTATTGAATTGGCTAACACACTTCACATACAACATTTTCTTTCAAAGAACCTTGATTTCTTAGATCACAGAATCTGACCATACCGCCTTTTTCTACTTCTCATTTGAAAATCCCTTTTTTTATTTTTCTATTTTTTTAAATTTTATTTTTATGCCAGTACAATCCACTGCTTCTCAAACCGGATATTTTATTGATCTCGAAAATCAATATGGCGCTCATAATTACCATCCGCTTCCTGTTGTTTTAAAAGAAGGGAAAGGCGTTTTTGTTTGGGATGTTGACGGCAAAAAATATTATGATTTTTTAAGTGCTTATTCAGCCGTTAACCAAGGCCATTGCCATCCTAAAATTATTCAATCCTTAATACAACAGTCGCAAAAGCTAACGCTTACAAGCAGGGCTTTTTATAGCGAACAACTTGCCCTTTTTTCTAAATTTATTACTGAATATTTTGGTTACGATAAAGTGTTGCCGATGAATACGGGCGCAGAAGCCGTTGAAACGGCTTTAAAACTTTGCAGGCATTGGGCATATAGAATTAAAAAAATTGAATCAAACAAAGCCAAAATAATTGTATGCAATGGAAATTTTCACGGAAGGACTTTAGGAATTATTTCTTTTAGTGATGATCTTGTTGCCAAAGAAGATTTCGGCCCTTACCTTTCCGGGTTTGAAACCATTCCCTACAATGATCTTCCTGCCATGGCAGAAGCTTTGAAAGATAAAAATGTTGCCGGATTTTTGGTAGAACCTATCCAGGGCGAAGCTGGAGTAAATGTTCCTGATGATGGCTATTTATCAAAAGCAAAACAATATTGTGCGGATGCCAATGTGCTATTTATTGCGGATGAAATACAAACCGGCTTGAGTAGAACCGGAAAACTACTTTGTTGTGATCACGAAAATGTAAGGCCCGACATTTTAATTCTTGGAAAAGCATTAAGCGGAGGCACAATGCCGGTAAGCGCAGTGCTTGCTGATGATGAAATTATGCTCACCATACAACCTGGCGAACATGGAAGCACTTATGGCGGAAACCCTTTGGCAGCAACAGTTTCGATGTCCGCCCTACAAGTTCTAAAAGAGGAAAAACTCGCAGAAAATGCAGAAACTTTAGGTAGGCTATTCAGGGAAGAATTGGAAAAAATTAATTCGCGGCATATTTTAAAAGTCCGCGGAAAAGGATTGTTGAATGCCATAATTATTGACCATGATGATAAAGAAGCTGCCTGGAATTTATGTCTCGAATTAAAACAAAATGGCCTTTCTGGCCAAACAAACCCACGGCGATATCATCCGTTTTGCACCTCCCCTCATTATTACAAAAGAACAGATAATGGACTGTGTGGAAATTATTAAAAAAAGTTTGAGAGTGTTGGATTAAATTGATTGAACTTCCCTGAACAATTGAAGGCTAACATAAAGTTACTTTATATCTTCAGCGCCAAAAACCAGGGGAAGCAAATCAGTAGCATTTTCAATTACCTGCACTTTGCCTTCCATACCACTTAAAATAATACGGATCGGATTCTTTGTTCGTTCCTGGAATTCAAAAAAAGACTGACGGCAAATTCCACAAGGGCTGACCGGCCGGTTACTTTTTCCATTTATATTATTATAAGAAATAGCGATTGCCACAATTCCTACCCCGGGATATAAAGAAGATGCCGTTGACATTAATGTTCTTTCTGCGCAAATACCCGCCGGATAAGCCGCATTTTCCTGGTTGGTGCCGCTTACAGTTTTTCCATTTACCAGTTTAGCAAAAGCCCCTACCCTAAAATTGGAATAAGGTGCATAAGCAAATTGAGTTACTTTTCTCGCCTGGCGCAACAAATCCGCATCACCTTTATTTAGTTCATCGATTGAATTATAAACCTGGTAATTGAAACGAAACTTTTCATTCTTCATTTGTAAAATTATTTGTTTTAAAAAAGTTTTGAAAATTACAATTTTGAAATTGAATTTATCCTTAATAGAAAATATATTTTTAAAAAAAGCGAAATGAAAAACAACCGAATTTGTTGGCTTACTATGTTTTCATAAATAATTCGGGCAAAAAAAAAGCCGCATAGAAATGCGGCGTTTGTTAAGAACCAATCAGGTTCTGTAACCCCCAAAGAAAACGAGGTGGAATATTTTTATTTTAAGGCAAGCATTTTTACTTCGCTAAACTGGACATTTCCATTTGTGTTTACATGCTTTAAACGATAATAAGATGTTTTAGCTTTTCCGGTTATTTTATCAAAACAGCCAAAACATTCACAATCCTTCTGTGTAGGGTCAGCGCCCAAAACATAAGCAACAGTTTTAAAATTTTTGCCGTCATTACTTCTTTCTACTTCAAAATAATTAGTTTGCGACATACTATCTGTGGACCATTTAATACTCACCTTATTTTGATCTTTAGCTACCTGAAAACTGGTAATTTTTATTTTTTGTTGAGTAGCTATTTGTGCATTTGACGTAAAAGCAAAACAAAGAAAAAGAACTACACCAGGCCGTTTTTTGCTAATAATAAATTTGTTTTCATTGTATAATTTTTTTTAAAGAGTTACAATGAATATTAGAATTCGGGCTTTAATAAAATCTGGATCAATAAAGTAGCTATTACTTTATTAGTTTTCTTTCAAACAAAAGAAAAATCTTTATGCTACTTCCTGCATGGTATTAAGTAAGGAATCAATTCAAATGGCTTTTTAGAAAAAATATCTAAAAAATTAAAATAAGAAATAAGAATAGTGTACTTTTTATTCTTGTAAGTAAAATTTAAATTCATTCCCTTGTGTTTTGAGGTTTAAAATTCTTTTTAACGATCTTCTTAGATCTTTCAAGGGAAGCAGGATTAGGTAGGTTAACGATTGCCTTTATTAAAATTTCGCAATCACAATGCAAACATAGAGTTCATTTTCTGAATTTGCAATACCGTAAAAATACGGTACACATAATTTTAAATGAATTTCAACAAAAACCAAATAAATTCAAAATAATATTTAATCAAAACAATATTTTTAAGAAAATACAGGAATAAAACATTTAAATTTTAGAATAAATTTCAATATTAAACTTTAAACACACTTTTTAGCCAGCAGATAATCTATCAAAAATGGCATTACTGCATTAATGTCATAACATTATCTAAATGTAAAGCTCAGTTCCAAAAAATCCATTTCAAAAAATTAAAAAACGACATTAAATATTGAAATTTATGTCAATTTTATTTTTAATTGAACTAAATAATCATATATTATAATATAAATAACTAATTATCAACTAATTAAAATTATTTCGTGACAAAATAGCGCAAATAATTTAAAGGAGGTATTTTTAATTAGAATCATCAAGTTATCCGTATAAAAATACTAAGTTTTAATTACAAATAATTAGTTATAAATTATTTTAAATTAAATAATTATAAAAATAAATTGTTACTATTAAACTTAGTTAGTTCTTTTTTTAAAATATTTTTTAGTTTTACTAATTGCCTTAGCAGGAAGAATCATACCTTTGCCCCCCCTATTTTGGAATGAGAAAAAATGAAAAGATTTTTTTTGTATTTTTTGTTTGGAACTATTGCCTTTATGTCATGCTCCACTCCTAAGCCTTTGGAGTATAAGTCGTACAATAATTTTACAATCGAGAAGTTGGGGTTTGATTATTCAACCGTAAATCTTGGGCTTGAATATTACAACCCCAATAACTTTAGAATGCAATTGAGGAATACTAATTTGGATATATTTATAAATGGAAAATTATTTGGCCATAGCTCGACCGATACATTAATTGAAATTCCAAAAAGGGATACATTCACCCTTCCTGTAAAATTTGATGTTAATATGCAAAGCCTATATCAAAACGCATTGAATACATTACTTGGTAAAGAAGTATTGATAAAGGTGACAGGAAAAGTAAAAGTTGGAAAAGCGAATGTCTTTATGTATTTCCCTATAAATTACGAATCAAAGGAAACTTTTTCATTATTCTAAATGTATCCGGCAGATTTCTTACGTACATCTAATATTTAAAAAAGTTGCTTAAAAAAGCATCTTTTCAAATATCTCAAAATCATATCGTTTCGATATCATTTAACCTTTGTAGAATCCTTAATGATTATCGCAGGTTTGCATTCCGGTGGAAGCCTTTTATAGGCATCCTGTTCTGCAGTTACATCGTCTGCATCATAGCCCATATTTGCCAATGCATATTTAATATTTTCGATATTGGTTCTGTCAGTGTACCAAACTACGGTAACGGTATGCTTGTGATAATCCGCTTTTACAGAAGATACTCCGTATTCATGAACTAAAAAGTTTTCAATTCTTATTTTACAGGCATCCGCCATTACTCCCGGCGTTTGAATTACCGCTTTTTGAATTTCCTTGTGTTGAGCAAAAGAAGTTGTTGACAAGCTAATAAAGGCTGATTATTACTAAAAGAAAAGATTTCATAATTGTAATTTCTTTTGATTTCCTGGTTTGGTTTAAAAGATCCAAAATCCCATTTCAAGGTAGATATTTTTTACTTTAAATCTCCTGAAGCTGACTATAAAAAATACATTTAGTGATTAAGAATGATTATTCCAGTTTGCAGGATCTTTCCGCCAGTTTAATAATTCCTTCTGATCGTTTTCAGAAATAGATTTTTGGGCAATAGCCAGCTCAATTAACGATTCATAATCGGTTAAAGATTTTAAAGTAATTCCATCTTTTTCAAATGCATTTTTGGCTTCATCAAATCCATAATTAAAAATAGAAACCATTCCTTCTACTTTTAACCCGGCATTTTTTAAAACATCTACTACCTGTAAACTGCTTTTCCCTGTAGATACCAGATCTTCAACCACCACTACCCTTTTTCCCGGTTCAAAAAAACCTTCAATCTGGTTTCCCAAACCATGTTCTTTTGGTTTTGGCCTTACATAAATGTATGGAAGCTTTAATTGGTCAGCCGCCATTGCGCCCCAGGGAATTCCGGCGGTAGCAACGCCAGCAATCATTTCAGCCTTTTCAAAACTTTGAAAAATAACATTGCACATTTCAGATTTTATGAAATCCCTTGTAAAAGGAAAAGAAAGGCTTTTCCTGTTATCGCAATAAATCGGGCTTTTCCATCCGCTGGCCCAGGTAAAAGGTTTATCAACACTTAATTTTATTGCGTTAATTTGTAAAAGCTTTTCAGCTATCGCTTTTTTATCAGTCATGCTGCGAAGATAATAAACAGGTATGAGCTATATTACAATTTACTTTGAAGGCAAACCGGTCTTTCTTTGCGATGAAATTACTCCGGAAATAAATGAATACCGCCATCATCCCGATGCTGTTTTTATTGATGAATTTTCCACTGCCGCTATCAATTCATTATTGCACGAAATTAATAAACCGCGTTTTCATGCAGGAATCATTTTAGGTAAAGATTTTCAAAAATTGAAAGAGGCATTTTTTAAACATTTTCACCTGGTAAAAGCTGCCGGAGGTTTAGTGAAAAATAAAAAGCACGAAATATTAATGATATTCCGGAGTGGAAAATGGGATTTGCCAAAAGGTAAACTGGATGAAGGTGAAACGCTTGAAGAATGCGCCAAAAGAGAGGTTGAAGAGGAAACGGGGTTACATCATCTTAAAATTACCAAGCCTATCACAATCACGTATCATACTTACAACCGGTTTGGAAAGCACAATTTAAAAGAAACACATTGGTTTTTGATGCAATCCGCTGGAGATGAAAAATTAATTCCACAAACCGAAGAAGAAATCACGGAAATTATTTGGGCGAAAAAAGAAGAGTTACCAAAATATTTGGTGAATACTTTTCCTACTATTGAAATGGTTTTGAAAGAAGGTTTGCATTAGCAAAAAGAAAATAAAAATTCTCAATATTTGTTCGTTTACTCCTAATATCTCAAAATTAATTTTTACTCCTCTCCTTCTTTTGATAAAATGCAAAACTCTAAATATTCCATTTTTCTAAAAAAATATTCTTCTGTAAACCCTGCGCTTAAAAAAATTTCTTTGTGTAAAGGATTGATGTAAACAATATAAATTTTCCGTGGAGTTTATCTTTCAGGAAAGAAAGAATATTTTTTATCACTTTCAACATCACCACTTCATCAAACGGATTAAAAAAAAAGAAACAATTTTTGTCTTTCTCAATATTATATTTCACAGCGTCATCACAAATAATATTGAAAACCGTTTTTGGAAATAATGGTTTTACCTTTTCAATATTTTCTTCTGCTTCAATACATAAAGATCTTGAAAAATCAATACCGGTAATATTTTTAAACCCATAATGAGCGGCAACCACTAATACTCTTCCCTTTCCACATCCAAAATCAACAAGCCCAAAATTTACATTTTCATCTTTGAGATATTCAAATGCCTTTTCAATTAAATAATAATTGGTAGCCTGGTAAATAGAAGCGTGAGATAAATTTTCGCTTTCAATATTTTCATTACTAGCCTGTTGATTTTTACGGTATCAATATTGTATTTTTTTTCACCTTTTATTTCGTGATAACACAGTAAAAGCCGCAAGTTTTACATTCCAGTTTTTTGAAATAAAATAAAAATATTTAAAGTAATAGAGAAACTTCATTTTAAAAAATATTAGTTTTCTGTATTTTCTGAAAGCCTGAAGTCAATTACTTTTAGCTGAAGAATGGTTTCGCCATTCCATTCATTTTCATCAATTGTATAAACAATGTCAATTGGCTTATTCATTTGCAATAAATCAAATTTTCCGGCAAGATTAAAACCTATTCCTGTTAATGTGATATTTTCATTTTTCACAACAAAACGAACATGATTTTCTTTTACAATTTTTGACCATGGAGTATTGGTTACATTTTTTGTAATAAAAACCGGGCGCAGATTTTCAGGACCGTAAGGCTCCATCTGCTGCACGATATTGTAAAAGCCCTTGTTTACATTTTTAAAAGTAATTTCTGCATTAATAATTAATTCGGGAATCAGCAGAAGAGGATCAATATTTGAGGAAACAACTTCTTCAAATTTTTTACTAAAAGCTTCTACATTTTCAGGAAACATAGACATTCCGGCTGCCGCAAAATGGCCACCATAGCCAATCAAATGTTCGCGGCAGGCGTGAATGGCTTCATATAAATTAAATCCCGGAACGCTTCGGGCACTACCGCCAACCACGCTTTCACCAAGCGTAAGAACCACGGTGGGCCGAAAATAACTTTCTATTAGCCTGCTCGCCACAATACCGACTACTCCTTTGTGCCAATGTGATTGAAAAAGCACCGTGGTTTTTCTTGAAATCATTTCAGGATCGTTTTCAATCATTGCCAGCGCTTCTTCGGTTATGCTTGTATCAGCGTCTTTGCGGTCAGTATTATCGCTATGCAGCATTTCGGCATATTCTTTAGCTTTTTTATAATCATCTTCTATAAATATTCGAACCGCTTTAGCTGCATCATCCATTCTTCCGGCTGCATTTACTCGCGGAGCGATAATAAAAACCACATTATTAATAGAAAACTTTTTTTCAACTTTACTTAATTCTATTAACGCTTTTATTCCCAGCGCAGGGAGAAGTGTTTAATCTCTCTAATCCATAAAAAGCAAGGATTCGGTTTTCGCCTGTAATGGGAACAATGTCTGCACCAATGGCAGTTACCACCAAATCAAGATAACATAAATATTCATTTTCGTGCATGCCTAACCGTTGCGAAAGAGCCATAACCAGTTTAAACCCGACACCGCAACCACAAAGTTCTTTATAAGGATAATTACAACCTTTTTGTTTTGGGTTTAAAATAGCAATCGCGGGAGGTAATTCTTCATCAGGAAGATGATGGTCGCACACAATAAAATCAAGCCCTAACGTGCATGCATACCCGATAAGATCAATGGATTTAATTCCGCAATCAAGCGAAATGATTAAATCAAAACCATTTTCTTTAGCAAAGTCAATTCCCTGTTTACTTATACCATAACCTTCTTTATAGCGATGAGGAATATAAAAATCAATCTTTTCTTCAGAATAGATTTTTTTTAGAAACCGGTACATTGTTGCCACAGACGTGGTTCCATCCACATCATAATCGCCAAATACGAGAATTTTCTGATTATTATTAATTGCTAATAAAATCCTCTCAACTGCAGTTTCCATATCCTTCATTAAAAACGGATCATGTAGTTGCGAAAGTTGCGGCCTGAAGTAGTCTTTGGCTTTTTGGAAAGAATCAATTCCACGTTGAACAAGAATATTACACAAAGGCAAACTGATGGATAACGAATTTTTCAACCCGGCAACTTTGGCCTTGTCAGCCTCGATTATTTTCCATCTTTTTTCCATTCAAATTATTTAATCTACCTGTTAATCTATTTGTAATAAATATTTGTAAAACATTTTTTCAAAAATAAAAATTTGATTTATTTGTTGGTTCACTGTAAAAGCCATAAGCTTTTGTGGACTTATAAAATTGGTTAATTTTTACATTAGCCAATTAATATTTCCTATCGGTAGTATATCGAACCAATTCTTCTAATCCTTTCCGACATCACTTTCAGGAAATTCAAATAAAATCGCCAAGGCTTCATCCCGGTATTGTATCATTTTTTCAGTCGCATATTTAATACCGCCCGCCTCAACTACTTTTTGCAAAACATATTTTATTTTTTCCGGGTCTTTATTCTGATTTTTTATGATGTAAATAATTTTTCTTTTTTCAGGTTTAGAAATATTATTTAAAGTAAAGATAAGTGGCAAGGTTAATTTTTTTTCTTTTAAATCATTGCCGGTAGGCTTTCCTATATCTTCATTTCCATAATCAAAAAGGTCATCTTTTATCTGGAAAGCAATGCCGGTTTTTTCTCCAAAAAGTTTCATTCTTTCAGTCAGCTTTTCATCTTTACTTGTACTCCACGCGCCTACTGCACAGGCTGAAGATAACAGTGACGCCGTTTTACTCCTTATTATTTCAAAATAAATATCTTCCTTAAGATTCAGGTTACGAGCCTTTTCAATTTGCAATAATTCACCTTCGCTCATCTCTTTTACAGCATTTGATAAAATATCAAGATGTTTAAAATCGCCTGCGCCTGTTGATAGAAGCAACCCTTTTGAAAGAAGGTAATCGCCCACAAGCACCGCGATTTTATTTTTCCATAAGGCATTGATAGAAAGAAACCCTCTTCGTTCCAGGGATTCGTCAACCACATCGTCATGCACGAGCGTTGCCGTATGTAATAATTCAACCAAAGCAGCGGCGCGGTATGTAGATTCATTTATGGTTCCATGAAGTTTGGCACTTAAAAAAACGAACATGGGCCTGAGTTGCTTGCCTTTTCTTTTAATAATGTATTTCATTATTCTGTCGAGCAAAGGCGTCTGGCTCTTTACGGATTGCGCAAATTTTTGTTCAAAAGTGGCTAATTCGGTGGCAATAAGATTTTTTGAAAACTGCATTCTTTTTTTTGGAAAAAGGCAATATAACACAGAAACTGAAATAAATAAATTTTCATTTATGCAATCAAATATCCCCCTCTTTATTTCGTTTTCACATTCGTTATAGGCCGGATTTCAAAAATTCGGGTATTTTATTATTCTTTAATTGTTAGTTTTCAGAAAACTATCTATAAAAAAAGGCTTGAAAATTTAACAATATTGCTAAA
This sequence comes from uncultured Chitinophagaceae bacterium, assembly GCA_963732885.1. Taxonomy (GTDB): domain Bacteria; phylum Bacteroidota; class Bacteroidia; order Chitinophagales; family Chitinophagaceae; genus Ginsengibacter. The sequence goes on along the minus strand of CAVTBI010000007.1, from coordinate 142,837 downwards.
AAAAATTTGAACTATGACAATCGTTTGATATTTTTGCCCACAATCAAAATTCTATTTTAGAAATCCTTAACTACAAAATTATGCCAAAGATGTTCAAATTAATGTTTATGGGAATTTTTTCCCTGCTATCCTTTTCGGCTTTTGCACAGGATACTGGCGTTTATAATGTTTATGATTCGAGTGTAATTTCTTCAAAAGGGAAGGCACAACAAAATGAATTCATGAACAATGCTTATGACTTTCCCGCTAAACCCAGAAGCCAGACTGAAATAGGTATTTCAGGTGGAATGTTTGCCATCAGCGGAGATATTGCTTCCAAATTGCCTACAGGCGGTTTTGCAGTTCATGTACGCAAAGCTTTAGGTTATGTTTTCTCATTAAGAGCCCAATATTTATACGGCCAGGCTAAAGGACTGAACTGGAAACCTTCTTATGGTTATTCAAATAACCCGGTATGGGCCGGATACAACGCAGCTAATCTTGACCCGGTGTATTATAATTATAAAACTACCGTACAGGATCTTTCATTACAAGGCATTGTTACTTTAAATAATGTGAGGTTCCACAAACAAAAATCAGGAATGGTCATTTATGGAGGCATAGGTATTGGAGCTACTGTTTATAATGCAAAAGTACAGGTTCCACAAAGTTTTAATTCTATTCAACAACAGTCAACAGGTGCATATAGCAATAGAAAAAAAACACGTGATGCGTTAAAAAATCTTCTAAAAGGTGTACCTTATACTCCTTCACAAAATGAAAACAATACAAAAGCTACTTTAGGCGGCTCATCCATTGAGGGCTACCGGGACTGCATTGGCAGGAATTGCATTTAAATTAAGCAACCGTATCAATCTTGCGATAGAAGACAGGCTTACTTTAACAAAAGACGATTTATTGGACGGACAGGAATGGCAGGAACATCCGATAGGAGACCCTGCACAAACCCGTGATTTTGATAGTTATAATTATTTTTCAGTAGGTTTAAATTTCAATGTTGGATCAAAGGCTGTGGAACCACTTTGGTGGGTTAACCCACTTGATTATGCTTATAGCGAAATCAACAATCCTAAACACATGAAAATACCAACACCGGTTTTGCCTGATGCTGATGGCGATGGTGTAACTGATCAATTTGACAAAGAACCAAATACTCCGGCAGGATGCCCTGTTGATAGCCACGGTGTTTCTAAAGATACTGACGGTGATGGTGTCCCTGATTGCAAGGATAAGGAATTGATTACTCCAACTCAATGCCAGCCTGTAGATGCGGACGGCGTAGGTAAATGCCCTGAACCTGATTGTTGCAAAAACTTAAGGGATTCTATGGTAGTGGCCAGTGCCTGCAACCTAAATAATCTTCCTAGTATTACATTTAGAAACAGAAGTTCTGTTTTAACAAGCGATGCAAAAGCAATGCTTTCATCAGTAGCTTCCGAATTGAAAAACAGCCCTTCTTGTTCTATCACTGTTTCGGCATACCCTGCTGCTTCCAAAGCCTCTCAGGCTCTTTGCAATAAGAGATTGGACGCTATTAAAACCTATCTTACAGAAAAAGAAGGAATAAGCGCAGACAGGATCACAACTAATTGTGAAGTAGGGGGTGGCGATATCAATACTGTAGATATTAAAGCAAATTAAAATAAATACTTTTAGTTAGTAAAACCCTTCCGAAAAACGGAAGGGTTTTTTATTTCAATTATCAAAATATTAACTCCATTCATTTTGCCTGCATTAATTTAAAACACATTTTTGTCTAAATTCACTTAATTTTGCGGCTCTTTATGAAGAATTATCTTGTTTTATTGTTGATTCCTTTTATTATGTTTACTGGTTGTGCCAGCCAGTTTACCAAAATTCTTAAAAGCACTAATTACGAGTACAAGCTTAAAAAAGCGGATGAATATTACGCTGACAAAAAATTCAGGCTTGCTCAAGAATTATATGTGGAATTATTTCCTGTTCTTAAAGGGTCAGATAAATTTGAGGACTTATATTATAAAGATGCTTATTGCTCTTACTATCAAAAAAATTATTCTGATGCAGAAAATCTTTTTAAAGGTTTCCTGGGTGTTTTTCCTAATAGCAGCAGAGCGGAAGAAATCGCTTACATGCATGCGCTTACCTTTTATAAACAATCGCCAAATGTTCAGTTAGACCAAACCAATACCATTAAAGCGATAGGGATTATGCAGGGATTTATTAATACTTATCCCAACTCACCCAGGGTTGCAGATGCCAATAATATAATTGCAAAATGCAGGGAAAAACTCGAAAAGAAAGATTACCTGGCAGCAAAACTCTATTATAATCTTCAAATGTACCAGGCTGCCGGAATAGCGTTCACCAACCTTTTAAATACATATCCTGAATCACCCCAGGGAGAATCTTATATGTTGATGGCTGTAAAATCTTTTTATGAGTTTGCCAAATTAAGTGTATTTGATAAACAGGAAGAAAGATATGCAAAAGTTACCGCAGAATACCTTGATTTTGCTGAACGTTACCCCAATAGCGATTTATTAAAAGAAGCTGAAGAATATAAAAATTTAAGTCAAACTAATATTAAACAAATACAAAATGAGCAAGCTAAGGCGCCAACAGAATAGTAATACCAGTAATGTGGTAGAAACTCAAAATCTTATTGATATTAAGAACAAAACCGGCAATTTATACGAATCAATAACCATAATCGCAAAAAGGGCGAACCAAATAAATATTGCCATAAAAGAAGAATTGCATAATAAGCTTGAAGAATTTGCAAGCCATACGGATAGTCTTGAAGAGATTCACGAAAACAAAGAACAAATCGAAATCTCAAAGGCTTATGAAAGAATGCCCAATCCGGCTTTATTGGCAACAGCCGAATTTATGACCGATAAAATATATCATCGCAGAAACGAGGATACTCTTTTTGATTAAATAAATTTTAAAGTTCTTTTTAACAAGAAATGATAATTTTAATGGTGGTTAATTCCACCATTTTTAATTTATAGTATCTTTCCATATAAAATATAAAAGTTGCTTAAAGGAAAAAAAATCATACTATGCGTTACAGGCAGTATTGCTGCATATAAATCTGTGTTTTTTGTTCGTTTACTGGTAAAGGCAGGCGCAGAAGTAAAAGTAATTATGACGGATGGCGCCCGGGATTTTGTATCAGCGCTTACATTTTCCACGCTTTCAAAAAATAAAGTTCTTTCGAATCTTTTTGATGAAGAAACCTGGGCAAACCATGTGATACTCGGCCGCTGGGCTGATGTAATGATTATTGCGCCTGCTTCATGCAATACCATTGCAAAAATGGCAAATGGAATTTGTGACAACCTGTTACTTGCAATATACTTATCTTCAAAAGCTCCTGTATTAATTGCGCCAGCGATGGATGAAGATATGTGGCATCATTCATCCACACAAAAAAATATAGAAACTTTAAAAAGTTATGGAAATATTTTTCTGCCGGTCAATAAAGGCGAACTGGCCAGTGGGCTCACCGGTGAAGGAAGAATGGCAGAACCAGGGGAAATGATAAAATTCCTTGAAGGTTTCTTCAAAAAAAAAACAGCCTTAAAAGTATAAAAGCCCTGGTAACAGCGGGCCCAACACACGAATCGATAGACCCAGTCCGTTTTATAAGCAATCATTCAAGCGGTAAAATGGGAATTGCCATTGCCGAAGAATTGCACAGCCGCGGAGCAGAGGTTCAATTGATTTTAGGCCCTTCAGAAATAAAAATTGATGAAAATATAAAAATTAAAAAGGTAGTTACTGCTGAAGAAATGCACAAGGCTTGCATGAAAGATTTTAAAAAGTTTAATGTCGTAATCATGGCTGCGGCTGTGGCTGATTATTCCCCCAAAAACAAAAGCCATCAAAAAATAAAAAAGAATTCAGGAGGGCTTTCGATTGAATTAATAAAAACAAAAGACATCCTTTCAGAAGCGGGGAAAATAAAATCGCCGGATCAGGTTTTAGTAGGTTTTGCTTTGGAAACCAATAATGAGAAAGCTAATGCCTTAAAAAAATTAAAGGAGAAAAATGCTGACCTTATTGTATTAAATTCGATGAAGGATAAAGGCGCAGGTTTTGGGTTTGAAACTAACAGGATAACCATTTTTGATAAAAATAAAAATGAATATAAATTTCCGCTTAAAACTAAAAAAGAAGTTGCCGCTGACATTGTAAATACAATTATTAAATATAGAAATGTATAAAATACCCCTATTTTTTTTATTATGCTTTTTTTCTGCTGCTACCAACGCCCAGGAACTAAAGGCAAGAGTGAGTGTGATAAGCAACCGTGTAAATAATACTGTTGATAAACAAACATTCACTACTTTAGAAAAGGCTCTTAATAATTTTGTAAATAACACAAAATGGAGCTCCGATACGTATGTAACCAATGAAAAAATTGATTGCAGTTTTTTATTGAACCTTCAATCAACAGATGAGGCAAATGTTTATAAAGCTTCATTAATTATTCAATCCGGTAGGCCGGTTTTTAATTCCTCCTATATTTCTCCTGTTATTAATTACCAGGATAATGATTTTACTTTTAAGTATGTTGAATTTCAGCAATTGGATTTCAATGATGCCCGCGTGTCAGGGCGATCCACAGGTTTCTAACCTCACCGCAGTATTTGCTTATTGGATTGATATGGTCCTGGGTTTCGATTACGATTCATTTTCTCCAAAGGGAGGCAATCCTTATTTTTTAAAAGCGCAGAATATCGTAAACAATGCCCCTGAAGGAAGAAATATTTCTGGATGGAAAGCTTTTGACGGAAACAGGAACAGGTATTGGCTCGCCGAAAATTTATTAAATAGCAAATACACGATTTTTCATGATGCTATCTACGATTATTACAGGTTAGGCATGGATAAATTGTACGACCAGGAAGCTACAGCAAGGTTGAACATTTTAAATGTACTGACGTTGCTTAACACCTTTAATACGGAAAATCCTAACACGATGATACTTCAGTTTTTCTTCCAGGCAAAAACACAGGAATTAATTCAAATTTTTTCAAAGGCAAACCCTGCTGATAAAGCCAAAGCCCTGGATTATTTAAAACGGCTTGACGTTTCCTCCGCCACAAAATATGAAGACCAGTTAAAATGATTAAACCCCTTATTTACCTTTTTGTTTCCATAATGCTTATCTCGTGTTATTCGGTTGATAAACGGCCTTTCCGATGTTATCAAGCCAAAAGAAATGCAAAGCATTTTGTGGGATGTAATGAGGGCGCAAACGCTTGCCGGTGAAACTGCTTTAAAAGATTCTTCTATTGATGTAGCCATTGAAACGAAAATATTATCAAAAAAGGCATTCCAAATGCATAAAACAGATTCTGCGCATTTTACAGAAAGCTATAATTGGTACCTGAAACACCCCGACAGATTAAAACTTATCTTTGATAGCCTTTATGCTCAAAAACAAAGGGAACAGGATACGGCTTTAAAAAGAAAAGCAAAGATTTTAGGCTATCCTTAGTAAAAATTCCTTACAATGAAAAAAGTTTATAATAATGCGGATGAAGCCATAAAAGATATTTCAAATGGAAATACTTTAATGCTTGGAGGTTTTGGCTTATGTGGTATTCCGGAAAATTGCATTACCGCTTTGGTAAAAAAAGCAGTAACTGATTTAACCTGTATTTCCAACAATGCAGGAGTTGATGATTTTGGAATAGGATTGTTGTTGAAAAAAAGACAGGTAAAAAAAATGATAGCCTCTTATGTAGGCGAGAATGCGGAATTTGAAAGGCAATTATTAAACGGCGAACTCGAAGTTGAATTAATACCACAGGGGACTCTTGCTACAAGGTGTATGGCTTCCGGTTATGGAATGCCGGCAATCTTTACGCCTGCAGGCGTAGGGACAGAAGTAGCCGAAGGAAAAGAATCCCGTGTGTTTAATGGGAAAGAATATTTAATGGAATATGCTTTTGAAGCTGATTTTGCTTTAATAAAAGCCTGGAAAGGCGACACTGCCGGAAATTTAATTTATAAAGAAACAGCAAGAAATTTTAATCCTTTAATGGCTATGGCTGGAAAAATTACTATTGCTGAAGTAGAAGAATTGGTAGAAGCGGGCGAATTAAACCCCAACGAAATTCATACACCGGGAATTTATGTTCATCGTATTTTTAAAGGCAGTTTTTATGAAAAAAGAATTGAACAGAGAACGGTAAGCAAATTAGCAAATTGAATTATGTTAGATAAAAATCAAATCGCACAAAGAATTGCAAAGGAATTAAAAGACGGATTTTATGTAAACCTCGGAATTGGCATTCCTACACTCGTGGCTAATTATATTCCTGCAGGAATGAATGTTACGCTTCAATCAGAAAACGGGCTGCTTGGTATGGGGCCGTTTCCATTAGAAGGCGAAGAAGACGCGGACCTTATTAACGCCGGGAAGCAAACCATCACAACGCTGCCCGGTTCTTCATTTTTTGACAGCGCCATGAGTTTTGGAATGATACGCGCAGGCAAAGTTGACCTTACGGTTTTAGGCGCCATGGAAGTAAGCGAAAACGGTGATATCGCGAGTTGGAAAATTCCCGGCAAATTAGTAAAAGGAATGGGCGGTGCGATGGACCTTGTGGCAAGCGCAAAAAATATTATAGTTGCCATGATGCATACTAATTCAAAAGGCGAATCTAAATTATTAAGAAAATGCCAGCTTCCATTAACAGGAATAAAATGTGTAAAAAAAATTGTAACTAATCTCGCGGTACTTGAAGTAACTGAAAACGGCTTTCGGTTACTGGAAAAAGCACCCGGCGTTTCAATAGAAGAAATTAAAAACAACACCGAAGCAAACCTGGTTGTTGATTCTGAAATACCTGATATTTTATTGTAAAAAAGAATCGCAAGATCATATCCAAAACCTACTATCTCAAAACTTCTTGACTGTTTTAAAATTGTTAAGGTTTTTTTTAATTAAATAACTTTTCAAAGTGCGCATAAAAATTGCTTTTTAAGTGGTATCATGGAGAATACTTTTAGTAATTTACTTCTATGGCAAAAATTATTTTCATATTCCTATTAATTGTTTCTACCAATAGCTTGTCCGCGCAATACCTGCATTACTGGGATGATTCTCATCCACGCAGGGTACAGCCATCTCAAAATCCTCAACCGGTAGAAAATAAGAAGCCGGAAGAAATCATTGCACCACCGGAAATAACAAAAGCCGTGAAGATTGGCCAGGTAAGATTAGTCAACTCAGTAACGGTACCCCTTAATAAAATTACTGACGCACCAAAAATTATTCGGGCTCCTTTTATTTTTCATCAATGGCCCGACCGCTGCCCTGGTTTGTCAGGTTCTTTACCCGTTATAAATAATTATGTGCCCAAAGAAATTGTTCTTATCGTTACTGAGAAATTTAAAGGGCATTTATATTCAATCAGCAGTTATAAAGGCCCGGATGATAAGCAAGAGTATAAATTAAAAGTGTGTGCTGATGGAATGATTAAATATGAATATGCAGACGTAAAAGGAAATATTATAGCGGAAAGTGAAGAGTAAAAATTATTCAATTATAACTACGATAAGGTCCATCACGTTGGTCATTGTGGCCCTGTAATGATATGGCCTCCAGCTTTTTCAAAGAAATGAAATGAGTCGAAATGTTGTAAATAATTTTGAACGTCCAACCCTTGTAAAGAAGCATGTTCAAATGTGTGGGTATCAACAACAGCACCGGCAGCGAAAGTTGGCCCATCATTTCCATCGGTTCCTGCAGAAAGCAAAGTGATGCCTTTTTTATCCCTTAGTAATAAAGCTGCATACAAGGCAAGATGTTGGTTTCGCCCGCCCAATCCTTTGCCGCTCACCTTAATCGTAGTTTCACCGCCAAACAAAAGGCAGCAGGCTTTTTTTATACTGCCATCCTTCTGAAAAATAAGTGCTGTGTCAATAATTTTCTTCGCTGCTTCAATTGTATCACCTTCCAGTTGTGAAGTGATTATAAAAGCATCCAATCCCGCTTCAATTGCCTTTTGCCTGCTGGCTTCCAGTGCAATAGTATTACTGCCAATTATGATATTTTCCGTGTTATTAAAAACAAGGTCTCCGGCTTTTGGAGTTTCCGGATGAATTCCTTGCTGCCCATTTTCGAGGTACTTTACAAAAATTGCCGGCATTTCTTTAATGAGCTTATATTTTTCAAGAATGGATAATGCGTTTGCAAATGTGGTAGTATCAGGAACAGTAGGCCCTGATGCAATGGAATCCAGCGAATCGCCAATTACATCCGACAAAATCAGGCTTACGGTTTTTGCGGGATTCGGCACTGGCCAGTTGGCCACCTTTTACTTTCGACAAATGTTTTCTCACGGTATTTATCTCTTTTATATCAGCGCCGCTTTTTAATAAAAGTTGATTGGTGGTAATGATATCTTTGATCGAGCTCCCTTCGGGAAAATCAGTTAACAACGCAGATCCGCCTCCTGATATCAAACAAATGATCAAATCATTTTCTGTAGCCTGGCTTGCAATTTCTACTATTTTTTGTGTGGCTAAATAACCATTAGTGTCCGGTACAGGGTGGCCCGCTTCTGAAACATTCATGTATTGCAATTCACATCCATGCCCGTATTTAACCACAACTTGCCCCGCGGTAATCCTGTTCCCTAAAATATTTTCAATCTCTTTAGCCATTTTTGCACTGGCCTTGCCTGCTCCTATCACATAAATATTCCAGATGCTTTCGAGATTTATTTTGTTTCCCCCGATGGAAAGCATTTCATCCTGCAACAATACCTGGTGGCGTATCATTTTATGAGGCATTACACTTTCTACACCCGCCCAAAAAACTGATTCTACGAGAAATTTAGCATCCATCAGGAATGTATTTTAAAAAGGCCAATAGCACCTTTCATTTTTAGTGAAGAAAAAAAAGTGAAGTTATCCACACACAAATAAAAACAGTAACCCCCATTACGGCTGTAGCCGTTGAGAAAACACGCAATGTGATGTTTGCATGGATATCTGAAAACTTTGTCACCACCCAAAAATAAGAATCATTAGCGTGGGACACCATCATCGAGCCTGCTCCCATGGCAAGCATCGTAAATAATTTTCCCGTTTCTGATGAAAGCCCTAATGAAGGCATCATAGGCGCCACAATAGAAGCGGCGGTAATAATAGCCACAGTTGAAGAACCCTGTGCGGTTTTTAATATGACTGCAATACCAAAAGGGATCAGAAGCCCAAGGCCGGTTTTACTCAACGCCATACCTGCGGAAGTACCAACACCGGTTTCTTTGATGATCATTCCAAACATTCCTCCTGCGGCCGTAATGATCAGTATCGGCCCGGCCTTTTCAATGGCAGTTTCAAATACATCATTAAGCGTTTCTATCTTTTTATTGTGAAGCAGGAAAATAGCAAAGACAACACCAATTAGTAACGCAATTACCGGCTGGCCCGTAAATTCAAAAATGCGGATCAACGCATTGGTGTAGCCTAAATTGAGAATATGAAGTAACGACCCTATTGCTATCAATGCCAGCGGAACCACAACTGGCATAAAGGACCAAAAAACCGGAGGGTAAATTCTTTCCACTTCCTGCAATGGAAGTTCATGCTCAGGGGCAGCAGGGTAATTCTTATTCCTGGCCATTCTTTTCACCCAGAAATAAGAAACAACAAAACCTGGAATAGCAAACAAAATTCCGGCAATAACAAGGTTACCAATATTAGCATTCAATATTCCCGCAGCGGCAAGTGAGCCGGGATGAGTAGGTATTAAATTGTGAACAGCATATAAAGAACAGGCAAGAACACCGGCAATAAAAGGCATTGCCGTTTTCGTTTTAGCGCTGAACGATTTTGCCAGGCCGCTAAGAATAATAAAACCCGAATCACAAAAAATTGTCATCCCGGCAATGAAGCCTGTTATGCCCAAAGCAGCGGCACCATTGGTTTCCCCTGTTTTTGACAGAATATAACGGGCAAGAGTAACCGCAGCACCTGTCTTATCTAATATAATAGCAATAATGGCACCCAGGATGATCAGGAAGCCGGTAGAAGCCATAGTGTTGCCGAAACCATTCTTCATAATAGTAACCACATCTTTACCCGGCAAAACCGCAATAGCGAGGAAAAGTGATACCAGGAAAAGAGAGATAAAAGCATTGAGTTTCCACTTTGAGGTAAGCAGAATAATACAGGTAATACTGATAACCACCAACGATGAAATAGCAGCAGCGCTCATATCAGGCTTAAAAGGATTAGATGGTTTGGAATAAATTCTTAACAGAATAAATATGAATCATCATCTCAGGTTAACCAAATCAATTTTCGTTTATTCATTAATGTTACTATCAAAAAAACTATCATTTAATGTTTCCTTTCTTCAACTCTTCCACTGCATAGTTGCAGGCCCTTGCTGTTAAAGCCATGTAAGTAAGTGAAGGGTTTTGGCAGGCTGTAGAATCCATACACGCCCCGTCAGTTATAAATACATTGGGCGCATCGTGGCATTGATTAAACCTGTTTAATACAGAAGTTTTGGGATCGTTGCCCATCCTCGCCGTGCCCATTTCGTGTATCGTCATTCCCGGCACAGAGGCATCGGTAATCTCTGAAACAGCTACAGGGCCGCTGCTTTGCAACATTTCCATCGCGTCGCTGATCATTGTCGGCCGCATCGCTTTTTCATTTTCGCCATATTCCATTTCTATGTTTAAAATGGGTAATCCCCATTTATCTTTTTTGACATTATCAAGATACACGCGGTTTTTATAATCAGGCAAACATTCGCCAAAAGCAAACATACTTGCATTCCAATCTCCCGGCGCTGAAAGGGAATCTTTCCACTCATCTCCCGTACCAGGTGAATGATAACCTCTTGTCCACTCTGCCCTTGATACATAAACTTCATAAGCATAGCCCCTGTTAAAACTTCTGTCCTTTTTTTGAAGGTTCTGAAACCTCGGCACATATACCGAGGTGGAACGCTGCCCGAAATAATACTTGTCTCTTAAAATATCAAAGTTTGCCGAAGCGCCCGGCCCTGAATAATGGTCCATCAAATAATGCCCCACTACGCCGCTGTCGTTGGCAAAGCCGTTAGGGAACCTATCTGAAGTAGATTGCAACAAGATTTTTGTAGTGGCAAGCGCAGAAGCGTTCAAGAAAATAACCGGTGCAAAATATTCATATGTTTTCATGGTTTCTGTATCGATAATACGAACACCCGTTGCCTTGTTTTTCTTGTTGTCCCATATCACACTTTCAACGGTTGAAAAGCTGCCGTAAAGTGAGGTTGCCTGTTGCATAAGCCGCCGGCAATGTAGATGAATTACTGCTGAAATAAGCGCCATAGGGGCATCCGCGGTGACACAAGTTTCTCGACATGCATTTGCCTCTCCCATTGTGGGGCTGTGTTAACACCGCCATCCGGCTTTGTATTAAATTGCGGCCTTTAAATTTTTCTTCAATCGTTTGCTTCAGGTGTTTCTCCAGGCAATTCATTTCAAACGGCGGAATAAATTGTCCGTCGGGCAGTTGAGGTAGCCCTTCATTTTTTCCGCTTACGCCAATAAAACGTTCCACATAATCGTACCATGGCGCAATTTCTTTATATCGCAGCGGCCAGTCAACACCCACACCTTCTTTGGCATTCGCTTCAAAATCAAGATCGCTCCAACGAAAAGTATGCCTGCTCCAAAGTAAAGATTTACCACCTACCTGGTTTCCCTGTATCCACCAAAAAGGTTTTTCCTGTGTATAAGGATGCTCTGTATCTTTTACAAAAAAATGCTTGTCGTCCTGTCCGAAATGATACACCGTTCTTTGCACAGGATAGTTTTTTATATCTTCCTGGCTTAGCATATTGCGGTTGGGCAATTCCCATGGATCCATATTAGCAGTAGGATAATCTTTTATGTGTTTTACATCACGGCCTCTTTCCAACAACAGTGTTTTCAATCCTTTCTCACAAAGTTCTTTGGCCGCCCATCCACCCGAAATGCCCGATCCTACTACAATTGCATCGTACATATTTTTTATTTTGAAGTGACAAATTCTTTAAGTTACCAGTACATTAAAAATGTTTTAGCCATTGCTTTTTCGCCTTTCTTATATGGAATACATGCTTCGTAATAACCCGGAACCTTTACATAATTCAATGCTTTTGTCATTCCCTCTTGTGACGTAAAGTGTCCTATCAGCGAGAGTTTTTTAGTAATCATAAACCAGGCCTTATCGGCATCATTTTTATAAGCGGCTACATCCATTTTATTAACAAGAGATTGTTTTTCTTTTTTAGAAAGAGACAAAAAATTTCCGCTTGCCTCACCATTTAGCTGTTGCAACCCTTTTTTAATAAGTTTCTGATCACCAGGCGACAGGCAATTTTTCACAACAAGATCAATAAAATAGGGAACCTGCGTTTCAAGCGCACCCGGCGTTGTAGTTTTTGGTAACATAATATCAGTCACCTGTTCCAGTAACTGAAATTCATCATCAGAAAAAAATCCTGCCCTCAAAATTTTAGTTTTTGATTTGCAGGAAGAAACAAATTCAGCCAGTACGCCGGGAAAGCTGCTATAAAGCGCGATTGCACCCATTCCCTTTAGAAGATTGCGGCGATTCATATCAAGATATTTTGCAGAAATAAAGTTAATTATAAAAAATTAGTAAAAAATAAATTTATGAAGGGAAAAAGTTACCTGAGGGAAACCGCGTATATATTTCGTTTACCCCTTACTGTTACATCAAAATAAAAACATTATAAATTAGTTCGTTTATTGTAGGCAGACCTTTACCGAATTAACCGAAGGACTATGTTTTTTAGGTAGAGTGGCTGCTTTTTGCTTTCTCTTTTGCCAATTTATTTACTTAGGGCTTTTGCCGCGCGCTGGCATGGAAAAACGCTCGGAGCGATCGGGTTTTCCTTGAACTTTTTAGTTACTTTTTCTTTCAAGGGAAAAAGTGACAAGCAAACCTAAACAAAATGTTTAAATGAACAGATTCACTTCTGTCCGTTGGTGCGTCCCGCTAACTATCTTTGTTTGACACGAATTACACGCCCGCCCGACTTGGCTATTCAGGCGGGGATTTACACTGATTAAATGCAAAATTGCAAATGCAAAGCAACTTGATTTATTTACACTGGCAGGTTTTTTGGGGCGAAACAAGGTATAACCAAAAAACACAATACTATGGCACATACAACATGGAAACCTCACACTGAGCATGGGGACTTAAGCAGTAAAGATGAAAAAAACTTTACGGACAGCGTTTTCGCTTTCCCCAAACAACGCAAAGAACCTTTAACCGATGCTTCGCACGTACAAAATGCGTTGGCGCGGTTCGACCAGGTGAAAGGAGTATCAGACGACGACCGCGATGAAGCTTTTGCCAATATTAAAAAAGCCGCAAAGCATTATGATGTAGATGTAGAAGAAGATGACTGGCACGACCTTGGCAAAAAACCACACACTAAAAATCACGCGCATTAAATGCGCGAACGATGACAAAAACAGATCCGATAATAGCAGTGAAAGATGTTGAAGCCAGTTCTAAATGGTATCAATCAGTTTTTGGATGCAAAAGCTTGCACGGGGGAAAGGAGTTTGACGTCCTGGTATCTGAAAACGATGAAATTTTAATCTGCCTTCATCAATGGCATGCACACGGCCATCCCACAATGACCAATCCGGCTATTGCTCCCGGAAATGGGCTTATCCTTTATTTCAGGACAGACAACATGAACCTCATACGACAGAATGTTGAAAAAACAGGTGGTGCTGTTGAAGAAGATATTCACTTAAATCCAAACTCAACAAAAAAGGAATTTTCAATTAGAGACCCGGACGGATACTATTTGACAATAACTGAATTCCATAAGTATGAAGGTTGAGATCAAATAGAAGCCTTCTTCTACATTTTTTATTTCTTTCCAGATATTCCATATTAACAAGGGAAGAAGAAAATAATGAATAAATAAAAATCTGGAAAATTTATTGGTTTATTACATGTAGCTCAGTCTCATTATTCAGTTTTGCATCTATCTTTTTATCCGAAGCAAACTTTAGCACTAAAATTCTAACACCGCCTTTATTTATTGCCCTGATAAATCTTTTACGCGGATATTTCTAAACTGAACTACCGATCCATGGCCGAGAAAACCAATGTGCCCGCTATCACGTTTCAAACCCGGATGCTGCTTTCCATCCATCGTCCCATTTTGGCGTGCATCCGTAATATCTGCGTCAGTAATAACGGTTCCATTTAATATCACTTTTATTTTTGGGCCCTTTGCAATTATTTCTTCCTCATTCCATTCGCCCACGGGTTTTAAATAACCGCGCTTTGCAGGCACCACGCCATAAATGGAACCATGGTATTGATAAGGATGAAGATCTTTATACTCAGGAGCTGTATTATCCAACACCTGTATTTCCATCCCCACATAAGCTGCATCGCCTTGCAAAGGAGCCCTGATACCTACACCATTATTAGCACCGGGCGTAAGCTTAAAATCAAAACGAAAATCAAAATCGCTGTATTCTTTTTTGGTATAGAGATTTCCTCCGCTTCCCTTTTCGGGATGTATAGTTATCGTGTTGTTTTCCGGAATATAACTGTCAGTTGCCCCTGTCCATTGGTCCATTGATTTGCCGTCGAACAACAATTGGTAGCCTTGCTTCTTTTCCTTTTTTGAAAGTTGATTGGTTAAAGTATTTTTAGAAGAAGAGCATGAAACAAAAGCTACTGCAGGTATTAATATGCAGAAAAATAAATGGGATCTCATTATTAATTATTAATTAGTGGTTATAATGCAATTTACTGGAAACGCGCTAAAAGGCATTGCAGGATACCAGATTTAATAAAAATAAAAATCGGGAGAATTTATTGGTTTACTGTATATGCTTCTACTTTTTTTATTCCTTGTTCAACATTCGATATTGATAAGATTTTTTTTGTCCCGACAGTTGAGGGAGTTCTTACTTCGAAATTCGTTCTTCTTTATTTATATTTTATTAAAAAAAATTCATCTTAATTTTATCACGGAATTATATTACTATAAAGCCGCCATGTACTTCACCATTAAAAACATTCACTATGAAAGCAAAAGAATTTTTTACCATTAAAGGAGAACACCTGCTTCAAAAAATAAAAGAATTGGTTGAAGAAGGAAATGTAAGGCGCATAACTATCACTGATAAATCGGGGAAAGAAATAATGAGTTTCCCATTAACAATTGGAGTAGTGGGCGCTGTGTTAGCACCTGTGCTTGCCGCTGTGGGCGCATTGGCTGCATTAGTTGGAGAATGCACCATAGCAGTGGAAAGAGAAGAAAAAGAACCTGAATAAAAGGCAAAAAACTCCCCAAAAAATAAAATAAAAATCAGGAGAATTTATTGGTTTACTGCATGAGGCGGAAATGATGAATAGTGAAAGCTAAAGGCTTGGTACTTCAACATTTTTATTCCTTGCCCGGTATTGGATATTGAATTTTTTATTTAGAAGAATGAACAAGGAATATCGGATAAGAAAGTGAAGGTACCCGATGAGAAATTGGGCGCCTAACCTTCCAAAACTATTTTTAATTTTTTTACACTAATGCTTTCATTATATATCAAACTTCTCTTGCCATCGCTTTTGCTTTTTTTCAAAAATTTATTATCAGCATAAATAAAGTCAAACGCTCCAGCGATCACCGTAGCATGTGATACATAACATTAATGCATACATGCTTTTATAGTGAACCAATAAATAAAACATATCGTTATTTTGCAGGCTGCCGTTTTCTTTTTCTCCCGCTGATCCCCGCAGATTATCGCAGAACGGGAAGCGAAGGGGGACACAGCGTTTGATTACGAAGGAGTACATTTCCAGGCTGCTGATTATCCATTGCAATATTTTCACTAATATTACATATCATACATAAAAGTGTTGCAGGCAATTCTGTTGACAACCACAGTTTATAATTGCATCAATAAATAATTTCCAGGTAAAAAAATGAAAATCAAGCTTAGCATTTTATCACTTTCGATATTATTAGTGAACTGTACAACTGTTTTTGCCCAGTTTTCTCCAGATCAAAAAGATTTGCAAATTTCCTCAAAAGAAAAGGCTCAAATAATTGACACCATTATTAAAGCTGTCAAACTTTCATATGTATTTCCTAAATTATCATCGCGGATTGAAACTGTATTATTAACCCATGAGCGCAAAGGTGACTATAATAAAATTATAAGCAGTAAAGAATTTGCTGATACCATTTCCAACCAATTAATTTTTACCAGCAACGATAAGCATTTACGTATCTTATATAGCTATGACACAATTCCACAAAAGACCAATAAAGAGCCTCCGATACCAGACTTTATTAAAACCTTTGCACTTGAAAACAACTATGGCTTCAATAAAATAGATATTCTCGATGGCAACATTGGCTATATCAATATCCTGGGCTTTTTCCCGTTTGATGAAGCAACAGAAAAGGCCATCGCTTCATTTGATTTCTTATCAGACACAAAAGCACTGATTGTTGATTTGAGAGAAAATACCGGCGGATACGCCCCGCTTGCCAATTTTATATTAAGCTATTTCTTTAATAAACAGCCTGTAAAACTCCTGGAAAATGTATTTCGTGACAGTAGTAAAATTGAACAGATGTGGTCTGCTTTTTATGTACCGGGAAAAAGGTATCTGAACAAGCCTGTATATGTTTTAACAAGTTCAGGTACCTTTTCCGCAGGCGAAGCATTTGCCTACATTCTCCAGGGATTTCACAAAGCGATAGTTGTAGGAGAAAGAACCGGGGGCGGAGCTAATATTGGCGACTTAATAAGATTAAATGATCACTTTGTTATGAATTTACCTGTCGGAAAGGCCAGTTAGTTCTTTTTCAAAAAGTAGCTGGGAAAGTGTTGGTGTAAAACCAGATATTGAGGTTCCAAAGGAAAAAGCTTTGAAAGTTGCACATATTGCTGCTTTAAAGAAATTAATTGAGACATCTGCAAACAAGAAACAGATAGAACAGTTAAAGAATATCCTTATAAAAGTTCAAACTGAAACAAATTAATTTATAAAAGAAAACTACTCTCCTGCCGCCTTGAAATCTTCCAATAAAAACAAATTGTTTTCAATAGGCCAGTGATTGCGGACAAAATAAAAATTCTTATTAATTGTTGCTTCACTGCAAAACGATCTTAAATTTTTTGGGGGCAATTCTTCCGGTAAATACCAGCCTGCCCTTATCATCGCTTTTACTTTTCTTCAATAATTTCCCATCGGCATAAATTAAATATTCACGGCCGGACAAAAGCCGGTTCAATGTATAGCCGGTTTGAAAATTGGCATCTTTAGAAGTTTGTTTCCAACTCATTCCTTTGCTGTTGCATTGAAGAATCTCCAGGTGAAGATGTTTGCCTTTAGCAGGTGTGGCCTTTATAGAAAAAACAGGATTGTCTTTATTAAAATACATCACACTGTTGCCCGCACGGTAAAAACCAAAATCTTCTTTGGAACCAATTGAAAACAGTGAATCGGAAATGCTGTAATGATCAGAATCAAGGCCAATTGTCAAACGTTCCCCGCGGAAATTATAAAAGAGCCTTGAACCAAAAATATTACTGGTGATATGAGGATTTAAATAAAACCGGTTATACAAAGGATGAAAACCATAGATAGACTGGTACAACCCAACCACTGCAAGGCTGTTGCCGGAGAGGATATCATCGCCCTGGCCTGTCTGCGTTTTACGTGAATAACGCTGAAAGGCCAAACCATCAATACTATCCTGTCGCAAAATGTTTTTTACGTAATGTAATGCCAGCGCCGGTTTCCACGAAGCATACGCTTTTACCGCCACACTGCCCCACGACAGGAAGATATCGCCGTTCTCATAAAAAGGAAACGGGAACTGGTATTCTTTGCCCTCATCTTTTTTATAAGGGAACATACTTATTGGCCAGAAAAATAAATGTTCTTTTTGCATCTGAGCTTCAATTTTTTCCAAAATGGAATTGCGACGGCTTGTATCATTGCAAATACCGTAAGCAATCGCCATAAAATTTACCGGTGTCACGAGGTTATCGCCATGTATGGATTGATCCTTATCCCGCCAGTAATCGTAATACCCTTTGTCCTCATCCCAAAAACCTCCGTTTTGAACGCTTTTATTAAAACTTACTTTCAACTTAGCAGCGAAATCTGCATAATAGGATGCCTTTTGTTGGTTTCCCAGTTGCTGCTCAATTCCGGACCATAACTTTAAAGCGTGGTATAACTTGTCGTTTACAAAAGCATTTTCATAAGATGCCCAAATGATATCTATCCAGTCGCTGCTTCTTTTTTGAGTGTGGCTATCGTTCATCATTTCCACAAGATGGTTGCCATTGAAATCCCTTTTCAAAAGATAATCTAACGCCATTTCGCAGGCATGTTGTTGTTTCTTAACCCATGCTTTATCGCCGGTTTGGTTGTACAAATCAGATACGTTGCTTACAAAGTCAGGATTGGAATCCATCAGGTATCCCCACTGGGCTTCGTAAAAACCTTTGCTGGTATATTGCCCCGGCATGGCATCTTCATTGGTATAAGCCCAGCGCGGCCACACTCTTCCATCCGGTTTTATTGCATTTTCCCTGTAAAAATCGAGACATTGCTTATACCCGTTTAAATAATGTGGATCGTTGATACCAAGCCCGAGTTTGGCAATGTATTGTTCGTGCAGGCATATAGGCCCGTAAGGCGTGTGCCAACTATTGCCGCCAAAATGGTTTGCATCAATCACGCCCATACGGGCAATCGTATTTAAAACAGAAGTAACCTGTTTGCCATTCACACCTTTAAATTCTCCACGCCCATATTTTTTTGCATAATCAAAAGCAGCAAAGCTGATACTTTGCGAAGTGGTGCCTGCCATTACCCGGAAAGGAGCCCATACATCCGTTTTTTTCCTGATAAACCTACGGCGATGCGTACCCGAATCATAACGGGGCAGCATTTCATTTTGCGATATGGCAATGCTGTACGCCAGTTTATCATCATCAGTCCGGCTGTATTTCATGGCTACCTGCTTACCGGGAGCATTTACCAAAACATGTAGGCCATTATTCGTTTTACTATTCCAAAAGAAAGCCTCATGGGTATGAACGCCATAAGTCATTAGCTTTTCGTTAAACAAATAAAACCAGGCGATGCCGCCAAAACCCTGGAAAGCGCCCTCCCAGGTATTGATATTATTAAACTCGATAGCAGGAAAAGAAACGGATTCTGCCTCAAATTCTTTTGGGCAATTCCTGGTGATGGTGCATTTTACATTGGAAGAAGTAACAAGGAATTTCCAGTTTTCGTGTATGGCCACTTTATCATCTCCGTAAGTAATACCGCTTATACTTATGTTACTGCCGGCGATCTTTACCTGCGGAGAATTAGCCAGGTGCAGCGTAGAAAATGTTTTGCCTGCAGTTTGAATTTCAGAATACATCCCTGTTTTTCCTTCAATCACATTTTGCCCGTTTACATCCATATCGGCAACACGGCACTGATGATTATAATCCAGGACAAATTTTATGGCAGGATTGCTAATAGTGACAGTTTGAAGTTGCTGATTATTTTTTATTGTAAATGATTGCGCAAAACAGATATTGGAAAACCAAACAAAAAAGGCAAGCAAAAAAAGTTTATGTTTTATCATAGTATTTACTAAAAGTTGCATTTCAAAAAAAAGATGCTTCAAAAATAAAACATAAACATGCGTGCAACCAGATTAATTCAAAATAAAAATCAGGGAAATTTGTTTGTTTACTGAAGCTTCTTTTTTGCTCCTGGCCTTTTAATATCAATAAAAGCCGATTGACGCAATTACGATAATTATAAGCATAAATAGTAAAAGCATTCCTACTCCAAACCCTATCCACACAGATTTTATACTTCCCCTATCTTGTTTGGTTGCATAAGCGATAATAACGGGTGCGAAAGCACAAAGTAAAAATGTAAACAATACCGTTGTCATCAGCCCTACTACTACACCCGCAATGCCGAGGATAAACCACAAAAAACTAAAACGTTTGTTATTATTATAAGGGCCTTTGGTATAATCAGTAATTAAAAGATCAGGGTTCTTTTTAAGATCATGTTTCATCTTGAGTTTTGCGAGCCGGAAAGACAATCTTTGAAATACATTTAATTTTTTGCCGGTGAGCTGGCTGAAATCCTTTGCAGATAATTTTACAAATTCACTTGCCTTAAAATAATTAACCGGTATCCGGGAAGTTGTATTTGAACCCGGGAAGACAGGAACAATAACGGAAGATGCGAATGATGTGTTTACCTGTAATAAAAGCGCAAGTAAAACCTGGGTAGTAATTAATTTGATTAGTCTCATTGTTTTGGTGTTTGCCGCTAAAATAAGATTTAAATTGATATGCTTAAACAATTTGGTTAGCAAAATAAAAATCTTCTAAATTTATTGGTTTACCGAAAATACCAGGGTTTCGTTGTTCAGCTTTGTATGTTATCTTCATCGTAGTTCAAAGATTTTTAACGTACCAATTTGGTAAAAAATCAATTTATGAAAAAAATTATTGTTGCATGTTGCCTCCTTGTTGCTGGGAATATATGTTTCGCCCAATACCCGCTTAATTATTTTCACATAACTTCTGCAAATACTTCTTTTCCAGATACCGGACGGATGAGCGGGCATTTGTACGATAGTGTTCTTTACAGTACAACAAGCCACTATTCTGACAGTGACGTATTGATCATTACTCCACGCAATTTCCATGCTACCGCCAAAGCCGATATGATCTTCTGGTTTCATGGCTGGAACAATAATATTGACAGTGCGTTAGTCCGTTACGGTTTATCACGGCAATTTGCCGAATCAGGCGTTAATGCCGTGCTGGTTTTGGCAGAAACCGCTAAAGATGCGCCTGACAGCTACGGCGGAAAATTAGAACAGCCCAACACTTTCCGCAGGCTGGTAAGCGATGTACTAAAAAAACTTTATAAAGAAAAAATCGTTTCTGCGAATTGCACCGCCGGAAACGTGATTCTTGCCGGCGACAGTGGCGCTTATAGAGTAATGGCGGGCATCCTGCAAAATGGCAATGTACCGGTGAATGAAGTTATTTTGTTTGATGCATTATACGCTGATACTGATAAATTCATGAATTGGTTAACGGCCGGCAGTGAGCATCGTTTTATAGATCTTTACACAGACCATGGCGGAACGTTGAACGAAACGCAAAACATGCTACAGCAAATCCAGGATTTAAAGCTTCCTGTAGATTCACTTGAAGAAGCAAGCTTAACTCAGCGCATTGTAGAGGAAAATAAAATCCTTTTTATTCACAGCCTGCATGCACATAATGATATCATCCAGCACCCCGATAATTTTGAAATGTTTATTGACGCAAGCCCGTTCCTGAAAAAAAGGCCGTAAAGTAATTCTGTACTAAACAACGCTAAGGGGTAACCGAAAACATTTTGAATTAGTTACGGTGATGAAATTTCACAAATAAAAATACAGATTATTTGTTTGTTTACTAACGGATTTAATAATAAAGCCAGTCAATAACCAATCCGGGAAGAATACCCAGTAAAATAATAAGGCCGGCTGTAATGGCCAACATCCATTTGAATGAAGAAGTAACCTGGATATTATCGTTTACACCCGGAGCAGGTTCTTTAAAATAAATGGCTTGTATTACCCTGAAATAATAAATAGCACTTATGGCAGCACAAATAACCGCAAAGATCACCAACCACAATTGATGGCCATCTTTTACAGCCGCCATCAGAACATAAAATTTGGCTGTAAAGCCTGCTGTTAAAGGGATCCCGGTTAGTGATAAAAGAAAAATAGTTGAAGTTAAAGCAAGTAAAGGTTGCTTTTTACCAAGGCCGTTAAATCCTTCAATAGAATAATCCTGCATTTTAATAATAACCGCAAAAATACCAATGGTAGCAATGCAGTAAGCAGCTGCATAAATTAATAATCCTTCTTTGGCAGTATTGTTCAAAGCAAAAAGCGTAAGCATCATAAAACCAGCGTGGGAAATACTTGAATAAGCAAGCATCCTTTTGACACTTACCTGGAAAACGGCCGTCACATTTCCTATCAACAAAGTAGCTGCGGTTATAATTACAATCAGCGTTTGCCATTGATAGTGCATCCTTCCAAATGAAGTTGAAAAAAGCTTAAAGAAAGCTACAAATGCAGCTACCTTAGCTATTGTCATCATAAAAGAAGTAACAACCGAAGGTGCTCCATCGTACACATCAGGCGCCCAGAAATGAAAAGGCGCGGCAGATACTTTGAATGACATCGCCACTAATATTAAAACCAGCCCTACTCCGATTAATAAAGGAAGGTTTCCATTCCCTAAATTAATAGCGTCAATATAAAATGATCCAAGGCTGTTTCCTCCATAGATCAATGCAATTCCCATCAGCATAAGGCCGGTAGAAAAAGCACCCATTAAAAAATATTTTAAAGAAGCTTCGTTGCCTTTTAAATTTCGTTTATCGCTTCCCGTTAGTATGTACAATGGAATTGATAAAATTTCAATCCCCAAAAAAAGCAGGAGTAATGTGTTGAAAGAAGATAAGATTGATACCCCGCAGAGCACAAAAAATATCAGGCAAAAATATTCGGAAACATGCATTCCTATTTTTTCAAAATCTTTTCCGTTCAACAAAAACAGTAATAAAGTAGAGATAAAAGCAATGGAATTAAAGATCAAACCAAATGCATCGAAACGCAACATCCCTTTCGTATCAATATTAAAAAAAGGATGGCCAAAAAATTCGAGAAGATTGGCTACCAATATAATTATAATGCCCGCGATGGCCCAGTATTTTGGCGTGGTGCTTTTTTTGAAAAACACGCCGCCAAACATCATTACTACTCCCCAAAGTGCGCTTAAAATAATTGCGTTCATAATTATAATCCAACCCCAAACGGGCTTTTATTTTATGGTTACCTAAAACTAAATTTTTTCAATTTTCTATTAATCCTTTTAAATCATGCCTTGTCATTTCACAGGAAACCTTGATAAAACATTTGTAACAGTTGACTGCGTCAAATGAATTACCGGTTCAGGATAAATTCCCAAAAATAAAATGGCACCCACCAGCAAGCACAAAACAGCATATTGCACTACGCTCATTTTTTGTGCTTTTTCAACCACTTCATTTATTTTTCCAAAAAAGGTTTTTTGAACCATTGTAAGCATATATACCGCCGAAAGTACGACACCAAGAACAGCAAAGGCGGCATACCATTTATTAAAATCAAAAATTCCGTTCAACATTAAAAACTCGCTGATAAACGAATTGGTAAGAGGCAGCGCGATATTGGCAAAAGCAATAATCACCAAAAAGATGGCAAGCGCCGGCGACTTTGTGGCAAGCCCGCTGAGTTCGGAAATTTTTCTTACTCCTGTTTTTTTATTAATAATATCAACAATGATCCATAAAGCGAGAATGTTGATTCCGTGATTCAGCAATTCGAGCATCACACCCTGCAAACCCATTGTATTGGTTGTAAAAATTGCTGCAGCAATAAGTGCCAAATGCGCAATGGAAGACCAGGCAACAAAGCGTTTCAAATCATTTTGGTACAATGCAATACAACTTGCATAAAGAAGCCCTGCGATGCAAAGGATAACAATGAAATGATCATATTTGGCTACAGCGGCAGGAAAAATCGGAAGCAACCACCTTATCAATCCAAATAATCCCATCTTAACCATCACACTACTCATCGCCATCACAGATGGATAATTTGCCTGTTCATATAGAGACGGCTGCCACGTGTGGAAAGGAAATATAGGAATCTTTATAGCAAAGGCAATAAAGAAAAGCCAGAATAACCAATCCTGCTGCCCGGGAGATAAGAGTGTGTTGTAAAAAGCATTTATAGAAAATGAATGAACTGAATCCGGGGAAATTGAAGGTGTATGCATATACACATAAATAATTCCGATCAACATCAAAAGGGAACCTAAAAAAGTATAAACAAAAAATTTGAATGTAGCCTGTATCCTTTTTTCTCCGCCCCATCTGCTGCATAAAAAGTAAACAGGAATTAAAGCGAGTTCCCAAAAGAAATAAAAGAGCAAGGCATCAGTTGCTACAAAAACACCCATCATACCGGCTTGTGCCAACAAAAGCAAGGCAAAAAATCCGTTTGAATTTTTAAATTCAGATTTATTGGTAACTGCAAAAATAACCGGGAAAGCTAAAGCCGTTAAAAAGGTGAGCAGAAAGCCCATTCCATCAAGCCCAACTGAAAAACTTGAACCAATATATGGCATCCACACATAAGAAACATTGTTATAATAAAAAAATTCAGGGTGGTGGGCTACATCTGTATAAAATAAACTAATAACTGAAACAACTAAAGTAATGATGGAAGATAATAACGCAAAGGTTTTTACACTCTTATTATTCTTGATAAAAATAACAATCAGCCCTGTAATAAAAGGAATCCAAATCAACAATTCAGGAAAAGTAAAGTATGTGCCCAGCATTAATATTATTTTGTAAACAATTGAATAATAAACAAGATCAACAACCCGATGACCATCAATAAGAGATAAGAACCTACTTGCCCGCTTTGCAATAACCTTAACTGACGGCTTCCGTAATTAACCGTTTTACCTACTCCATTTACGATTCCGTCAACTCCCTTTTTATCAAAAATATTATTTAGAAAAGCTGATAAAGAACGATAGGGTTTTACAAAAACCGAATCATATATTTCATCAACATAAAATTTATTTTTAATTGCTTTAGCAAAACCATTTTCAGGAACCACAGAAGGTGAATAATTTTTAAACTTATTCCATGCCCAGATAGAAACTATAATTATCAATATTGAGGAAACGATCAATAAGATAAGTTCTGTTTGTTGAGGCACTTCATTTGTTGTAATAAATTGTTTTGAATGTGCAAAAACCGGAGACAAAAACTTATCTATTTCATTTCCGTTTTTTACGAATAATTTGGGCAGCCCGAGAAAACCTCCTAAAGCTGAAAGGACAGCAAGAATAATTAATGGGATAGTCATAGTAGCCGGGCTTTCATGCAAATGATGCTCCTGTTCAGGAGTTCCACGGAACTTACCTTTGAATGTCATCGCCATTAAGCGGAACATATAGAAAGCTGTTAACAATGCGCCGCCAAACCCAAGAATATACAAAACCGGGCTTTGCGCAAAAGCTGCGGATAAAATTTCATCTTTTGAAAAGAAACCCGCGAAAGGCGGAATGCCTGAGATGGCAAGGCATGCAATAAAAAAAGTAACATAAGTGATCTTCATTTTTTTTCCCAAGCCTCCCATTTTGGTAATATCCTGCTCGCCGCCCATTGCATGGATGACCGAACCAGCTGCCAAAAATAAAAGCGCTTTAAAAAATGCATGTGTCATTACATGAAAAACGGCTGCAGAAAAAGCGCCAACGCCCAGGCCTAAAAACATATATCCCAATTGGCTGACCGTAGAATAGGCCAACACTTTTTTAATATCATTTTGCCTGAGGGCTATCACAGCAGCGAAAATTGCCGTTGCTAAACCAATTCCCGCAACCACCGCGAGCGTAGTTGGCGCAAGAGAATAAAGGATATTGCTTCTTGCGATCATATAAATTCCTGCAGTTACCATGGTTGCCGCATGTATTAATGCAGAAACCGGTGTAGGGCCAGCCATTGCATCAGGAAGCCACGTATATAAAGGAATTTGTGCGCTCTTTCCCATTGCGCCTACAAAAAACAGTAAAGTGATGCCGACAATTGCCGGTGAATTAATGGTGGAAAGAGCGGTTATGATCCCATTATCAGGATTATACAGTTCATGATAAGAGACAGTTCCGTATAAAGAAATCATCCAAAACATCGCCAACAGAAAACCCATGTCCCCTATCCTGTTCATCACAAAAGCCTTTTTGGCCGCGTTATTATTTGCCTGGTCTTTAAACCAAAACCCAATTAAAAGATAAGAGCAAAGGCCTACACCTTCCCAGCCGATAAACATGATTACATAATTGCCGCCCAAAACAAGTATCAACATTGAAAACACAAAAAGATTCAGGTAAGAAAAATACCTGCCGAAACCAGATTGGGTTTCGTCTTTCATGTAGCTAATAGAATATACATGAATTAAAAAGCCAACGCCAGTGATGATCAATAGAAATACGGAAGTAAGCTGATCTACCTGGAACTCAAACGGGATGTGAAGTTTGGCAACATTAATAAAATTAAAGTAAGCAATATTTTGAGTAGTAAACCCTTCTTTTGAAACCGCGAAAAATATCATCACGCTAAGGCAGAAAGAAAGAAAAATTACTGCGCTCCCAATGAAACCGGTAACGGATTTTGAGAGGGCATTTCTTCCAAATCCATTAATTAAACATCCAATTAGGGGAAGAAGGGGAACCAAATAAATAAGTTGAATTGCGTCCATAAACCAAATGCGGCAGCGTTTTAAAATTTAAAATATTTTTCCATTTTCATTTAGAAAAAGGGAATTAGTTTTTTAACCTGTTTAAAAAATTGATATCAATGGAACGGGTATTTCTATATAACATTATGATAATAGCCAAACCTACACTGACTTCTGCTGCGGCCACGATCATAATAAAAAAAACAAATATCTGTGCACTTGTTGCCATTGTGCCTGCGAAAGCATTTACATGAGCCAAATGCATTTTAGAAAATGCGACTAATAGCAGGTTGACTGAGTTCAACATTAATTCAATACACATAAAAACGATAATAGAATTCCGCCGTGTAAGCGCTCCAATTATCCCAATACAAAACAAGGCTAACGATAAAAATATATACCACCTGATCTCCATAATTTGCTAATTTTCATAAAAAATTCCACGGCTTTGCCGGAAAATCTTAAAAGCTATTTTAAATATTTTGCTTTATTTTTTTAACTGAATCTTTTTTAGCTATTAATATAGCGCCTACCATTGCGCTTAAAAATAATACACTGCTTATTTCAAAAGGCACTACATAATTATTAAATAATGCTTTGCCAAGGTTTTCAGTAAGCCCGACACTTGATCCTGCTTTCATCACTACATTCGCATTTTCAGCATGCGAAAGTGCCGCTACCAAAACGATCATTAAAGTAAGGCCTGAAATAATACCTGCCGCTTTCATGTACACATTTTTTACCGGTTCTGTTTCTGCATTTAAATTGATCAGCATTATTACAAATAGAAACAACACCATGATAGCGCCCGCATAAACAATGATATTTACAATAGCCAGAAACTGCGCGTTCATTAAAATATAATGGCCGGATATGGCAAAAAATACAACCACCAGGCACAATACACTATAAATGGGATTTTTGCTGGCGATAACGCCGATAGCACCAAGAATTGCCAACGCTGACAAGAACCAGAAAAGAATTTGAGTAATTACCATTTTTTGAATTTCGCACCTGAATCTCTGCCTTCATGAAAGGCTTTTAAAAAACAGGAATCTTTATTATTTGTCCGTTTACTATTGTCAATTTTTTTAATGCTCATTGCCATGCCCTTGAGGATGAGCTATCCTGTTTCCTTTTGCTTTGGCAAATCCTTCAGGATCTGTTTTCGGATCAGGGATCAACATTTCTTCTTTTCCATAAATAAATCCCTTTCTTTGATAATTGGAGGGAGCAAAAGTTTCGCTTAAATAAACTGCATCTTTAGGGCACGCTTCTTCACATAAACCACAGAAAATACACCTCAGCATATTGATCTCATATTTTGCGGCATATTTTTCTTCCCTATAAAGATGTTCTTCGCCAGGTTTGCGTTCAGCACATTCCATGGTGATTGCTTCAGCCGGGCAAGCCAATGCGCACAAACCACAGGCGGTACAGTTTTCCCGCCCTTCTTCATCCCTGTTCAATATTTGTAATCCCCTGAAAACCGGGCTGAAAGGCCTTGTCACTTCGGGATAATTAATAGTTGCTTTTTTCTTGAAAAAATGCTTAAGTGTAATAACCATTCCTTTAAAAACGGCGGGTAAATACATACTTTCCCAAACAGACATCTTTCTTCTGTCAACCGGTTTTACTCTGTTTGTTAATGGTTCCATTTATTTATATTTTTAATCTGGCTTCCCTAACCGTTTTCTGCGCTGCAAAAATATCGTTAAGTTTTAGAAATGCCAGTGATTTTGTTTTAATAAAATTAATGCGCCTGTTACCAGCATGTTCAAAATTGATAATGGCAATAATATTTTCCAGCCAAGATTCATCAATTGATCATACCTGAACCTTGGGACAGTCCACCTTACCCACATAAATAAAAATATAAAAAAGCTTATTTTTATAAATAAGACTGCCCCTTCAATTATAGCCACCCAATTCGTTCCTATTGTATGTATCAGGTTTGCATCGTTTACAAAAGGAATATCATATCCCCCAAAATATAAAGTGGCCATAACCGCTCCGCTCAAAAACATATTTACATATTCTGAAAATAAATAAAAGCCCAATTTCATGGAAGAATATTCGGCATGATAACCTCCCATCAATTCATTTTCAGCTTCCGGTAAATCAAATGGAGTGCGGTTGGTTTCTGCAAAAGCACAAATAAGAAAAATCAAAAAACCCAGGGGTTGCTTGAATATGTTCCAAACATGATCTTTTTGCTGTCCCACCATATCGTTCAGGCTTAGGGTTCCGGTAAGCATTAGCAAGGCGATCAAAGAAATTCCCAAAGCCAGTTCATAACTAATGATCTGCGACGCCGCGCGCATAGCGCCCAGTAACGAAAATTTATTATTACTTGCCCATCCGCCAATCATAATTCCATAAACCCCCAAACTTACCACGCCAAAAACATATAAAATGCCCACATTAATATCAGCTATTTGTAAAGAAACATTTCTTCCAAGAATATGCATAGTATTTCCCCATGGAATTACAGCGCTAACCATTATGGCAGTAAGCATTGCCAAAATAGGCCCGAGAATAAATAAAAATTTAGATGAAAAGCTGGGAACAATCTCTTCTTTAAAAAACAGTTTCATTCCATCAGCCAAAGGTTGAAGGATTCCAAAAGGCCCGCACGGTTTGGCCGCGCCTATCCTGTATAAATGCAGCTACTTTACGTTCTGCATAAGTTGAATACATGGCCACTACCAATGAAACACTTACCACCACTACAATTAAAATAAGTTTCTCTGTAAATAAGGCCCAATCGATGCTTAATAATACCTGGTTCTGATACATGTTCGAAAACTATTTTAATTATGGTTTTTTATGATCATTAATTGATAATCTTTCTGCCGGTGTTTCTTCTATTTCCTTTTCTTCATTTCGTTCAATAAAAGTGGTTGATGTGGCAGGGCCAGGCAAAATGCTGAGATCAATATCAGAAGTATTTACCTTACTAACTGCATTAATATCCATTAATAACAATGGAGCACGGCCAAAAAGCACTTTGTTTAAAGGGTCAGGCGGAACTACTTTTTCCAAATAGTGATTAGTAGAAATTACAGAATGCCTGCTTATTTTAGTTGGGCCTTCTATAACCCAGTCAGAAATATCTTTCTTCTCAAACCTACAGGTGTTACATATCCATGCTGTTTTTCCATCAATTTCCTGCACCTCGCCCCATGGGTCTTTTCGCGAGGTAACCCTAAATACTTCTTCTCCGCGATTCCACAAAGTAACTTTTCCGCAACACTTATCACAATCCCTGTGAGCATCCAGGGATTTTAAAAACCACACACGGTTTTTAAACCGGTAAGTACGGTCAGTCAACGCTCCTACCGGGCAAACATCAATCATATTACCACTGAAATCATTATCTATAGCTTTAGAAATATAGGTTGAAATTTCAGAGGTATCGCCTCGCAATAATATTCCCTGGCTGCGTGAATTAGTTAATTGGTCAGCCACCATTAAACAACGGTAACAAAGAATACATCTCGTCATGTGAAGCTGAATATAAGGGCCGATATCTTCTCTTACAAATGTTCTTCTTTTAAATTCATACCTCGTACCTGCCATCCCATTATCGTAGCTAAGGTCCTGCAAATGACACTCACCGGCCTGGTCGCAAATAGGGCAATCCAAAGGATGATTGATCAATAAATATTCTACAATTCCTTTTCTGGCATCAAGCGCTTTTTCGCTGGTACGGTTTTTTACAATCATCCCGTCCATAACATCTGTTCTACATGAGGCCACTAATTTTGGCATAGGCCGCGGGTCTTTTGTAGAGCCGGCAGCAACTTCTACCAAACAAGTGCGGCACTTGCCACCACTACCTTCGAGTTTGCTGTAATAACACATTGCAGGTGGTGACACTTGTGGACCTATTTTCCGGGCGGCGTTTAAAATAGTAGTCCCTTTAGGTACTTCTATAGTAATACCATCTATAGTTACTTTAAATAATTGTTGTTCTTCTTCAGCCATTTTATTTTTTTTAAGCTTGCTTTATTAAGCACTAACTGCCGATGTTTCCAGCGGATCCGCATAATGCGCCAATCCGTAATTTCTTACCAAACATTCTTCAGGGTTTAAAATATGCCATTCAAATTCATCCCTGAAATGCCGGATGGATGCGGCTACCGGCCATGCTGCAGCATCGCCTAAAGGGCAAATGGTGTTTCCTTCTATTCTTCTCTGCACATCCCAAAGAAGGTCTATATCTTTCATTTTGCCTCTTCCATTTTCAATGTTGTAAAATATTTTTTCCATCCAGCCGGTTCCTTCACGGCAGGGAGAACATTGGCCACAACTCTCATGGTGATAGAATCTCGCAAGCGTTAAAGTATGCCGGACTACGCATTGGTCTTCATCCAAAACAATAAATCCGCCCGACCCCATTGAGCTTCCTGTTATAAAACCTCCATCAGCAAGGCTTTCGTAATTCATTAACCGGGGTTCGCCTTTTGCTGTTCTTAATAAGAGGTTTGCAGGTAAAATAGGAACTGAAGACCCGCCGGGGATGCAGGCTTTTAATCTTTTTCCATTGGCAATACCACCGCAATATTCATCACTGTAAATAAAATCTTCAACAGTGATTGTCATGTCTATTTCGTAAACTCCTGGTTTATTAATATTTCCGCATGCAGAAATTAATTTGGTGCCGGTAGACCTTCCAACCCCAATTTTGGCATAAGCATCTCCTCCTTCATTTATGATAGGAACAACTGCACAAATTGTTTCTACATTATTTACTACAGTAGGGCATCCCCAAACTCCTTTTATTGCGGGAAAAGGAGGTTTAATTCTTGGCAATCCCCTTTTTCCTTCAAGGCTTTCAAGAAGCGCAGTTTCTTCGCCACAGATATAAGCACCGGCACCGCGGTACAGATAGATATCGCAATCAAAGCCGCTACCCAAAATATTTTTTCCTAAAAACCCATTTTGCTTTGCTTCATTAATTGCTTCCTGAAGAATATCAGCCACCCAATCGTATTCACCACGAATATATATGTAAGAAACAGTGCTTCCCAGAGCAAAAGAGGACACAATCATTCCTTCTACCAAAAGATGAGGAATATATTCCATCAGGTAACGATCTTTAAAAGTCCCCGGTTCGCTTTCATCAGCATTACAAACAAGGTAACGCGGAACACCTTCTGGCTTTGCCAGAAAACTCCATTTTAAACCGGTTGGGAAACCTGCGCCCCCACGTCCTCTTAGCCCGCTTTTCTTTAATTCTTCTACAATATCGCCTGTCTGCATTTTCAAAGCTTTTTCTACACTTTGATAGCCACCTTCACGACGATAAACTTCAAAACTTTTTATGCCGGGAATATTTACTTTATCTAATAATAATTTTTTTGACATATTCTATTTTAAAAAAGACAATTATTTCTTGTAATCATGATTGAACATCCAATTAAATCCATATTTATCTGTCAACATTCCAAACCTTGCGCCCCAAAATGTATCCTGTAAATCCATGGTTACTTTTCCGCCTTCGGCCAGTGCGGCAAAGGTTTTATTCAATTCATTTATATCTTCAAAATTTAACGATAAACTCAGATTATTACCCGCAGTTACAGGTTGGCCATCCATTGTATCAGAAACCAAAAAATTCAAATCCCCGGCATTAAAACTTGCGTGCATGATTTTATCTTTCTGGCTTTCGGGCGAATTCATGGGTGATTCGCCAAACGTTTGTTTATAAATGATTTGGCCATTTAAGGCTTTGCCATAAAAGTTAAGCGCTTCTTCTGCGTTTCCCCCAAAGTTTAAATAAGGAATAATTGCTTCCATAAAAATTATTTTATCTAATTATTTCTTGCGCTATTAGCCCTGCATTCCTCAATTATCTGATCCACTTTTTCAGGAGTTAAATGTTCTTTATAATATTTTCCCATTTGCATCATCGGCGCATAACCGCAGGCGCCAAGGCATTCAACGGTTTTTAAAGTGAACATGCCATCCTGAGTAGTTTCTCCAATTTCAATGTTTAATTTCTGCTTAATATACTCAATTATCTGATCGCTTCCTCTTAACATGCAAGGGCCTGTCTGGCAAACTTCAAATACATAATTACCAACAGGTTTCAAATGAAACATCGAATAAAACGAAGCCACTTCATAAACCTCAATCGGTTGCAGGTTTAATAAAGAAGCTACATAATCCATCGTATTTACATTAAGCCAGCCAAACTCTTCCTGGGCAATATGCAACACTCCCAGCAAAGCACTTTTTTGTTTGCCTTCGGGATAATGGCTGATAAGTTCATCTACCTTATCTAATTTCTCCTGTGAAAATTGAATACTCATTTGTTTTTATAATTTCTTTTATCCTCTTTTTGGTTAAAAATTACGCATCCAACTCACCGGCGATCAAATTCAAACTACTCATTGTGATGATCGCATCACTCAATAAACCTCCTTTCGTCAATTCGGAATAAGCCTGGTAATAAATGAAACAGGGCCTCCTGAAATGAAGCCGGTAAGGCGATCTTCCGCCATCACTTATTATATAAAATCCGAGTTCGCCATTGGCCGCTTCGATGGATGAGTAAATTTCACCAACCGGTATTTTGGTTTCGCCCATTATTATTTTGAAATGATAAATAAGCGCTTCCATTTTTGTATAAACATCTTTTTTATCAGGTAAATAAAAATCGGGGACATCGGCGTGATACACTTCTGCTTCGGCACCTTTAAATTCCTGCACTTTTTGATAGGCTTGTTTTATTATTTCCAGGCTTTGCAACATTTCCTGGTCGCGCACTAAAAACCTATCATAACAATCGCCGGTAGTACCAACAGGAATGGTAAAATCAAAATCTTCATAACTGCTGTATGGCGTATGGATTCTTACATCATAGTCAACACCGGCAGCTCTTAAATTAGGCCCTGTAAATCCATAATTCAACGCGCGTTCTGCAGAAATAGGCCCTACACCTTTGGTGCGGTCCACAAATATTCTGTTACGGATAAAAAGTTCATCAAACTCTTTTAAAACCACCGGCCATTCTTTTATAAATTTTTCCAGTTTTTCGAATGCCTGAGCCGTAAAATTTCTTTCAAAACCACCAATTCTGCCCATGTTGGTAGTAAGCCGGGACCCACAGATCTCTTCATAGATTTCATAAATAAGTTCGCGGTATTGCATCACATACAAAAAGCCTGAAAAAGCGCCGGAATCAACACCAACAATGGAATTGCAAATAAGATGATCGGAAATCCTGGCAAGTTCCATTATGATTATCCTGAGATAATCAACCCGCTTTGGAGTTTTTATGCCTAGCAATTTTTCACATGCAATGTGCCAACCAAAATTATTTAGTGGAGCCGAACAGTAATTTAACCGGTCGGTGAGAGTAGTTATCTGGTAAGGAGTTCTGTGTTCAGCAATTTTTTCAAAAGCGCGATGAATATAGCCTACTGTTTGTTCTGCACTTACAATGGTTTCGCCATCAAGTTCTACAATATTTTGGAACACACCATGAGTTGCAGGATGCGTAGGCCCAATATTGATAGTAGTAGTTTGCTTTTCTACATTTCCGTCTGGCAAGGCTACATGTTCACTCATTATTATTTTAGTTTCTAAATTTTAAAAGCCAACAATTCATTCTTTATTGTTTCGCTAATCTATATTTTAAATCTTTACCAACTGTTGTAAACATGAAATAAAAATCTTTATTATTTGTTTGTTTACTGTAATAACCAGGCAACCCAAAAAAATTTGCATTCTGCAAAATGGGCAACCGCAAAGGGACCCCTACCTTCCAAACATTTCATCGTCTTTATCTATTCTCTTTTGATCTTCAAGCGGGTATTCTTTTCTCATCGGGAAATATTCCATCTCTTCCACATTTAAAATCCTTTTCAGGTTGGGATGCCCTACAAAATTTACCCCAAAAAAATCATAGGTTTCCCTTTCCATCCAATTGGCAGAGGAATACAAAGCGGAAGCACTGAAAATATCGGGCTTCTTTATATCTGTAAAAACTTTGTAGCGGATACGCACATTTTCTTTTAGGTTATGCAAATGATAAACTACTGCCAGTTCCTTTCCTTCATTATTGGGATAGTGAACTGCACAAAGATCTGTGAGAAAACGAAAATCTAATGATGGTTCATCAAAAAGGTACTGGAGCACTTTAAGATTCAAATTTTTATCAGAAGTGCAAGTAAGCATACCATAAGGCTCTTCCCAACCCGTTACCTCTTCTCCAAACTTTTCTGTTAACTTCTGCCTGATTATTTCGTTAGTTAAAGACATTTATTCTGATTTCTTTTAAATATAAATCCTGATTCGTATCTTTTAAAAAGTAACCTTCTTTTAAGAAACAAAAAAAGAATCTGCATTTTTTCTTTATTTACTACAATTCCCTAAATCCTTACTGAATTCCATACGATTCCATTAATTCCTGATACCGTTCAGAGTTCCTTCTTCGCAGATTTTCATGGCCAACCAATTCCTGCACCAGCATAAAACCATCAATAACCGCTTCAGGCCGTGGAGGGCATCCCGGAACATACACATCCACAGGAATGATCTGGTCAATTCCCTGCAAAACAGAATAAGTATCAAATATTCCACCACTGCTGGCACACGCGCCCATTGCCAAAACCCAGCGTGGTTCTGCCATTTGAAGATAAACCTGCTTTACAACAGGAGCCATTTTTTTAGCAATGGTGCCCATTACCATTAAAAGGTCACATTGGCGTGGAGTAAAACTTACTCTTTCAGAGCCAAACCTGGCAAGATCGTAATGAGAGGCCATAAGCGCCATAAATTCGATGCCGCAGCAACTGGTGGCAAAAGGTAATGGCCAGATAGAATTTTTTCTTGCAAGCCCTACCACATCACTTAGTTTGGAAGCAAAAAAACCTTCGCCCGAAAAACCCTCAGGGCCTTCAACAAATGAGATTGGTTTTTCTAAAGGTTTATCTGTTATATTATATTGAACGGGACGTGCCATTTCTTTAAATTTTAATTTTTTCAACTACAACTTTCATTCTTAAATTTCTCATTTTTCACATTAACTTTCATCTTCCCAGTTTAAGCCGCCTTTCTTAATAATATAGAAAAATCCTATAAGAAAAAAACCAACAAACATGCAAATAGCGCCAAAACCACTCCAGCCTAATTGCCGGAAATTGACTGCATAAGGATAAAAGAAGATAACCTCCACATCAAATAATACAAATAAAATGGCCACCAAAAAATATTTAACAGCTATCGGTTTTCTTGCATTTCCCTGTATCGGTATTCCGCCTTCAAAATTGACAAGTTTATCGGCTGTTTTTCTGTTAGGCCCCAAAACGTTGGTACCATATATCATTAAAGACAACAATAATAAAGCGAAAATCAATTGAATTCCTATGGGTAAATAATTGGAAGTGCTGTTGACTACATGTACCTGTAAAAAAGTATCTATCAAAACTGGAATTTTAATTATGCAAAAGTAAGGCAGCATCATGAATTATCCATAAATGAAATGGGATTGCAAATATGGTTCTTATTTTTTTAAAAATTTTATAGCCGGTTTATACCTGTTTTTAAAATAAAAACTCCCGCAATGCAGGAGTTTTTATGAACAGGTAATTGATTTTTTTATTTCTATTTTTTCTTAGTGGCAGAAGGTTTATCGGCCGCTTCCTTTTGTTTTTCTACTGCTTCTTTTTGTTGCTTTAACACCGTTTCTAATGCATCTTTTGTTTTTAATGCTATTGCATCTGTTGAGTCTATTTCTAATATTTTATTATTGTAAATAATTGCAGAATCTGTCTGGTGCTTTAAATTGTAATAATAAGCAACCATGTACCTGTATGATGGAACCAGTTTATCTTTTATAGAAGCTTTATCCTGGGTGGTATCACCAATTTCAATCACTTTTTGATATAAGGGTTTTGCCATTCCTGTCTGTGCTGTATCAATTGCTTCTATGGTATGAGCATCTAAATACCATCCGTAAACATCTTCCGGGTATTTCTGTTGGTACAATTTAAAAACAGAATCTGCAGTTACGTAATTTCCACCAAGGTAATCGTCGTAGCCTGCATAAAACAAATCTGTCTTTCCATAATTAGAGTCCAGGCTTAATATTTTTCCATACCATTTTCCGGCCTGTGCATATTTTTTGCTATTGGCCAGGCTCAAGGCTAAATCTTTTACAGTTTTTATTTTAGTAGCCTGTACCGTATCAAGGTTAATTGCTTTTTCGATGTAAGAATCAGCCTGGTCTGCATATTCAGGGATTTTCAATAATATTTCTCCATAAGTAGCATAATCTCCGGGCCAATTTTATCAGGATCTACTACTGAAAAGTATTTATCAAATGAGGCTTTG
Organism: uncultured Chitinophagaceae bacterium; assembly: GCA_963732885.1. Taxonomy (GTDB): domain Bacteria; phylum Bacteroidota; class Bacteroidia; order Chitinophagales; family Chitinophagaceae; genus Ginsengibacter. The sequence goes on along the minus strand of CAVTBI010000007.1, from coordinate 106,059 downwards.
GCTTTTAGAGAATCTCCCATCTTATCATAGGCATATCCTTTCAGACCGTACAAATTAGGATAAGGTTTGGAAGCAGAATCTATACAAGCATCAGCCTGGGTGATAGTTTCCTCGTATTTTTTTGAAACCAATAATAAGGATGCTTTTGCATAGCAGTTTTTAGAATCATTATCCGCAACAGCAATATATTTATTAAGGTATTCTGCTGATGTATTTACATCACGCTCGTAGTAATAAGCATATAACCAATAATAAACCGGGGCAAAATTAGGGTCCTCCCTTATTGCGTCAAGGTAATACCTCATATAGATTGCCTCCTGGCCATAACCTTGTGTTTCAAAAATTCTTCCAATCATAAAACTGGCACGAGCGTCTGTAGGATCAAGAGATAATGCATTTTGATAATTGGTAGTTGCATTGGCGCCATCATGCAATTTCCAATAACCATAGCCTATTTCATTATATATGTCAGGATTTTTTTTGTCCTTTTCGGCGGCTTCATTTAATTTAGAGATTCCATACAAAATCATTCCGTTTTTAGGCTCAATACTTGCTCTGCCAACAGCATAAAGAATTTCGTCACGGTCTCTTTTCTTGGTATTATTAATGGCGGCTTCAAAACTATTTTTTGCTGCAGTGCTATCTCTTTCTATTAGTTCTATTTCCCCCATACCTGCCATCATCCACCCATCGTTAGGGTTAGCCTGCAAAGTTTTTTGATACAAAGCTTTTGCAGCGGCGGTATCAATATAATTCCGGCCCTGGTCAAGGTACGTTTGCCCGAGCCAATAAGCGGCTTCTGTATTGTTAGGATTTGAAGCTAATAATTTTTGAAATACCCCTTCGGCACTTTCATACCTTTCGTAATTCAAAAACTGCCTACCCTCTTTGATGCTTTGGGCAAATAAAATATTCCCCATTAAAATTAAACAGGCAACAAGTCCGATTTTTTTCATTTTTTCAATTTTTACTTTTATAAATTACTGGTTTTGATATTTAAAATTATTCATTATTTGCTTTTCGAATTGTAAAATCCATTTTTGCAGGCGCAAGATAGGCGCGGCTGAAAATCAACTGTCCTCTTTCATATTCCAAAAAAGTAGCAAAACCGCTTCCCAGGCCATCATAGTTTTCCTTGATAATATAATACAAACCTCGTATCATTGGGTACCGGTGCAAAATAATATTTGCCTGGTATGGTTTTACATAAGCCCCTTCAGGGCAACTACATTGTATTGAAGCGATTCTTACTTTGGTAAGAAAAGACAACTGAGTACTGTCTTCCGGATTGCCGATCCAGCTTACTCCTACAAATCCCAAAACATCTTTATGCGTGGAAACATAATCAATTACCGCCTGGCTGTTGTCTTCTGCAAAAACTCTTTGAGTATCTAAAGGTTTCCCTCTTAATATTGAATCAATTGCAAAACGCACGGTACTGGTTTCTTTTAATCCGTCAAAAACACACAATGTTTTATCTGCTGTACTTCCACTTAAAATATCCCGTAATTCGTTCATGGTAAAAAGGGAATCAGGAGAATCCTTGTTTTCAATTACCGCAATCGCATCGTAGGCAACCCTGGACCAGGTAGGGGAATAACTTAAACTGTCTTTATAAAATTTCTCTTCTTCCGGTGATAGCCCGCGGGTAACAATGATCATCCTGGTGCTGTCTTTTATCAAATCTTTAAAACATTCTGCCTCAGGTTTATAATCCGCAATAATTTTTGCCTTTGGATGCAATGCTTCGAAAACCTGGATTTCAGAATCAATAATGGGTTTAAAACTTTCATCAACACTTATATGAATGGTTCCACTGTTTACCGTATCTGTATCCGTTCTTACATTTTGATGGCAACTTGTAAAAAAAATTAGCAGCAAACCGATCATGAAAGATGCGCTTTTCGAATTTCCTATTTTATTATCCCGGATCATTCTTTTATATATTTTTTTTTAATTCCCCTATAAATTCTCCATGAACCATAAATAATTACCATCACTGCAAAAATTTTAGCAGGCAGGCTTATGGTAAAATCATTTTGAAAGTGAAATTGTTTTGCAAATAAAATAATAATTCCTACAGCCAAATATATAAAACCCATTCCAAGGTCGGTTATGCTCCTCATCATAATGTACCTTTTGGTTTTATTATCAGGAGTATTTTCAAATTCCTCAAGGCTCATATTATTTTTTTTTAGACAAATGGCAAGATAAAATAAAATAGAGAAATTCCCATAATTTACTATTTTACTACCGCTATTATTTTCATAAATCAAACAACTAAGACAATTTTATTACAAACAATTATTAAGACGTGCCTTCTAAACCTGGCGTTCCTATTAAACTGTTAATTGCTTCTTTTTCTTTTAATAAGGATGCATAAATTATCATTTTCCATACCAGGTTATTTTCAAATTTAAGTTTACAAGAAGCTCTTAAATCCCTAAACAATATACATTCCAAAGATTAAATAATAGTTTTGCAAAAAAAAATAAGTCCGAAGGAAAAAATTATGAAGCCATCATTACCACAGGGAACAAGGGATTTTGCCGCTGATACCTTGCGCAGAAGGAAATACATTATTGAAATCATTAAAAATATTTTTGAATTATACGGATTTGAACCTTTGGAAACGCCCTCGTTGGAAAACCTGGAAACGCTTATGGGAAAATATGGAGATGAAGGCGATAAGCTAATTTTTAAAATCTTAAATAACGGGCTCGATAATCCTGCAAAAAAAGAAAACGCCTTATTGAATTTCGAACAAATTCTTTCCGGAAAAAACAATAAAAATATTACTGAAAGGGCCTTGCGTTATGACCTGACAATACCTTTTGCAAGGTATATGGCCATGAATTCAGGCAAATTAACGATTCCGTTTAAACGGTACCAGGTTCAACCGGTTTGGCGTGCAGACAGGCCACAGAAAGGGCGTTACAGGGAATTTATGCAATGCGACGCAGATATTGCCGGAACCTTTTCTTTAATTAGCGATGCAGAATTTGCGGAAATTTATATGGATGTTTTTAAAAAATTAAAAATTGAAGCTGATATAAATATCAACAACAGAAAAATTCTTTTTGCGCTTGCTGAAGTTACCGGTTCTATTGAAAATATAAATAAATTAACTATTGCTATAGATAAACTCGATAAAATTGGAATCGAAAAAGTAAAAGAAGAACTTTCCGCCTCAGGTTTATCTGAAAAAAATATTGATATAATTGAAAACTATATCAATATAAGTGGCTCCAATTCTGAAAAGTTAGAAAAGATCAAAGCAATAGTTGGTAAAACGGAAACCGGTAAAAAAGGTATTGAAGAGCTTCAATTTATTCTTGATTACCTCGATAATTCTTTAAGCGAAGCCAGTAAACAAACAATTGACGGCAGTAAACAAACAATTAATGTAGATTTTACTTTAGCCCGTGGGCTTAACTACTATACTGGAACGATTTATGAAGTAAAAGCAAAAAATGTAAAAATGGGAAGTATAGGCGGCGGCGGGCGTTATGATGACCTCACCGGTTTATTTGGAGTTCCTGATATGCCTGGAGTCGGTATCAGTTTTGGGTTAGACAGGATTTACGATGTGATGGAAGAATTAGATCTTTTTCCTGAAAATATACATCAGCCTACAGAGGTCTTATTTTTTAACCTTGGAGAAAAAGAAAGCAAGCATGCTTACCAATTAATGCAGCAACTAAGGCATAATAATATAAGCTGCGAATTGTTTTATGAAAATTCAAAATTGGATAAACAATTCAAATATGCTTCTAAGAAAAATATTGCTTTTGTAGTTATCATTGGTTCAAAAGAAATGGAAGAAGAAACCTGTGTAGTAAAAGACCTTGAAAAAGGGGAACAAAAAACAATTCCGGAAAATGAATTATTGAAATATTTTACTAAATTATCACTTAGGTTTTAAATCAAAATCTTTAATAAAATACGCTTACTTTTAATCTAAATTCATTTAAAAAAATATTTTTATGAAAAATTTTCTTAAGCTCAGCTTCTTTTGTGTGGTTGCAGGTTTGTTTTCTTCATGCAGTAAAAAAAATGAAGCCGGTAAAATGATTCCTGTTAATGCCATTTTTGTTGCACAGGTAAATCTTAAATCACTGGAAAATAAACTATCGTGGAAAGAGATTCAGCAAACGGCTATTTATAAAAAAGCCATTTCAGATTCTTCAATGCCCGATTGGAGAAAAAAACTGCTTGGAAACCCTTCTTCCAGCGGAATTGATTTTGAAGATGGCCTTGTAATATTTACTGCTGATCATAATGGAAATAAATACCTGGCCGCCGAAGGAAAAATAAAAAATGAAAGTGATTTTGAACAGTTCAATAAAAATTTTGCAGAAAGCCAAACGGTAACCAAAGATGGAAATATCAGCCTGCTCGGGTTAAAAGAAAATAATGTAGTAGGATGGAATGAGGATCATTTTATTTACCTGATGAACCCTGAAAATAACGCTTACCATATTGGCAAATGGGAAGGAGGCGGCAACAACCAAAATAATACGCCTCCGGCAGACAGAAGCGCTGAATTTACTACATTATGCAAAAATTTATTTTCTTTAAAAACAGATAGTTCGCTTGCCAAAAATGACAAGTTTGCTTCCCTGTTAAAAGAACCCGGCGACATACATGTATATCAAAATACCGATGCGATGATCAACAATTCCCCGGCAATGGGAATGTTGGGAATGTTGAAATTAGATGCTTTTACAAAAGGCAACCTAAGCACTTACACCATTGATTTTGACAATGGTAAAATTGATGTTTCCCAAAAATTATATGCCAGCAAAGAATTGACCGATATAGCTAAAAAATACATGGGTAATAATATCAATATGGATATGATCAAAAAAATTCCATCTAATAATATTTTAGGGTTGATGGCAGTTAATTTTAAACCCGCAGGAATTACAGAAATGATAAAATTAACCGGTGCCGATGGATTAATTAATACTTATACTCAGCCAATGGGTTTTAACCTGGATGATTTTTCAAAAGCCACCAATGGCGATTGGCTGGTTGCTTTTACAGATTTGAACATCAGCAAAGATTCCGGTAAAATAAACCCGGATTTTCATTACCTGTTTTCTTCAGGTATCGGAGATAAAGCAAGCCTTAACAAAATATTGGCTGCGGCCAGGAAAACCACCGGTGAAATGGGAAAAGATTCTATGATTAATTATGTAATAAATGATAATCTTTTTGCCCTGAGCAATTCTTCGTCTTTTGCCAATCAATATTTGAATGGAAACAGTAATAACACTTTTGATTTTGATAACAAGCTTTCCGGCCATCCGGTTGCTTTTTATCTTGATATACACAAATTACTTTCCCAGTTTTCTTCTTTATCAATTAAAAAAGCAGGCAGAAAAGAAATGCTGGATCAAAGCCTTAATTTTTGGAATAATATTATTGCAACCGGAGGAGAATTTAATGACGGAGGATTTACTTTTCACACAGATATAAATTTAATGAATAAGGATACCAACAGCCTGCAACAACTCAGTAATTACCTTAACCAATTATATATTATACATGAGTCAGAAAAAGCAGACACTTCAAATATGGCTCGACGGCTGGATTCATTGTTGGTTCCGCCTCCAGCCGATACGGTAAAGTAAAAAATATTTTTTCTAAAAGAACAATGATGAGGATAGAACTGCGAAAAGTAACGCCTGATTATATCGAAAAAGAAATATGGAAAACTTCAGAAATATGGGAGAATACCATTACAATAAATAAAGGGGAACACCTTCATATTGTAGCTCCATCCGGAAGTGGAAAAACTTCATTAATCCATTTTATGTACGGATTAAGAAAAGATTATTCAGGTTCCGTTTTCTATGATGATACCGATATAAAAAAACTTTCTATAGAAAACTTTTCTTCATTTCGCCAAAATAAAATCAGCATCATTTTTCAGGACCTGCGTTTGTTTGAAAACCAAACTGTAAATGAAAATATTGAGATAAAAAGAATTTTAGACCCTTTTCACCAACCCGAAGCAATTAATGAAATGGCAAAAAGGCTTGGCATTGAAAACAAATTGGGCCAGGAAGTGAAAAAATGCAGTTATGGCGAGCAGCAACGTATTGCAATTATACGCGCATTAATGCAACCATTCGACTTTTTATTATTAGACGAGCCATACAGCCACCTTGATGAAGAAAACCGAAAAAAAGCGATGGCCCTCATTTATGAAGAATGCGCCAAACGCAATGCGGCTATGATTTTTGCCGATCTGAAACCTCTCGATTTTTTAAAAGATGAGAAGATAATTTATTTGTAATAAAATGGAAATTCAAATTATTTGTTTGTTTACTACAATTTGAATCACCTAAACCTTCTAAACACAACAATCTAAACCACCTAAACTTTCAAATGCCCTTATCCTATAAAAATATAGAGCCTTTAATCATCTCCGGCAAAAATATTTTTTCAAAATGGCTGGGTTATTTTGGCTTGGGAATCGGTGTTTTGCTGCTGCTTGTTTCTATGCAAATGTTTGTAAATATTCAGCAATTGCTCCAGGAAAACAATCCACGAAAAAGCGGCGGCTACGATTTTATTTCCATTTCCAAAACCATTACCAATAACAATATGGGAAAGGATAATAGTTTTACCAATGAAGATATTGACAACCTAAAAAAACAACCAACAATTGCCGGTGTGGCTCCATTGATCTCAAACCGCTTCAGGGTAACTGCCACGGCAGGCAATATTATTCCATTCAGTACCGATCTTTTTTTAGAAAGCATCAACAACAATTATATTGATACGGTTCCGCCAACCTTTACCTGGCAACCGGGACAAATAGTAGTGCCGATTATTTTCTCTTCAGATTTCCTGGAAATGTACAATGTATTTGCTCCTGCGCAGGGTTTGCCCCAACTTTCACCAAAAACGATTTCTTCCGTAAATATTATTTTAGAATGTTCCGGCCCTTATGGAAGGCAAAATTTTAAAGGAAATATTGTGGCTTTAAGCGACCGGGTCAACTCATTATTAGTTCCAAAATCTTTTATGAACTGGAGCAATTTCCATTTCACACAGGATACATCAGTACATCCTTCCAGGGTTTTTATCAAAACAAAAGATGCCAACAACCCTAAATTGATTTCTTACCTGGACCAACAAGGTTACCACCTTAATAAAGACAAAGTAAGATTCAGCCGCGTAAAAAGTATTTTACAAAATATTGTAAGCGCTTTGGGCGTATTCGGCATTTTGGTAATTGTGCTTGCGCTGATGTTATTCTCATTTTACCTGCAACTAATGATCGCTAAAAGCAAAGACAATCTCCGCCTGCTACTTACGTTGGGTTATTCGCCAAAATGGCTCGCAAACAGCGTTGCCAAAACATGGCTGCCGGTTTATCTATCTATCATCATTATTTCATTAATACTCACCGAAGTTTTTCATTTATTATTTATGCAATTGTCTTTTGTGAAAAGTGGCAATCTTTCTTATATTTTAAATTGGAGTGTTTGGTTAATTGCTATATTTCTTTTTGCTTTAACCGTTTTTATCAATCAAAGATTAGTGAAAAAAGAGTTGGAAAATATCTTCTAAAAAGGATCAGGCATAAAATAAAAATCTTCAATATTTGTTCGTTTACTGCCTGGGAAACTTAATCAACAGCAAACTCCATCCTGATAGTTATCGAACCGGTTTTATTTCTGCTCGAAGTATTGAAAGTGCCTCCGTAGCTGTAATCTTCATCTGTATTTTTCCCGGTGATCTGGAAAACACCCAGGTTAGCTTTCTTTAATTTTCCGAGTGAACTACCGGAATTAGTAGCAATTATTTCGGCTCTCTTTTTACCGTCAGCGCTTGCCTTCGCCAACAGATCCATTTTTATCTGTGTCAGTTGGGTATAATAAAATAAAGGAGGCATAGAATTAAATTCAATTCCCTGTTGGATAAGTTCTGTCGCTTCTCTTGAAACCGCATTTATCTTATCAACGTCCGGGGATTCTATTCTTACGGTCTGAGTAAGGTTGTACCCGGAAAATTGCTGCCCGAGTGAACGCCCGTTTGCATCTATGGGGTAATTAAATTCCTTAGTAATATTTATAGATGAAAAAACCATTTCGCTTGCCTGTACCCCTTTTCCCAAAAGATAATTTTTAACCACATTTTCATCATCTTTTAATTGTGCATAAGCGCTTTTCAGGTCCATTGATTTTCTTGAATAAGAACCTTTCCAAACAATCAAATCACTCACAAAATCTTTTTCGGCAGAACCAGTAACGGTAATGGTTTCCTTGCTCGTTGACCTGTATTTATAAGCTTTGCCAATGATGAAAAGCCCAACAATAAATGCTATTCCAATAACAACTGAAGAAATGACGCGCATAAATAATTTGTTTTGATAAAGATATTGGTTTCAACATAATTTATCAAACCTTCGTTCAGTAAACGAACTTACCCGCCGTTAAAAGCAGGCAAAAAACAAAAATTTTTATTCTGATAAAAAAGAGAAGGAAAATATTATAAAATTGTGGGAACCAGTAGAGAATTATTTTACTTTTTTAAACATAATAATATACCCGCAAATGTTATCTTTTCGCTTTTTATTTACCTGCACGGGTTTTATCATATGGTATTCAGTGAATTTGGGAATATATGAAAAACTAATAACATTGCTCTGCATTCCATCCCCATAGTGTTTTTCATAAACCACTTGTTTTTCGTTGTAATCATACATTCTTACTTCATACAATTTGGATGAATGATCGCCGATGAAAGCAAAATTATACCATGTACCCTGGGTAAGCGGAACAATTACGGGCATTTCATAACCGCTTTCCATTTCCATTGAAGCTTCCCTTACCACAATAAAGCCTTGTGCCACCATTTCTTTTTTGATACTATCTGCCTGGAATTTTAATGTAGAATCGTAACAGGAAACCTGCCTGATAACCTGCTGGCTTTTCGCACTGCCAAAACAAAGGAGCAGCATAAAAATCAAGAGATGATTTTTCAAAAGGTTTTTCATTTTAGTTAGGGCCAGGAATAAGGCTTACTTACCCGGATTCAAGTGATTTTCAAAAAGGTTTCTGCTTTTAAAAAATTGAATTTTAAAAACTACCGGTAAAACGAATAGGCAGCTAAAATATTGCACATGTTTATCATATTAAAATAAAAGAATTGGAATAAACTCATCCTTTTTATTTCGAAAACTTATATTTTAATACTGCATTTTTCTTAAAGTGGGCGATTTAAACCACGTATAAATAACTACCAGCAATGTCATACTTCCACCAAAAATAACAGCGGGAACCGTACCGAATAATTTAGCCGTAACTCCACTTTCAAACTGTCCCAGTTCATTACTTGAATTTACAAACATCGAGTTGACGCTCATCACCCGGCCACGCATATAATCGGGCGTTTTTAACTGCGTAATCGTTCCTCTTACTACCACACTTATACCATCCAACATTCCCGAAATCATTAATGCACCAAACGATAATAAAAATATTTTTGAAATTCCGAAAACGATGATACAAATTCCAAAACCGCCCACCGCCAATATTAATTTTTTTCCCTGGTTTTTTTTGGCTGGAAAAATAGTAAGAATTATTACAATTAAAATAGAACCCATATCGGCGGCGCCATTCAAAATCCCAAACCCTTCCGAACCAACTTTTAAGATATCCCTTGCATAGATAGGAATTAATGCCACAGCACCTCCAAATAAAACGGCGAAAAGATCCAGTGATAATGAAGATAACAACTCTTTGGTTTTATAAACAAACCGCAAACCTTCTTTCACACTTTCCCACGTACGGGTTACTCCTTTTACAACAGAGGCCGGTTTGGGTTTTAATCTCCTCAAAAAGAAAAAAGAAATTATTATTAAACAACTAATGGCAATTAAAGTATCGTTTATTCCTATTATTGCAATTAAAAACCCACCTGTAGCATGCCCTGTAACAGAAGCGGACAGCCATGTTCCCTGGCTCCACGTAGTTGCATTTTGCAAATCATTTCTTGGAACGATGTAGGCAATCACTGCACTAAAAACCGGCCCCGTAAAAGCGCGGAAAACGCCTGTGCAAAAAATTATAAAATAAATACAAAGAGCAATTGAATGATTACCAAGATGCGAAGCAACAAATTTTCCTGATACAAAAATTAAACAAATAACTGCCAGAAAATAAAAAATCACTCCTTTTAAAAGCAACTTTCTTTTTTCACTCTGATCAATAACATGGCCTGCATATAAAGCCAGCGAAAGCGCCGGAACTACTTCGGATAAGCCAACCAAACCGATCGCAAAAGGATCATTCGTTAAAAGATAAATCCACCAACCTATCAATGTCGCCATCATTCTTAAGCCCATGATAAATGCAAACCGGCCAATCAATAAATTTCGGTACTCAACAACTTTTACGGAAGCAAACGGGTCAGATTTTAGCGGCATGGAAATAAAATATTAAGGCAGCAGTAAATAATTTTGTCCGTTTTCATATTCTTTGTTTAGCGCCTCCAATACCGTTTGCAGGTGTTTTTCATTTCCCAGGAAATCAGCATCGGATACATCAATAAACAATGTTTTAATCTGGTGTTGGCGGATATATTGCGTATAAGTTTCCTGCAATGAAAAAAGGTAATCTGAACTGATGGATTGTTCGTAAGAACGATTTCTTTTTTTTATATTTTCTTTCAATTTTGAAATGGGGGCGTGAAGATAAATCAGTAAATCAGGTTGTATCAATTGAGGGTTAATGATGTCAAATAATTTTTGATACAACATAAATTCCTGTTCGGGCAAATTTACTTTAGCGAATAAAAGGCATTTGGTAAAAAGATAATCTGAAATAGTAATATTTTGAAAAAGATCTTTTGTCTGCAGCAAATCTTTTAATTGTTTGTACCGCTCAGCCATAAAAAAAAGTTCGAGCGGAAAAGCATACTGCTTCTTGTTTTCATAAAATTTAGGTAAAAAGGGGTTTTCGGCAAACTCTTCAAGAATAAGCCGCGCGTTAAAATGCTTGCTTAATAAATGAGCAAGGGTAGTTTTGCCTGCGCCAATATTCCCTTCAATCGTGATGAAATTATATTTCATTTTCTAAATTAAAATACTGAAATCTTTTTCAAAAATAACGACTGAAATCTGAATTAAAGGAATGAAGTTGAAATGAATTTAAACAGAACTTTATCAACTAACCGGATTTACTTTCAATTGATCTTTGCTCAGCGATAATAATTGTTTCATTGTTTGTTTGAAAACAGGATGAATCATCTGTGGCGCAATTTCATTTAATGGCAATAAAACAAATCGCCTGTTACCGATCTCGGGATGAGGAATTACCAGATTTTGTTCGTTTACTATATCATCATTAAAAAATAAAATATCAATATCAATTATTCTGGCTGCGTTTTTTATTGTTCTTTTTCTTCCCATTTCTTCTTCAATTTTTAAAATAGTATTAAGAACTTCTCTTGCAGAAAATTTACTTTCTACAAAAAGAACCTGGTTATAAAATGCAGGTTGATCCGTAATTCCCCACGCTTCGGTTTCATAAATTTTTGAATGGTTTATAATTTTCCCAACACGTTCTCCAATCAGTGCAGCAGCGGTTTGCAGGTTTTTTTTTCTGTCGCCGATGTTTCCTCCGGTTATTAAAAATAGTTTGTTCATTTTCATTACACTATTAATCTTTTATCCAATTCCAAAAGTTCAGATCCAACAATTTTAATTTTTTTAAAATCGGGATGAAGAGGATTAAATAGAAAATTATTTTCCTGGTGCACAATAGCTGAAGGCACTTTGAGGCAAAGAGAATGTTTTGCTTTTAAAAAATCTTTACCAATTCTCTGTGAATAACCAAGGTCGTATTTCCAATCTGTTTTTAATTTTTTAAATTCAATCTGATAAAAATTGTTTTCGGGAATTTCAAATGAAGTCAGTGTATAAGAATCCGGCGAAGTATTTTTTGAAGCCCTTACAAGAATTTCTAAAATAGCTAATGAAATAAATTCTGAAGTATATAAAACACCTATTCCAACAGGATTCCACCTTCCTCCATTAAGCCTAGCGCCAGCCCCTGAAATATCATTTGCAAATTTGCCGGTAGTGAGCCTGTAGGTTATCATGCTAGAATTCCATATTCAATTCTTCCTAATTGAGTAAGTATTTTTTGAATACCATCAATACTGGCCAAAGAATGCAATGATAACCTGCCTTCCAGCATGTAGGGATTTTCCTGTAGCCACAGATTAAATTTAGCATAGCTCCCAAAAACCTCTTTACCTCTTTCTAAAACCTTATTTATTTGAAGAATGCGGTCAATAACGCCAGTATTAAATGTTCCGTTTTCATGGGCATACCTTTGCAAAGTCCTTTCAGAAATATGAAGAAATTCAGACCATTCTTTTTGAGTAAAATCTACTTTATCAGCAATTCTTTTGAAATCAGTAAAGGCAAACCCTTTACCGGTTTTAGAACGATTTGATAAGCCATATAAAGCCATATATTCTTCTGCTAAAGTGGGTTTAGTATCGTAATTTGGATATGTTTTTTTCTTTTTCATAACCTGCCATTTGTCACCTAAAGGTACGACGTTTGTCCTGGTATTCAAATTATTTTCAAATTTTTATTTTTTCGCGGTTAGTTTTGCGGCATTAAATTCAAAATATTAATGAAACCATATAGTCAGATAAGGGCGATGCTTGCGATTACAAAAGCCAGTTTACACGCTATTTTCAGAAGCCCATCCGCAGTAGTATTTGGTTTTGCATTTCCTTTTATTTTTATTTTGGTTTTCGGTTTTATGGGTAATAACGGGGCTTTTAGCAGTTATAAAATTGCTGTTGATAAGTCTGCTGATACGACGAATGTATTATATAAGGCACTGGAAAATTCCCAGGGCGTTATTATCAAAAAATACCCCGATCAAAAATCATTGGAAAAAGATTTGGAAAGCGGAAAAATTGCGGGCGTAATAAATATTCAGAAAAATCCGGATAAAAACCCTCCCTATATTTTCACATTAAAAAGTACAACATCCAGTAATGATCAATGGCCACAGTTTAAAACTTTGGTGGAGAGTATTATCAATAAACTGAGTAATGAAAAATACCCGGGAAGGCCTGCTATTGCTTCGTTTGATTTTAATTTTCCCAGGGATATTGCTGTAATAAGAAAATATAAAACCATCGATTTCATACTTCCCGGCGCAATTGGGGTTTTCCTTATTGGCATCAGGTGTTTTTGGCGTAGCTTTTATGTTTTTTAATTTAAGAAACACATTGGTGCTGAAAAGATTTTTTGCAACGCCTATCAGCCGAACCCATATTATTTTGGGCGAAATGCTGAGCCGGGTTTTGTTCCAGATGTTAACCGCAATTGTAATTATTCTTGCCGGCCATTTCCTGTTTGATTTTACACTTATAAAAGGATTTGAAACTTTTATTGAATTACTTATTTTAAGTTTTATCGGCCTGGTGGTTTTTATGGGAATGGGATTTATTGTAAGTGGGCTTGCTAAAAACGATAGCACCATTCCACCTTTCGCCAATATTATTACGTTACCTCAGTTTTTAATTGGAGGCACTTTTTTTTCTATTGATGTTTTTCCAAAATGGTTGCGGTGGATAGCGCAGGCAATGCCGCTCACTCATCTTAATAATGCCCTAAGGGACGTAGCTTTCCAGGGAAATAATTTATGGGACGAAAGATGGGAAATCGGCATTTTATTATTGTGGGGAGTGGTTGTTTATGCGATAGCCATCAAAGTTTTTAAATGGGAATAAAATATGAATATTATTAGGTTTATCATTTTCTTAGCCTCGGTTTTTGTAATTATTTTTTTGTTCGCATTGCTTCTTCCGTCAAAAGTAACAGTTGCCAAATCCGTAGATATAAACGCATCACATGATAAAGTAAAAAATCAAATTTTAAATTTTGAAGAATGGAAAAAATGGTACCCGGCATTTAAAGACGAAAACATTACAATCACTAAAAATCAACCTTCAAAAAACATTCTCTCCTCAGTTACCTTAACAGATAAGAAAGGGAAAACTATCATTCTCAACCTGGTTGACACTTCCGGAAGCAAAATTAAAATTGATGTAGAATCCAATTCATCAACCAAAGTAAATTACCTCTTTCTCCTTATTCCAAAACAGAACAACCAAACCCAATTAACGTGGGATGTAAATATCAATTTAGGCTGGTACCCCTGGAAAAGAATAGAAGGGATTTTTTTTGATAAATTCTCCGGCGCGCAATATGAAGCGGCACTGGAAGATTTGAGAAAATCGGCAGAAAATTAAACTTTTCCTTGTTGCGCTACCTGTTTTTTTATGAACTGAATAATCACAGAATATACTTTTTTTAATTCTTTCGATGTAATACAATAAGGAGGCATTACATAGATCGTGTTTCCCATAGAACGAAGATAGACGCCACGTTCCATGCTGAAAACCGTAAAATCTTTACTGATATTATTGAGATAATTATCTTTTTCTGAAGTGCACATTTCAAAAGCAATAATGGTTCCTCTTAAGCGTACATTTTTTATGAAATTTTCCTTTTCATACCCTTTTAATTTTTTAAAGAATCGTTGATGAAGAGAAATAATATTTTCAATATTTTTTAAAACTTTTTGTTTTTGAATCAGTTCAAAACTGGCAACGGCAGCGGTACATGCCAAAGGATTGGCAGTAAAAGAATGCCCGTGAAATAAAGTTTTGGTTTTATCATCGCTAACAAAGGCGTCATAAATTTTTTGTGTACATGCGGTAACTCCTAGTGCCATTGTTCCGCCGGTCAATGCTTTACTCAGGCAAATGATGTCTGCTTTTTCTTTCATATAATCACCCGCAAAAAATTTCCCGGTACGATAAAAGCCTGTTAGCACTTCATCCGCAATACAAATAATTTCCTCTTCTTTCATCAAACTTAGAAGATGATCAAGGTCTTCAGGTTGATGCATCAGCATGCCACCGGCACCCTGCAACAAAGGCTCATAAATGAAACAAACAATTTCTTCTCTGTATTTTTCAATTTCAGTCTTTAGCTGTTCAATATTTTTTCCATCCGGTGTATCAATAAAAATTACATCAAATAATTTATCCTGGAAAGCAAATGTATAAATACCGCGCTCGCTGATACTCATTGCGCCGAAAGTATCACCATGGTAAGAATTATGAAAGGCAAGAATTTTATTTCGTTTGTTATCACCCACATTTTTCCAATATTGGATTGCCATTTTTATCGCCACTTCTGTAGAAGTAGAGCCATCATCGCTGTAAAATATTTTGGTAAATCCACCGGGTAAAACCGGTAATAATTTTTCCGCAAGTTCCACTGCGGGCTGATGAGTGAATTGTGTAAATATTACCTGTTGCAATTTTTTAGCCTGCTCATAAATTTTTTTAGCGATAAATTTATTTCCATGGCCGTGAATATTTACCCACCAACTGCTTACTGCATCAATATATTTATTGCCGTTTTCATCAATCAGAATTGCTTTTTTTCCACGTACAATTGGAATGGCAGGAATCCTGTTTTTTTGAAAAGTATAAGGATGCCAGACATATTTTTGGTCTGATAATTTTAAATCGCTCATTTCAAATTTTCTTTTGGCAAAAATAACAGATAACTTTTTAGGGGTAATTTTAAAAGCAAATTAATGTTTAAAAAAGCGTGGCGATTTTTTTTATAAAAGCATTTTTTATGCCCTGAATCACAAAAAAGTTGCAGCCATGCAACGAAACCTAACTCACAGTTGTCAAGGTATTGCAATGGAAGAAACGGATTATCATCAATTATTGAAAGACTGCCTGAAATTAAAGCCTGATGCACAAAAAAAATTGTACGATCATTTCGCTTCTTCTATGCTCGGCGTTTGTTTCAGGTATACAAAAAGCTTGAACGATGCGGAAGAAGTTATGCAGGAAGGATTTATAAAAGTATTTACACGATTAAAACAATTTAAAGGCGAAGGGGAATTGGCTGGCTGGATCAGGAAAATAATGGTAAATACTGCATTAAATTATCTGAAAACAAATCAGAAATACCGCTACGACCTTTCCTTTGATGAAGCCCCTTTACACATGGTTTCGACAGAAAATCCGGAGGTGAACTTGCAAACGAAAGAATTAGCGGAATTGATAAGGCAATTACCAACAGGGTTTCAAACCATATTTAACATGCATGCTGTTGAAGGCTATAAACATGTAGAGATCGCCTCAATGTTAGGTATCAACGAGGGAACATCAAGGTCGCAATACGCAAGAGCCCGGGTTTTATTAATAGAGTGGATTGAAAAATTTTCATTAAAAGATCAAAATGGCCATTATGGAACCAAATAATTTTGAAAAAAATGTTCAACGGAAATTGGGGGAATTAAAAATTCCTCCATCAGAATCTATATGGGAAAACATTGAAAATCGAATTGGAAAAAAAGATAAAAAAAGAAGAGCAGTTTTCATACTTTTATTCTTATTCCTATTCCTTTCTTTAGGTGGTTTTTTGTTTATTAATTCTATAAAAAATAAGCAACAAAAAAATGTGGCAATTTCTAATGTTTTAGAAAAGGGCAGTAAACCAACAAATATTCATGATTCTTCTTTAAACAACACGGTAATCAAAACTGGTATTTTACCAAATTCTGATTCTGCAAAAGTTGCATATAAAAGTTTAAAATTTCAAAATGAAACTGCCGAAAAAATCGCTTTTAATACAAAGAAAAAAATAACCACTTCTGTTAAAACTAAAAGAACCAGCAGCAAACTGCCCGTGCTAGCAGATAGGCAGGAAAATAATAAAGTAAATCAAATTGAATCGGAAAATCTGAAAAATCCACCGGTAGCCTTCCACAGTATTGAGGAAACAAAATTCAAAAAAGAAAAGGATAATATCCAAAAAGAGAACCAACAGGATAGTTTACCAGATAAGCCTGAATTACAAAATATGAAAAAGGTAACCTCTTCAAAAAAAGATTCGTTGATTACAAAATTTCAAAAGAAAAATCAAAAACATCCCTGGTTTTTTGGAGTTACTTTTTCCGCCGGAAAACCATTAATTAAAAATCCCACAGAAACAAACTCTTCCGTTAATGCAATCAGCAGCGGCATTCCTGCTTCTTATATCAATCCTTATCCTTCCAAAATAAAAAATTCTATCGCGTTTATTGCCGGCGTTTTTTTAGAAAAGAATATTTCTGATAAAAATAAAATCTCATTCGGAATCTCTTACCAATATTTTTCTTTGATAACTAAAATAGGAAGAGTAATTATTCCACCAACTTCTAACCAAACATTTAATTCTTCAGGTAATTTTTACAGCGCTGATAGTATTATAAGTTCTTACCGGAATAATTTTCATCTTTTGGAAGTTCCTTTATCATTTAATGTGCGGTTAAATAAAAGTAAAAAAGCCGCCTTATTTTGGAACACAGGAATCAATATATCAGAATTGATCGGCACCAATGCTTTACAATTTCAATCTAATCCCGGAATATATTATAAGGACAATTCATTGTTTAATAAAACTCAATTTGGTTTACATACCGGGGTTTCAGTTACATTTTTTGCCAAGGAAAAAAATCCTCTAACGATTGGCCCTTATTTTTATTACAACCCTACAAGTATGGCCAATAAAGGATTGTACAGCAAAAGGCATTATAGTTTTATAGGAATAAAAGCTGAAATATTGTTTAAGAAAAAATAATTTTTTTAAAATGCAACGCTTTTGAATTTCGGGTTGTCAGGTGGAACTATTTTGACAGCAGTAGAAAAATTAATAAACCTTTTCGCGGTTCTACAACAGTAAAGCAATAAATAACCCACATTTCTATTTTGCCTTTGGCGCCGCTTCTAGGGAATCCAAAAATTTTAAATTCCTTTTTATTCCTTCAAATTTTGAGCGTTTCAGAGGAGAGTTTTTAAAAATAATTTTAAATGATTCTTCCGTTAATTCTTCCCAGTCATTTTTTGAAAAATTAAGGATTTCAGGCAGCGGTTTAAATTCAATTTCCTTAGTTGGTTTAGAAAACCGGTTCCACGGGCAAACATCCTGGCAAATATCACAACCAAATAATTTGTTTTCAAATTTGCCTTTCATTTTGTCCGGAATCAGCATATCCTTTAATTCAATCGTAAAATAAGAAATGCACTTACTTCCGTCAATCACTTTACCGGGAAGTATTGCCTCAGTCGGGCAATCATCAATACATTTTGTACAGGTTCCGCAATAATCTTTTACAAAAGGATCGTCTGCTTCCAGCTCAAGGTCAGTTATTAATGTGGCGATAAAAAAAAAGGAACCATTATTTTTTGTAATCAAATTTCCATTTTTCCCCACCCAGCCTAAACCACTTTTCACAGCCCAGCTTCTTTCAAGAACCGGCGCACTGTCTGTAAATCCACGCCCATGTATTTCACCAATATTGTCTTTCAAAATTTGTAAAAACCCTTTAAGTTTATCTTTTATTACTTCATGATAATCTTTACCATAAGCGTATTTTGAAATTTGCGGAACACTATGATTTTGTTGTTGTGAAGGAAAATAATTCAATAACAAAGTAATTACAGATTTGGCACCGGGAACCAGTTTGGAAGGATCAATCCTCAGATCAAAATAATTATTCATATAATCCATCTTACCATTCAAACCCTTATTCAGCCAAGATTCCAACCTCTTTTCATCCTCATCTAATTTAATGGCTTTTGCAACACCGCAATATTCAAAACCTAAAGACAAGGCTGTCTTTTTTATGAATTCAGTATGTCTGTTTATTGTCGTCATTCAGGATTGCAAAAATACTTCCTTTGTACCAGAGCCGGTTTTCAGTTGGTAATTTCATCATTTATACTTTTTTGCAGTTCCTCATATTTTTGTTCCCTTCCTTTTTGATTGATGTTCAAAACAAATAAAAATCCAGCGTACTTCTTTTTATTATTTACCCATGGAAAGCTTCCAAATAATCCCGGGCTTGACACTACATTTGCACGTCCATTCCCATTTTCTAATATCCACTCGCCCAGGCCATAATCCAAATTCCCTGCCTGATCAGGAGAATAAGCTACTCTTGCACCTTTTGTATAATCCTGCTCCATTTTTATGATACTTTTTTTTGAAAGCACTTGCTTGCCGTTATAATTTCCATCTTGTAAAATCATTTGCAAAAAATGAATATAATCTTCAGGAGTACTGCTGGCGCCACCCGCCGCCAATGCTATTTTCCCTTCTCCGAAATCAGTATTCTTCATACTGCATGGCATCGCAATTCTTTCATTAAATAACGTTTTAAAATCTTTGCCGCTTATCTTTTCAATTACGGCCGCTGCTATTTGCAAACCAATGCTACTGTAATGAAATACTTGCCCGGGCTTGCCTTCCATTGGTAACAAAGCAATTTTCTGAATTACCTCTTCCATAGTTTGGCTTTCCGAAATAAGTTGCCTTGATTCTTTCAGGTTGCCACCATCTATGCCGGTGAGATGAGCCAAACAATCTGCTATTGTAATATTTCCCTTTTGATATTTAGAAAGAATGGGTAAAAATTTGCCTACAGTATCATCAAGGTTTAATTTGCCCTCATCAACAAAGGTCATTACAAGTGCAGCGCTGAGCCATTTACTGCAACTTGCAATTGGTTCACGTGTGGTAAAAGTAAAATCCTTTACAGCTTCGGTTTGATCTTTACCTTGCCTCTTTGCAATAAATCTCAAAGAAGTTTTTTGAATATCTGAAAGATTGTTTTCGGAATGGTTATATATAATTTTCCCATCCATAAAAATTACAAGTACTGCCCTGCCGCCCATGCTGCGAACATTATTTTTAAGCCAAATATTAGCTTTTTCAAATTTTTTTTGAGCAAAAGAACCCTGTAAAAATAGCATGCAAATAACTATCAGGCTGCATTTCAGGCAGGAGCGGCGGTACCAATGCGACATAATTTCTAATTTCAGAGTTGGATTAATATTTGTGCTTAAAGTTTAAATTTATAAAATAATAACTTTATATGAATCCAAGTAATTTAACCATAAAATCGCAGGAAATTTTTCAAAAAGCCCAGCAACTGGCTTTTAATGAAAAAAATCCGAACATAGAAGTTGAACATTTACTAAAGGCCTTGCTTACCGATGAAGACAGCCCCGTAGATTTTCTTTTGAAAAAAAATAATGTAAACGTAAATTTTGTTGAAAGCAAGGTTGAGGAAAGCATCAAAAAGCTTCCCAAAGTAGGATCAGGCGAACCTGCACAGGTGATCAGCCGCGATCTCAATAATGTGCTGTTACGCGCTGCCGCTTCTTTAAAAACTTTCAATGATGAATTTGTAAGTGTAGAACATTTGCTGCTTGCAATCATACAGGGAAATGATAATACAGCGAAGATTTTGAAAGACGCCGGCCTCACAGAAAAAGGCCTGGTAGCCGCTATTAAAGATTTGAAAAAGGGTTCTACTGTTTCTTCTCAAACCTCAGAAACACAATTTAATGCGCTTAACAAATACGCTAAAAATCTAAATGAATTAGCAAGAAGCAATAAGCTTGACCCCGTTATCGGGCGAGATGAAGAAATTAGAAGAACATTGCATATTTTATCAAGGAGGACAAAAAATAATCCAATACTTGTTGGTGAACCCGGCGTTGGGAAAACCGCCATAGTAGAAGGTTTGGCAATTCGCATCATTAGTGGTGACGTGCCTGAAAATTTAAAATCAAAAATAATTTACGCGTTAGATATGGGGCTTCTGATTGCAGGCGCCAAATACAAAGGCGAGTTTGAAGAAAGATTAAAATCTGTGATAAAAGAGGTGGGCGATAGTGATGGGGAAATCATTATGTTTATTGATGAAATACATACCTTAGTTGGGGCCGGTGGTGGAGAAGGCGCAATGGACGCCGCTAATATTTTAAAACCTGCACTTGCCCGTGGCGAGCTAAGAGCTATCGGTGCCACAACCCTGAACGAATATCAAAAATTCTTTGAAAAAGATAAAGCGCTTGAAAGAAGGTTTCAAAAAGTGTTGGTGGATGAACCAAGTGTTGAAGACGCGATTTCTATTTTACGGGGTTTAAAAGAAAGGTATGAAATGCATCACCATGTCCGCATTAAAGACGAAGCAATTATTGCAGCTGTTGAATTATCGAACCGTTATATCACTGACCGTTTTTTACCTGATAAAGCAATTGACCTTATTGATGAAAGTGCTGCCAAGCTTAGGCTTGAGATGAATTCCATGCCTGAAGGTTTGGATAACCTGGAACGGCAGATCCGTCAATTGGAAATAGAAAGAGAGGCGATAAAAAGAGAGAAAGATGAAGTGAAATTAAAAGAATTGAATACGGAAATTTCCAATTTATCTGTTGAACGGGATACTTTTAAAGCCAAATGGCAACAGGAAAAAGAGCTGGTAGAAAAAGTGCAGAACGCAAAAGCAGAAATGGAAAATTTAAAAATGGCTGCTGAAAAAGCGGAACGTGAGGGTGACTATGGAAAGGTAGCAGAAATACGATATGGCAAACTACAAAACCAGGAAAAATTAATTGCAGAATACACAGTTGAATTAGAAGAGATAAACGAAAAGCGATTATTAAAAGAAGAAGTAGATGCCGAAGATATTGCAGACAGTGTGGCAAAAGCAACCGGTATTCCGGTAAACAAAATGTTGCAAAGTGAAAGAGATAAATTATTGAATCTTGAAGATGAACTGCACAAAAGAGTAATTGGCCAGGATGAAGCCATTGAAGCCGTTGCTGACGCAGTACGCAGAAGCAGTGCAGGTTTGCACGATCCACGCAAACCCATTGGTTCCTTTATTTTTCTGGGGACTACGGGTGTGGGTAAAACAGAATTAGCCAAAGCTTTAGCCCAATATTTATTCGATGATGATAGCATGATGACCCGGATAGATATGAGCGAATACCAGGAAAAACATTCTGTAAGCAGATTAGTTGGCGCACCTCCGGGATATGTAGGTTATGAAGAAGGCGGCACAACTGACAGAGGCGGTTAGGCGAAAACCTTATAGTGTAATCCTTTTGGATGAAATTGAAAAAGCTCATCCCGATGTTTTCAATATTTTATTGCAGGTTTTAGATGATGGAAGATTGACAGATAATAAAGGGCGCGTGGTTAATTTTAAAAACACCATTATCATTATGACGAGTAACATGGGAAGCCAATTGATTCAGGCGGCTTTTGAAAATGTTACTGATAAAAATAAAGAGGAAGTTGTAGAAAAAACGAAACAACAAGTGATGGAACTTTTACGCCAAACCATAAGGCCAGAGTTTTTAAACCGGATCGATGAAGTAATCATGTTTCAGCCTTTATTAATAAACGATATAAAGGAAATTATCAGGATCCAGTTAAATGACCTTAAAGAACAATTGGCTAAAAATGGCGTTGTACTTGAATTTACAGATTATGCGCTTGATTACCTTGCAGAAAATGGCTTTGATCCCCAGTTTGGTGCACGGCCATTAAAAAGGCTGATACAAAAACAAATCGTGAACCAGTTAAGTAAAAAATTGTTGAGCGCTAGTATTGATAAAACAAAACCGGTTCTCGTAGATGTTTTTGATGGAATGGTGGTTTTTAGAAATGAAGTAATTCCAAAAGATACAGTGACCGTATAATTCCGATAGCCATCGGGAGTAGTTTTTTAATTTGACACAAAAAAAACCGTCCTTTTTCAAGACGGTTTTTTTGTGCTTAGTGCAAGTAATGCCGTACTCCTCTATAAATCGCTCCATCAATTGCTGAGCACCCATTTACTTTCAATTTTAAAAGATTTTTTACCCGTACCTAAATTAAAATTATCATTATATAAATGTTAAGTTTGTATAAAATAATAATATGAAAAAGTCTTTAATAATAGCTTTCGCTTTTATAGCCTTTTATATCCCTGTAAGTGCGCAGGTTAATATGCCTGCTCCGAGCCCAACTCAAACCATTATCCAGGATTTTGGCCTGGGAAAAATAGAATTGACTTATAGCCGCCCCGGCATTAAAGGCAGGCAGGTTTTTGGGGTAAATTCTGAATTGGTTCCTTTGGGGAAACCATGGAGAACCGGCGCCAATGCGGCTACAAAAATCCATTTCAGCGACAATGTTTCTATAGGCGGCCAGGCGCTTGATAGCGGTTCTTATGTGATCTATACCGTTCCCGGTAAAGATCAGTGGGATATTATCTTAAGCAAAGGCTCGGCTTATCCGGGTTCAGAAGGTTTTACAACCAATGATGATGTGCTTCATTATAAAGCGCCGGTTATTTTGCATAAAGAAAAAATAGAAACTTTTACGATGCAATTCTCCAATCTTAAAAATGAAAGTTGCGATCTTCATTTGAAGTGGGCCAATACTGACGTAAGCCTTCCCATAACTACCAATATTAAAGAACGTATTCGCGCTCAAATTGAAGCTGCTTTGCAAAGCGGCAAGCCACCTTATTACCAGGCGGCCAATTTTTATTATGACTATGATAAAAACTATGCAAAGGCGCTTGAGTACATCAATAAAGCCACCGAAGAAAGCCCCAAAGCCTATTATATGTTTTTACAAAAAGCAAGAATTCAAAAGGCGATGGGCGATAAGGCAGGTGCACGGGCAACCACGATGAAAACCATCGAACTTGCCAAAGAAGCCGGTAATGCCGATTATGTAAATTTTGGAAATAAGCTATTGCAGGAACTATAAGTTTTTGTTTTTATAGTAAACAAACAAATAACCCTTATTTCTGATTTCATTTCTAATTGCATTCTTTTTATAGCAGAAGCAATTATCGTGTTGAAAGCCAAATGGCAGGAACTTTGATCATAAAAGACCCGCCATTACTTTTTTTTATTTTTTCCGTTTTGAGAAAAAGAACTTCTTCAGGAAATAGCCGATAGCAACACCAATTAAGATCTTTTGAGCAGGGTTTGCGGGAATAAAACGAGTGCATGTTGGAGTAATTTCATATACACCTTTTGCCCTCGCATTAAACCCTCCTCCTCCACCGGCGCCTTTTGCAAGGGGTTCTTCTTCCCCATGAACTGTATCTGTGGCCTCATTCTTTTTTTGCTTTTTATTCCTTTTCCCCGCGCCTCCGCCAAACCCGTATGCGATGCGCGCAACAGGAACAATGGTCTTTTCGCCCACACGGATCGGTTCTCCAAATACATTTTTTACTGAAGCGTTTTGCCCCATTGCCGATGCTATTCTTTCAATAAAATTTTCATTTGCCATAATAATTGATTTACATTTTTCGAAAAATATTTCTCAGAAAAACATGTATCTAAATCCATACCAAAGGTAAATATGAACCCACGCTGGCCCTTCAATAACCAAAATGGCCTACCTCATCTCAAAAATTAATAAATTTTGGGATTTTTTTTACCCGGAAAAATCAGCCTTTTCAAAATTTAAAAGCTGGATTCATCGGCACTTGGCCCATAGCTTCCGGGAATGGGAATATCCAACAAACGTAAATAAACACCAAGTTGTGCCCGGTGATGCGTAGTTTGGCTATATGCATGGCGAATCATTTCATAACGGGTCATTGACATTAAAATGGCATCTCCATTTCTAAGCGTCCATGTTTGTAAAAGTTCATCTTCCTTTATTTTTTGCAAAGCAGCCAAAGCTTTTTGTTCTGATTCGTTCAAAAGATTTACAAGATCTTCAGTGGTTTCAACTTCCGTAGGTTTATAGGGGCTTGCTGCAAAATCAATCCCATCCTCATTTACAGCCATATCTACCCAGGAAGGCAACTCGGCGATATGAACCGTAAGGTTTTTCATTGACATACTTTTTTCGTGTGGCTTCCATTGAAATTTGTCAGGATTTACCAACTTTAAAAATTTCCTGGTAGTTTTTGCTTCCTGCTCCAGTTCTTTGATTAAAAAAGGAATTATTTGCATAAGTGACAAAATTTAAAGTATTTGAGATTCTTTCTAAATTCAAAATTTGAATTAAAATGACAGAAATCCAAATGTAAAATAATTCTTTATTCCCTGAGTGATTATTAAATTATTTTTCATTCATCTTTATCCTTTCTCCAAAAACCTTTCTTCTTTTTTTCTGCATAAATTCCCTGAGCTTTGTCGATTGATTCTAAAAATTCTCTTTCTAAAAAATTATCCGGAGATTGAGCATTAGCGGCAATATTTTTAATAAAACTCCATTCTATGTTGGCAGGAAAATATTTTGATTCTCTTAATTTTAAACCAAACATGGCAACGGCTGTAGCAAAGCGAAGTTCACTTTTCAGTGAATCAAACGGGATATAATTATCAGGGCATGGATAATCAATAATTCTTTCTGAACTATCATTCGGAATACGGTAATGAATTTTAAAATCAGCAATATTCCCTTTTCCCCCGTTAGTTGAATCTAAAGTGGAAGGCATGATTTCAAAGATCACTGTATTCCCTGAACCTGAGCCGATCTCGCCACCTTCCAGTTCGTAAATCTTTTCTGCAATGATGCTTTTTTTATTATCATACCCAATCAAACGATATTCATTTATAAGATCCGGATTAAATTTAGCACTGACATACACATTGCTGGCAACAGAATAAAGCGTTTGAGTAAATTCGGTTACGAGCACTTTTTCCGCTTCTCTCAAATCATCTATATAAGCAAAATTCCCATTGCCTTTTTTGGATAAAACTTCAATTTTTGAATCTTTATAATTTCCCATTCCTACGCCCAGGCAGGTAAGGTAAACTCCCGATTGTTTTTCTTTTGATATCATGTCTTCCAGGTCTGCTTCGTTGCTTTGCCCCACATTAAAATCGCCATCGGTGGCTAAAATGATCCTGTTATTCCCTCCTTTTATAAAAGTAGTTTCGGCCAGTTTGTATGCGGTCCTTATGGCGGCTTCTCCCGGCGTATCGCCCGACGCAGACAATCCTTCGATAGATTTTGATATGATGTGTTTGTGCGCTCCGCCGGTTGGTGGTAACCATATTCCTACGTTTCCACCATACGTTACAATCGAAACCGTATCCTGTTTTCTTAAATTTTTTACTAACAATTGAAAAGCTTCTTTTAAAAGAGGCAACCTGTTAGGTAAATCCATACTTCCTGATACATCAATCAAAAAAACCAGGTTGGATGGTGGAACATGATCAAGATTTAATTTTTTAGCAGATAAATTTAAAAACAACAAGCGGTGCTGGTTATTCCAGGGGCAATCAGAAATATGAGTTTCAACCCTGAAAACGCCACTGTCTTCAGGCTCTTTATAATTAAAATTAAAATAGTTGAGCATTTCATCAATTCTCACTGCATCTACCGGCACCTTTGTCCCCTGGTTAATAAACCTGCGTACATTACTATAAGATGCTTTATCAATCCGCATTGAAAATTGAGTCTTTGTATCATTTTTCGCTTTTACAAAATCATTTTCTGCAAGATTGCTATAGCTTTCATTTTCATAATAAGAAACCGGGAAAATATTTCCGCTGTTTCCGGTAGTCAGCGATACTAATTTTTGTTTATTAATTTGCGAGCCGATAGGAATTATTTTTAAAATGATATGCTGGTATTCGTTAGTTTTAATTCTTATAGCTTGCGTAACATATCCATCCAGGCTAAAAATTAATGAGTCGGTAGCATGAGTAGTTGGAATGCCAAAACCGCCTGAAACACCACTGGAATAAAGGGAATTCATTTCAGGCATATAAATTTTTACATTCTGCAAAGGAAGGTTCATTTCATCCTTTACATCTCCCCTAATATAATATTGGGCAAAAGAATAATGAAAGAAAAAAAACACAGTAAAAACGGTAAATATCTTTTTCATGAAAACAGATTTCAGAAAGATAGAAACTTCTTATAAAAAAGCAGGTAACATTCTTTTAGCAATTTAAACTAATTGATAGATCTCTTTTTTATTTCTTCCAAGGCCATCATAATCCAAACCGTATCCAAGCACAAATTTGTCGGGAATTGTAAACCCCAAATAATCAATTTTTATAGAATGAACCGTCGCTGATGGTTTATGCAATAACGAGGCAATTTTTAAAGACGCCGGATGCTGATGTTGAAGTTGTGGTAAAAATTGTGATAAAGTTTTTCCTGTGTCAACAATATCTTCAATTATTACCACATCCCGATTATAAATTTCAGCATCCAGGCCAATAGCCGTAATTACTTTCCCGGTTGATTTTACGCCTTTATACGAAGCCAGTTTTATAAACCCAATTTCCGCTTCTACATTTATTTGTTTAAAAAGGTCAGCGGCAAAAATAAAAGCACCATTAAGGATGGCGATAAATAAGGGTTTTTTGCCTTCATAATCTTTGTTAATTTCAGCGGCTACCCTTGATACCTGCTCATCTATTTCCGGTGCGCTGATATATGGAATAAACTCCTTGTCGTGAACTTTTAATGTAGCCATAAATTATTTTGAAATGATGAGCTGTTGCCCGATTTGCAAATGATCGCTTTTGAGATTATTCCATTTTTTTATATCATCAACAGATACACCGTATTTTTTTGAAATAGCATACAGGCTTTCTTTTGGCTGAACAATATAGGTAGCCGGATTTCCTGTCGCCACTTGTTGGTTTTCGTTTTTAGCCTGGATACCTTCATGCCGAATATCCGATGAAGCCACTTGTTTTAATGAAAGTTGTGGTTTCAAAAATATCTTTGTCCCTGCAACAATAAAATCGTTTGCTGTAAGATTATTATAATCATACAGGTTTTGCAAAATCACGCCATATTTTTGAGCAATATCATAGAGCGTTTCATTTGCCTCTGCTATACAAAAATCCTGCTGCCCTTCTTTCTGTTTTTTCTCTAAAAAAACATATTGGCCTTTTTGTAAAAGGCCGTCACTTTCCAGGTCGTTTATTGCTAATAATTTTTCCAGGTTAATGTTATGTTCTGTGGCTATAGCTAATAAAGAAGTGCCTTTGGGAACATATAAAGCTTTGGATCCGTTGATAGTCAGGTTCATTGGCTGGCTCAGAAGGCGTGATCAGTGTTTTGAACTGTTTGAGAAGAATCATTTTCCGTATCGGCTGCATATTGTGATGCATCAAAATGAGGAACATCATTTAATGCTTCATCTGTATATTGTTCCAAATTATTATCCTCAATATTCTTAATTAAAATTTCAGGATAGCGCGGATTGGTGGCATAACCAGCTTTTCGCAAACCATACGCCCAGGCTTTGTAATCTGTAGGGTCTAACTGAAATAAAAAAGCATAACGGGTGTTGCCTCTTAAAAAATTAGAATGGTCGCGGTAAGAATCTTCTGCGGTTTTATATTTCCTGAAACATTCGCCGGGCGCATCATCATCATGGCTTACCGTTTCTGCAGTCCATGTATTTTTGCATTTGATACCAAAGTGATTATTAGATTCTTTCAACAAATCGCTGTTACCGTCTTCAGTTTCCAATAAACCTTGCGCAAGGGTGATCGCAGCCGGAACGCCCATTCTTTTCATTTCTTCAATCGCCAGGCCTTTGTATTTCTGAACATATTCCTGCGCCGTCATGTATTGTGCAGATACTTTAAAAAAGCATCCAAATGAAAAAAATAAAATGATCAAAACCCTGTTCATCAGTAAACAAACTTTTTATACGAATTTGTAATTTATTTTTTTATTACCATCATTAATCCATCCCTTATGGTAATAATTACCTGCTGCACTCTTTCATCTTTGGCCACATGTTCATTAAAAGCATTTATAGCTATTGCATTTTTACCACTGATCTTTTCATTCAACACTTCACCATGAAAAAGAACATTATCTGCAAGAACCACCCCACCTTTTTTTAAGCGCGGCAAAGTTAATTCGTAATAATTAATATAGTTGGTTTTATCCGCATCAATAAAAACCAAATCCCAGGTTTTATCAAGTGTTGGAATAACCTCTAACGCATTTCCACGGTGTAAAATTATCTGATCGGACTGTGAAGATTTTGTAAAATAATTTTGCGCAATATCAGCATCTTCTTCTCTCAATTCAATAGTATGTAAATTACCATTTGGTTGTAATCCTTTTGCGAGGCACAATGCGCTGTATCCTGTGAAGGTCCCTACTTCAAGAATCTGTTGTGGATTTATGATTTTACTCAGCATCTCCAATAATTTTCCCTGCAAAGGGCCGCTTAGCATGTTGGAATTATCATGATGGTTTAAAGTAAAATCTTCAATTTCCTGCAACAATTTATCTGTTGGTTCAGAAAAGGAAGTTGCATAATCGTTGGCTTTATCGCTTATCAGTTCAGGCATATGTTAAAATTTTTTCTTTGGTGGTTTTTTTCTTGCCATAATCCATAATCCTATAAAGGTAAGAAGCCCGTTTACAATTATCAACTCTTCTGCAAATACATACCCGTCAAACAAAACGGTAGAATATTTATCAATAAAAAAACAAAGCAGGCGCCAGTATAACAATATAGGGCGTTGCCTTATCCATTACCTGCCTTTTCTTAGCAAATAAGGAAAAAGCAAATAACCCAATCAGCGGGCCATAAGTATAAGTAGCTACCGTAAAAATGGCACTTACCACAGAAGCATCATTAACCGCATTGAATAACAAGACAACCAGTAAGATAATTATGGAAAAAGCGATATGCACATAAGTTCGTTTTCTTACCATTTCTTTTTCAACAATATTCTTCTTTTTATCAAAATTTAAAAAATCTATACAAAAAGAAGTGGTGAGTGCCGTAAGCCCTGAATCAGTTGTGGCAAAGGTTGCAGCCGTTAATCCGAGCATAAACACAACCGCCGGAACCCCTTTAAAATGATTTAAAGCAATTTCCGGAAAGAGATAATCTGTTCGCGGCTGATGAGTGGTAGGATCCAACGGAATTGCAATTCCTTCGCGGTGCGCATAAATATAAAGTAAAGCGCCAACGCTTAAAAAAAACAAATTAATGATGACAAAAATAAAGGTGAAACTCAGCATGTTTTTTTGCGCGTCTTTCAGGTTTTTGCAACTAAGGTTTTTTTGCATCAAATCCTGGTCTAGCCCAAACATGCCGATAGTTACAAAAATGCCGCCCAGAAACTGTTTGGTAAAATGAAATTTATTGGAAACGAAATTATGGGTAAAAAATATTTTTGAATAACTACTGTCTTTTACCGCATGGAAAGCCTGGCTGATATTAATATCCTAAACTATGGCAAATAAAATAAATAGAAAGAAAAACAGAAGAAACCAGGAAAACAGTTTGAAGCGAATCGGTAATAATAATGGTTTTTAAACCACCTCTAAAAGTGTATCCCCAAATAAGTAACAAACAAATGACAATTGTGAGCCAGAATGGAACGCCCATTTCGTCAAAAATAAATTTTTGCAAAACGATGGCTACAAGGTATAACCTGAATGCAGAACCAATGACCCTTGAAACCAGAAAGATGGCAGCGGCGGTTTTGTGGCTCACTTTTCCCAGCGTTCTTTCTATCACTTCGTAAATGGAAATCAAATGCATTTTATAATACAAGGGTAATAAAATATAGGCGACTAAAAAATAGCCGGCTGCGTTTCCCAAAACAAACTGAAAGTAACGAAACTGTGAACCGGCAAGGTTTCCCACCTCACCGGGAACAGAAATAAAAGTAACGCCGCTCAACGCAGTACCAATCATTCCGAAAGCCACTAAATACCATTTTGACGAACGGTTAGCGATAAAAAAAGTGGCATTATCATTCGATTTTTTTGAAGTGATGTAAGAGATAAAAATAAGCACTAAAAAATAACCAATAATAAAGGAAAGTAATACGGCGGGGGACATAGAATTTTTTTTTGGTAAGATTAAAAATGTTTTTGGATTTCTATTTTTTAATTTTGAATTTTTCCGAAAATAAATAAAAATATGGCAATTCAATCTTTAACTGTTTTTTGTGGTTCAAAAAATGGAAGCAACCCTTTGTTTTGTGAACACGCAAAACAAATTGGCTACCTGCTTGCCAAAAAAAATATTACTTTAATTTATGGAGGGGGAAATAAAGGAATTATGGGCGCGGTAGCTAATTCAGTGTTAGAAAATAATGGAAAAGTTATTGGAATTATGCCCCGGTTTCTTTCAGTTCCGGAACACATGCACAATGGCTTAACTGAAATGTTGGAGGTGGAAGATATGCACGAAAGGAAGCGTTTGCTATATGAAAAATGTGATGCTGCGTTAGTGTTGCCCGGCGGTTTTGGGACAATGGATGAATTTTTTGAAATGCTTACCTGGAACCAACTGAACATTCATAATAAAAAAATTTTTGTGCTCAATACATCGGGATTTTATGATCATCTTATTGCTTTTTTAAATAAAGCGGAAAAAGATGGTTTTTTGTATTCCGATATTCACCAATATCTCCAAATTGTTTCTTCTCCGGAAGAACTGGAACCTTTGCTGGTTTAAGAAAAGCATGGAAATAACTGCAATGCATAAACGAATATATAAATTATAGTAAACAAACCTGCCTGCGGTAGGCAGGCTTTTAACCCGGATTTCTAATTTTTAAAAAATGATAAACAATGAAAAGAAATGTATTTATTACCGGCGCTACATCAGGAATCGGGAAAGCCTGTGCCCAAAAATTTGCATCAAACGGCGATAACCTCATCATCAATGGAAGAAGGGAAGAAAGGCTCGAAGATTTAAAAAATTCACTTCAGGAAAAATACGAAACGGAAGTTTTTTGCGCTTCATTTGACGTGAGAAATAAAGAAGAAGCCTTTGGAAAAATAAATGCGTTGCCTGAAAAATGGAAATCGTTCGACATCCTGATAAACAATGCAGGGCTTGCTTTGGGGCGCGATCTTTTTGATAAAGCCGATATTTCAGATTGGGAAACGATGCTCAATACCAATATAAACGGGTTGCTGTATGTGAGTAAAGCCGTAATTCCGTTCATGGTGAAAAGTAAAAGCGGCCACATTATCAATCTGGGTTCTATTTCGGGCGACGAAGTATATGAAGGAGGCAATATTTATTGCGCCACCAAAAGCGCCGTGGAAGTTATCAGTCGTTCTATGCGAATTGATCTGCTTCCTCACCATATCAAAGTGACCAACATAAAGCCAGGCGCTGTAGAAACAGAATTTTCTTTGGTACGTTTTAAAGGTGATGAAGAAAAAGCGGGCAAAGTTTATGACGGGCTTGTTCCGCTTACTGCAGAAGACATTGCAGATGCTGTTTTTTATTGTGCTTCCCTGCCCCCGAATGTTTGTATCAATGAGCTAACCATAACCTGCACTGCGCAGGCAAATGGAATTTATTCTTACAGAAAAGGATAAAACTTTTGATCAGTAAAACAATTTTTATTGAAGATTTTTATTTTGAAGTATTTTAATTTTAATTAAATATTTAATTTGATTAATAATTCCTGTGGCTAAAAGAATAATGGAATTCATATTCTTTTGGAGGAACTGCTCCCAAGAGGTTTTTTACAAAATAATCCCAACGGCGGCGCATCATGTACAAAGAATATTGCCCGTAACCATGATGGGCGTTGGGGAAAATTACCAAATCATAATCCTTGTTGGCTTTCTCCAAAGCCTGGATAACCAACATCGTGTTGGAAGGCGGAACATTGTCATCCATTGTGCCATAAGCCAGCATTAATTTGCCTTTCAAATTTTTGGCATAAATTTCATTTGCCTGCGGTTCATAATTGGAAACCGCATTCGGGCCTGTTTTTAAAAGCCCGATATATCTTTCGCCCCAATCATCTTCATAATTACGGTTGTCATGATTGCCGGATTCTGCAATACCTACTTTAAAAAAATCGGGATAGGTAAACATGGCATCAGCAGTTGCAAATCCACCACCCGAGTGACCCCAGATGCCTACTTTGGTGGTATCGATATACGCGTATCTTTCAGACAATTCACGAATGCCCGCCACCTGGTCTGGCAAAGTATTTATGGACATGTGGCCATAGCTCATATCGTGGTAACTCTTGCTGCGCAAAGGATTGCTGGTTCCTTCAATTTCCACTACGATAAAACCCAATTCAGCAAGCGCCTGGTTATCACCCCGCGAAGCTTCAAATGACCAGCTTCCTACACTTCCACCTTGCGGGCCTGGATAGATGTAATCAATAATCGGGTATTTTTTATTGGGATCAAGATTAGTGGGTGTAAAAAGTAATCCATAAATATCGGTTATGCCATCTGCAGCTTTTACAGAAAAAACTTTCGGCGGTTGCCAGCCTGTTGCTTTTAATCTTGACAAATCTGTTTTCTCCAAAGTGGAAATAATTCTTCCGTTTAAATCGCGCAAAACGATAACCGGCGGCACATCAGGTTGAGAATAACTATCGATAAAATAATTTTCATCAGGAGATAATTGAATCGAATGGTTTCCGGTTTCGGGAGTAAGTGTGGTAAGGTGTTTCCCATCAAAATCAACTTTACAAAATTGAGTGAAGTAAGGATTCTCCTTCTCTCTGTCATCAGCGAGAAAATACAATTCACGGTTCTTCTGATCTACTTTCAACAATTCAGTAACCACAAAATCGCCCGTGGTAATTTTATTTTTAAGCTTGCCCGTATTGGAATCATACAAATATAAATGCCCCCAATTGTCTCTTTCAGAATACCAAATGATCTCGTGTGTTTTTGGCAGATAGCGCCAGTTGATCGCTCCCTGGCCGGATTCATATTGCGTCGGAACGGTTTCAGTAAACACTTCCCGCACTTCGCCTGTATTGGCATTGGCAATCCTGAACTTTTCTACTTTATGATCGCGGGAAGTAGAAACAAAAGCGAGTTCATCATCATTCGGATTCCAGTCCACATCATCAAAAGTCCCGCTGCTCGCAACATCATCGCTCAAAGTACCACGATGCGGATCAGGAGGAATTTGCAGCCGGATCACTTTGGGCGTATCTACATTAATAATTACACGTTGAATCATTATAATATTGGAATCTCCGGGCAAAGGGTATTTCCATTGCTCTAATTTTGGATGGCCCACATTGGTTGAAACGAGATACATATCCCCTGCTTTACGTTCGTCCTGCTGAAAAGTAGCGATCTTTCTTGAATCGGGGGACCAGCGCAAAATGGCTTTATCACTATGTTTCCAACCCGCATTATCAGTCGCATAGCCAAAATATTTTACACCATCGGTAGTAAGTTGCGTTTCTTTTCCGGTAGATAAATCTTTCACCCACAAATTATAATCTTTAATGAAAGCCGCTTTTGTCCCATCAGGGGAAAGCACTTCATTTCTATTTGGGCGGATGTGATCTTCTTTGGGCAAATCATCCCGGGATACAACAGACTTTTTTCCGGTTGCCGCATTTACCAAAACATAATCATTTCCACCAGCTTTTGAATCGCTGTACCAAAATTGATCATCAGAAATCCAATGTGGATCTACACGGGCATGATCTACTAATTTGTTAGTATTATAAAACAAAAAATGTTCTGCATTTGAATAATCTTTTGCAGTCAAAGAATCGGAACATTGCGCCATTGCCCCAATCGAAACAAAGGCGGCAAACAAAGCAAGAAAGAAATTTTTCATATTGATGGTATCTGTTTAAGAATTTTTAAAGCAGCAAAGTGAGTTGCAAATTAAACGATTTTATGTCAAATAAAACTCAGATGAATTCTTAAAAAATTCCTTTACAGCTCACAGTAAATCAAATTATTGTACCAATTATTATTTTGCCTTACCATAAAAAATTTTCATTACGTATCTCTAATCTATTATCTTTATTACTTCGTATTGCTTTCAGCTCAAGATGAGCTTTATAATATTACTATTAACGATTACTGACTAACACACTTTAAAAACCAATAACTATTATGGCAGAAAATTTAACTCAACAGCGGCTTTATTCGCTTGATGCTTTGCGTGGTTTTGACATGTTCTGGATCATGGGCGCAGATGAAATTATGCATAGTATGAGCAAAGCAACCGGCTCT
Source organism: uncultured Chitinophagaceae bacterium (assembly GCA_963732885.1). Taxonomy (GTDB): domain Bacteria; phylum Bacteroidota; class Bacteroidia; order Chitinophagales; family Chitinophagaceae; genus Ginsengibacter. The sequence continues at coordinate 71,177 of CAVTBI010000007.1, read as the reverse complement.
ACTTTCTGGGGAACTTTGGCGAACCAATTTACCCATCCCTTGTGGAATGGTTTTCACTTTTACGACCTGATATTTCCGCTTTTCCTTTTCATTGCGGGTGTGGCAACTCCTTATTCCGTTGGGCGCGCACTTGAAAAGGGAAAAACAAAACAACAGGTTTTATGGAGGGTGGTAAAAAGGGGATTGATACTTGTTCTCCTTGGAATTATTTATAACAACGGGTTGGTAATAGAACCTATTTCTAAAATGCGTTTTGCGAGTGTTTTAGGCAGGATCGGCCTGGCCTATATGTTTGCCAATATTATTTATATCTATTCAAAATACCGCACGCAAATCATCTGGTTTTTTGGGATTTTGATTGGTTACTGGCTGATGTTTAAATTTACTTCCGCGCCAGGGTTTCCGCATGGGGACCTGACGATCGAAGGAAATTTTGCTTCTTATGTTGACCGTCTTTTTTTACCGGGAAGGCTTTATAGGGTTATTCATGACCCCGAAGGAATCATGTCAACCATTCCGGCAATAGCAACCGGTTTGCTGGGAATATTAACCGGGCAACTTTTAAAGAACAACCCGATGAGTAAAGAAAAGAAAGCCGGCCGGATGGCAATCGCGGGCATAATATTAATAGGAATTGCCCTTATCTGGAACTTTGATTTCCCCATCAACAAAAACCTGTGGACCAGTTCATTTGTTTTAAACGTTGGCGGAATAAGCCTTCTGCTGCTTTCGCTGTTTTATTACATAATAGATGTTTTGGGTTATAAAAAATGGGCATTTTTCTTTAAAGTGATCGGGATGAATTCTATTCTCATTTATATGTCGGGCAGGTTTATTAATTGGGAATACAGCACCAACGCTTTTTTGGGATGGCTCGGCCAATTGACGGCCAATCCATATAACGTAGTAGTAATGGCCATTTGCCTCGTATTGGTAAAATGGGTTTTCCTTTATTTTATGTACAAAAAGAAAGTGTTCCTGAGAGTATAATCTGTAAGTTTAATAACTTTATCCCTAAAAAAATACAGATTATGATACCCGTAAAAGCTTATGCAACCGAAGGCCCCGAAGCTCCCTTAGCGCCTTTTGAATTCGAAAGAAGGGATTTAAGGGAACACGATGTATTGGTTGATATTCTCTATTCCGGTGTTTGCCATTCTGATGTGCACCAGGCCAGGAGCGAATGGGGAAACGCAATTTACCCGATGGTACCAGGCCATGAAATTGTTGGAAAAGTTCTTAAAGTGGGAAGTAAGGTTACCAAATTTAAAGAAGGCGATTTAGCAGGTGTGGGCGTAATGGTGGATAGCTGCCGCGAATGCAAACCTTGCGAAAACCACATGGAACAATATTGTGTGGAAGGAATGACCGGAACCTACAATGGTTATGAAAGAGACAAAGTAACCGTGGCCCAGGGTGGTTATAGTACCCAAATCGTTACTGACGAAAGATGGGTGTATCACATTTCTGATAAACTGGAATTATCCGGAGTAGCGCCTTTGCTATGCGCAGGCATCACTACATATTCCCCGCTAAAATATGCCGATGTAAAACCGGGTGATAAAGTGGCGGTAGCCGGGCTTGGAGGTTTGGGGCACATGGCCGTAAAATTTGCCGTGGCCATGGGTGCCGACGTAACGGTGTTAAGCCACTCTCCTTCCAAAAAGCAGGACGCGCTCAACCTTGGGCGCTCATCATTTTGAACTGAGCAGCGATAAAGAAACGATGAAAAAACTCAATGGCCATTTTAACGTGATCCTCGATGCGATAAGCGCCGATCATGATTATGAAAAATATTTGAACCTGCTTGACCTTAATGGAAAATTATTGGTAGTGGGTTTGCCCAAAGACAACCCGAAAGTAGATCCGTTTGCATTGATCAAAAACCGCAGGTCAATTATTGGTTCGATGATTGGCGGCACTAAGGAAACACAGGAGATGCTGGATTTTTGTGCCGAACAAAATATTACCGCCGACGTAGAAGTAATTAAAATGCAGGACATCAACGAAGCCTTTGAGCGCATGATAAAAAATGATGTGAAATATCGGTTTGTGATTGATATGGCGAGTTTGAAATAAGGGAGTTGAACATTGGATTGAACTGACGACAACACAAAAAAGGTATATTTGGATTTTATTACATTATTACCAAAAGAGGAATGAAGAGAGCCAGTGCTGGTGTTGGTTTTATGTACATTGCCTATAATCTGCTGAGGCTTATGAACCTAATTGATAAAACACTATTCACAAAGTTCATTCAGGAAATTGTTTTACTGTTTTTTGAAATATTACCTTGCGTAAAAGCCCTTATTTCCAACATGCGCCGGATCATTTTTTATACAATTCCTTCTCAAAATATTTTACCGGAGGCTAAAATCGCCTCTAATTGAATTATATTTGAAAGGAGAAATAATATCTTAGACGAACTGCCGTCAGCGGTAATTTTTTAAAAAAATAACAGTATGAAAATAGCAGTTTTACTATTTGACGACTTTGAAACCTTAGATGTTTTTGGCCCGTTGAAATTTTTGGGCGGCTTATTGACTTGTACACCATTAAATATTATTCGCTAAATGGTGGACAAATAAAAAACCGGCACGGAGTATCAATATTGACTGACACGCTGGAAAATATTAACTATGGCTTGGAAATATTTTTAATCCCTGGTGGCCCGGGGACACGAAAAGAAGTTGACAACAAATTACTCATTGGCAAAATCAAAGAAATATCAAATTTCAGCAAGTATGTGTTGACAGTTTGCACAGGAAGTGCGTTGCTTGCAAGGACCGGTTTATTAGACCATAAAAATGCAACATCAAACAAAAGGTCATTTACCTGGGTAACGACCAACGGAGCAAACGTAATATGGAATAAAAAAGCACGTTGGGCAGTTGACGGAAAATTTTACACTTCGTCTGGTGTAAGTGCGGGAATGGATATGGCTTTAGGGTTTTTAAGCGACCGGCACGGAATTGAATTTGCAAGAAAGGCTGCATTTGAAATCGAATACAATTGGACAGAAGACAAGGACAACGACACATTTAAAGCTGATTAACAACTACCAATTTTCCAGTCCTCGTTTGCAAACAGGACTATCCCTGGTAAAGATTTGACAACAAAGCAAATCCGCAGTAAACCAACTTTTATTTAATATTTTTATTTTGGATATCTTCTTCTTTTCAACAAATAATTCAAAAAAATATGAACGTGCCTGGTCAAATAGCAAAACATCTCAGGGAAGTTTATTTTGGAGATAACTGGACATCAGTTGATCTTAAAGATACCTTGGCGGATGTAACGTGGGAGGAGGCTGCAACAAAAGTGTCCGGGCTTAACAGCATAGCAGCACTGGTTTTTCACATCAATTACTACGTGGCTCCGGTTTCAAAAGTATTGAATGGCGAGGCTTTAATTGCAAGCGATAAATCGAGCTTTGACCTTGCTCCTATCACCTCGGAAGAAGAATGGCAGCAACTAATAAACAAAGTTTTCGCCGGGGCGGAAGCACTCGCGCAGCAAATAGAGAAGCTACCGGAAGAAAAACTGTTTGAAGATTTTACAAATGCAAAGTATGGCAACTATTACCGGAACCTCCATGGCATTATTGAACACACCTATTACCACCTGGGACAGATTTTATTGTTGAAGAAAATAATAAGAGCCGGAAAAAGTGCCTGACAAGAGTAAGAAGATAAAACACTTTTTATAGCCCTCATTTGAAAGAGCAAATCCACAGTAAACCAACTTTTAGTTGATATTTTTATTTTGGATTAAATTCCGGCGCTAAGGTTTTCATCTTCAACGAACCTTTATTTTTTCATCTCATTCAGCATCAATATTATCTTATCTAATTTTTCGATTTCTACTAAATTCAGTTTATGGCCGTTGGCCTTTGTATGAAACAGCTTATTCATAGAAGAACCATCCGAAAGAAAAGTTTCATTTTCAATTAGCAACCATTAATTTTGGAAATTTTAAAAATGCCATTAGCCAGTATTGTATTAATTGTTTTCGGCCTTATTTATTTAGTAAGGCCTAATATTTATAAAAGAGGTATTTGGAAAAAAACTTCTGTTGCTCAAAGATTATTATCCTCAAAACAATACCTTGTTTACATGCGTGTGCTGGGGATAATTTCTATTGTTCTTGCGTTGATTATTGCAGGTTTATTAAGGGGATAAAAATAATTATTCTTTCGCTGGTGTAATAATTATATTCCTGAAATCAATCGGCCCATGGTCGCCTTGCAATAAAATCGGGCCTGGCGCTCCTTCATCGCTATTGATTGCGCCACCGGTAATCCCCGGGATTTCCTGGTTGCAAATGACCTTTTTCCCGTTTACAAATATGGTTACCATTCTTCCTACCAAAGTAACATCAAATGATTGCCATTCCCCCGGCGCCTTCGCTACCATCCCGCTCGGGGTTAAAAATCCATAAACGCCTCCAAGAAGCACATCGGAAGGTTCCATTCCTTTGCTGTCTACTATTTGTATTTCATACCTTCCGCGCAAATACACGCCACTATTGCTTTCTGCCGGGTAACGAAATTCGATGTGCAATTTAAAATCATTAAAAACCTGGTTGGTTACCAGGTTTGAACCCGAATGCGGGCTTTTCAAAATACCATCTGAAACTATCCATTGATCTCTGCCGGTTGCATGCCATTCGTTCCTGTTTTTTCCATCAAAGAGCCTGATAGGTTTTCCCCATTGCGGTTCAGCATTTCTATGAAGAAGAGGCGCTCTCTTGCCTACCCACCCGTAAGTTTTTCCATTTGGGAATGTCATTTTTCCCGCCAGGCTATCTCCCTGAAATATTCCTTCTACTTTCAGGTCATTCGGCTCAGCTTCCCATTGCGGGGGAATTGAAAAACTCATTTTTCCACCTTCCAAATTTATTCTTGAAATAGGGCGGGCGCTTCCGCCGGTTCCAACAAATCTTCCAACGAGCATTTTTAACCCTGAATGACGTATTTCCAGCCACGAAGGAACCATTTTGCCATCAATATTAATGGTGATATCCCATTTTCCCTGGATCGCTACCGTATCAGATTCTACATCCTGCATTTTAGCCGCTTTACCAGATATGGAAGCCAATAAGAAAACAGGTATTAATATTCCTTGTAAAATGCAGCTATTATAAACAATTAAAGGATTTTTCATGATCTGATTTGATTTTTTTCCAAATTACTTAAAAAAAATAAATGCGGGATTATTTAGCTCTTGAAAAATCAATTTGCAATAAATAAGTAAAAATATGCAAAGAAATTATTTTCATAAACAAAAATGGATTAATTTTCACCCAACTCATAAGCAGTTAGTTTTGGTAAAGTGCTCCTGTTTCTACAGGGGCACTCAATTTTTTATCAATAAGATGTTCATAAAAAGAGATGAAGGAATTTCGCTCTTGTTTATAGGTTATCCCACATACCAGGAATTTTTAATAAAAAAATGAATAAAAAAACTTCTTCAATTCCCTATTCAATTTTAGACCTTGCAACTGTTAGTGAAGGTTCTACTCTCACAGAAACTTTTGCTAAAAGCCTTGAATTGGCAAAACATGCAGAGAAATTGGGATACAATCGTTATTGGCTTTCTGAGCATCATAATATGATAAGCGTTGCCAGTTCGGCCACTTCAGTTTTGATAGGGTATGTTGCCGGCGGCACTCCCTATATGCGCGTTGGTTCCGGCGGCATTATGCTTCCCAATCATTCGCCATTAGCCGTTGCCGAAGAATTTGGAACATTAGAATCAATTTATCCCGGGAGGATAGACCTCGGTTTAGGGCGCGCTCCCGGAACAGATCAAATGACGGCAATGGAACTACGAAATGGGCGGTATGAAACCGTTAACGATTTTCCTCAAAATATTTTAAAACTTCAAAGGTATTTTTCAAAAGAAAACAGCACTTCTAAAGTGAGGGCGATCCCCGGCGAAGGCCAGGATATTCCTATTTGGATATTAGGCTCAAGCACGGATAGCGCCCAACTGGCGGGACACTTAGGGTTGCCTTATGCATTTGCCACTCATTTTGCGCCAGCTCAGTTTTATGCGGCTATTGATATATACAAACAAACTTTCCGCCCCTCCAATTCTCTTAAAAAACCATACATGATGGCTTGCGTAAATGTTGTAGCAGCCAATTCAGATGACGAAGCCCATAAATTAGCTACTTCTTTATACCAGATGTTTATTGGTATTATAACGGGAAAACGCACACGCTTACAACCTCCGGTAGAAAATATGGATGAGTTATGGAATGAATATGAAAAAGAGGCCGCAAAACAAATGCTGGAGTTTTCTTTTATCGGAAGTAAAGAAACTTTAAAAACAAGTTTGCAGGGCTTTTTGAAGAAAACAGGAATAAATGAAATAATGGCTATCTCAAATATTTATGAACAGAAGGCCAAACTTCATTCTTATAAATTATTCGCTGATGTGATAAATGAAACCTGATTATTTTTTTTCGTATACCAATAGCCGTTACAAAGCTTATTGGGTATCAATTAAAAAAGTGCCAAGGTCAATCACCTCTCCTTCTGTCATGATAAATTCTTCCACATTGGAAAGGTCAAGATTAGGCATGACCTTGCTTTTAAAAATCTCCTTGTTTTTTTTATAAACCACAAAATAAAAGTCAGGTTTTTCGTCAAGTTTAAGCGGTTTAGAAAAATCTCCCTGTGAAAAAAGAAATTTTGCCAATCCCTCTTCATCGGGAAAACTTTCGCCTAAATAATCATCATTAAAAATATCCTTGTCGTACAGGCGTACTGAATATTCATTTCCAGTTACGGGTTCGTCATCTACTTTCCCGAGGAGGCGTACTTTCACCTCTATATTCATTTCTTTATTCAAAGCAATTGATGGCATAATTAAATTTTCTGAAAAGTAAGGATTTTTCTTTATTCATCCAACGCGGTTTATTTATCAAAATAAAAAAAAGTTAATTTGTTAGTTTACTGGTTTTCTTTCCGGTAAAATTTTATAGGGATTATTTTATTCATCCAGCTTTAAAACTGCTAAGAAGGCTTCCTGCGGTACTTCTACATTTCCTATTTGCTTCATTCTTTTCTTACCTTCTTTTTGTTTTTCAAGTAGTTTACGTTTACGGCTTATATCCCCTCCATAACATTTTGCCGTTACATCTTTTCTTATGGCGCTAATGTTTTCTCGGGAAATAATTTTCGCTCCTATTGCTGCCTGTATTGCAATCTGAAATTGCTGGCGCGGAACCAAATCTTTCAATTTCTCACAAAGTTTCCTTCCAAATTCCTGCGACCTGATTCGATGGATTAAAGAACTGAGCGCATCAACTTTTTCACCATTTAATAAAATATCCATCTTTACAATATCGCTTTCGCGGTAACCAATAGGATGATAGTCAAAGGAAGCATAACCACGTGTAACACTTTTTAACCTGTCGTAAAAATCAAAAACTATTTCAGTTAAAGGCATCTCAAAGCTAAGTTCTACTCGGGTGGGCGTTAAATAAGTTTGATTGGTAAGCAACCCTCTTTTACCAATACACAATGACATAATGTTTCCTATATAATCAGGCTTTGTAATAATCTGGGCTTTTATAAAGGGCTCTTCTATTTTTTCAATCCTGCTGGGGTCAGGCATTTGGGAAGGATTGTTTACGGTAATTTTTTCACCTTTGGTGGTGTAAGCAAAAAAACTAACGTTCGGTACCGTCGTGATTACAGTTTGATTAAATTCACGCTCCAATCTTTCCTGGATAATTTCCATGTGCAGCATTCCCAGGAATCCGCAGCGGAAACCAAAACCCAAAGCCTGTGAAGTTTCCAATTCAAATGTGAGGGAGGCATCATTTAATTGAAGTTTCTCCATACAATCGCGCAATTCTTCAAACTCATCGGTGTTCACCGGAAATATACCGGCAAAAACCATTGGCTTCACTTCCTCAAAACCTTTGATTGATTCTTTACAGGGATTAAAAGTAGTAGTAATGGTATCTCCCACTTTTACTTCTTTCGCATTTTTAATTCCTGTAATTACATAACCCACATCTCCTGCTTTAACTTCATTTTTAGGCATCATCCCCATTTTCAAAATCCCCACCTCATCCGCATTGTATTCTTTTCCTGTATTTGAAAATTTTATTTTATCATTCTTTTTTAGAACGCCGTTAAAAATGCGGTAATAAACAATAATTCCCCTGAAACTATTAAAAACACTATCGAATATTAATGCCCGGAGCGGTGCGTTTACATCGCCTGTTGGCGCTGGGATTCTTTTAATAATAGCAGCTTAGAATTTCTTCAATACCAACGCCTGTTTTAGCGCTTGCATGTAAAATATCTTCTTGTTTGCAGCCTATTAATTCTATGATCTGGTCTTCGACTTCTGCAATCATTGCTCCGTCCATATCTATTTTGTTCAACACCGGAATTATTTCCAAATCGTTGTCAATAGCAAGGTATAAATTGGAAATTGTTTGCGCCTGTATGCCTTGAGTGGCATCAACCAAAAGCAAAGCCCCTTCGCAGGCAGCCAGTGCACGGCTTACTTCATAGCTAAAATCCACGTGGCCGGGCGTGTCAATTAAATTTAAAATATATTCTTCTCCTTCAAAGTTATAATTGATCTGGATGGCGTGGCTTTTAATGGTAATCCCTTTTTCTCTTTCCAAATCCATATTATCAAGCACCTGCGCCTGCATTTCCCGGTCGTCAACCGTATGGGTAAATTCAAGCAAACGGTCTGCCAGCGTGCTTTTACCGTGGTCTATATGTGCAATGATGCAAAAATTCCTGATATTCTTCATTTAGCCAAAATAATTTAAAAAAACGCTGCAAAGGTAATCAAACGGCAGGCATTAAATGATTAATTATAAAAGAAGAAAGGAGCTTGTATAGTGGTTTTTACAAAGTAATTATAAAATATATTAAAGCTTTTTCGTTATTAATTTCTAATATAAAATTATTGTATCAATTTTGGTGACAATGAATTTTAAAAAAGAACTAATAAAAAATGTCTTATTCAAAGCGGTAAATGTATTGTTGTCTTTTGTGGTTACCGTATTAATAGTAAGGTTATTAGGCGTAGAAGGAAATGGAATTTATTCATTATTTACTGCCAATGCAGCGATCATTGTTTTAATTGCCAGCTTTAGTTTTAACTCAGGAATTACTTATTTTTCTGCAAAAAATGAATTTTCGCCCGCCGCGATTTTAAATTCTGCTTTTATTATTTTATTGCTCCAGGTGGTTATTATTCTAATTGCGGAAAAAATATTTCATTCATTTTTTGGATTCTCATTCTACGTTGATATCCATTCTTCCACAATTTCTTTCTGGGGTTGCCTTTATGTTGCCGCAATTTTGTTTAATGGTTATTTGTCTGCAATTTTTACAGGGAATAAATGGTTCGATTTACTTAATATCTTAACCGCGATTACTAACATTATTTTTGTAATCGTATTTTCTTACTTGCTTTTTAAAAATACCTCTGGCGGTATAACACATACACTTTTAATATTAAAAACCTATATAGTACTTATTGTTTTGCAGACGTTATTAAACCTCATTATTCTTTTAAAGAAAATAAAATACCGTTTTAATTTTTCTCTTTTAAAAATGAAGCAATTCAAACTTGTTTTTATGTACGCAGGGATTGCTTTTTTTTCAAATTTATTTCAGTTCCTTGCTTATAGAATGGATTATTGGTTTATCAATTATTTCAATAATAAAGATGAATTAGGATTGTATGCGCTGGCTTCAAAACTGAACCAGGTATTGTGGCTTTTGCCTATGACAATAGCCGCTGTAATTATTCCATTTACCGTTACTGCTTCTGAAGAGTTGATAGAAAAAGTAAAAACGATCGTAAGGCTACAATTCAACGGGTACATTTTATTGGGGATTCTTCTCGCGGTATTTAGCCCCATATTTATTCCGTTAATTTTCAGCAATGCTTTTTCAGGCACCGTTCTGCCATTTATAATACTTTTGCCGGGGGTAATAATTTTTACAATTACCACTATCCTCGCGGCTTATTTTGCAGGCACCAACCGGCAGGATATTAATTTAAAAATCTCCTTTTTTTGTTTCTTTACTATACTTGTAGGAGATATTATTTTGGTTCCACGGTTTGGAAAAGAAGGCGCTGCAGTAGCGAGTTCTATAGGTTATGCTGTAAGTGGTTTTACTTCATTATATGTCTTTTCAAAACAATCTGGATGGAGTTTTAAAGAATTATTATGGATAAAGAAAAAAGATTTTATGCAGATTAAAAATCTTTTTGCTCAAAAATTATTAAAAGATGAATAAGGTATTATTTCTTGCAAGCTGGTATCCTTCAAAAGTTGATGCTTTTGACGGGGATTTTATAGAACGCCATGCAAAATGCGCAAGTTTATACAACCAGGTTTTTGTGGTGTATTTGGTAAAAGACCCGTCAATAAAAAAAGGAAAATTCAAAGTAAACAAACAAATTTCAAAAAATCTTATTTCGTACATAGGTTATTATCCTTATTCGGTTTTCAAAAAAGGAGTGTTTGAAAAAATACATTCTAATCTTTTGGCAAAAAGGCTTTTTAAGCTCATTTTTAAAAATATTATAATGGAATATGGAATGCCTGAAATAGTTCATTTGAATGTATTAATGAAAGCTGGTTTGTTTGCCTTGTCTCTCAAAAAAAAATACAAACTTCCTTATGTTTTAACTGAAAACTGGACAGGATATTACCCGGAACGTAAAGATGGTTATTTGCAGAAATCATTTTTTTATAAATATTTATCAAAAAAGGTTTACAAAAATTGCGATCTGCCATTGCCGGTAACAAAAAGCCTCGGCGAAAAAATGAATGAATTATTTGGAATTGAAAAAACTTTTAAAGTGATTCCTAATGTAGTTAACACCGGTTTATTTTATCCTTCTTTTGAAAATAAAAATACAAAAAAGAGATTTATTCATATTTCCACATTAGGCTACCATAAAAACATTTGGGGCATTTTAAACACCATCGAAAAATTGTATAAAAAAAGAAAAGATTTTGAATTGTATGTAGCGGGAAATGCTTCCGGAGAAATTTTTCAATGGGCAAAAGACAAAGGCTTGTTTGGTAACTGTATTTTTTTTACAGGCTTAATTCCCTATAAAGAAGTTGCTGAAAATTTGCGAAAGGTTGATGCACTAATTATGTTCAGCCGGTATGAAAACCTTCCCTGCGTAATATTGGAAGCGCTTTGTTCAGGTTTGCCGGTAATTTCAACAGATGTAGGCGGAATCAGGGAAGTAATCAATGAAGAAAATGGGATTCTAATTAAATCAGAAAAAGAAGGCGAATTGTTGGACGCAATGAATTATTTGCTGGATAATTTAAATAAGTACGACAAACAAAAAATCGCTTCATCAGCAAAAGAAAAATTCAATTACGAGGTAATAGGAAAGCAGTTTGACGAAGCATATAAAGCAGTTATTTCAGAAAGAAAAAGGGAAATTGAATCAATCAATTTGACTGCTTGAAAACCGGGCTATTATTGAAACCGGCAACAGTGTTAAACTAAGAATAATTTGTTCGTAAAAAACAGCATCTGCCAAAAACCAAAAACCGAATGGCAAAAGCAGTGAAATAAAAAATAAGGCTTTATCATATTTCCTGGTAAAAAAGCCGATGATAAAAAATCCTTCAAGCACAAATCCTGTAAAAAAAAATGCCTCAACCAAAAACGGGTTTTTCAGAAACCAGAAATAAACATCTGCCAAAAAAGTATGGGGATTAAAATATAAATAAGGAGCAAGATTCTTTTTCAAAATTAAAATCCCCTGGTTGCTTTGAAGCCATGAGAAACGAAAAAATTTCCATAAGAATGCAGCCGAATAGGAGAACAAAAGAAAATAACGCAACGCTTGCCAGGCAAAAGAAAAGGATTTTTTGGAAAATAAAAAAGGAACCGGTGCGATTAAAAAAGGTACCAAAGAATGGGTATGATGTACGCCGTAAGAATTAAAAATAATATAGTAAACAAAATAGAAAACTATAAAAACAGCAATGAGCCATTTCTTTTGAGGAAAGATTATAACACCGATACAACTTGCAAAAAGTACAATATCCCAAAACCACGCAATATATAAATTGGAAGAAATCAATTCAGGAATATGCAGTAAATGCATTATCCAAAATGTAGGGTCAAGAAAAGCAAATTTTAAAACCGGCGATTGCAATTGGTGAATCAGCGTATTAGAAAATGCGGAAAATATAAGGTCAATAAGAATTACCGAAAAGATAAGCCTGCAGAGGAAATCAACTTGCTTTTGAGAAAAATATATTTCGGGATTTTTATTTTTCATCTATCAGGTTGTAAACAGAATTTATTTTTATAGCGCCATCATTTTGATATGAAATTTGTAGCAGATCCACTTTTAAAGAATCCACCTTTTCTCCTGTAGTTTGTTGCAGGTATCGGCTGTACCACGCAGGAAATTCACTGATTTCTTTTCCAGAATTAAGAACCCTGGGAGCATAAGGTTGAACAAAAGAATATTTATCTTTTAATTTCTGTTCCAGGAAAACAGCCGTAGGGTCCCCTTCAGTTTTTGCCTGTGCATAATAAGCCAGGGGCGATTGCAGAAAAAATCGATTTGCCGGAAAATAACCAGAAGAATAATCAACCAATTTGCCATTCGCAATTATTCTAAATACAGGATATTCTTTTGGGGCGATTTCTTTTTGAGAATACATTCCCCAAACATAAAAAGGGGTTATTTCAAATCCGGCAAGATTGCAGAATAAAGTAAATACTGCGAAAGCGAGAAAGAAAAAAAACAATTTTTTATTGTACCGGTAAACTTTGTAAAGGAAAAAATTTTCCATATTTATAAAAATAATCCGAAGGTAATTTAAAATTTCAGCAGCTTCTTAAAGCATATCAAACGAAAGTAAAATGAAAATCAATTTTAGAAAATATAATATTTCAGATAACATTAATTTTTTACAACTTTGCGGATTATCATTATAAAAGAAATTTAAATTTTATTAGCATAAAACATGTTCACTTTTCGTAAAGTAAATCCGAAATCAACTTCAGAAATAAATACCGGTTTTGGTGTTAATTCATCAGATTATGGGGGCAGGTTTCTTAATAAAAACGGGCAACCGAATATTGAAAAAAAAGGCCTTGGCTATTTTGAAAGGATAAGTTGGTACCATGTTTTGCTGGAAATGCCGCGATGGAAATTTTTCGCGGCCATTTTACTTTTTTATTTTTCTATCAACCTGCTCTTTGGTTTTGTCTATTTTTTAGTGGGAGTAAATCATTTGACCGGAATTAATACCCATTCACGGCTTGAGGAATTTGCCCAGGCTTTTTTCTTTAGCTGCCAGACCTTTACCACTGTCGGTTATGGAAAAGTAAGCCCTGACAGTTTTATTACAGATTCTTTATCATCAATAGAAGCCTTGATTGGATGGTCGAGTTTTGCCATGGTTACCGGGTTGCTTTACGGAAGATTCTCGAGGCCAAAGGCGTATGTACGTTTTAGTGAGAGCGCTTTACTGGCTCCTTTTCACGATGGCAATGCCGTTATGTTGAGATTGGCTCCTTTTAAAAACACTATCTTGACTGATGCAGAAGCAAAAGTGTCTTTAGGGCTCATAGTAGAAGAAAATGGCAAAATGGTAAATAAGTTTTTTCAACTTCAATTAGAATATGAAAGAGTAAATTCCCTCACCTTAAACTGGACAATTGTTCATCCAATTACCGAAACAAGCCCCTTCTATAATTTCACAGAAGAGGATTTCAAAAATGCACGGGGAGAAATATTGGTTTACATAAAAGCCTTCGATGATATGTTTTCAAATATAGTAGTAGCACGCACTTCCTATACTTTAAATGAAGTGGTTATTGGGGCCAGGTTTGATCCAATGTACCACCGTTCACCAAACGAAAACAAAACATTGTTACATTTAAATAAATTGAATTCTTTCTCTAAAGTTTCTCTTAATTTCAGCCATGAAACTCAATAAAAATCTTTGCTTTTTATTTGTTTACTATAAATAAAAATGGCCCGCTAAGCGGGCCAAAATTTGAATAAAAATTATTTACTTTTTCTTATTGGCTTTATACCTCATATCCGGTGTACCATTCTTTTTCATTGGCGCCTGCTGCCGTTGTTTTCGCTTTATTTTCCTTATACCTTTTATCTGCTGTGCCATCTTTTTTCAAATGAGTGCTCGTTTTTTCAACTTTGGTTTCTTTAGAACTTACTGCGGGTGTAGTTGCAGTAGCTACCGATTTTTTATGAACTGTTTTTTTTACGGTTTGGGCATTAGCATAACCAAATGAACCTACAAGCAAAAGAATTGCAATGATAAATTTTTTCATGATTTTTTATTTTAAAATTTGAGACATAAATATAATGCACAGAAATACATATCTCAATGTTAAATCATTTAAAGGATTATCAATTTTACAATTTTATGATGATCTGGTTAATGAATTCTCACGGCTTTTATCCTTTCAGGCTTCGAATTATTTCAGCAAATTCCGAAGCATTTAGGGAAGCTCCTCCTACAAGGCCGCCATCTACATCCGGTTTACCAAAAATTTCTTTTGCATTAGCGGCTTTTACGCTTCCTCCATATAAAATTGAAATGCTTTGAGCTACCTCATTCCCATACTTTTCAGATAAAACATTCCTGATATGCGCATGCATTTCCTGCGCCTGCTCCGCAGATGCGGTTTTGCCGGTGCCTATAGCCCATATTGGTTCGTACGCGATAACAAAGTTCCTGATCTCACCCGCTTCAAGGTGAAGCAGGCTTTCTTTCAACTGGGTTTCCACATATTCATTCTGCGTTCCGCCCTCTCTTATTGCAAGGGATTCGCCACAGCAAAAAATGGGTTTCAGATTGTTTTTCAAACAAACGTCTATTTTTTGAGAAAGGATAAAATTGTTTTCATTAAAATATTCCCGTCTTTCACTATGCCCGATTATTACATACGGAATACCACACGAAGCCAGCATTGAAGGGCTTACTTCCCCCGTATACGCACCTGATTCTTTTGTATAACAATTTTGAGCAGCCACAAAAAAACCTTTACTGTTTTTAATTTTATCTTTTGCTAAAAGCAAATACGGAAAAGGAACAGCAAAAACTGCCTGCTGATCCTGCGAAAGTTCAATATTTTTTGTAACAATCGCGTCCAGTAATTCATTTGCCTCTTCCAGCGTTAAATTCATTTTCCAGTTTGCTGCTGCTATTTGTTGTCTCATTTCTTTTAAATTTTAATAGATTTTTTTTAATGATTGAATTTCGTTCTCTGTTATTTCCTTGTTCTTTAATTTTTTCCAGTTGTCAATATCCGTTATTGCTTTTTCAAAAATATATTTTTTATCGCCCCAGGAAAAACTATCAATGAATTTTGACGGAAAAGGATTTTCAAAAATGCTGCAACATACGCCCACAACAGTTCCTGTGTTAAAAGAAGTGTTGATAGCACAACGGCTGTAATCGCCCATTAGCAACCCGCATTTTGTTCCTGCCGCAATAAAATCATTGTCTTTTTTACTCCAGATCTTTACAATGGAGGCGTTATTTTTTAAATTTGAATTGCTGGTTCCCGCGCCGAGATTGCACCACTCTCCTATCACAGAATCTCCCAAATATCCATCATGGCCTTTATTTGAAAAAGCCATTAATAAAGAATTTTTTATTTCTCCGCCTGCAAGGCAGTAAGGGCCAATAGTTGTTGCGCCATAAATTTTTGTTCCCATTTTTATGCGGCTTCCTTCACCAATAGAAATTGGGCCGCGCAATAAACAACCTTCTTCAATCTCTGCATTCTTACCAATATATATAGGGCCGCCTTCGGCGTTTAAGATAGAAAAATTTATTGAAGCGCCTTGTTCGATAAAAATATTTTCAGGTGAAACAGCATGATTTCCGGCAGGAACTGGTTGAGAATTTCTTCCTTGCGTGATCATTTTAAAATCTTCATTTACCGCCCAATTATTGTATTCAAATATTTGCCACGGATGTTCAAGGATTTTACAATCAGGCGAAAAAGGAAGTTTTTCATTTAGAACAGAAAGCTTTTTTAGAAATTCAAAAGAAGGTATAAAATTAGCGGGGTACTCAATACAATCGGATTTATCAAAATCACGTATCAGTTTTTCAGAAGCAATAAAAATCTTTCCCGGAAAATAAAATTGCCATTTTTCAAAAATGGTAAGAATTCCAATCCTGGTATGAGCCGGCGAACGAACAACTCCAAAAGGAAATAAGGAATTCTTAAAAGATATATCATCCAGCAAAATATTCATCCGCTATTCTTATTATTAAACACAGGTGATGAAATTAAAAAAAATCCCCCAACAAAGGGGGATAAAAAATCAAAACTAATTATAATTATTTCTTTTTCTCGTAACGCCTCCTGAACTTATCAATACGGCCGGCAGTATCAACCAACATATTCTTGCCGGTATAAAACGGATGAGACGTATTGGAAATTTCCAGCTTAATTACAGGATATTCTTTACCATCTTCCCATTGTACTGTTTCTTTTGAAGAAGCGGTTGAACGGCTTAAAAACATCGTATTGTTACTCATATCCCGAAAAACTACAAAACGGTAATTTGAAGGATGTATGTCTTTTTTCATATTTCTTTTAATTTAAACATGGATTTTGCCATGTATTTTTTGAGTGTGCAAAGGTAAGGCAATAAAATATATTGACAAAACGAAAAAAGCTAATTTTTCATGTTTACATATTGAAGTGCCAATCCCAAATCCCAATTCTTTGAAGCTTGTATAACTGCCTGAAGATCATCTATTTTTTTACCCGAAATTCTTATGATGTCATCCATTATTGACGCCTGCACTTTAAACTTTTCGTCTTTTATCAGCTTCACAATTTTTTTGGCGTCTTCCTGGCTGATTCCGTTTCTAACTGGAATTTCTTTCTTTACCACTTTACCGCTTTGAAAGGGTTCTTTACTTAGATCATAAATCTCAGCAGCGAGGCCTTGCTTCATGCTTTTGCTGATAATTACATCAATGATCTGCCCTAGTTTCATTTCGCTATCAGCTTCCAGGTTTAATTTTAAATCTTTTTTATTTAAGTCAATTACGACGTGATTTCCCTTAAAATCAAACCGGTTTTTAATTTCTTTTGACACAGTATTAACGGCATTATCCAGCGTTTGAAGGTCAACTTTACTAACGATATCGAATGAAGGCATGATTGAATCATTTTTGTTTGAAAATCAGTTCCCGGTTCATTTTCAGGAAGAATGCAATTTACATTAAAAAATAATAATTTACTTTTGCGCGAATCGAGTCACGTAACGTATTATCCAATTTAAGATTAAAAGACCCGAAAAGCCAGAGCTAACGTATTCAGGTAAAATTAAAGTTTCAGTTTTTTCATTTTTTTTGAAATATTTTAATCGCTGTGATCCTTTGTATTCAATCAGAGATTTAAATTTTATTATGGTAGATATAGGAATTGGTTTTGTCACAGGCAGAAAGCATTTTAAAAATGTTTTGGCTACTTACATCAATAATTGGGTGGAGCATGGCTTATTTATTAATAAAAATATCCGGCTTCATTTACTGGTTGCCTATGATTTAAAATACTCAAAAACCGAACTAAGCGATTATAATGATATTGATCCCGAACTGGCTGAAATGGTTCATTCTATCAGGTATTATGGAAAAGCTTCGATAGAAGAAGAAAGAAGGTTATTAGAAAACCAGGGAATTATAACCATTGAAGAATCAGATCTTCTTTTTGGCGAAGGCTATGCCAAAAAAAGAAATGCCGTTGTTTATTTTGCAAAGAAAAATAAAATGGACCGCCTGATATTTTTGGACGATGATGAATATCCCGCCGCGGTTTTAAAAAATAAATATGGGCATTTACTTTGGATGGGGCAAAGTGTCCTGGATACTCATCTGAAATATAACCCGGATGCTGATATCACACATGGCCATCACTGCGGCTACATTTCGCCTATTCCTTTTATTTCTTTCAATGATATTTTAACTGAAAATGATTTCAAATTATTCATAGAAGCCATCAGCAATGAAATTATTTCATGGGACGTAGTAAAAAAGACAGTCATTAACAACAAAGGAATTACTTATGCTGACCCTGATGTGATCAATAAATCGTTGGTTGAAGAAGTGGAAGAAATTAACGGAATGAAGTTTATTTCCGGCGCCAATTTGTGTTTTAATTTACACAACATAAAAAAGCTGCCTCCCTTTTATAATCCGCCGGGAGCCCGTGGTGAAGATACTTTTATGAGTACGTCCCTTGCTAAAATGAAAGTATTAAAAGTGCCCTGCTATACTTTTCACGATGGCTTTTTAAACTACAAGAATATTTTAAATGGTAGCCTTCCAAATGTACTGGAAGCAGCTGACAGCAGTTCACCGCTCATTGTGAAAAGGTTTTCAAATGCAGCGATAGGTTGGATCCGGTATAAACCTTTGATGCTTTACATCACACAACGGGGCCAGTATGAAAAAATCATCCGGGAAATGCAGGAAAAATTAGAAATTACAATCCCAAAGTTGTGCAACTATTTTCAAACCAATCATTTTGAACAAATACTTCATGAGCTTTTACATTATCACCATAATGTGAAAAAGCACTATGCGGCATTTCAAGACACCAAAATAGCGTGGGCGAAAGTGATGGCTGATATTGAAAAAATTCCCGCAGCCGAAGAGGAACTCTTGTTAGTAAAATAAAAATCCAGCTATTTTATTGGTTTACTGTTATGCAATAAAAGTATTTTTGCCCTTTTTACTTTATGCAGATCCTCCAAAAATATTTCGACGATTTTACTGAAAAACAATTGCAACAATTTGCCGCATTAAAAGATTTATATGAAGATTGGAATCAAAAAATAAATGTGATCTCCCGAAAAGACATGGATCTTTTTTATGAACATCATGTTCTGCATTCTTTAGCGATTGCTACCCAATTTAATTTCCCTGAAGGTTATCAGATAATGGATCTCGGCTGTGGTGGCGGTTTCCCGGGAATTCCTCTTGCTATTTTTTTCCCAAATGTTCATTTTCACCTGGTAGACAGCATCAATAAAAAGCTGAAAGTGGCGGAAGCGGTTGCTGACGCGATTGATTTAAAAAATATAACGATGCAGCATACACGCGCAGAGGAGATAAAAGATAAAAAGTTTGATGTGGTAGTTTCAAGAGCTGTTGCACCATTAAAAGGCCTTTGGTATTGGAGCAAACCTTTATTGAAAAAAAGACCGGTAGATGAACCTAAAAAAATTACTGGGTTGATTTGCCTTAAAGGCGGAGACCTTTCAAAAGAAATTCATGAAAGCGGGCTGCGCCCGCGTATTTGGGAGATCAGCAAGATATTTGATGAAGAATTTTTTAAAGAGAAATATATATTGAATACCGTTTAGTGACAACCGGCAACCGGCAACGGCAAAGGCAAGATGCCCGGTCATCGGTTGTCCGTCGTCGGTTGTCGAATTTTACCAATTCAACTTCAGCACATTATTATCCAAATTAACGTCAGCCATCCTTTTTGTAGGGTCTATTTCCGCTTTTATTAACTGGTTTAATGGATGATTAAATTCAACAATGTAAGTAGGATTTGTCCAGTTCCATTCTTCATGAACAAATCTTTTTTCATCGCTTTCAGCCGGCTTATTGGCAAGCATCATGTCCATCGGAATGTAATGCAATTCTTTGGTGCTGTCTTTAAAAGTAAGCTCAAGGTCAATAGGCATGGGCATCTCGCCAATTCTTTTCAATCTTATTTTACTAATATTCCCATCCTCCCAAAGGCTATCGATGCTGTAATCAATAGTTTTTATGGTGTTTAACCAATACTCTTTATACCAGCCCAGTTGGATTCCACTTACGTCCTGTGCTACTTTAAAAAAATCATTTGGATTCGGATGTTTAAATCTCCACACTTTATAATATTGAAGCAATATTTTATCTCTTACTGAATCGCTTACAATGTATCCCAATTGTTCTAACAACATTTCGCCTTTTGAATAAGCGTTTATTTCATAAGCAAGATTGGTATTATAATGATCAGAATTGGTAGTCATGGGCTCCGCAAAATCCGTCTTCATCAAAAAATAATAATTACGGTAGGCGCCGGCATGATTTAACGGAAGCCTGGCCGGTTCTTCCAGGCCTTTTACTTTTCGATAATAAGCATATACCTCTCCTTCTGCATAGCTTGTATATCCTTCATCCATCCATGGATGTTCGTTCTCGTTTGAAGCAAGCATCATCTGGAACCAGCTATGCATCCACTCATGAAAAACCCCACCAAGCCGCCCTTTAAGCAATGTTGCCATTGGATATTCCATTCCCCCGTCACCGCCTTGTATAAATGAATATTGAGGATACATATATTTTCCAAAACGCTTTTCCATATATGGCAAAACAGTGACCGCTGCATCTGCAACAGTGTGCCATTTTTCTTCCAGAGAATCCACTTTTTTATAGATTACATTGAGAGTAACTCCATCTTCATGCCTTACCAAATGTTCATAATCAGGATCTGCGGCCCAAACAAAATCATGCACGTTCTTTCCAATAAAATGCCAGGTGCGTTCTGCAGAAGAAATATTTTTTAATGGTGTTCCATCTTTATCATAGCCCCAGCCAATCTCACTTGCATTGGCTAAAATGCCGGTTGCGCCAATCTTATAAGATTTATCTAATTTAATGGTGACATCATAATCGCCCCAAACGCCGTAAAATTCACGTGCCACATACTGTTCGGTGTGCCAGCCTTCATAATCATACTCGCATAATTTCGGATACCACTGGCTCATGCTGTAACGAATACCTTCTGCGTTATCACGCCCGCTTCGTCTGATCTGAACCGGAACCTGGGCTTCAAAAACCAGGTCAAATGTTACTGAACTATTTCCGGGAATTGGTTTAGTTAGATCAACTTCAAGGATTGTTCCGTGAACGTGCATCGGCTGCGCAACGCCATTCATTTTTAAAGATTTTATTTTTTCATAACCTATTTCTGAAGGTGATAATTTTGAAATCCGGTCTCTTACTCTTGAATCCCAATCTGGCCTGCCATTAATCAAAATTTTCCCAAGTTCGCGGCTTCTTACGTCCATCTCGCTCCCCGGCTGAAAAGCATTCCAGTACAGATGAAAATATACTTTGCCTAATTTGTCAGGAGAATTATTGGTATAAACTAATTTCTCCGTTCCGTTTACAAGATTGGTATTTACATTCAAATCCACATTCATATTATATTTTACCCTTTGCTGCCATCGGCTTGGTTGAGCATTTACAAAAAGTAAGAAAGTGAAATTTAAAATCAGAAAGAGTGTAAGTTTTTTGTTCATGGTTTTAATTTATAAAATAGAAGGTGTAAACTTCGTGAAAAATCAGAGTAAGAAAAAAAGAAAATTGGAAGGTTTTACAAGAGCAACTCACCGGGAATTTTGTTCGTGGTAGTTTTTAATTTTCACAGATACATTTAAAAAAATAAAAATCATCAATATTTGTTTGTTTACTATGATAAAAATTGTAGGTTCAAATTAGCAGTGAGCATTGTGTGCCACTACTTTTTAAAAAACTTCCCATTTTATTCATACCTTAGGTATTTAACTTTTAAACTATTTGTTATGAAACCAATGTTCCTGATTGCGGGTATTTTTTTCACATCAACTTGTTATTGCCAATCCAAAACTTTTAATTGGGTTCCCTGGAAAAATGTTTCTGCGAAAGTAAAAACTGATTTACAAAAGATGAAAGGTTTTAATTTACTGTTGTCCGAGATAAATTTTTTAAAGTAAGGGGTGGATTTTCCACCCCTTTATATTAATCTTGTTGTACCAGCAATTCGATTAATATGGATAAAATTACAAATTATCTCGGACAGCCGATCTTCACTCAGATACTTTCCTTTATAGATAAAGCTTTAGTTGAACGGGTAACCAAACTGCATCGGGCGAATAGGCATTCCAAGAAACTCATGTTTAAGGATCATCTTGTAACCATCCTTTATGCCGTTTTTACCGGATGCACCTCAATCCGTGAAGTACAGTCGGGGCTTGAGTTATGCCTGGGCAAGCTCAATCATTTTGATTTAAAAGAAGTGCCGCCAAGAAGTACCTTGAGCGATGGTAATAAAAAAAGGCCAAGTGCCGTCTTTGGGGCTATTTACCAGGGCCTTTATCAGAAGTATCGCCATATTATCTCGGACAGCCGCTTAAAAATAGAGATAGCCAGTAAACTCTATATCCTTGATAGTTCTACCATTTCTCTTTTTAAAGCTATTTTAAAGCCCGCAGGGCGCAAAAGAAATGATGGAAAAAGTAAAGGCGGTATGAAGGTTCACACTTTATTAAAAGCCGATTGTAACATGCCCTCCTTTATTAAGTTTACTGCCGCCGCTTTACATGACCAGCAATTCTATCAATATATAAAAGAATTGCCTGACGGATCTGTTATCACCTTTGATAAGGCATATAGTAACTATGAGCAGTTCGCCTTATTAGCCAACGAGGTATCTTTTATGTAATACCCCAAAAGGATAATGCTACTTATAAAAGCATTAGAGAATTTGAATTAAACGATGATGAACCCGCTATTTTAAAAGATGAATTAATAGAGGTAAGCTATAAGATAGAGGAAGAAGGTATTATCATCCAGAAAACGCTACAACTTAGAAGAATAGCCTATTACTCACAAAAACACCTCTCCACATTTATCTATATTACCAACCACTTTGATATAGAAGCTATGCAAATAGTAGATATCTATAAAAACAGGTGGCAGATAGAAAAGTTTTTTAAAAAATTAAAACAAAACTTTCCACTAACCTACTTCCTGGGAGATAATGTAAACGCAATAGAAATACAAATCTGGTGTGCACTCATTGCCTTAATGCTGTTGCAGGTTTTGCATAGAGAAAATAATTCTAACCTGTCATTCTCTATACTTGCAACAATAGTGAGATTACATCTGATGAATTACATAAGCATAACAGAGGTAATTAGCCATTACAAAAAGAAACGGCAAAGAAAAAAAGGTATACCACTACCGCCACAAACAAAAAAGATGGCACCCCCTCCTTTTCAAACCCAATTTGCATTTTGAGTGTTTATATGGCTTTTGCCATTATTTTTGGATTATTGTTGTCTTATCTCGGACAACAATAGTTTTAATTCTGTAATGGCAGATATGAAGGAAGGTTGTGATGTAAAGGTTGCCACTGTTGACCTGGATAATGACGGAATAAAAGGTTACGCAATTTCAGAAGAAGGTGGCGCATGCTGTGGAAGCCTCGGTTGTACGTTTATGGTTTATGAAGACAATGGAAAAAAGACGATTTACCTTACCGATCAGATTGATGCAATAAAGCCTGCAAAAAATGGGGTAATAAGCAGCGGCGGAAAATTCATTCCATTAAATAAAAAATAATTTTAAAGGGATCATACGGCAAAAGAATTACCCTTCTTTTTCTACCAATAATCTTTCACAGGCCACATTACTTAGCGTTTCTGCGCGCCTTTTTCCATAACTAACCACTAACGATTTATCAAACGGCTCTATCGATTTTATTTTGATCTTTATTCCCAAATGCATTTCCCGTGCATTTAAAAATTTTAAAAAATCAGATGATGTATTGATTACAGCCGACAGTTTTACCGTCTCACCCACCTGGCAATCGCTCAGTTTATTGTAATCTTTCCATACTATTTTTCCGTTCCTATCAGGTATGGGTGACCCGTGAGGATCGAGTTTAGGAAAATCCAGTAATTCATCCATCTTTTCAAAAAAAACTTTGGATTGAATGTGCTCAATTTGTTCGGCAATATCATGGACACCTTCCCAGCCCAACTTCATTTTATCCACCAAAAACATTTCCGTAAGCCGGTGTTTCCTTATAATGAGGCCCGCTTCTTTTCTCCCTTTTTCGGTGAGGCGCAGCGGCTTGTAACTTTCATAATGAACTAATTTTTTCTTTCGAAAGTTTTTTCATCATACTTGTAACTGTAGGCATTTTAATATCAAGGCTTTTCGATAATTCAGCCACATTTACTTCGCCGGCTTTATTGGCGATGTTAAATAATGCTTTCAGGTAATTTTCTTCTGTCAATGAATTCATTGCTCAAAGCTAATAAGAAAAATGGCTTAATGAAAAATTAAGTTATTTTAAACAGGCTATTTAGTTAGATTAATCTAACTTTACACTTTTGCATGTAAACATTTTTAACAGGCTCCTCTTTTTCGAATGGATACCAATGCCAAAGATTTAAAAATTAAGGTTAAATTGTAAAACAGTATGATCAAAAATAGCGATTTGCATTCTTTGCATGAAGTTCATTCATCAGTAATAACGCAAAAAGAAGGGTGGCGGGGCATTATGGCTTTTCTGGGGCCCGCTTACCTGGTGAGTGTCGGATATATGGATCCGGGTAATTGGGCAACAGATATTGCCGGTGGGTCAGCTTTCGGATACAGGTTAGTCTGGGTGCTGCTGATGTCAAATCTTATCGCCGTACTTTTACAATCCCTTAGCGCAAGGCTCGGTATCGTAAGAGGTTTGGACCTTGCGCAGGCTTCAAAAAACACCTATCCAAAATGGGCAAATATCCCTTTATACATCCTGGCTGAGATTGCTATTGCAGCGTGCGACCTGGCAGAAATTGTAGGAATGGCAATTGGGCTTAATTTATTATTTGGGCTTCCACTGATCTGGGGAATTTGCCTCACAGCTTTGGATACTTTATTATTGCTTCTTTTGCTTAATAAAGGCATGCGCGTACTGGAAGCTTTTATTATCGTGCTGGTAGCCATTATCGGGATTTCCTTCTTAATAGAAATGTTTATCGTATCTCCCGTTTATGGCGATGTGTTAAAGGGGTTTGTTCCTTCAAAACTAAATGGAACCTCATTATACATTGCCATCGGAATTATAGGCGCAACAGTTATGCCTCACAATTTATATTTGCATTCATCTTTAGTGCAGACCAGGAAATTTGAACGCACATCGGCCGGAATGAAAAAGGCCATTAAATTTAATTTACTGGACACCACTATTGCGTTAAATCTTGCTTTTTTTGTGAATGCCGCCATCCTGGTTTTAGCTGCCGCCGCCTTTTATGTAAACGGGTATTTTCATATTGCTGAAATTCAGGATGCCTCTGTTTTGCTGAAAAAATTATTTGGTAAGGCAGCACCTACTTTTTTTGCCATTGCGTTAATCGCTTCCGGGCAAAGCTCAACAATAACGGGCACTTTAGCGGGTCAGATTGTAATGGAAGGCCATCTAAATATCAGAATACGCCCGTGGCTCAGGCGATTAATTACCAGGCTGCTCGCAATTATTCCTGCCCTTTTTACCATTCTTTATTTTGGGTCAGGAAGCACTTGGCAATCTGCTTGTTTTGAGCCAGGTAGTTTTAAGTTTACAATTAGGCTTTGCCGTTATACCGCTGATCCATTTTACCTCTGAAAGAAAATTCATGAAAGAATTTACAATAAAGCCCTGGGTGAAAATTTTAGCGTGGCTGAGTGCAGCTATCATTGTTTATTTAAATATTCAATTGGTTATACAACAAATTCAGGATTGGATAAAAGAAGCAGCAGGAAATTCAATTCTGGTTTATTCAATAGTCATTCCTCTTGCTCTTGGGTGCCTTTTTTTATTGATATATGTTTTTGTTCATCCACTTATTTCAAGGATTTCAAAAGAAAAAAAACAGTTACCACATGGAAATGCACTGCCATTAAAAGAAGTCGCTGGCATAAATTACCGCCATATCGGAATAGCGATAGATTTTTCAGGGAAAGACGAAAAAATTATTCAAAACGCGATAATGATTGGAGGAAAGTCAGCCACTTACACTTTTATACATGTGGTTGAAAGTGCCGCAGCCCGTTATCTTGGAATAAATGCGCATGATTATGAGACTGAATCAGACAAAAATAATTTGGAAAAATACCAGCAAAGGCTTGAGCAAATGAATTATAAAGCCACTTTCCAAATTGGATTTGGAACGCCTGCTGTTGAAATGTCTAAAATAATTTCAGAGAAACATATTGATTTATTGGTAATGGGCGCACATGGGCACAGAGGGTTTAAAGACCTGATCTTTGGCAGCACCGTTGATGCATTAAGGCATAAAATAAAAATTCCTGTTTTGGTAATTAATTAATAATGAATTATGTAAATATGCCCTGTATTTTATTGCCTGCCTCTACAAGTGTAAAGATTTGAACTAAAGAGGCTAAAAAACACTCGCCATTTTTGAAGTTTTGTAATAAAAGCCTATTACTTTGAAAATGTTGCCTTATGGAGGTTAATAACCTATTTTTAAGTAGCTATCTTTCTAAAAAGAAGCTATCACTTTTAAGCAAATATTCCTGCCCATGTTATAGATGCCTAAATGCCCGTTAGGAGATTGGGTATAGTATTCAAAATATTGTAACCTGCTTAAATGTGACTGGTAAGCTGTGTTTAACAGGTTATTTACGGCTACCTGAAACTGGATTTCCTGGCTTTTTAAATAATTAAATTCAATATTAGCAGACGCATTCCATAGCGTATAGGCCGCTGTTGGCGTTTCAGTGTTATTCTCACCGAGGTAACGGTTCTGCGCCAGGTTTACGTCAGCGTCAGATTTTAATGTAATCATTTTTATCGCCTTGGTATTGGTATTCAGGCTATAGCTTATCGTACTTAACCATCTCGGCGGCGGTATAAAAGGTAAATATTCTCCGCCTGTTCCCACATTCTTGTATTTCGGATTACGGTTAAAGCCATATACGAGCGAAAAAGAATTATTAAAATTCAGTGCTTTAATGGAATATGGATGAATAGTGACCTTGGAATTTAATCCATACAGTTGCGCATTGGTTTGAAGAAACCGGTAGGTTTTATTACCCGGAACAACCACAACCGGGTTGCCATCAGCATCCACTTCCTGACTTTCATAAAGATAGTTGTGGATGTTATTATTGAAAACACTGATCTCGAATGATACGGCTTTATATGCGCCAATAACTCCGGCATCTTCCTGCAGGCTGAATTCAGGTTTGCTCTTTAAATTTCCGAGGTAAACAATATGTGCCCCGG
Organism: uncultured Chitinophagaceae bacterium; assembly: GCA_963732885.1. Lineage (GTDB taxonomy): Bacteria > Bacteroidota > Bacteroidia > Chitinophagales > Chitinophagaceae > Ginsengibacter. The sequence continues at coordinate 44,077 of CAVTBI010000007.1, read as the reverse complement.
GATCCAAACCATTAGAAGCCAGTTCAGTAATATTTGGCGTGCGGTAGCCTCTGCCAATATTGGCCTTTACGCTTATATTTCCATTAACTTCATAGGTAGCACCTATACTTCCTGTTGTTCCGTGTAAATGCAATTCAAAAGATGGAAATTGTTGTTCGCCTTGTGCGGAGTCAGCAATGGGGATTTGTTCATAAAAACCTGTGGCCTTGTCGGGTTTAATATACATTTCATCGCCCGTTTCACTCCGATGATCATAACGAATGCCACCAGCTATTGTCCATGTTTTATATTTCCATTTGCCATAAATGTATGCGCCTGCATCAAAAAGGTTATATGCAGGAATAGGGAAATCAGTTGCATTTTTACTCACATTGGTTTGATACATTCCATTCAGGCCGATAGATGGTTCTATATTTAAGAAAGTTGGCGCGTTGTATTTTAGCCCATAATCAACTGTGTTTAAAACTATGTACTCACCAGCCTGTTTTTGGTCCGTCGGATGATCAAATTCCCTCCTCACGTTTTGTTCAAACCCTAGTGAATCTTTGATGCCGCCATTTCCCAAATGATAAAAGTTATCCGTTTAAACCCTGTAGTCCTGTATTCGCTAGATAAAGGGCTGAGCACATAATAATTTAATTCATTATCGGGCACCACACCTGTTTTTAATATTATCTATCAATGGTTGTTCTACATTTTCGCCTTCTGATTCATACACCTGGTAAGTAAATTTTCGGGTAAGGGAATCCCGGCTGCCATCAGTTATTCCTTGCCTGCTATCATAAAGAGTCACATTAAAATGAGAATAACCTTTTGCACCCTGGTAACCCATAAAGGCGGAACCGTTAACCATTTTAAATCCGGTGTTATAAACTCTCCCGTCTATTGAATTGGTATAGTTTTTCGCAATGCGCTCCGAGCCTCTTAAAGCCCAGGACCAATGTTTCTTTGCATAATTAAGTATTAAACTGTTCCCGATTAAGCCATTATTACTTTGGTATTCCGAAAGGTACCTGCCATGGGTATGCCCGTCAGTATATTTTGGCAGGGCCTGGAAATAAACTTAACACACCGGCAATAGCATCTGAGCCATACATTAAACTGGCGGCATTCAATTACCTCTGCCTTATCTATTATATAATCATCCAGCGGAACTCCGTGCTCGTCGCCCCATTGCTGCGTCTCTACCCTAAGCCCATCGTAAAGGGTAAGTACCCGGTTATATCCCAGGCCATTGATAAAGGGTTTGGAAACATTGGGGCCGGTTTTTACCGTTTCAAAGCCAGGAACATTTTTAGCCACGGCATCAATCACATTATTTGCAGAAGACTGATCAATCTGTTTGGCCGATACTAACGATATTGCCAATGGATTTTCCTTTATCCTCGTTGCCTTTGATGAACCCGTAACTACTACTTCGTTTAAAACGTTTTGGATACGCCTCAGTAAAATTTCATAATTGTTTTTCCCATCATAAAGTTTAACAGTATCCGTCGCATATCCAATGGATGAAACCAATAACCTTGAGTTAGTATATCTTTTGAAACTGGCAAATCTGGAATTTCCCTGAAGCATTTGCAATGGCCCCTTCCGGTGATTTTAAAACCCGAATATCACAAAACCCAATCGGCTGCTTAGTGCCAGCATCCTTTACTACACCAGTGACAACCTGGCTTTGCGCCAATGAATACGTGCAGGTAACCAGGAAAATAAAAATCATACTAATCTTGTAAAACTTGTTCATATTTATTTAGGGCCTTATTCTTTAACTTATTATAGCAAATATATAATGTTAGATTAACCTAACAAAAAAATTAGTTTTTTCTTATTTTTTAACATTGCAAAATTATTTATTGGGGTGTAGAGGAATTATAGCATAGAAGTAGAATAAAATTACCATTGCGCTGTTGAAGAATGCCATAAAAAGAGTATCCTTAGGAAAGCGGCCGAGCTAACGCATCTGTTCCCAAATCAAACCACCAAACCACTGAAAAGGGATGATGCAAAGTCAGAATTAAATCAAATTATTGAGAAAAATATTCAGGATGCCTAATACTAAAAAAAAACTTGATTTTTTGCCAAAGAAGTTGCTTTAAGAGACGGCATTACAACTCATGAATATTTTTTAAACGGTGGCCTGGTATATTCTATTGCAAAAAATATAATTTAGTTTTGGCATTTATTATGGGCTTAAAAAAATCTCTTCCAAAAACTATTTTATTTTGTTGGTTTATCATTTAGGATTTAAAATTTATTGAGGAAAAATTTATTCGCCGCAAAAATTCCTTTGCAGGATAAGGGAATCCCGCCCCGAAAAAAATTCCGGAATACCTACATTTAGGGAATTTTTAATAATTGGCATTTAATTACTACTATACCTTTGCGCGAGCATGAAAAGGTTTCTTGCATTTTTACTATTAGTTTCGCACATGAACACTTCTATGTTCCTGCCCCAGGCACCCGAGGAAGATGTTTATGACGCAAACGGAAACCAGCTCGATGATATTACCAGTATTGTTGAATTGGTAAGGGTTAAATTAGGATGGGACCACACTGCTGATGATGAAAACGATGACAACGGGCAAAACTTTCATATTGTAAATCTCGAATACACCATTGAACCTTTTTTTGGAGAAGTGAAAAATGAATTTGCTATAAAACATTCGAAAGAATTCTTTGATCACAAAGAATTGAAAATCCCTTCTGTTTCTTACGATATTTTGGTTCCCCCTCCCAAAGTATAACTCTCTCTCTAAAAAGCGATTCTGCTTTTTACAAATTATTATTTCAGAATGAATTGATTTCAGTAAAATCAAAATCCGACAGGTTTGTTGCTTTACTGTAATTATCTATGATCTTTTTTAAACTTTCGAAATGAAGAAGGTATTCGTATTCCTGATTTTCATTTTGTGCTTTTATTTTTCCATTGCACAAAAAATATCCGGAGGATTTCAACAAGACACCTTAAAACTAACGCTCAGCCACGCAGAAACTACCTTTCTCAGCCAAAACCTGGATTTGATTGCTCAGAGGTACAGCATTGATTCGGCAAGGGCTACCGTTATCACAGCTAAATTATATGACAACCCTGATTTTTCTTATTCAAACGGGTTTTATAATTTTTACACCCATAGATTTTTTGAACCCGAAATGTCGGTGCAGGTTTCTCAACTGATAAGGCTGGCAGGCAAACGAAATAAATCAATTGAACTTGCAAAATCAGGAATTGATATTGCTCAATTTCAATTTTATGATTTAATCAGAACGTTACGGTTTGTATTGAGAAATGATTTTTATAATATTTATTTCCTTGAACAATCTTCTCAATTGTACCAGGTAGAAATTTCCTCTCTTCAAAAAATAGTCCCGGCTTTTGAAAGCCAGGTTAAAAAAGGGTTTATGGCTCCGGTAGATGCGTTGAGAATCAAATCACAACTCTACACACTCCAGGCAGAATATGATAATCTGCAAACAAATATTAATAATGTACAGAGTGAATTAAAACTTTTGCTAAGTTCCAATCCCAACGTTTTTATAGTTCCCTTAGTTGATAAGTCAATCATGCAGAATGATAGGCTTTCTCAAACCACTTACCAATCTTTAATTGATTCAGCCATCGCGAACCGGCCTGATTTAAAAGCATTGAATGCCAACATTGTGTTCAGTAATTATAATTTAAAATTGCAGCAGGCTTATGCAAAACCTGACCTCACCATTAATGCTAATTACGACCGGCTGGGTAGTTATGTAAATGATTACAATGGAATTGGAATTTCAATTCCTTTACCTTTTTTCAACAGGAACCAGGGAAATATAAAAAACGCGGAAATACAAACCAGTGTGAATAAAGTAGCCTATGAGAGTGGGCTCGAAAAGGTAAAAAATGAAGTTACCACGAGCTATATCAATGCACTGCGATCGCAAAAATTATTGAAGGGCTTTGATCCGGATTTCCAGGAAAATATGAAAAATCTAATAGAACAGGTGGCCCTCAATTTTCAAAAAAAGAATATCACTATGCTTGAGTTTTTGGATTACTATAATTCCTATAAAGAAAATGTTTTGCAAATAAATCAATTGCGTTATAACAAAATGAGTGCACTGGAACAACTCAATTTTTCAATAGGAAAAACAATTTTTAATAATTAATCATCCCACAATAAATAACTCTACCCTTTAAAAATTCTAAACATTCAACACAATGGCCAGAATCAATATAATTTCTTTTTTACTTATCGGAATAGCTGTCTTTGCCGGTTGTAAACCTGAAACTCAAAACACCGATGAAAGAGCAAAATTTGTAATCTCAGATTCGTTATTAAAAACGATAAAAATAGACACTGTAGAAAAATGCCAGCTTGTAAATGCACTAACACTCACCGGAAAAGTATCTTTCAATGAAGATAAGGTAGCAAGGATATTTCCTATGGTGAGCGGCATTATCTCTGGTGTAACCGTACAATTAGGAGACCATGTAAACAGCGGCCAAAAGCTTGGTGTAATAAAAAGCCCGGAAATGGCAGCTTATGGAAATGACCTGGTAAATGCGAAAACAAATTTGCTGATAGCCCAAAAAAATATGGACGCAGCAGAGGACATGTATAAAAGTGGATTAATGTCTCAGAAAGATTTTATCACAGCACAGGAATTATACAAACAGGCCAAATCACAATTAAACAGGTCGAATGAGATACTGGAGATAAATGGAGGAAATACAAAGGGAGAATTTGTAGTAAGGTCACCCATAAATGGTTTTGTAGTAGAAAAGCAAATCAATAACGACATGGCAATCCGTGCAGATAATACCGGTAACCTGTTCACGATTTCTGATTTGAAAAATGTTTGGATCATAGCCAACGTCTATGAATCCAATATCAGCCAGGTGCATCCCGGAGACTCAGTGGAGGTAACTACTCTCTCCTACCCGGGACGAATATTTCGCGGTAAAGTAGACAAGATATTGAATGTGCTGGACCCTACAAATAAAGTAATGAAAATAAGAGTGGTAATGCCTAATCCTGGCTATGCATTAAAACCCGAAATGTTTGCAAGTGTTACTGTTGCCAACAAAAGTAACCAGGATGCATTATGTGTCCCTGCCTCCTCTTTGATATTCGACAATAGCCAATATTTTATTCTGATTTATAAAAGCCAATCCGATGTGAGGATAACACCGGTGCAGGTCATAAGTTCCAATACAAATAAAAGCTATATCTCCGGAAACGTAAAAACGGGGGATAAAGTAATAGGATCAAATGTGGTTTTAATTTATTCGGCATTGAATTCTTAAAAAGCAAAAAATAAATCATGTTAAAGATTCTAAAGTCAGTTATTGCATTTTCATTAAAGCGAAAATATTTTATCATATTCGCAACCCTCGTTTTATTGATCGCAGGTATCATCACTTTCAAAAACATGCCGATAGAGGCTTTCCCCGATGTTACCAATACGGAGATCACTATCATTACCCAATGGCCCGGAAGAAGCGCAGAAGAAATAGAAAAATATGTTACCATACCCATTGAGATCGCTATGAACCCGGTTCAGAAAAAAACGAGCCTTCGATCTACCAGCGTATTTGGATTGTCTTATGTAAAACTCATTTTTGAAGACAACGTAACAGATGAGCAGGCCAGGATGCAGGTAACCAATTTGTTAGCTAATGCGGAACTTCCCGCAGGCATTAATCCTTCTATACAACCGCCTACTGGGCCAACCGGAGAAATTTACAGGTATTCATTAGAAAGTAAAACAAGAGATGTAAGAGAATTAAAAACATTGCAGGACTGGGTAGTAGACCGCCAGTTGAGATCCGTTCCCGGCGTTGCAGATGTAGTAAGTTTTGGCGGCGAAACCAAAGCTTATGAAATACAGGTAGATCCTGGTAAATTAAGCAATCTCGGCATTTCAGCATTGGACGTTTATAATGCGGTTACTAAAAGCAATATTAATATTGGCGGCGATGTGATCAATGTAAACAACCAGGCTTATGTAGTACGCGGTATTGGTTTATTAAATGATATTAATGAAATAAAAAACATTATTATCGAAAATGTAAACGGCATTCCTGTTTTGGTAAAGGACATTGCTAATGTAAAAATATCCAACCTCCCGAGATTAGGGCATGTGGGAAGAACAGATGCTATAGATTCCTCTGGTAAGAGAATTATACACGATAATGATGATGTGGTAGAAGCCATTGTTTTGATGCGCAAAGGAGAAAATCCAACAGAAGTAATAAACGCTGTGAAAGCACGCGTGGAAAAAATAAATAAAGCAGTATTACCAGCGGATACTAAAATTGTTCCTTATTACAACAGGGAAAATCTCATCAAATATGCAACAGGTACTGTATTGCATAATCTGATTGAAGGTATTTTACTAGTTACATTAATGGTATCCCTTTTCATGTTCAACTGGCGAACCACACTGATCGTTTCAATTGTAATACCTCTTTCTTTATTATTCGCTTTTATTTGTTTAAGGCTGATGGGCATGTCTGCAAACCTGTTATCATTGGGCGCCATTGATTTTGGAATTATCATTGACGGATCTGTGGTAATGGTGGAGGGAATTTTTGTAATTCTTGATCAAAAGGCAAAAGACTTTGGAATGGAACGTTTTAACAAGTTGAGCAAACTGGGAATGATAAAAAATAATGGAGCAGAATTGGGCAAAGCAATCTTTTTTGCCAAATTAATTATTATAGCTGCTTTAGTACCTATTTTTTCTTTTCAAAAAGTAGAAGGAAAATTGTTTTCACCGCTCGCTTATACTTTAGGTTTCGCTTTGCTTGGCGGCCTTATCATTACGCTCACATTGGTACCGGTTCTCATAGGTTTGCTTTTACGAAAAAATATCCATGAGAAGCACAATCCCATTGTGCATACTTTAAACCGGTTTATGATGTTTGGTTTTGATTTTTCATTCAAATACCGGCGCATTGCTATTGTATCCTCAATAATTATTATTGCACTCGGGTTATTTTCTTTCAAATTTCTTGGAACTGAATTTTTACCGGAACTCGACGAAGGATCTATATGGCTGAGGGTTCAATTACCATATAGTATTTCGCTCGACAAATCTGTAGCTATAGCAAAGCAGGTGCGTCAAAAAATGATTGCATTTCCACAGGTAAAAACTATTGTTTCCCAAACCGGCCGGCCGGATGACGGCACGGATGTAACCGGTTTTTATAACAATGAATTTGACGTAATTCTTTATCCGGAAGATAGCTGGAAGCCCCATATTACGAAAAACAAACTTGTAGCCGAAATGAATAAGAGCCTGTCAGTGATACCGGGCGCGGGCCTCAATTTCTCACAACCCATTTCCGATAATATTGAAGAAGCAGTCTCGGGTGTAAAAGGGTCTATAGTGGTAAAAATATTCGGAGATTCCTTAAACTATATGGAAGGTAAAGCGAATGAAGTATACGATGTATTAAAAAACATTCGCGGTATATCTGACCTTGGCGTGATCAAAAATATCGGGCAGCCTGAATTAGACATTGATCTGGATCAGCAAAAGATGGCCTTATACGGCGTGGCCACCGCAGATGCCAATGCTGTAATAGAAATGGCCATAGGCGGAAAAGCGGCTACTCAATTGTATGAAGGCATACGAAGATTTGACATACGGTTACGCATACCCGAAGAATACAGGAAATCTGAAACGGACATCGGCAACCTGATGGTTCCCACGCAAAGCGGTTCAAAAGTTCCTGTTAAGGAAATTGCCAATATCACTACCAAAACGGGCCCTTGCCTGATTTTCAGGGATGACAACGAAAGATATTCTGCCATAAAATTCTCTGTGCGCGGACGTGATATGGGAAGCGCTATTAAAGAGGCGCAACAAAAAATTGATAAAAAAGTGAAATTAAAAAATGGTTATTCCATGGAATGGCAGGGTGATTTTGAAAATGAACAGCGCGCCACTAAAAGATTACAGGAAGTAGTGCCCATCAGTTTGTTACTCATTTTTATTTTGCTTTTTACCATGTTTGGAAATTTCAAAGATGCGGGATTGGTGTTTTTAAATGTGCCTTTCGCAATAGTAGGAGGTATTGCCGCATTATTTATCACTGGTACCAATTTCAGTATTTCTGCCGGTATTGGTTTCATTGCACTTTTTGGAATTTGTATTTTGTTTGGCGTATTGATAATAACAGAGATAAAACACAATCTTGAGAAATCGAAAAAAGGGCATCCCGTTTCATTATACTGGGCCATTAGGTCGGCAGTTCATTCCCGTGTGCGCCCTGTAATGATGACCGCTCTGATGGCGGCCGTGGGTTTATTGCCTGCTGCAATGTCGCATGGAATAGGCTCTGAAAGTTCAAGGCCATTAGCCCGCGTAGTGATTGGCGGAATAATATGTGCTATGTTTTTTTCTATTTGGATATTCCCTTTATTCTTTTCAAGAGCATATAGAAAATTTGATCCACAGCATACTGATTTAGAAGAGGAAAAAGGAGAGGCGCAATTGAACTTTTTATTTTTGACAACACACAAATGTACTCTGAATTTCAATTTAATTTATTAAAAGTAAATGAATGAGTGGCAGTAAACGAATAAAGAAAGCAGATTTTTATTTTCTAAACCATGCTAATCATCAGTGGCAACAACCGCTTTTTTCAAATAACCTTAACTTTGGCGCTAAAGTTTTATTTATGAAGAGGTTGATTTCAATTCTTATTGTTGTTTTATTTTTAAATGTACAAGCCAAAGCCCAGGATTCGGCTTTTGTTATCAATGGGAAACTGGAGAAAATAAAAAATGGGACTATTTATTTAAATATTTACAAGCAAGGCCAGACTTTTCAAGATTCATCGTTTATAAAAAACGGGCAATTCCATTTTACGGGTTTTATTGCTTCCCCCTATTTTGCTTCGCTCACCTTGCCCGACAGGCACCAGGACTATTTTACTTTTTATGTAGAACCCACAACGATGGAGATTTTAGGCCGTGGCGATTCTTTAAAATTATTGACGGTAAAAGGTTCGGTTATTAATTCGGATGATAAATTATTAAAGGAAAGGATGAAAGCCATAACTAAATGGGAAGAAGCAGATAGCAAGATCTACGAAGAAGCCTATAAAAATAAAGACCACAAAACAATGGACAGCCTCGACCAGGTTGATTTTGATATTTTGGCGGCCAAAAGAAAAATAGTGGCTGCATTTGTGAAAGAAAATCCAAAGTCAATGCGCGGCGCAATGGCCATTCTTGAAAACTATTCTTATTATGCCGAGGCAAGCGAAGTAGAACCATTGTACAACGAATTGGCCCCTTCCATAAAAAATTCAATTAAAGGCCGGGAGATCAAAAAGATGGTTGATACTTACGCGAAAGTGGCCGTAGGAAAAACCGCTCCGGATATTACTGAATATACGCCCGATAGTACCCAACTTAGTTTGTCTTCCCTAAAAGGAAAATATGTATTGATTGATTTTTGGGCAAGCTGGTGTGGCCCGTGCAGGCGCGAAAATCCTAATGTGGTAGCTGCTTACAATCAATTTAAAGACAAAGGGTTTACCATTTTGGGTGTTTCTTATGATACTAAAAAAGACCGTTGGAAAAAAGCGATTGCTGATGACCATCTTGATTGGAACCAGGTTTCTGATTTACAGGGATGGAAAAATGCCACTTCTGATGAATATGGAATTAAAGCCATTCCTTCCAATGTTTTGGTAGATAAAAATGGGGTTATTATCGCTAAAAATATTTTCGGCGAAAAACTCACCCAAAAACTAAATGAAGTTTTAAATTAATCCATACAGAAAAAAATAATTGAAGGTTTAAAAATAAAATTTTAGAATCAGGCGAACATACATTTTATAAAAACCACAGCACCCTTTGCCTTCAGAAAGTTGGCATTACATCTCTATTGTAAGCATTTATTTATTTTATGTACAACGGTAATATATAAACACAAATTCAATACACTCTAAAAAATTAAACGGAAACCAACAGAGAGGTTGTTCAATAAGCCCGAATTTAAATTAGTGCTAAAACTGATACCATCTGTCTTATTAGAAACAAACTGCTGTTGTGATGTCTTAGATTCTCCATAATCTATAGAAAACATTCGAGGAAGGGAAATTTCCAAATGAAGATTTTTTAAAACTTTATACGATATACCAGGAGCCAGATTTAATTCAACATCAGATTGTGTAACTTTTTGAATTTCATTTCCTGATGAATCTTTTGAATTTGAATTGCTGTAATAATAATTAAGCCCACCTTCCAAAAAGAAATAAAAATCCTTTGCCAGGGTTTTATATTTCCTGTAGAAAATGCCCGCTCCATAACTGGTAAATTTTTGTTTTGTAGAAGGAGCCCCGCTATAATAATTATTTGACGATCCAAATTGCAAATTTAAACCAATTACAGAGTTGTCATTAATCGCTTTCCCACCTGAAAGGGAAATATTTCCGGAATTTACCTTTTGCTTATATCCCTGGATAGGTTGCTCAAGGCTTGAATGAGAAAAATTTATTTGCCCGCCCAACAAAATGGAGCCTTTTTTAATTTGGGCATTTACCAATAAAGAACAAGAAAAAAATGAGATAAGAAGAATAGCGATTTTACTTTTCATAAGGTGTAGTTTTTTGATATAATAAAAAAATTAATGCCTTGCGTTCTTACTTTATAAAATATTTTTCAACGCGCACGCAAAAATAATTCAAAAATATTTTAGATTCAAAGTTGGTACTTAGCGACTGATAAAATATCATTTTCGTTTGTGTTGTAGCATTATTGCCTGTTATTAAAAATAAAAATCTGCAAAATAAGTTCGTTTACTGCTTACGACAGCAAGACTGGGTTTTCTTTAAGGAATTCTTAACCGGTTTTTTTATCAGTTTACAAAAATTCACCTAATTTCATTTTTTTTAAAATCAATTAGGGCATGATGGAAATTCCCTTCTATAAATTTTTATAGTGGATTCCGTAAACAAGGCCTTATAAAAAAAGATTGTTTATATTAATCACTAAAAAATAATTATGGATTCAAATTACACTGTCGTTTGCTTTGGTGAAACACTTTGGGATTTTTTGCCACAAGGAAAACTTCCCGGTGGCGCGCCGGTTAATGTGGCATATCATTTAAAAAAACTCGGTAAAAATCCGACAGTAATTTCGAGGGTTGGAGATGATGAGTTAGGAAAAGAATTGAAGCAGGTTTTTGAATCTAAAAATATTGACATCGGTTTTTTCCAGGTCGATAAAAAACATCCGACCGGGAAAGTTTTTGCCACGGTAAAAGAAAATCATGAGGTTGAATACGAAATTGTAAAACCTGTAGCATGGGATTTTATTGAATTCGTTCCGGAGATGGAACCCATAATTTCTGCTGCGGGTTATTTTGTTTTTGGAAGCCTTGCCTCCAGAGATGAATTTACCAGAAAAACATTGTTTAAAAACCTCGAATTCGCCAACACAAAAGTGCTTGACATAAATCTGAGGCCTCCTCATTTTAATAAAGAAATAATAGAAGAATTACTCGGGAAGGCGGATATTCTCAAATTAAACCTGGCTGAGTTGCATTTGATTTCCGGATGGATTGGCAACCAATTTCAAAATGATGAAGAAAGAGTTAATTCAATCTCCCAAAAATATAATCTTGAAACGATAATCATAACAAAAGGCGGCGATGGCGCAATGCTTTTTGTGAAAAAGCAATTTTATTACCATCCGGGTTACCAGGTAAAAGTTGCTGACACAATCGGAAGCGGTGATTCTTTTCTTGCAGCAATAATCTCAAAGTTTATTGAAGGGGAATCTCCTGAAAAAGCGCTTAATTTTGCCTGCGCCCTGGGCGCTTTTGTAGCATCACGTTCCGGCGCTTGCCCTGATTATAAAATAGAAGAGGTAATTCAATTAATGGATTCTTCAAACAATAACAATTAAACAAAAAGAAATTAATTAATCATGAAAAAATATTTGCTTTTTACAAGTAGCCTCTTTTTTTCGTACTTTTTATTTGCCCAAAATAATGAAATTCCCACACCACAATGGCGCCCTGATTATCACTTTACACCCTTAAAAAACTGGACCAACGACCCGAATGGTTTGCTTTATTTAAATGGAGTTTATGAATTGTATAACCAGCAAAACCCTTATGAAAATAAATGGGGGCACATGAGTTGGGGGCACGCTACCAGTACTGATTTGGTGAATTGGAAACACTATCCCCTTGCCATGCCCGAGGAGGTGAATAACGAAGACACCACGTGGCGTTTTTCTGGCTCCGCGGTTTGGGATAAAGATAATACAAGTGGTTTTTGCAAAGACAGTGGATGTATTGTAGCTATTTACACTGCAGACCAGCCGCATATTAAAAAAGAATCACAATACATTGCATACAGCAACGATGGAGGAATGAGTTTTATTAATTATAGCAACAACCCTGTCATAGACTTAAATAAAAAAGATTTTCGTGACCCAAATGTTCAATGGGATGAGCAATTAAAAAAATGGTTAATGGTTGTTGCCCTGCCACATGAAAATATGGTGCAATTTTATTCTTCACCCGATTTAAAAAATTGGGAATTACTGAGTGAATTTGGCCATGCAGGTTTGCAAGGCGGTATTTGGGAATGCCCTTTTTTCATCCAGCTACCGGTAGTAGGAACTTCTGAAAAAAAATGGGTGTTGGCTAATTCATTCCAGGATACTTCCGGCAATGATTTTGAGGAATATTATGTAGGTGATTTTGACGGCAAAACTTTTACTAATAATAATCCGCCCAATACAACTTTATTATTGGATTACGGAAACTCTTTATATGCGTCTATTCCATGGAATAATTTGCCTGACGGCCAACATACTTATATTGGATGGATGGTTCCTGAGGAACAGGAAACCTATCCGTGGCGTGGGCAAATGTCGATACCCAGGGATCTAAGTTTAAGAGAAACAAAAGAAGGAATAAGATTGTTTCAAAACCCTGCTAAAGCCATAGAAGATAATCTTTCCAGCCTTTCAAAGAAAATGGTTCACGCTGAAAATTTAAAAGTGAAAGGCACCATGGATGATATTTTAAAGGACAAAAATATCACCGGTAATTCTTATTGGCTGGAGGCAGAATTAGAGGTGCCTGAAAATACTATCGCCGGTTTTAAAATCGCGCAGCAAGAAGATAAAAGCGGAAATATTATTTCTGAAACTGTAATTGGTTTTGATGCCTCAAAAAATGAAGTGTATGTAGATAGGAGCCATTCGGGAATTGGCAAAATCAATCAAAAAAAGCTAAGCCAGTCAATGATTGCAAGCCCGACAAATGGGAAAATAAAACTGGAGATACTTTTTGATAAATCCTCTCTCGAAGTTTTTGCAAATGATGGAGAAAAAGTGTTGACAACCTACATTTATCCAGGTAAAGAGGCTAATTTGCTAAGCGCATTTTCTTTTGGCGGGGAAACTATGATAAAGTCTTTGAAAGTTTGGGATATGTCAAAATAGAAATATGCTTTTTTTTGTTTGTTTACTATACTGATTAAATTGTAAAATCTTTAAAAAAATTGCCGCAAAAAAAATTGCCCACTATCCGTGGGCAATTGAATTTTATGAAGTTCTTTTTTATTATTTTCCGCCGATTAATTTGTCCTGAAGTTCTTTTAGTTCATCCCATTTTTCATCAGCTGCTAATTTTGCCTGCTCAGGCCAGCTGCCAGGATCCAATGCATTAAAATGGCCACCGGATTTTTCCAAAATTTCTTTAATATCTTCTGCTTTAGTTTCGGCCAATTTTGCAAAAGTGGTAATACCAGCTTCATGAAGTACTTCGGCAGCTTTGGGCCGGCTCCTTCTATCTTGGTAAGGTCATCGCCTTTTTTACTTTTCGGTTTTGCGGCAGGTGCAGTTTTTTCTTTATCAGTAGTTTCAGTAGCAGAAGCCACCTCAGGTTTTGTTGCAGGCGCGTCAACCGGGGTTGTAGTTTTTTTACTTCTTCCGGCCCTACGCGTTTTCTTAGCAGGAGCTGCAGTTTCACCAATTCCCTTTCCGTAAATTTCATTGTAATCAACCAATTCTATCATCGCCAATTCTGCATTATCCCCTACCCTTTTTCCTAATTTAATAATCCTGGTGTAACCACCCGGTCGTGAAGCAATTTTAGGGCTTATTACTTCAAATAATTCTTTCACGGCGGCTTTATCCTGCAGGCGGCTGAATACCAAACGGCGCTGGTGTGTAGTATTTTCTTTTGATTTAGTGATTATGGGTTCTACAAAAGGCCTTAACGCTTTTGCCTTGGCTAATGTAGTTACAATCTTTTTATGTTCAAAAAGTTGGCAGGTAAGATTTGTCAGCAGCGCTTTTCTGTGGCTCGCTGTTCTTCCTAAATTGTTGATTTTGTCTCCGTGGCGCATGACTGTTGTTTTTAGGTTATACCGTGTCAGGAATTATAACCTCTGTGAATGTTTATTTTATTAATTAGTTCATTAGCCTATCAGCCAATTGGCTAATTATTATTCTTCGTCTAATTTAATTTTGCTAAGGTCTAATCCAAAACCAAGGCCTCTTTCGTTCAAAACCTGTTCGATTTCACTTAAAGATTTCTGGCCAAAATTCCTGAATTTCATCAGGTCTTCCTGTTCGTATTGAACCAGTTCGCTCAGTGAATTAATTTTAGCTGCTTTTAAGCAATTGAATGCTCTTACAGAAAGGTCAAGGTCTTCTAAAGGAGTTTTCAAAACTTTGCGAAGCTGCAAAGTTTGTTCATCAACAAGGTCTTCTTTCTTTTCTTCTTTGTTATCAAAAGTGATATTTTCATCAGTGATGATCATCAAATGCTGTATCAAAATCCTTGAAGCCTGTTTTACAGCCTCTTCCGGATGAATGGTGCCATCTGTAACCACATCCATAACCAGTTTTTCGAAATCAGTCCTTTGTTCAACACGTGTATTCTCTATGCTGTATTTTACGTTCTTGATTGGCGTATAAATCGCATCAATCGGAATATACCCAAAATGAGAATTTTTTTCTTTGCTTTCTTCAGCCGGAACATACCCGCGGCCTTTTGCAATAGTAATCTCGATGTCTAATTTTGCAGAATTATCCATTGTGCAAATAAGCAAATCCGGGTTCATTACCTCAAAAGCGGGTGAAGCTTCCCCTATCATTCCCGCAGTAAATTCAGTTTTGTTCTTCAATGATAAACTAATTTTTTCTGTGCCGCTATCCTGGTCTGTTTTCTTTTTAAAACGGACCTGTTTAAGGTTAAGAATAATTTCAGTTACATCTTCTGTAATACCTTTAATTGTTGCGAATTCATGATCGGCTCCAATAATATTGATGCCTACAATAGCATAACCTTCCAATGAATTAAGCAATACTCTGCGAAGAGCATTACCAATGGTAACACCATAGCCCGGTTCTAAAGGGCGAAATTCAAATTGCGCTTCGAAATCTGTACTTTTTTGAAGCACAATTTTGTCTGGTTTTACAAAATTTAAAATGGCCATTTTTTATTTTGTTTTGATTTGATTAAAATTTAATTTTTTATTAAAATTCCTGAGTAAACCATTCTGAATGGCATTTTGATTATTTGCTATACAATTCCACTATAAGTGATTCTTTTATATTTTCAGGAACGCTTTCTCTTTCGGGATAAGCAATAAACGTACCTTTCATTTCTCCTTCGTTCCATTCTATCCAGTTAAATTTTGGATTTTTAGGGCGAAGGTTTGAAGTGATGGAAGTATTGTGGGCGGCTTTTTCTTTAAGCCCGACAACATCACCCGGTTTTAAAGAATAAGAAGGAATATTTAATACTTCCCCATTTACGGTAATGTGTTTGTGAGAAACCAACTGGCGTGCAGCCTGGCGGCTTGGTGCTATTCCCATACGGAAAACGGTATTATCCAAACGAGCTTCCAGCAATTTAATTAATTGTTCACCGGTAACACCTTTACGGCGTGCGGCTTCATTAAATGTATTGCGGAATTGTTTTTCCAAAAGGCCATAAGTGTATTTAGCTTTTTGTTTTTCACGAAGCTGAAGCGCATATTCGCCAAGGCTTTTACGCTTGCGGGCTGCTCCATGCATTCCCGGGGGATTGCTGTTTTTTGTTAACCATTTACCATTGCCTGTAATAGGCTCTCCGAATATCCTGGAGATTTTGGTTTTTGGTCCTGTGTAACGAGCCATAATTGTTTATTTGATTTTTTAGTGTCGGTGCATCATCATTAAAAATCGAAAATTAATAATGCACCCTGTTATAAAATATTCTATTGATTATACTCTTCTCTTTTTGGGAGGCCGGCAACCATTGTGAGGCAAAGGAGTAATGTCTTTTATCATTACAACTTCGATACCTGATTGTGATAAAGACCTGATAGCACCTTCGCGGCCGGAACCGGCACCTTTTACAAAAACATCAACACGTTTTAAACCTGCATCGGATGCAACTTTTGCTGCGTCAGCAGCGGCCATTTGTGCTGCATAAGGAGTGTTCTTTTTAGAGCCCCTGAAACCCATTTTACCCGCAGAAGACCATGAGATCACCTGGCCTTGCTTGTTGGTTAAACTAATAATAATGTTGTTAAAACTTGCTGTAATGTGAGCTTCTCCGTAAGGTTCTACTTTCACAACCCTTTTCTTTGAAGATGCTTTTGAATTTGTGGATTTTGCCATAATAAATTCTGATAGGTAATCTTTAAAATGTTTCCCGAAATGATATTTTACCCTTTCGGCTGAACCAACCCTATTTCCGGCTTTTAGATGTCTGGTATTGATTCAAAAAATATAAGCCTTTCCAACCTTTCAGCCTTCAGCATTTTGCCTTCAGCTTTTAGCTATTTATTTCTTAGGTGCCTTTTTCTTACCGGCAACTGTTTTACGTTTCCCTTTGCGCGTACGGCTGTTGGTACGGGTGCGTTGGCCGCGAAGTGGCAATCCTTTACGATGCCTTAATCCACGGTAACATGCGATATCCAATAAGCGTTTAATATTGGTTTGTACTTCACTTCGTAATGCACCTTCAGTTTTAAATTCGCTGCTTATAATATTTCTGATAGCAGTTTGTTCCTCATCATCCCACTGGTTTACTTTTTTATCGTAATCTACATTTGCTTTTTCTAAAATATAACGGGCTGTAGATTTTCCAATGCCATATATATAGGTAAGCCCTATTTCTCCTCTTTTGTTTTTGGGTAAATCAATACCGGCAATGCGCGCCATAAGAATAGTAAGTTTTTAATTTTTAATTTTAATTTTTTTTTATTACCCCTGCCTTTGTTTAAAGCGAGGATTTTTTTTGTTGATTACATAAAGCCTTCCCTTTCGCCTTACGATCTTACAATCAACACTTCTTTTTTTTATTGCAGCCCTTACTTTCATGATCTCACTTTTTATTTTTAACCTGTGAAAAGTTTGTTATTTATACCTGAAAATGATTCGCCCTCTTGATAAATCATAGGGGCTCATCTCCACGCCTACTTTATCTCCCGGCAAAATCCTTATATAATGCATTCTCATTTTTCCGGAAATTGTCGCCAAAATTTCATGCCCGTTTTCAAGCTTTACCCTGAACATCGCATTGGATAAGGCTTCCAGGATTGTTCCGTCTTGTTTTATTAATGCTTGTTTAGCCATATTGTTTTTGGAGGCGCAAAGATAAGCGTAATATTTTAATTTATAAAAAAATCAGGTTTATTTTATATAAGGTATTTTTTATTAACTCAAGTTTCCACAAAGGTATTAACCTTAAAATAAACCTGTTACCTCAAGGTTGTCATTTTTATTTTTAAAAGATGCCTTTATTTGATTTTTTTAATATTCCAAAAATGGTACCTGCCATTGCATAATGGAAAAAAATGGGGATTTCCAAAAAACTTTTGGAATAAAATAAATACTTTCTAAACAATCAGTTTGACAGTACTTAAAATTTATATTTCTTATTTTTGCAAAAATATCAGACATGAAAATCAACAAACAAATTATATTTAGTTTTATATTGTTAATCATTATTGCCTCTCTTTACAGAATAATGCCCGGGCGCCCGTATGGTTTTTCTCCTATGATTGCTATGGCTATTTTTGGCGGAGCAGTGATAAAAGATAAAAAATTTGCTTTTCTCCTTCCATTATTGGCTATGTTCATTTCGGATGGCCTTTACCAGCTTTTATATATTAATGGCGTAGGCAATATTCCCGGCTTTTATGATGGGCAAGTAACCAATTATATCTTATTTGCCGGGCTAACCGTTTTCGGATTTTTTATTAAAAATTTCAATATCAAAAGAATCGTCATTGCTTCACTTTCTGCTCCTACAGCTTATTTTTTGATTTCCAATTTTTTGGTGTGGGCCAGTTCATCTCCTTTGGCTGGTTTGGGAAGGCCCAAAACTTTTAGTGGTTTGATGATGTGTTACTCTGACGGATTGCCTTTTTATCCATGGAGTGTTGCCTCAACTTTTGTCTTCTCAGCAATATTTTTTGGTTGCTATTATTTGATGACAAAACCAACACCTGCAAAGGCTATTGCCAAATAACCTTTGCTTTCCTATTTAATTTATTATGGCGCATCACAATAATACCGGGGTTCTTGGAGAAAAGATGGCTGTCAAATACCTTATAGATAGGGGTTTTACCATTCTTCACCAAAACTGGCGGCACAGCCATTGGGAAGTTGATATAATTGCTTCTTTAAATAATATACTGCATTTTATAGAAGTAAAAACAAGAAGGACACAAAAATTTGGCTACCCTGAAGAAGATGTTACCAAAAAGAAAATCGAAAACCTGATCAATGCTTCAGAAGAATTTCTTTTCTTAAATCCGGAGTGGAAGCTGATACAGTTTGATATACTTTCGATAACCTTATTGAAAGATAAGCCTGCCGAATATTTTTTTATTGAAGACGTTTATATACCACCGGAAAACTAACTCATCAGATCTGCTAAAACGATTGCTGTAACTGCTTCCAGAACGACAGGAACCCGCAAAGCAATACAAAGGTCATGGCGGCCTTTCACGGAAAAAGGTTCTACATTTCCGCTTTCTACATTAAGGGTTTCCTGCACCTGAGGCGTGGAAGAAGTTGGTTTTACGACAATCCGAAAAACCAATTCATTACCATTAGTGATTCCACCTACGATTCCGCCGGCATTATTGGTTTCGGTTTTCCCTTTCATGTCCATTAGTGAATCGTTGTGCTCACTACCAAACATTTGTGCAGCCGCGAAGCCGGCGCCAAATTCAATTCCTTTTACTGCCGGAATTGAAAACACCGCATGGCTTATCAAAGATTCTGCTGAATTAAAAAAAGGTTCCCCCAAACCCAAAGGAAGATTGGAAACTTTGCACTCCACAATTCCGCCAATAGAGTCTTTGGCATCAATCGCTTTTTGTAAACCTTTTTCCAAATCCTTCTCGCCACCTATTTCCAAAATAGAAGCATGAATTGTCAATGTTATCTTCAGGTGCTAAAAAAGCAATTACTTTTTTGGCAATAACGCCTGCTGCCACCAAAGCAACGGTTAACCTGCCGCTGAAATGGCCACCACCACGAAAATCTTCAAAGCCTTTGAATTTTTTATGCGCTACAAAATCAGCATGGCCGGGGCGTGGAACAGCTTTTTGTTTTTCATAATCGCCACTTCGGGTATTGCTGTTTTTAAATAAAATAGTAATAGGCGCACCGGTACTTTTATCATTAAAAACACCACTGATTATTTCCGGAATATCATCCTCTTTTCTTGGGGTGGTTCCTTTTGCACCAGGCTTTCTTCGATCAATATCTTCTTTAAAATCTTCAGCAGTAATTGAAATTCCCGGCGGGCAACCATCAATTACAATACCTACATATTCGCCGTGCGACTGTCCCAATATCTGCACCCGAAAATTTCTTCCAAAAGAATTCATGTTACTATTTTTACGCTAAACTTCTAAACTATTCTAAACTATCTAAACCAAACTCCACTCAATATCCATATTCCCGCAAATGAATTTCATTGTCACGCCATTTAGGCCTCACTTTTACAAACAATTCCAGGAAAACTTTTCTCCCAATAAATTCCTCAATGTCTTTCCGCGCAAGTGTTCCCAGTTCTTTTATCATCTGTCCACCGTGTCCCAAAATAATTCCTTTTTGGGTTTCCCGCTGAACAATAATGTCTGCTGTGATCTTTGTGAGTGTTGTTTTTTCTTTGAATTGTTGTACGAGCACCGTTGAATGATAAGGAATCTCTTCCTGGTATAAATAAAATATTTTTTCACGGATCAGTTCGCTCACGAAAAACTTCATCGGAAGATCACTGAGATTATCATCTGTATAGAAAGGCTCGCCTTCGGGAAGAAGTGAAATGATGGTATCGAGCAATTCCTGCACACCTGCTTTTTTTAATGCAGAAATAGTTACCACTTTTTTACAATATTTTTTACCGGAAAAAAAATCTACTGCCTTCTCAACTGTTTCTTTATCTACTAAGTCTGTTTTGTTCAACACTACTATTGCCGGCGCTTTCAAAGAAAGAGCCGAAAAAATTTCATCGGCTTCTTCCAGGCCATCTTTGATATCCACCAGCAATAATGCTTCGTCCGCATCTTCCAGGCTGCTTTTCACAGCTTGCATCATTTTCTCATGCAGCTTATATTTTGGTTCGATAATTCCCGGTGTATCAGAAAAAATGATTTGGTAACCTTTGGTATTTAAAATGCCTTTGATGCGGTGGCGGGTGGTTTGCACTTTTGGTGAAACAATAGCCAGCTTCTCTCCCATCAAAGCATTCAGTAGCGTGCTTTTACCGGCGTTTGGTTTCCCAAAAATATTTACAAATCCCGATTTCATAATTGCTGCAAAATTAAATCATTGAAAATAAAAACCACTAAAAGCCTTATACTTCAATTCCTTCCTTTGCAGCAAAGCCACTTTTCAGGTATAAATATTGTTAATGGAATTATATGAAACTTCCATCAACATATTCGAAAGGCGAAGAGCATATTAATGCGCTGATAGAAACCCGAAAGGCTGCAAGGCTAAATGCAATTATGACCTGGAAACGCAGATATTCAAATTGAAAAAGAAACTCTGTAAAGGGATGGTTTTCCCTTTTCACTTTGGTTTTATTCCTTTTACCAAAGCAGAAGATGGTGACTCTTTGGATGTGCTTGTTTTACTGGACGAATTGTCGTAGCCTGGCTGCAGTATTGAATGTACTTTGATAGGCGTGTTGGAAGCAAGAGAAATAAAAGACGGCGAAACGGTAAGAAACGACGGGCTGATAGCAACTGCAGAAGTTTCCGAAAAATGTAATGGTATTAAAGATTTAACTTCAATGGATGATTACCTGGAAAAAGAAATTGAGAACTTCTTTAATAACTATAGCAATCTTCAAAAAAAAAGAATTTAAAGTAATCGCAAAAAAAGGCGCAAAAACAGCGATGGCATTGCTAAAAAAACAAATCGTATATGGAAATAATTGATGAATTATTCGGACATGGCACCGACCTGAATTCTTTACAGATGTGTGTCCGCGCCCTGGCAGTCTTTTTCCTGGCACTCCTTCTTATTCGTTTTACAGGAATGAGAGTTTTTGGAATAAAAACCGCTTTCGATACCTGTATCATTATCATGCTTGGATCGGTGTTGAGCCGCGCAGTGGTAGGCGCTTCGCCTTTCATCCCTACAATTCTTGCTTCGGCCACTTTGATATTTATCCATAAAATCATTGCGAGGTTAAGTGTGAGCAATCAACGTATCAGCCACATGGTAAAAGGCAAACCTGTTTCTATTTATAAAGATGGTATCCTGAATGAAAAAAACCTAAAAAAATGCTCTTTAAGTTTTGGTGATGTGATGGAAGAGGTGCGGTTAAATCTAAATCATAATTCACTGGAAAACATCGAGGAAATTTTTATGGAAAGAACCGGCGAAATAAGTGTGATCGAAAAAAAGAAAACGGCAAATTAAAAATTCGCGGTATTTATTGGTTTACTGTTATTTTCCCCAACTCCATTTTAAAAACTCCGGAAACGCGCGTGCCCACGTAGCTACATCATGTTTGCCATCTTTTAATTCAAGATAATAAATATCTCTTTCAGCACTATACCCTTTTTTTACCAGTTCATCTACCAAAGCCATCGTATCATCAATCGAATCAATGATGCCATTATTGTTCCTGTCTGCAGTTTCATCCAAAGTGCCGGTTTCAAAAAAGAATTTAAGCCACGGATAATAATTCCCATTCCTTATTTCATTGTGCATAATGCGATGATTGGTTTCATCAAAATCCGGGTTATCCTGCGAAACCGAACGCCACCAGAATGCTCCGCTGAACGCACCTACATTTAAAAATTCATTTGCGTGGTTCCATACTATATCTAATGCACTTAAAGCGCCCAATGAAAAACCACAAAATGATTTTGATTTTAAATTATTGATTTTAAATTTTTTTTTGATAAAAGGAATTAATTCGTCTAAAACAAAACGAGCGTACATTTCAGCTTTGGCGCCTTGTCCTTTATCGTTTAAAACATTGGCGGTTCCATATTCATTTTTTCTATCCCTGCCGCAATGAATACCTGCACAAAACAACGGCATTATTGCATCTTTGGCGTATAAGTTTTTAAGAATAGTTTTAAAATCCATTTTAATGAGATCCTGCCCATCATTAATCAGCAATAAATCGGAATCAGTTAAATCGTTTTCCCCGGAAGGAAAATAAAAATCAATAATTACTTCTCTTTTTAAAAATCCGGAATGGATTATTTGCCTGTCAGGCACTATTTCAACTAACATAGGTTTCAAAAATAATAATAGAAGATGGTATTTTTTTAGAAAAGAAATAAGGGAAGCGAAAAAAGATTTGCTTTTCAGATTTGATTGAAAAAAATTTTAGTCATTTTCTTATTTTTTCAATCTTGATTCAGTTTTTCCCAAGTACCGGGAATAGCTTCAATTATAGGTGTTAAAATGGCTGTTATATTAAGAGGGAAATGCCTAATCTATCAATGAATTTTTCATAGCAAAAAATACAAGGCCAACTGAGTTTTTTACACCAAATCTTTCCATTAGCCTGTCTTTAATAGCTTCTACGGTTCTGGGGCTGATATCCATTTTTTGAGCTATTTCCTGGGCGGTGTACTCCATGCAAACTAAAGACAAGACTTCCTTTTCCCTATCACTGATTACTATTTCGCTATTTAAATTTGGATTAAATTTTTGTTTTGCATAATTCTTTTTAATCAGAACACGATTTACAAAATTGTTTAGATAAAAACCGGTACTCATCACATCCATTATACCTTGCTTTATTTCCGCGGCATCTGTACTTTTTAATAAATAACCATTTGCACCGCTTTCCATCAAATGGCCAACAAAACGTTCATCTTCATACATAGTGAGTATAAGTATCCTGATTTTGGGGAAATGTTTATTGAGGTATTTGGTAGTTTCAATCCCGTCTTTAACAGGCATTTTTAAATCGAGCAAAACAATATCCGGTTGCTCCTTTTCTATCCCTTTAATAAGTTCTTCGCCGTTTTCTGCTTCTAAAATAAAATTGATATTATGATAGGCTTTGAGTGAAAGAATTACTCCTTTTCTGAAAATTTTATGGTCATCAGCAATAGCTACATTAATTATTTCGGGGGTCATAAAAAAAGCTTAGATGCAAAAGATAATAGAAAAAAATATAAAATACAACAATTTTTATTTATTCGGTTCCCTTGGCACCTCAATAGTTACCTTATAATATGTATGCGTATTATCTATCTCGAAAAATATTTTTCCTCCCAAGACCCTTACCCTGCTTTGAATATTTTTCAAACCCAAGCCTGAAGAATTGTGTTCCATCTTTTCAAAATCTTGTTGCAATATACCTTTCCCATCATGATGGATACGAAAGTAAACAATATTTCCCTGCGCGTTTTGAGTAAGATGAATAAAGCCAGCGCTACTGTGCTTAATTATATTGGTTACCAATTCCTGTAAAACTCTAAATACCAGTAATTCCTGTTCATCAGTCAAACGCTGGCGGTTATCATGAAAACGGGCGCTTGCATTTATAACACCCGAACCATTTATTTTATCAAAAAGATCTTTTATAGCTGCTTCAAGCCCAAAGTTTTTTAATGTAGGCGGCATCAGGCTATGCGAAATATTCCTAATCAATTGAATACTGTCATCAATGATTTGTTTAGCGCTAAAAATAGACTGAAGTTGAACTGCTGGTTCCTGGTGAATCAGGTTTTCACTTAGATAAAGCCGCGCCGTTGCTAACAATGGCCCGGCATCATCATGAAGGTCAGCGGCAATTCTTTGCCTCTCCTCTTCCTGAAACTGGATAGAAGCCCGCAACAACATTTGCTGCCTTTCTTCCTCCATCTTTTGTATTTGCTTGTTAAACCTTATTACCCTTCTTTGATGAAAAACAACAACAGAAATCAGCGTAATAGCCATAAAAAACATACCAAGCGTTCCTAAAATCAAAACACTTGACACACCAAAAGTAGTTTGTAAAAAGAACATTTAGTTTGGTTAGTTAATTTTTTTTGAAATGAAAAGATCATCATCCAATTCAGGAATCGCATTTTTTTGTGCGTTTACTAAATCATTTGACTTCATAGTCATAGCTACACAAAGTAATATATTCTTTAAAATGTTAAAGGATATATTGATTATAAAATATTCTTTTCTGAAAGCGATATTATTCTCTCATACTTTCTGCCAATATGTATAGAAAAAAAGTACCCGCAAAATAAATAAGGAAAGTAATAACTATCCAAAAATTAAAGGTGAAATAAATTGTCAGGCTATTTGTACCCTTTTATCTGAGATAAACAAATAAGAAACACAAAGTAAAAGAATGATAATCGATTCTATTCCGGATTGTTACCGAATCAAATTCAAGTATCTTGTATTGAAAAATATCATAATCTATAAATGCGAAAGCAACAATCCTATCCATAAAAATGGAATCGCTTTTTTTAATAAGTGTTTCAGGTAATACTAAAATAAATAAAGTAGCAAAAAAATGAATATTCAACAATTGTAAATACGTATAACAATAATAAGAAAATTTTCACTATGAATACTTTGCAAATAAAAACTCACTCCTTCATTGAATATACAATAAAGGATATAAAATAAAATTACCCTCAGTGATTTTTTTTTGCTCTTTCGTTTGAAGAGCAAAAAAAACACTAAGGGTAGTGTTGTTGAAAAGATACCTATATATAATAATATTTTTAAAATAGCAGTTGATATTTACTTCAAATATAACTGCATATTTGATATTTTATTACATACTTAAAAAAATAAATTTAATTTAAGTAGTTGGAGGAGGAGGATCAAGTAGGCTCCAATCAATAATAATTTTATCGGCTACTATACCATTATATTGTTCTAAATTACCAGTATTGTCAACTACAGTAAATTGAAGGATGTCTTTGCCTTCAGCATCAACGCCTGTATAAACAAGATGTTCTTCGTTGTTCTCTGAAAGGCATTTGCGTAACCTGATTCCTACGCAACCTGGCTGGCTTAATACCTGGTCTATAATATTACGGCCAATGTAATAACCTGGTGTCGCATTGGGATTAACTTCCCTAAAGTTTTTTACCAATTGGATTCCTTCTTCCAATCCAATGTCCTCGCCTACTTCAGCAAGGCTCTTGGTTTCGAGTGCATTTTTTGTCATAATTGTAAGTTTATTGTTGTTTTTAAAGTGGTTTACCTGAGTATTCAGACAGCTAACTTCAATCAAATAAATTTTTCTGCCAATAGGTTATTTTTTCATTCATTTGATGTATTTTCGCTAAAACCTTGTACAGGAGAGGGTTTTAACCTAAAACGAACGTAAAAAAACGTTAAAAAATTGGGTAATTGTACGATGCAAATATAGTAAATTTACTATGATGAAAATAGTTTTTTTACGGTAGTATTTATACTAAGTTTGAAATATTGAATAAAAAAAACCAGGCGAAGGATAATGCCTGGATTTAGAATTTTAAAATAAAAAAAAGATAATGTTAACTGGTAGCAGTTTTGAAGGAATTTGGTTTCATGGATATTGTTTTTGTTTTTTTGGATTGGATTGGCTTATCTATCGGCCAGGATAGAAAGTATTGGATATTAGTACTAAAACCGATACCAGTTAACAAATCAAAAATAGGAAGCCATGAATTTGTTTCCTATAGCATATTTTCGTTTTTTTTGCATTCGCATTAATACGGATGAAAAAGGGAAAACGCAAACTGCCATAGGAAATCTACGATTGGTGTAAAACGTAGATTTTACATCGTAGCTTTTCTCAAATGTTTTTTAGAAACAAGTAATATACTATAGAAATATTCGTTATTGTAACTATATTTACACTATATCCCTAAGATTTAAATTCAATGTCACTATCTACCATTATCAAAATTGCTATCGCAGACGACCACAAGATTTTTAGAGATGGAATAAAAATGGCCCTTACCCCAAAGGAAGATTTAAAAATGATTTGGGAAGCGGAGGATGGAAAAGACCTGATGCACAAAATGACCATTAAGAAACCTGATTTATTGCTGATGGATATAAGAATGCCCGAAATTGATGGCATCAATGCAATTGAGATGCTTCGTAAAGAATATGAAGATCTTAGAATAATCGTCCTTTCCATGTATGATGATCAGCAAATGATCAGCAAAATGATGGAAATGGGAGCGAATGCTTATCTGACCAAAACAACGGACCCTGATGAAATTTATGAAGCCATCCTTACTTGCATGAATGAAGAATTTTACTTTAATCAACTGGTGAATAAAGCAGTAATGGGAAAATTACTACAGAAAAAAAATGTGCACCGCCATTATGGGCACAATGTACCTGTTACCTTTAATGAAAAAGAATTGAAAATACTACAGTTGCTTGGGGAAGATAAAACAACAGACGAAATATCAAAAATTGTTTTTTTAAGCCCGAGAACCATAGAAACCATTCGCCAAAATATGAAAAATAAAGTAGGCGCCAGAACCATCGGAGGCCTTATCATGTATGGCATGAGGAATAAAATGATTGAGTAAAAATTTAAAAAAAACCAATCTTAGTAATAGCTATTGTTTTTGATGAAGTAAATAATATTCACTCATTAAGTGATGGATTTTTTCTTTCAAAATTTTATAGTTATCCCCTTCAGATATTTTTACCGGTTCCAAAAAATGGATTTCCATTTTAGCCGGGTGAAAATAAAAAATTTTCCCTGGCGGAAGTATTTTTTTTGTATTAAAAATTAAAGCCGGAATAATTGGAGTTGAAGTTTCTATGGCTAATTTAAAAGCGCCATCATGAAATTCTTTTAAAGGCAAATCGGTCTTATTACGTGTTCCTTCCGGGTATATACAAATATGCATTCCTAAAGCCAAAACATTTCTCATTTTTCTAAAACTATCCTGCCTGCTTTTCTTATCATTCCTGTCAACAAGCACGGAACCTCGCTTATAGATCAATCCAAATAATGGAATTTTTGCCATTTCAGCTTTTGCAATCGTTTTATTTGCGCCGGGAATAAATGGAGTAGTTACCGGAATATCCATTAACGAATTATGATTACAGGTTACAATATATTTCTGGCCCGCTTTAAAATTTTTCTTCCCATAAACCTTTAAACTACATCCTATAAAGAAAAAAAATATCGACATCCATATTTTTGAAATCCTTGTGAAAATTTGCGTACGTTTTGGTTCATTATACAATCCAATGGCCCATATCAACAAAACAATAGCAAGCAACGTTATTATAAAAACAATAAGCGCCCAGAGCGCTAAAATTTTAAAAATAAAATTCTTCAAAATTTGTGGGTTTACTACATTAAATTTTCCAGTCGATTGGTATTTTATGTTGTTTCATCAGCAACTCATTTGTTTTAGAAAAATGTTTACACCCAAAAAAACCATTGCTGGCACTGTATGGAGATGGATGCGCTGCTTTCAAAACATAATGTTTTGTTTCATCTATGAGTGATTGTTTTTCCTGGGCAAATTTACCCCAAAGCAAAAAAATGACACCTTCTTTTTCGTCTGAAATTTTTTTAATAACATGATCGGTAAACTGCAGCCAACCAATTTTGGCATGGCAGCCGGGTTCGTTTTCCCTTACCGTTAAGGAAGCATTTAGAAGAAGTACTCCTTGACTAGCCCATTTTTCAAGGTTCCCATTTGCCGGAATTTCAATGCCCAAGTCATTTTTTAATTCTTTAAAAATATTCACAAGTGAAGGAGGCTTGGGAACTCCATCCGGAACGGAAAAACTTAAGCCATGCGCCTGCCTTTTATTATGATAAGGGTCTTGCCCAAGAATTACCACTTTCACTTTATCAAATGGAGTTTGTTTAAAAGCATTAAAGATAAGGGAGCCGGGGGGATAGATAATTTTCCCGGATGCTTTTTCGGCTTTCAAAAAAGTAATGATATGCTGGAAATAGTTTTTTTCAAACTCATCTTTTAATACCTTTTTCCAGCTTTCTTCAATTTGAATGTCCATTTATATTTTTAAATAGTGTAAAGCCTTTTTAAACTAAGTGGATAAATGAAATTTTTAAAAGAATAAAACAGTGACCCCGGAACGACTCGAACGTTCGACCCACAGCTTAGAAGGCTGTTGCTCTATCCACTGAGCTACGGGGCCATTTTTAAAATGATTTGCTTTTTACTTTTAAGCTTAAAAAAAGTTTTGCAAATATAACTGAATCCTTTTGTGGCGGCAAATAAGAAGGGCTGATATTTTTTAATTGCGGAACACTATTTGTTATTACTTTTGAAAAAGTTTTGTAATTCATTAGGGGGAAAGCCCCTAATTATTTTGTCACTAAATTTTAAGTATGAAACAAAAATTATTTATTTTATTTTTTATGATTTCCATGGGTTTTACAACAATTGCTCAAACGCCTTTCTCGCCCGTAAAGAAAGATGCGTTCGGTTTTAACTTTGGCTTTGTAGATTATACATCGCCCGCTGAAATTGATACTTCTTCCCTTCGTTCGGTTTTTAAAAATGGCGACATTACCAATATTACGGATAAGAGCCCTGCGATTTCATTTTCATACTGGAAAGGACTCAATAAATACATAGATTTTTCCGGAAGGTTGGGTGGCGTTTTCTACGAATACCTTCCTAAAACTTCTAATACTCAAAATGGAATTGCCGGCGAAGCCGAAGCTACTTTAAACGCGCGCCCCTTAACGGACAATCATTTTTTCTCTCCTTTTATTACTGCCGGAATAGGTGCAGGCTATTATAGAAAATGGGGTGGCTACGTGCCTCTCGGAATTGGGTTTCAATTCAATATTCAAAGCCAGGTGTATATTATGTTGCAGTCGCAATACAGGATGACACTTACTTCCGATATTATTCCTAATAACTTATATCACTCCCTGGGCATTATCGCCAACGTTGGCAAACCTTATGTAGCCCCTGTAGTTGAGGTTCCTGCCCCTCCGGTTCCTGTGGTTACCGACCGCGACCACGACGGTATAGTAGATAGCCTTGACAGGTGCCCTGATTCCGCAGGCCTGGCAAGTTTGCAGGGCTGCCCTGACAGGGATGGCGATGGCATTGCAGATATTGACGATAAGTGCCCTGATGTGGCTGGTTTGGCAAAATACAATGGTTGCCCGATTCCTGATACAGACGGTGATGGAATCAATGATGAAGAAGATAAATGCCCGACAGTTCCGGGAGTAGCTCGTTACCAGGGTTGCCCGGTTCCGGATACCGATAAAGACGGCGTAAATGATGAAGAAGATAAATGCCCGACCGAGGCTGGCCCTGCGTCAAATCATGGCTGCCCGGTTATTGATGTGGTAGTTGTACAGAAAGTTGATAAGGCTGCACACAAAATTTTCTTCCGGATAAACAGTTCAAAATTGCTTGCTAAATCTTATACATCTTTAAAAGAAGTGGCACAAATTCTAAAAGGTAATCCTTCTTATAAAATAGATGTAAACGGATATACAAGCAGCACCGGCAGCACAGAACTTAATCAGAAACTTTCTGAAAGCCGTGCCAATGCTGTAAAACAATATTTGATAGGAAACGGAGTAGATGCCAGCAAAATTACTGCAACAGGCTATGGCGAAAACGATCCAATCGCTGATAATAAGACTGCTGCAGGCCGCGCAAAAAATCGTAGAGTAGAAATGAAATTGAGGAATTATTAATTATTTGATAGACTTATTTTACAAGAAGCCTTGCGGAATTGCAGGGCTTTTTTTTGAAAAGGACTAACAGTAAAACAGCAAATTAACCTGTTTTTTATTTCAGATAGTTTTCTAATAACGATTCTAAATGGTTAAAAGCCGGATTTAAAGCTGCAAAATTTGACGTATATTCATTTTCTAAATTTCAAACTATGCAGATAAAAAACTTTTCGCTTTTTGGGCTTTTATTTTTTGCCGGGCAAACTTTTGGGCAAAGCAATTTTAAATTTTCTCCTGAAAAACCACAAGCCGGAGATGTAATCACCATCAATTATTCGCCATCGGGAACCATTACCAATACTACTTCTCCGCTAAACGCTATCGTTTATACTTTAGGCAGCAAAGGTGAAAAAGCGAACGACCTTAACTTAAAAAAAACCGGGGATAATTATACCGGTTCCGTAAAAACAGATACCTCCGATAATTTTGTATTCTTTAGTTTTTCTGCTGATAAAAACTATGATAACAATTCCAACAACGGTTATTGGATTCAGCTTTATGAGGGCGATCAGTTAAAGAAAGATGCTGACCTCAGTTTATCCAGATTTTACCAGGGCTATGATAGAAATGCAGGAATGGAACCGGATAATGAAAAAGCCTTGAAATATTTGGAGGAGGAATTCAAACAAAACCCTGAATCCAAAAAAGAAAACCTGGTTTCTTATGCAAGATTGTATTCTTCTGTTAATAAAGATGATGCAACGGCTTTTATTCAAAAAGAAATTGAATCAACTATAAAGGCAGGCTTAAAGGATGAGGAAGATTATACTACGCTCCAGAATTTATATTCACTTGCCAAACTTCCTGAACAATCAAAACTGATCAATGATTTGAAAAAAGAAAAATTTCCCAATGGCAAATGGCAAATAAATGAAACCATAAATAACTTTTTAAAAGAAAAAGATATAACTAAAAAGGA
The DNA here is from genome assembly GCA_963732885.1 of uncultured Chitinophagaceae bacterium. Lineage (GTDB taxonomy): Bacteria > Bacteroidota > Bacteroidia > Chitinophagales > Chitinophagaceae > Ginsengibacter. The sequence continues at coordinate 12,972 of CAVTBI010000007.1, read as the reverse complement.
ATCCATGTTTGACGATATATCATCCAAAATTAAAAATGATTCATCATGGAAATACCTTGAACCTTCTTTGCCTTATTTTCAAAATGCTATTGTAAGTTCATACGAGCAAAAAGGCGATTGGGATGGAATGCAAAAAGCGGTAAAAAAATACAACATTCATGGAAGCCAGTTGGCAAGCCTTTATAATAATACGGCATGGGAAATTCAGCAGTCGGATAAAAATTTAGATGTGGCTGATAAAATGGCGGCAACGGCAGTAGATATTTCTAAAAAAGAATGGAAAAACCCGACAGAAAAAAAACCGGATTATTTATCGCAATCACAATGGGAAAAATCAAGGGAAAGTTCTTACTCAATGTTTGCTGACACGTACGCGATGGTAAATTATAAAGAAAAGAATTATAAAAAAGGATTGCCTTATTCTGAAGAGGCGGCCTTAAAAATTGAGAAAGGGAACAGCGCCGATGAAAATAATACGTATGCTTTGCTGGCTGAAAAAGTATTATCCCCTAAAAAATATATCCCCAAATTAGAGCAGTTTGTAAAAGATGGAAAATCAACTTCTAAAATAAAAGAAATCTTAAAAGACGCTTACGTTAAAAAACATAAATCAGATAAAGGCTATGATGATTATATAGCAGCGCTTGAAAAAGACGGCTATTTAAAAATGGTTGCCGAATTGAAAAAAGAAATGCTCAAAAATCCGGCTCCGGATTTCACGTTGGTTGATCTGAAAGGCAACAAAGTAAATATTGAAGATCTTAAAAATAAAGTGGTGGTGGTAGATTTTTGGGCTACGTGGTGCGGGCCATGCAAAGCTTCATTTCCCGGTATGCAAAAAACAGTTACAAAATTTAAAGATGACCCGGATGTGAAATTTGTATTTGTAGATACCTGGGAAACAGCCGATAAAAAAGAAAAAAATGCAGCCGATTTTATTGCTTCTCACAATTACGATTTCCATGTATTGATGGATAATGACAGCAAAGTTGTTGACCAGTTTAAAGTAGAAGGAATCCCTACAAAATTCGTAATCGATAAAAACGGAATTATCCGTTTCAAAGCGGTAGGTTTTGATGGAAGCGATGATAAATTAGTAACCGAATTGTCTACCATGATTGATATGGCAAAAACGATGTAATCCCTGTTATTTTATTAAAAAACAAAAACCGGTCCGCTTCTGAAAAATGAAGCGGATTTTTTTGGTGTCATCGTGGCAGAAAAAAATGAATGGCACTTGTTTTGTAAAAACAAGTAAAAAAAAGTTTATGGAAAAAGGAAATATAAGAGTTCAAACGGAAAACATTTTTCCCATTATTAAGAAATTTCTTTACAGCGACCACGAAATTTTTATCCGTGAATTGGTAAGTAACGCCGTGGATGCCACGCAAAAATTAAACACTTTAGCATCTAATGGCGAAGTGAAGGGCGACATCGGAAATACGGACATTCATGTAAAGATTGATAAAGATAAAAAAACATTAACCATTTCTGATAAAGGCGTTGGAATGACGGAAGAAGAAGTGGATAAATATATCAACCAGGTGGCGTTTAGCGGCGCGGAAGAATTTTTGGAAAAATACAAAGGAAAGAATGAAGCCAATATTATCGGGCATTTTGGATTGGGGTTTTATTCTTCTTTTATGGTAAGTGATAAAGTAGAGATCATTACCAAAAGCTATAAGGAAGATGCAAAAGCGGTAAAATGGGAATGCGACGGAAGCCCTGAATATTCTTTTGAAGAAACTACAAAAGAAAATCGCGGAACTGATGTTGTCCTTTATATAAATGAGGAAAGCAAAGAATTTCTGGAGCCTGAAAGAATTAAGCACATGCTCGAAAAATTTTGCAGGTTTTTACCCGTGCCTATTTTCTTTGAAGACAAACAAATCAATAATCCTGCTCCTGCCTGGACGAAAAAACCTGCTGACCTCACTGATAAGGATTACCAGGATTTTTATAAAGAATTATACCCTTTTGGCGAGCCGCCGTTATTCTGGATTCATTTAAATGTGGATTATCCGTTTAACCTTACAGGAATTCTTTATTTCCCCAAAGTAAAAAACAGTTTTGAAATTCAAAAAGACAAGATTCAATTATACAGCAACCAGGTTTATGTTACGGACGAAGTAAAAGACATTGTCCCTGAATTTTTAATGTTGCTACACGGCGTAATTGACAGCCCGGATATTCCTTTAAATGTGAGCAGGAGTTATTTGCAAGGCGACCCGAATGTGAAAAAAATCGGTTCTTACATTACCAGGAAAGTGGCTGATAAATTAGAAGAACTTTTTAAAGAAGACAGAAAATCTTTTGAAGAAAAATGGGAAAGCCTTGGCCTTTTTGTAAAATACGGAATGATAACTGATGATAAATTTTTGGAGAAAGCCAATAAGTTTAATTTGTTTGAAGATGCCAACGGCGGCAAATTTTATACGCTTGAAGAATACCGAACGGCGACTGAAGCTTTACAAAAAAATAAAGATGGCAAACTGGTCATGTTATATACAACAGACCCGGTTCAGCAGAATAGTTTCATAAAAGCTGCGCAACAAAAAGGATTTGTGGTAATAAAGCTTGAAACCCTCGTAGATACTGCTTTTATCAATAATATGGAAATGAAGTGGAACGATGTTCAGTTTGTAAGGGTAGATGCAGATATTACCGAAAATCTTATCGATAAAAATGAAAATAATGAAAGTGTATTAAGCAAAGAGGAAGAAGAAAAATTGAAAGAATTATTCAAAGTAGAAATTCCTGATTTGCATACGACAGTTGAAGTAAAAGGATTGGCAAAAGAATCTGCTCCTGTAATTGCAACCCGCCCTGAATTCATGAGAAGAATGAAAGATATGGCGTCGAATGGCGGTGGCGGAATGGGAAGTTTTTATGGAAATATGCCTGAAGAAGTTACGTTAACTGTAAATGGAAACCATCCGATTTATCAGAATATTTTAAAAGAAGATAATAAAGATCAACAGGAAAAGTTAGTAAAGAATTTAACTGACCTTGCCTTACTTTCGCAGGGATTATTAAAAGGAAACGAATTGACAACTTTCATAAACAGAAGCGTTGAAATGATGGAAGGAAAACCAAAAAGCAAGATCATCACAGGAGTATAATTCCCTTAAAAACTAAATATCCAGAGGTGACACCTTTTTGAAAGGTGTCACCTCTTTAGCAGGCTCAGTCATCGTCCTCGATAGAAATGTCATTGTCAAGGAATGTTACTATTGAAACAACAGAAAAACCAGTTCGGCCTGGATTATCTATCTATAGGCATGGGAATTCAGCTAACGTTTTAAACCAGGTTGTTTGGTTTTTGATTGCTTTTCCAGAGGTGACACCTTTCAAAAAGGTGTCACCTCTTTAGCACGGTGGTTCGTGTGACACGAAATCCATGGCGTGATGTGCCACCTCTTTAGTAAATTTGACAATCAATTACACAACACATAAAAACGGAAATATGAGAAAAATTATCGTAACAGCAAATGTTACTTTGGATGGGGTAATGCAGGCGCCGATGGGATCTGATGAAGATAGATCAGGGGCTTTTAGATATGGGGGTTGGACGGCACCCAATTCCGATGCAATGACTGGTAAAGCTGTACAAAAAGAGATGAACCAACCCGCAGATTATCTTTTGGGCAGAAAAACATTTGAGATTTTTGCTTCCTTTTGGCCTGTGAATGCAAAAATGTGGCCCGGCATCAATGAGGGAACCAAATATATTTTGTCCAAAACGATTAAAAACTCAGATTGGAAAAACACGGTATTCCTCGAAAGTTTGGAAGACATCAAACAGCTAAAAACTTCAGAAGGCGCCGATATCCAGGTTTGGGGCAGCAGCGAGGTTACCCACCTCCTGCTCGAAAACGATTTGGTGGACGAACTCCATCTCAGAATTTTTCCCATAATTCTTGGCAAAGGAAAAAAGTTGTTTGACAACGATACGGCTCCTACTGCATTTGCCCTCACTGAGCATGTTGTCACACCAAAAGGAGTCATCATTGCGCGGTACAAACGAACCGGAAAAGTGCCGCCAGGCCGATACAGCCAAAAATTTAATCGATAACTATTTAAAAAACTAAAAAATGCTAAAGAGGTGACACCTCTTTAGCGCCAACATTTTAAACATGCGGATTGGAGTGGGCAAAACAAAAATTCTTTTACTTTGTTTGTTCACTGTAGCCCTGGCTATCAGCTTAAATTAAAAAGGCCTATAAGGTTTCAAAAATTAAGCCTATAAGGTTTCAAAAACCTTATAGGTCTAACAAAACCAATTAGCTAATCAGCTAATTAGAAAGCTTCTTCCCCAGCGCCAGCAAATCATTATAAAAGTCTGCTTCTTTTTTGGCGGCTTCGTTTTCGGGGAAGCTAATGCCGAGCGTTAAATTCATTTTGTATTGCTCATAAGCTGCCGGTAGGTTGTCCGCTATTTTTTGTGTGCGGTAGCGCGCGGCGGCGATGTGCACCGCTTCCCGCCAGTCTTCGTTGTCTTCTACCGGTATATCTTCTTCGGCATATAATAATACATCAAGGTCTTCGCGCAGCATGTCTTCTTTTTCTGTAAAGGCGCACCACGCCTCGTATATTTTGTGCATTTCCCTATTTTCCTTGTCTTCAAAAACATTCATAAACAACGATAAACCGTTGGGGCCATATTCATCAAACAATTTGCCTTCTTCCGGCGGCGGCTTCCTGCTTTCTGCAATCGCTTTTTGCTCTTCTTCCTGCGCAAGGCGAATCCTTTCATTGTTGCCTTTCTGAAAATAAAAAATGTCTTCTTCTTTTTTTATATCCGGCAGCGTCAGCTCTATCCCGTGCCCTGTGCGGCCAAAATAAAACTGGTACCATTCGGGCACCTGCCTCTCCGTTTCTTCCGGCGAATTATACGCCAACCTTATCGCATCAAAATCCTGCCACCCTTCTAAAAATCCAAGCGGCAGGTGATTATAATCATAGCTTCTCATGTACTCGCAATAAAGGTCTACATCGTCTTCCGTCACCGGCTCCAGGAAGGCGGCATTCAACACGTTATCTTTCCAATAAATAAAATCGAAAATCGTACTAACGCCCGGCACCGGCTCTTCTACCCCACCGGCGCGATAGCGGCATTGAAACAAAAACAATTTTACCTGTTGTATTTCAGCCATGCGTTCCATGGCAGCGTTTACCCACAGGGTTTCCAGCTTCTCAAGCGACGATTTAAAAGTAGGGCCATAAATGGTCCACATGGCTTTTTTTAAGGCATACAGCTTTACAAAACTTTCCACCGAAGAGGGTTTATATTCTGCAAAAAAGCGGTCAAAGTATTGATGAGATTTTATTTCTTTTATGTATTGATCTCTCAATTCATCCCTTGTTTTATCATTATCAGTCATTTCTTTTTTTTGAGGCGTGAGGCAGAAGGCGGAAGGCGGAAGGCAAAAGGCAAAAGGCAATAGGCAATGAGCAATGCGCAACTACCAACTACGAACTACGAACTACGAACTACGAACTACAAACTAACTATAAAAAAAGCCACCTTCCGGCAGCTTTTTAAAATAACCGCACTAAAATCCAAAATCATGAACACATGATAGAGGCCACCATACTATAAGTAATTTGTCCTCTCACGCCTAACACTGCTACTCTAAACCAGTAGGTAGTGGCGGGTGTGAGGCCGGTAACCAACAATTTTCTTTTGCTGCTGTTAATGCTTGTCCACTGGCTGCTGTCGGTTAAAGGGTCTTTGGTAAACTGGATCAAATAAACTTTAGCATTTGCCACTGCGTCCACACTCACATTAATTTTGCCACTGCCGGAATTCGCTAATTTCAAATTTTCCGGAACGGCCAGCGGAGGCGTAGGCTGCCATGACTTCACAAACGGAAATCCTGAAGTACCCAATTTGATGGGATCACCGTCGGCCGTGATGGTCACGTACTGCGCCAGCTTTTTGGTTAAATCATTAAGCACCTTGCGTGCATCATCGCGCAGGCGCTTGTCGTTTTTGGTACCGTCTTTTGCCACAGAACATAAGTTACTAAAGTTCTCTATCGCGGCAGAATACGCTTCAAGCGAAGGAACGGCTTCAGGGAAATAAACGTTACCTGTGAGCGCAACAAGAATTACGCGGCAAATAGCTTCAAAAGCGTCGTTAGCAAATTGGGTAAATCCGCTCTTAATGGCAGCGGAACCATTTTTCTTAGACATGTTGTTTTGGTTTTAATTAAGAATTGTTTTACAGGGGTTATAGACGCCCATCTTTTTGTAATTATTGCCCCCGAAAAAATATTTTTTTGGAAATCACATTTTTTAGTCGTAAATGCATCGGAAAAATATTTACGGCCATAATGCCCTATTAAAATAATTATGTGCACATTACGTACATGCTATTAATTATATACGTAAACGAAAAAAAATTGAAAAAAAATTTGAAAAAATTTATTCCGGTCTTCCCTTTTTTAGAGAATGTGGATCAATTTCCAGGAAAAGGCTGTTCTTTTTTGCAAAAAAAATAGCTGAAACTTACCGTGAAAATTTTTTCTATGGCCGTGAAAAAAATTTCTAATACCGTGAAAATTTTTTCTATCGCCGTGAAAACTTTTTCTATTACCGTGAAAATTTTTTCTATGACCGTGAAAACTTTTTCTGTTAATAGTTTTTTTTCAAAAACATATGCGGAAAGTTTTTCCATTACCGTGAAAATTTTTTCTATGGCCGTGAAAATTTTTTCTATTGATAGTTTTTTTCTGAAACCATATGCAAAAAGCTTTTCCATTGCCGTGAAAATTTTTTCTATGACCGTGAAAATATTTTCTGTTAATAGTTTTTTTCTAAAAACATATGCGGAAAGTTTTTCCATGTGCAAATAGTTTTTTGCGAAAAATCATTGCGAAAATTTTTTCCATTGCCGTGAAAATTTTTTCTATGGCCGTGAAAAAAATTTCTAATACCGTGAAAATTTTTTCTATCGATAGTTTTGAGAAAAATACACGTTGAAAACCCGCATAACTTATCCACGCGTGGTGAATATTTTTTATGTAATTTTATCGTAATAAAAAAATACCTTGAACGCTTATAGAGGTCCTCACGATTGAAAACTAACTGTTGATCCAAAATAAGAATAAGGGGAATTTGTTGGTTTGCTGGGGGGATGGTTTTTGAAAAACAAGAACATATTGAATTTATTTACAGTTCCGATTGTACTAACAACTATTTAAAATGTATAATACCAAAGCTTTGATTATCAATGGGTATTTTTTTTGGAAGTAGCGTCTTATAGCATATATTTGTGTGTTAGCGGTTATTATGAAGACACTACTATTTACAGTTCTTCTTTTTGTTTACTCAAGTTGCAATGAAGGGACGCAAAAAGTCGACAATAATCTTACATCAACTCTTAGTAGAGGTGGCGACAAATCTTTAAAGAACACTTCGTTATTAATAAAACCGGGTATTGGTTTAGACAATATAGTTTTGTATAAATCAAAAATTCATGACATCCTTAAATTTAAGAATTTACATTATGTTGTTGACAGCGGTGAAAGTATAACTGATGGCACAAACTGGGCTTGTCATACCTTCTGGAAAAGTTATTATGATGAGGCAAACGGTGTAGAGTTTAAATTTTCAAGTAAATGCTTTAATGAACCCAATAATAATCCAAAAACATATTCTCGTTCTTTAACTAATATACTTATTCAAAATAATAATTCGGCGTGCTTTGAAAATGGACTTTGCATTGGGAAAGCCAGTTATAACGACATAGTGAAAGCCTTCGGACCTTTACCGAAAAATTGGAAGAACGAACATTTTATTGACTTACAGGACAAAGGGATTTCTTTAAGTTTTGACGATGACATGAAACTTTTTAAGGTAGAAATATATAAACCAACGGCGACAAACAACCGCTAACAAAAGGTTTGGCGATAGGCTGTCTGACGGAATAACAATGAGCTGAAAATCGCTATCAGCAATAGTTCCGGGCTGAAGAATATAAATCAGCTTTTTGTTGTTATCTTCATCTTTAGTTTTTCAATCGGCTGACGTTCCATCTAAACATTTATGATTCGCTGTAAATGAAGAAGTTGCAATTCGATAAAAATCACAATATCAGGACTTACTTAGTTGGTTAGCTAAATGATTTTATGAGAAATCATATTGGGGTTCCATCTAAACATTTATGATTCGCTGTAAATGAAGAAGTTGCAATTCGATAAAAATCACAATATCAGGACTTACTTAGTTGGTTAGCTAAATGATTTTATGAGAAATCATATTGGGGTTCTATCTAACCATTTATGATTCGCTGTAAATGAATAAGTTGCAATTTCCATCTAAACATTTATGATTCGCTGTAAATGAAGAAGTTGCAATTCGATAAAAATCACAATATCAGGACTTACTTAGTTGGTTAGCTAAATGATTTTATGAGAAATCATATTGGGGTTCTATCTAACCATTTATGATTCGCTGTAAATGAATAAGTTGCAATTCGATAAAAATTCACAATATCAGGACTTACTTAGTTGGTTAGCTCTTGATTTTATGAGAAATCATATTGGGGTTCCATCTAACCAATTTTAAATGTCATTAAATCAATTAGTTACCAGAAGTAAATCTTCAGTCGTTAATCCGAACCTCCTGATTTTTTTGTGAATGTTTTTGATAACATTTTTTTTTATTTGCTCTTCATACATCTGTTCATTTTTGGGTTGATACTCTTGTTTTCTTACGGTCATTATCCAGAAAATTTCTGCCAGCCGTCGTGCCACTGCGGTGATAGCGGCTGATCTTCCTTTTTTATAGGCAATGCGGCTAAATATCTTTTTTAATACGCCGTCTTTTCTTTGGGCAACCGTATTGGCAGCTACTCTGAATGCATTGGCCATAATGCTTTTGCCTTTGGGCGTGCGGGAAGAAAATACTTTGTCACCCGTTTTTTTATTGTTGGGCGCCAGGCGTAGCCAACTGGTAAAATTTTTCATCGTAGGGAATTTGTAAATGTCACTTCCCACTTCAGATATAAAAGTCAAAACTGTATTGGAAGCCACACCTTCTATTCTTAATAAATCAACACCAAAATAATCACGGCTTAAGGCGGCAGCATTAAAGTTGGGCGCATTTTTAGAGTGTTTGTTTTTTTCTTTTACCGGTTTTGTTGTTATTGCTTCCTGCCGGGGTGAAGGTGGTGTTTTATGGATCATTGTTTTTAACAAGGCTTCTATTTTTTGGTCGCAGCTAATCATTCTTTGCTGACAATTTTTATACATTGTCCATTCGTCCTGAAGTATGTATAATTGTTCTTCTTTCCAATCACCCTGCAGTGAATCGGCAATTTCCTGTTTTGATTTTTTCACCCTGTTATGTGCTAATCTGGACAGGGCCTCACCACTTGTTTCGCCAGACAGAATAGCTTCTATTATTTTCGTTCCGCTAAGCCCGGTAATGTCTGATAATACTACATCGAGGCGAAGGTTCATTAGCCGCAAAGCTTTTTGCATATGCTGTGTATGCGCTGTTGCTGCTGCAACGATATTACTGCGATGGCGATGATAACTACGCAACCGGGCAACATCTGCACTGGGAATAAAAGAATGTTTCAGCAAACCAAGAGTATGCATTTTTTGTAACCAGCGTGCATCCTTTGTATCTGTTTTTCGTTGCGGATCTTTAATATAATTATTGCTTAATACTACTTCAAAGCCTGCCGTCTGCAAACTGCTGAATAAAGTTTGCCAATAGGTGCCCGTTGATTCCAGTGCAACCGTAACAATCCCTTTTTGTTGCAGCCATTCAATTAATGCCTTGTGGTCTTTGGTGTAAACATTGAAGGTTCTTACATCTTGCGGCTCTTGGCCTACCGCCACATAGTGCTGCCGTGAGCCTACATCAATGCCCGCTGCATGCGCATTTACAACAGCCATTGAAACACTGTTTTTCTTTTTCATTTTTAAAAGTTTTTAAATAAATAAAATAAAAACCAGCGCAGTGAAATGTATCTTTATAGTGAAAGATTGTTCCATTCGGGATTCCTTAAAGGATCACCATTTGATTTTTCATCAAGGCGTATGTTGACAAAAGCATACGCCTCTTTATACATTTCTACCAGAGTTCGGGAGGGGCTATAATGCACCATTCGACAGCAAGGCTTATAAAGCACTGGCCTTTTACTAAAGTTAGATAATGATTTTTATGATAACTTCATATTGGGGTTCGGGCAGAAAATCATAAATTGCCCAGCCATCGCCAATGCGTGGACGTAGGCAATGCGTCTCAAATGTCGGGGATAATAAATCTCACTTAGATTAGTTATTTTGACCAGATAAATTCTGTCACTGGTAAGACTGAAAGATAGATATATGATATTCGATATTGATAAACAGACAATCGGAGACCTTGAACTCTTCACCGAAAAGAAAAAAGGCAATTCCATATATTCTATCTTCAACCGGACAGCCACAGTTGGGGGACAAGATACACTCTATGAAATGATCAATAATCCTGTCTCTGATCTTGACTTTCTTCAAACCAGGAAAGAAGAGATTAATTTCTTTTTTCGCCATGACTTTCACTTAAAGCTACACAAAAGACAATTAGATTATATTGAATTCTATCTAAAAAACAGAAGATTCCCGCTCAGTGATAATATAATTGACGCCGTATTCGATGCATTCTCAAACAAGATTAAACTAAATAGTGATTACTGTTACATCTCCGAAGGCGTGTTCCACATTGTACAATTACTTATTGATCTGGACTTATTTATAGAACACCCTAAAACGCTCCTGGTGCCGGCGAGCTTGGAACAAGCCCTTGAAAAAATTAAGAAAATAATCTCCTTAAAAAACTTAAATGATGTATTTCTCAAGCCTCCCAAAGAGGTCAAAGATTTAAGCTCTTCACAAATCAATAAACTGGATCATTTATTTAGAGTAACTGAAAAGAATGCATTTCGAGAGTTGCTGGACACAGTCTATAAAATCGATGTTCTTCAAACCCTTAGCCAAATAATGAAAAATGAAGGATTCAGTTTACCTGAATATTATTCCGAAACTCAACCGGTATTTGAGATGGTTGAGGGCTTTCATCCTTTCCTCGCCTCACCCGTGAAAAATAGTTTTTCTTTTAACCAGGAGTCAAGCTTATGTTTTGTAACAGGACCGAATATGTCCGGAAAATCAACATTCCTAAAAACTGTGGGACTAATGATTTATTTATCCCATGTTGGATTCCCTGTTCCGGCAAAATTCTGAAAACCTCTATACTAAATGGATTATTTACAACGATTAATTTGACCGACAATATGAATCTCGGTTACAGTCATTTCTATTCTGAGGTAAAAAGAGTAAAAGATCTTGCACTTAAAATTAAACCTGACAGCAGATTCTTAATTATTTTCGATGAGTTATTTCGCGGGACAAACGTTAAAGATGCTTACGACGCTTCTTTAATGATAATTTCAGCATTAGCTAAAATCAGAAATAATATCTTCTTTATTTCAACCCATATTTTAGAAATTGCCGAGACTATTGAAAACAAAGACACAATAATGTTCAGATGCTTTGGATCGGAGCTTATTAATCAACAACCCGATTTATGACTTCAAATTAAAAGAGGGGATTTCAGAAGAACGGATCGGGTTATTAATTATTAAAAATGAGAATATCCTTCATATCCTGGATGAAATTGTTAGAAAACAAAAAAAAAACACTGCCTATAATAACTAAGGTTTCGTTTTGCCCAACGGGCAAGAAATGAAACCTTAGTTGAACGAAACCGGGCCATAAGAATATAGTATGGATTTGTTGCAGAGCAGTTATAGGGTGGTTGAAGCAGTAAGCGTTTTGATTTTTTAAAAGAGCTCCCCCAAGCTGTTTTTTAAAGGTGTTTTTGGCGTTTTTTGTTCCAGGCGGCACACAAATTCCCTTACCCGCAGTTCAGCCAACAGGAACAATTTGTTTTTCCGATAAGTATTTCTTTGGTGGCCCACGCTTTCCGAAGATTTCTACTGTGATGAGCGTTCCGGTTTTGCAACACGGGCATTTGTGAAGCAAGGTTTTTACTTTGAGCTGCGGCCGTTTTACTTTAAGTGCTGTTTGCAGTGTTTGTAATTTGCCACGTTTCCATGTTGCGCTCAGAATGCCGTAATGCCTTATTCTTACAAAGCGGTGAGGCAATATGTGTTGGGCAAACCTTCGGGTAAATTCTGCATTGGTGAGCGTCATTGTTTTTTTACCAGCGCTGTCACGGTAATCCTTATACGAAAAAGAAACTTCAGATTCGGTTACCTGCTCAATGCGATGATTGCTGATGGCTACTTTGTGGGTATATCTTCCCAGGTATTCTATCACTTGCACAGGGCCGCCGAACGGACGTTTGGCATATACTACCCAATCCTGCTGAAACAAACTATCGTAGAGCGCCTTACCGGTGGTACCATTTTCTCTGAGCTGCTGAACGTATTTTGCGCGGAACACTTTGGAAAGCGCCTTTACTGCAAACAAATACTTGTTACTGCGGATTTGTTTTTTCCATTTGCCATTTTTATCAATGCCACCACCGGGAACGATGCAATGCAGGTGAGGATGCAAAGACAAATTTTGTCCCCATGTATGCAATACGGCAATCATCCCTAACTGAATACCTTCATGGCTGCCAAACTGCTGCAAGGTGTTCCATGCAGCAGTAAACAAAGATTTATAAGTAATTTCTGTTTTGCTTAAGGCCAGTGGATTAAGCTCTTGTGGAAGAGTAAATACGATGTGATAATAAGTGCAGGGCAATAAATCCTGTTCTCTTTTTTGAATCCACTCTTCACGCTTATGGCCCTGGCACTTAGGGCAATGCCGGTTACGGCAGCTATTGTAGCTGACGTGTATCAGGCCACATTCATCGCAAACATCCACATGGCCGCCAAGAGCCGATGTGCGGCATTGGGCTATGGCTCTTAAGGTTTTTTGCTGATGGATGGTGAATGCTTCT
>CAVTBI010000006.1:0-228721 GCA_963732885.1 uncultured Chitinophagaceae bacterium | reverse complement strand
CCGATGAAAGGGTTTATTTCAACTTCTCTTTGAATATTTTCTTTAGGAATGCTCCTTAACCTAGTCAATGAAAAACCGAATCTTCTAAATATTTTTTTTTTACTATTTTTTTAATCATACTGAATATTATTATTTTTTCTTTTACTACCCATTCAAAATTTGCGTCTTAAAATGCCAGGCCATTTACCAGTATATCCAGAACTTCTTATTGTGTCAGTAATTTCAAATTCTAATACGTCAACTTCTCTCTATGAACTAATTCTATATTATTCTTAACAATTTGAAGGGAGGTTGTGTAATTTCCATTATTAAGTAATGGTGCAGGAACATAGCAAGTTGTGACATAAACTCCTTTTTTAAAACTTTTCGATTTTGAAAAAGCAGATGTAAATATATGTTCGCCATTAAATGTATGAATTTCTATTGCAATTGAAACAAATAAATCATCTTGGTATACAATAAATTCAAATTCAAAATCTAAAGGAGTGTTGACTGTTATTAAGTCTGTTGGATTTTTTATTTCTGGAATAATATGCGCCCTAAATACTTTGACTAAATCATTCCCAGGAGCATTATCTATTTCCCATATTTTTTCCAATGATTGTTCAAACTTTTTACTTAAATATGAATTTATTACACTATTTGTTTCTCCTTTCTTTTCAATTCACCATTTTTAAGCAATATAACAGAGTTACATAAATTTTGCATCGCCGCCATATTATGGCTCACAAACAATACCGTCCTTCCATCTTTCCCGCTCACGTCTTTCATTTTTCCCAATGCTTTTTTTTGAAACTCTGCATCGCCTACTGCCAGCACTTCATCTACAATTAAAATCTCCGGTTCCAAATGGGCAGCCACGCCAAAGGCCAAACGTACATACATACCCGAAGAATATCTTTTTACAGGCGTATCAATATATCGTTCTACACCTGCAAAATCAACTATTTCATCAAACTTGCTTTTGATTTCTTTTTTGGTCATGCCAAGGATGGCGCCATTTAAAAAAATATTTTCACGGCCGGTCAGTTCCGGATGAAAACCGGTGCCTACTTCCAGCAAACTGGCCACGCGCCCTTTTATTTTTATCTCACCGGTAGTGGGCGAAGTAGTGCGGCTGAGTATTTTTAAAAGTGTAGATTTTCCGGCACCATTCCGGCCAATAATACCGAGTACCTCGCCCTGTTTTACTTCAAAATTAATATCGCGCAACGCCCATACATATTCACTGATTCCTTTTACGGAACGGTCATTGGCTTCTCCTATTTTTAAATAAGGGTCTTCGCGGCGGCGGATAGCTGTTTGGTACCAGCGGTTTACGTCATGGCTTATAGTGCCCAGGCCCACGTTACCGAGGCGGTATTGCTTGGAGAGGTTTTCTACTTTTATTACGGTATCACTCATTACAATTGTTCAATTAAAAGAAACGAATACACCAATTATCAGTCACAATCTAACGCATTACAGGGTATCCGTAAAAGTGCCCTCCACCCGGCTAAAGAGGAATAAAAACCCCTTCTTTGAATATGGCATTAGCCAAAAGTACCATTTGCTTTTCCCAAAATCTTTCCCGGGGGGAGCCCTTTCCCGGCTCAATTATAAAAACTCCCGGCAATCCCTGCCGCTTCAGCGCCTTATATTGACCGGTTGGTTCTGAATGGTATCTTTATAATACCGGATACTTAATGCAACCAAAGCGGCACATTTAGAACCGGTAACATTTCAAAAACACGATTTCCTGGCCTGGCATCACCTCATTAACATAAGGAATGCTAAAACTGGTGGCGCTGCTATGATGCGCCGCTTCTTTATTAAAATCAATAGTGGCCACCATATATTGAATTACTACCTGTGCCGTTTCTTTGGGCGCCTTTATAGCTTTTACAGGGTTAAATTCCGGCCATTGTATTACCAGGTTTGCTTCCCCCCCTGCGGCTTACCGGTACCTCTGTTCCAAATATATTTTTAAAATTAACCTCGTCATTAAAAGAAAGCCTGTCAAAAAAAGGAATTTCATTCACCGGTGCCGGATCTTGTAAGGGGTTGCCCTGCAGCCATCGCCTGAAAGCGCCATCCACCTTATAGATGACAGAGTGGCCGCAGGTTGCTGTGGCATTAACTTACTAAACATAGATCTTACAACAGCAGAGCTTTTTACGGCAATCCCAAAATTGGTGGCAGCCTTTTTAGTCGCTTTTGTTTGCCTTACCCGCGCAGGAACTGTACGGATGCAATGAATATCCCTCCATTGGTAGTAAATTGTATTTTCTACCGTGCCCCTTAACTTAATATTGGTTTGTTTACCCATCCTTTTCTCCCTGTTTGCCGGTGGTTTGCTTCGTGCCAACTCCGCCATTGACGGACTTGGCCAAAAGAGGTATATAGAAGGCAGCCTGCAAAAGGGTATTTTTTACTTTATAAAACAGAAGATTATAAATTTGGCTTGTAGCGCCGGTACATTTATTCTGCGTGGAAAACAGTAACCGTTATTTCTTTTCATCCAGCATTTTTTGCAGCAGCCCGTTCTTCTCTTTTTCAGATTGCAACAGCCGCTCGTAGAGTTCCTTATTCGCTTCTATGGCTTCTATGTATTTTTCCAGGGGATTAAAGTGCAATTGTTATTTTGAGCAGCGCTATTCGTGCCGACATTAGAACCTTCATAATTATTCTGGATATTAAAAACCGCCGCTTCCTCATCAAATTTCCTGATCGCTTCTGCAGGTACTTTTAGCTGCCCTGCTATTTGTTCAAGTAATTGATCATCAATCTCTTCCTTTTGTTCCAGCAGGGATATTTTTTGCTGGTTCCAGTCATCCCCCAACATATAAGCCAGCCCTTCCTGTTTAAGCCCCAGCCATGGCCAATGGTTAACTGGCTAATACCAGTAAACCAGGAAATAAGCGGGATTTTTGTTTTACTACTTTTTGTATTGTAAAGCAATTATTGTTGTTCACGCTATCTTTCTATCCAAAAAGCCGCCTTGTAATTTTCCGCTCATTCTTACAAAAGCTTCCCCGGCTTTTACGCCCAGTTCACGGCCCCTGAAATCTTCCATAGCTGCATGGCCGCATTCGTAAATCCCTGGCGGGTCCTGGCTTACATGGCAATAAACGGCTTTCTTCTTCTGCTCCTGCGTACTAGTTATATCCACATAATCTGTAGGGTGAAAAATGAGGGTTTGCTCACCGGTGCACACTTCATAAAAATAAAGGCAAATTGTTGAGGCATCCTTATCCATGATTGTATGGTGAGCAAGCTTGCTACCTGGTGATCTTTATGAGCATCCAAAGGCCATTGTGTAAGTACGATATCAGGATTTTCATCTGTGATAATTGCTCATTCTATTTACCCATTCATTATTACAAACAGAATCTCCATCAATTTGCCCTGCAAAAACAGGTTTGGCATCCAGCACTTTACAGGCGTTAATAGCTTCCTGTTTCCGGATAGCTGCAGCTTCATCATGGGTTTTTCCGGGTATACCCGCTTCACCGGTAGTTAAATAAACAATGGTTACCTCATGGCCTGCATTTCGCAACTTTGCAAGGGTGCCGCCACAGCCACTTTCGGGGTCATCAGGATGGCCTCCTATGCAAATGATTTTCTTATTTTCAACGGGTGTTTTTTCCTTTGCGGTAAGCAAGGAAGGCAAAGAAATGATCCCCGTTGCCAAAGCGGTGTTTTTTATAAATTGCCTGCGTGTATTCATTGAATGTTATTTATGAATGGGAACTAAAAACCTGATCTTTTAAATAGAATCGCCCAGTAAACAAAGTTTTAAGTAAGATTTTTATTTTACTAAATCCCTTTCAGTGGTAATTTATTTGCACCTAAACACCACAAGGTTTGCCTGGGCTCAAAGGCTTTGTTGCAAACCTTATAGATTTAGAGAAAAGTATAATCTTTTTGTTTTTCCGCATGTGGCTTTTTAGGCTAAAGGTTCTATAGCTTGTAATGGAAGAGATTTTTTTCATTAATTCCCAATTGTTTAAAAGTTCGTTATGATGAAGGAAAACCCATTCCATCAAAATGCCAAAGGCGCGCCCTGGAAAATGGCCGGCATAAACAGAAAGATCGGTTATGTTGATCAGTATTTCAAATTCGCCGTAAGTAGCATGAATATGTGGAGGATTATGGCCTTCCAATACATCCAAATAACGATACCATAAAAAGCGCTAATTCGAGGCATGCTCCATTTTATTCTGTAAATATAGCTCCGGTGACATGCCCGTAATTGTGCAATATGCATTTAAAGTATCTATGTCCATTCCTCCAAGCCATGAAATAGCACCAGATTCTTTATTAATAAAAACTTTAAAAAAATTGTCATCATGATCCCATTCTTTAAAAACTCCGTTGCCTGCAAGATCTGATACATCATATATACCTTGTACGCCGTCATTAAAACTAATTTTCAATTTAAATTTATCAACCGCTTCTACTGATATAATTTTTGGGAATTGCATATATTTTTAACTTGAAAAAAGTTATGAATTGTTATTTTTTTTACACAAATTTAGTCTTTTTCTTAAGGGTTTATTAAACTGAACACTATAATGTTTCCAATCCCTCAAAGCCTTTGTCGCAAAAATTATAGGTTTTTATTACTACCCTTTTAGTACGGTATACCTGTTATGAAGTGTGAATACAACGGTTACTAGTAAACGCCCGCCTGAACCCAGCCCGAAAGATTCATTCTGGCGGGAGTCTTTCGGGCAGGAAGTTTTAAAGGTTGATTTTAATTTTACTAAATCCCTTTCAGTGGTAATTTATTTGCGCCCAAACACCGGTAAGGTTTCCCATCGCTCAGGGCTTTAATGCAAACCTTATCCGTTTTAAATGCATCATTCCGCTTCTGCCATTTTATCGTTTTTTTTCAGTGACAATTATTTGTACCTAAACACTATAAGGTTTCCCATGGCTCAAGGCTTTTGCTGCAAACCTTATCCGTTTATATCTTTTCATTTATTTTTATCAAAATTTATTAAATGCACCAGGCTGCTTCTGCCATTTTATCGTTCTTTTTATCCCCTTGGAACTGGATCATTATTTGGTTGATTGCTGCCTGGGTTTTTCGGAAACGCACTGCAAAAAAGTTTTGTACCATTGTGGCCATTTGCCTTTTTATTTTGTTTGGCAACCAGGCCTTTTTAAACTTTTACGCCAAAAAATGGCAGCCATTGCCCGTTGCGGTAAATTCATTAGCCCAATTCAGTTGCGGCATTGTCCCGGGTGGGTTTGCCAGCCCCGACGCTAAAGGAAACGGGTATTTTAATTCAACAGCTGATAGGTTTATACAGGCGGTAAAATTGTATAAATTAGGCATTGTAAAACATCTTTTGATCAGCGGCGGCAATGGCAAGGAAGATGAAAAAAACTTTCGGGAAGCCGCCTGGGTAAAAGGCGAATTAATAACTTTTGGCGTTCCTGATTCTGCAATTTTTGTAGAAGACCGCTCGAATAATACACAGGACAATGCCATTAATTCAAAACACATCCTTGATTCATTACACTTAAAGCCCCCGTTTTTGCTAATTACTTCCGCGGTTCATATTCCGAGGGCGGCGCTGATATTCCAAAAGCCGGCGTGCCGGTTACTATTTTTCCCTGCAATTATACAACCGGCCGCGGCAGTTTTTCATTTTGGGATTGGTTGCCATCCCCTTCTGTGCTTTCCGGCTGGGATCCGTATTTAAAAGAAACAGCCGGGTATTGGTGGTATAAGTTAAAGTGAAATTTCTTAGACACGAATGATTCCAATTGCACGAATGAAAGCATTTTTCTTTAAATAAATACCCGGGATTTTTTCAAAACGGGCTATTCAAATTAGCTACTGCCAAAGATTTAGCAAACACTCTTGATTTATAGTTTCCACCTCTTAAAAAAATTTTTTGTTCTTCTTCAATCTCCTTTTTTACAATTTCCCATTTTACGGGAATTAACATAAAAGGCATCATATCTTGCTCAGCGTCTTCGAAATAAACAAGGCTTTTGACAACAAGAAATAAAGAACCATCGGCATACTTTTGCAAGTAAAAATTAATCATTTCTGCTAGGGAAAAGTGTTGCAACAAAAAATACAAGTCAATAAAATCCTTTTTTGTGCCCCTGTCTGTTATAGCTGATAATTTCATGGCAGCAATGTCTTTTAATCCTGAAAGCCTAAGCTCATTTTCTTCTTGTGGAAATTGCAACCAAGGATAAGTGTAGTTAACAATAACTACTTTTATTCCATTTACAAGATAAATATGAATATTTTTAGAATTATTTAATTGAGTAATATGCCCCATTTGTTTAATGCGTTGTTTATCTCAAGAGCCTCAATATCTATACTTCCGAATAAATCAAGATCAATAGACTTTCGATGCCCTATTTGCAACGCTAATGAAGTGCCTCCGACAAGGCGCAGATCAGTAAACAACTCAATTGATAAAAGATTTTTTAGAAGTGCCAGTGTTGTGGCACCAACTGTTTCGTAATATAACATCTGAAGGCCTTTTTGGGTATTCCTGAAACTGAAGAGATAAAGGAAAGAGATTTCGGTCCAGTTCTCTAAAACCTTTCGCAGTACCAGCTATACCCTCTATTCCATAAAATTCTTTTAGCAACAACCAATCTTCCCAAATACCATATTCAAGTACTCTTTTAATGATTAATTTTTTATTATCGGAGGGGTTTATTATTTCAGGAGCCACATCCCAAAACAAGTGGGGGGACAATTTTGAAACTAAATTAGCCGCTTCTTTCATTTTTTTTAAAGGTAACCTTTTAGATGGTATTTATTTAAGCTGAACCTTTTTTTGAAATATCAACGATCAACCTTCGGCCTTCAACAATTTCCGCAGTCTGACCTGTGGTACCGCCCCTTCGACAGCCCTTCGGCGAGCTCAGGGTGGACAACCCATTAAACAGTATCCATAAATGTTCTTTCTACCTTACTAAAAATAAGCAGGCCCACCAATAAGACAACTATTATAAACCCGGTACTGTATAAAAGCCCCCCGATATCAAAACTTCCTCTTCCGAATAAGGCATATTTCCACGATTCTACAATCGGCGTCAGCGGGTTCCATACTATAAATTTGCCGTAAGATTTATTTTTTACGAATGACAAAGGATACACAATTGGCGTAACATACATTAATAATTGAACAGCAAAACTGATCAAAACAGTAAGGTCCCGGTACTTGGTAGTTAAGGAGGATATAATAATTCCCAATCCAAGCCCCAGCCCGGCCATCATGATCAGCAAAACCGGGATCCAAAGCCAAGCGATACCAAAATGAATGGGAAACCCTTTGAAAGAATACCAGGCCATCATTGCCAGCAATAATAAAAACTGGATCCCAAATTTTACCAGGTTGGACAATACACTTGACAAAGGAATTACCAACCTGGGGAAATATACTTTTCCAAAAATGCCGGCATTGGCCACAAAAGTATTTGAAGTAGAATTGAGGCAACTTGAGAAATAGGACCAAATGGCAATCCCGCTCATGTAAAACAAAACCGGGTTCACTCCATCCGTAGGGATATTGGCGATCCTCCCAAAAATAAGGAGGTACATCAGGATGGTGAAAATCGGTTGTATCAAATGCCATAGCGGCCCCAGGATGGTTTGCTTGTATTGGGCAATGAAATCGCGCTTTACAAAGAGCACTAAAAGGTCCCGGTATTTCCAAACCTCTTTCAGGTTCAGGTCAAAGAGGCTGGCTTTTGGCCTGATTATCCATGTCCCAGTCTTTTTCTTCCACTTCCGGTTGAATTATTGCAGTGCTCAAAACGTGTTTAAAAGTTTTAAATTATTAGAAAATGCCGCCCTTCTTGTCCGTCATTGCGAGGAACCTGGTAAATATTTATTTTTTGATAAACGTTTATCGGTGACGCGGCAATCTCCGTAATTGAAAGATTGCTTCTGCACAATAATGTTTTACCAGGCGTTCATGATTGATCATTGTGCATCGCAATGACGTTCTGCGATCTACGCTTCGGTACCGAATGCTAATCATTTAATCCGCGGCCTGACCTTTGGTACCTGCCGCTCATAAACTTTCCAAAATCCCTTTCCACTTTTCCTTATAAACGGGATAACTAAAATGTTCCATCAGCAGTTGCCGGTTGGGCAAATATTGTTCTTTATCATTCACCATTTTCATGATAGCGCATGAAACTTCCTCCAGGCTTTCAGGGTTAACCAATAACCCCAGACTGCCGTTCAAAAGCGCATCCACGGAGCCATCCTTATTACCGGCGATTACCGGTTTGTTATAATACATCGCTTCAATAAAAACAATTCCAAACCCTTCTTTTTCGCTGGGCATTATGTAGATATCAGCCAGGTTAAAATGTTCCGCTAATTCTTCATCGGCTACAAAGCCTGTAAAAATCACATGGGATTGTAACCCTGCTTTTTCGATCAAAGTATCAAGCCTTTGTTTTTCTTTATCATCATATTTTCCAATAATCAGGTATTTTAACCCCGGGTTTGTTTTTCTTAATTCCCGGAGGCTTTCAATTACAATATCATATCCTTTATACCTTTCGCGGGCGGCGAGCCGGGTTAAGCGTCATTAAAACGGTATCGCTCATTTTGTAAATGGTATTTTTTTAAAAGGTTAGAAGTCTTTTTCTTTTTCGACGGGTTTTTCCAGGAAAGGGTCCAGGCAATTATTTAAGAACCTGTATCTTTTCCCGGAGGGAAATGATTCAATTGGGTAATTACCTCTTTGGTGTATTGGCTTACGGAAAGGACCTGGTCACATTTAAACAACATTATCTTTTTGGAACCCCTTAAAAGCTTTCCAGGCTTCTATTCCATGAGCAATGAGTACCAGTTTGGTTTTGGGGGAAAATAATTTTACCAGGTAACCGACCGGCAACAGGTTAATGTGGCTGAGAATAACGACATCATTTTTGATTCCTTTAGACACCGCTTTTTGAGTAAACCGCAACCTCTGAATGCCAAAACCCGTAAAGTATTTTTGGGAAAATACTTTTCGTCCATATCATTTGTTTCATCGTACATGGAATAAACAGCTATATTTTTGCCGGCATCTTCGCATAATTCATAAAGCGCTTTACCGGCTACCTTGCTTACTTTCTCAATTCCACCGGTTAAAGAAAAAACCCTCAATGTGAGGAACATTACTTTTTTAACGCCACTATTAATAAATGCCTGATCGGGAGCGTTCGATATTTCAGCCCGGTTTTTTGGCCGGCGCCATTTTTGGAAACTTGTAAATGGGCGGTTACCGAAGTACCCTGTGAAATCCCCCGGTTTTTTATCAGCATCAACGAAAGGAACTGGGACCAATGCATGCTTCCGGAAGCAAAGTTTTTATAATTAGCGTCTTCCCGGGATGATAAGGCTTTCACAAACTCATTATCGGCCAGCCATTTTTTAAACGGAAAGCCAAAACCCATTTTTGGCCTGTTCCAGATCGCTTCGGGTAAAATATCTTTAAAAGAATCAATAAGAAGTTGCTTGGGCAAAGGGCCCGCGGTTTTAGCCGGCCACTTATGTTTACATTGAAAGATCAACAAATTCCTTGTCTAGAAACGGCACCCTGATCTCAATGCCGTGCGCCATTCCCATCACGTCCACATCGCGCAGCAATTGGTTTTGCATGAACATATTTAGTTCTAACCAGCTTGCCTCATCAAAAGAATTTAAATGGCTCGTCTCTTGTCAAACAGGGGCTGCCCGGCTAAAATGCGCCAAACCTCCTTTTCATCCATATCCAAATGGCGCGCAATCTCAGAGGGAATAAACTGCCCGCGTAAAAAAAGGTATTCGCCTACACGGCCACCTATGCTTAAATAGCAAAGCCTTTTTAAGGCTTTCACCCCGGTATATTTCCCTGAAAGCAAAAATGATTCAGGCAGGTTTTTTAAAATATTTACCTTTCGCATTCTTGAGAAAGAGGGGTACCCTCCATAAAGTTCGTCTCCCCCAATGCCTGATAGCACTGCCTTCAGCCCATTTTCTTTTGCATATTTGCTAATAAACCAGGTATTGATCCCGTCACAGCTTGGCTGGTCCATTGCGTTCAATATATCCGGCAAATACTCATTAAATTCTGCTTCTTTCAAAAGATGCTGGTTGCTGCCGCAATTCATGGTTTGCAGTAAAAGGTCCTGGTATTTTTTTTCTGAAAAATCATTCTCTTCAAAATGAAGGGAAAGGGTGTTCAACCTGGCTTTCTTATCGGCACAGGCCAATAAGGCTACGATTCCGGAATCCACGCCACCGCTCAGAAAAACCCCGATGGGTGCATCAGCTATCAAATGCCTGTTCACTGATTCCTGAAAGCTTTCCCTGATAAGGGCACTTGCTTCATTACGTTGCAAAATGTTATCAGAAAAATGGAATTTCTTAAAGTTGGTAATATCATATTTTGCCGTTGGCAGATCAAAACATAAATAACTTCCTTTTGGTAAAGGTTTTACTTTTTTTAAAACGGTAACAGGCTCAGGCAAATGCCCGTACGCCAACAGGAAAACCGGCCATTGCTCATTTTCTTCCTGCAAATAAGGGATGGGTTTAAATCCGCGTACCTCTGAAGAAAAAGCGAGGCCTTCATCAGTTACTGCGTAATAAAGTGGTTTAATTCCTGAAGGGTCCCTTACCAGGAAAAGTTTTGATTCCTGTTGGTCCCAAAGGGCAAATGCAAACATGCCATTCAACTTTTCAAAAGAATGAGTGCCCCAGGCAGCAAAAGCCGCCATAATAACTTCTGTATCGCTCCCGGTTTTAAAAGCGTAACCTTCTTTTAATAACGTTTCTTTTATTGTAAGGTAATTGTAAATTTCACCGTTAAAGCTTATCACATACCTTCCTGATGCATAGCTCATAGGCTGGTGCCCGCTGGCTGAAAGGTCGATCAGGGAAAGCCGGCGGTGGCCCAAAACAAGGTGGTGGGATTCATCTGAATAAATTCCCTCGTCATCAGGCCCACCATGCTTCATGATCGTACACATCTCCTTTACCATCGCTTCAAGACGAAGCAACGGGTAAGATGTGGGTTTAATATGCCTGAAATTCTACACAAGAGTTAAATAATACTAAAATTTATAGATGTGAAAATTTGAAAATTAAATACATGCCGTTAGTCAATTTGTAAGCCATTGCGAGGCGCATAACCCGGGTTGTGATTATCGAAAACTATCGCCATTTTCAAATTTTCAAATTTTCAAATTTCTCCTCATAAGTTCGTGTAACCCCTTCTTCAAAACCAATTTGTTCTTTCCACCCGAGGGCATGTATTTTGCTCACATCCAGTAATTTCCTGAAAGGTGCCGTCGGGCATGGAGGTATCAAAAACAATCTCGCCTTCATAGCCGGTGATCTTTTTGATCATCGCTGCCATCTCGCCTATGGAAATATCTTTACCGGTGCCAATATTGATGATGCCCGGATCATTGTAATTCTGCATTAGAAAAAAACAGGCGGCAGCAAGGTCGTCGGCATGTAGAAATTCGCGCCTTGGTTTGCCAGTTCCCCAGACGGTTACCGTGGGTTCATTGTTGATTTTGGCTTCATGAAATTTACGGAGTAATGCCGGCAGTACATGCGAATTTTTAAGGTCGTAATTGTCTCCCGGGCCATACAAATTCGTAGGCATGGCACTGATGAAATTACAGCCATATTGCTTATGGTATGCCTGGCACATTTTTATTCCTGTGATCTTGGCAATAGCATAGGCTTCATTGGTCGGCTCC
This sequence comes from uncultured Chitinophagaceae bacterium, assembly GCA_963732885.1. Lineage (GTDB taxonomy): Bacteria > Bacteroidota > Bacteroidia > Chitinophagales > Chitinophagaceae > Ginsengibacter. The sequence goes on along the minus strand of CAVTBI010000006.1, from coordinate 217,000 downwards.
AGGTAGCCGCTCAGTAAATATTCTTCTTTAATGGGCTGCTCAGAATTTTTAGGATAGATACAACTGCTTCCAAGAAACAATAATTTTTTTACACCATTTACATACGACTGGTGGATCACGTTATTTTGAATACAAAGGTTATCATACAGGAATTCTGCAGGATAAGTATTGTTGGCATTGATACCGCCTACTTTGGCTGCCGCCATGAAAACATATTCCGGCTTTTCCGCCGCAAAAAAAGCTTGCACCGCTTGCTGGCCCCGCAGGTCAAGCTCAGCAGAAGTGCGTAACAGCAGGTTTTCAAAACCTTCACTTTTAAGTTTTCGTACAATAGCGCTGCCCACCAGTCCGCGATGGCCTGCTACATATATTTTTGAGTTCTTTTTCATCATTTTTTAACTAATGTTTTTTTGAGCCACGAATTACACGGATCTCCACCAATTGGTAATGAGAGTAAACAAAGAAATAATCAGAATGCTCATTTCCTTAGATCAATTCCAGGTTCGCCTTATCAAAATGGGCGCTCAATTGCAGGTCAAGGCTATCTATTTTTACAACTGCCCTGTTTCCCAGCACCTCTACCACAATTCCTTTATAATTCATCAACACGCCTTGTTTAACACGGACTTCGCTGTTTACGACCAACCCCTTTGCTTCTACCTGTACATCGTTGAATTCATTTAAAAACTTCCGGATCACATCAATTTCCTCATCCCTAATTTGAGCAGGCTTCCCCAACCAGTAAACAAAATTCAAAACGCCGTGTACCTCTTTTACTTCCCATTTTTTATTTTCCTCCAGCCTTACAAATACATAGCCCTTGAACACGGGTTCCAGTACCACCTTTTTCCTGTCGCTCCATTGCCGGGTAACTTTATTAATAGGGCAATAATTTTCTATCCCTTTTTCCAATAATAATGAAGCCACTTTTTTTTCCCATCTCGGGCGTGGTATAAACCGCATACCAGTTTTTTTTAATTTCCATTCGTATTGAAGTTCTTTGTTCTTAGTTCTTAGTTCTTTGGTTCTATGGTTTATGGGGTTTAATTGAAACGGTTCCCTCCTATAAGGGCTATAAACAATGGCCGGCTTTAAATTACTAAAGCAGGAAGATTTTCAACAGTGAACTGGTTTTACACGGCTTCGCCCACCCTCAGCTACATAAAATATATAAACTGAGTTATTTTTCATTGGTAATTTCCATTTTTCTTACCTGCGAAACAGTTTTTTAAAGGCTGAAAAAATCCCTCTTTTTTGATCCAGGTAATATCCTCCGCCATATTCGCCTCCATAGCCGTAACCGTAGCCATAACCATAACCATAACCATTTCCGTACCCGCCAAACCCATACCCGTAAATATGAAAACCACGGGGTTTGATCCCATTAAAAACAAGGCACATGTGCATAAATTTCTTTTGCTTCTGTAAGCGCTTCTATCATCGGCAAAAATACCCGCGGTGTCACCGCATGGCGAATTACAAATAAATTAATATCCGCATAAGACTGCAATAACTGGGCATCTGTAACCGGGGAAACGGGCGCAGTATCCATTATTATGTAATCAAACCGGGATTTTAAATCGGCCATCAACAGGCTGAATTTCTCCCCCTGGATCAATTCGGTTGGATTGGGCGGGATCGGGCCTGCAGAAATTACATATAACCCCGGGATATAAGTTTCCTTTATGATCTCGTCCACGATAGCTTTCCCTGCTAAATTACTTGAAATACCAGGTGTCTTTTTTACCTTTAATATCTTACTTAATCTTAGGCTTGCGAAGTCCAGTCTCCATTAGCGCCACTTTCTTTCCGTTAAGCGTAAAACTGATAGCCAGGTTGATCGCCACAAAACTTTTTCCTTCGCCTGAAACACTGGAAGTGATCATCAAAGTATTGTGTTTTTCGTTGAGGCCCATAAAAGCAAGGTTGGTCCTGATCGACCTGAATTGTTCAGCAATAACGGTTCTTTTTCCATCCATGATTACAATGGGTTCTTTAACTGTTAACCTGCACCAGTTCGCCAAAAATGGGGATGTCCATTTTATTTTCTATTTCAGAACGGAACAATACTTTGCGGCTGAAAATTTCTTTTAATAATACAATGAAGGCGCCTCCCAGAAGGCCGATTACCAGCCCTGCCAGGTAAAAGTTTTTCCCAATGGGGCTTATCGGGCCACCTGAAGAGGGAGTCTCTACTACTTTCAGGTCGGCGGTAGTGGCAACAGATGAAATGGCGGTTTCTTCCCTTTTCTGCAAAAGAAAGGTATAGATATTATTCTTAACGGCCTGTTGCCTGCTGATGTCTAAAAAAACCCTTTCCTGTTCGGGTACTTTTTTCAGCAGGTAATTATTAGCAGCGATTTGGTTATTGATTTGGGTTTTCATAGTCATCAGGTTCCCTTTAATGCTGGCCATGTTTTCCCTGATATCGCTTTTTATTCTCGAAACTTCGGCGTTGGCTAGAATGGCTGCGTCATTCCTTTCGCCGGTTACACTTTTAAGCGCCTGTGCCTGTGTCTCGGCAGTATATAATTTATCCAATAATCCTGAAAGGGTTGGATCATCTCACCAATAACAAAGATGGAACCGTTCCCGGTTTTTGCCCTTTGTTTTCAATATAAGAACTAATAGATTGCAAGCCTTCCAGTTTCAAATCAATTTCACTGTTTTGTTTATCCAGGTCGGTTACCTGGCTGAAATAAGCGCTTGCCTGTGCACCAAGGTCAACGGCGGAAGTTTGGGATTGAAAATTGGCAATTTTTCTTTCTACACTGTCGAGTTGGGATGAAACCAGTTCCAGCCGGTCATCAATAAACTTTACCGTTTTATCGGCGATTTCATTTTTATCTTCTACTCCGTTTATATTATATACCTCAAATAACCTGGTTAGAATATCGCGCCCTTTTTCAGGAACGGGCGTGTTCAAGGCTTACATTTAAAATAGTGGAAGAATAAGAGTAAGGAGTAATTTTTAATCCTCCAACAATACTTCCTGCCGCACCGCCGGGAGAAACAAATTGTACATAATAATTTTTGCCGACTACATTGGTATTATAATCATGATTGATTTCTAAGCCTTACCACATTTTTCCCGATTACCACTGGTGGAATCGAAAGGAATATTTTTATGGTCTATATGGACGATCTTCTTTTTCCAGTCAATAGAAAAAAAATAAGTTCCCCAAATATTCAGGTTTTCTTTATCTAAGGCAACGAATTTTATGGGCGAATTACTGCTGTATAATTCTTCCGTCCTTACATTTCCCTTGTTATACACCAATGCATAAAGGTCTAATTGCTTTACCACTTCTTTCATCAGGTCGGGAGAACGCAAAACAACGATCTCATTGTCAACAATCTTTTTTTCACCAAAAATATTCAACGCATCCAAAACTTTTGAGTCGCTCCCCCTTTTTTGCTGGTCCTTTAATAACACTTTTGCCGAAGCCACATATATAGGTACTTTAGACCGAAGGTCAATATAAGCAACCAGCATAGAAACAGAAACCGTAATCACAAACAAAGGCCAGAAAGGCAGGTATTTGTAAATAACCTGCTTAAATATATTTGAATCCGTTTTTTCCTTAAAAAATTGTTCTTCGTCCATTTACGATTCCGAAATTATTTTATGATCACGGCCAAGAATAAACAGTACCAGTGATAACCCTGTCGTAACGTAAGAAATGATCCTTGTGGTATTCTGAGCTTTCTTTTTAACAGGTTCTACATAAACAATATCATTGGGCTGCAAATAAAAATAAGGTGAATAAAATATTGATTCATCAGTCAGGTTCAATCTTTTAAATTCTTTAGAATTTCCTTTTTCCCTGATCACCAAAATATTATCAGTTCTTCCTTTTCGCCAATATCGCCACTTGCGGCAAGCGCATCAAGAATCGTCATCCTGTCTGTTGGCATAGGAAGCACCTGCGGGGAAACAGCCCCCATCATGGTTACATGCCTGTTTAAAAAACTCACCGCGACAACCGATTGGGCAAGGTAAGGAGTAAGGCTCTTTTCCAGCTTTTCTTTTAATTCTTTCCGGGTCATTCCCGCTACATGAAGCGTGCCCAATTTAATAAATTCTATATTACCGTTTTCATCTACCAGGTAACCTGTCAACAGGCCTTCGGCATTTTGAGGCGCATTATAAATGGCGGTATTCTCAGGGCTCAGGCTCGAAACCGTGATACCCAGCAAATCGCCATTTTGAATTTTTGGCTCAAAGTTTTTAGAAACCAGGTTATTAAGCGTAGTATCTTTTGGAATACCCTGGAAATAGTTAGTGTTTTTAGTACTGCTGCAGGAAGATAAAAAAACTATAAAAAAAAGGAAAATGAAAAGCCGGAAATACCAGCGGTGAAAACCGGTGCCAGTTTAAAAATCGCAAATGTTTGAAAACAGATAACTGAAACTTAATTCCTTTTTGCATGATCAGTTGGGTGGAGATAATAATAAACGAAAGATTAATTCTTTAGGCGGCTGCAATTTAATTGAAAAAAAGCAATTGAAGGTTTGGTGTTTCAGCGTTAAAATTTACCTTTTTTTAAAAATAAATAAAAAATATACAAAGTATATAGTCATTCAATTGCCCTTGCTTTTCTTGAATCAACCACTTTTTTAATTCCATACCCCACTCCTATAGTAAGCAAAACTAAAAGGCCATTATCAATCGGGCATTCCCCGGTTTCCGGGTCAGGGCCGACACATGGCTGAGCCTGTACAAGAACAGGTAAACAAAGAGAAAGAAATAATGTTATGCTTAAAATAAAAATCCTCTTAAAATTTCTTTTCATAATAGAGAATTAAAGAGTGCTAAATTAAGAATTTTATCCAATCAAACGCTGAAATATTAACGTTTTAAGAAGATATTTTATTTTGAAATTCATATACGGATTAAAGCCTTTTACAGATTTTTTTTAAAATCTTGTCGGGCTCCTCATTGACCTCTCATACCTCCTGTTATCCGGAGAAGCATTTTGCCTTCCAAATATATAACCTACCTTAAAGGAAATAGTGAAATAAGAATCATTATTGGATGAATTACCCCTTATGCTTCCGGGGCTCTGTGTTGTTTGATCCGGTTTGGCTTCCGGCCTGATGCGCCTGTTTAAAAGAAGCGCATTGGTAAGGTCATTTCCGGTAAGGTATTTACTAAAAACAGATGGGTCAATATATTTCCCATGAACATCATCCAGGTAATCGGTATTTAATATTCGGGTAAGGTATTCCAGCCTAACATTCCAGTGAGCAGTTATTTCATACCCAATTCCAATTCCATAAGAAAAATTAATTTGATTTAGACTATATACTTTACTATCAGGATATTCAGAAAAGCCTTCCCCTTCGGTATGAAGCGGCCTCAAATCTATCCATTGGCCATTAAGGTTCGCCTGTGGGTTAAAATGAAAATAACCTACTCCCCCAATGATATAAGGAGAAAAAGCGGGTGGAATACCGTCCGGGTCAAATACCCTGAAAAAATCAACCGGGTGAAATTCCAATAAAAGGTTGGCTTCCCTGATCGGGCTTCTAAAACTCAGGTTCCTGTTGTACCTTCCTATAGCTGTCTCTTTCACATTTACGAGCAGGCTGTCGTGCGATTGCACTTTTCCAGCCGTTCCTTCAAGCCTTAACCCAAAGTAGCCATTATATAATTCCGCTTAAATAAATACCGGTACAAGGAGTGGTTACCTGCCAATTCAAATCCTTTGCCCCGCCTTTGCCATTACCTCTCCTTCCTCCGATATCGGTGAGGCTGTTCATGATTCCTCCGGATACCCCCCCTTCAAAAATTACAGGGTTTGCATAATACTGGCTGTTATAAAAATAAGACTGCGATTTTACCTGCAACGCAATTATAAAGAAAAATAAAAAAGAGGGTATTTTATATTTCATTAAGCCAGTTATTTTGCTGCTGTTTCTAAATGTTACACAAAATAAACCATTATTTCTTTCAAAACATATTTTAAAGGTTTTTTTATTAGAAATCCTTTAAAGGAATTTATGGGTTAAAATTGAACAGCCAACCCTCCTGTTTCTACATTTTCTGAATTTTCCCGTTATAATTTACCTGTTCATTTATAATGCTTATTAAGTACATCCCACTTTTCAATTGCTGTGCTTTTATCAATTGCGAATTGCTTCCTTTGATGATGCTAATATTTTCTTTATAAATTACTTGCCCGCTTATAGTCTTGATTGACAATTCCGCTTTTCCCGATTTTGGCGCGGTGAAATCAGCTTCAAAATTAATTCCCGTACTTGCTGTAATCTGGAAACCGGGTTTGGCATATTCTTTTTTAGCCGTACTTACACCTTCATCGTTTTTGTTTACAGATGCAACGGTATTGTTTCCTGGCAAAAATCCGCTTCTGTAATTCAAATCAATACCGGAATTACTAAAATCAGCTCTTGAGGCTATTAATCCGGTGCTTTGACCACTAACTGTAGAATTACTGGTTTGCGCAAATAATAATTGAGTGCTGAACAAAGCGATCATCGCTAATGAAAAAAAGTAAAAATGTTTCATTTTCTTTGGTTTAGAGGTTTAAAATAAACGGCTAAACACAAGATAAAAGGAACGGTTTATTAAAAGGAAAAAGGACAGTTAATAATAAAAAGGCTGGTTATTTTCGGGGGATATTCAATTAACCCAGCAGTTGCATGCTTTGGAAATACAAAATTATACAAGATTTTTTTTCCTGCAAGTTTTTGAGCAATTATTTTTAAAATATTTTCCCGGTTGGTATTCCTGATTGGGTATTTTTATTTCAAACCTGGCATCAGCCTTTAAATAATGGGATCTTTTTTCTTCCCTTCGGGTTATAGGCTCCCCCTAATTTTTTTGATGTAAATTGTTTTCAAATCATCTTGCTATGAAGAAAACAATCATTGCCCTTTTATTGGTATCCGGTTTTAATTTTCTCTTTGCCCAAACGAAAACAACTGTTTCATCACCTGACAAAGATTTGGTATTTAGCTTCGCCATTAAAAACGGGCATCCTGAATATTCAGTTTCGTATAAAAATAAAAACTTAATAGAACTCAGTACTCTTGGGTTAACTTTTGCCGGCGATGATTTTTTTGGCAATGATATTACAATGGGGACGGTTACCCTTTCAGATGGAGCAGATGATTACACATTACCTGAAGGAAAAACCAGTAAGGTAAATGATTCTTACAAAGAAGCCGCTATACCGATGCTGGAAACTAATGGTAAAAAGCGCCTGGTATGGTTAAAGGTGCGTGTATTTAATGATGGGGTTGCGTTTCGTTACGAATTACCGGAAGAAAAAGGCTTGCACCAATTTATACTCACTGATGAAAATACCACTTTTAACCTTGCAGGAAACCCCACAGCAAGAGTAGCCTTCCTGGAAAATTTTACTACCTCGCATGAACACCGCTACCATGTGATGCCATTGAAAGATATTAAGAACGATACATTGATGGATATGCCCGCTCTTTTTACATTTCCGGGCAAAATATATATGGCCATCACAGAAGCCGACCTTTTAGATTATGCGGGTATGTCGCTGATCAAACGGAATGGGATTCTTACAAGCCAGTTGACTCCATTGCCAGGCCAGGAACTCATAAAAGTAAAAGCATCACTTCCTCATCATACTCCATGGCGGGTGATGATGATAAGCGGCCGTATCGGCGCGCTCATTGAATCGAACCTCCTTACCGATCTGGCGGAACCTTGCAAAATAAAAGATCTGAGTTGGCTGGCACCCGGTAAAGCCACATTTCATTGGTGGAATGGAGATATATCACCCGATACCACCTGGGAGCCCGGAGAGAACTTTGATTTTGAAAAATATTATATTGATTTCTGCGCCCGGAATGGCATTCAGTATCATACAGTAATTGGTTACCGGCAGGTGGCATGGTACCAGAATGATGGCATACAATATGCGCCGGGGCCTGCATACAGATGTTACCAAACCACGGCCGGGTTTGGATATACAGGCATTAAGCGATTATGCCAGAAGTAAAGGAGTGCGGCTGCGCTTCTGGGTTCACTGGAAGGCGCTTTATCCAAAAATAGACAGCGCTTTTGCTTTGTATGAGAAGTGGGGTATCGAAGGAATGATGGTTGACTTTTTAGACCGTGATGACCAGGAGATGGTAAATATCCAGGAAGATATTTTGCAAAAGGCGGCGGCACATCATTTAGAAATCGAATTTCACGGAGCCTATAAACCCACAGGATTAAGCCGCACCTATCCTAATGAGTCAACCCGCGAGGGCTCATTGAATTATGAAAATGATAAATGGGGAAACCTGATAACGCCGGATGACGATATTAGCATTCCTTTTACCCGTGGCCTTGCGGGATGTACCGATTATCATTTGGGCGGTTTCCGGGCTATGCCACAATCTGATTTTAAAGTACAGGCTACACGGCCGCATGTGCTGCGCCACGCGCTGCCACATGCTGGCGATGTATGTTGTTTTAGAAAACCATTTGTCCATGGTATGCGATTATCCTGAAGCTTATGAAGGGCAGCCCGGCTTTGATTTTCTACGTGAAGTACCCACCGTGTGGGATCAAACCGTAGTGCCGGGAGCGGAAGTAGGCCAATGGGTTTGCATAGCGAGAAGAAAAGGAAAAGATTGGTATATCGGCGCCATTAATAATAGTAAACCCAGAACGGTTTCGATTCCCCTCGAGTTTTTTACAGGAAGGAAAATATAGTGCAGAGATTTATAAAGATGTTCCCGATGCGGTGAACCACCCCAATCGATTGATTAAAGAATCAAAGACGGCAACTGCAACGGGTAAACTAATATTGAATCTTCCTTCCGGGGGCGGCGAAGTGGTGAAGATAAGTAAGGAGTGATGAGTAATAAGAAATCAGAGAATTTTCGATAAAAAAAGGGAGCATACTAATTACTTACCGATTAGAATTGGATAGTTATTTTGCCAATACCTTTTTGATTCCCTCGCACATCGATTTTATTTCCCGGTAGCTTCTATCTGAGTTTTTATCTTTGTCAAGGGTGATATTAAGAAAGCCGGCAGATTTTTTTATATAAAATGTAGTGTGGTCGTCAAGGGCAAGCGTGCCATCTATGCGGGTATTGGTAAAAGGCATATTACTGGCGTTTCCGATTTTGTTGTCCATATACTCATCTACCTCCCTCGTCCTGTTTTCAGGAAAATCTGCCTTCATTGAATAAGAGTGTTCCGTTTCTTTATACTTTATACTAATATTACCATTGTTTTCCCTGCAGGAAATAGTGGCTATAATTATTGCAAAAAGAAAAAATAAAATGGAAGTTTTTTTCATAAAAATGGTTTCAGAATATAAAAAAAATGATGCTGCAATTTAAGCAGCTTTATACACATTCCATGACTCTTATTTCCCTGGTACTAAGCTTTTAATTCTTCAGGCATCCTGGTAATTTTATCTGATTTAAGAATTTCAATAGAATTATGTTGGCCTGCAAGGCTTCAATTTCCTCCTTTGCCATTGTATTAGTATCATAATCTGTTTGTGCTGATTCGCAATTTAAAAATCAATCGTAATTGTTAGTTTACTGTTGAATACTTATTCAAACGCGGCGGTTGCTTAGGTTTCCTACGGCAATAAATAAAACCGACAAAACAATAAAGACAATCGTAATACCCAATGAATTGATAACAACTTTTTGGTAACCAAGCTTGGTAACCTCTATAAAGGGATAAGGATAAAATCCTGAAAAAGCGCCGCGGATTAAAATAAAAACCAGGTAGGCTAAAGGATAAATTAACCATGGTAAAAAAGCTTTCCATTTTAAAGATTTTTTCTTCACCAAAAATACCCAAAGCAATAAAAATAAAAGAGGGATTACGGTGTGGAGCAATTCATCTACCATCTTCTGTAAACCTTGCGGGTTCCAGATGAAACGTAAAATAATGTTGTAAATTAATCCAACTACAAGTATATAAACGGTAATGGCCGTAAGTGTTTTTTGGTTGGAAAAAAAATGCCCCCATTTTGATGAAGGTTTCAATACCAGTACGGCGCAACAAATAGCTACCAGCAGGTTAGTAAGAATGGTAAAATAACTGAAATACCTGGCTACTAATTCAGAAGTGCCGGCTACGTTACTATTGATATTAATATAAAATTGCGAAATCAAGGCGAACCAACCCAGAAGGGCGGTCAGGGCTACATAAATTTTAGCGAAAGAAGATTGCTTTATTCCCATTTTCGGGATTTATATTTTAAATTCTTATGCGATTCAAATGTAGGTATTTACTTTCATGTGAGATAGAAGTGATGCGAAATTTGAACTCCTTAGATAAAAACTTTCTGTTCCAAATATTTTAATATAAAAAAGCCGTTTCGCATAATTACGAAACGGCTTACTTACATTTTTCATTTCTAAAATTGCAACAAGAAACTTATCTCCTTATTTACTATTTATATTTTCGGATAAGCCACATAACCACCGTTCCTCGTGCGCCCATGAAGTATATTATTGTCCATATTTTCCGCTGAGGAATAAACCGTTTCAGGCCACGCTACAAATCCTGAGCGTGGATTATCCGGTTTATTATTTCCACTATTGCCGCTTTCATTTTTATCGGAAGGAATATCATCATTTTGGTTTCCTGATGAGGGTAATTTTAATTTACCAGCCAGTATTGCCGTTCCAAAACCTAAAATTCCGATAAGGGTAAATGACCAGCGAAGGCTTACTGCCTGGGCAATAAAACCAATAACCGGCGGGCCGATAAGAAACCCAAGAAAACCAATGGTAGAAACTGCTGCTAAAGCGGTAGCCGGTGGCATCGTTTTAGATTTTCCAGCCAATCCATATACAATCGGCACTACCGAAGAAACGCCGAAACCTACCAGTAAAAACCCTAAAGTAGCCAAGATAAGGTTCGGGAAAAATACAGATAGTAACAAACCGGAAGTTATCATAGTGCCACTTATCTGCAACATATTTTTAACCCCCAGTTTGGTGACCAGCCAGTCTCCCAAAAATCTTCCAAGTGCCATCATAGCGGTAAAGGCTACGTAGCCGAGCGTAATCATAGAAGCCGGTGCTTCTACAATTTTTTTAAAATAAACGCCGCTCCAGTCAGCCATAGCCCCTTCGCATAAAAGCGTGCAAAATGCAATCAACCCCAAAAGGAGGATTTTTTTATCGGGCTTTACAAAAAGTTTTTGCGGTTCATGGTTGCCTATATCTTTTGGTAAAGTATTTTTGAAAAAAAGCAAAAGAAGAAGCACTGCCAATGCCGCCACTATTGTAAAGTGAATAAACGGGGAAAAACCCTGTGAAACAAAAAATGTCCCGATAAGTGCCCCGCTGAAACCGGCGAGGCTCCAAAGCCCGTGAAACGATGCCATAACGGATCTTCCATAAAGGCTTTCAACGCCTACGGCCTGCGTATTCATGGCAATATTTAAAAGATTGCCCAGCACCCCAAATAGAAATAGGGACATTGATAAAAGTACTACGGAACCAGCCGAAGCCAGCAGCAATAAAATAGCCGGATAAAATAAAGCGGCTGTAATCATCATCGGCCTGCTTCCATAACGTGAAACCATCCATCCGGAAAGAGGAAGGCTCATCATTAAACCGACGGGCAAAGAAAATAATACACCGCCAAGGCCGGCATCGCTAAGATGCAATTTGGCTTGTATAGCAGGAATGCGGCTTGCCCATGTAGAAAAGGTAAGCCCTGCAATAAAGAAGAATACACTGGTAGCAATCCTGTACCGCCGCAATGTATTTCCTTTAAAATAGGTTTCTTTCAATTGATTGGTTTTAATAAAGTTCGCCCAAAAAGCGCCTCTTTTTACCAAATTTATATTTTCTAAGTTCATAATTTTAAAATTTTCATTTAATAACTCATTTATAGCTTGTGCTATATTAAGTATATAAGTTTGTGCAAAATTAGAACCAACCAGGCCCTTATTTGAAACATATTCCTTTCGTTTTATGGATGTGTATCTGCCGGTAAAAGAACGAAACCCTTTGTGGTACTTCGTTTGATGGAAAAATGAGCATGATGCCCAAATGTGGTTTAATACAAAGAGCAGTAGACTGTAAATAACCGGAGTAGCAGCCATTCTGTCTTAAAAATGTTAATAAAAATTAAACGACGGAAAAATACAAATACCCGTTATTTGTTGGTTTACTCTGGTAAGTTTTCTTTTTTGTAAATATGGTTATGCTTAAAAATGAAACCAGTAATTTTACATTCCGGTTCCAAAAACAGTAGCCAATAATTAATAGCATGAAAGAAGATTTTTTAAGAAATTTATTTTTAAAGCAGCAAAAAAAAGAACAGGTTCCACCCAACAAAGTAATTGCCAACTGGGCTTCAAGGCTTATTTGCATTTTATATCCTGAAATGTCTAAATGCAGTTATCCTACTCTTGAGGCAATTGATGAAGAATTAGCAAAATTGCAAGCAGAACTTAGCAGAATCCTTGATGCTACAAGAGCCTGCCGCGATTGTGACCATACAAAAGTAAGCGTGGATTTTTTTAGCCTGTTGCCTGAAATACACCGCATGTTAAATACAGATATTGACGCGATCCACCAGGGCGACCCGGCAGCAAAAAGTGAATTTGAAGTGATACGTGCTTACCCGGGGTTTTATGCGCTTTGTTTTTACCGGATCGCCCATGCCATGCATGGGCTTGAAGTGCCACTTTTGCCTCGTATCCTTACGGAATTTGCCCACAGCAAAACGGGTATTGATATTCATCCTGCTGCCCGAATCGGCGACTATTTTATGATTGACCATGGAACGGGAATTGTAATTGGTGAAACTTCAGTAATCGGCAACCATGTAAAAATGTACCAGGGAGTTACTTTGGGCGGATTGAGTATTGATAAAAGCATGGCGATGCAAAAAAGGCATCCAAGTATTGAAGATAATGTAGTTATTTATTCGGGCGCCACCATTTTAGGCGGCGATACTTTGGTAGGGGAAGGTTCAGTAATTGGCGGTAATGTATGGCTTACTCAATCTGTTCCGCCCGGTTCTTTGGTTTATCAAAGCCCGCAAATAACCATCGTAGAAAATAAATTTGTAAAAAATAATGTATAATAAATGGGTACTATTTTAGATACGGTAGGAAATACGCCGATGGTAGAACTCCAAAGGCTGAATAAAAATCCAAATGTAAAAATATTCGCGAAACTCGAAGGCAATAATCCCGGTGGAAGTGTAAAAGACAGGCCGGCGCTTAATATGATAAAAAGTGCGTCGGAACGGGGCGAAATAAACAGAAATACTAAATTGATAGAAGCTACCAGTGGAAATACAGGAATTGCATTGGCCCTGATAGCGAATATTTATAACCTGCAGATAGAACTGATCATGCCTGAAAATTCTACCCGCGAAAGAGTACTCACTATGGAAGCGTATGGAGCAAAAGTTACTTTGATGGAAAGCATGGAAGCAAGCCGTGATTATGCGGATGAAAAAGGCGCAAGCGGCGAATATTTTTTACTGAACCAGTTCTCTAATCCCGATAATCCTGCAGCGCATTATAAAACCACCGGGCCGGAAATATGGAGAGATACCGGGCACCAAATAACTCATTTTGTAAGTTCGATGGGAACAACCGGAACCATAATGGGATGTTCCACTTTTTTAAAAGAACAAAATCCTGCTATTCAGATTGTGGGCTGCCAGCCTTCAGAAGGATCACAGATTCCGGGCATCCGCCGCTGGCCAAAAGAATATGTTCCAAAGATTTTTGAGCCTCAAAGGGTAGATCGTGTGATAGATGTTTCGCAGGAAGAAGCAGAAGAAACCTGCAGGCAGCTTGCCAAACAGGAAGGCATTTTTGCCGGGTCAAGCAGTGGCGGTGCCGCAGCAGTTTCCCTGAAATTAAGCAATGAATTAAAAGAAGGCCTGATTGTGTTTATTGCATGCGACAGGGGCGACCGGTATTTAAGCAGCGATCTATTTGGGTAACAGGAATTACATTCTTCATTATTATCAATATTTAATTGCTTCCCATTTTTTTTTATAACTAAAAATTTCCGTTTATCATTTCGAGCTGAATCATTTTCTTTAAAAAAGTAATTTTAACAGGCAATACTTCTTAAAAAGTCTAAGTGTTTGGCTTTTTGTTTCTGCTGTTTTATTAAATTTATTCATTCGTATGTATGAAAAATAATAGTGCCCCAAAAAAAGATGTCAACACCAGCTTATTAAGCCAATTGACAAAGGCAAAAAACATAATTGATGAAGATGTATCGCGCAAAGTAGATATCAGTGCACTTGCCAAAGAAGCTTCACTATCCAGGTTCTATTTTTTCAGGTGCTTTAAAAATGCTTTCGGATTTTCACCTTATCAATACCATCTGAAAAAAAGGCTTGAAAAGTCTATGGAACTATTAACGGAGGGGAAATGCCCGGTAACGGATGTGGCTTACCAGGTAGGCTTTAATGATATTTATTCTTTCAGCAAATCATTTAAGAAGTATTTCAACGCATGCCCTTCACAGGTTTCAGTTACAGCAGCCCTGATTTTTAATTGCGTTCTTTTCTGCTAGTTTTTTTTAGATCTCTTTCCATTCATATATAATCCTTATAAATTTCTTTTTTTCAATTTTAAAAAAGATTTTACGCTTCATCCTGTTAAAATAATCTTTCAGGGTAATTATTAAATGCTTTATGCATGCCGTTAACGATGCTTTAACAAAACCCAATACCAGACTGCATTACCGCCAATACGAATTTACTTTTTAACTGAAATCATAGTCAATAATTTTAGATAAAATTCTTTCACCCTTCAAAATTTTTAATTATGAAAAAACTTATTATCCTTTGCTTTGCTGCTTTTTGCAGCGTGAGCATTTTCGCCTCGCCTTTGCATGCGGTTTCAACTGATGCTTCTGCAAAAATCCTCAAAGTATTTCATGACAATTTCCCCGAAGTAACCTACCATTCGATTTCTAATATAGGGGATTTGTACATGGTATATTTCAAAAATGACGAAAATAATTCTTCAGGAAGGATTTATTATGATTCCGATGGAAATGTATTGGAAACCATCCGTTATTATACCGGTAAAGAATTATCCCCTTTTATCCGTACAAAAGTAAATTCAAAATACAAAGGCAAAGATATTTTTATGGTAACAGATGTAGCCAATGAAACAGAACATTTTTACCAGATAATTTTAGAAGATGCCAACTCTTTAATGGTTGTTCATGCAGATGATAACGGTTGGATGCACCTCGAAAAAAAATATAAAAAATCGAAATAAAAAAATTATCCGCTTTAAAAACCAAGCCACAACCGGCTTGGTTTTTTTATTATTTCAATTTAGTTTCCGGCAAAAAAATTTGCTTTTTGTTTTAAAGGTTCATTAACAACAAAAGCACTTTTTGATAAATTATTCAAGTATATAAAATCAACCTTTGTACCGGTGATAAACAAAGTAGCCAAATAAAATGGTAATGATACATAAGAAGAAAAAGAAAACACGGTTTATCGTAAAAAACGGGCATGAAAATATTGTTTTGTGTGTAGCAGAAGTTGCTTTGCTTTATGTTGAAGAACGAACTGTTTTTGTTATCAGCCAGGATTCAAAAAAATACCATTTTCACCAAAGCCTTTCAAAAATTGAAGAAGAACTTGATTCGGCTGTTTTTTTCAGGGCTAATCGCCATACCATTGTAAATATAAATTTCATAAAAGCATTTACGGTTTGTGAATGCAATAAATTAAAAGTAGAAATGAATGCGCATTTGCTGGAATCGGACATTATCATCAGCCAGGAAACTGCGCCGCTTTTTAAAACATGGCTTTGCGAATCATAGTAAACCAAGTTTTAATTACAATTTCTATTCTCTGTTGGTTTCTTATTTCTTAGTTATTTCCTCAATTACTTTCCCAACATTTCCATTTGGCATTTGAATATGTAGCAAAGCAGCCAAAGTGGGCGAAATGTCTGTCATGTGAATGGCCCGGTTAGAAGTTCCGGGTTTAATATGCCATCCCATAAATATTAGCGGAATGTGCGAATCATAAGGGTTCCAGTTTCCATGAGTAGTACCAGTGCCGCCTTCATGGCCCTCAAACCATCCGGGATCCGCAATAATGATTACCGGGCCACATCGTTTTGAATAATATCCGTTAATGATATCCGATTTTATTGGTTCAGGAATGGGCGCTTCGCCAATGTGTTCAATATCTACAGCGAATTCTATACCGGGCTGTTTTTGTAAAAAAGAAACACTCGCTTTTTTCACTGCTTCATAATCCAGCTTATTTTCATTGATCTTATTTAAATCAAATCCGAAATGATAATTAATATAGGAACTCACTAAATCCCGGGCACCAAATTGTTTGGCTAAAAATTCATTGAGCGGCGCCGTTATTTTTTTTGATTCCAGGTAACCTGCCGGGATATGATAATGTTGCATAAACCCTATTGTATGCGCCACTCCATGATCGGCGGTAAGAAATAACAGGTAATTCCCCTTGCCTACTTTTTCATCTAAAAACTGAAAAAATGAAGCAAGGGCTTTATCTAATCTCAAATAAGTATCTTCTACTTCTATAGAATTTGGCCCATATTTATGGCCGACATAATCTGTTGAGGCGCAATTGATGGTAAGAAAATCAGTAGCTTGCCCATGGCCAAGATCGTAACCGTTTACTGCTGCTTTTGCAAAATCCAGCGTAAGTGTATTTCCGAAAGGCGTGCTGCGAAGGCTTCCATGATCTTTACTATAAATATTTTTCATATCGTGCGGAAATACCGGCGCCCTTCCCCACTGAATTTTCCTTCCCAGGTTACATTATCTTCGGTGCTTTCTGTATAATCATTGATGGGATAAAGCGTATTCCATCCTTTTGATACTAATTTTTGCAGGTTCATTTGCTTCGTTGAATTTTTTTGCCCACCCGGGTAAATCATTCATGTAATAAGTGCTGGTAATAAAACGGGCGGAAGCATCATCAAACCAGAAAGCCCCGTTTGCAGTATGCCCCGCAGGCAAAATAGAGGCACGGTCTTTCAATGAAACGCCTACCACACGCGACTTAAAATTAGTAGCAAGCCGAAGTTCGTCGGTGATGGTAGATACCAATAAATTATGCGGCGACATTTCTCCTACCTTGCCAGTGGTTCCTACTGTCTGAACGCTGGTATCCCTGGTGCAATACCATGCTTTTCCGGTGAGTTGGTCTACCCAATCATTCCCTACAATACCGTCAATTGCCGGAATCGAACCGCTAAAAATTACAGAATGGCCAACTGCAGTATAAGAAGGTAAATAATTGATTAACGTGTTTTCGCAGGAAAAGCCATTATTTAACAATCTTTTGAAACCATCATTTCCATAATGATCATAATAACGATAGAGGTAATCCCATCGCATTTGATCTACTACTATCCCTACAACCAACCTGGGCCTTGACGGTGTTTTAGATTGGGCAAAAACAAAATTGGATCCAATTATAAAGCTTACCAGAATAAAAAATCGTTTCATCAATATTTTTTGCGCGTAAAGATAAGCCCTCGTTCAAAGAATGAATATGAAATAAAAGTTACTAAATGAATGAAAAGCATTTTTCTAAAAACTTAAAATGTACCGTTCTTCATTTACTATAGTGGTTCTTTGCATTTACTCTATTATTATTAAAGCTCTATATTGTACTTTTGCGCACAATTAATCAATAATAAATTACGATACATGAATGACCTTTTTGAAAAGATGAAGAAAGATGCTGGCCCCATAGGTACTCACCTGAAAAGGGCGCATGGATATTTTGCTTTTCCAAAACTGGAAGGTGAATTAGGAAACAGGATGATTTTTCGTGGCAAAGAAAAAATAGTTTGGAGTTTAAATAATTATTTAGGAATGGTAAACCATCCGCTGGCAAGGAAAATTGATGCAGTAGCTGCTGAAAGATGGGGAATGGGAAACCCGATGGGGTCAAGGATGATGAGTGGAAATACATTTTTGCATGAAGAACTTGGAAAAGGTATTGTCTGACTTTGTAAGCCGCGAAGAGGCAATGTTGCTGAACTTTGGATACCAGGGCGTGATGAGTTGTATTGATGCATTGGTAAACCGCCATGATATAATTGTTTATGATGGCGAAGCGCACGCTTGCCTGGTGGATGGTGTAAGGCTGCATATAGGTTACAGCTATAAATTTAAACATAATGACATTGACGATTGTGAAAAACAATTGCAGCGGGCAACCGTAATGGCCGAAAAAACGGGTGGCGGTATTCTTGTGATCACAGAAGGAGTTTTTGGCATGAGTGGCACACAGGGAATTGTAAAAGAAATTGTTGCTTTAAAACAAAAATATAATTTCAGGATATTGATAGACGATGCACATGGATTTGGTTCTATGGGGCCAACCGGTGCAGGTGCCGATGAAGCACAAGGTTGCCAGGATAAGGTAGACCTTTACTTCAGCACTTTTGTAAAAAGCATGGGAAGCATTGGCGCATTTATCGCCGGGCCTAAAGAGGTGATTGAATTTTTGAGATATAACGTTCGCTCTCAAATTTATGCAAAGAGCCTTCCGTTAGTCGTAGTGGATGGAATGCTTACCAGGATGCAAATGTTGAAAACCATGCCTGAATTGCGTGAAAAACTATGGCACATTGTAAATCGTTTGCAGACAGGTTTAAAAGAAAAAGGGTTTGACATTGGCGCTACCAATAGCCCTGTAACGCCGGTGTACATGAAAGGCGGCTTACCTGAAGCCACCAATATGGTGATGGACATCCGTGAAAACTATAATATCTTTTGTTCTGTAGTGGTTTATCCTGTAATTCCTAAAGGTGAAATTATTTTCAGGATCATTCCTACGGCTGCACATACAGATGAAGATGTTGACATCACTTTAAAAGCGTTTGAAGAAACCAAAAAGAAATTAGATGCAGGTGAATATAAAGCGGAAGAAATTCCTGATATGTCAGATGCAGGGTATCATCAAAAAACAGTAGCTTAAATAAAACCGGGCTTTGTAAAAAAGCCCGGACAATTAAAACCTAACCATTTAATCTTAAATCTAAAATCTTAAACCAAAAACCTATTTATAAGTCGAAAAAGCCATTAAAATAGTTGCTTTATCGAATTGGAAATTTATAATCATTATCAATTTTTTTTAATCAAAAGCCAGCCAGGGAAAAGCTGGCTTTTGCTTTTTTTAACTAAAAAAAATAAATTGCCCATTATTTATTGGGGTCCTTCAAAATTAAAATTTTATAAATCCAAAATAAAAATTATACTAATTTGTTGCTTTACTGCAAGCCAAAGAAAAATATTGTGTAATTTTAAAAAACCATGACGCAAACACTAACTCATCCGCCAAAAACAATGCTGGAAGTTTGGGAAAGCCTTCCTGAAGGCACTTTGTGCCAGCTAATAAATAATAAACTAATTATGAGCCCCGCACCACAAGATTTACATCAGGCCGTGTTAAATGAAATTAACATCGAAATTTCTCTTCTTTTAAGAAAAATTAAAATTGGAGAAGTTCGCATTGCTCCTTATGACGTTCATTTTTCAAAACAAACTATTTTACAGCCGGATATTTTATTTATAAAAAATGAAAACCTTCAAAAAATAAAGACAGGAGGATTATTTGGTGCCCCAGATCTGGTTATTGAAATTTTATCCCCTTCTACATCAAATCTTGACTTTGGCGAAAAGAAATTAATCTATGAAAAATTTGGTGTTCACGAATATTTTATTGTAGACCCCAATACAAAATCAGTTGATTCATATTTTTTGAAAGAGAAAAAATATGAAGTGCAGAAAACCATTATGGGAAAGATCCATTCTAAAATTTTAGGAACAAAAATTTCTTTTTAATTCAATCTTAATCTATCAAACCAGGCCTTTTTTCTTTGGTTCTTTCAACAGATTTTTCATGCCGCCATTCTTCTATTTTTTTATGATTTCCGCTCATTAAAATTTCAGGCACTTTCCACCCCCTGAATTCTTCAGGCCGTGTATAAACCGGTGGCGCTAATAAATTATCCTGGAAAGAATCAGTAAGCGCTGAGGTTTCATCATTTAAAACACCAGGGATTAATCTGCCGATCGCATCTGCCAAAACCGCGGCGCCTAATTCGCCGCCACTTAAAACATAATTGCCGATCGAAATTTCTTTGGTGATAAAATGCTCGCGCACTCTTTGGTCAATCCCTTTATAATGGCCACAGATCAACAATAAATTTTTTTTCAGGGATAAATGATTCGCCATTTTTTGATCAAACATTTCTCCATCCGGTGTAAGGAAAATAATTTCATCATAGGCAGTTTTTTGCTGCAAAGATTCTATCGCACTTACCAAAGGTTCCACCATCATTACCAAACCTGCGCCTCCGCCAAACTGGTAATCATCCACCTGGCCATGTTTGTAATGGGTATGATCCCTTAAATTGATGAGGTTTATTTCCAGCAATCCTTTTTCTTTTGCTCTTTTTAAAATTGAATGAGCAAAAAAACTTTCCATTAATTGAGGAAGAACTGAGATGATGTCAATTTTCATTGAAAGCGGTTGAATTATTGATTATAAATAATTAATTATTGTCAGAGTTTCAGGTATGCACATGCCCTTCTTGTTTTTACAATTTAAAAAGTAAATAATCAATAATTATTTACCCAGCAAATCATCCAGCCTCCTTTTCTCTTTCTTCGTAGGCCGCCCTTGTTTGCTTTTTCTTTTTCCGGTATTAAAAACGAAAGCGCTTGTTTGTGTTTTATCAATCGTTTCTTCAGGAGAAAGGTCCAGGTAATGCTTGATTGCTTCTTCATATTTCACCCGGGTATGAAGTAAAGAAGTAATTTCAATTACCCATTTTTTTTGCCGGCCTTTATTTCATACTGATCTCCCAAAGCTACTGCCTTAGCAGGCTTTACATTGGTTCCGTTACATTTTACTTTTCCTGTATTACAGGCATCGGCTGCTAAACTCCTCGTTTTAAAAATCCTTATAGCCCAGAGGTATTTATCAATTCTCAGTTTTTCTTTTTCTTCCATGCACAAATTTATTCCATTTATATAAAAGGCAACGTAAGCTAAACGTCTTTCTGTATTTTTACCCATAAATTAAAAATATATGAAGCACAAACCAGTAAGATTTTTATTCCTTCTCTTCTTTTCAATCGCTACATTTACTTCCTTTTCACAGTTTAGGCCAAAACAAGTAAACTGGACTGATGATGGAAATGCAACTCTTTCTTTAAATCAGGAAGGTATCGTAAAAACCGATATAAAAACAGGCGCTAAAACGGTTTTAGTAAAGGAAAGCCAATTAATCCCTATAGGTGCGGAAGCTCCTTTACATTTTAATATTTATAGTTTTTCTCCCGGTTATAAAATGCTGCTGATATTTACCAATACAGCAAAAGTATGGCGATACCATACCCGTGGCGATTACTGGGTTTTAAATCTAACTACCAATCAATTATTCCAGCTTGGAAAAACACTTCCTTCCCAATCATTAATGTTTGCCAAAATTTCTCCTGATGGAAAAAATGCAGCTTATGTAAGTGGGCATAATTTATATGTGGAAGATCTTTCCAGCCACAAAATAAAGGCACTAACGGTGGACGGCACACGCAAATTTGTAAACGGAACTTTCGATTGGGTTTATGAAGAAGAATTTGGCTGCCGCGATGGTTTTCGCTGGAGCCCAGACAGCAAAAAAATTGCTTTCTGGCAGGTAGATGGAAGAAAAACCCGCGACTATTATATGTTGAACACAACTGATTCTGTTTATTCCATAGTCATCCCTGTAGAATACCCAAAAGTAGGCCAGCCGCCCTCCCCGGTGCGCATTGGGGTAGTTACTGTAGATAATGATAATATAAAATGGATGAAAGTTCCGGGCGACCCAAGTGAACATTATATTCCGAGAATGGAATGGGCCGATAATTCTTCCCAGGTGGTTTTGCAGCAATTAAACAGGAAACAAAATGAAAGCAAATTGTTTTTCTGCGATGTGAATACCGGCGCTGCAAAAAACTTTTATACGGAAGATGACAAAGCGTTTATCGACATAAAATCAAGATGGAATGATGATGATCCTACCGGTTGGGATTGGCTGGATAAGGGAAAAGATTTTTTATGGGTTACTGAAAAGGATGGCTGGCGCCATATTTACCTGATCAACCGCGCCGGAAAAGAAACTTTGGTTACCAACGGAGCTTACGACATAGAAAACATCAAGTGCATTGATGATAAAGACGGTTATGTCTATTTTATGGCGTCGCCCAATAATGCCACACAACTTTATTTGTTCCGTACAAAACTGGATGGAACCGGAAAACTGGAACCACTTTCGCCGCCCGATGAAGTGGGCACCCATGATTACAATATTTCTCCCGGCGCTAAATACGCTGTTCATTCATTTTCTAATTATAAAACCTATCCGGCTTCTGAATGGATTTCTTTGCCTGATGGGAAGCCTTTAGATGAGGCTAAAAGTATTGCCAACAATATGAAGGTAAATGAGAATAGCAATGTGAAATATTTTAAAGTAACCACAGAAGATAATATTACTTTGGATGCCTGGATGGTTTATCCTGATAATTTTGACTCTACCAAAAAATACCCGGTAGTATTTTATGTTTATGGCGAACCGGCAGCTTCTACTGTTGGCGACCGGTTTGGCGCTCAATACAATTTTTTATACCAGGGGGATATGAGCAAAGACGGATATTTTCAGGTTTCAGTTGATAATCGCGGAACTCCTTCTCTTCGCGGTGCGGCATGGCGCAAATCTATTTATGGAGAAATTGGCAGGCTTAATATTCACGACCAGGCAATGGCCGCTAAAAAAATTCTCGAAAAGCCCTATTTCGATAAAAGCCGTGTTGCAGTCTGGGGCTGGAGTGGCGGCGGCTCTTCCACTTTAAACCTGATGTTCCAATATCCTGAAATATATAAAACAGGAATTTCGATAGCCGCTGTAACCAACATGCTGTTTTATGACAATATTTATGAAGAAAGGTATATGGGTTTGATACCTGAAAATAAAGAAAATTATATTTTAGGCTCGCCCATTCATTACGCAAAAAACCTGCAGGGAAATTTATTATTTATTCATGGTACAGGAGATGATAACGTACAATATGATAATGCGGAAGACTTGCTGAATGAATTGATAAAATACAATAAGAAATTTCAGTTTATGCCTTTTCCAAACCGTACACATGCCCTTTCAGAAGGAGAAGGAACAAGAAAATTTTTATCAACTTTATATACAGATTATCTAAGAAAAAATTGCCCTCCGGGAGCCCGGTAGAAAAAATTAATTTCGAATTTTAAATGCCCGCTTAAAATGATTAAGCGGGCATTTTATTTTTTGAAAGATTTTGAAAAACAGGAATTTTAATAATTTGTTTGTTTACCGGAATAAATTTTTTAAATCACCTGAAACAATATCGAGGCCAATGTAGAATTTACACGTCCCGCTTTTTTGATATTCGAGGCAGTAGTTCATTGTAAAAGTTACATTTGAGCACTTCATTCATTTAAAACTAATGCCCTTTACCCCAGCCAAACCAATCATTTCCATTAGCATAGATCAATAAAGCAAACAGGATCACCATTCCTACGATTTGAGCATATTCCAGGAACTTATCACTCGGTTTTCTTCCTGTAATCATTTCAACAACGGTAAATACAACGTGGCCGCCATCTAAAGCCGGTATTGGCAATAAATTCGTGAAGGCAAGAATGATCGAAAAGAAAGCCGTTATTTTCCAAAATGCTTCCCAATCCCATCCTGTACTTGGAAAAATAGAAGCCATGGTTTTAAATCCGCCAAGCCCCTTATAAGCGCCGGTTTCAGGATTGAATATCATTTTAACCTGCTGAACATAAAAATTTAATCGCTTCCCTGCTTCCCTGACTCCTGCAGGAAATGAGGCAAGAAAACCATACTTTTTGTTTTCTATTTTCAATAATCCCAGGCTATCGGCCTGTGAAAAATCAATGTTATAAAATCCAATGGTTCCGGCAGTATCCACTAACACGCGTGTTTTCACCGGGCTTCCACCCCGAATTACAGTGAGCGTAACGCTATCGCCCTTTTTCTCCTTCAGCAAAGGCGCCATTTCATCGAAATAGCTTACAGGGGTAGAATCCACCGCAATTATTTTATCATGCACACGCAGCCGTTCCTGGTTTTTATTTATTGAGTCATTAACAGGGCCTGTGTTCGCGTTTTTTATCCTTGTATCAACAGCCACAGTTCCATTTCCAGGAGTAGGATTGTTTTCTGAGCCTGGAAATCCCCCGATTATTACAGGAAGCCGTGGGTAAAAAAAATGATCACTTCTTTTCCCCTTTTGCTCCACCAACTGTTCAATCATATTAATGGGAATATTTATCGTTTCCTGGTGCCCGTTTCTTTCAACAATAATTTGTTTTCCCAACAAAACTTTACCAGCCAGGTCCTCAAAATATTTTACCGGTTCTCCATTTATGGCCAGAATTTTATCTCCATTTTTTAACCCGATATTGCTCATAAGGCTATCGGTAACCCAAACTCCGTTTTTCAAACTTTGCATGGGCATTTTTGTTTCACCCCACTTAAAAAGGACCATGGCATATATAAAAAAAGCCAGCAATACATTCATGGTAACACCCGCCAATAAAATAATTAACCGCTGCCAGGCCGGTTTGCTCCTAAACTCCCAGGGCTGCGGCGGTTGCTTCATCTGTTCTTTATCCATACTCTCATCCACCATTCCCGAAATTTTTACATAACCGCCCAATGGAAGCCAGCCAACACCATATTCCGTTTCTCCCACTTTCTTTTTAAAAATAGAAAACCATGGATCAAAAAATAAATAGAATTTTTCAACACGGCACTTAAACCATTTGGCGGTAATAAAGTGCCCAAACTCATGAACGATCACCAAAATAGAAAAGGAAAACACAAGGTAACCTGCCTGCAAAGCCACGCCGGGCCAATTGATTGCTAATAGTGTCATATTTATTCTCCGCCTGTAAGACGAAATAATTTTTTATTTTTTTTAAATATTTTTATTCTACTTTCTCCCTCCCAAGGAGGTTAGAAGGCTACATATTTACCAAAGAAGCCGCGAAATTACGCGCCTCGCCATCGCTTTCAAAATAATCTGAAAGATTTGGCTTTTCTATATAATTTATTTTTTGCAGGCATTTTTCTATTACGGCAGTTATATCTAAAAACCCAATCCGATTGTTTAAAAAAGCCCAAACAGCAATTTCATTAGCCGCATTTAAGATACAAGGAAAATTGCCTCCTTTTTCAAGGGCTGTTATCGCAAGGCCCAGATTGCGAAAAGTTTTCATATCGGGTTCTTCAAAAGCAAGTACCGGAATTTTTTTAAAATTAGCCCTTGGATTATTATTGGCTACCCTTTTAGGAAAAGTAAGTGCGTATTGAATAGGAAGTTTCATATCAGGCAGCCCCATTTGTGCCTTAATGCTTCCATCTTCAAATTGAACCATGCTATGAATAATACTTTGTGAATGAATAATTACTTCAATTTGTTCCGGGGCAAGGTTAAAAAGCCATTTGGCTTCAATCATCTCAAGCCCTTTATTCATCAGTGTGGCAGAGTCAATAGTAATTTTTGCGCCCATCTTCCAGTTGGGGTGCTGCAAGGCATGGTCGCGTTTTACATTCACTAAAAAGTTAGGTTTTTTGCCAAGAAAGGCCCTCCACTCGCCGTTAATATTACTTTTTCAATTTTATTTCTGGTTTCACCGATAAGGCATTGAAAAATTGCTGAATGTTCACTGTCAACAGGGATTATAGGCACTCTTTTTTCTACTGCCAACTGCATTACCAAATCTCCGGCAACAACCAATGTTTCTTTGTTGGCCAAAGCCACTGCTTTTCCTTTTTCTATCGCTTTTAAAGTGGGTTTCAGCCGGCAAAGCCTACAATGGCCGCCAACATCATATCGTAAGTATCAAAATCAGCCACTTCATCCAAAGCCGTATCGCCCGCAAAAACTTTTATATCGGTTGATTCAAGTGCCCTTTTTACTTTTTCATACTTTGATTCATCGACAATTACCACCGCATTGGGCTTGAATTTGAGCGCTTGCTCAATCAATAATTTATCATTTGTCTGAGCAGTTAATATTTCTACATCAAACAAATCAGCATGTGCATCTATTACTTCCAAAGCCTGTGTGCCGATGGAACCGGTAGAGCCAAAAATCGCAATTCTCTTTTTTATCGATTCTGCCATTTCATTCTTCTTTAAAACATTCTTTCATAGAAAAATATTACTATTCTCCATTTTGGGTGCATCTCAAATTGTCGCCGGTTGGTGGGGGCACCAACCGGGGCAGGCCGCCGTGGGCAGTGTCCCCACCGCCCACAAGCATTATGGCAACGCAACAATTTTAAATTCTCCATTTTGGAAGTTGGCAATTTACTGTAATAATTTTTGTAAAGCATCATTCACTTTCGCAAAGTTGAAACGGCTGGTAACGTTTTGCATCATCTTTTTTATTTCTTCATTTTGAAGGTTACCGATGGAGCCTTCATGAGTATGATTCATTTTCCCGCCCGTTTTGAACGTTCCGGCTTCCACGCCGGCACCAATTTTTTTATACGCATCCCGTAATGGCATTCCTTCCAAAACTAATTTATTCATTTCTTCTACTGTAAATAAGTATTTATATTTTTCATCAGAAAGAATGCCTTTTTTTATATCAATATTTTCAAACATCAAAATAGCCATCCTGATACAATCTTTTAAATTTTTTATTGCAGGAAAAAGATGCTCTTTCAACAATTGAAAATCGCGGTGGTAACCGGAAGGAAGATTTGTTGTTATCATCATGATTTCGTTAGGAAGCGCCTGGATGCGGTTGCAATGGCCCCGGATCAATTCAAAAACATCCGGGTTTTTTTTATGTGGCATGATGCTGCTTCCGGTAGTAAGTTCATCAGGAAAAGAAATAAACCCAAAATTCTGGTTTAGGTAAATAACCGCATCCATACTCATACGGGCAAGCGTAGACGCAATATTGGCTAACGGCTGTGAAAGTACCCTTTCTGTTTTTCCCCGGCTCATTTGCGCATAAACTACATTATAATTCAACGTTTCAAAACCTAACAACTGAGTAGTCATTTTTCTATCAATAGGAAACGAAGAGCCAAAGCCTGCAGCCGAGCCTAAAGGGTTTTTATTTATAATTTCCCATGCTGCATGAAGAGTAATTATATCATCCACTAAACTCTCGGCATAAGCGCCAAACCATAATCCGAATGAAGAGGGCATGGCAAGCTGAAAGTGGGTGTAGCCGGGTAAAAGGTAATCTTTATATTTTTCACTTTGAAGCAAAAGAAGATTGAAAAATTCATTTACATTCTGAACCAACCCTTCAATTTCATTTCTTAAAAAAAGTTTGATATCCAGAATAACCTGGTCGTTTCTTGACCGTGCCGAATGAATTTTTTTCCCTGCATCGCCCAATTTTTTTGTAAGAATAAATTCGACCTGCGAATGAATATCTTCAACACCTTCTTCCAATGAAAAATTCCCTTCAGAAATATCTTTATAAATATCTTTTAATGCCTTTTGCAATTGTTTTAATTCTGAATCAGTAAGCAAGCCAACTTTATTCAGCATTTTTATGTGAGCAAGCGAACCTAAAATATCATAAGGCGCCAAATACATATCAAGCTCCCGGTCTTTGCCTACGGTAAAGGTTTCCACTTCTTTTAATGATTCAGTATTTTTTTGCCAGAGTTTCATTTATCAATTAAGAATTAAAAATTAGGAACTACGAATTTAGTGGACAAATTTATGGAAACAAAAACGGTGAAACCGCAGTATTTCCCCCGGAAGATGAATTTATTTAATTATTTTGGTTGTTCTGAGAGCGGCTTTAGTAAACAAAGAAATAAGGAGGATTTCTATTTTACTTAGATTACCGGCAATGTTCTGCTATGTTTCGATGCTGCCCGTAGTTCTTGAAGGGCGCGAACCATGGATGTGATATTATAAAACACAATCATTAATTTTGAACCGGCCGAATCAAAATATCTCTAACGTTTTCTAACTATAATAAATTAATTTATGAAAATTTTTATAACCACCTTACTGGGTTTTATCCTCACTGCAGCACAGGCCCAATTGCCAAAAGCAGACATCATCCCTACACCAAAAGGTAATGTAACCATCCAGCCGGTGTTCCATGCATCGCTGGTGCTTGAGTTCAATAAGGTAGCCATCTATGTCGATCCCACTCAAGGCGCAGATACGTATAAGGGCTTTGAAAAGCCTGATATTGTGCTGATCACCCACATTCACGGAGACCATTTTGATATGAAAACACTGAACGGGCTTGACCTTTCCCATGCAACATTGGTGGTACCGCAGTCTGTGGCAGACAAGATGCCGGCTGAATGGAAAAATAAGATCGTTGTGTTGCACAATGGTGGTAGCACCGTACAACATGGAATTCCTATCACGGCTATCGCCATGTATAATATGCCCGGCGATTCTACCGTGCATCATCCAAAAGGTAAAGGCAACGGTTATGTGCTGAACCTCGGCGGCAAAAGGTTTTATATCTCCGGCGATACAGAAGCCACACCTGAGATGCGCAGCTTAAAAGATATTGATGTAGCTTTTGTTTGTATGAACCTGCCCTATACTATGGACGTGGAAGAGGCTGCCAGCGGCGTACTCGCCTTCAAACCAAAAATTGTTTATCCCTATCATTACCGTACACCCACCGGCTTTAGCGATGTGGCAAAATTTAAGTCGCTGGTCAATGCAGGAAACCCTTCCATTGATGTGCGCCTGAGAAACTGGTATCCTGGTATTAAATAATACAATTCCAATCCCGACGCTGCAATTCTTCCCTTAAGTTAATAATTCCAATTAGCAGATTGCCACGGCGCAATAAACTTCTTTCTTCGCTTCAAAATAAATCATGCGCCTCGCAATGACGTAACCTTTTGCAGCACTATTTTAGATTATTAATGATGATCACCATCATCATGATGATCATGGCCGTCGTGGTGATGGTGATCCCTTTGCTCGCGCCTGTGTTCCCTGCCTTCATAATACCTGCGTTCACAACCTGTGGCAACAAATGCTGCAAGAACTACACACATCATTAATTTAATGAATTTTATTTTCATTGTTTATGTTTTGCTGAAATCACTAAAATATCGTGCCATTTAACGAAAAATGCAAGAGTGCTGATCATTTTAAGATTTTTATATCTTATACAGCTACTTTATAAATTTCAATGTTCCCGTTTCACGGGGAGCCAGGCTAGTCATGAATGGTTACTGCCCGAAAATATATTTTGCTCAACCCGGTATAAGGCTTTCTGATTTGTATATCCACTTGACAAGGATATTAATTCAGCAATGCCGGGTTGTTATTCAGTAAGCCAGGAAACATCCACAAAGGTTGAATATTATTCTATCGAAACCGGAACGCTTAAATTTTCCCATTCAAGGGCAAAGCCTTTGTCACCTACTACGAATTTCATCCGTTCGTTAAAAGCATCTGATTTCACCGGTTTAACAGTTACCCGCAATACGTCGTTGGCAGGTTCTTCGCTTGTACTCTCATCATTTTTTACTCCCCACTGACCGGTTTTTGAATTAAAGATAATTACCCATTCTTTTTCTCCGGGTTTGGCATATAAGCTATATTTTCCGGCAGGCAGGTTTTTACCTTCTACTTTGATATCCTTATCTGTTTCAAATATAGTAGCTTCATTCGCTCCTGCACGCCATACCTGGCCATACGGAACCAGCCCGCCCCAAATCTTTCTTCCTTTAACAGCGGGGCTGCTATAATCAATGGTTATGGTTGCGCCCATTACTTCGCCCGTAGCCGTAGCCGGCGGGCTTGCCCGTTTTGATTTATCTTCAGCTTGTGCCGAAACCAGTGATGTCAGGAACACTCCAAACAAGGCTAACACAAGCCCTTTTGATATCATTATTTTTTTCATTCTTTTAGTTTTAATCTTTTAAATAATTTTTTTGAAAGAATAAATGTAATCATTTCGTAACATGCATAACAAAAATAATTATTTACTCCTTTGCAAAAGAAATCAGGGGCTGAATTTGAAATTTAATTTGTGGTAACCACCGGCACATTGAGTTTCTTCACCCTTTCTATTTCCATCCCGGCATTTGATCGAGCGTGGCCACATTGCCGGCATGGTATAAACTGTCCAGTTTTGCCTTGCTGTTGCCTGCAAAGGTCAGTTCTGACCAACTCATAAAAAAGGCCCATTTGGGCTGGCGCAATAATTGGGCCACAGTGGGGAGCACTTCACATTCGCCAATGGCAATGGGCTTGCCCCCTGCCACGTTTAGCATCGTGTTGTATTTTTCTGTGGTGTAACCGCTGCCGTCATAAAAGTCCAGTGCTGCAATGTCCCAATACCCGGCTCCCGGATTATAGGTGTTTACATCACTGGATAGCGTGCTGAAATCCTGAAGGTCCCATATCCAGACGAGGTTGGTAAGCCCTTTGGTTTTGGTCATATAATCATGCATTTGCCGATACAACTTCCTCGTTCCTTCCGGTCCGGCTGCCGCCCCACCAGAACTTTGCCTGGTTCATTTCATGCAAGCGGCCTCCACAATACCTCTACATGTTGATCCTTAAGTTGCTGCAGATAGATGCAGGCCTCATCCATCATAGCCTTCCATTTTTTATTGATGGGAGTGCCTTCCGTAAGTAGTTGCGCCCATTGGCCATTGGTCATTTGGCTCAGCACTCCTTGTCCATCAAATCCACAAGGCTCGCCCAGGCCGGGTTGCAGGCATGCCACATAATATTAACCAGGGCACCCTGCTTCCATTGGTGTATTGCCTCATTGATCATCGTTTGCCGGTTATCGATATTGTCTTGTTCAAACAGAAAATCTCCGCTCCACAAACCCGGATATTTTCCTGTGGTGGAATGAATAGAATCGGTCCACGTGGCAGGAGCGGCATTAGGCTCGCGGTTGTGGATTCCGGCTACCGTTCTTAGCCCGGAAATACTGTCCAGAAAATGAAGTGTCCGCAAGGTAGCCGTAGTCGTTTGTGCAATAAGGCTTTCTTTTTTGAAGGAGCACAGGCACAGGATCGCCACCAAGGCGAAAATACTTTTGTTTTTAGAAATGTTCATCTTTGGATAGAAGTGTGACAGAAGCCTCATTCATTTGATTTTGGATTGAAGTTAATTCTTTTTGTAGTTCCTGTAAGGAAAAACCACTCAATAAATGTCCTAAGTTCCAGGCTTAAGTAAATCTTCAATGTCCGCTCCCATAATCGGTTCTGCAGTAAATTATAACTCCGGGAATAAATATTTACAGTAAACAAATAAATAATTAAGATTTTTATTTTAGTATCGATATTGCGCGAGCGGCTAAGAAAAAATTCTTTTCTTTTCAGCGTTCTCTTATCAAAATAACTCAATGCCTCAATGATTTCTTCATCGGTAAAATTGCCGCGTGCCTGAGTTTAGTAATGATTGCCGGATGTATTCCTTCAAATTGATTCATCTTTTCCTCTTCTTGCCAACGAATTTAATTATAATTCGACCAAATTACCATGAAAACGATCGTGTGATGACACGGCAAGGAAGGGTTTACAGTAAACAAAGAAATAACCGGGAATCTTATTTTGATCTTCCTTCCTTAACTATTTTAAAAACAACGCAGGAATTTATTGGTTAATCATTTATCATTTCTAATTTCTACCGTGGGAAGATAGAATGGGGGTAAGAAATAAAAATCTCCCTAACCCGGTAAAAACATCAGGCATGAAAAAGGTAAGCAAATGTCAGCATGCAATCGCTAAGTTTAAATTAAGCAATTTTACTTCTTCTTCTTAGCTGCCGCCATCTTTTTTCTGCCGACGGCTCTTGCTTCCGCATCATCCAACACCATTGTTGTTTGAAGGTCGAGATAGGCATTCCAGTTGAGGGCCCAGCTTGCTACAGCCTGCGCGTCATCTGACTCGCAAATAGCAACGCCGGTAAACGAGCTAATGTCGTGCCACCGGCCAATAAGCTTCACCTTATCTCCAGTATCCTTTTTGTCATCTGCCGGAGTCATTTGGCAAAAGCCATTAAATACTTCGTGTCTCTTGTCGGGTTGAACCCGCCATGTTACCATGAATTTCATAATTACCTCCTTGTTTTTAAAAGTGAAAATTTAAAGGACACTAAATTTAACCCTTTTTTTTAAAACGGATAACCGTTAAAAATAAAATGAACAAGTAAGGCGGCTTCCCCTGTCCTTAGTTCATGGCCACATGTAACAATTCTTAAAATCCGATAACCGTATTTTCTTATTTAATAATTCCACGAACAACGCAGTTTCTGCAAAACCTTACACCCACTCGAATCCGTCTTTTTTTATGGGAAGCCTGTATGGCCTCTGCCCCGCTGCCGCCAGGGCATTGCAGAGTGCCGGCGCCACAGTAGGCATACCCACTTCACCAATACCGCCCGGGGTTTCGCTGCTTTGAATGTAACAGGCTTCCATGTCGGGCATTTCATTAAATCGCAGCGGATCATAATCAAAAAAACTACTTTGTTCAACGCGGCTATCCTTCACCGTTATCTCGCCTTTCAATGCCTGCGATAAGGCAAATGCAAGGCCTCCTTCTACCTGGCTTTTCATTCCATCAGGATTAACCACGATGCCACAATCAATGGCAGCAATTACTTTAATGATCCTGAACTTTTTGGGGCCCAGCATTTCAATTTCGATAGCATGTGCCGCGTACGAAGGAGCAAAAGCAAACGCATGTGTTGCAACGCCGATATAATGGTTGGACTGCCGTGGATTGTGGTAACCAATTTTTTCAGCGGCCAGTTTTAATACACCAGCCACACGTTGTGGATCCTGGTTAAGTCCATCAGTGGTGCGCTTCGGCATTGAGGAAAGCAGGCCAGCCTAAATTGCAAGGAATCTTTTTTCATCTTACCTGCAAGTTCGTCAATAAAAGATTCTATCGGAAAAACGTTCATGCATATTTCTACTGCACGTAACCATCCCCGTTGTAAATTAAAATCAACATGCGAGTAAGCTGTGTGAACGTTGGGCACATCATACCAAAAATCGGATGAAGCGCCGCCAAGAATCTCAGCAGCATTTTTTGTGTCAGCCCCTTCTACCATTACATTAACAGAAGTAGAGAGTACATGATGCTGCCATGTAAGCAACTTTCCTTCATTGCTCCAGGAGGCTTTCATTCGGTGATAATTGGCAGGCCGGTACGCATCATTGCGAATATCATCAATCCTGTCCCAGATTACTTTTACAGGAGCACCATGCTGCTTTGCAATTTTAACCGCTTCAATCATGTAATCGTGATACAATCTTCTACCAAAACCACCACCCATATACGCCAGGTTGATCTTTACATTTTTCTCATCTATAGAAAGCTCCTTCGCTAATTCTCTTGCTGCCCATTCGGGCCACTGGCTTGTTCCCCATAACTCGCAGGAATCTTTTTTTACTGAGGCAACCATATTCATTGGTTCCATGGTACCATGAGCAAGAAAGGGTGCCGCATAAGAAGATTCAAGCATATTGCCACCGGGATTATTTGCTTTTGATGCATCTCCCTTTGTATAGATTTCATTCGCAGGTTTTTGTTTGCTCCTGCTTTCAAATTTCCTGAACAACTCATCTGTCGATTCATGATTGGTATCGCCTTCATCCCAAACAACCGTCAAAACATTTCTTGCTTTCATAGCGCTCCAAACGTTAGTTGCTAGCACAGCAACACCAGCGTGTAAATGCATGGGAACACCGGTCCCTTCAAACTGAACCGTTTTTATAAAGCCGTTCACTTGCTTGCAGGCACTGTTGTCAACCGATTTTATTTTTCCGCCAAGCACAGGGCAACGCGCTACCACTGCATACACCATACCAGGCACTTTTGCATCAATGCCATACTTAGCTTTACCGGCAATAATGGTCGGTAAATTTTTCTTTGGTACGGGCTTACCGATCAGCGTAAAATCTTTAACATCTTTTAGTTTTACTTCTTTGGGTACCGGTAATTTTATGGCATCGCAAACCAAGGCTCCATAACTCAAAGAAGCATTATTGTTCTTATTGGTAACGGCACCATTCGCTGTGATGCATTGCGCTGCAGGAATCTTCCATTTATCTGCCGCTGCCTTCACCAGCATAGCTTTGGCGATGGCTCCCACTTTACGCATTTCGTCCCAATCGGCCATAATACTTTGGCTGCCGCCTGTCGAATAATACTCACCGGGTTTGGGATCGTTAAGCCTTACGAGGCCTTTATGGTAAGCCATTATCTCGGTCTTCACCTTACTCCAATCTGCATCCAGTTCTTCAGCAACGATCATAGGCAACGAAGTATTAACCCCCTGCCCCATCTCCTGCCTTGCGAAATAAATAGTAACATCTCCTGTTGGTTCAATCTTCAAATACGCAGAGGGTTCTAACGGATCACATGTAGAAGATTCCGGATGGCTGTTACTGTTACACCCCACTTCAGGCAATAAAAATCCGATTAATAATGCACCACCAGCAGCAGAACCAAGCTTTATAAAATTGCGGCGATTGATCTTTGTTGTCATATAAAATATTTATCCTCCTAAAGAGAAATTATTATTAAGTTTTGTGATAATTTATTTATGCAGCCTCACGAATGATCGATCACTTCTTTAATTGCCTGTTTGATCCTGTGATAAGTTCCACACCTGCATAAGTTACCCGCCATCATACTGCTGATCTGTTCATCCGTTGGTTTTGGATATTGGTTTAATAAACCTGCCAGGTTCATCATTTGTCCCGCCTGGCAATAACCACATTGAGGCACTCCTATTTTTTCCCATGCTTTTTGAATGGGATGCGAGGCGCCGTCTTCACTTAATCCTTCAATGGTGGTAATCTTTGCATTGCCTGTATTTTGTATTTGCTCCTGGCAACTTCTGATAGCCATCCCGTCTTTAAGCACGGTACAAGCGCCACAACTCGATACACCGCAACCGTATTTTGTACCGGTTAAATCCAGCACATCGCGCAACACCCACAGCAAGGGCATATCTGCGTCAGCCTCAGCTTTATAGGTTTTATTATTAATGTTCAGCGTATAAGATGGCATAGAATAAAATTAAATTAATAAACTAATTGATAAGAAGCAGTTTGCTAACCAAATTTAAAGATATTAAAGCTTTTACTATAAAAAATATTTTCCCCATCCATGCCGCAGGTATGAGGCTTATCCTTTGTCCGGGCTACTTGTGTCACTGTCGAAGGGATTTTATCGCTTAATATAATCCCAATGGCAACGCGGCAATCTCCCGGTTTACATTGCGGGTTATCAAAAGTCCGGAGGAGACACCCCAGGAATGGGGAAAGAGGCGCCGAGAACAGTTGTAAATTTTCTTATCCAAGCTCAAATGTAGTTATACCAAAAACTTTGCTAATATCCATAACGGGAGGCTTGCCATAGTACATTCTTGCACATTCAAAAACATAAGTGGTTTTATATTTTTTTATGAGAGCGGCCGCCTCCAGGTTTATTACCGGAATGTCAAGATACAAAGGTTCGCCTGGCACTGAATTTAAGCAGGCTTTATAAAGCGCTTCTGCAACCTGGGCAGTATCAGCAAAAAGAGGACAAACTTTATATCCTTTATTTGCCTTTCTTATCACTGCAAATCCTTTGAGTTTATTATCATCAAAATATTTAAAGGTTGTAACATTTTTCTGTTTCAACCACGGAACCAGGAACTGCGGGCGGGGAAATCCGAAGCATTGCTTATCATAGGCAAGAACAGCGTTTATATCTTTCTCTTCAATCGGGGAAATCGCTGTATCCACTTCAAATTTTTCACCGGCCTTTTCGTGACGTTCATCCCGGAATGCAATTTCAAAACCTCCCTTTTTATAAAAAGGTTGCATAGCAATTACACCGTCCATTCCGATTGAAGCACCTTTGTTTAACCTTGATAGTAAAGTATCCCGTCTTTGGTACCAGAGTTTTCTTCCGATTCCAAGTGATCTGTATTCGGGCTTTACAATAAAAAACCCCATGAACCCGAACAACCTATCATAAGAGACAACAGAACCTCCCGCAATTAAATTTCCATCGTGGTAGTATCCATAAAATCCTTCCGGATCGGTTTGCCAGAAAACATCTGCATCATATATGCCGGGATTCCAGCCTTCTTCTCCGGCCCAGCTTACTAAAATTTTCAATCCTTCAAAATCGAGTCTCTGAAATTTTAAATCTTTTAAATTTATCATGATAGTTTACCACTGATTTTAAATATTGCAATCCTTAGTTTGCCTCCACCTGAAAGCCGTGCTGGCCTTTTTTTTAAATAAGTATTTATAAACATTAAATCTTTAACAAAAATTCAATTTCAATTAGTCAGCATTGCTTGCCATAATAATAATTTCTGGCATTGCTATCAAAGAGCCTCATTGACGCACAAATTAAGACCGGCAATCTCCTGGTTTATGTCATTGTAAGGAGCCTTGTCTCCCTTAGCCTGTCGAAGGGATCTTTTTCGCTAATACCATTCCAATGGTGATGAAGCAATCTGTTTATTCATGCCGCCTGAATCAGGATTTTCAGGATGGCGCTTTCCTCCCTTCATCATCCAATATACCTTGTTCAATATTCTTTATTTTCTTAACCTTTGACATGCCACTTGCAATAACGCATTGCCCCAAAATCGGCTGACATATAAATATGAAGCCGGGCCGCAAAAAATGTTTTATGATAATGGCAAGGTAAGATCCAATTATTTAATTATTAACGGCAGAAGGTATGGGCTGCTGGGAACTAAAAATTGCGTAAATGTTTCGGACAGTATTTTTAAAAATTAGTGGTTGCCTGCTCTTACTATTTTTAGCAGCATGCCACGGTCAACACCAAAATGTTAGCCTGCCTTATTACAATACGCCAGGCTTCACACCATTGTTTTTACATACGGAAAAGGAGGTGGCAAGCCTTGTACCACACCGCATCAGCCCATTCTCATTTACGGATCAATCCGGAAAAATCCTTACTCAAAAAGACATAGATGGGAAAGTTCATGTTGCCAACTTCTTCTTTACAAGTTGCGGTGGTATTTGCCCGGCCATAATGGACCATATGAAAATATTGCAGCAGGCATTCGGCAATAATAAAAACGTAGCCATTCTTTCCTTCAGCGTCACCCCCTGGATTGATAGTGTGGGCACCCTTAAGAAATATGCGGCAGAGCACCATATTACTGCACCCAACTGGCACTTGCTTACAGGAGATAAGGCTGAAATCTATTCACTTGCAAGACGGTCTTATTTTGCGGAAGAAGACCTCGGCTTCAGCAAAGACAGTGCAGACTTTTTACATACTGAGCATTTGGTGTTGGTCGACAGGCAGCGGCGGATAAGAGGTATTTACAATGGCACATTAAGCCTGGATGTGGAACAACTACAAAAAGATATTAGTGAGTTATTGAAAGAAGATGATTAACCTGTGGTACACTATGCAACTCTATTTACATAGCTTCTTTCTCCAACTATCCTAAAGTTTAAATAATATCATTATCCAATACACAGGCACAATATTGCAGTTCATGTTTTAGCACAAGTATACTTTGTGTAATTATTAAAAGTAAAGTTTAGAGTTTTATGATAGTATAAATGGAACAAGCAGATTCCCCAAAAATGGGAAAAATACATTTCCCCGGAAAGATGAGAGATCAGTTATTTTAAAAAATAATTCAGGCTTGATTAAACTATTGATATGGAGCAAGGTCTTTTCTCAGTTATTTTTCCTGCCGAATAAATACTAAAGATTAAATGATAAAGAAACAAAAGACTTTTTTGCCAATCATACTTCTGTTGCTCAGTTCAATATTATTTTCGTGTAAAAAAAACAATAACGGCTTAAGTGTTAGTACTCAAAACAGTACCTCTCCTAATATAATTTTTATAATTGCGGACGATATGGGCTGGGATGCTTATGGCAATTATCCGGGCATTAACAGTACAAAAGCGCTTACTCCAACAATAGACTCATTGGCAACAAATGGAATTACTTTTACCAATTGCTGGGTCAATCCCGAGTGTTCTCCCACAAGGGCAGCCATGCTCACCGGCAGGTATGGTTTTCGGACCGGTGTTGGCGGAGTTCAAACTCCTCCTACCGCTGTTTTACAAAGCAATGAAACCATTATTCAAAAATATATAAACGACAAAACAGCCAATGCTTATGCAACCGCTGTAATTGGTAAATGGCATGTCAGTCTTGATAACCAATTAACTGCACCGGAAAGTTTTGGTGTTCAATATTTTTCAGGTATTCTTCCCGGAGCGGTACCAGACTATTACAACTGGACACAAACCAGTAATGGTTTACAGCAAACAATTACCACCTATTCTACCACCTGGTTTGTAGATCAATCAATAAGCTGGATACAGCAACAAACCAAGCCTTTCTTTTTGTGGCTTGCATTCAATGCGCCGCATACACCTTTCCACAGGCCACCTTTAAATCTTATTACCGATCAAAACCTCGTGGATAACCAGGCGACCATAAATGCCAATCCGCTTCCATATTACCTGGCAACTATTGAGGCAATGGATAAAGAAATTAGCCGCCTCATCGCCTCATTAACAACCGCACAAAAAGAAAATACCATTTTCGTTATTATTGGGGATAATGGAACACCGGCGCAGGTGGTGCAGGCACCTTTCACTAAAACAACCACTAAAGGCACCCTGTTCCAGGGAGGCATTAATACCCCTTTGATAGTGTGCGGCAAAAACGTAACAAGAAAAAATGTTGTAGAAACAGCCATGGTACAGGCACCTGATTTGTTTACCACTTTTGCGGATATTGCCGGAGCAGGCAGCGCCAACTACCAGGATGGCATAAGTATAAAGCCATTATTTACAAATGCAAATGCCACTAAAAGAACCTTTGCTTACAGCGAATTATTTGGATCTTCATCTTCAAAAAATGACGGCTATGCTATCCGGAATGAAAATTATAAACTGATTCATTTGCAAAACGGTACTGAATATTTATATAAAATAAGTGTTGATCCTTTTGAGCAAACTAACCTGATGTCAGCTACTTTATCAACAGAAGCGCAACAAAATTTAGATCAATTAAGACAAATAAAAGCAGGTTTATAAATTATTCCTCACACATGCCTGCACCAGGCTCCCCCCATGGCGCAGGCGTGAGGGTTAGCCTTAGCCAGGCTACTTACGGTAAACCTGGCAAGTATGCCGTCGAATAAAAACTGTAGCTTGCCGAAGCCGAAGAGGTGGTACCACCCTGAGCCTGTTGAAAGGATCTTTTTCGTATAGTTAATTCCGATGGCGGCGAAGCAATCCGTTCATCTATTTCATGGTTCTATTTCAAATATTGCCACGGCGCAATAAGTTGCCTTTTTCACTTAATCATAAATCGTGCGGCTTATAATGGCGGGGCCATAACCCCTGTTGGAAAGTTAAATGTTGGCCGCACAATTTCTCTGGACTGTACTTTGCTATATAATTATTCAAACAATTTAATAATCGTTTTGCGTAAGCTTTACTTACGTGAAACACAACCTATTTTATTATGAAAAAACTATTTGTATTTCTTGTTATTTCTCTGATTGGCACAGGCGCATTTGCCCAAATGAACGGTATGAACATGAAACAGAAGAATGGCGTAATGATGAAAAATGGCAAAATGATGGTGATGAAAAATAATAAAACTATGCCTATGAGCTCGAATATGACTATGAGCAACGGCACGATGGTTATGCCAGACGGAACCGTAAGAATGAAGAACGGGAAAAAAATGATGCTGAAAAATGGCGAATGTGTGTATATGAATGGAAAAATGAGCAACATGAAGATGGGTGATATGAAGATGACAAGAATGAAAAAAGATTCTATGTGAACTTTTTTGCCCGGCCGCGGTTCGCCCCTCACGAACGGCCTCAGGAAATGTGGTTCGTAAGACACAAATCATAGCAGTTCATTTCCCTGTCCATGCCATCACGAAACGAAATTACCGAAGTGATCTATATTGACACGAAACCCGGTAGCCGATTACAGTAAACAACCAAATATTGAAGATTTTCATTTCACAACCAGTGCGGGCTGTTTCCCCGGTTCGTCCATCACGAAACGAAATTATTGAAGTGGTAATTAGTAAAGAAACGAACCACGTTGTTGGAGGAACTTAATATATCTTTCCATTTTCCATATCTAATGCCAGCAATAATTTTATTTTTTTATCGGTTGTCAAAAAGAATTCAAAGCCATTACTTACCCGGAACATAGGAAAGCGGTAATTGCCTCTCAGTATCCAGTATCCTTTCCCGTCACAAAATCCAAACAATTTTGTTGTAGGAATGTAATTGCCATTGGCGCCTGCTATTAATATGGTATTGAATTTTTCTTTCTCAATTGTAAAATCCAGAATAGACGGGGCATTATTTCTAAATTCAGCAAAGGACCGGTAAATGCCTTTTTTACAAGGCTGGGTAAGAACAGGAATGTTGAAACGGCTGGTAAAATAATGGGTATACACAAAAGTTTGGGTAAATGCTTTTCGCTTTGCAATATTTGCCCAGTCTGACCGGCTGATCTCATCTTTAAGCAACTGCAAAGCAGGCATCAGAAGATAATTCTGCATATCGCCCTTTATTTGTTTTTTTGAAAGATCTATAAGCGCGTTAAGGGTGGTATCAATTTTAAATGCGGCATAAAAATTATCACCGGAATGAAGAAATACTTCAGCCTCGAAAGCCAACTTTACATACTTTTTATCCATTGATTGATTTTCAATAAGCGTATCCCTTTTAATAATGGATAACGATTTTATAAAACACACTACTTCCTTATCCCGCCCTCCAGGCAGCGCTTTAAAAGAATTATTCAGGTAATTGCTGAAACTATTGCCCAGGCCACCTTCCAGGTTAATTTTGAAATTACTGATATCAGCATAACCCCATAAATTCCTGACTATCGAATAAATACCAATTTGTGTAGTATCAAACCTTACATCCTCTACCCTAATAAACCCGAAGGCCGCCGGTGTTACTTTTTGTAACTGATTCGCATCAATGCTCAGCGTCATCTCAGGGATATGAGCCATGCCTATACTATCTGATTTATATTTTCCGGATGCCTGGGAATAAGAGGCATGTGCCGTCAGAACAAAACAAAGGTTGATTAAAAAATACTTGTGGAAAATTTTCATGTCTTATAATAATGCGGTTCCTTAAAAATTATTAGCAGTAAGGTTTCAAAGTTTATAGGCTGTTTCTGCAGAAATGCAGTTGCTTTTAATTTGGTAAAAAGTAAGTTCAAATATAATAGATACTGTTTGAAGTTGCAATAAAAAAGGCGAACAAAATTGTGCAGATGGGATGACAGAGAATTGTTTCGTGTGCCACGAACCATGGCAATGGAAACTGCCCGGTAAAAATAGTGCTAAATTTGAGGCACATTATAAAAAACAATTAATAGTTATGGATTACAAGATCAGGAAAGCAGTAAGAAAAGATATGCCGCAGGTGCTGGAACTTATTAAGGAACTGGCAGCTTATGAAAATGCATCAGGCCAGGTTGAAATTACCATCGCAGACCTGGAAGAGGAAGGTTTTGACAAAGGCAGTTTTACCTGCTTTGTGGCCGACGTTGACGGAAAGCTTGAAGGAATGGCATTGGTCTATTTCCGTTTTTCAACATGGAAAGGGCGTACGGTACATCTTGAAGATCTCATCGTCAGGGAATCTATGAGGGGAACCGGCCTTGGAAGCGCATTATATAAAACCGTTGTTCAATTTGGTGCTGACCATGGCGTTAGGCGCATTGAATGGGTTGTCTCTGAAGGAAATAAAAACGCGATACAATTTTATGAAAATTCAGGAGCAGATATTAAAAAGAACTGGTATACCGTACACATGGATGAATCAGTTATAGGAAGTATAATTGAGAAAAAATAGTTTTTATACACCCACCGGTAGTTTCCTGTGAAATGCGCTAACCTATTAAAGCGGCTACTTCTGTCGCGATAAAACTTTTTATGGAACAAAAATGGAAACGTTACAATGGTTGGCGGGTGGTTGATGTGGGCTTGCTGAAGAGAAGGAACACCCACGGCGGCTGGGCTAACACCGGAAACAAAAGGCAAAAGCCTTCAAGAATCGAAGCGCAGTAGGAAGATAAAAAAGATTAGAAAAGATTGGCATACCTGCAGTTGTAAGTAATAGGGGCTATGCGTTATGCAGGCACAAGATTGCTTGCTCACAGAACCTGCGCCGCACTCTTACGACAGGCTTCTTTTCCATATACCCGGGCTAAACAGGGGTATTTTCTTTAAATGCATTCTGTTATAAATTTTCTAATTTCCTGCTGATTGGATTTAATATTAACTATTTTTATTTTCGGGTAGCATTGCAATTTTTCAATAATCATTTGCTTTTAACAGACATGTCACTACAACAAAAATATGGGAATTGGGCTTTAGTTGCCGGCGGTTCCGAAGGTATTGGAGCTTCCTATGCGAAGTATTTAGCTGCTTCAGGCATCAATTTAATTTTAATCGCACGAAGACAGAACGCATTGGAACTTTATGCCGATGTGCTGAGGAAAGAATATCAAACCCTTGTTGATACAATCCCCTTCGATTTATCAGAATGTAATGCGGCAGAAAACCTGGCAGAAAAACTAAAGGGCAGGGAGATAAACATCCTGGTGTATAACGCAGCCATTTCTTACATCGGCCATTTGAAAAAAACAGTATCGCAGCATTAAATGCCCTGTCACAGGCAAATATAGCAACCCCAATGAAACTTGTACGGCTTCTTGGCCAACAAATGCTCTTCAATAAAAGAGGGGCGATAATACTTATGAGTTCTTTGGCAGGATTCCGGGGCAGTGGATATTTAGCTGCCTACGCAGCGTCCAAAGCTTTTAACAGGGTGCTTGCAGAAAGTTTATGGTATGAATGGAAGAGCAAAGGAGTAGATGTAATTGCTTGCTGCGCCGGCGCTGTTGGCACACCCAATTTTGAAAAAACAAAGCCTGGGAAAAAAGGCTTTTTAGCTCCAAAAGTACAGAGCCCTGATGAAGTGGTTAATGAATGTTTTAAGCATTTAGGCAAAAGGCCTTTCGTTTATTTCGGGGACAGGTAATAAAATAGCAGCTTTTATCATGCAACATTTAATGCCGCGGAGAAAAGCCATCAATATTATGGGAGATACCACCCGCAAAATGTATCGTTTATAGTTTACCGTTAGTTATATAATTTTAATAGATGAAGGGTATTATTTTATAGGGGACCCTTTTTAAATATTCATCCCAAAGCGGCCCGTACTTTTGAGCACATCTTTTATTATCATCTGCCTGCCGGGGAAATAAGAGAGCCACATAATATATTGGATACAGCCATGGCCAGAGTAAGGAAGCATCGCCCGTAGCCAGCACAATTCCAATGGCCATAATAATCTCTCCTAAATAATTTACGTGCCTGCTGATACCCCAAAAACCATTAACCAGTAAAGAGGCATTACCGTCACTTATCGTTTCAGGTGCGATACCAAAAAATTTTCTATTGGAGCCTTTTTTAAAATAATATTTCTGGAGGTTAGCTCCCCTGGACAGCCCCCATCCGGCAAAAAATATAAAGGCATAAATTACCAACAATAATGAAGGCTTATTATTTACAGGTAAACTAACGGTGGCCCATAGGGGAATTACATAAAACCAGGGATAGAAAGCAAGGCAGCCCCAGCCTAATTTAAAACCAACGCGTTCTGCAAACAAATCATAAGTATACAAATGAATTTCTTCAAAAATTAAATAATCAAATAAAAAAAACATAAGGAGGGCAGCCGATAAGATGATGCCTGGAGAAACATCTGGCCCGTACAGTATAAAATGATGTGCTGTAAAACTTAAGATGTTTAAGGAAAGCATGCAGGCCCCTGCAAGGTACAACCACATCTTAACGTCAATTCTTCCCTTCCATAGCTGGATATTCAGTACTCTTCCAAAATAAAAATCAGCAAAAATGGATTTACGAATTGCAGGGTAGCGAACCAACACGGCAAGCGAAAACAAAAGCCCGATGGCAATCGCTCCGCCAAGTGCATACCAACGAATAGCATACATCCAGTCCCAATGCATGACACCAGTGTAACAAAGCAAAGCCCAGCAGGCAATTAAAGTAATCATCACCCAAAAACCGTTCAGGTGGTACCTGTATTTTTCATTGGTACCGGGCTTAGTTACATAACCCGCAACCCAACGGCCCGGAAGGATTACATTCAATAGAAAAATAATTACATAAACAAGTAACGGGTATAAAATCCAAATAATTTTATCCATATTTATAATGAATACTTTTAATGAAAATAGAGTTTTTTTTAATACCGGATGTATTTTCAATTCGTGCCCTCACAAAACGGAATTATTGAAGTGGTTCGTGGACGCCAACCACGGTTAGGGATAAACGCATTTCACACTCATTTTTTTCTTTTCATTGTAATACTAAACAATGCTAACTATTTTGTACCTAAAAATATATGAGCCTCCTTTACTACGCCTTTGCGCTTTTAATTGCCGAAATTGTACTCAGGCTAATTTTCAGTGTTGATCCTATTTGTTCGTAATTTACAGGCGCAGGTGAAATTACTTGCCTTAATGGCTCATCAATCAGGAAACGATAGAGAAGGCATCGTAGAAATTATTGGGAGGAAATAGGCGGCCGAGGAAAAGGAGTTTTTCCAATCTCCGGCTCACGTTCTCCCCACAGTTGGTGTTGAATGTAGGCTTTGAAGCGATGGCACCACCAAAAGCAGATGTTGATGGAATCATTGTGAGTAACGAACAGCCACAGGCCTGCGGGGCTTCGCCATACGGGAACAAGAGCCGAAGTTTAAAAAA
This sequence comes from uncultured Chitinophagaceae bacterium, assembly GCA_963732885.1. Taxonomy (GTDB): domain Bacteria; phylum Bacteroidota; class Bacteroidia; order Chitinophagales; family Chitinophagaceae; genus Ginsengibacter. The sequence continues at coordinate 172,097 of CAVTBI010000006.1, read as the reverse complement.
TAAAAGATAGTTTTAAAAAATACATTGAGTTGTTCAATATGGCCTTCACACTTCTATATATTCGGGTTAAACAATTGCAAAGACAGGTTTACAGCCTTGGCCTGTACACATTTGCATTGATTGCAATAGCTTTCTATTTAATATTTGTTTCATTCAAACAGTTTAAAAATAGCAATCACGCCTATTATATAATCGTAATTATGGCCACCATTTGTGTTGCATTACAGGTTTCCAGAAAGGATAAACTTTTTGTTTACAAACACATTAAAAATCCGCATTTGCAAATATTTTCAGAGTATGTTGCGCTTACCTTCCCCGTCACTGTAACAGCCATTTTTACAAGATCGTGGGCGTACTATCCATTGTTGCTGATCTTTTTGTCTGCTGTTCCATACCTAAATGTTTCAACCAGGAAAAAAACTGTTTTTAAAAATCTTTCGAAGATTATTCCTGCTTCCAATTTTGAATTGATAAGCGGCTTCAGAAAAAGTTTTGTTTTTTTTACCGGTATATACTTACTAGCGGCAGCATTTTGCTGGTTCAGAATATTACCACTTTTTCTATTGTGGTTTCTAACGGCGGCGGCTATGTCATTTTATGGCAAATGCGAGCCAATACATATTTTGAGAGAAGGCAACTTGTCAGCAAAGAAGTTTTTATTGCGTAAACTGATAAGCCATAATTTTTACATACTACTTTTATATACACCAATTATTATAGTAAACACTTTTTTCAACAGTGAATTTTTATTGATCAATTTATTATTTATCCCTGTACAAGTTTCATTATTGTCCTTCGCAATATGCCTTAAATACAGTTCTTACGCCCCGAACAAAGGACTGACAGGAAATACTATCCTGATAACCATAATCGCATTTTTATCTTCACTGCCCTATTTGTTGCCGTTACCAGTCATCCTTTCCTTTATATATTTTTACAAAGCTCAAAATAATTTAAACCGCTATCTGAATGATTAATATAGAAGGGCTCACAGTAACATTTGATAAGAATACTGTTTTAAACAATATAAATATTGCCTTTGAAAAACAAATGGTGCATGGCATTGTTGGCTTAAACGGCGCAGGTAAAACAACGTTCTTTAATGTAATGGCTAAAACGCTTAAGCCGGATAAAGGAACGCTTGCACTTGACAATAAGCCTCTTTCAATTAAAGACACTGCTTATCTTGAAACAGTAAACTATTTCTATCCCGGTATAACTGGAAACGAATACCTGAAAATATTCAGGCAAACAAACATCGCTTTTAATCTGATTCTTTTGCAGGATTATTTCAAATTGCCATTAAATGATTTGATCGAAAATTATTCTACAGGAATGAAGAAAAAGCTTGCACTGCTTGGCATGTTGAAACAAGACAGGCCGATATATATTTTAGATGAACCTTTTAACGGGCTTGATCTTGAAACAAACAAAATTTTAGAAATTATTATTACCACTTTACAGCAAAAAAACAAAACCATTTTTGTTTCATCTCACATAATTGAACCGTTACTTACAATTTGTGATAAAATTCATTTGCTTGAAAACGGGCTTTTTGTAAAGAATTATGGAAAAGATAATTTTAATCAAATTGATGAAGAACTGTTCGCCAAATTAAAACAGGAAGCAAAAGTAATTATCGCAAACTCAGTATAATAAAATGTTTCTATGAAAACGCTGCTGCACTTCTTGCTTTAATGGCGCATCAACCAGGAAACGAGGAAGAAAGCATCGCAGAAATTATTGGGGGAAAAATAGGCCGGGGAGGAAAAGAAGTTTTTCCAATTCTCAAAAATTGATTCGCTTGGTTGGGGGTTTCAATCTCCGGCTCATTTCCCCGGTTCGTACCTTCACGAAACGGAATTACTGAAGTGATTCGTAAACACGAACTACGGTTGTTGTGGCTGATTGGGAAAGTTCAACTATTGCAGGTATAAAAGTATCACAGGCAAGCGATGAAACAAAGGTTAATTCAAACCTTTCATCTGCATTTTTTGAAATATGAATCTATCAATAATGAAAAAATACATAATCTTATTATTTGTTTGTTTACTGCCTTTTTTCACAAAGGCACAAACTGCAAAGGCAGGGGCAGACGTAACAATTTATTTGACTTCTACTTCAACAGCAACACTTGATGGAAGCGCCAGTTCCGGATCTACATTATCTATGGACTGATATTATCATGCAAATGTCGGTTATCCAATGCTTATGAATTTAGGCGTAGAAGGGCACCCGACAAATACAGGCACAATAACCTCATCATACTTCAAAAACTACTACTGTCACAGGGCTATCACAGGGAGTTGGTATTATCAAATTGCAGTTACAACCGGGAGGCACTACCTATTATGATACGACTATAGTCAGAGTGGATTATGATGCCACCTTTATCAGGCACCCTTTTACGCACTCTGGAAATAACAAACCCTGATGTTGCTACATTTCTTGATGATAGAAGCGATACTACACAGATGGGAACTTACTATAAATCCTAACTACATCCCAAGGCCCAACTTATTATGAAATGTGTAGGGCAAATGGTATGTACATTGACCCATTGGGAGGCAAGTTCTATGCAACTGTTGAAGACGGATATTACTGGACTGGCGGTGGAGATTATGCGAGAACTGAAGTATGCTATGGTAGTGGTTATACGCTAAATACTGGTACCATCTATTGCCTTGAATGGCAAGGGTACTTTCCCACAGGATTTTTCCAATTTAGCATCAAACTCACCAGTTCAGTGCAATTATTCCAAATCCATGGGAACACTGATACCAGATAGCACCACCGTTTGAAATTGCATAATAAATGGGCATGATGGCACAAACAACAATGATGGAACTACAGGTGTAAAGGGGCTTTATTTTGGGGATAATGATTATACCTGACCCGATTCTTTCCATACCATCACCGTTGCATTTAATTGCAACTTATCCGATATGGTTAACAAAGCACACACCATAAGAGTTATTTTGAAAGAAGGAAAGCTTGGGAGTTGGCTTTTGTAAAGGTTTAATTAGATGGAATTACCAAAAGTACTATCGGCATACCGGGAAAATTGGTGACATGAATAAACTTGATTACCCAAAATTTGCAGGAATATATGACCATGCCAGTGGGTTAGTTGACCCAAACAATCATACTAGGAATCGAAAATTTGCATTAGTTACTGATTATTTTAATATTTATTCGGTTACTGATACTACAGAGGTAGGCGGAGGTGAAATTGCTGCACCTGCCATAGATGTAGGTTCTGACAAAACAATTTCTGCATTACCAACCAATTTTAACCGCTTCTTATACTCTGCCCCCGGTTTGTGCCTTCACGAAACAAAATTATCGAAGTGATTCTTGGAAACACTAATCACGGCAGAAGGATAATATTAATTCAGGAATGCCGGATGAGGAACCCGCCAGGAAAGTGGAAAACTTAAATATAAAAGGAGGGCCCGGAAATTTACTACAACTTTAATTTGAAAAGAATGCGTACATGCTTTACTGTTATAAAGTAAAGGGTTGGTACAATGAAAAAAATATAGTTTATAGGCCCATCACCATTGCCAGCCTGCCCTCCTCAAGGTCAAGCTCTCTTTCAATTTTACGCACTATCTCCTCACTTACTTTCCCCTTGCGATACATATCCTGCAACTGGCGGCGTTCCACATTAATCACATCAACTTCCAGTTGGGAATATTCATTGAAAATATTTTCAGGCGTCATGGTTGGTTTTAGGTTTCCAAAATAGCCGGGAGGAAGATCTGTCTTTTGAATACGCTTTAATTTATAATCATATTTCCTTTTTATTTTTTCCCTGAATTCATCTTTTATTTTTTCGATGTTTTGATCAAGATGATCAATTGTGGCGTTGAGGATGGCTGTTCGTACTTCATATTCTTCAGCAACAATTGAATGTGCCTGTATTTTTAATTTTCGGATAATCCAGGGCAGTGGCAACCCTAAAAACAGTAATGTGGCGAGTATTACACAAAATGTAAGATAGATAATAAGGTTGCGTGCGGGAAAGGCGCTGCCATCCGGTAACAGCATGGGCAGCGATAGAGCAGCAGCCAATGATATTACGCCCCGGATACCCGTCCATCCAATGATGAACATATACCGCTTATCAAAAGGTTCCCTTCCTCTTATTTTTTTGCTCAGGTATCTCGGTAACAATGCAGCAGGTACCACATAAATAAACCTGGCAATGATGACAACGGCGCTTATGAGAATACCGTAAAAAATAAGCTGCCCGGGGGAATAGGATGTAATCCCCGCCATTATGTTTTTTAGCTGAAGGCCAATTAAAATAAAGATGAGCCCGTTGAGAATAAATACGATTACGTCCCACACCGCATATCTTGTAATTCTTGCCTGGTGTGTAATAATTGATTCCGAGTGATAGGATAAATATAATCCGGTTGTTACTACGGCCAGTACACCCGATACTTCAAAATAATCAGCAAGCAGGTAAGATGTGAATGGAACGATTAGGCTAATTGACGTCAGAATAACACTATCAAAATTTTTCCCCTTTGATAAAAGAAATGCCAAGTACCCGATAGAAAGCCCGATGCCCACTCCGCCCGCAATTGTCCAAAGAAAATTTAAACCCGCCTGCCAAAAAACAAAATTACCGGCCATCACTGCTATAATTGCATATTTATAGGTAACCAGGCCGCTGGCGTCGTTTATCAGGCTTTCACCTTCTAATATGGAAGTGATCCGCCGCGGCAGGGGTAGCCCTTTCGTAATAGAGATTGCCGATACCGAATCGGTAGGAGAAATAATAGCACCCAATAAAAAACCCGCCGGCCAACTGATACCGGGAATACAGGCATGTGCAACAACACCTACAATGAACGTCGTAAAAAAAACAAGGCCGAATGCGGCTAATAAAATGTTACGTTTATATATTTTAAAATTATACCAGTTGGTATTCCACGAAGCATCGTATAATAATGGTGGTAAAAAAATCAGGAAGATGATATCCGGGCGCAGTGATACCGCAGGCAGGCCGGGAATAAGGCTTATTATAATTCCGGAAAGCACCAATACAATAGGAAAGGGAAATTTATATTTATTACTGATAATTGCCAGTACAATTACTCCAAATAACAGTAACGTAATTAATCCAACTTCATTCATGGGCTAAAATTATTTACCAAACTTTTCTAAAAGATAAACAATTTTTTAAATTCGGGTTTTAATCAGCTTCATTTATAGGGAGCCTTTCCCTAAGTTTATAGTTTCAATTGACAGATTGCCACGCCGCAGCAGGCGTTTTACTTCACTTCAATATCTTTCACGCGCCACGCAATGACGGCCCTTTTACATCGTCAATCGCCCGGTTTAAGTCATTGCGAGAAGCCGTAGCAAATCTTTTTCGGGTAGTTAACTATAATGGCGACGGGGCAATCTTTTACCTCGATGTTTGACAGTAAACAAAGAAATAAGGAGGATTATTATTTCTGTATCGTAATTGCAGTAAGCGCTGTTAACCTTAACCTGCCTGAAAAACTTTTTCTCTTCCTGTAGATGCGACCTGAGCACGTAGAACTCCGGTGAATGCACCTGCAGGAAGGAGCCAGTATCACTTATGGCTAAATCCTCCTAAACCCTTACCTGTACTCAATTCTGTAGCAATTCTGTATTAACGTTTCATTGTTAAGCTTATCGATAAAAGCATCGTCTTATACGTATTCAATCACCAATTAAAATATACAATTATGAAAAAAATTATTATCGTATTATTCTTTGCAGGGTTTTTAATTACTGCATCTTTTGCACAATCGGGACATCGTCAGCAAAATAACAATCAATCTAACGGTTATGCTTACCAGCCAAATAAAAATTACGGAAGCAATCATGACCAGTATTCTCAGAACTCACGCAATGAGAATAGAGGATACAGAGATAATGAACGGAATAACCGGCATAATGAAAATGATTACGGCTATCGTGATAACAGGGAACACAGAGACAGGGAATATCGTGGTGGAGATGATAACAGGAGATCCGAAATCTATTATCCCAGGCCGAAAACCACGAAAGAAGGGAAAATAGCAGGTATAGGAATTACAGAAGGGGTTCAGTGTTTGAAATAATTCTTAGCAACCGCGAAAGGGATTAATGAATTTGTTGATGAACGATAAACGCTTAATAACCGTGGTTGATTGTTTCGTAAAAGTCTTGATGATTACCCGGCAATTTTAAAACTTAAACACTGCATCTAACCATGCAGCGTTTTTTTTATCATAAAATATCACCCATATAAAAAAATAAAAATAAAATTTGCGTATAGGCTTAGCCGATAGTTCCAGCCCGGAAGAATTACACTACTTAATTTTAACTACAACCATAGTAACCTTCCATGTTATTGTTGTACACCAAACAGAGCGGCGGAATTTAGCATAATTGTCCAGGTTTATAAACATGTTTCATGATTTCCTGTATTATATCCTTGCGGGAATAAATTACTACTTAATTTTGCCTGGTCTTAATAATTAATTTCCCAAGTAAAAAAATACCAGTGGTAATGAACAAAAAAAATTTTCTCACAATAATTGTTTTATTGGCGGGGTTTTCTTCCTTTGCCCAAAATAAACCGGCTTTTCATATAGCTCACATCTTCCCCATCCGCAGTGCCGGAGGATATGATTATCTCACTGTAGATTCCCTTTCCGATAACCTGTATGTTTCTCACGGTTCGCAGGTTAATATTTTAAATAAAAATACCGGGGATTCAACCGGGGTTATTAAAACCGAAAAAGATGTTCATGGCATTGCCCTTGTACCCGCCCTGGGCAAAGGCTACATTTCTAACGGCAGCATGAATAGAGTATTGGTATTTGATCTTGCCACTCATAAAACACTTAAATATGTGCCCGCGGGAGAATTTACCGACGGCATATTCTATGACGATTTTTCAAAAAAAGTAATTACCAGCAACGGCAGGGGTAAAAGTATGACCGTGATTGACCCGGTTGCTGATACGGTGGTAACCACCGTACAACTGACTGGTTGGCCAGAGGCGGCAGTAAGTGACGGGCAAGGCCATATTTATGTGAACAATGCTGAAAAAGCCGAAGTGGATGTAATAGATGCCCACACCTTTACCATTATACACCAGTGGCCCAATACGCCAGGGCCAGCCGCTTCCGGATTGGCTATAGACAGGCAAAATATGCGTTTGTTTGCTACCTGCCGAAACAAAATGATGATCGTGATGGATGCAACAAATGGTAACGTTATTGACAGCTTTCCTACAGGAGAAGGGGCTGATGGTGCAGCATTTGACAGCCGGCTAAAAAATGCCTATTCTTCCAACGGGCAGGGTACGCTCACTGTTATTAAGGAATTGGGGCCCGATCACTTCGTGTTAGCAGGAGATGTGGTTACCAAACCCGGTGCAAGAACCATAGCGGTGGATCAAAAAACACATAAGGTATACCTGCCGTCTGCATCCTTTAAACCTGCTGCAAAAGGGTCTTTCCGGCCCCAGGTAATACCCGGAACATTTAAAGTGCTGGTACTGGAAAAGAATTAATTCACCGGCTTCGTATAGCAGCCTTTAACTATTCCCCGCTGCAAACGAGTGCCTTAACCCCCGTTCGTGCGATCACGAAACGGAATTATTGAAATGATTCGTAGAGGCGCGAACCACGGTTGTTGGAAGCCATCCAAATGAATCATCGGTGAAAATGGCCTGGATGCGACACCGGCTTTTGCCGAGCGCTGGCATGGAAAAACGCGCGAAGCGATGGGGCCTGCCTCCCGGCAAAGGCAGGTTTTCCTTGAACTTTTTGGTTACTTTTTCTTTCAAGAGAAAAAGTGGCAAGCTGTAACTATTTCCCCGGCTCGTGCCATCACAAAACGAATTACTGAAGTGGTGGTAGTAGTAAACAAAGAAATAAGAAGGATTTTTATTTTAGTAATCTTACTTCTGTAAGGTATATAGCACCGGTTTGTGCCTCACGGAACGGAATTATTCAAGTGATTTGTAAAGACGCGAACAACGGCTTTGGAAACTGCATTGCCTTTAAGCCTCACCCCCGCCCTCTCCAAAAGGAGAGGGAGAAGTGCACCAACCTTTGTGTGTGCTTTACGAAACGGAATTATTAAAGTGATTCGTGAACACACCAAACCACGGTTATTCACTAAGTATTGCCAATCGAATTAAATTAATTACATGTCTTAATACATTAATTTTATACGATGGCAAAAAAATATGAACAGATGCGGTCCCGGGTACGTTCCTCATTGTGCCGGTGATACAGAAGACACCCTGCCTCCTGAAATCTTCGAAGCAGAGAAAAAGCACATTAATTATGTTGAGGGAAAACCGTTAACTGGGTTTGGCCATTTCTGGCGGAGGTATTCGCTCTGCGTCATTTGGCCTGGGCGTAATGCAGGCATTGGTGGCCAATAACCAGCTCGAAAAAATAGACTATATGTCCACCGTATCAGGCGGCGGATACCTGGGTTCGGCATTGACCTGGGCGCTCCACCAATATAAAGAATCCGGAACAACTCCTGAAACATTTCCTTTAGGTAAAATAGATTCTAAAAGAAAACGATAATGATGCCAGTCAACGGAATAGCCTTACTATGGATGACAATAAATTGCTTGATTTCATCCGGCAACACAGCAATTACCTTACGCCTACCACCAACCTTGATATTTTTTCATTTGCAGCCGTTGTGGTACGGAGCATGATCATGTCGTTGTTTGTTTATTTTAGTTTTTTAACCATTGCGATTACAGCGGGCACCTGGTTTACTTTATCACCTGCCAAATTCCGCGCATTGGAATACCCCGAAGCGATTACCGAAGGCGCAATGGTTTTTGTAGGCAATTGTGATCCTGGTCATTATTATCTTAAAAGGATTTTTGTATTCCATCGGCACGTTTTTCAGAAACACCGGCTCCCAACTGGTATACAAGTCTTTTATTAAAGGTCAGCAAACTATAGGGTTTATGCTAAAACTCGCGTTAACCTGCCTGTTATTTGGCTCACTGCCTTTTGTCAGGAATCTGATCCAATATAAATATTCTACCGTGGCCGCCAGTGGCTCTACCCTTTTCGGCGCTATGGTTGGTTTATGGCAATATATACAGGCCCGGAAAAATATAAAGAGACGGGTGTTAAATCGGACCTGTTAATTTATGGCGGCGCTTTTGCCTTATTTTATGGTATTCTTTTATTGGCTTACCTGTGCTGTCTCCTATGTCTTTCTAAATGATAAGACCTTCGCTTTGCAAGCCCATTATTTGTATTTTGTGGTTATCGGGTTGTGTTTGCTCTTCGGATTCTTGTCAAATTTAAATAAGATCGGGCCGCATAATGTATGGCGCGACCGGCTTATGGAAGCTTTTATGCCCGACAAAAAAGCGGTTGAAGAAAACAAGTGGGAACCTGCGCTGGAAGCCGATGGCGCATTGATGGCAGATATGTGCCAGGCGCCTCATCAAAGGCCGTATCATATTATTAATACTAATATTATCCTGGCTAATTCGCCGGCGGTGGATTTCAGGGCGAGGGGTGGAGATAATTTCATTTTTTCACCGCTTTATTTCGGCAGTAAAGCAACGGGCTGGCGATTGCAACTCAATGATCCGAATGAAAGAAAAAGAGACATCACCCTAGCCACCGCCGTGTCTACTTCGGCCGCAGCATTAAATCCCAATGCGGGAGTTTCCGGAGCCGGTGTTACACGTAATATGGTGGTATCAAGGTTATTATCCCTGCTCAATCTGCGATTGGGATATTGGACCATCAACCCCAAAGTGGACCGTTACAGGCTAAAACCTAATTTTTTTGTACCGGGACTGACCAGTGAAATTTTCGGAAGAGGCTTAACCGAGGATAACAGGTATATACAACTTTCCGACGGGGGCCATTTTGAAAACCTGGCTATTTATGAATTAATCCGCAGAAAGCTGGATCTGATCATCGTATCAGACGGAGGGGCCGATCCGAGTTTCAATTTTGATGATCTCGCCAATGCTATTGAAAAAGTAAGGGTTGATTTCGGTACCAAAATTTCATTTATCAAAGATTGTGGGCTGGATGAATATTCTACCTTCTTCTTCCGGCGACAGCCTGTACCAGCAAAAATACCAGATTGCCAAAAAAGGGATTTGCCATGGCCGATATCGACTATAACGGTAAGAAATTGGGCAAACTGGTTTACCTAAAACTGGCAATGATCAAAGGAACTACCAACAGATATTTATAGTTACAAAGGCGTTGATCCTACCTTCCCGCATCAATCCACTGCCGACCAGTTTTTTAATGAAAAGCAATTTGAAGCCTACCGGGAACTGGGCTATTATGTAGGCTGGCAAATGATGGAATCAAAAGAAGGACAAAAAATATTTCCGGCTAATTTTAAGTACGAAATCGAGATCAATGCCTCAGCCGAAACGGTATGGGCTACATTGATCGATCCCGAAAAAATAAAAAAATATATGTGCGGCTGGGAACCGGAATCGAAGTGGGAACCAGAAAGCCCTTTGATTTGGAAAGGAAATACGGATGGTAAAGAAACCATATTCGCCCACGGCAATATTAAAGAACTGCTGCCGGGAAAATCATTTACCTACACCAGCTTTGACCCCAACTTACCTGTAGAAGACAAACCGGAAAACTACCTGGTGGTAACCTATAATTTAAATGAAGTACATGGCACCACCACGCTAACGGTTACGAGAAGGAGATTATGCTAAAGTGGAAGAAGGTGTAAGCAGGTATCGGCAAATACTGGAGAGAGGAGGATGGGAATCGATACTGAAGGAAATAAAAAAACTGGCTGAGGCAGCACCAGCTACAAACTCGTACGCCTGATACTTTGCTTCTTTTCCCGGCAATGCCCCACAAGGTGGACGTTTCAGATGATGCAACGTAGCGCAACGTCCCATTTTTTAATCCTTGCATAAAGGCAACGCCTTATTAATAATATCTGTTTTAATAAAATTATTTTTTAAAACGGGTTGCCAGTTAAAGTCATTTATAATATCTGTTATAAATAAATCAGTAGCCTCTGATGATAATAGCAATGCGGAAAAATCATCCTCCAGTTTTTTTAAATGGTCTAAATCGCAAGGGGATAATTTTCCTTCAATTGCCTTTTTGCCCATTTCTTCTATGATAGATGGTTTTATTTCGGGTTTTAATTTTACGCCATAGGTTAATCCATTGTCAATCCGCTGAACTATGTAGTGATATGAAATACTGTCATCAACATAATAAGTATTGAACTGGTAACGTCCTCCGGTTAAGTAGATGGCAATATCTGTAATACAGGGAGATGATTTGCTTACAATCCTTGTGTTAGTTCTATCTACGATGCCATTTGGATAAAGCTGATGCAAAGCTTCCTTTAAGCCAAGAAATCCAACTACAAGACCATCACATAAATGACCATGAAACTTTGCGGTATCTTCTAAAGAAATGATTTGAATATGGTTTAACCTGCCTTTTGAAAAATCAGTATCAATGGTTTGAATAGTTGGATTACTTTTCATTGCAATTAAAAGTTTATAACCGCAGCACCTTCGGAGCCATAACGTAAAAACGCATCCCGGGCAAATTCCACAATAACTCCTTTGGTTTTTAATGCTTCAGTAGTTCCTTTTGCTTCGGCAGTATTTTTACAGGTGCTTACTTTTATGCCTGCTTTGATAAGTTCATCAATGGTTTTTATATAATCTGCCTTTACACCTGTTTCTGCATTGCTCGAATAAGCGGCTTGTCCGGGTCCAAACAAAAACACTTCTAATTCAACTCCAATTTCTTTATTTACCTGCGACATTCTTAGTGCAACGTGTGAGCCGGAATTTAATGCGGCATCATTGTCGTTGAAAATGATAACTACTGTTTTTTTCATTTTGGAATTATTTGCTTATTTATTTTGCAGCACTGTTCGTTTTGTGTACATACTCTAACCGTATTTTAAAGTCAAAGACAATTGCCCTGCATGATATGCAGTGTGTGAAATAATCCTGCCAATGGCTTCTGCTTTTGTTTTGGTGCCAAATTCTTTGGTCGTAATTGATTGCTGCCAGTCATCATCAGTTTGTTTCTCAATAATGGTTTTCAAATTATCAAAAGCATATTGCTGGTACCGCAATAACTCAGCCATGTTTGTCCATTCACCGGTATCGTGCTGTGCAATTATCGTTTTTGCCTGCACTTTTGTTTCAGACGCACCAAAAACATTTTTTGTAAATAATAATTCCACATCAGCAATATGACGAATGAGAAAACCTGCACTATTTTTTGTGTTCACCAATTTCTTAGTTAAATCTTCTTCTTTTAAATCTTTCAAAAGATTGGTAAATCGTGTCCTGGCTTCTGTCCATGTTTGTAAGTATGCTTGTGTTGTTGTCATTATTCTTTTGTGGGTTTTAATTGAGGTTGGGCAAAATTAAGTGTGCTGCAAGAGCGTTGGCTTTTTTCTAATGTAACTTCAAAGCTTACAAAATATATTTTATCGTTATCAGCAAATTTATCGTTCCTGCTCATTTGTAAATATAAGCAATGGCTTTGCAATATTTTGCTCATTGATTTATTGGGACAGATACGCTAACGCCTCTTTTCCTTCGCTGCATATCTGCGCCAGTGGGGGTAAACTTAAAGATGCGGTTTTGCTCCATTGGTTTTGTTGGTGAAGCCGCCGCACTTTTCCATCACTCAACACCTACAAAGGTTCTTTCCTTCTTCGGAACGGCCAACAATGAATAAAATCTAGTAATGAACAGTCCGTGAGAAAGATATTCGTTGCTTACACGTTTCCTCAACTTGCCGTAAGTTTGTTGATAACAACGTAAGCTATTATGAAAATTATTGTAGCCGCATTTTTCTTTCTCTTCCTTGCTCACACTTCCGGCATCGCTCAAAAACACAACACTTCATCTGACGTAAAAAGCAAATCCTTTTACACAAAACAATTAAAAGATTCAGACGCTGTATATTTTACGCCTGGAAATTTCAACATCAAAGCAGATGGCAAAATGGATGTTTCTGATGCGTTGCAGAAAGCTTTATATGATTTGAAAACCACGCACAACTTCGGCATTCTTTTTTTGCCCGAAGGGAAATACCTTATCAGTAAAACCATTTATGTACCGCAGGCGATCCGCATTATTGGATATGGAGCCAACCGCCCATTGATTGTATTAGAGAAAAATGCGCCCGGTTTTCAACAGCCTGACAGTACGGATAAAGGCAAAGCGAAATATATGTTCTGGTTTATCCATAGTGTTCCCAAACCTGGGCAGCCGGTAAGAGATGCAGGCGCCGGTACTTTTTACAGTGCCATGAGTAATGTTGATTTACAGATTGAAGATGGTAACCCTTTTGCTGTTGCTTTAAGAACACATTATGCGCAGCACAGTTTTATTGAGCATGTAGATATACATACCGGCAATGGACTGGCAGGCATGTTTGATGTGGGCAATGAAATGAGCGATGTGCGCTTCTTTGGAGGCGACTATGGTATCTACACAACCAAACCATCGCCCGGCTGGCAGTTTATGATGGCCGATACGTATTTCGAAGGCCAGCGCAAAGCGGCTATCCGTACACAGGAAGCAGGTTTAACGATTGTTAGAATGCGGGTAAAGAATGTACCTACCGTGATTGACATTAATCCAAATTATACTGAAAAATTATTCATGGAAGATTGCCGGTTTGAAGATGTGAAAAAACAAGCCATTTTGATAAGCCTTGGTGATAATGCAGGTAATCAAATCAGCCTGAAAAATATTGACTGCAGCAACGTTCCTGTGCTGGTAAGTTATCGCGGCAACAATGATAAAGTGGAAGGAAAAGGAAAAATATATAAAGTAAAAGAATTTATGTATGGCTTGCAAATGGATAGTTTAAACGCTGATCCTGTTATTAAAACCATTGCAGATATAGAGGAACTCAAAGTGTTACCTGAACCTGCGCAAAAAGATATTCCCGACCTACCGGCAATGGATACATGGGTAAACTTAAAATCATTGGGCGCAACCGGTGACGGAACAACTGATGATACAAAAGCGGTACAGGATGCTATTGACCAATATCCAACCATCTATGTTCCCCAGGGATGGTATCGTGTCAGCGAAACCATTAAACTAAAACCAAATACAGTTTTAATTGGATTAAGCCCCATAGCCACTCAATTTATTTTGGCAGAAAACACACCTGCTTTGGGTGGCTTTGGCGGACCCAAAGCTTTGCTGGAAACATCAAAAGGCGGCAATAATATTGTTACAGGTATTGGGTTGTCAACCGGCGCTGATAATCCGCGTGCTGTTGCCTGCAAATGGATGGCAGGCGAACATTCATACATGAATGATGTAAAATTTATTGGGGGCCATGGCACCATGCAATGGATATGGAAGCGTAAAAGTGAACAAAAAGATATTTATGGCGATAACCTGGTAAATGGTTTTGACCCATCATGGGATACACAATACTGGAGCTTATGGATCACGGATGGCGGTGGCGGAACATTTAAAGATATCTGGACTGCAAACACGTAGGCAAGCAGTGGCACTTACATTTCAAACACGTCAACCCCGGGCCGTATTTATGCTATGTCGGTTGAACATCATGTGCACAATGAAATACGATTCAACAAGGTGGCAAACTGGAAAGTATATGCATTGCAGTTAGAAGAAGAAAGCCGCGAAAGTTCTCAATGCCAGCCAATGGAATTAGAAGATTGCAACAACATGGTGTTTGCAAATTTGTATATGTTCAGGGTAATAAGAGTAAATGTGCCTTACCCTTATTCCATTCGTAACTGGGGCTCGGCCAACATCCAATTTTTAAATGTTCATAATTACAGCCAGGTCAAATACACCACCAGCAATCCTTTGTACGATGTAAACTCAAATACAACTGTTCGGCCATGGGAATTTAACCGGCTTTATATTGACAAGGCAACTACAGTTCCTGTTTTTAATAATGATGCCGTGAACCAGCTCTCCACGGGTTTTGAATTTGCAGAAGGCATCTGCCGCGACAGCAAAAACAATGTGTATTTCTGCGATTCAAGAATGAGGAGAATTTATAAATGGGATGCTGCTACACGGCAAACAACCTTGTTGGCAGATTATCATTGGGAGCCACTCTCACTGGCTTGTGATAAGAACGATAACCTTTTAGTTGTATTTAAATATGTTCCGAAAAAAGGGCATTTAGTGAACGGCAAACAAGAAGTATTTACCAATCCACCTGATGCCGCGGGAACATCCTTCAGCGGCTGGGGCAATTCAGGTTTTGCCACATGGGTTTATTCTGTTAACCCTTCCAATCCTGATGAAACGATTCATTTGCTGGATACCGTAAAAATGGGTAGCATTCCACACGTATATAAAGCTTTATATCCCGGCCATCGCTGGCGCGATTATCATGACTTCAATTCGATCACTGTCAGTCGCCCCTCAGCATGTTTTATAGCTCCGGATGGAGTTACCATTATTCCAAAAGTGTATGACCTTGCAAGGGCCACCTGTTTGGCAGAAGCATTTCCCGGCAAGCCGGCCTATATTACCGATGAATATGATAAGAGAACCGTAAAGCTTGATGTAGATGCACAGGGTTATGTAAGCAACCTTAACTATTTTGTTGAGAAAGGTGAATTTGGAACTGCCGAAGACAGCAATGGCAATGTGTATATTGCAGACGGGCAAGTATATGTGTACGATGCATCCGGCAAATTGCAGAAAGAAATTAAAACACCTGAAAGGCCCACTTCCATTGTAATCAGCAGCGATAACAAAACACTTTATATAACCGGAGCCAATTCGCTGTACAGTAAAAGGCTGCCTTAAGTAACCGGCCTTGTGCGATGTAATAAATTTCTTTCATAAAAAGTAAGTTATTATTAGTAAAATTAGTTTTGAATGTTGGAGCCGGTAAATATTCCAATGTATCAAATTATTAGTAAACAAGGAAATAAGAAGGATTTTTATTTTAGGGAAAAGCAATTGTAGCTTCAACAATATTTTTGCCTTTTCTTTGTCTTAATACAAAACCTGCCTGGTAGTAGAAAAGGAACCAATCCAGATAGCTACGGGACAAGGACAACCCGATCGTTCCGCGCGTTTGTCCATGCTCACGCGCGGCAAAACCATTTGCCAATTAGTAAATTGTTGTTGGTTTTACGTCATTGTGAGAAGCCATGCAAAATGCCTAAGCCCTGTCCCTGGCCCGTACTTTCACAAATTTTATTTATTAGTGATCAAGAAAATAAGTCAGGCTTATGCAGACTCAAATCCCTTACTGCACTTCTATTGGTGCCGTCCACCTGAACGAGCCCCATTCCATCACAAGCGTTCCATGCTGTATGTCAGCACCCGGCACAATTGAAATGGTGAACTCTTCCACTGGCGCGGGGATTGATTGCGTAGTAATTCTTGCTAAGCCCAGGTTGCGTGAGCCGTCGTACTGGGTGCCCCACTGCCCTGTTTGCCTGTTCACTACCAGGTCAACCCCGCTTGTATGCGGAATGGCCCATAGGGTGTACATTCCGGCAGGCACCTCCATGCCCGCCAGCTTTATTGGTGCAGACGTTGTAAACTGTGTGGCCGCATTGGCACCTGTCCGCCACACACGCTCGTAGGGTATCACGCCGCCCAGCAGTGTGCGCCCGCGCAGCAGTGGCCTGCTATAGTCAACGGTAAACTTTGCATTGCCAATTTGTGCCCTCGTGGTATCCCGTACGCTTAATGATTTTACGTTGCCGTTTTTTGCCTCCAGTGCCTCAAACCGGTTGGCGATACTTTTTACACCCGGGGGCGAGGCAAGGCGGCTCACCTCCACTTTGTACGTTGTCCGTGCACCTGAATAGCTAAGCAGGTGATTGGCGGAATCCATCACCGCTTCTCCCGTTCCGGACAGCCAGTCGTGTGTTATCTCTACTTTACCCGCGCCAAGCTGGCCGTACAGTGGCATGCCCCAGTGGAAAATTGTCGAACTCCCGGTCAATATAAAACTGCCGCATCTCTACAGGATCGGCTGGCTTTGATTTTGATACCGCTGCGTGCTTCAATGCTGCAGCGAAGTACAGCTCATAAAGGCTATACATTTGGGGCACGTGCGCCACTACAATGGCGCCCCCGGTTGCAAATGAACGCTTCACTGTGCCGGCGCCATCTGTTTTGGAAACGTGCACTTCATTATTGGCAACATCAGCAATCACTTTGCGTTCACGCTCATTTGCCGGCTCACTGGGTGTATGAATGTCCATAACAAGGTGTTGGATACTGCCGTCATTGTTAAGCTTAATAACGGTGTGGCGTACACGCACACGCGGAAAGCGGTCAACTTCATCGCTTGTCAAAGTATTGCCCTCACGGGCCACACGCTCTACGGAAATTGTATCATTGCCGAGCAACGTAAGAAACCCGTATTGTTCACCAGCGGGCTTATGATGGCACGAAGCCAGCAACATTATGGCGATGAGAAAAACACCTGCAAGGGGTGGTTTAACAAGATACAAATTGTTGGGCCGGGCAGTTTGATTGTACATAGAAGAGGTATAAATAGTTTAATAAGAAAAAGCACCGTAACCATCGGTTTTAACCGGCTCATTTGCCTTCATATTTTACAGAACTCCCTGCCGGCAACCACTTCAGCAACGACAAAGCGCATACGCTTGTTGGGTTGCTTGTTCTCAAACTAACGAATTACTTCATATTATTTCTAAACAAATGGAAGTGTAACGCGCGGTTTTATTTGAATGGTTTTTTAGCAGGTTAGAAGGTGTGGCATAGCCATGATCTACGTGCTATAAATGATGTACCATAACCCCGGTTCATGCCATCACGAAACGGAATTATGGAAGTGATTTCTTACCAGAAAAATAAATAAAAATATTTCTTTATACAATCCAAACCACTTACATTTATATCTTCTTAATATAACCAACATGCGGCCATCCGTTGCCAGGCAAGCGCTACAGCTTACAGCATTCATTTTTGTGCTGCCGCTGTTCCTTTCCATTTCCTGTAAAAAAATCCACAATACAGATACAAGCCCTCCCCCTCCGTCCGGTTCAATTGATACAACAGGAAAGGACACCGTTAAAATGCCACCGGAGCTTTCCATAAAAGTGGTGTCATCAGTTTCAGGTTTTGTCGTAAGTGGTGGCATTGGCGTAAGTTTACCTGTCGAAGGGGCCACCATTTCGTTTGGAAACAAAACGGCTACTACAGATGAATATGGATATTTTGAGATAAAAAATGCAACCGTAACAAAAATAGCCGCACAGATTACCGCTTCCAAACGGGGTTTCTTTTCAGCCTATAAAACACTTATTACACGGGAGGGAGCATTAAATTTCGAAAGATTGCAGATAATGCAAGTGTCGGGGGGCACATATAGCGCATCTTCCGGCACCTATTATGATGGAAGTTCCAATGGAAGCTCCTACACTATTTCTATTCCTCCATACGCCTTTGTAATTGCGGGGACAAATACTCCTTTCACGGGATACTTCTTCTTTTATAGCAACCTGGAGGAAAAAAATGATAACTGGATAGCTCTCGACATGCCAGGGGATTCACGAGGCATTGATTCCACCGGGAAGTTAAAGTTACTCACGACAAATGGCCTGGTTTGGTTCGATGCCGAAGGCATCAATGGTGAAAAACTTCAGTTATCGAAACCTGCAACAATACGGGTGAATTTCAGTAACATCACTACCACCATTCCTGCGTGGAATTATGACTCAACATCGGGGCTTTGGAGACAGGCATCTTCGGCAGTACCCCTTGGGTATGGGGTAGAGTGTACCATTGACAAACTGGGAATGTGGAATTTTGCAACTCCGGCCGACTATACCATTGTGTCAGCAAAATTAGTCACAACAGCCACTGAGCCCATTCCATTCTCCCCTGTAACGATAGGCGGCGCAACTGACCCGAATGCAACGCCTCTATATAAGTATGCAGATGCTGATGGTTATATCAGTGAGGCGGCTCCCGTAAATAGCTCACTGTCTTTTGACGTGCACGCGCCGGGTTACGACGTCCCCATTTTTTCGAAAAAGTTTAATAATGCCCGGGCTGATATTTCTTTAGGCGGGATTCCTGTAAATACGAATGATGTTTTTACCATAACCGGTTTCATCGTTTCCTGCTCAGGCAGCCCGGTGTCAGATGGCTTTTTAATGATCAACGGGCTTCGCTTTGTGCCTGATATGAATGGCAAAGTACACTTCAGCACGATTGTAAAAAATCTTGGTATTTATACCAGCCCGGGATTTTTGGTTGCCGAAGAAACTTCAACCCGGCAGAAAAGTGACAACATCACTTTGAACCTGGCTCCCGGCAATAATGACATTGGTAATATAAGCGTATGCGGCAAAAACGAACCCGTAAAAGTAACCGGTAGACTGATTGATAACGCCGGAAACCCATTGCCAAACCTCTTTGTTACTATAGTACCACAGTCTGATTTTACCTATAAATATACTGCCACAAGTGATTCACAGGGAAATGTAGTTGTTTACACTTTAGAAAATAATGAAAACCTTATAACAGTCTATGGCTCGCTGAACTGTGGAACTCCGGTGTTTTCAACGAACCTTACGACAATAAACCGGGATACTACATTTGGCACACTCACCATATCGGGCCTCGTTAAAGCAAACGTAAGCGGCAGCGTAGTGGATTGTAATAATAATCCCGTCACATCAGGGAAGGTTATCGTACAAAAGGACAATAAAAATTATTATTACCCTATCAACAGCAATGGTACCTTCAATTTCAACATACCGGTTTGTAACGCAACCAATCCGGAGCCTGTTACTATTATTGCTGAAGATAATACTACCTCACAGACAGGCGCCCCGGTAAATTTTTCATTAAATGATGGCAGTAATTCCCTGGGGGCACTTAATGCCTGTAACAATAATTCGACATTAGAATTTATGAACTTCACTATTGATGCTACTCATTACTCGCTGGTATCACCTATTGATGCTTTTAATGAATTGGTGAATCCCGGAACCCATTGGACAGGGATCAGCGGCACGGCGGATATAACAGGATCAGTCCCTGGAGTATCCTTCTACCTAACAGGAACTCTAGCCGTTGGAAGCACAAATGTTTCGATAGATGAATTCGATATAGGCGCTGATTACGGCAGGTATATTGATGCCACTACCCCCGCACCCGTTGTAAATATAACCGAATATGGCCCGGTTGGCGGATACATTGCGGGCTATATCGCAGTAAAAATCCAAAATATACATGACAATTCGGTGCATGATGCCACTTGTAGTTTCCGCGTAAAAAGAAAAGAATAAAGATTAGTTCCGGCAGTTAAACTACTGTCTCCGGTTCATGCCTTCGCAAAACGGAATTATTAGTAAACAAGGAAATAAAGAAGATTTTTATTTTTGGAAAACAATGGTGGCTTAAAAAATATTTTTGCCTTTTCTTTTTGTCTTCCTGACTTGTCCCCTTTAGTGCGGCAAATTTAGAGATTGCATAATTTCTATAATTTCAGATGTCAGTTTTGTTCTTATTGTCATCTCTTTGCCGGTTATCTGATTAAAAATTCTGGCATCAGTTATCCTTTTACATTCGGTTATAAATTTTTTGATTGACTGCCTGGTATCTAACTCTATATGTTTCGATATAACCAAGGCCATAAAACAGATTAAAATGTGAAGTTTTATCGGTTGTTCTTTAAAATGGAATATGGGCCTGGTTTGTAAATCATTTTTAGAAATTCTAAATGCTTGCTCAATTTTGTATAGTTCATGGTAGCGTTCTATAACCATTTTATTATTTACGACTTCTTCTCGTAAATTAGTGTAATAGCCTTTTACTCCGAGGAGTTTTTTTGTTTTCCCGATCAAAGCTTCATTAATCTCAATTTTTTCACCACTGGACTTAGTGAACTTTAATTTTTTATTCTTCGATGGACTTTCAATGAGCGCCTTTGCTTTCTGTATTTGTTTGTCCATCTCGTATTTATCTTTTCGATATCGGGTGGCCGAGTAACTGCAAATCAAAAATCCGTTGTCGGTCTTAATTCTGATGTTCTCGCCATCCTGACGAGGAAGGCTTTTGTCTATCTGTTCAATTAATTTTGCGGGAACGTTTCCTAATCTTGCTCCAACGATATAACTGATATCATTCTTGAGCAATTCCCGAACATTTTCGGCACTAATCATGGCAGCATCAGCGACCACCGTAAAGTCTTTAACCGCGTGTTTTTTAATAAATTCTTTTACGACCGGCAGGATGGTATGGCCCTCAAAAGTGCTTCCTGAAAACACTTCATAAGCCACAGGAAAACCTTCTTCATTCACCATCAGTCCAATTAGTATTTGTGGTTGTTGTGATTTGTTGTCTTTGGAAAAACCATTCTGACGTAATTCATCTTCCTGGAAAGTTTCAAAATACAATGTGGTAACATCATAAAACAGCAGATCATAATTGAACGCATATTTTTGCTTAGCAAATTGTACCACTATTTCTTCGGCTTTTGATTTTAAATCAAGCCATTTTGGAGCATATTTATAGTAACTCTGACGGCGGTGTTGTAATCCAAAATACACGTCCAATAACTCAATAGAATGAAGTTTTGATGCAGGCTCCAGTATGCGCATAATTACCAAATCCAATAATAGTTTATTCTTAATTTTATTCAAGCCTATTTTTGAAATTAAGGCGCAGGTAACCTCATAGAAGAATGTATAATACACTCCTAAGAATTCACTTTTATTTAGAAGTAGAAAGTTGTCCGATTTGGAATCTGCAACTAAAGGCAATGTAGGACAATATTGATTAACAAAATCTTGTGCAGCTAACTTTAAAGTATCTATTTGCTCATCAGTACTTCCTGATCCGATATGCTTAAATATTTTTCGGTTCCGGTTCTGATAATAAATAATTTGAACAGCCCTTGAGCCAGAAGCTGTTTTTACAACTCTTATACGTAGCATAAAAAGGCATTAGTGCGACAAAATAAGAACTATTTCATCATAACACTTTAATTATCAGTTGCTATATTTTGACACAGGAGATAGGGGGACAAGTCAGGAAAGATTTTTATTTTTGGAAAACAATGGTGGCTTAAAAAATATTTTTGCCTTTTCTTTTTGTCTTGATACAAAACCTGCCTGGTAGTAGAAAAGGAACCAATCCCGATAGCTATCGGGACAAGGACAAGCCCAATCGCTCCGCGCGTTTGCCCATGCTCACGTGCGGCTAAAGCCATTCGCCTAATTAGTAAATTGGTGTTTTGGTTTCACGTCATTGTAAGAAGCCGTATAAAATGTTTATCGCTTCGTAAATTTAATGGCGGCGAAGCAATCTGTTTATTCATGTCGAAGTTCTTTAATTAGAGATTGCCACGGCGCAACCAAGCTGGAAATACCAGCCTATCAATTTTCAGGCTTTATACTACCCACACCTGATGTATGAATTTCCGGGTTTTGCGGGTTACCCCGATAATACACACTTCCCGTGCCGCTAACCGTTGCACTTAGGTGGACACTGGCAAATACATGTGCGTCGCCAACACCCGAAACGCTCACTGTAGTGTTTTCACTTTCCAGGTTTCCGCAGTCTGCGTGGCCAACACCCGACAGTTCGCAATCAAAATCTTTCGTATGGCCATGAAGCTTTACAGTGCCGGTGCCGGATATGCTAACCGAAATAGCAGGCGCATCCACTTCACCCTCAATATTTCCAACGCCGCTTGTATTGAATGAAATCTTATCAGGGTTCTGCAAAAGATCAGACACCATTATATTAGAAGTGCCGGAAGTGCCCACTTCAGACAATGTGGGAGCCGTGACATAAATTTTTGCATGGCCATTGGTTACAGATATCCCATCCTGGTAGTGAATTTGTAAAGTTCCGTTTTCAACTTTTGTTTCCAGGTAAGGTAATAAGTTCTCATCGTCTTCTACGGTTACAGCGCAATTGCTTCCGCTCGTTATTACCACATCTGCGGAGCCTGAAGCCTGAATTTTGGTAAATGTTCCCGGATGGCGTGTTTCCTTTTTCACGTTCCCGTTTCCGGAGATCATTTTGCACGAACTTAAAACAGCCATAGAAAATATTGCCAACAACGCTGTCTTCATAAATTTTTATTTGATTACAATAATAAGGAAAAAATGCATGCGGTGATAAAGCTTTTGCCCATAGCCCGGTCCATGCCATCACGAAACGGAATTGTTGAAATGGTACCACAATCTCCCTGTTACGTCATTGCGAGGAGCATAATCAATTTCGGAGTGAAGAAAAATGCTTCCTGCGCCGTGGCAATCTTGTCCCCGGTTCGTGCCATCACAAAACAGAATTACTGAAGTGGTGGTAGAGGCACGCACCACGGATGGAGTCACTGCATTGTCTTAAAACCTCACCCGGCCCTCTCCAAAAGGAGAGGGAGAAGCACCTTTCACCGGTTCGTACCATCACAAAACAGAATTACTGAAGAAAAAGTGGTAAGCAACAACTATTTACCCCCTATTCTTTGTCAATCGTTGGTATAACAAATTGATTTTACTATCACGCAAATTGTTTTCCTCTTGTAGTTCACCCATATACAAGGTGTTTTTATTGAGATCAATAAAACGCTGATCAATCTTTTTTGACTCAGCCAGTAATTGCTTCAACTGTTGCACAACAGCAGCACGCTGTCCGTTGTTAAATGAGGGCATGTTCACCTCTTTTTCAATTTTTTGATAATTGAGATACTGCATCCGTATGTCGGCCATTAAGCGGTAGTGCTCAAATTCTTCTTTATTTTTTGTGGGTGCTAATCTATATAAAGTTTTTACGGCGGTTGCCTGGCTATCCGCTAATTGCTGCACGGTCATAGGATGATGGAGCTATCACTTCCCCCTGCTTTACTTCGTAAGGGGTGGTGGTAAGTGCTTTCCAAAAAGCAGCAGCTTGTTGCTCATCAAATCCGTATTGCTGTTTACTATATGTCCTGATGAAGTCAGGAATATCAAGCGGCTTGTCTGTTCGCAAACTTTGGGTATAAGCCTTCAGCAGCATGTTGAAACCTGTAATCGGGTACACATGCCTGATAGCATACAAGTCTATAATATCATCAGAAGTTTCAAATACAGGAGAATACTGCCCCGAAGTGGACCATGATGTCATGATCATCCCTTTGTATCCCAGCTTCCTGCAGGCGGGTATAAAATCGCGTATGTTCTTAAAATGTTTATCCCATTCAGTTAAAAAATAATTATCAGGATGGCTGCGGAGAGCGGGAGCACCCCACACCTCATAGCCAGACTGCACCAGCTTTTCATGTTCGCCGAAGTTGTTCATATCCCAGCCATAATTCCAGTCCACAAAAACAGTTTGAGGAGGAAGCTCTTTTATAGCCTCCGGGTATTTTAATGCGATATCGGCCCATAAAACCGGAATTTTACCGAGGCTGATGACGATATTACATAACATTTTTATGTAGTCGATGTACAATTTTGAAATTCCTTCTACCGCTGCCTTTTTTTGACATATTGGACAGTGGCCCAACAGGTACGTTTCGTCTCCGCCAATGTGTAAATACTTTGAAGGATGTACGGCAGCCAGTTCTGTATAAAGGCCTGTAAACAATTTCTTATCGCCTTCTTCCTGTGAAGGGCAAACCTGCGAATAATCTTTTTGATCTTCTCTAAGGCCTTTATAGCGTTCGTGCCTCAGGATATATTCCACATGCCCGAAACTTTGTTGTAACGGAATCACATCAATGCCCAGTGTACCGCAATAACTAATGAATGATTTGATTTCATCTTTAGTATAGGCATACCTGTTAGATATCAGTGGATGCTTCTCAAAAGGAAAAGTACCCTCCCATTCCATAACCAGAGTATTGATGCCGGATTCACTTAGTGTCTTTGCAAATTTTTTTAAGGCAGGCATCTTCATCACCTGTATCCTCAGGTCAAGGTGAAAACCCCTGATCGCAAAATTTTTTTGTTGTGCGGTTGCCCTTTGAAGAAACAGGAATGAAAAAAGGAAAAGGGGAATCAATAAAATTCGTCGCATATTTAATATGGTTGTAATTACTATTTTCTGCAGTATCTAAGATAAGGCTTACCGGCAATAAATGGTTTACAAATTTATCAATTGACAGTAGGGTCAATTTTACGTTGTTTTTTTATTGATTCACCGCTCCCCGGTTCGAGCCATCACGAAACGGAATTGTTGAAGTGATTTGTAAAGAGGCGAACCACGGCCTTGGAAACTGCATTGACTTTAAACCTCACCCCGGCCCTCTCCAAAAGGAGAGGGAGAAGCACCTTTCCCCGCTTCAGGCCATCACGAAACGGAATTATCAGTGAAACGTTTATTGCGAATTAACGCTTTGCGCTGCCTGCTTTTCCTTACGCACGAACCGGACCAATGCGCTACTCCCTTCCGTACTTGCCAGCCTGGCTTCATAGCGCCTGCCATCTACCATGGCGATCATCAAGCGAGGTATTGGGAGGGATGGATCCAAGGTTCTCGGCTACCATCACCAGGTCGTTGGTTTGCTGCAGCCCTGCAACGGGCAACCTGATAATAAAAGCAGTATCTGAAAGACGAATATGCTCCGCCAGCATCTTATCATTGAGAAAAACAGCAATGGAATCGCCGTCGATTTCAGCATTATCATAAAACTTCAGTTCTAATGAATCGCCTGTAAGGGGTATTTCCTGCACCAGGTGGCGTGTACGGGCCATCAATTTTTGTTCATTGGTAAGTGGCGCCTTAACCATTAGTTCAGGTGCCGGTTCGGAAGTTGTTTTTATGGAGGGTTTGCTGGCAGGGCCGGAATGGCAACCTGCTTTTTGGTGTGAACCACCACCTCGCCTCCGTATCCCTTCGGCTGCTGTTTCTCAGTAACCGGTGCAGCAACCGGCCTGTTAAAAGCCAGCTTGCCTATACTGTCAATCAGGTCAGGATCGTTAGCACCTACGGTATAGTTATTAATAACGTAGTCCCATTCGTCGCTGAAGACAGAGGCCATAAATTTTTGCAGGTCAACAACAGCGTTTTGCTCATCCGGATTTTCCTTCAAAGCCGCCTTTCCGGTAAGGTACATTTTTGTACCCCCGGGACAATTAAAATCGGCGTTAGCCATATAAGGCGAGGCCGCCTTTTTGGGTAAAAGAGAGTTGGCGTTTTTTTCTTCGATCAGTTGATCATCCCACCAGGTAACGCTATTATCGGTGGCATCAAAATAGCCCTTTATGCTGTATCTCCTGAAATTATTAGCCGAGGTGTAATAGTAACTGGTGCCGGTAAGGCTGTCCCCGTTCTTCACTATTTTAAGTTCCACATTCCTGTGGTCAATTTTCCCTTTCCAAACACCGGTAATGGGTTGCGCATTTCCAAAGGAACAGATAATAATGGCTGCGAAAAACAGTAAAAAGAAAAGAGGTGTTTTCATTAGGATGCCGGATTGTGTTTTTTAGTAATTAGCTGGTTTCAAAAATAACGATTTAAAAAGCTAATAAATTGCTAACACTTCCCCGCTTCATCTCTTCACGAAACGGAATTATTGAAGTAGTGGTGGTAGTAAACAAATAAATAAGGAGAATTTTTATTTTAATGATAGTTAAAGACTAACCACGGCTTAAAGCCCCTGTTCTTTTCTTGCGCCTCATTCCTCCGATAACATTGGAAAGTAGTTATTCCTTTTCGATCAGCGATATATAAATCCAGACTACCCATAAAGCAACGCTAATAATCAGGGCAGTGTATGGAAACCAGATCGCCAGCAAGGTCGTAGATGAGTAAACAATTATTGCTACGTGATTACTTTTTTTTAATGCATTATACTCTTTCGGGGAAAAGGCATTATTCAGTAATCGCTTTGGTTTTTCGATCGAATGAATAAATAAAAACCACGCCAGGGAATTAACAACGGATGCCAGGCCGTAAAATACGATAGCAGGCATCGCATATTCAGTGTTTATATATTCTGCCAGCAGAGCGGTTGGAAATGGGAAAAATACAATAGTGAACAAGAGAAAGCCATTGGTATATAAAAAAGAACGCGACGTTTTGTCCATATGGTTAAACGTATTGTGATGTATAATCCACTGAACCAATATGCCCCCAAAAGAATAAACGAAAGCAAAGTAGGAAGGCCATAAATGCACCAAGGCATGTACCAGGTCGTTCACTGAATGAATTGAAGCAACAGGCGGCACTTTTATTTCAAGTATTAAAAGTGTTATGGCAATCGCAAACACGCCATCACTAAAAGCCTCAAGCCGGACAAGTGACTTATTTTCTGCAATCATATTATTATTGTAAAAAACAAATGAATTTTAGTTGCCACATAATATCCATTAGCCCAGGAATCCTTATCACAGATCAAATATAATCCAATTTGTCTATGATTCTTCCTGGTAGCTCGTTATCCCAAAGAGGGCTCAGCGGTAAAAAGAAATAACCCTGCAAACTGGATTACATTTTTTATTTTGGCTCATGCAGAGGTGGTGGTTGCAGTAAACAAACAAATAAGAAGGATTTTTATTTTAGCCTGTCCCAGGTTAGTGCCATCATGAAACGGAATTATTGAAGTGATTCGTGGAGGCACGATCCATGGTACCGGGATTTATTGGAATGAAAATTAAAATTTATGCAGTAAATTGAATTGTTTTTACAACTGGTATTCATGGAAAAACTTACTAAAATTGGTCGTTTATTATATGGGCTTGGCCTTGTTGCAGTAGGAATACACCAGCTTCTCCTCAAAGATTTTCGCCCGGAAATATTACCCCCGTTTCCTGCATGGGCTCATCAATATGTAGTGTTCCCCATTCTTGCAGGAATAGCTTTGATATTCTCAGGGGCCATGATTTCAGGGGTATTTATGACCGCAGCCCGTTATATCAAAAAATATTTGCCTGTATGCAGGGTTTTGTTTTCTTGCCATCATCATCACCTGCCAGTTGCCCTATGTTATGATCTTTAGTGCTGATAAAGCTTCCCGCCTGGATGTTTGGTTTAATGCCGGTGAAGAGCTTGCATACTGTGGGGGCGCATTTGTAATGGCAGGTTCATTTGCAGAAAATAATTGGAGCCGAAACAAAAAGAACCTCTTTCTAAGTTGGTTAGAAAAACTAATTCCATTCGGGAGAATTTTTTTCGCCATCCTTATGTTGTTGTTTGGATGCAGCCATTTTGTATTTACTGATTTTGTGGCTACCATGGTGCCCGGGTGGATCGGGGCGCCATTGTTTTGGACTTATTTTGCAGGAGCAGCGCTTATCTTATCATCCATCGCGATTATTTTCAAAATATGGATAAAGGTAGTTGCACTGCTCCTGGCCATTATGCTCTTTCTTTTTTTTATTTTCTTTCATATACCTGATGCGGTTGCAAACCCTTATACCATGCACGGAAATGAAATTGTACGGGCCATGGTTGCGCTGCTTTTCTGTGGTATTGCATTAGTTATCGCATCCACCAATCACCATAGATCGCTGCCTTACAAGTAAGGTATTTGCCGTTGGTGTTCCCCTCTAAGGTGGTTAAGTAATAGTTTTATTTACAATCCTTTTATCTCGTTTATTATGACTCGTCCTAAAAAAAGTTTACAGGTTAATAGATAAATCCTGCAATAAGTTTACAGGATGATTTTCATTTTTGTTTTCAAAAGTAGCTGGTTTTTTAAAATAATTTTTCCATAATCTTTGATGATTTATTTTTTGATTGTTATGTAATTTGCTTGGTGTTAAGTTGCCGGTCATACTAATCCTGATGCCATTGTCCTGCAAAATTAGCTGTTCTTTATTTTTCTGTGAAAAAGCTAATCGTTTGTGTTAGCAGAGACAAAACGAAAATAATTATCGCGAAGTTTTTATGCCCTGATTCAAAAAGCAGAAATGCAGCCAACGAAAACATAAGCGCCCTAAATATCGATAGATAAGGCATTTCTAAACGACGTCCCGATTTAGGTGCTGCAAATATTGACCATAATAAGATAGCAATTGAAACAACAATGATGGTGAACGAAAGCTTTACTGCTAAGTTCCACTGCCTTGTCATTCCAAAATAACCATAAGAAATTAGCATAATAATTTCAAGAATAAAAACTAAAATCTGATTTAGGGATTTAATCATTGGCCTCTCTTTTGTAATTTAAGGAAAGGTACTTATTTGTCTCACGGTTCCATTTTGCTATGCCGCTTTCACCACGCAAGTTGATTCTGCAATCAATTCCTCTATTTACTGCTTAATCAAATATTGATTTCACCGTCCCCTATTTTTGTTCGTGCCTTCCCGAAACGCAATTCTTGAAGTGATTCGTGAGACACGAAATCCACGGTTGTTGGCGAAATCTTTTAGAACACTATTTTTTTATAATCCCCAACGCTATATCTGTTTTAAAGGATGCTGTATAAAAAGAATAGTTGGTTTCTTTAGCCAAATGAAATGGATATGACTTTGTCCATACTCCCGTTGACGGATTGTACCATTTGAAGAAATAAGTTCCGGCAGGAAGTTTTAAACTCACTGTATCACGAAAGTCACCCACATCCGCTTCGTATTTCCATATACCGTCCGTTGAGGGTGTAGCATCATACGGCTTGCTGTGATGGATATAAAGCGCATATTGACTCGTCCTGAAAAAAGTTGTCTGGTTAATAATAAAAATCCTGTTATTGGTTGACTAAGATAATTCATCCTGATATAGGTTGATTAATTAAGTTTCTCGCCGTGTGCTGGCAAAAAATATTTTGGTAGCCCCACAGCTAAAGAAAATATTTTTTTGCGCGTTGCCCGTTAAGTTGGTTGCATCATTTCTTTTGCTTTTTTGCCTGGTTGATAATAGTTTTTCCACCTTCTTATTTGTGGCCCTTTTTGCTGATGCACTTCATGTGGTATTTGCCAATTAAGGCTGCTGTGCCTTCTGCGGTAATTGTAAATAGTAATACACCGGGCGATGTGTTTAGATGCATTATCAATGGTATCATAATACCTGCTGATAAGTTCTGTTTTTAAAATTCCATTTACTCTTTCGGCAATCGCATTTTCCAAAGGGTCGCCACTTTGAGTCATACTGATGTGAGCATTATTTTCTTGTAGCAATTGCACATAAGCCGTGCTGCAATATTGGATGCCTCTATCACTGTGATGGATCACAATGGTTTCCGGTGGTTTTTGTGCCAATGCCTTTTTTAAGGCCAGTGTTGCACTGCTCACTCTCATATCATCACTTACATGGAAGCCAACAATTTTTCGGCTATAGGCATCCGTTATTAAAAAGAGGTAAGCAAACCGGTTTTTAAGCGGTATATACGTAATATCTGCTACCCAAAGTTCATGGGCTTTTAATGGTGTAAAATCCTTCACCAGGTTAGGATACCGGCGAAAGTGATGCTTACTGTTAGTCGTGTGGACGCTACGTTTCGTTTTGCGTACCAACAGTTTATTTTTAGCAAGAAGCATAAAGAATTTATCTCTTCCCATTGGTATTTGATGCTGTTTAAAAAAGGGTGCCAGCATGATAAAAAGTTTTCGGCCACCACACCTGGGCTGGTATTTTCTGATGGCATCTATTTGTTGTAATAGCAACTGCTCGTGCCCCATCTCAATTACATTTCTTTTTTGTTTTTTATGATAAGCTTGTGGAGTGTAACCCAACAGCCGGCAAATATGTTGCACACTAAATTGCGGATTTGCCTTTTTTATTTCAAGGACTGTTGAGTGCCAGGCTTTTTTCTGATAGAGATTTTGAGTTGTTTTTCTGCCACATTAATTAAGGTATCCAGTACTTCAGCCCTAAGCTCCTGATGTGCTAATTGTTTTTCCAGCGTAGCAATTTTTTGGAGCAAGGCTGCCTCGTTTTCAGAAGTAGCTTTTTGTTCCTTTTTTCTTTTTGCATCCATGGGGCTAATGTAATGTTTCTGTTGCAAATCGGTAGGGGCTAAATTATGAATACCCTGGTAAATAAGTACCCATTTGCAAATGGTAGTTCGGCTGATGCCATACTTTTCCTGTAATTTCCGGTAGCCACATCCCGTGGCTAAATACTCCTGAATAATTTGATCTTTTAATTCCATTTTTGGTTGTTTTTTAGACAACCTATTTCAGGACGAGACATATTGCTTACCCGGTTCTGCCAGTAAACGGGTAATGGCTTTGTCCGGTACTTTCATCAATAGCCTGGGCAAATAATTCATTTTGGTATAATCAAAACTGCTTATAAACTTTTGCAAATGCATAAGATATTGTCTCACCGTATCCGATCCGGGAGTACCTTGTGGCTTATCAGGTGTATATTCCCAGCTCAGGTTATTGTATGCACCACCTCCGTGTAAAATAAAATCCCATGCTTCCACACGCACCTCATTGGCATCCTCATCTTTCAGCGACCCCATGGTTTCATCCATGCTGATCACTTTATTGAGACGTAACAGAGAATCAAAATCAGGGCTATTTGGAATATGCACATAATGATAATTAGCAATATCTACATCCGGATTATCTACAATTGCCTGGTTGGTAGCTATGAGATGCTTTTTAGGCAAAGTATTTTCAGTTTTCCTGATAAGACTTACCAAATGGCTATGCCATTGATCTACCAATGATGAATCTTTAACTACGTTGTATGGCTCATTGGATATTTCATAATACAGGTTGTCAAAACCGTTCAGTTCTTTTACTATTTTTACCACCATAGCATCCTGTCTTGCCACTAACGCAGCATTCCGTAAAGATTGAAAATAAATAAACCCGCCTTTCCCTTTTATCCCTACTTCCTCAATATTATTGCCCGGATATAATGGCGAGTAGGAGTAAATGCCATCGCCATATTGATTTCCAAACAGGGTGAACTCCACCATAATATGTCTTTTCGCCGCCTGTTTTAGAAGATCCTTTGCTCTCGAAAAATATCCTTCATTCCATTGATCCAGGTCAAATTTATTCCCTCCATTGGCATAACCCGCTACATTGCTGCGTTTCCATGGTGTTATCAACCTGCCGGGTTTGGGTGCAAGGGTATTGCCATAATGCATAAATTTGATATCGTCCTTTCTTTCTACATAAGCGCCCGAAAAAACGCGCGTATTGTTCATACCTTCTTTATTCAATGCATCCAGGTATTTTACATAATCGAAATCAGGATTGATTAATGCGCCATAATGCTCTGCGGAGGTTATCAAAACAACGGGTTTATTCTGATACAGCAGATAGTGATGGTTTGCCGGATCTAACCGGAGCGTGTTTTGTGCCGGAAGCTTTCCTGCAATAAGAAAAGCCATGAACGATAACGCAACTATACGGCCGTACCTGGAAAAATGATTATGCATTTTTTTAACTTATGTAGATTTGGAAAAATATTGATCTGACTCGTCCTAAAAAAAGTTTACCCCCTACCTGGCGGGTGTCCCCACCCGACATTCGGTAATTATAATTTATCCATATAATGAGTTAGTATCTTAAATTCATCATCTCCTGTTTCATAAAATCGCGCGGAAGAAAACCGGTACTCAGTTGGATCTTTGCACAATTGCCAATGGGGTTGAAGAGGATTGTAATGCATGATAATCAAGTTTTTCCCCTGCCATTTTCTGCTAGTTATTAATATCGCTAAAGGATCTCTTTGCCAGAAGATATAATTTCTATCTTTTTGTTCAGTCTTATAATCACTTAACTTGTCGCCTGCCTTTTTCAATTGTTTTAAAAACATATGGCCTGTATATTTTTCAAAACTCTCTTTAGGTGTTTCTTTACCATTCATTTTTAATTGCTCCCATAGTACATGCATGTGATTATCCATTATTACATATCCATAAATGTGAACGAGTTCATGCTGTACCAACCACTGAAAGCTTTCCATAATTATCATCTTCATCTCATCTTCCTTCAAAAGATGTTTCCAATCTTTAATCACTGACGTCCAGAAATAAACTTCATTGAGCGACTGATAACTTTTTCTTACTCCTGAATATTTAAAAACTCCTGGCATTTTCCCAAGATAATATTAATTCATTAAAAGTCGGGTGAGGACACCCGCCAAGAAAGGAAGAATAAATTAAGCTCAAAAAATATTGCCCCACGAATCACTTCGGTAATTCCGTTCATGATGGCACGAACCGGGAAACAACCTGCACCGGTTGTGAAATAAAAATCTTCAATATTTGTTGGTTTACTATAATCGGCTACTGCTGCAAATGGGAGCTAATTGAAATTGAATTTTTTTAATAGATTTAATTTTAAGTAAGCAGCGCTTTATAAAGCCTGCTTAAATTCAGTGCCAGGCGAACCTTTATATCTTGACATTCCGGTAATAAACCGGGATGCAGTTGCTCTAATAAAAAAATATAAAACCACCTGTGTTTTTGAATGTGCAGGAATGTACTACGGCAAACCACCCGTGATGGAGATTAGCAAAGTGTTTGGGATTACTACATTTGAGCTTGGATAAGAAAATTTACAACTGTCCACCAATAAAGGGCTATTAAAAAGAGGCTGCTAACTATATATAATGTAACCCGGCGCACATGCATTTGTTTGAAACTGCCTAAAGTATTCCAGGCAATTAACTGATTATGATGTTAGCTATGCCTTTTCTTCTTGCTATCACCTATCATCAGGTTCTATTCAAACACAAAATAGGAAGCAAATTTTCCCCATATTTCTCTTTATGGAATTTGCGTCTAATATAAGCTGGCGAAAATCTTTATCTGCCCTGCCCATATCACTCTTAGCATAAATTTTCATATAACTACCACGGCTCCGGTACCTGGTTTATCTCATTATAAAAGGGTAGCTTTTATAATGTTTCAGGGCAAGGCCTGTACCCTTCACCACACTTGTAAGAGGATCATCGGCTACGTGTACGGGAAGTTTAATTTTTGCTTCAATCCTTTTATCCAATCCTCTTAATAAAGCTCCGCCGCCGGTTAAATACAGCCCGCGCCGATAAATATCTGAGGCCAGTTCAGGTGGCGTCATTTCCAAAGCCTTTAAAATGCCTTCTTCTATTTTGAATATAGATTTATCCATTGCCTCTGCTGTTTCCTGGTAGGTAACCATTATTTCTTTTGGAATACCAGTTACCAGGTCTCTTCCATGTACCGCCATATCCTCCGGTGGATTGTCAATGCCTTTCATAGCGGCGCCAACTTGTATTTTTATCTGCTCGGCTGTACGCTCGCCTATAAGAAGGCTATGATACCGGCGAATGGATTCCATAATATCTGCAGTAAATTCATCGCCTGCTACACGAATGGACTGGTCGCACACAATACCCGCCAATGCCACAACAGATATTCCGGTTGTGCCACCGCCAATATCAATGATCATATTTCCTACGGGTTCGGATACGTCAATCCCAATACCGAGTGCTGCGGCCAAAGGTTCATGGAGAAGATATACTTCTTTAGCCCCGGCCTGCTCTGCACTATCTCTTACCGCCCGTTTCTCTACTTCGGTTATGCTACTGGGAATACAAATCATCATTCGCCAGCCAGGCGGAAACATTTGTTTTTTAGGATAGATTTTTTTGATCATTTCCCTTATCATTAGTTCTGCAGCATTGAAATCTGCAATGACACCGTCTTTTAATGGCCGTATGGTTTTGATGCTGTCGTGGGTTTTTTCATGCATCATCAATGCTTTTTTGCCTACGGCCAGTACAATTTTTGGATTGTTCCTGTCCAGTGCAATAATAGAAGGCTCATTTACCACCACCTCATCATCATGTATGATGAGAATGTTGGCGGTGCCAAGGTCAATGGCAATATCCTGTGTAAAAAAATTAAAAAGCCCCATGGTGTTGGCGATATTTTAGTAAGTTAGCAATAAGTGTAAAGATGTGGCCATTAATTTTATGCAACTGTTAAAAAATTGGGAACAATGTACCTGGCTTACAGGCCTACAGATTTAAACCCCTGCCATGGTTCGTCACTCACGAACCACCTTTAAGATTGCCATCCCGAAAAAGAAACGGGACAAAAAACATTCTTCTACAATTCAAGATTAATCATGCACCTCGCAACGTACGGGATGAGCAATGGCTTACAAAATAAGGCCACAATCTCCCGGTTACGTCTTTGCGGGAAGCCATATAAAATCTTTATCTGCATAGTTAATTCCAATGGCGGCGCGGCAATCTTTTCATTCATACCGAAGTTCTTAAATTAGAGATTGCCACGGCGCAATGATCTCCCTACTTCACTTCAAAATAAACGATGCGCCTCGCAATGACGAAACCTTTTGCAGCGGTAGCCGGTTACAGTAAACCTACAAATATTTACAATTTTTATTTTACCCATAGTTGGAGACTAACCAACAGCAGCGATCGAATTATATATACACAAGTGAGACGCATGCCAGTTGGGGGTGGACGACTCGGGGAAAAGTTCCTGGCTTTGGTAAAATCGAATTACTTACTTTTTCTTCTAAGTTTTGCAATATGCTTTGATATTCTTTTTTGAGTGATATTTTCCCGGTCATCACTGAGTAAAATGGACCATGGTTTAAGTGTATCAATTTGAGAAAATATTACATTTAAAATTGCAATGGTGGGTAATGCCAAAAATATTCCCGGCAGGCCAATCAACGTACCCCCTATTACAACGCCAACAATAGTCATCAAAGCATTTATTTTTACCCTGGAGCCAACGATCTTCGTCATTAAAAAATTAGCATCTAAGAAATGTATGACTTCCAAACCAATAATAATCCAGATAATTTCATTCATGCCGGCGTAATTACCTAATGTTACCAACACAGTAAACAGTAAGCCGGTAACCAATACCTATATAAGGAATGATATTGAGCACAGCCGCAAATACACCCAGGAAAATGGCATACTTTACACCTATCAATAATAATACAACAGAATTGCAGGTGGCGACAATGGCCATTTCCATCAGAAGCCCTGCCATATACTTTTGAATAATCTGTTTTGATTCAAGCATTACCTGCTCAAGCCTTTCTTTGTGCTCGCTTTTAAAAACCGCAAACAAAAATCTTTTGATTAAATGCCTGTAACAAAGCAGGAGGAAGGAATAGATGGCTACCAGCACAATAAGCATCACCGTTTCTGATACAGTAAGGAAAGTTTGCCCAATGTATTGGCCGCTGGATTGCCTTACATTTTCCCTGGCAGTATCAATAATAGCTTTTTGTTGTGCGGTGCTGATGTGAAGTTTTTGTACCACCCAGTTTTGTAAATCAGATACATGTTGGGCCAGGTGTGCCCTGATAGAAGGCATATCTTTGAAAAACGCTGCCATTTGTGAGGAAAGAAAATATACCACACCTCCAATGAAAGACAAGGCCAGTATGACAGCAACAAAATTTGCAAGTGTTTTGGGGAAATGTAATTTTTCCAGCAGGTTGGTGACAGGTAATAATAAAATAGCTAAAAGTATAGAAAAGTAAACAGGCACCAACACCCCGTGACCAACGTAAATGAAAATACCGATAAGTAAAATTACTGCAAGCTGGTAGAAAAGCTTTTGAGAATATGATACCGTTTCAGGCTTGTTCATTGTAGTAGATTATTAAATGCCAACTATAATACACAACTCAATTACCATAAAATGAAATATCTATAGCAACTGAATCTTAAATAAACAGGTTCAATTCCCTTGCCAATAAATTCATAGCAATGGAAATAATAAGGTCAATTAATGAATTTCTCCCTGGCAATGTCTCTACTCCGGTCCTTGTGCAGCAGCAGGACACGGCTCAGGAGAAGGTCGTGTCACCCTGAGCTCGTCGAAGGGAGCCTGTCGAAGGGATGCCTTTCGTTTAATGAAATGCAATTGGCTACGAAGCCTGCCCCGTCAATTTTCGGGAGCAATCTTTTCATCATTGCCTGGCAGTAAACAAATAAATAAGAAGGATTTTTATTTTGGCCTTTCCCCCGGTTCGTGCCATCACGAAACGGAATTATGAAATTGATTTGTGAAGACACGAACCGGCAGGAGGCGCTTGCGCTAACTATAGGTTTTTGGCACGGCTGCCATGTTCAAATAATTTATTTTTTACTTCATTATTAATAGTTATTTTAGTTCTTTGATATCACGATTTAATCAAAACTAAAACATGGCTAATGAAGGCACTCATCTTTTCCGCTATCATTTTCGCATCAACGCTATCATTTTTCTCATGCAAAAAAACAGCTGGCACCCTTCCCACCATCCAACAGGTAGATTCTATAAAAATTTTCGGTGTGGATTCTTCGGAATTGGTAAAGAGCCTTAGGGAAACCTGGACCGACAGTTCGGGCAACTTGCAGGATTCTCTTACTGTTTACTTCTATTATGATACTTTAAGCCGCAGCATATTCCTGGATAAAGCTCCCAATAGTGATCTGAATCCTGCGAATCATTCAATGGTGTATAGTTATAACAGCAACTATCGACTCAGCCATATCAAAAGAAACTCAGCAGACCTGCAGGATAGCGGCACGGCCGTAACGATTGATTATGCCTACGATAACGCGAACGTAATTAATTCTGTGACTTACACTTACACCAGCGGAAGCCCGGAAGTGGAGAACGTTTCCAAAACATCTCTCCCTTCCGGCGGCTATTCCCTCAGCACATTAAATGAAGGTGATTTTGGACAAAACAATTTAACGGCTTACAACTTTGATGCGAATGGAAGATTTGTTTCCTGGGCATCCTATACTATCCCGGCTACAGTTCCCAATATGCATGACTCGCTGATCTATGATGCTTCCGGCAACATCAGTACCGTAATTCAAAGTGACACTTCTTATTGGACCAGTGGCCCGGAAACATTAAACCTATTTCAAATGAATTCACGGGCTACAAAAGGGAGCGAATACGCCACCTTAAACAAGATATTATACAATGGCAGTTTCACAGCTTCCTGAATTTACTTTTAGCAACTCCGCAATAGGAAGTTCACTAAACAATATAGATGATTGGTATTTTTACCAGTTTACGGCCTACCCGGCTTCAAACATTACTGTTTACCAGGAAGGAACCAATTCTTATGTCACATTTAATACCGACGCACAATTTGATAGTAAAAACAGGCTCATTTCGTTTAAAATGTACAACGGCGATGAACCCAACTACTATCAAACGGTAAAGCTTGCTTACTATAAGCAATAGCTAATTACAGATCACATAATGGTTACCCCACAGAATTACCCTTCCGCGGTTCTTGTCTTCACGAGCCGGAATTATTCAGATAGTTTGCGTAGGCAGAAACATGGTGAGAGGATGCCCGCAGTAAACCAATAAATAAGGAGGATTTTTATTTAGGCTGATGAAGCTTTTGTAGCAGATTGAGTAACTGCAAGTCACAGATACCCCAACTCCACTTTGCCCTTGCTGCATATCTGCGCCAGACGGGGAAGTCCCATTATTTTAATAATGCAATGTATTGAAAAAAAAATTACCTTAGAAGTTCAAATCTAATCCCTCTTTAAAAACTAATTGCTTCAAAGCTCCAATTTATTTTAGAATAAGTATAACGACTTGGAGCAAGCGTAAAATAGAATAATAGAAATAACAATGCCGCATTGCTGCGGCACTCTTATAAATGTTTTCACAACGGAATAATATTTTGTAATTTCAAAATGAAAGTTAAAAAATAAAAAACCCCACAGAGCGTAAACGATGCAGGGCTTAAGAAATAATCTTCGGCTTATAGCCTTATTGTGATAAGCTTTCAGATATAAAAATAATATTTACTATAACATTGCAATTATGGAAAAAATTCTAGGTCTTGATTTAGGAACAAACTCAATTGGATGGGCAATTAGAGATACATCTGAAAAAGAAAATCAAATTATTGATAAAGGTGTGCTGACTTTTGACAAAGGTGTTGGTGAAGGAAAATCAGGAGAATTTCCCTTAGTGCAGAAACGTACAGAAAGCAGAAGTAAACGAAGAAACTACCAGGCTGAAAAATATAGAAAGTGGGCTTTGCTAGAAACTTTGATTGAACAACATATGTGTCCCTTAACTATTAAAGAATTAGATGAATGGAGAAAATATACGAAAGGTGTGGGTAGAAAATATCCCCAAAGTGATGTTTTTATTCAGTGGCTTCGTTTCGATTTTGATGGAGATGGTAAACCTGATTTTGAAAGGTTAGGTTTTAGCAAACACGAAAGCTATTACCTGTTCAGGATGTTGGTTGTTAGCAATGACGAACAGCATAAAAAAATATTTCAGGATAACCCTCAGATTTTAGGCAGGGTACTTTATCAGTTAGTACAACGCAGGGGTTACAGAGGCAGGGATGATGAAGATGAAGAAGCCAAAACAATTTTAAAAGGAAGTGAAAAAAATGGGACGAAAGGCGTTGAAGCCATTACACCTCTTATTATGGAATACAAAACTTTGGGTGCTGCTTTATATCATTTAAGCAAGGATAAAAATGAACGCATTCGTAAACGTTACAATTTAAGAACAGATTATGAACACGAATTAAAAGAAATTTGCCGTGTACAAAACCTTGATGATTTCTTATATAAGAAATTCTGGAAGGCAATAGTTTGGCAACGTCCTTTAAGAAGCCAAAAAGGTTTAGTAGGCTACTGTACTTTGGAAACTCCTGCAAAAAACGCAAGCAATAAATTCATTAAAGCAGGGAAAAAAAGATGCCCGGTAAGCCATCCATTATATGAAGAGTTTAGAACATGGGTTTTTATTAATAACTTAAAAATAAAATTACCTGACAACATAAATAAAACAACTGCCCTAAAACAAAATATCTATCCCTTGTTTTATAAATCTTCCAGAGATTTCAAACTAAGCAGTATCAATAAAGAACTAACAAAACTTGGTGGTAATATTTCGTCTAAACATAGCAAAGGAACTAAAAACAAAGAAGGTGACACAAAGGTGATTTCATGTACATTACTAAATAGTTTTAAAGAGGCTTTAGGTACTGACTGGAAAGAAAATTATGGATGGGAAGAAGCTCTATTTGATAAAATAAACCCTGCAAATATTCATTTGAAGACATCTGGCATATACTATTTACGTTTGATTCAAAAGAAAAATTAAAAGAGTTTGCTATTATTAAATTAGGTTTAGATGAAGAAATTGCTGAAAAGTTTTCAAAAATAAAATTACAGCAAGGATATGCCACACTTAGCCTTTCTGCCATTAAGAAAATTCTTCCATATCTCTATCGCGGCTTTATTTACAGTGAAGCAGTTTATTTAGCAAACCTTCATAAAGTATTAGGTAAGGAGGTAAAAATTGATGACCGATTTAATTGAAACCTTTTCATCGGAAATAAAAAAGATAATCCAACAGCAAAATCATGACAAGCAATTAGTCAATATTGTTAATAGCCTAATAAGCGACCAAATAAATAGTGGTTTTGCTTTCAGTACTGATGCTGATTATCAATTAAACACTGAGGATAAAAATGAAATTAAAACAAAAACAATTTCAGTATTTGGTCCCGCCACATGGAATGATAAAGCCGAAATAGAAAAGCAAAAAATCATTGAATACATAAGCAAAGAATACTTATCCTTTTTACAATCTTATAGAACCAAAAGCAAGAAAAGAAGACTTATTTAAAATCAGAAAGATTGCATGACAAAATTTTTGATTATTTAAAAGACATTTATGATGTACCTGATGATAATAAAAAATACTTATGGCATCCATCTGAACAAGAAACATATGAGGAAGCTACTTTTAAAAATGACATACCCGTTTTAGGTAAACCTCAACCTATCAGTAATGGTTTCAAGAATCCGATGGCTCTTAAAACATTACATAAATTAAGAGGCTTAATGAATTACTTACTGCAAGAAGGAAAAATAGATGAAGACACCCGGGTTGTTGTTGAAATAGCCAGAGAATTAAATGATGCAAACAGGAGAAAAGCAATAGAAAAAAGGCAACGTGACAGAGAAAAGGAAAACAATGAATACAAGAAAATAATAGATGAAATAAATCAGGAATGTCAAACAAGTTACGATAGAGAAGATAAAATTCTGATTGATAAAATCCGATTGTGGAAAGAGCAAAATATGCGTTGTCTTTATACTGGTGAAACAATAAATATGTGCGACATGTTTAACGGTATAAAGTATGACTTTGAGCACACAATTCCCGCAAGCATGAGCTTTGATAATGAGTTAAAGAATTTAACCCTTGCTTCTTCAAAATATAACAGGGAAATAAAAAATAACAGAATCCCTTTTGATTGTCCAAACTATTCTGAAGAAAAAAAAATTCTTGGTATTACGTGCAAGCCTATCCTTTCAACATTAGAATCGATATTTGGTAATATAACCATTGAAGAAAAAATTAGCAAAGGACAAAATAAGCGTACCGTCACCTCAGAAAGGACAGAGCAAATAAATGGACAAATAGATTTTTGGGTCAATGAATCAAAAAAGGCTTCAACAAAAGATAGAAAAGATTATTGCATACAGCAAAGGCATCTAAATAAATTTGAATTAGAATATTGGAGAAAAAAGTTGGAAACTTTTACCATAAATGAATATAAAGCCGGCTGGAGAAATAGTCAGCTAAAAGACACGCAAGTAGTTACTAAGTATGCACTCCCCTTTCTAAAAACAGTTTTTAAAAAGGTGGAAGTTCAGAAAGGTTCTGTCACTGATGATTTTAGAAAGATATACAAAATACAACCACGGTTAGAGAAGAAGAAAAGAGATAAACACAGTCACCACGCTATTGATGCTATGGTACTTACTTTAATTCCTCCTGCGGCAATTAGAGATAAAATTTTATTTCGATACAATGAAGCCAATGACAATAATTTACCTTATCACGAATCAGTCAGGCAATGGGATAATTTTAATGGGCAATCAATTAAGAAACAGATTGAAGATGAAACTTTAATCAACTTTCAAGCTGAATATAGAACCATTAAAAATACTTATAAAAATGTTCGTAAACGTGGTAAGCAGCAATTCGTGAAACAAAAGAAAGATGATGGCAAATGGTATTATAAGTTAAACGAATCGGGCAACAAAATTCCAATAATTGCTAAAGGCGATACTATCCGAGGCAATCTTCATGATGATACTTTCTATGGCGCAATAAAACAGCCAATATATGAAGAAGAAAATGGGAAATTCATCCCACAATCAGACGGAAATGGAAATTTCATTTTCCAAACAAATGAAAAAAGAAAAGATAATCTTTTCTTCGTCACAAGGCATAGAGATGGGCTTGCTTATCTCAAATCATTTGAAGATTTAAACTTAATAATTGACCCTAACCTCAGAGATTATTTTAAAAAAGAAATAAAATCAAGAATTGATGAAGGAAAAACTTTTGAACAAGCAATATCAGAACCGATTTGGGCATTTGGGAAAAGTAAAGATAAAAATGAGCTTCCTCTTAATCCTGTAAGGCATTTACGAACAAAAGTCAAGGGCGGTGGCGGAGGATTTATAAATAATCCAGCTGAAATAAAAACATTCAAATCATACGGTTCTAAACAACCATACAAGCAACATGTATATGCACAAAACGGGGAGACAAGTATTTGCGCCTTCTACCAATCAATTATTAATGAAGAATTAATTAGAGAAATTGTTCCTTATTCAATACTTGATATTTCTAAAGTAATAGATAAAACTATTTTGGACGATGCTGTTGAAAAGAGTTTTGAAAAGACAATCAAGAAGGTAAAGCATTTGATTCCTTTATACACCACGCTTAAACTAAATCAAAAAGTATTGTTTTATGAAAAGGAAATGGAAGAATTAAAAGCACTTTCACCTAAGGAATTAAGTTCGCGCTTATACTTAATAGTAAAATTTGAAGATGGTAGAATTTCCTTAAAGCATCATCTTAATTCCATGTCAGAAGAGGATTTAAAAAAAGAAATGAAACGACTGGGGTTAGCAAATGTTGGCGCATCTTCCTTTGATTTTTCTAATCCAATCCCTAAATTAAGAATATCAAAAGACAAATTTTAATTTCGCTATTGAAGGGAAGCATTTTGAAATAAAACCAGATGGAGAAGTTAAATGGCAATTTTAGCATCCTAACTATATGAAAAA
Organism: uncultured Chitinophagaceae bacterium; assembly: GCA_963732885.1. Taxonomy (GTDB): domain Bacteria; phylum Bacteroidota; class Bacteroidia; order Chitinophagales; family Chitinophagaceae; genus Ginsengibacter. Next base: position 129,093 of record CAVTBI010000006.1, on the reverse strand, counting down.
ATTATTAAAGTCCAACTCTGTGTGCTAATTTAAAAATCAAATGAAGCAACTACTTCCAAACACCTACAACGACAATTATAACCATGAAGATCTTTTTACGGAATAGTAAACTATCGTTATTACCAACACACCTGCCAGGTTTTTAAAACCTGGCAGGTGTAACAGTAAACTGACAAATAAGTAATTTTTCTGTTTCTCAAAAACCAAAAAATAAAATCATGGACCAACTTCTGCCATCCACCTATTATCATATTTTTAATCATGCCAATGGTGATGAAGATTTGTTTCGCGAGCCGGAAAATTACCGTTATTTTTTACTCCAATACCATAAGCATATTGATAAAATAGCGGATACTTATGCTTACTGCCAGATGCCCAATCATTTTCATTTGCTGGTAAGAATAAAAACGAAAGTTACAATCTCGGCACACCTGCCAGGTTTTAAAAACCTGGCAGGTGTAACGGCCTCTAACTTTCTGAGCAAACAATTCTCCAATTTTTTCAACGGTTATACCAAAGCATTCAACAATAAATACGACAGAAACGGATCCTTATTTTTAAAACCTTTTAAAAAGAAAGCGATATCAGACAGGGAGTATCTTGCTGCCTGCATCTTATATATTCATCTTAATCCGATAAGGCATGGTTTTAGAAAGCATCCGAAAGATTGGGAATGGTCATCATACCATTCCTTACACCTTGAACGTTTAAATTTTATAGATTCACTTTTTACCAGCCAGGAAAAATATTTTCAGGCTCACGAAGAAAGAATAAAATCTTATGATGACTATGATAAACTCGAAAGTTATTTTTTAGATTGAAGTTTACCACACACCTGCCAGGTTTTAAAAACCTGGCAGGTGTTGCCCCTTTAAATAAATTATGATCAAGCGCACACTATATTTTGGCAATCCTGCTTATCTCAAAACTACCAATGAACAAATGGTAATTGAGATGCAGGAAAGCTGGCGAAACCAAATCGGTGCCAATTGAAGATATCGGTATAGTAATTCTTGATCACCAGCAAATAACCATTACGCAATCTTTATTAGCAAAATTACTGGCGAATAATACGGCTGTAATTACCTGCGACAATACACATCATCCCGTAGGGTTGCAACTTTGCCTTGACGGGCATACTTTGCAAAGCCAGAAATTTAAAGTTCAGATAGCTGCTTCCGCTCCTTTAAAGAAGCAACTATGGCAACAAACTGTAAGCGCAAAAATAGAAAACCAGGCATCACTTTTAAAAGAGGAACGAGTAGAAAACAAATACCTGCTCAATCTTGCTACAGTTGTAAAGAGCGGCGACAGCAGTAATTGCGAAGCAAAAGCGGCTTTGTATTACTGGAAACATATTTTCCCTGATTTCCTTGAATTTAAAAGGGAACGGTATGGGCTGCCACCTAATAATTTATTGAATTACGGCTATGCCATTTTACGTGCATTGGTTGCCCGAAACCTTGTGGCAAGCGGGCTTCTGCCCACATTGGGAATTTTTCACCGAAACCAGTATAATGCTTATTGCCTTGCGGATGACATTATGGAACCATACCGGCCTTATGTAGATAAAGTGGTGTGCGGAATCATAAGGAGCAATGGAAAGTTCCTTGAAATGACTCCTTCTATGAAAAAAGAATTGCTGTTAATTCCGGCAATGGATGTAATGATTGATGGGCAGAAAAGCCCGCTGATGAATGCCGCACAACGAACCACGGCATCCCTTGCAAAATGCTTTGAAGGTAATTCAAGAAGAATGCTTTATCCCGTCTTGCAGTAAAATAAGAATCTTCAGTATTTCTTCTTTTACTGTTGTTCAAAAATAAAGCCGTATAAGTATTCGTTAAAGATTATTATCAACTCAACAAGCATGTATGAACGCCTAAACGCATACCGCATTATGTGGATTTTAGTACATTTTGATTTACCAACAGAAACCAAAAAGGACAAGAAGAACTATACCCAGTTCCGAAAAAAAATAATGGCTGATGGTTTCAGTATGTTCCAGTTCAGTATGTACATACGGCATTGCAGTAGTAAAGAAAATACTGAAGTTCACATCAAAAGAGTAAAATCCATTTTACCCCCCAAAGGGCATGTCGGCATCTTAACCATCACCGATAAACAATTTGGAATGATGGAAATATTCAGGGGGCATCAAATAGTTGAAGGCCCCGAAACCTCCCAGCAACTCGAATTATTCTAAACAAAAACAGGAATAAAAGATGAAAATCGATTCATTTTTTTATTCCTGTAAAAGTAGTTCAAACACTGTACTAACCTATCTTTCAGCCAAACGTGATGTGAAAGAACTAAGTTAATATCAAAAGTTGAAAGCAAATCACAACGGCGTGGTATGGAATACCAAAGCAATAATTTGATGTGAAAGAACTAAGTTAATATCAAAAGTTGAAAGCAAATCACAACCATAGGATATTGTATATTATAGTAACAGTAAAGATGTGAAAGAACTAAGTTAATATCAAAAGTTGAAAGCAAATCACAACCGCCAGTGGTATGTGATAGTTGCCAGAGGATGGATGTGAAAGAACTAAGTTAATATCAAAAGTTGAAAGCAAATCACAACTGGATGGTTGTGATTGTAATCATCGCTGTTCGATGTGAAAGAACTAAGTTAATATCAAAAGTTGAAAGCAAATCACAACATCAACGATGTCATAAATACGAGGATGCCAGATGTGAAAGAACTAAGTTAATATCAAAAGTTGAAAGCAAATCACAACATATATCATTGCCCGTCCGGTGCCGGAAATGGATGTGAAAGAACTAAGTTAATATCAAAAGTTGAAAGCAAATCACAACCTATCCGTATAATGTGTTACCGTATAAGAAGATGTGAAAGAACTAAGTTAATATCAAAAGTTGAAAGCAAATCACAACAATACTTCAAGTAGTGTCTTTTGGCGTTATTGATGTGAAAGAACTAAGTTAATATCAAAAGTTGAAAGCAAATCACAACTAGCAGTTACAGCGGTATCGGCCTGAATTTCAGATGTGAAAGAACTAAGTTAATATCAAAAGTTGAAAGCAAATCACAACAGTATGCTTACTTGTAAAAATTACCGATGCAGATGTGAAAGAACTAAGTTAATATCAAAAGTTGAAAGCAAATCACAACTGACAATGGCTATCCGTGGAATTTATACCGGATGTGAAAGAACTAAGTTAATATCAAAAGTTGAAAGCAAATCACAACACCAGTAAATTCTTAAGCACAAATAGCGAGATGTGAAAGAACTAAGTTAATATCAAAAGTTGAAAGCAAATCACAACATTGCTTTGGGATGGAAGATTTACATTTGTGATGTGAAAGAACTAAGTTAATATCAAAAGTTGAAAGCAAATCACAACTAAGGGATGGCATTAAAGCACACCCGTTTAGATGTGAAAGAACTAAGTTAATATCAAAAGTTGAAAGCAAATCACAACAGTTTATCGTGAACTGATAAAATCAGAGAAGATGTGAAAGAACTAAGTTAATATCAAAAGTTGAAAGCAAATCACAACCTTAATGCTGGCTGACGGAAGTTCAATCGGATGTGAAAGAACTAAGTTAATATCAAAAGTTGAAAGCAAATCACAACACTGGTAGCAACGATGCGAATATTAGATCTGATGTGAAAGAACTAAGTTAATATCAAAAGTTGAAAGCAAATCACAACTATGGGAAGCGGCATGTGAATATTATTGATAGATGTGAAAGAACTAAGTTAATATCAAAAGTTGAAAGCAAATCACAACGCCAATTAGCTCTGAGCGTAAAGCTGCAGTGGATGTGAAAGAACTAAGTTAATATCAAAAGTTGAAAGCAAATCACAACTACATTCATTGATTGGATATTGGGAAATTTGATGTGAAAGAACTAAGTTAATATCAAAAGTTGAAAGCAAATCACAACGCAACGACATTACTTGAGAAGAAGCGATCTGATGTGAAAGAACTAAGTTAATATCAAAAGTTGAAAGCAAATCACAACTAAAGATGATATATAGAAGTATCAATCATTGATGTGAAAGAACTAAGTTAATATCAAAAGTTGAAAGCAAATCACAACATAGTACTTGTAAGGTGTGAAAGCAACTTTAGATGTGAAAGAACTAAGTTAATATCAAAAGTTGAAAGCAAATCACAACTATTGACGATATCCGTAGTATAGGTTATAGATGTGAAAGAACTAAGTTAATATCAAAAGTTGAAAGCAAATCACAACTTTAAGGCAGATGTTATCAAAGTATGTGTAGATGTGAAAGAACTAAGTTAATATCAAAAGTTGAAAGCAAATCACAACAACGGCATTGTAAGCTTCATGCTTAATGGCGATGTGAAAGAACTAAGTTAATATCAAAAGTTGAAAGCAAATCACAACAGGATACTGATAACGGCTTTGTTTATTATACGATGTGAAAGAACTAAGTTAATATCAAAAGTTGAAAGCAAATCACAACATAAGTGCAGAGGATGAAAAAATTATTTATTGGCCTGAAAATCATGGTTACCAAAGTATTATACCATTTTCCATTTTTATTGAACAACTCGGCCGTTAATAATCAGGTAAACTCGGTTGAGCCTGCCGGAGGGTGTATAAAATTCAACCCTTAAAGGTTGCCAGAAAATTCCAAAATTTTTCACGTAGGTATTCCTGTAAACATCGTCAAAGCCGTGGTAAAGCTGAATGATACTGGCCAATAAGATATTTAAATTTTCATCCCCCTCAATAACCAGGGAGTGGCTTAGCAGGTAAATTTCCCCTTCATGGTTGTGAAGGGAAGGTACCCCGGATATGTGCCTGAGGGTTTTTTGAAAGCCGTTAAACAGGAGAACTTCGCTGTCGTAACTCCACATTACTTTATCTTTCAGGTAATAGCCGGCACTCATCCTCTAAAGGTATATAATAATATAATGCAGGGGCTGCCCCCTTTGTTACCGCCACCGCCGGGCTAATCAAAAGGCTCTTTGGGCAGGTTCAACAAATTTTGAACATACCTTTTTTCATCGAAGGGTTGCTGGTGCTTCATCACATGGAACAATTCAACCGCAACGCATTGGCCAATATATTTTTTAGCATCTACCTCGCTATGGCCTGATTGTATGAGGCGTTCAAATGTTTGTTTTGTTTCCGGAGGGGTACCGCCTTTTATTTGATTCTCTATTATTTCAAAAATTTGTTGCTGTATTATTTTATTGGGTTTCATAAAATTGATTTACGTGGCTATGCGATTATTTTTTTGGTTTTATGATTTCCCCATAAAATTAATTTAAAAAGAATAAATAAAATAGTACCCATCAAAACCAGGAATAAGGCCCCGGGGCTGCCTGGCGCATTCAGGAATAAAAAATAAAACGGCATTAGAATATAGCAATAAGGTTTTTTGCACCGCAGGGAAGCAGGAATTACCACTTTACCTGTACGGTAATTCTAAGAATACCGGCCGTTTTTTTAGGAAGGCGCACCTTTCTTAGCAGGAAACCTCAATTTCCAGGCGGGAGATGCCTGTTCTGAATTAATTGCCTGAACGGTGATTTATTTGATTATTCTGAATTAATTGTCTGAACGGTGATTTATTTGATTATTTTGATTGTTATGATTCGTGGCTATTCAATCCTATTAATTATAAAATCCTAAAAATCATCGTTCAGGCGGGGTTTAATTAACAATAAAATTTATCATCTTCCCATTTTGAAGGATTATTTATGATGTAATTGGAAATTGCCTGGTAGGATGTTTCATTTCTAATAATGTGTTCATAGTAATTGCGTTGCCATAATTTTCCCATCGTTTCATTTTGCATTTTGTAAATATCAAGGCAACCATTGGCAACCAATGATTTATAGGCGCCGACAATGGACCCCACCGTAGGGGCACGGCTTGCCCGTGCCCTATCCCGGGCAACCGCCCTATCCCGGGCAACCGCCCTATCCCGGGCAACCGCAAGGGTTGCCCCTACGTTTAACACAATAATTCCATGCATGTGGTTCGGCATTACCTGGAAAACATCTAATTCAAAATTTGAAAACCGTTCCGGTAATTGATTCCATTCATTATAGGCGATCGTTCCCAATTCATTCATAACCATTTTACCGTCCTCAATTTTACCAAACCTTGATTCTTTATCCTGGCAACATATAGTAATAAAATAGGCGCCTGCCTGCGAATAATCATACCCCTTTAACCGGATTGCCCTGCGGTGGTGGATTTGTGGATTGTATTTCATTTTATTTTAGGTATCAAACGTGTGCTACCGGGCAATTGGAATGCCCGGGGATTTTTTGCGAAAGATCATAAATGGGATTGCAGGTTCGCCTGGTTGAAAAAATTAACCCATTAATTCAATCGAAAAAATTTTCAATAACTCAATGTAAGTTTTTATCCCATCCCTGATCTCATTTACAAAAATAAATTCATCGGCGCTATGGCTGCGGGCTGAATTGCCGGGCCCATTTTTAAAGAAGGGAAATCCATCAAAGCCATATCCGAACAGGTGGGGGAGCCATAAGATGAAATCCCCAGTTTATGGCCTTTACCAAGGGGTGCTTTTTATCGATAAAGGAAGATTTTAACCTGATGGACCGTGGCTGGATCCCACTCTTAATATTTTCTTTGATAACCGCAATAATTTCTTCAAAAGAATACAATTCATTCACCCTTATATCTACTAAAAAACTGCATTCTGAAGGAACAATATTATGGGTTTTATTTTCGGTGTGGATAGAAGTAACCGCAATATGGACCGCGCCTAAAAGGGGCGAAACTTTTGGAAATTGGAACGTACTCAGCCAGTTGATGTCTTTTATGGCAATGTACAAGGCATTCACCCCCTCGTCGCGGGCCGCATGGCCTGCCTTTCCATAGGCGGTACAATCGAGCACCAGCAACCCTTTTTCAGCCACTGCCATATTTAATAAGGTAGGCTCGCCCACGATGGCGCAATCAATTTTTGGAAGGTGGGGCAATAAAATTTCAATGCCATTTTTTCCTGAAATTTCCTCTTCGGCCGTTGCGGCAAAAACGAGGTTAAAAGGAATAGCCGCCTCATAAAAATGAACAAAAGTGGCCAATAAAGAAACCAACGGGCCGCCGGCATCGTTAGAACCCAAACCATATAATTTTCCATCCCTTTCGATGGGCTCAAAAGGGTTCACCGTGTAGCCTTTGTTGGGCTTCACAGTGTCGTGGTGGGAATTCAGTAAAATGGTTGGCTTACTGCTGTCGAAGTATTGATTGGTGGCCCAAACATTATTTAAATAACGGTTCGTCTTTATATTTTTTTTCCTTAAAAAACCTTCGAGGCAAGCGGCGGTTTTATCTTCCTCTTTGCTGAAGGAAGGAACCGCAATTAATTCCTTTAATAAATTAACGGCATCAGAATATAAATCCTCCATATTTATTGGTTTACTGCTCATTAGAAAGAAAGTTGGGTGCCGGACATTCCATTAATTAAAGAAGAAAGCTGTGACGAATTTCCAATCACTACTTCTTTTACCCCTTTATGAACCGCGTCAAACGAGTTATCAATTTTGGGCAAAATACCGGCAAATAATTTATTCAATTTTTTTAGTGAACCATATTCTTCATAATTCATTGTAGCAATCACAGAATTTTCATCATTCATATCCAGCAAAACGCCATTTTTTTCAAAACAAAAAATCAAGCTCACGTCGAAATATTTTGATAAGCTAACAGAAACCACCGAAGCAATCGTGTCTGCATTGGTATTGAGCATATTTCCACCGCAATCGTGCGTAAGTGGCGCCACCACCGGAATTAAACCGTTTTCTAAAAACAATTTCCAGGTGGCTGTTGGTATACCCTCCTCATTTAAATCCCCTACCCAGCCATAATCAATTTGCGCCACCGGCCGTTTTTTGGCAGGTAATAAATTGGCGTCGGCGCCGGTAATTCCAATCGCATTGCAATGAAAGGATTGCAGTTTGGCAACGATTTTCTTATTCACCAAACCTCCATACACCATCGTAACCAAATCAATGGTTTCATCATCCGTTATCCTGCGGCCGTCAATATATTTAGATTGAATATTTAATTTTTCACCGATGGCGGTGGCTATTTTCCCCCCACCGTGGACTAATATTTTTTTCCCCTGAATATTGGCAAAATCCTTTAGAAAAGAATCCAATTTAGCCTGATCATTAATTACGTTGCCTCCAATTTTTATGATGAATAGTTTTTCCACTGCAGAGTTATCAGATTTAAAAAAATAAAGAATTTTTATAAAGAGAATAATTTGACTTCATCAAGGAATCTAAAGTCTTTGACATTTAATGTGTACAATTCTATTTTATGATGAATAGCTGTTGCTCCTATAAGAGCGTCAGGCAAAGTCAGTTTATGCGAAATGCTATAATGTTCCACCAAATTTACTGCTATGTCAGAAATAAAAGTATCAATAGGAAATACGATCAGTTTAGCCATGTCGCTATGTATAGCCTGTAACTCTTTTTTGTTTCTTGCGCCAAAAAAAAGTTCGGCACGGGTAGCGTCAGACACTGCCACATTTTGTTGTCCTATTTGTTTTATCGTTTGAATAATTGTTTCATTATTCCGATAAATTTCTATAAAAATATTCGTGTCGCAGAGTATCATTTGTTTCTCTTCCAGGCTTGTTTACGTAGTTTGGCAGCATCTATTTTATAATCTTTCCAAATACCTGCCGATAAAGAAAAAGGCGTTTTCTCTTTATCGGCAGGCTCAGATACTTTTTTTATCTCTGCATCAATTTTCCACAATTTTAGAAACTGAAGCAAAGCATCAATTTTGTTTTTTTCAACATTATTTTTTAAAATAATCTCGACCATGGTTATTTTTTTAAGTTTTTCCAATTGATACTTTCTGTAAAGGTACTAAGGAAAAATAAAGAGATTTTTCAACCATTCTTTTAGAAAGTTTTCAATCAATAATATTACAAAGTATCTCATTTAATACAGCCTGCGCCGCCCATACACGGTTTCCTGCTTCCTGGGTGATTATACTATTATTGCTGTCCAATATTTCATCACTCAATTCCACATTTCTGCGTACCGGAAGGCAATGCATCACTTTTGCATGGTTGGTTATTTCCATTTTTTTATTGTTCAGCAGCCAATCATTTTCTACAGGAATTATTTTTCCATAATCTTCATAACTGCTCCAGTTTTTTACATACACAAAATCCGCATCTTTTAGCGCATAATCCTGATCGTTAGTAATAACTGCCCCATTGGTAAAACGCTTATCTAAATTATATCCCGGCGGATGGGCAATCACAAAATCTGCATGCCCCCAGGCATTTACCCATTCAGCAAAACTATTGGCCACGCACTGTGGCAACGGTTTTACGTGCGGGGCCCACGTTAAAACTACTTTCGGCTTTGTTTTATTTTTTATAGGAAGGCGCTCTGAAATAGTGATAATATCGGTAAGGCTTTGCAAAGGGTGAAGCGTGGCGCTTTCGAGGCTGATAACCGGAATGCCGCAATATTTTACAAACTGGTTCAAAATCTTTTCTGCATAATCTGCTTCCCTGTTTTTTAAAGTAGGAAAAGTCCTTATTCCCAAAATATCAAAATATTTTCCAAGAATGGGCGCCGCATCTTTTACATGCTCCGCCGTAGTTCCGTTCATAACGGCGCCTTCTTCAAATTCAAATGACCACCCTTCCTGCGAAGCATTAAAAACAATGGCTTCCATTCCCAGGTTTTGTGCGGCTATTTGTGTGCTCAAACGGGTACGCATACTGGGATTCAAAAATAACAGGCCTATACGCTTTCCTTTTCCCAAAGATTGATTTGCCAAGGGGGTTTGTTTAAAACCTAATGCAGTTTTTACCAATCCGTCAATATTTTCTGCATCCCCTACCGAAAGAAAATTTTTCAATATTTTTAAAAATTGATTTTAATGAATACAGGTGCATTTCAAATTATTGCCAGTTGGTGAGGACACCAACCGGGGCGCCGGACACCGACCCGGGCAGCCCCGCCGTGGGTGGTGTCCCCACCGCCCGCAAGCAGCAAAACAAACCGTTAATTTGAAATACACCCATGAATATTTAATTACGCATTGATTGAAGCAGCCACATTTTCACCTTGGGAAATAAGAAAACTTACTTCTTCTTTCAAAGCCTTTAAAAATTGATCCGCCTCTTTTTTAGTTAATGTGAGTGAAGGTAATAATCTTATCACATTAGGTTTAGCCGTACCTGTAAATATTTTATGCTTGTTTAAAAGGTTGCTTCTTAAATCTTTCAATTTTTCAGGCACATCAAAACCTATCATCAAACCTTTGCCACGGACATTTTGCAAAGAAGGGATTTTTTCAATTTCTGTCAATAAATAATTCCCAACTTCTTCGGCATTCTTCATCAGGTTCTCCTTATCCATTACTTCCAAAACTGCGATAGCCGCGGCACACGCCAAATGATTTCCCCCAAAAGTAGTTCCCAGCATAAAATATTTTGGCGCTATTGCAGGAGAAATAGAAATGCCCCCCACCGGGAAACCATTTCCCATGCCTTTGGCCATTGAATAAATATCCGCATCAACACCCGCATAATCGTGAGAATAAAACTTACCGGCCCTTCCATAACCACATTGCACCGAATCCGCTATAAATACAGCGCCGTATTCGGTACACAAACTCCGGATCAATTGTAAAAAAGATGTTGAGGCAACCCTTATTCCGCCTACGCCCTGGATTCCTTCAACAATTACAGCACACACTTCTTTTCCCTCTTTATCAAAATAATCTTTTAATGCACCTTCATCATTAAAAGGAAGGAAAACCACATTTTCTGTTTCATTTACAGGGGCAATAATGGAAGGGTTATCAGTAGCTGAAACCGCTAAAGAGGTACGCCCGTGAAAGGCTTTTGTAAAAGCAATTATTTTTTTTCTGCCGTTGTGAAATGAAGCCAGCTTTAACGCATTTTCATTGGCTTCCGCCCCGGAATTGCAAAGAAACAACTGGTAATTATTTCTCCCGGAAACTTTTCCCAACTTATCTGCCAACTCCTGTTGCAAGGGTATTTTAATTGAATTAGAATAGAAGGCAATCTTTTCCAATTGATCTTCAATTCTTTTTACCCAATGAGGGTGGGTATGGCCAATACTGATAACTGCATGCCCGCCATACATGTCAAGGTATTCTGTGCCTTTATCGTCCCAAACATAAGAGCCGCTTGCTTTTACGATATTAATATCGTTGATGGGGTAAACGTCGAATAGTTTCATATTGTTTGTTTTGTAAGGGCAACCCTTGCGGTTACCCTTTAAAATCTATGATTTTAAATAAATAAGAAGGGTAACCGCAAGGGTTGCCCCTACTAAAAATAATTGGCTTTCAATTTCAACCCTTCCGTTTCTTCAATGCCAAACATCAGGTTCATATTTTGTACGGCCTGGCCGCTCGCTCCTTTTAATAAATTATCAATCACGGAATGAACCACTACAATATCACCTGATTTTTCCAGGTTAATAAAACAATTATTGGTATTCACTACTTGTTTTAAAAAGATGGGCTCTTTGGTAACTTTTACAAAAGGGTGCCCCTGATAAAATTGTTCAAAACTTTGGTATAGCGCACTTAATGATTCAGCACATTTCAATTGTGAAGTGGTAAAAATCCCCCTGGTAAAATCGCCGCGCCACGGAACAAAATGAATGGAAGGCGTGGACTTTCCCGAAACCGAATGTAAAGTTTCATTTATTTCATTCAGGTGTTGATGGGTTAATGATTTATAAGCCTGCACATTATTTTCACGCCAGGAAAAATGGGAAGTTGCTGACATGGATTTGCCGGCGCCTGTAGAACCTGTAATACCTGTTGTATATACATCTTCCAACAATTTCATTTTTGCCAATGGCAATAACCCCAGTTCAATTGCGGTGGCAAAACAACCCGGGTTAGCAACATTTTCTGCCTTTTTTATTGGTTTACTGTTGATCTCAGGAAGGCCATAAACAAAGGTGCGGCCTTTAAAAACTGAATTTTTTTGTAGCCTGAAATCCTGGGAAAGTGAAATGATTTTTATATTTTTTGGAACCTCATTTTCTTCTAAAAATTTTACAGAATCGCCATGCCCGACACATAAAAAAAGTACATCCACCTCATCATTCATTTCCTGCGAAAACTGCAACCCTGTTTCGCCTACCAGATCCTGGTGAACGGAATGTATTTCTTTCCCAGCATTGCTTTTGCTATGTATATAAATAATATCCGCAGAAGGATGATTAATTAATAACCTTATTAATTCGCCACCCGTATACCCTGCGCCACCGATGATTCCCACTTTAATTTTATTTTTCATCCCCATTATTTTTTACTGCATGGTATATTGCAGCCTGGTTGCCAAATATTTTGCTGAAACCTCTTACATCTTCGCCGCTCCAGCCGGTATTCATTTCGCCATATTTTCCAAATTTACTGCTCATCAAATCAAATGGGGATTCAATACCGAGAACCTGGAAACGGTAAGGCATTAATTGTATGAAAACGTCCCCGGTTACATTCTCCTGCGAAGAGGTAAAGAAAGCTTCAATATCGCGCATCACAGGATCCAGCAATTGCCCTTCATGCAACCAGTTTCCATAAAAATCTGCCAACTGGCTTTTCAAAGTTAATTGCCATTTGGTAAGCACATTTTTTTCCAGTGCATGATGTGCTTTGATAATTAAAATGGATGCTGCTGCTTCAAACCCTACTCTTCCCTTTATGCCTATAATCGTATCTCCCACGTGTACGTCGCGCCCGATAGCAAAAGGGCCAGCTATGGTTTGCAAATATTGAATGGCTTCTACGGGATGATCAAAATTTTTGTCATCAATTCCTTTTAATTCCCCTTTTTCAAAATGCAACTTTATTTCTTCGGGTTCATGTTTGGTTAGTTGAGTGGGCCATGCTTCTTCGGGCAACATTCCTTTTGAGGATAATGTTTCTTTTCCGCCCACACTTGTTCCCCACAAACCTTTATTAATGGAATAAACTGATTTCTCAAAATTCATTTTTACGCCTTTTGATTTCAGGTAATCAATTTCTTCCTGCCTTGATAATTGCATATCACGAATAGGTGTGATGATCTCAATTCCGGGAATCATAATATGGAAGATCATATCAAACCTTACCTGGTCATTCCCTGCGCCGGTACTTCCATGAGCTACTGCATCAGCACCTATTTTTTTAACATGCGCTGCAATATGCAATGCCTGCGAAACCCTTTCTGCGCTTACGCTCAAAGGGTAAGTATTGTTTTTTAAAACATTGCCGAAAACGAGGTATTTTATAATAGAATCATAATAACTTTGGGTTGCGTCTATACATGTATGTGATGCAACTCCAAGCGCTTTTGCATGTTGTTCAACCTGGTCCAATTCTTCCTTGGAAAATCCCCCGGTGTTTACAATAATGCTGTGAACTTCATAATTCAATTCGTCCCTAAAATATTTTACACAATAAGAAGTATCCAATCCTCCGCTGAAACCTATTACTACCTTTTTACTCATCTATACTACATTTTAAAAGTTGAAGAAAAAACTAAACATTGATTTGGGCTTTTCCTGTTTTTTCTTCTTTAAATAATTAATAAGCTTGCTTTTTTTCAGCCGCATAAACCTCTCATACACCTTTGATTTCTTCTTAAATTCCAAAGCAGTTTCTTCAGGTTTATAATGATCTTTAGGATCATAAAGCATAGCCGTGCACATGCAATTCTTTCTATCTTTGCCCATCAGGATGTCGTAATTGACACAACTTTTGCAGCCTGCCCAAAAATTTTCATCATCCGTAAGCTCAGAATAAGTTACCGGCTCATAACCGAGGTCGCTGTTGATTTTCATAACAGCCAAACCGGTGGTTAACCCAAAGATCTTAGCCTCCGGGTATCTTTTTCTTGACAGGTCGAAGATGCGCCGCTTGATTGTTTTGGCTATGCCCGATTTCCTAAATTCAGGCGCTACGACCAGGCCACTGTTGGCTACAAATTTTTCGTGCCCCCAGGCTTCAATATAGCAAAAGCCAACCCATTTGTTTTCTTTTGTAACAGCAATAACCGCTTTGCCTTCTGTTATTTTTTTGGAGATATATTCAGGTGAACGTTTGGCAATCCCGGTACCGCGCGCCTGCGCAGACGCAGCCATCTCATCTGTGATAACAGTCGCGTAAATTACATCTTCAGGAATTGCAACACGAACAATTATATTTGATTGTTCCAATTTGCAGGAATTTAAATTTTAATTAAAAAGGGAGAGTTCGGGGGATTTTTTTTCACTGATAGGTGCGCTTTCAACCGCAAGGGCGTATCAGCATCCACGTCGCAATAAATATACCGTTGCCGGGGAAAAGAAATGATATGAATTATTTTTTTTCAAGGCTTGTTGTATCTTGTTTTAAAATTGAGAAAGCAAAAATAATATAATATTTATTACCGCAAATGTTTTTATACAAATATTTTGTTAGGATGAACAAAAAATTATGGGCTAAAAATTCATTACCAAAATACCGTTCCTGCCAGTAAACCAATAAATAATCAATTTATTTATTTTATTCTGGAAGCAACAGGAAGGCGTACACGAAATAAAAAGTGTTCTATTTATCACAATTTGAACCCAATGGTAGCCACAATATTTCCCATATTATTTTTGAGGTACGCAGGTGCATTAGGTTTATCCTGTAGAAGATAAGGGTAATTAATATCTTTAACCATTGAATACACATACGTAAGGTCAAGAAAAATCCCTCTGTTTCTGTAACCTATACCACCAGACACTTTCACTACATCAGAGTTGTCATTCTGATACGGATTGCCATAATAAGCGCTACCCAATCTCACCATAAAAGTGTTTAATTTCAACTCACCGCCTATACGGGCATTAATGGCGTTTTTATAAAGGTTACCAATGGTTTTATTCACAGAATTATAATAATCCGCTGCACTCTGGTCATTATTTACATCATGGAAAGAAGCGTCTTTATAATTTACATATTCTACATCAGCGGTAATAAAACCCTTTTGGCTTTGAACATTTTCCAAATTGCTGCCGAATAAATAAGTTCCGCTCAGTATAGCTCTCCACGGCGTTGTTAAATTGTATTTGGATTCAAGTGGCTGCCCATTGCTGAAATCGGTTGAGCTTTGTTGTTTTACCCCGGGCCCGCCATATCCTTCAAGGTCAGTAACTACCTGTGCCGTATAATCGTCTGTAAGCTGATAAACGGTTGGTGTATGAAATGCAAGGCCCAGCCTTATATTTTGTTTCGGTTTATAAATTACCCCGATTTTTCCATTTATGCCCACCCCTTTTGTTTGTAAAGATTCATTGGCCTGGAAATAATTAAAATTATTATTCGGGTTTGAAGTAGCATCACTTTCCTGGTAGGAGGCATTGCGGCTGTAATTTAAAAATGGAATGGAAAGTGTGCCCCCAAAATACCATTTGTCCTGGAGGTTCACACCCATTCCTAAAGAAAGGTCTGTAATACCTCCGGTAGTATTTATTGTATTTTGTTGGATAAGGCCCGTAGAAGGGTTGGCCTGTGTCCTATACCCGCTGATTCCTCCGCCTGGCGCCTGAACCGTATCAATTAAATAAGTATTGAACGCAAGGCTGCTTCCATAAGGGTAATTACTGGCAGCGGAATTGGGGTCGGTTACATTATTATTAACTAATTCTTCCAGGTATTTTTCTGAATAAGAAGAATTTTTATTGGTTCCTTTATAATAAATGTGATTATTATAGTCGGCTACCCTGTTTACCCCAAAACCAAATGCAATGCTTTTTACACTTTGGCTGCGTGTAGGCCCCCCGATCACGAAGCCGGTTGCGCCAATGTTAAAATTATTATCTGTAGTACTTGCCGGGGAATTCAGGTAATTGGAATTTGATTTCTTAATAGAATAAGAAGGCGTTAACACGAAATCACCTGTGTTATAAAACCCCAGGCCTGCGGGATTGATAAAAAGTGAAGTAAATTCTCCACCCAGAGACCCGCCTGCGCCCCCTATCGCCTGGTTTCTTGCCGTACCACCGGGTTGCGTTAAATAAGAATACCGTAATGCATCTGCTGGTTCCTGCGCATAGGAGCAACTAACTGCAAATGAAAATAACAGGATTAAAAAAATTGCTTTCATAGTAAACGAATAAATAATTCTCTTTTTTATTTTATTGTGACAGGGTTAAAAAATCCCGGTTTTTAAAAAGGGATGAAAAATCATCCCCTTAAAATATTCATGACTTATCTTCTGAAACTCCTTACCGGAGCGCTGTTTCCGGAAGAAGAGGAAGGGCTTGATTGGGTATTTGTACTTGGTGTAAAAGTCCTTTGAGGAGTTTGATAATTATCATTCCTGTTGTTGTTATAAGTTCTTTCATTGTTATTATTATACGTGCGGTTGTTGCTGGGAGCCACATAAGTATTTGTCCGGGCAGGCGTAAAAACCCTTCTTATCACATTTCCAACTCCTGTTCCTCTCGAAGGTTGTGTGGTTTCTGTACGAATTGGCTGTTCCGTGCCAGTGGTGACGGTATTATTGGTTTCCCTATTATTATTATTATAAACATTAAGGTTGTATTTCCTCGCACCCGTATTTGTATTTATGCTTTTTCTTGAAAAAAGAATGGGGGAGTAATAAGGCGAATAACCATAACCGTAGCCATAACTATAGGGGGAATACCCCAAACCTAACGAATAAGGGCTATAATAATTATAAGGGGAATAAAAGCTGAGGCCACTATAACCATAACTATCGTAATAAGGGTCATACATTCCTTTCAGGCCATAAGGGCTGTAACCATAGCTGTTATATCCATAAGGATTATAAAAATTATTATAAGAATAAAGTGAATAAGGGCTATAACCCAATCCCATGCTAAGGCTTAGCGGGCTACTATATGCCGGGTACCCCATTCCGCTTATTCTGCTATTCCCTTCCTCATTTCTATAAGAATATGAATTTTGATCCTTATCATTCACAGTAGATACATACGAATTTGACTCAGGAGCTGGTGAGTAATAAACATCATCAGGAGTTTGGCCGGAACGGTATGCTGTGCTGCAACTACTGAAAGCAGCCACACCCGCAAGTAATATTATATATTTTATTTTCATGGCTTGAGTTTTATAAAGTTTGATAATGAAGATGCTTATTTTTGCCGCATCTTTCTGTAAATTTAAGAAATATCCCTGAGTATTAACGTATTGTTTTTATGAACGGTTGTTAAAATAATAACGGGCAAATTCTTTTTTTACACCATAAATATAGAGCAGGAATTTTAAAAATTAAAAAATAATGAGTAAAGAAATAACGGCACGGGAAATTGATTATTCACAATGGTATAATGACCTGATCATAAAAGCAGGGCTTGCAGATTACAGCGCTGTACGCGGTTGTATGGTTATAAAACCTTACGGCTTTGCCCTTTGGGAAAATATGCAAAGCCAGTTAGACAAACGGTTTAAAGAAACAGGGCATCAAAACGCCTATTTCCCTTTATTTATTCCAAAAAGTTTTTTAAGCAAAGAAGCCGCGCATGTGGAAGGTTTTGCCAAGGAATGTGCAGTGGTTACCCATTACCGTTTAAAAAATTCAGAAGATGGAACCGGCATTATTGTAGACCCGGAAGCAAAACTGGAAGAAGAATTGATTGTGCGCCCTACTTCAGAAACTATTATATGGAACACGTATAAAACCTGGATACAATCTTATCGCGACCTGCCGTTGCTCATCAATCAATGGGCAAACGTGGTTAGGTGGGAAATGCGCACGCGTTTATTTTTGCGTACGACAGAATTCCTTTGGCAGGAAGGGCATACCGCCCATGCCACTTCGCAGGAAGCGATTAACGAAACCATGCAAATGCTGAATGTGTATGCAGAATTTGCAGAAGAATGGATGGCAATGCCGGTGATAAAAGGCGTAAAAAGTATCAATGAACGTTTTGCCGGCGCGGTAGACACTTATTCTATTGAAGCGATGATGCAGGATGGAAAAGCCTTGCAAGCCGGCACTTCCCATTATCTCGGGCAAAATTTTGCCAAAGCTTTTGATGTAAAATTCAGCGATAAAGAAAATAACCTTGAATATGTATGGGCTACGAGCTGGGGCGTAAGCACCCGGTTAATCGGTGCGCTTGTAATGGCTCATAGCGACGATGACGGGTTAGTACTTCCTCCCAAATTAGCACCGATACAAGTAGTTATCGTGCCGATCTATAAAGGAGAGGAACAAAAAAAGGCAATAGATGAAAAAGTAACCCCGCTGATGGAAGACTTTAAAGCGTTGGGCATTTCGGTAAAATACGACGACGATGACAGCCGCCGCCCGGGATGGAAATTTGCTGAATATGAAATGAAAGGGGTTCCTGTCCGGATTGCGATTGGCACCCGCGATATTGAAAAAAATATTGCTGAAGTAGCCCGCCGCGATACAAAAACAAAAGATTCTATTTCACTCGACGGGTTGGCAAATACTGTTTTGGTTTTATTGGAAGGCATTCAAAATAGCATTTACCAAAAAGCCAAAGATTACAGGGATGCACATATAACCAAAGCTGATACCTGGGATGAATTTGTAAAATTATTGGATGAAAAAGGAGGCTTTATTTCAGCGCATTGGGACGGGACGGCAGAAACGGAAGAAAAAATAAAAGAATTAAGCAAAGCCACGATCCGCTGTATCCCTTTACATAACCCAAAAGAAGAAGGCAAAGATATCCTCACCGGAAAGCCAAGCGCCGAAAGGGTTTTATTTGCAAGAGCGTATTGATTTTTCCCACTTGTCATCAAAATAATAAACCGGCTTATTTGTTGGTTTACTATAAAAAAAATGAAAATAAATTTTCCTGGTTTTCAGGTAACCCGGGAAATTTATCAAATGCTTTTCACAATTTTTTTAGCAAAAAATTGTGTCCCTTTTTGTATTCCACTTCTTTTTAAAAGCGTGAAAAATTAATCCGTGCCATTTCAATAATAATAACGAAATTAGCAATCCACACTAATTATATTTCTTTAAAATTAATAAATGAAAAGAAGGCATTTTCTGAGTTCAGTAGCCATCATTCTTCCCGCAGCTATGGTAAGCACTGAATTCATTTTCTCTTCCTGTAACCCTGATGTTAAAGAAGAATATTTTTCAGAAGAAAATATAAAGCTCCTTGATGAAATCGGGGAAACCATTATACCTGCCACATCTACATCGCCCGGCGCCAAAGCTGCAAGGATTGGTGAGTTCATGAAAGTTTATGTTACGGATTGTTATACCCCCGAAGAGCAAAATATTTTTTGGGAAGGAATCAATAAGATTAAAAAAATTAAGTAAAAATAAATATGGAAATGCAATTTCCAAAATTGGCCATTTCACAAAAACAAGATGTACTCCGCTCTTTAGAAAATGAGCCAAAAAATTCAAAAATACAAATAAAATTAAAGCCGGAAAAGGTGATGCTGTACAAACGGGAAAAGAAGAAACTGAAACTAGCAAATAATAGTACCCCTCAATTTTACCCGATGATAAAAGGGCTTGTTTTATTTGGATTTTTTACTTCCAAACCGGGCGCTACCAAAGCATTGCGTTATATACAAACCCCGGATGGATACCAGGCGGACGTTCCTTACAAAAAAGGCGATAAAGCATGGGCAACTTAAAAGCAAAAGAAAATATTCTAAATATCTAAACAAAATGGGAAACATCAATTCAAAAGGAATTAAAGAAAATACATTTGATGCTATTGTGATTGGCTCAGGAATCAGCGGAGGCTGGGCAGCTAAGGAGTTGTGCGAACACGGCGTCAAAACATTGGTTTTAGAAAGAGGAAGAGACGTAAAACATCTTATTGATTACCCCACCATGGCAAAAGATCCGTGGGATTTTCCTCATCGCAATGATTTGACCCTGAAAGAAAAAGAAGATAACCCGGTTGCCTCAAAATGTTATGCTTTCAGAGAAGATGCGATGCATTTTTTTGTAAAGGATAAAGAGCATCCTTACATCCAGGAAAAACCTTTTGACTGGATTCGTGGTTACCAGGTTGGGGGAAAAAGTTTAACATGGGGAAGATGCACACAACGTTGGAGCAATTTTGAATTTACAGGCCCGCAACGTTTTGATTATGGCTGGGACTGGCCTATAAGATATGAAGATGTGGCGCCGTGGTATTCGCATGTAGAAAAATTTATTGGCATCTGTGGCAGTAAAGATGGCCTGGAAGCAATGCCTGATGGCGAATTTCTTCCGCCCTTTGAATTGAATTCTGTTGAGCAACATTTAAAAGAAAGCATCTTAAAAAATTACGGCAACCGTTATTTCGTTCATGCAAGATGGGCACATTTAACACAGCCCAATCAAATACATCTTGACCAGGGAAGAGGAAGGTGCCACGCGCGAAATTTATGCCAGAGAGGCTGCCCGTTTGGTGGTTATTTCAGTTCTAATTCATCCACGCTTCCATGGGCTGCAAAAACAGGCAACTTAACGATTCGCCCGTTTTCTGTGGTTCATTCCATCATTTACGATGAACAAAAACAAAAAGCAACAGGCGTTAGAGTTATCGACACCAACACCAAGCAGGCAACCGAGTTTTTTGCCAAGGTTATTTTTGTGAACGGCTCTGCTTTAAACAGCAATCTCATCTTATTAAATTCCACATCAAACCGTTTTCCAAATGGTTTGGGAAATGATAGTGGCATGCTGGGAAAATATATTTGCCACCATAATTATCGCGGCTCGTTAGGCGGAGAAATGGAAGGGTTTACTGATACGTATTATTATGGCCGCAACCCTACAGATGCTATCATTGCCAACTACAGGAACCTGCATAAAATAGATACCGATTTTATTGGGGGATATACCACGTATGCCGGCGCTCATCGTGATAGAAGTGATGGGGAAACCTACCCGAAGCAAATGGGTGCGGACTATAAAGAATCAATGACAGAACCGGGGCCATGGACGGTGTATTCTTATGTGCAGGGCGAAACAATTCCTAAAGAAAAAAATCATGTGCGTTTAAGTACCGATAAAAAAGATGAATGGGGCATTCCACAATTAATAACTTCTGTTGAATACGATGACAACGATGATAAATTATTGAATGATTTTTTTGTGCAAACGGAAGAAATGTTCACAAAAGCCGGCGTAAAAAATATTCATCATTCAGATAGCAAGCAAGCGCCGGGTTTAGATATACATGAAATGGGCGGATGCAGAATGGGTACCGACCCCAAAACATCTATGCTTGATAAATGGAATGCTTTGCATCATTGTAAAAATGTTTTTGTAACAGATGGGGCATGTATGGCAAGTACCGGCAATCAAAGCCCGAGTATTTTGTACATGACGTTAACCGCAAGGGCATGTAACTATGTTGTGGAAGAAATGAAAAAAGGAACCCTATAAAGCAGCCCACACAAACCTTCCCTAATGGAAGCCTTAAAAACTTAAAAATATGAATGATTTTAAAATTATTATCCAATCAAAAAAACCTTTCCTTAGGATCGGATTTAGGAGGGGCGGCTCATGAATACTTTTGACGCTATTGTGATTGGCTCAGGAATAAGTGGCGGCTGGGCTGCCAAAGAATTATGTGAACATGGCATCAAGACATTGGTTTTGGAAAGAGGCAGGGATGTAAAACACCTGGTAGATTATCCGACCATGGCAAAAGACCCCTGGGATTTTCCTCACCGAAACAGCCTTACCCTAAAAATGAAAGAGGAAAACCCGGTTGTTTCAAAATGTTATGCTTTTAGGGAAGACGCGATGCAATTCTTTGTAAAAGATAAAGAACACCCTTACATCCAGGAAAAACCTTTCGACTGGATTCGCGGATACCAGGTCGGGGGAAAATCGTTAATCTGGGCAAGGCAAACACAACGATGGAGTAAATATGATTTTGAAGGCCCCGCGAGGGATGGCTTTGCGGTTGACTGGCCCATAAGGTATCCTGATTTAGCACCATGGTATAGCCATGTTGAAAAATTTGTCGGGATTAGCGGGAACAAAGATGGATTAGAAACGCTGCCCGATGGAGAATTTTTGCCCGCTTGGGAAATGAATGCGGTTGAAAAAGAAATGCAAAAAAGAATTATGGGCAATTATAAGAACCGGAATGTGATCATCGGCCGCTGCGCTCATTTAACCCAACCTAAAGAAATACATTTAGAACAAGGCAGGGGGCGGTGCCATGCAAGAAATTTGTGCCAACGAGGCTGCCCGTTTGGCGGATATTTCAGTTCCAATTCTTCTACAATTCCCTGGGCGGCAAAAACAGGGAACCTCACATTGCGCCCCGATTCGGTGGTTCATTCTATTATTTATGATGATAAAAAAAACAAAGCTACAGGCGTCAGGGTAATTGATGCGCACACAAAAAAGGTGACAGAATATTTTGCAAAGATCATCTTTGTAAATGCTGCTGCATTAAATTCAAATCTTATTTTACTCAATTCTACTTCAGCAAGATTTCCAAATGGCCTTGGAAATGATAATGGGTTATTGGGAAAATATATAGCCTTTCAAAATTACAGGGGAACACTTTCTGCAAGCATGGATGGTTTTTTAGATTCCTATTATTATGGCCGCCGCCCCTGCGCGGTGATGATGCCTAATTTCAGGAATGTATATAAACAGGAAATGGATTTCCTTCGCGGTTATATGGTATTTTTCAGTGCCTACCGCGGAGGTTGGGAACATGCAGTTCCCGGAGAACAAATGGGCGAATCATTTAAACAGGCAGAAACAGAACCCGGCAACTGGGGTGTTTCAATGATGATGCAGGGCGAAACGATTCCAAAAGAAACAAACAGGGTTTGGCTTAGTAAAGATCAGAAAGACGAATGGGGCATTCCATTATTATCAATTGATGTGGGATATGACGACAATGACGAAAAATCATTAAAAGATTTTTTAAACCAGGGTGCCGAAATGCTCGATAAAGCCGGATGCAAAAATATTACAACAAACGACAGCAAGCAGGCTCCGGGACTGGATATTCATGAAGTGGGCGGAGTGAGAATGGGCAAGGACCCCAAAACATCGCTCCTGAATAAATGGAACCAATTGCACGAATGCCCGAATGTGTTTGTAACTGATGGCGCATGTATGACATCTACGGGGACTCAAAATCCATCTATTACTTTTATGGCTTTGACTGCGCGCGCGGCCAATCATGCAGTAGAAGAATTAAAAAAGGGAAATTTTAAATAAATATTACTTGCCGTTTTTTTTAACACTTTTTATCGAACTTTAAATAATTAATCATCGTATTAGTTAAATATATTTCTGTTATAAATGAAACGAGCTGTAAAAAAACATCCATTAGCTATCAGGTGGTTTCACTGGATCAATTTTCCAATTCTTGGGGTAATGGCCTGGAGTGGCATGCTGATCTACTGGGCCAATGATATCTATAAAATAGGCTTTGGAAATAAAACAATTCTTAAATTCTTTCCCTCAATCATTTTACCAGGCTTTACATATTCCCTTTCGGCTTGCAGAAGGAATGAGCCTTCATTTTGTTTTTATGTGGCTTTTTGCCATCAATGGTTTCATTTATGTTTTGTACCTTATTTTTTCCGGGCAATGGAGGTATATTTTTCCTGATAAAAAATCTTTTAAAGAATCATTAATTGTTGTGCTGCACGACCTCCATTTAACCAAAAAAGTTCCCGCTCAAAAAAAATACAATGCCGCTCAAAGAATTGCCTACACAGTGGTAATTTTTATGGGCTTGGGTTCTGTTTTGACCGGCTTGTCGATTTATAAACCCGTGCAGCTTGGTTGGTTAACTTCTTTACTTGGCGGCTATGAATGGGCGCGCGTAGAGCATTTCACGCTTACCATTCTTTTTTCTTTATTCTTTTTAGTGCATGTAATCCAGGTAATTCTTGCAGGATGGAATAATTTTCAAAGTATGGTTACGGGTTTATTTATCATTCCTGGTAATAAAAAAACATTGATACCTGCAGTAGTTTCAATTGAAAGTTTGGAAATTGAAAATCAATCAGAAATCCCTGAAAATATTGAACCCGAAAAACAGGAAAATGTAAATGAAAAAAATATCATCGAAAAAGATGATACGGAACAAAATTCACAGGATATAAAAACAAATTCAGATGAATGAACAGGATGAAATAGAAATCTCTTCTAAAAAATTCAGGAACAAAACTATATTAGCTTTTGTAATTTTCCTTATTGGAATCATTGCCGCCATTTTTATCTGGAAATGGATTCATCGCCAGCCCGAAATTGCAGGAGTCCCGAAACCTTTAAGAAAAGTATTAAGCATCAATAAAAAAGTATTTTCCAAAACATTAAGCGATCAGCACCTTGTAAAAACTTACCCGGTTTCAGCCGCTGCAAAAAATGTCAGGGTCAACAGCCTGGTAGGATTAAAGAGCGAATTAGATAGCACCTGGAAATTAAAATTAGTCAGAAGCCCCGGCGACACTTTATCGATAAGTTTAGATGATATTAAAGCGCTTCCAAAAACAGAACTGGTATTTGATTTTAAATGTATAGAAGGTTGGAGCCAAATAAGCCATTGGGCTGGAGTAAAATTCAGCGACTTTGCCAAAAAATATAACCTCGATGTACAAACGCAAATGAAATACGTGGGCTTAATGACGCCTGATAAAAAATATTATGTCGGCATTGATATGGCCAGCATGATGCATCCTCAAACTTTATTATGTTACGAAATGAATGGCAAACCACTTCCATTGAACCATGGTTACCCTTTGCGTTTAATCATTCCCGTTAAGTACGGCATTAAAAGTTTAAAAAGAATCGGAACAATCTATTTCAGTAATACCCCACCACCCGATTATTGGTATGAAAGAGGTTATGATTATTACTCCGGATTGTAAAAATAAAAATCAGCATTATTTGTTGGTTTACTGCGATAATAAATCCGGATTTGATTGCAAATAATAAAAGTTGGACATTCCTATAACAATTTGTTTCCTGTTACCTCTATATATTCCTTTTTTCTTAAAAATAATTCTGAATAAAAAAAATGAATTATCGTTTTATTACCAAAAATCCTTTTGGGTAATAAAAATAACCTCATTCACCAAACAATAACAACTTGTTAATCCGTCTCAGGGGTGGCATCTTTTTTTTTAGTTTCGAAGATCAGAATCATAATCCGCTTAATAAACAACTATGAGACTACTTCTGATAGCGCTTTTCCTGACATCATTGGGCGCAAGTGCGCAAACCGCTCATAATTTTGCCACTGCAAACAATTATATGTTTGCGGCTGCTCCTTATCAAGAGCCTTTATGGATGAACAGGCGGCGAAAATTGTTCCAGCGAAATACAGGAATGATCATCGGCCTGCAGCGTGGGAAATACACTTCTCTCGAATTGGGCGGAGAAGCTCACTGGAGAAAAATCAGCTTCTTTAAGCCTCACATTCTTGGTGCCACAGCTAATCTCGCGTATAACTTTGGATACAATGTACTTGGATACCATGCAGGAATGTGGATGAAACATGGCCGGATAAACCTTACCTACGGTGCTGACATAAATTATTTCACCGACTTCAATAACCGGCAAAGCTTTGGAATTGGCGCTTTCTATTGGTTTCAGGCTCTTTGGTTTTCACCTGGTAAACGGTTATACCTTTCTGAAAAAAAATAAAAACACTAAAACTGAAGAAGCGCCTTTACCGGTAAACACTTTTTATATGTCCATTCGATATTATTTTCCGGTACAAAATCAATTTACCTGGGACAGGCAGACAATGAAAAAGAAACGGGCACGAAAAAAAGAGCGCATGAAACGAAAAAAGGAAAAAGCAAAGCAAAATAAAAAGAAGAATACTCCCTCTAAAAGTATTTTGAATATTTTCAGATCATCATAATAGATTAAACCTATCACTTTACCCTTCTGCAATTTCCACCAAATTTGCAGGAACAACAATAGTAAATAATGTTCCTTTTTCCAATTCAGAAGTGGCTTTGATGGTAAATCCATGAAATGAAGTAATGCTTTTTACAATAGACAAACCGAGCCCAAATCCTTCGCTTTTTTCTTTACCGGATTTTTTAAAACGGTCAAAAATAGTAGGAATTTCTTCTTCTTTTATTCCAATCCCGGTATCTTTTATCAATAACAGGTAAGGCTTTCCTGCAGCATGTTGATCACTCAAATTAATGATCCCATTTTCTTTATTGTACCTGATTGCATTGTTGATGAGGTTATAGATCAATTGAAAAATGAGATCGTGATTTACCTTTTTTATTTTCACATTTGGCGAAACCGTGTTGGTAAATTGAATGTTTTTGGTTTCCAGCCGGTAAGAAAGTTCATCCATTACTTCGGTAATTAATTTATGAACCGTAACTGTATCACTTTTTACAAATTGTTCGTTTTCAATTCGTGAAATATAAAGCAGTGAACGAACAATTTTTTTCAGGCGGTTAATTGTCCGCATCATTCCTGAAATCTTATCCTGCATTTCTTCGCTAACGCCTTCTTCCATCATCAGGTTTTCTGCATTGGATTGAAGGATGCTGATCGGTGTCATCAATTCGTGCGAAGCATTGGAAGTAAATTCCCTTTCCTTATCAAATGCTTCATGAATTTTTTCCATTAATTCAATCAATGACCTGTCAAGGATTTGAAAATCCTCAGTTGAAGTTTTTATCGGAGAAAGAGGTTCCTTAAAAGGAAATTTACGGTTTTGTAATTTTGTCTTTACAATCTTCATAAGCGGCCTTATCAAAATATTGGTATAAATAAGGTCTACTAAAATACTCAAAACGATCAGGCCGATTAAGACATACAAAGTAAAACGCTGCAACAAATTATTATACTCGCCGATGGTAGAAGTGGTCTTGCCAATTTCAAGGACGTAATTTTTATGGGGCCTTTCAGTTCATGAGTTAATATCCGGTAGGTTAACGTGTCCTCTCCCACTACTCTTTTGGAAGTTTCAATCGTATCGTGAACTTTTTCATTTTCTGCCGGGAGAATGGAAATATATTCCTCCTTCAACATCGTATAACTCGCATAAGCGCTGTCGCCCTGCAGGTAATAATCAATTCCATTGTGTTTTATTTCTGAAAGGACTTTTTGCTTTTGTTGTTGCAAATAATAATTGCTGTATTGAAAACTCACATAGCCCACCAACGAAGGAAGCAGCAACACAAACAACACCACGATCAGCAGTTTGGAGAGCGTAATAAAGAGTGTAAGTTTCGACAGAAGTTTCACTGCTATATTTTTAATTTATAACCAATGCCCCTAAGCGTTTGCAGCCAGTCAACCGGTGCATGGGCGCTCATCTTTTTCCTGATATTTTTGATGTGTACGTCAATAAAGTTAGAATCGTAATCGTCATCAGAAAAATTTCCCCAAATATGCTCGCTCAGTTGAAGCCTGGTGAGAGGCCGGTTTTTATGCAGGATCATGTAACTGAGCAGGTCAAATTCTTTTCTCGATAATTCGATTTCTTTTTCTTCGCAGGCAACTATTCGTTTATTCAGGTCAACTGTAAAGTCGCCTATCTCCATTACAGGGTCATTATTCCCCGACTTCCGGCGGGAAATTGCGTGCATCCTTGATTGCAATTCCAGAAGGGAAAAAGGTTTGGGAAGATAATCATCGGCGCCAAGGTCCAGGCCTTTTATCCTGTCTTCCAAATCACCTCTTGCCGTGATAATAATATAAGAGGCGTCAGGGCACATTTTTTTGGTTTCATTTAAAAGGTCCAATCCGTCTTTATCGGGCAACCCAAGGTCGAGAAGGATAAAATCATATTCATTATCTACCATCAGCTTTTTGGCATCTGCGGCAGTGTAAGCTGTATCACACAGGTAAAAAGCTTTTTCCAAAAAGGTTTTCATTTCACGCGCAAGCGTTCTTTCATCTTCAATGATCAATGTTTTCATGATATCAGAACTGGTAATAAAAACTGAAAGTTAAAAAAGAATTTATTTGTTTGTTTGCTGCCACATGATTGCTTAATAAAGATAACTGGTACTCTGCCTGTACCAAATAATGTGACCTGTTATAGGCAAGTGGAATTTTGAAATTATAAGATAAAACATTGAAGTTGGTGGTAACAACCGTATCAGCATGGGAAGTTGTTCCCGGATTTCCAAAAATAGGTACCACCGGAATTCCTAAAAGGCTATCGTGCAATTTCTTTTGCGTGATGTAAGTTTGATAAAAATGTTGTGTACCCGCCACTACATTCGCAGATGGGCCGATGGTTACAATATCTTTCGGTGTAATGCTGAAAAGGTTAATGGATTTTGAAAGGCCGCCTGTTACAAAAGCGTCGCTCGTTTTTCCAAAAGCATAATCCCCGGTAAGCGTTGGCTTTATCCAACTGTCATAAGAGAAAACAAGGCTGGCATTATCAGCATTAGACGCCTGTAATAAGGGTGAATAGGAAGGGTAAAAAGTGTGGCTATAACTTAAATCTGTTGACAATTTTTTCGCCAGTTTAAAATTAAAACCGGCACCAACAGACCCTGCAGAAACCGTTGAACTATTGTCATTTAAAAGTTTATAAGATTGACCGGTAAAATAAAACCCTGACTTAAGTTGGTACACGGCGGCCAATGCAACATAAGGTGTTTTTTCTATAGCCTTTTGCCCGTAATAACTTGCATCGTTTGCATATATGGCGGCGAGTGTTAATGTAGATTTTGCCGGAGCACTATCAGTTACCGGAGTAGAACTGCTATCCGTTTGCGCAAAACAAAACAGACTGCTTGTTGCCAGGGAAATAAGTAATATTAATGATTTCATGAGGTTATGCTTTTAGTCTAGTGAAGTATTTTAATCACTGGTTTAACAACGGGTTTGATAATTTTTGGTTTGATAATTTTTACCGGCTGAACGTTCACTTTCACCGGTACCGGGATTGGTTGGCGCCTCGCTTTTGGAATTACTTTAACCACTTCCACTGTTTTATCAACCACTTTTTCTTCTTTTTTAGGCGTGGGTTTTTCATCCGGTTCAGGAAGTGTTGTATCTGCGATAATGTGATTGATTGCTGTATAATTTATTTTCATCGCAGTGCAAGGTTTACCATCTCCGGCAAGTACGAAACCCGGGGTAACTATTATACCAAAAATGACTATCAACCCTTTTAATAAATTTGTGTGTTTCATTATTGAAATTTAAAAAACAGGTTTTGCAAATTACTGCAAAACCCGTTGGTGTTATTTATTTGATCCTGATACCGGTAATGGTTTTTACTTGTGCACCGGTTTTTACTCTTACAGGTTTTACATGAACCTTTTGTACAGATTCAGTTGTTGCGTGCACTTTTGCTTTTGAAGCTACATTAATTTTATGAGCTGATTTTACTGCTGTTTTCTTCACAGCTACTTGCGAGCGGTTAGCACTGTTAACAGTAGCACGAACGCTTTTCTTCGCCCCGGTTTTTACCTCTATCGCCTTTTTGCCCACTTTTCCTGTTGATACTTTTTCATTACTATTAATAGACGCATTTCCGTTCATATTATTGCCTTGTGCATGGGCATGAACGTTTGCATCTGAGTGCGTGGAAACGGCTACGGATTTGTCTTCGCTGGCCGCCGCTTTAGTTTGTTCTGCTTTCATTTTAGCTTTAGCAGCTACGGCTTGCTTTTTAGCCGATATTGCCTTGTTTTCTTCTTTTATTTTAGCAGAAGAAGATTCTTTAGCATTCTCAGTAATACCGTTGTGAATAGTGGTTGCAGAGGAAGCATTTTCAGAACCATTCACATTAGCACCGGCATTGTTTTGCTGAATACTTGTTTTGCTTTTAAGGGCTTCACTGTTATTTACTTTTGTCTGCGCAAATGAAGCAGAAGCTAAAAATAAAGCTGTCGAAATTAATAATGTCTTTTTCATAATTTTTGTTTTTAAGGTTAAGCGTTAATAATTATAAAAACAAATGTAGAAGCCGAAGATGAAGGGAAAATGAAATTTGATTTTTTTTCTTCAACCCTCTTTTTCATTTCTTTGTTTTTATGTGTTTAATAATTGATTACAGAAACAAATGTAGAAGCCCAACATGAAGGGAAAATGAAATTTCAAAAAAAATATTCACAGGCTATAATTAAAATTTACGTTTCTGCATCACTGTTACATTCGGTATAGAATAAAAATCCTGGCTATTTCTTCGTTTACTGCTAAACCTGTTTTATTTTTTTGGCAAAGCCTCCAGTATATTTGCGGCAATCTTATTCACGCCAAAGAAAACATTATTGTCATATTGGATACATTTATTACTTCAGCAGCTTAAAGAAACAAGTTGGATCGAATGGCTGGCAGTAGCGTTTGGCGTCGCAGAAGTTTTATTGGCGCGCGTTAATAAAATGGGGCTTTACCCTGCGGGCATTGCGGGCACGCTACTTTCCATTTATTTGTTTGTGGGTTCCGGCTTATATGCTGAGGCGTTTTTAAATTTGTATTATGTGATAATGAGTATTTATGGCTGGTGGTATTGGGCTAAAAAGAAAGGCGAGCCGCCTGTTCATATTACTTATGCCAATAAAAAAGAATGGCTTACTGTAGCCGCTATTGTTGCAGGCAGCTTCATGGTTTTATATGTTATTCTTAAAAACTTTACGCCTTCCACCGTTCCTTTTTGGGATGCATTGGTAAGTGCGGCTGCATGGGCGGGAATGTGGCTGCTTGCAAAACGAAAAATAGAAAACTGGATACTGTTGAATATTTCAAACGTGGTGGCTATTCCATTATTATTTTATAAACATTTACTTTTGTATGCGGCTCTTACCATTTTTCTTTTTATTGTTGCAGTACAAGGATACTTTGAATGGAGAAAAATTATACAAAAAGAAACAAAAAATACTTTTGAGGGCAAGCTATAAACTATGAATCTTAAGACTGTACCACATCCCTCCTTTTTTGTTGACGGCCTGATAACTGATACGATTCGTAAATACGTTGCCGAAGCTGAGCAAATGGGTTCTTTAAACCCACAACAGCTTTCCGTTATTTATAAAGAACGTTGGTTTAATTTATTTGTGCCCAAAGAATATGGAGGCCTGGGCTTATCGCTGCCGGAAGCATTGAGTATTGAAGAAGCCGTTGCCTGGATTGACGGAAGTACAGGATGGGCCGTAACACTTTGCAGTGGCGCCAACTGGTTCATTGGTTTTCTTGACCCCGAAATAGCTGAAACTATTTTCGATTTAAGTAAAGCCTGCCTTGCAGGCAGCGGCCGCGCAGCAGGAATTGCCAAAATGCTAAATGATGAATATGAGATTTCAGGAAAATGGCCTTATGCAACAGGCGCTGCGCACGCTACAGCTTTCACTGCCAATTGCCTTATTGAAAAAGATGGAAAAATGGTGAAAAATGAAGACGGAAGCGAATTGATTGAATCTTTTATTTTTTTTAGTAATGAAGTAACCATACATGAAGATTGGAAAGCAATGGGAATGATTGCTACTTCCAGCAACAGCTTTGAAGTAAAAAACCTGACGGTGAATAAAAACAGGCGCTTCGTTATTGATGAAAAGCAAACGGTACTTCCCGATAAAATTTATCAATACCCTTTTTTGCAATTTGCAGAAGCCACACTGGCAGTAAATATTTCCGGAATGGCCATCCATTACCTCGACCTGTTTGAAGCGATCATAAATGAAAGAACTGCTGACACACATTTTACCAACGAGCAACAACTCTCGCTTTCCCTTCGGCACGACATTGCCAAGACTCAATTGGATGAAGCACGCCAATTATTTTTTAAAACCATCCAACGTTCGTGGAATGAAGGCAAAGGCAGCAAAGGCTTCTCTGCACAAACGCTGAAAGAAGCAAGTATAGTAAGCCGGGAAATGGCCGCGACCTCAAGAAGAATGGTTGATGAGATGTTTCCTTATTGCGGCCTCATTGCGGCCGATGAGAAGTCAGAAATAAATCGTATATGGCGCAACCTCCACACTGCAAGCCTTCACCCTTTGCTTTTACAATAAAATATCAGCGCTTCTTTTGAGAAAATAAAAATTGCATCAATTTATTCGTTTACTATTAATTTTTTCTCCCCAAAAAAACCGGTTTTTTTGTGCAAAGAGTCACCAAAAGATTCTTTTAAAAAACTAAGTAAGGTATTGCAAAATTAAAGAAGAGGTAACTTGATGAATGGGTTTAAATTCATTACTTTTTCGTAATTTAGATTCAACAAAAATTATTTTTTTATCTGTTATAAATTTTAAACTTAAAATTATGTTCGACCAAATTCTTGACCTCGTAAAACAACATTTAAATGAAAACCCTGAGATAGCTTCTCAAATACCAGATGATAAAAAAGATGACGTTCATAAAGAAATTGCCAGCCAGATTACCAACGGCATAAAAGGCCAGGCACAATCAACAGGAGGCATCGGAGGTTTATTATCTTCTTTGCAAAACAGTGTGGCTTCCGGAGGCACTCTTGCCAGTTCGATTGAGGGCGGCCTTGTTGGCAGCCTTACCAATAAACTGGGTTTATCTCCGGCAATATCCGGCGCGATAGCCGGCGCCTTACCGGGGATACTTCAAAAGTTTGTGCATAAAGCCAATGACCCTAACGACCAAAGTATCACAACCGATAGTATCAAAAAATCTTTATCAAATATTGGAGGCAGCCTGGGGAAAATGTTTGGTTAAATAAAGATTTAAAAAGATTAAAAGCCGGAATATAAATCCGGCTTTTTTGTTGCTTTACTGTAATTACTAACTTTGATTGGTTAATTTTATTATTTTAAAAATTACTACAATGAAAATCCCCGAAGGTTACCAGGCTGTAATGCCTTATTTAATTTTAGAAAATGCAGCGGGTTTTATTGAGTTTACCCAAAAAGTTTTCAATGCAAAACTATTAAACAAGCATTTGAGAGAAGATGGGAAAACCATACAGCACGCGGAAGTGCAGATTAGCGGAAGTGTAGTTATGTGTGCAGAAAGTACAGAAGAATATCCACCCAAAACTTCAAACCTTTTTGTTTATGTAGAAAAAGCGGATCAGGCTTATGAAACAGCTTTACAGAACGGAGCCATTTCTGTTCAGGAACCTTCAGATAAGGAATATGGGAGAGCCTGCGGCGTAACCGGCCCAACAGGAAATACCTGGTGGATTACATCGGTTAAATGATGAAAGATTGAAAATTATTTTATCATTCCATATCACTAAGAATCACTTTTACAATCTCCTCAGTATCTCCATCAAAATGATGGCCGCCGGGCAACACTTCGCGCGTAAACCTTTTCAAGGTAATTTTATTTACCGCCAATGTTTTATCATCGCTGGCGCTTAGAATCACCAATTTTTCATCAGTAAGTTTATTGATTTCTGTAACTACGTCCATGCTACGTTTGGAATTACCTCCAAAAATATCAGCCCAGTGAATTTCAAAATCAGTATTTCCCGAAGACGCCATCAGAAAGGAAACCAGTATTTTGTCATCAATATCTTTCGAAAGCCCGTTAAGAATAAAAGGTACTACATCGGCACCAAAAGAATACCCTATCAAAACAACTTGTTGATTTTTTCTTCCTGATAATTTTTTGGCCAAAAATTCATTTACGTCCGCAGCTGTTTTTTCGGGTGTTTTTTTATCCCAGAAATAGGACCTTGCATTTAAGGCCGACACATCAAACCCTTTATTATGCAAAGCTTCGCATAACGAAGTTGAAAAATTATTCATGCCTCCATCACCACTGATGTAAAAAATAAATGGTTTATCATGGGAATTTGCCTGCCATTCCTTTAGCGGAAGATCCTGGGCAAACGCAGTTGAAGGTTTTACAAAAGGTGCGATAAAAACGCACAAAAGGATCAGGTATTTATTCATAAAAAGTTTTCGGGGGGTTGCATCACTTTATTTAAAGCTAAAGGTAATTGTATCAAGTCATAATCGTTTTCATAAACGAGGAATTTATCTTTCCAGTAAGAAGCATATTTTTCTTTAAAATCCCTGAGGCCATGATAATGTTTAAATCTCTTTAGATTTTTCCCGGCAAATTTAATAAGTTGCTCGGCGGGGCTGTTGGGTTCATCCATTCCCGTCAGGGGCACCAAACCCAAATTGAGATAATAGAAATTATTTTCTTTTGCATATTCGATCATTTTAATGATGAGCGCATCCATGCATCCGCCCGGCGCAGCCTCCGTTTTTCTGATGAGGTCATAAGTGCATTCTTCCGGCGAATAATCAGGAATAATGTTGAGGAACGCGCCGATGTTTCCTTCCGCGTCAGAAATAGTTATTACGTCCTGATGTTTTAATTCTTTCGCATCAAACATTCCCTGCGAAAAAATTTGTTCTTCTTTTTCAAAAGCCTTTAACCATTCATCCGAAACTTCTTTAAGTTTTTCAATTAACTCATCCTGAAGAGGCGCTTTATAAATGGCTGTGGAATACCCTTTTTTTTGAAGGCTGTTCATAGCATTTCGCAAAGATTTTTTATCACGCCCTTCCATTGTAAAACTTCGCGCATCCAATATGGCTTCCTGCCCAATAAATATTTTTTGTTTACGAAGCTGGTCAAACCACACCATACTATTTTCATCCACACGGTAAAATGCGGCCTTCAATCCCATTTTTTTGCAAACCTGGTAAAATTCAATCAATACTTCAGTTTTGTTATCCTCAGCACACACAGGTTCTTCCAATACGATTGCGAAACCATTGGCAATCCGGTAGGCTATAAAAGCTTCATGCACTTCAGAAAAAAATAAAAGTTTGTCCGGGTAAATCTTAAAATAATCCACAGCCGAATTACCAAATTCATTCAATAAAAATTTTGCCCTCTCCCTGCCTGTATTTGTTGCGTGCTCTACTTTTAAAAATGGTTTAATAAGCGTAAACAAAAGAAATCCCCAGCTTAAAAAACCCAAAATTTGCATCAGTAAAATAAACTGGTGGCCAAAAGCGGTATGTGGATGAAGAGAATCATCCTGCAGAAAAAAACTGCGGACAGAGAACTCAATTGATTGCCGCCAGGTAAAGTCA
Source organism: uncultured Chitinophagaceae bacterium (assembly GCA_963732885.1). Lineage (GTDB taxonomy): Bacteria > Bacteroidota > Bacteroidia > Chitinophagales > Chitinophagaceae > Ginsengibacter. The sequence continues at coordinate 94,124 of CAVTBI010000006.1, read as the reverse complement.
ATACCAAAATGCTTTACTTCAATAAAATAAAAACCAACAAAACCAAAGGCCAGCACTGATAAAAAAATAATAGCTACCGATAAAAAGCCCATCCTGATCCACCTGGCGCTACTTTGAATTCTATATTGGGTGCGGCTAATCAATAATAAAACAATGATAATGGCAGCAAAAGTAGCTTCCTCATAATCTAAAGCTTTTGTAAGATTGCCAATCACAGATAAAACAGCCAGCAACAAAGCCAAACGCCATGCATTTTTTAAACCTTTAAACATATAAGCAGAAGTGATCAACAGCGCAAGGCCGATGAAAAGCACCAAAATATTTGAGGCATTAATGGCTTCCAACGGAAGAAAAGCCCTGATCAGTTTTAACCTGGGATGCAATGGAGGCGTAACTACAGAAACAATATTGATGATGCCAAGCGAAAAGATCAGTAGCGCCGGAACGATCCGGATAAACAAATACCTTCCTCTCCACAGAAAGGAAAGAATGCCATAAAACATAGGCAGCCAAAACTCAAAAAGGCGGTATAAAATCGTGATAGAAAGTGCATCCACTGTAGAATAGCCATACATCTGCAATATATAAACCAGCGATAGCTCTACTGCACCAAGCCCTCTTAAAAAAGGAGACGTTATCATCAGTAAAACCGAAACGATATAGCCAATAGCGGCAACAGTGAAAGAAGCCGGAAGGCCCAGCGCCAGCATGGCAATATAAATTTGAAACATGCCTGTAAACTCTACTCCCGTTGAATAAAGAATAGTACCTGCATATTTTTTATTGTTCACATTGGCCGCAAAAAGCTCATCAATTATAGTGGCAAAACGAGGGATTTTTTTTACAATAAACCCATACAATTTACCTTTTGATTTCAGCGCTTTGGCGATTCTAAAAATCGCAAACAAAATAATCACAAGCACGATCAATCCAATCCAGGCGTTTTGTGTTTGATGTTTAGCTGATAAAGCAAAAAGAATAATAACAGGAAAGCCAACTAAAAAAACAGTAAATAAACCCGCAAAACCATAAATGCCGCTTGCCTGGTGAACCTGTGGCTTATTAAACCCTCTTTTTCTTAACTGCATTGGCGTATAAGCCAAAGAACTGACACCACCCGCCGGTAAAAAGATGCTTAAAAAATTCCTTTTCAAAAAAAGCTCGATAGCATCTACCCATTTTAATAACAGGCCGATTGAAGAAAAACTGCTTACATACATGCCGCTTTGAAAAAGCACATACAAAAAAGTAACTCCAATTCCCGCTAACAGCCAGCGGGCATCTGCATGCTCAATGTTAGGAATTATTTGAAGCAATTCTTTACGCTCACTTCCAAAAAAAATAAAAGCCAGAAGGATCATTAGGGCAGCCAGTATTTCACGCCAATATATTTTGGGCGAAAAGGCTTCCATTCTTTTATATAACGATTTGAAACTCAGATTTTTTTATTGCAAAGGTAATCGAAAGAAAAAGTTTGGCTATAATGTCCTGTTTTGTTTTTATTGTTCGTCATCTTTTTTTAAAGAAATAAAAATCTCATTTATTTGCCGGTTTACTAATAATATAAGCCCGAATTTTTAATCACCGACGCGAATAAGCCATTTACCGACTTTTTATTCAGTCAAACCTAAATTGCCTTTCCTTAAAATAAAACTCATAATAAATTTGCCCTATCAATTAAGTACAAAATAAATTTTATGGAACGTGATAACCAGGATATGGAAAGAAGAATAAGAGGTTCAAGAATAGGAAGCGGAATGTTTTTACTGCTGGCCGGTTTTTTATTATTGGCATATAAAATGGGGGCGCCTTTACCAGGGTGGCTATTTACCTGGCCTGTGCTTTTAATAGGCATTGGATTATTAACAGGAATCAAAAGCAGGTTCCACAATCCGGGGTCATTCGTTTTGATTTTGATCGGAAGCGTCTTTTTGATTGACCAATCTGTGCCTGGCATTGATATTGGAAATTATATAGCCCCAATTATCATGATTGGTTTAGGCGTATTATTTATCCTTCGCCCGCGGCATCATTCTTACGGAAAATACAGAAGGGCGCGCTGGCAACAAAGGGCTTTTGCAGAAAATGAAATGAATACCGGCAATTTTACAGCTACAAAAGAAAATGAAGAATACATAGATGTACATTCGGTTTTAGGCGGCGTAAAAAAAAACATTCAATCAAAAAATTTTAAAGGCGGGGAAATAGTTTGTTTTATGGGAGGCGCAGAAATTAATATGATGCAGGCCGATATCCAGGGCACAATTGTACTGGAAGTAAATAATGTTTTCGGTGGCACTAAATTAATAATCCCTTCCAACTGGAATGTGCAAATAGAAATTTCGGCCACTTTCGGAGGCGTTGAGGATAAACGCAGTTTTCAAAATAATACGCCTGACCCGGATAAAAAAATTATACTCAAAGGCTCTTGCCTGTTTGGCGGAATTGAAATCGCCAACTATTAATCAATCATTTCTTCATCTCTAAAAAACATTTTATGAAATGGTACCTTGCAAAATTGGTTTTCAGGATTATTTGTGGAGAAGGCAATCACACCCCACAATTTGATGAGCAACTGCGCCTTCTTTATGCAGAAAACGAAATGCACGCTTTTCAAAAAGCAAGAATTTTGGGCGATGCAGAAGAAGATAATTTTTTAAACACTGATCAAAAGCCTGTACATTGGAAATTTATTGATGTTTCAGAATTGCATGCATTAAATGAACTGATTGATGGCGCTGAATTGTATTCACGCATTAATGAAGAAGAAGATGGTGATGAGTATATAAAAATTACCAAAAAACGCGCAAATTATTTGCATGAAAACTGTGTTCAAAAAATATTTGAAATGAATTAAACCACATAATGGTGAATTCAATTTTGTCTGATAATCGTTTACGCTTTTTTTTCGCCTGCTGGTGGCTTCTTTGGATGCTGCTGCAATACGTGATCCTCAAACAAATTAATATTGACAATTTCCACGCGATTTGCGATAGTTTGACCAGCATTATTTTATTGGCGGCCGGTAGTTTTTTTATCAGTAACAACATGAAATATTACCTGCCGCGAAAAGAAAAATATTGGTACATACTTGTTATAAGTATCACAGTAGGTTTTTTGTGGCTTGTTGCCCAGCGAGGCGCAATGTGGATGATTTTAAAAGCGGGGGACCCTTATTTAAACATTGTACATTCTACAGGTTTTATCAGGTTTGGCGCAGGTTTCCTGTTATTAAGCAGCATGAGTATGTTTAGTTTAATGTGGTATAGCCAGCAGGAATATAAAGAAATGACCGACCGCAAAACAGAAACAGAACGTCTTTCAAAAGAGGCGGAATTATTTAAACTGCGGCGCCAGTTTCAGCCACATTTTTTATTTAACAGCCTTAACTCCATCAGCGCGCTCACAGCCGCGGACCCTGAAAAAGCAAGGCACATGATTTACCAGTTGAGCGATTTTTTAAGAGGCACTTTAAAAAAAGACGAACAACAATGGATAACACTGGAAGAAGAAATTCAATACCTGCAACTTTACCTTGATATTGAAAAAGTAAGGTTTGGCCATCGCCTGCAGACAAAAATAATTACGCCAGGCGAAACGCTTCCATTTAAATTGCCTGCTTTAATTTTACAACCCGTTGTTGAAAACGCAATTAAATTTGGGTTGTATGATACAACAGGCGAAGTGCTGATTGAAATTGAGTCTGAGGATTTTTCAGGAAATTTAAAAATAGTGGTAAAAAACCCTTTCGACCCTGAAACTTCAAATCCAATGACAGGAACCGGTTTTGGCCTTATGTCTATTCAGAAGAAGATTGTTTCTTTTATTTGCCAGGAACGATCTTTTAAATACCTCAACCCAAGAAAATCAATTTATTACCACGATACTTATTCCTCAACCATTACTGCCTGCGGAGCAGGTTGAAACCGAAATAAAAATAAAATGAAAGTAATTATTATAGACGATGAACCATTGGCCAGAAGTATTGTAAAAGAATATTTAAATGGACTCAACAATATAGAATTGGTGGCTGAATGTAATGATGGTTTTGAAGGAATAAAGGCAATACAACAATACCAGCCCGATCTTATTTTCCTGGATATTCAGATGCCGAAGATCAATGGTTTTGAAATGCTTGAATTAATAGAAGAGCCGCCTGCCGTAATTTTCACAACCGCTTTTGATGAGTTTGCTATAAAAGCTTTTGAATTAAATGCGGTTGATTACTTATTAAAACCTTTTAGCAAAGAACGTTTTGAAAAAGCCATTCAAAAATACCATCTTCAACAAAATAATTCTTCAATTGAAAAAGTAGTTGAAACGGCGGCTCAATCGCCCGCCCAGCAAAACCGCGTGGTAGTGAAGGATGGAAATAAGATTAAAATAATTCCGGTTTACCAGGTCCATTACCTGGAAGCGGCTGATGATTACGTAAAAATTGTAACCAACGATGGTTCTTTTTTAAAAAAACGGACTATGAATTTTTTTGAAAAATCGCTCGAACCATTTCAATTTGTACGCGTTCACCGTTCATATATTGTAAACACACAGCTCATTACCCGGATAGATGCTTATGAAAAAGACAGCCATTTATTATTGCTCACTACAGGCGAAAAAATTCCGGTTAGTAAATCTGGATATACAAAGCTGAAGGAAGTGCTGGGCATATAACTTTCCCACAAAATAAAAATCAAAGGAATTTGTTGATTTACTATCAACAAAAAGAAGGCACTCGTACTCTTACTGTTTCAAAATAAATTTAGCATTGACGTTAGCAGAAATAGTTATTTTTTCAAAATCTATTTTTGGCAATTCCGGTGCATCTTTCTTGGCCACCCCGTAACCAGTTACAACAACTTCATTGAGCCTTGCCATCGGATGAATAGGATAAATTTCATTATCTGCAATATAAATAGCAGGGCCAACCTCCTGGTGCAAAGGTTTTGTCAATGCGAGCGCACGTGCTTTTGCATTTTCAATGGCTTTGGTGCGCATCAGGTTTTTCATTCCTTCCATATTAGAATAATCAACATGGTCAATAGATGTATTTGAAATCCCCAAATCTTCCAACTTGATAAAAACTTTGCTGGCAGTAACGGCGTCACTCACTTTCAGCATATATTCCTTGGATTTTAAAACCTCTTTTCCTCTAAGAAAATAATTTTTAAAGTTGCTTGACATGTCGCTGGTGGTTAGGTTTTTTTCAACATCTATTCCCATCGATTTTAACCCATCAAACATATTTCTCTCCAAGTCTTCAACAGAAGTTTTGTTTTTGGTATCGCTTTCAGAAATATCAATTTTTATATAGATTTCATCGGGAGTTACCATGGTATCGGCATTTCCCGCCACTTCAATGTAAGGCTGGTCAATAAAGGATTTCATCTGCGCCTGCCCTGCAAAAAAGAGAGAAATAAAAATGGCGGTTAGTTTAATTTTCTTCATAAAATTATTTTTTGTGTAATTAAAATACCAGCTTTTCAAGTAGCTGATCCATACTATGACGCAAAATCCTTTTAAATTCAGTTAAGGATCTGTTATTTAAAAATCGAAGGAATTTCTTTGTTTACTGTTGAGCCTCAAAAAAAAGTTTCATTAAACGATTTTGACATCAAAAACTTTCTCAAAATTTCTCTTCACTTTTTCTTTTGCATCTTCAAAATCCACTTTATAACCCAACTCTTTCTCTATTGATGTCACTTGTTTGTTTACAATGCCACAGGGAATGATGTTATTAAAATAACTGAGATCGGTATTTACATTTAATGCAAATCCATGCATCGTGATCCAGCGGCTGCATCGAATGCCCATGGCACAAATTTTTCTTTCCCTTCCCAAAATCCCTGGTTCAATCCACACACCGGTTTCGCCTTTGCTCCTTTCCCCTTTTATTCCATACTCATTAATGGTAAGAATGATTACTTCTTCAAGGCTCCGCATGTATTTGCCAATATCGGTATAGAATTTTTCAAGGTCAAGAATCGGGTATCCAACTATTTGTTGCAAACCATGAAAAGTAATATCTCCTCCCCGGTTGGTCCTGAAGAATTCAATTTCTTTTTCTTCCATTTCATTTTCACTCATCAACACATTTTCCAAATGCCCGCTTTTCCCTAATGTATAAACCGGCGTATGCTCACAAAAAAGAAGAGAATTCTTCGTCGCCAGTTCTTTTGGGCTCATCGGCATTTCACCGGTTTTACAAGCATTTCTCGCTTCTGATTTTATCTCCAGGTTTTTTTTTACTAATTCTTCCTGGTAATCCCACGCTGCTTTATAATTAATAATTCCGAGATCTTCAAAAAAGGCTTGCTGTTTTTCCACCACAAAGATTTTAATTTGCAAAGATAAGAAGCGATGAGGTTGATTGAAAGTTAAGAATTAAGAGTTAAGAATTATGAATGAAGAAGAATTACATGATGAACAAGAGGAACTTTTTGAACGCGAAACAATTATTTGTGCCAAAGGCCAGGAGCCATTAAGGATTGATAAATTTTTAATGGGAAGAATTGAAGGCGCGACCAGAAATAAAATTCAACAGGCGATAGCCGCTGAAAGAGTTTTATTAAATGGGCACCAGGTAAAATCGAATTATAAGATTCGCCCACTGGATAAAATTGTTATTTACCAGGATTATCTTCCTGAAAGCAATGAGATCGTTCCTGAAAATATTCCTTTCAAAATTGTGTATGAAGATGAGAGCGTGATGGTAATTGATAAAGATCCGGGGATGGTGGTTCACCCGGGAAGCGGCAATCCCGGCGGCACTTTGGTGAACGCGGTTGCTTTTTATTTAAAACAGCAAAACCCTGAAATTGATGAAAATGAACTGTCAAGGTTTGGTTTGGTTCACAGGATAGATAAAAATACTTCAGGGCTTTTGGTAATGGCGAAAACGCCGAAAGCAATGACTTTCCTTGCCAAACAATTTTTCGATCACACGGTCCACCGGCGTTATGTGGCTTTGGTTTGGGGTGATTTTGAAGAAGATGAAGGAAAAATTACCGCTCACGTAGGAAGGCACCAAAGATTCAGGAAATTGTTTACGGCTTATCCGGAAGGCGAACATGGAAAAGAAGCCATCACACATTATAAAGTTTTAGAAAGATTTAATTATGTAACCCTTGTTGAATGCCGTTTGGAAACAGGCCGCACGCACCAAATCCGCGTCCACATGCAACACATCGGCCATCCGCTTTTTAATGATGATACTTATGGCGGCGACAAAATTGTAAAAGGAACTGTTTTTACTAAGTATAAACAATTTGTAGAAAATTGTTTTGAACTGTGCCCACGGCATGCGTTGCATGCGCAGCAATTAGGTTTTGTTCATCCTGTTACAAAAAAAGAAATGCATTTTGAAAGCCCGTTGCCGGAAGACATTAGCGCTGTTATTGAGAAGTGGAGAAATTATAGTGCTTCGCGAAATTTATAATTCAACAGTTTTAATATTCAACAAAATCAGAAAGCGTAGCCGTAAAAACACCTCTTTCCCTTTTACTGAAAATAACTTTCCAGTTGCCGTTGTAGCGCAACAAAGAAGGCACCAACAAATTTCCAACTTTGGTCATTTGCACTTCCATTTTTACATTAAAGTCATAAACACCGGCATCATAACTTAACACATAATTTCTTGCTACAATTTCAAAAGTTTTGGCATTGAACCAGGTTGTCATTTCATCTATTACTACATTACTCTTCCTGCTATCTTTCACATTAATCGTAAAAACATAACAAGGCACTGAGTTATATTCGCGGTAATCAATGTACATGTTGTAATTATCAGCCATTGCAGGATCAAAAATTTCCGTTTTGTTGCTGATAAAAGGAAGGCCATTTATTTTTTTCCCGGGATCAAAAAATAACATTTTCAATTGTTCTTTATGCTTTTCAATTCCGCTTAACCCGGAAGTAGAAAATTCGTGCCCTTTCACTATATTATTTTCACCACAAACAGAATCTTTGGTAAAAAACAAACCGGCATACATTTGCGCAGTGTAATAATTAAAGTTCCCCTGTTTATCAAACATATCACCTGTTACCTCTTGATCAAGCACTTTCATTTTACGGCAGTTCCCTGCCCTTATTTGTTGGGTTTTGCTATGCAAAGAAGCTTGTGCATTGCCATTTTTATTCAGCATCCTGATATTATTGTCTGCAGTATATCCGATAATGTGAAGATTTCGGAATGCTTTATAAAAAGTAGTATCATGTTTCACTCTTTCAATAAATGAAGCAACATCAAGCTTTTTATTGATAACTATTTCGGAAAGAGTAATATAGTTTTCATTCACTTTTATGGTACTGTCTTTTTCTTTCTGGGCAAAAAGAAATACAGAAGCCAGCAGCAGGCAAGAAAGCGTAAAAAACCTTTGAATCATTCCGTAAAACTATTCTTAAAATGTTGAAAGAAATGCAAAGGATCGTAAAATCCGGTTAACGAGCTGGCTATTTAGCGAAAGTCATTTTATAATCAACTGAAATTTTCCCCTTGGAAATATCACTCAGTTTACGTTTTAGCAAACTTTTTTTAAGTGGTTTTAAATAATCAATAAAAAGTTTGCCTTCAATATGGTCGTATTCGTGAAGGATAACGCGCGCCGTTACTCCAATAAAAGTCCTGTTATGCTCTACAAAGTTTTCGTCTAAAAAACGAATGGTAACACTTTCCCTTCTCAAAATATCTTCTCTTATTTTAGGAATGCTGAGGCAGCCTTCATTGTAAGGCCATTCTTCGCCATTAATCTCTTCAATCTGTGCATTTATAAAAACGCCTTTATACCCATCGTCGCCGGGATATTCATCTTTTTCGTCCACATCAAGGTTTTCAATTATTTGTATGCTATCCATTATAAACAAACGAATATCTTTATTTACCTGCGGTGCTGCCAAACCCACGCCCTTACTGTTATACATAGTTTCCCACATATCATCTACCAGTGTTTGCAAACCGGGGTAGCCCGGAGTGATATCCACGCCTACTTTTCTCAAAACAGGGTTACCATAAGCTACTATTGGAAGAACCATAAAACAATTAAAATTTTATTAACGGAGTGCAAATTTACAGAATTTCAATTATTTTAATACTATCCGTTTGACATATATTCCTGTAACATAATGGTAGCAGCAATCTCATCAACTGTCCTTTTATTTCTCCGGTCTTTTTTCTTCATTCCCATATCAATCATTGCCTGTTTTGCCATTTTGGAAGTGAACCGCTCATCCACAGTTTTGATGGGAATTTGCGGAAATTCCTTCTCCAATTTTTTAATAATTTGTTTTACCAGTGGCGTGGCATGCGTATCTGAATCATCTAAATTTTTGGGTTCCCCGATCACAATCAATTCAACAGTTTCCTGTTGGAAATATTTTTTCAAAAAAGGAATTAATTCAGGCGAATCAACAGTTGCAAGGCCCGTTGCAATGATTTGCAAAGGATCCGTAACGGCAATACCTGTGCGCTTTTTACCGTAATCTATGCAAATGATGCGGGACATTTTTGAAGGTGTTTAGATGGTTTAAGCCGTTAGGTAAAAATAAAAATCCTTATTATTTATTGGTTTACTATAAGAAATAATTTACAGCCTTGTAAAAATATCCAATAATACAAACACACAAAAAACCACGGAAGCAATCCCATTGGAACTAAAAAATGCTTTATTGACTTTTGATAAATCCTTTGGCTTCACTAAAATATGCTGATAAATTAAAAAGAAAACAAAAAATGCTACTCCTATCCAATACAACCATGAAAAACTGCCAACCATTCCCGCTATAATTACGGAAGCCGCCGATAAAAAATGAAGGTATTCGCTTGCGCGCAAAGCCTTTTCGGCGCCAAGCCATGAAGGAATAGAACGTAAATTATTTTCTTTATCGAATTCTTCATCCTGCAAAGCATAAATAATATCGAAGCCGCTTACCCAAAACAAAACCGCCAGGGAAAACATCACCGGAACCAAAGCAAACCGCCCGGTAACAGCAATATAAGCTCCAATCGGCGCAAGGCTCAAACCTAATCCCAGTACCAAATGGCAAAGCGGAGTAAATCTTTTAGTATAACTATAAAAAAGGATAACAAACAGTGCAACCGGCGACAATACCCAACACATAAAATTGATGAAATAAGTGGTAACGACAAATGCAAGGCAATTGAAAATAACAAACACCATTGCATTTCTTTTTGAAATGACGCCACCAGGAATTTCACGAATCGACTGTTCTCGGATTTTTCGCGTCATATTCCGCATCAAGCCAGCGGTTGAAAGCCATTGCCGCGCTGCGCGCAAATACCATGCATAAAATTACAAGGATAAAAAGCAGCCACCATGGGCGGTTTAATTTATAACCAACCGCTTTCAACCCATAAAAAAACCCAATCAATGCAAATGGCATTGCAAAAATTGTATGCGCAAATTTTACGAGGGATAAATAATTTTTTATTCCACCACCCAAAGTAGTTTCGGAGATTACTGATACTTCTGATTTTAGATTTTCTGTCTTAATTTCCATTCAATTACTTTTTAATTATCTCTCGCCTGAAGATAAAACCCCTTTACCGCTTCCCACAAAACTATGCCCGCAGCCACCGAAATATTTAAAGAATGCTTCATGCCAAATTGTGGTATTTCCACGCATCCGTCACATAAAGAAATAATTTCCTGTTCTACACCAGTAACTTCATTGCCAAAAATAAAAGCGATTTTATCCACTGATAATTCAGAAATATTCTCCAGCGAAATACTGTTGGTAACCTGCTCAACTGCATAAACTTTATATTCATTTTTTTTAAGGCCTTCAATCGCCTCTTTCGTTGTTTTAAAATATTTCCAGTCAACCGAATCCTGCGCGCCAAGTGCTGTTTTTGTAATTTCTTTGTGAGGCGGCTTTGCTGTATAGCCTGTGATATAAATAGATTCAATTAAAAATGCATCGGCCGTACGAAACACGCTGCCTACATTATAAGCACTTCTGATATTTTCCAAAACCGCGATAACTGAATTCTTCTGAGATTCTTTAAATTCATCCACAGATTTCCGGTTCAGTTCTTCCATTGTTAGTTTTCTCATCAAAAGAATATTAATTTGCAAAAATAACTTACATAATTAGAAAATGTAAAAATTAGCAAATGTGAAAATGTATTGAATCCTAAATCATAAATCCCAAAATCATAAATCTTAGTACTTAATGGCTTCTTCGGACACTCCTTTAATGAAACAGCACAATGCCATCAAGGCTAAATACCCTGATGCGATTTTGCTTTTTCGTGTGGGCGATTTTTATGAAACATTTGGCCAGGATGCCATTACGGCTTCGCGAATTTTAGGCATTACTTTGACCAAAAGAAACAGCGCTTCTCCAACAGCTTTGGAATTGGCCGGTTTCCCTCATCATGCATTAGATACTTATTTACACAAGTTGGTAAAGGCCGGTTACCGTGTTGCTATTTGCGACCAGCTTGAAGACCCCAAACAGGCGAAAGGAATTGTAAAACGCGGCGTTACTGAATTGATTACCCCGGGAGTAGCCACCAATGATAAATTATTGGAACATAATCAAAATAATTTTTTATGCGGGATTCATTTTGTGGAGGAAAAAGCAGGCATTTCCTTTCTCGATATTTCTACCGGAGAATTTTTTATTGCTGAAGGCGATAAAGAATATACGGATAAATTATTGCAAAGCCTGAATCCCGCGGAAGTAATTTTTCAACGCAATCAACAGAAGGATTTTAAAAGTAATTTCGGAAGTAAATTTTATACTTACACACTTGATGAATGGATCTTTACCGAACAATATGCACACGAAACTTTATTAAAACATTTTGGAACACAAAGCCTGAAAGGTTTTGGGGTAGAAAATATGAAAGCCGGGATTATCGCCGCCGGCGCCATTCTTCATTATTTAAAAGATACGGAGCATCCGAACCTCCAACACATTACTTCCCTTCAAAGAATTGAGAAAGGGGATTATTTGTGGATGGACAGGTTTACCATCCGTAACCTTGAATTAATTGGAAGCGCGGAAAATAATAATTCGTTGTTGAAAGTTTTGGACAATACCGTTTCGCCAATGGGCGCGAGGTTGTTGAAACGATGGATATTATTGCCGCTCACGGAAATCAGCAAAATTGAAGAAAGGCTAAACCTGGTTGAATATTTTATTAAATCGCCGGAAGAAAAAAATAAGGTTTCGCAAAATATAAAACAGGCGGGAGACATTGAAAGATTGGTAAGCAAAATTCCTTTAAAGAAAATAAATCCACGCGAAGTTTTGCAAATCGGCAAAGGGTTAAAATTGGCAGCACAGGTAAAAAATTCGTGTGATCCATCCACCAATGAATACTTAAAAAGGCTTGGCGATTCATTGAATCCGTGTAAATACATAGCTGATAAAATTTTTAAAGAAATTATAGAAAACCCTCCGGTAGCCGTTTCTAAAGGAAATGTAATCGCGGAAGGAGTAGATGAAGAACTGGATGAACTAAAAAATATAGTTACTAACGGTAAGGCGCACCTGCTAAAATTGCAACAAAAAGAAACCGAGCGGACCGGAATTTCATCTTTAAAAATAGGTTTCAATAATGTTTTTGGATATTACCTTGAAGTAACCAATACGCATAAAGATAAAGTTCCTGAAAACTGGATGCGAAAGCAAACGCTTACTAATGCAGAAAGGTACATCACGCCTGAGTTGAAAGAATATGAAGAAAAAATAACAGGCGCTGAAGATAAAATTCTGCTACTGGAACAAAATATTTTTGAACAATTATTAAATGAATTGCAGGATTATATTGCGCCGATGCAATTGAATGGCCATGTGTTTGCCGTGCTTGATTGTATAATTTGTTTTGCCAACAACGCCTTACATTTTAAATATAAAAAACCGGTATTGCACACCGGGCCGGAACTTGAGCTGAAAGCCAGCCGCCACCCGGTAATAGAAAGAAACCTGCCACAAGGAGAAAGCTATATTGCCAATGATATTTTTTTGGATCCGCAAACACAGCAAATAATTATTTTAACCGGCCCGAATATGAGTGGCAAAAGCGCCATTTTACGCCAGGCGGCTTTGATTACTTTAATGGCGCATGCCGGAAGTTTTGTGCCTGCGGAAGAAGCGAGAATTCCACAAACAGATAAAATTTTTACAAGAGTGGGTGCCAGCGATAATCTTACCAGCGGCGAAAGCACCTTCATGGTAGAGATGAATGAAACGGCAAGTATTATCAACAACATCAGCCCACGCAGTTTAATTCTGCTGGATGAAATCGGTCGGGGCACTTCTACCTACGATGGCATTTCAATTGCTTGGAGCATTGTTGAATATTTGCACCAGTCAACGCATGCACCTAAGACTTTGTTTGCCACACATTACCATGAGTTGAATGAACTGGAAAATAAACTCGAACGCGTAAAAAACTTTCACATCACTAATAAAGAAGCCGGAAATAAAATAATCTTTTTAAGAAAATTAGCCCCCGGCGGAAGTGTTCATAGTTTTGGGATTCATGTGGCAAAAATGGCCGGGATGCCTCCTTTATTGATTGAAAGGGCGAATGGTATTTTAAAACAAATGGAAGCAAAGCATGTGGATGCATCTGATGAAAACAATACCAGTGAAGCGTTTAAGAAAAACAAAAAAAGCATAAAAGAAAACCTGAGACAATTGAATGCCCCGCAAATGCAGTTAAGCATTTTTGACGCGCATTCACAGGCGTTTGAAGACATCCGCAAAATACTGGAAGCGGTTGATATCAACCGGTTGACGCCTGTAGAAGCACTGCTCAAATTGCAGGAGATAAAAGGGATGGTGAAATAAACGGTTTTTTCGAAAAGCTTTGAATTAATAAAACATCTTTACAGTAAACAAATACTATGTTTTTATATTTCTAATACTCATACACCAAATATCCCCAGGGCTTCATCGTGTACACATGATTCCGAAATAGTTTTTCTTTTTTCCCTGAAAAAATATTCAGCGGGTTTCCATAAACCTCATTTTCTTTTATGGTAAAATGTTGCGGCTCATCAGAAAGATTGAGCACTACAAAAATCTTATGTTTCCCTTTTTGGCGGATGTATGCAAAAATAGCATCATCGTTGGCTGTTGGAATCTTTTTATAAGCCGCATCGGCTGCAAGAGCCGGATCTTTGCTACGCAGATGAAGTAAAGTACTGTAAAACGGCGCCATTGCATATCCATCCCAATTGATCGGGTCTCTTACAAAAAATTTAAGGCGCTTTTTATTGGGGCCTTCCTGGCCACTGTAAACTAAGGGAACGCTTTCATACATAGTTTGGGTAAACACTGCGAACGCCTTATAAGCATCTCCGTATTTTTCAAATTCAGTTCCATTCCAACTGTTCTCGTCATGGTCGGTAGTAAAATACATACGTTCCGCATTTTTGGGAAATGTGGAAAAATTTTGATTGAGTACTGAATCCAAATGTTCTACAGAGGCTTTTCCCTGGGCGACATCCACAGTTGCCCACATGATATTCCATGCATAAGTCGCATCAAAACCTGCATAATGAAATTGAGGGTTTTCACTTTCGGCAAGCATAAAAACATCTTTTACTTTTCTAATATCCGTAATACATTCTTTCCAAAAATCCAACGGCATCGGGTCAACATGATCGCAACGAAAACCATCAATGCCAGTGGTGGTGACCCAAAATTTCATATCGCTTATCATGCTGTCACGCAATTCCATATTTGAATAATCAAGGTTCCTGGTATCGGTATAATCTGCATCATAAACGGTGTTCCCGTTTTTATCGTGCTTATAAAAATCAGGATGGGATTTTATCCATGGGTTATCGGGCGAAGTATGATTGGGCACCCAATCAATTATTACTTTAAAGCCCAGGCTGTGCGCGTGTTTTACCAATTCTTTCCAATCGGCCATTGTTCCGAATTCAGGATTTATTTCTTTATAATTCATCACTGAATAATAACTTCCCAAATCTGACGAAGTCATTTTTCTTCCTTCTTTCCCAATAGGATTGATGGGCATAAACCATAAAATTTGCACGCCCATTTTTTTCAACCTCGGCAGGCTTTTTTCAAATGCTTTGAAGGTTCCTTCCTTTGAATATTGCCTTACGTTTACTTCGTAAATATTACTTTGCCTACTCCATGAAGGATGAGAAAACGAAGTGGCTTCGGCGCCCATATTTTCAACCGGCATATTTTTTTGAGCAACAGAAAAATTATAACTGCCGATAAAAAACAGCAAAGAAATTGATAAGGATTTTATTTTCATAAAATAGATTTTAAAAAAACATAGAAAAATTAAAGATAAAGAAGTTCAACAATCTTTTTTTTGAAAATAGCCAATAAATGTGTTTTTAGATTTTTTTTCAAAATAAAAAGTTGGCCTTTTTATTGATTCACTGTAACGGTTAAGGTTAAACGAATATTTATTTTAAGGTAATTTATTTCCAAATAATGAAAATACGAATTTACCATCCCAAAACGTAATTCCTAATCTTCCATTTCTTTTCTTATTTCATCAGAAATATGCACCAATACTTTATCAATCCTTTGTCCGTCCATATCAACAATTTCAAAATGAAAACCTCTCCATTCAAATTCATCACCGGTAACGGGAATGCGTTTTAATTCATGCAAAATAAACCCGGCAAGGGTATCAAATTCATTTTCCCCTTCATTGACCCAAATGGTTTTATCAAACTTGGTCAGAAAATCATAAAACTGTATTTGCCCGTCAATTAAATAAGTTCCATCTTTTCGTTCTATAATAACATATTCATCGTCTTCTTCTTCAGGCATCTCTCCCACTATGGCTTTCAGAATATCTTTTACAGTAATCATCCCAAGAAGGCTCCCGTATTCGTCCACTACAAAAGCGTAAGGGATTTTAGTAAT
This sequence comes from uncultured Chitinophagaceae bacterium, assembly GCA_963732885.1. GTDB lineage: Bacteria > Bacteroidota > Bacteroidia > Chitinophagales > Chitinophagaceae > Ginsengibacter. The sequence goes on along the minus strand of CAVTBI010000006.1, from coordinate 78,230 downwards.
TTTTATTTTTTCGAGAACCTGGTAAGCAGAATTATTTTCGGGGATAAACAGCGCTTTTCGCATGAGGCCTTTGAGGGGGGCATCCGGTTTCAGGTACATATCTTTTACATAAACAATGCCTTCGATATCATCAATGGTTTCGCTACAAATAGGATAAACAGAATGTTGAAACTCTTTGATTTTTTGCTTCACCGACGATCGTTCTTCATTAATATCAAACCATATAATATCGGTTCGGTGCGTCATTATTGAAGTGATATTCCTGTCGCCCAAATGAAAGACTCTTTCTATAATATCTTTTTCTTCTTCTTCAATAGCCCCCAACTCGCTTCCTTCATTGATCATTGCTTTTATTTCTTCTTCCGTTACTTGTGTGTCTGAGCTTTTCTTGATATTAAAAAGCCTGAAAAAACCGGAACTCAGATTGCTTAACAACCAAACCAGCGGATAAGAAATATCGCTTAGCGTTTTGATAGGGATGGCAACGCTTTTTGCAATTCTTTCCGGATTCATCAGCGCGATTCTTTTAGGGATCAGTTCGCCCAATAGAATGGAAAGAAATGTAACGATGATAACAATAATAACAATCGAAATGCTGTCAGAATAAGGCCTGATAAAATCTATTTTTTCAAGATAAGGTTGCAGGTAAACACTAAATCTTTCGCCGGAATAAACGCCCGTCAAAATAGAAATAAGCGTGATGTAAATTTGCGTGGTTGATAAAAAGATTTCAGGGCTTTCTTTTAGTTTTAAAACTATCTGCGATTTTTTATCGCCCTGGGCAGCCGCAGATTCTATCCTGCTTTTTTTAGCAGAAACGAGCGCCATTTCGCACATGACGATAAACGCGTTCATCAGAATTAAACAAAATAAAATTACAAGTTCAATCATATTTAACTTTTCATTTTTGGCACTTCCAATCCAAATTTACGATTGAAAATTGTTGCCGGAATATATCCAAGAATCACGCCCACTATCATGCCGCAAAATATATCAAATGGAAAATGAACCCCAACATATACCTGCGCATACGAAATAGCCGCCGCCCATAAAAAAAGTAAAGCCCAAGCGGGGCTTAGCGTTTTTTTGAATGTTGTAAATATAAACATTGCCAGCGCAAAATGATTAACAGCGTGAGAAGAAGTGAAACTTGAGCTTCCGGGGCAATAGGCAACCAGGAACCTTATGTGCCCAAAAAGGACAGGATCGTGGCAGGGCCGTAAACGCAAAAAATTGTGTTTAATAAGATGGCTGCTTACAAAATCGCTTAAACCTACATTAATCAAAATAAAAATTATCCAAATCCAGCCTCTTACTTTAAAATTTAATGTTACAAATAGTATCAGGAAAAAATAAAAAGGAACCCAAACAGTTGGCTCGCGGATAAAAGGGAAAAAAACATCAAAAAATGAATTATGCCATTGGCCAGTTCATTTTTGCAAAAAGATTATAATCAAATTGTTTTATTGCCTCCGGGAGAAATGGTGCGTTTTGTATTTCCATCAAATTCATTATTGCAAAAATAACTATTGCGCAAAAACACTGGGTAAATATTTACATTTGCTGTTGGTAACTCCCAAAAAGCGGGCGGCTGTTTTTATTTTTTATGAAAATTTCTGATAAAAAAACCCGTTTCGGTTACGGCAGTGGTTTCAACAGATTGACAACAATTCTCAATATCGTATTGGCAAACCTTAAAAATAACTCGTTTTGAATATTAATAAAAGTAAACAAGCCTACCTCCCGGCAGGTAGGCAAAAAATGAATTTTCTCACTTTATCATGATCATCAAGGCAAAAATCCCAAGGTCTGTTCCATTAACTATTCAATGGATCATCATGCTTTGGCTGATTTACCTGGTCATTTTTACCATTCTCAGGGTAGCAACGGTTGTTTTATTTATTCCTCCGGATATGCCGGTATGGTCTTTGATTCCTTCATTCACACTGGGTTTCATGTATGATGCAAAATGGATATCTATCATCCTTTTGCCAATTGCTGTTCTTTCAATGTATCCGAGGTTTTCTCCTTTTTATTCTAAACGGAATAAAAAATTATGGTCTTATTACCTGGCATTTGCCACGATGTTTGTCTTATTTTTTTTCGGGCCGATTTCGGAAATTTCAGCTACAACCACACACGCATCAATGCAAGCGCATTAAATTTTGCTGAAGACCCGGCGATCTCTTTTAAAATGCTTTGGGAAAGTTATCCGATGGTTTGGCTTCTGTCAGCCTTAGTAGTGGCGGTTATTTTATTATCAAAACTTTTTAAGCACACGCATATTCTTACTACAAAAAGAAACATGCAGGAGAATACAATTTATAAAAAAAGCTGGCATGCTGGTGCTATAGTTTTTTTACTTTGGTGCCTTTACGGAATTTTTTCATTTCATCCTTTAAAATGGAAAGACGCCTTTGAATTGAATGATAACTTTAAATCGTATGTGGCTTTAAATCCTTTGCAGAACTTTTTTTCAACGCTTCAATTCAGAAAGCCTTCTTTTAATGATGAGAAAGCCAAAAGTTCTTTTCCTGAAATTGCTGATTTTTTGCAACTTGATCCGGCTAATACGGCTGATAAAGATTATTCGAGGCTCGTTTCTCCCAACAGCAAATCGCTAGAAAGCAGGCCCAACATAGTTTTGGTAGTTTGCGAAAGTTTTAGCATGTATAAAAGCAGCATGAGCGGCAATCCGCTTAATACCACCCCTTATTTTAAAAAACTTTGCGACAGTGGCGTTTTTTTTGATCGATGTTTTACGCCAACTTTCGGAACGGCGCGTGGTGTTTTCGCAATAGTTACAGGCATTCCCGATGTGCAACTCTCAGAATTTTCAACCCGCGACCCGCAGGCAATCCATCAACATACGATCATCAATTCATTTGAAGATTATAACAAATTTTATTTTCTCGGCGGCAACAGTGATTTCAATAATTTTGACGGGCTCATAAAAAATATAAAAGGAGTAAAAATCTACCAGGAAGGTTCTTTTAAATCAAAACCTTTAAATGTTTGGGGCATTAGCGATAAAAACCTTTTCCTTGAAGCGGAAAAAGTTTTTTCACAACAAAAGAAACCTTTTTTTGCCATTGTTCAAACAGCTGACAATCACCGTCCTTATAGTATTCCTGTTGAAGATTCTGATTTTGTAAAAAGATATGAACCTGAAGATACTTTGCATAAATATGGTTTTGAATCTTTACAGGAATTTCAATCTTTTTGCTATACCGATTACTGTTTTAAAAAATTAATTGAAAATGCCAAAAAAGAAAGTTGGTTCAATAATACCATTTTTGCTTTTGTGGGAGACCACGGCGTAGAAGGCGAAACTTCAGCGATATACCCGAATGCCTGGGAAAAAGGAGCCCTGAGCGATGAACACGTTCCGCTTTTATTTTATGCGCCTGAATTATTAACTCCGCAAACCAGGCACGAAGTGGTTTCTCAAATTGACATTCTCCCCACAATTGCCGGCATGGTTCACCAGCCTTATGTAAATACAACTTTGGGAAGGGATGTTTTAAATTCAAAAGGCAGAAAAGACGCGGCGTTTATTATTCATCATGATGAAGGAAAAATTGGCGTGGTAACTGATGATTATTATTTCGTAAAAAATTTAAGGATCAGCAAAGAAAACCTGATGCCTATCAATTCAAATACACTTTCTTTAGACGCAAAACAACAGGATTCGGTAAAGAAAAATTTATCGCAACTTACTTCCGCCATTTACCAAACTGCCAAATGGATGCTGGTGAATAACAGAGACAAATGATTATTATGGCAGATTATTTTTTATATATTTTCTATTAGTTTTGAAAAACATTTTATTACAAAAGAAGTTTTTTTACCAATTTTAAAAATTAACAGGTTCCCGATTTAGAATTACTATAACAAGCCTTAAATTAGAGCTATTAAAGATGCCTAAAATAGCGATTTATAAATTTTTACATCTTTAGCTATGATGCATTAAATGAACCTCCCCATTTACATATAGCAAAAGAAAGAGGGAACAGGCAACGCTCCGCTAAAATTTGGTTAAGAACTTTTGAAGTTGCAGAAAAAGGAAGTTTAACAGAAACTGATTTAAACCAGGCACTAAGAATAATTAAAAACAACCAGCAAATTTTAATTAATGCTTTTAATAAAGTTAAAAAAGGCGAAAAAGTAGCAACATTAAAATTTAAATAATTATGAAAAGTATTTTAAAAAATAAAACTATGAGTATTGAAAAAATACTCTTTAACACGCCTGGAAAAATAACTATAAAATTAGAAGATGGAAGAATTTTTATTACGCCATTAAAATATTTTCCTGAATTACAAAAATTACCTGTTGATAAACGAAAAAAATATACTATAGTAGATGATAGAACGATTTTATTTTCATTTAGTGATTCCATTTATCATCTTGAAGATTTTATTGGATTAGAAAACAAATGGAAACAAAGGTAATTCTTGTAAAAAATATTATTTGCTAAACAACCTCAAACCAAATCTTTTTCTTGTCATTCCAATCGCCATTGTAATTGATCGTCAGTTCTTCTCCGGCATTGATTTTTCTGACTGTTTTTATTTCAATCGTTTCCTCTTCAAAATCCATAAAATATTCGCAATTGCTCGTATAACTGTGGTTATATATTGGCACAAAACCTAAAGCCATGCAACATTTATCTTTTTTTTCGCCCCAGGCAAAAATATAATCGTGCAATAGAGTTTTATCAATATTTACACGGTCTTCAGCGCTCATTACAATTACCGGCGCATCCTCAATAATCGTACCTGCAGCTATATTTTCTTTTGTAAAAACACCTTTGCCCTTGGATTTCGCCACTTGTATAAACAAATAATTTTTTATCATATTATTTAAAATTGGCTAATTTAATAAAGATAAAAATAAATTAATTTTGCGCCCTCATCCGGTAAAAAGATTCAAATGGCAGACGAAGAAATTTTAGTTCAGGATCAATACGAAGATGTTTTGAAAACAGCCGATGACAATGTTATCAGTGAATTTTTGAATCAACAAAACATCAGTGACGTTGCTGAACTGATTGAGGAAAATGAAGACAGTGAAATAGACATTTTCCTGCACCTCTCCATGCATCGTGCTTTAGCGCTCTTTAAAATTCTGGATCATCCAACGCAGAAAAGAATTATCAAAGACCTTCCTCCTACAAAAAGCGCAGAATTACTGAATAAAATGGAACCGGATGACCGCACTTCTTTCTTTGAAGACCTTCCCAACGAAGTAGTGCGCGAATTAGTAAAGACACTGGTCCCGGAAGAAAGAAAGATCACGCTTTCCCTTCTCGGTTATCCTGAAAATAGCGTGGGAAGGTTGATGACGCCCGATTACGTTTACGTTTATGAATACAATACCGTTGCCGAAGTATTAAATATTATCCGCAGCGTTGGAAAAAATACGGAAACTATTGATGTGGTTTATGTAATCAACAAACGTGGCGAATTGTTAGACGACCTCAGGATCAGGGAATTCATCCTCGCTTCGCCCGAAACAAAAGTGAGCGAAATGATGGATGGCCGTTTTATAGAATTAAATGTGAACGACGACCAGGAAACTGCGAACGAAGTTTTTAAAATGAATAATCGTGTAGCGCTACCTGTTGTAGACGATTATAATGTGTTGCTCGGCATTGTTACCATTGATGATGTTTTGTGGGTAACTAATGAGGAATTCAGTGAAGATATTCAGAAGATTGGTGGTGCCGAAGCGCTTGATATGCCTTACCTGGAAACACCTTTTTTTGGGTTGGTAAAGAAAAGAGTTGGTTGGCTTACCATACTTTTTTTTGGTGAAATGCTTACAGCAACTGCGATGGCTTTTTATAATGGTGAAATGAAAGCTGCAATAATTCTTACCAATTTTATTCCTTTAATTATAAGTACCGGTGGCAACAGCGGCACACAAGCTTCTACTTTGATCATACAAGCCATGGCGCTTGGAGAATTAGAAATAGCAGACTGGTGGAGAGTAATGCGGCGGGAAATTTTATCAGGATTAATGTTGGGAGTTATATTGGGATGTATTGGGTTTCTGAGAATAACTGTCTGGAGTTTTTTGATGCATCATGGCGTAATGCCTGATATTTATGGCCTTCATTGGATCCTGATAGGTTTCACTGTATTCTTTTCTTTAATCGGCGTGGTGCTTTGGGGTTCTTTAATCGGCAGTATGCTTCCACTACTTTTAAAAAAATTAGGTGCTGACCCTGCTTCATCTTCCGCTCCTTTTGTGGCAACATTAGTTGACGTTACGGGTTTAATTATCTTTTTTAATATTGCATTATGGATTCTGAAAGGGACACTTTTGTAAAGTTTAGAGAAGTTTAGAATGTTTAGACTTAAGAATCTGAAACTTTTACTGAAAATAGAAATCCGTAAAATTTATTGGTTTACTATCGTTGATAATTATCACATTGGCCTATTAGCACATTTTCAAATTCCACATTAACCCCTTTTTACCGCCTGGAAATTGCTATTCACCGAAAAGTAATACTCTTTAAAAAATATTTCAGTTTACTTTTGCTCACTAAAAATTTAAAGATTTTTATTACATAAGAATATTTATTCTTATTGAAATAATAAGCTAATGAAGCCTGCAGAAAAAAAACAAAAACAAAAGAAGCCCAATATTTTCAAAATCCTGAAACCTTATTCAGGAATGATTAGCGCGCTTTTATTTTTTGCATTATTGAGCAATGCGCTTAATCTCGTAATTCCTAAAATCATCCAGTTTGGCATTGATGATTATTCTAAAGGGGCTTTCAGTATGCAAAAAATAATTACCTGGTTTGCCATCGCCGCAGGGTTAATTTTTATTTTCACTTATGTCCAAAGTATCCTACAGACTTTTGCCTCGGAAAGAGTAGCGCGCGATATGCGTAAAAAACTGGCTTCAAAAATTTCTCAACAGGATTATGTTTATATCCAGGATAAAACGCCGGGCAAACTTCTTACCAATCTTACTTCCGATGTGGACGCGATAAAAATGTTTGTTTCGCAGGCGATTGTTTCCATCGTTTCTTCTTTAATTCTAATTATAGGTGCCAGTATTTTATTGCTGAATATCAACTGGAGATTAGGGCTGGTGGTGCTTTTGATTATTCCAATAATCGGAATCACCTTCTTTCTTGTTTTCAAAAAAGTAAAAACCCTTTTCAGAAAAACCCAGGAAGTTATTGACTGGCTTAACAAAGTGATTAATGAAAGCATCTTGGGAGCCGCATTAATTCGTGTCCTCAATGCTCAATTTACAGAGTACAATAAATTTATGGACGCGAATACGGAAGCAAAAAACCTGGGCTTATCCATTTTGCGTTTGTTTGCTACGTTAATTCCTATTATCGTTTTAACTTCAAACCTGGCGCGGCTTACCGTATTGAGTTTGGGCGGCCATTTTGTAATTGGTGGCAGCATGACTTTAGGCGAATTTGCCGCCTTCAACAGCTACATCGCTATTTTAATTTTCCCCATTATTATGATTGGCTTTATGAGCAATGTAATTGCCCGTGCTTCTGCCTCTTACCAACGCATTCATAACACACTGGAAACACCTGATTTTGTTGACAAAGGAACAGTAAACAAACAATTAAACGGGAATATTAATTTGCAAAATGTAAGTGTTTATTATGGAGAAAACCCTGCTTTAAAAAATATTTCATTCGCTATTGAAGAAAGAACAAGAACTGCCATCATCGGGCCGACCGCCGCAGGAAAAACGCAAATTCTTTATTTATTAACTACGCTGATAAACCCAAACGAAGGGCAAATATTTTATGACGGTATCAACATTGCCGAATACAACAGGGGTTCTCTTTTGAGCCAGATAGGCCTGGTTTTCCAGGATAGCATTATTTTCAATTTAACGCTCCGTGAAAACATTGCATTCAATTCTGAAGTAACCGAAAAAGACCTTCAAAAAGCAATCGAAACAGCAGAGTTGGATGACTTTATAAAAACACTTCCACAAGGGTTAGAAACAATGGTATCTGAACGCGGGTCCAGCCTTTCGGGCGGCAAAAACAACGTATTATGCTGGCACGTGCATTAGCGATTAATCCTAAAATTTTATTGCTCGATGACTTTACGGCAAGGGTAGATACTTTAACGGAAGAAAAAATATCACAAAATGTAAAACAAAATTATCCTGGGATAACATTGGTTTCAGTTACCCAAAAAATTAACCCGGTAAAAGATTATGACCAGATCATTGTGATAATGGAAGGTGAATTAATTGCAAAAGGCAAACATGATTTTTTAATGCAAAATTCACCGGAATACGTGCAAATTTATCAATCGCAAAAAAGCACAACCGATTTAACGGTAGCATAAAAATTAAGCAGATCAAATTTGATTTAAAAAATGGATTACAATCTCTATAAAGAAAATAAAACTTCTACAGGTGTAGCACTAAAAAAGATGCTCCAGTTCATGAAGGGTGAAAAAAGGAATTTGATAATAGCTTTTGCCGTAATGGCTTTGAATTCCGGGCTTTCTATGCTCACTCCCTACCTGATAGGTTATACGATTGATCATTATATCCAGACAAAACTATACCACGGATTATTGGTATTCACAGGTTTCTTATTGACCATCTTTATTATCTCTGCTGCTACAGATTATTTGCAGACAAAAATTATGGGCAGCATTGGGATACGCATGTTGTATAACTTGCGAACTGCGGTTTTTAATAAAATTCAAGGATTGCCTATCGCTTTTTTTAATCAGAATAAAGCGGGCGATTTAATTTCAAGGATAAATAATGATACCGATAAAGTTAACCAGTTTTTTTCCCAATCACTCATGCGTTTTGTGGACAGCATTTTTACAATGTTGGGCGCTGCTATTTTTCTTTTAGCCATACACATAGAACTCGGGGCAGCTGCCTTGCTCCCGTCTGTATTTATTTTAATTTTTGTAAGAATTATTTCACCGTGGGTGAAAAAAAAGAATGCAGCCAGCCTGAAGAGTACCGGCGGATTAAGTGCGGAAATACAGGAAGGCCTTGGCAATTTTAAAACCATCATCGCTTTTAACCGAAGGGATTATTTCAGGGGAAAATTTAACCTTGCAAATGCAATCAACTACAAAGCCTCAGTAGGCGCGGGTTTGGTAAATAATATATTCGCGCCGGTATTTACGTTGTTTTCTAATATTGCCCAATTAATAGTCTTGGCGTTTGGGATTTATTTAATTTCAAAAGGAAATTTCACTATCGGTTTGTTGATCAGTTTCATCGCGTATGTACAATATTTTTATCAGCCGCTGCAGCAACTCGCCACACTTTGGGCAAGCTTTCAAACTGCAATGGCAGCCTGGGACAGAATCTCTGTCATCTTAAATTTAGAATCTGATATGCCGCAAAAAAAAGGCATCAATTCTAATCATATTCAAAATGGTTCTTTGATAAATTTCAAAAATGTTTCTTTTCAATATCCGGGAGGAAAAAAAGTTTTACATGATATTAATTTCAAGCTGGAGCATGGAAAAACGTATGCTTTTGTTGGCCCTACCGGCGGTGGAAAAACCACAACCGCATCTTTAATTTCAAGATTGTATGATCCCTCTGAAGGCGAAGTTTTTTTAGATGGAAATGATTTAAGAAGTTATGATGCCGCGGAACTCAGTAATAAGATCGGGTTTATTTTACAGGAACCATTTTTATTTAATGGCACCGTGCGGGATAATATTTTGTATGGAAATGAAACCTATAAACATTTTGATGAAGAACAACTAAATAGAGCACTTCAGGAGGAAGGGCTGGGAAATTTAGTGGACAGGTTTGAAAACGGGTTAGATACCAAAATCGTTTCCGGAGGGGATTCTATGAGCCTGGGAGAAAAACAACTGATCGCATTTATAAGGGCCGTATTACGCAAACCGGAGTTATTAATTTTGGATGAAGCTACCGCCAATATTGATACCATAACAGAAAAATTATTAGAAAGCATTCTGGAAAAATTACCATCTTCTACTACCAAAGTAATCATCGCTCACCGGTTGAATACGATTGAAAACGCTGATGAAATTTTCTTTGTCAATTCAGGTGAAGTAACTGCTGCCGGCAATTTTGATAACGCTTTGCATTTGTTGATGGAAGGAAAGAGAGACAGTTAGGGATTCATGATTTCCACCCAATAAAGAAAATAGTTTTATAGTAAACGAACTTTTTTAAAGGATTTATATTTTTATCTTACCCAAAAAAATTACTTGTTTACATCAATCCGTTTATCGAAATAAATTCTTCGTTTATGAACAATTTTCACTTTCCTCATATCTTTATGAAGCGGATTTAAAACATAATTAATTTCCTCAGGCATCAGCACACACGGAACTGCAAGCAACAGGCTTATTTTATCAATGAGAAATTTATCGCCTAGCCTTTTTGTAAAAGATCGGGTATCCGGCGCATCCCAGGATTTAGGTAAAGAGGATAACAATATTTCTTTAGGTATAATACTGTCCGGAACAGATAAAGTTATAAGTTGATAATTTTTTGTATCCAGCATTTTGGCTGGAGTATGCGCCAGTGTTTCCAACAATGCCATCGACCTTGTAATTGATGAATATAACGCATAAAAACCTTCACTGTTCCAGCGTCCGCCAAAAAGCCGGGAGCCATTTCCGGAAAGGTCTTCAGCAAATTTTTCTTGTGTTATGCGGTATAATTCCATTAAAAAAAACAACCTTTTTATGAATAAACGCCTTGCTCTAAACGCCCCAATATATTAATAAGCATCTGGATGCCAAAAGAGGTGTCTAAAAAATGAAGCGGCGTTTTATTACCAAGTGAAAGCAGAGGGCTGTGGAGCCATTCGATAAAAGATTCTTTACTGCCGATAACTTCAATACCACGCTGGGCAAACGCTGCCAGTTCTAAAACCTTTTCGGTTTTGAGCGTGTCGAGTAGTTCTTCTTCATCTTTGCGTTGAATATTCCGGTAAGAAGAGTGCAGTAGCCCGCTCATTGTTTCCATGGTGATCCCAAGATAATCCGCCAGTGATTTTAATGTAGATTTTTTAATTCCTGTGCGGGAAAGGCTAATCAAATCAAAAGCTCCTGCCAGGGATTTTTTTACGGATTTATTTCCTCCCAAAATCACGCGCAGCGTTTCATACTGAAGAGCCGCCTCTTCCACAAAAGAAGGCGGGGCTTCTTGCATTGTATAAGGTTTTATTTTTTTTGAATGAGTGGCCATTTTTTTTATTTCCCCAAATATACGACATTTTGTATAAAATAAAACCTTTTTGTCATAATTAAATGGCAAGATGATTAAGGGGCGCCTAAAAAGATGGGAAATCTTTAAAATAAAACAACAAGGTATTTTGACTTATTGCGCTGCTGCCATTCATTTACACACAAATAAATTCTGATATAATCTTACTCTATAAAAATTGCAGAGAGTAAACAAACAAAAAACACAAATTTCTATTTTCTCCCCAGCCATAAAAGTGCATTAATGATCAGTTTATCCTGCATCTTGCTGGAAAATGTGGAAGACAACGTTCTATTGGTTGTATCAATTTTGTGCTCATAATCCATATCATTGTGCCCCATATTAAAATAGATCATTTTATAATTTTTATTCGTCCAAACCACAGGATAATATCCGCTATGCCAAATCTCACTTTGCTTTGGGCAGGTGCCTAATGGAAAACTTGACGAATCAATCGAAACAAGAATATCAATGTCAGGATTTTTTCTTAAATCATTTTGCCACCTGTACCATTCGTTTGGTGCAGATTTGAAAGTTTCAGGCAAATCTTTTGTTGCCGGATGATTATGGCCTTCCACGCGCAAAATCGCAGAAACAGGGCGCCACGTATTGCTTACGTAAGAACCGGAACCAAGAAATGTATTGTGGTACCAATCCCAGTTCATTGGATAGTCAGAAGGAGTTAATGCAAAAGCTGAAAAATGAAATCCCATCCATGCGCCGCCGTGTTCCATGTATTTCTGAAACGCTACTCTTTGCATCGGGTCATCCGGCCGTGTATCTAAAAAAATAACCACCTGGTAATGCGAAAGAAAATCAGCATTAAGATTCTTCCAGTTGTTGGTTGAGTCATAAGTAAAATGGTATTTCTTCCCCATTTGAGGGAACCATTTATTGGCTTCATGAACAAAACTGATGTGCGCCAGGTCATTCTTACCGGTGAAGAATGCAATCACTTTAAATTTTGGGTTAATACTTTGCGCATTTACATGGTAGGCAAAATAAAAGCACAACAACCCTAAAATAAATATTTTCGAAACTTTAATCAATTTTATCATCATCCATTAAAGTTAATAAAGTTTTATTCAGGATTTCTTTTCGGAGAAATAAATCGGCAGCGATCACCAAAAAAAAGGGAATGCGCTAATAATTTATTTTTTCTCAATTTTATTTATGGCAATAAAAGGCCCGTACTTATGTTGTTTTTCTGAAAAACTGTCTTTATAAGGGCCAAAAGGATAATCATAAGGTTTTTGGGAAATATCCGGCCAGTCTTTCTGTAGATTATCATATTGGGGATGGGACTGTGAATTCACGAAAGCCGCTACATCCCAGGCTTCTTCGTCAGAGAGGCTAGGATAATTATAAGTAGCCCCGAAAGGCATATTATTTTTTACATAGCCTGCAAAATTTGATAAACGGTAAATACCTGCGCCTATGTTATAACTGTGCTTTCCCCACAATGGCGGAAAAATGTATCCTGTAGAATCATCTTTTAAGACACCTTCTCCATTCTTTCCATGGCATATAGCACATTTTGTTATAAATACTATTTTGCCTTTGAAAGGGTCAGCCGGCCTATTTAAATAAGGTAATGCTTCCGTGCCACTGCCAAATATTTTTTTCTTTTTGGGTACATCTTTGCCTATCCAATCCAAGTAGGCGATTATAGCCCTCATTTCTTTGCTAACTGTATCTAAAGAATTGCCATTCATACTTCTTTGCATGCATCCATTTATCCTGTCGGCAATGGTTTCTACCTTCCCGCTACGGCGGAACTTTGGATAGGAGGAAGCCACAAGTGAAAAATTATTTCCAAACAATTTGGTTCCTGCATATAAATGGCAATTTTGGCAATTCATGCCATTTGCTTTTACAGATATTTTACCTTTTGGGCCAAAATAATACGCGGTATGCATTACCAATTCCCGGCCATAACGTATAAGTTCACCAAGGGGGCTATTGGGGATACTCGATGCATCCGGGGCCTTCCATACTTTTAGAGAACTATCTTTAGAATTAAAAACAGGTTTTTTTTTTATTTCTTTTACGGATGAATTTGGAGTTGAAATGATCCAATAGAAGAAAAATACAAATATCAAAAGGAACGCAATGATCCTTATATAATCCTTTAATCTCATTTTTATTTTTTATCCTAGCCACAGTAAGCACAATTATGTTCTTGCGCCCTGCCCAGAGCCCATACACCCGAAGGTACTACCTGTATGCCTGGTAACACTCCTGCAATCCATTCTTTATATACCGCATCAGCAGCCATGTTCATTTGTCCGGCTACGGCTGCGCTAAATACTGTAATCGCCGCGTTACATACACAAAACATTACTCCGCTATCTTGCAAGTCATTGATGCCTATAGCCACTTCGCCTACTCCGGGAGCTTTAAATGCCCCCGGCGCTGGTTTCCAAAATGGATTTTTTGTCGATGGCATTTTTGTTTCGGCATCATTAATTTTAAAAACTTCCCCAAATTTATATTTCTCCCACAAATTGCTATCCATAGCATAAGGTATAGCCTCGTGGCGAAGCACCATCACCACTCCACATTCTTTTTCGGGAGTACCTGTGGCGCCATTGGTCATTAAAAAGACCCTGGGCCAGATAAAAGGAAGTACCGGGCTGGCAAAAGTTTCCTTTACGTCAAATACCATACGGTGCTTTCCTTTTATTTGATTAAACCATTCATCCGGGTCTTCCTGGGAATAAAATCCATTTGATTTTTCTGCTGCCACAGCTAATGGTTTAAGCATTGAAAAACCTACCGCTAATGCGCCAGCGGAAATTGTTCCCAGGAAACTCCTGCGTTTTAAGCCTGTTTTTTGTTCCGGAAGTACAAGGCCTTCATTGGTTTGGGTCATAGTTTCATTTTTAGCCATAATATTTGATTTTTTGATTTAAAATAAAATTTATCATAGAAAACACACTTACCGATATTTAAAATAATTACTTCATTATTTTTAAAAGTAAAATTTTGAGCCTTATTTAAGGAGAGATTTTAATATAACCCCATCCTTCCCTTTGTTTTTTAATGATTTCATATATTCCATCAGGCACTATACCCACTCCGGAAATTAGTTGAGAAGAATCTACATTATTATGTTTCATGGCAATATGGCAAACATTAAATGAAACCCCTTCTTGATTAATAAGTTTTTGAATATCGGAAGTGTACTGAGATTTGTCTTTGCGAATAAGATCTAATGAGTGGCCATATAACACTACTTCTACCTGTGCATCAGGATTACCTTCCTTGATCAAGCTGGCTTCGCGGACTACTTGGTTCTGACAGGAAGGGTCAGAACTGGTAATATCAAATACAACCTTATAATCTGAATTTTGGGCATGGCTGTTTAAAAATGAAATAGCCAATGACAGAAAAATGAGTAAATTCTTTTTCATTTTGTGAGATATTCTATAGGTGAAAATGATTAAAAAACTTTATTAATAAATCCGGAATTCATTAAATGGATAAAAGTATAACCTGAAGATATAAGTATCCAGGTTTTATGAGGGGTACAAAGGATTACAGAATAAAAAATTAATTAAAAAAAATCTGAACCGGGTTTACTTTTGGGTCAAAAACCTATTACCTCCCATGTTACCATGAATTCCTTGGAGAAATTAAAGAATAAAATGATTTCTGGCAACTAAAATTATCGAACGGTTGTCAGCATTTATTGAACGGTATGATAATTTATTAAATGGCATATTCTGTAAATAAGTGTGCAGAATGTGATCACTCTAAATTTACGATTAGTACTTCACACAGTTAGGCTGCCTGGGAAATAAAACATAATAAAGAGACAAAAAACTTTGAAACCTTATAAAATGCAACCATGATTTTTTAAAATCAAGATTTGAAAATCATTAAGGAAAATTATTTTGATCTTCCAAAAAGATGTGTCCAACGAAATGATTTGACGAGATAAATAATTGCTATTTTCATTTTTAAAAAGTGAAATTTATCCTGGCCAATTTTAATTTAAAAGTACGCCCGGTAAACCAACATTTATTTAATATCCCCATTTCCCATCAAATCAAACTTTAAAATATAACTAACCACTTTTTCGTTATTTTGTAGCATCAAAAAAAATATTAATTATGTGTGGAATAGTTGGATATATTGGCCCCAGGGAAGCATACCCGATAATTATTACCGGGCTTAAAAGACAGGAATACCGGGGCTACGACAGCACCGGCGTAGCTTTAATAAATGAAAACGGCTTAAAGGTCTATAAGAAAAAAGGGAAAGTAGCCGAACTGGAACAATCACTATTAGGAAAACCGGTAAATGCTCATATTGGAATTGGGCATACACGTTGGGCCACCCATGGGGAACCAAGTGATGTAAATGCACATCCACATGAAAGCAATAATAAAAAACTGGCAATGATCCACAATGGAATCATTGAAAATTACGCACAATTGAAAGCAGAATTAATAAAAAAGGGGTATACTTTCAAAAGTGAAACCGATACAGAAGTGCTGGTAAATTTTATAGAAGATATTCAAAAAAATACACAAAGCCCGCTCGAAGAAGCCGTAAGAATTGCTTTAAAAAGGGTTTCCGGGGCTTATGTAATTTTATTGCTTGATGAAGATAATCCTGATACCATTATCGCTGCGCGAAAAGGAAGCCCCTTGGTAATCGGCATTGGAAAAGATGAACATTTTCTCGGCTCCGATGCTACGCCCATGCTGGAATACACAAAAGAAGTCGTTTATGTAAATGATTACGAAATCGCGATCATAAAAGCGGGGGAACTGATTCTTAAAAATCTCGGAAACGAAAGGCAAATGCCTTATATCAGCAGCCTTGACATAGAATTGGCAGCCATAGAAAAAGGCGGCTACGATCATTTTATGCTGAAAGAAATTTACGAGCAACCTTCCACCATTTATGATTGCTTACGGGGACGATTAGACGCAGAAAAAGGAACCATCACGATGAAGGGAATTCAGGATAATATTGAAGCGCTCATCAATGCGCCGCGATATATTATTATAGCCTGCGGAACGAGCTGGCACGCGGCTCTGGAGGCTGAATACATAATTGAAGAACTGTGTCGCATTCCGGTAGAAGTGGAGTATGCCTCAGAGTTTCGTTATAGAAACCCCATTGTGAATAAAGGCGATGTGATCATTGCTATTTCTCAAAGCGGCGAAACTGCAGATACTTTAGTGGCAATAGAAAAAGCAAAAGAACAGGGCGCTTTTATTTTTGGAATTGTAAATGTGGTCGGCTCTTCTATTTCCCGGGCTTCGCACGCGGGCGCTTACACTCATGCAGGGCCTGAAATTGGCGTGGCTTCTACAAAAGCTTTTACCGCACAGTTAGCTGTACTGATGATGATTGCTTTAAAAATTGCCAAAGAAAAAGGGACAATCGAAAATTCAAGGTATACTGAGCTTTTAGTGGAACTCGAAAATATTCCGGAAAAAGTAGATGCCATCCTTAAAAATGGAGATGCAATAAAACCAATTGCTGAAAAATATAAAGATGCTCTTAATGCACTTTATCTTGGCAGGGGTTATAATTTTCCCATCGCTTTGGAAGGCGCTTTAAAACTGAAAGAAATTTCCTATATCCATGCAGAAGGGTATCCCGCAGCCGAAATGAAACACGGCCCAATTGCATTAGTTGACACAAATCTTCCGGTAATTTTTGTGGCCACCAAAGATGAATACCATGCAAAAATCGTAAGCAACATTCAAGAGATAAAAGCACGCAAAGGAAAAGTGATTGCTATCATTACAGAAGGGGATGACATCATTCCAACAATGGCAGATGATGTATTTTTTGTGCCACCCGCAAACGAAGTGGTGGCGCCGCTTTTAAGCGTTATTCCTTTGCAGTTGCTTTCTTATTACATCGGCGTATTAAAAGGTTGTGATGTAGATAAACCGAGAAATTTGGCAAAGTCGGTTACAGTGGAATAAGAGAGCTAAAACAACAATAGAATAAAAAACAGGCACTTGACTTATAACTCATCCCTTATAACTTTTCACTCATAACTCCCTAATGAATATAATTACAAAACATCCCATAGACAATTTAGGATATAATTTTATTGACCCTAAATATATTCCAAAAGGAGAAGATGAATATTATTTAAGAAACCAGCAAAATAATAAAGGCATTGATTACCGCCGTCTTTCAGGTTCTGAAATAGAAATTTTGATCCGTAATGGAAATACTTCTGATGATTGGGCAAAAATTTTTGTTTCAAAAGAATTTGACCCGGCCTTGGTGAAAAACTCAAAATTTCATGGATTGATCCGTATTGGGAAACTGGAACCTTTTTACCTCGAATTTCACAACCTTCGCATGCCGGTCGGAATTTATAACAGTCATATTATCAGTTGTGATTTCGGTGATAATGTTTGTATAGACAACGCCGGTTATTTAAGCCATTATATCATTGGCAATGAGGTAATGATTACCAATGTAAATGAATTGGCCACTACAGATTATTCCAAATTCGGAAATGGGATTTTGAAGGAAGGGGAAAAAGAAAGTGCGCGCGTTTGGATAGAAGTGCGAAACGAAAACGGCGGCAGGCGGATAGTACCTTTTGATGGAATGCTTGCAGGGGATGCTTATATCTGGAGCAATAATCCGGAAGATATTGATCTTCAAAACAGGTTTATCGAAATTACCCAAAATGAATTTGATAAAAAAAGAGGGCATTACGGAACCATCGGCGACCGCTGTGTTATAAAAGATTGTGAAATAATAAAAGATGTAAAAATCGGAACGGACGCTTACTTAAAAGGCGCTAACAAATTAAAAAACCTCACCATTAACAGCGATAAGGAAAGAACCTCGCAAATTGGCGAAGGTTGCGAAATGGTAAACGGGATTATAGGTTATGGATGCAGAATATTTTACGGAGTAAAAGCCGTACGCTTTGTAATGGCGGCACATTCACAATTAAAATATGGTGCAAGGTTGATCAATTCTTATCTCGGAAATAATTCAACTATTTCATGCTGCGAAGTTTTAAATACGCTTATTTTTCCGAGCCATGAACAACACCATAATAATTCCTTTTTATGCGCGGCCGTGGTGATGGGCCAAAGTAATATTGCCGCGGGCGCTACCATTGGAAGTAATCATAACAGCCGTGCTGCGGATGGCGAAATTATTGCGGGGCGGGGTTTCTGGCCAGGATTGTGTGTAAGCCTGAAACATAATTCAAAGTTTGCATCATTTTCAATATTAGCAAAAGGGGATTACCCTTTTGAGATGAATATTGCGCTTCCTTTTTGTTTGGTGAGCAATGATGTATCATCTGATAAACTGGTTTTGATGCCTGGCTATTGGTTTCTGTATAATATGTATGCCTTGGAACGTAACGCATGGAAATTTGAAAACCGTGATAAACGGACAGAAAAAATCCAAAGAGTGGAATACGATTATTTAGCACCGGATACGATCAACGAACTTTTTACAGCCATTGATATTTTATCAAAATTAAAAGTAGATGAAAATGGAAATGCCGCAATGGAAGGGGTGGAGAACAGTACCCGCAAAACCCAGGTTGTAAAAGTAAAACAGTCGCTGGAATTGTTTAAAGAACTCATTGCATATTACGGAACAATTCAATTAATCAAACATATAAAAGAGAACCAGTTTTCTTCTTTTGAAGAGTTTAAAAAAAGTATCCCCACAAAAATAACCAGGAACGAATGGAAGAATATCGGCGGCCAGTTAATTCATTCAAGTGATGTAGAAAAACTGAAAAATAAAATTAAAACCGGCAAGATTAATTCGTGGAACGAAGTGCATGGTTTCTACAGGCAATGCGGCGGTGAATACGATAAAAACAAGCTCATCCACGCTTACACTTCTCTTTTTGAAATTGAAAACATTACCTCAAAACAATTTACGCCAGCATATTTCAAAAAATTATTACTACGTTCCGTTGAAACTAAAACATGGGCCAGCAAAGGGATTTACGAATCCCGCGCCAAAGATTATTCTAATCCTTTCCGCAAAATGATTTATGAAAATAACGACGAGATGAACGCGATAATAGGCAAGCTTGAAGACAATCAATTTATACAAGACCAATTCAGGGAACTTGAAGTTTATAAAAAAATGGTGAAAAATTTAATGAAGAAATTTGGAGAGTAGTTTGATTAATTTATAGTAAAGCAACAATCCTGATAGCTATCTGGTGCAGGTTCCCATTTTCATCCACTGAAAAAAAATCTAACCTTCTTGTTGAAAATAAATTTGTATTTTCATTTTTAATTCGATTTATAATGGATTGCCTTCGCTACCTGTTTATTATTTTTATAATTAACCTGTTCCCTTTTTTTTCAATCGGGCAAATTCCTGCGCTTTCCAGCCAATCCCCCTCCTTTTTAAGTGCAAAAGAACTTTATCAAAATACAATTGGCGCTGATTCGCATTTATATACTGGTGAAGCCTATTATAATTACAACATCGCCATAAAAGGAACCCCTTTTTTTATTTCGGATTCGATGCAACCTAACGATATATCCTATGATGGTGTTTTATATAAAAATGTACCGTTGCTATTTGATATCGTAAAACAAAAAGTGGTAATTACAAGGTTTGAAAGCAATGAAAGGATTCAACTGGTAAATGCTAAAATAAAATATTTTACATACGATGGCCATAAGTTTGAAAATTTTTTACAGCAGGCATCCGATGAAAATATTTCTGCAAATATGTATGATGTGATGTTCAATGGAAAAGCAAGCGTGCTGATAAAAAGAGTTAAAAAAATTAAGGAAAGTATAAAAGCAGAAGGGCGAACCAGTTTTATTGAAGAGGATGAGATTTTTGTAAAAAAGGATAACAATTTATTTGAAATCCAAAACAGGGCTTCAGTTTTAGATGCTTTTACTGATAAAAAAAATCTGGTAAAATCCTATATCAGAAAAAACAAATTCCGGTTCAAAAAAAATATAGAAAAAGAATTAATAGCGACGGCTGCTTATTATGAAACTTTAAATAAATAAAATGCGGAGTATTGCCGTTTTAGTTTTTGCTTGTATATGCTGCGTACTTTTTTCATCATCGTTAAAGGCTCAAAATACGCCTATAAATGGCGAATTTAAGAATATGTTTTTCCCTGAATTTGCCAACCAAATAGAAGCAAAAACCCACTTTCATTTCTATTATAAAAAAGCAGCCCTTGATTCATTTCCGATTAACATTAACATAGTAAACGAACAAATAAACCAAATTTTAAACCAGGTTTTTCAAAACACTTCTTTCCGTTTTTCCATTGATACCTTCAATCATGTTTTTATTGCCCAAAATATGAAATTGCAGACCCATCTTTCTACGGATTTTTTTATTCCTGAAAAAAATAACCTTGTTGAAAACGAGGAAGAATCAAAAAATAAAGAAGCCCAAAAGAAAATACCAGTTACCAATTTTGAGGAAAACAAATTATTCAAAATTGGTTCCCAATCTTCTGCAAAAAAGGGAAACGCCGTTCTCACGGGATTTGTAAGGGATAACAAAAACGGCGAAGTGATACCTGGCGCTTCTATCTATATTGACAGCATTTATTCGGGAATAGTTACCGATCAGTTTGGATATTATTCCATCACATTAAAACCCGGAACACATATTCTTGAAGTTACAAGCCTTGGTATGAAAGAGGCTTTGCGCCATCTGCACGTTTATTCTGATGGGAAATTAAATATCGAATTGAAGGATGAAATCCTGAGTTTAAAAAATGTTATTGTCACTTCTGATGTAAGGTCAAATACGCGGAGTACGCAAATGGGAACAGAGAGGCTTTCTGTAAAAACAATTAAAGAAGTTCCGGTGGTTTTTGGTGAAGCCGATATTTTACGGGTTGTACTTACTTTACCCGGTGTAACTTCTGTAGGCGAAGCCAGTACCGGGTTTAATGTGCGCGGCGGCTCTGCCGATCAGAATCTCATTTTATTTGATGGCGCTACCATTTATAATCCTTCCCATTTATTAGGTTTCTTTTCTGCTTTTAATGCCGATGTGGTTAAAGGAGTAGAATTGTATAAAAGTGTGGTTCCGGTAAAATATGGTGGCAGGCTTTCTTCCGTACTTGATGTAACCAGCAAAGATGGTAACGATAAAAAGATATCGGGCACAGGTGGCATTGGATTATTAACAAGCAAGTTTACGCTTGAAGGGCCGATAAAAAAAGATAAGACTTCTTTCATTCTTGGAGCCCGGGAAACTTATTCCAACTGGATTCTAAAAGCGGTTCCCAACTCCGCTTACAGCAACAGCAGGGCTTCATTTTACGATGCCGATATTCATATCAGCCATACGATTAATCCCAAAAATAATTTATACCTGACGGGATATATAAGTAATGATAATTTCAGGTTTGACATGGATACTTCTTATAAATATGGGAACAAAAATATTATTATAAAATGGAAACATCTTTTCAATAATAAATTTTATAGTTTATTCTCCGCCGGCATTGACCACTATCAATATGAAGTAAGTAGTAATTCAAACCCTGTAAATGCCTACCGGCTCGATTACGATATCAACCAAACCAATTTTAAAGCGGATTTTAATTACCGGGTTAATAATAGCCAATCACTTGAATTTGGCCTCAGTAGTATTTTTTACAAACTTCACCCCGGCAGCTTTTTCCCCGAAGGGCAACAATCTTTAGTAAAACCTGATATATTACCTCCTGAACAAGGATTGGAAAGCGCTGCATACCTCGGATATCAATATAATATTTCTTCTAATTTATCATTAAATGCAGGCTTGCGCTATTCAATGTTTAATTACCTGGGGCCTCATGATGTTTACAATTATGTTTCCGGTTTGCCCAAAGAGACAGCAACTATTACTGATACAATTTCTTATTCTTCTGGAAAAATAATTAAAACGTACCTCGAACCTGAATATCGTTTATCCCTTCGTTATGCTTTGCCTGGAAACGCTTCTATCAAAGCAGGGTACAATACTTTGAGCCAGTATATTCATCAATTGTCGAATACCATTTCTATTTCGCCCACTGATATCTGGAAACTTAGCGATGCAAATATTAAGCCTCAAACATCCGAACAATATTCACTTGGTTTTTATAAGGATTTCAAATCGGGTAATATCCAGTCCTCTGTTGAAGTTTATTATAAACGCCTTCACAATATTCTTGATTTTAAAAGCGGTGCTTCCATACTGCTCAATTCTCATATAGAAACAGATATTATTAATTCAAAAGGAAAGGCGTATGGCGCAGAATTTCTGATTAAAAAATTATCTGGCAAATTAAATGGCTGGCTCAGTTATACCTATTCACGTACTTTTCTTAAAAGTGATGACCCGCTTGCCGGTGAAAAAATAAACCGGGGAGAATATTATCCGGCAAGTTATGACAAGCCTCATACTATTAATTTTATAAGCAATTATAAATTTTCACATCGTCTAAGCATGTCCGTTAATGTGGTGTACAGTACCGGCAGCCCCATCACTTTACCAATTGCAGTTTTCTATTCTAATGGCGGCCAAAGATTATTATATTCTGATAGAAATGCATACAGAATCCCCGATTATTTCAGAACGGATATTTCTGTTAACCTTGAAGGAAACCATAAAATAAAACAAGCACTGCATAATTCCTGGTCATTTGGCATATATAACCTTACCGCAAGAAAAAATGTGTATTCAGCCTATTTCGTTTCAGAAAACGGAGTTATAAAAGGATACCAATTATCCATTTTCGGAACGTTAATACCTTTTATATCTTATAATTTCAGATTTTAAAATGAAGAAATTTTTCAACATACTATTATTTTTTATTTTTTTAGGTATCATATATACAAGCTGTAAAAAAATATATAATCCGCCTGCCATAAATATTGATAACAGGTTTCTGGCAATTGATGGTTCGTTGGTCAACAGTACCGATTCGCCCAGTGTATTCAGGTTAAGCAGAACCACAAAACTTACTGATTCAACTTTAGCCTATTATCCCGAAACAGGAGCCACAGTATCTGTAGAAGATAGTTCCGGCGGCTCTTTCACGTTTACAGAAACCGGCCCAGGCAAATATTTCTCAAATCCGCTTTCACTTAATACATCAGATAAATACCGCTTAAAAATCACTACTTCTTCAGGCGAAGATTATGTGTCAGATTATGTAGAAGTAAAACAAACGCCGCCAATAGACAGCATTACATGGCGACAGCAAAATGATGTGAATATCTATTTAGACACACACGGCCCTTCAAATAATACAAAATATTACCGTTGGGATTTTACTGAAACCTGGCAATACGAAGCGCCATTACAGGCAGAACTAAGCCAGAATAACGGGGCTCTATTCTATGTTGATTCTACCAATCAGACATTTGATTGCTGGCGCAGCCTTAATTCCAGCGCAATATTAACAGGCACTTCCATAGCGCTAAACCAGGATGTAATAAGCAAAGAACCCATTGCCACCATTCCACAAAATTCGCAGAAAATAAGTATCCGGTATAGTATTCTGGTAAAGCAATATGCAATTACTCCGGATGCTTACCAATATTACAGCATCTTAAAAAAGAATACAGAAAACCTGGGTTCCATTTTTGAAACTCAACCCACGCAACTCTTTGGCAACATACATTCAGTAGAAAATCCATCAGAAGTAGTGATAGGGTTTTTTACGGCTTCATCAGTTCAGCAAAAAAGAATCTTTATTTCAAAAGATGATGTAAGTAACTGGAATTTTGTGGACTCCAACCGTGAATGTGATGAAAAGATAATAGCCCATGCCCCTTTGCCGGATCCAAGGTTTTACGTATATGACTATCCTGACCCTAATTATTACCCCTATTATTTTTGCGGGTCAACCTGCCTTTATATTGCAAGAAGGGAATGTGTGGATTGCAGGGTAAAAGGCGGTGTAAACCATAAACCTTCTTATTGGTAAAAATCAGAGATGAAAAAAATTCAGAAAATATTTAAACTAATTATCAATTACAGAAGATGGGCATGCTTCTTCCTGGTTTGTGTAGGCACTGAAAGTTCTTTTTCTCAAAATATTCCTGTAATTCAGCAGCAATTTGAAACTTATAACCATAATAATTACCAGGAAAAAATTTTTCTTCATACGGATAAAACGGTTTATGCTACCGGTGAAATTCTTTGGTTTAAAGCTTATGTAACTGATGCGGCTACAAATCAATTTTCCCCTTTAAGTAAAATTGGCTACGTGGAAATAATCAATGCGGATAATACACCTTTGATGCAGGCCAAAGTTGATATTGATTCCGGAAATGGAAATGGTTCGTTTGTTATTCCTTCTTCCATACGAACAGGTAATTATCTAATACGCGCCTATACAAACTGGATGAAAAATTTTGATCCGGATTTTTATTTCCAGGAACCCATCACCATCATTAATCCTGATAAAAAACCCCTGGAGAAAAAAATTGACAGTACAACCCTTTTTTACATTCATTTTTTCCCTGAAGGAGGAAATTTGGTTTACGGTTTTAATAATACGGTTGCTTTTAAAATTACAGATACTTATGGAAAAGGCTTGCCCGGAAAAGGATATATTGTAGATAATAAAAATGATACTTCCGCAACTTTTGAAACAGAACATTTTGGGATGGGGGCATTTTCTTTTCACCCGGAGGAAGGCAACACTTATCATGCAATTCTCAAAATCAATAATGAAACCATTACAAAAAAACTACCCGAAATTTATGAGAAAGGATGGGTAATGCATTTAACGGATGAGGGTGATAATTTATCAATTAATGTGGCCACTAATATTTCAAATGAAAATAAAGTTTTTCTTTTTGCCCAAACAAAAAATGCTATAAAATTCGCCAGGATGCAAACCCTCAATAATGGAAATACAGCCTTTACTTTCAATAAATCTGAATTGGGTGAAGGCATTTCGCAATTAACGGTTTTCAATGAGGAGAAACAGCCTGTATGTGAACGGCTTTTTTTCAGAAAACCTACCCATCTTTTGCCAATAAAATTAGAGAATATCCAATCAGAATATTCACAAAGAAGCAAAGTGGATATTAATATTGCTGTTAATGACAGCAGTAAATGCAACATGTCAGTTGCTGTTTACCTGGCCGATTCATTACAACCTCTTCAAAAAATCAATTTATTAAACTACCTGTGGCTCTCTTCAGATTTAAAAGGCCGATTGAATCTCCGGGTTTTTATTTTGAAAACCCGGATTCTGAGGTTGAAAAGGCTACGGATAATTTGATGCTGACGCAAGGATGGAGGCGGTTTAAATGGGAAGAAGTTCTTAAAGGCACAAAACCATCTTTTACTTATTTACCGGAACTTGAAGGCCATATCATCAGCGGAAAATTATCTCCTAAAATCGAAGGAATGCCTGTAAACGGAATTCCTGTATCGCTGGCGGTTCCCGGCAAAAATTTTAAATTTTCAAATACCGTTTCATCTTCATCAGGAATATTTCATTTTAATGTTGATAAATTTTATGGCAACCGCGAATTGATTGTTCAAGCCAACAAAGAAGATAGTAATTATAATTTGATTATTGATAACCCTTTTTCAGAAGCCTTTAAAGAAAACTTTATTAACCCGGTTGATTTAAATCCTTCTCTTACCAATGAAATAATGTTGAGAAGCATTGGCGCGCAGGCCCGGAATATTTACCAGCCCAAAACCATTCAAAATTTCAGGTTACCGCCTTCTTACGATACGGTTCCTTTTTTTGGTGTTCCGGAAAAGCAATATTACCTGGATGCATACACGAGGTTTCCTACGATGGAAGAAGTGATGAAAGAATATGTAAAAGAAGTTCACTTTAAAAAAAGAGATAACACCTATCATTTCCAGGTTTTTAATGAACCGGAAATCAATTATTTTGATGACGGCCCGTTGGTTTTGATTGATGGCGTACCGGTTTCTGACCTTAATAAAATCATTAACATTGACCCTTTAAAAATTAATAAAATTGATATTGTAACTACAAAATTTTTCCAGGGAAGCATGCAATATGATGGCATTGTAAGTTATGCTACTTATAATGGCGATTTAAATGGTTACCAGCTTGACCCTAATTCCCTGGTGGTTGAATATGATGGTTTGCAATTGGAAAGGGAATTTTATTCTCCTCAATATAAAACACCCGGACAAAAACAAGAAACCCTTCCGGATTTCAGAAATGTTCTCTATTGGTCGCCCTCGCTTTATTTAGATTCATCAAAACAAAATATTTCATTTTATACTTCCGATATTCCGGGAAAATATATTGTAGTTGTTCAGGGAATTTCTGATTCGGGCCATATTGGTTTTGCTTCTGAAAGTTTTAGTGTTTCATCAAAAGCTGATAAAAATTAATAGCAGTTCCTAAAAAATTTCTTCCCAAAGATTTATTTTTTTAATTTCTTCTCAATAGTAAACGAAGAAATAATTCAATTTTTTATTTTGACTGCTTCGTTTGGTATTCGAAGAAAGATTTATAATCTTTTTCAATTGATTATTTTATCTAAACATTTTACCTTTTACCATATTTTTATTTGTAAACAAAAGGGAAACATTAAATTTGTCACCATGCGCAAAACGTTTTATATATTGGCAAGTTCTTTCCGGCTGACAATGCAGGAATTGATGGTTAATAAATTGCGCACTTCGCTTTCCCTTATAGGAATTTCTTTTGGCATTTTTTGTATTATCGGCGTGTTAGCTACTGTTAACAGCTTGCAACAAAACATTCAAAATCAAATCAATTCACTCGGAACCAATACTATTTATATTGATAAATTTCAATATTTTTCTGCACGGTCCGGATTTCCCATGGTGGAAATATAAAAAACGCCCACCACCTACTTTTGATGAAGTTAAATTAATTAAAGAACGTAGCTCGCTTGCAAAAAACGTCGCATTTTTAATAAATGACGATGTAAATGTTGAATATAAAAACGCTGCACTGGAAGGAGTTCAAATGTATGGTATTTCTGAAGAAGAAAATGATATCCAGCCTATAACTATCGGGTATGGGCGATTTATTTCCGGCGCTGAATTTTCCTCCGGAAACGCGGTGGTTATTATGGGCTATTCAGATGCTGAAGATTTATTTGGAAGCCCGGAGATAGCGGTAGGTAAAGAAATAAGTGTAAAAAAACATAAAGCTACCATAATTGGTGTGATTAAAAAGACGGGAAAATCAATGATTGGGATGAATTTTGACCAGAGCATTTTTGTCCCTTACCGTTTTGCAAGAAATTTAATCAATGAAAAAAACAGCTCTCCCAAAATTATTGTAAATGGCTAAAAATAATGTGAGTTCACAAGAACTGGCTGATGACCTTGAAGGAGTAATGAGGTCAATCAGAAAACTAAGCCCCAGGGAAGAAGATAATTTTGCAGTGAATCAAATATCAGGCGCAAGTGAAAAGGTAAGTTCTTTATTCTCAAGCATCAATATCGGCGGGTGGGCTATTGGCATATTAAGCCTTGTAGTGGGCGCTTTTGGCATTGCCAATATCATGTTTGTAACCGTAAAAGAACGTACGCCAATTATCGGGTTAAAAAAAGCAATTGGCGCCAAAAAAAGAAGCATACTTTCTGAATTCCTTTTAGAATCAGCTACCATTTGTATTTTGGGAGGCATTATGGGATTGATTCTTGTTTACCTGCTTACACTTGTACTTACCAATCTTTTTGATTTCCCGGTTTTTATCTCCGGCGG
The DNA here is from genome assembly GCA_963732885.1 of uncultured Chitinophagaceae bacterium. Lineage (GTDB taxonomy): Bacteria > Bacteroidota > Bacteroidia > Chitinophagales > Chitinophagaceae > Ginsengibacter. The sequence continues at coordinate 50,293 of CAVTBI010000006.1, read as the reverse complement.
AATTCTTTTCCTGGCAATTTCTATATGTATTATTATAGGGATTCTTGCGGGGCTAATTCCTGCTTTAAGCGCCTCGCGCCTTGATCCTGTTGTGGCTATCAGGTCAAAATAAGAAAACAGGATTCTTTCTTATTTGTTTATTCACTGTGATATTCAAAAAGAAATTTTTTCTTGAATCAATAAGAATTGAAGCGATATAATTGATTTACAAATTTTCATCTAAATTTGCGGCAATAAAATTTTACGATAAACCTAATGAAGGTTTTAATTAAAAAAGCAACTATACTTTCCCCCTCCTCTCCTTTTCACGGAAAAAAGAAAAATATTTTTATTGAAAACGGCATCATTTCTAAAATCAGTGATGAAGAATTTGAAACCGACGAAACGGTAACTATTCAGGGCCTAAATGTTTCCATTGGCTGGATGGATTGTTTTGCTAACTTTTGTGACCCTGGCCAGGAATACAAAGAAACGCTGGAAAGCGGCGCTAATGCTGCTGCTGCCGGAGGTTTTACAGAAGTAATGCTAATTCCCAATACGCAACCTGTAGTTTATAATAAAAGCCAGGTAGAATATTTGGTTCAAAAAAGCAAATCATTTCCGGTTGCCATTCATCCAATTGGCGCCATCACAAAAAATGGGGAAGGAAAAGAATTAAGCGAAATGTTTGACATGTTTAATAATGGCGCTATTGCATTTTCTGATGGAACAAAACCAGTTCAGCCTTCGGGCATTTTACAAAAAGCATTAGAATATATTTTAGCAATAGATGGAACCATTATTCAACTGCCCGATGATAAAAGCATTGGCACTCATGGATTAATGAATGAGGGCGAAATGTCGACTAAACTGGGCCTGCAGGGAAAGCCTTCTTTATCTGAAGAACTAATGGTGGCAAGAGATATAGAGCTGCTACGCTACACCAATTCCAAAATTCATTTTACCGGAATTTCTACAAAAAAATCTTTGGAATTAATTGCGGCGGCAAAAAAAGAAAAACTCAATGTAAGCTGCTCCGTAACTCCCTATCATTTATTTTTTTGTGATGAAGATATCCGGGATTATAACACCAACTTAAAAGTAAACCCGCCTTTGCGTACTAAAAAAGACAGGGATGCTTTGCGCAAGGGAATTAAAAACGGAACCATTGATTTTATCGCGTCTCATCATCAGCCGCAGGATTGGGACCATAAAGTTTGCGAATTTCAATACGCCGAAAATGGTATGGAAACTTTGGAAAGCGTTTTTGGGGCAGCAGGAAGTTGTAGCATTCCTCCAGAAATATTTGTAAAAATGCAAACCGAAAATATCCGCAAAATTTTTAATCTGCCTTTACCAATTATAGATGAAGGAGAAAAAGCAAACCTTAGTTTATTTGTTCCGGGCGAAGAATTTATTTTTGAAGAAAATAATATTTTATCCAAATGCAAAAACAATGCATTTCTAAATCAGAAATTAAGTGGAAAAGTAATTGGGATATATAATAAAGACAAGCTATTTTTGAATAAATAAATTTTATCATGGAACAAACTGTAACAAGCTCAACAACAAAGGGAGTTGTAATTTCTTTAATCCTGATCATTATTGCTTTAGCAACGTATTTTCTGAATATGAATACAAACAGCTCACTGCAATATATTAGCTACCTCATTTTTATTGGCGGAATTATTTGGTCTGTAAATATGTATGGAAAACAGATAGATCATAATTCTACTTTTGGAAATTATTTTGCTCATGGATTTAAAGTAGCTGCATTGGTTACTGCTATCATGATCATTTATGTAATCATTTTTCTTTACCTCTTTCCTGATGTAAAAGAAAAAGCAATGGAAGTTGCCAGAACAAAAATGGAGTCAAAAGGGCAAATGACACAGGAGCAAATTAATACGGCACTTGGTTTTACCCAGAAATTCTTTATGGTATTTGTTATTGGCGCTACTTTGCTCGGATACATTATTTTTGGCGCCATTGCTTCCCTGATTGGAGCAGGTATCACTAAAAAAAATCCGAGGCCAATTGAGATTGACCGCTAAATTATTTTCACATGGATATTTCTGTAGTCGTTCCGCTTTATAATGAAGAAGAATCTTTGCCTGAACTGGAAGCATGGATCAGCCGCGTAATGAACGAAAATAATTTCAGTTATGAAATTATTATGGTTGATGATGGAAGTAAAGATAATTCGTGGAAAGTTATTGAAGAATTACATGCCATGAACTCCGTTGTAAAAGGGATAAAATTTCAACGCAATTATGGAAAAAGCGCTGCTTTAAATGAAGGTTTTAAAATGGCCAAAGGCGAAGTAGTAATCACGATGGATGCGGATTTGCAGGACAGCCCTGATGAAATTCCGGAACTTCGCAAAATGATACTGGAAGAAGATTACGACATTGTGAGCGGCTGGAAGAAAAAAAGGTACGATAGCACACTTTCTAAAAATATCCCATCAAAATTTTTTAATGCCGCTACAAGAAGGGCAAGTGGAATTTATCTTCATGATTTCAATTGCGGGCTCAAAGCTTATAAACACAAAGTAGTAAAAAGCATAGAAGTTTATGGAGAAATGCACCGCTATATTCCTTTGATTGCAAAATGGGCCGGGTTTAGAAAATTTGGAGAAAAAGTAGTGGAGCACCGCCCCAGGAAATACGGCGTTACCAAATTTGGCTGGAACCGTTTCGTAAATGGTTTTCTCGATCTCGCATCTATTATGTTTGTTGGCAAATTTGGCAAAAATCCAATGCATTTTTTTGGATTATGGGGAACCTTATGTTTTCTTTTCGGGTTTATTGTTTCACTATACCTAACTCTTAGTAAATTTCTTTTTGATAAAACCGGGATGACACAAAGGCCTTTATTTTTTATAGCGTTGGTAGCCATGGTCATCGGTGTCCAACTTTTTCTTGCCGGCTTTTTGGGGGAGCTCGTTTCAAGGAACGGCCCTGAAAGAAATCATTATTTAATTGAAGATAAAATTATTTAGCTGACGTGCCGAATAGCTGTTTAGCCGATAAGCTGTTGAATTTCTTCAAACAGTAAACAAACAAATAAGACGAAAAATAATTCTACTTTGCCTTCCCAAAAAATCATTATCATTGGTTCTGCTTATCCTTTACGCGGAGGCGGTATTGCTACATTTAATGAGCGGCTTGCGAAGGAATTTATTGATGATGGATTCGACACAACGATTTACACATTTTCTTATCAATACCCTTCTTTTCTTTTTCCGGGCAAAACACAACATTCGTCAGAACCCGCGCCGGTTGGTATTCCTATAAAAATAAAAATAAATTCAATAAACCCTTTAAACTGGATTGCAGTAGGAAATGAATTAAAAAGAATAAAACCGGATATCATTGTTGTAAGGTATTGGTTGCCTTTTATGGGGCCTTGCCTGGGTACTATTTTAAGAAAAGTGAAAAAGAACCATTATACAAAAGTGGTTTGTATTGCTGACAATATTTTGCCTCATGAGAAAAGGCCTGGGGATAAAGTATTAACTAATTATTTTTTAAAACCGGTTGATGCATTTATAACGATGAGCGAAAAAGTGTTTACAGATTTAAAACAATTTACAAAAGATAAACCTGTTCAATTAGTCCCGCATCCTTTGTATGATAATTTTGGAAAAATTATTTCTAAACAGGAAGCAAGAAAAAAATTAGGTATTAATGAGGAAGATAAAGTGGTTTTATTTTTTGGATTCATCCGTAAATACAAAGGGCTTGATATTCTTTTGCAGGCATTTAAACTTTTGAACAAAGAGCACCCCATTCCGGATTTGAAATTAATGATTGCAGGCGAATTTTATGAAGATGAAAAAAATTACACATCACTTCTGGCCGATCCTGCAATAAAAGATAAATTGATTTTAAATACACACTTTATTCCCAACAGCGAAGTAAAATTTTATCTATGCGCCGCCGACTGCGTAGTTCAACCGTATCGGAACGCAACACAAAGTGGGGTTACTCCCCTCGCCTATCATTTTGAAGTTCCGATGATCGTTACCAATGTGGGTGGTTTGCCATCAATGGTTCCTGATAGGACAGTCGGATTAATCGCGGAACCAAATGCTGAAAGTATCGCGGAGAAAATCGAAGAATACTTTGAATTGGGGAAAGACTATTTTTTACCTCAGCTAAAAGAAGAAAAGAAAAAATATAGCTGGGGAAACATGGTAAAAGCAATTTTAAACCTGAAAAATTAAATTGTTACGTGAATTAAAAATAGTTACGTAACTTTATAAAAAATAAGTTATGAAAACCAAGTTAACTTTAAACGTTGATGATAAAATAGTGGCAAGGGCAAAGAGAGAAAGCGCAAAAAGGAATGTAAGCCTTTCGTTTGTCGTGGAAGAATACCTGGATAGGTATTCAAGCCGCTCTTTATCTCAGAAAAATAAAAAAGAAGAACCTTCTCTCTTAGAGCGTATAAGAAAATACACAAAGAATGCAAAGCCTCTTCCCGAGAATTATGACTATAAAAAAGTATGGCACCAACATTTAGACGAAAAATATGGGAAATAAAATATTCCTGGACACAAATATTCTTATTGATTACATTCAGGAAAGAAAAAATGAATTAGATGCAATAATAGAAATCTTTAAACTCGGTGAAATTGGAAAAATTGAATTGTATATTTCCGAAAGTATAATCACAACTGCTTTTTATGTCTTGCGAAAAGAGAAAATAGATGTTATATCAATATTTAGGGATTTAGGCAACATCGTAAAAATCATTCCCTTCTCAAAAGATATTTTTTATTATCCTCTCGAAAAATATAAAGACAGTGAAGATGGCCTTTTATATTTTTTAGCTGCAAAATCCAAAATGAACTATTTCGTTACAAGAAATGTGAAAGATTTTATCTTCGTTTTTCCTTCATTGCCGGTGTTAAGCCCAACCAATTTTATAAAAGAAACCTACCTAAATGATATACCGTAGTAAAGCTCCTTTGCGTATCGGCCTCGCCGGTGGAGGAACTGATGTAAGCCCTTACAGCGACAGGTTTGGCGGCGCTATTTTAAATGCTACGGTTTCCCTTTTTGCTTATGCCAATATAGAACCGCTGGAAGAAAATAAAATAATCGTCCAGGCTTTGGATAGAAAAGAAGAACAACAATTTGAATGGTCAAGTGAACTGCCAATTGATGGCACGCTTGATCTTTTAAAGGGGGTTTATAACCGGATTTATAAAGATTATCAATTGCCTGTTTCAGGTTTCAGGTTATCCACGTTTGTAGATGCGCCCGCGGGTTCGGGTTTGGGCACTTCATCTACTTTGGTAGTGGCGATTCTGGGCGCTTTTGTTGAATGGCTTAAACTTCCTTTGGGAGATTATGACATAGCAAATTATGCCTATAAAATAGAAAGAGAAGATTTGAAACTTACAGGAGGCAAACAGGACCAATATGCGGCGATGTTTGGCGGTGTAAATTTCATGGAGTTTTATGAAGATGATAAAGTAATCGTAAATCCGTTAAGAATAAAGTCACAATATCTTCATGAACTTGAAAATAACCTGGTTTTATATTTTACGGCAACCAGCCGTGAAAGTGCTTCTATTATTGATGAACAGGTGAAAAATGTAAATAATAAAAATGAAAAAAGTATAGAAGCCATGCATCAGCTAAAAGAGCAGGCACGCATGATGAAAGAAGCTCTATTGAAAGGGAGATTAGATGAATTTGGCACCATACTCGATTTTGGTTTTCAGCAAAAACGCCGTATGGCCGACAATATAAGCAACAGCAGGATTGAAGAAATTTATGAAGCAACCAAAAAAGCCGGAGCAACAGGCGGAAAAATAAGCGGTGCCGGTGGCGGTGGTTTCATGATATTTTATTGCCCCGGAAATACGCATCATACAGTGGTGGAAGAATTAAAAAGATTTGGCGGCGAAGTAAAAAATTACACCTTCACAAAATACGGATTGACAACGTGGAGTGTATAATTAAGCAATAAAGAATAATTGATTTTACCTTTGTAATAAAAAATATTTAATGGAAAAAATAAAAAAAATTATTCAATCCTCAATTGACGTAAAGCAAAATATATTAAAAGACGACAGGTTATTACTCGCGGTAAATGACGCCGTAAATGTAATTGTTTCCGCTTTTGAAAAAGGCAATAAAGTTTTGTTCTGTGGAAATGGAGGAAGCGCTTCAGACGCGCAACACCTGGCTGCCGAATTTAGTGGCAGGTTTTATACCGACCGGGACGCTCTTCCTGCAGAAGCTTTGCATTGCAACACGTCTTATATTACCGCCGTGGCAAACGATTACAGCTATGACGTAATTTATTCAAGGCTGATAAAAGGAATTGGAAAACAGGGCGATGTACTGGTAGGCCTAAGCACCTCCGGCAACAGTAAAAATATTGTAAATGCTTTTGAAGCCGCCAAAGAAAAAGGAATGATAAACATTGCATTTACAGGCTCTACCGGGGGAAAACTCAAAGAACTTTCCGACGTGCTCATTAATATCCCCTCTGATGATACACCGCGGATACAGGAAAGCCATATTACGCTCGGCCATATCATTTGCCAGTTTGTAGAAGAAATTTATTTTCGCGATACCAATGATTAAAGAAGCTATCATTCTTGCTGGCGGATTAGGGACCAGGCTACAGCCTGTAGTGGCTGATGTTCCTAAATGCATGGCACCCATCAACGGGAAACCTTTCCTGTCATTACCTTTTAGAAAATTTTAAAAAAAAAGGGAATTGAAAATTTCATTTTCAGCGTTGGCCATTTACATGAAATTATAGAAAAATACCTTATTGAAAACTATTCGCATTTAAATTATGAAATCTCTTTAGAAACGGAACCTTTAGGAACCGGCGGCGCCATCAAATTAGCATGCGAAAAAACTTCTCAAAAAAATGTATTGGTTTGCAATGGAGATACCTTTTACAATATTGATATTGATTCTTTAAATAAATTTCATGAATCCAAGAAGGGGCCCTGCACTTTATGTTTAAAACCGATGATTGATTTTGATCGTTATGGCGCGGTAGAATTAAATGAGGATGATTCTATAAAAAGTTTTAAAGAAAAAAAGTTTTATAACTCAGGATTAATTAATGGAGGAATATATGCGCTGAATATTAATGAGTTTTTAAAAGAAACCCTACCCCAAAAATTTTCTTTTGAAAAAGATTATCTTGAAAAAAGTATTCAAAACCTTAAGGGTAAAAACCCAAAATTATTTGGAATGATACAGGATACTTATTTTATTGACATTGGCATTCCGGAAGATTATGAAAAAGCGCAAAAAGAATTACCGCGCCAGTAAATTAATTTTTGGCTTTATTTGTTTGTTCACTGTAAAATCATTCACTCATTTTTGAAAAATTTAAAAAATATTGATTCTTTCTGGACGCTTTTCATTGACCGGGATGGGGTGGTAAACGACGAAAAACACGACGATTATATCCATACCTGGGATGAATTCAAATTTTATGATGGCGTAAAAGAAGCTTTTGAAATATTCAATAAAAAGTTGGGGATTATTGTAATGATTACCAACCAAAGAGGCGTTGCCAAAGGGCTTACTAAAATAGAAAACCTGAACCTGATTCATAAAAATATGTTACAGGAAATTGAAGCTGCCGGCGGAAGGATTGACAATATATATGTTTGCACAGAGATGGAAAGTGAAAACAGGAAACCTAATAAAGGCATGGGTTTGCAGGCAATAAAAGATTTCCCTGCAATTGACCTTTCAAAAAGTTTGATGATTGGAAATACATTGAGCGATATGAAATTTGGAAGGAACCTGGGCGTAGCCATTAATATTTTTCTTCCAACAACGCGTAAGGAAGTTCCATTAAACCATGATGATATTGACCTGGTTTTTAACGATCTTATATCTGTCGCAAAAGCATTATAGCTTAGTTAAATATTACCGGGTTAACAATAAATTATATGAATTAAAGTTTATTTTGCCCAAACTCTTTTATGAACAAAATTGCTGTATTATTAATCTCTTTTTCTTTATCCGGAAATGGTTGCTTTGCCCAGCGAATACCTTCGCCTGAAAAAAAAATCCTGGAGAAAAAAGAAGATTCCCTGCAAACATTTGCCTATCAAATTCTTAATGGCAGGAATGTGGAAGACCGTTTTACAGCCGATAGCCAATTTACCAAAACATTTGTACGCGCTTTACAAATGAAAAATTCGTTCTATTATCCATTTGATTCTTTAATCAGCATTGCTAAATTAGTCCCTCCGGATAGCACTTTTAAAATTTTCACCTGGCAATTGGTTATCAATGGAGACGTTATACGCCAACATGGAGCGATCCAAATGAATACCCCCGATGGCTCCCTCAAACTTTTTCCGCTCATTGACAAAACAGATTTGATCAATAATCTTGATGATACCGTAACCAGTAACCGCGCATGGATTGGTGCAATTTATTATAGCATTATTGAAGAGAAAAGCTTTGGAAAAACCTATTATACCTTACTTGGCTTTGATGATAATAATCTAAATAGCGATAGAAAATTTATTGATGTATTGACATTTAAAAATGGAGAACCTGTTTTTGGCGCCCCTCTTTTTAGTTTCCGGGGAAGTTTACATAATTCAATTGACAGGTATGTGATGGAATATAAAAAAAATGCCAGCCCAAAACTCTCATTCGACAAGAATATGGGCATCATCATTTATGAACATATGATATCAGAAACAGGCGAACCTCAAAAAAAATATACCTACATTCCTGATGGCGATTATGAAGGATTAAAATGGAAAGACGGCAAATGGGTATATATTGAAAAAGTATTTACCCAGATAACACCCGAAGGAAAGGAACCTGTGCCCCAGCCAATTCTTGATGAAAAAGGAAATATAGATGAATCAAAATTAAGCCAGAGAATGCCTGAAAGCCAGGAGCAACCAGATAACCAGGCCCCACCAACCCCGCCTACTGAAAAGAAAAAAAAATAATTTCTATATTAGAATAAATGAAGTGCCCCAGTAAAGAAATAAATAATGAGTATTTTTATTTTGGCTAAAAATCCAAAACTTCTTTCATTGAATAGATTCCTTTTTTATCAACGATAAATTCTGCTGCCAGCACGGCGCCTTCAGCAAATCCTTTACGGTTATGAGCCGTATGGATTATTTCAATATCATCAATTGCCGAAGTATATTTTACAGAATGGGTTCCGGCAACATCATCAATTCTTTTACTGATGATTGAAAGCTCGTTTTCATTTTCTGCCGCGTGGTTGGCCCATTTATTTTTTTTACCGTAAACTTCAATAATTTCTTCCGCAAGTGTTATCGCAGTTCCGCTTGGCGCGTCTTTTTTTTGTGTGTGATGAATTTCTTCAATGCTTACATTATAAGCCGGGTGGGGTTTTAAAAGCGCCGCTAATTTTTTATTCAATTCAAAAAAAACATTAACGCCCACGCTAAAATTGCTGGCATACAAAAAACTTCCGTTTAATTCTTTGCATTTTTCTTCTACCAATTCCAATTTATCTAACCAACCGGTAGTTCCACAAACAATAGCTACATTTTCTTTCAAACAATATAAAACATTTTCAACGGCGCTTTGGGGATTGGTAAATTCAATAGCTACATCTGCCTTTCGAATATTTTCTTTAGTAAGATCTTCGAGATTCAGGTCATTTATTTTCAGAACAATTTCATGCCCTCTTTGTACAGCGGTCTCTTCAATTGCGTGGCCCATTTTTCCATATCCCAATAAAGCTATTTTCATTATCAAAAAATTAAGAGTTCAAAATTAAGAATTAAGAGTTAAGGAAGGGGTAATAAAGGCTTTGAGCTTTTATCTTTAAAAGAAAAAACCAGAGAAATACCTGCGTTTGACATATAGTTAAAAGATGGGCGCACTTTCATAGTGATATTGGGCGATACATCAAAAGCTTTCAAATGTGCATCAACCGTAGCATCTACCACATTTAGCCCCCAGAAAAGAAGAAAAGCCAAAACGGAATAATCAATATTCTGGCGAAAAGAATTTCGATACAATCGCAGCGATGGCGTTGATAAATTAATAAATTGCGGGTCGACCAGTACATCATTTCCGGCGATTGTATCCGATCTTAAAATTACCGCCTCTTTCAAAAGGCGGTACGTTTTTAAATTATAAAAAAATACGCCTGCGGTAATTCCCAAGGCTCCGTATATAATTGGTATTTTCCAATATTTTTTATTGTACCATTGGCCCCAGCCTGGCAGGATTGCCGAACGAAGCATAGCCACTTTTGGGTTATATTTTAGCGTTGTGTCTAAAGCCAGTACATCCTTTGTAGAAGACCCTGTTGTAGGGCTTTTTACCGTAATTGTATCACTTTTTTGAAGCTGTTGTTTCAGGTGGAATGTATCGGAATCAGGTCGGGTAGTATCTTTATTGGCCACATAAAGGGTATCTTCTTTTTGCTGCGCAAAAATGGTTCTTCCCGGAAATAAAAGGAATAAAATCAGAAGGATAAAAATGCCTGAACGTTTCATAATTTAATCTACCGAAACCTGCATCTTATCTAAAAGTGAACTTAATTCTTCAATCGAAAAATAATCAAAAGTGATGCTGCCGGTTCCTTTTTTACTATGTGTCATTTTCACTTTTGTGCTAAAATGAGATGCTAAATTATCTTCAATTTTTTTCAAAGAAGGCGGTAGGGTACTTTTTACAGAATTATTAACAGGCATTTTGGGTGTATATAATTTTCTCACTAATTCTTCTGTTTGCCTTACCGAAAGTTCTTTGCTTTTAATTTCATTAAAAATATATAACTGTTTATCTACTACGTCTACATTAATAAGCGCCCTTGCATGCCCCATACTTATATTTGCGTTTCGCACGGCTGCCTGTATATCCGGTGGCAATTTTAAAAGGCGGATATAATTGGTTACCGTGCTTCTTTCTTTTCCCATGCGCTCTGCCAGTTGTTCCTGCGTATAGTCAAGTTCTTCCATTAATTGTTTATAACTAAGCGCTATTTCTATCGCGTTCAGGTCTTCTCTCTGAAGATTTTCGAGCAAAGCCAGCTCAAGTATCTTTGAATCTTTTACATCTTTTATATAAACCGGGATGTCAGGAAGGCCGGCAATTTTTGCAGCGCGAAACCTTCTTTCACCCGCAATGATCCTGTATTTTCCATTATGGATTTTGGTAACCGTTACCGGTTGAATAATATCATGCAATTTTATGGAAGCTGCTAATTCGCTCAAGGCAATTTCATCAAAATCATGCCTCGGTTGGCCAGGGTTTGCTTCTATCTGGCTTAATGGAACCCTTGTATTAGCAGCATTGGTTTTTTGCGCGGCATCTTTTATCAGGGTTTTTTCCGTTACTGAAAGATCGGTATCAATATTTTGCAAAAGAGAACGGATTCCTTTTCCCAAAGCCTCTTTTCTATTAGATGTATTTTTCATGAATGATCGGGATATTTTATTTTCAAAATTTTATGGATGCTCCAATATTTTATCAGATTGATTCATCCTTGTCATATTATTTTTTTGAAGGATTTCTTTGGCAAGGTTCAGGTAATTGATAGCTCCTTTGCTGTCGGCATCATATAATATGGCAGGTTTTCCAAAACTTGGCGCTTCACTGAGGCGGGTGTTCCTATGTATTACACTATTGAAAACCAATTCATCAAAATGGCGCCTTACTTCATTAACCACCTGGTTGCACAAACGTAACCTTCCATCGTACATTGTCATTAAAAGCCCTTCAATTTGCAGTTCAGGATTTAGCCTGCTTTGTACGATTTTAATTGTGTTTAATAATTTCCCCAGCCCTTCCAATGCAAAAAATTCTGCCTGGACGGGCACCACAACGCTATCGGCGGCCACCAAGGCATTTACCGTAATAAGGCCCAACGACGGAGAACAATCAATAATGATAAAGTCATATTGTACTTGCAGCGGCTTTAAAACATTTTTTAAAACGCTTTCGCGGTCAGGGTAATTGATCATCTCAATTTCTGCTCCCACAAGGTCAATATGCGAAGGCATCAGATCGAGATATGGGATTTCTGTTTTTAAGATCACATCTTGCGACGGTGTTTCATTTACCATACAATCGTATAAACCCGTCGTTACATTATGAAGGTCGAAGCCAACGCCGGTTGTACTGTTTGCCTGCGGGTCTGCATCAACGAGTAAAGTTTTAAATTCAAGCACAGCAAGGCTTGCAGCAAGATTAATCGCAGTGGTGGTTTTTCCAACGCCACCTTTTTGATTGGCAATTCCTATTATTTTTCCCATATTTTCCTTTTCGGTTATTCGTGCTTACTATTGCTAAATCAAAATCTTATCTTTTTGTTTGTTTACTATATTTTATTTGGCAAACATCAGCAGAGAACGTTGATTTTTTCTCCATTTTGGCAAAGAACCTCTTTTATTTCAGAATTATAAGCCATATTGGCAAATTTAATTATTAGGCATAATATTATTGCATATTCTGCCAGGCTTTAATCCCCTAACTTCTAACAATTTGTTATTTCTGTTGATGAAGAAGGCCAAAAGCAATTAATTTTATACTATGTACACGATTATAAGCGGTACGAACCGCGAAGGAAGCCACACTGAAAAAGTGGCGCATGAATATCAGAAAATCTTAAAAAATAAAAATGTTGATGCTCAACTTTTCTCTTTGAAAGGTATTAATGCCCTTTATCGTTCAGAAGAAATTATAAAGGCAGAAAATGAAATTTTAATTCCAACCCAAAAATTTATTTTTATTATTCCTGAATATAACGGCTCTTATCCCGGCGTGTTAAAAGCGCTGATTGATAACAGCGGTATAAAAAATGTTTGGAATTATAAGAAAGCTTTATTAACAGGAGTAGCAACTGGGCGCGCAGGAAACCTTCGCGGAATGGACCACCTTTCTGATACATTGCATTACATGAAAATGCATGTTTTTTATAATAAACTTCCTATTTCGGTAATTGATAAAGTGATGGATGAAAAAGGCCGTTTCAATAATGAAACCATGAAAGCCATAAACCGGCAATTAGATGAATTTATCCTTTTTTAAAACTTAAGAAAACTTTTTTAAAATTATGCGTACACCCAAGGGAATGATCATCATCATCTCGGTTATGATCCTGCTGGATTTTTATGTGTTCAACACCTTGCAATCCGTAAGCCAGGCTGTTGCTGTAAATACAAGAACTATAATTTATGTGGTTTATTGGCTGATCGCCATTTTGGCTGTTATTGGCCTGGTAGTTTTTATTTCTACAGAGGCTGATTTTCTTTCAAAAAAAATAAGGGCCTATCTTTTTGCCACTATCCTTGCCTTTGTTTTTGCACAAATACTTTCTTCTGTTTTTTTCCTGGTTGATGACGCACGCCGCCTTATTCAATGGATAGCAGAAAAAATTTTTTATAAAAAAACAGAAATCGCGCAAACAGGTGCTTATAATATTAATCGGTCTGCAGTGCTTAGCTGGCTTGGGCTGGCGGCCGGGGCTACCTTATTCGGAAGCCTGATCTACGGATTTTCTAATAAATACAATTATAAAGTAAAACACCTCAGGCTTGCGTTTGATAATTTACCACCGGCTTTCAGCGGGCTAAAAATTGTTCATTTCAGCGATGTCCATTCAGGAAGTTTTATGAATAAAAAAGCAGTGGAGCATGGGGTAAAAAAGATCATGGAGCAAAATGCGGGCCTGATCATTTTCAGTGGCGACCTGGTAAATAACTGCGCTACAGAAATGAAAAATTACATGGATGTTTTCAAAAAGGTAAAAGCACCGATGGGTGTGTATTCTGTTTTGGGAAACCATGATTACGGCGATTATATAAAATGGCCTCATGACGGAATTACGAAAGAGCAGAATCTAAAAGATATTGTGGAGGTTCATAAAGAACTGGGCTGGAAACTGATGATGAATGAACATGTGTTTTTTGAAAAGGACGGGCAAAAAATGGCATTGATCGGAATTGAAAACTGGAGCGCCAAAGCCCGTTTTCCCAAACATGGCGATATGAAAAAGGCTTACGCCGGAGCCGAAAATTATCCATTTAAAATTTTAATCAGCCACGACCCCAGCCATTGGGATGCACAGGTAAGGCCTGATTATAGTGATGTAAATCTTACATTAAGCGGGCACACCCACGGAATGCAATTTGGCATTGAAATTCCCGGCTTTAAATGGAGCCCGGTTCAATATTTCTATAAAGAATGGGATGGCTTATATGAAGAAGGCAAACAAAAACTATATGTAAACCCGGGATTTGGTTTTATTGGTTACCCGGGAAGGGTGGGCATATTACCGGAAATAACGGTGATTGAATTGGTGACAGGTTAAGAAAAACAGCGTTTCGTTAGGAGGTATTTTCTAAAATTTATTTTTCCACATCATGCTCTCCACCGGTTTGTCAGGCTGATGGCTGTATTTGGCGTTCTTTTTTGTATCATAAGAAATTTCTACCTGGCCTTCTACCGGAAAATAAATCAGTTGGCCGATAGGCATTCCCGCATAAATCTTTACCGGGATTTTGCAGGAAATTTCCAACGTCCAGTGGCCACAAAAACCAACATCCCCTTTTCCCGCAGTGGCGTGTATGTCAATTCCCAGGCGGCCTGTAGAAGATTTCCCCTCAAGAAAAGGAACATGTGCGTGGGTTTCGGTGTATTCGTCAGTTACACCAAGGTACAATTGGTTGGGTTGTAAAATGAAACCTTCTTCCGGAATCATAAAGTGTTCAATTTCATTGTGCTTTTTGGCATCAAGCGTTTTGTCTTTATAAACCGCGAGGTTTTTTCCTAAATGAACATCGTAACTATTGCTGCCGAGTTTTTCCCGGTTATAGGGTTTTATAATGATAGTTTTCTTTTCAATTTCTTCTAAAATTCTCGTGTCAGATAAAATCATTTAATTGCGGTTATATTTAGGGTTGCAAAATAATTCATCAAATTACAAAAAGACACATAATTTTTTTTTCATGCCTTTGTTTTATCAACATAATATCAACGGTACTACCAAACTTGCGGTTTGGCACATTACCGAAAGTGAAGATTTTTTTTTGAAGAAGGTGCCTCTTCAAAAAGAAATTACCCATCCGCATAAAAGATTGCAACATCTGGCAGCGCGCTACCTGTTAGAAATTTTAGAACCGGGTTTTCCATTTCACTTAATAGAAATTGCTGACTCAAAAAAACCTTTATTGAGTAGCAGCGAGTTTCATTTTTCATTTTCTCATTGTGGCGATTATGCAGCCGCCATCATAAGTAAAAATAAATTGGTTGGCATTGATGTGGAATTAGTTAGCCCCAAAATAAAATTGGTGAAGGAAAGGTTTCTAAGCGAGGATGAAATCAATCTTTTGCAAGATCCAACGCCGGAGTTGCTCACTCTTTTCTGGAGCGCCAAAGAAGCCATTTATAAATGGTACGGAAAAGGGAAAGCCAGTTTTAAAAATAATATGAGCCTCAATAAATTATCTTTTGAAAATGAACAGGGTTTTATAAATGCTCATTTTGTAAAAGAGGAAAAGGCTGAACTGACAGTTGAATTCAGGTTTTTTAGAGATCTATGCCTGGCGTGGGTTTGTTGATCACTGTGCCGGCTTTATACCATTACTTACCTGCATGGCTTAATTCCTCATATACACGGGCTGGCACTTCTTACATTTTACGATTCTATAATAAAAAATGGGAATTATTACCAGGTTTTGTCCCCCCGTTTATAAATCGATTTAGTGGCTATTTCCACCACATCGCCGCTCATTAAAAGGGCCAGTAAACAAACAATTAAAAAGGTTTTCTATTCTTTATTACCATATAACAATAAGGCTTATATGATTTTTTTGAAAGTTAAAGGATTCTCTTACCAACCTGCACATTGCTACAAAGCTTGCGCGAACCTCAAGAGATACAGTCCCGCACCAGGTAGAGAAAAATTAATTGCTAAGCATTATTCTCAATATTCATTTCTTCATCGTTTTTTTCCTGTTTCAAAGCCTCAGGCAATTTGAATGAAACAATCCATACACCCTCAACTAATAGTATAGAGTTTTTTTTCATTCCCGTTTTTCCTGTTTTATATATTACTTAATAAAGGTACTTTGCTTAAATCAATGCATAAATGGATAAAATGCATTTGCAGATGAGCAGGCTTTTTTGATTTTGGAATCCTTTTTGTTACTTTTTAAAAAAAATAAAATGAGGTTATGAAAGAAGAAAAGTTTGAATTTACCGTACAGGGAATACCTTATGAAGTAAAAATTAATCCCTTTGATTTTAATAATGAAAAAAGATTTCATGTAAGTTATAATGGCGGCCTATAGATACTTTCGTCTGGGATTCAGAACTGAATCGGCTTCGCGCGATTGACTTGGATGCATCTACTTTGCCCGACGGATTGGAGTTGGCAATTTCAAGGCGTATCGTAAATATGGGATATTGATGGCTTTTTTTAATAAGTTTTAGTAGTAAACTAATAAATTGCCAATCATTTTTATTTTCAAAATTGGTTGGCAATTACCTAAAAATTGATTGAGCCACCTGTTTATCCGGATTTTTGGTGCCTGGAATTAACAGGTAACCTACATTGATCAAAAAAAAATCAGGGCCAAACGGCATCAGTTTTTTGACTGAAGCGGCATCGAAATAAAAAGCCATGTATTTTCCCCATAGAAATAGTTTTTAGTTGTAAATAAACTGGTTGGCAATAAAAGCCTGGTTTGTTTATGAACCGTTCCATATCTTATCACCCTTTTTGCACCGTGATTTCACCCTTTATTTACCGTTAATTCCTCCTTCTTACTCGTTGATGCATGTTGCATATTTGTGAAGTATAAGTTTAATTATTACAAAATTTCACCAAAACTAATTGCTCCTTGATGGAGCCCCATAATTCTGGTTTATGCGATTTTATTCTATCCAGGGGTTCTTTATTCAAGCTGCCCTTTTCTATAAAGGGCAGCTTTGATTTTGTAGGGCTGTGAAAAAAGGAAGATGGCAGCACAGTAAACCAAATAAAAGGGATTTTTATTTTGGGTTTATATCATTATTTGATCATAAAATCTATTAAACAAAACAGCTTATTCCCCGGTGACAGGTTTTCTTTTTAAATAAAAAAATCCTTCTGAGATTTTCTCAGAAGGATTATTACACTAAAACCTAATTACACTGAAACCTTTATTCACATTTAAATAATCGGGAATTGATTAGGCTACTACGTGAGCATGTTCCTTTACTTTTTCAACCAATTTTTTATTAAAAGCTTCCAGGTCTTTGGGGCTTCTGCTGGTAATAAGGTTGTTATCCACTACCACTTCTTTATCCTGCCATTCTGCGCCGGCATTTATAATATCTGTTTTTATAGAAGGGTAAGAAGTCATTTTTCTTCCTTCCAGCAAGCCGGCTGAATTAATAATTGAGGGCCATGGCAAATGGCTGCAACTGGTTTCCCTGAATGCATAAATTCTTTGGCAAAGGCTACATATTCCTTTTGCATCCTCATTTTGTCGGGATTCATAACGCCGCCGGGTATCATCAATGCATCATAATGATCAGGGTTAGCATCTGATAATTTTACATCTACGGGTACATTGATTGACCAATGATCCGTGTTCCACGCTTTTACCTGCCCTTTTTCAGAAGAAATAACATCTACTTTAAAGCCTGCGTTTTCCAGCGCTTTTTTGGGGCTCGTCAATTCTGTTTCTTCAAAGCCGTTTTCGGTTAAAATGGCTACTCTTTTTTGATTGTTGTCTTTCATAATTATTTTTTTTATGAGGTTTAATAATACATACCACTGTGCAATAAGCGCGCCCGCCAAAGGCATAAGCCGTTAATTCTTTTTTAGTTATGGCAACAAATGTTTATCTAAACCAGAAATATTTACTATAGGCTGATTCACTGTGATTAAAAGATATTTCTTATCCGGATTCTTTCAACCTTTATAATTGGTATAACAAATTCAGAATGCATTAATATAAAAAAAGGTTGCTCTCAACTGGTTTTGTTGAAAAATTTACATGCATAAATCCACACAATGTGGAAGATAACTTTTTTGTTCTTTCAGGAGAGTATGATTTAGGTAGATGAAAGACACTGGCCGAGGTGGAAATATATTGAAACTCATAAGTAGGACTGAAGCAAAAAATCTTTGCTACCCACCTTGCATTAAATAAGTGATTACGCTATCACAAGTTTTTTCCTTGTTTTAACTTTCTGGCTTAAAAATTCTTTTAAGAATCCTTTTAAACTAAGATCTTCATCCAGGTCAGGCCAGTGGATGCCTACTCCACTGCCAACCAACTTGTAGTTTTTTAATCGTTTGGCACTCGCATTTTTTAAACCTTTGTAATTTTTTACAGGTGTTACAAATGTAAGATCCGTATTCAAGTGAATGTAAAGCTTATCATTTTCTGGATTGATTTCTAAAGAGGTAATTCTTAGCCCTTCTTTAAAAATGATACTTTCGATTGCATCATATTTATTATGAGAAATGTTCATTCCATTTTTGTTTAAAAATTAAAAGATTTAGTTGAATAGTTCCCATAATTATTTTTTGTTGCCTGGAAGTAAATCCATGCATATAGGCTATTTTAATATCAGGCTCTAACCATATTTTTCCTTCTGCCCCGGCCTTCTCAACATGAACATGCATTGGTTCATCACTTTCGTTACTCCAGAAGAAAAAGCGAAATCCATGAACAGTTAATACAGTCGGCATTCATGCAATTTAATAATTTTTTTATCAAGAGAAATGTAAAATGATTGTTGTTCTTTCTAGTAAGGATAAGGTTGCATAGGCTACTTTTATATTATTAACTTATTATGTCCTGCTCTTTCAAAAATTGAAAGAGACGAGGGATATGGTGATAATTTTTTTTATAAAAAATATACACAGATGAAAGGATTCACAGAACAGTAAATAAACAAATAAAGCCCATTTTTATTTTGCAACCTGTGAATAACGGTAACGTGTAAACGCAATTATCCGGGGCTTTCAGTTTATTATTATAGCAAACTTGTACTGTGCGGAGGAAGTCACCTTAATAAAGTAACAATTCCCTTAAACTGTTGGCCTTTACCGTTTATATCTGTAAAACTGATCACCCAAACATAAATTCCTTCCAGGGCAGGTTCACCTTTCCAGGTGCCGTCCCAGCCATTGTGAATATTATTGGTTTCAAAAATGGTTTGCCCCCAGCGGTTGGTGACCAGAAAGTGAAAATTGGTTACTGCAAAAGGGTACTTAACCCGGAATACATCATTGAGCCCATCATTATTGGGGGTGAAGCCGTTTGGCATAAGGATGTTACAAAAGCCTTTGGTTATTATTATTGAGTCAGTATGGCTTCCACATTCATTGGAGGCGGTAAGCGAATAAACTCCTTCATGGGTAACCACAAAAGAAGGCGTGGCACTTCCATCCTGCCATAAGTAAGCAGCCGTGGTATTAAGGGAAGGCATTAAAACATATTCTTCACCGCTGCAAATTGCCGAATCCCTGCCCAGTGTAAAATAAGGTATGGCCTTTTGCATGATATTTACCGTATCGGATGCTTTACAGTTGTTTAAATCAACCACCACAATATACCTTCCTGCCTTACTTACCGTAAAATCTGCTGCTGTAGTTCCATCCTGCCATACATAAGTTGCATTAGGGGTAAATGCGTTGAGAACCGTGGATTGGCCTTCACATATCGTAGTATCCCTTCCAAGATTTACGAAAGGTGTAGGCTTTACGGTTACCTGTATCCGGGCCGTATCTGAAAAGCATTGGTTTTCGCCGGTAGCAACCACCGTATACATGGTGGAAACTAAAGGGGTTGCAACCGGGCCAGGAACGCTAACATTGTCCAATCCCTCCGTGTTGCCGATCCATTGATAGCCAATTCCACCGGAGGCCTGCAGCTTTGTGCTATTCCCTTTGCAAACTTCTGCCTCATTGGCTAATTGCAGGGCAAAAGGATGAATGGCCTTTATTGAAACGGAATCTATATTCGTACATCCATAAACGTTAGTTGCCGTAACTGTATATACAGTATTGGCCGCAGGAGAAGCTACTACAGTTGGTTGGTTGGTGTTATTGAGGCCGGCGGAAGGCGACCATGCATAAGCAGCTCCCCCCTCCGCAGTGACTGAAAAAGAAGAACCTTCACACAGGGCAAACTCTTTTGCTGACAAAGTAATTTCCGGCTTTGAATGTACCCGAAGCACTTTATTTACGGTATCGATGCAACCGTTATTATCAACTACCAGCTTCACATTGAAATTGCCTGCATTATCATATTCTTTTGATGGGGGATTTTGTTGGTTCACGACGGTTCCGTCATCAAATATCCATTGCCATTTGGGCTGCCCCGGTAACAGCGTGCTTCCGGTAAATTGCGCAGCAGATTGTATGCAAATATCAGAAGGGCCTTTTATCTGCCCGCCCAGGCCTTGCTGTGCTACGATATTCACATTCGCTTCTTTTGAACAACCATCTGCTGATTGAACCTTTAGCCTGGTAGTATAGTTGCCCGGCTGTTGATACATAAAGGAAGGGCTTTCCGTATTCGCCGTATCTGTTTTATTGCCGGTGCCAAAATCCCAATGATAAATGAGCGGCTGTTGCCCGCCATCAGAAGCAAGGTTCACCACCTCAGGGTTAAACTGCACTTCCTTAGGCGTGCAAATTTTCGGCATACCCTTTAAGGAAACATTCAAAGAATCAATCGCAATTTTATTAGTTAGTTCAACAGAAGCCGCACATCCGCTTTGGTCTTTGGCAATGAGTTTGGGAATGTAATTGCCGGGTGTTTTATAATAATGCACCGAAAAACTATCCGTTGCCTGCACGATGGTTCCGTCTCCGAAATCCCATAAATAAGAAGAAGCGTCTCCCGAAAGGGCACTTAGTGTTACTGATTGTGCCGTACAGGTGTGGTTCATAGTGGCACTAATGTTCACCTTGTTATCCTTGATTACTACGGTATCAGTGTAGGTTTTTGAGAGCCCGTTATTACCGGTTACAAAAAGTTTGATTACGTAGGATCCGGGCTGGGTATAAACATGGCTTGGGTAATTGACATTACCGGCAGTGAAACCGTCACCAAAATCCCAACTTACAGAGGTGTAATCATAGGAGGTATTGTTGAACTGAACCAAAGTAGCCGAACAATCATTACTATTTACAAAAGAGGAGGTAAAAGAAAAGTTCGCGTTAAAATATTTTATGGTGATTACCTGTTGCATGGTATCGGAACATCCATCATCCGGATTGGTAGCGATCAGCGTTATTGTATAATTTCCGGGGTTAGAATAGGTGTGAGCCGGGTAAGTGTCGGTCGTACCGGTTCCATCACCGAAATCCCATTGATATTGGGTATTATAACTGTTGTAGTTGTTGGTATTGTTGTAAAACTGAACGGTTGTATTTAAATGAAAGGTACTGCCATACGTGGAAAAATTGGCTTTTGGCCCTATTACAGAAACCGCATGAGATACATAATTAGTAGTAGAAGAACAACCACCGGCATCTGTTATTTTTAATGAAACATAATAATTTCCCGGATTACCGTACGTATGATAAACAACCCCACCTGTGGTAGTCGTCAATGTTTTCCCGTCTCCAAAATTCCACTGGCGGCTGAGGATCGTTGTATTTTGTGCATTGGATGTGTCTCTGAAAGAGAGAGGTGAATGAAAACATACATTATCGGTTAATACCTGGAACCCTGCTATAGCACCGATAATTTTTATAGGAATATAATTGGTGGTATCAGGGCATCCCATAAAAGAATATGTAATTATCCGGACAGAATCTTTACCGTTTTGCAGATTGCTCATACTTCCATATAGTGGCATCTTGGTAATCCAGTTATAATCGCCAGGAAAAGTTGTACTATCATTATACTGATAATTTTGAATATAAAAGCCATTGTAAGCGTAAGGGCCTATTATATCAAGATTTGTAAGGGAATAGTCTAAAGATTCATCTGAACAAAGGTTTGTTTTTGAAGAAGTCAAAACAGGATGTTGTTTTAAAAGAACGCGGGTTTGGGTTGACGTTTTATTTATACAGGTATTATTTGCGGTGCTTAGTGTAATATTATAGATGCCTGATTGTGTATAATGATGGCTAATCTGCTGTTTATCAATAGTATAGGTAGTGATAACTCCATCTCCAAAATCCCATATCCATTTTTGTGCATACCGTGACGCCTGGTTAAAAGTTACCGTTCCCCTGTCGCCGTCGCAGGTATTTGCTACCTGCGTTATTTGCGGAAAAGAAGGCAAAACAGTGATATAATCGGTTTTTACCATTGTATCACTGCAACCGGGATTAGATGAAATTAGGGTAATAGAATATTTGCCGGTATCTGAAAATGTGTAATCTAGTGTGCCGGAACCGCCCACGTTTTGTTGGTTAACATACCACTGGTCCCACAATGAGTTTGTTGCGTAATTCATAAATGTAACTTTTGAGTCACCGCAAATGGTTGTGCCGGATATGGAATTAAAATCCGCTTTAGGTTCGCCATAAACTGTAATGTTTGCGGGATTTGTTTGCCCGCTACATCCCTCTGTAGTGGTATATTTGAGCGTTACATTATAATTTCCTGTAGTAAAAGTGTGTTCCGGTTCCGCTTCCGTGGAGGTTGTTCCATCGCCAAAACTCCAGTTAAAAGAAGCAATCTGGACATTGGAATACGCTTTGAATTTTTTGATGAGCGACTTGCAGGTTACATTACTATAATCTATAGTTTGAATAAATACATTAGGCTGGGTAATAGTAACGGGTTGCGACACACTATTTCGGCAGCCATTGGCATCTGTTACAAAAAGAGTTGCATTCCAGGGGCCAGGGGCTGTATAGTTGTTGGAAACGGTTTTCCCTGTTGCATCAATTTTATAAGGATTATAATAATAAAAATTCCATTCTGATTTCACAGCACCGGTGGTTGTATCCTGGAAATTCACTGTCACCGGAGGAAAACAATATTTTGGAATATTTACAATAAAACCTGGTTGGGGAAGCCCTTTTACTTCCACTTTTTTCGTTACTGTTTGCTCGCATTCCCCAAATTTATTAGTTAATTGAATCGTGTGTTCCCCTGGATTTGGAAAGTTGTAATAATAATTTCCGGAATAATAATCATAATTAGGAATTAGTGTGCTATCAATCAAAATTGAAAAAGAAGAAGGGATGGGTGTACTCGTATTTTTTATCTCTATCGCCGAGTTTTGACAGATCAAATCCGGAACGTCTAATTGCGACTTGAAATTTCCTACGTTGAGGTAGGAAGTTTTCACTAACGTATCGGTGCAGCCATTTGTATTTTCAATAGCAAGCCGTACCGTGTAAGCCCCCTTGTTGCTGAAAACATGAGATGGATCTTTTTGGGTAGATGAGATTCCATCCCCAAAATCCCAGGTATAGGATAAAGTACCTTCGCCCACACTTTTGTTGATCATTTGCACGGGATCAGGCTGAAAGCAGATAAAAGTTTTATCGGCATCGAAGGCGGCATGAATGCCATTAAAAACTTTAATGATGTTATTTATTGTTTTACTGTTGCTGCAGCCATGATTATCGGTTACCGTCAACCTTACCTGCGGATCCTGTGCCGTTAAATAGGTGTGGGAAACCTGTGGACTGTAAGTACGTTGTGTAGTACCGTCGCCAAAGTCCCACATATAACTGGCTATGCTTCCATTATCGGCTGTAGCTTTAGCGGTAAACGGTGCGGGTTCAGGCGTACAAACCTGTTTCAATGAAGATGAAAAATCTACCACCGGATTTTGATATACGGTAACCGTTTTTGTTATTGAAGAAGTTTGGTTGCCATCAGTAACGGTAAGTGTTACTGTATATGGTTTTTTATCCAGAAATACTGCACCGGGATTTTTTAAGGTAGAAGTATTCCCATTGCCGAAATCCCATTTATAAACTGCAGAGGAAGAAGCGTTGGAAGTATTGGTAAAGTGTATGGTTAAGGGGGAACATCCACCGGTTTTGTCCGGCGAAAATCCGGCATTCAACTGAGCATCTGCTGCAAGGCCGCTGCATAGTAAACCAACAAAAATGAATAAAAGTTGTTTTTCAAATGGGAGTCTCAAAAGCAAATCCTGGTTTAATTGGATCCTAAAATAATTCGTTTCAATTGAATTTCAAAAAATAAATACTGAGAACATTGCCAACAAACAGCCCTTTCCAACTTTTACTGTTTTTGCAGGGCCCGGATTGATTGAATGTCCTGGTTATTAACGAATTTCGGCTGTTACTATTGTTTGGCTTGTGATGAAAACCGGGCAAAAAATCTATTGATTAATTGTGTCGGATGGTTTTCCGGTTTCTAAAGAAGTATGTTTTTTCATATCCCAAAACAATATCTTCTAATTTGTTTTTACGGCTACCGATTATCCTATGGATATGGCCCGGCATGATGCACCATCCGTAAATTTCAAGGCCTTTCTTTTCCTGCCAAAACTTCAACGCTCCGTAATATAGCACAAGAGGCCCCCGCTCTTTTCCGGCGCCCATTATTGCGCCAACAGGGTTTTTATTTTTAGCCTTTCAAGTTTGGGAGAAGCAATTTTTTAATTGGAATCTTTATTAACGCCTGCCTTTTTACGCAAAAACCCGAATCATATTCCCAAAGCGGTACGATTGCCTAAGCAAACGGTAAATGTGATGAAACAAAATATTTTCTGGGCCTTCATTTATAATATTGTTGGCATACCGATTGCGGCAGGTATATTATATCCTTTCACAGGCTTCTTATTAAATCCAATGATAGCCTTCGCCGCAATGGCTTTAAGTTCTGTAAGTGTGGTAAGTAATAGTTTAAGAATGAAATGGATAAAATTATCCTGAATATTCCTATAAAAAATATTTATGGGGATATTCAAAATATGTACCTGATGGAGAGTGGGCTTTATTTACAGTAAACAAACAAAATTTAATCAATTTAAATTACTCAAATCATGCATTACTACAACAATTATTTCTGGGGCATGCACTTTTTTTGGTGGGTTGCCTGGATCATATTCATCATCTGGATTTTTGCTACTCCCTGGGATATTCCCGGGCAGCGAAGAAAGAAAGATACTCCTATGGACATTCTCAAAAAAAGATTTGCCAACGGTGAAATTACCAAAGAGGAGTTTGAAGAAAAGAAAAAAATATTACAACAAAATTAATAACTATAAAAAGTAATCAAAATGAAAAATTTTAAAACCATATTGATAGTAATAGGCCTGGCAATAGGCGCCTCATCCTGTGCTCAACGCTCAATTCCTTCTGCATCAGAATTGCTGAAAGATAATACCATGCAGGACTCTATAATGGCGGAAATCTCCAACAATCCCCAACTGATGAATAACATGATGGATCACATAAGGAGTAATCAAAATGCCATGCAAATGATGCAAAATGGAAGCATGATGCAAAATGGACAAATGATGCAGAATGGACAGATGCAAGGTAGGATGGGTATGAGTGGAGGTGGCGACAGTACAAAGTTCAGAATATGTACAATATGATGGCGCAAAACCCTGCCATGATGAGCATGATGATGAAGATGATGGCCCAAAATCCACAATCAATGAAGATGATGCAGAATATGATGCAACAAAATGGGATGATGGGCGAAAAGGGTATGATGAACAAGTAATACTCCTTGAAATAAGTTCTTAAAAATTAGGCTTGTTGCTAATTGCATCAGGCAGTTAAGTGGATTATATTTTGTGACTATTCCAATAATTTAATCAGTAATTAAAATAAATAAATCAAATGATGCACAATAATTCCTGGGGTTGGGGAATGGGATATGGAATGTGGATAATTCCGATTGTCATAATTCTCATTGTTTTCCTGATTTTTAGAAACCGGGGCAGAAAGTAAATTTAAAAGCTAAGTTAAATGGATCATTCCAAAATTGATCATTCAAAAATGGATCATAGTAAAATGGATCATGGTGATCATGGTGCTATCCCTATGGGCATGGCAGGGCATGACCATCACAAAATGATGATCGCGGATTTTAAAAAGAGGTTTTGGCTAAGTACAATTCTTACTATTCCTATACTCGTGCTTTCTCCCATGATCCAAATTTATTGGGCTACAAGTTGGAGGTTCCCGGTAACAGATTTATTTTGCTTGTGCTTTCCACTTTTGTTTACTTCTGGGGCGGCTGGCCTTTTCTGAAAGGCTTTTGGAGTGAAATAAAAAAAGCTGCTCCCGGTATGATGACGCTTATTGCAATGGCTATTTCTGTGGCATATTTTTATAGCGCAGCAACTGTTTTTGGTTTAAAAGGTGTTGATTTTTTCTGGGAGCTGGCTACTTTGATAGATATTATGCTATTGGGTCATTGGCTGGAAATGAAATCTGTATTAGGCGCTTCAAAAGCGTTGCAATTATTGGTGAGCATGATGCCTGCTGAAGCGCATAGGGTTAAAAAGGATGGACAGGTTGAAGATGTGAAACTAGAACAACTGGCGAAGGATGATATTATAATGATCAAACCTGGAGAAAAAGTGCCTGCGGATGGCATTATTGAAGAAGGTAGTAGCTATTTCAATGAATCTATGTTAACGGGAGAATCGAAACCGGTTAAGAAAGAAAAAGAAAATAAAGTAATTGGTGGTTCTATCAATGGAAATGGTTCAATTAAAATGAAGGTGGAACATACCGGTAAAGATAGTTACCTGAATAAGGTAATTAAGTTGGTTGAGGAAGCACAAAAAGCGAAATCAAGGATGCAGAATTTTTCTGACCGTGCAGCTAAATGGCTAACCTTTATTGCATTGGCAGTTGGTTTTGGTACGTTGGCGGTTTGGCTGATCCTGGGCTTTCCATTTGTTTTTGCATTGGAACGAATGGTTACCGTTATGGTGATTACTTGCCCACATGCTCTCGGCTTAGCTATCCCACTGGTTGTTGCCATCTCCACCGCAGTCTCTGCACAAAATGGATTGCTGATTCGAAACCGCACTGCATTTGAAGAATCCAGAAAAATAACGACTATTCTATTTGATAAAACAGGAACACTTACAACCGGGGTGTTTGGTGTTACCCGTTATGAAAGTAGTAATAATGAAATCTCAAAAGAAGAAGTATTACGGTTAGCCAGCGCTTTGGAACAAACCTCCGAACACCCGATTGCCGTTGGCATTATCAATAAGGTAAAAGAACTAAAAATAACTATCCAAAATCGGAAAAATTTAATGCAATAACCGGACAGGGTGTTGAAGCGGAAGTGGAAGGAAAATCAGTGAAAGTTGTTAGTCCGGGTTACTTAAAAGATAAGAACCTGAAAGCCCCAAAAGATGCCTTTTCCAGCAATGCAGAAACTATTGTTTTTGTATTGGTTAATGATAAGATAGCCGGATATATTGCCCTGGCAGATGCTATTCGTCCGGAAAGTGCAGAAGCGATTAAGGTATTTAAAAAGAATGGAATTAAAGTGATGATGGCTACCGGTGATAATGAAACAGTAGCAAAAGCTGTTGCAGATGAATTGGGTTTGGATAAATATTTTGCCGAAGTTTTACCTCATCAGAAAGTAGACATTGTAAAAGATCTTCAAAGTAAAGGCGAGTTTGTTGCTATGACCGGTGACGGTGTAAATGATGCACCGGCTCTGGCACAGGCAAATGTAGGTATAGCTGTTGGTTCAGGCACTGATATAGCAGCTGAAACAGCAGATATTATTTTGGTAAATAGTAATCCAGATGACATCGCCAAACTAATTTTTTTCGGGAAAGCCACTTACAAAAAGATGATTCAAAACCTGGTATGGGCTACCGGTTATAATGCGATAGCAATTCCGCTGGCAGCCGGGGTTCTGTATAAAGTTCAGGATTTGTATTGGGACCGGCAGCAGGTGCAGTGTTTAATGAGTTTGAGTACCATAATTGTAGCAATCAATGCACAGCTTTTAAAAAAGAAGATAGGGTAGATGAGATAAAGCAACTTGTTCTATGACTACAATCACCTTTTCTACATTAAAAAGTTTATACTTTTGCATACAGCAATTTAAAAATCGTTAATAAAAAAATAAGTGCTCAAAAGAAATATATCTTTATTGAATTGAAAAAAATTACGATCATATTACTCCTCAGTATTTACACAATGTCCGTTGTAGGATATGGCGTAAAAGAGTTTTATTGTTGTAATAATTTGAAATCGGTAACAATTTCTTTCTCACAGGATTCTCACAATCATGTTTCCAATAGCCACGATAAAAGTGATTGCTGTAAAACAAAATACCAGTATTTCAAAGTAAAAGACAATCATTTTGCTGCGGATCATATTAATGCACCTGCAAAGTTTTTAGCAGAAGTTCCCGTTTTTTACATTCCTTGCCAGGCTTTTCTATTTGTTTCCCATAAAACTAATATTGCCAATCCGTGTAATGCACCCCCTTTATATAATGGAGTTTCACTCGTTGTAGCCAACTGCACTTATTTAATTTAATACCTCTTTCTCTAGCGGTTTTTCATAACCGGCTGTGGTATTTTCTAATGCCATCAATTTTAAATTTTGTATCGGAATATGAATTAGCCTATTGACAGCAATAGTTTTTACGTGTACACATAATCCTATTTCAGGGAGCCGGTAACCAAAGTAAATTTTAATCCTAAAAGTCTTTTATAATGAAAAGAATAATATTAATAACTGTTATTGCTATCAGCATCTCATTTGTTTTTTCATCTTGCTCTAACTCGTCTGCAAACAACAAAGTTTCTCGCAACTTCAACAGGCTCATCAATGAGATACACCTGCACCATGCACCAGGAAGTATTAAGTGATCATCCCGGCGAGTGCCCAAAATGCGGGATGGCGCTGGTAAAGCAAAAGTTAACTGCAGAGCCAAAAAAAATGTTGGAGGATGGTAATTACATAAAGCCTAAAGATTAGATCATGGTTCAAAAAATAATAGAGCTTTCATTGCGCAACCGCTATATCGTACTGGTAATTGCTTTGGGGCTTTTTGCATGGGGCATTTATTCAATTCAAAAAAATCCGATTGATGCTATTCCTGATCTTTCAGAAAACCAGGTAATTGTTTTTACTGAATGGACAGGGCAAAGCCCGCAGATCATAGAAGACCAGGTTACGTTTCCGTTGGTATCAAACCTGCAGGGAATTCCAAAAGTGAAAAACATACGGGCCACCTCCATGTTCGGGATGAGTTTTGTGTATGTGATTTTTGAAGATAATGTTGATACCTATTGGGCACGTACACGCGTACTCGAAAGATTGAATTATGCACAGCGATTGCTTCCGCAGGGAGTTACGCCTGCTTTAGGCCCTGATGGTACAGGCGTTGGGCATGTATTGTGGTACACATTAGATGCAAAAAATATTAGACCTTGGTGAGCAGCGGGCTTTGCAGGATTGGTACATAAAATTTGCATTGCAAACGGTGCCGGGTGTTGCTGAAATCGCTTCATTTGGTGGTTTTGAAAAACAATACCAGATCGTAATTGACCCGTTGAAACTACAGTTCTACAACATCTCTTTGATGGATGTAATGAACAAAGTAAAAGCAAACAATAATGATGTAGGCGGGCGAAAATTTGAGATGAGCAATATGTCTTACATCATTCGCGGATTGGGTTACATAAAGAACAAGGAAGACATTGAAAATATTGGAATTGCCAATAACAACGGCATACCGGTGAGAATCAAAGATATCGGAACCGTTCAATTAGGAGGCGAAGAGCGTCTTGGGATTTTTGATGAAAACGGCAACGGCGAAGTAGTAGGCGGTATTGTGGTGATGCGCTATGGCGAGAATGCAGACAAAGTGATAAAGGCCGTGAAAGCCAAAATGAAAATCGTTGAAAAAGGTTTGCCTGCCGGCGTTCATTTTAAAATTGCTTATGACAGGAGCACTTTAATTGAAGCAGCGATAAAAAATATAAAAGGAAAATTGATTGAAGAAATGACCGCGGTATCGCTGATCGTTTTGCTTTTTCTTTTTCACTGGCGCAGCGCATTAAATATTATCATTCAGATACCAATCACTGTTGCCATCAGTTTTATTTTATTGAATGCCTTTGGCCTTTCTTCCAACATCATGTCTTTAACAGGAATTGCTCTTGCTATAGGAGTTATCGTCGACAACGGCATCATCATGTCGGAAAACGCGTATCATAATTTATCACAATGGCAAAATGACCCCGCTAATAAATTAAAGTAAAATGAAAAATATTTTTAAAAAGATGGGCCGCCAAAGGAATTATGTAAAGATTCCTGAGAACGTGAGGATGGCCATTATTGAAAGCTCGTGCAAGCAGGTTTCAAGGGGTGTATTTTTTTCAACCATTATTATTATCGCTTCTTTTTTACCGGTGTTTTTATTAACGGGGCAGGAAGGCAAATTATTTGGCCCGTTGGCTTATACCAAAACATTCATCATTATGGTGGATGCGATATTAGTTATAACACTGGCGCCTGTGCTGATTTCCTTTTTTATGCGGGGGAAATTTACTCCGGAAAATCATAATCCCATCAACAGGGGGCTTTCGTAAAATTTATGAGCCAATTATAAGATGGTGTACCAAATGGCGTAAAACAACCCTTGCTATAAATATAATAGCATTACTGGTAAGCATTCCGCTTATTATGAGCCTGGGAAAAGAATTTATGCCTCCGTTAGATGAAGGCTCTATTTTATTTATGCCGGTAACGATGCCTGATGTTTCCAATTCAGAAGTGAAAAGGATTTTACAGGTGCAGGATAAAATCATTGCTTCAGTCCCGGAAGTGAAAAATGTTTTGGGCAAAGCCGGGAGAGCCAATACAGCTACTGATAATTCACCGATCAGTATGATTGAAACGATCATATTGCTAAAGCCAAAATCAGAATGGAGGCCGGGTAAAACAAAGGAAGATATTGTAAACGAACTCAACAGAAAATTACAAATTCCGGGTGTTACTAACGGATGGACACAACCGATTATTAACAGGATCAATATGCTCTCAACCGGTATCAGAACCGATGTGGGCGTAAAAGTGTATGGACAGAATTTAGATACTATTTATGCCTTCGCCCAAAAAATAAAAATGGAATTAATGGGAATTGATGGTGTGAAGGATTTATATGTGGAACCTGTTACCGGTGGAAAATATATCGACATCAAAATAAAGCGGGACGAAATAAGCCGTTATGGATTAACTGTTGATGATGTAAACGCAGTGGTGCAAAGTGCTTTAGGCGGAATGAAACTGACGACTACTATTGAAGGCCGGCAGCGCTTCTCTGTAAATGCGCGGTATGCGCAGGATTTCAGGGATAATATGGAAGCCTTAAAAAGCTTACAGGTTCAAACCAAACAATTTGGCCCCGTTCCTTTGCAGGCGGTGGCGGATGTAGCAATTACTACAGGGCCGCCGATGATCAATTCAGAAAATGCGTTGTTACGCGGAACGGTTTTGTTTAATGTGAGGGACCGTGACCTGGCAGGAACTGTGCAGGAAGCGCAGAACAGGCTCAACACCATGCTTACCAAACTACCCAAAGGTTATTTTATCGACTGGAGCGGGCAATATGAAAATCTGTTAAGCAGCGAAAAAACAATGAAAGTCATTTTGCCGGTTGTATTGCTCATCATTTTTTTCTCCATGTATTTTGCATTTAATTCTGCAAGGGAAGCCTTGTTGAGTTTAATTTCTATCCCGTTTGCTCTCATTGGCGGAGCCTTTATGATCTATTTCTGGGGCGTCAATTTATCAGTAGCCGTCGCGGTCGGTTTCATTGCCTTATTTGGTTTGGCGGTTGAGACGGGCATTGTAATGATCATCTATCTCAATGATGCCATGCTACAATTGGTGAAAGCAAAAGGTAATTCAAGCGAAACAATTACCAAAGCCGATTTGCGTGAATATGTGATATCCGGCGCCGCTAAACGGTTACGCCCAAAAATGATGACGGTCTTTGTAATACTGATTGGCCTGATTCCGATTCTGTGGAGTTCAGGCGTCGGTAGTGATGTGATGAAACCGATTGTATTGCCAATGGTAGGCGGCGTGTTTACTTCTGCCGTATTTGTCCTGTTGGTATCACCTGTCATTTTTTTAATGAATAAGGAATGGGAATTGAAGAAACATGGAAAAATCCAGGTCCTTGAAACAAATCATTAATAATGGAAAATAATTGTTTTAAAAGCAAAATAGCAATAATGAAAAAATATATTTTGGTAATAGCGGGATTGATTTTAGCAGCGCATTACGCCAATGCCCAGGAGGTTTTAAAACTGAACGGCATCTTTTCGCTCATTCAAAAAAATCATCCCGAAATGAAAATGTATGATGCGCAAATCCGTTCACTCGACGAGGCATCCAAAGGCGCTAAAAGCTGGGATGCGCCTCAATTGGGGGCTGGGTTTTTTTATGACGCCTTATAACCTTGCCCTCACGAAAGCTACCGCTGCTCAAAAAGGCAAAGGCGCATTTATAGTAAGTGCAACACAAATGTTCCCCAATAAAAAAGAACAAGCTGCCAATGCATTATATATGGAATCTCTGTCAACAGTAAACAAAGAAAATAAGCAATTTTCTCTTTTCAATTTATACGCAGAAGCGAAGAAAAATTATTATGACTGGATGATTATTGAGAAGAAAATAACCGTGCTCAATGAGAATGAAAAGCTCCTGAATTTTATGATACAAAGTACGGAACTGCGCTATAAAAATAACCTTGGGAAGTTAAATGCTTATTACAAAGCGAAAGCTGCATTGGGGAAAATCCAAAACCAACGCGAAATGTTGACTAATGAAGAAAAGCAAAATCAAATTAATTTAAACACGTTAATGAACCGCGATAAAAATGAAAATTTTATGGTGGATACCAACTACACTATTAAAAATTACAACACAGTTGACAGTAATTATTTAATAGGCGCAAGAAGTGATTTAAAAGCGGTAGCACAGGATTTGCAAATCAATCAACTTCAATTAAACCTTGAAAAAACAAAAGAATTACCCCGGTTCGGAATTCAATACAACCACCTGTTTGCATTTGGAAAATCGCCATGGCTTTTTTCGCTGATGGCGACTGTAAAAATCCCTTTGGCTCCATGGTCAGCCGGCACTTATAAAGCCAATATTGAAAGTTTGAAATGGAAGGAGCAATCCTACGAAGCTCAAAAGCAAATGATTATCAACCAGGCAACGGGCGAAGCTGCAGGCTTGGTTTCTTCCATTAATAGTAAAAAGAAACAGTTACAATTATTTGAAGAAAATATTATCCCTGCATTGAAAAAAAATTACCAGGTAATGCAAATGGCATATGAGCAGAATACGGGTGAATTGTTTGAATTGTTTGATGCCTGGGAAACATTGAACATGACACAACTTGATTACCTCGATCAGTTGCAGGAATTATTAAACCTCCAGGTACAGTTGGATAAAATACTGGAGCAAAAATGAAATGAGTATGAAAAAGAAAACTTTAATTATAAAAACGTTTTTACTTCTAAGCATGGCTTTAGGCACACTGGCCTTTTCGGGATGCAAAGATCATAGCAAGGCAAAGGCTCCTTCTAATGCTGAAACAGAAGAGGTTTACACCTGTTCGATGCATCCGCAGGTAATAGAACACGCACCTGGCCGATGCCCTATTTGCGGTATGGCGCTCGTGAAAAAAGAAAATGCGGCCAGGGAAATTTCTAAAGTTGACCTTTCCACCTTACTTCAACCAGTCAATAGTACCGTACTGTCTTCTATTCCTGTTACCGCTATGAAATTTGAAAAGCAACAGTTACGGTTAGACGCTCTGGGTACCGTGGAATATGACACAAGGTTTATGAAAACCATATCTGCCCGGGTGAGCGGGCGAATCGACAAGTTGTATATCAAATATCGTTTTCAGCCTGTCCGTGCCGGCGAAAAAGTAATGGAAATATACAGCCCTGAATTACTAACCGCACAACAAGATCTTTTATTTCTTATAAAAAATGATCCCGAAAATACAACGATGATCAACGCAGCAAAACAAAAATTGTTATTGCTGGGAATGCACGAAAACGATTTACAAAGAATGATAACTAACGGAAAGGCACAACCGAATATGGCTGTTTACAGCAATTACACAGGCCATATTCACGAAGCAGGGCAGATGGGCTACTCTGCACAGCCGGTTAGCTTGCCAACTGAAACGCCGGAACTTACCGTTAAAGAAGGAATGTACGTGGATAGAGGCCAGCCGGTTTTCCAGGTGAATGATATGAGGCATGTTTGGTTAACGCTGAATTTATACCCCGGAGACAATGCCCTGGTGAAAGCAGGGACACCGGTAACCATCATTCCTGAGACAGCGCCCGAAAAAAAAATAGAGGCAAAAATAAATTTTATAGAGCCGTTTTACCGGGATAATTCAAGGACACTTACCGCAAGGGTTTATTTCGATAATTCCGGTTTGATGATACCGGTTGGAAGCCAGGTAAAAGCAACCATGGATGTAAATACTTCACTTAATAACTGGCTGCCACAAGCAGCGGTTTTATCGTTAGGGTTAAACAATGTTGTATTTCTAAAAGAAGGAAAAGTATTTAAAGCACAGCCTGTATCAACCGGAATTTCTGCCAACAATTTGATTCAAATAACGGGCGGTTTAAATGCAAAAGATAGCGTTGCCGCTAATGCACAGTTCCTGGTAGATAGCGAAGGATTTATAAAAGTTAAAAAGTAAATCATGAAAAATTGTATTAAAATATTAATTGCCACGACGTTTATTGTTTCAATTAATGCATGTAAAAACAAGAACACAAAGACAATGGCAATGAACATGGACATCATCTACACCTGCCCGATGGATCCGCAGGTAGTGGAAGCGAAGCCGGGAATATGCCCGATCTGCCACATGGAATTGTTGCCCACAAAAAAGGGAATGGAACAAAAAAATAATGATGAACTGAAGCTAAGCCCTGAACAAATGCAGATTGGGAAATATCCAGGTAGATACGATCCAAAATGGTTCCATTGGTGATCAAATCATTTTAACCGGAACTTTGAATTTTGATGAAACAAAAACAAATGTGGTGAGCGCGCGGGTTGCGGGGCGAATTGAAAAATTGTTTTTCAAACAACCGGGAGATTATGTGGCGAAGGGCGCCCCTCTCTACGATATCTACAGTGAAGAACTGAATAATGCAAAACAGGAATACCTGCTGGCGTTGCAAAAGAAAGCCACTCTTGGAAATTCAATTGTGAATTTTGATGAAGTGATCGCTTCCGCAAAAAATAAATTACAGCTTTGGGGCATGAGCGGGGAACAAATAAAAAATATAAATGCGGAAACAATTAAGAATCCGCGTACTACTTTTTACAGTACTGCATCAGGGTATGTTACCGAACTTCCTTTGCTGGAAGGGGATTATGTGGCTGAAGGTGGAACGATAGTAAAGCTTGCCGGCTTATCAACTTTGTGGGTGGAAACACAGGTGTATGCAACGCAGCTTTCCCAAATTAATAATGCAAAGAATGCAATTGTTGAAATACCCGATATTCCCGGGAAAAAAATTCCGGGTACTATTTCGTTTGAAAATCCTGAATTAAGCACAGCAGCAAGAATTAATCTAATCCGGGTTGTAATTCCAAATGAAAACCACGAACTGAAACCGGGGATGGCTGCTTATGTAACCATTAAAACCGGCAATCATCATGTATTGGCTTTACCATCAGATGCGGTTTTACGTGATGGAAAGATGGCGATGGTTTGGCTGGAAACCAAACAAAATAGTTTTAAAAGTGTGATGGTACAAACCGGCATGGAAAGCGGCGATATGATTGAAATAAAATCAGGTATTCAGCCAAATGATGTGGTGGTAACATCGGGTGCCTACCTGTTGCAAAGCGAATATGTTTTTAGAAAAGGCGCCAACCCTATGGCCGGTATGAAAATGTAGCGCTTAAAAAATCTTGTACACCTTATCCATAATTACGAACTGTAATAAATGAGGTTGCAATTAATTTTGCAACTCAAATCATCTAAGCAATGAAAACGATACAATTAAAAACAAATATCATGTGCGGCTCGTGCATAGAAAAAGTGGCACCGGTATTAGAATCAAAAATTAGGTGAAAACAACTGGATGGTAGATACAAAAAGCCCTAAAAAAATACTTACAGTTACTGCAGAAAATGTGGATGAAAAGGAGGTGGTAAACGCTGTTGAAAAAGCAGGTTACAAAGCGGAAGAATTGCTTTCATAAGCTTTCAAAAAAAAATTCAACCGGGATTTTAAGTTAGAATTAAAATCCCCTTTTTTTGTTTGTTTACTGTTGTAACAATTATTTGGCTGTAAAAGGGCCGGAAATGTTTTGAACCAATAGCTATTTTACTGAAGTAAAAATACAGGTACAGGTTTTGATGGTATGAATGTATAATAAATCTAAAACAGAAAATTATGAATTCTAATAAGCAACCGGTTGATCTCTTTAAAGAATATGCAGGCCGGGAACTCAATAATCATTTGACTGAATTAAAAACCCGTTATGAAAACGAATCCGCCGGAGCAGAAACTTTAAAAAAAGCTTTCGCAGACCATAAAATTATTTATAGCAAAGAGTTAGATCAAAAAATTAAAGATCTTTCAACAAATGATGCTTCCCGGGAAGCGAAGCTGAATGCACTTAAAAAAGAATATGTTGATAAATTAATGGCTGGGAGATTTTAAAAGGCATCTGCCTGGATTATGCGCCCAATAGTTTTTGAACTTCTGCGCCCATCAGCCCCTTCTGTTTCTAAAAATAAAAATTCATGTAATTTGTTGCTTTACTGCCATCATGTAAAAACCAAATTTTAAATTTTTATTTTCGCTGTCTATGAAAAACTTTTCACTCCTATTTCTTTCCGCAGCGGTTGCTCTTTTGTTATTTTCTTCCTGTACCGGAAAGAACTCGGGTTCTAAGGCTGATTTTGTAATTGCAAAAGGGCAAAAAAAACCGCAAGGCACTTTTACTCACTCACCCATTTCACTTTTTCAGCAATCGGCGTTTTATTTGTAAAAGGATTTGAAAGATCTACGGGATAACCGATAAAAAAAGTCCCGGTGAGTTTATCTTCCGGCTCAAGATCAAAATGTGTTTTTGCTTCTTCCATATAAGTAATGCCGCCGGCCGGTAAATAACTGCCTAAACCATAATGCGCCTCGCAATAACGTTTACGATGGGGCGCACATTACGTCATTGCGGGAAGCCAATAAAATCTTTGTTTCTTGATAAATCCTTTTGGCGGCGAAGCAACCTCCTTATGATTGATTAATGCGCCTCGCAATAACGTTTACGATAGGCAACTCATGGTTCAATGGCGTCCGCATCTTCACGAACGGAAATATTGGGTATCTTTACCGAATCAATTCATCTTTAGTTTTCCAAAAATAGCCATCAAACCCACCATGAACGATCAAAAACAGGAAGGCAAACTTTCTTTTAAAAATAAAGGTTTCGTATTGGCCGCCGCTACCATCCTGTTATTGGGCGTAGCCCTGATCCGCATTAAATTCCCCGCTCTAAGGAGTGAACTTTCTGCTACTTTATTTATAGCTACGTTGGTGCTGGTGGGAATTAACGTTTTCCGGAGGAAGAAATGATTTATTCTTTGCCCGGCAATTCTTGTTATTGATATGGAAGCAGATAGGCCCTGTATTTTAACTCCAGCCTGTGGGCCACGCGTTACAGTTTATTTAATTTCTATCTCCGCGGGTTTGGTTACCTCTATTTCATACCGGCCTTTGTACTCTTTTATGGTGCCTGTTACGCAAACATTTTTATCAGCGTACATCGTTTCTGCCGGCTGCGAAAAATTGCCCCTGTTTTCTGCACGTATTACAATGGTTAAGGGTGAGTTGGGGTATTCCGCGCCCAGGTTGATGAAAGTTATTTTCTCCAGAGATTTTACGCCATATACTTTACTGCATACGGTAACAGGCTCGCCTACATGCGCGCTGGCTGAATCTATAGAAATCGTGCTTTGGCAAAAAGCAGTTGCCGAAATGAAACAGGCGACGGCGAAGGTGATTATTTTTTTCATAAAGGGTTTTGTTGAGAAATCAAAGGTCAATTATTCCCAACCAGATTTACTAAAAAAGTTTTGTCTGTATTTCTTTCTTCGGATAAAAGACTCCAATAATTACAAAAGGGTTTTTTGCTCTTCGCATATGCCACTCTTTGGTAGTTCCTAAAAATAAATGAATGTCTTTATTTTTGATAAAATTTGATTCGTATTGTTCTTTTACTTTTTCCAGGGCAATTTTTTCATTTCCTTCTGCGCCTCTTAAACAATTCCAATACAATGCACCGATTTCCCAATCTTCAATCATAAGGCGGCTTGACTTGCCTGTCTCATCTGTAAAGCGGTAAAAGAATTTATATGGCAACTTGGGTATAAGTATTTCGGGTGATTTTTCTGTAGCAAACAAATCACCCTGTTTTCTTATTTCTTTCCACTCGTTTTTCCATTCCCTTTCATCTTGTTCGATTTCAAATCCCGTTATTTTAGTTGGTTTAAAAGTAGCGAGAGAAACATTGGTTGGCGCTTTTGATGCTTCAATAAGTTTGGAAAGATTGGTATAAATATTTTGCAGGCAAAGCTCTTTTCTTAATTGCCAGTTATTTCCAGTATCTAAGCGGCTATGTACATTCAAATCTCTGAAATCATAATGCCTGGGGGAATAGCTTTCTGGCCTGAAATCATCCTTACGTTTATTTAACTCTAATTCTATCCAGGTGTATTTTACGTTATTCACTTTGCCTGAACCTTTCAAATCAATTAAGAAACTAAGCGGCACCGGATAAATGCGTATCCATTTTCCGGTTTCTAAAATACCGGCAGTACAAACTAATTCATCATAACTTCTGGATGGTAAAGGATAGGTAGTAACGGTTATCAGCACTTTCGTTAAAGCCATAGATTATATATGTTTAACTTCAAAATCAAATGCTGGAAGTTTCTCAATGGCTTCTGCTAAATGTTTGCGGTGGCACTGGCAAATATTGGCTTCAAAGCAGGTTAAGGCAATTCGTTTATGTTGTTTCAGCAAATTCAAAATCCCGTTCTGAGTATCGGTTGTTTTACTCAAATTGTTTTTGCGATATAAAGCAAATAGCTTGTTGTAATCGTCTTGTGATTTTAATTCCTGTCTTTGTTCAGATTGAATGCCCACTTCGGGGAAATGGAAATACTTAATTCCTAAATTCTCACAATATTTCTTTAACTGGCTTTTGCTAAATCCGTATTTCATACTCAAAGGATTGTTACGAACATCCACCAGAACCTTTACATCATTTTTAATCAGGCGTACCAAATATTCTTCTAATGAAATGCCTTCATAACCGATAGTAAACATGATGGGTTTAGTTCCTTTCGGTTTGGCTTTGCTTACTCTCTCCAATTCTTCTTTACTTAGTATTTTTTCAGCTACTTCGCTTCGTGTGGCATAAAATAGGAAGTTCAAATAAGTGTGTTTCATTAAAGCTGTTGCACTCATTTTACTGTAATCGGTTTTTACTTCCTGCAACAACTTAAGATCGTCTGGTTTCAGTTGTTGCAGATAGTCGGTTTTATCTTTCTTTTCAAAATGTTTTTCATCTTCATTCAAAAATCCTCTGGTTACCATTGCAGTCATATCTGCGTTCGCGGAATAGGAAAAACACCCAAACTTGTAAGGAATAAATTCATACCCGGCTTTGACTTGCTTTTTAGTAAACAGGAAAAGCAATTTTTGAAGGCGGATTTTATCCAATTGCCCATCAAACATTTGTAGTAAAGCCAATATTATTTTTCTTCTGTAAAACATGGTTCAAAGTTAAGATTTTGGAGAAGCATTGTTCAATTTATCTTTCAGGATTTTAAAGTATTGCTTTTTATTCTTACAAAAGAAACCTCATGATCTCATTGTTGTAACAAGCATTTTACTTTTCTACGAAGGTTGTCCAAAATGGGATGGAATTGTGATGGAAGGAATCAGAACAGTAAATGAACAAAAAATGGGGATTTTTATTTTTTAAAATTTACTATTGCAGCCTGTAAAAAGTTATTGTTGAACGGCTATCTCCGCGGGTTGGGTAACCTCTATTTCGTACCTGCCTTTGTACTCCTTTATGGTTCCGGTTACGCAGACATTTTTATCAGCGTACATGGTTTCTGCCGGCTGCGGAAAATGGCCCCTGTTTTCTGCACGTATTACAATGGTTAAGGGTGAGTTGGGGTATTCCGCACCCAGGTTGATGAAAGTTATTTTCTCCAGAGATTTTACGCCATATACTTTACTGCACACGGTAACGGGCTCGCCTACATGCGCGCTGGCTGAATCTATAGAAATCGTGCTTTGGCAAAAAGCGGTTGCCGAAATGAAACAGGCGACGGCGAAGGTGATCATTTTTTTCATAAAGGGTGGTGTGGCTTTTAGAAACCAAAGTTAGGGGAAATAAAGAAGTAGATGTTATTTTGGTAGAAAGAGATTGGGCAGTAAACAAACCTGCGTTGCCGGCAGACAAGCAAATAAATCTTTTTTCTATTTTTGGTGGTTGTATAACTGAGAAGGATAAACGAGAATGAGATTGGATTAAAGCACAAGCATGGCTACCTCACAGAATCTTTGCTACAAAGCTTGCGCTAGAGTGAGGTGAATCTGAAAAATACTAATAATTTTTAGTGTGCGATTTGCCTGTTATAAGGAATCGCTTATATCTCATTAGTAGGATTGAAACATAAGCATAGCTAACGCACAACATCTTTACTGCAAAGCTTGCGCTAAGATAGGGGCTACAAAGCTTGCGCTACAGTGGGGCTAACAAATATTACCACGAAAACTTCTGTCACCAATGAAGTAAAAGCCATGCTTCAAGTTTAGCGAAACCAATTTGTTACAATTGTTATATCTCAAATAGCAAAAATTAAAAGAAAGAATTCGTTATTCTTCTGTCCTGATTCTGAAGCGTCATTGCGAGCCGCCAGGTAAATCGTTATCTTTTCATAAATATTTTTGGCGGAGAGCCTGCCCCGTAATTATTCGGGGGCAATCTCACTTTTTGTACCAAACACCCCGTTAATAAAAGATTGCTTCTGCGCAATTATCATTTTACTTCCCTTATGATTTATTGATGCGCCTCGCAATGAAACTAAGGTGAGCATTGTTTAAACTATCGTTACTAATTTAGGCTTGTCTTTACTTTGCAGTATTTTTTTTATTTTTTCAACCAAAGGCAGGATAGTTTCATAATTATTATCGGTTACATTTAAGATTAGGAATCCTATAGAATATTTTGAAATATTTTGTTGGTACCGGAGGTGTTTATCCGAGGTAATTAAAAAATCAAATCCATCTTTTTCCATAGCCCTGATTAAATCGCCGTTTTCTAACGAATTCCAATTTTTATCATTTACGGTATATATTTCACAAATATCCTGTAAGCGGTATTTTATTTTAACCGGCAAATTTTCGTCAATCAAAACTTTATACATACTCAGGAGAATGGAAATTTAATAAATTTTCGAAATAGCTTAATACCTGTATGGCTAGTTCTTTTTTTACAGACGGAAAATCTTCTAAAAAATCATTCAGGGAATGCCCTGCTTTTAAATAATCAAAAAGATTTTTTATAGGAACCCTTGTATTGGTGAAGACAGGTTCCCCGCTTTGTATATTAGGAGATATGGTAATCGGATGTGGCATTTTTGATTTAAAGATAAACAATATTTCTTGTTGCCCATCCCTCCGGCGGGGGCGCTTGCCTTCCGCGGCCTGTATGATTTATGTACTAATCTCTTCACTATTGTTCAGGCTGATGAAGCATTCCTCCCCAGGCAGTAAACAAAGGAATAAATCGTTTTTCTATTTTCTATTAGTGTGTGTAACAGGAAAGGATAAACGAAAATTAAATTAAATTGAAGCACAAGCATGGCTACCTCACAGAATCTTTCCTATAAACAGTGCGCTAAAATAGAGGAATGCTGCGCTAATAGGGATGAAGGCCAATTTAGTTATCACAACATAATTACTTATATTACATTGTGGAAAACATTATTAGTATAAGATTTGTGGGTGACAACTCGTTGGAGGATGAACAAAAACTTAGATATACCAGGTACGTAAACAGGATTTTTATTGATCAGAGAGAGGATATCATTGCAAGCAATGGATATATCAAAATAACTTCTAAAAAAGGCCACGCCGGCGATATCACTTTTGTAAGTGATAATAGTAAATTAAATAAACGAATCAGCTTAAAGCTTTTCAATTCGCCGCTTCCATTCTAAAATTATCTTCTTAATTCCTCTTGTTGGCACCAACGTCTCCGCTGGTGGTTAAAATATTTTTTTGGTATCCTGATTGGTTTGAGATGTTTGTATTACCCGGAGAAATTGAAGCACACGTTGCCGACGGCAAAGGCCACGCAGTAAACCAGGGAATAAATTGTTTTTCTGTTTTCTATTTCTTGTGTAACTGAGAAGGGTAAACGAAAATTAAATTGGATTGAAACGCAAGCATGGCTAACTCACAGAATCTTTGCTACAAAGCTTGCGCTAAGAAGGGCGCTAAAATACTCTTTTGTGGGTGTAAATTATCCGATGCTTTTTTTTATATTTGTGTAATTAAAGAACAGGCTGGGCAAACAGTTTGCACAGTAAATTATCTTTAGAATTATTAATTAAAAAATTATGGAAGCGGCATTAAATAATACTCAATTAGAAATTTTAAAACTGTTCTCTGCTAATCAAAGCGAAGA
This sequence comes from uncultured Chitinophagaceae bacterium, assembly GCA_963732885.1. Taxonomy (GTDB): domain Bacteria; phylum Bacteroidota; class Bacteroidia; order Chitinophagales; family Chitinophagaceae; genus Ginsengibacter. The sequence goes on along the minus strand of CAVTBI010000006.1, from coordinate 7,601 downwards.
AGATTTAAAAGAAATTAAATCTCTACTCGTAGCCTATTTGAGTGATAAAGTAGTAAGAGAGGCAGATAAAGCAGCCGATGCAAAATACTATACCCAACAAACTTTTGAAAAGTGGAAGATGGAACATTTCCGCAAATCGGCATAAGGCATGAAAGTTGTAATTGACTGCAATATTTTAGTAATGTGCCTTTCGTCAAAGTCGCCGTACCATATTATTTATCAATCATTAGTACGAGGTAAATTTAATCTTGTGCTTTCATCTGAAATTTTACTTGAATACCAGGAGGTGCTACAACAAAAATACAGTGTTCCCACAGCCAATGCCCTTATTGCTTTACTAAAAGAACTTCCTAATGTCCATTTTCATACGCCATTTTACAACTGGATGTTAATTAATGCTGACCCGGATGACAACAAGTACAGCGATTGTGCAATTGCCGGTAGCGCAAATTTTATTGTAACCGAGGATAAGCATTTTGGAGTTTTAAAGGCTATACCCTTTCCTAAAATAACTGTTCTTTCTATTGACGGATTTATTCATTTTCTTACAGAGGGGAAATAGATAATTTAGAGCCCTTATTGACTTAACAGCATTTATTTCGCCGCCCTTCTACCGACCTGAACGATTGTTATCTCATGTCTCCTCATTATGGTTCAGGCTACTGATCCATCCCGCCCCTGACAGTAAAGAAAGAAATAAATCTTTTTTCTATTTTTAGTGGTTGTGTAACCGGAAGATAAACGAAAATGAAATTTAATTGAAGCACAAGCATGGCTACCTCCTGACTTGTCCCCTTTAGTGCGGCAAATTTAGAGATTGCATAATTTCTATAATTTCAGATGTCAGTTTTGTTTTTATTGTCATCTCTTTGCCGGTTATCTGATTAAAAATTCTGGCATCAGTTATCCTTTTACATTCGGTTATAAATTTTTTGATTGACTGCCTGGTATCTAACTCTATATGTTTCGATATAACCAGCCGATAAACGATTAAAATGTGAAGTTTTATCGGTTGTTCTTTAAAATGGAATATGGGCCTGGTTTGTAAATCATTTTTAGAAATTCTAAATGCTTGCTCAATTTTGTATAGTTCATGGTAGCGTTCTATAACCATTTTATTATTTACGACTTCTTCTCGTAAATTAGTGTAATAGCCTTTTACTCCGAGGAGTTTTTTTTGTTTTCCCGATCAAAGCTTCATTAATCTCAATTTTTTCACCACTGGACTTAGTGAACTTTAATTTTTTATTCTTCGATGGACTTTCAATGAGCGCCTTTGCTTTCTGTATTTGGTTGTCCATCTCGTATTTATCTTTTCGATATCGGCTTGCCGAGTAACTGCAAATCAAAAATCCGTTGTCGGTCTTAATTCTGATGTTCTCGCCATCCTGACGAGGAAGGCTTTTGTCTATCTGTTCAATTAATTTTGCGGGAACGTTCCCTAATCTTGGTCCAACGATATAACTGATATCATTCTTGAGCAATTCCCGAACATTTTCGGCACTAATCATGGCAGCATCAGCGACCACCGTAAAGTCTTTAACCGCGTGTTTTTTAATAAATTCTTTTACGACCGGCAGGATGGTATGGCCCTCAAAAGTGCTTCCTGAAAACACTTCATAAGCCACAGGAAAACCTTCTTCATTCACCATCAGTCCAATTAGTATTTGTGGTTGTTGTGATTTGTTGTCTTTGGAAAAACCATTCTGACGTAATTCATCTTCCTGGAAAGTTTCAAAATACAATGTGGTAACATCATAAAACAGCAGATGATAATTGAACGCATATTTTTGCTTAGCAAATTGTACCACTATTTCTTCGGCTTTTGATTTTAAATCAAGCCATTTTTGGAGCATATTTATAGTAACTCTGGCGGCGGTGTTGTAATCCAAAATACACGTCCAATAACTCAATAGAATGAAGTTTTGATGCAGGCTCCAGTATGCGCATAATTACCAAATCCAATAATAGTTTATTCTTAATTTTATTCAAGCCTGTTTTTGAAATTAAGGCGCAGGTAACCTCATAGAAGAATGTATAATACACTCCTAAGAATTCACTTTTATTTAGAAGTAGAAAGTTGTCCGATTTGGAATCTGCAACTAAAGGCAATGTAGGACAATATTGATTAACAAAATCTTGTGCAGCTAACTTTAAAGTATCTATTTGCTCATCAGTACTTCCTGATCCGATATGCTTAAATTTTTCGGTTCCGGTTCTGATAATAAATAATTTGAACAGCCCTTGAGCCAGAAGCTGTTTTTAACTCTTATACGTAGCATAAAAAGGCATTAGTGCGACAAAATAAGAACTATTTCATCATAACACTTTAATTATCAGTTGCTATATTTTGACACAGGAGATAGGGGGACAAGTCAGGAAATAAATCTTTTTTCTATTTTTAGTGGTTGTGTAACCGGAAGATAAACGGAAATGAAATTTAATTGAAGCACAAGCATGGCTACCTCACAGAATCTTTGCTACGAAGCTTGCGCTAAACTCACGAACTATAAATCACACTCATTGTAGGCGAAAACTTCAGGTATCTTCCCAGCCTATAAATCCTTTCTTTTGTCGTTTCCCGCTCTCGGTTAATCCTTTCGTCAGTGTCCTCCCAACTAAATAAACCCATCTTTTGGATAATACCTGTATCAGGATTAATTCTCATTTCTGTATTTTGCCACCCGATAAAACCTTCTTCTTCTATTTTTCCTGTTTCCTCATTAATACGAATCTGAATCTTCCCAGCTAATAAATCCTTTTCCTGCACAATGCCTGTATCCGGATTAGTTCTGGATTTTGTATTGTCCCATCCGAATATCCCCTCTTCCTCAACTCTGCCTGTTTCAGGATTTATTCGTTGCCCCTTTCCAGCTACCCCTATTGTTCTATTACCACTTCTATTTTCGCCTATTGGGTCATAAGAATTTGGTTTCATTTCCAGAACTAAAAAGAAGTCGAATTAAAACATAAATAATACCAACAATAATTAATAATTTAATTGCCTCCAATAAAAGCGTGAGTAATATAAATATCCAAAAGCCTACTAAATATAATATGATAGTAACTCTAGTTCCATTTTTTAAGCCACGGTTGGTAAAACTATCTGTCCAGTCGCTGAATTTAACTATTACATATAAAACAGGATTAATGATATACCTGTTAAACCAGTGCTTTTTCTTCGAAATAATGGATTGATTTTTTCTAAACCAGGATTGGAAACTTTTCTGATGCTTTATTAACGTTCTCAGAATTAATTGCTGCAACTGTAGCCCCTATTAAAAGTGGGAATAGGAGGAAAAGAATTCTTAATTGTTGTAACATGATCAAAAATTTACTGTTATAAAAACGGTTAATGCCATCCTGTTTTACTCTGGTAGGTTTGGGCCTTGATTTTATAAGTTGGTTCAAATAGCCAGAAATAAACCTTTGCTATTTATGGTTAATGAATAATCGAAGAGTAACGGTATCTCAGGATTGATAATTGAAGCTATAAAAACTTATATGGGTATAAGTATTTAATTTTTATAGTTTCTTGTTGTATCAAATATTCTTTTATGAAAGTAATTATTAATATTGTGATTTACAAATTTCAAGAAAAAGATTTTTATAATCAGAATCCCTGGACTGGCGCATGCCTCCCCGCTTGTGACCTGTTCGTTACTAATCCTGAATGAAAAGATGAATTCATATCTTAATGGAAAGGTAATCACAGTGGTTCATTATTTAGCGTATGTTATTATTTTAATGACATTTTTTAAATGAAGGCCAAGTAACGCTCGTGCCCAGGCCAAGGCCCTACGCAAGAGCGGAATAAAAGGTCATCTAATACGATTCTTCAAATGTTATCCTCCAGTTTTCAGTTTCCTTTTTCCAAATATCGCTTTCAAATATTTTCTTGTAGGGATCCTGAAATTTTTGTGGTATATAATCTTTTTCATTTATTCTTGCCCGGTCAACAAGATATAAGTAATATCTTTTCTGTAGTTCCTTTGCCTTTTCTATTTCATTTTTTGACCAAAAAAAGATATATCACCCTGATATGATTTTACCTCAATGAATCGGTCAATTACTATTGAATCGAGATCTTCAAAAGTTTGGATATCAAAACCCGGCATTTGCATGTTCTTGTGAAATGATACTAACCCTTTCAATATTGGGGTGTCCTTTCAATCTTCGATATTCATATTCAAGTGCAAATAGCTCACCAAGCTTACCTGCTTCTTCTTTGGCAGTTAGAGATTTCTTGAGTTGTATTAAACTCATCTTTTTAAAAGAGTTTTTGCTGACCTGCAACGTATTTATGATAGCATTCTTGAAATGCTCGGTAAACTCTTTCCTTATAATCAGGTGATTTTCGAAGTGTGCCCCATCTTTCGGTAAAAAAAACCTGTTGCAAGAAGAACATTTCGAAATGGGAAGTACTTATAGGGAAACTTCTTTTCTACAATATAATACTGAGAAAGTTTTGAACTGAACTTCAAGTTATTTGCATTAAACATTTCCTGTAAAACCCCCGCCTTTTTCAGTGCAGTAATCAAATGTTCATAAAGATGAAAATGATTAAAGTAAGTTTGACTGTCAAATTGGTCTGGATCAAAACACTTCTTATTAAGGGAAATCCTGTCGTCGTTTATTTCAATGAAAGAGATAAATTGAAAAAAGTCGAGAGCTCCGTTGAAACATCTTGAGATTGAAAAAATATTGGAAATGCAGTATTTCCGAACATTCAATAAAGACTCATTATTTCCTGTAGAAAGCCCTTCAAACAGAAAAAAAAGAAGTTCTTCTTTATTGCCAAGTTTGTTATGCTTTAGCAGTTCTTCTAACATAATCTCTGATGATGGCTTTTATGTAGCTATGAAGGTCAACCTCATAGTTCAAATTTTGATTTATTAATGGTATTTCCTGACTTTCTATTAGCTCCAGCATTCTCCTTTCCTTTTCGATCAATCTCGAATGGATAGTTTCATCTATTGAATTTTCCGATACCATATAATAATAATTAGTTATTGTGCCCACAGGCAAACCCACTCGATGAATACGATCCTTTGATTGCATAAAGTTGGAAGCGTTAAATGTCCTCTCCAAATAGATTGCATTGTGGCAGGCCTTTGTGTAAGGAAATAGATTCTGAAACTGCGAATGGGTTTGCAATTATTACCTTGAATGGAGAATTGCCTTCATGGAATTTTCTGATTATTTTTTCTCTTGTAAATACGTGTTCAGGCGTTTAGAGTCTGTATCTGTAGTAAAGGCGCGGTCGCGCGACTTCGGAATTAATATCCGATTGTTTCAAATATTCTTGTAATTCATGTAGATTTTGAATAAATGTTCCCCAAACGATGACCTTTTCGCGTTTTCGTTTAAAGATAGGGCAATTATATTACGCACCATCTCAAATTTTTTCGGAACTTTCTCAAGCTCTTTATAGTGGAGTATTTTGTTGATTATTTCACTGTGCATTTAATGTAAAGTTCATTGCTCAGCCCTTGATCTCTGAAATAGGTTCTCTAATGGATTGCGCAGTAGGGCAGGATTTGTCGCTGCTTGCATCAATCGAATGAAACGTGCTTTTGTCAGCTCAGCTGCAATGCCAATTTCGTTCGTATGCTCTTCGAAATATCCAATGTACTTATTCTCTATAAAATCATATATCTCTCTCTGAACCGCTCCCATTTCAACAATTATAGGCTCATTATTATTAATAGGATATTTAGAAGGATCAAGTATGTCTTTTTTCTTTATCCTAATGAAGAAGGGGGAGATATTGTCTACTAATCGATTTATTCGTGCATCAAATCGGTTGTTAGACATGTCTTGAAGCTGAAAGACGTTGAAATCAATTATGTCCTTGTCCGGCCAAATAAACTCATATAGGTTGTAAATATCCTCATATCCATTTGGAACTGGAGTCCCAGTGAGAACAACTCTGGCTTTTACACCTGAAAGTTTCGACAGTTCGAGAACAGAAGTTGCCCAAAAAACCGCCTTCAACATTCTTAATTTTATGAGCTTCATCCAGAACTACCATTGCCTTGATATCCTTTCTTTGCAGAAAGTGTTTGAGCTTCTCCAAATTGTTGGGCACGCTTTGGTAGGACATCAAAGTAAGTTCTGGCACATTTTTAATTGGCTCGACAGTAAGTAAATATCTCGTTCTTTCATCAGGGGAGACACCTCCTGAAAGTCGTTTAGATATGACTTCTCTACCAAAGCACTCTTTGTATTCATCTTCCCATCGCCAAAAGAACTTAATGGCCCAATAATCAAGAGCTTGTTGACATGTTTTGGATGATCTTCAGGTAAATTTTTAAGGTAAGAGTAGGCGGCATAAACGACAGAAGTTTTCCCAGCGCCGGGAACCGAGAAGTTGCAGGCGTTTTGAGAAAATGCTAAATGAAACGCCGCCAATAATTGTAAATCGAATAGAGTTCTGTTCGGAAGGTTTGTTTCAATGGATTCTTTAAAAACTTTGAATTCGGGAACATCTAGTTCATTGTTCCATATTTTTTTTGCTTTCTCACTGAACCGTTTGAAATTCTCTTTCTCGTTATAATAGTGGTTAAGCACTTTTTTGATTTCCGGTGAATCAATTTGCTCAATTCCATACTTTTCAAGGGAATCTTGGATTTTCTTTAAATAGAGTTCGCCTTCATTTTCAGGGTAAGTAATAGAAATTGTTTTAGCAAGGAACCTCGCTTTTAATTGATCCAAAAAGAAATACTTTGCACCCATGATTCTTAGTTATCTTTTCAATATTTCCGAGAGAGTGTATAAACTCTTTTTTACTTTCATCAATATTTAGTTCAATTGAATTCATGTCAAAATTCTACTTTGAGCCCTTTTGATGGCTCTTAATGATAGTTTTAAGTGTTTCAGTAAACTTTCTAAGTTCATCAACTAAAGTGTAAACATCGTGATCGTCCAAGAAAACTCGTGATTCAGTATTTATGGATTCAAGTTTAGCCTTAGCGCTAAGTAGTAATTCTAATGGTTCGTTTTGTTTATTGGCATTGTCTAGTGCCTTCTTGCCCAAACCCATATTCTTTTTCAGGTAAGGATCAACCTTTTTTGCCCAAGACTCATCACATCCCTGAAGTAATTGATCCAAATTTTGAGTGGGATTTTGCTCCCTTCAAATTTTCAATTGTGGGTTCTGCATCTCTTATTTCATCAACATTTTTGAAATGGCTATCTTTAAAATTTTCCCATACTTCTTTATTTGCGAAAAAGCTACCTTTTTTACCTAGTTGGCCTATAAATCGATAGTCTTTTGAGTCGCCGCTATTGCCCGCTGTAGATTTACCTCTGTTATAAATATCCCTGATGTAATCAAAATAAACAAGTTTAAGTTCGTTTAAATCACTGTCTTTATAATTCCACTGAATTATTTTGGATCGACCACCTTTATATCGATCTAAATATGCATTCAAATCAACGAATGCGCCTTCTGTTTTATCAAGTCGAGTATATATACCGTTATAGCCAAGCTTTTCTAAATAGTCATTCATCAGATCCATTATCGATAGATATTCCGAAATTTGTCGAGCAGATTTATCCCATCATTTTTGCAATCTCTCCAGTTTGTAAAATCATAG
>CAVTBI010000005.1:0-406985 GCA_963732885.1 uncultured Chitinophagaceae bacterium | reverse complement strand
ATAAATTCAAATTTAATTTAGTTAAACAGGTGTGGTTTTAATTTCTATTGATTCTTATGTTTAAGGCAGATCCTGAAAAAATTGAACAGGCAATTACAAGCTGATCAATAATGCTAATAAATTTCCTTTTCATTGCCTTGCAATCCTATGAATGAAAAATAGAAAGTGATTTTGTAAATCATTTAGGAATTGAATTAAAGACTATCCAACAGCATTTACTCCGTACGAAAAAACTTTTGTGCCCAATTGGGTTAGATTATTTCATAGGTATTTCTACCTAATATAGATAGCGCCAGGGCTTTATCAGTTAATGAGCAGGCAAAATCAAATATTTCATCATCAGGCTTTATCCATCCATTTCGCCATTTAAGCCGGCAGCACAACTATCAAGTGTTACAAGCAATGATAAAACTATTTTCCTCACCTTTTCGGTAATTAAAAGAAATTAAAAACAATAAAATTAAATTAAGTTTCCAAAATCTTCTGAAAAATAGTAAGGAAAAAAGGCATTGGGCATCATAATGATTTTCTTTTGAAAGCCTTATCAGTAAAGGAATTTAACAATAAATAATGAACTCTGGAATGATATTAGTAACCAAAACATAATTATGGTACTAAAACTTATCAACTTAAGTTTGTAAAACAAATGAATTAAATATAAAAATCCATTTAGAGTAAAAAGAAATAGAAGTAAAAGAAGCTGTGTATCAGCGCAAAGTTTATTTAAAGAGTCTCATATCAAGCAATACGTTAAAGAGTTCCCCTGTTTCTACAGGGGGACTTATTTTTTTGTAGAATAAAAGTAGCGTTTCTTTTTTAAAATCTCCAAATATTTTTTTGGAAAAGATAAATCTTTAGCCCCAAAATTTATTTTTTTACAGTAAACAAACAAAAATCAAAGATTTTTATTTTGGGTTAGCCATAAAAAAGGCCCCTCACATTTCACATTGTAAAGGGCTTTTTAATTTAGCTTATAAATTACAAGCTATATTTTATTTTTTAGCACTCATTTTTGAATCTTTCATTGCGGCAGCGTAAGCATCGGGAGTCAACACCTCACCTGTAAGTTTTATAAATTTAGGGTCGTCTGCGCCCGCAAATTTAACGGTAAGTGTTTTATTAATCGGCCCCAGGGCTGCTGCGTTATAAGTAGCAGTAATCGTTCCTGTTTTTCCCGGGGCTATTGGCGATTTTGTATAATCAGAAACAGTACATCCGCATGAAGGGGTTGCCTGTTCTATTATCAAAGGTTCTGTTCCAATATTAGTTACGGTAATAGTAGCTGTGGGAGGAACATTTTGTTTTACTTTACCAAAATCATACGTTTCTGTATTTAATTTGGCTATATCATCCGCTTTTTTTTGTGCAAATAAATTTGTAGAAGATAATACAAGTACGGCTAATAATAATTTTTTCATAATTCTAATTTGTTTGAGTTTTATTGTTCGTTGTTTAAAGAGTTTAAAGCGGTATTAACAGGAGCCGAAGTTACAGGTGTTTTCCACACATCTCCCTTGATAATTATTTGTTTTGTTTGAGTACCATTATAAGTGATGGTAACCGGTTTGTTGAAAGGACCATCGTTTGCTGCGTTGTAGCCAACTTTAATTTCTGCAGTTTGGCCAACTGCAACTGTATCTTTATTCCATTCAGGCGTTGTGCAACCGCAGCTCGCCTGAACATTTTCCAGGGCAAAAGGCATTGAGCCATTATTAGTAAATTTGAAAATATGGGTAACTGGTTTTCCCTGCGGAATTTTCCCAAAATCAAATTCAGTTTCCTGTAATTCAAGGCTTTCCGAAGGTTTTTGAGGAGCTACTTCTGAGGTTACAGAATTTGTTGCGGAAGTTTTATTCTTTTTGCTTACTTTAGTAACACTTGTTTGGGCGCTTGCCAAAACAGCAAATGAAAGAAAACAAATAACTGTAAATAGTTTTTTCATTCTTATAAGTAAATACGGTTTCAAAGATACTAAAACGCATTATATGGTTGCAAATTGTGGTAGTGTTTTGAGATTTTTAACATTCATACCCTCATAATTAATATTTTTGCCCACATGGATACCAATCAAATCAGTGAAGAAAGCCTTTTGGAAAACCTCTCTTTTGAGAACTTCAAGGAGGAAGTTTTGAAAGATTATAAAATGGTTTGTGAAAGCCGTGAAACGAGTTTGCTGAGTAGAAAGGAAGTACTTACCGGTAAGGCGAAGTTTGGTATTTTCGGAGGAGGAAAAGAAGTGGCGCAGGTTGCTATGGCTAAATTTTTTATGCCGGGCGATTTCAGGGCGGGCTATTATCGCGACCAGACTTTTATGTTTGCAAGCGGAATGGCTACTGTTGAACAATTCTTCGCCCAACTTTACGCTGACCCTGATTTGAAAAATGACCCATTCAGTGCCGGGCGCCAAATGAATTCACACTTTGCTACTAAGTTTGTAGATGAAAATGGAAACTGGCTTGACCTTGTTAACAGGAAAAATATTTCTTCAGATATAGCGCCTACTTCCGCGCAAATGCCACGCGCTTTGGGATTGGCTTTTGCCTCAAAAGTTTTCAGGGAAGTTGACATTTTACACGGACTTGATAATTTAAGTGATAATGGAAACGAAGTTTGTTTTTGTACGATTGGCGACGCCGCAACTTCCGAAGGCCATTTTTGGGAAGCGATGAACGCGGCGGGTGTTTTACAGATTCCGCTGGCCGTTTTTGTATGGGACGACGGGTATGGAATTTCAGTCCCCAAAAAATACCAGACTACTAAATCTTCTATTTCAAAGGCCATGAGCGGTTTGCAAAAGAAAGAAGGGACTAATGGCATAAATATTTATAAACTAAAAGGCTGGGATTATTCAGGCATGTGTGAAATATTGGATAGTGCCATTAAAAATATACGCGAAACCCATACTCCGGCTTTGTTTCATGTGGAAGAATTAACGCAGCCACAGGGGCATTCAACTTCGGGTAGCCATGAACGTTATAAAAGCCCTTCGAGGCTTGCATGGGAAAAAGAATGGGATGCAAAAAAACAGATGCGCGATTGGATTATGGCCAATTCGCTTGCAGATGAAAATGAATTAAATGAAATAGAAAATAACGCCAAGCACTTTGTCAAAACCAGCAAGCAACATGCATGGCAAAAATACATCACTCCCATAAAAAACCAGGTTAGCGAAGCCCTTAAACTTTTAGAAAAATATTCTTCTTCCGTAAAAGATAATGAAGACGTACAGAAAAGCATAAAGGCACTCTCGGCTTTACGTGAGCCATTACGCAGAGATGTAATGAAAACGTTAGCAACTGTTATTAATAGCGCTTCTGATGACGAAAATGTTGAGGAAGTAAAAGATTTTTATGATAAATTAAAAGAAAAAAATAAAGAAATTTTTCACACATACCTTTACAATGAAGGGCCAAAATCCGCATTAAAAGTGGCGCCGGTGCCCGCAGATATTTCTGATGATGCAGAATTAATAAACGGCTTTGAAATCCTTAACAGGTATTTTGATCAATTATTTGCCACCAATAAAAAGGTAATTGCTTTTGGTGAAGACCTTGGCCATATAGGCGATGTAAACCAGGGCTTTAGCGGCCTGCAGGCAAAATATGGCGAAGAAAGAATTTTTGATACCGGCATTCGTGAACTTACAATTATGGGCCAGGGAACGGGTTTGGCTTTACGCGGTTTGCGGCCAATTGCTGAAATTCAATACCTTGATTATTTATTATTTGCTTTGGAAACATTGAGCGATGATGTTTGTACCACTCATTACAGGACGAAAGGCCAGCAAAGTGTTCCTTTAATAGTACGAACCCGGGGCCACCGCCTGGAAGGAATATGGCACAGCGGATCGCCGATGGGAATGATTATAAATGCACTGAGGGGTATGTATGTTTGTGTTCCCCGAAATATGACACAGGCAGTAGGGATGTACAATACTTTATTGCAAAGCAACGACCCTGCTTTGATGATTGAATGTTTAAACGGCTACCGGCTTAAAGAAAGATTGCTATCTAATTTACTGGAGTTTAAGGTGGCATTGGGCGTTCCGGAAATCATTAAAGAAGGAACAGATATTACCATAGTTTCTTATGGCTCCATGTTGAAAATTATTATGGAAGCAGCAGAAAGCCTGGATAAAATGAAGATCAGTTGTGAAGTAATTGACGTACAAACTTTGCTTCCTTTTGACATACATCATTCTATCCTCAATTCTCTGAAGAAAACGAACCGGATTGTTTTTATTGATGAAGATGTTCCCGGAGGCGCTTCTGCTTACATGTTTAATAAAGTAATGGAGGAACAGGGCGGTTACCGCTGGCTTGATGTATCGCCGCGCACACTTTCGGCCAAAAGCCACCGGCCTTCTTATGGAAGCGATGGGGATTATTTTGGAAAACCAAATGTTGAAGATGTAGTTGCAGTTGCAAAAGAAATGATGGCGGAATAAGAAATGAATTGTGAATTAATGAAGCCTTTATTCTGAATATTTAGAGTTATCAAAATAAAGATCTTTAGTTTTTATTCGTTTGCTAGCGGTGGGATTTCTAAAAAAAATAGAAAAAATAAAATAAATCAAAAATTAATGATCACAAATTCTGAAAGGCGTTTTATAGAGCAATGGCGTGATCAAAAAAGCGGCCCAAAATGGCAATACTATTTATTATTTACCATGGCATGGACGGCTGTTTCTTTTCTGATAATTTTTTTTCTTTTAAAATTGTTTACCAATCTGTGGGCAACCGGCGGCCCCAACCTGATTTATCTTTTAATAGCTGTAGCTTTGATTACGGGTTTTTTTTCAACACATTTAACCTATGTTACCAATGAAAAAAAATACCGTCGAATTTTGTCTAACGAAAAACAGGATAATATCGAACTAAAAAACTAACTGTTGATTCTCTTTTTTCCATCCGCAATAAAAGCGTTTAGCCAACGATAACCATTAAATTCATTTTTATGGAAGAAGTACAATTAAAACTATCCGAAAATGGCCGGGGGTATTTTTTCATTATGGAAGATGAAGAGCAGTTGGGGGAAATGGAAATTAGTATTTTACAAAATGAATTAACCGTTTTTCATACAGAGGTAAGGCCCAAAGCGGAAGGAAAAGGAGTCGCTAAAAAATTATTTAATAAAATGGTGGGTTATTCACGGGAAAATAATTTAAAAGTAACCGCAATTTGCCCTTTTGTTCTTTCTCAATTCAGGCGCCATCCCGGGCAATATGATGATATCATCAATACAAAAAGCAGTAGAAATGGATAAAGTTTAAAAGTGGGTGCTAAATTCATTTTGGGAAAAGATTGATATTTAAAATTTCATTTTTTTATTTGTTCTTTGGGAGAATAATCGAAATTTACAAACACCTAATCTTAATATAATGAAACAACAATGGCCAATTCTTTCCTACAAAGAAGGCAAACCTACTTTTGATACATTGCACATGTGGACCCAAATTGTGGGTAAAATAAAATTAGCAACCTTGCCCTGGGTCAATCATTCGTGGCATATTACTTTGCACATTACACCCCATGGTTTAACCACAGAAAATATCCCTTACAATAATCAAAGTTTTAGAATTGATTTTGATTTTATTACTCATCAGCTAAAAATTTTTACAAGCAAAGGCGAGTTTCGGCAATTTGATTTGCATGAAATTTCCGTTGCTGATTTTTATAAAAAAATATTTAAGCTTTTGTCCGAATTAAACATTGAAATAAAAATAAAACCAGTTCCTGTGGAAATTGAAAATCCAATTCCATTTGAAAAAGACACGGTTCATTCAACTTATGATGATGAGCAGGTAAAAGCATTTCATGAAGCATTGCTTTTAATACAAAGTGTTTTTATGGAATTCAGAAGTGGCTTTAAAGGAAAAGCAAGCCCGATCCATTTTTTCTGGGGTAGTTTTGACCTGGCACTTTCTTTTTTTTCAGGAAGAAGGGCGCCAAAACATCCCGGTGGTGTTCCGGGTCTGCCAGATTGGGTTGCCGAAGAAGCTTATTGCAGAGAAGTAAGCAGTTGCGGATTTTGGACAGGGAATGAAGCATTTCCTGAAGCCGCATTTTATTGCTATTTGTATCCTGAACCCGAAGGGTATAAAGCTGCTACAGTGCAACCACAAAATGCATATTACAATTCAACACTTGGGGAATTTATTTTGCCATATTCGGCGGCACAACGATCAGGAGATCCAGAAAACACTTTGTTGCAATTTTTGAAAAGCACGTATGCCGCAGGTGCTGACCTTGCAAAATGGGACAGGAAACTCCTGGAAGATTAAAGGTTAATCGTATTCTGCAAAGATCTCATCTTCATAGCACCACAGCCATTTTTCTCCTGGCTCTGCAGAAATTACCACCGGGTGATGGGTTTTGTGAAAATGCTTTGTCATGTGTTTATTGGGCGATTGATCGCAACATAAAGTTGCGCCGCAGGTTTGGCAGGTTCTTAAATGGACCCAGTTACTTCCGGTTTTTATGCATTCCTCGCAAACAAGATCCACCGGTTGTTTAAGTTCTTTAATTTCTTTTATATGATCGCAAATTGTTTCTTCTTCCATTGATAAATAATTAATTTGAAAAATATTTTAAAAATACAGATGTTTTAGTTCTTCCAAAAATTTATATCATACCTCAATGCAAAAGAAAAAATAGCCCTGTAACTTTTTTTATCAAAAGAAAATAAGGAAGGCCTGTAAGAAATTACAACGGAGGTAGAATTTGACGGTAGAAATTCAGCTCCTGCAGTCAACCCTAAAGTTCTATCCCATTTATCTACTTGTGGAAATGGTGGTATATCATTCCACGAATGAAAATGGTAGACTGTATAATTTAAACCTGCAAATGCTCCAAATTGTTCTCTGAATTTGTGATGAATTGTTGTTTCAAAAATATTGGTTTCAATGTTTGAATAACCGCCTTTTGGGGGAACCAATGATTTATTCATGGAAGGATGTTCGTACCCAATTGCGATTTTGTTTTTATTTCTTTTGTAAAATAAAAAGAATCCACCACCTAAATAACCAGCCTGGTTGGATTTGGCAGCATCACTATAATTATAAAAAGAGCATTGGTTAATTAGCGGTAATGAAAGAGTAATTCCGGCAGATTTATTAAGCCCAGTTGTTTGGGCGTTTATGGTTGAAAAGCAAATAAGAGAGAATAGCACGAAAAATAGTTTTGTCATATAATTAGTTTTTATCGAAGTTTAGAGATAAACAGTAAACCAACAAATAATTCTAATTTTTTCTGGTTTTAGTAAAGCAACTTTTATTTCCAATTTATATTTTGTTGCATTAATAAATAATTGAGGAATAAAATTTGAGTGTATTATAAACTTAATAAAATAAATATTTCAGTAGTTTTCAAAAAAATAAAATTGTATGCAGAAATCAGTGAAAAAAGTGGTTGTAGTTGGAGGTGGTTTTGGGGGAATTAATTTGGTAAAGAAAATATGGGAAGACAAAAATTTACAGGTCACGATGGTTGATTTGCATAACTATCATTTTTTTCCACCTTTGCTTTACCAGGTGGCTACCGCTTTTATCGAGCCATCTAATATCAGTTACCCGTTTCGAAGAATGTTTGAAGGGAAAAATAATATGCGATTTCATTATGGCGCCCTTCAAAAGGTAAATCCTGAAAAAAACAATATTGAAACCAGTACCGGCATTCTTGATTATGATTATCTTGTTCTCGCCATCGGAACAGAAACCAATTATTTTGGTATGGAGAATGTGAAGCAAAATTCTTTGCCGATGAAATCAATTGAGGACGCGATAAACCTGAGAAACCATATTTTATTAAATATGGAAGAAGCTACCATTACCGATGACCCCAAAGAAAAGGAAAGGTATTTGAATATTGTAATAGCAGGTGGTGGCCCGTCAGGCGTAGAATTAGCGGGAATGCTTGCCGAAATGGGGCAAAAAATTGTTAGGAAAGAATACCCGGAAATTAAACTCGGAAATTCAAGGATCCATTTGATAGATGCTTCGCCACATCTTCTGGGCCCGATGAGCAAAAAAGCACAAGAATCGGCGCTAAAAGTTTTGAGTGATCTTGGTGTTCAAATTGAATTAGAAACAATGGTAAAAGATTATAAAGACGGAAATGTAGTGATGGCAAACGGGCAAACCATTCCTACCGATTCTTTGATTTGGGCATCGGGTGTTATAGCACGTGAAGTGCCTGGAATCGCCCCGGAACAGTTAGGGCGCGGAAGAAGAATTTTGGTTGATGAATATAATAGAGTAAAAGGCTCAAAAAATATTTTTGCCATCGGTGATTTGTGTTTGCAAACTGCCGATAAAAATTATCCGGACGGGCATCCGCAGCTGGCACAGGTTGCTATTCAGCAAGGCGCTCTTTTGGGAGAAAATTTAAAAAGAATGGAATCAAATAAAGAGATGAAACCTTTCAGTTATAATAACAAAGGGAGTATGGCGATAATTTCGAAATATGAAGCGGTTGCTGATCTTCCCAAAGTTTCTTTCACCGGTTTTTTCGCCTGGCTCATCTGGCTTTTTGTTCATATTATTCCTTTGGTAGGTTTTAGAAATAAAGTGAAATTAGCCTTTAGCTGGTTTTGGTCTTTTATTACCAATAACCCGACTTTACGGTTAATTATCAGGCCCAAAAATCAGCCGGGAAGTTATTAATTTGCATTAATAAAAAATGAAGAAAGTAAAATGAAAGTAGCGATAATTAATGAATTTGGACCTCCGGATGTTTTAAAAATAATTGAAATTCAAAAACCGGTTCCTAAAGATGGCGAGGTATTAATAAAGGTAAAATTTACTGGTATAAATCCGGTGGACACAAAAGTAAGAGCCGGCACCAGCGGGATGTCTAAGTATTTAGAATTACCTGCAATATTGGGTTGGGATGTTAGCGGGATTATTGAAGATGTTGGGAAAAATGTTTTGGATTTTAAAATTGGGGATGAAGTATTTGGTTGTATTGGCTTTCCGGGTTTAGGAAAAACGTATGCGGAATTTGCCGTTGCTGATCCGGAATTACTGGCTATAAAAACTTCCCATATTTCATTTGAAGAAGCGGCTGCAGTTCCGTTGGCTGGCTTAACAGCTTACCAGGCAATTAATGAACATTTAAAAGTTTCAAAAGGGCAAAAAATTTTGATACAGGCTGCCGCGGGAGGCGTTGGCCATTTGGCGGTTCAGTTTGCAAAATTGAAAGGCGCTTTTGTTGCCGGGACGGCATCTGGGAAAAATGAAAGTTTTTTAAAATCAATTGGTGTAGATCAATTTATTGATTATAAAAAAGAAAAGTTTGAAGAAGTTTTTCAGAACCCTGATGCAGTTTTAGATGCAATGGGTGGCGATGTTTTGTATCGTTCCATTTCTTGTGTGAAACCCGGTGGCACGGTGGTTTGCCTTCCCTCATCCACTAAAGATGATCCCAAAGCGATAGAACTTGCTAAACAAAAAAATGTAGGATTACTGTGGCCTATGATGCATCCTGATGGAGAAGAAATGAAATTAATTGCCCGTTTACTTGACGAACAAAAACTGAAAGTGAAAATTGATAAAATTTTCCTGCTTGCTGAAATAGCTAAAGCCCATGAAGCGATTGAAACACATACAACGGATGGAAAAATTGTTATAAGAATCGGTTAGAATAAACGTATATTTCGTATTTATAAAAGACTATAAGTTTAAAATCTCAAATTGTTTTTTTATTTGGATACACATTAAATAAATTTGTTTCCATTTATGCAGCGTAAGTAAAAATTAATGACATTAGCATCTATAAGGCAAGTTTTAAAAAGGAGTTTTGACAGGATAAGTAATGACCGGCTGAAACATAATATACTCCAGGCAATACCTTTTTGGGTAGCTTCTTTAGTTGCGGGATTATTGGCTGTTGCCTATTCCAAAGCTTTTACATTTATGGAAGGAACCACATTCGATGTTTTAAAATATCACGGATGGTGGATTTTTATTTTAAGCCCGGTTTGTTTTTTTATCGCATGGTGGCTTGTGATTAGATTTGGCCCTTATGCGCGCACGAGTGGTATTCCACAAGTGCGTGCTGCCATTGAATTAGATACTGCTACCTATAATAAAAAGATCAAACAGTTGTTAAGCATTAAAATACTTTTTGTAAAAGTAGTTTCCGGGCTTTTTATGATCCTTGGTGGCGGCGCTGTTGGAAAAGAAGGCCGATAATCCAATTATCAGGAATCGTTTTCAAAAAAATTAATGACTGGCTGCCCTCATGGTGGCCACCGATCTCTAAAAGGAATATGATCACAGCGGGTGCTGCCGCCGGCCTTGCAGCCGCTTTTAATACGCCTTTGGGGGGAATTGTATTTGCCATTGAAGAATTAACCCAAACCCATTTCAGTTATTTTAAAACAGCGCTTTTTACGGCTGTTATCATTGCCGGTTTAACCGCTCAGGGTATTTTAGGGCCGTATTTGTATTTAGGTTTCCCCGATGTAACTCATATTAGAAGTTCCATCATTTTTGCCTTACTCGTCGTTTCCATGATTTGCGGCTTGCTGGGAAGTTACATGTCTGTGATAATCTTAGCGCTTTTCAGGTGGAAGAAATCATTTAAGTTTACTTATCAGCATGTATTGTATATTGTTGCCTGTGCACTTATAATGGCATCCATCGCTTTTTTTCTTGATCCTAAGATTCTGGGTTCAGGAAGAGATATAATGCTTACCACTTTATTCAGCGCCGATAAATATGTTCATTGGTATACAGCAATCTTGAGAATTGTTGGCCCGATTTTAAGTTTTGGAACAGGCGCTTCTGCGGGCATTTTTGCGCCTTCTCTTGCAGCAGGAGCAAGTGTCGGATCGTTTATGGCCGGATTATTTAATGAATCGGCATCCAACGCCAACCTGCTCATCTTATGCGGGATGGTTGGGTTTTTAACCGGTGTTACGCGAACTCCTTTTACCTCCGCTATTCTGGTATTGGAAATGACTGACAGGCATAGTGTAATATTTTATTTATTAATTGCAGGGATGCTTGCCCAGCTTATTTCTTTATTTGTTAATAAGCACTCTCTTTACGATCATTTAAAAGTGCAGACGTTGCACGATCTTACCCACGAAGATGAAAAACCTCAGTTGGAAACATAGAAGCTTTGAGTCGAATCTCTTCCAAAAACTTTATATTTTTTTACCAAACTTTTTATTACCTTTGCAGCCCTTTTAGCATTTTGTGTTTTGGCTAAAGTGGATTTCTTATAAAACATATTGCCCACATGGCTCCATAAGTTCCCGTCTGTTCGGGGCGCCGGCGAGGGTGTAAAAATAAAATGTATTAAAATGCCAAAGGTTAAAACCAACTCCAGCGCAAAGAAGCGCTTTAAAGTAACCGGTACCGGTGAAATTACGTATCAAAAATCTTTCAAACGCCACATTCTTACTAAAAAATCAACCAAGCGTAAACGCGCTTTGCGTAAGAGAGGAATCATAAGCGATGCGAACCGCCCTTTTGTAATGCGGTTACTTCGCATGAAGTAAGAACCCTTGAAGGGAACAAAAACGATAAACAATTTCAAAAATTAAAAATATTAAATTATGCCACGTTCATCAAATGCAGTAGCATCAAGGGCAAGAAGGAAAAAAGTTCTTAAAGCCGCTAAAGGCTATTACGGTAAAAGAAAAAACGTTTATACCGTTGCGAAGAATGTAATGGAAAAAGGCCTTACTTACAGTTATGTACGGCCGCAAACTTAAAAAACGGGAATACCGTGCTTTATGGATCGCCCGTATCAACGCTGCTGTGAGGGCTGAAGGGCTTACTTACAGCCAGTTTATCCATAAATTAAACGAAAAGAATATTGATCTTAACAGGAAAGTCCTTGCTGATATGGCTATGAACGAACCTGAAAGTTTTAAGAGCCTTATTTTATCTGTAAAATAATTTTTTCAATTTTCGATTTATGAAACGTTTCCGGCTTTGTTGGAAACGTTTTTTTTATTTCATTAATTAATCATTCAACTACATTTGTAAATATTTTTTAAAATCTTAAAAGTTTTGAATGAACAATAGCTATAAAGACCTTGTAGACCAGACATTTAATTTTCCACAGGAAGGCTTTGGCCTTAAAGACGGATACCTCGAATATAATGATGTGGATGTAAAAGCTTTGATTGATAAATATGGAACACCTCTGAAGTTTACTTACTTGCCAAAAATCGGAATGCAGATCAACAAGGCAAAAAGAATGTTTGCCAATGCGATTAAAAAACACAAGTACGAAGGAAAATATAATTATTGCTATTGCACTAAAAGCTCTCATTTTTCTTTTATAGTTGAAGAAGCGTTAAAACATGATATACATCTTGAAACCTCCTATGCATACGATATTGAGATTATCCATAAATTATTTGAAAGAAAAAAAATTACAAAAGATACTTTTATTATTTGCAATGGGTTTAAACAGAAATCTTATACCAGCCGCATTGCCCGTTTAATAAATACCGGCTTCAAAAATGTAATCCCTGTTCTTGATAATAAAGATGAATTAAAAGCATACCGCAAATCGGTAAGGCCCAATTTAATATCGGTATACGCGTTGCCGCGGAAGAAGAGCCTACTTTTCCTTTTTATACCTCACGGTTAGGCATACGTGCAAAAGATATTCTTGAGTTTTATGTAGATGAAATTGAAGGAAACGAAGATAGGTTTCAATTAAAAATGCTTCATATTTTTTTGAACAAAGGAATTAAAGATGATATTTATTACTGGAGCGAACTCAATAAAGTGATTAATCTTTATTGCCAGTTAAGAAAGATTTGCCCTGAACTGGATTCGATAAATATTGGCGGGGGTTTCCCGATAAAACATTCGTTGGGTTTCGACTATGATTACCAGTTTATGATCAACGAAATTGTAAGAAACATAAAAGCCGGATGTAAAAAAAGTAAAGTCCCGATGCCCAATATTTTTACAGAATTTGGGAGTTATACTGTAGGGGAAAGTATGGCACATATTTACAGTGTGATAGGTGAGAAAAGGCAAAACGACCGGGAAACCTGGTATATGATCGATTCTTCTTTTATTACAACTTTGCCCGATACATGGGGCATTGGCGAAAAGTTTTTAATGCTTCCCATCAATAAATGGGATAATGAATACCAACGGGTAACGCTTGGAGGAATCACCTGCGACAGCCATGATTATTATGATTCTGAAGAGCACATCAACGAAGTTTTTTTGCCAAAAGTGGGGGAGGGGGAGCCTTTGTATGTTGGCTTTTTTCATACCGGCGCTTACCAGGACCAGATAAGCGGTTATGGCGGAATAAAACACTGCCTCATCCCTTCTCCGAAATATATTGTATTGGATTATGATAAAAACGGGAAGCTGGTAGATTGGGTCTATGCAAAAGAGCAAAGCGCCGCAAGCATGCTGAAAATATTGGGGTATAAATAATGCTGGCCAACTTTTTTAAACAGAATAGGAATATCAATTTTTTGTTGGTTTACTGAATTTTATTTCAATAAAAAAACCTTCCCAAAAATGAGAAGGCTTTAGAAAAAAGTTCAATCAAACTTATTTCACTGATATTTCTTTGGGAAGCACTTTTACTTCTTCTTTTTTGGGAAGAGTAAGATGCAAAATTCCATTTTCATATTTTGCATTGATTTCATCGGCATTTATTTTTTCATCCAAAGTAAATGACCTTTTGAAAGATTGAGCGCTAAATTCCCTTTTAATAAACTGTTTGTTTTCTTCTTTTTGTTCTTCCTTTTTTTCAAAAGAAACTGACAGGATATTTTTGTCAATGGTTATTTTAAAATCTTCTTTTTTTCTGCCGGGAACATTAAATTCCAGTTCATAATTGTCGGTGGTTTCACAAATGTTTACTGCCGGAAAATTCACGCCATTATTGTTAGGCACAGGCAAGTCATTTAATAAATTGTCGAGAAAACTATCCAGTGTTTTCAATGTCGGCTGGTTAAATTTTAGGGTTGTCATAATAATTATTTTTTTAAGTTGTTTTAGGATGTTTTTCTACAAGGGAACAAAAAAAATACCAACTGGTTTTAACTGTAATAATGGTAATATATTAAGACATAATGTCTTACGAAAGATAATCACCTGACATTATTTCCCAAATCTTTAAGATAATCATTGATTCGTAAAAGCTTTAAGTATCGTAAATTTGCACTCTAAAATTTTAAATTATACAGTTATGTATCCAGAACAAATAGTAATCCCTATGAAAGGGGAATTAACCGAAAAAGGGTTTTCAGATTTAGTAACGGCAGGCCAGGCAGAAAATGCGATCAATGAAAAAGGAACGACTTTGCTGGTTATCAATTCAGTTTGTGGTTGCTCTGCAGGAACCGCGCGCCCCGGCGTTTTGCTCGCTTTGGAATCAAGCGATAAAAAACCAGATCACCTTGCTACGGCTTTTGCAGGTTTTGATTATGACGCAGTAAATAAAGTACGCGAACATTTGCTTCCTTATCCTCCGTCATCTCCGTCAGTTGCTTTATTCAAAGATGGTAAATTGGTTCATTTTCTTGAAAGGCATAATATTGAAGGCGCGTCTGCAGCAATGATTGCCAACAATCTTTCCGCAGCTTTTGAAGCTTATTGCTAAATAATAAAATAAAAACCTTCAGTATATTTGGAGGTTTTTATTTTTCAATAATTTCTTTTGTAAAAGATCCGCGAAGATTTTTTCCAAAACTAAAAGGTAAATATGTATCCGAATTTATATTTTGTTTTTAAGGACTGGTTTGGATGGAAAATCAATGCTTTTAAGATCTTTTACACCTTCGGTATTTTTGTAGCTATAGCCTTTATTGTTTCTGCCTATTTTCTCACTAAAGAATTAAAAAGGAAAGAAAAACAAGGCCTTTTATTACCACGCGAAGAAACAATCACCACGGGAAAACCTGCTTCTTTTTTAGAATTATTTATCAATGGGTTAGTAGGGTTTATATTCGGTTACAAACTCGTGGGTGCCTTCCTGGCAAGCCGCCACGCTGGAATTGACCTGCAGCAATATATTTTTTCATCACAGGGAAGCTGGGTTGGGGGGCTTATAATTGCTGCGGCTCTTATTTACCTGAAATACAAGGAAAAAAATAAACAAAAACTTTCTCAGCCTGAAAAAAGAACCATCAGGATTTGGCCTCACGACCGGGTGGGCGATATTGTAATTTTTGCTTTGGTTTTTGGAATAATAGGCGCTAAAATTTTTGATAACCTTGAAAACTGGGACCGTTTTATTGCCGATCCTATCGGTAATTTAATAGCGCCCAGCGGGCTTACTTTTTATGGTGGCCTTATCGTTGCAGCGGTTGCTATCCTGGTTTACGCAAGAAAAAAAGGAATTGGGCTGCTCTATTTAATAGATGCTGCCGCACCTGCCTTAATGATTGCGTATGCTATTGGCCGTATGGGCTGCCAGACTGCGGGAGATGGTGATTGGGGAATTTTTAACAGCGCTTATATTTCTGACGTTCCCGGCCATGTTGTTCCGGCAACGCCTGAACAGTTTCAACAAAAGTTATATCAATATTCAAGTTATTTTTTAGCAGGAACTATCACTGACGCAAATGGCACAACTACCATGGTTACCGACCGTACTGAAAAATCACTTGATAAGGTTCCTCATAAAAGTTTCAGGGGGCCAAAGTGGCTGCCCGCCTGGATGTTTGCGTTTACCTTTCCGCATAATGTAAATGAAGACGGGGTTTTATTGCCGGATTGCCAGGGGAAATATTGCCGTGCTTTGCCTTTGCCGGTTTTCCCTTCTTCGTTGTATGAAATTATTTCCTGCTTTATCCTGTTTTTCATTTTGTGGGCGATACGAAAAAAGATAAAACCTCCGGGTGTACTTTTTTGTATTTATCTTATTATGAATGGCGTTGAAAGGTTTTCGATAGAAACCATTCGTGTAAACACTACCTATTCTATTTTTGGAATCCATCCAACGCAGGCAGAACTTATATCAGCCGCATTAGTTATTACCGGTATTATTGGAATATTTTACTTTTCTAAAAAAGATAAATTGGTTGAAGATTTTTAAAATAACGATTAAAAAAAATCTAAAAAATCTTTCAGCAATATAAACAGTAAGCCAACAAATAATTGGATTTTTTATTTTAAAAGAGCGGGGGGAATTGGGTTTTTAAATTAAGCATGCCTCCTTTTATATTTTATAATAAAACTGAAAAAAATTAAGAAAGAATATAAATGGATCATTGCCGGATTTTTCTTTGCTCTTTTATGGTCATCGGCCTCCACAGCCACTAAAATAGCATTAGAATCATCTCAACCTTTAGTAATCGCGCAGGTGAGGTTTGCCCTTGCGGGGTTTACCATGTTATTTTTCACTCATTTTTTATCTAAACAAAAATTACCAAAAGGCGTAGAATGGAAACAGATTGCCATTTATGGTTTTCTGAATATTACTCTTTATTTAGGTTGCTATGTAATCGCCATGCAACATGTAACCGCGGGCGTTGGAACCCTGGCAGTTGCGACCAATCCGTTATTCATCAGTTTTTTTTCTATATTTTTTTTAAATAAAAAATTAAAATCTGAGGTATTTGTTGCTTTACTGTTAGGTACTTTCGGCGTTGTTATTGCATCGTGGCCTCTATTAAAAAATGCTTCCATCACCGTAAGCGGGTTGGTTTTATTATTTTTCAGCATGTTGTCTTATTCGGCCGGCGCTATATATTTTTCTTCAAAAAAATGGGGCAATCTGAATATTGTAACCATTAATGGCTGGCAAACAGTAATTGGAGGGATTTTATTATTGCCTTTTACCATTTGGAAATACAATGGAAACAAAAACCATTTTGGCCTTAAATTTTGGGGAGGCACATTATGGCTTGCTCTCTTTGTTTCTATTTTTGCCATTTCATTATGGTTGTGGCTATTGAAAAAAAATATGGTGAAAGCCGGGCTATGGATGTTTTTATGCCCTGTTTTTGGTTTTACCATTGCCGCTTTGATTTTGAAAGATGTTATCAGCGCCTACACCATTACCGGCGTTGTATTAGTGATAGCCGGATTGTTTTTGTCGGAAAGGACAACGAGCCAAAATTAAAATGTTTTATTTGCCCTGATCGTTACTTAAATTTACTTATCAAATTTATTAAAATGAAAAAAATAATTCTTTACTTCCTTATTTGCTTAAGTATTTTCTCCTGTAAAACAAAAACCGGAGTAACGCATGAAGATGTTTTTGCTGCGGATATTGATACTACTGTTAGTCCGGGGCAGGATTTTTTCCAATATGCGAACGGTAAATGGATCAAGGACCATCCGATTCCTGCTGATGAAAGTTTGTGGGGAATCGGCAATATTGTTTACAATGAAATTCAACAACGCCTTCGGGAAATAAGTGAAGAAGCGGTAAAAGAAGGAGGAGCGAAAGGTTCTGCTGCACAAAAGATTGGTGATTTTTGGACAACGGCAATGGATAGCTCTGCTGTTGAACAACAAGGAACAAAATATCTCCAGCCTTACATGGATGAAATAAATTCCATCACTGATATTCCTTCCCTTATCAATACTGCTGCTGATTTGGATAAAATTGGCGTTAGCTCTTTGTTTAGTACCGGTGTTGTGCAGGATGACAAGCACAGCGATGTAATGGCTTTTAGAATGGACCAGGGTGGATTGGGCCTTCCGGAACGCGATTATTATTTTAATACTGATTCTTCTACAACCAATATCCGCAAAGCTTATATAAAGCATGTTGCAACTATTTTGGAATTCCAGGGCCAGGATTCTGCATCAGCATTAAAAGCTGCCAATAATATTTTTGCTTTTGAAACAAAGCTGGCAAAAGATTCCAGGTCACTTGCAGATTTACGAGATCCTTATTCAAATTATCATAAGATTGCTATTTCTGATCTTAAAAAACTTTCTTCTTCCATCAATTGGGAAAAGTTTTTAAAAGATATTGGTGTTACAAAAATTGATTCTGTAATTGTAGGACAGCCTGAATTTTTTAAAGCATTGGATCAAAATTTACAATCAATTTCTATCAATGACCTAAAAGATTACCTCACTTATCGCCTCGTAAATGATTATTCAGTGGCTCTTCCTGAAAAATATGTTGCAGAAGCTTTTAAATACAGCCAATTATTCAGTGGAGCTAAAGAAAGAAAACCAAGATGGAAAAGCGTGATTCAGTCGGAGCAAGGTGCAATGGGTGAATTGTTAGGACAACTTTATGTAAAAAAATATTTTGATTCTACAGCTAAAAAGCGATATGAAAAAATGGGGGAAGAAATCCGGTCAGCTTATAAAAACCGTATCGAAAAATTAAGTTGGATGAGCGACAGCACCAAACAAAAGGCTATCGTAAAACTGGAAGCCATTAAAAAGAAAATCGGTTATCCTGATAAATGGAAAGATTTTTCAGCAATGGAAATAGGTAAAGAAAGTTATGTGCAGAACCTGATTAATGCAAAAAAGTGGTGGCATAATTATGAAATGAATAAATTGGGCAAACCCGTTAATCTTGAGGAATGGGATATGTATCCTCAAACTTACAATGCCTATTACGATCCTTCCAAAAATGAGATCGTTTTACCTGCTGCTATATTTATTGTTCCCGGTTATGCAGATAAAGATCTCGATGATGCCACAATGTATGGCTATGTAGGCGCGAGTACTATCGGGCACGAAATTACGCATGGCTTTGATGACCAGGGAAGGCTTTATGATGCCAAAGGGAATTTGCATAACTGGTGGACAAAAAGCGACTCAGCCCAATTTGCAAAAAGGGCGGCAGTGATCATCAACCAGTTTAATAATTATGAACCACTGCCCGGAACTCATATTAACGGAAGGGCAACACAAGGTGAAAATATTGCTGACCTTGGTGGCCTTGCGATCGGTATTGATGCTTTTAAAAATTCTGATGCCTATAAAAAGAACGAGATTATTGGAGGGCTTACGCCTATGCAACGTTTTTTTATGGGCTACGCACTTGGCTGGTTATATGAAATGCGGCCGCAGATAATGAAAACAATATTAATGACTGATATGCATTCGCCTGCCAAATATAGGGTTAATGGCCCTTTCAGCGATATTGATGAATTTTATTCTACTTTCCATGTTACACCTAAAGATTCTATGTATGTTCCGGATAGCTTGAGAGTAAAAATTTGGTAAATATTATTCATCCTGCATATTATCACTTTAGCATTTAAGCATGACCGTTATAACTTAAAGCTGGTGAATAAATTTAAAAATTTATTTTAAATTATTATGGAAAACAAAAAAGCCTCTGCATTTTTGTACAGAAGCTTTCAGTAATTTAATCCTGGGGGTTTCGGGTTATAACAGGATGAAATTTGTTGGGCCTTTCGGCTAGTTTTCATTGGGATAATTATGTCTCTAAATCATTTAGTTAAAAAAAATTAGAAGTTGACTGATATCGGATTTTTTGGTTTTTCCCGGATTAAAGGAACTGATTATTTTCAATGGATTTGGACTCGGTATTTATGATTAATGTTTGTTTGAACATCAATCAACTTCTGGAACAAAGATAACCAGGTTACATTCCCTGGACAATAGAAGAATTACTCTTTTTCAATAATATGTATTTACTGTCTGAGTAGTATTTTAACGATTATTTTGTGTGCGATTATTACGATTTACAGAACGTAAAAACACGATAAATTTATTTTTAGTACGATGTATTCTAAAACATAAACCATTGTTGCGTTTAAATAAAATAAGATTCCTGGCTATTTATTTGTTTACTGAAAATATTGGCGATGTAAACAGGCTTAGTAACTGAATGAAAATTAATTGCCCTATTTTTGTTGATTTAATATTGGTGGATTTAGTGAAATTCGTTTTTGAAACAGCATAATAGAAAGAATGAAAACAATTATATCAGTAAAAAACCTCACGAAAAATTACGGAAAATTTGAAGCGGTAAAAGGCATTTCTTTCGATGTATATGAAGGTGAGATATTTGGTTTGCTTGGCCCGAATGGCGCAGGTAAATCAACTACTTTGGAGATCATAGAAACTCTTCGCGATAAGACTTCCGGGAAAATAATGGTAGATGGATTAGACCTTGGCCATAACGCTTCCCAAATAAAAAAAATAATTGGGGTTCAGTTGCAAACATCGGGTTTCTATCCGGGATTAAATTTATTGGAACTTATTGACCTTTTTTGTGGATTATATAATACCAAAACGGATTCTTATAAATTGCTTGAGATGGTTAATCTAAAAGAAAAAGCCAAAAATAAATATAAAGAAATGAGTGGCGGCCAAAAACAACGTTTCTCTATCGCTACTACTTTGATCAATAAGCCTAAAATTATTTTTCTGGATGAACCTACAACTGGCCTTGATCCGCAGGCACGCCGTAATTTGTGGGAATTAATTAAGCGCATAAGGCAGGAAGGCACAACCGTAATTATTACTACACATTATATGGATGAAGCAGAATATTTATGCGACCGGGTTGCTATTATGGACGAAGGAAAAATCATCGCCATTGAAAGCCCTGATAAATTAATTGATGATTTGGTGGCTTCGGGGTTTGAAAGGCCAAAGGAAACAAAATCGGCTAATCTTGAGGACGTTTTTATTAACTTAACAGGTAAAGATTTCAGGGAAGATTAAACTATATTTGCCCGCCAAATTATAAAAATCGTTCACCCAAATAAAATTAAATGAAAGTTGTATTTCTCTTTTTGATTTTTCCTTTCTCAGCCGCATTTGCCCAAACGAAGAAAAAGGATTTAACTAAAAAACCAACCACAACAAAATCAACCGCAGCAATGAATTCAACCGATAGCCTTAGTTATTCAATTGGTGTCCAGGTTGCTGAATATTACAAAACACAGGGAGTTGAAAAAGTAAATACAGAATATTTAAAAAAAGCTTTTAATGATGTATTAAATGATAAAACATTAATCATTTCAGAAGACGAATGCAATATGAACATACGACAAAAACTACAGGAATTTATGGCCAAAAAAATAAGCGGCGTAAAGGAAGCCGGCGATAAATTTTTAGAAGAAAATAAAAAACGCCCCGGTGTTGTTACTTTGCCTGATGGAATGCAATATGAAATTCTTACAAAAGGAACTGGGCCGATTCCTACTGCTGAGGACACTGTAAAAGCCAATTATATTGGTACTTTGATTGACGGAAAAGAATTTGATAATTCTTACAAAAGAGGTGAACCGCTTACCATTCCTGTTTCAGGCGTTATCCGCGGATGGACCGAAGCGTTGGAACTTATGCCAGTTGGAAGCAAATGGAAATTGTATATTCCTTCAGGCCTTGCTTACGGCGACAGGGGCGCTGGTGGGGCGATTCCTGGTGGAGCCACATTGATCTTTACAATAGAATTATTGAGTATTGAAAATAAATAATTTTTATGGCAGAAGATGAAAAACTTCGTTACCCGATAGGGAAAGAAAATGAACAGGAATTTTATAAAAGTGAATTTAATGAGGAATTGAAAACCTCGTTGATGAACGAAATAAAAATGCTTCCTGCTTCTTTGGAATTTGCCATTCAAAATCTTGATGCGGCTCAATTAGAAACTCCCTACCGCCCCGGTGGATGGCAGGTTCAGCAAGTGGTTCATCATGTTGCAGACAGCCACATGAATGCTTACTTTCGCTTTAAACTTGGCCTTACAGAACACAATCCAACTATTAAAGCTTATGACCAGGAAGCGTGGGCTAATCTCTCTGATTCAAAAAAATTGCCCGTAAATATTTCAATCACCCTCCTGTTTTCTTTGCATGCCCGATGGTATCAAATAATGGAGGATATGACTGAAACTGAATGGCAGCGCACTATCTATCATCCTGAAAGGGAAATGGAATTGACGATGTGGGACCTTTTAAAATCATATGCCTGGCACAGCCGGCATCATGTAGCGCACATTTTGCAATTGAGAGAAAGAAAAGGGTGGAATTAAAAATTATATAAAGGCCTTCATTATGAAATGGAAAATGTTGTCTTCCGAGTACATTAGTAACCATCAATATTTTACAGCGCGAAAAGACAAATGCGAGACACCTGACGGTAAAATTATTGATGAATATTTTGTAGTAGAGTTGCCCGGAACCGTTTGCGGCCTTGCTCTTACAGAAGAAGGCGAAGTGTTGATGGTAAGGCAATACAGGTACCCGATAGAAGAAACACTTATTGAAATTCCTGGCGGCTTTATTGATGAAAATGAAACTCATGAAGAAGCAATGAGAAGGGAATTAAAAGAAGAAACAGGATATGAATTTTCTTCTTTTACTGAAGTAGGAAAAATTGCGGCTAACCCCGGCGTACTTAATAATTTTACTTATTTATTTTTAGCGCAGGGCGGGAAAAAAACAAGTGAACAAAAGCTTGACAAAAATGAAGAATTGGAAATTGAATTGATTTCTTTGAAGGAATTAAAAAAACTTTTTCTGGAAAATAAAATAATGCAGGCAACTCACAATAGTTGTGTTTTTTATGCACTAAGGGAATTAGGTGAGTTATAAAATTCGTTTTTTTAACCGGAAGTTTGAAATGGGATTTCTACTTCTGCAATTACAAACACACTACCGCAAACTATAATTAAATCTTTTTTAGAAGCCTTATCCAATGAGGCTTTCAAGGCGATATTTACATTAGGAAAAGCGTCACCATTCAACTTAAACCGGCTGGCCATTTTTTTCAATTCTTTTTCCGGAAGCGCCCTGGGGTTTTGGGCTTTTGTAAAATAATAATTGGCATTTTTCGGCAACCGGCAAAGCGCTTTTTCAATTTCTTTATCTTTTACCATCCCAAAAATGATGTGAAGCTTATCAAAATTTAATTGGCTGATATGCGCCATCAATTGTTTTATCCCGTCTTCATTATGGGCTACATCAAGCACCACAGTGGGCTTTTTATGAATAACTTCCCATCTTCCAAAAAGCCCGGTAAGTTTTTTTACATTCGATAAAGCTTTTTTTATTTTTTCTTTTTTTAAAGAGAAATTGCTTTTCAAAAGATCAACTGCTGCGAGAACGGTAAGAATATTTTTCTGCTGGTACAATCCATTTAGGTCAAGAGAAAATTTTTCTTTTTTATTATTTTCTTTGTTGCCTATTTCAAGTTCCAGCGATTTTGGTTTGTACAAAGATGAAATTATTTTAAATTTTTCCCGGGCAAAAGAAATCATAGCATTCACTTCTTCTGCTTTTTTTTGAAAAACCGGTTTTGTTACCGACGTAGCCTCTCCAATTACAACCGGAATATTTTCTTTAATAATCCCTGCTTTTTCAAAAGCTATTTTTTCCAACGAATCTCCCAGGATATCGATATGGTCGTAACTGATATTAGTAATTACTGATAAAAGCGGGGTAATAACATTCGTACTATCTAACCTGCCGCCAAGCCCGGTTTCAATAACTGCAACGTCCACTTTTTTTTGCACAAAATAATCAAGCGCCATTACAAAGGTCAACTCAAAAAAAGACGGCTGTATTTTCTCAGAAATGATTTTCGTTTTTTCTACAAAGCCAACCAAAAAGCTCTTTTCCATCATTTCGCCGTCTATTTTTATTCTTTCCCTGAAATCTTTTAAATGGGGAGAAGTATACAATCCTGTTTTGTAACCATTGGCTTGCAAAATGGCAGCAAGCATGTGGCTTACAGACCCTTTTCCGTTAGTGCCAGCTATATGTATTGTTTTTAATTTATGTTGGGGATTGCCTAAAAAATGGCACAATGCCAACGTGTTTTTCAGATCCGCTTTATAAGCTTTTGCACCGCTATTGCTGAACATTGGCAGTGTGATTGTACAAATAGTGTATGGATTCTGAATAGGCCAAGGGATGCTTTATAAATTGATTACTGGTTATTGATTATTTATTAAAATCCACAATTTACATTAAGCCAGTAAACAAACAAATAATAAAGATTTTAATGCCTGATGAAATTAAAACAGATATTTATTAAGGCATAAAAATTGCTGCTTTTTAATGGAGTTGAATAGTTTTGAAGTAAGTGCTAATTTTTAAAAATTAAAGAAATGCCCAAAAGTGAAATAATAGTTGACCTGGAAGATGTTTCAGTTGCTGCTACTCTTAACCAACCAGCCAAACCGGTTGCAATTGTGATTTTTGCACATGGAAATAATAGCAATCATTTAAGCCCCGCTAATAATTTTGTAGCGGATGCGCTTAATCAAAATAATATAACAACGTTAATTCCTGATTTATTAACTGCGGAGGAAAAGAAAACTGTGGAGAACGCTTTAAATATTGATTTATTAACAGACCGGTTGATTAGGGTTACAGAAAAAGCGCTTGAGCAATTTGCATTCGATGATTTACCTATTGGATTTTTTGGCGCAGAAACCGGAGTTGCTTCTGTTTTGGATGCCGCTGCATTTCTTGGCGAGGCTATAAAAGCAATTGTTTGCAGTGGGAATAGGTTTGATTTTGCCAAAAAAATAAAAGAGGTGAAAGCGCCAACATTGCTGATTGCCGGTTCTTCAGATTCACAAGCTATTGATTTAAACAGAAAAATTTATGATCAACTTTCATGCGATAGGAAGATTGAAATTATCGATGGCGCTTCCCATTTATTTGCAGAACCCGGGACTTTAAACGAGATGGCCAATCTTGCCGTAGCCTGGTTTGATTTGTATTTGTGTAGTAATAAGGTTCAACAAAATATGGGCTAAGCCGGATACTATTTATTTCCTTTTACTTTCATTTTTAAAGTAAAAATATTCTGGGATGCGGTAATAAATAATATATTTTTTTCTTTTCCGCCAAAAGTTACATTCCCTGTCCAGTCAGCAGGAACATCAATGTGTTCAATTTTCTTTCCTTCTTTATTGTAAACAGTAACTCCTTTTCCGGTAAGGTAAACGTTGCCTTTTTCATCCATCGTCATTCCATCAGAACCTTGCGGCGCGAATAAAGCCTGATCTTTTAAGCTTCCATCTTCGGCAATTGTAAATTTATAAGTTTTGTTGCCTTCGATATCGGCCACATACAAATATTTTCCATCCGGAGTCCCAACGATGCCATTTGGTTTTATCATATTATCAACTACCACAACCGGTTCATTTTTTCCTTTCAGGTAATAGACTTTTTGACCGTCAAGATCCGAAGATTTTCTTGTCCAGTAATCTCGCTGGTAATAGGGGTCTGTAAAATAGATTTTTCCTTGGGATGGTTACAAACACATCGTTTGGGCCATTTAAAAGTTTGCCTTTATAATCTTTTACTAATACCGTTACTTTTCCTTCCGGATCAATTGACCACAATTGTTCGTTTTCATCGGCACATGAAATAAGGTTTCCATTATTGTCAAAACACATTCCGTTTGAGTGGCCGGATTTGATCCATAAAAACCGAAAGTTTACCCGCTGTATCATACTTCCATATTTTATCATTTGGCTGATCGGTAAAAAATACATTTCCGTTTTTATCAGTTGCCGGGCCTTCCGTAAATTTAAACTGGTTTGAAACCAATTGTAAAGTGGCGCCAGCAGCAATTACAGGGCTTGTCTTTTGACCAAAAGTTTTTCCTTCTGAATTTGCCATAAGAATGAATATAAATAAGAGTTTTAAAATTTGTTTCATTATTTAAATCGGATGAATAATTTTATTTACATTTATGCTTTACCGTTATATTATTTTTTTTATTCACAATTTTCTTCTACCAGAAATTCTCTTTTTTTAAGATCAATCGCTATTAAATTGCCAAAATGAGCCCTGTTTCGGTACACACAACCTCCGTCAATATTAATGCAATTTCCTTTTTGTTTAAGAATAAATGGAAGGGGGATCGGCGTATGCCCATGAATCAATAACTTATCTTCCAGCACGGGCTGCTGCGGATGAAAGCCTCTTTCCCACAACATGGCTTCTTTATCTTCAAAAATATTTTCTTTTTCAAAATTAAGGCCCGCGTGTGCAAAAATGTAATAGTTTTTTTGCAGGTAATATTCGGTTTCATTCAAAAAGGTAAAATATTTTTCAGGTAATTCGTTTAAGGATTTTATACCAAAGCTTTTCAGTGTACTTTTTCCCCCGTTATCCAGCCAAAGTTTCAAGGCTTTTTTATCGTCACGGGCTTCAATCATCATTTGTTCGTGATTGCCTCTTAATGTATAAATATGATACCCCTCGCCACGAAGTTTCAGGATCAGGTCAATAACGCCCTTGCTGTCTTCGCCTCTGTCAATATAATCGCCGATGCAATAGACCAGGTCTTCTTTTTCGATTTGAATTTTATCGGTAAGTATTTTTTCAAAAGTTTTGCTACACCCATGAATATCGCCGATTGCAAAGATTCTTTCCATTAAAATAATTTATTTTTTATATCAGAAAAGCAATTAAAGTGCCGAAGGTATTATTTACTCCCTGAAACCTGTTTTACCATAGTAAACAAACAAATAATGACGATTTTTATTTTCTTATTTCACAAAAAAAATACCTACCACTTAGCCTTAATTTTCTTCCCTGAAATAGACTTTGTAATAATTCATATTCATTTTTTCATCAAAACCTTTTTCGATCAGTTCATTATTGCCGTGAATATAAATATGAAAATTCCTGTCCAGTTTTAAAACGCTTTTGTAATTTCTCGATTGCTTTTTTACCGCCTGTATAGAGATGGCAAAATTATCACTGATCTCTGTGTCAGATTCTTTTTCGTAATTCTGTTTATACTGTTTAAAAGAATTAATTCCTATGGCATCGCCTATCACCTCATTGGAAAATTCATCCAGGTCAAATGCTTCTTTTTCTTTAAAATAATTCATCGAGCGGTTGAGCATATCTATCTTTTGCGCTTTGGTAATATCATATACTTCGCCCATTTTTTGTGTTACAAAATCTTTATAAATACTCAGCGTATTGTGCGTTTGATTATAGTTGTCATTCCTGATGGCCAGTTTTAGAAATTCATCTATCCAGTAAACTGCCTCACTACTTTTATTGGTGTTATCAATTACTGCTACTTTGAATCCCTCTTCTTTATCCGTATTAAAAATCAAAGAGCCTTTATCCAGCTTTTTAATGTTGATGGCTTCCTGTTCGTATTCCATTTTAAAACCATTATCATCCGGGTAAACTTTTAAATAAGTTTCTTTAGATTCTGATTTGAAAATGCCGATGGCATCCCATTGTTCACCTTCTACCTGTACTCCGGAAAAATAAACCATGTACAACTCACCCGGCTTTATTTTTGGATGGCTCGATACATCGTAAAGATGTTTCGTTACCTGCTTTGAGTTCTCATGAAATGAGGTAGGGTCGTTAAAGATCAGTTCTGCAAAATGATAAATTTCATTCAGTTGCAAATCATTGCTGGGATGTGAAAACCGGTAAATTTCGTTTGTTTTTTCAAAAGGGTTTAAAAAATACTGCAGCAATAATTGATTAAGGGTTTCATCTTTTATGGTAAAAGGTTGCTCCGATAACCTGTATTTTTCATCAAGTATTTTATTGCCTGGCTGGTGAATAGAAACCGTGATTAAAGTAGCTCCGAAAAATGAGATCATATATATTGATTAGAAATAAATTGGTAATTTGACAGGCTACAAAGATTATAAAAAAATAGGGTAAAGCAGGCAAAGTTTTCAGTTAGATTCATGAAGTCCGGGGATTGGTTGGCATACTATCAGCAACCTGTAAAACCTTAAATAAGTATTTTTTGCAATAAAGAAAGTCCAAAAAAAATTGTGGAAGAAGTTAGGCTCAGTTGAAATTTTATTATCTTCGCGCTCCCAAATTATTATTTTGGATCGGTAGTTCAGTTGGTTAGAATGCCGCCCTGTCACGGCGGAGGTCGCGAGTTCGAGTCTCGTCCGGTCCGCAGAGTTCACACTCAAAAACATCAAAAGCCCGTAAAATGTAGATTTTACGGGCTTTTTGCTTTTATATCTTCTCCAAATAGCACCATAAAACTCAAATCCTGAGGTATTTATTCGGGCATTCAGACTTTTTAAAATCCTGAATGCCCGAATTCCTCGAAAAGCATCTGCTGTAAAGGGATTCAGAATTTGAACATCGTTCCCCGCAAGCGGTTAAACAAGTATTTTTAACAATTAAATCGGTGATTCATGGAAACAAGATTAAGTATTCTGTTTTACGGAAAAAAAAGTCTGCAAAAAGCAGATAAATTATTGGCAATTTACCTTAGAGTTACAATTAATGGTCAGCGTTTTGAAGTTAGTTCTCAACGCTATGTTGAAATTGGTAAATGGTCCGTAGCATCTGGTAGAATGAAGGGAAATTCTGAGGAAGCAAGGAGCATCAATCAATATCTTGATAGTTTAAGGCAAAGGGTGTATGACTATCAAAAAGAAAGTCTAAGAGATGGTGAAATATTTACGAAGGCAGCGCTTCGTAATAAATGGTTTGGAATAAATGAACACAGGCACACACTGATAGAAGTATTTAAAAATCATAACCAGCAATTGGAAAATTTAATAGGCATTAGTAATTCCAAAGCTACTTATGGAAAGTATCGAACTACTTTAGACCATACTGTGGCCTTTTTAAATTGGAAATTCAAAAGGTCAGATATTGAAATTACAAATATTACCTACAGCTTTATTGCGGATTTTGAATTTTGGCTCAAGAGTATTAAAAAATGCAATCACAACACAACCATTAAATATTTAAGCAATCTCCGGAAGATTATTTACCTGTGTATTAAAAATGGATGGTTGATAAAAGATCCATTTGTTGGTTTTAAAATGACAAAGAAAGAAGTTGTTAGGGAAATTCTCACAGAAGAAGAGCTTCAAAAGCTTTCTTCCAAAGAGATTGAAAATGCACGCATCAGGCAGGTTCGAGATATTTTTATTTTTAGTTGTTTTACGGGTCTTGCATACATAGATGCGAAAAGATTAAAAAGGTCAGATATTGTAATCGGTATTGATGGAGAACGTTGGATCTATACGCGCAGAAAAAAAACAGATACTCCCACTAGGATACCTTTGCTGCCGAATGTACTTGAGATCATCGAAAGCTATAAACATCATCCTCAATGCAAAATCTCCGATAGCTTGTTGCCTGTTCCGAGCAACGCAAAGTTGAATGCTTATCTTAAGGAAATTGCGGACATATGTGAAATAAATAAGACACTCACGTTTCATATCGCCCGGCATACTTTTGCAACAACAGTAACATTGAATAATGGTGTTCCTATTGAATCGGTCAGTAAAATGTTGGGACACAAAAGTATCAAGATAACACAGATTTACGCAAAGGTCTTAGACAGAAAAGTAAGTGAGGATATGAAGGCTTTAAAAAGCAAATTTCAAAATCTTGCGAGATAAAAATAGCTACTTCATTTGTAAACGCGCAGTCGTGAGGTAAGAAACTCCACGGAGTGTTTCGTCATCGGGAGTGAGGAAAGCATTTCAAACGAAGTGACGTAAAGGGAATTTGTAAAGGCATTGCCAGAGCAAAGCACAGAGGCTCCGGAACCTATGCACTAAAACCCTGTCCAGATCGATATTTTGAAGATTCGTAAATGGCTACTCACCGAATTACTCACCACTTTCATTTTTGCTATGCCGTACATTGCAATTTATAACCGAAAAAGGTGATTTTTAGTAGCTTTTGATAATTTTTATCTGATAAAGAAGCATTCATCAGACGATGCCTATTTTATAACTTGAACAACTCATTTGCACGAATTCCCCTCACTGGAGAGTAGAATATAATCGAACATTTAACTCACCTTTTATCATTTTTCGACGGCCTGGAAATGCCTGAAATAGGTTACTAATAAATATAATCTCATTAATGAATTTGAGTTAAAAATACTACGAGCCATAATTTAAAATAGGTCTTTAATAACAGAGCCTCGGTTAATTTCAGGATTCAATGTTTATCCGAAACATTAGAAATTAGATAATGATACGGAGAGATATTTAATATGAGAAGTTGTATCTTTAATAATTCTATTAATGAAATAAATTGCCTAACATAATAATAAAGATTGATCACAACTTAGGACAGACGGATGGGCTATCCGGAATTAAAAAGTACCTGGTATCAGAGCCTCAAAACTTTCCGAGTCCGATAACCAGTTTCAAAATAAATTGGAATAATTCAGATGGTCAATTTAATTTTCAAGTTGCAAATTTGAAAGTAAAGGGACAGTTAGTTGTTGGCATTGACACAGTTTTAATTATCAGAGATTTACCATTCATTTTTTATCCTTCAAAGGGCTAGATTGAAAACATAGTTAATGAACACGCAAAAACAATATTATCATAAAAAAAGCATTTGAGTTAAGAATAATGGGACTAAAACTACTTCACATTTCGGATATACACTTTAAATGTTTTAAAAATCATCAGTTCTTGGATTTGGATAAAGATATCCAGAATGAAATTGAGTTAGACCTGCAAGATTTAAAAAAAGAATATGGTAAAATTGATATTATTCTTATCGGAGGCGACATTGCTTTTTCCGGAAAGGAAGAAGAATATCAAATCGCAGATGGTTGGATAAAGAAAATCTGCGAAATTACCGGTTGCGAAGAGGTAAATGTTTTGACAGTACCCGGAAACCATGATGTTGACAGAGGAAAGGTTTCTGTCATGGTTAAAGACGCACATCGGCAATTCAAAGCACTGCAAAACAGGAATGACATTGATACAAGAATAGAGGCTTATGTTTCCAGTACGGAGTCGATTGGCTCACTTTTAAGTCCCCTAACAAATTATAATGATTTTGCACAGAAATACGGTTCAATTCCGGAAGCAGGTAATTTACTTTTTTGGGAAAAGGACTTTAGCCTTGATAATTCTGTCCTAAGAATAAGAGGTGTTAATTCCGCCATAGTTTCGGATGAAACCGACGATCAAAACTCATCAAAACTTGTGTTAGGTTCACATCAGAGTAATTTGGTTTGAGCAGAAGGGGTAATCAACGTTGTACTTTGTTTGGCGGGCCGCATCCTCATGCTGGTTTTGAAACGGTCTCTTTTTTGCTGGAAGGCGAAATCGGCGATGATGCTCACAAAATGAAAAGCGGTGATTTTCAAATGATGACCGCAGGCAGCGGGATTGTGCATACAGAAACCATTGATAAGATAGCAAAGATGCGCCTGTTGGATATTACGCACCATAGTTTACCACTAATTTCAGAGGATAGTTTACCAGTTATTTCAGTCTAAAGTTTACCAGTTTGGTGTTCTTGAGATTAGTGATTTCAGTCTAAAGTTTACCATCCGGGAGGTAAGTGAGGAGTGACATTACGGCGCAAAGTTTACCACTTTATTGATTGATTTGTTGATAGCATTTTTTCATGGCATTGCTTTGTAAAAAAAGCATGGCCAACAAAGTGATCACAATGCAACAAATCCGCAATATTATTCAACTCCTCGAAAAAGGATATTCACTTCGTTCCATCTCAGCACAGATCGGCTTGTCCAGGCAACCGGTAACTTTTTATGCAACCCGGCTTAGGAATGCTCCTTATTCCCTTGAAGCGCTTCGCCAGCTTCCGGATGAAGATTTGGCCGCTATTGTATATGCCCCTGCAGTTACCACATCTTTACCGGAGAGTGCCCGCAGGCAGGAGCTTGAAGCACTCATGCCTTACTTTTTGAGCGAACTTAAACGCACGGGTGTTACAAGGCTATTGCTGTGGGAAGAATATAGGAAACAGTCCGCTGATCCTTTCCGGTATACACAGTTTTGTATTTTATTAAAACAAGCCGGCAAGATTACTAATGCCAGTATGCACCTGGTTCACACACCCGGCGATATGGTAATGGTTGATTTTGCAGGTGATAAAATGAGTTATGTTGACCGCTCCTCCGGTGAAATAATTTTTTGTCCGGTGCTGGTTGCGGTATTACCCTTCAGCAAATACACCTTTGCTATTGCGCTGCCAGATGCCAGCATTCCTCAGGTGATCAAGGCTCTTAATGCTTGCATGGCCTACTTTGGCGGGGTTCCTCTGAGTTTGAAAACAGATAACATGAAGCAGGTGGTAACCAAGTCATGCCGTTATGAACCCTTATTTAGTGAAGCTCTGCAACAATGGGCGCTACATTACAATATTACTTTACTGGCCACCAGGGTAGCCAAACCCAAGGATAAAGGGGCAGTAGAAAATGAAGTGAAGATCGCCTACCAGCGTATCTATGCACCTCTGCGCGATGAGATATTTTACTACCTGGCTCAATTAAATGAGGCGGTTAATAAACAGCTTTCCTTACATAATGAAAAACTATTCCAGCTAAAAGATCACAGCCGGCTTCAACAGTTTAGCCTTGAAGAAAAACCATTATTGCAGCCATTACCGGTGGAAGAGTTTGTAATAAAGCACAGAGTGTTGGCCAAGGTGCAGAAGAACTACCATATCACACTCGGGGAAGACTACCACCATTACAGCGTTCCTTACCAGTTCATTAGTAAGCAGGTGAGTGCTGTCTATGATACAGACAATGTAGAGATCTACTACCAACACAAGCGTATTGCCCTGCATAGACGCAGTTATAAAAAACATGACTTTACTACGGTGCGAGACCATATGCCGCAGGGACATCAACATTACTACGAACAACAGGGATGGACACCGGCTTATTTTTTGGAACAGGCAATGTGTATTGGCTCCGCTGTACACCTTTACATGGATGAAGTGCTAAAAGGCAGAGCCTATACAGAGCAAACCTACAATGCCTGCCGTGGTATTTTACGGCTCCATAAACAATATGGTTCTAACCGGTTGCAGGCGGCCTGCTCCAGGGCATTGACCGGAAATGTATTTAACTACCGGACGATCCAAAATATCCTCATTAACAATCTCGACCAACTTAAGGATGGCTATCAGCCCGATCTTTTTAAACTTCCTGACCATCCTAATCTCCGGGGCCCGGACAGCTATCAATAATCACTTTCATTTATTAATCATTAAAAACAAAAACATGAACCAACAAAGTACGCTTGAGCAATTGCAGGAACTTAAACTATCAGGCATGGCTAAACGCTATGAAGCAATCCTGAATCAACCGGTACACCAGCAACCGGAAGCACATGCATTGATAGCCTCGCTTGCAGAAGCAGAATCGGGGTACCGGGCGTATCAGCGAACGCAACTCTACCTCCGGCTTTCCAAACTCCGCTATAATGCGACACCTGAACAGATTAACTGCACTCCTGGAAGAGGAATCACTAAGGAAGTTCTTGCCATGCTCACAGATGGTACCTTCATTGAAAAATCAGAAAATCTATTAATTAGCGGGGCCACCGGATGTGGAAAAAGTTATCTGGCCTGTGCCATGGGCAGGAATGCCTGCCTGCTGGGACACCGGACACTCTATTATTCTATGAATAGATTTATTGAGGCATTGGCAGCAGCAAGATTAGATGGAACTTATC
Source organism: uncultured Chitinophagaceae bacterium (assembly GCA_963732885.1). Classification (GTDB taxonomy): domain Bacteria; phylum Bacteroidota; class Bacteroidia; order Chitinophagales; family Chitinophagaceae; genus Ginsengibacter. The sequence goes on along the minus strand of CAVTBI010000005.1, from coordinate 373,626 downwards.
TGCGATGGATTAATGTAATAGCGAAAACACCTCTGCTGATAATAGATGACTTTGGACTGCAACCTTTGAACCACGATATGCGATTAACCTTGTTACAAATATTGGAAGATCGCTTCGCGAAGGGTGCAACGATTGTCACAAGCCAGTTACCTGTTAATAAGTGGTATGAATACATTGCTGAGCCTACTATGGCTGATGCAATATGTGACAGGCTGACATCTAATGCCCATAAAATAGAATTAAAAGGAGAATCCTTACGAAAGAAAAATAAAAACTAAATTTACATCGCTACAACAGATCCTTAAAAGTGGTAAACTTTGCTACTGAAACGCTGGTAAACTTTGACCGTAATATCCACCTGTTGCAATTGTGGTTAAATCTCCCAAAGAAAGACAGGTGGGCAACCCCGAGAGTGCAGGACTTACCGTTAGAGCATGTGCCTGCCCTATCGGAAAACGGAGTCTCCATAAGATTGTATAGTGGTTCTTTGGCGGGCCTTACTTCACCAGTCCAAAACTATTCCCCGATGATTGTAGCCGATATAATTATAGAAGCAGGGATAACAACGGTTCAGCAAATTCCTGCAAATTATAATACATTCCTGTATGTCCTTAAAGGAAATGTGAAGATTGGAGAAGAAGAAAAGCAATTAAACCAGGACCAGGTTGGATGGTTAGACCGGTTAAATGAGATAGGTGAAAGTGACCTGGAATTAACGGCTGGAGAAGAAGGTGTTCGATTGGTTTTGTATGCAGGCAAACCAACGGGAGATCATATTGTTTCTCACGGACCATTCATTGCAGGTAGCTCAGAGGATATTCAACAGTTGTACCAGGATTACCGGCAGGGCAAAATGAAACACATTTCTACGGTTCCGGAAAGTCAAAGGATATTGTTATAGTTTTCGGACTCTGAAGGAATAAAACAAATGAGTTTTAATTACTAACGCCCAAGGGTAAGTGATTATCCCAACTAGTGCAGGTCTGCAGACCACAAGTGTTCGAAACCTTCTTCATCCTGAATTAAAGAGATGAGGGGCTTTTCCAGGATCTCCTCCACAAAGCGTTACTATTGTTTTGATAATTTCATTCTCTAATTCTATTTCAAACTTTAGTTTGGCTATTTTAAATCCTTTTATTCCATTGATTTTTTTATATGCAATGATTAGAATAGCCAGGATCATAGTCATATAAATCATAACTTTTATTCCGTTCTCGTTTCTTGATACCAGGTGCTTTACATTAAGGTGCTGCTTTATAAATTTAAAGAATGTTTCTATCTCCCATCTTTGTTTGTACCATTGAGCAATGGTATAGCAATCTTCGTCTAATAGGTTGGTAACAAAACAGATTTCTTCCTTACTTTGGTCCATGATACCCTTGATAACCCTGTAGGTATGTTTTGTCTTCTTCTCTTTCCTATTGATTAGAAATCCTATATCATCACTGATAATAGTTACCGTGCTTGCAGCAGGTTTTATACCGATTTCTTTGGATGCAATAACCTTACACCTGATATTGGGATTAGCACGGGTTACAAATAATTTATTGGTATTGGTGAACCTGTCAAACGAATTACGGGATTGTAAACCCCGATCAAATACAACTACACAATTGTCTATACAATCTGCACCGTTGATCACTTCTGCCAATGCCAGTTCTTCACTTATGTAAGATTGCTCCGTATGTACTTTCACAGATGATGGAATACTGCCTTTTAGATTAACACTGTATTTGACAAATCGTTTACTATCATCACCATTCTTCATGCCGCCGGAAAATAGTTTTGTAGCCAGTGCCACGTAGGTGCTATCAGTTTTTGATAAGGCATTCTCTTCCTTAAGTTCTTTGTTATAAATGGCAAATATTTCTTCAAAAAGCTTCTCAAAATAGGATGCATTAATGGTACAGATGCGATCTCTGATAGAATTGTATTTACTCTCTAAAATGTCGAATTGAGAAAAAGATTTAAACCTGGCAGATTGCAAAAAGGTTTCCATTACTCTCAAACTGAGTTTGTCACTGCTTAACATTGAAAACAAAATCAATTTAAACATCACTTCCCCTGATAACTTCTTTACCTGAGCATCTACTTTGGTCTCTACAGCCAAATCTCTAAAGGTTTTTGCAGGAATTAGTTTGAGCAGTTCATTTACAGTCATCTGCAAAATTATTCAAACTTAGGTTTCGAACACATGCGGTCTGCAGACCTGTGACGGTTCGTTACTAATACATGCAATTCTACCTTCGCCCCACGCCAAAATAAAAATCTAAATTATTTGTAGGTTTACTGTAAATAATTGTCGAAACCAGGATTTACAGGATGAAAATATTTTTTTCAAGGGTTGCAACCTTCCAAAGGTCTCATGTATGAGATTGAAATGAAAGGGCCCTGCAAAAGTGTAAATTGAAGTTGAACAATATTCAATCACTTTAAAAAACAGAGACCCATGACACAAGTTAAGAAATTAGATTTCACCGGCACAACAATTTTTTGCGGTATTGATGTACATAAAAAAAATTGGCGGGTAAATATACAGGACATTGAATTTGAGTTGGAAGATTTTTCACAAGACGCTGATCCGGTTCTTTTACATAAGCATTTAAAGCGCAAGTACCCGGGCGCTACCTTCAAGCTATGTTATGAAGCAGGTTATAGCGGTTTTAGTGCCCAACGTTTGTTAAGTAAGCATGGTCTGGATTGCCAGGTGGTGAATGCAGCAGACGTTGCTACTAGCGATAAAGAAAAGCGGCAGAAGAACGATAAAGTAGATGCTCGTAAATTGTGCGAACATTTACAAAGTAAAAAAATGAAAGGCATTTATGTACCATCATTATATTGGGAGCATAGCCGTTCTTTGGTAAGAGCCAGGGCAAAAATTGTGAGTAACCAAACCCGTTGTAAAAATCGTATATGGCAGTTGCTTCATTTTAGTGGTTTGGCTTTGCCCAAAGACTATGAAGCAGGACAGTACTGGAGCAATCATTTTACAAAAGAACTGCAGGCTATTGATTGTAGTAGTGAGGAGTTAAAAACTACTCTGGGTTTGTATATAAAAGACTATCAGCAAACCAAAAATTTATTGCTGGAAGCAACCCGTGCTATCCGTAAGCTGTGTAAACAACCCGAATACCAAAAGGATATAACCCTTTTAAGAAGTATTCCGGGTATTGGAGAAATTAATGCGGCGGTGATGTTGTTTGAGTTGCAGGATGTAAGCCGGTTTAAGCATTTTAACCATTTGTGCAGTTATGTTGGGTTGGTACCCAACACCAGCGACAGTGGTGAAACAAAAAAGACCAAAGGCATTACCAATCGCAGTAATTATTATCTGCGGACAGCGCTGGTGGAAAGCAGTTGGAGTGTTGTGCGTAAAGACCCGGCTTTATTAATGAAGTATAAAACATATTGCCGGAGGATGGAAAGAAATAAAGCAATTATACGGATAGCAAACATTTGCTGTCAAGAATAAATTATGTATTAAAAAATAAAAAAGACTACGTAACAGCCGTGGTAGCGTACAGCAGTGTATAGGTTTTTTTAGGCATATACAGAAATGCATCCATAAAAATAGCCATCGAAAATCAATAGCTATTTACAGATGCGTATCTGGCCGGATTATTCCTGGCAGGTTGCTCCTCAGCAGAGCCTGCTTCCGCTTCATCCGGCAGCAAAAAATTATATAAAAGTCAAGTGTTTGATTAAAAAGTTCTTTACAATGCACCCTACCGTTTATTGCCAACTGCAGCGCTATGGGTAAAATCAAGCTGTCTGCCTCCATAAGGATACAGGTGCTGTTTTAAAAATTAAAAAAGACCATGCGACCTTTTTGAATACAGAAAGTGTTCGTTGATTGAAGTGTGCTTTTTTATTAATCACCTGGCGTTAAATAAATAAATTATCGGAAAAAAACAAAAAAATATTAAAAAGTTGGTTCACGGATGCAGCGTTTTCTCATCATTGAAGGTGGCAACCCTGATTTAAAATCACAAAAAACTTCAAAATGCAACCAATCATTACAGAATCAGTTGACATGGTTAAAATTTACCGAACCGGCCTAAACTAACTTTTGGGAAGCAAATAAAACTTCTTTCATTTTGTCAATATGCACCTGGATGCTATCGGCTTTTTCTTTGTAGCCTTTTGCAAATTTTGAAAATCCTCTTTTTGTATTATCATCCTCCATTTTCTTCAATAGCGTTTTGCGTTCTTCCATAATTCGTAAAGCAGTCCATAAAGTAGATTCAAATATCTCTCCCTGTTTAATAACTAAATCTTTAAACGAAAATAAAAATAAGATACTTGAAGATGAATATCTTTAGATATACAGTACAAGTATGGCTAACATACAGACATTCCGGTAAGAGACATTATTGAAGAGCAAGTTTTTAAAATATTCTGGTACGTAACCTACATTCTAATGTGGGTCGGTAGAGATAAAACGCTTACAATTTATTTTTTGCTGAAGGATTTTTCTTGTCATGAAATCATCAGAAGAAGCCAACCGAACTTGATTATCCTCATCATAAACAGGATGAAAATATTCCTAAAAACAACATATTTGGATGAAAATATTATCTTCAGATGCTTTTTAGGAGAAATATTATTTACATTTGGGTGAAAATATTTCCAATAATAACATATTTGGATAAAAATACAGCCATTAGGACTTTATATGAACCATATTAAGCGCAAAATATTACCATGAACAGGTTACAGGAAATCATTATAGGAACGAAAGAGCGATCCAAAGAAATCGGAAAGCTTGAAAAAGAGGGGCCTGGTACAAAGATAGCCCCGAGAGTGTATACTTCCAGTTTGGAAGAAGCGCCAGGGAAAGTAATTCGGCGTAATCGGTACAGGCTTGTTTCAGAGCTATTCCCGGACGCTTTTTTAAGCCATAGAAGCGCTCTTGAGCAAATCCCTACACCAGGGGGCCATCTTTTACCTTACCCGAAGTTATAAGGGAGTAGTTGGATTCCACAGCCTGATATTACATTTCATAAAAGGCCTGCTCCTTTAGAGGATGATGCACTATTTTTTGGGAATCTTAGGGCATCAGGCTAGGCGTGCTTATCTCGAAAATTTGCAAAGAACCAAAGGTTCAGGTGAAAATCCAAGAACCTCAGCCGCGAACAACTAGAAGAAAAGATGGAAGCCTTTTTAAGAGTTAAAGGTGAGGATGCGCTTAACAAGGTCAGAGACAGGGCAAAAGAGATTGCACCTCTCCTGAATATGGAAAAGGAATTAATCCAGCTAAATCAATTAATTACCGACCTGCTTGGTACAGGACTATCAAAGAATATGGTAAGTCCTGTAGCAAGGGCAAGAGTGCTCGGTGAGCCGGTTGACCCCGACAGAATTCAGCTTTTTGAATCCTTATATGAAGAATTGGTAAAAAGAGACTATCCAGATTATCCCGATAAAAACAAGAGTATTCAATCTTATCAGAACTTTGCCTTTTTTGAAGGATACTTTTCAAATTACATTGAGGGTACAGAGTTTACGGTAGATGAAGCCAAACAAATTATTACTACAGCAACGCCCATACCTGCAAGAGATGAGGATTCGCATGATGTATTAGGAACCTATCAGATTGTTTCAAACAGGCTTGAAATGTCACTTCAACCAACAGGCCCTGATGATTTATTAAAGCTATTAAGGGAAAGACACGCCATATTGTTAAGCGCAAGAAAATCCAAAAACCCGGGAGAGTTTAAAGATAAGAACAATCGGGCAGGAACTACCGAATTCGTAGATATGAAACTTGTGCCCGGAACACTGAAAAAAGGATATGAATGGTACAGCATGCTTCAACACCCTTTCGCAAAAGCAGCCTATATGATGTTTCTGATAAGTGAAGTGCATCCATTTCTGGATGGTAATGGCAGGATAGCAAGAATAATGATGAATGTGGAATTTAGCTCAAAAAGCTTATCAAAAATTATGATTCCAACAGTATATAGGGAAGATTATATGGGAGCCATTAAAAAACTAACAAAACTAAGAGAAAGCGATGCTTACATACGCATGCTTTTACGTGCATGGGAATTCAGCAGTTATATTTACGATGACGATCCTGACCGTATGGAAGAATATTTAAAAGAGTGTAATGCTTTTTTGACCCACAAAGAAAGGCCGTCTGAAAATGAATCAAAAGTAAAATGCTGATATGTATTTATGCTTTGATGTTGAGTGGCATTGGTTCAAAATAATCAGTTTGGTTTTGGTATATAATACGCTTATTCTGCTTTTTTTAACTTGCAGTAAAACAACAAATATCCCCGATTTTAATTTTTAATAATTTATAACAATAATGAATAAACGAAAACGGAGTAGGAATTTTAATACTTTCCAAAATAGGTTTAAGGTTGAAAACCGAATAATTTATAAAGAATAAGTATTAGCAAAAAGAAATACCAAAATAATAAATTCAATTGAATCCAAAAAAAAATTCCTATTTTTATTACTGAATATCGTCTCCATGACATCTGAATATTTTGAAAAGGCTTCTTTTTTTGTTGATCATACTGCATTTGCTTTTCACGATAAATTTTTAACTGCGCTTCGTTGTTGAATAATTCCTGTTTGGCTAATTCAATTTCCTTTGCGGTTGATAAATCAAAAGAATCAATATTGTGGCTTTTTAAAACCGGATTATACACATAATCCAATTCAACGCTATTGCTGCTTTGCGGCTGGTTACCCTTGTTAAATTCGATTGGCAGGGAAGATTTCCTCTTAAACCCAGATTACGCAATAGATAAAATGTTTTAATTTGGCTGTTTAATTTCTAATGCGTAGCGTTAGGCAAAATATACTCATGGAATTCGATATAAGCTATACCAGTAAAGAGATTACTCCATGGGGAGGAATGGTTTTTTTAAAGCAAATGTTGCAGAAAATAGGATTTCGGGAATTGATTGAGCGAAATGAAGATTTGCCTCAGTCAGGTTCCAATCGGGGTTATAAAACCGCTACCATTATTGAAAGTTTTATTACCAGTATTTGGTGTGGTGCTAATAGATTTTTGCATACCGAAGTTACCCGGCATGATAGAGCTTTAGGTAAAATATTTGATTGGAAAAACACCCCCGGGCAAGATACCTACAAGCGTTTTTTCAGCAAATTCACACAAGCCAAAAATCATCAAATCAGCCAATATTTCTATTGCTGGATATTCGATAATTTCAAGTTTGATAATTTCACATTAGATATTGATTCATCAGTAATGACGCGTTATGGTGTTCAGCAAGGTGCTAAAAAAGGATATAACCCGGCTAAAAGAGGAAGAGCCTTCTCATCATCCTTTAATTGCTTTCATTGCAGATGTAAAATTGGTCGCCAATATGTGGCTTCGAAGTGGAGATACGTCTTCTGCAAATAATTTTCTTGGATTTTTAGAAGACACACTGGATAAATTAAAAAACAAAACGGTTAGTTTACTCAGGTTAGACAGCGGCTTCTTTCAGTCAAATATTTTAGATTATATAGAACAAAAAGGAATGGATTATGTAGTGGCAGTAAAGTTTTCAAGCCCCATCCAAAAGCTAATCGCCAGAAGTAATAACTGGCTATTATTAGATACAGGCATTGAGGTCTGCGAGCAACAATATCAAAGTGCTTCCTGGGATAAACCAAGAAGAATTGTTATAGTAAGGCAGAGGATAAAAGATAGGCCTCAGGCTACAGGCAAACAGTTACGCCTGTTTTCAGAGGAGGAAATTTATAGAAATTATCGTTATTCAGCTTATGTTACCAATCTAAAATTTGCGCCTGCGGAGATTTGGAGATTGTACAGAGGAAGAGGTGATGCAGAGAACAGAATTAAAGAATTAAAATACGATTTTGGTTTTGATAGTTTTAATCTCAAAGATTTTTATGCCACCGAAGCTGCCTTGACTTTTGCGATGATTGCTTACAATCTGATGGCGCTTTTTAGAACATTTGTGTTGCAGGAGAAAACACAAAAAACACTGTCAACATTACGTTATCGGGCTTTTGCAATAGGCGCCTACTTTGAAAAATTAAACGGAAAACTGGTTTTAAAAATAGCATTAAGCAAAAAAAGAAGGCAATGGTTTAGTGGGCTTTGGAACTATTCTAAGGCCTTTGATTACCCATTTCAGTTTTCTAATGCGTAATTTGGGTTTAAGCTTATTAAAATGCAAACAGGTATGAATATATATGACCTTGATCCCAAAGCCATTTGGAAGAACTTTTCAGCCTTAAATTCAATTCCCCGACCTTCCCAAAAAGAAGAAAAAGTAATATGTTTTATCAAAAAATTTGGAGAATCCCTTGGATTAAGGACAACGATAGACCCAACTGGTAATATAATTATTCGTAAGCCAGCAACTTTAGGAATGGGAAATCGGAAAATGACGACCTTGCAATCGCATCTTGATATGGTTTGTCAAAAGAATGATGATATAATTTTCGATTTTGAAACAGAAGGAATCAAAATGTATATAGATAACGGTTGGGTGGCAGCTAACGGTACCACCTTAGGAGCTGATAACGGAATTGGAGTAGCTGCGATAATGGGTATCTTAGAAAGTAAAGACATCCCACATCCGGCAATAGAAGCTTTATTCACAGTAGATGAGGAATCGGGATTGAATGGAGCTTCTAAACTTAAGGCTCGTGTTTTGAAGGGGGATATACTTCTAAATTTAGATACAGCAGAAGATGATATAATTGTTATCGGTAGTTCAGGAGGAATTGATGTGACTGGTACCAAAGAGTTTGAAGCAGAAAAAATATCCAGGCCAGGCATCTTCATTGAAATTAAAGGATTAAAAGGCGGACATTCTGGAATGGATATAAACAAAGGCCACGGCAATGCAAACGTTTTACTTGCAAGATTTTTATTTGAGGGCCTGGAAAATAATATCCAATTGATACATATTGACTCCGGAGGATTGAGAAATGTTATTCCCAGAGAAGCAAAAGCTAAATTCTTTATAAAAGACATACCTAAATATTTCGCAAAAGCAGAAATCTTGAAAGCGGATATTTTTAATGAATATCATTCTGTGGAAAAAGATTTAATCATTAATATCTCTAAAGAAAAAATGGAAGGGGAAGCCCTGACATCAAACGATTCAATGCTGATTATTAAAGCTATTACTACTGCCCATAATGGGGTTTATCGAATGAATCCAGATACCTACGGATTGGTAGATCATCCAATAATATTTCAAGAGTTGAGTTGAATCCGGGAAGCTACAGATATTATGCCTTACTAGAAGCATTAATTGAATCTACAAAAAAGATTGTTACTAATCAACTGAAATCCTCCTTTGAGCTAGCCGGTTTAAATGTGGCTTTGACTGGTTCTTATCCAGGCTGAGCGGCATAATTTAGAATCTGGAATTGTTACTTTATTAATAAAAACCTACAGAGAAAACTTTGGCGAGCAGCCACGTGTTATGGCTTATCATGCAGGAATGGAATAGTGCTATCGCTGCTCTCTATCCCAAAATGGAAGTGATATCTTTTGGCCCGACTATTAAAGGATTTCACTCTCCGGAAGAGCGTGTAAATATCAAATCTGTTCAAAAGTTCTGGAGTTTCTTATTGAATATTTTAAAAGAAATTCCGGAGAAATAAAGAAACTTTCTTTCTATAATTATTCATTTACTAGTTGGCAGTGAAAAAAATTAGTTCTCATAATTGAACCGATATTAATTTCTCTTGTAAGAGGAGGGAGTCATCTCTTTATATTTTTAAATTGCGGGTTGGAATTTGCAAGAGTGCTAAAGCCAAAGCTATAATCTACCTCAGCAGGACCGTAAGAAATCTGTTTATGGCTTCTGGGTAAATCATGAATACCCTGGTGCACGAGTACCCATATGTTGATGGTAGTACGGTTAACTCCATACTTTTTTGAAAGCTCTCGGTAAGAGATATATGAAGCCGGTAGTCACTTTTGGCGCATACCGCGCAATCCCTCACCCATAATTTTTTGCCTTCCAGGTAGCCCATCATTTTATTAAAAAGCTGGTTAAAATAATTTTCTTCCAGAGGTTGGTTAAATTCATTCCAATCGATGGTGGAAGCGGTTAAATCATCTTTAACAATAAACCGGTCTTTGGGGCTTCTCCCGGTAAACTCGCCTGTATCAATTACCAAGGCACGGGTATCGCTCAAAACGCCTTCGCCCATTTCGACTGCCTGCGCAATCAATTTCTCCGGCGAAAGCTGGTAATAGGTATCTTCGTTATTGCCGGGCCGGTTGGTAAAATATTGCAGGGCGCGGCACGGGCAGCGCCTTTTTTAAAATTATGAATATCCATGTTAAGATGGTTGTAATGTTTAAATAGAGGAATGTAGAAAAAATCGGTTTCTGCCTTCGGTAACCGGGAAAAAGGGTATTTCTGAAATTTACCTTGAAAGAAAATTATTGAACACAGGGAGAACCATCTTCAGCAAGGGCTTGCATTAAACAACTATAGTTGTCTGATTTATCATTAAATATTTTGGAGGGATAATCTGGCCTCATATTGTACAAATGAAAAGCAAAGTAAAATAAATTTTATGGGATTTTGCTATTAGCAGCTACGTTTTTTTAAACTTTTACTCCCGGATGAAGCTCAGCTCCGGCTATTAGGGACTACCAGGAACGTTACGCCGCCATCAATCAAGGTTGTACATTCTGATGGAAAGAGGCAAGCCGCATCCAGCCTTTTTGTGAAAACAAGTTGAATTGTGAAAAAGGTGAATTGTGGAAACAAGGTGGATATGAATGGCCGAAAAAGGCTTAATATTGGGTATGGAAACAAAATGGGCTACTTTGTCCGCGGTCTATTCGATTGTAAAGGCCACCCTAAACCGACTGCTACGCTGCTGCATGTCAATGAACTCATCCTGAATCAAAGCCTGCCCTGGGACCAGGTCCTTGGCCATCTCAAAGAGCTGCAACAGGAAGAGTATATCACCATGCAGCAACTATCCGTAGCCGTTATATCGATCACTGACAAGGGGATGCCATGCTTCGCAGAACAGCTACAGGTAAAATAACCTACGCTCAGGTTCTTCGTATTCTGCCATTCCGTTTGCCTTTCAACCAGGACAATTAGGGCAGCCGATTCCTGCATCGGCGCTTGCCCTCGCTTACCCGTGCTCCGCCGTTCAATGGGACCGCCCTGCTCTCGCTGCGTAAAGCCCTGTGCTGTGCAGCCGTTCACACATGTCAAAACAGGAACCGCAGCCCGCTCCCAAGTGACCGTCCTGAAAAAAGTTGTCTGGTTAAAGGCCTATTGTGCATTCCGCCTGTCTGTGAAGTCGTGACGGTAGGGTAGAAGGGGTAACAATGCCGATCTTAAAAAATACCTTTTTGGTTTTTATTTGCGCATAAGCATTACAGTTAGTTCCGGCAATGCATAAACGGAAATAGCCTTGGACTATTTTTTTTTGGTTTCAAAAAGATTGTTAATAAACTGCTGGTTATATAGTTTGTATAGTTGCAATATCACCCTGCTTTAAACCATACGAAAAGCTTTATTATCACAATGATTCTAACAGGGAATGTATTGTAAAAGCAACACTTCATCCTGGCAATAAGAACTTTGAAATTCCCTTTTCATTTTAAAAGGACTTGCAAAAGATGGATTAGGAAGTGTTGAGCGGTTCAGTCCTTCCGCAGGCACATTTGTGGTAATCAAAATTGGTTCTCCGCATCAACATTTGTGCTGAAAAATGCCACCTTCGCCAATCCTGCCCGGTAGGGATTGGATATTAAAATAAAAATATTTTTTGCCGCATGTCCAATTTTCCTTAACGCAATCATTATTAGTGAAAGGACAAATAATTCATATTAAATGAAACCAAATGAAACAAAAAATCAACCTTGAACATGACCAGAGGTAGTATAACGTGGAGCCAGATACAAATGGCGATAGAACGCTTGACAAAACAGTTATAAGCGTGTGCCAGTTCAAAAAAATATTAGTCAAATAATTTTAAAATAACCCAATATGCCTTTTACAAAAATTGTTGTTCCCAATGGAATGACCCACAAGAATAAAGAACATATAGCGATGGGAGTTCATAAAGCTATGGTGGAAAGTTTAAAAATCCCTGATGATGATTTATTCCAATTAATCACAGAGTATAAATCCGAAGATTTCTTTTTCGATAAAAACTTTCTGGGAATATCACGTTCAAATAATTTGATTGTGATACAAATAACAATGCGAAGGGGAAGAAGTGACGCCATGAAAGGAAAACTATATGCAACTATTGCAGACAATTTAGGCAAAGATGAAAAAATAAGAACCGAAGATATTTTTATTTATTTAGTTGAAAACGACTTCTCTGATTGGTCGGTAGGAAAAGGAAAGATGAGTATGAAGATCATTCAACAATGAGAAATCGGGCAGCTGCAGTAAAAAAAGGCTCTGCTTTGGATTTATAAGAACTTATCACAGGCGAATATCTGGAAAAAAGGGTTGAAGCAATGAATCCAGAGCGGGAAGAGATGTGGCAAGTAATTATAGGAAATCGATCTGCTATGAAAGCAGATTACCATATTAGATTATTTAGGCGTTGAATAATATTTGAATTCAAGATAAAACTCATTCAATAGATATTGCGGATTAAAAGAATAATATCTAAAAATATTTTAAATACATGCAGAAAAATATTTTAGCCATATCAGGAAGTATAAGAAAAAAATCGACCAACGAAGCTATCCTGAACGCTATCGCTATATTTTATAGTGAGAAGGTGAAAATTAACATTTTTAACCGGCTGGAGGAACTTCCTTACTTTAATCCGGATTCGGTTAAAGATGATTTTATTATCTCCGATTGTGTCATTGACTTCAGAAAGCAAATTGAAGAATCAGATGGGGTAATCATTTGTACGCCGGAATATGTTTTCAGCCTGCCGGGTGTATTAAAAAATGCTTTAGAATGGACAGTACCGACAACCGTATTTTCCTATAAACCTTTTGCTTTTATTGTAGCCTCTGCCTCAGGAGAAAAAGCATTTGAGTCGATGGATTTAATCATGAGAACGTTGTTACAACAACCTGTTCCGGAAGAACAAAAATTGCTAATCCATGGTGGCAAAGGAAAAGTAAATGAAGAGGGCGAATTGGTGGATGAAAATACTTTGAAGGAAATTAGAAAAGTGGTGGATGCATTGATAGAAACAATTAATTACAATCTAAGCACAGAAAATTGATAAGTACTTAATCTTTCTATTCTTTGTAAAAATAAAAGCTTAAAAAAATCGAAATAAAATGAAGACATTGAGTTTTAGTCAAACTGGAAACCCGGCTGATGTGTTGAGGTTTACAAAAAAAGAGAAGCCTGTTCCGGGCGATAATGATGTATTGATAAAGGTTACTGGAAGCCCTATTCATCCGGCTGATTTTATGTTTGTGGAAGGGCGTTACCGCTTTAAACCTGAATTTCCACAAACCGCAGGATTGGAAGGATCGGGTATTATTGAAGCATCAGGCAAAAATGTGTCTGATGCCAGAGGTAAATTAGTGGCTTTTGACGCCCGGGGCGCATGGGCAGAATATGTGGTTGTTCATAAAGAATCGGTCGTCATTTTACCGGATAATTTCCCCGTAAATAAAGCTACCCAGTTTTTTCTGAATCCTTTTACTGCATGGGGATTGCTGGAAACATCAAAGCTAAATGCCGGTGAATGGCTGTTGCTTACGGCGGCAAATTCTACGGTATCCCGACTCGTTATTCAATTATCGAAAATGAGGAAGATCAAAGTTATTGCGGCCGTAAGAGATATAAAACACGCAGAAGAATTATCAGCATTAGGTGCCGATGCGGTAATTCTTGCAGAACATGAACAATTTTCCGGGCGAATTAACACGATCACTTCCGGTGTCGGGATTCATGCAGCATTAGATGCTGTTGGTGGAAATATGGGGACAAAGATTTTACAAAATATGGCTACGAATAGCCGGGTAATTATTTATGGCTTATTAAGTGAAGAGCCCGGTGCAATTTTTTAATTCGGAAGTTATTTTTAAGAACCTTGAAATAAATGGATTTGGCATAAGAGGTTTTTTGCAAGAACAGACTAATGAGCAAAAGAAAGAAATGATCCAAACACTAATTAAAGAAATTGCAAAGCCTTCATTTGAATTGCCTGTAGCGGAATCCTTTACTCTTGAACGGTTTGAAAAAGCGCTTGTAGCTAATGATCATCGTGATACTGCCGGAAAAATAATTTTTAACCCTTAAATATATTTAATGGACAAAGTTAATAAAGACCATTCCATTTATGTACTTGTTCACGATGCATGGCATGGTGGCTGGTGCCTGGGAAAAAGGTAAGCTAACAAATAACTGGAAAATACATTTTGCCTTTTAATCTTGAGCAATATGAAACAAAATAAAGTTCCGAATTAATTTGCGTTTATCCATTGTAGTTATAATTAAATAAAAAACAGAAAAAAGCTTTATTTGTTGGTTTACTGGTAATTCGCTTGGTATTCATAATACTGCGAAATGTCCTATAAACATATTGAGTAATTTTTAGGAACTATATTTCAACTCATGCCTAAGTTCACAATGGATTGACTTTTTATCATACCTCAATAAAAGCTTTTGCGCCGGTGGCAACACATAAGCTGTTTCGTAATCTTCGCCCATAAATTCTTTAACAGAAGTTATAGTTTCAAACCACATTATAGTTGTGAATTCAAATTCATCATTAACTTCCCTTTTCAAAAGTTGAATACCTTTGTATCCCTTTATTTTTTTATTAGCGATACTTTCAAAAATTTCCTGCTTTAACAAATTTTCATAGGCATCTGCATTTTCTTTTGTTGTAATTCCGTGCCAAATTCTTGCAATCATTTTCTATAGCTTTTGTGTTTATTAAAATTGAAAAATATCATGCCAAATTCGGGCAGGATTATTTTTTTAACAGGTGGATTGAATTGGTAATTTTTCACCTAAACTTTCGAACCAGGTAAGAAACCTGTAATCAGAAAATATCTTTTGCTATTTAATTTTTATTAAGTTCAATATTCATTTGCGTTTAGCCGTAATGGTTATAGCAATACCGAAATAGAAAAAAGCTTTATTTGTTGGTTTACTGGTATTTCATTCGGCATTCCCGATCTCTTTTTTTTTACTTTATCTGCCTTTTTTACAGGTGCATTTACAATTGTATTAAGGCTGAATGGAAGTAGGGTAGAAATACCGAAATAAAAATATTTTTTTCGCTGCCTGTCCAATTTTCCTAAACCCAATCATTATTAGTGAAAGAATAAATAACTAATATTAAATAAACATGAACCAACGAATCAACCTTCTTGAAAATAATCAAAATGCCATGGAATCCTTGCTTAGCTTAGGAAGCTATTTAACGAAATCAATTCATTTAATGTACAAATAAATTTAGGCTTTCATAGCCTGAATTTATTATAAAACAAATAAAAAGCTAATCGGAATATTCTAAGGGAAATTCACATTAAGCAAGCCTATAATATTTTTACAAAATTTTAAATAAAAAAAATCATGAAAATCAAAATGCTTTCAATTTATCTTTTTACAGTACTTTTCTCAACTAACGTTTTTGCAGATAATCCTATAAATATACCAGGGAAGGTTTATGAATTATTTCACAATTCGTTTCCCGAAGTGAAGAATGAAAGTTGGTACAAGTTTCGTGATTCGTATGAAGTGTACTTTAAAAATTCTAATAATTCTACATGCAAAATTTATTATTCCCGCAATGGTAAATTGCTCTATACTCTTAAATATTATACAGGGAAAGACGCTTCCTCTTTTTATTAAAACCAATTTAGCTGAAAAGTACCGCGGTAAGAACATTTTTAGCGTAACAGAAGTATATGCCAATAATAAAACCATTTATTACGTAATGCTTGAAGATGGCCAGAGGTGGTATAAAGTGGAATCAGATACGAATGGCGATATAACGCTTGACGAAACATTTATAAAAGCATCGTAACGAAATTCATCTATGCAGATATATAATTCGTTTTTTGAATTAATTATAGTTTGCAGCCACTTTATAATCGGAAGCTTTGGCGAAACTGAAGTGCTGAATTCACTTATGCTTAAAAAATAGGGAAAGAGCCCGAAGTATGAGATAAATTAAAATATGCTTTCACAAATAAAGCGGCACTACTATTGGGATTTCCAATAAAATCCCAAAATTTTAAAAAGGAAAGTACAATGGGTGAGTATATTAACTATATGATTATAGAATAAAATATTCAAATTAAAAAATAAAAAAACATAAAATAAAAAAAAATGGAAGTATTAATCCTGTTAGGAAGCATCAGGCAAGAAAGAAAGAGCGACCGTTTGGCTTACTATCTTAAAAATCAATTGATAAAAAGAGGAGCAACAGTCAATTTGATAGACCTGAAAAATTATTCATTGCCAATTTACGGCTCGGCGATTTCCGAAGAAGAGAAAAAAACCGTTGAAGCGATTAGTAACATGTTGAAAAGTTCGCAAGCTGTCATTATTGTAACGCCCGAATACCACAGCAATATTCCTGCAGCCTTAGAAAACATATTGGAATATTGCGGAAGAGATTTGATCGGTAAGGTAACCGGCATTGCGTCGGCTTCAGCAACGAAATTCGGCGGCTTGCAAGCTTCAAACAACCTTGAAATTACATTGCTCAATATGGGTGCTTATCCTGCTTCAAAGCTATTGATGGTCCCTGAAATACACTTCGCATTTAACCTGGACAATCAACCTGTGCAAAATGAAATTAAGGAACTGGCAGAGAAATTTCTCGACGAATTATCGTCTTACGCAAATTTGTTGAAAAACAAGATTTCACCAACAACTACGTGATATATGAAATAGCAGCAAGGTCGAATAAAGTCAGTCGAAAAGGAAGTTATGAATGGAATAAAAAATAAATTATCATGAAAGAAATTTCAAATCATGAGAAAGAGATATCTACGGCTACGTAACGAGCGATTGACGAAGCCTCCATCCGCCGACAAATAGACAACCATGTGAAGGCGCTCAGTGTCATGAATCTTGACGGTGTTATGTCTATCTATGCTCCGGACATCGTGTCTTTTGATCTTGGGCAACCACTGAAGTACGTTGGTTTGGAGTCGAAAAAGAAACCTTGGTTGGAGGTTTTTGCGATGTTAGTCTGCCCGCTGGATTACGAGATTCGCGACCTTCAAATTGCCGTAAGCAATGATGTGGCATTTAGCCGTAGCCTCAACCGGATAAATGCAAAATTAAAGACTGGTCAACAGGTTGATTTTTGGCTTCGTTGGACGGCGTGTTTTCGGAAGATCGAAGACGACTGGCTCATAGCGCATGAACAAGTCTCGGTGCCTGCAGATTTTGAGAGTGGTAGAGCCTTCTTTGGTCTTCAGCCCTGATTGGGAATAATTGTGTTCAGTACATGTAAAGAAATTAATATTTTGGGTATAATAAATTAGTTGATGGAAACAAATTCTTTATTAGGTAAAAAAACAGGAAAATAAAAACTGGTAGAAGAGGTATCTGTTGCAAATATTACAGTTCAAAAAACTACCGGTTTTATCTTTGATAAAATCAAGGATATATTTCCCCGGGCGAAAATTAACCTTGACCTTGGGGTAAATAAAAGTATGCTTTGCATTGAAACTGATAATTTTCATATTATGCCAGGAAAAATTATAGAATGTATAGAGACAATATGCTCACAAATCTTCGGAGAATTCAACAAAAATCCGAATAAGGGAAAAGAAAGAATTAATTTTCAGAAAGCCTGGGCTTTTGTCAAAGCACAAACGGAAAAGCAAAGTGTCCAGCAAAAAATAGAGGAACCAGGTTAAGAAATACTTCTGCTAAGGAACTATATTATTTGTCCACTTTTTTTAACCTTAACCGTCATTAATGTGAAATCAGTAGAATTTAAAAAATGAAAAAATGTGTATTAATTTTCAAGGAAAGCAAAAACCGGCGTACCCGTTAAAACACATTGTTGTCTATAGTTTGTATTTCAACCGTTTTCCCAATTCTTTAAACTGACAACATTTGCCTTAATCCTTTTGGCTGTAGCCGACGTAGTATAAACTTTATCAACTGATGATAGAGATTTTCGTCGCGAATTATCTAAATTATCAAGTGATATTCATGACTTAATAATACGAAATCAATCTTACCAATGTTATCAACATTCACGGAAGGATTCTTTATTTTAGGCGGCACATTATCCCGCATCATATTTGGTGTCTTTAAGGTCAAAAGTTGGATCAGTTAAAACCTTATTCCACCCGCTTAAAATATTGCTGTAGGTCCCCCGATATATTTTATTTTGATTTCATCAGCTATCATAACTTATGACTAGCGTTTTGATATTAGTCAATCATTTTCAATTGGTTAGTGCTTTGTTCTTTGAAATATTGTAATTGAGTTTCATGAAACAGTTGATTTATGGGCATTTTTTCAAAAATATATATGCTTATAATTTGTAGAATTTCGTAGAGGCTTTGTTTTAGCATAAATCTCTTTTTTGCGATAGCGAATAAAACATAAACAGACACCGCGATCGATACTTGTGTTTTTACTGCATTTTCTGAATGCCCCCAGAAGGATTTTATTTTCAGATGTTGCTTTATCCCTGCCCGTTCCGTTGTGGCGGGCATTTAAAAAACAATTCTATTTTCCATCGGTGCTTATACAATTGTACAACTTCATTAGCAGTAAGATTAAAATTATTGGTGAGGAATACAAGAACCTTTCCCGTCTCTTCATCTTTAAATTTTATTCTTCTCATTTTTTGCTGATAAACTCTTGAAGTATAAAAGTTGTTCTGCATTATCGTCTGATCTTACTCCAGGAGGAAGAAATATTTTTTTTAATACCGGCATATAAGGAATCAGGTCAATAATTTTCATCTAAACATTCGAACCGGATAAAGACAATATTAATCAGATCACCACGCCGAAAAAAGTTAACTCACTGGAAAATTATAAAATCTTTTTTGGTAAATTTCAAAACAGGTATTATTTTTGAATGACTATTCAGTCAATAAACAATTAAGTATGTCACCAAGAACAGAAAAACAATACGCAGAAATTCGCAATGCCGCTATGCATTCATTATCTGATGCAGCATTGCGCCTATTCATGGAAAAGGGATACGTAAATGTAACCATTGATCAAATCGCTAAAGAGGCTAACGTTTCCAAAGGCCTTATGTACAATTATTTTTCAGGTAAAGAAGAACTATTAGCATTTACTATAAACCGGATATTTAGTGAGTTGTTTGCTTTCACCGAAAATGTCATACAGGAAAGGGATCCTGTCAAAAAAATTAAACTGGTCATCCAGAATTCATTTAAGTTAATAAGAGAAAAATCCGATTTATCAAAAACGATTATGCCGCTAATTGCTCAAAAAGCCATTTCATCAAAACTGGAAACCAAATTGAGAAATATTTTTATGGCAATAGTGAAAGACCTTGAAAAATTATTCAAAGACTGTGGTGTAAAAAATCCTGAAATGGAAGCCTATACATTAGGCGCATTGCTTGATGGCATTGCCTGGCAATACTTCTTTTTGTTTAAAGAAGGTTACCCTCTTAAAAAATTAGAAAAAGAGTTAATTATTAAATATTTAAAATTTTTAGAAAATGAAAAATGAATACAAAATTTTAATAGCGGGAGCAACAGGATATTTGGGCGGCCATATTTTGAATGAATTAAAACGCCAACATTACTACGTTCGGGCGATTGTTAGAAATCCTGAAAAATTAAAAAAAATAAATGCCCAGGTTGATGAGGTTATCAATGCCGAGATTACTAAACCGCAAACTATCCTCAATTGTTGCACAGGTATAGATACCGTAATTACAG
Organism: uncultured Chitinophagaceae bacterium; assembly: GCA_963732885.1. GTDB lineage: Bacteria > Bacteroidota > Bacteroidia > Chitinophagales > Chitinophagaceae > Ginsengibacter. The sequence continues at coordinate 353,787 of CAVTBI010000005.1, read as the reverse complement.
CATTGGTATTACCCGCCAAAAAGATGGGCTAACCTATATGGATGTAGATTACCAGGCAAATTTGAACTTATTGAATGAAGCTATAAAAAGTGGCGTTAAAAGATTTATTTATGTTTTCATTTTTAATTCGGATAAAATGGAAAAATTAAAAATCATCCAGGCAAAACAAAAATTTGTTCATGCACTTAAAAATTCCGGACTGAATTATTGCCTTATCAATCCAACAGGATTTTTTTCAGACATGCATGAGTTTCTGGATATGGGAAAGAAGGGAAAAATATATCTCTTTGGAAAAGGAGATTGTAAAATAAATCCAATTGATGGACAAGACGTTGCCAAAGTTTGCGTGGAGGCCATAGGAAGTGATGAACATGAAATAAATGTGGGTGGCCCTGAAATACTCACCTACACACAAATTGCGAATACAGCCTTTAAAGCATTAAAAAAGCCGGAGAAAATTATATACATACCAATTTGGGTAAAAAACGTAATCCTGTTTTTGCTTCGAACATTTACAAGTGTACGGGTTTATGGAGCCAATAGAATTTTTACTCACTGTCTTAACTACAAATATGGTGGCCCCGGAATATGGAACTTATACACTGGAAAAGTATTTTGAAAATTCATCAAAATTACCAGTCACCAACTCAAAGAAAAGTTGATAATTGATAGTATTCAGTAATCGCATGAAAGGTTTGTTTTCAGCAGCAGTATTGCTCAAAAATTATGCACAATATAATTATTTATTACTCCCTTGTCCAATTTTCAAAAGCTCAATCATTATTAGGATGTAAACAATTTTAATGGCAAAAAAAAAGAGAATTAATGAGTTAGAAAAAGCCTGGGGATTACTTAAAATTGTGAATGGACTAGGAATGTAATCGGCAACATTGAGGTTTTTTACCGACCAATTTTATCGTTAACCTACACAACAAATAGATTTCACCGATTTGTCCATTCACAGAAAACTTTCAGAGGCAATTTTTGAAAAATCAACTTGATACAATTGCAAGATGGAAAATAAAAAATCAATGCATGTATCAATTTGATCAAACTTTAATCTGTCACGTTTTTCATTCTTTTTTTGTTTAATAATTAAACAAAAAACGGACGAAAAAAATTATTGAAAATGAACAAAGCACATCAGCACACATCACTATAAAATAAAAAAGGCTACAAAGGATTGCACTCCGATGTAGCCTGGTTTTCAATTCAATTATTTAATCAAATCAAAAACAAATCAACATGAAAGTTAACAAAAAAAACAACGGAATTATTTTTATCTCATTATCTGTTATGATAATGATGGCAATGACAACAAATGTAAATGCCCAAAAAGGGTTTAACGTAAGCGTAAAAGCCACACCGGAATTCAGTTTTCTTCTGAATAAAGATGATCACGACAATAATCTTTATAGTAGTAAAGCAACATTTAACACCAATTTCGGAGTAGGTGCCGGGTATAACTTCACAAAAAATATAGGAGTTGCGATAGATGGGCTTTATTCAATGCAAGGTCAAAAATATAAGTTAAGCGGAAAGGATTACAATCAGGAAAGTAAACTATATAAAAGTACCCGTCTATTTTACATGGAACAGTAATCCTGAAAACAGCATTTCATTTTCCGGGAAAATCGGCCCGCAGGTGAGTTTCTTAACCACTTCAAAACTTACATACAATAGCGGAAAAGATTCGATAGGCAATAGCAATGACCGTTATGAAAAAGCAACGTTTGGCGGAGCCGCAGAAGCAGGTATCCAAATAAAACTGCAGAGCGATCTGTTTTTAACAACAGGGGTGAGATTTGACGTTGATTTTACGAATGCGGAAGACAAAAATTATGCTTCATATCCTGCAGGCAGGGCAAAAACGTACAACATGACAAGCGGCCTGGAAGTTGGATTAAAATACAGCTTCCTGTAAGGATTTTTTGTAGAAATGTTTAGGGTTTTGGGACATTCGATGTTGGGAAGATACCGGGACAATCGTTCCGGCTTTCCCATATTCGATATCCTTTTTGGCTTTTTAAGAATCCTAAAAATCATCGGAAACAACTGGGTTCAATAATGGCTCATCAAACAAAATTAAAAATCAAAAAAATTATAAATATTAAAAGAACATGGAAACCGGTTTCGCAAACGCATTGATTCAACTCTGTGCCGAAGATCTTGAAGTATTGACTACAGAAGTTAAAGAATCTATTGTTATAGAAAACAAGCGCCAAAAATTAGGAAAACAATTAACGGTTGCTGACTTTTGGAATATTAAAAAGAATAGAAAAGCTTTTGGGAGAAGAAAGTATCTGACAGATCAGGATCTTGAAGTAGTCCGATGCTAATATTGTCAACGGCATCACGAAGAACAATGTAAAAGAAGCCTCAGGGAATCGTTTGGTAACTGCCTGGAAGTAAGACGAGTTCTAACACTCTCTTACTTCTTCTATTTTTATAATGAATATTCTAACAATGGAACTAAGTGAAATTCTTATAGCCAACAAATACATTATGGTTTTTCGTTCAAATATTGACAATAAATATAAAGAAGCCATCGTATGCGCTGAACTTAAAAAAATGGATGGTATAATCGTGTTAATGTTGACTTAGATGATTGGGAAAATATTCTGCGTTTAGAATGTAAGCCGTGATTAAATGAACATCTTATTCATGAGTTGTATCACAATTGGGATTCCAGTGTTATGAACTTTAAGACATGAATATTTTCTGGCTCTATCGGGTGTGTAATAATAAATTACCACGGGAAAGCGCAGGGGAAGCTATCAATCATTGCAATCATTAACAAGGGTTGTTGGACCGGTTATTGTGGCTTGTTTTTATAACATCCATAAAGATTTACCGCATCTGATTTATGTTATGCTGACTTTTATTTCGATAATATTTTTTTTAAGGTTAAAAAAAGTACAATTTATATGAAACATATGATGATCAGAATAGCCCTGCTGTTAGCCTTTTACTTTGTGACGAGTTCTGTTTTTAGCCAGACGGCCGGCGTTCCCGCTAATCTGGCGCTGGTGGGAGCCCGGATATATCCCTCCCCTTCTGCCACACCCATAGAAAATGGAACCGTATTGATCCGTAATGGGGAAATTATAAAAGTAGGCAGCTCCGACAAAATCGTTATACCGAAATCCTTTCGAATCATATCCTGTAAGGGCATGGTACTGACGGCCGCTTTCTGGAATTGCCATGTCCATTTTATCGAGCCGAAGTGGGACCGCGCAGATACGATTGCTGCAGCCAGGTTTGATCAGCAGATGGCCGACATGCTGACGAGCCATGGCTTTGCGCATGTATTTGACCTGGCAGAATTTGATATCAAACAGACCTTGCGGATCCGGAACAGGATAAAGAAGGGCGATGTTTCCGGTCCGGTCATCTATACAACAGGCGTTCCCCTCGTCCCACCGAACGGAAGCCCTTTTTATATCGAACCGCTGAAGTTCCCTGAAGCAACCGATCCGCGGCAGACCGCCATGCATGTCCGGCAGCAGATCGATTCAGGCGCGGACGGCATCAAACTCTGGACAGGATCGCCGACCAGGCACGGCACTGTCTATATGCCCGTTCCGATCGTAAGGCCATCGTGCAGGAGGCCCATCGACTGGGCAGGCAGGTTTTTGCGCATCCCACCGACAACCAGGGTCTGGCGATCGCGCTGGAAGGCGGCGTGGATATTCTTGCTCATACGACCCCCGACGGCGGCAGGGGCTGGAGCCCGGACACCCTCCGACGAATGCTCGCAGCACACATGTCTGTTATCCCGACGCTGAAGCTCTGGAAAGGAAGCTCTGCTGAAAAATGGGGTAAAAGCCCCGATGCATAATCCCCTTGTTCTCGTCGCCCAGCAACAGGTGCATGATTTCTCCGCTGCGGGAGGTGTTTTATTATTCGGGACCGACGTAGGTTATATCACCGACTATTCGACGAAAGATGAATACAGTTTGCTGGCGGGTGCCGGTCTTGATTTCCGTCAGATCCTGGCGATGCTTACGACTGCACCGGCAAAGCAGTTCGGTTTAGCCTCCCGGACCGGACAGATCGTTCCGGGTATGGACGCCGATATTGTATTATTGGGCGGAGACCCTGCAACAGATATCCTTTCTTTTGACAAAGTCGTCTATACCCTCTGCCAGGGAAAATTGATCTATGAACGGAAGGGACTGCCTTTTTTAAAAAAATAGCCGAATAAGATGTTGATACACCATTGGCTTCCCAACTCTTTCTCAATTCCTGACACTCAGATGCATTGCCTTTTCAAGGGTATGGAACTTATACACTGGAAAACTATTTTAAAAATTCTCCAAAATTACCTGTCACCCACTCAAAGAAAAGTTGATAATTGATGGTATTCATTAAAAGCATGAAATGTTTGTTTTCAACAGTAATATCGTTCAAAAATTATGGCAACATAATTATTTATTATTTTCTTGTCCTATTTTAAAAAGTTCAATCATTATTATGATGTAAACAATTTTAATAATACAATAAAATATACCTGATATGACAAATCAATTAATCGCAAGAAGGGTATTTATTACGGGAGCGACAGGGGTTCTCGGTAAACGGGTTGCGAAATTATTAACCGAAAAAAATATACAGGTTGTTGCACTTAGCCGTTCAGCGAGTAATTCTTCGCAGCTAAAGCAAGCCGGTGTTGAAGTATTTGAAGGAAATTTATTCAATCCGGAAGAAATGATTGAAGCAACAAAAAATTGCGATGCCATTTTTCATTTAGCAACACATATCCCAAGAAAACCAATCCCTAATAAAATGAAAGATTGGAAGGAAAACGACGAAATAAGAACAGTGGGTACGAAAGCACTATTGCAGGCTGCTGTAGCCAACAACATAAAAATATTTATCCAGGAAAGTATAACTATTCTTTATGGAAATAAAAATGGAGCGCAAGTAACTTCTGAAACACCCATTGCTAACGAGCAAATAATATGGACAAAGTCTGCTGTTGAAATGGAAAATATGATTCGGGACGAAAAAAGAACCGGGCATGTTATTCTTCGTTTCGGAAGTTTTTATTCCGAAGATTCCTGGAACACCACCTATTTATTTGACTCAGTTCGCAAACGCAAAATGCCAATTATTGGTAAAGGAGATTTTTATTGGAACCTGATAAGTGTTGATGATGCCGCTGATGCGGTGGTTTATTCCTTGGAAAATTTTCGGCGATTGAAAAACAAAACATTAAATTTTTCTGACTTTTCTCCTATTCGATATAAAGATTTTGTTAATGGAGTAGTGGCACTTACAGGCAGCAAAAAAGCATTTTCCATCCCTTTATTTTTAGCAAAACTCCTAATGGGGAAAGAGGTAATTGGTTTTATCACAAATTCGTACAGGATACAACAAGATGATATTACCAGTGATTGGAAACCGAAATACAAGAATTGCCTCGAAGGAATGAAAAGTATTTTGCAAAATGAAAAAGAGAAAGTTAATAATACCTTTAGTACAACTCAATCAATTCAGGCATTTATGTAGATATATTAGTGTATTGCGCTAATTATCATCTTGGCAGCAAGGCTAACGGGACACGGCACTAACAACAGAACTGCCCGAAATTTTACCGTTAAGATTTTGTTGTTTTATCAAAACAATAAAATTATGACCAAAAGTATAACAGAAACTTTGCTTTTTGCTTCGATGGCAATCAATGCAGCTTTCTTAATATTTATTGCCGGTGTGTTTCGCAAAATTTTGAACACATTAGATGTAGTGGCATTTAAAAATATAAGTGAATTGCTAATGAAGTATTCATCTAAATCTGCGTTTATGATTATAATTCTAAACCTTCCTTTTTTCATCGCAATTCCGTACTACTATTTCTTCGGGTTCGGCAATCAGTATTTTACAGCAAGCCTTATGCTATGGTTTATTGCAGGTATTATTTCAAAGATTTACAAACTACCTGTATATAAAATGATTTCTAATCTCGACAGCAATGACGAACTTCAATTAAACGAAGCACGAAACAAAATGAATAATGGAAACATATTTCAAGCAATACTTTATTCTATTGCAGTCGTTATTATGTTTATAGGATTGAATTAAGAAGACCGAAGCGAAAAGTATTAACTTAGCTCAACGGAAAGAAAGCCCAGCTGCCAACATTCGGTGACTGATGCACAACTGCCTCTTTAAAAAATCAAACCCGGGTAATAAAGCTTTCCCGCAGGTTGGGTATACAATAAAAGACAATTTCGATTAGCCTTTTCAGTTCTCTTCCATAAAAGGCAATAGCGTGTATAAAAACCGGTATGAATATTGGCAAAGTGGTAATATCATTTTTTGATTAACGTAAACAATGAAAATTAAAAAAAATCAAGATGAAAGAATACGTATTATTACTCAGGAGGTCGGATTATGATGAAAAAAATGCAGGCCCGGAAAAAATGGATGCTCTCGTAAAAAAATGGAATGATTGGGTAAGTGGGAGAGTCGCTGAAGGGGAATTATTAATAATCAAAGGCAATCGTCTTTCAGAGGAAGGAAAAGTATTGAAACCCGGAGGCATAATAACAGATGGGCCTTTTGTGGAGATAAAAGAAAAACTGGGCGGCTTTGCCATAATAAAAGCTGAGAGCTTAGACGCGGCAACGTTACTGGCACATGGCTGCCCGGTACTTGAGCTGGGAGGCAGTGTGGAAATACGCCCGGTTTTTGCATAAATAAAGAAGGCTGTTCAGGGCAAAAGAAAAATTAAGAGAGGAAAAAGTTCAATTGGAAATGCCGCCCGAAAAAGAAATCAGTAGCCGGCTTGATAATGTTTTGCATATCATCTATTTGCTTTTTAATGAAGGGTATTATTCTACCACGCAAAATCAAATTTTACGAAAAGATTTCTGTATGGAAGCTCTGAGGTTAGGTTTAATGCTTACAGATTACAGTAAGACTAATTTACCTAAAACAAATGCGTTGGTTGCGTTGATGAGTTTTCATGCTTCAAGGCTTGAAGCGAGACAAAATCGCGAAAACAGTATTATCTTATATGAAAAGCAGGATGAAAACCTTTGGAGACCAGGATTTGATAGAACAAGGAACCTATTTTTTAAATGTATCTGCGCAGGGAGGCGACCTAAGCTCTTACCATTTGGAAGCAGGAATAGCTTTCTGGAATTGTCAAAAAGAAGATACTAAAGAAAAGCGGGAATCTATTTTACATCATTACGATTTGTTACTGGAAATTAATTATTCGCCGGGTGTAGCCTTAAACAGGGTATACGCATTGATAAAGCTATGGGGAAAAAATTGCTTTGGTTGAGGCTGAAAAATTAAATCTTATAAACAATCATTTTTATTTTACACTTCTTGGAGAATTATATGAAGGCATTGATGGTGAAAAAGCAAAGTCAAATTTTGAAAAAGCATTATCAATTGCTAAAACCGAAACTGAAAGACAAACCATAAACTTAAAAATGAAGAACCTTTAAAAATATTTTTTTCGCTGGCTGTCCAATTTCCCAAAACCAAATCATTATTAGTGAAAGAATAAATAACTAATATTAAATAAAATGAACCAACGAATCAACCTTCTTGAAAATAATCAAATGCCATGGAATCGTTGCTTAGCTTAGGAAGCTATTTAACGAAATCAATTCATTTAATGTACAAATAAATTTAGGCTTTCATAGCCTGAATTTATTATAAAACAAATAAAAAGCTAATCGGAATATTCTAAAGGAAATTCACATTAAGCAAGCCTATAATGTTTCCCCCAAAATTTTAAATAAAAAAAATCATGAAAATCAAAATGCTTTCAATTTATCTTTTTACAGTACTTTTCTCAACCAACGTTTTTGCAGAGAATCCTATAAATATACCAGGGAAGGTTTATGAATTATTTCACAATTCGTTTCCCGAGGTGAAGAATGAAAGTTGGTACAAGTTGCGTGATTCGTATGAAGTGTATTTTAAAAATTCTAATAATTCTACATGCAAAATTTATTATTCGCGCAATGGTAAATTGCTCTATACTCTTAAATATTATACAGGGAAAGGCCTTCCTCTTTTTATTAAAACCAATTTAGCTGAAAAGTACCACGGTAAGAACATTTTTAGCGTAACAGAAGTATATGCCAATAATAAAACCATTTATTACGTAATGCTTGAAGATGGCCAGAGGTGGTATAAAGTGGAGTCAGATACAAATGGCGATATAACGCTTGACGAAACATTTATAAAAGCATCATAACGAAAATCATCTATGCAGATATATAATTCGTTTTTTGAATTAATTATAGTTTGCAGCCACTTTATAATCGGAAGCTTTGTGGAAACCGAAGTGCTGTATTCGCTTATGCTCAAAAAATGGGGAAAGGGCCCGAAGTATGTGCTAAATTAAAATACGCTTTCACAAATAAAGCGGCACTACTATTTGGATTTCCAATAAAATCCCAAATTTTAAAAAGGAAAGTACAGTGGGTGAGCATATTAACTATATGATTATAGAATAAAATATTCAAATTAGTATTTTGCAAAATGAAAAAGAGAAGGTTAATAATACCTTTAGTACAACTCAGTCACTTCAGATATTGAAGTAGTTAATCAATTGACATCACGCGTCAATAATTTTGACGATAAAATAATTAAAAAAATTATTTCGGTGTCCTGTTTCAAAAAGTTCAATCATTATTATGATGAAACACATTTAATAATAAAAAAATAAAAAAATGGAAACAAGAATTAATTATTTATTAAACGGCCAGAAAGCAATCAAAGCATTGGGTAGCCTCAATATGTATCTTGCTAAATCAACCATTGAACAGCATCTTTTTAATTTGATTGATTTCAGGGTATCACAAATCAATGGCTGTGCCGGTTGCCTTGATATGCATTCAAAAGATTTACGTGCAGCGGGCGAAACCGAGCAACGGTTGTATTTGATTAGCGCATGGCGTGATGCGCCTTTTTATTCAGCGCGTGAGCGTGCTGCATTGGCATGGGCAGAAGCTGTTACCAAACTTAAAGATGGCAATGTGCAGGATGAAATTTATGAGGAAGCCCGTAATCAATTTTCTGAAGAAGAATTAATAGATTTAACGATGGCAGTAGTTATCATCAACACTTATAATCGTCTAAATATTGCATTCAAAATGCCGGCAGGAGATTATCAGGTTGGCCAATACGCGGTGCATGCAAATTAGTGTTGCACTAATCAGAATGCGAAGAAAAATACTCTGTACAAAACAATAAAAATTAAAAACAAATCAATATGAAAGAATATGCTTTATTATTTAGAAAAATAGATTTGGAGGACAGAAACGTTGAGCCCGAAAACCGGAGCGCCCTCGTTAAAAAATGGATTGATTGGACTAACGAAATTATAGCCCAGGGAAAATTATCAAGTAGAGGCAACCGTCTTTCTGTGGAAGGAAAAGTATTGAAACCTGGAGGCATAATAACAGATGGCCCTTTTGTTGAAATAAAAGAAAAACTGGGCGGCTTTGTTTTAGTAAAAGCAGAAAGCTTAGACGAGGCAACAACTCTGGCACATGGCTGCCCTGTACTTGAGGTGGGTGGCAGTGTAGAAATACGGCCGGTTTTTGAATAAAATAATTAATGCTGAACTTTGTAAAACCTGCACGTTGAATGCGGGCAGGTTTTACTTTTTCTAAATGAAAGAAGAAACAGAACTGATACCCGATTTATTCCGAAATGAATTTTCAAAAATGGTTGCCGTCATTAGTAAACTTTATGGGCTGCAACATATTGAAATCGCTGAAGACATAGTGAGCGAAACATTTTTAACTGCAACCGAAACCTGGGCGCTAAAGGGTGTTCCTGCAAACCCAACGGCATGGCTATATGCGGTAGCCAAACAAAAAACTCTTTATCATTTCAGGCGAAAAAAAATCTTTGACAAAAAGATAATTCCCCAGATAAAATTATCTGCCGACACAATTTCAGAAACGAAAGAAATGGATTTTTCAAAAGAAAATATTAAAGACAGCCAGTTGCAAATGATGTTTGCTATATGTGACCCCGCTATTGCGAGCGAAGCACAGATAGCTCTTGCACTGCGTGTCCTTTGCGGTTTCGGAATTGAAGAAATAGCGGAAGCATTTTTCAGTAATAAAGAAACAATCAATAAAAGATTATTTAGGGCAAAAGAAAAATTAAGAGCAGAAAAGGTCGAATTGGAAATGCCACCTGAGAAGGAAATTAATAAGAGGCTTGATAATGTTTTGCATATAATTTATTTGCTTTTTAATGAAGGATATTATTCTGCCACTCAAAATCAAATTCTGCGAAAAGATTTTTGCATGGAGGCATTGAGATTGGGTTTAATGCTTACAGATTACAGTATGACTAACGTACCTAAAACAAATGCGTTGGTTGCTTTGATGAGCTTTCATGCTTCAAGGCTTGCTGCACGGCAAAGTCGCTGACAACGATATTATTTTATATGACGACCAGGATGAAAATCTTTGGGATCCCGATTTGATAGAACAAGGCACTTACTTTTTAAATTTATCTGCTGCAGGGAGACGATCTAAGTTCTTATCATTTAGAAGCAGGGATTGCTTTTTGGAATTGTCAAAAAGAAGATACTAACGAAAAACGCGAAGCTATTTTACATCATTATAATTTATTGCTTGAAATAAATTATTCCCCGGGCGTGGCTTTGAACAGGATATATGCTTTGTATAAAGCCAGTGGAAAGGAAACCGCATTGCCGGAAGCTGAAAAATTGAACCTGCCTGACAATCATTTTTATTTTACACTTCTTGGTGAATTGTATGAGGGGATTGATAATGAAAAATCAAAAGCAAATTTTGAAAAAGCGTTATCACTGGCAAAAACTGAAAGTGAAAAACAATTAATAAAACTCAAAATGAAAAATCTTTAAAATAAGTTGCTTCACTGTCCAATTTTGAAATGTTCGATCATTACAGAGTAAAACAAAAATAGAACATTACAAAATGGAAAGGAGGACCTTCAGTATCCCGACTTAAATAAAAATATTTAACACACATAAAATGAAAATTGCAATCAATGGATTCGGCCGCATAGGCAGAATGACGCTACGGGCACTACAAAACAAATCAAATATTGAAGTAGTAGCCGTAAATGATTTGACTGATGTCAAAACGCTGGCTCATTTATTGAAGTATGATACCGCCCATGGCCGCTTTCCGGGCGAAATCGTTGCTGATGGGGATGCTATAATTGTAAACGGGAAACGAATACAAATGATTAGTGAAAGAAATCCCGAAAAATTACCATGGAAAGATCTGGGAATTGACGTGGTGATAGAATCAACAGGGCGCTTTACCGAAAAAAACGCAGCACAGTCGCACATCAATGCAGGTGCAAAGAAAGTCCTGATTACAGCCCCTGCCTCCGGTGGAGTAAAAACAATTGTAAATGGTGTCAATAATGAAGTAATTGGTGATGAAGTAATTTATTCAACAGCATCCTGCACTACCGGCTGCATAGCCCCCATTCTGTATATACTGGATAAGGAATTTGGTGTAGAATCCGGTTATATGATCACCATTCATGCATTTACGGCTGATCAGAACTTACAGGATGCCCCTCATAAAGATCTGCGGCGGGCGCGGGCTGCGACTTATTCTATTATACCCACCACAACCGGTGCAGCCAAAGCAATAGGCGATGTACTGCCAAACTTAAAAGGCAAATTAGATGGGTATTCTTATCGTGTGCCGGTGATTGATGCATCTATTGCTGATCTGTCTATCAACCTGACAAAAGAAGTGTCTGTAACTGATCTGAATAGCATACTAAAACACTATTCAGAAAACTCGATGAAGGGTATCCTGGAATATACCGAAGAACAATTTGTGTCATCCGATATTTTGGGTAACACGCATTCATCGATTGTTGATGGCAGCCTTACCAAAGCCATCGGTAACCTGGTAAAAGTGGTGGCCTGGTATGATAACGAAGTAGGAATATCTAACCGTATAGCCGAATTAGTTACCGACTTGTAAATTGGTATGGTTTAAGACAACCTGAAAGAAGATGAACAAACCACTCAACGAAAAAAGGCTAAAAAGAATTGAGCTTCATGTAGCATGGCTTCCTGCCTTACAGTCAACAACAATTAAAAATAAAAATATCTAAAATAAGTTGCTTCACTGTGTCACATCTTAAAATGCTCGATCATTATAAGATAAAATAAAATAAATGAAAAAACAAGATTTCAATTGCAGTATAACTACAAACGTAACTGTAGAAGAAGCAATGGCAGCGATAAGCCGTGTCCAGAATTGGTGGGTGACAAATTTTGAAGGCACTTCGAAAAAGTTGAGTGATGTTTTTACGGCTAGGGTTGGCGAAACATTTGTAACATTTAACATCACAGAGTTTATCCCCAATACTAAAATTGTATGGACGGTAACCGACTGCTATTTCCCCTGGCTCAAAATTAAAACTGAATGGATAGGCACAAAAATCATATTCGATATCTCAACAGAAAATAACCTGACCTCCATAAAATTTACGCACTTGGGTTTAGTGCCGCAAATGGAAGGTTATGATAACTTCGTTAAAGGCTGGAAGGTATATGTACAGGGCAGCTTGCTGAAGTTATTGAGTGAAGGTGTGGGCGAACCGACCTGAAAATTTTAAAAAGATGAAAAATTATGCAAAACATCGTAATCGCAGGAGGAACTTCAGGAATTGGATTGGCCACTGCAAAGCTTTCTGTTGACAAGGGTTATAGTGTTTTTGTTTTAGGACGAAGCAAGGACAAATTAGCCAGGGTTTTGACAGAATTGGGCGAAAATGCGGAAGGAAGCATAGCTGATGCAACGGATGAAAAAACGCTAAAACAAACAATGGCCGGCATAGACAGGATAGACCATTTAGTGGTTGCATTAAGTGGCGGAAAGGGTGCGGGTTTATTTGAAGAATTAAAAATAGAAGATTTAAAGAAGGGCTTTGAAGGCAAATTCTTTCCGCAGTTGATAGCCGCCCAATCAGTATTGCCTTTTATTAATCCAAAAGGAAGTATCACTTTTGTAACTTCAATCAGTTCTCAATCAAAGTCAGAAGGAACATCCGGATTGGGTGCAATTAATGGTGCTTTGGAAATAATGATTCCAACCATGGCAATAGAGCTGAGGCCATTAAGAATAAATGCGGTCGCTCCGGGTGTCGTTAATACAAGTTGGTGGGATTTTCTTTCGCCTAAAAATAAACGGGATACGTTTCTACAATATGCAAACACAATTCCGCTTGGTAGAATTGGTGAACCAAATGACATTGCCAAAATGATCTTGTCCTTTATTGAAAACGATTATATAACGGGGCAGGTGATTGCTGTTGATGGCGGATTGTCTTTGATGGGAGGCTAAAACGATAATTGTTGCGTTAATATCATTTATTATATTAGATCGTATAAAGTTTATGGTCATGTTACTAAATTATTTTAATACTCCTGTCTAAAAAGATAATATTGATTTTGCAACATGTCAAATAATTTTGAATAAAATAAAAGACGAATTATTGAAAACAATAATAGTGGGCTAATTTAACGGAATTGGAATATGAAGAAACGCAGAAAAAAAATAAAATCATACAAAAAATTCATTTCGGTTCTAAAAAGCTGCATCGCATTTTTCAATAAAACATTTCACGTCACTTCATATTAATTCCCTTTATAACATAACTTTGCAGGTAATTCAGTTTACAGAAACTATATTGAAAAAGTTCTTTAATAAACGACTTGGATTTAAAGGTTACAATGACTTTTGACTTCACATTGTACGTAGCTGGGTTTGCTTCATTATTGATAGTAACAACTATTTTGTTAACACAAAATTTTACAGCTATGATGACAAAAATCATAAGTGTAGTTGGGAATTGCGCTCGTGTTGAGAATGGTTGACAAACCCAAGCTACAAGACAATGGTTGCTTGAGAAGTTGTTTCCTGAATTCAGGATGGAGGGCTTGAGGGTTCGATTCCCCCACTTAACACCTATTCTTTATATCTAAATATAGATTTTATGCCTGACAACAAAAACAAAAAAGGATACCAGGACAGAAGCAAAATAAGTACAAGCGAAAGTTATGAGGTTGAATACTGGATTAAGAAGTGGCACATTTCACATCACAATTCACAGGCATTATAAAAGCAACGGGAAGTAATAGTGTGAAAAAAGTTGAAAATATCTCAAAAAGTTTGACAAAATTTAGTGCAATTAGGATTTCCTCCAGCCGGATTATTCCTTGGTGCCTGCTGGCACTAGCCGGCGATAGGTGGCTTAGATAGTTTACGAAAATTTTTCCTCCACCTGATATACTAACATTCGTAATTTAAAACTATACAGTAAATCTGAATCAACCTTTGCAAACTTATGTGGGGGGAAAGTTCTTAGATAGGCCAAATGATAGACTAAAAATTATTTTGCACTGGCAATCAATGCATTAAGAGGCTGTAACGAATCCGCTCGGGAATTCGAAACACTTTTCCCATGCGATCTGATGCCACTTATTTTAAAATTCAAATCAGTCGAATTCCGCAATGTCTATTTCTCCCCGTTGTTGCCATATATCCCTGATCTTTTCCGCTGCCTGCTCGGGGGATATTTTTATATACCTGTAAAAGTCCTTCAAACTTTTATGACCACATATTTTCATAATAAGCTCAACGGGAGTTCCTGCTAAAAATTCGTTAGTACAAAATGACCGTCGGGAAGTATGTGAAGTAATCCATTCATACTTTGGTTTGCACACAACTACTTTTTTATTGCCCCTTTTGTATGAAAATTTTATCAGATCATTTAATCCAGCCAATTTCCCCATTTCTTTAAGGGAAGCATTGAACACCACATTTTGAATCCTGGGGACTCCTCTTTTAAACTTGTGACGAAGTATAAATTCCGCAGGCCCCTAAGAGGAATAACGACCCAATGATTCGATTTTTCCTGTTTCTTATAAAGCATATCTTTTCGCACGTCTTCTGTTCGTATAATTGAAAAATCTGAAAACCTTAGACCGGTATAACATCCTAATACAAATAAATCACTAAAAATTGAAATGGATTGTCGTCCGGTCCGCGAAAACCCTGGTTATAAAGCCGGGGTTTTTTATTATAGGATATGGATAAAAAATAAAAATCCTCCTTATTTATTCGGTTTACTGTAATAAACTCTCTTTCTCTATTTTTGCTTCTATGCTAAATCAGGAAATTCTTGCGCTCGGAAAAAAACTTTGGGATTACCATTTTCTTAATAACCAATTGGAAAAAGTAGATTGCATCCTCGCTTTGGGTAGCCATGATTTGCGGGTAGCGGAACGGGCAGCGGAATTATATTTACAAAATTTTGCGCCTTTGCTGGTTATGTCCGGCGGTTTGGGAAATTTTACGCAGGAAATATGGACAGAAAAAGAAGCGGATAAATTTGCGGCTATCGCAATAGAAAAAGGCGTTCCGGCACAAGCCATTCTTATTGAAAACAATTCGACCAATACCGGTGAAAATATTTTATTTACCCAACAATTATTGAAAGAAAAAAGGTTGGATCCACAAAGTTTTATAGTAGTGCAAAAGCCTTATATGGAACGAAGGGCCTATGCTACTTTTAAAAAACACTGGCCTGATAAAAAGCTGTTGGTTACTTCTCCTCAAATCTCTTTTGAAGAATATCCGAATGAAGAAATACCGATGGAAAGAGTAATAAATATTATGGTGGGCGATTTACAGAGAATTAAATTGTATCCTGAAAAAGGTTTTCAAATTTACCAGGAAATTCCGGAAGATGTGTGGGAAGCATTCGAAAAACTCGTGTTGCTCGGATTTGATAAACATTTGATGAAAGGAAAATAAAATTCGCCTCGAAAACTATTAATTATAAAACTGGCATGTATTTTATAGATTAAGCATCGTCTTTATTCTGATAAAATAATAATGTATAATTATGGATTTATCTAACCAGTTGCGTGACCTTTTCTTATTGCCTCTCGCAATATCCTGTATTTCGTGGACAGTCACTCATGAAGAAATATTTAAGGAGCCACGTGAATTTTGTGTGAAAAGAGTACACAAAGCGAAAAATATTTTTACCCGTAAATTCTATTATGTATTTACCTGCGAATATTGTTTTTCACATTATATAGTAATATTATTTTTGATCTATAACTCATTATCATTTGCTATTTTATGATTGGAGAGGTTATTTGATCGGCGGTTTTGCGCTGGTTTGGACCGCCAATATTTATATGAGCCTTTTTGGATTTGTAAGAATAGGAATGAAGAAGGAAAAAATTGAAGCCAATATGATAGAAAAAGAATTAGAGAAATAAAAACCAAAATTTAAATTCTTTTTCTAATACCAGCAACTAACTTTTATTATCTTCATCCTTCCTGTAAATTTTAAAACTATTGAAAGAAAATCTTCATGATTTCAAAAATTTTCAAATACTTTTTTCTCCTGTCCTTTATTGGAATGATAAGTTGTAACCAGGAAAAAAAATATACTAAGCCAACCATAGATATTCAAACTTATTATGGCGATATTATTGTAGAATTATATCCTGCTAAAGCCCCTAAAACGGTTGCCGCTTTTCTTTCTTTTGTTGATTCGGGCTATTTTAAAAACACCTCATTCTACCGGGTTTTAAAAAAAGACGACCAGCCGATGAACGCCGCCAAAACGCAATTGATACAAGGCGGCCTTTGGCAAACTAAATTTAAATTGGAACAAAAACTTCCCGGAATACCATTGGAAACCACCAAACAAACAGGTATTCTTCACCAGGAAGGCGTTATCTCTTTAGCGAGGGCAGAAGATGCTAATTCAGGAAATACAGAATTTTTTATTTGTATGGATGATGAACCCGATTACGATTATGGCGGTGCGGCCAGCCCGGATAAAAAAGGATATGCTACTTTTGGCAGAGTGGTTAGCGGAATGAAATATGTATGGCAAATTCACAGCCAACCTGATTATGAAACGAATTTTAGTCCGCCGATAAAGATTATCAATATTAAAAGGCTTAATTGAACCCGGAATTAGAATATATCGAATTTAATCAACTAAAATTTTAAATCAAATAAATTAATGGCCGATAAAATGTTTCATTTTACATTTGCAAATTATTTATTAAAATGAATGCAATTGAGGAAAATGATTTTGAGGCAGAACATTAAAATATAAGCGTGCAGAAAAATATTAATAAAGTAAGCGCCGCCGGGTTACTTATCGCGTTAGGAATTATTTATGGCGATATCGGCACCTCTCCTCTCTACGTTGTTAAAGCTATAATATCTGATAAGGTTATTTCTCCGGAGTTGATTATCGGAGGCTTATCTTGTATCATCTGGACCCTTACGCTTCAAACCACTATAAAATATGTGACGCTCACTTTAAAGGCAGATAACAATGGGGAAGGCGGCATTTTCTCTTTGTATGCACTGGTGCGGCGGCAAAAAAAATGGCTGGTTTTTCCAGCTATGATTGGCGGCGCGGCGCTGATAGCTGATGGTATGATCACTCCAACCATATCGGTAACTTCAGCAATAGAAGGATTAAAACAACTTCCATTCCTTAATGAAATTCCGCAGGCAATTGTGGTATATATTGTTATAGCGATTTTATCGGCGCTGTTTTTTGCGCAGCAATTTGGTACCGCTTCTATCGGTAAATTGTTTGGGCCAATTATGTTGATTTGGTTCAGTATGCTTTTTATTTTAGGCATAACACATATTTCCGCAGACGTTGCTATTCTCAAAGCGTTTAATCCTTATTACGCCATCAGGCTTCTGACGGTTTATCCCAAAGGTTTTTGGATATTGGGTGCCGTTTTCCTGGCAACCACGGGTGCTGAAGCTTTGTATAGCGATTTGGGCCATTGTGGCCGTGGAAATATCAGGGGTTCATGGGTATTTGTCAAAGCGGCGCTTATTGCCAATTATCTCGGGCAGGGCGCGTGGGTGCTTGCCAATTATGGCGGGCAAACAAAAACAAAAGAGATGATTGATAGTGGCTTTAATCCATTTTATGGAGTAATGCCACATTGGTTTTTAATATTCGGAATTTTTATTGCCACCGTAGCAGCCATCATCGCGAGCCAGGCCTTGATTAGCGGTTCTTTTACCCTGATAAGTGAAAGCATGCGTTTGAATTTGTGGCCCAAAATGAAGATCAATTATCCTACGGAAGAAAGAGGGCAGTTATTTGTTCCGGGAATCAATACAATGCTTTTTATAGGATGTATCGGCATCACTTTATATTTCAAGACTTCTTCTAACATGGAAGGGGCCTACGGTTTGGCAATAACGCTTACGATGATAGCGACTTCATTATTGTATGCGAATTTTCTTGTTTCACAACGTACAAAGAAGTTTTGGATATATCTATACCTTATCGTTTATCTTATTATTGAACTTGCTTTTCTCACGGCAAATCTGGATAAATTTCCCCATGGAGGATTTGTTACTTTAATTGTAGGCGGTGGTTTGTTTGCTATCATGTACGTCTGGTTCAGGGCAAGAAGAATTAAAAACCGATATGTGGAATTCGTTAGGCTCGATCAATATCTGCCTACAATTCAGGAACTCAGCAATGATATGAGTATTCCAAAATATGCCACTCATTTGGTATACTTAACAAGTGCCAATAACCCAAAAGAAATTGAGCATAAAATCGTTTATTCCATACTGAACCGAAAACCTAAAAGGGCAGATATTTATTGGTTTGTTCACGTAGATACGCAGGATGATCCTTATACCGCAGAATATTCGGTGGATGCAATTGTCCCCAACGAAGTGATCAGGGTTGAGTTTCGCCTTGGTTTTCGAATGGAACCCAGGATTAACCTGATGTTTAAAAAAGTGGTTTTGGATATGGTGGCTAATAAAGAAGTGAACATTACCAGCCGTTACGAAAGCCTTCAAAAAAATAATGTAGTAGGGGATTTTCAATTTATAGTAATGGAAAAATTCTTATCCCAGGATAATGAATTGCCACTTTTTGAAAAGATGATCATGCGCCTGTATTTTTGGATCAAAAAAGTAAGCCTTAGTGAAGAAAGGGGTTTTGGATTGGAACAAAGCAACGTGATTGTTGAAAAATTTCCACTCATTGTAGCGCCGGTTAGAAAACTAAAATTAAAACGTGTTTTTACAGACGATGAAGAAGCTTAGAAAAAGAGGAATTGGGAATTAGGATTTTTAAATAATTATGGATAGATCAAAACCAAAAGTTTCAACCAGAAGGAAAGTTTACAGGTTCACCATTGTTTTTACGCTCATTTACTGTTCCGTGGGAATCGCTTTATACCATCTGCAGGAAAAATTTTTGTTCCATCCTCAGGCTTTGCCAAAAGATTTTCAATTCAAATTTGATATTCCTTTTAAAGAAGTAAATATCGCGATGACCGAAACTGATACGCTTAATTTAGTTCAGTTTTTCCCTTCAGATTCTGTGCCAAAAGGCGTAGTAATTTATTTCCATGGCAACTCAGGCAACCTAATCAAATATGCCAAATATGTTTCCAATTTTACCAAAAACGGTTATGAAGTTTGGATCCCTGATTATCCCACTTTTGGTAAAACAAATGGAAAATTAACGGAAGAAAATATTTATAAAGAAGCTAAAGAAGTTTATAAACTGGCTCATTCAAAATTTTCGACGGATAGTATTATTGTGTATGGGAAGTCGTTAGGTTCCGGCCCTGCTTCTTATATCGCCGCAAATGAAAATTGTAAAAGATTAATTTTAGAAACTCCGTTTTACAGCATTCCCGATTTGTTCAGTCATTACGCGCCCATTTATCCGGTCAACAGAATGTCTCATTTTAAATTTCCTGTTGGCGAATATTTAGAAGATGTAAAAGTGCCGGTTACTATTTTTCACGGAACAAACGACAAGGTTATTCCATATAATGCAGCATCCAAATTAAAGAAGGTTTTAAAGCCGGGCGATGAATTTATTACAATCGAAAATGGCACGCATAATAATCTAAATGATATTCCGCTTTTTCATCAAAAGCTGGATTCAGTTTTAAGCCTGTAAATAAAAACAGAATAGGAATCCGCTTTATTTACTTGCCTACTGCAAGCAGGTTCGTTTGCTGTATTTTAAAATTTAATTTGATTAGCATCAATTTTAAAATCAAACCTTCCTTTGGTAATGAGAATGCTATCGCCGATGTTTCCATTAAAAAGCCCGGAAAGTTCCAGGTAGTTGGTGGAGTCGTTGATTTGAATTGGATTTATTTTTACAAAATAAATGTTGGAGAATCCTGATAAAGAATCATTGGAATAACGAAAAGGTTGAAGCTCTATTGCATTGGTATTGGATGCAAAACGTGTTCCTCTCATTGCAATGAAATCAACCTTGTTGAAAGACTTGGGTACAGGCATTAATAATGAAATCGTCTGATAGGGAGAAAGATATGTAGTATCGCTGCCATTATTTAATTCAATTGGCCACGACATAATTAGAGTGTTAGATGTACTGTCGGTAGAAATCAGGGTAAGCGTTGGAACCGAATTGGTAATTCCGCCAAATATTATACCCGTATGATAAGTATTAATATAAGCGTTATTATTTATGTACATGGTTGCTATATTATAGCCTCTTGAAGTGAAGCGGCTCAAACCGGGATCGTCTTCATCAGGATAAAAATTCCTTTTCCCGCATCCAATAAAAAGAATCGTGAAGCATAACAGGAGTGTTTTATATTTCCTTTTCATTTTCTTTTATTGTAATAAAAATTATAGCCAAAGGTTAATTGCAATGGAGCCATGTATTTGTAGGATAATAAATAATCCCTCTTTCCTTTTAATAAAGGCGTTTGTAGATGAAGCATCAACATCATGTCCTGTTTTGTTTTATGAAAGTAATAAACAGGCGCTATTGACATTACAAACCCAGTCTCATCAGAATTTACATCAGGATTTAAAACTTCATAATTTTTTGTATCATAGTTTTTATAAGAGGCTTTTACATTTTGATGGCAAATAGAAAAAGGCACAAGGTTTAGATAAAAGGCGCTATTTTTTTTCGTTGTAAACAATTGAATCCCAAATCCTACGGAGGCCGTAAAAACATACGGCAGGATTTTTTCTTTAAGGGTGACTTTTTGGGGCAATCCCGGATTTAAAGTATAGGCGTCGCCTGTACTTTTACTTCCTAATGGCAAACCGTAGTCGAGTTCTAAAAAAACGGGATATTTTATATCCCTGAATGGCTTCCAGATCAATGAAAAGGGGATTTGGTAAAAGGAATTGCTATTATTTATATCTGTCGAAATACCCGTTGATAAAGAGATAGCTGATTGGGCATTTGCCTTAGCAGCGAATAAACTAAAAATTAAAAAGTAAATTATAGTATGGTAAAATTTCATATTCAGCAGAAAGTATGGTAACGTTTTTTTACTTTCAAAAGTATTGACAACCAAAATAGCTAAAACGTTGCAATTAATAAAATAAAAATCCGCTTTTATTTATTCGTTCACTGTTTGTAAAATATAAAGCGGGTTAGCCAATCATTTATTTTCGGGTTGATTTTTAATCTTTATTATCTTTTCAAGTTCAATTAGATCCACCAATCATTATATATTTTACATGAAAAGTATTCAGCGGCTTCCCAAAATTTAATAAATCTTCATCAGGAGTATCCATGAATAATTTTTTATTTTATTATTATGGCTTTTTTAAGCATGAAGTGGATTCGCATCAGGCGTGTAAAAAGATAAAATTTTTCGGTATCGCTCCTGTTTATAGATTCCAATATTCTTTTTCTTTCAGCCTCTGAAATAATAATTGTTTTCCCTTCTATTTCTAATGTAATTTCCTTATTTTGATCAGGGTGGTTCATGCTATCAATTGTAAGTGTTCCTATACTTTTTTTATTTCTTCAAATTTACAAAATAGCAGCGTATTTATATGAACTACCTGCTTTACTTAAAACTAATAAATAACAATCCCTTTTATTTATTGGTTTCTGTAAACATTCCTATATTTCTTTTAATTCGACTGAAGTTTCCTCAACGTTCAGTTTGTATTTCACTCCGATCTTCAGTGCATAATTTTCTTTTTCATGGCTTACCGGAAATCCAAAGCAAACAGGGTAATCATAATCTTTTACCAAATCTTTTATAGCATCTTCGACAGTTTGCCCAAAAGGAACTGTGGTGTCTTTCATTTCCGAAAACCTCCCGATAATCAGGCCTTTTAAATTCTCTAATTTGCCACTACGTTTTAATTGATACATCATCCGGTCAACGGAATAAATGTATTCTCCAACTTCCTCGATAAATAAAATTTTATTTTTTGTTTTGATGTCAGATGAAGTGCCAATTACATTTACCAGAAGTGATAAATTCCCTCCAACCAAAATACCTTTGGCTTTTCCTTGCTGGTTCAAAATATTTCCTTCGGTTTTATAATCGGCTTTTTTTCCAAGCAATGCATCATGAAGGCTTTGTGATGTATTCGATTTTTAAATTCGCCATCATTAAAAGCTGCCGCCATCGGGGCATGCAGCGAAGCGATTTTAAAATTAGAAAATAAGTGGGAATGCAAAACCGTAATATCACTGAAGCCGATGATCCATTTTGAATGTTTTTTAAATTTTGAAAAATCAAGTTGGTCAATAATTCTTCCCATGCCGTATCCGCCTCTTCCACACAAGACTGCATCAATATTTTCGTCGTCCATAAAATGTTGAAGGTCGTTACATCTCTCTTCATCGGTTCCTGAAAAATAATGAAACTGGTTGCCCAGCGTTTTTCCCGGAATTACTTTAAATCCCCATTCAGTAAGGGTTTCAATACATGATTGTGCCCTTTCAAAAGGCATGTAGCCTGCAGGGCAAACAATTCCAATTGTGTCGCCGGGTTCTAAATATGGTGGTATAATAGTCATTTATTTTATTTAATTGCAACAGTAAAACAACAAATAAAGCGGATTTTAAATTTGCTGTAATATCGTTCCTCTTTCTGATACTTGCAAATTGTGATGTATGCCACACTTCAATGCATAATTTTCTCTTACATGGCCTACCGGAAAATCAAAGCAAACGGGATAATGATAATCTTTTACTTTTTCCATTACCATTTCATAGATCGATTTTCCGAAATCTTCCCCGGGGTCATCTGGTTTTATTCTGAATTCTCCCACAATTAATCCTTTCAACTTGTCCAATCGTTTGCTCCTTTTTAAATTCCATAACATTCCATCAATCTTATACCGGTATTCACCCACATCTTCAATAAAAAGAATTTTTCCATTCTGTCTGAAGTCTGGAAATACTTCCATCAAGCATTTCAATTATAGATAAATTCCCTCCTACCAAATGGCCCGGTTCCCTCTCCAAACTCGGTTTTCAAAATTAACAGGCCTTACATATTTCATTTTTTCTCCAATAAGGCATTGTCGGATGGAATCAATAGAATCAATTTGTTCCGGAGTGGCTATTGAAAAATCATCCGGAAAACTGTTACACATTTTTGAATGTATTGTTGCAATTCCGAAGTTATGGTTAATGTGACAATGAAAAACTGTGGCATCACTAAAACCGATAATCCATTTTGGTTTTTTTGTGAATTCAGTAAAGTCAATTTTATCAATTATCCGGACAGCACCATAGCCGCCTCTACCCAACATGATGGCTTTTATAGTATTATCATCAAGCATTTCCTGCAGTTCTTTTGCTCTTTCTTCATCGGTGCCTGCAAAAGAAAAATTTTTCAACCCTACGGTATTGCCTACACGAATATTAAAACCCCACTCCTGTATTTTATTAATGGCAGGTGCGCATTCTTCAAGGCTTATATATCCTGAAGGGCATGTTATTCCTATTGTATCACCTTTTTTTAAAGAAGGTGGAATTTTTTTTAAAACCACCGGGTTTTTATATGATTGATTTTCTCCAAAAGCAGTTGCAACAGAAACGAGAGGAACTACAGCAGACAAAAAATCTTTTCGGTTCATACAATTATTTCTTTTTCGGGATTTATATACTTTTCTGAATCCAAATCATATAGTAGCCAATGATATTTTTTACAAAGTTCTTTCACTTCTTTAACTGGACTTTCTGTATAAAGAACATCAACCATTACAAATTTTTCAATTACTTCATCATCTCCAAAATAAAACTCAAGAATAGCGTTTGAAGTTTTTGATATAGCAATGCCCTCATCTTTCCAAATGGTTTTGGGAAAGAAGCTGTTGAGCTTATTTTTAAAATCCTGTGTACTTCCAAAAAGCAGTATAAGATTCTTGTCTAAAAGATCAACTTCTTTTTTAGCGTTTACCAGAAAAAACAGTTTCCCAAATTGCATCTCTATCTTCTTTATTAATATGAGCTCCCGGGTGCGGCAAGCAATAAAATTGTTTTGACCATAAAGTGCCGGAATATCCCATTACTTCAAACTTACCTTTTCTTTTTCCGTTTAATGGAATAGGTTTTAATGATATTTCGCCAGTTTTATTTAGAAATTTTTCTAAGTAAGCAATATTTGTATTTCCCAGTGAGAGTATCCAGGAAGGCTGTAAGTCATTTACAAATTTTTTGAAAATCGGAATTGATATTTCAAAATCTTCTCCTTTTAAATATTTTATATTTGGTGTTCTGAAAAAACATAAATTACTATAATTAAAATCATCGGAATTGATATTTAAATTTAAATACTTTAAAATATAGTCCTTTGACTTTGACAAAAATTTGTATCCGCCATCCTTTAACTCTATTAAAAATTCTTCTTTAGTTGGCATACTATCCTGAACTGAATAATCATAATTGTCTTTTGAACCACCACCACCCCAATTTATGCCAATTATCAAAGGTTTGCTTAATACGATAGGAGTTGCACAAATGGAATAATTCCATTTTTTCCCATTTGCCTTTTCATTTTTAAGAATACCACTATTATTTTCTTCTTTTTTTAAAAGAGAAGAAACTTCTTCATAAATGTCTTTTGGATTCATTTTGCTTTTTTTATTTGTTCAGAAAAACTTACAATTCGAAACCCATCCCTGCATTAAGCGCTTTTTTGTAATTACGCACGTCAAATTTATAATAAAACGGAGCTTTGTGTGCAACCCCTTTTTTAGTTTCCTCTAATCTTTTGAGTATGCCTGTTGCCAATATTTTGCGTTGAAAATTCCGCCTGTCTAATTTTTTACCGAGAATAGTTTCATATAACTTTTGCAACTCTGGCATTGTAAATTTTTTCCCCAATAAATTAAATCCTACCGGGTGAAAATTGAGTTGCATGCGCAGATTTTGTAGTGCTTCATCAAAAATATGACGGTGGTCGAGGATCATTTCCGGCAGTTCATAAATGCTGAACCATTCGCAGGCATCTGAAATATTATCCGGTGAAGGGGTAACTTTTGTAAAATCTACGAGCGCATAATAACCAATGGTAATAAATCTTTCAAACATCCAGCTTTTACCGGCTTTTACACCTATGTTTTTTAAAAACTGCTGGTTTATTTTTTTAGTGGACCTGCCCGGGTCACCGAATACATGGAATTGTTCAAGGAATATTTCATCCAGGCCAGTTCTTTCTTTAAGGATCCTTTGCGCCGCAGTGTCTATGTGTTCATTTTTTAAAATAAAGCCACCCGGCAATGCCCAGCGGCCGTCGTATTTGGTTTTAAGAAGCAGCACTTTCAGATCGTTTTGATGGAATCCAAAAATGACACAATCAACAGAAATATGCCGCATGTATTTTTCATGCCCTTTTAAATAGTGGCCTTTTAATTCTTTATCAAATTCCATGTTTAAAAGTAATTATGATTATTGGGATTAAAAACTTAAAATGCCATACATCAAATAAATCAAGGAAAATAAAATAAAAATTTTACATTGTGTCACTATAACGCAATGAATAATTAAAATTTTACAAAAATGAAAAAAACGCTTGCTTTTATTATGATTGTGCTCTCTTGTTCTTATGTTTCGGCACAAAATAACAATGCTGCCAGGGCGAAAGAGATCGTTGGCAAAATGACATTGGAACAAAAGGCTGAATTAGTTGTGGGCAATGGCTTTCACATGCCCGGAATGAAACCACAAGGGCCGACGATCGGTGAAACACAGGATAAAGTTCCGGGAGCTGCCGGTACTACACATGCTTTCCGTGATCTTGAATATTCCTTCTACTGTTCTTTCTGACGGCCCTGCAGGAGTAAGGATTTCTCCTTATAGAAATGGTGACAGCTCCAGGAGCTATTTTGCCACAGCATGGCCTGTTGCTACTTTGCTTGCCAGTTCATGGGATACAGCTTTGGTCAAAAAAATGGGTGTGGCTTTTGGAAGTGAAATACACGATTACGGAATTGATGTAATCCTGGGCCCGGCATTAAATATTCAACGCAATCCATTGGATGGAAGAAATTTTGAGTATTTTTCTGAAGATCCTTACGTCGCCGGAAATAT
This sequence comes from uncultured Chitinophagaceae bacterium, assembly GCA_963732885.1. Lineage (GTDB taxonomy): Bacteria > Bacteroidota > Bacteroidia > Chitinophagales > Chitinophagaceae > Ginsengibacter. The sequence goes on along the minus strand of CAVTBI010000005.1, from coordinate 327,384 downwards.
GACAGCCGCCCTGGTAAATGGTATCCAATCGAACCATGTAGGTACTTCTATAAAACATTTTGTTGCCAACAACCAGGAAACCAACCGAAATACAGTGAATACCATTGTAAGTGAAAGGGCTTTAAGAGAAATTTATTTGCGTGGTTTTGAAATTGCCGTAAAAAAATCACAACCCTGGACAGTGATGAGTTCTTACAACCTGGTTAACGGAACGTATACCTCGCAGGAATACGATTTGCTTACAACCATTTTAAGAAAAGAATGGGGATTTAAAGGAATGGTTATGACAGACTGGTTTGGTGGAAAAGACCCGGTAGCGCAAATGAAAGCCGGCAATGATCTGCTGATGCCGGGAACGCCGAACCAAACAAAGGAAATTGTAGATGCAGTTAAAAACGGAACACTTGATGAAAATGTATTAGATAGAAATGCAGAACGTGTTCTTGAATTGGTATTTAAATCTCCGGCCTATCATAATTACAAATATTCTGATAAGCCTGATCTGAAAAGGAATGCAGAGATTTCACGCACTGTTGCAGATGATGGAATGATATTATTAAAAAACAATGACAAGGCGCTTCCATTAAGTAAAAGCACACATAATGTGGCTCTCTTTGGGATAAATGGTTACGAATTAATTGCCGGCGGAACAGGAAGCGGTAGTGTAAATAAAGCGTACTCAGTTGCTCTTGACCAGGGCCTTTCTAACGCGGGTTATAATGTGAATGCGGATTTAAAAAATGTTTATACAAATTATATCAACGATGAAAATGCAAAGAATCCCAAACAAAGTATGATGGAACAGTTTATGCATCCAAGGCCACCAATGGGCGAATATGTGGCGGATAAAGATTTGATAAATAAAACAGCTTCAAATACCGATGTGGCCATTATTTCAATCGGCAGAAATGCGGGAGAAGGAAGAGATAGAAAACTGGAAGATGATTATAATTTGTCCGATACTGAACAAGCGCTTATCAAAGATGTCACTGATATATATCATGCGCAAAACAAAAAAGTAATTGTGGTTTTAAATATTGGCGGAGTGATAGAAGTGGCAAGTTGGAGAGATCAACCAGACGCAATATTGCTTGCATGGCAGCCGGGGCTCGAAGGTGGAAATGCAATTACGGATTTGTTAAGCGGTAAAGTTAACCCTTCAGGAAAATTGGCTGTTACTTTTCCGGTTAAATATGAAGACGTTCCTTCAGCAAAAAGTTTTCCGGGAAAAGAATTTCCTGATCAGGCAACAACAGGCAATTTTGGAAGGAAATCAATACCTGCAGAGGTTACTTATGATGAAGGAATTTATGTAGGTTACCGTTACTATAATACTTTCAATGTAAAACCTGCTTATGCATTTGGTTATGGGTTAAGTTATACCAATTTTTCATACAGTAATTTAAAATTAAGCAGTTCTGTTTTTAACGGGAAAATTAATGCAACTGTTACGATAAAAAATACCGGATCTGTGGCAGGTAAAGATGTGGTGGAATTATACCTCAGTGCTCCGTCCAAAGAAATGAAAAAACCTTCGGAAGAGTTGAAGGGGTTTGCAAAAACCAATTTGCTGAAACCAGGCGAAAGCCAAACGATCACATTCACCATCACTCCAAAAGATCTGTCATCTTTTGATACAAAAAGTGCTTCATGGATAGCAGAAGCAGGAAATTACACTGTAAAGATCGGAGCTTCTTCAACTGATATAAAGCAAAAAGCAGATTTCCAATTGAAGAAAGATTTGATGGTGGAAAAGGATGAAAATGTTTTAAAACCGCAGGTAGCGATTCCTGAGTTCTCTAAATAGAATTAAATTCTATTGAAAAGCTGTGAGGGCTTTCGGTGCATTTTATGCTACCGGGAGCCCTTTCTTTTATCTGCAATCTTAAACACGCGAGGGTTTTGAACAGTAAAGCAACTTTTATTTGGGATTTTTATTTTGATGTTTGTGTTGAGCCGACAAAGGCTATATGTGGCTTTGGTATTAATTATCTAAATTTGAAATAAAACTATTTATGAAAGCGAACTTAAAACTTACGGCAGTCTTCGAAGAAGCCGAAGAAGGCGGATATATAGCATTTTTTGAAGAATTGCCTGGTGTAAATACCCAGGGTGAAACTTTTGAAGAAGCAAAAATAAATTTGTTGGAAGCTCTGGATTTGGTGATGGATAGCCAACGTATGCTAAGCGAAAAAAACATTGGAGAGAAGAATGTAATTAGAGAGTCATTTGTTTTCGCATCATGAAGACAAAGAACTTTATAAAATTTCTTAGTCTTCATAATTGCACTTTAATACGTGAAGGATCGAACCATTCTATATTTCAAAATCAAGTCAACCATAAAATTTCTTCAGTTCCAAGACATAAGGAGGTAAAGAATAATCTAGTCAGGAAGATTTGTCGCGATCTTGAAATTCCATTTCCTGAAAATTTTCAATAAACTGAATTCTATCACCTTGCAAATGTTGTCTTTTGGGCATTGCATTCCTTTGCGGTATTTTTGCAAGTTCAATTTGGAAAAATCAATATGAAAGAATTTAAGAGATACATGCTTACGGCAGCGCTTCCGTATGCTAATGGCCCTGTTCATATCGGCCACATGGCAGGAGTTTATTTGCCGGGAGATATTTACGCACGTTATTTGAGAGCCAAAAAACTGGATGTAAAATTTGTTTCAGGGAGCGACGAACACGGTGTGCCTATTACCATTCGGGCGATGAAGGAAAACGTAACACCAAAGGAAATTGTAGATAAATACCATGCGATTATCAAAGACAGCTTTGAGCAAATGGGTATTTCATTTGATATTTACTCACGTACTTCCAACGAAGTTCATCATAAAACCGCCCAGGATTTTTTTCTGAATTTATATAATAAAGGTTTATTTGAAGAAAGAGAAAGCGAGCAATATTTTGACGAAGAGAAACAAATGTTTTTGGCAGACAGGTATATTGTAGGAACATGCCCAATTTGTGGAAATACGAATGCATACGGCGATCAATGCGAAAAATGCGGTTCATCCTTAAGCCCTGAACAACTGATCAATCCGCGAAGTGTATTGAGCGATGCGGTTCCCATAAAAAAGAAAACGAAGCATTGGTATTTTCCGTTACAGGATTATGAAAACTTTTTACGGCAATGGATACTCGAAGATCACAAAGAATGGAAAAATAATGTATATGGCCAGTGTAAAAGTTGGCTGGATAAAGGTTTGCAGCCGCGTGCAATGACAAGAGACAGCAACTGGGGTATTCCGGTTCCTTTGCACGGTGCAGATGGAAAAGTCCTGTATGTTTGGTTTGATGCCCCCATCGGATATATTTCTGCTACCAAAGAATTAATGGATAATTGGAAAGATTATTGGTACAGCGAAGACACCAAACTGGTACATTTTATTGGAAAAGATAATATCGTTTTTCACTGTATTATTTTCCCTTCCATGTTGGAAGCACATGGAGATTTTGTGTTGCCTGAAAATGTTCCGGCAAATGAATTTTTAAATATTGAAGGCCAAAAAGTTTCAACCAGCCGTAACTGGGCGGTTTGGATTAATGAATATGTAAAAGATTTTCCGGGCCAGCAAGATGTACTTCGTTATGTTTTATGCGCCAACGCTCCTGAAACAAAAGACAACGATTTTACCTGGAAGGATTTTCAGGATAGAAATAATTCTGAGTTGGTTTCCATTTTTGGAAATTTTGTGAACCGCACTTTTGTGTTGATGCATAAATTGTGCAAAGGAAAAGTTCCTCCTTTACATCAGGAAATTTTGGATGACGCGGATAAAAAAATGGTTGAAGAATTTGCCCTAACTAAAATTAAAGTTGAAAATTTATTAGAACAATTTAAGTTTCGGGATGCATTATTTGAAGTAATTGATCTTGCCCGTAAGGGAAATAAATACATGCAGGATAAGCAACCATGGATCGTTGCAAAGCAAACGACAGAGGATGGGCAACTGACAACCGAAGCGCAAAACCAGGTTGATAATTGCCTGCATATTTGTTTACAGCTATGTGCCAATCTTGCTATTTTCATCAACCCGTTTCTGCCTTTTACGGCAAAAAAAATGCTTTACATGATGAAGGTGGTTGATAAAATGCTTGATTGGGAAAATGGCGGAAAGTTGAAATTACTCAGTACAGGTTATTCATTGCGTCCGCCGGAATTATTGTTTAGAAAAATTGAAGATGCAGAAGTGAAGGCACAAGTTGATAAACTGGAGCAGAACGCTAAAGCAGCAGCTAATGAACAAGCAGCAACTGTGCATTCTCATGACCATGAAGAAGAAAAAATGGAAGAAAAACAAACTGAAGTTTCCAATATAAAACCCGAAATCGTTTTTGATGATTTTGCAAAAATTGACCTGAAAGTGGGAACGATTATTTCTGCTGAAAAAGTAGAAAAAGCGGATAAATTATTGAAGCTTGAAATTGACTTAGGTTTTGAAAAAAGAATTATTCTTTCAGGCATAGCGGAACATTTTTCTCCGGAAGAAATTACCGGAAAACAAGTGGTGGTGGTGGCGAACCTTGCTCCAAGAAAAATGCGTGGAATAGAAAGCAATGGAATGATCTTAATGGCAGAAGATAAAGAGGGGAAATTTCATTTTGTAAAACCTGAAGATAAAATTAATTCCGGGGCGTCTGTTACATAACTACATTAAAACAATATTTTATGGAATCGAAAATTGGTTTTATAGGCTTAGGTAATCTCGGAGCGCCTATCGCGTCAAACTTATTGGAAAGCGGGCATGCATTGTATGTTTATAACCGTACTATTTCAAAGCGCCAGCCTTTTGTTGAAAAAGGAGCTGTCATTTGTGATAGTATTTCTGCTCTTGCCGCACAATGTAATATCGTCTTTACTATTGTTTCTGATGATGCGGCTTTAAGGAATATTTGTACCGGTGAAAACGGGTTATTGGAAAATTTGCAAAAAGGAAGTATCCATGTTTCCATGAGTACCATTCTTCCCCAGACAGCAGCAGAGCTGGCATCGCTTCACATTAGACATGAACAACATTATCTCGCATCCCCTGTTTTTGGGAGGCCAGGAGGCAGCCATAGAAAAAAAACTGAATTTTATTATAAGCGGAGATGAAAAGATACGGAATCAAATAGAGCCTTTGCTCAAAGATGCCGGGGGAGTGCAGGTGTGGGGTTTCGGCGATAATATTCTGGCTGCAAATACGGTAAAACTTTGTGGTAACTTTTTGATTGCATCAGCCCTTGAAGCAATCGGCGAAAGCGTTAACCTTGCCTCGAAAAGCGGAGTAGACGCAGAGCAAATGTGGAATATGTTATCGCAAACATTGTTCAATGCACCCGTATATGTTAATTATAGTAAGATCATATTGCAGCAACATTTTGAACCCGCGGCCTTCTCTATGAAGCTGGGATTGAAAGATGTGAACCTTGTTTTACAACAGGCATCATCAGTCAGCCAATCTATGCCTCTTGCGCGATTAATTCAGAAAAATATGCAGCAGATTGTAAATAATGGAAAAGAAAATATTGATTGGAGTGCCGTTGCAACTGCAACAGCAAATGAATGATAAATAGATTAGGTTGGTTTACTGTTTAATTTAATCCTAAATGCAATCTAAAGGGCACTCGTCAGGAAAGGGCATTCTGAGATGTGGATACTTACGGAAGCCTTAATTTGTCGACTTGATTTTATTCTTTTTAATCTCAGTTTCTAATCTCTGGTTGACATTAATTTTCGGTCTGCTAAAACTTTCGATGCTGATTCTTTCCAGCCGGGCATGTCTGCGAAATCCTGTGGCAACGAATGATCTTTTCCATCTTCCCGGCGAAGCAACCCTAACTTTTTGTAAGTCTCTTCATGTTTGATAAACTCAAGGATAAAAATCCTGCTTATTTGTTAGTTTACTGTTAGATATTTTCAACTCCATTATTTTGTCTTTACCAAAATGATATGGCTGAAAAAAATAGTTTAATTTAGATTTAAAATAGTTGTTTAACTAACTAAAAATTATGCTCTACAAAAGAAATATTCAAAAGGTAACCGTTTTGGGAAGCGGCGTAATGGGAAGCCGGATTGCCTGCCTTTTTGCCGGTATTGGCGTACAGGTTTTGTTGCTTGACATTTCTGCGCCAGGTAGCAACGATGAAAAAAGTAAAAATAAAATTGTAAATGATGCGCTTGCAGCCGCAGTGAAATCTTCACCTTCTCCACTTTATTTGAAAGATAATCTTAGAAATATCACTACCGGAAATTTTGATGATAATATGAAAGATATCACTTCCAGCGATTGGGTCATTGAGGTAGTGATTGAAAGATTAGATATCAAAAAGCAGGTTTTTGAGCAAGTCGAAAAATTCCGTAAACCCGGCACACTCATCACTTCCAACACTTCAGGAATTCCTATTCACCTGATGGCGGAAGGAAGGAGCGAAGATTTTAAAAAACATTTTTGTGGAACCCATTTTTTTAATCCGCCAAGATATTTGCGTTTGCTTGAAATTATTCCTACTGAATTTACAGATAAAGAGGTGGTTGATTTTTTAATGCATTATGGTGATTTGTTTCTGGGGAAAACTACGGTTTTGTGTAAAGACACGCCAGCTTTCATTGCCAACAGAATTGGTGTTTTCAGCATCATGTCCATTTTTCACATTATGGATAAACTTGATTTAAATATTGATGAAATAGAAGTATTGACGGGGCCTATATTTGGCCGCCCAAAATCTGCAACTTTCCGCACAGCAGATGTGGTTGGAATTGATACTTTACTAAAAGTGGCTATTGGAGTTAAAGAAAATTGCCCTGATGATGAAGCCAAAGAAATTTTTGTTATTCCGGATTGGTTGCAAAAAATAGTGGATAATAAATGGCTTGGTGATAAAACCGGCCAGGGATTTTTCAAAAAGGCAAAATCTGCAGAGGGCGAAAAAGAAATTCTTACTCTGGATCTTAAAACTTTTGAATATGCGCCAAGGCAAAAACCAAAATTTACAACCATTGAAATTGCAAAACCAATTGATGGCCTAAAACAAAGAATAAAAGCTTTATCACAGGGAAAAGATAAAGCCGGAGAGTTTTACCGGCAATTTCATTACAGCCTTTTTGCTTATATATCTAATCGTATTCCTGAAATAAGTGATGAATTGTACAGGATCGATGATGCGATGAAAGCCGGTTTTGGATGGGAGATCGGGGCTTTTGAAACCTGGGATGTTTTTGGTGTGAAAGAAACGGTTGAAGTAATGAAAAAGGAAGGGTACGAAGTGGCTTCATGGGTAAATGATTTTATTGCAGAAGGGAATACTTCTTTTTATAAAGTAGAAAACGGAAAGCGTTTATACTATGACGTTAATATTAAAAAATATTTACCTCTTCCCGGCGGCGATGCATTTATTATTCTTAGTGACCTTACTGAGAAAACAGTCTGGAAAAACAGCGCGTGCAATTTGTATGATTTAGGAAATGAGGTAGTTGGTTTGACCTGGAATACAAAAATGGGAAGTATAGGAAGTGAAGTTTTGGAAGCTTTGAATAAATCCATTGCGATAGCGGAAGAAAAATATAAAGGGCTGGTAATTGCGAATGAAGCCGCGCAATTCAGCGCTGGCGCTAATGTGGGAATGATATTTATGCTGGCTGCCGAACAGGAATATGAAGAACTGGATATGGCCGTTCGTTTGTTCCAGAACACTACGATGAGGATCCGCTATTCTTCCATCCCGGTGGTGGTAGCGCCACACGGGCTTACACTTGGCGGCGGTTGTGAAATTTGTTTACATGCTGATAAAGTGCAGGCGGCCGGGGAAACTTATATTGGTTTGGTAGAATTGGGCGTTGGCCTTATTCCCGGAGGCGGCGGTACGAAAGAGTTTACTTTGCGCGCTTCTGATGCTATTCAGCACAACGAACCTGAAACAATTCCTTTGCAAAACAGGTTTATTACCATTGGTACCGCCAAAGTTGCTGCCTCTGCTTTTGAGGCTTATGATTTAGGGATATTACGGCAAGGTGTAGACAAAATCAGCATGAATCAATCAAGAAGAATAGCGGAAGCAAAGCAAAGTGTAATTGATATGTATGGCCGGGGATACTCTCAACCCATTCAAAGAACAGATATTAAAGTTTTGGCCGCGAAGGATTGGGAATGTTGTATGCCGGCATTAATGGCATGTACCGTGGAAATTACATTAGTGATTACGATGTGAAGATTGCCAAAAAACTCGCCTATGTAATGTGTGGAGGAGATCTTAGTGAAAAAACTTTAGTAAATGAACAATATTTATTGAACCTGGAAAGGGAAGCTTTTTTAAGCCTTTGTGGCGAAAAGAAAACCCTGGAAAGATTGCAGAGCGTATTGAAAACAGGAAAGCCTTTAAGAAATTGAGGTTATAGTAAACGAACAAATATTTCAGATTCTTATTTTAAAAGCCGGATTATTCCGGTTTTTTTTGTTGCCCTATAACTAATATTCCGTAAAGAAAAAAATAAAAAAATTAATTAAACATTTGTTTAGTTTTAAACAAGTGTTTAATTTTGCGCCTTCAAATTAAAAATGAATAAGAAGGAAACCATAATAGAATCAGCAATCAAACTCTTTAGTACCAAGGGTTTTGAAGGTACTTCCGTAAGGGAAATTGCTGCAGAAGCAGGTGTAAATGTGGCTATGATCAATTATTATTTTGGATCGAAGGAAAAATTATTTGAAAAAGTAGTGGAGCACAGGACGGAATTTTTGAAAGGTGTTTTTGAAGGCCTTATCAACAATAAGAGCCTTACAGCGATTGAAAAAATTGATTTTGTTATTGATCAAACTATTGACAGAAAATTTTCTGACAGGAAATTTCATCATTTGCTACATCGCGAATTATCGTTGGAACGCAGGCCACAATTGAAAAATGCAATCCGCGATATTCTTTTAAAAAATATGGACTCTGTAAAAACCATTATTAAAAGCGGCATAAAAGATGGAGAGTTCAAACCGGTAGATATTGAATTAACCCTGACAACCTTGCTGGGAACCATTCATTATTTATTGACATCGGATACCATGTGCAGAAAGATTCTGGGAAAAAGTGAAGGGTTTGACCCATTTCAAAATAAGCAATTAAAAAAAAGGTTGAGCGAACATACAAGGCAATTAATGCGTTCGCATTTATTGAAAAAATAAATATTTTATAAAGATGGCCAGTAATGTAATAAAAATTGTGAAACATAGATTAATGATCTTACCCGCCGGGTTTATTTTTTTAACCTTGAATTTGTTTCCGCTGTTATCAAAATCACAGGATGTAAAATCCCTTACATTACAGGAAAGCATTGGCCTGAGTATAAAAAACAGCCATTTATTAAAAGCCTCCGCCGCGAGAAATGATGAGGCGGCAGCCCAGGTAAGGGAAGCATTGGATAACAAATTGCCTAATGCGAGTGTTTCCGGTTCTTATTTGCGCCTTGCAAGCCCGGATATAGCATTAAAAACTGACGCATTTAACAGCGCTCCGGATAGTACCGGAACTAAAAAAAGCATCCCAAAAGTAAACGAAGCAATGTATGGAATTTTTAATGTTTCCCTACCCATCTATGCGGGTGGTAAAATCCGATACGGGGTTGAATCAGCAAAATACCTTCAGCAGGCAACCGAGCTTGATGCGCAAAATAATAAAGAAGCCGTGATTCTCAATACCATTAATGCGTATATCAATTTGTACAAAGCAGCAGTTACTGTGGATGTGGTAAAAGAAAATCTGAACCAGTCGCGGCACCAGGATTCTGTTTTTAGCAGGCTTGAGCAAAATGGGTTAATGGCGAGAAATGACCTTTTGAAATCTGAATTGCAAACTTCTAATATTGAATTATCGCTCCTGGATGCGCAAAGCAATTTAAAAACGGCAACAGTGAATATGGACCTGATGATCGGCTATCCTGAAGAAACTGTTTTAAAAACAGATTCAACCGGTTTTGATAAAAACCTTTCTTTAAAAACAATTGACGATTACGAACAACTTGCATTGCAAAACAGGAAAGATATTTTGGCGCTTTCATTCAGAAAAAAAGCTGCGACTACCGGAATCAATATTGCAAAAGCAGAACAGTACCCTTCAATAGCTTTAACCGGCGGGTATATTGCTGCAGATATTCCACACCTGGTTACAATAACCAATGCGGTAAATGTTGGTGTGGGGCTTCAATATAACCTTTCTTCACTTTGGAAAACAAAAGCAAAAATAGCCCAGGCTAAATCCCGGGAAGAGGAGGTTGAAGCCAACGAAGCGCAACTTTCTGACCAGGTAAAACTTCAGGTAAACCGTGATTATGAAAACTTTTTAATAAGCCAAAAGAAAACGGAAGTTTATAAAAAGGCTGTAGCCCAGGCTGAAGAAAATTACCGGATAACAAAGAATAAATATGATAATGCATTGGTGAATACTACAGACCTTTTGGATGCCAATGTATCGCTGCTGCAATCTAAAATAAATCTTGCGGTAGCAAAAGCTGATGTCATATTGGCTTACAGCAAATTGTTGGAAACAACAGGAATTCTATCAGACAATCAATAAATTTTAAAGCGTCAAATACATTTTTATGGAATCAGAAAAAGAAGTAAAAAATAATAGCGAAAAAACGCAGCCGGAAACCAAAAAAAGGAGCAAGGTGTTTTTAATAATACTCATTGTGATGATATTAGGCGGAGGCTGGTTTGGAGTTACAAAATACACATACGCCCAACATCATGAAGGGACAGATGATGCGCAGATAGAAGCCGATATTATTCCTGTGATCCCGCGTGTTTCGGGTTATGTAAATGACATTCGCGTAAAGGATAACCAAATGGTACACAAGGGGGATACATTAATTATTCTTGATGACCGTGATTATAAAATTGATTTGCAACAAGCCGAAGCCGCACTAGCAACAGCGAAAAGCGATGTGGCTGCAAGCCGCGCCAATACCCAGGCTGCGCGCTCAGGAATTGCTGCTTCCAGGGAAGGAGTGTCAACCATAGATGCGCAAATAGAGGCGGCACAGGTAAAATTAACCCGCGCTACCCAGGATTATAACCGGTATTCCAATCTTATAAAGGATCATTCTATAACCGAACAACAATTTGAACAGGCTCAGGCAACAAAAGACCTTGCTGAAAAACAATTACAAATTTTGCAACAACAGAAAAAACAAGCCAGTTCTCAAACGGGTGTTGTTACCTCCCAGTCAAAAGCCACAGGCGAAACAATAGCCGTTGCTGAATCAATAGTAAAACAGAAGGAAGTGGAAGTGGAGAATGCCAAACTAAAGCTTTCTTATACTATTATTATCGCGCCTGAAGACGGAAGAGTTTCAAGAGTAGATATTCAGGAAGGGCAATTGTTACAGGCGGGGCAATCTACATTCGATATTGTGCGTAGCACTAAAATATGGGTGGTGGCTAATTTTAAAGAAACCCAAATTAATAAAATGGCGGTTGGCCAAAAGGTAATTGTAACTGCGGATGCCTTTCCCAAACATGATTTTGAAGCTACCCTGTCTTCCTTTTCTCCGGCTACCGGGGCTAAATTTTCTCTTTTGCCACCTGATAATGCGAGCGGCAACTTTGTAAAAGTAGTACAGCGCCTTCCGGTAAAAATTGAATTTACCAATCCTTCAGACTCATTGCTTTCAAGGCTCAGGCCGGGAATGAATGTGGACGTGGATGTGCATCTTAATTAAAAGTTTATAAATTAGATTGTAAAGATTTATGCAACAACAAAATCTTTTAGTGGAATATGGGATGCGCCGTGTGATAATAACCATCACGGCCATCACAGCAGCTTTGCTGGAGATAGTGGATACAACTATTGTGAACGTGGCCCTTACCGATATGAAAGGGAACCTGGGTGCTACCCTTACAGAAATAGGCTGGGTAGTTACCGCTTATGCTATTGGTAATGTAATTGTTGTTCCTATGACGAGTTGGCTTTCACAGCAATTTGGCCGCCGCAATTATTTTGCAGCGTCTATTATGATATTTACTATTTTTTCATTTTTATGCGGCAATGCTACCGGCATTTGGGAATTGGTTATTTTTCGTTTTTGCCAGGGCCTTGGAGGCGGTGCTTTATTGGTAACCTCCCAAACTATTATTACAGAAAGTTACCCCATAGAAAAGCGCGGGATGGCACAGGCGATTTATGGGCTTGGCGTTATTATCGGCCCTACGCTTGGCCCTCCGTTTGGTGGTTATATTGTCGATCATTTTAGTTGGCCTTATATTTTTTATATAAATATTCCCATTGGAATTGTGGCCACCTTATTAACCTTGCAATTTGTAAAAAGCCCGAAATTCCAGGAAAAAACTTCAAGAAGAAATATTGACTTTTTGGGCATAATCTTATTGGCAATAGCAGTGGGCTCCCTTCAGTATGTTTTGGAAAAGGGGCATGACGATGATTGGTTTAGCAGCAGTGTTATTACTTTTCTGGCGGTAGTTGCTGTTTTCGGAATATTCTTTTTTATTTGGCGCGAGTTTACCTATAAAAATCCCATTGTAGAACTACGCGTACTCAAAAATGGGAACCTGCGAATTGGAACTATATTATCTTTTATTTTAGGTTTTGGCTTATACGGCTCTACATTTATTGTTCCTTTATATACTCAATCTACTTTAGGCTGGACTGCTGAAGACGCGGGCCTTTTATTTATTCCCTCGGGTATAGCTACGGCCTGCATGATGCCCATAATAGGTAAGCTTTTGGAACGGGGAATTAAACAGCAATACCTTGTTGCTGCCGGCTTAGTCATATTTTTTCTATACAGTTTGTGGGCATATAATATTCTCACTCCCAATACTCCGGCGGATTCTTTTTGGTGGCTTCTCATGTTCAGGGGGTTTGGCCTTAGTATGTTGTTTATTCCTATAACCACTTTAGCCCTTTCAACATTGCATGGCCAGGAAATAGGCCAGGGAGCCGCTTTTACGGGTATGATGCGGCAATTGGGAGGCTCATTTGGCGTGGCGGTTATTACTACATTCCTTGCCAGTCAAAGCATGGTTCACCGCGTTGATTTAATAAGCCACCTTAGTGTAAACGACCCTGCAGTTCAAAGCAGGGTAGCAATGATGCAACATGGTTTTATGGGAAAAGGAATGACACCTGATGTAGCTTTAAAGAGCGCTTACCAGGCATTGAATTTCTCCGTTACCAAACAAGCGATGGTTTTATCTTACATGGATGTTTTCTTATATATTGGGGTTATCTTTTTAATCTGTGTGCCTTTTGTATTATTAATAAAAGAAAAAAAGAACAAAAAAGTTAATTTGTCTGCGGCAATGCATTAATTAGGGTCTGCTGATTATATGTCAAATTGTGTACAGTTGTGGATTTTGTTGAAATTTGATTGAACCAAGTGCAAGCAAATATGGCAAAAGCATTAAAAAGCCGTGCATCAAAGTTTAAATATGTTAGTCAATCGCAGCTAACAATTGTGGGTTTTGAAACTCCCTTTTCAAAAAACTTAGATGTCAACAACCGATGGGTTATACTGGCAAAAAAAATTCCATGGGATAGTTTGGCAAACATTTATTCAAAACAATTAAACAATAATGATAAGGGGGCAGACGGTATCAATCCGAGAGTAATCATCGGCTCACTGATCATAAAACACCTCTGTGATTTTAGTGACAGAGAAACCATCAATGCCATCCAGGAAAATATTTACATGCAATATTTTATTGGCTATTCCAGCTTTAGCAATGAAGCACCGTTTGATCCATCCTTGTTTGTTGATATCAGAAAACGCCTGGGGGTAACACAAATTAATGAGATCAATAAAAAGATATTGCAATTAAATGGGTTGCTGCAAACTCCTGCCGATACCGGAGTAGAACCAATAAATGATACCAATGATGAGCCGCCCGGACAAGAATCCGCAAATAATGTCGATGACCTGCCTCTCACAGAAGAACAGCAAGAAGCCATTCCCCGCCAGGGAGAATTAATCGTAGATGCGACAGCCTGCCCGCAAGATATTAGCTATCCCACTGATCTGAATCTGCTTAATGATGCCAGAGAGCAATCTGAGCAGTTAATTGATGTTTTATGCAAGGGAAGAAAAGACATTGTCAAGCCAAGAACTTACAGAGAGATAGCCCGAAAGCAATACCTGCAAGTAGCACAGAAAAAGAATAAAACAAAAAAAGAGATACGGGCTGCTATTAAAAAACAACTGGCCTGTTTACACAGGAACCTAAAAAATATTCATGTATTGATAGCTCAGAGAGGAAAAATACCTTTTAACAAAAAGCAATATAAATACTTTTTAGTGATACAAACGCTGTATGACCAACAAAGGGAGATGCATACAAAAAGGACACACAGTATTGATGATAGAATAGTGAGTATCCATCAACCTCATGTTCGTCCGATAGTAAGAGGCAAGGCAAATGCGAAAGTAGAATTTGGGGCAAAGATTGACGTAAGCATCACAGGTGGATTTGCTTTTTTAGAAGAGTATTCCTGGGATGGGTACAATGAAGGCACCACATTAATAGCAACAGTAGAGCGCTATCGAAAGCGAACGGGATGCTATCCTAAAAAAGTATTGGCCGATAAAATTTATTGTAACCGTGCTAACAGGAAACAGCTAAAAAAATTAAAGATTGATCTTGTAGCCAAACCGTTAGGACGGCCTTCGAAGGCAATGGAACCAAGCCATATAAGACCAGGCGATAGAAATCCAATAGAAGGTAAGTTTGGGCAGGCCAAAACAGCCTACGGTTTAAACCGGGTCAAAGCGCGGCTTTCCAATACCAGTCTTTCGTGGATAGCCACTATCATTATGGTACTCAACCTGGTCAAATTAACCGGGCGGGTACTCTATTGCCTGATCCGCAAAATAATAATAACGATACGGGTAACTGAAAATAACAGGTGGCTAAATAATTTTGCAAAATCCGAATGGGCTTGACATAATCAGCAAGCCCTAATTACACTTTTTTATTTAAGTTAACACATACTTTTGGCAATCCAACCTTTTAATAACTTCGTACTATTATATTTGCATAAATGATAAAGGAAATTGAGTAACACTACATCAGAAAGAAAAGCCTTTTTTAGAAGAATAAGGGGAAAGGGTACCGAAGGTTCTGCAGGTGCAGAAATGAGTTTTATGGACCATTTGGAAGTGTTGCGTTGGCACCTTTTTCGGTCGGCTATTGTATTGATCATAGTAGCCATTGTTGTTTTTTTTTATGTAGATTGGATCTTTGATAATATCATTCTTGCCCCATCAAGAAATACTTTTATTACCTATTCCGGATTATGTAATCTTGGCCATTACTTGCATTTAGGCGATTCTCTTTGCATGCCGCCTGTAAGTTTTCAACTGTTAGGGCAAACCGTTAGTGGCCCATTTATGTCGGCAATTAACATTTCTTTTATGGGCGCTATTATAATTGCTTTCCCATATTTGATTTGGGAATTATGGCGTTTTGTAAAGCCCGCTTTATCACAAAAAGAGATTAAATATGCTACAGGAAGTATAGGCTGGGTTTCTCTTTGTTTTTTTACCGGAGCTGCCTTTGGGTATTATTTATTAGCACCATTCACATTTAATTTTCTTGCAAATTTCCAATTGGGAAGGTTAGGCGCTTATAAATATATGCCTACTCTTGACGATTATATAGATACGCTTACTTCTATTATACTTGGTTGCGGGCTTTCGTTTGAGCTTCCTGTACTGGCCTTTGTGCTTTCCAAACTGGGGTTGATAACGCCAAAGTTTTTAAAAAACTACCGCAAATACGCGTATGTAGTAATACTTATTGTTGCGGCTGTGATTACACCTTCTCCCGACTGGACCAGCCAAACCATTGTGGCAGTTCCGCTGATTATTCTTTATGAGATAAGCATTTTTATCAGTAAAAGAGTATATAAGCAAAAAGAGGAAGCCGAAAAGCAATGGGATTAAAACCTGGCCGCCTTAATTTCTAAAAGATTTTATAAACCACTAAAAATAAAAGTTAAATCATCTTGCTGAAAGCTGTTTTATTTTGAAGGAAAAGCTGTTTTTTATAGATTGCAGTAACCTTACAAAATGAAAACCCGGGCAAGCTACATATCACTTTTTCTTCTGTTTTCCTGTGTATTATTTTCATTTACATCCAGTAAAAGAACATTTAAAGAAGATTCTGATTTTATAGATAGCATTGTTAAAACCAGGACAAAAGCTAATCCTTATTATATCATTATTTCAAAAAGAAGTTACGAATTAAGAGTGTATGATGATAAAGGCTGGTATGCCACTTACCCGTGTGTGTTTGGCAGCAGCGATTTTCGGGATAAATATATGGCAGGAGATAAAAGGACCCCGGAAGGAAATTTCAAAATTATACTGAAAAGGAATAATACAAAATGGAAGTATGAGCTTTTATTGAATTACCCGGATGCGGATAGCTATAAAAAATTTGATGAAAGAAAAGCAGAAGGCCTTATTCCACGAAATGCTCAAATTGGTGGTGGTATTGCCATTCACGCTACCCGCCCCCAGGAAGAATGGACCGTGGATTATTACCAAAACTGGACCGACGGATGTATTTCATTAAAATACACAGAAGCTGCTGATTTGTATAGTTACATTCCTGTCGGAACACCTGTTACCATTGAAAAATAGATTGTATTTTTACATAAAATAATCATTTAAGATTATTTCTGTAAAATGGAATCTGATCAAAAAAATACTTTCTATTTATGCAAGTCAATAATTTAAAATATCGATTACTGGATAAACTAATATCTATTCAGGATATGAATTTATTAGAAAAAGTAAATGAACTTATTGGTAATGTTGATGTTAATAAATCTGTTTTTAAAATCACTCCCGATCAAAAGAATATGCTTATAAAAAGTGAGGAAGATATTCTTAATGAAGATTTTATAACTGACGAAGAATTAAATGAGGAAGAGGACAAATGGCTAAACGGATAATCTGGACAAACACTGCAAAAAAAGCAAGACGAGAGATTCTTGAATATTGGATAAAGCACAACCAGTCTAATTCTTATTCCAAAAAGTTATCAAAGTTATTTAGGAAGAAAACCGCTTTGTTGCTATCTGAAGCTTACCTGGGTAAACCAACGGATTTCAAAAACGTAAGAGTTTCATTGGTGAATAACTATTCTCTTTTTTATAAAGTTGATAAAGAAGTGATCATTATTGTGGGAATTTGGGACAATAGAAGAAATCCGGAAGATCTTCGTAAAAATCTGGAACTCTGATTTATTCTTGTCGTCTGCAAATTAATATCTCGGTAACCCATTGAGGTCAGATTTTGATTTAAAATCTCACGCTTCTTTTGGCTTAATAAAAATTGAAATAATTAATCCCAGGCTTACAATTACGTCTACTACATTCCAGATTGTTCTGCCCAGCGCCACTTTTATAAAGGGCTGAAATAATAATGCCAATGCGATATAAATAATTGCTGCGAAATTTGTATTTTGACTTTTTTGGTGATCGTAATAGGCCAGTAATGTAAAGCCTAACATTCCAATGAAACGTGCGAATTCATAATAGCCGTGAGGCATATTGAGAAGGCAAAGAAAAAAGAGGATTGAAAGAATAAGCTTGATGCCGTCATTAATCATATTGTATTATTTCAAGTGAATTAGAATTATAGATTTTTTAGCGCTATCCCTAAATCATAGCCTAAGTCTTTGGCTAATGAAACTGTGTCTGCTGTAAAACTCTTTGCTTGGGTTATAAAATTATCGATATTAATATTTGATTCCAGTAGGAGTGCGCTCTTAATATTCGCTTCTTTACCAATAATAAATCTTTCAGATTTACCGAGCTGATGCAAATTATTGCTTGTCATTTCAAGAGATGAAAATTCTTCTTCCATTTCAGGCCTGAAAATTTCTTTTGAATTAAATTCACTAAATCTTGATCTGGGAAGTAGAGAAAAAATATGATCATGACTAATGGGCATTTTTACTATGGTTTTAGGATCCATAGGATTACCCAAAAAAAATACAGGATTATCACTTGTAATTAAAGAATGAGTCGGATGCACTTTACTAATTGATACAATATCGGCCTTTCTTGAGTTAAAAATATCCAAAGCTAATTGCAACTTTACTATGTTGATGTTTTCTTTTGCACTATTCTTTTCTTCTTTAATTATTTCATTTATGTTTTGATTGGTGAAGTCAAAGCGATTGCCATTTATTGTTTGCATTTTATTAATTCCCTTTTCAGGTTGAGATAGCCTGCTTCCATGTTTAATCATATCTTCAGCAACCTTAATAAAAAAATCAGTTAAAATAGATGTTCTAAAAAATTGGGTAATTACAAAACTAATTAATGATACTTTTTGAGTATTGGATAATCTTATCTGGGTCTTATCAATTAAAAGTGGGTATATTGAGCTATAGTCAGATTCAATGGTTTTCGAAAATAGTTTTTCAAAACATCGCTTTTCTTCATCAGGCAGCTTCGAGAAAGTATAAAACTCATTTATCTTGCATATCCCATCAATATCTCTTTGATTACAATCTTTGCTGTCTCCCTTTTTATCAAAAACGTCAACAAAGTATTTAGTTTTATTTTTTTTTATGAATGACCTTAGTATTGAAGTTTTTTAAATAGCATTTCGGTACTGTATGCTGTCCTATTGGTTCATTGTTCTTTTCCATTTTTTTTAATTTAATCTCCCCAAAATATTCGGATTATTATTAAGAAAGGGAATAGCTTTACTCAACTTATAAATATTTATCCTGAATTTTCTTGATCTGTTTCAGGTCAATTAAATTCTTTCGCCAGAAACTAAATTTATCCTTCTGTTTTAAATTTCGGCCACCATTCTTCCACTGGCTTTTCGCCTTTCTTTCTGGGAATAATTCCCCTGGAGTTTCGGATAATATCCGGGTCAATTTGTCTTAAATTAATCCTGTTGGAGGTTTCCTCGAAAAATATTTTTGTACCAGGTTTGAGATTGTATTTATCACGTAAGGCTTTTGGTATTACGATTTGACCTTTACGCCTTAAGATGCTGGAATTCATACTTTTTTTCTTATGAAGATAATTAAGTAAGACGAAAATAAAAAGTAGGATTAACGTCTTTTCTCCAGCTTACAACACCACATTCTGCACCAAATCACTTTTCCCAGGGTAATCCGTATTAAAATGCAACCCGCGGCTTTCATGCCTGAACTGTGCACTTTTTACAATTAAATAACCAACCGTAATTAGATTTCTTAATTCACAAAGTTGTGGTGAAACCGTGGCGGTTTGATAAAATTTTTCCGTTTCAAGATGAAGCAGGTCAAGCCTTTTCATTGCTCTTTCCAATCTTACATTGGTTCTTACAATTCCCACATAATCGGTCATTAATAATTGTAATTCTTTGAGGCTTTGTGTAATAAGGATCATTTCTTTCGGCGCGTTGGTTCCTTTCGCGTTCCAGTCGGGAATGGTTTGGTTAAATTGAATGGAATTAATTTTATCAACCGAATCAAGGTAACAGCGATGTGCAAAAACCATTGCTTCCAAAAGTGAATTGCTGGCGAGCCTGTTGGCGCCGTGCAATCCGGTACTGGCGCATTCGCCGCAGGCATATAAATTTTTAATCGAGCTTCTTCCCCATTCATCTGCCTTTATTCCGCCGCAGCTATAATGCGCTGCCGGAGCAACAGGAATGTATTGTTTGGAAACATCAATTCCAATGGATTTACATTTCTCATAAATATTGGGAAAGTGATGTACAAATTTTCCCATATCCATTTTGGTACAATCCAAAAAGACATACTCAGTACCGTTGATCTTCATTTCATTGTCAATCGCGCGCGCCACAATATCACGGGGCGCAAGGTCTTTTCTTTCATCATATTTTTCCATGAAAGCTTCACCATGGGCATTTCGTAAAATTCCACCATCGCCACGAACCGCTTCGGTTATCAAAAATGCCTGCCCGCTTTTTCCGGCTTCATATAAAGCCGTTGGATGAAACTGGATAAATTCCATATTTTCAATTCTTCCTTTTGCCCTGTAAGCCATTGCCACGCCGTCTCCTGTGGCTATTGAAGGGTTGGTGGTCGTGCGGTAAACCTGCCCGTTTCCGCCGGTGGCAAGCAATGTGATTTTGGAAAGGATCTTTTCAATTTTATTCTCCTGCAGGTTGAGGACATACACTCCAAAGCATTCGATATCAGGTGTTGATTTGGTAACTAAGTACCCAAGATGATGTTGTGTAATAATATCCACCACAAAACAATGGCTTACCAGGTTGATATTTGGTTGTTTTGAAATGGCTTCGAGCAAAGTTTTTTCAATTTCTTTTCCTGTTACATCTTTGTGATGAAGAATGCGAAACTCGCTATGCCCGCCTTCTTTTCCCAATGCATATTCACCTGAATTTTCTTTATCAAATTCAGCGCCCCAATTGATAATTTCTTTTATTCTTTCAACTCCTTCTTTTACTACAATCTCAACAATTTCAGGATTGCATAATCCATCGCCTGCAATCAAAGTATCTTCAATATGCTTTTCAAAACTATCATTATTAAAATCTGTAACACCTGCTACGCCGCCCTGGGCATATTTTGTATTGGTTTCGTCGCTTACAGTTTTGGTTAATATGGTAATAGTTTTATCAGGGCAATCTCTTGCAACTTTTAAAGAATAGGTAAGCCCGGCAACGCCACTACCGATTACGAGAAAGTCTGTTTTCATTTTATAATTTAAGGTGTTTCTCAAAATTTGGTAACGCAAAAAAACGGGCTTTTTTTCCAGAAGCTTTTGATATTAGAATATCTTTTTTAACCATGTTGATTAAGTCGTTACGTGCAGTTTGGTTGCTGATATTAAATCTTTGCTCCACTTCCTTTACTGTAAAAAAATCGTTTTTATCATTTAAAATATCTTTTATTAAAACAATCTGTCTTTCGTTAAAATCTGTATTTTTTATGAGAGATAAAACGTTTTTCTTTTCCTCTGCCTTGTTTTGGACATATAACTTTAATTCTTTTAGCGCTGTATCTATACATTTTAAATTATACAAGATAAAATAAGTTAAATCATTATCATCGTATTCGGTATATAAATAGGCCCTTGCATATTTTGCTTTAGCTTTTAATATGATTCTTGATACAGACATGTATTCTATCAACCAGTAACCTTTTCTTATTAGATACCAATAAAATATGGCCCTGGCAGTTCTGCCATTTCCGTCTACAAAAGGGTGAATATATCCAATTAGAAAATGAAGAATAATTCCTTTTATTATCGGATGAATAAATACATAATGCTCATTTAAATCGTTCGCAAAAAAACAAAAATCAGTTATTAATCTTTCAAGATTTCTTTGTTCAGGTGGTATATAAAATATTTCGTTAGTTTCATCATAAATTTTAATCTCATCGTTTTTCCTCAAGCTGCCTTCATCCTCATTATTATTCAAAGTTTTTTCAGTGATTATTTGATGGATATTAAGGAGAAAATCAAGGCTCATATCCTGATTTTTATTTTTAACTATCCACTTCATAGTGTTGTAGTTATTTGATATCATCTGCTCTGACTTATTTTTGGGCTGCTGATTTTTTTCTAACATTTCACGCGCTACTTTTCTGGTTGTCACAGCGCCCTCTATCTGGCTCGATGCTATTGCTTCTTCCATAATAGAATTTACCAAATACCGGTCTTTTTCCTGGGTAGGAATTAGGTTCTCGCTTTGTAAGGTTCCGCCCAAATTCAAATCTAATTCATGAAGGTATTTTTGAATAACTGATGGGGTATTAAATGAAAAAAGTAAATCCGGGATTTGTAGAAAGATGTAATATTTTCTGTCTTATTCTGTTAGACTTAGCACAACTCCATATTTTTGCTGAATCAATATTCCAATTTTTTGATTTATACTTCCATCCTTCCCAATAAGGATACTCTGTATCTTCTATTTTGAAGAAATCACTGAATTTCCCTATTTTAATAAGCTCACTCATTATTTCAGAAAAGGACGGCTTTTCATGAACTTTTGGTGGCTTTTCAGGTTTCTTCATAACTATTCCTAATTTCTCCAAATTTAGGAATAAAATCCGGACTATCTCCTAATTTTGGAAATATTAGGAGGTTTTAGGAGTTTATTTTATTTTTAGGTAAAATAAGAATCCATTTTATTTATTTGTTTACTGGAAACTCTTAAATAGAAAGTGCTAATTCCGGCTCTACCCAGGCATTATTTTCTTTTAATAAATTGATCAATTCCTCTACTGCTATAGCTTCCGGTACGTTTCTTTTTATTACTTCCTTTCCTTTGTATAAAGTAATTTTTCCGGTGCCGCTGCCTACATAACCAAAATCAGCATCAGCCATTTCGCCGGGGCCATTTACAATACAGCCCATAATGGCAATTTTTAGCCCTTTTAAATGATGAGTAACGGATCTTATTTTTGCAGTAGTTTCCTGCAGATCAAACAGCGTTCTTCCACATGACGGGCAACTGATAAATTCGGTTTTGGAAATCCTTGTTCGCGAAGCCTGTAAAATTCCAAAGGCAATTGAATTAATTAATTTGTAATCGGGAATTTGATTTTTGTCCAGGTAATGATCGCTTAATAAAATTCCATTTCCGAAACCATCAATCAATAAAGCGCCGGTTTCAATGGCAAAGTGAATAAGGCTTTCATCCATGGTTTCTTTTTCGCTGTCGCAAATAATTATCGCAGGATTTTTTATTTCTCTTTCGTTGAGTTCAACAAACATTCTGCGGATACTTTGAACGGCATTTTTATTTTCAGTTCTTAAACAGAGAACAGATGTGATGTCATTTTTTATTTTTTCAAAGAATTTTTCTTTATCAAATTCAGTCGCATTTTTTGAATAGCAATCAAGAGTTACAAAATTTATCGAAGAAGATTTTTCGATTGAATTATCCAAATATTGTTGGGTATCGATAATGGGGAAACATTTTGTTTTATCATCGTTTGATTTCCACGAATCATAATTATAAATCAGTTTCAAGGTTCCGGGTAAAGCAAAGTCAATTTTATTTTCGCCACAGAAAATATAGTCCGCTGCCATATCGCTGATATTCCATTTGTCGGTATCGGGATTGTATTTATAACCAATATCTTTTAAATCCTCACGAAGGATTTCATTCTTTTTATGAAAATCTGACACAACAACAGGAACATTTCCTGCACCGATATTTTGAATGGCAAAAGAACTTCGTATAACCCTGGACGTTAAGTCTGGAAATAATTTAGAAATATTTTTAACAGGAGGAACAAGCGAATCATTTTCATGTTCTCTATTAGTATATCTTTTTACAATATTCTCACAAACCGGCAACTCAAATTCTGAATCTTCAGTGAGTGAAACACGAATGGTATCGCCAATGCCATCTTCCAGTAAAGTGCCGATTCCAATCGCGGATTTAATTCTTCCATCTTCACCATCGCCTGCTTCTGTTACGCCGAGATGCAAAGGATAACAATGGCCGAGTTCATCTTTGCATATTTTCGATCAAAAGCCGGTAAGCCTGAACCATCACCTGCGGGTTACTGCTTTTCATGCTTAATACAATATTGTAATAATTTTCACTTTCAGCAATTCGCAAAAATTCCATCGCGCTTTCTACCATACCGATTGGCGTATCGCCATAGCGGCTCATGATCCTATCACTAAGAGAACCGTGATTGGTTCCAATCCGCATTGCGGTTCCATATTCTTTACAAATTTTTATCAACGGAGTAAAGCGATTTCTTATTCTTTCAATTTCTTCTTCATAATCTGCATCAGAATATTCAATCAGTTCAAATTTTTTCTTGTCAACATAATTACCGGGGTTCACTCTTACTTTTTCAACAATTCGGGCTGCAATTTCAGCGGCATTGGGTGTAAAATGAATATCTGCAACTAACGGTGTAGTGTAGCCGCGTTTGTGTAATTTATTTTTTATATTTAATAAATTTTCCGCTTCTTTTTTAGAGGGCGCAGTAATACGCACCAGTTCCGCACCTGCTTCGATGCATCGGATACTTTGCGCTACTGTAGCTTCCGTATCCATTGTGTCCGTCGTCGTCATTGTCTGGATACGAATCGGATGATAATTTCCTATCAACAGATCGCCTACTTTAACTTCCAGCGTTTTCAGCCTTTTATATTGGGTTAATGATTCGGCAAAAAGTTCCATAATTCCTATAATGATTGAGTTGCAAAAATACGAATTAGCTTGTAGCTAAATTGGCTTATTAGCTAATCGGCTAATTAAATATTACCAATCTTTCTCCGGGCTATTGGGTGCCGCTGCTCCTTTTATCTTATGCACTTTATCTTGCAATTGTTTTTCATTTTCCAACAATGATTTTAATTTTTCTTCTGCATCCTGTTTCGACAACCTTGATGGAGAAGGCTTTGGTTGATTTTTTTGTTGTTGATTATTCTGTTGTTGGTTTTTGGGCTGTTGTTTCTTTTGGTTTTTATTCTGATTTTGCTTTTGCTGCTGCTGTTGCTGCTTTTCCTGTTCTTTTAAAGCGCGTTGCAGGTTTTGCCTTGCATCCTCATCAGCAGAATTTAAGAGCAACGCATCTTTGTAAGCTGCGATACACTCAGGAAGTTTTTTTGCAGCCTGCAAAGCGACGCCTTTATTATAAAGCGCTTTTTGTTTTACTGAATTATCCTTCGTACCTGCGATAGCATCATCATAAGATTTTACGGCTTCTTCTGTATTTTTTTTTCTATAAAGAACATTGCCTAAATTATAACTGGCGGTAACCCCACTATCTGAATTTTTTAATGCATCTCGGTAATCATTTTCGGCGGCATTGTAATTATTTTCTTTATAAGCTTTGTTTCCCTGGATAATGGCTGATTTGGCATCCTGTGAAAAAGAAGAAAAGCTAAAGCTCATGAAAAATAACAAAACCGCCACTTTTTTTATTCTCAATCTCTTTTTTTCAGGCATAAAAAATTCTATCAATAAAAGAAGAAAAGCGGCTCCCAGAAAATATTGAAAATATTGTTTAAAAGAAATGTATAAGCTATCGCTGGTACTGGTTTCTGTTCCTATATTGGCCAGTTGGTGTTTAATGTTAGAAGCCACTGCGTCAGTGTTGGTATATAACTGGTAAATTCCATTTCCTGCTTTGGCAATTTCACTCAGTTCTGTTTCATTTAATTTAGAAATTACGGTTTCGCCCTTGTCGTCTTTTTTATATTGCCCCGTCGTAGGATCCATTATTGGTGCGCCTTGTGGAGAACCAATGCCAATAGTGTTTACCATAATTCCGTCTTTGCCCAAATCTTTTGCAGCTTTTATCGCGTCATTATCATGGTCTTCGCCGTCACTAATCAACAATACTGATTTAAAAGTTTTGTCATTAGGGTCAAATGCCTCGCCGCACATTCTTAATGCGTCACTAATAACGGTTCCCTGTGTGGGGACATCATCAGGCGAAGCGGAAGATAAATACATTTTAGCGGCTTCATGATCCACAGTAAGTGGCATTTGTAAATAAGCCCGTCCTGCAAAAATTATCAAACCAATTCTATCATCAGGTGAATTATCAATAATGGTTGAAATTAATTGTTTTGCCCGTTCAAGCCTGCTTGGTTTTATATCTTGCGCCAGCATACTTTTACTTACGTCCAGCGCAATCATAAGGTCAGTGCCTTTGCGTTTTATTTTTTGATTTCCGTTTGGCGTTACCAGGCCTGCCACTGCAAATACGCAAAGTGTAAACGCGATTACAATTAAAATAAATTTGGTTGAAAATTTTTTCGAAGAATAATCTTTAGTCAGTTCATCAACCAATGCAGGATCGCCGATCTTCTTTCTTATTTTTTTCTTCCATTTTACCAGTTGCAGGTAGAACAGGCCATCAACGGAACAGCGGCTAATGCGATAAAATATTCTATGT
This sequence comes from uncultured Chitinophagaceae bacterium, assembly GCA_963732885.1. GTDB lineage: Bacteria > Bacteroidota > Bacteroidia > Chitinophagales > Chitinophagaceae > Ginsengibacter. The sequence goes on along the minus strand of CAVTBI010000005.1, from coordinate 301,511 downwards.
ATTGAAAATGGAGCATCTGTAGCTGCTAAATTAAAAATGAAAAAGCGATTGATTTATTGCTTTACTGTTAAATTGTTGTTTACCCATATATAAATTTAATATTTGGTGTTACTACTAAACCATTTAAAACTCCTATACAAAAGAATTTGAGGGTTTTTGGATGTGCTTGAATTAATAAACCATTCATAATACAATTGAAGTATTTAACAATTTAAATCATTTATTTTTCGCCTTTGAAAAAGCCCATTTCTTTTAAAATGGATTTGGAAATTTTTATGCCAACGGCATTCACATCCCTGGTTTTATCAGGCGTCTTAACATAAGTTACAAAGAAATAGACATGCCGGTTTTCTTCTATCCAGCCCGATACCCAGCCAAAAGAATTATTTTTTTCATCAATGCCGTTGCCGGTTGCATAACTTAGTTTGTGAAGCGTATCATCTTCCTGCAGCATCATATTTTCTACTATTTGCTGCGCATATTTTGGAAAAGGTAATTGTTCAAAATATATTTTACTCATCAATCCCAATTGTTCATCCGGAGAAATTTTTAAATCATTATTCAACCAGAAAGAATCTAATGAACTACCCATATTTTTATTTCCGTAGCCGATTGAATCCAACCAGAATTGCATGGTATCTTTTCCAATTTCATTGGCAAGCGATTGAAAATAGCGAACAGAAGATTCAGCAAAAGCTTCTTTCAAAGTAAGTTTGCTGCTATCAATCTGCGTATTTTCATTGGTGATTTTTCCGGTTTGCAGGCCTATTAAAGTTTCGGGAATTTTAAAGGAAGTCCCTGTTGAAAGCCTTTCTGTATCCAGCTTCATGTTGTAAATAGTAATATTTCCCAATTGATTATCCAAAAAGGAAAAACTTCCTTCAACATTCGACGAATCAAAATATTTTTTCAGCCCGTTATCAACCTTCGCATGATTAGTAGTGCAGGAATTCACTGTAAAAAGAAAAAAGAAAAAAATAAGAAGGCGAGATTTTTTCATAAGCTTTATTGGGTGTTTTTTAGTCAAAATTTTATTTTGTTGTTTCAAGGTGTTTCGCTGTTGCGGCAAGTGCCTCATAGAAATCTTCGCCGTATTTTCGGATGAGGGGTTCTTTTAAAAATTGGTAAACCGGTAATTTTAATTTTTTGCCAAGAGTACATGCAGCAGCACACAAATCTTCACGTGGTTCATAATTTACCAAATCCCCTCTTTTTGTTTTTTTAATCCTTACCGGGAAAAGATGGCAACTGATCGGTTTTTTCCAGGATGTTTTTCCATCATTAAAGGCTTTTTCTATCCCGCATTTTACAATTCCTTTCTTATCAACCATTCCATAAGCGCACATGCCATTACTGATAGTGGGTGTTACCCAGCCAAATTCTTGATCATAAATATATTTGCCTTCCCTTTCTAAAATTATTTTTGATTCACCTGAAAGATAGGGTAGTACTAAGTTATAAACAGCATTCAGTTCTTTTAGTTCGGCATTTTCAAGTGGTGCGCCCGCATCGCCATCCACGCAACAACCACCTTTACATTTTTCAAGGTCGCATACAAATTGTTCTTCAACTACCTCGCTGCTAATGAGGACATCATCTATTGCAATCATTTTGCAAAAATAACCTGAATAGTTTTTAATAAAGAATTATGAAGCAACAGAATCTTATAAATAACTGTAAAGTTTAGCCGGAACGAAATAAAAGTCCGGTATAAATGTTGGTTTACTGTAAATCTCTTTTGTGAAAGAAAGGCTTTCAGTAAAATTTCATGAAAAAGATAAATTATTTTTGCTGATAGTTTTTTTATAGAAATCATTATATTCCAAATTATAAATTAATATATTGGACAACGAAATTTTTGACATCGCCATCATTGGGGGCGGAATTGTAGGAGCAGCCACTTTTTATCAATTACAAAAACATCATTCTTCTTTAAAGATTGTTTTAATCGAAAAAGAACCACGTCTTGCGTTTCATCAAACAGGGAATAATTCAGGTGTGATGCATTCGGGAATGTATTATAAACCTGGGTCTTTAAAAGCAACAAATTGCGTGGAAGGCAGAAAGGCATTGGTAAAATTTGCTGAAGAAAATAATATTCCTTATGATGTTTGTGGCAAAGTTGTGGTGGCAACCGATGAATCAGAACTTCCAAATCTCGACAAAATATTTGCAACAGGTTTAGAAAATAAAATTGAAGGAATTAAAAAAATAAATGCGGAACAAATCAGAGAGCATGAACCTTATTGCGCAGGAATTGCAGGTATATGGGTTCCATGTACCGGCATTATTGATTATGTAAAAGCAACGGATAAAATGGTTGAAATTGCATTGGACATCAATCCAAAAAGCGAACTGGCCTTGAATACAGAAGCAATCTCTTTTAAAAAAGATAACGGAATCAATATCATTTCTACTAATAAAAAAACATACAAAAGTAAGTTTACGATTTTTTGCGGCGGCTTGCAGGCTGACAGGTTAGCGCGTAAAGATGAGGTAAACCTTAAAGAAAAAGTAGTGGGTTTCAGGGGTGATTATTATGAGTTGGAAGAACAAGCAAAATACAAAATAAAAAACCTCATCTACCCGGTTCCCAACCCTGATTTTCCCTTTCTGGGCGTGCATTTCACCAGAATGACAAACGGAGAAATTGAATGTGGCCCTAATGCGGTTTTTACTTTTAAAAGAGAAGGTTATGAAAAAACAGACTTTAGTTGGAAAGATACATTGGACGCATTGTCATATCGGGGAACATGGAAATTATTTTTTCAAAATATGAGTTTTGGAATTAATGAATACCGCCGTGCTTTTTCTAAAAAATTATTTTTGAAAACTTTGCAACGGCTGGTTCCATCTTTAACAATGGATGATATAAAACCAGGGCGTTCGGGCGTTCGCGCTATGTTGCTAAACGAAGATGGTGATACGCGCGATGATTTCAGGATTGAATACCGGGATACAAGTATTCACGTGCTGAATGCCCCATCACCGGCAGCCACGGCTTCGTTAGCCATTGGCGATAATATCAGGGAAATGGCTGAAAAACATTTTGACCTGGAAAATATTTCTCAACCACAGCCCGGCTAATTTTTTCAAGACAAGATTTATTAAAATGACAGATCCCCAAAATTTTATAATCCATACCAATTCCGGACTTTATACGGATATGTATGAACTGGCGATGGCAGAAGTGTATTTCAAACAAAAATCTCACGAGCTGCCTTCGTGCTTTGATTATTTTTTTCGTAAAACCCCTTTTGGAGGAGGTTATGTAATTTTTTGTGGCCTTAATGAATTATTGCCGGTTATTGAAAACCTTCATTTTAATTCCGGTGAAATTGAATGGCTTCATAAGAAGGGTTTTGACAAAGATTTTTTGTCGTGGCTTGAAGGATTTCATTTTAAAGGAACCATTCGCTCCATGCAGGAAGGTGAAATTGTATTTCCCATGGAACCCTTGCTGCAAGTGGAAGGCGGCCTTGCTGAAGTGCAATTGATAGAAACTTTATTATTAAATTATCTCAATTTTCAATCGCTTATTGCTACAAAAGCCGCCAGAATCCGTTATGCGGCGGGAGACAAACATTTAAGCGAATTTGGTTTAAGAAGAGCGCAATCTTTAGGCGGGATTTCTGCAAGCCGGGCTGCTATTGCCGGTGGTTTTGACAGTACTTCAAATATGTATGCTGCCAAAAAATATGACATTAAAGCCGTTGGTACAATGGCTCATTCATTTGTCCAAAGCCATGAGAATGAATTGGCGGCTTTTAGAAAATTTGCCGAAATAGAACCCGGCAATTGCACTTTATTGGTAGATACTTATAATACTTTGAAAAGCGGAATCCCCAACGCGATTATTGTGGCGAAAGAAATGAAAGAAAAAGGGCAGCACCTGAAAGCGATAAGGCTCGACAGTGGCGACCTTGCCTATCTTTCTAAAAGAGCCCGTGTGATGCTGGACGAAGCAGGTTTTGGAAATGTACAAATCCTGGTTTCTAATCAACTGGATGAATACCTGATAAAAAGTTTATTGGAACAACATGCGCCGATAGATTCTTTTGGCGTAGGAACCAGTTTGGCTACGGGACAGCCTGATGCCGCTCTGGATGGGGTTTATAAATTAAGTGAAATAAATGGCGAGCCTAAACTTAAATTATCAGAAAGTATTCAAAAAGTTACTCTTCCGGGAAGAAAAGAAGTTTACCGATACACTGATGATTCCGGCAATTTTGTGGCCGACGCGGTTACTCTTGCACAACATCCTGTTCCTGATAAAATGATTCATCCTTTTGATGTTGAGAAAAGTATGCCTCTTAATCCTGAAAATGCCGTTTCATTGCTCAATAAAATAATGGAAAACGGCCAGTCATTATTAAAAAACTATGAGCCGCAGGATGTAGCTGATTTTGTAAAGAAGAGATTACAACAATTGCCTGAAGAGCACAAACGGTTTAATTACCCACACATCTACAAAGTGGGCATCAGCGGGCCTTTGCATCAATTAAGAAGTGATTTAAGAAAGAAGTATAAACTATAATTCCCCCAAATAGAAATTTGTTTTTTTGTTGGTTTACTATTTTATTTTCTGACTTTTCTTTTTCAAGTAACCGTAGTGACAAATGTAAAAGGGCGGTAACCTGAAGTGTGGCACCGCCCTTTTACATTTTAAAATATTTGCTTCTATTGAGTTTTATCCTGCACCGGTGTATTTTTTTTGGGTTTAGGCAAAACAACTTTATTTTCTATGGTTTTATTGGTGCTTTCCGCTGAGGGAGCCTCTGCAGGAGGTTTTGCAAAATATTGCTCCATTCCCTGTAGGCCTGTAATAATTGTTGAACTACTTGATTATCATAAGCCAGTGGCTGCTGGCGGTTTTCATCAAGGCTGTTATAATACATAATCTGCTGTTCCAAATCGGCACGTAATGCATCAGAAATCTTTTTTGCCAATACGGTATCCCCGGATTTGTAAGCGGCAAATAAAAACTGCCCCGAAATCTGATCCTGTTGTTCCCGCCTTGAAGCCATTCCGTAAGGGAAATTTTGTTGTAACATATTCTTATCGCATTGTTCAAGAAGCTGCCTTGCTTCTTTAAATTGCCCCTTATCTGCGAGACTGCTGGCTACCTGCGAGTATTGCATTCTTATCGTATTCAAATGACGGCGGTTTTCCTCATCAAAATAAGTTCCTGGTTTGCCAGCTCCTCCAAAAGCAAATTTGTTCAACATTACATTGTAGGCCCATTTGTCATTCACCTCCGCATTTTTTACAGGAACAAGCCTGTAAGTTAGGCCGTCAGTTCGTAGATACTGTTGAAATCCAAGATCAGCATAAGGCGAAGTAAAGTAAATAGGGCGCTTCCATTTATTGGCAGCAATGATGTTAAGGATTGCGCTTTCATTTTTTAAAAGTGCGTTTTTAGGGATTGTGAAATCCAGTTGGCTTAAAACGGTATCATTAGGATTTACCGTTCCATTCTGCCTTACAAGGTTCGTATCTACCGGAACTTCTACATTTTTAGTAGGAAAGATATTGAGAAAATCATCTCCGTTTTGATACATCCTGGTAGGATCATCACTTCCCGCGTAATCTTTCATCATTGTATAGAGATCCATGGGTTTTGTCTGATCTACTTTGGCTCCCGGAAGATCGGGGAAATAATAAATAGCATCCCTGTTGCTTCCTATAATTTGATCGGGTGTCCAAATGATTGGGATAGGATCAGATTTATTAATCTTATACCTTAGTTGATTTAGGTACCAATCTGTTCCGAGCAAACTGGAATTGATAACTCTCACGTCTCTTCTGATGCCCAATACTTCCTGGTCGAACCAAAGAGGGTAAGTATCATTATCGCCAAACGTGATTAAAATGGCATTAGGCGCGCAACTTTCAAGGTAGTCTTTTGCAATATCCCTTGCTAAAGTTTTTTGGCTCCTGTCGTGGTCATTCCATTCCTGGCTGGCCATCAGAACAGGCACCGCCAATAAACATAATCCCGCCGCAACATAATTAGCTATTTTAGGTTTCATGTATTTCTCAAAAAGTTCTTTTACATACATTACTCCCAAACCAATCCATATAGCAAAGGCGTAAAAAGAACCTACATAAGCATAATCCCTTTCGCGTGGCTGGTTGCCGCCTGGTTTAGGTAAATAACAATGGCAATTCCCGTGAAGAAAAACAATAACCCTACTACCAAACCATTTTGTTTGTCTTTTTGATATTGATAAAGCAGCCCAGGATACCGAGTAACAAAGGCAAAGCAAATAACCTGTTATGCGATTTATTTTCTTTCAGCGTTTCAGGCATTTTACTTTGGTCGCCCAGGCGCGCATTATCCCAAAAAGGTATGCCTGTTATCCAGTTTCCATCGCGCACGTTTCCCATATCTATGCCCTGCAGGTCATTTTGTTTGCCTGCAAAATTCCACAAGAAATAGCGCCAATACATCCAGTTGAGCTGGTATTGAAAAAAGAAACTGATATTATCAGCCATTGTAGGCTTATCATAATATTTTCCTGTCTTGGGGTCTTTTTGAATGCCTGCAAAACTTGCGTAATAATCGGCATGCCCCTGGTCATTACTGTTGTCCCACATGCGCGGAAAATAATGCAGGTCAGAAGGGTCGTATTCTGTAACAATCTTCTTGCCTTTTTTTACATATTTGGTTTTACCTTTTACATAAGTATCATCATAAGTTTGACTGGTAGGCTCATCTGTAAAATCCTGGCCTTTTAAAATGGGCCAGTCTCCATATTGCTCGCGGCTCAGGTAACCTTCAAGGCTCAAAGGATTATCTACATTAAACATATCAATTGCAGGATCGGCTAACGAACGGATCATGGTGGTGAAATAAGTAGAAAAGCCCAACAATACAAATGCAAAACTCCACATAGCCAACCTTAAAAAATTCCAGTTTTTCTTTTTTGCCAGCCTCAGCATCAGGAATATAATAAATGCAATCAGGATAAAGAAAAAAGTGAATCCTGTGAAGAATGGTAAATCAAAACTATTGGTAAAAAGGATATCAAAATCTGAAGCCAGCTTTATACTCCATTGTATCATCGGAACCTGCACAATACCTGTAACAGCACAGGCAGCAAGGAACGCCCAAAAAGTTCCCCATTTGGTTACTTTGTAACGTTTAAAATAATACACCATCACAATAGCAGGAATGGTAAGGATAGGCAACAAATGCACACCTACCGCAAGCCCTATCATATAGAAAATCAAAATGAGCCACTTGTCTGCTGGTGTAAAATTTCCTTTTACACCCCTTAATTTTTCCTGTGTAACGGCTTGTTCCCATTTAAGGACTAACCAAAAAACAATGGCTGTAAAGAAAGACGAACTCGCGTAAACTTCTGATTCAACCGCACTGTACCAAAACGAATCACTGAAAGTATAAGCAAGCGCTCCCACAACTCCTGCCGCCATTATCATAAATATCTGGCTACGGGTAAGAGGATTAGGATTATTTTTTTCATAAATCCGGCGGGCAAAATGCGTAATGGTCCAGAATAAAAATAAAATACAAAACCCACTCATTAAAGCACTCATCGTATTGAGGCCAAGAATAGCATGGTTCGGATTCGAAAAAGGAATCATGAACAACCTGCCCAACATAATAAAAAGAGGCGCTCCCGGCGGATGAGGAATTTGAAGTTTGTAAGCGCTGGAAGCAAATTCACCGCAATCCCAAAAACTGCCGGTAGCTTCCATAGTTTTCAAATAAACGAAGCTGGCAATAATACATATAGCCCACCCGGTAATGTTGTTGATACGTTTATAACTCATATTATGGATTTATCGAAAGAAGGGACAAATATAAAGCTATGATTGCTACAATTCAATTCACTTATTTTTTTTTACACAAAGGATTGTTAATTTGTTTTCATTATTATTTCCTGTTAACCAAAGGAGTTAAAGACCAATACGCGGCAACAATAAATTTTATTTGTGTGCTTTCTTCCTCTAATTTTGATTTTTAATATTCAAAAATCGAAAGCTTTAGGGATATTATTTTACTATTTAGATCATTAAAATCACCGGGTACACTTCATTGAAAAAAGCCTTTTTTCAACTTCATCTTGCAGTTATACTGGCAGGTTTTACCGCTATCTTAGGAAAACTGATCCTCTTAAATGAAGCAGTACTTACTTTCTACAGAATGTTGTTGAGCGCAGTGATTCTTGCTGCATTTTTGCTTTATAAAAAACAATTACAAAAGCTTTCATGGAAAAATACGCTGAGGCTTTTTGGGGTTGGGGCTATCATTTCCCTGCATTGGGTAACGCTTTTACGGAAGCATTAAATATTCTAATGTTTCTGTTTCAGTTACCTGCTTATCCACCATTGGTTTTTTTACTTCTTTTTTTGAACCACTGATTATGAGAAGAAAAGTTGATTTTGTAGAAGTGATTCTTGGAATGCTTGCCATTGCCGGCGTTTATCTCATCTTTAATTTTTATCCTGAATATAAAATGGGGATCGTTTTTGGGATTATTTCTGCAATGCTTGCCTGCATCTTCCCAATCCTCAATAAAAAATTACTGAATGATTTTCCGCCAAACACAGTTACACTTTATGAAATGAGTGGAGGTTTTATCGCGCTTTGCTTCATATTGCCTGTTTATCTTCACTTTTTTCCGGCAGCTTATTATTTGCCCACTTATAGTGATTGGTTGTGGTTGATTATCCTGGCAGGGGTTTGCACGGTTTTCGCCTTTAATCTTAGCCTGAATGCCTTAAAACATATTACGGCATTCACTACTAATCTTACTTACAATTTTGAGCCGGTATATTCTATTATCCTTGCCTTTATCATTTTTAAAGAAAATAAATTTTTAGGGCCGGGATTTTACTATGGTTTTGCTTTGATATTGCTGGCCGTAACCTTGCAAATGATGAGAGTGTACCAGGAAAATAAACCCCGCAAACTCTAATTTTTTTAGAGATAATGTATTTTGTAAGAAACTTTTGCAAACGCTTCAAACATTTTGGTAACGCCGCAATATTTTTCCTGCGAAAGTTTCACTGCCTTTTCTACTTTCGGTTCATCTGCTTTCTCCACTTTAATGGAATAATTAACGGTAACTTCATCATAGATAGCTGCTTCTGCTTCTGTAAGATGTGCATCAACTTTTATAGAAAGATCAGAAAATCTTACACGCATTTTATTTAAAATACCTACTACATCCAAACCGGTACAACCTGCGAGCGAAGCAAGCATCAAGGCTTTCGGGCGAGTGCCCAGGTTTTTACCACCGTGCGCTTCGTCTGTATCAATTTCAATCTTATGCCCATTGATATCCGCCGTAAAATTCATTCCGCCCTTAAAAACTGCGTTAACTGTAGAACTTGCCATTTATTTTAAATTGAAAATGTAAAAGCGCAAAATTACCCTTTTAAATGTGAGATTTTATGGCTTCAGAAATTTGAGAGGAACTCATAGCGCCTGATTGCCGCCATAAAACTTTACCTTCTTTAAAAAGAATTAAAGTAGGCACGCCCTGAATATTAAATTGTTGCGCGGTTGAGGGATTTTTATCAATATCAATTTTTATTACCCTCAATTTACCGGTATTGTTTTGGGCAAATTTTTGTAATTCAGGCGCCATCATTTTGCATGGGCCGCACCATGTAGCATGAAAATCAACCAAAACAGGTTGTTTGTTTTTTATTACTTCTCCAAATGTTTCCATAATAAAATAATTAGCACAAATTATGCCTGTTTATTGTTGTCAGGTAGTAGTTATCAAGGATTGTTTATTAGTCTTGAGCCAAGAAGTACCGGGTTATCAGTTAAGAGTTATGAGCTATTAGTTTTAGTAAAATGGGAATCATACTTAAAAGTTTATTTACTGTATAACTAATTGCTTATCAGGCCGTCACCACTCACCACTTACAAATCACAATTTTATTTTTTCAATAATTATTTGTTCATTACCTTTGCCGTCCGAAAAAATAGTTCATTATGGCCAGAGTATGTCAGGTAACAGGAAAAAGACCGATAACAGGTAATACTGTTTCGCATTCAAATATAAAAACCCGCAGAAGGTTTTTGCCAAATTTGCAGAAAAAAAGATATTTTCTGGCAGAGGAAGATAAATGGATCACTTTAAAATTATCTTCTGAAGCGATTCGTACCATCAATAAAAACGGGCTTTACTCTGTAGTAAAGGGGATGCGTGCAAAAGGCGTAAAGATATAATTAGAAATCAGCAAACCTGCCTGTCGTCAGACAGGTTAAAAAAAATAAAAAATGGCAAAGAAAGGAAACAGGGTACAGGTAATTTTAGAATGCACAGAGCATAAGGCTTCCGGGCTTCCGGGCACCAGCCGTTACATTACTAAAAAAAATAAAAAGAATACACCTGAGCGTTTGGAATTGAAAAAATTCAACCCAATTTTAAAAAAAGTAACAGTTCACAAAGAAATTAAATAATCATGGCAAAATCAGCAAAAACCGCGATAAAAACCAAAGACCAGAAAGCAATAGCAGACGCAAAAAACTGGACTAAGGTAGTACGCACGGTTCGCAGCCCCAAAACCGGGTCTTATACTTTTAAAGAAACTATTGTTCATAAAGACAAGATCAAAGAACATTTGGGAAGTTAATTGTGGCTTCAAAATCTTTTATTAAAGCTATCCTGCATTATACGCGGATAGCTTTATTTATTTTATGAAAAACGAATTTTTAAAATAATCGTTTAATTATTTTTTATGGGAATTTTTGATAAAATATTCGGAAAAAAGGAACAAAAACAAACCCTTGACCAGGGTTTGCAAAAAACCAAAGAGGGTTTTTTTGATAAGATCACAAAAGCTGTTGCCGGAAAAAGTACCGTGGACGAGGAAGTTTTGGACGATCTTGAAAACGCTTTGGTAAGCGCAGATGTGGGCGTAGATACAACCGTAAAAATTATTGATGGAATTGAAAAAAGAGTGGCGAAAGACAAGTATATCAATACCAACGAACTGAATAGTATTTTAAAACAAGAGATACAATCTGTTTTGGTTGATTCCCCGCAGGATACGGCATACATTAATTATGAACTTCCTACTGGCCATAAGCCACACGTAATTTTGGTAGTTGGCGTAAATGGCGTGGGTAAAACAACAACCATCGGAAAACTTGCCCATAATTTTTCATTGGCTGGAAAATCAGTTTTGCTGGGCGCTGCGGATACTTTTCGCGCGGCCGCAGTTGACCAATTGAATATCTGGAGTGAGAGAACCAATGTCCCGATTGTAAAACACGCAATGGGCTCAGACCCCAGTGCGGTAGCTTTTGACGCAGTCCAAAGCGCTGTCGCAAAAAATGTGGATGTAGTAATAATTGATACCGCCGGAAGATTGCATAACAAAATTCATTTGATGGATGAATTGAATAAAATAAAAAGATCGATCAATAAAGTGATGCCAAACGCTCCTCATGAAGTGATGTTAGTATTGGATGGAAGCACCGGGCAAAATGCTCTCGAGCAAGCAAAGCATTTTACCGCAGCAACAGATGTGACAGCGCTTACCATAACCAAACTCGATGGCACCGCCAAAGGTGGTGTAGTCCTGGCGATTGCAGATCAGTTTAAAATTCCGGTGAAGTTCATCGGCGTTGGAGAAAAAGCAACAGACTTGCTGGTGTTTGATAAAAAAGAATTTGTGGATAGTTTGTTTGGCGGGGTAAAAAGTTAATTGGTTAGGCCATTTATTTAATCAATGTAACCTTTGCAATCTTTGGCAAAACATTCGTGTAATTCGTTTGGCTAAAATAATCCGTGGTAATCTGTGAAATCAGTGGTAAAAAATGAAAACAAAAAATAAAAAAGACAAAGTAAATATCATTACACTCGGTTGTAGTAAAAACATGGTGGACAGTGAAGTTTTGAGTGGGCAGTTAGCAGCGGCAGATATTAATGTTTTACACGAAAGCAAAAAACTGGATCATAATATTGTGGTGGTAAATACCTGTGGGTTTATTGACAAAGCAAAAGAGGAAAGTATTAATACCATCCTGGAACAGGTTGAATTAAAAAAGCGCGGAAAATTGGATAAAGTCTATGTTACTGGTTGTTTGAGTGAACGGTATAAACAAAATCTTGAAGAGGAAATCCCTGAAGTAGATGCTTTTTTTGGAACGATGGAACTGCCTTTTTTGTTGAGAAAGTTCGAGGTGGATTATAAAGCTGAATTAGTCGGCGAAAGATTATTAAGCACACCTAACCATTATGCCTACCTGAAAATAAGTGAAGGCTGTAACCGCACCTGCGCTTTCTGCGCCATTCCTTTAATGCGTGGAAAACACATAAGCCGGCCAATAGAATCTTTAGTGGCAGAAGCAAAAAACTTAGTATCGCGCGGCGTAAAAGAAATTATGCTCATCGCTCAGGAACTCACTTATTACGGCCTTGATATTTATAAAAAAAGAGAATTACCGCGTTTGCTTCATGCGTTAGCTGATATTCCAGGATTGGAATGGATCCGCTTACATTATGCATATCCATCAAAATTTCCGATGGAAATTATTGATGCGATGAAGGAAAGGGAAAATATTTGCAACTACCTTGATATGCCGTTACAACATGCCAGCAACCGAATGTTGAAATCAATGAAAAGGCAAATTACACGGGAAGAAATGGAAGATATTATTGGAGAAATAAAAAATAAGATTCCTGGAATTTGCCTTAGAACCACGCTCATTGCAGGTTTCCCGGGAGAAACACAGGATGATGTAGAAGAATTAAAAACTTTTTTAAAGAAAATAGAATTCGGCCGCGTAGGCATTTTTACTTATTCGCACGAAGAAAATACAACTGCCCACAATTTACCGGACGATGTTCCTGAAGAAGAAAAAGAAAGAAGAGCGCAGGAAATAATGGAAGTGCAGCAGGAAATTTCTTACCAAAAAAATGAAGAAAAAGTAGGGCAAACTTTTAAAGTGCTCATTGATAAAAAAGAAGCCGGAAAATACCTGGGACGCACAGAATTTGACAGCGTGGAAGTGGATAATGAAGTGATAATAAATTCCAATAAAAAATTATTCCCCGGGGAATTTGTAAATGTAAAAATTACCAATGCTTTTGATTACGACCTTGAAGGGGAAGCGGTTTTTTCTTAATATAGAATTCTTCTTATCGCCTGTATTTTTTTAACAATGAAAATATTTGTAAAAAATCTTTGTGAAGTAAATTGCAGAGAAAGGCTGAATGCTAAAAGCTAAAAGCAGAAGGCTGAAAGCAGTAAACAAACAAAAAACAGCAATTTTTATTTTTACTTTTATTAAAAAAAGAATCAACTTAAATAAATGCGTTTAAATCATTTTTCAAAATTCGACCCCAATGAAAATAGCAAATCAACTTTTGAAAACCTGTTGAATATTTTCATGCAGTTGCTTACTTACACAAGTGGCGAAGTAGGCGAAGCGCTTAGCTGGCTTACCGAACTGGATAAAGAATATAATCTTACCAATGATGAATATGGAATGGGAGATTTTATTGAAGATTTAAAAGACAAAGGTTATATAGATGATAATAATAAAAACGGGGAAATAAAAATTACCCCAAAGACTGAGCAGGGAATAAGGAAACGCAGCCTGGAAGAGATTTTTGGAAAATTGAAAAAAACAAAATCCGGCAACCACAATACTTTCAAACCAGGAAATGGCGATGAAATAAATCCTGAAACAAGGCCTTTCCAATTTGGCGATACTTTAGAGCAAATTGATTTTACAGAATCCATCCGCAACGCGCAAATTAATCATGGAACAGAAAGTTTTATGATGCATGAAGATGATTTGGAAATACGCGAAACAGATTTTAAAGCGCAAACTTCTACGGTGTTGATGATTGACATTTCGCACAGCATGATTTTATATGGCGAAGACAGAATTACTCCGGCAAAAAAAGTGGCGATGGCTTTGAGTGAATTAATTACCACCAAATATCCCAAAGACACTATTGATATTGTTGTTTTTGGAAATGATGCGTGGACAGTAGAAATCAAAGACCTTCCATATTTACAAGTTGGCCCTTATCATACCAATACGGTTGCCGGGCTGGAACTGGCAATGGATATTTTGAGAAGAAGAAAAAACCCGAACAAACAAATTTTTATGATAACTGACGGAAAGCCAACCTGCCTCAAAGTAGGGAAGCGATATTATAAAAATAGTTTTGGTGTTGACAGGAGAATCTTAAACCGTTGCTTAAATCTTGCGGCTCAATGCAAGAAATTAAAAATTCCGATCACTACTTTTATGATCGCCAGCGATCCTTACCTGCAAAAATTTGTAACCGAATTTACTGAAACCAATAATGGCAAAGCTTTCTTTGCTTCGCTCGACAGGCTGGGCGCATTTATCTTTAAAGATTTTGAAAGCGGAAGAAGAAAAACGGTTTATTAATCAAATCTCTGAATGAACTTTGAATCAGAATAAATCGTAGATTCAAAAGAATTGAAAAAGCTAGAAAAATAAGAAAAATTAAAATGAACATAGAAAATATAAAGACCTTAGGACAACTAAAAGAAATTAATTACAAACCAAGATCAATTAAAGAGGAACTACGGGAAAACCTTATTAAGAAAATTGGTAAGAAAGAGATTACTTTTCGCGGTATAATCGGTTATGAAGATTCGGTGATCCCTGATACAGAAAGAGCTTTATTATCACGGCATAATATTTTATTTCTTGGTTTGCGCGGACAGGCTAAAACAAGAATGGCACGGCAAATGATTGAATTGCTTGACGAATATATTCCGGTAATCGAAGGCAGTGAGGTAAATGACGATCCTTTCAAACCGCTGAGCAAATATGCCCGTGACCTTGTGAAAGAAAAAGGAGATGATACGCCTATTTCATGGCTGCACCGCAGTGATCGATATGGAGAAAAATTAGCGACGCCTGATGTGAGCGTGGCAGATCTGATAGGTGATATTGATCCTATTAAAGCCGCTAATTTAAAATTGAGTTATGCTGATGAAAGAGTAATTCATTACGGTATTATTCCGCGCAGCAACCGTGGCATTTTTGTGATCAACGAATTGCCGGATTTGCAGGCGCGCATACAGGTTTCCCTTTTCAATATCCTTGAAGAAGGCGATTTGCAAATACGAGGTTTTAAATTAAGGTTGCCACTTGATATTATGTTTGTATTTACGGCAAACCCGGAAGATTATACCAATCGGGGCGCAATTGTTACACCTCTTAAAGACCGTATTGAAAGCCAGATATTGACGCATTATCCTACCAATATTGAAAATTCCCTTTTCATTACTGAGCAGGAAGCTTCCATTCATAGCGACCAAATAAAAAAAGTGCAGGTAAGCGATTTGATAAAACGTTTGATAGAGCAGGTTTCGTTCGAAGCCCGCAACAGCGAATTTGTTGATAAAAAAAGCGGTGTTTCTGCAAGGCTTACTATTTCTGCGTTTGAAAATGCGGTAAGTGCTGCTGAAAGGCGCGCTATTATGAATAAAGAAAAGGAAACACAGGTTTGGGTAAGCGACCTTACCGGCATCATTCCTTCTATCACCGGAAAGATAGAATTAGTCTATGAAGGCGAACAGGAAGGCCCATACCAGGTAGCATATAATTTATTAGAGAAAGCGATACGCACTCAATTTGTAAAATACTTTCCTAATCCTGATTCTTTAAAAAAGAGAAAAAGCCGGGAAGCCATTACAGAAGAAAGCCCTTACAAAGCCATCACGCGCTGGTTTGATTCGGGAAACCAGCTTAATGTTTTCTTTGACCTGAAAGATGAAGATAAAATTCAATTGCTTTATAAAGTAGATGGGCTTTTTGGATTGGTAAAAAAACATTTTCCTTCAGCAAATAATAAAGAAAACGCTTTGCTGATGGAATTTGTATTGCACGGGTTATCTGCTTTTTCCATTATCAGTAAAAAAGTGCTGGAAGGTAAAATTGAATTCAAAGACCTTATGGGAAGCATGATCAACCTGAGTTCCCAATCTTTCAGCGATGAAGAATTAGAGTAGGCGATTTTTTTATTGCTTTCAAAATAAAAATCCTCCTATTTTATTGGTTTACTGTAAAAATTATTTTTTTAGAATCTTAGCTACTGCCTGTGATTTGGAATTAACATGCAGTTTTTCATAAATATGCCTGATGTGTGTTCTTACGGTACTGATGCTTATAAAATATTTTTCGGCGAGTTTTTTATAGCTCATTCCTTCTATAAGAGAATGTAATATTTCGCTTTCGCGGGTAGTAAGCTCGAAATCTTCTTTGGTATGAGAATTATGATCCTGGAAAGATTCGATGACTTTTCTTGCAATATTCGCGCTCATTGGTGCTCCTCCAAAATACAAGGACCTTATCGCCTCAATAATTTCCTGCGGGGAAGATTTTTTTAAAAGGTAACCGGAGGCACCTGCTTTTATCGCTTCAAATATTTTTTCATCGTCTTCAAAAACAGTAAACATCAATACCTGGATATTTTCAAGGTTCTCTTTTACGGTTCTTACTCCTTCGATTCCTGAAATGTTAGGCAGCCCAATATCCATAAGCACAATATCAGGCGAAGCCTTTCTAAATTCACTTACTACATTTAATAAATTTTCCAAAGAAGCAACGCACTGCATCCCTTCTGCTTGATTTACCAAATCGCGAAGCGACCGCCGCAGGGTATTATTATCTTCTACTATTGCAACTTTTATCATTATGTGTAAAATTGAGAAAAGCAAACGGATTACCGCATCATATATTCATTTGATTTTTACAGAAACAAAAATGTGGGTTCCTTCCTTCATGCCGGAATTTATTTTCAAAACAGCGCGCATAGCTTTCGCCCTTAATTTCATGCTATACAATCCGTTTCCGGAGGTTGCTTTTTGTGTATCAAAGCCTTTTCCATTATCTTTTATACTTACTTCCAGGCGATGGCCGGAATGAATTACATTGATCCATGCTTCTGTACTTTCTGAATACTTCACCAGGTTATTGACCGCTTCTTTTATGATCAGGTAAATGTGTTGCCTGTATTCCATTTGCAATTGTATGTGTTTTATTTTTTCATCAATCTGAATGGTATAATTTATTTCTTTGGCTTCAAATAATTTTGAAGCAAATGCTTTTATTCTTAAAAACAAGCTTTCCAAAGAATCATTATGAGGATTGATACTCCACACGATATCATCCATTCTTTCCATCAATGAAAGTGAATTTTCTTTTATTTCCTGAAGCATTTCTTCTGTGCCGGTTTCCTTTTTTTTATGTAGCGCCATTTCACTCAAAATAGAAATAGAACTTAAAGTAGAGCCAATATCATCATGAAGGTCCAGCGAGATTTTATTTCTTAATCTTTCTATTTTTAAAGCCTGTTTCAGCCTATACCTATATAAAGAATAAAAAAAAGCGGCTATTGCCAAAAGTAATAAAGTTAAAAACCACCAGGTGCGCCAAAAAGGGAGAAGGATACTAAAATCAAGTGAAAGAATTTTATCAGCACTTACGCCGTTAGAATTTTCGCCTTTTAAAAGTAAAGTATATTTTCCGGGCGACAGATTGGCAAACTCGACTTCTCCACGCTTTCCTGAAGGCCGCCATTCTTTATCAATTCCGTTTAGTTTATAATAATAATGATTGTTTACAGGATTCGTATAATCTGTAACGGCCCACTTAAAAATAAAATTATTAATTGTATGGTTAAAACTCATTTCTGTTGATGAATCAAAAGCAATCAGCCTGCCGTTGGCTGTAACTTCTGTCAATACTATATGTGGTGTATGATCAATAGAAGCCATCATGCGCGACGGTTCAAAAGAAGAAAGATAATCAGGGCTTCCCATTATTATAGTGCCGTTTTTGGTACATAATAGTGTAGCATCAATCTCATTGGTTATCAATCCGTCGGCTGTAGTAAAATGATCAAATACTTTATTTTTAAAATTATAAACAAGCAATCCTTTTTGTGTGGCGAGCCATAAATTTCCTGTGCTGTCTATCGCAATCGAAGAAATTGGTTTGTCGTATTGCACGGGAAGGTGGATTATTTGCAGCGATAACCCATCAGGATTCCATTTATAAATCGAAGTTCCGGAAAATGAATAGCAGTTTCCGTGATAATATAGGATTTGCGACATCGAATTCATTTCGCCTAAAACTTTTTTAAATGGCTTTGAAAACGAATGATTATCGCTGTCATAAAAAATAATTCCTTCATCATAATCCATAAACCAAAGATTCCCATTTTTATCTTCTGTTGCGTCTCCGATTACCAATCGCTTTGGCCGGCCATTCCTGGTCAAAAAATTATTAAACACCTTATGGAAATTTTTATAAGAGGAATCGGTTTCCCAGATTCCGTTTCTCCAGGGAAAAATCCACCAATGGTTGCCCCTGTCTTTAAAAAGAGAGGTAATAAAATTTCCGGAAATATTTTCTTTTGCTAAAGAATCAAGATGATGAAACCGGACTTTATGATTGATAAGGCCAATATCGGCGATGCCTTTTGAGGTACCTGCCCTAATGGTATTTTTCCCTGAAAACCGTAAAGCCAGGCAGGAAATTCCTTTGCTTTTTATATTGCTGCTGTAATCATCCGTTTCTGTAAAATCATCATTATACGCTTTTAAAAAATTCTTTCCGCTTCCTGATACCAAAATTTTATTATTCCATTCTAAAAGGGCAACATCCTGTGTGGTAATCGGTTTGGCGAAACGATGGTGCCTGAACAATGACTTGGCGGGATTGTAAAAGTAAAGCCCTTGCCGTGTTCCGATCCAGAGCCAGTTGTCAGCCGAAGTATAAAGATTATTTATCGGAGGTATTTTTGAAAAACCCGGAATTTGTTGAAGATAAATTTCCTTATTTGCCGTAGGGTCAAAAGCGCGGGAATTTCCATTTATCCATAAAATATAGTTGCCGCCTGGTTGTTTTATTTCAGCAATACAATTAACCTCACTTTTAGAACTTAAAGGATAAGTTGAAATACTTTTGGTTTCGGGGTCATATTTTTTCAGTCCTTTATCCCATGTTCCTATCCATATTTTTCCTGTATGATCAATAATAGAATAGGTAAAAAGCTTCGTAAAAAGAGAATCGTTTTGATCATTTATTTCATGGGTGAACTGTTTTTTGCTTTTATCATAACTCCATAATCCGTTAAAAGTGGTTATCCAAATCTTTCCCGAATTGCCCATGGAAAGATGCGTGACCCTGTTGTTGTCAGCTAATTCATTGTTATTTCCCGGAATTTTAATCGTTTGTATTTGATAAGTTTTTCTGTCAAGAAAAAAAAATCCATTAAGGGTTCCTATATAAATATCATTATTGAGATCAACCAGCAAGCAAGTAATCTCTTCATTATTGGAAATCCCAGGGTAGTATAAAAACTTTCGCGTGGAAAGATCAAAAGAATTAAGGCCTTCACGGGTTCCTATCCAGAGCAATCCCTTGCTGTCGCCGGTTAAAGAAGTAATATTATTATCGCTGATGGAGTTACTGTTGCCGGGTTCGTGTTTAAAAACGGTAATGCCCGAGCCGTTCATTAAATTTAATCCGGAAGCGGTTCCTACCCACACAAAGTTGTTTTTATCTTTGTAAACACATTGGACATTGTTGTCGCTCAACCCGTTTTGTTCATCAATTTTGTGTAATACCAATTCGTCATTTTTTTGTGCAAAAGAATGGCTGCTGAAGAGGAGGCACAAAAAAAAGAAAAACGGGAAAAAATAAAATTCAAGCCGGTTCATTAGAGATAGTTTCAATTATGATTCGCGATTGTGAGATTATTTTCTACACTCAAGGCGAACTTCAACAGAACAAATTTAATTGCCACATTATATAAACGCAAAATAAAAATCATCATTATTTGTAGGTTTACTATAAAGCATCTGTTTTTGGATATATCAATTTACAAATAATAAAGTATAATATGAAGTTTACCTGCGTTTAAAGTTCATCAATTTTTTTTTGAATTACTTTTTTATCAGTCAAAGTTTTTGCGATGGAAAGCGCTTTTTCAAAGTTGATTTTTGCTTTTTCGCGATCGGTATCCCGGTAAAGTTCGCCAAGCAAAGTGAAGTAATAATGATTTGTAGTGAGTTGTAATTTCTCTGCTTCTATGATGGCTTTTGCTTTTCCATTTGCTTTTGAAAGCGCGAAAGTTCGGTTGAGCGCGGCGATTGGAGAATATTCTATTTGTAGCAACCGGTTATAAAGCTGTAAAATATTTTCCCATTTTTCCTTTGTGCCCGCTTTTTGTGTATGCCAGTAAGCAATGCCGGCTTCTAAATGGTATTTTGAAATCTTATCTCCAATTGAAGCCTGGTTTAGGTGGTAAATTCCCTTGTTGATCAATTCTTCATTCCATAAAGATTCGTCCTGGTCTTCATATAGAATTATTTCTCCGTTTTCATCTTTTCTTGCCGCGAACCTGGACGAATGAAAACACATCAATGAAAACAATGCATTTACAGCAGGCTGATTGGTTTTATCATTTTCAATAAGCAGGTAAGTTAAACGCATCGCTTCAAGGCAAAGGCCTTCGCGTAAAATAGAGTCGCGGCTTTCAGAATAATATCCTTCATTGAAAAGTAGGTATAAAGTTATTAATACTGTTTCAAGGCGGTTATTAACTTCTACTTTAGCTGGAAATTCAATTTTTACATTATGGTTTCTTAATTTTTCTTTTGCCCTGAAAAGCCTTTTGTTAATTGTTTCTTTATTGGTTAAAAAAGCATTGGCGATTTCATCAATGCCAAATCCACAAAGGATACGAAGTGATAGCGCAATTTGTGATTCAGCAGAAATGTAAGGGTGGCAAACTGCGAATAGCATCTGAAGCTGGCTGTCTGTAATATTTTTTTCTGATAAGTCAATTTCAATTTCCCCGGCAGAAGAAGTTGCATATTTAATTTGGGGCGCAATTTTTTGTTTGAAGAGGGCATCGCGTTTCACATAATCCCTGGCTTTGTTTTTTGCAACTGCATAAAGCCACGCCGTCGGATTTTCAGGCATGCCTTTTAACCCCCAGGTTTCTGTTGCCAATAAAAATACATCGCTTACGATGTCTTCCGCTATTTCTATATAATCCAACCCAAAGAGCTTGTTCAACACGGAAACGATTTTACGGTATTCTGCCCTGAACAGGTGATGGATCATTTTAATAGCATTTATGAAAAACAAAATCAATAATGCAACAAAGGTCACAGTATTGAAGTTGTTTTTGCATTTTTATTTTTCATTCAGAAAGCTTTCTGAATTTACATCATCATCCATAGGCATCACTTTGCGTACTTCCACATTTCCGCCGAATTTCAGGTTTGGGCATGCTTTCGCTATGGTGGTGGCTTCGTCAAGGCTGGCGGCTTTTACAATTAAATAGCCGCCGATAAATTCTTTTATTTCAGCATAAGGGCCGTCTGTAATTGATCCGTCAGGCAAAAGGGTTTTTCCTTCTGAATAGAGCCGGTTGGTAGATACAAAGTTGCCTTTTGCGGCCACGCTGGTTATCCAGTTTTGCCAATCTTTCATAACAGCCTGCATTTCTTCGGCAGATGGCATTTTGCCACCTTCCATTTTTTCATTTCTGAAAAGCATTAGGAATTCGTTCATCTCTTTAAGTTTTATTTGTTTAATAAAATGAAGTATTAAAAAAACAAATGACGGCCAGCAACGAAGAAATAGGACAAAACCGGTAATCTTTTTTAGGCAGCTTTATTATTTTAATGAACTCCATCCCTTTTTGCAATTTTTCTTACTTCCACGCTATTGCCTTCTCCCTGCAGCACCGGGCTTCCTTTTGCAAATTCCACCGCTTCTTCTATAGAGGTGGCTTTTACCATAATGTATCCACCGATGGTTTCTTTTATTTCGCCAAAAGGCCCATTGGTAACTACGTTATTATGCCATACTACTTTTGCATCATCAAACGGCAAGCCATTGCCGGCGATGAATTTATTTTGTGCAGCGATGCCACCAATCCAGTCCATGGTCTGTTTCATCCAGGTTTCTAATTGTTCAGGTGTCGCTACTTTAGTACCGTCTTCATGACGGAAAATTAAAATGAATTCTTCCATTGTTTTAGTTTTTTAATGGTTATTAATTACTTTACTTTTTTATAACTAATAGCTCTTTCATTTTTGGACATGATTAATTTTTTTTCAACGTAAAATTAAAAATGAGTTTTCAAGGAATTGGTTTGTTTACTATAAATACACTCCTGTATTTGAAATGATAAATAGCAACTTTCTAAAATCCGCTTCAAAATATATTTATATGCTTATTTTTCCGGAGTAATATTCCGAAAAATATATAAAATACCGGAAACAATTCGGGATAGTATAACCAAATGATAAGATTGGTATTTATAAAGTCCTTTAGCTATCAAGGATATGATATAAGCGCAGATCTAAAAAAGGGCATGGGCAGGCAAAATAAAGAGTGTTAAGTTTAAAACTTAAATATAAAACAAGTATGGTGCGGCTTTTACAAGCCAGTTATTATTATTTTAATAATAATACGTTCTTAACCACCTCTTTCGGCCATTAGTAAAAGCCGCCATTAGAAAAAAGCTGTTGTATCCTAATGGCGGAAACTTATTACGGCTTAATTTTGGAAGGCCTCTTCAATAATCAGGAAATAAAATTTTAGCTGCTTTTTTGGCATAACTATTTTTTACAGGCCTTTACCGATTCGTATTTTATTTTTTAACGGATTCCGCTAAACCATTGCTGTGCTTTTTTCCCAATGATTGGCATTGGTTTTTCTTCTCCGTTAATGGCAGCAATCAGGCCAAGAAGCCACAATATAAAAATGCCAATATATCCAAATATCAACAGGATGCTGAACATCCACCCGATAAAGGGAATAAATAAAAGGAGAATTTCTGCTATCCATATTGCAATTGCCAGAATAAAAAGTGCTATGGTTTGGCGCAAATGGTAAGCCCCTAAAGAGGTTTTATTACTTCCAAACATTACATAAGCGATTATCCAACCTATGATTGAAAGGTAGCTAACGATGGCTACTGTTTTGCCATCATCTGCAGGATTAGATATATTGGCGGGAGATTGGGTGGGAGGAGTAGTATTGTCCATAATTTGAATTTTGGTGAAGTGATAAATTGAATAAATTAAAAATACATTATTTTTTATAATGATTAAAAATAATTTTGTGTAGTTAATAGCGTTTCAAAATTTTATCCCGCTGTTACTATGCTGTTGCATTTTATAGTTGCTGAAATGCCTACACCATCCGCGGTTTTCCCCTGGATAACTACTGTTTTGGTTCCGCCGGATTCTGTTAAGGTTGCTGTGCCGCTGCCTTCATTTGATTTGCCGGAATTATCATCGCGGGTATTGATTTGATAAGACTTTCCCCCTAATATTTTTCCAAACGCTACCTGGATAGAAAATTTAGAAGTTCCTTTTTTTGCAGCATTTTTATCATCAATGATGAGTTGCAAGCTTGATAATTCGTTGTCAGCTTTTCCACTTTCCGAATACTGGTTGCCAAAAGAATTATCTCCTGTCAGCCCTTCGCTGCAGGTAGGGTCTTTACTTATCACATGGTAAGTTCCGGCGTTGGCTCCGCCTGTAAGTGTTACTGAAATTTCAGAACCGGCGGTACTTCCTGTAGCTGCATCGGTTTTCGGAGTTGCATCAGATGTGCTGCCAGAAGCGGCATTAGCCGTTTTATTATTGGTGGAGCTATTGCATCCTAAAAAAAATAGTGTTGCTGCAATGGTGATGATTTTTTTCATTTTTTTTGTGTTTATTTTCAACAATTATTGTATTCTTTTATTCTATTACAATTTCACTGTATAAAAAGCATTCTCAATTGTGTTATCACAATCGCATCTTTTTTGTCATTAATGTTTACTATGATACTCGATATCAACCGTAAAGTATCCATGTTCAATTACACTGGATATTTCCGGATTTATTTCTTTGGCATCAAAGCGTTTTTTAAAAAGAATGTAATTATTATTTTGAACCTGCAGAGGGAAATCAATGTATATCATAGGTGCCAGGCTTTGATCATTGAACAACTGTTGGCTACTATTCACCTTGTTTATTAACTCCTGGTATTTTGCAATAGATGCAGGGTCTCGTTTATTCCCGATTTCCTGGCTAAGTTTTTTCATTTGCGCAGCCAGCTTTTCAGCTTGTTCCTTTGCCATATCAGCATGTTGTTGAGCTTCTCCTGACAGGGCAAGCTGTTTCATTTTACTAATATCCTGAAAATAATGATCCTGCGAATTAATACCGGAAGGAACGGGATGGGGATCATGCGGGTAAACCCATGTACCCGCCATAGGGTTGGGTTCGGGAATAAACCCGGTAATAAGAATAGTATCTTTTCCGGGATGGCAATAATCCATTTTCAGTTGCTGAAGCGTTGTATAATATTTTTTTGTGCCGGTATAAGTGGGGCGGTATTTAGGTGTGATGATTTCGTTATCCAGCAAATCAAGTTCAATTTTTTGATTTACTTTTTTTACTGGTTGCCCAAGCTCATCGGGTTTGTCTTCCACTACCACCCATTCGTAACAACTGTCCTTTCCATACCTGAATTCAGGCGCTATTTTGGCTTTGCCTTTTAGATGAGATAAAATATACCCACCGTCTTTGCCTGCTTTTACATCCATTTCAATATTTAGTTCAAAGCTGTTCAGTATTTTCATTATTTTTGGAATTAATTCGCCGTTATCAATCTCTCCTCCACCTAGTAATTCATATTGCCTTGCTATTCCTAAAATGGCAGGTATGTTTGCCAGTTGCGACCAATCATGTTTTTCCACAAGGTCAAAATAATAATGCTCCCATGCATTATATACAATATCATACATGTCTCTATTTTTTTCAATATCCACTTCGTTGCCCAGCAAACAATTTTGCTTTGCTGCTCCGAGATAAACTCTTATCACGGGCACTACCATTTTATAATTTTTCCTATTGTCTCTTAATAATTTCTCTGCTCGCCAAAGGCAGCGACTTACCAGCCAAAGTACGATTTTGTTCAGGTCATCGTCATGATAAATATAAGCACAAGTCCCTCCGTTGTGAAACAGCGGGTCGAGCTTATCGTTAATATCACCAGTGGCATTAACCGCTGCACCACCGCCTAATTCATCGTAACGTCCAATGAAAGAGAGCTGTCTTATCATGGTCAAACAGTCTCTGATGAGACCGCTTTCGGGTTTGAAAAATTTATCAACATATGCATCACAGGCTTTTACATAATTTTTCTCTTTACTGCTATCGCAGGCCATGCATTCATATTCCATTTCGGGAGGGACCGGATTGTTGAAAGAGGCATCTTTGTCATGATAGTGCTTATGGTAAAAATCTTCAATTGCCTTAAATTTTGGTTGCATGGTTTTACACCAGTTGTTTACATTATTATAAATGGTTTGTAACGTTTTAGCTTCCTTATCGTTATCACTTTCCGGATTCAATGCATCCGCTTTCTTGTCAATTTTGTTGGCAGCCCATTGAGCCTCCAATGTATCAAGTAAAGGCAACGCTACTTCATTAAAATGATAGGCCCATTCTTTCTGCTCATTGGCCGGGATTTGTCATTTCCTTTTCTGATTTTTCCAGCTTGTTTTCTCCGTTTGTTATTGTTTTATTCCAATCATCAATACTTTGTGAATTAATGTTAATAGAGCCATCGGTGTTTACCGTTATAGAACTCCCCCCTCCAATTTTCATAACACCACTTTCTGTGGAATCGGTCGTAGCGGTAGTGATAAAAACATTTTTTTTAGTTTTGCTCCAATGCCCGGTAAACCAGAGAAAATGTTGCTCGCTTGATGTGGATTGCGCCAGAGCGGGCAGCAAAACGGGCAGCAACAGGAGGAGAATGATTATTTTTTTCATAAAAATTATATTTTAATTTTTTACAATCACACTATTTAGTTTATCTGTATCAATAAACTTTGCCATTTTTTATGCTTTATAAAAGCGATTATATTTTCTCGTTTAATATCTAAGGTCCCCTGCCACAACAAGGCCTTTACTAATCCTGCCCAAGTGGCTTACTAACTGGGACATTCATTGATTGCTTACATTTCTTTTTTACAAACAATTATCTTATTATCACTTTTCGAAAACATAAGCCACACCAGGTAAAGTTTTTTATTTTGAGTAATTAATTTTGGCGTCCCAATATTTCCGGAAATGGTGGTTCCATCACTGAAAATAAGTTGCTGGCCGCCCCTGGCATCCGTGTGGGTTTTAATATTCGTATCCATATCGCCGCCTCCGAGAAATGCCCAAACGGTGCCGCTTTCGTCGCTCCAGGCATATCCCGGATTGGCAGATACAGACGCTATTTTTTTGCCATTCAAATAAGTTCCGGGATTCGCTGACAGTCCAAATACATTATCGCCAAGAGGGCTCAACCAGCTTTGCGAAATAAGGCTGTTGTCATAATTTTCCATTTTTTTGCCATCGGCAAAAACGATTCCTTTCTGCGCAGCTCCATAGGCAAAGGCATTTGTAACATTTTCATTTACCCTTAGTTCATTGGTATTTATAGGCATCTGAATATTAATGCCTGCAGAACTCACCAAATGTGGTTGAAAATCCATCGTTGACAAGGGCCTTACTAAAGCAAAGAATCTTTGATGTGACATATCTGTACGTAATGCATAAATGGAGTGGTAACTGTATTTTTTGCCCCCAACTGTAATCTCAAATGCTCCACCACTAACAGAGGAATTCATAGTTAATAGTTTTTTATCATCATCGGTTATTCCGTTAGTGATGCCATCAATTTCGTTTTGTTCTTTGTTGAGGTAGGGATTGGCGAATGATTCAAAATCGGCTAATGACATTTGTATTGCGGGTTGTCCATTTTTTTGAACCAGGATAGTGGCATTATCGCTAATATCGCCGGTAGTACCTACCACACTTATCGAATAATACGGAATCAAAGGTGGGGTCCAGTCGTCGTTCAACGGCAGGTATAGCGCCGGGGTCATATTGCCACGGTAATTTCCGAATCCATATTGTGCGCCTTTATCTAAAATTGTTTGGGTTTCTATTTTGCCTTTTGCAAAATCAATTTTTGAAAGGTTATCCGAATGGCTGCCATCGCTTTTTATTGCTGAAGTATTTTCTGCATTTTTATTCTCCTGTGGATTATCATTGATATTTGATTCAACTTTATTCACCTTATTCCTTAGTTTTTTAAGGAATTGAGCTTGCGCAGGTAGCATAAAGAACAAGATCATGAGGATCATTAGTAAAAAGGTATATTTTTTCATTTTTTATATTTTATAGTTGAATAATTTTTTTCTACTGGCTTTGTTGTTTAGTAATCTTATAAAAGATGAAACCATAGTAAAACACCCTTCCAAACGATTCATGCGGGCCGGAACAAATAATCAAAATTTATCCAAGGCGTTATCCTTAATAATTCATGCAAATCCTTAGTATGAATATGCTTATTAAGGATTTCTGTTAATTCTTTTTCACAATCACACTATTCAATTTTTCTGTATCAATAAACTTTGCCATTTTCTCAATATTATTTTTATCGCCATAAATGTTCACGGCTATGGTTTGCACCTTATCACTTTTTATTTTCTTTGGTGTATGTTCGTCGTTCTGTCCGTTGAGATTAAAGCCTGCCTGATAATCGCCATATTGATCCTGCTTTGTTTGAAACTTACCTAACAAAATAAGAATGGAGTGCTGCCATTTGTCAATCGTTTCCTTTTTTACCTGTGTAAAGTTTTGAAATGGAAGCACCGGTTTTGGGATATGGCTCAGAAATACTTGTGTTAGTTGAATTAAAATCGCTGTTTTGGGCAAAGGGAATACCTTCGTATGCATTTGCCTGAAATACAACTTGCACGACTGTATGATTTCTAAAACGGATTGTTTCCAATTTTTCTTCATCTTCCGTTTCTTTAACTTTAGCCTTGTCATTTGCCTGGTTGGTTAGTGCATTAGCTTTGTCGAGAAATTTCATTTCCTCTTGTTGGTAATGTTTTGGATGCTTATCGGTGGTATATAAAGCTGCACCTTCGTTTTGATGTGCCTGGACATAGTTTGTATATAAGTTCATGTAGTAATTAGCTGAATCGCGGTATTGTTTGTACAATGGACTTTGCATGATTGATTGTACATTATTATAGCCGCTTTGCATCTTATTTTGATATAGGTTATTATATGCCGACTGGTAATTCTTCCATGCCTGTAATGAATCGTTATTCACAATAAATTGAAAAGTAATTAATATACCCCGGGGCGAGCGAAGCGCATAAGGCGTTCCCGCTCCCTGCATGGTATTGTCATTGGTGTATTCTGACAGTTCTACCATTGGCCAGCCAAGCTTTTTGGAAGCGTTTTTCATCATGTTGGTAAAGAGCGTGCGCATCCTGTCCTGCATATCTACTTCCTGTGGAAGAATGAGGTTGCCCAAACGTATTTGCCTGCTTTGCGATTCTTCAATAAACCCGGTTTCAGGTTTATCGGCAGGCCATTGCGGATAATCCTGGGCGTACAGGGAAAATCCTGAAACCAGGAATAAACAAATGATAAATGTTTTTTTCATAATGCTAACGCAAAGTGTATTTATTTTTTCACCATCGCCTCCAGCTTCGTCCAGTCAATTCTGTGAATGACTTTCATTAATTTTTGATAGCTTTTAGTGGTAATAGTAATTTTCATATTCTCAATTAGCGGCCCGTCTGTATATTTTTTTAAGCCGAACTGAAGCCCTTTTTCCTGGGAAAGTTTTGGCCATGGCCCAATATATAATTCAGCGGTATAAGTTGAATAAGGAACGCTTTCATCGAACTTTTCTTCATACATCGATGTTTGTTGTATGCCGGGAATTTTTTGCAAAGTTTTTCCTTTTAGCTTATCCGTGTGGCTTTCGTTGAGGAGTAAAGTAATGTCTGCAAATTGCATCTCATTGGATATGCGGGTAACCGTATTATAATTCACCGGCGGCATGTTCATGCTGTCAATATATTTTTGGTATAAAGGCGTTTCTTTATTCAGGCTTATTTTGAAGGTTTCGTTTTCTCGTGTAAAAACAGGAATATTACTATATCCTTTGTAATAATTTTTAACAACAATCATTTCGTCCGGATGATTGCTGATCAGAAACGGACTTTTGGTAATCGCCCAATCATTGTCGCAGATTTTAGTAACTATTTCCTGTTGTAATATTTTATAAACCGTATCATGCAATTCTCTTTCCGCATCAGTTGCTTTTCTGAAAGGCGAATTGGGGTCATTCTCCTGAGCAAAAACATTCGCAGTACACATCCATATTACAGCAAGTAACAAAAAAACGCGGGTAATTATATTTTTGTGCATGGAATGTCTTTTACGTACAAAGTACGAGTCATTATGATCAATTATCAATCGTATAAACGGGTGATTTTCTTTTAAAGAAAGTATGATGAAATCTTTAAAATTCTTACTCCGTAAAATAAAAATCTGCGTTATTTATTTATTGGCTATGATTAAAAATCTTCGGAGTTTCTTCTTTTCATCAACACTTCTTTTTATTCCTTATTTACCCAAAGCAATACCGCATGATATTGTTCCGTTGATTTAATTAGTGTGCTTTCGCACCTTCGATATCGGTGTAACTGGTATCTTTTGGCTGGCTAAAATCAATGGAAAAACCATTCTTTATTTTTTTTATATTATCATCATTGCTACCTAAGCCAATTCCATCATAGCCTTTTTCACTTACTTTATTAGTAATCTTTTTTAATTTATCTGAATAAGTATCCGGCTTCCAAAATTCATCTGTACCTGTTACGTCAAATGAGATTCCTGCACCCTGTATGCCGCCTTTAAATCCTTTCAATGTCGGATCGTATTCAAATAACAATCCCTGGTCCTGCACGGGAGTGCCTGCATAATTTCTCAAAGTTCTTTCCTGGGTATTTCCATTGGGTGCTTTTTGAATATCGTCTTCATGGTAATTATAATAACCATTTACCTTTGAACTTTTTACCTTGTCGCCTTGTTCGGTACTGATGATTACATAACCGTTTTTTTCCGGTGGTGGTGCATTAAGAATCATGGAGGCTGAGCCTATCGCTTTAGTTTGTTTGGTTAAATCGCGAAATGTAGATTTAATAGTTTCCTTTGATTCCTTAGAGCAGACGAAAGCAAAAAACCAGTTCTGCCCCGGGTCAACTATATGCAGACGGCATAAAATCGTTACTACCTGTTTGGACGTGTCGTTTGCCTTAAATTTTACGCTTAGAATTACCGGATTGTTTTTGGGAACTTTTTCGGGCGCTGTATAAACGGCACTAAACCCATTAAGGTCTGACTTAACACTTCCCAGGTCATTATTGGAGCCAAGTATTACCCAGTTCGGTGGTGCACCGGTAGTGTAAGTGTTTACACCATTTTGTGCATGGAAATTCTGATCGTGGAATTGAAGCCGAAATGTCATTTTTTCGCCAATTGGAACCATAGTATTCATTGGCAATACATAATAGTCTAATGCAGTCTGAGCATTTCCTTTTGCGGTAAGTAAAGAAATGAAAGCAGAGAGTATGATGGTAATTTTTATGAATTTTTTTTTCATCATTTTTATTTTTTTATAAAGCGGGAATTACAAATCATTTGGGATGATTATTTTTTTTCACTATTCCTTCTCTCTGTTAACATTGAATACTCCGCTTACATGGTAAAGAATATCGTTTTGATCCTGGAGCGTTGCATCGAAGACGCCTTTAATTTTTTTACCTACAGCGGTAGGGTAATTTTCTATCGTTATAGTGCCACCGGTGCCTTTTTCAGGTGATGCATCCAAAAGGGATGTCGTTGTATTACCTCTTCCTATATTCATTGATAGGTGGCCTTCCGTAGCCTGGTCGCCATTTATTGGCAATTTAAAATTGCCGCTGCCACTGGGTCTTATGCGCATATTAACCATCACCAAAGTTTCTGTGCCATCCGGGTTATCAAAATCATTAGTAAGTATAATTTCAGTATCAGTTTCGGCAGCGGTTTCACCCTTATGCTCAACACATTTTAATGCAGCAGGGAACCCGTTCGGAAAGATATACGTTACGGGTTTTGATCCCTTTTTCTCAATGGTGAATTTTGCGGAACCGCCTGACGGCATACCGGGCATTTGTTGCGCACTACTTTTCAACGTCAGCGTCATAAAAGCGAGGGTTACAAAAAGCGGAAAAAAATTATTTTTCATGATTTTGATTTTCTTTTTTATTTTATCATGGTGTGATGTTTACTATTTGCTGTAACGCAGCCATATCAATATGTTTAATTAGGGTTTCTGCTAATTCTTTTCCGCAGCCAAGCCTTATGTACATCGCCTGTATGCTCAGTTTTTTTGCGCCTGGCTGAAAAACCGGAGAACAAACAATATAGCCGTCTTTAAATTCCGGTGTAGTCCATTTGCCAATAAATAAATAGGTTCCGCCATCATCATGAAAAGTAAAATTGCTGGTGTTTTGTACGCCTTCGATTAAGAACACGTTGTCGTTGATTTTTTTTATTTGAGCGTGGCTTAGGTCTAGTGTATAGTTGCTTAACACGGGTTGGTTGAATGTGGCTTGCAGATGCAGTTTGAACTTTCCCGGTTCTTCTTTTTGTAGCCTGCTTAATTCTCTTGTCTTGGCAGTGTCGCCTTTTACAGAGAGGTTAACATCTTCCAGGATTTTTTGCATGAAATCGTGATATTCACCTTTCATTGGGTTGGCATTTACATCCAGGCCGTAATCAATACCACTGGCAGGGTCAGTACGGAAGAAATGCGTAGTATCCTTACGCAATCTGTGTTCCAGGGGTTTATATTTTGGTACGCCGCTCATGTCCCAACCTTTTGCACTTAAATATTTTATAGCAGGGTTTAAAGCATTGTTTAAGGTTGTAAATGTTTTTTTATAAAATGATTCTTCACATTCGGTAGCGCTGTACCATTGCCCTAAATTCATAATCGGGGCTCATTTCATTGTAAATGGTATTGTCGCAACCCGGATAACTATCCGGCAGGTGCTCAAGCGCCGGGCTTTTTTTGCTTAAAGAAATTTTTCCTGATATGGCCATTGGCGCTGATGGTTCGCCGGCTTCCAAAACGGAATTACTTGAATAAGAAACAATAGTTCCACTAAAAGACAACTTTAAATGCAGGGAATCTACTTGCAGGATTTTGATAGAAAGTTGCGTTTTTTTTGTGAGGCCGAAAGCCTGTAAAATCCCCGAAGTATTGGCAACATATAATTCAAATCCGTTGAGAACGCCCTGCTTACCGGAATAATTATAATCGGTAGGAAAGTGAAAAGTGTTTTTATTGGCGCCAAGCTCAATAAAAATTTCGCTTTTACCGCTGCGTAGATTGACAACAATATGTGATTTCCCGTTATGGCTAAACCAATAAGTTTTTATGGGGAACTGCCCGGATACCATGGAAACCAATTCGGTTGAAGTTCCTTCCCAATCTAACCTGGATGGAAACGCAGGATTGTTCAGCGTAATATAATTATCGCCATCTAAGTAAATATTGTTTGACTGTGCCGTTGTTTTGTTTACTATAAAAAAGCAACTAAGTAGCACAATGAAATATTTTATTTTAGTTGGCATAGATGAAATTCGTTTCATGTCTGGTGGTATCTTTTTTGTCTGTAGAAACCGAAAAAGACGGTTATGGATAAATGTCAACCTCACACTACTTCCCGATTTCCCCTTTTGCTTTAAACTGCTCATTTATTTTTGTTTCATTATGAACGTGCATGGCAAAAGGATCCCCTTTTGTTTGGGTATAACCTGCCGGTACTTTCATTAATGATTCGGGAACATCGAGCATATTTTGCTTTGGTAAGTTCCATCACCATTTCCACAGCGTCAGGGCTTTTACTGTTGCTGCTCGTAGCAAATTTCACCCAGCTACCTTTATAACCTTTTTCCTGAATGAATTTTATGAAATCCCCATTTGGATCAAGCCCCATTACTTTTGCTAAAACATTGGTGGACTTTTTATTGCCTGGAACATCCCCGCTAATCCACAACTTAGTGGTATCTCCTTTGTCAATTATATCAAGCGCTGTACAAGGGAAGCCATTTACAGTTACTTTTCCTGTATTGACGAGAGAAGCGTTTCCCATATCTTCTTTCACTGTATCGGGAGGTACATTGTTTATGGCATATACTTTTGTCTTTTCATTGATAAGCATTGCATGCGAGGGATCATTTTTAGTGGTTATGGTTACCATATCTATTTTCCCCATCATTGGCAAAGTTGTTTGTGTTTCCTGGCGCATGTCTCCCGAAGGAGCGAGGTATATTTTTGTATTATTGTGCACATCCATTTGAGTGGTATGAGTGGTAATGGTAAGTTCATAATACAAGCCTGAACAGCCTTGCTGTGCTTTGCAAGGCTTGTTACAAATGAACAAGGTTGCTGCAAATAAAATGAAGAAATCTTTTTTTCATAATAGTTACATTAAATGCTTTTATTCTTTAACTAATGCTTCCAGTTTTGTCCAGTTTATGCTGTGAACCACTTTCATTACTTTATTGTAGTTTTCTCCCTGGATGGTGATTTTCATATTTTCCAGAAAAGGCTTTCCTGAGTGTTGCTTATCTGTCCATGGATTTTTGTCGTTATGTACAAAATGAAAGGCTGTCCTTTTCATCAAATCAGGTTGTGCATGCCAGTTGCCTATATATACTTCGGCTTCGCAAAGAGTATCGGGATCATTCTTCCAGGGTTTTAGCATAAATAACGTGGCATAAGCCGCCCCTTCGATAGTCGGCAGTTTTTTGCCTACATCGAAATCCATGCCTCCATCCAGATAATAAACTCTGCCCTTTTCAACTTCTGACCAATTGCTGTTCAATTCCATTTTGATAGTAGCCCATTTTCTTGCATTAGAAAGCCGGTCCATTTCAATGGCTGCTTTATCAGATTTTATTTTCATTTTCTTCATTACAGCAGAATCTTCTGCTGTATATTTATAATGGTTCTTTGCGGCTTTTGAGAATAGTTGAAGCCCTAAACTATATTGCGCCTGCAATATTGCTGACTGTGCCAGCATGCTATCATTATTGGCTGAATATAATGGTGAAGTGTTTTTTAATTGTACGGTACCGGCTGTACCTCTATCTACAGGAGTGAAATGATGCACAGAAGAGCCTCTCAGTATCACATCTTCCTCGGGGCTACCTTTGAGTATCAGGAAAGGCGCGACATAATCTCCGTTTTTTTGGCGGGTATCAATTTCCCAGTCATTCCTACATAAGTTTCTCTCTATTTCATTTTGCAAAATGACATAAGGCGCATTGTGCAAAGCTATTTCCGCAGGAGTAGGCGTGTCCTGGTATGATTTCAACGACGACTGGCCATATCCATTACTTTGTGCAATCAGCAGAAAGCCGGTTAAAAGGAAATAAGAGATTTTCATGCGGCGAGGCATTTAATTACTAGCCGGTTATGTTGTTTGGGCTGGTGTGCATTTTTCACTTTTACATCCTCACAAATTCTACCCTTCTGTTATTCGCTTTTCCTTCTGGTGTATCATTGCTGTCAATAGGTTTGGTATCGCCAAATCCTTTGGTAGTAAGGCGGGAACCGTCAATCCCCATTTTTTCCAATTGTGCCTTAACTGCGTCTGCCCGTTGCTGTGATAGTGTAAGATTGTGAGCAGCTTCGCCGGTATTATCAGTATGGCCATCTATTTCAAATTTTAAACCCGGATTGCTTTTTAAGACTCCAACAATCATATTCAATGTTCCCATACTTTGTGGCTTGATGTCTGACTTATCAATGTCGAAGGTGATACCGTGAGTTACTATTTTGGCTTCAGTAAATTTTTTGCCGATCATATTCATGTTTCCTCCGGCAGCCACACGCACATTCGTGATCATAATAGGGTGATCCTGGTCGCCGATTCCCTCAAAACCAAACCCCGTAGGAACACAATCTAAATTGGGAACTACTAATATGCGATATTGATCTACATAACATTTCAGTTGGTTATTTTTATAAATGATAGCACAGTGATGCCAATTATTTACATAGCTGGCTGTAAGGGCCTCCGGGAAATCAGCATCTAAGTCTTGAGGGAAGGAACTCAGGGATACATCGCCACTGTGTATGTCATTGCCCCGGTCAAAAGCAATCTCACCTTCTTGATCATTGCCGTCTTTATCTATATAATTTAGAAAAAGTACGGGGCTTTCGTCACCGTTATTATCGTTATAAGTATCAAACTCAATTGTAAATGGATCGGTTAAGTAAGATGCTTTTTTCATGCGAGGTGCCACATGGCAATAGTTTCCATCTGTAAGCAAGAAGGCGGGTTTGCCGGTAACCTGGTTTACAACCGCTTGCCCTTTCGTTAAATTCCAGTGAGAAGGAAATTCTCCATTTTGGTCTTCTGTAAAATCGTCAGCAAAGAGAACGGTATCACCGGGGACAAAATCATAATTTTGATATGACTTAATGGATGGGGGGGCTGAACTATTTCCTGAAGAGCTATTGCTGCTGCTAACAGAACTGCTGTTACTATTGTTATCATTTGAAGAAGATGAATTGTCGTTTCCCTTTGCAGCATTTCCTGCGGCGTCTTCAGTTTTATCTATTGCTTTATCGGTAGCATTGCCGGCATCGTTAGTCACATGGTCGGCGGCAGTTTGGGTTATTTTGTTCTTTAATCTTTTCAGAAATTGTGCCTGGGAGTATTGACAAATGAAGGTCAAAATTATTGCCAATATCATGCATTTGAAAAAACGAAATGATGTTTTCATAATTAAATTTTTTTTTGGTAAAGCTGGCTTAATGCCATTCTCAAAGAAATGATTTTTGGCTAAAACATCCTATCGTATAAATGGATGATTTTTCTCGTATTCCCGTTTTACAGTAAACCAACAAATAAAGCCGATTTTTATTTTTCTTCTATTACAAATTTGGGTTCCTGGTGAAGTTGTTTTTCTATTAGCGCAGGCACGTGTTTATGTTTGAAAAGGATCATAAATAAAACGGCAACGGCCAAAGAATACAAGGAAAATGAAACCCAGATGCCATGCCAGTCTTTTGTGTTATCAGAATAGGTAAAAAACTTGTCTATTACAATTCCGCTGATTGAACTTCCCAAAACGGCTCCTACTCCGTTGGTCATCATCATAAAAAGCCCTTGCGCGCTGGCTCTTATTGAAGGGTC
This sequence comes from uncultured Chitinophagaceae bacterium, assembly GCA_963732885.1. Lineage (GTDB taxonomy): Bacteria > Bacteroidota > Bacteroidia > Chitinophagales > Chitinophagaceae > Ginsengibacter. Next base: position 265,362 of record CAVTBI010000005.1, on the reverse strand, counting down.
GCTTTGAGTTTCAACAAAAAGGGAACCGGAAATATTGAAAAAGTCAAATGCCATCCCATAAACGATACAGGATAAAATAATCATCCAAAGCCCATCGCCGGGATTTCCATAAGCAAACAAACCAAAACGAATAAACCACGCGAACATACTTATGAGCATTACTTTTTTGATCCCAAACTTTTTTAGAAAAAATGGAATGGCGAGAATAAAAAGCGTTTCTGAAACCTGGGAAATACTCATAATAATTGCCGGGTATTTTACTGCGATTAAATCTTTATATTTTGGGATAGTTGCAAAGTCGTGAAGAAAAGTATCGCCGTAAGCATTGGTAAGTTGCAACGCCGCACCAAGCAACATGGCGAACAGGAAAAAGATGGCCATTTTCCGGGTTTTGAATAATGTGAAAGAATTCAGCCCCAAAGCATCAATCAAAGATTTTTTTATCCCGGAGTGTAGCAATGGCGGGCATTTTGGTAAAGTAAAAGCGTAAATCCCCAATACCAGGGAAGCCACAGAAGCCACATAAAACTGGCCTGAAGTTGTTTCAATATGCAATAAACTTACTACCCAAAGTGCAACTATAAACCCAACAGTCCCCCACACCCTTATCGGCGGATAATCCGTTACCACATCTTTACCTTCTTTTTTTAATGCAGAATAAGCAACCGCGATGGATAGGGAAATAGTAGGCATATAAAACACCATGTTTAAAAGCATAACCCAAAACATAGTAAAAGGATCGTTGATCATTGGAATGGTAAAAAGAACAATAGCGCCACAGATTTGAAAAATGCCATATAATTTTTCCGCATTTACCCATTTGTCGGCAATGATACCGGCGATGGAAGGCATAAATAAAGAAGCAATTCCCATGGTTGAAAAAATAGCGCCGAATTGGGTGCCCGACCAATGCTTCGTCTGGAACCAATAAGCGCCGATAGTTATAAGCCATGATCCCCAAATAAAAAATTGTAAAAAATTCATTACAATCAGGCGCAACTTAATGTTCTTCATCTAATTTTATTTTAAAATAAACCGAATTTAAAATTCTGCTGAAACAAATAAGAATCAAATCTATTATTTTTTAAAATGGCAAAACTTTAATTATTTGAAAGGTAAGAGAATTAATAAATTTTTTGTTTGCAGGTTGATTTCAACTTAAAATCCTACTTTGCATGCTTAAAGTTTTTCCGTTATTTTTCACCCTTAATTTATCAAAATCTCAGAGAGTGTTGAAAAAAATTCTTTTAATAAACTGTGGATTATTTTTATTTATTCTCAACGGCTTTTCACAAAAAAAGAAAAATACCCGGCAATTTGTAAATGGCGGAGAACAAATTATAAGATGTGCAACCGATCAGAGGGTGCAAATGTTATTTAAGGCATTTCCTGAAATGAAATTAAAGGCTGAAAGGCTTTCGCAAACCGTTCCTGGTAGATCTTTGCGAGCTCCAAAACGCTTGCAAAGCGTTGTTTACCTCCCGGTTGTATTTCATATTGTTTTAGCAAATCCTTATTCAGTTACCGATGCGGATGTTCAATCACAGATTAATGTTATGAATACTGATTTTTCAGGATTAAACCCTGATACTACTAATCTTCCTGCCGCTTTTGAAGCGGTAAGAGGGCACTCTTCTATTCGTTTTGTTTTGGCCAAAAGAACGCCTTCGGGGCAACTCACAAATGGAATAGACAGGGTTATAAGCTCTACCACTTCTAATCCTAATAATATTGTAGATTCAATTAAAAGAACTGCATTAGGCGGAGCCGATGCCTGGGATCCGACAGCCTATGTTAATATTTGGGTAGGCAATATTGCTAATGGAGGAGGTGTATTAGGATATACTCAAATTCCCGGTAGCGGAAGCCCAAAGGATGATGGAGTTTTTTGTAACATTTTAGGATTTGGGATTAGTCCATGCAATCCGGCGGATTATAACAAAGGCCGTACAATTGTACATGAATTAGGGCATTATTTTGGGCTCAATCATATTTGGGGCGATGATGAAAGTGACCCGAACACTTGCAGCGGAGATGATTTCCGTCCGTTGACAGCAGATGGCTCTACTTATATGTTACCAACCAGTTTATACAATCCACCTGGCAATGGAAATACCGCGCAGGATATTGGGGACACGCCCAACCAAAGTGTGGCAACTAATAATTGCCCTTCGGGTATTACTTCTGATTCATGCACAGTAACTCCTCCGGGAAAAATGTATGAAGATTATATGGATTATACCGCGGATGATTGTTATAACATGTTTACTAACAAACAGGTTGAAAGAATGGAATATGTTCTTAATACATATAGAACTTCGCTATTGACTTCAACCGGGGCTACATTGCCTTCAAACCCAATAACAACTGATGCTTCGCCAATCGTATCCGTTAATCCGGGCGGCTTTGAAACTTCAGGTTGTAATTCTATCTATTATCCATCAACCATAAGTTGCACAGGAAATTTTATTCCTAAAGTGTTGATAAAAAATAATGGTGTAAATACGATTACTTCTATCACCGTTGGGTATGTGATAAACAGTGGTTCCCCTGTAACGGTTTCTCTCAATACCAACCTGGTTTCAGGAGCTACCCAAATAGTTACTTTCCCATCAATAACAGTATTAACCGGAAATAATACTTTTAAATTTTTCACTAAAAATGTAAATGGGGCCGGCACTGACCAGGTTCCGGCAAATGACACTTTAGCAGCAGCGCTTTCTGTGCCCAATCCTATCGCTTTGCCGGTTAGTGAAGGTTTTGAAAACAGCACATTTCCGCCTCCAGGATGGTCTGTTATCAACCCGGATAATGGTATTACGTGGCAAAGAACAACGCCCGGGAATAACAGCGCCCATTCTATCTATATTGATAATTATGACGATAATCCAGGCCAGGTAGATGAAATAAAAACTCCGAAAATTAATTTATCTACTACTGATCCTGTTGTCCTTAGTTTTGACCTTGCGCATAAAAACTACCCCGACCCAAGCTATAATGATAGTTTGCAAGTGTTGGTTTCTACTGATTGCGGCAGCACATTTACGACTTATTTTAATAAAGCCGGTGCTGCGCTTGCTACAGCCGGTTCTTCCGGAAACGCCTATTTAAACCCTGCTCCGGGCGATTGGAAAAACCAGAAAATTGTGATTGATGGTTCTCAACTTTCTTCGGGAAATATGATTGTTGTGTTTAAAAATACAAGCGATTACGGAAATAATATATTTATTGACAACATTAATATCAAACAGGAAACTTCGAGAGACCTAACGGTTCTGTCTGTAAATCCTCCGTCTCCTACAGAATGCGCGGAACCCGTTGTTCCCGTTGCAACTGTAAAAAATGCAGGGTATTCTACCATCACAGGTTTCAATATTTCTTATTCGATAGATAAAGGAGCCGTAGCTCAAACCAGCGTTACAGGAATTTCACTTTTATCAGATTCTACTATTACTATTCCTTTGAATACTTTTACGCCAACTGAGGGCCAACATACGATTACCGTATTCAGCGCTGATCCTGTTTCTTCATCAGGAACCGGCGATCAATCGCCTTTAAATGATACAATCAGCAAACCATTTTTTGTAACAGGTAAAGTAACCCTTCCTGTTTCTCAGGGCTTTGAAAGGCCCAACATTTCCACCAACAAACTGGTCTGTAGAAAATCCGGATGGAGGAATTACCTGGCAACGAACTACTACTGCTGCAAAAACCGGAACTGCCTCAATGGTGATTAATAATTATAATTCCAACTCAACAGGAACTACAGATAAATTTGTGTCTTCAGTAATTACCGGTACTTCTGCTTTTGACTCTTTATATGTTTCATTCGATTATGCTTATGATGCCGGAAATTCTTCTTCGTTATCTGATACATTGGAATTGCAGGTAACTACAGATTGCGGAAAAACTTTTACTACTGTTTGGGAAAATTATGGAACCGGTTTACAAACAACTACAGGTTATTCTCCCGGGTTTATTCCAAATACAAACGACTGGAAAAATGTAAGCCTTAATTTGTTCAGTTATGTCGGTACAAATGATTTCCAGGCTTACTTTGTTTTCAAAGGAAACAAACAAAATAACCTTTATATAGATAATATCAATCTCTACGGAATTACGGTTCCTGTAAGGTTAAAACAGCAAGGGTATTTAATTTACCCCAATCCGTTCCATCAACAGTTTATCATCAGGAATTACCAGGTTCCGGTTACACTGCAATCTGCGCATATTTACAATTCAATGGGCCAGTTGATATGGTCGAAGGAATATAACGGAAAAGCATATACGCTAATGAATGTTGATTTTAGCGGGCCTCCTCCCGGCGTATATATTTTAAAATTGCAGTACACAGATAAAACAGTGGTTCAGAAGATAGTTAAACAATAAATACTTTTAGGTATATAAGTAAGGAAAATAAAAATCTTTGTTATTTGTTGGTTTACTGTAGTAGCTGATTTTAATCATAATTATCTATTCTAAATTCATTATTTGTAATTTTGCCCGATGGAAAACGTAAATACAGAAGAAGAATTATCAGGATTAATAAATGCTTTACCACAGGGAAGTTTATTCAGTAAAATAGCTGAAAAAGTAGCTGCAAATGAAAGAATAACAGACGAAGAAGGGTTGTTCCTTTTTGAAAAAGCAAGCCTCGGTGTTAGTGCCACATTAGCCAATTATATAAGAGAAAAAAAATACGGTGATAAAACCTATTTCAACAGGAATTTTCATATTGAGCCGACCAATGTTTGTGTCTTTGCCTGCAAATTTTGTTCGTACTCGCGCTTATATGCTCATCGGGATGAAGGATGGGTTTTGACGAAAGAACAGATGATGGATATCGTAAGGAGTTATGATGGTAAACCGGTGACTGAAGTACACATTGTAGGTGGCGTTCATCCAAAAATGGACCTTGATTTTTTCTGTGATTTTATTTCTCAGATAAAACAACACAGGCCGGGCCTTCATGTTAAAGGTTTCACTGCTGTGGAGCTTGATTATATGTTTCGCAAAGCCAAACTTTCAACAAAAGAAGGGATGAAAAAATTGCATGATGCAGGCTTACAATCCATGCCCGGCGGAGGCGCGGAAATTTTTGATGCAGAAATAAGAAGTAAAATTTGCCATGATAAAGTGGACGCAGGAGGCTGGTTAAAAATTCATGAAGAGGCACATGCATTAGGCATGCACACCAACGCCACGATGCTTTACGGGCACATTGAAAATTATGGGCACCGCATTGATCACATGAGCCGGTTAAGGAATTTGCAGGATAAAACAGGGGGTTTCAACACATTCATTCCATTAAAATTCAGAAACCAGAACAATGACATGAGTAATGTACCAGAATCTTCCATTATTGAAGACATGAAAATGTATGCTGTTGCAAGAATTTACATGGATAACTTCCCCCATTTAAAAGCCTACTGGCCCATGCTCGGAAGGCAAAATGCCCAACTTTCTTTATCTTTCGGCGTAGATGATATGGATGGAACCATTGATGATTCTACAAAAATATATTCAATGGCAGGAAGCGAAGAACAAAACCCGGCAATGGCCACTGAAGAGTTGGTTACCCTTATTTCACAGGCCGGGCGCGAGGCGGTAGAAAGAGATACTTTATACAATGAAATAAAAAATTTTGCATCAAAAAAGGATGCAGAATTTGATGTCACCCTTAATTGACATTTGCAACAACGCTTAATCACATCTGCAATAATTAATAAATGAGAAGGAATCTTTTGAGAAATGGATTTTTAATTTTATTTCCTCTTCTGTTTTCACTTTTTACGACAACAGTGCATGCACAGGACAACTATGAGATACAGGTTTATGGCGCTGATCTCGTTGAGCCGAAAACCACCATGCTTGAACTTCACAGCAATTTCACTTTTGACGGGTCAAAAGAGAAAATAAATGGCGTTTTGCCAACCAATCATGTTTTTCATGAAACAGTCGAAATCACTCATGGGTTTAATAAATGGCTTGAGGTAGGTTTTTATTTTTTTAACTCTATTGGCAGCAATGGGCGCACTGATTATGTAGGAAGCCACATCCGCCCCAGGATTGCTATTCCCAAGAGCTATGATTTGCCTGTAGGATTAAGCCTTTCGACTGAAGTGGGTTTCCAAAACAGCAAGTATAGTGAAGATACATGGACTATAGAAATAAGGCCGATCATTGACAAGCAATGGAGCAAACTGTATTTGTCTTTTAATCCCACTTTTGACAGGGCTTTGAAAGGCTTGAATACTGGTGATGGTTTTGTTTTCTCCCCAAATTTCAAAGCAAGTTATGCTGTTACCAAAGCCTTTATTCCTGGTTTTGAATATTACGGCTCAATTGGCCCTCTTAATAATATTTATAAGTGGGACGAGCAGCAACAGCAACTATTTTTAGCAGTCGATTTGAATGTTTCTCCCAAATGGGAATTCAATGCAGGTTACGGCTTCGGGTTCACTTCCGGTACTGATAAAAATATTTTTAAGGTGATTGTGGGAAGAAGGTTCAAATAAGCAACCATTCCACCGGGAAATCTTCTATAAATAATAGTATTCCAACGTTGCCAAAACTTTTTAATAGCTTAAACCTTCCTTTATTTTTGTAATAAGCCCTATAGCTTTAATACTTTTATTTTATTGAAATTTCGCGGCCGGAATAATGATAAGCGCTTTTGTTCCGGAATCATCCATTGAGTTGAATGGTAATTATTCAAACAGCACGATTCTTTACAAAAAAAATATTTTGGGATATTAAAAAAAATGAATTTACATTTGTAGTGTACTACTTAACTAATACACTATGATAGAAGTTGAAAATTTATCTTTCGGGTACAAAAGAAAGAAATTACTTTATAAAAATTTAAGCCTGAAACTCGAAATGGGAAGTATTTACGGGCTGCTTGGCAAAAACGGTGCCGGCAAATCTACATTGCTTAAAAATTTTATTGGATTGCTGTTTCCCAAAGGGGGGAAGATTTCAGTAAATGGTTACGAACCTAAAAAAAGATGGCCTTCATTTCTGGAGACCATTTATTTTATCCCCGAAGAAGTTTATGTACCCGCTTTAACCATTGAAGGGTATAAAAAGTTATTTGCACCATTTTATCCATTATTTAATGAAGAGCAATTTCATAACTATCTCGAACAGCTAGACGTACACGATAAAGGAAAATTGAACACATTGTCTTTCGGGCAGCAAAAAAAATTCATTATTGCTTTTGCGCTGGCCTGTAACACGAGGGTTTTATTACTTGATGAACCCACTAACGGCCTTGATATCCCTTCTAAAATAAAATTTCGCAAATTAATTGCTTCCGTATTTACTGACGATAAGATCATTTTTATTTCTACCCACCAGATACGTGACCTGGACAATTTGATAGACCGGGTAATTGTTGTAGATAACGGTGAATTGCTTTTAAACGCTTCCATACACGAAATATCCGGGAAGCTATGTTTTAAATCCGTAAAAGAACTTCCGGAAACAGGCCGTGTGTTATACGCTGAAGACTCACTAAAGGGGCATACCATCGTAGTTGAAAACACAGAAAATGAAGATTCGAAAGTAAATCTTGAACATTTATTCAACGCCATAACTGAGAATCCATCAATGGCCAAATCAATTTTTCAATATTAATTTCCAGCAATGAATAGTACTTTCAATGTAACACGGTTTGGTAAGCTCTTGAAAAAGACATTGCTGGAAAGGCCGATGCATACTTACGGATTTACCGGGTTGGTACTTGTTGTCGTCTTGATATTATATGCCGTTTTGAAAACATTAAGTGGCTTCGATATGGCCCAAAGACTCACATTTTTCCTGGGCATTACTGCCGGAAGTTTTTTTTTAGCGTCTTTTGTTTTTGGGTACTTTTCATCAAATGCCAGTGGGTCATCATTTCTAACACTGCCTGCATCACATTTTGAAAAATGGCTTTGTGCCGTATTGATCACGGGGGTTTTATATCCGCTTATCTTTTTAATATTCTACCGAATAATAGATAGCAGTTTTGTTGCCATCTATCACAATAGTTTAGATACCGCCTCTCCTTTTTATAAACAGCGGTACGAGCGGGTTTACGATTTCGATTTGAATGGTATTATAGCAAGAAACATCTATATAATGTTTTTTATTTACACGGGAGCAATGTTGCTCGGTTCACTATATTTCAATAAGGCCGCGGTGATAAAAGTAGCTCTTGTTTTATGCGCCATTTTTATTTTTACGTTCGGCTTGAACTGGTTAATGGCCATTGGACTTTTTGGAAGTATAGAAGATGCGGCGCCATTTAACCATGTTGCTATTCGGGCAGGAAAAGACATAGGTTCCATTGAATTACCAACACAAGTTGGAAAAATATTTATGTATGCAATTATATACGCTTTCCCAACAATATTATGGGTGCTTTCGTTTACCCGGTTACGTGAGAAAGAATTTTAAAAAATGCAGTATGAATAATACATTTAATATAAAACGATTTGGTTGGTTAATGAAAAAAACTTTGCTGGAAAGGCCCGCACAGCTATTCGGATTTCCAGGCTTACAACTCACGCTTGTTTTCATACTATATTATGTTGCAAAAACATTGGCAGGATTTGGAAGCGCACAAAACCTGTCTTTCAACTACGGGCTTCCCATTGGCACTTGTCTTGTGTCTTCAATGGTATTTGGATATTTTTCTTCAAATGCTATGGGCTCTTCCTTTCTGACATTGCCGGTCTCCAATTTTGAAAAATGGCTTTGTGGTATTTTAATAGCCTGCGTTTTATACCCCACGATATTTTTAATTTTTTACAGAATTATGGATGCCAGCTTTGTATCGTTTTATCATGATGGTTTGGATGCCTCTTCTCCCTTTTATAAAGAGCAGTATGAATCTGTATATATTTTTAGCTTTAATGGAATCCTTGCCTGGAAAACTTACCAGACATTCTTTTTCTTCACGGGAGCTATGTTGGTTGGTTCGCTCTATTTTAATAAAATACCTCTTATTAAGTCAGCAATAAGCATCTGTATTCTTTCAATGGGTATTGTGGGATTAAACTGGTTAATGGCTAAGTTGTTTTTCGGAAACTTTAATGAGGCCGGTGCCTTCAATTATGTAGCCATACCTATTGGAAAACAGGAAGGCATTATTGAAATGCCTGATGTTGTTGGCAAAATCTTTACCTATAGCATCTGGTTTGTTATTCCAGGCCTGTTGTGGATACTTTCGTTTACCCGTTTGCGTGAAAAAGAGTTTTAAATAAAATGAATGGAATTTAAAGAGAACCCTGCCATATATATACAGATAGCAGAATATGTCTGCGAACAGATTTTATTGAAGAAATGGAAGCTGGGCGATAAGATTGTCAGTATAAGGGATCTTGCTGTAAAGATGGAAGTAAACCCAAACACGGTACAAAGGGCCTATGATTTTTTGCAACAACGTGATATTATCACGAATAAAAGGGGGGTAGGATATTTTATCGAAGACGATGCAATGGAGCGCATACTGAGTTTTCGCAGGGAACAATTTATAGAAAATGAGCTACCCGTTTTTATGCGCAACGTATATCTGTTAAAAATAGATTTTAAAGAAATAAAATCATCATTTGATCAATTTGTAAAAGAAAATTTTAAAAAATAGCTTATGAAATTTACTTCAAAGGTTTTGCTGGCATTGCTGGTTGTTGTAATCGGCGGCCTGCTTTCTTCCAATATTATTCTGAAAAAAGAATATGACAAAGTAGATAAGACAGATATGTACTGGAACTATGAAAAGGTGCTTCAGCAGCCTTTTAAATACCTTAAAATAACAGGCGGGAATAGCACAAATATTGCCTTTGAGCAAAGCCCAAAATATTCTGTCCGTATTTTGCAGGATTGGAAGAGGTGGCATGATGGTGAGATAAAAGCGCATGTAACAAATGACACGCTGGTTATTCACTTTGATTTTGTTCCGGCAAATCTTTATGAAAAATTCTGGATGAAAGGTATAACGGCAGTGCGTATTTTTTCACCGGAATTGTTATCGGTTGATGGCTTTAACACCAACTTTGAAATGTTTAAACTGAAACAAAAAAGCATAGCAGTAAATATTTCCGGTAAATCTAAATTTGAGGTGGAAAGTATGATTCCTGATATGGACTCTATTAATGTAATTCAAAAAGATTCTGCTTCTGTGGAATTTGAAATGTCGCCTGATTACAAGTCAAAGAAAAGAGAAGATACTGTTGTCAATAAAGGCGTTCAAATACATTTTGGTGATAAAACAACTCCGGCTGCGGCGGGTTTGAATGAAATAAAAAGCGACGAAGCAATGACCATTAATTCGGTTACTGCCAATGTGCAAGGATATTCCATACTCGATCTTGGCCATGCACAAATACAATCCTTGCAATTGCAAATTGCCGATAGTTCAGCGATCATTCTTTCAGGAGGAGCTTTGAAGAAAATAAGGAAATAAAATAAAAGCCTTAGCCGTTTTAATTCACAAGCCTTTGAAGACCGGTATCTAATATCGCAATTGCTTCCTATGAGAAATATTTAGCCTTTAAAATAATAACATTCTGGATTGCTTTAGAGCATAATTTATAAAGGCAAACTGCCTTTATTATCTTAATTTTGCACGCTTTAAAAAGTACGTTACTTTTTTCTGATTTATTATCTCTTATTTTTTATTATGTTATTAGGTTTACAGAATCTCACCTTTGAATTTGGCGCAAGAGTAATTGTGAAAGATGCCACGTGGCATATTCAACCCAATGAAAGAATTGGGCTTATTGGCTATAATGGTACCGGAAAATCCACTTTATTAAAAGTTTTAACCAATCAATTTCTTCCTTCAGCAGGTACAGTTGAAAAAGGAAAAGAAACCACCATTGGCTTTCTTCACCAGGACCTTTTAAGTTTTGATACCGAAGAGTCTATCATGGAAGTGGCTTTAAGCGCTTTTGAAAGAGTTCAGGAATTGGAAAAGGAAATTGAAAAAATTGGGCATGAACTTGAAAAAACTTCCGATGAATCATTAGCCCATATTTATGGAGATAAATTACACGAACTTGAAATTTTGGGAGGTTACGACATTCATCATAAAACGGAAGAAATATTGCAGGGGCTCGGTTTTGCCAATGCAGATTTGCAAAGGCCTTACAAAGAATTTAGCGGCGGCTGGCGAATGAGGGTCTTGCTGGCTAAAATGATCTTGATGAATCCTGATGTTTTGTTGCTGGATGAGCCTACGAACCACCTTGATTTGCCTTCTATTGAATGGCTCGAAAAATATTTGCAACACTATGGTGGTTCAGTGGTAATTGTTTCTCATGACAGGTATTTCCTTGATAGGATGGTTACCAAAATTGTAGAACTCTATCAGCAGGAACTGCATTTTTACACAGGCAATTATTCTTATTATTTACAGGAAAAGGAACAGCGCATAGAACTCCAAAAACGTGCTTATGAAAACCAGCAGGATTATATTCGCCAGCAGGAAAAATTCGTAGAGCGTTTTAAAGCTAAAGCATCTAAAGCCGCGGCTGCGCAAAGTATCATGAAACGCCTGGATAAAATTGACCGGATTGAAAATACCGAGTTAGAAAGGCCAAACATGAGAATCAATTTTACAATCGGCCATCAGCCGGGAAGGATTCTTTGTACTTTAAAAGATGCCAACAAAAGTTTTGGGGATGTAAAAATTGTAGAAGGTACCGGCGCAGAAATCAATCGTGGCGATAAAATAGGATTGATAGGCGCCAATGGAAAAGGTAAATCGACTTTGCTTCGCATGGTGGCCGGCGTGGAACCTTTTGAAGGGGAAAGAATTGAAGGCCATAATGTAAAAGACGCGTTTTATGCGCAGCATCAATTGGAAGCATTGAACCTGGAACATACCGTTTTGGAAGAAATGAATTATTCCGGAAGCGGAAAAACTGAACTGGAATTGAGAACTTTATTGGGTTGTTTTTTGTTCAGTGGCGATGATGTGGATAAAAAAATAAAAGTATTGAGCGGTGGTGAGAAAGCCCGGGTGGCACTTGCAAAAACGATTGTGAGCAAAGCTAATTTCCTTTTGCTGGATGAACCGACTAACCACCTTGATATGCATTCTGTTGACCTGCTTATTGAAGCGCTCAATAAATACGAAGGCAGTTATATTTTGGTGAGCCACGACAGGTATTTTGTAAATAAGACGGCCAATAAGATCTGGGAGATTGAGGATTATAAAATAAAAGAATTTGTAGGCACTTACGATGAATGGGAACGCTGGAAACAAGAGAGAAAGGCATCGGAAAACGAGGAGGCTAAAAAGAAAGAAACGGCGGTTGAGAAAAAGCCTTCCGCATCAGAAAAGAAATCAAATAACCAATTTACTGAGAACCGGGGCCAGCAAAAAGAATTACAAAAAGTAAAAAGGCAATTTGAACAATTGGAAGAAAAGATTGTAAAAAATACTAAAGAAAAAAAGCAATTGGAAGCCAACCTTTCTCTTCCGGAAATCTACTCTGATAAAGAGAAGTTTATGGAAGCAGAAAAGAAGTATAAGCAAAAATTGCAGGAATTATCAAGTGTCAATGCTCAATATGAGAAATTATTTGACAAACTTATGTTGATGGAAGAGAAATTAAGCTAATAAAATAATCCGATAATAAAAACCTGGTTATAATAGCAAATAAAAAAAATATTTAAGTTATTTTAAATATTTTCTGAAATAAAGCCATTTTAGTGGATAAAAAGTTGCAAATAAAGAAAAAAAAAATTAGCTTTGTATTAATCCTTTCCTTTAAAAAATAATCACACAGTAGGGTTTTTTCCAAATTTCCTTCCTAAGCAAATTTTTATTGTTAATATTAAAATTGAAGATTATGAAAAAAATTAACTCTGTTGAACTGCACGATACCTTCGTAGCCATCGGGATTATTTTGTTATTTCTTGGAATAATGGCAGCAATTGCGTTCTTAACAGGAATGTAAGAATTATTATAAGCTTTTAATTTTTCATGGCATAGGTTTATCCTGTGCCATTTCTTTTTTACAAAACTAAAGTGATAGTATCATCCTGATTCTTCAAGTTGATCTTTCTTATTGATATTTGCATTTAATAAATTTTTTTTGGTATGCGGATAGCAATAAATGGAATGGGGCGCATTGGCCGCCTTTTATTTAGAAGGCTTATTGAAAACGGCCAATTTGAAATAGTTGCGGTTAATGATATAATGCCTTTAAAAAATCTCACTTACCTTTTAAAATACGATTCTGTTTATGGAACTTTCCTCCACGAAATAAAAGGAGGCGAACACCTCCTTAAAGTGGATCAAAAAGAAATTGTAGTTTACCAAAACGATGATCCCCTTCTTCTTCCCTGGAAAGATTTGAATGTTGATGTGGTTCTTGAATGTACCGGCAGGTTTTTGGATAAAGCAGGCGCTTCAAAACACTTAACTGCCGGAGCAAAAAAAGTCATCTTATCCACTACCGGCGCTGAAGATATTACCTTACGAGTTTTTGGCCACAATCACAACGGTTCTACCGAAAACATAGATATTTTATCTCCGGGCGGCTGCATGACCAACTGTTCTGTTCACGTACTTTATATTTTGAATTCAATAGGAATACAATCCGTTCACCTTAATATTCTTCATTCTTATACTTCACGCCAGGCGCTGGTAGATATGCCGAACGAGCAATTCCGGCGAGGGCGCGCGGCAGCCGAATCTATCATTCCTGTTGCAATTGACCTTCACAAATCGTTGAACCGTTTGCTTCCCGGGTTGAAAAATAAAATCAATGTTTTCTCAACGAGAGTTCCGGTGGCAAATGGCGCGATGGCCTCTTTTACCATTCAGCTAAAAGATGAAGTAACAACAGAACAAATCAATAAAATGTTTAAAACCGCTGCACAAAATGAATATAAAGGAATCCTGGATTTTACAGAAGAACCGTTGGTTTCGCTTGACATAAAAGGGAACAGCCATTCATGCATCATTGACGGCACACAGACAGCCGTAATTGGAAATCATGCCCGAGTAGTTGCCTGGTTCGATAATGAATATGGGTTCACCAGCCGCCTTATCGATTGGTTGAATTATTGGAACAAATAACTTTTATATTTATAGTAAAGCAACAAATAGCCGGGATTTTTATTTTAGTGTTTGGGAACTTTTTAGTGCACATTCCCAAAAAACAAATAAGCCAAAAAGATCGAAGTAACAATTCCAACAAGATCGGCAAGTAGCATAGCGCCTATTGAATAGCGCGTATTTTTTATGGAAACTGCGCCGAAATAAACAGCCACTACATAAAAAGTGGTATCTGAAGTCCCTTGCAGGATAGAAGACAAATCTGCTGCGAATGAATTAGGGCCATAGGTGGTCATCGTGTCAATCATCATTCCGCGTGCAGCGCTTCCACTAAGCGGCCTAATCAATGCAGTAGGCAAACCAGTAACAAATCTTGTATCAGTTCCTAATGCAGTAAAAAGATTTCTCATGCCATCTATGATCACTTCAAAAGTGCCGCTGGTACGTAGCAAACTAATAGCAACCAACATTCCAACCAGGTATGGAATGATTTTGACCCCGACCTCAAAGCCGTCTTTAGCTCCTTCAATAAAGGCGGCAAAAATGTCTGTTTTTTTATATAATGCACCAAGTATGATCAGAAAAAAAAGTGATAGAATAAGCCCGTTACTCAACACACCTGAAAAAGTTTGCACGCCGGTAAAACTTAACGATTTTAAATAAATCATCATAAGTGCAATAACAGCCGAAATTCCTAATATCCAAAGCAATATTACAGGTTGAAAGATATTGATTTTTTGTTTGTAAGAGACGACAAGCATAGCAGCTATCGTTGCCGCAAAAGTGGCAATCATGCAGGGGATAAAAATCGAGGTAGGATTGGATGCATTCAAGGACGCACGAATAGCAATAATACTTACCGGAATTAAAGTAAGCCCCGAAGCATGTAAACACAAAAACATGATTTGTGAATTGGAAGCGGTATCCTTGTTGGGGTTGAGTTCCTGCAGACTTTCCATCGCCTTAATGCCGAATGGCGTAGCCGCATTATCCAATCCTAATAAATTCGCGGAAAAATTCATCACCATGTGCCCCATGGCGGGATGGTTTTTGGGCAATTCAGGAAATAATTTTGAAAAGAACGGGCCGATAATTTTTGATAAAAGCCTTATGCCTCCTGCCCTTTCAGCGATACTCATAAAACCCATAAACAACGCCATAATCCCAATGAGGTTAATGGAAATATCAACGGCGGCTTTTGCGGTAGAAACTATTCCATCAGCCTGCTGCTCTTTATAGCGTATATAATTACCCGCCGTGGTTTTGCTAAATTTAGTAGTGCCATCGCTATATATATTACCGCTTTGCAATTTCTTTAAAATAACAGGAGAAATCGCATTAGAATCCAAAGCAGTTGTGTTAGAAGTATCGCCGGCTTTTCCTACCACCATGCGGCTGTAAATATTGGTATTCCCTTTTATAAAAATGCATTGAAATGTTGCCGACAGGAATGCGACAATAATAAAGGAAGCCCAGATTCTACTTAATGCCATAGATAATTTGTAAGAAAACTAAGATAAGAGATAATTTGGTAATTAGGCAATTAGCCAATTTGAAGATGTGAAAATGTTAGGTAATTACTAAAATAAAAAATCCGGTTATTTCTTTGTTTACTGTTATTGATAAACCCTCACATAATCTACAATCATGCGTTGTGGAAAAATGGTAGTGCCGTCAGGATTTCCGGGCCAGGCTCCTCCGACTGCTACATTCAGAATAAGAAAGAAAGGCTGGTCAAATGGATAAGTGCCAACCATACTGGTTTTAGGGGCTGTAAAATATTTCTGGTTATCTACATACCATTCTATTTTTGAGGAATCCCAAACGATACTAAACACATGAAACCCCTGGGAAAAATCACCCGATGGCATGGTGTAATTTCCGCCCAATTGAGCGCTTTGGCCACCATTTCCCCAATGCGCGGTCCCATATATTTTATTGGGCTGGTTTCCTAATAATTCCATCATATCAATTTCTCCACAGGTAGGCCATGGTGTATTTGATATATTACTGCCAAGCATCCAAATTGCCGGCCATATTCCCTGCCCTTTTGGAAGTTTAGCCCTTACATCTATTCTGCCATATTTAAAATCCTGTTTGCCCATTGTAAGCATGCGGGCAGAAGTATAATTTGAAGATCCAAAAGGTTCCTGCCGGGCTTCCAATACTAAATAACCACCGCTGGTGATAAAAGAATTTTTGGAATTATTGGTATAAGTTTCCAATTCATTATTCCCCCATCCGTTGCCGCCTAAATCATAATTCCAGGTATTATTATCAATAGTTGTTTCATTAAACTCATCGCTCCATTTTAAAGATAGTCCCGCATAAGAGGAAGGCGCAACATAGCCTGAATCATTAACCGGCAAATAAGTGCCATCGCAGTTGATGGTGCCGGTGCCTTTGCCATCACCGGGAATGGTAGCATTTACGGGATTGCTTAATTGAACATAAAATATTTTTGGCGTATCGCGGGTGCTGTCGCCTTTTACCTCTATATCGATTCCGGCACCGGATTGGTTTGCGGGGATCGTTAAAGTACCTGATTTCTGCGTATAATCATTACTGTTAGCTGTGCCGTCAACAGTTGTATAATCTACTTTTATTTCCTGTGAAGAAGCCTGGCTAAGGTTTACGACGAAATGGAATGTGGCTACGAGAAGAATTATCCCTGGCTTGTTCCACATTACCGATACTTAACAAGGGTTTTGCCGGATCGTTTCCGGAAGATTTTTTACTACACCCATCTATTGCTAATAAAAAAACCATCACAAAAAATCCTACTTTAGCCATAATAAAAATTTAATTGAGTACAATAATAACAAAAATACCCTGTAATATAACTATTCTTAGGTAGAATGGAAAGTCATTGTTTCTTTGGGTTCAACTCCAATAAAATTTAATCAAATAATTTTTGGGAAATAAAAATTAGATCTATTTGTTGGTTTACTATTCAGCGACATACTTACACTCACATGTTTCTTCTATACTGCCCGCCCACTTCATAAAGCGCATGAGTGATTTGCCCAAGAGAACAATATTTTACAGTTTCCATCAGTTCTGCAAATAAATTTCCGTTATTGATGGCTACATTTTGCAAACGTTTCAACATTTCCGCACTTTTATCTTTATGCAATTCCTGGAATGCTTTTACATTTTTTATTTGCAAATCTTTTTCTTCTTTGGTACTTCTGATCACTTCTGATGGAAGTATGGTTGGTGACCCTTCTTTATTTAAAAAAGTGTTGACACCTACCAAAGGCAATTCACCATTATTTTTTAAAGATTCATAATACAGGCTTTCTTCCTGTATCTTATTTCGCTGATACATTCTTTCCATCGCGCCAAGCACCCCGCCTCTTTCAGAAATACGGTTAAATTCTGCCATCACTGCCTCTTCCACCAAATCTGTCAGTTCTTCAATTAAAAAACTTCCCTGGTTGGGATTTTCATTTTTGGCGGTACCCAGTTCACGGTTAATAATTAATTGAATGGCCATTGCGCGGCGCACACTTTCTTCTGTGGGTGTAGTGATTGCTTCGTCATACGCATTGGTGTGAAGGCTGTTACAATTATCATAAATGGCATATAAAGCCTGGAGCGTAGTACGAATATCATTGAAATCAATTTCCTGCGCATGTAAGCTTCTGCCGCTTGTTTGAATATGGTATTTCAACATTTGCGAACGGGAATTGGCTTTGTATTTATATTTCATTGCTTTTGCCCAAATCCGCCGTGCCACTCTACCGATAACACTGTATTCCGCATCCATTCCATTGCTGAAAAAGAAAGAAAGGTTGTGGGCAAAATCATCAATCTTCATTCCGCGGCTCATATAATATTCTACATAAGTAAACCCGTTCGAAAGTGTAAAAGCAAGCTGCGTAATAGGATTGGCTCCCGCTTCAGCAATATGATAGCCGCTTATGGAAACAGAATAAAAATTACGCACTTTATTTTCAATAAAATATTCCTGCACATCGCCCATTAATTTCAAAGCAAATTCTGTAGAAAAAATACAGGTATTTTGTGCCTGGTCTTCTTTTAAAATATCTGCCTGCACCGTGCCACGGACAGATGACAATGTTTTAGCTTTTATTTCTTCATAAACCATTTGTCCAAAACATCTTCGCCTGACAAACCCAACAACCTTAATCCAAGCCCGTCATTCCCTTTTGGCAAATGGCCTTTCATTTCTCCTTTTTCAGGAAAAACAGGTTCACCATTTACACCTATATATTTCGGAAGATCTCCAGGTTTATATTTCGATTCTATAACTGCGTTTACGGGTTCACTTAAGTTGTGTTCAAGAATATATTTTTCGCATTGCTGATCAATTGCGGCATTCAAAAAGAAAGCCAGCAACATCGGCGCCGGACCGTTGATGGTCATACTTACAGAAGTTTTAGGATCGCAAAGGTCAAAACCGCTGTATAATTTTTTTGCATCATCAACAGTTGCTATACTTACTCCGCTGTTTCCTACTTTGCCATAAATATCAGGGCGAACCGCAGGGTCTTCGCCATATAAAGTAACACTGTCAAATGCTGTGCTGAGGCGCTTTGCAGGCTGTCCAAGGCTTACATAATGAAACCGCCTGTTGGTTCTTTCCGGGCCGCCTTCGCCGGCAAACATTCTTGTCGGGTCTTCTTCCACGCGCTTTAATGGAAATACGCCGGCAGTGATAAGGAAATTTACCGGGAAAATTTTCCTGCAACCGCCACTTCAAAATATCGCCCCAATCTTTGAATTTCGGCACAGCAATTTTTGGAATTTTAGTGTGCGAAAGTGATTCAAAAAATAATGGTTGTTTTATCACTTTTCCTCTTACATGGTATTCAAAAAAATCTTTTTGATAAAGCGCTTTTGTTTTTTCCCATTCATCCAATAATTTTTTACAAACGGGTAATAATTTTTTTTCAATTTCAGCTTTTCTTTTTTCCAGTTCTTTTATAATTGAAGCATTATTTTCTTCTTTTTCAGCTGAATTGTTTTTAAAATTTTCAATTGTCCCATTTAATTGATAAAGCTGTGTGGCAATGGCAGACTGTTCTTCAGCCAGCTTATTATAATTTTCTATTTCTTCAGCAATTTCTGCAAGATACCTTACACGTTTCGGAGGAATTATGGAATGGCTGTAACTTTCGCTACGAAACGGAGCATCATATTTTCCCCATTCACTGCCCGGTTTTTTTGTTGATTTCATCAATAATTTTATTGAACAATTCATTGCAGCCGGGATCATTAAAAGTGGAAGCTACCGTCCCGATAACCGGAAGTTCATCATCTTTTGAATGCCACAAACCATGATTGCGTTTGTATTGTTTTTTTACATCGTGCAAAGCATCCAAAGCGCCGGCTTTATCAAATTTATTGATGCAAATTATATCTGCATAATCAAGCATATTGATCTTCTCTAATTGAGAAGCCGCGCCATATTCCGGCGTCATTACATACATGCTCACATCGCAATAATCAAGGATAGAAGCATCGCTTTGGCCAACACCGGCACTTTCCAATATAATAAAATCATAACCAGCTGCTTTGCAAATATCAAGCGCTTCCTGCACGTAATTGCTAAGCGCTTTATCATTTTCACGCGTGGCCAACGAACGCATATAAGCGCGTGGATGGTGAATCGAATTCATACGAATACGGTCGCCTAATAAAGCGCCACCCGTTTTTTTTCTCGAAGGATCCACAGAAATAACTGCAATGGTTTTATCAGAATAAGTTTTTAAAAAGCGCCGTACAATTTCATCAGTAACAGAAGATTTTCCCGCGCCACCTGTGCCGGTAATGCCAAGAACCGGAGCCACTTTCTTTTTTTCGTTTAAGGTTTCAACTTGTTTTCCATTTTCTGCTTTGGTAATAGATTTGGCTACTGTTTTTATGTCGTGCCATTCATCCAAAACAAATTTTCCATTATGGCCGTTTGGACTTTCTATTTTATTTTCAGCTGGCTTTACACTCGATTTGTGAATGACATCTTCAATCATTCCTTCGAGGCCCAATTTCCTCCCATCATCAGGAGAGTAAATTTTGGTAATTCCGTAAGCTTCTAATTCATCAATTTCTGCCGGTAAAATAGTACCACCTCCGCCACCAAAAATTTTGATATGCGCATACCCATTTTGATTCAAAAGGTCTTTCATGTATTTAAAAAACTCAATATGGCCGCCCTGGTAGCTGGTTATGGCTATTCCCTGCGCGTCTTCCTCTATCGCGCATTCTACTATTTCATGAACACTTCGGTTGTGGCCGAGGTGAATAATTTCCGCACCTTTGCTTTGCATAATCCTGCGCATGATGTTTATTGCCGCATCATGCCCATCAAATAAAGAGGCAGCGGTTACGATTCTTACTGTATGATTTTTTTTATCGGGCATATCAGGCTTGTTATTACACCAATTTCTTCGAATTACACGAATTACCGGCACTGAATTTCATTGTTTGTAAAATTACAACTAAAGAAAGGGAAAATAATGACTTGCTTTTTGAAAGACAAAGGGTTTATGTGGATATTTTTGAATTATTTTGAAAATAAGCTTTCCTATTCTCTTTTTTCTTGAAAAAATTATTCCAGCTTTCTTTAATGTAACTATTCAGTACCGAAAGTAGCAATTAATAATAATGCGTTTAAACCATTTTGCTTTGATTTTATTGTATTGTCAATAACGTACCTTAGAATAACAAACACATTTGCACTATCAGTAGATTTAAACTTCTCGGCGGCCAATACTATTTAATATGGCATCCTGGATCTCTGTAATTAAATTGAAAAAATTGTCAAACAGAGTTTCACTTTAGAGAAACTTTATTATCTTTGACCGTGGACGAAAAACACAAATACAGGAGGATTATATTCTTTAAAAATTATTTCCAGAGTTTTTTTGAAAAGCAAACGAAAAAAGTAAAAGCAAAAATCATTTGGACATTTGACCTGGTGGAAGAGCTTCAAAAAATACCAGAAATATATCTTAAACATATTGAGAACGCTGTCGGACTTTACGAAATCAGAGTCCAGTCTGGTAGCAATATTTTCCGTATTTTTTGTTTTTTTGACCAAGGGAAGCTAGTGGTGTTAGCAAACGGCTTTCAAAAGAAAACTCAAAAAACACCCAGAAAAGAAATTGAATTAGCATTAAAAATAAAAGCAGAATATGAAAGCAAAAAATAAAAACCTGATGACCCTTGAAGAGTTTAAAGAAAAGAACTATGGAAAACGCGGAACTAAAAAGCGTGATGAATTAGACGCCGGTTATGAAAATTTTAAAATCGGAGTTTTATTACATCAGGCAAGACTGGAAAAAGGCTTGACACAAGAAGAACTTGCAGTTAAAGTCGGCACCACAAAATCTTATATTTCAAAGATCGAAAATAACATTAAAGAAGCACGTATTTCAACACTTCAGAAAATAGTTGAGCTTGGATTCGGGGGACACTTAGAACTTTCAATCAAATTTTAAAAGGCAGCAGCAAAAAGAAAAAATATATAGAATCGCTTTGCTATAATGTGGTAAATCTTATATCATTTTAAAAGTCAACTCCGCAAACTCTTTCACACTCAATGTCTCTGCTCGGCGGTCAAAAAACTTATCCTGCAGATTTTCTTTTGGCAATTAAACTTTTCACGCCGTTTCGCAGCGTCTTACGCCGTTGGTTAAACGCAGTTTTTACCAAAACCCAAAATGCCCTTTCGCTTTTTACAGGCAAATAGTTATGCCGGGCGGTTAACCTTATTACACCGCTTTGTACTTTTGGCTGAGGCGTAAAACATTCGTTGCCTACAGAAAATAAATATTCCACGTTATAATAGTATTGCACAAGCACACTCAACACTCCATAAACTTTGCTGCCTTCTTTTGAGGCAGCCCTTTCTGCCACTTCTTTCTGAAACATGCCAATCACCTCAGGAACATATTCTTTCCAATCAAGCACTTTAAATAAAATCTGTGTGGAAATATTATAAGGAAAATTGCCAATTATGGTAAAAGGTTCATCAAAAGGCCGGTCAATTTCCAAAAAACTTTTATGGATGAGCTCATTTTTGAGAGAAGGAAATTGTTTTATCAAAAAATCTATTTTCTCCTCATCCAATTCTACCGCTTTAAAATGAATGTTGGGAATTTTTACTAAATGTTTAGTGAGTGCGCCGCCGCCGGGGCCAACTTCGAGTAAATTTTTAAATGGGTGCTGCTTTAAAGCAGCAATAATTTTTTCTACTACTTTTTCATCTTTTAAAAAATGCTGGCCGAGAGATTTTTTGAGTTTATGCATGAAACCGCAAGTTAAAGATTAGTTTATTGGTTAATTAGTTTATTCGTAAACAGATTTCTTGATTATTTGTTCGTTTACTGTAATTTTCAATCCTGATAGTTATTGGGGTAAATTTTCAAATTTTCAAATTGATCTTCACAACAAAAGGAATCGTTTTAAGAACCATAAAATATGGCGAAACCAGTGTCATCGCTTCCATTTTTACCGAAATGTTCGGTATACAATCTTATTTGGTAAATGGTGTGCGCACGGCTGGAAAAAGCGGCAAAGCTCATTTTTTTCAGCCTTCATCTATTTTGGAAATGGAGGTTTACCATAATGAATTAAAAAATCTGCAACGGATAAAAGATTTAAAATGGAGTGTACTTTATAAAAATATTTTAAGTGATATCACTAAAAATTCTGTCGCGTTTTTATGGTGGAACTTTTACAGAAAACCCTGAAACAACCAGAAACCAATGAAGATCTTTTTCATTTTTGTGAAGACGCATTTCTTCAATTAGATATTGCTGATAATGAAATCACAGCTAATTTTCCCATTTATTTTTCCATGCAAGTTGCCCAGATATCAGGGTTCAGTTTGCAAAATAATTATTCTGAAAAAACAAACATTTTCAATTTGCAGGAAGGGAATTTTGCTGAGGAAAACTCGTTCGGGACCGGGCATGCAAGTGCAGAAATAAGCTATGGTATCTCTGAGCTATTAAAAGCCATTCATCCAAATGATTTACGCGAAATAAAAATGAATGGGAAAACCCGTACCGCTATTTTAAAAATTATGGAAAGCTTTTATGCCTGGCATATTCCTGAATTTGGAAAAATGAAAACCTTGAGTGTCTTGTCTGAAATATTATAAAGCCTTCTTGCCCTACAAGGAGGGTTTTAAGAAATAAAAAATTGAATTATTTGTTTGTTTACTATTTTGGATTTTAAATATTCAGAGCAATCTTTTAATCTTTGAATCTGATTTTATTTTCCCTTCTTCCACATTTTCAATCAATATAACTCCCGGCTTCTTCCCTTTTTCAAAACTTCCTAAAGTTGTTTCCATTTGCAATGCTTTGGCACCATTGAGAGTAGCCCATTTCAACAGCATTTCAGTTTTTATTTTAGAATAATTCTTTATAATCGTTTTAATTTCTTCCAAAATATCTAACTGGTGATTGGAAGCCAAACTATCAGTTCCTAAAATAAGGTTGCAATTGTTTTTTATAAAAAGATCAACATCGGGGAGAGAATTTTCGATATACAAATTGGCATTCGGGCAAAGGCAAAAAGAAATTAATTGCCCTTTGCTTCTATTGTGATTTATAAAATCGAGGTCTTCCTGTTTGGTAAACGTATTGTGAACCAAAATAGCTGAAACTGCTGACGAAAATTTTTCAAAATAACTTTTTACACTTCTTATTTTCCGGGCTTTATAAAATGAATTATCTATGTTCATCATTTTATACATTTTTGTAAAATCACCTTTGCCTTCCAAAAAAAATAAATCTTCATCGGGGCTTTCCTGGTTGTGAATACTAATCGTTTTACCTTTAAAAAAAGGAATCATTTCTTTCCATAAATTTTCAGAAACTGAATAAGGCGCATGAGGAACAATAGAAGCTTTTAAATTATTTTTTACAAATTCATCATAAATAACTTTGCTTTTTTCAAAACGCATTTTTGCAATCATAGGTAGCCAACCGCTGGTTTCAATAAAATTATAATATTCTAAGTTTTTTTTTGTTTTTTGTGCAACTGACAAAATATTATTAGAGATATCGCCCACGGCAACAATTCCATTTTGCCACATTTCTTTTTCCGCTTTTTCAATGGATTCCAGAATTTCTTTTTCATCAAAATGCCTTTCAGAAACTACCTTAAATACAAAATTGACCAACCCGGTTTTTTCAGGAATTACATTTTTGAGATGCGAAAGTTCCAGGTGGCAATGTGCATTGATAAATCCCGGAGAAATAATCCCTTCATAATTTTCAACATCTTCCCCGGCTTCTTTTATGTTAACAACGCCTTTTATCTTTTCTTTTTCATCAATTATTAAAACATTTTTCCCATTCAATAATTTTTCACCGGTAAATAAATAATCGGCTTTTAATTTTCGATATCGCATGTAAAAAGGATTAGATTAATTTTGCGCACAATGATCAAAGATAAAGGGTAATATTTTCTACATAAATTGATTCACAATTTACCCAACCAAAATAAAATAAAATTTTTTTTAAATATATGCTGGAAAAACTTGAAGCGATAAAAGCAAGGTTTGAGGAATTGGCAGTCGCGCTTTCCAATCCCGAAATTGTAAGCGATAATAAAAAATATAAACAATTAAGTAAGGAATACCGTGGCCTTGAAAAGATCGTAATTGTACGTAATAAATATGCTAAAACACTTGATGACATTGAGTTTAACAAAGAAGTGATCAACAGTGACGATGAAGAAATGCGGGAATTAGCAAAAGGGGAATTGCCGCAATTACTTGAAGAAAAAGAGCAATTAGAAAAGGCAATCCGCACGATGCTTATCCCAAAAGATCCGCAGGATGAAAAGAATTGCATCCTTGAAATAAGAGCCGGAACTGGCGGAGATGAAGCTTCTCTTTTTGCCGGAGACCTGATGAGAATGTATTTAAAATATTGTGAATCAAAAGGATGGAAAACAGCTTTACTTAGTGAAAGTGAAGGAACAGTAGGTGGTTATAAAGAAGTGCAGATAGAAGTTACGGGCGAAGATGTTTATGGTACATTAAAATTTGAAAGTGGTGTTCATCGTGTGCAACGGGTTCCGGATACCGAAGCAAGCGGGCGGGTTCATACAAGTGCAGCAACAGTTGCAGTAATGCCGGAAGCTGAAGAAGTGGATGTGGAAGTGAGGGATAGTGATGTAAAAATGGAAACAGCACGAAGTGGCGGGGCAGGTGGCCAAAATGTAAATAAAGTAGAGACAAAAGTAATGCTGACGCACATTGCGACAGGACTGGTGATCGTTTGCCAGACAGAAAGAAGCCAGTTGGGGAACCGTGAAAAAGCGATGCAAATGTTACGAACGAAATTATACGAAGAAGAAGTACGCAAACAGGAAGAAGAGATTTCACGCCATAGAAAAAGTTTGGTAAGTACAGGCGACCGGTCTGCCAAAATAAGAACCTATAATTATCCACAAGGCAGAGTGACAGATCATCGTATCGGATTGACAGTTTATAACCTGGAAAATGTTTTAAATGGCGACTTGCAGGAATTTATTGATGCATTACAGTTTGCAGAAAACTCCGAAAAGCTTGCTAATCAATAGTTGCAGAACTTCATCAGCTGTTAAAGAGCCATTAAAGAGTACAGTAAACAAACAAATTCCTAAGAAATTTATTTTAGGTATCTCTTATTTGAGCTAGTGATTGTTAATCAAATCTAAATATTTACTCGATATAGTTTTTGTGGAGAAGATGTGCTTTCAATTAAAAGTTCATTAACAAATTAGTTTTTACTTTTGGCATGTGATTTGAAATATAATTATCAACAACATTAAATTTCAATTTTCTCATAAGCAGTTAGTTTTGGTAAACGGCCCCTGTTTCTACAGGGGCCTTCTCTTTTTATAGATTCAATCTAATAATTTTTTGTTAAGCCCTTTTTCTTAACAAGAAAAATAAAGTTGAGATTTGCAACATGTTTACCTTCGCCGAAGAATGCTACCTACTTAAAAGCACTGATTTTTTACATTTAGAAAAATGAGATAATAATTCTACACAGATTTTTCAAACTAATAAGCCTACCAGGTGGAAAAGATTTAAATGGACCGGGCGCGTGCTTTTAATGATTAGTATTTTCTTTCTATTTGTTCTTGGAATTGCTTTATATAGTGGTTCATTGCCAAATGTACCCAACTTGCAGGCGAAGTCGCGGGAATTCCAGACCGCTCTTGGACCCTTCTAATCCATTGATTTTAAAAAACAACCAGAATACAAAATATAAAGGCTTTAAAGATTTTTTATTCAAAAAATTTAAAAGTGATTCTTTAAAAAAGAATAAGAAAAATTTTGCTTCAAAAGCCAATTCGCTTTCATTAATAAGGGCCGCATTTTATACACCGTGGAATGCTAAACTTGCTCTTCCCGATCTGGAAAAAAATGCAGATAAGATCAATACTATTATTCCGGAATGGTTTTTTATTGATACGGTTACACATCAGCCTTCAAACGAGGATAGATAGCGCAGGCCTTAGCTTTAATGCAGCAAAAAAACTTGCGTATATTGCCTATTTTGTCAAATTTCAATTCTTCAAAAAATGACTTTGATGGCAAATTGCTACACAATATTTTAAAAGATTCCGTTGCGGAAGATAATTTTATAAAGCAAGTAGCGGATACACTTTCATTTTATCATTTGGATGGAATTAATGTTGACTTTGAAGAAATTGCTGAAAAAACAAGTGCCCCGCTAACTGTTTTTCAGAAAAAATTATATGAAACGCTTCATGCGAAAAATATGCTGGTGAGCATGGATGTAGAACCTAAAAATAATGATTATGACTATAATAAATTATCAGACTATAATGATTATATAATACTGATGGCTTATGATGAATACAATGGTTCTACAGGCCCGGGGCCAATCAGCGCACAAAAATGGATTGAAGATGCCCTGTCATGGACAGCAGACAAAATTAATCCTTCAAAAATAATTTTGGGATTTCGGGTTTGGCTATAGTTGGACTGACGGAAAAATTGACTCGCTTCCGTTAACCTATAACGATGCCATCAACAAAGCAAAAACCATTAATGCAAAAATTATTTATGATGATGATTCTTACAATCTTCATTATAATTATGTAACGCAAAACGAATCTGATTCTACTGATATTGAACATCACGAGGTTTGGTTTACTGATGCGGCAACTACTTTTAATATTTTAAGGTTCAGTGATGAATTCCCAACAGCAGGCACTGCGCTTTGGCGCCTTGGAAGCGAGGACCAGCGAATCTGGAAATATTATAGCCGCAACCTAAGCAATGATTCTTTACAAAAAAATCCTTTTAATTTTGATTCTTTAAAAACGATTCCGATCATTCGAAATAATGTAGGGTTCCAGGGAGAAGGCGAAGTTTTGGATATTTTATTTTCTCCTCAGCCAGGGAAAATTAGTTTTGAAATTGATACTTCCGAACAACTGATAGCCGAACAAAATTACCTGCAGCTTCCTTCGGGATATGTGATAAGAAAATTTGCAGAAGATACTACGGTGGGCAAAGGGCATAAACTCATTCTCACCTTTGATGACGGGCCAAGCGCGGAATGGACGCCCAAAATTCTTGACATACTCGAACGCGAAAAAGTTCCTGCCACTTTCTTTGTAGTGGGCATCAATGCCGAACAAAATATTCCAATTTTATCACGGGAATACAATGATGGTTTTGAAATTGGCAATCATACTTTTACTCATCACAATATCGCGGAAATGAGCCTTCAAAGGGCTGCGCTCGAGATGAAGCTGACGCGTTTACTCATTGAAAGCGTTACCGGGCATTCAACTATTTTATTCAGGGCGCCTTATAATGCTGACTCAGAACCGGAAACTTATGAAGAATTAGCCCCTATCCAGAGAAGCCGCGATGAAAATTACCTGACGATTAATGAAAGTATTGACCCAAATGATTGGGCTCCGGGTGTTTCTGCAGATACCATTTTTGCGAGAGTGGTACGGCAGGTTGAAACCACGAATGCCAGTATTATATTATTGCATGATGCGGGTGGGGAAACGCGCGCAGGCCACGGTAGATGCGCTTCCGAGAATCATTGATTATTTTAAGAAAAAAGGGTATGTTTTTACTTCTGTTTCTGACCTGATGGGGAAAACAAGAGCCCAGGTAATGCCAAGCGTAGCTAATTCGCGCGACCGCTGGACAAGAAAATTCAATTTTTTCCTGGCTGAATCTGCTTATTGGAGCGGGCAAATTTTATTTACCTTATTTATCATCGGCATTTTATTATCCGTCGGCCGCATGATACTAATGGCGCTTTTGGCAAGTATTCAAAAAAGAAGGGAAAAAAATTCAGGTGCATCAAAAGAATTTCCGGCTTTTCTTCTGGGTGAAAAAAATATTTTGCCATTGGTAAGTATCGTTGTCCCGGCCTATAATGAAGAGGTAAATGCAGAGAGGACAATTAACAGTTTGCTATCTCAGGATTACCCGGAAATTGAAATTATTTTTGTGGACGATGGTAGTTCCGATCATACTTATTCCAAAGTGAATGATAAATTTAAACGCAATCCAAAAGTCACTGTTTTTACAAAAATAAATGGTGGCAAAGCTTCCGCGCTTAATTTTGGAATTGAAAAATCAAATGGCGATTTTGTGGTCTGTATTGACGCGGATACGCAGTTGAAACCAGACGCGGTTACTTTATTAATGAAAAAATTTGATGAAGAAAATGTAGCGGCTGTCGCGGGAAATGTAAAAGTTGGGAATGAAATCAATATGATCACTAAGTGGCAGAGTATTGAATACATTACTTCACAAAATTTTGACAGGCGTGCTTTTGACCTTTTAAACTGCATTACGGTTGTCCCCGGCGCTATCGGCGCTTTTAGAAAAGACGCCATTTTAATTTCCGGTGGTTTTACCACAGATACTTTAGCCGAAGATTGCGACCTTACCATGCGCCTTTTAAGAAATGGGTATATTATCAGGAATTGCACTTCAGCAATTTCTTATACAGAAGCGCCGGAAACTTTCAGGCAATTTTTAAAACAAAGATTCAGGTGGAGTTTTGGCGTAATGCAATGTTTCTGGAAACACCGCGATACACTTTTCAATTCTAAATATAAAAATTTTGGAATGATAGCGATGCCTAACATCTTGATTTTCCAAATTATTTTGCCAATACTTGCGCCATTGGCAGATATTATATTAGTGTTGAGTTTGCTGGCGGCTTCGTTTGGAATTATAGTAGCCAGCCTTCCACACATTATTCTTTATTATTTTATTTTTACATTGGTTGATATCGCAGGAGCAGCCCTGGCTTTTGCTTATGAAAAAGAAAGCCATTTTAAATTGATCTGGATGCTTCCGCAACGATTGATTTACCGGCAATTGATGTATTATATCCTGATCAAATCTTTTAATAAAGCCATAAAGGGGGAATTGCAGGGATGGGGCGCTTTAAAAAGAACGGGAACAGTAAAAGAAGTGGCGGTGGCAAATGTGGAATAGTTAAAATTCAAAATTTAGCATTAAAGAATCATGGATGGAAAACTCACATGAAAATTTTATGAAACAAGCGATCAGAGAGGCTTGTAAAGCTTTAGATGCTGACGAAACCCCTATCGGTGCGGTTATAGTAATGAATGAAAAAATAATTGCCCGCGGATTCAACCAGGTAGAAACTTTAAATGATTCGACGGCTCATGCAGAGATCATTGCACTTACCTCAGCTTTTAATTTTCTGGGTTCAAAATATTTACCTGATGCTACATTATATGTAACGATTGAGCCTTGCACTATGTGTTGCGGCGCTTTATATTGGAGTAAAATCGGGAAGATCGTTTATGGGGCTTCTGACCCAAAACATGGCGGCATTTCTTTACATAATTCTTCAACAAAAAATCTTCTGCATCCAAAAACCCAAATTGTAAAAGATGTACGCTCTGATGAATGCCTTATGTTAATGAAAGATTTTTTCAGAAAAAAAAGGTAATGCTGGCGTGGAGTTTGCGCAGTTATTGTAAAATAAACTTTACGCAAAGCGGAAATTATTTCTTTAAATAAATGAGAAACTACATTTCTGCTATACATTAAGTAAATTTGTAACCTAAATAATTACTCACTTTTAAAAAATAAAAATTATGGCATTCACATTACCGGATCTCCCTTACGATTATGACGCGCTGGAGCCCCATATTGACGAACAAACTATGCATATTCATCATGACAAACATCATCAGGGTTATGTAAACAATCTTAATAATGCAATTGCAGGGACAGAAAACGAAAATAAAACATTGGAAGAATTAGTGAAAAACGCTGGAAAACTCAGCACTGCTATTCGTAATAATGGAGGTGGCCATTGGAACCACAGTTTCTTTTGGGAAATACTTTCTCCTGATAGTAGTAGAAAACCAGAAGGTAAATTAGCAGCTGCTATTGATGAAGCATTTGGTTCTTTTGACGCAATGAAAGAAAAATTTAATGCTGCGGGCGCAGGCAGGTTTGGAAGCGGCTGGGCATGGCTTGGTGTTTCTGATGGCAAATTAACTATTTGCTCTACGCCCAACCAGGATAATCCTTTAATGGATGTTGCCGAATGCAAATGCACACCTGTTTTGGGTTGCGACGTTTGGGAGCATGCTTATTATTTAAAATATCAAAATAAAAGAGCAGATTACCTTAAAGCTTTTTGGGAACTGGTTAACTGGAAAAAAGCTTCAGAAAATTTTGAAAATGCATAAATAATTCCGCATCCTATTTTTAAAACCGCCAAAAAATGGCGGTTTTTTTTATTTCAATTTTTAGAAACAAAAACCGAAAAAAAATAATAGTAAGTTTTTGTTAGGATTAATCAATTATTTATGCTGCCTGAAAAGCCATTCCATCATTGCCGGGTCGCTGTAAGCCGCAAGCCATGAAAAATGCCCGGTTTCAGGATACATGGTGAGGCCGGGATGCGCACCTGCTTTTCGTAATGCTTCAGCCATATCTAAAGAGTATTGCGGATTTACTGCCGCGTCTTCTGACCCATGAAAAATCCAGATAGGAATGTGCGCAATTTCCGGCGCTTTTGATACATCGCCGCCGCCACAAACCGGAACAGCGGCAGCAAACATTTCAGGGTACCTTTCAATGGCATCATAAGTGCCGAAGCCACCCATCGAAAGCCCGGTTATATAAATACGGTTGGTATCAACAGGCAATTTTTTTTCAATCTGACGAATGAGCGCAATTACCAATTCCATAGGGTTTGATGGCGTTGGATTAAGCGACATATTACCGTGATTGGTGTTTGAAAAATTAGACCATCCTTTGCCAGCCGGGCATTGCGGCGCAATCACAATTGCCGGATGAAGATGCATCATTTCATCAGTAGCAAAATTTTGAACGCCCCATTTTAGTTGTGCTTCATTATCATTGCCGCGCTCACCCGAACCGTGCAAAAAAATTACCAATGGGTATTTTCTTAACGTATCATAATCAGGATAAAGCTGCCTGTACAGCAATGTGTCATCATTCTGGATATATTTTTCGTAACTAAAGCGCGATGCTGCTTGTGAAAAACTTTTATTGGCAATAGTGAAAGAAAAAATGAGTAACAAAGAAACAGGAAGGCTTGTTTTTAAAAATTTCATTTTAGGAATATTTTGGAGTGATCAAATATGAAGCAATAACAATTCGGAAAGTTAATACAAAAGTTGAATAGTATTTCAGTAGCTATTTTCAATAAAATAAAAATCCATCTTATTTGTTCATTCACTGCATTTCCCAAAAAGAAATTAATAGAAATTTGTATTCTCAATAATGTTGTATTTTGCTGCGAGAATATGGAAACAGAAAAATTTGATGTCGTGGTGGTTGGCGCAGGCCCGCCGGTTGTGCTGCGGCTTACAGGCTTTCCGGAAACGGTTTGAAGATCGCTTTGATCGATAAAGAAACTTTTCCAAGGGATAAGATTTGTGGGGATGCGTTAGGCGCCGATGTTACCAAACAATTTCATCAGATCAGCGAACAACTTACAGAAAAATTAGAACAGTTTAAAGAGAAAATCCCTTCCAACGGTGTTAGGTTTTTTACACCAAAGCATCAGCAGTTAGATATACAATTTACCAAACCAAAAGATAAATTCGGCGGAGGCTTTGTGACAAAAAGAATTGATTTTGATAATTTCTTTTTTACTGAAACTGCTAAATTGCCTGACGTTACGATCTTTCAAAACCAAAAAATAATTTCTGTAGATAATGAAGGCAGCAGCATTATTTTACAATCTGCAAACAAAACTTTTGAAGCTTCCATCGCCTTAGGCGCCGATGGCGCGCAATCTGTTTTGAATAAAAGATTGACAGAAAACAAAGTTGAAAAAAATCATTATTGCGCAGGAGTAAGGCAATACTTTTCTAATGTAAAAGGTTTTCAGGATGAAAACCATATTGAATTACATTTTTATAAAGAGATTCTTCCCGGCTACCTTTGGGTTTTCCCGCTTGCAAATAACCAGTCAAACGTGGGGCTGGGAATGCTTTCAAGCGTAGTAAGTAAAAAACAAATTAACCTTAAAAAAGAACTGGTTAATTTGCTGGAAACGATTCCATCGCTTAAAGAACGCTTTAAAGATGCAGTCCCATTAACTGAAATTCAGGGTTATGGATTACCGGTTGGCTCTACAAAAAGAATCTTATCGGGCAACCGTTTTTTATTGTTGGGCGACGCTGCCGGGTTAATTGACCCTTTTACCGGTGAAGGAATTGCGAACGCAATAAGAAGTGGGAGAGTGGCCGCCGCACATGTGCTAAAAGCCTTTGAGCAACAAAAATTTGATGCAGAATTTAACCTCCGCTACGACAAAGAAATTTATTACAAAATGTGGAAAGAGTTTAAGTTTAGCCATACGTTGCAGAAACTTTTCCGGCACCCGCGTATCATTAATTTTGTGGTAAAAAAAGCCAACAATAACAGATCAGTACAGATGCTGCTAAGCTCTATGCTTAATAATATGGACCTGAAAAAAGAACTGATAAAACCTTCGTTTTATTTTCGGTTGTTTTTTACGTGAAGGCTGTTATGAAATTTCTAAGATTAATTTTTCAAAAAAGATTAAGTTTTATGCCGGCAAATCCGGCACTTCAATTGTGCTTTTCGTATTTATTTTTTTCGAAACAATTTCATCTGCCTCTGCCCTTTTCTCCAGGCTTTTCATTCCCCAGTGAAGAATAACAGGAATTAATAACAACATGAATTTTGAAATTACAGGCAAAACCAACGAAACCAAAAATGAAATAATAAATACGACAGGGATTACGAGGCTTCTGTATAAACCCAGCCTGATCCTGGCCGGTGATATTACCCGCGAAAGCATTTTTCTTTTTGGGTTACTTACATAAAGCCAAATCCAGCAATTCATAAATCCAGTCAGGCACATATTAAAAGTATAAACAGCGTAGGGAAGTTTAAGGTTTGAATAAGAACTATATTGCCCAAGGAAACCTGCACTGAAAGGAAGTAATACAACGGTGAAAAGAAAAGCCAGGTTAAGCCATAATAAAGCGGTGGTATATTTTACCACATAACCGAATATGCGATGATGCACCGACCAGTAATGGCCCACAATTCCAAAGCTGATTACAAATCCTAAAAACCGAAGTGACATGTGTGAAAGTGATTGCCATAAAAGGGCATCACTGGGATTGGGTAAGTCAGGAACTTTAATTTCAATAATTAATAAAGTGATACAAATGGCGCAAACGCCGTCTGTAAAAAAAGTAAATCTTTCGAGTTGAAAATCCTGCCTTTCCTTATCGTGCTTTGGTTCCCGCATAATTATTTTTTATAGCCGTCCATTTTATTGCAGTAAATATATGAAAAGGCATAATAAGTTGGAAAACTTTATAAGTCCATCGCGTTACACAAAATAAAAATCTGCGGAATTTCTTTGTTTACTATTGTTACGGATGCACACCTACCCATCCCTGAGATTCCCTGATGATGATCTCGCCATTGCCGCTTGGCACATAAGAAACGAAAGGCCACAAATCATCGGGGCTCAGGTTTTTCATTTTCATTGTGTTTTCACACTCGGCAAAAATTACACCCCGCTTTACCAAAGGCAAAAGCATTGTATCCATGTGATTGTTTTTTTCATACAATTCTACTCCAGGGCCAAAAGCAATTAATTCCACCTGTAATTTTCCTTTAAGCCGGGGGTCGTCCAGCGCATTTTCTATATTATGTAGAATGCCATGCATTTTTTTAGAATTAGATTCGTCAAGAATAAACAAGGCTTTGTAGGATTTTAAATTCGCTTCGGCTCCATTAAAATTGGACTGCGTGGTACTTTGGCAAAAGGATTTTGAAGAAAGCAAAACGAATGCTGACAGCAGGAGAAGTTTCAAAATTTTCATATTGTTGATTTTATTTTTTATGGCAATTTTTTTAATTGGCTGATGAATTCATCGTTATCATAATTCGCCATCCCCTCATGTTTCAAAACGATCTTTCCTTCTTTATCCAAAATAATCGTGGTTGGCAAAGTACCACTAAAAAGTTCCTCAGAAACATCTAATCGGTTATACAATGGAATAGAAAAATGATTTTTTTCAATGTAGTTTATGGCTTTTGTTTTGTTTTCATCTTCGTTTACAAATAAAAAAACAAAATGTTGATCATGTTGCAAATCGTGGTATAATTTATTTAAAGAAGGCATTTCGGCTCTGCATGGCGGGCACCACGAAGCCCAAAAATTAATAAAGGCCACCCTGCCTTTTAATGAATCAGAGGTGATAATATTTCCTTTTGAATCGGTAAAAGAAAAAGCGGGAGCGGCTGCAGTATGATTAGGTTGCTCCTTTTTTATTTCTGCTTTAAAAAGGCCTGTTGACATTACCCGCTGCAATAACCATGCTTTGGCATCCGGGCTAAAAATGAAAACGAGCAGCAACGTATAAAACAGGATGCTGCCCCAATTCTTTTTTATTTTTTTAATAACGTTTTGTATGTGCACTTTTTTTTGATCTTTCGATGCAATAAATATACAAACCTGCTTTTTCTTCTTATGTTACGAAAGTTACTTATTGAATCATTTATATTTCAATGTACGATCCGGAGCATAAATAATTATGAAAACCTGTAGCAAACAGGCAAACCCGGGTTTTTTTTAAATAATGATTATTGTATCCATTTTTACATTCATCATAAAATCAAAAAACTATGGGTATACAATATAAATCTTTTCAATTGAAAATCCTGCCTTTCCTTATCGTGTTTGGGCTTCCGCATCTTTTAGGCAAACTAATTCACCTTATTTTTATTTCAGCATAATTATTGTATCCGGTTTTGATATTTATAATTAAAATTTTAAAACTATGGGCGTACTATTCATATCAATAACCGTTGGAATTGTAATAATGGCAATATTCCTCATTATTTATTTTAGAAGGAATAAGACGATTGCCCCGAATCCTGGAAACCATGATGTAGTAGAAAAGCGAACAGGAAAGAATGAAGGGATTTATGATTAAGTGCGGCCAGGAGAAAAAAAATTAAGCACAATTTTCTAAATTTAAAATTCGGTTTATTTCTTCGTTTACTGTGTGTTTCATAATTTTAAACCACTAACAGGAATTTAAAAAACCTTACAATTAAAACAAATAATTTTATGAAAGCTTATGTAATTGTTGAAATTTCAATTGCCAATCAAAAGGAATATGATGAATATAAAAAATTAACTCCGGCAAGCATTGCTGCTTATGATGGAAAATTTATTGTGCGTGGCGCACAAACAGAATCTTTGGAAGGTGATTGGAACCCGGAAAGAATAGTTGTGCTGGAATTTCCTTCTGTTAAACGGGCAAAAGAATGGTGGAATTCTGAAGAATATGCTAAAGCTAAAGCGATAAGGCAACGCGCTGCTACCACCAAAATGCTGGTAGTTGAAGGTTTAGAATAGATTGCATTGAAACACTTAACTAAGCAAGGCCTTTATCTATCCAATGAGCACTGCTCATCTGTTTTTTAATACTGTCAATATCGCCAAAGAAAGATACGAGCTCATCGTTTTCATTTTTGTTTACAAGGTCTTTTTCAAAATTGTTTCCGCTGCTTACAATGTATTTTGCCATTTGCTCACCAATGGTTTTCATCAGGTCGAATTTTTTTGTATCTGCAAGATCAATATTGTCAAGCACTTTTGTGGTTAAATCGTGGAGCCATGCAGTTCCGTATTTTTTTTCATTGAGGGTTCCGATGTTCTCCAATTTTTTTAAGGCAACATGGTCAAGAGAGATTTCAAACCTTCTGAAATCAAGAATTTTTTTAAATACAGGCGAACGAAATGTATTGTTCTGCATCATGCTGGCATCCTGCCCTGTTTGGTTCATGATCCAATGCAGCCAAAAGGTAATTGCCAGGCCACGTGGCCTGATGGTTTGTTTATAAGTTTTAAACTGCCGCGACATTCCTGTGCCAAAACTTAAAAGGCTTATGGCAGAAACAGAGTAGGGGGGAGTTTTGCTTTTAGCAGCACTGTAAGAGGTGGCTTCAATAAAAGTGGCGAGCGAAGGATTGTTGTACGTGGTGGTGCCGCCATCAAGAAAACGTTCCATCGGGTAAAAGTAAGTGGGGGCGCTCATCGTGGCTTCCATCGCCGCGCGCAACAGCACTTCTTTATACGTACCATGATAAGTACCATCTTCTTGTTTAAAACAGGAAAAGAAAGTTTCTTCTCCTGCAGAAATATCACTGGCAGTGATCATGAGATCAAGGTCGTGCAGGGCACATGCTTTTTCAAGAGTCATATCGCCCATCAGCTTTTTTAAAATACCCCTGTAATTATTTTTGGTAAAAGCAGGAGGGAATAAAAATCTTCCCCTGAAGAATTTTTTTTCGAAAACTTTTGTCACCAGTTCCTCGTACATACTTTCGATATCCGCGGCGGCATGCCCTGTAGTGATAAGGCTTGCAATGATACCACCTGTGGAAGTTCCGGCAACCATGTCAAAAAGCTCGTAACAGGGGATTCCGGCAATTTCTTCCAGTTTTTTTAATACCTGGATAGTTAGTATACCACGAATGCCGCCACCGTCGAGACAAAGTATAGCCCTTGATGTGATAGGAATTTTTAATTTCTCAAATGCTTCCTTTCGCGAAGGAGACATATTTTCGCCGTTAGGTTTTGCCAATTTTTAATATTTAAAAGAAAAATAAGATTTTTTATCCTAAAAATCATTATGAATGAAATTATAATAAAGAAATGAATTAATTGCAGAATTAAGTAAATTCATTTCTTCAAAATCACTCTATGAACTGGGCTAATTATTTTTTTTATATTGAAAAAATAGGAACACGGTATTTTGTATTGGCCGGTTTTGTATTTCTCCTTTTTTATAAGTTGATTAAAAAAAGGGTAAGTTATAAAAAGATCCAGCAAAAATTCCCCCATTCAAGAGATTATGCAAGGGAAATCGGTTATTCAATTTCTACTATTTGCATTTTTGCTTTGGTTCCCTTAGTTATTATTGATGTAAGGCCAATTCGCTCTCATACTTTTTTTTATACTAATATAGATCAATACGGCTGGGTGTATTTTTTTCTCGTTTTTCCCTTGATGTTTATTATCCATGATGCCTACTTTTACTGGGCCCACAGGCTGATGCACCATAAAAAATTATTCAGGCTATTTCACCTGGTTCATCATTATTCTACCAATCCTTCGCCCTGGGCTGCTTATTCTTTTCATCCGCTTGAGGCTATTATTGAAGCCGGGATTTTCGCAGTTTTTCTTTTTACTTTTCCAGTTACCCCGCTTCACCTGGGCATTTTCTTTTTTGCCATGATCGTTTATAATGTTTACGGGCATTTGGGCTATGAATTATATCCAAAAGGTTTTAGCACGCATTGGCTGGGTAAATGGATCAACACATCCGTGAATCATAATCAACACCATCAATATTTTAAAGGGAATTATGGTTTGTATTTTTTGTGGTGGGACCGCTGGATGAATACAATTCGAAAAGATTATGATAACCAATTTAATGAAGTAAAAGGCCGTACTATAGATTAATTTAAATTTTCTTTCGGGTTTCTAAAAATAAGAGCCGAATAGAAATCCAGCTCTTTTTTAATCCAATATCCTATGAAAAACCTACTGCAAATATAACTTCCTTTTTCGACTGACAAAAATCATTTTTATTAAAAAAAGATTGCCGGTTAATAAAAAGCAACGCTCCTGACTTGTCCCCTTTAGTGCGGCAAATTTAGAGATTGCATAATTTCTATAATTTCAGATGTCAGTTTTGTTCTTATTGTCATCTCTTTGCCGGTTATCTGATTAAAAATTCTGGCATCAGTTATCCTTTTACATTCGGTTATAAATTTTTTGATTGACTGCCTGGTATCTAACTCTATATGTTTCGATATAACCAAGGCCATAAAACAGATTAAAATGTGAAGTTTTATCGGTTGTTC
Source organism: uncultured Chitinophagaceae bacterium (assembly GCA_963732885.1). Lineage (GTDB taxonomy): Bacteria > Bacteroidota > Bacteroidia > Chitinophagales > Chitinophagaceae > Ginsengibacter. The sequence continues at coordinate 226,858 of CAVTBI010000005.1, read as the reverse complement.
TTTAAAATGGAATATGGGCCTGGTTTGTAAATCATTTTTAGAAATTCTAAATGCTTGCTCAATTTTGTATAGTTCATGGTAGCGTTCTATAACCATTTTATTATTTACGACTTCTTCTCGTAAATTAGTGTAATAGCCTTTTACTCCGAGGAGTTTTTTTGTTTTCCCGATCAAAGCTTCATTAATCTCAATTTTTTCACCACTGGACTTAGTGAACTTTAATTTTTTATTCTTCGATGGACTTTCAATGAGCGCCTTTGCTTTCTGTATTTGTTTGTCCATCTCGTATTTATCTTTTCGATATCGGGTGGCCGAGTAACTGCAAATCAAAAATCCGTTGTCGGTCTTAATTCTGATGTTCTCGCCATCCTGACGAGGAAGGCTTTTGTCTATCTGTTCAATTAATTTTGCGGGAACGTTTCCTAATCTTGCTCCAACGATATAACTGATATCATTCTTGAGCAATTCCCGAACATTTTCGGCACTAATCATGGCAGCATCAGCGACCACCGTAAAGTCTTTAACCGCGTGTTTTTTAATAAATTCTTTTACGACCGGCAGGATGGTATGGCCCTCAAAAGTGCTTCCTGAAAACACTTCATAAGCCACAGGAAAACCTTCTTCATTCACCATCAGTCCAATTAGTATTTGTGGTTGTTGTGATTTGTTGTCTTTGGAAAAACCATTCTGACGTAATTCATCTTCCTGGAAAGTTTCAAAATACAATGTGGTAACATCATAAAACAGCAGATCATAATTGAACGCATATTTTTGCTTAGCAAATTGTACCACTATTTCTTCGGCTTTTGATTTTAAATCAAGCCATTTTGGAGCATATTTATAGTAACTCTGACGGCGGTGTTGTAATCCAAAATACACGTCCAATAACTCAATAGAATGAAGTTTTGATGCAGGCTCCAGTATGCGCATAATTACCAAATCCAATAATAGTTTATTCTTATAGGATTAGGTAGAATAGTAATAAAGTTTTTTTAATAGCGGATAGGGATGAGGAATTTGATTCATCATTCTATCTATTATTTTATGAAAAATAGCTTTCCGGTTATTTCTACGATTAAATCTAAAAACATATTCGTCAGCATAAGCAAACAAATGTTGTGCAGAACATTTATGATGAATGCCTCTCAGCCAGTTTTTAAACTGCATAATTTGTTTGTGAAGTTCTTCCAATGATTGCCCCATTTTGGATAAAACCGTTTGTATTTTCATCTCTTTTTTCAGATTTTGATATGACCTGTGATGATCGGTTGTAATCGTTGCCTGTTCATTTATCATATCCTTCAAAGCGTATTTTAATGTTAGGGCTTCAAAATTTTCTATAGGTTGCATTCGGATATTACCTGTCCTGCCATCAGGCAATTTTTCAGTAGCTAACAATATAGCTTCTTTGCTTTGCAAACTTCTACCTTTATTCTTATTTGTATAGCCCCCAATAAGCGTTTCATCCGCATCTACATTGCCTTTCAGCTTGTTATTATTATTCTGCTTCATCGCCACCTGAATTTTGCGTTTAAACAGCCACGCCGTCTTTTGCTGAACACCTACTTCATTTCCCAACTCTGTTGTTGACATTCCTTTTTTCTTGGCCGTCAATCTGAATATCATATGAAAAGCTTTCAACACAGGCATCTTCATACCATGAAAAATAGTGTTAGCCGTAACACTCTCGCTGTAACCGCATTTTCTGCATTTACGGTAATAATAAGTTTTGCCTTTGTAATACTTCTCATGGCTGCAACGGCTACATGAAAAACCTTTACCCCACTTTTGTTCTATTAAATATAAATAGCAGCTTTCATTATCATAAAACCGTTTGCTAAATTCAATTGCATTTATTCCTTGAAACATAACTAAGTATTTTAGATCAAATATACTAATAAATTTAGTTCAAAATTATCCCTATCTTTATTTTATTGTCATTCTACCTAATCCTATATTCTTAATTTTATTCAAGCCTATTTTTGAAATTAAGGCGCAGGTAACCTCATAGAAGAATGTATAATACACTCCTAAGAATTCACTTTTATTTAGAAGTAGAAAGTTGTCCGATTTGGAATCTGCAACTAAAGGCAATGTAGGACAATATTGATTAACAAAATCTTGTGCAGCTAACTTTAAAGTATCTATTTGCTCATCAGTACTTCCTGATCCGATATGCTTAAATATTTTTCGGTTCCGGTTCTGATAATAAATAATTTGAACAGCCCTTGAGCCAGAAGCTGTTTTTACAACTCTTATACGTAGCATAAAAAAGCATTAGTGCGACAAAATAAGAACTATTTCATCATAACACTTTAATTATCAGTTGCTATATTTTGACACAGGAGATAGGGGGACAAGTCAGGAAAAGCAACGCTTTTTATATTTTTTTATTACCAATATGACATAAAGTGAGCCGGATGAAACCCCAACTCTATATCTAATCCAATATCCTATGAAAACCTGGGTAAATGTAGAAGTAAGGCAGGCACGATTATAATGACAATCGCCAGTAAAATCAATGATTGATGTTGGAATAATACAATCGCATATGATTAAAAACCTTTTTTTTGTTTACTGTAGCAGCAAATTTGTTTAATAAACAATGATTCGCGTATGCGGATTTTTGATAGGCCTGCTCGCTTTGGGAAGGTGCAACGTAAGTATGCCGGATTTATATTCTGCGCTTATAAAGGTGGTGTCTGTATCTTCGGGTATTAAAATGTGCCTGTCGAACCATTTAAAACTAAACTCCTGCACCTGCAAATTTTTAAGAGCAGAATTTACTTTTTCATTATTTATCGCACAAATCGATAAGATATTTTCTTTGGTATATATCAGCAATTCTTCCCGTTTAACGCCTGGAATCGCTACTTCTATTTTATAGTAATCGGGTTGTTCTGTAATATTCACCGCAGGCTGAATGATGTCTCTTTTATCGGTACGGTTGATTGCTTCTTTTACTTCTATTTCATTTAAAAAAGGTACATATTCCCCGGGGTAAACGGAACAGTCCGGTTCACGTGGTGATAACTGTTTCATAGCCGGTATATTTTTTATTAAAGGTATACTATTCATTAATATAATTTCACTGATTCTCATCAGTAAAATTGCTGATAATGGTATTATATATAGGGCAAAAAGCATGCCTTCATTCTGTAAGAGAATTATAATTTCAAATTCAGTACTTTATTTATGAGTGTTGATTTGCGGCACCCTATATTGGGTATTTTTTTTACCGGTTCAATATATAGAAAGCCTTTCCGGACAACAAATAACAAGGAATTCATCATTCCTTGTTATTTTACTTTTGGAGCCTTATTCAATTTTATTCTTCAAAAGAATACTCCGGTTCTTCGATGGTGAGTTTATTATCAACACTGGTAACACCTTTGGCAAACCATACTGCATTTTCTGCATCTTCTTTTTCAGGCAATGACCGAACGGTTCCAAAAAGTGTTACTTTGCTTCCCTGAACCTCTATTTTTATTTTATCTGCATCAAGGGTTGCGCTTCTTTGAAAAGCAGATGTAATTGCTTTTTGAATATCGGTTAAGGTTGTCCTGTCTTTTACTTTTATCAGGTTGGTTACAGAACGGACAGCGATCAGATCTTCGATCGCCCTTAATGCCTGCCTGCGCTGATAATCCCAATCTACCTCACCTTCCAGTTTTACACTTCCGTTTTCAACGCTTACTGTAATTTTCTGATCGGGTATCATGGTATGCCATTTTAATGCATTGGCAACTGCCTCCGCAACTTCAGAATCTGTCTTTCTATACAACGGAGAAAGGCCAACCTGTATGTCTAAAGCAATTGCCCTAACACCTGCAATTTTTTTTGCCACTTTCTCTGCCAGTATCTTTTTCGAATAAGAATCTACTATTCCGGAAAGGGTTACAATTCCGTTTTTAACAGCCACGCCAATCTGTGAAGCATCCAGGAACGGTTCCCATTTTAGTTGCTCCATCACGTCTTTCTGAATTTCAATATCTGTTTTCATGATTGTAAGTTTTTGAATTTTTTTGAGATTTTTTTATCTCAAAGGAAGAAAAACTATCACTGTCTGCAAATGCCTGTTGTCAGCAGTTTTAATGACATTGATCAGGACTGGTTCCCTAAATAAAAATCCGGGTTATTTCTTTGTTTACTATAAAAAGCAGGTTGAAATTATTTAAGTGGCCTCTTTTTGATCATGCCGCCGTGCGTATCTTTAACGGTACTCATTACAACAAGAGCTTCGGGATCGATTTTCTCAATTTCACTGGTAAGTTTGTTTACTTCAAGCCTGGTTATAATTATGTATATTATTTACATTTTTTTGTATGATACAACGTGACAATTAATTGTTCATTTTATATTTTTAAAGAACAGCTTTTGTTTTTTTCGATATTCTTTTTCTGGATATGGCTTTCTCTATTTCCACTACGAAAAATATCAGTGATGACGCGGCACCTACTCCCAGAAATTCATAAAAGGAAAGGGACTGTGTTTTAAATATAGGATGAAGGGCAGGAGTATAAGTTACCACAAACTGCAATATCAACGTGAGCAACACAGCGCCCAGCAAAGGTTTGTTTGAAAATAAACCTATGGTAAACAAAGACTGGTTTTGGGAACGAATAGCTAATAAATTAGCCATCTGGCTTATACAAAGTAAATTAAAAACAATTGTCTGCCAGTGTAAACCATACCTGATGGCGAAGCTTTGCGCCGCCAATGTGATTCCAGCCATGAAGATGCCCACCCAGATCATATGCAATCCCCTTCCATTGGCAAAAACACTTTCCTGTGGTGGCCTGGGAGGCCGGTTCATTATATTTTTTTCTGCTTTTTCAAATGATAAAGTAATCGCGGGCAAACCGTCAGTAACAAGGTTCATCCATAAAATGTGAATGGGTAAAAGCGCAATCGGCAAACCCATTAAAGGGCCTAGCAATAACGTCCACAGTTCACCGGAATTGGTGGTCATCAGGTAGCGGATGAATTTTAAAATATTATCATAAATTCTTCTCCCTTCCCTTACTGCTTTTACGATGGTTGAAAAATTATCATCGAGTAAGATCATATCTGCCGCTTCCTTCGAAACATCTGTACCGGTAATGCCCATCGCTATGCCGATGTTGGCTCGTTTCAATGAAGGCGCATCATTAACACCGTCACCTGTCATTGCCACAAAATGTCCTTTCTGCTGCAATGTTTTTACAATTTGCAATTTTTGCTCCGGCGATACCCTCGCATACACTTTTATTTTTTCTATTTTTTCAAGAAAGGTTTCATTGTCTAAGGCAGCAAGCTCGCGGCCTGTTATGATTAAATCATTGCTGCTGCTTAATATGCCAATTCGCTGAGCAATTGTTTTTGCAGTAAGAGGATGGTCGCCGGTTATCATTACCGGCACAATACCTGCAGTTTTGCATTCTGCAATAGACGCAAAAACTTCTTCACGCGGCGGATCGATCATTCCCGTTAATCCTAAAAATTGTAATTCATTTTCATTTAATTCGCTTTCGGATTTATCAGGCAATTCTTCCCATACCCGGTAAGCAAAACCTAATACACGCAAGCCTTTTGAAGCCATCTCGGCCTACTTGTCCGTCTAAGAATGCAAGATCAACATCTTTACATTTTTGCAGTAAAATATCCGGAGCGCCTTTTGTAAACGAAATCACCTTGCCTTTATAAGGATGAAAAGTGGTCATGAGTTTTCGTCCTGCATCAAAAGCAATTTCAGAAAGGCGTGGCCAGGAAGAGGGGAGGATGTTTTCTGCCGCTGCAGTTTCCTGTAAAGCAATTTCTGTCGGGTCGCCTTTAAAACTGTTTCCATCTGAAATTACGTCATTGTTTAAAGCAAATGCATGGAGGAGTAATGAAATATTTTCATCAGTAGAGAGATTTTTTAATTCATTTGATGGAAACAACTGGTTATTTACAAAAACCTGCTCCACATACATTTTATTTTTTGTGAGCGTTCCCGTTTTATCAGTGCATATATAGGTTACAGAACCAAGTGTTTCTACAGCCGGCAATTTTCTGATCAGGCAGTTAAACCGTATCATTCTTTTTGCTGCCAACGCCAGTGAAATGGTAATAACGGCAGGTAAAGCTTCCGGAATAGCAGCAACTGCAAGGGAAATACTTGTCAGCGCCATTTTGATAAGGTCTTCACCACGCAACCAGCCCGAGACAAAAAATACGATACAAAGAAACAATACCAGTAAAGAAAGTTTTTTCCCGAATTCCGCCATTCGTTGTTGCAGAGGGGTAAGTACTTCCCGTCCCTGCAACATTTTTGCAATACGGCCTAATTCTGTTTGCATTCCTGTAGCGATCACTATACCTGTTCCGCGGCCATAGGTTACATAGGTTCCTTTAAAAGCGATATTTTTTCTGTCACCTACAGGCAGATCTTCGTTGTTTAATTCTGAAGAAGTTTTATCAATGGCATTTGATTCGCCGGTGAGTGCCGCTTCTTCAATTTTTAAGCTGAGCGACTCACTGATGCGGATATCAGCCGGCACGGCATTTCCTGCTTCCAGTAGCACCACATCGCCGGGAACTAATTGGGTAGAGGGCAACCAGTGAATATTTCCATCTCGTAGAACTTTAGCATCTGCAATGGCCATTTTTTTTAAAGCAAGCATGGCTTTTTCTGCCCGGTATTCCTGTATAAATCCGATGACTCCGTTTAAAACAACGATCACAAGAATGACGATTGTATCAGTAATGTCACCGATAAATCCAGAGATGATCGCAGCAGCAAAAAGTATAATGATCATTACATCTTTAAACTGAGAGATTAATATGCCTGCTACACTTTTTTTCTTCCCTTCCTGTAAAATAGTTGGGCCATTTTCCGCCAATCTTTCTTCTGCAACGAAATGAAAGCCCTTTCGGCCGGAATCCAGTAGTTCAAAAACTTTTGATATGGTAAGGCTGTGCCAGTTCATAATTGAAATTAAGTCATTCTGTAAATTGCCAACATCAAAACTGTATAAAGCACAATGAGAATAATCGCATCAATGGCTAAAACAAAACGTTTGCTTGGAGAACCATATAAAATTCCAATGCCCACTACCGATGTCATCAGCAAGGTTACCAATCCGCTTAAAGCATGATCAGGATTGGTGTCCAATAAAAGCGGGCCTTTGGTGTAAATTAAATCGTCGAATGCAAGGATCAGCATATTGAAAATATTACTGCCTAAAAGGTTGCCTACTGCCATATCCATGCTTCCAATTTTAACTGCCGAAATAGAAACTACCAATTCCGGGAGTGAAGTGGATGCAGCCACCAGCAAGGTGCCTATAAATGATTTACTCAGCCCGGTTTCTGTCGCTAAACGTGAAGCAAAAAATGGAAGCAACAGCGCCCCGATGATGACAAGCAATGCAAAAAATACATATCGTTTTATTGAAAGCTGCAAGGATATATTTTCTTCTTTTTCATTTTGTTGAGCTGTTTCATTTGCCTTTGCTGCCGATAAATGTTGTTCATTTTTAAATATTACTCTTATTGCAATCAAATAAACAATGATGATCAAAATGGAAGCACTGCTGAACCAGCCAAAGCGGGGAAACCAGGTGCCAAAAGAGATAGAAATAATGGTAAGTGTCATTAAAAAAATGCTGAAGAAACCCGCAACTACATGGCTTTTGGTAACTACAGAGCTCAATGGCCTTTTGGGTATAAAATAATCAAGAAGCGCTAAGATAAGAAGGTTGAAAGCACAACTTCCCATGATGTCTCCAACGGCAATATTTGGAACATGAAAAATAAGAATGGAACTGACGCCTGTAAAAAGCTCAGGCAGCGAAGTGACGGCTGACATTAAAATCTAAACCAAACCACGCTTTGCCTATTCCTGTAAGGTTGGTAATAATATCCCCATATTTTGAAAGCCTTGCCCCGCTAAAAATAATGATAGCTGAGCAGGCAACGAATCCGGTTATAGTAAATATTAATGCTGGCATTACACACTGTGAACAATTTTATGAATTTATATTTTTCTTCTTCAGGCACTATCAGCAATGGAAGGTTTGTGGTACAAGCCATATTTTTGGTAAAGCTTTTTAAAAATAATTTTTCCAGAAATTTCTTTTTCCGGCGAACCATTACCATCAAATCAAAAGGAATTGTATCCCGCAGATGTTCCAAAGAATCTTTTATATGCCAACTTTTTAATTCCTTAAACTTGATGGGTGAATCATTAAAGGTTCTTTGCAGGAAATAAGCGTAGTTGGAAAAACAATGCCCATTTTCTTTTTCATTCGCATCAGCAGTATTAACATGCAAAACGGTTACATCTGCATTAAAAACTTTGGCTACAGAAAGTGTGAATGAAAGTGCCGGCCTGTCGTCACAATGATAATTTGTTGCAAACACTATCTCTTTCGGATCTTTCCATTCATATTTTTCAGGAACTATCAATACGGGAATGGGTGATTTTTCAACGACTTGCGAAGTGGTGCTTCCTATAACGGTTTTTTTCAATCCCGATGCACCCTGCGTTCCCATTACAATTAATTCAACCCTGTTTTGTTTTACGAATGAAAGAATGTTTTTTACAATGGGCTGCCCGGAAATGATCGTGGAAACTGTTACATTCATTTGCGGGCTTACCACTTTCTTTTTTAACCTTTGCAGCTTTTTAAGCTGTTTTGTTTGAAGCTGTGTTTGATACTCCTGGTTTTTTTCAACTGAATCAAAATAAGGAATTTCTTCCTTCTCATTTACATGGAAAAGAATGATAGTGCCTTTGGTTTTGGAAGCCAACTCCGCTGCAAATCGAAAAGCTCTTTCTGCGGTGGGTGAGAAATCGGTAGGTACTAAGATCCGTATCATAGTTTTTTATTTAATTCATAAAATCTTCTTCTTTGAAATTCCTGGTTTCACGATATGATTGAAATTTCGAATGATTTTCTTTGATCAATGCAATACCACCGAAATTTTCCAACAGCCCTCCTTCAGTAATTTCAATCCTGTTTCCTCTTGCCAAGAACTTTTCAATTTCGTCTGTGAGTTTTTTCGTGGCCACAAAAAGTGTTTCGTTTAATATGGTTTTATGGATTTCTTCTTTCATGAAACTGTCAATAAGTAAAAGGCCGTCATTGCTATGCTTCAGGGCTTTCGTTACGTTTTCAAGATGGCTAAACAGGCAATTGGATCTTTTAGCAATCGTGATTTGCCCTTTTACTAATCTTGATTGCCAATAATCCCATTTGCGGATAATTTTTTCAGAAAGCAATTGCAGATTCGTTTGCAAATCACCTTGAGAAGAAATATTTATTTTAAAAGCTATTTCACGGTAGGGGAAGAATTCGCAAAATTTGTTGGTTTTCTGTGCGTCTTCCGAAAAAATAAAAACCGGTTTTTCATTTTTTTTGTTCACCAGTTTGATGATGGTTGAAATTCTTTGAATCAAACATTCAGTGCCGCTTTCACTGTCGTTGCACGATTCGCGTGTTTGTGAAAATACTTTATGTAGCGAATAATTAAAATATTCATAGAGATTAACTCCGTTCTGTTTCAATACCAACAATTCAAATTCCGGGTTCCTGGCGGAATCTGCCACAAGGTCGAAAAGTGAAAAGGGATCATTAAAAAAGAACACCGGTTTGACACTGTAGTTCAGGTAAATTATTTTTTCTTCATCGCCATTGATAATAATAGCCACACTTTTGCGATGTGAATTATAATTCAATTTGCTGAAGATATCCTCCAATCGTTGGATTGTCGTTTTTATTTCATTTGCCTGGTATTTGCTTTCAAGTTTTATCTGCACTACTTCCAGCGTGTAACTCAATATTACGTGAATCGATTTTTGATCAACCATGGAAGGTTGAAATGGAAATACCAAACCAAGTGAATAAATACCACGAGTGATTTCGGGTATTTCCGGTTGGTTGATTTTGATGTCTGGAAGTGTGATCATGATTTTGAATTTATCAGATGAACAAATGAATTTATTTATTATGCGCAATGAATAGCGGTGTGTCTGTTTCTCTCATTAAAATATCAGCCATACTTGTTTTGAACCAACGCGAAAGCTCGCCACGGCGGTAAGCACCCAGTATTACTAATTCATTTTCTTTGTGGTTTCGCAGGTAGCCCGGTACCTGCTCTTCCGCTATCCCCCTTTCAACAGTAACCTTAGCTTTTGGAAAATGCCATTTGATGAACTCTCTCATTCTTTTATTTCCAGGCAACCGTAACGTAGCCATGTAATTTTCCTTTACCGTATACACTTCTATAGGTAAAGATTTCAGGTGGCCAAGAAGATAACTGAACATTTTGATAGCATACAAAGAGGAAGGCCCTCCATCATACAGCAATAAAATTTTATCAATTTCTTTGTATAAACCGGGTACTACCAATACTGGGCATTGAACATCTCCAAGGAGGTCTTTTATAAACCGGCCCGGAATTTTTTCTTTGTAACGGGTAAATGTTTCATTTTCATTAATGATCACCAGGTCAGCAAACATGCTTTCTTCTTTCAATTCCTGTAACGCAATGTTTTCATCTCTATGGATTGAAAAATGTATGCCTGCTTTGCCACAAGCTTTTTCAAATTGCAGCACTGACTCATCTCTTAATTTTTTATCTTCTTTATCCAGTTTTCCCAACGCTTTTTCAGCATTCTTTTCCTTGGTCATTACTTCATACACACTGTAACTGTGATAAATAAATTCATCTAAAAAAACACCTACAAGGTGTGCCTCTTCGAGTTTTGCCAACTCTATTGAATACTGCAATGTGCTTATCGACATTTTGTAACCATCAAAAACTGCGAGGAACTTTTTCATTGTTAAATTTTTAGTTTAATGCAATATATCTTTAATGGTTTAATGAAGCACTGACCACAATCAGTCATTTTTATGATTACAATCGCATAAAAAAGCCGGTTCATCAACTTATATGCCGGAGGAAGATATTCATGTAATTCGGATGAACCGGCAAAGCACTTGCGCGGCCTGCACCTGCTTATCATGCATTCAATTCAACAGGAACTTTTGCTTTGCTATTGATTTCAAATTGTGCTAATTGCGTTAACCTGTCATCAATCTGTTTCTCATTGACCGATGCCTGATGAAACACTACAGATGTTTTTTCCAGGCTCAACAAATCTGCAAATGCAGCTGCTGTGCCGAAAATGCTTATTTTAAAATGGTTGATTGATTGTACACTTGCCAGGAGGCATGCATCTTTTACTACAGAATCAGTGCAGCTTTTAAGTTTGTCTTCTGCCTCTTCAATAAAGGCCTCTATTATCTTGTTGTGTAACGAGAGTGAGTTGATGTGTTCCTCTTCATAAAAAGCTTGCATATTTTCAATATGCTGTTCAACAAAGTCCATGTATTTCTGCAACACATTCTTAAGTTTTATTGAACCCGCAATATTGATCCATTGTGGTAAAACCTTTTTTAGCTGTATTTCAGCACTAATGAATTTACGGCCTTCAAAATCCAGGAGGCCGTGTAATGTGGTGATGGTTAAATTATTTTCTGACATAGTTCTGATTTTTAGGCAAATTTATTTGCTTCTCCATCACGGGAAAATGACCATTGTCAGTAAAAACTGAAACTGTTGTCATTGATTTTGGTTGAAAAAAAACTTTGCTTTGACATAATTTTTAAAACAAGGGATTATTCCGTGTTATTTCACTGAATAAGTTCCATTTAAATAAAATAAATCATGAAAAGAATAGAAAATAAAGTCGTTATAGTAACAGGCGGCTCTTTGGGAATAGGAAGAGAAACCTGTATTCTACTGGCAAAAGAAGGTGCCAAAGTTGCCATTACAGATTTACTTGACGAAGAAGGAAAAAAGCTGGCTGATGAAATTAATAAATCAGGCGGAGTGGCAAAATACTGGCATTTAAATGTTGCCGATGAGAAAGAAGTTGAGCGGGTATATGCCGATGTGGCAAAATATTTTGGCAAACTGGATGCTTCTGTGAATAATGCGGGAATTTCCGGAACAAATAAACCTACGAACGAAATAACCGAAAAGGAATGGGATGATGTAATGGCTGTAAATGTAAAAGGTGTTTTCTTTTGCACCAAGTACGCGGTTCAGCACATGCTTAAAAATGGAAGCGGCAGCATCGTGAATTTATCTTCCATTTATGGATTGATCGGTGCCGGCGATGCGCCTCCATATCATGCTTCAAAAGGTGCGGTAAGGCTGATGGCGAAAAATGACGCAATAGGCTATGCAAAAAATAAGATCCGCGTTAATTCTGTTCACCCTGGATTTATTCTTACACCCATGGTTGAAAATTATGGGAAAGGCGTGCCGGGATTTTTTGATCAACTGAATAGTTTGCATCCTTTGGGCCATATCGGTGAGCCAATTGATATTGCCTATGGAATCCTTTATCTTGTTTCAGATGAATCAAAATTTGTAACAGGAAGCGAGTTGGTGATTGACGGAGGATATACCGCCAAGTAAAAAACAGATTAATTTGTTGGTTTACTACTGTTTTGCTTTTATTCTTTGATGGATTCTTTAATGGAGATTTTATGTGCACGGCTGATCTCAAAGGAAAACAGCGTAAGAAAAAAGCCTTGCACAATGAACATGATCCCAATGACGGATACAATAGTCAATGCTGCCATTACAGGCCTTAAAAATATAAGGATGCCCACAAGTAAACTGAATAATCCGGCTATAAGAACCACGCCCCAAAATTTATAATGATTGTTCCTGAAAAAGACGGATTGGAAAATCCAGAAAACACCAGTGAGAATTCCATAAAAAGCGAAGACGTAGGGAAGTGTTACCGCTGTTAATCCTAAATTTAAAAGAAGGATCACCGCTAAAAGGATATCAAGAAAACCTTCTGCCATTTGCCATCCCCAGCCGCGATGCACTTTTCGGGTGATGATGGCAAACGTTGCCAGGATCAAACCGGAAATAAATATTGAAACGCCGCCGTAAACAATAAGGACAAGCATCCCGCTGACGGGAAATTTTAAAATGTAAAGCCCTAAAAAAATAAAGATCAATCCTTTGATTGTAATCAGCCACCAGTTTTTTGATTTAATCATGATTGAAATTTTAATGGCTCATAAAGAAATTCGTTATTTACCAGAAAATTGCTAAGGTTAACAATTTCTGAGAGAACCCTTTTTATCCTAAATGTACAAAATAAAAAAGATCAAAATTAGTATTGATAATATTACATAAAGAATTGCCAGTAAAGTATTTCAATGATAGTGCCATTTTTTTTCAAAGAGATCCTTTAAAGCATAAATAGATTTTTTGTAAAGCTATCCCTGATACTTTTTTTCATCAATGACGTTGGTCAAAAGAACGGTTGATAATGGCTATAACAGGGAAGAGGAGAATGCACAAAAGCCCTAAATTAAGCTCAACAAAACCAGGATGGCAAATCTTACATTACTCAGGTTTTTATATGATTATTATCATGTTTTTTTAATTGATCTGCTTATACTTTTACACCGGTCTTTTCATTATATATAGTATTAAATCAAAGCTGGATTTTTATCCGGCTTTCTTTTTTGGGTAAATTGAAAATCCTGCTTTTTTGTTCGTTTGCTAATAAGTTACAAATGTAATTTTATGTATTATGCTGAATTTCTGCATAAAGTTTTTCAGCATCGCCTAACCGGCACAATTGTGTGCCATAAGTCATAGAAGCGGCAGTGCCACAGGCTACGCCATATTGAGCAGCCTCCAGCAGCGATTTTTTTTCTGATAAACTTAATACAATACCAGCCAGCATACTATCGCCTGCTCCTACAGTGCTGTATTTTTTTACCGGCGGCGGAATGATGTGATGGGTTGTATCTTTGGTTACCAGCATGGCACCCGCAGCGCCCAGTGAAACAACAATTAACTCACATTTTCCTTTTGCAATAAGGCTTTTTGCAAATTCTTCCACTTCCTTTCCATTCAGTTCTTCTTTCCCTGCCAGCGAACTTAATTCACTAAGGTTGGGTTTTAATAAATAAACACCTTCGTTTACTGCGTCTTTCAAAGCTTCTCCTGAAGTATCAACCAGGAACTTCGCCTTTTTTCTTTTACTTATGTCAGCAATTCTTGCGAAAATATCTTTCGGAACACCCGAAGGCAAACTGCCGCTGGCAACGATAAACTCGACATCATTCATTTTTTCAATTTCCTCAAGAACCTGTCTCCATTCACTTTCATTGGTAATGGTTCCCGGCATGCCAAAACGATATTGAAGATTAGAAGAAATATCAAGTACAATCAGGTTTTCTCTTGAATGATGAGCCGTTTCAACCACAATTGAATGAATGTGTTCTTCTTCCAGCAATTGGGCTAAAAATTTCCCGGAATAACCGCCTGCAAGGTAAATGGCTGTTGCATTTCCGCCAAGCTTTTTGATAGCCCTGGCTACATTTATTCCACCACCACCGGGCTCAAAAACTGGTGGTGTGCATTTTAGTTTTTTTTCAGGAATCAGGGAGCTGATTGTTGTACTTTTATCAATAGCTGGATTAAAAGTAATGGTTACAATGGCAGGCATATACGTTTTCGTTTTTTTAAATGATGATCATCGTATCGGTAATTTTTTCTTTAGATAAATTTTCTTTAAGCAGATTTTTTTCAGCTTGATTTATATTTTCAATTCCTTTCAAAATGGCATCCGGGTTAAAAGAAATGCTGTCAATATGTTCTGCCACTAAAAATTGAGCAAACTCCGGAAAATCACTGGGCGCCTGTCCGCACAAACCGATCTTAACACCTGCTTTTTTTGCTTTATTAATCATTACGGCAATCTGTTGTTTTACACCTTCATTTTGTTCACTGAAGAGGTCGGAAATGATAGCAGAATCGCGGTCGATGCCCAATATCAATTGTGTCAGGTCGTTGGAGCCGATGGAGAAACCGTCAAATATTTCTGCAAATTTTTCTGCTAAAAAAACATTGTTGGGGATTTCGGACATTACATAAATCTCAAGTCCATTCACTCCCTGTTCGAGCCCGAAATTTTTCATTACTTCCACTACTTTCTTTCCTTCTTCAACCGTTCTGCAAAAAGGTATCATCACTTTTATATTGGTAAATCCCATTTCATCTCTTACCTTTTTTAACGCCTCACATTCAAGCCTGAAGCCGTTTTTATAACGGTCGTTGTAATACCGGGATGCGCCACGAAAACCAAGCATTGGATTTTCTTCTATAGGTTCAAAATCTTTTCCTCCCAGCAAACTCGCATATTCATTTGTTTTAAAATCGCTCATTCTTACAATGACTTCTTTTGGATAGTATGCAGCAGCGGTAGTTGCTACAGCTTCTGCCAGTTTCTCTGTAAAATATTTTTCTTTATCGTGATAATGGTGAGTAAGTTGTTCGATTTGTTCCTTTACTTTTTCATCTTTTATTTCATCAAATTTTACAAGTGCCATCGGGTGAATTTGAATAGCATTGGTGATGATGAACTCCAGGCGCATTAATCCTACACCATCATTCGGGTAAAAAGAAAATTTAAACGCTTTCTCAGGATCTCCAACGATCATCATCACTTTTGTTTTTTTCGGCAATTTGATTTCAGTGAAATCGAGTTCTTTTGTAACAAACTTTGATTCCCCTTCATAAATAAAACCTTCTTTTCCTTCGCAACATGAAACGGTGATCATTTCACCATCTTTTATTTTAGACGTAGCATCGCCGCAACCAACTATCGCAGGAGCGCCAATTTCCCTGGCAACAATAGATGCATGGCTGGTGCGGCCACCTTTATTGGTAACAATTGCTCCGGCATTTTTCAGGATCGGGTCCCAGTCCGGGCTGGTCAGATCTGTTACTACAATTTCTCCGGGTTTTAATTTATCAGAATCTTCCGGAGATTCAAGTATCCGCGCAATTCCACAGGCGATCTTACTTCCTATTGCTTCGCCTGATGCCAGCAGTTTACCTTTTTCGAGTAATTGGTATTCTTTTATTAGTAAAGGATTGATTTGTGAATGCACGGTTTCAGGCCTTGCCTGGATAATAAAAAATTCATTGGTAATTCCATCTTTTGCCCACTCGATATCCATCGGCTTGTTATAATGCTTTTCTATTATTGAAGCCCATTTTGCAAGAAGTTCTATTTCTGAATTATTTAGAACATATTGGTTCTTTTTTTCTTCAGGGGTGTCAATATTTATCACAGGGTTTTCTTCATCATTCGTATAGATCATGGTTTTGCTTTTATCGCCCATTCTTTTTTGAATGATCGCATTTTTCCCTTGCTCCAATGTGGGTTTAAAAACCAGGAATTCATCAGGATTTACTGTTCCCTGTACCATGTTTTCTCCAAGCCCCCATACGCCTGCAATATGAATTACATTTCTAAAGCCTGATTCAGGCTCCAGGGTAAAAGCCACGCCGGAACAGGCTTTATCACTTCGTACCATTTTTTGCACACCAACTGAGAGTGCAACTTTTTCATGTGCGAAGCCATTGTCTTCACGATATTTAATGGCCCTGTCTGTATATAGTGAAGCATAACACCGTTGTATCGCTTTCAATAATTCATTTTCCCCTTTTATATTGAGGTAGCTTTCATGCTGCCCTGCAAAACTGGCTTGCGGCAAATCCTCTGCAGTGGCACTGCTTCTTACCGCCACTTCAAAATAATTGTTGTCACATAGTTCTTTATATGCATTGATTATTTCTTTCGAAAGATCCTCCGGCATGTTCGCATTTTCAATGATGCTTCTTGCCTTTGCACCGATCTCTTTCAGGTTTTTGAAAGTTTGGGTATCAAGTATGCCGAGCAATTTTTTTAGGGGAGTGGTTATGGAATTAGAGTCTAAAAAATATCGGAATGCATCAGCGGTTGTTGCAAACCCATTTGGTATTGCAATTCCTTTTGAAGAAAGCTTATTGAACATCTCGCCCAATGAAGCATTTTTTCCACCAACAGAAGGAACATCGGAAATGTGGATGCTATTAAATTTTTTTATAAGCATGAGATTACTTTTTCTCAAATTTCTTTCAATTCTACTATTTCTGTTATGATAATCATCATTCGCTTATATGATAGCAGTTAGAGTCAGAAAATTGGATACTGCCATTTTTGCACTTTTTCCCTGTTGGCACAAACCTTGTCATAAAATGTTCAACTAATAAAAATAAAATTACAAGTTATGGCAAAAATTATAGGTATTGACCTCGGAACTACTAACAGTTGCGTGGCAGTAATGGAAGGAAATGAACCGGTAGTGATACCCAATGACGAGGGACGCCGTACAACGCCTTCAGTAGTTGCATTTTTGAAAAATGGTGAGCGGAAAGTGGGCGATCCTGCAAAAAGGCAGGCGATCACCAATCCTACAAATACTATAATGAGTGTGAAGCGCTTTATGGGGCATAAATGGGATGAAGTAACGACCGAAGCATCTCATCAGAGTTATAAACTGGTAAAAGGCGACAATGATACCATTCGAATTGATATAGACGGGAGGCAATATACTCCACAGGAAATTTCTGCAATGATTCTTCAAAAGATGAAAAAGACTGCAGAAGATTACCTTGGCCAGGAAGTTACCGAAGCTGTAATTACCGTTCCTGCTTATTTTAATGACTCTCAAAGACAAGCTACAAAAGAAGCAGGCGAAATTGCCGGGCTGAAAGTGCGCCGTATTATCAATGAGCCTACTGCCGCGGCTTTGGCGTACGGATTAGATAAGAAAAATGTAGATCAGAAAGTGGCTGTGTTTGACTTGGGTGGTGGTACTTTCGATATATCAATCCTTGAACTCGGTGAAGGTGTTTTTGAAGTAAAATCTACCAATGGTGATACACACCTTGGTGGGGACGATTTTGATAAAGTGATCATGGATTGGCTTGCAGCAGAATTTAAGAAAGACGAAGGAATTGATCTCCATAAAGATCCGATGAGTTGGCAGCGTTTAAAAGAAGCAGCTGAAAAAGCTAAGATTGAATTATCTTCTTCAACAGAAACAGAGATCAACCTTCCTTACATCACAGCTGTTGATGGTGTTCCAAAACATTTGGTGAAAAAATTAACCCGTGCGCAGTTTGAAAAATTGGCTGATGATCTTTTCGCCCGTTGTTTAAAACCATGTGAAGCAGCATTAAAAGATGCAGGGTTAAGCAAAAACGATATTAATGAAGTAATCCTTGTTGGTGGTTCTACCCGTATTCCTAAAGTGCAGGAACTGGTTGAAAATTTCTTCGGAAAAAAACCACACAAAGGCGTAAACCCTGATGAAGTAGTTGCTATTGGTGCAGCCATTCAGGGTGGTGTTTTAACAGGAGAAGTAAAAGATGTATTGTTGCTTGATGTTACCCCGCTTTCTTTAGGTATTGAAACAATGGGAGGTGTAATGACAAGGTTGATAGATTCCAATACAACGATTCCAACAAAGAAAACAGAAGTATTTTCTACAGCAAGCGATAATCAGCCGGGCGTACAGATCCACGTTCTGCAAGGTGAACGCCCGATGGCCTCTCAAAACAAGAGCCTGGGTACTTTCAACCTCGACGGAATTCCACCGGCTCCACGCGGTGTGCCCCAGGTAGAAGTTACTTTTGATATCGACGCGAACGGGATTTTAAATGTCTCTGCTAAAGATAAAGGGACAGGCAAATCTCATAATATCCGTATTGAAGCAGGAAGCGGCCTGAGCAAAGAAGAAATTGAGAAAATGAAAAATGAAGCAAAAGCCAATGAAGCTTCAGATAAAGCTGAAAGAGAAAAAGTGGATAAAATGAACCAGGCTGACAGCCTGATCTTCCAGACAGAAAAGCAATTAAAGGAA
Organism: uncultured Chitinophagaceae bacterium; assembly: GCA_963732885.1. Classification (GTDB taxonomy): domain Bacteria; phylum Bacteroidota; class Bacteroidia; order Chitinophagales; family Chitinophagaceae; genus Ginsengibacter. The sequence continues at coordinate 208,088 of CAVTBI010000005.1, read as the reverse complement.
TTTGGCGAAAAAATATCTGCAGATAAAAAAGCGCCGATAGAAACTGCGCTAAATAAACTGAAAGAAGCGCATAAAACTCAGAATGTAGGAGAAATTGATTCAGCAACTGCAGAATTGAATGCTGCATGGACAACTGCCAGCGAAGAAATGTATAAAGCGACGCAAGATGCCGGAGGAGCGCAGGGCGGAAACGGGCAACCAAATGCAGATCAAGGCCAACCTGAAAATGCAGAATCAAACGCAGGTGGCGATAATGTTACAGACGCTGAATTTGAAGAAGTGAAATAAGGTTTGATTGAATAGATGATGATTAAGGGCTGTCTCTTTTGCAAAAGAGACAGCCCTTTTTGATTAATAATATAAGGTACTCAATTTACATGAACCAGATCGTAGCAACAATTTCAGATGCATGCTTCAACATTATCCACAATCCCCAAAAACTGGTTTTTTTCAACGTAACCTTTTCAATTCTGAAACCCCATTTTAAAAAGTAGCCAAACCTGTTGCCGGAGTTGGTAAATTATCTGTGGTGCCCAATGCGCCAAGTTTGCCAAAAAACATGCGGTAAAGGCCTGAAATATTATGTGCCCCTGCATTAAGCGTGTAAACATAATAGTTGTTAGCCGCCACTACTATATCCAATGGGCCAGTGCCAGTTCCAGCCGCATTGCTTTCTGCCAAATATAGCCCGCCCCACGGTGCTACATAATAGCTGGAGATATTGTTAGTAGCGGTATTAGTCATATAAGCAAACCTGCCGTATTTGGTAGTAGCTACCCAGCATGGTGCAGATTGATAATCCGGCCTGGCGCCGTTGATGTCTTTTATTTTCCCATTGTTGCCAATAATATATGAAGTGCCTGTGCCGGCACCGGCTGCCCCCATTTCTGCATTAGAGATAATCATATAGCGGCCCCTTGAAAAATCGAACCCAAAGGGAGTATTGCCCACAGATGGATTAAAATTTCCCAAACCGGCAGATCCGTTATTTTTAATTTTAAAAGTGCCAATAATGTTGGTGGCCTTTTCCGGTACAACAACAAAATCGCCGTTAGGAGTAAAAGAAATTTGTGGCGCATCCACTCCTGTGCCGCTTAGCAGTTTTGTAGATCCGTCTATATCTGTCAGTTTACCATCGTTCCCTACCCAAAAGCCATGTATATTATCGCTTCCATGGTTAAGGACATATAGCATATTGCCATGGACACTCAAGCTATTGGGGTTTTTACCCCAGGTATTTTTCGTGCTTACAAGAGCAAGGCTTCCATCTCTTCTTACTTTAAAAGACGATACCGAATTGCTGCCTGCATTCACTGCAAAAAGCCAGTTATTATCTTTACTAAGCGCCAGGGCGCCTTGTGATCCTAATGGTGCGCCGGTGCCTACGCCTCCTGATGCAGTATTGCTGCTCCATTGAAGAGAGCCATCATAATTTATTGTAAAGGCTATAATATTATTAATCCCTGTTTCATTACTTTCTGTGTAAAGGTAGTGGCCACTCTTTTCTCTACTGCCTATTCTTGCTTTGGTAGTGCCACTGTTCATCATTTCCGTAATAGAAGCCTCATCGGGATTGGCCCGATTTTCGGACATCATTGACTCGGTAAGATTTGCAGGATTTGCATCTGTAGGTATCACTTTGTCCTGATTTTTGTTGCACGAAGCAACGGTGAACATAATAGCTATCGCCATTATCGTTCCGTGTAAATTTAATTTTTGCATTTGTTTTATTTTTATTGATTAGGAAAGATTTTTTTGCTGAGAATCTCGAGATATTTCAACCATTGATTTCTTGCAGGCATATCTCTGCCATTATCCTTTTCAGGACTTTTTTTTAAATAGTCAATAAGCAATTGATTATTTTATTCTTTGCACTAAGCCAATCTGAATGCCGGCGCTTGTTACGGGCAATTTACCCACACCAATACCCTGGATTGGTAAATTTAAATAAGGTGCTAACCTTATTTTTAGTTTCCCCTGCGACTGGTATTCCCAACCACCGCTGATATTAATTACGGCTGGAATTTTTATATTGTTTTTTTTATAAATGCCTTCCATTTTTTCAGGATTGCCATTCATCGTAACGTTGTAATTGTTTTTTTCCCTGGTCATAATGTAGGTTGCTATTCCGCCCGAAATAAAAAGGTTTGTATTTTTCTTTTTATAGAAATTGTACCCCGCTTTTAAAGGAATTTCTAAAATTTCGCTTTTGCTTTCAAGATTTTTAATAATCATTCCTTGCGGCATAGAAACACCTTCTTCATAAAAAGTTTTGCCTTCACTGAAATAATATTTATTGTCTCTTAAGATGCCCGTTTCAACAAAAAAAGAGTTATTTATTTTATATCCAACCATAATTCCCGCGCTAAAACCCGGGCCTTTAAAAGGGCCGGATTTTACTTTGCTAAAATCGGCGCCCGCAATTACTCCCGCATAAAACTTTCTTTCCTTTAAAATTTTTGAATTGGATTTTGCTTTCTTTTTTTCATCTGCAAATGAATCTTTATTTACTAAATCTTTTTTATTTGATGGTAAATTTTCATTTTTACTTCCGGCAGGTAAATTCGACTTTTCTGGTTCAGCATATTTTTGAGAATCTTTTATTTCTGGTTCAACATTAGTTTGATTGGTTGTGTAATTATTTTTGGAGAAACTATCGGTATGGGATTGTGAAAGGCCATTCTTTGCAAATTCATTTTCATTTTTATCAATAGATCTGGTTTGGGTATAATTTTTTTGGGGTGAACTATTTTCTTCCTTTAAATTCTGACTACTGGTAGAAAGTTTTACCCTGTTTATTTTAGGTAAAGCCCCGTTTAGTTTTTTAATATTAATATCATTTTTTGTAACGGCATCATTTTCCAAAACGCTTTTCGATTTGGGTTGATCTGCAATTTTTTTACTTGAATAATTTTTAGCATTGTTATTCAAAATCATAAAACCCATGAACAGGGAGAAACCAATAAGCAAAAGGAAGAGTGTTTTTTTATAATTGTTTTTTGTTTTTGTTTTTCTGGCTTCGCCGGTTGAGGCCTGTGACATTTTTTTATCTATAACATCCCAGTTACTTTTCCCTGGGCGAAGCGGGTATTTTTCCGCCGCCCGCCTGAATAAATCATCCATATCGTTTTCTATATCCGGCATTCTGAAAGTGATTCTTTTTGATTAACAAATGTTTGCATTAACGCCCGCGCTCTCATTAAATTTGATTTTGATGTGCCCACCGGAATGCCTAATATTTCTGCAATTTCTACATGTTTATAACCGTCAATTACGTGCATATTAAAAACAATCCTGTATTCTGGTGGAAGTTTTTTTATTAGGATTATGAGTTCTTTGTAAATAATTAATTGTTCAGCAGTAGGGCCGGTTTCTTTAATATTCCACGCATATTCCGGAATTCCTCCTATTTCAGGCAAAAGCATTTTTTTTCTCAAAAGGTCTATTGCAGTATTTATCATTATCCGCTTTAGCCAACCTCCAATCATTTTTTCAAGATTGCATTCTTTTTCAATAGTAAAATTATCTATACTTAAAAAAAATTTCACAAATCCATCGTTGGTAACCTCTGTTGCTTCTTCGTAATTATAAATATACCTGAAAACTATTTTCATGGCAAACTCCTGATACTTTTCATAAAGTAAATTCTGAAATTTGCGGTTTCTTTGCAGGCAACCCTCTAATATATTTTCTATTTTTTCCAAATAAAACAGGTTAGGAATTAATGGAATCTTTCATTATAAAACAGTTCACGATTAGTTTGTCGAAGTTCAGTATAAAATTAATTTTTTTTGACTGGTTATATGCAAGTACGTTGAACAGATAAAAAAGGTTGCGTTTTTGAAAGGCAGGAAATTAATAATTTAAAAATTTTAAATCCAGCTACCAGCCCGGATGATATTTAAGGGTAATTATTAAATAAAAATCTTCGATATTTGTTGCTTTACTATATATTTTATCAAATATTCTTATTTTATGGTGTAGGTTTTACATTTTTAAAGCAAAGGGTTTAAATTGTGTCTTTTTAAGAGAAAAATAAAAAATGAAGGTCAATTTTTACTTAAGGTACCATACAGTTTTTGGGGAAGAGTTGTTTATTTCCGGCAATAATAAATTTTTAGGCGATAATAAGCCGGGTGATGCTATCCGGCTTAACTGGTTTAATGAAGATTTTTGGATGGTAACTATTGATTTTCCTGAGGATTTTGATGATGAAATTCATTATAAATATGTACTTAAGGATACAAAAGGAGTCCGCATTTTTGACGGGGAAGAAAACCGGTACATTGACCTTTCAGTAAAAAAGAAAAAATCGTATTCCGTTTTTGATACCTGGAATAGCGCCGGTAATTTGTGGAATGTTTTTTTTACCACCGCATTTAGTAAAATTTTATTGCCTCCGGTTACAAAATTAAAAGTACCTGTCCCCAAAAAGATAAGCCATGTTTTTCGGGTAAAAGCGCCACTATTGCAACCGGGAGAAACAATTTGCCTTTGTGGGTCTACCACTCATCTTAAAAATTGGAGCACGGAAGCCCCGATATTATTAACACCGCAAAATAACTGGTACACCACCCGGATTTTTTTAGAAGAAAACGAATGGCCAGCTAGTTATAAATACGGTATTTACAATATAAAAGAAAAAAAGCTCGTAAGTTTTGAAATGGGTGAAAACCGTATCATTAGAAACTTTGAAGAACAGGAAAAGGGGCTCACAATATTCAATGACGGATTTGTAAATTACCAGCCTGGGCTTTGGAAAGGTGCAGGAGTTTTTATTCCTGTTTTTTCTTTAAGAAGCAATAAAAGTTTTGGTGTTGGCGAATTCTCCGATATCAAATTATTAATTGACTGGGCTAAAAAAACAGGCCTGAAGCTGATCCAGCTCTTACCGGTAAATGATACCACCGCGCATCACAACTGGCACGATTCTTATCCGTATGCAGCTATATCCGCATTCGCTTTGCATCCTCTTTATATTAATCTTGAAAAGGTGGCTGGCAAAGAATTTTCTTCCATAATAAAGCCTTTACAAAAGAAGCAAAAGCAACTGAACGCATTAAGAGAATTTGATTACGAACAAGTAATGAAATTTAAACTTTCAGCTTTAAAAGAACTGTTTGAGGCTAAAAAAAATGAATTTAAAAACGACTTTGATTATTTTGAATTTTTTGAATTGAACAGGCATTGGCTGGTGCCTTATGCCGCATTTTGTTATTTGCGGGATAAATATAAAACACCCGATTTTGCCAAATGGAAAAGTCATAAAAAATACAATGAGCAGGCTATTCTAAAACTGGTTTCTCCTTCCCAAAAACATTATGGCGAAATTTTATTTCACTATTTTGTTCAATACCATTTGCATTTGCAAATGAAAGATGTGGCAGAATATGCACACACAAAAAAGATTGTTTTAAAGGGTGATATTCCGATTGGGGTTTTCAGGTTTGGTTGCGACGCCTGGGTAAATCCATCTTTATATAATGTAGATGAACAGGCAGGCGCGCCGCCGGATGATTTCGCTGTAAAGGGGCAGAACTGGGGCTTTCCGACGTATAACTGGGACGAAATGAGCAAAGATAATTACAACTGGTGGCGGCGGCGGTTTGACCAAATGAGTAATTACTTTGACGCTTTTAGAATTGACCATATCCTCGGCTTTTTTAGAATATGGAGTATTCCAATGAAATCTGTTGAAGGCATAATGGGGAGGTTTGTTCCGGCAATTCCTGTCGATATTTCAGAATTTTATTCGAGGCATATTCCGTTCAATCATGACCGTTATTGTAAACCTTTTATTAACAACGCTGTTATAGAAGATATTTTTAAGGAGAGAACAATTGAGATAAAAGAAAAATACCTTGACCATGTTTCAGGTGATCATTATTCTTTAAAGGAATTTGTAAATACACAAAGGAAAGTTGCCGCACTTTTTGGAAATACGAAGGATGAAAGCACCAGGCAGGGCTTGTTTGGCCTGATCAGCAATGTGATTCTTTTTGAAGAAGAAAACAGCAATGGAACCAGGTTTCATTTTAGAATTTCTATGGGCAACACGCCCTCCTTTTTAATGCTTGACGATTATACCAAAAACGGGCTTTGGCACCTTTACATTGATTATTTCTACCGGAGGCAAAATGATTTTTGGGAAAAGCAAGGAATGAAAAAACTACCTCCTTTAAAACGGAATACCAATATGCTGGTTTGTGGCGAAGACCTTGGAATGGTTCCGCCATGCGTGCCTGAAGTGATGAGCCAGCTTGGTATTTTAGGCCTTGAAATTGAAAGAATGCCTAAGGCAGAAGGCAAAGAATTTTTTCACCCGGATGACGCGCCTTACTTATCGGTAGTGATGCCGTCGACCCATGATATGAGTACGATTCGGGGCTGGTGGCTCGAAAACCGTGAACAAACGCAACGATTTTATAATTTTATGCTTGGCCAATATGGAGAAGCTCCGCAAACCTGTGAAAGGCCGGATCAATAAAAAAATAGTTTTGCAACATTTATATTCACCAGCTATCTGGAGTATTTTTCAATTAGCCGATCTTTTAGGAATGGATGAAAAAATCCGCTGGCCGAATCCTGATGAAGAAAGAATAAATATTCCATCAGATCCCAATCATTACTGGCACTACAGGATGCATTTAAGCCTTGAAGGCCTTTTAAAGGAAAATGAATTTAACGGTGAACTCAAAAAATATATAGCAGAGTCGGGGAGGGGAATAGAATGAATCTTCGTTACCGCGCTTCCAATCTCCCTTTCAAGCATCCATTCACCATTTCAAAGGGAACCAAAACGCATCAGCCAGCGTTATTGGTAGAACTTGATTTTTTTGGAATAAAAGGTTATGGTGAAGCGCCCGCAATTCCATATTACAATACTTCAGTAGAAAAAATGATAGCTGATATTGAAGATAAAAAGAAAATGATCGAAAAGTTTTCTTTTACCGAACCTGAAAGGTATTGGCATTATTTGCATCATCTTATTCCTGGCGACCCTTTCCTGGTTTGCGCTTTAGACCTTGCCGCGTGGGACCTTTATGGAAAAATGCAACACAAACAATTGTACCAGTTATGGAATCTTGATATTTCAAATAATCCTCTAACAGACATTACTATCGGGATTGACACGATTGAAAAAATGGTATCTAAAATAGAGGAAACTCCGTGGCCCATTTATAAAATAAAACTGGGAACAGAGAATGATATTCAGATCATGCAGGAGTTAAGGAAGCATACGGATTCCGTTTTTCGGATTGACGCCAATGCCGCATGGAAAGCCGACGAAGCGCTGGAGAAAATCAAAGTTTTTAAAGATTTGAATGTTGAATTTATTGAGCAACCGCTTGCCAAAGATGATTGGGAAGGAATGAAATTTTTGTATGAAAACTCTGCGTTGCCTTTGATCGCAGATGAAAGTTGTGTTTTTGAACATGATGTAGAGAAATGCAAAGGGTATTTTCATGGTATCAATATCAAACTTACCAAATGCAGCGGTATCACGCCCGCATTGCGTATGATTACAAAAGCGCGCGAACTGGAAATGAAAGTAATGGTAGGCTGTATGAATGAAAGTTCGATAGGAACCGGAGCGATTGCGCAATTATTGCCTATGCTTGATTATGTAGATATGGACGGCCCGCTGCTTCTGGCTGAAGATGTGGCAAAAGGGGTACAATTTGATAATGGGAAAATTATGTATTCGGATGGTTTTGGTTTGGGAGTTGAGGTTGAAGCGTTTTAATTTTTTATTTTTTATAAAGATAATCTACCGTACAACGTCTCCAAAATGTGTATGCTTTAATTCATTGATTAGAATTTCTTGATCTAAACCCTTTCTATATTTGTGAATTATGTCTATTAGTCGTAAAAGGTTTTCTTCTCTGATTGATTTTATTTCAAAGTTTATTTTCTGTTCGTCATATCGTTTTTTATTTCCATTGTCAGCAATTAATTTGTCAATATTTTCTGGAACAAAAAAAGTAGTTCTGCCACCAAGATGCTTTTTAAATTCATTCAAGTAAATTCCTATTCCTGCAAAGTCGAAGTCGCCAAAGTGCAAATAGTTATTTGGAATGGATTGCAACCATTTAATTAAGTCTTTGCTTTGATTTTGAGGGTAACGGCTTATAAATAGTGGTTTAATGCCGGTAAATAAATGTTTCTGATTGTCAATGTGCCGAAAGTTTTCAGGGTTTTCAATTCCAACAATTGTAATGTCCGGAGAGAGGATAAAATTTTCAAAGTCATAGATAAATTGGAAAGTCCCGTCAACTGGGTTAAGTGTAATTTGTTTTCCGTTTAGCTCTGCCTGAATTGAAAAATAGCAGTTCACCAAGAAACCTTTGAAGGTTCTAACTTTTCTCAGTTTTGAATCAGCAGAAACAAAAGTCAATTCGCTTCTTGAAATATTCTTCTGTTTGGTTACTTGAATGTATTGTTGAAGGTCATTGATGGAGCAATTGTTTTGCAAGTATGTGAATAACGCTTTGCGGTCTGAAAGGGAAAGTGATTTTTTAATTCTTCCTTTTCGTTCAATGATTCCTTCTAAAACTAAATCGTCAATCAAAGAATGTTTTGCCAAACTTGATGGAATACTTTCGCCTTGCGAAAGCCGCAAAAGTTTTTCAGCGATATGAACGGGAACTTTCATTATGCTTCGCTTGGAATTTCAGATTCAAACTTTGGGATTTTTCTCACCAATCTTTTTACGCTTGTTACATTCTTAGAATCCTTTGCTAACAGATAAGTGTAACGATAATCAGTTGCGTTGTAAGAAGTCGGGGAACTATTTATCAGTAAAATATTTCTGTCATTTGCAAACTTCAAAATTCCCTTCACATTGTTTGGATGAAGTTTTCCAATCTCATCCATCATACAATGCAAACGGAAATCATCTTTGTGTTTCTTGGCGGCTCTCTCCTTAAATACATTCAGCAGCATAATATTTATCATTGCCTTCACTAAAATGTCTGTTCCGTCTGAACCAACATTGGTCAATTTCTCAACCCAACCAGTATCATTGTCATTCTCCACAATTTTAAATAGCAATTCAAATGAATCAGAAAGTGTAATTTCTTTTTCTCTGGATGATGACATCTCCTTTATCAACTGTTTCAAAAGTGAAACAGCTTTTTCATTTTGGTTTGCATGTTCATTTGATGTAAACAAATCTGCTTTGCCAATATTATAGGGGTTTTCATCATTGAAGTTTTTAATTTCAACAAGCAATTGAAAAATACTGTTGGCGCTTTTATCAGTTTTCAATTCCATAATCTTGATAGCGCCAACGAAATTTCTTGCAACAAAATCATTATTAATGTCCCTGATTACCTGACTTATTTCTCCTTCTTTTGAAATGAGGTCGCCTGTTTCAATTCCTATTCTGCGAATGATATGAGCAAACCTTTCTTCAACTCTTGTCTTGTATTCACTTAATTTATTTTCGTCAATAAATTCTTTAAGCATCTCCGCAAACTCAAAGTATTCTGTTCTTTCGGTAAACTTAATTTTGAAACTGAAAAGGTTGTTCTCTTGAAAGTTGCCAGTGAATTTATTGATTGCTTCTTGTAGTTCAATGTATCTTTTAGTAATTGTATTGTCAGTTGTGTTTATCTCACCAATGATAAAGAAGCAAGTAAATTCTGTTTTGTTTTCATCGGTGTATTCTGCTATGAATGTTTCAACCGTTTGGTAAACATCTGTTTTTGTGAAGGTGTCAAACGCCGTTAAGTCAGTTTCAAAACCCGTAAGAGTTTTTCCTATGGATTCAATCTCTGTATTGTGAAGTCCAATGTCCTGAATAAACTTTTCTTGTGTTGTTTATGCTTTGCCAACTCGGTTTCTAACTGCTTATCAAGTATAATTTTCTTGCCTTTGAATTCATCTTCTTTGTCAAACAATTCTCGTTTGTCTTTATTGTATTCTGCAACTTTGTCTCGGTTGTTATCAATGAAATTAAGTTCAGGGTCAATTACAGAAAGTCGTAAATCAATTTCCTCTATTCGCTTTGTGTCTGCGCCTTTGTTGCCAAGCTCTTTTTTCTGTTTGACTTTTATTTCTATTTCCTTTTTTCCAATAGAATTTTTCTCATTCTGAATTTGCAAATCAATTTTACTAATCGTTTCTGTCAGTTTCTGTTGCTCTGTTTTTATTTTTCCTTCCTTCTCTTTCTTCTTTGCATCGATCAATTTGATAATACTTCCTTCAACCTTTTGAACCTGTTCTTCCGCATTTGTTTTTTCTTCACTCAACTTTGAAATAGCGTTATCAATAATTTCTAACTCCGCTTTCTGCTCTGTTGTTGCCTTGGTTTTCCAGTCAGTTAAACGAACTCCAACTTCTTCTAATTTTATTTTGTTCTGGTCACTTTGATATTTGTTCGTTTCAACAATTTCTTTCTGTTCCTTTACTTTCGGTTGAAACCTTCTTCTAAGTTTTTCCAGTTCTTCGTTTGATTTAGAATTCAAATCAGCAATGAATTGTTGTGTCGCTATGATTTGGTTATTGAAATCATCTTTCTCTTTTTGTAAATCCGCAACGGTCTTAACTTTTTTGCTAATCTCATTTGTGTCAATACTGATTCCGAAAAAACTCAAATCACTTTGGAAATTTTCTTCGGATTCAATCCCGACTTATACAAAACATTGTCCTCGTCAATTACTTTTCCAATTGTTTTATTCCAATCAGGAACTTGCTCATTCAACCAACCATAAAGAGAATCTTTGCTGTTTTCAATCTTCGCATCAATGGCTGAAATATTTTCATTCAGTTTTGCTTGTTGCTCTGTTTGCTTTTCAATTTTTCTTTTTGTGTCCTCTTTAATTTCAGTTTCTTCAAGAACCATTCCTTTTGAATGTTTTTACTTTTCTCTGTTGCTTGTTGAATTGCATTATCCGCTTTTGAAATTGCTGAATTCAAGTTTGAAATATTAGCGTTGCAGCCATCAATTTCCGTTTCATAAAATCTTTTGTTCTTCACTTCCGAACGCTTGATTCTGATTTGTGGTAATTGCTTTTCTTTTCCTTTACAAGTGAGTTGGCTACTTCAAGTTCTTCCTTGTGTTGTTTTCTAATTTCCTCATAAAGCAAATCATATTGCTTGGTCAATTCCTCTTTAAAATGCAGCAAACTTTCTTTTGCATTGTTCTTTTCTGTTTGCTTGCTGTTCTCAAATTCCTTTAACTGGTTTTCTAATTGTTTGAAATTGCTTCATATCGCTGTTGGATTTCAAGAAACTTAGAAGTGAGAATTTCCTTTTCACCTGTAAGATTTTTCTTTTCTAAGTCCAATGAAATTTTCTTTGAAACTCTTTCAAGGATCTTTCAATTTTCAAAACGGCATATTCATTACGCTTTGTTTTTATTTCATCAAGTTTGCTTTTGTATTTTCCAATTTGCTCTTGTGTCTTTTCTTTCTTCTTGTCAAATACGCTATCAAGTTCTTTTAGTTTATTTTTTACTTTGTTTCGTCTCAATTCTTCAACTGCAAGTTGGTCGGCAACTTTCGGTTGCTGTCTCTTTTACATTATTTAAAGCCCAACCTAATTGAGAAGCTAACTCCGCTTTCTTTTTCTCTAAATATTTTAGTGCTGAATAGAAAGTTGAAACATTGTCTGCTTGCTTTTCAACTTGGTTTTCTCCGTTGCGATTTTTGTCAGTCCATTTTTTGATGTCGTTCAAATTGGTTTCAAAATCTTTCAGGTGTGTTTGAGAATAAGTAGTCAGGTCAATTTTTATTTCTTCCTCATTCAGCGATTTTATTATGGTCTCTTTTACAAATTCAGCACTAAGATTTGCATTGAGAAAAACATTTGAAATCGTTCTTGGAATATTTTGAAACTGCTTACTTTCAATCAAAGCATACTTTCTAAATTCACTTGACAAACCTTTGTTGTTGCCGTAAAGAATGTTTCTGTATTCTTCATAGATGTGAATCGTTCTTGTGTAACTTATGTTTTTTCCAAATGCTTCTCTGGTCTTATCCCAACTTTCAAAAGCTCTGCCTTCGCTATCAATGAAAAAGTTTTTGTCAAATGCAGAATCAAAAAATCTAAAGGCAACTCTACCTTGTGATTTGAAAGCCAAAACACAAAACAATTCGTTTTCTGTTTGCACTTCATAAACGATGTATGAATTCTGAAACGGAAAATAATATTCGTCAAAAGTTTTTTTTCCTTGATGAATTGGAATACCAAGTTTTTGTTTGTCTGCATTGTAGAAGAAAAGAATTGCTCTTAGCAAAGTGCTTTTTCCTACGCCTTGCGTTCCAATGAAATGAACATTTCCATCAAGATTTATTTCCGCATATTTGAGGGATTTGTCAGCACTGTTTATGAAAACTATTTTATTCAGGTATTTCATTTCTTACTTCTTCGGGAATATTGATTGTTAAAATAAGTTGTTCAAGATACTTGAATGAAGCCAACACTTTGTATTGATGCGTAATTTCATTTTCAAGTTCAATGAAAGTGTCGTCAATTAGTTTCTTTAAAATCTTGTCAAGAATGTCTTGATGTTTTTCCTTGTCAGTGTGCTTTTTTAGTCCTTCTAATTTTGTTTCTAACTCTGCATCAATTTTTATTCTTACGAGAATGTCAGAAGGAGTGAAGCGATAACCCGAACTAAAAGAGTTGTCATAAGTTTTCAGAAAGTCAATTATGTCAATCCATCTGAAGGCGGCTTCAATCTTTGTTTCAAGGTCAACTTTGTTTTCTGGTCTGCTGAAATAATAATATTCGTCTCCCTTTTCCAAAGTAAAATTGATGCTTCGGAAATAGTCGTATAAATTTTCAAAGTTCTGTTCGTCCTCGATTACTTTATGCAAATGGCTTACGGCTTTAGTAGAACTGTTTGAATTTATGAATTGTCCTTTACTAAGGATTTTAAATATGTCGGCTGTTTCAATTGGAACTTCCATTTCGTCTTTCTATTTAGGATAAACCATAGCGAATTCAATTTCTTTTTTCTCCTCAAACTTATCTGTTATCTCAAAGATGTTTTCATACTGTGAAATCAACTGACAATAAATTGTAACACGGTCTTCAAATGAAACTTCTTTTGTAAAGTTGTAATTCATTATGAAGTCAAAAAGATTGTAGCTGGAAGCTACAAATCCGTTTTTTACTTCTTCAAGATTGATTTGTATTTCTTCTTCTGTTTGCGTTTGCAAATATTCATTTGAGATTTTTTCAGCAACAGGTCGCTTCAAGTTTATTCCTGCTTTCACACGCTTTGCAATTTTTATAATGCTTGCAAATGCATCTTCATCTGCTTGCAAATATTCAAGAGAAAGTTTTAGTGGATATGCTGGATTAGGTTCAAAGATTACAGAATCGTTTGCTGCTAAAATTGATTTTAAATCTGTTGTTGTTTCAAGAATGAATTGGTCTTTCAAATATTTTATCAGTCGCAATTTTTCAATCACATTACTTTGATATTGGATTTGGTTCAAGAAATCAATAATCTGTCTTTCAATTTCAATCAGGTTATGAGTGCATTTTCCCAATTGTATTTTGAGTTGAACAATTACTCTTCTTAATTCTTCGTCAGTTGCTGTCTTAAAAAATGTTACATCATCTTCCGTAATTAGTTTTTCAGTTTGTGTAATGAGCTTTGTAATATCCTTTCTCTTGTTGTCAAGGTTTAAAAGTTTTGCTCTCTTGTTTTTATAGTTCGGTTCGTTTTTGAAAGTGTTGTCAATATTCCGTTTCAAGTCAACAACATTTCTCAAAGTGATTGTTCCTAATTTTCTTAAAGTGTTTTTGATTGTCCGCAAATACTCATACTTCCTTTGGTCGTTGGGTTCGTTGAAATAGTAGTCAATGTTTTGCTTTACCTTTTCAAGATTGTCATTGATGTAAGAAGTATTTATTTCTTCGTTGGCATCCAAAACCAGTTCAAAGAATTGCAGAAACTCGTCATCAATTTCAAGATTATTTCCGTTTTGTCTGATAACAGAACGGCTTAATAGATATTGAATTCGGTTGTCGTCATTGTCAACTATTTGAAGAGCATATTCATATTTATAAGAAGCGGTTTTCCGCTTCTTAAACATTTCCGTAAGCAGTTTTTGCTCTTTGTTAAGAGCAGAAACCAGTTCTTTTATGTTTGAAAAAGTATTCATCTTTTAGTGCCCACTAAAGTAAGGATTACAGTTGGGAATGTCATAAAGTGTTTAAAAAATGTCTCTTTTGCAAACTCGGGTTTGCAGAAAAGCTCATATAGCCTGAGGAGGGTTCTTCAAAACAAATAGCAGACTTAGGAGATTTAATAAATTATTGTATTTACATATGGACGAATTAACACAAACATGCTGTAAAAAATCCATTTTGGATACCTAATTTTTAAATCTTAATTTGTAGGAAAAATATTGTTATGCAAGCCCTGGAAATCCGCCAAAAACTACACCACTACGTGGATAAAGGCGATGAAAAATTATTGAAACTTATGTATGCCATTGCAAAAGAATATAATGACGATGATGACTATGAGTACGAATTCACTGATGAAGAACTGACCATATTTCAGCAAAGAAAAGCGAAAAGAGAGAATGGAGAAAGTAAAACCTATAGCTGGGAAGAAGCAAAAGAATATATTACCGGTAAAAAGAAAAATGGATGAGTTATGCCCTGAAAATTCAGCATGAAGCTGTTATTGATATTCAGGAAGCATTTGAATGGTATGAAATGCAACAAACCGGTTTAGGGTTTGAGTTTATAGAGGAAATAGAAAACGGTTTTGCAAATATTTGTGAGCATCCTAAATACTACACTTCCATAAATAAGGTTTTTAGACGGATAAAGATAAAGCGGTTCCCTTATTTAATAATTTATGAAATCGAAAAAGATGCTGTTATTATTAACTCAGTACGACATGCCAGCAGAAGGCCAAAATTATAATTCCTTTTAATTATGGAAGATTCCGAATAGTAAACAAACAAACTTTGAAGTTTTTTATTCTAATATTTCCAATAAAATAAAAAATCATTTTCTAAATCTACCTTTCTATTTAATATAAACTTTAAATTTTCCGTCACGAATATAAGCTGTGTCGCCATTGGCCTTAAAAACAGTGCCACTGAATTTGCCGGTGGCTATGCTTGTAGCATAAATAAAACTTTGGATAGTCACTGAAAAAACTTTTTCCGGCTGGCTGCTAAATATGTCTTTTGGGGCATTGTTATCATAATAATAAAACTCTATTTGGGTGGTCGTTAGGTTGTACCTGTCCTGGTCGAGCGGTACAGAAAAAAATGCGGATACTACAATTCCTGTATCAACAGAACAGGCGGAAGGGCCAAAGAAAGTAATGTCTTTTTGTGTATTTCCCGAAAAAAAGCCTGAATTGGTGATACCGCCACAAGCATAAGAATTTCCGGTTTTAAAATTCCAGTTTCCCACTTTGAGTTCTGCCGCTGTGTCACATTTGGCGCATAAAGAAAATACTTTAGTAGTATCCTGCTGAGCAATTGTAGAATCCAGCGGAATTAATGGCGGGTCTGTAATCACGGCTGTGTCTCCGCCTTCATTGCTGTATTCTTTTGCACAACCGGTATTTTGTAAAACCAACATGGGTAAAACAAAAAATAGTGCGATGAAATAATATAATTTTGAAAACTTCATCATGGTTTGAATGTAGAAAAATCCTACAATAAATGTAAATCAATTTTTTTGCCGGTTATTTTAATAATAAAAGTTATTACTCTTTCCTTTTTCACAAACCCAAAACTTTTTTTGTTCAAATAAATATTCATGCTTTACTTTGCACCTCAATGAAACAAAATATTCACATACACCATCATCATTTTTTACCAAACGGGTAAGCTGTGTTGATTTGTATGTAATAACTATATTTCAAAAAAGGCTTACTGAAAAGTGAGCCTTTTTTGATTTTAAAAATAATAAGATGCTTAAAATTGCGATTCAAAAATCCGGAAGGTTGTATGAACAATCTTTGCAACTTTTAAAAGAATGTGGTATCGAACTTAACAATGGCAACCGGCAATTGAAAGTGAAAGCTTTTAATTTTCCTGCAGAAGCTTATTTTTTGCGTGACGATGATATTCCGCAATATGTTTGTGATAGTGTAGCGGATGTTGGCATAGTTGGTGAAAATGTTTTTTATGAAAAAGGGAAAGATATTAAAATAGTTAGCAAGCTGGGTTTTGGGAGGTGCCGTTTAAGTATTGCGGTTCCCAAAAGCTTGAATTATGAAAAAGCCGGTGATCTGAATGGATTAAAAATTGCCACCTCCTATACGGTTTTATTACAAAAATTTCTGGATGAAAATAATTTGAAAGCTGAGATTCATGAGATCAGCGGATCGGTAGAAATAGCGCCTGGTATAGGTTTGGCTGATGCAATTTGTGATTTGGTAAGCAGCGGCAGTACACTTTTTACTAATAACCTGAAAGAAGTGGAAGTTGTTTTAGATTCACAAGCTGTGTTGGTGGCTAACAAAAATTTGGATGCTGAAAACAAAAAGATCCTTGATAATTTATTACTTAGGATCAATGCGGTAAGAGCGGCTAAAAATAATAAATATATTATGATGAATGCCCCGGACCACCAGTTGAAAAAGATTTGCGATTTACTGCCCGGGATGAAAAGCCCGACTATTGTCCCTTTGGCAGAAAGCGGCTGGAGCAGTGTTCAAAGTGTAGTAAATGAAAATGATTTTTGGGAAGTAATTGAGAAATTGAAAATTTATGAGGCTGAGGGAATATTAGTAGTGCCCATTGAAAAAATGATTTTGTAAACAGAAGAATTATGAATGCGATAATCGAAAATCCATCAGAAACAGCATGGCCGGAACTTATAAAAAGGCCTGAAATAAATTCAGAAAATCTTTTGCAAACCGTTTCTGAAATTATTAATACAGTTAAAGCTGAAGGCGACTTTGCGGTAAAAAATTATTCTTTAAAATTTCATGATTTTGCTCCGGCAAATCTTTGGGTAACGGAAGAAGAAATTGCAAATTCAAAAAAGGTAGTTAATAAAAATTTGAAAAAAGCGATTCTTGTTGCAAAAAAAAATATTGAAAAATTTCATAAACAACAGGTTGCGAAAATTAGAAAAATAGAAACCTCTTCCGGTGTTTTTTGCTGGCGAAAAAGTGTGGCGGTAGAAAAAGTCGGATTGTATATTCCCGGCGGCAGCGCGCCTTTATTTTCAACTTTATTGATGCTCGCGATCCCAGCAAAATTGGCGGGCTGTAAAAAAATTATTGTCACTACGCCTGCAAATAAAAGCGGAGATGTGGACCCGGCGATTTTATTTGTTGCCCATATTTTGGGAATTCAAAATATATATAAAGGTGGTGGCGCGCAGGCGATTGCCGCATTGGCTTATGGAACGCAAACAGTTGAAAAGGTCGATAAAATTTTTGGCCGGGGAACCAATATGTTACCGCTGCAAAAAAAATAGTAAATATGGACGGAGTTGCAATTGATATGTTGGCAGGGCCAAGCGAGTTGGCGGTGTATGCAGATAAAACCTGCGTTCCTGCTTACGTTGCTGCGGATTTATTAAGCCAGGCTGAACATGGCGCTGATAGCCAGGTGGTCCTGGTAGCAGTAAACCAACAAATAATACAGAAAGTTATTTCGGAAATCCACAGGCAATTGCCGTCACTTCCACGCAAAGAGGCTATCGAAAAAAGTTTTTTGAATAGAAGGTTTATCGTGATGGAAAATGTAGAAAATGCATTTGGGTTTTTGAATAATTATGCGCCTGAACATTTAATTATTGCTTCTGAAAATGCGGAAAAACTTGCTGAAAAAGTAATTAATGCGGGAAGTGTTTTTTTGGGCAATTATTCTCCTGAAAGTGCCGGTGATTACGCTTCCGGAACCAACCACTCTTTGCCAACAAACGGAACAGCCATCACTCAAAGCGGAGTTTCTGTTGATAGTTTTGTAAAGAAAGTTACTTTTCAAAAATTAACCCAAAAAGGAATAAAAAATATCGGCAGTTTTGTAGAAACAATGGCTTCTGCCGAAGGGCTTTTAGCTCATAAAAATGCAATAAGTATCCGTTTAAAAAAATAGGAATGGGAAAATTGAATCCTTACAATCTCGTGAGGGAAAACATAAAAAAATTGAAACCTTATTCTTCCGCAAGAAGTGAATACCGCGGTAACGCAAAAATTTTTATTGATGCCAATGAAAACGCGTATGGCTCACCGTTAGATGAAAATTTTAACCGGTACCCTGATCCTCTTCAGTGGAAATTAAAACAGGAACTTTCCAGGATAAAAGGTGTGCCCCCTCAAAATATTTTTATTGGAAACGGTAGTGATGAAGTAATTGATATTGCTTTTCGTATTTTTTGTGAACCCGCAAAAGATAACGTAATCATTTGCCCGCCAACCTACGGTATGTATAAAGTTTGCGCCAATATTAATGATATAGAAGCCCGCGAAGTATGGCTCACAAAAGATTTTCAATTAGATGTTGAAGGGATTTTATCAGCGGTCAATGATGATACTAAATTGCTTTTTATTTGTTCTCCCAATAATCCTACGGGAAATAATTTTAATAGAATGGACATTGAGTTTTTATTGAATAATTTTCCGGGAATCGTTATGATTGATGAGGCGTACATTAATTTTTCACGGCAAAAACCTTTTTTACAGGAGCTTACGGAATACGAAAACCTTATCGTTATGCACACGCTTTCAAAAGCGTGGGGATTGGCAGGATTAAGGCTGGGGCTGGGTTTTGCTTCCGAATTGATCATTGATTTGTTTAATAAAGTAAAACCGCCTTATAATATTAATCAATCGTCACAGCAATTAGGGTTAAAAGCGCTGGAACATCTGGATGAAGTAAATACAAACATTAAAAATACAATTGAACAGCGAAATTTTCTGGAACAAAAATTAAAAGAATTTGGTTTTATCAAAATAATTTATCCTTCCGATTCAAATTTTATTTTGGTAAAAGTTGCTGATGCTGATAAATTATACCAATATTTATTATTGAATCAAATTATTGTGCGCAACAGAAGCAATGAGCCTTTATGCGAAAATTGTATCAGGATAACGATAGGTACAAAATCTGAAAATGAAACTTTATTAAATGCCTTAAAAAATTATGCCTAAAAAAAATTTATTTATTGACCGCGACGGGACTCTTATTATGGAACCGCCTGTTACCAACCAGTTAGACGCTTTTTCAAAATTGGAATTTTATCCTCATGTGTTTGAATATCTTTCAAAGATTGTAAGAGAACTGGATTATGAATTGGTAATGGTTACCAACCAGGATGGGCTGGGCACAGATGTTTTTCCGGAAGAAGCTTTCTGGCCTTTGCAAGACTTTGTAGTAAAAACTTTTAAAGAACAGGGCATTGAATTTTCTGAAATATTTATTGACCGGACATTTGCCCATGAAAATAAAGATACCAGGAAACCCGGCACAGGAATGCTGAAACAATATTTTGATACAGAAAAATATGACCTTAAAAATTCATTTGTGATCGGCGACAGGCTTACTGATGTGGAACTTGCCAAAAATCTTGGTTCCCGCGCTTTTTTTATTAATAATTTTCAGGAATTGGGTACTTCGGAAATAACGGTTTCAAAGGATGATCTGAATAGAATAATTGCCCTTGAGACACAAAAGTGGGAGGATATTTATAACTATTTAAAACTTCCTGAAAGAAAAATTATCCACTCCCGGAACACGAATGAAACGAAAATAGAAATAGAAATTAACCTGGATGGAAATGGCAAAGCAGATATTAAAACCGGGCTTGGATTTTTTGACCACATGCTCGAGCAGATTGCAAGGCATTCAGGAATGGATATTAAAATTCAATGTAAAGGCGACCTTCATATAGATGAGCATCACACGATTGAAGATGTGGCTTTGGCTTTTGGCGAGGCGTTGTTGACAGCTTTGGGTGATAAAAGAGGAATTGAAAGATATGGGTTTTTATTGCCAATGGATGATTCGTTAGCGCAGGTGGCTATTGACTTTGGAGGAAGAAACTGGCTTGTTTGGGATGCGGAATTTAAAAGAGAAAAAATAGGAGAGGTGCCCACAGAAATGTTTTATCATTTTTTCAAATCATTTTCTGATGCCTCCAAATCGAACCTGAATATTAAAGCCGAAGGAACGAATGAGCATCATAAAATTGAAGCCATATTTAAAGCGTTTGCCAGGGCAATTAAAATGGCTATCCGCAGAGACCCGTTAAATGATTCGCTTCCTACCACAAAAGGAATATTATAAATTTTTTTGCTTCTCCCTCTCCATCGGAGAGGGGCGGGGTGAGGCTAATAAAATATTATGAAAGTCGCCATTATAAAATATAATGCAGGAAATGTTCAAAGTGTACTTTATGCGCTACAACGGTTAGGCATAAATGCAATGGTGACTGATGAGGCTGAAGAAATAGTAACATCAGATAAAGTGATTTTTCCCGGCGTAGGAAATGCTTCATCCGCGATGGATAATTTAAAGGAAAAAGGCCTTGATAAACTGATCATTTCTTTACAACAACCGGTTTTGGGCATTTGCCTCGGCTTGCAATTACTTTGTAATTTTAGTGAAGAAGGAGACACAAAATGCCTGGGCATTTTTAATTCGGATGTGAAGAAGTTTGATGACTCTGTTTTTCAAAATAAGAATTTGGTTCCGGTGAAAATTCCTCACATGGGCTGGAATACTATTACCGGTCTTTCTTCGCCTTTAATGAAAGGTGTTGATGAAAATTCTTATGTTTATTTTGTGCACAGTTATTACGCCGAACTCTCTCCTGAAACGATTGCCACCACTAATTATATTCACCCTTTTAGCGCAGCCATGCATAAGGGTAATTTTTACGGAGTCCAGTTTCATGCAGAGAAATCCGCAGAAGCGGGCGAAACAATCCTTTCAAATTTTTTAAACCTGAAATAAATGGAAATTATTCCGGCGATAGATATTATTGATGGAAAATGTGTTAGATTATCGAAGGGTGATTTTGGTAAAAAAATTATTTATAATGATGATCCGCTGGAAGTGGCAAAAAGTTTTGAAAATGCCGGAATAACGAGGTTGCACATTGTAGATTTAGATGGGGCAAAAGGGGAAGCTTTAAAGAATATTAAATCACTTGAAAAAGTTTCAAAAAACACTTCTCTGGTAATTGATTTTGGCGGAGGAATAAAAACAACTGAATATTTAAACTCGGTATTTAATGCCGGCGCTTCAATGGTGAGTGTCGGAAGTATTATTGTAAAAGACCCGGAATTATTTTCTCAATGGATCAATGATTTTGGAGCGGATAAATTTTTACCCGGAGCTGATGTTCTTGATAAAAAAATTAAAATTCATGGTTGGAAAGAAGAAACCGGAATTGATATTTTTGATTTCATAAGCGGATTGGCTGTAAAAGGGATTAACCGGTTATTTTGTACTGATATTTCAAAGGATGGAATGCTGCAAGGCCCGGCTATTGAGCTTTACAAAGAAATTTTAACTGAATTTCCTTCTTTACAATTGATTGCCAGCGGAGGCATTTCGGGTTATGATGATTTGCTGGTTTTAAAAGAAACCGGCTGCTCAGGAGCCATAGTTGGGAAAGCGGTTTATGAAGGAAAAATAAGTTTAAAACAAATTGGCGATTTTTTAAAAAATTAATAAATGCTGGCAAAAAGAATCATACCATGCCTTGATATAAAAGACGGCCGGACGGTAAAGGGGATTAATTTTGAAAATATCCGTGATGCGGGTGATGCTGTTGAACTGGCTAAGTATTACTCCCGGGAAGGCGCAGACGAATTGGTGTTTCTTGATATTACCGCGACAGTGGAAAAAAGAAAGACTTTTGCAGAACTCGTAAAAAATATTGCCGCTAATATTAATATTCCTTTTACGGTTGGCGGAGGAATTTCTTCTGTAGAAAATGCCCATGAATTATTGCAAAATGGCGCTGATAAAATTTCGGTAAACTCGGCGGCTTTTAAAACTCCGGGTTTAATAAATTCAATGGCGAAAGAATTTGGAAGCCAGTGTGTGGTTTTGGCAATTGATACCAAAAAAGAAAAAGATGGAAAATGGTACGTTTATCTGAATGGCGGAAGAGTGAAAACTGAAATGTTGGCTTTTGATTGGGCAAAAAAAGCAATTGATTTAGGAGCTGGCGAAATTTTATTGACATCAATGAATAACGACGGCACCAAAGACGGTTTTGCACATGATATTACCGCTTTGTTTTGTGATCATTTCCCGGTACCGGTTATCGCTTCAGGCGGTGCAGGGAAAAGGGAGCATTTTTCAGATGTTTTTATAAAAGACAATGCCGACGCGGCTTTGGCGGCTAGTGTTTTTCATTTTGGGGAAATTAAAATCCCTGAATTGAAAAAATATTTAGCAAAAGAGAATATTAATATAAGGCTTTAAAACCTTCAGCAAAGATTAAGGTATCCAAAATAAAAATGAAAAAATAGAAATACTTATTATTTGTTGGTTTACTATAAAACAACATAACGGGTTTTATAGTAAGAATTATAAAAAATAATTAGTGAAATTCGTTGTCAATTATTTATCAGATTAAAACTCATAAATGAAAAAAGATTATACCGAGTTTGTAAGACGAATTGATTTTACAAAATCTTCGAGCGGAACCGTTCCCGCAATTATCCAGGATGCTTCTACCAACGTGGTTTTGATGCTTGGCTATATGAATAAAGATGCCTTGCTTGAAACCTTTGATTCGGAATTGGTGACTTTTTATAGCCGTAGCAAAGGCCGGCTGTGGGTAAAAGGAGAAACGAGTAAACATTATTTGCACGTTGTTGACATAAAAACTGATTGTGATTTTGATACATTACTGATAAAAGCAAAGCCCGATGGCGTGGTTTGCCATACCGGCGCTGAAACCTGTTTTAATGAAGAAAATTCAGGAGCCGATTTTTTAAGAGCTTTGGAAAAAATTATTGAAGGAAGAAAAAGGCATCCTGTTTCGGGGTCTTATACATCAACTTTATTTAAAGAAGGCATCAACAGGATGGCGCAAAAAGTAGGTGAAGAAGCCATTGAAATGGTGATTGAATCAAAAGATAACAACAACAAACTTTTCCTGAATGAAGCTGCTGATTTGATGTTTCACTACCTCGTTTTGCTACAGGCAAAAAATAAGACGCTCAATGATGTTATTGAAGTTTTGGAAAAGAGGCATAAAACGGAGTAAGCTTTCTATTCTTATAATTAACGGTGAGGCTATTCTTTACTAAAAAAGATTTATTTTCATCACAAATAACTGTATGAATAAAGGAAGGTTGGAGGCTTTTAGCGACGGCGTTTTTGCCATTATCATTACCATTATGGTTTTGGAACTGCGCCCTCCTGAAGGAAATTCATTTGAAGCTTTAAAACCGGTGCTGCCCAAATTTATAAGCTACATTCTTAGTTTTGTTTATGTCGCTATTTATTGGAACAATCATCATCACATGTTCCAGGTGGTAGAGCACGTAAGCGGAAGAGTTTTGTGGACGAATACGCTTTTATTATTCTGTCTTTCGTTGGTGCCTTTCGTTAGCGCGTGGATGGGCGAAAATCATTTCAGCGCTTCGCCAGTGGCATTGTACGGAGTTGTTTTGTTGATGAATGCCATAGCTTATTATATTCTTGTCCGCTCATTGATCCATGTTCATGGAAAAGATTCTTTGCTCGCCACTTCCATCGGCGGTGATTTTAAAGGGAAAATTTCTATAGTTATTTATGCCGCAGGCATCCTGCTTTCTTTTGTCAATTCATTTATCGGATTTGGTTTATACTGCCTGGTAGCTTGCATCTGGTTTATCCCTGATCAAAGAATTGAAAAGAGAATTAAGTCAGAATCAAAATAAAAATCAGTGGAATTTGTCCGTTTACTATTTCCATTCTAACCTTCTCTAAACCATCTAAACTTTCTAAACTAAAACCAACAAATCTTAGCACTTCTCAAATCTTCTCCAAAAAGATTAAGTAAAATCCCAAACTGTTATTACTTTTATTGCTGTCATTTCAAAAACAAACGTATAAAGCTTATTTACTGCGTTAATTTAAAACATCCGATATGAATTTTAAAAAAGTAATTTTTGGTTCGGTGCTCTTTATGTTCGCCTGCAACCAGCACCTTAAAAATAATTTGCAAAATGAAAATCTCTCTTCACAGCCAACGATCGGTTTTTCTCTTGAAGGAAGAAAACCGATGGTTTATTCAACGGCAGAAAATACGAATGAAAGGCTTTCGCTGAGCGATTCCCTCACTTTTGAAGATCACCCGCAGCCTTTGGAAACAGAGGTGTGCGTATTTGTGGATCCTGATCACCAGTTTCAAACTATCACCGGGTTTGGTGGCGCCATCGTTGATGCTTCTGCTGAAACTTTTGCCAAATTGCCAAAAGATAAACAGGACGAAATTCTTAAAGCTTATTACGATACCACAGATGGAATCGGTTATAATATGGTCCGCACCAATATAAATAGTTGCGATTTTTCGAGTGATAGTTACATGTACGTAAAGGATTATGATAGTACGTTGAGCACCTTTTCTGTGAAGCATGATGAGCAATACCGGATTCCCCTATTAAAAAAAGTAAATGAAAAACTAAATGGAAAAATGTTGTTATTCGCTTCTCCTTGGAGCCCGCCTGCATGGATGAAAACCAATGATGACATACTTCACGGTGGAAAATTAAAAAGGCAGTATTATCAATTGTGGGCCGATTATTTTGTGAAATTTATCAATACTTATGAAAAATTAGGCGTTCCTGTTTGGGGCGTTTCGGTTCAGAATGAACCAATGGCCACACAAAGATGGGAATCATGTATTTATTCTGCTGAAGATGAAAGAGATTTTATTAAAACCGCACTTGGCCCCACTTTTGAAAAAAATAATTTAAGCGGTAAAAAAATAATTGCATGGGACCATAACCGCGATCTAATGTTTCAACAGGCAAGTGTTATATTAAATGATCCGGATGCTGCTAAATACGTTTGGGCGATTGGCTTTCACTGGTATGAAACATGGACAAAATCAGAACCCCTTTTTCAAAATGTGATCCGGGTTAAAGAAGCATTTCCAAATGTGAACCTGATGTTTACCGAAGGTTGTAAAGAAAGTTTTGATTTTAATAAAATTCACGAATGGAGCCTGGGCGAATTGTATGGCAACAATATGATTCACGATCTAAACAATGGAATTACTGCGTGGACTGACTGGAATATTTTGCTGGATCAAAATGGCGGCCCCAATCATGTTGGTAATTTTTGTTTCGCCCCTTTGATTGCCAATGTAAATACCGGTGAGCTTTTCTACACAAATGAATATTATTATATCGGCCAGTTTTCCAAATTTATCAGGCCTGGAGCAAGACGGGTAAGCGCTTCGTCAAATCGCGCATTTTTGCAAACGACTTCATTCATCAACACAAATGGAAAATTGGCGGTGGTTGTTTTGAACAGAACCGATAACGACATTCCTTATCATTTATGGATCCATGGAAAATGGGCGCACGCAAATTCAAAAGCACACAGTATTTCAACGATTGTTCTTTGAGCATCAAAAACAAAAATGGTATGAATAAAAAGTTTAAAAACATCTTCCTTACTTTTTCATTGCTGTTGTTGTTTTCTTCTCAAATTTCAGCGCAGGGATTTTTAAGAGTAAATGGGAAGAAAATTGAAAATAAGGTAAACAAAGATTTTATTTTAAAGGGAATGGGTTTTGGCGGATGGATGTTGCAGGAAGGGTACATGTTTCATTTGGGATTTTTAGGCCAGCAATATAAGATAAGAGAAAAAATAACTCAATTGATCGGTAAAAAGCAGGCAAATATTTTCTATGATAAATGGCTGAGGTACCACACGCAAAAAGCAGATATTGATTCAATGGCTTCCTGGGGTTTTAATTCGATCAGGTTGCCCATGCATTTTGGCCTTTTTACCTTGCCTGTAAATGAAGAACCGGTTCCCGGAAAAAATACCTGGCTTCCTACCGGTTTTAAAATGGTGGATAGCCTTTTGAACTGGTGCAAGAAAGATCATATCTATCTTATCCTCGACTTGCATGCTGCGCCCGGCGGAGAAGGGAACGACCTTCCAATTTCCGACCGGCATCCTGATCAGCCTTCACTTTGGCAATCGCAGGCCAACCAGGATAAAACGGTTGCTTTATGGAAAAAACTGGCGAAAAGATATGCCAATGAGCCATACATCGGCGGCTATGATATTTTGAATGAAACCAACTGGGGATTTGACGATCCAAAAAATGACCCACATGGAATAAATGAGAAACAAAATATTCCTTTGAGAAATTTATTTATCCGTATTACCAAAGCCATTCGCGAAGCGGATAAAAATCACATCATATTTTTGGAAGGAAATGGCTTCGCCAACAATTATAATGGAATGTTTCCGCTTTGGGATAATAATCTCGTTCTCAGTTTTCACAAATATGGAAATTTTGCCACCAAAGAAACCATTCAGAAATACCTTGATTTCCGCGATAAATACAATGTTCCGCTTTGGTTGGGGGAATCTGGTGAAAATTCAAATACCTGGTTTACCAATAATATAAGGCTGGTAGAAAATAATGATATAGGCTGGAGTTGGTGGCAATTAAAAAAGATGGGTATGAATCAACCATTGGAAATAAAAGAGCCGGAAGATTATAATTTGTTTATTGAATATTGTAAAGACAGTTTACAATTAGATTCTGCGAAAGGGCAACAGATATTAAATGAATTGCTTCAAAACATACAAATCCAAAACAATATTTATCATAAAGATGTTACGGATGCTATGTTTCGGCAGGTTTATTCAACCGCTACTTTGCCTTTTAAACCTAATATTATTTCTGCAACTGCAATTATTAAGGCGGTAGATTATGATTTGGGAAGAAATAGCTATGCCTATAATGATAATGATACTGCCAATTACAGATATACGCCCGGTGTGCATACACAAGGCAACAAAGGCCATACTTACAGAAATGATGGCGTGGATATAAAAAATGATAAAACCAACGAACCTTACGTTTTTAGTATCGAAGATGGAGAATGGTTGCTTTATACAACAAATGTAGAGGAGCCGGGAAATTATTACCTGGCTTTTACTACTTCCGGAAATGATGGAATCATAAATGTGTATGATAACGGAAAATTATCGGCAGAAAATATTGGGGTTTCTGCTTCCGGAGATGACAATGATTTTACTCAATCGACCCCGGTTAAAATTCACCTGGATAAAGGGATCAATAAAATAAAAATCTATTTTAAGAAAGGAGGATTTAATTTCAAAAGTTTTAAGTTGAAAAAATAGGTTATTAATAGAAATACTTAAACGCTGTAAAATAAAAATCCGCCATATTAGCCTGCTGCCCGGTAGGCAGGTTGGTTTACCGGAAACTGGCTTAATAAAAAATAGCCGCCGGCTATGGCCTGCGGCTATTTGTAAAAATAAATTTCTAAAAAAATCCTAATCAGGGATTTGTGGTAGCAGAATTTGTAGTTGTAGTTGAAACAGGAGCCGCTTCTTGAACCGGTGGTGTATTGGTTACTACATCTTTTTCTTTCATTCCGGCTTCTATTTCGCTTTTTACATGTTCCTTGGCATCATTAAATTCCCTAACGCCCTTGCCGATTCCCCGCATCAGATCAGGGATCTTTTTGCCGCCAAAAAATAATAAGATAACGAGGAGGATCAATAGCCATTCAGATTCTCCCGGCATAGAAAGAAGGAGAACTGGTTTCATAATAATGCTTAGCATGAGTAGTGTGTTTGAGTTTATAATTTTTTACAAATTTACCAGAATCCTTGTTAGCGGAATGTAAATTTTCTCTTACAAAAAAAATACAATAAAAAGCCCTAAACAAAAATTCCCGGTAATTTTTACCGGGAATTTTACAATAACCTGAAATCAAATTTAATTTGAAGAAGTTGTGGATAGGAGTTGTAACGGGCTTATTAGGGCTTAACGGCACCTTTTTCTTTCATTCCTGCTTCTAATTCACTCTTTACATGTTCTTTAGCATCATTAAATTCTCTGACTCCTTTACCAATTCCTTTCATCAGGTCCGGAATTTTTTTGCCTCCGAAAAATAGTAAAACAACTAAAAGAATCAATATCCATTCGGAGCCGCCGGGCATTGAGAGCAATAAAACGGGTTTTAAAAAAATACTTAACATGATTTAGTTTTTATTGTGAATTAATTTATTTTCTCGAAGTTTTCAAAGTTAACTGAATCCTTAAAAGTATTCAGAATTAATTTCTTACTCCTAATTACGTAAAAATAATATGGTTGGATTTTAAAACCTTATTTTTAAATTTATCAAAAATTTCAAAAACACATTATGAATTATTGGCTTGTAAAATCGGAACCCTTTAAATATGGCTGGAAACAACTTTTAAAGGATAAAAACACTTTTTGGGATGGAGTCAGGAATTATGGGGCAAGAAATAACCTGCGGGGCATGAAAAAAGGCGATGAAGTATTTTTTTACCATAGCAATGAAAGGCCTGGAAATTGTAGGAATTGCGATGGTGGTTAAAGAAGCTTACCAGGATCCTACAACCGATAATGCCAACTGGGTGGTAGTGGATATAAGCCCGGTAAGGGCTTTGGAAAAGCCTGTAACGCTTGCTGAAATTAAAGCCGAACCGAAACTGAAAAATATGGAATTGGTAACAAATTCAAGGTTGTCTGTGCAGAAAGTAGCGCCTGAAGAATGGAAATGGGTTTTGAAAATGAGTGGGACTAAATAATATTGTAAGCTCTCAATTGCTGTTTTTATTTATCCTCATCCTTAGTTAGCTCAAGATATGCAAGTATAATTTTTGCAATTTGTTTATTATTTTGGTGAACAAGTAAAGAACTGTAGATAATCATATCACCCACTTTAAAATTATTGCTAATCTGAATGATTTTTTCAGAAGCATATTCAGAATAATTGAACCAGCTTAAAAATTTTTTTGCTCTTACAGCCTCTTTCCCATCGGAGTTATCACAGATGTAAACAACGGCATTAATTCTTGATTCAAGGAACCCGGAAACAATGGAAATAACTGTAGCTGCAAGTCGGTTGTCAGTTCCATTGGAAATTTTTTTTGATTTGGCTTTTAAGTCAAGATTAAAAGAAAAAAATCTGGAAGCAATGTCTGGATGAGTAGGAAAATATTCGGCATAACTTAAGAAAGAACAATGGTATTCTATGCCCAGGTTAGTAGTAAAACCATAAGCAAAATCGTCAGTCTTTAATATTGGGTAGGGGCGCAAATTTAAATCCATGTGTTTTTTCAAGTTCTCTTAATGATGTGCCATTTTGAACTGCGTCTCTGATTGTTTTTTGGTCAGCAAGCATTTTCTGTACCATTTCAGTTCTTGTCATAGCTTTAGATTCCAATCGTTTTGACCGGCTAATTTTTTTAGATTTTTTGGCAACACTGACCATAAAAAATGATTTACTGCAATTTACAAAAAAAATAAAACATTGCTAGTTCGGTAAATTAATTACCAATTGTAAATTGTATGTACAGGAGATAAAGCTTAATCTATCGAATTTCTTAAAATGACCGTGTAAAAAGAACATAGGTTTGTACCAAATATTTACATATTTTACCTCTATATTTTTTATAAATTTGATAAGCATATTATTCAATATTTTATTTTGAAAAAAAATCTCATAGTTCTTACCGGAGCAGGAATCAGCGCGGAAAGCGGGTTAAAAACCTTTCGCGATAGCGATGGTTTGTGGATGGGCTATGATGTATATGAAGTGGCTTCTCCGCAAGGATGGGCCAAGAATCCGGTATTGGTTTTGGATTTTTATAACCAGCGGCGAAAGGAAGTGGCCAAAGCGTTGCCGAATGCAGCGCATAAAGGGATTTCTGAATTAGCAACCGATTTTAATGTAACGGTAATTACTCAAAATATTGATGATTTGCATGAACGGGCCGGGTCAAAAAATGTTATTCATTTGCATGGCGAGATATTTAAAATGCGCAGCGAAAATGATGAAAATACTTTTTATGAGATAAGGGATGATATTCAATTCGGGCAAAAAGCAATTGATGGATTTCAACTGCGGCCGCATGTAGTATGGTTTGGAGAGCAGGTTCCCATGATAGAAGAAGCGGCGAAAGTAATGGCAACGGCTGATGTTTTTATTTTAGCAGGAACCTCATTGCAGGTTTACCCTGCCGCAGGTTTAATTGATTTTTTACCATCAGGAATTCCTAAATATATCATTGACAAAAACCCGCCTTATATTCCACCGCATCATAATTTTAAAGTAATTCAAAAACCGGCAACTGAGGGGGTGGAAGAAGTAAAAAATATTTTGACGCATGAAGGAAATTAAAAATTGTGATTTGATAGATGCAACGTTTTAATTTCTTTGGTGGTCAGATTGGTATAAACATTTTTATGAAAAAAGCATTTTCTTTTCTTTTGATGGTATTGGCCTTTTCTTCCTGCACCAAAAAGATTCTGGTAGCAGGGGATAAAACCCAAACGATAACCTTACCTACCAATAGCTCTGAAATTATTAATGCAAACAATCATTTTGCATTTGATTTTTTTAAAGCCACCCTGGCACAGGATACCGTAAATAATAATAAACTGATTTCTCCATTGAGCATTTACCTTGCCTTATCAATGGTATATAATGGTGCAGGTAATGCGACCAAAGATTCTATTGCACAAACACTTCGGCTTTCCGGTATTGATATTAACAGCCTTAATTCAGTTTGCCAGGCATTGATTTCACAATTGCCCAAAGAAGATAATAAAGTGCAATTAGATATTGCCAACTCAATTTGGTACCGGCAAAACAGCTTTCAGCCTTTGCCTTCCTTTTTGGATATGCTGCAAAACAATTACCAGGCTTCGGCGCAGGGGCTTAATTTTGATGATCATTCGTCAGTAAATACCATCAACGATTGGGTATCAAAAAAAACTAATAATAAAATACCCACCATCATTCAAAATATTTCACCCTCGGATTTAATGTACCTTATCAACGCGATTTATTTTAACGGATCGTGGCAGCATGGTTTCAAAACTTCAGATACCTACAATGATGATTTTTATTTGCAAAACGGAAGTACGAAAAGTGTTCCTTTTATGAAACAAAAGATTACGGCAAATACATTTCTTGATAGCTCATTTTCAATGATAGAGCTTCCTTACGGTAGTGGAAAAAGTTTCAGCATGTACATTTTGGAACCTTCTAACCAGGAAGGATCTATTAGCGAATTTGCTTCTTCAATGAATGAAAATATATTGAATAACGCCATCAGTAAAATGGATAGCGCTGCTGTTGAATTAAAAATGCCAAGGTGGGAATATTCTTATGAAGTGGATGACATGAGGCCCGAATTATCGAAGCTCGGAATGGGAATTGCATTCGGCAATGGTGCTGATTTTTCTAAAATTTATGATCCGGCCCAGGCGAATGTTTATATTTCAAAAGCCATTCACAAAACTTATATTAAAGTAAACGAGGAAGGCACTGAAGCAGCCGCTGCAACTGCTGTTGGAATTATTTTGACCTCAATATCCACTCCCCCCGTTTTTAAATTGGACCAACCGTTTCTTTATGCGATTATCGAGAAACAAACTGGAACAATTTTGTTTTTAGGAATGGTAAACAATCCTTAAACAAGAATTTTTTATTGTGTATGAAAATTTCGTAGAAAGAAAAATATATTCCCCAAAATAAAAATCCCTTTTATTTCTTTGTTTACCATAAACTTTATCTTTGAACTCTTCCGGATGCGTCACCTTTCATCAAACCTTTTACTTCACTCAAAGTGGCATGGTTCAAATCGCCTGGTATCGTGTGTTTCAGCGCAGAAGCAGCTACACCAAATTCTGCCGCGTCTTTCAAATCCATTTCTGAAATCAAGCCATAAATAAATCCGCTTGCGAAGGAATCGCCGCTTCCAACACGGTCTATAATTCTTACTTCATACTGTTTGGTGTGGTAAAATTCATTGCCATCATATACCAATGCGCTCCATCCGTTATCAGAGGCACTGTGGCTTTCACGCAAGGTGGAAGCAATATATTTAAATCCGAATTTTTCTTTCATCTGCTGAAACACATCTTTGTATCCATCAAGGTTTAATTCTCCTTTGGTTACATCTGTTCCTTTACTTTTAAATCCTAAAGTTGTTTCCGCGTCTTCTTCATTGCCGATGCATACATCTACATATTGGCAAAGCCTGGTCATCACTTCTTTGGCTTTTTCTTTGCTCCACAATTTTTTTCGGTAATTCAAATCAATACTTGTAGTTACCCCTTTTGCTTTTGCCGCCTTTAACGCCGCTTCGGTAAGTGCTGCGGCTTTGTCGCTCAACGCAGGCGTAATGCCGGTTGTATGAAACCATGAAGCGCCTTCAAATATTTTATCAAAATCAAAATCGGAAATTTCGGCTTCAGAAATTGAAGCGTCAGCCCGGTCATAAACCACCTGTGATGCACGCATAGAAGCCCCTGTTTCTAAAAAATAGATACCTAATCTTTTCCCGCCTTTTGCTACAAATTGTGTATTTACCCCAAAGCGCCTTAAATGATTGATAGCCGATTGCCCGATAGCATTATCAGGGACTTTAGAAACAAAAACTCCTTGTAGGCCATAATTGCAAAGAGCCGCTGAAACATTCGCTTCGCCGCCGCCATAGGTAACATCAAAACTATCAGCCTGAACAAACCTTTTATAATCGGGAGTAGATAATCGAAGCATTATTTCTCCAAGGGTAACCACTTTTTTTGCCATGATCTTTTTATAATTTAATTAGAAATGAATTTTTAATACGATTAAAGTGTGTCAAATCTCTTTCTTATTTATTTAAACAACAAGAAATAAGGCCAATAATTGGTAAAAATCAATGATAACGATTGCGTAAAATGAACGGTAACGATTGCGAAAGTTTTTAAGTAAATTTTTTTCAACAGCTTTAAATTTAATTCCGGCTTTTGGTAAACTACTCATAGTAACAGCGATGCTTAAACGAATTTATTTTCAAAAAATTAATTATCATAACTTTTCAGGATTAGTTTAATTTTATTTGAAATATTCGGTAACGTTTGCATAAAAAATTATGGATTACTAAAAGAATTCCAATAACATTGTTAAATAATAATAACTTATTCATGAGTAAGAAAAACGATTTATTACAGTTAATTCCGGAGCAAGGGATTTTGCCGCTCTATTTTTATAAGGATACAGAAGTTAGTTTGCAGGTTTTAAAAGCTTTGTACAATGCCGGCATTCGGGCGGTTGAATATACCAACCGCGGTGAGGCAGCATTACAGAACTTTAAAAAAATGCGTGAGCTGTGTGATTCTGAATTGGATGGAATGTACCTGGGAATCGGCACTATTAAGAACGGGGAAATGACGCAAACTTTTATTGATGCAGGAGCTGATTTTATTATTTGCCCGGGCCTTGTTGAATCGGTTGCAAAAGTTAGTGATCACAATAATATGCTTTGGGTTCCGGGTTGTATGACGCCTACGGAGATCATTCGCGCAGAAACTTTAGGTGCGAAAATGATCAAACTTTTCCCCGGAAATATTTTAGGCCCTGAATTTATGAGCGCCATTAAAGCTTTATTTCCTGATCTCTTATTTATGCCAACAGGCGGGGTTGACCTAGATAAAGATAATATTTCAAAATGGCTAAAAGCCGGTGTTTGCGCGGTTGGCATGGGAAGCAAACTTGTCAGCAAACAATTGCTTGAAGAAAAAAATTATACGAAAATTGAAGAACTCGCGAGGCAAGCCCTTGATATATTGAAATCTCTTAAATAAAAAGTTCCAAAAATAACGTTATGCAGAATTCTATTGATATTGAAAATACTATTAGCAATAAGGAAAATATGAGTATCCCTGCAAAAATTGGGAAATACCGATGGACCATTTGTGGATTGATTTTTTTTGCCACTACCATCAATTACCTCGACAGGCAGGTGATCAGTTTATTGAAATCAACTTTATCTGCTGATATGCATTGGAACGATGCCGATTATGCTAATATTGAAATCGCCTTCCAGTTTTTTTATGCTTTTGGAATGGTGGGCGCAGGCCGGGTAATAGATAAGCTCGGAACCAAGAGGGGTTATGCGTTTACAACTGGTTTATGGAGTATAGCTGCCGTTTGCCATGCATTTGCTTCCAGCGTTTTAGGCTTTGCGGTAGTCCGTTCATTTTTAGGCCTTACAGAATCCGGAAATTTTCCTTCGGCTATTAAAACCACCGCTGAATGGTTCCCCAAAAAAGAACGTGCATTAGCAACAGGCATATTTAATTCAGGATCTAATGTGGGAGCCATTATAGCGCCATTAACCGTCCCGTTTATTGCTGTTGCCTGGGGCTGGCGATGGGCTTTTATCATTACCGGTTTAATAGGTTTTATTTGGTTGGTTTTATGGTTGGTTTTGTATCAAATTCCTTCAAAAGAAAAAAGGCTTTCCAAAGAAGAATTTGAATACATTAATAGCGATAAAGAGGAAACTGAAGAAAAGGAAGCGGCTGGCGCAAAAATATCGTGGCCTAAATTATTAACTTATCGCCAAACATGGGCATTTGCCATCGGTAAATTTTTAACCGATCCCGTTTGGTGGTTTTATTTATTTTGGTTGCCTGATTTTTTACAAAGCCAATATCATCTTAGCTTAACACAAATTGCAGTTCCTGTTGCGCTCGTGTACATGCTTTCAACTATCGGAAGTGTGGGAGGAGGCTGGATTCCTTTGATGATGATCAAAAAAGGTTCGCCGGTTTTCAGGGCGCGTAAATGGTCAATGTTGATTTTTGCGGTTCTTGTTGTTCCCATTTTATTTGCACAAATAGCGGGAAGCTACAATATGTGGTTTGCTGTTTTAATTATAGGATTAGCGGCGGCGGCACACCAGGCATGGAGCGCCAATATTTTTACTACAGTAAGCGATATGTTTCCAAAATCGGCCACTGCTTCTGTTACCGGTATTGGAGGCATGTTTGGCGGATTGGGAGGCCTTCTTCTTGTATTGTTGGTACAGAAAAATATGTTTGTTTATTATCGTTCAATCGGGCAAATACAAATGGCCTATTACATTATGTTTGGTATTTGCGCCAGTGCTTATATTCTTGCGTGGGTAATCATGCAGATTTTAGTTCCGCGAATGAAACCTTTGGATTTGTAGGTTCTTTAAAAATTATAAAGCCCCCGCCTTACTGATTTGTAAATTGCTTCAAAGAAAAGCCCCAGTGATTTTTAATCAATGGGGCTTTTAAATAAAAACTATTTATTAAATAATTATTTCAATTTGGCTACCTGCGCTTCATAAAATTTTCGTGTTTCTATTACATCAGGCAAGCTATGCAACCAGTTAGATTCATGTTCTATAGAAAACATGCCGCTAAAGTGCTGGCGCTTTAGTTCCTGGAAGATCGGAGGAAAATCAATCACGCCTTTGCCAACTACTGTATCAGCGGCATCTACCTGGCCAAACTTTACGATATCCTTTAAATGCACACCATACACATGCCCGGCAAGTTCTTTAAGCGCCTCAACCGGGTTTACCCCGTTACGGGCCCAATGGCCTAAATCGGCGCAAGAACCCAGGTTCGGATGTCCTTTAATGGCAGCCAAAACGGAATCAGGGCTCCAGTACATATCAGGTTTTGGATGATCGTGAATGGCTACTTTTATACCATAAGCACCCGCCATACTATCTACCATATCCCATTGATCTTTGCGGGGTTCTGCAGTAATATAACTAAGGCCAAATTCTTTGGCAAGATCAAAAGCTTCTTTCCATTGCTCGCGGGTAGGAGGTTCAATTACACCCATCGCTACGATGCTTATGCCCTTTTGTTTTAAAAGCTCTTTTATTTTAGCCTTGCTGGCATCAGACATTCTGATACCGAAACTATCTTTCAGGCCATCACCAAGAGGCTGGCCCCAGAACGCTTCAATATATTTAATACCGGCACTGTCTACTTTATCCAATGCTTGCGCAAAGGTAAATTTACGGAACGTCCACATCTGTACGCCCAGTTTCCAGTTGGCGGTTACGTTTGAGGTATCCATTGTTGCAGTTGAATCAGAGTCAGAAGCCTTGGTGGTTGTTCCCGAATTACACCTGGTAAGAGCCACGATGCACATTAAGCCGAGAAATGTACAAGCAATTTTTTTCATATTATTGATTTTAAAGTTTTGAAGGTCAGCAATTTACTAATTTAATTGAGTAACAAAACAGAAATGATTGAAATTTATTGATTACCCAACCTTATTGAAGATTTGAACCACTAAAAAATAAGTTAAAAATGTTTGTTTATTGTAAAAGGCTCTATTGAATTTTGGCAGGATAATTGAACGATATAACTTTACAGAAACCTATGATTCCCTATAACTTATAATCTGGCCTATACCTGATTTCTACCTTTTAATTACATCTTTTTGATCAAGTTTTATTATGCCCGAAAACCTTTGCGGGTCCACAGGCTATAAATCTAAAATCAAAATTGGAAAAAGTTTGTATTTATATTTTTAACCACTAAAAAACCTATATGAAAATCAGAAGAAAAACCCTCATGGGCTCAGGCGCTATAATTGCGCTTCTGTCTCTCTTATTTTTTGCGTGCCAAAAAAATGTAACGCCCATTGCCAGTTCAACATCCGCAAGGCAGGTAGCCCTCTATTTAACTGACGATCCCTGCCAGTATGATTCGGTTTTTATCGACATAAAGTATGTGGAAATAAAACTTGATACCAGCCAGCACATGAATGATGATCATTATGGAGATAACCAGAATAATCACATGGAAGACCACCACCACCAGGATCAATACGGGTTTTGGGATACGCTTGCTATCCGCCCCGGTGTTTATGACATTTTAAAACTAAGAAACGGAATAGATACGCTTTTGGGAACTGTTAATATCCCGGCTGCAAAAATCAGGAAAGTACGGCTTACGCTGGGTACCAACAATTCAGTGGTAATTTCCGGTACCACTTACCCACTTCAGCAATTTAACAACGCCAATAATTATCAGTATATAAGAATTCACCAGGAAGATGAGGATAACCAGTACCGCCCGGGGCAAACCTCTATGTGGATTGACTTTAATGTATGCAAATCTATCATTGCTTTAAATGGTAATTATTATTTAAAGGCCATTTCTTTCGGTTTTCTCGATGCATAATACAGGAGGTATAAAGGGAACAGTATTGCCTTACGCAGCAAGGCCTTTCGTAACTGCATGGAACGACACGGATACTGCAACCGCCAAACCTGAAGAAAATGGGGATTATAAAATCAGGGGGCTTAATGCAGGTACTTACAGCATCATGTTCCAGGGTTCATTTGGATATAAAGATACCACACTCACAGGATCCAGGTAACTAATGGCCAGGCGGTTCAAATTCCGCTTATTACCCTGCACCAATAAAATAATATGTAAGAATATTCTTTTACAAGGCCGGGTATACTCCAGCCTTTTTCCTTTATACCACTTTTGGGTAATTCCTTTTGTAGTGGAATAATATATTGCGTGTATACTTATACGTTATAGGAATAAACTGAAATAAGAATCTTTAAAATTTGTTTATTTACTGCAAGCCCATTAGTGGTTACTCTGGTTGGCATCGCTTTTGTGCCGTTATTGAAAACAGGCATCCAAACAAAACTTTGGCGCTATAAAAAGTGCCCACATGCCGCAAAACATTTAACTGTTAATAAGCAAGAGATGTTTTTATTTGAAGTATATTTTGCAGGCAAACTGAACGGTTTGGCTCTCAAAAGAAAGTTTTAGAATGAATAAAGAAACAACGAATTTTATTAAATACCTTTTACTGTTTTTATTGGTGTTACCAATTCTTGCGGGATGCTACAGTTCCGCTTCAAAAAATAAAAAACCGGTTGTAAAAAGAGATACTACCATCACTCAAAATAATGCTTTTTCCAACCTTGAATTAGACAGTGCGAAACTGGAAAATTATATTGCTATAAATCATGTAAACAAGGCTACAGCCGGGAAGATGCGGATTTTTTACAAGAGCCGTAATTATCATTTTGCCTGGTTCAGTAACGACGGCCTCACAGAACAGGCACGCGCTTTTTATAATCTTCATAATACCTATGTAAAAGCTAATATTGATACTTCGGCCTACGATAAGCAATTGCATACCATAATGGATAAACTGATCAACGATGATAGTTTTACACTGTCGCCTGATGAAATTACACAAACCGAACTTCACTTAACCCAGCACTTTTTTAAATTTACAAAAGACGAGTATGAGGGAACTATAGATCCTTCTCAATTGCAGTGGCACATTCCGAGAAGAAAAATAGATGCAGTGGCTTTGCTTGATTCGCTGATGGCAAGAAACGGGACTAAACTGGAAGACTGGGAACCGGTAAACCGGTTTTATCCCTTGCTAAGAAATCAGTTGGTGAAGTATTATGAAATCGACAAAAAAGGCGGATGGCCAAAGATCAATCTCAACAATAAAGCGTATAAAACCGGCGATTCCGCAAAAGCTGTTCTACAATTGAAAAAACGTTTAAAAATTACCGGCGATTATCCCGGAGAAGACACCTCATTAGTATTTACGCCTCAACTGGAAATGGCGCTGAAGCGTGCCCAGCAGAGATTTGGGTTGAACGCGGATGGCACACTTGGCGCTAAAACAGCAAAAGAATTGAATGTAAACGTAAAAAGCAGGATAGAGCAGATACTCGTGAATATGGAACGGCTTAAATGGATGCCAAATGAAAGCAGCGGCACAAGGCTGGTTGCCAACATTCCGGAATTCAGGTTACATGTTATCAATGGAAAGCAGCAGGAGTTCAGCATGAAGATCGTGGTGGGAAAAGCCGGGCATAACACTGTTATTTTTACCGATTCATTGGAATATATTGTTTTCAGCCCTTACTGGAATGTACCGCAAAGCATCGTAAGAAAAGAAATAGTACCGGCGATGAGAAAAGACCGGAATTATCTACAGGAAAATAATATGGAACAAACCGGCACACTCAACGGGCTGCCGGTGATAAGGCAAAAACCCGGTGCTGATAATGCTTTAGGCAGAGTTAAATTTGTTTTTCCGAATAACTACCATATTTACTTTCATGACACACCGGCCAGGTATTTATTTGATCAAAGCAATCGTGCCTTCAGCCATGGATGTATCAGGTTGGCTCAACCCGAAAAGCTTGCTCAATACCTTTTGAGAAATGATCCTGACTGGCCAAATCAAAAATTACTGACGCCATGTATAGTGGAAAGAATACCTGGGTAAAACTGAAACAAAAAATACCGGTGTATATTGTTTATTTTACGGCATGGGTTACAAAAGAAGGCACTTTAAATTTCAGGGATGACATTTACGGCCATGATGCAAAATTGGAAAAATTGATGTTCAAAGATCAATAGCAATTTTGAAAATTAAGCGCCTTTGATTAAGATGAATTCCGTGTTTACAGCTTAATAATTTATAAGCTTATTTCTAATACCATACATTACCAATCCGCCGGTGGTTTTAGCAGAAACTTTCTCTTTCATTTTTTGTCGTATGGTTTCAATAGTTCTTGGGCTAAGGAAAATTAGTTTGGAGATTTCTTTGGTGTTTTTATCATTTGCCAACAGTTCCATTATTTTAATTTCCTTTTCATTAAACTTAACAGGCATGACATTTTTGTAAAGGTGCCTTGTATTTTTGCTTTGCATCAACTTGCTTATTAGAGCGGTATTAATAAGTGGGTTAAAATAATAATCATCACTCATACATCCTAAAATAGCCTGGTATATTTCTGTTGGAGGAGTCGTTTTAGTAAGATAAGCATTAGCCCCCAGTTCCATCATTTTGCCAACTGTTTCCTCGTCCTCAAATGAGGACAGCACAATAATCTTAACATCATGATATTCCTTTCTCAGCATTTCTATTGCTTCAATTCCTGTTATTTCAGGCATGCTGATATCCATAATTAGTACATCAGGTATTTCGGCTGCGGCCTTATTCATTAAATCTTTACCGTCTTTTGCTTCCCAAATTATTTCTAAATTCGGTTTCTGCGACAGGGCTATTTTAATACCATTTCTGAAAATCTTGTGATCGTCAGCAATAGCAATTTTAATTTTTTTATCTAACATAAATCTTTTTTGAATTCTGAACTATATTATTTCTATTTGAAAAAAGCCACGAACTGATAATTTATCTGGCGGTATTCATAAATGCCCCCTTTCAGTTTAGTGTTGTTCCTCTCAAAATACCTACAGGGCTAAATGTCTTTCCACAATCATTTTTCTCAAATTCATCAGCCCATACCGCATGCGGCCTAAAGCAGTGTTTATACTACAGTTTGTTATATGTGCAATTTCTTTGAAACTAAGATCGGCATAGTGGCGGAGAATAACAACTTCTCTCTGTTCTTCAGGAAGCAGGTAAAGTATTTCCCGGACTTTATCATGTTTCTCACTCCGTACCATTTTTTCATCAGCACTGATTTCTGAAAAATTCATATTATCCAATAGGTTTTGATCATTGGCAGTTTTAATTACAGGGGTACGCCTTACTTTCCTGAAATGATCAATGCAGATATTATGGGCAATTCTTATGATCCAGGATAAAAATTTGCCTTGGTCAGTATAATCACCCGCTTTAATCGTGTTAATCGCCTTGATAAAAGTGTCCTGGAAAATATCTTCTGCCAGGTATTTATCTCTTACCAATAAATAGATAGAAGTGTACAATCGGTTCTTGTGACGTAACACAAGTTCAGTAAGGGCATTATTGTCGCCGTTTACGGTCAATTGAATAAGTTGTTCATCAGAAATTGAAGTAGAGGTTTTCATGGATATTGATTTTAGGGGTTTATGTGTTTCTTGAATCAAAATTAGTGGTTCGCTCAACAACGATTTATAGGATAAGGAATGAAAAGAAAGTAGAGCAGATACTACCTATAGAAATAAAGGGGCAAATTGAAGGCCACTTTTTTTAAGTGCCACAAAAGAATTTGCTGTTTTTCTTATTCCACGAAATTATTCGTTAGAATGCATTATTTATGCACGCCAATTTTATTTATATTGAATATCCGTTATATTCATCTACCTTACAATAACAATTTCTTCTTTTCGATTTTTTTCGGATAAAAAGAATCTGGCCCTGGCTCCCCTGTAATCCTGAATCTTCAAAAAGCCAGGGATACAAATTCTTTCATTCCATAAAATACTGAGGTAAATCATTCCTTTACTTGATATAAATCATTGGTAACACTACATAAGATAACCAGTTTGCTGTATTGATTATTATTACAGGCCGGGATCATATTTACAGAGTATAAAAGCCCTCTGTAGAGTAAGTATCGAAAATTTTTTTAAAGACAAGCTTTTAAATTTTTTTATGAATTTAAAAAAAGCAACTAAGTTACGTATTGCAAAAAAAGAGCCTCCCCTTCAAAATAAAGAGAAAGAAAAGTGGGCAGTAGAGTTAGCTATTGCCAATGAAGAACTTTTATTTCAAAAGGAAGAAAAAGAAAAGCGGGCGGCAGAACTGGTAATTGCCATTAAAAAACTTTTATTTCAAAGTGAAGAGGTAGAAAGGCGTGCTGCAGAATTGGTGATTGCCAAAAAAGAACTTTTATTTCCGAACGAAGAAAAAGAAAAGCGGGCAGCAGAACTGGTGATCGCAGATAAAGAGGTTCTATTTCAAAATGAAGAAAAAGAAAAGCTTGCTTCGGAGTTATCTATCGCAAACAAAGAACTAAGAACCCTTCTTGAAAACAGCGGCATTGGTTTAATACTATTGGATGAGCATTGCAACATCCTGGAGATAAATAACATTGCCGGTCAACTTTGCGAAACAGCGGTAGGTGTTAAGTTTAAAAAGTTTGATAATTTTTATCTCAGTGTGCCTGAATGGAGAAAGGATGATTTAAAAAAACGTTATAGCAAGGTGCTAAATGGAGAAAGCCTGCATTACGAATCTGTGTACCCCCAGCCAGGCGGAACGAAGCTTTTCCTTAATGTCAATTTTATACCTGCAAAGAATGATACTGGAAATGTTTTAGGTGCCTGTCTTAGTATGGAAGACATTACCGAACGAAAGAATTCTGAAGAAAAATTAATAGAAAGTGAATTGCGCTACCGGTCCATCATTGACCAGGCAACCTATGCTATTTGCATTACCGATACTTCCTGGAAATTTATAGATGCAAATCCTTATGCCCTTGAAGTTTTTGGATATACCAAAGAAGAAGCCCTGCAAAAGTCTTTGCCCGATATTATATTTGAAGAAGATCTTATAGCAAACCCATTTAAATTAGAAGAATTAAAAGCAGGTATTATTGTAAGACGTGAAAGAAGATTGAAACGAAAAGATGGTACTGCCATAGAAATGGAAGTGAGCACCAGGATGACGGAAGATGGAAGGTTTCTTATGTTTGGGCACGATATATCGGAACGCAAGAATGAAGAGTTGCAAAAAAGATTGCTTGAAGAGATCATACTGTTATTTAATGAACCGGTAACATTAAATGAAATATTGCAAAACGCTATGCAAAAACTTGTTTCCACAGGCAATTTTTGTAAGGCAGAAGCGTGGCTGGTTAATAATGACCAACAAAATATAAACAGGGTAGCAAGATTTTTGGATGATGACCTGTTGCCTTTTTTTCAAAATGAGAACAATAACAAACAAAGCCTGGCAAATGGCGAAGAATTAGCAGGCATAGCCTGGCAAACCAAAACTATCCAATTCCTAGAACACGCTTCAACAAAATGATTTTAAATCAAATGTTCCGGGTAAAATTCCCGGTAGGATTACTACCTATGCTTTACCCATCATTTTCAACAACGAAGTGCTGGGCGTTTTTGTACTATGCATGTATAAAGGAGAACGGATTGAAAAAAAATTTCCCGATTTATTTAAGAACTGGGGCATTCTTATAGGCAATAGTATCAGGCGTAAGCAGGTGGAGCAGGAACTTAGCCAACTATTTAATTTTGCCCCCGACATTATCACCGTTACAGGAATGGATGGGTTTATTAAAAAAATAAACCCGGCAGCTACCAGGTTGCTCGGTTATAGTGAAGAAGAATTGGTGAATTCCCCATTCACAAATTATGTTCATCCTGATGATTGGGAAAAAACAATTACATTGCTTGCCGGATTGGTTGATAAGATTGCAACTGTCGACATTGAGAACCGTTGCATTACCAAACCGGGAAAGAGCCATCTGGCTTTTATGGACCATTACTTCATCGCCCGCAGAAGGATTAGTTATATGCAGTTGCCAAAGAAATTACAGAAAAAAAAGAACTGGAAAACCTGCTCAACAAAACCAATGCCCTTGCCGGTATAGGAAGTTGGGAAGCGGACCTGGTGAAGGGAAAGTTGTTCTGGAGTAATATTACAAGAGAAATTCACGAAGCTGCCAATAGTTTTGTACCCGACTTTGTAACGGGACTAACTTTTTATAAAGAAGGAAAGTACAGGGATTTGATGGCAAAAAATATAAGTGATGCAATTGAGTTTGGTAAACCATGGGATGAAGAAGTAATAATTGTGACTGCCAAAAATAATGAAAGGTGGGTACGCGTCATTGGCGAAACA
This sequence comes from uncultured Chitinophagaceae bacterium, assembly GCA_963732885.1. Classification (GTDB taxonomy): domain Bacteria; phylum Bacteroidota; class Bacteroidia; order Chitinophagales; family Chitinophagaceae; genus Ginsengibacter. Next base: position 164,502 of record CAVTBI010000005.1, on the reverse strand, counting down.
GAATTTGTTAACGGAAAATGTATACGCTTTTACGGAAGCTTTCAAAATATTGACGAAAGGAAAAGAACTGAAATAGAATTGCGTAATACTATAAAATCATTGGATGATTACCGGTATGCATTGGACGAATCAAGCATCCTGGCTATTACCGATCCCAAAGGGAGTCATCACCTTCGTCAATGATAATTTCTGCAAAATTTCCAAATACTCAAGAGAAGAATTGATTGGCAAAACACACCAGGTAATTAATTCCGGCCATCATCCCAGGGCATTCTTTAAAGACATGTGGAGCGCAATCGGCAAGGGTAAAGTGTGGCGTGGAGAAGTAAAAAATACGGCAAAGGACGGAGAATATTATTGGGTAGATACCACTATCGTCCCTTTCATGGATGAAAAAAAACATAAACCGCTGCAATATGTGGCCATACGCACCGATATAACTAAAAAGAAAGAAGCGGAGTTGGCTGCCAGGATAGTATCACAGGAACGAACGAATATACTGGAGAGTATTGACGATGCTTTTTTTGCAGTAGACAAAAACTGGACAGTCACTTATTGGAACAGGCGTGCGGAAAAAATGTTGAACAAAGAAAAGAAAATAATCCTGGGCCTTAATTTATGGGATGTATTCTCAAACAAAGAGGGTTCTATAGCCTATGAAAAATATCATGAGGCACTTCAAAAGAAGCGGGTGGTAAACTTTAAAGAATTTCGGGATGACCTGGATAAATGGTTGGATACAACAGTTTACCCCTCAGAAAACGGTCTGTCGGTATATATTAAAGATATAAGTGCACAAAAAAAAGATGAAGAAAAAATTTTGAAGCTTAACCGCAGGTATTTATTTATCAGCCGGATTAATGAAATGATTATAAAGTCTTCCAACGAAGAAACGCTCTTCAGAGAAGCCTGCCGTATTGCGGTTGATCATGGAGGATTCAAAATGGTCTGGGTGGGAATAATCGATAAAAATACTATGAATGTAATACCGGCAATGCAGGCCGGAGATGACAATGGATACCTTTCTGCAATTAAAGCTATTTCAGGGAATGATGGACCCGGAGGGAGGGGCCCAACGGGTACCGCAATAAGAAAAAGGAAATATTCTTTTTGCAATGATATTGAAAACGATCCGGTTATGGCGCTATGGAAAGAGGATGCCTTAGACCGGGGGTATCGTTCGTGTATGTCATTACCGATATTAAAATTCGGTAAGGTAATAGGAGCCTATACATTTTATGCTTCGGTTAAAAACTTTTTTGATAAAGATGAAATCGAATTACTGGAGGAGGCAACTAATAATGTGGCCTTTGCCATGGAAATTATTGAAAAGGAAAAATTAAGACAAAAATCGAGGGAAGAAGTCGTTAAGTTGAATGTGGAATTAGAAAGCAAAGTTTTAAAACGCACAAAAGAGTTGGAGGCTTCTAACCGTGAAATGGAAGCATTCACTTATTCAGTGTCGCACGATTTGCGGGCTCCACTCCGGGGTATTATCGGGTTCTCTGCTATTCTCGAAGAAGACTATAGCAGTAAGATGGATGAAGAAGCAAAAAGAATAACCTCGGTTATAAAAAACAATACCCTCAAGATGGGCAATCTTATCGATGACCTTTTAAGCTTTTCGAGAATTAGCCGACAGCAGATTGTGAAAACAAATATCAACACAACTGAATTAGTAAGAGAAATAATTGAAGAACTGGATAATAAAGATGTGGGCTTCCCAGTGAAATGGATCCTGTCGCCGTTGCCTGTTACAAAAGCTGACATTGCTGCCATACGGCAGGTTTGGATCAACCTTATCTCCAACGCAATAAAATATTCAGGAAAAAATGAACATCCTAAAATTGAAATAGGTTCTGAGGAAAAGGACGGCCAAATCATATTTTTTGTTAAAGACAATGGCGCAGGTTTTGATGAAAAATACAAAGACAAATTATTTAAAGTTTTCCAGCGATTGCACAGCACTTCCGAATTTGAAGGCACCGGTGTAGGGTTGGCCATCGTGGAAAAAATAATAGCAAAACATGGCGGTAAGGTATGGGCGATAGGTGCTCCGGGCAAAGGCGCAACATTTTATTTTACGCTTCCTGCCACATGAAATGGTGATTTTAATTATTATTTAAATTAATATTTATGGATACTCAAATTGATATTTTACTGGTAGAAGATAACCCCAATGATGCCGAACTTACCATTCGCGAATTAAGGAAACATAATATGGCCAACAAACTGGTGCATGTGGAGGATGGGGCTTTAGCCCTGGAATTTATTTTTGGTACGGGGAAATTTAGTGAAAGGACTACCATGGTCCAGCCAAAATTAGTTTTGCTTGATATTCAGATGCCAAAAGTAAATGGCATTGAGGTACTGAGGGCTATCAAAGTTGATCCGCGCAGCAAGGCTATTCCGGTTGTTATACTTACTTCTTCAAAAGAGGATCCCAGATATAAAAACATGTTATGCGTTGGGGGCCAACAGCTATATTGTTAAGCCCGTTAATTTTGAAGGTTTTGCTGCGTCCATAAAAAATCTTGGTTTCTATTGGTTACTATTAAATCAATACCCCGTTTAATGGTTAATAGTGGAAGATGAATAAAAGATTAAAAATATTGATTCTTGAAGACAATGCCGAAGATGTTGAAATCATCCAACGGCTACTCAAAAAGGAAGGGCCACCTTACGAATTCCTGGCCGTGATGCACAAAGAAGAATTTATACTGGCACTTGATGAGTTTAACCCTGACCTTATTATTTCGGATAATAACTTACCACAATTTAGTGCAACAGAGGCATTGAAAATTGTAAATCAACGTTCCATACATATCCCCTTTATCCTGGTAACGGGAAACACCTCGGAAGAATTTGCTGTGAATATTATTAAACAGGGCGCAGATGATTATGTTTTAAAAGACAGGCTCGCAAGATTGCCGGCCGCCATTGAGGTTGCATTAAAGAAACGAAAAACCGAAAAAGAACTCCTTGATTATAAATATGCCCTGGACCAGTCAGCAATTATCTCATTAACGGACCAGAAAGGAATCATTAATTACGTAAATGAAAACTTTTGTAAAATTTCCCAATATTCGGAAGGTGAACTTTTAGGAAAGGATCACCGCATCATTAATTCAGGGTATCATCCCAAAGAATATATAAAGCAACTATGGGAAACTATTGGCAAAGGTAAAATCTGGCACGGAGAATTTAGAAACAAAAAAAAGGATGGCAGCTTCTACTGGGTAGATGCCACTATTGTTCCCTTTTTTGATTCAATAGTAAACCATATCAATATTTATCCATTCGTTTAGATATAACCGAACGCAAGAAAGCTGAATTTAAGGAGAAAGGTTCAGAAAATCAATACCGGCGGTTATTTGAATCTGCTAAAGACGGCATTCTTATTATTGATGCTGTTAAAGGTGTTATCGTAGACGTAAATCCTTTTCTTGAAAAAATGCTGGGGTACTCAAAGAAAGAATTTTTAAATAAGGAACTTTGGGAAATAGGTTTATTTAAAGACATTCTTGAAAATAAAACAGCCTTTTTAAAACTTTTAAAGGATAAATATATACGTTATGATGATCTGCCCCTTCAAACTATTGATGGACGAAAAGTTTGGGTAGAGTTTATCAGTAACGTTTATGAAGTCAATGGAACGGATGTGATTCAATGCAATATCCGCGACATCACTGATCGAAAGATGACAAAGAAACTTTTATTGGTAACCAACGAAGAACTTCGGGACACTTTCGTCTCATCTGCAAAACGTGAGGGAAGAAGAACGTATTAACATTGCACGCGAAATTCATGATGAACTCGGACAGCAGATTACGGGCTTAAAAATGGATGTTTATAACCTTAATAAACATCTTCCGGAAAAGGATGAAAAGACAACGGCTAAAATAACTGATATCCTGGAACTTACTGATGATTTTGTAAAATCCGTAAGGAGGATTTCTGCCGAATCTAAGACCCCCAGTTCTCGATGACCTGGGTTTGGTAGCTGCTCTTGAATGGCAGAGCCGAGGAAGTAGAAAAACGAGATCAGAGATTAAAGTAAGTTTCATTTGCAACGTTGACGAAGGTTGAACTTCCTCTAAATATTTCCACTGCTACTTTTCGTATTTACCAGGAGATTTTGAACAATGCTGTAAAGCATTCCAATGCCCACTCTATTATTTCACGACTCACGGTTACGGACAACTATTTAATATTAGAAGTAAGCGACGATGGAAAAGGAATTACGCCCGGCGATCGTGACAAAGGCAGTTTTGGCCTGATGGGAATAAAAGAACGGATTTATATTCTGAATGGAAAATTTGAAATAAAAAGTGATCCGGGAAAAGGAACACAAATAAGTATATCTATTCCTTTAAAATAAAAGTAACCTTATGCCACATTTTTTAATAGCCGACGACCATTCCATTATCCGCAAAGGCCTTAAACAGATACTGCTGGAAGAATATCCTTCAGCCATCATTGATGAAGCGCAGGATGCGGAAGAGGTCATGAAAAAAGTAATTAAAATTACGTTCGATTTAATTATTTCTGATCTCAGTATGCCCGGCCGCAGCGGCCTGGATGTAGTGCAATACATGAAGCAAAACTACCCCGATACTCCTGTACTTATTTTAAGTATTCACCCGGAAGAACAATATGCTATCAGGGCGCTTAAGGCTGGCGCGGCGGGCTATTTAAGTAAAGATGCGGCAACGTTGGAATTGGTAAAGGCGGTTCAGCGTATCATGCTGGGCCGTAAATATATTTCGGCTGCTATTGCCGAAAAAATGGCCGGGGACCTGTCGCATGAATATTCCGAAAAGGCAGCTCATGAATTTCTTTCAGACAGGGAATTTGAAGTGTTTCGGGAGATAGCAGCAGGTAGCTCTGTTTCTGAAATTGCAGAAAAACTTTCACTGAGTGTAACTACCGTAAGTACCTACCGGGCAAGGGTACTCGTTAAGATGGGCATGAAAACCAATGCCGACTTAACAAGGTACTGTTTGGAAAAGCAGTTAATTTAAAATAACCCGCCTCAATTATCTTCATGCCCGAAGGCAATCTTATATACCTGTCCGAAAAATGAATACTTATTTTCTATGTCGGAATTGTATTACATGTTTACCGTAAATATGAGTACATAAAAACGGTAACATGTTCTATTTTTACGGAGATAGCGATGTAATTTCTTTGCGGTATTAAATATCACCTCATGAACCTACCAAAAAAAGTTATCGAAGTTATTGACACGTTCCATTCCATTTTCTTTCTATTGAAAAATGGCCTGTACCAGGAAAACATTGACTATATTTTAGATGTATCGGGTTACGTTAATCCCGCGGTCGTATTGAGTTTATCCAGGCCGGATGTCGTTCTCCTGAATTTGAAGTTACCGGCTGCCCATGCAGTTGAAATGATGAAGAACAGTATGCAGGGCCACCTTGAAATAAATCTGGCGATGATCACCACTGATTCCTCTATGTTTTATATGAGCCTTTGCAGCAGTTTTGAATCGGAATATTGCATAGGCTTGTCATCCGATATTGAAGTAGCAGCACATGAGATATCGCAACAACAATTAAATTAATTTATCCAAATATTCCTAACTGCCAAGTATAAAACCAAGCCAAATCAGTACCATTATTTTCCCTCTTTAGCCCAGGCTACCAACAAAATATTATTGAGCAGATACCTGCTGTCGGAATTATCCTACACGGTTTCGGATAATAATTATACCTGTACTTAGTAAGTAGCTCTATTTTTTCCGCTTCCCACAATGTGTTTCTTTGCAGTAATAAAATTATAGCATATGAATCTTCAAAAAAAAGTTACCGGGGGCCATTTTCCTAAAAAATACTAACCTGTCAAATACCTTTAAAACCAATATCCTGAATGCCAATTCTTAAACCCTCTTACCAAAGCCACAATTCTTACACATGGTAAAGCCCTGGAAATTCCGGGGTTTTATTTCTCTTTTTCAAATTAGTCCAAAGATTTTATGCTTAGAGTCAGAGAGTAATTTGGTCATCAATAATCATATAAAATGCATGAAAAAAAGTTAAGTCCTCTTCAAGAGCTTGTTTTAAAACATGAATTTGAGATACTACAATTACTTGCCAGGGGTAAAACAGTTTCAGAAATTGGTAAAGAATTATCGTTAGATAAAATGGATGTAGGCATTTGCATTGCAGAAATATATATGAAAATGCATGTGAATAAAAGACTCCCCGGCGGTAAATGACAGCTAATTGAAAATAATTGCTAACCCACAGTAGTAATATTTCTACAATTATTGCAAATTTATACAGGTACAATAATAGCACAATACTCTACTTTTTAAGGCAGGCAGATCACCTTTCTTTGTATAAGTTTAAACCGGTTCATGATAACTAAAGAAATAAGATATCCGGTAAAACCACCAACATTTTTTTTCTGTAAAAAATCAGACATCCTAATATCCCTTTGAAAAATCATAAAATCCTTTTCAGTACAATTTCTAACCTTAATGAAAAAACACCCAATTTGTAAAAAGCACAACCAAACCCTTTAACAAGAGCCCGGTTGTGCTTTTTCAATCATTTTTTTTCCTAAAAATAATACGCTCATGAATAGCCTGCCCTCTCAAAAGATAATTTCCATTGAAGACCTTTGGAAATTTTTCAATCATTCTGCAAGCCTTTTTTGTATTCTTGGTGCGGATGATGGTTACATAAGGGACATCAACCCCGCTTTCGCCAACTTATTTGGCTATACAGAGGAAGAAATATTTTCTAACCCATATACTGAATTTATTCATGCTGATGACCTGGAAGCTTCTATTAATGAAATGGGAAAGGTGAAATCAGGTAAACCGTCAATTGCTTTCAGATCAAGGCTTATTACCAAAAGTGGTGATTACAGGTGGGTTGCTCTAACTGCCACGGCATCTCTTAATGCTGAACTTGTATATGTTACCGGAGAGGATATTACCGAAAAAATGAAAGTTGAAGAAGAACTGGAAAAGCTGGCTTTAATAGCAAAAAAAACAAAAAACGGGATGACCATGACGGACAAAGACCTGAAAATTTTTTGGATAAATGAGGGCTTTACCAACATAACAGGTTATACGTTGGATGAGGTTACCGGTAAAAAGCCGCTGGAAGTTTTAGGCGGCCCGCTAACAGATAATGAATCAAATGAATTTATAAAAACCCTGATTAAAAACCAACAACCGTTTCTGAAGGAAGCCATTAACTACAGAAAGAACGGAGAGCCTTTCTGGATGAGAGTTGAAGGGCAACCCGTCTTCGATGATAAGGGGGATTTATTAAGATGGATAGCCGTTCAGACAGATATCTCTAAACAAAAAATGTCTGAAGAATCTATGATTTTGAGCGAAAGAAAATACCGTTCTTTATTTGAGAACAGCCCGTTAGCTACCTTTATCTGTGACCCGCAATCTCTGCAGATACTGGAAGTGAACAAGGCTGCCATTGCTTTATATGGATATAACCCTGGCGAGTTCATGAACCTTACTCTTGCCGATATAAGAGTGGAGAAAGACCCGGAGTTTCTGCAACAAATGCTTAATCATCTTAAACAGGGTTCTTTTTATGCAATAGGTAACCACAAAAAAAAGAACGGCGATATTATGATCGTTGGTTCAACCGCCTCCATAATTGAATATAAATATTCAACTGCAGTTCTGTATATTGTAAAAGACAACACCGAAAAAACAAGGCTCCAGGAAGAATTGATTAGAGAAAAAGTGAATAAAGAGAGAAACATTTTGGAAGCAACTTTACATGGCCAGGAAATGGAGCGTGTGGAAATTGGCAAAGAGCTTCATGATAATGTAAACCAGATGCTGGGGAGCGCAAAACTGTACATTGAAATGGCGCTTCATGATAAAAAGAAAAGCACTGAATTTATAAAAACCGGAATCGAGATTTTACTGGCATCCATCAATGAAATACGAGGGCTTTCCAAAGCACTGGTTGCACCGGGAATAGAAGAACTCAACCTTTATGAATCCAGCCGCGAACTGGTTGATATAATAATGCATGGCAAAGACATTCAAATCGATTTATTTTTCGACAAAAGCGATGAAGGACTGCCCTACAAAATAAAATTGATGTTGTTCCGCATTATACAGGAACAAACCAATAATATCCTTAAACACGCCAATGCAAAAATTGTAAATATTCAGCTATTAACTAAAAATGGATTTATCAAATTAAGTATTCACGATGATGGACAAGGTTTCGATACCAGCGTAAAGAAAAATGGTATCGGGCTAAACAACATTGCAGCAAGGGCGAAATTACACAACGGAATGGTAAACATTCATTCAAAGCCAGGCGAAGGTTGCTTGCTTGAAGTAATCATCCCACAGGATGAGGTCTTTAAATTAGCTATCCAAAAAAGGAGTGCCTAAAATTTGAAATAATGATAAACATTTTATTGGCAGATGATTATTACAATAACCAGGAAAGGATTAAAAATATTTACAGGGGGCAATGTGGATTCTTTTTAAAGAGTCTATTTACAAAAAACCAGGTAGTCCATTTGATAAATTATCAACAAGGGAATTTGAGATTACCGGGCACCTGTTAACAAGAGAATCTTCAGGAGAAATATAGCGTACCCTGAGTGTACATACTTCCACTTGAGGTACTCACAAAGCAAGAATATTTGCGAGGCCTGGATGTAAAAAAGTTATAGAACTTAACCAGCTTGCAAGAGTTTATAATCTTGTTTCTCCCCATTAAAATTAATTTCACTACAACTTCAGTTTGTGGTTGGCACTATTTGCCATTTCTTATAGTAAACAAACATTTATCATCAATTTTTATTTTACTATAGCTGCTTACATTTCTCCTCCCGGGAATAGTACATGCGGAGGAGATTAATTCCACGACTTTCATTCCTGGTTTAATAAAAGATACACGATAAGTAGTATAAAATATTTGCCCTCAAATCGTGTATGCGTTATCGTTACGTCAATTCTTTTTTAGCCATTCCAAATATTTCATTTTCAGCAATAGCTTTTTAGTATATTAGCATTGAAATAAATTTTAACTGAAGCTTGAACAATTGTTCGCAGGCGAATAGGCTGCTGAATGAAGATCAAAACTAAAATTAAACTCAATGGCAACAAGTGAATCGGCTATTCCTGTTCTCACTGAAAAGGAAGCCAGGCGTAACCAGAACAATGCTGTTCTTGCAGGTTTTCTCGGATGGACATTGGATGCCTTTGATTTTTTCATTCTCACATTTGTGCTTGCCACCATCGCCACAGATTTTAATAAGACCATCCCTGAAATGGCTTTAACACTTACTGCCAGCCTCGTGATGCGGCCGGTAGGCGCTTTGATCTTTGGGTTAATGGCCGACAGGTTTGGCAGAAAAGGGCCATTAATGATCACGATTATTTTTTATTCCGTGATGGAAATATTATCAGGCCTTGCTCCTACTTATCAAATATTTTTATGGTTGCGCTTGTTGTATGGTATTGGTATGGGCGGCGAATGGGGCGTAGGCGCTTCCCTGGTGATGGAATCGGTTTCGGTAAAACGCCGTGGTTTTTTATCAGGAATTTTGCAGGAAGGATATGCACTGGGTTTTTTGCTGGCTGCCGGTGCTTATTATTTTGTTTTCCCGCACTTTGGATGGAGAGCCATGTTTTTTATCGGCGGCCTGCCGGCACTGGTTACTTTATTCATTCGTAGCAAAGTAAAAGAAACAGCCGCATGGAAAGCCAACAAAGCAAACGATTGGAAAGAATATGGAAGCGCGGTAAAAAAGCACTGGAAATTATTTTTGTACCTCGTTCTTTTAATGGCAATGATGAACCTGATCTCTCACGGAACACAGGACCTTTATCCTACTTTTTTACAAAAACAAAAAAATTACAGTCCTCATGAAACGGCAGTGATAACAATGATTTCAATGGTGGGCGCCATTATAGGCGGATTGTTTTTTGGCTATTTATCCGACCTGTATGGAAGGAAAAAAATGATGGCCACCGCAGTCATTCTCGCGCTGGTTTTAATACCGCTGTGGTTACTTGCCGGAGGAAGTGTATTGATCGCATTAGGTGCTTTCGGGATGCAGTTCATGGTGCAGGGTGCCTGGGGCATTATTCCGGCACACATCAATGAATTATCGCCTGGCCCATTGCGTGGTTTCTTTCCAGGGTTTGCTTACCAGTTAGGCGTTTTGATCGCCTCAGCAATTCCTTTTGTCGAAGCGGTTGTTGCAGAAAAACTGGGGTATGCCACCGCTATGGAAATAATGGCCGGCTCTGTTTTGGTTATCGGCGCTATTGTAATTCTAGCGGGGCCTGAAGCAAAAGGAATTCATTTTCATAAACCGGCTGCAGAGGATGCAACTACCTAAATCACCAACAAAAAATGATTCATGATACTTAATTTAAAATTGAAAAAAATCTTCCCGGTTCTTATATTATTTGCAACGGTTTATTTTTCTTTCGGATGCAATCAAAATGAGAATGATACTGCAGCCATAAAAAAATTATTAGAGAAAGAATCGGCTACATGGCGTTCAGGCGATTCATTGGCCCACGCGGCGTGCTGGAAGATCAGGCCTTACAGCAGGATTCTCGTTTCCACAGCAGACGGAAAAGTATATGATGTGCCGCCTGAGTTGATGATACACCCGTCACCAGGCAGCATGGGCAAAGGAGGCACCTCTGTAAATACCAATTACAAAATGAGCATTCATGGAAACGATGCATGGGTAAGCCATAATGAAGAATCGGCCAGCGCCGATGGTAAAAAAAGTTACTCCTATGAAATAAGAATTTTAGAAAAAGTTGAAGGAGACTGGAAATTGGTTGGTCAATCAATTCATTTGTATAAGAAGTAATAAAAAATATTAACTGGGTATCTTTTTCGAATACAACTGCTGTGCAAAATAAAAATCGGCTGAATTTATTTGTTTACTGTATTTTAAACTGATCAATAAATAAGCCGGTTACGGGAAAAGCCTACCGTATTTTTCGTTTCACCATTATAGTTATAGTAACTTGTAAAATTATTTGTTTCTAAAAAACCTCTTTTATCTTTATAAACAAAACGCCTGCTGAATGAATGAATACCCGGTAAAGATCCTTGAATGCAGTTACATCAATCATGATGTAAAGCGCTTTATCGTAGAAAAGCCTGAAGGTTATACTTTTATTCCCGGGCAAGCAACGGTAGTTTCAATAGATCTTCCTGAATGGAAAAATGAATTGAGGCCTTTTACATTTACCTCATTAAATGAATGGCCTTACCTTGAATTCACTATAAAAATTTACAATGATCACCATGGCGTTACGGAGCAGTTGGGTAAAACAAATGCAGGCGCTACGCTATTAATGCATAACATTTTTGGAACTATCCAATACAGAGGCCCGGCGTATTTATCGCTGCCGGCGCAGGAGTTACGCCTTTTATCGCCATCTTGCGGGATTTGTATAATCGTAAAATTATTGCCGGCAACAAATTGATTCTTTCCAACAAAACTTCTGCAGATATCATTTATGGAAAGGAATTATTTCACATGCTTGGCCCTGACTTTATCAACGTTTTGACACGTGAAGGAGTGATTGGCTTCAGGGAAAGAAGGATCGAAAGAAATTATCTTGTGGAGACGATCCGCGATTTCAGCAACAACTTTTATGTATGCGGTCCTGATGAGTTTGTGAAAGATATTACGGGTTATCTTGTGAGCCTTGGCGCTAATGCCGGAGAAATTATTTTTGAACAGTGAAAACCGGAATAAAAACCGGCTTCATTACCACTCCGCAGTTTTAAAAGAGCTCTAAAGAGAAATAGCAAAATAAAAATCTTGTTAATTTCTTTATTTACTGAAGATCACTCTTTATTTTCTAATTGATAATGCAATAACCAATTGATGCCAAACTGATCAGTTAAATCTCCAAACAAAGCATTCCAAAAAGTAACTTCCAGTGGATGGGTTTTCTTTCCGCCCCCGGATAATTTTTCATAGGTGGATCTTATTTCGCCCTCACTGCTGCAATCCAGCATTAATGACACATCATTGCCTTTTACCAGCCCTCTTTCGTCACAAATGTCAGAAGCCATAATAGTAAAGCCATCATTTTTTAAAGTGGAATGCATGATCTTATCCTGCATTTGCTGTGGCATATTGCCGGCCATTGGTGATTCGCCGATCTTCTGTACGGTAAGTTCTCCACCAAGGCAATCTTTGTAAAAAGCCATTGCTTCATTACAGTTGCCGTTGAACCTTAAATAAGAATTAATAGTTGACATAATTGTAAAATTTTTATGGTGATTATTGAGATTCCGTATATTTTTTAAAATTGTTGAGAATGGATTGCCAGCCGGCTCTTTGCATTTCGAGAGGATTTTCAGTTTCGGTTTCAAACGTTTCAACTACTTTGGTTTCGTTATCATTTCCTGAAAACCTGATTTCCGCTTTTCTGCCGTCGCCCATGGTATATTTGATGAGTTCATTTGGTTTCACTTCATCATATATTCCCCAAAAATCAAATCCAAAACTTCCGTCTTTTGCTTCCATTCTCGACAAAAATTTTCCTCCTTCGCGTAGATCATTTTCTGCTTTTGGCGTATGCCAATCGTCAGAAGCGCTATTCCATTGAATGATATCTTCAGGAGTTGACCAGTTTCTCCAAACCTTTTCAACCGGCGCTTTTATTGTGGTTTCTACTGTGATTGTGTTTTTTACTTCCATCTGATTTTTATTTTGTTGATACAAATGTAAAAGTCTTATTAAAAAAAAGTACTGTGCAAAAACGACAATTAAAAGGCGATATACGACAGAAAAAAATTATCTTTATTTAATGAAAAATGTTTCCATTTTAGTTCCGGAGACTGCAGTTATAGAAGCAGTAGCCGATCCGCATTATATGTTTAGAGCGGTAAATGAGTTTTTACAGGCATCAGGTAAAGAACTTCTATTTGAAATACAACTGGTAGGTTTAACCAAAGAAGTAAAATTGAATAATTGTTTGTTTACTGTACATGCAGATAAATTATTGAAAGAGGTAAAAAAAACGGACCTCATATTTATACCGGCGATAAGCGGCGACATTGAGACAGCGCTTGAATTGAACAAAGAATTTATTCCATGGATCGTGCAACAACATAATGAAGGAGCTGAGGTAGCTTCCCTTTGCATCGGTGCATTTTTATTGGCTTCAACCGGGTTATTAAACGGCAAAAAATGTTCAACACATTGGAATGCTGCAGATCAATTCAGAACCATGTTTCCTGAAGTGGAGTTGGTGGATGGAAGTGTGATAACAGAAGAGCAAGGAATTTATTCAAGCGGCGGCGCTAATTCTTACTGGAGCTTGCTTCTTCATTTAGTTGAAAAATATACCGATAGGGAAACCGCTATTCTTGCTTCAAAATATTTTGTAGTAGACATTGATAAAAACACACAATCGCCTTTTACCATTTTTAAGGGACAAAAAGAACATAATGATGAAGCCGTAAAAGATGTACAAGACTATATCGAAAAAAATATTGAAGAAAAGATAACGGTAGATGAATTGGCAGACAAAGTAGCTGTAGGAAGGCGAAGTTTTGAAAGAAGGTTTAAACGTGCTACTCACAATTCAGTTTTAACGTACATACAACGTGTAAAAATAGAAGTTGCCAAAAGAAGTTTTGAAAGCAGCCGCAAGAATATCAATGAGGTGATGTATGAAGTAGGTTATACCGATACCAAAGCATTCCGTACTACATTTAAGAAAATTACAGGACTCACACCAATTGAATACCGCAATAAGTACAATAAATTGTCGAAGAAAAATACGCACAATTACAGTTTAAATTAAATTAGTTGATATCAATTATTGCCTAAAGTCTCTTATAATATTTTAAGGTCGAAGGATTTGAAACCTGCTTGCTTTTCTTCATATGACAATCATTATATGTATTTTTTAACGGATGAATTATCTTTAGCGCTTTTAGGGAAATTATAAAATTCTCTAATCTTTATTTTTTCAAAAGAAGTAATGCAATGAACGATGAAAAGTATTGAAGAAGCCATACAACAATCAAGTTCCTTTAGAAACCCTTATCATAAGGCTGCAGTTAACCTGATACATTCAGGCAGATGGATCATCAATTTGCATAATGAATTGTTCAACGAATTTGGGATTACTATCCAACAATACAATGTCCTCAGAATCCTTAAAGGACAATACCCTCACGCACTTACAGTAAAACTAATCCAGTTTCGGATGTTGGATAAAGCCTCTGATGCATCGCGCATAGTGGAAGGGCTGCGCAAAAAGGGATTAGTACAGCGCGAACTAAATTCTGAAGACCGCAGAAGAGTTGATGTTATCATTACCCAAAAAGGAATACAGCTTTTGAGTTCTATTGATAAAAGAAGTGAGGACATGGATGGTTTTCTTTCCAACCTTGACATTGAAGAAATTAAATTTCTAAATAACCTGCTCGATAAAATCCGGTCTTAACACAGTTCACATTCTTCCAACTCTTTGAAAGAGATAATGATTTTAATTATTTTTCGCTCTGATTCATCTCATTTTAATTTAAATGCTTCTGTTTCAATTTTGTGGAATAATTAGATGTTGTAACACCAATTGGTGCAACAAATGAATGCAAAGTTCTGATTCAAATAAAATATCATAAATATCAACCTAAATTCCATAACAATGAACAAGTATAAAACATCCGATACCTTTTGAAAATTTTAGTTCTTACTCTTGTTTTATCAATCAGTAATAAAGTCACTAAAGCACAATCCATGCCGTGGCCTGTTCCAAAAGCAGAAGCGGAGCTTTTAAATAAATGTACCAGTTTCGCTTTTTTTTGATTAAATGGGGCAATCACGATTAAGGTTTTGTACTTGCAAATATTTTCGTGATTGCCTTTCTTTTTTTCCTACTTTAAAGTTCACATGCATTTACTCTTTAACGTTGTTATAAAAGCAAAATAAAAAATCCTTTTATTTGTTTGTTTGCTGTATTTATGATGAACAGTAAACGAACAATTTTGATTATTCCGGTTTTGCTAAAAAGAAAAGATTGCGGTTTAAATATGTTTTACAAAAGATTCTACTGCAAGCAAATAACTTTTTAAACCAAACCCCGAAATAGTTCCAACACACTTTGCGGAGATATGTGAAAGTTTGCGAAATTCTTCCCGTGCTTCCACATTGGAAATATGAACTTCTACAACAGGGATTTTTATAGCAGCTATCGCATCTCCGATTGCGATTGAGGTGTGAGTATAACCGCCTGCATTAAGGATAATTCCATCCATGTGTTGCGCAGCTTTTTGAATCTCATTGATCAGTTCGCCTTCAACGTTGCTTTGAAAATAATCAAAGTCAATTGTTTCATATTCTTTTCTCAGTTTTTGAAAATAATCTTCAAAGGTTTCTGAGCCGTAAATACCAGGTTCCCTTGTTCCGACAAGATTTAAATTAGGCCCGTTAATAATTGAGATTTTCATGAATACAAATTACATAAATTTTTTAAACATGGATTACACAAACAAAACTAATTAACGAATGAACTAAATAACCAGGAACGATTCACTTCATCATCGCAAAAAACTCGTCAAATAAATAACGGCTGTCATGCGGGCCCGGGGTAGATTCCGGATGGTATTGAACAGAAAAGGCCGGGCGGTCTTTTAAACGGATCCCTTCTACAGAATCATCATTCAGATTGATATGGGTAACTTCAATATTTTTGTTTTGCCTTACGGCTTCTGCATTTACGCCAAAGCCGTGGTTTTGCGTGGTTATTTCACATTTGCCGGTAATCATATTTTTAACCGGGTGGTTTAATCCGCGGTGGCCATGGTGCATTTTAAAAGTCGGGATATCATTAGCGAGCGCTAATAATTGCTGGCCTAAACAAATACCAAAGAATGGTTTTTTTTCTTCAAGAATTTCTTTTACGGTTTTTATGGCATAATCCATTGGCTCAGGGTCGCCGGGGCCGTTACTGATAAAATATCCGTCAGGGTCGAATTTTTGCAATTCTTCAAAACTTGTTTTCGCGTTAAAAACTTTTATAAAAGCGCCTCTTTCAACAAAACAATTCAAAATATTTTTTTTGATGCCCAAATCTAAAACAGCAATCCTGGGCCTGCTGTTTTCATCTCCCGCAGTATAATTTATTTGAGAAGAAACTTTCGAAGCAAGTTCCAGGCCTGCCATTGAAGGAACCTCCGCCAATATTTTTTTAAGTTCTTCTATATTTTCATTTTCAGAAGAAATAATACAATTCATAGCGCCCGCCTCGCGGATATGGATTACCAGCGCCCTGCTGTCTAATCCATCAATGGCAACGATATTCTGGTTTTCAAAATATTCCTGCAAAGAATGATCAGCAGCAAAACGTGAATATTGTTCTTCCAGGTTTCTTCCTATTATTCCCTTTACTTTTATAGAATCGCTTTCTACTTCGTTTTTGTTGATGCCGTAATTGCCGATATGAACATTGTTCATAATTACAATTTGGCCATAATAACTTGGATCGGTAAAAACTTCCTGGTAGCCTGTCATTCCTGTGTTAAAACAAATTTCACCAGTGGTGGTGCCGATTTTGCCAAAGGCTTTTCCATGGAAAACATTTCCGTCTTCTAAAATTAAAACTGCGGGTTGGGGAGATCGTGTATCAGACATTTATAGAGTTTTGCAAAGAAAAGAAATTGAGCGCAAATAAATAGAATATTTTAAAAAAGTTTTCTTCCTTTTTATTGCGATTTAACTTTTTCGTTTAGTATAAAATAATTTTTATTGCAGTGAAGAAGCAATCAGAAGGAAATATTTTATAATAGTTTTAGAAAAAAAATTCACTTTCTGTGAACTTGTGTTACATTTACATCAGAATATGAAAGTCCATCTAATAAAGGAAAAAACTATAAGAAAATTTATAATAGAAAATTCCGGGAGTAAAGTTTCTTTTGAAGAGTGGCTTTCAAAAATAAAATTAGCGGATTGGAATTTGCCGGCCGATATTAAAAATACCTTTCCTTCTGCTGATTTATTAGGCAGTGGTTCTTTGCGGGTGATTTTTGATATTGCAGGCAACCGGTTCCGGATGATATGCCAATTCGGATTTGGGAAAAATGAAGTGCATTTATTTATATGCTGGATTGGAAGCCATGCGGAATATGATAAATTATGCAAGAGAGAAAAACAATACTCAATAAACGAATATTAAATTGTTGGTTATGGAAACATTAAAATATAAAATAATTACTGCTGAAAAGCAATACGACAAGTATTGCAAAAAGTTGGAAGAACTGGTGTTTTCATCGCGGAAAACAAAAGCAACTGAAGATGAAATTGCCTTACTCACTTTGCTCATTGAAACGTATGATAAAGAGCATAATACATTTGATGACATAGGCCCTATTGAGTTACTAAAATCTTTAATGAAAGATCATAAGATGAAAGCTGTTGATGTGGCAAAACTTTTGAACGTAAGTGAAGGGTTGGTTTCTGATATGCTCAATTATAAGAAAGGATTGTCAAAAGATACCATCCGCATCCTTTCAGAAAAGTTCAAACTCAACCAGGAGGCTTTTAACAGGCCTTATGAATTGCATGTTCCTGTCAATTCCAAATTCAAAGATGCAAAAATGATGAACTCGGGGAAGAAGCTTGCAACAGCTTCCTGAAGAAGAATAGATTGAGATTTATTTTATGATCATCACTTGTTTCAATTATCAGAAAGAAGCAAAGTAAAAATTACTCCTATTTCTTTGTTTACTGAATATTTATACAATTTCTTTTCAATAATCCGGCACTAAAAGGCAATCAAAGTTTATTACAATTTGATTTCGGTAATTTGCAATTTTTAAAATTCCTTTTTTGATATCTGTAAAAGAAAATCGCCGGCTTCAGAGAATAGTTATTTTTGTTGCAATAATTCTTTTTATTGTAAAATTAGTTGCGTGGTTTTTAACAGGGTCTCTTGCTATACTTACTGACGCATTGGAAGGTATTGTAAATATTATTGCCGGTTTTTTGGGTTTATATAGTTTGAATTTATCGGCAAAACCCAAAGATGCAGATCATCCCTACGGGCATGGAAAAGTAGAATTTCTTTCTGCGGGCGTGGAGGGAAGCCTTGTGATAGCCGCGGGATTTTATATCATTTACAGAGCCGTCCAAAGTTTTTTTTATCATCATGGGATTCAAAAATTAGATATTGGAATCATATTGATTGCTTTTACTGCAGTGGTAAATTTTATCACCGGAAAAGTTTCTATCGCTACCGGAAAAAGAAACCGGTCATTGCAATTAATTGCAGGCGGAAAGCATTTGGTATCGGACACTTATTCCACTTCTGCAATTCTCGCGGGTTTAGCCGTAATTTATTTTACCGGGTATAATTTTATTGATAGCCTTATTGCATGCGGCGTTGCCGTTGTAATTATTTATACCGGTTATAAAATAGTGCGTGTATCCATTGCCGGTATTATGGACGAAGCAGATGAGAAATTATTGGAAGATATTGTATCTCTTTTGAATAAAAACAGGAAAGAAAACTGGATAGATATTCATAATACGAGGATCATAAAATACGGAAGCACTTTGCATTGCGATTGCCACCTTACCGTTCCGTGGTATTTGAATGTAAGTGAAGCGCATGCTGAAATAGAATCGCTTTCACGGTTAATAAAAAGTGAATTTAAGGAAGCGGTAGAATTATTTGTCCATTCAGATGCCTGCAAGGATTTTTCCTGTAAAATTTGCGCTAAACCAAACTGCATGGTGCGCAAACATACTTTTGAAAAGAGAATAACCTGGACGATAAGAAATATTTCAAAAGACGCGAAACATAATATAGAAACGCAATAAAAGTTTCAGGATTATTATAAAAAAAATATCCCTTCATAGAAATGAAGGGACTCCAAAATTCAAAAACTGATTATCCATTAAGATTTTTATCCAGTCTGTAGCTGACACACAAAAGCATATCAACCGTCATTGGTTTGGCTTAATAATTCAATTCAACATGTAAGTAGTAAATGGATTTTTCGTACAGAAGAATATTGGCATTTAGTGTTATAAAATATAGGTTAGCAACGGATTAGTGATACATTAAACGGTACTTGCCTGTAAATATTTTATAAAGAGAAAAAATAGAGTAAAGTTGCCTGTTGAATCGTAAAAAGCACAGAAAAAATACTAAGTTTTTTTTCTAATGAAAAGCTTTTTACTTAAAAAGCAGTGCGACACCAAAAGCCGCTGCCGCCGCAAGAGCGCCTATCAACATTACTTTTAATGCACCCGATAAAACGGGAACGCCCGTGATCCTGCTTTTAAAATATCCGAATACAAATAAACAAATAAGTGTGGCTATTACTGAGAATTTTAATGCTTCCCTTGAATCGGCAATAAAAAAATAGGGGCTTAACGGAATAATTCCTCCAACGGCATAAGACAAGCCTATATTCAAAGCGCTTTTTGTAGCTCTTCGGGGATCGGGTTTATCCAGCCCTAATTCAAATTTCATCATAAAATCAACCCATTGCTTTTTATCTTTTGCAATTTCCTCTGTTGCTTTTAATTGAATGTCTTCACTTAATCCCAGGTTTTCAAAAAAGTCGCGTACTTCTTTTTTTTCCATTTCAGGAATTCTTTCTACCTCATCATATTCTCTTTTTAGCTCACTGTGATAATGATCGTTTTCAGTTTTCCCTGCCAGGTAACCGCCCAAACCCATTGCAATACTTCCGGCAACTATTTCAGCGATCCCGGCAATTACAATAATGGAACTGCTGGTAACCGCGCCTGTTAATCCGGCCGCAAGCGCAAAAGGAACGGTAAGCCCATCGCTCATTCCGATTACCACATCACGTATAAAATCCGAACTTTGCAAATGTTCTTCTTCATGTTGATGATCGTGCATTCTTATAAGTTTATTAGTCGGTGTTAGAAGTATTGATTATTAATTTATTAAACACATTTCCAAATTGTTCCATTTTTAAATTTTCAAATTATCCCTTATAACTTATTTTATAAAGCACGCCATTGTAATCATCGCTTACCAGCAAAGAGCCATCTTTTAAAAATTGTACATCCACCGGGCGGCCGTTAACTTCTTTTTCATTCTGCAACCAGCCATAGGCAAATGGTTCGGGGTCCATGGGTTTGCCGTTACTGTCCATTTTTAAAACCACCACCCGGTAACCAATAGGAATTGTGCGGTTCCAGCTTCCATGTTCAGCGATAAAAATAGCATTTTTATATTCTGCAGGAAACTTATTTTCTGCATTAAACCTCATTCCTAAGGAGGCAACATGCGCGCCTAATAATTTTGCCGGTGGCGTATAATCATTACAATTTTTCCCTTTTCCAAATTCCGGGTCGGGAATATTTCCCTGGTGGCAATATGGAAATCCGAAATTCAAACCTGCTTTAGGCGCGGTATTTAATTCGTCACTTGGAATAGAATCGCCCAAATTATCACGGCCGTTATCAGTAAACCACATTTCTTTTGTTTCAGGATTCCAGTCAAAACCAACTGAGTTCCTTACTCCACTTGCAAAAATTTCAAAGCCGGAACCATCAGCATTGATGCGGCAAATGGTTCCATAAATTGGTTTTGACGGAATACAAACATTACACGGAGCGCCAACGCCCACATATAATTTATTGTCCGGGCCAAAAGAAATATACCTTAATCCGTGGTGGGAGTCAGATGGAAATTGATCATAAACAACAACAGGTTTTCCGGGATTTGCCAAATCAGATTCTATATTATCCATTCGGTAAATGGTAGAGCTGGCGCCGATAAATAAACTACCATCCTTAAAAGCAACCCCATTAGCAGAATTAAGCCCGCTGGCTATTTCGTAAACGCTATCTGCATTGCCGTCATTATTTTTATCCGGTATGGCATATACTTTGTCATTGCGGGTACCTACAAAAACAGTTCCTGCAGGAGAAACGCAAAGGCTTCTTGAATCTGGAACTTCAGCATAAACACTAATTTTAAAACCCTCCGGAAGTTTTATTTTATCAAGATGGTATTTATTAAAAAGCGAGTCATTTTCCTGCTGGTTGTTAACGGCTGAAACCGGTTTGCTATTTTGATTTTTGCAACTTTCTGCCAAAAGGAAAAAAGATAAAATGGCAAGGGCAAAAAAATATTTTTTTGTGGAATAATTAAAACGTTTCATAAAAAATAATTTTGAAAATGAAAAGACGGGAAAGCATCCGCAATTAATTAGCCAATTTCCGAAATAAATTTGATAGTTACCGAAAACCAATGTTCTGCGCGCAGGAATATACTGATTAACAGAGTATTTATGCCTGAAGGCGTTGGTGAATGCGATGTATTTGTAAGAGATGTTGTAAAGATCAGGGTGTAAATACAAACAACCACTTACTTTGCAAAAGCCGAAAAATATTTTTAAAATATTAATTGGATGGTTTCTTTACTTTGTATAAAATAACCCGGATAAAGTTGAATAAAGTTTTGATCATAGACGATGAAGAGAAACTAAGAAATCTGTTAGGCAGGCTTATAAAACTGGAAGGTTTTACCGTTAGCGAAACCGGCAACCTGAAACAGGCCTATAAAGCGATTGATAGAGAGGAACCCGATGTAATTCTTTGTGATGTAAAATTACCTGATGGCAATGGTATTGATTTTATTAAGGATAGTAAAAGTAAAACATCCCCACCTTGAAATAATTCTACTAACTGCTTATGGCAATATACATGATGGGATTCAGGCGATGAAAAACGGGGCTTTTGATTACCTAACCAAAGGCGATGATAATGATAAAGTAATACCCCTGTTGAATAGAGCAATCGAAAAAGTGGAAATGCAAAAAAAGATTGCAAGATTAGAAAACCAGGTAGGCAGGAAGTATAATTTTGAAAGTATAATAGGTTCTGCCAAACTGCTCACAGATGCTATTGCTTTGGCAAAAAAAGTTGCGCCCACCGATGCTACTGTTTTATTGCTGGGTGAAACAGGAACCGGGAAAGAGGTATTTGCCCAGGCCATTCATAATGCAAGCGCCAGGGCAGGCAAGCCTTTCATGGCATTAAATTGCAGTTCATTTTCAAAAGAACTTTTGGAGAGTGAAATATTCGGGCATAAGGCAGGAGCTTTTACAGGAGCCCTAAAAGATAAAAAGGGTTTGATAGAAGAAGCCAACAAAGGAACCCTGTTTTTGGATGAGATAGGTGAAATGCCTTTTGAATTACAATCCAAATTACTTCGTGTTTTAGAAACCAGTGAGTTTATAAAAGTGGGTGACACAAACACAACGAAAGTTGATGTAAGGTTTATTGCTGCTACCAACCGTGATTTGCAGCAGGATGTAAAAGATTTAAACTTCAGAGAAGATCTTTTTTATCGTCTGAATGTATTTACCATTTCATTGCCGCCCCTTCGTGATAGAAAAAAAGATATTCCGGAATTAGCACAATATTTTCTCAAATTTTTTTCTGCTAAAACAAATACAGTAGTAGAAACGATGAGTAAAGAATTTCTGGAGCACCTGCAACAACATGACTGGAAGGGAAACATTCGTGAACTAAAAAATATAATCGAAAGAGCGGTAATACTGGCTAATAGTTCAGAACTCACACCCGAAAACCTTCCTTTGGATTTACAGGTTACCAATTTTAATTCTCAAAAAAAATCATCTTCATTCGACCTTGCCAGCGTTGAAAAATCCCACATTCAAAAAGTATTGCTTTATGCAAAAGGTAATAAAACCGAAGCTGCAAGATTATTGAACATCGGCTTATCTACTCTTTACAGGAAAATGGAAGAATATAAAATAGCCAAATAAAGCAAACCTTTTCATTTTGATACAACCCTTTCCAAAATGGAAGGGTTTTTATTTTTTAATTTTTGCCTGCGGATAGAACTTAATCTTCTCAAACCTTTTACAGTACTTCGTTTTACTATTAACATCACTTATGTAACATCATATCGGTATTGCTTTTGGCACTATGAAGCAAACGATACAAATGCTGACAATAATATTACTACTAACCGGCCTGTTATGCTTTGCAATATTTTTTAAATCTATTGATTTCTTCGATAAAATCTAAAACCATGATAGCTCTGTTTATTATTTCGATACTGGTATTTTGTTACCTGTGTTACGTACTCATTAAACCCGAAAAATTTTAAATTATGAACACAGAAATTTTTGGCGTAATAGCCATGTATGTTATTATGGTGCTGCTGGCAATTCCGCTGGGGCGCTACATTGGCAAAGTTTACAATGGAGAAAAAACATGGCTGGATTTTATCTTCAATCCTCTTGATAAATTCTTCTTTAAAGCCGGTGGTATAAACCCCGAAAAAGAAATGAGCTGGCAGAAAAGCATGGTTGCTTTGCTGGTTATTAATTTAGTTTGGTTCCTGCTGTCCATGTTTATTTTGATGAACATGAGCTGGCTTCCTTTAAACCCTGACGGAAATCCATCCATGACTGCAGACCTGGCTTATAATACCTCTGTAAGCTTTGTTACCAACACCAATTTGCAACATTATTCCGGTGAAAGCGGCTTGTCCTATCTCGGACAGCTAACATTGATGTTGTGGCAATTTATAAGTGCCGGCACCGGTATGGCAGCATGTGCAGTTGTTTTCAAAGCGATGAAAGAAAAAACTACGGAAAACCCGGGTAACTTCTACAACTACTTTATTAAATCATGTACAAGAATTTTATTGCCGCTGTCAATAGTTGTTGCTGTTATATTAATGTTCAATGGCACACCTATGACTTTTAAAGGTAAAGCTCAATTTATAAGCATGCAGGGAGATACGGTCATGTATCAAGAGGCCCGGCAGCAGCGATGATAGCTATTAAGCAATTAGGCACTAATGGTGGCGGATATTTCGGGGTAAACAGTTCGCACCCTTTTGAAAACCCCAACTACTTTACCAACATGGTTGAGAATATATGCATCATTTTAATTCCAATCGCATTAATCTTTGCTTTAGGCTATATGCTTAAAAGAAAAAGATTTGCCTGGATTGTATTTGGTGTAATGACGTTGGGTTTTTTACTACTTGTAACCCCATCGATCTATAACGAAATGCATGGAAATTCGGCCATCACCAAAATGGGCATATCGCAAAGCCATGGAAGTATGGAGGGGAAAGAAGTGCGCTTTGGCCCTGCTGCCTCTGCCTATTGGGGCATCAGTACCACAACCACCTCTAACGGTAGCGTAAACGCAATGCATGATAGTTTTACACCCTTAACAGGAATGTTTGCCATGTTGGGTATGATGATAAATTCTTTCTATGGAGGGGTTGGTGTAGGTTTTTTAAATTTCTACATTTTCATCATCATCGCTGTTTTTATCAGTGGCCTGATGGTAGGAAGAACCCCGGAATTTATGGGTAAAAAAATTGAAGCCAGGGAAATGAAAATCGCTTCAATCATTGCTTTACTTCATCCGTTTTTAATCCTGGTTGGAACAGCAATCGCATCGCACCTATATGCGCACGACCCAACTGCTTATGCAGGATGGTTAAATAATCCCGGCAATCATGGTTTCAGTGAAATGCTGTATGAGTTTACTTCTGCCTCGGCTAATAACGGCAGTGGTTTTGAAGGCCTCGGAGATAATACGCAATTCTGGAATATAGCCTGCGGATCAGTGATGTTGCTTGCAAGATTTTTACCCATCATCGGTCCGGTAGCCATTGCTGGAAGTCTTGCAAAAAAGAAGTTCGTACCCGAAAGCGCAGGAACACTTAAAACAGATACATCCACTTTCGGCATCATGGTGTTTGCAGTAATATTTATAGTGGCTGCATTGAGTTTCTTCCCGGCATTAGCGCTGGGGCCTCTTTCAGAGTTTTTTGGAATGAGCTAAAATTTATAAGAAGTTTTTTTGAAACAGCAGGCATACAGTAAAACAACAAATATTCGAAAATATTAATTTCCTTTTGGCCCAATAAATTTAAAATTATGTCAGTACATAGAAGAGAACAAAAATTGTTCGAAAAGTCGTTGGTGAACACGGCATTTAAGCAATCATTCATCAAACTGAATCCACGAATCATGTTTCGTAATCCGGTGATGTTCACTGTGGAAATTTGCACCGCTATAATGTTGGCTGTCTGTGTATGGATTTTTTTGGGTGAAAAAGCACAAGGAGGCCTTGCGTATAATATAATTGTATTCGCTGTGTTATTCATAACCTTGTTGTTTGGGAATTTTGCCGAAGCCATTGCAGAGGCCAGGGGCAAGGCACAGGCCGACAGCCTCAGAAAAACCAGGGAAGATACTCCGGCAAAAAAAGTATACCTGGTTGGCGAGATATATACCAATGAAATTAAAATAGTCCCTTCTTCTCAATTAATTAAAGGTGATGTTTTTGTTTGTGAAAGTGGTGATATTATTCCAATCGACGGAGAAATAATCCAGGGCATCGCCACAATAGATGAGAGTGCTATCACCGGCGAATCGGCCCCTGTGATACGGGAAGCAGGCGGCGATAAATCTTCTGTAACCGGCGGTACGAAGGTGCTCAGCGACCATATAAAGGTTCGTGTAACCACAGAACCGGGCGAAAGTTTTTTAGATAAAATGATAGCGTTGGTAGAAGGCGCATCAAGACAAAAAACACCCAATGAAATTGCATTAACAATTTTACTGGCGGGTTTTACACTCATTTTTATAATCGTATGTGTAACGCTTGAACCTTTTGGAAAATATGCTAACACACCTATAACTATTGCGGCTTTTATTTCATTATTTGTTTGTTTAATACCAACCACAATTGGTGGTTTGTTAAGCGCCATCGGTATTGCAGGAATGGACCGGGCTTTAAGAGCAAACGTAATTACCAAAAGCGGTAAGGCAGTTGAAACTGCAGGTGATCTTGATACCTTATTATTAGATAAAACAGGAACCATAACAATCGGAAACCGCAAGGCAACCAATTTTTATCCGGCTAACGGAATTGACCAAAATGCTTTTATTGAAGCATGTGCTTTATCTTCTTTAGCAGATGAAACACCGGAAGGGAAGTCGATTATAGAATTGTCCAATCTTGATAAAAATTCTTTCAATACTGACCGGCGCAAAATTTATTGAGTTTACCGCAGAAACAAGAAGCAGTGGTATTGATTTGCCAAATGGTTTAAAAATCCGGAAAGGGGCTTTTGATTCTATAAGAAATATAGTAACAAAGGCAGGAAATGATTTTCCGGATGAGAGTGCTGAAAGGGTAAAAATAATTTCTTCGAATGGAGGAACTCCCCTGGTAGTAAGTGAAAATGGAAAAGTGTTGGGCGTAATAGAATTACAGGACATTATTAAACCCGGCATTAATGAGCGTTTTGAAAGATTGAGAAAGATGGGAATTAAAACGGTTATGGTTACCGGCGATAATCCGTTAACAGCAAAATTTATTGCAGAAAAAGCAGGCGTAGACGATTTTATCGCTGAAGCAAAACCGGAAGACAAAATGATCTATATAAAGAAAGAACAGCAACTGGGTAAATTGGTAGCGATGATGGGTGATGGCACCAATGATGCGCCAGCATTGGCACAGGCAGATGTTGGCGTTGCAATGAACAGCGGAACAGCGGCGGCAAAAGAAGCAGGCAATATGGTTGACCTTGACAATGATCCTACCAAATTGATTGAAGTAGTTGAGATC
This sequence comes from uncultured Chitinophagaceae bacterium, assembly GCA_963732885.1. GTDB lineage: Bacteria > Bacteroidota > Bacteroidia > Chitinophagales > Chitinophagaceae > Ginsengibacter. The sequence continues at coordinate 137,844 of CAVTBI010000005.1, read as the reverse complement.
GGTAAACAGTTATTAATGACAAGAGGAACACTTACAACTTTCTCTATTGCAAATGACGTAGCAAAGTATTTTGCAATTGTTCCGGCATTGTTTATCGTATCTGTTCCTGCATTGCAGAGCTTAAATATTATGCATTTGCATAGTCCTGAAAGCGCTATTTTATCAGCAATAATTTTTAATGCCATCATTATTCCATTATTGATTCCACTGGCATTGAAAGGTGTTGCCTATAAGCCAATTGGCGCCAGTGCTTTGCTAAGAAGAAATCTATTGATCTATGGATTAGGCGGTATACTAGCTCCTTTTTTTGGTATAAAATTATTAGACCTGGTTGTTAGCATTTGGTTTTAAGAAAACTTATAACTACATAAAAAATTAAAAATATGAAACAACATTTTTTTCCCGCTTTAAGACTCACACTCTCATGTATAGTAGTGTTCATGGGATTATACACATTGCTTATGTGGGCCATTGCACAGGCAGCGCCTGATAATGGAAATGGCGAACAGTATCAGTAAACAATAAAATTGTCGGTTACAAATTAGAAGGTCAAAGTTTTACCGATGATAAATATTTTGACAGCCGGCCTTCGGCAGTGGCTATAATGCAGCAGGAAGCGGAGCCAGCAATAAAGGCCCATCTAATCCTGATTATTTAAAAGATGTTCAAAACAGAATTGATACTTTTATGGTGCACAATCCTTCTGTAAAAAAAGAAGTATTCCTTCTGAATTGGTTACGGCATCAGGAAGTGGCTTGGATCCTGACTTTCACCGGAAGGAGCTTATGTGCAGGTTGCGAGAATTGCATAAACAAGAAATATTCCGGAAGAAAAAATAAAAGCACTGGTTGAGCAACAAATTCAAAAACCGTTGTTGGGTTTATTTGGCCCTGAAAAAGTAAATGTCCTGGAACTGAATATTAAATTAGATGAATTAAAATAGCATGGCTGAAATTGAAAATACGACAGCTCAATTTTTAAATCTAAATCCCAACGCGGGGAAAGGAAAGTTTAAAATTTACATCGGCATGAGCGCCGGTGTGGGTAAGACGTATCGGATGTTGCAGGAAGCTCATAGCCTTTTACAAAATGGCATCAATGTAAGGATTGGTTATATAGAAACACATGGCCGGAAAGAGACTGAAGCGTTGGTTGAAGGAATCCCCGTGATTGACCGCAGGGAAATTTTTTATAAAGGGAAAAGGTTGGAAGAGTTGGATGTGCAGGCCATTTTATTATTGCATCCTGATATTGTGCTTATAGATGAACTGGCGCATACGAATATTCCCGGCAGCAAAAATAAAAAGCGGTGGCAGGATGTAATGGATATTTTAGATGCAGGTATTAGTGTTATTTCTGCGGTAAACATCCAGCATATAGAAAGCATTAACGAAGATGTAAAGAATATCACCGGAATAGCCGTGCAGGAAAGAATCCCTGATAAAGTTTTGCAACTGGCAGATGAGGTCGTAAACATTGATCTTACTGCCGATGAACTTATTTCGCGCCTGAAAGAAGGAAAAATTTATGACCATTCTAAAATACAACAGGCCTTGCAAAACTTCTTTCAGCCAGACAGGATTTTGCAACTTAGGGAGCTGGCCTTAAAAGAAGTGGCCGGACAGGTGGAAAGAAAAGTGGATTACAATATCACCTACAGAAAAAATCCGTTCCGGCACGAACGTTTCCTTGCCTGTGTTTCTTCCAATCATGCAATAGCCCAGCGAATCATTCGAAAAACCGCAAGGCTGGCTTCTTATTATAACAGTCAATGGTACGTGCTGTATGTGCAAACACCAAAAGAATCAACAGATAAAATTGCCCTGGATGCGCAGCGGCATCTTATCAATAACTTTAAAAATGCAACAGAACTGGGAGCTGAAGTAATTCAAAAAAAAGAAGATAATATTGCCAAAGCAATAATGGAGGTTGTAGTGGAAAAACAAATTACTACGATTTGTCTGGGAAAGCCCCACTTAAATCTTTTCCAGGTTATCTTAAGAACGGGTATCTTCAACCAACTGTTAAAAACACTTTCCAAAAACAATATTGACCTGGTAATATTTTCCTGATGGCGCTGAATATAAAAAATAAGATATGGCTTGGAACATTCTTTCTTTTCCTACTGTTGCTGTTAACAGGAGGCGTAGGAATTTATTTTATGGTGCAGGTGCAAAATAATTCAAAAAATATTTTACGCGACAATTATGAAACTCTTTCTTATGGCCACACCATGCAGCAATCTTTGCTTTCCTATTCTTCCTCCTTCGAAAAGTCAGTAAAAGCATTTGAAGATGTACTGCACAAACAGCAAATAACATTACAGAAAAAGGTGAAAAGCAGGCTACAGACTCACTTACCTTTTATTTCAATAAGTTTAAACAAGGCGATACTACACGAAATAATGTCAGAAAAATTGAGGGATTTATTCAGCAGATACTCGCGCTTAATATGAATGCCATCAGGCTGAAGAACGACAAAGCCAAACAAAATGCAGATAAGGCGCTTACCATCATTCTTATTATCAGCAGCCTTGTATTTTTAGTATCTTTTACCTTCCTGCTTAATTTTCCTTCTGTTATTACCACACCCGTTAATCAGTTGACTGCGGCTATAAAAGCCGTCGGTGAAAAAAAATATGATCAAAGGATATACATTCAAAATAAAGACGAATTTGGCAATCTCGCTAACGCCTTTAATGAAATGGCAGAGAAGCTCGAATACTTTGAAAGCAGCAATCTCAATAAGCTGATGTTTGAAAAAAGCAGGGCTGAAGCGGTTATCAACAGTTTGAAGGATGCGAGTATTGGGATTGATAAAAACGATAGAATATTATTTGCCAATAAACAAGCGCTTCAATTGCTGGGGCTGCGTTCCGAAGAAATTGTGGGCAAAAATGTGAGTGACATCAGCAGAAGGAATGAATTATTCCGATACCTGATGGAAGATGAAAACTCAACGACTTTTAAAGCTGTGATTGATAACCGCGAGAACTTTTTCACCAAAGAAGTATTGGAATTAGGAGAAGGCGAAACAAAAAATAAGGTGATTGTTTTGAAGAATATAACATCCTACAAAGAACTGGATGTTGCCAAAACAAATTTTATTGCCACCGTATCGCATGAATTAAAAACACCTTTGGCCTCTTCTGATTTTAGCCTCAAACTTTTGCTCGATGAAAGAACAGGAACATTATCCGACTCACAAAAAAAATTAATTGAAAACCTGAAAGATGATAATAGCAGAATGCTGAAAATTTTAAGTGAATTGTTAAATATGTCGCAGGTAGAGTCAGGGCGTATTCAATTGAACATTCAACAAGATTAACCCGTGCAGAAATAGTTGACAATGCAGTTCAGTGCAGTGGCGGCAAATGCGAAAGAAAAAGAAATTATTCTTGAGCAGGATGTTCCTTCGGAATTGCCAATGATTAAAGCTGATGCAGACAAAACCACTTGGGTGTTAAATAATTTTTTAACCAACGCCATCAAATATTCATTTAATAAAAGCACCGTTAAAATTTCGATAAGGGTAGAAAATAAAGCGATTGTTTTTTCAGTTACCGATCATGGGCCGGGAATAGATAAAGAATATCTACCGAGGTTATTTGAAAGATACTTCCAGGTTCCGGGCTCCAAAGAAAAAGGAACAGGGCTTGGGCTTGCCATTTCGAAAGAGTTTATAGAAGCACAACAGGGAAGAATTTGGGTTGAAAGCGAAATCGGCAGCGGGTCTTCTTTTTATTTTAGCCTGCCATTAAATACCAGATGAGATTATAAATCCATGGGCCTCTTCAACAAATGAAATAATTTTATCCAGGGGAAATTGAAAACCCGTTTGGGCATCACCGGCTCATAGAAAAGAAAATTTGACATGTATTTTACATGGATCAAAAAATCACTGTCCATAATTTGCAGCTATGTATGCCTGGCAAAATATTTAAGAAAAGAACAGTGATAAAACAGATCTCTGCCAAACCTGGTAAATTTCCCTGGATCCTGTGAGATACAGTTCTTGACCGTAGGAAAATTGCGATTTTGCCAGCAGATAAAGAAATAACCGGGATTTTTATTTTCTTAATCGTCTAATAGTTTTGCGAGAAAAAGAAGTTCATTTTTTTTATAAAGCTGAGAAGGGCCATTAAAGCATTTGCTAAATTCTTCAAGAAGGTGCTGTATGATTTTCTTATCGTTAAGGGCTTTAAAATAAGATGGGACAGGAGGAACAGAAATTCTCTTAAAATAACTTTCCACATCTTTTTGCGAATACACCTGCCCGTTAAGCGGGTCTATATAAAAATTGATTTTTTCAGATTGCTGTTTTAGCGGATTGGGAAATTGATAATCAATATCGAAATAACCGAGGATAAATTGCCTTGGAATATTGATAGCCCTGGCAGGAATATCAAGCAACTCGCAAAGAATGAGATAGAGAATACCGTTGGTAATGGAATTACCTCTTTTATTTTCTATCAGTTTGGTGATCAAAAAATCTTCCTGGATATCATAGCTTACTTCGTTTCCTTTTAATTTATAATAACTGTATAAAATGCCTGAAATTACATTCACCTGTTCCAGGGGCGTAAGGTAACTGTTGAGTTCTAGCCAGATGTTCCTTCTTATTTTTTCTATTTCCTGCAAGGTAGAAGTGGCGATCATTTCAGGGTAGCAATATTTTGCCACCAATAATGAACCGTGGAGCAATTCGCAATTGCCATTTTTCCATTCAGTAAATTCTTCTACCAGGTCCCTGAAATGTAATTTATGAATGATCAGTTCAATTCTTCCCTGCACATTTTCATCAGGGCTGTTTTCCCATAAATTTTCAAGATTGGGAATGATGGCGCGGCCGTGAGAAATAATGCGTTCGGTAACGGTGCTGAAAACTTCATCATCAGGATCATCTATTAAATGAAAGAGGGCTGATATTTCTTTGTTTTCGAGCATCTGAAAAAATATAAGTCAATTAATGTGGTAAAGATAAAAAAGTTTTGAAAAAGGCTCCGAATCACTGATTCATTAAGAATAAAACCGATCTGAACTAATTATCTTTTGAAGATAAAAATAACATTTCCGGTGGAAAATAAAAGTTTTTTTAGATAAAATATTTTCATTTATTTCATGGCCGTTTTCAGATTTCAGATACTGTTTTGTTTAACCCAGAATGGTGGGAAGTAAAAGAACTTGCCTGCCTGGCCAGGCAGGGCAAATTTTCCCTGATTTTTAATTTCCCAACCTGGGAAATTTTGAAATATGCCATTTAACCCTCTCAAAATATTTACATTTGTAAAATCTTAAAATCAAAATCTATGGAAAATAAAATAGCGTTAATTACAGGTGGCAGCCGTGGGCTGGGAAAAGAAACGGCTTTTCGCCTTGCAGAAAAAGGGCATCATATTGTAATTACTTATGTCAGTAAAAAAGAAGCCGCTGAAAATGTAGTTAAAGAAATCGAGGCAATGGGAAAACAGGCTGCGGCATTGAAATACGATGCCAATAAAATTCAATCAATAGGGGATTTTATAAAAGATTTTAAGCAAATCCTCCAGTCAAAATGGAATACCGAAAAATTTGATTTTTTAATTAACAATGCGGGAAATGGAGCTTCCATCCCTTTTGATAAAGCCACAGAAGAAGAGTTTGATTTGTTTGTAAATATTCATTACAAAAGCGTTTATTTTCTTACTCAAAAATTGTTGCCATTGATGAATGATAACGGAAGAATCATCAATATTTCTTCCGGAACAACGCATTATGTAATTCCCGGCTATTCGATTTATTCGCCTATGAAAGGCGCAATTGAAGTATTCACAAGGTATATTGCCAAAGAAGTGGGGCCAAGGGGAATTACAGCAAATGTAGTGGCGCCCGGCCCTGTGGAAACAGATTTTAATAACGGTGGCAACCGCGATATTCCCGAAAGAAAAAAGTTTTTAGCATCGCGCGCTGCGTTGGGAAGAGTAGGGCTTCCGCAGGATATTGGCGGTGTAATTGCTTTTCTTTGTAGTGAAGATGCGCGTTGGATAAGCGGGCAAAGAATTGAGGTTTCCGGTGGGATGAATTTGTAACCCAGGCTGTTTCTTTCAAACATTTTTTAAATATAGCATTGCAATGATAAAAGAAAGGTTTTTACCGCGTAAAGTTTCTTTCGGAGCTTCCCTGTTCATTTTTGTCAATATGTTTTTGATATTTTCTGCCACCGCTCAAACAGTTGGCAAAACTAAAATTACCAAATGGCAAAATGGAAAGAAAACAGCCGTTTCTATCACTTATGATGATGGTTCGCGCAACCAGTTTAAAACGGCATTGCCGATTATGGAACAGATGAATTTGCGGGCCACTTTTTTTGTAATTACGGGCCCTATAAAAGGTTCTGTTTACCCGCCAAAATTTGTGGGCCGCCCTGTAAAAGAAATTATTTCTGAAACTAAAAATGTTCCTACCAATGCGGATAATTTTTTTGAGCGGGCTTCTGCGTCTTTGTATTTAGGGTATGGGGGCACATTACCTTATTATAACAGAGCAGATGAATGGTATGAATCAGGAAAAAAAGAAAAAGCCTGGAAAGTAATGGACAGCCTCTACGCAGCCGTTAGAAATAAAGAATTGAAACCCGGAAAAGATACCAGCATGGAAATGGGGCAGGAAGAAGGCCTGACATGGGCTGCCCTGGAAAATGATGCAGCCAAAGGGTATGAAATAGCCAGCCACACTGTAACTCATGCGCACCTGGCTATTCTTGATACTGCGAATATGGGCTATGAACTCAGAAAAAGCAAAGATGAAATAAGGAAACATTTGGGGGAGAAATATACTTTTTCGGCCGAAGTGCCTTTTGGCATTGAGGACCCAAGAGTAATGAAATATGGTTTCCCCATTTACCAGGCGCTACGAAATTTGATGCCTGAGCCCTGGATGACAGAGATTAACCGTGGCTATAAAGAACAGCCCGGAAATTCGGACAAAGAATATGTGGAATGGGAACGCGGCCCACTTTCAAAAACACCGATGCCTTTGATGAAATCCTGGGTAGATACTTCATTGGCACATGATAATATCTGGTTGGTTTTGGTTTTTCATGGAATAGATGATATCGGCTGGCAGCCTACGCCTCATGAAAAGCTGAAGGAATATTTTACTTATATTAAAAACAGGGAAAACAATATTTGGATAGCGCCATTTGGCGAAGTGGCCCGGTATGTAAGAGAAAGAATGAGTTCGAAAATTGACAGCAAAAATGGTAAGAATAAAATTACAATCGGGCTTTCCAATTCTTTAGATAAGAATTTATATGATGAACCGGTAACCTTAAAAACCTATCTTCCCGGAAGCTGGAAAAATGTTTCGGTAAAAACACAAAACGCAAAACAAAAAGTAGCAACTCAAAAAGATGCTAAAGGAGTTTTTGTTTTATACAAGGCGGTTCCAAATGAAGGTACAATAGAAATTACCAAAGATTAATTGAAGAAAGGAAAATAAAAATGTGCCTTATTACCTTGTTTACTACTTGTTTATACCTTTCAACAAATTAATTAAGTAATAAAAGGGTTTTTCTTTTTAACTTTATGATTCTCTGATAACGAATACAAAAGTTTTTCAAATACTTGCTTTTTTTATGAAAAGTGTTTTCTATAAATTAACCGTTTTCTTTTTTTATTCTCAAAATAATATCTCACATGCAAAAAACCGATAAGAAGATTTTAGGGTTTCTTTTTTTTATGATGCTGCCCTGGTGCGCCTTTTCACAAAGCAATTCATGGAATGTAAAAAACAGTGAATTGGAAAATCAATGGCAGATTCAATCCTCAGATAAAGTATCTGCAAACGATAATAAAATTTCCACGGTTAATTTCAAGCCCTCAAAATGGTATGCGGCAGAAGTTCCCAACAGTACTTTAGGGACTTTAGTGGATGATGGGGTTTTTAAAAATATTTATTTCAACCGCAACCTTGAAAAAATCCCTGACAGTTTATTTACCGCTCCGTGGTGGTACCGCCGCACTTTTGTAATTGATAAAACGGGCGATGGGCAGGTTTACCGCCTGCGGTTTAATGGAATCAGTTACAGCGCGGATGTTTGGCTCAATGGGAAAAAGATCGCTTCTGCGGATACGGTAAAAGGAAGTTTCCGCCAGTTTATTTTTAATATAACGCCTTATGTCAAAAAAGGCGAAAACGTACTGGCATTAAAAGTGAAACAAGGCGGCCCCGGCGATTTGAACATTGGTTTTGTAGATTGGAACCCTGAACCTGCCGATAACCACATGGGCATCTGGCGCGATGTTCATTTGCTGGAAACCGGCCCGGTTTCGTTAGACCAGCCTTTTGTAATTACCGATGTAGATACTGCCACTCTTGACCATGCGAATATTACACTAAAAGTAAAGCTTGAAAATCATTCTGATAAAAACATCAATGGCGTTTTGAAAGCAACCATTGGAAATGATATTCATATTTCAAAAGATGTTTCTTTAAATGCAAATGAATCAAAAGAAATTGTGTTTACTCCCGATGACTATAAGGCCTTAAGCATGGATCATCCAAAACTTTGGTGGACGCACGATTTGGGAAAGCCAAACTTGTATTCTCTTGATATGAGTTTTGAAACCGCCAATAAAATTTCTGATTCAAGAAAAATGAAATTTGGTATCCGCAGTGTTTCCGGTTACATGACTGACAAGGGATTTCGCGCTTACCGTTTGAATGGTAAAAAAATATTAATAAAAGGTGGTGGCTGGACAGACCCGATGTTGCTGAGAGCTACTCCCGCTTACGAAGAAGCAGGAATTGATTACGCCGTCCACATGAATTTTAATGCCTTACGCATGGAAGGTTTTTGGGGCGAAAATCAGCATCTTTATAATTTATGTGATGAAAAAGGAATCTTAATAATGGTTGGTTTTAGTTGCCAGTGGGAATGGAAAGGCCTTATGAAAACAGCCACAGACGACAAGTATGGAGTTATTTCCACGCCAGAGCAAATTGATATTGCCACCCAATCTTTGCACGACCAGGTAGTTTGGCTAAGAAATCATCCAAGTATTTTCTTATGGCTTTATGGAAGCGACAAATGGCCAAGGCCTGAACTGGAAAAAGATTACCTGAATGTTTTAGCTAACTATGACCCTACGCGCCCTTATGCACAATCTGCCAAAGAATGGACAAGCGAAATTACCGGCCCGACAGGAATGAAAATGCGTGGCCCTTACGATTATGTACCGCCGGATTATTGGTACATTGATACTACTTACGGAGGAGCATTTGGTTTTAATACTGAAACCGGCCTGGCCCGCAGGTTCCCGTTTTGGAAAGTTTAGAAAAAATGATTCCTAAAGATTCATTGTGGCCCATTGGCAGTTCATGGTTGTACCATGCAGCAAGAGGCAATTTTCATAACCTTACTCATTATAATAATGCGATGGACCAAAGATTAGGCGCGCCAACTTCTTTGAAGGATTATGAAAGAAAAGCGCAATACCTTAATTATGAAGGAATGCGCGCGATGTATGAAGCATTTGAATCCAACCGATTTAAAGCAACCGGCATTATTCAATGGATGTATAACGCTTCGTGGCCAAAGCTTTGGTGGCAATTGTATGATTACTACCTTATGCCGACAGGCGCTTTTTATGGGGCAAGAAAAGCCAATGAACCTCTACATATTTCTTATAATTACGGAAACCAGGCAGTTGACATAATGAACAATACGGCCAATACCGTGGATGGGCTTACAGCCGAAATAAATTTGCTTGATTTCAATACCAAATCTGTTTTGAAAAAAACCGTTGATGTGCCCGCTCTTTCATCAAAAGAAACGAAAGGGGTTTTCCCTTTGCCTTCGGATATGGATATGAGTAAAACTTACTTTTTGGATTTGAAATTATTTGACAAAGGACACAAAAATGTAAGCAACAATTTTTATGTACTTTCTACCGAAAAGGATTCGCTTAATATAAAAGGAAGCAATTGGTATTTTACACCCGAATCTCATTATGCCGATCTCACCATGCTCCAGCAACTTCCGAAAGTAAAATTGCAAACAAGTGATATGGTTTCCAATAAAGATGGAAAAACAATGATAACGGTAAAAGTGAAAAATCCAACTTCGCATCTTGCTTTTATGGTTTACCTTGATTTAAAGAAAGGCAACAGTAATGAATCGGTGGTTCCGGTTTTTTGGGATTCTAATTATTTTACTTTGTTGCCCGGCGAGGAAAGAACTGTTTCTGTTTGGGTTCATACATCGGATCTTAAAGGGCAAAAACCAGTTGTAAAAGTAGGTGGCTGGAATATAGAGTGACTAAAAACTAAGAACTACGAACTATAGAAATGAGAATATTAAAAATTGCAGTTGCACAATTTGCTCCCAAAGACGGGGATAAAGAGTACAATCTTTCTGTAATTGAAAAATTAGCTGCAAAAGCAAAAAATGCCGGGGCAGAAGTGATTAGTTTTCATGAAATGTCGGTTACTGCATATACTTTTTTTAAAGATCTCGACAAGGAACAAATAGAAAAATTAGCAGAAAATATTCCAGATGGCGAAAGTACGCGAAAACTAATTCAGATCGCTGAAAAGTATGATATCACTGTGTTGGCAGGGTTAGTAGAAATTGAAAACGGCCTGTTTTACAATACCTATATCTGCGTTGATAAAACCGGGCTTAAAGCCAAATTCAGAAAGATACATCCTTTCATCAGCAAATATTTGTCGCCGGGAAATGAATATGTTATTTTCGACATCAAAGGCTGGAAGTGCGGAATTCTAATTTGTTATGATAATAATGTGGTTGAAAATGTGAGGGCTACTTCGTTGCTCGGGGCTGAAATTATTTTTGCGCCGCACGTAACCATGTGCACACCTTCTTCGATGCCGGGAAGGGGTTTTGTAGATGATGCGCTTTGGCAAAAAAGGGAGACTGATCCTGTCCCGCTGCGCATGGAATTTGACGGGCCGAAGGCCGGCAATGGCTGATGCGATGGCTTCCGGCGAGAGCGTATGATAACGGAGTTTATTATGTTTTTGCCAACCCAATCGGTTATGATGGGGAACATCTGAAGAACGGGAATTCAATGATTCTTGATCCTTACGGCGAAGTGCTGGTAGAAATTAAAAGTTTTGAAGATGAAATCGCAACAACAGTAATTACAGAAGATAAATTGAAACTGGCAGGTGGGTGGCGTTATAAAAATGCCCGCAGGCCTGAATTGTACAAAGATATCATTGGGGCGGATCATCAGTCAGAAACCAAACCGGTTTGGTTAAAGGATGAAGGCGAAGATTAATTTTTTATTTTTTATATTATATAACGTTTAAGCATAAACGAAAATAAAAATTAAGGGAATTTGTTGGTTTACTGCTAGTATAAAATAAAGAATACAAAATAAGGAATTTCGAATGTAGAAGTTATAAAAAGCGTATCTGTTTATTAATATTTTTTTAAATAAAACACACATTATTCTTCATCTTTCATAAAAAAATCCATGGCTACAACTACCACTACCAGTAAGAGAAATTATTACATCGTGTTTTTAATTCTTCTCACCTTTTTTGTAATATCTTTTCTTACTAACATTATCGGAGCCCTGATCCCTGATATTAAAACCGGCTTCCATCTTAGCTTAACCAAGGTAGCTATTTTGCCTTTTGCTTTTTTTATTGCTTATGGTGTGATGTCAATCCCCGCAGGAATATTGAATGAAAAATACAAAGAAAAGAAGATAATGGTTGCTGCATTTGTGGTTTCATTTATCGGATCGTTGCTGTTAGTTTTATTTCCCAATTATTCCAGTTACATCATCTCTTTATTTTTGATTGGATGCGGGATGGCTATGCTGCAGGTAGTTATCAACCCATTGCTTCGTACTTCCGGCGGTGAAGAAAATTATGCTTTTAATTCTGTATTGGCTCAATTGATTTTTGGAGCAGCTTCCTTCATCAGCCCGCTGGTATATTCTTACCTGGTGGTTAACCTTGCCAACAAGGGAAATATTGATCCGGTTCAAAAAATTTTTGCTTCTATTGTTCCCGAAAGCCTTCCCTGGATCTCTTTGTATTGGGTATTCGCAGTGGTAAGTTTGATAATGTTCGTGGTAATTCTTATATCAAAATTTCCGAAAGTAATTCTTAGTAAAGATGAAAAAGCGGGTGCTTTAAAAGTTCATTTAGACCTTTTAAAAAAACGGACGGTTATTCTTTTTTTTATCGGCATATTTTGTTACGTGGGCACAGAACAAGGCGTTGCTAACTGGATTTCACAATTTCTTTTTGAGTACCACCAATATAATCCTCAAACCTCCGGAGCCAATGACGTAGCCTATTTCTGGGGAATGATGACGGCAGGCGGCGTACTCGGGTTGGTTTTATTAAAAGTGATGGACAGCAGCAAAGTATTGATCAGTTTTACCATTTTGGCAATTATTTCTTTATGCATCGCTTTATTTACAGGAAACGACCGTGTAGCACTATATGCGTTTCCTTGCGTAGGTTTTTTTGCTTCTGTTATGTACCCGATTATATTTTCGCTGGCTTTAAATTCACTGGAAGAACACCATGGCGCTTTCTCAGGAATTTTGTTGACAGGCATTATAGGTGGCGCAATTATTCCATTAATTATCGGCGCAATTGGCGATCATTTTGGTTTGCGTACGGGCATGCTTTTTTTATTCATCACGCTCGGTTATATTTTAAGTATTGGTTTTTGGGCTAAGCCTATCATTAAAAATAAGACGATTCAGGATTCAAAGAAGGCTTTTAAAATTGATGAAGCGTAAAGGCCTATCCGATAGTGATCAGATAGTGATTGTAATTCATAAAACAGTTACTTCAATTAAATGACCCGACTTCGATGAAAAAAATATCTCTATTTATATTTATTCTGTTTTTAAATAATAATCTGTTTTCTCAGCAACTTATGCTAACCAATAAAAAAGCAGATTTCGAACCAATAGAAGAATTTTTTCAACTAGCAGATTCGCTCCAGGCAAATCGCCCACCTACTCCTGCGATGTGGCAAAAATATTTTGATATTCCTGTTATCCAGTTATTTAGCAACGCACCATCTTATGATTCATCAGCTTTTGTAGCAGATATGAGATTAATTTTTAAACCACAACAGACTGAGAACGGAGATGCTCTCGCAATTGATGGGGAACAAAAATTAATGATGGAGTATAAAGAAAATGAAAATCTTATCAAGAGGACAATTGCAATATTGAAACGGGAAAACATGAATGATTCTATTAAAAAGTTATTATTCCCTTATTTACCTGTAGCTCTAAGAAAAGACTCGATACTCCCGAAACAGATCTACATGTTTTTAGATGAGGGAACTGCTTTTCCAGGCTATGTTTTCAATAGTATGCTTCAAACTGCAAAAGTGAATGAGTATAAATCCGGAATCATCTCAGCTCATGAAAGTTATCATTCAATAGTGGGAAAAATTTATTCCGAAAAATTTAATCCAAATGCTTATAAAACACTTTCTAAAGGGGCGAGAAATTTCATTTATTTCACAGAACTAATTGCTGAAGAGGGTATCGCAGATTTGATCGACAAGCCTTTGCTTTCTAAGCCAAAGTCGCCAATATATAAAGGGGTCTTATTATTGAGAAAAGATGAAAATAAATATGCTGATTTTTATTTAAAAAAGATTGATTCTCTACTTAAATCCACATATAAATCAAAATCGGTATTCACGTTTCAAATGAAAGAATTTTCTAAAAATGCGGCGCATATACCCGGGCGTTATATGGCTTTGAAAATAAAAGAAGCCGGGCTGCTTCCAAAATATTTGAATTATATTGGTGACCCATTTGTGTTTTTTGAATTATACAATGAAGCGGTAAAAAAGGAAAAATCTTCTCCTAAGTTATCTGAAGAAACAATTTTATTTCTACATGAATTAAAGAATAAGGCTTTTAAAAAATCCATATAATGACCAAAAAATAATTTCTGATTTAATTAGTATAATTGACAGCCATAAATAAAGAATAATTAAATTTCTTAAAAATGAATCAAATAAAAATTATGGGAATAGACCTTGGCGGAACGCATGTTCGTGCAGGTGTAGTATCAGAAGGGGTTTTGGCAGAAATAGTTTCGGAAAGAATTCCGTCTTCAGGAAGTGTCGAAGAAGTGTTGAAAGTGATGTATGAACTGATTGACCCTTTAGTAGATAAGGAAGTTAGAGCTATTGGAATTGGCGTTCCGAGTGTGGTAGATATTGAAAATGGAATTGTGTATGACGTTCAAAATATTCCTTCATGGAAAAAAGTAGAACTTAAAAAATTAATGGAAGAAAGATACGGTATTCCGGTGTCTGTAAATAATGATGCAAACTGTTTTGCTCTCGGCGAAAAACATTTTGGCAAAGGAAAAAATTTTCATTCGATGATCGGGCTTACTATTGGAACCGGTTTGGGTGCAGGAATTATTATCAATGATAAATTGTATGCCGGTGTTAATTGTGGCGCAGGCGAATTTGGAAATGTAGAATATTTGGATCAGTATGTTGAATACTATGCCAGCGGGCAATTCTTTGAAAATTGTTATCAAACCAATGGGGAATTGGTTTACAAAAAAGCGCTGGATGGCGATCCGCTTTCCATCATGATCTTTGAAGAATTGGGAACGCATTTGGGAAACGCGATAAGGATGATCTTATATACGTATTGCCCTGAACTGATCGTGCTTGGTGGTTCTATCAGTAAAGCGTATCCGCTTTTTGAAAAGAAAATGTGGGAGCGGATCCGCACGTATGTTTATTCAAATACGCTGGAGCAATTTCACCTGGAAGTTTCTGATCTGGAAAATCCTGGAATCCTAGGCGCTGCTTCTCTTTATTATGATGAACAGCCCTTAAAATCCTAAATAAAATTTAAAAAATTTTTATGAAAAAAGCCAATTTCCCATTTATTTGCCTGCCTGCTGTTCAGGTTGGGTTGTTGATTCTGATTTTGTTGTGTGTTTCATGCGCTTTTAAAAGAAGGTTGCCCAAGCCTGCGCATATTGTAATTGTCATGGAAGAAAACCATGGCTTCGATCAAATCATTGGTTCCGAAAATGCGCCGTATATCAATAGGCTTGCAAAAGAAGGAACGCTTTTTACCGACGCGCATTCAATTACTCATCCGAGCGAGCCAAATTACCTGGCATTATTTTCCGGTAGCACGCAGGGTGTTGATGGTGACCAGTGCCTTACGAAAGAGTGCACCTTTAACAGTGCCTAATTTGGGTGCAGCACTTATTAAAGCAGGTTATTCTTTTAAAGGGTATTCAGAAACATTACCACAAACAGGATCGCTTGAATGTTATTTCCAGGTAAAAAACGGGTATGATTATGCAAGAAAACATGCGCCATGGGTTAACTGGCAAGGCGATAAAGAAAATGGATTGCCTGTTTCTTCTAATCAGCCTTTTAGTAATTTCCCTTCAGAATTATAATGAATTACCTACGGTATCATTTGTTATTCCTAATGAAGCAAATGATATGCATAATATTGATTTGGATGGAGATACAGCGGCAGTAAAACGTGCCGATCATTGGCTGAGGATTCATCTTTCTTCTTATGTAAGATGGGCTAAAAAACACAATAGCCTGTTGATCGTAACTTTTGATGAAGACGAAAAGGGGGATATGCATCATAATCATATTGCTACCATTTTTGTTGGGCGAATGGTGCAGCGGCGCCAAAACAATGATTCGATCAGTCATTACAATGTTTTGCGAACTATTGAAGGCATGTATAATTTGCCACATTCAGGTGATGCAAATGCAAATGAAATTACAAATGCCTGGAAATAAAATTTAAAAAAATTGAATGTTATGAAAAAAACTATTCTGCTTTTTCTAACTATTCCTTTATTATTTGCTGTTAAGGAGAATGCGAAAAGCGCACCTCTTCAAAATCAGCCAACCTTGTATGATACGTTGCCTGTGCGTGGCTTTGCTATTGCCGCGCCGCGCCCTGCAGGAGTGGATTCTTTTGTAACATTTATTAAAAAAGAATTGATGCCCCGGCATGTAAACACTTTGATACTTCGCGTGGATTACCATTACCAATTCAAAAGCCATCCTGAACTTGTTGATAGTTTCGCCCTTTCTGAAAAAGACGTAAAGAAGATCGTTCGTGCCTGCAGGCAATCGGGCATCCGTGTTATTCCACAAATCAATTTATTAGGGCACCAATCGTGGGGAAACCAAACTTATAAATTACTGAGCGTTTACCCCCAGTTTGATGAAACGCCATGGGTAAAAATGCCGGCAAAATATGAATGGCCGAATGCAGATAATTTGTATTGCAGAAGTTATTGCCCGCTTGCCCCGGGATTGCACAAAATTATTTTTGATTTGATTGATGAAATATGCAATGTTTTTGAGTCGGATGCTTTTCATGCCGGGATGGATGAAGTGTTTTATATTGGTGAGGATAAATGCCCGAGATGCGGCGGCCATGACCCGGCACAATTATTTGCAGATGAAGTAAGAAGAATTCACGATCACCTTGCAGAGAGCGGAAGGCAATTATGGATTTGGGGCGACCGCCTTTTAGATGGAAAAACAACCGGGCTGGGAGAGTGGGAAGCCAGTATGAATAATACTTACAGGGCAATTGATATGATTCCAAAAGATGTGGTTATCTGCGACTGGCATTATGAAAGAGCCGATCAAACAGCGGTTTATTTTGCGATGAAAGGTTTCAACGTTATCAGTTGCCCATTCAGAAATGCAGATGCCGGTGTGGCGCAAGTAGAAGATATGTATAAATTCCGTCAGCGTTCAACCCCGGAAATGAAAGAACGTTTCCAGGGAATTATGCAAACAATCTGGAGCCGCAATGATTTCTTTTTGAAGGAATATTATGGAGAAGATTCCACCAAAACCGGAGATAAAAATACATCTTCCAATTGCTTTCAAAAGGTTTTTTCAGCTATCAATCAATAAACTAACAAATATGCCTACACGAAGACTTGGATCCATTGATGTTATCCGCGCTTTAACCATGTACCTGATGGTTTTTGTAAATGACCTGTGGACTGATAAAGGCATTCCGGCGTGGCTGGAACATGCGCCCGGAAAGGCTGATGGTATGGGATTCGCTGATATTATTTTTCCTGCATTCTTATTTATTGTAGGCTTATCTATTCCTTATAGCCAGCAAAGCAGGTTGGATCGAGGGCAATCGCGCCCAAATATTTTCGGGCATATTGTTCTTCGTTCAATTGCATTAATTGTGATGGGTTTTTTTCAAATGAATCTCGAAAATTATAGTAACCAGGCATTATTGCCACAATCTGTGTGGGAGATATTGATCACCGTTTCATTCTTCCTCATCTGGCTCGATTATTCTAAAGAGAAACGTAAATTAAGCGTATGGCTGCAATCGCTTGGAATTGCTATTTTGATTTTGATGGCGATTGTTTATAAAGGAACTTCTCCGCATGGTACAATCTGGTTGCAGCCTCATTGGTGGGGAATATTAGGGCTGATAGGATGGGCGTATTTTGCTTGTGCAACCATTACCTTATTTGGCGGCGAAAGGTTACTTGTATTACTGGCTTTTTTGATATTCTTTGTTTTTTTCAATTCTTCTGTTATGCTTGATTGCGCCGGCATTTACCGAATCTTTCAGGCACCTGATCGGTTCTTTAGGCCTTGGTAATGCATCTGACTCGTCTATTACAATGATCGGTGTGATCACCGCGGTTGTGTATCGGAAGTTTCAGGAAAAGCCTATAAAGCTTGAAATCATTTTGATCGCAATGGCGGTAGTTCTTTTTATTTTTGGTTTCTCTACAAGGCCATTGTGGGGCATATCAAAAATAAGAGCAACACCATCGTGGACTACCATTTGCTCGGCTATCAGCATTCTTTCTTTTGCTGTTTTAATATTTTTGGTGGACCGAAAAGGAAAAGAAAATTGGTTTAAAATGATAAAGCCTGCAGGAACGAGCACGCTTACCTGCTATCTTCTGCCTTATTTTCATGAAGCTATTTTTATATCACTTATCGGAATCCGTTTACCCCTGATAATGAGGACGGGACTAGCAGGCATTATAAAATCGCTGTTGTTTGCCTTAATAATTGTTTTGATAACTGGTTGGCTGGAAAAAAGACGATTAAGATTGAAGATTTAGAATTTCGCTTATTTGGTTGTTTACTGCGTTTACCACTTTTCAGAATCAATGTTCATTTACAGTAAACAAAGAAATAGGCTTAATTTTTATTTTCATTGATTCAGAATATTTACGGGTAAAATAATTTCCCAGCGATTGTAACCACTGCCTCCATAAATATCTTTATCCAGCAACCGGCTGTAGCGTATTCCAAAAGAAACATTTACTTCATTCCACCATTTGGTATCAAAAGTTATTTCAGTACCGGTTGAGCGGAAACCCGCTGTATAAGGAGTTTTATTTGAATAAAAATCTTTTACCTCTGTATCATCATAAAACAAATTACCGCGTACTCTTAAAAGATAAAAAATATCAGCAAAACCCCAGTCAGGAAGGGCTAAGGGCAAATGATAATTAATTCCCCATTTATACATTTCATAAAAATTCACAGATTGATAGCCTCTCGAAAATGGAAACCCGCTGGAGAAACTAATTTGATCCAAACTGTCTTTTCTTAAATAAGCGCCGTTTAAAACAATGCTGTGCGTATTGACGAAACCGGGAAAATATAAATTACCATTTGCCATAAATTGAAATCCATTAAGCTTCCCTAAAGGGGTTTTATAAGAGAGTGAAACTGTTTGCGCAAAACGTGGAAATATTCGTTGTTGGGCTTGCTGGCTCAGGTGGCTAAACGATAAAAAATTACTAAGGTAGCTATAGGATGATTGTAAAGTGTCTTTGTAATTTCCGCGAAATATTCCCTGGCTGTAAACATATTGCGAACCAAAATTGAGATTTGTAAACGTACGCCCTTTGCTAAAATTAAGCGGAATATTAAAACCGGCGTAAGGCTCAAACTGGTTAAAGCGAACCAGGTTTTGATGGAACAAAGTACTCCTGTCTATAAAATAATTTACACCCGCGGTAAGATAAGGGAACCAGCCACCATAAGTAGCGTCAAAACTGATTTCTTTAAATTTCTCAGAACGGTCATAAGTAAAAGATAAATTTGAAACCATTGTATTCAAAATATTTTCGCTCACGAGGCTTAAAGTATATTGAGGGTCGTTGACAGAAGGCTCAATGCTGTGAAAATTAAAAAGCTTAAAACTTTTATGGTATTTGGTGATGGGAAATGAATCATCAGGCACAAAATATAAAAGATTAGCGTTGGTTTTATTTATGGCCGTGATTCCAAAATCGGAAATTTTTTCCTGCAGGCTATCATCTGAAATTTCTTTAAAATGAACAGCGGGCTTTGAAGCTTTCTGAATGCGGTACCCTTCTGCTGTAAACGAAGACCAGCCTATATAGTTATCATTTACAAAAGGATGGTATTTGCCAATTCCTTTTGTGTTTTTTGTTTCTATAAGCCACAGCTTTTTATCCGGGAAAGTATAAGCAAAAAGTTCATCGTTTTTTTTGTAGGAATAACTAAAATAAAGTGTGTCGTTAAAAATACAGGGGAAACCCACTACATGGTAAGTGAATGGAATGAGGAATTTTGTTTGATTATTTTCAAGGTTAATTTCTGCCAAAGACATTTTACCTTCTGTGTTTCTGACGGCTGAAATTATTTTTTGATTACCATAAAATTTGGGGTAAGTGTAAAAGAGTTTATCAGGATTGGGAATTTTTTGAATTACTTTTTGGGTTTTTACATTTATTAGCCTAAGGTTGCATTTTCCTGCTGAGGGCTCATTCACGACAACAATTGTTCGGCCATCTTCGCTAATGTCCGGTGAAAAATATTTTGTTTTTTTTGATAACATTTGTTCATGGCCGGTAGTAACATCTATGATTTGTAAATTGCTGTAATCCCTATATCCCCAGCGAATGTCAGGCTGGTACGAGGTGTAAACTATTTTCCCGTTTCGGTAGCTGAAATAATCGTTGAGGGTATAATCTTCAGCCCTTATTTTCTTTTCGGTTTTTCCTTTTTGAATCACAAATTCAGGAACATTTTTGTACGTATTTTTTATAAAAACTATGGACCCGTCTTCAGTAAACGAAGGGAATTGTTCATTTTTAAATTTGCCTAAAGAATTTTTATTTACAACAGTTATTGGAATATCAAATTCCTTCTTAAAAAAATCAATTGCGTTATTCCTGAAAGTAACATAACTGGTTCCGGAATATTTTTTTACCGCATGTTGGAATGAATAGAAAAGGCTTCTATAAGCTGCCGCATCATGAGTTACCTTTTCCCAAAATTTATCGCCATATTCCTGGCAGCCGTAAGACACTAATAAATAGCCAAGTGCATAATGGTCCGGAACAAAATCTTTTAGCGAACCATTTCTCAATTTCATCCAGCTATAATTTTTCCCCGCTTTCCAGAGAGACCGGTAATCGTCAAAAAAAGCAGGCAATTTCCCCCGCGCCTGGCCACTTAAATTGGTTTCATTATAAACTGCGTCACCTTCATAAAACCAATTAGGTATTGCTGCATTATTCGCCAAAGCCTGGCCCTCTTCTCCAAAGACGATACGCATTACTTTTGAAAGCCCTACATTAAAATTATTATTTTGTTCTACATGGCGGTATTCGTGAATGGTAAGCTGGTCCGGCCATGGGATGCTTCCCATTTCAAAACTATTTTGTTCGGGTGTCATAAAAAATTCACTTCTGAACGGCCCTAAACTTACATAAGCATTAGAAACAATTGTTTGATTTTGCAAGACAATATTTATTTTTTTTGATCGGTTGCCAATGGTTTTTTGTGTGGGTATTCTAATGTATGAAATGATATTTGTGATCCGGTTAGCAATTGAATCAAGGCCTTGTGGAAAAATAACTCTTGAATCCGGGGTATTAATTTGTTTCCATTTTATAGAAGGCGGGTCGCCCGCAAAAGTTTGTGAGAAAGCACGGCTAAACAGAAATATAAAAAAAATCAGGTACAGAAATCTTCTTAAATAAAACATGGTGCTTTTTATGAAATAAAGATAAGGATATGTTTTATCCATTCTGGGCAAAAAAAGATTTTAAAATGATTTGTTTAACAAATAACAATAGCCACAGAATATTTTTGCAGTTAAAATTTATACTTTTACTATATTATTATCGTTTTAAAAATAATGTTGCGCTTTAAAAAACAAATAAATTTTTTTTTACCTGCCATTATCCTGATCTCAGCGGTGATTTTATTTTCCTGTAAAAAAGCGATTCAAAATTTGGATCAATCAGTACTCGAAAAATATTTTTCAACTTATGTTATTGGAAGCAATTTTACGGTAACTCTTGCAAAAGACAGTAGCGCTGATATTACCAACACTTATGACGGGTATACTTTTGTTCTTTTGGAAACGGACCTTTATCATGGGCCGCTAAAGGCCACCAAAGGGCAAAATGAATATATGGGAACCTGGGCTACCAATAATGATTACAGTAAACTGGATATTTCTTTACCTGATTCAATTCCGGAATTCCAGTTCCTTTCCAGAAGCTGGCGGTTTACGAAAAAAACCAATCCTACCTTAGAATTGGCTCCTTGGGGGGAAAGTTCTTCTCCGATTGTACTTTACATGACCCGCCAATAACTTTTTCTTTATTAAGAAATTGGTTTTCACCTAATTATCCTTTAGTAAATTATTGATGCGCCTGTTAGTAAACTTGATGGCAATAAAACTATCCCGTTTTCCGTTTAGTTAAGATTGTAGTGTGTTCGTGAATTTGCTTTTTAATATCCAATTATCTATCCTTGAAGACCCTAAACTTCTTTCCTATTGTATCAAAAGCCCGTAAGTATGCGGCTTTATTTCTCTTCTTTTTGATTACCAGCTTATTTGCCAGTGCGCAATTAACCGCCGATTTTAGTGCATCTCCAAATGCAGGCTGCGCGCCGCTTGTAGTACAATTTTCTGATTCTTCCAGTGGTAACCCAACCTCATGGAAATGGGACCTTGGCAATGGTACTAATTCAGTTTTACAAAATCCTTCGGTTGCTTATTTTGATCCCGGCACTTATAGCGTGAAACTTACCATTAAAAATTCTTACGGAATTGATTCTGTTACGAAAGTTCAATTTATTACTGTTTATTCATCGCCTGTTATTAATTTTGATGCTTCGGATTTAACAGGTTGTTTTCCTTTAAAAACACAATTTAAAGATAACAGTTCCGCCGGAAGCGGTTTTTTAAATAACTGGCAATGGGATTTTGGCGATGGGAATTTATCGAATGTTCAAAATCCTGAGCACACTTATACTTCAGTAGGGGATTTTAATGTTTCTTTAAGAGCGATAAATAATTTTGGTTGTGTTACTTCTAAAACTGTCAAAGGGTTTATTCACATTGAAACAGGCGTAAAAGCAGATTTTACGAACTTAATTTCTAAAACCTGTAACGCTCCGGCAACGATTAATTTTGTAAATCATTCTTCCGGGGTGGGAGTATTAAATTATCAATGGGATTTCGGTGATGGTTCTTCATCTACTTCCTCTAACCCCTCTCATACTTATAGCGCTTCTGGAAGCTATACTGTGAGCCTGGTGGCAGCGAACGCAACAGGATGCACAGATACATTAATCAGGCCACATTTAATAATTGTGGGAAGCACTAAAGCCGATTTTCAAATTCCGGAAATTCTTTGTGCCGGAACCCCTGTTTCTTTAAAAAATACAAGTAACCCTATTCCGTCAAGCGCTACATGGGATTTTGGCAATGGCAATTATTCTGATTCTGTGGATGCTATTACCATTTTTAAACAACCGGGAGATTATAGCATTAAAATGATCAGTAATAATGGAGCCTGTATGGATTCGGTTACTAAAACACTAACTGTAATTGCAAAACCCTCTGTTTCATTTTCATCGAATGATACCATTTCCTGCGAAGCTCCTTTTAATGCTTATTTTCATAATACATCCTCAGGAACTACTAACTCTTCAAGAAGTACTTCAGCAGTGCAAACTTATTATTGGGATTTTGGCGATGGTAGCAATTCTACACAGCAAAGCCCTTCACATACTTATACAAAAGAAGGAAATTATACAGTAAAATTATGGGTTACCAATGTATCAGGATGTACTGATAGTTTGGTAAAAACCAATTTTGTCAGGATAAAAAAACCAATAGTTTCCATTAATAATTTACCACAAAAAGGTTGCGCGCCGCTTTCTCATAAATTTACTTCCACTGTGAATTCATTAGACCCTGTAACCAATTTTCATTGGGATTTCGGCGATGGCAGTTCATCAGATTCTGCAACTCCAACGCATGTATATACCTCACCGGGGCAATATACTATAACGCTTACTTATTCGACAGCGGGCGGTTGTGTAGATTCGGTAAAAAAAGTAAATGGAATCATAATTGGCACAAAACCTACCGCTAGTTATATGGCTGACCCGTTGGAGACTTGTGCTTTTAAACAAATTAATTTCACGGATAATAGCGGCGGAAAACCTGACCAGTGGGTTTGGTTTTTTGGCGATGGCGGAAGCGCCGTTACCAAAAATCCATCACATCAATACAATGATACCGGATTTTTTTCTGTAACCTTAATTTCGATCAATAATGGATGCGCCGATACTATTACCAATAAGAACCAGGTTCATATTCATCCCCCTGTGGCACTTTTTTCTTATGTAAAAACCTGCTCCGTCCCGCGCCAGGTAATTTTTTCTGACAAATCACTAGGTGCTGATTACTGGAGTTGGGATTTTGGTGATGGCAACACATCAACTGAACAAAACCCGGTTCATGATTATAATACACCAGGCAAGTACACGGTCACGTTAACAGTAACCAACAACGCAAGTGGCTGTTCTGAAACAAAAACAGATACGCTTCAGATTATTCGTGAAGTGGCAGATTTTAATTTAACTAATCCGGAAACCTGTAGGAATACTCCGGTAACTTTTAAAGCAATTAACAGCATCCGTGGCAATATCAGTTCTTATAACTGGAGATTTGGCGATGGAGTTTCAATTACAGGCACATCTGATTCCGTTACTCATAAATACCAAAATGCATCCGGTTATAATGTTACTTTAATTTTAAAAGACATCAATGGTTGTTTAGATACCATCACAAAACCATTAGCAGTTCAGGTAAACGGGCCTACCGCAATTTTCAAATCTGCGATACCCGGTACCTGTTTAAATAATTCCGTGAATTTTATAGATAGTTCATTTTCAGATGGCACACACGCAATTCAGCAATGGAACTGGAATTGGGGCGATGGAAAAACAGAAAATTTTAATGCTGCCCCTTTTAATCATACATATTCTTCACCAGGTATTTATACGGTTTCTTTAATTGTTACCGATACAAAAGGATGTGCTGATACACTTAAAAAACCAAAAGTAATTACTGTATCAAAACCTATTGCCGCTTTTACTGCTGATACACTTTCATGTACCAGTAAAGCAATAAATTTTGCGAATTCTTCTTCCGGCCCTTCATTGGTTTATAGTTGGAATTTTGGCGACGGGGCTTCTTCTTCTGAAAAAAATCCGGTTCATCTTTATACAACCGAAGGAACTTACACTGTAAGCCTTTCTATCAGTGATAAATATGGTTGCAGCAGTTTTATTTCAAAAGATAATTATATCAGGATAGGAAATCCGAAAGCAGATTTTGTAACAAGCGATACGATTGGGACCTGTCCGCCTTTAGTGGCTAATTTTACCAATAATTCGGTTAATTATTCTAAATGGACGTGGAATTTTGGCGATGGAACTACTTCCACAGAAAAAAATCCTTCGCATTTTTATTCGACTGCCGGAATTTTTAACGCGGTGCTTACTATCACCGGGCCGGGAGGCTGCACTTCTCAAAAAACACAACAGATAAAGGTTGACGGCCCTTCAGGTATCCTTTCTTATACTAACCTGGCGGGATGTAAGCCTCTCACAACTAATTTCCACGCTCATACAAAAAAGAATACTTCTTTTGTTTGGGATTTTAATGACGGCTCTACTATTTCAACTAAAGATTCTGATGTAGTTCACACATACACCACAGCAGGAAAGTACTTGCCAAAAATGATTCTTGAAGATGCCAAGGGCTGTAAAGTTGCGGTAAAAGGAAACGATTCTGTCAGTGTTTTTGGCATCGCAGCTTCTTTTATACACAATGGCGAATTGGTTTGCGATTCAAGTATGGTAAGTTTTGTAAACACAAGTATTACCAATGATGCGATAGCCACTTATTCCTGGAGTTTTGGTGATGGGGCTGCTTCCGGTGATGCGCAACCTTCGCATATTTATAAAAGCCCCGGTACTTACAAAACTTCTTTAAAAGTGATAACACAAAGAGGTTGTATTGATTCTGCTCAAAATCCTAAACCGATTCAGGTAAACCGCAGCCCGAAAATTGTAATTAACGGAAGCATAGGCGCATGCGTACCGGCAGTAATGAGTTTTTCAGGAATTGTTTCAAATCCAGACACATCAAAGGTTTCATGGAAATGGGACTTTGCTAACGGTAATGCCTCCACGCTGCAAAAACCTGCATCCCAAACCTATCCAACTGCAGGAAATTTTACTGTTCAAGCTATTGGTTACAGCAGCAACGGATGTAATGATACTGCCAGGAAACCGATAGAAATTTATCCGTTACCCAACTTATCTATTGCTGCCGACACCGTTGTTTGTTTTGGCTCATCTGAAACTTTAAATATTTCCGGCGCTCAAACTTATTCATGGAGCCCGTCAAAATATCTTTCATGTATTAATTGTGCGGCTCCGGTTTCGCGCCCTGATTCTGCGATTCAATATCATGTAAAAGGTACCAGCAATAAAGGCTGCATTTCGTGGGATTCTGTTACGTTGACATTAAAATACCCTTTTAAACTTTCATTCAGCAAACCAGATACTTTATGCGTCGGAAAGTCTGTAAAGCTATATGCTCACGGAACTGAAAAATATACATGGACACCGGCAACAGGGCTTGACGATCCTAATATTTCCTCACCAACTGCTTCGCCTGCTACTACAACCACTTATGAAGTGATTGGTTCAGATTCAAAAGGGTGTTTTAAAGATACTGCTTATGTTCCAGTAAAAGTTTACCCGATTCCGGAAGTAGACGCCGGCGCGGATCAAAATATAAATGTGGGAAGGCAAGTACAAATCATTCCTAAAATTTCACAGGATGTCACCAGCGTAGAATGGACTCCTTCTATTGGAATTGTTTCCCGTGATTATCCGTCCATTACTGTTAAGCCTATTCAATCACTTGAATATACGGTACGCGTAAAAAATGAGGGGGGATGTATGGCTGAAGACAAAGTTTCGGTATATGTTTTATGCAATAATGCCAACATTTTTGTACCAAATACTTTTTCTCCAAATGGTGATGGGTCCAATGATATTTTTTACCCGAGGGGAAATGGGGTGTTTAAAATTTTGAATTTAAAAATTTTTAACCGCTGGGGCGAAGTGGTTTTTGAAAAAGCAAATTTTAACCCCAATGACGCATCAGCAGGTTGGGACGGAACCTTTAAAGGAAAACAACTATCACCAGATGTTTTTGTGTATATGTTGCAGGTAGTTTGTGATAATAACAGCACACTCGTTTTTAAAGGAAATATCGCGCTGATAAGATAATATATAAGTGCTCTCAGCGTTAGATGAACAGAAATATCCACCTATGAAATCCAATGCCTTTAAATCTATAATGATTCTTGTTTTTGCGTTTTTATTTCAAAATAATTGCGTAGCCCAGGACATTCATTTCTCCCAGTTTTCAGAAACGCCTCTTTTGCGCAATCCTGCGCTGGCAGGTATTTTCAGTGGCGATGTAAGGGTACAGGGAGTTTTTAGAAGCCAATGGGGTTCAGTGACAGTTCCTTTTCAAACCTCTTCCTTAAACGCAGAATACAAATTACCTGTCGGCCATGGCGATGATTTCCTAACTCTTGGCGGCGCTATTCTTTATGATAAAGCCGGTGACATATCGCTAACTTCAACCAGTATTCTTCCGGTTTTAAATTATAATAAATCTTTGAGCGATGAAAGGAACATGTATCTATCTGCAGGGTTTTCCGCAGGCATCGTGCAGAGAAGGTTTGATCCTTCTAAAATAACAACCAACAACCAGTATAATGGCGTAAATGGTGACCAAACGCTTGCTACAGGAGAAAACTTTGAAGCAAGTAACTATTCTTATTTTGACGGAAGCGCAGGGCTTAGTTTTAATTCGCAAATTGGCGAAAATGTTGATAACAACTTTTATGTTGGAATAGCCTATCACCATTTTAATCAATCAGCCAAAGTTTCTTTTTATAATGACCCAACTGTAACTATTGATCCGAAATGGGTATACTCTGCCGGCTTAAAAACAACTGTGAATGATTATGCTTATATGACTTTTTATGCAGATTATTCCACCCAGGGCGCCTATTCTGAATTGATAGGAGGAGGGCTTTACAGCGTAAAATTAGATAGCTACACGGATGATCCGCAATATGTAATTTCCGGTGGCGGTTTTCTCAGGTGGGGCGATGCTTTTATTCCAATGGCTAAAATGGAAATGAAGCCGCTAACTTTGGCAGTAAGCTATGATGTAAATATTTCCGGTTTAAAAGCGATCAGCCAGTCGCGAGGTGGTTTTGAACTTTCCCTTTCTTATCAAACTTACCTTAACAGGGACAATTCTTCAAAAAATACGGTGAGGTGCCCGAGATTTTAGATTATAGTTTAGAAACCCTTTATCATTCAACCTTCTTTGTTCGATATTCGATATTGATATTTGCCAGTAAACAAATAAATGAGAGGGATTTTTATTTGCTTTATATTACTATAGAGTAAATCAACAATTAAACAGGATTCCTGTTTTCCTTTTACCCAAAAATGTATGTTTTTACTACTACCTTTAAAGTTCATTTTTTTGAACAGAAAAAGAAATTAATAAATCATAAATGAAAATAAAAGAGATCACTCAATTTCTTGAAACTATTGCCGCGCTTAGTTTGCAGGAAAATTATGATAATGCAGGTTTGATCATCGGCAGTGGATGTACTGAATGTAGCGGCATTATTACTTCGCTGGATGTGACAGAAGAAGTGGTGGAAGAAGCCGTTAATAGAAAGTGCAATTTAATCGTAGCGCATCATCCAATTATTTTTAAAGGGTTAAAAAAACTGAACGGGAAAAATTATGTAGAGCGCACGGTAATTTCAGCCATAAAAAATGATATTGCGATTTATGCCATCCACACCAATCTTGATAATATTTTGGAAGGTGTAAACCAAAAAATTGCGGAAAAACTGAAACTGCAAAATTGCAAAACCCTTTTGCCTAAAGAAAGCACTTTACAAAAATTGGTAACTTTTTGCCCTGTAAAAAATGCAGAAGAGGTGAGGAATGCTTTGTTTAAAGCCGGCGCAGGTTCACTTGGCAATTATGATCAATGTAGTTTTAATGTGGAAGGCTCCGGCACTTTCAGGGCGGGCGAAGGAAGCGATCCTTTTGTTGGGAAAATTGGTGAGCAACATACTGAAAAGGAGATAAGAATCGAAGTGGTTTTTTCATCATTCCTGCAACAAAAAATTGTTGAAGCCTTGAAAAAATCTCATCCTTACGAAGAAGTAGCCTACTATGTAGAGGAACTTAAAAACAGGCAGGAAAATGTAGGAAGCGGGCTTATTGGGAATTTGCCTGGCCCTGTTTCAGAAAATGAATTATTGAGGTTGCTAAAATCCGCTTTTAATTGTAAGGCAATAAAACATACCCCTTTTCTTAATAAACCGGCCATTAAAGTTGCTGTTTGCGGAGGAGCGGGTTTTTTTCTTCTTCCCAACGCAATTGCAGCAGGCGCGGATGTTTTCATTACTTCGGATATTAAATACCATGAATTTTTTGACGCCGAAAAACGCCTACTTTTGGCAGACATCGGCCATTATGAAAGCGAGCAGTTTACAATAGAACTTTTAACTGATTTTTTGCAGAAAAGATTTAGTAACTTTGCCGTCCTAAAAACGGAAATTAATACCAATCCGGTTAATTATTTTACGTAAAGGATTATTTTACGTAGCAGATAAGTAAATGAAGGCGGTAAAAAATTAAAATTATTAAATAAAATATGGCACAGGTTAAAGATTATTCTGTAGAAGAAAAATTGACATCACTTGTAAAACTTCAGAAAGTTGACAGCAAGCTGGATGGCATTGAAATTTTAAAAGGCGAATTGCCGATTGAAGTCAGCGATCTGGAAGATGAAATTGCAGGGTTAAATGCCCGTCAAAACAGGATCGAGGAAGAAATGAACGGGATGCAGCAGTTTATTGAGGAAAAAAGAACTACCATCAAAGATTCACAGGAGCTTATCAAAAAGTATGAAAAGCAAAGTGATAATGTAAAAAATAACCGTGAGTTTGAAGCCGTAAATAAAGAGATTGAAATGCAAACGCTGGAAGTAAAACTAGCGGAAAAGCACATCAAAGATGCGACCGAAGACCTTTCAGAAAAAGCAAAACAACTTGAACTGGCTAAAAAGGCAATTTCTGTAAAAGAAAATAACCTGAAAGCAAAGAAAAGCGAACTTGAAAAAATTATTGAGGAAACCGACAAAGAAGAAAAGCATTATAAAAAAATGAGGGATGCTGCCAGGGGAAGTGTTGATGAAAGGTTATTGACAAGCTATGACAGGATCCGCAATAATTATCGTAATGGCCTCGCTGTTGTCCCTGTTGAAAGAGATTCCTGCGGTGGGTGTTTTAACGCGATCCCTCCTCAAAAACAGAGTGAAGTAAAGCAACGAAAAAAAATTATTGTGTGTGAAAATTGTGGCCGTATTTTGGTCGACGATGATTTGGAAAGTTCAATTGAGGTAAAATAAAAAAAAATCTATAAAAATTAATTATAAGGGCGCCGAAAGCGCCCTTTTTTAATTCCAGGATTTTTAATTTTGAAATACCGGTATTAGGCCTTTACAATTTACCTTATGCAAATCGTTACTAAAAACGATAGAATATTGTAATTTGCCTTTTTATGCTTCAGCAATTACAAATCCATAATTACGCGATTATTGATTCTCTCGAGATCAATTTTTCAGATAATCTCAATATTATTACCGGCGAAACTGGTGCCGGAAAAAGTATTCTAATGGGAGCGCTTAACCTGATATTGGGTGAAAGGGCAGATACTTCCGTGCTTCTTGATAAAGATAAAAAATGTTTTATTGAGGGAATTTTTAAAACCAATTATTCCGGAGTAAAAGATTTTTTATTAAAAAACGATTTGGATAGCGAACAGGAAATGCTGATCAGGCGTGAGATATCGGCCGAATGGAAAATCCAGGGCTTTTATTAATGATACGCCTGTTACTCTTACCCAGCTAAAACAATTATCACAATTATTAGTGGACCTTCACCAGCAATTTGATACCCTCGAATTGAATAATAATGATTTTCAGCGCGAAGTAATTGACGCGCTTGCAGGGAATGGGAAAAGAGTAGAAGAATATCAAAATATTTTTAAAAAATACCGTTCGGAATTACAGGAGTTGGAAAAATTAAAAGCCGGGCAACTTACCGCTAATAAAGAATTTGATTACAACCAATTTTTATTTGACGAACTATCCGAAGCTAATTTTTCCGAAAATGAAATCGAAAACATTGATGCAGAAATTAAATTAATGAGTAATGCTGAAAATATTAAATCCACCCTGGGTGAAATTTATTTTCAGATGGAAGAAAACGAACAGCCATTGGTTCAGCAAATAAAAACTATCGGCCAAAAATTACAAACGCTGCAGAAGGTTTATCCTGAAATGCAATCTTTAAATGAAAGAATTTTATCTGTTCAGATTGAGATGGAGGATATTGCCTCAGAAATTGATTCAATCAATGGCAAAGTAAATTATGATGAGGAAAAGATTGCTGCCCTCAATGACAGGATGGCTGTAGGTTACGCGCTTTTAAAGAAACACAATGTGAACACAACTGCTGAATTGATTGAAATAAAAAGCCAGCTTGAAACCGAACTGGAAAAGGTGGTTAATCTATCTGAAGCCATTGAGCAAAAAGAAAAACTTGTAAAAGAATATTTTAATGAAGCACTTAAAAAAGCAAAAATTATTTCGGAAAAAAGACAAAAAGAAATAGTTCCTTTTGAAGAAAAAGTGAACCAACTTTTATCGCAAATGGGAATGCCCAATGCAAAAATTAAAGTGGAAATCAAGGAAGAAGAAAATTTAAATTTTTTCGGAAATAATAGAATTGAATTTTTGTTTAACGCTAATTTATCTTCCGGGCACCGGCAGTTTGAGCTATTGCGCAAAGTAGCCAGTGGCGGCGAATTGAGCCGGTTAATGCTGAGCATAAAATCATTGGTGGCAAAAAGTATTCAGCTTCCTACTTTGATCTTTGATGAAATAGATTCCGGGATAAGCGGCGAAGCAGCAAGGCAGGTGGGGATTATTATAAAAGAGCTTTCTTCAGCCCACCAGGTTATTTCAATCACTCATCAACCGCAAATAGCTGCGAAAGCAAATACTCATTTTTTTGTTTACAAAGAAAGTAAAGATGACAAAATAATCACGTCTATAAAAATTTTAAACCCTAATGAAAGAATTACGGCTATTGCAACAATGCTTAGTGGCAAAAAGCCTACTGCTGCTGCATTTGAAAATGCGAAAGAGATGATAGGGAATTAGGTTAATATGCGAATTTGAAATAGAAAAACCAACTTTTTCTTTGTTTACTGTAATGGTACTTTTGCAAGAAGTTGATTTTATCAATAAAACAATTACTATCGAACAATAACAGAAGAATTCTTACTTTGTAAAAAAATAAAATTTATGCCATACAATTTATTAAAAGGGAAAAAAGGAATTATTTTCGGTGCGCTTGATGAAAGGTCTATCGCCTGGATAACCGCTTTGAAATGCCATGAGGAAGGAGCCGAAATTGTGCTTACTAACGCGCCAATCGCCATGCGAATGGGTGAAATCAATAAACTCGCTGAGAAAATAAATGCGCCTGTAATTCCCTGTGATGTAACCAGCAATGACGATATGCTTAATTTAATAACAAAAGCCAAAGAGCATTTTGGCGGCAGTTTTGATTTTATTTTGCATTCAGTAGGTATGAGTATGAATATGAGAAAAAACAAACCCTATACTGAAATTGATTATGGATTTAACCAAAAAACGCTCGATATTTCAGCCACCAGTTTGCACCGCTTACTGGCAACCGCTTATAAATTAGACGCTTTAAATGAATGGGGAAGTGTGGTGGCGCTTACTTATATCGCTGCCCAAAGTGTATTTCCTGACTACAGCGAAATGGCTGATGCAAAAGCATTACTGGAAAGTATTGCGCGTAGTTTCGGTTATCATTATGCGCTTAAAAAGAAAGTTCGGATAAATACTGTTTCTCAATCGCCCACCAGGACTACAGCCGGGAGCGGCGTAAAAGGCTTTGATGGGTTTATCAATTATGCTGAAAAAATGAGCCCGTTAGGAAACGCGACGGCAGAAGATTGTGGTAATTATATTGTTACACTTTTCAGCGGCCTTACCAAATATGTAACCATGCAAAACCTTTTCCATGATGGTGGCTTTTCTTCTGTAGGCGTTACGCACCAGGTTATTGAGCAGATGGAAAAGTAGAATTCTTTTATTATTGATTTTTTTTCAAAACAAAAAACCGTCTGCTGCCAGGCGGTTTTTATATTTTTTAAAATCAGGTTATTTTCTAAGCGGTTCTAAACTACCTCAATTCAATAATTCTAAACTAAAGGATTTTAAAATTCAGCGTTTTAATTAATATTCATCTTCATTAAAGAAGAAATCTTCCTGGCTTGGGTAATCGGGCCAAATGTCTTCAAGGCTTTCATAAATATCGCCGCCACCTTCGTCTTCGAGCTCCTGCAAATTTTCAACCACTTCAAGTGGAGCGCCGCTTCGGATGGCATAATCAATTAATTCATCCTTGGTTGCAGGCCAAGGCGCTTCTTCGAGGTGAGAGGCCAGTTCTAATGTCCAAAACATATTATTTGTATCTTTTTATTTTTCGTAATAAAATTAAAATGGGGTTTCTAATTTTCCGCAAATGTAAAAGTTATATTTAGAAAACCAAATATTGTTTTTAAAGAGCCCATTTCTCAGTAGTTTACGGTTTTTGACGCTTAATATTGCATTAACCTGGTATATTTTTTTTTAATTTTTCAATTTCAATTTTACCCTTACATTTAATTATGTTAAAAGCAACAGGTATTTATAAAAATTATGGCCCTTTGCAGGTTTTAAAAGGGGTAGATATAGAAATTTCAAAAGCGGAAATTGTGAGTATCGCCGGTTCTTCCGGTGCGGGCAAAAGTACTTTATTGCATATTTTGGGCACTCTTGATAAAGCAGACAAAGGAAACATATTTATTGATAATATAAATGTAGGCCGGTTAAAAGGTAAAAAACTGGCCGCTTTCAGGAATGAACATATTGGTTTCGTATTCCAGTTTCATCATTTGCTTCCTGAATTTTCTGCTCTTGAAAATATATGTATTCCTGCCTGGATTGCAGGCAAAAAAAATAAACAAGTGGAAAAAAGAGCCTCTGAATTATTGGAATTATTAAACCTGAAAGACCGGGGCGAACACAAGCCTGGAGAGCTTTCGGGAGGAGAACAGCAAAGAGTGGCCGTTGCAAGGGCGCTCATTAATAATCCTTCTATCGTAATGGCCGATGAGCCAACCGGAAACCTTGATTCTGCTAACGCAAAAGAATTGCATAATTTATTTATTGACCTGCGGGGCCGTTTTCAGCAGACATTCTTAATTGTAACCCACAATGAAGAACTGGCACAGCTTAGCGACAGGCTTCTTCACATGAAAGATGGAAAAATTATCAGTTGAGTTTTGGTAAAAATCAAAATAAAAATTATGATTTTTTCTTCGTTTACTATATAAAATATTGTCATTTACTTTTTGGGATTTAATTTGTGATTTAAATAATTAAAATGATCAAAGAAAAAATTTTAGTAATTGGTGCATGCGGGCAAATAGGAGTGGAGCTTACTTTAGAACTTCGAAAAATATATGGGGGCGATAGGGTAATTGCTTCTGATTTGCGTGCAGAAAATGATTTATTGAAAGGCACCGGCCCGTATGTAAGCCTTGACGTAATGAATAAGGAAATGTTGCATGTGCAGGTTATCAGGCAAAACATAACGCAGATATATTTATTGGCGGCCATCCTTTCGGCTACAGGAGAAAAAAATCCCAATCTTGCATGGAACCTTAATATGACAAGCCTGTTAAATGTGCTGGAAATTGCGAAAGATGAAAACGTACATAAAGTTTACTGGCCCAGCAGCATCGCGGTTTTTGGCATACATCCCCCAAAATAAATTGCCCGCAACAAACAGTGATAGAACCAATAACCGTATATGGAATCAGCAAATTTGCTGGTGAATTTTGGTGCAATTATTTCAATCAACGTTTCAAGGTGGATGTAAGAAGTTTGCGCTATCCCGGTTTAATAAGTTATAAAAGTGAGCCTGGTGGAGGCACTACAGATTATGCAGTTGAGATTTTTCATGATGCGATAGAGGAAAATCATTACACCTGTTTTTTAAAAGAAGATACTTATTTACCAATGATGTATATGCCTGATGCGATAAGGGCCACAATAGAATTAATGGAAGCGCCCATAAAAAAAATATCGGTACGGACCTCCTATAACATTTCCGGCCTTAGTTTTTCGCCAAAAGAAATTGCAGCGGAAATCAAAAAATACCTTCCTGGTTTTAGCATTTCTTATGAACCCGATTATCGTCAGCAAATTGCCAAAAGCTGGCCCAAAGTATTGATGATTCGGTGGCTAAGAATGATTGGGGCTGGAAACCGAAATACGATCTTGTGGCGCTAACGGCAGATATGATTGAAAATTTAGAAAAAGAAAATTTGGGAAAAAAATGAGGCTTTTTTAAATATCTAGAAAAATATGGTAAAGAAGAATTTTTTTAAAAAAGGGGTACAATTTTATCGAACAAAATTCTTTTGCCAGTAAAGCAACCTGCCTACGGAAGGCGCCCAAAAAAAGTAGATTTTTATTTTAGGTATTTAAAAAAAAATTTTTCATTCAAACAATTCTGTTTGCGCTGAAGGCTTTTCAGGTTGCACCCACTCCATCTGGTCCGATTTTGAATAATCTGTAAGTTTATTGCCGATCGCGCGCCATCCCATTACATCCACTACTTTATGCAATTTTATTTTGGCTTTTCTCACTTGTGAACCTCTACCGCTCTGCATTTGGAGAACAGGTTCAGCGGCGGTGGTTGCTTTTATTAACCTGTTATCTTTCCCTTCTTTTATAAAAAGAAATTTATTGTTTAATGTGTTGGTTTCAATTTTAAAGCGCTTCACGTTGTACTGCAACTTTTCATTATCAAGATATACGGCGGTAATTATTTTTTCGGGATCAAATTTTTCTATCAATTCGATTGAATCTACATCAAACCTTTGTGTTATTTCCTGGCCGGTAATTTCGTAGTTCCCATCTTTATAGATCACTAATATTTTATTATCCCCATCAAAATTTCCTAACAATTCCCCCTTCTCTTCTGTATTCAATCTGCCGAAAGTTTCATCAAACCAAAGCTGGCGTTTATCAAGTGTAGATTTCCCCTTTTCTGAAAGCTTTATCGATTTGACAGGATATTTGGTTACCTGGTTTCCTATACTTCCGCGGCTGCGGATTTCCAATGTTTCAAAATAAAACTCGAGTTCTTTGTTGCGCGCACTACAACCGGGCGTAAGTAGAATATGAACCACTTCCGCTTCTCCATTCGGATTTACGCTAAAGTAATGCACCTTACTTTTTTCATCACCTTTGGTAAGGTCATATTCTTTGTCGCGGGTAACCGCGGTGACATTAAAGCGCTTGGCATAGCTAATACCTTTTTTACCATCCACATAGATCATATTGTAAGTAGTGCGGCCATCATCTTTTCTGAATACAGCAACATGAATGATATCCTTGCCGATAAAAACTTTATCCGCCACTTTTACCACTTTCATCTTCCCTGATTTTGTAAAAGCAATGATATCATCAAGATCGCTGCAATCATCCACGAATTCATCTTTTTTCAAACTGGTTCCTATAAATCCTTCAGAGCGGTTTACGTAAATTTTTGTGTTGGCAATGGCTACCGATTTTGCCTGGATGGTATCAAACAATTTGATTTCTGTTTTGCGCTCACGCCCCTTTCCGAATTTTTTCAACAATTCTTCATAATAAGAAATAGCATATTCGGTAAGAAATTCAAGATGGTGCTTTACTTCATCTATCTGTGCCTCCAGGGATTTAATTTGATTGACCAGGTCTTCAATATCTAATTTATAAATTCTGCGTACAGGCTTCTCCGTTAGTTTAAGGATATCTTCCCTGGTAACTTCCCTTTGCAGCAATTTTTTAAATGGAACAAAAGCTTCGTCAATAGCGGCAATTACCTTATCCCAGGTTTCATGCTTTTTTTCTAATTCTTTATAGATCTTTTCTTCAAAAAATATTTTTTCGAGCGATGTGTAATGCCATTTATCCTGTAGTTCACGCAATTTAATTTCCAACTCCTGCTTTAAGAGATTCCTTGTATGATCAGCCGAAAATTTCAATAATTCGTTTGCGCCCAAAAAACGAGGCTTTTGTCCTTCGATCACGCATGCATTTGGAGAAATGGAAATTTCACAATCAGTAAAAGCATACAATGCATCAATAGTGATATCAGGAGAAATACCCGGGGCAAGATCCACCACAATTTCAACTTCTGCTGCAGTGTTATCGGTAACTTTTTTAATTTTTATTTTACTGTTATCATTTGCTTTTATAATACTATCGATCAACTGTGTAGTGGTAGTGCCATAAGGTACGTCTTTAATAACGAGCGTCTTTTTATCAAGTTCTTCAATCCTTGCTCTCACGCGCACTTTACCGCCACGAACGCCATCGTTGTAATTCGAAACATCGATCATACCACCGGTAGAAAAATCAGGAAACAACTCAAATTTTTTGCCTTTGTAATATTTTATGGTTGCTTCTATAAGTTCGCAAAAATTATGTGGAAGTATTTTGGTAGCAAGCCCCACCGCAATTCCTTCTGCACCCTGAGCAAGCAATAAAGGAAATTTCATTGGCAGAGTAATAGGCTCATTTTTTCTGCCATCGTAACTTAATTGCCAATTGGTAGTTTTATTATTGAAAGCTATTTCCAATGCAAACTTGCTGGGCCGCGCTTCGATATATCTTGGCGCAGCAGCATCATCTCCTGTTCGTACATCGCCCCAGTTTCCCTGCGTTTCTATTAACAAATCTTTTTGCCCGAGATTTACAATAGCATCACCAATGCTAGCGTCTCCGTGCGGATGATATTGCATACTTTGCCCAATGATATTCGCTACTTTATTAAAGCGCCCGTCATCCATTTCTTTCATTGCATGAAGAATGCGGCGCTGTACCGGCTTTAACCCATCTTCTATTGCAGGAACGGCGCGCTCCAATATTACATAGCTTGCATAGTCGAGAAACCATGTTTTATATTGGCCTGAAATGCCGGAATCACTATGTTTATATTCTTGTTTATTTGTTTTTGCCATCTTTATTTTCGTTTCACTTACACGCTTATTTTTATAATTCATATAATTCCAACGGCTGCCCGTTAGGATCATAGAAAAAACAGAATCTTTTATTGGTCAGTTCATCGGTTCTTATTCCCTGCACATTTACTTTCTTCGATATTAGTTCGTTTACTGCTTCTTCAATATCATCCACTGCAAAAGCAAGGTGCCGCAAGCCTTTTGCTTCGGGAAAAGATTGTCTCTCTTTGAATTCAGGAAAAGAAAATAATTCAATTTGATAATGACCATTTATGGCAAGATCCAGTTTATACGATGCTCTTTCTTCCCTGTACGTTTCAGCCAAAACAGTAAAGCCGAGCACCTCGGTATAAAACTTTTTACTTTGCTCATAATCGTCCGTCAGAATAGCTACATGATGAATCGACTTTATTTTCATTCAGTTTGAATTTTATCAACTTTTTGTTTTACCTCAAAATCTTTCATGTTTTTTATTTCGCCCTGTGCATCAATTTTACCTTCGCTAATTAATTCCTTTAACCTACAAAGCAGGTACGCATCACCGGTAGTTTGTTTTGATTTAGTCAAAACCTGGTGAATTACTTTATTCGCTTTTTGCCAGTCCGGCGTTATATATTCAAGAAGGTATTTATCAAAAAAATCCGCATCATGCTGCGATAATTTTTTAGCGCCTTCAAGTATCCGCACGATTTTATTTTCATTACAAATTTTTGTCCACTCGTCAGGGTCTATCTCAAATTCCGAAACCGTAATCTGGCGCGCAAGCTTTTTGGCTTTTACAAATTCCCTCGCCGGAATTTCAAATAAATTTTCCGGATAAAAAATATGCCCTTTATCATTTATAAAAGGAAGGTTGTTTAAAGACAATACAAAAATTCTTCCTGCAAATTCTTTCAGCTGCGCCATCAGCCAGTAGTAGCCACTTACGTCATGCTTATTTGGCGCTACCCATATCCATAACGTTACTTCCGGATCGGATATTAACTGTTCCTTAATTTCTTCAATCGTTTTTTGATCGTTTACTTCACCTGTTTCAACATGGCCGCTATAATCGCCACCGGCTAAAACATTATGCCACCAATTTTTTCTTTCCTCTATTCCATCTTGATCATAGATATCTTTTAGCGGCCCTACGGCATAATCATCTTTAATTTCAAAAATTTTTCCGCGCAACGATTCGTCCAGTTCAAAACTTTTTGATAGTGCCTTTATATCCTCCTGTTGAAAAACAACGTGCTGCATTAATCCTCTTTTTTGAGTGGTTAAAATTTAATTCCTTTTTGAGATCAAACCTCCGCCAAATCTACTTCCACTTTCAGGTTATCAATAATAAAATCCTGGCGTGAAGGAGAATTTTTCCCCATATAATATTCAAGCAATTGTTGAATATGTATTTCCGGCAAAAGCATTACCGGCTGTAGCCTGATATCATCACCAATAAAATTTCCAAACTCTTCAGGAGAAATTTCACCGAGCCCTTTAAACCTGGTTATCTCTGGCTTTGTACCTAATTTTAAAACAGCTTTTGCTTTTTCCTGTTCATCGTAGCAATAAATCGTTTCCTGCTTTTCCTTATTTTTTCCTGGCATCGTTCTTACCCGAAATAATGGAGTTTCTAAAATATAAACGTGGCCATTCTTCACCAAATCAGGAAAAAACTGCAGGAAGAAAGTCATCAGCAACAAGCGAATATGCATGCCGTCGACATCCGCATCTGTTGCTATCACAATATTATTATAGCGAAGGTCTTCGTAGCCGGTTTCAATGTTTAAAGCATGCTGCAATAAATTAAACTCCTCATTTTCATAAACGATTTTTTTGGTCAACCCGAAACTATTCAATGGCTTTCCACGCAGGCTGAAAACAGCCTGCGTTTCTACGTTTCGGGATTTGGTTATAGACCCGCTTGCGCTGTCGCCTTCTGTAATGAAAAGCGTGGTTTCCATCTTCTTTGCGTTGATCTCGTCTTTATTTTTTCCTTCAGCTTCGTCATTGAAATGAAAGCGGCAATCGCGCAATTTTTTATTATGAAGATTCGCTTTTTTTGCACGTTCATTCGCCAGTTTTTTTATACCGGCCATATCCTTTCGCTCTCTTTCATTTTGTTCGATCCTTTTCTTTAATTCCTCGGCAGTGGGAGGATTTTTATGTAGAAAATTATCTAATTCTTTTCCCAAAAAGTCGGTGATGAACGTTTTTACGGCAGGCCCTTTTTCAAACATCAATGTTGAGCCCAATTTTGTTTTGGTCTGGCTTTCAAAAACGGGTTCCTGCACGCGAATACTTATCGCCGCACAAATACTTCCGCGGATATCAGCCGCATCATAATCCTTTTTATAAAACTCACGTATCGTCTTTACATATCCCTCCCTGAAACCCGCAAGGTGCGTGCCTCCCTGCGTAGTAAACTGTCCATTTACAAAGCTGTAGTATTCTTCGCCATATTGATTATTATGCGTGAGGGCCACTTCAATATCTTCTCCCTTTAAATGGATGATCGGGTAACGAAGTTCGTCTGCATTGGTTTTGCGTTCCAGCAGATCGAGCAACCCATTTTTACTTATATATCTTTTGCCGTTGTAATTAATTACAAGGCCTGCATTAAGAAAACAATAATTCCAGAATTGGTTATCAATAAACTCACGTATGTAATGATAATTTTTAAATATTTTTTCATCCGGAATAAAAGTCACTAAGGTTCCATTGTCTTCTGTGGTTTTAGTTTCTTTATTATCGTTTATTAATTTGCCTCTTTCAAATTCCGCCGTTTTTTGTTTACCTTCTCTTATCGAAGTCACTTTAAAATATTCGCTCAAAGCGTTTACAGCTTTGGTTCCCACGCCATTAAGCCCCACACTTTTTTGGAAAGCTTTACTGTCATATTTGGCGCCCGTATTTATTTTACTCACTACGTCAACCACTTTTCCAAGAGGAATTCCACGGCCGTAGTCGCGGATCGAAACTGTTTTATTTTCTATCGCGACATCCACATGTTTTCCAAAGCCCATTGTATGTTCATCAATACAGTTGTCGATCACTTCTTTTAATAAAACATAAATTCCATCATCCGGACTGCTTCCATCGCCCAGCTTCCCGATGTACATTCCGGGGCGCAGACGAATATGTTCTTTCCAGTCTAAGCTTTTAATGGATTCCTCGTTATATTCAAATAAATTTTTATCAGCCATTTAATTTTTATAAAATTTTTTGCGCAAAAGAAAGAAATTTTAAAGACTTTACTTTTACAATCATTAAAATTTACGAACAGAAGCGTTTTACAAACTTTCCGTTCAAATCTTCCAAATATACTTAAAGGGAAAACCAAACAGAAGGGAATATTGTAAACAGGGTGTGAAAAAATAATTTTTTGATTAAGCAATCCGTTCAAAAGGCAAAATAAAAATCTTTTGAATTTGTGGGTTTACTGGTATTAGAATCTTTCTAATATAAAAATATTCAGCTTATTTGACTCTATGGTGTGCTTTTATAAAATCACTTACAAGATAACTGATTAGTTTTCCGGTAGAAGAACTTGATTCATCCTCGTCCAATTTTGAAGCGCCTTCGCAAATATGGAGGTAGGCAATTTTACAATCTATCGCGGCAAAATTTAAATATTGCCTTGCTTGTAAAGATGTAATTCCGCAAGGCGTTAAAGCACTGCTTAACACATTTTCAATTGAATCAAGATCCAGTTCAACACCGGTATAATTATCTTCTGTAAACCCGGTTGCGTGGGCAACCGCCTGGATGAAATTTCTTTTTTCATGAATAAAAATGTCTTCATAAGTAATAAAATCAATGAAGGGATTGTTTACAATATCGATCCAAACATTTTGTTGCAGATAATTTTCATGAACGCCCACAATACAATACTTATTCAGGTAACCATCTTCATCGGCATACCGGAAAGCATTTCCTGAATGCCTTCCTTCCAACGGGCGATAATCAGTATGCGCATCAAGGTTTACACAATTAATTTGCGCAAGCGGAATCTGTTCTGCTTTGTACAATCCTTTGGCAGCACCTTTTATAGCCGGGTAAGCATTGTTGTGGCCTCCACCGATAATCAAAGGTATCTTTTGATATTGAGAAATAATTTTTACCAACCCTTCTACCGAATCGTCTATCCTGCTAACCAAAGAACGATAAGCCGTAATTTTTTCTTCATCAGTGGCAGCATTTACATTGATGAGTTTTTCTGCATCAGAAAAATCAAAATGGCCGGCAAGAAAAATATTTTCTCCTGATAAAAAATCGTTGCTTTGAATATTTAAAAAAGATTCAAGAAACTGGAACCAGGAAGAGTCTGCTCCACCTTTTCCAAGGTTTGCCTTTACGCCAATATCTTCAGGAATACCAAACAAAATATATTTTGCAGGAGTTTCCGCGATCATTTTTTCAATATCATTTACGGCATCACAGAGAACTATTTCTCCTATTTTGGTTTCGTATCTACGCAGATGCGTATTGGAAAGAATTTCCTTCTTATCATAACGTTTAAACTGTGAAAGCATATTATTGGTTTATAAAATTATAAGTAGGTTTTAAATAAAAGACCCATTGATCATTACTTTATCAATATGATTGTTGGCAAATGAATAAGGAAGATAAGCAAGGGACGGGACAGTTTTGGTAAAAATAAGATTGGCTTTTTTGCCAACAGCAATACTTCCATACTCCTTTTCAATTTCCATTGCACATGCGCCATTAATCGTTGCAGCATTTATGGCCTCTTCGGGAAGCATTTTCATTTGTGTGCAACTTAAAGAAACCACAAAATTCATATTGCCTGAAGGCGAAGAACCCGGGTTATAATCAGAGGCAAGAGTAACTGCTGCTCCGGCATTAATAAGTTCTCTTGCTGGTGGCAAAACGCTTCTTAAAAAAAAGGCAGCCGTTGGAAGTAATGTGGACGAACCATTAAAATTACCCAATAATTTAATTTCACCTTTAGTTAAAGTTTCCAAATGATCAAGCGATAATGCTTTAAGAGAAACCCCTGTTTCAATTCCTCCAATACTATTCAACTGATTCACATGAAGCTTTGATTTTAATCCATAATTTTTCCCTGCTTCGCAAATTATTTTCATTTCATCAGCAGAGAAAAATCCTTTTTCACAAAAAACATCAATATAATCAGCCAGTTTTTCCGCCGCGATCACTGGCAGCATTTCATTGATGATATAGTCGATATATCCTTTGTGATTGTCTTTGTATTTAGCAGGAAAGGCATGGGCACCTAAAAAAGTAGATTTTATTTTAAGCGGGCTTTTCTCTTTCAGCTTTTTTATCACCCT
The DNA here is from genome assembly GCA_963732885.1 of uncultured Chitinophagaceae bacterium. Classification (GTDB taxonomy): domain Bacteria; phylum Bacteroidota; class Bacteroidia; order Chitinophagales; family Chitinophagaceae; genus Ginsengibacter. The sequence continues at coordinate 94,882 of CAVTBI010000005.1, read as the reverse complement.
AAGCATTTTCAATTCTCCATCTAACGATAATCCATAACCGCTTTTTATTTCGATAGCTCCTGTGCCCGATTTACTCACTTCTTCAAGCCGTTTCCATGCTTCGTTAAAAAGTTGATCTTCTGAAGTTTCGTTTAATTTCTTTGCCGAATTGAGGATTCCGCCACCTTTTGCGGCAATTTCACTGTAACTTAAACCTTTGATCTTATCAATAAATTCTTCTTCACGGCTACCTGCAAATACCAAATGCGTATGGCTATCGCACCAGCATGGTAATATGATTGTATTGTCCGGTACCACATTACTTTCGTTTCTAAACCGGCAATCTTCCATCTTTCCTAACTCAGATATTATTTCATCTTCAATAATGAGGTAAGCATTTTCTATAGAAGGCAGATATGCAAGTTCTTTGCCTCTGACAAAACCAGAGGCTTCTCGTGTATTCGCTAACAAAGAGATGTTCGTAAATATTTGTGTAGCCATTAAAAGCTAAATTATGCAAAAAAAGAAATTGAGGTTAATTAATTGATGTAGATTTAAGGAGTAAATAATTTAAAGCGTTGCCTTAATCAAGAATTTTAATAATCCTAACTATTTGTTTATATTAGAGTAACTAAAAATCAGAATTATGAAAGCAATTGGTTGGATTTTAATCGCCATCGGAATTATAATGATAATTGTAAAAGGTGTTTCTATTCCGGAAAAGAAAACTATTATTGATGCCGGGCTATCCAGGTAAATAAAACTGAAAATCATTGGTATGGCTGGCCTACCTATGCAGGTGGGGTTTTGGCGATTGTAGGGATAGTAATGGTAGCAAGCTCTAAAAAATCATCATGATTTAAATTTTGCAAATAAAAAAAGCCCGCTTCATTGGCGGGCTTTTTTGTTGGGAACATTAATTCTTATAATAAAAGAATAAGAAGTAAAATAATGATGATGATAGCGCCAATAGAAAGATAGATACCCTGGGAACGGGCCTCTTTCTTTAAGCTTTTCACCTCTTTTCGTAAATCCTTTTTCTCAGCCCTGGATAAATTACTTTTATCCATGTCCCGGATTTCAATAAGCCGGGTTTCAATTTGTTGGGCTCTGACTTCTTTGGGAACTTCTGTTTTAACAGGAATAACTTTTGATGCAAAAACAGGTGTAACCAAAGAAATACACATTGCCATTAATAAAACGGGAATAATTTTTTTAATACTCATAATAAATGATTTTTAAATGGAATAATTATTAATTTGTTAATAAATGTGTTTGCAACAATCATTCCTATTTTTAAATACCAAAGTACTTAAAACGAAAACCCCGGAATATCCCGGTGGCCAAAGCTGGGCTGCGCCACAGATTGTTTTAACGGCCTATCTGGAGATTGGATGAATACTCCCTTTTTTTGATGTAGGATAAAAATATAAAAAACCTTAAAAGAAAATAAAAAGTACGATTTTACTTAATTATTTGCCTCCTGAGATCATATTGCAAATCCGGATGAAGGGAGTATAAGGCATCTTCAGTTTTTTTTAATTGGCTTTTATATAAATTAAGTAACTGTGTGCTATTTTTAATAGGTATCGAATAGGAAATCATACAATTGCAAAAATGAATTAATAATTCTGCTTCCACTTGTTTAGACATCGAAAACCGAATTTGCTTATTAACATTGCGTAAAATTTTCCTCACACTCTTTTTTATAAGATAAGTATTTGATTTATTTATTTGCAAAAATTGCTCTTCAACATCCTGTTTTACTTTTTGGATATAATTGGAAATGTCATCTGAATCAAAAAGTAAAAATGAAAGCAATTCCTTATTTTCTTTCTTGAAAGTGGCAAGACGTAAGCAATAAGCAAGCAATTCATCAAATTTCTTCTTCTCTAAGTCCTTTTTTATTTCTTTAAGGGAAGTGATTTTCATATAATTAACTATCAAAATAAAAGTAAGATAAATCAGTTAAATCAAAAAGGGAGGAAAGCTGCTAATAAAAAAAGGGAACCATTAAATGATCCCCCTTTTTGGTTTATGCGTGTGTAATATTATTGCTTTACAACTTTACCATTGTAAAGTATTTCGCCAGAATTATTTATGATTGAAAGAATATACATTCCATGTTGTAAGCCACCCAAATTGGTAAAATCTTTTTTAGAGGTTCCATTATAAATGGACCATTTTTCAACGGCAATTTGTTTGCCGGTAACATCCACCAACCTTGCTGTAACCATTTCGGAAGTAGCGCTTACAAAACTAACAGAAAGTGTATTGTAAAAAGGGTTTGCTATAACTGAAATAGCTCTTTGTAAGCCGGTTTTTACAGTAACAGTATTAGAATAAACAGCTTTCCCATCATTGTCAACCTGTTTTAAACGATAGTAATTGATTCCGGGAAGCGGGCTTGCATCGAATGCATTATAATTGTTAACAACCTGGCTATTTCCAGCTCCATTTACAGTCGCAATAACAGACCAGTTTGTATTTCCATCAGCGCTTCTTTCAACCTGGAAATAATTATTATTAAGTTCTTGTGAAGTAGACCAAGCAAGGCTTACTCCATTTCCTTTATTACGGGCGGTGAAACTCGTTAAAGTTACAGGTGCAATGCCACCTGCAGGGCACAATGAAAACTGAATATCATCCATTGCAAAATCATTTCCGCAGCCTCCCTCAGTGCCATCACCAAGCGTAATTCTTATTTGAGTTGGAAAGGAAGTTAAATTATCGGGTATTGAAAAAGAAGAACCCACATTTACCCAGGTTGGATTTTTTGTTTGAGGAACTGCATCAGCAGTATAAGGAGACCCGCTCAAAGGAACCCAGGTATTAGATTGAGAGTAGTATTCTACCGTAAATGTCATAATTGGCAGTAAAGGGTCAGGAGCACAAGTTACAGAAGTATCAATGTTCATTACATACATACTAACTGTATAATTTCCCGGCACAAAACCGTTGGTATTAGAAATAGTATGTTGGTAAAATTGTTCAGCCTGGCCATTAACGACCAGCATTTTGCCATTTGTATTTCCTGTATGATCCGGGGAAGCCTGCCATTCGGGCTTTTGTTGCGTATTATTAATAACACGGTAGGTTCCTTCGCCAGTTAAACTTCCGGTTTCCTGATAGGTTAGCCCTGAAGTAAGAACGTCGGGGTCGCTGGTTGCAGTAGTCCCTGTTCCGAAATCCTGTGACCATAAAACCGAAGCATTTTGACAACTTACCTGCGCATTGGTAGAAGAAGGCATCAATTGGATAAGCAATAATAAAAATGCAGGGGCATATAAAACCTTTATGCATGTAAAAATCTTTTTCATAACTAAGTTTTAGAGATAAATAAATAAAATACAGGGAACTGAATTATGGCTTTACGCTAATTGCCTTGAAGCAACAAAGGATTTTTGGCAAAAGTTTCAAAAGGAAAAGGAGGTAAGAAGTATTTCTATGGGATGAGGAAATACAAAAATAATATAAATAATGAATAATCAAAATAAAATACCAATTTTTTATCGAATGAAAAAAATCTATTTTCTATCTAATTAAACTTTTAAAAAAAAATACAGCAAAGGGATTTTTTTTTAAACTTTGATTAATGGCACATTTTATGGGGATTTTATTAAAAAATTATTTATTATGAAATCTAAAATATTAGGAATTTTTATAATTATTTTTTTTGGATCAATTTCTGTGATGGCCCAGGATACTTCAGAAAATCAAAGGTTATCAGAAAATCAAACCTATCATGTAAATACACCACAGAGAAATTATAAAAATTCCCCTCAGCACCACATTTATCGCGATACGCGTTTAGGAGGAAGTTCCCCTCTTTATAATACTTATAAAAAAAATGATTATGGAGCCGGAGCGATTACCACAAATCCTAATAAAACGGGAAGTATCAATTTTTTACAGCAAAATAGTTTTGATACAACCAAAAATCAAAATCAAATTTATCGCGATACACGTTTAGGGGGGAGTTCTCCGAATGATAGGACTTATAAAACAAATGACAATGGGGCCGGTGCTATAACTACTAATCCACACAAATAAAATCATTTCCCAAAAACTACTGTAAATGCATCTCAAATAGTTTGGGCCGAATATTTACCTGTAATGAATAGTTTTTTTGTTGTACTATCGTAAGCAATTCCATTTAAAACGGCATCACCACTAACTTGGGCTCCGGGGTCGTATTGTTGAAGTAAACCTGTAAGATTCATTTTACCGGTAACGTAACCATTGGCTGTATCTATTTTTACAATATCATTCGTTAACCATCTATTGGCAAATATGGATCCATTAATTAATTCAATTTCATTCAGGCTGTCTACTTCTCCCATATTATCCGCAACAGTTAAAATCTTATTGATTTTCAAAGTTTTGTTTTTTTCATCGGGCTGAACAAAAAATAAATGAGAGGAACCGTCACTAATAATAATATTGTTATTATCGTGAGTAGCGCCCCAACCTTCACGATTCCATTTTAGTGTATCTATCGGATGGCTGAAATCGGTAACATTATAAACAAATACTTCGTTACTTTTCCAGGTAAGCTGGTAGATTTTATTTTTAAAAATGGTGATGCCTTCTCCAAAAATCGAACTGTCAGGAATATGATAATCCTTTTCTGCTTTCCCTGTTTTAATATTAACGATACGAACATTTGATGTGTTATATTCCCCTGTTCCCTCATAAAGGTTCCCTTTATAAATTTCCAGCCTTGGGTAAAAGCAGCAGGGTCGTGAGGAAATACTGAGTCTACTTTAAACATGATCGGTTCAGGCGGGGGTATATTGTTCACTTTAATTGAAGGCAGTGAATTATCATAATCAGGGGAAGAATTGTTATTACAAGAAATCAAAAATAAAAAAATAGCTGCTACCGATATTGTCTTATAAACCATTAGATGTCTTTAATAAATGTAAAAATAATGAACTGAGGCTTGAAATGTTCATTCAGAAAAAATAAATCCCTAAAAATTTTAAACTTCCGGAAATATTGTGTTTATTTGTACATTGAATCTCTGCTACCGGTAAACACAACTCTTTATCAATTTGTTATTTATCGTAAAGTTTAGGTTGCCTCTCCTCATTTTTCATTATCCCTTGTTATAAAAGCCAGCCCAAAGCCTATGTAATCCCGATATTGTTCACATACTCAACAATTTGAGTTTTACAACAGGGAATACATGAAGTTTATTTTTACGATTTTTTTATTCGTGTCAGGGTTTTGTAGTTCAGCGCAACGTTGCTTAACCCCCACTTACGCGAGCAATCATCCATTTAATCATTTTATTACTGAAAGGGCTACCTCTGTAACTAATTCAAAGAGGGATACTTTAACTAATGAAGTGATAACCGTACCTGTAGTAGTACATGTGCTTTATAATAATAATAGTCAAAATATTAGTGATGCACAGGTGATTTCCCAGATCGTTTCTTTAAATAATGATTTTAGAAGGCAAAATGCTGATACAATTAATACGCCAGAGCCTTTTAAGAGCATAGCTGCAGATACAAGAATTCAGTTTTGCCTGGCGAAAGTAGATCCCGATGGAAGGTATACAACAGGAATTATACATAAATATACTTCGGTTACTCAGTTTTCAGCAGATGATGCCATGAAATTTTCTTCACAGGGCGGCGATGATGCCTGGGATGCTTCCAGGTATTTAAATATTTGGGTTTGCAACCTTTTTGGCCGTACTCTGGGATATGCCGTTTTACCGGGTAGCCCTGCTGATAAGGATGGAGTTGTAATTCAATATGATGTATTTGGAACCATTGGGAACTTAACCAGCCCTTTCAATAAAGGGCGTACTACAACTCATGAACTCGGCCATTGGCTTGGATTGAAACATTTATGGGGAGATAGCAATTGTGGAGATGATGGAATTGCAGATACGCCACCACAGGAAGGAAGCACAAGTGGCTGCCCTTCTTTTCCCCATACTTCTTCATGTTCTATAAATTCTTATGGGGATATGTTTATGGATTATATGGACTTTACTAATGATGCTTGTATGAATATGTTTACCAAAGGCCAGGCGGCAGAAATGAGAAGTTTATTTGCAGAAGGCGGCCCAAGAAATTCATTCCTAACCGCTACTGCCTGCGATAGTTCCAATGCAGAAGGTGGCCCCGTTGCCTAAAGTCCCTGATTCAATAAAGTTGAAAATTAGCTTGTATCCGAATCCATTTACTAATGTAATTAATATAAATTCAAACGAGGACACAGAAGTAGTGGGCCAGACTTTGAATTTATATGGCACAAGCGGGAAGTTATATTTATCTCAAACAATAGTATCCAGTAACACAACTCTTAACTTAAGCAACCTGGTTCCCGGAATGTATATTCTTAAAATTGAGGGCAAAAAAGGGCCTCATATCTTATAAACTTATCAAAATAAGCTCGTCCAGATAAGCAAAATTCTATTTTTCTATACATTGAAATGTGGCGGTTGATAAAACCTTCTTTAATTTTGCTACGTACATAAAAGCAAAAACCGTTATGAAAAAAATAATGTATTTTACCAGCCTTGTAATTTGTTCTTTCTTTTCAAATTGTACTCAATCTCAAAATCCGGCTAAAAAAAAATTCCCTGACCCACAAGTAGCTTCATCTTATAAAGATTTCCCCGTTCAATATACTGAAGCCCAATGGAAACAAAAACTTACACCATCAGAGTATTTCATTTTAAGGGAACGAGGCACTGAAAGGCCTTTTTCGGGTAAATATGATCATTTTTATAAAAAAGGAACTTATTATTCTGCGGCATCTTTACAACCTGTTTTTAGTTCTGATACTAAATTTAATTCCGGGACCGGATGGCCAAGTTTCTATGCGCCGATAAATCCGAATGCCGTGAAATTAGTGCTGGATAATAGCGATGGAATGGAAAGGTGGGAAGTAGTTGATTCCAAAACAGGGTCTCATCTTGGGCACGTTTTTAATGATGGCCCAAACCCCACTGGTAAAAGGTATTGCCTTGATTCAGATGCCCTCATTTTTGTTCCTGAAGGAGGAAAGCCGCCTACCAGCGCAAAATAAATTGCTATTAGCAGTAACCAAACAAATAATACCAATTTTTACTGGGGAGATAGTAAATTTTGATTGAAAAAGTGCTTATACAGTATACGAACAATTAAGCAGGATTTTTATTTCCTTTTCATAAAATAAGCAAATCACCATTCTAATGATTCTATAATTTTTTTTGTGGTTTCAAAATCAGTATGGTGATATGCTTTTATGCCGATTTTTTTGGCAGCTTCAACGAGCATCGTACGGTCATCAAAATAAACACATTCTTCAGGCTTTGCCTGGGCTATTCCCAGGCCAAGAAGGTAAATTCCTGGGTCAGGTTTGCGCATTCCTACTTCGCAGGAAGAAACAAACGCGTCAAAAAAATCATGAAGATTAAATTTTTGTATCCGGTATTGGTTCAGGTCACGCGGCTCATTGTTCATGGAAATCACTTTTACATGTTCATGTTCATTTTTCCATTTGATAAGCCATGGAAGCGTCTCAGGTAGCTCGATTGATTGGGCAAACATAAATTCCTTAAATTCTTCTTTGGAAAAATCCCTTTTTTCCCTAAAGACAACTGTATCCAGGTAATCATCTAATGAGATTTTGCCCATTTCATACACATTAAAAATAAAATCATGGAGAATATCCATTTCCCCGTAATCAATATTAAATTTTTTTGCAGCAGCTATTCTTGATTCATGCCCCCAGCCATTGGTAAGCAATACTCCGCCTATATCTGAAAATAAAATTTTAATTCGTTTGCTCATAGGGTTAAAAAAAAATTTTTAAAAATTCCGTGCTTCTAATTTATTTATCTTTTGCAATCGCCTTTCGTGTCTTTCGGCACCGATATATTTTGCATTTAAAAAAGCCATTATTAGTTCTTCTGCTGCAGCAAAAGCAGTAACTCTTCCTCCGAGGCAAATTAAATTCATGTCATCATCTTCAACTCCCTGGTGGGCTGAAAAATGATCATGGATCAAAGCAGCCCTCACTCCCGCAACTTTATTGGCAGCCACACAAGCGCCTACTCCGCTGCCACAAACTGCGATTCCACGATCTATATCTTTTCCTACAATTGCTCTTGCAAGTGGTATTACAAAATCAGGGTAATCATCACCGTTATCCAATTGAAAAGCGCCAAAGTCTTTTACCTCAAACCCTTTTGCCTCCAAAAATTGTTTAATTGTATTTTTTAGTTCAAATCCTCCATGATCCGCAGCTATTCCTATTTTCATTCTATTGTGTTTTTAATTAAATCTTCTTCTCCAAATTGTTTCCACAAAACCATTCCGCCTTTTATTCCTTCCCGGTTATCAACGATTGTAATATCATGATCCAAATCGAAATTGATCAGTTTCGCGCTTCCCCCGCTGATATAAAGATGATCAAAGTTAAAAACCACCCTTAATATATTAATCACCTTTTTCATTCTTTTATTCCATTTTTTTTTGCCCACTTTTTCCAAAGCCGCAGCACTTACATAATCATTGTAGTTTTTCTTTTTGGTAACCGGGTGCTGGGACATTTCCAGGTGTGGCATTAACATACCATCATTCATAATAGCAGAGCCAAATCCTGTACCCAAAGTAATCAGCATTTCAACTCCTTTTCCTTCCGCAAGGCTAAGCCCCTGCAGGTCCGCATCATTTATAACCAATGTTGGTTTTTTTAAATGAGTTTGTAATTCTTTTTTTAGATCATAATCTTTCCACAAATCGTTCCCAAGTTTTGGGGCTGTTTTTATAACTCCATTTTTTACATAACCCGGGAATCCTGCTGTTACTTTATCATATTGAGGAAACCGGCTTGCAATTTCGAGAACTAGCTTTACTATGTTTTCTGGCGAAGGAGGAGAAGGTGTTTTTTCCCTTTCGTATTTTTGTAGAAAATTACCATCGTAATTTATGACTGTGGCTTTTATATGAGAACCGCCTATATCAATACAAAGGATCTTTTCATCATTTTCAGTCATTCATATCGGTTTAATTGCGTTAAAAGTATTAAAAGTAATGCGTTTAAATGAAAAAAAATAACATGGCCTTGCTATTTTTTACCCATAAGAAGTGATTTGGAAAATGACTATGATGTATTTATATTTTTTAATTTTCCTTCTACCTTACTTATTTTTTGATACTGTTATTTTTTAGGCCTCGATTTGTAATAAAGCACTTCTGCTTTTTCGATAGTTATCAACCCGCCGCAATTGGCTTCCTCGATCATGCCGCTCACAATACCTACAAAATCGTTGATCTTTGTTTCGTGGTCTACAATCTCAACAACTATGGGCATATCAACAGAAATATCAATGAGCTTTGACGTATGTATAAGTGTAGACGCGCCATAAGACATAATACCTTTACTGACCGTAACTCCGGCAAGGCCATTTTTTTTTGCAGCAAATACAATAGATTCATAAAGCGGCTGGTGTTTTATATGGTCTGCAGAGCCAATAAAAATGCGAAGCAATTTTGAATCACGGCTTAATTCCATAATTAAAAGATTAATTTGGTGAATAATATGCCAAGGTAAACGGCAACTAAACCAATGACAAGGCTTAACATTATATAAAGAATTGTATTAAAAAATTCGCCATCCTGCAATAATTTTACATTTTCAAAAGCGAAGGATGAAAAGGTGGTAAAACCACCGCAAAAACCAGTGGCAATCAGTATCCTGACTTCGGCTGATACTTTGTTTTTTTCTGCGAGCGCATAAATAATTCCTATGATAAAAGAGCCAATTACGTTAACGGCTAAAGTACTTAATGGAATATAAGAAGGAAAATTTTTTTGAACGAATCCCTGGGAAAGGTAGCGTGCTGCACCACCTATAGAACTGCCAATTATTACATAAATCAAATACCTGTACATAGAAAATGTTTTACTATTAAACAGGAGTTATTATTCCATGTATCGCGGAAGGTTTGGTTAAGGAAAACCCCATTTCCTTTTTTGACGAAGTTAGGATGTTTTATTAAAAAATATAATTCTTGTTCATTTTTTACTAAAATTAATTTTAAAAACTTGAAAGTATTTTTATGATAAAATTCATTTTTATCCGTTATTGCAAAGGCATTAAATATTTATAATTTGAAAGAGTCTTTACAGACTATGTAAAATAAAAATCTATATTATTTGTTGGTTTACTGTGATTTATTTTTTTCTTCGCCATTCAGATTTAACTCCGAATACTATTCTAATTTTACCGCAGAAATTATTTAGGAGTTTATTTTTTCAGAGAAAATAAAGATATGTCAACACCCTCTCACATGAAAAATCGCCATCGGAGTGTTACAGATTATAGGATGAAGCCTCGTTTTAGTTTTGTAATGTTTTTCTTAACCGAATTTTTTAAAATAAGGCATTGGAATGAAACCAATACAAGAAGTTTCCCCCATTCAACATGGATTTCTTTTGAAAATGCAGGTTTAAAATTTTTTTTATAAATTAAGGGCATCCCAATTTTTTGATCATGAATAAATACTTGCTACGTGTATTTTGTTTCGTATTATTTTTAATCATTGAATTATTCAAAAGCCACTGCTGCTCTTGCTTAGTGCAATAATAACTATTTACATTGTTTCAATATCCCTCTTTTCTCAACCAAGGTTTCTTCAGTTAAAAAACTTTACAAATACTTATTGATTATATTAATTCTTCTCAGCAAATTACTCAATCCCCAACTCAGGGCTAAAGCCGTTACAAACGTAATAATGAATTTAAAAAGAGCGGGAATATTGAGGTTCAGAAGTGAGGCCTGCGTCCAGGTTACAAAAGCATAATGTATTAAATATATTAAGTACGCATTCCTGGATAGAGAATTCAACCACGCGTTTTCTGATCTTACCCGGTTTCTGAAAATTGTGATAAAAGCAATACAAGTTGTAACGCAAGTCATTACATAAAATGTATAGTAAATCATCCAGGCAGCAAACGCAGTGATCTTATTTTCATAAGCAAGTGTGCGAAGCACATGCATCTCCCCGTTCAGTGTAAGGCAAATATAAAATATCAGTGAAAGTAAAACCCATAGCCTCCACTTCTTTACAATCTTTGAATCTACTGAGAAAAGCTGATTATTGAAATCTGCGCCACCAATAAGTACACCAACCATAAAATATCCGAAATAAGCAAAAACCCTGCTTAGCTGGACATCAAAAGGGCCAAAGCCTCCCCAGGTTCCTGCTCCTACATTGTAAGCCATTGGAACATACAACAGCCATGTTATAATAAATAATAGAAGAAAGAAATTAAAAGGTTTGGTTTCAAGTAACGGAATTTTTGACGCAATAGCTGCATACTGCTTTTTCAATAGAGGATAAGAGATAGCGAAAAGAAAATTAAAAGCGAACAAAACCCAAATAAACCAGGGTGCGCCAACCGGCCAATGTTCAATGGTGAAAAAGTCTTTTATGTAGTTAATAATATTACCGTTGTTGTGGGCAACATAATAAGATGGGAAATAAGCAATGAGCATTAATAATGTTCCACCAAAAAAAAATGGAATAAATAAACGGTAAAACCTGTCTTTAATAAATGTAAATGTTCCTTTTTTAGCAATGCTTTTAGATAGAAATAGCCCTCCGATGAGGAACATAAGGAACATGAAAAATATATCATTATAATTCTCAAAGATGTCAAAACCTATCCATCTTTTTGTGTCTACAATTGCTGCGGTTGAATTTATGTAAGCCTTTTTGTCAAAATTTGCGAAGGTTGTATAAGCTAACGATGAATGATGGGCAACCACTAAAACGGTTATTGCCGAACGAAGATAATCTACCCAAAACTTTCTGTTTTCATTTTTGTTTATTGTCACTGCTGCCGGAAATTTTTATTAATTCGCAATTCGAAAACTGTAACGATAAACTTACTAAAAAAGTTACAATTGATTAATTGGAATTAAGTTCATCTCTAATAATCCGTCTTTATTTGCCGGTTACCAGATTACATTTTTGAAAAATAAAAAGTACTTTAGCCTTTATCCAAAATCGAAGGAGATGAGCCAAAAGAACATAACGCTATCTCCTGATTTACTCCCATTAAATTATCAATTAGCATAAAACAAGCGCTGATACTAATAAGTTTTTATACAAATTTTATCTAATTCACTACTGGCGTGGGGAAAAAATATTTTCTTACATTTGAAATATAAGCACAGTATTGTAAAGCTTCTATTAGTAGGTAAAAAAGTGCTTTAAAGGTGCTGATATTACAACAGCATTTGCTCTACCGAAAATAGATATTGAGAGCTGGTTTTTACTACGATTATTTAGTAGTACTAACTTTTACATTATACTTAATCTATAGTTTCTTAAATCAGCCTGTCCCAGGCTATTAAATTCTTATTTCTATGTTTATCGGACACTTTGGTGTTGGCTTAGGTGCTAAAAAAGCTGCTCCACGGGTTTCACTTGGCACCTTGTTTTTAGCCGCACAATTTTTAGATCTTCTTTGGCCTACTTTTTTACTTTTAGGTTGGGAACACGTAACTATTAATCATAAAAGTACGGAGATGGCACCTCTCAATTTTACAGATTTTCCTCTTTCGCACAGCCTGTTGATGGCAATCGTTTGGGGATTAGTAGTTGGTGCCATATATTTTTTGATTAAGAAAAACAGGAAGGGGGCAGTTGTTTTAGGTTTGTGTGTTGTGAGCCATTGGGTTCTTGATCTCGTGGTTCACCGGCCCGATTTGCCCCTTTACCCGGGTAATTCTCCTTTAGTGGGTTTTGGGCTTTGGAATTACAAAGTTGTTGAAATAATAGTTGAAGGACTGATCTTTATTATAGGTTTGGTTTTTTATCTCCGGCAAACGAAGCCAAAAAACAAGACAGGTATTTTTGCATTTTGGTCTTTAATAATATTCCTGGCTCTCGTTCACATAAGTAATTTATTCGGCCCTCCACCATCCAGCCCTACCGCTATTGCATGGGCTGCAGAATTACAATGGTTATTTGTAGCCTGGGCTTATTGGGCAGATTCAGGAAGGGAAGCAAGAGGTGTAGGTGCTGCAGCCGATGAACCACCTGCCCTCGCTGGTAGTTAGCAGGGCCATTCTTTTAAATCAGATAAGTTGGAAGTTGTAAAAACAGTAAGATGGATAAATGTGGCGCTACGGGCTATTATGGAAACGGGAATTGTACTTGCCTTCGGCTATTGGGGTTTTCATACCGGTAAAAGCACGGGCATTCATCTTATTCTTGGAATTATTACACCACTGGTTGGTTTTGGATTTTGGGGCCTTGTAGATTTTCACAACGCAGGTAAGTATGCTGAACCATTAAGGCTGGCCCAGGAATTGATTATCAGCGGAATTGCCGCACTTGGTATTTATGTAAAAGGGGCGCATCTGCTTAGGTTTAGCATTAGCCATACTCTCTATAATTCATCATCTTTTGGTTTACTTGTTGGGAGATAAATTGCTAAAAAGTAAGTAAGAGGTTTGAGTTTTATTAGTAAAATAAAATTTCTTATTATTTGTTGCTTTACTACGATTTATTTTTTCTTCGCCATTCAGATTTACCACTGAATGCTATTCTAATCTTCACAGAATTTATTTAGGAGTTCATTTTTCCAGGGGTGTAATTGGTGGAATTTTCTTTGTTAGCTTTACAAAGCCCTTGTATTATTGCTCAAAATAAAAATTAAAATTATGTGGTGGATATATGCCTTGCTCGCAGCGCTCTTTGCGGCGCTTACCGCAATTTTTGCTAAAATAGGAATTAAAGGAGTAGATACTGATCTGGCCACAGCCATTCGTACGGTTGTCATTTTAATCCTTGCCTGGGGAATTGCTTTTTTCAGAGGCGGCACCTCCACAATGAATACTTTGACAAAACAGAATATTATTTTTCTTTGTTTATCAGGAATAGCGACAGGGCTTTCCTGGATTTTTTATTTTAAAGCCCTACAGTTGGGGGAAGTATCGCAAGTAGCGCCGGTAGATAAAATGAGCGTTGCCTTTGCCATCATCCTGGCTGTTGTTTTTTTAGGCGAACCTCTTACCTGGAAAACCGCTATCGGGGCATTACTGATCATAAGTGGGAGCCTTGTTTTAATTTTGTAAATTATTTAAACCAGGCGGATTTTTAAATTAAAATATCAAAACCTAAATGAACCAAATCAAGGGAGTTTCAATGAATGAGCGCTTTTCAGCGCTTAACAATCTTCCCCGGTTTTTTAAATTGGTTTGGAAAACCAGCCCTTCGCTTACTTTTTTCAACGCGCTTTTAAGAATTGTAAAGTCTGCTATTCCTGTGGCCATTTTATATGTGGGTAAATTGATTATTGACCAGGTAGTGCACCTGTCACAAAATTCGGGAAACAGCCATGCCTTATTATGGAAACTGGTAATTGCCGAATTTCTTTTGGCGGTACTCTCGGATGCGTTAAGCCGCGCTACAACCCTTGTTGACGGGTTACTCGGCGATCTTTTCTCCAACCATACTTCTATTAAAATAATGGAACATGCGGCGATATTAGACCTTGACCAGTTTGAAGATTCTGTCTTTTATGATAAATTAGAACGCGCGCGCCAGCAAACTACCGGAAGGACCGTTTTGCTTTCGCAGGTATTAAGCCAATTGCAGGATTTGATTACGATGGGCTTCCTGGCTGCGGGTTTGATTGTGTTCAACCCCTGGTTGATCGTGCTTTTATTTATCGCAGTAATTCCGGCTTTTTTAAATGAATCTTATTTTAATGATAAAACTTATTTATTAAGCCGCAGGCAGACTCCCGAGAGAAGGGAACTTGATTATTTACGGTATATTGGCGCAAGCGATGAAACAGCAAAAGAAGTAAAAATCTTTGACCTGTCTGATTTTCTTGCAGGCCGTTTCCGGTTTTTATCTGATAAATTTTACCAGGAAAATAAACGAATTTCAGTGAAGCGCTCTGTGTGGGGAACCGTTTTTTCTTTACTTGGAAGTTTAGGTTATTATGCGGCTTATGTTTTTATAATCGCCAAAACAATTACTGGAAAATTGTCAATTGGCGACCTCACTTTTCTGGCAGGTTCTTTCCGGCAATTAAGAAGCTTGATGGAAGGTGTGCTTTCAAGGTTTACTTCAGTATCCCAGGGAGCGATTTACCTGAAAGATTTTTTTGATTTTTTCGACATCCAGCCAAAAATTAAATTATCAAAAGATGCGCGCCCTTTTCCAAACCCCATTCAATGCGGATTCACTTTCGAAAATGTAGGGTTTAAATATATCAATTCCACGCGGTGGGCAAACCGGCATCTCAATTTTACACTTAAAATCGGCGAAAAACTAGCACTCGTTGGAGAAAACGGAGCCGGCAAAACTACATTGGTAAAGTTGCTTGCACGCCTTTATGATCCTACGGAAGGAAGGATATTATTAGATGGCCACGATTTGAAAGAATATGACCTTGCTGAAGTAAGAACAAAAATTGGTGTAATTTTTCAGGATTTCCTGCGCTACCAAATGACCGTTTCACACAATATTGCAACAGGGAATATTAAAGAAAAAGAAAATAAAGAACTGATCATTAATTCTGCGAAGCAAAGCCTGGCAGACGCATTGGTAGAAAAATTACCTAATAAATATGAGCAGGCTTTGGGTAAACGATTCAACCAGGGTGTGGAACTTTCCGGCGGAGAATGGCAAAAAATAGCGCTTGCAAGAGCCTACATGAAAGACGCCCAATTGCTCATCCTGGATGAGCCTACTGCAGCCCTGGATGCCAGGGCGGAATACGAAGTTTTTGAAAGGTTTGCCGAACTTACCAAAGGGAAAACGGCTGTGCTTATTTCACATCGCTTCTCTACCGTTAGAATGGCAGACAGGATTCTGGTGCTCAATAAAGGAGAAATTTTAGAAGAAGGAAGCCACGAACAATTATTGAAAAAAAACGGGCATTATGCTGAGTTGTTTCATCTGCAGGCAAAAGGGTACAGGTAAAAAAGGATTTCTGGATTTAATTTAAAATTTAATAAGTTACTTTTTTTACATTGTTTGATAACCCACAATTTTTCTACAGAATCCCGAATTACCTTTGCACCCAAAATTAAAATTGAATTGTGAAGAAGTTTTTTTTACCCACCCTGTTTTGCATTTTAAATTTTTCAGTTTTAGCACAATCATCCGGCAATGATGGTTTTACAATTAAAGGAAGATTAATAGATTCAGTTTCCAATCGCCCGTTGGAATATGCTACCGTTTCTATTTTTATTCAGGATGCCAAAAAACCCGTAAATGGGGCAATTTCTGATAATAAAGGAAATTTTGTAGTCAATAAGGTGGCAGCCGGAAAATATAAACTGGTGGCAGAGTTTATTGGTTATAGCCCTCATACTATCTATAATATCTCAGTTAATAAAGGCAACCGGGTTGTCAATGTGGGGGATATTAACTTAACGGCCGAAAGCTACCACACTTCAAAATATTACTATTTCAGGCCAGCCGCCAATTGTTGAAAACAAAATTGATAAAATGGTTTTTAATGCGGAAAGGGATGTTACTTCCCAGGTGGGTGTTGCAACTGATGTTCTAAAAAAAGTGCCCCAGGTTTCGGTAGATGTTGATGGAAATGTGGAGTTGGCCGGAAGTTCAAGCATCCGGTTTTTAATCAATGGTAAACCTTCCGCGGCTTTCGGCAGCGATATTGCAGATGTGTTGCAATCTATTCCGGCAAGCCAGATAAAAAGTATAGAAGTAATTACCATGCCGGGAGCAAAATACGATGCACAGGGGCTTGGCGGAATTATTAATATTATTTTAAAGAAAAACAATTCACAGGGGGTGAATGGAAATTTGTCCCTCACGGGTGGAACAAGGACTGAAAATGGTTCTTTTAATTTTAATGCGCGAAAAGGAAGTTTTGGAATGAATGCTTATGTAAGTGGAAATGCAAGGTTAAAAGCCCAATCTCTTTCTAATTCTGACCGAACCACAAATGATACGGCTACCAACAATACCATTTTATTAAACCAGTCTTCTGCCAGTGATGATAAACGAAGCGGGTATCAGACTGGCCTTGGTTTTGATTGGGACATTAATGATCACAATGGGATTTCGGGAGCCGTTTCTTATGAGAATTTTGGCCATATAAGTTCAACTTTTACCAACCAGGTTCAAAATACCAATGGCCAGGATGGAAATATTATTTCAACTATTGAAAACTCTATTAATTCTGATCATCATTTTCATTTTCATAATGTAGATGCAAGCCTTAATTATAAAAAAACTTTTACTAAAGAGGGCCAGGAACTGGACCTGTCCGCAAATACAAGTATTGGAAACCGAAGCATATTAGATAATACTTATCAATATATTCTTCCACAGGATTCGCTTTCTTATAGTACCAAAGGAAATAATCCCGGCACAGAAAAAGAAACGGAGATAAGAGCAGATTATTCCCAACCTATCAAAAAGAATATTCTCCTGGGAGTAGGAAGCAAACTGGGCTTTTATGATATCAGCAGCAATTCAGAAGTATTAAAATACAACGGTTCAGGAAGTTATTTGAAAGATAATTATTTATCAAACAACCTCGGTTACCATCAAAGAGTATATGCCTTTTATAGTGAACTAACATTTCCGGTTTTCAAATTATTTGATGCCAAGATCGGCGAACGGTATGAACGGACAGAAATCAATTCTTATTTCTCAAATGCACAACAGCAAGGTAAAGTTCCGGGTTATAATACTTTTGTCCCCTCCATCTTTTTTTCAAGAAAAATCAGTGATAATTCGCTAATAAAATTAAGTTATACCAAAAGGATTGAAAGGCCTGACTACAGGGATTTGAATCCTTTTATCAACACAAGCGACCCTAAAAATCTTTCAACAGGAAATACCAACCTGAAACCGGAAATCGGAAAAAGGTATGAATTGGGTTATAGTACAGATATTGCCGCTACCGGTTCTTTTATGGTCAGTCTTTTTTACAGGATAAACGAGCAGGATATCCAGAATTATATTGTCTATTACCCTTCTTTGCAGGTGGGTGATACCACTTATACAAATGTTGCTTTAAGCACACGGCAAAACATCGGGCGGGAAAATAATTTCGGGATTAATTTTTTTGCTTCCGCAAAATTCTTTTCAAAACTTGACCTGAGGTCGAACCTTTTCTTTTATGAAAGGCACACTATAAATACAATAGTTAAAGGCTATGATTACAACAGTTTTAATTACCACATAAACCTAAATGCCGATTATCAATTCTCAAAAACGCTGGTGGCAGAATTTTTTGGAAACTTCAGGTCAGCAAGGCACCAGGCACAGGGAAGCTACCCTTCTTTTACCACCTACAGTATGGCCATCCGCAAACAATTCTGGAATAAAAAAGGAAGCCTCGCCCTTACCGCCTCTAATCCTTTCCATAAAAACCTTATACAAAAAACAAAAGTTTTTGGCCCTGATTTTATGATCAACCAAACGCGCACCATTCCATTCCGTTCTATCGGGATTAATTTTACCTGGAAATTCGGTAAACTGGAGTTTAAAAAAGATAAACCGAAGATAGACGATAGTTTAAACCCTCCGGCAGATAATGGGTGAGCAGATGTTTACCCCTTTTTTACAAAATAAGAAGCAAGGTTATTTATTTGCCTGCCTACGGGTAGGTTGGTTTACTATAAAATTTTATCTTTACCGGTTACAAAAAGAAAAATGACAAGAGAAGAAAAATTTATGGGCGAAGCTATTTTACTGGCTGAAAAAGGAATTGAAAATGGAGAAGGCGGCCCGTTTGGATGCGTGGTTGTAAAAGAAAATAAAGTTATCGGAAGAGGGAATAATAAAGTAATCAGTACCAACGACCCCACAGCGCACGCCGAAATAATAGCGATTAGGGAAGCTTGTGAAAATTTAAAAACTTACCAGTTGGAAGGTTGCGAAATTTTTACATCTTGCGAACCTTGCCCCATGTGCCTGGGCGCTATTTATTGGGCACGCCCGAAAATTATCTATTATGGAAATACCCGGAAAGATGCTGCTGAAATTGGTTTTGATGATTCCATGATTTATGAAGAAATAAATACAGGTTTAGCGGAAAGGAAAATCCCCATGGTTAATGTATGCCGTAAAAAAGCAAGCAATAGTTTTAAAATATGGCAGGAAAAAAAAGACAAAAAGATTTATTAGAAAAAATTAATTACCATAAAAATTTACCAAAATGGTAAAAAGAAATTAGTTTGCTTTTTCTTTGTGTATTGTTTTCCCCAGCTAAAACCACAACTTTTAAAATTCCAAATTTATAATATGCCCGATTGTAAAATAAGTATCCCATTTAACGGATCGGTTTCTGCTGCTATTTTAAAGGCGAAAACCGCAATTGAAAATCAAAATGGAATGTTTACAGGCGATGAACATTCCGGTGAATTTGATGTGAATGTTTTTGGAAATACTATTAAGGGGAATTACATAGTTGCCGGGCAAATTTTAAACCTGGTAATAACTCATAAGCCCTTTTTTGTTCCATGTAGTACGATTGAGAATATTCTGCTGAAGGAGATTTCTTAAGAATAATAAATGTTTCTCAGGCACCTGCATGCCTTATAGATAAAATCCGGTCTATTTTTCTCACCATATCATTTAATTCAAAAGGCTTGGCAAGGAATTCGTCAGCGCCATATTCATAAATGGCTGTTTCGGCAATATTCGGAAATGAAGAAAACATCATCACCGGAATATTCCTTGTTGAAAAAGTCGATTTTAATTTTTTACATACATCAAGCCCGTCAAAGCCTTTCAAAAAGACATCCAAAAGAATTATGTTTGGCCTGTTTTTCTTAATATTCTCCCATGCTTTGTGCCAATCCACAAAGGTAAACACTTCAAACCCTTTTTTTCTAAGCAATGATTTTATTACACTTAGAAGGTCCTGGTCATCATCGAGAATTAAAATTTTTGACATGCTTATTAAGTAGCAAAAATCGTGCGGTAATTCCCCGCATTTTTCTTTTGGGAAAACATTATGCCCTTGTTTTATTTTTTTTAGGAAGTGTGGTAATTGCCGGGTAATAAGAATAAGAATAGCAGTATATTATTCAAAAGTTTTGGTTCAAACTTTTTTTCACTTATTTTTGCACTCCTTTTGAAAAAAGGGGTATCAAAATTTGATTCGGTAGCTCAGTTGGTAGAGCATCCCGATTTTATCGGGAGGGTTCTGGGGACTAAAACATATTTGATTCGGTAGCTCAGTTGGTAGAGCATCCCGATTTTATCGGGAGGGTTCTGGGAACTAAAACATATTTTGATTCGGTAGCTCAGTTGATAGAGCATCCCGATTTTATCGGGAGGGTTCTGGGAACCAAAACATATTTTGATTCGGTAGCTCAGTTGGTAGAGCATCCCGATTTTATCGGGAGGGTTCTGGGAACTAAAACATATTTTGATTCGGTAGCTCAGTTGGTAGAGCATCCCGATTTTATCGGGAGGGTTCTGGGAACTAAAACATATTTTGATTCGGTAGCTCAGTTGGTAGAGCACAACACTTTTAATGTTGGGGTCCTGGGTTCGAGCCCCAGCCGGATCACAAAAGCGCTTCTCATAGAGCGCTTTTTTATTTTCACTTATTTTTTATGCCTTTTACTTATATTTTATATTCTGAAAAGCTCAATAAATATTATGTGGGTGCTTGCATTGATATGGAGAGAAGATTGTATGAACATAACATTGGACATTCCAAATTTACTTCAACGGGAATTCCATGGATTGTAAAATACACACAGACATTTGAAACTTTGCAGCAAGCAAAAAAGAGAGAGTTAACCATTAAAAAAATGAAATCAAGAAAATATATCGAAAGTTTATTCCGGTAGCTCCGTTGGTAGAGCATCCCGATTTTAATCGGGAGGGTCCTGGGTTCGAGCCCCAGCCGGATCACAAAAGCGCTTCTCATAGAGCGCTTTTTTATTTATGTTTATTTTCTTTATTTCGAAAAACTAAATAATATTATTTAGGCGGGTGCACTACTTTAGAAAGATTCATCACTCGCATGAATCAATTTACCACAATAGCTTGTAAAAGAACAGTAAAACAACAAATAACCCTGTTTTCTATTTCTATTAATGCATTGCAACTAAACAGAAACAGAAATAATAGTAATACCCGGCTAATCAGGGAAATTTATATTTTAATCATCTTTCGTCATCTGCTCCTGAAAATAATTATCCATTCCGATTGCATCCCAGTCATAGCTTCCATATTCTGAGAAATTGCCTTTAATGCTTAATCCAAAGCTTTCCAAATCCTTCTTGATGGATTTTGATTCCATTTCTTTTTCATTAACAAAGTTTTGAGCATTGGAATAATCAAGCAAATCTTCAATATCATCATTAATCTTCTCATCTAGTAGGTTAGTAAAATTCCTGCTCAAAAAATAATATTCATCTCGGCTTAAAATACTTTCCAAATCAATATCAAATTTTTCTACGAACATCTTCATGATCTTTATTGAGTCCGTTATATTCTGATCAATGATTAAATGCTGGAATATATTTATTCCGATTTTACTAATCATCTCAATGATTTTTTTCGGAAGTAACATTTACTAGAAATAATTTTGTATAATATCCAATATCGCTTTCTTCTAAAAAATCCCAATTATCAATTGATAAAATAAGATCAACTATAATGGATTCTGTTTCTTTTAAATCAAAATAGTAATAAAATAATATTGAGAGACAGCATTTATCCGAATTAGCAGTAGATTCTTTTATATAAAATGAATAGTCGTAAAGTAATTTTTTTCTTAACCTTTCCGGGATCGTAATTGGATTACTGAATTCCAAGGGCAAAAATCTTTTAGTCAATTGATCAAGAAAAACTATTGACTCACTTATCCTTTTCACTTCATCCCGGTCTGACCTTAAATAATTCAATAAAAAATCAACCAGAGAAGGGTTAATAAACTTTACTTTTTTATCATAGTGAGTTTCTTGAATAATGAAGCCGTTCTCTAACCTTCTGAATGCACTTCGAAATGCGTGCATAGGCCGAGAATAATTATTATATCTAACTTCATAATCCAATCTATTATTGAAAGCCATTTCCAAATGGTCAACCTCAACAGAATCTCCAAAACTTAGCATGGTATTTAATAAAAATCTATCATAATCATTTATTTGTTGTTCATAAGCGTGCCTCCAGATTTCAGCAGGGTTATTAAAATTCCTGTAAATAAATTCTTCGAAGTCCTTCGGAGAAAGGCTTTCTATATTTTCAGAAAATGTTATGTACTCAACAGAACGCGGAGAAAAGTTATTATGATTTACGATAAAATTTTGAATACCAGGTTTACATAAAACATCTTTTAATTCGCTACTTAAAGAAGACTCTTCAATGTGATTATTTAAAATATTCAGTTTGCCAAAAGTATCATATTCATTTAGCTGTAGTAAGCTCTCTTTAGCTTTTAGATTAAAATTTCTAAGTTTTTCTGATTCCTCAATTGCAGTGTTGAGTAAAAAGGTTCGGGTGGTTAAAACAAACTTTTTATTAATCGCATTTGATATTCGTCGTAAGATTTTTAAAAGGGCTGTTTCTGAACCTTTAGCTTTCGCAATTTCGAGGGAATTGCTGCCCAAAAAATCATCAAAGTAAAATATTTGCTTTTTATCATCTGGTTGAATTTTTTTTTCAGCTTCTTTAATGTCGTCATATATGTAGATGAGTTCGTAATCATTTTTTATATATTCATAAATCAACAATTCAGCAGTAACTGTTTTACCAGATCCCGGTTCTCCGGTTATAATCACAAAATTATTTTTTTCCAGAACTTGCCTTGCCCGATTTAATGAGGGCGTAATAACGTATAGCCGCAGTTTCTTTTTAAGTTCATTTTCTTTAAACTCATTTGATCTCCCTTCAATTTGATAGGTCAATATCTTTCTTAGAATCGCACTACTTGAGAACCATAATTTGAAATGATTGGCAAGTACCTCCGGGTATAAGTCTAAATATTTGTTTAAGTCTTTCTTGCCATAAACATCAGATATGCTCTTTAAAAAAGGATGGAAAATTGATTTAATTTCTTCTGTATTGTTGACACTTAAATCAAGTGAAGTAGCCAGAAAATATCTTTTAGGGTTTAATTTAACTACTTTAGGTTTTTCGTCGTCTTTTAGATTTTTAATTAAGGCCTTATATCCGCTGCGGTAGTAGTGCTTTACCTGCCCGACAATTTCATAGTCATTGAATTGTGTCGAATAAAGTAAATCTATTCCTTTGTCTTTCCCTTCCTTAAAGGTCTTGAAAATAATTCCTGTTCCAGTTGTTCTTTCGTAGGCATTTAAAAGATCACATACCAACTCCTCTATATCCAGACTATTAAGCGTAGAAAAATCATAAGCAGACATTGATTCTTTTTAATCTAAGCTACAACCATTTTTACAATTACTAAATGTGGCCCTCGTATACAAAAGTCAAAGTTTTACAAGATACACAGAAGAGTTCCAATTTCCTTTTATGAAAATCTGCAAATTCCGGTTCCTACATTATCTGTTCAGCAAAAATTAATAAAAGAAATAGAGATTTTAGAAGAGCAAATTACTACTTCGCAAAATGTGATCGATAATGCAGCTGCAAAGAAACAGGGGATTTTGAAGAGGTGGTTGGAGTAGGGATTGGAATTGTTTTTTAGATTGTAGTCAGTGACTAATCAGCTTTTATTTCTTCTTTGGCATTTAATATTGAAGTCTGTGCTCAGTAAGTACAAGGGACTTTTTCGCTATTAGAAACAAATATCTTGCGCCATTTGGACGACAATTGCACTATAATTTACAAGGAAGGCTTGGCAAAATTTAGGGTATACATTGAAGTTCATTGTCTTATATGGCAATATTTATTTTTGATTTGTCCTGTTCAAATCTTCATCATCAAGTATTAATGAAGAAAAATGGTCTAAATCTCCTGTAATCGGATCAATATATGAAACATTTAGATCAGCTGTGCAGGGTTCAAGCCCATCTTTAGGGCGTGTAACATTATAACTAAAGGAAAAGGATGCTGATTGCTTACTTGGAATATGAATAATTAGGGAATCGTTGATTAAATTATAGGTTGTCGGATTGGCAGTATTGATTAAGATATTGTTTAAATGTATGCGATTAGTTTCTGAAACGTTTCCGCCTAATCCGACATGCTTAAGTTTGCATGTACATTCAACTTCCATAGATAAAATGACCAAGTCTATATTTTCTTCTATATAATTAGATATCGAGAAAAAAACTTTTCCATTATCAATTTTTTCAACTATTAGTTTTGATTTTTTTTTTGAACACTTGACTGATAAATATTTTGGCTTTTGATTAAATCTCTTTCATCATTAATAATTTCGGTCTTCAGATCATCAGAAATATTTTTGTCGCTACGTAGGTGTTCATACAAACACGCAGCTTGATCAAACCTGAATTGTTGTTGCCAAAAATCTTCGGATAAATTAGTTGATCTACTAGAATATTTTTTAATTGTCCGGGATAAACTACTTGAAAAACTAAGTGAAGCATTCCCCTTAAGAGAATCTAAGTATTTAATACTATTAGACGCATCTGCCGCAGCTGCAATTTTTATTTCGGAAGCTATCTCAGCAGCCTTATTTTTATCTACAATAAACGTGTCTTTCATGTCTTGCGTACCCACCACTCCAGTACAAATATATGTTATGGTTGATTTTCGACTTCCTGACATATGGTTTCCTAGGCAACCTAATAGACCAACTATTACGGGAACCATTAAGACTAATATTATTTTAAGATTTTTTTTCATGACTCTTCTTTAGATTATTATAAATGAATTAACTTGGATTTATTAAAAAATGAATCAAATATCAGAACTTCAGCGCGTATTAATTGTTTGCAATATATTCCTTTTGCTTATTGGCATTAATCAATTCAAAATTGGACATTTTCTATACAAAATAAATAGACTAAATCATGATTTCCGTCATGAAAAACCACCAAACATTTCATGAAAAAACTTCCCAACCAATTTTCTACCTTTAACGAATGACTACCATCGCCTTGATAGATGACCATAAAATCTTCTGTGATTCTTTAGCGAGTCTTATCAATGATTTTGAAGGGTTTTCTGCAACCTGGTGTGCGCAGGATGGGATGAAGGCAATTCAATTATTACAGGATGATAAACAAAAGCCGGATGTTGTTTTACTTGATATTAAGATGCCTGGTATGAGCGGGTTGGAAGTGGCTAAATGGCTGTTTGAAAATAAAAAAGAGATAAAAGTTTTAGCGCTTACTACGGAAGAAGATGATAACACAGTAATACAAATGCTGCAGTACGGCATTAAAGGTTATTTGCTTAAAAACATGGGCGCAGAAGAGTTGCAGGTTGCATTGCAGCAGGTAGTAAAGTTTGGATATTATTACACGCCGATTATAACCGGTAACATCCATAAGCAAATAGAAAAAAGAATTGCCAATGGCAATGCGCCAGAGCTAAGCGAAAGAGAAAAAGAATTGCTGAATTATTTATGTACCGATTTAAGCTATGCCGAAATATCAAAGAAAATATTTTTAAGTGAATCAACTGTGGATACCTACCGGGCAAGGCTATTCGAAAAATTTGAGGTAAAAAACCGGATTGGTTTAATATTGAAAGCGGTACATCTTGGGCTGGTAAGTTTATAAGGGTGCATTTCAAAATATTTTTTCTGCCACGCCTGCCTGGCTGAAGCCATTCAGACAGGAATTTCACGGATTTACACGGATTAAATCCAGATCACCCGGTCATTGTCGGCACTTTATCCCCTCGCCTTCCTTCGACAAGCTCAGGATGACACCCTTCGACAGGCTCAGGGTGACAAAGCCTATAACGGTACTTCGATATTTATCGTGGTTCCTTTTCCTTGTTCAGACTTTAAAAGGAATTTGCCATTTAAATAATGAACCCTGCTTTCAGCGCTTTGCAAGCCAAGAGAATTTTTTTGTTGGTCCGCCGGAATCCTTGTCCATCATCAAAAATATGTACCTCAATTATTTTTTCGCCCGCCGTTAAGGAGACGTTGATTTTATCGGCATTACTATGCTTTGCTGCGTTTAATACCAGTTCACAAATAACCCTGTAAATATTGATTTGCAGATCGGGCTGAAAAATGGATTTAACCTGATGTTTGAAAATGATGGATTTATGGTACACGGTTTCCATACTTTCAAAATAATCTTTCAACGCATTGATCAATCCTTTGGAGGTAATCCCTTTCGGCATCAGGTTGTGTGCAATGTCACGAATCTCCAGGATGGAATTGTCAATGATGTCTTCCGTCTTCTGCACCAATCCATTCTGCCCTTCTTTACTATTGATGATCCTTTTAAAATTAATTTTCAATGCCGCCAGAAGCGGGCCGATATTATCATGCAGGTCGCCCGCAATTCTTTTTCGCTCGTTGTCCTGTACCGTGATGAGTTTTTTTAAAATGCCGCCTGCTCCTGTTCCAGCGCCTGCACCTGTTCTTCTCTTTGCTTTCGTTCCTGTAATAAATTATAAAACAATCCAAATGCAATGATGATATTTTCGAGTAAACTTCCCATAGTGATGCCATGCTCTTCTATAAAAAAATTATTGAACAAACCTCAATTAGTCAATAGTTGAAAGATCGTCGTGGAGCAGATCACGAGCATAGCCATAGAGAATATTTTTGCCGTGGCTCCGGATTTAATAAAGCTAAACGGCATAAACGCTATCAGGCAAAGTGTCAAAATCAATGCGATATGCCACAAAGCGAACAATGATGTTTTTCATTATGTAATGAAGCCCGGGAATCAATAACAAAAACATACAGGCAATGATAAAAGGCAACACAGACAGCATTGCCTTGATCCATCGTTGAAGCCTTTTACGTGATGGTAATTGTTGCCTGAAAACCTGGCTCATAACCACCAGCAGGAAAAAACCGGCTCCAAGGCTGCTAACCGGTTTAACGATTTTATTAATAAGCGGCATCTGCGGATATACATAAGGAAAAAGGTACCCATAATGTGAAAAAATCCAGGTGAAAGCACATACTATATATCCGAGGTAGGCTGCAAATACGGTTCTTTTAAATAGAAACAATGCCAATAGAATGATAATGATGATCAAAAAGACAACGCCCATATAAAAGAAAACAAACCGGTCGTGACGAAGGTATTTTTGTTGAAACTGTTCCCTGTCTTGTATCTCATATTGTCACATTGATATTTTTTTGTGAGGCTTTCATTGCTATAAGATAAAAGGACAACATATTATTTGTTTCCATGAGAGGCATCAGTGTGCCAAACGTACTTGTTTCTCTGATCGAAAGGAACAAGCGTACCGGCCCGGTATACCAGGCTGCTTTTTCTATTGTTATAAATTCTGTAAACAGATAGCGTGTCGAGGCTCGTATTGTCTATTAATAAATAAAGATTTTCATTATTCGCGGTAGTGTTTACTTTAAGAAGGATATAATTATACTCACTTCCTACTAACCCAAAATTGACACGATTATCGGCAGCTTTTGTAAAATGAATTTGAGAAAAATTGATGTTTTGGATGACTTGTTCTGGACGGGCTTTTAGTGGTGATAATGGCAATGCTATCATTAAAAGTAACATCCTGGGCGAAACTCTTTGATGCCATTCCCACAGAGGAAAAGAAGCATGCATATAAGCCGGGCTGTTTTGGCGAATCTCATAATTTATGAATTGCTTTGGATTGAGACCAGGTTTTTCGAAGCCTTAATTGCGCCGGTTCATTTTAGAATCTTCACACGAAAAGGCCTGTCAGAATAATGAAAGTATTAAATGGCTTTAGTTCCGGATAATGGAAAAACAGAAATCATTGTAAATAATCTACAGCAGGTGATTTTTAAGGAGTTGCTTTGGGGTTTTTTGGAGATTGGATATACTAAAGTTAATATAAAGTTCCGAATATCACATTAATTTATATTTTCATTCATGTAGTTGGCTGGTAACATGCCAATTTAAAACGTAGCTTTTTGTTGAAACAGTAAACGAACAAATAACCCAATTTTCTATTTTCACCATTTGATAAATAATTAATTTTTCTTCTTCCTTCCTTCTCTGCTATTTTTGTTGAAAATCAAAATGAATGTTTGAAAATAAAATTATTGTGATAACGGGCGGAACTGATGGCATCGGCAAAGCGCTTGTAGAGAGAATTTTTAAATATAGGCGCCAAAGTTGCCACCTGCTCACGAACGGAAGCAAAATTATCAGATTTAAAAACAGAATTTGCCGGAAAACCTTTGTTTACTATGGTTGCCGATGTAAGCAAAGAAGAAGATTGCAAAAATTTTATTGAAAAAACGATAGAAGAATTTAAGGGCATTGATGTTTTGATCAATAATGCCGGAATCTCTATGAGAGCGCTTTTTAAAGACACCGAACTTGCCACGCTAAAAAAAGTAATGGATATTAATTTTTGGGGAACGGTATATTGCACCAAATATGCTTTGAATTCTATCATTGAAAGAAAAGGAAGTATTGTGGGAATCGCTTCCATAGCGGGCCACAGGGGTTTGCCGGGAAGAAGCGGTTATAGCGCGAGCAAAGCCGCTGTTATCAGATGGATGGAAACATTAAGGACTGAATTGTTGGATACAGGCGTCAATGTAATGTGGGTGTCCCCCGGGTTTACCGCTTCCAATACAAGATATGCTGCATTGGGCGAAAATGCGGAACCGGTAATGGATTCCAAATTAGATGAAGGAAAAATAATGACCGCTGAAGAATGTGCCGGGCATATTGTAAAAGCAATCGAAAAAAGAAAACGTACGCTTGTGTTAACCTTCACCGGAAAAGAAGCCATCTTTATGAATAAATTTTTTCCGGGCCTTGCCGATAAAATGATCAGAAAAATATACTTTAAAAATGGTAAAATGGTAAAATAAAATCCCGGTTTTAAAATTGTTTATTTAGATTAGGCAATCGAAATATTTTTTTAGAATATACATTATTCCGATATATACAGAGAAAAAGATCAATATAAATTTTGAATGGCTTTAATAACACTTACATCAGATATCGGGCGGCAGGATTTTTTAACCGGTGCGGTAAAAGGACAATTATTACAAATTAACCCTGAGTTCAGAATTGTTGATATTTCGCATGAACTTTCTCCTTTTAATTATCCCCAGGCAGCTTATGTTTGCCGCAATGCGATCCGAAATTTTCCTTCCGGAATCATTTCATATTGTGATGGTAAACCTGTTTGATAAAAGCAAGAACCATTTATTATTAATAGAACATAACGGCCAATATATTGGCTGCGCCGATAATGGATTGATCACAATGATACTTGAAGAAACGCCCGAAAAAATTGTGGCGCTTCCGTGGGATAATTCCAAACAAAAAAATACTTTGAACTGCGCAAAAGTTTTTGGAAAAGCTTATCAAAACCTTCTTGAAGGAAAAAAGTTTGAAGAATGCGGCGATCCGGAAGTTTCTATTGAAGTAAAAAATCCTTTAAGACCTTTGCGTGGAGAAAAATATATTGAAGGGCAGATCATTTTCATTGATAATTTTGAAAATGTAATTATCAATATTACCAAAGAAGAATTTGAAGAACAAAGGCGTGGCAGGAGTTTTAAAATTGTTTTTAAAAGAGATGAAATAATTGAGAAAATAAGCGAAACGTATGCGGACGTTCATGAAAGTGAAAAACTGGCACTTTTTAATTCGGCCAATTATCTTGAAATAGCGATCAATAAAGGGAATGCGGCGGGTTTGTTTGGGCTGGAAGGCTATACTGAAAAAATAAATATGCAAACACAATACATGCAAAACCGGTTGCTTTACCAAACGGTAAAAATTTATTTTGAGTAGAATTTTTACCCTTCTGTTTTTTGAATTATTTTTCCCGTTTTTATAAATAGCTGCAATAAATACCCAAACAAAATTACCAAAATTGCCCCGATCACATTCAGCCAAAGAAAAGAAATAATATTAGATACGTAAATAATGATCACAAAAATTTCCGCAATCAACGCCCCATAAAAAAGCGCATTGGCTTTTATGGCTTTGAACCAAAATGCAATCAAAAATATACCGAGGATCACACCATAAAATAAGGAACCAAGAATATTTACGGTTTCTATCAAACTGTTTCCCAAATTACCTGCAAACTCAGCGACAAGAATGCAAAAAATCCCCCACCAGAAAGTGTAAAATTTGGAAATGCGGTAGTCCTGGCTTTCTGTAAGGTTCTTTTTAAAAAACCGCTTATGGATATCTACAACTGTACACGATGAAAGCGCATTCAGTGATGCCGCAATACTTCCCCAGGCGGCTAAAAATATGATTGCAATCAGCAAACCTACTAACCCCTTAGGCAAATAATCAATTACAAAATGAAGGAAAATATAATTAGTATCATTTACATCTTCATGAGGCAAAGCTTTTGATAAAACCGCTTTGTATTCATTTTTAATTTTGCTTTTTTGAAAATTATCTGCCGGGGAAATGGCTGCGTATTGTGTTTCTAAATTTACCAATTGATTTTTATAGGGTGTTTTTTTTGCCAGTTTTACCTGTGTCTCATTAAAATTAATGGGTGCTTTATGATATTGATAAAATGAAAAAACAAGAACGCCCAACAGCAGGATTAAAAATTGCATCGGCACTTTTACAAGGCCGTTGAGCAACAAACCTAATTTTCCCTGCTTGTTATTTTTTGCGGTGAGGTAGCGCCCAACCTGGCTTTGATCGGTCCCGAAATAAGAAAGCGCTAAAAAAGACCCGCCAATTATACCGCTCCAGATATTGTATTTATCTTTCCAGTCAAAACCATTAGCAGTTTCCCCGGAAGTAATAATATTCATTTTACCATTTTTGCCACCAAGGTGCAAAGCATCTAAAAAACCAACGTTGGCCGGCATTAAATGAACCACAACATAACCCGCGGCGGCGATCCCGATGATGACAATAAACAACTGAAGTTTTTGTGTATGCGCCACCGCCCTGGCTCCACCGCTAACGGTATAAATAATGAGCATGCCCCCCATAATAATATTCGTGTAATAAATATTCCATCCAAGTAAAGAACTTAAAATTAAAGAGGGCGCATAAATACTGATTCCGGTTGATAAACCTCTTGAAATTTGGAAAAGAATAGAAGTAAGCGTCCGGGCTTTTAAATCAAAACGTTTTTCTAAAAATTCATAAGCGGTATAAACTTTTAAATTATTAAACACCGGCACGAACACAATGCAAATAACAATCATCGCCAATGGTAACCCAAAATAATATTGAACAAAACGCATTCCATCCGTATAAGCCTGGCCCGGCGCGCTTATAAATGTAATGGCGCTCGCCTGTGTGCCCATTATACTGAGCAGTACAAGGTACCACGGCATATCCCGGTTACTTAAAAAATATCCATCAAGGTCTTTGGAGGTTTTGCTTTTATAAACACCATAAATAATAATACACGTAAGCGTTGTAATAAGCACAATCCAATCCTGGTAACCCATACTTCATCTTATTTTGAAGAAAATACTTTATTAAAAAGGAATTATTTTTTTGTTTTTATAACCACAGTAAACCAATAAAAAACAAGTTTTTTTATTTTAAGCAAATACTATTTTTCTCATCACAGATAATTAAAAATTAATTAAAATATTGGGTTACGAAATAATAAAAAATTATTTGCAGCACTAAAAAAAGCAAAACGGCCAGGTACCATCGGTTCCAATATTTTTTTTCAGATTTGTCCACAAATTTTTATTTTTAATTCATTTAACCGGTACATTTATTTTCCGGGTTTTGCAATCAAATTAGCGAATAAACGAAAAGCGCCGGGGATTCCAGCGGGCAATTCCCGGAAGAAAACCAAACTGGAATAAACAAACCTGCCTTTGCCATAATCAGTGTAGATAAGGCTTCCTTCCGTAGGCGCTTTGCCGGCATCATGCATTGAAAAAAGCGTTTGATAATTTTTACTGTAATCTTCGGCCTGGTAAGTGCTGCGCTCCTGTATCCAGTTATCAAAATCCTTTTGATCAATCTTATTGGGGTAATTCATCAAAACATTTTCCGGATGCAAAAAATTCACCTCCGCACTTTCATCCGTAACCCTTGTTCGCGAAATGGCGAAAGGGTAGGGGCCAATCTTTGTGCTTAAAGAACCGGTATTATTGTCCCTGTTATATTGGGCCAATAAAACGCCGCCATCTTTTACATAATTCATCAAAATTCCATAATCATCATTGAGCCATTTGTAAATATCATAAGCCCTTACGCCGGTAACGATAGCGTCAAATTGTTTAAGGTTACCCGCGGTAATATCTTTGGGCGAAAGGATGGTTACCTCATATCCCATCTTTTGTAAAGCAGCCGGAACTTTATCACCGGCGCCGGGGATATACCCAACTTTTTTACCTGAAATTTTTAAATTGATCTCTACCAGCTTTGATTCGGCTTTTTTGAAATAAATAATATTGGGGATATGCGGGTATTCTATTAGGGTTTTATAAGAATCATAAATTTGGTTGCCGTCAACTGCGCTCCAGTCAATCAATTCAGTGTTATTTGTTTCGGGGTTTTTGATCGAATAAAAAGAATCCATTCCGTTTTTGGTTTGAATTACATTTGAAGAATGGTTTTCTTTTAAAGTGAAATTATTTTCAGAAGAACTATTATTGATGGTGTTTACTTTAATATTTACCGGCTCATTATTTATGGATAAAGCCAATTCGGGATTGGATTGAACTTCTATTTTTGGAATAATAAAAAGTGGTTCATACGTTTCTCCTTTTACCGGGTCATTTGATTTATATTGAATAGGGATTTTGTAATCCAGGCTGTCTCCATTGATAGATAAATTTACAGTCGCTTCCTGCGGATCATTTTGCGGCTTGCCAATCAAAGTTTGGTCAGAAACATTATAAGAACCTTTGCTCATCGGTTCCACCAGCCAGTAAGGCTGAGAAATTTTTGCATCAGAAGGAATCAAAACGGTTACTGTATGTGAAACATTTTCATCAACCGGTAATTCATTATTGAATGTATATTTTTTATCACGAATCGTAATAGAAGAAATTTTTACATTGCCTCCCAAACGGTTATCGGCCACAAAATTTACCTGCAACGAATCTCCCTGAACGGCAAACATGGTTCTTGTAGTTGCCTCCATATAAAGCCCGATGCATTCTCTCATGATCTGCTTTACCTGCTCCATTTTTTGATCGCGCCAATATCCTTCCGGGGAGTTTTTTAGAATTTTATAAATATTCAAAAGTTCAGGCAAAGAATTTTGAGGCTGCTCAAATGAATAATCATTTATCAATTTTTGTACAGTTCTCTCCATCGCATCATCATTCAGCCTTTCCCAGTTGGTGGTTATGCCATCCATTAAAGTAGTATCAGGAGGAGTACCCTTAATAGTTTTAAAATATTCGAGTTGTTTGCCGCGCGAAGAAGGCACGCCAAAACCTTGTGTCTTATGCTGGCTACGGCTTTGGGCAGCTATTTCTCCATAGCTTTTTCCCAACAAAGGATTGTATCCGCCTGCATCTATTTTAAACTGGTCCGGGCTTTCAGTATGTACGCTTCCAAAATTAAATGTGTTCCACAACAGCCGTTTTGCCTGCCAGGGTTTTACGCCATATTTAAACTGTTCCGGAAATTTGGTTGGGTCTGCTGCCGCATCAAAAGCTTCCCCTGCTAAAATTGCTGAAGCAGTATGGTGGCCATGGCCGCCTTCGCCGGTTGTGGGAAAACGGGTAATGATTATATCAGGCTGAAATTTGCGGATTACCCACACCACATCCGATAATATTTTTTGTTCGTTCCAAAATTTAAAAGTTTCTACGGGGCTTGTTGTATAACCAAAATCGAATGCGCGCGTAAAAAATTGTTCAGCGCCATCAATTCTTCGTGCCGCCAAAAGCTCCTGGGTTCTTATTAATCCTAATGCGGGGCCTTGTTCATCGCCGATTAAGTTTTGACCGCCGTCGCCGCGTGTCATACTTAAATAAGCGGTGCGGTATAATTTCTGGTTGGCAAGAAATGCAAGCAGCCTTGTATTCTCATCATCCGGATGGGCGGCCACATAAAGTACAGAACCTAAAACATCCAATTTTTTTATTTGCTGAAAAATCTGGGCTGAATTATAAGTTTTCGGCGCCTGGGAAAAAGCGATTTGGCTAAAAGAATAAAAGAAGAGTAGTAAAAAAAATTTACGCATTTTTTCAAATTTTTTATTTTACGAATGTAAGCCAATGTAAATTTAATGCCAGAGGGTTTGTGATAAATAAATATTTCTTTAATTCATATCACAAAAAGCGTTCAAATAAAATAATTTGAAAAGAAGCAAAAAACCCGCGAATAAAGGTTTATATCAATTTTCGGAGATATTAATACCGGACGTTGCCTCGTCAGCTTTATAAAAATCTTTAGGATTACCGGAAAAGTTACTTTTTTTGATGGTAATATTTTTTACGCTTTGCAAAAGAAAAACAGGCCCTTTTTCAGGAATAATTTTTACTTTATCCAAATAAAGGTCTGCGGCATCGGTAGCTTGAAAACCTTTATCAGCCGTAATTATCATATTTTTAAAATAAATTTTACTGACTGGCGTTCCAGGCAAGCCGGTTATAGAAACTGCAGTTTTAGCTCCGTTACAATAGATACTGTCAAAATAAAAATCCGTAAAAACGGGCGTTTTTTCGTTTACCTGGGTTTGCCCGGTACTTTTCACTTTTCCCGCAGGAACATTTTCATAATAAGTATTAAATAAAATGGCTTCGTGAAGGATATTCTTCATAAAGATATTTTTTACGTAAATATTTTTTACCAATCCGCCCCGCCCCGCATTACTTTTTACCCTAACGCCAATGTCGGTTCCAATAAAATCGCAATCAGTTACAAAAATATTTTGCATGCCTCCGTCTGTATTGCTGCCAATAACAAAACCACCGTGCGCGTGATACACTACGCATTTTGCAATAACAATATTTTCAAGGCTTGCTGTTGCATTATCTTTGCCGTTTCCGCTGGATTTCATGCAAATACCATCATCACCGGCGCTCACCGTACAATCGTAAACCAATACATTTTTACAATGGCTGATGTCAATACCATCACCATTTTGCGCCCAGTAATCATTAAAAATATTTACATGGTTCATCGTAAGATTGGTACAACTATTTGGATAAAAAACAAAATTTGGCGAATTCCTTATTGTGACATTTTCGATCAAAATATTTTTGCAGTTTACCAGGTAAAGCATCTTTGGGCGCAGGTAATCTCTTGCGGGCAAATAATCTTCAGCAGTCAAATCTTCCTTTTTCTTTTTCAGGGTTTTTAAATACTGTTCTCCTTCCATTGCTTCTTTCGTTGGCCACCAAATCTTTCCATTATTGCTCAATGCGCCTCCTGAAGAAGTAAAATCTTTCCATTGATCATCGGTTACTTTTTCCTTTTTTACCGGGCGCCAGCTTTCTCCTGCGCCATCTATTATTCCTTCGCCGGTAATGGCAATATTTTTCAAATCATATCCATATATCGGCGAAGCCGTAACGTAACTGCTGCTTTTTGAAGAGGCTTTTATCATTGGGTATTTGGAATGGCCTTTGGTCATTTGTATCAATGCGCCTCTTTCTACTTCAAGGTCAACATTGCTTTTTAATTGTATCGGGCCTGTGAGCCATAATCCTGCAGGAACTACCACTTTACCGCCACCGGCTTCCGAACAGGCATCAATGGCTTTTGCAAATGCTTCGGTATTTAAAGTTTGCCCGTCGCCAACTGCTCCGAAATCTTTTATGGAAAAATTTTTATCCGGAAAAACAGGAACCACTATTTCAGGCATTTTAAAAGGCGCCTGCGAAATGTACCATTCACTGTTTTTGATTTGGGCGTACGTTTTATTTACAAAAGAAAAAGAGAAAATGAATGCAATAAGAAAAAGAGAATTTTTTGTTTTGAAAAAAATCATTATCAATATTTTAATGAAGCGACAATCTTTCAAATGTAGAAATGCTTTTGTGAAAAAGGCAAAATATCTACGGAAACGTTGCCGGCAAATCACCCCAAATAATTAAGAATAAAAAAAATGGGCTAACATTGCAATCAAAATAATTACTTTTTTTACTGTGGCCAATTATGAAATATTATAAAATTTGCGGGCTTTTTGTATGCATTATCCTTGCCGGCAGTTGTTTTCTTCCGTGGGCTTATTATCCTGACCTTCATAAATCTTTTACGGGTTTTTTTTCAGAAAAGAATATGTATGGTAAGCCCGGAATACTTTTCACTTTTTTCGCAGCAGTTTCTGTTCTCCTGGTTTTTATAAATAAGATATGGGCAAAAAGAACGCTGATATTTTTTGCTGCTTTTAATCTTGGTTATTTAATAAAAACATACATCACTTACACTTCCTGTTACGGAGGCTATTGCCCCCAAAAACAATATGGTTTGTATTTACTGATCTTCAGTGCCGTTAGTTTAATGATTGTTTCTCTTTTTCCCGATTTAGAATTAAAAATTAATGAAAGCACTGATGTAAATAATATAGCCCCGGAGGAGTAAAATAAAAATCCTGTTTATTTCTCCGTTTACTATAAAAGGCATTCTACAAATCACGGAATTCGGCTCGAAAACCCCTTCGCCTTTCTTTTTATACAGATTAACAATTTATCAACGCTATGAAGCATTAGTTAATTTGGCTTACCATGCGGTTTCTTTATTTTTGCTGATAATATAATTTCGCCTGAAAAAAGTTGTAAAAATATTTCTCAAAACTTTGCTGAGCATTCTTATGCTGATCCTTGTCCTATGGATTTTGATTCAAACCACTTTTTTTCAAAATTTTATTATTCATAAGGTGGCCAGCCGCCTTTCTAAAAACCTGAATACAACTGTTACTATTAAAAAAATTGACCTGGAGCTTTTTGATAAAATGTCAATGCAGGGCTTATTGGTTTTGGACAGGGAAAAAGACACCTTGTTATATGCAGGTGCTGCCAATGTGAGCATTACGGATTGGTTTTTTTTCAAAAAAAATATAACACTTAAATACATTGGGCTAACAGACGCACAGGTGAACCTCCACCGAACGGATTCTGTCTGGAACTACCAGTTTTTAGTTGATTATTTTTCAGGTTCCCAAAAGAAAGAATCAGATACTTCGGCATCGGCAGTCAATCTTGACCTGAAAGTATTGAATCTAAAAAATGTCCGTATCTGGCAAAAAGATGAATGGCGTGGGGAAGACAAACTGGTTTCAGTTACAAAATTAAACATCCACGCTGATGAATTTGATTTAAATAAACATGTGATCAGGATAAGCCAGGTTCAATTGGAGCATCCTGAATTTTCAATGTATGATTATACGGGCAACCGGCCGGACGATACCACTTCAACGCCCGGAAAACCAATTACAAAAATAAAAGGGTTTCAGTGGAATCCTGACGGATGGCGGATTTCTGTGAACCAGCTTGCCATTAAAGACGGGTTGGTTGCTATTGAAAAAGAAGGGTATTCTGCGCCGGTTATGAATGAATTTGATGAAAACCATATTATTCTTTCTGCAATAAACGGGACATTTAAAAATGTGAAGGTGCTTGGCGATACTTTACAATCTGTTATATCTTTTTCTGCAAGAGACAGAGGAGGTTTTATAGTAAAAAAAATAGCTGCTGATTTTAAATTTACTCCTGAAATGATGGAGTTTAACAACCTGGATATTATTACAAACAAGAGCCACCTGCAGGATTATTACGCCATGCATTATAAAGATTTTAATGACGGCATGCAGGATTTTATTCATTCTGTAGTGATAGATGGCCGTTTTAAAAATAGTAATGTAAGCAGTGATGACCTCGCTTATTTTGCTCCGCAAACCCAATCGTGGAAAATTGATTTTACCATGTCAGGAAATGCACACGGCACAATTGACAACCTGGTGGCGAGGGATATGGTAATTACAGCCGGCAATCAAAATTATCTCAGTGGCAATATTAGTTTAAGAGGGTTGCCGGATATAAATAAAACGTTCGTGGATTTCAGGTCGAAAGAACTAAGAACCAGTTACTCTGAACTTTCAAGGCTCATTCCTTCGCTTAAAGATGTAAGCAATCCTAACCTTAGCGCTTTCGGAAATATAAAATTTTCGGGTAGCTATACGGGTTATGTCAATGATTTTGTTACGTATGGAACTTTAACAACCGATCTGGGAACGTTACAAACCGACCTGCATCTCGCCATTCCCGATAACCAGGAAGGCGAGTATGATGGGAAAGTTTCTACAACCAATTTCCAGCTTGGAAAGTTTATTAATAATTCCGTTTTAGGAGATATTGTTTTCGATGGCAGAATAAAAGGGAAGGGGTTTAACCCAAATAAGCTTAGCATTGGCGTGGACGGGAACATCAGCAAAATACAATATAACGGTTATGATTATACGAATATAATCGCGCATGGCGAATTTAAAAATAAGTTGTTTAGCGGTTCAGCCAGTATAAATGACCCTCATATAGTTATTGATACTTTGGTGGGTTCTATCAATTTCAGTAAAAAAAATCCGGAATTTGACCTTGAAGCGAATGTGAGAAAGCTCCACCTTAAAAATTTGCAATTCACTAACGACAGCATCTCCCTTTCAGGAAAATTTAACCTGGATTTCACCGGAAATAATATTGATAATTTTTTAGGGTCAGCTAAATTATTCAACGCCGTTTTATCCGATAACGGCAAACAATTGTCCTTCGATTCTTTATATATCAATTCAACATTTGTAGATGGTAAAAAATTATTGACAGTAGCAACCAATGAACTGGAAGCTTCTATTAACGGCAACTTCAGAATATTGGAGCTCCCAACAGCTTTCCAATTATTTCTGAATAAATATTACCCTGCCTATATTGATAAACCTAAAAAGGGTATAGAAAACCAGGATTTTAATTTTTATGTAAAAACAAGAAATGTAAGTGATTACATTAATTTATTTGATGAAAGAATTACCGGGTTTGATAATTCAGTAATCCAGGGTAATATTAATATGGCTTCCAATACTTTAAATATCCAGGCTGATATTCCACAATTCAATTATACAAACATCAGTTTCAATACCATAGACTTTACGGCTATGGGGAACAGGGACACACTTACCTTAAAAGGCGATATTGATGATGTAGTGATTAATGACAGCCTTCATTCGCCGGATACAAGATTTAGCGTAATTGCTGCAAATGATATTTCTGATATATCCATCAAAGCTGAAGGCAACCAGACATTTAATAATGCAGACCTTTCCGCAAAGATTGAAACGAGAAAAAATGGCTTTAAATTAATTTTCAACCCATCTACTTTTGCTATTAATCAAAAGCAATGGAAGATTGCCAAAGAAGGCGTGCTTGAATTGAGTGACAGCTTACTAACAGCCAACAATATACGCTTTTCTCAAAATGGGCAGGACATTTATGTCTCCACTCAACCTTCTGTATCGGGTAAAGGAAATGATGTGTTAGTCGCGGTTCAGGGGCTGGAAGTAGAAGATTTTACACCGTTTTTTTTGAAATCCCCCAAACTAAGCGGGCTGCTTAACGGGAATATCCGTATCAATGACCCGTTCGGAAATATGTCTGCCCAATTTGATACAAAGATTGACCAGTTTAGGTTTGAACAGGATTCTGTAGGTATTATTTTTGCCAATGGCGAATACGTATCAAAGCCAGGGGATTTGAAAATAAACATGATCTCCAATAATAACCTGTATAATTTCAGTGGCAATTTTGGTTATCGTTTTAATGATACCACTTCAAACCAGTTGAGCGGTTCTGTGGTTTTTAATAATTCGGGAATTCATATTCTTGAAAATTATTTAAATACCGTTTTCAGCAGCCTGGATGGAAGGGCTACGGGAAAATTAACAATTTCAGGCAAATCTTCTGCCCCGGAATTAACCGGGAAAATAAGCCTCGACAGCACTTCAATGACAATAGATTATACACAATGCCATTACCATTTGGCTGATAACTCCATCATCACTTTTAATCCGGATGAAATTGATTTTGGTTCTATAAAAATTCTTGACACACTGAATCACACGGCTACACTTACCGGAAAGATTTACCATACTTTCTTTGATAATTTTTTCTTTAATGAACTTCATTTTAAAACAGACCCTGTTGGAAACCGCCCGTCAAAATTTATTTTATTGAATACTACTTCCAGCGACAATAATGAATTTTATGGGCATGTAGTTGGTTCAGCAGAATTATCTTTAAATGGGTTTTTAACCGATATGCAAATGGATATTTCAGGCGAGCCTACTGATAGCAGCCATATTTATTTGCCTACCGGCGAAACGGCAGAATCGGGTTCGATGGATTACCTGGAATTTACAAAATTCGGCCGCGAGATGAAAGCTGATTCTATATCACGGAAAAATACCAGCATCAAAGTGAATATGCAACTTACGGCAAACCCACTGGCAAAAATTGATGTAATTCTTGATGAAACAACAGGTGATGTAATAAAAGCGCAGGGTAGCGGAAAATTAGATATTACAGCCGGAACCACAGAACCACTTTCGATAAGAGGAAGGTACAATATAGAGCAGGGGCAATATACTTTTAATTTTCAGACCTTCTTAAAAACACCTTTTACATTGCAACAGGGGTATATCGAATGGCAGGGAGACCCCTATCTTGCCAATCTCAGTATTGATGCAATTTATCAAGCGCAGAATGTAAACCTCAATAATATCCCTACTACCACAGGTTATCAAAATGTGAATGGGAATGTTGATATTATTTTTAAATTAAGGGGGACACTGAAAGACCCCCAGCCTGAATTTGAATTCCAGTTTCCTTTTGATAATCCATTAAAATCAGACCCGATTGCCACAGAATATTTAAAGACAAGGTTCCAGGAAGATAAAACCGCGTTGATGAACCAGGTGGCCTCCTTATTATTGTTTAATCAATTTATGAACAGCGGCCAGGGCTTGCTTACAGGAAATAATACCGGCAATTTTGTAACAAGAAGCGTGGGGCAATTGTTATCGGCCACCTTATCTACTTCGCTTAACTCGTGGTTGCGTAAAGTTCTTAATACCAATTCTGTAAACCTGATCACCAACATCAACACGGGCGATTTGAATTTTCAAAAAGGGGCCACACAAAAGGAACTGCAGAATGTGGGAAATTTTGGTGTGAAGACGGCATTTTTAAATAATAAATTACTGTTAACTGTTGCGGGCGATGTAGATTATCGCTTAGGCCAGGCCGTTACAACCACTAATTCCAACTTCTTATTTACCCCAGATGTATCCTTTGAATATTTAATTTCCCCCGATGGAAGGTTGCGCGTAATTGGTTTTAACAGAAGCGATGCAGACATTGGCGATATAGCGGGTGTTACCCGGAGAAACAGAACCGGAATTCAACTTTCTTACCGAAAAGATTTTGACACGTTTGCTGAATTCTTTACCAACGAAAAAAAACAAAAGAAAGTGAAGAATAAATAGGTGAATGGTGAGTGGTGGGGAATGAATACAGTGAACCCACAAATAAGGTGGATTTTTATTTTACAATTTCTTTATTTCGCGGCCTCTCCATTATTCTTTTCAGTATTCATTTTAAAACCCGGGGCTTTATAATCTTTAGGAAGATAGCTGGAAGGAATGGTGGTTTCATTTCCATCACGCGCTGAAAAATAATGGGGCGACATTATTTCAATACCTTTTTCATTACAAACATCCTGGATATTCTGATAAAGGCAGGAATAAATGGTTGCCTGTTTATTGGATTCCCTGATGTAGGCATTTATCTGGTAAGAAACATAAAAATCCTGCAGGCCTGTTTGCAAAACGAATGGTTTTGGGTCCTTCAATACAAATTCTGTTCGTAATGCTGCTTCTATTAAGGCTTCGTGCATTTCTCTCCAGGGAGTATCATATCCAATCGTAACAGTTGTATTAATGATCAGCCCAAGCCCCAGCGCATCACTACTATAATTTACCGTGTGGCTATTCATTACTGTTGAATTGGGGATGGAAATGATTTCATTCTTTATCGTTCTGATACGTGTTACTAAAAGAGATTTTTCAATCACATCACCTAGTTGCTCTCCTATTTTTACCCGGTCGCCTATTTTAAATAACCGCATATAAGTGAGAATCAATCCTGAAATTACGTTAGACAAGGAACCTGCGGAACCGAAGGTAAACAGGAAGCCCAGAAATACTGACACACCCCGAAATACAGGCGAATTGCTGCCCGGCAGATAAGGGAAAATCACAATAATCATGAAAGCAAAAACCAACACTCTTATTATCTGGTAACTTGGATTGGCCTAATCGGGGTAGAAACCCGGAATACTTAGCTCTTCATTTTTAATTTCATTCTTTAAATATTTCAGGGCTTTGAACACGTAACGAAAAACGAACACAATAACAATAATGGTTATCAGGTTGGGCACAAAATTCCAAAACGAAGAAGCGATACTTTTTAAAGGATTTAAAATGTATCCAAAAAGTGTAGCGGCAAAATTTTTTGTCCAGGGGAAAATACCAAATATGGCAGGCAGCGCCAGGTAAATAACGAGGAAGATCAACAACCACTTTAATACATTATTTACATTCAGAAAAAACTTTACTTCCATCGAAGAATCCAGTACTGTATAACTTTTTATTTTGAAGCCTTTCAGCAGCCGGCCTCTTTGTTGATGTATTTTTACTCTTGTCCATCTAAAAAATTTAGTTATGTATTTTATGAGGTAAATAAAAAGAACAATTAAAAAAAGCGCCAGTAAAATTTCCTTTAAAAGCGTGCTGAAAGAGGTTTCGGTATGGTAGTTAGATATTTCTTTGTTTATTATTGCCTGGTAACGTGCTGCTAATAATTCGCTGCTGGTATTTTCCCAGATAGCATCATTGTCAGAAATACTCATAACTGTCCTATCCTTCGCTACCAGGTCAATATAATTTTCATTAGGTACTAACT
Organism: uncultured Chitinophagaceae bacterium; assembly: GCA_963732885.1. Taxonomy (GTDB): domain Bacteria; phylum Bacteroidota; class Bacteroidia; order Chitinophagales; family Chitinophagaceae; genus Ginsengibacter. Next base: position 51,944 of record CAVTBI010000005.1, on the reverse strand, counting down.
GGATTGAATCTTTTTTAAAGCCGGAATTTTTAGCCAGTTTTTTTATTCTCTGGCTGATAGCGTCTGCTCTTTCCTCCGCCGTGAAACTGCCGGAACTGTTGAAAATAAAAAACAGTGTATCATTAAAATAACCTATCACCGGGTAGCCTTTGCTGTATGCCTCAGTGAATCTATTTGTTTCTTTTTTTCTGCAAAACCTAAAAGCTCTTTATTTTTTAAAGCCTCTAACTGTTTCTGTAATTCTTCTTTTTTTACATCATCTGTATTTTGTAACGAGCTTATTTGTTTCTCAAGTTTGGCTTTTGTAATTGAATCGGCAATCCTTACTTGTTCTATTTCATTAAGCTTCTTATTGAAATTTTTTAAAATAGCAGAATTTAAGGAATCGTTCATTTTCCCTAAACTGTCTTTGGATGGGGTTTTGGGAATGGAATCTTTTTGTTGGGCATATAAAGGCTGGCTCCCAAAAAGGAATAAAGAAGTTATTATTATAGCGGAAATTATTTTTTTCATCCCAGATAGAATTATTAAAAGTAAACCTGCAATAAAGATATACTTTTCAAACTTTATAGGTCATCTTTCACCATTCACAGCCCCCCATTCACTAAAAATTTCCTCATCATATTTAAGGCCATTACCGCGGTTACCTCTATATTTTTATTTCTTTCAAAACGTTGTTTCAATTTTTGAACCAACTGTTTTTCTTTATTGCCCACAATTACCCAAACGGTACCTACCGGTTTTTCTTTTGTGCCGCCTTCCGGGCCCATAATTCCTGAAACAGCAATGCCATAATCGGTTTGCATTTTATCTAATAACCCGGACAACATTTCCCGCACTGTTTCTTCGCTTACCGCCCCGTACTTTTCCAGCGTTTCTTTTTTTACACCCAAAAGCGATTCTTTTATTTCATAAGAATAACTAACAATACTTCCTTCAAAATAAGCAGAGGCTCCGGAGACAGAAGTGATAAGGCTTGCAATTGCCCCACCGGTGCAGCTTTCAGCGGTAGAAATGGTTTTTTTATTTTGCAATAATATTTTCCCCAAAACCTCCTGCATGGTTTGGTCATCATCAACTACCATATAATCTTTCACTAATTTTTTTAATTCATTAAACCGGCCATTAATGATTTCTTCCGTTTTTATTTTATCAAACCCGGAAGTAGTTAAACGCAATCTTACCATTCCATAATTGGGTAAATAAGCAAGCTTGATTTCTTTAGGTAAATTGCTTTCAAAATCCTTAATAATTTCTGCGAGCGCTGACTCTCCGATTCCGGCGGTGAGAATGGTTTTATGTATAATGGAAGGGAGTTCAAATTTTTTCGCCAGGTATGGAATTACTGCTTCCATAATTCCCTTCATTTCGTAAGGGACGCCTGGCATGCTTACAAAGATGGTTCCTTCTTTTTGAAAGATCATTCCCGGCGCGGAACCTCTTTTATTGGGCACCACCTCGCACACATCCGGCACTTCGGCTTGTTTTAAATTCACTTCTGTTGCCGGTTTGTGGTATATTTTTTCAAAAAGGTATTTTACATTTTCTAAAACGCCTTTATCCACCACCATTTTTCCTTCAAAATAGTTGCAAAGAACCTCTTTGGTAATGTCATCATTGGTAGCGCCAGGCCTGCCGGTAATTAAAACGATATCCGTATTTTTACTTTCCAAATCCAAAGCATTCCATATTTCACCGGCATCGTCTCCTACAGAAATTCTTTTTTTAATAGCGATGCCAATCTTATTTAATTGCTGTGCTATCCAGGCGCTGTTGGTGTCTATTACCTGCCCTATTAATAATTCATCGCCGATGGTGATGATGGAAGCGTAAATATTTTTCATGGCGCAAAATTAAAACAGAAAGGGTTAAGTTAATTGGGGGATTATACCTGCCAATTGAATGGTTGTGTTTTAGGGTTAGAAGCAGATATTAGAAATACAGTAAACCAATCAATTCATCCGATTTTTATTTTGATGAACGAAGAAAAAATAAAAAAAAACAGGTGGCACCTTTTTCAAAAAGGTGCCACCTGTTGTAAACAACCTGTATCGTTACGCCAGGTTGTGATATGATTATTCTATGGAGTAAGCGATCCGTTTACGATATATTTAATCTTCACTGCTTTTGCAGTATCTGCTGCATGCGGCATGCCTGTCAATAACACGGTATATACTTTATCTTTTTCTAACGTAATCGTTTTATTGGCTGAAATAGTGGAATCATTACTAAGGTTCACGGTAATATCTCCGGGGGCTATTCCTGTAAAACCAGAAACATCGCCAAACGAAGTATTTTCGGTTACGTCATTTGTTTCGTTAGATGAAATAGTAACCTTTTGAGTGGAAGAATCGGGAATGGCATTTACGTAACGCACAAAAGCATTTCCTGTTGAATCCGGCAAAGAATCCAAATGGTCGTCAACAATCATAGTTTTATAAGTACCATTGGCGCCTATCGCAAAAGCGGAATAATACTTTTTAGGCTCAAAAGTATAACTGGTAGTAGCCAGCGCAGAATCGGAATTAGCTTCATACAATTCTAAGGTACGGGGGCCGCTGTAAACTGGCAGGTAAGAGCCTGTATAATTATTAAAAGAAAGCGGCAGGTTGGTAATGCTATTGTTATTTAAAACAAAAACAACCGGGGGGATACTATCCGGAACAAGGTTAAAAGCCATCAACCCCGAAGTAGGCATAGTGTTGGCCACATCACTTTTCTTGCATGCTGAAAATAGTACCAGCGAAAATAAGGTGAGGTAAAGAAATTTGTTTTGAGCAACAGAAAAAAGTTTGTTTTTCATATTAGTGTTTTTAGGGGTAAGTGATTAAAATAATTTCATTTCATAACCCGGAAAAACTATGCCATTAACGGTTTGCAAAACTCAATAAAACTCTATTAAATAATCTTTAACGAATTAGGGGATTTTACCTTAACTTTTATTTAAAATTTGCCGTCGCCTGGCCTTGCCAATGGCATTCTGTTAGCATGCTGGTTTGCCCGTTCTTAGAAAACATCAATCTTAGTGGAAGCCAGGTTATTAAAGGTTGGCAACCGTGCGACAATTTGGAATGCGCCCTATTCAAGACACATCTTTATTCTATAGTTTTTGTCCGGAAGTTCGGCCTTTTTCTAAGTCTTTTTGATAGGCTTCATAAACTTCTTCATAAGTGAGCGGAAGGCCCAGGTCGGCAAGCAGGCTTTGTATATACGGTTCGGGATTGAAACCGTTTCCATGGCAATAGATAAGCATCCACCAGCAATTGTTGAACAACCGTTTTACCACTTCAACAAGTTGTTCCCCGCCAATGCCTGCCATTTGCCTGCCTTTCCCGCCGCCGTCTTTTATTTCCAGGAGGTTACCTGCAAGAAGATCGCCGGCAAGCGTATAGAAGCGGGCATCTTCGTCATTGAGAAAGAACATCATTACCGGGGAGGCAGACAAACTTTGGAACCAATACAGGTAGCTGCTATCCCCTTTCCAGGTTTCGGGTGGAACATACAATGTGCTGCCTTCAATTTCAGTAAATCTTAAATCCAATGCGAAGATCATTTTTTCAATAAGGTGAGGCTTGTGTTGCAGTGCTAATATTACTTGCTGCACACCGGCTATTTCCCCGGTATCTACCATTTTTGTATTCACATCCAATACCAATGTGTGCATATCTTCCTCAGCAAAGCGGGTAAAAAGGGCATCATAATCCCTTAGAAAAGGCTCATTGGCAGGCACTAAATAAAAAGGCTTTGTTCGAATAGGCATGAGTATGAATTTAAGAATATAACGAAAATCTATAACCTATTGCCTGATAGTTTCCCTTCTGGCCACCTCCAGGCTTTTGTGCGGTAACTGTACACTGACAAGGCAGGCTCATTAAAGCTTGATCGGTTATTAGCCCCTTCTGCAATATAATGCCATATTGTTATAAAGTAAAGCCCTTAGCTTTGTTCTATCTTAGTTTGCAATACAAATTCCCCGGATCATAAAATCACCACCATTCGGAAAGCTCTGGAAAAATTAAACAACAGATGAAAGAATAATACAGTGTTTTTTCTGCAAGGAATCTTTTAGTTTTGAACCCCTGCTCAGCACTTAAAAATTATTTGTATTGAAAAAATTATTTCTTTTATTCCTGGTTATTTACTCGGCCCAATTCTTTTGCGCAAAAAATAAACGAAGTATTTAATACCGCTTTTAAATCTTTTGCCGGCGATTCTACTTTCAAACATGCAACCATCAGCCTGTATGTAATCAACACCACCACTGGTAAACCGGTTACGGAAGTAAACACTGATATTGGCATGGCCCCGGCAAGCTGCCAGAAAGTAATTACCGCTTCTACAGCCTTTGCATTGTTAGGCCATGATTACAGGTATAAAACCACGATTGGGTATACAGGAAATATAGTAAACGGAGTTTTACACGGGAATCTTATTCTGAAAGGCAGTGGCGACCCTACTTTGGGAAGCTGGCGGTATAGTAACGCTAACGAAGAAAGTGTGATTAATGATTTTAAAAATGCGGTATCACAGGCTGGGATACACGAAATTACCGGCCATGTTTATGCGGATGAAAGTTTATGGCAAAGTGAGGCTACGCCTGATGGCTGGATATGGCAGGATATTGGAAACTATTATGGAGCAGGGGCGAGGGCGCTGAACTGGCGCGAAAACCAGTACGACCTTTATTTAAAGTCGGGAAAAGATATTGGCGGCCCGGTAGAAATTGCAGGGACAAAACCTTCCTTTGTTTACGGCCTTCATCTAAAATCTGAAGTTACTTCAGCCGCAAAAGGAACCGGCGATAATAATTATATTTATCTGCCCCTTGGCGAAGAATATGGATACGTACGGGGAACGACGCCGGTAGATGAAAATCATTTTGCCATTTCAGGAGCCATGCCCAATCCGTCTATTCAACTGGCTTTGACGTTGGAAGCTGCTTTAAAAAATACTTCTGTTGAAAATATCGCTGCAAATTACCCCAAAGAAAAAAACCTGACAGAAGCAAAAGTTTTTTACACCTACACATCACCGGTACTCGATAGCATTATCTTTCATTTTCTCAGGCGAAGCATCAATTTATATGGCGAAGCCTTGATAAAAACACTGGCTTATAATTTTACCGGTGTAGGAGCAACGGATAGTGGCGTTAATGTAATTCACCGCTTCTGGAAAGGCAAAGGCATCGAACCTTACGCTATTAATATTATTGACGGAAGCGGGCTTTCCCCTTCAAACCGGGTTACTACAAAAGCCCTTGTAACCGTAATGGAATATGCCCGAAAGCAAAGCTGGTTTCCTTCTTTTTTTGATGCGCTTCCCACCATTAGCGGGCTTAAAATGAAAAGCGGGTCTATCACCGGCGTTATTTCTTATACAGGTTTTATAAAAGGGAAAGATAATAATGATTATACTTTTTCTTTTGTGGTTAATAATTATGATGGCAGCGGCAATGAAGTGAGGCATAAAATGTGGAAACTGCTGGGCATTTTGTAAGTTGAGAAATTCATTATAAATGGCGAATTAACTTATCTTGCTTTTCAATTATAATTTTATCGATTGCTTTATTTCAAAATTTGTTTTATGAAACAAAAGTTGCTTTTTTTCATCTCAATTCTCTCTTTATTATTTTTTAAAGAAAGTTTCGGGCAAACAACTACATCTAATCAAACAGGCAGAAAATGGTGGAAAGAAGCTATTGTTTACCAAATATATCCCCGAAGTTTTAAAGACAGTGACGGAGATGGGATTGGTGATTTGAAAGGCATCATTTCTGAACTGGATTATATAAAAAGCCTTGGTGTAACAGCGGTTTGGCTGAACCCGATTTACAGTTCGCCCAACGATGACAACGGTTATGATGTGAGCGATTACCGCAACATTATGAAAGACTTTGGAACAATGGCTGATTTTGATTCGTTGCTGAAAGGAATGCACAAACGCGGTATTAAACTCATAATGGACCTCGTGGTAAATCACAGCAGTGATGAACACGAATGGTTTAAGCAAAGCCGTAGTTCCAGAACCAATCCTTACCGCGAATATTACCATTGGTGGGATGCAGAAAACGGCAAGCCGCCCTATCGTTACAGTTTATTTGATGTGAACCATGATGCCTGGAAATATGATTCCCTTACCAAGGCTTATTACCTTCATTACTTTTCCAGGAAACAACCTGATCTGAATTGGGAAAATCCAAAAGTAAGGCAGGAAGTTTTTAATATCATGAAATTCTGGGCAGGCAAAGGAATTGATGGATTCAGGTTAGACGCTTTTCAGTTTGCAGCAAAGGACACTACCTGGCCGGCTTTTCCGAAAGGTTTCGAAAAACACTTTTCACAATACTATGCCATGCAGGGAAATCTTCATGGCTATTTGCAGGAGATGTACAAAGAAGTGCTGAGTAAATACAATGTAATGAGCGTAGCAGAAGGCGCAGGAAATTCGTTTACTGATGCGCACAACCTGGTAGATAGCAACCGGCATGAACTGAACATGGCTTATGCGTTTGATGGAGTGAATATCGCAAAACCTTCGGGTTACAGTTTGTTACACTTTAAAGAAGTGTTTAGCCGCTGGGACAGCGCTTTTCAAAACAATGGCTGGCTTTCGATTTTCCTCGCCAACCACGACCAGGCACGCTTGGTAAGTAGGTTTGGCAATGATACGCCTCCCTATCGCGCATTGTCTTCTGAAATGCTAACTACTTTTATAATGACGATGAGAGGTACTCCTTATTATTACAATGGCGATGAGTTGGGAATGACCAACATCGGGTTTACTGATATTAAAGATTACCGGGATGTTCAGGCGCTGAATGCTTACCAACACGAAAAAAATATTGGTGGCGATTTAAAGAAGTTTATGAAGCGGGAGGCGGCTACAAGCAGAGATAATAGCCGCACTCCTTTTCAGTGGGAAGATGCACCCAATGCAGGTTTTACCACCGGTACACCCTGGATAAAAGTAAATCCGAATTATAAAACTATAAACGAAGAAGCGGAAAACAAAGATCCAAATTCAGCATTGAACTATTTTCGGAAAGTGGTTAAGCTGAGGAAAGACAACCTTGTATTGGTATATGGGAAGTATGAATTACTGGATAAATCCAATCCTGACGTGTATGCCTACACGAGAACCGGCGATGGTGAAAAGTTATTGATCGTATTAAATTTCACCACGCATAATGCGGTTGCAAATATTGGGATAGATGTAAAAAATGCAACAATGCTTTTATCAAATTATAATACCTCTCCTTCATCGAACACAAAAACAATTATACTAAGGCCTTATCAGGCTGTTATTTATAAACTTCCATTGTAATTGATTTACCATATTGGCTACCATCCAGTCAGAATAATTGATACAAAAACAAAAGCTATTACAATAATTGAAGTAGTTTTCATTTTCATTTTGATTGACTTATTTGAAGATTTTTTACTTGTTTCTTGTATGATTACAAAAGTTTTTAAAAACAGGATTCACGATTATTCCTGCCCGGCTACGTCATTCAGGCGGATGTTTGTTTACTGCCTGTCATATATGGATTTACTAATCCATTTATATTAGTATAACCAGTGGCTAAACTCACTTTGCCCCTGTCAATGATTTTATCAATTTAATCTCGCCTTCACTAAATGGCGTTCCATCTTTCCGGAAAATATCATGAAACCAAATTTTTGGCTCGCCGCCATTTGGCATTGGCGTGTCCCAGGCATACATCGTATTTGTTTTGCCTGTAACCAAGCCCCAGTTGATGGCGCCTACATTATTTTTTTTGAGCAAAGGCATGATATGTGGCAAAAAGGCTGCCTCTCGTTCTCGCCATATATTCTGTACAAATTAAAGGCCGGCCATACCGTTTTAAAGAATCGATCACTTTTGCATGCTCCGGTTCTTTATCATAATTATGGTAAGTTATCACATCAGAATTGGCTAACTGGTACTTATTTAAATCGGTTAGTTTATCATTCCAAACACCCGCAGATAATGGCTGATCGGGGTTAACTTCCCTCGCCCATTTAAATACTTTTTTCAAAAGGGCTAAACTCTTATCGCCATAACCTGAATTTCCCGGCTCATTATAAACATCCCAAAGCAAAATTCTTTTATCGTGTTTAAAAGTGGCCATTATATCTTTTACATATCTTTCCAAAGTATCGCCCAGCAAGGGTTCTGTGTGATACCTGGTTCCCGGATCTCTCAGCCAGCCTGAATTATGAATACCTGTTTTTGGTGCCGGTTGTTTACCCGCGTGGTAGTTATCGTTCCAGCAATCATCAAATATTACGAAGATAGTTCCGATATGGTGTTTGTCAGCGATAGCGAGGTATTCATTCATTCTTTTTTTAAATCCTTCAGGATCTTCCTGCCAGGCTACGTGATGCAGAAAAACACGCATCGCATTAAAGCCTATTGATTGCGCATAACCCAATTCCCGGCCGATTGTTTTGGGGTCAAAAGTGGCAGCCTGCCACATTTCCAATTGGTTGATGGCTGTGCTGGGAATAAAATTGCTTCCCCTGAGCCACCCTTTTTTGGCATACCATTCATTTGCTTTCGCTTTGCTCCAAACTGCCCTTTCTTTTTGCGCGTATGCATTTCCGTTACCTACCAAAATTACGGCAATAATTAAGAGGTATAATTTTTTCATATAGATAATTTTATTGATTAATATTTATTTTTAAGCGCTCACCCCAGCCCCTCTCCGATGGAGCGGGGCACGCTTTGTTTTTATTTCACTACGGGGAAAGCAGAGATTCTTAATCTTGCAGCTCCCATTGGTATTAATTCTATTGTTTCTTCTTTTGTGTGAACATCCACCGGGCTTTGAGGCAACAATCCGCAAAGGCCATATTGATCCAAAACCCATTGAGGAATCAATTTTCCTTTTGCTTTCAGCATGACTGGAACCTCTTTTTGGGTAAAAGGAAAATTATTTTTTGGCCAGGGTTTTTTTATAATTTCAAATTGTTCAGAAACTGGTTTTCCATTTAATTCCAATCCGTAATTCCACATACTTGCCGGGTAAATATTGTAGGCGGGCCATTTGGTTTGGTCAGCATCAGGTTGCCATTTAGAATCATCAGTGGCGGATTCCTTACTATTTACTTTTTGATAATATTCAGCAATTTTTAAAGAAAAAGTAAGCGGCCCATAATTTATACTTACACTGTTTTTATTTTCCGCCCACAAACGTAATGACAAATGCATAGGCAACGCCAGTTCAACTACATCACCCTGCTTCCATTTATTTTCAAGGCGGATGTAAGAGCCCGGGGCTGCATTTACATTTACTATGTTTCCATTCACTTTCACTTTGGCATCGCTGCACCAGCCAGGGATGCGGAGATATAAAGGAAAACTTACCGGTGAAGAGGTACTTATATCAATTTTAATATTTTCATCGAAAGGGTAATGAGTACTTTGTTTGAGTGTAACGGTGTGCCCTAAACGATTTCCAGCTTTTACGCTAACCTCGCTGCTGTTATACATCATGGCAGCAATTCCATTATCCGGGGTTGCCATCCATAAATGCTCTTCATAATAAGGCCATCCCTGCGAATGATTGTGCTGGCAACATCTGCTGCTGAAAGGGTTCATGGTTAAAAACGGCCCGGCATTTTCAATTCCGGGCGAATGATTTTTGCTATCGCTTACTACCATGTTGGGTGCGGTAAGGTAACGAAGGCCCCTGAAGTCGGGCATTACTGCCGCAGGGTAGGTATTGAAAGCCACATCTTCGCAATTATCTGCCCACATTGGGTCTCCCGTAATGCCGGATAATATTTCATCGCTCGACATTTGCTCTACCATGCCACAGGTTTCTACCGCTTGCCGGGGATCAGTATACCCTTTTCTTGCATCTTCATCTGCACCAAACATTCCTCCGGGAACCTGCCCATAAATATTTCTTACCAAATGAAAATCGTTGTAAGTGGCTTTCAGCAAACTACTGTCTTTTGTTTGCATATAATAAGTGGCCGGTTCCCTGAAACACTGCGCTATATTCACATTGTGCCAGTTTGGCAAATTATTTTTTTGATCCCAGTCGGCGGTATTCCTGTAAATTTTGGTTCCCAAATCAAGTAATGATTTTTCACCGGTATGATCATACAGCCAATAAATGCTGTACAAATTATCGCCGCCACGGCTGTTCTCCCAATAGGTTTTTAAAAGAATGCTGTCAGGTACTGTAGATTGCCAATGAAAATATTTGGTCATGAATGGAATAACCCGTGCATCATTACTGTATTCGTAATAAGATTGCAGGCACCAAAGCATGATCATATTCGGCCATAGGTCAGGAATTTTAATGATTGCATTTTTTTGATTTCTTACTACTTCCCCCGGGCCAAAATAGCCATCTTTGCGCTGGCTTTCAAAAACTTTTTCAAGCCACAATTTGGTTTCATTAATTATGGAAGTATCATTTAAAATGTAGCCCATATCTCCGTACCCTTTTAACCAATACGGTACTTCTTCCCAGCCATGATCGCCTTTGCCGGTGCCGCTAAACCATGCATTATTTTTCTTTTCAAGCCACGCGCTTATTTCTCCCAATTTACCGGTTAAGCCATCTCTTTGGAGTTCAAGGTATTTTAAAATCCAACCTTCCGGTTTAATACTTCCTACGGGAAGTTTCATAAAACACAAGGGCTCCAATGGTTTTTTATTACTAACATAATAGGAATTGGTAAGAGTTGTAGCAGGGCGGTTTACAACAGACGCTTTTAAAAAATTTTGCGCAATTGAAATATTAAAACAAAAAAGAAAAAATAATAAACCAGCAACAGTAAACAAACTTTTATTGTCAATTTTTAATTTCAATTCAATTGTATTTATTGGATTCAAAGTTAGGGTAAAACAAAAGTTTATTCTGTGTTTACGCAGGTTTTAAAATAAGATTTTTTGAATCAAAAAATCTTTGGCAATGCCTCTATACTTTTTAACGCCTCATTTTGTGGCTACAAAATGAACCACTTCATTTTTAATGGGCTTTAGGGTTTGTAAATAAGCATAGATAGACCTCAAATCTGAAGTGTCCATACCCGCAAACATGGTCCAGGGCATAATTGTATTTATATCAGAGGCAGAAAGCTCTTTAACGTTAGCCGGGTCAGCATAGGTTTTAAATCTTGTTACAAACTGGTCCGCAGTCCAGCTTCCGATGCCTGTGGCTTTATCAGGAGTAATATTTGCTGAGTAAACATTCCCGTTAGGCATTTGAAACAAACGGCCGCCGCTAAAAGCAAGCGAAGGTATTACCTGCCCTTGCTTTACTTTGGTATGGCATTCCATACACGCTGAAGCATTTACCAGATAAGCCCCATATTGTATGGTATCCGATTTAGGTGGTTTTAGTACGAATGATGCCTTTACCGGAATTGTATTTATTATAAAATTCATAGGAAAATCTATAGAATGATCAGGTGTTTTATTTTCTATCGGGGCCAAAGTTCTGATGTAAGCGATGATATCGTAAATATCTTCCTTATCCATTTTGCCATAATAGTGATAAGGCATTACCGGGAAAAGCGCGTTGCCATCTTTATCAACGCCTGTAGTGATAGCGCGGAAAATTTCACCATCTGTCCAGTCTTTGATATTTGCCGGAGTTATATTTTTTGAATAGAATATTCCAGGAAACCCCATTTTTTCATCAAACTTTTCACCGCCTTTGCCATTAGTCCCCTGAATCATTGGGGCTGAAAACCTTGTCCAGTCGCGCGTTGAATGGCAGTCCATACAAAGTGTTACATGGTTGGCCAGGTATTCGCCATGTTTTACCCTTTCAGGCGTAACCGCAATATGCAAATTTTCGGGAGCACCAACTCTTGGCAATGCAAATTTTACATAGGCAGCTATTCCGCCAACTAAAACAACAATTATAAGAAGTACAGTCAGAAGGATCTTTTTCATCTCAATGATTTGGGTTCTTAAAAGCAATAGGTTAAAAAAGCAAAGAACTAAATTAATATTTTTTTATTCGGAAAGAAGGAGTTTTTTTTATTTATTTTTCCAAATTAGAATTTTACTTCAAACTATTTTTATGTCAAAAATTATAGCTCTTTTTAGCTTCGTTTCAACTGTGTTTTTATCCTGTTCTTCTCCAAAGAAAATTCAAAAATCCGGAGAAATGAATCACTTGAAATTTTTAAGTGAATATATTGTCCCCTACAATTACCAGTTTCAAAATACTACAGTTGGCGGCCTTTCCGGAATAGATTTTAATCCGGAAAAAAACGAATACTATTTTATTTCTGATGACCGTTCCGAAAAAAATCCTGCAAGGTTTTATACCGCGCAAATTGTAATTAATAATGATAAAATCGACAGTGTGGTTTTTCTTAAATCTACCTATTTAAAGGATCAGCATGGAAATTTTTATCCTAATTCGCAACAGGATCCATTGCATACACCCGATCCGGAAGCTTTGCGGTACAATCCACAAAACAACACTTTTACCTGGAGCAGCGAGGGGGAACGAATAGTAAGTTCTCAAAAAACGATTCTTGAAAATCCGGCGGTTACTGAAATAAACCCGGAAGGAAATTATATCGATACTTTTCAATTGCCACCCCAATTGATAATGCATGCAACAGAAGAAGGGCCGCGTAAAAACAGCGTTTTTGAAGGCGTTACTTTTGAAAATAATTATAAAAATCTTTTTGTAAGCGTAGAAGAACCTTTATACCAGGATGGCCCGAGGGCTGGCACCGGCGATTCATCGGGAATTATAAGGATAATAAAATTTGACATGGCAACGAAAAAACCGGTAGCCCAATATGCTTACCAGATTGACCCTGTGGCTTATCCCGCCATAACTCCGGGGGCGTTTAAAATAAATGGCATTTCTGATATTTTATCTATTGGGGAAAATAAATTATTGGTACTCGAACGGTCCTATTCAACAGGAAGGCTTTCATGCACTATAAAAGTTTTTGTTGCCGATCTTTCTTCCGCAGAGAATATAGAAAACATAAATTCATTAAAAGGTAAAAGCGGAATAAAAATAGCTTCTAAAAAATTATTATTAAATATGGACAGCCTCGGAATTTATATTGATAATATTGAAGGGGTAACTTTTGGCCCGAAACTTCCTGATGGGAAAAGGTCGCTTCTTTTTATCACCGATAATAATTTTAACCCTTTAGAAAAAACACAGGTGCTTTTATTTGAAATAGAGTAGCTGGAATAAAGTGGCCACCTTATAACCAATCACTAATAACAAATATCTAAATCTAATAGCTATCCCCTAATCTCATTAATTATTTGCTGGTGGCGCAGGGGGCGGTGGCGGCGGCATGCGATGATCGTCCATTTCCATTGGCGGCTTATTTTTCGGATGAGGGTCGCCATGGTGGCAGGTATAACAGGTAACATATTTAAGCATATAACTTACCGCCGAAGTATCAGTCGAAACAGCCATTTTCCCGCTGTCCATATCTTCTGCAATTTGTTGAAAATCGTTTTTGTTAATATCAATGCTCATAAGCATCATTTTGCGCGCTATTTGTTTTTCCGGTTTTGCATCGCTTGCAAAATCCATTTTGTGTTCTGCCGGGTTCCCTTCATGGCAGTAAGTGCACTTGACACCGAGCGAATGAGTAAAAGTATGCATCACACTATCAAGGCCATCCTTTGAAATATCTTTAGGTAAAATTTTTAAATTGTTAAACCGTGGCTGGTTATAAGAGGTAAATGCCTGGAAAGCAAAAACACTAAATAAACAGGCCAAAACTATCAGAGTACTTTTTTTCATATTTCTTTATTATTTGAGTTCCGAAATTATTGAAAATTTTTAATCTGCCATTAATTTTTTTGGGAACGGTAAGAAAAGTTTTTAACATTTTTATTTTAATGTGAATAAGTAAATTAGTAATTAAGGATTTCAGTTTTTTATATTTGATTATCGAAACTTTATTTTTAACCTATTAAATAACCTTGTTTGACAGAAACGATTATAAACCTCGAAACCGTTAGCCCTATTGAATTCTTTGGAGTAAATAATGGAAAGTTAGACATTCTTAAAAAGAAATTTCCCCGCCTGAAAATACTGAGCCGCGGCACGCAGATAAAATTAAGCGGAGCGCCGGAACAGATTGAAAATGCCAGGGATAAAATAAATCTCGCCGTTCAATACCTGGAACGGAATGGCAACATGAGTGAAAATTACCTGGAACAAATTTTAGGCGGCGATGATGAAAAAGTAATTGATAATTTTTTAGAGAAAAGCCAGACAGATGTTTTGGTTTTTGGCGACACGGAAAAAGTGTAAGGGCGCGTACCGCCAATCAGAAAAAAATGGTTAAGGCCATTGATAAGAATGATATAGTTTTTGCGATAGGCCCCGCCGGAACCGGTAAAACCTATACAGCTGTTGCCCTTGCGGTAAGAGCTTTAAAAAATAAACAGGTAAAAAAAATTATTCTTACCCGCCCTGCAGTAGAAGCCGGTGAAAACCTGGGCTTTCTTCCCGGGGATTTGAAAGAAAAAATTGATCCCTATTTAAGGCCGCTTTATGATGCGCTTGACGATATGATCCCTGCGGATAAACTCGGGTATTATATGACGACACGTGCCATTGAAATTGCGCCATTGGCGTATATGCGTGGCCGTACGCTCGACAATGCATTTATCATTTTAGATGAAGCGCAAAATTCCACCGACCTGCAGTTAAAAATGTTTTTGACAAGAATTGGCGCCAGCGCAAAAGCCATTATCACTGGCGATATTACCCAAATTGATTTGCCGCCTAAAGTAAAAAGCGGGCTTGAAAAATCGGTACGGATCCTTGCCAATATTGAGGGCATCGGCCATGTGGTCCTCGATGAAGAAGATGTGGTAAGGCATAAGCTCGTAAAAGCGATCATAAGAGCTTATGACAAAGAAAAATTAAAAGAGCTCGAAGATCTAAAATAGATTTTTTAATTTAAAAAGTTGAAGGGCCGCCCCTACAGGGCGGCCCTTTTTGAAATAAAGTTTTTTTACCCATAAGCATTTGCAGCCTTTCTTTTGTGCCGATGAAAACCTTATGGCATTTTATTCCATAAAAGAAAAAACAGAAATACCTTTTATTGGTTCTTTTACTACGAAAGTGTAAACGGTTTACAAATAAAATTTAAATTTGTTCATCAATTAAAAAAATAATTATGAAAAAAGTCTTCGCTATTGCTGTAACAGCATTTGTAATACTACTTTCCGGATGCAAATCCGGAGGAACAGGAAGCCCAAAAGATGTGCTCCATGATTTCTTTACCGCCTTATCAAAAAAGGATTTTGATGGTGCAAAAAAATACGCCACTAAAGACAGTGACGGAATGATAAGTATGATGGAAATGGGAATGAAAAGCATGCAAAATATGAGCAACGATCATTCTGATAAAATGCTCGAGATGATCAATAATATGAAAATGGGGGATGCGGTAGTTGATGGCGACAAAGCTACCATTACCATAACTGATAAAAAATCAAATGAATCAACGGATTTTCTTTTGAAAAAAGAAAATGGAGATTGGAAAGTTGCATTCGACATGTCAACTTTGATGGAAATGGCCAATAAAAAAATGAAAGAGCATGGAATGAATGGTATGGATTCACTACAGGAAAATATGCAACGAATGCCCGAAATGCCTGACAGCAGTAAATAATTGATTAGCATAAATTCCGGTTTTTATTGAAAAAACACCTCAGCAAGAGGTGTTTTTTTATTTTGAACTTAAAGATATTTACCTTCATCCTAAAATAAAAAATGAAACGGGCTTTAATCATACTCTTTGTTTTCAACATTTTAGCTGCCTCCTGCAATAACAATGAAGAGGTTGACAAAAGCGGCCCGCTCATTTCGGGGAGGGGGTTTATAGAGGCTTCTTTAAAAGGAGATTATAAACAAGCAAAAAAATATTTGCTTACAGACAGCACCAATTTGGAATATTTTCAGGGGTTGAAGGATTTTAACGAAAAGATGGATGCGGAAGAACACCGTGGCTACAGCGATGCCAATATTATTATTGATTCTTCAATAGATAAATCGGATTCAGTTACTATAATTTATTATACCAATAGTTTTAAAAATAAACCTTCAAAAATTAAATTGGTAAAACGAAATAAGGATTGGCTGGTAGATTTTAAATATACATTTACAGATAATTAATTGAAAAAATCAAAATCAATTTTTTAAAGATGAAAATTATTCCCCCTATCGGCTTCAGAATTTTTCTGGGTGGAATTTCGCATTGCCTTATCCCCATGCTTATTCAAAATAGATTTAATAATTTTAGCCGGTGATAAGTTAAGCGTAATAAAAATTGCGGCAAAGCTTGATTGGCATAACGCTGGTAAACAATAATCAGTAATTTTAAAATACTAAAACAAATTTATGTACGTTCTACATCCATGGCATGGCGCTTCTTATGGCGAAGAAGCCCCTGAAATTGTAAATGCGCTCATTGAAATTCCGCAAGGTTCCAAATCAAAGTATGAAATAGATAAAAAAACCGGTTTGCTAAAATTAGACCGTATCATTTATTCGTCATTTCATTACCCGGTTAATTATGGGTTTATCCCTCAAACACTGGGTAAAGACGCAGATCCGCTGGATATCCTGGTAATGTGTTCAGAACCCATTCAACCATTATGTTTGGTAAAGGCGTTGGTAATTGGCAATATGCAAATGATAGATTCTGATTTGATTGATGATAAAATTATCGCAGTAGCCGTTAATGACCCAACGGTTAATTATATAAAAAGCCTTGATGAAGTTCCGCCTCACATTTTTAAAGTGTTGAAAAATTATTTTGAACAATATAAAGTATTGGAAAATAAAAAAGTGGAGATCAATGATTTCCAGGATAAAGAAATCGCATTTAATATCATTAATGAATCTATAAATTTTTATAAAGAAACTTATCCAAAATAAGCTGAATGAGAAAATCAATATTTGCCGTAATTATCTTTTTAGGGTTTGCATGCAAAAAAAGCAAACTAACCGACGGCAAACAAAGTAACCCTCCTAAAACAAAACCGAGGTGCGGTGTTATTTTACAAACTCCTGTCCTGGATAGTTTCGTTTATCCTACCTATTATATTACTACTGTAGTTGCTTTTGATGAGGGTAATGAAATGGTACATATTCATGCCAACGTTACCGGAGACCATGATGGTTCCTGGTATTTACCGAGGTATGATAAAGACAGCAGTTATTGTACATGGCCGGTTTCAAAATAAAGTAGGTTGGTGCCTCACCCCGGCCCTCTCCAAAAGGAGAGGGGGAAGGATCTGAAAGTAATAGCAGTTCATTCAAAGAGGGAAGTTCCTTCCCACCGTCATTGCGCATGCAGGAATCCTAAAGGAAAGCAGAAAAGCTTTGCGCAGTGGCAACCTGTAAATTGAAAATCATAAATATCAAATCAAAATAAAAGAAAGCAGTAAAGCAACAAATAAACCGAATTTTTATTTTGCTTTTTAGCTAATGAAATCATACGGATAGCAAATATTTAATACCACACCTATGATTTTCAAAACAGCCATAATAATTAAATTTGACAAAATAGAATTCAATATTTTTACACAAAAAAGGCATTTACCTGGTCAATCATTCAATTTATATAAAGCATCTGTTTATGAAAAGATCACTATTCATTTTTGCTTTACTGCTTTCGTTAGCGGCATGCCAAAACAATCCCAATCCTGCTAAAAATATTGTGGGTATACAGGGAATTGATTCTTCCCTTAAGCCCGGAGATAATTTTTTTAGGTATGTGAACCATAACTGGTATGATACTGCCCAAATACCGCCATCGCAGGCGGGCGTGGGTGCCTATATGTTTATGAACTATCCGCAGCGCTTACGTTTGCAGGGCATATTGGATAGCGTTTCCAGTGCCAATAATGCTGCAGGAAGCATTGAACAAAAGCTCGGTGATTTTTATGCTTCAGGTATGGATACCAATGCTATCAACCAATTGGGTTATGATCCCATCAAACCGCTGCTTGCCCGTATTGACAGCATAAGGGATATTGCTTCTTTAATGAAGTTGGTAGCCGGTGAAGCGAGCGTGGAAAATAATTCTGTTTTAGGTTTTGGCGTGGGGCCTGATAATAAAAACAGCAACCTTAATATTGCACATATCTATCAAACGGGTATTGGCCTGCCGGAAAGAGATTATTATTTCAAAACAGATCCGTCAAGCATTGGTATCCAGCAGGCTTACAAAACCTATCTCGCTACCCTTTTTAAACTTACCGGCAGTGATACGCCTACGGCAACAAAAGAGGCTGACATCGCATATAACATAGAAAAACAATTGGCTTCGTCACATAAAACGAATGTTGAATTGCGCGATGTAAATGCGAATTATAATAAAATGGCTGTGGCAGACCTTGCAAAGCGCGAACCCAATATCGGCTGGCTGAATGTGTTGAACAGGCTGGGTGCGAAAACAGATTCTATTGATGTAGAAGCAACCTGCTTATTACGATAAGCTAAATGCCCTTTTAAAATCGATTCCCATCAACGAATGGAAAATTTACCTGCAGGCTTCTTTAATCAGTAATTACGCCGATGTACTCAGCAAACCTTTTGTTGATGCAGCATTTGAGTTCAACAAAGTATTGTCGGGGCAGGCTGTGCAAAAATCGCGTGGCGAGATAATGGCCAATGAATGTGGATAGATCGCTGGGCCAGGCTCTTGGGGCAATTGTATGTGAAAAAATACTTTTCGGAAGCTGCTAAAAAGCGGGCGCTGGAATTAGTTAATAATTTACAGCAGGCATTAGCAGCAAGAATAGATAAGCTGGATTGGATGAGCGATAGCACCAAACAAAAAGCCAAAGAAAAACTATTTGCCATGACCAAAAAAATAGGCTACCCTGATAAGTGGAGAGATTACAGCAATGTAACGATAGTAAAAGGTAAATACTTTGAGAATGTGGTATCGGCTGCTGCCGGCAATTATCATTATGAACTGGCAAAATTGAATAAGCCTGTTGACAGGACAGAATGGTTTACCACGCCTTCAACGGTAACAGCTTATAATAATCCTTCTGCCAATGAAATTGTTTTTCCTGCAGCCATCCTGCAGCCTCCGTATTTTGATAACAATGCGGATGACGCCCTTAACTATGGCGGCATTGGCATGGTGATAGGCCATGAAATGACTCATGCATTTGATGACCAGGGCGCGCAGTTCGATAAGTATGGCAATGTGAAAAACTGGTGGACGAAGGAGGATTATAAAAAGTTCAAAGCAAAAACGCAGCAGGTAGTTGACCTCTACAATACGTTTACTGTTTTAGATACCGTGCACGTAAAAGGAGCGATGACGCTTGGTGAAAATACGGCAGACATAGGCGGCGTCTCCATTGCGTATGATGCTTTTAAAATGACCAAAGAAGGGCATGATACCACAAAGGTTGACGGCTTCACACCCGATCAGCGGTTCTTTATTTCTATTGCGCGGATATGGCGGGTAAAAATGAAAGATCAATTCCTGCGCCTGTGGATCAATAATAATCCGCATTCTCCTCCTATGTGGCGTGTAAATGGCCCGCTGATGAATACTACCCCTTTTTATGAGGCATTCAATGTGCAGCCGGGCGATTCAATGTATTTACCCGAGAAGGACAGGATTCATATCTGGTAGGAATTTAACGGGAAGCCTCACCCCGGCCCTCTCCAAAAGGAGAGGGGGAAGGACCTGAAAGTAATAGAAGATCATGAAAAATGGAGAAGGTTATTCGTGTCTGTCTTTGCGAGGTGTTACACTATTTTGAAGGGAAGAAAATTTTTTTTACGCCGCGGCAATCTGTTAATTTTACTCATGAAACAAGAAACAGATTGCCGCCGCCATTTAAATTAAACTAAACAGATAATGATTTCTACGGCTTCTCGCAATGACGAAAACCAGGCGAAATTACCACGGCATCCCTATAAATAACTATCTACAGGCTTTTGCCGCGCGCAAGCATGGAAAAATGCGCGGAGCGATCGGGTTTTCCTTGAACTTTTTGGTTACTTTTTCTTTCAAGAGAAAAAGTGACAAACAATCTTTTAGAGAATAACTCATAACCTGTTGAATATATTTTCGAAGAATTCTGATCGGGACTGCCTGCCGGCAAGCAGATTTCTCTTGAACTATTTTTACCTGCATCCCGAATCCTTAGGGAGTTCTTTTGAATCAAGGCAAAAGAAAAAGTAACAGTAAACAAACAAATTCCCCTATTTCTTATTAGCCTCACCCTAACCCTCTCCAAAAGGAGAGGGAGATGTATCTGAAAGTAATTGCAAATCAAGACTATCAGGAAAGTTCTTCGCATCGTCTTTGCGAGGCGCATGCCAATGTTAGCCACGAATTACACCAATACTTCGCAAGCGAAGTACACGAATTTTTTTTGTGAAAATTTGTGTAATTAGTGGCAAAGAGGAACTTTGTTCCTATCGTCATTGCGAGGCGCATACTGGATCTTAAAGGAAAGCAGAAACACTCATTGCGCCGTGGCAATCTTTTTATTTTAATCATGGGCTCAAGCATAAGATTGCCACGAGCCGTTAAACTAAAACCAAACGAAAATGATTAATCCAGGCTTCCCGCAATGGCGGTAACCTGATGAAATTCCGGGAACCTGGTTGGCAAAACAGGCTTACCTGGAAATCGCCACTACAGGTTTATTACTTTCAAGGGCAAGTTTCCTGGTATAGATTTTAAAAAGCTGATTGAAAAAACCCTCCTTTTTAGGAACCGTAATGATAACATCCGTTTCTTTGGTTTCCGCAAAAGTGACGATGCCTTCTAAAAAATCATAAGACCTTAAGAAAAAGAATTCAGGGTTATACTTCTTAAGTTTAGATTCCATTTCTCCTCTTTCGATCTTATATGCTTCAGAAAGCTCAATGTAATGTTCACTGTCTACATTCAGGATATTAAGTTTTGCGCTGAAGAAATCCAATAATTTTGTAAGAGAATCAAAAGGCGTTTTACGTGCTACATCTTTAAAATCTGAGGCAAAAAGTACATTATTTATCTTTTTGAACTTTAGATCATGAGGAATGATCATAATCGGAGTTTTTATATTACTTATCATGTTAAGTGTATCGCTTCCCAGATTAACATTCGACCTTATCGGGCTCCTGTTGATACCCATAATTACCATATCAATATCGTTGCTTAAAACGTACTTTGAAATATTATCAATAAAAGACCCTTCTTCCGAGTCAATAGTAATTTTCTGATGGGGGCTTTTTTTAAGAAAGTCTTTTACAATTTTCAAATCAACATCCGTTGCCTTTTTCCTGGAGCTTTCTTCACTATCCTTCAATAGGGAAAAAATGTCGTTTTTGTACACATGGTACAAAATTATTTCAGTGCCTGGAATATCTTTTGTCATTTCAATTACATATTCAGCAGCACTTTCTGATGGTATAGAAAAATCTACCGGGACAAGAAATTTTTTCATTTATAAATTTTTTTTAAAGATAAATAAAATAAAAGCAAAAAAAATCAGCTAATCTGAATTTGGTTTTGTAAAAACCCCGCCGGGCAGCAATGATGCCTCACCCCGTCCCTCTCCAAAAGGAGAGGGAGATGCAGAAAAACTATCAACATGCTTTTCCAGTTTAAGTTATAGCATAGGCTTTTGCCGAGCGCAAGCATGGAAAAACGCGCGCAGCGATCGGCCTGCCTGCCGGCAAAGGCAGGTTTTCCTTGAACTTTTTGGTTACTTTTTCTTTCAGGAGAAAAAGCGGTAAATAATACAACAGGAAAAAAGAAGGACGTTAGCTTACTTACATTTCTTAAGCTGATCTTAAGAATACATTAATCTGTTTCGAACCCTTGCTGTTTCATCTTTGTAAAAAAAAATCATGTTTACAGCAAGCCATCTCCACGCCATGTTTATTCACTTCCCGATTGCTCTTCTCGTTGTAGGGTTTCTTGCAGAAGTAATTTCATTATTTTCAAAAAAAGAATTCTTTAAAAAAGCAGGATTCTATCTACTGGTATTAGGTACATTAGGTACCATAGCGTCCTACTTTAGTGGCAATGCTGCAGGTGAAGGCATTGAAGAAGGTCCCCTGGGAAAAGCAATGGAACTGCATGAACAGGCTGCAACAATTACAATGTGGCTTGCCATTGCAACCTCATCAGTATATGCAGCGATTTTAATTTTTAAATACAAAAAAAGCTGGGCAAAAATTGTGAGTATTATTCTATTTGCGGCAATAATTGGCGGCATTGCCCGTACCGGGTATTTAGGTGGCCAATTGGTTTATAAGCACGGAGCAGGTGTACAATTAGCATTACCTGATTTCTCAAATACTGATACAGGCAGCGAAGAAAAATAAACCGACTGTATTGTCTTTTTATCTAACTTAACCATATGAGAATTTTATTAGCCGAAGATGAATCAGCTATTGCTGGCTTTATAAAGGAAGGACTGGAAGAAGAAGGGTTTGCCGTAGATGTAGCAAACAATGGAAGGCAGGGCCTTGAAATGGCAATGGATTTTATAGATGAATATGATATTTATTTACTTGATTGGATGTTGCCGGGAATAAGTGGAATAGAAATCTGCAGAAGTATCCGTAAAGAAAATAAAACAGTGCCGATCATATTTTTAACAGCAAAAGACACGGTAGACGATACGGTCTTTGCCCTGGAATCCGGTGCCAATGATTATCTGAAAAAGCCTTTTGCTTTCGAAGAATTATTAGCCCGAATTAAAGTTTTGCTTCGCAATAAAGAAGGGGAACAAAATATTTTTGAAACGGAAGGTATCAGTCTGAATACAGAAGTGCACCAGGTTACAAAAGACGGGCTGCCGGTAGAACTTACTCAAAAAGAATTTGCATTGCTCGAATACCTGCTGCGCAATAAAGGCAAAGTGTGCAGGCGTACCCGTATCATTGAAAAGGTATGGGATATCCATTTTGATAAAGACACCTCTGTAATAGATGTTTTTATTAATTCTCTCCGGAAAAAGTTGGACACTCCGGGAAAAGAATCTTTCATTCAAACTATACGGGGAGTAGGTTACCGGGTAAATAACGATTAATGAAACTCAGTTTTAAAAAACGTATTGCACTTTTTAATACCATGGCTGTTGCCATAACAACGGCTATTGTATTTATAGTTATTTATGCAGTTGCTCATTTCAGTTCTTTCCGCCACCTCGATAATGATATTATGCAGGAGAAGACAGAAATTCTAAATTCCCTGGATTGGAAAAATGACAGCATTATCATTAATAAAATGCCTGAATGGGAAGAGGCGGAACATAAGAAAGTAGAAGTAAATCCCACCTTTATTCAAATAGTAGATAAGGAAGATAAGCTGGTATTTAAATCAGCCAACCTGCAGGCGAATAACTTTTTATATAATCCCAACAATAAGAGAGAAAACTTCTACAACACCCGGATAGATGACCAGCGGTTAAGGATTGGGCAATTCCCCATAAAGAATGATGAGGGAAAGATTATCGGGCATTTAACCGTTGGCGTCTCACAACAGGAATCTTATTATGTCTTAAATAATTTGCTCTTTACACTTTGTATCATTTTTCCGGTTGTTTTGGTGGTGATGTATGTGGTTATTTACCTGGCTGCCTCAAAAGCCATTGCACCTGTTAACCAGCTAATACGAACAGCTTCCGGCATAACAGATTCCAATATAAACACACGGTTAACCCTACCCGCAAATGAAGATGAATTATTTCAACTGGCAAAAACCATTAATGAATTACTTAACCGCATAGAAAACAGTATTCAACAACAAAAACAATTTACTGCCGATGCATCACACGAAATAAGAACACCACTTTCTGCCATAAGAGGAACCCTCGAAATTTTACTGCGTAAAAAAAGAGAACCTGAACAATACGAAGAAAAAATTAAAGAAGTAATTGGGCAAACAGACAGGCTCAACTATCTCCTGGATCAATTATTACAAATGGCCCGGATGCAATCGGGATCAATAAAAAAGGAAATGGTTTCTCTTCATAGCCTGGTTAGTGAAACAGCAAAAAAATGGGAAAAGCAAATGGCTGAAAGAGCTGTGCAGCTAAATATTTCTTTTCCCGAAAATAGTACCGTATACGCAGATAGTTTTTTAATGGCTATTATTATGGATAACCTTTTTAGCAATGCAATAAAATATGGTGCAATAAATGGAAAAATATCCTGCGATTGGGACGGAAGCAAGAAAATATTCTCTATCACCAATGATGGGCCCGGAATACCCGGAGAACAAATACCTTTTCTGTTCAACCGCTTTTACCGCACCGATGATTCACGAAGTTCCCAAATACCGGGAAGCGGATTAGGGTTGGCTATCGTCAAACAATTATCCGATCTGCAGCACATTAATATTACCGTGCAAAGCCACCCTGGTAACACTACATTCCTTTTACAATTTCCTGCAAAATCTTAAGCCGATCTTAAGCAAGTACAAAGAAACCCTGAATGGTTGCAGGTATAGCTTTGCCCTATTAATTATTTAAAAACAATAAAAAAAATAACAATGAAAAAATCATTAATAATTCCGACAGTATTATTAGCAGCAGGCAGTTTGTTTTTTGCGTCTTGCGGAAGTAGCGATACCGACACTTCTATGAAATCGCCTTCAGCAACAAATACTGAGATAGCCAATCAAAAAGAAAATGTTGAAAATGAAAATACAACTATCGCAAAGCAGGTAAGCATGACAACGAGTACGGATGCAAAATCTAAAACTGTTGAAAATATGCAGGCTGCCTTTAAAGGCGAAACAACAGCCAGTGCCAAATATGCAGCCTATTCTAAAAAAGCAGAGCTGGAAGGATTTCATCAAATTGCATTGCTTTTTAAAGCAGCGTCAACTGCAGAAAATATCCATGCCAATAATCACAAAGCTGTTTTACAGGAGTCCGGAAATTCTGTTCCGGTGATAACTCCTGAATACATAGTAAAATCAACTAAAGAAAACCTTGAAGATGCAATTAAAGGAGAAACTTATGAGGTAACAACTATGTATCCGGAATTTCTCACAGTTGCCAGCCAGGCGGGAGATCAACTTGCATTAATCAGCCTCAACTATGCATACAAAACAGAAAAAAAACATAAGGTAATGTACGAAACAGCGTTGGCAGCTTTGCAGAATAATACAGCAAATACTTTACCTGCAGTTTTCTATGTGTGTTCTACCTGCGGTAACACGTATGAAACTACAGCTCCGGCACGTTGCGGAATTTCAATGACAAAATCTGACAGATTTATAAAAATAGTTTCCCTATAAAAAACCCCTGTTTTGGTTTTCACCTCTATGCTAAGCTTAATGCGGTGCACAGAGGTTTTCTTTGTAGTAAGTATTATTGTATACGGCATTGCAAATAACTAACTTTATAATTATAACTACTCAAAACAATGAATAAGAATATTCAAACCGAAGTGGATGCCTGTTATTTGTATCAAAAAGCTGGCTGAGAATGAAACAGATGAAACCATTGCGAATGTATTTCGCCAGATGAGCGAAATTGAAAAAAGCCATGCAGAAGCTTTTTTGCAGAAGCAAAAAATTCAAAAAGAATCTGCTTTGCCGCCGCCATCCTTCAGAGCCAAAATACTCAATACCATTGGTAAAATATTTGGATACGATTATGTCTTAGGCGTTTTAATGGACACAGAAAAAAGTATATCCAATGCCGTTATCAATGCAAAAAATAAAAACAAACTCCCGGTTACCGGTGCTGAAACAAATCATGTAACCATTTTACGTTCCCTGCTGGAAGGCGAATCTAAAGTTACGGGCGGCAATGTGGCTAAATTTGAAAGCAGGCATCGTTCTGTTGGCGGCAATGCATTACGGGCAGCCGTTTTAGGCGGTAATGATGGCTTGGTTTCAAATTTTAGTTTGGTAATGGGTATAGCAGGCGCAACAGAAGGTGGCAGTGGCGTATTGTTGGCGGGGGTTGCCGGTTTATTAGCCGGGGCCTTATCAATGGCTTTGGGTGAATGGATATCGGTTAAAAGTTCACAGGAATTGTATGAAAACCAAATGCAGCTGGAAATGGATGAGTTGGAGACTAATCCTGAAGGGGAAGAAAAAGAATTAGCGCTGATATATATGGCAAAAGGAATACCTGAAGGCCAGGCTCATGAAATGGCGGCAGGTATCATGAAAAATAAAACGGAAGCACACGAAGTGTTGGTAAAGGAAGAATTGGGAATTAATCCGGAAGAACTAAAAGGCTCTGCCATGGAAGCCGCAATTTATTCATTCATATTATTTGGTATAGGCGCTGTAATACCCGTGATTCCTTTTATGTTTACTACCGGCATTACTGCAATTTTAATAAGTGTTGCGGCCAGTGCCATTGGGTTATTTTTAATCGGATCCGCCATAACATTATTTACAGGAAAAAGTATTTGGTACTCCGGATTCCGGCAGGTATTGTTTGGCCTTATAGCAGCAGCCATTACGTTTGGGATAGGGAAATTAATTGGAATTTCACTCGCAGGATAAATTAGTGCGGAAAAACGCGCGGAGCGGCCGGCCTGCCTGCCGGCAAAGGCACGGTTTTCCTTGATTTTTTTGGTTACTTTGCATCAGGGCAAAAGAAAAGGCAGCCAGTAAACCCACAAATTCCCCGGATTCTTATTTTACTAACTTTATGCAATGGCAGATGTGCATTCTAAAGAAATACGCAGCAAGCCTCACCCCGCCCTCTCCAAAAGGAGAGGGGGATAAATCTGAAAGTAATAGCAGATCATGACATGTAAGAAGCCCCTTCCTATCGTCATTGCGAGGCGCACAGGATCTTAAAGTAAAATAGAAACTCTCATTGTGCCGTGGCAACCTGTAAATTCATATCCACGAAATAAACATGAGATTGCCACGCCGCCATTAAATTTCAACAAAAAGATAATGATTCTCTACGGCTCCTCGCAATGACGATAACCCGATGAGGTTACCGCGACATTTATGTAAATAACTAATTACCGGCTTTTGCCGTGCGCAAGCATGGAAAAACGCGCGGAGCGATCGGCCTGCCTGCCGGCAAAGGCAGGTTTTCCTTGAACTTTTTGGTTACTTTTTCTTTCAAGAGAAAAAGTGGTAAACAATCCTTACCCAATAAGAGATAAGTGAGATTGAAAAACGCATTTGGCACGGGAGCCAACAGCAGCAGGGGTAGCGGCAGGTACGCCTGGCGCCAGGCCGCGGGTTAATGGATAAAAAAATAATAAATGATGAGAAATAATTATCCATTAAATTTATCATTCATAAACTATAGGCTCATGAAAAAAAATCTTATACTTATATTGGTTCTTTTTGTACAGCATTCCTGCTTTGCACAGAATGATGCAGCCCGTATTGACACGTTATTGAATGCATATAGCAGGCTCAGCCAATTCAATGGTTCTGCGCTCGTAGCAAAAAACGGCGTTATCCTTCTGAACAAAGGCTATGGCTACCGGGATGCTGAAACGGGTGTATTGAATGACGAACATTCCATCTACCAGTTGGGGTCTGTTACCAAACAGTTTACCTCAGCAGTGATCCTTAAACTACAGGCACAAAATAAATTATCAGTATCCGATAAGCTCAATAAATATTTTCCCGATTATCCAAAGGGGGACAGCATTACTATAAAAGAGCTATTAACCCACACTTCAGGAATTTATAACTATACTAACGATGAAAATTTCATGGAGAATGAAATTACCAAACATAAAACCCGTGAACAAATGATGGCATTGTTCGAAAATAAACCGCTCGATTTTTCGCCCGGCACTGCCTGGAGCTATAGTAACAGCGGCTATTCTATGCTTGGCTACATCATTGAGAAAGTGGCCAAAACTTCTTACGAACAGGCAATACATCACTATATTTTTTCGCCGTTGAAAATGACACACAGTGGTTTTGATTTTACCGATCTGAAAAGCCCGGATAAGACCGTAGGGTATTTCGTTTTAAATGCGCATGATACCACGAAGGCGCCCATTGTTGATTCAACCATTTCCTTTTCTGCAGGAGCCATCTATTCTACCACCGGGGATTTGTACCGGTGGAGCCAGGCACTGGAGAATAATTCCATCTTATCAGCATCCGAACAGAATGAAGCCTACACGCCCGTAAAAAATAATTACGGGTATGGATGGGGGATAGATAGTATTGATGGTAAAAGAAGGGTGTCTCATGGCGGGGGCATCCCCGGCTATATCACCACTTTATCGCGGGTGCCTGCCGATGATGTAACCATTATCCTGTTGAGCAATGCATCCAATCAAACCATAGGAAAGATTTCCAACAGTATTTATGCCATTCTTTACCATCAAAAATATGAGGTTCCCAAAGAGAGAAAGGCCATCAGCCTTGATGCACCAACCATGAAGCAATATGAAGGCGAATATGAGATTAAGCCGGATTTAATAGTTAAGATAACCGCAAAGGATAGTGTATTGATAGCGAATCCGACGGGCCAGTCAGCCAAAACACTCTATGCAGAAAGGAAAGATTTTTTCTTTGAAAAAG
Organism: uncultured Chitinophagaceae bacterium; assembly: GCA_963732885.1. Taxonomy (GTDB): domain Bacteria; phylum Bacteroidota; class Bacteroidia; order Chitinophagales; family Chitinophagaceae; genus Ginsengibacter. Next base: position 23,439 of record CAVTBI010000005.1, on the reverse strand, counting down.
AAGAGGATGTTCAATTGGATTTTACAAGAAATGATAAAAACGAAATAGATGGCTTTGTGTTTCACCAATCAGGGCAAGAAATAAAGTGTAAGAAAATTAAATAAGCCGGAAAGAAGGTAAATACATAGCTTGAACAGTAAACCCACAAATTCCCCGGCAAACTATTTAACCTTGTTAGTTATGGTTGAGTAACTTATCTTAATAAAGTCACCAGCCCCTTTAACTGTTGTTGCTTATTATTAATATCAGTAAAACTAATCACCCACACATAGGTACCCTGAAGGTTAGGCACACCTTTCCAGGTTCCATCCCATCCCTTGTTTATGTCATTAGTTTCAAAAACCTTTTCACCGAAACGGTCATATATACCCATGTTGAACTGCTTTACGGGAAAAGGATATTTTACCCTAAAAACATCATTGAGCCCATCGCCGTTGGGGGTAAACCCCGAAGGCATCATAATATCACAAAAACCCGTAGTTATAACCACCGAGTCAGTATAACTCCCGCATTCATCAGTAGCTGTCAGAAAATAGATGCCGTCTTTCACAACAGTAAATGACGGGGCCGAACTTCCATCCTGCCATAATAAGCTGGCATTTGTATTGATAAGCGGTTTTAAAACATATTGCTGCCCGCTACACAAAAAAGAATCCTTTCCGAGTGTAAAAAAGGGTACCGCCTTATACAAGATATTTATGGTATCCGATGCAGTACAGTTATTGCGATCAACTGAAACAAAATAAGTGCCCGCACTTTTTACGAGGTAACCTGATGCCTTACTACCATCTTGCCACAGGTAAACTGCGTTGTTATTGAAAGCGTCTAACTGCAACGTTTGTTTTTCGCATAAAGTAGTATCGTTACCAAGTGCAACAACAGGTGAAGGGGTATATTGCACTTGAATGGTATCAGTGTTTGCGCAGCCCATTTGGGCAACCTGCAGCCAATACGTGCCGGGCTGATTTATTATTTGAGTATTTAATGTATTGCCGGTACTCCAGGTGTATACTGCATTTGGCAGATTAAAATTATATTGAAGTTGTTGCCCTTCGCATAAGGCTGTATCGTTCCCTAATGAAAAAGAGGGTAATGGATATACATTTACAACCTTCATTGTATCGTAAGCAGAACATCCGTTTAAGGTTGCTTTAACCGCAAAACTACCTTGCTGCTTTACCACAATTTTTTCAGTCATTTCACCCGTGTTCCATTCGTACCTATCGAAACCGCTTCCTGCATCAAGAACAACAGATTGATCCATGCAAAAACTTGTATCATTTCCAAGGTTAATAGCCGGGACATGGTTCACAGTAACCAATAAGGAATCGCTGGCAAAGCATCCGGGAGTTTTTTCCGCGGCCACCTTGTACATGAAGTTCATAGCGGGAAACACCTTCACCAGTTGCCCTGTATCCGGAATGATATTATAAGAAGTCCATTGATAATGTAAAAATCCCGGCGGAGCGGTGATAGTGGCCGTATCATTTGCACAGATCGAAATATCCGGGCCTATGTCAAAAGGTATTGGCGGTTGAGAAACGACGGTAACCGTATCACTAAAAATTCCCCCACAGGCGTCGGTTGCAGTTACATAATAAGTACCCGGTTTTGCTACGGTAAATATTGAATCTGCTGAGCCATCCTGCCAACGGTACGATGAATATCCTGTCTTTGCATTGAGCACAATGGTGTTACCGGGGCATATTGATGTATCAGGGCCTATATCCAGTTTTGCCGGCGCAACCAGTACCGTTAGTTTCACTGAGTCTTCCAGCGTTTTGCAGCCTTCTATACTACTATGTATAAAGCCCTGCCATGGCTTGTTAAATGTTAGCTGTACCGTACTGTCATTTAACTGGTAGAAAGATGACACGGCCGAAGTATCATAATTCCAGAATGGATAAGCGCCACACTCTTTATTTTTTTGTACAATAATATTTACAGGCGCATTTTCGCATACGGTGTCCCGTGAGGATACCAGGTGAAGGCTGTCGCAAAAGCTTACCGGTTTGCAGCCGGATTGAATTACAAAACTATTGTTATAAATGCCATCAAAAGGCCTTTGCTCCTCCGTAAGCACATCATTGAGCACGCTATCAATGTAGATATTGGCGTTATGGTAGTATTGCTTTTCAAGCAACGTATTTACCGTATCTTTCCCCAGGCAGGAGCCTGCAGTGTCACTGTTATGAAGCCTCATAAATTCTATATAATTCGCATTGGCTAATGAATCTCCTATGGTATTACCTACAATCTGGCCGCCATCATCCATTTGCAGAAAATTGGACACCCACGGTACACCTAGCCCCCGGTAGGGTATCACACGCTCTTTTAAAATTTGCCCGTTCCTGAAACTTCCAAAAGTAATATCGGCGTTATAACCTGAGATATATTTGAGCCATGTAAAAGCAGCGCTGCCATCTGCAAAGACGGTGATTCTCGTATTATCAACATTGCCTACTGTTGGTGATTTCAGGATATATGACTGTACAAACTTCAGATCAGGAGTAAACTCTATTAAACCGGCATGAGTAGGTACATGTGCCGGGTCAAAAGTAGATCCATCAGATACCCCTCGTCCGTACAACACAAGATTCCCATTGTTTAGCTTTACCATATTCTCACCGTAGAAGGTATGCCAGAAGTCGTTGGTGGGCGATTGAAAGCAGGTGGTTAAAAGTGTATCGCCTGTTGAAGCATCTGCCACTATCCCAAAATTGAGTACATCATTATAAAAAGAACTTACTGTTCTCCCTAAAAAAGTTACTTTATTGGCTGTGATGTTTACACCGGTAATCTTAGGAAATGAGTTAGTATAAATACCTTTGCTCCAAAGTACATTGCCGTTAATATCCATCTTTGCTGCAAGCCCTACACGTGGTAATGCATCATTACGTATATCGCCTGCCAAATACAAATTACCGGCTGCGTCCTGTTTACAGTCGATGAAATCGACACTCCCCATGGTAGTATCAACATCCCATACCCTTGATTTGAAAGCCTTTTCCCAAATGAGTTGCCCATCCGAAGTTGTCCTTATTAATACAGGGTCATAGCGGCCGTTATAATGCATAGGTACATACATTTCACCCGCAAGCAGCAGGCTTTGATCTGCTAATTCAAAAGCCTTGTATATTAAAAAGTATTGACTATACTGGCCCGCGAACCCTCCCACAATTTTCCTGGTCCAGACCGTATCTCCCTGCTGGGTAACTTTTAACAGGCTTCCTAATGTTTGGTGAGTAGAGAAGTAATAATCAGCACCAGGCATCAAAATATTACCGTCACTTGTTTTAGTGATAAACTCATTGTAGCAAAAATCAGGATCTTTGCGGTACACCAGCCTTACACTGGTATCGATGCAATTAACTTTCGCATTCCTTTCAATGGGCATCGATTTTACTTGAACCGGCTTATTATCCCTCCGCCGTATAACAGGCTTTGTGAAAACTTCACGATCAACAATGCCAGGCCTTGTTGTAAAAAGGTTTTTTCTGCCGGGTGGTAACCTGTTCCATGGCTGCCAGTTAGTGAGCGAATCTATTTCCCTGTATGTTTTAAACGGGCTTTGGCTTTGCTGTTGCGCAAACCCCGCGTGTTGGAACAGTAAAAGCAGTAAAGAAAGATAAGTTAGCCTTGGCAACATATTATTATTGGATACAGTCAGAATATTTGGGAAAAATAAACAATATTATAATACACCAATAATAAAACGGGAATTTCTTTTTCATTATTGCAGATGCGTTTAGGATAAATTGTCTTCCACAGTGGTGGAAATGGATGGTGTTCCACCATTCACCACTTCAAATGCCAGGTGGAGAGGCATACAGCCCGGGGGGTAAATAATTTTTTAAGTTTTAAAATTTCCCCCACTATCCTACTCCCACAAAGGATACTCCCTATAAAGGCCTTTAATTTCAAAACGGTTTCCTGATAGCTTTTTAACTAATTCAAAAGCCTTTATTAAATCCCTCTTACTGGTATCAATTACGCAAGAAAACTTTTTACCATTTTTTGGCTGTATAATAAAACTATTACCTACAATATTCCACCTGGGATCAATAGCGATCATAAAATTCCCTAAAAGAAACCGGCTGTATTTTAACCGAAAGGTAGTATCGATGGAAGCAATTTCATCATAATAGAAAATATGTGAGCGTGTATTAAATCCCAAAAGGCTTTTCGATAGTATTTCAATTTTATCGGCATAAATATTTATTAGCGGGCGTGAAAGAATAAGGAAGACAAAAATACAGCACACTAAAACGATGGTGAAAAAGGTAGGGTTTTGATGAAACATTACTACTGAAAAACACATAAGCAGTACACAAACGACATTATCAAAGTAAAACCTGATCTTCTCAATATCCGAATCTACCTGTAAAACAAGGTTACCTTCCATGGAAATAAAATTAGAATCTGTGAAACTAACAAATTTTCAAACCTCACCCCGTCCCTCTCCAAAAGGAGAGGGGGATGCAGAAAAACTATCAACATGCTTTTCGAGTTTAGGTTATAGCATAGGCTTTTGCCGCGCGCAAGCCTGGAAAAACGCGCGGAGCGATCGGGTTTTCCTTGATTTTTTGTTTCTTTTGCATCAAGGCAAAAGAAGTAAACCCACAAATTCCCCCGATTCTTATTTTGCTAACTTTATGCAATGGCTGATGTCCATTCAAAAGAAATACGCAGCAAGCCTCACCCCGGCCCTCTCCAAAAGGAGAGGGGGATGCAGAAAAACTATCAACATGTTTTTCCAGTTTAAGTTATAGCATAGGCTTTTGCCGCGCGCAAGCCGGGAAAAACGCGCGGGGCCGGCCTGGGCCTGCCTGGCAAAGGCAGCTTTTCCTTGTCCCGATTACTATCGGGATGGTTACTTTTTCTTTCAAGAGAAAAAGTGACAGTAAACCCACAAATTTCCCGGATTCTTATTTTGCTAACTTTATGCAATGGCTGATGTCCATTCAAAAGAAATACGCAGCAAGCCTCACCCCGTCCCTCTCCAAAAGGAGAGGGGGATGCAGAAAAACTATCAACATGCTTTTCCAGTTTAAGTTATAGCATAGGCTTTTGCCGCGCGCAAGCCGGGAAAAACGCGCAGGAGCGATCGGGTTTTCCTTGATTTTTTGTTTCTTTTGCATCAAGGCAAAAGAAAAGGCAAAAAGTAAACCCACAAATTCCCCCGATTCTTATTTTGCTAACTTTATGCAATGGCTGATGTCCATTCAAAAGAAATACGCAGCAAGCCTCACCCCGTCCCTCTCCAAAAGGAGAGGGGGATGCAGAAAAACTATCAACATGCTTTTCGAGTTTAGGTTATAGCATAGGCTTTTGCCGCGCGCAAGCCGGGAAAAACGCGCGGAGCGATCGGGTTTTCCTTGATTTTTTGTTTCTTTTGCATCAAGGCAAAAGAAAAGGCAAAAAGTAAACCCACAAATTCCCCCGATTCTTATTTTGCTAACTTTATGCAATGGCTGATGTCCATTCAAAAGAAATACGCAGCAAGCCTCACCCCGTCCCTCTCCAAAAGGAGAGGAGCCCGCTCCATGGGAGCGCCCTGTATTAGTAAACAAAAGACGTACATTCACACGAATGGTTTTTGCCACGGGCCTGCTGGGGGCAGACAGGTTACACAGATTGACACAGATTTTAATCCTCTTATGAAAAAGAAAAGGTTTAGAGGATTCTTAATTCCTGATTCTCTCACAGTGTTGAACAGATTAATAAGCACAAAAAAAGCCGCGTCTGCCCATTTATTTTACAACAAAATAATACCCCTGGTAAAGGAATTGCGGTTGGCCGTTCGAAGACACGTACTGCATCGTTTGGCTGGATGGGATGCATTATAAAGTAAAACAGGAAGGGCGTGTGCAAAGCCGCTGCGTCTATAATATCCTGGGCATAACGACCGAAGGGAAAAAAGAAATTTTAGGATGTATGTTAGCGAAAGTGAAGGTGCTAATTTCTGGTTAAGCGTTCTGACTGATTTACAAAACAGGGCGTCAAAGATATTCTGATAGCTTGTATTGATAACCTGAAAGGCTTCGCAGAAGCGATTTCTACCGTGTTTGTGCAAACAGAAGTTCAAAGTTGTATTGTTCATCAGATACGCTATTCTTTTAAGTATGTAGCCAGTAAAGACCAGAAAGTATTTATCGCTGATCTCAAACCGCTGTACCAGGCACTAAACATAGCTGATGTCTAGTAAAAGCTCTTAGTGTTTAGTGAGAATGGTATAAAAAATATCCCTCCCAATTTTCACATTTACTGCAGTAAAGCAACAAATAATAATGATTTTTATTTTACCCCCTTTTCCATGTTTCGCGCTATACGAAACATCTGCAGCTCCTTAGTTTATCTTAAGACAACCAACTGTTCCGTATATTCCGATTGGCTGGTTTTTATTTTTACATAGTATAGGCCGTTTTGCAGATTGCTTATATTTATCTGAATATTGGTTTGTCCTGCTGAATACTGTTTTTCTATAACTAATACTCCCCGGCTATTGAAAATTTTTACATCTAAGATTTCCTCACCACCTTCATAAATTCCAAGAAGGTTTTTTGCAGGATTAGGATATAAAAGTAGGTTCTTCACTCAGGTTACCCCTCACCGTGATAACAGGTGAATACCTGATCCTTCCATTACCATCAGTGAATTTCAATCTATAAAAATTTAGTCCCGGACTGGCACTATTGTCCGTGAAATGGTAAGCATCGCCTGTATTATTGCTATTCTTTGCCCTGATAGAATCAATGGGTAAAAAATGTACAGAATCATTGGCTCTTTCTATTACATGATATAGATTGTACCGTTCATTCGCAACTGTCCAGTTAAGATCCACGATTTTATCAGAAGATGGTTTTCCTGTAAAACTCATAAGCCTGAATGGCAAAGGAATTGAATATTGAACGGTATCAGTTACCCCGTCACAGCCGCTAACCCCCAAAACTTCTGCTTTATAAGTTCCGTTTTTTTGAGGTATCAGTATCCGGTCAGAATCAGCAGCACCTGACTTTACCAGGGTATCATTTAGAAACCATTCATAATGTAAACCTTTTGTTACAGTAAGCATAGAATCACTTACCGTTATAACGGGTTTAAATTCTGTAACACTGATTATTTGCTGTCTTTCAGGGCCTGTACCGCAGGCATTTTGTGCGCTTACTTTTATGGTATATTCACCGCCATTATTGTACAATACTGAATCTACATTATTACCCGCCATTTGGGTAGCCTGTGGAACGGTTGACCAGTTATATTTCAGGCCGGAACCTTGTGGTGTTGTATAAACTGACAATGCGTTGGCACATACTGACAATGGCCCATCAATATAACCGGGTATAGAAGGTTTTGCCAGATGATCGGTTTTTAAAATCAGTCCTTGCCCGCCCGCCGCATAGGTATGAGAATACCCTGCCAACTTAAATATGGGTTCACCTTCGCTAATTGCACCCGTCCATGTGTTGCCCCCATCTTTAGTTTGATAAATTATTGAAGTACTGGATGGGCCATTATTTCCCAACATAAAACCATGTAAGGAATCACTAAAAGCAAAAGAACGCAAATTGGCACCGCGGGAGATTGTAACAATTCTTTTCCATACGATACCTCCATTAGTTGTTTTATAGATCACACTGTCTGACGTGCCAATAAAACCAATACTGTCATTATAAAAATAGATGCCGGTAAAATTCTCGTTATTGAGATGAATATCGGTCCACGATTTGCCTGTATCGGCCGATTCTAAAACGTATCCATCCATAGAACACGTAAATATTTTCCCCGACGGGGTAACCGCTATCCCGTTAAATTGGTTAACGGAATACCCTCCGGGAGGTTGCGGGCATAATTGCCATGATTGAGCTCCATCTGTAGTGCGGTAAATATTTTCACGAAACAAAGCGATACCGTTTAAGCGAATCCATAAATACCATATGATAAACCGCACTGTCACGAGGCAAGGCCCTCTGAGTCCAGCTTTTGCCGCCATCATTCGTATAAGACATTTGTTCGGTAACCGCAAAGCCATGTAAGCTATCGGTAAAGTCAATAATAGAAACAGGGTTGGCAAGTAAAAAATGGGGACTCGCCAATTGCTGCCAGGTTTCACCATAGTCAGTCGTTTTATACAGGCTGACATTCTCACCGGAAATATATCCTGTAGAATCATTTATAAAATCAGTATCGTAATAACTCATCACTCCATTACTGCTTTCTGCAGTCCATGTATTGCCTTTATCGGCTGTTGACATAATCTCCCTTCCATTATAACCATCGGAAGCAAATAGTTTTTTCCCTGAAGGATCCGCATTAAGGCTGACGTAAGTAGTTTTATCTATCGATTGCGGGTAATTAACATCAAATGAAAAAGTTTTGCCGCCGTCATGGGTATAAAAAATTTTCCCATCCCCTGCAATGACTCCATTATTGGCGTCAAAGAAATAAAAGTCAGCCACTTTACCAATATTACCATTTAAAGAGCTTGCCGTCCATGTTTCACCACCATCTGAAGAAATGGCAAACATTCCCGGGCTGCCTGCTGCCACCACAAAAGAATCAGTGATGAACTTAATTTTATTAAAGGTTGGGCCATAAGGCCGAAGGCCTAAATTATCAATATTAATCTTCCTCCATGATTTTCCACCGTTAGTTGTTTTATAAATTTCACTACCGGCAATAAGCCCGGTACTGTCGTCAATAAAATCGATACTTGTCAAATGATTGCTTCCGAGCGTGGTATCGTGAACAGTTTTACCTCCATCATTGGTGGATAGCAAGTGCCCATACGTCCCCACAAAAAATCCCCTGTCCTTATTAAAGAAAAAAAGATTTTTGTAAGCAGTTCCAAAATGAGGATCAACAGGAAATGATAAAGGGTACCAGTTTTCTCCCTGGTCTTCTGTTTTCAAAATGCTACTATCGCCGGTTATGTAGCCGGTACTGTCATTTACAAATTGAATGGATCTTAATATACCTTTGCCATAATTATTGGGAATATTACGCCAACTTTTTCCCCCATCGGTTGACTTAATTATATAACCATTAGCGCCCACTCCAATAATAATATTCTCAGTTATTAAACTCATGTCATTGACCGGTGTTCCTGTGGGCCTCAAATAAGAAGAATCACATTGACAAAATGAATTAATGGAAATGAGTACAAAACTGAAAAGTGATAGTAACGTTTTCATAAGCAGTATAATTACAGTAAAATAACGTTACAAAATAGTATTAATTATTTAATGCGGCAACCGTAAATTCACATCCACGAAACAAGAAACAGATTGTCGCGTCGCCATCAAAAATAACAACCCGAAATAAAATCTCTGCGGTTTCTCGCAAGGACGTAACCGGGTGGCTCCCCACAATAACATTACACTTATGCACTCGCAACTAAGAAATGCCAGCCTACCGGCTTTTGCCGCGCGCAAGCATGGAAAAACGCGCGGAGCAATCGGGCCTGCCTGCCGGCAAAGGCAGGTTTTCCCTGAACTTTTTGGTTACTTTTTCTTTCAAGAGAAAAAGTGACAAACATTTACAGCAAAAGAAAAGACAAATAGTAAACCCCGCCTGTACCATTCGGGCAGGCAACAAATTTCCCGGATTCTTATTTTGCTAACTTCATGCAAATGCCAATGTACACACCAAAGAAATAAGAAGCTACAAGCATCTCCTACTTTATATCATATTCCTTTTTCAAAAACGCAATCAGCCGTGTGGCATTCCCCAGTTCAGGAGCCAGGTAATCTTCTGCGTATGCGTGGGTGATAATGCGGAAGTCAAAAACTTTATTAAAGAGTACGCGTAATTTGCCCGGATCGTTTAAAAGAGGCAATGGTTTATCGGTCCATTTTCCGCCATTTATGTAAGTGGTGTCCGTAAAAACAGTCATATCTGCCAACTCGTCCAGCCTGCTGATTATTTCTTTAAAATAAGCGTCATAGATAGCGCCCTCCGTGTAGATGCCATTGATCTCCGAGTCGTATTGCGCCAGGCTATCGGCGGCATGGCCTCTTATGATCAGGCGGTAATCGCCGGTATTTTTTAATTGCTGCAGCGTGGCATCACTGCTTTTAAAGGTTGCTGAAGAATAGAGATAGGTAACAAAGAGGTGGTAAAAGTTCTTGCGATTGTTATTAACAGCCATGGGTACATGGGCAAGCAGTAAAAAACTGTCAATCCCTTTTAACTGTTGTTGGCCGAAGTTCAGCACACCTGCCAGTCTCGCCGTATCAGTTTCCACATTGCTGATAAAACCCTGTATATATTCCCTTTCCCTGGAGCGCTCTGTAAAATGCTCCCTGATGCTTTCTGCAATAAAGCCCATAGTAACCGCCAGGAATATCATCACGAATTCCAGGAAATACTCTTTAAAGTGTTTGGGCTTATGCTCTAAATGAGGATGGTGATGTACTTCCATGAAGAGTTGTTTTACAGGCAATTTAGTTTTTTATTGAATAGGGACATTATGCAATTTTATTTAGCGCCTTTACATTACGTGGCTTTTACATACATGTAGGTAGTTATATCGATTGCCAGCTTTTACCCTGTGGCAGGCGTCCATTCCAGGGAAATAATACCCGCAGCCGTGGTTAGTGTTACGAGCCAAAACCACGAACCCGGTCATGGCTTTATTTTATTTAATTCTAAAATAGTGTAAGCCAGTAAACCAACAAATTCCCCGGATTCTTATTTTGCTAACTTTATGCAATGGCAGATACCGCTACAAGCTCCATTATAACCTACGCATTTCAAGATAGGCTTTTGCCGCGCGCAAGCCTGGAAAAACGCGCGGAGCGATCGGGTTTTCCTTGATTTTTTGTTTCTTTTGCATCAAGGCAAAAGAAAAGGAACCAGTAAACCCACAAATTTCCCGGATTCTTATTTTGCTAACTTTATCAAATGGCCGATGTCCACAGGAAAGAAATACGCAGTTATCCCGATAGCTATCGGGATGAGCATGATTAAAGGCAAAAACACAAAGCCCGAAATGCTGGTGCGAAAATTTCTTTTTGCCAATGGCTACTGCTAGGAGCTCCACGATAAAAATTTTCAAAATTTTAAACAATGGCTTTTGCCGAGCGCAAGCCCGGAAAAACGCGCGGAGCGATCGGGTTTTCCTTGATTTTTTGTTTCTTTTGCATCAAGGCAAAAGAAAAGGAAACCAGTAAACCCACAAATTCCCCCGATTCTTATTTTGCTAACTTTATGCAATGAATCAACCACTCTCCCAACCGCTCGAAATATTCTTAATGAATGATCAGCCATTTACTTGCCCTCATTGTGGCGCGAGTTGCGAAGAAATAGCCAACTTCTATCACACCAATGCAAAATCTTTTGTTGAAAAATGTTTGAATGAGGAATGTGGTTTTATTTGTTTCCAGGAAGAAGATGAAGAATTTGTTACATTGTAAATAGCCGTCAGCACCGGATATATATTTTAGGTTCATAATTATACCTCATAATGAGACAATACATACTCAACAAACCAACCAGGAAGATTTCCAACTTTTAATTGCAATACTCCATCAAAAATTTCTGCAATCAATTCAAGCGACTTTCCCGAATTATCAAATAAATAAACTCTGTTAGCCAACTTTATTGAAGGATATAAATTGTGGAGCGTTTTGCCGTATCTGGCTTTGATTTTATTTACATTCACTGCATGCCCACCTTTTTCTACACGGTTCCGTACACGGTTTATATTAATCTGCGCATTGTCGGTACATACAAAATACTAGGTATATTTTATAGCCAGCTTTCTTCGCTTTTTTAATTTCAGCAAGCTTTGAGGGATGGCTCATCACTGTTTTAAATGAAAATGATTTACTGTTTTTATACAACAGAGTACGGATAAAAGAAGCTGCAAAAGATGCTTCATAGCTATGAGTATCTTTTGCTTTATCTACAATATAATTTTCGTTAACTTCAATATCAATAACATGGCCTTCTTCTTTAGCTTTGGCCAGCAAGGTTTTTGCCTCTTTTGTATTTGAGAAAGACTTCAGCCCTTTTGAATTGGCATTAATACCAAAACCAGTAAGGTCTATTAGCCCACTGGAGTTTAGTAACTTTTTCCAGTTCATCAGCATTCACAAAATAACCAGGGTTATAATTCTTTTTAAATTCACTAAATAATGTGCTTTTACCTGATCCGTTAGGCCCCGCAAATATCCGTATCCGCTTATTTTCTTGCATGTAACACCATTCCTTTTTTTAATAATTGGCCATCTTTTTTTGATACTCTTTTTTTAACCAATCCCGATCCTATTTCTTTCTTTGATCCATCGGGATACTCCTCGTATATCGTTCCATTTTGCAGGTAAGTAATCGGCAGCCCTAATGCACGGGAAGCCCTGATAGCATTGGCAGAACCAGTACGGCCCGCTTTGACCAGGGCAGCAGTTTGCCTGGCATCTGATTTGAATACAGGTTTATCTCTTTTTCTAGCAGGCGGTTTTACAACACCTTTTAGAGTTACTTTTTTTGAAGTTGTATTTCTTTTTAGCATATTAATTTCTCCATTGTTACAAATTTACTAATATCAGGTTAACGTCGTTATTTGAAAGAAAAAAAACTTCAATCGTTTCATGCCTCGCGAACCAAAACCAAGAACCTGATCATGGCTTTATTTTGTTAGCCGGTAAACCCACAAACTCCCCCGATTCTTATTTCGGTAACTTTATGCACTGGGATAAGCGAGATTGAAAAACGCTATTGGCGCGGACGCCAACAGCAGCAGGGGTACTTTCCTTTTGATCGAAATCAGCAAAAGAACAAATAGTTCTTATTCTTATTTTCCTTAAGGTTTGTGTCTTTCGCGCTGTCGTTGGCGTAAGCCAATATCATTACCATGCAACCACTGTTAGCAAGTACGCAACAGAAGCAGGGGTAGCTGGCGGGTACGCCTGGCGTCAGGCGGCGGGCTGGTTTTTAAGTATGTGATTTTAACGGACGTTAGCTGGCAAACAGTAAACCCACAAATTCCCCCGATTCTTATTTCTGTAACTTTTATGCACTAAGATAAGCGAGGTTGAAAAAGCTATTGGCGCGGACGCCAACAGCAGCAGGGTAAAAAGAAAAGAGATGGCTAAATCTAAAAAGCAAACTGAGTTTCAAAAGATAGATGAATTAGCTCCTGTTTACAGGAACTTTTCAGACGAACAATGAATTGCATTTACAAATCGGCCTTTCTCGCACACACAAAAGAAATATAGGATTGCCGTAAATAATGAAATAAAAAGAAGAGGTTTAAAAATTAAATAATTTTTTACTTAATTTGCCCTAACACGTATATAGTTACCCGTGGACGCCATCAGCAGCAGGATATCATTACCATGCAACCACTGTTAGCAAGTACGCAACAGAAGCGGGGGTAGCTCGGCACGCCTGGCGTCAGGCGCGGGCTTGTATGTTAAGTATATGATTTTAAAGGACGTTAGCCGGGAAACAGTAAACCCAAAAAACTCCCCCGATTTTTATTTTGGTGACTTTATGCAATAGCCGACGTGCATTCAAAAGAAATTCGCAGCAAGCCTCACCCCGTCCCTCTCCAAAAGGAGAGGGGGGATGCAGAAAAACTATCACCATGCTTTTCCAGTTTAAGTTATAGAATGGCTTTTGCCGCGCGAGAGTCCGGAAAATGCGCGGAGCTGGCGGCCGTGCCTGCCGGCAAAGGCAGGTTTTCCTTGAACTTTTTCGGTTACTTTTTCTTTCAAAAGAAAAAGTGGCCAACAATCCTTATGCACGAAGATAAGCGACGTTGAAAAACTCAGTGGCACCAACAGAAACAAGGGGTACTAACAGATAGCAGCATCTTTAAGAACCATCTAATTGATAGAAGCCGGGAAAAATAGTTGGATAATTGTTTAGTAGGTGAAAAATAATATACCTTTTCGCTGAGTGCCGACACCAAAATACACATACTCATATTTTCCTTCCGGCAAGAAATACCGGCAATTAAGTGCCGTAATTTTTTTATTACAGGCTCTGCCATTTCCTTCGGGTATTCTGCGTCTAATTTCTTTTCTTCGTAGTCGGCAGCTAATGTCAGCATTTTAGTGAGGGGAAAACTGTTTATTCATCTTGAGTTCAAATGGAAAGACAAGTGAAACCAGGGGAAGGCGTTTTGCCGCAATGGGCATTCAAGGGTAATCTTTTAGACTTTTCATTTTGAGAGGTTTTCGTTGGATAATGGAAAAATTCCACAACCCGAAGCGCCTGCATCATAAGTGGTTAATGAGAAATCCGTGGTGGCTTTGATGCAGCTATTGCCATAAGATACAACTTTTTTTCCACAAAAGAGAATTAAAAGAGAATTACCTGAGTTATGGTTCCTTACCTCTCAAACCAAAACCCTTGCTTCTGTTGGCGTCCCCGCGAACAATCATTACCATGCACCACCCACTTTTAGCGGGTACGCCAACAGAAGCGGGGATTAGCTGGCCGGTACGCCTGGCGTCAGGCCGCGGGCTGGTTTTTAAGTATGTGATTTTAACGGACGTTAGCCGGGAAACAGTAAACCAACAAATTCCCCCGATTCTTATTTTGCTAACTTTATGCAATGAATCAACAACTCTCCCAACCACTCGAAATATTTGTAATGAATGATCAGCCGTTTACTTGCCCTCATTGTGGTGCGAAAGATTTAGAAAGACAGTACACCAACAAATACCGGGGATTCTTATTTTGCTAACTTTACGTAATGGCCGACGTGCACACCAAAGAAATAAGAAGCTATAACATGAGCATGATTAAAGGCAAAAACACAAAGCCGGAAATGCTGGTGCGAAAATTTCTTTTTGCCAATGGCTACCGCTACAAACTCCATGATAAAAATTTCCAAAATTTCAAACATAGGCTTTTGCCGTGCGCAAGCATGGAAAAACGCGCGGAGCGATCGGGTTTTCGTTGAATTTTTTGGTTACTTTTTCTTTTAAGAGAAAAAGTGGTAAGCAAATATAAAAAGATGGCTGTGCATACTGCTTCTCTAACTTTACGTAATGGCTGATGTGCACACCAAAGAAATAAGAAGCTATAACATGAGCATGATTAAAGGCAAAAACACAAAGCCTGAAATGCTGGTGCGAAAATTATTACATGCAATTAGCTACCGCTACAAGCTCCATGATAAAAGCCTCACCGGGCAAACCTGTTCGCCACAATAAAGAAAATTGCGGCAACCAATTTTCCAATTTTCACATTATTCCCCGGCTGCAGCGCAGCACCCTGTTTATAACACCTAAATAAGAAAGGAGCCCGTTCCATAGGAGCGTCCTGTTTTAATAAATACAAGAGGTACATTCACGGAAATAGTTTTGCCGCGTCTACCCATTTTCCAATTTTCACATTCACGGCAGTAAAGCAATAAATAAGCCGGATTTTTATTTTCGATTTTCACCGCAAACATAAAAGACAAATTTTCCGCCGGAACAGGCAAAAGGCAAATTGACAAGAAGAACAAAAGAAGTTTTTTTCGCCACAAAGACACCAAGACCCAAAGAAAACAAAAGCCGCCGCTTGTCATTGGTGTCATGCTGAGCCTGTCGAAGCAGGGTTAGAAAGAACTTTATTTTTTCGCCACAAAGGCCCGAAGAAGGCAAAGGAGGCAAGCAAGTAAGAAAATCAACAGTTGCTTTCACTCATTTTCAAAAAAAATATTCATATTACCTTTAGAAAAAGCGAGAAGTAATAAACAATGAACAGTTGCAATGAACTAAAAGAACACATAAACAGGTTTGTAAGAATCGGTGACCAGGACTTTGAACAAATACTGAGTTATGTAAATCCGGTTAGTGCGAAGAAAAAACAAAATCTTCACGAAGCGGGGAAAGTTTGCAGATCTAATTTCTTTGTCCGGAAAGGATGTTTACGCCTGTTTTTTATTAACGATAAAGGCGTTGAACAAACCATACAATTCGCATTGGAAAATTGGTGGCTTTCGGACTATACCTCTTTTTCATCCCAACAAACATCCTTGTTCTATATTCAAGCCGTTGAAAAATCAGAAATTGTGGCGATCGATTTCTCAGCACAGGAAAAAATACTGCAGCAATTTCCCCAAATGGAAAGGTATTTCAGGCTTATCCATCAACGGGCTCACGCCGCCTCACAATACAGGCTGAAAGGTTTGTTTTCTAAAACGAGAGAAGAAATATACCATGAGTTCTGTACGCAGTATCCGGCTTTCGTGCAGCGAATTCCCCAGTATCTTTTGGCTTCGTTTCTTGGATTCACGCCTGAATATTTAAGTGAAATAAGACGAAGAAGCATTTCTTAAACTGGTTTAAGTGATTGAACTTCTAAGCCAAATTACCTTTGTTGCATCAAATAATTATCGAGATGGAACAAAGAACAAATATCGCGGAAATGCTTCCCTCATCGCTACAAGGCGATGTATGATTTATCAATTACTGTAAACCAATCTTCCTTAACACCGATACAAAAAGAGCTCATTAAGATCAGGGCTTCACAGATAAATGGTTGTGGTTTTTGCCTGGACATGCACACAGCGGACGCTTTGAACGTCGGAGAAAAAAAAGAGCGCATTTTCCTTTTGAATGCCTGGAAAGAAAGTGATTTGTTTTCAGAAGAAGAAAAAGCCATGCTTGCCATTGTGGAAGAAGTTACGTTAATCCATAGTAAAGGCTTGACCGACGCTACCTACCGGGAGGCGCAAAACTTTTTCAATCAACAGGAAATTGCAGAAATTATTATGACCACGGTCGTCATTAACGCCTGGAACAGGATCGCCACCGGCACGAATCTTCCATTTTAAAACAAAGCAAAATAAAAAAGTATGGACTTTAGTAAGAACATCAAACAACCAAACGATGAAGGCAGTCGTGGTAACTGACCAGGCTGCCGGTATTGCCGGAATGAAGCTGGCAGACAGACCTATGCCAAAAGCAGCGATCAATGATGTCATCGTCCGGATTCACGCATCGGGATTCGTACCTACTGAGCTGGAGTGGCCGTCCACCTGGGTGAATCGTACCGGCCTCAACAGAACGCCTTCGATCCCCGGTCATGAGCTGGCAGGTGTAGTTACCGCCCTCGGGTATGGAACCACGGGACTATCAGTGGGACAGCGGGTGTTTGGCCTTGCTGACTGGTATCGTGATGGAACACTGGCTGAATATGTAGCCATCGAAGCACGTAACCTCGCACCACTGCCCGGCGACGTCGACTTTACGGTAGGCGCATCCCTGCCCATCTCAGGTCTCACCGCCTGGCAGGGACTCTTTCAACACGGCAGGCTGCAGGCGGGGCAAAGCGTCCTGGTGCATGGTGCGGCGGGCGCAGTCGGATCGATGGTGACCCAGCTTGCACGTGAGGCAGGCGCCTATGTTATAGGTACCGGGCGTGCCGCTGACCGTCAGAAGGCGCTCGACTTCGGCGCGCAGGAGTTCGTTAACCTTGAGAACGACGTGCTGGAAGACGCCGGCGGAGTCGACCTTGTCTTCGATGTGATCGGTGGCGACGTTCAGAAGCGATCTGCAGGCATGATCAGGGCCGGAGGAACGCTGGTGTCTGTTGTGGGCCCGGTAGAGGCGCGGCCTGCTGATGGCCTGGCGGTTGATTTCGTTGTAGAGGCAGATCGCGCGCAGTTGGGTGAGATCGTGCAGCGGGTGCGCGACGGACGACTGCAGACGAATATCGGCATCACTTCGACCCTTGATGATGCTCTCGCTGCCCTCAACCCGGCCGGCCGACGCAAGGGGAAGACCATCATCCGTGTTCGCACATAAGGATCAAATATAGACAAGAAAATAGGCAGTAAAGCAAGAAATAAGTGGGATTTTTATTTTGGTTCAAAATCTACCAACGCTACACTTTTAACTCTAAACTGTTCTCTACCTTTGATACATGGCAGATGTGCACACCAAAGAAATAAGAAGCTATAACATGAGCATGATTAAAGGCAAAAACACAAAGCCTGAAATGCTCGTGCGAAAATTTCTTTTTGCCAATGGCTACCGTTACAAACTCCACGATAAAAACCTCCCGGCAAACCGAAAGTATAATTCTATTTTCAGTTCAACCTAAAAGGCTTTTGCCGCGCGCAAGCCCGGAAAAACGCGCGGAGCGATCGGGTTTTCCTTGATTTTTTGTTTCTTTTGCATCAAGGCAAAAGAAAAAGCAGAAGTAAACTAACAAATTCCTCTATTTCTTACTTTGCTAACTTTATACAATGGCGGACGTGCACACCAAAGAAATAAGAAGCTAAAACATGGAGCATGATTAAAGGCAAAAACACAAAGCCTGAAATGCTGGTGCGAAAATTTCTTTATGCCAATGGCTATCGTTATAAACTCCACGATAAAAGCCTCCCCGGCAAACCGGATATTGTTTTACCCAAATACAAAACGGTAATTTTTGTACATGGCTGTTACTGGCATGGACATAAAAACTGCAAATACTTTGTGGTACCCAAAACAAGAACCGAATGGTGGCTCAATAAAATAAACGGCAATATTGCCAATGATGAAAAAGCCGCAAAAGCCCTGAAGAAAGAAGGCTGGAAGATTATTACTATCTGGGAATGCCATCTCAAATCTTCTAAAATTGCAAAAACGCTAAACGCACTTCTCAAAAAACTTACCTGAATTTAGAACGTGCAAAAATCTTCTGCACATTATAAATTTATTTTTCACCAATTACACATTGTGTTCTAAAGCATACAGCTTTTGAAAACACATAAAAATACATTTACACACATGGACATAAAAGTTGCAATTGGCGAAAGAATCGCCCGATTACGCAAGGTCAAAAAACTCTCTCAACAAAAATTTTCTTACGAGGCAGAAATAGAAAGAAGCTACTTAACGCATGTTGAGAAAGGCAGGAAAAATATTTCCATCGACACTTTAATTAAAATAACAGATGCCTTGAAATTTCTTTAAAAGAATTTTTTAATCAGGAAACATTTGGAGGAAAAAAGAAAAGTAAATGATTGCAGAAAAAGAAGTGGAATTAATAAGTACGAGGCTTCATTTTGTTTCAGACAAAATTTGGAAAGTAGCCCTATTTGGTCCGGATAATTACAAAGGGGCTCTTATAACCATTATCTACGAACAAGGAAAAGGAGCCTTAAAAAACCTGCGATTCAATTTACAAAAGAATTGCTTGTTGGTTATTTAGACGAAGAAATTACAAATTCTGTTGCAGAAGATGCTTTACAATACCTTTTCAGATTCGAAGACTTATACCCTTTCCAAAGCCTGCGATGCCAAGATTTACATTTATTGATTTATTTGCAGGGATTGGAGGTTTTAGAATTGCAATGCAGGCTAATCAGGGCGAATGTGTTTTTTCTTCGGAATGGGACAAACCGCCCAAAGAACTTACTATGCAAATTTTGGAGAAATTCCTTTTGGAGATATCACAAAACCTGAAACCAAAAAATGGATACCGGACAAATTTGACTTTTATGTGGAGGGTTTCCATGCCAGCCATTTTCAATTGCAGGTGTTTCAAAGAAAAACAGTTTAGGAAGAAAACATGGATTTGAAGATGAAAAAGCAAGGCAATCTTTTTTTTCATATTGCTGAGATAATTGAAAAGCATAGACCGAAAGCTTTTTTTCTGGAAAACGTTAAAAACCTAATATCACATGATAAAGGCAAGACATTTAAAGTAATTAAAGATACACTTTTGGATTTAAGTTACTCCTTCCATTTTAAGGTATTAAACGGGAAACACTTTGTTCCCCAAAACCGGGAAAGAAATTATTGTTGGATTTGATTCCAAAGTTTTTAATTACAAAGAAAGTTTGAGTTTCCTGAATTGCCAAAATCTCAAAAAAAATAAAAGACATTCTTGAAAAAAAACCGGAACCTAAATATACATTGACTGATCACTTGTGGAAGTATTTACACGGCTATTCTGTAAAGCATAAAGAAAAAGGAAATGGTTTTGGATTTGGGCTTGTGATTTAAATGGAACTAGCAGAACAATGAGTGCACGATATTATAAAGATGGTTCTGAAATATTGATTCCTCAAAAGAATAAAAATCCAAGGCGTCTCACGATCGAGAATCAGCAAGGCTTCTGGGATATCCTGAACATTTTATTGTTGATGCTGTTTTCATGAATCAGGGATATAGGCAATTTGGAAATTCTGTTGTGATGCCGCTAATAGAGGCTATAGGAGAGAAAATTGTTGAAGTACTTGGAAACAAAAAGAAAATGAACCTTAACTAATCTTCTTAAAGTTTTCTCGGATAATTAGTATGCCGAAAAGTTTATGTTAAAAAGCTTGCTATCGCCAAATGATAATTCAAAAAATCAGGTTTATCTGGGTGGTAGCTTTGAGATTCTGAATATTCTTCCTGTTTCTAAAATTAAAGCTGAAGAAGCAGGTGACTGGAACAGGGAACGTTTTAAGGCAGCTATCGATTTTGGCTGGATTCATGATGATGGAGATATTTATCCTGCTCCCAATTCACAATTAATTTTGTATCCCAAATATCCCGAAGTCAGATTCTCCGGCTTCCTTTCAGGATCTGAAAATCCGCCATCCCAATTAATGACACAAAGACTTGCAAACAGATTGCTTTTTATTGGTGTTACAGAAGAAGGATCAACAATAGGATATGTTGCTGCTCCAGATTCTGCAATCGCACACGAGTTCAGTCGCCTAAAGATAACGGAAGAAACCGGCGTTTTCAAGGTTTTAGAACTGCAACAATCTGTAAACAATAAGGAAAAACTGCTTCACGAATTATCGCGCATTTATAATCTCGATTGGATTGTTTCAAAAAGCCTTACAAAAGATGGATTGGTTGCCTGTAATGCCCCGCAATGTGGTGGCTATACCCTTGAAGCCGAACTGGGGATCATAGGAATGGTTTTGCAGAACCCGATTTTTTAGGCTCGGGAAATTAAAAATTTTGGTGTAAGAAACTTCAAAAATTTAGATTCTTCAGTTATTACGTTATTTACCCCCGAACCGACCGGAGGAATATATAAAACCGAAGGTGTTGAAGTATTTTTAAAAAGTTATGGTTATCCCAATAAAAAAGCCCGGGAGGATAGAATAAACTTTGGGGGTATTTATAAAAGAGGCATAAGAAATCCGCTTAACTCATCTCGAATTAAGTCTCATTGGTTTTGATACAGCAACTGGTAAAATTAGAAATACCAACGGGCGGATTGCATTAATCGATACCAATAATAATGAAGCTGCTTCATGGAGTTTTTCTTCTATGCTCTTACACTGGAACAGGAAGCACAATCAGGCTTGCTACGTTCCCTCTCTTTCAGATAAGGTTGGCGAAAGAAAATATAAGTACGGCAATGGCACCCATGGGTATGGGAACGGATTTTCAATTTTTTCTGAAGCAAATGGACATCGGAAATATCTATTATGACCCTGCTATTAAAGTTGAGAATGTTTCAAAAAAGCCTAAAATAAAAAAAGCGAAGTCAATTTAGAATAAGATCCCAAAAATCTTGCATTTTTATATAAGAATAATGAAGTGGTAGCGATTAAATAAATAATAACAACCGGATTCAACTTTAGAGTAAAAAAATAACAAAGATTGAACCCCGAAAATGGCATTTGCCTTTCTGCTTTATATGACCGTGCGTATGATTAAGGGTACATTTGCCATTAGTGAAAAGTTTGAGATTGTCTTTATACGCAGAGAATTAAAAGAGAAACATAATGAAGATTACCATGCAAAATATTTTGCTTCCATAGCCGGAACAAAAAATTATCTTACCTAAGAAATATTATCCTAAGAAAGAGTTTTTGCAATTTCATTTGGATGAGGTTTTTAGGGGATGAAGTGGAAATAATATTTGAAAAAACATACAGGGTGCAGAATATACTGGAATATCGTGATAAGACTTTTTGAAATACTTGATGAGAATTGGAATTGAAATAATTTGAAATTGGGATTCCAAAAATGTATTTAATATAGAAGTATGAGGCAAAATAAAAACTATGTGCTATTACTTGCAAGCGGCGGAATTGATTCTACTGCTTGTATTAATTTTTATAAAAATTTAAATTTTGACGTTGAAGCAATTTTTGTGGATTTTGGTCAACCCTCAAGAAAAAAAGAATTGGAAGCTATTAATTCGATAACAAAATACTTTAAAATTAATCTGATAAAAATTTGTGTTACGAATAATCTTAAATACAAAGATGGATTTATTTCAGGGAGAAATGCCTTCCTGTGTTTTACTGCCTTGATGAATTTTTCAAAAAAAAATGGTATAATTGCTTTAGGTATTCACCATGGTACAGTTTATTACGATTGTTCTGAAAAATTCTTGAAACAAACTCAGGATATTTTTGATGAATACACAGAAAGAACTATAAAGCTTGGAGCCCCTTTTTTAAATTTTAATAAAAAAGAAATATGGGATTACTGCCAAATTGAAAAAGTTCCACTTAATTTATCATACAGTTGTGAACTTGGGAAAAAACAGCCCTGCGGAATTTGCTCAACTTGTAAAGATTTAGAATCAATTTATGTTAGCGAAAAGTAGTAAACTCAGCCATCCTTTAGGTATAACATTTGAAACACCTCTTCTAGTTCCATCTTTTTCAAGCAAAGGTTTTGCATTTAAGAAAAAGAAAAATAAAGGAGATGCTGATGTTTCAGAGGCAATAGATGCATTAGAATTTTCTAAGGAGTTTTTGACTGAAAGCTTGCTAATTAGTGCATATGATATGTACCATCAGCATATACCATTTGTGGAAGAGAACATTTGTACTGAAATAACTTTTTTAGATAGTGGTGGTTATGAAAGTGGAAATACTTATGATCTTTCAACAATATCAAAATTTAATTATGATTTGAAAAATTGGGACGTTGAAAAACTAAAGGAAGTATTATATAATTCGCCAGCTCACAAAGCTGCGATTGCTGTCAGCTTTGATCATGGTAATTATAAAATTGGATTGGAAAAACAAATCCAATCAGCAATTGAATTGTTTGACCTATTTCCAAAAATGCAAAACGATTTTTTAATAAAACCAGAGACTAAAGATCAAGATTATATTCAAATTGAAAATGTTCTTAAACATATCAAATTATTTAAATCATTTGATTTGATTGGTATTACTGAAAAAGAGTTAGGAAATTCGATTCTACAAAGAATGCTGAATATTGCAAAAATTAGAAAGGGATTAAATGATAATGGAATATATTCACCTATACATGTTTTCGGAAGTTTAGGATCCAGTTACAACTATTTTATATTTTTTGGCTGGAGGTGAAATTTTTGATGGACTAACATGGCTTAAATATTCTTATTTTAATAATGCAGCCATTTACACATCAAACTTTGCCGTATTGAATTCGGAATTAGGAATAAATACTAGAGATGGACAAGTAAGGTCTATTGCAATCAGCAAAAATACCTACTATTTAGAAAAAATGAAATATACTATGAGGGATTTTTTGAAACATGAGGATT
>CAVTBI010000004.1:0-735507 GCA_963732885.1 uncultured Chitinophagaceae bacterium | reverse complement strand
AACCACGGACCCTCTGCTTGTAAGGCAGATGCTCTAAACCAACTGAGCTATGCTCCCTTATTTTTGGGAGTGCAAATATAGGAGATGAATTGGAATTTTGAAAATTAAAAATCGAATTTTAAATAAATGAATAAAAGTGATTTTTTTAAGGATCAAATTTCGGTTTTACGAGAAGCTCTTTAAATCAAAAAACGATACAAGCATCCAAAATTTCCGGTTTAATGCAAAACAGAAGCCATTTAAAATTGCCATTTAATGACTTGCTCATTTCACAACAATCGTTACATTTGAAAAAGTGGCGAGACTGGGTACTCATGGTTTCGCCTTAGGCAGATTCAAAATGCAGGCGTGATGAGGCGTCTGCCGTACAAAACCAAAATTGATATGAAATCTCTTAAAACTTTAAGTTCCAATGGTAAAGTTGTATTCAGAAGCAAAGGTGCTTTTTGGATAGGCTTTTCTGCAGTTGCCATCGGGGTAGCCCTTCAACTTCCCATGTATATTAATGCTGAAAACATGGGTTTCAGATTGGTAGGCATGCCGATGAGTACGACAATGGATATAGGAATGGCGCTGGTAGTAATTGGGCTTCTTGTTACACTTTATAGCCTTATCCCTCCCACTGCGGCAAAAGAACATCATGATTATGATTTGAAGGTACGTGCCCTGGATGATGCACCGATCAATAAAACCCATATCGGACTGTTGATCGTGATGGCTATTGCTATTACACTGGATGTAATGAAACCAACCATTCTGTCTTTCGTAGTTCCCGGAATGGCAAGGGAATATGGGCTGAAATCACCGTTATACCCTAATGCAACTATACCTGTAGCATTGCTCCCTTTATGTGGAATAACTGGTACGGTAATCGGTTCTTTTATCTGGGGATGGCTTGGCGATAAGATCGGACGAAAATCTTCGATACTAATGGCAGGTGTTACCTTTATTGCTACCAGTGCCTGTGGCTCTATGCCTGAATTCTGGATGAACTGTATCATGTGTTTTGTGATGGGATGGGGCGTGGGCGGAATGTTACCTATCATGTTTACTTTAATGGCAGAAAGTATCCCTGCAAGGCACAGAGGTTGGATGATGGTGCTCATAGGGGGTGATATAGCCGGAGCTTATATACTCACAAGTGCGCTCGCTTCTTGGCTGGTACCACACTACACCTGGAGAATTTTGTGGTTAATCGGATTTCCTACCGGCTTTATGCTCATCATATTAAATCGCTGGATTCCGGAATCGCCACGCTACCTGATCAACCAGGGCCGTTTCAAAGAAGCACAAAATGTGATGAAACGATTTGGGGCTGTTGCCATAAAAGAGAAACTTGTATCCATCTCTGTGGATAAGAAATTAAAAGATCAGTTTAAACAATTATTTCGGCCGCCCTTTCTTGGAATAACCGCTACCGTAGCCATATTAGCACTTGGAGGCGGTTTCGTGGAGTTTGGGTTTGAACTTTGGATACCGTCTAACCTGCAACATCTTGGATACAGCCAGGCCGATTCGTTTTCGCTTTTGCGAAATGCTGCCCTTATAGGTTTCCCTCTTAATTTCGTAGTTGCGTGGATGTATGGCTTCTGGAGCAGTAAACGCACCATTATTTTACTAACGCTGCTTACAGCAGCATCGATGTTGGGTTTTATAGCGGCAGGAAATTCAATTATTCAACATCCGATGTGGCTTTACGTTTTACTTATCATTCCTATCTGGGGTATAAGTTCGTTAATATCTGTTTTGTCAGCTTATGCAGCCGAGATTTATCCTACCAGCATCAGGTCACGAGGCAGTGGGGTTATTGCCGGTTTTAGCAAATTCGGAGGCGTTCTTGTAATTGCGCTTGTGGTAGTTGCTGTTGCTCCCCCGTCAATTGCAGTTACCGCTTTGGTTGGAGCTGTACCGCTGATTTTTGCTGCTATAGCAATCGGTTTCTTTGGTGTTGAGACCAGGAAACGCCAGTTGGAAGAAATTACTGCAGAACAATTAGGCAACTTAAATATTCATCCTGTGTGATAAGATTCATTTTTCAAGTGCTTACCAGCTACACTGCTTTCTGCGCCTTGTAAGTAAAAAGAAGATCACTATTCCGGCAAAAAAAGCACCAATCGAGAAAAGCAATAAATCGCCCTTGGGTTTTATGATCAAAATGGCCCCTATAAACTGAACAAGGATAATAAAGCAGAGAAAATTTATAATATGCAGCCGTTTTGCTTTACTTACCACATAAGCTCCCATGGGTGCGCCTAAGATACAAACAGGAATACAAACCAGCCAATAGTTGTAAACGACAGGCGCAATATCTCCGATAATAAACTGGTGCAATAAGAAACCTACAAGAGCATTAGAAGCCATGAGCACCACCGAAGTAGGCGTTGCTACCTTTTCAGATAACTTATATTTCATGGTAACGAATGCAAATGAGCAGATATCAATGCCACTTCCTAATATAGCACTTAGAATTCCGCCCACAAGGCCGATTATAACCAATTCAATTTTCTGGGTGTTATTTAAATCAGGAAGATGGTCCTGTACATTACGTTTGCGATAGTAAGTAACAATAAATAAAGTAATGCCAAAGCTCAACCAAAAAGAAACAAAAAGCATTTTTGCATAAGCAGGCGGTGTATAAGGTGCAATAAAATAGCTGCCTAAAATAATACCGGCTGTGCCCCCGATAGCTGCAAGTTTCAGGTAGGTTTTTTCAAGTGGGATTTTACGTGCAACTATCCACAACGTAGCGGCCGTCATGCCAACACTTTGAATGGCCAGGCTAAAGTTCCTTGCTTCTGCAGGATGAATTTTAAAAACAAGTGTCATTACGGGAAATGCAATAGCCCCGCCTCCTTCCGAACTTCCACCCGCAACAAAAGAGCCGAACATCATGGTAATGCTCATATAAAAGTAGTGGTAAAAGAGCCTCCAGCTATTGGTGGCGAACATGTAAACAGCCCAAACCACATAAGTAGTTAAGACAGGCACTACAAATATTAATATCCTATTTGATTTTGAATTGGGGGATTCTATTTTTCAAGCAAATTAAGTTTGGAGCGAATAAGTTTGTTTACTGTCGAATGCAACTACTTTCTCTTCTCTTTGCCTTTCTTTTCATATCAATATACTTTGCAACAGGGCCTACAAGGAAAAGTGCATAGAAAGGCGCATAAATAAAGCTGTTTAACCTTAAAACAAATTCAACGAGAGCAATAAGAATGGCAACAATTATCCGGCCTTTTCTTGTAGATACAGAAGTCGGCGGATCTGTCATCATAAAAAATATAAATAGCTGGTACATGGGGCCGGTTAAAGGGGACACCTCTGCCAAAAAAGTATCTCCAACAATAAGGCTACGCACGTAGGCAAGAATTACAAAGCTGATTACATAGGTGAGCGTAACATGAAGCCTTTTTGCCCGGTAAACAATTGCAAGGCCTAATACCCAAATGACTGCCAATCCTAAAAAATTACTTCCCCATTGAATACTTAAACCCGCCACATCCAAAGGAGCCATAAACAACATCCAGGAAACACCAAAATTAGAAGGGTTCCAAAGGTGTTTACCTTTATATCTTAAAACGTATTTCGACATGATGGAAAGTACCGCTGTAATTATGTACGGCCAAATCATCGTGGAACGAATTAAAATCCCGACACTTATTCCACTAATATAGGCACTGGAAAGGCTTTTCCATTTCCCAAGCAACACCCTTGCTAATATCATCTCTGTAAGTATGGCTGCACAAATAGAAACGACTACGTTTATATAACTATCAAGCACTCCAAAACTCAACTGCCCAATCAACAGAAGTAGTGTAATGAATGCCGGCGGCACATACTGAAAATAACCTTTTGGAGCTTTAACTATCCATGGCATATTTTGGGAGAATTTGAGTTTGTATTATTTTATTTATAAAGTTGAGCAGTCTGTTTTTCTTCCTTTCCTTTAGTCTCTTTTACTATAAGCAGTTTATCAATTTCGGGATTATTAATAATGGTTTCTTTGCCCGAGGGCCATTTAATAGTAATGTGGCTTATTTGGGTGCTTTTGCCAATTCCGAAATGGAGCCTGTGTTCGTTTTGAGAGGAAAATCCCATTCCTCCGGTAACTACCTGTACCTGCTTCCTGCCATCCCACTCTACTACTACTTTTGCCCCTACGGCATCTGCATTGCTCAATGTACCTTGTAAATCAATTTCTATCCAATGGTTACCATTTTGAAGGTCATTTTTATAAACCAAAGGAATGTTGTTTTGATTGGCCACAACAATATCTAATTTTCCGTTATTAAAAAGATCGGCCATAGCAACTGACCTGCTATCGTAGGTAGCATAAGGACAAACTTCGTCAGACACATCTTCAAATGAACCATTGCCCTGGTTAAGCCATATTTTATTTTGCTCGTAACCCGACTGGCTTTTACCCTTCATATCGGGCCAGTTATTGGCATCTTCAATAATTGAACTGTTGCCTCCTGTAACTTTTGAATAATCATACCAATAAGAGGTGTTCTTTTTGGCAGAAATGAACCCATTGGCTACATAAAGATCCATATAACCATCATTATTTAAATCTCCAAACTGGGAACCATAGCTCCACCCTGCATTATTGATGCCTGCCAACTGGGCCAAATTTACAAATCTCGGGTAGGTGTTACTTGCTTGTTGGTTTTCTGGTTGCCAATAATTATTGTCTTGAATTAAAATTCCGTTTTCAGTAATTGTTGTATTATAAATGCCGAGCAAACCACTATTACCTATATCTCCAAACGATACACTCATTCCACTCTTAGGAATATTTCCTATCCCGGACTGCCTCCCCTCCTCTGTAAACTTTTCACCCTTTTTATTGATATATAATTCATTTACATTATAGTCGTTTGCTACAAATAAATCAGGGTAACCATCCCCGTTAAAATCGGCTGCGGCTGCGGCAAGTGTCCACTTAGTGGAAGTTAAGCCGTATTCTTCCGTTACATCTTTAAACTTTCCATGGCCCATGTTTTCCAGCAGGTAATTTCTTCCTCCGTTATTGGCGTACCTGAAACTTTCGGGCATTATTTTAGTCGTTGCAAGATTTGCCAAATTGTACTTTTCATTGTAATACCCACCAATAAAAAGGTCAAGCAACCCATCATTATTAAAATCGAACCAGATTGCGCTATTTGAGTTGACCCATTCAGGCAGGCCGCTTCCGGCAGTTACATTTTCAAATTTTTTGCCATCAATATTATGAAACAACTCAGGCTTGCCCCATTTATACACAAGCAAATCCCTGTAACCGTCATTATCATAATCTCCCCAGACAGCGCCCATCGAAACACCGGTTCCTTTTTCGTTCAAATCGGCTAAACCCATTTCTGAAGCTACCTCTTCAAATTTACCATTATGCATATTATGGTAAAGAGCATTTCGGCTCCCTGTTTTGCTATTGGTAAAATAGATGTCATCCCATCCGTCGTTGTCAAAATCAACAATAGAGACTGAAGCGCCCATGGAGGCTATTTGAGGTGCAATATTTTTCAACTTAGGATCAACATCGGGAGAAGTATGTTTAAAATTGATATTTACTTCCTTGTTATCAGGCTCAAGGTAAAAACCATACTTTTCTAAAGACAGTTCTTTTTGCCTGGCTAAATCCCTGTTTTGAAATAAATTTTGCCTGGATGGTAACGCGGTTCCTATCAACAAAGCAACAAATATTATGATAGTTACTATTTGGGCCAATTTTTTTTGCCAGTTCATGAATACGATCTCCTATATGTTTTTAAACCGGATTTTTAATTATAATGGGTAATATTAACTTATCGCAAGATAAAAAATAAACAGGTCTTTTTATTTATAGAGAAAGATAAATCTTATTTTTACCTTTTGAAAGAATTTTAACCCACGGCAAACCTACTAATGTTTTCATTTATTAAATTACAAAGAAGCCACTTATACATTTTATTTATTTACATAGTAACAATTGGGGTGGTGGCGGGTTGTAAGCAAAAATCAAAAACCAATGAGGAAAAGGCCAATACCGACCCTAAAGGATTCGCGTTATTGTATCTTTCTCAAAACAAACTTGATGAAGCCGAGGCAGCTTTCCAACAAGCTATAAAACTGAATCCCGAAGACACTTCCAGTTACATTGGCCTTACCCGGCTCTATTTATTGCAAAAAAATTATGATGCTGCGGAAAATCTGTGTAAGGAAGGATTAAAAATTAAACCGGATAACATAAGCTTGAAATTACTGTTAGCTGAAATATATAGCCAGAAAAATGATAAAGTAAACGCCGTAAAAGAATTAAAAGAAATACTTAAAATAGACACTAAAAGTGCAAGTGCGTATTATAAATTAGCTGAATTAGATTCTTCCGGCTCAGATGGTGGCTTAAGAAAATATTATCTGCTTAAAGTTCAAAGCCTACGCCCTGCCAATATTGTGCCGCGCCTGCAGTTAGCAGAACTTTTTGCAAATGAAGGTAAAACGGATTCTTCCCTCTCCTACCTGCAAAGCGTAAAAAAAATTGCGCCTGGTTTCTCACATTCATGCTGAAACTTCCTATCAAAAAGCTGCTTCGTTGTTAGAAGCCAATAAACCCGCTCAAGCCTTAGCTTATATACAACAGTTTCACGGCTTGATGAAAATAACCCCTGAATATTCATCAGGAATTGATGAAATTGAAATTCCAAAGATGGTTGCGGGATATTTTAATTTTGACACCAACATATCAGTTTCAGTACTTGATACCACACACACATCAGACAATAATAAAAATAACTCATTTAACGCACCTTTAAAATTTACAGATTTTCCAGGAATACCAGGATACTCAATTGCAAATAATCTAAAGGCTGGAAATAGCGTATTGGCGGTAACGGATTATGATGCGCAAGGAAATATGTATTTGTATTCAAGTTCTTTGATGCCAGGAGCCACGGCTTCCAAATCTTATTTGTCATCCATCCAGATGGGATCGTTCAAACAATGCAAAGTTATAGGAGGAATTGATCATAACGAACGTGATCTATACGCCACCTTTGCGGATTATGACAATGATGGGTACGAGGACCTTTTTATTGCTACTACCAATGGGATTATCGTTTACAAAAACAAGGGTGATGGCACTTTTTCCCGGGTAACCGAGGATATTGGATTGCATAACGTGTCCAATGTCAGTAAAATGCTGTTTGCAGATTTTGACCAGGACGGTGACCTTGATATGTATGTAGCTCAAAAAAACGGGAACAAATTGTTCCGTAATAACGGCGATGGGACATTTACTGAAAACACATCTGGCACTGGCCTCGCCGGTAATAACCAAGGTACGGCAGATATGGATTTCGGCGATTGGGATGATGACGGCGACCTTGATATTGTGAGCGTAACAAATGATGGCAATGTAGAATTATTAAATAATAACCGGCATTCAAATTTCAGTGATATTAGCGGAGCCGTAGGCCTTAAAAATCCGGAATATGCGGGTGCTGCAGTTGCCTTCGGAGATTATAATAATGACGGAAGGCTGGATATACTTATTGCAGGTGCACCCGGGGGAAAATGTTTTTTGCTTGAAAATGAAGGAGGCCGGTTCGTTCCTGATGAGAAGGCGTCTGGACAATTAAGCAATTCCCTGAAAGGGATTAAAGTGTATGATGTGGCTTTTGTAGATTACGATAATGATGGCCATCAGGATATAGTAATAGCAGGTGTTAATGATGATAGTTCTAAAAAAGGGGTAAGATTATTTCACAATGATGGTTTAAAAGGATTTTCTGATGTTAGTTCCCTCCTGCCCGAAAATGTATTGCAAGCTTACCAGGTTAGCAATTGCAGACTTCAATTTTGATGGTGATAGAGACCTGTTTTTCTCCGGCCGGGAGGTATACAATTAGAAAGAAATGATGGAGGAAACTATAATAATTATGTCCAGGTAGAGCTAACCGGGCTTTCATTCGGCAGTAGTAAAAATAACAGGCTGGGAATTGGAGCACAGGTGGAGCTTAAAGCCGGCGGTTTATACCAGCTTAAAACAGTTAAAGGCCCGCTGACGGAGTTTGGAGTAGGTTCGGGAACCAAAATTGATGCGTTGCGCATTATTTGGCCAAATGGTGTTCCTCAAACTATTATAGACCCGATGCGAAAACAAAGAGCATTGGAAGAGGCAGAATTAAAAGGTTCTTGCCCTTTCTTGTTCACATGGAACGGGAAAGAATTTGTATTTCTCAAGGATATGTTATGGAGAAGCGCGCTGGGTATGCCGGTGGCCATTCATGGCAAGGATACCACTTTTGCATATAGTCAGCCATCCAAAGAATACCTTCTGATTCCCGGTGATAAATTGCAACCACGTAACGGGCTATACACCTTAAAGATCAGCGAAGAACTTTGGGAAGCAGTTTATTTTGATAAAGCGCAATTATTCGCTGTCGATCATCCTGATTCTGTTGATGCCTATGTTGATGAGCGATTCGTTGCGCCGCCATATCCCGGGCAAAAAGGTTTACCTGGTTTCTCATCAACATTTACCTGTTTCAGCAACCGATGGAAAAGGGAATAATGTACTTCCTAAATTGAAAAAATATGATTTTCAATATGTGTCCAATTTTTCGTTAGGCAAATTCCAGGGCGTTGCCAAAGAACATGATTTAATTTTAGACTTAGGGAAAAATGCGCAAGCTGACAGCTTGTTATTATATATGAGAGGATGGATTTTTCCACCTGATGCCAGCATTAATACAGAACTTACCCAGACTGACAAATACAAGCTTCAGCCTCCATCTCTTGCAGGTAATTAATAAAGAAGGAAAATGGCAGACTGTTATAAAAAATATCGGTTACCCGATGGGAAGGGATAAAATGGTTATTGTAAATCTTACCAATAAATTTCTTACACCTCACGACAGGCGTGTAAGAATCCGCACCACGATGCAAATTTATTGGGACCACATTTTCTTCTCAACCGGGAAGGTAAAAGCTCCTGTAAAAACTTATGGCTTAAAAATGATGGCTGCCAATTTAGATTTCCGCGGTTATTCAGCTTCTTATCATAAAGGTGGGCCGTATGGCCCGCAATGGTTTAACTACTATGATGTAACCAAAGGGCAGAAATGGAGAGACCTAACGGGTAACTATACACGCTATGGAGATGTTTTACCGTTGCTGCAAAAAGCTGATGATAAATATATTATTTGTGATGGCGGAGATGAAGTAACCATTGATTTTGATGCGGCACATTTACCTGTTTTACCAAAAGGATGGAAACGTGACTTCATTATTTACAGTGAAGGATGGGTAAAAGATGGCGATATGAATACTGCTTATGGGCAAACAGTGGCTCCACTGCCGTTTCACAATATGCCTTCCTATCCCTACGGCAAAAATGTTCACTACCCGACGGATAAAGAACACAGGGAATACCAGGAAAAATACAATACAAGAAAAATTTCTACCGAGGCTTTCAAAAACGCGATAAGGTTAGGCACTTTTGCAAATTCAAAGAATTAAATTTCTTCAGTAGAAATTATAAAAGAAGTTTATAGTAAACAAACAAATAATACGGATTTCTGTTTTTTATCTTATAGCATCGCAGCTGTGTGGCGATACATGTTTTTAGAAGTAGGATCAAGCAGGCCGGCAGTATTCCATGGTTTTATACTTTCTCTTACCAGCGTTGTAAAATGCGCTACTTCTCTGTGGGATGGCTGCGCGAAAGAAATTATTTTTAATAATTCTTTATAGGATTTGTGTACGATATTTATGATCTCTGCATCATCGGCATTTAGAAAATACCCGGGAACTTTATTGTTCAATCTTCGCTGCTCATGGGCAATCGTTGCCGCAAAATAAAACATGGACCATGCATTGAAAAGTTCAAAATGAGCCATAGTTTTATAGCATCCGGCAATGAGACAATCTATTAATTTCAATTCCTCAAAAACTTTGTGTTCATATTCTTTTAAGTTTTTGTAAAATAAATCTTCGTTGCCCCAAAACTGTTTGATAATATGAACCAGTTTTTCAACTCCGGAAAGAGAATGAGCAATACCGGAACTAAACAACGGATCTACAAAACCAACCGTATTCGGAAATGCAACCCATCCTTCTCCGAAACAATGATTTAATTTTCTTTGCAATCTTTGTCGTCCTGATTATTTTTCCTGGGTCTGTATGCACTGTAGCATCTTTTAAAATATTATCAATAGATGGATACTTTTTCAATAAATCATTCCATATTTTTTCAGTAGATAATTCATTATAAGATCCATTTTTTTCATCTAGTACAAAACCGATGCTTGTTCTTTCATTATTGAATCGCAGCATCCACATCCAGCCTTCATCCAATATTTGATGCAATGCAGAATTATCAGGATCGTAAGGAAAATCAGCAATCGAGATATTTGTTTCTCTTTCAATATTTCTGTCCAATGAGGCACATTATTAAAATGAGAAAAAAGCGCAAATGAATTCGTAAGAAAATCATCAGAAGAAGATTCAATTCCAAATAAGTTTCTCAGCTAAATCACCGCTTCCGGTCGCATCAATAAAAAAAGAAGAATAGATCACCTCATTTTTATTCAATCGGCTTATATGAAATTCCCATTCTGAATTTCTTGTTGCTGTCAATTATTTCTGTAAGATCGAAATAATCAATTCCACTTTCTTTTACTTTGCTTACCAAAAATGCATCAAAATCAGCACGAAGCCAATTGGTGTCTGATTAATTATCGCTGGCACTTGCAGCGACCAACAGTTCATTTTTATGATTTTCATCTGTAGAAAATTCTTCTCCCGGGATAATGTTTAAAAAAACTAAATCCTCTTTTGATGCCACAAATTATTTCAGGATGTGATTTTTGCCAGCTTCCGTATCGGGAAAAATCATACAGCCAGGGAAGATCGTATTTTGATCAGAAAGCTTCCGTAAAATCATGTCTGCAACAGGTGTTGAAGATTCGCCGATTGCAAATCGCGGATGTTTTCCTTTCTCCAGTAAACAAACTTTAAAGCCTGATTTTTCTAACGCCAATGCAGTAAGAGAACCGGCAAAACCGGCACCTGCTATCAAAATATCATAATGATTTTGTGCTGTTCACATTAATTGCAATTACATTTTACTTTTTGCAATGATTTGTTGCGAAAGATTCATTTGTTCCAAACGATGTTTTCTTGCTTCAAAACATTCATCACATTTTGATAAAAATCCAATATCCCATGTATCCACAAAAACTCTTCCTTGTCTGTAAAGCAAGCGCCCGTTCAAACACTTCTTCCAAAGCATCTAATGTCGGTGGAACATAATCTCCCCTTTCCTGCAAGACTTCCATGATTCCATTTCCTGCACGTGTAGGAATAATAGAACAACATCTACGCCACATTCAAAAGCAAACTGCAACTGTTTTAAATGCCCATTCAATATTCTCCTGTTTGATCAGTTAGAAAAGGCGGATTTAATAGAATAAAAGCACGCATTGTGAATTTCATTACTTCTTAAAAATAAAGTGGCTTTTTTAAAATCTTCAGGAGTAAGTTTTTTATTAAGTTTAGGCAATACATCCGGATGAATGCGTTTCAAGCCCCATCGCTATTTCGAGCGTTCCGTTTAATTTTTCATTAAAATCAACACAGGATTTTACCACAAAGTTTGGGATGATTTTCAACGATGACTCTTTTGTAAGATCTAAGCCTGTTCAATAATTCCCGGATAATCTGATAAAGGAATAGCTTTTGTGTCGAAGAAATTACTGCTGTTGTAAAGTTTAATCACATCAGCTTTTGGAAGCCGCTCCAAAGCATAATCTATTTGCTTTAAAATCGCTCCTCGGCGGTGTCGATGTATTGAGGGTGTTTTTCCAAAGATCACACATCAGGCATTTGAAAGAACATTCTTTACCGGTAAGAAAAATCGTATTTACCTGCTGTAAATTTCCATACTCGTCCGGCTCTTCTTCATGCAGAAAATGATAAGGTATTTCAGGATTTACTTTGTTTCTTGCCGGGCGAAGAATTTCAATGTCATAAGTTGTCATGCATAAAGGGAATTGAAATAAGTGCGGTATTCCATTTCATCATCAGAAAACATTTCGCTTAAATGTATTTTCATCTGCCGCACCGCGCTGGAACCTACGTTTTTCAAATACAGGCATATCAAAACCGGTAATCGCTTTTATACCTCTCTTTACAATTTCGCCTTTAAGCGCATACAGTTCTTCTTCGTTCCAATTGGTCAATTCAATGAAAGGAATTCCTTCCGCAACTTCAATCACATTCGGCAATGCATAAGGACTAAATCCTTTAAATCCTAATAACCGCTTGATGGCGCATAAGAACGCACATGGCCCCTGCTTTGTCCGCCTGTATAAGTAAGAGAATGTTTGATTTTATCAACGCCCCAACCTTCCTGGTAAAGCATTGTATTATTTAGCACACTTCTGATCGTAAGTTCTGTATTTTCTTCTATCGGATAATCCTTCAGATTTTCATCGCCTCCATCTCCATCCGCCATATATTTCCAATCCGGATATAGTTTGCGTATTTGTTTGCACAATGCCAGCGCCATTGTTGCCGATTCAATATCAAGTGGCTTATAATCTTCCACCACTTTAATCGCATCTTTATAATTCACTGCATGATTGCGGTACATCAAGCACTTCGAGGAAAAGAGACAAACCCAACTTGATCCAAAAATTGGTGTGCCTGTTCAGCATCCGGGCCGTTGTTTACAGAAAGAGTAAAAGCTTTTAAACGTTGCGGAGAAAGCCCCATCTTTAGCATCAGATGATAAAGCACCAGGAACACAGAACCGCTGTCAATTCCTCCTGAAAACAATACGCCAATCGGCTCATTTTCCGGAATTGTCTTTCAGCCATTTTTGGCATTCATTGGCCAGCGCTCCGATATAAGCTTTTCCTATTTCATCCAGATCAGTCGTTAAACGATTTCTTTGTGGAGCAAAAAAGCGTGTATAAACAGGATTCGGATCAGGGCAACCAATCACTTCCAAACGTACTACAAAATGCGCGGGAACCATTCGCGTATAGGAAGGATGAAACTGGGAATGCAGGTTTTTACTTTTCAGAAAATCGTAAATTTCGTCCATTCGTTCTGCCACAATAAGTAACGGCCCGGCCACTTGTTTGGCCAAGAAAATAACGCATCGGCCTTCCGATGGAACGCGCCATAAATACCTGCTTGCCCTACTTTTTCCACAATGGCAAATTGGCCTTCAATTTTTCGGACCCGGCTTGCATCACCGGAAATAATTGCCGCCGAAACTTCTTCCGGCGTCATATTGAAAATGATATTGTTGTTGTAATCAAGGAGGTTTACAAAGTTTTGGACAGGTTGGTTTTGATTATCCATTTTTAATTTATCTTTTAAATTCTATCAAGCAAAAATTGCTGAAGAGTTGCAAGTTATTAAAAAAACACTTCGCTATTTTTTCATTTTGGCTGATTCCTTTTTGTATTGTTAAAATATCATTTTTGAAAGCAATTTTAAACCATTTCCAGTAAACAAACTTTTATGAAGGTTTTTTATTCTATTGGATCAATACGACATTCTGAAAAATGCAATTTTAAATCCATTCAAAGCGTTATAACTATCCAAACTATTTCTTCGCCTGAATTTTATTTAATAAATAAAATATAAAAATCAGTAAGTTGTAGTTATAAATTAATTGAATACTTTTGTACTATTGAAAAAAATATTTTACATATTTATCTTTATTACCGGTTTCCAATTAAGCAGCAATGCCCAGATTAGGCATTTTGCCAACGATGCTGTAAAAACCGTTAAGTTCTACCCAAATCCCGCTACCAGCTTCATTAATTTTGAATTCACAGAAAATTATGATGACTCTTATACTTTGGTAATTTTTAACTTTATTGGTAAAAAAATTGAAGATTTTAAAGTTACTGATCAAAAAATAACCGTTTCCCTCACAGATTATTACCGTGGCGTTTATATTTTTCAACTTCGCGATAAGCAAGGAAATATCATTGAATCCGGAAAATTCCAGGTAGTTAAATAAGTTTTAACAAATTTCATCCCCTTCTTATACCCTTTGTGTCATTTTGTCTAATTTTTAATATTGGCAAAAAGTTTGACTGTACTACCTTTGCAGCCAATTTAATAACGGTTAAAAATTAAGAAAGATATGCAAGAAAATGACTTAAAAAATCAAACGGAAGAAGATGAATTCCCTATGGAAATGAAGGAAGAAAGTTTTGATGAAACTGAAAAAGCCAATGATCAGGAAATAATTGACGAAGATGAGGAAGTAGAAGAGAGCGAGGGCAAAAGTAAAAGCAATACTCAAAAATTAGAAGCAGAATTAGCAGAACAAAAAGATAAATACATTCGCCTTTTCGCAGAATTTGATAATTACAAAAGGCGTACTTCCAAAGAAGCAATCGAACTAAGGCAAACTGCAGGCAAAGAAGTTATAATTTCTTTGCTTGATATATTGGATGATATGGACAGGGCAGAGCAGCAACTTCAGGAAAGCGATATAGAAAAAACATTAAAAGAAGGTATAATGCTGGTGTTTGATAAGTTTAGAAAAACTTTGCAGTCGAAAGGGCTCAAACCCATCAGCACACTTCATTCAGACTTTGATGTTGAAAAAGATGAAGCGGTTTCAGAGATTGATGTTACTGATAAAAAACTAAAAGGGAAAGTTGTAGCAGAATTACAAAAAGGATATTACCTCAACGATAAACTGATACGATTTGCAAAAGTCGTTGTAGGAAAATAATCTTTTCCCGTAAAATATAAAATTACATAACCGTAAATGCCGCGGAGTGGCAGTTTACAATAAATATTATGGCAAATACGATGTCTTCAAAAAGAGATTATTACGAGATTCTTGGTGTTAGCAAAGGTTCAACATCTGATGAAATTAAAAAGGCATACCGAAAGGTTGCCATGAAATTTCATCCGGACAGAAACCCCGGAGACCACACTGCAGAAGAAAAATTTAAAGAAGCCGCGGAAGCTTATGAAATTTTAAGCGATTCAGATAAGCGCGCCCAATATGACCGCTTTGGCCATAATGCTTTTGGGCAAGGCCGTGGCGGTGGCGGATTCTCAGGCCAGGGCATGAATATGGAAGATATCTTCAGCCAGTTTGGAGATATTTTTGGTGATGATATGTTTGGCAGTTTTTTTAGCGGAGGCTCCAGGGGCGGAGGTTCAAGAAGAAGCAGAGGCGTGAGGGGTACCAACCTGCGCGTAAAAATAAAAGTAAATTATGAAGAAATTGCCAAAGGCACTGCCAAAACCATCAAAGTAAAAAAATACATTGCCTGCAATACTTGCGGCGGTTCGGGGGCAAAAGATAAAAACAGTTCGCAGACATGCAGAACTTGCGGCGGCAATGGACAGGTTCGAAGGGTTCAAAATACATTTTTAGGGCAAATGCAAACAGTAACTACCTGCCCCGATTGCAATGGAGAAGGAACCGTTATTA
Source organism: uncultured Chitinophagaceae bacterium (assembly GCA_963732885.1). Lineage (GTDB taxonomy): Bacteria > Bacteroidota > Bacteroidia > Chitinophagales > Chitinophagaceae > Ginsengibacter. Next base: position 720,041 of record CAVTBI010000004.1, on the reverse strand, counting down.
CTAATAAATGCACCGCCTGCAAAGGCGAAGGAAGGGTTTATGGTGAAGAAACAGTAACGCTTGACATTCCCGCCGGCGTTCAGGATGGAATGCAACTAAGCATGAGTGGCAAAGGAAATATGGGAGAAAGAGGCGGAGGATCCGGCGACCTGATTATTTTAATTGAAGAAGAACCGCATCCCTTTTTGCATCGCGAAGGATTAAATGTGGCTTTTGATTTACATATTTCTTTCCCGGATGTTGTGTTTGGGACCCAGACAGAAGTACCCACTATTGATGCGCCGCGCGAAAATTAAAATTCCTGCCGGAACACAAAGCGGAAAAATTTTCAGGCTAAAAGGAAAAGGTTTCCCTTCTATTAATAGCTATGAAAAGGGCGATCAACTTATCCAGGTTAATGTATGGACTCCGCAAAATATCTCAGAAGCTGAAAAGATAGCGCTTGAAAATTTACAGGATAGTGAAAATTTTAAACCAAGGCCTGATAAAAATGATAAATCTTTTTGGGAAAAAATCAGGGAAACTTTTAGTTGATAAAAATTAATCTGTAAAATATAATTACAGTAAAGCAACATTCCCAATAGCTACCGGGAATTTTGATTTGAATACACTATCCATTTTGTTTTCAAACCTTCAATAAAAATAGATTGTTTATTTTATTTCGAGAGAAAGAACCGGCTCTTGTTCAAAATAGCCTTCCAATATATCTCCTACAATACATTCGCCTACTCCGGCAGGAGTGCCGGTATAAATAAGATCGCCAATATTTATAGAAAAGTAATTTGAAATATTAGCAATAATCTGGTCAATCGAAAATATCATTTCGGAGGAATTTACCTTCTGAACGGTTTCTTTGTTTTTTGTCAAAGAAAAATTGATGTTTTTTCTATTCATTGCCGGAGTGATGTCAATAAATTTTCCTACCGCGGCTGAATTATCAAAAGCTTTTGCTTTTTCCCACGGCAAGCCATTTTCTTTCAATTTTTTTTGAATGTCACGCGCTGTAAAATCAATGCCAACAGAAATAGCATTATAATAATTAGAAGCATGTTTTTCCTGTATATATTTCCCGTTTTTGCTTATGCGCACTACCAATTCGCCTTCATAATGAAGCTCGTTGGTAAATTCAGGATAATAAAAAGGAGTATGGCCCTGCACGAGCGCACTTTTCGGCTTCATAAAAATAATGGGTTCATCCGGAACACCGTTTCCCATTTCTTTAGCATGATCGGCATAATTACGCCCTATACAAAATATTTTCATTTCAATCAGGTTTAGTCAGGGCTTTTCAAAGGTTGTGCGAAAATATAGAAAACAAATTTAAAAAAGAATTTATCCGAGGAATTAATTACGAATTAAAAATTTAAAAATTTAAATGATTTACTTCATTCATAGTTCTTTCAATACCAGCACTTGCAAACATTTCAATAATTTCTACACTTTTTTCTATTTTTTCTTTTACAACCGGAATTTCTTCCTTCAGCCAGCGGCTTAAAACAAACTCAACTTGCATTCCCTTTGGAAATTGGTTTCCGATTCCAAAACGCAATTTAGCGAATTCATCCGTTCCTAAAACGTTTTGAATATCACGTAACCCGTTGTGTCCGGCATCGCTTCCCTGTTTCCTTAATCGCAATTTACTTAATGGAAGCGCAAGGTCATCTACAATTGTCAAAGAATGCCCTACCGGTATTTTTTCTTTATCCAACCAATATTTTACTGCCCTTCCACTAAGATTCATAAATGTAGTTGGTTTTATACAAACGAAAATTTTTCCTTTAAATTTTATTTCCGCCAAATCTGCTAATCTTGATGATTGAAAAAAGGCATTATGTTTTAAAACAAAGGCGTTTAAAACATCAAATCCAATATTATGCCTTGTGTTCGCATATTCATTTCCCGGATTCCCCAAGCCTATAATTAAAAACTTTGACATAAGGACGAAGATAAATTGATTGAAGTTTTTTCAGGAATTGTTTTTCATCTTTTTTAAATAAGGGGAAATTAAACAGTAAACAAACATCTAAGATAGATTTCAATCTTCCAAAAAAGTAATTCTACGGTAAAAGCCCTTCGTTAAATTACTACTACCACAGTAATTATATGGTTCTAAAAATTAGGCAATTGCGCTATTGCCGGTGGCACCCAAGCGCAGTATCTTTGTTCCAGAAGTTGATTGATGTTCAACAAACATTAATCAAAATACCAATCCAAATCCATTGAAAATAACTTGTTCCTCTAATCCGGGAAAAACCAAAAAATCCGATATCAATCAACTTCTTGTTTTTTAATCCTAATATCTGTGAAAGATAACGATCCAAATGAAAACCCGCTTTGAAAAAAAGCAACATCCAATTCTGAAAAACTAAGCCCTGAGATTAAATCTTTAAAACTCCTGCCTGAAAAAGCAGGAGTTTTTTTTACGTTCCCATTTTATTTTTTTTCATAGTAAACCAGTAAACCAACAAATCATCTTGATTTTTCTTTTATATTTTTCATGAAAAATAAAAGCCTGGAAACTTATAAAAAGTAATTTTACTTAGGTTAAATACTACTACCACAGTAATTATATGGTTCTAAAAATTAGGCAATTGCGCTATTGCCGGGGGCACCCAAGCGCCGTATCTTTGTTCCAGAAGTTGATTGATGTTCAACAAACATTAATCGCCAATCCAAATCCATTGAAAATAACTTATTCCTCTAATCCGGGAAAAACCAAAAAATCCGATATCAATCAACTTCTTGTTTTTTAATCCTAATATCTGTGAAAGATAACGATCCAAATGAAAACCCGCTTTGAAAAAAAGCAACATCCAATTCTGAAAAACTAAGCCCTGAGATTAAATCTTTAAAACTCCTGCCTGAAAAAGCAGGAGTTTTTTTTACGTTCCCATTTTATTTTTTTTCACAGTAAACCAGTAAACCAACAAATCATCTTGATTTTTCTTTTATATTTTTCATGAAAAATAAAAGCCTGGAAACCTATAAAAAGTAATTTTACTTAGGTTAAATACTACTACCACAGTAATTATATGGTTCTAAAAATTAGGCAATTGCGCTATTGCCGGGGGCACCCAAGCGCCGTATCTTTGTTCCAGAAGTTGATTGATGTTCAACAAACATTAATCAAAATACCAATCCAAATCCATTGAAAATAACTTGTTCCTCTAATCCGGGAAAAACCAAAAAATCCGATATCAATCAACTTCTTGTTTTTAATCCTAATATCTGTGAAAGATAACGATCCAAATGAAAACCCGCTTTGAAAAAAAGCAACATCCAATTCTGAAAAACTAAACCCTGAGATTAAATCTTTAAAACTCCTGCCTGAAAAAGCAGGAGTTTTTTTATGTTCCCATTTTATTTTTTTCTTAGTAAACCAACAAATTTTGAAGATCTCTGTTTTATGCTTTTTTATAAAATAAAAAACTGAAGCCCGGGAAATTGATGAGAAGTAATTTTACTTAAACCAATTGCCGGTTAACTACTATCAACACAGTATTTTTTTTGCTTGAAAAATTCAGCAATTACGCGATTGCCTAAAGTACGCCTGTACTCTATCTTTGTTCCAGAAGTTGATTGATGTTCAACAAACATTAATCACAATATTGAATCCAAATCCATTGAAAATAACCGTTCCTCTAATCCGGGAAAAACCAAATGAATAATCTGATATCGATCAACTTCTTTTTAAAAAGCCGATACCTAAGAAAAATATAAATCCTAATGAAAACCAGCCTGTAAAATGGCTACACTTTAACCCTGAAAAACTACCAAACCCAGGATTAAATCTTTAAAGCTTCCGCACAAAAACTGCGGAAGCTTTTTTATTTATAACTTTACAAAGCAACTTATTAATTTCATTCTTTAAAATCTTTTTTTATGATTGAAATAATTCCGGGGTTTCCACCGCATGTAGCCGCATTTAATGCAACAGGAAACATTACAGGTAAAGATTATGATGAAATAATTAATCCATTGGTGAGCAAAATATATAAGGCTAATGGAAAAATAAATTATTTGCTCGTTCTTAATACTCCTTTAAATAATTATAGCCTAGAAGCGTGGCTAAAAGACGCACTCCTCGGATTTGTTTATTTTACTGAATGGAAAAAAATCGGGATTGTTTCCAACCAGAAAAGCATAAAAAGTTTCACCGATATATTTGGGAATTTATTGCCCGGGTCTACCAAAGGTTTTTTGATGGAAGATTTAGAGGAAGCCAAACGTTGGATTGCCGAATAAAAAAGAAGCCGTTTAATACCCTTTTAAGCTTGCCCGTAAAACTGAATCTTTTTGAGCGGCTGAAAGAGAGTAATTGTAATGGTATAAAGAAGATTCCCAATCGCCATAAACGGGATTGGGCAGTACGATAAAACGGTTTCCAAATTCAGCAGAAAAATCAGCAGCAACTTTGTCTCTTTCGCCTGAAGTCTTCTTTTCAAATAGAGAACTAAAATCATTCATATTATCGCCCAATAGCATTACAATTGTATGTGTGGCAGCAATTGAATTTTTTCTTTCCTCTTTTGAAGAACTATTTTGTTCAAGTAATAAATGCTCATTATCCGCATTAGGAAAATTAAATTTTTTCAGATTTTTCAATGTGCCTTCGCGCTCTCCCTCCGCCCGGTTGGTTACATAAAATATTTCTATTCCTGAAGCAGAGGCATATTGCAAAAAATGCAAAGCGCCCGGAATTGTATCTGCTTCTCCCATTGATGCCCATTCATTCCAGGAAGCATTGTCATAATCTTTACCCTGCAATAATTGATGCACTTCATAAGGGCTGTTATTTAAAATAGTTTCATCCACATCCGTCATTATTGCTTTCGGTTTTGGCGAGTTTTCGCGGTTAAATTGTTCAATTCTAAGATGCGCTATATTAAATGCCTGGTAACAAAGAGCCTTATATTCCGCGGATTTTTGCTGGTAAGCACTGGCAAAAACCTTTCCATCAATGACTGTAGAACCTACCGGGTTAACGTTGGTAATACTCACACGCGGAGCTACGCACGAAGCAAAAAATAACAGCAGAAAAACAGAAAATTTCTTCATCCCGATTTTTTTTAATGTGTGTAATTTGAGGTATTAAATTTGATAGGTTGTAAACTACAAAATAAATGAGTTTTAAAAATTTGAAGATTTTTATTTTATTATCTCTTAATTTTATTCGATATAATTTAAAGCTAAAATAAGAAAATGGATTTTGTTGATTATTATAAAACGTTGGGAGTTGCTAAAAATGCTTCGGCTGAAGATATTAAAAAAGCATACAGGAAACTGGCGAGAAAACTTCATCCCGATGTAAACCCCAATGATAAAGAAGCGCATAAAAAATTTCAGCAAATTAATGAAGCGAATGAAGTATTGAGTGACCCGGAGAAAAGAAAAAAATATGACCAGTACGGAGAAAACTGGAAACACGCGGATCAATATGAACAAGCACGCCAACAGCAAGGCCAGCCGGAGGATTTGGCGGAGGTGGTTTTGGCGATTTCGGTGGCGGAGATTATACTTATTCATCTGGCGATGAAGGCGCATTTTTCTGATTTTTTTGAATCGCTTTTTGGCGGTGCGGGAAGAAGAAGGAGCCAGGCAAAATACAGAGGCCAGGATTATAATGCAGAACTACAATTGTCATTAACAGATGCATACAATACGCATAAACAAACACTCACCATTAATGGAAAAAATGTTCGGATAACTATTCCTGCAGGAGTTGAAAACGGGCAGAAAATAAGATTGAAAGGTTATGGAAGCCCAGGTGCCAATGGTGGCCCTAATGGAGATCTTTTTATAACTTTCGTAATTAAAAATGATACAGATTTGAAACGCGAAGGAAATAACCTGCATAAAACTGAAGACCTTGATTTATATACCGCCTTGCTGGGCGGCGAAAAAACCATTGACACTTTGAGTGGCAAAATAAAATTAAAAGTACAGCCTGAAACGCAAAATGGCGCAACCATCCGTTTAAAAGGAAAAGGTTTCCCTGTTTATAAAAAAGAAGGGCAGTTTGGTGATTTATACATTACCTGGAACATTAAGCTGCCTACTAACCTGACAGAGAAACAAAAAGAATTATTTACTGAATTATCAAAATTATCATCCTAAAATTTTTGATATGGAACAAGAAGATTTAATACCCGCCGAAGATTTTTGCATTTATCACAACATAGAATATTCATTTATCACTTCGTTGGAAGATTCAGGATTGATAAGGGTCACATCAGTGGAAAGGTCAACTTACATTCCTTCAGATGAATTACAAAAGTTAGAAAAATTCATTCGCCTTCATTATGACCTGGATATTAATATAGAAGGAATAGAAACCATAAATCATCTTCTTGAAAAAATAGAGGATATGCAAAAAGAAATTTTACAATTAAGAAATTCAGGAACCATTAGCGGTTTTACTTCAGAATAAAAATCAATCTTTTTTCTTCTTTTACTGTTTACCCACCGGCGTAAAAGGCCATTCTTTTTGAATGCTTGCTTTTATAAAATACACAATTGCTCCTAAAAATATTACGAATAAACCGCTAAGCATTAATTTAGTTCCGGTGGAAATAAGAATAAAAAACCACATGCCAACTGCTACTATAACCGGCAGAGGAAATAACGGCATTTTATAAGGAAATTCTGAAGGGTTTCTTTTCCTTCTCAAAATTAATAACCCAACTGCCTGACCGATAAATTGAATCATAATTCGCATCGCAAGAATGGCGCTAATCGTTTCGCTCAATTTAAAAAGCATACTGAAAATAAAAGCCAACCCGCCCAAAAATAATAAAGAAACATAAGGGAAATTTTTTGTTGGATGAAGTTTGGCGAATATTTTAAAAAATTCCCCATCGGCAGCCGCTGCATACGGAATGCGGCTATAGCCAAGGGTTGCAGAAAAAACAGAAGCAAACGCAACCCATAAAATAAGGCAGGTAACAACAGTTGCTGCGGTGTGCCCCAATAAAACCTGCATAAATTCACTAATCACAAATTCGCTGTCTTTTGCCTGCTGCCACGGAATTACACTTACCACGCTTATATTCATCAGAAGGTATAAAACAGCGATACCGATAATAGAAACAAAAATGCTGCGCGGAATATTCTTTGATGGATTTTTTATTTCACTTCCCAAATGGCAAACGTTATAATACCCCAAATAACTATAAACAGATTTTACACTTGCAAAACCAATAGCTGTCACAAAAGCGTAGTCAACATTTAAACCTGAATTAATATTTCTTACCGGAAATAAAAAATTACCATGTAATATGCCACCGCCAATAATCCAAAACATGGTGATGATGACGCCGCTCCATAAAAAAACACTGATCTTACCGATCGTACCAATTTTTCTATATAATAAGGCCACGATTAAGATAACCACTCCGCCGCTTACCAATTTTTCGGTGTAAGGCGTAAGAGGAACAATAAAAGAAAAATATTTTGCAAAGCCGATAGCCGCAGAAGCTATTACCAGCGGCGCTTGTATCATGGTTTGCCATACAAATAAAAAGCTCATCATCTTGCCGGCACTATTTTTTCCATACGCCTCTTTTAAAAAATTATAGCTACCGCCGGCTTGTGGAAAAGCGGCGCCTAATTCACTCCAAACAAGCCCATCTACTATTGATAAAAATGCGCCCGCGATCCATGCATAAAGAAAATAAGGGCCATTCATCATTCCAATTACCATTGGTAAAGTAATGAATGGCCCAATACCAACCATGTCCGTCATATTAATAGCTGAGGCTTGCCACAGGCTTAATCTTCGTTCCAATAAAGCCATTAATTAAAATAAATAGATTGAAAAATATAAGTACCTTTTTTATAATTAAAATTCAATATAGTAATAAAAATGCAATCGAAATGAGAACCTGTTTACTTAAATGAGTTTATAAATACTACAATAGAAACGTTATTTATTAAAATCATTTTTCTTCAAAAAAGTTTATTTGCTATTCTTTTTTACATTTGATAAAAATTCTAAAATGTTAAACAGAAGAAAATTCCTGCAGCTTTCTACATTATCTGCTCCATTACTTTCATTAAAAAATGTGGTTACTAACGGAAATGCACAAACGAAACCAATCGTTGTTTCAACATGGAGCAATGGTAAGGAAGTGAATACAGAAGCATGGAAGATTTTATCTACCAACGGCCGTGCTCTTGACGCAGTAGAATCAGGCGCAAGGTATGTGGAAGATACGCTTGACTGCTGTATTGGGCTGGGAGGCTATCCTGACCGGGATGGAATTGTCACCCTTGATTCTTGTATTATGGACGAAGATGCCAATTGTGGTTCCGTAGGAGCTATCGAAAGGATTAAACATCCTGTTTCTGTAGCAAGAAAAATCATGGAAACCACCCCTCATATTATGCTCGTCGGCGAAGGAGCCCAGGAATTTGCAATTCAGAATGGTTTTCCACTTGAACCGCAGGTACTTTCCGAACCGGCAAGAAAAGCCTTTGAAAACTGGTTGAAAAAAAGTGAATACAAACCGGTGATCAATATTGAAAATAAAGCAGCAGTAGAGAAGAGCAAAAAAGGGAACGGGCCTTTTGCTCCACAATTCTTTGATGATGGAACAATCAATCACGACACTATGGGTTTGGTAGCACTGGATGCATCAGGAAATATGAGCGGCGCAGTAACTACCAGCGGCATGGCTTTTAAAATTCACGGGCGTGTTGGCGATTCACCCATTATAGGCGCAGGGCTTTTTGTGGATAACGAAGTCGGCGCTGCAACCTCTACCGGCATGGGCGAAGAGGTAATCAGGATTTGCGGCACACACACTGTAGTTGAATATATGAGGCAGGGCTATTCGCCCGAAGAAGCCTGCAAAAAAGCAGTAGAACGCATCATACACCGGAGCGTGGAAAAGGCAAAAAAAGTGCAGGTAGGTTTTCTCGCTTTAAATAATAAAGGTGAATATGGCGCTTACGCCATTCAAAAAGGTTTTGTGTTTGCTGTAAAAAGCAATGGAGAAGAAAAAATATATCCTGCAAAATATTTTTATGACTTAGGAGTAACCTAGTAGAAAGTTTAAAATAGTTTAGAAGGTTTAAAAAATAGTTCCGGATATCAATCCTCATTATGGATAATAAATTAGAAATAATCGGATTTAATATTGAAAGTTGCCTTGCAGCGCAGGAAGCAGGCGCAGACAGAATCGAGCTTTGCGCTTCTCCCGGGGAAGGCGGTACTACCCCATCTTATGGATTTATAAAATCAGCAAGAGAAAAACTTCAAATAGATTTATATGTAATGATTCGCCCGCGGGGTGGTGATTTCCTTTACAGTGATGAAGATTTTGAGATGATGAAATTGGATGCCGAATTTTGTAAAAAATCGGGCTGTGATGGGATTGTAACAGGTATATTAACCGCTGATGGAAAGGTAGATAAAAAAAGATGTAAGGAATTAATTGATCTTGCTTACCCGTTGGAAGCCACTTTTCACCGGGCATTTGACAGAGTTGAAAATCCTTTTGAAGCTTTAGAAGATATTATCGGTTTGGGCTTTGAAAGAATTTTAACGTCCGGGTTAAAACCAAAGGCGATAGAAAATACCGGGCTACTTGCGGAATTAATAAATAAGGCCGGCGGAAGAATTATCATTATGCCGGGATCAGGAATAAATGCTGAAAATATTATTTCTATTGCTGAAACTACCGGAGCCAAAGAGTTTCACAGTTCGGCCTTTTTTCTAAAAACAGTGAAATGAAATTCACCAATCCGGAAATGAATGAATCGCTTACAAAAGTTTCTGTAAATAAAGAAGAAGTAAAAAAAATGCTGAAATTATTGGATGAATTCAGCAGGAATACAAAAGAATAATATTGTTACAAACAATTTTCCATAATTGAAATAATGGATTTGCGCAATCAAATATTAAAAGAACATACCAAAGCGAACTGCCAAAAAATAATTGATTGGGTAGGTAATGATATTTCCAGGTTTAACCAGCTTTTCAACTTATTTATAAATGACGAATACAGGGTAACTCAACGAGCCGCGTGGCCAATGAGCTATTGTGTAATTACTCATCCTGAACTAATGAAAAATAATTTTCAAAAACTCATTAAAAATTTAGAAAAACAAGGAATACACGATTCTATAAAACGAAATACAGTAAGACTTTTGCAGCATATAAATATCCCCTCAAAATATGAAGGCCCTGTATTGCAATTATGCTTTCAATACGTAGAATCGCCAGATGAAGCTGTCGCTATAAAAGCATTTTCATTAACCATTTTGGGAAACCTCGCCAAAAAATACCCTGCAATTATCCCTGAAATAAAACTGCTGATAGAAAATCAATGGCCTCATCAAACCGCGGCTTTCAAACAAAGAGCAAAAAAATTATTGAATGAGTTCGGCCATCAATAAACCATATCACAAAGCCAACCACAATTTCATTCACAATTAACTTTATAAAGGCCGCCAGGGTTAATATAGCAATCTTACTTTGATCGTACCTTTTACCCCTTTCAATAATTCAAGCGCTTCTCTTGAAAGGCTTTTATTCACATCCAAAACCACATATCCAATTTCATCATTTGTTTTTAAATACTGAGCAAGGATATTTATTTTGTGGGAAGAAAGACGAGTATTTATTTCAGATAAAACACCCGGAACATTTTTATGTATGTGCAAAATCCGGTGTGTATTTTCATGCGGGGGAAGGTTCAAAGGAGGAACCGTATGAGAACCTGTTGTAATCCCTTTTTCTAAAAAATTAAATAATTTATTACTTACATCTTCCCCAATATTTTGTTGGGCTTCTTCCGTAGATCCGCCGATATGAGGCGTTAAAATAACATTGCTTAATCCCTGCAAAGGAGTTGTAAATGGTTCTCCGTTTTTAGCAGGTTCTTTCGGATAAACATCAATTGCAGCACCGCTTAGATTATTTTTTTGCAAAGCGGTCTTTAGGGCATCCAGGTCCACTACTTTTCCTCTCGCATAATTAATAAGAATACCTTCTTTTTTGAAAAAAGGAATATTATTTTTATTAATTAAATCCCGGGTGGAGGGAAGGTCGGGCACATGCAGTGTAACAATATCGGCTTGTTTTAATACATCTTTTAACGTTTTTTTAGCCTCAGCATTTCCCAGCGGCATTTTTGTTTCAGTATCATAAAAAATAACTTTCATACCAAAAGCTTCTGCGAGAATGCTTACCTGTGACCCTATGTTCCCGTAACCTATGATTCCCAAAGTTTTTCCCCTAAGTTCATGGCTTCCTGTCGAATCTTTTAGCCATTTACCCTCGTGTGCGGATTTATTTTTATCAGGTATTTTCCTGATTAGAAAAATAGAAGCGGCCATCACCAATTCAGCTACAGAACGGGTATTGGAATAAGGCGCATTAAAAACAGCAACTCCTTTATTGGTAGCTTCTTTCAAATCAACCTGGTTTGTCCCGATACAAAAACATCCTATTGCCTGAAGCTTTTTTGCATTCTTTAAAACCTCGGCTGTTATCTTCGATTTAGAGCGGATTCCTAAAAGATGAACATTTTTAATTTCTTTAATTAATTCACTTTCAGTCATTGCACCGGACAATCTTTTCACAGATGTATACCCGGCATCAGTAAATCTTTCGGTTGCAGTTTTGCTAATGTTTTCCAAAAAAAGAATATTTATTTTTTCTTTAGGATAACTGGTAACTTTTTTCTCTGGCATATTAAAATTGTAATGTAATATTGCAAATATAACCCCTTAATCCTTGAATATTTTTTGATGAGAATTAGAATTTTATTTGCAATATTTATAATTTTATTTTTTTTTATTTCTTCGTGCAGTTCCCACAGCGTTAAAGTAAAACCTACTTCCCAGGATACTACCGGGTATGTGGCTCCAAAGGCAGGCAGTATCCCAAAAGGTGAAATGAATCTTTACAAAAATGAAGTTGAAGATTTTTACAATAAAAAATTGTTACGAACCGGTTTCAATGGCGGAATATTGGTTGCCAAAAAAGGGCAAGTGGTATTTGAAGCTTACCACGGTTTCTATAATCTTAAGAAAAAAGATTCACTCACCAGGCACAGCGCCTTTCATATTGCTTCTGTTTCAAAAACCTTCACCGCAATGGCTACTTTGAAACTGGCACAAATGGGTAAACTTTCCCTTGATGATGATGTAAAAAAATTCTTTCCTGCCTTCCCATACGAGAATGTCAGAGTAAAAGATTTGCTAAGCCACAGAAGTGGTTTACCCAACTATCTTTATTTTATGGACAAGTTAGGCTGGGATACCAAACAACATGTTACCAATAAAGATGTGCTTGATTACCTGATAAAATTTAAACCGCCGGCTACAAAACCCAATACGCATTTTACCTATTGCAATACCAATTATGCCTTGCTGGGATTAATTATTGAAAAGGCTTCAGGAGAATCTTATGCTAATTTTTTACAGCAACAGTTTTTTACTCCGCTACATATGGATGACACCTATGTTTGGAACATAAGTGACAGTGCTACTGCAATGCCTTCTTACGATTATCGCGGCAGGCAGGAAGCCTTTGCTTTTTTAGATTGCGGGTTCGGGGATAAAAATATTTACAGCACCCCTGAAGACCTGCTTAAGTGGGACCAGGCTTTATACACAAATGAGATCCTTAGTAAAGAAATGCTTGAAAAAGCATATACGCCTTATAGCAATGAAAAGCCGGGAATTAGAAATTATGGCTATGGATGGCGAATGAATGTATATCCTGATGGCCGGAAAATAATTTATCATAATGGCTGGTGGCATGGTAATAATGCAGTGTTTATAAGAATGATCCAGGATTCAGTAACTATTATTGTACTCGGCAATAAATACAACCGCAATATTTACGAGGCAAAGGAAATGGAAAAATATTTTGACGGTGAAGACGCTCCTCCCAACGATGAAGAAAATGCTGAAATGCCGCAGGAAGAAACCTCAACTAAAATAACTCCTGTAATAAAAGCAGCCCCTGTTACTCATAAAAGAACGACGGTAAAAAAGCATGCTACAAAAAGATAATCTTTGATTATTTGATTTTGCAGTAAACCAACAAATAATCCTGATTTTTATTTTGGCATGCAGTTGATGTTGTTCGTGCACATGATTTTTGTGAAAAGCAATCACTAACAACAGTTTAAAAAAAATGGTATAATACTCAATAAAGGTTTGTTCACTGTGGTAGGTAAAGATTGTTGGCGGACGCCAACAGAAGCATGAAAACTTCCCGGTTTAACAATCTCCTGCCTTTCTTCATCCCATTCATCTTGTAATCCTATAAATCCCGGTTCAGACAATTATTTACCAGCTACTTCCTCCGCCACCGCCAAAACCACCACCTGAAAAACCACCGCCGCCGCTGAAACTACCGCCACTCGTGCCACTGCTGCTGGGTGCGCTGTAAAAAGTGTGCGTCATTTCATTCATTGAATGATCGAGGCTGTTCATAAACATGAGCGTATTAAAATTGTTTCCGGCATAATACCCTGAATACCATTTTGGTGGAGGCACATCAAGGCCTTTTAATTTATCTTTCCATTTATCGGCCATATCAAATACAATTGCATAAGGCAAAACTTTATCAAAATAATTTTCATCCTGCTTTAGAAATTCCTGCAGCCGGCCTTTCTCTACGGTTTTTATAAACTCTTTAAATCCCAGTAATTTTTGGTAGAGCAGCGTTCCCTTTTTTGTTTTTTTTGTCATAAAAATACCAAAAGAAATCAAGATGACCCCACTTGCAATGAGCGCCACACCCAGCCACAGTTTTTCCTGCCAGTCATCCACTAAAGCAAAAAAGCCAATGGCGGCTGCAAGTATGCCAAGAAAAGGAAATGCGCATCCCATGCCCCTGGAATAAGGAACGTAATAATCGTCCCTGTTGATCTCGGATTGCAATTGCGACTTTGCTTTATTCATGGTAGTATATAAAACATTTTTAAGATCACTTAGTTTTACTTTATCTCCTGTTTCAAAGATGCCGTCAAATAAGGTTTTTTCAAACTGGGGAACAGTTGCAGGCAACTCTTTTAGTTTTACAAATTCATAATCTTTCGTCTTTATAATTCCAAGCAATGAACTTTTTTCAATTTCATTTATGCGTAAATATCCGCCTGCTCCCCAGTAAGGAACCAGAGCCGTAAGGTCGCGCCTGTTAAGTTTATTATCAATAATATATCCTGAAATTGCCGGGCTGATATTTTCAGGAGGATAGTATTCCGTTTGAACGGTAACTTCTTCATCCTTGCCCCATTTTTTCCAAATCAAATACATCCCGATAAAAATGAAACCGGGCAGAAAAAGCCACCAGATGCCCCGTAAAGTATAATTCTGTTTTATTAAAAATCCATTCGGAAAACTGATTCCAATGGTTACTCCTTCATAAGGATTTAAACTTTGCGTGGTATGCCCGTAAAGAATTTTATTCGACTGCCAGCGGGTAACGGTATTATTTTCTTTTGACCCAAAAGTTCCGGTAGCTACAAAATAATAAGGCGTATCAGGAAGAGCCTTTGGTAATTCAATTTCAAAATCTACCGAATCGATTTTGCTGTCCCATTGATTGCCTATCACGTTAAAATACAGTTCCGAATGATTTTTAAAAAAATTGATCGCATTTAAGATCGTGATATTTTATAACGTAACGCTGATCGCCTTCCACATATTTATCGGCAGAACCGATTTTTATATTTTCATAATCCCCATTTTTGCTGGTGCTGAATTGATGGCCCGGAACTTTTATATTTTCAATAAAGATGCGTGTGTAGCCATTGGCATGCATTTGCCTTTCTGCTTTTTCAATACCTGCCGGCAATTTTTCCATCGGGTATTGATATGGAATTGAACGGATAATTCCATGCCGTTGTTCTGTAAAATGAACGCTTAAATTTTCTGTAATATCAAGAGAAGCATTTTTGTTTACTTTTAAATTGATATGATAATGTGTGATAGTAAACGCTTCCTGGGCATGAGAATATTTGCAAAAAAAGATAAAGTAAAAGAAGTGCAACAACTTTTTTCATCAGTAATATTTAAAACTTTACTTCTACATTTTTTGCTTCCTGCGGGTTTTCTAATTCATAAAATTCACGTGCTTTAAAGCCGGACATGTTAGCAATGATCACGCCGGGAAATTGCTGAATGGCTGTGTTATAATCTCTTACCGTTGCATTATAATAACGCCGTGCATTTCCCAAATCTCCTTCAATAGATTGAAGGCTGCACTTTGCAATTCCAAAAATTCTGATTGGCTTTCAGATTCAGGATAATTTTCTGCAACCGCAAGCAAACCTCGTAAAGCCCCACCTAATACCTGGTTGGCTTGTGCTGCACCTTGCACATCAGCCGGAGGTACTGCCGCTGCTGCATTTCGTGCCTCTGTTACTTTTTCAAAAGTTTCGCGTTCATGCGCAGCATAACCTTTTACCGTATTTACTAAATTAGGAATAAGGTCGTAACGTTTCTTCAAATAAACACGGATATCGCTCCAACTGTTATCAACTTTTATTTTCAGTTTTACCAATCTATTGTACATGCTGATGATCCAAATAATCAGTAAGGCTATTATGCCAAGAATAATCAGGAGTGTTGCCATAAAAGTATTTTTAAATATAAAAATTAATTGATTGTTTTAAACACAATTTAAAATAAACAATAATATAAATCTGAGCTAAATTTAATCTAAAAAAATTGAAAGTGTATAAGTGGGCACAGTAAACAAACAATAATCAAAAATTCTTATTCCGGGTTAAAAAATAGAATTCTCTAAATCACCTGGAAACCCAAAGCATAAGGATCGTCATCCCTATCAATTGAAATGGTATTGTACCCATAAATTTTTGCCCAGCCTTCTATTGAAGGGCGTATCGCGGGTTTGCCGGCAATAAATAATTCTTCTTCAATGCGGCCGATAAATTTACTTCCGATGATACTTTCATGAATAAACTCCTCTCCTTTTTTCAATTTTCCTTTTGCATACCATTGCGCCATTCTTGCGGAAGTGCCGGTGCCGCACGGAGAACGGTCAATCGCTTTGTCACCATAAAAAACCGCGTTGCGCGCCGTTGAATTTTTATCCAAAACTTTTCCTGTCCACAAAATATGCGAACAGGAATTGATGGTTGGGTTTTCAGGATGAATAAATTCATTTTCATCGTTGATCCTTTTTCTCAATTCCCTGCTCCAGCCAATCAGTTGGCTTGCAGAATAATTTTCAATTCCGGCAAAGTTTTCCTGGACATCCACAATTGCATAATAATTTCCTCCATAAGAAACATCTATTTTTAATTTTCCCAAATCCTGGACATTCCACTTCAATATTTTCTGCAGCAAGAAATGAAGGAACATTGGTTAATTTAACTGAAGAAACTTTTTTATCTTTTCGTGTATAGGTAACCGTTACTAAACCTGCAGGCGTTTCCATTAGTACCACGCCCGGTATTTTTGGTTTGATTAATTCTTCTTCGATGGCAATGGTAATTGTGCCAATCGTGCCATGGCCGCACATTGGAAGGCAACCGCTTGTTTCGATAAATAACACGCCCACATCATTTTCAGGATCGCATGGAGGATACAAAATACTGCCACTCATCATATCATGGCCGCGCGGTTCAAACATTAATCCTTTCCTTATCCAGTCATATTCTTTTAAAAAATGCTGCCGCCTTTCGCTCATGGTATTTCCTTCCAGAGCAGGGCCGCCATCAGCAACCAAACGAACGGGATTGCCGCAGGTATGCGCATCTATGCAATGAAAAACGGAACCGCTCAAATCGATGTAAAGCAGCATTTGGATATTTTTTGGTGATGGAGTTTGATAGCATTGTAAAAAGAATAAATTTAATGAATCTCATCCTTTGTAAGTTGATTATTAACTGTTCGCCATATATGCAATGGATTTTCATTTTTCAATTCATCAGGCAACAATTTATTTTCCCAATTTTGAAATGCGACCGGCCTTGCAAAACGTTTGATTCCATCTGCGCCTACAGAAGTAAACCGTGAATCAGTTGTTGCCGGAAAAGGGCCGCCATGCTGCATGCTTAGGCACACTTCAACACCAGTAGGCACACCGTTTAAAATAAATCTTCCGCAAATATTTTTTACCGCTTCTACCAATTCATTATTGGAAATAATATCATTATCCGTTGCCATTAAAGTTGAAGTCAATTGCCCTTCGAGATGTTTAGCAACTTCAATCATTTCCTGCATGTCTTTGCAACGAATTACCAACGAATAGGGGCCAAAAACTTCCTGGTGCAAAACAGGATTGTGAAGAAAATCTTCTCCTGTTACAGTTGCAATAGTCGGTGTTCCTTCATTCTTATTTTTTGGATGTTGCTGAAACAGAAACCGTTGTTACATTATTTTGATGCAATGCAGTATTTCTTTTTTCTTCAAATGCTTTTGCAATGCCCGGATGCAACATTTTTGCCGGCGCTACTTTTTCGATTTCTTTCCCAAGTTCTGAAATAAATTTCTGCAGATTCATCGCTTTCTATTCCTATGATCAATCCCGGATTGGTACAAAATTGCCCAACACCCAGCGTGATAGAACCGGCATACATTGTCAGCAATCTCATCAAAAGAATTTTTTAGTTTTTCAGGCAATAAAAAAACAGGATTTACACTTCCCATTTCTGAAAAAACAGGAATCGGAACTTTGCGCTGATTTCCCCAATCAAACAATTGCTTTCCCCCGCAAAGTGAACCTGTAAAACCAACTGCTTTTGTAAATTCATGCATTACCAATGCTTTTCCCACTTCAATACCTGCTCCGTGAATGTGCGCAAAAATACCTTTTGGCATTTTTTGTTTGTCTACTGCATTTAAAATCGCTTCTGCAACTTTCTCTGATGTTTGCGCATGTGCAGGATGTGCTTTTACAATTACCGGGCAACCGGCAGCAAAAGCACAGGCTGTATCTCCGCCTGCAGTAGAATAAGCAAATGGAAAATTGCTTGCGCCAAAAACCACTACCGGGCCAAGAGGAACCAACATTTTCCTGATATCGGGTTTTGGTGGCTTTTTATCCGGCATAGCCGTATCTATTCTTGCTTCCAGCCATTCGCCACTTTCTGCAGCTTCTCCATATTGATTTAATTGAAAAATGGTTCTTGCCTAATTCACCTTTCAATCTTGCTTCAGGGAAATTGGTTTCTTTCATTGCTGATTGAACTAATTCATTCTCATTTTTTTTTAATTCCTCTCCAATAGCGCGCATAAAATCAGCACGAGTTTTTAAAGGCAATTTTCTATATTGATGAAACGCCTGCCAGGCATCTTTCATCGCATTATTTATTTCTTCTGAAGTTGCATCTTTAAACATTTTGTATATTTTTTTGGTAAAAAATTCCACCCATTTATTAAATCTTTATTGACAAATAATCAGGAAGCTCAGGGCGGGAAGCAATTCCATCATCAATGATTTTTAAAATCTTCGCCCTCTCCTCTCCTTCCAAAATAAGCCGCGGAGCACGCACCGCTTCACTTCCAATACCATTCTGCTTTTCTGCCAGCTTTATGTATTGCACCAGTTTTGGATGAATATCCATCTCGAGCAATGGCATAAACCAGCGATAAATTTTTGTTGCTTCTTCTATTCTTCCTGCTTTTACCAGGCGATAAATCGCTACCGTTTCCTGTGGAAAGGCGCAAACCAAACCTGCTACCCAACCGTCAGCGCCCAAACAAATTTCTTCCATCGCCAAAGTATCTACGCCACATAAAATTTTATATCGGTTTCCAAAACGGTTTCTTAATCTAGTTACGTTGGTAACATCTCTTGTTGATTCTTTTATGGCCTGTATATTTTTGCATTCTTTTAATTCATCAAACATTTCTAAAGTGACCAATACTTTATAATCTACCGGATTATTGTAAATTATTATTGGTAAGTCAGTTGCGTTGGCAATTGTCTTAAACCATTCAACCGTTTCGCGATGATCACTTTTATAGCGCATTGGAGGCAACAGCATCAAACCCTGTACTCCCCAACCTTTTGCCAATTCAGCTTGCAGCAAAGCTTCCTTTAAACTGCCTTCCGCAATATTTAAAACCACCGGAATTTTTCCATCAACTTTTTCAAGGGAAAACTTTACTAATTTTTCTTTTTCATCAGTAGAAAGAACACTTGATTCGCCTAATGTACCTCCCAAAATAATGCCATCAATACCTGCATTTATTTGTGCATCCAGGTTTTTTTCAAACAAATCAAAATCAAGTTCATCATTTGATGTAAACTTTGTAGTCAGTGCCGGATAAATCCCTTTCCATTTAACTTCCATATTTTTTTATTTTAAATAAACAACTCTAAATTTTATGCAGGATTTTTAAAAAAAATTTGAAAATCCCTTTTCAAAAAAACCAAAAAATGGTTTTTTGGGTTTCATGTATTTCAAGCCAAATGCCATGATACTTTTTTCTTTGATGTATTCTATCACTTCAGGAATGGAATCTGTGACGTATATAAAGTTTCTGCTCATTTCAGAAATAGTTCCTGCTTCCAACATTTTTTGAGTATGTTCTACAATATTCTGATAAAATTCTTTATCAAAAATAATGATAGGAAACATTTCGATTTTTCTTGTTTCAATTAAAGTGATGCGTTCCAAAAAATTCATCCAAAGTTCCAAAACCTCCGGGCATTACAATGAATGCATACGAATATTTTACCAGCAACATTTTGCGCAGAAAAAAATATTTTATATCAACCCATTTATCAAGATATGGATTATGGTGTTGTTCGTGGGGAAAACGATATTACAACCTACACTTTTTCCGCCAACATCTTTCGCGCCGCGGTTGGCAGCTTCCATGATGCCGGGGCCGCCACCGGTCATGATCGTAAAACCGAGTAGCGCTATTTGCGCCTGAAAGTTCCCGTGCCTGTTTATAAAAAGGATGGTCTTCTTTAAAGCGCGCAGAACCAAAAACAGTAACACAAGGGCCAACGAAATGCAATGCCCTGAAGCCTTTGATGAATTCAAAAAAAACACTGACTGCATATTTAAAATTCTTCCAACGGCTTTGCGGTTCCTGGAAAAACTGAATTTCCTTTTTTACTTTCTGATCTTCTTTTGTTTTCGTGATCCTTGTTGTTGCATTCTTTTTCTTCAAACTTAATTGATTTGAAATTTTCCTCATAGGAAATTTACATAAAAAGTAAAATTATTATAGCTGATTTTCAGGAAAATAAAAATCTTTGGTTTTTGTTTGTTTACTGTAAATCTTTTGAATAATAGCGATTATTCTTCTATTGATTAACTTACATCATAATTTTAAAAAATGACTCAGCAAGAAAAGCCTAAAGTTAAAGCGCAAATAAACTGCAGAAATTTCTTTCAATTCTTGGTCCGGGACTAACAACAGGCGCAGCTGATGATGATCCATCCGGCATTGCCACTTATTCTCAAACAGGCGCCCAGTTTGGTTATGGACAATTGTGGACCGCTTTATATATGCTTCCTTTTATGATCGGTGTACAGGAAGCGTGTGCAAGAATAGGAATCGTAACCGGCAAAGGGATTACGGCAAATATGAAGGCACATTACAGCCCAAAAGTGGTATATTTTACAGTGAGCCTTTTAGTAGTTGCCAATGTAATCAATATCGGGGCAGACATTGGCGCTATGGCTGCAGCGGCGGCATTAATAATTCCATTGCCATTTGTTGCATGGACTTTACTTTTTACGCTAAGTATTTTGATGCTCGAAATATTTACAACTTATAAAGTTTATGCGAGAATATTAAAATGGCTGGCGCTTTCATTACTTGCTTATCCTATCACTGTTTTTATTGTTCACATGCCATGGCTTGCAGTTATTAAAGCAACATTTATTCCTCATATTGAATTTAATTTTGCATTCTTTTTTATTATTACCGGGGTGTTGGGAACAACCATTTCTCCATACATGTTTTTTTGGCAAACTTCCCAGGAAGTAGAAGATTTAAAAGAAAAAAACCGGATAAAAAACGGAATACCTTCAATCCGAAAAAGTAATATACGCTCCATGCGTATTGACAATAATTCCGGCATGATCATTTCTGAAATTACAACATGGAGCATTATATTGGTTGCAGGAACCGTTTTGCATAACAGCGGAATTACCGACATAAAAACTGCTGCTGATGCAGCTAAAGCGATTGAACCATTGGTACATTCTTTTCCGCATTCGGGCTATTTATCAAAAGTTATTTTTTCTATTGGCATAATCGGCCTGGGATTTTTAGCAATCCCTGTTCTTTCTGGTTCCGCTGCGTATGCGGTTTCAGAAGCCGTAAACTGGGAAGCGGGATTAAATTTAAAATTAAAAAAAGCGCATGGCTTTTATGGTATTATCACTATTGCTACGATTATTGGTTTAATTATCAACTTTGTTGGGATCAATCCGGTAAAAGCGCTTGTTTACGTTTCGGTGCTAAATGGCGTAGCTGCAGTTCCGCTTATTTTTTTAATCATTAAAATCTCCGCTAATAAAAATATTATGGGCGAATATAAAAGTGGTATACTTTCAAAAATAATTCTATGGATTACATTTCTTGGAATGGGTGCCGCAGCAATTGCCACTCTTATTATGATATAAATAGCGAAAGGTGAATTATACTTTTCCTAGCATCCCTTTCATCTCAGTTGCATTTTTTACGGCATTACAACCAATATCATTATTGAAATAAATAAATGCTTTTTTGGTTTTACCAAAAGCTTCCACCTCTTTAATAAACTTTTTTAAATAGCCTGTCGAATAAAGAGACCTGTACAATTGAGGCACACCGTGCATCCTGTAATAGAGCAAAGAAGTATTTTCAACAATTGTTTCAGGCAGTCGCGGGTGGCTCATACCGGAAAAAGTTATTTTATTTTTTCCCAATTCTTTATATACTTCTTTTTTCCACCAGCTTTCATGGCGAAACTCAACTACATTTGGAAAGTTTGGATTGAGGCTATTAATAATTTTTTCAAGCCTTTCTTCTGAGAAATGAAAGCCCGGCGGGAATTGGAATAAAACACAACCCGTTTTTTCTTTTAATCCTTCTTCAATAGTTGTATAAAAATCATTCAAAAACTTTTCGCAATCATTCAGTTTTTTAAAGTGCGTAATGATGCGCGGCGCTTTCACAGAAAAAGTAAAATCAGGTAAACTTCTTTCATACCAGCCTTTCAGCATTGACACTTCAGGAAAACGATAAAAAGTTACATTCAACTCTACTGTTTTAAAATGTTGGCCATAATATTCAAACCATTTTCGTTGAGGAACTCCTTTTGGATAAAAAACTTCTTTCCAGTCTTTATAAGAAAATCCCGAACATCCAATGTGCCATTCTATCATATTGATTGAGATTAGAATTTAAAAATCTCAAATAACATGCCTACAGTATGTTTCGATGAAAATAGAAATAGAGGAAATTTGTGCGTTTACTTGAGAAGCCTTTCTGATTAAAGTAAAAAACGAATAGCGGCTAATTCACTGCCTATCTGTTGTACACCCTTCAAAATCCTTTGAGTTTGCGTTGGCGAAGGCTTTTTATTGCCTTTGATGTATTGAGCCAAAAGACTTTGATTCATGCCAATTCTTTCAGAAAGCGCCTTTGCATTAATTACCTTGTAAAAGTCAAAAAATTGTGGCAAATCCAAATTTATTCGTAATTCCTTTTCAGTTATAGTTTTTCCTTGCTGCTTAAAAAATAGATTAAGAGAATCCAGCATATTTGCTTTAAGCTCTTCTAAAGAATGACCAACAGTATAAACAGGGTATTTTTCTGCATAAGCAGAATAACCTGTTTTAGTTCTTTCAATAATCATATTGATTTTCATAACATACTTTTTTATTTGATTCCCGCATCTTTTTTTATTTTCCTTTCCAGCCCTTTACCTACTTCGTGACTTCCATGATTAGGGCAAACAATTTGTCCCTTTTTGAAACGATGTTCCATAATCATGTGACTACCAGTTTGCCTTACAGCAAACCAGCCGTCTTTTTTAAGCAGTCTAACCAGTTCACTGGACTTCATTTTACAAAGGTAATAAATTTATTACTTCCTGTATAACTGGAAGATTGAGAATAATTCAATAATTCAGTAATTCAGTAATTAACTTCACTCACTTTCTCCGCATTCGGCAACATTGCATTTTCCAAAATCATATTCATTGGAACAGCAGGAAGATTTAATGCACCCAGCACCTGCACCGGCGCATCGAGAAATTGAAAACATTCTTTTGAAATGCGTCCCGACAAGCGCTTCTGCAAAAGAATTGTTTTGTTGTTCTTCAGTAAGCACTAAACATTTTCCATGTTTTTTTACCGTTGAAAAAATCAACTCTTCATCCAATGGAAATAATGTTCTCACATCTATAATTTCAATTTGTCCGGGAAAATTTTTAGCTGCAGCTTTTGACCAATACACTCCCATTCCATAAGTGATGATGCAACAACTTTCGCCATTATTGATTTTATTTTCATCAGCCTTTAAGACCACATTTCCCTTTCCTAACGGCAATACGTAATCGCGGGAAGGCTCAGCAGTTTTTGCGTCTTCCGTTCCGGGAACTTTGCTCCAGTAAAGGCCTTTATGTTCGAGCATGATAACCGGATTGGGATCAAGAAATGCAGCTTTCATCAAGCCTTTCATGTCAGCAGCATTGGATGGATAAGCGATTTTTATTCCTTTAATGGCAAGCAAAAAAGTTTCAATACTTCCGCTGTGATAAGGGCCGCCGCCGCCATAAGCTCCTGTCGGCACCCGAATTACCGTTTGCACCGGAAATTTTCCATTGCTCAAATAACAACTTTTTGCAACTTCAGTGTACAATTGATTGAATGCCGGGAAAAATATAATCAGCAAACTGTACTTCAACAATTGGCTTTAACTCCTGTCGCACTCATACCAACAGTTGAACCAATTATATATGCTTCCTGGATAGCTGTATTAAAAACACGATGATCGCCAAATTGTTCTCCCAAAGTTGCCGTCTCCCTGAAAACACCACCCAGCCTTTGCCCTACATCCTGTCCATATAAAACCGCTTCTGGAAATTCTTCCATAATTTCACGGATGGCAAACAAAGCCGCATCTACCATTACCACTTTTTCTTTTCCTTCCGGCTGGCGTTCTCCTTTTTCTTCGTAACAGTTGTTGGTGCAAAAACGTGTTCAGTTACAGTGCGAAGGATTCGGTTCGGGAGCCGATTTGGCACTTTCAAATTGTTGCGCAACTGCTTCATTTACGATTTCTTCAATTTCATTCAAATCATTTTCAGCAATACCTAAATGCAGTAAACGTTTTTTAATTTAGGGAAGTGGATCTTCTTCCGCATGTTTGCCAAGATCTTCTTCTGAACGATAAAATTCTTTTCTTACGCCGCTTGTGTGATGACTGAGCAACGGCACTTTTGCATGAACCAAAAAAGGTTCCGAATTTTCCCTCACCTGCCCTACCACATTTTTCATCACTTCATAGCTTTGAAAAAAATCACTACCGTCTATGCTTATACGCTGCATTCCTTTAAAGCCTTTTGCAAATTCAGAAGCATTCATTGTCCTCGCTTCTGAAGAAGTTACACTAATGCCCCAACCATTATCCTGGACCAAATAAATAATAGGTAGTTTTTTTAAAACTGCCACCTGCATGGCTTCGTCACTTCCCCTTCGGTGAGGCTTGCATCGCCAAGCGAACAAATAACAATTGGCGTTTCACCATCTTTTCCTTTTTTATACAAAGGAGAATCTATTGTTTGTAAATATTGTAATCCTTGCGCAATGCCTGTTGCAGGAATTGCCTGCATTCCTGTAGCGCTGCTTTGATGAATGATGGTTGGTTTATCATCTCCGCGATAATTGGGATGAGAATAATATTCTTTTCCTCCGGTAAAAATATCATCTGCTTTAGCCAGTAATTGCAACATTAAAGTGTAAGGAGAAAAACCAAGCCCGAGCAACAAACTTTCATCACGGTAATATGGGCTTACAAAATCGCAGGGTAACAATTGAAAAGCTGTTGCCAGTTGTATGGCCTCATGGCCGCGGGAAGTAGAATGAACATATTTGCAAACCTGCCGGTTGGCTTCATAAGTTTTAGCCATCGCGCCGGCAGTACACATTAAACGAAACGCATTTAAGAAGAATTTCTTTGTCCATAATCTTTAATTAGTTAATTAGCCGATTAGCTAATCAGCTAATTAAGGCATTTTCTACAAAACCAGTCTCAGCAGCAGTTGCAGATTCTTTAAAAGATTCTCTTGGTTTCAATCCTAATAATTCAAACATCATTTTATCCTGGTCAAAATCAGGATTGGGAGTAGTCAATAATTTCTCTCCTGAAAAAATTGAATTGGCGCCGGCCATAAAACAAAGCGCTTGTTCGGCAATTGTCATTTCAGTTCTTCCGGCACTCAATCTTACCATTGCTTTTGGCATAATAATTCTTGCTGTAGCAATCATCCTGACCATATCCCAAATATCCACTTTTTGATTTCCTTCAAGCGGCGTTCCTTTTACTCTTACCAATGCATTGATAGGAACGCTTCCCGGATGAGAAGGTAAAGTTGATAAAGTATGCAACATTCCAATTCTGTCTTCATGTGTTTCACCCAAACCAATAATGCCGCCACTACAAACGCTGATACCGGCTTTGCGAACATTTCCTAATGTTTTTAAACGATCATCATAAGTGCGCGTAGAAATAATATCTGCATAATGTTCTTCGGAAGTATCTACGTTGTGATTGTAAGCATATAAACCTGCAGCCTGTAATTTTTCAGCCTGGCTTTCCGTAAGCATCCCCATCGTGCAGCAAACTTCCATTCCTAATTCATTCACTCCTTTTACCATATCAAGAACCCGGTCAAAATCACGGTTGTCTCTTACTTCGCGCCATGCAGCGCCCATGCAAAACCTGGTTGATCCGGCATTTTTTGCCTTTTCTGCATAAGCAAACACTTCTTCTTTTTTCATCAATGCCTGCACATCTACGCCGGTATTATATCGGGCTGCCTGCGGGCAATAGGCGCAATCTTCCGGGCATCCGCCGGTCTTGATAGAAAGCAAAGTACACACCTGTACTTCGCCGGTTTCCTGGTACTCACGGTGAAGCACAGACGCTTTATAAATCAATTCCAATAAAGGCGTATTGTATATTTCAGAAATTTCTTCTTTTGTCCAGTCGTTTCTAATTTGCATTTAAGTGAAAGAGTTAATTGGTTAATTGTTTATTAGTAAATAAGATTCTTTACTATTTGTCCGTTTACTGCTTAAAAATAATCATCTCTTATTAACTTCTTGTCTGTTGAATTTGAACCCTAAAAGATCTAATTTAATTGCGTCAAACGATTTATCTTTTAAATTTTTAAAATCACTTTTTCCTTTTTCAATTTTAATTGCAAACACTTCAATCTCTTCTCCTATAAAATGATCAGGAACAGTCAATTCTATCTTATTGTTTTCAGGAACAATAATTTCTCTTATTGATTCCATAACAATATATTTTTATTATCAAAAGTAACTCAAATTTGTTTTAGGAGTTAATGCCAACAACACTTTCATACATAAGCCTGATCGTGTTTTCAACATCAGCTTTATTGATCATTTCTACTGTTGTATGCATGTAGCGCAAAGGAATTGAAATTAATGCAGAAGGGCAACCATCATTTGCATAAGCAAAAGAATCTGTATCAGTTCCGGTGCTGCGGCTTACTGCAGACAACTGGAAAGGAATTTTATTTTTAACGGCAGTAGCTTCTCAATCAATGCCAGTAATTTATTATGAACCGCAGGGCCATACGTTAAAGCAGGGCCTTTACCACATGCACATTCGCCTTCTTTATTTTTATTGATCATTGGCGTTGTAGAATCATGAGTTACATCGGTGATAATTGCCACATCAGGCTTTATTCTTCTTGCTATCATTTCTGCTCCGCGCAAACCGATTTCTTCCTGAACTGCATTTACAACATATAATGAATAAGGAAGTGTTTTTTTATTTTCTTTTAATAACCGCGCTACCTCGGCGATCATAAATCCACCAATGCGATTGTCAAAAGCACGGCCAATAAGATTATCATAAGCTATCTCATCATACCCTTCAGTGTAAGTAGCCACAGCGCCCACATGGATCCCAAATCTTCCGCTTCTTTTTTATTTCTTGCGCCACAATCCAGAAATAAAGTTTCCACTTTAGGTTGATTTTCTTTATCGCCATTTCCTGAACGTGTATGAATTGCAGGCCAGCCGAAAACCGCTTTTACCGGGCCTTTCTTTCCATGAATAATTACCCGGTGCGAAGGCGCAATCTGGTGGTCCACACCGCCATTTCTTTTTAAATAAATAAATCCTTCAGGATTAATATAATTTACAAACCAACTGATTTCATCTGCATGCGCTTCAATAACTACTTTAAATTTTTTATCAGGATTAATAACACCAACAGCCGTTCCGTAAGGATCTGTAAAAGTAGTGTCCACATAGTTTTTTATATAATTGAGCCACACTTTCTGCCCATTAAATTCCAGACCAATCGGGCGATGCAGTATTCATATAAGTTCTTCAGAAAATTCCTTGGATTGATCAGAAATACCAAAGGGTGCTTTTTTACTTTTTGCCATATTAATTTATTTGAATTCTTTTTTAGTATTTGCAAATTTAAAGTTTTAAACTGAATAGGTAAACGAGCAATGCCTGCAACAACATCATTCCATCAATGCCTGCGAGGTAAATAAAATCCGAATTGGTTTTCTTTGTTCTTTCAATGATTATAAAAGTAACAACTGCAGAAATCGCCATCGCTATAAAAAATGACAATTGCGGCAAGATAAAGATATTGCAAACATAGCAATAGCTAAAAATAAAACCAATAAGAAGGTAAGATAGATTGTAGGAATTTTTTTTGCCAAGCATTACAGGCACGTGTTTGATCATTTTCTTTACTGTCGATCTCAATATCCCTGAGATCAAACAGTAAACAAAGAATAAACATGAAAATAAATCTTTCCACAAAAACAAATATAAAAAGCAACCTATCTTCTGGCATATTACTCACGGGGAACCAAACGGTTACCAATGTCCACAAAAGAGATAAGCGTAACAATTTTTAATAATCCATAATCTTTAATTCGCCTTCTTTTTGCCGACAGGAAGAAAAGGAAAAGAATATAAAAATGAAATAGCGCCAAGGCAGCGCAAGAATAATAAAATGCTTCAGGTGAAAACTAAAAAAACTAAACAGGATCAATAAGCGCCGCCGATGATTAAAAGAAAAAAATGAATTTTTTTGTTATTATGTGACCATCTTAACCTTTCAGAATTTTTTACAGCTATTTTTTTTGTGGAATAATGAAGATTATATTGCAACAAAGTAGCGCCAAAAACAAAACAATAAAAACTAAAAGAATTTAACGGAAGGCCTAATAAATATATTCGTTTCAATACAAAAACCTACCGCGCAGGCCGCAATAAAAATGCTGCTGAATAAAATAAATTCCAGTAGTTTTTTCAGGTACACGTTTTTATTGATAATAAATAATAATTGGCGGTGAAGATACCGTATCGCTTACGTGGTTGGCTTTATCTTTAATAGCAAACCGAAAAACAGCAGTATCATTTCATCTGGCATTGTGGGAGATATATCGGTAAGTATCTGAATATTAACTAAAATATCTCCCTTTCTGATTTTTGGTAGACGGGAAAGGAAGGAATAGTATAATTATCACTAAAGTTACTGCCAACGCAATTTGGTTCAATTTTTTCAATATAAAGAGAATCCGTTAAAATCCCCTTCAGCATCAGTAAAAGTAAGGTAAATTGAATATCATGGTCTAGCGGGAATCAGTGTAGAACTAACAGATTTAAAATTAATGAAGGTGTAGATTTAAATTTATCTTTTTTGCAACCCGTTAAAATTGCAAATAAGATTATTGAAAATAAAACAGTGTATCGCATCTTTGTGGCTTAATTTTTTCAAATTTAATTATTAAAAACTGAATAATAAGTTAGAAATAGCAGAATGGGAAAATAAAATCTTCAATGCCACTTATTATAATTTTAATGAACTGGCACTTAGAAATGTTTTCTTTTCAATATCAGAATAATGAGTTGTACCAAACTTATGTAAACTCAATTGGTGTTTCTCCTGGTTCTGTTGATAGCATTGAAAAAATTCCTTTTTTGCCCATTTCATTTTTTAAAACCCATAAAGTAACCACAACTGACTTTTGAGCCTGAAATGATTTTTGAAAGCAGCGGAACCACCGGCGCCAACACCAGCCGCCATTTTGTAAAAAACGCTGCACTTTATCAAAAAAGTTTTTCAAAAGCCTTTAACTTATTTTATGGAAATCCATCGCAATGGTGCATTCTGGGCTTATTGCCCGGGTACCTGGAAAGAGAAAATTCTTCTTTGGTTTATATGGCAAATGATCTGATAAAAAAAACTAATGACGAAGGCAGCGGGTTTTATTTACACAATCATGAAAAACTTTACCAGGCTTTGGTACATAATGAAATTATTGAAAAGCCAACTTTACTAATTGGAGTTACTTATGCGTTGCTTGATTTTGCCGAAAACTATTCAGATGAAATTGAAAAATACATTTGTGATGGAAACCGGCGGAATGAAAGGAAAAAGAGAAGAAATAACGCGCGAAGAAGTTCATGAACAATTAAAAAGTAAATTAGGATTGGCAACCATTCATTCAGAATATGGAATGACCGAATTGCTTTCGCAGGCTTATTCAAAAGGAAATGGGAAATTTCATTGCCCGCCATGGATGAAAGTTTTGTTGCGCGAATACAATGATCCTTTTGCTGTAAGTTCCACGCCTGACAATTCAAAACCAGTAAATGGACTTGATCAATATTATTGATCTTGCCAATTTGTATTCATGCAGTTTTATTGCTACGGATGATGTTGGCAAGATTATATAAAGACAACAGTTTTGAAGTGATGGGAAGAAGAGATATGAGTGATTTACGTGGTTGCAGTTTATTAACGGTTTAATAATTTTGGCGTTATAGTAAATAAACAAAAAATCATCATTTCTATTTTCTTTAATAAAAAAGTTTGAGCCTTGTGACTCAAACTTTTTTTAAAAATCAGAAATGTTTTTCTTCTAATGTTTATCACCGGTTATTGCATCTTTTGAATCTTTGGCTGCTTTTCCTACTGCTTTACCGGCATCGGCTGCAGCATGGCCTACCGCTTTACCTGCATCACCTGCTGCATCGCCTACCGCTTCACCAGCGTTACCCACCGCGTTTTTGGTTGAATTCCATGCATCTTTGATAGCGTGCCCGGTTTTATCAATAAAGTTGCCACTGTGTGTTACCACTTCTCCATCCTCAAGCCTGATAGTATTGCCTTCTTTTTTCACCTCGCCGTTCTTATAAACGATAATACCATTATCCAATGTAACATCATCATCAGCATCAACCCAATCATTTCCTTTATAAACCATAAGGTGCCCGTTTTTATAAATTACATCTCCTTCAGCCGGTGTAAAGGTAGTAGTTGTTGTTGTCACTGTAATAGCCGAATCACCAGTAGTTGCCATATCATCATTATCACTTGTTCCTGAATTGTTACAAGCCGTCAATAAAGCGGCAGCACATGCTATTAAAAAAATCCTTTTCATAATTGTTGATTTTAATATTTTAAAAAATCCCTTTTGCCCTACAAAGGAATCATCATGCCAAAAATTGGAAATAAGTATTGATTCAGCAACAATATCAAATAAATGGATGTTTAATTTTTTTGAGGGGGAATTAAAACCACAAAGATTTCCGGCAAATGAACTAATTCCCATAAAGCCTTTTATAAATTGGATAATTATCTTACCTGTTGCCTTCGTTGCATTAATTCATGCCATGTAGTTAATATAAAATGATTGTCTTTCAGAAATTTTTTGAACCCAGGATCCAGCATCGCCAGCATATCGGCTTTTCTTTTATCACCGCTGTCGGTAATTTCAGAAAATATTGCAGAAGGGTCAGTACAATGCATGATAACCATGGTAACGCCGGGTTTCAGTTTGAGCATGGATTTCTCATATAGATCCACTCTCCATTTTGTTAATGCGGCATCATCTTTTACAATGTTTGCCGGTGGATTCCAGTCGTAACTATAATTATGAAGATCATCTAAAACAGGTAAACCACCGTCCCACACAGTTTTACCCAGGTTTTGAAAATAGGCAACCTGTTGTTTTGTAAAATGCATTTCGTCCGCAATATAGGTATCATTGCCTCCTGGAAACATTACCGGAATTTGTTTTTCAATTCCCAACCGGATATATTTTTGAAGAAAAGCGGGGCTGGCGAACAAAGTGCCCATGTGCGAATCCAAATGAGTAGGATGAAAACCCATTCTCTCTGCCCTGTTTAACTGGGCGCGGATTTCTTTATCTACTTCATCCGCCGATGCATGTTTGACTACATCCGCTACATCAGCCCAAAAGCATCCGGTAGAATCTGTTAATCCGGGAACCGCTGCGGCCCCTGCCAATGGAACCCAACGGTAATCTTTCCATTCCGAAGTAAGCGTAAGGTGCAAACCCGCGTCAATGCCAGGATGGGCTTCAATATACCTAACCATTTGAGGAACCCACGGGCAAGGCATCATCACGCTGGTAGAATTAGCAACACCTTTCTCAAATACTTTTTCTATTCCACGGTCGGAACTCAACGACATTCCCGCATCGTCCATGTGAAGAATAATTACGCGCGCCGCTTTTGGATAGCCAAGGCGTTCGGCATAAGTAGAATCCTGCGCTTTAGAAGAAAAATAAGCGCTCAATAATAATAAAAAGAAAAAAAGATTTTTCATAAAACAATTTTTCTGAAAATTAAGAAATCTTCATTATTATTAATATTTATTTTAAGGAACAGATTACTTTTTCTACCATTATGATTTTAAAAATAATCATTTATACATTATTGTTATATTAGAAGGATTTTTTTCATGATGAATAAGAAATGAGAATCTGGCTTGGTTTATACACTTTTTAAAAAAAATTACAGTTTTATGATTGGCGTTATAAATAGATGCAAAAAACCCCGCAGATGCGGGGCGGTGTTTTCATAGAATGTAGCTTTTATTTTCTCCTGCCATAATCAGGTTCATGATTATACGCGTAGCCATTGTATTCCCTGTTAAGCCTTGCAATTTCATGGTTTCTTTGTTTCTGGGCATCACGAAGCGCCAACCTCTTTTGCCGGTTGCTCATGTAATGGTTTTTTTGAATTGATATGACCATTATGTGGTATTCACGGTTTATTCTTTCTATCTTAATTTTTTTCTGATTGGCATATTCGCCGCCGTGAAAGTTATGCCCATGATGCCCATTAATAGTGGTTGCATATTGATCAGTTTTACCATAATTATTGTTACCGCCATAATGGCCCTGAGCGTAAGAAGCACTACAAATGCCTGCTGAAAGCAGGAGTGTAAATATCGTTTTCATAATAATTTTTTTTAAATGTTTTCAAATTTGTTTCATTAATGAGATTGAAATTTGTTGGCCCGGTTTAAGCATAAAATGTTAATAGATTTAAATAAAAAATTAAGCATTTATATTTTCACAAATAGTCAACTTTTTTTAAAATGCTGCCCAGAGTATAGAAATTTCTTGTTTACAATAGCCTTTTTCATAAAAATTTTACTTTCAGCTCAAAAAGTTTCTTTTATAATATTGTAATTTCGCAGAAGACTAATTATGAATACAACAGAACCTTTAAAATTTGAATCAGAAGAAACGGATATTCTCGTAGCCGATGGAAACAATTGCCAGCTGATCGTATGGAATGATGAAGTAAACACTTTTCAATGGGTGATTGATACATTAATTGAAGTGTGCGGCCACACAACCGAGCAAGCCGAACAATCTGCAATGATCATCCACACAAAAGGGAAATATGCTGTTAAAGAAGGTTCATATAATACTCTAAAACGCATGTGCGATTCAATAACAGAACGAGGCATCGGTGCAACGGTTGAAGAACTTTCTGAAAGATAACCTTCCCATTTCTACATTTAATTTTCCTGGTTTGGATGATAATTCAATTTATGATTTCAGCGATGTGGGTTCTGCGGACGAAAATGGCCTCGTTGCCGTTGGCGGAAACCTTTCTCCCGGCACTCTAATAAATGCATATACAAAAGGGATTTTCCCCTGGTATAACCCGGGAGAAATTATTCAATGGTATGCGCCTGATCCGCGTTTTGTACTCTTTCCTGAAAAAATAAAAATAAGCCACAGCATGAGAAATGTTTTGAATAAGCATCTCTTCAAATTCACGGTTAATAAGGCTTTTACGCAGGTAATACAAAAATGCAGGTTTGCCGAAAGAAGCGTTGGAGAAGGAACATGGATTAGCGATGATATTGAAAACGCTTATTCTGGCCTATTTAAAAAAGGGTTAGCCCACAGCGCTGAAGCATGGCAAAATAATGAACTCGTTGGCGGGCTTTACGGCGTATTGATTGGTAAAGTTTTTTTTGGAGAAAGTATGTTTGCCAATAAAAGTAATGCAAGCAAATTTGCATTTATCAATTGGGTAAAAGCTTTACAAAGAAATGGAATTGAATTAATAGATTGCCAGGTTTACACCAATCATCTCAAAAGCCTTGGTGCAGAATTTATTTCGGGAAAGGAATTTAATTCGTTGCTAAAAAAATTAATTCCTACAACTAAATGAGCATTTAGAAGCACAGTAAATAAATAAATTGTGAAGATTATTATTTTGAGAATCTATCCACTCAAATATTTTTAGGTTGTTCCTGTTATTCTTCTTTTCACGTACTCGTACAGTAAATAAACAAATATTCATTATTCCTGTTTTGCATTAATCCAAAGAATTTCTTTTAGGCCTTTCTTAATTTTTACTTTTATGAACAAACAGAAGAAAATACGATTTTTTTAGAAGGATACTTTTCAGAGTATTGAAATACCATTCCACGGATGTAATCATTTTCAGGATAGGCCGTAAGGTAATTTTTTAGTTCATCAATTTGCGTTACGCCTGAATCTGCAGGCAAATAGCCCATTCCATAAAATTTTCCTTTTTCTATCAAAATACAACTTTGTTCTTTCTTCTTCTAATCCGGCATCTACCAAAGCGAAAGAGGGCAACTCTTTTTCAAGATAATCAATACATTCAGTCACTCTTGCATTGTATTTTTTGGAAGGTTCTTTTTGTTCACAGGCACCCTTGCATTTTTTTTCCAATAAAGCCTGGCATTCAATATTTCCAGGATTGAAGAAAACACAATTTGGGGCAAAGCTCAAATTCATTTACTAAGTTTCTCAATAGGCTATAACCTTCCGTTAATAAATTAAAAGTATATAAAGCTTTTAAATTTTTCTTCTTCTTTTCAATACACAATCTTAAATAACCTTTGCTGTCTTCAAATGAATACAAGCCATAAACCTGTTCAAACCTTTTCTGGCTGCGGTTTTGCTCAGGCCATATTTTTTTTATTTCTATACTTTCCAAAATGAAAGCCATTAACTCAGTTGCCGTTTCCCGGTAAGTAATGTGGTATACCTTTTTTAAAAATTCCTGCTTTTGCTTGTTAGCTTTATTGTTTGAAAAATGGCTGTTTACCCTTTTGCTTAAATTCTTTGCTTTGCCCACATAAATTACTTTTCCTTTTTTATCATGGAAATAATAAACTCCCGGATGGCGTGGCAGTTTTTTAATTTCTTCAGCAGGAATATTAGGAGGCAAAAATTGTTCTTTGCTGTTAGATTTCAACATCGCTTGTACATGGCCGTTAGTATCATTTTTTAATAAATAATGAAAAACTTTTACGGTTGCTTCCGCATCACCTTTGGCTCTATGCCGTCCTTCAATTTCAATTCCAAGATGCTTGGAAATTTTCCCAAGCCCATAGCCTTTTAATCCGGGAAGTATTTTTCTGCTCAACCTTACAGTGCATAATTTTTTACAATTCAATTCATATCCTGCCTGCAACAAATGATGTTTTACAAATGAATAATCGAAATTCACATTATGAGCCACAAAAACTTTATCATGATAATAATTCATACAGTTCATCAGCAATACTTTTAAAATCCCTTTCAAATTCCACCATTTCGTTGGTAATCCCGGTTAATGATTCTACAAACCGGGGAATGGTATAATAAGGATTAAGCAAAGTACTAAACTCTTTAATAATGCGCATTCCATCGGTTATGAATACAGCTATTTCTGTAATTCCGTTCCCTGCGGCATATCCTCCCGTAGTTTCAATATCAACAATCGCGTATAACAAAAAGTGGTTAAAATTAAGTTTACTAATGTAGTTAGCAAGATACTAAACCATGATTGTATTACATTTGCTGGCTATAAATTTTTTTTCAAAAAATATGGAATTAAGTAAGAATTATATTCCCAAAAATGTGGAAGAAAAGTGGTACAACCACTGGAGGGAGAAAAATTATTTTAAAAGCCAGCCTGATGGCAGGCCATCTTTTACAATCGTAATTCCTCCGCCAAATGTTACCGGTGTTTTGCACATGGGCCACACGCTTAATGAAACTGTTCAGGATATCCTGGTAAGAAAAGCGCGCATGAGCGGTTTTAATGCCTGCTGGGTTCCGGGAAGCGACCATGCTTCCATTGCTACCGAAGCAAAAGTGGTAGATATGCTAAAGAGGGAAAAAGGAATTGATAAAAATAATTTGTCGCGCGAAGAATTTTTAAAATATGCTTTTGAATGGAAAGAAAAATATGGAAATATTATTTATAACCAGATAGAAAGATTGGGCTGTAGTGTTGATTGGGAAAGGGTTTCGTTTACAATGGATGATCATTATTACAAAGCAGTCATTAAAGTTTTTGTTGATCTGTATAAAAAAGGATTGATCTACCGGGGCGCACGGATGATCAATTGGGACCCTGCGGCAAAAACTGCTTTAAGCGATGAAGAAGTGGAATATAAAGATGTGACTGGAAAATTGTATTACATAAAGTATGAGATAGCAGAACGCCATAAACCGGCAACCGGCAACCGGACAATTACATTACGATTGCGACGCAAAGCGCCGGAAACCATTATGGGCGATGTGGCGGTTTGCGCCAATCCAAATGATGAACGTTATTCCATTTGCAAGGCAAAAAAGTTATTGTTCCGCTTATCAACAAAGAAGTGCCGGTAATTTTTGATGATTATGTAGATAAAGATTTTGGAACAGGAATTTTGAAAATTACGCCAGCTCACGATATCAATGATTTTAATATCGGGTTAAAATTTAACCTTCCTGTTGTTGATACTTTAAATGAAGACGGAACTTTAAGCGAAGCCGCACAAATTTTTATTGGTGAAGACCGGTTTGTTGCCAGGAAAAAAATAGTAGAAGAATTAAAAGAAAAAGGGTTGCTGGTAAAAGAAGAAGAATACACAACGAGGTTGGGTTACAGCCAGCGGACTAATGTGGTTGCCGAACCGAAAATATCAACCCAATGGTTTGTGAAAATGAAAGAAATGGCTCAGCCCGCATTGGAAGAAGTTACCTCCGGAAAAATAAATATTCATCCCAATGAAAAATTTAATGCCACTTATAAATATTGGCTGGAAAATGTAAAAGATTGGTGCATCAGCAGGCAACTTTGGTGGGGCCAACAAATTCCGGCGTGGTATGATGAAGAAGGAAATGTGTATGTGGGAAAAACGGAAGAGGAAGTGAGAAAGGAACAACCCGCAACCGGTGGACGCCTTCTTAAGCAAGACGAAGATGTGCTTGATACCTGGTTTTCATCATGGCTTTGGCCAATTGAAGTTTTTAAAGGAATTACAGAGCCAAATAATAAAGATATTAATTATTATTACCCCACTTCAGTTTTGGTTACGGGTCAGGATATCATTTTCTTTTGGGTGGCGCGCATGATAATGGCGGGAATGGAATACATGCGTAAAAAGCCTTTCAGCGATGTGTATTTTACAGGAATGGTGCGCGATAAAATGGGAAGAAAAATGAGTAAAAGTTTGGGAAACAGCCCCGACCTTTTGACGCTCATTCATGAATATGGCGCCGATGCGGTCCGCTTTGGAATTATGATCTCCTCCCCTGCCGGAAATGATTTACTGTTTGATGAAAGCAGCCTTGAACAGGGAAAACATTTTAATAATAAATTGTGGAATGCAATGAAATTATTGAAAATGTGGGAGGAAGGCGGACTGCAGAATGCAAAGGGCGAAAATAAGGAAGAAGGCAATGGGCAATTCGCCATTCAATGGTTTGAAAATCGTTTGAGCGAAGTGAGGAACGAAGTTGAAATTCTAATGAAGCAATTTCGCTTAAGTGAAGCATTGAAAACAATTTATTCTTTGATTTGGGATGATTACTGTAGCTGGTTTTTAGAATGGATAAAGCCGGAATATGGGAAAGCGATTGATCATACTATTTATGAAAAAGCAGTTTCATTTTTTGATGAATTATTACAAATCCTCCATCCCTTCATGCCTTTTGTTACTGAAGAGATTTATCATTTATTAACAGAACGAAAGGGCGACCTGATGGTCAAACAATTTGGGCCGCTTCATAATACGGATGAGGAAATATTGGCTCTGGGCGATAAATTGAAAAATGTGATAAGTGCTATCCGCGATGCAAAAAATAAAAATAATTTAAAACCAAAAGAACCGGTTTCCCTGTTTATAGAAACTAACGAGGAAACACCTTATCAAAAAATAAAAGAAATTTTAGCAAAGCAAACAAACTCTGATCATATTTTATTTAATAAAACACCCGGGTCTTCTGCAATCATGACGGTTTCGGGCAACGAAAAAATTTATATAAAATCAGATGCGGCAATAGATACAAGCGTTCAAAAAGAAAAACTTACCAAAGATTTGAACTATCTTAAAGGTTTCCTAATTACAGTTGAGAAGAAATTAAGTAATGATAAATTTGTACAGAATGCAAAGCCTGAAGTAATTGAGTTGGAAAGAAAAAAGAAAGAGGATGCACAAACAAAAATTAAAGTGATTGAACAAACTATTTCTTCGCTTTAATTCTTTAAACCCTTAAACTGATGAAATTAATTTTAAAATCTTTTCTCTGCATTTTACTTTTTTCTTTCTTCCATAAAATTGCCTTTGCACAGGATTCTACTATAATAACCAAAGAACCCAAATTTAAACCACCTGTTGTA
Source organism: uncultured Chitinophagaceae bacterium (assembly GCA_963732885.1). Taxonomy (GTDB): domain Bacteria; phylum Bacteroidota; class Bacteroidia; order Chitinophagales; family Chitinophagaceae; genus Ginsengibacter. The sequence goes on along the minus strand of CAVTBI010000004.1, from coordinate 681,894 downwards.
AAAACATATTTAGGGGTAAATCAAAACGGCGCACAAGTTACGCCTGAAGAAGGAGCACAATTAATAGGATTGCCTCTAAAAATTATAGATGCAAAAAACAATCAATACCCTGTGGAATCATACCAGTTTCTTTATAAACAAAAATCATACATTCTCAATGATGAAACAGGAAAAAGAGAAACTGTTTTTACCATTGCTTCTGACAGGTTTACCGATACCCCGCTTCCTAAAGTATGGGTAGATAATATCAAAAATAAGCTTCAGAGCGAGGAGCAATTGTATTTTTTTGATATTGTCGTGAAAGATAAAGAAGGACGAAGTTTTTTTGCACCTGAAATAAAAATTACCATTAAATAAATGATAGAAATCAAGCCTGCTCAAATTAGCGATCTCACAACGATCCATAATTTGGCTCATGAGATTTGGCCTGGCGCTTACCTGGAAATACTCGGCCAGAAACAACTTGATTATATGCTTGAAAAAATCTACTCTCTTCCTTCTCTTGAACACCAGTTTGCAATTTTAAAACATCAGTTTATTATTCTGGTTGAAGATGAAACCCCAATTGGGTTCGCTTCTTATTCGCCACATGAAGGTGCCCCGGTTTATCATTTAAATAAAATTTATGTACTTCCCGGGCACCAGGGAAAAAACCTTGGAAAGAAATTGCTGGATTATATTACTTCCGACATTAAAAAATCAGGCGCCACTTCGCTGCAACTTAATGTAAACCGGTATAACAAAGCATTACATTTTTATGAAAAGCAAGGATTCAAAATCATCCGAAAAGAAGATAATGATATTGGATCCGGGTATTTTATGAACGATTATGTAATGGAATTAAAATTCTAAATAAAATAGAATGCAATTCATATTCTTACAAGTTAACTACCTGTACTGCGGTTCCGTAGCATAAAACTTCAGTAACGCCATTCATTACTTCATTGGCATCATAACGAATATTTATAATGGCATTTGCCTCTCTTTCATTTGCATGTTGGACCATGTGTTGATAGGCTTCCTCCCTTGTTTTTTCACATAAGTCAACATATACTGAAATCGTTCCTCCCAATAAAGTTTGCAAGCCACCCGCGATGTTCCCGAAAAGGCTTCGCGACCTTACAGTAATGCCGCGTACAATTCCCAGGTGTTTTGTAATTCTGTATCCTTCCAATTGGTTGCTTGATGTTATTAATTGTTCATCTACCATAATTTAAATTTTAAAATTTTAAATGAAGTTAGGCCATCTTATAAAATATTTACTTCCCTCTCTAATTCAATATCAAACTTTTCTTTCACAGAAATTTTTATTTCTTCGCTTAAATTATAAATTTCTTTACCGCTTGCATTTCCATAATTTACCAAAACCAATGCCTGCTTATTATAACATCCTGCGTCTCCTTTTCTAAAACCTTTCCAGCCACATTGCTCTATCAGCCAGCCGGCAGGCATTTTATAATTTTCTTCATCAATTTTATAAAAAGGAAAATGTATGTAATTAAAAGTTTGTTTGAGGAAATCTATTTTTTGTTTTTTTACCAATGGGTTTTTAAAAAAACTTCCCGCATTTCCTATCAAAGCCGGATCTGGCAATTTAGAAGTTCGAAATATTGATGACCGCGTCCGAAACAGCTTTGATGGTTAATTTTTCGACTTTCATCTTTTCCAATTCTTCTTCAATTGCTCCATAAGAAATATTGAACACCGGATTTTTTTGAAGCCTGTAAGTAACATTTAAAATAGCAAACTGGTCTTTATATTTCTTTTTAAAAACACTTTCACGATAGCCAAATTCACAATCAATTGGATAAAATTTCTGAATTATTTTTTCTTTCAAATGAAAAGCTTCCAGCTCTTGAAAAACATCTTTAATTTCTACACCGTAAGCGCCTATATTTTGCATAGGAGAAGCGCCCACATTTCCAGGAATTAAAGAAAGGTTTTCAACCCCGCCAAAATTATTCCGGACACAATACATAACGAAGGAATGCCACGAAACTCCGGCGCCCACTTTTATAAATACATCATCCTTTTCATCTTTAACTATATCAATTCCCTGGATTTCATTTTTTAAAACCCAGCCTTCATAGTTTTTGGTAAATAAAATATTACTGCCGCCTCCGAGAATCATTTTGGAGGAAATATTTTTTATTTCGGTAAGATTTCCCAAATCTTCACTGTAAGAAAAAGTGGCAAAGTATTTTGCAATTGCATTTATTCCAAATGTATTGTATTTTTTGAGTGGGTAATTTTGTTGAACTTGCATAAAAATAAAATTACAGGCAAAATACCAAAATATGAATGAACTCACCGCAGTTGTTATTGGCGCTACCGGATTAACAGGAAACCTGGTGGTAGATGAATTAGTAAAAGATACCGGTTTCAAAACAATCCGTGTATTAGTACGAAAACCTATAACTAAAATCCATCCGAAAATACAACAGGAAATAGTTGATTTTAATGACTTAGATGATTACGATAAAAAATTTGGGAAAGGCGATGTGATATTCTGCTGTATTGGCACCACCCAAAAAAAAGTAAAAGGGGATAAAGTTTTATACGAAAAAATTGATCACGATATTCCTGTAAATGCCGCTAAAATTGGAATTGCCCACCATTTCAAAAAATTCCTTATTGTTTCTGCAATTGGTGCTAACGAAAATTCTTCTAATTTTTATTTGCGGCTAAAGGGCAAAACTGAAAATTCATTAAAAAAATTCCCTTTTGAAAGCCTTAGTATTTTTCAGCCTTCACTTTTGAACGGAAATAGAAAAGAAAACCGTACAGGAGAAAAAATAGCGCAAACCGTGATGGATATTTTTTCATTTTTGATGCTGGGGCCTTTGCAAAAATACAGGGCAATAGGCGCTGATAATGTGGCCCGGTCTATGGTTTATGAAAGCAAGCAGAAAAAAAACGGCATTCATTATTATCAATACCAGGAGATGGCGGATATGGCAAGGGAATTGTTTAACGACAGGGAAATTGAACAAAGTATGAATAAAAAATTATTAATACAGTAAACAAACATTTACCGGGTAATTTTATTTTATACAAAATTATAAAGGATCAACATCAGCAATTACAATCACACTTCTAAATTTTTTTTCTGCTTTTAAAAGATCTATGTGATTCCGGATTGCTTTCTTTTGGCCTGCAATTGAATCGCATCTTTTTGAAGTTTAATTAATATTTCCATCAAATACATATTTCTTACACGATTGACAATTGGCGCAGCAGGGCCTACCAGGTTTTCAAAATCATTACTCAGGCTTTTTGCTAAAACCTCAGCAGCTTCAAAAGCCATTTCTTTTATCCGGTGTTTTATCACAATCCTGACCAACCTACTATAAGGCGGGTAAAAAAATTGCTTACGCATGGCTAATTCAAACTCATAAAATTTTTCATAATCATGCTGCTGCAAAAATAATAAAACAGGATGGTCAAGCTTTGATGCCTGTATTAAAACGATGCCTTTTCCAATTTTCTGCCGGCTCTGCCGCTTACCTGTTCCATCAATTGAAAGGCTCTTTCATTTACCCTAAAATCAGCAAAAGATAATAACCCATCCGCATCCAGGATACCAACCAAACTTACTTTTTCAAAATCCAGCCCTTTCACTACCATTTGGGTACCTGCTAAAATATCAAACCGGTGTTGCTCAAATAATTTGATCAAGGTGTCATGTGCATTTTTCCCTTTCACGGCATCTACGTCCATACGCGCAATCCGGTTATTGGGAAAATCTTCCGTAAGCTCTTCTTCAATTTTTTCTGTACCAAAATTTTTCTCTTTCCAGTTTACGCTTCCACATGCAGGGCATGAAACCGGCTTGGGATAAGCATTTCCACAATAATGGCAATGAAGTTTATTAGAATATTTATGCAAGGTTAATGTGACCGAACAATTTTCGCAGTGAGGTATAAAACCACACGTTCCACAAAGCAATAATGGCGCATAACCACGCCGGTTTTGAAAAAGAATCACCTGTTTATCATTTTGCAAAGCAGTTTCAATCTCCGCTTTTAATTGGGGTGAAATCATCACTTTCCCTTTTTTTGAAGCGGCGACAGTTTTGGTATCGATCACTCTTATTTCAGGCAATTGAATTCCACCAAACCTTTCTGCAAGATTTACCAATGCATATTTATTTTTTTGTGCATTATAGTAACTTTCTAAAGAGGGAGTAGCGCTTCCCATCAAAACTTTTGCCTTAAAAAGGGATGCATAATAAACTGCAGTATCCCGAGCATTGTAGCGAGGCGCAGGGTCCTGTTGTTTAAAAGAACCATCGTGTTCCTCGTCAATTATTATCAATCCAAGATTTTTAAAAGGAAGAAATAAAGCGCTTCTCGCTCCGAGAATAATTTTTAATTCCCCTGTCTTTATTTTATTCCAGATTTCTATCCGCTCGTTATTATTGAATTTAGAATGATAGACGGCAATATTTCCTCCGAAATAAAATTGCAGCCTCCGGATAATTTGCGCGGTTAAAGTAATCTCAGGCAAAAGATATAAAGCCTGTTTTCCTTCAGCTACTGTTTTTTCTATTTGTTTAATATACAACTGCGTTTTTCCACTGCTGGTAATTCCATGAAGAAGGCAAACTTCCTTCTGCCGGAAAGCCATTTCAATTTCATTCAAAGCCGTTTCCTGTGAATCGTTTAACCGGAACTGAACATCCATCTTTTTGGGCAAATACGGAAGCCGGTCCATATTTCTTTTTTCAACAAAAAGTATATTTTTGTCAATTAACCCTTTCAATTGAGCTGCGTTAGCTCCGGCTTTTTTTAAAAGCTGAGTTTGAGAAACTTCTCCTTCTGTTTTTGAAAAATGAAGAAAACTGAGGAGCAATTCCAATTGTTTCGGCGCTCTTCCCAATTCATCCATTAATTTATTTAATTGATCATCAGTTGAAAATTCAGGATTCAGTAAAATAAAATTTTCCTTTTTCTCTTTAAATTTTTCGGTAAAGGATTCCCAAACGAAACAAACTCTTTTTTCGATCAACCGTTTTATTAAAGGATAAACATGAACCACATCAGCTATCTCCTGGACTTCTGATATTTTCAATTCTTTTTTAATTAGCAAACCTTCTGCAACCAAATATTCATCATCGCCGAGCGCAGAAAAATCGTCACCATATTCTTCATTATAAATTAAAATGGTTTCGCTGCTTAATTTTAAATGAGTGGGCAAAGCAGCCGCCATTACTTCGCCTTCGCTACACATATAATATTCACTTATCCATTTCCAAAGTTGCAATTGTTGTTGATAAATTACCGGTTCATCATCAATTACACTCAAAATATCTTTTGTAGCATAAGAAGGTTTTTCCTGGCTTGTTGATTTTATGATGCCTGAATATTTTTTATTTTTTCCAAAAACTACTTCCACGCGGCAGCCAATTTTTATTTTGCTTTTTAATTCTCCCGGAACTGAATAAGTGTACGTTTTAGGAATAGCCAAAGGCAATATTACTTCCAGCCAGAGTGTTATAGCTTCTGTTTTTTCATTAAATAAATTTTGTTCTCCGGTATTTTCAGTAATCATTAATGCAAATATATTGAGACTGGCTGGTAAAGAAATTTACAGGATTTTATAGTAAACGGACAAATAATTGAAATTCCTGTTTTTAAAATTAAAACCAAATAAGCCAGAAATAATTTTATTCCTTTTTTTCAATCCAGCTTGCATTATACCTTATTAAAGCTTCTGACATTTGGTTGTAAATTTTTTCTTTCAAAGAACGAACATCCTTCAGTGTTAATCCTTCAGTAGAAGTTTGTGAAAGATAAACACCACGGCACTTTCCCGGGTTGAGTGAAAAAATATTATTATAATTCAACCGGTCGTAAGTATCCAAAAATAATATAGGAACGATAGGCTTTTGGGTTTCAATAGCGATACGAAATGCGCCGTCGTAAAAACTTTTTAATGGTTGGTGAGTAGTATTAAAAGTTCCTTCAGGGCAAATAAAAACCGAAATTTTTTTATGAATAAACCCGATAAGGCTTTTTATGCTTTTAGAACGGGCTTCAATACTTTCCCTGTTCACAGTTACAGCTCCCCTTTTATAAATGGCGCCAAAAATTGGGATCATATTCATGTCGGATTTTCCCAAAATACGAATATGCTGCCCCTTGATTACTTTCATCATCATTGGAATATCGAGATAAGAAATATGATTGCTAACAAATATATATTCGGCGTTTTTATTAAAAGGCCCTTCGTAAATATTCCAATGTTTTATCCTCAGCATAAAAAAAAATGCATCTGCCCAAAAACGTGAAATTTTATAAATAAGATTTCCTCCCTTAACCGGTTTTTCTAAAAATGCCCAGGCAAACAAAGGAAGCAAAAGGAACATCCAGAATAAAAAGATGGAGAATCCATAAATAGTGAAACAAAATCTAAAAAATTTTTTTATCAACTCCATTACATGATTTTATGCCGACAATAGCAAAATAAACCTAAACCTAACAGCTTTTTAGGCTTGTATAACAATATTTTATACAAAAAGGCCAAAAATGGCTTTAAAAATTGAATTTAGAATAACAAAATAATTGAATTTCCCTTACATTTGCACTCCAAAAAATTGGAAAAATATGTTTGCTATTGTAAAAATCGCCGGCCAGCAGTTTAAAGTTACGCCAGGCCAAAGTTTATATGTACCTCATCTGTCAGGGAAACAAGGTGATGAAGTTGAGTTTCCTGAAGTGCTTTTGCATGATTCTGATGGAAAAATTTCTATTGGCACTGATGCCAAAGTAAAAGTAAAAGCTGAAATTTTGAATGAATTGGTAAAAGGCGAAAAAGTAATTGCTTTTAAGATGAAAAGGAGAAAAGGCTTTAGAAAAAAACACGGGCACCGCACACAATATACTCATATAAAAGTTACGGCAATTGCATAAGCAATTTTATAAAATGAAATGAAAGAATAATTTTCATTTCAAAAATTATCATTTTTAATTTTAAAATAATGGCACATAAAAAAGGTGAAGGTTCGGTTAAAAACGGTCGTGATTCACAAAGCAAAAGATTAGGAGTAAAAATATTTGGCGGCCAGGCTGCCACTTCTGGAAATATAATTTTACGCCAACGCGGTACGGTTTATCATCCGGGCAAAAATGTACGGCCTTGGAAAAGACTTTACCATCTTCGCAACCTCTGACGGAATTGTTGAATTCAGAAAGACAAAAGGAGATAAAACTATCGTTTCCGTAAACTCCCTGGAAGCGACTGCATAAAAAAAAATCCAAATAAGTTTTGGCAGTTGACAAAATGTTTTTATTTTTATTTTTTATTTACTAACAATTAAATTCTAAAAACATGGCAACTGCAAAAAAAGCTGCTCCTAAAAAAGCTGCTGCAAAAAAAGCCGCTCCTAAAAAAGCCGCCGCTAAGAAAGCCGCTCCTAAAAAAGCTGCTCCTAAAAAGGCTGCTCCTAAAAAGGCTGCTCCTAAAAAAGCCGCTCCTAAAAAGAAGAGCGCCGCTAAGAAAGCTGCTCCTAAAAAAGCCGCTGCAAAAAAAGCCGCTCCTAAAAAGGCTGCTGCTAAGAAAAAATAATTTTATTTTTCTTACAGATAATTCAAGTCCCGGAAATTCCGGGACTTTTTGTTTATAATAACTTCTACAATACAGACTGGTAAGGCTTCTTGCAATTATTAAATAAAAGAAAATAAAAATTTCAGGAAAGAAAATATTTTTTTAATAATAATTATTTTAATCAAATGATTAAAATAAAAAAATGCCGAAAAACTTTTAATCATTGCTAAGATTCCAAATGCGGCAAGCAGCAAATAATTTCAGAAAAAAAATCAGCCGGAAATTATTAATTACCAAAACTAACGGTAACCAGTAAATGCTTTTTCAAAGAATCATTTTTTAAAAAAAAACTTGGAAAAATCAATTTACAAAAAGCCTGAAAAAGATTATTGAATTATAAATCGAAAATTTATTCAAAAAAAATTTTACACCAAAAAAGCTTTTTAGGCTCTTTGAAATGTTAAAAATTAATAAATAATAAAAAAAACCTGGTAAGCGGGAAAATAATTTTCGTCAATTCCTAAAAAAAATTACGCCATTCTAATTAATTATTTTATTGAGGTAAATAACTCTTCGGCTACGCATTATTGTTATTTTAATTAAACTCAAATTTTTAAATCTCTGCTGCTGGTTCAGAAGCCAAAGGGAGCTCGACAAAAAAACATGTCCATTCCCCTTCCATCGTTTCAAACCAGATTTTTCCATTTAATGTTTCTACAATTCCCTTGCACATCGCAAGGCCCAGCCGGTTCCTGAAGTTTTAGTAGTAAAATTGGGTGTAAAAATTTTATTAGCCATTTCAGGGCGGATTCCATTTCCATTATCCTGAATAGAAATTATCACTTTATGGCCTTTCAATTCACTTTTAATTTCCAAAACCACTTTCCGGTAATCAGGAACAGATTGAACAGCATTTTGAAGCAGGTTAGTAAATACCCGGTTGATCTGGGTTTTATCTGCTTTAATCATTATCTGCTGAGGATACAGTTTAGCATTAACCTGCACTTCATCGTTTGTAGAATAGAGAGTAATAGAATTTTCAAGCATTAGGTTCACATCGAAAATTTGCTTTTTTGTGTTTCCTATTTTTGCAAATTGTGCAAAGTCGCTTGCAATCTGAGAAAGATGTTCTATTTGTTCTAACAATATTTGTGATACATATAAAGAGATATTTTTTACATCCGGGGAATTTTTTTCAATCGCCATTTGTAAATATTGCAGGTTCAATTTCATTGGCGTTAGCGGATTCTTTATTTCATGAGCAACCTGCCTTGCCATTTCGCGCCATGCACCTTCCCTTTCGCTACGGGCAAGTAACTTTGCACTTACATCCAGCTTCTTAACCATTTTATTATATTCCTGTACTAAATCACCAATTTCATCTTTTCTGTTCCATACAATTTCTTCATTGCCTGTCTCCAGGTTGATCTTTTTCATTTTATCGCTCATCAGAGAAAAGGAATGAGTTATCCTGTTGGTAATAAATAATGCAATTATGCCGGCGATGAGAAAAATAAAAGCATTCAGATTGATGATGGTAACAAGGAAGTTTGAAATTTCATCCTGCAATTTATTTTGCGATTCAAAATAAGGAATATTCAAATAAGCATATTCCTTTCCAGCTTCGTTTCTTACAGGCACATAGTTGTTTAAATATTGAAGTGTGCCTATTTTTTGCTCCTGAAAAAATTGAACGTCTTTCATTTTATTTAAATGATAGAATGCGACAGGATCCATTTTTTTGCTTACAATCCCTTTATTATACGGCAAAGGAACTGATGAAACTTTAAGGTTTCCATTAAGGTCATAAACATTTAAATCAGTAGCATGAATATTTGAGATATTATTAATTGTTTCCGCCAGTTCATTATGAGAAAGGCTATCAAAATTTAATAACTGGTAATTATTTAAAGGCATCGTATCAATTGAATTCCTTAATTCATTTTCCATTACAAGAATAGTACGGCTTAGTTTTTCACGGTTATTACTGTGATACCTGCCGATAAAAAACAGAATAGTAGTAACAGCGATTACGGTGAAAGAAAAAACGCTGATAAGAATTATCGTTCCATGCACCTGGTTGCGAATATTTAGCTGAAATAAGGACCTGAAATTCGAGTATATTTTTTTTTCCGTGAGAAAATGTTGAGCCAGGTTAAAAAAGATAGCAATTAGTAAAAAAGAACAAAATAGGTACGCGAATAAAGTGATTGACTCGACAAAAAACCTATCCTGGCGGGCAATTACAATTACCTTATCCGCGTTGGCTTTGTACCATAATTCTTCATAGCCATTTTTTTTAACTACCCTGAATTCGTTATAAGTAAAATCATTGTTATCAATATCTGTTGTGAAAGGGTAATCGTTGTAGTTACTGCTTAGTTTGTTATTATTATAAATAGCGAAGGCATAAACCGGCGAACTCTCAATAGAATTATTGCTTCCTTTTGAAAAAAGCTCCGGGTATAAAGCATCACTTTTATACCTTTTAGGTTTTGAAATAACAAAAACATACCCTTGCCTCAAACCAGCGGAATCGGTGACTTCTATTTTGCTTATATAATTAAATCTATCATAAGAAATATCATAATAAAAAAGATTAGGAATATCAGTAGGCTGGCCTTGAGTTTGTATGATCGCGTTCAATGCGTTAAAAGTGGTAGAATCTTCATTATATAAAGGCGCTTCAGCCGCATTAAAAGTGTAAATCCTGGTATCATATTTATCAAGGTACCCGGAAAAATTTTCATTGATTAAACTGTCTTTTAAATACCTGTTCTCAAAAGGGTTTTTGAACCTTTCAAAAATTTTGGAGAGATAATCATTTGAAAAATCTTTAAGAATAATACTTACGATTACTGGCCTGCAGGATTAGCCTTGTTGGCCAGGTTTTCTGCAAAATTCTTCCTGTCTTCCAATTCTTTTGTCCTGTTTTGTAAAACAATTATTGCAGTAATTGAAACAGAAAAAAAGAAAACCCAAAAAATAAATTTTGATGAAACCAGGTTATATGCATGTAGCAGCAGAACCCTAAAATTGAGGAGAAAAATAAAAATTAACAGCCATATAAGAACGGCAAGATTAAAACTTAAAAGTACAGAATGAAGAGTAAAAGTTAAAACAAACAGGCCGGTAACCGTAAGGATGAGGTATAACTGGTACCTTTTTTTTCCAATAAAAATATTCAATGGCTGAAGCAAAATAGTTACCAGGAAAAAATATCCGGTGGCTACGCAACTCAATACAATAAAACCAATAGCGCTGTAAATATTTAAAGTAAAAAAATTAATTACATCAAAAGAAATTTGGGAATCCGATACAAGGCTTTGAACCATGAAACTGCCAAGCAGCGTGAAAACTACCATAATCGCACAAATAAATACTATAGTGATATACCTGTATAAATCGGACTTAAATTTAATTTTTGAAAAATCAAATTTAAAATGATACCTGATAAATAAAACAATCCAGATAAATAAGATAGAATTAATCAGAAGGTCGCCCAGCGACCTTAGAATAAAATTAGCGCCATAAATTGAAGGGTCAAATAATTGTAAGGTTTTAAAATCAATAGGAACAGGCAAGGCATAACTCAATACTCTTAAAATAAACACCGGGACAATCAAAACGGCAAGGCCGAATAAAGAACCCTTTTTTTTGAGTATAATAATTGGCTAACCGATGAATAAAAAACAGGATAAATATCGAAGCTAAAACTCTCAATAAAATAGCCAATAAATTATTATGGCCAATTGGACTGTTTAACTGATGTAAATAAAACAGGGGGTTACCCTGTAAGTCTTTAATTACATACCTCGTAGGAGTAAGGCTTATATCATATGCTTTCTCAATATTATTTTCGGCAACAAAAGAATTCTGTAAATATTGGTTCTGTATATAATAATTCCATTTAACCGGAATCAAAAAAACAATTTTATAAAAAGCACCGGAAGCACTTTGGAAAGTTTTTTTATTAATAACATACCAACCATTTAATAATTTTTGAAAACTGATTCCGTTTTCCGATTTAAGCACCATTAAATCAGGCGCTATTACCTGGGTGTTCCAAAAAACGGGAATTAAATTATTAGAGGCAGAAATTTTATAAATAAAAATAAAATATTTTTTATCTACCTCTTGGGCAAGTTCTTTTTCATCATATTTATTGCTGATAATCTCATTAAGTAATGCCGTATCCTGATAAAAAGAATTGATTTTTATCAGATTGCTGCCTACATTTTTTTGGATGGCTTTTTGTGCGGCATTGGAAGGTGAACTTCCGCTCCAGTAATTATCAACTATAAAAGCTAAAGTGAATAACCAGGCGGCTGTTATCAGTAAAAAAGAATTCCTTTTAAAAAAACTATCGTTCTTTATTAAATTCAAATTTGAATATTTTGTTTTTTGATTTCATTCCACACAGCATCCATTTGCTCAAGTGTCATTTCGCTTAATTCCAACCCTTGTTTTTGAACTGATTCTTCCATCAGCCTAAATCTTTTTATAAATTTTTTGTTAGTTAGCTCAAGGGCGTTTTCTGCATCTACATTCAAAAATCTTACATAATTTATCACAGAAAAGAAAAGGTCCCCTGCCTCATTCTCAATTTTATCCTTTTTGCCGGATTCTACGGCTTCTAATAATTCCAACTTTTCTTCTTCTACCTTTTCCCACACCTGCTCTTTTGTTGCCCATTCAAAACCAACCTGTTTCGCTTTTTCCTGAATACGCATGGCTTTTACCATTGCCGGCAATGACTTTGGCACACCGCTTAATACCGATTTTTTTCCCTCAGCCAGTTTAATCTGCTCCCAGTTTTTCTTTACCTCCTCTTCATCTTTAACTTTTACATCTCCATAAATATGCGGGTGCCTTTTTATCAACTTATCACAAATTCCATCAATCACTTCCTGAATGGTAAACTTATTTTCTTCAGCGCCTATCTTAGAATAAAAAATTATATGCAGTAATAAATCGCCCAATTCTTCTTTGATAGCATCCCAGTCTTTGTCGGTAACTGCATCTGCAAGTTCGTATGTTTCCTCAATAGTTTGTTGCCTTAAAGTGTGAATGTTTTGTTTTCTATCCCATGGGCATTTTTCCCGTAATTCGTCCATAATTTCTACTAAGCTGTTTATATTTATGTTTTGATTCATTGTTAGAAATTTAAATTTGGAAAACAGAAATAAGCGAAAAAATTGAAAACAGAAACACAATTAAAAATAAAAACGAAAACAGTAGCAAAATGTATTTTATAATAGTCTTAAATCTTCGTTGTTCATAAAAATTACGCATGGCTTTATATAGATAAAATAAAATGGATAGCGAAAGTATATTAATAATCACATTCATTCCCCGCCAGGTAATTATATTATTTAACTGATCCAGCCCAATTTCTATTAATAAAATAATAAACACAAAAATGTAAAGATGAATAGTGAAAATTGCATGGCTTACATAATAAAATTTTTTGCGCCTGATGTAGAGTAATTTTAAAATGAGCGCTACAAATGGCAAAGACACAAACAGCATTTGCGGAAAATGATGCATAAGGCTGGTAATAAAGTCACTTAAAAATGCACCTTCCTTCTTTCGGTATTTATTATTTATCTCAATTTCTTTATAAGTTAGCCTCCGTCGAAACCATCCATCTTCAATTTTTCCTATAGCTAAAAGAGAATCATATTCCTTCCTGCTCTTAAAGTTCCTCGTTTTATTATCAGAGTAAAAAAAATGTAAGCCTCCACTATTTTGTAAGCTATCAGCATAATTAGAAAATTGTTGCCGGCTCATAGGTTCCCCTCCATTCAACAATTTTGTAAAATCTTTAAAATCAGGTTCAGGTAAAGAATCTATCTGCCCTATTGTTTTCCCATGCAAGGTAATTATGGAATTTTTAAAAACATTTTCAGGAATATGATAGGCTGAAAAAAAAGCCAGGAAAAATATGAATGAAGTAAAAATGTACATTCTTACCGGGTTAAGGTAAGCAGCCCTCCTTCCTCTCATATATTCTTTTGAAAGAAAACCGGGCTTGAAAATTATATCTTTAAGCGATGAAAAAAACTTTCCGTCAAAATGAGTAATATCATTAAAAAAATGAGAAATCAAATGCCAAACCGATTCTTCGGGTTCCGTATTTTCCTGTCCGCAATTATGACAATATTTCCCTATTATTTCCGTTCCGCAATTAAGGCAATTGGTTTCTTTCCTTTGAGGAAGATGAGACATAAAAGCTATTTAACTTATTATAATTTCCGGTTAAAAATAACAAACAAAAACTGCTTTAAAAATTAATGAATTATTTTACACCATAAACAATAAATACCCAATTATTTACTTATTTTAAAAAAAATGAGCAAAAAACCCCTTTACTATTTAGCCAGTTTTGCATTCATATTTACCGCTGGTATTTGTACGGCAAATGCCCAATATTATTACAAAGATATTATGGGTACCATTAAGGAAAATGATGAGTTTTCAATTTTAAAAAATAACAATTTAAAGCATATTAAAATAACAAGCTTCGATGAAAATGACCAGCCAAGCGAAGGCTTTTTTTGTGAAAAAAAAATAAATAAAAATTTTTCACAATCACAATTAATGACAAAGTCAAATATGACCGGGGAATCGCTTTTGGTAACAGGCTATAACAATAATGGCGAGGTAATAAAAACAACAATAACCACACCGCACAATACGAACAAAGCAGAATATAAATATGACAGTGCAGGAAACATTATTTTAATCACTACAAATACATGGCAGATGGCGATAGCAGTGGCATTACAGAAACACGTGAATATTTTTATCAAAATGGGAAACCTGTAAAAATGCTTCGCAAAAAAAACAATTTCCTTGTATCTACTATTACTTTTCTTGCTGATGACAAAGGAAACATAATAGAAGAAGACCCATCGGGAAAAAGCGGTGATAAAAAGTATTTTTATTATTATGATGACAATAACCGCCTGACAGATGTGGTACATTATAATGAAATTGCTAAAAGGCTGCTACCTGATTATATGTTTGAATACGACGATGGCAACGAGCCAAAGCAAATGATTTCAGTTGATGAAACAGGAAGAAATTATCTTATCTGGAAATACGCGTATGATGATAAAAAATTGCCTGAAATTCAAAAATGTTTTTCAAAAGAAAAGCAATTACTTGGTACTGTACAATTCGATTATCAGTAGGATTTTAAACTAACTGAGAAATATCAAAAAGGATAATAAAAATAGAAAGCAATACAGTTATCAACATCAAAAACCTGAGGGATAACAACTTTTTTTGAAAACTTCTTGAAGCCAGTACAATGGCAACCAGGCAAAAAATGATGGAGGTGATATCTGCCGCATGAATGCTTTTAAAAAAGCCCGAAAAATATCCCAAAAAAGTTTCTTCTTTATCAACCTGGTTCATATCAGGAAACCTGAAACCAATTGATGCCCAGGTAATAAAAAGTATAAGCGATGGCAATAAAAAAATGATGGCTAAAACTCCAGTCACTTTTTTTTTCACATGAGAATTCGTGGACATTTTAAAAATTTTTAATTAACTAAAAGTAGAAGAAAAAAAAGAAAAGTACAAAACCTTATTGGTTTTTCAACCTGGTTAATCTAATTTTTTAATCACAAAACCAGATGAATTTTGAAATTAAAATTCTTTTAACAAAGCCTGTTTTACCCCGTTTTAAAGCTGAAAATCAAATAAAAATACTGATTTTAATTTTTTAATTTATTTTCTTCTATTCATGAAAATAAGAATGGCATGATTTTAGACTTTATAGTATATATAATTCAAAAAAATATTCTATCATTTTATAAATGAATCTCACTAATTAATACTTTATTAGAAACTTTTTATTTCCCCATTTATTAATCATTAAACAACTTAAACATGAACGAGTATACAGATCAAACTGATACTATCAGTAAAAAACCGCGTGATTCGAAAAATTTATTCATCGGATTATTAATTGCCGCAATAATACTTCTTGGTGGATTTTTCATTTTTGACCACAGTAAGGATAATGAAACCCTAAAAGCACAACAAACAGAAGTTGCTAAAGTAACCACTGAAAAAAGCAATATTCAATCAAGCTTTGATGCTTCACTGGCACGCCTTGATTCGATGCAGACTGCCAATACCGATTTGAATGGTAAATTGACAGCAAGTAATGATGAAATTTCAAAAATGAAATCAGAGATACGCAGCATTTTACATAAAAGAAATGTTACAGCTTCTGAACTTTCAAAAGCCCGTGATTTGATTGGGCAACTTAATGGGCAAATCACAGATTTGCAATCTCAAATTGCAATGCTTACTCAGCAAAACGACAGCCTTCATCAAAATGTAGTTGTCCTTACTAATCAGAACCAAACTTTATCCCACAACCTCGATTCTACCATTGTAGTAAAACAAGTACTTGAGAAAAAAGTGGATGTGGCCTCCACATTAAATGCAGACAATATTTCTATTACCCCGGTTAAAATAAGAAACAACGGTAAACAAAAAGTTTCTACTGTAGCAAAAAGGGTTGATAAATTGTTGGTGAGTTTTGATGTGAATAACAGGATTATTGCGCCGGGAACAACTGATCTTTACGTAGTGGTAATAGGCCCTGACGGGCAACCGGTAACTACTCCCGATTCATCTGGTAATACCTTCGTTACACGTGATAGCAGCAGCAAAACTTTTACTGCTAAGCTACCTGTTGACCTGGAAACAGCTAAAACAAAAAATGTACAATTTGCATTTGCGCCAAACGGCCATTTCCAACAAGGAAATTATAAAATTCTGATTTATCAGAATGGATTTTTGATTGGTGAAAAAACCCGTGAATTAAAAAAAGGCGGTTTATTCAGCTAATTATATTTAAAAGTTTCTTCCTATATCTTTAAAAGGCCAAGGGCTATCCGGAAATATTACGGATAGCCTTTTTTTATCCATTTTAAGCCAGGGAAGCTATTTTTCATTTTCGCAGGAGGCCGGAAATACAGTAAATAAATATTGCACATTCCTGTTCGCTATCATCTTGCTGATTCTTTTTACAAAAAAATTGCCAGCAATCGCTTTAAAAAAATTATTTATTCTCACATGAAAGAAATAAACTTCAAAATCATTTCATACTTTCATCAGCAAAAAAATAGGAATGAAAAAAATATTGGCTTTTGCTTTTGCGCTTGTATCCATTTCGGTTTCGGCACAAAAAACAGATACTCATTTACAAAACGAAATCAGCAATTTATTAAAAGGTTTTAATGGCGATGTGGGGGTATATGTTTATGATATACCGAAAAATAAAATAGCCGCTGTAAATGCAGATACTATTTTCCCAACCGCCAGCATGGTAAAAGTGCCGATTTTTATTGGCTTGATGCATAAAATTTATAATGGTGAATTAACTTATCACCAGGAAATGCTTTTTACTGATTCAGTGCGCTACTCAGAAGGGCAGGAAATTCTTGCTTCTTTTAAAGACAGTGAAAAAATTAATTTAAACGTACTGGTAATGCTGATGATGAGCATGAGTGATAATGGTGCGAGCCTTTGGCAGCAAGGCCTTGCGGGCGGCGGCACTCAGATAAATAAATATATGGATAGTTTAGGAATGAAATACACTCGTGTAAACAGCCGGACCGAAGGAAGAAAAGAAAACTGGAATGAATATGGTTGGGGGCAAACAACGCCAAGAGAAATGGCTACGCTGATGAAACTAATCGAAGAAGGTAAAATTATAAATAAACAAATAAGCGATAGGATGTTGCGGATGATGAGCCGCCAGTTTTGGGATGAAGATGCCATCTCTCAAATTCCGCCAAATGTATTTGTAGCAGATAAAAGCGGCGCTGTGGATGCAACCAGGGATGAGGTTTTGTATGTAAATGGAAAACATCCTTACATTTTTTGCATCTGCACAAAAAATAATAAAGACACGAGCTGGGCCCATGACAACGAAGCGTGGGTTCTTACCCGTAAATTATCCGCTTTGTTGTGGAAACATTTTAATCCAAAATCGGATTGGCAGCCGAGTGAGTTTTTAAAATAAAATTTCGGTTTATTTGTTCGTTTACTGACCGTTAAAAGAAATGATAAGATTTTAAATAACTATTTTATCTACCTATATAAGACGTAACTTGTAGAGACAAATTATTGCTATAAAAGAGTTAAGGTAATCGTAATAATTTTTGTAAAAATTAACCTCCTTAACTTTTGCACGTCTTACTTCTAAACATTAAATTATGAAATACTTATACAACATTTTAATTCTCTCCACCGTAATTTTAATTTCTTCCTGCGCGAGTTCGAGATATTATCAAAGTAACCCGGATGAAAATTCACAAAATTACGATCAGCAACAAACTATTACCTATCAGCAATTTTATAATGATTTAAGCCCTTACGGCGATTGGATGGATTATGGCAACTATGGGTATGTCTGGATCCCTAACCAGACCGGGTTTAGGCCTTATTATTCAAATGGGAATTGGGTTTATACAAATTATGGATGGACCTGGGTTTCAAATTATACCTGGGGCTGGGCTCCGTTTCATTACGGCAGATGGCTGAATGACATTCGCTATGGCTGGATATGGGTTCCCGGTTATGAATGGGCACCTGCATGGGTTTCATGGAGAGGCGGCGGAGATTATTATGGATGGGCACCCCTCGCCCCCGGCATGGATATAAATATAAATTCCGGCTCAATTCCCTATAATGACTGGACTTTTGTACCAACCCATTACATCAATAGTTCCCGCATCAATAACTATTATATAAACCGATCAAGGAATGTAACGATCATTAATAACACCACTATAATCAATAATACAACCATTGTAAATAACCAAAATAATGGAAACAGGGCAAGGCCTTATTACAATCAGGGCCCTTCAATAACAGAAGTGGAGAGGTCAACCGGAACAAAAATCAGAAAATACAACCTGGTAAATTCAAATAAACCTGAAGCAACCAAGGTGAACAATAGCTCTGTAAGGCTTTTCAGGCCGGTAGTAAATCAACAACCTGCCAATTCTTCAAATATAAGGCCTGAAAGAGTTACTACGCCTCGCCAGGCAACGCCGTCAAATCCTGCTCCTGTAAGGGAATTTCCTAAAAACCAAACCCCTCAAATTATAAGGAATGAGCCTCCTGTAAATAACAATACTCCGACAGTAACTCCTGAAAGAAATAATACCCCGGCAAGGGTTTTTCCAAAAACTAATGAAAACCCTCCGGCAGAAAATCAGCCCGCAGCCCCCAATCAAATTAACAGAAACCCAACTCCTGAAAACAATAAATCTCAGGAAAATCATCCTTTGCCTCCAAATCAGATTAATCGTAATACACCGCCTGAAAATAATAAACCACAGGAAAATCCGGCCAGGAATAATACGCCTGTCAGGACTTTCCCAAATAATAACCAAAGCCACCCGGCAATTGAAAATCCTGCCCCAAAAAATCAAAACAGCAGGATTGTGCCTAAGAATAATCCCAATGTTGAAAAGCCGGTCAAAAACAATATACCGGTTAGGGCTATTTCAAAACAGCCTCAACCTTCAACAAATCCCACCCCTAATAAAAAAAATGAAAATAAAATAAACCGGCAGCCGGTAAAAACCCCTAAACTGGAAACACCAAAAAGAAACAGGCAACCAACAAACCCAGATTCAAAATCAATTCACCGTTGACGGTTCCCGGTTCACCTTCTACTTAATCGAATTGCCATAACCAACAATTACTACAGAAGCTATGATAGTTATGATTCCTATTATGATAGTATTTTTTGTCTTTTGGCTAACACCTTTCCATTCTTTAAGTGCAAAACCCCACATATTTGCTACCAAAATAATAAAGGACATGTGAAGTATCCACGAACTTGCGCCATTGCCCAGTTTGCTTTCTCCCATTCCATAAAAGAAAAACTGGAGGAACCAAAGTGTTCCTGCCAAAGCACAAAAAAGATAATTACGAAGAAGTGGTGTTTTTTTATTGGTATAATCTCCAAAAGTTTTGTTGCGGATATTTAAAAACATAGTCCATATAAAATTCGTGGTAAGCGCCGCCCCAAAGCAATACAATATAGATTACATTATTGCGGTATAAAAAATTTCCTGTTTCCGCAGGGTTAGCCGCCTTCCAGGCATCATTGGCCACATCGGCCATCTTAGAACCGGCTTCTATTCCGAAATTAAAGCAGGCGCTGAGAATACCGGCAACGACACAAACGATCAACCCTTTTACCAGGTTAAATTCTTTTACACTTTCTTTCTTTTTTTCTTCCGGCAATTCACGCTCTTTTAAAACTCCTGCTTTGCCACAAATAAAAATACCCAACAGGCATAAAACCACCCCAACCAAAACAATTTGCCCCCAGGAATTGGTAAGCAAATCATGAAAAGTTGTTTTGCCTTCCTGCGGATGAAAGTTGTAATAAATTGAAGGTGCCAGGCTTCCAAAAGCTGATGTAAACCCAAGCAATACAGAATTGCCGAGCGACATACCGAGATAACGCATCCCGAGGCCGTACATCAATCCGCCGATGCCCCAAAGAACGCCCCAGAAGTAAGTCCAGCCAAAAGTTGAAGCCGGTGTTTGAGAAATAATTGTTGCAAAATGAGGTATGGTAAGCCATGCTGCAACCGGCGGTAAAATTAACCATGAAAATAAGCCTCCAACAATCCAGAAACTTTCCCAATGCCAGCCTTTTACCTTATTATAAGGCACGTAAAAACTACCGGATGCAGCGCCCCCGATAAAGTGGTAAAAGACACCAAGGATTATTTCCATACGTCAGTTTGTTCGATGAATAATTTATTTTTTCTTATAAGTTCAACACAGGTTAACAATGATTTTCAACCCAATTCTACAGAACATACCTATCATGCATAAATGAAATTATTAGAATGAAATACAGTAAATCAACAAATAATAAGAATTTCCATTTGGGTGATTGAATCCATTATATATTCATTCCTTATTCTGTTTTCCATTATTTATGAACTTCAAAATGATAAACCCCTGAACCCAATTCCAGCACAACATAACCATCCTCTTCATCTTTCAACTTTACAGTATTTACTTCAGGTAATTTCCTGCCGCTTTCTGTAACATCATCCGCTTTAGTTGCGGGAACAAATACGGTAGCTGTGGTATTAGCCGGTATTTCCACATCCATTAATAAATTCCCATTTTCAATTTTCCATGAATTGGAAACTTTGCCATAATACGTATCGAGGCTTGCAGAAGCATACGTGAAATCTCCGCCAATGTGTGGCTTTACTCTTTATGTGTTTATAACCCACACCATCTTCATAAGTATCGATTCCTACCATCTTGCGGTACATCCAATCGCCGATTGCCCCGTAAGCATAGTGATTGAAAGAATTCATGCCCGCGTTTTCAAAAGTGCTGTCGGGTTTTTCTCCATCCCATCTTTCCCAAATCGTGGTAGCGCCCATCGTTACGGGATATAACCATGAAGGATAAGTTTTTTGCAATAGTAATTTATAAGCAACACTATCATAACCAAACCGGGTAAGTACATCGCAGAGATAAGGCGTTCCGAGGAAGCCGGTAGTCAAATGATTATCATAGCTTTCTATATTTTCAACAAGGCGTTCAGCAGCCTGTTTTCTTAAATCTTCCGGCAGCATATCAAAATTTAATGCCAACACATAAGCGGTTTGTGTTCCGGAAACAAGCCTTCCATTTGGGGTAACATATTCTTTTAAATAAGCTTCTTTTATTCTTTTTAATAAAGCAGAATAAGTTTCCACATCTTCTGTTTTGCCAAGTACTTTTGCGGTATTGATAAGCAGTTGTGTGGAATGGGCATAAAAACATTGCGCGATTAAATATTTGTTGGTGATGGCTGGCCGTTCCCGAGTTAGGGTCTTCCGGGCTGTAAAACAACCAGTCGCCAAAATCAAAGCCCGTATTCCAAAGATCATTATGGCTTTGATGATGCATATATTCAACCCACGCTTTCATGCTTGCATATTGATCTTCCAGAATTTTTTTATCGCCATAGGCGAGATACATATTCCATGGAATGATGGTAGCCACATCTGACCAACCTGCTGAACCTCCTCCATCCGGGCCCAACACATTTGGAATTACATGTGGCACAGCACCGTCAGCAAACTGGTCAGCGGCAACATCTTTCATCCATTTATCAAGGAAATTATTTACGTTCATATTGAAAGAAGCAGTGCGGGAAAAAACCTGCGCATCGCCAGTCCAGCCAAGCCTTTCATCGCGTTGCGGGCAATCGGTAGGCACATCTAAAAAATTCCCTTTCTGCCCCCACTGAATATTATGCTGCAACTGGTTGATCATTGCATTGGATGTAGTGAAAGTACCTGTTTCTTTCATATCGGCATAAATGGCCACAGCCGTAAAATCATCAGGATTCAAATTTCCCTTAATACCTTCCACTTTTATATAACGGAAGCCATAGTACGTAAAATGCGGTTCAAAAAATTCTTCGCCTTTCCCATTTAAAATATAGGTGGAGGTTGCTTTTGCCGCGCGAAGGTTGGCGGTATAAAAATTCCCTTCTTTGTCCAATACTTCTGCATGTTGTATTACAACCGTATCGCCAGCATTACCTTTTATTTTCAACATTACCCAGCCCACGAGGTTTTGCCCAAAGTCAATTACTTTTTCCCCTTTGGGAGTTGTAAAGATTTTCACAGGCTTGAAGGTTTCGTGTTTGCTTGCCGGCTCATTAATAGTGGCAATCAGGTTATCATTTGAAAAATCCCCGATTTTTACTCCGCTCCATTTTGAATCATCATAACCTGGCAATGCCCACCCGGTTTTTTTCACACGGGCATCAATAGTTTCACCATTATAGATACTTGAACTTCTTATGCTTCCTGTTGTTGATTTCCAGCTTTCATCTGATACAATTGTTTTTACGGAACCATCAGCATACCTAATCTCTAATTGAAGTAAAAGTGAAATATCTTTTCCATAAATATTTTTATTATCATCCCATGCCAAATGGCCCCGGTACCAGCCGCTGCCAAGCGTTACGCCGATAGCATTGTTTCCTTCTTTTACCAGATCGGTTACATCATATTCCTGGTATTGAAGCCTTTTATTATAACTTGTCCATCCCGGTGTAAAATAATCATCGCCAACACGATGGCCATTAATTTGAGCTTCATATAACCCATGAGCCGTAATAAAAACGGTTGCTGATTTTATTTTTTTATCTGTTGAAAATTGTTTTCTGAACATAGGGCTTGGCTGGCCAACAGTATCTATGAAACCCGGTTCAATCCATTGGGCTTTCCAGTCGTTGGTATTCAAAAGGGCTGTTTGAAAAAAAACAGGTGCGCTCCATTTTGAAACATTTCCATAATTATCCCATACTCTAACCTGCCAATAATATTTTTTTACTGATTGCAAAGCATTGCCTTTATAATTCACACGCACAGATTCATCAGAAAGAATTTTGCCACTGTTCCATTCTAAATTTTTATTTTTTTCTAATGAAGGCAAACTATTTCCCACCTTAATTTCATAAGCTGCCTGTATTACATCTCTTTTTTGCGAAGTTATTTGCCAGCTAAACTGAGGATTTGAAACACCTATTCCTATTGGGTTTGAGAGATTGTCGCATAATAGCTGGCTTACATTTACCTGCGCAAAACCTGCTATTGCAATAGCTTGCAATATCACCGGAATAATTAATTTTCTCATAGCTTTTAATACTTAATTAGTTATAAAAATAAAGATATTGATGTTAAAAATGGAAACTATCACGTATAGCCTGATTAAAATTACATACTGAATAGGCTTTAATAAATCCCCATTATTATTTTTCGTAAATTTGCAGGTTCAAAAAATACCCGGGGCTGACCGGTTTTGACAGCATAGTTCTTTGTAAGTATAAGCATGTAGCGCGTTGCGTAATTAGCGCTTTAATCTGAATACGAAAACTCTAAATGGCAATACACAACTTGCCATGGCTGCGTAATCGATAGATTCGCTTCCATTAGGGCCGATGAGCTGGCTGGCCTGTTGCCACGCTCTTCCGCCGACTCAAAATAAAACGGGCTGCTGCAATTGAAGGCTGTGACAATTGCTTAAGACGATACAGCTAAGGAAGAAGTTGGTTTGTTTTGCTCCTGCTTTTTCCCGACAAATAATGCAAAAATAAACATGTAGAAGGCTTACGGCGAATGTGTTTGGACCAGGGTTCGAATCCCTGCAGCTCCACTTTTTTACAATCAAAACGAAATCAAAAGCCCGCAAACTCAATATTTGCGGGCTTTTTTATTTTTTGAGACTGATCAAAATGCTCATTTTAGCTCATAGTAATCGTGAGTAATTCGTGAGTTCGTCCTAATAAAATAATGACTCACGATTTTTGATCTAATTATTTGGAAATGAACATGTTCAGTCTTTGAACATGTCTTGTCAAGGAAAGGCTGAGGTTCTAATTTTATAACCTTTAAATCAATTATTATGATTGGTAAAAACTTCAGTTTGCTTTTCTTCTTAAGAAAGCCAAAAAATTTTGTGGCTGGTAACATGCCCATTTACATCCGTATTACAGTAGAAGGTAACTCCAAAGAAATGACAACTTCTCGCAAATGTGATCCTAAGTTGTGGGATCAAAAAGGGGAAAAAGCTATTGGGAAAGGTGAATTTATAAAAGAATTAAATCACCACCTGGCAACATTAAAAGTAAAAGTTTTTGAAGCCAGAATTTCACTTATTGAAAGTAATAAACCGGTTACCGCTGATAGCATTAGAAATATTCTTACGGGTAAAATTGAAAAATCAAAAACAGTCTTAGAGGTTTTCAAGAATCACAATGATCAATTGGCAGCATTAGTAAATTTGCAATATGCTCCGTTAACTATAAAAAGATATAACACCTCATTGAGGCATACCCGTGCTTTTATTAAATGGAAATATCATAAAGATGACATCGAAATAAACAAGCTTGATTACGAATTTATAGCTGACTATGAGTTTTGGTTCAACCCAAATTACGCAATAGATAAAATGTTTTAATTTGGCTGTTTAATTTCTAATGCGTAGCGTTAGGCAAAATATACTCATGGAATTCGATATAAGCTATACCAGTAAAGAGATTACTCCATGGGGAGGAATGGTTTTTTTAAAGCAAATGTTGCAGAAAATAGGATTTCGGGAATTGATTGAGCGAAATGAAGATTTGCCTCAGTCAGGTTCCAATCGGGGTTATAAAACCGCTACCATTATTGAAAGTTTTATTACCAGTATTTGGTGTGGTGCTAATAGATTTTTGCATACCGAAGTTACCCGGCATGATAGAGCTTTAGGTAAAATATTTGATTGGAAAAACACCCCCGGGCAAGATACCTACAAGCGTTTTTTCAGCAAATTCACACAAGCCAAAAATCATCAAATCAGCCAATATTTCTATTGCTGGATATTCGATAATTTCAAGTTTGATAATTTCACATTAGATATTGATTCATCAGTAATGACGCGTTATGGTGTTCAGCAAGGTGCTAAAAAAGGATATAACCCGGCTAAAAGAGGAAGGCCTTCTCATCATCCTTTAATTGCTTTCATTGCAGATGTAAAATTGGTCGCCAATATGTGGCTTCGAAGTGGAGATACGTCTTCTGCAAATAATTTTCTTGGATTTTTAGAAGACACACTGGATAAATTAAAAAACAAAACGGTTAGTTTACTCAGGTTAGACAGCGGCTTCTTTCAGTCAAATATTTTAGATTATATAGAACAAAAAGGAATGGATTATGTAGTGGCAGTAAAGTTTTCAAGCCCCATCCAAAAGCTAATCGCCAGAAGTAATAACTGGCTATTATTAGATACAGGCATTGAGGTCTGCGAGCAACAATATCAAAGTGCTTCCTGGGATAAACCAAGAAGAATTGTTATAGTAAGGCAGAGGATAAAAGATAGGCCTCAGGCTACAGGCAAACAGTTACGCCTGTTTTCAGAGGAGGAAATTTATAGAAATTATCGTTATTCAGCTTATGTTACCAATCTAAAATTTGCGCCTGCGGAGATTTGGAGATTGTACAGAGGGAAGAGGTGATGCAGAGAACAGAATTAAAGAATTAAAATACGATTTTGGTTTTGATAGTTTTAATCTCAAAGATTTTTATGCCACCGAAGCTGCCTTGACTTTTGCGATGATTGCTTACAATCTGATGGCGCTTTTTAGAACATTTGTGTTGCAGGAGAAAACACAAAAAACACTGTCAACATTACGTTATCGGGCTTTTGCAATAGGCGCCTACTTTGAAAAATTAAACGGAAAACTGGTTTTAAAAATAGCATTAAGCAAAAAAAGAAGGCAATGGTTTAGTGGGCTTTGGAACTATTCTAAGGCCGCTTGATTACCCATTTCAGTTTTCTAATGCGTAATTTGGGTTCAAATCAGTTGGAAAATGTAATCATAATTCCACGATGAAGTATATTCGAAATTTCAGAAAGATCATCAATGATTGTTTGAGACGTGGATGGCTGACTCAGGATCCATTTGCACGATTTAAGATGTCAATGCATGAAGTCAAAATAACACCTTTATCAAAAATTGAATTAAAGGCAATTTCAGAAAAAAAAATTGCAATTGAGCGGATAGAACAAGTAAAAGACATTTTCCTGTTTTGTTGCTATACCGGTCTTGCATATGCAGACATAAAAAAATTAAAGAGAACGGACATTTCATTAGGAGTCGACGGTCAAAGATGGATTTTCACAAGCAGGCAAAAAACACAAACACCTTCAAGGATACCTCTTCTTCCTTTTGCACAAATCATAATGGAAAAATATAACGACAACATCAAATGTATTAATGATAATAGACTCCTTCCGGTATTGAGCAATCAAAAAATGAATGCCTATCTGAAAGAGATCGCAGATATATGTAAGATCAATAAGCGGTTAACGTTTCATATTGCACGCCACACTTTTGCCACAACTATTACGCTTGGCAATGGTGTTCCGATAGAGACAGTATCAAAGATGCTTGGGCACAAGAATTTGAAGACAACTCAGCACTACGCAAAGATTTTGGACATGAAAGTTAGCGACGATATGATGCTGTTGAAGAAAAAATTGATATCTGAAAAATAAGGCAAACTCCGGTCAAAGTCCAACCCTTTTTCCTTTTCAAGATTCTGTGAATTGGATTGACACGGAAGTTTTGGATGTCTCCTTAATCTCATAAGCTTGTATGGAATATATTTGGGCACAACTTCAGTTTTATTTAGAATCTCTATCACCCAGAGAAGGTTTCCTAGCTGTTGGTGTACGACTTATATATTGATACATGGAGGTCGCTGTAATTGCCCATATCAATGGTAAAGTATACCTGGTAATGTTAACCTGCCGCCATATAGTTCAATCTCTTTTTGTATTATTGTACAATACATTTCATAAAGGCTCATAATTTTCCGCAGGCATCTCTTACATAACAGACATCTCTTAGGATAATACGAGGTTACGCCAATAGCTGTTTTGCTGATAGGTTTCCACGAGTATCATTATGGTATTCTATGGTAACAAACAAATAGCCAATAATTTTCTTTTAGAGGTGTTATAACAATAATGTTTAACTCAGAAATGTCGGGTATTGTCAAAAGTCAAGAAGATGATAAAGGTTATGAATATTCGATTTATATATTCTTTTATTTGTATCGATACTGCATTAATAGAAAAAAACCCATAGCCCAAGACGCATGGACAGCGAGATTATCGGCAGCAACCAGGAAATGAAAACTGAAACGGGAGCCAGCTTGAGTTGCATTTATCAATTGCCGTTTATTGATGTCTAAACACACTGTTACAGCTTTAAAACCCCACCCCAAAATTCCAACAACAATTCGCTGGTGTCTTTTTCAATAAAGTAACCAAATATTAATTCACGATGACACCACACGATGACACCAATAGTAACTTTCCTGGGAACTTGGAAAATAAGAACAGCTTACCTTTATTTTTCATTTTCAGGAAAATGGAAAAACGAGTATATCTGCCATTATGCATTCGACAAAATTCCAAGGTATCTGACCTTAATTACAATATTCTGTGTCTTACCATTCGGAGAATATGACACTGCTTAAGTAGATAACATTATTAAATAATAAAGTATTTTGGACAATGATTTCAAAAAAATATTTTTTACCCTCTCCATTTTAATTTTACTTTGCCCCCTATATATTATGATATGAGGCCTGATTATCCTTCTAAAATATTTGATGATAAATCAGACAACTATTGTTGTTTAATGCAAGCCCTTGCGGAAGATGCTTCCCCCTGCATCTAATAATTTTCCTTCCGCAAAGTAAATTTTTGAATATAACGGATAATGGATGTTATTACCAGGATAATAAACGATCCTGCAATATTCTTTTAATCATTTCTTAAGAAACTTTACGAAGGAAGCCATCTTTCTTTTCCTTTTATCTCTTTAAAATTACAACTATTTAAACATGGATTTTTCTATCATAAAAACAGGTACCGCCGGTGCCGCGGCCCTGCAGTATTTTAATAACCGGATCAGCAATGCAAAAGATATGTATTACCAGCTTTTACCGGGAGATTTGATTGCCCAGGCTGTTGAATTGGGCGAAGGCGTTTTGAGCGATACCGGGCCCTGGTAATTGACACCGGCGAATTTACCGGGCGAAGCCCCAAAGACCGGTTTATCGTTAAAGATGATGTAACTACCACCACTGTCAATTGGAAGGACTTTAACCAACCCATAGAAGAAAAATACTTTAACCGGCTTTTTGATAAGATGATGCACTACATGGAAGATAAAAAAATATGGGTCAGGGATTGCGCGGTTTGCGCCAAAGAGCAGTACCGCCTTAATATCAGGGTGGTAAACGAAAACCCTTGCTGTAACCTGTTTGCCTATAATATGTTTTTGCGCCCGGGTAGTGAGGAAACTGCGGTGAAAGAACCGGATTGGCATTTGATACAACTGCCTCATTTTTTTGCCGACCCGCTGACGGATGGGGTCAATCGTGGCAATTTCGTGATCCTCCATTTTACCCAAAAGATCATACTTATCGGGGGTACTCAATACACCGGCGAAATGAAGAAAGCAGTATTCAGCATCTTAAACTACCTCCTTCCGAAAGAAGAACAGGTATTAAGCATGCATTGTGCCGCCAACGTGGGGAAGGAGGAGGATACAGCGCTCTTTTTTGGTTTGAGTGGCACGGGCAAAACTACGCTGAGCGCGGACCCGGAAGACAGCTTATCGGCGACGATGAGCACGGGTGGGATCATGAAACTGTATTTAATATCGAAGGCGGATGCTATGCCAAAGCCATTAAACTGGACGCCGTCAAAGAACCGGCCATTTATAAAGCCGTTAAACCTGGCGCGGTGGCAGAGAATGTAAGTTTTTTCCCTGGAGGCAATACCATTGATTTTAACAATACTACCTTAACCGAAAATACCAGGGTAAGCTATCCTATCAGTTATATCCTCAATGCGCTACAACCTTCCGTTGCTACAATCCCCTCCAATATATTTTTTCTTACTGCTGATGCATTTGGCATTTTGCCCCCCATCAGCAGGCTTATCCCGCAACAGGCCATGTACCATTTTATCAGTGGGTACACCGCCAAAGTTGCCGGAACCGAAGAAGGCGTTTTGGAACCCAAACCCACTTTCAGCGCTTGTTTTGGCGCTCCTTTTTTACCCTTACACCCTATGGTATATGCCCAAATGCTGGGCGAAAAAATAAAGGAACACAAGGTACAGGTATGGCTGGTAAATACCGGTTGGAGTGGCGGAGCCTACGGTACGGGCTCCAGGATACCCCTACCCTATACGAGGTGCATGATTACTGCGGCATTGGAAGGCAGGCTGGAAAAGGTGGAGTTTCAACCCCACCCTGTTTTTGGTTTAATGATGCCTTCCTCCTGCCCGGGAGTACCGCCGGAATTACTAAACCCCGAAAGTACCTGGAAAAATAAAATATTATATGAACAGGCTGCCCAAAAGTTAGCCCGGATTTTTGCCGCCAACTTTACCCAATACGGTAGGATGGTAAGTCCTGAAATTATTTCAGCGGGTCCGGTTATTGATAAAAAGCAATCAAAATGATAGTAAACAGGAATGTATTAACACTCGATGAATTTACGCTTCGTGAAATGAAAGGCCTTTCCACGGGCTACCGGTGAACTGGCGGGCCTGCTAAGGGATATAGGGCTGGCGGCCAAGCGGATCAATGTGGAAGTTAACAAAGCGGGACTGGTAGATATTCTGGGAAACACCGGCGACATTAATGTACAGGGAGAAGAAGTAAAGAAAATGGATCAATATGCCAATGACCAGCTTATGGGGGTATTACAGCATGGTATCAGTTGTGCCGGTATTGCCAGCGAAGAACTGGATGAAATGGTGGCTTTTGATAATCGGGTCAGTATGAACTCCAAATACATCTGTATGTTCGACCCGCTGGATGGTAGCAGTAATATCGATGTCAATGTTTCTATCGGAACGATCTTCAGTGTTTACCGCCGGGTAACCAGGGTGGGCACTATGGCAAGACAAGAAGATTTTCTGCAACCCGGCCTGGGGCAGGTGGCAGCCGGCTACGTCATTTACGGTTCTTCAACGATCCTCGTCTATGCCACCAAAAGAGGGGTAAACGGGTTTACGCTGGACCCCTCCATCGGCGAATTTTGCTTAGCCACCCGGGGATGCGTTGCCCGGAAACGGGTATTATCTATTCTGTCAATCATGGCCGTTTTTCGCAGTTTGCCGAAGGGGTTCAACAATATATTACCCAGTGCCAGCAAAAGGACGAAACTAACGGACGGCCATATACGCAAAGATATATTGGCAGCATGGTAGCCGATGTGCATCGCAACCTGGTGAAGGGTGGCATTTTTATGTATCCCGCTACTTTACAAAAACCCAAAGGAAAGTTGCGGCTATTGTACGAATGCAACCCCATGGCTTTTATCGTGGAGGTGCGGTGGA
The DNA here is from genome assembly GCA_963732885.1 of uncultured Chitinophagaceae bacterium. Lineage (GTDB taxonomy): Bacteria > Bacteroidota > Bacteroidia > Chitinophagales > Chitinophagaceae > Ginsengibacter. The sequence continues at coordinate 651,351 of CAVTBI010000004.1, read as the reverse complement.
AGGGCTACCGACCGCCGTCAAAGGATACTGGAAAAAGTACCTGCCTTATTGCATGAACGGTCTCCTTTATTTATAGGCAGCAGTGGGATGATGGAAGAACTGGAAAAGCAGGGTTGCCTTGATTACTGGTAGCGAAGAACATCCAGAGGATGATTTTTAATTTCTATTAATACTTCTTTATTTTGTATTCATATTATGAGGCCGGACTATCCATGCAGGTTATTTAATGTTGCATCCTTGCCTTATATCGGGTTGATGGGGACCTCGCTTGCCACCGGTTCACAGTGTTGACATCCCTGAATTATGACCCGTGGCATGTCGGTGATATCAAGCAGCCGGAAGCGGGGCCTCTTTACGTGGACCATTGCGTGGGCAATTTAGGCTGGAACCAGATGAATGTATGGGTATCCTTTTATAAGAAGGGCATGGGCTTAAAAAACATCCTCACCCATAACGGTTATAATCCCTGCCTGATTAATATCAACACTTAATCCCTCATGCTGTCAATAATTTCTGCAAAACAAGAATAGCAAAAGTCTTCAAATACCTTTGAAGGATTGCAGTTACTCCAGTTAGAAAACGGTCCGGTTTATTGGTTGCAATGTTTTCGGCATTTAGTTTTATTAATCCTGAAAGCCCAAATGATAATTTGAATGCCATTTAAATCGGATTCTCAGGGTACAATAATTTTAGAGTACGATGCCAGTAAAAAAGAGCCTCTCCTTTGGCAACAAATTTTAGTCGTTTATTCAGGAAATTATACTCTGGATGATTGATGAGATATTCATACAAAGGAATTTTCTCATCAAATATCTCCAATTTTTCTTTGAAGCCCATCAGAATAACCGCCGCCAAATAGGCTGCCTTTGCACTTGCAACCTGTGCGTGATCAATTCTAAAATTACCTTCAAAAACAAAATGCGTGAATTGGTTAACCCCTTTGTTTATTTCCGAATACTTTATTTTACTGTCTGCATCATCCGCTGCGTGAAATTCTCTTCTTGCTATGATGATACCTGTAGCGATGGTATCTTTTAATATGTCTTCGACAGAAACTATATTTCGTTCAGGTCTGTATTTTATTTCGCTGGCAGCAGATGAATTGTAGGATTTTATGAATACCTCTATGTTATCAATGAGGGGGAACAGATTACCCACATCGAATAACTGTTTGATGATTTCTTTTTCTTTTTTTCAAGGCGATATAAGGAACTCCGGTTGTAGTTGGGGCAAAAAGCAACCAACTTGTCTCCGGCAATTGAGTTTATATCGGGTGTCTCTGACGATCAGCGGATCTCCGGTCACGACGCCCATTCTGTTTTAATTTCCCTTTCTAACAATACAGGGTAAGGATTATCGGCGAAAAGAACATCGAGTAAGATTTCCCGTTCCGGGTAAGCGATTATTTTACCTTCTTTATTCCGGTTGATAGTTAGAACGATAAATGAATTTGTAGCGCGCCTTGGGGATGCCCTTTTATAACTTCTTTTCTCATCCAGTTCAAGTTTAAGTAACTCGCTGGATGCAATTATTTTTTTAAGATGAAATTTCCAGCAAGTCTCTCGTCAATTCTGGCTTGACAATAATGTCAATATCGACAGAAAAGCGAAACGGCCTTTCCATAGCAGTACTAAACTTGTACCTCCTTTAAAAATAAAATCCAGTCCGGTTAATTTCAATTGATCAAGAAGGTATAGTGCATGTATCATCCCTTCAATGATCCCAGGGTCTTTTTTATATTGTTTTCTTTTTTCCTCCAGCCATTGCGTCGAAAGTGATGCTTTATCAATCATTCAATAGAGTTTTTGGTATGTCCATTCTTTCAGAAATGAAATCCATTAAATCCGCCTCCCTCCGTCTTCGTTGCGCATAGCTGAACAGTTTGGTAAAATCAATTGCATATTTGTGATAAATGCTGTTGAAAATGAAAACCAATTCACTTCCCTGATATGTATAAAACAATTTCTTATCAGAAAATAAATCAACCAGTAATTTTTCAATAGTAACTGTGCTTACTTTTTTGACTTTTTGTACTGGTGCTTTTGAAATCAAAGGTTGTACTACAATTGCATTATCCAATTCACTGATATACCGTTGCAATTCTTTTTCTCCTGGCTGCAAAAACACATTCTTTACGTTATTATCGATCAGAAAATGAAATACAGGTTCGATTGCCTCTTTTTCAGTTTCGATAAGGGTAAAGAAACGGCCGGGTCGATGTAACATAAACTCGCTTATGATCCGGGTAGACCATATTGCTTTTTTTAAAGTTTTGAACTCTTTGTCTATGATTAAGGAAAGTCTTCGCTCCGTATCTTCTATACCCGGTTTATAGTTTGGTCTGTAAACGAGAGTAAATTCATTTCTCGAAATTGGTCTTATCAGTTTATTTTCTTTCAGATTATAGATTCTCCACCGAAAAGTGGTCTCTTTAAGATTAGGCTCAAAACCCAAGTAAAAGTCATAGAGTGCCTCTCTTGAAAAGGATTCTTGGTCTTTAAATTTTTGTTTTAATTGTTCGATTATAAAGTTTCTTGCCACTTGGGTAGATTTCATGCGAAGTTAGGGCAAATAAAAGACACTTATGGCAAATAGTGTCTATTGTTTGATTTCAAACAATAGACACTATTATAAAAAAGTGGCTAATGTTTGATTTAAGACACTGACAGTAATTCAATGGAAAATTGATGGTTGTTGATTAAAAAATATATTATTTTTATTACACATAAAAACTTAAAATACAAATTTTTATGAGCTTTATAGAAAAGATAGACAGAAATAATCCCACTCCATGTGAAAGCCGCAAAAAATATAAACATCGTCAAAACAATATAAAGAAGATTCCAAAATATTAATCCCAAAATCAAAGATGAAAAAAAAATACTCACTTCCCCAATCCCAACCTTAACAAATAAACCCTACTCCCCACCCCAGGGTTATAGGAAGGCTTATACAAAATATATCCAAAGTCATTCAAATCCCTGATACATTTATGATAGGTCGCCAATCCGTAAATTTTTGCTCCATACATCACCGAAGCCCGTTTAATAAAAACAGGATTTTGAAATTGATTCAATATATAAAAATAATATAGCGCCAAATACAGGCTGATATGTGTTGCCCCTATCCTGTTATCATTTTGTATCGCTGAATAAAAATCTATCAATACTTTTAACTCTTCCATTTTTCACTTTATCTATTTCCTCAATCTTTCAATATCCTCAAAAAGCAAAAAACGAATTCCTCCCACCGCAAAAAAGAAATTGAATAAACTGTTCCATCACGCACTTCGGATAATCATTTTCATCAATCTTTCCATTTCCGTATACCGGTAATAATAATACCTCCCACAGCAGCATAGAAATCGGATTTATCTCTTCCATGCTTAACTCTGCTTCATATCGTACCCCAAACCGATTATAATGAACCCACCCACCCCGAAAAACAAATCAATTAACCTCTTCCCATCCCTCACTTCCCCTCATCACCCTTCATCATTCTTTCAATATCCTCATACCGGTAATAATGAATTCCTCCCACCTTTGCAGAAGGCAACTTACCGGCAATGCGTAGACGCTGAAGCGTATTGGAAGAAATATTTAATAAAGCCCTTACCTCAGCATTCTTAAGCCACGGTTTTCTCACTGCTCACGTCTGTCGGTTTTAAAAGTTCCTTAATATCTTTCAATAGCCGGATTCTAAACTCCTGCAAATCCTCTTTTGTGACAAACTCAATTATCATACGCCTCGTTTTTAATTAACCTCCAACAACAAATATTCTCTCACATAGACACCCCTTTCCTGCGGGACGTCTTTTTTTTGTGAGAAGACCAGGATCATCATCAATGCCCCTGATTTTTTCTACCAGTTTCGTTCCGGTCTTCACATCTTTAGCATTCACATTCCGTAAAACAAACGCCCCACCTCACACCGACACCCCCTTCATCCCAGCCTTTCCCACCGACATCCCTTTCCTCCCCCCTTTTACTTTTATCTCCGACCAACGCCCCTTCCCCCGCAACGACTTTTGACTTCATCTCACACAGCCGTATCTGGTTTATAAGCATCTTGATGCAGGCCATCCCACACATACATATTGTCACTACCAATATTCAAAAAGATGGTAAAAGAATTTCAATACATAACATCGGCAGAAATGAATCCGCCAAAGCCCGGAAGGAAATTGAAATTACTTTCAAACTGGTAAAAGCGCAAGAACAGAAAAAACAAATCCGAAGAGATCAAGCCTGTCAATGTACAAAGAGTAATGTATGGAAGGTCTCCGACAAAAAGAGCAATCACAAATGTGCTCGATGCTGTATTACCTACATTATAAATATGCTTCCCTGGCTGAACTCAATGCCGTTTTAAAATTATACAATATCACCGCCGACAGAGGAAAAGAGGAAGGAATCATTTTTAGAAAGAATGGACTTGTTTACCGGGTACTTGATGATAAAGGAAATAAGATTGGTGTGCCGATCAAAGCGAGTTCCATTTATAGCAAACCAACGCTCGCTTACCTGCGAAAAAAGATTTTCAGAAAATGAAATTCTAAAAAGGGAATACAAAAAGAATTTAAAAACATCTATTGACTGGATTATGGTAAAGCCGCCTAAAAGTTTACAGGCTTTTAAAGAAGCATTGCAAAAAGAAAAAATCAATCTTGTTATCCGGCAAAATGATAAGGGATTTATTTACGGATTAACCTATATAGATCATAATACAAAATCCATTTTTAATGGAAGCGCTATCGGCAAAGAATACAGTGCCAAAGCCATCCTTGATAAATGCGGATCTGAACAAACTGTAAGTATTAAAAAAACAGATCAGGAAAAGCAAGCAGTCTCTAAAGAAATTACTCATGTTGATCTTGGTAAAAGAAAAGTTCAAAAGGAGGATTTATCAAACCTCTTGAATGAAGTTATTAAACCTATCGAACCATATAACTACCTGCCTTATGATTTGAGAAAGCAAAAAAGAAAGAAAAAGAAATCTCACTAAAAAATTTTATGAGTTATGCAAACCGGAGAAAATGAACAAGGGCTGAGGAAGATCATTGACCTTACAAGAATGATAAGCATTGGTATTTTATTACTACACTTTTATTTTACCTGTTACCAGGTTTTCAAACAATGGGGATTACGCTCTGATATTACGGACCGAATATTGCAAAATATTTTCAGAACGGGACTGTTCAGCAACTTTAATAAACCAAAGCTTATCGCTTTAATATTTCTGGGTATTTCTTTGATTGGTGCAAGAGGAAGAAAGAATGAAAAAATTCAGTTTAAGTCATCAGTTATTTATATCCTGACAGGATTAATTTTTTATTTTATTAGTTATTTTATTTTCTATTTAAATTTTAATTCCATCCAGGTTGCCATTGCTTACATGGTGGCAACCGCAACAGGCTTTGTATTCATTCTTACAGGAGGTACACTTTTATCAAGAATCATCCACAAAAAACTAAGTAATAATGTATTCAATTCCCTCAATGAAACCTTCCCACAGGAAGAACGATTATTGAAAAATGAATATTCGATAAATCTTCCTGCACGATACAATCTGAAAGGGCGATTCAGGAAAAGCTGGATCAATATTATCAATCCATTCAGGGGATTGCTGATCATGGGTTCTCCGGGTAGCGGTAAATCTTATTTTATTATTCAGCACATCATCAAGCAGCATATTCAAAAAGGGTTTAGCATGTTTGTGTATGATTTTAAGTTTGATGACCTGACAAAGATTGCTTACAACCAGTATCTGAAACACAGAAATTCTTACAAAGTAAAACCGCATTTTTATGTCATCAATTTTGATGATTTAAGCCGTTCACACCGGTGCAATCCGTTAGATGTTTCGACCATGCATGATATAACAGATGCGGCAGAATCATCCCGGACAATTATGTTAGGCCTTAACCAGGAATGGATAAAAAAGCAGGGAGATTTTTTTGTGGAGTCACCAATCAATTTTGTTACGGCATTGATTTGGTTTTTATGTAAGTATAAAAATGGAAAATATTGTACGCTGGCACATGTAATCGAACTTGCCCAGGTGAGCTATGATAAATTGTTTTCGATATTGAGAGCAGAGCCACAGATAGAAGTATTGGTCAACCCATTTGTAAGCGCCTATCTGAATGATGCGAAAGAACAATTGGAGGGACAAATAGCAAGTGCAAAGATCAGTCTCAGCAAATTATCTTCTGAAAAACTCTACTACATTCTTTCCGGAAATGACTTTTCCCTTGACATCAATAATCCCCAACAACCCAAAATAGTTTGCATGGGAAACAATCCACAAAAAACACAGACTTATGGTGCAGTTCTTTCACTTTATGTCACTGCGATCACAAGGGTGATGAACAAAAAGAATTGTAATAAAAGCAGTTTGGTGTTTGATGAATTTCCTACGATATATTTTAATGGCATAGATAATCTAATTGCCACAGCCCGTTCCAACAAAGTGGCAACTACGTTAGCAGTGCAGGACGCAAGCCAATTGAAACTGCATTATGGAAAAGAACAGGCAGAAGTTATTATGAATATTGTCGGCAATATTATCAGCGGCCAGGTTAGCGGTGATACTGCGAAACAATTGTCTGAAAAATTTGGAAAGATTTTGCAGGACCGGCAGAGTATTGCCATTAATCGAATGGATACAAGCATTACCAATTCAAAGCAATTAGAACTGGCGATTCCGGTCAATAAAATCTCGTCTCTTTCAAGTGGTGAATTTGTTGGTATGGTTGCTGATGATCCGCAAAATAAAATTGCATTAAAAGCATTTTGTGCAGATATCATTAACGACCATGATGCTCTCGCAAAAGAACAAGCGCTTTATAAGGAATTACCTGTCATTTCAAAAACAAACCCTTCTGATGTATTAAAGAACTATTTGCAGATTAAAAAAGATGTAAACCTTAATCGTTCAAACTGAAATAGAAAGGATGCTGGATACGCCGGAATTGACGGATTTGATTATTAAGAAATAATGATTTCTTACATGATCTCAAGCTTGGTTCCACTTAAACCTTTTTAACGTTTCTCTTGATAATTCAAAAAAAAGAATCATAGTCTTCGATAATCTGTCTTAAAAAATAACTGGTCCATTGTGGCTCATTGCATGTGTCATTCCATTGAATATTTAAACAATTGACTACCGGTTCATCCTTTCCCATCAAATCATGAGCTTCACTAGTTATGAATGAATGTTTAAAAGTGTTTGATACTTCATTTATTCTCTGCAATTTACCAATATGTGATTGAAACATTCGGAATAATTCATGAGTTTTATGATTTAGCAATTTGCCAATTGAAGATATGTCAAGTTTTGATGGTTCTGTTCCATGCTTTGAAAAATAAAAAGCATAGTAATTAAAGCCAATCATATCGTCTACATTCTTGCGTATCCAATAGATCAAACTTTCAATCATAAATAAAACCTTGTAATGAAAATGCTGATATGAGTAAGAATTGTTCAAAATTATTATCCATGATAATACTATGAGTTAAATAAATATCCTTTAATAGTTCATTCATGAAAATATGCCTCTCATTATAATCATGATGTCTGCGGTTAAGAGCCCCGTACGTAGGGCTATTGAAAAAATTATAATACACATAATTAGTGTCCGTAAAATACTCGGCCACGTTCCTGAGTTGAAATTTGAGGAATTTTAATTTTCATTTTGATAATTTACTGTTGCCATCTTTCAAGACCGATTCCAACTGCTTCAGGCGAGTGGTGTCGAAGTACATTTATCGAAAGCTTGAAAAATGAATTATATTGTATAATAAAATTTCTTAAGAGATAAACTGATGTATTTCCAGTTTTATTTGTTATAAAATATGTCGGCTCATCATTAGTAAACATGTAGTCGGAAGCCGGACGAATATTGCTGATGTTAAACGAAATTCTGATATTATCGATCTGATCCAAGAAGATTGAGAAATCCATAAACAAATTGGATAACTCCTTGTTGGTTGTAATAAATTGTTTGGCAACAGTGACATTAGCTCTATCAGGCAGTGAGTTAGTCAGCTTAATCTGTTTCATAAAATATATGCAGTAGACTAATTCTGAAATGATACCCGAAATACTTTTGCAAATCTGTTCAGTGTAGAATAATTGTTTAAAATGTTTTTCATCAATTGAGTACATTTCTTCATTCATACGTAATTTCGTCATTGACGTGTGAATCAGATATACTTCTCGAAGTTGTCCCGTTGATAACATAATTCTTAATTGAATATTCCGAGAATTTCTGACCGAGATAAGACCATAAAAACATATCGTTTACCTCACTAAGAAATCGTTTGGATATACTGCTATAATGTACCTGCGGCAAAACAATTGCCTGGGGTACATCAGCTTCGATATATTAATCATATTATAGCAAGTTGAATCTTTTAGAATGAATATCAAAGTTAAACCTCTTATAGAAAATGCTGGATTTGGAATTCACGATTGACTTGAAAACATAAGTTATTGCTCATTCACTCGCTCGGTCATAGTTATCTTTGCTTAAATTCATCAGAAAAATGGCAAAAGGATCGCGCCGGCAGAATGACACCGCTAAAATTTGCGGGCTGTCAACCTATCACAAATGCATTAAAGACTTGCATGCGTTTGGATATATTCAATATGCTCCATCCTTTAACCCGGCTATTGGCAGTAAGGTTTTTTGTTCGAAAAGTATGAAAATCGGGGCCGGTTTAAAAGAGAGAGAGTAATGATATTCAAGTTATACCCTTCTCGCAGGGCATTTCGCTTCGTGCTATAATGAAGGGCATACGCCCGTTTTGTCGCATCATTCAGGGAAAAGAACTTTTTATCAGCTGATCAGTTTTTTCCTGCCGCGACAAAAACGGCTCCAATAGTTTACGGGCACGGTTCTTTTCTATTCCGATCCTTCCCGCGAACTCTAAAAAATCTTCCTGCCCCCGGTGGTGTGATTTTTTAAAGGCGGCAGATTCATAGTTATCGGCGAATAATCCCTTATCCAATGCAAAATCGCTGTCGTCTACGTGTATCCTTGTATTTATCAGGTCATAGGTAGGGCTTAACAAATGATCGCCGCTTTTGGTTTCGAGCAATGCGAAATTTTTTAAATGCGCATCCCCGTTGGAAAACAAATAATTGAATAAGACGAGCGCGAAAAACTTTTCTATTTCGACCCGCCATGCCGGCACATACGATGCAATTAGGGCATGGCGGCTTCTCCTCGTATGAATATTCATATTTGAAATTTACCCCTCCTGTTTCCCGACTTTTTCCGGCCAGCGTGGCAAAATCCTCTTTGCCCCATTTGTACCATCCGTCTTTACATCGAAGCGCCGGGTAATATAAGCCGGTGAACCGTCTTTAAAAAATATCATCCCGTTATCGGCGGTTGGGATATCATATACCTGTGAGCCAGCTGCATGGTCAGGTGTTCATTGGCAGGTACCTGGTCCACTTTTTTCAGGTCTCTTGGAATGGGTTTTAGTATATAGGTGCCCTGCTCGCCTTCTTCGGTCAGGCGTAACTGGTTTTTTTCGAGCAATAAGGATAATTTTTCTTGAACCCCCGATATCGAAATCCGCTTGCGGTTCTCCATGAATTTTTCGGCGTCCTCCTCATTTTTTTTCGGGGCGTCATAAGGCAGAATGTGGCTGACCTTCCTGGCCATGGAACATCCGGCGCAGGAAAGCGGGGCTATAGGTATCATATCCTTCGGCCAGCGTGCCGGGCAATATTTTAATTCCTGCAGGTTCATATTATTATGGGTTTAACGGTGATAGCGCCAATGGTATCATATTGTGCGGTGGCGGCCAGCAATCCAAAATCATCGTTCTCATCTATTTTCAATGTCCTGCTTTGCAGTTTCCGGTTAACACCTTCGGATAACATGTTATAGAAAAAAGGAAATAAATGATCTGAATGATATTCCTGCTGTGTCTTGGGCAAGGTCAAGCTGACAGCCGGTTTCCCCGGGTCGGCGTACCAGGTATCTGCATACCGGAAGGAATAGCTTTTTGTATTTTCTTCCGTTAGTATCCCTGCAGCTCGTGGTTCCTGTATATTTCAAGAATTCGCATAGGTTTACAGCTTTACTTTTTTTACTTCCAGTTTCACTTCCAGTCCCAGCACTGCTGTAATTTTTTCAATCAATTCCAGCGTGGCGTTGGATTGCCCTCTTTCTATTTTATAGAGGGAATTCACACTGACCCCCGCCAGTTCCGCCAAGTGGGGCTGTGTTATTTTTAGTTCGTTCCTCCTGTCCAGGATGGCCTTGCCCACATCTTTAACTAACATTATATTGTGATTTTAGCGTAAAGATAGGGCATTTTAGCTGATTATGTTGGTAAAATCATATTATAATGTGATTTTTTTTATTATTAGACTAATTTAAGAGCCAGAAAGGGTACAAATCATACTATAGTGTGATTTTACAATAAAAACGTTTAGTTTCGGGCATTTCAAAAAAGCGCTTCAAATAGCTATTAGCAGGACAGGCGATTAAGCCGGAAGCAACTAAACATATAATTAAAGACTTGCCACCAGCCCGAAAAAAGATTGCTGAAGATTCCACATAGTTCAAATGTTGTTGATAAAACAGGTTACTTTCTTTCTGGTAATACAAACCTTTGCAATAAATATAGATTACGTATAAAACAGCCGAGATGGTTTATTCTCATAATTATAAATGGAATGCAAAGGCGGATCATGACAATCCAAAAATTATTAATGGAAACGAAGCTTCCGAGCTTAACAGGGACGAGGGATACGAGATGCTCTATTTTATTAACAGCCTTGGAAAAACATGGAAATGGAGCGGAGAGGACAAGGGCGCCTACCAAAAACTGGAGAAAGCTATAAAGACAAAAGTCCCTTCCAATATTCGCACGCATGGTGGCATTAAAAACTGGATTGAACAGAATTTTAAATCCTTTTGGGATAATATATGATTGTTTAACATTAAATTGAGTTTCTGAATAATATCGATTCGAATCAATATTGCATAAGGTTTGCGCAGAGCTTTGTTTAAACTGCAAGCCTGTAATTTTCTGATATTTTCTCTTTCTAATATTACCTTCCAATGTAAAAATGATGGTGACTTATGACAAATAAATTAGACATTGGTAATGCAGTTACAATGGGACAGATGCTGGAATTTAGCGTTGCATTTCCAGGTGAGCAACCTTTAACGGTTGAACAGTATTTGGCTGGCGGAAGTAAGGATATTATCCTGAATGCCGCAGCATTCTTCCCTGGGGTTTAAAAATCACGAGTCAGAATTTGCCGACAATTATAAATTTCTCAGGATGTTTTTCAGGGAAGAGAACAGGGATTTTGCAAACCAGATTTACGGCAAAATACAAGAATTTGAAAAGAAGGGCGTTCAGATTGGAATCATTAATGTTTATACAAGCCTTAATCTATTTGAATATTTCTTTTCAAAACAGGAGGAACCTGAGACCCAAACTCCGGAACAATTTGAGAGAAATTTATTCAAAGCTTACCTGATATTGAATTCTGAATTTACCCAAAAACAAAGTGTTGCCTTTTCCTCTTGCCAGGATCTTGATGATAAAATGAAAATACCGGCGATGATGTTCTGCATGGAATATCCGGTATCGGATAAGTCAAACTACGATATAAGCCAGATGTGGGCAACTCAGATCATAAAAGCTATCTACCTTTTTCAATTTTTGGAAACCAATATTAAAACACAGCCATTGCTGGCTGCATTTCTTACTTATTTTAATGCGCCAACGTGGCAAGATTATTTGAAAAGCCTTTTGCCCCTGACAATGCCGGCAGTGAAAAATCAAAAAGAAGCACATACCGACATTAATGTTACCCCGGGCGAAAAGTTTGACGAAGGCTGTGCCTTCATCGAAAAACTAATGGTACAGGCAAATGATGAACTTGATCAGAATGATTTCCTCACAATCAGGGCAAAACCGTATTATAAAGTAAGTGATGGGATATATCGGATTATTTTCAATCTGTTTGTCGTTGAAAAGATATTTAAGGGCGTTTACTTTTTGCTTCGTGATGTAAATAAAACATTACCCAACGCAGGGAAAATAAGGGACATAAGAAGTTTTTATGGCGATGAATTTTCAGAAAAAACGCTTTGCTGCAAGGTAGTTGAAAGCATTTATCCTGATAAGTGCATCAGTTTTTCCGGCAAGCGATTGGCTGAAATGAAAATTGATGGCGCTTCTGATCATTATATAAGAAAAGGGAAAAATATTGTTCTTTTTGAATCGAAAGATTTCTTAATTCTTGCAGAAAAAAAAGCATCTTTTGATTTTAATGTTTACGAAGAAGAATTTCAAAGAGTGCTTTATTATGAATCCCTGCCTAGCGGTAAAGAGAAACCTAAGGCCGTGATGCAATTGATTAACAATATTCGTAAAATCCTTAAAAAAGAATTTCCGGCCGACATCAATTATCACTATAGGGACGTTTTCATTTATCCAGTTTTACTTACTCATGATAATCAGTATGACACCCCAGGATTTAATGAATTGATAGACTATTGGTTTCAGGATGAATTATCAATACTACAGCAGGAGGGCTTATTTGTTCATCATGTAAAACCTTTATCAGTTGTCAATATTGATTCCCTGATTTATAATGAAATTGGTTTGGCAAACGACATCCCGCTACATGAAATGCTAAAGCTATACCATGAATATAAGCGTCCTGAACAGAAAACACGAAAGTTTAAAACTAAAAAAGAATATGATGATTATATAGAAGAAAGCAAGCAAGTCATCATGTCAAAATTAATCCCCCTTTTCAATATTCATTGACAGGTATTTCCATAAACACGGGTTGTGGAAACTGCCGCCAATGTTAGATATAATTACACCAGCATTATTTAAAGAAGAGCTGGAAGAAAAAGAAGCAGTTAAAACAGCAGTTAATTCTGGTATAGTAAAAAGCTGATCGCATTATAGGTGCATTGATATTATAACGTTAACGGTTAAACGAAATGTGACATAAAACCGGATGATCAGACAAAATAAACGATTTTATTTTGTCTCATAGAACCAAAACTTTTATCTTTGTATGAACAGAACCCTTTGTTTTTTTTGACATAATTAAAATTCTTGCGTAATTCATGAGTTTGTGATCTTCGACTTTCATAAGTAATTGTAATAAAATTAGTTAGTTGATCAGGGTTCGAATCCCTGCAGCTCCACTTCTTTTAATTTAATTAACCTCTCTTAAAAACAAGGGAGGTTTTTTTATGAACCAAAATTGAAATCTAAGCTTCTATATATTCTCCTTACCATTTTTTATCCAATTCAGATTATTGCAATCAATGAAAAAAAAATCAAAATTAAAATCCCCGTTATTTGTTGGCTTACTATGATTTTTGCCAATCCTTTTTGCCTATAACAGTTATGCATATAAAAGGGGGCAAAAGTCAAATACAAAACCCGAATATATTTTCCCATAGTTATTTCTATTTTATTCGGGATAAAATATTCCAAAGCCCCTTTTTAATTACATATTTACAATCGGTATTATTGTGAAATTCAGTTTTTGATTCTTTCATACAATTATCACAAAAGCAATCCTCCTATTTTCCTGCAAATAATTTCTTTCTTCTTCGGTGAGGCTTACGCCGTATATGGGAACAATAAAATAGAACCCACTTTATGTTCAAAGCGGTTTTCGGCCTCCACAGAAACAGGCTACCATTTATTCAGTTACTTTTACAAACTTTTTAAGAAAAACGAATTAATGGAACCGAAGCAGTTTTATAAAAAAAGATTAGAAGAGCTAAATGAACAGCTAAAGAAATTGAAGCAAAGAAAATCTTCTTTCGCCTGGCTGCGGCTTGGCGCTGTCATTGCCATTATCGCCGCTTTTTATTTCCTTTGGGCTTTGGGAATTGGCTATGTAATTACGGCGACTATTTTGTTGTTGCTTATTTTTATTCAGCTTATAAAAGCAGATTTAAAAAATCAATCTAAAATTGAGCATACCAATAAACTCATAAATATCAACGAAAATGAATTGCAATTTCTTGCCGGGAATTATTTTGTTTTTGAAGATGGGGCAAAGCATATTCCTAAAGAACACGCTTATGCAAACGACCTTGATATTTTTGGGAGAGCTTCGTTGTTTCAATATTTGAATAGAACCAAATCTGAACCAGGAAGCCAACAATTAGCTGATTATTTAAAATCTCCTGCAAGCATTCCTGAAATTTCAGAACGCCAAAAAGCAATAAAGGAACTGTCCACAAAAACTTTATGGATACAGGATTTGCAGGCTAACGGAGAAAAAAATAAAATAACTTTTTCTACCAAAAACCGCCTTGAAAAATGGATGAAAGAACCGGATATTTTTTCAAAATTCAAACCATGGAAATGGTTGCGGTATCTATTGCCGGCAATTATTTTAACGATCCTCACACTTTATATTTTCGATGAAGTGGGCAATACCATTTTTTATTTATCACTGTTGATTTTTGCAGTGATTGCTTACCAGGTAAATAAATATGTAGCGCCTGTTCATGAGCAATTATCAAAAGTAGCGGATGAGTTAAGTACGCTTTCGGCAAGCATTTCATTAATAGAAAAAGAAAAATTTGAAAGCCCGTTGTTGCAACAATGGCAGTCTGTTTTTATTGAACAGGACAAAAGAGCTTCCGATGATATTTTTAAAATGAAAAAAATATTAGATAAGCTTGATCTCCGCTATAATCTTGTTCTGTCATTGCCATTAAATCTTTTGCTTTTATGGAATTTACAACAAGTACTTGACCTGGAAAAGTGGAAAGATACTGCTCAAAAAAATTTTAATTTATGGTTCCAGGCGTTGGCTAATTTTGAAGCACTGAATAGTTTTGGGATCGTATGTTTTAACCATCCTGAATGGGTTTTCCCAACCATTAAATCAGAATATTTTTCCATTCAAGGAAAAGAAATCGGGCATCCTTTAATACCCTTAGAAAAAAGAATTAATAATTTCATTGACATTCCCGGCAACGCAGAACTCATGCTGGTTACGGGTTCTAACATGGCGGGAAAAAGTACTTACCTCAGAAGCATCGGTGTAAATATTGTGCTGGCTATGGCCGGCGCGCCGGTTTGTGCACAATCTTTTACAGTTTCGCACGTACAATTAATTAGCAGTATGCGCATTACTGATAACCTGGAAGAAAGCACTTCTACTTTTTATGCGGAACTAAAAAAATTGAAAACAATAATTGATAAAGTAAATGCAGGAGAAAAAGTTTTTATCGTGCTGGATGAAATTTTAAGGGGAACCAATTCCCTTGACCGGCACACCGGCTCCAAAGCCTTGATCAAGCAACTAATCCATAAAAAAGCAGCCGCAATTATCGCTACACACGACCTTGAATTGGCAACTTTAAAAGAAGATTTTTCCAAAAACATTTTGAATTATCATTTTGATGTCCAGGTAAGCAACGATGAATTGTATTTTGATTATCGCCTGAAGCCCGGTGTTTGTAATAGTTTGAATGCTTCTATATTAATGAAAAAGATTGGCATTGAACTGTAAAAGCCGAAAGCTCAAAATAGTAATTAGCCTTTTTGGCACTGAAGTTGAACTTTATCTTTTTAAAAAAAATTATGAAGAAGATTTATCTTTTGGGGTTGGTACTTTTATTTTCTTTTACCGGCTGCGATACCGCAAAAAATATTTTGAATTCTGTGGGAACAGGTAATGGAAGCCTTACTACTGCTGAAGTAGTGGAAGGTTTAAAAACTGCCCTTCAACTCGGAACAGATTCTGCTACTACAAAATTATCAGCGCTGAATGGTTTTTATAAAGATGCGTTGGTAAAAATTGTGATGCCTCCGGAAGCGCAAAAAGTGGAACAAACTTTAAGAAATGTGGGCCTGGGAAGCGTTGTTGATAATGCGGTACTATCTATGAACCGCGCCGCTGAAGATGCTTCAAAATATGTAGGCAATATTTTTTTCAATGCCATAAAACAAATGACCATCCAGGATGCATTCGGGATTTTAAGAGGAGGAAATACAGCCGCAACGGATTATCTAAAACAAAAAACTACTGCGCAACTTACTACTGCTTTCAAACCGATTGTTTCCAAATCACTTGATAATACCAACGCTACCAAATACTGGAGCGAAGTTTTTACTGCCTACAACCGTTTTAGCAATAAACCTGTAAACACTGACCTTACGGCTTATGTAACTCAAAAAGCATTGGATGGATTATTTTATAAAATTGGCCTTGAAGAGGAGGGTATCAGGAAAAACCCCGCAGCAAGAGTTACTGATATTTTGAAAAAAGTATTTGGAAATCAAAATACAGCTTCCGCATTTTAAATAATGTTTGAAAGAATTTATAAAATAAAAAAGCGGTGAATTTGTTGGTTTACTGTAAAAAGTATTTTTATAACGGACATGCATAAATGAAAATAAAAGTGTAATAAAAAAACTTATTCTGCTTTTCTCAGCGCGTTGGCTAATGATTCATAAGTTTCATCATAGGTTTCCAATCGCTCGTCATCAATAAAAAATGTAGGCGTATTGTCCACATCGTTACGGATGCCGCTTTCAATATCACTTTCTATTTTTGATAAAACATTTTGGCTGGTACGGTCATTTTCAAACTGCTCCACATTCAGGTTTAATGATTCTGCAAAATAAATAAGGTTGTTTTCGGTAAGTTGTTCCTGCTGTTCAAAAATAAGGCCGTGCATTTCCCAGAATTTATTCTGCAAAGCGGCGGCTTCCGCAGCCTGTGCAGCTATCATGGCTTCCGGGCGTGATTCTTCCGGAAAATTCCTAAATACAAAAAGCATTTCGTTATGAAATTCTTTTAGTAATTTTTTGATAATCTGATGCGCTTCCCCGCAACCCCGGCTTTGATAATCGCCATATTCAACTACTGTAACAGTAGCGCTTGTTTTTCCTTCTATATGATCGCCGGGCCTACAGGCGTTGTTAATTCATTCATGTTTTAATCTTTTAAAGTGCGTAATTTTTACAGTTTTTTTGCCTTTTTACTTTTAAAGCCAATTATAATAATCAAGATTAATGCCGTTTTGTGGTTTCAATTGGCTTCCACTTGATAAATAGTAAATAGATTTGCATCAAAATCAATAAAAATGGAAACCAAACCTTTAAAGCGGAATGAGAATATTGTTAAGCTTTCAAGAGATCATCACGCCGGCCTTTTGTTTTGCTGGAAAATAAGGCAGGGCGTAAAGTTTCATGTAGAAAAAAACCGGATGGCCAGGTATGTAAAATATTTTTGGGATCATCATTTCTCTACTCATTTTCGCGAAGAAGAAGAATTTCTTTTTGCCCCCGTAAAAAATGACGAGGTTCAAAAAGCAATAGAAGACCATCAAAAGATTAAGATCTTTATAGATAAAATTGCCGTTTCAGGAATGGAAAAAGAAGAAGATGTTTTATTGGAATTGGCAGATACAATTGATGATCATATTCGTTTTGAGGAAAGGGTTTTGTTTCCACAGTTGCAGGAAGAATTATCGGATGAGCAACTTCAAAAGATTGGAGAGCAAATAGTGGATCAACCTTTGACTGATAACTATGAAGACCACTTTTGGGTCAAACCCCGGTCTTTGTAAAGCTGGCTGAATGATTGAACAGGAAAGAGGTATCACGTTTACCTTTCGCGAAAATGTATGATGACAATTAAAGCAGTAAAGAAAGAAATAATGCAGCATCTTATTTTCCAATTTTCATCCTATCCAATTTTTGCTACTTTTATTTATTAAAAAATAATTCTTTGCAACGTTTCCTTTTACTTTTCACTTTTTGTATCACCTCTATTTTTATGATGGCCCAGATAAAAATTCCCGGATATTATATTCAGAAAAAAAACTTTACTGATTCGCTACAGCAAATTGTACATGATGTTAATCTCGATGGAATTTATGATGCCGGAGAAGACGGAATGGAAAAAATTTCTTTTGCAGTAATTGATTTGAATGGCCGCAAACCCTTACTGGGAGGTGTAAATATGGAAAATTTTATTTACCCGGCTTCCCTTTATAAAATGTATGTGGCCATGGAAATTTTAAAACAGGT
Source organism: uncultured Chitinophagaceae bacterium (assembly GCA_963732885.1). Taxonomy (GTDB): domain Bacteria; phylum Bacteroidota; class Bacteroidia; order Chitinophagales; family Chitinophagaceae; genus Ginsengibacter. The sequence goes on along the minus strand of CAVTBI010000004.1, from coordinate 633,274 downwards.
GAGCGAAGGCGAATATTCTTTATACAAAACTTATGTGGTAAAATCGCCAAACGACGTAGATAAAACACCGGAAATAAGTTGGGACCCGCGCCCGCTTTTGCATGACGGGGATACAGTAACAGTAGATTATTTATTAGGCCTGATGATTACACGGAGTGATAATTCGGCGGCCGAATTGCCTTATTGATATTGCCGGAAGAAAAAATATTGATAAAACAATTCATGAAAATGGCTGGTATGGCAGCGAAGTAACCCGAAAATATTTACCGCGCAAATTTGAAGATGCTGGTTATGATACAATAAGAGGAACCGTTACCTGCGCCTTGCATGCGGCAGATTTTATGTATAAAGTTTATAAAAATAAATTGATCAATCCGTGGGTAAGCCAGCAAATGAAAGTTTTGCTGGGGAGGCAACTAGACACCACAAAACTCTCCACAGGGCTTCCCCAAAACGTGATGTTTTACCACAAATCAGGTTGGTGGAATTATTTTACAAATGATGTAGGTATTGTGGATGACGGGCAAATAAAATATGTAATTTCTTTGCTGACACCAATTACCGAAGAAGATGTGAGGCCAAAAATGAAAGAATTATCAAAAAGGGTTTATGAATTGATGAAAAACAAAAACAAATAGAGTAAAAGAATTTTGATGGCAAAATTTTGCTTCTTTTAATTTTTCTTATAAGTTTACTTTTTAAAAAAATATGAAATCCAAAACTTTTGCTACCTGTGTAATATTGTTTTTTCTTGCCTCCACTTCTTTTGGCCAGCAAACTGAATACCTTTATTATTTTAATGCACATTTAGGAATTTGCCCTCAATCAAAATCAATTTTCACAGGCCACGGAACCATAAAAAATAATCTTTTGAACCTTAAAGTTTATGCGAATAAAATTCCTGAAACCCCATTGCTCATTGCCAATTTTACAGATTCAACTTTATTGGTAAACCAGGGATCATTCCAAAGCTTTTATATAAATGGCACTAAAGAATCAGAACGTAATTACGAAAATAATACATTGGAAGGGCCATGGAAAAAATGGGATAGCACCGGTCATTTAACTGACTCTCTTACTTATTCTGAAGGAAAAATAACAGACAGTAGTAAATTTTATTATTTTAAAAATGGCACGCTAAGCAGTTTTAATATTACTGATTTTAAAAATGATAAATTTCTGGAGAAGGGCTACAATGATTCAGAGGAAATAACTTCAGAGATTTTTTTTACAGGGCAAAAAGGAGTCAGAAAAGACTATAAAAATGGAACCATAACGATTGATTCTTTATTTACCAGAGAAGAAAAAGAAGCAACTTTTCGGGGTGGCTTAAGTGCCTGGTCCCGGTATATTTCAGGAAGGCTTTCCTCGAATATTGATAAATTTAGTGAAAGTGATTACGGGACTTGTATAGTAAGGTTTGTCATTGATACCGACGGGAAAGTGAGCGATGTGAAAGCCACTACGATGAAAGGGTCAAAACTCGCAGAAGTGGCGGTGAATGCAATAGCCCATGGGCCAAAATGGATACCTGCCATGCAATATGGAAAGTTAGTAAAAGCATATAGGTTGCAACCTGTAACGCTTGGCCGTATGAATTAGAATACCTTAAACATTTCTGAATAAAGAGCATTTCATATTAACTAAAAAATATTATCTTCTAAACAATGCTCTTTCCTTAATTTAGCTCCAAATTCTTCGGCTCTTTTTTTGCTGCAATCTCTAAAAGTCAATTTATGCTTGCTACCCTACTTAGGCTAAAATCCCTGATTCCTTTAATGCTAATAATTTTTCTATTTTTTATAAGTGGGCCACTTTTGGCTCAAACAACCAGTGTTACAGGCCATGTTACAGGTACTGACGGATTGCCTCTTGAAGGAGTTTCTGTTCAGGAGCAAAATACAACCAACGGAACTGCAACAAATTCTTCCGGCGATTTTACTTTGAATGTAAATAATGCCAATGCTACATTATTGGTTTCTTCATTAGGTTATACCTCCCAAACTATTTCTTTAAATGGCCACACAAATATCGTTGTAACCCTTATTGGTTCTGTAACTCAACTGGAACAGGTGGTGGTAATTGGTTACGGTACCCAGCGCAAAAAAGATTTGACGGGCGCATCAGCAAGTGTGAAAGGTTCTGAAATTGTAAATGTACCAGCGCTTACCGCCACGCAGGCGATCCAGGGAAAAGTAGCCGGAGTGCAAATAACCAGTTCCGGAGCGCCCGGAAGTGCACCTGATGTAAGAATAAGGGGCGTAGGTTCTATACTTGGGGGCGCAGCGCCACTCTATGTGGTTGATGGAATTATTACAGATGATATCCGTAACATCAATAGTAATGACATAGTTTCGGTAGATGTTTTAAAAGACGCTTCTTCAACGGCGATTTATGGTGCAAGGGCGGCTAATGGTGTTATTTTGATAACGACCAAAGCAGGCGTAAAAGGAAAATTCCAGGTGAGTTATAACGGGTATGTGGGAGTAAAGCAGTTGGTTCATACCGTACAAATGGCTGGCCCAAATCTTTTCGCAGTTTATTCTAATGACGCGGCAGGCGCTCCTAATATTACTTCCGCAGATATTACAGGAAGTACCAACTGGCTGCCGGAAATTACCCGCCCGGCCATTCTGCAAAATCATAATATTTCTGTGAGCGGAGGAAAAAATAAATATAAATTTTATTTTTCGGGTGGTTATCTTGATGAACAAGGTGTATTAAAGGGAAATGATTACAAAAGGTTTTCGCTAAGGTATAATCATGAACTTGACGTAAATTCAAAATTGAATTTTGGCAATAACCTTGCGTTTTCTCATTACATTTCTCAAAATGAACCTTACAGCGCTTTTACACAAGCTTACCTTGCTGCTCCAATTTATAATGCTAAAAACCCTGACGGGACGTATGGTTTTACTGAGAAAAGCGATGTCGGAAACCCGCTGGCAACTTTAGATTATACACATGATAAAAGTTTCGGAAACCGGGGAGAGGGAAGCCTTTGGGGCGAATATAAAATTACTAAAAACCTTTCTTTCCGTTCTTCTTTTGGAATTGACCTGCAGCAGGATAACGGGCAGGTGTTTGTGCCGGTTTACCAGGTAAGCTCTACTCAAAAAAATGAAACAAGCCATTTAAATTACAGTGCTGATAGTATTTATCAATGGACATGGGATAATTATTTTACTTACACAAAAAACTTTGGTGATAAGCATCATTTAGTAGTAACGGCTGGCCATACTTCGGAAAGAAGAAATGGATGGAATCAAAATTCATCAAAAGATAATGTGGCAGATAATTCCTCCGACTGGAAATTAAATTTTACCGATACTTCAGGCGCGCAACAAAATTTAAGAACACCAATTACCAATTATTATAAACGTGAATCTTACTTCATCCGCGCCAATTATGCTTTTGAAGATAAATACCTGGTGAATGCTACTTTTCGCCGAGATGCCAATAGTAACTTCTCGCCACAAAACCGCTGGGGTAATTTTCCAGCGCTCGGTTTAGGGTGGATCATCACAAAAGAAAATTTTATGAGCCATCAAAAAATATTTGATAACCTTAAACTGCGTGCCAGCTACGGCTGGGTTGGTAATGATGTGATTGGGCCCGGCGCTTTTTTACTGACGCCAACTGAATATTTGTACGCTTATTTTGGTAATACAAGAATTAATGGCGCAATTCCCACAGGAATTATTGACCCGAACCTGAAATGGGAAATTAATAAAGAACTCGACTTTGGCCTGGAATTTACTTTGCTTGACGGAAAGCTGAGTGGCGAGGTAGATTATTATAATAAAAATTCTACCAATGCTTTATTTACCATTCCACTAACTGACCTTGGTTTTGGCAGTTCTTTTTTAACTAACGCCGCAAGTATTTTAAATACAGGAATGGAATTTTCTCTTTCCTGGAAACAAAAAATAAACAATCATACCAGTTTTACATTAGGTGCAAATGCAACCGTTAATAAAAACGAAGTACAAAATATAGGCCTGGGGAAAGCCCTTTATTTCGGAAGCTTAAATAATGGTTACCAGGCTACCGCAACTGTAGTCGGCCAGCCGATTGGTTCTTTTTGGGTTTATAAAACCGATGGAATTTATCAAAATGCCAATGACATTGCCAGTTCTCCACATCTTAATAATACAGTACCTGGCGATTTCAAAATTGTGGATGTAAATAAAGATGGAGTTATTGATGATAAAGACAGAGTTTATGATGGCTCTTACCAACCCAAATTATATGGAGGGGTCAATGGTTCTGTAACATGGAAAAATCTTGATTTTAGTTTCGAGGTATATGGAAATTTTGGCAATAAAGTTTACAATGCTGAAAAGGGAATAAGAACCGGTGGAAATTATAATGTTGAATATAAAGTTGCAATAAACAGGTGGGAACCGGGAAGTAATGAAAACACTTACCCGCGTGCATTCAATGGTGTAGTTCCACCGATGGATTATTTTGTAGAATCAGGGACTTTCGTAAGAATAAATAACCTTACGCTTGGTTATACTTTTCATCCTAAAGATAATCCGGTACACGTGGGTAGCATAAGGGTTTATGCCAGTTCCCAAAATCCATTTTTGTTTACAAAATATACAGGTTTTACTCCGGAATTACCGGGAAATCAAAATGAAGCGGGAATAGAATTAAATGCTTATCCTATTTCGGCAACTTATATGTTGGGGTTGAATATTCAGTTTAAATAAAAGGGTTTAGAATGGTTTAGATAGATTAGATAGATTTGAAGCGTTTAGATGTTGGAGCAATCCCGGAAATTTTAAAAAAATATAGTAAACAAACAAATAGGGAGGATTTCTATTTTGAGAGTTTAGGTGGTTTTTGAGGATTGAGTAATGAGTGAAAATTAATGGCTTTTCAATTAAAAATTAAAAAAAGGAACCTGTGAATTTCAAAAAAATAGTAGCATGAAAATTCTGAAAAATAAAATCAAAAAATTCCTGTTTATCTTCTTGCTCATTATTTCAGGAAGTGTATTATTTATTTCCTGTGGTAAAAAGTTTTTAGAAGAAAAACCACGTACCGTTTCTTTGGTTGACCTGATGAATAGCCCTGATGGAGGTTTGAGAATGGTGGCTGCTATTTATAATAAATTATATGATTTTGGGGAATACTCATTTTCATGGATTGGCGTTTCAAGTATCACTTCAGATGATGCTGATAAAGGAAGCGACCCGGGCGATACCGGTACTGATAAAGACCAGTTAGATAACTGGACTTTTACTCCCTCTTCAATTTCTTTTTCCGAATTGTGGTTAAATAATTACGAGGGAATTGGCAGGGCAACTTACGCTTTAAAATATTTGCCCGATATGAATGAACCTGATAAGGAAAGGTTGATGGGGGAAGCTGAAATGCTTCGTGCTAATTTTTATTGGAACCTGGTACGCATTTTTGGCGGAGTCCCGATTATTGATCATGTTTTGACTTCTGAAGCTGAAATAGAAAGTGCGACTACGCGCGCTACCAAAGAAGAAGTATATGCTTATATTGAAAAAGATTTGATGGATGCTATCACCAAACTTCCCCCTACAATTCCGGCTGCCGAAAATGGAAGGGTAACTAAATATGCCGCAGAAGCTCTTTTAGCAAAAGTATATTTATATGAAAAAAAATGGGCAGAATCAAAAGCGATGTGTGATGATATTATTAATTCCCACCAATATGCTTTGGATCCTGATTATTCCAAAATATGGCGCGAAGTCGGGGAATTTTCCCAGGAATCTATTTGGGAAGTTAATGCCATTGGCACACAACCCAACCTTGGCATTTGGGAATATTTTTTAGTTCAGGCCCCGCGAGGCGCTAATGGATTGGGTTGGGGATTTAATACACCATCACAGGATTTGGTAAACGCTTATGAACCGGGCGATAAAAGGGAAGCAGCAACGATTATGTTTAGGGGCGAAACACTTTGGGATGGTTACCAGGTAAGCCCACAAGCCACCAATGAGAGATACAATTACAAATCTTATGTAAGTAAAACCCAGGAAACTTATGATGGCGATGACGTGCAAACTAATAAAAACCTGAGGCTTTTTCGATTTGGTGAAATATTACTAATAAAAGCGGAAGTGGAAAATGAGTTAGGAAATATAGTACCCGCCCAACAAGCGCTGGATAGTGTCCGCCACCGCGCAGGATTGCCATCCACTACAGCCGATAATCAAACCGATTTAAGAGAAGCGATTTATAAGGAACGCCGCGTAGAAATGGCTTTTGAACACGACCGCATGTTTGACCTTCAGAGAACCGGAAGGGCGGGAACTGTTTTGAGGGCGTTGGGAAAACCTTATAAAGATGGGATAAATGATGTGTTCCCAATTCCCCAAATCGAAATTAACCTAAGCAATGGGAAACTTACCCAAAACCCTGGTTACTGATTATTAGGCCTGTATCTGTTAAGGAATGCTGAATCTTTATTTGAATCGGGGCTGTTTTCAAACAATTATAAATTTGGGAATAGAATTTGAAGTATATGTAGTTCTAAGAAATTCTCAACCCTTTTTTAAAAAAAATTTTTAAACAAATGAAAAAAATATCAATCAAAAACATTTCGCTTATACTGGCGGGAACCTTTGTTCTTTCTGCAATTATAACTTCTTGTTCAAAAAATAACAGCACTCCTGATGTGCCGCTACCTCCCATCGGCGGTTATGCTTCTTCTGATTCTGTAGCAGCAGCTAATTTGGTTGCCTACTGGAATTTTGATGGTAATCAAAATGAAATTAAATCTGGTACGGCTGCAACTTCATCAGCTGGTGCTACTTACATGACGAATGGCATAAAAGGCCAGGCATTAAAGCTTGACAGCGGTTACGTATTTTATAATTCTATTCCTGCTTTAGATGGTATGACTACTTTTACAGTTAGTGCATGGGTTCAGGTTCGAAATAATTATGACACGCTTGGAAATGCATTTACCTCAATGATTTTCCAATTATCTAAACCAACCAGCACTTTTGGAGATATTAACCTTGGCCTTGAAACCAGTTGGAAACCGGCTAGCAATGATTCTTTGGTTGTACATGGATGGTACACAGATCCGGCAAACGGTTTACAGGATAATAGGAATGACCCATTTGGTACCCCACCCGTTGGAGTAGTTCTTGATACAGCGGGGCATTGGATCAACGTGATGATGACTGTTGACAATAGTAATCCTGTTAATTGTTTAATTTATGCCAACGGAGTAAATATTGGTGCTTATAATACAAGAGGAACCAATGTTTATACTCCAACGACACCTTCCAGTGTTATTATCGGTGGATGGTTAAATAATGTTCCAGGCCAACCACATACATCTGATACATGGCCCCACGCTTTTGTTGGAGGTATAGACCAGGTAAGGGTTTATAACAAAGCTTTGTCGCCGGATGAAATATCTGCCTTATACCAGTTAGAAAAAGCAGGGCGGTAAAAAATAATTAATTTCTTTAGAAAATAAAAAGGTTACATTGATTTGTAGCCTTTTTTTTTATGAATTCTAAATTTTAGGTAACCTACAAAGTTTTCCAACGGCAACAAAAAACCCAATACAAACCTTACGGTTTCTTTTGTCATTAATTTGCTTTTTGCAAAATAATAATCATTTTTATTTATTCGTTTACTATCCAAATCTAAAGCAAAACTTAATTTCCGGTAAACGAAGAAATTATTGATATTCTTAATACGCCTTTTGAATTTTCATACTCTTCCCTCAGGAAAACACTAAAAAAAATTCTTTAACATGGCATTAATCTTGAACACTATGTTATTACGTTAATAACTTCGTTTCTTTAATACTATTTTTGACAGATTGACAAGTGATAAATATATATGAATAATAACTTTTTTTTGAATGGGCCGGAAGATGAAATGGAATTTATGCCCATGATTCCTATGAATGAAGACGGTGATGGAAATGATGAACAACCCGTTCCTGCGGAGTTACCGCTATTACCTTTAAGAAATACAGTCCTTTTTCCAGGTGTGGTTATTCCCATTACCGTTGGCCGCGATAAAAGCATTAAGGCAGTAAACGACGCTTACAAGGCTGACAAATTGGTAGGTGTGGTTTCCCAAAAAGACAGCCAGGTAGAAGAACCAACTGTGAGCGATTTGGTAAATATCGGAACCGTTGCCAAAATCCTTAAATTGATTAAAATGCCGGATGGTGGAACTACCGTGATCATCCAGGGCAAAAAGAGGTTTAAGGTGGATGAGATCACTATGGAAGACCCTTATTTTAAAGCTAAAATAACCGTCCTCACTGATGATGAGCTTAAAAACGATACTGATTTTGATGCGATGGTTTCTTCTATAAAAGAACTTTCAGGCCAGATAATACAGCTTTCGCCTAATATGCCTTCTGAGGCAACTATCATTTTAAAGAATATTGAAAACCCTGCTTTTTTAATTCATTTTGTAAGCAGCAACCTCAATAGTAATATTCTTGAAAAACAAAAACTCCTGGAAATCCAGAATATTAAAGCACGGGCTGAAGTTTTATTAAATTTATTACAAACCGAATTGCAATATGCCGAATTAAAAAACAAGGTAACTAACAAAACCCGCGCTGAGCTTGACAAGCAGCAAAAGGATTATTTTTTGCAGCAACAATTAAAAGCCATTAAGGAAGAACTGGGCGGCGATAATGTGGCTGAAGTAAAAGAGATGCAGAAAAAAGCCGATAGCAAAAAATGGCCGGCTGCCGCAAAAGATATGTTCCATAAGGGAATAGAAAAATTAGAGCGCATGCATCCATCAACGCCTGATTATTCGGTGGTGTATAACCACCTCGACCTCATGCTCGATTTGCCCTGGGAAGATTATACAAAAGACCAATACGATTTTAAAAAAGCAAAAAAAATCCTGGATCATGACCATTACGGGATGGAAAAGATAAAGCAAAGAATTTTAGAATACCTCGCTGTCCTTAAATTAAAAGGGGATATGAAAAGCCCGATACTTTGTTTTGTAGGCCCTCCGGGAATTGGAAAAACTTCTTTGGGAAAGAGTATTGCCAATGCCATCAACAGAAAATACGTGAGAGTAAGCCTTGGCGGGCTTCATGATGAAAGTGAAATTCGCGGGCACCGCAAAACCTATATTGGCGCTATGCCGGGAAGAATTTTACAATCTGTAAGAAAAGTAAAATCTTCAAACCCGGTAATGATCCTTGACGAAATTGATAAAGTAGGAACCGATTTCCGGGGCGACCCTTCTTCGGCTTTACTGGAAGTACTTGACCCTGAACAGAACAATAATTTTTATGATAATTACCTTGAAATGGAGTACGACCTGAGCAAGGTTTTATTTATAGCTACCGCTAATAATTTACAAAATATTCAACCCGCCTTGCGCGACCGGTTGGAAATTATTGACCTGAGCGGTTATGCAATTGAAGAAAAAATTGAAATAGCGAAAAGGCATTTATTACCAAAACAAAAAGAAGCGCATGGCCTAAAAGATGTTTCCTTTAAAATAAGCGATGCGGTAATGGCAAAAATTATTACTGATTTCACAAGAGAAAGTGGCGTTCGCGAGCTTGACAGGCAATTGGCAAGCGTGATGCGCAAACTCGCCCGCGAATATGCAGAAAAAGGTAAATTAAAACCTACAGTAAGCATCCATGATGTGGAAAAAATATTGGGAAGGTCACGCTATAGCAATGAAATTTATAAATCAGCAAATATGGCCGGAGTAGCTGTACGCCTTGCCTGGACTTACGTTGGCGGCGATATTTTATTTATCGAATCTGCAACCAGCGACAATGGAAAAGGCGATTTAAAACTTACCGGTAACCTTGGAAATGTGATGAAAGAAAGTGCTTCCACGGCGTTGAGCTATTTACAATCCAACGCAAAAAAATATGGTATTGACCCGGAGATATTTTACAAAAAAAATGTACATATTCATGTGCCTGAAGGGGCAGTACCCAAGGACGGCCAAGCGCCGGCATTACCATGATGACGGCTTTAGCTTCTTCTTTTACAGGTAAAAGGGTAAAACCTTACCTGGCCATGACCGGCGAAATAACTTTGCGTGGCCAGGTGCTTCCCGTCGGTGGTATTAAGGAAAAAGTATTGGCTGCTAAAAGATCCGGTATCCGGGAAATAATCATGAGCGCACAAAACGAAAAAGACATAAATGATATCAACCCTAATTACATTAAGGGATTAAAAATTAATTATGTAAAAACCATGCAACAGGTTTTGGACCTGGCATTGGTATAAAATTTAAATTACTGGCACTCTACGAAAAAGAGATTTATATACCAATTATAATTATTAATTAGTCCGATTTAAACCAGCGAAGGCATATTCAAATCCACAAACACTTTTGATCCCGGATGCTGTTAAATCTTCTATGGCATCTTTAATAAAATCGCTTACTTCCTCTAATGAATGATGAAGTTTATTGGTAAATCTTCTTTTTAAAATTGCCCATATATTTTCGGTAGGATTTAATTCCGTGCTATATGGCAGCAAAAAAATCAGTGCAATATTTCCTGGTATTATTAAAGCCTTTGCTTTATAAAAAGCTCCATTATTTAAAACTATTATAATTTGCGCCTAACCGTTATACCCGTATTTTTTATATTACAATCTGATATACTTTTTTATTTATTTTGTATTAATAACTTTTATCGTTTTACCCTTTCTTCCCGGTATATCAATTTTCTGCAATTGCAAAGGTTTTACATCATCAAAAAACAGAACAGGAAAGGATGTAGCGCCCGCTACTGTAATGTTTTTTAAGGTGGCTTTTTCTACATCGTTTGCCAATAAAGAAACTCTGTAATCTTTTTTTCTATTTGCCAGCTTTATAGTTTTTAAAGTAATGTTTTTTACATGCCTGAGATACAAGCCCCACACAGGTAATTCACCAAACATGGAAAACTCGGGATAGCTTGTTTCTTCTTCAGGTATTTTATTAGCTAAATCCAAAGGAAAATTTGCTACAGATGTATCGCCGCCTCCGTCATATATTATGGTTATATTTTGAAGCACTACATTTTCTACGGGGTGATTGGGCAAGCCACTAATAGACGATGGAAAAATATTATGTGGAATCAGCGCAGATATCGTATCGACACTAAAGTGATCCCAGGGAGCTCCTCCATTCGGATATTGAATAGTAGTATCTTCTTTTTTTGATGGCACTCTTAACTCGGCCCTTCCATGCTATAGCCCTTATCAGGCTTGCGCCTTTGGCACTTCAACTGTTACATCATTTATAAATACATTTCGCAGTTGGCTTATCACAGAATCTTTGTTCCGATGCCCCAATTTTATAAAGATAGCATTCCCGGTATTTACGGCATGAATGTGCTGTACATCTATATTTTCCAACACGCCTCCATCGACGGATTCAATTGCGATGGCGGAGCGGAATGTATTATACACTTCAATATTTTTTATCACAATATTTTTAAAACCACCACGCGAAGCAGTTCCCAATTTAACTGCACTAGCACTGGAACGGACTTTACAATTAGCAACATAAATATTTTCGCAGCGACGATTCCTGTCTTCTGATTTCAAACAAATTCCATCGTCAGCAGCGTTAATATCGCAATTGGTTATTTTGGCATTATTACAATCCACAATATCAATTCCGTCATTATTTAAAAAAGTATTACTGAAAACATGCACACTGTCCATTTCCAGATTCGTGCAATTCCTGTAATCCTGTATCCAGGAGGTTCCGTTTTGCAGGTGAATATTTTTTATCGTGACTCTATCGCAATTTTTAAACTCTATCATTCGTGGCCGGTTATTCTCAGAAGGTCTGCGCTGGTGCCAGTCGTTATATTGTTTCCATTCTTTATCATACAATTTCCCGGCTATTAATTTTTTATAGATATCCTGTATTAACAGGCGGCATTGTCCATCTATCAAACCTTTACCGGTTATCGAAATATTTTTTGCATTATCCGCTACGATCCATGCAGAAGCTCTTTCACTTGGCCCGTAATCAGCCCTGTTGGGGCTGGCAAGCAAAACGGCATCCTTTTCTACAAATAATTCTACATTTGATTTTAGGTGAATAACACCAGTCAGAAATTTACCCGCCGGTATCACCACTCTGCCACCGCCGTTCTTATTCGCATCATCTATCGCATGTTGAATCGCGGCTGTATTATTGGTAATGCCGTCGGGCTTTGCATCATAAGCAGTTATAATAAAATCTTTTTGCTGGCCATAGCATGTAGCCACTATACTAAATGCGAACAGGCTTAAGTGAATTTTTTTCAAATTGACGTTTTCTAAAAAGGTGATAAAACAAATCATAACGATTACGAATCATAATAGCCGGGTATTGATAATTACTAATCATACAAGCAAATCATTTCAAAATTTTATTGAAGCAAATCAGAATAGAAACTCTTTTTTATTTAGCCATTTTATATTCATTTTCTACCGGCAGATGGTATTTATTATACATCTCTTTTGCAATTACAACCGCATCGCCTTCGGAGTAAAGTTTATAATCTTTTCTTTCATTAACCCAGTGCCACTCCCAATCTTTTATTTGTTGGGTAAATGCACTCATATCAAAATCTTTTCCTTCCTTTAAAGCTAACGTAACTTCTGCAAAAAATTGTTGCCAACGGGGTTTATAAAAACCATTCAGCAAACCGCTCCACTGCCTGCAGGAATATTCATTCAACGGGCAATTTTTATCACCCCAAAGGGTTATCAAATCTTTCGCATTGAATTCATACAAAGCTTTTTCTTTTTCATTATTTCCCCATTTCCTTGCATTTGCTATCCAGGGGCCTAATAAAAAATCTTTTCGGGTAGCGAGTAGCTTGTCCATATCCCCGATCAAAGTGATAAATTGTTGGCTGTATTTTTTAAAGGCAACCCCATCTTTATTTTTATAGGCCTCAACAAATTGTTGCTGCAGCGGGCTTGCATAATTTGCCAAAACCTGCCTCGTAACATCTACCAAATCAAACCGGAAACCATCACTGTTTTTACAGGCCGGGATGGCTTTTATCATTTCATCCCAGGCAGGCAACAGATCTTTAGCATCATAATTTAATTTGGTGTTTGCCCATCGTGAGGATGAATCAAATGTAGGCCTGGCCTGAATTATAGATTCAGCACCATCTCTTTTATATTTATCAGCAGGAACGTTGTAAACTGTTTTACGTAAAACATTCCATGCTTTTAAAGCATGAATATCTTTTACGCCATACCTGTTACGAATATATTCAGGCAGCCATTCATCTAAATTGATGCTTTCATTACGCCAGGTATTATCTGCCATTAATTCGTACATCACCGGGTTTTGTTCGATAGCTTCCATAGTTAGCCCAATGCCTTTCATGTTTCCGCTTTTAGGATCGTTCAAAGCTTTTGCAGGTTCTACAGCAACCGTCTCCATTCGGCCAAACAGATTGGTATTGCCCCCAAAATTATTCAGCATATTCCATATCCAGGGCTTGCCATAAAATGCATCGGTGCGTTTCCATACCGGTTCAATCTCAGACGCCAAATCCAACACAATCATTTTATCGTTTGGCACTGCTTTTAATAATGCTTCCGTTTGCGGCTTCTTCCAGAATTTTCTATCACTATAAAAGAGCCAACCCTGCATAACCCAGATTGCAGCGCTATCCGCATCTTTCATTCCATCATATATTTTGGCACTCAAATCGCTTAAATAGGATGGCTCATCAGATGGCGGCTCATTTTCATTAAAAGTATCGGCACTATATAAATGATCGGTACCTAACATACCGGTTTGTTTTTTCAAAAAACGTTTGCCAATTTCTGCAAAAAGAGGATCGTGGGCATCAAGAAGGTAAGTATCACCAAAACCATTGTTCCAATTGGTAGTTTTCAATTTTGCAAAAGGGAATTTCTTTTTAAAAGCAGCGGGCACGTGCCCTGTAAATGCGGGCAATACAGGTTTCATTCCCAATGCTCTTTCACGGTTAATAATTTTCTTTTCCAATTCAAAATGAGATTTCATCCAACTCAATGGCAACGGCCCTCCCCAGCCATCGAGGTTGCCCATCCAGAACCAGGAAAAATAAGAAGGGCCACAAAAAAAATCTTTTAAGCCTTCATCGCTAAACCCCATGTCTTTATAAACAAGATACCAGGTATAGGCTTCGCCGGTTATTGCTAACGGCATGTTGATGCCATGCAATGCCATCCAGTCAATTTCTTTTTCCCAGCGTGGCCAATCCCACCAACTCATGCTATAATTAAAAGTGCAATAATTCAAATAATACCGGTATTCATAAGGAGTGGCTTTATGAATTTTTATCTTTGGTAATGGTAAAGTAGCAGGCAATGCAAGATTAGTTCCATTCCATGTTACCTGGGCATGGCAATATTCATTGAGGTAATAATATAAAGCAGATGCGATGGCTACTCCATCATTGCCACTTAATAAAATTTTATTCTTTTCTGCTCCTATTTCAAATACATCTTTATTTTTTTCAGCAGTAATCGGTTTAATAATAAATTGGTTTGCCTGTTTGGGAACAACGCGCTTCAATAAAGCTTCGGAAGCTTTTATATTTAATTGTGCGGATAATGAATAGCCATAAAGTATGGAGACAATTGAAATAAAGAAATACTTCATCAACGCAATTTATAATTGTTAGGCGTAATCCAAAAGTTATTTAAAACCCCATCCAATTTTTTCAATCATTTTATAGTAAACCAACAAATAACCAGGATTTTTATTTTCAATATTTTGGTAGAATGCAATTTCTCTTTTAGGTATTTCGAATTGCTTGTGCTCCGGCACTAAAAACTTTTGAGCTCAAAATTTTAATGTTTCCGGTAAATATTTTTTGATAAGGTTTTCGTAATAAGGCCTTAATTTATTGATATCTGGCGGCTCAGGGCTTTTTGAATATAGGTCATAAGGATTAAAAAGATTTACCCATTTCAACATCTCCCTGTCGTGGCTATCAAGTAAATAATCATATTCGCCTTCGCGGTGCCATGCATAAAAAGAATGATAACGCAACATATATAATCCCTCTTCAGGAAGGTAATCTTTCAACATCTGGTATATATATTCATCATGCCCCCACGAAATATGAACGTTTTTTAAACCACACCCTTTTTCGTATACACCATACTGTGAGCTGTAATTAGTATTGCTGTAATCAGGATTATCTTTAAAAAATTCAGGAAAAACAATTTTATCCGAATAAGCGCAACCAACCGGAAAAGTATCGCCAACAACGGCCCATTGCGGTTCGCCAAAAAGGCAAAGTACTTTACCCATGTCATGCATGAGGCCGGTTAATACCATCCAGTCGGGATGCCCATCCCTGCGGATGGCTTCAGATGTTTGTAACAAATGCTGAAACTGGTCAAGGCTGGTATCAGGATCTGAATCATCTACTAATTGATTGAGAAAATCAAAAGCCTCCCAAACGGGCATCTCCCTTTTATTAAATTGCAGGTATTGATTTTTTTTCTGTACCACAAAATCATACGTCTGGTATTGATGATTCAACCTGTAAAATTCTTTTACAGTATCCCTTACCGGGGTTTCATAATTCCTGAATTCATCTTTTGGCTTTTTTGTTGTTTCAGGATAACGTTCCAGGACATCATCTTCCCATTCATCAAGGCTTTGTAAAGGATTGATTTCTTTGGAACTGAAATTTTTTTGTTGATTTTGCATAGCAACCGTTTGAGATTTGATTAAAATGACAGATGTAAGTTCCTTTTTTTTTAGCATTTTTACAAATAAGCAGTATATTTTTTATGAACCCCCTTTCGCAAAAATAAAACTGATAATTATTTTCAATAAATAATATATTGTGATGGTTTTGGTTTTTATTCATTTTACAAAATTGATATGAATCTTCACATTGCAGATTACCTGATTATTATCGTTTACTTTCTTTTTGTTATCGGCGTCGGGTTTATTATCAAGAAAAAAATAAAGACAAGTAATGATTTTTTAACCAGCGGGCGTAACATTCCGTTGTGGATTACCAGCCTTGCATTTATTTCTGCCAACCTGGGTGCGCAGGAGGTTATCGGCATGGTAGCTTCCGGGGCAAAGTATGGAATAATGACGGTCCATTTCTACTGGGTTGGCGCCATATTCGCAATGGTTTTTTTGGGCGTTTTTATGATGCCTTTTTATTACGGCAGCCGGGCAAGGAGTGTCCCTGAATTTTTAAAGCTTCGCTTTGATGAAAAAACCAGGGGGTTAAACGCAATCACTTTTGCTGTGATGACCGTTTTTTCATCTGGCATTTCATTATATGCATTGGCAAAATTGCTGGAAGTTATTTTGCATTGGGACTTTGATGTTTCGATTTGGCTGGCAGCGGGCATTGTAATGATCTATACATTTCTTGGCGGATTAACCAGCGCCGTATATAATGAAGTGCTCCAGTTTTTTTTGATAGTGCTCGGGCTTTCGCCCCTGGTAATTGTAGCCTTACATGATGCGGGCGGATGGCATAATATTAAAACACTTTTGCAACCGGAAATGACACATGCCTGGAAATATATGGGAAATGCAGATTCAAACCCGATGGGAATCAATTTCATGTCCCTGATTTTTGGATTGGGGTTCGTTATGTCATTTGGGTATTGGTGTACAGATTTTCTGGTAGTGCAAAGAGCCATGATGGCCAAAAATATGAATGCCGCACGGCGCACTCCTATCATCGCCGCCATTCCCAAAATGTTTATGCCGCTCATTGTTGTATTGCCCGGTGTTATTGCTATTTCCCTGATGCAGCCAGCTTTGGCTTCAAAAGGTTTTAGTATTCCATCGGATGGTAAAGGAGGGTTAGATTATACAATGGCATTGCCGGCGCTTATTTCCCACTATTACCCTACCGGCCTTCTTGGCGTAGGTATTACCGCTTTGATTGCCTCTTTTATGAGCGGGATGGCGGGAAATGTTACTGCTTTCAACTCTGTATTTACATTTGATATTTATCAATCTTACTTCGTAAAAAATAAATCGGACAGGCACTATCTTATTGTTGGGAAAATGGTTACCGTTGTGGGCATACTTTTATCTATTGTAACTGCATACATCGCTACAAGTTTTAATAACATCAACGATTTTCTTCAATTGGTTTTTAGTTTTGTAAACGGCCCTTTGTTCGCCACTTTTCTGCTGGGCATGTTTTGGAAAAGGACAACAGGGCATGGCGCTTTTTTTGGCCTTCTTGCAGGCACCTTTGCCGCGGCAGCAACGCATGGGTTAACTTTGGCTGAAGGAAAAGGTGGATGGATCTATCCTTTATATGAAATACATAGTGGCATGGGGCAAGCGTTTATGGTAGCTTCCGTTTCGTGGATCGTAAATTTTTGCACCACCATAATTGTAAGCCTTTTTACCAGGCCCAAGCCGGAAGCAGAATTGATAGGCCTTGTATATTCATTAACCGAAAAACCATCTTACCACCAGGATAAATGGTACCTTAAAGTTGTACCTTTGGGCATTATTTTAATAGTTGCCACGATCATTTTGAATTTGGTTTTCTTTTAAACAAAAATGTTGTATGTATAAAAAATTAAGCAACCTCGGATTTGTAATTGGGATATTTTTTATCATCATTTCCCTGATACTTATTATTGGGGGATTGTTATCTCCCACATTAGCTTATAAATTAAATTTTTATACAGGGTTTACTTTCTTATTATTCGGAATACTCATGACAGCGTTTAACGGGAACAATCATCAACAGAATCAAAATTAATTCCCGAATTTCTGCCTCTTATTCAATTTTAAGCCAAGGCATCAAGGATGATGTTTTGATTAGCTGAATTTAAGAATCTCCATTATATATTGGTTCACTGCAAATCACTTTTGAGAAAATATTGAAGCTTATGGGCTAATTATTTCAATTGTAAAATAGCTATCCCGCTCTCCATTCCAGTCATCCGCGCAAATGTTTTTAAGAAAAAACTCTATTTCATTTTCGTCATTGAAATAATCTTTGTACCGGTACCCTGGTTTTCAATCCACAAAAAACTCCACCATATCAAATCAACAAGCGAAGATCTTTTTTTTTCATTCTATCTTTGCACCTAAAAATTCAGAAATTTGGATACGAAGTTTCAATCAAAATACATTACTTATTTACAAACAAAAAAGTTTACCAAAATTGTTTTGGATTATGTGGATGAGGCTCCCGAAATAAAAAATTTCTATGAACATCCGGTAAATTTAGAAGGAATAAAATCGGCTATTATTGAAAGAAAAAAATTCAATACCAACCGCCGGTTATTGGTTGATCAATTTACCAACCAGTATAAAGATTTTAATAATTGCGATACCGTAAAAGCTAATATGCATGCGCTATTGAGCGAAAACACTTTTACTATCTGCACGGCGCACCAGCCCAATATTTTTACCGGCCATCTTTATTTTGTTTATAAAATTTTGCATACCATAAAGCTGGCGGATTCTCTAAAAAAAGAATTACCGGAATATAATTTTGTTCCGGTTTTTTTTATGGGAAGCGAGGACGCAGACGTAGAAGAATTGAATCATATTGAACTTGAGGGAGAAAAATATGTGTGGGAAACCAAGCAAACTGGCGCGTTTGGAAGAATGAAAGTGGATAATGGCCTGCTGATATTAATGGACAAAATTTCGGGAAGATTGTCGGTTGAAAAATATGGGAATCCTTTAATTGACCTTTTGAAAAAATGCTACACAAAAAATACTTCCATAGAAAAAGCTACTTTTTTGTTCGTTCATGAGTTGTTTAAAGAGTTTGGATTATTGATTTTGTTGCCCGATAATGCTGCTTTTAAAAAAGAAATGATCCCTGTTTTTGAAGAGGATATTTTTAATCATACCTCTTCTGAAATTGTAAGCCAGTCTTCCGGAAAATTATCGAAAAATTATAAGGCGCAGGCTTACCCGAGAGAGATCAACCTGTTTTATTTAAAAGATGATTTACGAAACAGGATTGTTCCTGTTGAGGATCATTTTGTGGTTCATGATACCGAAATTGTTTTCTCAAAAGAAGAAATGAAAACTGAACTGCAGCAACATCCTGAACGGTTCAGCCCGAATGTAATTTTGCGTGGTTTATTCCAGGAAATTATTTTGCCCGATGTTGCCTGGATCGGCGGCGGCGGTGAATTGGCGTATTGGCTTCAGTTGAAGGATCTTTTTAAAAATTATCAGGTTCCGTTTCCTGTGTTGATACTTAGAAATTCTTTTCTTATCGTGGATGAAAAATATGAAAGGTTATTGCAGAAATTAAATGTAACAGCAATGGATCTTTTTAAAGGGGAAGAAACTTTATTGAATGAAATCGTAAACCAAGAAACTTCAGCGGTTTTAAATCTCAACAAACAAAAGAAGGAGTTTGATAAAATTTATAGCGAAATAAAATTGATTGTAAGTGCCATCGATACTACATTAGAAGAACATACCAAAGCTTTGGAGACAAGGCAAATGAAAAGGTTATCTGCGCTCGAAAAGAAAATGCTTCGTGCAGAAAAAAGAAAGTTTTCAGATCAGAAAAATCAATTGAATAAAATTTTTACTGCTTTATTTCCTAATGAAGGCTTGCAGGAACGGACAGAAAACTTTATGCTTTTTTATTCCCGCCTGGGAAATGATTTTTTTAAAATTTTGTATGATGCTTCTTTGGCTTTGGAACAGGAATTTTGTGTGGTGGAAAATATTAATGAAGAAGGCCGAAATAAGAATCGGGATTATTTGTTGCTTTACTGTGAAGCTTGCCGAGTAAGGTTGTATTTGTTGATTAAGTTTTACTGTCAAATTAGTTGGCAGATAAAAAGCCTAATTCTCCTTTTTTAATCGTCTTTGAATATTGCCTTGGATTATTATTCTTGTCAGTAAAGCCAACGATAACATCATCTGCATCTTTATTGTATAAAAGTCTGAATGAACCTTGTGTAACGGAAATATTTGTTACATAAGAAGCCGGTGGCGTTGTTTGCCATCCATTTTCATTTTTGTCAAACCAATTAATAAGCTTTAAATATTTGTCAGAGGTAACTGCAATTTTAGCCTGTGTTGATTTGGTAAGCCCTGTCGCTGAATCTGTATTATTTATAGTTAAATTAAATGGAGAGGTTTTGTCAACATAGTTATTGATGTTTATTGGTGAACTACAACTTGTCAATATGCAAGTCGTTGTCAATAATAAAGTTAATCCGATTTGGTTTGTCATTTTAAAGTAAGTATTCGATACCATTCACAATGTTTTGGGTATCGCCGAAGTGGGGAGATTTTAGCACTACCGCTTAATAGAATCACAATTGTTCGATTACTTCCGTCAGCCCAATAGATATTATCAAGCTCCGCTTTTAGCAATATCTTTTTGGCGGCTCTTGTTTTTTGTTCTGCGATTTTTCAAGTTTGCCAAACGTTCTTTGTCGGCTTTGATAAACTCGCTAACGGCTTTTTTTTTGTTTATCCGTCAGAGGCTTTCCTTTGATTACAAAGTCAACACCGTCTGGTGCTTTTATGTATCCCATTATTATTCGTTTTTAAAATGTTTGTCAACTAAAATGTTGGCAGATAAAGTATTTATAATCATCAGTTGCCCACCAAATGTTATTGCGTTCAGTGTTTTTTGATAATGTTATCGTTTAGCATGATAAAGATGCTCTAACTACAAAATAAAAATACCGAATAAAAGTTGGTTTACTGCAACAATCCATTGCACAGATACGCCGATGTTCTTACCATTGCTGCATTTCTGCGCGAGTTAGGGGATTGCTGTCATCTCTAAAAAAATCATCAACCTACCTGCATCGAAATAATGAGTGGATCTATTACTGTATGTGCTTCTTTCTTTTCCTGCACTCTTGGATCTTTCATCATTTCATTCAGTTTGTCCATATCTGTTACATCTAATACCAAAACAACAGAATTGGGATCATCTGTATCCTGAAATTCTTTGAGGCCGGATCCCAAGGGTGAAAATAAATCTACCCTGTCCTGGTGGCCTTTAAGCCATGTATCAATGTTACCTACTTTGTGACGAATAACTACTGTTGCCATAATTGTATGTTTTATGGTGAGAAATTTTTTGACATAAGAAAAAGTTTCAAAGGGTTAGTGCAACGATTTAAAGAGAAATCTAAGGTAAAATAATTCATCAGATTTTGAGAATACATTTGAAAAAATAATACCCTGCAGTGATAAAAAAAATAAGAATTTCCAAAAAAAGTTCGTTTACTGTACCTATCCATAGCATAGGTACGCCAACGATTCTTGCCGCGGCTATAATACCTGCGCTAGTTAGGGAATACCAATGTTATCAGTTTGTGCTTCTATAGGCACAATTATTTTTCACTATAAATAACAAGAGAATTGCCATCAATTATTAAGTTGCCGCCTGGAAATTTTTGATTAACCAATTCCAAAACCTCGTCTTTTTATTTGAAATTATTGTACACATAGTTCTACACGCAACCTCCCCTAAGAAGAGACGTTGCTACGAAAGGTGCGCCGGTTAAAAGCTAATCAGCATAAACTAAGTGCGGTGATACTCCTGCTTTATGCGATACGTTTTTATATATTCCACCGTGCCACCTATAAGGAACCTGAATCAGCTACTAACTCCGGCATGGGCACCGGAGGAGGCTGGGAAAGATCAATACCATGAACGGATTTCACTCCGGCTGCAAACCAATCAGTAAAAGCATTTTTTTCGCTCACGAAATGAGCGAATGCTTCTTCAGGATTCTCACCTTCAAGGGTAATAATTATCATATCACCCATTGGGGTATGTTGCAGAAAGCTACGTTCACGGACCTGCAGTTTTTTTCTTGATGCAACATATTCTGCACGGTAGGTTGTGTTTAGTTCCTGTATCCATTGCTTCCATTCATCCTCCTTGCCTGGAAGAATGGGAGCGATTACAGTAAAGAGTTTAGACATATAAAATATTTTGAACTAAGTTAACAAATATTTTTTAACTAAGTATATTGAGGCAACGTGTATTTAACTTAAAAATACGCTACTAATTTTACCAAACAATTTTTCTATCTCGTACATTTCAGTCATTTACCAATAGAAAAGCGGTTTTACAATATTAGCGTAAATAAAATCCGGGTTTATTTTAAATCATCTAAATGCCCGCGATGATGAAGGGTTTTATTACAAAATAAAAATACCAAATAAAAGTTCGTTTGCTGTGTCTCTCAATAATTTTTTTCCGTTGGTCATGAGACCAGACGGTGTTATTACAATCGAACACCTACGGAGGCTAAGATCAGAAAAATCAATTGAACAAAATATTCTCCGGCTTATTTCTCAGTGATGGGCTACAGGAACGAACAGAAAATTTCATGCTTTTTTATTCCCGCCTGGGAAATGATTTTTTTAAAATTTTGCACGAAGCTTCGTTGGCTTTTGAGCAGGAATTTTGTGTTATTGAATTCCTGCCCGAAGATGGCAACCCGAAATAGAAATCCAGGTTTTTTATTGATTTACTATAAAATGAAAATTTTATTTAGACGCTAGCCTACTTTCGTTTTTATTGGAGGTCATAATAAGGAAGGCGCCAACAGGAGGTAGCATAATCAGATAATCTCAGTTGCCTGTTATCTAAAGTATTTGGTGTCCAATCGGAAGCAACAATTTGCCTGCTCATTCCATACTGGCTTGTATGATAAATGATCTTCTTTTCTTCAAAGTTTTTATTTCCACACAGTCGGTTTTTATCATCTTCAAGCAAAGTATAATTTCCAAGTCTGTAAACAAATGATTCCAGAATCGAAACTGGAAAATTGATTAACCACGCATCACTAGCATTTTCAGGTAAAATATGTTCGATAGTTGCCGGGCTGTCTTCATAATCAATATCAGTATGGCTCAGGTGATTTTCAATTTCAAACAAAATATATCTTACCAATTTTTTATAACGTTTACTACTTATGCGAGTTGTAGAAAAGTCATTCTTAAAATCTTTATCAGACGTGTACAATGCTTTTACCTCTTGAGCAATAAGTGATGCAGTGGTTATCTCCTTATTACTGATCCTGATAGCAGCTTTATTATATACTTCTTCTTTTAAATTTGTGTGCAACCCTCCAATGATTGTATATCTAAAAGTAATGACAGTTGTTACTCTCAGTACTTTGCAAAATTCTTCAGTGCTAAGATTGTTATATGAAGCCAATAAAAGTGGAAGAGCCTGTTTCTCTTTGAATAATTCTAATTCTTTTATTCTTTTTTTTATATCCCTTTGACCAATCCAAAATGTATCGGATGAATTTGATAAAGCATTATAGAGTTGGGCATTCTTTTCTAATTCATCTAATAGTTCAATGACGTTTGGAGAGGTCTTGACTACTTCTTTCATTGCCCTAAACAAATACTCATGTCTTATAAGCTTATTTTTTGAAATCCAATAATGTCGAAGAAATGCTGGAAAATTATTTAATCCAACAGTATCTACAATACTTCTCCATTTATCTTTAACATGTTCTAAATCAACAGCACTTGACAAAGAAAAAAGGAAATTTTTTAGTAAATCTGTTACTGTTAAACTAACACCTCTTGAATTAAGCGTTTCGAAAACAGTGTAGGCGCTTAATTCATCTTCAACTATAATTTGAATAAACTTTAGTTTTTCTGCAACTTGCCTGTTTAAAAAATTAGCCAGTATTTCTCCATTTTTATTATCACGAAAATGAAGGTTTAATTTTTCCAAAAAGAAGTTATATGCCTGCCATAGTAACTTATCGGAATCTTTTAAAGTTTTCTCATTTAACGGATTTCTAAAGACCATGAGATGGGTTTGAAAAAAACTATTATTATTTTCATTAAGTTCTAGTTTTGCAGAATAAGTTAAGGATGCCGGATCCTTATCGCCTAAGAATTTTTTGGTAAGGAGAGATATTCTTTCCTCATTATTTTCTTTATCAATTCCCTTGTTTATTAAATCTTGGATTAATTTAATTGTTGACAATACAATTAGAGTTAGAGTTGAAAGCCTTTGCTGGCCATCAATAACACTAAACCTTTTGTCACCCTTGTTTTGTAGGACAATAGAACCCATGTAATGAATACTATCAGTATCTAGTATATTGACTATATCCATCCATAAATCTTCCCAGTGGTCCTGCTTCCACGAATAATCTCTTTGATATGGCGGAACCTTATAAACCTTTCCATTCCCGATAATATCACTTAGACTTACTGTACTTGTATCAAGTAAATTATTTACAGCCATAGATTATAAAGTTAGGTAAATAAGAAAATCTGCATTAGAAATTATTAAAAAAGAAACTTTTTCATTATTTTTTTTTGTTTTCTAATGCTTTTGCTTTCTTCTCCACTTCTTCTTTCATTTGATTTTTATACGCAACTAATTTTTTGGATACATTTTTATCAGAAATTCCGAGAATTTCTGCGGCTAATATTCCCGCGTTTTTTGCGGCATTTAAGGCTACTGTTGCTACAGGAACGCCATTCGGCATTTGTAAAATAGAAAGCAGCGAATCCCAACCATCAATAGAGTTGGAAGATTTTATGGGCACGCCGATAACAGGTAATGTGGTTAAGGAAGCGATCATGCCGGGGAGATGTGCGGCACCTCCGGCACCGGCAATAATTATTTTTAATCCGCGCTCAGTGGCAGATGAAGCATAGTCAACCATTCGCAACGGTGTGCGGTGAGCGGAAACAATTGTCAGTTCGTAAGGAACTATCAAAATCTTTTAAAATATCCGCAGCGGCCTGCATAATTTTTAAATCGCTGTCGCTGCCCATGATGATACCGGCAACTGGTTGTTTCGCTTTTGCCATTTTGAAATTGTTTGCGATAAAGATAATGCAAGAAGAGAGAATGTTGAATTTTGAATGGGGAAAACGGACGTTGAATATTGAAGCCACCTGGAATTACTCCTCTTTTATGGGATTTAGATGCGTTTACAGGTTTGCAATATCTCCGGATAATAATGCAACGGTTGCCTCGGCGATTTTTGCCTGGTACAGGTCATTGTACAAGCGGTTCCTGGCGTCGTTATAACTGATCTGAATCTGCCGCAGTTCAACAGAAGTGATGTTTAACCTTTTATAACGTTCGGCAGCAATCATAATATTTTCTCTTGCCAGTACAAGGTTATTTCTTTCAAGATCAATCGCTTTCAATGCGTTGTTGTAATTAATGTAGGCGTTTTTAAGCTGAGTTTCTAAATTGTTTCTTGTCTGGTCAATGGTAATTTGCTGATCTTTTATCTGGATATCACTGATCTGCAGTTGTTTTTTTACAACGATTCCACTGAATATCGGAACAGAAATTCCTACTGACCCTGAAGGGCCATAGGTTTGATTAAGCAGGTTAAAACCAGCGCCACTACTGTTTCTTGCAAAATTATAATACCCGTTTAGTTCAACAGTTGGAAACCTTGCAGCATTTATTTCTTTCTTTTGCTGCGTTAACACATACAATTGGCTGTTTGCGAGCAGTACATCCGGGTTTTGTTTATTGATTTTATCCTGCACATCAGCGAATGGAGGCAAGGGCAAAACCAAAATGGTGTCCAATACGGCAAAAGCGGTGTCAGGAGTTTTTCCCAAAAGGTTTTGTAAAGAAGATTTTGCAACCGCTATTGAATTTTGCAGTGAAAGTAAATTTGAACGTTGTTCATTCAAATCAACTTCCGCCTGTAACACTTCATACTTTGCACCTGTTCCTATCTCAAGCCTGCGCTGCGCCAGGTTGTAGCGATCGGTGTATAAGTTGATCTGATCGAGCGTAGCTTTTCTTTGCTCATTAAGCGTAACAATATTGTAGTAAGAACTGATAACATTGTAAACCGTTTCGTTCAGATTTTTTTTGAAAGCATATTCGCCACTTCTTTCTAATTCTTCTAATCTTTTCTTAGTGGCAAACATTTTCAGACCGTCAAAAATCCGCCAGTTTACCGCAATCCCCGCATTAAGATTTTGAGTTTTGTTCCCGTTTTTTGTGGTGGTGGTACCGTTACTTAATTTTTGTTGAAGATTATTTATACCGATTTGTTTAGTGGCGGTAGCGCTTACAAGCGGTATAGCATCTGTATTTGCCCAACTATTATTTATTGATCCGATCTCAATTTCATTTTTGCTGATAATAACGCCGTAATTATTTTCAATTGCCGTTTTTACAGCCTCCTGCGCAGTCAGCAAGGTATCCTGTGCATGCAATGAAAATTGAAACAAGAAAATGAAAGACAAAAGAAAAAAGAATTTATAAAAGCGCTTCATTCATGGGTTGTTTTTTGCGTGAAAGAAATGCATACATCGCTGGAACAATATACAAAGTAAGAACCAATGAAAACATAATACCACCAACGATTACGATTCCTAACGGAACACGGCTGGTAGAAGCATCGCCAATGGAAAGGGCAAGAGGCAAGGCACCAAGCGACATAGCAAGGCTGGTCATCAAAATCGGCCTTAACCGTAAATAAGCAGACGCTATAACCGCATCAAGTTTGTTCATTCCTGCATCTCTTTTTTGATTGGCAAATTCAACAATTAATATTCCGTTTTTAGTAACCAACCCAATCAGCATGATCATTCCTATCTGGGAAAAAATATTAAATGTTTGCCCAAAAATCCATAACGAGAGTAACGCTCCGGCTAAGGCCAATGGCACCGTGATCATTATAATAAAGGGGTCAATGAAGCTTTCAAACTGGGCTGCCAGAACGAGATAAATGAGAACCAGCGCCAACACAAATGCAAAAACGGTGTTCCCTGAACTTTCTGAATAATCCCTGGAGGTGCCGCTGAGCGAGGTAGTAAAAGAATCGTCCAATAATTTTTTTGCAATACGGTTCATTTCTGCAATTCCTTCACCTACCGTTTTTCCCGGTGCAAGGCCGGCAGAAATGGTAGCGGATTTATATCTGTTGAAATGATAAATTGTGGGCGGAGCAGATGCCTCTGAAGTAGTAACCAAATTATCAAGGCCAATGTTTTCCCCCCGGTCATTTTTAACCATTATTTTGCTTAGGTCATTGGGATCGTCCCTGTCGCTACGGTCTACCTGCCCAAGAACCTGGTATTGTTTTCCGGATTTCAGGAAATAGCCAAGCCTTCTGTCACTATACGCCAGTTCCAGCGCCTGGTTAATATCATCCACATTAACGCCTAATTCGCTGGCCCGCAGCCGGTCAATATTTACCCTAAGCTCCGGCTTATTAAATTTTAAGTCAGCATCCACCCCTTGAAGAATCGGGCTTTTCTTAGCTTCATCCAAAAACTCAGGAAGCACTTTTCTTATTTTATCAAAATCATTATTTTGAAGTACAAATTCAATAGGCTGCCCTCCATGCCTGTTAGTGGAGATGGTTTGTTCCTGGCTGGCAAATGCCCTTCCCTGTGGAAAATTTTTGAGGTTCCTGTTTACCATATTTACAACATCCTGCTGCGACCTTGTCCGGTCTTTAGGATCGCTGAGCATTACACTGAAAAACCCTGAATTAATAGATCCACCGCCAAAGCCGGGTGAAGTTAAACTGATCATTATTTTCTTTTCCGGAATAGAATCCTGTAAAAACTGGCTGAGCGTATCCATATAAGAATCCATATAATCGTATGAGGTTCCTTCAGGGGCAGTTACGTTTAACCTAAACTGGCTGCGGTCCTCCATCGGAGCAAGTTCGGAAGGCAAAGTGGTATATATTAAATAGATAATGCCAATACAAACAGCAACCAGCCCAAGGGCAACCCACTTAAATTTCATAAAGGCTATAAGGCTTTTCCGGTAGCCATTTTCCATAGCGAGGAAAAGAGGTTCCGTCTTTTTATAAAACCAGGAATGCCCTATTTTTTTATGGGTAAGTTTTACATTGAGCACCACCGTTAGCGTAAGCGAAACAAACGCTGAAATTAATACCGCGCCCGCTACCACAATTCCAAATTCACGGAACAACCTTCCGACAAAACCCTGGAGAAAAACAATGGGTAAAAAAACAATGGCTAAGGTTATAGAAGTAGAAATAACGGCAAAATAAATTTCCTTGGCGCCTTCCCTGGCAGCCTTGTATTTATTCATGCCACCTTCTATTTTCTTAAAAATATTTTCCGTGACTACAATTCCGTCATCTACTACAAGCCCCGTTGCCAGTACAATTCCAAGAAGGGTAAGTACATTGATAGTAAACCCACAAACATACATGATAAAAAATGCGCCGATAAGAGATACGGGGATATCAAATAAAGGCCTGAGTGCGAGGATCCAATCACGGAAAAATAAATAAATGATAAGAATAACCAGGCCTAAGGCTATCAAAAGTGTTTCCTCAACTTCAGATATAGATTTTTTGATAAATTTTGTCTGATCAAAAGCAATATCCATCTTTAGGTCTTTGGGAACCTCTTTCTTTATATTATCCAGCCTTTTATAAAATTCATTTGCAATGGAAACATAATTGGCTCCCGGCTGTGGAATGATTGCCAGCATGATCATTGGCACACCGCTTTCCTTCAATCCCGATTCTTCATTTTCCGGCCTAAAACCACGTCTGCTACATCCTTTAATTTTATGTTTACACCTCCTATATTTTTTACGATCAGGTTGCTAAACTGCTCTTCTGTATTGAGTTTCCCAAACGTTCGTACGGAAAGTTCTGTGGTATTTCCTGAAATTTTTCCTGCTGGCAATTCAACGCTTTGAGTTGCCAATGCGGTTTGTATATCATTCATTGAGATTCCGTAAGCCTGCATTTGATCTGGCTTAAACCAAATACGCATCGCATACCTTTTTTCTCCCCAAACGGATATAGAACTTACGCCGGGAATAGTTTGTAACCGCTCTACGATATTATTTTCCGCATATTCTGTAACTTCCAATAAGTTGCGGGTATTACTTTGAACCGTAACCGCAATAATAGGTTGCGCGTTTGCATCTGCTTTGGAAACTACAGGCGGCGCGTCAATATCCTGTGGCAATTGCCGTGTGGCTTGCCCAACTTTATCCCTTACGTCATTGGCTGCAGTTTCCAGGTCAACACCTAATTCAAATTCCACATTGATATTGCTGCTACCCTGGTTGCTTGATGAACTAATATTTTTTACGCCAGGAATACCATTGATTGCTTTTTCGAGCGGCTCAGTTATTTGCGATTCAATAATGTCAGAATTAGCGCCGGCATAAGAAGTCCGCACAGAAATGTTTGGAGGGTCAATTGCCGGGTAATCCCTTACGCCCAAAAATTTAAACCCAATGATGCCAAACAAAACGATTGCTAAATTTAAAACAATAGCAAGTACAGGCCTTCGCAAACTTATTTCGGAAATATTCACGGGGTTATTCTGTTAATTTAAAGATGAAAGATTGATTTTACTTCCTGGCTTAATAGAAAGCAAACCGGTAATAATTACGGTATCACCGATTGACAGCCCACTAAGAATTTCTACTTTTGCAGAATCCCTTGTGCCGGTAGTTACTACTTTAAAATTAGCCAACCCTCCGTTGTATTCAATTACTTTTTTATCTCTTGCTTCGGGAATAATGGCTTGTGTTGGTATCATCACCGCATCGTTGTTATCACCCATGTCAAACGAGACTTTTGCGAAGGAACCTGCTGTAATATTTTTATCAATATTCTCCACAACTGCATGAACTTTAAGGCTACGGTTCTCCGCAGTTATTCCTGATTCGGTTGCAAAAATCTTAGCCTTGTACCTTTTGTTTGAAGATTCTGTTGTAAAATAAATTACATTTCCCATTTGAACTTTTGACGTAAACCTTTCAGGCACACTAAATTCAAGTTTTAATCTGGAATCCTGGCGGATAGTGGTAATAATGGTTGTTGGAGAAATAAAAGCGCCAATACTTATATTTTTAAAACCAACTTTTCCGTCAAAAGGTGCTCTGATAATTGTTTTATCAATTGAAGCCTGCATCACCTGCATATCGGCTTTAATACTGCTCACATCCAGGGAGCTCAAATCATAATCCTGCTGGCTGATACCACCAATCTTTAAAAGTTCTGCCTGCCGCTCTTCCGTTTTTTCAGCTACCTGCAACTGCACTTTCAGTTTTTGAAGTTGCGCCTGGAGGTCCCCGTCAAAAAGCCTTGCCAGTAAAGTCCCCTTTTTTACATGAGCCCCCTCTTTAATAGAAAGGTAAGTTACTTTGCCTGAAACTTCCGGATGGATTTCTGTTTCTTCAAAAGGCATTAAAGTTCCTGCCACTTCAATACTTGAATGCAAAACTGATGGATGAATAACGTAACCCTGTACATCCAGGGCAGGGGGTGCACTGTGCGAGTGGAATTTTTTGGAGGATCGTTTTTTGTTTTGTTTCCACATGAAGCAATAAAAAATATTAAAATAATTACGGTTATTAATTTCCTGTACTTCAATTTCATTATACTATTTCTGATTTTTGAGCCGAATTTATAAGACGTTTAAAATATAAAAAACCTTCGCGGCTTTTAGGATGAAACCACTTTTAATAATTGTTTTACTTTATGGGCTATATGAATTAGCTCCTGCCTTTCATTACTAAGAACCGTTACATGCCCCATTTTTCTACCGGGGCGCGTTTCTTTTTTCCCGTAAATATGAACGAATACATTTTCAATTTTTAATACTTCATCCAGATTTTCATATTTAGCATCGCCATTATAATTTTCTTCACCGATAAGATTTACCATTGATGAATTCATTATTGATTTGGTAAATCCTAAAGGATAAGCAAGTATAATTCTCCAAAGCATGTCAAATTGCGATGAGTAAGCCGCTTCTATCGTATGATGCCCGCTGTTATGTACTCTTGGCGCTGTTTCGTTTACCAGCACATTATCGTCAATATCAATAAATAATTCAACAGCAAAGATACCGGGGCTTTTAAGGTTTTTCACAACCGTTAAAGCAATTGCTTCTGCCTTCCATAATATTTTTTCGGCGATATTGGCCGGGCAGAGCTGGTATTCCAATAAATTAAAATCTTTATTAAATATCATTTCTACGGGTGGGTAAAGGGCACTTTTTCCATCTTCGCTTATGGCCACGATAATTGAAATTTCCTTTTTAATGCTCACTAATTTTTCTAAAACCGCCTCTTCATCAAAACTATTTTCCAGGTCTTTTTCATTTTTTAAAATTTCAACTCCCCTACCATCATATCCACCAACCGCAAGTTTGTGGCCGCCTGCAGGAAACTTAGATGATCGTTGAGGTCCCCTTTTTTTGAAGTAATTACAAATGGTGAAGTGGGAATTTGATTTTCGGCATAAAAATTTTTCTGTGTGATTTTATTTTTTATAATTTCAAGTGCAGCCGGGCGTGGGTAAACTTTTACGCCTTCAGCTTCTAACTTTTTTAAAGCTTCTATATTTACGGATTCAATTTCAATTGTAATGGCATCAAGCCCTTTACCAAAATTATAAACATCGTCGAAGTCAGTAATATCGCCTTTTGTAAAATGATTGCACAAATGCGCTGCCGGGCATTCGGCATCTTTTTCCATCACAAAAGTTTCTACGGGATAATCAGCCGCCGCCTGCAATAACATTCTCCCTAACTGGCCGCCGCCAAGTATTCCTGCCTTTTTCATTTAAAAAATTTTCTGCAAGATAAATGTTAGAAATTTATCAAAAGTGATTGAGGATGGATTTAAATTATTTTTCTCCTAGAATACGAATAAATAAAGAAGATTTTTATTTTTTAATTTATAAAAAACCTATAAGGTTTGCAGTTGAGCTTTTGTGCTGAGGGAAACCTTATAGCGTTTTAATCATTCATTTGAGCCAGGCTGGAATTCTCATTATTGAAGGGTTTCAGGGTTAATAATCAGGTGAATCAAATCATCCTGTAAATGCTGGTTCAGGCAATTGCAGTAAACCAACAATTAAGAGGAATTTTTATTTTTAATTTATTGCACCAATTTATCCGGCATAAAGTACAACATCAACTATATGCATCCTCTCATAATTTTGTATTTTGCAGCGATTTCCATTATTTAATTTTTTTTATGAAGACAAATAAAATACATTATTTATTAGCTTTAGGGTTATTGATTTTATTTTCCATGGATGCAGGAAAAACCTATGCACAATCGTACAAATCTGAAAACTTATTTTACCTGGTTGGAGGAATGGCGAGCTACCAATCTTTCGTGCAGCATGCCGATGAAATCTCTATCATTTGCCCCGATGTATACCAGATAGATAGTGCTGGCGTGATAACAGGAGAAGTTGACAGGCGGATACTGGAGCTTGCCAAAAAAAAAGGGATAAAGGTAATGCCTCTTTTTGCTTCTTTTAACCAAAAGGGAATCCACTCATTGCTAACCAATGAAGTAGCAAGGGAAGAAGCCATAAGGCTGATGCTTTTTTATGCCCGCGAGTTTCATTTTTATGGCTGGCAGTTTGATATTGAAGGTATCTACTTTGCTGACAAGGATGCCTACACTTCTTTCTATAAACAAACGGCTGACAGCCTGCACAAATATGGATTTGCCATTTCCAGCGCTGTTGTAAAATCGGAGCAGCCGGCGCCCGAAAGTGCTAACCCTGCGTATCAGCGTTTTTTATATGAAAACTGGCGCGGGGCATTTGATATACCGGCGATTGCTGCCGCCAGCGATTTTATATCCATCATGACCTACGACCAGCATACCGCTTACACGCCACCTGGCCCGGTAGCCGGCATTCCCTGGATGAAAAGGATTGTTGCCTATTTGCTGGATTCGGGCATCCCGGCTGATAAAATATCGTTGGGCATTCCCAATTATTCAGATTACTGGTATCCAACCGATGGCAATAATGGCCCCGGATCTACCCGCGATGAAATCAGTTATGCGGCTGCAAAAGATTTGCTTGACAGGTACCAGGCTTCGCCTGAATGGATGGCAGACCAGCAGGTATCTTATACTCATTGGGAAGCCGGTGGAATATTTAACTGGCTTTTTATCGAAGATGCCAGATCATTTTTGCCCAAATTCAAACTGGCTGAAACCAACCATTTACGCGGCATATCAGTGTGGGTGTTAGGTTCCGAAGACCCGGAGATATGGAACGTACTTAAAAAGGAAGCAATTACGGTTAGGCTAAAATAGAAGTGTGTTATTGGTAACTTTGAATGCGAGTGCACACATAAAATGGAATTCATGCAATCTTTTCGGCATAAGGTTTTTACAGATTCGCATAAGGTTGCCAGGCTTCTATTTAAGCCGGCAAACCTCATAGGTTTATCTTATCCATTTTAATAACTTAGCAAATCTTAAAATATCGAATGAAAAAAATATTTACCTTAATAAGCTGCTTAACCATTTTCATTTTAATTGGCTGTTCTTCCTCAAAAAAAACAACCGGTTCTTCTTCGGTTTCTGTAAAATGGATCAATAAAAACCTGCAGTCTGCGGCTGAGCAATATAAAGTGCTGATGCAAAATGTTCCGGAAGGTGTAATGCCTGAGACTTTTATAAATAATAAGTTGGTTACCTGCAAACCCGGGAACTGGGTCGCCGGTTTTTATCCCGGTAATTTAATTCTTCTTTTCGACGCAACCGGCGATTCTGCTTTTTATAAAGAAGCGCTTCATAAAATAACATTAATGGAACCGGAGCAATATAATACTTCTACGCACGACCTTGGTTTTATGATGTATTGCAGTTACGGCAACCTTTACCGCGTTTCTCCCGAAGAAAAATACAAAAATATTTTATTGAATTCTGCACGTTCTTTATCCACCAGGTTCAATCCAAAAGTGGGCTGTATCCGTTCATGGGGAAACTCAAATGATACTTCTGAATTTAAAGTGATCATTGATAATATGATGAACCTTGAATTGCTCATGTGGGCTACAAAAACAACCGGTGATTCTGGTTTTTATCACATTGCTGTTTCGCATGCTAATACAACCATGAAAAATCATTTCAGGCCTGATAACAGTTCTTACCATGTAGTAGTTTATGATCCACCAACGGGAAAAGTAATCAAAAAAATAACGGCGCAGGGCGCTGCGGATTCATCAGCGTGGGCAAGGGGCCAATCGTGGGGTTTGTATGGCTTTACGATGATGTACCACGAAACAAAAGATAAAAAATATTTGCTTCAGGCGCAAAAAATAGCAGCGTTTATTTTGGGTAATAAAAATCTTCCTGCTGATAAAATTCCTTACTGGGATTATAATGCGCCAAAAATCCCCATTGCCTACCGTGATGCTTCAGCGGCGGCAATTATGGCCTCTGCGCTTATCGAACTTTCCGGGTATAGTAATACAGCGTTATCAAAAAAATACCTTAATGCCGCTTCTGTTATTCTTCATTCTCTTTCTTCGCCGCAATACCGCGCTGCTATTGGAGAAAACGGTGGTTTTATTTTAGAGCACAGTGTTGGAAATATGAATGCCAATTCGGATGTGGATGCGCCATTGCCTTACGCTGATTACTATTACCTTGAGGCATTAATCAGGTATAAAAACAAGCTAAAGTAATTTCTTGAAATTAGAATAGTTCAGATGGCTAAGTAAACCAATAAATTAAGCCGATTTTTATTTTGAAAAAAAATATATTTGAAAGTGGCAAAAAAATAATAACAATAGTGCTACCTGAAAGATGGCTAGCAGAAAACCTCTTTCATAATTCGAGGCTGATTTTATGTTAATAAGAAACAAATAAAAATATGAGTACACCGGCAACAAAGTTTAAACATGTCAGTTATTTATGGGATGATAAAAAAGCAGCTTTATTCAATGGAGACGAGGTGGCTTTGTTGATCTACCGCTCTAATCTATTGGGAGCGGATCTAAGGTTGACCAATTACGGCGGTGGAAACACCTCCTGCAAAACAATAGAAACAGATCCTTTAACCGGAAAAGAAACAGAAGTAATGTGGGTAAAAGGCTCAGGAGGTGATTTGGGAACTTTACAAAAAGGCGGTTTGGCGGCTTTATATGTCGACAGGCTGAGAGCCCTGAAAAATGTGTACCGCGGCATTGAGCATGAAGATGAAATGGTAGAACTTTTTAATCATTGCATTTATGATTTGAATTCAAAAGCGCCTTCCATTGATACGGCTTTGCACGCGTTTCTTCCATTCAAACATATTGATCATTTGCATCCTGATGCTGCTATTGCAATAGCTGCCGCGAAAGATGGTAAAAAAATTACTGAAGAATTATTTGACGGAACTATCGGATGGGTAGAATGGCAAAGGCCAGGTTTTGACCTGGGTTTGAAACTACAGCAATGCTTAGACGAAAATCCTGGTATTCGTGGAATTATGCTTGGCTCTCATGGATTATTCACATGGGGAGATACTTCTTATGAAAGTTATATCAATACTTTAGAAATTATTGAAACCTGTGCACAATACCTTGAAGATAATTATGGGAAAGGTGAAATATTTGCTGGCGCAAAAATGCAATCATTACCCAAAGAGGAAAGATTAAAAAAAGCCGCTTTACTGGCTCCGGTATTACGAGGCTTCTGTTCTTCAGAAACCAAAATGATAAGCCATTTTACAGATGATCCAAGAGTTTTAGAATTTATCAATTCAAACGACCTGGAAAAGCTTGCGCCAATGGGAACGAGCTGCCCTGATCATTTTTTGAGGACAAAAATTTCTCCATTGGTATTGGAATTAGCATTGGATGAAGATTTGAATGATGCTGCAAAAATAAAAGAGAAATTGACTCCCGCATTTGAAGGTTATAGAAAGATGTATGCCGATTATTATAATAACTGCAAACATCCTGATAGCCCTGCCATGAGAGATGCCAATCCTGTTGTGATTTTATTTCCCGGCATAGGCATGTTCACATTTGCAAAAAACAAACAAACAGCAAGAGTGGCAGCAGAATTTTATATCAATGCTATCAATGTAATGAAAGGCGCAGAAGCTATTTCAGAATATACTTCTTTGCCGAGGCAGGAAGCATTCAACATTGAATACTGGCTTTTGGAAGAAGCCAAGCTGCAACGCATGCCAAAGTCAAAATCGTTAAGCGGGCGTGTAGCGCTGGTTACCGGAAGCGCCGGTGGAATTGGAAAGGCTATTGCCAAAAAGTTTGCGGAAGAAGGTGCCTGTGTTATTATCAATGATATTAATGAAGAAAGATTATCAGGAGCTACAACTGAATTTCAAAAGCTTTTTGGGAAAGATAATGTTGCATCGGTAAAACTGGATGTCACCAATCAGCAAACTATTGAGGAAGCGGTAAAAGCCGCTGCTCTTGCATTTGGTGGTGTAGATATAGTTGTCAACAATGCAGGTATCAGCATTTCAAAACCGATAGAAGAGCATACAATGGAAGATTGGAATAAGCTATATGACATTTTAGTAAAAGGGCAATTCCTGGTATCACAGTCATGCATAAATGTAATGCGTAAGCAAGGGTTTGGAGGTGATATCATCAATATCGTTTCTAAAAACTCAATTGTTGCCGGTCCCAATAATGTAGCTTATGGTTCAGCAAAAGCCGCGCAGGCACATCTTTCCAGGTTGATGGCCGCTGAATTGGGTGGCGATAAAATTCGTGTAAATATGGTAAATCCGGATGCCGTTATTTCCGACTCCAATATTTGGGCAGGGGGCTGGGCTGAAGGGCGCGCCAAAGCTTATGGAATAAAAGTGGAAGAATTGCCGGCATTTTATGCTAAAAGGACTTTGCTCAATGAAACAATTTTACCTGAAGATATTGCCAATGCCTGTTTTGCTTTTGTAGGAGGATTGCTTAATAAATCAACAGGAAATATATTGAATGTAGATGGAGGCGTGGCGGCAGCTTTTGTAAGATAAAATTTTCTCATAATCAATTAATCAAATCGCTGATGATTTTTGAATCGGCCTGCCTTTTGATTTTTTAAAAAAATGTTATGCGTATTGCCACTAAAATGAAATTGCTGAAGGGCTTTGAGGCCGAATATAAAAAGCGCCATGATGAAATATGGCCTGAGTTAAAAGCACTTTTGAAAGAAACGGGCATCACCAATTATTCGATCTTTTTAGATGAAGAAACTAATGGCTTGTTTGCGTATTTTACAATTGAAAACAATAAAAAATTAAATAAATTACCTGCTAAAGAAGTTATGAAAAAATGGTGGGCTTATATGAAAGATATCATGGAAACCAACACGGATAATTCACCAGTTTCTATACCGTTGAAAGAAGTTTTTTATTTACCGTAAATTCAATCATAAAAATATTAAAAATGGTATTAAAAAAACATCAGATCGAACAAAATAGCAAAGAAGAATTGCAAAAGCATAAAAAGAATTATGCTTTTATTTCCGGTGAAATAAATAATGCTGATGAAGTAATCAAAAAATTAATTGGCTTCCAGGTAGCTATTCCCAGTTGGGCTTTAGGCACCGGAGGCACTCGTTTTGGAAGGTTCCCCGGCGGCGGCGAGCCCCGAAACCTTGAAGAAAAAATGGAGGACATTGGTTTGTTGCATGCGCTTAAATGGATCAAGCGGCGCTATATCGTTGCACATTCCCTGGGACATTCCTAAAGACGCTGATGCTATAAAAAAACTGGCAGCAGAATATGGATTACGTTTCGACGCCATGAATTCCAATACTTTCCAGGACCAGCCGGATCAGAAATTGAGTTACAAATTCGGCTCTATGCAGCATGTAGATAAAGCCGTTCGCAGGCAGGCAGTAGATCACAATATTGAAGTAATAAAATATGGGGAACAATTGGGTTCCAAATCACTTACTGTTTGGCTGGCAGATGGTTCTTGTTTTCCGGGGCAATTAAATTTTAGAAAAGCCTTTCAAAATACTTTGGAAAGTTTGCAGGAAGTTTATAAAGCGCTTCCGGGCGGCTGGAAAATGTTTGTAGAGTACAAAGCATTTGAACCTAATTTTTATTCAATGGCTGTGGGCGATTGGGGCCAATCATTACTTTATACTTCCAAACTTGGCAATAAGGCTTATACACTCGTTGATCTCGGCCATCATTTACCCAATGCAAATATTGAACAAATTGTTGCTTTACTGTTGATGGAAGGGAAGTTGGGCGGTTTTCATTTTAATGATTCCAAATATGGCGATGATGACCTTACTGTAGGAAGCATCAAACCTTATCAACTGTTTTTAATTTTTAATGAATTGGTAGAAGGCATGGATGCAAAAAATATGGATCATGCAAATGATCTTGCCTGGATGATTGATGCGTCGCATAATGTAAAAGACCCTTTGGAAGATTTGTTACAATCAGTAGAAGCCATCATGATTGCCTATGCGCAATCCTTACTTGTTGACAGAAAAAAATTGGTAGAAGCACAAAATAATAATGATGTGGTTACCGCCCAGGAAATATTGCAGCAGGCATACCGGACAGATGTACGCGCGCTTGTTGCAGAAGCAAGACTGCGAGCAGGGCGAGCTTTAAATCCTTTGGCATTATATCGCAATGAAAAAGTTAGAGAAAATTTAATTAAAGAAAGAGGAAGTAAAACGATAGCCACAGGGTTGTAGCGGCCAGCACCGCAGGTCAGGCCGCGGGCATCAATTTTCAAAAGTTCATTGTTTAAGAAACAAGAATGAATGATTTAATGATAATTGTTTGGGTTACTGTGGATCATAACAGTAACCGCAGCCTGGTCTTCAGGCATACAGGCCGACTATCGTAGCAGCCGGTACCGAAGACCAGGCAGCGGTAATATTTATTACAAAAAAGAAATAGAAATATGATTATTTATTGCCTGCCCGAATGGTACAGGTGGGGTTTACTGTAAACAGTTTTAGAATCTTCCTTTAAAGAAGAGCACAATGCAATATGAGTAAACAAAATGTCATAGCAATATTCGATATAGGCAAAACCAATAAAAAACTTTTTTTGTTTGATGAAAACTATAAAATCGTTTTTGAGCGTTCTGCCCATTTTATTGAAAGTATTGATGAAGACGGCTTTCCTTGTGAAAACTTAGAGAGGGTTTGCTCATGGATTTTTGATTCCCTTACAGAAATTTCCGGTTTAAAAAGTTATAAAATAAAAGCTATTAATTTCACCAGCTATGGCGCCAGTTTTGTTTACCTGAATGAGCATCTCCGCGCTTTTGCGCCATTATATAATTATTTAAAACCTTATCCTGAATCTTTACAAAAACAATTTTATGATACGTATGGCGGTGAAGAAGAATTTTCTTTTCGCACCGCATCGCCTGTGTTGGGAAGCCTGAATTCCGGTATGCAACTGTACCGGATAAAATATGAAAAGCCAGGTTTATTCAGCCAGATAAAATATGCATTACACCTGCCTCAATATTTAAGCTTTCTTATTTCCGGCAAGGTTTACTGTGATATTACAAGTATTGGGTGCCACACCAATCTTTGGGATTTTCAAAAAAATGAATATCATTCCTGGGTACAACAGGAAGGCATATACGAAAAACTGGCGCCTATTCATTCCTTGTACAAAAGTAGTTCCATGCTTCTTTTCCAGGCAATAATTATTCAGTTGGCATTGGGCTTCATGATAGTTCCGCTGCGTTGATTCCCTACAGGATGAATTTTCATGAACCATTTATTTTAATTTCTACCGGCACGTGGTGTATTTCTATAAATCCCTTTAATCATGCACCACTCACAAAAGAAGAATTGAAAAACGATTGCCTTTGTTATATGAGTTATGATGCAAAACCCGTGAAGGCTTCAAGATTATTTGCAGGCGATTGGCATGAACAACAGTTAAAAAGAATCAGTGAATATTTTAATCAAAATACTGCCAGGTACCGCGCAATGGATTTCAATCCTGAAATCATTACAGTACTTCAAACGAAGAACAAATCAGGTGAAAAATTACACGGTAAAATAAAAAATAAAGAAATTTCTTTGTTTACTGAAAGGGGATTATCGTCTTTTAAAAATGATGAAGAAGCTTATCATCAATTAATGCTGGATATTGTAGCGCAACAATACGGTTCTACACAATTGGTATTAAAAGGAACCGGCATTAAAAGGATTTTTGTTGATGGAGGATTTGGCAATAATTTGATTTACATGAACCTGCTTGCGTCAGCTTTTCCCGGCATCGAAGTTTTTGCCGCTTCTATGGCGCAGGCAACGGCAGTGGGCGCAGCGCTTTGCATTCATAATGCCTGGAATAAAAAAGAATTGCCCAATGATATTATTGAACTAAAATATTTTTCGAACAGACATAATTTTGAACTATGATGACTTCTATTTTATTTCTAAGGATCAAATTTTTTTAAACAAATACAATGAAACCTCAATATAACCCACAATACCCATCAGTAGAATCTTTAATTGCAAAGGCAAAGAAAAGAATACCACGCTTTGCTTTTGAATACGTTGATGGCGGATGTAATGAAGAAATTAATCTGCATAAAAACACTAGTGAAATCCGTGAGGTAGAACTAATGCCGCAATACCTTAGCAGGCATACCGGCTCTGATATGAAAGGCCGAACTTTTTGGGCACGTTTATGATGCACCATTCGGAATTGCGCCGGTAGGCTTGCAAGGTTTGATTTGGCCAAATTCTCCCGAAATATTGGCCAGGGCTGCTTTTGAGAATAATATCCCTTTTGTATTAAGCACGGTAAGTACCAGCAGCATTGAGCGCATCAGTGAAATTACAGAAGGAAAAGCGTGGTTTCAATTGTATCATCCGGCAGAAAATTCACTTAGAGATCAGATTATAAAACGCGCTGCGGAACATTGTCCTGTATTGGTAATCCTTAGCGATGTTCCAACTTTTGGATACCGCCCCAAAGAAATAAAAAATGGTTTGGCAATGCCCCCACGAATGACTTTAAAAAACATGTTGCAGATAATGGGGAAACCTAATTGGGCTTTCAAAACGCTTATTCATGGACAACCTTCATTCAAAGTTTTGAAACCATATATGCCCAAAGGAATGAATATGCATCATCTTGGTTTGTTCATGAATAAAACTTTTAGCGGAAGATTAAATGAAGAAAAGATAATGCCCATCCGTGATATGTGGAAAGGGAAATTAGTAATTAAAGGTGTGGTAAATGAGATGGATGCTGAAAAATCTGTCCGTTTGGGTTTGGATGGAATTATTGTATCCAATCATGGAGGAAGGCAATTGGATGCAGGCGAGTCAACCATTCATTCGCTTAAAAAAATTGTCGAAAATTATGGCTGATAAAATAAAAATAATGATGGACAGCGGCATCCGCTCGGGCCCGGATATAGCACGAACTCTGGCTTCCGGCGCTCAGTTTACTTTCCTGGGAAGAACTTTTATGTATGGCG
This sequence comes from uncultured Chitinophagaceae bacterium, assembly GCA_963732885.1. Classification (GTDB taxonomy): domain Bacteria; phylum Bacteroidota; class Bacteroidia; order Chitinophagales; family Chitinophagaceae; genus Ginsengibacter. Next base: position 592,093 of record CAVTBI010000004.1, on the reverse strand, counting down.
CTGCTGCACTTGGGGCAAAAGGTGGCAATCACACCATCGCTATTTTAAAAACTCAACTGCAACAGGTAATGGAACAAATTTGTTGTGAAAAAGTAGAAGATTTCCCGAGGCATTTGGTGATTTCGGAAAGAGGATGAGGTTTAAAGATCTGTATCTTTTCAAACAAAAATCCTCATTATTTGTTAGTTTACTGGTGTTAATTCAATTACCTGGAATTGCTTAAAATTAATTTTTAGATTGGATCGGTTGCCGTTGATAGTTCCCAGATTTTTATCATTAAAATAATCATACACCTTGTATTTTTTATTTGGATTTAAACCCCGCAATTGAACCGTTCCGTTAAAATCCGGGTTATAAAAAGCATAATACATCGTATCCTGTTTTTGTATGCAATGGGTTTCGGGAATATCATAACCTATATCATATAAATCTCCCCGGTAAATTCCTTTACTAAGCATTTTCTCATTATAAATTTCAATCCAATGCTTAAACCATGTTTCTTTTTCAGGAGTTAATAAATTTTCATCTTTACTTTTAACTCCTGTTGCAGGCCAAACAAATTTTGTTCCCGGCACGGCTCCTACTCCAACCTGAGAAGCAAAATCCTTCCTGGTATCTGTTAGCTCTACGTGGTCTCCGAAATAAGCTGTGTTTGGCATCAACGCATGGTAAACCTTCCCTTTCAGCCTCACTTGCCAACTACTTTCGGGGTCGCTTGCTACAAATTGGTTCACAAAAGGCATGTGATAAAAATCCATTACATCCCCGCAAGGGCAAAATTCAACTACGGCATCCGGCTTGATACTTTTTGCGGTCTGGTAAATCGCTTTAAATAATAGCGGCATTTTTTCAAAACTTTGTTCAGGATAAGCAAGGTTGTGGCCGCCATAATCCGGTGCGCAGGCATTCATAAACTGGCCGTCTAATTTTAATGCATCGAAACCCCAATCCTGCAAAAAAAGTTTTACCGTTTTCTTTGTTTCACTGATTACCAAGCTGTCAGTTGGCGACATATAATAAGAATTCCACCAGGTGATAAATTGAGGTGCCCCATTCTTTTGTTCAAGAAGAATACCAGGATGTTCTTTTAAAATCTTGCTATCAGGATTTGCCGCCATGGGTGCCCACCACAAAACGGCTTTCATACCGAGGGCATGAATACTATCAACAAATGCTTTCATCTCTGCATCGCCGCCCGGAAAATGTTTTTTGTTCGTGTGCCAATCGCCTACAGCCTGTTGGTAACCATCATCAAGACCAACCCATTTTATGCCCAGCTCTTTTACTTTAGGCAGCGTATTTAAAATTTCCTTTAGCGTAAAATCTCTTTCATACCCCCATGCACACCAGATTGGTTCATAAGCCGCAGGCTCTTCAGGCGCAGGTTTGATGCCTTTTGTTTGCATGTATTTTGAAAAATCCCTTAGCGTAGTAAAGCAATCTTTCTGGTGCACACTTATAAAAGTTTCAAAGGTGCTCAACGTATCGTTGGGTTTTAAAATCTCTTTTTCAGGATAATTATATTCTATGCTAATTTTAGCAGTGGGCGAATATTTATCAAAATCTATTGGCAAAGAAACAAGTTTAGCCACTGGCGCTGTGTTACCAATTGCGATGCCCTCATCTTTTCTCCAAAGATCGATTAGAGGAATGCCGCCACCATAATCAGATGCATTCATTCCCATAAAATTTCTTTCATAAAAGCCGGGATTTACTTTTTGTATCCAATCGCGGCTGTCTGCATGCGAACTACCCTGGAAGCTCCAGAATTTTGTTGAATCAGTTGATGGTATTACATCGGTATTCACTATTCACCCACTTAATTACAGGCAAATCCTCTTTGTCCATGATTAATATATTTCACAGTAATGTAAGCAGCATCCGGAAAATTATCATAGGTTTTTATGGAAAGAATTTTTTCCATTTTATTTGAATTATCAGTTCCATAAAATTTATATTCTGTCACCATTCCCTGCCGCATCATGAATTGGATTTTTTTCTTTTTTAGTAAAGATGAAAAAGCTTTGAAGTAAAATATTTTGTTTCAATATATTCTGATGATGAAAAATTATTCATTAACGGTTTTGCATCAGCGAATGTAGAATTGGTTTTTGTTTGAAGATCATTATTTACTACTATCTGAAGATTTTTATTATTAATAACGGTTTGCGCTGATGTTGACAAAACACCACAGCAAGAAATAACAATTAAAACTATTTTACTTTTCATTATTACATTATATTTTATTCTTCGCTGATTAGTATTTTGTGATTCAAAAAAATAATTTACTAAACCTCCAAAGATGTTATTTATTATTTAGAATTTTTTCTGCATTCTTCCTATATATTTTTTCTAATACCCCTTTTGACAAATGCAAGCCATATAAGGGCCAATGATAATTAAACATGTCCCTTTCATAAAAATGCTCATCCGCTGTTTCCAATATTCTAAAAGTAGTTTTATACATTTTTTCTTCGGGATCATTATCTGTTCCGTACAATAACCTGTCCTGGTATTTTGTAATGAAGGCTGCCGCATAACGGGGCACTGGTGCAATTTCCGCATAGCGCGCTGCAATATCTGCATATAGATTCGGATATTTATCGAGCATATCACCTAACACTTTCAAATTAGAACAAGAGTTTAAAAGATGGCATGCTATAAAAATGGTTTTGGGATTGTCGCGTACCGCGTTTTCAAAGGATTTAATTAATTCATCGTGGCCTAATTTTCCTGTCTCATTCATATTCACGTGCCACGTAGCTGCATTCATCATTCCATCATTGGTAGAGTCGGGCTTTTCATACATCCATTCATCTTCTGCGATATGGATACTGATGGGCATGTGTAGTTCAGCGCATTTTTCCAGAAGAGGTTTCATTTGCGGGTCATCAATATGCAAACCCCTTCCCGGCACCGGTTTGGAGTATAAGTCACCATCCCCTTTATCTCCTAATTCTCCCACACCGCGGGCACCTTTTTTATAACATCGTTCCAATTCTGCAACCGCGTGTTTTTGCCAACCCGGTTTTCCATAACCTGTATAATCAAAACCGCACCAGATTTGGAAACGGCCAGGGTAACGGCTGTATTTTTCAACTACGCTATCAAAACCTTCTTCACTTTGCATCGAAAGAATTATCGTTTTTTGAATATTCATTTTATCCATCAATTTCACTAATGCATCTAAATTTTTTGCGGGTACATAATTGTGCGAATGCATATCAATAACCGGGAAAGAAGCTCTTTGAATGTTGGCAGTTGGAGTATGATAAATTGAAACCGGCCTGTAATTCTTTAAAAGAATCTCATCTTCATTTTGAGCAAATAAATTTGAGGTTGCAACTAAAAGTAATAATGTAAAAAAAGATTTAATCATTATTAAATATTGATCGTGGTTAATTTTTTAGAGATCAGTTCCTTTACTTCATCAATTGCTTTTGGGAATATTTTTCTAAGGTCTATTTCATCAGTATCCGCCAGCAACGATTGCAGCTTTTTCATGAAAGTATTTTTTGTTTCTGTCGCAAGGTTGATTTTGCTGATTCCGCAACGGATCGCTTCCTGCAACTGCTCATCAGGAATACCGCTGCTGCCATGTAGCACCAAAGCACAATTAGTAACAGCCCTTATTTCTTTTAACCTGTCAAGGCGAAGTTTAGGCGTTTCTTTATAAAAACCGTGCGCATTACCGATTGCCACCGCCAAAGCATTGATTCCGGTTGCCCCCACAAAATTCTTTGCATCTTCTGCGCTTGTAGGCTCAATTGTTTGTGATTGATTCAACTTGGCGATATAACCTAATTCCGCTTCCACATTTGCGTTGTATGGCTCAGCAATTTTCACCGCTTCTTTTGTAATGCGCACATTTTCTTCGAAAGTTTTTTCACTGGCATCAATCATTACGCTATCAAAACCTGCATCCAAACATTTTTTTACTACAGCAATACTGCTACCGTGGTCAAGGTGAACCCAGGCTTCTATATCCAGCTCTTTTTGCATCGCGCGGGCCATTGCAATAGCTGGCCCAATTCCTAAATAATTTAAAGAGCTTTCACTCAATTGTAATATCAAACTACTGTTAGTTGCCTTAGCTGCAAGCAGCAAGCCTTTCAGCGTTTCGAAATTGTAAAAATTTACCGCCAGTAAAGCTTTACGCTCTTTGGTAAAGTTTACCAGCTTTTCTTTCATCGTCATTTCAAATTATAATTAAATTTTTTTAAAGCAATTTCTTTTACTGTTTTCAAATCTTTAAAGGCAGTAGTACCGCCTTTTTGCGTTGTATTAACCGCGCCACATATTGCCCCAAATTCTGCACATTCAATTAAAGATTTTTTTTGCAGGAACCGGCTTATAAAGCCCGCATTAAAACTATCTCCTGCGCCAATAGCATCTGCAAAATCATTATTAATAAAAGCCGGTTGTTCAATTATTTCATTTTGATAATATACAGTAGCGCCTTGCGCTCCTTTTTTAACCACAATAGTATTAGCTATTTTTTTTATTGAATCAATTGCCTCATTCTGCGATTGTTTTTTAGTAATGTTTTTTAACTCTTCGATGTTGGGTAAAAACACATCAACCAGGGGTAATAGATTATCCCAGTCGCATTCCCATTCTTCTTTGGGATCCCATTGAGGGTCTAATGAAGTGGTCAAATCCAGTTTTTTTGCCCTATTAAACAGATTGACAAGCCCGGGTTTTAACGAAGGCTGTAAAAAAACAGAACTCACATGAAGGTGTTTTGATTGTGCCAGCATTTCATCTGTAATATCTTCTGCTTTTAATTCATTCATTGCTCCGGCGTAAGTAACCATTGCTCTTTCCTGGTTAAAATTCAAAGCAACCGTAATGCCTGTACCCGTAGTTGTACTCCTTATGATATGGTGAGTATCTACATTTTTTCCAGATAAATCATTGAGGATTTTATCTCCAAAATTATCCGTTCCCACCCGGCCGCAATAATTAACTAAAACCCCAATCGAACTTAAGTTTGAAGCAAAAATGGCTGAACTGCTTCCTAAGGTATACATCATTTCAGCAGCCATAATTTCTTTACCTATAACAGGAAATTGATCAAGCTTATCTAGAATCAGGTCAATATTTAATTCACCCGCAACCAAAACATCAAATTTTTTTTTCTGCACAACTGTTGAATTAAGTATAGAAATTTGTTTTATTAATTAAATCCTGGAAATAAAAATAGTATTCTATTAATTATCATAAAGCAAAGCCCGAAATGGTTGCACAAATATTTAACCTTTCGAAACGAGGCTTTTTTCTTTTTCAAAAGAATAAATTTTAACCCCTTGCACTACCCTTGAAATAGATCCGTTAACAGAAGGCATATCGGGCTTCAAACCAAGCTGAAGGCTTTTATAAAATCCAAGTAACTGCCCTACAATTATGGCGCAAACCGGTAAAAAATCTTCTGCTATATTTTGATGATCTATTCCAAAAGTTACCTGTTCATCCAAATTACTTATCTGTTCAAACCGCTCTCCCACAGCTAACTGAAACATGGTGTGGTTACCATGATCCATCGCGTGTATCAGGTCTTTCTCATATTTTTTTACATAATTATCATTGCTTAAAAAGTAAACCACCAAAGTATTCTCATCAATTACCGCTTTAGGCCCATGCCTAAGCCCCATATAAGAGTCGGTTTTACAAACTATCTTTCCATCAGTAAGCTCCTGTAACTTTAGTGCCGCTTCAGTTGCGGTCCCCAATAAGCCCCCTGAGCCAATAAAAAAAGCACGGTTGAAATCTTTTGCAGCTATTTCTTGCAGTAAAGAACTGTAAGTTGTAAAAATATTTTCTGCAGATTGCATTAAAAAGGTAACCTGATCTTGTATTTTTCTTTTATGCTCAATATAAGCTATCATCAAACCAGTTAGTAACATGCCTGTATAACTTCCTGTCATCGCAAGGCTTTTATCATTGGCTTCTTCAGGCAAAACAAAAATATAATTAGGATTGGGTGAACCACAATTAGCCAGAGCACCATCTTTATCACATGTAATAATAAGATGAAAACATTTCTTCGAAAATTTATCTGCCAGTTCAATAGCGGCGCAACTTTCGGGGCTATTGCCACTTCTTGCAAAAGAAATTACCAATGGAATTTGATGTTCATCAAAAAAATCCTGCGGGTGAGAAACAATATCTGTTGTTGCTACAGCCCTTGTAATAATTTCTGTATTTCTAAAAAAGGGGCCCTGTAATGAAAGCCCGACAAAGGCACTGGTCCCGGCTCCTGTAAGTATGATATTATTAACTTGTGAATAAGCACTTTGTAAAAAAATTTGAATATCATTTGAAACATTATAAAAGTTTTCAGAAAGGATTTTCCAGAGTTCCGGCTGGCCGGAAATTTCTTTAGCGGTAAGTAGTGCCCCTTTTTGAACTAAAAAATCTTCATTCAGGTTTATAAATTGCATGAATTAATTTTGTAAAAAACAAAAATACACTTATAAGAATATCTTTCAAAATCTTTCTTTTAATTTCAAATACTTATATTTAATTATAAATAATCACCAAATAGTTTAATATCTTTATTTAAAAAATAAATCAATATAATGCCAATAAAAAAAGGAAGGTTTACCGTATCAAGGCGAAAGAAAATATTGGAACAGATAAAAGAAAAAGGTGAGGTTTTGGTCATTAGTTTAAGCAAAGAATTTGGTGTAAGTGAAGTTACCATAAGAAACGACCTTGAATACCTTGAAAGGAAAAATCTTTTAGTTAGGGCAAGAGGTGGCGCAATGCAAACCGATAATAATGTAGGAATTGACCAGCGTATTGCTGAAAAAAATAAGATACATATTATTGAGAAAGCAGCGATAGGCAAAGCCGCCTCTTCTTTAATTAAAGATGGCGATACAATAATTATAGATAGTGGCACCACTACTGCTGAAATTGTAAAGCATCTTAACGGGATAAAAGAACTGAATGTAATAACTAATGCCTTGAATATTGCTAACCATTTATTAATTCATTCTTCTGTTAATGTTATAATACCGGGAGGTTACCTCAGGCAAAATGCGATGAGCCTGGTAGGGCCACTGCCGAAAATAACCTTCGTAATTTTTTTGTTGACAAACTTTTTTTAAGCACAGATGGTTTTGATACCAAACAAGGAATATTTACTCCCAATATTGATGAAGCACATTTAAATGGTATTATGATTGAGATCGCAAAAGAGGTAATCCTGGTGACTGACAGCAGTAAGTTTAAAAGAAAAAGCCTTGCTTTTATTTGCGGATTGGATAAAATCACGAAAGTAGTAACGGACAGCGGTATACAGGCCGACGATAGAAAAAGATTGGAGGATGCTGGGATTGAAATCTTAATTGCGGAATAAAGAAAGAAGCAGAAATAATTTTTATTACAACCAAAGTGAATCAGTAATTGAAAATAAAAATCTTTGATATTTGTCCGTTTACTATAAAATTTTTCTTATAATTTAGTGAGCTATCTTTTCGTTTATGCATATATGTTATGAACAAAATAAGGTTAAAAAAATCCATATAAATCTTTCAATAAATATTTTATTCGCTTAACAAAACAATTGCAATTACTGCTAAAATTAACCCAATCAGAAGTATAGTCCCGGGCATTACTGCGTAAATAATTAACGATAATACAATTGTAATAACAGGAGATAAGCCGGTAAGAGGGACTACAATAATTGCTTTTCCATAACGAAGTGCATACACCAGCATAAGCGCTCCAATTGAATTTAAAACATGAATAATTGCAGCGAGGTATGGCCCTTTAAACCCCCAGTTTATTGGCTGCGAAAAATCTGTCATCCATATAGCGAAAGGAGATAAAACCAGCGCCCCTATTGTCATGTACATAAATATACTTTCTGCTTTCATCGTGTTATTTCCAACTTTCATTACATACGCCTGAAGCCCCCACATCAGAAAAACAATAATGGAAAGCCACAACCAGCTATTGCCTGACGTTTCACCTCCTGTAATTTTTGGATTGGCCAGGAACACCGCAGCCGCCAATGCAAGTACGATTCCTATCCAATGTTTTATATTGGTATGTTCTTTTAAAAATGCAACAGATAAAAAAATAGTAAGTACAGGAAATAATGAGATCAGCGGGAAAACAATATAAGCTGGCCCCTGCCGCAATGCTTCAAATAAGATCAATTGCCCACCGGCTCCCAGGAGCCCCGCTGCCATACCGAAGAATAAAGAGCGTTTATCAGTTTCAGGTTTCCACTTAATAATTATCAAAGCAACAATTGCGCAAGGGACCATCGTAATACTCCACACAACATATCCTAATGTCGCAGGAAAACCAGCCTTTTCCGGTATTTCAATAAATGCACCCCAAACTCCCCAAAACACTGTAGTAACGATTGCATAAAACAACCAAAGCCGCGAAGATTTCATCATTAGTAATTAATTTTTAGAGGGTATAAAAATAACCAAAAAAAACTTTAAATATTTTTATTTTGTTTTTATTTCTTTCGTTATCTTTGTTTTTCAAATTGTTTTGAAAGTATTTCTAAGATTTTTATTTTGTTTGTATAAAAAAGAAATAAAATCTGTCCAACTGATTGAATTAATTAAATAAATGTAATGTTTAAATTAAGCTTATGAAAAGAATATTGCTCTTGCCTTTATTAATGGTTTCTTTATTTGCAGTATCGCAAACAAGAACACTTACCGGGAAAATTATTTCGAATCTGGATCAGCATGCAGTAAGCAAAGCTTCTGTAATTATCAAAAACGGGAAATCCTTTGTTGCCAATGACAGTGGTTATTTTCATATTGAAGTGCCGAAAGGGGAATTAACCCTAACCGTTAGTTCTATTGGATTCGCACAAAAAGAAGTTACCATTGCCCCTGGAGATAATAATATTACTATAACCCTCAATGAAACCAATAAGAGCCTTGATGAAGTGGTGGTAGTTGGATATAGCAATAAAAAGAGAGGTGAATTAACCAGCGCTGTATCTGTTGTTGATGCCTCAAAATTAAAGGATGTAACTTCTGACGACGTGGGCAGTATGCTCCAGGGAAAGGTGGCTGGTTTACAGGTTGTAAATAGTTCCGGCGTTCCCGGAGCAAGTGCAGAAATACGATTAAGAGGTGTTTCATCCATCAATGCCTCACAAACCCCTTTGTATGTGGTGGATGGAATCATAGGCGGCAATTTCGATCCAAACGATGTGGCAAGTATTACGGTATTAAAAGATGCGGCAGCTACTGCCATGTATGGATCCCAGGCCAATGCAGGTGTTATAGTGGTAACGACAAAAAGAGCAACTACCTCTAAACCAAGCATTGAAGTAAAAGCTACAACGGGCATTCGCACTCCTGATTTTGGTGAATTGAATATGATGAACGGAAGCCAATTGTATAATTACCAAAAAGAATTTTATCGTGATTATATTCCAACAGACACAGGAAATTCTCATAAAATAGACTTGCTGAAATTTTATGCAGAACGCCCGCTAAGTTTAGACAGCCAGAATCACAATTGGCTCACTACCATTTTTAAACCGGCGTTAATGCAGAATTATTATGTTTCCGTGTCGGGAAAAACAGATAAGAATGATTATTATTTAGGTGCATCGTATTATAATGAAGACGGTACTTTTATGAATACCAATTACCAGCGTGCTAATCTGAGAGCTTCCCTGGGACTACATTTCAATTCAAAAGCTTCTTTGACGAATACACTGAATGTTAGTGGAACGATAGGAAAAAGTTATGACTATAATGATATTTATTATGCCTTTTTAAATCTTCCCTGGGACAATCCTTATGATAAAGATGGCAATCCTGTATATGTTGATGGAAACTCATCTTTTAAATGGTGGAGCCGTGATAAAGTTAATCCTGTTCATACGATAGCCAATTCAGATCATCCTTATAAAGGCTTCGATATCAATTATGACCTGAATTTTAATTATGAAATTACCAATTGGCTAACACTTTCCAGTACCAACCGGGTATCTGCCAATTATAATAAAAGTACCAGCTATTATTCCCCGGATGTGGCAGGGCAATATCATGGAACCGGTTATCTTGAAGAAGATGATTTTTTAAATTACGGAGGAATATCGAATGATCTGTTGAAGTTCAACTTTACTTTAGGAAACCATCATATCAGCGGTTTGGCGGGAGTGGCATTTGAAGGCGGCAAAACTCAAACACTTGGCGGGACAGGAAGAGGTTTGCCGTTTGGGTTAAGAGTATTAAATGTTGTATCCAGCAATTTAAGTGTGAATGGGTATAACGATCAGTCAGCACTTATTTCTTATATATCGCAGGTTAACTATAGCTATAAGAATAAATATTTCGTTACGGGCTCTTACCGCGTTGATGGCTCAACTGCTTTTCAAAAAGATAAGCGTTATGGAGCATTTCCAGCCATATCTGCGGCATGGCTTGCAAGTAATGAAGATTTCCTCAAAACAAGTAACGTAATTGACAACCTAAAACTACGCGGCAGTTATGGAGTAACAGGCACACAGGATATTGGCGCATCTCGTTATCTTGGTTTATTCTCTTTAACGAGCCAGTACAATTCAGAATCAGCAGCCACACCCTCACAATTGCCAAGCCCCGGATTAACCTGGGAAAGTAAATATCAAACCAATGTAGGTATGGACATAAGTTTCTTTAAACGAATTTCCTTATCAGTTGACGTGTATAACAATCTTACTAAAAACTTGTTGTTGCAGGTGTCGCAGCCTTTGTCTGTTGGCTTTGAAACAAGATGGGAAAATTCCGGAGAGATTCAAAATAAAGGTGTGGAAATTTCATTATCAACCCAAAATATTCAAAAGAGGAATTTTTCCTGGTCTACCGATTTCAACATAAGCTTCAATACCAATACATTGAAACAATTGCCTGCCAGTTTTATAAAAACAGGGGACTGGGCTATTTCACAGATATACCGAAACGATGGAAATTTATATGAATTTTATATGCCTGTTTGGTTAGGAGTTGATAAACAAACCGGCGCCCCTCTATGGCAAAAAATTACCAAAGATGCCAATGGCAATACTTCTACTTCGGAAGCAACCTCCAATTATGCAGATGCTACTTTCCAGGAAGTGGGTTCGGCATTGCCTAAATACCAGGGCGGCATGACCAATACTTTCACCTACAAAAATTTATCCCTAAGTGTGAATGCCTATTTTTTATATGGCAACAAAGTGTACAGCAATGACCTGAGGTTTGTAATGAATGATGGAAACGAGCCGTATTACAACCAGATTGTACTCCCTTCGGGTTATAGCATCTGGACAAAACCTGGTGATAATGCTACCAACCCCAGCCCGCAAAATGCAGCTAATTCAACGGAAGTTTCGACAAGGTATTTAAAGGACGGAAGTTTTCTTTCTATACGCAATATCACGCTTGGTTACAACCTTCCACATACATTTGCACAACGTTTAGGGTTGAATAATATTTCTGTGTCAGCATCTGCTGATAATGTTTATACGTTCACTAAATTTCTCGGGCAGGATCCGCAAACAACCATTCAGCAGGACATTTATACTACACCAGGTGTAAGCGATTTTAAGTACCCAAACAATCATCAGTATGTTTTAACTATTAATGTAAAATTTTAGCAACTATGAGAAATAAATTGAAAACAAATTTGGAAAATATTTTTTTAATACCGGCAGAAAAACCTTTGATTGGGTTCACCAATTCTGTAAAAAAATTAAAACAACAAATGAATACCGGAATATTAAAACCGTTCAAAATTCTTCCTGTTATAGCTATTATTTTGACATTAACATTGAGCAGTTGCCTAAAGGATATTTCACCCAGTGATGCTATCACAACAGAGACGCTGACATCAACCACAGAGGGTTTGACAAACGCCGTGAATGGCGCGTATGCATTGTTTAAAGATCATGTAGAATTTAATGGTACCGCCGATGATAACAACATGTATTTGCGGCAGTATTTTCAACTTTCAGATTTTGCCAGCGATGATATTGTTTGTGCGCAAGTTACCGAAGACCCATTATTTTATAGCTTTAGTTTAAACCACTCTCCTACTCAAACCAACACAAGATACTTTTGGTACATTTCCTATAAAATCATTAGCGATTGCAACACAGTAATAGAAACTGTAGAAAAAGAACCGACAGATGACCCGGTAAGAAAACAATTATTGGGTGAATGCTATTTCCTGCGTGCCTTTTGCCATTTCAATTTGGTAAGATTATTTGCCATGCCTTATACAGAAGACAAAAGTGCTGCCGGTATCATATTAAGAACCTCCACGGATGATCCGGCTCAAAAAGCGAGGTCAACTGTTGAAGAAGTTTACGCCCAGATTATTGAGGATGCCAAAAAAGCGGAAGATCTTATGACTCAGCCACGTGGTGTGCAATACGCAAGTAAAGAAGCTGCTGAAGCATTGCTTTCCAGGGTTTATTTGTACATGGATGATGATAAAGACGCCGCCGATTATGCAACCAAAGTAATAAATTCCGGAAGGTTTTCATTAGCTACCGCGGCTGAGTTTCCTGACATGTTTGCCAATGCAATGGCAAGCAGCGAAACTATTTTCTGTATTGCATTTACCGCTAAGGAAGATTATGGCAAATTTGGTTCGATTGCCTCAATGGTTTATTCAGATGGCAATAGCGGCTGGGGAGAAGAATATGCCTCTCCATCAATCAGGAAACTGATGAGTGCCCATCCTGAAGATGTACGCTGGGATTATATTGTGCCATTATCAGATGGAAATGGCGGCATTGCAAAAAAGAATGGAATTGAGACTTATTATATCAGTAAATTTTCTTTCCAGGATGGAAGCCCTACGCTTAGTTCGCCAATTATGTTCCGCCTTTCCGAAATGTATCTGAACCGCGCGGAAGCCAATGCAAAAATGGGCAATACTAAAGAAGCATTGGATGATGTAGATGCCATAAGAAAGAATCGTGGATTGGAAAATAGTTTGTATAACGGAACAGTTCCCGCTGGCTCAACTTTATTAGATGTTGTATTAAATGAAAGACGAATAGAGCTTGCCTTTGAAGGACAACGTACTTTTGACGTTTACAGGAATAAAATGGCTATGGACAGAACCTATTGGGGTTATCATTTGCCGGGTTTGAAAGAAACAGATATTGATCTTTCAAAACAACCAACAGGTTATCCTAACATGGTTATTCAGCCAACAGACAGCCGCATCATTTATTATATTCCGATTGATGAAGTGCAATCAAATTTATTATGCACCCAAAATCCATGATTATTAAAACAAGGATAAATTATCAAACATGAAAAAAACAAATTACATTCTATTAATATTTGCATTAGCAACCGCTATCAATTTTACTTCATGTAAAAAAAATACTGAAAAACCGGCACCTTTTGTTTTCTACAGCGTGAGTGTAGATGGAGCCACGGTTACATTTACCAATCAATCAAAAGGTGCATCCACTTATCGATGGGACTTTGGGGATGGGGCATCATCAACGGATGAAAACCCAACCCACACCTATCCGGGAAAAGGAAAATATGTGCCTACGCTTTATGCCACTTCAGCTTCAGGCGTAAAAGCAGAAGCTTCGACTGTATTGCACATAGCTAAAACTTCTGCTATTAAATTAGACGACAATTCCCTGGCAGATTGGGATACCATCACACACAATGTTATAATAGGGGGAGCCGGTGCGGGCAACTTTATCAAAGCAAAATTTGATTATGACGGAAATTATATCTATCTCTATTTTGAACAGAATGCTAAACAATCTGATGGGGATATTTATGATTTGTATATTGATGCAGATAACGACCCCTCAACAGGGCTTGTAACCGGTGATATTCCAAACGGAGGTTATGAAGTATTACTGGAAGGAACCGTATTTGACGACTGGCTTGATCCTTACTATTTTATTGGATCTGATCAGCAAAATTTTGATAATTATATTCCACAGTCTATAAATGAATTTTACAAGATGGGAGATGTTGAGCAGGATGGAAATGTTTTAAAATTTGAATGGGCCATCAGCAGAAGCAAAATAAAAGGCCTTACGGGCACTGGGTTCAGAATTGGTATCCAGGTCGCATCAAATGACTGGAATGAAATGTTAGGTTACTCTCCCGATCTCGGAAGTAATTCATTTTACCTGGATATGAGCGAATGATTATTTTAAACTTTATTAAGTTTAAAGCTCAAAAACACTATTCATGATCAACCACGTTTAGGCATTTACGTTATGCCGGACGTTTTGGCCTTGCAAGGCTGTCAGCAGGGTATTTGGCTTCCATCAGCTTCATTTGAGCTGCAGCCCAATTTTCAATAGCCATTTTTTGATCAGCAGTCAGAATTGCATTGCGGTGGATAAGTGTGTAAGAAGTAAGAGGCATGCCGCCGTCTTTTACTTCTCTTTGTATGTCTTTAAATTTATCATATTGGCGCCAAACCGGGTAAGTAGAGAACGTTGAAAAATTAAGATGCCTCTTACCATCCTCGATGTGATTGGCAAGAAACCACGCAACCGGCTGAATCTTAAAATAAAATGGATAAACTGTTGTGTTGCTATGGCAATCGTAACAGGAAACTTTCAGGCTTTTTTGCAAATTAGCAGGAATTTGAAAATCCGCGGTGATTTGCTGCTGCGCAATTTCCGGGTTTTTATTTTCTTCCGGCCTTATAAATTGAATTATTATCAAAGCGATAAGTAAAATAATCAGAATAGTTTTTATTACTTTTTTCATTTAATTTTTTTAGAAATCAAAAATAGTTGATTGCCCTAAAATACAATTAGAAAATTAAAAATGTATTAAAATTATTATAATTGGAAAGAATTTTATTTTGGTTATTCGTTTTTGAATAGCCATTTTTAATAAGAATCCAGTAAACCAACAAATAAGCAGGATTCTAATCTTGGGGTAAAGCAAAAAAAAATTTAAGAAATTCCCATTATCCTTACAATATTGTCTTTTTCTTTTAAGGCAGCCTGGTAGCCAATTTCAAATATCTGTTCTATATTTCTCATCCTGAATAAACCAAAGCTGTTCAAATGAGGTTCGATAAAAATATCGCAAAAGTGAACCT
The DNA here is from genome assembly GCA_963732885.1 of uncultured Chitinophagaceae bacterium. Taxonomy (GTDB): domain Bacteria; phylum Bacteroidota; class Bacteroidia; order Chitinophagales; family Chitinophagaceae; genus Ginsengibacter. The sequence goes on along the minus strand of CAVTBI010000004.1, from coordinate 577,021 downwards.
TTGAATAAACTGAATTAGCAATAGCGAGGTGAAAGCACCTTTCTATCATCACCGCTTTTGAAAATTTAATATTCATATTACTGATGGTGGCTAATTTATTTACGTGATGGCCAATAATTTTATCACAAAGGTCTACCAAAGGTTCTACAGGAAAATTATCAAGCAAGCCTCCGTCCACCAGTTTGCTGTTTTCAATAGGAACGGGTTCAAATAAAACCGGAAATGAAGCGGAAGCTATTAACGGGTTGATTAATTCACCCGAAGAAAAAAAGATGGTTTTGTTATGTAAAAAATCCGTTGCATTTACATAAAGCGGAATCTTCAAAGATTCAAAAGAGTTTTCCGGAATATTTTCAATTAATATTTTCCTGATCGTTTCCATAGAAAACAAACCTTCCTTTCTCCACAAAAAATTGGAGATGCCAAAATAAGAATTTCTTTTTGCCAGTTCCAGTATTTCATCAGGCGTTTTGCCATAAGCATATAAAGCGCCGAAAATGGCGCCGGAACTCACTCCTGAGATAGCACAAGGCTTTAGGTTTAGCTCATCCAATACTTTTAAAAAGCCCAGGTGAGCAAACCCTCTTGCTCCTCCTCCACTTAAAACCAACCCTATTTTATTCATTTTTTTTATAAATTTAAACAGTTCTTAATATCCTAAAGTTGATTCCATTTATTTTATAAGTTTATAATAGCCGTATCCCCTGATTTTATTCCCATTCTGCCCGATCCAATAATCTCATCTGTAGCGCGATATTCAAAATCAGTTTTAAAATTTATTTAAACTTTTTACAAAAGCATCATTTTTGGGTTAATATAAATAACTTTAAGAAAACTAATTTGAATGCAACTTAAAATTATAAAGTTAATAATAGCACTCTTTGTATTTTTTCCGGCATATAGTTTTGGCCAAACTACTGAGTCAGAGCATCCCAAAATGGATAAATATTATCCGCGCCCGCCGGAGGAAAAGCCAATTGCCAATCCCGTAACTACGTCGCAGCCAGTTATGACAAATACTCCTGCCGTTACTAACAATAACACGGTACAACCCAATACGGTTCAGGCGCCGAAACCGGTAGAACCACCCGCCGCAACGCCAATGGAAACCGCGCCCGCAGTAACTTCTACGCCGGTAACCGTAGAAACGCCAAAAATGGGAGTAACTGATACAAATACCATTAACCAACCTGCAACTGTTACTCAGACTCTGCCAGTTCAGAAAGCTTTACCAATAACACCTCCAAATGAAATTTATATAGATACAAGATTGGGAAGCAGTTCGCCGCAATACGATACCTGGGAAAAAAATAGTGACGGTGCGGGTTCAGTAACTACCCATTCTAAATGATAAAGCAACCAGCCTGACAGCAAAAATCCTTTTTTTTACTTTGCCCCGGAATGCTATAATGAATGAAGCAATCCTGTTTCCACGCCTCTTATTTCTGCAAGCCCTCTCAATCTTCCAATGGCTGAATAACCGGGATTGGTTTTCTTTTTAAGGTCATCCAACATCTGGTGGCCATGGTCAGGGCGAAAAGGAAGCGATTTTTTATATTGTTGCTGAATCAATAAAATTTCTTTTACAATCGCCGCCATATCGTTATCGCCGCCCAAATGATCGGCTTCAAAAAAATTTCCTTCCTCATCTTTTGCTACATTTCGTCAAATGCACAAAATGAATTTTTTCTCCGATTGATTGTATCATTTCAACCAGCTTATTTTTAGCAGAAGCCCCGAGCGAACCGGTACAAAAACAAACGCCGTTGGCGCTGTTATCCACTTTATTCAAAAAATAGTTAAAATCTTTCGCCGTACTTACAACCCGCGGCAAGCCTAAGATCGGGAATGGCGGATCGTCCGGGTGAATAGCCAGTTTAACTCCACATTCTTCAGCCACTTCGCTTATTTCTTTTTGAAAATAACAAAGGTTTTCACGAAGGGCATCTGCGTCGATATCTTTATACCATTCTAATTTTTGCAACATATCATTTGTTGTAGTTTTCTTTTCCCCGGGTATTCCATACATCACAACAGCGGCCAAAGATTCCAATTGTTTATCAGTATAATTTTTAAACCGCTCTTCCGCTTTCTTCAATATATCTTCAGAATAAGTTTGTGAGGCATTTTTTCTTTTTAAAATATACATATCAAAAACGGCAAGGTCAACCCAGTTAAAATAAAGCGCCAGCGATCCGTCAGGCATTTTATAATCTAATGAAGTGCGCGTCCAATCGTTCACCGGCATAAAGTTGTAAGTGATCACGGGAATGCCGGAGGCTGCAACATTACGAATGGAGGTTTTATATTTTTCAATATAATCTTTATAATTACCAGTTCTTGTTTTGATGCTTTCATGCACGGTAATGCTCTCAACTACTGACCAACGGAAACCTTCTTTTTGTACTTCTGATTTTCGCTTATTGATCTCATCTATTGTCCATATTTCCCCGTGGGGAATATGATGCAACGCGGTTACAATACCGGTAGCCCCGGCTTGTTTTATATCCTGCAGGCTTACCGGATCGTCCGGCCCATACCAACGCCACGTTTGTTCCATTTTATACATATCAGTACAATTATTATTTGCTAATTTAAAGGGATAATTTTAGAATTGAATTATTTTTAGAATATTAATGTCAGAGAGGCGGAAGCAAAAGTAACATTTATGGACAGGTCGTGAGACTGCACAAGAGTGTAGGTTAAATTTTTCAAGCCATTCAATATTGGCCTTAAGAATCAATAATAACGGCGATAAGAAATTAATCGTTTAAGATATGAAATGAAAGTTCACATCGTATTGATAGGATCAGGAACCATATAAGATTGAGTGTATGCCGGCTTGTTTTTTGAACTTGCAGGTTTACTTTATTGAGGGGTCGGGGCATCAGGAAAGTTCGACCCTTTAATGCTCATGATGCTTATTTGATCGTACCTGGTATTTTGTAAAAAAGCATGTTACTGAATATAATCCGAAGGAAGTGGATAGTAAGAGCTGAAAGTATTGGTGGTTAGGACAAAGACAGTATAACAACAAAAAAGAATAATTGTCGTTTTACTGAATCGATCAAGGCTTGTTGGGACATTGCTGAGGAAAAAAAGATTATCTTCTCAAAGATGCAATAACTTGCAATATTCAAATTGGCTGTATACCTTCAAAGAAACTCATGTAATCGGTATCTATTATCTTTATGTAGACATAAGAGCTAACAATTATCTTTACTAATGCCACCACTAAACTTAATTCGAAATTCCGCTCTATATCTGTCTTTTTTTTTAATAACAGCAAATAATTTTCTATATGCGCAAGCACCTGTGATACAATGGCAGAAATGTTTAGGTAGTAATGACGGTGAAGATGCGAATAACATTCAACTCACTTCTGACGGTGGCTATATTGTGGCAGGTTCTGCTTTTGGGGCAGATGGTGGTGATGTGACAGGGCATCACGGCAATGCCACAGTCGGGGATATTTGGGTGGTAAAACTGGATAAATCAGGAAATATTCAATGGCAAAAATCATTGGGGGGTACAGATTCAGAGACAGGAGCCTATATATTGCAAACTACCGATGGAGGATATGTAGTTGCCGGCTCAGCAGCATCCCGCAACTGTAATATAACAGGTAATCATGGTGGTTTTGATTTTTGGGTGGTAAGACTGAATAATAAAGGGGATATAATTTGGCAAAAAATGTATGGGGGAAGCCAGGAAGATTATGCGCTTTCATTATCGACGGCGGCTGATGGCGGCTATTTCGTTGCCGGGCATACTTTGTCAAATGACGGTGATGTAAAGGGCAATCACGGTGGTATGGATTGGTGGGTAATTAAAATTGATGGAACAGGGAATCTTATTTGGCAAAAGTGCCTGGGCGGCAGTAAAAGTGACCAGGCAAATAGTGTACAATCAACAGCAGATGGAGGTTGCATTGTTGCAGGATTGGAAGAATCAACTGATGGCGATGTTAAAAATAATCACGGCATAGGCGATTACTGGCTGGTAAAACTTGATAAATCCGGGAATATTCAGTGGCAAAAAACTTACGGAGGTACGGGATTGGATGAAGCGCAGTGTGTTAAGGTAACGAAAGACGGAGGATATATTGTAGCTGGTTTCTCAGGCTCATACGATGGAGATGTTACCAGCAATCGTCCCGGCGGGGAGGATATATGGATTTTGAAAGTGGATAACACAGGAAATATTCAATGGAAGAAATGTTATGGAGGAACCGGGAATGAATACGGGTATTTTATTCAACCTACGTCGGATGGAGGCTACGTCGTAGCCGGTTCTTCTTCCTCTTCCAATTATGATTTGACCTGTAATTCCGGTAATATGGATGCATGGGCATTTAAAATTAATAATGCTGGTGATCTTCAATGGCAAAAAAGTTTGGGTGGCAGTGATGCTGATGAGATCCGTTGTATTCAACCTTTGAATGACGGAAGTTTTATAGCAGTTGGAAATACGAGTTCTCCTGATATAGAAGGCTTTCATAAACCGGTGCCCGGTAAGTATATTGTTGAAAGCTCTGATTATTGGGTGATCAAATTATCGGCGCCACTAAATTCAGTGCCTCCGCCTGTCATCGTACTTGCCCCGTCTTCCGGACTGGTCTGTTCCAATAGTTTAACCGTCATTAAAGCCAAAGCCACTTTTGCAGGACTTGATCCAACCTATCAATGGACAAGGAATGGAATATGCCGTAGGCACAAATAGTCCTGTATATTCAGCGTCGGATTTCCAGGATAATGATTTAATTATATGTACCGTAATCAGCGGTGGGCCCTCGTGTAATAACTCAGGCTTGCAAGCAACCCAATCCCTGGCCATACATACTAACAATAACATTATTAATCCGTCTATCCGTATTACGGCAGATAACAACTTCGCATGCGACTGCGTAACTAATAATTTTAATGCAACGGTTACTAACGGTGGCCCTTCTTCAGTATATCAATGGCAAATAAACGGACAAAATATAGGGGTCAATTCACCCGATTTTTCGGCCAATACATTGAAAACAGGGGATGTTATCACCTGCGTGTATTCTGATAATACAAGTTGTGTGGCAGGCGGAACTGTTATTTCCAATAACATTCAAATCAATGATAGTTCTTCTAATGCATCCTCGGTAACCATTAGCGCTTCTGCGGATACCATTTGTGCGGGCACAACAGTTACCTTCAACGCCAGACCTATAAATGCAGGCGCCAATCCTGTTTATCAATGGACTTTAAACAATACCAATGCGGGTGATCATTCTCCAACATTTAGCAGCAATAATCTTTCAGACGGCGACCAGGTAAGTTGCCTTTTAACAATAATCAATCCCTGCTTAAGCTTAAGCGTTAACTCTAATATTTTGAGTATGACAGTAAGTTCGCCGGTGATTCAAATTACTCCCCAAGACACGCTGATTAACGTAGGCGGTCAGTTACAATTAAACGGAATTATATCAGGCAATATAAGTTCATTTCAATGGGCACCGGCAGATCAATTAGAAAATCCGAATGTGTTATCGCCCACTACATTCCCTTTGATGAATAATACTACCTACACATTAACCGCAGTAAGCAGTGATGGTTGCCTTGCAAGCAAATCAGTTATTGTAAAAATTGTAAAGTCATTTTACATGCCGAATGCTTTTACACCAAATGGAGATGGGAAAAATGATGTTTTTAGAATTCCGGCTGGTATTTCACTAAAGCTGAAAGAATTTTCAATTTATGATGGATGGGGAACTAAAGTATTTTCAACAGAAAACATTAGCAAAGGGTGGGATGGAACAATTAGTGGAAAGCAACAAGCAACAGGGGTATACGTTTATATAATTAAAGGAAGCAATGAAAAAGGCAGCGTATTTTTAAAAGGTAATTTTATTTTGATCAGATAATCAAGGTTCTCATTAAAAGTTCGGATAGGGTTTAATGATAGAGTTAATATTTAACTCGCAATCCCACCCTGCGGGAGAAAAAATAAAGCTGCAAAGGGAAGGATAAAAAGCATTTAAGTTAAAAATTAATTTTACCTTATTGCACAAAAATTCCATTAGCTTCAGAACTTTCGGGATAAACAGAAATTAGCGGAATTGGCAATACCAGTTTATTATAAACCCTCCAATATTTGGCATTTCGGTTACCAGTCAATGGCATGCCTTTTTACGAAATGCCTTTTGCACCTTTCTTTAGTAATTTGACCGGCTTTGACGCCGCCCGCGATGTTAGCCTGGTAATTGATTATTTGAGGGTGCTTTATTTATAATGCAGTAAGGCGCGGAGTGTTGCACAGACAGCCTCACTATTTATTCTTCTTCCACTCATTATATTCAGTAACTATCTTTTCCACGTCCTTCCAGGTATATCCGCCTGATTGAATTTTCTTCACCAATTCATCGTCGTCTTTGAAATATTCAGATGCAGAATTCACAAAAACGTTCCTTCTGTTTTTCCAATCGGTAGAGGTCATCTTGGTGGCTATAGCTTCTCCTTGCCTTATACAAAGCCACGAGGTTTGAATGTCATTATATCTATTCAAAACACCCACGGTTCCATAAGTGTACAAAGTTACCGCGCCCCGAAAAACTACGTATAGCCATTGCCTTTCCGGCTTTTCATGTGGCCCGTTTACGTACCCGGCCAAGCGGTCATACTCATGGGTTGTACCAGCATCAGTTGTGTATATAATAGTTTTGATGCTATCGCTATTGATCGACTCAGCCTTGGATGTTTTATCAGTTTTAAATTGAATGGGTATCGACGCAGGCCCTTCAGGAAATGTTGCTAGTCCTTCCATTATCGCTCCATTCAGTAAGATGATTTTTGCTTTAGAATAGGGTTTAGCCTGCGCTATCGGATACATTAAAAGCATTGCGAACAGCATAAATAAGTATTTCATTGAATTTGTGTTTGGTATTTTAAAAAGGAAGTTTTGTGTTGATTAGATGAAAAAGGTTATTGAGTAAATTTTAATATTGTCCCCTTCTCACCACAAGCCCATCCATGGTTAGCATCGGTAAAATGCACTTCGAGAAGTTTGTTTGATGCCAAGGCTACTACCCTTGTCCAGGTATTTCCGCCGTCTGTGGTTTTAAAAACAAATCGTGCCGTCCGTAATATAACCAACGCTTTCTGAAACAAAATGAATATCATGATAGAAACTGCATAGGCGAAAGTGAAAACTCTTATTCCATGAAGCACCTCCGTTCACAGTTTTGTAAATGGAGTAATTATTGGAAATATAACCAGTATCCGGATTAAGAAAAAAAATGGCTCCTCCCTGATAAAGGCTAATTGTATCGGTATTGACCCTTTGCCAATCTATACCGCCATTTATTGTTTTATATACACCTTCCTGTTTTATTACCCAACCTGTTTGCTCATTAATAAAAGAAAGCGAATTCCATCCGGTTGTAGGCGCAAAATCGTAAACCTTTATCCAATTATCGCCCGCGTCAATAGTTTTCCAAACACTTTTACCTACAGCATAAGCAATGGATGAATCTATAAAAAAAACATCTGATAAAGAAGGGTCAGGAATAACGTTAGTAATAAAGCTTTCCCCGCCATTATGAGTTGCAATAAGTTGATGGTAAGTGGAAACAAAAATTGCGTTCTTCTCATTCCCCATTCCGATACTTAAAAGACCAAACGAACCGAGGGCCGTTGGAGCGGTAAGCTGAGACCAGCTATCACCACCATCTGTTGATTTATAAATACCTGAGCCTACAGCAAAACCTGTATTGTTAATAAAGAATATATCATAAATTCCTGAGGTATCAATAAAGTTTATTTTCTTCCATCCTGTAGAAAGAGTGTCGCTGGCCAGCAGGAGAAGGAGGCGATTGGTTCTTGTCTTTATTGCAAGATGCAAAAAGTAACAAAGATGGAATTGAAAGGATAAGCAGTAGTTTTTTCATAATTTAGAAATTCAACACTGTAAACGGAATATGAAAGCAAGTTATTGCAATTTAATTAAGACTCACATAAATGAAAATGAGTTTGTCTTCGTCGTTTTTCACCACCGATTGACAATTTTCTCTTTCACCAGGTATTGAAGCATCGGGGCAAATTTGATCCTTTAATACTTACCATCCATATATGGATCCTACCTGGTATGTTATCGCCGCCCGCGATGTTAGCCTGATAATTGATTATTTGAAGGCGCTTTATTTATAATGCAGTAAGGCGGGGACTGATGCACAGAGTACCACACTGATTATTCTTCTTCCACTCGTTATATTCAGTAACCATCTTTTCCACATCCTTCCAGGTATACCTGCCTGATTGAATTTTCTTCACCAATTCATCATCGTCTTTGAAATATGCAGATGCAGAATTCACAAAAAAGTTCCTTCAATTGCGATGAGGTGACAAATCGGGAACACTAACATTGGAAAGAAAAAACACGAATAAACCCTATAAGGTTTCGGAAACCTTCTAGGTTTCACTGCTCCATGAATACTCGCTGCCTGGGAAGGACGCATTACGTTACCACTGCGTTAATTAACGCAGTGGAACACTATCAAATACGAAGCAAATATGGCTCATCCATATAGTAAAGGAGAGGTTGTGAACCGTTTTAGTAAATATTTTTTTAGCTGTGCCTTCACTGGTAAAGAGAAAAAAGAAAACAAAAGATGTAGATAAAACGAGTCGTGTGTTTTATTATGTTTCTAAAATTTAGGAATATGGTAACCAGTTTAATTATTCATCATTAAACTTCAGCAAAAGCTTTTATCATTATATCCAAATCAGTTACACCCCTGAAACCACTAAATCCAACTGAAAGTTTTGTTCCGTTTTTCATAGTGAGGGGCTGGCCGCCTTCCCAGCCGATTAAGTCAGGATTTTCAATTCCGTTAGCATTTTCTTCGACTTCATTATTAAAAACCATTCTTTCATATTCCCCGGTTTTTACTCCTGTAAGCCAAACCTGGCTTGCTTTTGTCCATGCCACTTTGTATGACAGGCGCAATCTTGGTTTATTGGTTCCAAACATTTTTCCATGGACATATCCGTTTTCTTCTATGATACAAGCAGCAACGTTTCCATTGGATACTCTTTTATCTAAAGAATCTTCCATGTAAACGGGAATTAATTTTTCAATCGCTGCGAATAATTTATTGATCATTGCAAGCATTTCTTTGTTTTCCATTGCGGGATTATTTTATTTATTAAATCAAGTTTTTGCTTACAGTAAAGCAAATTTTCTTGATGATTTTTATTCTTCCCAATCACTTCCGATAGGCGATCCCGGCGGAATCTCAGGATGCATGGAAGGCTTTGCATCTTCCGGTTTTTTCATCCTTTCCAAAGCCAACATCAAATGTGCTGTATAGGAAGCATCTTTTGAAACCTTTTGTTGGGATTCGATCCAGCTTTTAAGATCACTCAATACTTTTATGCCATCTGCGCGCGCCTGGAAAGAGGTTTTATTATCAACACTTAATGCCAAGCAGGTAAGTTAATAAAACCTGTTCGGTTTGTTGTTGAATTAATTGTTCCATTCCGGTTTTCCTTGGCGCTTTCCAGGTTTTTTCAATAAGATCGTTCAGCATAGAATTTACACTTAAACCTCCGTTTACTGCATATTGTTCCATGCGGTCCAACCGTTCATCATTAAACAAAAATGAAAGTGGAAGATCAGCAGCGGTTTCTGCCGGTGAAAGCGCATCGAATGCAACGCCGGTTTTTTTACGGAACAATTCATCAGAGTGATTATACCCCTGGGCCGGGAGGAATGAGCGCTACAATTTTAGGAGGCAACATTAAAAAACCAGGATTGAGGCAATCGGTGATTGCATCCAGCGCTTTCATTTCCTCTTCTTTTGAAATCGGTTTGGTGGTAAATTGCCCATCGCCACGCAACGCATAATTATAATCGAATGCCGCCGATTAATTTTGTAACTGCTTCTAATTGATAGCGGTGGTAAAAATAAACGGGAACCAAAACATCTTCCAGCATTGACATTGAAGTGCCAACCGGAATATCATTTTCTCCAAACTGTTCAAGTGCTTTAGCCCTTACTTTCATTACCTGCTTTAACCCATCAAGCACATTACTTCCGTTATCCCACAAGTGTGCATACGGGCTCATACTTCCCGTCGGTCTTGCATCTTCATCAGTTAAGTAACGAAGCCCACTTTTAAAGGCATTATTAAGAATCGCATTCAATGAATCTTTTTCATTTTCGCCGGAAGTAAATGCTGAATATCCCCATTTTATCGCTACTTTATCCCATGCGCCTATTTTATTATCATAAGCATTGCTGAGGTCGATATTTCCTGATGCATCCAATGTCACCAACGGGCTGGGGTAATCCATTACGCTCGCACGATCAACTGTGCTTCCCGTAAAATTATGCATCAGCCCAAGCGTATGCCCCACTTCATGCGCAGCCAGTTGACGGATGCGCGCCAATGACATTTGCAACATTTTATCATCGGCTGGTATGCCGTTTTTAAAAGGCGCCAGCAAACCTGTGGCAATTAAATAATCCTGCCTGACACGCAACGAACCGAGCGATACAATTCCTTTAATGATTTCTCCTGTTCGCGGATCTACCAAAGAATTTCCATAACTCCAGCCGCGTGTGGAACGATGGACCCAATTAATCACATTGTAACGGATATCCATCGGGTCAGCGCTATCTGGCAATATTTTTACCTGGAAAGCATTCTTGTACCCTGCTGCTTCAAAAGCCTGGTTCCACCAACTTGCTCCTTCAACCAAAGCACTTCTGATCGGTTCGGGAACACCATTATCTACATAATATATAATCGGCTTTACGGGTTCGCTCATTGCTGCATTGGGATCTTTCTTTTGCAACCTGTGTCGCGTAGCATAATATTTTACGATCAGTTCAGAAACAGGAGTACTGTAATCAAAAAAAGAAATATCCTGGAAACCCGAACGGGGATCAAATACTCTTGGCTGATAATTATTATCAGGCAACTGTACAAATGAATGGTGCATTCTTACTGTTACATCTTCAGGAGTTGGTGTAACAGAAGAAACGAGATTACCAGAAGTGGAAGCCGAATTTACAAAAGTGATGGTGGCTTCTAATTCAGTGTTAAACGGAAAGTCTTTGGTGCGTGGCAGGTAAATGGCGCTTCGTGATTTATCAATTGAATAATTTCCTTGTTTATCATTTTGCAAAGTATTGGCAACATGCATTGCGTCGCTTAGTAAAAAGTCTGTTGCATCAACCAAAACTGAATTACCTGTTTCTGCTTCTGCAGCAAAACCCCACAATGCAGATTGGGCAAACGATTCTTCAACCGCGCGTTTTTCATTGGCATCGTTGGTAACGGCACGGTATTGATAGTTGGGTTGAATCATCAACACTTTTTTCCCCACTTTTACAAATTTCACAATTCTGGTTTCACTTGATAAGCCTCTGTCGAGCCCGATATCATTTGAACCAATACCTGCCGGTAAAGAAGCCTGGTAAATCATTTCCGAATCCAGCTTATTTATTTCGAGATATATTTTTCCATTATCATTATCAACATAAAAATTCAAGAAGCCTTCATGCTTTTCCATTCCTTTTGTTTTATCGGCAATGGAAGGAAGTTTTTGGGCAGTTACGAAAATTGGAAAAATAAAAAGAAGCAGAAAAATTTTTCTCATAATGGTAATTTATCCTCTAAAGATAAATAAAATGAAAATTTTTAAAGGCAAAATTATCAATTGGAAAAAGATCATTTAAAGCTAAGAAACTGCCGGAAAAAGATTCTAATAAATTTATTTGCACCTGCAGTAAACGGATAAATAAGGAGGATTTTTATTCCGTGCAAATTAAATTAAAGTATAGTTACGATCTAAATAAACCAACAATCCCTACTGATATTATCGGGAAGTTATCGCGAGCGCTTTCATATTTTGCCCGGTATTTATTCTTCATTTATTTTTAGCATAATGAAGTACTTTCATTGGCTTAAAATAAAATGTTTTGAAAATTTTTACTAAATCTTTTGCAGCCTTACTGGTTCTTATCCCGGCTTTTTCTTTTAGCCAGGTTACGGGCCGCATCAAACTGAACCAGGAAGGTTTTTATCCTAATGCTCCGAAAGTGGCAGTCGTAACAGGTGAGGTTGCTGATGGCCAATTCTATGTTACTTCCACCAATTTAAGAGACACGGTTTTTGCAGGAACATTAAGCCCGCAAAAACAATCCGCTTATTCTTCTACCCTAACAAGGATCGCGGATTTTTCACCCGTTTCAAAAAAAGGAAGCTTTGTAGTTTGTGTGCCGGGCATAGGCAATTCTTATGTTTTCAACATCAATAATGATGCAAACAGGAACGTGGGAAGAGCTACACTTAAAGGATTTTACTATCAGCGGGCATCTATGCCGCTGGAAGAAAAATATGCAGGAAAATGGCACCGCTCCGCAGGCCATCCCGATACAAAAGTATTCATTCATCCTTCTGCTGCTTCAACCGCCCGGCCTGCGGGCACGGTGATTTCAACTCCCGGCGGTTGGTACGATGCAGGTGATTACAATAAATACATCGTGAATTCAGGAATAACGATGGGCACTTTATTATCCGCTTATGAAGATTTTCCCGTTTATTATAAAAATTTAAAAACCAACATTCCCGAAAGCGGAGATAATGTTCCTGATATTTTGAATGAAGTGATCTATAACCTTCGCTGGATGCTGAGTATGCAGGATCCGAATGACGGCGGTGTTTATAATAAATGCACGAATGCGGCTTTTGACGGAATGGTAATGCCCGGCGTTACACAAACCAAACGTTATGTGGTACAAAAAGGTACCGCTTCCACTTTGGATTTTGCCGCGGTAACAGCACAGGCAAGCCGCATCCTCAGTAAATTTAAAAAAGAATTGCCGGGGCTATCCGACAGTTGCCTTGCGGCTTCAAAAAAAGCGTGGGCGTGGGCTTTACAAAATCCCGCTCTTGCTTACAATCAAAATGAAATCAACAAAAAGTTTGAACCTAAAATTACAACAGGTGCTTATGGAGATAATCATTTTGCTGATGAATGGATGTGGAGCGCTGCCGAACTTTTTATTACCACAGGTAATAAAAAATATTACGACACGGTAGAAGATCATTTAAGCGATGAAGTACCGCTTCCCGGTTGGAACAACGTAGGCATGCTGGCTTATTATTCTTTTCTGCGCTTCAGGAATCAATTGCCTTCTTTTGCTAAGGCAACAATCACTCAAATGAAAGAAAAAGTTTTGAGCATTGCCAATGAATACATTCAGCATGTGGATGCCAATGCATTTGAAACGGTGATGGGGCAAACGAAACGGGATTTTAGCTGGGGTGGAAACAGTACTGCGGCCAACCAGGGGATTTTGTTGATCAATGCTTACCTGTTGACGCATGATAAAAAATATGTGGATTATGCATTAACCAACCTGGATTATTTATTGGGAAGAAATGCTACGGGATATTGTTTTGTTACCGGCATAGGAAGTAAATCAACCATGAATCCGCATCATCGCCAATCGGTTGCAGACGGTGTTACCGATCCTGTGCCCGGGCTGATGGCCGGTGGCCAAATCCCGGCATGCAGGACGATTGCCATTACAATTTTACGGAACCTGAAACGGCTTACGCAGATATTTCCTGCGCGTATGCATCCAATGAAATTGCCATCAACTGGAACGCGCCGATGGTGTATTTATCCAATGCGATCGAAGCGTTGCAAAGCAAAGTTGGTTATTCAGCAAAATAAAAATCGTTTGTATTTCCTTGTTTACTGTCAGCGGCTTTCATTCACTACTGATTCATTTTACCTGCGTTTTCTAAAAAGGTTAATTGATGTATCAGGAACGAGCTCCCAGCCATTATAATATAAGAAGTTAAGCTTTAAAACATAATTATTACGAGGAAAGCTAAACACTAATCCTTTCTTATCAGTGATCAACATTGATTTTACTCTTCCACCTTGTCCATAATCGAAAATTGATGTTCCTCCAGGATCCCCTACATTAACATATTCCATATCAATGCTGTCAAGCCTTACGCCGTTAACGTAGCCATATGTTTTAGAATCTTTAATATAATTTATATTTTGGTCCCAGGCCTGTGAAAAAGCAAAAGAGGCGTTTAAAAGTAAACCGATAAGCAGTAGTTTTCTCATTGCGTTATGTTTTAAAGATGAAATTCAAATCTAATAAAAACCTTTTATTTCAGCCGAATCTCTCGAAGAGGTCGACTAGTTTTGCTTTACCCAGATTCCCACGGATTAGAAACAAAGGGTTTTGCCACGAATTACGCGAACTTCCACGAATCACTCATGGCCCTTTTTCAGAGCGTGTCCCTCTCCTTTTGGAGAGGGGTTGGGGTGAGGCTTTTTGCCACGGATTACAGAAATTTGCACAGATTATTCAACTCCTTTCAGATCGCTGGAGAGAGTTTGGATGAGGCTTAAAACGTTTTTGTTTTATTTACCGTAAACATCGTGGTAAGATCATTTACTTCGATTTTAAATTCACCGGCTTCCAAAATCTTTTTGTTATCCGTATTTACAAAAGCAAGATCTTTAAGTGGCAATTTAAATGTAACAGTTTTTGATTCGCCCGGTTTTAAATCTACTTTTTCAAAACGGCGCAACCTTTTTACATCAGGAGTAATGGAGGCTACCAATTCCGAAGTAAATAATTGAGCCACTTCTTTGCCTTCTTTATTTCCGGTGTTCTTTACCGTTACAGAAACCGTTGCCGTTTCATCGGGAGAAAAAGATTTTTTATTGATGATAAGGTTACTGTATTCAAAGGTGGTATAAGATAAACCGAATCCAAATGGCCATTGAGGATTGTAATCGCCTCCTTGAGGGTTTCCTCCGCCTTCCGATGGTTTGTGAATATAGCCAACTAAATCATTTGGGTAGCGCGGATAAGTGATTGGCAATTTACCGCTTGGATTTACATCTCCGGTAAGAATATCTGCCAACGCATCAGCACCATAATTTCCGGGAAGATATACATCAAAAATACCGGCGCAACCTGGAACAATATCATTGATTATTCTTGGCCGTCCCTTCGTTCAAAATTAAAATTACCGGCTTGCCGGTTTTGATCATTGCTTCCGCCAATGTAATTTGATTAGGCGATAAATTCATATCATTGATATTACCCGGAGTTTCCGTGTAACTGTTTTCGCCAAGGCACAATAAGATGTAATCCACATCAGCAGCGGCTTTCACGCACGTTTCAACATTTAATAAAGAATCTTCATTAAATTTCCCCCACGCTTCATTGTAAGCTATGCCTTGTTCATATTTTACATTACCTTTTCCAAATTTATTGGTTAACGCTTCCAGGATAGTGTTGTATTGTTTGGCATATTGATCTGTTTTTTCGCCCTGCCAGGTATAGCTCCAGCCACCATTTAAACATACGCATTGAATTGGCATTCGGGCCAGTTACCAAAATTTTTGCGCCCTTTGCAATCGGCAAAATGTTATTCTCATTTTTTAAAAGTGTGATAGATTCAGCAGCGGTATTGTAAGACGCTTTTTGAAATTCTTCGCTGCCAAATTTTGGATAATCTTTCAGGTAAGTCATGGGTGTATTAAAAAGATTCAATTCTTCTTTCACCCTTAAAATTCTTGTTACCGCGTCATCAATGCGGCTCATGGGCACTTTTCCTTCTTTTACCAAAGAGATCAGATCGGTACAAAATTCTTTGTAATTGTAAGGGATCATCGACATATCAATTCCCGCGTTAATCGCCAGCATGGTGGCATCTTTAATATTTTTGGTGATGTGATCGCGGCGGTATACATTTTCAATATCCTGCCAGTCGGTAACTATAAAACCGGTAAATCCTAATTCACCTTTTAAAATTCCGTAAGAAGATGCTTATTAATGTGAGTAGGAATTCCGTTGATCAAAGCAGAATTTACCATCACTGTTCTTGCACCGGCTTTTACTGCTGCGGCAAAAGGAGGCAAATGGTATTCGCGCAAATAATGTTCAGGAATCCATGAATCACTTCTGTCGTGCCCGGATTTTGGATCTGAATAATCCATGTAATGTTTGATGCTCACCGCCAGTTTATCTTTGCTTCCCAATGGATTTTGAACGCCTTTTATAAATTCTACACCCATGGTGGCATCGAGATAAGGGTCTTCGCCATAATCTTCCCAAATACGCGGCCATTGCGGGTTGGTACCAAGATCAAGTACCGGTGAAAATGTCCATGGAACGCTTGCTGCCCTTGATTCATAAGCCGTAATTACTCCTGCATTAAAAATTAATTGAGGGTTCCAGGTAGCAGCTTGCCCCTATTTCCTGCGGAAAAAGTGTAGCGCCCAGAACATAATTACATCCATGGTTATCATCCAGCCCGTACAAAACAGGAATCTTCATTTTTGTTTCGTTTGCTGCCTTTTGAATTTGGCCAACCACATCATTCCATTGTGCTGCTGTCAATGGTTCGCCGGGAGAATTTAAGATAGAGCCGATCTTATAATTTTCAACAGCGTCTTTTAATTTAGCCTCGTCAAAAACAAAATTACCGCCTTCCAGCTTTCCTAAAGATTCGACAGAAACCTGCGCCATCTGCCCTACTTTTTCTTCGAGCGTCATTTTCTTTACTAACGCATTTACTTTGGCATTGATTGCAGTTTCGTTGGTTTGTGCCACACTCTTTAGGGTTGAAAAAGTGATTAAACAACAAAAGAGAAAACTAATTGAATCATTCTGTTTAAGAGGTTCATTATTAGTATTTTTGATTATTGAATTATTGTATTGATTGTTTTATTGTTGGCTGATCATTTTCACATTTTCACATTATCACATTTTCACATTATTTTCCCGACATATCCGTATTACTTACAAAAGCAATTTTCTTACTATCCGGCGACCATGATGGAGTATTGATCGTCCCCTGCCCTCCATACAAATACGCAATTACTTTTAGCGGGCCGCCGGTCGCGGGCATCATTCTCAAATAAACATGCTTGTAAAAAGGATGGTCGTCAGGCTTCACTTCATCTTTTAAAAACGAAATACAAACGATCCATTTGCCATCAGGCGAAACATGCGCAAACCAGTTATTGTAATCATCGTTCGTCAATTGTTCCGGATCGGAGCCATCCGGTTTCATTCGCCACAATTGCATCAAGCCACTTCTTACTGAATTGAAATAAATATATTTTCCATCCGGGCTGTATTCCGGCCCATCATCCAAACCGGTTACATTGGTGAGTTGTATTTCTTTTCCGCCTTTGGATGGAATTTTATAAATATCAAACCCTGCCGGCGTAGGATCATTATTTCGTTTAGCCGTGTACGTTAGCCACTTGCCATCCGGCGACCAGCCGTGAAAATAAGACAACCCAAGAAGCGGCGTTATTAGTTTGGGTTGCCCTCCTGTAATAGGAACTGTATAAACGGTAGAACCTATTTTACCATCCGGGCCGGCGGCGCTTAATCCCAACATTTTTCCATCAAAAGAAATTACATGATCGTTATTAATATTTTTTACATTACCCGTTGGAAGCAATTGCAGGTTTGCGGCTTTTAATATCGAACCGGTAAAGCGAACCATTGGAATTATAGATCAGGCTTTTGCCATCTTTTGTCCAGTTGGGCGCTTGCAAAGAAACATTTTCGGAATATACTATTTTTCTCTTGCCTGTCATCACATCCATCGTTTCGATATTGCTTCCCAGGTAGGTTTTATAAGGAACCAAATCTTTTGGCGCCGGAACCACGATCCTAACATTTTCAAAAGTTGCTTTTTCAACCACATCTTTATTATGGGCACAAACAAATAATCCCACATAAACATCCCCATCAAATTTGACATCAGAAATTTCCTGTGTAACAAAAGTTTCCCCGAAATGAGCAACCGACATAATAAAAGTAGTCTCCCCTTCTTTCCAGTTGAACTACATCCGGGCCTTTAATGTCAAACTGCTTTTCTTCCACATTCGTATGAGGCGCTGTTCTGTATTGAAGAGAAGTAAGCCCGTTTCCATGAATGGTAGCGGCCACCATTGTTGAACTGGTATCAAGGTTTTGCCTTATCATCCAGCCATATTTCCGATGTTCTTCCACGCCCTTTCCCAGAAATTTTCCACGCGCACGCAAAATAAAATCGCCTTTCATTTTTTTCCATACAAAATGAAATTCATCATTGGTAAACCAAATATTGCTTCCCGAACCGGAAACCGAATAATCCTGTGAAGAAGAATTATAAACTGCATTGCCTGCGTGAAGAACTTTACCCACATCGCTTTGCCCTTCAAAAATTCCCACTTTTTGCGAAAAGCTATTTACAGATAAGATCATAAAAAAACTGATGATAGAAAGTTTTAAAACCCCCAAAGTTTTGAGATGCATTTTGTGTTTTTTATTTTTTTAATAATCCGAATAATCAGTAGAATGCATAAGGATACTATCAATGTGCGAAACAGAAACATTGTTTTCATTGAACGGATCTGCTGAAATTTCCTTCCATTTAGGGTCACTTCCAAAAACTTTCCACTCCGCATTCCTGTCCTCCACACTTTTAAATATCGGCATGTACATAAGATTGGGCATGTGGCTTCCGGAAATTACTTCTGCATAAAACACAGGATCAAAACCAAGCCTTGTAAAAATGCCCATTTCACTTTTGTTGAACATCGCCCTCTTTTTATCAGCAAGATGCCGCGTAGGGCTTTCATAACTTCTCAATTCAAAAACTCTGTTGGGATCTTTTTGTTTGGGTATTTTCAGAAATGGCTGGCCGGAAAATGCCTGTAGTAAAATAGATTCCATTCTTTGAAAAGCGGGCATTTTTGCATCTGCATGTAAAAAACTTTCACCTGCTTTTTTGAAAGCAGCATCTGAATTAAGGCGCTCATTTATCTTCATCCATTGATCCAAAGAAGTAAACGGAATCAAAACATAAATCAGTTTATCGGAGGCGGTATCATTTGCTATTGGTTTAAACACGCCGATATTTTTAATTCCCAACCTATGCAAAGCGGGCAGGTAAGCGTCTTTCAGAAAATTATCGGCCATGCTTACCTGGTTATCATCTTTTAAATGATACAACCTTATTTGAAAAATCGGGCTATTTGCCTCTTTGCCGGAAAACAGGGCTGGTTTGCTATAAATATTTTGAGAGAAAATTAATACGGAAAAAACCACAAAAAGAGCTTTCATTATTTTTGTTGATTTGTAAATTAAGAATTCAAAGGATCGTCTTGTTACCACTGCTTTTTATTTTTAAAAGGATGAAATATTTTATACGTTATTCACCTGATTATTATCAGATTGCGCAATACTGAAAAGAAGAACAAGGTACACTTTTCTGATTCTATTTTTAATCATTTCTTGTCATAATTTTTTATTCTTTTTATTAATTCAATACAAGCCCGGCTATTGTGATAAGGGCATTTCCATATCCCGACTTTATCTTCATTCATTATGGTGTTATCTTCTTTAATTCCCCAAAACCATTCGCCATTTTTTTTATCAAGAATATGTTTTTCTACAAAATGCCAGCTTTGCAAAGAGCGGTCAAGAAGAGTTTTATCGCCGGTAATTTGCCAGGCATTAAAAAAACCCACCATCGCTTCCGCCTGCGGCCACCAATGTTTTTGCTTTATCAGATCATCTTTTTCAATGTCATATTCATACCACAGGCCGCCATCTGTATCAAGCCCGTCTGTGGCTGCATTTGCTATTAATACAGATTGTTTTTTTACCTTTTCCAATAACTTTGGATTTTCAATTATCGCCGCAGCTTCTTCAATCAGCCACGCAGCTTCAATGTCATGCCCGTAAGAAATTATGCTTGATTTTTTTTTCCACTTTTCATCAAAAAATAAAATAAGGTGATGCGTTTCAGGATCTATAATGTGGTTCAGGAAAATAAAGATCAGTTCTGCAATTCTTTCTTCCAGTTTTTCGTTTGCCCATACCCGGTAGAGATTAGCAAAAGCTTCCAAAACATGCAAATGCGTGTTCATTGATTTTTTTTCATTCGCATCTTTTTTACTCAACCTGAAATCATCAATATCTTTCCAATCTCTCGCCAGCGCTTCAATATAACCGCCGTTTTCCTTATCGTAACTGTATTCTAATATTTGATTGAATAAAGTAATTGCCAATTCTTTTGCTTCTTCATTTTTACTGCTGATATAAAATTCACTCAAACCATAAATTGCAAAAGCCAAAGCATAAATTTGCTTTTTAGTATCGAGCGGATTCCCTTTGTAATCCACTGTCCAAAATACTCCGCCAAATTCTTTATCTATAAAATGATCGCGCAAGTAGGCAAAAGCTATTTCTGCAGTTTGGAGGTACTCTGTGTTTTTGGTAAGATTAAAGGCGGCTGAAAATGCCCATAATATCCTGCTGTTTAAAACAGAACCTTTTGGCGCTTCATTAAAAATTTTATTATCATTGTCTATCTTCCCATAAAATCCGCCGTTGGCTCTATCAATGGTATTCTTTTGCCAGAAATCAAGGATTTGGGACAATTCATTTTTCAGGTTTTTTTTATATTTTTCTAAAACTTCTTTCATTTTACGATCACAAAATTCCTATAAAATTCATTTGAAACTATGCACGAAATGGTTTTTTTTCTTTTTGTTTTTCATTCTGTTCCTTGTACTGCTCATTCTTTTCAATATTATCCAGAACTGTGTGCAATGAAGAATCAGAAGTAAAACCATCTTCCGGAGTATTGATTACATAATCCAGTAATTTTTCAATTGATGAAATGGCCACATGCATTTTTAAATCTGAAGAGGCATAATAAATAAAAACCGTTCCATCTTCATCAGCAATCCATCCATTTGAAAAAAGCACATTTGAAACATCCCCTACTCTTTCTTCCTTTTCAGGCGCCATAAAATATCCTGCCGGGTTTGTGAATCACTTTGGTGATATCATTAAGATCGGTCATAAACATATAAAGCACGTAACGCAAACCATTCGCGGTATTTCTTACGCCATGCGCCAGGTGCAGCCAGCCTTTCGCAGTTTTAATCGGCGCCGGACCTAACCCATTTTTGGCTTCATAAACTGTGTGATATTTTTTTTGATCAATAACAATTTCTTTTTCAATTACCGCATTTTCAATATCACCACAAAAGCCAATAGCAATTCCGCCGCCTGTTCCCGCTTCTACAAAACTATCCTGCGGGCGTGTATAAAAAGCATATTGATCATTTACAAATTCAGGATGCAAAACCACATTTCTCTGTTGCGGCGAAGGTGTTTTCAAATCGGGCAATCTCTCCCAATTAAGTAAGTCTTTTGTACGCACCATACCGCACTGCGCAATAGCAGCAGACTGGTCACTTTCGGGCGCATTTTCGTCCCTGCTTTCTGAGCAAAAAATGCCATAAATCCATCCATCTTCATGAGCGACCAAACGCATATCATAAATGTTGGTTTCCTTTTGATTTGATGGAATTAACAGCCGGTTTTTCCCAAAAAGTAAAATGATCAATTCCATTTTCACTTTCTGCAATTGCAAAAAAAGATTTACGGTTCTTCGCCTTCCACTCTTGCAATCAAGCAAATATTTATTATTAAATTTTATCGCTCCTGCATTAAAAACCGCGTTGATTCCAAACCTCTCCAGAAGAAAGGGATTGGTGTCAGGATCTAGGTCAAATCGCCATTCAAGAGGCGTGTGCTGCGGCAGTAAGCACCGGATTTTCATATCGGTTATAAATTCCGTTTACAGATTTTTCTCGCGTATTTTTTTTAGCTAATAATTCCTTATGTTTTTTTCGCAGGTATCGTAACCTTTCTTCAAAATATTCATTCATTTTGATTTGTTGTTATATCGTTCAAATGCATTTCTTCTTTTTAATTTTCCAATTTATTCCACCATGTTTTCTTCAATATGAAAGCAATAACTACTAAGTATCATTGATGGTTATCAACAACGGAAGTTTCATCCATAAAATCAAATACATGGGCAATATGGTAAGACAGGATTGCCCGATAATTCCTAACACCACATTGAACATATCGAGTTTAAATCTTTTATTAGGTTCAAAAGACGGATCCTCTGCAATCTACCATTTCATGAATCGGTTTCCAAAATCCCCATGGCTTTACCTGTTTATAAAACTTTTTCAACACTTCAATATCTGTTGGCAGGCGCAGAATAAGTGCCGGCAATACATCCGATGATAGAAATCAAAAATAACAAGGGCCAGTTGTAAAGTGGCAGGCCTGAAAAAATAAAAGGGAAAACCAATGCGGCAACAATTCCGGCCATCATTCCCCAAAAAAACCGCTGCGCATTAAACCGCCACCAATACCATTTAAGCATATTCGACGCGATATATCCTCCATAAAACGCGCCGACAATCCATTGCAAAATAGAATTTACATCTTTTAGCATAAAAACCCAAGTCCAATACCAATGGCCGCCACCACAATTCCTGTTGCATAATTCATAGTGATCACTCTTTTGTGTGGAAGCCGTTTGGATTGATGTATTTAAGATAAATATCATTTACAATGTAGGCCTGCGCTGCATTTAATGTTCCTGAAAATGTTCCCATAAAAGCACCTAAGCAAACCTGTAAGCACGATTCCTAAAATACCAACCGGTAAAAAATTATTGATGGCAGCAGGTAATATTTTTTCAAAATCGGTTCCTCCTTCGGGCGTAAGCAAATTCATTTGATTATAATAAAGTACCGCCAAAACTGTCAATCCAATCACCATTGTATAACGGATGGGCAATAAAATAATAGAAACAAAACCCGGTCATTTTTGAAGCTTCTTTTGGAGAACGTGTTGACAATACTTTTTGCATATCATAATTAGGAGCCGGCCCGCAAGACTCGCAAAAACTCCTTTAAACAACATCATCATAAAAAAGATGCTGAACAAACCAAACTGATCATCTTTGATTTTTTTCATCGCTGCCGGCAAAATATTTCGCCAGTCAAGATTTAGATCAATGCCAAAAAAGGGAGAATTCCATCCTTTGGGAACATTTAATTTTTGTCCATGCAAATGTTTCATAGCAATATAACCGATGGCAATGCAGCCAATCGTCATGATGAAATATTTTATCAGGTCGCCAATTACAATACTGTTCATGCCGCCAAGAATGGAATAAAACATAGCAAATAAAGTAAAAACAATTCCATAAAAATGCGCAACATAATCAGCGCCAACATGAAAAGGAACATAAGGCTGAACCTAATTTCCAGGGAACAAAAATTTCGATAAATTTTCCAAGGCCGACAAAGCCATAAGCCAAGAAACCAAGAGCAACCAATCAAAGCAAAAACAACGGTGATATTGTGTGAAGCTGTAACGCCTTTTCCTTTAAAACCAAATCGTGTTGCCAGCCATGCCGCGCCGGTATCTGCATTGGAACGCCGAAGCCATTTTGCCAAAAACATCATATTAAAAACCTGGTTAAAAACCGGCCATAACCAGGGAATCCAGATACTTTTAAATCCATACACAAAACAAAGAGAAACCATCCACATCGTGCCACTGATATCAAACATATCAGAAGCATCGCTAAGGCCAAGCAAGATACCAGGGAAGGCTCTTTCCTGCCAGTAAATAACTTTCCTTATTTTTTCTCGCGCGCTTCCTGAAATACATACCAATCAAAAGCATGGAAATGAGGTAAATCACCACTATGCTTATATCGGTAGTTGAATTTCATTTATTAATTTTTGGGCTTCCTTCCTTTTAATGAAGAGTTGTATCTATGCCAGTAAACAAAGAAACAGTTGAATTTTTTATTTTGAATGTTCTATTTTTTGCCTCATCCCAACTCTCTCAAAGGAGAAGGACATGCTCTAGTATCATTTCCCATACACACTTCTATAGCTCAAATCTTTTTGAAATAAAATATTCGGTTCTTTAGAAAATTTCACAAAATCCTTTTCTGATTCCTGTCCTTTGTAAGGAAGATAAAATTCTGCCTGCCCCGAAGGTTTAAAACCTGCATTGCGCCATGCCAATGCATAAGAAATTTTATGATGATCAAGGGCTTTTAGCAAAACGTTTGTCCACCATGTGCTATCAGGCACCTGGCCAAAACCAAATTCTGTAAGAGCAGGAATTTTATTTGTTTCGCAGCGATTTCTTCAAGCATTGTGAGCATTTTATCGGCACTTTGAATGAATTCATTCATTGCCCTCTTCGCCCTTCTTTCTCTGGTAAATATCAAAGCCCAAAACATCTGTCCATTCATCTCCGGGATATTTTAAAAGATAATCTTCTCTTGAATGTAAAACGATCGGTATTGTAGGCATATAAAAGCTGGTGAATATTTTTTGTATCTCGCAAATAAGAAACGGTGAATTGCCAAAGCTGTTTAAATTGTTCAGGAGTACAATGATCTTCCGCCCCACCAAAACCAATTACCATTTAACTCATGAAAAAGGCGAAGTATAACGGGAATGGGTACACTATTTTTATCTTTCAAACTCAACAATAAAAGCGCCACTTTATCGAGCCAGCTTTTATATAATTCATTTTTTCACCACCGGGAAATATAGAAGCAACCGTTCCTTCGGCAGGATCCCACGCGGTTTTTCCGGTCAACGGATTATTCAAATGCCAGCTCAGTGTAATCACTCCTCCACGTTCATAAACCGTTTTGATATAATTTCTCATTGAATCAAAAGGAACACTGTCAATATTAACACGATGATCTAATTCGATTCTTCCTAATTCAAAACCATAAACTGCAGGATAATCGCCGGTAACTTCTTTCACATCACTTTTACCGGGAACATATTTCCATCCGACGCCATAAGCAAGGTCGTCCTGGTGGCCAAACATGATTCCTTTATTAAGAAGTTTTTTTAAGTTGTGATAAAGGTTTACCGTTTCTTTGGTAGCTTTTTTATCAGAAGGTAAATCCTGCAAGGTTTGTTGGTAGGCAGCATCAATAACTTTCCAGGTGCTTGTGTCAGCATCAAAAACTGTATTCAACCCTTGTTCTTCCATTGGCGGG
Source organism: uncultured Chitinophagaceae bacterium (assembly GCA_963732885.1). Lineage (GTDB taxonomy): Bacteria > Bacteroidota > Bacteroidia > Chitinophagales > Chitinophagaceae > Ginsengibacter. Next base: position 552,062 of record CAVTBI010000004.1, on the reverse strand, counting down.
TCGCCCATATATTGATCACCCGGTTTCCACATTATTTGTCCTTTTACCGGGCGTGCAATGCCTCCAAATGCCCAGAAATTAACACCAGCCAATAAACCATTTCTCCACCGGCTGCTTACCAGTTGATTTAAAATAGTTTGATAATAAGTATCCCTTAAAGTAGTGGGCGAATCAACATTGTAAGAGTGGCTATCGCGCGGCAAGCCAAATTCTTCAACAACCAAAGGTTTGTTTAACTGAGCGGCCACTTCTTCATGCTGATCCAAATACCGGTTACTTTTGGTGATGATCGAATCCATTGAAACGGCAATATCCTTTCCCCTAAACCATCCCCAGTTTTTGGCCAGATGTGAATAGTGAGGTAATCAATATTTTTATCATCGTTTATTTCTTTATACAATTCCATATTATCCGTACTCATATATCCTTCTGTGCCGGTGGTCACTAAATGATTTGGATCCAGTTGTTTGATATATGCTGCCGTATTACTGATAAATTTTTTATAAGAATCTACCGCTGAAGCCTTCATTGGGCGGGGTTCATTTGCGATTTCCCAGGCCATTACAGCAGGGTCTTCACTATATTTTTTATGAGTAACAGAATTGGTATGAGTAATCACATATTTTACCTGGGCATCATAATCAGCCATACATTTTTTACAATCATAAAATTTGCTGGTGTAGTTTCCCAATTCGCCCCAGGGAATATTTTTAGCAAAAACAGAATCCGGAATTTCGTCATTCCATTTAAGGTATTGCAGAAAACCGCCGCTCCAGTTCCAGTTATTACTCAGGTAAATGACAGCCGTCATTTTTCTTTTGCCCAATTCATACAAAAGATGGTCCATTCCTTTTAAAAAACCGGGGTCAAATTTGCCTTCTTCCGGTTGCAACGGGGGGCCCACACGCGCTACTCCATTGATCAATCCGCTTCCTTCTGAACCTGCAAGGACACGTACATTGGTAACGCCATTTTTTTTAAGAAAATCCAGTTCTTCCCTAAGCCTTCCTATCCCCCATTTTTTATCTTTTTTCAGGGCAAGCAGGCCTCCATACCAATAATTGGTGCCGATAAAATAGTATGAATGATTATTTAAAAGGAGTTGGTGATTTTTTGCCGTTATAAAAAGTGATTGGGCTTTTGCTCTTTGTAAACAAATCAGCAATAGAAACAACGAAAAGATTTTTTTTGTCATACCAGCATTCAAATAAAAAACAATATCAAAAACAACCGCGATTTTACTAACAGTTTTTATAAAGAAACAATTTACTATCTTTTAAACATGCCGCGCCACCTTTGTCAAAATTTACTTAATAAAAGATAAAAAATTTCAAATCGACGCTTCAACTCAACTTCACCTGGCCGACGAACAAAATTTTGTTTCCTTAACATCCATTGGCCAAATCATTTTAAAAAGGCCTTGCACCCGGTAATAAAAAAACCTTGTATCGTTGCTTTAATATAACAATACAAGGCGCTTAAATTTTAAAAAGAAATTATTTTATAGAAACAGGGACTTTTAGATTTTCCCATTCAACATCAAAACCGTTTTTATTAACTACAAATTTCATGCGCTCGTTCATGGTAGATGATTTCTCCGGCTTTACCGTTACACGCAAAACCTCTGTTTTAGGATCATCAGTAGTAGTTCCCGCTTCATCTTTTATACCCCAAATCGGCTTACCGCCTTGTGTCAGTTTGGAATTAAAAATAAAAGTCCACTCAGTTGGAGTTGGCAAAGCGTATAATGCAAATGTACCTGCAGGCAGTTTTTTTCCTTCTACCATAATATCCTTACTGGTTTTGAAAGTAGTAGCTTCATTGGCCCCTAATCTCCAAACTTTATCATAAGGAACCAATCCGCCCCAAATCTTTCTGCCTTTTACGGCCGGGCTACTGTAATTAATGGTAATGGCCGAGCCGGCTACAGTACCGGTAGCAGTTTCAGGAGGGCTTGCCCTTTTTGATTTATCCTGCTGCGCAAAAATCAACGAAGTCATAAATAATCCAACCAATGTTAAAACAAGCCCTTTAGAGAATATCTTTTTCATTTTGTGAAAGTTTAAGTGTTTAAATAAATTTTTCTTTGAAGAATAAAATTAAACATTTCCTGAGTGGATTGAGAAAGAAATATTTATTCGGTAAATATTAAGTTTAAATCTTAAAGGATTACAAGTTCATTTAAATTTTCCCCAGTAAACCAACAAAAATTGAAGTTTTTTATTTTTAATTTTTAAGAAAGAACAGCATAAGAACTTGAGGTGTTTTGTATAAAACGATGGTCTATTTTCTCAGGGCTTTCCAAGGTATATGCTTTTCCAGCCGCAATCTTATTTTAATTGAAAAAATAAAAATAAATACATATATTTACGAAAACTAATGAATAGCCTTTTAATGAGAGAAAATAAAACCATGTTTGCGGTTGCTTTTTATGCTATATTATTTGCCTTTATAGTTTTACTAATAATTGTTTTATTCATTGCTTTTTGATGAGAATAAAACACCCCCCTGCTTTTTCTTCAAAACTTCCCATTTTTTTGAGTAGAATTATTTACTAATATCTTTTGCTTCACGCAAATTAACGGGAACTAACGCAAAATTTATATCTTCATAAAAAGATTATACCATGCGAATATTCTTCCTTTTAAGCTGTATTCTTATTTTTAAAAACTCAAATGCGCAAACATTAGCAAACACTTCAAAATACCCTGTCGATTCAGGATACCTCACTTCGTTTGATGGAACAAAAATCTACTATGAAGTGCGCGGGGAAGGAAAACCCGTGTTGCTTGTCCATGGTTTTATTGTTAACAGTAATTCATGGAAAGGAACCGCTTTATACAACGATTTACTAAATGAAGGATATAAAGTAATTCTGCTTGACATGCGGGGGAACGGAAAATCAGGCAAGCCTCACGACACAGCCGCTTATGCAAATGATGCTGAATCAAAAGACATAATAGCATTAATAAATTTATTAAAAATAAATAAATATAGTGTAGTGGGGTATTCCCGTGGTTCTATTATTACTGCACGCTTATTAGTGCTTGATAAAAGAATTCAGGATGCCGTGATGGGAGGTATGGGAGCCGATTTTACCAATCCGCTATGGCCGCGTAGAATCATGTTTTACCATGCACTGATGGGTGATTCTGTTCCAGAATTAAAAGGTGCGGTAGATTATGTAAAGCAACAAGGTTTCGACCAACTTGCATTGGCTTATTTACAAAAAGAACAACCTTCCACCAGTAAAGAAGAATTGAGTAAAATAATACAACCGGTTTTGGTTATCAGTGGCGATAAAGATAGCGATGATGGTTCTCCTAAAGAATTGGCGAAACTTTTGCCAAATAGTTCTTTGTCCACCATTTCCGGCAGCCACAATCAAACAGTGGCAACGGAAGAATTTTCAAAAGAGGTTATCAACTTTTTAAAGAAAAATAATTATTGAGAAACAGGATCTAATTCCTAAAAACCTTACATCTTCCAATTACAAAAACGTAAGTTAAAAATTGGCCTTCTTGTAAATTCGCAATATCAATGTTTTAATATTGTAGCTTATTTTGATTAAAAAATTAATTGCTAAGTCCATAAGCCTCGTGTTTTTTTTGCAGGCGGTCCCACCAGCCAAAAGTTCGGCGCAGATAATTATTTCAGGCAATGTATACGATGTATCAAAATTATACGCAGTGCCCGGGGTGCAGGTTACGAGTACATCCGGTTCATCAGATATTACGGATTCTACCGGTTCTTACCACGTCAGCGTTTCGGTTAATGATTCTATCAATTTTACTTACAATGGAAAATCTACCGTAAAATTCCCGGTTAAAGGCATCAAAAATTACAACGATTTTGATATTTCAATTCATGCAAATGTGAAACAGAAATACAAGCTACTGAACCCCATTACGGTTTTTACAGAGAATTATGAACAGGATTCCATAGAAAACAGGGAAGATTATGCGAAAATATTCGGCGATGAAAAGCCGGGCATTCATTCTACTTACGACCCGGGCGGCGCTGCCGGGCTGGACCTTGATGCGCTTATCGGCATGTTTCAATTCAGAAAAAATAAAGAACAGCTTGCTTTTAAAAACCGATTGCTTGAAGAAGAAAAGGACAGCTATGTAGATTACCGGTTTTCTTCCAAAACTATCTCAAGAATTACAGGACTGAGCGGCGACTCGCTTTTAACCTATAAAAAAATATACCGGCCCGATTATTATTTCGTGGTAAATAGCACCCTTGCCCAGTTTTACCAATATATTTTAAACACTTCTTACGCCTTTAGGCAAAAATATACTTCCCCATAATCACACTTTTCTTTAAATCAAATTTTTGATCATAATCTATTTTTTTTAGACAAGTGATTTTATTACTTTCGGAAAATGAAATAATTATTTGTATTTTATTGAATTTGAATAACTTTAGCCAAAATTACACTGAATGAAAAAAACTTTTACCTTATTTGTATTGTGTATATGTTTTGCCACCCTAAAGGCACAGGTACCCGGATGTACTACTAACATATCGCCTGCAAATGCATCAACCAATGTAAGCCCTACGCCTTACATCACTTTGAAATGGAATTCTGTTCCAGGTGCCGTCAAATACAATGTGTACCTCCAGGCTAAATTTCCTCCAACTACCATTCTTGCTACTGTATTAACAGATACCGTAAATTTTTATAATGCCGACTACAGCCAGAACTATTACTGGTATGTGGTTCCGGTAAACGCATCTGGTGCTGCAATAGGTTGTGGAGCCAGCACTACTTTATTTGTAACCAGCGCTCCTCCCCCGGCACCTTTTAATGATGATTGTGCTGGCGCCACCGATCTTTCAACTTTGCAAAGCGGAACTACATTGGGAGCCACCCAAAGCCAGCCGGCTGACCCTTGTGGCGGCTATACCGGCACTGCCAATGATGATGTGTGGTACCAGTTTTCGGCGCTTAGTACCGGAACGGTAGATGTAACACTAAATGGCGATGATAATTTTGACGGCGTCCTTGAAGTATTTAAAGGAAATTGTGGCGCGCTTGCTTATGTAAGCTGCAGCGATGTTACTCAAGAAGGAGGCTCCGAACAAATAACAATAAATGCTTTGGCAGGAACCAATTATAAAGTACGTGTTTATAGCTTCGGAGCTAATTTGAGTGACCGTGGCGGTTTTACCATTTCTGCCGTTGGCTCTGCTTTGCCTATTTCCCTTTTAAGCTTTAAAGGCGAACGTGTAGGCAATAGCAATGTACTAACCTGGTCAACAGCAACAGAAATAAATAACCAGGGATTTGAAGTTCAATATTCATTTAACGGAAAAGATTTCAGGGGCCTTGGATTTGTAAACTCGCAACAAAAAAGCGGCAATAGCAGTTCTGTTTTAAATTATAAATATATTGATAATAAAGGATTCGGCGGCAATGTATTTTACAGGCTGATGCAGGTAGATAAGGATGGCAAATACAATTACTCAAATGTTGTATTAATAAAAGGAGATAAAATAAACGCCCTTTCTTTGATAGGAGTTTATCCTAATCCCGCAAAAGACAAACTCAATTTAATTGTTTCTTCGCCGGTTAATAATAACATCAATATCGTTATCAGCGGCCTGGCGGGCAAAATAGTTCAACGGCGCGCCTTTTCTGTGATAGATGGAGGCAACAACCTTGATTTGGATATATCATCCCTATCAGCAGGAACTTATTTTATAAAAGCAATTGGTGAAAACGGCAGCCTCGCCCCTGTCATTAAGTTTGTAAAAGAATAAGTAGAGTAAAAGAACAAATAATACAGATTTTTATTTCATAAAAATGGCGGAGGTTAAAAACTTCCGCCATTTTTGTTTAGGCCATGTATTTGCAGATGAGTAATTCTGGTTAGAAGTTGCTTTACTGTAAATCTTCTGAACTTCATTCGTGTTTCACTTCTCCTTAAAAACTTTTCATAATTACATCAAACTGAAATTAATTAGGTACATTTATTTTGCATTTTACCAATAAGAAAACTTTATTAATAAGGTTCGCTTTTCACCAACCAAAATTTAAAAATTTTTCGCCATGAAACAATTAAAATACAAATGGCTCATAAAGGTTATCTTTTCCCTCCTGCCCTTATTTTTTACAGCCGCCGTGTGTAACGCCCAATCCAGGTTACTGGCAGCTTTCAAAAACCGATCACACATTGGCTATTGTTGACCCCATTACGTTAAAGGTTTTGGCCCGGGTTCCTGTTGGCGTTGACCCGCATGAAGTGATCGCCTCTTCAGACGGAAAAACTGCTTATGTTTCGATTTATGGTGGAGGTAGTTTACACACTTTGAACGTTATTGGCCTTGTTGCAAAAAAACCCTTATTCAATATTGATACAAGGCCGCTGTTTGGCCGGCATGGCCTCACGTTTGTTAACGGAATGGTTTGGTTTACTGCGGAAGGATCGAAGGCTGTTGGCCGATATGACCCAGCAGCCCATAAACTTGACTGGTGCATGGGAACCGGCCAGGACAGGACACACATGATCTATGTTACTGCCAATGGAAAAAAAATCTACACGACAAACGTTGCGTCCGGAACAGTAAGCATTCTTGTGGATACACTGATCATGCCCGGCCCGCCTCCCGGAATGAAACCTACAAGCCAGGAATGAAACCAAAGCCGCCTCCCCGGGTGGTGGGCCCATGAAAACTGGATAGAGACAATTATTCCAACTGCAAGAGGCGCCGAAGGATTTGATGTATCGCCTGACAGCAGTGAATTATGGACCGCCTCAAGTGAAGACGGAACAATTTTTATTATTAACCTGTCAACAAAAAAACTGGAAACAACAATTGATGCAAAGGTTTTTGGAGCTAACCGCCTGAAGTTTACCCCGGACGGCAAAATGGTGTTTATATCAAGCCTGCAATCGGGAAACCTCACAATCTATAATGCCAAAACACACGAAGAAATTAAACAATTGAATATTGGCCACGGAGCAGCGGGAATACTGATGGATCCGAATGGATTACGTGCCTTTGTTGCCTGTTCGCCTGATAATTACGTGGCTATTATAGATCTGAAAACCTTGGAAGTTACCGGCCACATTGACGTGGGTGGCGAGCCTGATGGCCTTGCGTGGGCTGTTCAACGGTAGCAGAATAAATGGATAAATGACAAAATAAAAATCAGGCGAATTTGTTGCTTTACTGAAAGGGCAGCACCTTCCCAAAAAACTTTACTTTAGCTGAATAATTATGGCACATCATCTACTTGATAATCCTGCATGGAATGCAATGATCTCCGCTAATAGCCACCTGGCTTTGGGAAATGAACGTGTAAAATTTTTCCCTGAAGAAGTAGGCCCTTTCGCAGGATTAAAAAATTATGATGAGCAATCATTCAGCGAACTGTATGATTTAACGCCTCCGGAACGCACGGTTGTTATCCCCACTAAAAAATACCTGAAAATTCCGGCATACTGGAAGTTAATTGAAACAGTTAAAGCATTGCAGATGATATTCAACCAGCCTGCCGCCTGCATCGGATATTTCTCCGGGCATTGTTCCATTGGGGATAGAACATATTCCACAGATGATGGCGTTAACACAACTAACCCATCCCGGCCCTTTTTTAGAACGTACCATTGAATTTGGAAACTACGAAGGCATATTTAATTCCGGTGAATTAATAGCTATGGCAGGGCAAAGAATGCACGCCTATGAGTATGTTGAAATCAGTGCGGTTTGTACCCATCCGGATCATACCGGTAAAGGATATGGCAGGTCGCTTATTAATAACCAGGTGTATAAAATTGTCGAAGAAACCAATATTGCATTTCTCCATGTAAGAGCAGATAATAAACACGCTATTAAATTGTATAAGCATTTAGGCTTCACCGTTAGAAGTGAAATAAATATATATGTTTTACAGAAAGGTTGAATAATCAGATAAAATAATAATCGGCTGAATTTGTTGGTTCACTGTTTAGGCACTTTGTCCTGGCAGAGCCCTCTATCGCGAGACTCATCTGAGACAGAATTTCACTGAGGCGTTGCTGAGAAAAAAAATACGGCAAAGTTTTGAACTTTGCCGTATTTGTAAATATCGTTAACAGGCCGGCCTTATCACTCAGCCAGTTTCTTTACGTAACCAAAGCTTTTCGCAATGGCTTCGTATACGGGGAGCTTTGTCTGGTCCTGTTCTACAAAGAAATACTTCATGCCAGACTCTTTTTTATACTTAAAAATTTCCTTGAAATTGATGATACCGGTTCCTACGGGAGCGAAAAATTGTGGGCCGGCAGTGGTATAAGAAGGCGGTTGTTTGGATGCCATATCTTTCATATGCCACATTTTTATCCTTCCCGGGTTCTCCTTAATAATTTTAATCGGATCCTGACCTGCTCTCACCACCCAGTAAATATCCATTTCAAAATGTACCAATGAAGGATCAGTTTCTTTTAAAAGCACCTCATAACCTGTTTTTCCTCCACCCCAGTCTTTGAACTCGAAATCATGATTATGGTAAGCCAGTTTTAACCCGGCGCTTTGTACTATTACCGCAGCGCTATTAAATTTAGCAGCCAGTTTTTTATAATCATCCAGGCTGGTGCGCATATTATCAGTAAGGAATGGGATTACAAAAAATTCATGCCCCATTTCTGCCGCAACGGCTACACTTTTTTTCAGGTCATCTTCATCACCCTTTGTCAGATAACTATCTATCCCATAATGGCCGCTGGGAGTTTTAAGATTATTCTTTTTGAGAATCGCTAAAAATTCCGCGGGAGTTTTTCCAAAAAACTTTCCATTGCCATATCCGAATAATTCTACCGAGTTATAACCGATCCCGGCAACTTTGGCGATCGTTCCTTCAACATCCTTAACTATCTCGTTACGAACAGTATATAATTGTAAACCGATGGGTTGGCCAGGTTTAAGCCAACGGCTTTCCTCATCAGTAGTAACCCGGAGGTGGCGAGTGAAGTTTGTTTGATAAATGTTCTGCGTGTTGACATTGATAATTGTTTTTGTGAAGATATTGAAATTTTCATTTCGATTGGTAGAAAATAAACTGGCGGTTGATATTATTTTCCCACGGCCGGTTTACTAAAATAATTGAAAAGATTAAGGCAGAAGATATGATTCTCCCGGGCAAGGCACCCAAACTGGTAAAACATAAATCATCAAAACAATTACAACCCACGCCTATCATAAAATGAGGTGCATTCCAACCAAAAGTGTGAATTATATAAAATATTTCAAGAATTGTGTAACACTCACCATCAACAACAGGCAGACCTTTATAAAATATTAATTTACCAAAAACCTTATCACAAAAAATAAGAGCATAAGAAAAATACATTCCATTCTTAACCGTAAGTATTCAATCACTGCAAGCCTATAGTTTAATATCATCTTTCATAGGCTGATAGCTATAGATTTTATTTTTTTAGCGTTTTTGATTAGTGGCTTTTCACCTTGAATCGGCTCTTTTAAAAAGGAAAAGATTAGATTGATTTAAAATATTAATTGTAAATTTAGGGGAGCTTGCCATGATTTATATTTTTAATACTTAAGTATCCTTCCTTAAAGATCTCTTGTTCATAAAATAATAAACTACATCTTAATCAAATTAAATGTCAACTAAAGAACCACAATATATTATTGCTATTGGCGCTTCTGCGGGTGGATTGGAAGATATCAATTCATTTTTTGACCATACGCCTTTGGATGGAGTTTCGTATGTGATCGTGCAGCATTTATCCCCTGACTTCAAAAGCAGAATGGCTGAATTACTTGCCAGGCACAGTAAATTGGTGATTATGGAAGCAGAGGATGCAATGACTGTAAAAGCTAACCAGGTTTACCTTATCCCCAACGATAAATTTATGACCATCGACAAAGGGAAATTATACTTATCTAAAAAAGAAAAGGCACATGGCCCGAACTCTAACGATTAACAGGTTTTTTAATTCCCTGGCCGCTGATAGTGGCAAGAAGGCAATCGGAGTCATTCTTTCAGGTTTAGGCTCAGACGGGACAGAAGGAATAAAGTCTATTAAAAATGCAGGCGGAATGGTAATAGCACGCAATCCTGAAACCGCAGAATTTGACAGTATGCCATCCAATGCCATTGCTACAGGCTTGGTGGATTTTGTGCTGGAGCCCGGATTAATGCCTGATATTATTGAAAATTACGTAAAGCATTTAGGGAATATATTTATAAGCGACAGGAATGAAGAAAAAAATATCAAATCAATTATTGACTTAATAAAAGAACATTTGCCGCTTGATTTTTCTGATTACAAACAGACCACTATACTTAGAAGAATTAAAAAAAGGGCTGGTGATAATAATTTTGTTACGCTGGAAAATTATTTTGATTTTCTGAAGGAAACACCCGGGGAATTAGAAGCGCTTGCCAAAGATTTTCTTATCAGTGTTACCTCATTTTTCAGGGATAAAGAAGCATTTGATTTTATTGAAAAAAAAGTGCTGCCCTCTATTCTGAAAAGCCTTGCCCCTGGAGAAGAACTGAAAATGTGGGTAGCGGGTTGCGCTACAGGCGAAGAAGCCTATTCTCTCGCCATACTTATAAAAGAGCAATTAACCGGCAAGTTAAAAGATACTGTTGTAAAAATATTTGCTACTGATATCGATACTGTAGCGCTTATACATGCCCGTAACGGAATTTTTAAGGCGGATATCTTAAAACATGTATCTGTTGAAAGGCTTGAAAAGTTTTTTACCAAAGAAAATAAAAATTATAGAGTAAACACTGAAATACGAAACATGGTGATTTTTGCCCAGCATGACCTTGTGAAGAATCCCCCGTATTGCAACATGCATTTTATTAGTTGCCGCAACCTTCTTATTTATATGATGCCGGCTTTGCAAAAAAGAATATTTTTAATGCTGCTGTTTGGGCTTAAAAAGGACGGATATTTATTCTTAGGCGCGAGTGAAAATCCTACGCCAATAATCCAAAACCTGGAAATCGTAAATAAAAGATGGAAGATTTATAAGAACCTTGAAACAAAACGGGCTATAAGCTTCGATGCATTTTCATTGCCCCAGATGATCAATGTAAGTGAAAAAAGCCCTTTTGACACACAGAAAAAAAGTTTGCAAAACACAAAAGATAACCTCGCAGAGGCAGTGAATTTAAATCTCATTGAAGAGTTGAATTCACTGGCTATTTGTATAGATGAAAATAATCGTGTTATAAAAACTTATGGGGATACTACCAAATACCTTCTTCAAAAGAATTTTAATTTAAATCTTACAGAACTCCTTCCCGCGGCCCTTGCTCTTGCATTTAATGCAACGAAAGCTAAGGCTTTAAAAATGAATAAAAAAGCTACTGTCAGGGGTATAAAAATGAAGCGTGGCCAGCATGTAATAACGATAAGCCTTTCAGTAAGCCCTTTGAATATTAAGGATATGGAGCAAGAATTGCTGATGGTATCTTTTAGCGATGATAAAGAAGCAACTACTGAAAAAAAAGGCACCATTGTATTTGATGAAAAAGTATTTCTTGACAAGTACACGCTGGATATTCAAAATGAAGTAAAAGAACTTAAGGCTAAACTTAATAGCACCTATGAACAACTGGAACTTTCCAATGATAATATGCAGTCATTCAATGAAGAATTGCTTTCTGCCAATGAAGAAATGCAAAGTACCAATGAAGAAATGCAATCAGTAAATGAAGAATTGCATACTGTAAATACCGATTACCAATTAAAAAACAAGGAACTGCAGGAAATTAATGATGATCTTAATAATTATTTCAGAAGCAATATCAACGGGCAGTTATTTGTTGACAATGATATGAAATTAATGAAATTTTCCCCCGGCGCTGTCAAGCAGATCAACTTGCGGGAATCAGATGTAGGCAGGCCTATCAGCCATATTTCCACCAACATAAAATTGGCAACCATTACAGAAGATATTAAAAAAGTACTTGTTGAGGGAAACATTATTACCAAAGAAATAGAAACCAACAGCGGCCAATGGTACCAGGTAATGACTATGCCCTATATAAGGCTGTCGGACAATATGCGAAGTGGGGCTATTATTACTTTTAATGACATAACAGAATTAAAAAAAGCACAGCATGAACTCGATAAAAAGAATAAAAGCCTGCAACGCATAAATGACGACCTTGATAATTTTGTACATGTTGCATCACACGATCTTTTATCGCCACTGAGTAATATAGAACTAAGTATTGAAGTTATGAACCAGTTAAAAATGTCTGGCGATGAACTAACAGAATTTTAAATATCATCAACACCTCTATAAAAAAAATGCGTTCCCTTGTAACAGATATGGCCAGCATTGGGAAAATTGAGAATGAAATGATGGAAATGGAATGGTGATCTTGATGAGATCATTGATAACATAGAATGGAGCCTTGATAATAAAATAAAACATACCGGCACTGTTATAAAACGGAAATTTGAAATTAACCAGATACTTTTTTCCAAAAAGAACCTGAGAAGCATCCTGTACAATCTTATTTCAAATGCTATAAAATTTAAAGGCGATAAACCGCCCGTGATAAATATTCGCAGTACCAAAGAAGAAGATAATGTAATCTTATCAATACAGGATAATGGAATTGGCTTGTCAAAAGTTGATCTCAATAAAGTGTTCGTCCTTTATGGAAGGCTGCATCATGATATTGAAGGCCAGGGTATTGGTTTGTACCTTGCAAAAAAGATAGTAGATGCCAGTGGTGGAAATATTGTCGTGGAAAGTGAGCAGGGGAAAGGCGCAAAATTTAATATCTATTTTAAAACAGAACCGGAAGATTCAGCAGTTGTTGTTTCTTAAATTAAGGCAGCCGTAAATAAAGGAAATAAGAATCTAAATTATTTCTTCGTTTACTGTGAAATAAAAAAGGCTGCCAACTTTTTGAGAGTTGGCAGCCTTTTTTAAAATCAATTCCTAAAGAACTTCATTCACCATAAATAGGGTTGCTAGTTTTATAAACTGCTATCATTCTTCTTGTGTGGTGAAAGATCAAAGGGCACTACCACTTTAAAGTTGACATTTCTTCCCATATTAAAAATGCCAGGCTGAATACCGGGTTGTACATTCGGGTTGTCAAAATATTTAAGCCGGCTCATATTCGATTGATAATTTACATTAGCCAGGTTGGTTCCTTCAAGGTATAATTCAACGGTTTTCTTTCCCGCAGCATTTACCACATTAGCGCCAATACCTGCACTGAGCAGATTGTAGCCGGCAGTATATGTTTCTGTCCCATAAGCAGAAAAGAAATGGTTTTGTGCGCTGAAGTGGTCAAAGCCAACAAAAGCATATACATTTCTAAATTGGCCATATCCTTTTAAAAAAGTGGCACGTAATTCTGAATGCGTGTGCAGTGGTGGAATAAATGGCAGGTATTTTAAACTGTCAGGGACATTGCCCCCATTTCCGAGGTTTGTGCCATAATTTACTGATAATGAGTTTGCAAAATGAAGAAAAGGGATTGGATGGATATCAAGGAAAAACTCTCCCCCATCAATACGCGCTCTGCTCTGTACGAATGTAAATTTGCTATATAAACCATTGGGATTCGATGAGCCATCTGAATTAACTCTTTCCGGGTTGCCATTTGCATCCACAATCTGCTGCTGAAAAATATAATTATCTATATGGTTATCAAAAAGTTCTATACTTGCTGAAACATTTTTCAAAGTAAGAAATGCGCCCACATCCTCTTGTACACTAAATTCGGGCTTAAAATCACTATTGCCCACATGAAAAATTTGTGAACCAGGATCAGCCCCATTTGCAGACAATTCTGCAATACTTGGCGCCCTGAAACCGGAAGCCACATTAGCTTTTACTAAAAATTTATCGGAAAAATTATAGGTGCCGCCAAAACTTCCGGAAGGTGGAAAAGTTTTTCTTTAATGCAGCAAATTGCTCTACCAGATTTTGACCAGAAGCAGATTTGGGGCCCACGTAAAGTGTCGGATAATATGGCACCGTGGTATCCAGGTAAGCAGCCTGGCCTTTGAAAGAACGTGTGTCGAAACGAGCTCCTCCGGAAAGATCCAGTTTTCCAAAAGTTTTTTTAACAACAAAAAATGGCCCAAAATCAAACTGCTTGTATGCCGGAATAGGGAAATCTGTGCCATAACCCAGCGAATTATTTTGATACATACCATTCACTCCAAATGTGGCTTCGTAACTTTTCCCAAAAAGAAAATTGTATTTCACATCATAAGTATAGGTAGTTAATTCCAAATTCAGCCCTGGTATATCAGGTTGTGTAGGATGCGTAAACTCCCTCCTGTGGCTAAACTGGTACCCCAGGTTTACCAGCAGGTTACCATTTCCCAAATGAATACTTGTATTATTATAAATACGGTTTAGCTGCACATGCTGATGCAAAACCGGAATATTATACGAGTTTAACATTGACTCCGGAACTATGGGACGGCTATCATCTTCATCTGATACCTGGTAAGTAAATTTTCTGCTTAGCGAATCCCGGCTGCCGTCAGGTATATCCTGCAGGTCGTCAAACATAGAAGCATTTATATAGGAATGGCCCCACGATTTATTCAACCCAAACATTACGCGGGCATCTTTTTCCTTGAAGCCGGTGGCATACACCCGGCCATCATGTTGGTTCTGATAATTTTTGGCTTCTTTATCCGACAACACGGTTCCCCACACAAAACCATTTTGATTGCCCTGCAACTTTAAAGATCCATCTATTAGCCCATTGTTAGTACCATAATTCGCATTTGCAGAGCCCGCTATTTTTCCTTCCTCAACTGGCGGCGCCGTAAGTAAATTAACAACTCCCCCAATAGCATCAGGCCCAAAAGATAAGCTGGCAGGGCCTTTAATAACCTCAATACGGTCAATTGAATTTTGATCAACTTCAATACCGTGCTCATCTCCCCATTGCTGGCCTTCCTGCCTTATACCATCCTCTGCTGTAACTACCCTGTTATAACCCAAGCCCCGAATAAAGGGTTTTGAAATGTTAGGCCCGGTAGTAACAGCGCTTACGCCGGGTATATTAGCTATTTCGGCTATTACATTTCCAGCCGCAGGATGGTCATTTATATAATTTTTATTGATTACAGCCATCGGAACAGGTTCCCTTCGTATGCTGATTGCTTTGCTTACCCCGGTTACTACTATTTCCGCTTGTTCTGTGGCCGCTATCGACAAAGAAAAATTCTGAACTTTATCAGTATTGAAATAAATATTCTGTAGAATGGTTTTATACCCTATAAACTTTATTTCTACAAGATAAGTACCTAACGGAATATCCTTGATTACATAATGCCCATTGGCATCAGCAATATTTCCTATTCCAAGGTCAGGAATATAAGCGGAAGCACCCGCAAGTGGAGAACCTGACGCATCAGTTACTTTGCCGGAAATAGAATACCTGGCAGATTTTTTTTGTGCATTTACAGGCATTGATAAAAACGCGCCTATGCATATTGTAAGAAAAAGACAAACTCTTTTCATTTTAATTTTTTTTAAGAAAGCTCATTTTATATAAGAGAATTAACTAATTTAATAAATGAGTTCAAATGTGGCAGGTAATAAAAAGGGGAAACCTTCCATTACCATAATAATTGAAATTAATAATTAGTAAATTATCCTATTGAGGGTAGGGCCTCTTAAGCCAAAAGAAAGTGGCTGACGAAATACAGTTGTAGTAATTCCGGTAACTGCATAATTGAAAAAAACAGGGGCCGGCGCTTTAATAACTACGGTGCTTTGCATCGTATAAGGCGCAATTACAACATTGCTTTCGCAATGGCAATCAATACCCGGCGCATTAATCTGTGGTTTGTTAGAATCGGTTAAGGTTTTACTTACAAAATCTTTGTGATTAGCAAAAATCGCATGCAAATATTTTGTTGGCGTATTGCTTAGCGCAAAAATAGCCAACAGAAAAATGCCAAAAAACTTTCTTATGTAAATGTTACGATTCAACCGGTACAATTAATGATTTTGCAAATGTAGAACTTTCAGCTTTATAACGCGTAAAAAGGGTTTTAATTTTCACTTTTCATAAATATTTTTAAAAACGGAATAACTTTTGTGCTATTTATATTCAAAATATTTATTAATTAAATTAAACCATTTATTATGCCTATTGTAAAAGTGATAGAAGTGATTGCTTCTTCAGAAACAAGTTTTGATGAGGCGATTCAAAACGCGGTAACAGAAGTTTCTAAAACAGTTAAGAATATAGATTCTGTTTATGTAAAAGATTTTAAAGTGCATGTGAAAGATGAAAAAGTACATTCTTACGGAGTTATTTGTAAAGTTTCATTTCGTGTAAATGACAAATAGTTTTTCATTTTACCTTTTAAAAATTTATTTTCATTGAGGGAGTTTTATTACTCCCTTCATTTTTTTAACATACTTTTCCGTGAAGGTTTTGGAGAAACACATTTTTTGTTTATGTGTTGTTCGTAATTTGCAACCCTTTACCTGCCAACCTGTAGGCAGTATCTTTTAATCTAATTTTTTTGAAAAAAATGTTACAAACTGCAGAAGACATTCGCCTCTTAAATGAAAAAATCAATCATTCCGCCACTTTCATTGATAAGATCCATGACGAAATTGGAAAAATTATTATTGGCCAAAACCACATGGTAGAAAGGCTACTGATCGGGCTTCTTAGTAATGGCCATATTTTATTGGAAGGTGTTCCCGGGCTCGCAAAAACACTTTCCATAAAATCACTGGCAAGCACCATTAACGCCAAGTTCAGCCGTATTCAATTTACTCCAGACCTTTTGCCAGCCGATGTAATAGGAACTATGATCTATAACCAACAGAAAAATGAATTTGTAGTGCGCAAAGGCCCGATATTCGCCAATTTTATCCTGGCTGATGAAATAAACAGGGCCCCTGCAAAAGTACAAAGCGCTTTGCTGGAAGCAATGCAGGAACGGCAGGTTACCATTGGAAATAGCTCTTATTTACTGGAAGAACCTTTTTTGGTATTAGCTACTCAAAACCCAATCGAACAGGAAGGGACTTACCCGTTACCTGAAGCGCAGGTTGACCGTTTCATGCTAAAAGTAATTATAGATTATCCATCAAAAACCGAAGAGCAGGCGATCATAAGGCAAAATGTTTTGGGCATGCAACAGCCACGCTTAAACGCAGTTGTTTCTTCTTCAGAAATAATTAATGCACGCCAGTTGGTGCGTGAAGTATATATGGATGAAAAAGTAGAACAATATATCATTGACATTGTTTTTGCCTCCCGCTATCCTGATCAATATAACCTGCCAAAATTAAAACCTCTTATTGCTTATGGTGGCTCTCCACGTGCGAGTATTAACCTGGCTTTGGCTTCAAAAGCGTATGCTTACCTGAATAAAAGAGGCTATGTAATTCCCGAAGATGTAAGAAATATTTGTAAAGATGTTTTGCGCCACCGCATCGGCCTCACTTACGAAGCGGAAGCAGAAAATGTAAATATTGAAATGATCATTAATGAAATTTTAAAAGCTGTAAATGTGCCATAGCAAGAAGTTAAACCATTTGAAGAATTATGAAAATTACAGTAAACAAATAAATAACGAAGATTTCAATTCGGCATACGATAACTAATTAACTATTAAACCTTGCTCACCACCGCAGAAATAATAAAAAGAGTAAAAGAACTGGAGATCATCAGCAAAAAGATCACCACGCATCTTTTTACCGGCGAATACCATTCAGCCTTTAAAGGAAAAGGAATGCGGTTCAGGGAAGTGCGCGAATATTCGCACGGCGATGATGTAAGGTTTATTGACTGGAATGTAAGTGCGCGTTATGCTCACCCGTTTACAAAAGTTTTTGAAGAAGAAAGAGAGTTGACCGTAATCCTGTTAATTGACATAAGCGCCAGTTCATTTTTCGGAACTATTCATCAGAATAAAAAAGACATGATCACTGAAATCAGTGCGGTAATCACATTCAGTGCTATTAATAATAATGATAAAGTGGGCGTGATATTTTTCAGCGATAAAATTGAACAATATATTCCTCCAAAAAAAGGCAAAGAACACGCGCTTTATATTGTAAGGGAATTACTAACGGCAAGGCCCAAACGCAATGGAACCAATATCCGGGAAGCATTAAATTTCTTTTCAAAGTCTAACCATCAAAAAAGTATCGCTTTTATTATGAGTGATTTTATTGATGAAAATTATGAGCATGCTTTGCGTGTATTAGGGAAAAGGCACGATGTAATTGGTTTGAAAGTTTATGACAAAATGGACAGCCAGTTGCCAAATATCGGGATGATTAAAGTTCAGGACCTGGAAAGCGAAAAAGCGGAATGGCTCAATACTTCAGATTCGATGGTACGGTATAAATACCATCAGAATTTTATTGATCAAAGCTCGGTGGTAAAAACAATTTTTAAAAAAGCGGGTGCACAATTATTGCATATTCGTACCGATGAAGATTATGTAAAAATTTTACAACAGTTTTTTACCCGAAGAAAAAAAACGCATTAACAGGATTTTGAAGAAAGGTGTTTACAATATGAAGTTTTTTACTTTTTTACTTATTACATTTCTGTTCTCAATAAAGCATTCTTTTGCGCAAGCGCCTACTGTAAAAACAACGGTAGATAAAAAGGATATTCTAATTGGGCAACAAATACATTACCAGGTAAAAACCTCAATGCCCGATGATACCTACCGCCTTGGCTGGTTTTCAGTGCCAGACAGTTTCGGGAATTTTGTCCCGGTCGCCAAAGACGAAATTGATTCTACTTATTCTAATGGGATTTGGAATTTCAGCCAGCAAATAATTATCACAAGTTTTGATTCCGGCAGGCAGGTAATTCCTCCGCTGCCTCTTACTGTATCTACCCTGGAAGGAGATTCTACCTTTACTATTTTTACTGATTCTATTCCCATAAATGTTACTTATTCCCCGGCAGACAGCACACTTCCCTTCCACGATATTAAAAATATAATTGAAGTAAAAAAAATATTTCCATGGTGGATTTGGGCTTTGATAGGGGTAGGAGCCATTTTATTAATTGTTCTAATCATCTACCTTATTAAAAAATCTAAAAAGAAAAAAGATACCGGAATATTTGAATCTAAAATTTCGCCGTATGACGAAGCCATGCAATTATTAGATGAATTACAAAAAGAAAATTTGATTGAAAAAAATGAGATTAAGGAATACCATATAAGGTTATCCGAAATTTTTAAAAGATACTTATCAAGAAAAACAAACATCTTATCAAATGCATCTTGCCACGGATGAATTACTGGTAGAATTAAATGAAATGGATTTATCCAGGGAAAAAATTTCCGATTTTGCCAATTGCCTCAGGATGGGAAACGCGGTTAAATTTGCCAGGTACATTCCTCCCGCTTTTGAAAATGAAAAATGTTTTTCTGAAATAAAAGAAATGATAACCGCTATCCATAATATTGCAAATAAAACCCCGGAAGATGGTATTTGATTATTTTAATGATATTACTTTTGGGCAACCGTGGTTATTGCTTCTTTTCCTTGTTATTCCTGTATTAATTTACTGGAAATTCAACAAGGGTAAAAACCAGGTAGCCGCTATTGGAATCTCATCTACAAGAGGATTGGCAAATTCAAGGTCCTGGAAAAATTCATTTCAGCAATTTCCTTTTATTTTGAGAATGCTGGCGCTGGGTTGCATTATTGTGGCACTGGCCGGCCGCAAACTAAATTTGATGAAACACAAACGGAAGGAGAAGGGATTGATATTATCCTGGCGATTGACGTAAGCGGAAGCATGACGGCGCAGGATTTTACGCCTAACAGGATGGAAGCGGCAAAAAAAGTAGCTGAAGAATTTGTGGACAACCGGCCTTCAGACCGAATAGGCGTAGTAATATTCGCGGGCGAAAGTTTTACCGAATGCCCGCTTACAACGGATCATTATGTTTTAAAATCGCAAATTGCACAAATAAGAAACGGTTTGCTTGAAGATGGAACAGCGATTGGATCAGGGCTGGCGACAAGCGTGGACCGGTTGAGAAACAGCAAATCAAAAAGTAAAGTGGTCATTCTTCTTACCGATGGAATGAATAACGGCGGGTTGATTGACCCTTCAACCGCTTTGGAAATTGCCAAAACTTTTCATGTAAAAGTTTATACTATCGGAGTAGGCACAGATGGATATGCGCCAACGCCGGTGAGTACGCCATTAGGAATTGTAATGCAAAATCAAAAGGTTTCTATTGACGAAAAACTTTTAAAAAATATTGCTGATCAGACAGGTGGCGAATATTTCAGGGCAACAGATAATAAAAGCCTTGAAAATATTTATAAAAAAATAGATAAGATGGAAAAATCAAAAGTAGAGATCACCACTTTCCATCATTATTCCGAAAAATTTTACCCTTTTATTTTTGCAGCATTGGCATTACTTTTTGTAGAAATTATTTTAAGGTATACCTTGTTTAAAAAGTTTCCTTAATTCTCTAAATTAGCTGATTAGCTAATTGAATACAATGAAAGCATTAGTTTATAAATCTACAGGAAGCTGGTATATTATCAGGAATGAAAAGGGGGAAGAATTTAATGCACGCATAAAAGGCAAATTTAAAATTGATGATATCACTTCCACCAACCCTATAGCTGTGGGTGATGTGGTAGATGCGGATAAAGAAGAAGGCGAAGAATCAATTGTTATCACTAAAATTTATGGCCGAAAAAATTATATTACACGCCAATCGCCACACAATAAACATAAGCACCACATTGTAGCGGCCAATCTGGATCAAAGTATCTTATTGGCCACATTAAAAGAACCAAAAACCTCTACCGGTTTTATTGATCGTTTTTTGGTGGCTTCTGAAGCGTACTATGTTCCCGCTATTATCGTTTTTAATAAGGCAGACCTTTTTAATGCCAAAGACAAAGGGAATTTTGAAAGAATAAAATCCATTTATGAAAAGATCGGCTATCCTGTTTATTCAATGAGCCTTAATGCGAATAAGGGAGTAAATGAAGTAACCCGGTTATTAAAAGATAAAACCACTTTGCTTAGCGGGCATTCGGGTGTAGGAAAATCTTCTTTTATCAATACCATTTTCCCCGAAAATACCCTTAAAACACAGGAAGTAAGTGGCTGGAGCGGAAAAGGGCTGCACACCACCACTTTTGCTGAAATGTTTGATCTTCCTTTTGGTGGAAAAATAATTGATACGCCCGGAATGAGGGAATTTGCAATGATGGATATTGAGCCGCATGAACTTTCACACTATTTCCCCGAAATGAAAGCGCTGGTTAATGATTGCCGTTTTAATAATTGCATGCACATAGAAGAACCAGGTTGCGCAGTAAAATTGGCGGTTGAAGAAAATAAAATAGCAGCGGAACGCTACATTAGTTATTTGAATATTTTGGGATCGATTGAAAATAAAAAATGGTGAGTAAAAAATTAATTAGGTAGTAAAATAAAAAATGCGATTATTTGTTGGTTTACTGTTTTTTGTAAAAGAATAACTCAATAAGCATTTCTTTCTAAGAAACCGGCAACTTCTTCTACTGCTTTATTTACTTTTTCTTTATTAGTGGTATTTTGTGGAAGGATAGAAACTCCGTTGAAAATATTATAATGAAGTGTAAGAAAAATATTCTTGTATTTAAAGTCCCAATCAAGGGTATCCGCGTCATCTACCTGGTTTAAAAATTTTACTTTCAGGCTATCAGCAAGCGTTCCGGCAATAGAATAAAATTTGGAAATACCACAATTATCGTCAATTACCGCTTCTGTACCGCCATAATTAGTTTTTAAATGATAACACATACGTTTTGGTTTTGTTTATAAAGAATAGAAATTCATTTTTTTAGTATTTAAATTTTTTGGCTCTTTTTGCTTCTTTGATCGCTGCCTTATCTCCTGACAAAATTCTTTCAGCCCCAATATTTTTGCCGTTTGTAGGGCAACCATATTTTTCATGGCTTCTAAAAATAGAACACCCCGAAAACATCCAGCAACAAACTATTAAGATTATTATTTTTTTCATTGATCTGAAATTCTAAACTTTCTAAACCCGCTAAGCCATCTAAACTTTCTTAACCCTTTTTACCTCAACTCTTATACCAACCTGCATAAAACAGGTAATTATTAGCAATCCTTCCAATTTCTCCTTTTAGCAATTCCTCAGAAATATCTCTTATCTTTTTGGCAGGAACACCTGCGAATATGCTTCCCGGCTCAACAATCGTATTTTCAAGCACTACCGCACCGGCTGCAATAATGCTGTTAGCGCCTATTTTAGCATGGTCCATAATAATCGCCCCCATGCCAACTAATACATTATCCTCTATAACGCATCCATGTACGATTGCATTGTGTCCGATGCTCACATTATTTCCGATTTCTGTTTTTGATTTTAAATAAGTACAATGTATAACAGCCCCGTCCTGAACGTTTACTTTGTTTCCCATACGGATAGAATTTACATCGCCGCGGATTACTGCATTAAACCAAACACTGCAATCATCGCCCATGATTACATCGCCGCAAAGGGTAGCATTCGGTGCAATAAAACAGTTTTTGCCCCATAAAGGTTTTATACCTTTTATTTCAAATAAAAATGACATGGAATTAAAATTTGTAGAGTCATCGACATTTGAATGAAGATGAAAGATTGTGACAAATAAAAAATTATAAAATTAATGCTTTAACCAGGACTCAGGATTGACATTGTTATTTTCGTCCATCAGGATAAAATCAACTTCGCCATTTCCATCATCGTTTAATCCGGCTTTTCCTATTACCTGCCCTGTTTTTACTTTATCGCCCCGTTGTACACTGGCAGAAGCAAGATTGCTGTAAACCGTAAAATATTTTCCGTGTTTGATAAAGACGACTTGTTTATCATCCATATAATTTACCAATGTTACCTCTCCGTCAAACACTGACTTAACCGGTTCGCCCACTTTTACTCCGATTGAAACTCCGGGATTATTATAATCAATGCCACCCGGATATTGATTGGGGCCAAAATGAGTAATCACGTAACCATCACAAGGCCACGGAAGTGCGCCTTTATTCTTTTCAAAACTCGCATTTAATGCTCTATCCGCTTCACTGCTTACCAATACGCTTCCGGAAGGAATTGAAGATCTTGGTTTTGAATTACTCGCTGTGGTTTCATCTGTTTTAGTATTATCAGATTTATTATTTTTCGCGGCTGCCAAACGTTCTTTTTCTTTTCGGGCTGCTTCAGCCTTTGCTCTTTCAATTTCACGGCGTATCATAGCCGTGATAGCGCTTTTTAATTTCGCATCCTGCTTTCGTTTGGCTCTTACCTGCGCCAGCAATTCTTTCTGCCGCCCTTTTAGCTGGCTCACAATGTTTGCCTTTTCTTCTTTTTGCTTCTGTAGTTTATCCAGTTCTTTATCCTTCTCACTAAGCACATCCTTTTTTTGAATTTTCATTCCAGACAATCTCGTTATTTTATCTTCAAGCATTGCCTGTGTTTTCAAAATACTTTCAGCCTGCATTTCACGATAATTTCGGTACGATTTTAAATATGCAATCCGCTTGATAGCATCATTAAAACTATTAGCCGAAAAAATAAAATTCAGAAAATCATAATTGCTACGGTTTTTATAAGCATATACCATGCTTTTGGCATATTCCACTTTTAAAGTATCAAGTATCCTTTTAATTTTGTTGATTTCTAACTGTGAGAGGTAAATATTATCACTCAACTTCCTTATTTCACCACTTATGTTATGAATTACATTATCCTGCAGGCCCAGTTTCTTATTAATCAATGAAAGCTGGCCCACATTTACTTTGGTTGTTTTCTGGGTTTCGATAAGTGCTTTTTCAGTTGCTTCTATTTCCTGCTTTAATTGCTCTCTTTGTTTTTCAAGCGCATCTTTACTTGGCGCCTGGGCAGAGGTTGCCACTGCAAATAATAAAAAAATAAAAGTGGTTACAATTTTCCTGGGCATGCACGCAAATTTTTTTATAAAAGTGAAAGGTAAATATCTATGCAACCTACATGGGTTTAAAGTAACAATTATTTTGTTTTATAATTTCGTGGAATGCTAAACGGAAATGATAATTCCTTGTTAAACTCATATTGTCTAAATTCTATTGACACATCTACTTTAGATTTTTCTGAAACATTTATTTCCCTGCTGGTTGCAAAATCAAAACCGCCATTATTTTCATAATCTCCATACAACAGTGCAGCAGTGCGGTTTTGGCTTACATCTATGTCATCCAGTTTTATCCTTTCCAAATGCTTTTTACCTGTTGAAAGCATAAGAAGATTTTTAAAATAATCACCAACCGTTCCTATTAAAATATGATTTTCTGTTTCCTTGAAAGATACGATACTATCTCCTATATAAACGGGGTTTCCGATAAGGATATTTTGAAGCAATTTAAAATCCATCGGAATTTTGGCAAAACTTTCGATATAACTGAAAGGATGGTATTCCACCGTTTTATTAAGCTTGTTTAAAATGATAAGCGTATCGGGCGTTATTAAAATGCGGAATGCTTCAATACCTAAAAAAGTAGAGCTGATTGAAATCCATAAAACACTATCTTTTTGCAAACGGATAAAAGTATTAAAATCGGGTTGCTTTCCTTTGTGGTCTTCATATTGAACTCTTGCCTTTGAAGAAAAGGTTTTAAAATCTATTTTATTTTTTTTCAGCACACTTAAAACTTCTTCAGCAGGAATTTTATTGAAAGAACTGTCACTCACTACCACTTTTTTTATGACCACTGACGTGTCTTTTTTATTGATTGCCGTTTGCAGGCTTTTGGTGGAATGGCAACCCGCCGCTGCGAAAGCTAAAATAAATCCAATAAAAATGCTACTCCAGGTTTTCATTCAAAATAATTCTAAAGATTATACATGCCCTGTGTGGCCAAAACCACCTTCGCCGCGCACCGTTTTTTCTAATTTGAGCGAGGGGCGCAAAAAAGCCGTTTCAACTTTAGCCACTACCATTTGCGCTATTCTGTCGCCATTCATAATGGTATGCTCTTCTGCTGATAAATTGATAAGAATAATTTTTATTTCGCCACGATAATCGCTATCCACAGTGCCCGGCGAATTTAAACAAGTAATTCCGTGTTTAATAGCCATGCCGCTTCTCGGCCTCACCTGTACTTCATACCCTTCGGGAATTTCAAGAAAAAGCCCGGTTGGAACCATCCTTCTTTCCAATGGTTTTAAAACAATCGGATCGGATAAACTGGCTCTCAAATCAAGGCCTGATGACCCGGAAGTGGCATACTCCGGAATTTGATTATCAGAAGTATTTACAATTTTAATTTCCACATGGTGCATGATTACAAAGATAAGTATGCGTAACAGGAGAAGAAAAAATAAATGATACTGCTAATTTTATTGTAAAGCTATTAACAAAACCGTTGCATACGCCGCTATCCCTTCTTCGCGGCCTACAAAACCCATCTTCTCCGAGGTAGTTGCTTTTATAGAAACCTGGTTTATATTTAAATGAAGTATACCTGCAATCATTTTTTGCATTTGCCCTGCATGAGGTTTTATTTTCGGAAATTCCAGGCAAACGGTAGAATCAATATTCCCGATTTGATAACCTGCTTTATTAATTAAAACGTTTGTTTCTTTTAATAAAATTTTGCTGTCAATATTTTTAAACTTTTCATCCGTATCAGGAAAATGAAAACCAATATCCCCGAGGCAGGCAGCGCCCAGCATGGCATCGCAAATAGCATGAAGCAGAACATCAGCATCACTGTGGCCCAGCGCTCCTTTTGAATGTTCTAATTTTATGCCTCCTATCCAAAGTTCACGCCCGCCAACAAGCTGGTGAAAGTCAATTCCAAAACCAATCCTGAAAGGTGTAATGCCTGGTTCCATAATATAAAATTTGTGATTAAAGCAAAATAAGATTCCCTGTTATTTATTGCCTGCCCGAATAGTACAGGCGGGCTTTACCGGTACAACAAAAACGCCCCAAAAATAGGGGCGCAATATTATAATTAAAATAAAATTTTATTGATTGGCGCCTGAATCGGCTGGTGTACCCAAATTAAAAAGGATGCTAAAACGCAAAGTGTTTGACAATGGGTTTCTGTTTACGCCCGTTCCGGAAGGAATTAAATAAGAAAAATTCAAACCAAAAACACTATAATTTAAACCAGCGCCCACCGTAAAATATTGCCTGTCGCCTTTAGTTGGGTTTTCATAAAAATACCCAACCCTTAATGAAAACTGGTCATTATAAGTATATTCTGTTCCTACAGAAATTTGAAATTCCCTTAATTCTTCGCTAAAGCCTCCGGGCGCATCGCCAAAAGAACTGAACCAGCTTCCGACCACGCCTTTATCGTGATAGGCTACAAGCCCTGCAGAATCGCCAATAGCAGGAGGCGTAGGTACCAATAATTTATTTACATCCAACCCAAATGTTACCTTGTTGGTTTCGTCAACCACATCTACATAAGCAACCCCGAGCCCAAGATTGGCCGGAATAAAATCTTTTTCAGAAGCATCATTCGTATAAGAAATTTTTGAACCCAAATTAGAAATGGCAACTCCCCAGTTTAATCCTGAAACTGTTCCACCTTCTGACCCGTCGTTAAATACAGAAATATCGCCCGCAACAGCAGTTCCGGTTTTATAAGTTGACCCGCTGGATGACTGGCCACTGGCAAGGTTAGAATTAATATATCTTAATGAAATGCCCAATCCTAATTTTTCAGAAAGCTTACGCGAATAACCTGCATCTACCGCAAACTCCCGCGGCCTGTAGGTCTGGAGGTCATTTCCCTGATTATCAGTAAACTGAATATTCCCCAAACTAAAATAACGGATTGACCCTGAGATCGCCTGAATATCATCTATCTGATGATAGCCTGCGGCAGAAACAAGATACACATCATTAAGGTCAAGGCCTTTTAGCCAGGGCGTATAAGTTAAAGCAATCGCAGATTTCTGCGGAGCAAAGGGTATTTTTGAAAGATTCCAAAAAATTGAATTCGCATCAGGAATAGTGGCAATACCTACATCGCCCATGCCACCTGAACGGGCATCAGGAGAAATGCGCAAAAAAGGAACAGCGGTAGTTACCACATTAATTGGATTAGTGCTTTGTGCGTTTACAGAAAATGTCGTTCCAATCAGTATTATCATTGCCGTCAACGTTAAAAAGACTCTTTTCATGTGAATTTTAATGTACTGGTTAGGTAGAGTTCTCTTATAAATGTTAGGGGTTGAAGATTGTAAAAATAATTTTTTTTTTTAAACAACCAATTAATTTTTCAACACCAATTGATTCTCTGTAAATAATGCTTAATGAACGCTACCGGATTATTTTTATTGCATTTCATGGTTTTAATAAAAAGATTTTACAGAATCTATAATAAGTATTAAAAATTACAATAAGAAAATAAATCATAAAAGATGGTTATTTGTGAATGCAATGCCAAAATATTAGGAACGGATTTTTTTAAGTTTATTGATAAATCAAAACCAATTAAAGTATTTATATTCGCATTAGAAAACTACCTTTCACAATAAGAAAGAAAACCTTTCGTTATTTAACCTGCAAAACGAATGTACATGTCAAAATCATTATCCGCTGGGAAACTTACCCTTATAGCACTGGCAGCCCTTATAGCATTACCTTCCTGTAAAAACGGAGGAATTTTTGGTAAAAAGAAGCATGAGCAATCCGCAGTTACCGGATGGAATTACGATGATAAAAATTATGGTAATTTCCATGTTTTAAAAGCCAATGAGCAGAAAACCGGCCCTGGCCTTGTATTTATACAAGGTGGCACTTTTGTGATGGGGGCCAAAGAAGAAGACGTAATGGGTGATTGGAATAATGTTCCAAGAAGAGTAAGTGTAAATTCATTTTATATTGACCAGACAGAAGTAGCCAACGTTCATTACCGGGAATATCTTTACTGGCTTTCAAATACTTTTGATGGTGATACAACTATTATGAGGATGGCGCTCCCTGATACTTTGGTATGGAGAAGCGAACTTGCCTACAATGAACCTTATGTTGAATATTATTTCCGTTACCCTGCTTATAATTATTATCCTGTAGTTGGTGTTACCTGGGAACAGGCTCATGATTTTTGTATCTGGAGAACAGACAGGGTAAATCAAAAATTACTGATAGACAAAGGATATTTAAATAAAAGAGAACCTTTAGCTGCTATGAAAGGTGGCGGAGGGATGAAACTTTTAATACCGATACTTACCTGATGAACCCTGAACTTATTAATAATAAATCAGCCCCTAAAAAAGGCGGTTTAAAAGATGTAAGCGGCAGGCCAAGAAAAGTAGTAACCCTGGAAGATGGTATTCTTTTACCGGGTTACCGGCTACCAACAGAAGCAGAATGGGAATATGCAGCTTACGGAATTATTGCACAAAATCCTAAGCCCCGTACCAAAGAAAGAAATCGTGGTGAGGAAGTTCTTGCCAATCAGCAGGTTTATTCATGGAATAAAAATGTAAACGGCTTACGTGATAACCGCCGTGGTAGCTGGCAAGGAGAGTTTTTAGCCAACTTTAAAAGAGGAAGTGGTGATGTAATGGGAGTTGCCGGAGGTTTAAATGACCGCGCAGCAATTCCTGGCCCGTAAAATCATTTTATCCAAACGGATATGGATTATATAATATGAGTGGAAATGTGAGCGAATGGGTTGCAGATGTTTACCGCCCGATGACTTCAATTGATGAAGATGATATTAACCCTTTCCGTGGTAATAAATTTACAAGGTTTTATAAAGATGCAAGTGGAGAATTTGTAAGAGATACCTTAGGCAGGTTGAAAAGACAAGTGGTTCCTGATTCTGTAGCAGATCAACGCCGCAATTATCAAAAAGGTGACGTTATCAACTATTTGATGGCGACTCAATTTCAAATGTAACTTATGGATATGGTATCACTACATTAATAAGCGATAAATCACGAGTAATTAAAGGTGGAAGCTGGGATGATATGCCTTATTGGTTGTCTCCGGGTGCGCGCCGTTATATGAAACAGGATGAATCAAGCAGCACTGTTGGTTTCCGTTGTGCAATGACAAGGCTTGGCAGCCCTGAAGGAAATGGATTTAAAGAAGGGAATATCTTTGGTACAAGAAAACAAAATAGAAGTAAAAAATATTAATATTTGTTGGTTTACTAGCAAAGCCTCTTATTGAAAAATAAGAGGTTTTTTATTTCCAGTGTTTACTTTCTTCTTTTATAAATTTGCTCCATTCTAAACAATCCCAGAATTCGATGTTTGAATTTCATGCTGATAGAAAAAGATATTTTGATATCCAATTGTTAAATTCATGAGAAATATATAATTCCATTTGTCGAATCAAATTTCGCAATTAAGAATAGGAATGCGTGTATTGGAAATCGGTTGCGGAGAAGGTGGTGTTTTAAAACCATTTCTTGATAAAGGATGCTATTTGTGTAGGCGTTGAGTTTGACAAAGCAAGAATTGAAAATGGGGAAAAATGGCTTGCAAATGATATTGAAAAATGGCAAACTTTCATTTGTGACAAAAGATATTTATGATACGGATGTTGAAACCCTCGGGGGAAAATTTGATATCATTATTCTGAAAGATGTTATCGAACACATTCATGACCAGGAAAAATTATTGGCACGCTTAAAAGATTTTTTAAATCAGAGATGGGATTATATTTTTTGGATTTCCGCCTTGGCAAATGCCTTTTGGCGGTCACCAGCAATTGAGCCAAAGCTTCATTATCAAAAGTTCCTTATTTTCATTTACTTCCCACGCCCCGTTTATAAAGGCATTTTAAAATTATTTAAAGAAAAGGAATCATATTATAAATGATTTATTGGAAATAAAAGACACAGGAATTTCTATTGAACGATTTGAAAAAATAGTAAAAAAAACAAATTATAAAATTGTGACAAGATCCATTATCTCTTCAATCCCATTTATGAATATAAGTTCAATATTAAACCCAAAAAACAAAATAAATTAATAAGTAAAATCCCATTTTTAAGAAATTTTTTTACTACCTGTGTTTATTATATTATTAAATCAGAATAATACAGGTTCGCCGGATAATTAATTTTACTCTTACAAAGCCCAAAGTCTTTACAGCTTTAAATTTGTAAACTTGCACCCAACTATAAAAAATTTATATTAAGTTCTTTTCTCTAAAAACAAAACATGGTATGTTGAAAAAAATTATTAAAATAGCAGGCATTATTCTTCTTTCCTTAATTGTTATTGCTTTCCTTCTTCCAATCTTCTTTAAAGGAAAGATCATGGAAATTGCCAAGAAAGAAATCAATAAAAATATAAATGCCAAAGTTGATTTTAAAGACGTGGATATTTCCCTCTTCAGGCATTTTCCGCATGTTGCAGTTGGCCTTGAAAATTTGCAGGTGATAGGCACGGGGGCTTTTTCAAAAGATACGCTTGATTTCATCAAAACAAATTGATGTTGCTTAAACTTTATGAGCCTTTTCGGCAATTCAGAAATGAAAATATATTCTATTACAATTGATAAG
Source organism: uncultured Chitinophagaceae bacterium (assembly GCA_963732885.1). Lineage (GTDB taxonomy): Bacteria > Bacteroidota > Bacteroidia > Chitinophagales > Chitinophagaceae > Ginsengibacter. The sequence continues at coordinate 521,542 of CAVTBI010000004.1, read as the reverse complement.
CCACGGATTCATGCAATTGTAAATAAAGAAGGAGAAGCGAACTGGGATATTACCAAACCCGATACCTCATCTTCACAAAAAGGAGAAAGTAATTTTAAACTTTCCCTTAATAAATATGCTATCAATGACGCTTATATAAGTTATTTCAGATATTCCCGGAAATATGAGCAGCGAAATATTCCATCTCAATCATTCCGGAAGTGGTGATTTTACTTCTGATCTCTTTACACTTAAAAACAAAAACATCAGCGGAATCCGTTTCCTTTACTTATGCAAATATTCCTTACCTGGTAAATGCGAAAACCTCTCTGCATGCAGACATACAGGTAGATAACAAAAACGATAAATATACTTTCAAAACTGATGACATCGCTTTGAACGATCTGAAACTTTCTACTGAAGGATATTTTCAGTTTGTAAATGACAGTACTTATGGAATGGATATAAAATTCAATGCACCTTCTACTGAATTCAAAACTTTGTTATCACTCATTCCTGCAATCTATAATAATGATTTCTCTAAAATTAAAACCAGTGGAAAAGTGGTATTCAATGGTTTTGTAAAAGGTGAATACAATTCAGTCAAAATACCCGCATATAATATTAACCTCAATGTAGAAAATGGATTTTTTCAATATCCCGATTTGCCACAACCAGTTAAAAATATTGGGTTAGCAGTAAAAGTGGATAATCCTGATGGTGTTACAGATCATACCGTAGTTAATATTTCCAAGGGTCATATTGAATTTGGAAGCGATCCTTTTGATTTTACTTTATTGCTAAAAAATCCTGTTACGGTTCAATATATTGAGGCCGCTGTAAAGGGTAAACTGAATCTTGCGCAGGTAACGAAATTTGTAAAATTGACCGGCAATACCAAACTTTCCGGGATATTAGATGCAGATGCATCTGCTAAAGGAAATTTGGCAGTTATTACCCAACAAAAGCCGGGACCGTTTACAGCAAATGGGTTTATTAATATCACCAATCTCAACTATTCATCCAATGATTTTCCACGAACCAATCAGCAACAGTAATATTCAGATAAAATTTGAAAATCCTGATGGCGTAGCAGATCATACGGTAATTCAAATTCCCGCGGCTCATCTGGAAATTGGAAATAATCCAATTGATTTTAATGTATTGATAAAAAATCCTGCAACTGTACTTTATTTTGATGGCGCAGCAAAAGGAAAATTCAATCTTGCTTCTGTGAAACAATTCACTACGCTTGAACCAGGCACCCAATTATCAGGAATGCTTTCTGCAGATATCGCTTTTAAAGGAGATAAAGCAGCTATTGATAAAAAAGAATATGAGAAAATAAATACGTCTGGCACCTTCAATGTTTCAGACGTAAATTATATTAGCAAAGATTATCCCGGTGGCGTGCAGAGTTAGTAACGCAGCATTCACTTTTAATCCTAAAAATATTACGCTCAATTCATTAAATGCAGAATATCTTAAATCTAATATTACGGCAAATGGTTCAATAGATAATGCTATTGGGTATGCATTGAAAGATGAACCAATTGCAGGAAATTTAAATGTGCATGCGGATAAATTAAACCTGAACGATTTTATGGGAACAGATTCTGTTGCAAGTGATAGTGCTACCTCCGAACCTTTTTTGGTTCCTAAAAATGTGTCATTCACTTTAAATGCAGGCGTGGATAAACTGACTTACGACAAAACAGATTATGACAATGTAAAGGGAACTGTAGTGATTAAAGACCAAACGGTGGATTTAAAAAATCTGCAAATGAATGCTCTTGGCGGAACGATTGGACTGAACGGTTCTTATTCAACCAAAAATGATAAAAAACATCCGGATATTTCATTGGCTTATGATGTAAAAAATTTGGATGTCGAAAAGACTTTCTATGCTTTTAATACAGTTCAAAAATTAATGCCAATTGGAAAATTTATTTCAGGGGTTCTCAATTCTCAATTGACAATAAACGGGAAGTTGGGCAGTAATATGATGCCTGATTTAACCACACTCACAGGCAAAGGTGATGTACTATTACTGGATGGATTTTTGAAAAAATTTGCACCTGTTGAAAAATTAGCCCAGACTTTAAATATTGCAGAATTAAATAGTTTTGCGCTTAAAGACATTAAAACCTATTTTGATTTTGCCAATGGGAAAGTTTTGGTTAAGCCATTTCACGTAAAAGTAAAGGATATTGATATGGAAATTGGTGGCGTGCATGGATTGGACCAATCCATTGACTATGTAATTGGAATGAAATTTCCACGAAGCTTAATGGGCGCGCAGGGTAATGCATTAGTCAATAACCTCGCACAGCAGGCTTCAGCCAAAGGAATACCCGTTAAATTGAGCGATTCTATTAACCTGAACGTAAAAATGGAAGGTTCACTAACCCATCCTGTTATCAAAACAGATCTTAAAGAATCCGCGGTAAGCGTGGCTACGGAAATGAAACAACAGGCAACTGAATTTGTGAAAAGTCAAATCGACAGTACAAAAAATACAATAAAAGATTCTGCAAACGCTACCAAAAATCAGGCTGTAAAAGATTTGAAAGAAGATATTACGAAACAATTATTGGGTAGTAAAAAAGATAGCACTTCCTCATCAGAAAAGCCATTAGAAAATGTAAAGAAAAATGCAGAAAAGACATTAAAAAACACGTTTAATAACCTGCTTAAAAAGAAAGATAATCCAGGGAAAAAATAAGCGAACACAAGCTTTACATAAAAAAATTCCTCTTTAATTTCTAAAGAGGAATTTTTTATAATAATCGTTCTGGAAAAATTCTAATTAAATTTCTGTTGCGCCTTCAACCAACACAGATGTTTTATTATCCAACACTTCTACAAATCCTCCCTGGATAGTATACTGAGAAGAAGCATTTTTATCTTTCAGTATCTTTAATTTCCCTTTTTTTAATGCACTTACAATTGGCGCATGTTTATCAAGCACTTCAAACATGCCACTGATACCGGGAAGCTGAACTCCATAAACTTCACCACTGAAAATCTTTTTATCGGGAGTTAATATTTCTAAGGTCTAATAGCTGTATTAGATTAGCTAATTATGAATTGGCTGCTTCCATCATTTTTTTACCTTTTGCAATCGCATCATCCAGGTTACCCACCAGGTTGAATGCGGCTTCAGGATATTCATCTACTTCTCCATCCATAATAGCGTTGAATCCACGGATGGTATCTTCAATAGAAACCAACACACCTTTTAAACCGGTAAATTGCTCTGCCACATGGAACGGTTGAGAAAGAAAACGCTGAACACGGCGTGCACGGCTTACGGTCAATTTATCTTCATCGCTCAATTCATCCAAACCCAAGAATGGCAATAATATCCTGCAATTCTTTATATCGTTGTAAAGTTAATTTCACACGGTTCGCGCAATCATAATGTTCGTCACCAACAATAGCAGGGGTTAAAATCCGTGAAGTAGAATCCAAAGGGTCAACTGCCGGATAAATTCCCAAGATCGGCAATCTTTCTGCTCAATACAGTGGTAGCATCCAAATGTGCAAAAGTAGTTGCAGGAGCCGGATCAGTTAAGTCATCCGCAGGCACATAAACTGCCTGAACTGAAGTGATAGAACCATTTCTTGTTGAAGTAATCCTTTCCTGCATCAATCCCATTTCTGTTGCCAGCGTTGGCTGATATCCCACCGCTGAAGGCATCCTTCCAAGCAAAGCTGAAACTTCAGAACCTGCCTGTGTAAAACGGAAAATATTATCTACGAAAAACAAAATATCTTTTCCTTTGCCGGTTCCATCCCCATCACGGAAATATTCCGCAACGGTTAATCCACTCAAAGCCACACGAGCCCTTGCTCCCGGCGGTTCATTCATTTGCCCGAATACAAAAGTTGCTTTTGAATCTTTTAATTCTTCCATATTTACTGCATCAAGGTCCCATCCTCCTTCTTCCATACTGTGAATAAATTTATCACCATATTTCATGATACCTGCTTCAATCATTTCACGCATAAGTCATTGCCTTCACGCGTCCTCTCTCCTACTCCGGCAAACACAGATAAACCGCTATAAGCTTTTGCGATATTGTTGATCAACTCCTGGATCAATACCGTTTTTCCCACTCCTGCACCGCCAAACAAACCAATTTTACCGCCTTTTGCATAAGGCTCAATCAAATCAATTACTTTAATCCCGGTAAATAAAATTTCAGTAGCCGTACTTAAATTTTCAAATAATGGCGGTTTATTATGAATCGGGCGGCCATTCTTTTTGCTCACTTGAGGAAGTCCATCGATGGCATCGCCTGTTACATTAAATAAACGCCCGTTTATGGCTTCTCCAACCGGCATTAATATCGGGGAACCTGTATCAACTACCTCTATGCCTCGTTTCAGGCCTTCAGTACCGTCCATCGCGATACAACGAACACTATCTTCACCCAAATGTTGTTGAACTTCCAAAACAAGTTTATCGCCGTTTTCCCTCGTAAGTTCCAACGCGTTAAATATTTCAGGAAGTTTGCTATCGTTTGCAAAATGCACGTCCACCACTGCGCCGATTATTTGTATAATTTTTCCGCTGTTTGCCATAAAATTTTTGTTTAAAAAGCCTGTATTTCAATTTGGCGGCAAAGGTAAGGTGAACCACTGAAAATGACAACTATGATTAAAGATTATTTCCGGCTTTTAAGAAGGAATTAATCGATGGTTAAAAAAGGAATCTTTAATTTTTGTTGGTTTACTGTTAGCCACCAAAACCACCAACTATTTTCTTTTTGCGTCTGCACTTCCTGCCCTAAAATATTTACCGATAACTGGCAAACCTTTTACTTCTCTCCATTCTACCTTTAAAAGAAAAGCTATATATACTAATATGAGGAAAGTTCCGGAAAGTATGCTTGCCATAAATCCGGGCACATAATGCTTAAATATTTTATGTACAAAAAAAATGAAACACGACTATAACAATGTAGGCGCACAACTTTCGCCATGCATAAGGAATACGGTAATCTTTTTGCCCCCACATAAAAGAGATGACCATCATACTTCCGTAACAAACAAACGTCGCCCAGGCACAGGCCATATAACCAAAATAGGGAATGAAAAAATAATTGATCAGTAAAGTTATCACAGCTCCTATGATGGTAATGTAGGCGCCGGCGATGGTTTTATGCGTAAGCTTGTACCAAATAGAAAGGTTATAATAAATGCCGAGGAACATATTTGCCAAAAGCAATATAGGCACTACTTTCAGGCCCGTCCAGTAAATTTTCAATTTAGCAGGATCTGTGCTTAAAAAATATTTCCAGATGTCAATATACAGAGCTACGAAAAGGAACATTACTGTGATAGTGATCACAAAAAATTTCATCACCCTTGCATACACCTTCTGTGGGTTTTTTCCTTCCGCCTGTTTGAAAAAAAACGGTTCAGCTCCCATCCGAAAAGCCTGGATAAACAAAGTGATAAGAATAGATAATTTGTAACAGGCAGAATAAATGGCGACCTGGTCTTTGGCAGCAGTAATGTCAGTCACAGGAGCAAGCCATGAAAGCATGATGCGGTCAAATACTTCGTTGATCATTCCACCAAAGCCAACAATGATCAAAGGCATTGCATAGATCATCATTGCCATCCAAATCTTTTTATTGAATTGAAACCTGAAAGAAAAAAACTCTTTTTGCAAAAAAATCAATGCCGAAAAGGAAGCGATCATATTCGCAATAATAATATAGCCAACTTGATAATCAGGATTATAAAATGTAGCAAAAAATCCATTCGGATTTTGGGAAGCCAAACGCGGACAAACAGACAGCAAAAAATAGGTTACTGCTATCTGAAGGCAGATAGTTGAAATACGGATCAACGCATATTTTCGGGCCGCTGATCTAATCTCAATTTAGCAAATGGCAACGTAGATAATGTGTCAAAAGCGATAATCATCGCCGCATATACAATGAATTCAGGATTACTATCAAGCCTTAGTAAATGAGCAATTGAAGATTTGAAAAAGATTAAAATGCTGGTAAGCAATACAGTACTGCTTACAATAGAAATAATGGAAGTATTATAAATAGCTTTTGATTCTCCTTCTTTGGTAGCAAACCGAAAATAAGCGGTTTCAATTCCATAAGTAAATATCACATTCAGGAATGGAATGGCAGCATAAATAATACTCATATCGCCATATTGTGGAACAGTTAATTTAGTAGTAAAATAAGGAGTAAGCAGGTAAAACAGAAACCGCGCAGCAATGGAGCTAACGCCGTACCACATGGTTTGCCCTGCTAATTTTTTTATGTTGCTCAAAAAAGTCTGGATTTAGAAAAGCGCAAATTTAGTTGTTATCGGATGTAAAATTAAAATTGTGATTATTTGTTGGTTTACTATTAACGCAAGCTGTAACGCAATATTCTAATCAAAAAAATTAGTGACTTTTTTTCTGCCTTCTTTAATGATGCCTTTTTCTTTTTTCACCTTAATTCTCTTTGCTTTAGATGCCTTTGTTGGTTTGGTAGGTTTCCGTTTTTTCTGTTTTATCAACGCGTTGTTTAAAAGGAGATGAAGTTTCACAATTACTTCCTCTTTATTTCCTAATTGTGTCCTTTCCGATTGGCTTTTTACCAAAAGGAACCCGTCGTTAGTGATTTTATTAGCCAGTTTTTCGAGAATCATTACCTTTTGCTTGTCAGTAAGAATTTCTGAAGAGGCAATATGAAATGAACCTTCCACCATTGTCTCTACTTTGTTTACATTCTGGCCGCCTTTTCCCCCGCTTCGCGCTGTCTTAAAATTTATTTCATTTAACACATTTACCATAATGATAAAATTACAAAATTCATACGTAATATTATTTTCTGAAACGTTCGTTATAATAAATTCGTAATTTGTAACGATAATTTTTATATGAAAGAAAAAAAATACATTTTTGCATATAACCATCAGTAAATGAAGTTAAACGATATATACTCATCCCTGTGTGATAGAAAAAAAAATGGCAAAAAATCTTTTGCTGTTTTGATAGACCCGGATAAGGTAAACCATGAAAAACTGGAACGGCTTATTCAGCTTGCAATGGCTGCAAAAGTTGATTATTTTTTAGTTGGAGGAAGCCTTGTCATTTCAAATTACTTAGATGAATGCGTTCAGTTTATTAAGCGGAATTGTTCTATCCCCGTTTTACTTTTCCCCGGAAGTTCGGCGCAGGTTTCAAAATACGCAGACGCGTTGCTTTACCTCTCTTTGATAAGCGGAAGAAATCCTGAATTATTAATTGGCCAGCACGTAGTAAGCGCCCCGGCTATAAAAATGAGTGGGCTCGAAATAATGAGTACCGGTTATATGGTAATTGATGGCGGCGCACCAACAACGGTTTCTTATATCTCAAATGCAACGCCTTTGCCAGGCCGATAAAAATGAAATTGCCATGTGTACTGCAATGGCGGGCGAAATGCTTGGAATGAAACTTATTTACATGGACGCGGGAAGTGGGGCCAAAAAAGCAATCACAGAAAGTATGATTGAACAAGTAGCTAAAAATATTGAAGTTCCCTTGATAATTGGAGGCGGCATTACTGATCCTGAAAAGGCTTACCTGAACTGTAAAGCCGGCGCCGATATTATTGTCGTCGGCAATGCGATAGAAAAAGATGAATCATTAATCATGGAAATTGCTTCTGCAGTACATTCTGTTCCTCTGAAAGTATTGAATTAGATTTGCTATTGTGGCCTGAAAACCTGGTTAGAAACCGGTGGTATACCAGGTATCTTAATCATATTAAATCCGTGGTTAGTTGCTTTGTGGCAATCATTACAAGTGGCTGTTAACAGCGTAAAACTACTGTCAAATTTAGGCTCACTTTTTTCTTTAACGGCATTAGAAAGGCTATCCATGGCAGGAACAATTATCCCAATTGATTTTACTTCCGGCCTGTCGGAGCAGTATTTTGGAATATCGTCCAACGCTTCCTGGATTTCACCAATTTCAAAATTGGCCAGCCAGTTTCCGTATTTACCTGCAAACCAAAGCTTGGCATGATGAATTTGAATCTCCGACATGAACTCGCCTAATCCTGGTTTATAAGAATTGTTGATTTCGGATTGTAAACTATCTATCTTTTTTTGCAAAACAGCAGTATCAGTGGAAGATTGATTGCAGGAAAAAAATAAAATAGCCGTTAAGAAGAAGATTATATTTTTCATTGTTTTACTGATTTAAAATATTCAGGCTACCAGCCCCAGTCCACCCTCTTTTCGGCCAAAAGGAGGCATCATCAGTTCATAGGCTCATCATCTCCTTAAACTTCACTGCCTGCCTGCGGCTTACTTCTATTTTTTCGCCCCCGGCAAGGTCTAATAAAAGGCCGCCGTTGAAATAAGGTTCTATTTTTTCTATCATCCTCAGGTTAATAATATGCTTCCGGTTGGCCCTAAAAAAAACTTTTTCATCCAGCCTTTCTTCCAGCGCGTTCAACGATTTTAAAATAAGCGGTTTATTGGTTCCAAAAAAAACTTTTGCATAATTTCCCACACTCTCAAATAAACGTACATCCGATAATTTTACAAACCAGCAACGTTCGCCGTCTTTTACAAAAACCTGGTCATTTTCTCCAAGTACTCCACGATTGTTATAAGAAAGCCTTTCCTCTTCATCTTTTTGTTTCACTTTCAAAAGTGCATCGGCAAGGCGTTTTGGCTCAACGGGCTTCATTAAATAATCCAGTGCATTTACATCAAAAGCCTTTAAAGCGTATTCGTCATAAGCCGTCACAAAAATTACATAAGGCGCTTTATCAAGTTCTGTAAGCATTTCAAAACCGGTTTTACCGGGCATCTGAATATCCAGAAAAATAAGATCAGGGTTTAATGCATCAATCTTTTCGATTCCTTCATTGGCATTAGCCGCTTCCGCAACAACTTCCACATCAGGAAAATCCTGCAACATTCGTTTAAGCTCGCTCCTGGCAAGCCTTTCATCATCTATCAAAATAACTTTAAGCATAATTTTTAAGTTTTTAATTCGGGATTCATAGTTTCAGTTTGTAGTTCTTTGAAAATAAAAATCTTTATTATTTATTTCTTTACTACAAACCCTAATTCCCAATTCCTATATCAGTATTGAACAGGCATTACAATTTTTGATTCGACCTTTGCGCCTTCAATTTCTTTTACCTTAAAATAGGCATTGCCATTGCATAAAAACTTCAGCCTGTCGCGGGTGCTTTTGATTCCAAACCCTTCATTGTTATTTTTTTTAAGGTTGCCTGTATTTTCAACAATCAATTCAAAATCTTTATCCCTAAATCTTGAAATTATTTTTATAGTGCCGCCATTAATCATTTTACTGATGCCGTGTTTGATCGCGTTTTCAACCAAAGTCTGCAACATCATTGGTGGTATAGGTTGATTCAAAGTGCCTTCATCAATATCCATTTCTACTTTCAATCTTTCTTCAAAACGCATTTGTTCCAGGGCCAGGTAATCTTTTACAATATCCAATTCTTTATGCAAAGGGACTGTTTCCATTTTTTCTACCTGCAGGCTGCTTCGCAAAATATTAGAAAGCTCTGTAATGGCCGTTCTTGCACGTTTCGGATTTTCATCTACCAGCGCTCTGATGCTATTTAATGAATTAAAAATAAAATGCGGGTTAATGTGCGATTTTATTGTTTTCAATTCCAGTTCTTTCACGGTTTTTTCAAGATTCAACCTGTCCACTTCGTCTTTTCTGTTTCTTTCAAGATAATGCCATATCATGTAAAGCAGCAACCAGAGCGCGATCAAAATAAAAGTAAAGATGATATCCCACCAAAAACGCCCTTTGTGTTGCTCTTCATATTGCCAGGTTCCATTGCTGTTTCTGTACCATCCGGTTGATCTTTTTATATTTAGAAAAGAGGTATAGTTGGAGGAATCTTTAGCATTATCTTTTGGTGCCAAATAATAAGAAGTACCTGCAAGGCCGAGGTTTTCTTCTTTCGAGATGGCTTCTTTCAGATTTTCATTTTTTTCATATTGAACCAAAGAATAACCGGTAACTACAGCAGTTGTTTTTGATCCATAATAAGCCAACAAGCCGGTAAGCATTACGCTTATCAGAAATAGTGCGATTACCTTATTGGTTGGAAATTTAATCCAACCGGTTTTATTTAAAAAAAACCGTAGTAAATGTGTGGAACCTATATACCACAAAAATTGTATCAAAAGAATAGCAAGAAGCAGGGTTCTTCTTTCCCCGGGTTTCCAATAAATATCATGTAAAAAAAAGTAATAAAAAGAAAGATTGAGCAACGTCCAACCGCCCCAGCCAAAAATCTGGCATATCCAATATCGAACTGTTGTTTTATGCATCGTACAAAATTATTCTATTAAATAAGTATTGACAGGGAAGGATTTGATTAGTGGCGAAAAGCAATGTTTGAAAGGTGTTATCATTTCTACAAAACGTTGCTTACCTCATTTTAAGTTTAAAAACTTTAGCTTTACAAGGTAGAAAAAATTTTTAATGCAAAACCAAAATTTAAATAAAGAAAAAGAAATATTAACGCCTGCAGAAAAGGAATTTGAAAATAATATCCGGCCGGCAGTTATTGAAGAATTTAGCGGGCAGGCACAGATTATTGAAAATTTGCGCATTTTTATCAAAGCGGCGCGGCAGCGAGAAGAAGCGCTGGACCACATTTTATTTCATGGCCCTCCGGGATTGGGAAAAACAACTTTAAGCCGCATTGTTGCCAATGAATTGAATGTAAATATCAAAGAAACCAGCGGCCCGGTTATTGAAAAACCCGGCGATCTTGCAGGTTTGCTTACGAATTTAGAACCAAACGATGTTTTATTTATTGATGAAATTCACCGGCTGAGCAATGTAGTGGAAGAATATTTATATGCCGCGATGGAAGATTACCGCATTGATATAATGATTGACACCGGGCCAAATGCAAGAAGTGTTCAAATAAACCTAAATCCATTTACACTGATTGGCGCCACTACAAGAAGCGGTTTGTTAACAGCTCCGCTGCTTTCACGATTTGGTATCAAATCAAGATTAGAATATTACGATAAACCAACTTTGCAAAAAATAATTTTGCGCTCCTGCGCCATTCTTAATACAAAAATCACTTCAGATGCAGCTAAAGAAATTGCGGGAAGAAGCCGTGGAACGCCAAGAATTGCAAACGGGCTTTTAAGAAGAGTGCGCGATTTTGCCCAGGTGCTTTCCAATGGAGTTATTGATCTAAAAATTACTGAACATGCACTAAAAGCCCTAAATGTAGATGAATATGGTTTGGATGATATGGACAACAGGATTTTAAGCACCATCATTGATAAATTTAAAGGCGGCCCGGTAGGAATTACCACCATCGCAACGGCCGTAGGCGAAGAAGCCGGAACGCTGGAAGAAGTTTACGAGCCATTTTTAATACAGGAAGGTTTCATAATGCGCACTGCACGGGGAAGGGAAGTTACCGAAAAGGCATACAAACATTTGGGTAAAATTCCTCACCGAAATAGTAAAAGGCCAGGAGTTGTTTTCATGATTTTTTTTTGCCACGGATTACCTTTTCTAACATTCGTGAAAATTCGTGTAATTCGTGGCAAAAATTCTTTGTATTTCTAATCCTTGGCAAAAAGCCTCACCCCAACACCTCTCCAAAATGAGAAGGGCACGCTCTGAAAAGGCTGTGAATAATTCGTGAAAATCCGTTGCAAACTTCTTCAGTAACCCAACAAATATTTGAGATTCTTATTTTTATAAATACCAGATTTCTTCTCCCGGTTCATTCGAGAAAATTCGTGTAATTCGTGGCAAACCGTTTTCAGTAAACGAACAAATAACCACGATTTCTATTCAAAACAATCTGTGAAAATCTGTGCAATCTGTGGCAAAAAATTTATCTTCGTTAGCATGTCAACTTACCAAGAAATTTTACAAAAAAAATACAATGATGAATATCAAAAATTGAATGAAAAACAACGGCAGGCCGTAGATACCATTGAAGGCCCCGTTATGGTAATAGCAGGCCCGGAACCGGGAAAACGCAAATTCTGGCCGCAAGAATCGGGAAGATTTTATTGGAGACTGACGCGCATCCGCAAAATATTCTATGCCTCACTTATACGGATGCCGGCGCTATAGCCATGCGCAAAAGACTTTTGCAATTTATAGGCTCCGATGCTTACAAAGTAAATATTTATACTTTTCATGGATTTTGTAATGAGGTTATCCAGCAAAATTTATCGCTGTTTGAAAAGTCTGCACTTAATCCTATTTCAGACCTTGAAAAAATCCAACTTTATAAAACACTGATTGATAATTTACCCAAAAATAATCCTTTAAAAAGATACCGTGGCGACGTGTATTATGAAATAAAGAACCTTCAACATTTATTTTCGGCAATGAAGCGGGAAGGCTGGGAGCCGGAATATATTATAAAATGCATTGATCAATACCTCAAGAAAATAAAAGACGATGAAAGTTTAAAATATAAAAGAGCTTCGGCAAAATCGGGTGTAAAAGTGGGCGATTATAAGCCTGCTTATTACACAGAAATAGAGCGCATGGAAAAATTATGTGCGGCTGTAAATCAATTTTCCAATTTCCAGGATTTGATGAAACAAAACAGCCTGTATGATTTTGACGATATGATCAATTGGGTAATCCAGGCTTTCAAAGAAAATAAAAATTTGTTAGCCGATTACCAGGAAAGGTTTCAATATATTTTGGTAGATGAATACCAGGATACAAGCGGCACACAGAATGAAATCGTAAAATTATTAATTGAATTTTGGGATGAACCTAATGTATTTGTAGTGGGCGATGATGATCAAAGTATTTTCCGTTTCCAGGGCGCCAATATTGAAAATATGGAAAACTTTGCCAATAGTTATGAAGGGCTTTTAAAAATTGTTTTAACGGATAATTATCGCTCAACGAAACCAATTCTGGATGTTTCAAAATCTTTGATTGATAAAAATGAGGAACGCCTCGAAAAAAATAAAATATTAATCAGTTCAAAAGAAGAATTAAAAAATCTTACAGAACTGCCTTCTGTAATTGAATATAATACGATAAAAGATGAAATGGCTGATATTACCAATAAGATTGAAAACCTTATTGGGCAAAGGAACAGAGCCCGGAAAAATCGCCGTTATTTATAAAGAAAATAGTTACGGCGAACAATTGATGAAATATTTCAGGCTCAAAAAAATTCCTTATTTTTCTAAAAAAAGTATCAATATTCTTGACGATTCTTTCGCCAAAAAAATAATTCAAATTCTTAGATACCTTGCCGCCGAACATGATATTCCTTATGGCGGGGATGAAATTTTATTTGAGATCCTCCATTTTGATTTTTATAAAATTCCGCCAATAGAAATTGCCAAACTGACTGTAGAAGCAAACAGTAAAAATTATAGCGGGCAGCGGACTTCTATCCGAAAATTATTGAATGAAAAGGCAAATACAATTGCCAAAGACCTTTTTGATACCGGCATAAATCCCGCATTAAAAAGTTTCAGCAAAATGATAGAGCAATTGATCGCTGATGTTTCAAACGTTCCGCTACAAACGCTTTTTGAAAAAATTATTTCTGATGGCGGTGTGCTTTCTTACATCATGAGAAATAAGGAGAAAATAAGGTTGTTACAAATTCTGACCGGCTTATTTGATTTTATAAAAGACGCAACTGCGCGAAATCCTTCGCTTGACTTAAAAGGATTAATTGAAGTGGTTGAACTGATGAAAAAAGAAAAACTTCGCTTTACCATTGTTGCAATTTTCCGGTAACAGCGCAGGCGTAAATTTATTAACGGCGCATGGGTCAAAAGGATTAGAATTTGAACATGTTTTTATAACGGGAATGAACGCGCATTTATGGGAGAAAAAGAGAAATGGAAATGATGGTTATAAACTTCCTGACACGTTATTTTCTACGCTTCCTTCCGGAAGTGCCGAAGAAGAATTGCGCCGTTTATTTTATGTAGCGCTCACCAGGGCTGAAAAAAATCTAAATATATCTTTTATCAAAATAAAACCTGATGGAAAGGATGCAGAGCATTCCATGTTTGTGGCAGAAATAATTGAAGGAAATAATTTAGAAATCAACTCTATCAAAATCCCTGAAGAAGAATTGATGGATTTTGAAGTTTTAAATTTTCTTCCCCAGGCTCCGGAAATTGATAAAAGTGAAAATGACTTTATTACATCGTTGCTCGAAAAATATGTAATGAATGTAACTTCTTTAAATAATTACCTGGATTGCCCGCTTAGGGTTTTATTATAAAAACCTGATAAGGATTCCTTCGGGAAAATCTGACACTTTGGAATTTGGAAGTGCTGTACATTATGCCATTGCAAAAACTTTTTGAAGAAATGCAGAAAAGCGAAAACCAACAATTTCCTCCGAAAGAAAAAATGATTGAACATTTTAAGTGGTACCTGAAAAAACACCGTGAAAATTTTACTCCGGAATCATTTGCAAGAAGAATGGAACAGGGAGAAATTGTTTTGGGCGATTATTATGATCATTATATTCCTAACTCAAATAAAATTGTAGCAGTAGAAAGAAATATTAAAAATGTAGTGAACGGAATTCCGATAAAAGGGAAAATTGACAAAATAGAATTTAATGGTAAAGAAGTGAATGTGGTTGATTATAAAACCGGCGATGTAACCAGTGCTTATACCAAAGAAAAAATTACTGGCGCCAAATGCTGACAATCCTAATGGCGGCGACTATTGGCGGCAGGCAGTTTTTTATAAAATACTCATTGATAATATGGATGGAAAAGATTGGAAAGTGGTTAGTTCAGAATTTGATTTTGTAGAACCTGATAAATCGAAAGGATTTCAAAAAAGAAAAATATTTATCGAGCCTGCAGATATTGCAACAGTAAAGCAACAAATAACCGATGTTTGGAATAAAATACAGGCAAGGGATTTTTATACCGGCTGCGGAAAAGAAGATTGCACGTGGTGTAATTTTGTAAAAGAAAATGAAATCCACATTGCGTTGCATGATATTATTGAAGAAGAAGAAGGAGATTTAGAATTTAATTTAGGAAGAAGAAAAATCAATATCCATTCAAAGCATTTAAGTTTGCTTTTCTGAAATGAAAATTTATAATTCCATAATAATTTTAGCGGCTGCAGGATTTTGTTATCTTCTTTCAATTATGGGAAGCGGATGTGCGCAGATAGGTATGCCAATGGGCGGCCCAAGAGATACTACTCCGCCTGTTTTATTAAATGCAACCCCTCCCAACCAAACCATTCATTTTAACGGAAACAGAATTGTTTTAACTTTTGATGAATATGTGCATTTGCAGGATGTGCAAAAAAATTTATTGGTTTCGCCGGTTCCAAAAATTGTCCCTAATATTACTTCAAAATTAAAAACGGTTTCTATCAAAATCCGCGATACGCTTCAGCCAAATACCACTTATAGTTTTCAATTTGGAAATGCGATACAGGATATTAATGAAAACAATCCGATACACAATTTTACTTATGTTTTTTCAACCGGCTCTTATATTGATTCACTCACTTTTAACGGAAGTGTGGTGCTGGCTGAAACAGGAAAACCTGACAGCACTTTGATTGCCATGTTATATAAAAACCTGGATGATTCTGCAGTTTATAAAGAGAAGCCAAGGTATGTGGCCATTCTTAGATTCATTCAGGAAATTTTCATTTTAAAAATCTTGCAGGAGGCATTTATCATTTATTTGCTTTGAAAGATGAAAGCGGCCAAAAAATGTATAATAATCCTTCACAGCTTTTTGCTTTTGCTGATAGTGACATTCATATTTCAAAAGAAGTAAAACCGGTAAAATTGTATGCCTATTCCGAAGAAAAAAATGAAAAACCAAATTCCAGCCAGTCAGCACGGCCTAGTAAAAAACCCGATGAAAAAATATTAAAATATTCAACTCCAGCTTCCGGCGGTTCGCAGGATTTGCTTTCTCCGCTGACACTCACTTTTGAAGTGCCTTTAAAGAATTTTGATTCTTCTAAAATAAGGCTCACTGATACTTTATTTAATCCGGTTCCATCGGCTGAAATATCTATTGATAGCACCAAAAAAAAATTACTGTTAAAAATAACTGGGCAGAAGACACAAAGTATAAGCTGCTAATTGATAAAGATTTTGCAGAGGATACTTTAGGCGATGAATTATTAAAATCAGATACCATAAGTTTTAAAACCAAAGGCGAAAGAGAATATGGAAGCATCAAATTAAACTTTAAAAACCTGGATAAGATTACGCATCCGGTTTTGCAATTTGTTCAAAATGATAAAGTAGTAGATTCTTTCAAACTCACTTCGCCCACATTCATTAAAAAATTATTTGAGCCCGGCGAATATGAAATACGGATTTTGGATGATGAAAATGATAACGGCACATGGGACCCCGGCGATTATCATCTGAAAAAACAACCTGAAAAAGTAATTTCTATTTATAAAAAAATAGGCATCCGCTCCGATTGGGATAATGAAGCAGACGTTATATTGTAGCCTGCTGAAATGTTAAACAATATGATTTTTATGAAAATAAAAATCCCTGTTATTTGTTTGTTTACTGCGATCTTCAATCACTTTAAAATCAAAATTCAAATTCATAATTTTGCACCATGATTTTTTCCTCCTCTCTTTTAGAAAATGCAGTTAATGAATTTGCAAAATTGCCCGGAATTGGTAAAAAAACAGCTTTGCGCCTTGTTCTTCACCTTTTAAAAAAAGAGGTAGGCGATGTAAAAAATTTCAGCGATGTTATTTTTAAAATGAGGGAAGAAATTCATTTTTGTTCACGGTGCCAAAATATTGCTGATAAAGAATTATGCAATATTTGTTCAGACCGCAGCCGCAAACAAGGAATAATATGCGTGGTAGAAACCATCCGTGATGTAATCGCCATCGAAAGCACCCAACAATATAATGGCTTATACCATGTGCTTGGCGGAATCATTTCCCCTTTGGATGGAATTGGCCCTGATCAATTAGAAGTAGAATCGTTAATAAAAAGGGTAAATGAAGAAAAAACAGAAGAATTGGTTTTTGCCCTAAGCCCGAATATCCAGGGCGATACGACTATATATTATATAAGTAAAAAATTAAAAACTAATCCTGTAAAAATTACTACGATCGCCCGTGGCATTTCGTTTGGGGGCGAACTCGAATATGCTGATGAGATGACACTTGCCCGAAGCATCTCAAACAGAATGCCTATTGAAAATTATGTAGGCAGCAATAAATGGTAAAGATTATTATGGCCAGCCATAAATGATTCGGCTATATTTATTATCTTGCGATTCAATGCAAACTGAAATAAATTGAGCGCTGTTTTACATATAGG
Source organism: uncultured Chitinophagaceae bacterium (assembly GCA_963732885.1). Classification (GTDB taxonomy): domain Bacteria; phylum Bacteroidota; class Bacteroidia; order Chitinophagales; family Chitinophagaceae; genus Ginsengibacter. Next base: position 504,206 of record CAVTBI010000004.1, on the reverse strand, counting down.
AGATAAGCCGGTTATCGGATTTTCATCGGGTGATATTAATGGGATTGGCCCAGAATTAATTATAAAAACGCTCTCAGATAATCGGATGCTTGAACTTTTTACCCCTGTAATTTTTGCAAGTAATAAAGTCATTAATTTTTACCGTAAAAGCCTTCCTGACCATAATTTTAATTTTACCAGTTTAAAAGATTTTAATAAAATAAATACCAAACAGGTAAATATTTATAATTGCTGGGAAGAAGAAGTGGTAATTAATCCCGGAGAATTAAATGAAATTGGTGGAAATTATGCAATAAAAAGCTTAAAGGCAGCCACTGAATTTTTAAAGAATGGCCAGATAAATGCCTTGGTAACTGCCCCTATTCACAAAAAAAATGTCCATAGCAACGAATTTCCATATACAGGCCATACTCCCTTTTTTAAAGATTTTTTCGGGCAAAAAGATGTAGTAATGCTATTGGCTGCCGGCGATTTCAGGGTGGGCCTGGTTACAGAACATGTGGCATTAAAGGATGTTGCCGGTTATATAACCAAAGAAAACATTTTAAGTAAAATCAATATTCTTTATGCTTCACTCAAAAGGGATTTTAATATAGAAAAGCCCAAAATAGCGGTTCTGGCCCTAAATCCACATGCCGGCGACGAAGGCTTAATCGGAACTGAAGAAATGGAAATAATTCGTCCGGCAGTTGTCGAAGCAAAGCATTATAATATGATCATTTCCGGGCCTTTTAGTGCAGATGCATTTTTTGCACGTGGCTATCAAAACCGTTTTGATGCAGTATTAGCCATGTATCATGACCAGGGTTTAATACCTTTAAAATCATTGGCTTTTGGTGAAGGAATTAATTATACAGCAGGCTTACCTGTAGTAAGAACCAGCCCTGACCATGGAACCGCTTTGGATATTGCCGGTAAAAATAAAGCGGATGCTTCTTCATTTTCTGCTGCAATATTTGGAGCTTTGGATATTCTAAAAAACCAGTCATCTTTTGATGAAAACCATAAAAATCCTTTGAAAAAGCTGAGTGGCCAGGTAGTAGCAAGCGGAGCGGATGAGTAATAATAAAAGCCAAAAACAAAATAACTGCATTTATTTTTCGTTATCTAAATAGATTGTATTTTGTTTTTAATTTCAACAAAAGTATACATTTGTAAAAGGATTTTTTTAACCCCACTACATGGAGAATATCATTTTTAGCTGTGGATTAGCATTTTTAATAACATTTTTTTCTATACCGGTAATAATTGAAGTTGCCAAAGATAAAAAACTGTTTGATGAGCCAGGCGAAAGAAAGGTACATAATGTAGTTATCCCAACATTAGGAGGGCTGGGTATTTTCGCGGGCTTTATTTTTGCTACCCTCATTGGTGTACCTCCTTCAGACGCTTCAGTCCTTCAATACTTTGTTGCAGCAATTATGATCATTTTTTTTATGGGAATAAAAGATGACATTTTAATTCTTACGGCTACAAAAAAATTTGTTGGGCAATTGATTGCCGCCGGCATTATAATAAAATTTGGCGGAATTGAAATTAAAGACCTTTATGGAATCCTCGGTGTACATGCACTTCCTCCAACTGCAGCTTTTCTGATCACCTTGTTTACTATTGTTGTTATTACTAATTCGTTTAATCTTATTGACGGTGTTGACGGGCTTGCGGGAAGCCTTGGATTAATCACTTCGATAATATTTGGAATTTATTTTTATTTTTCCGGGCAAACCTTATATGCTGTGATGGCCATTTCCCTTGCAGGAAGCCTCATTGGTTTTTTAATTTATAATTTTCATCCGGCAAAAATTTTTATGGGTGATACAGGCTCTTTGTTAATCGGGCTTCTTAATTCGATATTTGTAATAAAATTTATAAATACCGCCTCCGATCCATCCTCTGTATTACCACTTGCTTCTGCGCCTGCTTTAGGTTTTGCCATTTTAATTGTTCCCCTGTTTGATACCTTAAGGGTTGTAAGCGTAAGAATTCTAAGCCGCCGCTCCCCTTTTTCTCCCGATAGAAATCATATCCATCATTTTTTATTAGATATTGGATTAAGCCATAAAATGATTGTATTAGTTTGTGTTATTACTAATCTTCTTTTGATAACAATGGCCTATTTTATACGTTTGTCTGGCACTCCCATCGTGATGCTGGCATTAACAGGAACTTCAATCCTCTTAGTAACTATCGTGAATTATAACAGGCCCAGGAAAAAAATTGTGGTTACCAACGGCCATCTTCATGAAGAGCCAATTATTCAATCCCACAAAATTTTGACTATCGCCGGAGAACCTGTACAACAAGATTAATCGTTTCCCGATTCCCTTTTATCATTTCGTTTGCATAAATTTGTGCACTTTTATACAGCCAATGTTGGCCTTAATGAGTAATTATAAATTTTAAGAAATGCCGGAGGAGACTACAGAAATACTAGACGACACTATTGCTTCAATGGAAAAAGCAGTAGAACATTTTGAAACTGAATTGATAAAAATAAGAGCCGGGAAAGCAAATCCTACCATGCTTGATGGCATAAACGTTGATTATTATGGATCGCCGGTGCCTATCAACCAGGTTGGCAATTTAAGCGCTGATAGATGCGCGGACACTTACCATACAACCATGGGAAAAGAATATGCTTCAGCCGATTGAAAGGGCAATTATCGCCGCAAATATTGGAGTTAACCCACAAAATGATGGAAATATAATCCGATTATTTTTGCCGCCTCTTACAGAAGAAAGAAGAAAAGAACTGGTAAAAAAAAGTAATGGTGAGGGCGAACAGGCTAAAATTACTATCCGTAATATTCGCCGTGACTCGATAGAACAAATAAAAAAATCACAAAAAGATGGATTGAGTGAAGATAAAGCCAAAGACGCTGAAGCCGAAATTCAGGAAATAACTGATACGCATATTTCACTTATTGAAAAACATCTTGCAACAAAAGAAAAAGAAATTATGTCTGTTTAAATTCTCTTTGCATGTTAAAGGAACAACTACTTTTTTTAATAACTGCCCCCCTTTACCTTGTTGTAATTGGCGCTTGAAATAATATTGAGTAACCTTCATTTAAAAAAATATTATACACTAAAGGATACATTAATGAACGTGTATCTCTGCATTCTAAACGGCGGAATTGACCTGCTATTCAGAGCGGTTTATTTGGTTATTCTCGTAGTTGTTTATCAATTTCATTTTATTAGTTTTTCTTTTAACCCCGCCATGTATTGGCTTTTGCTTTTTATTTCTGAAGACATTGCTTTTTATTTTGAACACCGGGTAGATCATTTTTGTAGATTTTTTTGGGCAGTGCATGTTACCCATCATTCTTCAGAAGAGTTCAATTTAACTACGGGGTTCCGTTCGTCGGTACTTCAGCCTCTTTACCGGTTTATTTATTTTATTCCTTTGGTTTTGTTTGGGTTTAAACCCCTTGATATTGTATTTATGTATTCGCTTACGCAGATTTATGGAATATTGGTTCATACGCAATATATCAATAAAATGCCTGCATGGTTTGAAGCAATTTTTGTAAGCCCGGCCCATCATAGGGTTCATCATGCCAGTAATATCCGCTATCTCGATAAAAATTTAGGAATGGTACTCATTATCTGGGATAAAATTTTTGGAACTTTCCAGGAAGAGGTAAAAGAAGACCCTGTAAAGTATGGGTTGACAAAACAATTATCTCAACCTTATCATCTCACTAATATTATTTTTCATGAATGGAAAGACATTCTACACGACATAAATAAAAAAATACCTTTCTCTGTAAAAATAAAATACCTAGTGATGCCTCCCGGGTGGAGCCATGATGGAAGCACTAAAACCGCCAGTCAATTAAGAAAAGAATTACTTCAAAAAGAAAATACACCTTCTGCTGGTAAAAGATATTTCCCCGGAATTCTAAAATTTAAATAAATAAATAACTACATTTATTTAAATATTTGATCTTCTATAAATCAAATATTAATACACTAAATTTTATTTATTCACTTTCAAATTAAAAATCTATGAGCTTTATTAAGGATTTTAAAACATTTGCTGTTAAAGGCAATGTGATGGATCTTGCTGTTGCTGTTATTATTGGAGCAGCTTTTAGCGCCATTGTTTCCTCGTTGGTAAAAGATATTATTACCCCTCTGCTTCTTACGCCAGCTTTGAATGCAGTTGGAGCTAAAAATATAGCGGAACTAAAATGGGGCGAAGTAACGTATGGAAATTTTTTAGCGGCAGTTATCAATTTTATTGTTATTGCATTGGTCATATTTATGCTAATACGAGCAATCGCTAAGTTTCAGAAAAAAGAAGAAGCGAAGCCTGCGCCTCCCTGCTGTATCTACTACCGATAAATTATTAGACGGAGATAAGGGACGAACTGAAAAAAAGGTAGGTTTTATTCAATAAATTTGCAATCCCGGTGAACTTTTCACCGGGATTTTTTTTACCTTGATAAATGAAACTACTAAATGTTTCAAAATTTTTATTTAAATGAACACAGAAATTTATCAGATAAAATTACCCCAGTTTGAAGGCCCGTTCGACCTGCTTTTATTTTTTATCGAACGTGATGAACTTGATATTTATAATATCCCTATTTCTAAAATAACCAATGATTTCCTTGACTATATTCACAAGAGTGAAACTTTAAATATTGAGCTAAGCAGCGAATTTATTTTATTCATCAGTACCTTAATGCGTATCAAGGCAAAAATGCTGATACCCCGAAAAGAATTAGATGAGCAGGGAAATGAAATTGACCCGAGGCAGGAACTGGTTGATAAAATTCTTGAGTACAAAAAATTTAAAGAGGCTTCTCAAAAAATGAGCGAGATGGAAGCACTGAGAATGCTGATGGCAAAACGAGGGAATATACAGGAAGAACTGGCGCTCATTGGCGAGGAGGCAGGCGAAGGCACCGAAATCCAAACGGTGACTTTGTTTAAACTGATGAAAGCTTTTGAAAAAGTAGCGCAACGTTTACTTGGAAAAAAGAAACCGGCCCGTACATACCGTTATCAGCTACAATTATACCATGGAGGGAACGCGGAAATACATGCTGGACCTCATTAAAACCGAAAGATCCGTTTCGTTTGAAAAAATATTTGATGTATGTGATGACCGCATCCATGCGATATTTCTTTTCCTGAATATTCTTGAATTGGTTCAATTAAATTATATGAATATCATTATAGGAAACGGAACGAATAATTTCATAATCGAATATAATGAAAACCGGCCTGAGGGCGAACCCGAAAATGCAGGACGATGAAAATGTAACTTCATAGTTCACCAACATAGCTACTGATAATAAGCAGGAAAATAAAAATCCTGTATTATTTGTTTGTTTACTATTCTTATTTTTCTATTCTTGCCGCCCATCCTCCACCTGCTGCTAAATGAACGGTAAGTTTACTGTTATTGGTGATGGTAGTTTCAACTTTCTTATAATCAGTTCCATTTCTTCCTGCATTTACACCATCCTGAAAATACGTAATATGATAAGTTCCTTCAGGAAGAAATGAGAAATCTACTGTAAGATCGCGCGGTTCCCAATTAGTCATAGCTCCAACAAAGTATTTATCCGCCCTTTTTCTGGCAGTTACCACATACTCTCCTACTTTTCCATCTAAAGGAATTGTTTCGTCCCAGGTAGTTGGAACGCTTGTGATAAAATCCAATGATTCCTTTTCTTTTTCATAAATGGTTGGATTATCAGCAAGCATTTGAAGAGGCGCATCAAAAATTACATACATGGCTAATTGCTGGCAACGCGTACCAAGGCTCATAGGATTACTGTTGATCGGCGCAAAATCTCTTTTTTGTGCATTCCGCATCGCACCTGGAGTATAATCCATCGGCCCGGCAAACATGCGAATGTAAGGAAGCGTAACCGCCATGGTAGGAGTAGCAAGAGAATCCGTCCACTTGTCCTGTTCCAGGCCGGGAACGCCTTCAAAATTTACCACATTGGGATAGGTTCGCATCAATCCGGCAGGTTTATGTGCTCCATGGTAATCCACCATCAAATAATGTTCAGCAGCCGTTTTGGCGCATCTCCAGTAAAAATTTACCACTGCCTGGTCGTCACGATCCATAAAATCAACTTTAATTCCTTTAACCCCCCATTGTTGAAAAAGATCCATAGCTTCCTGCATTTGATTGTCTAAAGTGCGCCAAACACACCAAAGAATTACGCCTACTCCTTTTTGTTTTCCATAATCTGCTATGGCTTTTACATCTACACCTGGCACTCGTTCTGTCATGTTGCCCAATTTATACCAACCTTCATCCATTATGATATAAGGAATATGATGCCTCGAAGCAAAATCAATGTAATATTTATAAGTTTCTGTATTTACACCGGCTTTAAAATCAACGCCTGTAATGTTCCAGTCATTCCACCAATCCCACGCTACTTGCCCCGGTTTGATCCAATCTGTATTTTCAAGTACTGTAGGTTTTGCCAGTTTGTAAACGATCTGGTTATTCAACAATTGGTCATCTTTATCAGCTACAGCAAAAATGCGCCATGGAAATGTACGTGCCCCATTAGTGTGTGAGATATAATCATAAACGGTTGCAGGTTGAAAAGTACGGTCAGAGCTCGTTTTTTGTTCAGTTTTTACTGCTGGTGGAAATACTGATTGCAATTGGTGATCGCTGTTGCCGGTAAAATATAAACCCGGATAATCATAAAGGTCACTTTCCGTGATTAATAATTTACCTTCTCCATTAAGATCCAGAAGCAATGGTAATTGTGCTGTTTTACTATTATCAATTTTTTCGATCGGTTCTTTTTGATATACATGTTCGTAACTGTTCATCCAACGGTTGGCAAAAGCAAACCATCCGCTTGTATTATCAGGAAGAGAAATATCACATTTTTCTTTGTTTACTGTGATACTATCCTTAAAATCAGTTTCAAAACGATAAGCAAAAGCATCATTATATAAACGGAAGACAACACTAAAGTGATTTTTGTATTTCAGCGTCAACTGGTTATAGTTATCCTGAATAGTAGAACTTTTAATCGCAACTACTGGATTTATAACGGTATTCACTTGTTGCTTTTCAGTTTTTACTATTTTGCCACTTCCCAAAGGAAGTGTTCCTTCCTTTAGAAGTAAAGCCGCTTCTATTGAAGTAACGATCGGCTTATCATTTTTCGCCAGCGAAAAATGCAGCGATTTGTCATTATTTATTTGAACTTTTAAATGTCCATCCGGAGAAGCAAGCTGGTATTGCTGTGCATTAGAGGTTGCAGAATACAATACGAAAATCAGGCAATAGAAAATTACTTTTCGCATAAAATAAAGTTTGGAATAAAGGAGGCAAAAGATACAATGATATTTGCAATTTATCTCAGGTAATGTATAATCAGTTCATTTTTTTTGTCAATTTTTCTACTAAGAAAGAAACAGCAGTTACCATTCAAATAGAATTTTATGCCACTCATACCAGAAATATGCATGTTAATGTACTATGTTTTGCATAGTACCTACTTTTAACCATATCTTTGTTATGTAATTCAAATCTAAAACAATTAAAACAAAAGAAAATGAAAACAATAATCAGCAACAAATCAGGAGAAGCTCTTGACCTTGCAAAACGCATCATGTATTCCTTACAAGTATTAGTAGTAGGATTATTTATCCCCTTCTCATTTGTATTCGGAATAAGCTATAACATGCCTAATACGAAAGCTGCAAGCAGCATTAGCATCAGCAAACAAAACCAGGTTAGCCAACAGGGTAACACTGTTGATTTTGAAAAAGTGTTATCTGAAAAAAACGGCTAAAGAAATTAATAAAATCCCCATAAACAGTAAAACAATAAAAAATGAAAAAGTTATTCGGCAACCCAACAGGAGAAGCTCTTGAAGTTGCAAAACACGTAATGTATTCCTTAAAAGTTTTGATGATCGGATTATTTATCCCCTTTTCGTTTGTCTTCGGAATAAGCTATAACAGGCATATAGAAAGCCCGGAAAATGGAATTAACATCAGCAAACCCAACCCGGTGATAGCTGATAATACAACTGTTAATCTTGGAAAAGTTTTATCTGATCAAGAACAGTTGAGCCTTTCATAAAAACATGTTTGCCGGTATCGCGAAGGTCATATTGTAAAGTCCATACGAAAATACCGGCATCCTGTGGCTCGCCTTTTATGGTTCCATCCCACTTTTGAGTCCAGTCGTGAGATTCAAAAACCAACTGGCCTAACCGGTTATAAACTTTAAAATCCAAATTATCGGCTTTATAAGCATTGAGCGGATACAGAAAATCGTTTAGGCCATCGCCGTTAGGGGTAAAAGCATTAGGTACGGCAATGTAACAACTTTTAAGAACGCGGATATTATTAACTGCCGTGTCAAAACAACCGAGATCATTTTGAACCACAAGAGAAACCAGGTAATTGTGTTCTGCCAATAACAACGGGTATTTCTGAGGGTAAGGATTTTGATCTTCGCTTGTGTTTCCATTTTGGAAATTCCAAAAATAAGAAATGATATTTCCAATACTTTTATTTTCAAAAACAGCCGAATCCTCAGGGCATAAAATATTATTCGTCTCGAAAACAGCTTTTAATTCATTATCCAAATTCATCACTTTATCAAGTGTGTCACTGCAAAACCCATTGGATACCGACAATATAATATGTTTAATGCCAAAAGAATCAAAATAAGATACCGGATTTTGTAAGCTGCTGGTTCCGTTATAATCCATTTGCCAAAACCATTGATTCACGCCATTCTTTTCAGGATATTGAAAATGTACCGTATCATATTGGCACCCTCTTTTTATTGAATAATTAAAATCTGCAGATACGGTATCTTTTACAGAAAAGCTAACTGAGGAGCCTGCCGGAGTTTGCTGTGCACATTCGTCAATCAAAGTATTTCCATCATTCCCTTTTTTTAAAATAATTTGATAGTTTCCGGCATTCACTATGGGAGCAGAAAGATTTACCGAAATTAATTTTGTTCCCAAATTATTACAGTTCGTAACCGCGCCAACCACATTTACAGAAGTTGGGCCAGTTAGCATAAAATCGCTTCCATCGGCAGCTACAGAACTGCATAAAATATTTTTTTTAAAAAATAATTGCAAAGATTGAGGAGCACATTTTACCGGGACGAGGCTATCCATTGGGGTGGGGGCAAGTGGTATAATTTTTAAAGGAAGTGAATCTCCTACAGGAATATTATTGCCACAATTATCAAGAAGTGTATTTCCATCAGAACCATTTTTTATAGTAATATTATAGTCGCCCGGCGGCAAAGGAGCATTTAATTTTAATACCAAAGAATCCATATCAAAAGCATCGCAAAAAGAATTTGCCGAAATAATATTCGCGACAGCAGGCGAAATAGTAAAATCGCTTCCATCCGCAGCCAGGCTGCTGCATTTCATTTTTTTATTTATTTTGATATAAATGTTTGTCGCATCGCAGGAGCTACTTAGACTTTGTAACGCAGGTGGAATCGTATCGGTAATACTTGCCGTGCCGCCGCCAAAACTCAATTGATACCCTTTTTGCGAAGGCCCAAATTTTGTAAAATGGCTCACCAACAGAAGATAGTTGTGGTTCAATTTTAAAGTGGGCATCGAACTAAAAGTTGGATATGAGGTACCTGCACAATTGTTCAAGGCTCTTCCGGCAGCAGAAGCGCCGGTTAATCCGGTATTTCCTGACCAGTTACATGAAACAAATAGAGATGGATCTGTATAAATATCGTTAGGATTGTGGCCTGTTATATCAAATAATTGCCAATCATAATCATCATTCAAATCATGAGGGGTAATTAAAAATCCTAAAGTCCCGGCAGTAAAGCAGGTAAATTTATACCAAAAGGGATTGATGTCTGTTAAGTCATCAGTGCTTCGGCAAGGCCCGGGAACAGATTTACCGCCGCAATATGGAACAATAGTTTGAGAAAAAACACTTGAGCCGCAAACCGGAAATGCAGTAGAAGGGGTTTTGCGCAATAGTAGAGCACGTTTGAGCATTGGCAAAAAATAAAAAAAATAAAAAAATTCCAAGAAGAATTACGGATTTGACAAACATAATTTTATAATAACAAAAGTATTCTTTCACACTAAAAGCAAATAAATTTTTTACAGGTTCAAAAAAAATTAACTTTTTCTGACAGCAAACAAACATATTTTCATTTTTTTTAATCTACTTCGAATAATATCATAGTCATTTCATCTTTTTCACATTTTGCATAAATAATTCAGGAAGTAACCTGTATAATAAAAATTCGTTTACTTCGTATAAAATTTAAAAATAAGTTCACTTTATTTCGCTCATAACCGTTTTAAAATTATATGAAAAATTTCCTGGAAAGGGCTTTTATTATTCAACAAAGAATAAATGAACTTACTACTCAAAACCATCAATCCCGGCTATATGGGTCAAAAGGCTTTATAGAAAAAAGCCAAAAAATTGCGGGTTGGATAAATGAAGCAGGTTTAGAAACCCGGATAGATAATATCGGAAATATAAGAGGAAAATTAAGATCCAATAACCCGGATGCGAAAACATTTTGGATCGGTTCGCATTTTGATACAGATATTACTTCTGATAAAAATGATGGAATATTAGGCATTCTCATCGGCCTGGATATTATTGAAAATATTAAACAACAGCAAACAGAGCTTCCTTTTCATATTGAACTAATAGCTTTTGTGGAAGAAGAAGGAAAGCGGTTTAATTATACCCATTTAGGCAGTAAAGCCGTTGCGGCCAATTTTGAAAACAAACTGCTGCATTTAAAAGACGACGAGGGTATTTCTTTATCGGACGTTTTAAATTCCCTTCATCTTGATCCGGAAAAATTAAATGATGATGCAATTCTTGCTGAAGGTGCTTTAGGATATTTTGAAATCCATTCAGAACCCGGAAATATTTTGTCAGATGCCGATGTTCCTGTCGGAGTTGTTAATTCAATTTATGGGCAAAAAAGAATTGAGATCATTTTTAGCGGTAAAGATGGCCACGCCGGAACCCTAACGATGGACAAAAGAAACGATGCGCTGGCCGCAGCTGCAAAATTTATTTTATCAGTTGAAAAATATGCCAAACGCGAAAAAAGAAATATCCTGGCAACTGTGGGAAAAATAAATATCCATAATTCGGCAACTAATAAAATTGCGGGCAAGGTTACCTGCTCTCTTGATATCAGAAGTGATAATCCCGAATTATTGTCGGACGCTTATGAAAGCATTAATTTTTTGTGTGAAAAGATCTGTGATAAAAGAAATATTTATTTTGAATGGGAACTCATCCAGGAAACTGATCCTCAGATTTGTAATAAAAAACTGCGGCGGCTTTTGGAAAATTCTATCAGCGAAAAAAATATTCAATTAATTTCTGTGGAAAGCGGCGCTGTTTATGATGCAGCCATTATTGCCAAAGTTGCGCCGGTTGCTATGTTATTTGTAAAATCAATTAAAGAAATCAATCATAATCCGGTGGAAGTTTTAGAAAAAAACAATATTGCTACCGCATTAGAAGTTGCTGAACATTTCTTTCAGAAAATAATTTCTTCCCCAGACAAATCTTTCAGGAAAAAAGAAAAATAGCATTCCCCATTAAGTAGCAAAATTAAATTTCCTTTTTAAAAGAATTTATTTCTTCCAGGAAAGAATTTGCATTTATTAATGATTTCCATTCAGGCGAGTTAAATATAATTTTAAACCATTTTTTGTTTACATTTTTTAAAGAAATATTTCTGTAAAGCCATAAGGAGGCGAATGTAAAAAGTAAGGCAATCGGAAAAGAGATGAGCCAGAAAGATTGAGGAGAATCAGTTATCATTTTGGTTGTCCACCAGAAGGTGCAATAAAAAGGAGCTTGCAGAAAAAGAATGCGGGTAATCTTAAGAGTTGAAAGTTTCAATTTTGTAATTTCTTCCTGGGCTTTTAGTACAGTTTCACTGTTATTTATTTTACTGATCAGATAAATATGGTGGAGGTAAACGATGATGGCGAGTGATGTAAATAAAATAATAGCACCGCAGGAAATAATAAAAAAGATACTTGTTTTCTCAAAGGAAAAATAAAAAAGATAGCCTAAAAAAAGTACCCACAAAATACCCAGGCCAATTGCGAATAATTTAAAATTTATTAATGATTTTAATTTTGATTTGGCTTTATTTTTTTGCAAAGTTTCAAAACATTGCAGGTTTAAAACCCATGATTGCATATTCAATACCCGCGCCTGTTCCAGCTTTTGGTTGTAGGATTCTAAAATATTGTTTAATTGTGCGTCTTCCATTTTTTTAATTATTGAGATTAGAAAATTTTTGTTTTAAAACTTCTTTTACCCGGCTGATCTTCGTAGCTACGTTAGTCTCTGTAATTCCAAGTATCTCCGATATTTCTTTGTAACTTTTTGATTCCAGGTAAAGAATCATTAATGCTTTATCTAATTCTTTTAATTGATTTATATATTTTTCAAGAATATTGAGATTATCTTCAAGTTCTGCTGAATGGCTTTCTTCATCTTTTTGATCAGTTTTTGCCTCATCATAATAAAATACCATTTTAGATTTATTCTTTCTATAAAATGAAATAGCTACATTCAGTGCCAGCCGGTACATCCATGTGGAAAATTGATATTGGCCAGAAAAGGAATGATACGATTTTAATAACTGGTAAATGATTTCCTGCGCCAGGTCTTCCCGGTCATTTTTATTACTGCAATAGGAATTGCATATCTTAAAAATAATTCCCTGGTTATCGCTGACCTTCTTCATCAATGCCGCTTGTCCCTCTTGTTTATTCATTTTATTTATCTGTTCCTTTTATTATTATTCGCAGTTATGAAAGAAAAATCACAACTTTGGCAAAATTTATTTTTTCATATACAGTAAACCAACAAAATTGCTCATTTTATATTCTGGCTTTGCCCTATAAGAATTATGATAAACCAACAAATTATTCATTATTTTTAATTTGGAAAAACCAGGGTATTAAACCATTAAACTATAACCATGAGCATAGCGGATTTTGATAAGTTGGCGATAGAAGAAAAAAAAGAACTTCTTGAAAAATGTTGTAATTCTTCATCGTGGATAAAAAAAATGATAGGCATTTTCCCGGTTGAAAATTTGGTCGATTTATTAGAATATGCTGAAGAGGAATGGTACGACTGCAACCCGGCTGAATGGCTGGAAGCTTTTCAAAACCATATTAAAATTGGCGATATAGAATCAATAGAAAAAAATACCGCACCCAATGCGGAATGGGTAAAAAATGAACAATCGCTTTTTATCAATGCTTCTCCAAAAATTCTTAAAGATTTGAAAAAAGAAAATGAATTGTATGAAGAAACATTTGGCTATAATTATATCGTATTTACCAAAGGCAAATCAATACACGAAATCATCGCCGATTTATCAGAACGTTTAGAAAACGACCCTCATGACGAATTGATGATCGCCGCGGGCGAACAAAATAAAATTACACAACTCAGGTTGCAGAATTTGTTTCTAAAAGCAATTCCTGGATAACCTTATTAAATTCTTTTTTAAATTGGGTATAATGCTGCCCGGTGGCAGGGCCGTTAAATCCACTATCAATCTTCCTGATATTTCCTTTTTTATCAATAAAAATAGTAGTTGGGAAAGCCTTTATTTTTTTTACCTGTGGCAATGTTTTTTGCGTAAGATCCGTATCGCCAACAGCTACACCTGTAATCAGTATGGGATATTGCACATCAAATCTTTTTTTAAAAGGCATCAGGGCTTTTTGAGAACTTTCAAAATTGGTAGTCCGTTCGTAAGCGAGGCCAATCACTTCAAAGCCTTTTTGGTGGTTTTTATTGTAGTAATCACTCAAAAATTTTGTCTCGTCCATACAATTCGGGCACCATGAACCGAGTATTTGAATAACAACTACTTTATTTTTAAACTTTTTGTCGTTGATAGAAATCATTTTTCCATCTTTGCTATCCGGGAAACTGAAATTTAATTTTCCTTCATCAGCATTTAATTTTGCCCCTTCCAAATCATCAGTTACTTTGGCATTTTCATTTTTTACCGCGCTCCAATCTTCCTTTCCGGTAGCCCCTGCATAAAACTTACCACCGGAAATTTTATTACTGTTATCAATTTTAGCCGTTAATAAATAGGCATTAGCACCATCGAAAGTGGACAGTTTTAAACTATCACGGCTTACAACTCCATCTAAAAAACGAAAGTCGCCGGTAGGGTCAAGGACTGTTCCTGACAAATGAGCACCCTGTTGTTTAAATTCTGCTACTAATGTAGAGGTTTCATTATTTTTTTCTTTGAAAGTAAAAACCCACCTGCCGGAGATATCCGCAGTTGGTGGCGACGAAACTTTAAATCTATTTCCATTATTATATTCAGCGGCAAAAGGTAAATGAAGAATCCTTTTGCCATAATGTTTTATCCATTCACCCTGTAAATTACCTTCTGAAGTTATCTTTGCCCTAAAGCCTGATTCAAAAAAAGGCATTTGAATAAATACAGAATCAGCGCGGGTTTCAATGCTATCGACCAATAAATGTTCACTACCGTTTATCACGTAAATAATCTTTTTGCCGGCGCTGTCTTTTGATAGAAAATTAAAAACAATTTGTTGCCCATCTGTTCTTTGAATGGTTGCTCTCCAAATTCCATTTTTTAATCCTATTGGCTTGTGTACCCAAAAAACTAAAAATAATACGCACACAAAAAAAACAAGAAACGGAATGTATTTATTGAAGGCTCTTTTTATTTTTTTCATGAACTGATTTTTATACTACCATTTTCCCGGCAAACACTTTTACATTATTACAGTAAACAAACATTTAACGGGGATTTTTAATTTACCCGATTGCTTTCTGAAATATAAAGCGAGGCCTAATTTTTTGCAATCTTTTGATAACTTACTGCGATTCCTTTTATTAATGAAGAACTAAACCCCTGGTGTTCCATTTCGTTCAAACCGGCAATGGTACAACCTTTCGGAGTCGTAACTTTATCTATTTCCTGTTCAGGGTGAGTGCCTTTCTGTAATAATAATTCCGCTGCGCCTTTTACGGTTTGTGCAACGATAAGGCTGGCTGTAGCTACATCAAAACCGATTTCAATGCCGCCTTGTATGCTGGCTCGTATGAAACGCATCGCATACGCTGTGCCGCAGGCGCCAAGAATAGTGGCCGCTTCCATTAATTTTTCGTCAATAACGGTTACTTTGCCGAGAGGCGAAAATATTTTCTCTACAAAAATCCTCTGTTCTTCAGTAGCATTTGTATAACTGATGCAAGTCATGCTTTGTTCAATCGAAATTGCCGTATTCGGCATGGCTCTGAAAACAGGAATACCCTTTTTAATAATTTCCTGTATTTCCGAAATTAATACACCCGTAACCACCGAAACCAAAATATGATTATCCGTAAGCTGCATTTTAAAGCTATTCAATACATCACTTACCTGGTAAGGTTTTACAGCCAAAATTATTAATTCAGAAGAAGTTGCCGCTTCTGCATTATCAGAAATTATTTTTACTCCTTTGTCTTTTAATTTTTGAAGTGTTTCTGTTTTTCTTTTGGTAACAGTCAAATCAGAAGGTTCGCAAAATTTACTCTTTAATAATCCTTCAGCAATTGCTGAACCAAGGTTACCTCCTCCAATAATGGCAATTTTTTTATTCATTGTTTTGTTTTTGAATAAATATTTTTTATACTTTTTCCTTCACAAAGATGAAGTATTGATTTTATAACACGAATTTTTTTGTACTACTAATTTCAGGCTGGCTTCTAAAGAAGGCCACTCAGCTTATATTAATTTGGCAACTCCTTTATTATTCGCATAATCATTATAGTTAGTTTCATCTATAAACAATTTATTTGGGAAAATACAGGAATTACAAAAACCTAAAAACTATATTAACTTCAGAAAACGGGGCAAAGCGTTTGCTGCCGGTCGCCATTAAATGTGTTATAAAACCCTTTATACAATACATTGAATTCATCAGCGCCCAAAGAATTATTATAATTTTTTAAAGAGGAAGTAGTAACATCATAGGTAAATGTAAAACGGAGATGATTAATTTCCAGCCCAACCATAGGAATAACTGCGTCTCCATAGCGGTAAAATAAGCCGGCAATAATTTGTTTAGAGCCATCGCCTGAAAGATTATAGGCGGCGCTCATTCCGGCCATGAGTTCGCTCGCCCTGGCCATATTGGTGTAATAGGCGGCCGGGTTAATAATAACTTTATCATTTAATTTGATAATGGCATTTATAAAACCGATATGGCGTATAGAAAGGCGGCTGTTTGCGTCATCTTCAAAAAATGTTTCTTTTGGCCGGTTTACATGATGAATAGAATAGCCGGCATTGATATAAATATCCGAAGTAGGAAAATAAGCGTAATTGATTCCAGCCTGCATATCAAAGTAGCTTACACTATTATTGAGTAATTGAACTGATGTGGGCAAAGTGGCATCAAAAAACTGGCCATCAAACTGATCAGGAAAAGTGAGTTTACTCTGATCAATTCTTTTATTGGCCCAACCAACATTAAAACCGGCAGTAAGTAAACTACTTTCGCCAAGCATCTGGTGATAAGCAACAGATCCATATATTTTGGTAGAAGTAAGGCTTCCGCTTCCGGCAACATCCCGGAGTATAACGCCTCCCAGCCCCATCCAACCGGTTTCTATTTTATCCCTGAAAACCTGGGCATCACCATAGATACTCATTGTTTTGTAAGGAACCTGCATTATGTTAGAATATTGATCGCGGTAAGACGCGCCTAACCTGTAATCGGCATCAGGAATAAAGCCGGTGTTGGCCGGATTGGTAAGTAAAGGATTATTAAAAAATTGGGAAAAGTGCAAATCCTGGGCAAAAGAATTTTTTATTCCAATTAGGAAGAGGAAAAAGGAAACCGGAAAAAATATTTTAAAATGCTTTTTCATTGATTATCGCAATAAGGTGATATCGCCGGTTTTCTTTACTTTCTGCCCATTTGAAAAAGTGACTCCCAGGGTATAAGTATAAACATCCATCGGTTGCAATTTTCCATTGAAAGTACCGTCCCATCCGCTTTTCAGATTATTACTTTCATATACCTTTTGGCCCCAGCGATTATAAATAGTCCAATCCATTTCTTTAATACCAAAACCAACTACACTGATAATTGCATTCGCGCCAAATTTTCCCGGAGTAAATGCCGACGGAACATCCACAAGAGGTTTTACCAAAGCACGCACGTCCTCACAGGTATCATCGCTGCAACCTACATCATTAGCAGCGTTCAGGCAAACTTTATAAGTATCGGAGATATCATAAATGTGTTTAGGGTTTTCCAAATTTGATGTGTCGCCATCACCAAAACTCCACGTATAATGTGTAGCCCCTATAGATTGATTCACAAAATTCGTATAAGTATTTTCTTTTGGCTCAAGAGGATTATAAGTAAATGACGCTATTGGAATAGGGCTAACCGTAATAGTGAATGAGGAATCATCAATCTTGTTACAGGAAGAAGAATCATAAGCAGTTAATTTAACTGTATAAGACCCAACTTTCGTGTAAAGATGTGTAGGGCTATCATCAGTAGAAGTAGTTCCATCACCGAAATCCCAAAGGAAATTGATACCGCCAAGTGAATTGTTGGCAAATACCGCGCTATAAGGCACACATCCATTCGGCGGAGTAGAAAAAGACGCTTTTACCACCGGCGAAAGCCTGATAGTTTTAACCGTATCTGCCGGGGAATTACAATAGGTAGTATCATCAATTGAAAGTGTTACTTTATAAGTTCCCGGGCTGCAAATGTATGATTAACCGGATTTTGAAATTGGGTAAGTAAAGGCGAATTATCCCCAAAATCCCAGGTAAAAAGGCCAGGTTTAAATGTTCCACTTGTAGCTGTAGACGTATTCGTAAAATTGTAACTAAGATTAGTACAAGGTTCTAATTTTTGAGAAATAAAATCAAGGGTAATTTTATTATCTCCCGCCCTTATTGTTTTATAAGATGTATCAGCAATATTGCAGGTTGTGCTATCAATTGTTACGAGCATTACAGGGTATTTACCTATGTTTTCATATACGTGGGAAGTTGCAGGAATCGTAGTCGTATCGCCTGTTCCATCTCCAAAATACCAATAATAAAGCTTCCCTTTTTTCAACGAATCTGTAAAATCAACCCGCAAAGGCACACAACCGGAAGTATCGTTGGAAGCGCCATCAATAGATGTATGAAGCGCAGAGACTACGCCTGCAAAATTCATTTCTATTTTTAACATGCCCAGGTTACACGCACCGTTTTGTGCCCTGTGATTGATTGGTTGTAGAGTATGCGCCGGGTGTCCCGGGAAACGCTACACTTTTAAAACAGTTAGCACAAATTGCCTGGTAAATTACTCCGTTACGGTCGAACCTGCTGGTGCCTCCATCCACATGGTCGCCAAAAGTTACCGGCTTGGTTCTGCCAGGTGGATCTTCCTGCCCGAAAAAAGTTCCATATAATAATGAATCAACATTTTTTCTTAAAACAATGAAATAAAAATCACTTCCTGAAGCATCTGTCCGCGGTTTAATTGCATTAGCAGTTACCGGAAGGCCTTTTGTATTTCCAGTAGAAAAACCGCCATTGGATTTTCCTCCCCAACCCGAAACATATACATTTTGACAACGGTCTACTAAAAAAGCAGTAGGAGAAATATTGGGAACCTGCGAATTAGGAGACCCAAAAACGGTTGAATAAACAAAGGCAGATAAATCCGGTTTTAATTTTGATATAAATTGTTTTCCTCCGGGGTTAAAATAAGCTTTATTAGAAGGTGGGTCAACAATTTTCATATTTCCTTCGGAAGTTCCCATTACGTATATAAAGCCAAACTGATCCGTTTCAATTCCGTATATCTGATCTGCCTTATCGGTTCCAATATAAGTTCCACGAACAGCAGTTGTACCGGTGTTATTCAATTCTACGACAAAGCCATCACAAGGATCTTTTCCGTCAGCACTCCCCAATGCTGCATTTGTAGGTTTAATAACATTTGCAGTAGGAATATTTTTAAAAAAATCAGGACTGGCAGTGCCACCGGCTACATACACGCTTCCGTTATTTCCAATCGTCAGCACATAAGCTGCATCATTATCGCTTCCGCCAAGAAGAGTACTAAATAAGAGCGCATTACAATTCGGGTTTATCTTTAGCACCACAGCATCCTGCTTGCCGGCTAACTTGGTTTGAAAAGCCCCCGCAGTTGTTGGAAAAGCAGTGGAAGAAGTGCACGAGGCTACATAAATATTGTTTGAACCATCTAATAACACTTCGCTACGGGCATCATCACCGTAGTTTCTTTTAAGAGATTGAAGGTAATTGCTATGATCGTCAGCTATGTTTACGCCATCATCGGCAGAACCTCCAATCTTCATTGACCCGATAATACCGCTGCCGGTTGCGTTTAGTTTCGTTACCACTATATCAAATCCCCCGTTAGAACCAGCCTTAGCTGTTGTAGGATAATTACTTGAATTACTTCTGCCAGCAATAATCAAATTTCCCTGTGGGTCTTCTATAAGGCTGTGTGGCTGGTCGGCGCCATTTCCTCCAATATACGTTGCGTAAACCCGGTTTCGCCCATCAGGGGTAAGCTTAATAATAGCAATATCAAAATCACCATTAAATGACTCATCGGAAGCACCGGGAGAAGCTGGAAATCCATTTCCAAAAGCGATACCGCCTCCATAAAAAGAACCGTCCTTTCCATAAGTAGCTGTAAATCCCCAATTATCCGCAGTACTTCCGGAATAACTGAAAAATATTAAAGTTGGGTCAATGATCAATGGTTTATCCGGGGAATAGTTTTTTACTTTAAATTTTACCACATCGCCTTTTATACTATAACGGCAATCCAACTCTTTCTTTTGATTGTCAATAACCTGGTAAGTATATGGCTTCAACTCCTTATTGACTCCAAGTGAAGTGGAGATATTCAGTTCTCTATTTTTTATAGATAAATTTTTAGGGCCTGTATATTTCATGGCAATATCTCCAATCTTAGCTCCCGGGTTGATAATAAAATCGTATTTTAAATTACCGCTGGCATCGGTGTAATACCTCAAATCAATATTGGGGTAAATATTTTTATAAGTTACAGCCAGGTAGCTTTTACAATTAGAAGCCCATTTGCTTCTGTCATTTCCGATAAAATAATTGGTTACTGATGGAAGTTCCTTATCAGCGAGAATAACAGGCTTTTGCGAATTTAAAAATTGAACTGAATAAGAATCTGTCCTAACAGAATCATTTTGTTGTTGCCTGTTTGCCGTAGCTGCAGAATTGGCTTCGTGCATTCTCACTTTCACATTTTCAATATCATCGGGATTGTATTGGGCAACAGTAAAGCCTTTGTCAGTTAAATAAAAAGACCCGCTACCAGCAGTACTCATAAATTTAACCTTTTGCGCCCACTGCCCTTTATTTTCTATAAATTCAACCTGGGCCAACAAATTTTCAGAAACAAAAAGAGTGGTTACCAACAGAAAAATAATGTAAGGATAGCGTTTTAAAAGTTTCAAGAAAATTTTATTTATCATTGAATGAAAAAGAAATAAATTAAAATTAAATGGCCATGAATGGATAATAAGGATTGAAAATTAAATTTACGAAAGAATTGGTAGAAGAGGAAAAAATTAAATTTTTGATTTCTGATTTAATAGCTTCTTAACATACCAATTTTAATACTATAAGTTACGATATTTTGCTCCATGCAGTTTTACCTCTAACTCTTTCCAGAAAGGTTTTCAGGCAATGATTTTCGGTATAGGATAAGGTTGGGTCTTCCGATATTATTTTTTCTGCTGTTAGCCGTGCCGCCTCAAGGATTTTTTTATCTTCCACAATATTAGCCAATTTAAAATTAAGTAATCCACTTTGCCTGGTTCCTTCGATATCTCCCGGGCCACGGATCTCCAAATCTTTCTCAGCGATTTTAAAGCCATCGTTTGTTTCGCACATAATTTTTAATCGTTGTTTGGCTTCTGATGACAACTTAACTTTTGTGGAAAGAATACAATAACTTTTTTCATTGCCACGCCCTACTCTTCCCCGCAACTGGTGCAACTGAGGAAGCCCGAATTTTTCTGCGCTTTCAACTACCATAACGGATGCATTCGGAACATTTACGCCTACTTCTATTACTGTTGTGGAAACCATGATTTGAGTATCCCCATCTACAAACCTTTTCATATTGGTTTGTTTTTGAGTCGATTTTTGCCTTCCATGAACCATACTAATATAATATTTAGGTTCCGGAAAATAAGCTTTTACTTCTTCATAGCCACGCATCAGGTCTTCAAAATCAAGCTTCGCTGATTCTTCAATTAAAGGATAAATGATATAAGCCTGCCTTCCACGTTCAATTTCAGTTTTAATAAAATTCATTACCTGGGGCCTTGCATATTCCATCCGGTGAACCGTTTGGATAGGAATTCTTCCCGGCGGCATTTCGTCCATTATACTATAATCCAAATCGCCATAAGCTGTGAGCGCCAGTGTGCGCGGAATAGGCGTTGCAGTCATCACCAAAATATGTGGGTTAATTTCATTTTTATCCCAAAGTTTCGCCCGCTGTGCCACACCGAAACGATGCTGTTCATCAATGATAGCAAGGCCGAGATCCTTAAACTGAACCACGTCTTCAATCAAAGCATGCGTTCCTGTTAATATCGTAATTTCTCCTTCAAGGGTTGCCTTCAATATTTCTCTTTTCTCCTTTGCAGTTGAGGACCCCGTAAGAATTCCGATTTTCACAGGAAGTTTTTCGAGCATATTTTTCAATACTTCAAAATGCTGGCGGGCTAATATTTCTGTAGGCGCCATAAAACAACTTTGATAGCCATTATCTGCCGCAATAAGCATAGCCATAAGGGCTACCAATGTTTTCCCGCTGCCTACATCGCCTTGTAAAAGCCGGTTCATTTGTTTGCCACTGCCCACATCTTTTCTTATTTCTTTCAGCACTCTTTTTTGCGCCCCGGTTAATTCAAACGGAAGATGGTGGCTATAAAAATCATTAAAAAGATTTCCCACTTTTGAAAAAATATGCCCTTTGGAATAATGGTTTCTTTTAAACCGCAATAAACCCATTCTTAATTGTGAAATAAAAAGCTCTTCAAACTTTAATCTTTTTACTGCATTTTCATAATCTTTTGGCGAAGCAGGAAAATGAATATTTTTAATTGCGTCAAATCTTTTTACCAACCGAAATTTCCCTAAAATATCAGCAGGTATATTTTCAGGAATATCTTTTTCAGAAAGCAATTGTAAAAGGGTAAAAGTCAATTTGCCCAGTTGCCTTCCACCCATTCCTTTGGTTTTTAATTTTTCGGTGGCCGGATAAATGGGTTCCAGGAAAATTTTAACTTCTTTATTAGCTTCGGTTAATAACTCCATTTCAGGATGTGTAACCTGGGGTATATTCATAAAAAAACCGGCTTTGCCAAAAACGATATATGAAGCGCCAATATGCAAACTTTTTTCAATCCAGTTTATTCCCTGGAACCAAACCATTTCCAGTTCGCCGGTTCCATCGTAAAGAGTGGCTACCAACCTTCTTCCGCGACGTTCGCCTAAAGTTTCTACAGAAGTTATTTTACCTTTCACCTGCACATACCCTGTATCCGGGTTTATGTTGCTTACAGGCGTTATTTGAGTGCGGTCAATATGGCGAAAAGGAAAATATTGAAGCAAATCATTAAAGGTAAAAATGCCTGCTTCCTTTTTCAAAACATCTCCACGTAAGAGGCCGACACCTTTTAGGTATTCTATGGGATTTTGCAATATGGAAACTGAATTGGAAATATTCCTGCCTTTTTATTAGTGTGTTTATTACAAATATAACTAGTAGAAAGAACCAATTTATGAAAAGAAAAATGAATCTGAATTTTAAATTTGCACAATAAAAAACTAAAAATTTTGTTTTAAATAAAACCTATAAACATTTTTATTTCTGTTAAAACACCTTTAAAAAGCTAACAAGCCACAATAAAAAACAATTTTGATAGTGAAGATGTATTATTTTCGCCCGGTATTTAAAAAACAATCCATTTTTTAAATAAATAGCGCGGCTAATAAAAATATTATCCTATGAAGACAATTTGAACATAATTGTTCATTAATAGTTTTCATGTTTATTTTGAAACAACAAAAAAAACTTAATGAAAAACCCAAAGAAAAATTTTTTACCTTACCAACTCCTTTTTTTTTCTTTAATTCCTTTAACTTTTGCTTTCACAAAATTAACCCCTGTTTTAACAACCACAAATTTTAAACCTGTTCCAACATCGGTCAAAACCACTTCGAAAACACCGCCCTGCCGAATCGAAAATAGACAGCCAGTTATCAATTTATGACAGCCTTCAATTAGATGCGCCTCGGCCTTTCTAAACAAGCCTTTATTGAAGGATTGAAAGGTTATAATTATTTGCTTTCTGAGGGAAAATTAAACAACGATAATATATTGTCCATTGTTGATTTTAGTCTGCCCTCTACTCAAAAGCGCTTGTTTATCATTGATCTTGAAAATCACAAATTACTTTTCAATACTTATGTAGCCCACGGCCGCAACTCCGGTAAAGAATATGCCAAACATTTTTCAAACATGCCGAGGAGCAATATGAGCAGCCTCGGATTTTATGTAACCCTGAATACTTATTATGGCGACAATGGCCTTTCATTAAGGCTTCAAGGCGAAGAAAAAGGAATAAATGATAATGCCGAAAGTCGTGCCATTGTTATACATCCGGCAGATTATGTAAGCGAAAATACTGTGAAAAGCCTCGGTTACCTTGGCAGAAGCCTCGGATGCCCGGCAATACCTAAAAAAGTAGCAGAGCCAATTATCCAAACGATAAAAGAGGGTTCTTGTTTTTTTGTTTATTGCAAAAATCAAAAATACATTTCCCGTTCGCCATTATTACAATCTGCTTCCTAAAATTTTTGCCTCGTTTTTTCGGGGCTTTTTTGTATCTGGTTTAAAAAAACAAACAGTTTGCCGAAATACAGTAAACCAACAAATAACCTGAATTTTAAATTTCTGATAAATGGCTTTTTGATTTTATTTTAGCTGAGATTAGTATTATTCTAAAATTAAATTTATTTTACAATCCAAATTGGCCAGTTAAATGAAGAAACCAAAGATTGCGTTCGTTACCGGTGGTTTTTCCGGGGAAGCAGAAATATCTTATCTATCAGCAAAAACAATAGAGAAGAATATTGATCCTGAAAAGTTTGATTATTATAAAATAGACCTTACGCCAAAGGGTTGGTTTTATACCCATAAAAATGAGAAAACCGAAGTAGATAAAAACGACTTTTCAATAACAATTGATCAACAAAAAATAAATTTTGATGCGGTGCTAATCGGCATTCATGGCACGCCGGGCGAAGATGGCAAACTGCAAGGGTATTTTGACATACTTCATCTTCCATATACTTCCTGCGGTTGCGCAATTTCCGCACTTACCTTTAATAAAAGATTCACGGTTGCCGTTGCTTCTTTTGCCGGAATTAAAGTAGCCAATTCAGTTTTATTGTTTAAAAATAATTACCAAAGCCCTGATGAACTGGTAAAGAATTTAAAATTTCCTGTATTTATAAAACCCAATAACGGCGGTTCAAGCATTGGAATGAGCAAAGTAAATTCGCCTTCCGAAGAATTGGGCGCAGCCATAGAAAAAGCGTTTAAAGAAGATGAACAGGTGCTGGTAGAAGAATTTATAAAGGGAAGGGAATTTACAATTGGCGTTTTTAAATCAAAAGGGGAAATCATCGCGTTGCCCATCACAGAAATTATTACCCAAAAAGATTTTTTTGATTATGAAGCCAAATACCTTGGCGCCAGCCAGGAAATAACACCGGCAGAAGTAAATGAGCGCATTGCTCAGCAAATAAAAGAGGAAGCCATAAAAATTTATAAAATTTTTAATTGCCTTGGAATTGTAAGAATTGATTTTATTTATAATGAAGAAGAACAGTTGCCTTATATGCTGGAAATAAACACCGTACCGGGCCAAACAGCAGCGAGCCTCGTTCCGCAACAAGTGGAAGCAATGGGCTGGGCGTTGATGGATTTTTATACTGCCTTGCTGGAAGAATGTTTACCTGTTTAATTTTATTAAATTGCAGCACTTTATTTTTTCATTTATATTTTGACCGTGTTTAAATTTATTGCAAGACAAAGTTTTTTAGTAAATCTGCTGGTGGCCATTATTTTGATATTCGCGCTGGGTTTTTTATTTTTTCAATCGCTTGGCTGGCTTACCCATCACGGAGAATCTTTAAAAGTCCCTTCTGTTACAGGAAAAAATGTAGATAGCGCTACCAATCTTTTAGAAAATAAAGGCTTTGATGTAATCATCATTGATTCATTATATAATGACAGCCTTCCGCTCAACACAGTAAAAAAACAGTTGCCTGACCCCGGCGCTACTGTAAAAGTAAACCGAACCGTTTTTTTAAATGTGAACCCTACTACTCTGCCAATGATAGAAATGCCTAATTTGAACGGTTTGAGTTTCAGGTTTGCGGTTGATAAATTATCAAAAAATCATTTGGAATTAGGCGATACTTCCTACAAGCCTAATTTTATGAAAGGTTCTGTTTTGGAACAGGATTACAATGGTAAAGAAATTAAGTTCGGGTCAAAGATAAGATGGGGGTCAAAGATAAATTTAATTCTCGGCGGCGGCCTTGATGCTGTAAAAATTCCGGTGCCCGATTTAACTGGTTTAACGGTTGACGCCGCAAAATCACTTTTAAATACTAAAGGCATTTTGCTGGCAGCCATACTCACTACAGGGGAAATAACAGATACTGCCAATGCTTTTATTTTCAGGCAAAACCCCGAAATTTTTGATTATAATGGTACGCCCAATTATATCCAGCCAGGGCAAACGATGGACATCTGGATACAGGCAGAGCGCCCGGCAGTTGACAGTTTAAAAATTGATAGCTCTCAAATAAAAAAACAATAAAGATTATGACGAACATTTCTCCTGAAGAAGTAAAATCAAGATTGGACAAAGGTGAAAAATTGAACCTCGTAGATGTGCGCCAGCCTGATGAAACCGCTGAATATAATATCGGGGGCACCGCACTTCCCCTGGGAAATATCCAAAATATGCAGATAGAGGATATTGAAGACCTTAAAAATGAAGAAGTAATTTTTTATTGCAGAAGTGGCAACAGAAGTGGTGTTGCAGCTATGATCATGGAGCAAGTCGGTTTTTCCAATGCAAAAAACTTAACCGGCGGCATGCTGGCGTGGCGCGAAAAGTTTGATAAATAAGCATTTATCCTACTCAACTTATAGATATTTAAACTATTTCAACCTTTTTCCATTCTGTACCTTTGACCGTAATTTTTAAAAAATATGACGGTTCTTCTATTTTCGCTAATAGTTTTGGCGGGTTCATTTTTGGCTGGATTAGTTGGTTCGCTTACAGGTTTAGGTGGCGGTGTGGTCATTATTCCGATGCTTACGCTGGTATTTGGTGTTGATATTCATTATGCAATTGGCGCTTCGCTCATTTCTGTTATTGCTACTTCTTCCGGCGCTGCTGCCGCTTATGTAAAAGAAGGAATTTCAAATATCAGGATAGGAATGTTTTTAGAAATAGCAACTACACTTGGCGCTGTTGGAGGGGCTATGCTTGCTGTGTATGCGCCTACCCACATTATTGCTGTTATTTTTGGTTTAGTTTTAATTTTTTCTGCAGCCCTTTCGTTGAAGAAAAAAAATGAAATAATTGTTCAAACCGGGGGCGGCAAAATAGCGCAGGTTTTAAAGCTCAATAGTTCTTACCCAACTGCTCAGGGAGAAATCAAATATTCCGCCCATAATGTTCCCGGCGGTTTTTTCATGATGGTAATAGCAGGAATAATTTCCGGCTTGCTGGGAATTGGATCAGGCGCTTTAAAAGTAATTGCGATGGACCATTTTATGAAACTACCTTTTAAAGTTTCCACCACCACCAGCAACTTTATGATCGGCGTTACCGCTGCTGCAAGTGCGGGAATTTATATGCAAAGAGGCTATATCAACCCAGGGCTTTCAATGCCGGTGGTTTTGGGGGTAATTGCAGGCGCATTTTTAGGCTCAAAAATTTTGGTAAAATCAGAAACCAAATGGCTAAGGATTCTTTTCGCCATCATTATCACTTTCCTGGCTTTGCAAATGATCTATAACGGAATAACGGGGCAAATATGAAAAAGGAAATTAAAATATCGGATTATGATATCGAAGCAGTGATGGGGAAACTCCTGATTACCGGCGTTATTGTTTCAGGCACTTTAATCCTCTTCGGCGGCATTTATTATTTAATGCAACATGGATTCTCAACGCCTCATTTCAAAACATTCAGGGGAGAGCCGTCTAATCTTCGCTCCGTTAGTCAAATTTTTAAAGGGGTGATCCATTTCGACAGTTTATCTATTATACAACTGGGGCTTCTTTTATTGATCGCCACTCCTATTTCACGGGTAATCTTTTCTGTGATTGGATTTCTTTTTGAGAAGGATTATCTATATGTATTAATATCTTTGATTGTATTAGGAATAATCGCTTACAGCATTTTCAGCGTGGCAACCGGATAATCCTGGAAAATATCAACTCAATTTTTATGGAAGAATTAGATAAAATATTTGAATTCAGATACTCTCCGGAGATCAAAGAAAAATTACTTCATTATGGTAATGTAAAAACTTTTTCCGAAGGAGACACCATCCAGAATGAAAATGCATACATCAAA
Source organism: uncultured Chitinophagaceae bacterium (assembly GCA_963732885.1). Taxonomy (GTDB): domain Bacteria; phylum Bacteroidota; class Bacteroidia; order Chitinophagales; family Chitinophagaceae; genus Ginsengibacter. The sequence continues at coordinate 476,408 of CAVTBI010000004.1, read as the reverse complement.
GCCATACCAATCGTAATAAATGGTAGCGTAAGGGTAATGCGTACCGATGAAGAGGGGCGTGAGATTTTATTGTATTATATAACACCCGGAGAAAGTTGCATTATGTCTTTCCTCGGAGGCATGCATGAAGATACCAGCAAAGTAAAAGCGATTGCCGAAGAAGAAACTGAAATACTTTTTATTCCTATAGAAAAAGTAAGCGGGCTTATAAAAGAATTTCCTGAATGGCTTGATTACATCTTTCATCTTTACCATAAACGTTTTGAAGAATTATTGGAAGTGGTAAATGCCGTAGCTTTTAAAAAAATGGATGAACGCCTGCTGCATTTTATCAAAAGAAAATCTGAGCTCACCAAAAGCCATACCCTTTACGTTACTCACGAGCAACTCGCCAATGAGTTGGGAACCGCTCGTGTAGTCGTTTCCCGCTTACTCAAACAGATGGAAGACGAAGGCCTGGTAAAATTAGGCCGCAATAAAATAACCCTAACGTAACCTAAGTTACCTTCTGCTTTATTTTATTCCCGCAATTTTGATACATTAATAAAAATGCAAAAAATCATTTCAGTATTTAATTCTATTTGTAGAAATTTTTTTTTATCAATTCAACTTTTTAACTATGAAAGAATTTTGGAATGATCGTTATGCAGGAGAAGAATTTGTTTATGGCATAGAGCCCAACGAATTTTTTAAATCTGAACTCAGTAATCTACAACCGGGAAAATTGCTATTACCCTGCGAAGGAGAAGGAAGAAATGCAATTTTCGCAGCGAGGCAAAAATGGACAGTGGATGCATTTGATCAAAGTGAAAAAGGAAAAGAAAAGTGTTTAGCACTCGCAGGCCAGTATAAGGTAACGGTAAATTATACAATTGCTGATGCACTAGAAATAGAACTTGGAGAAAATAAATATGATATGATCGCTTTAATTTTCGCACATTTCCCATCAACCATAAGAAAACAGTTTCATCAAAAATGTATTAAAGCGCTTAAACCGGGAGGTTTACTTTTACTGGAGGCTTTTAATCCCTTACAACTCAACAATGAAAGCGGAGGCCCCAAAGATATAGATATGCTTTATACCATACCCCTATTAAATGGCGATTTCCAGGATATGGATATTAAATACCTCAAAGAATTGAAAATAAATTTATCAGAGGGCAAGCATCATTCAGGCAAAGCAGATGTTATTCGCCTTCTCGCTACTAAATAAGATACTTTCTAAAAAAATATTTGCTCTATTTCCTTTATGTAACAAAAATGACTGTAGGTCTGTATTTAATAATAGAGATTTGCACATATTAAATTAATCACAAATGCTATTATTATGGATATACAAAATTTGATTATCGTTGCCCTGATTGGAATTGCTGCAGGCATGTTAAGTGGTTTACTTGGGCTTGGCGGAGCAATAATTATAATTCCTGCATTGGTTTTGTTTTTAGGCTATTCGCAACAAATGGCGCAGGGAACTGCGTTGGTAATGATGGTTTTGCCGGTAGGCGCTTTGGCTGCTTACCAATATTATCAAGACGGATATGTAGCACTTAAACCAGCCTTATTAATGGCAGTATTCTTTTTTGTAGGGGGATACTTTGGTGCCAAATATGCCACACATATTCCACAGGGAATCTTGAAAAAATTATTTGCAGTAATGCTGATTGTCCTTGCCATCAAAATGTTATTTTTTGAAAAAGCTTTAAAATAAATTAAAGTGTAACAAAAGTAGCTGGAGAGAGGCTTTCAGCCATTTAACTTTACACTCAAAATAATAATTACGTTATGGAAATAAAACAATTTCAGGATAAAAATTTAGCACACTACTCTTATGCGATCGTAAGCAATGGAGAGGTAGCCGTGATTGACCCTTCAAGAAATCCACAGCCCTATTACGATTTTGCTGATGAACATCATGCTAAAATCACTACCATAATCGAAACTCATCCTCATGCTGATTTCGTAAGCAGCCACCTGGAAATTTACAAAACAACAGGCGCTGCTATTTATGTAAGCAAGTTGCTGGGTGCCGAATATCCACATCAAACTTTTGATGATGATGATGCAATTATTCTTAGGCCATGTTACCTTAAAAGCTTTGGACACACCAGGCCATTCACCGGACAGTATCAGTATTGTGTTGATAGATGAAAACGATAAAGAACGTGCAGTCTTTTCAGGAGATACATTATTTATAGGTGATTGCGGGCGTCCGGATTTGAGAGAACAGGCAGGCTCCATCACCATGACGAGAGAAGATCTGGCGAAAAATATGTACCATTCACTTCATGATAAATTTTTGCCTTTGGCAGATGAGGTTATGCTTTATCCCGCACATGGCGCTGGAAGCTTATGTGGAAAGGGTTTGAGCCAACAAAACTCGAGCACTATGGGTGCCGAGAAAATGAGCAACTGGAGTTTACAGGATATGAGTGAGAATGATTTCGTTGAGCAACTCTTAGCCGACCAGCCTTTTGTTCCAAAATATTTTCCGTACGAAGTGGGGCTGAACAAAAAAGGAGCAGAAAATTTTTCTGATAGTATTTCAAAAATAGAAAAAATAAAAGCAGAAAATATAGATCCTCAATCTACTCTCGATCCTTCTCTTTTGATAATTGATAGCAGGCCTCAGCAACAATTTAAGAAAGGCCATTTAAAAAATGCAATCAACCTGATGAAGGATAACAGTTTTGAAACATGGCTGGGCAGTATTGTTAATCCGGGAGAAAAGTTTTACCTGTTAGCAGAGAACGAAATAGTCTTAAATGAATTGATAGCGCGTATTGCAAAAATTGGCTATGAAGGACAAATTGAATTGGCCATTTCAGGCGGCCTTGGAAATATAGTAACTGCCAACTTTGACAGTGCTGAATTAAAGAACAATGAAGATGCCTTTACAATTGTTGATATCCGCAATCCTTCAGAAATAAAAACAAAAAAGATTTTTGAACACACTATCAAAATTCCACTATACGAATTAAGAGAACGCACCAATGAAATTCCTCTAAATAAGCCTATCGTGGTGCATTGCGAAGCGGGTTTCAGAAGTGCGGCAGGCAGCAGCCTCATCAAATCTAAAGTAAACGGAACAGCCCAGGTATTTGATTTAAGTGAAGCAGTAAAAACATTTTAGCCAATGAATTTTATCAGTAAAAACATTCTTGCTATTATCGGAATAGTAGCAGGAGCTGTTGGTGGATACCTGTATTATCATTTTGTTGGATGCATCTCCGGCACTTGCCCTATCACTTCAAAGCCCTTAAACAGTACCGTTTACGGAGCGATAATGGGGGGATTATTTTTCAGCATTTTTAAAAGAGAAAAAATAAATCAGAAAAAAAATAAAAATTAAAACAACAATGAACAACAAGAAAACAATTATTGACGTAAGAACCCGTGGTGAATTTATGGGAGGAAATGTTGCAGGAAGCATCAATATCCCATTGAATGAAATTCCGCAACGCATAAATGAAATTAAAGAAATGCCACAACCGATCATCTTTTGTTGCGCAAGCGGCTCAAGAAGCGGGCAGGCAACTATGTTCCTTCAAAGCAAAGGCATTCAATGCGAAAATGGTGGAAGCTGGTACGATGTAAATTATGATTATCAAACTGCATAAAAAAGATACAAATGATAGAAACCATAAAAAAACTACTGGGTATCGGCCAAAAGTAAGTTATAGTGAACTGGTAGCTAACGGAGCGATTATTGTTGATGTTCGCACCAGGGGCGAGTTCCAAAGCGGCCACATCAAAGGATCGGTAAATATTCCTTTAGATTCACTCAGAAACAATTTAACCAAAATTAAAAAGAATAAACCTGTTATCACTTGTTGTGCTTCAGGTGCGCGAAGCTCTTCAGCCAAAAGCCTTTTAAAGTCGAGCGGCTATGCTGAAGTGTACAATGGTGGTTCGTGGATGAGGCTGCAAAACAAAATTTAAGTTTGTTTATTATAGTAAACCAACTTTTATTAATGATTTTTAATTCATAAAAAATAACAAACATGGCAACATTTTCAGAAATTATTAATTCAGAAAAACCTGTATTAGTAGACTTTTCAGCCGAATGGTGCGGCCCTTGCAAAATGATGAAGCCTATTCTTGATGAACTAAAAAAGAAAGTAGGAGACACTACTACCATACTTAAGATTGATGTAGATAAAAGCCCGGGTGCTGCCAGTGCATACAACATCCAGGGAGTTCCAACACTTATCCTCTTTAAAAAAGGTAAAATTGTTTGGAGGCAATCAGGAGTGGTGCGTGCCAATCAGCTGGAGCAAATTATTCATCAATACAGTAATTAAATCAGGATTTTAAAATATTGTATTAATAAACAAAGGATGAACTGCCCCGTTTCGGTAAAGTTCATCCTTTGTTATTTTAATTTGATGGATAAAAACAGTAAACCAACAAATAATTTGAAATTTGATTTTACTGCCAAAGCATTTTTAAAATCACACCACAATATTCACCATTTTGTTCTTTACAAAAATGATCTTCTTCATTGGCTTGTTGTCAATCCATTTCTGTACTATTTCATTTTCCAGAACCATTTTTTCAACTTCTTTTTGAGATGCATCAAGAGAAATAACCAGAGTTGTCCTCATTTTTCCATTGATAGAAATCGGATATTCCTTTTCAGATTCAACCAAATATTTATTTTCCAGTTTGGGATATTCAGCATTAAGAATTGAATCAGATTTCCGAGCGAATGATATAGTTCTTCGGAAATATGCGGCGCATAAGGAGTCAATAAAATTAATAGTGGTTCAAGTATCTCTTTTTTATGGCATTTAAGATCGGTCAATTCGTTTACACAAACCATAAAAGCGCTCACTGCCGTATTGAAAGAAAAACGTTCGGTGTCTTCTTCAATTTTTTTGATGGTTTTATGAAGTGTTTTTAATTCGGCTGTAGAAACCTCACCCCCCGCCCTCCCCAGGGGAGAGGGAGCCGTTGTAGTCCAGATTGCCCCTTTTATGTTCATCATAAAACAAACGCCACAATTTTTTTAAGAAACGATGAACACCTTCAATCCCTTTGGTATCCCACGGTTTGCTTTGTTCTACCGGACCAAAAACATTTCATACATACGGAAAGTATCAGCACCGTATTTGTATGACCACATCATCGGGTTCACAACATTTGCAATTCTGATTTGGACATCTTTTCAGGTACTTCAATGCTTTAATTCTAAAGGAGTATTTGGCTGATAATCATCATTGAAACTTCTCCAGTTTTTGAATCTTCACCATCCTTCTAAAATAAATCTCATTCTTTTGAATATTCATGTTTCCATTTTGTTGATATGCTTCAATATCCAATTCATTTCCATCAACTATATTTACATCCACATGTAGTTTATTAACGCTTCTAATTCTTAAATATTATCAACATCATCGAACTATCCACACCAATTTTTGGATTCCGTGAAATACCACTACTCATATCCTTTGATTAACAAATATTCCCTAAGGATTCTCGAATAAATATCTGGTTCTTTCATTTTTTCATAGATTCCATTTGATAACAAAAAGGTTTGTTAGATAGTCAATTGCCTGACAAAGAATTATTTGCTTCACGCCAATTTACAGCTCTCTAAACATTTTCTGCTACTCCCCTGTATCATTCCCTGGTTCACCAACTTCTTATATGGCTCATCAAAACTGATATACCCTAAATCATATAAAACTTTTGTCCACAAACGGCTGTACAATAAATGCCCAACAGCGTGTTCTGTTCCACCGATATACACATCTACCTGGTTCCAGTAATCAGTTGCTTTTCTGTCAGCAAAAGTTTGGTTGTTGTGAGGATCCATATAACGCAGAAAATACCAACTGCTGCCCGCATAGCCGGGCATGGTAGAGGTTTCGCGTTTTCCTTTTTTGACCTCACCCCTAACCCCTCTCCCGGGGAGAGGGGAACGTTGCAACTCTTCCCTGATTTTTGACAGAGATTCAGAAATGTGCTGTACAATTTCTTCGTTGGTAAATCTTATTTCATTAAACCCATATTCTTTCAAATATTCAGTTCTCAATTCATCATATTTCTTTTGTTCATCCTCTAAATGATATTCACCATCTATTTCAATTACCAGCATTTTTTCCAGGCAAACAAAATCAACAATAAATCCTCCAAAGGCATGTTGCCTTCTGAATTTGCAATCGCTGATATTTCTGTTCCTCAAATTTTCCCACAATAGATTTTCAGCTTCCGTTGGATTCTTTCTGTTTTCCCTCGCAAAAGGTTTTAAGTTTTTCCATGTAGAAGAATCGGAAGTTATATAAGAAGGCATGTCTTCCCCCCTCTCCTTTGGAGAGGGGCGGGGGGAGGCCTACAGTGGTATTTACCCAATCAATTAAATTGGATAACGGGCCTTCCCCGTTTTTTCCAGGGCCATACTTTTCTACAAAAGGCAATTCCAAGGGTAATTCTTTTTCGTCCAAAGGAATTGCTACGCCATCGCTCCAGATGATAGGAAACGGTTCGCCCCAATATCTTTGCCGGCTAAATCCTGCATCGCGCATCCTGTAATTCACCTTGCGCTTTCCGATTTTCAATTCTTCTATTTTATCAATCGCAACTCCTATCGCATCTTTCATCAACATTCCATTCAAGAATCCTGAATTTTGCAAAACGGCTTCTTTAGTAGGATTGGCTTCTTTGCCATTAAAGTGATCGCCGATAATATTAGTAATCGGAATAGTAAAATGTGTAGCAAAATCAAAATCCCTTTGGTCTCCGCAAGGAACGGCCATGATCGCTCCGGTGCCATATCCTGCCAAAACATATTCCGCAATCCAGATAGGAATTTGTTTTCCGTCAAATGGATTAACAGCATAAGAACCGGTAAAGCATCCTGTAATCTGTTTTACTTCCGCCATTCTTTCCCTATCGCTCCTGCTTTTTACATAATCCAGGTATTCGTCTATTGATGGCCGTTGCGCATCAGTAGTAATTTCATTTACCAGTTCATGTTCCGGCGCAAGTACTAAAAAATCAACCCCAAAGATCGTATCAGGGCGCGTGGTATAAACTTTAATAGACAAAGCTTCGCTTTCTTTAGCCTCACCCCCATCCCCTCTCCTCGCGGAGAGGGAGGCAGAAGCCAATTCACTTTTAATAATCGCATTTACTTTTTGAAAAGTATTTATCACTTCATCATTAGTAAACCTGATCACTTTATATCCAAGGCTCTGTAAATATTCAGTCCTTGAATCGTCATATTTTTTTTGCTCAGGATCATTGTGATATTCCCCATCAACCTCTATTAATAATTTTTCATTTAAAAATGCAAAATCAATAATAAATCCATCAATAACATGCTGCCTTCTCACCTTTGATCCAAATTGGTTGTTTCTTAACTTTTGCCACAATTTATCCTCGGCAGGAGTTTTTTGTTTCCTGTTTTCTCTTGATAAATCCTTTAGCTCCGGCCACATTTTCTTATTGGCAGTTTGAATTGAGGTTTTGTCCCCCTCTCCTTTTGGAGAGGGGTTAGGGGTGAGGCTAACTTTGAACTCCATTTCCGCTCCTTCGCTCCTGCCAATCCAATTGCGCTGCATTTCTTTCATCGCATCGCTGAAGTCTACTGTTTCCAAACCTTCCAGTAGCCGATCTGCATATTCGGTAATACGCAAATACCATTGGCGCATTTTCTTTTTTTCTACTGGGTAGCCACCGCGTTCACTCACGCCATTTACCACTTCATCATTTGCCAAAACAGTTCCCAGTGCTTCACACCAGTTCACTTCGCCATAAGACGAAAAGGCAAGCCTGGAATCCATCAGAATTTCCTGTTTCTTTTTTTCATCAAAATTTTTCCATTCTTCAGCAGAAAAAAAATCAGAACCAGAAGTTTCAAAATCATTTATCAATGTTTCTATTGGTTCTGCTTTATCATTCTCCTGATTATACCAACTATTAAAAAGTTGCAAAAAAATCCATTGAGTCCAGCGGTAATATTCCGGGTCGCTGGTTTTTATTTCGCGGCTCCAGTCAAAGCAAAAGCCGATTTTATCCAGTTGTTTTTTGAAAGTTTCAATATTTTTTTCTGTTGTTATTACAGGATGCTGGCCCGTTTCTATTGCATATTGCTCAGCAGGCAAACCAAAACTGTCAAAACCCATCGGGTGCAACACATTAAAACCTTTTAATCTTTTATACCGGGCACAAATATCGCTGGCAATATAACCAAGCGGATGGCCAACATGCAAACCCGCGCCACTCGGGTATGGAAACATATCCAACACATAATATTTTGGTTTGCCGGAAGAATTACTCACATGATAAATTCCACTCTCCTTCCAGGCATCCTGCCATTTTTTTTCTATTTCGCTAAAATTATATTCCATTCTTTTGATTAACTTTTCAGGTATCAATTTTTACTCACCAAACCCTTGTAAAATATTAAACCCTGATTGGTGTTTATTTATTTTGTGTGAAAGAAATGTTATTGATTTATTTGCAATTGTTTTCAATGAAGGATGTAAATTACATTAGCAATCAATTGCAAAGGCGCAAAAATACTAAACCTGTCTAAAATCATTTATTTTTGCTTTTCTATTAAATGAGGTAAAAATAAATTCATCCTTTTACTATGGCCCAATTCGGAAAAGCTTCTACCAAACGCGGGAAACCCTCTTACGTATATGCCATCATCGGCGTTTCGCTTGTTTTATTTCTTTTCGGGATCGTAGCCTGGATTTTTTTGAATATTAAAAAAACAGGAGATTATTTTAAAGAAAACATCCAATTGCACGCCTACATTTACCGTACGGCCACTGACGAGCAAATTGATTCTCTAAAAAATTATATCGAAGCGCTTCCTTTTGCCGTAAAAGTTGAATACATTACCCGCGAAAAGGCAATCGAAAAATACAACCAGGAAAACGATACTCTTTGGAAAAAACTGGCCATCAGTAACCCTTTGCCTGAAAGTATTGATTTTTATGTAAAAGCGAATTATGTTGAAAAAGACAGCCTTGCTAATTTGCAGGATTCCCTTACTACCAATTTCCCTCATACCCTTTCTGAATTTCAAACGCCTAAAGCAACGGTGGCTGGCGTAAGCCAATTTGTAAAAACTTCTACACTCGTTTTGCTTGTAGTGGCTATTATTTTATCCCTTTTGGTAATTGTTTCGATAGACAATACTATCCGGTTGGCAATGTATAGCAATCGTTTTATCATAAAAACCATGCAGATGGTGGGCGCTACCCGGTGGTTTATAACGCGCCCTTTAGATGGGCGGGCCATCATAAACGGAATCATTGCATCGGCTATTGCCATTGGCCTGATGTTAGGTTTTATAACACTTTCAGAAAAATTTATACCTTATCTTAGAATATTGCATGACAATACCAATATGCTAATGATATTTTCGGGAATAATTATTCTGGGTATTTGCATCACCCTTTTAAGCACGCACCGCTCGGCTTTGAAATATTTAAAAATGAAACTGGACGAATTGTATTGATGCAAAATGTATTTTATTATTTCTTAACATTGCAAATAAAATTTAAAATATGAGTACGGTTAAAAAAGCTACTCCTGCTAATTCAAAAAAAGAGATTTCTCATAATGTGCAGGAAGAAAGCCATTTGTTTACCAAAGAAAATTATAAATGGATGCTGATTGGGCTCGTAATAATGACGATTGGATTTTTTTTAATGGCAGGCGGAAAAAGTGCTAACCCCGATGTCTTCAACGATAGCCAGATATATAGTTTCAGAAGAATCACATTAGCCCCGATTTTAATTGTTGGTGGTCTGGTTGTTGAAATATTTGCCATTATAAAAAAACAAAAATAGAATTTTAGATAAACAATTTAAGCGGTGAAGGTTTCATCGCTTTTTTTATGCTACTTATTTTCTTTATTTCAAATAAAAAAAGATGGACATAGTTCAATCAATTATAATCGGCATTGTAGAAGGAATTACCGAATTTATTCCTATTTCATCAACCGGCCACATGATCATTGCCGAAAAATTATTAGGTATTCCTGAGAATGAATTTACTGAGATGTTTACGGTTGCCATTCAGTTGGGCGCTATTCTCGCCGTCGTAGTTTTGTATTGGAAAAAGTTTTTTGATTTCAAAAATCTTCATTTTTATTTTAAATTAATTATCGGCGTTATCCCGGCAATAATTTTAGGCTTGCTATTTTCGAAAAAAATTGACGAGATGATGCAAAGTACTACTGTAATTGCTTTGGCCATACTTATTGGAGGAGTTGTGCTGATATTTGTAGATCAATTTTTTAATCACCCCAGGATCCAATCTGAGAAGCAGGTTTCTTTTAAAAATTCATTTATCATTGGGATATGGCAATGCCTTGCCATGATTCCGGGAACAAGCCGCAGCGCCGCTTCCATTATCGGAGGCATGCAGCAAAAATTGACAAGAAGCGCCGCGGCCGAATTTTCTTTTTTCCTTGCAGTGCCTACAATGATTGCTGCTACAGGTTATAAATTATTCAAACATTACCAAACAAACGGCGGCTTCACATCTCCTGAAATAAAGCTGTTGCTGATTGGAAATATCGTGGCATTTGTGGTGGCTTTATTAGCCATCAAATTTTTTATTGAATTTTTAAAGAAACATGGATTTCGCCTTTGGGGGATATACAGAACCATTCTCGGAATCGTTTTATTGATTCTTATTTATAGCGGTTATATTCAAAAGTGAAAGGGCATTTTTCGATAAATGATTTTATAGTAAACCAACCTGCCTACCGGCAGGCAGGTAAATAACCAGGATTCTTATTTTATTTTTTTAGAAATCCGGATGAATTTATTTGCCCAAAAAAACATTTTGTTTGGTATCAAAATATTTTTATTATTTTGAAACATTATAATTTATAAATGCAGACTGCTTCTAAAAAAGTTATTAATGGATGGGCCATGTATGATTGGCGAATTCTGTTTACAGCCTCGTAATTACTTCCACTATTTTTCCTGCTTATTATGAAAGCGTCACAAAAAACGGAGCCAACAGTGAAGTAATATTCATGGGTAGAAAATTTGTGAATTCGGCGTTGTATAATTATGCATTGGGAGTTGCTTTTCTGATTGTAGCCATCATGTCGCCGATGTTATCTTCGATAGCAGATTATAAAGGAAATAAAAAAAGTTTCCTTCGTTTTTTTTGTTTCCTGGGAAGTTTGTCTTGCAGCTTGCTTTTCTTTTTTAAAGGTACCAACACGCTCTGGATCGCCATTTTATGTTCTATCCTTGCCTGTATCGGCTTCTGGAGCAGTGTCGTTTTTTATAATTCTTATTTGCCTGAAATAGCAGCGCCTGAAGACAGGGATAAGGTAAGCGCCAAAGGGTTTGCAATGGGCTATATAGGCAGTGTCATTTTGCAGTTGGTTTGTTTCATTTTTGTTTTTAAACCCGAATGGTTTGGTATGCAAAATGACGCTACACTTCCCGCACGCTTTTCTTTTTTATTGGTTGGCATCTGGTGGTTCGGATTTGCACAATTTACGCTTACAAGAATGCCGAAAGGAATTCCCGCAGCCAACCGCCCGGAAAAAAATATTTTGGTTAATGGATTTATAGAACTGAAAAAAGTGTTTGGGCAATTAAAATTCCTCCCGGTTTTAAAAAGGTTTTTGCTGGCCTATTTCTTTTACAACATGGGCGTGCAAACCATCATGCTTGTTGCCGCACTTTTTGGAAGTAAAGAATTAAAATTACCAACGGAGAAATTAATTATCACCATTTTGATCATACAGGTCGTAGCTATTTTTGGTGCATACCTGATGGCTAAACTCTCCCAAAAATTCGGCAATTTCCAAACATTGTTAAGTGTAGTAATCATCTGGATTTTGGTGTGTATTGAGGCATATCAAATTTCTGTTCTCAGTGACCATGGAAAAAACGCGGAATTTTATTTTTATATCCTGGCGGCTGTTGTAGGATTGGTAATGGGTGGCATTCAATCTTTAAGCCGGTCAACTTATTCAAAACTGATGCCTGTTACTAAAGACACTACTTCGTTTTTTAGTTTTTATGATGTTACTGAAAAGATAGGGATCGTAATCGGCATGTTTAGTTTCGGGCTAATTGAAGAATTAACCGGAAGCATGAAAAACTCAGTATTGGTAGTAATGTGCTTTTTTATTATAGGATTTATTATTTTGTTTCTTACATCAAAGAAAGAAAAACAGTTCCTACGGGAAGGTTCAAATATATGACTTGCAGAAAAGCGAATCTTTTTGATTCATTTTTTTTTGCAAATATGTCCGGCAGCAACAATAGCTGCTTTTTTTTAAATTTCAAAAACTTTGAAGACAGATAAATATCATCCTGTTGGTCAATTTTTTTAAATAATAATTTTATTTCTATGAATGAAATAACAAATAACGAAAATTACAAAGCGTTTTTAGCCGAGATAAAAGAAAAAGTTTATAAATCGCAATACGAAGCGATGAAGCAGGTTAATAAGGCCTTAATTAAGCTTTATTGGGAATTAGGTAAAAGTATTGTGGAGAAGCAGCGGAAATATAAATGGGGAAAATCTGTTGTAGAAAAACTGGCAGAAGATTTACAAAAAGAGTTTATCGGTATTCATGGATTTTCTTCCCGTAACCTTTGGTATATGCGGAATTTTTACGAACAATACAAAGGCAATGTAAAACTGCAACCATTGGTTGCAGAAATCAGTTGGAGCCATAATGTGATTATTATGGAAAAATGCAAAGATGTTTTAGAGAGGGAATTTTATATGCGTATGAGTAAAAAATACGGCTGGACAAAAAATGTTTTGATACATCATATTGAAGGGAAAAGCTACGAAAAGTTTTTATTGGGGCAAACTAACTTCGACAAAGCATTACCTGAAAGATATAAATACCAGGCAAAATTATCAGTAAAAGATGAATACAATTTTGAATTTTTAGAAATTGGCGAAGAACACAACGAAAGGGAATTAGAATTAGCTCTCATGAAGAATATAAGAAAATTTTTAATGGAGATGGGCGGAGACTTTACATTTATTGCAAACCAATACCGGCTTGCATTAGAAGAAAATTTTTGCATTGACATCTTGCTATATCATCGAAGATTAAAATCATTGGTAGCCATAGATTTAAAAACAGGGAAATTTAAACCCGATTATGCAGGGAAAATGAATTTTTATTTATCGGTATTAAATGACAAAGTGAAAATGGAAGAAGAAAACCCTTCTATTGGAATTATTGTTTGCAAAGAAAAGAATCGTACCACAGTTGAATATGCATTAAAAGAATTAAATCAACCTATAGGCGTTACGACATATAAAATAACTCCCAATCTGCCGAAAGATTTTAAAAAGTACCTGCCATCCCCGGAAATTATTGCTGAAAGCCTTTCGGATATTTTTGAAACTCTGAAATCCGCCGAAAGCTGATACAAACCCACACGATGTATCCATAGATTTGTAACTAAAGACAAATAAGAATGATCATTATTTGTTGCATTACTGTAAACATTACTAAATTATTTTCGTGTAATCATAGTAATTAATAATTAATTATAAAAGTGAGGCTTTAGGATATTAGTTGGGACTATAAATGTTGATGTAATTTTTAATAAACACCTGTAAGCTAAATCTATAGGATTCTGCAAAAGCTCCTTATTTATTTTGTAATTTTATAACTTTCTATCAAAATAAAAGTGAATGAAATTGTATCCTATTAATGCAGGTCATTTTAAATTGGACGGTGGCGCTATGTTTGGTGTGGTTCCAAAAAGCATGTGGAAAAAATTAAATACACCCGATGAAAATAATATGTGCAACTGGGCGATGCGATGCCTGCTTGTTGAAGATGAAGGCCGCTTAATTCTTATTGATAACGGAATGGGAAGCAAGCAGGACGATAAATTTTTCGGTTACTATTATTTAAACGGAGATGATACATTAGATAAATCTTTAGCAAAATATGGTTTTTCAAAAAATGATATCACGGATGTGTTTTTAACTCATCTTCATTTTGACCATTGTGGTGGCTCTATAGAAAAGGCCGATGAAAAATTGATTCCCGCATTTAAAAATGCAACCTATTGGAGCAATGAAAAACACTGGCAATGGGCGATAGAGCCGAATGACAGGGAAAAAGCCAGTTTTTTAAAAGAAAATATTTTGCCCATACAGGAAAGTGGAAAATTAAAATTTATTGATGCAAAAGAAGGGATTCAATTCACCAAAAATATTAAACTTCGTTTTGTAAAAGGGCATACAGAATCGATGATGCTGCCTGAAATAAAATACAAAAACAAAACAATTGTTTTTATGGCAGACCTTTTGCCTTCTGTCGCGCATATTCCTATTCCTTATGTAATGGCTTATGATACAAGGCCGCTTGAAACTTTGGTTGAAAAAAAATCTTTCCTGAATGAAGCGTTGGAAAAAGATTTTATTCTATTTTTTGAACATGACCCTGAAATTGAATGCTGCAACCTGCAACTAACGGAAAAGGGCATACGCAGTAAAGAAACATTTAAACTGGAAAGTGTTTTATAAAAAAATCTAAAATTGAAGAAAATTACTTTTATAGTTCTTTTGATAAGTATTGTGATTATTATTTATTTTTTTATAAAAGAGCAATTCAAAGGAGTCGTTTTATCACACAAGGAGAACATGATTTTATCCGTCACTTACCTTTTGGTTGGCGTGTCTGTATTAATATTATTTTGGTTAAAAAATAAGGAAAATAAAAAGCAGGGTAATTTAGAAAAATAAACCCTTTATTTCTTAATCAATGAAGTAAGCGGATAGCGGAGATTTTTGTACCCCATCATATCAACCTTAATGGAACCCACTGATATAGGGCTTTCAGCGCGTAATAACAAATGGTTAGCATCATCGCTTACCCACACATTCATGTTTTCGCCTCCCTGGAAAATAGTTCCTTTTATCAGCAATGGCTTAAACTTTATAGCACGGAATTTTCCATATTTTGTTTTTACGTCCTCTTTTCCTTCGTAGCGTAAATAAAGATGGTAAATTTCATCATCCAGAAACATATCAAAAGGAATTTTATCCCCGGGCTTATACTTACTAAAATCTATATTCCTGGCATAATAAACAGAGCTTATCACATCCTGGATACAGGAAGTTACTTTAAAAAGCCCGTGTGTGCTCACAGCAGTTTCAGCATCATGATTAAAAGTTACATTATTATAAATTTTGTAGCCGCCTTCATTTACGTTCCTTATAAATTTTAAAGGAAGCATATTGGCAGTATCAATATAAGTCTCATACCGGTCGCGGACTTTGTAGAAATTATCAAAGAAAGAATAAGTTTTGCCTTCGCCCACACAATGATAAACAGGAACACCATTATATTTTTCCAGGGTGGTTGTAAATTTAGCTTCGCCGGCGCCAACGTATAAACCAAGGGTAGTATAATATACTTTCATTGTCACCTCTTCGCCGTCTTTAAAAGCTGTATTACGAACTCCACAGAAAGGTTTTTGCTGCGTGCCATTACAAAAAAGACAGAAGTAAAACAGAGATAATCGCTTTCAAATTTATTTTTATTTTTCTTTAAAAAATCTAATGCCCAATATCAATATACTCCCTGCAAGTGCAGGAATAAATAGATTGATAATCCAAATACCAAATGTTGTTCCTAATA
Source organism: uncultured Chitinophagaceae bacterium (assembly GCA_963732885.1). GTDB lineage: Bacteria > Bacteroidota > Bacteroidia > Chitinophagales > Chitinophagaceae > Ginsengibacter. The sequence continues at coordinate 460,783 of CAVTBI010000004.1, read as the reverse complement.
TACCAACCGTGTTCATGGTATACATACGAAGTAATTCGGTACTGAATTTACCACGTATTCCTAAATCGGCAATAGCAAATGATGGAACAATTGCCAGCACGAGGAAAAGAATGCTTATTATCCAGAAACAATCGAACCAAAATATTTCTACATGCAAAACCTGAAGCAGCAATATATATTGTAGGACGAAAACAAGATAGCGAAAGAATGAAAGTGTTAGCAGCCTTAACAATAATTTAGCAGTAAACTGCTCCAAAACGTTAAAGTATTCTTTGAATTTTAGCGAGCCAGGAATTTTTTCCAACAATTTAATCAGCCATGAAAGGCGGAAAAAAAATAAAATAAGAATAGCGGTAACGATCGCTGAGATGAACAATAAAACTTTTATCCAATAAACCGGCAATTCCATTATTGGGCCGGTATTAACTTTTTGAAAATATAAAAAAAATATCAAACCTCCGCAACCAAAAATCAAAGTGATAATGAGTTGGCTTATGCTTCCGGCAATGGATAATGAGATTGCTTTTAAACGGCTTCCATCTTTTACATATAAAATCCTTCCGCCATATTCCCCCATCCTGTTGGGTGTATTTAAAGACAGTGCCAACCCGCTTAATACAGATCTGTAGGCTCTGAAAAAAGGCATTTTTTGCAAAGGCTTTAGCAATACCTGCCACTTACGTGCTTCCAGGCCCCAATTTAAAAATGCCAGTAAAATAACCAGCCAAAATTTCCAGGCCATGTTACCAAAAGGAGCTTCTTTAATAAGTTCCAGCGATTGATGCAGATTGGGCTGATGTTTTATTTGTTGGTACAAAGAATAAAATAACCACACGGCGAGTAACGGCCCAATTACATACCTGAAAAATATTTTGATTTTTTTATTGCGAATCATGAAGCTTTAATACAGAAATTTTACCTTATTTTACAATCATCAATTCAGATAAGCGTAAAAATAAACTTCAATTGAATACAAACTCAAAAATCATTTTAGGTATTGATCCGGGAACCTTGTTTATGGGTTTCGGGATTATTGAAATTTCTTCATCTGGAATGACATTGATTATTATGGATGTGTTGAAACTTTCTCCCAAAAAAGATGCTTATGAACGTTTGCAAATCATTCATCAAAAGGTCTGTGATTTACTTATTGAATTTTGCCCTCACGAATTTGCTATTGAAGCGCCTTTTTTTGGAAAAAATGTACAAAGCATGCTGAAATTGGGGCGTGCACAAGGCGTGGCCATTGCGGCGGCCATGCAGGCAGGAATCCCGGTTACAGAATATTCACCCAGAAAAGTAAAACAATCCATTACCGGAAATGGCAATGCGGATAAATTGCAGGTTTTGAAAATGCTGCAACGCCTTATTGCATTTGAGGAAGGCCCAAAATCTTTTGATGCGACCGATGCGCTTGCCGTTGCCGTTTGCCATCATTTACAGGGAAATTCTTTATCAAATAATTCTTCTAAAAAATTAAACGGATGGAAAGATTTTTTGGTGAAAAACCCACAAAGAGTAAAAGAGGTAAAATGAAAATCCTGTTTATTTATTAGTTTACTGAACCCTTATTTCAATGCACTCAAAATCTTCTCCTGCGTGTTTTTCAAATCTTCTTCTGTTGGAGAAAGTTTCAACCTTGTAAAATTAATATCATTCATATTATTAAGCGGGATCAAATGCAGATGGGCATGAGGCACTTCAAGGCCAACCACACTCAGGCCACAACGTTTGCAGGGAAATGATTTTTCTATTGCTGTTGCTATCGGTTTTGCAAATAGCAAAATCTGAGAAAGGTACTCATCAGGCATATCCAGGAATTTATCTACCTCTATTTTGGGCACCACCAACGTATGCCCTTCTACCAAAGGATTAATATCAAGGAAAGCAAAAAAAAGTTCATTCTCTGCAATTTTATAAGATGGAATTTCTCCATTGATTATTTTACTGAAAAGTGTCATGATCTTAATATTTAGGCTGTAATTTTTTCAACCCTGAATTTAATCAATCCCGCAGGAACTTTTATTTCAGCTACTTCTCCTACCGTTTTCCCCAATAATCCATTTCCTATCGGAGAATTTGCGGAAATTTTTTGCTCTTTCAGATTGGCTTCTTTCTCAGAAACTATTTGATAAGTAACTTCCTTTTTTGTAGTAAGATTGGTGAGCGTAACTTTGGTAAGGATAGAAACTTTACTGGTATCAATGGTATTTTCATCCACAATTTTTGCCGTAGCAATAATGGTTTCCAATTGTTTTATTTTAGCTTCCAGTAAACCTTGTGCTTCTTTAGCGGCATCATATTCAGCGTTTTCTTTTAGGTCGCCTTTTTCACGGGCTTCGCCTATTGCCTTTGAAGCCGCAGGGCGGTCCACACTTTTCATGTGTTGCAGTTCTGCCTGCATTTGATCAAAGGTATTTTTTGTTACATAATTAACCTGGCTCATAACATCATAATTTAAATTGTCTAAACTTTATGTAATAACGAAAAAAAATACAACGTCCCAGATTTACTAAGACGTTGCATCAGTACAAATATAAGAAAGATTAAATTTTATTTCAAGCCTAATTTTTCCAAAAGCACTTTTGACATTTTATAAAAAGCTTCATGGGAATATCCGGCTATATGAGGTGTCAAAATTACGTTTGTTTGAGCTAACAACCAATTTAAGCGCTGATTTTCTTCTTTTTGATAAGTATCTAATTTTTCATTTTCCATCACATCCAATCCCGCACCTGCTATTTTTTTATTTTTTAATGCGCTGATCAAAGCCACTATATCAGTAACTTTTCCGCGGCAGGTAGAAATAAAATATGGCGACCTTTCCAGCGAATGAAAAAAAGGCTCATTAGCCAGATGTTCCGTTTCCGGAGTAAGCGGAACATGCAAACTTATCACATCGGCATAGCGGCAAACTTGTTCAAAATTAGCCTCCTTTATATAACCGCTGCTAAAACCAAATTTATATTTATCATACGCAAGTACCGTTACATCAAACGAGCCGAGCAATTTTGCGAACGCAGAACCCGTGTTGCCATAACCAATAATCCCAATGGTTTTACCTTCCAATTCCGTGCCGCGATTGGCATCCCTTATCCATTTTTTGTCTTTAATTTCTTCAAAGCTCGAAGATATTTTATTAGTCAGGTTCAGCAATAGCCCCAACGCGTGTTCAGCTACCGCATTGCGGTTTCCTTCAGGGCTGCTTACGCATTTTATTCCTTTCGATTCCGCATATTCCACATCTATCAATTCCATTCCACTTCCCAGCCGGCCAATCCATCTCAGCCTGGATGCCCTATCAATCATAGGCTTGTCAATGGGCATCCTTGTAGTAACTACAAGCCCTTCAGCCTGGCTTATGATACTACTCAATTCTTCGTAAGTTATTTTTTCCGCAATAAGAACTGAATACCCTTTATTTTGAAGTGTTTCCGTTAAATACTTATGCGCTTTGGATGTTATAATTACCTGCCTGTTCAAATGTTATTTTTTAAAAGTTCTTTGAAAGTTTCCGCCTCTTTTATCAAAATAATTTTATTGAAAATTTGCTCGTTTACTGTTCAGCCTGCAAAAGCAATCATGCTGATTTCCACATTTACATCTTTAGGTAAAGTTTTTACAGCAACCGTTTCCCTTGCCGGGAAATCTTTTTCGAAATATTTACCATACTCCGCGTTTACTTCTGCAAAAGAACTCATTTCTTTTAAAAAAATAGTTGTTTTTATTATATGGCTAAAGTTTAATCCTGCTTCAGCCAAAACGGCTTTTAAATTCCTCATTACCTGTCTTGTTTCATCGGTGATATTTGAGCTATTTAATTCAGAAGTTCCCGGGATTAAAGCCACCTGGCCTGATAAAAATAAAAACCCGCCAGCTTTAACAGCCTGGCTATAAGGGCCAATAGGTTCCGGGGCTTTTGATGTATTGACAATAGATTTATTCATGTAATATTTTTTAAAAAGAGTTTAAAGTTGCAAAAGTTTCCATCAACTAACAAACCTATTTTTGCAAAAAATAAAGTATGAAAATTTTTATACTCGCCGATAATGAACAGAGAAAAGAAATATTATCAATATCTCCCGGGGAAAATGCTTCAATTACTTTTGATTTAACCATGCCGGAAGATGGCGATTTAAAAAATTATAACCTATTTTTTGTTCTTTCAGATTATAAAGAAATAAACCCTGAAAAGTTTGAAGGGAAGCCGGTATTTATTAATGAGGTAATCGAAACTCTGGCTGAACTTAATTTTCCTGGTAATTTTTATAGAATAAATGGCTGGCCCGGGTTTTTAGAAAGCCCACCTGGGAAGTGGTTTCATATCAGCCGCAGAAAGATGAGGCTGTTTTCAGTACACTCAACCGGGAAGCTGTTTTTGTAAAAGACGAACCAGGATTTGTATCTGCCAGAGTGGTTAGTATGATCATAAACGAAGCTTTTTTTGCTTTCGGTGAAAAGATAAGTACTATTGAAGAAATTGACATGGCCATGAAACTGGGAACCAATTATCCAAACGGGCCATTTGAATGGGCAGAAAAGGTTGGAATCGAAAATGTATACCTTTTACTGGAAAAATTATCTGGAAAAGAAGGCCGTTATATTCCGGCGCCGGCATTAAAAAAATTATATTTAGAAATAACAAAGGCAAGTTTATAAAAATGGATTACATTTTAAACATTCATACTTCATCAGAAAAAGCGATCGTAAATATTTGTGAAGGCGGTAAAGTATTATCCACTGCTATTAATACTGAGCAAAACCAACACGCGGCTTTTTTACACGTATCTGTAAAAAAACTTTTACAGGATAATAATGTTAAATTAAGCGAATTAAAGGCGATTGGAGTTACCGGCGGGCCTGGTTCTTATACTGGCATAAGGGTTGGGCTGGCCATCTGCAAAAGGATTATGCTTTGGGTTGAATATCCCGATGATGATGTTTAATTCTTTAGAATTAATAGCCTTTTCAGCTATGGAAACCCATTCAAATCTCAAAAAAGAGGTTCTCTTTTGCCCGATGATTGATGCGCGGCGTATGGAAGTTTTTACTGCCGTATATGACAGAGGTTTAAATGAAATAATTGAACCTGCCGCTTTAATTTTACAGAAAAATTCGTTTGAAGGGCTTATACAAAAACATCCGTTCTTTTACTTTGGAAGCGGTGCCCAAAAATTTGAAAAAATAGCACAGCATTCCGAAAACCTGAATTATTTGCTATCAGAAGTTTCAACAGAAGCTTTGGCTGCCTTTTCATGGAATAAATTCCAGGAAAAGAGTTTTGAAAATTTAATTAAATCCCATCCATTCTACGTCAAAGATTTCTATACTTCCGCAAAAATCCATTAAAAAAAATATTTATTTTAATATTTCGTTACAAACTATATCTATTTACAATACGTACCTTTGCTTTCTACAAGAATTGAAGACTTTTTGAAAAACATTTATTATCATTTAAAATCTAATTAAAAATGACACTCACAGCCCAAACCCACGAAACAAATCGACTGGAGCACACTAATGAAAGTGATGCTTTAAAAAACATGGATCATTTAAAAATTAAAAAAGCAGCGCTTGTTTTAAGAGCGCTCAATCATAAACTCAGGCAACAAATTCTGCAGACAATTGATGAGCATAAAAGGATTACAGTTACTGAACTTTATGTAAAATTGCGCCTTGAACAATCTGTTGCATCCCAGCATCTTGCTATTTTGCGTAAAGCCGAAATTGTAAATACAGTGCGCGAGGGAAAATTTATTTTTTATACGATTAATGAAGACCGAATTGCAGACATCAATAAGTTTGTAAAAGAACTGGTTGGATAGTTTGTAATATTTCTTTATAAAGGAATATTGAATTTTTTATAAAAAATTGAGCCATATTTATGAATTTTGGTAAATATGGCTTTTTATTTAAGCATAATCTGTTATGTACATACAACAAATCTATACTGGATGTTTAAGCGAGGCATCCTATTTTATTGAAAGCAATGGGGAAGCAGCAGTTGTAGATCCGATAAGGGATACTGAATCTTATTTACAAATGGCAAAAGAGCACAACGCTTCCATAAAATATATTTTTGAGACTCATTTTCATGCTGATTTTGTAAGTGGGCACCTTGATTTAAGTAAACAAACCGGTGCCACCATTGTATATGGGCCCAATACAAAAACCAATTTTCCTTTTCATCTTGCAAAGGATGGCGAAGAATTTAAAATCGGGAAGATTACCCTGAAAGTAATTCACACGCCCGGGCACACATTAGAATCTACCTGTTACCTTCTAAAAGATGAAAATAATAAGCCTAACTGCATTTTTACCGGCGATACATTATTCGTTGGAGATGTTGGAAGGCCAGATTTAAGCAGCGGAAACCTTACAAAAGAAGAACTGGCTTCCATTATGTACGATTCTATCCAAAATAAATTAATGGCTTTGCCTGATGATTTAATTGTCTATCCCGCTCATGGCCCGGGAAGCAGTTGTGGCAAAAATATGGGGCCAGAAACCCAAAGTACTATTGGCATAGAAAAAAAATCCAATTATGCCATGTTGCCCCAAACCCGGGAAGAGTTTATTAAAGCAGTTACCAAAGGCCTTACTGATCCTCCACCCTATTTCCCAATCAACGCGAAGATCAACCAGGAAGGTTACGGTAACCTGGATGCAATAAAATCAAAGGGATTGTATGCGCTTTCTGTGAAAGATTTTAAAAATAAAGTGGCAAATGATTCCATAATTCTTGATACAAGGGATCCACTTGAATTTACAAATGGATTTATTCCCGGTTCAATTTTTATTGGCCTTGATGGAAGGTTTGCAGAATGGGCGGGAAGTTTGCTTCCATTTGACAAACCAATTGTGTTTGTAAGTGATAAGGGAAAAGAAGAAGAATCCGTGGTAAGGCTTGCCCGCGTTGGTTTTGAAAACGTGGAAGGTTATTTAAAAGGCGGATTTGCAGCCTGGAAAAAAGCGGGAGAAAATATTGACCTTATCATCAACGTAGAAGCAGATGAACTGGCAATGGATATTCCATTCGATGATCATTTAACCGTGTTGGATGTACGAAAATTCACTGAATTCGCTGATGGGCATGTAAAGGGTGCGGTTAATTTACCTTTGGCAGAAATGGCGGATGTAGCTCAAATTGCTCAATTGGAAGAAGATCAGAATATTTATATACAATGCGGCGCCGGCTACAGGAGTGTTATTGCGGCTTCTCTTTTAAAAAGGCAAGGATATCACAACCTGCGAAATGTTTTGGGTGGCTGGGATAAAATAAAAGAGCAACAAAGTATAGAAACTGAAAAAGAAGCCAAGGTGTTGAATTGATTTTGGTTGCTTCCGCACTCAGTTTATAGTAAACAAACAAATTTTTAGCATTTTAATTTTCTATTTAAGGGAACTTCTGCCTAAACCCATTTACTTTTTATCTTTCTTTGTATTTCTAATACATGGAAAGATCCCAGCAAATACGGTATTTTCTTTTCAGCCAATATTTTTCGGATGGGGTCCGCATCACTTTGGAAATAATAATTCCGGCAGTGGTTTTTTCCTATTTAGGAAATCTGGAAACCGGCCTGGCATTATCTTTAGGCGCATTGTGCGTAAGTATTAGTGATGGGCCGGGCCGGTAGTGCATAAAAGAAACGGGATGCTTTTTTGTAATCTTTTCGTTTTTATAAGTGCCTTATTAACCGGCTTTTTAGATCACAATCCCATCACGCTGGGCATATTGATTTTATCCGCTTCTTTCATCTTTACCATGTTTTCAGTTTATGGGAACCGCGCCACTTCTATAGGATTTGCAGCCTTGCTCATCATGATTCTTCAAATGACAAAAGTGATTCCACCAGCAAAGGTTCTGACTGAAAGTTTATTAATCCTGGGCGGAGGTATTTGGTATATGGTGATTGCCTTGTTGTTATTCCGGCTCACGCCTTATCGCCCTGTACAACGTTCCATTGGAGATTGCCTTAGAGAAACTGCAAAATATTTATTGATAAAAGTGGAATTGTATGATACAGATTCAGATCTGGAGCAACAATATTACAAGCTGCTTGAACAACAGATTGCAGTTAACACAAGCCAAAACGACGCCAGGGAATTGCTATTTAAAAACCGCGCTTTATTAAAAGAATCCACACGCACAGGGCGCCGGTTGGTGTTAACTTTCGTTGATATTGTAGACTTGTTTGAACAAATAATGGCAGCCGGTTATGACTATGAAGAGCTGAGAAAAAAATATACGGATACCGGCATTTTAAAAGATGTTTCATTAATAATTAAAGAGCTGGCGGCTGAATTAAATAATATCGGCGGAAGCGATACAGTCGAATAGCTCGTACAAAAAAAAGTATAGTATTGAAAACGAATTAAATATATTAAAGAAAAAGATAGATCAAATTTCCGGGAATAGAAATACGCTCATGCTGGAAAAAGTATTGGCAAACCTTCAGAATCTCAGCGAAAAAATTGACAGTATTTTGGAATATTTCAATGAAGATATTTCCATAAACAGAAAACTAAGAACACGTAAAGAATATTCACGTTTTGTATCACAACAAAATATCAGTTGGAAAGTTTTTAAAAATAATCTCACTTTCGATTCTTCCATCTTCCGCCATTCACTTCGCGTAATGATCACTTGTGGCGTTGGGTATATTATTTCCAAACTATTGCTGCATGGGCATCACAGCTACTGGATATTAATGACGATCATTATTATTCTAAAACCTGCCTTCAGCCTTACGAAACAAAAAAATACCGACAGGCTTTTAGGAACGATTGGCGGTGGAATTCTCGGATTGCTCTTACTTTATTTTATTCATGATAAAGTAATTTTATTCAGTTTCCTCGTATTTTTTATGCTTGGGCACTTATACTTACAAAACCTTGAATTATATAGTAATGGTGATCTTTCTTACGCCTTACATCTTAATTCTTTTTCATTTCCTTGGCCTTGGCGCTTTAGATGTTGCAGGGGAAAGGCTTTTGGATACCGCGATAGGTTCATTGCTGGCAGCTTTGGCGAGTTATTTTTTGTTCCCGCTTTGGGAATCATCGCAATTGCAAACTTATATGGCGAATGTTTTAAAAGCCAATATTCATTACCTGGAAAAACTAAGAGATCTTGTTACAGGAAATAAAATTTCTTCACTCGATTATAATGTGGTCCGGAAAGAATTATTTGTAAGTACTGCAAACCTTGCGGCGGCATTGCACCGAATGCAAAGCGAGCCAAAAAATAAACAGCAGCATAAAAATGAAATTTATGAGTTTGTAGTTTTGAACAATCTTTTGTCCTCAAATGTGGCGAGCCTTACTTCTGAAATGATGCAACATCAAATGGTTGCCTTTAAAGAATTAATTAATCCTGTAGAATTTTCTATCTATGGTTTGCAACAAAGCTTAAAAAACTGGATGAAAATTATGCGCCCGAAAAAAACCAGGCTCACTTAAATGCTTCGGTTGCATTTGATAAAAATGTTCACAGCCAATGGCACATGCAGCTTGAGTTTATCCGGAAATTAATTCTTGATATAGGTAAGATCGTAAATGTTATCGCCGCCTAAAGGCAATTGCGGAAACGAAAACAAAAATCTTCCTTTTTTGTTCGTTTACTGTCCCAACTTCCCTATTCTTCCGCTGCCTGCAAAATATACAGCACTGCCTTTTTTTGCCTTGCGGCAAACATTGAAACTTTCATTGCTTATTTTTTGCCAATTCATTCCGTCATCATTTGAAATATCAACGCCATTTAAGCCGCAGGTAATCCATTTGGCTTTTGATAAATATTCAACACAGCTTCTGTAACCTGAAGGAGGTGTTTTTGGCTGAAGCCAGGTATTTCCACCGTCTTCCGACAAAACACAGTTTCCATTTGTGGAATCTTTTTGCAAAAAATCGCCACCGGTAACAATCAACGTTTTGCTGTTTTTTACAGCAATTGAATTAGCGCCGGTAGATTCTTTTCCCTGCAAAATCGGCAGCAAAACCTTTTTATCCTTTATAAAAATGTGTGAGGTTAAACCTCCTGAAACAAACACGGCTTCCGACTTACTCAGTTTTCTCACATTGGTGCCACTTGCAGCAAAACACGCTTCACCACTATCTGCAACCGGTTTATTCTCTTCAGGAATATTCTGCCATGTTTTTCCTCCATCAAATGTTCTGATTATAAAAAAGCGCCCGTTTACCGGGTCACCCACTACAATTCCGCTTTGTTCATTCCAAAATTCCATTGCATCTAAAAACATCCCTTTGGTATCGTTTTCATAAACTACTTTCCAACTTTCGCCTCCATCAGTTGTCCTTAAAATATATGCCGGCTCATCTACACCCATTATAACTGCCTTCTTTTCATCAAAAGCTTCAATATCCCGAAAATCCGTTTTTTCAAAACCTTTTATGATCATCCATTTCCAGGTTTCTCCTGCATCAATACTTTTTCCAACAACGCCATTACTTCCGCTTACCCAAAGCACATTATTATTTACAACACTTAGCCCCCGGAAAGAAGAATGGACAGCATCCGCGCAAATATTTATACTTTGGCCAAAAATATTTTGAATAAAAACGAGGAGGGAGAATGTAAAAATTATTTTTTTCACGGAAAAAATTTGAAGGTTCCTTTCAAATATAAATTCTATAATTTTTTTTCAACAAATTCTTTTAAGTTTTTTCCGATAATTGCAGTCCAGCCATTTCTGAAACTTTCTTTTGAAAAATCGCTGCTTTTTGGAAAAGATTCCAGGCCTTGATGAGTTACCTTAACAGAGGTTTTATTTTCATCGGGAAATAATTCAAAAGAAACTAAAGAATTACCAGGATAATCTTTATATCTCCATGAATATGATAATTTTTTTTGAGGAACAACTTCAGCCACTTCGCAAAGATGTATATAGATTTTATTTTCACTTCCTCCCTCAAATTGAAAGTGGAAGCCAACTTCAGGCCTAAATTCCGGTATCGGAAAATACCATTTTTTCATTTCGTTATTATCAGTTAACGCCTCCCATACTTTATGTACACCGGCATTCACTTTTGCTTCTATAATTACAGGAGAATTTTCCATTTTATAATTTCATTGAGATCATAAAAATAGGAAAAAGTAATAACTACTTTTTGGGGAGTTAAAATTATTGGAGGAATAAAATTTAAATAGATAAAATCCTTCTAAAAAGATTTTTCTTATGATGATCTTTTCTATAGTCATCACCGTCATCGTCATTTTTCTTTGCAACAAAGTTAGTAATGCCATATTGAAGGGCGGTTCCAAGGGCTTTCTTTACAAACCCTGCAGATTTATTAACAACTAATTTGCGTGAAAAATAACCCACTCCCAGGCCCAGGGCAACTTTTAAAAGATTATGCCTCAATTCAGTTGATTCCTGAACTTCGTGAACAGTATTTCTTAGAATATTGGTTGGCTTCAGGTCTTCCGCAAGAATATGGAAACGGTCTTTCAAGTCTTCTTCCATCATAGATTTTTTCCTTTCGAGCCTCTTGATGGCGGTAGCAAGATCTGTAGTATTTGCTATACTTTCAAGTTTTTCATCTGCAGTATCACCTGTACTCATTTTCTGAAAATTTAGTCTATTAATTCCCTTATCAGCTTATTTCTAATCGGTTCGCCTAAAAATTTCTTTTTACCTAAAAATAAAATAAGCCAGATGATAATATAAAACACGCCCATAATGAAAAACCCCCAGTAAGCATGCCCAAGCCATACTCCAAGAAGCAATGCAAGGCCTATACTTATGCATATTAATACTAAAAAAAGAAGAACTGCTGAAAAAACTAAGGCGATTAAAGAGGACGAAAAGCCCAAAATCTTATTTATGGCTTTTAATTTCAACAAACTAATGGTTGTCTCTCCGTAATCTTTTAATTTATAAAATAGCTCTTCTACGCTGGTAGGTTCATCTTCCATTTTGGTTCAATATTATTATCTATCACCTGGCAAAAATTGTTTAAAGAAAACAAAAATCAACTAGTAACAGGATTATGATTCCTGACATCATTTTTCATTTCATTCGCCTTTTCTTTAGCCTGGTTTACCATATCTTTTCCAAGATTTTTACTTTCAGAAACCAAACTTGAAAGTTTTTGTTTTGCAGAATCATACTTTTCTGAAACAGTATCTGAAAGGTCACTGTATTTATCTTTTACCGTTCCGGCTATGTCTGATCCTTTTTCTGCAATTTTACGCCTGGTTTCAGTCCCTTTATCTGGTGCGAATAAAATGCCTATTACCGCACCAGCTGCGGCACCTGCTACTATGCCTGCCAATATTTTTCCTGCGCTCATAAATTTTAATTTTTAATTGTTAATTAATAGAGATTCTTAATAGTAATGATTAAATATTTTGCCAAGAAAATAAGAATTCGCCAATTTCTTCTAAAATCCTTCTTAGCAAATGGTTTCAGCAAAATTACAAAATCGTTTTTTAAAATAAAATATTAAGTTATGAGTAAATTTTTGCCCATACTGAGGAAGGCTTTTTTTATTTTAAGATCATTTTATTTTATAAAAAAAAATTGAAAATTATTTCCCGGTTTTTTTAATGATAAGAATGGATAATTGGCATAATATTTTAAGAGGAATTGCTTAAATACTCGTCCTCAAATTTACCTTTTAAATTATAACAAAGTGAAAAAAAACGGAAGGCTTGAAAGTGGCCTAAACCCCGAAGGGAATAATAAGAAAAATGGCAACAAACTTTCCAAATTTTTTAATCACTTTTCTACAGTAATTACGAAAGCGACCGGAAGCGCCTACGCGTTTATTCTTGCCATTATTATTATTATTGTTTGGGGAATATGTGGCCCGGTGTTTAAATTCTCTGATACGTGGCAATTAGTGATCAACACGGGTACTACAATTATTACCTTTTTGATGGTATTTGTTATCCAGCATTCACAGAATAAAGACCAAATAGCGCTTCAGTTGAAACTGAATGAATTAATAGCTGCAAGCAAAGCAAGTAATAAATTAATAAGTGTTGAAGACCTTTCCGATGAAGAATTGGAATTAATGAGAAAATTTTATGAACACCTTTCGGGCCTTTCAAAAAAAGAAAAGCAAAATAAAATTCACTCAATGGAAGAACAGGAAAAAATGGAACAAAAAGAAAAAAAAGTAGCAGAAGAGAGAAACCATGCGATAGAACCCAATTCCCAAAAAACAAAAAAAAATATTAAAAAATCATCATGAGTAACCCCAAATTAAAGCTTATAACACTTTTAATTTTTCTTATTATCTCTTTACAAAGTTGTGCTGCTATCGGCGCAATTTTTAAAGCAGGAATTTGGGTAGGCATTATCATAATTGTTATTATAATTATAATAATTTTCTGGCTTATAAGAAAATTTTCGAAATAGTAATCTGTAAACGTATATTTAGATTTTAACTCAAAGAAACAAATGGCCAAAAAATTTTTAGATAGGATTGCTACGCGAACCAGGATGGGTTTTTTTGCCGCTATATTCCTGCTATTTATTTCCTTTATTCTTACTTTTATTTCCTCCAAACAAGTTTCGAATCAGGGTTTTTGGATGAATCATACTAATGAAGTTATTCATAGCCTTGATAACGTTATTGGCTTCATAACAAAGGCCGAGGCGGCTTTCAGAGGCTACATTCTGACTGAAGATAAAAAATACATTATTACTTATAATGCCAGTATAAAAAATACAGACAGTGCTTTGGCAAAATTGGAAATCGCCACGAAAGATAATGATATTCAACAAAAAAACCTGCAGCAACTTGAATACCTGATTGGGAAAAAATTCCTTTTTATTAAAAATATTAAATCGCACTTAACTCCGGGAACAAAATTTTTGTCTTCCGAATTAGAAGGAAATCAAGAGGGAATTGCTAATACTAAAAATATAGACCTTCAAGTTAATAAAATGAAACAGGAAGAAATTTCGCTGCGAAATCAACGTTCCCGAAATGTTTCTGAATATTCAAACCTCATCCAGGTGTTTGATATATTATCCTTTGCGATAGCTATTTTGCTTACCATTTATTCACTTATAATCTATAATAAAGAAAATAAAGAAAAGAATATCGCATCCAAAAAAGCCGAAAATTACAAAGAAGAACTACAGGATAGAGTGAAGCAGCTTGCCAGGCTGAATACAGAACTCATAGAATTAAGAAGGCTTGAAAAATATGTGGCAACCGGCCGAATTGCACGCGTAATCGCCCACGAAGTAAGAAACCCGTTGACCAATATCAATCTTGCGTGTGAACAATTACGGTCAGAAATAGAAAATGAAAATTCAGATTTGCTTTTTACAATGATTAACCGCAACTCAGAGCGCATCAACCAACTTGTAACGGATTTGTTGGCTACCACAAAAGTAGCTGAACTTAGTTTTTCTGAAACTTCTATTAATAAAGTAATTGATGAAACACTGGAACTCGCCAATGACAGAATTAAATTGAATCAAATAAAAGTGGTCAAAAATTATGATGAAGCTATTTGCCCTCTTTCTTTAGACGTAGAAAAAATTAAAATTGCTTTCTTAAATATTATTGTAAATGCAGTAGAAGCAATGGATGAGAGTGGAACATTAGAAATTTCTACGAAAAACCAAAATGGCAAATGTGTTGTAAAAATTTCAGATAATGGAAAAGGAATGAAAAAAACAGAACTGGACCGTTTGTTCGAGCCTTATTTTACAACAAAAGAAAAAGGTAATGGTTTGGGGCTTGCTAATTCACACAATATAATTATAAGCCATAAAGGAAACATAGCCGCCGAAAGTGAATATGGCAAAGGAACTTCATTCACAATCTCTTTTGGTTATTGAAAATTCTTTTTATAAAGGTTACTATTCAAATGCTAAAAAAAAATAACAAAACCTCTCAAAATGATGAAGTTTTGTTATTTTACCTTGGTTGATGAAAACTTATAAATTTTGAATCCAGTTAATTACTTCATCTTTGGTTTTCCCAAGCTTTTGTTGTAACCTGCCTACAAATTCATCGTCTTTTCCCTCTTCGTATTTCAGGTCATCATCATTAAGCTTTCCATAGGCTTGTTTCATTTTGCCTTTCAGTTCATTCCAGTTTCCATTCAATTTTAATTTCCAGTCTTCCATGATTTAAATTTTTAAGAGTTAATAAATTAAGCAGACCTGATTACCCTTAACAGAATGGCAATTACAGCAATTACCAATAAAATGTGAATCAGCCCACCCGTGTAGAATCCGCCTAAAAAGCTAATGGCCCATATAATAATAAGAACCACAGCTATGACATATAATAAATTTCCCATTGTTTTGATTTTTAAGGTTTAAAAATAATGTTTGAAAAAAATGCAGTAAACGCACAAATAGTAAAGATTCTTATTTTCAGTTTTTTGTAATAACCTTATGCTCTACGGATAACTCCAAGGATAATAGCGATTACTGCAATAACCAGTAAAATGTGAATCAAACCTCCCGTTACATGGTAAACCAAAAAAGAAACCACCCAAATTATTACTAAAATTACTGCGATAATGTATAAAAGGCTTCTCATTTTTTTAATTTAGATTTTAAGAAATAATTTTATATTCTTCATACCATATAAAACTTTGCCAAAGGCAATTGTTTTGGGAAAAGAACCAAAATACCGCTATAAGGAACTAAAAAATAAGGTATCTATAAATAAAAGAAGATGCTTATGCTTGGGGAATTACCTCCACGAAATGAGCATTTCCATTTATTTTTTTTCACATAATTTAAGTTTGCCTTTTTGTTTTCTTCTCAATTGATTTAGTGTAACTTTATTATATTCTGACCTAAATTTTTTAAATGCCTTCGAAAAAAAAAATATCCACATTTTTACTGGTTATTAAAGAAGTAGCAAGAGAATTTTCGGCAGATAATATTTTAAAATACAGTGCTTCTCTTGCCTATTATACTGTTTTTTCAATAGCGCCCTTAATTATAGTACTTACTACTTTATTCGGATTTATTTTTGGGCAGGAAGCGATACAGGGAAGGGTTTACGCTCAATTAAACGAATTAATAGGAAGCAATGCTGCCATCCAGATTCAAAATATAATCAAGAATATTCATTTAAACAGAAATAGCTTTTTTGCAACTGTTTTAAGTACTATCATTTTAGTAATCGGGGCTACGAGTATCTTTGGAGAAATACAGGATTCAATAAATAAAATATGGGGGCTTAAAATAAAAAAGCACAAAGCCTGGTGGAAATTAATTATTACCCGGTTATTATCATTTTTATTGATTTTAAGTATGGGGTTAATAACAATTGTTTCACTTTTACTCAATGCAATTATAGCGGCATTTGGAAAATTTATTGGAAAATTTATTGCCCATTACAGTATATATTTTATCCAGTTTTCAGATGCTATTCTTTCGCTTCTTATTGCTACTTTTCTATTTGCATTTATTTTCAAAGTATTGCCTGATGCGAAGATCCGCTGGAAAGACGTATTATTTGGAGGGTTCATTACGGCTATCTTTTTTACCCTGGGAAAATTGGGAATTAATTTTTATATTCAGAAGAGTAACCTCAAATCTCTATATGGCGCGGCAGGCTCAATAATTATTTTTATGGTGTGGGTATATTATAGTTCCATAATTTTGTATTTGGGAGCAGAATTTACTAAAGTTTTCACCAAATTATACGGGGAAAAAATATCTCCAAATGAATATGCTGATTGGGTTAAAATTGAAAAAAAAACTGTATCCTCGCCTGAACTAAAGAACAAGATTTAAGTTAACTTTGAAACACTAATTCTTATTTTAAATATATGAACAAAAAAATACTGATTATTGATGACGATTTTGACATGTGTGCTCTGCTGAGCCGTTTCCTGAACAAAAAAGGCTACAGTGCTGAAGTGGCGCATAACGGATCTAAAGGTTTGGCAAAATTCAATGAGTTTCATTTTGATATTGTATTATGTGATTTCAGGCTTGGCGATAAAGATGGAAAGGATGTGTTAATGAAAATTAAAGAAAGCAAACCAAAAACCATCGTAATTATTATTACAGGATATTCTGATATTAAAACGGCGGTGGATGTTATTAAACTTGGCGCATTTGATTATATTACCAAACCACTTATACCCGATGAAGTAATAAATGTAATAGAAAAAGCGCTGGCAGCACCCGTTACAGATCAAAAAAATCAATCGCAAACGCAGCCTTCCCAATCTCCCCAAAAGAAAAAAAGCTATGAACTTTCTCCGAATAATGAATATTTGATTGGACAGGATACAGAAACATCAAGAATTTACAGGCAAATAGAAATGGTAGCCCCTACCAATTATAGTGTTATTCTATATGGTGAAAGTGGAACCGGTAAAGAAGTGATTGCAAAAACCATCCATGAAGCAAGCAAGCGAAAAGGAAAGGCCGTTTATCGCAATGGATTGTGGCACGCTTTCAAAAGAATTATCGGGCAGTGAATTATTCGGGCATGTAAAAGGCGCATTTACCGGCGCTGTCACGGATAAAGAAGGCCATTTTGAATTGGCTAATGGCGGCACTTTATTTTTAGATGAAGTATCTAACCTTCCAAAAGATGTGCAGGCTTCATTGCTACGCGTTATCCAGGAAAGAAAATATAAAAGAGTAGGCGGAACAAAGGAAATGGATGTTGATATAAGAATTATTGTAGCATCAAATGAAAATTTACAAGAGGCTTACCAAAGGGGGAAATTTCGGGAAGACCTTTATCACAGGTTCAACGAATTTTCAATCAACCTTCCAGCTTTGAGAAACAGGAAAGGCGATATTCCACTTTTTGCGCAATTTTTTCTTGATAAGACAAACGATGAACTTCAAAAAAGTATCGAAGGCTATGAAGAAGATGTAGAAGAAATGTTTTTAAATTACCCTTGGCCTGGCAATTTAAGAGAATTTAGAAATGTAGTGCGCCGGGCAGTTTTGCTCACTCCATCCGGAAAAATAAATTCAAAAGTTTTGCCCTGGGAAATTACGCAGGCACAGGCTCAACCTGAGTTTGCGCTAAATGGTTTTGAAGATAATTTGCATTTGCAAAATCATCACTTAAAAGAAGTTGACCTTAAAGATGCAGCCGCAAAAGCCGAATATGAAACCATTATGAATGTTTTAAAAGAAGTAAACTTTAATAAAACCAAAGCCGCTGAAATCTTAAAAATTGATCGTAAAACTTTGTACAATAAAATTAAGATATACGAATCGTTATAAATTCAAGGCTTTTCTATTTTCATATATTTTTTTCGGTATGTAATTTGTTTTTTGATAAGCGAAAATTTATAATATCAAAAAATAATTTATGGCTGACCGTAATGAAGAATATAAAACTCATATGACAACCCTCTCAGGAGTTTTAGAAAAACTGCGCTTAAAAAAAATAGATAATGAATTTAAAATGGAGCCAAAAGGTTTTACCCCCGGCAATAGCAAATATTATCAACCCGAAGGCCTGAAAATTATCAGAACCTATCGTTTTGAAGGCGAATCAAATCCAGGCGATAACTCCATTATCTATATAATAGAGGCGGCTGATGGCATGGTTGGTTATAGCATTGACGCCTACGGTGCCTATAGCAATCACGACGAGGCGTACAATAATTTTCTTAGAAAAATACCGGTAGAGGAGAAAGAAGAATCGAATATTTTTTAGCACGTAAGCCAGTTCTGAAAATAGAAATACCGTTTATTTATTTGTTTACTGTAAAATTCTCAGGAAGAATAAATATGCTTAACTTTTTCTTTATTTTTTTCCATAATTATCTTGCGCCTCAGGCTAAGTTTAGGTGTCAATTCGCCATTTTCCGTATTCCATTCGTTAGCAAGTAATTCAAATTTCTTTACCTGCTCATGGTGATTAAAATATTTATCAAAACGCGCTATTTCTTTTTGGTAAAGTTCTTTTACTAATGGATTGTTGATCATTTTTTCATTATCACTCCAATCTATATTCTGTTGGGAGCACCAGGTTTTTAAATTAGCAAAAGATGGAATTACCAAGGCACTTACAAATTTTTCACCTGCGCCTAATACCATAATGTTTTCTATAAACCTCGATTCCTTTAATTTATTTTCAATTGCAATTGGTGCTACGTATTTTCCGCCGCTGGTTTTAAAAATTTCTTTTTTCCGGTCAGTAATTTTCAAAAATTTGCCAACCATCACTCCAATATCCCCGGTTTTAAACCACCCATCCTGCATGGCTTCATCGGTTAATTCGGGGCGCTTATAATAACCCATCATTATATTTGGGCCCTTGCATAAAATTTCCCCATCTTCACCAAACTTAACCTCCACATTTTGAATCAAGGGCCCTACAGAGCCAAGCATCCTGTCTTTTTCTTCAAAACGGTTTACGCTTATAACCGGTGAAGTTTCCGTAAGGCCATACCCTTCCATTATAGGAATTTTTGCAGCGGTAAAAATCTTTAAAAGCCTCAATTGGCAAGCCGCTCCCCCGCTTATAATACAAACGATATTATTGCCAAGCGCTTCCCGCCATTTATTAAAGATTAATTTGTTGGCAAATGATAATTGAATCCTGTAAAAAAAATTCCTTTTTTTATCGAAGTCAAATTTTAAACCCAGGCGATGTGCCCAAAAAAATAATTTTCTTTTTACCCCTTTCAATTCGCTCCCCTTTTGCATTATTTTTTCATATACTTTTTCCAATAATCTAGGTACCGTGGTAAACAAATGGGGTTTGATTTCTATAAGGTTTTGTGGGATGGTTTCTATACTTTCTGCGAAAAAAATACTTGTTCCCTTAAATAAGTAAAGAAAACTAATCATTCGCTCAAAAATATGATTAAGAGGCAAAAAACTTAATGCTTTCAGATTATCGCCAGGGGGAAAACAAGGCATGCTATCCATCAAATTACTCAAAATATTTTTATGCGACAACATTACTCCTTTAGGGTTTCCGGTTGTACCTGAAGTATAAATGATGGTTGCGAGATCTTCATTTTTTATTTTATCTGAAATGGATTTTATTTCTCCTAAAATGTTTTCTGTCAAAGGCAGAAGTATTTCTTCCCAATTTTTTACTCCGTCAATCTTTTCAAATGAAATAATTTCTTTAAGGTTGGGGAGATTTTGTTTTATACAGTTAGCTTTTTCAAATAAAGCCTTGTCGTTTACAAAGATTAGTTTTACGTTAGCGTCTTTTAAAATAAATTCAAGTTCCATATCGCTTATGGTAGGATAAACAGGAACTAGTATGGCGCCCAGCCGCTGAACCGCAAGGTCGAGCATAATCCATTCAGGGCGGTTTTTTGAAATAACGGCCACTTTATCCCTTCCTTCTATTGAAAAATCGCCGGGGCCAATGCCCCAGTATAGCAAGCCGGAACCAAGTTTGTTTACTATTTCTGCAACTTCAACTGTCGTGTATTCTTTCCATTTACCATCTCCTTTACCCGCAAGCATAGTTCTGCCTGGCGAACCTTTTAAATGAGTTTCAATACAGTCGAAAAGCCTGGTAGGAATCATTTTTTTTAACCTTTAAAATATTTTTTTAAATAATATTTTCCGGCATGCGAGCTTCTAAATTAAACAATTAAATAAATAAAATTGTTTTTAAAAACTTTCACTTTTAATTTTTAAATTAAATCATTGATAATACTGGCCTTTGGGTACTTTAAAAATAATAGATTGTTTGAATTTTTTAAAATTTTCAGCTTCTTCGGGATGGTTGCTTGTCCAGTTCTGATAGGCTGCCAGGTTTTGAGAAACGCCGAAAATCCATTGATTGTATGCAGGAAATAATCCCTGTTCCAAAAGCTGTTCCTGCAGGCTAAAAAGTTTGAAGGGAAACTTTTGAGCATAGTTTTTATTCCAGTCAAGCATAAACCGTGTCCGGATCATTGTGAGCGTTTCAGGATTGATGCCACGGATAACTACATTATTTTGTTTATTCATACAGGTTAAAAAAGCAATTTCAAAATCGCTTTTACCTTTCAAATTACTGAGAAGGTCAGGAGTAGCAAAAAGTTTTTTATACCCATCCAGCAAAATATCTTTTATTTCCGCCGTGCGCGAAGTAAAAGATTCTATATTAATAAAAATTTCGCCATACAGAAGGCACCAAACATAATTTCTTTGATAATAATAATATTTGCAGGCATTGTAATAATTGTACCCAAAAGAAGGGTCCATTTCAATTCCTTTTTCCCATTGTTTTATAGCTTCCGGATCATGCTGGCTAAAAAGAAATTCCCCATAATCATTGTATAAGCCACCGCTGTTTGGGAAAAGGCTTAAAGCTTTTTTATAATTTTTCTCCGCATCTTTTTCCTGGCCAAGCCGCCTGTATATTGTGCCTGCAATTTGATATGCCTCGTCGTCTGCATTATTATTATCCACAAACGGTTTGATAACATTAAGCGCCTTTTTATCTTCTTTTTGAAAAAAATAACTTAAGGAAAGATCTTTGGCAATTGAAAGATTTTGCTGATCCTGTTGCAATGCGCGTGTTAATATAAGTACTGCATTTCCATAATCTCCCTGCTGCATAAACGTTTTTGCATTCTTATGAAGTTGAGCAACATCCTCCTGCTGAGCAACTACCCGGGTGGTAAGGCTGAAGAAAAGAATACCGAATAAAATCTTTTTCATCGGGTAAAGATAAAATAGTTTAGCACCTGAAAACTTTATAAAAACAAAAAATTATATTAACCTGGGAAAATAAAAAAAATTGTTTTACCAAATTTTATTTTAAGATGAAATAAGGTGTGTGAGAAGGCCGTCTCTCAATTTTGGTTCAAACCAGGTACTTTTAGGAGGCATGATATTATTAGTATCGGCTATGTCAAAAAGTTGTTCAATAGTTACAGGGTAAAGGCTAAAGGCGACTTTCCATTCATTACTATTTACTCTTTCTTCCAACTCACCTAAACCTCTAATGCCGCCGATGAAATCAATTCTTGTATCAGTACGCTGGTCTTTAATTCCCAGCACCGGTTCTAACAAATTATTTTGTAAAATGGTTATATCAAGAATCCCAATCGGATCTGTTGAAAAAGTGCCTTCCAACGCATTTAGCTGGTACCATTGATTGTTTAAATACATCCCAAATTCATGAGGTTCATGAGGTGCAAATGCATTTGAAACTTTTGAAACCGAGAAGTTTTTATTTATTTTATCAAAAAAATCTTCTTCCGATAATCCATTCAAATCTGTGACTACCCTGTTATAGTCCATTATTTTTAATTCCGAGGCAGGAAATAAAGTAGAAAGAAAATGGCCGGCTTCTTCTTCATTGGCTAAAATATATTTTACTTTAGCCGCCGAAGCCACGCGGTGATGGCCATCTGCTATGTAAGTGCTATCCACTTCTGTTTTAAAAATTTCTGTGATCCGGTCAATAATTTTCTCATCACTCACCACCCAAATACCGTGTTGTATTCCGTCATCAGCGGTGAAATTATATATAGGGTTTTTAGTTTTTTTCCAGGTTTCCATCAAACCATTTAATTCATCAATATCCCTGAAAGCCAGAAAAACATTTCCCGTTTGAGCACCGGTAGTTTTGATATGATTAATGCGGTCTTGTTCTTTTTCCGGCCTTGTTAATTCATGTTTTTTTATCAATCCTTCTTCATAGTCACCAACAGAGCTACAGCAAACCAAACCTGTCTGCGGCCTTTCCATCCATCGTAAGTTCATAAATATAATAACAAGGTTTGCTTTCACTAAAAAGAATTGGGCGGCTGATAAATGCATCCAGATTTTCTTTAGCTTTTTCATAAACCTGCTGGCTGTGAATATCTGTACCGGGAGGAAGGTCTATTTCACTTCGTGTGATATGCAGAAAGGAATAAGGGTTTCCTTCCGCATCTACTTTTGCTTCTTTGGTAGTTAACACATCATAAGGCCTTGAAGCTACTTGTTTTGCAAATTGAGGTTCAGGGCGTAGCGCTTTGAAAGGTGAAATAGATATCATGTTTTTTAAATTTGCCTTGAAAGGCATTTAGTTTTTGTAAAGCGTGCAAATATAATTCAATCAAAGAATATTTTCGGGCTAAAAAAGGAATTACACTGTTATTCTTTGGCTTCAAACTCTTCCATTTTCCCTACCAAATATTGTACGCTGCTCAAAGGCAAAGCGTTGTATAATGAAGCCCGGAAACCACCAACAGAGCGGTGCCCTTTTATTCCATAAATATTATTTTGTTTTGAAAATTCAAGAAACGCTTTTTCTTTTTCAGGATCGCCCATCACAAAGCAAACATTCATTTTACTTCTGTCTTCCTTCACAACAGTTCCCTTAAAAATTTTGCTTTTATCAATCGCGTTGTAAAGCAAATCTGCTTTTTCATTATTTAATTTTTCCATTGCTTCCGTGCCGCCATTTTCTTTAAGCCAACGAAGAGTAAGCAAAGAAACGTACACCGCAAAAACCGGCGGTGTATTGAGCATACTTTTTGCCTGGATATGATTTCTGTAATCCATAATTGCAGGAATAGAACGTTTTACTTTTCCCAGAATTTGTTTGTTTACTACAACAAGTGTTGCCCCTGCCGCGCCCATGTTTTTTTGAGCGCCGGCAAAGATCAGGCTGAAAGAATTAAAGTCCATTTTCCTGCTGAAAATATCGCTTGACATATCGGCAACCACGGGCATGCTCACTTTTGGAATTTGTTGCCATTGCGTTCCATAAATTGTATTGTTAGTCGTAATATGAAAATACGCAGATTCATTAGGAACTGCGAAATCCTTCGGAATAAAATTATAGTTACTTTCTTTTGAACTGCACACTATATCTACGTTCCCGAAAAGTTTTGCTTCTTTTATAGCCTTCGTACTCCACACGCCGGTATCCGTATAAGATGCCGTTTCCTTCTCATTTAAAAGATTCATTGGTACCTGCATAAACTGAACCGTAGCCCCACCATGCAAAAACATAACTTCATGGCCATCGCCCAAATGCATTAATTCTTTTACCAAAGACCTTGCTTCTTCCATCACCGATTCAAAAAGCGGTGTCCGGTGGCCTATCTCCAAAATAGACAAACCACTGTCATTAAAATTAATAATCGCTTCGGATGCCTGTTTTAGAACACTTTGCGGAAGAATGGAAGGCCCTGCATTAAAATTGTGAATCATGTATTTGGGTTAAAATAGTTTTTTGATTTATTTGTTTGTTTACTGCAAAAAGATGTTTGTTTTTAAAACAGATTGCAAATTTGAAATAAAAAAAATATAAATCACGATTTTTTGTTTGTTTACTATAATATATTATTTCATTGTTGATTAGAAATACATATTCATTCTCATTCCTAATTTTTTATTCGTGTGCTCTTCCTTTTTCCTTTCCTTTTTTCCAGGCTTCATTTAATTTTTCAAATTCTTTTAAATCTTTTTCTGAAAAAGACTGATGGGCTAATGCTGAAAGATCGGGCTGGCCTGCATTTATCCATGCGGTGTACCAAAAAGAAGCTACCGCAAAGATGGATTGGCGCATTCTTCGCTCTACCATTCCGTTCAGCATTTTATCATAAGCAATTGTATATGCGGATGAATATTGTTTTATCAAAACATTGTTTCTTTTTTCAAAAGAATATTTTTTATCTGAAGGAAACGTAAGCGATAATTCTTTTTCAAATTTCAAAACAGAATCTGTGGCCTTTGCGCTTTCCAGAACTCTTTTCCAAATAAAACCGGAAGGGTCTTTTATGTATTGAGCTTTTCCGATAAAAAAATTAAAATTTTTTTCTGCCAATAATTCCGGTATCCGGCTTTCCCAAAGGGCGTGTATCCCTTTTTGCCCTGTAAATTGCCCGTCATAATTTTGGGAAGTATGCAAAGGAACGTGGGCATCGGCAATATAATGGCCTATTTCCGCACTGTTTTTTAAAATAGAAGAAAAGTTTTTCTCTTTAAAAGCTTTTGTCAGCCTGCCAAGCATTACCTGAATATGCCACGGAACAATTCCGTATTTCAACAAAGTATCTTCGCCGTATTTTTCAACCGCATCTTTCCATTTGTGCGGTAATTCCGGGTACGGATATTCACCGTAATGATCAATATCAATAAAATGGCGCGGTGCTTCGGCAGCTAAGGAATACCTTCTTTTATCAGGGTCTACTGCGTGTTCTGAAATAAAATCAATGTGAGGTTTGTAAAACAAAAGCATCTGGGGAGGCAATAAAAAAACCGCGTAATAATTAATTTTTTTATGCGCATAAAATCCCCAACAAAAACATCGCGTGGCGATTAAAAAAAAACAAAGGCAAAGAATAATTTTTCTCAAAAACCAATTTTTAATGAATCATCGAATCGTCCAGGGGATCACCAATTGTATCAGAAACCGTTTGTGTGACACCGCCGCTCACTGCAAATTTCATTGATTGAGCCGCGCTGATAGAATGTATGGGCCTTATCCTTTCTTTAGGAACAATGTACACATTTCCTGCAACCGAATAAGCCATTGGTAAATAAACAGCCACATAATTTTCCATCCCAAAAATACTCATATCTTCTTGCGTAATAAAACCAACACGCCAGACATCTGTATCGTCAACACATGCCAAAACATTGTGTGTAAATTTCTTTTTGTTGCCCGCAAATGCCTCAAAAAAATCCCTTACAAATGAATAAAGAAGTTTAATCCCGGGAGTTTTCTCCAAAATCTTATTGAACACGGATAATATCCTTTCCATTACAAAAAAGGAACTTAAATAACCAATCAAAAGAATGAAACCAATTATGATAACAAATCCAAGGCCAGGAATATTTATCGCCGGGCGCAGAATGCTGTCAATCTTATCAAAAACAATATAAATAAAATAAATAGTGATGGAAACGGGGCCGAGAATTAATAATCCCTGTAAAAAATATTGAATCGTTCTTTGGTAAGTTTTCGTTTTTTTCATAATAAAAAATAATTGAGTTTCAAAGGTAAGCGATGCGCCATTTATCCTCCGAATTTTAAAAATTCCTAAAAATATTTTATCGGAAACTTTGGTAACATAAAAAGTTTCCTTAGTTTTGCACTCGAAATGGAATTAAAAGACAGAATAAAACAAAAAGCAGATGAACTGTACAGGCGTTATGGAGTGAAATCAGTAACGATGGATGAGATTGCCACACAATTGGGGGTATCAAAAAAAACAATTTATCATTCTTTTAAAGACAAAAATGAATTAGTAGATGCGGTAATTGCAGAAATGCTTGAATACAATAAAGTATGCTGCCGCGAAAGCCGTAATCAAGCAGTTAATGCGGTTCAGGAGGTTTACCTGGGCATGGAGAGCTTGCAGGAAATGTTAGATAATATGAATCCCTCCATATTATTTGATATTGAAAAGGGCCATCCCCAAACCTTTAAAAAGTTCATAGAATTCAAATACAATTTTCTTTATGAAATGATGAAGAAAAATATTGAAAGAGGAAAAAAAGAAGGATTGTACCGGCCGGAATTAAATGCTGAACTTATCTGTAAAGTAAGAATTGAAACAATTATGATGGCTTTTAATGAGGAAATTTTTCCAAAGCATCAATATTCGCTGGTTTATATTCAACAACAATTGCTTGAATATTTTCTTTATGCTATGGTAAATCCAAAAGGCTATGAATTAATTACAAAATATCAAAAAGAATTTGCCGAAAAAAAAGGCCTGCAAAAATAAAGTCCCGATGAAAGTAATGATCAAAAAATTAATTTTAGTACCAGTTGTATGTTTTATATGTTTTGTTGCCCAGGCACAGCAAAATAATACGCCTGCAAAAACTCATCCTTTTACAGCGCAGCAAGCAGTTGATTATGCGCTACAAAATGCAACACAGGTAAAAAATGCGATGCTGGATATAAAAATTCAGGAGCAAACCAATAAAGGAATTACAGCTATGGCTTTACCTCAGATTAAAGGCAATGTTTCCTTAACCGATTATCTTTCTATTGCCACTCAGCTTATTCCTGCCGAATTTACCGGCGGCGCACCCGGCACTTATATTCCTATAAAATTCGGAACAAAATACAACGGAACTTATGGAGCCAATCTTCAGCAAATTATTTTTGATGGCCAGGTGTTTGTTGGCCTGCAGGCAAGAAAAGCATCTATAAGAAATGCAGAACTGGCCGCAGATGTTACCAAAGAACAAATAAAAGAAAATGTCTATAAAGTTTATTATCAATTGGTAGTGGCCAAGAGGCAAATGGGAACTTTAGATGCAAATATTGCTACTTATGAAAAATTACTTCATGATACAAAAGAGATTTATAAAAATGGATTCGCGGAAAAATTGGATGTTGACAAAGTACAGGTTCAGCTAAACAATCTTGAAACTCAAAAATTAAAAGCGCAAAATCAAATTGATGCAGGCAAAGAAGGATTAAAATTTCTGATGAATATTCCTCAAAAAGATGAACTTATTCTTACCGATACCTTATCTGATGAAGAATTGAAATCAGGTATCCTGGATGAGAATTATAAATATGAAGACAGGAAAGAGTTTCAACTATTAGAAACCGAAATAGACCTTGGCAAGTTTAATATAAAAAGGTACCAATTGAGCAAAATACCTGCTTTGTCTTTTTCCGCAAATGTTAATCAAAATGCGCAGCGAAACACGTTTAATTTTTTTAAAGGCAGCGAACCGTGGTACACCAATTCATTTATAAGTTTTAGTTTGTCTATTCCCATATTTGATGGTGGAACCCGTAATTCAAATATTCAAACAGCGAAGTTGAATTTAATGAAAATGAATAATCAGCTTGGCCAATTAAAGTCTTCCATTGATAATGATGTAGCCCAATCAAGGATCAACATGAAATCTGCCATACTCACAATGGACGCGCAGAAAAAAAATATTGACCTTGCCCAACAGGTTTATAATTCAACCAAATTAAAATATGAACAGGGGCTCGGCAGTAATCAGGAAATTTCTACCGCACAGGCAGATTTGGTTACAGCTCAGAACAATTATTACAGTTCCTTATATGATGCTATCATTGCTAAAATAGACTACCTGAGTGCTGCAGGAAAATTATAATTAAATTAAAAATGACCAAAGTACCAAATAACAAAACAATGAAAAAATTAGTAACTACCGGATTGATGATTCTGTTGGTATCATTTATTTCGTCCTGCGGAGACACCGGGAAAAAAGATAATTCTCTAAGCGCAAAAAAAGCGCAATTGGAAAAACTGAAAATCGAAAAAGATAAACTTGATAGTAAAATAGCCGATCTTCAAAAAGAAGTAGCAAGCATTGATACAACTACATCAGCTGTACAACCTAAATTAGTTGCTTTAACGCCGGTAAATAAAATTGATTTTAAACATTACCTAACCTTACAGGGAAGTGTAGACGATAAAAATATTTCTTACATCACTCCCAGTGGCCAGCCGGGCCAGGTTAAATCCATCTATGTAAAACAAGGCGACAAAATACACAAAGGCCAGTTGATCCTGAAACTGGATGATGTAGTTGCTCAACAAAATGTAACAGCGATTAAACAACAATTGGGTAGCTTAAAAGCTCAGCTTGGCCTGGCTAAATCAGTTTATCAAAGACAAAAAAATCTTTGGGACCAGCAGATAGGAACAGAAGTACAATTGTTACAGGATAAGACACAGGTAGAAACTTTAGAAAATCAAATAAAGGCAATACAGGCACAGGTAAATGCTGCACAGGAACAAGCGAATCAAAGCAATGTGTACAGTAATGTAAATGGTACTGTTGATGATATCACGACTCATGTAGGAGAATCTTTTAACGGAAACCCACTGACGGGCGGATATATAAGGATTGTAAATGAATCCGATCTAAAGATTAGTGTTACGATTCCTGAAAATTATGCAGGCCAAATTAGCAAAGGGTCCAAAGTAGTGGTTAACATTCCTGATGCCAATAAAACTTTTGACAGCGAAATTTCATTTTTAAGCCAGTCTATCGGAACAGCGACGCGTGGGTTTACTGCTGAAATAAAAGTACCGAAGGGTATGAAATTGCGCCCCAACGAGATTGCCATGGTTAACATATTGGATTATAATGCTCCGGGTGCCATTGCTATACCTGTAAATACAATGCAAACCGGGCAAGACGGAAAGTTTGTATTAATAGCCGACAAGAACGGCGATGAAATGGCCGCAAAAAAAGTAAACGTAGTGCCAGGCGAATTGTCGGGTGACAGTATTGAAATAAAGAAAGGTTTGCAATCCGGTGAGCAGTTAATTACAGAAGGCTACCAGGGCTTGTTTGATGGGCAGCCTATTATTACAACACAGAAATAGTAAGACAGATTATTAATGCTTAGGGAAAAGCGTAACATTATTTTATATGAATTTCAAGGAAAATTTTAATGAAAAATATAAGGAGTTTAAACCTACCAGTTGGGCAATAAAAAATAAAACTCCTGTCTATCTGCTTATCATTTTTGTATCGATAATAGGGGTATTCCAGTTTGTCACTTTACCTAAAGAGCAATTCCCGGATATTGTAATCCCCACTATTTATATACAAACTATCTATGCAGGTAACTCACCGAAGGATATTGAAAACCTGGTAACCAAGCCAATAGAAAAGCAACTAAAGGGAATCACCGATGCTAAGATAAATAAGATTACCAGTTCATCTATCCAGGATTATTCCGCTATTACGGTTGAGTTTGAAACCGATGTGAAAACGGAAGTAGCACTGCAAAAAACAAAAGATGCGGTGGATAAAGCAAAAAAAGATTTACCAACCGACCTTACACAGGACCCGGATGTACAGGAAGTGAGTTTAAGTGAACTTCCCATTATGTTTGTAAACCTCAGCGGCGATTATGATTTAATGAGCCTGAAAAAATTTGCAGACGATGCAAAAGACCAGTTAGAGGAACTTCCTGAAATTACAAGAGTGGATATTGTAGGAGCTCCTGAAAGGGAATTTCAGATCAACGTGGACAATTATAAAATGCAAAGTGCCGGAGTTACTTACAATGATATTGCAACAGCCGTGAAAAATGAAAACCTGGATATTTCCGGTGGGCTGCTCGAAGTGGGCAATATGAAACGCACCTTGCAAATCAGAGGGCAGTTTAAAACAGTTTATGATATTGATAAAATAGTTGTCAGAAATAACGCAGGCGCTCCAATATACCTTAAAGACATTGCCAATATAAAAGACACCGTAAAAACAAGTGAAAGTTACGCGCGCCTTAATGGTAAAAATGTTGTTACTCTTAATATTATAAAACGATCAGGAGAAAATCTAATACAAACTTCCGACGACGTTAAAAAGTCTGTAGCAGACATGAAAGGAAATATTTTGCCTTCCAATTTGCACGTGGTAATTACGGGGGACCAAAGCCGCTCCACACGGACTTCTTTTAATGATTTGGTTAATTCAATTGTAATTGGGTTCATCCTTGTTCTTTTGATCCTGATGTTTTTTATGGGAGTAACCAATGCGTTCTTTGTGGCCCTTTCTGTACCTCTAAGCATGTTCGTAGCTTTCCTGTTTTTGCCTGCTGCTGATTTGATTGTAGGAGGAAATGTGACTTTAAATTTCATCGTTCTTTTCGCGTTGCTTTTTGGCCTCGGAATTATAGTAGATGATGCCATTGTGGTGATAGAAAACACCCATCGTATTTTCATGGAAAACAAGGGAAAGGTTTCAGCAACGGAATCGGCAAAGATGGCAGCAGGAGAAATTTTTGTACCTGTGTTTTCTGGTACGGTTACCACCCTGGCGCCATTCTTCCCACTTCTTTTCTGGCCGGGCATCATCGGTAAATTTATGATTTACCTGCCCACCATGCTAATATTCACGTTGTCGGCGTCATTAATTGTAGCTTTTCTCATGAACCCGGTTTTTGCAGTAGACTTTATGAATCACCCTGAAAGTGATGCAGTTAAGAGAAAATCTTCTGTATTTAAGAGCAAGGCATTTTTAATTCCATTGCTGGCAGGTATTCTATTCGATTTAGCGGGTGTTCCATTTGTTGGAAACCTGTTGCTGCTGTTCTCGATAATTGTCGTATTAAATACCTATTTATTCGACAGTTGGATACATTCTTTTCAAAACAAAGTATTGCCTGCTATCATGCGTAATTATGAAAAATTGCTAAGGTGGGCGGTTGCAAAATGGCGCCCGGTATGGCTTTTAGTAGGTACGTTTGGCTTGTTGGTATTTTCTCTCATCTTTTTCTATTTAAGAGATGTGCAAGTGGAGTTTTTCCCTAAAGGCGATCCAAACTTTATTTATGTATATCTTAAATTACCAGTTGGAACCAGTGTAGATTATACTGATTCCATTACCAACATTATTGAAAAAAGAGTAGCTAATGTTTTGGATGGCCCTTCCGGAAAACTCAACCCAATTGTTGAAAGTATTATCTCAAACGTGGCTGTGGGCGCAGCCGACCCCAATAGTGGCGATAGGACTACTCATCCCAATTTAGGGCGGGTTCAGGTTTCATTTGTTGAATATGAAAAAAGGAACGGCGTATCTACTGCCCCTTATTTAGATTCTATTAGAGAAGTTACCAAAGGATTTCCGGGCGCACAAATTTCAGTAGCCCAGGAACAAAGCGGGCCTCCAACGGATCCCCCAATTAACATAGAAGTAGCCTGCGAGAATTTCGATCAGCTTACTTCTACAGCTTCTGCGCTGAAAGACTATTTAGACAGTTTGCAGATACCAGGAATCGAGGATTTAAAAATGGATGTGGACCTTACTAATCCTGAAATTACTTTATCAATCAACCGTCAACGCGCTATGATTGAAGGCGTTTCGACTGCGCAAATTGGTCAGCAGATACGAACTGCTTTATTTGGCCTGGAAGTTTCTAAAATAAAAGACGGTGAAGATGAATATAAGATTCAATTACGCAATAACGAATTGCAAAGAAAAAGCCTTGCAGATTTGTTGAATATGAATATTGTTTTCAGGGATATTTCAAGCGGA
Organism: uncultured Chitinophagaceae bacterium; assembly: GCA_963732885.1. Lineage (GTDB taxonomy): Bacteria > Bacteroidota > Bacteroidia > Chitinophagales > Chitinophagaceae > Ginsengibacter. The sequence continues at coordinate 428,891 of CAVTBI010000004.1, read as the reverse complement.
AAGATAAAATCCATCCCTATCAGCTCTTTGGTGGATGTAGATTTTACCAGCACGTATGGAAGCATCAAAAGAAAAAATGTAAAACGCGTGATCACTTTATTTTCTAACGTGCTTTCCGGCTATACGCCTACAGCAGTGAACCAGAAAATTGCAACGGCCATTCAAAATTTTGATAAAAAAGGGCCCGGCGTAACTATCAAACAAACAGGGGAAGGAGCCCAGCAGGCAGAAACCGGTGCCTTCCTTGGAAAGGCATTAATATATGCTTTAATGGGAATTCTTTTCATATTGGTGTTGCAGTTTAATTCGGTAAGCAAATCAATTATTATTTTAACAGAAATATTATTCAGTGTTATCGGGGTAATACTTGGTTTCGCCATTACAGGAATGACAATTTCTGTGGTAATGACAGGGATTGGCATTGTAGGCTGGCGGGTATCGTAGTTAAGAATGCGATATTGGTAATAGACTTTGCCGATGAATTAAGAGCGCGTGGAATGAAAACTAAGGAAGCGGTAATTCAAGCCGGAAAGATCAGGATCATCCCGGTATTGCTTACTGCTCTTGCGGCGATTTTTGCATTAATTCCTCTTGCGATTGGTTTCAATATCAACTTTGTTACTATGTTTTCCGAACTGAATCCGCACATTTTCTTCGGCGGCGACAGTTCTGTTTTCTGGAAACCACTTGCATGGACCATTATATTCGGATTGGCATTTGCCTTCTTTATGACTTTGATAATGGTACCAAGTATGTACCTTATTGCCGAAAGGCTAAAACGCCCTATGCGCAGGCAGTTTGGAGGAAAATGGATTTCTCTTTTGGGTATTCCTCCCCTTACCATTTTATTTATTCCACTGATGTTTGTCACGATGTTTATTCACAATGCGAAAGTGAAAAGAAGAAAAAGAAAAATGGGAAACAAAGTAGGAGAAAGATGGACCGGGAGTTGGTTTTAAAATAGGTAACGGCTCTTTTTTATGGCCTGAAAAGAAAAACCTGCGGAGAATTCTGCAGGTTTTTCTTTTAAAATACCTTCACATACAGTAAAAGAATAAATAATCAAGATTCTTATTTCCTATTTTTTACAATTGAAAATAAATAGGGTAATGGCTGGTTTAAGATTTATTGAAACTTAACTTACCTGTTTCACTAAACTTTATTATAAAGAAACCTTAAAAGGATTTATAGAAACCCTTACAAAAAAAAAATTGGTAAACTATTATTTTTTTTTGGCTTTTGGTTTGCTAATGTATAATAAATTGAATAAGAAAGCGTTTCTTTTCTGTACGCATTTTTTTTAAACACCCTATAAATTGCAACCTATGATCGTCAAAGAAATTGTCTGTGAAATTCTAGTAGCTATTCATGTTATTTTGTTCATTCAATCAAGAAGGGAAAAATATAACATAGAAAAATAAACACCCAATATTTTTGATTTCAATTAAATTGCTTTTTCGTTTTTTCTGAAATTTTTTATAAATAAATAAAAATATTTCTGATATAAAAAACGGCGTTTATTACCCCGAAAGAATTTGCTTGTTTATACCGTAAATTTTGTGTTAATTTGTTTCATCTAACCAATCTTCCGGAAAAACATAGGCTAATAACCGCAGTTTCCCCAAAGGTCATTTTTTATTAAAAATTAAAATATAACATGAGAAATATATTGCTCTTATTGCTGGCGGCATTTATTATTGCTACTGCTTTTTCTTCTTGCACAACAACAAAACAAGGTTGTATGGCTTCTTCCAAAATGGTAGGTTACCGTTAAGGAGAAAATTAAACTAATTTATCAAAAAAGGTTTTCTGTTAAGAGGCCTTTTTTATTATACCCACTTTATATTTATTAGAAAATAATTCACATTTTAATTTATCTTGTATCTTATATTCATGATGTTTTAAAGAATAACTGAATTAAAAAAATAAATTTACTTACCCCAGATGGAAAAAAAATGTGTTTTAATTTACGACGACGACCTGGAAATATTAACCGTTTGTAAGGCTATTTTAGATTTTGAAAATTACCACGTTGAGACCATCGCCCATTGCGAAAATATTATTGATGATATAGAGAAAATAAAACCAGATATTATTTTAATGGATCTCCGGATTCCACAAATTGGCGGTGAAAACGCAATCAGGCTGATGCATGAAAATGAAAGCACCAAACATATTCCGGTGGTTCTTTTTTCGGCAAATGACGAGATTGAAAAAATAAGTAAAAAAATAAATGCGTCTGCTTTTTTAAAAAAACCTTTTGATATTCATTCTTTCAGAAAAACAATTGAAACCCATATTTTGTAATGTCCTTTCAACGCAGTAAACGAAGAAATTCATGAGATTTCTATTTTTTCCAATTATTTAAAAGCCTTCTTAAAACGATTATTTCACCGGTATGATAACTATTATGATCTGCTAAAACCAAAGCTTCGCGTAATAAATTTTGCCCGTTTCCATGCTCAAAAGGCTTATATAAATTTTCAACTTCCTCTTTTAGTAATTCAATAAAAGACATACGGCCTTTTTTAATCTCCCGCAGGCAATTTTCCCATTCTTCTTCTGATGAAGGCTTGCTATTTGAAGGCCAGTACCCTTCCGGCCATTTGGGCGATTTGTAATCAGCATTTCTTGAAAATTCAAGAATATCATATTGGGAAATGCGGATATGCTCTGCAATTTGCCACAAATTATAAGGTAAGTTTTCAGGCGTTTTATCCAGTAGGCCAAAAGGAATACCTTCCAATGCATCATCTAATAAAACGTGCGCGTTTCCTTTGCCTAAAAGATCAACAAGATTTTTCAACAGTAGTTCATGTTCAGATTTTTGAGATGTCATGATGATAAATTAAAATGGTTTAAAAAATAATTCTAAAGATTTGTAACCTTTTTATTATTCCATTCGTTACACAATTATCCTTCCAAAAAAAATTAAAACAATTATCATGAAAAAGTTATTTATTCTTCTTTTGATGCTAATGAGCGTAAACTTATTTGCGCAGCCCTGGAAAAGTATCAGGGGCGATGGAAATGTAAAAAAAGAAACACGCCAGGTAGAAAATTTTACCTCTTTATCTTCTCACGGTTCGATAGATGTAAAAATTAATTATGGCAATTCAAACAGCATTCAAATTGAAGCCGATGAAAATTTACTACCCTATATTGAAACCACAGTTGAGAATGGAAAATTGACCATTAAAACAAAAGATAATGTCAATTTAAAATCAAGGTCAAAAATGACCATGTATGTTTCTATGTCCAAAATAGACGGGCTGAAACTGAGTGGCAGCGGCAACATTGATGGTAATGGCGAATTTACAGGGGATAATAAAACTGAGATTATGCTTTCGGGGTCCGGGAATATTCATTTAAGTTCAGGATCTTTCAAAAATCTTGATTTTCAAATTTCCGGGAGCGGGAATATTAACTTAAAAGGTGGCAGCGCTGATGAAATTACAGCATCAGTAAGCGGAAGCGGGAATATAGATTGCATCAACCTTTCCGCCGACAATGTTAATGTAAATATAAGCGGAAGTGGAAACGCGCGAGTGAATGCCAATAAGAGCCTTACTGCAAACATCATGGGAAGCGGAAATGTATTTTATAAAGGGAGCGCCAGCAATATATCCACAAAAGTAGCCGGTAGCGGGAAAGCCATTAAAATATAAATCAGGCAAAAAATCAAAAAGTATTTTTTATAAAGAGGAGTTTCTTACTGGAAATCCTCTTTATATTTTTTGAATGCCTGGTTTCAAAAAATTATAGGAAAGGGAAAATAAAAATCGTGGATATTTATTTGTTTACTGGTTTATTTTGCTGTCTTTTCTCTTAAAGGATACCGATGTTGCTGTAAAAGGGAATCGAGCAAATTATCAGACTGTTTTTCATTTCCAATTAAATCGCTCAACTGTATTTTGTCTAATAATTGGTCAATGGAAAATTGCACCATTTGCCAAAGCGAGCGTACGGAACAATTGACTGAATTGGTGCATAATCTACTGGCTCCTGTAAAATCATTACAAAATTCTTTGGAAAACAAAGAGCCTCCCAATGTTTTTAAAACATCATTTACATTAATTTCTGTGGCAGGTTTTGCTAAAATATATCCGCCGATATTCCCGGGGGTACTGTTGATAAAACCTGCCTGGCGCAATAATCTTGTCAGTTTGGCTGCATAAGCAGGCGACAAGCCTTCAGCAACGCTCAACGCCTGTATGCTCATGCTTTCTTCGTCATGGCATCGTGCAATGCGCAGTAGTATCCGCAATCCGTATTCTTCCTGTGATGTGATTTTCATGATGAAATTTTTTTAAAACACTGATTTTACCGGATTACACGAATTCATTCTTGTTCTTTTTCGTATAACCATAAACATTATATAACCAGAAACTAAACTCTAAATTCCAAACTTTCAATTAAAAACTACATAAAACCCAGTTCCAACATTGCCACTTCACTCATCATGCTTCTGTCCCATGGCGGATCCCAAACAACAGAAACATTTACCTCATTCACTTCTTCAATCGCCCTTATTTTATCTTCCACTTCTACCGGAATTTCCTGGGCAGAAGGGCAACTTGGAGCAGTAAGCGTCATCACAATCTGAACATTATTGATCGGCAAAATTTCTACTTCATAAATCAACCCCAGTTCATAAATATCAACGGGAATTTCAGGATCATAAATTTCATGCAATGCTGCAATCACCTTTTCTTTTAATTCTTCAGCTTCCATTTCAATATTCTTTTATTGAGTGGCACCTACCGATTTATAAGCAAGTGCGTAATTTTTAATTTGTTTGATCATTGACAACAAGCCATTGGAGCGGGTTTGAGCCAGATGCGACATCATCCCGATGTCATTTAAAAAATCAAGTTTTGTGTTCAATATTTCATCAGGTGTGTTTCCTGACAGCACTCTGATCAACATACTTATCAATCCTTTCACTATCACTGCGTCGCTATCTGCCTTGTAATAAACCTTCCCATCTTTAAATTCGGAAGTCACCCAAACTGTAGATTGACAACCTTTGATAATATTTTCTTCCACTTTAAATTTATCATCCAGTGGTTCTAATTTTTTTCCAAGGTCGATGATGTATTCATATTTTTCTTCCCAGGTATCGAACAAAGAAAATTCCTCTACAATCTCTTCTTCTCTTTCTTTTATTGTTTTGTTTTCATTCATTACGTTAGCATTTTAATTGCCTTTTTTATAGCAGCAACCAATCTGTCCACTTCTTCTTTGGTATTGTACATTGCAAAAGAAGCGCGCACGGTCCCTGGGACTCCAAAGCGCTTCATCAAAGGTTCCGTGCAATGGTGGCCGGTTCTCACAGCGATTCCCTGGTTGTCTAATAATACGCCAATATCCTGCGGATGAGTATTTTTTATGACGAAAGAAATAACGCCTACTTTATTTTTTGCAGTGCCGATAATCTGCAGGCCTTCTATTGAATTCATTTGCTCTGTAGCATATTTCAACAAATCATTTTCATGATTTCTTATAATATTTTTTTTGGTTTCCGTTACAAAATCCAAAGCCACTTTTAATGCGATGGTATCCGCAATATTTGGTGTGCCGGCTTCATACTTATAAGGCAATTCATTAAAAGTTGTTTTTTCAAAAGTTACTTCTTTTATCATCTCTCCACCACTCATAAATACAGGCATTTCTTCCAAAATTTTTTTCTTGCCATAAAGCACTCCTACCCCGGTTGGGCCATACACTTTATGACCGGAAAAAGCAAAAAAATCACAATCCATTTCCTGCACATCAATATCTAAATGGACTGAAGATTGCGCTCCATCTACCAAAACCAAAGCGCCGGTTTTATGCGCTTCTTCTATAATTTTTTTTACAGGATTTACAGTTCCCAAAGCGTTTGACACATGAACAATAGAAACCAATTTGGTTTTTTCAGAAATCAATTTTTTATATTCTTCCATCAAAAGTTCTCCATCATCATTTATCGGAATTACTTTTAAAACAGCCTTTTTTTCTTCACACAAAATTTGCCAGGGGACAATATTGGAATGATGCTCCATGGTGGAAATAATTATTTCATCACCCTCATGAATATTTTTTCTTCCCCAGGTATAAGCCACTAAATTGATTCCTTCCGTGGTGCCTCTCGTAAAGATGATTTCTTCCACATATTTTGCATTAATAAACTTCTGCACTGTTTTCCGGGTGGCTTCATAAGCGGCTGTAGCTTCTTCTGCCAGCGTATGAATACCGCGGTGAATATTGGCGTTGTAATTAGAATAATAATGGCTAAGCGCATCTATCACCACCTGTGGTTTTTGAGAAGTTGCCGCATTATCAAGGTAAACCAGCAATTGATTATTCACTTCACGTTCCAAGATGGGAAATGATTTTCTGATTTCGTTTACGTCAAAAGTGGGTTTTATGGGAGTGATTGTTTCCATTTTTTTAAAAGCTTTAGCATCAATTTTCCGATAACCTGTCCACAATTAATTGCTCAGCAAAATTGCGAAGAGGTTCTATTTTTATTTGCTCAACAATGCTTGCCGCAAAAGCCTGAAGCAACATTGCTTTTGCATGTTCTTTAGAAATACCGCGCGTCCTTAAATAAAATAAAGCTTCTTCATCTAATCTTCCAACAGTACAACCGTGCGAGCATTTTACATCATCAGCATAAATTTCCAATTGAGGCTTACTATTCACACTGGCATTATCGCTCAACAAAATATTTTTATTGCTTTGGTAAGCATTGGTTTTTTGTGCATCAGGCCTTACGAAAATTTTACCGCTAAAAACGCCTGTAGCATTTCCGTCGATAACGCCTTTATACAATTCATTACTGAAACAGTTGGGCATTTTATTATCAACGAGCGTATGATTATCAACGTGGCTGTTTCCCTTTAATAAATACAATCCGTACATGTGCGCCTCATTTCCTGCTGCTTCCATAATAATGTTGGTATTATTCCTTATCATTCCGCCATCTAAAGAAATAACCAACGTATGGGCGTAACTTTTTCCGATTTGCCGGATATGTGTGGTACTTACCTGGCTTGCATTTGAGTTATCATTTTGGATTTTGTAATATTCGACAATTGCATTATCATTTACAACTACTTCAAAAACTTCGTTGGTAAAACTATCCATTGATCCAATAGTTTTGTAGGTTTCTGCCAATTGTAATTTGGCATTTTTATCTACATAAACCAGGCTTCTGGGCTGAGATAAAATGTGATTATTTGCTGCGTCGGAAATATGGTACAGGTAAACAGGATTTCCGATTATTTGCCCTTTTACTGCATAAATAAAAACGCCGCCATAAATAAAAGAAGTATTAAGTGCATGAATCCCATCGTTTATAAAAATACTGCTCTTGCCAAGATGCTCATTTATAATTTCTTTATAAACACCATTTTCAGCTTCTTCCAAAGGCAAAATAACCAGTTCATCTTCAGAGCTTCTTATAGTAGAAAGCTGGGGAATATATTTTCCGTTTACAAATACCAATTCATTGGCATTTTCAAAACCCGGCAAACGAATTCCATCAATATCAGCCTGCGGTACCTCAAAATCTTTTACATCTTCAGGAAGGCGGTATTCTTTTTTAAATAAATTGCTTACGCCGGTTCCGCTGTATTTCCATTCCTCCATTTTATGAGAAGGAATTCCTTTATCATTGAAAGCTTTAAAGCCTTCTTTTCTAACGCTGCTCAAAAAAACATCCGGGTCCAAAGACTGAAGTTGATTAAACTTATCTCCAAAATATTCTAAATTAATTTTTCCCATTTTGTTTTTGATTGCCACGAATTGCACGAATTAGCACCAATTTTTTTGTGCTTTTCGGAAATCAGTAGCTTTTAAACTATAAATAATTTTTTGCTTTTCTTGAATTCCATTCCTCTACTAAACCACTCTAAACCATTCCAAACTCTCTAAACCTTTTACTCCCTATGCTTCCAAACCATTCAAACTAAATTCCTCTTTTAAAAAATCATACCCTTTTTCTTCGAGTTCAAGCGCAAGTTCTTTAGTACCGTTTTTTACAATTTTGCCATTCAGCAATACGTGCACAAAATCGGGTTGCAAATAATCCAATAAGCGCTGATAGTGGGTAATCACAATGATAGCGCGGTTTTCATCGCGCAATTTATTTACACCATTAGCCACAATGCGCAACGCATCAATGTCAAGCCCTGAATCGGTTTCATCCAAAATGGTAAGTTTAGGTTCAAGCATCGCCATCTGAAAAATTTCATTCTTCTTTTTTTCGCCGCCTGAAAAACCTTCATTTATTGAACGGGTTAATAAAGATTTATCAATCTCTACCAGTTTAATTTTTTCTTTCATCAATTTCATAAAAGAAACTGCATCTAAGGGTTTCTGTCCGTGGTATTTTCTCTTTTCATTCAATGCGGTTTTGATGAAATTGTTGGTGCTCACTCCCGGAATTTCTACCGGGTACTGGAAGGCAAGAAACAAGCCTTCGCGCGCGCGGTCTTCCGGAGATAATTCTAAAATATCTTTTCCCAAAAATTCAACAGAACCTTCGGTAACTTCATATTCTTCCCTGCCCGCCAGAACGGATGCCAATGTACTTTTTCCTGAACCGTTTGGCCCCATGATAGCATGCACTTCGCCTGCGTTTACTTCAAGATTTATCCCTTTTAAAATTTCTTTCCCTTCTACTGATGCATGTAAATTTTTGATTGATAACATTTTCATTTATAATTATTTAATTCGTAATTTTTAATTCGTAATTCCTAATTCTACCCCACACTCCCTTCCAGGCTAATGGCCAATAATTTCTGCGCTTCTACCGCAAATTCCATGGGCAACTGGTTCATTACTTCTTTAGCAAACCCGGTAACGATTAGCGCTACAGCAGCTTCAGTATCTATTCCGCGCTGGCGGCAATAAAAAAGCTGGTCTTCGCCAATTTTTGAAGTAGTGGCTTCGTGTTCAATTATGGCTGTTTTATTTTTTGATTCAATGTAGGGAAATGTATGAGCGCCACATTTATCGCCCAGCAATAAAGAATCGCATTGAGAATAATTTCTCGCGTTCAGCGCATTTTTTGAGGCGCGTACCAATCCGCGGTAGCTGTTCTGGCTTTTGCCTGCTGAAATCCCTTTTGATACAATTCTGCTCCTGGTATTTTTCCCAAGATGAATCATTTTTGTTCCTGTATCGGCTTGTTGAAAATGATTGGTTAAGGCGACGGAATAAAATTCCCCAATAGAATTATCCCCTTTCAAAATAACACTTGGGTATTTCCAGGTAATTGCAGAGCCGGTTTCTACCTGCGACCAGGAGATTTTTGAATAGTCGCCATTACAAATACCACGTTTGGTTACAAAATTATAAATACCTCCACGGCCTTCATCGTCGCCGGGATACCAGTTTTGAACAGTGGAATATTTTATTTCTGCCTTGCGCATGGCTACCAATTCTACCACGGCAGCGTGCAACTGATTTTCATCACGGCGCGGTGCGGTACAACCTTCCAGGTAACTTACGTAAGATTCATCTTCAGCTACAATTAAAGTACGCTCAAATTGCCCCGAATTTTCTGTGTTGATGCGGAAATAAGTTGACAATTCCATCGGGCAACGAACGCCTTTTGGAATATAACAAAATGAACCATCCGTAAATACTGCCGAGTTTAACGCAGCAAAATAATTATCCGTCATTGGCACCACGGAACCCAAATATTTTTTTACCAAATCCGGATGATTTTGAATCGCTTCGGTGATGGAGCAAAAAATAATTCCTACTTCTGATAATTGTTTTTTGAAAGAAGTAGCCACTGAAACACTATCCATCACTACATCTACGGCTACGCCTGATAATCTTTTTTGCTCATTTATAGAAATGCCGAGTTTTTCAAAAGTCTTTAGTAATTCTGGATCTACTTCATCAAGGCCGTTTAATGCCTTTTTTTTCATTGGCGCGGCATAATAAATAATATCCTGGAAATTAATCTTGGGGTAATGTACGTGAGCCCATTCAGGTTCTTCCATTTTGAGCCAGTGAGCGTAGGCTTTTAAGCGCCAGTTGAGCATCCATTCAGGCTCGTTTTTTTTGGCAGAGATCAGCTGGATCGTTTCCTCACTCAGCCCTTTGGCAACTACATCGGTCTCAATTTCTGTAACGAAACCATATTTATAATCACTCGCTACGGTCTGCTCTAAAACATCCATTTCTTCTTTCATCCTACCCTGTTTTTAATTATTTAAAATTATAGGGCAAAGGTAATTGGTTTTGCTGTTTGTACAAAATAGTATAAACAGATTTTAGATTTTATTTGGATAAAGATTTTTAAGGGAACCGGAAAGGAATCAGTAAACAAACAATTATGAACGAATCCTATTTTGCTGATAATCCTACCCTAGACAAATTCTACAATAGACTGTTTGTCAGTAAAATAGGAATTATAATTATTTGCATGCCTTTGTCGGCAGGAAGGTTTGTTTACGACAAAAGGTTTTTAAAAATTGGCATCAGGCTTATGAAAATTGAAGTTGAGATAATTTGTAAGTTTGCTTCATGAAGGGAAAAGAAAAATTAACCATTCCGAAACTTATAGAAGAAGCTCGGCTTTTTTGCATAACACAATCTAAATTTCAGCACAAAGAACTTTTTGGAGTTACTGATGGAAAAGCCGTTGGTACTCTTATAGAACAAAAGTTTCAAAAACATTTATATATCAAATACGATGTTGATATCGGGTCTTCTGCAAGTGGAATTGATTTGCCTTCCGATGATATTTCTACAGATATAAAAGTAACTTCAATAAAACAGCCGCAATCCTCCTGCCCTTTTAAAAATGCAAACCAAAAAATTTTTGGGCTTGGTTACAATCTCCTTGTATTTGTTTATGATAAAACTGACAATCCGAAAACAAGAACGGCTAATCTGAATTTTGTAAGTTGTTCGTTTATTTCAAAAGAACGTACCGGGGATTATACAACCACATTTCGATTAAGAGAGATGGTAAAAGATAATGCGAATGAAGCAGATATAATAGCTTATTTGCAGGACAAAAATATTCCTGCTGACGATATAACGATGAATATCCTTGCAAAACAAATTTTAAAATCACAACCAGAACAAGGGTACCTTACAATTTCTAATGCGCTTCAATGGAGATTACAATATCAAAGAATTGTTACTCTTAATGATGATATTCCGGGGATTTATCAAATTGTGAGTTATAATAAACCAAAATAATGAAAGTATTTGAAGCAAATATTACCAACCTGGTTTCAGATTTTTTGAATGAGAATTTAAAAAATATTGTTTCTCTGAAACCTGCTAACCAAAGAATGTATGAGGCTTCCGGTATTATTAATTTTTTCGAAAATATTGAAGAGCTTGAAGGTTTAAAAAAAGCAATTTCAACAAACTGTAATATAGCCGAAGAGCCTGACAGAGGTGAATACGGAGATTTTCAAACAAATATCAATTTAGCAAATAAGGTATGTTCTAATTTAAAGGCAAAGAAAATTTTTCCTGAAATAGTGGTTGAGCCAACCTGTGGAAAAGGGAACTTTATTTTAGCTACTTTGCTAAATTTTCCTGGCATCAAAAACATATTCGGAATCGAAATTTATAAGCCCTACGTTTGGGAAACAAAGTTTGCTATCATCAATTTCTTTTTGGAGTATCCTGAAATTAATAAACCCACTATTTCTATAGTGCATTCAAATGTTTTTGACTTTGACTTTAATAAAATTGCAAACCGGTTTCCGGAAAAAGAGATATTAATTATTGGGAATCCCCCGTGGGTCACTAATTCTAAATTAGGAAGTTTAAATTCAACCAATCTTCCTAAAAAAACAAATTTTAAAAATCATAGTGGCTTAGATGCCATGACTGGAAAAGGAAATTTTGATATTGCTGAATTTATAACGCTTTCTTTGCTCGAAACCTTTCAAAAAATGAAAGGGAATCTTTTATTGTTAGTAAAGAATTCTGTAATTAAAAATATTGTTTTTGAACAATACAAAAAGAAGTATTTAATCTCTGAAATTGAAAAACATTGCATAGATACTAAGAAAGAATTTAATGTTTCGGTTGAAGCAGCTTTGTTTTTCTGTCAATTAAATTCAGCACCGGCATTCATTTCTAAAGAATTCAACTTCTATGAAAATAATAATCATTATCTGAATTTTGGATGGGTCAATAAAAAATTTGTTTCAAATATTGATCTCTATGTTCGTACAAAAGAGATTGATGGAAAATGCCCTTTTGTTTGGCGCCAGGGATTGAAACATGATTGTTCATCAATTATGGAACTGGATAAAGTAAATTCTTCTAACGAAAAATACAATGGGCTTTATCTAAACGGGCTAAACGAAAAAATTGAATTAGAAGATAATTTGGTTTTTGGAATTCTAAAAAGTTCTGATTTGAAAAATACGGTGATTAATCAACCAAGAAAATTCACCATCGTTACTCAAAGAAAAGTTGGGCAGGAAACGAAATATATAAAATCTGAATTTCCAAAAACCTATCAATATTTAGTCGCACATCAATCTAATTTTAAGTCCAGGAAATCTATTATATATCATAATAAACCATTGTATTCAATTTTTGGAATAGGCGATTATTCTTTTAAACCTTTTAAAGTAGCCATTTCAGGCCTTTACAAAACTTTTCATTTTACGTTAATTTTACCCCACAATAATAAGCCTGTAATGCTTGATGACACTTGTTATTTTATAGGTTTTGATACACTTGAAAATGCTGTTTATACTTTAATTCTTTTAAATTCAGAAATCACGAAACACTTTTTACAATCCGTGACTTTTGCCGATGCAAAAAGAACTTTTACAAAAGATGTATTAATGCGAATTAATCTATTGGAATTAGCGGGGAAATTAAATGTGAAAGAATTACAAACTGAATTAATCAAATTAAATGAGATGTATGGCTTTACTGTAAACTTGAATTTGTGGGAGAATTTTATAAATGAAATGATGCCTCTAAAAAATAAGCAGATTGAATTATTTGCATAATATTCAGCGAACCAACAAATAAAAAGGATTCTTATTTTCTATAACCCATTTATTTTATCTTACTCCTTACTTCCTTCACTTCCGCAACAGTAACCGCAGAAGCTTTATTTCCGAAACTATTTCTCACATAAGTCAACACATCTGCAATCTGCTGGTCTTTCAAAATTGTTCCCAGAGGTGGCATTGGGTTGTTATAAGTTTGATCGTCTATGTCAACATTTTTTAAACCATACAACACGATTTTGATCAGCCTTTCTTTTTCGCCCAAAACATAAGAAGTCTTTATCAAAGGAGGATTCATGTTAGGAACACCGCCGCCATCAACCTGGTGGCATGTAATACAATATTTTGTAAAAACAATTTCACCCGGCATTTTTTGTTGTTGAAATATGAAGTATGATTGAGATTTTTTAGAAGAATTTTTAAAAGCATTTGTCAAAAGCAAACTAAAAGGCATCAGCAAAAAACCAACAACAATCATCTTATTCATTCCTTTATTTTTTATACATAATTCTGTAAATGGTTCCTTTTGAATCGTCTGAAACATACAAAGACCCGTCCGGCCCTTGCGCTAAACCACAGGGGCGGTGTTCGGCTTTTCCAGGCGACATTACTACCTTTTCTCCTGCAAAACCATTCGCGAAAATCTCCCATTTGCCTGAAGGCTTGCCATTTTTAAAAGGCACAAATGCTACAAAATACCCGGCCTGCGGTTCAGGGCTCCTGTTCCACGAACCATGAAAAGCGATGAAAGCGCCGTTCTTATATTTTGCAGGAAATTGGTTGCCGGTGTAAAACAATAATCCGTCAGGCGCCATGTGGCCCGGAAAAGCAACCAGCGGGTCCAGGTATTTTTTATCCGCAGTTTTCTTGCCGTTTCCGCCGTATTCAGGCATCAGTATTTGTTTGTGCTGAATTTGATCGTAATAAATATAGGGCCAGCCGGCATTATCGCCTTTATGAATTTCATACATGCATTCTGCCGGAAGTACGGCGGATTGCTTTTCGGTATAATATTGAGGAAATAAATCGTGCAATTGGTCGCGGCCATGTTGCATTACAAACAGTGCGTTATCTTGTTGGTTCCAATCCAATCCCACCACATTTCGCAATCCCATAGCATAATGAACCCCATCGCCATAATGCTGATCTGCTTTATCAGCTTTAAATTGCCAGATGCCTCCGGCGGAATCTAAAATCGGGCAGCCGGGAATTCCCATTGAACCAGGAGTACGGTCCTGAACCTGGCACGAATTAGAATAAGCCCCTACATTTACATATATATTTCCATCATTATCAAAAGTGATGGATTTTGAATTGTGTTCTCCGTGATCCAATAATCCTGTGATTATTTTTTCCGGCTGATCCGGTTGTTCCACTTCATCTTTACTATTTAATTTATAACGATACACATCCGTATTGGAAGAAGCATATAAGTAGCCGTTTTTCAAACCCATTCCTGTGCCGGCGTAATCGCCAAAACCGGTTTGCTTTTCCATTTTTCCATCATTATTTTCATCCTGCAAATAAAGAATGCCCTTCCCATTTTTTTCACGGTTCAGCTTCACATAAATATTACCTTCTTTAGTAACCGCTATATGCCTTGCCTGCCCGGTGTTATCAGCTACCACCATCGCACTGAAACCCATCGGCAAGGTTAAGCCTGCATTATCTGCGTCAGGTACAGGTAACTTTTTAGTGGGCGGCATATTCCTAAAAGAAAAAATGCAAAATATAATTACAGGGATAAGTAAGAACGGAAAGAGGAATTTTTTTTTCATGAGAGAAATCTTTTTGATTGTAAAAATAATATCAAATAAATCGGTAAACTTAACTAAGGTAAAAAAATAAACACAGGCCTTTTAAAAGTAAAATCAAATTCTAATGATTCATTTATTCTTTAAGCTCATGTAAAAGCAAAATAAAAAATGGCATTAAAAGTTGGTTTACTGTATAAGAAATCTGAATACATCCATGCCTTTTTCTTAATCCTCCATTAAGTTTACCTTTTAATCGTCAATTTTCTTTTGGCAATCAAAAACCTTGCTCATTTTTTTTTGTAAATTCAATTTTAAAAACAGGATTACTTATGAAAAGCATTTTCTTTAAAGGCGCCTTTAAAAATGTGTGTTAATTTTAGTTTACAAATGTGTTATTTAAAAGCGGTTTATAGTAATTAACCAAAAAGAAAATGAATGATCACTCTTAATAAAGTTGTAAAAAAATTTGGGAATACAAGGGCTGTTGATGATATTTCGTTTGAAGTAAAAGACGGCGAAAACGTGGTATTGCTTGGTACCAGCGGCTGCGGCAAAACCACAACCCTGAGAATGATTAACCGGCTTACTGAAGTTTCTTCAGGCGAAATCAAGATTGCCGGAAAAAATATTAAAGAAATACCGCCCGAAGAATTGAGAAGGAATATCGGGTATGTTTTGCAACACAATGGGCTTTTTCCTCATTATACCATCGCCGAAAATATTGGTATTGTTCCGCAACTTTTAAAATGGCCACCACAAAAAATTGCCAATCGCATCTCAGAATTATTGGAGCAGGTTCATCTTCCGCAAAATATCTTATCACTTTATCCACAGCAACTAAGTGGCGGCCAGCAACAAAGAATTGGGCTGGCACGAGCGCTGGCAGCGGATCCTCCTGTATTATTAATGGATGAGCCTTTTGGCGCGCTTGACGCCATCACCCGGAGTAATATTACCAAAGAATTTTCAAGGCTTGAGGTATTAAAAAATAAAACCATCGTTTTGGTAACGCACGATATACGGGAAGCTTTTGAATTGGGCGACAGGATTTTGCTGATGGATAAAGGAAAAATTGTGCAACAAGGCAAGCCAACCGAACTTTTATTTCACCCGAAAAACCAGTTTGTTACTGATTTTTTTTCTATCTCAAAAAATGCATCTTGAATTAAATTCTGTTTTTTTAAAAGACATTTTTCAGCATCTGAAAATGAAAATACCAACGAAAATAATTTGCCGTTTACTGATGAATCTATGAGTTTATGGGAAGCGATCGAACTGCTTCAAACCAAAAACAAAAACTTTCTTTCTATAAAAAATTCTTCTTCAGGAGAAATAAAACAGGCAGGCTACCACTCTTTATTTACAGGCCTTGAGGCGCTAAAGCAACAAAGCCATGAATGACGCTCCTACCCTTTTTGATTTTATGAAAGACCAATCCGGCAAAATCCTTGACCAGTTATTGCAGCATATTGGATTGACTTTTATTTCATTATTGTTTGCGGTGATCATTGGTGTGCCCTTTAGGAATTTTTATTTCCCGGAAAAGAAAATTTTCTGCGCCTGTTTTGGGATTTACCAATATTTTACAAACCATTCCAAGCATCGCATTGCTCGGTTTTATGATTCCGCTTTTAGGTATTGGGCCTGTTCCTGCAATCGTTGCTTTATTTCTTTACGCGTTGCTTCCTATCGTCAGAAATACTTTTACCGGAATTACTGAAGTAGATAAAACGGTAGTAGAATCTGCAAAAGGAATGGGCATGACAGATAACCAGATCCTCAGGAAAGTAGAACTGCCTTTATCCATGCCTGTTATACTCGCCGGAATTCGCACTGCAACGGTTATAAACGTAGGCGTGGCCACACTTGCCTCCTATATTGGCGCAGGAGGCTTGGGCGAATTTATTTTTGGGGGAATCGCGTTGAACAATACCAACATGATTCTGGCAGGTGCCATTCCGGCGGCTTTGCTCGCCATATTTTTTGATTTTATTTTATCACGCTTACAGAAAATAAATTTGAAAAAAGTAAGAACCGGATTTTGGTTGTTGCCGGTTTGCCTCCTTGCCCTTTCTTCATTTTATTTATTGCCCGATTTTTACAGAAGCAAATTACTGGCGGGTTTTACGCCGGAATTTATGGGAAGGAAAGATGGTTATCTGGGTTTAAAAAAAGTTTATCAACTTAACATCCGGTCCGTAGTTATCAGCGACGCGGTAATGTATAAAGCGGCGTATGAAAAAAAACTGGATGTGATAGACGGATACAGTACAGACGGGCGCCTGAAAGCCTTCAACCTGAAAATATTAAAAGATGATAAACATATTTTTCCACCTTATTATGCAGCGCCGGTTGTGCGGGAAGAAGTGTTGCAAAAGTACCCGGAATTAAAAAATGTTTTGAATCAATTGGCGGGAAAGATCAACGATTCGGTAATGACCGAATTGAATTACCGCGTTGACTATTTAAAACAATCGCCTGAAAAAGTGGCAAAAGATTTTTTAATGGAACAAAGTTTGTATAAACCCCCTTTAAATGAAAAGGAAGGAATGGTGAGGATAGGTTCAAAAATTTTTGGCGAACAGTATATCCTGGCTGCTATGTATTCAATGCTAATAAAAGGTAATACCCATTTGCAGGTAGAAACAAAAACCGGTTTGGGAGGAACGAAAATTTGTTTTGACGCGCTCACGAACAACCAGATTGATATGTATCCTGAATATACAGGAACCGGGCTTTTGGTAATTTTGCAAACGCCGGATTCTGTGGTTCAAAAACTGGGAAGCAATAAAGAAAAGGTTTACGAATATGTACAACTTCAATTTTTAAAAAAATACAATTTGGAATGGCTAAAACCAATTGGCTTTAATAACACGTATGCCTTAATGATGCGGCAAAAAGAAGCTGAAGAATTGAATATTCAAAGTATTTCAGGGCTCAAAAATTATTTAAATAAAAGATAAAGATGGATCTGTTAGAAAAATATAAAGAAGTTAGAAAATATACGGAAGAAATCTGCCAACCTTTGCACACTGAGGATTACGTCGTTCAGCCGGTCGTAGATGTTAGCCCGCCCAAATGGCACATCGGCCATGTAACCTGGTTTTTTGAAACATTTGTTTTAAAACCAAACATGAAAGATTATAAAGAATTTGACCCGAATTATAATTATGTTTTCAACAGTTATTATGAAAATGCAGGCGCAAGAGTAATTCGCACTGATCGTGGAAACCTAAGCCGGCCAACGGTAGAAGATATTTACAAATACAGGAAACATGTGGATGAAGCCATGTACGCTTTTTTGCAATAATCCGGTTTCAAAAGAAGTGGAAGATCTTTTAGTGATTGGCTTTAATCATGAGCAACAACACCAGGAACTTTTAATGACCGATATTAAATATATTTTGGGAAATAATCCCTTTTTCCTGCTTATAAAAAACAGGAAGGCAGTAAACCAACAAATAAAGCAGATTCTGATTCTCGGGTTTTGTAGAAATAAAAGAAGGCATTTATGAAATTGGCTTTGACGGCGAAGGTTTTTGTTTTGACAATGAACTGAATAAACACCGTGTTTTTTTGAACAATTATAGCATTGCCAAAAATTTAGTTACTAACAAAGAATATCTTGAATTTATGAATGCGGGTGGGTATAAAGATTTTAATTTTTGGCATTCTGATGGATGGGCATGGGTAAAAGAAAACCAGGCTGACAGCCCAATGTATTGGCATTTAATTGATGGAAAATGGTTTAATTATACGCTTGAAGGATTGCAATTCGTTGATATGGATGAACCCGTTTGCCATATCAATTTTTATGAAGCCTCTGCTTATGCGTCATGGAAGGGAATGCGCCTGCCCACTGAATTTGAATGGGAAGTAGCTTCGCCGGCAATTTGAATGGGGGCGGCGATGGGAATGGACCGAAAGCGCTTATTTACCTTATCCCGGATTTTCAAAAGCGCCGGGCGCCATTGGCGAATACAATGGTAAATTCATGGTAAATCAACAAGTGCTTCGGGGAGCTTCTGATGCTACTTCGCCCGGCCATAGCCGCATTACTTACCGCAACTTTTTTCAACCTAATCTTCGCTGGCAATATACAGGCATTCGCTTAGCACAATAAAAAAATATGAATCAATTTTTAACCGATGTGCTGCAAGGCCTTCAATCTTACCCAAAATATTTAGACTCCAAATATTTTTATGATAAAAAGGGCGATGAGCTTTTCCAGAAGATAATGGACAGCGATGAATATTACCTCACCAATGCCGAAATGGAAATATTTTCAACTCAGCAAGCAGGTATAGCCAACCAAGTTTTAAAGAATACAACACAATTGGATGTGATAGAATTCGGCCCGGGAGATGCCATAAAATCAATTCATTTATTAAAGGAACTGGCTTCGCGAAAAGCACTCGCCAATTATTTTCCTATTGATATTTCAAAAAATATAATTGGTTTTTTGGATGAAAGTTTGCCAAAGCAAATTCCGGGAGCAGCTATTCATGGGTTCGCGGGAGAATATTTTGAAATGCTTTCCGCTGCTCATAAAATTTCATCCAACAAAAGGCTGGTATTGTTTCTCGGCGCTAACATTGGCAATTTTAAATTTAATGAAATGCCGCTGTTTCTTCAGAAACTCAGAAATTCGCTGTCGCCGGGAGATATGGTTTTAATTGGATTTGACCTGAAAAAAAATCCGCAAAAAATACTGGCTGCCTATAATGACTCGTCAGGGTATACAAGAGAATTTAATTTGAACTTATTAAGCCGCATCAATAAAGAATTAAACGGAAATTTTGTAGTTGATAATTTCGTTCATTACGCCATGTACGACCCGTCCACCGGCGCTTGTAAAAGTTATTTGATCTCTACCAAAAAACAAACCGTAAAAATCAACGGAGCTGAAATCAATTTTGAAAAAGACGAACCCATTTTTATGGAGGTCTCTCAAAAATATTCAGTGAATGAAATCAACGAATTTGCACACAAAACAGGTTTTGAAACCATCGCAGATTTTTTTGACAGCCATAATTATTTTGTGGATGTTATATTGAAATGCGGCCATTAAAAAGATACTTTTTTTACTTTTGCATCAGCAGTAAACGAACATTTATTAATGATTTATATTTAAAAAATAAAATCATTAAGCCTTACATTTGCGTTTTTTATTGCCCGATAGTATAACGGTAGTACGACAGATTCTGATTCTGTTTGTCTTGGTTCGAATCCAGGTCGGGTAACTTTAAAAATGATACTGCACGGTATCATTTTGTTTATAACAATGACTCTGTAGCTCAGTTGGTAGAGCAGCTGACTCTTAATCAGCGGGTCCAGGGTTCGAGCCCCTGCGGGGTCACTTAGTAGCTGAAAGGGTTCCAGGCGATTAAAGTTTGGAGCCCTTTTTTATTTCCAGGCAATTCCCAAACATTTTTACTAAAATTTGATAATTCTTAGTGGAATTGGGATAACCATACATAATTGCTAAAGAGTTGAGGGTAGGCAACAGTTTAGAGAGATTGACTCAAGAATGCAATTGCCGGCCATTGACTGTAAATCAACCTGGCGATGTTACCTATTGGATCTCCATTCATTTATTGCCTTTCTTTTAGTGAAATAGGGTACGCCTTTGATCGAAAGTTTAGCATAGGATCGGCTGTTTCAATCCCATCCGGAATATTGTTAGGAATAAAAGAAAGCGATTTGTCTTGCTGCACCGTATTAGCACCAGGTTTTGTGATCTCAATTGTACCCAGCAAAACTTTTTTTCGGCTTGCAGGCCATGCTATAGAGGGATCTTCAATGTTATCACTTCCTTCTGCAATTTGTGCATACATCTTAAATTTTATAGATCCTTTTGCAATACGTTTCTTAATCTCTTCCTGTAAATATTCCGGGCCTTTTTCGGCCATCTGTTCTGGCGTCAATAACTCTTCTCCCCCTTCGGGTATAAACTGATAGCGTATAAAATGCGATTCTCCTTTACTATTTGTAAACTTAAATGCATTTACCCCAAAGTAGCTAATGCCGGCATAGCTTGCCGGGTTTTTCTGTGTTGTTAAAAAAGTTTTAGCAATGGGATGTGTATTCAAAAAACTATCTAACGCGGTTGGCTTAGACGCAGTAGGGCCGCTGCGCCCAATGGCTAACAACAAGTCGCGAAACTGATCTGAATTAGCAGTAGGAAACCCATCAAAGCTATGCCCCACTATATCAGTCGTTGTACCATCCGGCATTATAAATTTTATGGCGAAGCCTCGCGGATTTGCTAAACCAATATTATCCGGAATATCCGGAATACCGGTAAAGTCAGAGAATCTTACTATAACCTTGCTTTTAGTTTTTTGCAAATGCTTTGCCCTGGTTATTTCCGATGCGCCTTCAGCAGGAGTAAAATTGCCTTCAAGTATAATACCTTTTGCATGTACAGCCCGTGTGTGATGTGTGCCAAAAGCCGAGTGCAATGCATCTACCAATTCGCCCGGAGAATGTGTTTGTCCCGGAGTTTGCGCTTTTATACCGGTTGAATTTAGTGCCATAAGTGTGAATGTTAAAAATGTTTGAGTGAATCTGATAATATTCATAAAATTGTTTTAGAGTTTTAAAAAAAGGGGATCACTTCCTTGCCACAATTTTTATTTCGATCACCTGGCCCGGAAGTGTTAGTCCGCTCACCACTATCAGGGTACTTGGTATCCTGTTGGGATCAGGATAAAATTCTTTTCCGTGTTTCTTTCTTGCATTAAAAGCGGCCCCGATATCCAACACATATAATACCTCCTCAACCACATCATCCATTTCCATAT
This sequence comes from uncultured Chitinophagaceae bacterium, assembly GCA_963732885.1. Lineage (GTDB taxonomy): Bacteria > Bacteroidota > Bacteroidia > Chitinophagales > Chitinophagaceae > Ginsengibacter. The sequence continues at coordinate 407,318 of CAVTBI010000004.1, read as the reverse complement.
CGAAGCCCGCTAATAATTTTTTAATATTTGCATAAGCTTTTATCATTTGCGCTTCCATTCCTTCTGCAAGCGCACCTTTTTCATCATGGCCTACCTGGCCTGCGAGCCATGCGGTATCACCTTTTTTAACAGCTTGTGCATATCCGTATTCTTTTTCCCAGGGCATCCCCAAGCTTTGAATTTCTTTTTCTTCTGTAATCATTTTATTAAATTTTTTTGTGTGAAAACTTGTGCGGCAGCATCAGATCGATAACTGCTGCTAATATTTTGTAAAAGTATTTTGGAAGAGAAGCGTTGTCAATTGACGGATAATCGAATTTGTTTTATGAATTATGGATACGGAATTTTTTCAGAACGAATAGCCGGAAATAGAAATTTGGCCCGGAACTGTAATCTATATTTTATACAAACTATTACATCATTCAGCCATTGATAACACACCGGAGCTGTCGCACCTTTGACATAAAAATTATAACAATTAAAAATTTATTTTATGAAAAAGAAATGTATTCATTTATTACTGATCGTTGCCGGCATCACTTCTCTTATAAGTTGCAAGCATTATCAATTACCCGTAACTAATACTTATGTGTTAGTACATGGTGCGTGGCAGGCGCCTTATGTTTGGACAACTGTGAAAGAGCAATTAGAAAAGGCAGGACAAAAAGTAGTAGTTGTGGAATTACCTGCTCATGGCGACGATTACACCTCTCCTGCAAACGTATCGATCGATGTATACCGGGATAAGGTGATCTCGGCAATATCATCTATCAAATCTACCAATCAAAGAGTAATATTGGTTGGACATAGTTTAGGCGGAGTAGTGGTCACCGCAGTTGCGGAAAAAATTCCGGAAAAAATTAAGAAGCTTATTTATATTGGCGCTTTCGTACCGGCCAACGGACAATCATTATTTGATCTTGCCAGCCAGGACGCACAATCGCTGCTGGGCCCGTCATTGATTCCTTCTTCTGATCAACTGACGCTTGATGTAAAACATGAAAATATAACTTCTATATTTTGCCAGGATGGATCTGATGCAGTAAAGCAGTTAGTATTGGATAACTATCGTGCAGAACCTGCTATTCCTTTTACCAACAAGGTTACACTTACGGACGCCAACTTCGGCAGCGTTGATAAATATTACATTCATACTTTACAGGATCACGCAATCGGAATTGACCTTCAAAATAAGATGGCAGATGCAGCGCACATCACTAAAACATTTGCAGTAAATACCGGGCACTCTCCTTTCTTAACGCAACCAACAGAAGTAACAAAGCTATTACTCACGATTGGTCAATAAATCCATTGCAGGTTACAATGTGTCAGCTTTTAATTGCATCTTCATCGGTTGTGTTTGTCAAGGGTGAAGATGCAATTGCTTCAACCGGCAATTGTTTTTTGAAACTTAGTATAATGCGAGCGCCATTTTTATTTTCAAACTGAAGTTCACCATCTAATTGTTCTGCAAATAAATTGATCAACCGAATACCTAAAGATTTATTCCCGGAGAAATTAAAATTTTCCGGGAATCCTTTTCCATCATCAGCGACAGTCAGCGCTATTTGCTCCAGGCCATTTTTATGTAAGTCAATCGAAATACTTCCCTTTTGATCCGGCACAAAAGCATATTTCAATGAATTGGTTATTGCTTCATTTAAAATAAGACCGAGAGGAACCGCCTGTGAAACATCAAGCCCTATGTCTTCCACGTCCAGTTTAAAAAACACTTTTTGTGAATTTGTAAAATTGCCAAGATACCCTACCATTTCTTCGATATAGGATTTCATTTTGATGAGTGTGCCATAATTGGGTTGATATAATTTTTGATGAATCAAAGCAATAGCCTGCATGCGTTCCCGGCTTTCCTGTATAGCATTTAGTGCAGAAGGATTATCGAGGTAATCGGATTGTACATTCAGGAGGCTAATAACAATCTGTAAATTATTTTTTACCCTGTGATGAATTTCTTTAACCAGCCACTCTTTTTCTTCCACCAGTTTTTGTTGCGCTGTTAAATATTCTTTCAATAATCGATTTTGTTCGTTAATTTCTTTTTGCTGTACTTGTAACTTTCGATTGTGCCTTTGCTTAATTGAATAACCTATAAACAACAATACCAGCAGAAACACTGCCGAGGCAATAATTACATTACGAGTAAATGTTGCTTTCTTTAAGCTCAATTCCTTTACCTGGTTATCTTTTGTAAGTATTTGAAGATCCCTCTCCTTTTTTTCGGTTTTATAAAGGATATCCCATTGCTGTATCTGCTTGCTTTGCTTCTCACTGTAGATAGAATCATTTAAACTAATATACTCTTTTAAATATTTTATGGCGCTTTGTAGATGTCCTGCTGCCGAATCTATTGTAAATAATAAAAGGTGGATATGGTTTAAGGATACAAGCCCAACTGGTGGTGGTTTAGTATTCAGCACTTTCATTAAGTAAGTGCGGCTCTTTTCATACTGTTTTATTTTAAAATAATATAAACCAAGGTAATAATAGATATAACTTGTATTTACATTTCCACTTACAGCCTGCACTTCCGCTTGCAGCTTTTCTGCCTGTTCATAATATTTTCCACTCGTCTCCATTTCCCCGGAATTTGAATAGGCCCTTGCCAATACCAGTAAAAGATTTTGCCTGTCCATTACATTTACAGGAGGATAATTTTTCTTCAAAGTTTCAGCCAGTGGAATTACTTCTTTACTTCTTCCTAGTAGTTCCATCTCATTTCCATAGTTGTATAAAGCCTTATACATAAGCAGATCTCCACCTTTTTTTTGAAATTCATTTAATGACTTTTTATACCAGCTAACACTTTCCGAGGCTTTATCATCCATTTCACTATATGCGTCGCCTGCCCTGGCATAAAAATAAGCCCGACCGACAGGATCGTTAGTTGCTTCAGCCGTCCTGATAGATTCCAATGCGTATTTTAAATAGTCGGCATTATTGCCTTCGATTGCTCCTATAAGTGAAAGCATGTCTGTTGTAAAATGTGTGTAAGGAAACTCAATTGACTTTTGTAACTGAAGTGATGCCGACACCAATCGCTTACATTCCGCTATTTGGTTGTTGGCGAATGAAAAATAAGCTGTATTGAGCAATGTAAGTGCCTGGGATTCTTTGTCGTTTAATTGCTGATAGAGTTCCAGAGATTGCTTCAAACAATCAATCCTTTCCTGAAAAGGGCATTGTCCAAATGGGAAATAAACGCCTTTGTAGCCAAGAGCAAGTGCTTCACCGTTTTTGTCGCCGGTCTGTTTGTCTCGGGCAATAGCTGTTTGCAGGCAGGAGTCACCGAACTTTAGTTCTCCTTTTTTATAATAATATAATCCCTGGTAGCAAAGATTGTCGCTAATGCCTTTATCATCACGCTGTTTTATTGCCAGCATTTTAGCCTTGCTTAAAAATAAGCTTGCACTATCGAGGTTATCTTTTAAGTTCCCTTGTTCGAAGCTATAAAGCCATCCGATGGAATTTAATAACCTGGTATGCTCTTTTCCTGTATACTTTGATAGCTGCGACTTTAAAAACTGAAGTTCGTCGTTGCTGTTTGCAAAAGCTTTGCTGCCACAGAAAGGCACTTCATCATCTTGGGTAATCAAAATCAACTTGTCAATGTTTGTTTGCCGGCTGCTTAATGACAGTGCACTATCTCTATCAATTTGATTTTGTGCTACAACATATAAATATCCCCAGGAGAGGTTTAACCGCAACCTTTGATATCTGATGTTTGACTGGTCATTTTGTGCAAATGATCTAGTCGTAAGGAGTGTAATCAGGAGTGATAAAATGAATCTAAAAATGCTTGCCATCTTATTAGTTGAAATTCCTGGGGACATTTATTATTTCTTAAATAAATGTAAATAAGAAATTAAAAGTTACGGCTATAAAGCTAACAAAATATTGAAAAACGACAATAAATACAAGAAATGCCAGCCTTCAATCATAAAAAAATAAAAACTGCTTAATCCTTTATAGTGGTTTATATATTTTAATTCAAAACCAATTGGAGTCAATCAAATTTATATTGGCGTTGTCATGTTCAATTGCCATAAAACAACATTGTGTCTATTAAATTTACGAAGTTTCGTTTTCGCTTTAACAGAAAGATGAAACTATAGTCATCTAAAAATGTTGCGAATGAATGCAATTCAATCAGTTTACTTAGATTTTCCAATAAATCACGAAGATTGTACTACCGATTTAGTAGAACCATGAAATATCGTTGCGCCAGTTTTTGCAAAAAATCATAACTGCCTGTTTTTGAATAAAATAAAATAGGGGCACAAGATTGGAGTTGCTTCAGGCAAATCTTTAATCATGAAATCAACAGAAAAAGTTGTTACAACAAACTCCCAAAACGATATGGAAGGTAATTTGTCATTTGAAATTCATTCACTGCAATGGATATATGAAAACAAAGATGATTTTTTTAATACCCCAAGAAGCAGTGATCATTTTGAAATAACCTGGATAGTTAAAGGAAAGGGCGTGCATTATATCGATTTCCAAAAAACGGCGGTTGAAAACAACTGCCTCTTTTTCGTAAAACCACAACAGATGCACCAACTCAACTTACAGGGCGAATTAGAAGGTTATGTAATTTCATTTTCTGAGCCGTTTCTTTCAATAGAAGACCAGGAAACCAATTCCAGTTATCACACAAATCTCTTTAAATTATTTGCCACTCAGAAAGGTATTCCCGTTCAAAGTGATTTTGTTGACATGAAAAACATTGCGGAAAAAATGATAAAAGAATACGATGATAATAATCTGTTCAGGGCAGAAATACTGAGAAGATATTTTAAAATTTTGCTGATTTATATAACAAGACAATTGGATGGAAAATTTGAAACGGTAAGGCCTACACGAAATATGCAAATCGTACAGCAGTTCATGGGGCTGCTCGAAAAAAATTATAAGGAACAAAAAATGGTCGCCGGGTATGCTTCGATGTTATTGGTAACACCCAACTATTTGAATGAAATTATTAAGAAGACAACCGGCTTTTCCGCAGGCCATCATATAAGGCAACGCATTGTGCTGGAAGCAAAGCGTCGGGCTGCTTATTCAGGTAACTGCATGAAGGAGATTGCATACTTCCTGGGATTTTGCGACATGGCTCATTTCAGTAAGTTTTTCAAAAATACAACCGGTATGAACTTTACTGATTTCAAGAAAGAGAAGTTTGTTATTACAACTCCGGCATTGATGGCATCGTAAAAAATCTTCGCGCATTCACATCAATATTATTGACAACAAAAGCGATGATGAAACCATTGAACTTTTAATCGACCCTGATGAATTTTGAATCATTAATTCTAATATTCCCGTTATGTTTTTTAATACAAGAATAAAATGGACTATCGATTCTGAGCGGAGCGAAATATTCTTCAGGATACAATACCTGCTGTTAGCCGGTGTTAAGGACATCCCTGAAAAAATAACTTACCCCGGCATTTGCCGAAGCGAGATGTGGGTGAGAACAGAAGAAATTCCTGCATCAATCGATTACAATCTTGTAATTTTTGAAGAAAAAAATTCGAAACAATTTTGGAAAAGAGAAACCTTCAGTGCTTTGCTAATTTTTAAACATTCTGGCCAAAACGTATTGATCACCCTGCAGCACATCGCAAATACTTTCGATGAATCCGGAAAGGCCGCTGCAACCTATTTTGTAAAAGGCAAATTAGGCCATGTTGATTTTGAACCGGATATTAACCGCATCGACGACGGATGTGTTATATTAAATTCGGAATTGTTATTTGAAGGAAGTATCCAATTGATACAAAAAGATTAGAACGAACGTAAATGATTCAACAAAGCACTATATAATGATACTCCGGACCGGAACAATTGTTGCATCTGAAATAATTTTAATTAGCAATGAAACATCAACCTGAAACAAAAGCACAAAAAGAAATTATAATAATTGGCGGTGGTTTCGCAGGCGTCAATCTTGCACAGCACTTGCTGAAAAACAATGATTATCATATCACCCTTGTTGATAGAAATAATTACAATTTTTTTCCGCCGTTAATTTACCAGGTTGCCACCGGTTTCCTGGAAATATCCAGCATCAGTTACCCCTTCCGTAAACTGTTCAGGCATAAAAATAACATCAGTTTTCGGCTGGGCGAGTTTATAAAATTGGATGCTGCGTCCCATACCTGTTATCTTGATAATGGCAGCATTCACTATGATTACCTTGTATTTGCAACAGGCGTCGAAACAAATTATTTCGGCAATGAGAATATTAAGAAATATGCTACTCCGATGAAGACAGTAAACGATGCATCGAAAATGAGGAATACTTTATTGCAAACATTGGAGCAGGCGAGCCGGTCAAAAGATGAAATGGAAAGGCGGAAGCTACTCACCATTGTGGTGGCAGGCGGTGGCCCCACCGGTGTTGAGGTATCAGGTATGCTGGCTGAACTTAGAAAGTATATTTTGATAAAAGACTATCCGGAACTTATGAACGCATCCGGGAATATTTACCTCGTTGATGGTGGTAAGAGTTTGTTGGCGCAAATGAGCGATAAGTCGCACAAGGATGCGTATGACGCATTAATAAAACTCGGCGTAAAAATCAAGTTAAACACCTTTGTAAAAGATTTTTATAACGGCCAGGTTACACTATCTAACGGTCAGGAGATAGGTGCCAAAAACCTGATATGGGCAGCAGGAATAACAGGTGAAATTTTTGAAGGCGTTCCAAAAAGCAGCCTTGGAAAAGGAAACCGCATGATCACGGATGAATATAACAAGGTGAATGGAATCGATGATGTTTATGCGATCGGCGATATATGCCTGCAGCAAACTGATAAACGTTTTCCTAATGGCCATCCGCAACTGGCACAGGTGGCGATACAGCAAGGCAAAACATTGGCACAAAACTTCATAGCCATGTCGAAAGGAAAATCACTGCGTCCTTTTAACTATAAGGATAAGGGATCGTTGGCTATCATTCGGCCGCTACCGTGCCGTCGCAGATTTATTTCCATCAAAGTTTCATATCGGTGGCTTTATTGCATTACTAATTTGGCTTTTCGTTCATTTAGCATCATTAATAACCTACCGCAATAAAATTAAAACATTATACGAATGGATTGTAGCCTATTTTACAAGAGACCAGTCTTTAAGAATGATTATAAGGCCAGGTGATAAGGATAATGAGGATAATCAAATTTTATTAGTGAAAAAAAATCAATCTTTTCAGAAAGCAAATATTTAAAAACAAAATTATGTCAGCAAGATTCAACATGGCTAAAGTACAGCCTGAAGCTTACAAGTTATTATTTGAGATGAATAAGTACATCATCAAGTCAGGCATTGGGAAACTGCAAAGTGAAATGATTAAAATAAGGGCATCGCAAATTAACGGATGCGCCTTTTGTGTAAACATACATACGAGGGATGCACGCAAGATCGGCGAAACAGAACAAAGAATTTACCTGATGAGTGTATGGCGCGAAGCACCTAATGTTTTTAATGAAGAAGATCAACTGCTCCTCGCTATCACAGAAGAAATCACATTAATACATCAGCACGGTTTGAGCGATGAATTATATGAAAAAGCCATCCAACTTTTCGGAGAAGAAAAAACAGCACAAATAATTATGGCGATTATCACTATCAATTGCTGGAACAGGATCAGTGTGTCATTAAATATGCACCCGGATTTATAAGGCCAAATGTATGTTTAACAAAATCCGTACAAGGCAATCAATCTGTAAATCCCCTTTTGATTCCCAACTTTTTCATTTTTGAACTTAGTGTAGTTGGCGGGATGTTTAGTAATTCAGCCGCTCCGTCCGCACCGTAGATTTTTCCTTTTGTCTTTTTCAAAACAGACAAAATGTATTCACGCTCATTGTCGCTAATACTTTTCGTCATCGTCTCTTCCGATCTAACGGTGGCGTCTGTACGATGAAAAGCCGGCAAAGAAATATCGTCTATAATATTCCCCTTTGCAAGTAATACATTTCTTTCAATTAAATGTTCCAACTCGCGGATATTGCCGGGCCAGTTGTAAGCCGCAAGGTTCCTGGCTGCTTTTTCAGAAATTCCTGCTATTTTTTTTCCTGCCTTTTTGCTATAGAGATTTATAAAATGAGTAGTAAGCATTGGAATATCTTCCTTGCGTTCGCGCAATGGCGGAATTATTATTGGAAAAACATTCAACCGGTAATATAAGTCCAGCCTAAACTTTCCTTCCGCAACTTCCTTTTCAAGATTGCGGTTTGTGGCGGCAACAATTCTTACATCAATTTTTATCGGGGCTCTCCCTCCTATCCTTTCAATTTCTTTTTCCTGCAAAACCCGCAACATTTTTACCTGCAAATCAAGTGGCATCTCGCCAATTTCATCCAGGAATATAGTGCCCCCATCCGCCTGCTCAAACTTGCCGATTCGTTTTTCGTGCGCATTGGTGAACGATCCTTTTTCGTGACCGAACAATTCAGATTCAATCAACGTAGCAGGAAGTGTTGCACAGTTTATTTTTACTAACGGTTTATTTTTTCTTGGCGAAAGTTCATGAATACAATCAGCAATCCTTTCTTTACCGGTGCCGCTTTCTCCCAGTACCAACACGGAAGTATCCATAGGAGCAACCTGCGTTACCATGGTCAAAAACATTCAGCAGCAAATGGCTCTTGCCTACGAAATTTTCAAAACATGAATGAATAGAAGGCCCTTCATCTTTAAATGCATCCTGGCTTTCCATTATCAGTAACCTTAGCCTTTTCATTTTCCATCATCGCTTCAATACCTGTAGTTAAAGAGTATTGCAAATGATTCATTAAAAGAATGTGTTCATTTGAGAAGGCATCTCCTTTTCGGCTGAAAAATGAAAAAGTAAATGGCCGCCTTCCTTGTAAATGCAACGGCACTATGAGGCATGATTTCATCGCAAAAGTTTCTGCAAATAATCTCTTTAAGGGTGATTGCCTGGTAATTTTTTCAAACGCCGCATTATTATAAAACGTCGTTGTTGTTTCCGGATGCTCAGCCGAAGTAACGGCAATAAGTTCATCCATAGATTTGCCGGATATTGTAAGTAATTCCTTTAATCCGATAGACTGGTATTCATTAAATCCTATTCTTAAAAAACTGTGGCTATTCACTGATATTTGTCCCATATCGTTAAAGCCGGCTGCAAGATAATCAAAAGGAATATGAGGCTGAAGGACAGTCGCTATTTTTAAAAGCTTTTGCTCCCACCTGGCTGTATCGCCAATTATATTTTCGAGCTGCTTTTGTAAATCAGCTGCCTTTTCTATACATAGATTCAAGGCTATGTTCATAACGGTAACGGGCGATTTCCAGAGTAACCAAAAGGTCTTTCTCACGAAAGGGTTTTACAATAAATCCATAGGGCTCGGTTGTTTTTGCCTTTGATAAAACTTCTTCGTTGGCATTTGCGGAGAGGTATATAAAAGCTATATTTTCTTCTCTTAGTTTTTTGGCAAGGTCAATGCCTGTAAGCGTTCCCGTTAGAAAGATATCCAATAAAACCATACCAGGTTTTTCCTGCCGAATAAGTTCAATTGCTTTTTCGTAAGAGCGTGCAATGCCGGTAACGGAATAATCATTTTTTTCCAGTAACATACGGAGATCTGTTGCTACTATCATTTCATCTTCAACAATTAAAATTTTTTCATTCATTAGAATCCTGATTTAACGTTCCGGAGTTTCAGGATTTTTACCCGGCAACGATTTTGTAAATGTTATACTAATCATCAATCCATCCTCATTTCTAAAATGTAATATACCGCCCAATTGCTCTGTAAGAGTTTCAACAAGAGTTATACCTATAGAGTTGCTTTTTTTTAAATGAACCCCTGGTGGAAGCCCTTTTCCGTTATCGGCAATCTCAAGAGTCCACAGGTCATCCGACTGGGAATTCAACGAAATATTTATGCAATTATCTTCACTATCGTCAAAAGCATATTTAATAGAGTTGGTAACTGCTTCATTTAAAATAAGGCCAATGGGTACGGCCTGGGAAACATCAAAATCCACCTCTTCCACTTCAATGTTAATGGATATTTTTTTATCTCCACCAAAACTTTCTATTAGATAGGTACAAAGTTCGCTGATGTATTTATGCATATTAATGGAAGTGAGAGATGAAGATTGATATAATTTTTGATGAATGAGTGACATAGCATTCATTCGGCTCTGGCTTGCTTTTATGGCATCCAGCGCCACACCTTTATCAAGATAATTAGATTGGATATTCATCAAACTGGTCATAATCTGCAAGTTGTTTTTTACACGATGATGAATTTCTTTAACCAACCATTCCTTCTCTCCGATTAGTTTTATCAGTTGAGTATTCTGCTTGTCGATTTCTGATTTCTGCAACTCCAATTTCTTATTGTGCCGCTGCTTTACTTGGTATGCGAAATAAGACAAGGCTAATAATAATATGGAGGAAAATGCAATAATATTCCTGGTGTTTTTTGTCTTCTCTAAATTGTCATCTTCCACCTTGCTTTTATTAGTAAGTAACTCAATATTCTGTTTTTGAAATTCTATATCACGGTCTTTTTTTTCAGTTTCATACCTTACTTGTAATTGGGCAATTTGCCGGCTTTTTGATTCGTCCATTAGAGAATCCCTGATAATTTTATAATGCTTAAAATCTTGTAATGCAGCAGAAAAATTGCCTAAACCTGAATCAGCTTTTGACCTATACAAGTAGGCCATTGACAATGAATTCTTGTAATTATTTTCCCTGCAAAATCTTATATAAGTGGAAGCATATATTCCAGCAGAGAAAAAATTTTTTTTAGAAAGGTAAAATCTAGAAAGGCTGCTGTAAACAGGTGTTAGCATGGCATCATCCCATTTATAGCGGGAAGTCATCTTGACTAATTCATTGGCATAAAAGGAGGCCTCAATATATTTTTCACCTGCTGTATAAGCTATATTATAACATGAGTATAAATAAAGGCTGTCGTGCAATTTTTTATCCTTTTCACTTTTATCTGAAATCCTAACGAGGTTTAATAATTCTTTGTAATCTTTTTCATCATGAGGAAGATAGCAGACATTCAGTAATACAATTTCAATAGCGTCTTTATCGTGAAATTTTTGAGCTATGGCAAGCGCCTTTTTTAAGTAGATGACTGCCTCTCCCTTCTTTGACCATTGAGAATAGGCCATGGCTAAACGATTGTAGATAGTGCAAAGTTGAAGCGAAGTATCTTTTATATTTTCTGCTGTTTTTACTGCTAATAATCCATACTCTACACCTTGTGCCGGATTACCCATTTCTGTAGAAACAGAGCATAATAAATCATATAATCCCTGCAAAGGTTGGTAACCAGCTTCTTTATATAATTTGAGTGATTCATTTAGTTGCAGAAAGGAAAGGCCTAAATTTCTGTCAAACTGGTTTAGGTCGCCAAGTTCTTTCAATGCATCTGCATGTTTTACTTTTAAAGAAGTCAACCTGAATTGCTCCAGCGCTTTTCCCGTGCATTCAATTCTTTCATTTAATTGTTGATTATCATATATGCTATAATATTGACTTAGTTCCATATAAGCTGAGCCCAATTGGGCATGATCTCCAAATTTCTTTAAAACACTAATTGCTTTCTCAATATAAAATTTGCCACTGTCATTATTATTGTTCGCCTTAAATAAAATTGAATAATTGAAAAAAGTTTTTCCTGTAAGAAATGCATTGTGAATTACATTAGTATTAATCGAATCTGCGGTGTGAAGAAGAATTGTAGCGCTGTCCAGATCGGTTTTTTCTGAGCCAGGCTTATTAATAAAATAGGAGGCAGAATCCAGCAATGAGCTGACTGTTGCACTATCCGCAATCATCGGATTTAAAGAATGGCCAACTGATTTATTTTTATAATTACAGGCAATTAGCTGAACTAACAAAGAGAAAAAAGCGAAACATTTTGCCATACTTAAAATTAATACTTAAGTAAAAAGATAAAAAGAAAAAGTAACAGTCTCTTTAAAATATTTCCATAAATATAAAAAATACACGCGTTACCTTAAAAAGTACAATTCTAAGACTTGCCAAAATTGCTTGTTTATATCCAAAAAATAGAAATAAAGGACGTACTTATTTCCACTTCATTTCGTGGTAATCAGCCTTCAACAACGAACCTTAGTTGTGGCATTATTGCAATAGAAACACTAAGTGGCTGATTGATAAATTTTTATAATACTGGTATTTAGTTTGGCATATCCAGAATATTAAAACATTAATTATGCAAACCATACCATCAAAAACAATTGTCTTCATAACCGGAGCATTCGTTGGCAAAAATTGCTGGAGCGAATGGGAAAATTATTTTCAAAATAAGGGCTACAAAACAATTACGCCGGCATGGCCGCACAAGGATGCCTCTTCGGAAGATTTAAGAAACCGGCAACCTGATGCTGGAATTGCTTCAATAAGACTGGCAGGCCTTACCAGCTATTTTGAAAACATTATTAAAGAACTACCTGAAAAACCAATTCTTATTGGTCATTCGATGGGGGGCTTAATTATACAAATATTGTTACAACGCAATATAGCAGCGGCTGGCATCGCAATACATTCTGTTCCTCCATTAGGCGTTTTTACTTTTAAACCGTCTTTTTATAAAGCAAGTTGGGGCCATTAGGATTTTTTACTTCCACCAAAAAATCCTTTTTAATGAGTTTTAAACAATGGCAATACGCTTTTACCAACACGATGACGTGCGATGAACAGACAGAAGCCTATTACAATTTTGCTGTGCCCGAATCAAAATTATTAGTGAGGGATGGATTGACCAAAGCGGCCAAAGTTGATTTTAAAAAGCCACATGATCCTTTACTCATTGTATCAGGAAGCGAGGACCACTTCATTCCCGCTTCATTGAATTATTCTAATTATAAAAAATATAAGAACAATAATTCAATTACTGATTACAAAGAATTTCCAGGAAGAAACCATTTCGTATTAGGACAGCCAACATGGAGAGAGGATGCAGGGTACATTTCCGACTGGATCGAAAAATTATAAAGGCACAACCAGGGGAAGTGCTTATTCCAAAATGCAGGAACAAAATCATTTTGCAATGACGAAAGATGAGCCGGTTATTGTTGAAATAACAGGCTATGGCCCTTCCGGCGTAACCTATGTAAACCCGGCAGACGATCCTGAAAATCATAAAAATTAGAACCACAAATTTTGAATATTTAAATTTAAAAAAATGAAAAAGAATAAATGGGTAAGCGATCCCCACCACAGCGAAATTTATTTTAAAGTAAAACATTTAATGATTTCAACTGTGACCGGCTATTTCAAAAATTTTACTGTGGAGTTGTTTACAGAAGACGATGATTTTACAAAAGCAACTGATATAAAGTTCGTGGCCGAAATCAACAGCATCGATACCAAAAACTCAGACAGGGACAAGCATTTAAAGTCACCCGATTTTTTTGATTCGGCTAAACATTCCTATATAAAATTCATCGGGACAAATTATTCCGTTACAAAAGATAAAGGCAAACTTACCGGCGATCTTACCATTAAATCCGTTACAAAACCTATAACGGTAAATGTTGAATTTGGAGGTATTGCGACTGACGGTTACGGACAAACGAAAGCTGGTTTTAACGTTGAAGGTAAACTTAGCCGCAAAGAGTTTGGAGTTACCTGGGATGCTGTAACAGAAGCCGGGCACGTAGTGGTAAGTGATGAAGTGAAATTTTTTGCAGAAATTCAGTTAGTAAAACAAGTAGGATGAGATTTAGAAAAGCGGTGGAAGGTTTGTAAGAGAGGCTGTTTAAAGCAGGGCCCTTTTATCATCAATGATTTCCCACCTCTCCATCTGGGGTTCGAGCCTACAGGGTCACTTCTTAGGGTTTATTAAATCCGTTTTACTTTTTTACAGTAAACAAACAAATATTAGGAATTATTATTTTCTATTTTAGCCCTATCCTTTCTATTCTCTGCCGGCAATAAATTCATAAATGAAATAATTATTTTTTCTTTGCTTCAGCATCTTTCTTCATTTCATTTTGATCTTTCAACATCCCGTTTAAATTTTCCTGCTGCTTTTGCCAATTCTCACTTTGGAAAAACTTCTGTGTTTGTGCTACTGCTTTTTGAATATTTTCCTGCTGTTTTTGCCATGCATCGCTTTTAAAAAATGAAGTCAATGAGTCTGTAGCATGGCGTATTTCTTCCTGTTGTTTTTTCCATTCAGGGCTGTTGAAATATTCCTTCATTTTTGATGCATTCTTTTGAATTTCTTCCTGCTCCTTTTTCCACTCGGGGCTGCTGAAATATTTCTTCATTTTTGATGCACTCTTCTGAATTTCTTCCTGCTCCTTTTTCCATTCAGGGCTGTTGAAATATTTTTTCATTTCTTCACCATTTTTCTGCATCAGTTCTTGCTGCTTTTTCCATTCAGGGCTGCTGAAATATTCCTTCATTTTTGATGCATTCTTTTGAATTTCTTCCTGTTGCTTTTTCCACTCAGGGCTGTTGAAATATTTTTTCATCTCTTCGCCGCTTTGTTTCATTAAATCCTGTTGCTTTTTCCATTCAGGGCTACTGAAATATTTTTTCATTGCCAATGCATTTTCACGCATCATACCCTGCTGCTTTTTCCAGGCATCGCTTTGAAAATATTTGCGCATTTCATCTGTACTTTTTTTTATGGCTTCCTGTTGTTGCTTCCATTCTTTACTGTTAAAATAATTCGTGGAAGGTGGGAGTGAATCATTCAATTCACCTAAAGGCGTATTTGGCGGAAGCGGCGGTAAAGGGGCTAATGGAGCTACAGGCACCATTGGAGCATTAGGAGGTAAAGGAGGTAATGGCGGCTCAGGAGCAATTCCATTTTTCTGCATCGCAACCGGCGGCTGTGGCGGAACCGGGGGCAAGGGCGCTATTTGTTTTGGAACCGAATCCGTTAGCGATTTAAAATTGAAAAATGTCGAAAACGGGGGTATTGAATTATCCCACGGTTTTATTGACGGCCATTTTCTGATTATCAATATGAGCCACTTTGTTTTCTGACGGGCTCAGCCATGCAACTGAAACGGTTGCAATTACTAATATTAAAAAAGTAATAAATTTTTGACGGACATTAAGAGGGTTATTTTTCATTTCCATAATTTTTTTGATACGGTGAAATAAATGTGAACGGTTTCCAACAGCAGTCATTACCAAAGGGTGGTTTTTTATGGGTTCTTCGAGGGCCAGCAGCGCCCGCGCATAATGATAAGGATCTGATAATTGCAGCACCATTTCGTCGCAACAATTTTCACGCTCTTCACGAATTTTGTTGGTGATCCACCAGGTAAACGGATTGAAGAATAAAATGGTGTCAATTACCGATTGTAAAATATTTAACAGGTAATCATTTCGGCGTATATGCGCCAGTTCATGAAGCAAAATCGCTTCAAATTGTTGCGGCGTTAAATGATTCATTAAAGACAGCGGTAGCAAAATAACGGGCTTCAGAAAACCAATCATCATTGGCGTATTTACATAACGTGAAAAAAAAGTTTTCAAAGGGCGCCTGATATTCATCCTTTCAGAAAGGCTGGTTATGTGTTCCTGCCAATCTGCATCTAATTCAAAAATGCCCTTCTTTTTAAGCTGATTGGTCTGAAAAAAATTAATTGAAAGCCGCAATGAATACCAAAAAATACCCAGAAGGTAAAAGCCAACGAACCATGGTAAATAATCATTTAAAAAAGATAACGAGAAAATGGAAGAAATTGAAGTGGAGTTTTGTTCGAGTGGCGTATTAATAAAAGAATATTCACCGGCTATTTGCTGATAAATTGTTTGGCTCTGCGCAATTGAAAATTGACGGATCAAAGTAATTACAAACCATAAAGCGATGCCGAAGTAACTAAAGTAAGAAAGAGAATATTTGATGCGTGCAGAAGCATTCGGAATTAATTTCAATACGATCCGGAGGCTGGCAAATACTATAAAAGCCTGCCCGATACTATATAACAACGTGTGGCCAAGCGCTTGTGCAGCAGGAGAAAAAAGAAAATTAATCTGATTCATCGGTTTAAATTTTTATAACTATGGGTTACGGTTTTTCCACAGGATTTCGGATTTAAATATTATTTTTATTTTTCGATATTTCTTTATTTTCCATTTCATCCAGGTATTTTTTAATCTCCAGGATTTCCTGTTTTGAAGCACGGTGGTTTCCCAGGGCATGCATTACCAGTTTGGCCGGTGAGCCTTTAAACAATCCATTGATCATTTTGCTTACCGCTTGTTTTTGAATAGATTCTTTTTTGACTGCGGAAGTGTAAATATGAGTTTTTGAATCATCATTTCGATTCAACAGCCCCTTTTCATTCATGATCTGCATAAGTTTTAAAGTAGTAGTGTAACCCGTTTCTTTCGTTTGTGAAAATATGTCGTGTATTTCACGAACGGTAGAAGGCCCTTTTTCCCACAATACCTGCAAAATTTCCATTTCACTTTCGGTGGGCTTGTTCGGTTTTGAATTCTTCATTATTTATTGTTTTACTACGAATTGTTTCGTACACGAATGTACGAATAGTTTCGTAATTGCAAAAAATAAAAAATAGATTTTAGGAAATTTTAACGAATGAATATTCAAAAATAAAATTGCCCGCTCCATGAAAAATGGTATTCATGAGAACGGGCAATGGCTAAAAAAAATTTATGGGTGTTTATTTTTGCAAATAATTCCCTACTTCGTCTATTTCATCATAATTTCCTATGCCTTTGGGGTTTAAGCCATATTTATTAGGGCCCGGAACGCTGTCGGTGAATAATAAAACCAGTAACCAAACCGCACCAACAATCGGTATTAAACTGATAAAAATAAACCAGCCGCTTTTACCCACATCATGAAGCCTTCTTACAAAGACCGCAAGCCCTGGAAGGAAAACCGCCAGGATATAAATAAGGTAACAATACCCATAAGGGGAATTCATGGTACCATTATAAGTTTCGAATTTAAAGGTATCCCCCAAAGCATGGTCGAGTAGGACAGCTACAATAGAAAAAATAACATTGAACAAGGCAAAATACCAGTATTCGCTACGCCTTGCCCTTCCTGAAAAAATTGCATAATTCTTTAAAGCATTGAGATAGTAATTCATTTAGTTTGGTTTAGTGGTTTAAAAATAAGCAACGATAAAAATAAAAGGAATATTTTATTATCAAAAGAAAATAAAAAATATTTTTTCTCAATCGCCAATTGTAAACCGTCATTATTTGCCTGCCTTTGCTGTAGGAAGGTTGCTTTACTACAAATTTTAAAACAATTTAGCCCCCAAAACTTCAACAAAAAAGCCGCAAAAATTTGCGGCCTTTTTAAAAATTATTTCCTGTTTTCTTATTCAGGGGTATTGTCTAAAGTGAGTGGGTACTCAAAAGGTTCATTATACCCCGGGTAGACACCAGTGATTGTAATATCTGTCTGGGTACCAACTTCAGTTTTCAATTCATCAAGTGAATTTACGGTTTTACCATTCACTTTGGTAATAATAAATCCGTCGCGCATCCTGGTTTGATCGTTCAAAGCGCCTTCATTTATTTTCTTTACCACCACTCCACCGCTCAATCCTAATTGTTTTGCTTTTGCCGGATCCAGCGTTTGTAATTCCGCTCCCAATTTATCTACCATTGTGCTTGGTTTTACAATATCATAATTGCCGGCATTATTTTTCAAAGTAACATTAAATGTCTTTTCTGAGCCATTGCGGCTGATAGTTACATTTACTTTATCTCCCGGCCTGAAATTGCTTAATTGCTCCTGCAATTCTGAACCTGAGTTAACAGGCACATCATTTATTTTTCTAATCACATCTCCCACCTGTATCCCGGCAGCTTTTGCGGCTCCATCTTTTAAAAGGTCAGTAATATAAATTCCATCCACGTTTACAGGAACCTTATTAGCTTCTTTTTGCTCATCACTCAGCGGGCCGGCATCAATAAAAGTAGCTCCTAAAAATCCCCTCTGGACACTCCCATATTTAATAAGGTCGTTAACCACTTTTTTTACAATATCTACAGGAATTGCGTAAGAATATCCACTATAATACCCGGTAGGCGAAGCAATTGCTGAATTAATACCTATCAATTGGCCGCTTGTATTTATTAAAGCGCCACCACTGTTTCCGGGGTTCACAGCGGCATCAGTTTGTAAAAAAGATTCCACTGCCAGTTCATGGCCCCCTCTTTTGTCATGATTTAATCCCAGCGACCTTGCTTTTGCGCTTATGATGCCCGCAGTAACAGTCGCATCCAAATAAAGCGGGTAACCAATTGCTAAAACCCACTGCCCGATCTTAGTGTCACTGGAATTTCCATAAAGCATAAATGGTAAATTTTTCGCGTCAATTTTTATAACTGCCAAATCATAAGCCGGGTCTGCCGCAATTACTTTGGCAGTATAAGTTTTTAAGTTGCTCATCGTTACAGTCACTTTATCTGCACCAGCTACCACATGGTTGTTGGTAACGATATAACCATCATCGCTGATGATAACACCCGACCCCGAAGCGCGTTCAGGCAACATTCTCTGGCTACCCCCGCCCTGGCCAAATAATTGATTTAAAAGATCATTTCCGAAAAGGTCTGAAAAGGGATTTTGCTGTTGAGGCAAATTATTACTTACGGTTTTAGCATTTGTCATAGTCTTAATGTGCACCACAGTAGGAATGGCAGCAGCAGCGGCTTGTGTAAAATCTACCGGCCCCCCGGAAGGGCTGTTTCCGCTATCAAGAAAGCCAGCATATTTATAATTTGATGGAACAGTTGTTTGAAAATTGGGGTTATTGCTATTATGATCGTATTTGTTGTAAGCAAAAAGGACCCCAAGAGTGGTAACCGCACTAATAAGTACAGTAAAGAAAATATTTCTTGTTTTCATGTAAGGAAATTTTAATTTTAATATAATTATGTTTCATTTTAATCAAATCCAACCAGTTAATTTGGTTCCGGTTTTTAAGTTCCCCTCAAAATATATGCCTGCGAATAAAATTAAAGTAAGGATGCCCAAAATTTTTACCGTCCGTTTACCTTTAACAATAAATTAAAAATTCTTTTCAATTATGTAAATAAAGTTTTGTTATCAAAACATAAAATCCAATTAACAAAAATAAAAACTTTTATAAAACCGTGGGCTGCCTCAGAATAATAAGAACCTGGAATTGCCCGGGAAAATATTTTTCGTTCACTTTTTTTTATTTTCAAAAAATTATAAACTCAATAAAAACTGCACCGTATCAATCCCATCCGCATAATCGAATAAACCTGGCGATTGCGATTCGCCAAAAGGGATATCGCCTTACCTACAACACATTGAACGTTTTCATCTTTTCTTAATTGTTGAAAAACAGTTTTTCCATTTTCGTAAAAAGAATAATGAAGTACGCTTACTGGCGAAAAAATACTATCGTTTTCTAAAAGTATAATACTATCATTAGCCATGTAATACTTATTATTCATAATAAGAAGCGTTAAGTTATAATCGTAATTGTTGCGGTATTTGGTAATATCAGAAAAGTAATTGTATTTCTTAAAAGTATTTAAAAGCAGGGCAAAGCCATAATCTTTAGGCACCAGTAATTTGGTTACGTTTCTGCAACCTAATCCAAAATAAGCGTATACGTCATCCGCCAGTAAGCTAAGCTGGCCCTCCGTTTCATCGCCCTGCAAAACAGCAACGGAGGTTTTATTATTCCTGATAACAGAAGGGTATTTCCCAAAATAACGATTAAAATACCGCGCCGAATTATTGCTGCCTGTAGCGATATATGCGTCACAATCTTTTAATAATTCACTCATCTTCACTATTGAAGAAACATTAGCGTTCCAGCTTACCAATTTCTCAATCAAATGTTTGAGCAATACATCATCTTTATCAGAAAGTTTAATAACCTGCTGATGGCCGGTGATGAAAACAGATAAAAAATCGTGGAAACCTACCAAAGGAATATTGCCGGCCATAACTACTCCAATTTTTAAAGGCTGAATATTATTGTCAATATGGTAATGATTTACCCAGGCTGTTAATTTTTTTTCGTCCAGGTAATTTTCGGAAATATTTTTTATAGAAAGATCTATAAACCCTTCTGTAAACCATTTGTTTTTTTCATGAGCTTTCTTTTTCACTGTTTTTAACTCATCCGTACCTTCCCTTAAATATTCCCCCAATTTTACCATTATCGTAATTCTTCCAGCTAAATTCATGTTGATTAAATTATCTGTTTATATTTGTACTAATTAAAAGCGGGTCAAAATTCGGAAATAATTTCGACCTTGCAGAACTGCTTAAAACATACATAAAAATGGCAATTAAAATAACTGATGAATGTATTAATTGTGGGGCTTGCGAACCCGAATGCCCTAACAATGCAATTTATGAAGGCGGCGTAGAATGGTCGCTTTCAGATGGAACCACTGTAAAAGGAGAGGTAACTTTGCTTGACGGAAGCGTGATGGATTCTGAACAACGCAATCCTCCCATCTCCAATGACATGTACTATATTGTTCCTGAAAAATGCACTGAATGCCAGGGATTTCATGAAGAACCGCAATGTGCAGCGGTTTGCCCCGTTGATTGTTGTATTCCTGATGAAATGTACCAGGAAACAGTTGATGAATTGTTGGCAAAAAAGGATAAATTGCACATATAATTCCAAGGGCGTAACAGCCTTTTAAACGCAGGTGATATTTCCTGCACCGGGGCGAGGGTATTGAAAGATGCTTTCGCTCTTTTTTTAAATTGATATTTTATGGCATTTCAAAAAAAAACACTTTTTGTTTATGGCTTATTTTTTATCATTGCCACCTTTTTTTCCTGTGATGTAAAAAAAGAAATTACCCCGCCCACTTCCACGCAAGAAATAATAAGCGCTGACCTGGCGCTTTTCGGATATGTGCCTGCAGATAGGAATGAAAAAAGCTTTTCTTCAATATATAGATAATGAAGGAACCTTGCTAAGCCGGGCCATTTGCCGATTGTAGGCGCTGAAGCCATTAATTATATTAGTATTTTGAGCGATACTGCTTACAAGCTTTCGTGGCAACCTTCGCACGCTGAAATAGCCGCTTCCGGCGACCTTGGTTATACCTATGGAATTTTTAAACTACAATTACCTGACACCACGCTTAGCGGTACTTATGTAAACATCTGGAAAAAAGAAAAGGACGGGGAATGGAAATTTGTTTTGAATAGCGATAATCCCGGAACGAAAGATAATTAGGCAGCATTATGCTGTGCTTCTTTATAGTAAACAAACAAATAATACTCAATTTTTATTTCGATAGAAGTTTAATATTACAGCATTCTTTCAAACAAATTTTATTGAATTAATACATGAAACTTTTCCCCGAATCAGCATCACAACAATTAGAATTTAATAAAATAAAAGATTTGCTTGCCAACCATTGCCGCTCAGAATATGCAAGGAAAAGAGCACTGGAATTACGCATTCACACACAAAAAAGATTTATAGAACCCGAACTTTTACAAACTCACCAATACAAATTGCTTTTTCAAAATCATTTGTATTTTCCCGATGATGCCGTTTTAAACCTCACCAAAGAATTAAAATTATTAAGCATAGAATCTTCAGTTCTTTCCGGAGAGCAGTTTTTACAGATAAAAAAACTGGCTGGCGCAATACAACAAATTTTTCGCTGGTTTTCACCCGATAGAAAAACAGCTTACCCGGCATTGGCATTGATTATTGAACAAACTTATTTTGAAAAAACAATTGCGTTATTAATTGATGAAACCCTTGATGAATATGGAATGGTAAAAGACAGCGCTTCTGAAAAGCTTGGCGCCATAAGGATGTCTTTGTATAAACAACGGGTAGAATTGAAAAGAGTTTTTGCAAAAATTGTCGGCAAATTAAATAAACTCGGTTACCTCACAGATATTGAAGAAAGCTTTATGAATGGGCGAAAAGTGCTGGCGGTTTTTGCTGAACAAAAAAGAATGATAAAGGGAATTTTGCATGGTGAAAGTGACAGCCGCAGAACTTCATTTATTGAACCTGAAGAAACCACGCACCTCAATAATGAAATTCTCACTTTAGAAAATGAAGAGCGGAAAGAAGTGTACATAATTCTTCAAAAGCTGACCACAAAAATGCGCGCGTATCATCCTCTGCTCAGCATTTATCACCAGGTAATCGGGGAATATGATTTCATAAGAGCCAAAGCAAAACTGGCATTGGATTATAATGGAAACCTTCCGGCACTGCATGATAAGCCCATGTTGAATTTAAAAAATGCAGTTCATCCTCTATTATTTATCTATAATGAAAAATTAGAAAAACCAACGATCCCCGTTAATCTTTCTTTGGATGATAAAAACCGTATTCTTGTTATCAGCGGGCCAAATGCCGGTGGCAAAACGGTTACTTTAAAAACTGCAGGCCTTTTACAAATGATGATTCAAAGTGGATTATTGGTTTCGTGTAGCCATGATAGTGAGTTTGGAATTTTTAAACAATTAATGATTCATATCGGAGATACGCAAAGCCTGGAATTTGAGCTAAGTACTTATTCGTCCCATCTCATCAATATGAAATATTTTATGGAAAACGCGAACGGAAAAACGCTGTTTTTTATAGATGAATTGGGTAGCGGAAGCGACCCGAACCTTGGCGGCGCTTTCGCAGAAGTGATTATGGAAGAACTGGCAAAAAAACATTCCCTCGGGCTGGTAACTACTCATTACCTTAACCTGAAAGTGATGGCCAATAAAGTAAACGGAATAATCAACGGGGCGATGGCTTTTGATGAAAAAAACTTAAAACCATTGTATAAACTCATCATCGGAAAGCCCGGCAGCTCTTATACTTTTTCAATCGCAGAACGAATCGGCCTGCCCCATCATTTAATTAATAAAGCAAGAAAATTAGTAGATGAATCGCATTTTTCCCTTGATAAATTATTGAACAGCACCGAACAGGTCCAGCAAGAAATTCAGGCTGAAAAAAAGAAACTCGGCATACTGCTTAAAGAAAATGAAAAGTTGCAAAAAGAAATGCAGCAAGTGATTGCCAAAGAAAAACACCAGCAACAAATCGAATTATTAAAAGAACAAAACCGGGTAAATGAATCAAAATATAGTTACCTGAAAGAAATGGATAGAAAATTGAAATCGCTTATGGCAGAATGGAAAAAAGCGGATGATAAAAATAAAGTAATAAAGCTGATGCAGGCTACGCTTTTTAAACAACCCGAAAAACAGATTTTAAAAAAGAAGCAACAAAAAATAGATAACAAATTTATTGAAACCAATGAAGCCATAAAACAGGGGGATAAAGTGATAATGACCTCAAACCGGCAGATAGGAACGGTAACGAATATCCGGGGAAAAAAAGCCATTGTACAAGTTGGTTCTGTACCAATTACCGTGGCAATTTCTGATTTAGTGGTGGTAAAGGAAAAAGACAAAAATGATTAAATCAAAATAATAATTTCATTTTTCAATCAATAGGAATGTTTGAATCGGTAGAGGAAAGAGATTTACTATACTTAACCGGTGAGCGGCTTAACGCATAAAATCAATTCAATGTTTTCAGAAAATCAGTAAATATTTTTTGAGTAAAAATCAGTTATAATTTCACTGTCACCGCCTTCCCAGTATACTCGACTATCTTATCAGGTTTTCCTGATTCTTCTACGCCAATTCCTTGATTTTCATTTACCAAGAAGATTTTAAAAACCCTCTTTTTCAGCATTCCCGGAAAAGAACCTTTTCTTTCAGAAATACTCAACTCTTTTGCTTTATCATTCCAATTGAAAGTAAAAGTGGCAAATTCACCTTTCTCATAATTGTAGGTATTATTCTCATCTTCATACAATGTAAAATGCCCGTCAGCACCGGGATAGATGCGTAATTCAATATTATCTTCAGGTTTCTGGGTAGCGTATTCCATTACAGGGCCCATAGGAATGATAGAACCTTCACGAACATATAAAGGCATTATTTCAATCGGTGCCGGAGCATCAATGGTTTGCCCTCCTTTCCATTTTTTACCGGTCCAGAAATCAATCCAGTTAGTACTTTTTGGCAAATACACTTTCCTGGTTGTGCCCAATTTATTAGAATCAATTCCTGAATACAATTGTTGCGTAACGGGGCTTACTAAAAATGCCGGCCCAAACATATACTCATCCGGAATATCATAAACCGCAGGGTCATTTCTGAAATCAAAAACAAGTGAGCGCATGATCGTATAATTATCCTGTGTTACTTCGCTTGAAAGCGAGTAAATGTAAGGCAACAAACGATAACGCAGGTCATCATATTTCAACAGGATACTTTTCGTGTGTGCATCCCAGTTATCCGAAAAAAGAGCCCTCTCCCCTTTTCCGTGAATACGAAAAATCGGACTGAAAGCACCAAACTGGAACCATCTTGTAAACAATTCGCGCTGGGTAGGCGTTGACCAATCGGGTATTCCTTCCGGAGATGTATATGAAATATAGCCGCCAATATCTGAAGTCCAGTAAGGAATTCCGGAAACACATGCGTTGATGGCCTGCGGAATTTGGTTTTTAAAAGCAGCAAAAGTCGTGGTAATATCGGATGACCACAACGTCGCTGCATTTCTTTGCTGGCCTGCAAAAGCCTGCCTCGCTAATAGAAAAATTCTTTTCTTCGGAATATCGCGGCGCCAGTATTTGTAAATCCCTTTGGTATGTTCAAGCGAATAAGTATTAAAATAATCAGTTCCCTGGCCGGTATAAAAAACCGCTTTTTTCCTGTCGTTCGGGTCTTTGGTATCCGGCTCACACTGGTCAACCCACCAGGCATCCCATCCGTAACGTTTTATAAGACTGTCGCGCGCCTGGTCCCAATACATTTCCCTTGCCCCGGGATTGTACGGATCATAATAAGTATCAATGGCATGCACAAAAAAATTGTCCCACGTTACGCTGGATAGGTATCCTGCCTTTTTCAGTTGATCAAAATCCCGCGTACCCTTTCCAAAGCAAGGCCAGATAGAAATCATCGCATGAATATGGGCTTTATGCAATTCATCCACCATGGCTTTCGGATCAGGATATCTTTCAGGATTCATGATATGCGAGCCGATTGGAGCAGGCGACCAGTAAAACCAATCCTGCACGATCACATCAACCGGAATATGATTGTTCCGGTAATTATCTTTTACAGATAAAACTTCCTTTTGCGACTTATACCTGTCCTGCGATTGAAATAAACCAAAAGCCCATTTTGGATACATTGGAGCCACGCCGGTAAGGTTTCTATACAAATCCATTATGTGGTCGAAAGAAGGGCCATAAAAAAAATAATAATCTACCATTTTACCACTTTCTGAAACATAAGTAGAATTGGGAATTATTATTTTCATCGCCATAAAATTTTGATTCCGCATAATTATCCCATAACAATCCATATCCTTTTGTTGACAATAAAACCGGAATAGCGCCGGTAAGGTATTTGATCGCCATATCCTGGTTGCGGCCTTTATAATTAATGGAAAGTGAATCCAAAGGATGGCAGCCAAGCCCAAATAAAGCTTCATCTTTTGGGGATTGAAACGAAGTAGCGCAGGCATAAGTTTTAATCCCAACTATAGATGTATCGCGCATTTCTTTGCCACTTTCATCAGCTTCTGCAAGAATAACATGGTTGTTCTGATCGAAATAAGTTATTGCATTTGTTTTTTTATCTATCCGGATTTTTAATCTTGATGTGGTAATAAGAACATTGTCTTTATTTCCATTTACGGTAAAATTTTTCAAATAAGATTTTACAGGAAGAACCACCAACGATTTTTTTTCAGGCATATTATCAAGAACCGTGTATTTTACTTCAACAAGGTCATTATTAAAAAGATACAGATTCATCATGCCTTTATCCAACTTAAAACTGATACCAAAATCTGTTTTTTTATAGGATCTGATTTGTGCTGAGCAGCTATTTATCACAAAAAGAAGTGCCAGGCAGCCAATAAAATTTTTATGGAGCTTTCTCATTATAAAGCAATTTTATTTTCGATTTAGATATAAAAATAATCCGTTTATTTGTAATCGGGTTTGGTACAAATTATTCTTTTTTCCTTACATGAAGGGCAGGTGTGAAAAAATTTCTATTAATGGTTAAAAAAATACTAATGTATTAAGTAGGGCAAAATAGAAATCTCTGTTATTTATTTGTTTACTGGCCTTTTATTTTTCTTCCAATGCTTTCTTATAAACTTCAAGCGCACGTTTTCTTGCGAAATCATGATTTACTATTTCCGGCAAATATCCGGGGCGGAAATCTTTGATCCATTTTTTTATATAAATTAATTCCGGGTCAAATTTTTTTATTTGTTCGTGCGGATTAAAAATTCTGAAATACGGAGCAGCATCACAGCCGGTTCCCGCGGCCCATTGCCAGTTTCCATTGTTGGAAGACAATTCATAATCCAGTAATTTTTCAGCAAAATAGGCTTCGCCCCAACGCCAGTCGATCAACAAATGTTTACAAAGAAACCCTGCAACGATCATGCGTACACGGTTATGCATCCACCCGGTTTCATTCAATTGCCGCATACCTGCATCAACAATAGGGTAGCCCGTTTCGCCTTTGCACCAAAGTTCAAATTCGGTTTCATTATTTCTCCATTTGATCAAATCATATTTCCTTTTAAAATTCTCATTCACTACATAAGGAAAGTGAAAAAGTATCATCATAAAAAATTCTCTCCAAATCAGTTCATTCAACCATTGCTCGTTTAGTTTATCAGCAAGATTTACGAGTTCCCTAACACTCACTGTTCCAAATCGCAGATGCACACTGGCAAAACTAGTTCCATCAACAGAAGGAATATTTCTCGTTTCAGCATAATGGCGTATAAGTTCTTCAGAAACATTTAAAGATGGGATTTTAAACGCAGCCTCTTCAAAACCAATTTCATGTAAAGCAGGAAAATGAAAAGGTTTCGTTTTAAAAAGATTGAATAAATATTTTTCAGAAGGAAAATCCTTTATTCCTTCTTCTTTAAATTTTTGTTTCCAGGTTTTGGAATAAGGAGTAAAAATAGTGTAAGGTTCACCGTTAGGTTTTACTATTTCCGATTTTTCAAAAATAACCTGGCCTTTAAAAGTATGAAAGGGAATATTTTTTTCTTTCAGGAATCGTTGAATTTTTAAATCTCTTTCAATGGCATAAGGCTCATAATCATGATTAGTGAAAACTTCTTTTACATTAAAGTTGGTGCAAATATTTTTAAAAGCTTCTAAAGGCGTATCATTTAAAACATACAAAGAAGATTGATGTTTTTCTAAATCTGAATTTATCTGTTCAAGAGTTTTATGAATAAAAACAACACGTTTGTCTTTTTTATCTCTGTAGTTTATCCAATATATTTTTATCAAAAATAAAAACCGGTAACACGGGGAAACCGCTCTTTAACGCATAATAAAAAGCCGCATTATCATTGAGCCGCAGGTCTCTTCTAAACCAAAATACATTTATGTTTTTTCCTTCTGTATTCATTTAAAAAAAGTTTTCCAGGGATTCGTGGCCCTATTTCTATAACCATGGATGCCACTGCTTATTAAAAGAATTACTGCAACTAAAATTGCTGTTATTACAATTGACCGCTGAGTATTCCAATTTGCAACTGCAATGGCAATTAAAGCCCATGCTCCTACCAAAGCAAATTCCCGCATGTTACGTTTCCAGGTAATAAATAAATTAATAATTCCGGCAACGATAATCATAATAACTGCCCAGGCAATTCCGGAAATACCGAATCCATTCCAGTGGATTTTAGTGAGCCATGCCGCCACGTCAGCCACTAATGCAACGGTAATCCAACCAGAATATAAACAAAATGGCCACCACACAAAAGCTATTTTCTTTAGTGGCAAATCATCTAATTCCATCCGGGTGGCCAAAATTATTTTGATAAGGAAAAAAAGAAGTACGATCATTATGATTACAGAAAGGCCTGTGTAATCATACAGCCACGCAATAACCCAAAATGAATTAGCGGCACATGAAATAAAAAACCACCAGCCTATTTCCAAAACAGGCCATTCTTCATCAACCCGTTTCCATAGGCTCCGCCCCTGATATATAACAAACGCTATCAAACCGAGATATATCAAACCCCAGATAGAAAAGGCATAACCCGCAGGCGTAAAATAATTATGGTATCTATCTGAAACAGTCGCCATGGTATTTCCATTGAAAATACCCGTATTGGAAAGATAATTGATAATAATCGTTGCGATTAACGCAATACCATTCAGGATTTGTAATGTTTTTTTCATTGTGTAATTATATGGTGCAATTATAAAATATAATGCAAATTGATAAATTCAGAAAATTAAATCCTATCTAAACATAAAATTTTCTGATCATGCTTTTCTTTATAAATCTTCACAAATAGTAAACCAATAAATAACAGGGATTTTTATTTTAATCCTGCAAGAAGGTAAAAAGCCTCGCGGCCCATTTCCTTAACCATTCCCGGAGGTATGCCCTCAAGTGTAATATCTTCAATTCTCAAACGAATCAACCGGAGGCAACGGTGCCGCAGTGCGAGAACCATTTTACGCACCTGCCTGTATTTCCCTTCTGTAAGCGTAATGAGAAGCCATGTATGTGGATAAATTTCGCGGAAATCAGCCGCCCATGGATATAAACTAACGGGATTGGTTACACGCAGTAATGTGTCAGGGCGGGCGAGGTATTCATTACCATTTTGTATTTTAATTTTTACACCTTTTGCAAGATGGCCGAAGGTTTCTTCTGTCATTTCATGTTGAACCATAATCAGGTAAGCCCGTTTATGTGGCTTTTCTCCCGAGAAAATTAAACGGGTAATTTTTTTATCAGTAGTTAATAATAAAAGCCCTTCAGAATCCTTATCCAGCCTGCCAATAGCATGAGTACCTTCGGGAAATGGAAAATCAATATTCCCCAGCAAAGGAACATCGTGGCTGCTTACAAATTGAGAAACCATGTTGGCTGGTTTATTCAAAACGAAATAGCGATTCATCATTTGAAAAGGTTTCCCATTATTAAAAAGGCCTAAAAAATGCCATTTATTTTTGATAAGAATTAAGGATTTTTTTGAAAGGAAACCCTAATAGAAAAGAGAGCGCCATTTCCTTCTTTGATTTTAAATTATAGAGATGAAGGACGATTGATAATTTCATTACAGCTACCATCTTTCCAAATCAAATAATTTTTCGGCATCCAGCCAGTTGTCAAGCCTTTCATATTTGGTTTCATTCAAATTGTGTGAGGCAGAAAACATAATAAGCCTGCCATCAAAAACTGACAGGTTAAAATCATGGTCATCAATCAAAATATCACCTTTTAAGACGCTTTTATCACCGCAAAAAATCCTTCTTTTCCATGGTATAAATGGAAAATGTTCATCGAGCCAGTTGTTTTTATGAGGTAACGAAAATGGAAATTCCATTGCGGCTGAAGCGATATAAACTTCAAACCGGTTGTTCAGCTCTTTAACTATTTCTACACTGTTTTTGATAACAGGAAAGCCTTTAAAAAAATCAGGATGAAAAGGGTATTCTTTTACCGTCTTTTTATGTTCTTCAGGAACAATTGCATGAAGTTTGGTTCCTTTCAAATCTTCCTGCGAATAACGAACGCCGAAATCACGTTCGTACCATTCCAAAAAACGTTCAACCGCATCGGCGATTACATCGTCCATATCTATCAATATTCTCATAAAAAAAATTAAGTAAAATTTGATTTTTGCAGGGTAAAGATATTTTAAAGCATTCATAAATTAAAAATCACCCTTAATTGTTTGTTTACTATCGTCCGTCAAAATCGGGTAATAATTGTAATCCGAAATTTTATCCACAAAGGCTGAATAACTTTTATACCCCGAAAGCCTTACTGGTTTGCTATTTGCTTAATTTGAATAAAAAATAAAATGGAAACCGGTACTTACATGACATTGGTTGAAATGCCCAATCAATCGCGCCTCGAAGTAACTTATTATTGTAAGGATGATAAAATAAAAGAAAGTGAAAAAGAAAAATTGACACAACTTTTTATACAAATGGATGATTGCATTTGTATCATGAAAATAGAAAAATCAATCATCGGCAACGGGAGCGAATTAGAAAGGATTGTTCATAACAAAGTAATCAATGAAAAAGGGCATTTGTGTTGATATTATTCTATTATTTCACATTTTAAATCCAAACTAAAAATCCAACTTATTTGTTGCTTTACTATTTCCTCCCGTCGTTTTCCTCTTGCATTTTAGGCCAGATACAGTAAGTTAATACTTTGTTATTAACATTTTAATTTCAACATCCGCCCAACCAATAAAATAATTTTAGTAACTATATTATAGATTAACTTTTAAAAATCGTACTATGATAAAACTATGCCTTGCCGCCGCATTCTTTTTTACAACGGTTTTTACGCCTTCACCATGGCTTAATAACCTTGATAAAGCAGAACAATTAGCAAAAAGTGAACACAAACTCATCCTGCTTAATTTTTCAGGATCTGATTGGTGTATTCCCTGTATGAAACTTCACACAGATATTTTTAATTCTGATGCTTTTATACAATATGCCAAGCATAACTTAGTTCTTGTGAACGCCGATTTTCCGAGGAAAAAGAAAGATGAACTTTCGAAGGAACAACAAAAGGAAAATGATGCGCTGGCAGCAAAATACAACCCTGATGGCAGATTTCCCTTTACCATCTTACTTGACAGTAATGGGAATAAATTGAGAGTATGGGATGGTTATTATAGCCAGGGGCCTGATGATTTTATTGATGAACTATCCTCGGTAAAAGAGTAAATAAATATGACACAACCACAGGCATATAAGCGTGCAATGAAGCTTATGGGCAATCAGTTTGAACTGACTGTGGTAGCGCATACCCATGAATGGGCAAACCAAATAATCGATGAAGGCGTGAGGGAAATACAAAGAATCGAAAAACTGCTCACCACCTTTAGTGAGGATAGCGAAACCAATCTTATTAACCGCAATGCAGGAATACAACCAGTATCAGTAAGTGATGAAACTTTCGGGATTATTGAAAGAAGCATAAAAATTTCTTCTGTTACGCAGGGCGCCTTTGATATTACTTATGGAAGCATTGACAAAAGCTTGTGGAATTTTGACCAAACGATGACATCTTTACCTCCTGCAAAAAAAGCAAAGAAAATGGTGCGCCTGATCAATTATAAAAACATTGAGCTTGACGCAGAGAAGAAAACTGTTTTTTTAAAAGAGAAAGGCATGAGGATCGGGTTTGGCGGAATAGGTAAAGGATATGCGGCTGAAATGGCAAAGGAAGTAATGAAGAAAAAAGGAGTAACCAGCGGCATAGTAAATGCTTCCGGCGATCTTACCACATGGGGAACCCAGCCTGATGGAAAACCCTGGACGGTTGGTATCGTTCATCCTGATTATAAAGGATACCCGTTCTCTTATATGAACATCAGCGATATGGCCGTAGCTACCTCGGGCAATTATCAAAAATTTGTAATGATCGATGGTAAAAAATATTCTCATACCATTGATCCGCACACTGGCCTTCCGGTTAGCGGCATTAAAAGCGTGACTATCATTTCGCCCAATGCAGAAATATGCGATGCAATGGCTACACCTGTTATGATCATGGGTATTGAGCACGGCCTCCATTTGATCAACCAGTTGAAACAGGTTGAATGCCTGATCATTGACGACAACAATAAAATTTATACTTCACACAATATAAAATGCAATTAACTTTTTAGCATGAAATGGAGCATAAAAAATTTCGGGCAACTTAATACGAATTGTGATGAAAACTTTTATGCGTAATTCCATGTGGCAATTAAAAAACAATAAAAAAATACTCATGAAAAATAAAATAATATTACTCCCCGTCATTGGCCTTTTTGTACTGAGTATTACTACAGGTTGCGCTGACGTGAAAGAGTATCAGAAGAACAAAATAAATGATGCAGAAATGCAACTGAATTCACGAAAAGTTCAGAAAACGGAACTCAATTTTGAAAGTTACCGTGAAGGAGCAAGCGGTGCCAACGCAGGAAAAATAGGTGGTGGTTGCGGCTGCAACTAAAGAAATATTTAAAGAATTAAAAGTAATTGATAAGAATTAAAAACAAGCAATGAAGAAAATTTGTCTAACGGTTGTAGGCCTTTATTTCGGGCTTTTGTCTGCCTTTTCGCAGTCTTATAATGTGGATACTACCTCTTATAAAAATCAGAACCTGAAGTTGGAAGAAGTGAATTTAGTTTCAGGTTATTTTAACCAGGATGGAAATCATTCTGCAATTACAGGTGGTATCGGCAGTCAAAAATTGAGTGATGTTTCTAATGTTATTGAATTGAAATTTGTAAAGCAGAACGAGCTCAATAATAAATATACCTGGGATTTTGAAGCAGGCTACGATCACCACACAGCCGCTTCACAGGCTTACGTAAATCCTTTGGGTACTTCAAGAGCCTGGGGAAACAGGTTTTATCCTTCTGTAAACTGGCAGGTAGAAAAAGGCAACGGGGTAACTATTGGTGTGGGAACTTCATTATCGACTGAAGTAAATTATCATTCCGTCGGCCTCGATTTCTCTTTAGGTAAAACATCAAAAAATAAAAATACTGACATCAATTTTAAAGGACAGGCCTACTTTGACCACGTAGTTTTAATCGAACCTACAGAATTTGTACCAAAGCCTGTAGAACAAGCGCCATCCACTTACACAACCGCAAGCGGAAATATAATTTCTTCCAGCGGACGAATTATAAAAGTTCGCTTACCAAGAACACCGAGATACACTTTTTCTGGTTCACTTACTTTATCACAGGTAGTTAATAAAAATTTTCAACTCGCATTAATAGCTGAAGGAGTAGCACAACAAGGCTACCTTGGGCTTCCTTTTCACCGTGTATATTTTACCGACGGAAGTGAAAAAATTGAAAACCTTCCATCCACAAGGTTTAAACTTCCGCTCGGTATCCGTATGAATTATTTCCTTGGAGATAAAATTATTTTGCGCAGCTATTACCGGTATTATACGGATGATTGGGGAATTAAAGCCCATACTGCCAGCCTGGAAGTGCCTTATAAGGTATCGCCTTTTGTCTCGATAAGTCCTTTCTACCGCTATTATATTCAAACTGCTTCTCCTTATTTTGCGCCTTACGAACAACACAAGGTTTCAGATACTTATTATACGAGCAATTATAACATGTCGGCTTTTTCTTCGCAATTTTATGGGATCAATGTAAGGATTACGCCAGAGAAAGGAGTATTCAATATTCCTTTCTTCAATATGGTTGATTTACGCTATGGGCATTACACCCAAACTACGGCCTGCAGGCAAATAATATAGGAATCAACTTAAGGTTTAAATAAAATATTCCTTTCTCGAAAACACAGAGGGCTTCCATTTGGTAGCCCTTTTTATTTATTTGATAAAAATGAACCATAATAAGTATCAAATAAAAAGAAATTAGAATCAATAGTAAACAAAGAAATAAAGCAGGTTTCTGTTTTGCTGTTTAATCTAAATGTTTTTTAGTTCGGCAAGTAATTCCTGTAAAACTTTTTTGGCATCTCCAAAAAGCATGGAAGTTTTGGGTTGATAAAAAAGTTGATTTTCAATACCGGCGTACCCGGGTTTCATACTTCTTTTATTTACAATAACGTTTTTGGCCAATTCTACTTCGAGTATAGGCATTCCAAAAATTGGAGATGCAGGATCATTTTTTGCCGCCGGGTTTACCACATCATTCGCGCCTAAAATTAAGACTACATCAGTACTCTTAAATTCTTCATTGGCATCATCCATTTCCAATAATTTCTCATAATTCACGTCAGCTTCCGCCAACAAAACATTCATGTGGCCAGGCATTCGGCCAGCAACCGGATGAATGGCATATTTTACTTCCACTCCTTTTTCTTCCAAGGCTTTTTCAAGTTCATGACAGGTGTGCTGCGCCTGGGCTACCGCTAATCCATAACCGGGAACAATCATTACTTTTTTAGAATAAGCCATCAACATGGCAGCGTCGCTTAAAGAAATTTCTTTGATGTTTCCCTGAACTCCTTTTGCTTCCGAATCTGATTTAGTATTACCTCCAAATGACCCTATTAATACATTCATTAAACTTCGGTTCATAGCGCGGCACATCAAAATGGTCAATAAAGTACCGGCAGCGCCCACCAAAATACCGCCGGTAAGCATCGCTTTATTATTATATAAAAAACCGCCACAAGCCGCCGCTACACCGGTAAAGGAATTCAATAAAGAAATTACTACAGGCATATCTGCGCCACCAATCGGCAAGACAAAAAACACACCGTACAAAAGCGCGAGAGCCACTGTGATGAAGAAAGGAATATTTACATTTTGAGTATTTGAGAAATAAGTAAATACCGCAATTGCCAGCACAAGAATTAAAATAATATTATTAAAAATATGCTGCCCTTTAAAAGAATAATCCCTGAATTTTCCACTCAATTTTCCCCAGGCAACCATGCTTCCGGCAAAAGAAACACTTCCAATAATAGTGCCCGCGATGATGGCCAGGTAATGCCCTCCGGTAATAACATCAGAAAATAAAGTAGAGGGCAATGACCGGTTTTGCCTGAATAAATAATCAAATTCAACTATTGAAATTAACGCAGCGCAGGCGCCCCCCATTCCGTTAAAAAAACTCACCAGTTCCGGCATTGCCGTCATCTTTACTTTCCTGGCAATCAAGGCGCCAATAATAACCCCTATAAAGATTGCAGAAAAAATCCAGGGATAATTCCCCAACCTTTTGCCATCATCTTCATATAAAAAGATAGTGCCCAAAATGGCTATGATCATTCCTCCTGCGGCAATTAAATTGCCTTTTCTTGCTTTTGCAGGATTGGACAACATTTTTAACCCAATGATAAAGGTTACTGAAGCAACAAGGTAGCAAACTGATAAAATACTAAGGCCCATTTATGGTTGTTAATTCGTTAACTGGTTTATTGGTTAAATCCGTGCAATCAGTGGCGGATATTTGTGGCTCACTTTTTCTTCTTAAACATTTCCAACATTCTGTCTGTCACAACAAATCCCCCGACCACATTTAACGTTCCGAGAACTACTGCTAAAAACCCAAGTACCAGCGCTACATAATTTCCACTTTCGGCTTTTCCCATCACGATAATTGCGCCTATAATAACCACGCCATGAATCGCATTAGCGCCACTCATAAGCGGTGTGTGCAAAACGCTCGGTACTCTCCCGATAATTTCTACTCCCAAAAATATCATCAGGATCACGATGTAAACCATCTGGATATTTTGTTGGATAAAATGAATGATTGCGTCCATAATTTTAAAATTACTGAATTAGCCAATTTCATAATTAACTAATTCCTGATTCGTTACATTATTAAATATATTTTCCAAAATAACTTTCGTTTGTTTATAACCGTTGTTTTATGTTTTTTATAGTAAACAAACAATTATTACTGATTTCTGTTTTAGCCCAATTTTCACATTAGCTCATCAGCTAATTAAAGCCCCCTTTACCAAATCATCTTCAAGGTTCAAATTCAATTTCCCTTCTTTATCAATTATTAACTGCAAAAAATTGCAAATATTTTTTCCATACATTTTGCTTGCATCAGAAGGCATCGTTGCCGGTAAATTAGAATTACCAACAATTGTTACGCCATTATTAATTACCGTTTCATCATTTTTGGTGACAGAAGTATTTCCCCCGGTTGCGGCAGCCAGATCAATAATTACAGAACCGTTTTTCATTTTAGCGATCATTTCTTCAGAAATTAAAACCGGTGCCTTCTTACCAAAAATTTGCGCAGTTGTGATAATAATATCTGCCTTTGCAACGCTCGCGGCAATTTTTTCTTTTTGCTTTTGCAAAAAATCTGCTGATTGCTCTACCGCGTAGCCACCGGCTTTACTTGCATCTGCAGCGCCTTCTACTTCTACAAATTTTGCCCCAAGGCTCATCACTTCTTCTTTCACCGCTGGCCTTGTATCAAAAACTTCTACTACTGCCCCTAATCTTCTTGCCGTTGCAATTGCCTGCAAACCTGCAACACCGGCGCCTAATATTAAAACTTTTGCCGGAGGAATACTTCCGGCTGCCGTCATAAACATGGGAAAATATTTGGGAAATAAATTCGCAGCTAATAAAACAGCTTTGTATCCTGCGATATTCGCCTGGCTGCTTAAAACGTCCATACTTTGCGCGCGGGTAGTACGTGGCAGCATGTCAATACTGAAAATTGTTACGCCTTTTTCTTTTAATTGTTGAATCGCTTCCTGGTAGTATAAAGGCTGATAAACGCCTAAAATTATTTTTGATTTAAAGGCATCCATTTCATTCTTTACAGGAAGGTGAATGGATAAAATGATATCGGCTTTCGCAATTACTTCTTCCCTCAAAAGCATGCCAGCTCCGGCTTCAGCATATTTTTCATCAGAAGCAAATGCTTTTTCACCGGCATTCTTTTCTATTAAAATTTCAACGTTTAATTTTTTTAAAATCGCTATATGCTCCGGTAAAATTGAAACCCTGGTTTCGGGCAAAGGTTCTTTTAAAACACCAATGATCATAGTTTACAAATATGCTTCTAAGGTATAGAAAATTTAAAACCTTACCGTAAAATGTTGTTTTACTATAAAATCTTTACTAAAAAAAGCCACGCCGATAAAGAAAAGGTCAATAGTTAAAGTAACAGAAGAATGCTGCTTTATTTCTTCCCAGGCCTCTTCCATTTCAGCACTCCAGTGAATATCATCAAAAATAAAAATAGAATCTGTTTTAGATTTCTGTAGAAAAAGATTAAAATAATCTAAAGTTGGTTTTTTGCGATGGTTGCCATCAATAAAAAGCAGGCTAACATTTTCAATTTTATCAAAAACCAAAGGAAGTGTTTCCTCAAATTCTCCTTTAATTAATTCAATATTTTTTAACCCGGTTTGCTTAAAATTTTGACGGGCAGTTTCAGCAATATTTTCCGATCCTTCCAGGGTAACCACTTTTGAATCTTTATGAGCATAAGCAAGGTAACAGGTACTAATGCCAAAAGAAGTTCCCACTTCTACAATATTTTTAGCCTCATAATATTTTGCAATCCTGAAAAGTAATTGCGCATATTTTTTCTTTTTTAAAGATGAACGTGCAATGTCTTTTATCTTCCTGTTTTTAAAAGGAATGACTGCAGAACCTGCGCCAAAATCTTCTACCTCAATTGAGGTATTATTTTTCAACAATTTTTCCCGGAGGGATTCTGTTTTTTTATAGCAATCGTATTTTTTTTTATCATTTAAAACATGAATAATAAAATCGAACACGAAAGGCGAATGCACTCCGTGCGCCTTTTCCGTTTTTTGCATTGAAATAATAATGGAAATATTTTTTAGCGAGCTGAAATGAGGAATACATCCTGTTGATTTAAACTTTAGCAATTTTTTCCCACACTTCAAATGTGTATGGATAATTGTTCTTTTCATCTGCTGGATGCGGTTCAGCACTAACCAGTTTCCATTCATTTTTATTTATATCAGGGTAGGAAGTATCGCCTTCTACTTTTGTGTGAACGCGCGTCAGGTAAATCCTGTCAACCATATCGATAGTTTCTTTAAAAACTTTTCCCCCTCCGATAATGAAAATCTCTTTCGCATCGCTTTCCTTCGCTTTTTCGATTGCTTCTTCAATAGTATGAGTAATGAATATATTTTCCGGATGCCAACCTGTTTTTTGTGTAACAACAATATTGATTCTTCCGGGTAGGTCCTTTTTGAGGGATTCAAAAGTGTTTCTTCCCATGATCACCGGCATTCCCCATGTTTTGTTTTTGAAATATTTAAAATCGTTTGCCAATTTCCAGGGCAAGCCATTTTTAATTCCTATAATATTATTTTCTGACGCAGCAACGATGTGTGAAAGCATGATAAAGAGTTAATTGGTTTATTAGTATCGCTCCAATGATTTTACTATTTTCCACTTTGAGAATTCCTTACAAATTTTATAAAAGCATTTAACATCAAAAGTATTTTTCCACAAATTTCAATTACCTCAAATTGCCACCTGAGCCTTTATGCCGGGATGGCTTTGGTAATTTATTAATTCAAAATCTTCAAACTCAAAATCAAAAATATTTTTTACTTCGGGGTTTAATTTCATTTGTGGTAGCGGAAAAGGTTTCCTGGTAAGTTGAAGTTGTGCCTGCTCAAAATGATTTTTATACAAGTGGACATCCCCAAATGAATGGACAAATTCCCCTGGTTCCATATCACAAACCTGCGCAATCATCATAGTAAGCAACGCATAGGAAGCAATATTGAAAGGCACTCCCAAAAATACATCAGCGCTTCTTTGGTACAACTGGCAGGAAAGTTTTCTTTTACCAACATCCTCTGCAGGCGTTGTATAAAACTGGAATAAACAATGGCAAGGCATCAGCTTCATATAAGGCAAATCAGCCACATTCCACGCACTGATAATTAACCGGCGGCTGTCAGGATTGGTTTTTAATTGTTCAATCAATTCAGAAACCTGGTCAATTGTTTTTCCATTTGCTCCTTCCCAACTGCGCCATTGCTTACCATAAACAGGGCCGAGGTTTCCATTTTCATCTGCCCATTCATCCCAAATCCTTACACCATTTTCCTGAAGGTATTCCACATTGGTATCCCCTTTTAAAAACCATAATAATTCATAAATAATACTTTTTAGGTGTAATTTTTTTGTGGTCACCAATGGAAAACCATCCTGTAAATTAAACCGCATCTGGTAGCCAAATAAACTGCGTGTGCCGGTTCCTGTCCGGTCATTTTTATCAGCGCCGGTATCAATTATTTTCTCTAAAAGTTGAAGATATTGCTCCATGTGCGCAAGTTAATGAATTAGCAATTCTCAAACCTCAAACATACTTTCATATATTTGCGCAACTTTAAAATCTTTTTTTCATGTCAGTTTTAGTTAATAAAAATTCAAAAATATTAGTACAGGGATTTACAGGTACAGAAGGCACTTTTCACGCCGCACAAATGATAGAATACGGAACCAATGTAGTAGGCGGCGTTACTCCTAACAAAGGCGGAACTACGCATCTTGACAGGCCGGTTTTTAATACAGTTGAGAAGGCAGTAAAAGAAACAGGAGCAGATGTAAGCATCATCTTTGTGCCTCCCGCATTTGCTGCCGATGCTATTATGGAAGCTTCAGATGCAGGAATCGGGTTGATCGTTTGTATTACTGAAGGAATTCCTGTTCAGGATATGGTAAAAGTTAAAAACTATTTATTGGGTTCAAAATCAAGATTGATTGGGCCTAATTGCCCCGGTGTTATTACCGCAGATGAATGTAAAGTAGGCATTATGCCGGGCTTTATTTTCAAAAAAGGAAAGATTGGAATTGTTTCAAAATCGGGGACGCTTACTTATGAGGCAGCAGACCAGGTAGCAAAAGCGGGATTAGGAATTTCAACCGCGATTGGAATTGGCGGCGACCCTATTATTGGAACCACCACCAAAGAAGCCGTGGAACTTTTTATGAATGACCCTGAAACTGAAGGAATTGTAATGATTGGTGAAATTGGCGGAAGTATGGAAGCAGACGCTGCCCGCTGGATAAAAGAAAATAACCGCAAGCCTGTCGTTGGGTTTATAGCCGGCCAGACTGCCCCCGCTGGAAGAAGAATGGGGCATGCAGGCGCTATCGTTGGAGGCGCCGAAGATACAGCTGCAGCTAAAATGAAAATTCTTGGAGAATGCGGAGTGCATGTAGTAGCCAGCCCTGCTGACATTGGAAAAACAATGGCAGAAGTAATGAAAAAATAATTCTTACAAATAAAATAATTAGAAGGAAGGATGATCTTAAACGGCCATCCTTTTTTTATTTACTGCAAAACAAGAATCATCAAAATTTGTTTGTTTACTGCAAAATCAACCACAAAAAAAATTATTGAAAGCGATTTAAACAAAAAATCCTCTTCATAAAAATGAAAAGGATTTAAAAATCTGATATCAAAAAAAATTAATAATCTTTGCCGTAACCACCGCTTCTGCCGCCGCCACCGCCGCTGCTTCTGCCGCCGCCGTAACCGCCACCGCCGCTTCTGCCGCCACCGCCATATCCGCCGCCGCCGCTTCTGCCGCCGCCGCCGCCGTATCCACCGCCGCCACTTTTCTTGTAGCCGCTGCCTTCTGGGCGAGGTTGTGATTCGTTAACAATTAATTTACGCCCCTGGACTTCGCTTTCGTTTAAGGTAGCGATAGCAGTTTTAGCTGCATCTTCGTCTTCCATTTCAACAAAACCAAAACCCTTGCTGCGGCCTGTATTCTTTTCTTTAAGAATTTTTGCACTTGAAACAGTACCATACTGACTGAATAAGTTGCTTAAATCGTCATCAGTCATTGACCAACTGAGATTACCTACATAGATGTTCATTGTAAAAACTTTTGTTTAATAAATAAAAATAACCATTAATGAATCAGTAGCTACAATGAACTGAAGAAATCTTTGAGGAGAACATCAGCCAAAAGAAAAACAGACTAAACCCATTAACAAAGTATAAAGGTAAACTTTTATTTTAAATAACATTAATTTCTAAAAAATATTTTTCTTTAACATTTTGACTAAAAAATGAATGGCTAACAGGGCTACCTGATCTCCGAAGTTTTTATTTTTTATATTTGGTGAAATAATTGCTTTGAAAAAAATCCTTCTTGCTGTTTTCTTTTATTTTCAAGTTACGGCACCCTTTTGCCAAACAAAATATTTTCAGCAAAAAGTAAATTATACAATTGATGTATCATTAAACGATTCCGCAAATACATTAGATGGCTTTGAAGTGATGGATTATACCAATAATTCGCCGGACACACTTAAATTTATCTGGTTCCATCTTTGGCCGAATGCTTATAAAAATGACCGTACCGCTTTCAGTGAACAATTGTTGCAATTGGGAAGAACAGATTTCTATTTTAGCAATGAATCAAAACGAGGGTATATCAACCGTTTAAATTTTAAAGTAAATGGGAAAACCGCCATTCTCGAGGATGATTCATTATATATTGATGTGGCAAAATTAATTTTACCCGCTCCCCTGCCGCCCGGGGGAACTATAAACATTTCAACTCCATTCCATGAAAAAATTCCATTCAATTTTTCCCGTGGCGGGCACGTAGGCCATGCTTACCAGATTACGCAATGGTACCCAAAGCCGGCAGTTTATGATGATAAAGGCTGGCACCAGTTTCCCTATCTTGACCAGGGTGAATTTTACAGCGAATTTGGAAATTTTCATGTGCAAATTACCGTACCTGAAAACTATATTGTAGCTGCCACAGGTGAATTGCAAAACCCGGATGAAGCAAAATGGTTACAGCAAAAAGCAAGAGAAGTTTTAAGTGATAAAAAACGGGTTATTATAAATAAGCCGTTGCCGGTTAAGAATGAACCTGAACTAAATAAGAAAGGAAAAAAAACGAAAAAAAGGTATCAGCCGACAAAAAATAAAAAGAAGAAAACAGCTTCTGAGGTTTCCGTAATAAGCCACGTAACTGATAATTCGCGGGTTTCCAAAAAAACCAAAACACTCACCTACATTCAGGATAACGTTCATGATTTCGCATGGTTTGCCGACAAAAATTTCCTTGTCAGGTACGACACCTTGCAATTAGCTTCCGGCAAAATTATTGATACCTGGTCTTTTTTTCTTCCTTCCGGCTTGAATGTTTGGAAAAACAGTATTCAATATATAAAAGATGCCATTCGCACAAGGAGCAAATGGCTGGGAGAATACCCTTACAAAAGTGTTACTGCTGTTGAAGCTAAATTGGGTTTCAGTGGTGGCATGGAATATCCAACTATTACCAGTATTTCTCCAACGGAAGACACTCAATCATTGGATATGACAATTGAACACGAAGTAGGCCACAACTGGGTTTACTGCATTTTGGCAACTAATGAAAGAGATTATCCATGGATGGACGAAGGCATGAATACTTATTTTGATAACCGTTACCAAAAATTGAAATACCCGGAAGAAAACCAACAAGAAAAACAAAAGGGCTTTTTAGAAAAAAGGCTTCCGTATGATGATGAAAATTTAATTTACAGAATGCAAATAGCTGCTAAAAAAGATCAGCCGATTGAAACCCCTTCGATAGATTTTTCAGAAACCAATTATGATGTAATTGCTTATTATAAAACCGGTTTATGGATGAAAAAACTAGAAGGTTTTGTTGGGAAAAATACCTTCGATAGTTGCCTTCATGAATATTACAACAGATGGAAATTTAAACATCCTTAC
Source organism: uncultured Chitinophagaceae bacterium (assembly GCA_963732885.1). Lineage (GTDB taxonomy): Bacteria > Bacteroidota > Bacteroidia > Chitinophagales > Chitinophagaceae > Ginsengibacter. Next base: position 364,993 of record CAVTBI010000004.1, on the reverse strand, counting down.
CCCGAGGATTTTAAAAAAGTAGTAGAAGGTGTTAGCGGAAAAAATGTTGACAGTATCTTCTCGCTATTATCAAAAAAAGGAAGCCTTGAACCATCAAAAAAGAAAGCTTTTAAACCGGATTTTCTGTTCAACTTAAATCAAACGGATAAATACAATTACCTTTTTCTTTCTCCGGCTGTTGGATATAACTTTTATGATAAAATAATGATTGGCGGATTGATTCATAATTACACTTTGCCGGAACCAAAATTCCATTTTTTTGTTGCTCCACTGTACGCTACAGGAAGCAAAACATTCACAGGAATTGGAAGAGTTGGTTATAATATTATGAGTTACGGCGCAATAAGAAAAACCGAAATTTCTTTAAGTGCCGAAAAATTTTCGATGGATGAATTTACCGATTCAACTGGCGCAAAAAATTACCTCGGATTTTCTAAAATCGTTCCTTCAGTAAAACTTATTTTCAGAAATAAAAAGGCAACAAGTTCAATAAAAAAATGGCTGCAATGGAAAACTTATTTTATCAGGGAAACCGCGTTATCTTTTGAAACAGATACGGTGTCGCATCAGGATATCATCAGTTACCCTAAAACCAACCGTTACCTGAATCAATTAAGTTTTGCTTTGGAAAATGACCGCGCGCTTTATCCCTATTCTGCCAATATAATTGCAGAGCAGGCAAAAGATTTTGCACGTTTTGCTTTTGAAGGAAAATATTTTTTTAATTATCCAAAAGGCGGTGGCCTGAATGCCCGGTTATTTGCAGGAAAATTTATGTATTTGGGTGATAAAACAATCTATAAACAATTTGAAACTGACCGCTATCATTTGAATATGACCGGAGCAAATGGTTATGAAGATTATACTTACAGTAATTATTTTGTAGGAAGAAATGAATTCCTGGGGGCTTCTTCGCAACAAATAATGATTCGCGACGGTGGATTTAAAGTGAGGTCCGACCTGCTTTCCAATAAAATTGGAAAAACTGATGATTGGCTGGCTGCTTTAAATTTAACTTCTGATTTCCCAAAAAATATTAATCCCCTGCAGGTTCTTCCGGTTAAAATCCCTTTGAAAGTTTTCCTGGATGTGGGCACTTATGCAGATGCCTGGAAAAATAACCCTTCAACGGGAAAATTTATTTACGATGCAGGTTTGCAGGTTTCATTATACAAAAACCTTATCAACATTTATTTTCCTTTGCTTTACAGTAAAATTTATTCGGATTATTTTAAATCAACTATTCCGGAAAACAGATTCTGGAAAACTATTTCTTTCAGTATTGACATTCAAAATTTCCGTTTAGATAAATTTATAAATTTACCGGATCTTTAAGCCTCTTTCTTTTAAAAAATAAATCTTTTCTTTTTGAAAATCTCTTATCTGCCACAGGCGAATATTGATAAAATAAAATGGGGCCGTTGTATAGATAATTCCGCCAATGGTTTGATATATGGGTATTCATTTTACCTGGATGCAATGAGTGAAAACTGGGATGCGCTGGTGTTGAATGATTATGAAATGGTAATGCCGCTAACCTGGAAAAAAAAATACACCATCTATTATTTATACCAACCTTTTTTAACCGCATCGCTGGGTATTTTTGGAAATAATATTACATCTGAAATAGTAAAATCTTTTCTGGAAAATATTCCGTCAAAATTTAAATATTGGGATTTTTACCTGAACCGGGATAATTTATTTTCATTACCGGATTTCCCAATGTATGAAAGGCATAATTATGTTCTTTCCCTCGCCGGTTCTTATGAAAAATTAAAAAGTAACTATGCAAAAAGCCATCAAAGAAATATAAAAAGGGCGGTTCAGTTTGGAAATGTTGTGAAAAAAAATATTCCGGTGGATGAAGTAATTCACCTTGCAAAAAACCAGGCAAAAGATTTTTCAAAAATTGAAGAAAAAAATTACGAAAATTTTGCTCATTTGTTCGAATACCTGAGGGCTAAAAACAAGGCAATTACTTATGGCGTTTATTCTGCCCAAAATAAACTGGTGGCTTCCTGCGTTTATTTTTTTTCGCATAAACGGGCCTATTATATTTTAGTCGGAAATCATCCTGACGGAAAAACTTCAGGCGCTTCCCATTTAATGATTGATGAATTTATAAAAGAACATGCCGGCAAAAACCTGGCGCTTGATTTTGAAGGAAGCAACATACCAAGCCTTGCTTTTTTTTACAAAAGTTTTGGCGCCGTTTTAGAAAAATACCCGGGTATAAAACTAAACCGGCTTTCTTCATTCACTAAATTATTCAGGCAGTAAAAGCGAAGCCAGTTCCATATCCTGTGGTGTGGTGATTTTGATGTTATTGATTTCTCCTTCTATCAAATTTATTTTTAAACCGAAAGCCTCAACTACCGAAGCTTCATCAGTGAACTGATCTTTATAGTCAATTTCAAAAGCGGGCAAAAGAATTTTACTGTGAAAAGTTTGTGGCGTTTGCACCAGTTTTATTTTATTTCTATCAACAATTTTATTTCCATTTTTAGTGATCATTCTCAGGCTGTCACGGCATTCAACAGATGGGATTGCTGTACCAAATTCTAAGGCGGATTTATAACATTTCCTGATCAAATCCGAAGTAACCAGGCAACGGACTCCATCATGAACAAAAATAACCGCTTCCTCTTTTATTAAAGAAAGCCCTTTTTGAACCGAATGAAAACGGGTTCTTCCCCCGGCGGTAATTTTAAATTTTGAACTATCGAAATACCCATCAATTATTTCCTGCCCTTTTGCAATATGCTCTGCCGGTAAAACTAAAATGATCTCTACATCATCATAAGCATCTAAAAACGCTTTGATACTGTAATATAAAACCGGCTTATTTTTTAAAAGCAAAAACTGTTTCGGAATATCACTATTCATTCTGGAGCCATTTCCGGCAGCTACAATTAATGCAATTTTCTTCATAAAATAATGCTTCCTTAAAATTGTTTCTAAAACGTCAAAGTTAACGGAATCAATAAAAGATATGCCATTTAAAAAAGCAGGACCCCGGGCTTTATAATTCAATTTAAAATGCAAAAGAAATTCTGATATGGGTTCATGAGCAAGAACAAATAAAATAGAAATACCAGTTCTTTGTTGGTTTACTGCAAGTATTAGGCTAATAGTTTAAAAGCAACAAAATCGCAAATAATGATTTCTTCCTCCTGGCTTAGATAGGCAACAACATATTTCTTTTTGTAGGGAACGCAACGATAGTCTAAATCTTTCCACTGCTTATATCTACAGGTTTTATGCACGACTCTTTCGTCAGAAAGTTTTTTAAAGAAAGAAAAAATATCATCTACAAACTTTTTAGCTGTCTGAGGCATCCCTTTGTTTTCAATAAACCAAGCTACTTCTGCAACTGCTGTAGCAGCCGGTTCCAAGATGCTTATTTTTCTTTTGCCCATTTATCAATAAGTTTATAGGCATGTTTTTTACCTGCTGCAAGAGAAAGTTTTTTTGCAGGTGTTTTTTTTTGTGCAGCTAATAATTGAAGTTTTTCAAATTCTTTCTGCTCAATGACAACAAATTTTTTTTTATCCAACGTAAGTGTTCCCATAAATTATTGTTATACTTCAAATTTAAATTAAAATCCAATAAGTTTCGAACTATTGCAATCAATTGCCATAAATAGCAACGCTCTTTTCTCCATCGCTATTCATATAGCCGCGATACATTCCGGCGCTGTTGAAAACCAAAGCAGTATTGCCTTTGGCATCCATTCCTATCAAACCACCTTCGCCATTCATCGCAACTAATTTTTTTAAAACTACTTCTTCACAAGCCTGCTGAAGAGAATAATTTTTATATTCCATCAGGGAGCTAACATCATAAGCCGCCACCACTTTTATAAAAATTTCACCATGCCCGGTACACGAAATGGCGCAGGTTTTATTATTGGCATAAGTGCCAATTCCAATGATCGGGCTGTCGCCAATGCGCCCGAATTTTTTATTGGTCATTCCTCCTGTAGACGTTGCAGCAGCAATGTTTCCATTGATATCGCAAGCTACAGCGCCCACTGTCCCAAACTTTTTATCTTTCGGCAACCCAACTAATTTATCATTTTTATGATCCAGCTTATACAAGTCGCTATCCCTGATTTCACGCCATTGATCATACCGCAGGTTTGAAAAAAAATATTCATCAGGCTCGAATTTTATTCCTTGCTTTATCGCAAAATCATTAGCCCCTTTTCCACTTAAAAAAACGTGGCCGCTATGCAACATTACTTCTTCTGCTAACTCAACAGGGTTACGGACATTTCTAACACCTGCCACAGCACCGGCATTTAAATTTTTGCCATCCATAATAGCAGCATCCATTTCGTTCAGGCCTTTCTTTGTAAAAACCGATCCGCGGCCTGCATTGAAAAGTGGATTGTCCTCTAACACAACAACGGCTTCCCTCACCGCATCAACGGAATTGCCACCTTTTTTTAAAACTGCATAACCTGTTTCCAAAGCTATTGAAAGCCCTTGCAGGCAAGCTTCTTCTATTTCCGGCGAAAGATCTTCTTTCTGAATATTGCCAGCGCCTCCGTGAATAGTTATTGCTATTTTTTGCATTGATTTTTATAAAAAAATTTATTTCTTCTGGGATGAAAATCAAAGCAAAATTAAAACTTTAAAAATCATTAGTGGCGTGGCTTTTTAGCCACACTACTTTTTTTCAGTGAAGCAACAAAAAACAGGGGTTTTTATTTCCAGGAAAAAAACTCTTTTGGTTTATCTAAATCGCCAATAGCCGGATGGCTTTATAAAACTGAATTATTCTTAAAATATCCTTCTCCAATGAACTTTTAATTATAAATTTGGTAACGGTACCGGCTGACCGAATTCTATTTTCCGGTCTACATAAATTGCGTACCATAATTTAAAAATGACAACTCAAACTTGCAAAACATAAAATGAAAAATTTCATAATTGGACTATTTTGCCTGGCTTCAATAACGGTATTTGGACAAACCCCAAAAGTTGAATTTGATGGTAAAAATTGGCAACCTCCATATACACTTACAATCCCTAAAGGATGGGACGTTGAACGTTTTTTAATTCCAATAGAATTTGCTCCTGAAATTCCTTACAAGGGTGTTGAGGACATTAGATTTACACCAGGTTGGGGCAACGTAAAAACTGATGAATATTGGACATACGCTTTTTTGTGGTATTTAGACAACACACCAAAGACAAATGCAAAGATTATAGAAAATAATTTAAAAGCATATTACACAGGGCTTGTTGGCAGAAACATTGTGCCACGTAAAATTCCAGCCGGTAAATTAGTGCCGGTAAAAACAGAAATTAAAAAGGTGAAAACAGATAAAGGAGATTTAAAAACATTTCAGGGGACAATTTATATGCTTGACTATATGGAGCAAAAACCAATAACACTAAACTGTATTGTTCATTTAAAATCTTGTTCAGGGCAAAATAAGTTTTTCATCTTTAACGAAATATCACCCAAACCATATAGCGACAAGATTTGGCAAACCCTAAATCAATTGTGGATTGACTTTAGTTGCGGCAAAGCAGTGGAGACAAAATAAACAACACACACCCTGGGGTTTAAATCTATTCTCCAATTAACTTTTTACACTCTTCCAACAATTTTTCTTTATTTATTGCCACGGTTCCCACTTCTTCGCAAACGATACCACCTGCAATATTGGCAATTTCGGAAGCAAGATGAATATCTTTGGTAGCAGCATAAACCAACGAAGCAACCGCGATAACGGTATCCCCGGCCCCGCTTACATCAGCAATATTTCTCCTATGGGAAGGAATGATGTTTTTGTTATTATTTTCCTGGTAAAAAATGCCTTTTTCTGAAAGGGTTATTAAAGAAATGGTATGGTTTAATTTTTCTTTTAATTGTAAATGAATTTCAGTAAGCAGTTCCTCTGAAATTTCTTCGGGCAATAAATTTAAACCTGTTATTGCTTCACTTAAATTAGGTTTAAAAAGCGTTACATCCTGGTAGCAAAAAAAATTCTTTCTTTTAGGGTCAACAGCGGTAATTACATCATTTTTATTACAAAAAGAAATGCTATTGGCAATGATATTCTTTGTAAGGATTCCTTTATTATAATCTTCAAAAATGACTACGTCAGGTTTTTCTGTGGTTATATATTTTTCAATTTGATTTTGTAATTTTTCTTCATCAGCCTCGTCAAGATCGTGTACCACCTCTGCGTCAAGCCTCATCATGTGCTGGTTCCGGCTGATAATCCTTATTTTATTAGTAGTAATTCTTTTTTTACTTTCAAGAATAAAACGGGTATCTACATTTTTTTCCTGCAGCAATTGCTTTAACTGGGCTCCGTCTTCATCATCGCCCAGAATGGAAAGCAAAGCAACAGAAGCACCTAACGCCTGGACATTTAAAGCCACATTACCAGCGCCGCCAATCCTTTGTTCCCTTTTACTAACCGCCACAACAGGGACCGGGGCTTCCGGAGAGATTCTTTCAACATTCCCCCACCAGTAAGTATCTAACATTAAGTCGCCAATAACAGCCACTTTCATTTTTGAAAACCCTTCGAACAATTTGCCAATTTCAATACTCATTCAATTATTGATTTATTTTTTTTCTCTTTGGAAATAGTAATATAATAAACGGGAATGCCTGCCAGAACAATTCCCAAACCCCACAAAGTATAAAGTGGTTTAAAGATGATAAGAAAAACGCAAAATACCGATCCTAAAAGAATATACAAAGCCGGCAAAAAAGGATAGCCAAAAGCTTTGTAAGGCCTTTCAATACCAGGCTTTCTTTTGCGAAGCACAAAAATTCCGATTATAGTAAGTACGTAAAAAATAACAACCACAAATGCGATCATATCAAGCAGGTCGTTATAACCACCACTTAAACATAATATAGATGCCACAATGGACTGCGCCCAAAGCGCCCATTCGGGTACGGCTTTTTTGTTGAGGTTTCCTGCTTTTTTAAAAAACAAACCATCATTTGCCATTGTATAATAAACTCTTGCACCTGCCAGGATTAATCCATTATTACAACCAAAGGTTGAGATCATAATCATCACGGCAATGATGATAGCGCCTGCGTTTCCAAATATGGCGTTTGATGCGGCAACAGCAACCCTGTCGCCACCCGGAAATGCAATCTCGTTTAACGGCATGACGTTTAAATACATCAGGTTGGTAATAACATAAATAATACAAACTGTCATGGTTCCTAAAAAAAGGCTAAGCCCGATATTCCTTTTAGGGTTTTTTACCTCTGCTGCAATAAAAGTCACATTATTCCACGCATCGCTGCTGAAAAGGGAGCCAACCATAGCAGCCGCGATCGCACCAATTAAAACAGTGCCCCCGATCGGAAACCAATTGCCATTTTTTACAAATGCTCCGCTTGCTTTTTCTAACTGAACCGCATGAAAACCTGTTTGCCAGTTCTCATGCCAGAAACTATGTTTTACTAAAAGGAACCCCAGAACGATCAATCCAAAAAGTGATAACAATTTAACGGTCGTAAAAGTGGTTTGAATAATTTTGCCCCCTTTTATTCCCTTTGTATTGGTATAAGTAAGAAAAAGTATTAAGGCAATCGCTAAAATTTGGGCAGCAGAAACATGAAAATTACCGATTGAAAAAATAAAAACATTCTCCCCCACTTCCGGAATAAGGTAAGCCGTAAAACGGCTAAAAGCTACGCCTACAGCGGCGATAGTTGCCGTTTGAATTACAGTAAATGAACTCCATCCATATAAAAATCCATATAAAGGATTGTAAGCTTCTTTTAAATAAACGTATTGCCCGCCGGCTTTTGGAAACATCCCGCTCATTTCGCCATAACTCACCGCTGCCAGTACCGTCATTAATCCCGAAAGCAGCCAAACGATTATGAGCCATCCGGCGCTGCCAACATTTCTTACAATATCGGTGCTAACAATAAAAATTCCGGAGCCTATCATTGAACCTGCTACAATCATTGTAGCATCAATAAGGCGAAGGCTTGGTTTAAAAGCAGTGGTATGTTGATTCATAAAAATCCCGTTTTTGTAAAACGGGATTGAAGATAATTATTTATTTTACAATCAAAGAATCACTTTTTATCTGAAGAATCCAATTTATTTAAACCTGCAATTACATCAGGAGTAATATTTAAAGTTGAATCTTTATAAAACATAAATCCCGGTTCATAAGAAAAGATGTAAGAATACTTTCCGTCTTTATTATAATCTTTCAAAAAATCCTGGATGCGCGTTAAAATATCTTCTTTCATTTTTGAATTAGAATTGTAAAGTTCATTATCAATGCTTTGTTTACGCTCCTGGAGGCCTTGCTGCATTTTATTGATTTCATTCATGGCCGCTTCCTGCTCTTTTTGGTTCATGGTTGAGCCTTTTGTTGAAGTTGCATTGCGCGGCTTTGATATTTTTTTTGCATAGCCGCTATCTCGTCATTCGCTTGTGATTGTTTGCGTTCAAAATCTTCCTTTAATTTTTGGTAATAGCCATAATTGCTTTGAAGGGAATCCAGGTCAATATAAGCCACCTTGGATTTACTATTATCCGCATTGGTTTGGGAAGAAGCCGTCGTTTTTTGTTGCGAAATATTTTTATCATTATGAAAATGCAAATAATACAAATACCCAACAAGTGCCAACAAAAGAATATTAATACCGAGTAAAAAATTTTTCATGCTTTCTTATTTTCGGCCAAGATAAAAAAAACGAATGGTTACATAAATAAAGTAGTTTGATTTAGGAAACGATTAACAGGGGAATAATTGAGTTATGAATGTAAAATTTACAGTTAAGAATGTAATAAAACCCGGTTTTCTTTTTAATAAGGATTGATAGTAAACAAAGAAATAGTAAAGATTCTTATCCCGTTTTTTAGGAGGCAAGCCTATTGGAACCCGGATTTTTATTTTCTTATTTTTTGTTTCAAAAATGTTCTTATTTCAGGCAGGCTTTCTTTAGGAAATGCAGTTTTCGGGATTAAAAAAAATGAACGGCTGTTAAAATATAAATGGAAAAAATTGGTACTTTCAACAAAGCTGGAAAAGTCTTTCCACGGCCAGCTACGGCTTCCCCTGTCGTTTTCAAGAAACATATGCTGGTCTTCAAAACTTACTTTGAATCGGTCCTTAAATGTGGCTGCTTTGCGGTAAATAACAATAGGAAGCACGAACCAAAACGCCAGCATCAAAGAAAACCATAGGGCAGAACTCATTAAAAAAGCCAATGGCCCCACCTTTCCCATGTAATAAAAAACGGCGGAAGAAATGGCAAAAACATTCACAATGATGATCATGGCCTTTATTTCATTCCTGCTAAAAAAATGAAAGCGCAAGGCCTGCAATACTTTTGGCCGGCTGTAAGTAAAAAAAGAAGAAGTCATTTAAAACAAATGTACGATGTGCATTGAAAGTTGCCAGTAAAATTCTTGAAAAGGCAAATAAATAATCAACATCCTGGTAAAAGAAATTTATTTATTTTTCAGAATAGAATAGGGGTAAAAGTAAAATTAGTTGTTATCATAAAAAAGCAACTTGACAGGAGCAGTATATTTTAAACCGGCATATCAATTTATCAGAATGGAGTTGGACGAAGGCAGCATTATATCCTTGCTGGCAAAGCGAAACGAGAAAGCATTTGAACAGGTTTTTAAAACTCATTTTAAAAGCCTGCATGCGTATGCCTTCACCATAGTCAGGGATGAGATGGTGGCGGAAGAACTGGTTCAGAATATTTTTTTTAAACTTTGGGAAAGGCCGGAAAGTTTGTCTATTTCAGGGCCTGTTGCTGCTTATCTCTACAAAGCCGTTCATAATGAAAGCCTCAATCATTTAAAGCATTTAAAAGTGCGCCAAAAGCATCAATCTCATGTATTGCATCAAATGAAAAACGAAACAGAAAGCGCTGCCAAAAAAATAGCGTTTAAAGAGTTGGAAGGTAAATTACAGAAGGCTTTGCAGGAATTACCCGAACAATGCAGAACTATATTTCAATTGAGCCGGTTTGAAGATTTGAAGTACCGGGAAATAGCTGACAGGCTGAAAATTTCACCTAAGACCGTAGAGAATCAAATGGGAAAAGCTTTGAAATTATTGCGATTGAAATTAATAGATTTTTTGCCACTTACTATTTTACTATTACTCACATTTAAACAATAAGAGTGAAAGAAAAATTTGACCATATTGATGATGAGCTCCTGGTGAAATACCTGCTGGATGAAGCAACGCCGGATGAAAATGCAGCGGTAGAGCAATGGCTAAGTGTCGATACAACGAACCAAAAATATTTTGATGATTTCAAATTAATATGGGAAGAAAGCAAACAGTTTGCTGCAACAAGCACAGTAGACGAAGAAGCATCGTGGCAAAAATTTCGTGATCGCATTCATACTACTTCAGCAGGAAAGGCAACGGTAAAGCCGATCGGTTCATTCTATTGGCTAAGAATTGCTGCCATGGTTGTAATAATTGCGGGAGCGGCGCTGCTTGCGTATAAAATTTTTGATAATAAAGAAATTAAAACACTCGCCGTACTGTCCTTAAATAAAGTGATTACAGATACATTGCCTGATAAGTCTGTCATTACCTTAAATAAAAACTCAGAACTTTCTTACCCCGAAAAATTTAAAGGGAATACAAGAAAAGTTGCCTTAAAAGGAGAAGCATTTTTTTCAATACATCCTGATAAATCGAAGCCATTTATTATTACTGTAAATGACATTACTGTAAGAGTAGTGGGCACTTCTTTCAATATAAAAAGTAGCAATGGCAATACTGAGATCATTGTAGCAACAGGAATTGTGCAGGTAATAAAAAATAATAAAGAGATTGATTTGCATCCCGATGAAAAGATCCTTGTAAAAAAAGATGATAATATTTTAGTAAAAGAAAAAGAAAAGGGTACGCTCTATGATTATTATCGTACCAAACAATTTGAATGCGATAATACACCTTTATGGAAGCTGGTGGATGTGCTCAACCAGGCATACGGTACTGATATTATTATTGAAGGAAAAGAGTTGCGCAACCTTCCGCTCACTACCACCTTCAACGGCCAATCTCTCGATACCATCCTGGAGATCATCCGGCAAACCTTTAATATTTCTGTTACCAAAACAGGGAATGAAATTATTTTAAAATAGGAACCAGATTATAACACATTAGCTCATGATAGTTTTTAAAAGAACCTTTGCTGTTTTTATATTGCTCGCGGCCATTAACCTTCAAAGCCAGGCACAAAGTATTTTGGATAAAAATATTTCTTTGGAAGTTAACAGGCAACGGCTTGATAATGTACTGGAAATAATAAGTAATAAAGGAGATTTCTATTTTTCTTACAATTCAAATATTATAAAAAGAGACAGCCTGGTTACACTCACCGTTTACAATAAAACAATAAAGAAGGTGCTGGATTTTTTATTCAGCAGTGATTATGAATTTAAAGAAAGTGGCAACTACATTATCATACGAAGAGCGCCTGTAAAGATTTCGCTTATCACCAACAAAGCCCTGACTGAAGATAAAATTTATACCGTTAGTGGTTATGTGCTGGATGATGAAACAGGACAAAAACTAAGTGATGCAAGCATTTATGATAAGCACTTACTCGCTTCGGCACTTACTGATGAAAATGGTTATTTTAAAATAAAACTGAAGAGTAAAAACAAAACGGTAGAGCTTACAGTAAGTAAAGAATTTTACCAGGATACTACCATCGTTATTGAGCCGCGTTACAACCAGCAACTGACTATCACCATTATGCCGCAGGAAGAAAATCAGTCACTCGTTACCGTTAGCCCCAATGATTATTACCTCCCCGATTCTTTAAAGGTGAGAGTGGAAAACGATTCCACATCAACTGAATATCTCTATGTAAAAAAAGATTCTTCAAAATTGGAGAAAACGGCAATGGGTAATTTTTTGCTTTCATCCAAACAAAAAATTCAAAGCCTTAACCTGAAAAAGTTTTTTACAGAGAGGCCCTTCCAGGTTTCTGTTCTTCCGGGCATGAGTACGCATGGCAGGCTAAGCCCGCAAATTGTCAATAATTTTTCGCTTAACATTTTTGGCGGATATACCGGTGGCCTTAATGGTGTTGAATTGGGTGGCCTTTTCAATCTTGATAAAAGAGATGTTAAATTTTTCCAGGCGGCAGGCTTGTTTAACCTTACAGGTGGCAATGTAACGGGAGTTCAGTTTGCAGGCATTAACAATACTGTTATTAACAATCTAAACGGATGGCAAACGGCAGGAATATACAATTTTACGAAAGGGAAAGTAAATGGTTGGCAGCTGGCGGGTATTCACAATCATGCGGCAGATACTGCAAGAGGTGTACAAATCGCTGGCATTAGTAATTATGCGAATAAAAATATGAAAGGATTACAAATTGCCGGCATTGGAAACTTTAGCCGGAGAGAAATGAATGGGATGCAGGTGGCTGGCATATTTAACTATGCCAAAAAGTTGCAGGGTGTGCAAATAGGCCTCATTAATGTTTCAGATACTTCCAGCGGTTATAGCATTGGATTATTAAACCTCGTTAACAAAGGATACCACAAAATTTCGTTGTATGCCAATGAAACTATGAATGCCAACCTGGATATTAAAACAGGCAATTCAAAACTATACAGTATGCTTATGGGAGGCATTAATCTAAGTGATTCTGCAAAAATATATTCATTTGGTTTTGGCCTGGGCCATGATTTTATTTTCTCTAATAGATTTTCTTTGTCAACGGAATTATCTTCTCAATATTTATACCTCGGCAGTTGGAGCTATACCAATTTGCTGAATAAATTTTCTTTGAATTTAAACCTGAAACTGCGTAAAAATATTGCCCTATTTGCCGGGCCTTCTTTCAACGTGTATTACAGCAACCAGGATATTGGTTTCAATGGATACAAAAAAGAAATTCCTTCAGGAAACTATCACCGCTATAATTTTAGCCGCGATGTAAATGGATGGATTGGATGGAATGCAGGCATTACACTTTTTTAAAAAATATTTATCCCAAGCATAGGGGTATTTCCTTTGCTGGTTGTTATTAATATGAACAGGGTAACAATCCTGAATCATAAAAGTATATTTTAAAGCATTTAAAAAAATTCGACAAATTCCCTAACATGAAAAAGTTAAGCATTCTATTTCTATCAATTACGCTAATGGCAGGTTTTACATCTTGTAAAAAAGTGGTAGGCGAAGGCCCCGTAGTTACAGAAACCAGGGGCACTGGTAATTTTACTTCTGTCGCATCTGCAATTTCCGCCGATGTTTATTATAAACAGGGCCCCATTTACAAAGTGGAGATAACAGCGCAGCAAAATATTCTCAATGTAATTGAAACCAATCAGGTCGGCAATGAACTGGTGATCAAATTCAGGAATGGTGTGCGGGTAAAGTCTCACGAAAACATTATAGTGAATGTGAGTTCTCCTACGATAAATGGTTTACGATTGAGCGGTTCAGGAAATTTGGTTGCTTCTGATTCCATAAGTTCAGGTAGCATGAGCCTTATTTTAAGTGGTTCGGGAAATATAAATCTGCACGGTTTAGTAGCAACATCCCTTGATGCCAACATCAGTGGTTCAGGAAATATAACAATTTCAAATGGCACCTTAAATACAGGTAAATTAAGGATCAGTGGAAGTGGCAGTATTGACGCCGTGAATGTACCGGCAACTTCTGTAACAACTACCACGAGCGGCTCCGGGGAAATGCGTGTCAATGCTTCCCAAAATCTGGATGTTACCATTTCAGGAAGTGGTTCCGTTTATTATAAGGGCAACCCTGAAGTCAATACCCATATTTCAGGTTCCGGGAAAGTAATACATCAATAAAAAAAAGAAGTTCTTTCAATAAAAAAACCAAAATGCAGGGTTCTATGTAAAAGTTAGTAAAAGGAAGCCGTATTGCAAGAATAGATATTTTAATTTATTTTTAACGATACAAAACTCAGGCGATTCCTTTATGGAAATAGCAGTATAAAACTCACAGGGAGATTATACAAAATTTATTACCTATTATTCATTCAGAAGAAATTTAAACCGGAAAGTTTTTTTAGTGTTGGTATTTGGAGCAGATAGGCTTCCAAACACAAACGATGATCTTTATCCTACAGTAACAAATGGCGATACCATTAAATTTGGGCTAATTAAGAGATGATACTCGAAAAATTTAATTCCATTCATTCTGAAAAGCTAATCTCCTGGATTGATACAGCAGAATCTCTTATGCAGTTTGCTGGGCCTTCATTATCTTTTCCATTAACTTCTGAGCAGTTAGATCAATCTTTAAGTGACAAAAATAGATTTGCATTCCAGGCATTGGATTCAACTTCGGTAGCGTTTGTCGGCTATTGTAAAATATTTCTTACCGGGAATTCAGCATTGCTGGGAAGAATAATTATCGGAGACCCAAAATAAAGGAGCAAGGGCTACGGAAGAATTATCGTTAACCAACTTATTGATTATGCATTTGAAACATTACATCAGGCGAAAAACTCAATAAATAATTTGACAATCAGGTTTACTATTGAATGTCCGGAAAAGCAGGATTTCAAGATTATAAAAATTCCAATAAAAAAAGGAATGCCATTTGGAAATGCCAATAAAAACCAGGAAGTAACAATTGAATGAAAAAAGTGTAGCGTGTTGCTGATGACATCGGACAGATTTATTTGCATTAGAATCTTTAAATGAAAACGCCCCTGCTGGTAAGTATATTTGCAACCCTTTGCTAACGCAAGGCACTGACAGAAAAACCAACAATTAATTTACTCCCAATTCTCCAGTAAACCAACAAAAAACAACAATTCCTGTTTTACATAATTGCGGGATATTCAATAGATCCTCTTTCTCCCCTAAACAAAAAGATTAAGTTTGTAGTTTTACTTTTACCCAAGTAGCACAACCGAATTCGGCGCTAAAGTAAATTGGAATACAAACTCAAAAAATATTTAAAACAAAATGAAAAAAAGCATCTTTTATTTTTTAATCATCTGCCTGTTTTCTTTTTATACTTACCCCGTCAGTTCGCAATCCGTTAAGTATCCTTATCAGAACCCCAAAATACCGGTTGAAGAAAGAATTAATGATTTAACCGGAAGGATGACGGCTTTAGAAAAAATAAAACAATTAGATATGTATTCGGGGAAAGATGTGGCTAACATGGGAGGGCATGAAGCGGCTTCATTTTCGGAAGAAAAAGCGCAAAAGATGATTGGGAATACAGGTGTAGGTTCTGTACATGATTATTATCCGCTGACTGCCACAATTGCCAACCAGCTTCAAAAGTATGCTATCAAAAAAACCCGGTTGGGAATCCCGATATTATTTATTGAAGAAGGGCTTCATGGTTATTTGGGCCACGGGAGCACGATGTTTCCAATTCCTCTTATGCTGTCTTCTGCCTGGGATACTTCGATGGTTTATCAAATTGGAAGAACCATCGCCACCGAAACGAGAGCGCATGGGGTGGATATGATCTTAGGGCTGTATTGGGTTTGGCACGCGAACCGCGATGGAGCCGCGTACAGGAAACCTATGGGGAAGATCCCTATTTGGATGCCTGTAATGGAGTAGCGATGGTAAAAGGGTTGCAAGGCAACAGCCTGGCAGATGAGAATGCTGTGATTTCAGAACCCAAGCATTTTGCGGTTCATAGCATTCCGGAAGCGGGCAGCAATGCTTCATCGGTTAGTATTGGGGAGCGGGAAATGCGTTCCGATTTTTTATATGTATTTGAAAAAGCGGTACGCGAAGGCGGGGCTATGGCCATCATGGCTGCTTATCACGATTTGGACGGGATACCTTGCGTAGATAATAAATGGTTATTAACAGATGTGCTGCGTAAAGAATGGGGTTTTAAAGGTTTTGTTTTGTCTGATTTGGGAGCCATTAGTATGACGTTAGAGGACCATGATGTAGCATCCGGCGTAAGTGATGCATTGGCACAAACTTTTAAGGCAGGAATGAACATGCAATTTTATGATTTCAGGCACGGGAAATTTGACACGGCTATGCTGAAAGCATTGAAAGAAAACAGGCTTACCGAAAAGGATTTGAATAATGCAGTACGTGATGTGTTGCGGGCCAAGTTTCGGTTAGGCTTATTCGATCATCCTTATACGGATACAACATTGGTATCAAAAGTTTTTCATAGTGAACCGAACCAGCAACTGGCGTTGCAAGCGGGCCGGGAGGGTATTTGTTTGTTAAAGAATGATGGCGGGTTACTGCCATTAAATAAAGGGGTTCATTCTATCGCCGTAATTGGAGGGTTGGCAACCAGCCAATACCTGGGTGATTATTCTGATGGGCACGATGGCGTATCTGTTCTTGATGGTTTAAAAAATCGTATTGGAAATTCCATGAGCATCAATTATGCTGAGGGATACAACCAGGATACTTCGTCTGTTAAGCAGGCTGATCTTTTAAAAGATGCTGTAAATGTGGCAAAGCAAAGTGATGTTTCTATTGTGGTAATTGGGGAATATGAAAGTGAAGACGGAGAAGGAAAAGACCGGTCCAATTTGAATTTAGATGAAAACCAGGAGAAATTAGTCCGTGCCATTCACGAGGCAGGTAAACCGGTAGTAGTTGTTTTAGAGAATGGCCGCCCGCTCACTATTAATTGGATTGCGAAAAATATTCCATCTATTGTGGAGGCATGGTATCCCGGGGAGAAAGGCGGCTTTGCGATAGCGGATGTATTGTTAGGCAATGTAAACCCTTCCGGAAAACTGCCGGTTACGTTTCCGCGGTCGGTAGGGCAAATTCCATTTTTTTATGATCATAAACCTGCCTCATTTCATCGTTATATAGATGAAGCTAAAACACCTTTATTTGCGTTTGGCCACGGATTAAGTTATACCACTTTTCGTTATTCTGATTTAAAGATTTCACCATCCAACATTCCTGTCAACGGGAAAGCTACCGTAAGTGTACAAATTGAAAATACCGGTAAAGTGGCAGGAACAGAGGTGGTGCAGCTTTATGTAAGGGATAGCGTCAGCAGTGTTACCACTCCGGTTCTTGCCTTGAAAGGGTTTAGCCGTATTTCATTGAAGCCCGGGGAAAGTGGAACAGCTCATTTTGAGATTGGATTTGATGCCTTATCGCTTTGGAACAGGGAAATGAAGCACGTGGTAGAACCCGGAATGTTTAGCATTAAAGTAGGAAGTTCCTCTGATGACATCCGTTTGCAGGGAAATTTGACGGTTGATAAAAAATAGAATAGTGGTTCAGAAGGTAGAATGCAGTAAACCTACTTCCCGGCAGGCAGGCAAAAAAAAAGAGTTCCGATTGAAGGTTAAAGTAAATGCACAAAAAAACCGGAAAAAAAATCCCGGTTTTTTCATACTATTTTTCCGTTATCAACTATTATAGCGGGAAGCTTTCTTAGCTTCGTTTTCAGCGTTATTCGCAACTTTTTGTGCTTCATTATTTGCAGAATTTGCTGCATTTTCGGACGAAGTTTTTGCATCATTCACTGTATTTTTAACTGCAGCGCCTGCTTTATCAAAAACATTTCCGCCTTCAGCTTTAGCATTATTCGCAGCTTTATCTGCTTCGTTGCCAGCTTTGTTAGCCGCATTTTGAACCCCGGTTTTTACATCACTTGCCGCATTCTTTACTGCAGTCCCTGCATCATCAGCAGCATTTTTTATTTTATCACCAAGGTTTTCATTGTTAGTAGACATATTAATTTGTTTTTAAATTATGAAATATTATTTGACTACTATTTAACAATCAACATGCCATACCCCTTCTCCCCTTTTCCGCTACATCTTTTGATTCATACCGTGTTGAATCTTTTCTACACAAACGTTTTTTGCCAATTATAAACGTCAATAATAAAAGCGTGCCATGAATTTTTAATAATAGGGCATAAGTAATGTAAATTAAAAATGCTCGCTGCCAGCGGGCTGAGTTGATGAGTGAGAATGATGAGGATGGATTAATATGAATGTTGAAGTTAATAGGCCAGGCATCCGGAGTGCAAACCAATAGGATATAGATTTTCATTAACAAAGTTTGACAAAAGAGGAAGGGTTGCCAATATTTGACCTTCCTACTGTCATAGGTTGACGCAAAGTTGCAGTATCCGCGCCAATCAATTCTAAAACAGCTTTGCCAGTGCCCAAATTACATCGCCTGTAGTACGCGTCCATATTTCTTTGTAGGTAGCATTCACCTGCATGGGCATGTACGGCGCATCATCGTTTTCAAACGTTTCTATTCCTACAGGCACCGCGCCTACCACGTCTCCGGCGTAAGCGCCATAAAGCGGAGGGTAATTGTAGCCATCTCCGTAAATAGTGCTCATGGCGAAAGGATTGTAGCCAACAATATATTCAAGTTGCCTTGTGGCAATATCTTTTAAAGATTTATCTTTTAGTAAATCTGAAAGAATGAATGCGGCTTTTGCTTTTGCCATCAGTACATCATAAAATCCCCGGAACTGGTAGGCTACCGGATAACGCCGCAGGTAAAAATCGCCGCCAAGGTGTATCCCGTTTTTAACCTCCGCATTGTATTCTTCCATAGACGGCATGCCTACCTTATCCCCTTCATGATAAATGCCCGAAAAATCTGCATTGTTCAATTCATAAACTGCTGAAGGTAAAATTCCATAAGGTTCCATCACTTTGGAAATGTCATGCAGGTAATCTGCGTAAGCCTGGCAGGATGCTTTCCAAAGCGAAGCATCCGGGTGTGAAGGCGCATCCGTAAGCAACATGCTCAATCCTTCCACCATCAGTTGTTCATCGCTCTTGTGAAAGTAGGCGAGTATTCTTTTTTTCTTTCCTGATTCATAAAAAAACCCATGCAGTGGCATTGTCCAATCAGTACGCCTTTTTATTTGCTGGCAATCCATTACCACGCGGGCATACTTAACTGCCGAATCCAGGTAAGAGGATTCTTTGGTAAGCCGGTAAAGGTTCATAGCAGATACTACAGCGAGTGCATACAAGTCCACTTCGTTGTGTTCAGTTACGGCAGAATCCAGCCGCTGCGTTGCGAAAGCAAAATCTTCCACAGCACTCCTGCGGCACCAGTGTGCAAAAACAGCATCATCCTTGTAAAAAGGAACCGCCATGGCGCAATAAGATGCGGCAATAAAATTGTCAGCAGGCCTGTTCGTAGCTTTTCCCCGCATATCATCTTTTGTACCGAAAATATTATCACTCCAAATGCCCATGATAAGCCCTCCATCCCTGTAACCATCTCCAAACCTGGTTCGCATGGTCCAGTCAAGGCCCCACCGGGCTTCTTCGAGTAAGCGTTTATACAATCGCTCATTTTTATTCTTGACTGACTTAGCGAGGCTCAGCATGGCAATTCCGGCGCGTGCTGTATTGTCTAATCCCTGCGTTACATCAGCGGCATCGTGCCATCCTCCGCTTACACTTATTTCCCTGCCATCAGGGTGTACTGTTACCGCATCCTGGTGGCATAACCCGTGAATGCCCGGCTGATCGTAGCCGCATCTTTCAGCAAAGAAAAAATTAAGTGTATGCCATGCCGTGGCCAGGTAGGCATCATCACCTATCGGGAAGGGTTTGGTTGTTCTATCTCCAATTTTAAGTGTGTAATACCCGGGCTTATTAAAGCTGCTGAAATCCAACTGAACAAAACCGCTATCCATTCTTTTACCGTTGCCGGTAAATACGATTTTGTTATCCGCATTTATCAATTGAAATTTTGTATCCGGCACATTTTGCACCAACGCCTGCTTAACCGCTCCCGTTTTATAACCACTATTGCTATAGGCAATTGCATCCTTCCTCAGGTTAAATCCCCTCGTGTTCTCAGCTTCTACTTTTTCTATGCGCATATCATCAACGTATAGCTTCATACTATCAGCGGCACCCTGCGGCGAACCGGTCAGCATGATGCTTACAGAGAACCCGGTTACCGAGTCGCGGTACAAATCGGGGATTTCCCAAATGATGTGCTGCCATTTATCAGGATATACGTTCACAAAATGCTGCCCCTCGAACCTGCCCGGCGTCGGCATTATGTGTTTGCCCCCGTTATATAAAGCACAGCCCACAAAAAAAGAATAAAAGCCGGGCCCGTCTGCATATACCCATACCGAAAAGCGGTTATAACCACGAAGGTCTTCCCCCTTTAATGGCTTTATCACTTCAGCAAATGCATAGGCCCTGTTGGTTGGATTTTTTTTGGGAAGTGAGGTGGGCGTTTCCAGCAGAATGCTGCCCTTGCCTGAGATCGTCTTATCATGATCAACCTGGATAGTACCCGGGCCTGTATGTTTTAAAGAATTGAAGTCAGCAGCCAAAGGCAGGTTGCGTGACTTTTCTACCGGCTTTTTTAACCATCTTGTTATTCCCATATTGGCAGAATCAGCCTTCATGGTTACGCTGAGGTAATTGCTTTGCTGAAGTTGTTTTATCAAATGTGCATCCTGTGCCATAACCGGGTTTATCCAATAGGTTGCAATAACTATCAACAACCATGTAAAGCGTTTGCGTACATTTATTTTCATTCCAAAAAATATTTAATGATCAAAGTAAATGGTAAAAAGTATAATTCATGTTTTTATTTTACAGGCCATCATTGGTTTTGCATCGTGGCATCACTTTGCTACCTGAAACCTCTCACTCTGTGAACCTTACACGGCATGTAAAGAAACAGAATACATTGTAAATTGATAAATGAAAAATGAATGCACCACACCCGGTTTTGGCAAGTTTACCCTCTCTTCATCAAACTACAAAAAAGTAACGCTGGCGCAGGTTTGGTAGCTTATCTAAGTGCATTGGCTATACCTGTGCCATATATTACAACTGCAAACCTTTTAGCTTATAAAAAAAGGAAAATAACAATGAAATTTACCTTTCTATCTGTAGCAAACCTGCCTGCCAGCAGACAAACAAAAAACAACAATTCCTGTTTTACTTTTCGTAGCAACGTTTCAAGCTAATGGGCATTGCGTCATCCAGGTTTTGGCTTAAGTAGATCATTTTTTAGCCCAACTATAAGAAGTAGCGCTGGCGTAATTTTGACGGTTTCTGATTTTGGAAAAATTACTTTTCTGATTTTTAGTCAACAACGGAGGAGAATTTGCATATATCTTCCCACTTAATCAAAGAAACATCCCGAATATTCAATTCTTATTTTCTCCCCGCAAAAATATAAAAATCTTTGAGTGCTTATTTAGGCTTTTAAATTTATCAATGAATAGAAATGTTTTAGTCCGGTGTTTTTATTAATTAAAAATAAATTTATGAAAAGAAATGCACTTTACATCATCGCAGTTTTTGCATGCGTTTTAATCCCCGGCTGCAAAGGGAGTTCACAAAGCGATGCAAAAGATTTGGCCAATGGCATTCAAAATTCCGTAAAAGAACATACTCCTGGCACTTTGCCAACCAGTGCTGACGGGTATTACATGAAGGCCACTATCAATGGAAAAGAATGGGTAGCCAGCGAAATGATGCCGCCGGACCGCCCTTCAAGAATAATCGGCTACCATAACAATGAATCTATAAGCTTACCATACGACAGAAGAGGCATGATAGTAGGAAATAAAACAAATTTTAAAAATTCTGCCGTTGATATATTTCTTAATGATGATGTAGGTATCTGGGGCGGCCATGTTGGTGAAATGGAAATAACTAAGGTGGATGAAAAATCAGCGGAAGGAAAATTTTATCTCACTGCAGATGGGTTGCAAACTGATAAAAAACTGGAAGTAACCGATGGATCTTTTCGTATTTTATTTTCAACTCAGTAGAGAAGGCTGGTTTTACAAATGGCGTTTGTTAATTTATTGAATTCATTCTTATATAAAATGTTTAATTAAATACTATGAAAAAATTAATGGCATTGACCACAATCTTTATGCTTGTGTTTGTGCATGCAGAAAAAAGTACAGCACAGAAAAATGCTTTAAACGGGCTTCCGCCTTCTGCCATACCCACCTCAACGGGCGGTTATACAATGACGGCTAAAATAAATGGCAAAGATTGTAAAGCGCTTGCTATGATGCCGCCCGATATAGCAGGACAAATAGTTGGCTTTTACAACGGTGATAAATATATCGGACTTCCTTACCATAAAAAGGATTTGATATCAGGTAAAAAACTTCTTTTCAGCAATGAAAACGCTGACCTCACTGCCGCTGATGACGTTGGGGTTTATGGAGGAAGAAAAGGTCAAATGGAAATTACTAAAGTAACAAATACTTATGCAGAAGGAAAATTCTTCTTTACAGGGTACAGCTATGATAATAAAAAAACCATAGAAGTCACGGATGGCTTTTTCAGGGTGTTATTGAGATGAACCCGGAACCAACACCGGGTTAATTGATTACAACTTAAAAGAAAAATATGGCAAGAGTAATTTTTATATTGACATTTCTTTTTTTTGCGTTGCGAAGCAACTCGCAGTCTGAAATAATTATTAACGGAGGTGTTATTAATATAACCAATGGCGCCGTCTTAGTAGTAGACAATCCAAATAATAATGCTATAACGCAAACAGGTTCCGGCTATATTCAAAGCGAAGGAGCAACCAATAAAGTCATGTGGACAATTGGACCCGGAAATGGAAACACATACCTGGTTCCGTTTGGGAATTCCGCCAATTACCTCCCGGTAAGTTTTAATGCAGCATCCGGCAGTGGTGCATCCGGTAAAATAATTTTTAGCACCTACCCGACGCCAACGTGGAAGAACAGTGATTATTTGCCGCCAGGCGTAACTAATGTAAACAGCAGCAGCGTTGATAATTCGGCAAATGTTATTGATCGCTTCTGGCAAATAAATCCACAAGGATATTCTACTAAACCTTCTCTTACTAATTTAACTTTCACTTATTCTGGTTATGAATATGCAGCTCCAAACACAATTACTGAAGCAACGCTTATTGTCCAACGCTGGAATAATAGTTTAAATAGTTGGAACGATTACTTTCCGCCTTCGGCAATAAATACGGCTGCCAATACCATTACCATTTCTTCCATAGCCGGTGCTCAATTATATGATTGGTGGACTATGGTAAACGCCTCTTCACCTTTACCGGTAGATCTTATATATTTTAAAGCAACCGTACAAAACAAGAAGGTAATTACAACCTGGCAAACAGCATTTGAACAAAACACGGATCATTTTGAAGTGTGGAGAAGCCGGGATGGAATCCAATTTGATTCTGTTGGCGCCTTACATGCAGCGTCTAATAGCACGGTTGCGATAAACTATTCACTAACGGACCCTTCCCCTAATCCTAAAACTTCTTTTTACAGGTTAAAAACGGTTGACAAAAACTTAGGTTTTGACTGGTCGCAAATTGTGCGCATTGAGATCGGTGAAACTTCTTCCATCTCTTTATACCCTAACCCGGCAAACGACCATTTAATTATCAGCATCAGCCCTGATGTGTTGAATAAAAAGCCGGTAGCGAGAGTATATGACGAAAAGGGAAGTTTATTGCAATATTTTCTTATAACCTCAACTAACCAACAATACAATATAGGAGCACTTGCTTCAGGAGCTTACCATATTACCATAAGTTATAGCGACCAGGTACAGACATTAACCTTCATTAAAAAATAAAATAAACTCTTTATGAAAAAGTTTTTTCTCTTAATACTTATCTCATTGATCCTGTTAAAGAGCTATGCTCAAAATATAGGAATTAATGCAACTGGCGATACGCCAGACCCAAGTGCTATGTTGGATGTGAGCGCAACAAATAAAGGCATGTTAGTGCCCAGAATGACGACAGTGCAACGTACAGCCATTGCCACACCTGCACAGGGTTTGCTGGTATATGATACCGATACCAATACCTTTTGGTTTTACAATGCATCGGTATGGACAAACCTTTCTGCAGCACTCGGTGCCGGCTGGTTGCTTACGGGTAATGCAGGCACTGTAGATGGCAACAACTTTATTGGCACTACTGATAATATACCTTTTAATGTTAGAGTTAATAATCAAAAAGCAGGAAGGATAGATAATACTTTATTGAATACCTTTTGGGGCTACCAGGCTGGAAATTCAAATACAACAGGAAACTACAACACCGCTAATGGGAATGGTGCACTTCAATTAAATACAACAGGATATCAAAACACCGCTAATGGGTATGTTGCACTTTTATTCCGAACACAGGAAACAACAATACCGCTAATGGGGTTCGGGCACTTTATGCAAATACAACAGGATATGAGAATATAGCTAACGGCAATTCTGCACTTCAAAACAATACAACAGGATACGATAATATAGCTAATGGTTATAATGCACTTTATGCAAATACAACAGGCAACAGTAATATAGCAATAGGAGTTGATGCTTTATTTAATAATACCACACCCTCAAACCTTGTTGCCATTGGTGATTTTGCATTGTATCATAATTCAGGGGATGGTAATACGGCTATTGGTTCAAAAGTACTTTATTCAAATACAACAGGAAACTACAACACCGCCAACGGGTATAATGCACTTTATTTAAATACAACAGGAACTTACAACACGGCAAATGGATATAATGCACTTTATTCAACGACAACAGGGTCCTACAACACAGCTAATGGTGTTACAGCACTTCAATATAATACAGGAAGTTCGAAACACCGCTGATGGTTATGGTGCTCTTTTAAACAATACCGCAGGATCACTCAATACTGCTTTAGGATATAGTGCAGATGTGAGTTCTGTTGCTTTAACCAATGCAACTGCTATTGGTGCGAATGCCAAAGTTGGCTCAAGCAACAGTCTGGTCCTCGGCGGAACAGGTGCCAACGCGGTTAACGTAGGTATTGGTACTTCAACACCTAATAATAAATTACAAATAGGTTCCATGGGGCCAACAGGATTTAACGGAAATGATTTGTCTATTGGCAATGGAACTAATGCAACGGGATTTTTTCAATCAAATTCTTACTTACAGGTTGCCTCCTCCACCGATATTGCTTTAATGCCCCGTAATGCTGCCGGAAGGGTTGGCATAAATACAAGTACACCTCGGGCACCTCTGGATGTTGAAAATAGTACAACTGTAACACTACCCAGCAGTACGTTAAGCGGGTATGCTTTTTATGCTATACAAATCTCTGGCGGAGGACTGGCTGGTGATGCAGGTGCTATTAATACTCCTACTGACGGTAATGTATCGATATATGCTTCTAATAGAGTATTAGCATCTGAATTTGATGCTTTTTCCGATGCCCGTATTAAAAATATCATTGGTATTAGTAATCCAATAAATGACCTGAAAACAATCAATGCTTTACATATTACCGATTACACCATGAAGGACAAAGTGAAGTACGGCAATAAGCCTTTTAAAAAAGTAATCGCTCAGGAAGTTGAAAAAGTATTTCCACAGGTTATTTCAAAACATACCGATTTTATTCCTAATGTATATCAACTCACCAGTAAAGTGGAAAAGGTTGCCAATGGTCTTCGGTTACATTTTGATAAAAACCACAACATAACCGGCAAAGCCAAAAAATTGCAGTTACTTCTTTCCGCTAAAGAAGGTATGCAGCAATTTAGTATAGTTGCCGTGCCTGATGATAAAGATGTAATTATTGATGCAACTGATTTAAATACTGATAAAATATTTGTGTATGGTGAAGAAGTAAATGATTTTAGAACGGTAGATTATGAAGGACTTACCACACTTAATATTTCTGCTACGCAGGAACTAAGCAAATTAATTGCGGTTCAGAATAAAAAAATTGAAGCAATGGAGAGAGAAATAAAATTACTTCAAAGTAAAAGGAACTAATAGTACCTGTTTTCAGAATGGTAGGCTTTAAAAAAATCAAGAGCTGGCCATTATCAATTCCTGAAAAAAAGAAAAGGTAACTTTTAACATACCCAAAAATTAATTGAATGAAAAAAATCCTGTTCCTGGTTTTCCTGGTGCTGTTGTTTGATGTTTGTCATGCACAATTCCTAAAAAAATTAAGTCAGAAAGCAAAAGAGGAAGTGGACTATAGAGTGCAGCGGAAAGCCGGGCAAAAAATTGACCAGGGGTTGGACAGTCTTTTGGCAGTCCCAAAGAAAGTCTTGAACAAAAATAATTCAAAAGAAAATAATTCAGGCAACGCAACAGAAGATCAAAATAAAAGTAACGTTTTAACTGCTTCAGAAAACAATAGTGAACCTTCACAACAAAATTCTTTAGATGCAACAGTAGCAGATGAGAATGACATGTCTCAAAAAGATGGGTACGTAACACTTAGCCTTTCTACCATAAATGTTTTTGCAGGGGGAAGCATCACATTTTCAGGCGAGAGTGTGCTATATAAAAATTATAAGCAGGTCGAAATAATTGTTAGCGGCCGTGGAATAAAGGATTCCAAATTCATTAATCTTTCACAAGAGGGAAAATATGAAGCAATATGGAATGCTTCAGACAAGGCAGAAAATTTTACCGTTACCGTAAAAGGCAGTGATAAAAAATCCAGCCAGTCGGCACAATTTGCAGTATATGAATTGCCGGGCCTCAACAACTGGTGCGATGAAAATATTGCTGTAACTAATAAAGCATTTGATAAATTAAAAGAAGAAGCAGAAAAAGTAAGCAGCAGCATCGGCTCAAAAGATAAAGCAGAACTGGATAATAAAATGATAGATGTAAAAGAAAAAGTGAATAGCCTTTTAAAGCTTTATACCGATTTAAATACAGCAGGAAAGCAAGTGGCTGACCTTGCTAAATCCGGAAAAAATCTTTCGCCTAACCTTGCCGATAATTTGTCGGAGCTTAATAATACATTGGTAGAACCAGCGGA
This sequence comes from uncultured Chitinophagaceae bacterium, assembly GCA_963732885.1. Lineage (GTDB taxonomy): Bacteria > Bacteroidota > Bacteroidia > Chitinophagales > Chitinophagaceae > Ginsengibacter. The sequence goes on along the minus strand of CAVTBI010000004.1, from coordinate 338,211 downwards.
AAAAAATGGAACAGATTGAAGAATACAGCAACCATGAGCCTGCCGATAATACGGTTTGCGAATACCTCGTGATGGTAAACGAAGCCTGTGCCGCGTTTTCTGTTTATACTAATATAGAATGTTTGCGATTAAAGGAATAATAAAAAATATTGTACTGGACAAAGGTGTTCCCATTTGCCGCAAGTACCATCAATCAAAAGGCAAACGGATTATCTCAGCCGAATGATTTATGGTAAAAGAACCTGCGAAAATTTTTTCCTACAGCATTGCTGGATGTTGATGCTTAAACTCTCAACTGGGAACCGCAGGCTTTGCAGGAGATATTGTACAATTCGCTACGATTTTTTAATGAAAAAATATTGCGGCGTTTTCAAAGGCATTTTAAAGCACAGTTATACTATAGAATTCAGGAACAGCAAAGGCGAAAACTGGTGGGCGTATGGCGTGGAAACACAAGCAGTATTGGCTTTAAGATATCCTAAAGAAAAGGCAACCGGAAACATTATTAAAATGAAGGGGAACCTGGAAGGCAATGGAACCAAATTCAGTTTTTTTGAAGACCTTGAAAAGAACGATGAGTTTCAGGAAGGAAGCAAGGGGAAAATTGAAGTAGTCCCCATTAAAGCATATACACCGTTTTCAGTTTCTGTAGCTACCAGCCAATTGGATGTGATGGGCTTTGGCGCCATTGCAAGAGGCCTGGCTACTCCTGCCTATTTTAATATTCCTGTAGATGCGGAATATAATGTCAATGAAAATAAAATAAAAATATTTTTAAATCCGCCCATTATAGATTTTTCACCTGCAGTGAGTAATCAACTTGTTTTTTTGCTAATCGGTGGCGACCTGCTTCCTTACGTAAAAAGAATGGCTTTCCCAATAAATAAAGTGTTCAGAACACTTGGTTCTGTTGTTAGGGACCATAATGAATTCAATGTAAAAAAGGACGCTAAAGGAAACCTCAGCTTTTCGGGCAAGGCAAATAAACACCTGGGAACGAAGGCCGACAAAATTGAACACGATTTGAACTTTACTATCTCCGCAATAAAGCAGTAAATTTATATTCGGGTAGAAAATTAAACACGGTAACTTCATAGTAATCTAAGCTATTTAAAACTATTCTTTGTAAACTTCCTTATCCAGCCTTATGTTAGGTATCTGAATGCATTCTGTATCGGTTGAATTAAAAACAATAATATGATTCGCCTGCTGCTTTCCATTTTAATATGTTATTCCTTACCTACAGAGGCACAGCAGAATAATCAGTACATCTTCCGCCATATTGATCAGAGAGATGGCTTATTGCATAATTCCGTTTTTGCCATCACCCAGGATCCTCAAGGGTTCATGTGGATCGGCACTCCCAATGGTTTACAACGGTATGATGGATTACGGTTTAAAAATTATGAAAGAGAATTGGTACCCCTTTCTTATTCTGTTCCAATAAAAAATATCTATGCCGATAATGAAAATAGTATCTGGGTTACCACCACACAACTTGCCCGCATAAATACCACAAAAAATAGTGCAAAAGTATATGATGAAAATGAACTTTTAAAAAATTCGGGCGAAAAGTTTGTTGCCTACACTGATGCAAATAATAATAAATGGCTGTTAAGTAATTACGGGCTTTATTATACTGACTCGTTAAGCGGACAAATGAAATTATTCGGCCTTTATACGCCCAAACAATCATCCAAATTAGGCAACCTGATTTATCATGATAGCCTCCGTAATTGTACCTGGGTTACCAACTTTACCGGCCTGATGATGTTTGATGAAACAACAAAAAATATTTATACATCCCATTACAATCCGGTAAACAATCCTGTGCTTAAAGCCTTTGCTGACAAAACGGTTTCTTTTATCCTGGTTGACAGCAAGGATAATATATGGGCAGCAGAATGGGGAAGCACGATTTATAAATACGATGCCCGAAAAAAAATATGCAACCCGTATCAAACTGTTCCAGGAATGGTGCCAACCAAAGGATCATTAAAAATGAAGGAGACGGTAACGACTCTTTGTATGTATGAGGATAGCCGTGGAACCATTTGGATAGGCAATGACCATAACGGGCTTTTCCGGTATAATGAACCTAAAAATAATTTAGAAATTATCTCCGGTAAAAACAATGATCAAAAAGGATTACAATTTAATTACAGCGTTATTTGTATTAGTGAAGACCGCGATGGAAACCTTTGGCTCGGGACAGACAAAGGAATCAATATTTTTAACCCATACAATCAATATTTTTTTAGTATAACACAAGAGGAAGATAACACACCTAAAAATGAGGTCACATCTTTTATACAGGGTAGCAACGGCCTGTTATATATTGGCACCTGGGGCGGCGGCTTCAGCATTTATGATACCCTTGGGCACTTTAAAAAATCCGTACAGCCAAAAGGCCCTTACGAATATCCACTGGTGTGGTGTTTTGCTGAAAACGATGACAAGGCAATTTGGGTGGGAACCCAGCATGGATACATTCATATCTACGATCCCATAATCGGAAAATTTAAAACCATTCACCCACCGCAAATGGAAAATTCAACTACCCGGTGTATGGCTAAAGATAGAATGGGGAATATCTGGATTGGGTTACACAATGGAAAAATAGTGGAATGGGAAAAACATTCAGCCACTTTTATTGCAGAAGATAAAGCCGGCCTTTTAAATGAATTTCCTGTAAAAAATATTTTTATTGATAATGGCAATCGATTTTGGATAAGCACAGATAATGGATTGATGCAATTCGATCCGTTAACTCACCGGTATGTGGCACAATATTACATTTCAAAAACCAGTACTTACCATAATTGTAGTGATGAGATAAATGGCATAGCGCAGCAAAATGATTCTATACTTGTTGCGGGCACTATGCGTTGCGGTTTTTTCTTTTTCAATACCAGTTCAAAACAGTTCACAAGGTATAACGCTTTCCCGGATGTAACGGCAGTAAACATATATGCTATAAAAATGGATGCAGAGAAAAATTTATGGATGACCTCCGACTATCATATATACCAGTTGCGTGCGAAAGATAACAAATTATTCAAGTATGATGTGCCACCCGGGCTTATGAATGCATCATTCGAAATGCTGAATATTTACCCTTTGCAAAACGGGAACTGGCTCACCGCTTCCAAAACAGAAGCCGTTATATTTAATCCCTCAAAAATGGCCTCTAATGCAAAAGCATAATAAGGTTGTTGAAATAACCGGGTTTAAAATTTCAGGCCAGGAAATAAATGTTGATTCCCTTCTTTATGGTAATAAAACGGTGCTGCTAAAGCCGGATCAAAATTTTCTCACTTTAGAATTTACCACTCATTCCTATGCAGGTATTGCCGGCAATATTTTTTATAAATTATCCGGAATAGATAAGAACTGGGTAAAAGCAAATGAAAAAGGCATTGCCAATTATGCAAATCTTGAGCCCGGAGATTACAATTTTACCATAAAAGCCGGGGAAGATATTAGTTCACCGGTAACCAGCTTACATATAGTGATTATACCGCCTTTTTATTCAACCTGGTGGTTTAAAATAGCAATGATTTTACTGGCTGCATTTATTATTTATCTTTTTGTAAGGCGCCGCATACAAAATATCCGGTATAAAGCAGAGTTGCGCCATAAGATCTCTGAAACTGAAATGCTGGCCCTTCCGCTCGCAGATGAACCCTCATTTTATTTTTAACTGCCTCAGCGCTATAGATAATTTAATACAAACGAATCAGCCGGACAAGGCAACCACTTACCTGGCAAGGTTTGCTAAATTAATACGATCTGTACTGGAAAGCACCAAACATAACCTGGTGCCTTTTTACAAAGATTTTGAAACGCTTCAATTGTATATAGAACTTGAACAGTTCAGGTCTGGTAATAAATTTGTTTATACTATGAATGCTGATGAAGAATTGATAGAAGGTGATTATAAAGTGCCCCCATTGCTGGTGCAGCCATTTGTTGAAAATGCCATTCATCACGGTTTGATGAACAAGTTATCAGGAGAAAGAAATTTAGTTGTTAAAGTATCTATACAATCTGACAACATCCAATACCTTATTAAAGATAATGGCGTAGGCAGGATAAAAGCGCAGGAAATAAAACAACAAAATAAACCTGAACACAACTCTTATGGAATAGAAATTTCCTCTCAAAGGATACAATTGCATAATCAAAATGGAAAGCAAAACAATATAAGGGTTACCGATCTTTCCTGTGATGGGCAACCCGTTGGTACCGAAATCGCAGTAAATATTAAAATTGACAACCCCTAATCTACCTAATATGCTAAAGGCAATACTTGTTGATGATGAAGAAAGCAATGTAAGTTCATTAAAAGAAAAGATAAACCGCCATTGCCCGGGATTAGACATCGTGGCGCTATGTTACAATGCGCCTGATGCAATTGCTGCTATTAATTCTTTGCAACCCGATATTGTTTTTCTTGATATTGAGATGCCGGTTATGAACGGTTTCCTGATATTACAAAATTTAACTTTCAAAAACTTTGAATTAATATTTACAACAGCCTATGATCATTATGCAATTAAAGCCATTCGTTTTAGCGCATTGGATTACCTGGTAAAGCCCATCGAAATTGAAGAATTAAAAGCCGCAGTGGACAGGGCTACACGAAAAAAGATCCAATACTACTTCTGCTCAGCAACTTGATATTTTACTTGGAAATTTGCCACCAAGAAAAACCAGCTTTCAGAAAATCGCGGTACCTACTACAGAGGGTTTACAATTTTTAAAAATTAGCGATATTCTTTACCTGGAAGCAAATACCAACTACACACATATAATATTAGCGGATTCAAAAAAATTTGTTGTATGCCAAACGCTTAAAAATTTTGAAGATATGCTGCCAACGGATACGTTTATAAGAATTCATAATTCGTTTATCATTAATAAAAACTTTGCAGAAAAATATATCCGGGGAGATGGAGGCCAGGTGGTATTAAGCAATGGAGTAGCCCTCGATGTTTCCAAACGAAAAAAAGCGGAGTTTTTAAGAGCCATCGGGTATTAACGGGCTGCTAAAGTAGGTATCAAGGTGGCTCTCCCTAAAACAGTAAACCCACAAAAAACAACAATTTCCGTTTTTCTTTAACAACGAAACACTTTACCCAAAAAAATAATTCTTATAACAATTAGTTGTAATTTCCTTTTTAAAATTTACTTTACTCCTTAACAGGCTTACTTATGCTAAAATTAAAAATTGTTTTACTGATTCTGAGCAACTGCTTTGCCTTTTCAGCCTTTAGCCAGGTGTATATTACCAACGTAACCGTAGTAGATGTGGTAAAGCAGCAATTGGTTCCGGGGCAAACCATTGTTGTAAATAATGGGATCATTTCCAATATTCAACCTGCCCAAAGAATAAAAATTCCTCCCGGCGTTACGGTTATTGATAGTAAAGGAAAATACCTGATGCCGGGCATGACGGATGCGCATGTACATTTTTTTCAGAGCGGTGGTTTGTATACAAGGCCCGATGCCATTGATCTTCGCAAATTTCATCCGTATGAAACAGAAATTGATTGGGTGCATAATAATATGGAAGATTTACTGCGCCGGTATGTAAAAGCCGGTATCACTTCTGTGTTTGATGTAGGAAGCAATTATCATTTTTTGCAACAGCGCGATTCTTTTGAAAATAAAAGTTATGCGCCCCACATATTTATGACAGGTCCACTGCTCACTTCCTATGAACCTCCGGTTTATAAAAACATCGGTAATGAAGAACCCTTTATTTTGGTAAAATCGCCGGAAGACGGTATCAAAGGCGTGCAGGCGGAATTGCCTTATCATCCTGATTTTATAAAGATCTGGTATATCGTTAGCCCCATTAAAGACAGCCTGGAAGCAAGCGCCCGGGAATTTGAACCCGTTGCCAAAGCGATTATTGATGAAGCACATAAACATCACCTGAAAGTAGCAGTTCATGCTACGCAAAGAATTACTGCCCAACTCGCGGTTGAAAGCGGCTGCGATTACCTGGTACATGGTGTGGAAGATGAAATCGTTTCGGATGATTTTATCAAACTTTTAAAAACACACAATGTGATTGATTGCCCGACGCTGATCGTAGAAGATGGATATTATAAAACCTTCGGGCAGAACATGCATTATTCTCCTTACGATGTTGCCATGTCCAATCGGGTGCAACTTAATTCCATAAATGATCTTAAAACCCTGCCGGATACAGCACTTACTCATTTTTATAAAAAAAGATTTACCAGCCCTGCAATAATGCAACGCTGGTTGCACGATGATTCAGTAAGAATGGTGAACCTTAAAAAAATGATTGATGGCGGGATAACTATTGTTGCTGGAACAGACGCCGGAAACGTAGGAACGCAGCATGCTTCTTCATTTTATGATGAATTATTGGCAATGAAGCAAAGCGGGCTCAGCAATTGGCAGATTATACAATCAGCTACCATAAATCCGGCTAAAATATTAGAGAAAGAAAAAGGCATGGGCAGCATTGCCGTAGGTAATAAAGCCGACATGCTTATATTAAATGCCAACCCGGTTGAAAATCTTGAAAACCTCACTAAGATCAATTTGGTAATTAATAAAGGGCAAGTGATCAATCCGGCTACGATCATTAAATAGTGCCTCATCGTTGTAGGTGAAAATTCAATTATAAAATATTGATGCAACGTTATCCTTTGAACCGCTGTCCTGTAAAAAAAGGAGTTATTTTATGCGGCAAAAACAAGCAAGGCTTTCAGTCCTTATCATCCTGGCAGCATTATTTTCGGCATGTACTAAAAATAACCTGCCGGCCAATGATTTAAATTCTGTGGCGCTTCATGGATGTTCTGCAAAATTGGTGGAGCCTTATATTTGTTTTGATTCATTGCTGACTGACAGCCGGTGCCCGGCCGGGGCTTTATGTATATGGCAGGGCAACGCATTAATAAAAGTTACTTTCCATGAATCGCAGGCTGCGCATACTTTCGTGATGTCACTGAAAGGATTCCCTTCCTCAGGTTATCCATCTGACACTACCGTGAATGGGTTCCGGATCAGCTTTACCAATCTGGAGCCTCTTCCTGGCATCAATACACCGGCGAAATTGAGAAAAAAGCTTCGTTTACTATTACCCGTTAGCTCTCATATCGCACAAACTACCATTATTCGGCTCTTCGCAACATTTCTTCCCGGTAACTTCTTTACTATAAGCTAAACTGAAAATGGTAACCATTTTTTAATAACTATATAATGGTGTGGTAATATAGCGGTGATAGTTTTGCTCTGCAATTGCAAATAAGAGCAATTTCCGCAACTGAAAATAAATTTTTCTCAAATAGTGTTAGTTTAATTATCCGGGGATTGTTTCTACTTTCCCTTTTTCTTTTGGTTAACCTTTTTTACCACTATTCAGCGAACCAACCGGTTTTACAGTGGGCCAACAAAAAACAATAATTCCTGTTTTCTTATACTGGTAAGGGCCACTTTTACATGATGAATGATGTAGAAGATAAGGTTAAAAAGCCGGGTGTACCCTAAAGTAAAAACGGCAGTCTAAAAATTCCACCAGTGCTTATCGGGATAGGCTTCATTCAAAATAACCCGTTCACCAATCATTGGCGTGGTTACTTTTAAATTGTGTGAAGCAGCCGCCTGCAAAACTCTTTGCACCGGTTCATTCCATGGATGCATGGCAAGGGTGAATTTACCCCAGTGAACCGGCAATAATACTTTCGCTTTCAGGTCGATAGCGGCTTGTACCGTTTGCTCCGGCATCATATGTATTAATGGCCATGCGGTATTGTATTGTCCGGATTCAAGAATAACAAGATCAAATGGCCCGAATTTTTCACCAATGTTTTTGAAATGAGTATCATATCCTGAATCACCGCCAAGATATAAAGTATGCGTTGCTGTTTTTAAAATAAAGGAAGACCAAAAAGTTTTATTGCGCTTTAATCCGCGGCCTGAAAAATGCCTGGCAGGCGCAGCGCTTAAAGTCATATTATTTGACATCTCATTGGTTTGCCACCAATCCATTTCAGTAATTATATTTTCATCAAATCCCCAATAAATCAAATGAGACGAAAGCCCCAATGAGCAGTATATTTTTTTTACTTTGGGTTTTAGTTTTTTGATTGTTTTATAATCGAGGTGGTCATAATGATCATGCGTAAGAATTAAAAAATCAATTTCAGGAAAATCGTCGGTAGTATAAATATCACTTCCTTCAAAAGCGTGTACCATAAAAGAAACCGGCGAAGCATTACCGCTGAAGACAGGATCAACTAAAATATTTTTATTATCAATTCTTATGAAATAAGATGAATGCCCAAACCAAACGATTACAGGTTGATTACTTTCAATATTTTTCAAATCAGTTTTAACGGAAGGTAATTTTGAAGGAGGTTTTACATCCGGATTTCTATTGAGCGTTTTTTTTATCAATTCATAATAAGAAGTATCCTTGAGCATCATAGGCGTTTCGGATAAATTTTGGAACCCTCCATTTTTGTAATTAGGAGATTGCTTTATTTTATCCAAATGCCTGCCCGATGGATTTCTTGCCTGTGATCTTTAATGACATAATTATTTTATCTGTTTATGATAATAGACTAATGAAACTATTGTATATTTTAAATGTTTAATTTTTATTTGAATTTATAGTAATTATTTTGCCTTATAAGTTTGCTTTGAAAAAAATAATTAAAAGTGAACTCACGATGATTAGCATTGACAATTAGAAAAGATTCATCAATTATAGCGTGTAAATCGTATTGCATTTTAATAAAATAATTTCAATCAATGGAAGCTATTACACTTGGCAGCACAAAAGGTAAATGGATCATGGCCTCGGTGATACTTGCTTCTGCTATGGCTTTTATTGATAGTACCGCATTGAATGTAGTACTTCCTTCGCTTCAAAAAGATTTAAATGCAACAGGAGCCGATTTATTCTGGTTACTAAATTCTTATTTGCTAATGCTTGCAGCACTTATCTTACCAGGCGGCTCATTAGGTGACAAGCTTGGGCGGAAAAAAATCTTCATGATTGGCATAGCAATTTTTATGCTTGCCTCTGCCGCATGTGGTTTTGCTCCTTCAGTTTATTACATAATCATATTCAGGACCCTGCAGGGAATTGGTGGTGCATTAATGATTCCCGGGAAGCCTTTCTATTATCAATTCAACCTTTGGTAAAAATGAAAGAGGAAAGGCAATTGGTACGTGGTCTGCCATTACCACTTTGGTCACCGTTGGCGGTCCTATACTTGGTGGCGCATTGGCCGATGCAGGATTATGGAGAATGATATTTTTTATAAATGTGCCGATTGGAGTTACCTCATTAATAATTCTTTGGCGTAAAGTGCCGGAAAGCAGGGATGAATCTACTGATCATTCCCTGGATTATCCGGGATCACTTGCCGTTGTGGCCGGCCTGGCTTTATTAACTTATGGATTCTTAAAAATCCCGCAAACAGGATTTAATAACTGGCAGGTATATGTTTCGCTTGCAGCCGGATTTCTTTCTTTAATAATTTTTATAATTATTGAAAAGAGAAGTAAACATCCTATGATGCCTTTGGAATTATTCAGGAATAAAACTTTCACCGGCGCTAACCTGCTTACATTTTTTTTATATGCAGCGCTTACCTGCGCTATGTTGTTTCTTACATTGAATATGGTGCAGGCTCAAGGCTACAGCCAGTTACAGGCCGGGCTTACTTTACTCCCTTTTACCATTCTCCTGATTACTATTTCAAGATGGTCCGGCGGATTGGTGGATAAATACGGGCCCGTTGGTTTCTCATCCTCGGCCCGGCAGTCGTTGCGGCTGGCTTGTTATTATTGTCCTTTATCAAACAAACAAACGGCCCATCATCCTACTGGACAACATTTTTACCGGGAATATTCTTTTTTGGCCTGGGCATGTCTTTTACGGTGGCTCCTCTTACGACGGCTGTCATGGGCGCTGTTGCCAGTCATTATTCCGGCACCGCTTCGGGAATTAATAATGCTATCAGCCGTATTTCTAACGTGCTGGCAAATGCTATTATCGGTGCATTAGCGATCTTATTTTTCGCCGGATTTTTAAATTCCAGGATGAAAAAAGTTCCTTTAAAAGAAGAAATAAAAAAAGAGATTGTAGCGCAGGCAGCCAATCTTGGCGATGCAAAAGTTCCTTCATCTGTTAATGGTGAAAGCAAATTTAAAGTTGAACAGGATTATAAAGATGGGTTTATCAATGCCTACGTAAACGTGATGCGCATCTGTGCAGCGCTGGCCGCCATATCAGCTCTTATGGCTTTTATATTTATTAAGAATGAAGAATTGAAAACGGTAAATAAATAATGCTGCTGTATTCAGCCCCTGCTGATGCTGGCGCCCCCGCCAACGTTTTGTGGATAGAAGCTACTATTTTCCGCAAGGTAATCCCGCAAGGCTAAAAAAATTAATGCGTACAGGAATAACAGTTGTATCGTTGACAAACCCTTTCAGTGCAAATATGCCGGCATATTTTGGCGAAAAATCTATAGTACCGCTAAACGCTTCTTTAAAAGCAAAATTTTCCGAACGCCCCACTGAGTATAAAAACCTGAAATGATCCTTATTTTTCTCAATTCTTAAAGCAACATGTTGCATATTGTTGGCAATCAGTGAATCATTACCGGGCCCGGGATTAAAGAGCGGCTCGTGTAGAAGTTCTTCCGGTTTTACGACGCCTTTTCCACCAGTGCTTATGGCTTGAATAATGATTTGTTCCGGTCCTGGAAAGCCACCAAAAAAATCATTGTAAGCAATGGATAATCTCACGCATTTGCTTTTGAACGAAGTATCTTCCATTAATAAAATACCCGCCTGTTGCCACTCCCTGCCCGGAACGAAACCCTTTACATGAACTTCAGCAGAAAAGCAATCAGAAGATATTTTTTGAAGTAATAAATTTTTAATAACCGGGGTATTCACCGAATCCGGCCAATTGTCACCGCGAAGTGTAAAAAAAGTGAGCTCTCCCGGGTTTTTATTTCGTTTAGCCCACCACGTTGTGTCCACATCTTTTATGAACCATCCGTGTGCGGCCAGCGTATCCATTTGCACCGAATGAAAATCTTCCATAAAATTATTTGTCGAAGCCCCACTTTCATAGCGAATCAGTAATAAGATACTTACGATGATAATAAGGCCGGTAAAAATGAAATATTGCTGGTATTGCCATTTCCCTGATCGTTTCTTTTTTCTGCCGGCTGCTATTTTGTTTTTATATTGAAACCAATAGGGAAAATGGGCCTCATTTGCTTTTCGTTGTAATTCATCAGTGTAAGGAGCGTTGAGCACATACCTCGCCAGTGTATCCAGTGTGGCAACGGAAGGATTTTCAGGTTTGGAATCAGCGGGATGAAGAACATAAAATGAATAATTTTTGATGCTTTTAGCGCCTATAACCAATCCTGTTTCCTGCAACAGCTCGTTGGCAAAATGTTTGCTTTCGGTTTCAGACAGCGGCTCGTTTAAGGGGAACCCAAAACATTTTTCATAGCTCTCCTTAAATAAACTAATAAATGCTTCGTTGTCTAAGTCTTTCATCCTGGTATATTTCTACGTTAAAAACCGGTTTTCATCAAATTTCCAAAAGGCTTCCGCAAATTTCCAGCCCGTTTCCGCAGGCTGTATAATGATTCAATCACTTTTGATGATTATAAATCATGTGGCAACACTCATTAAAATCTAAAAGTATGAAATTTCTCATGGCAGCTTTTTTTTGCACTCGGGCCGTATGTTGTTTTTTCACAAACTCTCCAGCTTCATTATGACCTAAGGCATACCGTCGATCCGAAAAACAATCCGAAAAATTTTCCAACAATTTACTTTGAGTATTTTAAAAACCAGGACTCCGGAAAGTCTTTTATAAAACCCGGCTCGTTTTTGCTAAAGACCGAGGCAGACCTCATGGGCGAAAAAGATAACATCGCTAAATTTTATATCCAGGTTTCGCAGTCATTCCGGTTTTGGAAACCAAAAGTTTTCTTAAATGCCCAGTACAGCGGAGGCCTGGGTGTTACCGAGCCAAAACAGTATAGCTATTATATTACCAATACTTATTCTGCAGGCCTGAGTTACCCTTTTAAATGGGGAAATTCGTACCTCTCGGCTGTGGTGAATTATAAATATATTCCTTATAAAAAACCTTCCAATGATATGCTTATCACTTTATACTGGGGGAAAGGTTTGTGGAATTACAAAGCTGAATTTTCCGGTGATTTTTCAATATGGACAGAAAATAAAAGTCATGGAGACAGCCAAACGGAAGGGCTAAGGGGAAAAAGATTTTTCTTTTTTGCCGAGCCGCAATTTTGGTACAACCTCAACAAGGCCTTTGCACTTGGAACCAAAATAAATATGAACTACCATTTACTTACGACAGAAGATGTTTTACAGGTGTACCCAACCATTGCCGTGAGATGTAAAATTTAAATTGAAAGCTAAATAATGGCAATTACTTCGGCGGTTTTTCCGGTAATAAATTTTTTCAGCCGATGTTGAAAATATTAATGAATTGCCTTACTTCAAGGGAGGCGATCAAGAGTTTTTATCTGTAATTTCCTGTAGGCCCTGATAGTAAAATTTTGAATATTTTTTATTCTTAAATTCAATTATTACTTTTACTTACCTCAATTGCATTATGATCATCTTCGTATTTAATAATTGAAAACATTTTCCAAACACGTAAAGCAAATAAAAATTGAACTGCTTTAAAGCTGCTCTGAATTCTTTAACAGGGCTTACCAATTCTGACAGGCACCATGAAAGGCAAACCCATTCACAAATAACAATTTGACATTAACCCCAAGAAAAAATAATCATATGAAATTAAATTATTTACTGGTATTGGTATTTCTTTTAAACGGCTTTTCAACAGTAGCCCAGAAGGGGTATTTTGTAAAGGCGACCATTGTTAAAAATGATGGTGATACACTGCCAGGCTACATAGACCGTGTAAAAGACGGCCGGTTATCTGATGGAATAACTTTTAAACAAGAGCTTAAAAGTAAAGAAGAACAAAAATTTAAGCCAGGTGATTTGCAGGGTTTCACATTAGAGGATGAACATATTACCTACAGGCAGGTTACTTACCAGTATACAAATTCGGGGAAAAGTATTTCCGAAAAAAGATTTGCTATACTGCTTCTAAAAGGATATTGCAGTCTTTACTCTCTCGCGCTAAATCCAGTTGAGTTTAAGATCATATTTGAACAAAGTAATGATCATGTTTTTTTGGCAAAAAAGGGAGACGACTTCATTGTATTAAAACAATCTGAAACAATGCAGGGTAACACCTACATTTTACACAAAGATTATTTGGATGAATTGAAAACGCTGTTTAGTGATTGTTCTTCAATAAATGAGGATATGATCAACAAAACGGAATTCGATAAAAAGTCAATGTTGAAAATTTTTGTAACCTATAATCTTTGCATACAGCCAGGTGTACAACCCCAATCCTATGCAAATATTGAGAAAGCAAAAATCAGGGTAGGGATCAATGCCTCTTACACCTTTTTCAATTACAAGAACGCCAGTAACAGCTCAGGAATGTCCGCCGGTTTTTTTATTGCGATTATAAATCCTGCTGCAAATGCAAGAGTGTCCTTTTCTGCCGGATTTAATTTTGCAAAATTGAAATATGATCTTTTTTATCCTTTAACACTGGGCAGGGAAAGTGATAAAATAAGCATGTACAGGCTGCCCTTGAAAGGGGTTTATTATTTAACAAGGGGAAAGGTTGCTCCATTTATAAGTTTTGGGGTTATACCGTCACTGGTAGAATTGGATTACACTCAAAACTCAGGCTATAAGCATAAGGATTCCTATATTACCGCATTAAGCAGTTTCGGGCCCGGTATATCATTCGGTAAATTATATGCTGTTATTTTAGCTGAACAGAAGGGATTCTCAGTTGGCGGGGGTACCTATTTTAATTTTCAGCTTGGGTATATATTTTAAAATCATTTTTGCTTGTTAGCCTCTATTATCATGTTTGGGCCACCCGGATGATTTTAAGTTGTTTATTGAAAACAGCCCTTTTTAAAAAACCTTAAGAGAGCCGCTTTTGCTTAATTATTAACTGAAATTTTAGCGATTGAATGTTGCTCACAGTAAAGCAACAAAAAAGAATAATTTTTGTTTTGCTCATTCATGAGAAAATACCTCATACACTCCAATCCTATTCATTACATTTGTTTATACTATTATTCAAAAACTAAATCATCATGATAAAACTGCTGCGCTCTATTTGCTCTAACGCTTCCGCATTTCTTTTAGTAATCGCGTTTCCGCTTTCGCCTGTTGCACAAAACATAAATCATACTTTTTCCATTTCTTTTGTGAAAAGTGCGAGCGATAAGCCCATTACCGGGCGCGTGTTTCTCGCTATCAGCAGGGATGCACAGCCTGAGCCGAGATACGAAGCAGGTTCTTATACCAGGAGTATCCCTTTTTGGGGCAAAGATGTTGACCAGTTGCAACCGGGGAAAGATGTGGTTATTGATACTAACGATCTTGGCTACCCGATCGCCAACCTGCGTGACCTGCCCGCAGGTTATTATTATGTACAGGCATTGATGAACGTGTACACGCAATATCATCGTGCCGATGGCCACACCATCTGGGCGCACCAGGACCAATGGGAAGGGCAGCATTTTAATACCTCACCCGGCAACCTTATCAGCGGTGTGCAGAAGATCCATTATGATCCGGCGCAGAGCCAGTCCTTTTCTATAAAGCTCGATAGTGTGCTGCCTGCCCGCCATCTTCCGGCGGATACCAAACAGGTAAAACATATTAAGATCAGGAGTAAAATACTTTCCGATTTCTGGGGGCATGACATGTACCTCGGCGCAACCATTTTGTTACCAAAAGGTTTTGACGAGCATCCCAATGTTCACTATCCTGTGGTATATGAGCAAAGCCATTTCGGCCTCGGCGCCCCGGAAGGTTTTTCCACACAAAAACGGACTATACCGCCTGCCTATAAAAAACTGCTTGACGATTATAATCTGGAAGATGGTTACACCTTCCGGGAGAAATATAATTCAGCTCATTTTCCGCGGATGATCGTTGTTACCTTCCAGCATCCCACACCGTATTATGATGATTCCTACGCCGTAAACTCCGCGAACAACGGGCCTTACGGAGATGCCATCATGAAAGAATTGATTCCATATATTGAAGATCATTACCGCATTATTCAGCAACCTTATGCGCGGGTGCTCACGGGTGGCTCTACGGGTGGATGGGAGTCCATGGCCTTGCAACTCTATCATCCTGATTTTTTTGGCGGCACGTGGACGCTCTATCCCGATCCGCTCGACTTCAGGCACTTTCAGTTGATGGACCTTACCAAAGATACCAACGCCTTTTACGCCAACAGGTTTACCATGCCTTTTAATGCCAACAGCACGTGGCAGCAATCGCAGCGCTATATGATGCGCGACAATGAAAGGCCAGCCGGTAAGAACCACCAAAGATGCAAGCGGGCTCGAAGCGGTGCTGGGCACCCACGGGCGTTCTGGTGAACAAATGGATATTTTCGATGCCGTGTTTGGCCCCGTTGGCGGTGATGGTTACCCTGTTCCCTTATGGGACAACCTTACAGGCACAATAGACAGCAACGCCGTAAACTATGCCCGCGAACATGGGTACGACCTGCGTTATTACCTTGCTAAAAACTGGGCTACGCTTGGGCCTAAACTGATAGGTAAACTGCACGTGTACGTAGGCGATGCCGATAACTTTTACCTGAACCTTGCGGTGTACCAGTTCCAGGATTTTTTGAAGCATACCGAAAACCCACATTATGAAGGCACGTTTGAATATGGACGCCCCATGAAGGGCCACGGATGGCAGCCGGTGCCCACCAGCCAACTGCTTGAGATGATGGCAAAGCACATTACCGAACATGCGCCGAAAGGTGTGGATACTAATAGTTGGAAGTATTGATGGGGGATGGGTAAATAAAATAATGGATGAAGACAGTAAACCAACAAAAAATAGTAATTATTATTTACTGATTTTCGCAACGTTCGCGTTGGAGGACATTACCTGAGAAAAAAACCAAGGTTTTTTAATGATCAAAGCATGCATCCAAATTATCTACTGCATTAGTCATTAATTATTTCCATAAGCTTTATCAAGGAATATATAACGTTTATCATTAGCCGCTTTTACCGCTTTTGATTCTGTATTAATGATCATCACATCAGGATCGGTAACGCCCTTTTTTTCAACAGGCCATTCCGGTAAATCTTTACCATTGGGATTCCCGTTCTTAATAAAGTTGGCAAAATAATTCTGCATGGTTTCAGAAGCTTTATAATCATCATCCGTCCACAAATGATTTTTTACCAGGTATAAGTTTCCCAGGCAATATTCAATTTCCGATGCATGGGGGGCACCTATTGGTTCGGGCATTTTAAAACCATTTGGACTTCTTTTCATAGTGCCACCAGCGAGGCCTGCTGTGAGATTATTATCTGTAAGTGGCGGCCTTACTTTTGAAAAGAAATAGCGATACACAGGCTGGCTACTATACGTTCTTTGAAGATCGAGCCATTTCCAGGTGCTGTAGGCAATAAATCTATCTGAAGCCAAAGCCGTTGCAGATAATTCGATTTCTTTTTCAGAACCATGAGGGTACAATTTTAATACTTCCTCATAATCTTTTGGGTAAGTTTCCTTAACTTTTTTTACATAGTTATCATCGGTATAGGGCTGGCCCTGCATGAAAGCCATACCCGGAATTTCAGCAGAGTTCCATCCTGCAAGCAAGGGTACCATTGCCTGCTCACCGGCTTTAAAAGTTTCGGGAACTGATTTTGTATAAAAATATCCATCAATTACTGTTGGAAAGCCAAACCTCTTTGACTTGGTATATAACTCGTAAATTTCCTGTGTGCTCATAGCCCGAAGTTGCGCAAGTGTTGGCGATCCAATGCTCTTCATAAATTCCGTACCTGTTTTTTCTGCTTCCGCTAACGGGACCGGCGATAAGGTAGGATTAATAGCGGCGCCGCTTTCGCCGATGGCACCTGCAAAAAGGTGTTTTGATAAAGGAGATGCCATTTGCGCACTTACGGAAATAGAACCTGCAGACTCGCCGGCAATGGTAACCTTTGAAGGATCACCACCGAAAGCGGCAATATTTTTTTGAACCCATTTCAATGCTTCATTCTGATCAAGCAAACCATAATTACCTGAACCTTTATAAGGCGATTCTGCACTTAATTCAGGAAGTGATAAAAAGCCAAAAATATTAAGACGGTAATTTACGGTTACTGTAACAATCCCTTTTTCAGCCATGGTAGCACCATCATAACGCGGCTCTGATGCATCGCCTGCAACGAAACCACCTCCAAAAAAATAAACCAATACCGGAAGGCCTTTTGTGTCGTGTTTTGCAGGCGTCCATACATTGAGGTAAAGGCAATCTTCACTTAATCCATCAGATCTTGAATCCATGTCACCAAATACAATTCCCTGTACCGGGCGTGGAGAAAATTTTTTCGTTTGTAATACTCCATTCCAATTATCAGGAGGTTGAGGCGCTTTCCACCTAAGGTTGCCTACCGGTGGTTTTGCAAAGGGAACGCCGAAGTATTCCTGCAATCCCGTCCTGGTATCGTAATTGCCTTCAATAATTCCATTTTGAATTTTTACCTGCACGGGAAAGTAGTTATTGGTTTGGGCATTGGACGTTAGTATTATTAACATCGCTGCTAATAATAGTTTTATTTTTTTCATGTCTTAATTTATTGAATGAGTATTTTTTCAAGGACGACAATATAAATAACTTTCTTTATAGTAATTCAATATAATATTTGGAAGGAAAAAACTGATAGACGTGCTTATTGGGTTGTTCAATTATCAGTCAATTAACACCTTTTTTTATTTCCCATTTACCCCATCTTCCTGCAGGTGTTCGCACCCGGCTCTTGAAAATCAATTTCCAGTAAACCAACCTGCCTATCGGCAGACGGGCAAATTCAACGGATTTTTATTTTGCTTCCCTTATAACTGTAATGCCTAAACGAAATTTACCGCGTAAAAGCTGTTGGTATCCCTCCCTGCAAAAAGACATGATTGAATTAATTTTTCTTAATTGACATTTCAGATGATTTTCGAAGGCATAGCCCGGCGCTTGCTCAATTAAAGTGCAAAAAAAATGAAACTTCAGTTATTCAACATAAAAATCATGAAGCATCAGCAAGAACCACCCCGGGCGTTACTATTAGATATAGTATATCATCCCAGCATTCGTGTTTATTTTTTTTCCTTCCTCGCGTTGATCACCATCACGATGTTCTTTTTAATTGAGTGGCCGCTGATAAGTGCTGATAGCGCTTCACATATAAGGCTCGTTTCTATGGGATGGCTTTTATTTCCTCATATTTTATGTGGTTCGGTTGCTTTGGTAATTGGCCCGTTCCAGTTTTCGCACCGGCTGCGAAAAAATAATGTAAAGCTGCATCGCCTGCTTGGCAAAATCTATATCATTGCCATATTGCTGGCCGCGCCTCTTGCCTTTATTACCAACCTTACCTATCCTATTCCGGGGCAAACGTGGAAAGCCACTTTTGAACAGGCTACCGTGGTTTTCTGCTGGATCACTACCACTTCCATGGCATGGTTTACCATCAGGCGCCGGTTGGTAACCCTCCATAAAATATGGATGAGCCGTAGCTATGGAATTACCTTTTTTACCTTTGTAGTGTCCCGTGTCATCGGCCCCATACCCTTCGTTGGCAATATGGATTTTGACACATTTACGATCCTGCTTTGGTTTTTTTTGGTTCTTGGCCTCATCGTACCGGAAATAATATTGAATTATAAAGAGGTGTTTGCAAAAAGAAAAGTGGTTTCTAAATGATCTTGGGGATTAGTGAATATGAGAATGAATAAAAGCAATAAACCAACAAAAAACAGTAATTGTTATTTTACCCCCGCCTTGGTTCGTGTCTCACAAACCAGGGCGTAGAAAATAAAAAATGTCTTGTCCTAAAATAGGTTTACACAAATTAAGTGTAAAATGTATAATTCAAATGAGTTTGTAAGAC
Source organism: uncultured Chitinophagaceae bacterium (assembly GCA_963732885.1). Classification (GTDB taxonomy): domain Bacteria; phylum Bacteroidota; class Bacteroidia; order Chitinophagales; family Chitinophagaceae; genus Ginsengibacter. Next base: position 319,102 of record CAVTBI010000004.1, on the reverse strand, counting down.
GAACTTTTTACAGCCTTGAACTTAAACATCAGATTTGTAAAGATCATATTGAAAATGGTCTTTCCTTGCGGGAATGTGTTGACAAATATAATCTCAGTTGTCATTCATTGGTTCATGACTGGCTGAGAAAATTAGGCTATATAGCTGGAATAAACAGACGAACAAGAAGTGCGTATATTGGCATTGAAAATTTTAAATCATTGCCAGATAAACGCAAAAAGAAACAACCGTTAACCCAGGATCAACAGCAAATTGAGCTTCTTAAAAAGGAGCTGGAAGATGCTAAATTGCTGGCTGAAGGCTATCGAAGAATGATAGAGATAGCAGAAACTGAGCTTAAAATCCCGATTAGAAAAAAGCCCAATACCAGGTAATCCATGAATTAAAATGCAAATACTTTAGGATAGGCCTATCCCGTATTTGCAGATTATTTGGTATCACTCGCCAGGCATATTATCAGAACACATGGGAAGCGGAAAGCGTACAAACATCTGATTTATTAATATTGAAGAAAGTAATGATTATAAGAAAAGACACATAAAGTAATAGGTACAAGAAAGCTGTATGATATGCTTCAGCCTTTTATGATGGAGCATAGTATTAAGATGGGAAGAGATGCTTTGTTTGACCTGTTGGCCGCCAACCAGATTGCTGGTAAAGAAAAGAAAGCGCAAAGTACAAACTACTTATTCCAATCATTGGCTTAGAAAGTATCCTAATTTAATCAGGGATTTTATTCCTAAAACAATCAATCAGTTATGGGTAAGCGATATCACTTATTGGAAGATATCTACAGGTGAACATCTTTACATCAGTTTAATCACCGATGCCTGGTCCCGTAAAATTGTTGGTTATCATGTGGCAGAAACCATGGAAGCCATCCAAAGCATTCAAGCGCTGCAAATGGCCCTTGCAGCCCTTGATGGGGCTGCCGTGCCATTGCAGCTTACCCACCACAGCGACAGAGGAATACAATATTGCAGTGGTAAATATGTAAAGCTATTGCAGGACAATGGCATCAGGATCAGCATGACTGAAAACGGAGATCCATTAGAAAATGCTATAGCTGAAAGAGTGAATGGTATCATCAAAGAAGAATACCTGAATCACTACCAAACTGACAACTTACCGGAAGCAAACAAACAATTAAAAAAGGCTATCAGTCTCTACAACAACTGACAGGCCACACATGAGTATCAGCAACTTAACTCCAAACAAATTACATAACCATCAAAAAATAAATCATCAAAGACTATGGAAAAACTATTTTAAAAAAAGCAACTACTTTTGAAAACAAAAATGAAAATCATCCTGTAAACCTATCGCAGGATTTATCTATTAACCTGTAAACTTTTTTTAGGACGAGTCAGTGTGCGTTTTAAGCAAGGCTTAGAACTGGCTCGCCATCTCTAAAAATATTCTAAAGGTGAGAGGTTGCTGAGAAGAAAACAGGAAGGCAAGAAATAGGGCAGCCCTTGCAAAAAAAGTGTTGGCGAATTTCGGCCAACACCTTTACTTTGCGCTCATGAAAAAAATCCAGCGCCCAACTCTTTATTTCCACTAAAATTATTTTTCTTTTTCTTACAATTGTTGCCTGCCAAACGTCACTTGCCCAGTCAGATTCGGCAACGGTAGTTAATGCAAAGTGGGAGGTAATAAAGGTGGCTCCTGGCATTGTGCTAAAACATTACCAGTTCGACAGTTCTTTATTTCACTCTAATCAAAACATCAGCATACTGGAAGTAAAGCTGAACCATAAAAACAGGGCCGATCTGGGTTTTGATGCTCATGAATTAAAACCCACGCACGAATACGCCAATGAAAAAAATGCCATTGCCGCAATGAATGGTACTTTCTTCAATATGAAAGACGGCGGCTCTGAAGATTATATACGCTCTGACGGAAAGACGGTCAATGAAACAAAAATGCGGGGCGCTGGCGGGGAGCGCTCTTTTCATCAGCAAGCCGCTATTATCATTAATCCTAAAAAAGTATCTATCGCGCGTTGGGACAGTACTGCCAATTGGGAAGATCATCTTCCGGGCGAGGATGTGATGGTTGCAGGGCCTTTGTTGATTTATCACCACCAGGAAATATCATGGCCTTCTAAAAAGGGTTTCTTTGGACGAAACCCCCGCTCTGTTTTAGGGCTGAGGAAGAACCGGCTCTACCTGGTTGCAGTGGATGGAAGGAACAACAAAGCCGCCGGAATGAGCATTGATGAATTGACGTTGCTGATGCATTGGTTAAAGATGGATGATGCTATAAACCTTGATGGCGGCGGTTCTACAACGTTATGGGTAAAGAACTACCCTTATGGAGGCGTGGTTAACCATCCCTCAGATAATCATAAGTGGGAGCATAGCGGCGCCTACAAACCCGGAATGGACCTGGATAACCTGCCTGCTGATATGAAAAAGTGGGACCATACGGGCGAGCGGCGGGTTGCCAATGCGATTTTGATTGAAAGAAAATGACGTGGTAAATACTCAACCACCACCTTCTAAGAAGGTGGGTTGGAAGAATCGGGCAAAGCCCTCTTTAATATACAGTGTATGAAGTATTTTCTAAACTTTTTTCGTTCAAATTATTCTAATATAGACACCCAAAAATAATTTTACCACAAAGACTCAAAGAGCACAAACCTGCCTTCGGCAGACAGGGAAAAACTTCGTTTTTTTATTTTTTCAAAGAAAAAATCCTTCGTGTCTTCTTCCTTTGTGGTAAAAAATTCAGGCAAAGCACAAAGAACATTACCACCGCCTTAGGCGGTGGCTTTTTAAGCTAAAGTAAACAGCCCCGGTGAGTTCTTCCCGTGCCTTTGCTTCCGCCGGAAGCGTAAACAGGACGGCAGGGGAGAAGCTTGTTTTTTTACAATAAACCTGCCTACCGGCAGGCAGGCCAACAAATATTTAATGTATATCCTTACTTTAGAACCAATTGTGCACGCAATTCTCCGGCAGGATAGGTATTACTATGGATATTTACATAATAAGAGCCAGCCTTTAAATCCTGCTCCTGCTCTGCAGTTAAGGGTTGGGAAACAAAATCAAATTGCTGGTTTGTGCTGCCTGAAGGAAGGCCTGTAATAGGAATAATTACCGGGCCGCTTACGCCCACTACACCCTTGTGGATATGCGCCATGGTGGAAGTGTCGCCCGTATTGCCAAGGCTCCATTTTAAATTCAGTGTGACCACTTTAGTTTTTGTATTGTAATTACCATCGAGGGTTCCTGATCCTGTTGATGAATTAGCCGGAACCTCGTTTGATCCCAAAAACTGCTGCGTTTCAAATGCTTGCGCATCGCTGCTATTGCAGGAAGTGAAGGCAACTGCTGCACATACTACAGTGATAAAAAATAATTTGTACGAGTTGATAAACCTGATTGTATTCATAATAGAAAATTTAAAAATTATAAAATAAATTTTTTGAACCGCTGATTGAATTCGTAGTAATTCAAATGTATTCAAATTCTACCAGAATCAAGCCGAGTTATTAAAGTTTTAGCGGGATCTTCGAAGGAGAGGGGCACGCGCCCGGAAGCAGTAAACGAACAATTATAAAGATTTCTTATTAACAATGAAGAATGAACAATGAAGAATGAACAATGAACAATTAACAATGAACAATTAATCTATTCACTCCTCAAACTATCCACGGGGTTTGCCAGTGCTGCTTTGATGGTTTGAATGCAAATTAATATGGCCGTTATAAAACCAAGAATAAAAAGAGATACCACAAATGGCATTGCAGATATATTTATTCTATATGCATATTCCTGCAACCATTTATTCATAATAATATAAGCTAACGGGCATGCCACCACGCCGGCAATTAAAATCACCCCAAAAAATTCTTTCATAAATAATGACATGATTCCTGTAACCGATGACCCTAATACTTTTCTAATCCCAATCTCTTTTGTTCTTTTTTGAATGCTCAACGAAACGATGCCAAGAACGCCCAGTAATACAATGATCAATGCTAAAATAGTTGCTATGTAAGAAGCTTTTTTAAGCTGCAATTCAGGCCTGTACATTTTCAGTAACGTCTCATCCATAAATTTGTATTCAAACGGAGCGCCCGGTAATAAAGAAGCCCATTTCTTCTGAAGGGCATCCAGAGAGCTGGCAACATTACCCGGCCTGATCTTGAAAGAAAGATAACGGTAAATAAAATCGTATTCAAGATTGAACATTATAATTGGAGCCATCTTTGTTTGCATCGAACCGAAGTGAAAATCATTTGTAACCCCTTTTACCGTATATATTTCCGGGTTACCCGGGATCTTTACCTGCTTTCCAATTGCCTCATTTGCATTTTGCCAGCCAAGGGCCTTAACCGCTGTTTGGTTAAGAATCACTTTTAAAGAATCAAGCCTGTGGCCTTCAAACGGCGAACCAGCTATCAGTGGTATTTGATAAACGGATAAAAACTTTTCATCATTTTCCAGGATGTGTGCAGAAACTGCCTGGCTGGAATCAGAACCAAATTTATAAATGGGAACATCGTTGCTGTTATTGCCATCAGGAATTTCAAAAGAAAGCGAAACCTCTTTTACAGAAGGCATCGAAGCAAATTCATCGCGGACCGTTTCCATTTTATCAACGCCCTCTCTCGTCCAATTTCTGGGAAGCTGTGCGGAGAGGATGTAATCTTTATCGTATCCTAAATTACCCCGGAGAAAAAGATTGATTTGCTTCGTTATAACAATAGCGCCTATAAAAGCAATGGCCGCAATTCCAAATTGCAATCCTATTAAGCCGCCTTGCGCATCCTTATATGATCTTTGACGGAAGTAAGTTTTCCTTTTAATGATTCTACCGGCTTTAATGATGATAGTACGAATGCCGGATAAATGCCTGCAATAAACCCTATTGCTATAACAAATAAGAGAGGGAAGGCAACAAAGGCAAATGGAAAACTATTTAGTGCAGGAATTGTTTTACCCAGAATATTGCTAAATAAATTTTCCGTTAATGCGTAAATAACAAAGGCAAACAGCGTAGCAATAAAAACGAGAATTACTGACTCGATAAGTAATTGAAATATCAATTGCTTTTTCATTCCTCCTAATACTTTCCGTAGCCCTATTTCTTTCATTCTTGACCGAGACTTACTTATGGAAATATTGATAAAATTGATAACAGCCATTATTAAAATGAACAATGCAATAGCCGATAATTCGTATAACATTTTTTTTACCAAACCGTTATTGGAATTGAAATAATAATCTTTAAGTAAAACAAGGGAAGGTTTCAGGTCCGCATTAAATTGTGGGGGAGCATTTTCTTTGAGCAAATGCTCCATTGGTTTTGTAAGTTGGGAAGGTTTAACGCCTTTTTGTAATTCAACGTAACTGGCAATATGCGGATTAGGCGAATTCTATTTCTTCCAAAGAATGTTAAGTTACCGGCGGAAACAAAAAGCTTGTTGGGATACCCTTCGATCAGATCGGTAACAGAGTTTTTTGAATAAGTATTCAGCACACCTGTAACGATGAAATTATGCCTGGAGCCGGAAAAATTTTCAATGGTAAGGGACTTACCAACCACATCCGTTTTGCCAAAATATTTTATCGACATTTCCTTAGTCATTACAACAGAAAACGGTTCATTCAAAGCGGTTTTGGCGCTTCCGTGTAAGAGAGTGAAGCCATACATATTCAGCATGGTACTATCACAAATGGAAATATCTTCCCGGAAAACATTATTGCCTCTTGAAACATTGGAAGTAATACCATCCCAACGGTAATAATTAGCAACCAGGCCGGGATAGTTTTCTCTCAATGCTTTTGCCAAAGCACCGGGTGAGGTAAAATCATAACCTTCGTTCGGGTTTTTCCATTTGCTTTGGATGAGGTATTGCCTGTTTGCATTTTTCAGGTTGGTATTTACCTGAAGTTCACTCCATACATAAGCACCAATTAATAAAGTAAATGCAATGCCGGTTGATAAACCAATAATATTCACTAAAGAATGAAACCGGTTTTTAACCATATTTCGCCAGGCAATTTTGAAATAATTTTTGATCATTTGGATTTATTTTAGTTTACGCATAAACGTTAGTAAACAAACAAATATTTAAGATTTCTGTTTTCTAAATTATGCTACATTCAGCTATATCAGCACAATCGATTTCACATTGCTCACTCTTCTCAAACTATCCACAGGGTTTGCTTTTGCCGCTTTGATTGCCTGAAAACTTATCGTAAAAATGCTACAGATAATGCCAATGCTCCTGCTAATAATAAAATATTCGATAACCGATTGAAATACGATAAGGAAAATTGTTAGCCAATAATGCATTCCGATCCATGCGATGGGCGAAGCAATCAAAAAAGCGATGATAACCAAAACAATAAATTCTTTTGCCAGTAATTTTACAATACTTGTAGCCGATGCACCCAATACTTTGCGAATACCAATTTCCTTGGTTCTTTGAATGGTACTGAACGATGACAACCCTAGCAATCCCAAACAGGAAATAAAAATGGCCAGCCCTGCGAAACAAATGAATAGTTTTCCGAAGCGTTCGTCCGATATGTATTGCGCGTTAAAAGTTTGGTCTGAAAAAAAGTAAATCATGGGTAATCCGGGTGCAATAGCAGCCCATTTCTTTTCGAGGCTCTTTATGGTTTTTTGAATATTATCTGACGAAATGCTCAAGGTTAAAAATGTAAAAAATCCGGGCGAAACCTGCATGGTCAATGGTTGTATTTCTTCATGCAGGGAATGAAAATGAAAATCTTTAACCACTCCGATAATCAAGCCATTGCTTCCACGCTGCCTGAAATGTTTGCCAATCGCTTCCTGGGGATTTGTAAAGCCTAGCTTTTTTACGGCGGCTTCATTAATAATCATACTTTCCCTTAAATCCCCGGCGAAGTTTTTAGAAAATCCGCGCCCAGCAATCACTTTTAATCCGTATTGCTTTATGAAATTATAATCTACAAAATAAGCATCGGCCTGAAACTCCTGTTGCTCATTATTAATGCCTTCTATGGTGGTTGGAAATTTTTTGTTCGGGCGGCCAGGTACCGCGGAAGATATACTGGCATATTGAATTCCCGGAATTTTAGTCAATTCAGAACCAACCATTTCGTTGTGATCAATGATACGATTATCATAATGAAAATCTATAACCAGGTTATGCTCTTTTTTAAATCCCAGGTTATCATTTTTCATAAAATTTAATTGTTTATAAACTATTAGCGTACCTATAATCAAAATAATAGAAATCGTGAATTGAGCTACCACAAGGCTTTTGCGCAGAAATAAACCTTTGGTGCTGTTGGCAAATTTTCCTTTCAGATTCGTTATTGGCTGAAAGCCGGATAGGAAAAAGGCAGGATAAATACCTGATAATAATCCAACGCCAACAGACATTAATAAAAACAGGCCAAGATATTTTATATTGTCAAAAATACCTGTGCTGATGGTTTTACCCGTTAGCTCGTTGAGCCACGGAAGTAAGAGTGAACATAAAAAGACAGCAAGAACAAATGCCAGTAAAGAAAGAATTACGGCATCAGCCAGGAATTGAAAAGTCAATTGCTTTTTAGACGCACCCATCACTTTCCTTACACCAATTTCTTTCGCTCTTTTTAATGAAAATGCGGTTGTAAGATTAATGAAATTAAAACAGGCAATCAACAAAACAAATAAAGCCACCAGGGAGAATATATAAATATTTGTATAACTTCCAACCGCTGTAGCACCGGCTTTATTTCCCCGTACTTTTCCATGCAGATAGAGGCCCGTCAAAGGTTCCATTGATAAAGAATAATGCAGGTTTCCTCCAAGCGGATGCTCATTTGCAAATGCAGAAAGTTTCTTTTCCAACTGCCCTGCATTTGCATTTTTATTCAGTAAAACATAAGTGGAAAAGCCAAAGCGGCTCCAGTTGCTCATCCAGTTGGTTCCCGGTTGAATGAGTGATGACATGGAAAGAAAAATATCCGTCCTGAAATGAGAATTTTGCGGAATGTCTTTCATAACACCTGTTACCGTGGCAGGTATTTTTCCATCAAGCGTCAAAGTTTTACCAAGGCAATCTATAGTGCCGAAATATTTTTTAGCCGCTGTTTCGGAAAGCACCATTGTATAAGGTGCGCTAAAAACTGTAGCTGCATTTCCTCTTATCAAAGGAAAAGAAAAAACAGAAAAAACGGAAGAGTCTGCATAGGCCAGTGTTTCCTCGCCAAAATTATTTTCATCTTTTTGTACAATATAATAATCGAGGAAAATTCTTGTCGCAGTTTTTACTTCAGGAAAAGAAGTTTGCAAGGCTTCGGCACAGGCCCCGAAGAAGTTTCATTATTGATACCCCCAGCGGTTTTGACATCGGTACTTACCCGGTAAATGCGGTCTGCATTGGTATTAAATTTATCATAGCTTAATTCAAAATTTACAAAAAGCCACGCGAAGTAAACTACACACATTGCGGTAGCCAATCCAATTAAATTAATAGCAGAGAATATTGTATGCTCCCTGAGATACCTGAATGTTGTTTTTAAATAATGGTTAATCATTTAAACTATTTTATGGCTTTTGTCTCCTTCGTTTAATCATAATTGTTAGTGTTAAGAATTATACAGTAAACAAACAATTATTTAAGATTTCCGTTTTATCAGCAGCCTGGCGGCTATCGCCGTGCCGGCTGTTACAATTGACTATTCACAACTTACTCACTTCTCAAACTATCCACCGGGTTAGCCACCGCGGCTTTTATAGCCTGGAAGCTAACCGTTATCACTGCTATTATAATCGCCGTAACGCCAGCAACTAAAAATATCCACCAGCTTATATGAATGCGGTATGCAAAACTTTGCAACCATTTATTCATGGCCCACCACGATAAGGGAAATGCAATGATGCAGGCGATAAAAACCAATTTTATAAAATCTTTGGAAAGCATTGTAGTTACCGAGGCAACGCTTGCTCCAAGCACTTTCCGGATGCCGATTTCTTTGGTGCGCTGTTCTGCTGTATAAGTTGCCAGGCCAAATAATCCAAGGCAGGCAACCAGGATGGTAAGCAACGCAAAAATGTTGAGAATGGTACCGGTTTTTTGTTCTGCTGAGTATGTTTTATTATAGAGGTCATCCATAAAAGTAAAGTTGAATGGCTCACCTGTATTGAACTGATCCCAATGTGTTTTCATAGAAGCTAGTAAACCTTTAATATCTGCTGTTTTTACTTTAAAGATAAGGCCCCAATCCGGTTCTAATGTCATCAACAACGGGGTGATCGGTTCATGCAATGATTGAAAATTAAAATCTTTTACCACGCCGATTACATGGTAAGGCACGTTGGTTCCACGGCTACTATTCTCGCGTACAATGATTTTTCCAACCGCTGTCAAATTGTTCCACCCAAAAGCTTTTGCGGCAGTTTCATTGATGATCATTGCCGTGGAATCGGTGGCAAAATTTTTAGAGAAATTCCTGCCTGTAGACATCTTCATATCAAAAGTGGGAATGTATTGCTCATCCACATGGTATTCCTGTGTTCTCATAATTTCATTATCATGCCCCAATGGATATGCCAGTGCATTACTTCCACTGCTTGGCCCGGCGGGCTTATAAGAGGAAACAGTTGCATTTATTATGCGCGGGTCCTGCAACATTTCCTGTTTATATACCTCTTCATTTTTCCCTAATGCATAAGAGTTGGGAATGGTGAGCAATTGTTCTTTATTGTAACCTAAATTTTTATTCTGTATGTATTTCATTTGCTGCCACACGACAATGGTTCCTATTATTAAAGCGACGGAAATAAAAAACTGGAAAACCACCAGGCTGCTTCGCAGGCCAAAGCTTTTATTGCCAGGAGTAAATTTGCCTTTTAATACTTCAATTGGTTTAAATGAAGAAAGATAAAAAGCAGGATATAACCCCGCGATAAAACTGACCAATAAACCAAGCCCGATAAATGCTGAAATTATTTTTATATTAAAATCAAAATGTAAATCTTTACCTGAAATATTATTGAATAACCGGCAATGCAAACTGCACGAATAAATAAGAAATAAGCAAGGCGATAAATACCAATAATGCTGATTCTAATAAAAATTGTTTTACGAGTTGCATTTTTCCGGAGCCGATCACTTTGCGAACGCCCACTTCTTTTGCTCTTTGCGAGGCGCTTGCCGTAGATAGATTGATAAAATTAATACAGGCGATCAGCAGCATAAAAATAGCAATTGCGCCGAAGATATAAACGTACATTGCATTGCCGGGCGGGCTTAATTCATAGTTGGCATGTGAATATAAATGGATAGAAGTTAGCGGCTGCAAAGCAAAGCCGAGATGGTTGCCTTTTGTTATGAATTGTTTCAGGCTGATGCCCATACTTTGTTGTATCTGCGGCCCCATATATTTTTCAACCATGCCCGGCAGCTTTGCTTCCAATTTTTTATAATCCGCCCCTTTTTTCAACAACAAATAAGTAAAAAAATTAGAACCCATCCATGAATCGGATTTGGCATCATCCAAACCAGCCATTGAGCCAAATAAATCAAAATGAAAGTGTGAATTGGCAGGCACTTTATCAATCACACCGGTTACTTTAAAAGTGGCATCTTTATTATCAGGGAAGGTTAACAGTTTTACCCATAGGCTCTTCCTTTCCAAAATATTTTTTGGCGATGGCTTTTGTAATGATAATTGTATTGGGTTGTTGCAATGCTGTCTTAGCATCGCCTTCAATAAGCGGCAATGTGAAAATGTTGAAAAAGTTGGGGTCAACAAAAACAAATTCGTCATCTTTAAAACTCTTGTCTTTGTAAGTTATTTTTGGTGCGCCCGCAACCTGCAACCTTGTGGCATCCTGCACTTCGGGGTAATCGTTTTTCATTGCCTGCGCAACAGGCGGCATTACATTGGCTTCAAAAATTTTTCCTCCGTTGATGTCTGCTTTGAAAACAACGCGTACAATTCTATCTGCGTTTTTATTGAAACGGTCAAAGCTTAATTCATCCTGCACATAAAGCATAATGATAAAGCAAATTGAAATGCCGATAGATAACCCGGCAATGTTGATGAAAGAAAAAGTTTTGTGTTTCATCAAATTGCGCCATGCGGTTTTGAAATAATTTTTGAGCATAATTATGATTTTATTTTCGTTTGATGATCACCGATAGTAAACAAACAAATAACATAGATTTTAATTTTCACATTGGCTAATTGGCACATTATCGAATTAGCACATTATTCACTTCTTAAACTATCTACCGGGTTTGCCCTTGCCGCTTTTATTGTTTGCATACTTAATGTAATAAGCGCTATCAATAACATGGAAAGCCCGCTTACTACAAAAACCCACCAGCTTATATCGGTCCTGTAGGCAAAATCCTGCAGCCATTTGTAATTGCCCACCAGGCAATTGGCGCAGCAATAACAAAAGCAAGAAGCACCAGCCGCATAAAATCGGTTGACAGCGAAGAAACAATCTGCATGACGGATGCGCCCAATACTTTTCTTACGCCAATTTCTTTTGTGCGGCTATTGGTTGTAAAAATAACGAGCCCCAATAAGCCCAAACAACTGATAAGAATGGCAAGCCCTGTTGACCATTTTAAAAGGCTTGCGGTTCTTTGTTCACTTTGATAAAGATTGGCAATTTTTTCATCAACAAATTGATAATCAAAATCAGCTTCCGGGTAAATGCTTTTATAAGCTTTTTGAATTTTGCTGATACCATTCTTCCATTCAAAACCTCCATCGGTATTTGGTTTCAGGCGAATATGAAAGGTAGAGCCTTTACTTCCGGCAAAAACTAAGGGGTCTATCGGGCTACGGGTAGACGATTCGTGGAAGTCTTGCATTACACCAACTATCGGCATGTTTTTTCCATTAAAACTTAATTGTTTTCCAAGGGCGTCTTCCGGTTTTTGAAACCCCAATAATTTTGCGTAGGTATTATTAATAATAAATTCTTTCATGGTATCGCTTGCCTCCACATCCCTTCCTGCCAATAATTTTATCTGGTAAACTTTCAGGTAATTCGGATCGCCCCACCTGATCTGCACATTGGCTTTTAAATCTTTCTTTTCTGCATAGGATACATTCGTGTAAGCAACTCCTTCATCTGCCGGAGGTAAAAAACCAGCACTTGCTATTTTAACTTCCGGTATCGCATTAATTTCATTAAGTAACTGCTGATTGTGTGTTGCGATGGTATCACGCGGAGTATCAAAAGTGATAATTCCATCTGTGGTAAAACCTATATCTGAATTGATGGAATAATTAATTTGTTTACTTACCATCAGCGTTGCGATTACAAAGAATTGCGCGATCACAAACTGGGAAACAGTAAGTGTTTTTCTCACCCAGGCATTTCGTGTTTGTGAAGAAACTGAAAGCGCCTGGTTCTTTAAAACCAATACAGGCTTGAATCCGGAAAGGATCAGCGCGGGGTATAAACCCGAAAGGAAACTGACCGCAACCGCAAGCAATACTAAAAAAATGATAAGTGCAGGCTGGTGTAATAAATCGAAATGCAAGCCTTCAGGAATAAAACCTGCAAACATTCTTAATAAAAAAGGCGCTAGTAGGACTGACAGGATTGTCGCTATAATAGTAATAAAAAAGGTCTCTGTTAAAAATTGGAATACAAGATTCTTCTTAGAACTTCCCATCGTTTTTCTTATACCGATTTCCTTTGCGCGCTGAGACGCCTTCGCTGTTGTGAGGTTAATAAAATTGATGCAACCTAATAACAATAAAAAAGCCGCAATCGCCAGGAGCCCGTATAATGTTGACTTATCAGCAACCCTTCCTCCAACAGCAGGATAATTCCTGTTAAAATGAATATCATTTAAAGGCTGCAAATGAAACGCTATTGTGTTAGCTGCATCTTTGTTGGCATCTTTATCATATTTATCTAAAAGGTTTTTTAATTGGATTTCTGTTTTTTGAGGCGAAGTACCCTTTGAGAGTTTTATGTACAACTGGGAATAGGCCATCCAATCGTTCCATACATCCATCATGAATTGTTTTTTCAGATTGGTTTTTGCAATGGTGGCGTAAGAAATAAATTCATCTGATGTGAAAACAGATTGTTCATCCAGATCCTTTACTACTCCTGAAACAGTTGCTGTAAGATTATCATTATAATTGATTTGCCTGCCAATAATATTCTGTGGAGAAATATTGGGAAAGTATTCCTGGGCGCGGCTCTGAGTAAGCACCACGGAAAAAGGGTTTTCCATCGCCACTTTTTGTGAGCCTGCAACCCATTTATAATTCAGCAGTTGAAAATATTGTTGATTGGTAAACAAGATACCCGCTTGCTTTTTAAATACAACAGGAGAGGGAACCGTTTTATTTTTGATACTTACTTTAGCCGTTCCATCTCCCTGGAACTGCATAAGAGGCACAGTTAGCTCAACTCCGGTTACTTCATTCCGGATGGCGTTGCTCAACGGCGCTTGTACACCAGAACTATGGCCTTCAATGCCATTAAATTTGGCATCAATTACCACGCGGTAAATCCTGTCTTTATCTTTTTCAAACTTATCAAAACTGAATTCGTAATGAACGATTAAAAATATTACCAACGCTGCGCTGATGCCAATGGATAAACCAAATACATTTATGAATGAAAAGGCTTTATTACGAATAATATTTCGCCAGGCGGTTTTAAAATAATTTTTTATCATGCTAATTTTCGTTTAATGATAACCGTTATATTTTATTTTTTATAGTAAACCAACAAATAACCTGAATTTTAATTTTCACATTTTCACATTTTCACATTTTCTCATTTTCTCATTTTCTCATTTGCACATTTGCACATTGGCATTTATTTAGTTTTCATTCAAGCTCTTTACGGGGATCATTATCACTTTTTTTATTGTTTATACCCCTACAAAATTTGCTGCTATAAATCGATCGACAAAATTTTCTTTTATTTAATGTAAAAATTAATGCCACTTACCAATGTATTGTTCATCAGCGAACTATGAAATACAAAAAAACATAGTTGTCCGCTTTTGATACAGTTGCTGTTTCGTTTTTGATACAGTGAGCGCAGAAGCTATTAGATAAAATGAGGTTTAATTTTATCCTTGTTAGCCATCTATAGAGAAGTTATTTTCATAAACAAAAGCCGTTGGTAGAATAACCGGAAGCAGGTTGGATTTTACATTCAACAAAAAAGATTAGAATATCTTTATTTGTGAATTTTTTTATTAATTTTTTTTTAGCTAAATCTTCTTTCAACTTACATTTTACTTGTCCTTATAATGCCCTAAAGCTGATACAATAAATACTGAGATTATATTCTCTCTTACTTCATAAAAATTAATCTATCTTTCTGATTAATCCTTCTGGACCAATAACCTTTATACAGGTGTTTCAATGCTTCCGGCTTCCCAATTCCTTCATAAGAATTGTCAGCAAGCTCTTTGAAAATCCGTTCGATTCTTTTAATACTATTTTTATCGCCTGCCTGATGTATTTTCTTTAAATCCTTTTCAGCTTTATCAGATAATTTTACAATATATTTTCCCATATTGTCTTTTTGGGGCATAGTTTTTTGTATTTGCCTTTTCTAATATCTGATATGCCTTGTTCTATTGCTTTGATATTTTTAGGATTATCAAAAAAAGGTATCTTCGCTTACACGGTTTCTTTTACGAAGCTCAAAAGTTTTCCTTTTTCCTCTTTGAATAATTGTTCGCTCTTTCTCTGCTAAGTCTAAATATTTCTTGAGATTCCCTCTTAACTCGCTTGGGCTGATTATTATCATTGTTTATGATTTTTTTAAAAATATTAGTGTACATCAAAGTGTACACTAATATACCTTTTATTCATTAATAATGTGCTTTTAGGGAAATCTGTTCAAGCAATAAGTTTCAGACAATGAAAACTTAAATTACCGCCTCCCCGCACATTACTTCCCTGCCATTCCTTTAAACAATCCGGCTAATAAACTAAACGCATTTTTCACAACGGCTTCATTCTCTACCGGCAACTGCACGTAGGTTTGCCCGGTAGCTTCATCTTTTTTAGTGATGGATTTCAGTAAGTTTTCGGTGGCTTTGGCATCATTTAATACATTGCCCAATTGTGTAAAAAAAGAACCTGCTGTTTGTATCAGTTGCTGTGCAGGTTCAGCTTTAAATAACTCAAGTTGCTTAGGAGTTTTTGCAGGCTGAGTTTCTTTTACATCATCATCTTCATAAGCTTCAGTTGTTTCTTTCTCTTTTGCGCCTGCAGGTTTTTCTGCAGAGGTTGCGTCTTCCCTGTCGCTGTCTATATGTGATGTGGTAATGGTTTCATCGGCAAACAATCCTTCAATGTCTTTCATAAATACATTGAACTTGCTGTCGCCCACAAAAATATTTGACTCGCCATTGTCTAATATTCCTTCTGCCAATGCTCTTTTAAATTTAAGTTTGCCAAGCATACCGTGCTCGATGGTATTTTGCGCTACAAAATTGATGACGCTTACATTTCGCTTTTGCCCCTGGCGGTAAATGCGGGAAATGCGTTGTTCTAAAACAGCAGGGTTCCAGGGTAAATCCATATTGAATAATATGGAACCTGCTTGCAGATTAAGCCCAACGCCGCCTGCATCCGTCGAAAGAAAAATGCGGCAATTATCATCATTATTAAACCGGTCGAATAAATCTTTTCGTTTGTGGCTGGGAATGGTTCCGTTCAAATTAGCATAACCTATTTTTAGCTTGTCTAATTGTGCGGCGATTAGCCTTGTAAATCTTTCCCACTGGCTAAAAATTACGATTTTTTCTTCGCCTGCTGCAATTACTTCTTCCAAAATATCAAACAACTCATCCAGCTTGGTTTGATGATTGGTTTCCTGGTCTATGATGTAAGTGCTGTTGCACACCATCCGCATCATGTTCAATGAGATCAGGAGCCTTTGCCTGTCTTCTTCTTTCAAAAAACCCATCTTTTTCCAGCGGTTAACAATCCTGCAAACTATTTCATAGTAATCATCATGGACTGCTCTTTGTTCATTGGTAATACTAACGAACAGGTTTTTATCTGTGCGCGAAGGCAATTGTTTTAATACTTCTTTTTTGGTGCGGCGCAATAATATATGCTTCAGTTTTTCTTTTATTTCATGAAGGTTTTGGTATCCGGTTACTTTTCCGGTTTCATCTGTTTGTTCGTATTCTGAAATAAAATTGTATAGCGAGCCAAGATGCAAAGGGTCTAATAAATTGAACCAATGAATACAATTCCTGCAATTTATTTTCGAGTGGCGTACCTGTGAGAACGAGGGCATATTTGCTTTGTAGTTTTTTAATAGATTGCGATACTTTGGTTTGCCAGTTTTTTATTCGCTGCGCTTCGTCCAGAATAATTAAATCGGGTTGGAATTCATTGATGGTTTCCAGGTCATTTACTGCCATATTATAACTGGCGATTTTGTATAAGCTATCTTCCTCTTTGTACAATTTTTGCCTTTTCAGATAGTTGCCTTCTATAACTATTACTGAGGCAGTAGTAAATTTTTCAATCTCGCTTTGCCACTGGTATTTTAAAGAAGTGGGGCAGATTATTAAAACCTTTTGCACCTGCCGGTGTTCGTGTAAAAGTTGCGCCACAGCTATTGCCTGAATGGTTTTCCCCAGTCCCATATCATCTGCCAGGATACTTCTACCTGCTGCTGCGCAAAACAAAATACCTTCCGTTTGATAAGGAAACGGTTTTACTTTCAGGCTCTTTATTTCAGGGAGTTTCTTTTTTTCAGAATAAGGACGTAAAAAATCCTCGCGTTCTTTTTTTTCGCGCCATTGAATAATGTACGAAAGAGCGTCTTCATAACAACGAAACGATGAATTAATTTGAAAAGCCTTTTGCAGGATCACATCTATATGTTTAAAACCTTTTTCATTGAGGCTGCCTGTTTTATCAAGATAAGGTTGAAATAATTTTTTGTATTCCCTTTCATTTTCAGTTCCTGTTCTAAACATGATCTTTCTTTTGCCGCGGTATTCTATGTACATGGAACTGTAAGTGGTGGTATAAGGTTGTTGCAGCGCTTTGCGCAAAGCAGGTTTTTGGTGGATATAAATCAGAACTGCCTCAATATGTTTGCAGGTGCCGAGTTGATTGGTTTTAAAATCGTAACAGGAGCAATAGTTCAAACTATTGTCAACACTTCGCAAAGCTACTTTGTAAGTATTGTCAGTAGCGGCATTGTAAACATTATAATCGCTAAAAGCAAGCCCTTCGCCGATATTGGTAATTTTAAAGTTTGATTTTTCCGCTATCTGTTTGCGCAATTTAGTTTGCCATTCCGCCACCGGCATATCAGCCGGCTTGCGGGTATTGGATAATTGCGGGTTTGGTTTATAATTCCTCTTTTTTGTTTTTTTATGCTTAGGTTTTGTTGCTGTTGCCATAATCGTAGTTGAGCGCCAAATTTATTGTACGATTTATAAGTCGTACAATAAATTTATCAACAAACAGTCAACTTTTTATTTTGAAACGGTATTACATTGCTTCTTACTGATAATGACCTTTAAGTGATTGCACAATAAGCGTATCATTTACTACGGAATAAACGTATCTATCTTCGTGTGTAATTCTTCGGGACCAGTAACCGGTAAGTTCATATTTCAGGGCTTCAGGTTTACCTATTCCTTCGAAAGCGTTTTCGATGATAGTATTTGTAAGGTTCAATATTCCTGTTTTCTTTCATTTTCACATTGGCTAATTGGCACATTATCGAATTAGTACTTACTCACTTCTCAAACTCTCAACAGGATTTGCCATTGCTGCTTTTATTGCCTGGAAGCTGATTGTCAATAATGCAATGCCAATCGCAATGATTCCTGCCGTAGCAAATACCCACCAATTAATATGTATCCTATAAGCAAAACCCATTAGCCATTTATTCATCAGCCACCATGCGGCAGGAGATGCAATTACGATGGCAATAATGATTAGTTTCAAAAAATCAATAGAAAATAACCTGACGATGGATTGTATTGATGCACCCAATACTTTTCTAATTCCTATTTCTTTTACACGCTGCCCTGTTGCCTGAACGATCACTCCGAAAATACCCAGCGCAGCAAGGAACATACTTAATCCACTGAAGAAAGCAAACAATTGCTGCAACTTGCTTTCAGATTTATATTGTTCAGCGAGCATGTCATCCACGTATTTTATATCCAACAATTTATCGGGATAGAACTGTCTCCAGAGTTTATTTATAGCAGCTATAACCTGTTTTCCCGAACCGGGTTTTATCCTTATCAACATGCCTCCATAATTCAATGCATTGTCTGCCGTAATAATTGTGGGCTCCATTGGATCTTTTAAAGATTCATTATTAAAATCGTCAACAACACCTACGGGCGTGGTTTCGCCGTGTTCGATTGGCATGCCTAACGTATTTACATTTAGTACTTTGGCAGTATAAGATGTAATGATGGATGATTGCCGGCTTGAAGCAGCTACATATTTTGCAGAATCCATCCGCATGAGGGAATCCTGACTCATAGCATCTGTAGAAAAAGTATTATTAAAAAAACGTCCGCTTTTTAAATGCAATCCAAGTGTTTCAGCAAGATCTAAATCGCCATTGATGAACCAGACTGTTATTGCATTTCCTGGATTGCGTGGATCGTCCATTTCCGTTGACATAGACCCTATCTCTTCCGTGGGCAGCCATCCGGTAATACTTGCATTTACAACGCCTTGCTGACTTAGTAATTCATTTTTAAAAGATTGGCCCTTTCCATCCCAGGATACATGGCCTATGCTCAGGAGATTGTTTTTATTAAAACCAATGTCTTTATTTTTCATAAAATGTACCTGTTGCTGTACAATGATCAAGGCGGTAAGCACGATGATTGAGATGGAAAATTGCAGAACCACCAGGCTCTTTCTTACAAGATTTTGCCCTGTTGAATTTCCGGTAAATAACTTTCCTTTCAATGTAGCTGCAGGTTTGAAACCAGACATGATCCATGCGGGATAGATACCTGCTAACAGGCTTATCAATAAAATAATACCGTAAGAAGAAATGAGAAGATAATACTTTGAAACAAAAGTTTGGGCTAAGGCATGGCCTAAATAATTTTCAACAGGATGCAAAGACAATTGATAGAGTATGGTTGCAAAAAAAGCGGAAATCATAAAAAATAATACAGACTCTGTGAGAAATTGAGTGACAAGCTGCCTGCGGCCTGCTCCGAGAATTTTTCTTACGCCTGTTTCCCGTAAACGTTGCACCGCTCTGGCAGTGCTGAGATTAACAAAATTGACACAGGCGATAATTAACAGTAATAATGCCACCCCTGATAGAATATAAATATTTTGAGAACTACCTTTTACTGCCTGGGATTGTGCAAAATCAGAATGTAAGTAAATATCTTTTACGGGCTGAAATTCAAATTGGTAGTGTTTTTTATTTTCTACATACCCGGCATACCACTTATTTATTTTTTGGGTAAATTGAGCCATATAGGTACCCGGTTTTATTAAAATATAATTTTGGGAAAGAGTTCCGCCTCCATTTTTAAACAGATTTTCAATTCGGGGTTTATTGAGCATTATTACTTCTGAACGAAAAACGGTATTAGACGGAATATCTTTAATAACACCGGTTATGAGGTACGGTGTTGCTTTTTCAGAATAGGTGGGAACATCGTAAATAATTTTTCCAACCGGATTTTCTTTTGGAAAAAATTTCTTGCGAAAACTTTCTGAAATAACAATGCTGTTGGTGCCTTCCACATACTTTCGCGGGTTTCCGGCAAGTACTTTAAAATCCAGCATTTTCCATATAGAAGTATCAGCATGCAATGCAGATACTTCTACGCCGTTAGGATTATTCTCATTTAATTTTATTCTTTGTTTATAATTGGATATTCCTGCGGCGGCTTTCACTTCAGGAAATTCATTTTTCAGCTTTGTGCAGGCCTGCCAGAGAAGATGCCCAGTGATCGTACAAACCAGCCCCCATTTTATTGATGGTAATGATTCTGTACAGGTCATCGCTTTTGCTCCATTGCCTGTCGTAAGACAAATCATCAATCACTACTGTTGCCACTATCATACAAGCCCCAAGCCCGATGGTCAATCCGATAATATTAATAAGAGAATAAACTTTGTTCCTGGTGATGGTTCGAAACGCCGTTTTGAAATAATTTTTTATCATTTTAATTTTCGTTTAATGATAACTGTTATATTTTATTTTTTATAGTAAACCAACAAATAATTCAGGTTTTCATTTTTACATTTTTACATTGGCAAATTTTCACATTTACATTCATTCCGTTTTCAAGCTCTTCACCGGGTTAGCTACTGCCGCTTTTATTGCCTGGAAACTTATTGTTAAGGCTGAAATCAAAATGGCAATAAAGCCGGCTAATATAAAAACCCACCAATGTATATTGATCCTGTAAGCAAAATCCTGCAGCCAGGTACGCATCGCCCACCATGTTACGGGAACAGAAATAAGGAATGCAATACCCACCAGCAATAAGAAATCTTTTGAAACCAACAGTAATACATTTTGTACGGAAGCGCCCAATACTTTTCGGATACTGATTTCTTTTTTTCGTTGTTCTATCACGAAGGCTGAAAGCCCGAACAGGCCAAGGCTTGCAATGATGATGGCGATAATGGCAAAAACTGAAAATATTTTTTGAGTTCGTATCTCACTTGCATACAATTTTGCAAAATTATCATCCAAAAAAGTGTATTCCAAAGGGCCGTCCGGGTTAAAAGAATCCCATTCTTTTTTTAAACCAGACAAAAAACCTTTTACATCACCGGTGTTTATTTTTATTACCAGGCCGCCATAATTATTTCCCAGCATCATCATCAGTGGAGCAATTTTTTGTTTTGCGGAGGCATAATTAAAATCCGCAACCACTCCCAAAACTTTAAATTGCTGCTGCCCCGAACGTACTATTGTTTTTCCAACGGGATTGGTTCCGCTCCATCCCAATTCATCGAACCATCGCCTGGTTAATCACTACAGCCGAAGAATCAGTTGGAAAATCTTTCGAAAAATTTCTTCCCTTAATAATATGAATGCCCAGTGTTTTTAAATAATCATCATCTACATGATAAATGTTTGCATGAATTTCTTTACCATTCCCGTTTTCGTTTTTTGGATAAATTTCAGTTCCATCCATAAAAGGCAGCCCGGGAACTGACCTGGAAATGCTGGTGGCAACTACATTTTTATTCTCTGATAATTGCTGTTTAAATGCAGTTTGATTTTTGCCCAGCAGCCTTGCATCAGGCAAAAACAAAACCTGTTCTTTATCGTAACCCAGTTTTTTATTTTGCATAAAATACAATTGCTGGTAAACAATGATTGTCGCAATAATCAATGCGATGGAAACGAAAAACTGGAATACGATTAGGCTGCTCCGCAAAGGTTTTCTTTGTGATCCTTGTGATGAAGAACCTTTTAAAACTTTTATGGTATTAAAAGAAGAGAGGAAGAAAGCGGGGTAAATGCCGGCTACTATTCCTGTAATAAAAATTAATGAAACCATGACCAATAAGGACTTGTAGTTTATAAAGAAGCCGAAAGGAATTTCCCTGTTTGCCAACTGGTTGAAATAAGGCAACAATAAAAACAGCAAACTAAATGCAACCAGCATGGATAAAAAAGTAAGCAAAACAGACTCCGTAAGAAACTGGAAAATCAATTGCTTTTTGAGGGAACCCATTACTTTTCGGATGCCCACCTCTCTTGCTCTTTTTACGGCGCGCGCGGTTGAAAGATTGGTAAAATTTACGCAGGCAAGCAATAATATAAACAAGGCGAGCGCCGAAAAAATATAAACGTATTGTATGTCGCCATTAGGTTCCAGTTCGTATTTGGTATGAGAATACAAATGAATATCCGTAAGTGGCTGCAGTGCAAAGACAAATGTGTTTATTGATTTTTTTGCTTCGGCAAGGCTTACGCCCATATCGTGCTGAATTTCGGGAACCACATGTTCCGCCACTAATTGAGGAAATTTGGCTTCCAGTTTTTTGGGATCTGCATTTTTATTTAAAACGACATAGGTATAGATACCAATATTGCTCCATGTTTCATGGGTAATATGCCATGTCGAAATGCTTAAAAAAGCATCAAAATGAAAATGCGAATTTTCAGGCACTTTATTAATAACCCCGGTTACTTTGTAGGGGGCGCCGTTAATTCCTATTGCCAGTGTTTTGCCCAATGCCTCATCATCCCCAAAATATTTTTTTTCCATAGCTTTGGTAATTACAACACTGTTAGGCTGCACCAATGCATCAGCGCCATTCCCTTCAATTAACGGAAGGGAAAATACGTGCAGGAAATTGGAATCTGCAAAAGCAAGGTGTTCTTCTTTAAATTGTTTATCACCGTATTTGACAAAATCACTGGCGGTAGCAATTCTCGTAAATGATTTTATTTCAGGAAAGGCATCCTTCATTCCCTTTCCTACGGCAATATCTACATCAGGGTAAGCAGCTATATCTCCATTGCCGGTAACTGACAAAATAACGCGATAAATATCTTTGGCATCGGCAGGATATTTATCATAGCTCAATTCATTAAAAACGAATGCTGATATGAGCATAAAACACGTAAGCCCGATCGCCAATCCAAAAATATTAATGAAAGAAAAGGCTTTGTTCTTTCTCAAATTCCGTAATGCGATTTTGAAATAATTTTTTATCATTTTATCTTAGTTTATAGATAACCCTTATAATATAGTAAACCAACAAATAATTTGAATTTCTATTCATCACTCACCATTCGCTTTTTTATTCACTTCTCAAACTCTTTACCGGATTTGCCAACGCTGCTTTTATCGCCTGGTAACTTACTGTGATCCATGCTACAGCCATCGAAAAAATAATTGCAAATAGAAATACCCAGGCACTGATATTGATTCTATACGCAAAATTGTTTAGCCACGAATGCATTACAAACCAGGAGGCTGGCGCTGCAACGACAAAAGCGATTAATATTAAAAAAGAGAACTCTTTGGAAAATAAATAAACAATATTAACAACAGACGCACCAAGAACTTTTCGCACACCAATTTCCTTTGTTTTTTGAACCGCCATAAAAGCCACCAGCCCATATAACCCGAGGCAGGAAATGAAAATGGCAAGCCCGGCAAATACTTTATATAGTAATTCCAGGTGCGTTTCCTGTGAATAAAAGCGGGCAATATTTTCATCCATAAAGCTGCTGGTGTAAGCGTATTCAGGATAAAAGCGATTCCATGCTTTCTTAATAGCTGCTTGAGATGCAGCCATATTATTAGTTCTTAATTTTATCGCAGTAATACCATAATAACTTTTTCGTTCCGCAATTAAAAGTGGCGGTATATCTTTTTTTAAAGACGCGGTTTTAAAATCTTTTACTACACCTACAATCCTTTTCCATTGGCCACTGCCTAAACTTATATCTTTTCCTAAAGCTTCCTGTGCATCTTTGAGGCCTAATTTGTGAACAAGGGTTTCATTAACTACCACTTCATTGATCGTATCACTTTTACCATAAACCCTTCCTGCGGCTAATTGTAGCCCGAAAGTTTTAAAATAATCTTCATCTGCAAACTTTAATGACAATGGAAATTTTTCATTTGCCTGGTGATTAAATGAGAAATTAGTACTCCACACATTTTCTGATGAGGGCGCGTCAGTATTCATGCTTACCGATTCTACGCCTGGCAGGTTTAATAAATCTTGCTTAAATGCCGGCATCCTGGTGGTAACCGTGCTATCGCTATTTGAACTTAATAACAACACTTCATCTTTATCAAAGCCGAGGTTAGCATGGTTCACAAAATTCATCTGGCTCACAGCGACAATTGTTGCTATTATTAAAGCCTGGGCAATAACAAACTGGATTACAACAAGCGCCCTTCTTAAAGAAATTCCACCAATGCTAGCAGATGAAATTTTATTTTTAAGCGCCAGCGAAGGATTATAGCCACTTAGAACCGTAGAAGGGTAGGTGCCGGATAACAGAGTAACCGCGAAAGCAATTAATAAAATAAAAAGAAAATTTGGAAGGCTAAAAAGGCTAAGGCTTTGCTGAATAGAAGCAATGTGTTTTACAAGAGGCAAAGATAAAAAAGCAAGTGCCATAGCTATAGCCACGGCAATGACTACGAGTAATGCAGTTTCGCTCATTACCTGTAAAAATATCTGAGGCCGGCTGCTTCCTAAAACTTTTCTGATTCCGATTTCTTTAGAGCGCCTTACTGCCTGCGCGGTTGAGAGGTTTATAAAATTGATGCAAGCCATCAAAATAATAAAGATTCCGATCAGCGACAAAGTCCAAAGAGTAGCCTTGCTTGTAATGTGGTTTCCGAAAATATCAAACCGGTTGTCGAAATGCACATCACTAAGCGGCTGCAAAAAATTGGTTCTTTTAGAATAGGATACATCAGAATAATGTTCTTTGCTAAAACCCAGAAGTAGTTTGTTAATACGCCCTGGCTGTACGTTTTCGGTTAGCAATGTAAATACCTGGAAATTGCTGGATAAATTATGCCAGTCATCATGATAATTGTATTTATCCCCATTGCTTTTTAAAGTGGGCATAGAGATCAAAACTTCCAATGGGAAGTCGGTATTGGGTGGCACATTATTTATAATTCCTGCAACTTTTAATGAAACAGCATTGTCAAGCGTTATCGTTTTATTAATTGCCTGCTGCCAGTTTTTAAAATATTTTTCAGCTATTTTTTTAGTTAGCACAACAGTATTGGGCTCTTGTAAAACAGACGGGTTTCCTGTAATCCATTTGTAATTAAATACTTTAAAAAATTCAGCGCCGCTAAAGAAAATCCCTTCATTTTCAATAAATTTATTGGTATTAGAATTTGAAGAATTATTGATGGTTATTTGGCTGCCGTATGTAGAAACAAGTGCAGCAAATGGAATATCCGGAAATTCAGTACGCAAAGCAGCCAGCCCGGCAACAGGCAAGCCAGGATTATAGGTTTTTCCTCCAGGAAATTTATCTACTGTTACAACATGGTAAATATTTTTATAATTTGGCTGAAATTTGTCAAAGCTTAATTCGTATTTTACAATAATGAAAATGATCAGGCTTGCAGCTATGCCTATCGCAAGGCAGGCGAGGTTTATAGCAGAAAATATTTTATTCCTCGTTAAATTTTTCCAGCCGGTTTTGAAATAATTCTTAATCATTTTAACCAGTTTTTAATTGTTTCCAATAGTTTTTAAATTTCGTGTCAGCATAACTGTTATACGAGTAAGCTCCAAAAAAGCATTTATTACTTTTCTCAACAGTAAACAAACAAATACCTTGAATTTTCATTTTCAAATTAGCCCTACTCACTCCTCAAACTCTCCACCGGATTTGCCAATGATGCTTTAATCGCCTGGAAACTTACCGTTAATAGCGTAATCACCAGCGCACCCAATCCCGAAAAAATAAAAATCCAGAATGAAATTTTTGTCCTGTACTCATATTGCTGCAGCCAGTTATTTGAATAGTACCAGGCCAGCGGAATCGCAATAAAACAGGAAATAATTACGAGCAATGCAAATTCTTTTGACAACATTCCCCAGAGATTAAATACAGATGCTCCCAGGACTTTGCGGACTCCGATTTCTTTTTTCCTTTGTTCTGCGACAAATGATGCTAATCCAAATAATCCAAGGCATGAAATAAAAATAGCCAATATGGTAAAAAAGGTTGCAAGGTTGCCTATCCGCTGCTCGTCGGCAAATTTTTTCGCATAATCTTCATCGTTAAACGTATAGTCGAATGGCGCGTCCGGATTGAACTTTTTAAATACCGTGGCGATTTTACTTAATGCATCCCCAACAGGAATACCTTGCTTTATTGCAACCGTAACAATACTTACATTTTGCGGGTCAAACATAAAAACAGTTGGCTCAACCGGTTCATAAGGCGAACTCATAATCATATCTTTTATCACACCGACGACTTTATATTTTTTATCATTAAAGTCTATGGTTTGTCCAATAATGCCCCCTTTCATTCCAACCTGTTTTACGGCAGATTCATTTAATATCATTGCCGTACTGTCGGTTGCAAATTCTTTTGAAAAATCTCTCCCTTCTTTTATTTTCCAGCCAATGGTTTTACCAAAGTCAACCGTTACCCAAATGGTACCAAAAACAGGTAATGTGTTGGGGTCTTTACCTTGCCAGTTAAAGCCAATCTGGTTTGAATACACATTGGTGGTTGGGCTTGAAGATTCGGCCATATTATCAACGGCGCCGGTTGCAAGCAGGCCATTTCTTATTGCATCGTAATGCCCATACAAATCCGGCGTTGACATGTTCACCGTTATTAAACCCTCGCTTTTGTAATTTACCGGCCGGCTTTTAGCAAATTGAATTTGTTTAAAAACGATGATGGTTCCAATAATTAAAGCAATGGAAAAAGTAAATTGAATCACGACAAGGATCTTACGCGGCAACGACGCGTATTTTCCTGCGCGGAAAGTGCCTTTTAATACTTTTATCGGCTCAAATTTAGAGAGATAAAATGCAGGGTAACTTCCTGAAATAATTCCAGTAATAAAAGTAAAGGCCAGAGCCAATAACCAGAAACCCGCGCTGCTCCAAGGTAAGCCAATGTGTTTATCGGCGAGCCTGTTAAATAAAGGCATTAGTAAAATAACCAGCAGGACGGAAAATATAAAAGACACAAATGCTACTAAAACTGACTCGCTTAAAAACTGGCCGATTAGTTGGCTGCGAACGCAACCGACTGTTTTTCGGATACCCACTTCTTTTGCTCTTTTTTCACTGCTGGCGGTAGAAAGATTCATAAAGTTGATGCAGGCAAGTAGTAAGACAAACACACCAATTATTGAAAACAACCAAATAAATTGTATGCGGCCGACCAGTGGCCTTGCCATTTTTAAAATCACTGTATAAACGCCATTTATCCATGGGAAATAATACAGCTTGCTCTTTTCCATCCCTTGAGGCAACCTTATGACTCATTACTACATTCTTAATCTTCTCTGTTTCTTTGCTCATGTTAATATTATCGGCAACCTGTACATAAGCCTGCCATGAATGATTGTTCCATTGTGTAGCCGCATCTTTGAGCCATTGTTCTGTAGTAATATATTTTTTCCATGGTAGCAATAATTTGGTTTCATACAAGGTTGTATTGTGAGGAAGATCTTGATAAACGCCTGCTACTTTGTAATCTTCTTTGTTATCAAACTTTACCGTTTTATTTATAGGGTCCACGCTGCCGAACAGTGTCTTGGCCAGCGTTTCACTTAATAAAACTGAAGACGGGTCACCCAATGCGTTTATATTTCCCTTTATCATTTTTAATGAAAACATAGAGGGAAAATTGGCTTCAACCCACATGCCCTTTTCCGTAATTTTCTTTTCGCCAACTGCCAATACATGGCTAAAGTTCCATGAAGCCATTGCCACATTTTTAAAATCACTTCCGTATTTGCTGCGCAATTCACTTCCAATCGGCATGCAAACGGCTTGGCCGGTTTGCATTTTGCCGTCGTTATCAATAAATGTGGTCATTACCTGCGCAAGCTGCTTATGATTTGTATGATAATCATTATAAGTCACTTCATCTTTTATCCAAAATGCAATCAACATGGCAACGGCCATGCCGGTTGCCAATCCAAGAATATTAATAAGAGAATACACTTTGCTCTTAATAAGGTTTCGCCAGGCTATTTTGAAATAGTTTTTTATCATTTAATTTTTATTTTCATTTAACCATTCCAGTTAGGTATTCTTACTCTCCCCATTTCATATTTACAGTAAAACAACAAATAACCTGAATTTTAATTTTCATTTTCATTTGCATTTACTCACTTCTCAAACTCTTCACCGGATTTGCCACCGCTGCTTTTATTGCCTGGAAGCTGATCGTTATTAATGCGATTAGTATAGCGGCTGCACCTGCAATTATAAAAATCCACCAAGTGATATGAATGCGGTAAGCAAAACTTTGCAGCCATTTATTCATTGCCCACCAGGCAACAGGAAATGCTATGATAATTGCAATAAATACGTAGCTCAGAAAATCTTTTGATAACATAGCCGCAATTTTTGCACCTGATGCGCCTAATATTTTGCGAATACCAATTTCTTTGGTGCGCCGCAAAATAACAAAGGAAGCAATACTAAATAATCCCAAAGCGGCAATGATTAATGCAAGGCCGCCAACGGCCGCAATTATAATCTCAGTTTGCCTTTCAGAACGATACAGGGCTTTAAAAGTGTCATCCAGGAACACATAGCTGATATTACTATTTCCCGAAATTGATTTGGTTGTGGCTAACACTTTTTGTAGGGTTTTAGAAATATCCGCGGTAGATAGTTTTATATAAAGTTGTTTTTGAAAAAAAGGAAGATTAAAATCGCCTATAATAAGCGGCTCTATTTT
Source organism: uncultured Chitinophagaceae bacterium (assembly GCA_963732885.1). GTDB lineage: Bacteria > Bacteroidota > Bacteroidia > Chitinophagales > Chitinophagaceae > Ginsengibacter. The sequence continues at coordinate 290,707 of CAVTBI010000004.1, read as the reverse complement.
TGAATGAAGCGAACTGTAATTAAAATCTTTTACCACCCCCGCAATTTCTCCGGGACTGGCGAGCCACCTGCAAGATTAATCTCTTTGCCAATAGGATTTGTGTAACCAATTTGTTTTGCGAGGGTTTCATTAACCAGGTATTCATTGTTATTATTACCTTTCCCTAAATCATGCCCTTCAAGAATTTTCATTCCAAAAAAATGTACATAGCCAGGACTGGCATTTTCAAAATTAACCGACATGTTTTGATGTTGCCCGTTAGGTGCCAGGTAATTAATACCAAAAAGGGCACCATTTCCGCCCAACTCTAAATTTCCGTTAGCAATATCCTGTACTCCTTTAATTTTTGATAACTCAGAACGCAACACCGGTAATTTTCCTGCCGCCTGCATATCCAAAGGAATCTTTATTACCTGGTTATAAGAATAACCTAAATCTTTATTTTGTAAAAACTTCAATTGCTTTGTAGTAACAATAAGGCTGATAATAAAAATGACAGCAATTGTAAATTGCCCTGTTACTAAAATATTGCGAAGCAAAGAACCTGAGTGCCCTGCGAGGTTTTTATTTTTTAAAACATCTTTAATTTTTGAGGATGAAATGAGCCACGCAGGATAAAGCCCTGCAAGAAAAGTAGTAGCAAAAAGCAAGATGGTATAAAATCCAATAAGTGCGGGTTGATACAGCAAACTCAAATTTAAATCGCGGTTTAAAAGGCCATTGAGAAACGGAAGGAAAATAGTTGTAAGTACAATGGCTAATGCAATGGCAAAAAATACTCCAAGAAAAGTTTCTGACAAAACCTGGAGTATGATTTGAAAACGGCTGGCACCCACAATTTTTTTCATCGCGATTTCTTTACCGCGGTATGCAGCCACTGCGATAGAAAGATTAATAAAATTGATACACGCTATCAGGAAAATAGCCAGGGCTATAATAAGAAAAATGTTGAGATACTTTCCATCAATCTTGTTGTAATTATAAAAGTCGTAACTAATATCTATGGATTTGGAATGGGCATCCTTAACAGGTTGAAGGCGCATATCAATGGACTTGTGTTTTGAATGAATCGTGCCGGTAAATTTTTCCTGAAGGCTTTTAATATTTATGCCAGGTTCCAATTGCAGGTAAGTTGGCCCCAGTAAAACCCCATAATTATCTTCATAGCCTCTTCCAATATGTTCCGGCATTGGAAGCAATGCATCTATCTGCAAATGAGAAGTTTTGGGCATATCTGCTATTACATTGCTTACTGCAAAAAAAGTGTTAGTACTATCACCTGTATTTATTATAAGTTGCCTACCAACTGCCGGGGTTTTACCAAAAATTTTATTGGCTAAGCTCTGAGTAAGAACAATACTATTTTTGGTACGCAGAAAATTTTGTTTGCTGCCTTCGATTATTTTATTGCCAAACATTTCATCAAAAGAAGTATCAGTACATGCTATTTTATCAGTTGTAAATTTTTTGCCATTATACTCCAATGTTACCGAAGGATAGATATCAGGCGTTGCAGGGAATACACGTGTATAATTTTTAATTTCCGAATAATTTTCTTTTAAAAAAGGCGCTATAGGAGGCCCGATAGCAGCAGAAAGTTGAGGTGCAGCGCCATCATAATGCATATATTCAATTAAGCGGTACTTGTTATTCGTATCAGGAATATTTTTATCAAAACTCATTTCGTTATTCACAAACAAGCTAATTAAAATGCAGGCAGCTATTGCAATACCTAATCCTGATATATTTATAATAGAATAGCTTCTGTTATGCTGAAGGTTCCGCCACGCAGTTTTAAAATAATTTTTAAACATGATTTTATAATTCCTGGTTTTAGTTCTTAGTTTTTAGTTCATTCAACAGTAAATAAATAGGCTCACTTTTTATTTTCACATTTTTACATTGGCTTATTGGCTAATTACTCGCTTCTCAAACTCTTCACCGGATTTGCCATTGCCGCTTTTATTGCCTGGAAACTAACTGTAATCAAAGCAATAATAATTACAAGCAAACCTCCTGAAACGAAAATCCACCAGCTTATTTGAATGCGGTAAGGATATTTTTCAAGCCATTTGCTCGCTGCAACCCATGCAAGTGGAATCGCAATGGCCATTGCAATCAACACCAATTTCAAAAAATCGGCAGATAAAGTGGTTACAACGTTTTTGAGAGAAGCTCCCAACACTTTTCTTATACCAATTTCTTTTGTTCTTTTTTCAGCAGAAAAGACCGAAAGGCCAAACAAACCGATACATGAAATGAAAATGGTTAACAGGGCACCGAACAAAATAATTTGTTTCCATTTTTCAACATCGGCATATTGCTTTATGTTATCATCGTTTTTAAATGTGTATGAATATGGAGTTAGCGGGAATAATTGTGTGAATGTTTTTTTTATAAACTCCAATGTTTCGCTTTCAGCACCTGGTTTTATTTTAATGTAAAATGTTCCGTACAAATCGCTGTTTTTCATCATTAATAATTGGGGGCCAATGTTTTTATACAAGGACGCATAATGATAATCTTTCACCACTCCGATTACGTGATAACTTTTACTGCTGTCAAATGTAAAATTTAGCGCTTCGCCAATTGGATTTTTCCAGCCAGCCATTTTTACAAACGCTTCATTGACCAAGACTGAATTGTTGGCATCCGAAGGAAACGCAGTTGAAAAATTTCTTCCAGCCACCACCTTTATTTTTAACAAAGGCAAATAATTTTCATCAACAGTTTCATAAGCAAATTGCAAAAGAGAATTAGTAGCGTCTCTTGCTGTCGGGCTCCAATAGCCCGGACTCATTGCACTAACACCAATAATATTGGGATTCTTTGTCAATTCATTTTTAAAAACAGCGTCATTGATATGATTCGCGTTTTCATTTACAAGAACAAGATTGGTATCATCATATCCTAATTTTGCTTTGGTCAAATGATCGAACTGCAGATATATCACAAACGTGAAAATGATTAAAAATGAAGCTAACATAAACTGCACCACCACCAGAGTTTTTTGCAAATAGTTTTTGCCGGAAAGATTAAATCGGTTGTATAAAATTTTAGCGGGCTCAAACCCTGATAAGACTAAGGCAGGATAAAAACCTGCAAGAAATCCTGTAAAAATAAACAGCAGTATAAAACCTGTAACCAATTTCCGATCGAGCAAATAAGAAAGCGCAAGTTCTTTATTGGCAAGCGTGTTGAATAGAGGAAGCACAAGTTTGGTAAGGAACAACGCCAACGCAAAAGCAATAAAGCAAAGCAAAAACGATTCGCTGAGAAATTGTTTTATCAACTGTTTTCTGTTACCCCCGACTACTTTACGAATGCCGATTTCTTTAGCCCGTTTCACGGAACGCGCAATAGTCAGGTTTATAAAATTGATGCACGCAATCAACAGCACAAATAGTGCTATGCCCGAAAGAATATACGAATACGAAGGATTACTGGCACCGCTCAAACCATTGTTTGCAGGCAGTTTGGTATTAAGATGCATATCCGCGAAGGGTTGTAAAAAATACGAATCCATTGAAAGATTAGCGGCATCTAATCCAAGCTTTTTCAACATTACTGCAAATGCACTGGATGCGTTGCTTTTATAATAACGCTGCATTTGTTGTTGAACTGTTTGCAGGTTTGCATTATTGTCGAGCACTACAAATGTGCTCAGGAAATACCTAAACCAACTGTCATTGTTTTTGGCTTCGGCGTCCGATTCCTTAAAAGGCAACAATACATCAAAACGAATGGAAGAATTTTGCGGACAACGTTTTGCTACAGCAGTTACTTTGTAAGGAACAAATATGCTGTCGTCCTTCAGCATCACAATTTTGCCAATAGCATCGGTTGTGCCGAATTGCTTCTTAGCTTCATCTTCTGAAAATACAACGGAATGAGGCTCGGTTAAACAAGTTTTAGGATCGCCGTATTTTAGCGGGAAAGTAAATACAGAAAAAAAATTTGAATCAACACGGAATATTTGCTGTGATTGCACATCGCTTCCCGTTTTCATATCTTCTGTACCTTTCTGAAAACGTACAAACGTTTTGATACCCGGAACATTCTGCGCAAATCGTGGGCCTTGCAAAAATCCTGTATTTCCGCCCTCCCGTTCCTGCCCGTTGAACTTCGATTTAAGTACAATTCGATAAATGTTGTTCACGTTTTTGTGAAACTGGTCGAAGCTCGTTTCGTCTTTTACAAACAAAAGAATAAGCATACTGCAAGCCAGGCCAATGCTCAAACCAAAGATGTTTATAAAAGAATAAATCTTATTACGTTGCAGGTTTCTTAAAGCGATTTTGAAATAATTTTTAAACATTTTAATTCAAATTTATTTTCATTTAGCCATAGCTGTTAGTAAACCAACAAATACTAAAGATTCTTGTTTTCTCATTAGCACATTGGCTAATCAACACATTAGCTCATTAATTTTTATTCACTTCTCAAACTATCCACCGGGTTCGCCACCGCTGCTTTTATTGCCTGGAAACTTACAGTTATCAATGCAATCAATTAAGGCAAGAACGCCGCCAATAACAAATACCCACCATGTAATATTTATCCGATAGGCAAAGCCTTCCAGCCATTTATTCATTGCCCACCAGGCAATCGGTGTGGCAATAAAAATTGCAATGATTACTAATTTTAAAAAGTCTTTACTTAATAGTTTTACTATTCCGGAAACGTTCGCGCCTAATACTTTTCTGATGCCTATTTCTTTTGTTTTTACCTGGGCGGTAAAAGTTGCCAACCCGAATAAACCGAGGCAGGAAATAAGAATGGCAATACCCGCAAAAACATTGAACAGCGTGCCTGTGCGCTGGTCGGTCTTGTATTGTTCTTCAAAACTTTTGTCTAAAAACTGATAACTGAAAGGAGTATCTCCCGCATATTTTTTATATAGATTTTCTACTGCTGCAATCGCACCCTGCGCATGATTGCCGCATGGTGCGCACATAGAGAATATTTTTATTATTGTAGTTATAAAAAATTAATGGAGAAATTTTTTCTTTTAAAGATTGAAAATTAAAGTCCTTTACTACTCCAAGAATAGTTCCTTTGTTTTCGTGAAAAGAAATTGGCTGGCCTACATAAGGCGGCTTTAAACCCATTTGTTTTACAGCGGTTTCATTTAAAATATAATAAGCGCTATCGGCAGGGGTACCTGTAAAATTGTGCCCTTCCAAAAATTTAATTTTCATGGTAGGAATAAAATCTTTATCGGCAGCTACCTGTGTGATCATCAGGTTGGTGTTTCGGGTTTTGATTTCCAGTCAAGATCACCGGTTGATGAGCCTTACATTTGAAAAATTATAAGCATCGGAAGCGGCAACATCCAAAATGGACGATTGCTTTTTCAATTCTGTTTTTACGGAACTTATATGATTTACTACTCCCTGTGGTAATGGAACAGAAAAAACATAACTTTTATCATAACCCAGATCTTTGTTTTTTACAAATCTCATTTGATTGCTCATAATAATAGTGCAAACTATCAGTACAACAGAAATGGTAAATTGAAATACCACCAATGCTTTTCTGAACGAAGCCATACCGATGCCGGTAGTAATTTTTCCTTTTAAAGATTCTAACGGTTTGAAGGAGGATAATAAAATTGCAGGGTAAATACTCGATGCGATTAAAGTGCCTAAAATAGCTACGCCTGTTACTTCCCACACTTTTATATCTGATAAATTAAAAGAAAGTGTTTCTCCTGAAATACTGTTGTAGAGCGGAATCAGAAGGAATATTAAAACGATTGCAAGAACAGCAGCAATACAAAAGAGCACAAAAGTTTCAACAATAAACTGAAAAAATAACTGGTATTTTTGAGCGCCCACAATTTTGCGGATGCTTACTTCTTTTGCCCGGATTAATGAACGCGCCGTGGATAGATTTACATAATTAATACCGGCAATAGCCAACAACAAAATGATTACCAATATAAAAACCTGGACCATTCTCAACGCTGAATTATTTCCATCCGCACTTACCAAATGTATACTGGCAAGGTTTTGCAATTGAAAAGAAGCATCACTATCACCATTCCGCGCTTTTTTATAAGCAGCAGAAAATTCCTGTCCGGTTTTAACAGGGTTTGCATTCGAATTCAATTTTACAAAAGTGGTAAATGAGAAATCTCCCAAATCTTCATCAATCGTTTTCCAATCGCCATTGCCGCCATTTGCCGTAAACTCTGCTGCCAACACAGCCATTGGCACAATCGCGTCATATTTAATAGATGAGTTTTTGGGGAAATTCGCTAATACACCTGAAACGATAAAATTTTCATCATAAAAATTTACAATTTTTCCGATTGCATCATCACTGTTAAATAATTTTTCTGCAGTAGCTTTTGTGATTACGATAGAATTCAAATTCGGAAAAAGATTGGCTTTATCCCCCTTGATCAAATGAAAACTAAACATCTTAAAGAAGCCACTATCAACCACCCCGATTTTATTACCGTCAAAAATCTTATTCTTGCCTTTATCCGAAAGAACCTGGTCAAATAAATTTTGTGTCCTTACAATTGACTGTACTTGTGGCATTGATTTGGCGAAGACTGCCAAAGGGCCGGGAACCCCCGTCCAGGTGTGGTTTTCTCCGTTCGATTTGAGCTGGCTGCTCAACCGGTAAATGTGTTCATAATCTTTATTAAATTTATCATAGCTCAATTCATTCTGTACCCACATTAGCAACATAATGCCTGCGGCCAGCCCCACAGCTAAACCACTGATGTTAATGGCGGAATAAAATTTATTTTTCCATAAACTCCGCCAAGCGGTTTTGAAATAATTTTTGATCATGGCTTATTATTTTAAAGGTTATTCTTTGATATTTTGGGAACTATTTACCTTACTCACTTCTCAAACTCTCCACCGGGTTCGCTACCGCTGCTTTTATCGCCTGGAAGCTTACCGTTATCAATGCGATAATTAAGGCGAGAACAGCCGCTAATAAAAATACCCACCAATGAATATGGATCCGGTAAGCAAAATCATGCAGCCAATGCGACATTGCATACCAGGCTATCGGGAAAGCAATGATGGCAGCAATCAATACCAGTTTTAAAAAATCTTTTGACAACAAGGCAACGATGCTACCCACTTTTGCCCCCAACACTTTTCTTACTCCTATTTCTTTTACACGTTGTGTGATGGCAAATGCTGATAATCCGAACAAGCCAAGGCAGGCAATGAAAATGGCAATGCACGCAAACACGGTAAAGATGGTTCCCTGCCTTTGTTCTGATTGATAAAGCTTGTCAAACTTTTCGTCAAGGAAAGTGTATTGATAAGGCAATTCCGGCAAATAGGTTTTCCATATTTTTTCTACTGATGCTAATGACGCAGGAATATTATTACCCGCAATTTTTATAGAAAGATCGTTGAAGCGTGAATCGGTTGGCGTAGTTGGAGCATTGATTAACACAATAGGAACAATTTTATGTTGAAGCGATTCGAAATGAAAATCACCTATAACACCAATCACTTTCCCTTTAGTACCTCCATATTTAAAATCCCTGCCAATAGCATCCTGGGGCGAATTCCAGCCGATGGCTTTGATGGCAGATTCATTCAGGATAAAATTAGAAGTATCCATACTGTAAGCACGGGAAAAATTTCTTCCGGCCACTAAATGAATTCCATAAGTGGGAATAAAATCATAATCTGCAGATACATTTTTTATGTTTGCATTTATTGGGCGCATAGAATCGCCCACCATAGCAGAGGCGCCGTCAGCATCCAGCAACCTACCTGTAGGAATACGCGAAGAACGGGCTACCTCTTTGATGCCCGGGCTTTGCAATAAGTCATTTCTGAAGGCATCGTATTGCGGATTAATGGAATTATAATAAGGAAGTGTAATGATATGCTCTTTGTCATAACCCAAAGAAGTTTCCTGCATGTAACGTAATTGCTGGAAAACAATAATGGTTGTAATAATAAGAACAATTGAAATGGTGAATTGCGCCACCACCAGCACTTTTCTAAAAGAAATATTGCCACCGCCGGCTTTAAATAATCCTTTCAATGTTTTTACCGGTTTGAATGATGACATGAATAAAGCCGGGTACAACCCGGATAAAATACCCACAATAAATGGCGTTAAAAAAAGCGGCACCAGTACCTGCCATTTCAATAAAATGCTTACTGAGAGTTCCTGCCCTGAAATTTGGTTGAGCCAGGGCAGTGTGAAATATAAGAGAACGAAAGCAATTAAAATGGCAGTCCATGCGATGAGCACCGACTCGCTAAGAAATTGAAATATCAATTCTTTTTTTCTTGCGCCAATTACTTTTCGTATGCCAATTTCTTTTGCCCGTAGTGCAGAGCGGGCAGTGGAAAGGTTCATGTAGTTGATACAGGCAATTAATAAAATAAATAAAGCAATAGCACCAAAAATGTAAACACGGGTAATATCGCCGTTTGGCTCTGCTTCGTAATCGGTATGGGAATACAAATGAATAGAAGTAAGTTTCTGCAAACCGAGTTTGGTAAATTTAGATGGTTTCATGGGGCCATATTGCCCGGCCATTCTCTTATCAAGAAATGCGGGAAAGCGTGCAATCATTTTTTGGAGGCCATAATGATTGGGAAGTACTAAAAATGTAAAGAAAGAATTATTTCCCCAGTTGGTTCGCAGGTTTTCTGCTCCGTAAACTGCTGAATCTTTTAAAGTGTTGAAAGAAATTAATACACCCGGATGCATAAAAGAATTTTCAGGAAAGCCTTTATAAATACCGGTTACTTTCAAATCAAATTGGTTATTGGCGCGTATCACTTTATTCATCGGGCCTTCATTGCCAAAATATTTTTTGGCCACCTCTTCACTCATCATTATGCTGAAAGGATCCTCCAGGGCTGTCTGTGGGTTTCCTTTTAAAACCTTTAAAGTAAAGACATTAAATAAATTTTCATCAGCAAAATATACATTGGGCTCGGCGATTAGTTTGTCTTTATATTTAAAAGGGATTGTTCCGGCATATTCGCAGCCGTGTCATTTTTTTTATCTCCGGGAAATCTGTTGGAAAATAATATCCGAATGGGGGAGAAATGGTGCTTAGATTAAGAGAAACCACACCGTCAGCATTATTAAAACTTCTTGTAACGCGGTAAATATTTTCCGCATTTTTATTGTACCGGTCGTAGCTTAATTCATTTAAAACGTAAGTGGTAATCAGCAAACAGCAGGTAAGCCCTACCGTTAGCCCGAATAAATTAATGAACGAGATGAATTTATATTTCATCAGGTTTCGCCATGCTATTTTGAAATAACTTTTAAGCATATATAATCGGGATTTAGTATTAAAATTTCATCTAAAAACCTTGCTCTGGAAATATTAATAAATGAGATTACCCACAAAGAAAATTCAACCATTATACCAAAACCTATTAAATTGATAATAAATGTTTAAAATATCTTTATTTTTAAACAAGTGTTCGATTATGAACACTTGTTTAAAAAAACCGTACACTTTTATTTAGAAGCAGGAGCCTGTGAAAGCCTTGGTTATTGTGTTTTCAAAATCTTTCACTGTTAACATTGCACCGGTAAGTATAATTTAATTTTTACGACATTAAAATGAAAAAACTATTCTTGAATAATTACCCATCACCTGTAAATAAAATTTAATTAAAAATCCGTTTATTCTCATTTTAATTATTAATAATTTTTTTATTTGAATAAAAGTTTTAATTTTGACCGACCGTTCAGTCAAAAAATAATATGTCACCAAGAACCTCCCATCAATTACAGCAACTAAGAGAAACAAAAAAGCAGCAGATTATGCAGGCAGCTTTGAAAGTATTTGCCAGCCAGGGCGTTAATGGTGCTACGATCAATATGATTGCAAAGGAAGCGGGAATTGCCAAAGGGCTGATGTATACCTACTATGAAAGCAAAGAACAACTGCTGGATGAATTGCTGGCGTTTGGTATGCAGAAAGCAGCTTCTTTTCTTAATGAAGATGCTACGGGCAAACTTGAAACAAAGAAAGATTTTGCTGCCAGCCTTCGAAAAATGGTAAAGCTTTTTTTGCAGGAAGCAGATTTTTGGCGGTTGTATACCATGCTGGCGCTGCAGCCACACATGGCTGAGAAATTTCGACAGGAGGCGATGGCATTCATACAACAGTATCTTGAAGTTTATGTGGCCTATTTTAAAAAGAAAAAATCGGTTAACCCAATGGCAGAAGCTATGCTTTTCGGTTCAATTCTCGACGGGCTGATGTTTGATCTTATGGTGGCGCCGGACGAATATCCGCTTGAAGGTGTAGTGGAAATGATCATTAAAAAATTTGCCTGATAGCCAACAAAAAAAACAGATTATGAAACCATTGTTATTAGTGTCACTCATGATTTCGCTCTTTTCATTCAGTGCGCATTGCCAGCAGCCAGATGCTACGGAAGTTGTACGAAAAGCAAACGACCTGATGAATGGGCGATCCAGCCAAAGTACGGCTACAATGACTATTGTAGCGGCCTACCTGGACACGGAAAGTAAGCATGAAAACATGGTCGCTTGGTAATGATTATTATATGATCCTTATCACAGCACCACCACAGGATAAAGGACAGGTGTTCCTGAAACGCCATACCGAAATGTGGAACTGGATGCCCAGCATCAGCCGCATCATCCGGATACCACCTTCTATGATGGGGCAGAACTGGATGGGATCTGATTTTACCAATAATGACCTGGTAAAAGCAAACTCTATCGTGGATGACTACACGCATACTTTTCTAGGCAGCGAAACCATTGAAGGTTATGATTGCTATAAAATACAATTAACTCCAAAACCAGATGCCGCAGTAGTTTGGGATAAGATAATTATATGGATTGCCAAAGGCAAATACTTTATGCTGAAAGCAGATTTTTACAACGAAGAAGGAGAGTTGGTAAACGAGGAAATACAATCAGATATAAAGCATTTTGATGACCGTGACCTTCCGTCAAAACTGGTGATGACGCCTGTAAAAGAAAAAGGGAAACAAACTATCTTGCAATTTCAGCATTTGGATTTTAATATGCCTTTGAAAGAAGATTTTTTTTCGCAACAGCAAATGAAAAACATTCGCTGATGTTTTGTGCTAATAATATTTACTGAGAAATTGATTCCGGATGCAACAATCTTTTAAACTGGCCTGGCGAAATTTATGGCGCAACCGCCGCAGAACATTAATAACATTGGCTTCTGTGTTTATGGCTGTTGTATTGGCCATTGCGATCCGTTCATTTCAAAAGGGGTGTATGGCAATATGATTGGCAATGCGGTGCGTTTCTCTACCGGTTATATCCAGGTGCATGCGAAAGGGTATTGGGATGACCAGTCCATCAACAATACTTTTGAGCCGGGCGCTTCGCTGGAGCAAGCTTTAAAAAAAGAGAAGAATATTTCTTTAGCAGTACCCAAGCTTGAGTCATTTGCGTTGGCTTCTTCCGGCCCGCATACCAAAGGGGTAGAAGTAATTGGCATTGATCCGGAAAAAGAAAATAGCATGAATAATGTGGCCGGGAAAATCATACAGGGAAAATATTTTACCAATAGCAATAACCAGGGAATATTGATTGGAGACGGGCTTGCCAAATACCTGCAACTGAAACTGGGTGATACATTGGTATTGCTCGGCCAGGGTTATCATGGCACTACGGCGGCAGGCCAATATCCAATACAGGGAATTTTTCATTTTCCGCTGGAGCAGCTCAATAATGCACTGGTATATCTTTACCTGCCGGATGCGCAAACACTTTTTGGAGCGCCCGGCCGACTTACTTCTATGAGTATTATGCTCAGGCAACCGGATGGCATTAACTCAACCACTCTTTTTTTACAACATTCTCTCGACAGTACCCGGGAAGTAATGCAATGGCCGGCAATGAACAAAAGCCTCGTGCAGGAAATACAGGGTGATAACGCCGGTGGCATCATTATGCTGGGAATATTATACATGGTGGTTGCCTTTGGTGTATTTGGAACCATACTTATGATGACATTGGAAAGAAAAAAAGAATTTGCGGTAATGATTGCTATCGGAATGCATCGTGTAAGGTTAACCGTTATCATTATATTTGAAACCGTTTTGATTGGGTTGCTGGGAATACTTTCCGGCAGCGTGTTAATACTTCCTGTGCTTGCCTACCTGCACCGGCATCCCATTTTATTAACCGGGGCAACGGCACAAACCTACCAGCAGTTTGGTATTGAGCCCATCATGCCGGCATCGCTCGATCCCCATATTTTCCTGTACCAGGGTTTAACCGTTTTGGGTATTGCTATTGTATCTGTCGTTTACCCTTTATGGTATATCAACCGGTTCAGGATTGCTGAAACTTTAAAACAATAATGCTATGCTGATACAAATAGCCTGGAGAAATGTATGGCGTAATAAAACACGAAGCCTGGTAATTATTATTGCCGTGGCGCTCGGTTTATGGGGCGGCATTTTTTCAGATGCTTTTATGCAGGGAATGGCAGAGCAGCAGATCTACTCGGTTATTCATACTGAAACAGGGCATATACAATTGAACCAGCCGGGCTTTTTGTTGAATCATGATATGCAGATGCAGATAAAAAATGCAGATAGCATGGTGAGCAACAATAAAAACAAAACCTGGCGTGGAAGGAGTTTCCGCAATTATTCAGTTAACTGCAATGGCTTCTACGGCTTCCGGTTCATCGGGCATTATGGTCAATGGCATTCAACCATCTGACCAGGAAAAGGTAAGTGATCTTTCTAAATTACTGATACAAGGTGATTATTTTAAAAGTGACCGTAACAACCAGGTAGTAATCGGCCAACAACTTGCTGATAAATTAAAAGTAAAGCTGCATTCCCGCATTGTATTGACCTTACAGACCACCGCAGGCGATATTATTTATGGCGCATTTAAAGTGGCCGGTATTTTTCGTACGCACGATAGTGAATTTGATAAGCAAATGATTTTTGTTCGCAATAAAGATATTCAGCAACTGGTAGGTTTTCCACCCGGTGCTGCCTCAATCATTACCGTGTTATTGCAGAATAATGATGATACAAAAAAGGTAGCAACAACACTTCAACAGCAATACACCGATATGCAGGTACAATCGTGGATACAATTATCACCTATGCTGCAGATCCTTTCAGGAACCATGATGCAGTTTACGCTCATTTTCGTAGGTATCATACTTATCGCTTTGGCATTTGGTATTATTAATACGATGTTGATGGCAGTGATGGACCGTACCCGCGAAATTGGAATGCTCTTGTCTATCGGAATGAAACCTTCCAAAGTGTTTGGAATGATCATGCTGGAAACTATTTTTCTTTCGCTAACAGGAGCGGTAATTGGGGTGGTTGTAAGCATTGCAACCATATCATTTTTTGGGCACCATGGTATTAACCTGTCTATTATTGCAGAAGGGTTTAATGCATTTGGGTATAGTAGTATTGTTTACCCTACACTTGGAGTTAACTTTTACATCATGCTTGCCGTTATGGTCATCGTGATTGCCATCATTGCAGGCCTGTTCCCGGCAAGAAGGGCAGTGCGGTTGAAGCCGGCCGAGGCAGTGAGGGGCGATTGATTGAAATAAATTTTAATTTTTTATTAAATGTTTTTTATGCCAGTAATTGAAATTAAAAATCTGACGAAAACCTATAACGAAACAATGGTGCCGGTGCATGCATTAAACGGCATTAACCTTGAATTTGAAAAAGGGAGAATTTACGGCTATCGTGGGGCCTTCAGGATGTGGCAAAACCACTCTGCTGAATATGATGGGCGGGCTGGATCAACCAACTTCAGGAAATGTAATTATAGAAAAAGAAGACATCACCACGAAGGAACCGGGCAGCATTAACTGATTTCCGGCTGCATCATATCGGTTTCATCTTTCAATCATATAACCTTATACCGGTACTTACCGTAAAAGAAAACGTTGAATTTATTATGGAACTCCAACACCGTAATAAAAAGGAAATAACTGACCGTGTAAATTACCTGCTAACGGCAATGGGTATGGGAGATAAAATAAATGTGCGGCCTAAATATTTATCAGGTGGGCAGCAGCAACGGGTGGCTGTTGCGAGAGCACTCGCCTCCAAACCTAAATTTATTCTTGCAGATGAACCTACTGCCAATTTGGATTCTAAATCAACCGATACCTTATTAGACCTGATGGCCACACTGAATGAAAAGGAACAGGTTACATTTATTTTTTCAACACATGACCAGCGGGTAATGGACAAAGCAAGGCGCATCATTACTTTGGAAGATGGGAAAGTGATCAGTGATACTAAATCGAAAGCCAGTCATGCAAATCTTCAATAGATTAAAATATCATTTGCCGGATGTGTGCTCCTGTTTTTTTTAGCCATTGCCCAACCTGGTAATGCGCAGGACACAACAAACAACTCTATAACTCAATACTGATAAAATTTCTCATTGGTCTGTTAATGGCTACCTGAAAGATTTGCAAACCGTACAATTTACAGACATCAATAAAAAATGGACATTGGAAAACCTGGTGCACAACAGGGTAGATGTGCGTTGGTTTCATCGACAGTTCCTGGAAGTTTCATCTTGGTATCCGAAACAGGTTTTTTTATGGTGACTCTGCTGCTTTATCTATCCAGAACGTATTGTTACAAAACAGCAATGAAGGTTTTTTTGATCTTTCCAAAACGATTGCAAAAGGGCCATCTTATTTACTGCATTCCAATATTGATCGGGCTTCTATAGATTATACCCATGGTAAATGGCAGGTTACCCTCGGGCGGCAACGGATCAATTGGGGATTGAACCTCGTATGGAACCCCAACGATATTTTTAATGCTTATTCTTATTTTGATTTTGATTATGAAGAACGGCCGGGAACAGATGCAGTAAGGGTTCAGTATTATCTCAACAGCACTTCTTCTGCAGAGATTGCTTATAAACCAGGCAAGACTTCAAATGAAATGATTGCAGCAGGCCTCTATCGTTTTACAAAAGGCAGTTATGATATACAGGCACTTGCAGGTATCGTTAAAACAGATTATGTGCTCGGAGGCGGCTGGTCGGGTGTGCTGGGGCAGGCAGGTTTTAATGGCGAAATTTCGGCTTTTGTACCACGTAAAAATTTTCGATTATCCAACACCGTTATATCTGCATCGGCAGGGGTTAATTATACATTTCCTAAACAGTCTTGTACCTGCATGGCGCCTATCTCCTCAACAGTGCAGGTTTATTAAAAGGAGATAGCCTTAGCCCCAATTTTTTTCTCGATAATGTATCTGCAAAGTCACTTTCACCTGCCCGCCATTCGTTATTTGCTGAAGCAGCTTACCAATTCAATCCGTTGATACGTGGCGATCTTTCCGGCATTTATACGCCTGCCGATGGTTCTTTTTTTATTGGTCCGTTTTTTACTTTCTCTCTAACCAATACAATAGAACTGTTAACCGGAGGCCAATTATTTTTTGGAGGAAAGCAAAGTTTATATGGCAATTATGGGCGGGCTTTGTTTTTAAGGTTTAAGTGGAGTTTTTGATGAATAGATCATGAAAAAATTATAAGATTTTAGTTTTCACGAGACGTTGCCTTCTTAAATTATTAACACATTCAATTTACCACGGCATGCTATATTTAAATAGTTTTTAGTTCGTAGTTTGTACTTTTTTATTTTCATATCATCATTACTGTTACCTTATCAATTTCGTGAACAGTAAACAAACCTACCTACCAATAGACAGGCAAATAACCCAAATTTTCATTTTCATATTTTCACATTGGATTATTCACTTCTCAAACTCTTCACCGGGTTTGCCAATGCTGCTTTTATTGCCTGGGTGCTTACGGTTATCAAAGCGATTACCATGGCTGCTAACCCTGCCACTGCAAATACCCACCAACTTATATGAATTCGGTACGCAAAACTTTGCAGCCATTTATTCATTGCCCACCAGGCAACGGGAAATGCAATAACAGAAGCTATCAAAACCATCTTTGCAAAATCTTTTGAAAGCATGGCCACTAAACTACCTACACTTGCACCCAATACTTTCCGGACGCCAATTTCTTTGGTACGCTGTTCTGCTGCATAGCTAACCAGTCCAAATAAGCCAAGGCAGCCTATAAAAATGGCGAAAATGGCAAACGTAATAAACAGTTTCCCTGTTTGTTGCTCCGCTGTATAAAGCTTATTAAAATCGGCGTCCATAAATGAATAATCAAAAGGCTGCCCCGCCGCCATAGACTTCCATTGGCTTTGAACTTTATCAATTAGTGAAGGAATGTTTTTTGTATTGATGCGGATGGCAATCTCGCCGCGGTTGTCTCCTTCCTGAATGAGAAGCGGGCCAACTTTATTATGCATGGAACTATAATTAAAATCTTTCACCACTCCAATTATGTGATAGGCCGTTGCGCCATTGATATTTCCGTTATTCATGTTAGGGCGGTACAAAGATTCCTTTAATGGATCTTTAAGGCCAAGCACTTTTACAGCAGCTTCATTGATGATAATGCCTGTTGAATCGGATGGAAAATCTTTTGAAAAATTCCTGCCTTTTTCCATTTGCATACCAAGTGTGGGAATATAATTTTCATCAACATAGAAATTGGTTAAGATCACCGTTCTTGCTGCGTCAAAATTGGCATCCCGAAACCAACCTTCATTATCATAACTAGTTCCTGTGGGCAGGTCGCCTGTAATGGTAGCATCACTTACACCGGGAATATTTAATAATTCATTCCTGAAAGTTTTTATGTTATCATTTAAATTATAGGCATTATGCAATACCAATACCTCGTCGCGGTTGTAGCCAATTTTTCGGCTGCGGATATAATCAAGCTGGTTATAAATTACAATGGTGCCTATGATGAGCATGATAGAAATACTGAACTGAAAAATAACCAAACCATTGCGCAGCCAGCTGCTTTTAAAACCTTTGGCCATTTTTCCTTTCAAAACGTGTATCGGTTGAAAAGAAGATAAATAAAAAGCAGGGTAGCTTCCGGCAACGCATCCTACTAAAAATACCAAAGCAATCATTACAGGCAATAACCATGTAGAAAACAATGTACCCACATACATTTGTTTGTGGGCAAGCTGATTGAACAAGGGAAGCAATAGTGATGCGATTAAAATAGCGAGAAGCAATGAAATAAAACTTATCAAAACAGACTCAGTTAAGAATTGTGTAATAAGGTTTGAACGCAATGAACCCGCTACTTTTCTAATGCCCACTTCTTTCGCCGGTTGGCAGAGCGGGCTGTTGAAAGATTCATAAAATTGACACAGGCAATCAATAAAATCAATAATGCAATTGCTGAAAAAATATACACGTAGGTAATATCCCCGGTGGCCTCCAGCTCATAAGATTTATCCGAATGCAGATGAATATCTGTAAGCGGCATTAAATGATAAATGAAATGATTGCCTTTGTTGGTAAGATCATTTAACGAAATATGCAATTGCGACTGAAGGTCCTTGCCCAGGTAATTATTAATGGTAGCATCAACATCGTGTTGCAATTTTTGCCTTGCAACGCCTGGGCGCACTAATATAAAACAGGTGGCGTTGTTGCTGAGCCATGAAGGATTTGCTTTGCCCCTCGGCCGAAGAAAGCTGAAATGAAAACTTGATTGCTTCGGCATATCCTTTATCACACCTGTTATTTTGCAATTAGTTGAATTGTCAACATATAAATTTTTGCCAACAACATCTGTGGTGTTGAAGTATTTTTTTGCCGTGGTTTCATCTATCACAATTGAGTTGGGTTCATCCAATGCAGTTGTGGGGTCGCCTGCAATCATCGGAAAAGTAAAGATTTTGAAAAAGGTAGAATCAACAAAAGCTGAATGATGATCCTGGATATTTTTATTATCTTTTTTTATTAAAATATCCCCCTGGCTATTGATCCTTACCATTTTCTCTACTTCAGGGTAATCCCTTACCAATGCGGGAGGCAGGGGATCTGGCGCAACTGCCATATCAGCTTCGGTATTATTAAAATAAATGTCTGCATCCAAACGGTAAATACGATTAGCGTTTACATTGTATTTATCATAACTCAATTCATCTTTTACATACAATACAATTAACAGGCAAACAGCAATACCTGATGCGAGGCCAATAATATTCAGCGCAGAAAACCCTTTATTTTTCCAAAGGTTGCGAAAGGCGATTTTGATATAGTTTTTGAGCATGCGCTTATTGTTATAAAGGTTATTATTTTGTGTTTTAGGGAATAAAAGAGCAAATATTTCTCATTTCTATTTCGTTTAAACATTACCGGTAGTAAACAAACAAATAGCCTGTATTTTCATTTTCCAATTTTCACATCATCACATTTTCAAATTAATCTACTCACTTCTCAAACTATCCACAGGATTTGCAATGGCTGCTTTTATACTTTTATATCCCACTGCTAACCATGCTATAATTATTGATAATAAAATAGCCACAATAAATATTCCTGCGCTCATATTTATTCTGAAAACAAAATTTTGAAGCCAATGATTCATCATATACCATGCAACAGGAATAGCGATTACCGAACCAACAATAATGAGAATGGTAAATTCTTTTGAAAAAAGATAAATGATATTTTTTGCCGAAGCGCCCAATACTTTTCTTACGCCAATTTCTTTTGTTTTTTGAACCGCCATAAAAGAAACCAATCCATACAAGCCGAGGCAGGAAATGAATATTGCGATTCCTGCAAATATTTTATAGAGCAATTCAAGCTGGTCTTCCTGCTGGTAAAACTGCGCAATATTTTCATCCATAAAAGAAGTGGTAAAAGCGTATTCGGGAAAATATTGATTCCATGCAGACTCTATTGCAGCCTTTGTTTTAGCGAAATTAGAAGTATGCAATTTTACTGAAGTGACTCCGTAATAATCTTTTTGCTCAGCGATTACTATTGGCTGCACCGCATCCCGCAAAGAACTGGTTTTAAAATCTTTTACAACACCAACAATTGTAAACGAACCTCCGTAGAGCTGGATTTCTTTACCGATGGCATCATTCGGGTTATTCACTCCTATCTTTTTTAATAGGGTTTCGTTGATAACAAGATCTTTTATTGTATCACTTTTATTATAAGGTTTTCCTGCCAGGAATTGCAAGCCGAAGGTTTTAAAATAATCTTCATCGGCAAATTTTAAACTTACATGAAAGTCTTCATCGGGCTTATGATCGTACGCAAAACTGGTTGACCGGGTATCATCTGATGAAGGAACATCACTACTGAAACTTACCGATTGCACGCCCGTCAATTGTACTATTTTCTGCTTAAAGGCATCTTCGCGCGCGTGAAAGGCGCTGTCTGCATTCGCATTGAATAGCAGAATGGCATCCTGGTTAAAACCCAGGTTAGCGTTTTTTACAAAACTCATTTGAGTAATGGCCACAATGGTACCGATAATAAGAATTTGTGAAATTGCAAATTGCAAAACCACCAGGCCTCTCCTGATTGAAACACCGCCGATAGTGGCGGAAGTAATTTTATTTTTTAGTGCCTGCACGGGTTTGAACCCCGATAAGATTAAGGCAGGATAGGTGCCTGCAAAAAATATAACAACAATACATAGTATCAATAAAAACAGGATGGTGGAAAGCGAAAAAAGATTGGGCGTTTCCGGTATTGCTGCTACGTTTTTGATAAACGGAAGACAAACGATCGCAATGACAATTGCCAGGATGGCCGAAGCGAATACAATAAACGCAGTTTCTCCGATGATTTGCCCGAATAACTGGCGGCGGTAACTTCCTAATACTTTCCTGATACCAATCTCTTTAGATCTGTTCACAGCCTGCGCGGTAGAAAGATTAATAAAATTGATACAGGCCATTATTAGTATAAACAAACCGATTAGTGATAATGTCCAAAGGGTTGCTTTGTTCGTAATGTGGCCGCCGAAATTTGAAAATCTTTTGTCGAAATGAATTTCGCTTAAGGGTTGCAGGAAATTGGTAGTCGTTTTACGTGAATTATCATAGTTTTTTTTGCTAAATGCAAGGAGCTGTTGGTCAATATTTTTTATTGAAACATTTTTTGGAATCAGCATAAATAGCTGAAAATCGCTTGACGTGCTTCCCCAATCTTTACTATAATCAGAATAATCTGCATTGGCTTTTGCTGTTTCCATAGAAGTTACAATACGCAAAGGGAAATC
This sequence comes from uncultured Chitinophagaceae bacterium, assembly GCA_963732885.1. Lineage (GTDB taxonomy): Bacteria > Bacteroidota > Bacteroidia > Chitinophagales > Chitinophagaceae > Ginsengibacter. The sequence goes on along the minus strand of CAVTBI010000004.1, from coordinate 270,553 downwards.
TGAATTCGCGGGCGGGTCTTTCAAAATGCCCGCTACTTTAACGATGGCTGCGTTATCTAATTTCAACAATTTTCCGGGCGCATCTTTCCAATTACCAAAATATTTTTCTGCCAGCTTTTGGGTAAGAACTGTATTATTCGGTTCTTTTAAAACCGAAGGGTCTCCAACAAGCCAGTCGTAATGAAACACTTTAAAAAATTGTGGGTCGGCAAAAAAGAATCCTGATTCTTCTATAAATTTTTTCTCCCCTGAAGTGTTGGATTTTCCCGCGTCCAATACGGTAACCTGGCTTCCATAACCTGCCCATAGGGCACCGGTAGTTATTTGAGGAAAATCAAGATGTATAGCATCTAACGCAGGAATGGGAACTCCGGAGTTATAAGTAATATGATCGGTATATTTTTTCTGCGTTACAACATGATAAATTTGTTTGTATTCCGGCTGAAATTTGTCATAGCTCAATTCATATTTAACCACCGCATAAAGCAGTAAGCAAGAGGCGATGCCAATAGCAAGGCCGGCAATATTAATTACAGAAAAAGCTTTGTGCCTTACAATGTTTCTAAATGCAATCTTGAAATAATTTTTAAACACTTCATTTTCGTTTATAGATGAATGTTATATTTTACTTTTTCCGGTAAACCAACAAATTCTTAGAATTTTTATTTTATTAGCATAATGGCTAATCAGCCTATTAGCTAATTTATTATTCACTTCTCAAACTCTCCACAGGATTAGCAACCGCTGCTTTTATCGCCTGGTAGCTAACTGTAATCAATGTGATCAACAATGCGCCAATACCTGCTACTGCAAAAATCCACCATGATAAGTTTGTCCTGTAATCGTAACTCTGTAACCAGTTATGCATTATCCACCATGCGACCGGAAAAGCAACCAGGCAGGAAATAAATACGAGCTTTAAAAAATCTTTTGATAATAAGGTGGTAATGCCCTGTACGCTTGCTCCGAGTACTTTACGTACGCCAATTTCTTTTTTACGTTGTTCTGCTACAAAGGAGGCAAGCCCGAATAATCCCAGGCAGGAAATGAAAATAGCGAGGCAACCAAAAATAGTGGCCAGCGATCCAATAAACTGCTGACTGCGGAATTTTTGTTCAAAATCTTTATCTACAAAATGATAATCGAAAGGCTGCGATACATCTGCTTTACGGAAGATGGATTGCAGTTTGGAAATTGAAGCCTGCAAGTCATTTGCGGGCTTTAATTTCATAAAAATATAGTTGGCGTTAGAAGGAGAATTGTAAAAAGCCAAAGGTGCAGGATGCGTTTCGTTCATGTTATTATACACGAAATTTTTCGTGATGCCAATAATGGTCATCGGATGCGCAGGGTCATTTCCCCAAACTTGCCCACCTACGTGCCCTGCTTTTCCCATAATTTTTGCAAGAGATTCGTTAATGATCATATTCATGCTGTCCACATTCGGATCTTGCGAAAAGCCCCTGCCGGCTTGTAGTTTTATACCAAATGTTTTAAGATAATCCGCATCTGCACTCACATTGGTAACCAGCACATCTTCATTGGCGCTTTTCCCTTCCCAGTTCCAGCCGCCGCCATTGTTGTACATGCTCATCGGCGAAAATGCGCCGAGTGAAACAGAGCTTATTTCATTTGTATTTAAGATATCCTGTTTTAACGAGGGATAGCTTTTGGCTAATGTGGGAGTTACCGGTACATACATCACGTTGTTTTTATTAAAGCCCAAATCCCTGTTTTTGGTAAACTGAACCTGGTGATAAACCACTACTACAGCAATGATGATGATGACTGAAATAGCAAACTGTATTACCACCAATCCCTTTCTCACAATCCCTGCATTACCTGCATTTTTGGTAATTTGATTTTTCAATGCACGCACCGGGTTGAAGGAAGACAAATACAATGCGGGATAGCTGCCGGCAACCAGGCCACATATAGCGCCTATGATGATTAAAAACAAAATATGGGAAGGATATAGTAGATGCAGGTTCAAATGAATGCCAATCAAATTACCGAATGCCGGGAGCACAGCAGCTACAATAATTACAGCGAACAGAACGGCAGCATAGGCAACAATCAATGATTCAGATAAAAGCCTTCCAACTAAAGCTCTCCTGGTCGAACCTAACACTTTGCGCATGCCGATTTCCTTTGCACGCTTCTGGCTGCGGGCAGTAGAAAGATTCATGAAATTGATGCAGGCTATAATTAGAATAATTAACGCCACCATCGAAAACATTTTTATATACTGGATTTTTCCCCTGGATGCATCTTCTTTTCCATTGGTAAACGCTCCGTACAAATTCATTCTATTTAAAGGATATAGCCATAAGGACTGGTTGCTTACCTGCGGGTCTTTTTGATGAATAAGCTTTCTGAGCCTTCCATTAAAAGCGGTAACATTGGTATTTGGGTTTAGCTCTACCCAGGTATTCGTCCAGTTGTTTCCCCAGGCATCAATGCCTGGCCCTTTGTTTTGATTGTAAAAAACCTGGAACGGCAATAAGAAATCTTTACCATAAAATTCTACATTTTGAGGAATATCTTTATACACTGCTGAAACTTTGTAAGGGTGTTTATCCACCAGCAATGTTTTGCCCATGGCATCGTCATTGCCGAAATAACTTTTTGCCAGTTTTTGCGAAACAGCGATTTGAGAAATATCATTTAAGGCATCCTTATTGTTGCCTTCTATCAGCGGAAGCCCAAACATTTTTAAAAAAGCTGAATCAACATAAGCGCCGGATTGGCGAAATGTTTACTACCCAGAGAAATAGTAGCACTCGCGTCATCAAAGCGCGAAACATTAATGACACCCGGAAACTCCTGCAATAGCGCATCTTTTACAAGTACCGATGTGGCGGCAAAGGTGTACATATCCTTGCCGTAAGTTTGGTTATTCTCGATTTGATAAATATTATTCAAATCGGGAATGGAGGAGTTGTAGTTTACATTGTATTCTACCCACAAAAAAATAAGGCTTGCACAGGCAATACCCACGCCAAGCCCCGCAATGTTTATGAAAGAAAAACTTCTGCCTTTTACTAAATTCCGCCATGCGGTTTTGAAATAATTTTTAAACATTTTTGTTCATTTATTCTAAAAGCACAATGGAGAAATTCTTTTTGCAGTAAACCTAGCTACCCTAAGGCGGCGAACAAATAACAGGTATTCCTATTTTCATTTCCCCACGTATTTAAATTTCTGTATCAGATTAAAATATTCTCCGTAACAGTTTGCCCATCCAACATCCTGATAATCCTATGGCTGTAACTTGCGTCATGCTCACTATGTGTAACCATAATGATGGTAGTTCCCTGTTCATTCAATTCAATCAGCAATTGCATTACGTCATTACCGTTGGCTGAATCAAGGTTTCCTGTGGGCTCATCTGCAAGAATTAATTTTGGTTTATTTACCACAGCCCTGGCTACAGCCACACGTTGTTGCTGGCCTCCTGATAATTGTTGGGGATAATGATTTCTGCGGTGCATGATCTGTACTTTATCCAATACTTCTTCAACACGCCTTTTTCTTTCATCAGATTTAACGCCGAGATAGATTAATGGCAGCTCCACATTTTCAAAAACAGTCAATTCATCAATCAGGTTAAAACTTTGAAAAACAAAGCCAATATTGCGTTTCCGAAGATCAGCCCTTTTCCTTTCATTAAAATGGGCAACTTCAATGCCATTGAATAAAAAGCTTCCGCTGTCCGGGTCATCCAATAAACCCAGGATATTTAACAACGTTGATTTGCCACATCCTGAAGGGCCCATTACGGCTACAAATTCCCTGTCATTTACAGCAAAAGAAAGCTTGTTTAAAGCAACAGTTTCTACTTCTTCTGTACGGTAGATTTTTTCGAGGTCTTTAATTTTTATCATTTTTTTTGTTGGTTTTAACTGATTTTTTTAAATTTTTATGATGAGGCCACCGGATGGAAAAATATCAGATGAACATTTTTCCAGGGGGGTTAAATTATTTTCTTTCTTGCAATTTTGCTTGTTATTTTCACAAAATGAATTTGTTTTTACGTTACAATTTTCCAATATCAGGGAAAGGAAAAACATAAAAATTACGATCAGGGTTTTAGTCTTAAACATCTTTTTCATAATTGTTGTTTTATAGTTCTTTCAATTTTTTTTTATTGATTTTTCAGCACTAATTCCTGCATGTCGCCATAGTTTTCATAACTGCTTGTTATTACTTTATCACCCGGTTTTAAACCTCCTAACACTTCATAATTATCTGTATTGTACCGGCCAAGTTGAATGTCCGTTCTGTAAGCTGTTTTGCCATCGGCGCTTAATTTAAATATCCAGTTGCCACCTGTTTGTTGGTAGAAGCCTCCTTTTGGTAAAAGTATAGCCTGGGTTTCATCGCTTAAAGCTAAATTAATTTGCAATGTCTGCCCGCGCCTGATTCCCTGTGGCACTTTTCCAACGAATTCCATATCTACCTGGAAACGGCCATTGTTTATGTTCGAATAAACTTTTTTAATTTCGAGGTGATACGTTGTATCTGCAAAATCAAATGTGCCTTTAAGCCCGGTATAAATTCGTGAAAGATAGTGTTCATCAATATCTACACGCACTTTAAAACCACTAAGTACATCAATTTGCCCAAGGCGTTCGCCTTTATTTTTGGATTCGCCTATTTCTGCATCAAGCGAAGTTAACTGCCCGTCAATCGGCGCGCGCACGATAAGGTCACCTACTTTTTCCTGCATTACCTTTAAAGCTTGCTGTGAACCCTCATACAATTGCCTGGCCTGTTTTACCTGTTGATCCGTGGAGGCAGAATCCTGTTCTAAAATTTTGGTGGTGAGTTTTACCTTTTGCTGATAATAGTCATAATCATTTTTTGCTTTCTGGTATTCCTGGGAGCCTATGGCTTTTTTTTCGTATAAATATTTATCTAAATCATAAATACGCTTCGCCTCTTTCAATTCACTTTCCACGTCAGTCATCTGGTTGAGTTTGCTTACCGTATTTTGTTCGGCAGCATTTTTTGAAATCTGCATTTGAGTTAGCAGGTCATATACATTTGTTTTCTGGGTTACGAGATTAAGCTGCAGGTCAGTATTGGACAATCTTAAAATAGGCTGCCCTTTTTTCATTATGGTTCCGTCATCAACATATTTATCTTCAACGCGGCCACCTTCTGCGGCATCCAGGTAAATTGTAGTAAGAGGAAGCACGGTTCCGTTCACCGGAATAATTTCCTGGAATGTACCTTTTTTAATTTCACTAATGGTAATCCGGTCTGTATCTACATTGAGCCTACTCTTTCCTGATGTGAAATAATAACTGGCGCCTATCAACGCTACCAATGCAGTTATACCGGCAATGGTAAGAATCCTTTTTGTTGACCATTTCTTTTTTTTAATAACTCTGTCCATAATTTTTTTTTGAAATGCCGGGGATAAAAACTTTTGTTTTTGGTTTTCGTTCCGGCTTTTGTTGGTTAATAACTATAAACGCTATGCCATTATTTATCTGCTTGTTTTTCAGTAAGTTAAAAAATTTATTTTTCCCATGGTGTTCGGTTTTGATACAGTTTCCGTTCATTTTTGATACAACGGTTTAACTTAATAATTCTAACGGGTTTTAGTAAGAAATTCTTTTTATTAACCGGCTTTTTTTGCGGCGCTGAATATTCCATAAATCAGCAGCGGTAAATTTACTTTTTCTTTCTTTTTTAAAATCCTTGCTTAGAGTCTCTTTTACTTCTGTAATAAGAAATTTTAATTCCTGCTTCGTCAGGCTTTCCAGCAAATTTTCGTTTGATTGAAGTTTCATGATTTTTGTTTTTAAGGGGTAAATAATAGGTGTTTTTTAAAATACTAATCTTTTTGAGTAAAAACTTTTTCCACGGCGATGGATATTCCATAACTGGGCAGTGGTAAAATTTCTTTTCTTTTCCTTTTTAAAATTCTTACAAATGGTTTCTTTCAGTTCTGTGGTAAGAATTTTTAATTCCTGGTTTGTCAGGCTTTCCAGCAAATTATTGTTTGATTGAAGTTTCAGGATTTTTGTTTTTAAAGGGTAAATAATAGGTGTTTTTTAAAATACTAATCTTTTTGAGTAAAAACTTTTTCCACGGCGATGGATATTCCATAACTGGGCAGTGGTAAAATTTCTTTTCTTTTCTTTTTTAAAATTCTTACAAATGGTTTCTTTCAGTTCTGTGGTAAGAATTTTTAATTCCTGGTTTGTCAGGCTTTCCAGCAAATTGTTGTTTGATTGAAGTTTCATGATTTTTGTTTTTAAAGTTTTGAATTTAATTTTTTTATGACGGTTCTCTTTTGTTTTTGTTACAATGTTTTGAAAATCATTTTTTGTTTTTCTGTTTAATTAACAGTACAAACGCATGCCAAAACATAACTCATTGTTTTTCAGGTAAAATTAAAAATGCTTTTAAAATGCAGTGTACGCTTATGATACAGTCTATATCCGGTTTTGAGACAGTAAGTAATACCCTGGAAAATATTAAGAATATTTCGCAAGAAATTCTTTTTAAATTGGCTAATCTTGCAAATGTTTTTGGTGGATATAATTTTTGTGTAGCGTAAAAGAGAAATGATTGGAGGTATAGTAAAAAAACAAAAAGCGAAGATTTTTATTTTATTTTTATTTGACAGTAAACAAACAATTAACAAGGATTCCTGTTTTTAAAATTTCATATAAAATGGTTTTGTAATGAATGTAAAAAATGCAACAGTATTAATTATTGATGATGACACAGACGTTTTAACAGCGGTAAATTTGCTTTTAAAAACAGAAGTGAAAGAAGTAATTACTGAAAAGAACCCGGAAAATATTCGTAATCTTTTATCAAAATATTCTGTCGATTTGATATTGCTCGACATGAATTTCAACAGTTCTATTAATACCGGAAATGAAGGGCTTTTTTGGTTGAAAAAAATAAGGGAGTTTGGCTCAACAGCTGATGTGATAATGATTACGGCTTATGGCGATATTGACCTTGCTGTTCGTTCGCTAAAAGAAAGCGCTGCCGATTTTATGGTAAAACCCTGGCACAATGAAAAATTAATCGATTGCATTAAGAAGACGCTTAAAGAAAAAGGGAACCCGGCGGTAGAAAAAATAATTGGAGATTCTTCTATAATTGGAAAAGAATTGATTGGCAATTCGGAAGTAATGAAAGACATATTTTTTAAGATTGAAAAAATTGCCCCTACAGATGCCAATATTCTTGTATTGGGAGAAAATGGAACGGGGAAAGATTTAATTGCCAAAGCCATTCATCAAAATTCGCTTCGGGCTAAAAAACCTTTTATCAAAGTGGATGTGGGTGCATTAACCGAATCTCTTTTTGAGAGTGAATTATTCGGCCACAAAAAAGGTTCTTTCACCGGCGCCGCCGACGACCGCGAAGGCCGCTTTGAATCTGCAAATGGCGGCACGTTATTTTTGGATGAAATAGGTAATATCAACTTGCAACAACAATCAAAATTATTAAGTGTTTTACAAAACAGGCAGGTTACAAGATTGGGAGCCAATGTTCCCGTTAATATTGACATTCGGTTGATATGCGCTACCAACTTGCCTCTCGCGGAACTGGCGAATGAAAACCGTTTTAGAAAAGATTTGATTTACCGGATAAATACCGTAGAAATTGTGGTGCCTCCTTTAAGAAAAAGAGGAGAAGATATTATTTTATTAGCCAATCACTTTGCAGTTATTTATGCAAAAAAATACCTGAAGCCTCCTTTGCAATTTGATGGAAAGGCTATCGCGAAATTGAAACAATATCATTTTCCCGGAAACGTGCGCGAACTTCAATATACCATGGAAAGGGCGGTGATCATGTCGGAACAGGAGGTGCTTTCAGCAGATGACCTTATTTTTTCTCCAATTGAATCTGTTCCACAAAGAGATGACGAGCCCAAAGATTTAAATTTGAATACGGTTGAAAAAAATACCATTTTGCGGGTAATAGAAAAGCATCATGGAAACATTAGCAAAGCCGCTAAGGAACTGGGGCTTACAAGAACGGCATTGTACAGAAGATTGAGTAAATACGATATATAGAGCAAGGTATGGGGAATAAGTTATGAGGTATAAGGTGAGGACTTATGAAAGTATAAAAAACATCGTAATTTTATGAACAAACAAAAGCGATTGAGTAATGAGAAGGAATATGATTTATGGATTGAAAAGCCGGATGGTTGAAGAATTTATTCTTTTGAAATTGTGGGACGATTTGGATGGAAATGAAAATATTTGAAAGAAACGGATGCGAAAGAAATACGATAAAATTTTGGCAGGAGATTTATAATGAAAATGGGAATTTAAAAGAAATACATGAAAAATATCCGGTTGACAACGGGCACAAAAAAATATAATTATGATGATAACCAGGAAAGCCATTTCGGAAAAGGTTTTAGAATACCTTCAACACCATATTACTTTGCAGGAAATTGTGGACTGGGCTCAGGAAGTTTTGATGCATAGTAAATTTGAAGACGACAACCTACACACAGTCAGAAATATCCTTGCCCGTATTGGAAGCGCTGATGTAAAAGCATTTGGCCTTACCTGGGAGGATTGCGAAAAAATAATGAATCAATTAGGTTTCAGCCTTCTGGTTTTTGCAAAAGCGGATAATTGAAAATTTTATCATTAATGGTTTCTTTCATTTCTACTATATGCTAAATCGAATAGGGTTTAAAATATTTATCAGGATATTTTTGTTGTTTATTTCTTTAACGATTGCTTCATACCTGTTGGTAAGTAAAAATTTTAATTATTTATTTTTGGTAACCCCTGTTATCATTTATCAACTGGTAGAGCTTTACCGGTATCATTTCAAGGGGCAAAACGAATTGGACCAGTTTGTAGAATCCATTCACTACCGCGATTTTTCAAGGCATTTCAGCATAAAGAAAGCACCTTTCGAATTGAGCGCCGCTTCGCGAAGGATTTAATCAAATAACCGACACCTTTAAAGAAATCTCAAAAGAAAAAGAAACATCAATTCAATATTTGCAAAAAATACTGGAACTCGTAGATACAGGCATCCTGTCATTTAACCTGGAAACGGGAGAACTTATCTGGATGAATGAATCGCTTAAAAAAATGTTGAAACTCCCTTATTTAAAAACCATCCACTCATTATCGCACCGGGACGAAAATTTGTATAATGAAGTAATTTCTTTAAAACCCGCGGAAAGCAAAATTGCCATTGTCCATCTTGAAAACAGGTCATTTAAAATACTGCTTTCCGGAACTGCCTTTCAAACAGATGGTAGTAAATTTATGTTGATCGCTTTTCAAAATATAAATGAAGCATTAGACGAAACAGAATCGAAAGCATGGCAAAAATTGTTGAGCGTAATGACTCATGAGATTATGAATTCTGTAGCGCCCATTTCTTCTTTGTCAGACACATTAAAGAACCGCCTTCAAAAATCAAAAAATCATCTTGATAACAGTGATGGCGCGGTCCACGACCTGGAAATAGGAATTGAAACGATTAAACGGCGCAGTGAAAGTTTATTAAAGTTCGCTGAAACCTACCGCAATTTGAATAAGATCACTAAACCCAATCTTAAAAAAGTGTATGTACGCGATCTTTTTGAAAACCTGTATCAGTTGATGGAGCCTACTCTTGAACAAAAAAATATTGAAATGGATATTGTTTTAAAAGACCCGGGGTTATCTGTTGAAGTTGACCCAAGCCTGGTCGAACAAATTCTGATCAACTTAGTGGTTAATGCAAAAGAAGCTTTAAAAGACAAGGCTGAAGGAAGAATCGTTTTATCCGGGTCTTTAAGTGATAAACATAAAGTACTCATAAAAGTGGCGGATAACGGTAGTGGCATACCCGAAGATGTGCTGGAAAATATTTTTATCCCTTTTTTCAGCACCAAAAAAACGGGAAGTGGAATAGGGTTAAGCTTGTGTAAACAAATAATGATGCTTCATAAAGGAAGCGTCAATGTTCATTCTATCGTAGGCGAAGGAACTGTTTTTACCTTGCAGTTTCAGTAACACTTATTTTTTTTCTTTCGAATCTGTTGTGTCATACCTGTAACAATCACAATATTCTTCATCGCATAATAATTTTTGCAAGGTTTTATCTTTCAGGACATCTATATAATCCATCGGTTTTTTTTCCACGTAAATCGTCCTGTAAACCAACCGTATTCCATGGCTATAATCTACATACCAGTTTACATGCCCGGTATATAACGGTTGAATCGGTTTTCCATCCAACTTTTGCCAACCATAAATAGCTACCCGGTTTGGTTTTGAACTGCGTGTAAGCATTCCGGTTATTATCACATCTTTTTTAATTCCGGCAATCAGGCCTTTTCTTAATTTTCTCTGGCCTTTCAATAATAAGGTTATGCTGATACATAGTTACAGCGCTGTCCCGAAAGTCATACATAGGAACCGGATCTAATTTGACTTTGGCTTCTCTATAAATATCATTCACCATTTTTCTTGTAGGTAAAAAGCAATGCAGGCTATCTGCAATTTTTTGCGCAGTCATGGGAGTCAGTGGAATGCGGGCAAAATCTTTATTGGAACCGATTGATAAATAATCCGGAAGCACAAAATAACAGGCATGAATTACTTTGCCTTTACCAGTAGTAACAGAGGTTTTTATTTTTACCATTTTTCTTAAAAAAGCGGGTACATTTCCATCCAGTACCTCTTTTTTTGCTGCTGCTTCCCTTTCAAAGCGGCTTACCGCAAACACGCTTTTATAAAACTCATTTCCTGTAATGGCTGTACTTTTTCTTTCAGGTAAAATAAGGTGTTTAGAACTGGTACATGAAAACTGGATAAAAGAAAAAATTAGCAGAAGAGTAAGTAGTTTCATTAGTTGAAAGTAGGCTATTTTAATTTTTTGAGTTTATCTTCGCGGCAAAAATTTTCTATGAATTTACATGAATACCAGGCGAAAGAATTATTAAAAAAGTACAATGTTCCCGTGCAGGAAGGAATCGCATGCAGTACAGTTAGCGAAGCTGAAGAAGCTTACCGGTTTATTAATAGCGAGTATGGAAGCAAGTTTGCGGTGATAAAAGCCCAGATACATGCAGGCGGAAGAGGAAAGGGAACCATTCTTGGAACTGAACAAAGAGGAGTGGCAGTTGCCAAAAGCCTTGACGATGTAAAAAGAATTACTCAAAATATTTTAGGAGGGACTTTAGTAACCGTACAAACAGGTGAAGCCGGAAAATTAGTCAATAAGGTTTTAGTGGCGCAGGATGTATATTATGACGGAGCTGAACCAGTGAAAGAATTTTATTTGTCAATTCTGATGGACAGGTCAAAAGGAAAAAATGTGATTATGTACAGCACTGAAGGTGGTGTAAATATTGAAGATGTGGCACATAATACTCCTGATAAGATCTATAAAGAGTGGGTTCATTCAGGAGGCGGAGTGCAACCATTCCAGGCTAGGAAAATTGCTTTTAACCTTGGATTAAGCGGAACTTCATTTAAAAATTGCGTAAAATTTGTAACCAACTTATACAATGCTTTTGTAGGGCTTGATTGCAGCATGTTGGAAATAAACCCGATGTTTAAAACCAGTGACGGAAAAATAATTGCCGTTGATTGTAAAATGAATATTGATGACAACGCCTTAATGCGTCATCCTGATATCGCGGCTTTGCGTGATGTAAGTGAAGAAGACCCAACAGAAGTAGAAGCGGCAAAATACAATCTGAATTTTGTAAAATTAGACGGCAATGTAGGCTGCATGGTAAATGGCGCCGGCCTTGCGATGGCAACAATGGATATGATCAAATTGAGTGGCGGCGAACCAGCCAACTTTTTAGATGTGGGCGGATCGGCAAACGCACAAACAGTAGAAGCGGGTTTTAGGATCATTTTAAAAGACCCGAAAGTGAAAGCCATCCTTATTAATATTTTTGGAGGTATCGTTCGCTGCGATAGGGTAGCGCAAGGTGTTATAGACGCTTATCAATCTATTGGAGATATAAAAATACCGATCATTGTACGCCTGCAAGGAACCAACGCAGAAGTAGCCAAAGAACTTATCGATAAAAGCGGTTTAAAGGTAGAATCAGCGATTTTATTAAGCGAAGCTGCTGATTTGGTAAATAAGGCGGTAGCGTAGTTTTTTATTAAAAATAACTGATCAAATTTCTTCGATTAGCTTTAACGGAAGCTTTAAAAATTGAAATACACAACCTAAAGGCCTGCAACTCATTAAGGGAATGCAGTATCTAAAACTTATCAAAGTTACTGATGAACCTGTATCTGCTTTGAAAAGTTATCTTAAAAAAATGAGAGCAAACGTTTCATCCGCTCCGGATTTAGATAAAATTTATCAACTTCCTTGTCCCTGTTGAAAAATTAAAAAATACAAACTATTATCTTTGCAACTTAAATTTTTTAATGTGGAAACAACAACCCAAATATTTGATTATTCAAAATGGAATGCGGAATTGCCGCAATTGAGAAAACAATACCAATCGGCAAACCCATATCCTCATATCGTCTTTGAAAATTTTTTGAACCCGGAAATTTTGGATGAATGTATAGAGGAGTTTAATAAATTAAATGAGGCTGAGGGCTGGATAAATTATGCTCATTACAACGAAAAAAAGAAAGGCCTTAATAAACTTGAAGTATTACCTGAAGCTATTAAAAGCACTATAAATGAATTAAACTCGCCCGAATTTTTATCATTTTTAAGCGAACTTACCGGCATCGAAAATTTACAAAAAGATGATTACCTCGAAGGCGGCGGCATTCATCAATCAACTAAGGGCGGCTATCTTAATATTCATGCAGATTTTACAGTGCATCCTCATCATCGCAACTGGCAAAGGCGTGTAAATATATTGGTCTACCTAAATAAAAGCTGGGAAGATGACTGGGGTGGTAAGCTGGAATTGTGGGATACAAAAATGAAAGCCTGTGAAGTAAAAGTAGCGCCCGTTTTTAACCGTTGCGTGATTTTTAATACCGATGCGGATTCTTATCACGGGCATCCCGAGCCGATGACGTGCCCAGAAGGTGTTTACCGGCGTTCAATTGCTTTATATTATTATTCCGTCGAAGACAAACCTTTTCGCAGGGCCACATATTACCAGGCGCGCCCTGGAGAAGGCAATAAAAAACTGATGGTTAAAATAGATAATGCTATGGTGGCTGCTTATACAGAAATTAAAGGACGGCTTGGCGCCAATGATAAAATCATCAGTAAAATATTGAGATTTTTTTCAGGAAAAAAGAAGTGAGTTTGTAGTTCTTAGTTTGTAGCGCCTTAACTTGTAACTAAGAACTTTGAACTAATTCTTCACGTCTCTCTTTAAAAAGATATATCCATTCTTTCGATATAGTTCTTTTAATTCCGTATATTTTTTATACTTATTATACCTTCCTATTTTTGATACAAAATAAGCGGGTTTGTCAATATTGCCGGTGAGCAGCCATTGTTCATCATAAGATTTTGGATTAGTAGGTTTTTCTTTCTTTACATAATATAACTGGGCATAGCTTTTATAGCCTAAGGTATTTACGTAACAATCTTCTCCCTGCCGTTGGATAAAAAAATCAATGGCAGCACCCTGTGTATATCTTTCTACTTTTGGAACGATGAGAGCGGAAGCTAAAAAAATAGTGATGGCAGTGCCACCAAACAAAACCCATGACGCTTTGAGAAAATTGTTTTTTCTGAGTTGGATAATTCCAATTATGATAGAAACAATCATTACCAGGCCTGCTATTCCTTCAAAGCCGCTCCAATTTACATTGGCTTGCATCATTGCCTTTGCAAAAGGGTCTTTTACATAAGGAATAAATTTTTTCAAATTCATGGCGAGATACGGCAATGCTAAAATAAAAAGTGAAATAGCGCCGCCCAATATCGCAATAAAAACAGCCACATATTTTTTATAGGCCAGTTGTTTTACATCCCATTTATAAATGGTGTAAGCAGCAAGAAAACTTACCGAAAACCATGCTAATGATGAATAATGGATAATGCGCGATTGTGTAATGGTAAATAAAACCGTTACTACCCAAAACAAAATCTGCATCCATTTTTTAAAATCTTTATCGAACTTTCCGCTATAACGGGATTTAAAAAAAGAAGGAATGGCCAACAATGAAGCGGGAAAACACCCAATAAGCAGCACGATATAATGATAGCCCGGAAATCCTTTCTGGCCGGCGCCATGGGTAGTAAAAAGCCTGTATTGGTATTTTATAAAAGAAGTAATAAACCACGGCCCGTCTTTTATGGTTTCATACCCATACCATGTAGCAGTTACTATCGCTGTAACGAAAAGAAACAACAATGCGTGCCACCAGTTAAAATAAATCCGAAAACGGTTATATATTAAATACACACCCAATGATAATAAGAATACTATCAGAGACACTTCGCCCTTGGTTAATATAGCAAGCCCCATAAAAATTCCTGACCATATAACATACCAAATGGGATTTTTTTTAAGGCCTTCTTTATCAAATTTATTTCTGGCCCAATGATATAAAATGAAATTATAGAAAGATAAAAAAGTAAACAGGTTGAACCAGGGGTCTATAATCCCTGATTTAAAATACATGTTGGGAAAAAGAGAGCCGCCAAAAGCAAGTGCCCAAAGCACTCCGAATTTTTTATCATAGATTTTACTGCCGCATAAGAAAACAACAATCAGTGTTATGATACCACAAATGGCATTGGGAAAGCGCGCCGCAAAATCTGTAATTCCAAAAATTTTCATAGCCGTACTTTGCATCCAGAAAAACATAGGAGGCTTTTCCCAAAAAGGTTGAAAGTTGATATAAACCCTGCTATAATCATGCGTCTTTATCATTTCGCGCGAGGCTTCGGCAAAGTTTACTTCATCCCAGTCAAACAAATGTACATGCCCCAGAAATGGGATAAAAAAAAGCGCTGCAAGAATAGTGATGATAATAATTATTTGCTTTTTGCTTAATGGCATGATTCTAAAAATTTGATTTAAAATAGTTTCAGTTTATTCTTTATCTACCGGAGTTAAAGGTTCATACATTTTTTTCTTCATAAACCCCCATTTACACAACCGGTGAACAATGGAAACTTTCAGTACACCTAAGCCATAAGTAATGCTCCGGCTGAGATTGATACTGGAAGCTTCTTCAAAATAGCGGGTAGGGCAGGTAATTTCTGCTATTTCATAACCAAAATAAATGATTTGAGAAAGCATCTCATTATCAAAAATAAAATCTTCGGAATCAATCTCGTAATTGATGCGTTCCAAAACTTTTCTTGAAAAAGCACGGTAGCCGGTATGGTATTCTGCCACTTTTTGATTGAGCATTACATTCTGAAAAAAAGTTAATGCACGATTGGCAATGTATTTATATAAAGGCATACCGCCGCTTAAAGCGCCTTTTCCTAAAGTGCGCGAACCGAGGACTACCTGATAGACATTGTTTGCAATAAGAATGGCCATTGAAGGAATCAGTTTTGGTGTATATTGATAATCGGGATGCAGCATAATGATGATATCCCCGCCTATTTGTAGTGCTTTGTTATAACAGGTTTTTTGGTTGCCGCCGTAGCCCCGGTTTTTATCATGTTTAATAATGTGCGTTATACCAAGTGTATGTGCAATTTCAATAGTATCATCGTTGCTGTTATCATCTACCAATATCACATCATCAACAATATCAAAGGGAATTTCATCGTAAGTTTTTTTAAGTGTAAGCGCCGCATTATATGCAGGAAGAACTACAACAACTTTTTTGCCGTTATACATTGATTTGAAAATATTTTTTGCAAAGTAAAGTTATTGAAATGAATTAGGGGGCTTAGGCAGTAAACAAATAAATACCTGAGATTTTTATTTTATAAATAGTAAATAAAACTAATCATTTATTTTTCAAAATAAGCCACACTTCCTCCTACCCAATCTTTATCCATATTGTACCTTACGCCTATCATTTTCCCTTTGCTCAGCCTTGCCAGGTTGGTAACAGCCACTGGCCTTGCTTTGCCTTTTTCCCAAAAATAAAAAATTCTTATTTCTGCTTTGGCCAGGAACGTTTGGCGTTTTTATTACATCCGCATATTTTACTTTGCGTTGCAATATCCAGTTTTCAGGATCTTTTACTTCATCAATATCTTTTTGTGTAACATCAATAATTACGCCTTGCCCCGCAAAAGAAAATAATGGTTTCAAGACATAATTTTCAAGATCGGAAGGGATTTGCCTTATTTCATTCAGGTAAAAAGTTTTTGGAACATAAGGATGGCTAATCAATGGAAGTGTAAACTTGCTGATGCGGTAAAACCAATTTGGGTGCGGCACCCATTCTACATCAAATGGCTGCGTAATATCCACCACATTGCCGAGGCTTTCTTTTTTTTGAGCCAATTCGTCAAAAATAATCCGGTTGTAAATTCTTTTAATTTCAATTTTTCTTTCCTTGTTTTTATAAAATAATTTTTTCCCTTCACTGATCAAATCGGTGAGGCAAATAATTGGAATTTTTAAATAATCCTGCGTACAATAAAAATCGATTCTTGTCTTTTGCTCATGAGGCTTTATTTCCAGGAGAATTACATTTTCAGGTTCGTGGCCATTTAAAATAATATCTTTTAAAAGTTTCAAATAAGAAGTTTTGTCAAAGCCATTTAAATAATTGGAATAGTTTCCGGGAATAGTAAAATACTTTTCAAGTACCTCCGGATAATAAGCCTGGAAACCAAACAGGGTAGGGAAGCCCTGCATTTCTACTAATTGCGGCTCTAATTCACCATTCTCATTTTCACAAATACCAAAATCAAACGCAATAAAATCGGTATGTTCATTTTCATTGGGCACATTTTCATTTTTGGGGATTGCTCGGTTGGTCAGTTCTTTAAAGTTGGGTTTTGTGACAATATCTACAATAGCTTCACAGGCATCCATTATTTTTTTTGTAAAATCTTTGGGAATAAAAATGGGCGTTTCTGCTACGCGAAATTCGATGGCCCCGGGATGTTTGCTATTTAAATCTCTTAGAAAATTTTGATAGGCCCCTTCAGAAAAATTGCTATTAAACTGGTCTCTAATTTCCGGAACCATTGTAATTATTTAAAGTTAAAATTGAAATGTATATCCAGGTTTGTTTTTTCTAAATTGCCGGATTTTCGTTTACTGTTTTCAATTGATTGGTAGCCATTTTTAAAAAATTGGGAAGAATATGATCGTGTGTCCATAAGATTTTATCAGGGTCATTTAATCTTTCAATCATAGATTCCCATTTTTTTAAGCCATAGTTTTCAATTACAATCTTCTTCCGTTCTTCTGTTTGCAAATGGATAGACATCCCCTCCGAATCGGCTTCGGGATGAAATTGTGTTCCAATAAAGAAATCGCTGAACCGTACGCCCATCAATGCTCTTTCGTAAGGAACATGTGGGCGCTCTTTTTCTATACATAAAATTGAAGCGCCTATGTCTTTAAGGAGTTGTTTGTCGGGCTCTATAACCTGGTAGTCGCGGCTATCTACTGCGTAAAACGGATCGGGCATTGAGTCAAATATGGGTTCTCCCTTTCCGGCCGGTAGGAGGTGAACCGGGAAAACACCAAAAGCTGTTGACTTGCGCCTGGTAATTTTTCCAACTTTAAAATACCTGCAGGCAAGCTGAAAGGAATGGCAAATAAAAAATATATATTTTTTCTGAAGGTTAGCAGGATCATTATTCCAGCTTTCCATTTTTTTTAGCCAGTTAAAATAAAGCGTATCCCATTCCTCACCTTCACTATCCAGCGGGCTTCCGGGCCACCGGTGCTTATATAAATATCCCATGAAAAATCAGGTATTTCTTTTTTTTGGCGAACATCAAATTCACTTGAAATAATATTGATATGGTTCATTTTTGCAAACTGGCCCAGTATTTCATGCAAACACCTCATTCCCTGGTTTTCAAAGCCTTCATATAGATCAACAATAGCAATACGAATTGTATGTTTTTCAGAAAAATTCATCAGGCAAATATAATAAATGCCCCTTTTAAGTTAGTTAACAAAGTTCAATGTTTCAAAAATTCAACTTCAAAGATTTCCACATTTTAAATTGTAATGATATTTAATACCTTTTTTTTCGTAAATTACCTTTCTAAATTTTAACATTATGAGTAGAATCAGCGACATTCTTAAACGTAAAGGCAACAAAGCCATTTCAGTTTTGCCCAATACCTCTGTACTCGAGGCTTTAAAAGTAATGGCAGAAAATAATATCGGGTCTGTGGTTGTTTTAGAAGATCATAAATTTAAGGGGATTATTACGGAGAGGGATTATTCCAGAAAAGTAATTTTGAAGGGTAAAAATTCTACTGATACAGAAGTGAGCGAAATTATGATGGCTGATTTCCCGCTTTTAAAACCAAGCGATACAATAGAGTATTGTATGGAACTGCTTACAAAAAACAATATCCGCTATCTTCCCGTTTTTAAAGACCAGGAACTTGCGGGTATCATTTCCATCAGTGATGTTGTTTCAGAAACGATTCTTTCGCAACAACAAACTATAGACCATTTGCACGATTATATTCATTCGTAACAAATACTAATTATTCAATTTCTACGTTTGAAAAAAGTATTCGCTTTTTATCATAAAATTATATTATTAGCTTCTCCTGTCCTGAAAATTAAAATACCTTCGCATCTTATGAACCCCAAAATTTCAGCGGCTTTTCTGCCGGTTATCCCTATACTTTTTTTTATAAATACCAGTTGCAACAGCAGCCAATCAGCTCCTGGCAATACTTTAAAAGATTCTGTAACTAAAAAAGAGGATTCTATTGAGAATGGAAAAGTATACCAGAAAAAAACGATTGACACCGCTTTATATAACAAGCTGATGACGAACCTTGCCAATCATGATACAACAGGAAAATGGCCCGCCAAAGCTCCGTTTCCTTTACCTGGCGCTGTTTTACCATTCCATCGCATTGTAGCTTTTTATGGAAATTTGTATTCAAAAAAAATGGGGATTCTTGGTGAATTGCCCAAAAATGAAATGCTGAAAAAATTAAAACAGGAAGTCCATAACTGGCAGGCAGCGGATTCTTCCATGCCGGTAATTCCCGCTTTACATTATATCGCTGTAACTGCGCAAGGCTATCCTGGGAAAGATGGTAAACATAGGTTGCGTATGCCTTCCAGCCAGATAGATACCATTATGAATTGGGCCAATGAAATAAACGGGCTCGTATTTTTAGACATCCAGGTTGGGTTGAGTACCGTAAAAGATGAAGTGCCGCCATTGGAGAAATATTTAAAATACCCCCAGGTTCATTTAGGAATTGACCCTGAATTTTCTATGAAAGACGGCTCCGTTCCCGGTAAAAAAATAGGAACATTTAATGCGGATGATGTAAACGCGGCTATTGATGATTTAGCCTCTTATGTAAAAAAATACAACCTTCCTCCTAAAATTTTGATCGTTCATCGTTTTACACAGGGAATGCTCACCAATTATAAACAAATAAAAAAAGTTCCGGAAGTGCAGGTAGTAATGGATATGGATGGGTGGGGCGATAAAACTTTAAAACGTTCTACTTATTTACGATATATTTATGCTGAACCGATTGAATTTACAGGCTTTAAATTGTTTTATAAGAATGACACCAAAAATGGCAGCAGCCAACTTTATACACCACAGGAATTATTAAAATTTATTCCAAAACCTATTTATATCCAATACCAATAATCCATCCCGCTTTTATGAAAACAAATTTTGTTTTTATCATCTTATGCCTGCTATTTTTAAGTGCATGCCACTCTGCGGGAAAGTCAAATGAAAAGAATGATACTACAATAGATACTGTAAAAACAGATACTTCTTCCATACAAAATTCTTCTTTTGCTGATGTGGCAAAGATCCTTGCCAAAAAACAAGTTCCGGTTTTGTGCTTTCATCACATCAGGGACCCAAAGCCCGGCCAACGTGAAACAGAGAAAAGTTATTCAGTTTCGCCGGCTCAATTTGCTGAGCTAATGAAAGCCTTAAAGGACAGCGGGTACCAAACAATTTTACCAGATCAATTATACAATTATCTCGTCCATGATGCTTTACTGCCACCCAAACCAGTGATGCTTACTTTTGATGACACCGATGAGGAACAATTTTCCATAGGAAATGAGGACATGAAAAAAAATGGTTTTAAAGGTGTTTTTTTTGTTATGACAGTTGCGATTAACCGTCCCCATTATATGACAACAGAACAATTAAAACAATTGTCAGATGAGGGCAACGCTGTGGAGCCGCACACCTGGGACCATCACATGGTAACAAAATACCAGGGAAAAGATTGGGAGGTACAATTGGTTCAGCCTAAGAAAAAAATTGAAGAAATAACCGGCAAAAGCGCTGATTATTTTGCTTACCCTTTCGGATTATGGAACACAGCGGTGTTTCCGGAATTAAAAAAAGCGGGATACAAAATGGCGTTCAGCCTGGCATCAAAAAGGGATTCCACACAACCTTTATACACTATCAGGAGAATGATTGTACCAGGAACCTGGTCGACTAAGGGAATATTGAATGCAATGCGAAAGACTTTTCACCTTGACTAAATAATAATTGCAGTAAACCAACTAATTTTAAGAATTCTTATTTTCTATGTTGCCTGATTCTTTACTTCTGGGACAGGCCTTCATCTTTGTCCCATCTCTTATCAATTTTTGAAAGAATGGCATTTAATCCATTCGCTGTGCCATCATAATAATCATTTTTTGCAAAGTAGGGGACAAAGTCCCTATTGATCATTCTACTCTTGTCACTTTCATTCATATATTTATCAATTCCAAAATCGGTAGTAACACATAACCTTTTGTAATCTTTGCAAATACAAATAACCATTCCATTGCTTTTTGAGATTTTTCCGATACCCCAAATTTTCATTAAACGATAACTGAATTCGCTAAACTTATCTTCAGAAACCATATTTGAATCGAGAGTAACAATACAGATTTCGATACTGGTAGCTTTTTCAAAATGTGCAAGTGTTTTTTCTAAATTATATTTTTCAGTGTCCGTAAATAAATTTTCAAAATCATTTACCCATCCGATAGCTGCCGGCAATGTATCCCATAAGTTCTGCCTGTAAACCTTTAACTGCTCCGGGGACATTGCATTATAGGGAAGGTAATTGGGCACATCCTGAGCCCGGATCGTAGGGCAATAAAATAATATTAAAAATAAAAGTGTAGAAAATAGTTTCATACGTAACCAGGATCATATTTAAATGTAAAATTAAAAAATATAATTTTAATAGATCAAAGGATGATGAACTGAAAAGTAAACCGTAATTACGGCAATAGAATATTGGGGGAGTTATTCCAATAGTTTTGGATTTCAGAGGAGCTAAAAATAGCAATTATTTTCAGAAATAAAAATATTTAGCGATTTATTTTTTTTCTTTTTTAAAAATCATTTCGCCACTTCCATCTTTACTTTCTTATTTTTTATTTTTTCATTTTTAATGAGGTGCAGCAAATGGTTCATTTTTGTTTTGCGAATGGCTGCAAAAGAAAAAAAATCTTTTACTTCAATCAGGCCAATATCTTCTTTTTTTAAATCGCCTTTGTTGGTTAAAAACCCTACAATATCTACTTTGTTTACTTTATCTTTTTTGCCGGCGGCGATGAAAAGCGTGGCCCATTTTGGCTTTTCAGGCAAAATGAAATCTTCGTGAAGAGTAATCGTTTCCACTTCTTCGTTAATGTAAAGTGGCATTTTTTCTTCTTCACTCAAAATAAGAATGGCTGTGCCGCTGGCTTCCATTCTTGCCGTGCGGCCATTGCGGTGAATGAAAGCATCTTCGGTAAGGGGTAAATGATAATGAATAATATAGCGGATGTTAGCAATATCCAGCCCGCGCGAAGCCAGGTCTGTCGTTATTAATACATTGGTAGTTCCGTTTCTGAATTTTGACAAAGCGCTGTCCCTTTGCTGTTGTTCCATGCCTCCATGGTAAAATTCATTATAAATTCCTTTTTCTGAAAGAAGTTTGCTGGTTCGTTCTACTGCTTCGCGATGATTGCAAAACACAATTGTAGAGCGGTTTCCCAAAAAACAGAGCAATCTAAAAAGCGTTTCAGATTTATCTTTATCATCAGAAAATACCGTTTTTACCGCAAGCCCTTCCGTTTCCTCACCGGGCTTTAAAAAATTCAATTTTTCAGGAGTTTTTAAACCGATAAAGGCAGGAATTTCTACCGCATCAGTGGCGGAAGTAAGAATTTTTTTCCGGACATTTTTTAATGATTCAATAATAAATTTAATCTCTTCCAAAAAACCTAATTCAAGAGATTTGTCAAACTCATCTAAAACTAAAGTTTGAATAGAATCCGTGGTAATATTTCCCCGGCGAATATGATCGCATAATCTTCCGGGCGTACCTACAATTACCGCCGGAGGCTGAATCAGGTTATTTTCTTCAATTTCTCTTTTATGCCCGCCATAAGTAGAAGTAATTTTATTTCCGGTGCCCATTGTTTTAAAAACCTGTTCTATTTGCATGGCCAGTTCACGTGAAGGGACTACGATAAGCGCCTGCGTATTCTTATTTTGTTTTTCTATATTTTCGAGTATGGGTAACAGAAAAGCAAGTGTTTTTCCTGAACCGGTTGCGGAGAGCAAGATAATATCTTCATTTTTTCTAATGGCTTCCAAAGAAGCCAGTTGCATTTCATTTAATGCATCAATTTTTAAATTAGACAAAATGCTTTCCAGTGAATAATTTTTATTTTTCATGGGTGCAAAAGTAACGAAAGGGCGGGTGGTAAATGGTTTCCTTTTTTAAAGTCCGGATCTTATTTTTTTATATATGCCGAATATTCCTTTACAAAAAGAAAAACTTAATGGAATTCTGGAGATAGCAAAAAAGCCATCCGAAAAATGCATGGCTTTTGTTTTAAGTCGGGATGACTGGATTCGAACCAGCGGCCTCTTCGTCCCGAACGAAGCGCGCTACCGGGCTGCGCTACATCCCGAAATTATTTATTAAAATATTTATGGTGCAAATTATTGAACTCTTGTTTATCTAAACAAACCGTTATTCTTCCCAGCTACGGATTTGGGTAAAAGGAAGTTTGAGCAAAAAGCCACTTGTTAATTCTTTTGGATTACTATAAGAAGGAACGCCGATCACAATATCCTGCTGAGGCTTATCTAAATCAAGAGTTTGATGGATTCTGTCCCAGGCAGAAAAAATAACTGAATAATTACTGTCGGTTTCACTTTTAATATTGGAATGATGAATGCCATGCATTCGTGGCGTAACAATTATTTTATTCAGCCGATTTTCAAAATTGCTAAGGCAGTTTCCAATTGGAATGATGAAACTGTGTTTCCGCTTCAAATAAAATTTCATATAACAAGACGGTTAGTGGAGTTGCGCCGGATAAAAACACAAATGCACCGCGAAAAAAAACGGATCCGATTAATTCGCCAAAATGAAAACGCAAGGCGGTGCTGAGATCCAAATCAACATCGGTATGATGCACCAAATGAAACCGCCAGAGAAATGGGATTTTATGATTGAGCCTGTGCCATAAATAATTGGTATAATCCATTATTAAAAATGCTACAAAACCCTTCACGAAAGGATTGGCTTTATATTGATAATTTACGCCCCATTTAAGTTTTTTATTTTTAGTAGCGAGCCAGGTATTTACCGGAATAAACACAAAACGAAGCAAGGAAAATGAAGGCACTGCCACCATAGAATTGATGGCCACGCGCTTCAATCCTGGTTCACGCCTTTTTCTCAAACTGCGTTTACTTTCGGCGATAAACAAAGCAATAAAGATGGCTGCTAAAACCGGCGCTCCTTTTTTGTCAAAAACACGCTTGATAATATTCATTGCTTTAGATAGTTTAGATGGTTTAGTTTAGCAAATAGTAAACCAAACTGCCTAGCCGGCAGCCAGGCAAAAAAGATGGATTCTTATTTTCACTTTTACAGTTTATGCCGATGAATGAGCCGCCTGTGTAACCGCAATAATTTTTGTTGGGAAAAGCCCAGGTAATACATCAACCAGATGAGAAAAAAAATTCCCTGCATCCTGTAAATGCCATTGTCGCGGTACTTTCTTGCAGAAGTAATTACCGCGCCATCCATCACTTTAAATTTTCCCTTTTTTTTTATCCGCCCGATAATTTCCTGGTCTTCCATCATTAAAAGATCTTCGCGGAAACCGCCCGCTTTTTCAAAAGCATCTTTGGTAACAAATAAACTTTGGTCGCCAAAACGAACCGCGTTTACATCGAATTGCGTAAACCAGCAATTGGCTTTTAAAAACCAATGATCATAATCGAATGAAAGCCGGTAACAGCCGCTGGCAAAGCCTTTTTCAACAGCGTTTATAATATCACCTGAAAAACCAGGAGGCGGGATTGAATCGGCGTGAAGAAAATAAAGAATGGAGTTTGTAGAAAATGTAGCGCCATAATTCATCTGTGCGGCTCTGCCTTTTGCCGGGCTTGCCACCACTTTGGCAACTGTTTTTTGGGCAACGGATATTGTATTATCTGTGCTGCCTCCATCTGAAATGATGATTTGAGAAACCAATTTTTTTACATCGTTTTTTTGTAATTGCCCAATCGTTTTTTGTAGGTTGGATTCTTCGTTATAAGTAGGAATAATTACGCTGATCATACCTCTTGGTTCTTTTTAAAAGATAATGATTCCTGCTTTTTTAAATCTTCTTCATTATCAATATCGTTTAATGCAGGAAGTAAAAAAAGAGAGAGTTTTAATCGCTCGCAAATGTGGAGCGTTTGTTTAAAAACTTTATCCGTGCTCCAATCTATATTTTCAAAAATACCTATATGATTTTTTTTCATTCCCAATAAATAATACCCGCCATCTTTCGCAGGCCCTATTACTACGTCCACATATTTTAATTGCTCAAAAGCGTTGAGAATATTCTTTTCATCAAGCTCAAAACAATCGGTTCCGATGATTACAATTTTTCCGTACCCGGCAGTAAACGAACTTTTAAAAGCATTTTTCATTTTCTTTCCCAGGCTGCTTCCGGCCTGCAACTTTTTCTGATAAATGTTATTTTCCCAACTATCTTTTTCTTTGATATATTCAGAATAAAAAACAATTTTATCCACCTGTAAATTTTTTGTTACCGCAATTGTATGTTTTAATAGCTGTTGATAAATTAAAAGCGCTTGTGCATCACCGATAGTTGCCGCAAGCCGGGTTTTCACTTTACCATATTCAGGATTTTTTGCAAAGATCAACAACGCGTCTTTCATCATAAACTTTTTATCATTTCTAAAAAAAGCTTTGAAAGTTGGGCATCCGCTTTATGGGCTACCGCGATAATTTCTTCAATATTCACGGGTTTCAGGTTTTCAGGGTCACATTCATCCGTAATCACAGAAACGGCTATGCACGGCATTTGCATGTGGTTTGCCGCAATTACTTCAGGCACAGTTGACATGCCAACCATATCTGCGCCAATAATTTTTAAATAACGGTATTCAGCTTTTGTTTCAAGGTTAGGCCCGTTTACGGCTGCGTAAACGCCTCTCTTTATATCAATTTTTAGCTCATCGGCTTTTTCCTGCATAAGGCTTATCAGCGAAGGATCGTAAGGCGAACTCATATCCGGGAAACGCGGCCCCAGTTCATCCAAATTTTTACCGGTTAGCGGATTACCATACAATAAATTAATGTGGTCTTCAATAATCACCAAATCGCCTTTTTTAAAATTAAGGTTGATGCCACCGGCGGCGTTGGATAAAAATAATTTTTGCACACCCAGCAATTTCATTACGCGAAGCGGAAAAACGATCTGCTCCAAAGAATAACCTTCGTACGCGTGGAAACGGCCCTGCATCAGCAAAACTTTTTTGCCGTTGATAGTGCCATAAATTAAATTGCCTTTATGAAATTGAACAGTTGAAACCACGAAACCCGGAATTTGCGAATAAGGAATGGTTTGCTGTATGTCAACAAATTCCGTGATCTGATCAAGCCCCGTGCCCAAAACAATTCCGATCTCAGCATTTTCAATTCCTTTTAAATTCAAAAATTCTTTAGCCTTGTTTATTTTCTCCATTTTAATTGCTTTGCTTTCAAAGTTATTTCCTTTGGCCTTAGCAGAAAATTTATCCGGATTAAATTTTTTTGTAAAAGACTGGGTAGGGTAGAAGAGTTGACAAAATCACGCAACCGCTCCGCCGCAGCTACTTCCCGCTCCGGCAGTACAACCGAAACAATGGCGGCCTACTAAAATAGTGCGGTTATTAAGATTATCTAAATTAAAATCACTGATGTGTTTTGAATCGCAATCCACTTTGAGTTCAAGCATCTGGTTAAAATCACAATCATATAAATATCCATCCCAGCCTACAGAAACCGTATTGCGGCACATTACGTTTTCGGCTGCCCGCGGATTGTAAGCGAGTAATAATTTTTCCATGTAATTTTCATAATTTCCGCTCCTTAGTAAATAATCCAGGTAGCGGTTGATGGGCATGTTGGTGATGGTAAATAAATTATTGAATTCAATCCCAAATTCTTTTTTCAACACCTGTTTGTATTCTTTTTCCAGCGATTGCTGTGAAGGAGGAAGAAAAGCCCCTGCGGCATTATAAACCAGGTTTAAAATCAGCCCGGAATTTTCTTTACCATAACCTTCTTCATTCAGCATTTTCAGGGCTTTAATGCTGTTTTCAAAAACATGGTTGCCGCGCTGCCTGTCGGTTCTGCCTTTTGTATAAAAGGGAAGCGAGGAAACCACTTCTACCTGGTGTTTTTTATAAAATTGCGGAAGGTGGTTGTATCTTTTATTGGCAAGAATAATAGTAAGGTTACACCGAACGATAATATGCCTTTCTAGTTTTTTAATTTCTTCGACAAGCCACCTGAAATCCGGGTTCATTTCGGGAGCGCCACCGGTGATATCAACGGTTTCTTATTCCGGGTTATTTTTTAAACAGGCGAGGCATTGGCGCATGGTTTCCTTTGTCATTATCTCTTTACGGCCAGGCCCGGCATCTACGTGGCAATGTTTGCAAGTTTGGTTACACATTTTGCCAATGTTCACCTGGAATATTTCAGTTCCCAAAGGCTTTAACGGAAATAAACCGGATTGCTTTAATTTTTCCTGAAAAGGCACAAGGGAAAAAGTTGTATTAATATTTTCAAGGATTTCCAATTGTTTTCCAACATCTGCAAGGGCATTATTTTCTTCTTTTAATGACTTCATTTATTGTATTCTTTTCTTCCGGCCTTATGGAGGTACCAATGATCCTAAATTATTTTAAAAACCACAAAAACATATCCAATAAAAAAATGGATAGTTTTAAGAAGGATTTTTTTAGAAAAATTACATGGCGATTTCTTTTACCTTATTCATCATTTGAACGCCATGCACAAGCGATGCCCCGCCACGGATGGCGCAGGCAACGTGAACCGCTTCCATCATTTGGCCTTCGCTCCAGCCTTTTTCAAAAGCATCGCTGCTGTACGCGTCAATGCAATAAGGGCATTGAACCGCGTGGGCTACCGCCAAAGCGATCAGCGATTTTTCCCGCGCTGTTAATTCGCTGTCGGCAAACACTTCGCCATAATAATCGAAAAATTTATCGGCCAGCGGTTTCTGAAATTCACCTACATTTCCAAACTTTTTTAAGTCTTCGGGATTGTAATAACTTTTGTTCTTTGGATTGTGTTTTTACTCAATTTATGAAAGTAGCGGAAATAAAGAATTTTAATTTAAAACCTTAACATCTTTCCTAAATTATAATACGGGTCAATCCGCTGTGCGGTTGTTAAAAAAACCGGAGTAAGTTATTATTTAGAAAGCGGAAGAAAATATTACCGCGCCGACGATCTTGAGCGTACGAAATGTTTGTTTTCATTTATCATCAACCTGAAATCAAGCTCATTTACCTGCCGTTTACATTCGGACTGTATCACTTTACTAAAAGCTTTTATTCCTTTAGAATCGAAAGGGTTATTTTGAAGCAGATCCAATAAAAGAATTTCAAAAGCAGCCGATGGAAGCCAGTCCACATCCCGCTTATAGCCCATTACCGCCAGCACATCTGTCTGGTCCATAAAATTCTGCACCCGGGTTTTATTGAGATTTAAAGTAGAGCAGCTTCCAAAATGGATAATAGAGCGCGAGCAATTGTTGCCGATTAAATTTCCCAGGTCAATAAGTGTAACTTTTTCTTTTCCCCACTTTTATAAAACCGGGTTCGCCATGGAAGCCGAGATAAAGAATAGGGTATTTGCCGCAAAAAGCTTTTGTTTTCCAGCGGTTGATCGAATATTCAAATTCAGCTTTGGTATTGCACCTGTGGTGCACAAAGGGCATATTACTGTGTTTGCCAACTAATTCAAGTACGGGGGTTACTGATATCAAATCTTTGTAATCGCCATACCAAAATCCTTCAAGGCAAAACACACCCTTGGGTTTATTTCTCATCGTGAGTTAAAATTATACAAATTAATGATAGAAATTAATAATGGGTTGGCTGGTATTTTCATTTAAAAAAAACGAGAAGTAAAAAAACAACTAAATCAGTACATGAACAAATAAAATCAACAATATTTACATAAAAGATTTTATAGTGAACCAACAAATAAATTGAATTTTTATTTTAGGTAAATGAAGAGCTACAAAAAGTTTTTATTTCTAAGTGTGGCCACCCGCAAAAAATAAATGCTATTTATGAGTTGGAGAAAGTGGAAAATGACAGATTATTATAAGAAGCCTTTTTAACTTTCTGTCCAGTCATCGGGTATTTATAGTCAATAATCGAAAAAACTTGTTAGAAGATTTTATAAAACTTAAGTTACATGCGACGTTTTTGCGTATAAGATAACTGCTTCACGTGTAAAACCTAATTTTAAATTTTTATTGAAAAGTTATACAACTAAAAGAAAACTTTTAGTGTCAGTATTTTCCAATTCTTTACACAAATTTTTTCTGCCACTAATTGTTCGTTTAAAAAAATGAAAATACTTATTTATATAGAAGATGAACATAGCCCGCCAGTAGCCTTACTTGTCCCCATATAATTTGATTTCCTTCTGTCACATTTAGGGATCAAATGCCTTACTTATTAATTAGTAGCTTAATTTCATTTTATGAAAAAATATACCTTATTCATTCTTATTATGGTTATCACATATTTTACATAATTCAACTGCTTTTGCACTCTTAGTTAATGAATTTTAGAAAAATCGGCAAATGATAGCTACCACCTTATAAAGCTTTTTAATTTTTAAACCTATAAAAATCGTAATGAAAAAATCAATTCTACTATTTTTTATCGCCTTTATTTTTTACAACAATGCACATAGCCAGATTACAAAAGGAAACTGGATGATAGGCGGGGCAGCTTCTTTCAGGTCATCAGATTACGAAAATGTGGCCGGTTTCCCGTCAAAGCAAACTTTACTACAATTATCCGGTGAAGTTGGCTACTTTATCATCGACAAATTCGCGCTTGGCTTAAAACCGGGTTATGATAGAACGGAGGGAAATAATCCCCGGAAGATAGTTAATAACTATAGTGTTGGCCCTTTTGCCAGATATTATTTTTTGCCTGTTGATAGGTATGTGAACATTTTTTCAGAATTAAGCTATCAACATGGTATACAAAAAACAAATCAAACTTCGTTTGTTAATAATAATAATGATTTTTCCGGAGTGGGGGGCTTGCCGTTTTTTTTAATACTGAGTGTTGCGTTAGAATTCACGCTGGGTTATTCAGTCTATTTGTATAACTATAATTCCGGCAAAGTAAAGTCTGTAATCGCAGGAATTGGCTTTCATTTTCATTTAGAAAAAGACAAATAAATATTTACCTCAATTAAAACAATTTTGGGATTCCAGTCCCCGGTTAAATTTTTCTTTAAAACAAATGCAACGAAAGTAATGTTTCAGTTGTCAACCTGTTATTGTACCATTAATTTTCAGAATTATGGAAATAAACTTACCCCAATCTGCAAGCGATTTAAGCCCTCCAACGGCAATCGCAAAATTTTAATCTCACTCTTTTAACTTTATAAAATAATGAAAAAATCAATTCTACTGTTTTTTATAGCCTTTATTTTTTACAACAATGCCGATAGCCAGATAACAAAAGGAAACTGGTTGGTAGGAGGCAATGCAAGTTTTTTATTTACCAATTCTAATACCGGCGGCATAAATAGTAAGGTTAACAAAATTGATATAGCGCCGGATATTGGATATTTTTTTATTGATAAATTTGCGGCTGGTGTGCGGTTGTCTTATAACAGGCACTATACAAAATTTGGCCGCCAAATAACAATACCCAAAAATTTATCATTTATAGTATAGGGCCTTTTGTTAGGTATTATTTTTTGCCAATAGATCAGCGATATAATATTCTTGCAGAAAGCAGCTATCAATATGGTGATGAAAAAACAGTAACGAATGCTTACACAACTAATATTGCAAGTAATCAATTTACATTCTCCGCGGGCCCTGTTATTTATTTTAATACTAGTGTAGGGATAGAGTTTTTACTGAACTATACTTCTTTCGGTAATAATTACGTAACAAGTACCAGAAGTAATTCATTTGGAGTTGGAATCGGATTGCAAATTCACTTAGAAAAAGATAAAAATTAATAATTATGAATCAAATAAAATTGAAAATAATACTTGCGATAGCAATATTATTTTATGGCATCAAATCATTTTCCCAAACTACTACAACGATTTTGTATGATGCCTCAAGCGACTTAAGCACTACGAAATGTAACGTATTTGATCCCCCTGTAAATGTTGGTGGAAAACTACATACTGGTGTAATTGGTGGCGCTACATTTAGCACAGCTGATGGGTTGGATTTGCCAACTAAATATATTTTGTCTACTGATCAAACAAAAAGGACAGATTACAGAATTTCTTATCCATTTAAAAATGGATATACTTATTCAATTGAAATTACTGCGTTTGGAGATGCAAGCAATTATACAGCTTATCCATCACTTGGGGCATCACTTTTTACAGCAGCAGGTCTTACTTATACTTCAACAAGTTGTGGGCCAGGAGACATTTCAGGATTTCCACAGCTGGGATCACTGTTTAAAACTCAAGTTAATGGAACTCCCACGGTATATTCCCCTTCAGGGGCTAATTTTACATCTCCAAATAATTTTGACTATCTCGTTTTAGAGGCGACATGTTTTGCTGCTCAGGACATTACTGCAAATTTATACATTCAGAAAATAAAAATTACTGAAACGCCTCCTGTATCTTTTACCCTACCAACCTCAACAACTTTTGGGTGTGGTACTACTACACCTCAAGCATTTACAGTAACTAATGTTTATGGTACTACAGGCATTACAAACTACACCTGGAATCTTGGAGCAACGCCTAATGGATGGAAATTACCTAATGGAAGCGCTGCACCGGCAACGTATTCAACAGGTACTGTAAATACCTTAACACTTACGCCCGTTTGTGGTTCGGCACAAAAAAATATTTCGGCAACAGTTACGGCCAATGGAAATAATTACAATACGAATACGAGCACAGTATCTATTACGCAGCCAACATTGTCTATAAATGGAGCCAGTTCATTTTGTAGCGGATCAAGTAATTATTCGATTAACAATTTGCCATGTAATGCATCAGTAGCGTGGAGCATTTCACCCGCAACCGGTATTGGTAGCTTAAGTTGTTCTTCGTGTACATCCACCTCTTTATCCAGGGTTAGCGATGGTACCGTTACTTTAACTGCTGTGGCTTCAAATCTTTGTGGTGGTGCGAATGTTACACTGCAGGAAGATATTAAAATCGGTACTTCTCCGCTTACGGGAATATACAGCACCGCAACCAACACCTTATCTTTACAAACCGTCAACTTTGTTCCTGTTGGAAATATCTATGCTCAATATCAATGGCCCGGTGTTAGTAATATTACGGCAACATTGACCAGTGGCTCACCTCCGGGAACCGGTTTTTATTCTTTCCCCGGCCATTTTAGCTTTAATATTTCAAGCGGCCAACAAGTTAGTGTTTACTTAAGCGGGACCAGCGCATGCGGGTCAGTAGATGCCACACGTACTTTTATTCAATCATCCTATTATTATTTAGTTGTATCGCCTAATCCGGCAACCAATAATATAAATGTGGGAATAACAGAAGTGGCAGATACGACCGGAAAAATAGCCAAAGAGCAAAAACTCATTTCTTCTAATACCAGTGGCATTACCAAAATGTATCTGTATGATTTTAATACCGGCATTTTAGTAAAACAATGGAATTTTAGAGAGATGAAAACTTCCAATTATGATTTAAATATAAGTGGCGTTAAAAGCGGCGTTTATCTTTTAAAAATGGAAAGAAACAATAAATCAACTTCCACAAAAATCATCATAAAGTAAAAAAGTACTTTCACTTTATCATAAAACTGCCTCCGGATAAGGGGCAGTTTTTATTTTTGAGATTGAAGTATCATTATCGTAAAAACATATTTTAAAAAGAGATTCTCAAGTGAAAGAACAAATAAATCAAATTTTTATTTTAGGTAAATGAAGAGTTACAAAAAGTTTTAATTCCTATTTTTACAACCTTTGATGAATGATAAAAAATATTTTAATATAAAATCATATATGAACAAAAACCTAACTTTTTTATCACTGTTTTTTTTGTATTTATTTATTGCTTCGTGCGGCAGCCAACAAAAAATAAATGCTTTTCATTTTGACACTCATAAAAAAATTGAAGTGCAAAAAGGGGCGGTTGTTTCTGCAAGCCCTATCGCCAGCGAGGTTGGCGTAAACATTATGAAAGAAGGCGGTAATGCGGTTGATGCAGCCATTGCTACTCAATTGGCTTTAGCCGTAGTTCATCCGAGCGCCGGAAATATTGGCGGTGGCGGCTTCAGCATTATCCATTTAAAAAACGGGAAAAATATTGCTATAGATTTCAGGGAAAAAGCGCCGGGAAAAGCATTTCGTGATATGTACCTGGATTCTAACGGGGACGCTCAGATGAATTTATCACAAAACAGCCCGCTTGCTATAGGCGTTCCCGGTTCTGTTGCCGGAATTTTTGCCAGCATGAAATACGCAAAACTTCCTTTTAAAAAACTAATTCAGCCTGCGATAGGCCTTGCAGAAAATGGGTTTGCCCTGGCGCCGGGAGAAGCAGAAAGCCTTAATTATGAAAAAGCGCGATTTCTGAAAATGAACACAAGTGCTCCGGTTTATGTAAGGGAAACTCCATGGAAAACAGGCGATACCTTAATTCAAAAAGACCTTGCCAATACTTTGAAAAGAATCAGGGATTTGGGGGCGAAAGGATTTTATGAGGGAGAAACTGCGGAATTGATCGCAGCAAAAATGAAAACAGACGGCGGTTTTATTAGAGAAGAAGATTTAAAAAATTATGTGGCCAAAGAACGTAAACCGATCGTTTTTGATTACAAAGGAAATACAGTAGTATCAATGCCTTTGCCCAGCAGCGGCGGCATTATCCTGGAGCAATGCCTTAAAATGAGCGCGATGGAAAATATTGGCAGATGAATTACGGAACGTTGGCTTCCGTACAGTTAATGTCGGAAGTAGAAAGGCGATCTTTTGCAGACAGGGCAAAATACCTTGGCGACCCGGATTTTGTAAAAGTGCCTGTAAAAACTTTGGTGAGTGATGAATACCTTACAAAAAGAATGAGTGATTATGATCCGCAGAAAGCGGGAAACAGTAAGGATACCAAAGAAGGTTACATTATGGAAGGAGAGGAGACTACTCATTTTGATGTGGTAGATAAAGAGGGCAATGCGGTTTCTGTTACCACCACTTTGAATGGAAGCTTTGGAAGTGGAATTATGGTGGATGGAGCAGGATTTTTATTAAATAATGAAATGGATGATTTTAGTGCGAAACCGGGCGTTCCCAATATGTTTGGCGCTGTTGGCGCTGAGGCCAATGCGATAGCGCCTGGCAAAAGGATGTTGAGTAGCATGACGCCCACAATTGTTTTAAAAAATAACCAACCTTATATAGTGGTTGGAACGCCGGGAGGAACCACGATACCTACAAGTGTTTACCAAACTATTGTTGACATTATTGATTTTAAGATGACTGCTCAAGAGGCGGTTGACTCTCCAAAATTTCATCAGCAATGGTTGCCTGATGTAATTTATGTAGAAAAGGATTTTAATAAAAAAACCATTAGTGAATTGGAAAAAATGGGCTATACAATTACCGAGAGAAGTTCTATAGGAAGAACAGAAGTGATAGAGGTAAAAGATAAAAAAATCACTGCTGTTGCCGATTACCGGGGTGATGACGGAGCAGTTGGCTATTAAGAGTTTCAAGAGTTTTCAATTATGAAAGGAAATGAAAGGTGTATTATTATCTTACCCAATACCAGATAATGCCGGCCCTTGCATGGATAATGTTCCTCCATCACCCGACAGCCATGGAGAAGGGCTCCAGCCGCTGCCGGTAACTAGGGTTCCCCACCAGTAACTGGTGCCGCTTTGGCTGGTAGTAATAATTCCATCGTTCGTTTGCGTAGTCCACCAGGGCATTCTTGCCCCAAAACCACCGCCTTCAAAATAATTCCACGCGCCGAATTTGGTGTTGATCGTAATGTCTGTATTGGTGTTTACCCTGCTTATAAAACTGTAAGGTTGATTGACAGTCCAGATTCCACCGTAGCTTCCCCTCGTATTAGCGTCCATCATGTACTGAAACCCTGAATTGCTTTTTTTGATATAATCAGCCCACGCAATAATTGAATAGTCTGAATTGTCGCTGGGGCTAGTTTCATTTCTTAATACCGCATTAACATTTGTCCAGCCTGAATTAGGATTTGCATTACACATAATCAAAGTCCACCCGCCGCCATCTGTCGTCATGTCTGCATAAATCCGGAATGGAGTTCCTCCATTGATATTTGCGTTTTTAATCCAATAATATCCATCTGTTGAAGCCGGGTATGCCTGCTTAATTGCATAAGCGCTGCCTGATGCTGTTTCCGGGGAAGTTCCGTCATAATTGAGCGGCGCTCCGGCAACCCAGTTGCTGGTAGCCCCGTTAAGCGCAAAATTATGTAACGTGCCATTGTAAGCGTTACTTGTCTTATCCGTAAGGGAAATAATTCCTGCGTTGTTACCCGACGGGGCCCCCTGGTTAAAATTATAGTATGCAACAAGGCCGGTTTCATTCCCTATCAATTCATTTGACATGGAGGCCTGCGATTTCGGCCTGTGTTTTCGCAACATTCCAAATGCGTAATTCATCAAATATGGCATTGGCGTTGGGGTCCTGCCAATTACTTTTTCCAATATAACAATAGTTTCTTACAATATTGACAGGAGTTGGAACAGTAGCTGTGCCTGCTGCAACACCATTAATATAGATCGTAGCTGTATTGCCACTCAAAGTAGCCGCTATATGCGACCATTGATTCAATGGGATTGTTTGATTAGCCTGGAATTGAGTGCCTTCTACGTGAAGATATGGCGTGTGGCTGCTGCCATAATTATAAGATAATAAAATGTTATCGCTGCCTGCTCCATTGCCAAAATCAATAATTCTTGCATAATTCGGAAAGCTCTTTGGGTATATCCAACATTCGATGGTAAAATCCCCGCTAAAATAAACGCCTGCTGGCAATGAAACATAATCACTACCTCCATCAAAATCAAGTGCATTGGTGCCGTTGTTGGTTAAAATAGAAACTTTGGCCCCGTTTTTTGTTAATCCTGAAATCCCGGTTGCTCCATTCGCATTCACGTATTCAGATGAAGTATTGGTTACCTGCCCATTTCTATTTACAGCCTGGGCTGACAGGCAATTTATAATTAACAGGCTAAGAGAAATAAAAAGAAAATGTTTCATACAGGATAGTGATTAATAGAAGTAATCAAACTGAATTCTGTCAGTGGATGTTAATGAATAAGAACCGTTGTTTGCTGCATTATAAGTCAACGTATTCCCTGATACGGAATAAGCTGTATTACTTATTCTAATTCCGTTTATATACATTTTTACTTTACTTCTTGTGGAAGGTGTTTGGCTAAGGGTAAAATTTGTTTGTGCCGTTGTAGCTGTAAACTCATCTGCTGCATCTGTAATTGCTGCGGTAGCAATTGCCCCTGTTACAAAGGATGTAGTGGCAATTTGGGTAGTAGAAGTTCCAGCTGTGGCAGTTGGTGCTATAGGTGTACCGGTAAATGTGGGCGAGGCTAAATCAGCCTTTAAATCCAACCTGTTTTGAACCAAAGCCAAAGAATCAATCATCCTTTGTATTCTTGCGTAAGGGCTCAACATGGAAGCTGTATCAGAAATGTTTACTTTAGTATTTAATCCCGATGTAGTGCTGGTAACTGTCGCATAAGGACTTAACATAGCAGCGGTATCAGCAATGTTTAATTTTAATGCAATGCTGTTTCTTACTGCTGTCAAAGAATCAATCATCCTTTGTGTTCTTGCATAAGGACTCAACAT
Organism: uncultured Chitinophagaceae bacterium; assembly: GCA_963732885.1. Lineage (GTDB taxonomy): Bacteria > Bacteroidota > Bacteroidia > Chitinophagales > Chitinophagaceae > Ginsengibacter. The sequence goes on along the minus strand of CAVTBI010000004.1, from coordinate 234,068 downwards.
TGAAGCGGTATCAGCAATATTTACTTTGGTATTTAAACCTGATGTAGAACTGGCAACTGTTGCGTAAGGACTTAACATAGCAGCTGTATCAGCAATGTTCAATTTTAAGGCAATGCTGTTTCTTACTGCAGTCAAAGAATCAATCATGCGTTGCGTTCTTGCATAAGGACTCAACATTGAAGCAGTGTCTGATATATTTACTTTGGTATTTAATCCTGCTGTAGAACTGGCAACTGTTGCATAAGGCGCCAGCATCGAGGCGGTATCAGCAATGTTTAATTTTAATGCAATGCTGTTTCTTACTGCCGTTAATGAATCAATCATCCTTTGCGTTTTAGCATAAGGACTCAACATCGAGGCAGTATCTGCAATATTTACTTTGGTATTTAAACCTGCTGTAGAACTTGCTACTGTTGCGTAAGGACTTAGCATAGCAGAGGTATCAGCAATATTTAATTTCAAGGCAATGCTGTTTCTTACTGCTGTCAAAGAATCAATCATCCTTTGTGTTCTTGCATAAGGACTCAACATGGAAGCTGTATCAGCAATATTTACTTTGGTATTTAATCCTGATGTGGTGCTGGCAGTAGTTGCATAAGGCGCAAGCATAGCGGCAGTATCTGCAATATTTAATTTTAAGGCAATGCTATTTCTTACTGCTGTCAAAGAATCAATCATCCTTTGTGTTCTTGCATAAGGACTCAACATGGATGCAGTATCAGAAATGTTTACTTTGGTATTTAATCCTGATGTAGAACTGGCAATTGTTGCATACGGACTTAACATAGCCGCAGTATCAGCAAGATTTAATTTTAAATCCAGGCGACTTTGAACCAAAGACAAAGAATCAATCATCCGTTGTGTTCTTGCGTAAGAACTCAACATTGAAGCAGTATCAGCAATGTTTACTTTGGTATTTAATCCTGCTGTGGAACTGGCAACTGTTGCATAAGGACTTAACATCGCAGCAGTATCAGCAATGTTCAATTTTAAAGCAATGCTGTTTCTTACTGCTGTTAAAGAATCAATCATACGTTGCGTTCTTGCATAAGGACTCAACATGGAAGCAGTATCTGTAATATTTACTTTGGTATTTAATCCTGCTGTTGAACTGGCAACTGTTGCATAAGGGCTCAACATAGCAGCAGTATCTGCAATGTTGAGTTTTAAGGCAATGCTGTTTCTAACTGCTGTCAATGAATCAATCATTCTTTGTGTTCTTGCATAAGGATTCAACATCGAAGCCGTGTCTGCAATATTTACTTTGGTATTTAATCCTGATGTTGAACTCGCAACTGTTGCATAAGGAGCGAGCATTGAAGCCGTATCAGCCATATTTAATTTTAAATCCAAACGGTTTTGAACTAAAGTCAAAGAATCGATCACCCTTTGTGTCCTTGCATAAGGGCTCAACATTGAAGCAGTGTCTGATATATTTACTTTGGTATTTAATCCTGCTGTGGAGCTGGCTACTGTTGCATATGGACTTAACATAGCAGCAGTATCGGCAATGTTCAATTTTAATGCAATACTGTTTCTTACTGCCGTTAATGAATCAATCATCCGTTGTGTTCTTGCATAAGGACTCAGCATGGAAGCAGTATCTGATATATTTACTTTAGTATTTAATCCTGCTGTGGAACTGGCAACCGTTGCATAAGGAGCCAGCATCGAAGCAGTATCAGCAATGTTGAGTTTTAAAGCAATGCTGTTTCTTACTGCTGTTAAAGAATCAATCATACGTTGCGTTCTTGCATACGGACTCAACATGGAAGCAGTATCAGCAATATTTACTTTGGTATTTAATCCTGCTGTGGAACTGGCAACTGTTGCATAAGGACTTAACATAGCAGCGGTATCAGCAATGTTTAATTTTAATGCAATGCTGTTTCTTACTGCTGTCAAAGAATCAATCATCCTTTGTGTTCTTGCATAAGGACTCAACATGGAAGCGGTATCAGCAATATTTACTTTGGTATTTAAACCTGATGTAGAACTGGCAACTGTTGCGTAAGGACTTAACATAGCAGCAGTATCAGCTATATTTAATTTTAAGGCAATGCTGTTTCTTACTGCAGTTAATGAATCAATCATTCGTTGTGTTCTTGCATAAGGGCTCAACATCGAAGCAGTGTCTGATATATTTACTTTGGTATTTAATCCTGATGTAGAACTGGCAACCGTTGCATAAGGACTCAACATCGCAGCAGTATCAGCAATATTTAATTTTAAGGCAATCTGTTTCTTACTGCCGTTAATGAATCAATCATCCTTTGTGTTCTTAGCATAAGGACTCAACATCGAAGCAGTATCTGCAATATTTACTTTGGTATTTAATCCTGCTGTAGAACTTGCTACTGTTGCGTAAGGACTTAACATAGCAGAGGTATCAGCAATATTTAATTTTAAGGCAATGCTGTTTCTTACTGCTGTTAAAGAATCAATCATCCGTTGTGTTCTTGCATAAGGACTCAACATGGAAGCTGTATCAGCAATATTTACTTTGGTATTTAATCCTGATGTGGTGCTGGCAGTAGTTGCATAAGGCGCAAGCATAGCGGCAGTATCTGCAATATTTAATTTTAAGGCAATGCTATTTCTTACTACTGTCAAAGAATCAATCATCCTTTGTGTTCTTGCATAAGGACTCAACATGGATGCAGTATCAGAAATGTTTACTTTGGTATTTAATCCTGATGTAGAACTGGCAATTGTTGCATACGGACTTAACATAGCCGCAGTATCAGCAAGATTTAATTTTAAATCCAGGCGACTTTGAACCAAAGACAAAGAATCAATCATCCGTTGTGTTCTTGCGTAAGAACTCAACATTGAAGCGGTATCAGCAATGTTTACTTTGGTATTTAATCCTGCTGTAGAACTGGCTACTGTTGCGTAAGGACTTAGCATAGCAGCGGTGTCAGCTAGATTTAATTTCAAATTCAACCTACTTTGAACTAAAGACAAAGAATCAATCATCCGTTGTGTTCTTGTGTAAGGGCTCAACATTGAAGCAGTATCAGCAATGTTTAGTTTTAAATTCAAACGGCTTTGAACTAAAGTCAAAGAATCGATCACCCTTTGTGTCCTTGCATAAGGGCTCAACATGGAAGCAGTGTCTGATATATTTACTTTGGTATTTAATCCTGCTGTGGAGCTGGCTACTGTTGCATATGGACTTAACATAGCAGCAGTATCGGCAATGTTTAATTTTAAGGCAATACTGTTTCTTACTGCCGTTAATGAATCAATCATTCGTTGTGTTCTTGCATAAGGGCTCAACATGGAAGCTGTGTCTGATATATTTACTTTGGTATTTAATCCTGCTGTGGAACTGGCAACCGTTGCATAAGGACGTAAGCATCGCAGCAGTATCAGCAATGTTGAATTTTAAGGCAATGCTGTTTCTTACTGCTGTTAATGAATCAATCATCCTTTGTGTTCTTGCATACGGGCTCAACATCGAAGCAGTATCAGCAATATTTACTTTGGTATTTAATCCTGCTGTGGAACTGGCAACTGTTGCATAAGGACTTAACATAGCAGCAGTATCAGCAATGATTTAATTTCAAATGCAATGCTGTTTCTTTACTGCATGTCAAAGAATCAATCATCCTTTGTGTTCTTGCATAAGGACTCAACATTGAAGCAGTGTCTGCAATATTTACTTTGGTATTTAATCCTGCTGTGGAACTGGCAACTGTTGCATAAGGGCTTAACATAGCAGCAGTATCAGCAATATTTAATTTTAAGGCAATGCTGTTTCTTACTGCTGTCAATGAATCAATCATTCGTTGTGTTCTTGCATAAGGACTCAACATCGAAGCAGTGTCTGATATATTTACTTTGGTATTTAATCCTGCTGTGGAACTCGCAACCGTTGCATAAGGACCTAACATTGCAGCGGTATCAGCAATATTTAATTTTAAATCCAATACGGTTTTGAACTAAAGTCAAAGAATCAATCATTCGTTGTGTTCTTGCGTAAGGGCTCAACATCGAAGCAGTATCAGCAATATTTACTTTGGTATTTAATCCTGCTGTAGAACTTGCAACCGTTGCATAAGGACTTAACATTGCAGCAGTATCAGCAATGTTTAATTTTAAGGCAATGCTGTTTCTTACTGCTGTTAATGAATCAATCATCCGTTGTGTTCTTGCATAAGGACTCAACATTGAAGCGGTATCTGATATATTTACTTTGGTATTTAATCCTGCTGTGGAACTGGCAACTGTTGCATAAGGACTCAAGCATCGCAGCAGTATCAGCGAGATTTAATTTTAAATCCAATCGGCTTTGAACCAAAGTCAAAGAATCAATCATTCGTTGTGTTCTTGCATAAGGGCTCAACATCGAAGCTGTGTCTGAAATATTTACTTTGGTATTTAATCCTGATGTAGAACTGGCAACCGTTGCATAAGGCGCAAGCATCGCAGCAGTATCAGCAATATTTAATTTTAAATCAATACTGTTTTTTAACTGCGGTCAAAGAATCAATCATCCTTTGTGTTCTTGCATAAGGGCTCAACATGGAAGCAGTATCAGCAATATTTACTTTGGTATTTAATCCTGATGTAGAACTGGCAACTGTTGCATAAGGAGCCAACATCGCAGCAGTATCAGAAATATTCAATTTTATATTCAGTCTGCTTTGAACCAAAATCAATGAATCAATCATTCGTTGTGTTCTTGCATAAGGGCTCAACATGGCAGCAGTATCAGAAATATTTACTTTGGTATTTAATCCTGATGTAGAACTGGCAATTGTTGCATATGGACTTAACATAGCCGCGGTATCAGCAATGTTGAGTTTTGAGGCAATGCTGTTTCTTACAGCTGTCAAAGAATCGATCATCCTTTGTGTTCTTGCATAAGGACTTAACATGGCTGCGGTGTCAGCAATATTTAGTTTTAAGGCAATGCTGTTTCTCACTGCCGTTAATGAATCGATCATCCGTTGTGTTCTTGCATAAGGGCTCAACATCGAAGCAGTATCAGCAATATTTACTTTGGTATTTAATCCTGAGGTGGAACTGGCAACTGTTGCATAAGGACTTAACATCGCAGCAGTATCAGCAATATTTAATTTTAAGGCAATGCTGTTTCTTACTGCCGTCAAAGAATCAATCATTCTTTGTGTTCTTGCATATGGGCTCAACATTGAAGCCGTATCAGAATATTTACTTTGGTATTTAATCCTGATGTTGAACTTGCAACCGTTGCATAAGGACTTAACATCGCAGCAGTATCAGCAAGATTCAATTTTAAATCAATACTGCTTCTGTACTGCAGTCAAAGAATCAATCATTCGTTGTGTTCTTGCATAAGGGCTCAACATGGAAGCAGTGTCTGCAATATTTACTTTGGTATTTAATCCTGCTGTGGAACTTGCTACTGTTGCATATGGACTTAACATAGCAGCAGTATCAGCAATATTTAATTTTAATGCAATACTGTTTCTTACTGCCGTTAATGAATCAATCATCCGTTGTGTTCTTGCATAAGGGCTCAACATCGAAGCAGTGTCTGATATATTTACTTTGGTATTTAATCCTGATGTGGAACTTGCTACCGTTGCATAAGGCTTAACATTGCAGCAGTATCAGCAATGTTCAATTTTAAGGCAATGCTGTTTCTTACTGCTGTTAAAGAATCAATCATCCGTTGTGTTCTTGCATAAGGGCTCAACATGGAAGCAGTATCAGATATATTTACTTTGGTATTTAATCCTGCTGTTGAACTGGCAACTGTTGCATATGGACTTAACATCGCAGCGGTATCAGCAATGTTTAATTTCAAGGCAATACTGTTTCTTACTGCCGTTAATGAATCAATCATTCGTTGTGTTCTTGCGTAAGGGCTCAACATCGAAGCTGTGTCTGATATATTTACTTTGGTATTTAATCCTGATGTAGTGCTGGTAACCGTTGCGTAAGGCGAAAGCATCGCAGCAGTATCAGCAATGTTCAATTTTAAGGCAATACTGTTTCTTACTGCTGTTAATGAATCAATCATCCTTTGTGTTCTTGCATAAGGGCTTAACATTGAAGCAGTATCAGCAATATTTACTTTGGTATTTAATCCTGATGTGGAACTGGCAGTAGTTGCATAAGGACTTAACATAGCTGCAGTATCAGCTAGATTTAATTTCAAATTCAAACGGCTTTGAACTAAATTCAAAGAATCGATCATCCTTTGTGTTCTTGCGTAAGGACTCAACATCGAAGCCGTGTCTGAAATATTTACTTTGGTATTTAATCCTGATGTTGAACTCGCAACTGTTGCATAAGGAGCGAGCATTGAAGCCGTATCAGCCAAATTTAATTTTTGATCCAAACGGTTTTGAACTAAAGCCAGAGAATCAATCATTCGCTGAGTTCTTGCGTAAGGGCTCAACATGGAAGCAGTATCAGCAATATTTACTTTGGTATTTAATCCTGATGTTGAACTGGCAACTGTTGCATAAGGAGCCAGCATCGTAGCCGTGTCCGAAATATTCAATTTTGTATTCAGTCTGCCTTGAACCAAAACCAATGAATCAATCATTCGTTGTGTTCTTGCATAAGGACTTAACATCGCAGCAGTATCAGAAATGTTCACCTTGGTATTTAATCCTGATGTAGAACTGGCAATTGTTGCATATGGACTTAACATAGCAGCGGTATCAGCAATATTTAGTTTTGAGGCAATGCTGTTTCTTACAGCTGTCAAAGAATCGATCATCCTTTGTGTTCTTGCATAAGGACTTAACATGGCAGCAGTATCAGCAATATTTAGTTTTAAGGCAATGCTGTTTCTTACTGCCGTTAATGAATCAATCATCCGTTGTGTTCTTGCATAAGGACTCAACATGGAAGCAGTGTCAGCAATATTTACTTTGGTATTTAATCCTGCTGTTGAACTTGCAACCGTTGCATAAGGACTTAACATAGCAGCGGTATCAGCGAGATTTAATTTTAAATTCAACGGCTTTGAACCAAAGTCAACGAATCAATTATTCTTTGTGTTCTTGCATAAGGACTCAACATCGAAGCAGTGTCTGCAATATTTACTTTGGTATTTAATCCTGCAGTGGAACTTGCAACCGTTGCGTAAGGACTTAGCATAGCAGCGGTGTCGGCGAGATTTAATTTTAAATTCAACCGGGTTTGAACCAAAGTCAACGAGTCAATTATCCTTTGTGTTCTTGCATAAGGACTCAACATTGATGCAGTATCTGCAATGTTTACTTTTGATTTAATCCTGATGTAGTGCTGGCAGTAGTTGCATATGGACTCAACATGGCAGCCGTATCAGCAATGTTCAATTTTAATGCAATGCTGTTTCTTACTGCTGTCAAAGAATCAATCATCCTTTGAGTTCTTGTATACGGACTCAACATCGAAGCGGTATCAGCAATATTTACTTTGGTATTTAATCCTGCAGTGGAACTTGCAACTGTTGCATATGGAGCCAACATCGCAGCAGTATCAGCGAGATTAAGTTTTAAATCCAGGCGGCTTTGCACCAATGACAAAGAATCGATCACCCTTTGTGTTCTTGCATAAGGACTCAACATTGAAGCAGTGTCTGATATATTTACTTTGGTATTTAAACCCGAGGTAGAACTGGCAACCGTTGTATAAGGGCTCAACATGGAAGCCGTATCAGCAATGTTGAGTTTGGTGGCTTCAGCATTATTTGCTCTTGTTACTTCATTATTTAAATTGGCATTAATTGTTGCTTCACTGGCGGTACGATTAGTTGTTTCAGTAGCAAGGTTTGTGTTGAATGTATTATCTGCATCTGAGCGGTTGGTTGTTTCATTAGCGAGGTTTGTCGTCAAAACGCCTTCTGCATTGGTAGCTCTCGTTACTTCCGAAGCAAGTGCGGCAGAATTTCCTGAAGAAGCGGCATCCACATAATCTTTTACTGATTTTACGCTCGGGTATTTGGTATCAGAGGTTCCATCAGTGGCAACATCCGTGCTTTTGTTAGCAACATCTTCTTTGGTTGCCAATTCTGTTGCAGCGGTAGCAGACCTATAGTAAGGATTTAGCATTGCAGCCGTATCTGATAAGTTTAGCTTATTGGCAATTGAATTGGTTATACCCGTTTTTGTTGCATACGGCAAGAGCATTTCTGCCGTATCAGAAATATTTAATTTATTGGTTAGGGTAGTTACTACTGCCGGCTCTAATTTTGAAATACCAACACTTCCGTCTGCTATTTTATTATTAGTAATTGCATTATTGGCGATGGATGGAAATGGATAGGTTCCTTTCAGGTCGCCGCCTGCGTTACCTGATGGCGTAGCGCTTAATGCATAGGGGACGCTTTGCAATTGAGTAATACCCGCGAGGCTAAAATTGTATAACCCGTTGGGGTCAATTTCCAGCTTAATATATTTTCTTCCTGTGCCCCAGTTTACGTCCTGAATCCTTCCAAGCACATTAGATGCTCCGCCACTTCCGATCAAAATATTAAAAAGCCCTACATAATTTGTCATCACTCTTCTTGTCTCGCGGTAAACCACATCGCCGCCTGCCGCACTATCAATCAGGGATATCCGAACAGTGATATTTTGATAAGTAATCGGGGCTCCCGAAGCATTTCGCGCAACGCCCTGGTAATTTAATTGTTGCGGCACCTGTGCTTTTGCGCTTGCGATAGCCATTATCATTAAAACAGATAATAGAATTCTCTTCATAATATTATTTGATTTTTTCAATTTTAAAAGTGCCTTGTTTCAATATTTTACCGTCATCCGACCTTAATAGAATTCTCAAATAATAAACTCCTGAGGCCATATTTTTAAGATTCCAGGATTCTGTATTTGTCCCATTTATTTGAGAAAATTCTTTCATGCCCAACATTTTTCCTTCGAGGGTCAATAATTGTATAGATACTTTGCCGGTAGTTGTTGACCTGAAATCAATAAAAACAACATCAGGGGTAGGAACAGGGTAAACGCGGATTTCCTGGTTGGTCCAGAAAGGAATAGCAGAATTAAAGATGATATGATTTTTATCGAATGGCTGAAGGGTGCCGCTTGTTACATTCCATTTAGATCCTACAATTGTATTGGAATAAGAATTTTTTCCATAAAAGGTTTCAATCACGGTTGATTCGCCAATGCTCCAATCAACTTCGAAAGAAGGATTGATAAAAGACGATCCTCCCCCAATATTTAAAGTAGCCGGAGTAACAGGAGAGACTTTTGATTGGGCATTTGATAGTAATGAAAAAAATAATAAGACAACGAATAAAGCCTTTCGCATTCAAATTGGATTTAAATAAAGACGGATAATATGGTTTTTCACGTATTTGCAAAAAATACATTAGCACTATAACTTCATTCTTTCCAATATATTGCTTTGGTTAAAAAATTATTCGTAAGCAATCACCTTATAATAAAAAAAGCGAATTTGTTTTGGTTTTCGCCGATATGCTTTCATTTATGATTTTCAACCAATAAATTAGTTATCAGTCTATAGTAAACCAACCAATAAATTGAATTTCTATTTTCAAAAAAAAAACTGAAAATTATTTTTATTGTAACCTGCGAATTTCTTTGCATTATTTTCAGTAGAATAAATTATATGCTGAAATTTCTTTAAAGGCATTTCCTAAATTTTCAACAATATCGCCCGCAACTAAGGCTTCTTTTGAAATTTCTTTTGCAGCAATATCGCCGGCAAGCGCCATGTAAATAAACGCCCATCAGGCAACTGTTTAATGCTGAATATTTCTGTGCAAGCAACCCTGTAATTATTCCGGTTAATACATCTCCGGCTCCGGCAGTTGCCATTCCGGAATTGCCTGTTGAATTAAAAAACCCCTTTCCATCAGGGGCCGCAATAAAAGTATAATGGCCTTTTAAAACTATGAAAATTTTTAATTCTTCCGCTTTGGAAAGCGCAAGGCCAATCCTGTCAAAATCTGATTCGGTTTTACCAAACAACCTTTCAAATTCTTTTGGATGTGGCGTGATGACAGTATTTGCAGGGATCAGGTTGTATATTTCCGGATTTTCACTTAACACATTTAAAGCATCAGCGTCTAAAACAATTGGTTTATTAAAATTTACAAATAATTCCTCCAATAATTTCTTGTGCGATTCATACTTACCAATTCCGGGGCCGATTCCAATTACATCAAAATCAATAAAATCATGAAAGCCGCTTAAGTATTTATCTCCATAAATTTTACACATGGCTTCCGGAACTCTGGTTTGAATAATATTATACCCTGCTTCGCAAGTAACGCAAGTAAGTTTGCCAACGCCGCTTCTTAAACACGCAGAAGAACTTAGAACAGCCGCACCCATCATTCCATAGCTGCCGGCTAACAGGCATGCATATCCGTAATCTCCTTTATTGGAAAAATCTTTTCGCGGGCGATAAATTTTTCCAATTATTTTGTGGCCAGTAAACTCAAATTGCGCCTCTTCTTTTTTTTCAAATTCCTCTGAAAGGCCTATGTCAAGTAAAATAACCTGGCCAACAAATGGTTCATTTTCCGGCAGGAGGAAAGCCAGCTTTTGATTTTGAAAAGTAAGGGTATAATTTGCTTTTGTGGCTTTGCTTTTTTCACCATGTACCGTACTTTGATCAATGAATAACCCACTCGGAACATCAACAGAAATTATTTGAAGATTAGATGAATTGACAAAATCAATTAACCGGGCATACAATCCCGCCGGCCTTTTGTTTAATCCGGTACCGAATAAGGCATCAATAATTACGTCCTGGCCGGTAAATTTTGGAAAAGGCTGATCTTCATTTAAAAAATTAATTTCAACAGAAGTTTTTTTTAATTTTTTAAGATTGGTTTCAAAATCTTCAGAGCCCGCAGAATTGCTAAAAGGAATAAAAACAGAGGCCTTATATTTTATCCTGTTTAAAAGCCTTGCAATTGCTAATCCATCACCGCCGTTATTTCCTCTTCCACAGAAAATTTTAAAAAAATACTCATCATCAAAATTTTGAGTTATCCATTCAAATGAAGCCATAGCAGCACGTTCCATCAGGTCAATTGACTTTATAGGTTCGTGGCTGATTGTATATGAATCCCAATTTTTTATTTGAGGTACTGAAAATATTTTCATGATGATTTGGTGAATGGTGAGTAGTGAATAGCCTCGCTAAATCTAAACGCCTAAATTTTTCTAAACCAACCCTAACGCCTTCTAAACTCTAAACCCTACTCAAGGTACCTTTCTTTAAGAATTTTAATGTGATGCGCAAAATGCCCGGCGATCATATACCCAATTGAATTAACGTTCATTTCATAAGAGCTGGCCTTTCCTGCTGAATTTAGTTGTTCCTCAGAAAACCCATTAAAAAGAAGTTGGGTTGATTTTCTTACTGTCAAAAATTCTTCAATTAAATCTTTTGGATTTTTGTTATCTGCATTTGAATTCCTGGCGTATTCATTTTCATCGAAAGACGGAAATGTATTGGGGTCTTTTCTTGAAAAAACAAAAGCGCGAAAACTGAAAACCCTTTCTGTATCTGTGATATGTTGCAAAACTTCTTTTACGCTCCATTTACCTTCAGCATATTTATAAAGCCATTTATTTTCAGGGATTGAATTAAAAAGGCTTTCAGCTTCCTCTCCCTGTTTATTTAAAATGGAATGTAATTCCTCATTTTGCACCAACTCTATGTATTTATTGAAATTAACCGGATAAACGCCGATTGGCTTTCGATCTTGCATATCTTATTTTTTGATGAATGAATGACAACAAAAATAATCAATATTAAAATGGCATTCCCGGTTAAAAATAATCAGCATTGGAGAAAATAAAAATCATCTTTATTTCTTTGTTTACTGCATGAAAATTTCTTTCCCCGAACATTTTAATCAAAAAAATATATTTCTGAATCTTTATTATTAATTTCATCTCTCAAAAAATAAATCTTAAAGCAATAAAAGAATGAGACACTTACAAATGATAATCTGCTTCGGATTTTTGTTATTTTTAGTTCCTTCAGCAAAAGCCCAAAAAGATTCTGTGGCAGAAAAATTAAATCAAACCAACGACTGGCCTAACCTTCGGCGTTATAGAGGGGAAAATGAAAAAGCAGGTTTGCCGGCAGCCAATGAGAACCGGGTAGTGTTTATGGGCAATTCCATTACCGATGCGTGGATAAATGCAAGCCCTGATTTTTTTGCAAAAAACCCATACCTCGACCGTGGGATAAGCGGCCAGACAACACCGCAAATGCTTGTGAGGTTCAGGCAAGATGTGATTGATCTAAAACCGAAAGCGGTTATTATTTTGGCAGGCATCAATGATATTGCCGGAAATACCGGCCCCTCAAGCCTGGAGATGATCGAGAATAATTTGGCTTCAATGGCGCAACTGGCAAAAGCCAATAAAATTAAAGTAGTTCTTTGTTCTGTTCTTCCTGCTTATGATATACCGTGGAAAGCGGGGGTTGAACCTGTTCAGAAGATTATTGGCCTTAATAAGTGGATCAAAAATTATTCGGCTAAAAATAATTTTGTTTATGTTGATTATTATGATGCTATGGTTGATGAAAGAAAAGGGCTTCCGGCAAATCTTTCCAAAGATGGCGTACACCCGACAGAGGCTGGCTATAAAATAATGGAGCCTTTGGCAGTAAAGGGAATTGAAAAGGCGCTGAAACAAAAATAACTCCCTGATTTTAGGTTTACAATAAACGGTATATCAAAGATTACCGTTCATAAAAAAAAATGACCCTAATGCAACAAAACTTAACTTTGAGCTGTCCTGACTGCGGCTATATACTTTCAAAGGATTTATCTCACCAACTTACAGTTTCGTAAACTAAAAATAAATGAAGATTTTTTTCTTTCTTTTTTCCACCTTAATTTTTTGTAAGCCATCTTTTTCGCAAAGTGTAAATCAGGATTCCATTACAGGTATCCAGGTAAAAAATGCAATTGATTTGTATAATAATTATAATGCCAATAACGCCCCGGTTTATAACGGAGAAGCTTACCTGTATTATACTTTTAAAATGGAAGGAGACCCTTTTTTTGAAACCGGTAATTTTTCGGATGGCTGGGTAAATTATAAGGGAAGAAAATACAATTCGCTTAAATTAATTTACGATATAGTAAGAAACCAGGTAGTTGTTTTATCGCCGGATAAAATTACGGCTATCGTGGTGCAAAGCCAGTTTATTGATAGCTTTTCTTTATTAGGGCATACTTTCATTGCTTTGCAGGAAGACCAAAAACAAAATCTGTACAATTCAGGATTTTATGACCTTTTATATAATGGCCATACTCAATTTCTCGTAAGAAGGGTAAAATCTTTAAATCCCAGGATACAGGGAAATATTATGGTTACCCAATTTGTAACAAAAAATCGTTTTTATATCCATAAGGGAGGGCTTTATTACCTCGTAAGCAACAAAAAAGATGTGTACCGTTTATTTAATGATAAGATTCATGAATTAAAAAGGCTTATGCATAAGAATCATATAAAACTACGGCACAAAACTTTTGAATCCGATATGGTAAAAGTAACCGCATTTTATGACCAACTAACTCATTAATTAATTATGAAACGGCGAATTTGTTTCTTTTTTCTGTTCCCTGTATTGCTATTTTCAGCCAATGTTTTCGGACAGCAAAATGATAATCTTATTACAGGGAATTTTCAAAATATAACTTTCAACGAATTTGCTCAAAAGGTAGAAGCGCAAACTAATTTTCATTTTTATTATGAGGCTTCCCAGTTTGATAGCACTACTATTACTATCTCTATAAGCCATGCGCACCTTCCTTCGATCTTAGATAAAATTTTCAATAAAACAAAATGGCATTACATAATAGATAAGGATAACAACGTATTTATTACCCAGGGTTTTTCACTTTCAGCCAACCTGCCTTATGGTTTTTTTAATGGCGAAAAAGATACTATGGGACTGGCATCCAATAATGAATCAGCAACTCCCGGTTATATCAATCAACCAAAAAAAGTAAAACAGGAAATATCTGTAGAAAACAAATTGTTTGATGTAGGCATAAAAAGAAACGGCGTACCAAAAGGAAAAGTAAATATTGCAGGTTATGTTCGCGATGCTCAAACCGGTGAAGCCATCTCAGGCGCGGTAATCTACCTCGATCATCCTTCTATCCAGGTAAGAAGCGACCAGTTTGGCTATTATTCAATAATACTTTCGGCCGGCAGGCATATATTAAACATTATTGCTCCGGGAATGTATGATACCCGGAGGCAGGTAATGCTTTATTCAGATGGAAAATTTGATATTGAACTGGATGAAAAGGTATTCAGGTTAAAAGAAGTTTTGGTAGAAGCAGGAAAAGAAAAGAATGTACGAAGTACCACCATGGGAATGGATAAACTTTCTATGACTGCGATAAAACAAATTCCAGCCGTTATGGGAGAGGTGGATATATTACGCGCGGTGCTTACATTACCAGGTGTAAAATCTGTAGGAGAGGCCAGCACAGGATTGAATGTGCGTGGTGGCGCTACTGATCAGAATTTAATTTTATTTAATGGCGCCAATATTTATAACCCATCTCATCTTTTTGGTTTCTTTTCAGCTTTTGATGCTGATGTAATAAAAGATGTAACACTATATAAAAGCAGCATTCCTGCAAAATACGGCGGAAGGATTTCTTCAGTACTTGATATTACTTCACTTGATGGAAATGATAAAAAGATTTCCGGTTCGGCCGGCATCGGCCCGCTCACGAGCAAATTGACATTACAGGGCCCTATCGTTAACAGCAAAACTACTTTTGTCGCGGGTGTAAGAACCACTTATTCTGATTGGTTGTTTAAAATTTTACCACCGGATTACAGAAAAAGCCGGGCATCTTTCCGGGATGGAACTATCCATATCAACCGCAAAATAAACAGCAAAAATAATGTGTATATAAATGGATACATCAGTGGTGATAAGTTTAACCTTAACAGTGATACCGCATACCAATATGATAATAAGAATGCCAATATTAATTGGAAACATATTTTTAATAACAGGTTTTATGGCGTGTTAACAGCCGGTATTGACCATTATGATTACCAGGTAGCCTTTAACGGGGATTCGGTTAATGCTTACAAATTGGATTATTCAATTAATCAATACAAAGTAAATGCTGACTTTAGTTATTTTTTAAGCAATAAGCATACACTTTCGTTTGGATTAAACAGCCTTCTTTATAATATTCATTCAGGCTCAGTATCACCTATAGGAAAATCTTCGCTCTTTGTTGCCGATACCCTTGAAGCCGAACATGCGTTGGAGAGCGCTTTGTATTTATCAGATCATTACGACGTGACAGATAATCTTTCCCTCGATGGGGGAATCAGGTATTCAATGTTTAATTATTTAGGGCCAAAACACGTAAATACTTATGCGCCGGGATTGCCGGCAGATTTGAATAATGTATTGGCTACGAATTATTACCCTTCCGGGAAAATTATTAAAACTTACATGGGGCCTGCGTTCAGGTTTTCTGCCAGGTATTCACTTTCAGAAAATACATCCATAAAAGTATCTGCTAATAGTTTAAGGCAATACATCCATTTGCTTACCAATACTACCACCATTTCGCCAACTGATGTTTGGAAATTAAGCGGCCCGAATATAAAGCCACAATTAGGAACCCAGGTAGCCCTCGGGTTGTATAAAAATTTTAAAAACAATACCATCGAAACTTCCGTAGAAGTATATTATAAATGGTTTACCCATTACCTTGATTACAGAAGCGGGGCTGTTCTGGTAATGAATCATCATATTGAAACGGATGTGATCAATACAAATGGAACGGCTTATGGAGTAGAATTCCTTATAAAAAAATCTACCGGTAAATTGAATGGCTGGTTAAGTTATACTTATTCGCGTTCAATGTTACAACAGGATGACCCTTATGCGGCAGAAAAAATAAATAACGGCGACAAGTACCCAAGCAATTTCGACCAGCCACATAATGCAACTTTAGCAGGAAATTACCGGTTTACGCACCGCTTTAGTGTCTCTTTAAATGCAACTTACAGTACCGGGCGCCCAATAACTTTGCCTATTGCCGAATATGATTATGCCGGCTCTGTAAGGGTTTTATATTCTAATAGAAATGAATACAGGATACCCGATTATTTCCGTACAGACCTCTCGATGAATATTGAAGGCAATCATAAAATTCATCAACTTACACATAATTCCTGGACTATAGGAGTCTATAATCTAACGGGAAGAAAAAATGCCTATTCTGTTTATTTTATTTCACAAAACGGCGGGATACATGGATATAAATTGTCCATTTTTGGAACCGCCATTCCGTTTATAACTTATAACATACGTTTTTAGATGAATAAGAATCGTTTTTTAATAAAATTGTTAGTTTACTGCATTCCATTAACTTTTTTTGGCAGTTGCAAAGTGCCCTATTACCCACCGGTAAATTCTTCAAATCAACATTATTTGGTGGTGGAAGGTTATATCAATTCGAATGGATTAACCAATATTAAATTAACCAGGACAAGAACCATTTCCAAAGGGGATACATCTGCTTATATTAATGAAACCGGCGCAACTGTTGTAATTGAAGACGACCAAAATAACGTGTACCCTTTATATGAAAACGGGGGCGGAAATTATTCATCTTCTAACTTTTTGGATTCTACACACCAATACCGTTTGCATATTATCACCGGTAATAACAAAGAATATGTTTCCGATTTTGTACCCTGTAAAATCTCACCGCCAATTGATAACCTCGGATGGAAATTTACTAATAGAAATGTCCAGGTTTTTGTAAATACCCATGACCCAAATAATAAGGCCACTTATTATCGCTGGGATTACGTAGAAACCTGGGAATTCCATTCAGATTATTATTCAACTTTAAAATACGACCCGGCAAGTAATAACGTAATTAACCGCTCGGTGCCGGTGTTTGTTTGTTACCGCACTGAAAATTCAAGCAATATTTTTTTAGGTTCTTCCGCCAAGCTTCAGGAAGATGTGATACATGAAGCTCCGTTAGAACAAATTCCTGGCCACGACAGAAGGATAAGTGTTTTGTATAGCACATTGGTAACACAATATGCTTTGGATTCGGGCGCTTATACTTATTGGAATGCCATGAAAAGCAATACGGAAGACGTGGGTTCTATTTTCGGGTCTCAGCCAAACCAAACAAAAGGGAATATTCATAACATTAATGACAGCACCGAAACAGTTATCGGGTATATAGGCGCGGGAAGTACTCAACAGGCAAGGATCTTTATTAGTAATTCTTCGATGCCTCCGGATTGGAACCAGGTGCCTAATTGCACTGAAAAGTACGTAACACCGGATAGTATTGGCTATTTCTTTGGCGCAAATCAATTTATCCCTTACGCATCGGACCCGCCGGGTTACCCAACACCTAAAGGCTATTTCTCTGCTTCGGCTACTTGTGTAGATTGTACATTAACAGGAAGCGCTGACAAACCGGCTTTTTGGCCTTAAAAATAAATAAAGTCAAATTTTAAAATGAAAATTTTAATCGAAAAAAATACAATAATTTACCTGGAAATAATTACAAGTTGTACTGTTATATTGTTTTTTGGCAGTTGCAAAGTGCCTTATTACCCACCCGTAAATTCTACAAATGCACATTACTTAGTTGTAGAAGGGTATATTAATACAATCGGGGCAACTAATATTAAATTGAGCAGGACAAGAACTATTTCGCAAGGGGATACTGCTGCTTATATTAATGTGACCGGCGCCAATGTACACATCGAAGACAATCAGAATAACCAGTACCCTGTTTATGAAACCGGAGATGGCAATTATTTTGTTGACTACTACCACCTCGATTCTACCAGGAAATACCGCATTGATATAATCACCCCTGATAATAAAGAATATGTTTCAGATTTTGTTCCCTGTAAAACGGCACCGCCCATTGACAATGTCGGATGGAAGTTTAAAGATGGAAATGTCCAGGTTTTCGTAAATACCCATGATCCTGAAAACCGAACCACATTTTATCGCTGGAATTACGTAGAAACGTGGGAGTTTCATTCGCAGTATTTTTCAACTGCCAAGTTTGTCCCTGCGGATTCATCTATAATCGCAAGGGATGTTCCGGTTTTTGTCTGCTATAAAACCCAAAATTCTTCTAACGTTATTTTAGGTTCTTCCGCCAAACTTCAGGAAGATGTGATACATGAAGCTCCATTAGAACAAATCCCCAATCATGACAGCAGGATTAGTGTTTTATACAGTACTTTGGTAACTCAATATGCGCTCGATTCCAGCGGGTATAATTATTGGAATGCTATGAAAAGTAATACCGAAAATGTTGGCACTCTTTTCGACTCCCAACCCAATCAAACAGTAGGAAACCTTCATTGCGTGAACGATTCTACCGAACAAGTGATTGGTTACATTGGCGCAGGAAGCACCCGGCAATACCGGTTATTTATCAGCAATTCTTCTATGCCTTCCGGTTGGAACCAGCCACATGATTGTTCATATTTAGAAGTCCCGCCTATAAAAGATAGCATCGGCTTTTATTTTACAAGTGGTTACGAACCTATTTCTGTCCATACAGCCGGGCTTACTATTTTGGGATATTATGGAGCTGCCAGTACCTGTGTAGATTGTACGCTGACCGGAAGTTCGATCAAACCAGGTTTTTGGCCTTAAAAAATTATAAAATGAAAATTTTCGATTTCAAAAAGAAATTAAAATTACTTTCTGCCTTTTTTGTTTGTTTACTGGCAGGCATTTCTTTATCTGCACAAACAAATAACCTGGATAAAATGGTAAGCAACTTTGTAAATTATACTCAAAACCATTTACAGGAAAAAGTATATTTACATACAGACCGTTCCTATTATTTGTGTGGAGAAATTTTATGGTTCAAAGCTTACCTGGAAGACGCTAAAAATAATGAGCCGCTTTCAGTAAGTAAGGTGGTTTATGTAGAACTTTTAAATCAATCCCACGATCCGGTAATGCAAACAAAAATTGGAATCAAAGACGGCAACGGCAGTGGTTCATTGATGCTTCCTTTATCGCTCGAAACCGGGAATTATGAATTAAGGGCTTATACCAATTGGATGAAAAATGATTCTGCCTTTCATTTTTTCAGAAAAAAAATTACCGTTGTAAATACTACTCAAAATTTAGATACCACTTTAGTTCATAATCATTTTAAATATACAGCGCAATTTTTTCCTGAAGGTGGAAATTTGGTTACCGGCTTAAAAAGCCTTGTTGCTTTTAAAATAAATGACAATTATGGAAACGGTATTGATGGCAAGGGTGTAATTGTAGATCAATCCAATGACACGATTGCCCATTTTCAAACTACGCATTCCGGAATGGGTAATTTCTCTTTTTCTCCTGAAAGAGGGAAATATTACCACGCTATTATTTCTGTAAAAGATAGTACCAGCATTGTTAAAAATTTACCGGATGCTTTTCCAGGCGGATATGTAATGCATTTGGATGATGAAGGGAACAGTATAAAAATAGCAGTGTCCTCTTCATACCAGGCTTCTTCCAATATTTATTTAATCGGGGAAACCAGGCAGAGTATTGATTTTTCGCAATCATCAAGAATAGAAAATGGCAACGTTGTTTTTTCAATCAATAAAAATGGCCTTAAAGACGGCATAACGCAAATAACGTTATTTAATGAAAACCGCCAGCCGGTTTGCGAACGGTTGTATTTTAAACGCCCGGCAAAGAAATTAGTGATCAATGCGAAAGCCGATAACCCAACTTATAATAAACGCAGCCTGGTTGATATCGGGCTTTCCACTTCTGATGAATCATCCAATTCATTGGCAGGAAATTTATCGGTTTCTGTTTATCGTTTGGATAGCTTACATCAGCCTGAACAGGGAAATATTTTTACTTATTTGTGGTTGTCGTCTGATATCAAAGGCTACATCGAAGATCCGGATTATTATTTTAAAAATGACAATCCTGAAACCAATGAAGCCCTTGATAATTTATTGCTAACCCAAGGCTGGCGGACTTTCGACTGGAATAATCTTTCTGGAAGCAGCCAGCCTTCACTCACTTATGTGCCGGAAAACCAGGGGCCAATTATTACCGGAAAGGTTACCGACGAAACAACCAGCCAACCTGCTCCAAATGTTTTAGTTTACCTATCGGTGCCCGGAAGGCGTATACAATTGTATGGCTGTAAGAGCAATGCGGAAGGATTGGTACATTTTAACATGGAAAATTTTTACGGCGCCAGCCAAATAGTTTTGCAAACCAATACCTCACAGGATAGTACCTACCATTTACAGATTTTTACTCCCTATTCTGATGAATATACTGATGCGGCAATTCCACGGCTTACCGTTTCAGAAGAAAACAGCGATAACCTGGAAACCGCCAATCTTCACATGGAAATTGAAAACGCCTATCATGAAAATAATCTGCAAAGGCTACAACCGCTATCGATAGATACACTTCCTTTTTATCAAAAACCTTATAAGGCCTATTTGCTCGATAATTATACACGCTTTACAACAATGGAAGAAGTGATGCGTGAATATGTAGCAGAAGTAAATGTGATAAGGAGAGATAAACATTATCATTTCAACACTTTCAACGAACCCGGATTTTTATTGCAGGATTTGCAGCCATCTGAAAAAATAATGACAAAAGATCCATTAGTAATGCTGGATGGCGTTCCGGTCTTTGATATTGATAAAATTATCGCTTACGATCCGTTGAAAGTCCAAAAATTGGAAGTAGTGGCTTCAAGGTATATATGGGGGCCGATCAAAGCAGATGGAATTGTAAGTTATACTACTTACAAAGGCGATTTGCCCGGTTATTCCCTTAATCCGCATGATGTTATTTTGGATTATGACGGTTTGCAAAAACAAAGAATATTCTATTCGCCTGATTATTCTACGCCAAAGGCAATGCAAAGCCGGCTGCCCGATTTCAGGGATGTATTGTATTGGTCGCCTGATGTAAATACTGACGCAAAAGGCAAAGGGCAAATTTCTTTTTATACAGGCGATATTCCCGGAAAATATTTGGTGGAGTTTCAAGGCATTTCTTCAAACGGAGATGCAGGCAGCAGCAGTTTTATTTTGGATGTGGAGAAATAAGAATTTGATTAACTTTCTGAATTAGTTCTTTTGAAACGATAGAAAATGAAAAAGAAAAATTCGATACTAAAGCTTTTAATTTTTTTTACATTCTGCACTTTTCTCTGGAGTTGTAAGGTTCCTTATTATCCACCGGTAGATGCCAAACAAACTAATTTCCTGGTTGTGGAAGGCTATATAACCTCTGACACTCCAACGGTTATCAAATTAACCCACACAAGAGTGGTTTCTCAATACGATACGGCAAGGCCATTACCGGAAACAAATGCAACAGTTGTCGTTGAAGATGATCACGGAGACAGGTATCCGTTGACTGAAACCACCCCCGGGGTTTATACAATGCGAACCGTTTATCTTGATTCTACTTATAAATACAGTTTGTATATTGCTACTTCATCCGGCAAAGTTTACCAATCAGATTTTGTGCCTTTCGAAAATTCCCCACCAATTAATGGCATTGACTGGTCTTTAAAACAAGGTGATTTGCAGGTGTATGTAAATACCCAAAACCAGAATACTAATTCACGCTATTATCGTTGGGCTTACCAGGAAACGTGGGAATACCATACACCATATCTTTCGGGGTTTATATATATTCCGGACAATGGAACTGTATTGCCGCGGACCGATCCGGTACATATATGCTGGGTAACTGATAATTCTACCAATGTTGTTATAGGCTCTTCAGTTGGGTTACAGGATAATATCATTCATAGCCCGTTGGCTTATTTTGTAGACCATGACAGAAGGCTTAGCGTTTTATACAGCGTTCTTATCACGCAATACGTATTGGATTCCAGCGCCTATAAATTTTGGCAGGCAATGAAAGGGAATTCGGAAGATTTGGGTTCTATCTTTAGCGCGCAACCGGATCAAACCAAAGGGAATGTTCATAATATTTCAGATTCAACAGAAACGGTAATCGGGTACATAGGTGCCGGGAACCCCAGGCAATACAGGGGGTTTATTTACAATAGTTCTTTACCCGCGTCTTGGAACCAGCCAACGGGCTGTTTCACTATTTTTGTTCCTGAAGATAGTGCCGCTTTTTATTTTGGAGCCGGGCTTATTCCTCTTTACCACGATTTTCAACATGGGAAAAAAGGTTATGATGGAAGTTTCGAAGAGTGTGCTGATTGCACTTTTTTAGGCACTACTACCAAGCCTTCTTTTTGGCCGTAAAGGAATCAAAAAATAATAGGTTTATTTTAAAATTGATTTGCCTGTCAGGCAACTTTTTAACGGTTATGGTTACACTAAAATATAAAAGTGATAATCCTAAATAAACCAACAAATAACAGATATTTTTTACTGCGAAATGAAACGATTATTATTTTTAGTTTATTTTATTCTTTCAAAACAATGAGTATAACCATCTGAAATAAAACAATCTGTAAGAATTAATTGATTATTTTTAATAGTATAAATTTCACCACTTGGCCCTGGCAAAAAATCTATACGAATAGCCTCTAAAAAAAAAATATTTCCATAAGTTGTGTCGTAAGTAACATGATAATCTCCATTTGAGGTAATTGTTCCATCCTCTTTCAAAGCATAAGTAGAGTCCCTGTTAAAGATCAATATAACTTTTTTATCCGGTTTTATAGTGCTCCCGCCAATACCGCCTACGGAATATTTCAATTGCCACTGCCCTGTAAGTTCTGGGTTATCTACGCCACCTTTTTTGCATGAATTAAAAGTGAAAATAAAAGTAAAAGAAGCCATTAAAACTATCGGGGAATTTTTCATTGAAACGTATTTTATAGCATTGACAATTACAAAAAAAGATTCGTTGCATTTATATTTTCAATAAAAAGCAGGGCTGGCAAAAATAATTTTGAAAGGTATTCTTTTAGTAAATAAACAAATAAACAGGATTCTTATTTTCGTTTTATAAACTGTGCGGTGTTTTAACTTAATAACCATTTTTTGGCTTCCTGTAAAGATGTAAAGGCAAAATAGTTTAATCCTCTGCTCTGGCATAATGTTTCCCAGGTATCAGCGAATTCTTTATACTCTTTAGCTATAAAAGTTGCGATTTTTAATTGGCGGATTTCGGGAGGAAATTCCTCAACATAATTTTTTACCAAATCAAAATATGGAACTAAATCACAGGGTAATTTTGATTCTGATTCATCAATGAGTATTTTTTTAAAACCATATTTCGCTATTTCCTCGTAAAGCATTTTGGATTGGGTTATCAAATCTTCTTTGGATTCTATAATAGCTTTTGTTTCTATTAAGAGGTACTCCTTTTTTTTATGAGATGTGATAGCTATTTCCATTGGGGATTCTTTTTATTGGCTTATAATTTAATGGCTCAAGAATGCAAAATTAATCACTTTAAATTATTTATGTAAGTAAGAAGGCAGGACCTGTTTTGCCCTTGCCCAAAGGCACCTTCGATTATGGCCAGCTTGCCGGCACCGAATGAAATTTTAATTTTCAATTCCGTGGCTTTTTATTATATCAGAAACTAAAATGCAGTAAACCCACAAATACATTCGATTTTTATTGTAAGCATGCAAAGAGAAATTATAATTAGGGGTATAGTTCTGGATTTATTTAATTGGTTCCTATTTTAATAATATTCAATGGTATGAAAATTGATAGCTTAGTGAAAACGTGGTTAAAAAAAGTAATAGAAGAAACCACACAAAGGCCTGAAACAGGCAAACAATAATTTTCAGCGTACTACGGTGAAAATAAATGGGGCATCCTGAAATAGTTGAAAGATATGGAAAATCAAAAATTGAATGGTTCTGTTATGCCATCTTCAGACGAAGGGTTCATTAGTATTAATCTTGATGGTGTTATTAAAAAATGGAATGAAGGCGCTCAAAAAATTTTTGGGTTCGCTGCTGAAGAAACCATCGGAGAAAATATTTCATTAATTATGTGTGAAGTTATTTTTCAAAAAGAGAAGCATATAATCCGCAATTTGAAAAAAGGGAAACAAGAATATTATGAAGCAGAATGCAAAGATAAGAACGGTAAAAAAAAATTTATTTCTTTCAATGCGTTTCCCATAAAAGACAAAATGGGAAAAGTGGCTGAAATTTCCCAATTTGTAAAAGATGCCAGCGAACAACAACTAGCTGAGGAAAAACAAGCCACTCTTGCTGCAATTGTCAATTCTTCAGATGATGCGATCATTAGTAAAACATTGGATGGAATAATTACCAGTTGGAACAGGTCGGCTACAAAAATGTTCGGCTTTTCTGAAAAGGAAGCCATAGGAAAACATATTTCTATCATCATTCCAAAAGATAGGATTTCAGAAGAAGCTTTGATCATAGGCAGCATCAGAAAAGGCAAAAGAATTGATCATTTTGAAACGGTCCGGGTGGCCAAAGATGGATCGGAAAGGCAGATTTCTTTAACCGTTTCGCCTGTAAAGAATAGTAAAGGAAAAATAATGGGCGCCTCAAAAATAGCACGTGATATTTCTGCCCGTGTAGAGGCAGAAAAGCAACTGCGCCTATATGCGGAACACTTGCAGGAATTAAGTAGGTATAAGGATGAATTTATGGTGATGGCAAGCCATGAATTAAAAACACCGCTGACAGTGATCCTGGCCAATCTTCAGGTTTTAGAAATGATGATGGAAAAAGATCCGCGCCATGGATTTGTGAAAAAAACTGTGAAGCAGGTAAACAAATTATCTGATTTGATTACTAATCTGCTTGACGTTTCTAAAATACAAGCCGGAAAACTTGCTTTAAACCGCACGCTTTTTGATTTAAATATTTTGATAGAAGAAACAAGTTCTAATCTTCAACAAACAACAAAAGGGCACAAGATCATTTTTAATAACTATCAAAAAAAATTGATGGTAAATGCGGATAAAGAAAGAATGGAGCAAGTGCTTACCAATATTATTGGAAACGCAATAAAATATACGCCGCAAAGAAGTGAAATTATTATTAATGCAACAAAAAAAGGGCGAGATATTTTGGTTGATATATGTGATAATGGTATTGGTATCCCGGATAAGGATATTGAAAATATCTTTATCCGGTTTTACCGTGTAAGCGGCTCTGCAAGCTCATTCTCGGGTACTGGGGTAGGGTTATATATTTCCTCTGAAATTATTAAAAGCCATGGCGGCCGAATTTGGGCTGAAAGTAAAATTAGAAAAGGTTCTGTTTTTCATTTTTCCATTCCATCGGCTTAAAAATTAAGAACGCCTGGTGAAACCAAGGCCTTCGGCCTGCTCCAAGGATCTGTTTCAAAAAGATTAATTTCCCGATTACAAATTCTCAATCTCTTCCCAAACTTTTTTCAAAACAGGAATTCCATTCAAAAGATTTTTCTTTCTTATTGAGAAGGCACGTTCACCCGGGTATACAATTTTTTTTGATTCATCAACAGGAACTGATTGATGATAATCATTCAATATTCCTTCGGCCACTTTTCCAATCATTGAATAATTATTGAGTTTAGAAATATCAATTGCAATGAATACCTGCGATAATCCATGCTCAACTTTTTCTTTGCTTATCTCATAAGTTGATAAACCTCCTGATAAGATAGTTGCCAGCAAATCCAGCAGTAGCGACAGCCCCGCGCCTTTCCAATACCCAATGGGCAAAGGCCTCATTGATTCAAGAACAGCCTTTGGATCACTGGTTAGTGCCCCGTTTTTGTCAAATCCTCCATAGGCAGGTAGTGATTGATTATTCATTGCCGCCTGTTCCATAGACCCAAATGAAAATTGTGACATCGCCATGTCCAACACGATTGCTTCATCCTTATATGGCAGCGCCATGACCAATGGATTATTTCCAAGCCTCGCATCTTTTGCTCCCCACGCCGGCATATTTGCAATGGTATTTGTCCAGCCAATAAATACAAAACCTTTTTTAGCAGCCTGCCAACCGTACGTTCCTCCACGCATCCAATGATTGGTATTCCTCAAAGCCACACAGCCGATACCATTATCCTTTGCAAGCCGCATTGCATTTTCTGTCGCAGCCATCGCATTTAAAATGCCAGGGCCCAGGTTTCCATTCCATTGCTCAATTCCACCTAATTTATTTTCCAGGGATGACACTGCACCAGCCTTCACAAAGCCTTCTTTTACATATTGAACAAATCTTGGAAAACGATTCACCCCATGCGTATAAACACCATCCAAACTATTGGAAGTAAAAACTTCAGCGCATTGAGTGGCCTTTGTTTTTAAAAAACCATACCTGGTTAAAATAGAAGTGAATTTCGCCAGCATTTTCTCTTTTGCAACATAGAGCATCAACGTGTTTTCCTGCATTTTTTTAAATAGCAATGTACCTTCAAAATTTTGAATTGCCAATGATGGCCAGTCCGTGGAGATTTTTTAAATTCACTTTTGTTGGCTCCAGCCAATAAAAATATATCCAGCCTACAATTATTTGAGGCTTGCATAAACCATATCCTGGAATTTTTGCGCTAATCCGCTGTGGCTGTCAGGAATTTGCTGAGTCATGATCAGGCAAATTAAATGCGCTTTTGGATCGGCCCAATAAGTGGTTCCCCAATAACCGCCCCATGCAAAAGTGCCTTTGTTTCTTGGCCCTCTTGCCGCGCCTTTCTCAGAAACCACTTCGAAGCTAAGCCCGAAATCATTTACCCCGTTAAACTTAAAATCAAGCTGGTTGCTTATCATCATTTCCACGGTTCGCGGGGCAAGTATTTCATGGCCGTTGTAAGTGCCGCCGTTTAATAACATTTGTAAAAACTGCGCATAGTCATAGGCCGTTGATGTCAGGTCAGCACCTCCTGAAAAGTAATGTTTTTGCACAAGAGGATAATCCGCATCAATACCACTTTTTTCTTTATCCCACGGAATAACATGATGCAGGGAATCTTCCGTATAAACATGTGCCAAACGGTTTGCCTTAGCTGCAGGGACATTAAAATAAGTATCTGTCATCCCCATTGGCTCAAAAATATTTTTGGTAAGAAAATCATTCAGGCTCATGCCGCTGGCCACTTCAATTACACAACCCAGCACATCGAAGTTTAATCCGTAAACCCATTGTTCACCGGGCTGATGCACGAGCGGTAATTTTGCAAGAATCTTCACCGCGCCGAGCAACGTTTGGTTTTTCTTCTCCATATTAAATCCCGGCTCCAGCCCGGCTTTTGCATAGATAGCCCGCATGTTTTCACTTCCTATAGTTGCGTAGTCAATGCCTGAAGTATGTGTGAGAAGGTCCCTGATGGTAATATCGCGTTTAGCCGGCACCGTTGTATAGCTTGAATCGGTTGGATTGAATTTATCAAGTACCACCGGGTTTTTAAATTCAGGAATAAAATCAGCAACAGGTTCGCCAAGTAAAAGTTTTCCGCGTTCATACAAGATCATAATTCCTGTAGCTGTGAGTGCTTTTGTTTGTGAAGCGATGCGAAACAATTCATCTTTTTTCATTGCTTCTTTTGTTTCAGCATCTGCATATCCATATCCTTTATATTGAACTACCTGGTTGTCTTTCACAACGATCGTCACCACTCCTTTTACCCAATCCTTTTTTACATAATCATTTATCAAACCATCGATCTTTGCCAATCTTTCATAATTCACAGAATTGTTTTTACCGTTTAACTGCAACACCTGCGCATGGATGCTAAAAGGGAAAACGAACAGCAATAAGAAAATTGAACCGTGGAGTTTAGCGAGGATTTTATTCATAGCGTTTTTAATTTAAAGAGAAGATGAAAAATTAATTTTGGCGTTTTTACACGATTGATGTTTTCGTTAGGATTCACCCTTCTATCAAATATACTGACTGGCAATAGTAAACCAATAAATTCCCCTGATTTTTATTTTGATGAAGCAGGAAGAAATTGCAATTAATCATGCAAATCTTTTACCTTATAAATCATAGTTCATACAATTGCTCAGAAGAGAGGTAAATAAACCGGTAAAGAATTACAACAATTATTCAATGACCAGCCAGGTATATGAATGTGCGGCTATTGTTACCGGAACTTCAATAGAATAATCTCTGTTTAAATGATATAATTGTATTTTATTTTCTTTTTCTCTTACCCGTGCTATGCCAGTTAAACCGGTATAATATAATGGCAATTTAATTTTCCGGCTAATTGTGCTATCAAGGGGATTATAAATCATTGCAAGCGCTTTTTCTTTTCCTTTAGGGTTTACGTGCATTATAGCGTCATAATCTCTTCCATCCGGGCGGCGAATATGAATGATATCAGCATTTAGTATGTTCCTGTATTTTTTGTACCAGGCCACTTCTTTTTTTACCAGTTCTTCTGTTGCAGGTGTGTCGTACAACCTTGGTCCCCTGTAACATGCCTGTACGCCGCTTCCAAAATTTTGAACCAGGTGTGCCTTATAAGCATCAAGATGCTCATGCAAAGGTTCAATAGTTGCTGCAGATCCTCCACCGTGATATTGCGTAAGCGGCACAAATGTCCATCCCATGGCCGGCGTTTTATTCCAGGTTCCGTCATAAATATTTTGGCGCCCTAAAATAATTTGCCTGCCTCTCGGCAAAGACCAGTCGGTTTCCCTGTAACCGATAGCTACTTTATTAGAGCCATTCAAAAAATACCAATCCGGGGCATTTAGATAAACATCCCTTTGCCGGAGCCACTCATAAAAAGAGCTTTCCAGCCCCCATTGTTTCCATTGTGAATCTTTAAGGCCACTGTGTCCCGGATGTGTAGTGGATGCACAGAGATCTCCCGGGTAAGGGCCATCATTTTCCAGGACATTAAATCCTGTCTGAGTTATAAAAGTTTTTAATTTTTTAAGATAAGCCAGCCCCCAATTACTACCCAAACAAGGGGCATTACCAAAGATAGCTCCCCCGGGTTTACCGGTTGCAGGATTAATCACATCGTCTGCAGCATCGATGCTTCGGCTGGAAAACAAAGAGTAGCCTCCAATTTCAATTCCTTTTGAATGGGCATAATCCGCCAATGCCTTAAATTTTTCGATATTGGTATTGCTGGTATCTTCCATGTTCAGCCCGCTGCCAAAACTCAGGATTACCATTTCAAACCCAACATTGGCGCATTGGCCAATAGCACTTTTTACTTTTTGCGGATCGGTAGTTGTGAGATGAAGAAAGATAGGATTTTCCGTAGACCAGGGGGCAAGGAACCGGTACATTTTTCGCTCCGCCAAACCACAACGCTCTTTGTCATAACTATCATACATTAATTCATACGTATGAAATGTTTCAAAAATTTGCCCTTGCCGCAGAAGATAATCCGGGCCAATAGGAGGCTTACTTTCAAGAAGGCAACGTGTTTGTAAATTATAATTTACCTGCGAGGTATACAGGGAATCGGGTAACCAAAAGGTCGTATGATTGGCATCTGCATAAGAACCTCCGCCAAAAGAATAATCACTTTGTATACAGATGTGGGGAGAAGGGAGAACTCCATCTTTGTTAATACCTGAGCTTTCTTCTACCATTGCCAGTTTTTCACTCTTAAAAGTATTAATGATTATTGGACTGTTGCTTTCGTTGTGCACCATCATCTGCTTAGATATGAGTGGAATATAATCATACATCTCATAAACAATATCCAACGTAACTCTATTCAGTTCGTTATCTGCCAGGCGGAATGTAAAATCTATTTGTTTCCCTTTTGGTGGCCATTGGTTATTGGTATTCCATCTTCCAGAAATCCATTTAAATCGTGGTTGTATATCCCTTATTGAAAAATCAACCAGTTGAAAAGCTTCTGTGTTGTTTTTGAATTGATCCAGCCATTCATACTTAAGATACCCTCTTTCAAATTGCCCCTGCACTCCACCAATTTTGTATGATTTACCATTGATCTGCACTTCCGCTTCCGGTTCTATCGACCGGAGCATTTCTTTTCCTGTAACGAGATTCCTGAATCCAAAACATGCCATGTAGGGTTGCAATCTGAACTGGCGGCATATCAAGCCATTGGTAATAATAAGATCTTTGCCGTTTTTTGATTTGAAAACTTTTGTTACGGCGTTGGTATTGCCCAGCAACCAATCGCCTTTCACTGCTTTTATTTCATTGAACAGATAAACCGGCAAATGTTCCAGTTTTTGTTGAAGAAGTTTTTGAGCAACCACATTTCCCGTGCTACACCATAAGAGAAAGAAAAAAAATAATTTCATATCAAAGTGATTTGGCAACTTTATTTAATATCCCTATTTAAGAAGCACAAAAGCATTTTCTTGCCATCTATAAATAGTATTGGTAAGATACTTAGAACAAATAAAATTAAAAGAGATATTCGTGAAAAATAGCGCGTCATAAAGATTGTATACTCAAATATATACGAATGTTTTCAAAAATTCAGCGCGGCCAGTAAAGCAACAAATTCACTCAATTTTTATTTTGGATGAAGTTGGAAAAGATTTCAATTATCAATGTTTAAAATCTATCTGGTAAATGTCGGGCCACATTTTCCCCGTAACATAAATTTTGTCGGAAGTTGAATCATACGCAATTCCATTCAAAACATCTACACCGGGGTTTTTATTTCTTGCATCCTTCATCAAAAAACTAAGGTCTAATTTTCCAACTACATCGCCGGTTGAAGGATTTATTTTGTAGATAAAATTATTGATCCAAACATTGGCATAAATGAATCCCTTTATGTATTCTAATTCGTTCAGGCTATCCTGTGGCATTCCGTTTTGGGTCACATTTAATATCCTGACCGGTTTTAGATTATCAGGGCTTAAATAAGTTAACTTATTCGTGCCATCACTCATAATTAAATTTTTCCCATCAGTCGTCAAACTCCACCCTTCTTTATTTTCATATTTAAACTGGCCTATTTCCTTAAAAGAGTTGGCATCATAAATAAATCCTGTTTGGCTTTTATAAGTAAGCTGATATAATTTATTGTTTAAAAAAGCAATGCCCTCGCCAAAATACTTTGTTTTATCAAGCTCAATTTTCTTTGAAAAATTACCTGTCTTTAAATTGTCTGTTCCTATTAAAGATTTAGTTTGAGGAAGTTCGTTTGGCGAACCGGTACTTTCAAACAATTCTCCGTTATGAAAAAGAAACCCTTCGGTAAACAATGTTGTATCATGAGGAAAATAATTGAGAACAGAATAATTAATAACAGGAATAGTTACAACAGGTTCCTGTTTGTTATTAGCGGCCGATTTAGGATTATCCTTGCAACTAAAAGCACTGCTTAATATCAGTGTTCCGATTATTATTTGTTTCCTTTTAAAAAGCATTTTTAAGTTGAGCCCCATTCAGGTAAGCTGTAAATATATGATAGAAGAAGTTACTTTTTCAAACCAGTAAAGCAACAAATCCTTCTATTTTTATTTTTGATAAATTAGTAAGAAATTAGAATTGAATCGTGTTAATCTGCTAATGTTACCAATCACGATCCAGGCAAAGAAATCAATTTTTTTCAACAGTGCTGCTTTCCACACCGTTGGTTTTTTCTTTAGCTTGTGTTGCGAAAGCATTAGCAGCAAACAAGGTTTGTGTAGGATAAGCAAATTCAATATTTTCTTTTTCAAAAGCCTGCAATATTTCCAGGTAAATTTTTTGTTGCGCATCCATATACATATTGTAATCAGGGCTTTCTATATAATAAACCGTTTCGAAATTCATGCTAAAATCACCAAACGCTGAAAAATGGCTCCGGTCGAAGGTTGCATTTTCAGTAGCCTCTATAATTGATTTGATTATTCCTGGTATTTTCTTCATCTGCTCTGCGGTAGTTTGATAGATGACACCAATACTAAACACCACCCTGCGCCGCAGCATTTTTTTATAATTATGCACTCTTGAGTCCGTAAGGTCTTTATTGTGAACAACAATCTGTTCTCCGCTAATAGCGCGAATCCTGGTAGTTTTAATTCCAATGTATTCAATAGCCCCGATTATTTTATCGTCAACTATTATAAAGTCGCCTATTTCAAAAGGGCGGTCAAAGAATATTACAAAATAGCTGAAGAAATCTCCCAGCACTGCCTGAGCCGCCAGGGCAATGGCGATACCGCCAATACCAAGGCCGGTAATAATGGTGGTAACATTATATCCAAGATTATTTACCAGGAATACAAAGCCTAATATCCAAACTACGCCTTTTAAAATGATAATGAGGCTACGCGCCTGTTTTTTCTTAACGTCACTGTTTTCCTGCTTTTCAAGGAAAGAGAAAATGAAATATTGAATAGCAGAGTTCAGCAGGCTTAAAATAAAATAGGTAATGATAAATAATTTGGTAACCTGTATGATATGCGTGGTGCGGGTATTAAATGTGAGATAATCAAAGGCTCCGAAAATGGCTGCAAAATATAAAAAAGGTATCACCGTCTTTTCTATAGCCAGCACAATAAAATCATCAAAAGTCATAACAGTTTTAAGAGACCACTTTTTTAATTTCTTAATTACAGGGCCTTTTAAAATTTTGATCAGGCTAAATGATACTACTATAATTCCAATCGCTATCGCCCAATCGTTAAAAGGGTTTCCAAATAAAATTCTGTCCCAAAAATTCATATCTATGTTTTAATTAAAAAATGGAAGACAAATATTTTGCCAGTTTGATCACTGTAAAAATGTATCGTTCGGGGTTAATGTAATCATTTTAATTTCTAATACCATACTTTTTTCAATTTATAACTTTTTACTTCAGCCTTAAATTTAAGTACGCGTTCGAACAGGTATTTTAAACCTTAAGATCAAACCAATAAAGAAACACTTCTGATGTTTCCTGGCAAATGAAATCACAAAGGTAGTTATCACATTTTACAGTAAACCAATAAATTTTTCCGGTTTCAATTTTGATGAAGCAGTAAGAGATTGGAAAAGTCTTTCATGAAGGGTAAGAAACACAGAAGAGAAACATTTATTTTTACTTTATCAATTAAACGAAGCCCGAAATTGCAGTGGCGAAGAATTGGTTTTTGTTTTAAATAATTTACTGAACGATTGCGGATGTTCAAAGCCTAATTCATAAGCAATTTCACTTACCGATAATTCGGTAGTTGATAATTTTTCCTTTGCTTTTTCAATCAGTTTATTATGAATGTGCTGCTGTGTATTTTGTCCGGTAAGTGAACGGAGCATATCGCTCAGATAACCTGGAGAAATATTCAGAGCATTCTGCAAGAAATTGAACAGTCGGAATACCCTTGTTTAATGATTTTTGTTCATCGAAATATTCGTCTAAAATATCTTCCAGTTTTTGCAGCAATGTACTGTTTACATGTTTACGGGTAATGAATTGTCTTTTATAAAAACGATTAGCATAGTTCAGTAGCAACTCAATTTGGGAAATAATCACATCCTGACTGAATTCATCAATGCGGCTGTTTAACTCATCTTCGATAATCCTGAAGATAGAAGTAATAACTTCTTTTTCCTTGTCTGACAAATGCAATGCTTCGTTTGTAGAATAGGAAAAATAGTTGTATTGTTTAATCTTTTTGGCTAAAGGGTAATTCAATAAAAAATCAGGATGTATTAAAAGCGTGATTTGTTGATTAATACACTCATTTTTAATTGTATTATTTTCCTCATCGTTACTGCCGACAATTTGATTCGGAGCAGCGAATAGCATTCCGCCATCATTAAAGTCAAAATAAGTCTGCCCATATTTTAATGTACCGCCCAGGTAAGGTCTGTAAGATATTTTATAAAAATTCAGCACATGGCGATGAGTTGGAATTTTCATATCAAATGGTTTATCAATTCCATTGATTAATGCAATCAACGGATGCTGCGGAGCCGGAAAACCTAAATCACTAAATGCATCTGACAGCGATTTATACTTCTGTGGTGCATGTTCATTTTTTTCATATTCTTTTCTTAAACAAATATTTATTACTGAATGAGTTGAATAATATTTTATGAAAATACACAGCTTGTTTAATGATAATAATTATATTACTGAATTTTTATCAAATTAAAAAATGACAACCGATATTAAAATACATACCGGTTGTCCGTAATTGAAATATTTATCCTTGTGCAGCATTAGACACGGCTTCCCATTCTTCCCATAATTTTAATCGTTTTGCATATGCCTCACGAATTTCCGGCAAATTATGGCTTCCTAAAAATAAACGCAACGGAGGCTGTTCAGCATCCACCACTTTAAAAATCGCATCCGATGTTGCATTGCGGATTTCCTTGTTCCATGGTTTTTATGCCTTCGACAAATCGACTCTTTAATCTCATTATAAATATCCTGACTTTTTGTAAATTTTAATGAGTCCTGGCTACCAAACTCTGTGGCGTAAGCCCCCGGCTCTATTATTGTAACATCAATGCCAAACTGTTTTACTTCAGCCGCCAGGCTTTCATGGATGGCTTCAAAAGCCCATTTGGAAGAGCAGTAATAACCAATCACCGGATATGCCAAATGTCCAAGGCCACTCGATGTGCCTAAAATATGTCCTTTCCCTTGTTTGCGTAATAAAGGCAATGCTAGCCTGGATCACAGAAACCGGTCCAAGTATATTCGTTTCATAAAGCGCCCGAATTTCATCGGCATTTGCTTCCTCAATCGTTCCCACAAGGGAGTATCCCGCATTATTGAAAACAATATCCAACCTGCCGAAATAAGCGTAAGCCGCTTTCACAGCAGACTTCACCTTATCAGGTTGGGTAACGTCCAGTTTCAGTGTTAAAACATTTTCGCCGTATTTTTCTTTCAGGTCGGCAATACTTTCCAGTCTTTCGAGCTGTTGCTGCAACCTTGTCGCCACGTTTCAATGCTGCTTCAGTCCATATACGTCCGAATCCGCGGGATGAACCTGTAATAAACCATACTTTTTCTTTCTTGTAAACAGCATTTGCTGTATTTTTCATTTTGATCTTTCATAATGTATATCCTTTTAATTGAACAATAACACAAAGATCAAAAGAGGAAATGTTGTATATGTAGTCTAATTGAGGAACTTTGTAATCAAAATGAGAATTGTTGCCTCGTATTTTATCGGATCTTGCAACTTAAACTTATCTGTTCGCTATCCGATATTCGTTTACTGCTTAATTAAATGATTGTCTGAATTCCAAAGGCGAAAAGATTGGTTTTTGTTTTAAATAATTTGCTGAAAGACTGCGGATGTTCAAAGCCTAATTCGTAGGCAATTTCACTTACGGATAAATCAGTGGTGGATAATTGTTCCTTTGCTTTTTCAATCAATTTATCGTGTATATGTTGTTGTGTGCTTTGACCCGTTAATACTTTTAGTAATCCACTTAAATAATTGGGAGATACGTTTAATGCCTCGGCAATATATTGAACGGTAGGCAACCCTTTTTGTACCAAATCATCGCTATTGAAATATGCTGCAAGAATTTCTTCCAGGCGATCTAGAATGGTATGGTTGGTTATTTTTCTTGTCATGAATTGACGATGATAAAATCTTTCTGAATAAGTAAGCAATAATTCAAGTTGCGCAATAATTATATCCTGGCTGAATTTATCAATGTTAGAATGATATTCCTGCTGAATGTTTTGCATGATGTCTTTAATTGTTGTTTCTTCTTTCTCCGAAAGAAATAAGGCTTCATGTACCGAGTAGTCAAAATATTCGTATTGCTTTATGGTTTTGGCCAAAGGCGTATTCCAAAGAAAATCGGGATGAACAAGCAATATCCAGCCTGAACGTTTTGATGTCTCATTATTACCATCTCTCAATTCCGAATACCTGGTTGGGAGCCATAAAGAACATAACGCCTTCATCAAAATCATATTGCTGCTGGCCGTATTTAAATTTAGCACTCACAATCTCTTTTTAATGGAGATGGAATAAAAATCAATACAAAACTTATCGGTTCTTTTTCATCCGAATGCTGAAAGGTTTCAAGATTTATCACACTGATTAAAGGATGCTCCGGCCTGGGCAATCCCCTGAACCTGTGAAATTCGCTTATTGTTTTAATTCTGTGAGGTTGGATGTTTGCCATAGTACAATGTTATTATTTTTTATTCAAGAAACTTCATATCTTCTTCACTCAATTGTATTTCTGTAGCCTTTAAATTTTCTTCAAAATGTTGTAGGGATGAAGTTCCGGGAATTGGTAATATCCATGGGGAACGATGCAGCAGCCATGCTAAATTTATTTGCGCATCGGTAGCGTTATATTTTTTTGCAATGATTGAAATTCTTTCATCCTTTTGAGGCATTGACTGGAATAAAGAAAAGTAAGGAATTAAAGGTATTTTATTTTCCTCACAGATTGCAAGTACTTCCTCGCCGCCCCTGTTTTCTCCTCCATGTGCCAATTGTTTTGAAATGCGTTGCGCATGGCCATACATATTTTCTACGGTGGCGATATTACCCATTTGCCATTGCCGCCTTCAATTCACCAGGGTTAACATTACTTACGCCTACATGCAATATCTTTCCTTCTTTCTGCATTTCAAACATCGCCTGCATTGATTCTTTAAAAGGCACATCGCCTCCGGCTATTATCCTGAAATGAACAAGTGTTATTTGTTCCAGTTTCAAGGTACGTAAATTATTTTCAATACTGCTGCGCAAATTCTCAGGGCGATTAAACGGAATCCAGCTTTTATCGGGTTTTCTTGCACCGCCAACTTTGGTGCATATCACCAAATCATCCGGATAGGGATATAATGCTTCTGCTATCAAACGGTTGGTTACATCTTCACCATAATAATCAGCAGTATCTATAAAATTGATTCCGCTCTTAATGCATTGCTTTAATATTTGCAACGCTTCGGGGCGGTTGGCAGGTTCTCCCCAAATGCCTGCGCCGGTAAGCCGCATCGTGCCATATCCAAAACGTTTTACCGTTAATGGATGATTGCTTTCTCCTGCAATGGTAATTTCATGTGTATTCATTGAAGTTGAATTTAAGTGTTATTTTTTTTAAAATTATTGATCTATAAACATCGAAACCTTGGCCCGGTTGGGCATTGATGGCTAAATGTTCTAAGATTTATTATAAACGGCTGCAAATTCCTTTGCAAAATCTTTCAGCTTTACTTTATCTAAAGTGGGTTTGTTGCGATAATAATCTTCAAACAATACACCGCTACGCCTCCCTGCATTCATCTCCACCAAACCTTTGGCAATTCCCGGATTCATGCCTGCGGCTATCATTCCGTTGAACTGTTGTTCATCGGGAATTTCGAGCCATTTCAAACCAGGCTTTCCGATGGCTTCGCCCAAAATTTTTGCTACTTCATTTGGGGACGCTTCATCACTTGCTATGTACCGGATTTCTCTGCCGCCGAAAGGTTTCTCCATTTCTTCGGCAATCACTGCAGCAATATCCAAAGGCGAAACCCAGGGGTCTTTTTCATCGCCTCCATAATTTTGTACGATGGCATTTTGTATTTTTATGGTTGGGATAAAGGCAAACATATTAATGTAAAAACCCACCGGGCGCATAAATTTAATGGAAACATCTTCCGGCAATTGTTTCAAAATGTTTTCTACATTGTAATGAAATGCCAACATGCCATTTCCTTTATCCGTATGCGCGCCAACGCTGCTCAGATGCACCACGCGCTTGACTCCTGAACCTTCAACAGCTTGTTTATAATTATTGGCAATCTTATTAATAGTCGCCATGTAATCAAAATTTTGGTCAAAGAACCTGCCGGCGCCAAGGTGTGCTGTGAACGATAAATGTTTTGTATTCATTTATCGGTGCTATATAAGAGATGATAGTAGGCCTATCGCAGCCGCTGTACAAGCGGAGGCTGCAAACCGCCTCCCGGTGCTTTTGCAGTAATGCAAAGGTATTGAACGGAAGGAGGAAAAGGCTACCATGAGTAGTCAGGTAAGAATAAGAGAGAAGAACGGAAGTGAACCTGTGATGAAGTCGTGTGAGGGGCTACATTTTGTCAAAATCCCGTGTTCTTGGCTACGGGGGAAGATCATAGCGGCAACTTGTCTACTGGCTATGAGGCAAACGCGATTGAGCAGGCTTGACTCTTATTCAGGCTCTTGTATGGAACTCAGGAAATCCCTGTAAAATGAAAAGAGAACGGCGCAAGCGGGAAGTACCCGTAAGGCTTACAGTATCAATGTTTGCAGGGATGGCGGATGCTGTTGTAGTAGTGATGAAGCCCTTGTAATGAGGGTGGAGCGAAGAACAGCAGTTATACAGTTTCAGGTATTTTACCAACTTGATTTTTTTTAAGGATGAATGAACTATTTGAGACAAAATCGAAGACTGTTCCGATAACCAAAGACATGGTAAGGGAAGGCTATCGCAAAGTCAGGAGAAACAAAGGAAGTGCAGGCGTGGATGAGCAGGACTTAAAGAAGTTTGAAGAAAACTTATCCGGTAACCTGTACAAGCTTTGGAACAGAATGGCGAGCGGCAGTTACTTTCCCCATCCGGTCAAAGAAGTTATCATACCCAAATCCAATGGAGGAGAAAGGAAATTAGGCATCCCTGCGGTAAGCGACCGGATAGCCCAGGAAGTAATTAAAACTTATCTGGAACCGCGCTTAGAGTTGGTGTTCAGTCCATCTTCTTATGGGTACAGACCCCACAAAAGTGCTCATCAGGCTTTAGAAAAGGTAAGAGAAAACGTACGCAATTATCCTTGGGTAATTGATATGGATATTCAAAAGCTTTTTCGATGAAGTGGATCATGAGTTATTGCTAAAAGCAGTAGAAAAGCATGTACCTGAAAAGTGGGTAATACTGTACATCAAAAGATGGCTGGAAGCACCGGTTCAAACCAAAGCAGGGTTAGTATTGAAAGAAGGAAAAGGAACACCGCAGGGTGGCGTTATCAGTCCATTGCTGGCAAACCTTTTTCTTCATTATGTGCTGGATAAATGGATTGAAAAGACTTTTTCGGGAGTAACATTTGTACGTTATGCCGACGATGTGATTGTGCATTGCATCAGCGAAGCGCAAAGCAAATACATTTTGAAAGCCATCAAGGCAAGATTAGCAGATTGTAAATTACAGTTGAGTGAAGAAAAGACAAAAATCGTCTATTGTCAAGATTACCGGAGAGCGA
Organism: uncultured Chitinophagaceae bacterium; assembly: GCA_963732885.1. Lineage (GTDB taxonomy): Bacteria > Bacteroidota > Bacteroidia > Chitinophagales > Chitinophagaceae > Ginsengibacter. The sequence continues at coordinate 195,012 of CAVTBI010000004.1, read as the reverse complement.
AACGCAAAGGCTATCCAAAAGCGTTTGACTTCTTAGGGCACAGCTTCAAGCCCATGAGTAAAAAGTCGAACAGGGGCGGTATGTTTTTAGGCTATGATTGTGAAATAAGCATGAAAGCCAGAAAGCGGATAATAGAGCAATGGAAGGCTATGGATTTTCACAGAGACAGTACGTTAACCATACAGGCAATAGCCGAAAAGGTAAATCAGCAATCGCGCGGTATCATTCAATATTATGGCAGGATGAATATGAAAGCAGTAGGGAAACTATTCCTGAATTTGGATTACCGGCTGGCAAAATGGGTAAAGAATAAGTATAAGTCGGTTGGCAATAGCTATCTGAAAGCAAATGATTGGTTAAGAGGCATAAAGTCAAACTATCCAACAATGTTTTATCACTGGCAATTGTCTGCAAACTGATTAGATTTGTGTAACAAGAGCCGTATGAAGGGAGACTTTCACGTACGGTTCCGTGAGAGGCTTGGGCTGAAATGCTCTTGCCTACTTGACTGTTTCCATGAGATAGGCTATGTCTGCGCCTTTAAAAGTTGTTGTTAAAAAATTGGCGTCTTCCATTGTGCCGATGGCCGCTTTTGCGCCTAAGGCTTCAATCTCTTTTTGCCTTTCAGCTTTGCTGCTGATAACGGTAACTGAATGCCCTTTTTGAACTAACTTTTCTGTGAGTGGTTTGCCAATGTGCCCAATTGAACCTGTAAGAACTATTTTCATGTTTCATTTTTTTGTTGACGCAAAAGTCTGCACAAACAAAAGAATGCGTGTATCCAAATCTATGTTTGTTGTAGCCAAAATCTTTAATGAGGTTATCAAAAGCTGTTGGCCATGCCGCGGTTTTTTTGTTAGATTGTCAAATGCTGTTGGCCGGAAAATAAGGGGACAGCATTAATTTTTTTGGAGAAACACCCGGGAGGCAAAGTAAACCAACAAATTCTCCCGATTTTTATTTTGATGTGAAAATTTTCATTCTTCGCTATTTCACATTATCGTGGAGTTTGATTTTGATGTTTCCGGTTTTTTATTAGATTTACATCCTCTAATCTAAAAACAACTGTAATGAGACAACTGACTGCACTATTTGTATTCCTATGCCTTTCTATGTTCGCTTTTTCACAAACGCCACAAATTCACTGGGGAGATGAATTTAAACTACACAAAGGCAGTACCGACCTTGATGTGGTATATTCCGATAATTCGGGTGTGTATCTCCAGGAGAGCCACCTTGCCATGAAAAGCTATTTTGTTATTGGCGCCTCATTTCGTTCCTCTTCTACGCTGGTAAAACTTGATAAAAACTTATCTGAAATATACAGAAATGATTTTAACAAAGAACTTAAAGGAAAACAGTTTGATCAGTTTTTTATGCTGCAGGATAAAATGCTGTTGCTGGCTAACGATTATAATAAACGGGAACGGGTGTTAACACTTTATGCTGCCGAAGTGGATAAAAAAACGGGCGAACTTTCCAGTGATTGGCGGCAATTGGCGGACTTCCGGAAAGAGGAGAAAAAAGACGATATTGATTACCGGGTGGCGCTTAATGCCGACAGCACAAAAATGGTAATTGTAAGTAGTGTGCAAGGGAAGTCAAAAAACACTTATAAGGTGCAGGAGTTTGACTCAAACTTTAAAGGCTCACAGCCGGTAGTTATTTCCAATGAATTTGATCCTGAAACCTTTCAACTGGAAGACGTTTTATATTCTGACCATAAAAAAATAACGATGGTTGGCCGCATTTATAAATATGAGGAGGGGAAAAAGAAGAAGAGTAAATTTCTGGATTTTGAAAACTACAACATCCGCATGTACGATGAAAAGGGGCAGCAGATTGCAGAAATAAACACTGATATTAACGGCAAATGGCTTACCAGTACCAAACTGGTGCAGAAGAAAAACAATGACATCGTGCTGGCGGCATTTTACAGCGATAAGAAGAAAGGGAAAACGATTGATGGCATGTTGATCCAGCGTATTGACCCTGAAACAGGGAAAGTGATTTCGACAAATGAAAAGGAAATTAATGCCTCACTTTTATCTACCCTTAATGATGAATCGGAGACTGCCGACAATGGAAATGATGACGAAACTAAAGCCGAAAGAAAAGAAAGGGAAAAGCTTGATAAAATAAAAGATGACGGGGAAGGCTTTTCAAGGTTCATGCAGTTTAGTGACATATACTATACTCCTGACCACGGGCTGGTAATTCTTGCAGAAAAGTACCATCATTATATTTACACCACTCAGAGTTATACTTCCGGGGCGAACGGAATGCCCGGCAACTGGACAACCACTACCTATTCAGTTTATGAATGTGGCGATTTGATGATGTGCAAAGTGGATGGGGAAGGAGGTATTAACTGGTTGCAGGTTTTGCCTAAAGCGCAACGTGAAGTAATAATGGTGGGGCGTAACAGCTTTGGGATCACCACCAACAACTTTTTTTATCCCTCCAATATGCCGTTTTATGCAGGTTTCGGAGCGATAGAAAAAAATAATTCTCTTTATATTTTCTTCAACGACAGTCCTAAAAACTCAGGAGTAACGCAACCCGGCCAAAAAGTGAAAAAGGCCAGCCGCTTTGGTAAAACCGATTGCTTTTTATTAACACTTGACGAGATAACAGGCAAGTATACACGCAAAGTATTTTTCAGCAATACAGATGTGCCTACGTCAATGCCACGGCTTGGTTCGGTTACAGGCGAGGGTATGTATATCATTGGTAAAGACGATCGGATGTTGGGTAAAACAAAAATTGCTGTGGCGCGAATCACATTGGATTAAGCGCATAAAATGACGTTGTTGCCATTTTGCTATCCGTTGGTTTTTGTTTATCCGGAAACAGTAAACCAACAAATTCTCCCGATTTTTATTTTGATGCGAACCTGTTACAAAATCTATTTATTATTCAATAAAATGAAGTTTCATGTTAGTTATTTGAGCAATGGTACCAAACAATATTATTTTCATCTGCGGTTTAATAATGGTTTCGCCCGGAGGATTAATAATAAACTTTCCTTTTTCATTTTTGATACCCAGACAATTGACACCGGTCTTATGCATACTGATGATATCATGAATGGATTTATCTTTTAAACTACCAGGTAAAACTTCATAAGCTACCGATTCTATATTAACCGACTCCGCTTCATCGCCCCAAAGATTGTTGATAAATTCTATAACATCGGGTTTTGAAATTAAAGTCGCCATGTGTGTACCACCAAGCATTTCGGGCAGTATAACATGATCGGCACCCGCCGTTTTTAATTTGCTTACCGAACTTTTAAGTTGTGCCTTGCTGATGATTTTTAAATCAGGATTTAATGACCTTGCTGACAGCACAATAAATACATTGTCAGCATCTGCAGGTAGGGTAATTAATAAGGCGTCTGCTTTTTTTATGCCGGATTTTACCAGTATTTCATCATCAGTAGCATCACCCTGGATATAAACCAGCGATTTATTTTCATTCAGCCAGCTTTTTATATTGATTTCTGAAATATCAATTACTACAAAATCTATATGGTTTGACTCTAAAATTTTAGCAGCCTGTTGGCCATGACGGCCAAATCCACATATAATTACATGGGCAGAAAATTGATCGATTGCTTTCATAAGGTTTCGTTTTTTTAAATAAACCGCCATTTCTCCGCTTACAATGTACCTGGTAAGCTTGCTGATGATAAAGGTAAAAGCAGCAAATGATGAAACAATATAAATAATGTTGAAAATCTTACCTGGTTCAGTTAATGGCCTTATTTCGTGGTAACCGACGGTGGATAAAGTTATCACGGTCATGTAAAGTGCATCCAAAAAATTATAGTGCTCAAACAGGATAAAACCAATAATCCCGGTAGATATAATAAGCACTAAAACGCCCAGGCTTAACCAAATTGCAAAAGGGAATAACTTTTTCAAATTCCTGTTTTATAAAATAAAGTTATTGATTTTTAATTGCAGAAGAAGTTTAAAGAAATATCACATTGTTGCCGGTGATTGATTTCCAGTAAACGAATAAATTTTCAAGATTTTTATTTTGATGAAACAGGAAGAAATTGGAACTGAATCCTGGTAATCTTTTAATCCTATAAATCCCGGTTCAGACAATTTTAAACCTCCTGCCTCAACACCTCCAGCGGTGGCCTGTTTAAGATTCCAAAACTATTTACCAGGCCGGTTACCACCGTGAGTACGCAAACCAACAGGCCTAAAATCAATACAGGCAAAAGGTTTGGATGGAAAGGCGTATCGAAAAGATAATGCGCCAGGGCCCAGCTTGCGGCAAGCGCTATAAGAATTCCGGTGAGCGCCGCGAGTGTGCCGAGGAAAAAATATTCCAATGCGGTGATAGCATAAATTTGTTTGCGGCTGGCGCCCAAAGTGCGCAATAAAACACTTTCCTGCAGGCGCTGGTACTTGCTGATGAGCACCGATGAGATCAAAACCACGATGCCGGTGAGGATACTAAAGCCGCCCATAAAGCGGATCACAAAACCAATTTTACTCATGATGGCATTGAGTATGCTGAGCACAAGGCCAAGGTCAATAATAGAAACGTTAGGATATTCTTGTACCATCTCGCGTTGAAATTTTGCAGAAGCCTCCTGCGATGGCACTTTGGTGAGTATCACTTCAAACTGCGGCGCATCATTGATAACGCCTTCAGGAAACACGATTAAAAAGTTGGTGCGAATGCGGCTCCAGTCCACTTCCCTGAAACTGCCGACAATGGTTTTTATCATCACGCCCTGCACATTAAAAGTAATGGTGTCGCCGATGTTGATGCCGTTTCTCGTTGCATAATGCTCTTCCATCGAAATAGGTGGAAGCCCTTTTGCCGGTGCAGTCCCTATCCATTTGCCTTCGGTTATTTTTTCTGTAGAGGTGAGTGAATCGCGGAACGTACACCGGTATTCCCTTTTAAAAAGATACCGTGAATATTGAAGTGTTGAATCTTTGTTAAGGCCAGCGGCCGTAATACCATTCACTTCATCGAGCCGCATATTTACGATTGGTATCATTTCTTTTACCGGCAGGCCATTGCTTTTTACCAAACCGGCAACGCCTTCTTTCTGGCTGCTTTGAATATCGAACAAAACCATGTTGGGCTGGTCTTTGCTGGTGGCGATCGTAACACGGCCGAGCAAAATAGATTGCACAAAAAGCAGGGTGCTGATGAGCGCGGTTCCCAACCCGATGGAAATGATCAGGATGGTTGTCTGGTTATTGGGGCGGTATAAATTGGCAAGCCCCTGCCGCCATAAATAACTCCATGAAGAAGGGAAAAATTTTCTGACCAGCCACATCAGCAAGCGAGCCGTGGCGGCAAGAATTAATAAAGCTGCCGCAATACTCAGCGTGAAATAAAATGCTTTTTTCCCGTTGCTCATTTCAAGCCACGCAAAGCCGTATACAAATAAAACGATGAGCCCGTAAATGCCCCATTTTATAAGGTCGCGTTTGTTGGCTGCCGGTTCAAAAGAAGCGCGCAACGCCTGCAGTGGCGATACATTGCGGATAGAAACCAATGGCAGCAGTGCAAACAAAACAGAGATGCCGGTGCCGAGAAGAATGCCTTCAAAAATGGCCGGCCATGAAATGCTGGTAGTAATAGTTACGGGCAAAAAATCTTTAAGAATGAAAGGTAAAAATTGTTGTATGCCCACGCCGAGGGCGGCTCCCAATAACGAACCGATAAAACCAATGCACACGATCTGCACCAGGAAAATGATGAACGCCTGCGAAGCCTTTGCGCCAAGGCAGCGAAGGATGGCGATGGAATTTATTTTTTCTTTTACATACACATGCACGGCGCTGGCAACGCCGGTGCAGCCAAGCAGCAAAGCGATAAAACCAACAAGCGATAAAAAGCGGGTGAGGTCGCTAAAGGACCGGCCAGTATCTTCTTTCTGCGTTTCGATGGTGTCATAATTATAATCGTTTTCCTGGAGTACCGGCTTTATTTTTTCGGTTAGTTTTTGTTCGTCAACTGCATGGTTAAATTTTATAAAATAGTGAAAGCTGATGCGGCTGCCTTTCTGCATCAGTTGGGTTTGTTTTAAAAACTTGAGCGGAATGTAAACGATAGGAGCGATGGAAGAGGAAAAGCCCGTTTGCCCCGGCGCATTCAATAACCTGCCTGCAATGGCAAAGGCAACTTCGCCCACTTTTATGGAATCGCCCGGTTTGGCGCCAAATTGCAACATCAACGTTTGATCCACCAATGCCTGCTGTTTGTTTCTGAATGAAGTGGCAGCCGATGCAGGTTCGGTTTCCAGCGAACCATAATAAGGAAACTGGCCGCTGAGTGCGCGAACCTGTATCAATCTTGTTCCGCCATTTTTTAGAAACAAAATCATGGAAGCAAAATTTCGCTGCTGCGATTGCTGGCCTCCCAGAGAATCGAGAATATTTTGAATCGGTTGGGCAGGAGGTTGGTTTCCGGAAATCTCCAAATCAGCGCCCAGCAGGGAAGCCGCCTGGTTATTTACTTCATCATTTAAATTATTTCCGAAAGAATAAATAGCCACCAGCGCGGCAATGCCAAGGATAACAGAAGAGATAAAAAGAAAAAGGCGTGAACGGTTTCTGCGGCTGTCGCGCCAGGCCATTTGCAAAAGCCATTTGAAATGAAGCGCATTAAAATTTCGATTATTTTCCTTCATTGTATCTTTTTGTGCGCATCAAATGTTGTTGCTGTTTATTTGTGTGGGCACATCAGAAATGATCATGCCGCCTTTTAAATGAATGATCCGTTGCGTGCGCGACGCCAGTTCGTCATTATGCGTTACCAGCACCAATGTCGTTCCTGTTTCCTGGTTCAGTTCGAAAATAAGGTCAACGATCTTTCCGCTGGTTTCCGCGTCAAGGTTCCCTGTCGGTTCATCAGCAAATAAAATAGCCGGGCCGATTGGAAAAAGCCCGTGCGATGGAAACACGTTGTTGCTCGCCGCCACTCAATTGCGCAGGATAATGATGGCTTCGTGCTGCCAGGCCCACTTTATCCAAAAATTCCATCGCTCTTGCATGCACTTTTTTTTCACCACGAAGTTCTAAGGGAACCATTACATTTTCAATCGCTGTCAGCGTTGGCAACAATTGAAAATTTTGAAAAATGAAACCGACATAACGGTTTCGTATTGCGGCAAGCTGGTCTTCATTTAAACTTTCTAAATGATTTTGTTGCAGTTCGACACTTCCGGAAGTAGGCTGGTCAAGCCCTGCAGATAAACCCAGCAAAGTCGTTTTACCGCTTCCCGACGGGCCAACGATCGACATGGTTGAACCTGCCTCTACCGAAAAAGTAATATGGTCAAGAACCGTTAAAAGGCCGCTACCGCTTTTATAATTTTTGGTTACGTTTTGAAGAGAAAGAATGGTTTCCATTAAATTTTATTTTTTCCAGGTACCAATTAAAAAATTCATCAGGGTATCTTTGCAAGAGATGAATGATGAGAAAGAAAGAATTTAATAAAAATAATTAATTCTGTTTTAATGATGGCAACTTCTTATTTTAACGGCCATTTGAAAAATACTTTGTGCCTTATTTTGTTGTTAGCCGTTGTTTCCTGTAACAATAACAGCAGTAAAAAAGCAACTACAGAAAACCAGCGGGTTTCAAAAGATACCAGTTCCTCTTCTCCCTCAAAAAAGAAAATCATTTTGTTTTTTGGGAACAGCCTTACCGCCGGTTATGGAGTGGATCCGTCAGAAGCTTATCCCGCATTGATACAGGATAAAATAGATTCGTTGCATTTGAATTATAAAGTGGTCAACGCAGGTGTTAGCGGTGAAACTACTGCAGACGGAAACAGCCGCATTGAATGGATATTAAAGCAGCCGATTGATATTTTTGTTCTTGAATTGGGAGGTAATGACGGCGCTTCGGGGAATTCCTTTGACCGGAACCCAAAAAAACCTTCAATCTATTATTGATAAAGTAAAAGCCAAATATCCTCACGTGCAAATCATACTGGAAGGAATGCAGATACCGCCCAATATGGGGCCTGCTTATACTTCAAAATTTAAGGAAATTTATCCGGAGGTGGCTGCTGAAAATCATATTCAGTTAGTTCCTTTTTTACTTAAAGGTGTTGGCGGCGACCCCAAACTCAACCAGCGCGACGGCATTCATCCTACCGCCGAAGGGCATAAAATTGTTGCAGAAAATGTGTGGGAAGTTTTGAAAAAGGATTTATAAGTTATGAGAAAAAGGATTTACAGGAAGTGATTTTTGATATGAAGTAAAATATCATATTCAACCGCATATAAACATAAAATTGAGTTGGTTACATTACAGTAAACAAATAAATTCAGCCAATTTTTGTTTTAACTTACTTTCCCCAAAAAACCGCTTAAGGATCGATCATAATATGTGCCCTGTATGTGCCGGGGTCCATGATCCATGGCATGCCCGGAGCAGATTCCTTTAACGGTAGCCCTGTGCTGGCAACCGTTGCAAAAGGGATATAAATGACATAACGCATGTAACCTTTTTTCACTTCGCCGGTTGTACGGTTAACATCTTTTGCATCGGCTGAATAAACATACAACGTCGAAGGGCCTTTTGGCATTTTCAGGGTGCCTTCTTTCACTTCTTTTGCACGTTCATCGAATAACTGCTGCCCCTTGATGCCTTGCTTTCTCAGTTCGCGCCCCCTTTCCATAAGAGGTTCCAGGTTTTTGTTGTAACAGGCTACTGAAAAATCGGGATCCCCGGGATCGTCTGCAAGGCAAATCAATTCATTCGTGCCTTTTTTTATAACAGCCAATTGATTATTGGCATCGTATCCATATACCGTGCAGCTATCTCTTTTTTCAGGAGGTGCCGCCAATAATGCCAGCTTTATTTGTATGGCTGCATTTGGAACATCTTCTTTAAAGGGAAGTACTTCCTGCAGAGGCGGTGGCGTTTCCTTTGTAACATTTGATGAATCGCTTTTAGAAGGAACTGAATTGTTTTGGTTATTACACCCCAAACAAAAAGTAATGGCTGCCAGGAAGAAAATATTCGATTTCATATACCAATGATTAAGATGATAAAATGTATAGGGTAGGTGTTCCTAAAGGTAGTAATTTATATCCAACGAAACGATCACACACTAACAGCAATGATTCTTTAATTTTTTTTCAATTTAATCATTCCTCATCCTTAGAAATATCAAATACTTTCTGCATTTCAGCAGGCAAAATACCGGTTTCTAAAGAGGATGGCATATTTTTTTGATGATATAATTTTATAGTTGCCTTTTTAAAATCAGATGCCTTCGCTTTATAAATATCTTCAAACACTTGAGGGTTCATATCCACCAAAGGGAACCAGCTACTTTGTATTTGAATCATTATGCGATGCCCTTTTTTAAAAGTATATAGCACATCCGGGACATGAAATTTTACTAAAGTTGGTTTATTGGGAACAAATGGTTCGGGCTTTGAAAAACTGTTTCTATACTTGCCGCGCATGATCTCTGCCCTTACCAAAGCCTCATAGCCACCTGCGGCAACCCTTTGCTTTTCTATTGAATAATCCCTCATTGTATCGGGATAAACGTCAATCAATTTGATGACAAAATCAGCATCTGTTCCCGAAACTGATACATAAAGATTGGCTTCAGTGGCTCCTGCTAATGTCACATTGCTATCGAGCACGGGCGAACTAAAAGTTAACACGTCAGGCCTGCGGGCAGCAAATCTCTGATCATCATCCATATAAGTAACGCCTCTTCTTGAACGAACGCCACCCTCGTAGGGAACAGGCGAGTCAGGGTCGGAAATGTATTGGTCGAAAGAATTAGCTACGGTTGGAGGCGTAAATGAAATTTCATTTTTTGCTGTCAGGTACAACTTTGTTGGAACAATATTATTTGATGGCCATTTATTAAATGTATTCCACCTGTTCAGCCCAACATCATACAACAAAGCTTCCGGCAATTGGGGCATCGGAGCGTCTTTCAGGTAATGCATAAAGTAAGGAAACTCTACATTTTTTTGAAACCAGCGGCTGCTGTTGAAACCAAATGAAATATCCCCCAAATGATCCATGTCCATACTGGCCCATCCGCCATGATACCATGGCCCCATTACCAACATATTATCATTGCCGGTGTTCTTATGTTCGATACTTTCATAAGTATTGACAGTTCCCCATTGGTCTTCCGCATCATACCAGCCGCCAACAAGCATAGTGGCGGGTTTTACGTGATACATAAACCTTCTTATATCACGTGCTTTCCACCAGGTATCGTAATTGGGATGCATCAATACTGTATCAAAAAAAGGAACCAAATTGTGGTAATAGAATTTATTGACATTAGGCACTGTCTTCATCTTTAAAAAGAAATTATAATTGTCGCTGTATTTGGCATCCAGCGGCGGCATTTTATCTTTAAGAGGCCGTTGGTAGAATTGAAAAACCAGTAATCGAAATCAAATTCATCCAGCAGGAAAAAAGCACCGTTGTGGTGGGTATCGTCTCCCAAAAACCAATTCGTTACAGGTGCTTGTGGCGATACAACTTTGATAGCAGGATTGCCACAAAGTGCTGCATTGGTTGCAAAGAATCCGGGATAGGAAATTCCCCATACGCCCATCTTGCCATCATTATGAGGAACATTTTTTACTAACCAATCTACCGCATCATAAGTATCAGAGGCTTCATCATGTTGCATTCCTTTTTTGTTTTCAATAAAAGGGGTAATCTCTGTCCAGGTGCCTTCGCTGTGATGTTTGCCACGTACATCCTGGTAAACAAAAATGAAACCTTCTTTCATAAATTCGGGAGAAGCCCCCAGTAAATAGGGATATTTATCTTCACCATAAGGCGCCACAGAATAACAGGTGCGTTCCATCATAAATGGATACGTTTTTGAAGTATCTTTTGGTACATAAACTGCAGTAAACAATTTTATACCATCGCGCATAGGAATCATATACTCATACTTGTTATAATGAGTGCGGGCATAAGATGTATCAAACGGTAAATGCTGAAAGCCATGTTGGGCCTTCGTTGCACCAGGTAAGAAAAAAAGAACCGTGAGGATGAAAAAAAATTTTTTCACAATAAATATTTTTCGATTTTTAAAATACAAAGCTAAATTTATTTCCAGAATAATCTCTCTTTATCCTAAATAACGGTATAAAAAAATAAAAAACAGTATCATCCCCAGGTGTTTAAATTCTTTAGCAATAACCACAAATTGTATTTCGTAAATTCACTCAATATTTTCTACCTTTTAAATTATGAATGATACTATTATAATTATTTTAGCCGCCGGCGCATCTTCAAGGATGGAGGAGCCAAAGCAGTTGCTTGTTTATAATAACCAATCGCTTTTAAGCCACATTATTGGTGAAGCCCAAAAGTCTATAATGCCTGTTATTGTTGTACTTGGCGCGAATGAACAAAAAATTAAAACGGCCATTACCAATCAGAAAGTAGAAATGGTAGTTAATGAAAACTGGCAAAGCGGAATGGCATCTTCCATAAAAACCGGCCTCAAAAAAGCACTTGAAATTGATAAGAAAATACAGAATTGTATCCTTGCCGTTTGCGACCAGCCGTATGTTACTTTTGCCTTGTTCAAGGAATTGATAAGCCAAAAAATAAAAATGGGAAAACAAATAATTGCCTGTTCGTATGCCGGTACATTAGGAACCCCTTGCTTATTTGGTAAAAAATATTTTGATGAACTTATGAATTTAGAAGGAGATCATGGCGCCAAAAAACTCTTACTAAAATATGCTGATGATGTAGCTTCTGTTTCATTTGAAAAAGGTAAAATTGATGTGGATACCAAAAAAGAATATGAAGAATTATTAAAAAATAAAAATCTATGAAACGTTGTTTTTTTGCGTTGCTAATTTCTTTTTTTATTTTTCATTCAACCAATTCTTTTGCCCAGCAAAAAATTATCGTTGCCGTAGCCGCCAATATGCAATATTGTTTTAAAGAATTAAAAAATGAATTTGAAAAAACAAATCCCATCCTGGTAGATGATGTTGTTGGCGCTTCTGGGAACTTAACACGGCAAATCACGCAGGGGGCGCCTTTCGACGTTTTTATTTCAGCAGATACAAAATACCCTGCAACTGTTTATCAGAATCATTTTGCTGCGGAAAAACCAAAAGTGTATGCCCGTGGCGTTTTAGTTCTTTGGACAACAAACCCCGGGTTGCAACTACAAAACGGGCTTCAGTTTTTATTATCGGATAAGATAAAAAGTATTGCGCTGGCTAATCCAAAAATTGCGCCTTACGGGGCAGCCGCAGAATCGATTTTAAAAAAATACAACCTGTTGGATCAACTAAAAAATAAATTGGTTTTCGGCGAAAGTATTTCACAAACAAGCCAGTTTATCGCAAGCCAAAATGCAGATATTGGTTTCACCGCAAAAGCGGTGGTACTTTCTGATGAAATGAAAAATAAGGGCAAATGGATTGAATTGAAACACGATGATTACCCGCCAATATTGCAGGCGGCCGTTCTTTTAAAATATGGAAGTGAAAACCATTCTGTAGCTGCCCGAAAGTTTTATGAATTTTTATTTTCTGAAAAAGCGAAGGATATTTATAAAAAATATGGCTACATAAATTAAAATGAAATGATCGAATCAGCGCCAATATATTTAACCCTTAAACTTGCTTTTCTCACTACGGTTATTTTATTTTTTATTTCAATACCTATTGCCCGCTGGCTTTCACAGCGGAAAAATATTTTTAAAACTATTTCAGAAGTTGTTGTCAGCCTGCCTTTGGTATTGCCGCCCACGGTTATCGGGTTTTATTTATTGCTCGCTTTCAGCCCTGCTAATTCTTTCGGAAAATTTTTAGAAAATCATTTCGATATACGGCTCGCTTTTTCTTTCGGTGGCTTATTAATAGGTTCTGTAATTTACAGTTTGCCTTTTATGGTTCATCCGGTACTTTCCGGTTTGTCGTCTTTACCGGCGAGCCTTCAGGAAGCTTCTTATTCGTTAGGCAAAACAAAAACACAAACTTTATTCAAGGTGCTGCTCCCGAATATTAAACCCTCCTTGCTTACAGGAATTGTGCTCACTTTTGCGCACACGATCGGGGAATTTGGCGTGGTGCTGATGATTGGCGGAAATATTCCGGGCAAAACCAATGTGGCATCCATAGCCGTTTACGACGAAGTAGAAGCATTCAATTATCACAACGCTAATTTATACGCAGCGATATTAGTTGCCATTTCTGTTACCATTTTATTTTTACTTTATTTTTCAAACCGTAAGTTGCAGGAAGTTAAAATAATATGATCCATTTTTCCTTACAAAAAAAATTGCATTCCGCTGAAGGGTTTATTACTTTAAAGGTGGATTGTGAAATTGAAAACGGCGCATTTATAAGCCTTTACGGCCCGTCGGGAGCGGGCAAAACGTCAATGCTGCGAATGCTTGCCGGATTGATGCACCCGGATTCAGGAATTATAAATGTAAATGGCGAAGCGTGGTTTGACAGCGGAAAAAAAATAAATATTATTCCACAGCAAAGGCTTGTCGGCTTTGTGTTCCAGGATTATGCGCTGTTCCCTAACATGAATGTGGAAGAAAATATTTCCTTCGCTTTATCAAAAAATGATTCTAAAAAAGTGATTGATGAAATGTTGGAAGTAACCGAGCTCGCCGGGTTGCGGAATAAAAAAATTCAAATGCTTTCGGGTGGGCAGCAACAACGCGTGGCGCTGGCGCGGGCGATTGCGAGAAAACCAAAATTGCTATTGCTTGACGAACCCTTGTCTGCTATAGATAATGAAATGAGGTTTCACCTCCAGGAAATGCTCATTAGAATTCATTCGCATTATCACCTGACATCAATTCTTGTAAGCCATGATATTAATGAGATCGTAAAACTTACTTCGAAAACCATTCATTTGGTTAATGGAATTGTAACAGAATACCAATCTCCGGCTGAAATATTTCTAAACAATTCTTACGGGCCTTCTTCATTAAAAGTGATTTTTTTATCTGCTGAAAAAGAAGGGAACGAATTCAAAATTCTGGTACTCGCGGGCAACCAGGTTATTACCATTAATTGCCACGAAAATGATGCTAAAGATTTGCAAAAAGGCGATGAAGTTTTGGTTTCTTTTAAAGGCGCCACCGCATTTTTGCGTAAATTGTAAAAGATAAATTTAAAAGATGATTGTTGATAATTTTAATCGCGTTCATGATTATTTGAGGATCTCGTTAACCGACATGTGCAACCTTCGTTGTTTTTATTGCATGCCTGACGAAGACTATGATTTTACGCCGGTTTCCAGGCTGATGCAAGCTGATGAAATTTATTCGATTGCAAAAATTTTTGTAGACAACGGGGTGAAAAAAATCCGGCTAACGGGCGGCGAACCTTTCGTAAGAAAAGATGCCGGCAGAAATTATTAAATCGCTTTCTTCTTTAAATATTAAACTGGCTGTAACTTCCAACGGCACAAGGCTTCATCAGTTTGAAAATGTGTTGGAGGCTTCCCAAATCCATTCCATCAATATCAGCCTTGATACATTAAAAGCTGAAAAATATAAATTGATTACAAGGCGCGATCAATTTGCCATCGTAAAACAAAATATTGAAACCTTTATCAATAAAGGGTTTTACGTAAAAATTAATGTGGTGGTGATGAAAGATTTTAACGATGATGAAATTCTTGATTTTATCAATTGGGCAAAAAATGTCCCTGTTCATGTCCGTTTTATTGAGTTTATGCCATTCGCCGGTAACCGGTGGACGAGCAACAAAGTAGTTTCGATGGATGAAATCTTACAAATGATTGGCAAAGAATACGAATTTTTTTCTCAGAAAGGAGAAAAAAATGACACCGAAAAAAAATACCAAATTCCCGGGCATGCAGGCAGTTTTGCCATCATAAGCACCATGACAAAACCTTTTTGCGATAGTTGTAACCGAATGAGGTTAACGGCTGATGGCAAATTAAAAAATTGCCTTTTTTCAAAAGGCGAAACCGACCTTCTTACTCCCTTCAGAAATGGGGAAAATATATTACCGCTCATTCTTGAAAATATTCAAAGCAAAGCAAAAGAATTGGGCGGCCAGATTTACAACCAACCTGCAGGACGTAGAAGCTAAGCTAATTCACAACAGAAGTATGATCACCATTGGCGGTTAATAAATAAAACTATGATTTCAGTAAAAGAAGCAAAACAAAAAATTGATAAAAAAGTTGGTTTACTGCAACCAACAATTTTGCCTTTGCACGAAATTACCGGTTTAACGCTTGCTGAAAATGTGTATGCGAAATTTGATATTCCGTCCTTTGATCAATCTTCTATGGATGGCTACGCGATTCGATTTCAGGAAAAAGATCTTCAATTGGAAATTACCAATATGATAGCAGCAGGAGACGGAAAATCATATAAAATTGATTCAAAACAAGCCGCGAGAATATTTACCGGCGCGCCTTTGCCGCAAGGCGCAGATACTGTCGTGATGCAGGAAAAAGTAAAAATTGAAAATGAAAAATTAGTAATTAAAGACACCAGTTTGCAAAAAGGGAATAACGTAAGAAAGAAAGGCATTGAAATTAAAAGGGGCGAGTTGGCTCTTCCTGCCAAAACTGTTTTAACTCCTGCCGCTGTTGGCTTTTTAGCTTCCATCGGAATTGCAAAAGCGCTGGTTTTTCCCACGCCAAAGGCCTGTATCATTATCACCGGAAATGAACTGCAAAAGCCGGGGAAACAGCTTTCTTCCGGTCAGGTTTATGATTCCAATTCCATTTCTTTATCTGCGGTTTTAAATGAATGCGGAATCCATAACATTGATATTTTATATGCCAATGACGAAGCAGAAATGGTTGAGTCAACTTTGAAAAAAGCGTTGAAAAAAAACGATATTATTTTATTGACGGGAGGAATCAGCGTTGGCGATTATGATTTTGTTTTGGAAGCCACGGAGAAATGCGGGGTGATAAAACACTTTCATAAAATAAAACAGAAACCAGGAAAGCCATTATATTTTGGAACGCTGCAAAACAAAGTAATTTTTGGTTTGCCGGGAAACCCCGGCTCGGCGCTTACCTGTTTTTATGAATACGTTTTGCCGGCGCTTGAAAAAATGATGGATCAAAAAAAATCAATTCAAAAAATAAAAGCAATTTTGCAAAATGATTATTCAAAAAACGCAGGAATGACGCACTTCTTAAAAGGGTTTTATAAAAATGGCAAAGCAACTGTTTTGCCTTCGCAGGCTTCTTTTCAGTTAAGTTCTTTTGCCCTCGCCAATTGTTTAATTGTTGTGGATGAAGAAACCCGAATTGTAAAAAAAGGGGAAGAAATTGAAGTACATATTTTACCCAATAATTTTTAAAAATGACGATTAAAGTTTTCGGCCAGCTGACAGATATTTTTAATAAAGAAAATATACCAATCGAAAATGCGAAAAACATAAATGAATTAAGAGAACAATTGCTTATTTCATTTCCTGCATTGGCAGAAAAAAGTTATGTAATTGCGGTTGGCAGAAAAATAATTCATGAAAATATTTCTCTAAACCCTGATGCGGAAATTGCTTTATTGCCGCCGTTTTCAGGTGGCTAATTATGAATGAAAACAAACGATACGAGCGGCAAATTTCTTTAAAAGAATTTGGTGAAACCGGGCAAAAAAAACTGGCTTCTTCAAAAGTTTTTATTGCCGGAATAGGCGGCTTGGGCTGCCCTGTGTTATTGTATTTAGCTGCTGCGGGCGTAGGCTGCATCGGTATTGCAGATGATGATTTTGTTTCGTTAAGCAATCTTCACCGGCAGGTGTTATTTTCGATGGATGATATTGGAAAACCCAAAGTGGAAGTTGCTAAAAAGAAAATAAATGAACTAAACCCTGAAGTGGAAATTATTTCTTATCAACAAAGATTAGCCACACAAAACGTGCTTGAAATACTTGAAAATTATGATGTGGTAGTTGACGGCACCGATAATTTTCCCTCAAAATATTTGTTGAATGATGCCTGTGTTTTATTGGATAAACCTTTGATCTATGGTTCTGTTTCAAAGTTTGAAGGGCAGGTGGCTTTATTAAATGTGGCGGATGATAAAAATGTGAAATGCAATTACCGTGATTTGTTTCCCAGCCTCCGGCAGAAAAGATTCTTAATTGTTCTGAAGAAGGGGCCCTTGGTGTTGTAACCGGCATTATTGGTGCGATGCAGGCGAATGAAGCGATAAAGTTCTTGTCCGGAATTGGCGCCTCTTTGATCAATCAATTAATGATCTATAATTCGCTCAACAATCAATCTTACACTATTCAACTTTCGGAAAATAAAAACGCATATTCCCTGCCTTTAAATAAAGAGGATTTTAAAAAAATGGATTACGATTGGCTGTGTTTGCCAGATAAAAATATTGAGGAAATTGATAAAAATATATTCTTCAATATGCTTACCCAAAAAGAGGTTGTGTTTATTGATGTCCGTGAATTTGATGAAAAACCGGAAGTAAATTTTCATCACAAAAAAATGCCTCTTTCCCGTTTTCGAAATGAAATTGAAAACATATCAGAAAATAAAATGGTGTTCTTTTGCCAAACCGGAAAAAGAAGTTTGGAGGCCGCTCAAATGATCTTAACTCAATATGGCGAAACAAAAAAAGTGTACAGTTTAAAAGGCGGAGTTTTAAGTTTGCATGATTAAATATTATATGGAAAAAAAGAAACTCAAAAACATTTTTCATGATGGAGCCATTCCCGCTTCATTGATAAGCGAAAGCATAGAAAAACATGCTACAAAAAAAAATATTGGAGCGCACAGTATTTTTTTAGGGCAGGTGCGTGCGGATGAAATAAACGGCGAAACCGTTGCCGCTATTGATTATACCACTTATGAAGAAATGGCTTTGGAAAAAATGGATGAAATTCGTGAGGCTATTTTTTCAAAATATGAACTTACGTGTTTGCATGTTCATCACAGTTTGGGAAAAGTAAAAGCCGGCGAAATAAGTTTGTTTGTTTTTGCGTCTTCTGCTCATCGGAAAGCCGCAATTGAAGCCTGCGAAGAAGTGGTTGAAAAAATAAAAAAAGAATTGCCGGTTTGGGGAAAAGAAATTTTTGAAAGCGAAGGGTATCAATGGAAAGAAAATAAATAATGGTAAACATCACACACAAGCAAAATACATTACGCAAAGCCATTGCTTCTGCAATCGTAAAAGTTTCTACACAGGAAACCATTGATGCCATTCAGCAGCGGAAAGTACCAAAAGGGGATGTGTTTGAATTTGCGCGGGCTGCAGGTTTGCTCGGTATTAAAAAGACAAGCGATGTAATTCCTGATTGCCATCCTTTGCCTGTGGAATTCGCGTCTATCACTTATGAGGTACAGGGTTTATCAATAAAAATTTGGGTAGAAATTCATACAATTTATAAAACGGGCGTGGAAGTGGAAGCGATGCATGGCGCTGCTGTTACGGCTTTGGTAATGTATGATATGTTGAAACCTATTGATAAAAATATAGAGATCTCCAACATTAAATTAGAAAATAAAACCGGCGGCAAAAGCGATTTTAATAAAAATAATTACCCCAACATAAAGTGCGCTGTTATTGTTTGTTCCGACCGCATTTCAAAAGGGGAGAAGAAGGATTCTTCGGGTACGGCAATCATGAAAGAGCTGGAAAAATTTGGGATTGATACCCGGGAATACAAAATTATTCCTGATGATTTTAATCAAATTCAAAATGCAGTAAAATCTTTAACTGCGCAAAAATTTGACCTGATTATTTTTACAGGAGGAACCGGGTTGTCTTCACGGGATGTAACGCCAGACGCTATTTCACCTTTGATTGAAAAAGAAATTCCGGGTATCATGGAGCATGCAAGAAATTACGGGCAACAAAGAACGCCTTATGCGATGCTGTCAAGAGGCGTTGCCGGATTTATTGAGAAAACATTAGTGCTTACCACGCCAGGTTCTCAAAAAGGCGCTACGGAAACCATTGACGCGCTCTTTCCTTATATTCTTCATTTGTTTGATTTGAATGATACACATGTTCATGAAAGCCAGTAAGGCTATTCAAAATAATTTAGTGTATCAATAACTGTTATATTCATCCGGAAATAGAAATTCCTGTTATTTCTTAGTTTACTGTAAAATTTAAAATATTCTACAGGGATATGTATATTTACGGGTAATATTAAAATTGATTTTCAATGATCAAAAGAAGGGATTTTATTAAAAATACTTTGCTTTCAGGAGTAGGTTCTTCTCTTGCAATTCCGCAAATTTTACAAGCCAAAAATTTTACTGATACCGAAAGCAAAACATCAAATAAAGAGCATCTGAAAAATGGGCCAACTAAAAAAATTATTGTTGCCGGAGCCGGGATTTCCGGCTTATGTTGTGCTTATGAATTAATGAAAGCCGGGCATGATGTATCTGTCTTGGAAGCAAGCGGAAGGCATGGCGGGCACGTCTTTACAGGCCGCGACGGTTTATCCGATGGCCTGTATGCAGACTTTGGCGCAGACCATATAACAAAACCGGGTTACGAGCATTTTTTTGATTATATCAAAGAATTTAAACTTGATGTTCTTTCCTATCCAAATGCGGAAGGCTCGCCGAACCCAAAAGAAAAAAATTCCCTTAAAATGATCGGCGGTAAATTTTATACTGAAGAAATGCTGGCCGATCCTGCTATTTTAAAAAGTTTCGGTTTTAATGAAAGGGAAGTTCAATTTCTATCGGCTAATCCGTGGTATGAATTGAAACCATTTTTTTTAAATTCTTATCTTAATAAATTTACTGATCCTTATCAGCCTTTTGGCGTTGGATATGATGAATTGGACAAAATCCCCATCAGCGATATTTATAAAAAAGAAGGCGCTTCCAATGCGGCACTTCAATATTTAGGCGGAAAGCATACTTCAGCGCTATATGCTTTATGGCGAATGGCGGTGATGAAATTTCGCGGCATTCCAAATTCTGAAGGCGAAACTTTTCGGCTTAAAGGAGGCAACCAACAATTACCAACGGCATTTGCAAAGCGATTGGGAGAACGGGTAAAATTGGCTCATGAAATTACTACAATTCAGCGTGATGAAAAGGGAGTAACCGTTACTTACAAAGCATTTGGCTTGGATGATGAAAAAGAAATGAAAGCGGATTATTTTGTGAATTGCATTTCTCTTCAAATCTTTAAAAATATTCCTGTAACGCCGGGGTTGTCTCTACAAAAGCAATTTGTGGTAGATAATATGGCGTATACTTCTCATCCTTTTTATGTATTTGAAGCGAGCTCTAAATTCTGGCTTGATGACGGATTTAAAAGTATCAATATGGAGTTTGAACATCCTGATATTTCATCAATCTGGCAGGAACCAAACGAAGTGGAAACCACGCGTGTTATTTTAAAGGCTTACGGGCCGGGCAGCTTTCACCACAAAGAGTTTTAGGCGCTTTCAGAGAAGTGTACCCTGGCAAAAAAGATACGATTGTGCAGGCATTAACGTTAGACTGGACAAAAGATAAATTTGCCCCTACCTGCGAAATGTTGCCTTTTCCGATTGGGCAAATGCATCAATTCTGGCCGGAGATTTTGAAGCCTGACGGAAGGGTTTATTTTGCCGGGACTTACGCTGATAACCTTAGCCGTGGGATGGAATCCTGCCTTCGTTCTGCAAAACGTGTTGCACAGGAAATTTCAGAAAAGGATGTTTAATTTTTCTAAAAAAGATAAATACAAAAATGCTAAAAGGAACGGGTTTTTTAATTATAAATTTATTCACCATTTTTATTTTATTTCCAGGTATTAATTTGCATTTCTTTCCAGGCCAAAAAGATCATTTTTATTTTTCAAAAAAACAGGAAGGGAACCATCCGCCAACAGTGAAAATCATTTCCCCCAAAAATAAAAGTACCTACAGTTGGAACAGCCGTGTTCCTTATGAGATAAGCGTTTCAGACAAAGAAGACGGAGAATCAAAATACCAGGAAATCAATCCTAAGGAAGTTTTTTTAGAAATAAAATATGTGAAAGACACCTCGGAAGCGCTTGCACAAATGAAAGAAAATAAGCAAAATAGCCCGGCAGGTTTGGCAGCAATTAAAACATCCAATTGCATGAATTGCCATGCTTTCAAAAGTAAACTGATCGGGCCTTCTTTTGAGGAAATCTGCAAACGGTACCCCCATTTACCCAAAAATGAAGACACGCTTTCAAGCCATATTTTAAATGGTTCTACAGGAAGGTGGGGAACGGCGAAAATGCCTTCCAATAAAGATTTGAATAAAACCCAGGCGAAAGGTATAATTAAATGGATATTTAAAAATGCCGCAGATTCCAATGTAAATCATATTGCGGGAGATGAAGGTTCCTTCCAATTAACGCCTCCATCCAATTCTTCAAAATATGCTTTACTCATCGCCAGTTATACGGATCATGGAATAAAAGGGCAGCCGGATCAAAAATTAAAAGGCGAAGCTATAATTATTATACAGGGGAAATAAAAATAAGCCTTACCAAAATTATAGATTAAGCATCCATGTTATATAGCCTTTTATCAATACTGGCTGTACTGGTCGTGGCCATGTTGTTTTACTAATTTATTATAAATTCCAAAAAGTAAAAAAGGCGCAGCCCACTGGCCAAAAAATAGACTTTTATTTTTTTTGCCGGCAATCTGAAGCGACATTGAAACAGCCATAGAACCAATAGCTGCCCATAAAAAAACATCAGAAGGGAGCTTGGCAGTTTCGGTTTCAATTATTTTAGTTAACCTGCCTTCGCGGTATCCTGATTTCGTTGAATTTTCCATAAAATGTAGTTTAAATTTTTTTCCAAAACAAAGTCAAATTTCATGCCCTGAAAAAGATTTTTTTTCAAAGGTAGAGAAAAAGATATTTTATGGAGACAAAGAATTCCTTTTAATTATAGAAGTAACGTGGTATACCAACCAAATAATTAGTGTTTTCGATAATAAAGATTTAAAAATACCGGCAATAATTTTTTTTTAGAACAAGAAAATGTTAAGCTGTTTGAGTTTGACCCAAAATAAAAAAGGTTTTTCAATGCTGAAAAAAATAAAGGAAAAGGAATTCTTTTTTCTTTTTACAAATAATTTTACATTTGGATTAACGTAAAAGCATGGAGGAAGAAAAATTAATAAAATGGCAGTATCATTTTTTCTTCCAAATCTTTCCTGATTAGTATGTAGATGTTTGCCTTTACTTTTTTTATTCCTGCACATTTAAAACAACATTCAATATGATAAAAAAAATAAGATTTATTTCCCTCGTTTTATCCATTTTCATTTTTCAAAATGCCAACGCCCAACAAAATAATATGCTTACGGCCAAAGAAAAAGCAGAAGGATGGCAGCTTCTCTTTAACGGTAAAGATTTAACAGGATGGCATTCCTATCTTGAAAATGCGCCGGGAAAGGCATGGCAGGTTAAGGACGGAGAAATCTTTCTTAATAAAAACAGTAAGAGCGTCGAAAAGGATTTTGCCGACCTCGTAACCAATAATGAATATGAAAACTTCGACTTAAAACTGGAATGGAAAATGGAACCGTGTGCCAACAGTGGCGTTATGTTTTATGTAAATGAATCCCCCCAATATAAAAATACTTATGAAACAGGGCCCGAAATGCAAATTACCGATTTGTCGTGCCTTTATACTTCTAACCATAGTGAGATTAGCGATAGCCGGATTAATATGCACCGTGCAGGCGCACTTTATGACCTGGCTCCTGCAGATACAGAATGGGTGGAACCAGCCCCTAAATGGAACCAGTATGAAATTATTGCGAATAATGGGCATGTTCAATTATTTGAAAACGGGCATAAGGTAGTCGATACACAATTTTGGGATTACCGCTGGTGGAAAATTATCTCCCGCACCAAGTTTCACCAATGGCCGGATTTTGGAACATTCAGGAAGGGCCATATTTCCTTGCAGGGCACAGAGGATGGTAAATTATGGTTTCGAAATATCAAAATAAAGACATTTAGGTTTCGGCCCTTCCAGCTAAATAAAGTTTTAATTATTCACCTTTTGAGCTTCGTGATTTAGCTTAACATTTCATTCGATAAATAATAAATATAAAATAGTCATGAAAAAAAATATGGGCAGGCGGGAGTTTATAAAAGATTCGGCTTTAACTGCAGCAGCATTTACTATTGTACCCAGTCATGTATTAGGCGGAAAGCGGCATGTAGCCCCAAGTGATAAATTATATATCGCCTGTGTGGGATGTGGCGGTGAAGCGCAAAATGATATTGAGCACTATGCTTATGCGCCCAAAAAAAATGCGGTGATCGCTTTTCTATGTGATGTTGATGACAAAAGATCTGCAGATACCCGTAAGGTATTTCCTAAGGTACCATATTATCACGATTGGCGGGAAATGTTCGAAAAGGAACACAAAAATTTTGATGCAGTTACTGTGGCTATCCCTGATCATAATCATGCAATTGTGGGACTTAATGCCATGAAATTAAATAAGCATTTATACCTGCAAAAACCATTAACCCATGATATTTATGAAGCACGTGTGCTGACCCAGGCTGCTGAAAAATATAAAGTAGTAACCCAAATGGGAAACCAGGGAGCCTCATTTGACGGAATGAGAACCTTAAAGGAATGGTTTGATGCGGGCTTAATTGGAGAGATAGAAAAAGTGTATAACTGGACTAATCGCCCTGTTTGGCCGCAGGGAATACCCTGGCCGGATAAGACTGCTAAAGTTCCTGACACCTTAAACTGGGATTTGTGGCTGGGAACAGCGCCAGACACAGAGTATATAGACAACCTGGTGCCTTTCAATTGGCGCGGGTGGTGGCGGTTTGGAACAGGGGCTTTGGGTGATATGGGTTGCCATATTATAGGGCCGTCATTTAAATTGTTAGGATTAGGGTATCCCACTGAGGTAACGTGTCAAGCCAGTACAGCTTACACAGGAGTATTCAAAGAAGCTGATGATCCTATGAGTATTCCGGCTTCCAGCAGGCTTCGTTACACATTTAAACGGCCGGGAGGAGGAGAGTTGAAACTTTATTGGATGGATGGGGGACTGGTACCCGAACGACCGGATGAGTTAGATGGGGATGTAAACCTGAATGATGCTTTAGCCGGTGTTCCGAAATTAGGTGACTATGAAGGGGGAACTTTATTTATTGGCAAGAGGGGGAAAATATCCTGTGGTTGGGGAGGGCGTAATCCAAGATTGCTGCCACTTTCTTTAAACAACGAAGTTGACGTCGCCCAAAAATACCCGCGTGTTCAGGGATCAGCAAATGCGCCACTGGTGGCAATGGGTGGATGCTGCTATCGCAGGTTATCACAACGATTATGAAGGAAATGCTGCACTTCCGGTTCTGGGCAAGGGAAAAGCTTATGTGGATTCTCCCTTTGAGGATTATGCAGGGCCTCTTACAGAAACTGTATTGATGGGTAACCTTTTATTACGAAGCTTTGGTATTCGTGAAAAAACAAAAAGGCACGATCCGGTTTATGGAGATGTAGAAGACATTACAACTCCTGGCCGTTATATTGCTTATAAATGGGATGGAGAAAATATGCGCATCACCAATTTTGAGGCAGCCAATCAATTTGTGAAGAGAGAATACAGGCAAGGCTGGGGAGAATTAAAATTGTAATTATTTGTTCGTTTACTATAAACAGTTTTTAAATTATACCTTCTTTGATTTTGATTGATTATTAAATTGTTATTTGGCCAATTAAAATTGTATACAAATCAATTGGGAATGTTTTTATTTTGTCATTTTTTTGTCAGGATTGATAATTTTTTAACTTTTTTGAATGAATGATTAACAAAGTGTGTAAATTACACTTTAATTTATCGTTAACATTACTTAATTACTTGATTATGGGAAAAAAACTTCTCCTCAACGGACTGTTTCTGTTCTGTTGTTTCTTTTCAGCCATGGCTCAGCAAAAAACCGTAACCGGTAAGGTTACTTCAACTGATGGTACGCCTTTGGTCGGAGCCACTGTTTTGATTGTTGGCCACAAATCCGGGGTAACAACGGGTTCAGACGGTACCTTTTCAATTAACGTACCTCAAAATGCAAAAGCATTACAAATTAGTTACGTAGGCTCGGAAACTAAAACGGTTGATATTTCATCTACTTCCAATGTCTCTGTTTCATTGGTAAATTCTTCTTCAAATCTTGCAGACGTTGTTATAGTAGGGTATGGAACAACACGAAGAAGGGATATAACCGGAGCTATCACATCCGTACAACCAAAAGACTTTAACAAGGGCGTTATTCATTCCGCTGACCAGCTTTTGCAAAATAAGGTTGCAGGGTTGGAAGTAACCAATACTTCCGGCCAGCCTGGAGCCGCTACCACTATACAAATAAGAGGTAGCTCTTCTATACGTGCGGGTGCTAATCCTTTATATGTTGTTGACGGGGTCATTTTAGATGGTGGTACTGCAAGGCCTGAAGTCGGTACAGCTTTTGGGACTACTACTAATTCTGACCCTCTCCTTTTTATAAACCCAAATGATATAGCACGAATTGATATTTTAAAAGACGCTTCCTCTACTGCTATTTATGGCTCCAGGGGTGCTAATGGGGTTATTATTATAACCACTAAGACAGGTGGCGAAGGGCCAATGAAAGTAGATGTTGGGGTAAACTTTAGTGATTTTGCCGGCTATATGAAAAAATATGATATACTGAGCAGGTCTCAATACCTTTCAGCAATCTCTTCTACAAAATATGGCCTGGCTGACAGTTTACAGCAAGTTTATAATGGAGGCGCTACCCCTGATGTTTTAAAAGCTATTACCCAAAATAAAATATCATCAAACTATTCTGTTGCATTTAGCGGGGGGAATGAAAATGGGCATTACAGGGCATCATTCCTTGCATCAGATTATGAAGGGTTTATGAAAAAGAACAGTTTAAAAAAATACCTGGCTTCTTTTAATGGGCATTATCATTTTATGGATAATAAACTTGGAATTGAATTTGGTACAATTGTCGCAAATTTCGGGGAAAAACTGCCTCCGATTGGAGGAAGCTCAGGTTCTACAGGTAGCCTTATAAGCGCTGCTTTACAATGGAACCCTACCTACCCTTTGACCGTAAATGGCCTTTATAATTATCCAAGTAACGGTTCCGGTAACCCATTAGCCGAGATAGACGCTTTGGACGATAATACCAATGTGACTGAAATTTTGGCCCACGTTTCAGCTACTTATAAAATTTTGCCTAATTTGGAATATAAAATTTTATATGGATTAAATTATGGAACCGGCAGGCGTGATATAAATGTAGCAGGTTGGTTGCCAAGTTTTACAGCCGGTGGTTCTGCAGTAATCGCCAATCAAACTTTATCTACACAGATTCTTGATCACACACTTAATTATAATGCCCACCTATCAAATAACCTGACTCTTGACGCATTAGCGGGTTTTGAATATTATAGCAGGGGAGCTACAAGTGGCTTTGTTCAAGGTAATAACTTTAACTTCAACCTAAATGAGAAGAACAGGATACCACTTCTTTATACCAATGATTTACAAAACGCCCAAACTCAGAGCCCTTATTCAACTTTTAAGGACCCAAGCGCTGAGTTGCAATCTTATTTTGCAAGGGCTACTTTTAATTACAATGACAGGTACATCCTTACCGGAACAATAAGGGATGACGGTTCCAGCAAATTTGGTGTAAATAACAAATATGCCTATTTCCCTTCCGGGGCATTCAAATGGGCGATAAGTAATGAAAACTTTATGAAAGACAGTAAAGTGTTCACCAATTTAGGCCTTCGTGTATCTTATTGCCTTACCGGTAACCAGGAATTCCCTGCCTGCGCTTCAAAAGAGCAGATTTCGATTTCCCCCTATAATACGATCAACGGCTCCGTTACTCCCAATCCTAATTTGAAATGGGAATCCTCAAAACAATTTGATGCTGGCGTTGATTTTGCATTTGCAAAAGGTAGGGTAAATGGAACTATTGATTATTATAATAAAAATACAACCGATATTCTTTTTGCTACCAATGCTATCCAACCGGCACCGGGTGGTACTGTTTACATCAATCTACCAAATGCGCATCTGAAAAACTCAGGTGTTGAAGGATTCTTGGCAGTTACCATAATTCAAAACCAAAAATTAACCTGGGAAGTAAGCGGTAATGTGGCCTATAATAAAAATGAAGTAACTAATTTTACAGATCCTAATACTGGATTAGGCTTAGTAATCACACAGGCCAGATAACAGGGCAAGGTGTATCAGGAACAACTGCACAGGTTTTTGCTAATAATCAGCCGGTAAATGTATGGTACCTAAAGCATTTTAGTGGGTTTGATCAGAATGGAAATCAGATCGTAGCTGCTGACCCTACTTTTGCAGGCAATCCAAATCCGAAAGAAATTGCAGGGTTTAGCACTTCTTTGCGCTACAATAAATTGACATTTTCCGTGAACATGGGTGGATCATTTGGATTCCTTCTTTATAACAATACGGCTACTGCTGTAACTAACATTGCAGGTATCGCACAGGGAAGAAATATTGACCTCAATGCCTATAATTCAGCCGAACTGCCTTCTGATGGGGCACTGGCCTCAGACCGTTATCTTGAAAACGGAAATTACTGGAAACTAAGGAACGCAACAGTAACTTATAATATAGGAAAAGTTGGAAAATACATTAATAACCTGAGCGCTTATGTTACCGGAAGTAATTTGTTTGTTATCACTAAATTTTCCGGTTTTGACCCTGAAGTAAATATTGACAAAAGTAATAACGGTTACCCTTCAAGATCAATTGAGTACATTCCTTATCCAACACCAAGGACCATTACACTCGGTATAAATTTTTCCTTATAAAAATTAAATAATTAAATTATGATACAATATAAAAAACTCAGATTTGCTTTACTATTACTTGGTGCCGTGATAGTTGCAAGCTGTACAAAATTGAATGAAAAATTAAATAGCACACTTACGACTGCGCAGGTAAGCTCTTCATTTGGAACCGCGGGTACTCAATTATTATTGAATGGAGCCTATTCTGACCTGAGTTTTCTTGGGGCACAGGATCAGTTATTTTCCCTGGAAGAAAATTCAACAGACGAATCCCTGGTACCAACAAGAGGGGGCGACTGGGATGATAATGGTGTTTGGAGAGTAGTCCATGCGCATACCTGGAACGCGGACCATGGACAAATAACAACCGTTTTTACGTCGCTTAATAAAATAAATTTTGATGCTACCAATGTTTTAAACTTTACTCCTTCGCCCAGCCAGGCTGCACAGGCAAAAGTTTTAAGAGCTTGGAGTTTATACTATCTTCTTGATCTGTATGGCCAGTACCCCATCAGAAACCCGGGCGACAATTTATTAAAGGCCCCTAATGTAAGAAGCGGCCAGGAAGCTATTGATTCTATCATCAATGATATAACCGTATCATTGCCCGATTTGCCTGACCCAGGCGACCCGACTATCGTAAATAAAGACGTGGCAAAAGCATTATTGATGCATTGCTACCTCCAAAGAGGTACTTTTATCAACAGGGCTGCTCCTACATTTGATGATGCTGATATGCAGCAGGTAATTACTTTGGGCAATTCTATAATTGATAGCCACAAGTATTCTTACGAATCAAATTACTTCGATAATTTTAGCCCAAATAATCATGCTTCAACTGAGGCGATCTTTGAATATCCCAATACAGGGGGTAATGGAACTAATCATGCTTCTACAGAAGCATGGTGGGAGATGACATTACATTATAATAGTTATGATGTAAAAGCACCCAATGCTGGTTGGAATGGCTTTAGCACAATAGGTGATTTTTACAATAGTTTTGGAGCTACAACTCCTGTAACTGCTACTAAGGATGCTAACAGGGTTGGTGGATTTTTTACCGGAGTTAGTAACATAAGTAATCCTGATACCGCCATTGACCAAAGATTAGGTGGTAGGTTTACCAGCAATGTGACTTCATCCCAAAAATCCGGCATCAGGCCTGGATTCTTAATTGGCCAGCAGTATGATGAAAACTATGTTAAAGAAAAAGACAGAAAAGGCAACCCGTTGGCTTTTGATCCTAAAATAGCTGATGATATGAAAGAATCAGGGACCAATCTGGAACTTACAGGAATAAGGGTTATTAAATATCCCCCTGATTATAATTTCTTTGGTGGCCCGGCTAATAATGATTTAATGATCTATCGTTATCCTGATGTAGTTTTGATGGTGGCTGAAGCTGAAATGAGGGAGGCTACTCCTGACATGGCAAGTGCTTTAGATCTGGTAAATGGCGCTCAGGACTGCAAGGGGAGCTGCTACATTGTCTTCAATGACTTTGGTCAATCCTAATAATGTAGATGACCCAACTACTTTACTGGCAGAAAGAGGGCGTGAATTGTATTGGGAAATGTTCAGAAGGACAGACCTATTAAGGTTCGGGGTATTTCTTGTACCATGGCAATACAAACCAACTGACGACCCCAAAAATTTGGTTTATCCAATTCCTAACTCGGCATTGGCCGCAGACCCTAATTTGAAACAAAACACCGGGTACTAAAAATAAAATTTTGATTTATTCATAAAAAATAAAAGGCCGCAGAAACTGCCTTTTATTTTTTATTTAATAAGCAGTTAATTCCAATTCAAAAAATTGATATTCCTGTGATACAATTTTCTGTTATTTTTAGAAAAAATAAAACTCCAACTCTTATCTTTAAAGCGTTTTTTGGCTACTTTCCATTATTTTTTAATTCTGCTTACATGGTAAAAGGCATTATTTCAACCTGCTTGCTTTTCATTCTCTTCTCTTGTAATAAAAAAAAGAACCCACCCTTATTTCAATTAATGGATAATACAGGAATTAATTTTGATAATAAAGTAACAGATGGAAAATTAGAAAACAGTTTTCTTTATCGCAACTTTTATAATGGCGGTGGCGTAGCTATCGGCGATCTAAATAATGATGGCTTGGCGGATGTGGTGCTTACCTCTAATATGGGAGACAATAAAATTTATTTGAATAAAGGGAATTTTAAATTTGAAGATGTTACTCCCAAATCCGGGCTTCACCAGGATAGTATGTGGAGTACAGGAGTTACCCTTGTTGATATTAATAATGATGGCTGGCTCGATATATATATTTGTAATTCCGGGCACATGACAAACGGAAACAGAAGAAATAAATTATACATCAATAACCACGACATGACTTTTACCGAGTCAGCCGCCAAGTATGGTTTGGATATATCTGGTTATACCACCCAGGTTTCTTTTTTTGATTATGATGGGGATGGTGATTTGGATTGTTTTATGATCAATAACAGCCCGATTCCGGTGAATACTTTAAATAATGCCAACCAGCGCGACCTCCCCGAATCAAAATGGAATGTTGCGGATTTTCTAAAAGGAGGCGGCAATCATTTATACAGAAATGATAATGGCCATTTTACTGAAGTAACCGCACAGGCAGGCATTCATAATAGTTTAATAAGTTTTGGCTTAGGGGTTTCTGTAGCCGATATCAATGGAGATGGATGGCCCGATATTTATGTTTCCAACGATTCCTATGAACGGGACTACCTCTATATCAATCAGAAAAACGGTACTTTTAAAGATGAAACGGATGAATGGATTCAGCACATGAGCATGTCATCCATGGGGGCTGATATTGGCGATATTAATAATGACGGCTACCCTGAAATTTTTACCACTGATATGCTTCCGGAAGATCCTTATCGTTTAAAAACAATGGGTTCTTATGATAATATCAACCTCTTTGATAATAAGGTGAAAGCAGGGTTTTCGTACCAGTATCCAAAAAATTGCCTGCAACTCAATAATGAAGACGGGAAATTTGTGGACATAGCCAATATAACAGGCGTTTCAGCCACTGATTGGAGTTGGGGAGCCTTAATGTTTGATGCTAATAATGATGGATACAACGATATTTATGTTTGTAACGGAGTAAACAGGGATGTTACCAATCTTGATTTTATGGATTTTTTTGCTAATGATGTAATTCAAAAAATGGTACTAACCGGCAAAAAAGAAGGCGTAGATGAGGTATTAAAAAAGATTCCACGAACGCCGCTGGCTAATAAAATGTATAAAAATTTGGGGGCATTTCTTTTCAGGATGTAAGCACAGAGTGGGGGTTTACGCAACCTTCTTATTCTAATGGCGCGGCTTACGGCGACCTTAACAATGATGGGGCTTTGGATTTGGTGGTAAATAATGAAAATGGGCCAGCGTTTGTTTACAAAAACAACTCGCGAAAATTAAACAACAACCACTTTATTGGAATATTCCTAAAAGGTAAAGGGGAAAATACTTTTGCTATTGGAAGTAAAATAAAAGTATATACGGGAAAACAAATCCGGGAACGTGAAGTAATTCCAAGCCGGGGGTTTCAATCTTCAGTGGATTACAAACAAATAATAGGGTTGGGCAAATCGGATAAAATTGATTCTATGGCCATTATTTGGCCTGACAGGACGTTCTCTAAATACATTCATCCACCTGTTGATACAGTCCTTGTAATTCAGCAACCTGAAAATGCAAAAGCCTTTGCAGATACAGCCATAGCTAAGGATCCGGGCGCTCTTTTTTCCTTGGTAAAAACTAATTTTGAAAAGCATCAGGAAGATGATAATATCGATTTTTATTATGAAAAGAATATCCCGGAAATGCTGTCAAGGGAAGGGCCAAAAGCAGTGGCCGCAGATGTTAACGGAGATGGGCTTGCGGATATTTATATTGGGGGGACTCAAGGCCATCCGGGACAAATTTATTTACAGCAAAAGAACGGTGCATTTATAAAAAAGAAAGAACCTGCATTCGATCAATTTAAGGATTTTGAAGATGAAGCAGTTTTATTTTTTGATGCTGATAACGATGGTGATCAGGATTTATATGTAGGGCCTGGTGGCAATGACAATCCCAGTTATCAGCAGGCACATGCAAAGCCGCCTTTATAAAAATGACGGCAAAGGCAATTTCACGATTGATACCAAAGCATTTCCTCCAAACGGAATGAATACCGGAGTTGCGATTGCTTATGATTTTAACCATGACGGATTTTTAGACCTTTTTGTTGGAGGTAGGAGTTACCCGAGGGAATATGGAGTTTCTCCATCCAGTTTTTTATATGTGAACGATGGCAAAGGGCATTTTAAAGATATTGCCAAAACCAAAAATCCCGATATCGCTAATATTGGAATGGCCACGGGAGCTGTTTGGGCTGATGTTACAGGCGATTCTTCAAAAGAATTAATTATTACAGGGGAATGGATGGCACCGAGAATTTTCTCTTACAAAGGCGATCATTTTGTAGAAGTAAAATCTAATCTTAATAAATTATTTGGTTTATGGCAAACCGTAAGTGCGGCAGATGTAAACGGAGATGGAAAAATGGATTTAATTTTTGGCAACATTGGTGATAATTTTTCTTTACGCCCTGATTCTGCCAACCCGGTAAAATTATGGATTGATGATTTTAATCAAAATAGCACTTTAAATAAAATCCTTACTTATACAGTTAACGGAAAGGATATGCCTGTATTTTTAAAGCATGATTTGCTGGATGAAATCCCTTCACTAAAAAAACAGAATTTAACGAACGCAGAATATGCTACAAAGTCTATCCAGGATTTGTTTCCTCCCGAAATATTGCAAAAAGCGATTATAAAAAAATTCAACTATTCTTCTTCGATTGTAGCAATTAACCAG
Source organism: uncultured Chitinophagaceae bacterium (assembly GCA_963732885.1). Taxonomy (GTDB): domain Bacteria; phylum Bacteroidota; class Bacteroidia; order Chitinophagales; family Chitinophagaceae; genus Ginsengibacter. The sequence continues at coordinate 162,303 of CAVTBI010000004.1, read as the reverse complement.
GGAAACGGAAATTTTATAATTAAAAAATTGCCACTTATGGCACAAATTTCATCGATTAATGCAATTTCCCCAATTGATGTGGATGGTAATGGGTCAACGGATTTAGTAATGGGCGGTAATTTATATACCTTCCTTCCACAATTCGAAAGATTAGATGCAAGTTTTGGAGACGTATTATTAAATGATGGAAAAGGGAATTTTAAATGGGTTGATCAAAAGAAATCAGGATTAGATGTAAAAGGGATGGTGAGGGGTATTGTAAAAATTCCAGGTAAAGGCGTCCCTGAAATATTGTTCCTGATAAATGATGAATACCCTCTTTTATATAGGTTTAAAAGTACAGGAAACAGTGTAAAAAAACAATGATCTGAATTATTATGATGGATAGCAAGCTTTTTTTTTATTTTAAACCTATGCCATTAATAGGCATATTCTTATCATTGGTTATTGTTTTGTTTACTGGTTGTAAACCGAAAAAAAACGGCCCCGTTGCTTTTGACCTGATGAATGATACACAAACCGGTTTGCATTTTCAAAATAAATTGACCCCTACCCAGCAATTTAATATTTTTAAATACCTCTATTTTTATAACGGCGCGGGAATTGGCGCGGGCGATTTTAATAATGATGGGAAGATTGATTTATTTTTTGCATCCAATCAGGGCCCTGACAAATTATACCTCAACACGGGTAATCTGCATTTCAAAGATGTAACTACTGAAGCAAAAATACCAAATGATGGTGGCTGGTCAACCGGCGTGTCTGTAGTTGATATTAATAATGATGGGTTATTAGATATTTATATTTGCCGGGTTGGCAATTACCTGACTTTGCATAGCCATAATCAATTGCTCATTTGCCAGGGAATTGATAAAAACGGCGTACCATATTATAAAGATGAAGCACATCAATATGGCCTGGATTTTTCGGGTTTTAGCACCCAGGCTGTTTTTTTTGATTATGACGGCGATGGAGACCTTGACATGTATTTATTGAATCACACCATCCATCAAAACGGGACTTTTGGAATGAGGGATAAACTTCTCGCGACAAAAAACCCTCTTTCCGGCGACCGCATTTATAGAAATAATGGCAATAATACTTTTACTGACGTAACCGAAAAAACAGGAATTTACAGCTCAGTTTTAGGTTACGGATTAGGTGTTTGCGTTTCAGATATTAATTTAGACGGATGGCCCGACATTTATGTTGGTAATGATTTTCATGAAGATGATTATCTCTATATAAATCAGCATGACGGAACTTTCAAAGAAGAATTAAATAAGCACATGATGCACACGAGCCAGTTTACTATGGGAGTGGATATTGCCGATTTAAATAATGATGGATATTCAGAAATTGTTTCGATGGATATGCTTCCGTCAGACCCCAAAATTTTAAAGAGCGCTTTGGGAGAAGATGAATACGATTTGTATTATAACAAAATAGGCTACGGTTATAACTTCCAATATACCAGAAATAATCTCCAGTTTAATTTGCGCAATGGCATGTTTAGTGAAATAGGTTTGTACGCTGGTATGTATGCTACCGATTGGTCGTGGGCGCCGTTATTAATGGATTTTGATAATGATGGGCTGAAAGACCTGTTTATTTCAAACGGGGTAGCTAAAAGGCTAAACGATATTGATTATATTAATTATGTTTCGGGGGATGTACTTCAGGATAAAATGAGAACTGATAAATTAAGCGATAATGACATGTCGCTGATCAATAAATTTCCACAAACGAAAATCAAAAACCGGTTTTTTAAAAACGATGGGAAGATGGTTTTTAAAGACATTGATAACGAAATCAATAAAGGGCAGGCCTCTTCTTCTAATGGAGCGGTATATGCAGATTTGGACAATGATGGCGACCTGGATATTGTCGTAAATAATATGGATCAACCAGCTTTTCTATACAGGAATACTACTAACGATAAAAAAGTAAAGCCATACCTTGATATCAAATTAAAAGGGGCTTCAAAAAATATAAATGCCCTTGGAGCTAAAATAATTGTTTTTGCAAATGGAGGGATCAGGACTTATGAAAATTATCCGGTTCGTGGTTTTATGTCCAGCATGCAAATTCCGATACATTTAGGATTAGATAATACAAAAGTTGATTCTATTTTATTGGTATGGCCGGATAATACCTATCAGAAAGTTCAGTATTCAAAAATTGACACCACGATTACCCAAAAATACCAGTCCGGGCTTCCAAAGTTTGATTACACTTGTATTACAAAACATTGGCAAAATACAACCAAACCAATGGAAGATATTACAGATAAAACCGGCCTTTTATATAAACATAAAGAAGATGTTTTCCAGGAATTTAACCGCGAACCTTTGCTGCCCCACATGCTTTCAACAGAAGGCCCGGCACTTGCAACCGGAGATATCAACCAGGATGGGTTAGAAGATGTTTTTATTGGCTCATCAAAATGGGAAAAACCGGCAATTTTCCTTCAACAACCTTCCGGAAAGTTTATTAAAAAAGAAGAACCAGAACTGGACAATGACAGCACTGCTGAAGAAGTGGATGCCTGTTTTACTGATGTTAACAATGACGGGTTTCCTGATTTGGTGGTGGCAAGGGGCGGAAATGAATTCTATGGCAGAGACCATAATTTAACACCGGCTGTTTACCTGAATGATGGCAAAGCTAATTTTCATAAACTTAATGATGCATTTGATAGTTTATTTGTAAATGCCTCCTGTGTGGCTCCATACGATTTTAACGGAGACGGGAAAATGGATCTATTTATAGGTGCAAGGTCTGTTCCATGGAATTATGGCCAGGTTCCCCAATCTCATTTATTGGAAAATACCGGCGGCGGAAAATTTATAGACGTAACTGAAAAATACGCGAAAGGTTTGTCTCACATAGGTTTTGTTACTTCGGCAATTTGGTACGATATAGATAAAGATGGTGACAAAGATTTAATTCTAACATTAGAATGGGGCGGTATTGTGGCCTTCATAAATAATCATGGAACCTTTACCAAAAAAATATTAACCGATAAAAAAGGCTGGTGGAATTTTGTACTTCCTGTAGATTTAAATAATGATGGCAATATTGATCTTGTTGCCGGTAATTTAGGCTGGAACAGCCGCCTCAAAGCAAGTGAAAAAGAGCCGGTAAGAATGTATTATAATGATTTTGACGACAACGGAAAAAAAGAGCAGGTGCTCACTTATTATTTAGATGGAAAAGAAATAGAATTTGCCAATATCGGGGAACTGGAAAAACAAATTCCAATTATTAAAAAGCGTTTTCTATCCGCCCAGGATTTTGCGAAGGCTTCCCTTGATGATATTTTTACCAAAGAAAAATTAGAAAACGCGGATACTTTTACAGCTAATTATTTTGCAAATTCTATTTTAATTAACGATGGTAAATTAAATTTTTCAGTGCAGCCAATGCCATGGAAAGCCCAGCTTTCGCCTTATAAAACTGCAGTAGTTGTGGATGCCAATGGCGATAATTTACCGGATATACTTTTAGCCGGAAATTATTATGAAAATAATATCCAAATGGGAAGAAATGATGCCGATTATGGGACTATTTTAGTAAATAAAGGCAACGGTAAATTTGAAGCGGAATCAATAAATGGCTTACAGGTAAAAGGGCAGGTGCGCCACATCAAAGAAATAAATATTGGCAAAAAACAAGCATTTATTTTGGCAAGGAATAATGATAGTACCCTGATTATCCAATTTAAAGATCAGCCAAAAAGTACTGCCCCAAAATAAGAAGATTGATTATTTGTTTGTTTACTGTTAAATGGATTTTTCAAAAGAACCTTAAGGAACCGGCGTATAGATCCGGGTGACCCATTTGGTAGTATCAGGTTCTTTGCTTCTATCGGTTACCAAAGATTCAAATGGGATGGCCATTGGGGATATTTGATAATCACTGATAAAAATTTTCATTTGCTTTAATGCCTGTTCAACTGTATTATTTCCGCCAATTACTTCAGCCGTTATCACCTTCCAGGGAACAAAACGGCTAAAAGAAATAGTGCTGTTTCCCGGAAGCCTTTTATTTACCGGAATAGCTACCATAGTTTCATAAGTAGAATCGCCCAACGTTTTTACATGAAGCATCGGATAGTTATTCTCTTTAGCATTCTCTGCGGCAATATATTTTTTTAAATTCCCAACTAATTGGTAAATATCAGCCGTGGTAGGGTACTTTTTTGATATTTTTTTGATAAGCACCATTGTAGAATCCTTGGACATTCCGAGATGAAAATTAACCCCATAAATATTTTTTGGATCATTAAGAAAAGAACTAAGGTTTGAAAGAATTTCCGTCATATTATTTCTGATCTTTTCCGCCTCGGCGTACTTTAAAATCCTGGTAACCGGATTAAGGCTTGTTGTAAGGTTGCAATGCCAGTCTAAAATAACAGAATCAGTTTTTATTTTGATAAGAACAATCCTGCTGTCAATTATTGAATGTTTGGTTCGCATTTGAACTTCAATAGCATCATAATATTTTTGCGATAATTGATAATTAAACCCTTTATAAAAAAAAGACTGTGTGCCTGAACTATCGTTATTGGGAGAAGAAGCCGAATTTTCAGGCCACCATTTTGCCCAGGTCTTTTTATTATTCAAAACCCTGTCAGCCCCATAGACATTACATTGCGCATAATCCGCTTTAGAAATTTGCAATGTGGGCGGAATAAAAATATAAGAAGAAACTGATAGCAGGATAACCAGTGATAAAAGAATTACAAGGAACTTTTTCATTTTTAGAAATAAATTATAAGCGCTGCAAAGTAACGAATGGAACTTATTGAACCGGAAATCTTTCAAATATAAATTATCAATTAACAAAAAATAAAGGGAAATGAAAGATTGAATTTAGAATCTTTTTTTTAAGATAGGATGTTACAATTTTATTCAGCATTATATTCTCCCTATTACAATTTAGTTTACATTTAGTGCCATTAAAATTTTAAACTTTCAATAAATGAAAAGATTCATTTTCTTCAGCTTATTTACTTTTTCTTTTTTCTTTTCTTTTTCTCAAACAATTGATCCGTGGAAAATCGTTGCCAACAAAATTGATCCTTCCCATTATTACGGCGAAACCGTTGCCAACGGCATGATCGGTATTGTTTCTTCTGCTGATCCTTTGAAATGTAAAACGGTGGTTTTAAATGGCGCTTACGACCAGTACGGAAGGGGAATGGTAAGTAACTTCTTGCAGAGTTTTAATCTTGTGGATATGTATTTGGATATTGACGGGCACCGGATTGGTGATGGAGATGCAACCAATATGCGGCAGGTGCTGGATATGAAACATGCCAATCTGAATACCACTTTTGATTACCAGGATAAAGCTACTATTTCATATACTTATTACGCCCTTAGAAATTTGCCTTATAACGTATTGGTGGATGTTACTATTACTGCAAAAAAAGATATTGAAATGATCCCGGCAAGTGTAATGCAGGCACCGGATGAATTGCGCGACGTACAGAATTATTACAATCAGATTGACAGGCCCAATGTAAAGATCAGTTTGCTTTCGTCTGTTGCAAAAAGCCCGACCGGAAAATTGACTATTGCTTCTGCAACCACTTTTCTGTTTGATGAACCTCATGGTGCTGAACCGGAACTAATTCATGAAATGTGGGATAACAACATGCACCTGATGAAATTTAAAAAGAACCTGAAAGCCGGAACCACTTATCACTTTGCAATTGCAGGCGCGTCGATCACCACAGCACAGCATGAAGATCCTTTCAATGAAGCGCAGCGTTATGTGATTTATGCAAAGTTGCAAGGCACCAAAAAACTCATTCAATTTCATGATGCGGCCTGGGACCAGTTATGGAAAAGCGATATTAAAATAGAGGGCGATGAAGCAAGCCAACGCGATATTCATTCTGCCATGTATCATTTGTATTCTTTTGTAAGAGGAGGCACTGATTACAGCGCGTCACCGATGGGATTAAGCGGGCTTGGTTATAACGGCCATGTTTTCTGGGATGCAGAAATATGGATGTTTCCTTCATTACTGGTGCTTCACCCTGAAATGGCGAAGAGTATGCTTGAATATCGGTTTGAAAGATTAAAAGAAGCTGAGCAAAATGCATTCGCTCATGGATTTAAGGGAGCTATGTATCCGTGGGAAAGCGCTGCAAGCGGAAATGAAGAAACGCCTGTGTGGGCTTTGAGCGGGCCATTTGAACATCATATAACCGCTGATGTAGCCATTGCCGCCTGGAATTATTTTGCTGTAACTCATGATACCACATGGCTTCGCGAAAAGGGATTTCCTATGATAAAGGAATGTGCTGATTTCTGGACAAGCCGTGTAGAAAGAAACTGCCGGCCATTATGACATTAATAATGTAGTTGCCGCAGATGAGTGGGCCGAGAATGTGGATAATAATGCCTATACCAATGCCGCTGCAAAAGCCAATTTGCGTTATGCAATAATGGCCTGCTACAATTTTGCATCAGCCGGTAGATACAGATTGGGCGGATGTGGAAAAAAATATTCCGATTTTAAAATTGCCCAACGGGGTTACTTCAGAATTTGCAAATTATAAAGGTGAAAAAATAAAACAGGCAGACGTGAATTTGTTGGCTTACCCTCTAAAGGAAATTACAGATCCGGCACAAATAAAAAAAGACCTTGAATATTATGAAAGCCGGGTAGGGGAAGGGTCTCCGGCAATGACTCACGCTATATTTACGGTTTTATACGCCAGGTTAAATGAACCGGAGAAAGCATGGAATGCATTTGAGGAATCTTACATTCCTAACAAACTGCCACCATTTGGTGTAATGGCTGAAACCGCCGGTGGTACTAATCCTTATTTTGCTACCGGGGCGGGGGGATATTTACAAAGTGTTCTTTTTGGTTTTGGTGGCCTTGATATCACACCGCAAGGAATTGTTCAATTAAAAACTGCTTTACCAAAAAGCTGGAAATCTTTAACCCTTACTGGAATTGGAAAAGATAAAAAGACATTCGTAGTTAAATAGGTTTTTATGAGATGGTCAAAAGGCCAATAGTAGTAAACCCCGCCTGTACCATTCAGGCAGGCAACTTTTTTTAAGGATTTTTATTTTGATTGAATAAGGAGCAATCCTTTTGTCATAAAAATGCATTATTTTTTAAATGTTGTTGAAAAACCAGTAGAAAATTCCCTTAATTTTAACATAGATTAAGAAATAATACTACCTTGTCTGTCATTATTACTCAACGATTGCTTTTGAAAAAAATAGCTGCTATATTTTTCCTTGTTCTGTTTTCATTTAACTGGTTTGGTTACCGGTTGATGTATGATTATATGCAGAAGCAGGCTAATAAACAATTAGAAGTAGCCCTTGATGATAATTCTTATAAAGAATCCGAATTAATTGAATTGAAAATTCCGGTTCATATTGCTTATCAAAATAGCTGGGCTTCTTATGAGCGTTACGATGGTGAAATAGAAATGAACGGTGTAAAATACAAATATGTAAAACGGAAACTGGCTAACGATACGCTTTATTTAAAATGTATTCCTAATAAAAAAGAAATGGCCTTACAAACGGCTAAAAATGATTTCTTTAAAATAACCAACGACTTAAATAAAAATAATAACCCTAAAAAAACAGATAACTCTACTTCTGTTTTTAAAAATATAACTGTATTTGATGGCTCTTGTTTTGGAGCCGATATAGTTTCACCATTCACTGCTAACCAAAAATGGCTTCCCTTAAAAGCTGAAGATTTACAATCTGCTATTCAGCTTTCTCCTGAGCAACCGCCGGATTATAACGCTTAAAAACAGCTACCTGACATCGCGGGTGAAATGCTGCTTCATTAAAATTTAATGGTTTTATTGCTTTTCTTTAATTGAGATAAAGAAAAACTTATGTTTTTTATTGATCTCCAATTTGGAAAAACTTGTTTTACCGCAAAAGCAAAGTGCTATTCATTAACAAGCGAAAGAAAATAAGTAACGGCACGAATTTTAATTCTGTAGCTATTCACTGGAATATTATTCCGGCGATTTATCCCGGTGGCGCATTTCAGAAATTCCGGCAAAAAAATTCCGGCCAAATAAATAGTTCGAATTGAATTAGTGGGAACCACCCCCGATTCAGGCGAAAACTTACGGCAACAAAACAATAAAAAATTTCCTTTAATACTAAAAATTATATTATGAGACAGGCTTTATCAATCACCTTTATTCTGTTACTACTTTGTGGTATTTCAAATTATGGAAATGCCCAGGGATGCGTAGCCATCCGTAGTACGGGTGGCGTTTGCACCATGAACCAGGATCAACAGATGGACACGCTCACCAAATGGGAGCTAAACGTAAATAACCGCTACTTCAAATCATTCCGCCATTTCGTGGGAACAAAAGAACAAAAACAGCGTGTAGAACTGGGAACAGAAGTAGTCAACCATTCTTATACCATGGATATAACGCCCACTTATCATTTGAATAAATGGTGGTCTTTTGCACTTGATGTTCCAATCCTGGCCAACACCCGTTCTTCACTGTATGAACATGACCGGGTGAGCAGGCATGAGACTCATTCCTTCGGAGTTGGCGATATCAGGCTTACTGCCTACAGTTGGCTTTGGGATCCCGCAAAAATGCCAAGAGGAAATGTGCAGGTGGGGCTTGGAATTAAATTACCTACCGGCGATTATAATTACCAGGACTTTTTCTACAAAAATGATTCAACAAGGTTATTAGGCCCGGTTGATCAATCTATTCAATTAGGTGATGGCGGAACAGGGATTACATTTGAAATGAATGCCTTTTACAGTTTTACCGAAAAGCTTTCAACCTACGCGAATGTATATTACCTGGCGAATCCGCGTGAACAAAACGGAACTTCTACTTCAAGAGGTGGAACCCCATCTCAAAGCAGTATCCTTTACGAAACCAGCACGATGAGTGTTCCTGATCAATACATGTTGAGAGCCGGCGTTAACTACACCGCTAATTCATTCCTGGTTTCATTGGGAGTACGCGATGAATGTTTGCCTGTTCATGACCTGATAGGAGGAAGTGGTGGGTTTCGCAGGCCCGGGTTTATTATTTCCATCGAGCCGGGGGTAACATATTCTTTTAAAAAGTTCGATTTGTATGCGTATGTGCCGATAGCCATGGAACGGGACAGGACACAAAGTGTACCGGATAAAATCAAGACATCAATGACGGGAATATATTCACAGGGAGATGCAGCCTTTGCGGATTACACAGTAAACATAGGGTTTACCAAAAGATTTTAATGCTAAAATTTTTCTTATAACAAGTAATACGGCCCTGTTACTCTTATCGGGGACTTCTTTTTTGAATAACTAATATCACATTTTTTTTATGATTAAAAAAAATATATTTTTTATTCAACTGCTATAAAAAAGAAAAATGACGGTTAGAAGACAATGAGGCAGATACTATCTTATGATAAATCACCAGGGTTTAAAACGAATTCTCTAACTAAAATAATTTTTATGCCGCACATACCATTAGCTGAACATTTACCGGGAATAACAGGATTATTGGAATACAGCAAGGATTCAGGGCAACCCATCCGGGAGCTTACACAAATCTTAATGCGTGGCCCTTCCTCCTTATCAGAAGGTGAGCGTGAACTGATCGCTTCTGTTGTGTCAAACGGAAACCAATGCAGGTTTTGTACCGCCGCTCACACTGCCGCTGCAGACCTGTTGATCGGTGATCATGAAACCGCTGAAAAAGTGAAACAAAATATTGATACGGCTCCCGTAAGTGAAAAAATGAAAGCCCTTCTTGAAATTGCTTCACTAACAAGAGAAAGCGGAAAAAGCGTAACGAAACCTGCAATCGACAGAGCAAAAAATGCAGGAGCCACCGATATTGAAATACACGATACGGTACTGATTGCTGCTTTGTTTTGTTTATACAACCGCTACGTAGACGGGATGGCAACGGCACTTCCGGATCAGGAGAGCTATTATGATGTTTTAGCAGAAAGGCTTGTAAACCATGGATACTCGCGATTACCTGAGGGCTATGACCATTTGAAAAAATAATTATCAAACAAAAAATACAAACTATTATTATGAAACTTTTTATATTATCAATATTAATTGCTATTTCCTCGCAAATATTTGCACAGGAAACAAATATTTCTGGAAAGATCACTGATAGTGAAACAGGAAAGCCTTTAAGCGGCGCCAGCATTAATGTAAAAGGAAAATTGATTGGTACTGTTACCGGGGAAGATGGTACGTTTCAACTAACAGTAAACAAACTTAAATTGCCTTTTTCTATTCTCATTTCTTCTGTAAGCCATGAGAATACAGAAGTAGAGATCACCAAAAAGGATCAGTCGGTTATTCTTTCGCTTTCACAAAAAACAGCTTTACTCAATGAAGTGGTAACAGCGGCTTCCCGCGTTCGTGAAAGTATCCTTCGTTCCCCTGTAACTATTGAAAAGATGACGCTAAAACAGATTAATGAAAATCCTTCATTAACGTTTTATGATGGTTTGCAAAGTTTAAAAGGAATGGAAGTGGTGAGCAGCAGCCTAACCTATAAACAAGTTAATACCCGCGGATTTAATACCACCGGAAATTCAAGGTTTCTCCAGTTGGTAGATGGGGTGGATAACCAAACGCCCGGTTTAAATTTTGCTGTAGGGAATCTTTTTGGCGCTTCTGATATTGACATGGAAAGTGTTGAGGTAATCCCTGGTGCCGCTTCTGCTTTGTATGGCCCAATGGCTTTTAACGGCGCTTTGCTCATGCACACAAAAGATCCTTTTCAGTACCAGGGATTAACCGTCCAGGTAAAAACAGGTTTGAATCATATCGGAGAAAGTGGTGTTACCCCAAAAGGCTTATATGACTTTTCTCTCCGCTATGCAAAAGCATTCAAAAACCGTTTTGCATTTAAAATTAATGCTTCTTACCTCGCAGGTACAGATTGGTACGCTAACAATTACACGGATGTAAGTGCACAAACTCCTGCTGATAAATTGGGCCCTGATAATCCTGGCCGCGATGCATTAAATATTTACGGAGATGAGGTTTCAAGAACATTACCAGGCATCGGCCTCGTTTCAAGAACAGGTTACGAAGAAAAAAACCTGATGAATTATAATGTATACAGTTTGAAATTAAATGGTGCACTGCATTACCGCATCACCAATAATTTAGAAGCCATTTATCAATATAATTTTGGACAGGGAACCGCCAGCTATACAGGTAGCAGCCGGTTCGACCTTAATAACTTTGTGTTGCAAACCCATAGGCTTGAATTCAAAGGAAGTAATTATTTTCTGCGCAGTTATGCGGTGATTGAAAATTCTCATGATTCCTACAATACCCGTTCATTGGCACAATTTATTAATCGCGATTGGGTGCAGGACTTAAATGGGAATACCGTTTCCCCAGACAAGGCAGATGATATGTGGTTTACAAGATATCAGTCGGCGTATGATGGTTCAATAACAGGGGTTACACCTGCTAATAATGATGCGGCAAGAGCTTTTGCAGACCAGGGGCGGTTTTTGCCGGGAACCAATGCTTTTAAAACTGCCAAAGATGCCTCTATTCATAATTATGGGTTAAGCGGGGCGGGCGTTTTCAGCAACAGTAAATTTTACCATACTGAAGGCCAATATGATTTTAGCAATTCAGTAAAATTATTTGAACTGCTTGCCGGTGGCAGTTTCCGGTATTACGATATGTTTACCAACGGAAGTTTATTCGATGACAAAGACCATAAAGTGACTATTAAAGAATACGGCGCTTTTGTACAGGCAGCCAAAAAATTACTGAACGATAAATTGAAACTAACAGCTTCCATGCGCTATGATAAAGATGAAAATTTTGAGGGAAGTTTCACTCCCCGTTTTTCAGCAGTTTACACAGTGGCTAAAACGCACAACTTTCGTGCTTCTTATCAAACAGGTTTTAGAAATCCGACTCCCGTTGACCAGTTTATTAATTTGAATGTTGGCCCTATTACCATTTTAGGAGGTGCTCCCAAAAACAGTAAGGGGTTGAATGTCTATGAAAACTCATTTACCGCTTCTTCAGTGGGCGCATTTGGTGCAGCTTTTGGCGCAGAAGCAGGCAACGGAACGCCATTTCCACAGGCTGTTTCAGACAATAAAGACCTTCTGCAAAAATCAGATGTTGCTTATATAAAACCGGAAAAAGAAAAAGCGTTTGAGGTAGGCTATAAAGGTTTGTTCCAAAACAAATTTTTGGTAGATGTAAATTATTATTACAGCACGTATACCAATTTTATCCTTAACACGGTTGTTATCGAACCGCAGGATAATGTGTATGGCAGCGATGGTAAAATCAATTTTGATGCCGCCGCAGATATTTTAAATGGCAAAATACACGCGTATCAACTATACACCAATGCGCCAGACAAAGTATCGTCACAGGGCATTTCTCTTGGACTCAATTATATTTTTGAAAAAGGGTATAACCTGGGAGGAAACCTTACCTGGTCTTCTTTTAACCTGCGCAATGCCAACCCGAATAATGTAGCAGAATTCAATACCCCGGAATACAGCAGCAACCTCACTTTTGGAAACAGCAACGCTTATAAAGGTTTTGGTTTTGATGTCGCATGGCACTGGCAGAGCGCGTTTGATTGGTACGGCACCTTCAATGGAATGATGCCTCGGCCGCATCAATGCTTATTCTATGGTTGATCTTCAGTTAAACAAAAAATTACCAAAAATGCATTCGACCATTAAATTAGGTTCCAGCAATATTTTCAATAATAAAGTTTATGAGGCGTATGGTTCTCCGGCTATCGGGGCCATCTATTATGTTGCGATAACTTTTAATGATCTGCTGAAGTAATCATTGCAAAACGGTCCATTCTTAATCAATCAATACCAACAAATTGGAAAAAATAATTTTAAGCGAAACTGTCTTACAGCAAAAACGCATTTCTCTTTACCACATGATTCTTTTTGGAACCTGTTTTATCAGTACTGCATTTGGCGGAACAGTTTCTACGCTCATGTCTGTATATTTACCGGTGGTGGTAAAAGGCCTTGCAGGAAATAAAAATCTAAAAGAAGTCAACGATATCAGTGCGTATGTAAATGCCATTTTTATTTTTGGATGGGCCATTGGTGGTTTTATGTGGGGAATGATAAGCGATAGCATTGGCAGAAAGAAATCATTGTTACTGTCAATAGCATTTTATGGAATATTCACTGTCCTCACGGGTATGATGCCAAATTGGTGGGGTATTGGAATCTGCAGGTTTTTTAGCGGATTTGGTGTTGGAGGCGTTTTGGTGGTTTCATTAATTTTCATCAGCGAAGTTTGGCCGGCACGCAGTAAAGCAATTTATATTGGCATTTTATCTATTGCTTTCCCAATAGGAATCTTCTCCGCCGGGCTTATCAATTACATTGTGGCTTATTGGAGGCTGGGATTTTTTGTTGGTTTTATCCCCTTGTTTATCGCTATCCTTGGAATTTTTCTTTTAAAGGATTCTCCAAGCTGGCAGGCACATCATTCCGAAAAAGCAAAAAAGGGCGTATTAAAAACTTCAGCATTTTCAAAAGAACACCGCCGCTCTGTTATTTTCGGATCGGTGATTTTTGGTTCGATGTTGATTGGATTATGGGCCATTTTTTCCTGGCTGCCTACGTGGGTTCAAAGCCTTATAACCGATTCAGATGCACAAAAGGAGCGTGGTTTAAGTATGATGTTTTTGGGAATGGGCGGCCTCACAGGCGGGTTTTTATCCGGTTGGCTGGTGAACTTTGCAGGTATCCGCAAATCAATGTTGATCTGCTTTTCCGTGTGTGCTTTTCTCTCATTTATTTTGTTTAAAACCAACGTCGTTTTCAGCAATATTATTTATGTTGAAATTGCGGTGCTTGCTTTATTTTTTGGAGCCAGCCAGGGTGTATTGTCTGTTTATATTCCGCATTTATTTCCGACAGGAATCCGCGCGGCTGCCACTGGTTTTTGTTTTAATGTGGGCAGGCTATTCACCGCCTCTGCCGTTTTATTTATAGGCATATTGGTAGTAACCCTCGGAGGGTATGGAAATGCGATCTTTATTTTTTCGCTTGTATTTGTAATAGGCTTACTGGTGCTGTTACTTACCAAAGCGCACCCTGATGGCTATTCAGCTAAAACGAATGAAATAAATGCGGCAAGCCTTACCACCAACATTTCCTGAAAAGCACTGTTATAAACGAAAAAAAATAAAAGGCTTTTATAAATTATCATTTAAAAAAAACAAAATCAATTGATCAATATTTCAAAATTTAAAAATTACAATTATGGCGCATATTAATGTTCCGGAAGGCGTTCCGGGAATCCGTTCGTTAGTCATGTTTCGCCCCGAAACAGGCAAACCTTTATATGAACTGGCGCAGGTTTTATTGCGTGGTGAATCGCCGTTATCAGAAGCAGAAAGAGAATTAATTGCCGCTTATGTTTCCAATCGAAATGACACTAAGTTTTGCATGATGAGCCATGCTGCAGCATCCCGCCATTTGTATGGTGATGATAAAAATATCGTGGATGATGTATTGAAAGATGTGCAACATTCGCGGGTGAGCGATAAGATGAAAGCCCTGCTGAATATTGCGGGTAAAGTACAGCTACTTGGGAAAGAAGTTACCGAAGAAGATATTGCAGCAGCAAGAAAACCGGGAGCTAACGACAGGGAAATACATGACACGGTTTTGATAGCCGCAGCTTTCAGTATGTACAACCGCTATGTGGATGGGCTGGCGAGTTTTACGCCAACCGATGAAAAAGAATACGAAGCCATGGGAAAAAGAATGGCAGAAAAAGGATATGTATTACCTGACAATAAAAAATAAAATTTTATGGCATATATTGATTTACAAAATGATCTTCCGGGTATACGGGGCCCAATGGCTCATAGCTGCAGCCTTCTGTACATTCAACAGCTATGAAGCTGAGGATGGTTGTGCAAATATGAACCCGGCTAAATAATTACTTTACTAAAAATTTACTAAAAAAACAATTTTATGAAAATTCAAACAGAACCAATAGGCAGTGTGCCCCGCCCTAAATATTTGGTAGATGCCATGCATGCTTTTGCGCAGGAACAAATTGCCGAAAGCGAATTATCAAAATTATTAAATGAAGCACTAACGGATACCATTAAACGCTTTGAAGAAACAGGGTCACCTGTAATTACTGATGGGGAACAAAGCAAACCCAGCTTTGCAACATACCCAATTAGTGGCCTGCAAAACCTTGCTCCGGAAGGCGTTGTAATACCTTTTGCAGATGGCCATACAAGGCAGTTACCAAAAATTACGGCTGGCCCTTTTCATTATAACACTTATGCGGATTCTTATCTTAAAAAAGCTAAACAATTAACCTCGTTGCCAGTAAAGCAGGCAGTGATTTCCGTTTCAGCTATCAGTTTATTATATCCACAGGAAGGAATTGATGGATACAATCACGAACAATTTATAAATGATTTATTGAATGAAGCAGAAACTGATATCAGGAAGTGTTTGAACAGCGGCGCTTACAAAGTCCAGGTTGATTTTACTGAAGCAAGGCTCGCCTTAAAGCTTGATCCTTCTAAAGGTTTATTAAAATCATTTATTGATTTGAATAATAAAGTCCTTAACCGTTTTACCGAAGAAGAAAGAAAGAAAATCGGGGTGCATTCATGCCCGGGTGGCGACCATGATTCAACCCATAGTGCAGATATCAGTTACGCTGATTTGCTTCCATATTTGTTTGAATTAAATGCCGGTAATTTTTACCTGGAATATGCCGGGGAAAAAGATAAGCGTTCCGTTCTGGCATCCATTAAAGAAAATATACGTTCTTCTCAGCGAGTATTCCTCGGCGTTACTAATGTAATTGACTCGCGAGTGGAAACACCGGAGCAGGTTCGAGATACAATTTTGGAAGCAGCAGAATTTATATCCCTTCAACAACTTGGAACAACTGATGATTGCGGATTTTCACCTTTTGCTGATGATCTTTCTACTTCAAGGGATACCGCTTTTGCAAAAATAAAATCGCGTATTGAAGGAACTAAACTCGCAGAAGAAAAACTCTTTTAAATTATTTATTCACTGTAAAAAATAAAAATATGCCTCACATAAATGTAGATAAAAACTTACCCGGTATCAGGTCCTTAATGGCTTTCAGCCCTGAAACAGCAAAACCTTTAAATGGCCTGGCAGAAGTTTTATTGCACGATGAGAATAATACGCTTACCCGCGGGGAAAGAGAAATGATTGGTGCGTATGTTTCTTCGCAAAATGATTGTTTTTTTTGCCAGAATGTACACGGGGCAATGGCGCAACACTATATGGAATGCGACATGCCAACGATCGATCATATAAAAAAAGATTTTGCGTCGGCTCCCATTTCAGAAAAATTAAAAGCTTTGCTCACCATCGCCGGCAGTGTGCAAAAAGGGGGGAAGTTGGTAACTCCGGATCAGATAGCAAATGCAAAAAACCTGGGTGCTACAGATAAGGAGATACACGATACCGTTTTAATAGCTGCCGCTTTTTGCATGTTCAACCGCTATGTAGACGGGCTTGGTACATGGGCGCCTCCGGACAGGCAATTGTATGTTGAACGCGCCAAATGGCGTGCAGAAGAAGGCTATGCAGATATCGATTTGTATAAATAGATTATTTATCGGGCGGCCAAAAGAGCACAAGCTATTCAAAAAGATACTCAAACAGTAAACGCACAAAAAAAGAGGTTTTTTATTTTTTAACCAACTCAATCAATAACAATGGCACATATTCAATTAAACAACGAATTTCCGGGAATTGTAGGCTTATTACATTATAGTCCCGAAACGGCTAAACCATTAAACGAACTGGCTGAAATATTATTAGTCCAGGAAAACTCACTTACAAGAGGCGAAAGAGAAATGATAGCCTCTTCAGTATCTTACTGGAATGATTGCCATTTCTGCCACAGTTCTCATGGTGCAGCGGCGGCAAACCTTTTAAACGCAACCGGTTAATTTTTTGACAGAAATAAAAAACGGGTTTCCGAATACAGAAGTATCTCCTAAAATGCGTGCATTGCTCAACATGGCAAAGCACGTGCAAAAAGGAGGCAAGAATGTAACCGAAGAAGATATAAATCCGCAAGAGAAGCCGGCGCGACGGACAAAGAAATTCACGATACGGTTTTGATTGCGGCGGCTTTTTGCATGTACAACCGCTATGTGGACGGGCTTGCAACGTGGGCGCCAAAAGAAGATGAAGCATTTATGCCGATGGGCCAGATGCTGGCGGAACGCGGTTACCGCGCCGCCACTCTGTGATTTTAATTCTTCAATTTATAAATCCCATTCCTATTTCCTGGGATGGGATTTTATCTTTTTCATTTAGCAACCTCGTAAAAGAGGAACAGTGGTATAAGTTGAAAGTAAAGTTCCTGGATCGAAAAAAGGCTTGGGATTTATTTTCTAAGAGAATTAGCTGCTATTTTGGAAAGAATAAATACTGCATGAATCAGGATTCACCGGATAAAAAAATTTACAGGGTTAACTTCTTTCTCTAATGCTGAAAATCCCTGTAGGGCAAAAATAAAAATCTTCATTATTTATTGCTTTACTATAAATCTTAACCTCTGTGGATGATACAAAACCGCATTGACTAGTTTGCACACCAGCAATAATTTAAAAATTTATCAACGCTACAATTTCTTCTAGATATTTCTTATCGGTATCATCAAAAAAGTTATACGATTCGCTGTCAATATCTAAAACCGCAACTACTTCTCCGTTTCTTTTAACAGGGACCACTATCTCTGATTTTGACAAACTACTGCATGCTATGTGGCCGGGAAATTTTTCAACATCAGGCACAATAAGTGTTTCAGCTTGCACCCAGGCGGTTCCGCAAACTCCTTTGCCTTTTTGTATTCTTGTACAGGCAACCGGCCCCTGAAAAGGCGCCAGCACCAGTTCATTATTTTTTACCACATAAAAGCCAACCCAAAACCATTGAAATTGTTCTTTGAGGGCGGCCAGCTACATTTGCCATATTTGCCACGAGGTCGGTTTCCCCGGTAAGCAATCCTTTTAGCTGGGGAAGCAGTGATTGGTATTCTTCTTCTTTATTTCCTTTTATGATCGCAAGGCCTTCAGCCATAAATTTTTTTTACAAAGATAGCGAACAGCCAAAGAGAAAAAGGCGATTGAAAAATACAGAGTGCATTTAAAATTTTCGCAAGCGGTATTTGAAATGCACTTATAAAAATCTTTAGCCAATTGAATAATAAAAAAAATAATTTAACTTTCAGAATTAAATTAACTGTATGCCTATTTACATGGATGTACATATTGTTCCGGGAGTTAAAGCCAGGGATGTGGCAACAGCTCATAATAAAGATCTACAGCACCAGGAAGAATACGGATGCTCATGCATGACATACTGGATTGATGAAGAGCGCGAAAATGTATTTTGTCTTATTGAAGCCCCGGATAAAGAAGCAGTGCAGGAAATGCACCGAAAAGCACATGGGCTCATTCCTAACAAAATTATAGAAGTCAGTAAAACATTGGTAAGGTCTTTTTTGGGCCGCATTTATGACCCTGAATCCGTAGAAATTTCAGAAGAAGGGCTGCCTGTTTTCGCCGATCCTTCATTTAGGATTTTGTTGTTGACAAAGATCACCGACCCAAATTTGCTGCGATACCAATTTGGTTCTGAAAAGGCAAACGAAATACTGGCCAGCCACAACCAGGCCATCCGCAAATATATTAAGCAATATGGCGGTAGGGAAACAGAACATGAAGGAAGTGATTTTATTATTTCCTTTTCTTTGGCAGCAAAAGCGGTGGCATGTGCACTGGATATACAACAGGAAATGTTGAAAGTGCACCCGGAAAAATTTGTTTTTAAAATGGCTGTGAATGCGGGCGAACCTGTGGAATCTACCAATAAACTTTTTGGTGATACGATCCGGTTTGCAGATGATATGTGCTTTATTGCCGGCAACTTTCAAATTACTGTTGCTTCACCGGTGAAGGAACTGATGGCCAAAGATTTTTTTTACAAACCCACGAAAAAGCTTTTAGCTCTTACGCCACAGGATGAAGATTTGTTGAAATTATTATTCGGGCAGTTGGAAGAGAAATGGCAGGATCCGGATTTCCATATAACCGACTATTGCAAAGCAACGGCCATGAGCACATCACAATTATACAGGAAAACGATTTCACTCACCGGTTTGTCTCCTAATATGCTTTTAAAAGAATTCAGGCTCGAAAAAGCAAAAGGCCTTATGAGAAAGCAATCTTATAATATTGCCCAAATAACTTTCGATTCCGGCTTCACCAGCGCTTCTTATTTTACCAAGTGTTTTAAAAAGAAATTTGGCTTGTTGCCAATGGCCTATCTTGAGTTGCTGCATTAATTTTATTCTTTTCTCAGAGGACAGTGATTTATTTTTACTATTCATTGAACGATTTACGCTACCTGCTTTTCTATTTTCTGAATGAATTGTTATAGCATTCTGCTTTTGGCCCCTATTATCTTTGGTTATTCCTAATCATAAAAAATATAAGCCATGAAATTAATTAACAATCGCATTCTGGTTCTAATGATGATCCTGTTTACAGGTTTTGCTTCTAAAGCACAAACGGCCTCATCAAATCATTCAGCAACTGCTAAAACAAATTCTATGAAAACTTATCTTATCGAAAGAGACATTCCCGGCGCTGGTAAATTAACTCACGAACAACTAAAAGCTATTTCTCAAAAATCCTGTGCTGTGCTTAAAGAAATGGGGCCTAAAATTGAGTGGATCAGAAGCTATGTAACCGGAGACAGGATCTATTGTGTTTACAAAGCTGAGAACGAAGAACTGATAAGGGAGCATGCTAAAAAAGGAGGTTTTCCTGCCAATAATATTATGGAAGTTGACGAAGGAATTAGCCCGGCAACCGCCCTGTCTAAATAAGGATTAATTATTATTCGCCTCTTTTCAACTGCTCCTAAATCCGGGGGCAGTTGTTATATAAGCCCTGTTTTTGATAAATGAAATTTCGCTGCTGTTATTCCCTGCTGTTAAATTGAAGAATGATAGGCTGTTTCTATTGCAACGCCTTTGGTAAGTGTTTGATAAACTACGCAATATCTTTCAGTAAGTTTTTTTACACTTGCCATTTGCTCATCGGATGCATTGGTGTCGAGGTTAAATTGCAAGCGAATATTTTTAAACCCCACAGGCACTTCTTTTGAAACACCTAAGGTACCTTTGAAATCGAGGTCGCCTTCTGCTGTAATCGTGCCGCCTTTTATTTCAACACCAATGGAAGTGGTAACAGCCTGCAGCGTAACACCGGCACAAGCCACCAATGCCTGCAAAAGCATATCGCCCGAACAGGCAAGCATTCCCGTTCCCCCTGTAGCGGGGTGGAGCCCTGCTTTTACCATTGCCCTGCCCGTTTCAACGTTACACGATATACCTTCTCCTATTTTCCCCTCTGCCTTTAAGGTTATAATAGCCGATTGTGGCTGCTCGTGGTACTTCTCTTTAAGAGGCGCCTGTAAGTTTTTAAGTGTAACAGTATTCATAGTACAAGTTTAGTCAAAAAAACTGAAATCGTGAGAAGCCTGGCATCTTTTAATCTACGCCTATAATAGGGCCCAATGATGGCTTGGAAAAAGGGAACCCCTGCGGAGGCTAAAAAATCTAATACCCTTCCATCCTGAAAATCCTTAATCAGGCAAAAGAAAAAACAGTAAAGCAACAAATACAGTAATTTTTTATTTTATTAACCCTGATGTTTTTACCGAAGGCGAACCATGTTGGTGTTGGCGCTTTCGGCAACAAACAACTGAACGGTATTTGCATTTAAGCAGGAAACAATTGGTAAATATTGTAAGCCCCTTAGATTCATTGTGTGCTAAAGGCAACCAAATTAAAATTTGTATGGCGCGACAACAATACAAAAAACGCAATAGGTAAGTGTTGAAAATCAATGTTGGAATTTCCTTAGGAAATATAAATGGTTTCGCCTAATATTGTTACAAGCAATCTAAGACCAAACACCATCCATGACTAATCATTATTGAGAATACCTATTCGGATTTTAGAACAAATTATGAGATATAACCCTGATTTTTCAATTCACTTTTATAAAGCAAATTCAATTTATTTAAACAACATAAAAGATTTCAAAAACAAGCAAGACCTATAAATATTATATTGAAATTATTTGCAAATACACAGAAGCATATTTATTTCAACCTCGTGCTTAATAACCATTACAGATAGTTTGCACATTGTCAACAGATTTGTTTACATAGACAGTGGTGAATATCAGAAAGCACTTGAGATTTTATTATTGACAATGAAATTAAGCGATTAAGTGCTGACGCTTGTTTTAATGTTGGGAAAAGTTATGCTGGACTTGGCAGTTTGTCATAGGAATGGAAGTATCATTAAAGAACTTTGTCTTTGTCACCGAAGGACACACTTTCATTTTACGAAATTGGTTATTGTTATGCAGCCCAATCTGTTCCTGACAAAGACTGCACTTTAATATATTAAATAAAGCTATCGAATATTCCAAAAATTATTATGACCCTTTCTTTAACAGAGGACTTTTATTTGCAAAACAATTTAACGACCTAAAGAAGGCGCATAAAGATTTGGAAAAGAGTATTGAAATTAGACCCAAAAACCAACTCTCTTATTTATACAATGGATTACTTTACTTTGGAGAAAACGAATTTGGAAAATCAAAAGACATTTATAAAAAAGTTATAGACTTATATTCTCAATTTGGGCAAGCCTATTATGAAAGAGCAAGAGCATGGTATGGAATTGGAGTACTTAATATGGTTTGCAATGATTTGGTTAAAGCAGAATATTAGGTTTTGTAAGCGACAGAAGGTAAAAAGCATCTTTGTAAATAATAACAGCAGCCAACACAGCGGCTTGCTGCTATGCTGGCTGAACTGCAAATCCTCATCTTTTGTAATGCTATCAACCGCAGTTCGGGCAGGACTTTCATTGTTCATCTTTTGTACATATCTTCATCAATAGTTTTTCAATCGGGCTAACGTTGTGGGCTGAACGATATAAAATTCCAGCACAGCAGCAAGCCCTATCGTAAGCGGTAATTATTTGACCAACCACGTTTTTAAAAGCAATGAAATTTAAATTGCCATTTCTAAATAAGTATTGACTTATAATTGAAAGGCAAATGGAATCAAATTAGAATTAAATATTACAATCGAAAGTAATTTATGCTCGAAAGACTGCAACAATTAATCAATTCTATGAATGACTACTATCCAAAAATTGGCTTCAACAAATCTTGGGTTGGATATTTCGCTTTTAATAATAATCACAGTTGTTGGTACTGGAAGTTTCACCGGGCAGCCAAAAGACGGAAAAATTGAAGTTGCTATTGGACATTTAAAGAATTTGAAGGCTAAGGAGTTGCTGCGTTCGTCTGTAAGCAACTTATTACAATCGCAAAAGCAACCAACCCGACAATAAAAATAACGGCTAAAACAGCACCCGAACATAACGCTTCAACGAAAATTTTACAGAAAAACGGATTTACATTTACAGGAATAGTACAAGATGATGAAATTGGTGACGCTTGGTCTTGGGTACTTAAAAATAGTAAATGAACCTTGCATTAATAAAAAAAATTGGGTAATCGAAAAGAATGCCTAACCGCTAAAAAGTTTGACGAAAGGCTGGCGAACGGAATAACAGTCGGCTGTTGATTCTTTCAGCTATGTTCCAGCAGACGAACAACTATCAACTTTTTGTATTTACCTTCGGCTTTCGTATTTCAATGTGCTGGGGGTTGGGCTGAAAGTTGTAAGATTCGTACCCGTCCTCAAGCCTCAACGGTAACGGTAATGACAAAAAGCCTCACTAATTAAAGGTATCTTTGGAAATGCCTGCAAATCATTTCAACATATTCGGTTTGACAAACGAGCAGGTAATTCTTGCAAGGGAAAAATTTGGACAAAACAAATTAGACTACAAAAAAGAAAACAGTTTCTCAGACACCGTAAAACGAATTGCCAAAGACCCAATGATGATTTTATTATTGGTGGCTGCTTCCATTTACTTTATCAGTGGCAAAATAGGTGACGGAATTTTCATGGCCGTTGCCATCGTATTTCAAACTTCCATTTCATTATATCAATATTCCAGAAGCAAGAACGCTTTGGAAAAACTGAAAGATTTTTCACAACCTAATTGCAAAGTGATTCGCAATGGTAACATAGAAGAAATAAAAAGCGAAGATTTGGTAGTTGGCGACAGCCTGATGGTAGAAGAAGGTACATCTATTACGGCAGATGGCAGTATTATCCATTCTAATGATTTTTCAGTAAACGAATCCATACTCACTGGTGAATCGTTTGCTGTTTTTAAGGATAAAACAAAAGAAGATAAATTCATTTATAATGGTACAATTGTCGCCAGTGGCCTAGCTATTGCAACAATAACTGCTATTGGCAACGAAACCAAATTAGGCAAAATTGGAACGAGTTTAGAAAACATCGATGAAGAAAAAACGCCCTTAGAAATACAAATTGCCAATTTTGTAAAGAAGATGGCCATTGCGGGTGCGGTAGTTTTTGTAATTGTTTGGCTCATAAATTTTTTGCATTCCAAAGAAATTTTAAAAAGTTTATTGCAGTCGCTTACTTTAGCTATGAGCATTTTGCCAGAAGAAATTCCTGTTGCATTTACCACTTTTATGGCATTGGGTGCCTGGCGTTTAATGAAAATGGGAATTGTGGTAAAGCAAATGAAGACCGTTGAAACATTAGGCAGTGCCACCGTTATTTGTACCGATAAAACAGGAACTATTACTGAAAACAAAATGAGTTTGGCAAAATTATTTTTGCTGTCGTCAAATAAAATTTCACAACCAGATAAGTCATTAACCGAAGGCGAAAAAAATCTTGTAAAAATGGCGATGTGGGCAAGTGAGCCTATTCCGTTTGACCCAATGGAAGTAGCATTGCATCAGGCTTATACGGATGATATACAAAATGACGAAAGGCCCGATTATAAACTCATTCATGAATACCCATTAGGTGGCAAACCGCCTATGATGACCCACATATTTGAAGATGATAAAGGGGACCGTATTATAGCAGCTAAAGGTGCTCCCGAAGCATTGATGAATGTTTCAAAACTTACCGCAGCCGAAAAACAACAAATAAATAATGCCATTCAACTTTTGGCCAATGACGGTTACCGGGTTCTGGGTATTGGAGTGTCTGATTTTACAGGTAATGATTATCCGGCAAAGCAACAAGATTTATCTTTTCAATTTAAAGGTATTGTTGCCTTTTACGACCCACCCAAAAAGAACATTCAAAAAGTATTGGAAGATTTTTATAATGCAGGCATTGCTGTAAAAATCATAACAGGCGATAATGCAGCAACTACCACAGCCATTGCAAAACAAATTGGGTTCAGGGGTTATGAAAAAACGATTACAGGGGATGAGTTGATGAAATTAGGTGAAGATGCTTTACGAGCCTGCGTTATGGACACTACTATTTTTACCCGTATGTTTCCTGAAGCCAAATTAAAAATAATCAATGCTTTAAAATCCAATCATCAAATTGTAGCAATGACAGGTGATGGCGTGAATGACGGCCCTGCCTTGAAAGCAGCACATATTGGTGTTGCCATGGGTAAAAAAGGAACAGAAATAGCTAAACAGGCAGCATCACTGATTTTATTAGAAGATGATTTATCCAAAATGGTTAATGCGGTTGCTATGGGCAGAAAGATTTATGCCAATTTAAAAAAAGCAATCCAATATATCATATCCATACACATCCCAATAATCCTAACCGTTTTTATTCCTTTGGCTTTAGGATGGATTTATCCCAATATTTTTTCACCCATCCACATTATTTTCTTAGAAATAATAATGGGCCCGACCTGTTCTATTATTTATGAAAATGAACCAATGGAAAAGAACGCGATGTTTCAAAAACCTAAAGCATTGACCACTACTTTCTTTAATTGGAATGAACTATCCATAAGCATCATACAAGGGTTAGTGATAACCGCCGGGACACTGTTTGTTTACCAGTATGCTGTCAGTAATGGTTATGATCAAGCACTAACAAGGACAATGGCCTATACTGTTTTAATAGCAGCAAACATTTTCCTGACTTTAATAAACCGCTCATTTTATTATTCCATATTTACCACTTTTAAGTATAAGAACAACTTGGTCTTGTTGATCATTTTTATAACCATCGCCATAGTAGGGCTTATCCTTTATGTAAAACCGTTGACAACTTTTTTTGAATTTGAAACATTGAATTTGCTGCAACTATTAACCTGTATTGCAATTGGTTTCATTTCGGTAATTTGGTTTGAAATTGTAAAACTGATTAAAAGGATAAGACGGACACCGGCAGGCAGGGAAGCCGCTAACATGGTATCCAAAAGCGGGGCTGCCGGAAGACAAAATTTATATGGACATTCAAGTTAAAAAATTAGGCCCTAATGACATTGACAAGTTCACAAAACTTATCCGGGTGTTTGAAGAAGTATTTGAAATGAAAAACTTTGCAATTCCAGAAGAAAAACATTTAATCCAATTATTGGAGAAAGAAGAATTTTTTGTTTTTGTTGCTATGTTGGGCAATAAAGTTGTAGGTGGCTTGACGGCATACACATTACAACAATATTATTCAGTTTCACCATTAATCTTCATTTACGATATTGCTATAAAAACCGAAGTGCAAAGACAAGGGGTTGGTAAGCGGTTAATTTCAACTTTATCTAACTACTGCAAAGACAATGGTTATGAAGAAATGTTTGTATTAGCAGACGAAGTTGACAATCATGCAATAGAATTTTATCGTTCAACCGGAGCAATAGAAGGGCGGGTTGTAAACTTTAATTATCCGTTAAACCACAAATAAAATACTCGCAAAGTTGGCGCTAACCGCTAAAAAGGTTTGCCGCAAGCCTGGCGGACGGAATAACAATCGGCTGTTGTACTACTATCAGCAAATACCGGGCTTGGCCTAATTCTATTTGGCTTTTAGGTTCGTGGAATACAATTTCTTTTGCTGCATCGGGATTTTCCAAAATGTATTATGAAATTTATGGTTTTCTTTAAGGGTTGCTGGTTCACACAAAATAAAAATCCCCCCTTTTTGTTGGTTTACTATCAGCCGTTATCAATCTGCAAAAGAGAAATTTTCCCAGGCACCACTTTACATAAATTATATAGTATATTCGACCTATAATACAAACGTTATTGCTATGAATAATTGGAGAATAAAACTTTCGCTTTTTCTGAATTATTTTGTTTTTGCCATTTTGCTCAACAGCGTTGGCACTGTTATTCTCCAGGTTCAGAATAATTATGGCGTCACACAGGGGGCGGCAAGTATTCTGGAAGCATTTAAAGACCTTAGCATTGCAATCGCTTCCTTCCTGGTCGCTTCTTACATTACCCGAATTGGGTATAAACGTTCCATGCTGTTGGCTTTGGCATTGGTGATCATCGCCTGTTTGTTTATGCCTGTCATTGGCGGTTTTGCCATGACCAAAGTCTTGTTTGCCGTTACCGGTGTAAGTTTTGCTTTGATAAAAGTTTCCGTTTATGCCACTATCGGCCTGGTTACTTCCAACAAAAAAGACCATGCGAGTTTCATGAATTTTATCGAATCTTTTTTTATGATCGGCATTCTTGCCGGTTATTTTATTTTTGGCGCTTTCGTTGATAATAGCAATCCCGCTTCTACATCATGGTTACATGTTTATTACCTGTTGGCAGCGCTTTCGGCTTTTGCATTTTTATTATTGCTTTCTTCCAAATTGGATGAATCTTCTGTAAAAGAAGAAGAAGGCAAATCTTTTGTAAAGGAATTTGCAGGTATGATAAAATTAGCCATACGGCCATTGGTATTAATTTTTATCATCAGCGCATTTTTTTATGTATTGATAGAACAAAGCATTATGAGCTGGCTACCTACTTTCAACAGCCAGGTGCTGCATTTATCTACCAGGCTAAGTATTCAGATGGCTAGTATTCTTGCCGTGTCGTATGCCCTTGGCAGGTTTATTGCTGGTTTTCTCTTAAGAAAAATTCATTGGCTTAAAGTGGTAATTGCGTGTCTTTTATTGTCTGCTGTATTGGTGGTTTTGGTAATTCCGTTGGCTTCTGCAATTCATATTGTTTCTGTGGATAGCTGGCTGAAAGCGCCTTTCGTCGCCTACATGTTTCCATTGATCGGCTTATTACTTGCGCCGGTTTACCCAGCCATTAATTCGGTAATATTAAGTTCTTTGCCGTTAAGGCAACAAGGGCCAATGAGCGGATTAATTGTGATTTTTTCTGCTTTAGGCGGAACCACAGGTTCCATTATTACAGGACATATCTTTGAAGCTTATGGCGGCCAAACCGCTTTTTATTTTTCATTGGTTCCAATTACGATCCTGATCATCAGCCTGATTTTTTTCAACCGGCTGCAAAAGAAAGAAGCGGTAGTTATTACGTAGGATTTTATCATTAGCATTAAAAAAATTATGAAAATAAAATATATTTTTTTGTTGGGAGAATTGTTTGAAAGGGTTCAGATGGAAGATATTTTTCCGGACAACAAAACTTTTGTTGATTGCACGCCTAACTCTGATTTATCGCATATACGTGACAGTTATGAGAAAGAAAAAAACAATCCTGGTTTTGGCCTCTCCGCTTTTGTCCACCAACATTTTACTCTGCCAAAAGAACCAAAAACAGGTTTTGTAAGTGTAAAAGGAAAGGCCGGTTAAAGAGCATATCGAAAAACTTTGGGATGTACTTACAAGGCAGCCCGAAAAATCGCATAATTCACTGGTACCTTTACCGAAATCCTATATCGTTCCCGGTGGAAGGTTCAGGGAAATTTATTATTGGGACAGTTATTTTACCATGCTTGGTTTGCAGGTATCAAAAAGAATTGATCTTATTCAAAACATGGTTGATAATTTTTGTTTCCTGACCGATAGTTTCGGATACATACCTAATGGAAACCGGACTTATTATTTGGGCAGGTCACAACCTCCATTTTTTGCCTGCATGATCAGCTTGCTCAGCGAGGAAAAAGGGGAAAATATTTTAGTAAAGTATTTACCGCAACTAAAAAAGGAATATAAATTCTGGATGAAGGGAAAATTGCTTGTGAACCTTAAAAGTACGTCGCTTCATCATCTTGCAATGTTGCCTGATAAAAGTATTTTGAATCATTATTGGGACGAATCAGATTCCCCCCGCCCCGAGGCATATAAGCATGAGGTGGCATTGGCAAAGGATGCTAAAAATAAAAAAAAGTTATACCGCCATCTTCGTGCAGCAGCAGAATCAGGCTGGGATTTTTCCGGGCGCTGGTTCAAAATAAAAGGCGATTTTTCAAGCATTCATGCAACAGAAATTATTCCGGTTGACCTCAATTGCCTTTTGTTGAATCTTGAGCAAACTATAGCAAAGGCTTACCAGGTATCGGGAGACAGGCAAACCGCCGAAAAATATAACAGCCTCGCAAAACAGCGAAAAAATAATATCGATAAATGTTGCTGGAATGAAGAAGAAGGATTTTATTTTGATTTTGACCACGTGGGAAATAAACAGAAAGAAGTGTTTACGCTGGCGGCGGCTTTCCCGTTGTTTTTTGGAATAGCTTCCAAAGAGCAAGCCGCGGGAGTAGCCAAAGTATTGAAGGAAAAATTTCTTTCACACGGGGGGCTTATTTCCACGCTCGAAACTACTAACCAGCAATGGGATGCGCCTAATGGCTGGCCTCCTTTGCAATGGCTAGCGGTACAAGGGTTGGCCAAATATGGTTTTCTTGATCTTGCCATCGACATCACCAAACGCTGGCTGGATATTAATAAGAAAGTTTATGAAGAAACCGGGAAAATGATGGAGAAATACAATGTGGTAGCCACCGATGTAAAAGCAGGCGGCGGTGAATACCCGGCCCAGGACGGTTTTGGCTGGACAAACGGTGTTTACCTTGCTTTGGATAAATGGTTAAATAAGCAAAAATCCCCGTCAAAATAGACGGAGATTTTTTTATTGAGAACAAAAAACTATGGAAAGGGGGCTTATTTAAAGAACGGAGTAACGATTGCCGTAACCTGGCCTTTGGTAAGGGGCTCATCAAAGGCTTCAGAAGCAGATGCCGCTGAGATATTCTTTCCACCAATATTGGTGATGGTAACCCCGGCCTGTACTACATTATCTTCACCGTCATAACTTGCCTGCACGGCTGAAGTTCCGATACCACTTTGATTTAAAGTGATCCATGGTTTTACGGTAACACCTGAAGGTACCAGCAAACCGGCAGCCTGGCGCATTTCGCGAAGGTGCGCAGCGTGCCTTGCTTCCACAGAATGTATCTGGAGCGCAGCAGTTAAATAAGCATTATTGGAAATTAAATTAGGCGCTTGCCCTTTGTAAGCCCTGACACCGGTATCTTCAAAAGTTTGAGCAACGGCCAGCAAAGTTCCGTAGTCAGTAAAGACATTAGCAAAAGCTCCTCCGGCAGTGAAATCAAAACTGTCCGCGGTAAAAGAAACAGGAGTCCCTCCTGCAGCAGTTATGGCGGTTGAAAGGAAATTAACATGTTCATTTTCGTGGTCACGAATCGTGGTGAGCGAGGTGGTGGCATCACCTGCGGGAATAATTCCCGAAGCAACTGCTTTAATATAAAAGTTGGATTCGAGGTACTCAAGCGTAAGCGCAAAATTTAAAGTATCAATAATAAGGCCTGTTGGCGCAGTAGGCGAGGAGTAGGCTTTTTGAAACATGGAGCCCAGTGCAAAAGGAATAGAAGCCAATGCAATTTTGCCTGATGTTTTGGCAAAGCTTTTCATCGCGGTTCTGCGTGTATCGAGCCGTTCGTAAACGTCCGGGTCTGTATTTTCTATTTCTGAAAAAATATTTTGTAAGTTCATAATTGAAAGGTTTTAACTGGTGGGTAAATTACTTGCGTTGATTTTTGTTTTTAGATAAGCACTTGCGATAGTAAGTACATCGTCTGGTTTGCGTTGTACATCCAAACCGTTCATGTCTATTACATCCATGCCTCCGAATGAACCGGCAGTGATCATATCACGGATCCATGCGGCGTGGCGCGCTTCAACCGAAACAATTTTTCCTGCAAGTGTCAGGTAATCCGGATTGGTAATTAACTGGCCCGCACCATTATAAGCAGAAACGCCGAGGTCTTCAAATGCTTTGGCAGTGCTGAGTACACTATCCCTGCTTGTAAAATCAATAGCGCTGAAGTTTACTTCCAGGCCTTGTATGGCCATTGCAGAAAGAGCGGCTTTAAAGAACTCACGATGTGCCACTTCATGATACATAATATCGGTTAAATAGGATTTTTCCATTGCGCTTATACCACTGTAAGGAGTTGCAATTACTTGTGTGTAAAATGCCGCTTCCAATTGTTCCAATGCATAAGCGTAATTTAAAATTCCGGTATCACCTGTTCCGAGATCTACACCGGTATTATTAGTAACAGTGGTTGTATTGTCTTTTTTGCAGGAGGCTGCTGCAACCATTAATGCAGTCCCTGCTCCCATGATTCCAAAAAATTTTCTCCTGGAAAAAGGTTTCGCCATGCCCTCAATAAGAGCTGGCTGATCTTCATTTTTTGCGTTGTTTAACATAATAAGATTAATTAAAGTGATTAATAAGTGATTGATTTTTTGCATCAATTCTTTTTTACTTACGAATAAATTGTTTTGATGGTTTTAGTAGGCAAAAAAAATATTTAAAGAAATATTTGCGTTTACCCTTAACAGTTAGTAAAATAAAAAAAGCCAATAAAAATTCGTTTACCGGCAATGAATTATCTATTGGAGGGTTAAATTGAAACCACTAAGAAGAAAGTACTCATAGTATATATCAAACAAAAAAGCCGGCGCAGCCGCCGGCTTTCAATTCTGCCCTTTTTCAACCATTTTTATTTAGGCAATAAAACTTTGTTTACCACATGGATCACACCATTGCTTTGGTTTACATCAGCAATTGTTATCCAGGCAGTATTTCCATGTTGATCAGTAAGCATTAATTTTCTTCCTTTCATACTTACATAAATGTCTTCGCCTTCAACTGTTTTTAAAGAAGCCTTTCCGTGATTCATTTTTACCATTTTCATCAAATCTGCAGAAGATAATTTTCCGGGAACAACATGATAAGTCAAAATAGAAGTAAGCTTTGCTTTATTTTCTGGTTTTAATAATGTTGATACGGTACCGGCTGGCAATGCATCGAAAGCTTCATTGGTAGGTGCGAATACGGTAAAAGGGCCTGCGCTTTCTAATGTAGGAACTAAACCGGCTGCTTTAACAGCGGCTACCAAAGTAGTATGGTCTTTAGAATTAACGGCATTTTCAACAATGTTTTTTGTTGGGTACATGGCGGCACCGCCCACCATTTTTGTTTGGGCAAAAGTGTTATTTGAAACGATTGCAGTAAGGATTAATAATCCTAAAAATTTAATTTTTTTCATTTTTGTAGTTTTTTTTTATGATTGTTTTCCACCATTTACGCAATCAGTTAAAAGATGGATTTAATTTTTAAAAAGAAAAATAAAAAAGGTAACGCCGATGTATAAATGCATTTAAATAAAATAAAAAAAACCGTTAGGTACCGGTAAAGATTAAACGAAATATAACGTTTAAATAAAGGAAGAAAAAAGAATGAATTTTTTACATTTTTGCGCTTACGATCATCTCATCCAGGTTCGGGGTTGGGCTGCCGCCAGCCTTTTCAAGCGTAATGGCAAAAGCATCTACTATACCAAAAGATTTCATTTTTTGAATATGGTAAATACCTTTAGAAGTTTGTATCATTCCACCACTTACAGGTTTTCCATCTACTATTCCCCAAAGCTGGTATTGCATACCTGGCGGCACTTTTGGAAGATTGGAAGGGTCAATATAAACCTCTCCGGTATTTTTCATCCAAAATATTTTAGCAAGGGCATCGGGCGCATGGGGCGTTCCGTTTAACACTACCGGCAAAGCATATTTATTGGTAACTACGTTAAGGTCGTGGCTCATGGCCTGGTTGCTTTTTTCCTGCTGATCCAGTTTTTGTTGCGCTACTTCTAACTGCCGTTGTGTTGAGTGGTATTTGTTGAAGTAAGTATAATTTAAAATCATACTTCCTATTAATAAGATGAATACCGCGGCGGCCACTGATTTATAAAAAAGAGGGATCGCGTTGCTTTTATTTATAGAAACCACGGGGGCGGTTTGGGGAACTTTTTTTTCAGCTCCGGGAAAAACCTGGTTAATTATTTTTTCTTTTACAGAAGAAGATGGTTCGACAGCATTCGACAACGCATAATTTTCAAGCGCTATTTCTATCTCTTTCAATTCCTCTTTAAGTTCAGGAAATTGTTGCAGGTGCTCGTTCACCATTTGGGTTTCTTCATCAGAAGAAATGCCCATAGCGTAAAGCTCAAGCAAACCGGATGATATGAATTCTTCTTTATTCAATTTTTTGGTTGTAATATTTTTTTTAATACAGAAATAGCAGTTCTCATTCTCGTTTTTACGGTTCCTAAAGGTATCCCGAGTTTTTTTGAAATTTCTTCCTGTGTAAAGCCTTCAAAGTAGGCCAGGTCAATCACACGCTTTTGGCCTTCGTTAAGTAACATCGTTTGTTTTCTGATTCCCAGCGCGTCAAATTTATCATTTTCATTTATATTATTACTGGCATAACTTACGGCATTTTCAGAATTTTGGATTTTTGCCTGCTTTTTAAAACTCTTACTTCTTATAGTATCAATGGTTAGGTTGCGGGTAATATTAAGCATCCATGTAAAGAGGCGCCCTTTTGAAGAATCATAAGTAGAAAAATTGTTCCATATCTTTACGAATGCTTCCTGCAGTATGTCTTCAGCAAGGTGCTGGTCGCTGATCATTTTAAAAATAACTCCATTTAAAGCGCCGGAATAATGATCGTACAAATATTCAAAAGCTGACTGGTCACCGCTTTTCAGTAATTGAACCAGTTGTTCTTCATCGTATTTTAATGTTTCAGCCAAAAAAATTATTATAAAAGTAGGTTCGGAATAAAAATTAAAGATAGAATATTTTTATTCTTTTATTTAAAAGATTGCAAACCTATGAATTAAAAAAAATATAAAAAGGGTAACAATATTCACTCCATTCCAGTAAAACAACAAAAATGCCTTTTTTTTATTTTCGGGCAGTTAAAATTTTATTTCTTTCAACCTTTTCAAAGAAAAGTGTTTTTTGACGGGAAGATTTATTTCTTATATAATTGCCAAATTTGAATGAAATTTTCAGGATTTAAAAAATGATTTCTTTTTAACTCATAAATTTGATTTTTATTTATAAAATGGCCAATAATACATCGCAGCATATTTTGGGCACGTCTGCTAACCTTCTCGGATTCTGCCTTTTCGTTATTACCTCGTACCATATAACCAACGAAGCACGAAGCAGCCATATAGATGAGTTTACTTCGCTTATCGCTTTTTTCCTGATCCTATCATGTTTTTTTTCTTTTTTTTCAATCAGGGCTGTTAATCCGGAGAAGCAAGAAAGATTGGAAAAAATTGCTGATTATATGTTTGTTATTTCCCTTGCAGGAATTCTTCTGATCATATTTTTTATAACTATTAACTTTATCAAATAACGTTTTTTGCCAACGGCACCTTTTACCTTTTTATAATCAATAAGCTTTTTATTGCACTCGCTACCCTTTTGGTGGCCCGTTTTTATACTTTCCGGTAAAAAAATTTCAAAGCAAAGAACTTACCAACCGCGCCCACAGGGATCGTTTGGATCATTGCGGTTGCAACGCTTTTGCCAAGTATTTATCCCGGGTATCATATTGTGCAACAAGAAAGGTTTTCAAATAATGCGGATAAATTTATTGAATACGAAGCGCAGTTTCCAAATCATTATTTGTTATCAAAAACGATAGATGCCAAGGAGAAAATAATTTCTTTGGTTTTTGGAGGCAAAGAAATAACGCCCGGTGAAATAGCAAAACTGAAAACCAAACTGAAGCAGTATGGGATGGAAAATGATTCTTTGGAAATTAAACAAGGTTTTGCTTACCTGGCGCCAGCGAATAATAATAATGAGCAGGACGAGCGTTATACTTTACTTTCAAATGCGCTCGCCTTAAAAGAAAAAGAGGAAAGTACGGTGCAGGCAAAATTGGATAACCTTAGCCTGATTCTAAATTAA
Source organism: uncultured Chitinophagaceae bacterium (assembly GCA_963732885.1). GTDB lineage: Bacteria > Bacteroidota > Bacteroidia > Chitinophagales > Chitinophagaceae > Ginsengibacter. Next base: position 128,049 of record CAVTBI010000004.1, on the reverse strand, counting down.
ATAATCATGAGGGCAAGAAAGGCCTTCCTGCCGGAATTAATGCCTGCTTTACATTATATCAATAACCACATTTTTTTCATTCCGTGGGTCAACTTTTACTTTCACTTCTTTTCCAGGCTGAAAATATACAGGCATTTTCCTTGAGACAATAGTTTTGCAACTTGTGGCGTAAACCTGCCCTTCTTTATTTTTTAGCTCCAACATTAGCTTTAACTGGGGATTATTGTTTACTGCAATATTGGTATCGTGCACTTCCAAAATTTTTGCCCTGGCAGGAATGCCTGTTTTAAGAAGGCGTTTGGTATTAAACCTGGGCTGCCACAAAAGTTTGTACAACAGCAAGCCCATGCCCCCGAAAACAACAACCATTGCAACAGCAACAGAAACCCTGTTGGGAGAGCCTGACTTAAGAACAGCAATTATAGCAAGTAAAACTCCTAAAATACCACCAAACATACCCACAAGGTCCCATCGAAATTTTTTCATAAGTTGAAATTCGTTTATTTAAAATTACAATTTAGAGTTTGTTTGGCAATATACTTCAGTTATCATTTAAAATCTTAAAAAACATATCCCAGGCAGTAAAGCAACAAATTTCCCCGATTTTTATTTTGACAATTAATTTGGAAAACTTTTTTGATTTGAAGTGACGGCCATAGTTATAATGCTAAAATTATTCATTAAAACTATTAACTTTAAAATCAAATTCTAAATACTATATTATGAAAACAGTTACAGGTTGGTGTTGTACAAATGTTTTGGTAAAGGCTGCAAAGCTACTAATGGTAAGCGTTTTCCTGTTTAGTTTCTTTTTAAATACGAATGCACAGCAAAAACTGCGCGTGGTAGTGGCTGGTTTAAACCACGATCATGTATATAATATTTTGCACGCTTATAAAGAGGGTAGAGTTGTAATTGTTGGTATTGCCGAACCCAATAAAGCCTTATGGAAAAAGTATGCTGCCGAATTCCAGCTACCTGATTCTTTGTTTTCAGTAAATCTTAAACCCCTTGTACAATCCAAAAAACCTGATGCAGTTTTAGGGTACAACGAAGTATCGGGCCATGTGGATGTTGTAAAAATATGTGCGCCTTTACACGTTCCTGTTATGGTTGAAAAGCCACTGGCCGCAACGCTGCAGCAAGCGCAGGAAATAGAGGCGCTTTCTAAAAAGTATAATGATATGGTGTTGGTGAATTACGAAACCACCTGGTATCCTTCAATTGCCGATGTATATGATACTGTTGAAAGCGGCAGCCTTGGAAAAATAAAACGGATGGTGTTCCATGATGGCCACCAGGGGCCAAAAGAGATCGGCTGCAGCCCGCAGTTTTTAGCATGGCTCACTGATCCTGTAAAGAATGGGGCAGGCGCTTTAAATGACTTCGGATGTTATGGCGCCGATATTATGGCCTGGATGATGCACGGGCAAAAACCAATTGCGGTTACTGCTATCACAAGGCATTATAAAATCAGTGAATACCCAAAGGTGGATGATGATGCCACCATTCTCGTTGAATACCCCGGTGCCACGGGAATAATTGAAGCCTCATGGAACTGGCCTTTCTCTATAAAAGATATGGAAGTGTTTTGCGAAACCGGTTACCTGCATGCATTAAATAATGTAGACATCACGAGCCGCAAACGCGAAAACATAGTGAGTTCAAAAAAAGCGGCTCCTTTAAAGGCGCTTGAAAATGACCCGCTGGTGTACCTCGCCGCAGTTTTGCATCACCAGCTTAGTGGCACTAATGATCTATCGTCATTAAATTATAACATGATCGTGATGCAGATATTAGATGCGGCCAAACGGTCTGCTGCTTTGGGAAAGAGAATTGAATTATAATATTACTCTTTCGTAATATTTCCTATAATGCAGTAAAGCAACAAATTCCCGCGATTTTTATTTAGGCAAATTCCATCACAAAAAACCCAATCCAGAAAACCATCATACACTTTTGATTTTGATCACAATTTTCAAATCGGGTTTATTTCCACCGGTGGTAATGTTGGGGCGGTGTGCGGTTCCGGGAAAGAAAAGAAAAAAGGTTCCTGGTTTTGCATCATATATTTTTCCGGGGCCCGTGTAATGTGCTACATCTTTTTCTTGATTGTAAGGCTCGGTAACGGTTAGCCCTTTCGCGCCGGGGTCAACACCTATTTTTTCTTCCCCTGAAATTACATATTGGAGGTCGGTATATTTTTTATGCGATTCCCATTTTGATACATCAAAATTTTTCGTCGGATCATTTGTTACAGAAGCATATACATTGTCGCCATCTATCGGGTATTTGCCGGGAGCCAGTTTTTTAAGATCGTGGTTTTTTAAAAAAGCAAACGCTTCATCAAAATATTTTTTGTGAGTATGATATAGCCTTGCAAATTCCTGCACATCAACGGATGAATGAGGCTGTAATTTTAATCCGCCAAGCCATTCCTGTTTTTTAAACCAGGTTTCATTTTCCTTTTTCGTTTGTGCGTTCACGTTAACCGAAAAGCCGCAGGAAACAAGCACGAGGAGAGCAAATAATAATTTCTTTTTCATTGGTATCTTTTTGCCGAAGATAAATACAAATGTTCAATAGCTTATTAAAGTAATATATAAAGTTGCTTCCCCGGATGCAAAAGCCTTTCGGAAAATAGTTAGAAAATGTATAGGAACGTACCCATTGGAATATAGAGTTAAATAAAGGAACCAGTTATTTAGTACAACCGGTTCTCAAATCAAACCCACCAAGAAGTCGCAGGTAATTCCAACAAAATAATACCGGGAGGAAAGCGTGGCCATTAGTGCCAGGCAAAAATATCACCTACCTTGCTTCCAGTTTCTTGTACGCCTGAAGCCACTATGGGAAGCTGGTTTCCGGTTCATGGGATTGGGTGCTACAACAGGTGTTTGTACAAATTGCATCGTACTCGCATAAGGATGGCCTTCTACAACCGGAATGGTTTGATCAATCAATTTATGAATATCACGCAGGTAAGCCCTTTCTTCCATATCGCAAAATGAAAGCGCCGAGCCCGAATTGCCGGCTCTTCCTGTACGCCCGATCCTGTGCACATACGTTTCAGGAATATTGGGTAATTCAAAATTAATAACATGGCTCAGGTCATCCACATCAATACCACGGGCGGCAATATCAGTTGCCACCAGCACGCGAATTTTTCCTTCTTTAAAATTATTCAAAGCTTTTTGCCGTGCATTTTGTGTTTTATTACCATGGATGGCGTCGGCTTTAATATTGGCCCTGAACAATTCTTTGGCAATTTTATCAGCGCCATATTTTGTGCGGGTAAATACCAGCGCGTTTTGAATAGAACCGTTTTTCAAAAGATGAATCAGCAATTGCCTTTTATCATTTTTTTCAACCAAATAAATATGTTGGTCTACATTTTCTGCGGTTGAAGAAACGGCGGCAACTTCTACCCTTACCGGGTTTTTCAGAATAGATGAAGAAAGCCTTGTAATTTCCGGCGGCATCGTAGCAGAGAAAAATAAGGTTTGCCTTTCTTCCGGAAGAATTGAAATGATTTTTCTTACGTCATGAATAAAACCCATGTCAAGCATTCTGTCTGCCTCATCAAGCACAAACATTTTAAGGTGTTTTAAATTCACATACTTCTGCGAGATAAGATCCAATAACCTTCCCGGGGTTGCTATCAGTATATCTACGCCATTGCGAAGCTGGCTGGTTTGTTGAAACTGGGAAACGCCGCCATAGATTACAGCATGGCGGATTCCTGTATGTTTTCCGTAGGCTTCAAAACTTTCGTCAATCTGAATGGCCAATTCCCTCGTCGGCGTTAAAATCAAAGCTTTTATATGATGATTGTAAGCGTCTTCTTTTTGTTGCAACATCAGGTTCTGTAAAATAGGAATCGCAAACGCAGCGGTTTTACCCGTACCCGTTTGGGCACATCCCAAAAGGTCTTTTCCACGTAAAACATGAGGAATCGCTTGTTCCTGAATCGGGGTAGGTTCTGTATAACCTTCGGTTTCGAGCGCTTTTAAAATGGGCGCGAGTAAATGTAATTCTTTAAATAACAATTTTATTGTTTTAATATTAATGATAACTTTTCGGAAAAAACTGGTTTCTGAAAGCTTTATTTGTTAGTATGCTCAACGACCTATGACTTGATGAGCTTTTGGTAAAGAAAATCCAGTCTGCTAAGTAGGAGAATAATTGTGCAAAATTATAGTTTTTCATTGGTATTCTGCTATAACGCTATTTTATCGTTTAAATTTTAACTAAGTAAGTAAAAAGTGGGAAGGGAATCTTTTTTAATTGATTTTATAGTAAAGTAACAAAAGAGCAAGATCAATGGAGGGTTTGCCGTTCAGCTGGCAGGGAAGCAAGCGGCTTTATCAGAAGCATTTTTCCGGATAGCAAATAGATTTTAAATTTGGATAATCTTTGCAACAATGTTTAATTCTGAATCGCTGATCCGGTACGGCGGATTGCTCATATTGTTTCTTGCAGTATTTGGACAAACGGGATTGTTTTTTTGTTTTTTTATCCCGAGTGGGACATTGCTATTTACCACAGGAGTATTTGTTGCATCTGGTGATTTGCCTCAGAATATCTTTATTGTTTGCAGTTTATTAATTATCGCATCATTCCTGGGAAATATTACCGGTTATTGGATCGGATTAAAAGCCGGGCCTATAATGTATAAACGGAAGGAATCCCGGTTTTTTAAAAGAAAATATCTTGAAGCAGCCGAAACGTTTTATAACAAACATGGGAATATGGCTTTAGCAGCAGGATTATTTTTACCTATCGTTCGGACATTTGCTCCTATTGTATCGGGAATGATAAAACTGAATTTCAGCCGCTTCATGCTTTACACGTTTATAGGTTCCGTATTTTGGATAGTAAGTTTTGTAATGGCCGGCTATGCAATAGGTGCAATGCCCTTTTTAAAGCCTTATTTAAAATACATTATTATCGCTATTATCCTTATAGTAACAACGCCTATTATCGCCACCATTATCAGGAACCTCAAGAAGGCAGGAAAGCAGCCGAAAAATCCTGATTAAAAATACAAATTGAATCTTTGGGCTTACAGTAAAGCAGTAAATATTGAAGATTTTTATTTCAGAAATTCCCTAACCGCATAATTTCCGGTTCAAGTTGGTATTAGAAATTCCCTGACCTTTTCAATTAAATTTTTTTATGGCTTTTGATCCACGGATTCTTTCAGAGGTATTTTTCTGGCACAATATTATCATTCGTTATTTTTCTTTTTATTCAAAAAGCAAATACGATCTTTTCTAAGAATTAAAAGAAATTAAATTTCAGGAATCATAATAACCACATGCTACGAAAAAAGAAGGACAAAGAACCGGAGGAGCAGAAACCTCAAAAAAGCCAACAGCTCATATTAAAGCATACGGAAGAAGCCGCCTTAACGCAGTTGAACCGAACGCCATTGGGATTAATGTTGTCGGGGCTTTCGGCAGGGCTTGATATAGGATTTTCGGTTTTAATGATGGCAGTAGTTTTAACTCTTTTTAATGGAGTTTTTCCGGATGCGGTGGTTCAATTCCTGGTGGCCAATATGTATCCTTTGGGATTTATGTTTGTGGTGTTGGGAAGGTCTGAATTATTTACAGAACATACTACGCTTGCCATATTGCCGGTTTTGCAGGGGTTGACTCCTGTGAAAAAATTATTACGGCTTTGGGGAATTGTTTATTTCAGCAATATTGTGGGCGGATTACTATTCGCCCTTATTCTTTCTTATTTTGCCAACTCACTTCATTTCCTCCAGAGTTGGGCATTAGTAAAAATCAGCAATGGCCTTATTGCGCATTCATGGATGGCTCTTTTGCTAAGCGCGGCACTGGCAGGATGGCTAATGGGTTTGCTTGCGTGGCTGGTTGCTGCGGCGCGCGAAACCGTTAGCCAAATCATTATCATCTGGATCATCACTACCTGTATCGGCCTTGCAGGACTTGCTCACTCTATTGTTGGAAATATTGAAGTGGCTGTAGGTTTGTTTAATGGCAATATTTCATTCATTCATTACATCAATTTTTTAGTTCCGGTAACCTTGGGGAATATTATCGGAGGCGTATTTTTTGTAGGAATATTAAAATACAGCCACACTAGTTTGAGCGGAAAAGAAGAAGAAGTGAACCTGGAAGACCATACGGAAAGGAAATAACAGTAAACGAACTTTTAAAGCCTATTTTAATTCTACCGGTTCAATATTAAATAAAAACCGCAGACCTGCGCCAGTGGATAGGCTTTGTCGTTTAATGGCAGTCACTAAATTTAGTGCAACGATATCCGCATAAAGGGTTTAATTTTAGTAAGCCATTATTGAAATGAATTGTTATTAATATTATGAAGTAGGTGATTTTCAGAGCCGTTCAAAAAAAAATTACCTGTTGAGGCAACCTTTATCCGTGATATTACGATTCCTAATCAGAAACTTTTACTATTGTTATCAGCAAAAGAATTGAACATCCATATCAGGGGTTGTGCCCGTAATCAAAGAGAGAGTCAGAAGAAAATCTATAACTCTTTCTACAGTTATGGTATGTCTGTTTGTTTGCGGTATACCAAACGAAACGAAGATGCTGTTGAGATTTACAATGATAGCTTCCTGAAAATATTTAAAGAAATCTATCACTACAAACCTTCGTACGCTAATGAAGTAAATTCATTTAAAGGTTGGGTAAGAAAGATAATCATTTATACGGCTATCGATCATTGCAGAAAAAATAACAAGCATTATTTTGCCAATGATTTTGAAACATCGGTAGTTTATCTTCCGCAAAACGAAGAAAATGCTTTAGACCGTATTTCGTATGAAGAGATCATCTCTGCGATACAACAACTTTCACCGGCTTACAGAACAGTTCTTAACCTGTTTATTATTGACGGCTTTACGCATGAAGAAATTGCGAAGCAACTTGATATTTCAGTGGGTACTTCCAAATCAAATCTTTTTAAAGCGCGACAACAATTACAACAAATTTTGAAAAACGAAAATAAAATACAAATAGCCAAAAATGTGGGATGATGAAAACGATAAAAAAATAAGAGACGCGGCAGGAAATTTTCAGCCAGCTTTCGATGAGAGCGCATGGCAGAAAATGGAGCAATTGCTCGATGAAAACCTTCCACAAAAGAAGGACAGGAAAAGACTTTTCTTTTTCCTTCCATTTCTTTTGATTCTGGCAGGTTTTATTTTCTTTATCTTTTTCTATAACAACAGCGATAGTAATTTACTGCAATCGAATGTTCCTGTAAATACTCCTGTAAATACCAATCCATCAAAAGAAAACCCAGGTAATGAAAAGGCCGCAACTTCACTGAATCTTGTGAAAAGTAATAAAAAAGCAATTGCAACAACCGGAAATGATTTTAAGAAGAAAAAGGTAACGGTTATTTACGAAAATGGAAACGTGGTGAATGATTTTGTAAAAAGCAATAATCAAAATAAAATTTATGATAAGGGCATTTCTCCGGATGAAGCACAAAACGGAGCATTGAAGCCGAATAAAAATGCAGGAGGCGGTAAACCAACAAATTCGTCAAATTCTGATTTTGCAGATAAAAATAATCAACTATCAAATATTTCAAAAGCTGAGAAAAAACAACCAACCGGGAAAAAAAATATTTCTCAAATAACAGATGAAACAACTCAGCCAAAAGCGAATCAGAAAAGTGTAAAACAAAAAGCAAAAAAGCAAGGAAGTTTTGTAAATGATTTTAGTTTGAGTTTTTCTGCAGGCCCTGGAGTAAGTGCGGTTGGCAACAATGAAGGCAAGCTGACATTGGATTTCGGGATAGGCGTAGGTTATCGTTTTTCAAAACATTTTGGTGTTCGTACCGGAGCTTTTCATTTCTAAGAAGATATATTCTGCAACTCCTGCACAATACAATCTGCCTGCTGCAAACTATAGTTACCTCGAAAAGATCAATGCCAACTGTAACGTCATTGATATTCCATTGAACATTGATTATTACTTTGATCAAAAAGGAAAACATAATTGGTTTGTATCTACAGGGCTTTCATCTTACCTGATGAAAAAGGAAAGTTATGATTACGTTTACAAAACGCCGGGCGGGCAGGTATACAATAAAGACTGGACAATTAAGAATCAAAACAAACATTTCTTTTCTATATTAAATCTTTCAGCAGCGTATCAATATTTTCTGAACCAACGCTTTACGCTGGCAGTGCAACCTTATGTTGATTTGCCGCTTACAGGCATAGGAGCAGGAAAAGTAAAACTGAATAGCGGAGGGATTTTGTTTACCGTAAAAGTGAAACCTTTTTTAGAGAAAGTGAAATAAGAAACCTGGATAATTTAATTACTGCATTAATAAATTAATGGTGCTTTTTTTTCAATTGAAAAACCCTTGAAATATTAAAACCGAAAAGCACATCACCATTTTCCCACCTGTTGGCAGTTTCTGAAATAAATGACTTTTCAGTCATGCCGATGGAGTTGGTGAAATGCAATTGAAAAACGTGGCCTCCGGTTCCAAGGTCAATCCCAAAAGATAAAACATTATGTGCGGAGCTTCCTCTGTCATTCAGGCGGTAATAATATTCAGCGTTTATATTTAATCTTTTAGAGACCCGGCGTGTGGCCGCAATGCCAATAGCAGCAATATTTTGATCGAAGTGTACAAAAGAAATTTTGTCTGCATGAATAAAAGCAGGCATTAGCTGTAAAGAAAAACTTTGAGAAAATTTTTTAGCAATGAGTATTTGTAAAACGTAAGAAACCCTGTCGCTGATCAAGGTTTTATCTGCATTGAATTGTTTTAAAGTATTAATGGCAACTGTTGGAACAAAAGATATGCTAACGGGCACATTTATTTCTCCTGTTGATTGCTTTAATAATCTTAGTTTAAAAAAAGCATCATACGTTTTTTGATAAACACTATGTCCCGCGCCGATCATAATATTATTAGTAATGCCATAATCAAAACCTAATCTCATCACTGCCACATCGAGCCCAAAAAAATTATAAAGCCCGCTATTGATAGGGCCGAACCGGTGTGAAATTCTTACATCAAGTACGTGGGCCGGCAGGTTTACAATTGAATGGCCGTCAACCACGCGCGTGTATTTAAAAGTATTCTCCGTGTAAAACGTTTTATTTGTTTCTGATTCATGAATTAGCTGGCTCAGAAGGTTGGTAGAATCCTGAGCAAAGGTTGCTGAACAAAAAACTAACAATACGATGGCAGTCAATAAATGTGGTAAACGCATAACTATGAGTTTGATAAGTTGATGATTTATTTTTTTTGGTAATTGCAGTTGACCCGGATTTCAATTCGCTCTGCAATTTTATTAGAGACAATCGTTGGGACCTTTATCCCATAATCATTCACCAATAAAGTAAAAGAAGAATGGGCGGAAATGATTCCTTTACTGATAATGATTGCGCCATTTGCGGTTATATTTTTAGTGGTCCCATGAATAGTGAGATCACCTTTTACCATCACCGGGTAACTGCCATCTTTAGTAAAATCAACTTTTGTAATGTTGATCAAAGTTCCCTTAAAAGAAGAACGTGGGTATTTATCACTTTCGATATAATTCTCATTGAAGTCTTCTTCCATTTTGTCTTTCGGAAAATGAAATGCATTGTTGAGTAACGAAAATTCAATTTGCCCATTTTGGATATTTAAAACACTTATCACCTGGTTATTGCCGGCTTCAATATCCTGCAACGCGCTTTTTGAAAAAAAGGAAATACTTCCGTTTTTGGTGTAATAAAGCTGGCTTTTGGCGTTCTGCACAACGAATAAAATGAAGATGGATAAAAAAAGAGTTCTTTTCATTTGAAAGTTTTAAAATGTTGTGTAACATCTTGTCAAAAAAACATCTCCCGGTAATCCGATGCTTTCATCTCCGCTGATGTAGCCTACGCATATTCCTTTTATTTTAGTAATGTCTCCGGCTTTAAGCCCTGTCCTGTTTTCTTCCATCGTGCAATTAACCGAAGCACCCGGAACATCGGTTTGTAACAAGACCACCTGTGCTCCCTCCTGGTTTTTTTGAACTTGTTTTACTTTACCGGTAACTGCTACCACTTTATTCAAAAGGATGGATTTGATTTTTGTACTATCGTGGGAAAGTGCGCGGTAAAGATCAACGGCATTGATTTCTATAGCTGTTGCATCCCTTATGTTGCGGTGAGGTTTGTTCCAAATAATAAATCCAATGAATGCCACTGTTGAAAATGCCACAATAGTTAACAGAATAATATTGATTATGACCTTCTTTCGCATGGCCAGTTATTTTATTTTAAAAAGCCGGGCTCATAATGACACCCGGCAGTTTTCCAATCCATGTGATTGAGGGACAGGTTAAATAATTATTGCCAGGACTTTACAACGAAATAGCTATTGTGTAACCACCAGTGTGGCTTTCATGTTTGAATGGAAATTACAGTGATAAGGAAATGAACCAACTGTATTGGCCGTGTATGAAAAAGAGTTGCCATAATTTATAGAGCCACTGTTAAAACTGACTCCATCATCTGAGGTAACTGTATGTGCCATCGGATCATTATTGGTCCAGGTAACGGTGCTTCCCTCCTTAACGGTGGTGGTTGCCGGGAAAGCCATTCCTGAAATGGTTATACTGTTTGGATTGTTGTTATTGCCGCCACCTCCAGTTGAGGAGTTTTTAGTTTTTGAACAGGAGAGAAAAGCAATCGATAGCGCGGTTGCAATAAAGATGGCAAAATATTTTGTTTTCATGATTTAATTTTTGGTTAAAAAAAAGTTGACCGGTAGTACAATAAAATTTTATCGTGTTTCTGTCTATGTAATCGAAAACTTTTGCAAAAGGGTTGCCTCTTTTATCATGCATAACATAATAGATGGCATGAAATTTTTACAGATAAGGTGTATTAATCCTGAGAGTTTATTAAGAAGTGAAAAGAAGAATAAGTCTGGATAGACCACACTGAAATGATTAGACAGTAAACAGACTTTTTAAGGCATATTTTAATTGTACCGGTTCAATATTAAATATAAAACCGCAGCAACAGTCGCGCCGGCAATGGCCCTGAAATAGGTATCCACGCATATTTCCAGTCATCCTTGTTTTTATCTTTTATTGGCAGAATGGAATGCATAATCCTTGGCCCAGGTCTCTAGCCGGATTGATAGCGTAACCGGTAGTGCCACCGAGTGAAAGCCCGATTGCCCAAACAATAAAGGCAACGGGAATTGCCCCGATAGAACCTAAGCCGATTGGTGTTTTCTCTTTTCCTAATTCACCATTGGTAATATAAAAAACAGCCAATAATAAAACGAAGGTTCCCAAAAGTTCGCTGATGAAATTCAATCTTGTGTTTTTAATGGCAGGTATCGTATAAAATACTGCAGATTTTAAACCGCCTTCTTTTGTGGCAACAAAATGATCTTTATACATTACCCAAACCAAAAATGAACCGAGCATGGCACCTGCTAACTGGGCAATGATAAACATCGGGACACGCGACCAGGCAAACTTACCTGCGATTGCTAAACCAAGAGTTACCGCTGGGTTCAGGTGTGCACCACTGTATGGTCCGGCAATTACTACGCCTGTAAAAACCGCCAATGCCCAACCTGTAGTAATCACCATCCAGCCGGAATTATTGCCTTTAGTATCTTTTAAAACCACATTGGCTACCACGCCGTTTCCTAAAAGAATTAAAATCATCGTTCCTATCAATTCTGCGATAATCGGGTTCATTCGTTTTGATTTAGTTTATGAATTGGTAATTATTTTTTGTCTGAATCAGCCCAAAACTTGGTGGCTTCCACAGCACGGTACCAGCTTTTTATTTGAGCTTGTTTGTCATCTTCTGAAGGTTTATAACTCCTGTTTATTTTCCATTGTTGTTGTAACTGCTCTATATTTTCCCAAAAGCCAACAGCAAGTCCCGCCAGGTAAGCAGCGCCGATGGCGGTGATTTCAGTTACTTCCGGTCTTACGACTGATGTTTTGAGAATGTCAGACTGGAATTGTAACAACAGGTTATTTTGTGTAGCACCACCGTCAACTCTTAATTCAGCAATGGTAATCCCTGAATCAGATTCCATCGCTTTTAATACTTCCATCGTCTGGAAGGCGATGCTTTCCAAAGCTGCCCTGGCAAAATGGCTTCTGTTGGTTCCGCGGGTGATTCCAAAAATACTGCCACGCGCATATTGGTTCCAGTGTGGCGCTCCCATGCCTGCAAAAGCCGGAACGATATATACGCCGCCGCTGTCGGCAACTTCAGAAGCGAGTTCTTCAATTTCAGCAGCGGATGAAATTATTTTTAATTCATCGCGCAGCCATTGTACTACCGCGCCTGCAATAAAGATGCTTCCTTCAAAAGCGTATTCAACTTTGTCGCCTATCTTCCAGGCGATAGTGGTAATCAGATTATTTTTTGAGAGGATGGGTTTATCACCGATGTTCATCAACATAAAACATCCGGTGCCGTAAGTATTTTTTACCATACCCGGCTTGTTGCACATGTGTCCAAACAATGCCGCCTGCTGATCCCCGGCAATTCCTGCTATCGGAACTTTAGTGCCCAGCAATTGCCCTGAACTTTCACCATATACTTCACTGGAAGATTTTACTTCTGGAAGCATACTTTCCGGAATTTGAAAAATATCCAGCAGTTCTTCATCCCATGATAGGGTATTGATATTATAAAGCATCGTACGGGAAGCGTTGCTTACATCTGTGATGTGCAATTGCGCCTTCTGTCAAATTCCAGATGAGCCATGAATCAATGGTTCCGAAAACCAATTTTCCCTGCTGCGCTTTTTCCCGGGCACCTTCCACTTGGTCCAATATCCATTGAATTTTTGTGGCGGAAAAGTAAGCATCCAATACCAAACCTGTTTTTTCCCTGATGATCGTATCGAGGTTTTTTTCTTTGAGCAGATCGCATTGTGCAGAAGTTCTGCGGTCCTGCCAAACGATAGCATTGTAAATGGGTTTGCCGGTCTCTTTATCCCAAACAACTGTCGTTTCTCTTTGATTGGTAATTCCGATTGCCGCTATTTCTTCAGGCTTTATTTTCTCTTTTAAAATGGCTTCGGTAATTACAGAAGCTTGCGACGACCATATCTCCATGGGATCATGCTCTACCCAACCCGGCTGTGGATAAATTTGTTTAAATTCTTTTTGCGCCAAGGAAACGATCTTGCCACTTTCATTAAAAATAATGGCGCGCGAACTGGTAGTTCCCTGGTCAAGTGTAAGTATATATTTTTTCATTCCTGCAGTTATAGGTTCAAAAAGTATTCCTCTAAATTTCTGAAGGTAAATACCAAGCATTACGAACAGTAAACCAACTTATTTTGTCAATTCCTTTTACGAAATAAAAGAAATTAAAAATAAACAATCAGGAGCAAATTAGTAATTTTCTTTCAACTGCTTTTTTCGACTAATTACCTTCGAAATAAAATAACCACCGGGCAATGAATTCTTTCAACAGAAACACACTTATTAAATTTCTAAAAGAAAATGAGGAATGGGATATTCTTGATTATTGGCGGAGGCGCTACAGGTTTGGGCATTGCGGTAGATGCAGCTTCACGTGGTTTTAAAACTTTGTTGGTCGAGCAGGATGATTTTGCAAAAGCCACTTCAAGCCGAAGTACCAAACTGGTTCATGGAGGAGTGCGGTATTTAGCGCAAGGAAATATCGGGTCTGGTAAAAGAAGCTTTAAAAGAAAGAGGGTTTCTTCTTGAAAAATGCGCCTCATCTTACCAAAAATGAATCTTTTATCATTCCGTGTTTTTCATGGGCAAAAGGTATTTTTTATGCGGCAGGCCTTAAAATGTACGATTGGCTTTCAGGAAGAAAAAGCATTGGCAAATCAAGATTGATATTTAAAAAGGAAGTTGAACAAAGATTGCCTACCCTAAAAAAAGCTTCTTTAAAATGTGGTGTTCTTTACCATGATGGGATATTCGATGATGCACGCCTGGCTTTGAACCTGGCGCAAACTTGTGTTGAACAGGGTGGGGTAACCCTTAATTATTGCGAGGTAGTTTCTCTTCTGAAAAATGAGAAAGGGAAACTTTGCGGAGTGTATATTATAGATAAAGAAACCAACGAAAATTTTAAAATAAAAGCAAAAGTAATTGTAAATGCAACCGGCGTTTTCGCAGATGAAATTATAAAAATGGACAAGCCTGAAACGAAGCCTCTTATCAGGCCGAGCCAGGGAATTCATTTGGTTTTAGATAAATCTTTTTTGCAAAGCAAAGACGCAATTATGATTCCTGACACGGATGATGGCCGCGTTTTATTTGCGATTCCATGGCATGGTAAAGTACTCGTAGGAACTACAGATACGCCATTGAATTCTCATTCACCGGAACCGCGCGCATTGGAAAGTGAAATAGAATTTGTTTTGAAAACCGCAGGTAATTATTTGTCAAAAAAGCCGGTCCGGGGAGATGTGTTATCCGTTTTTGCCGGGCTTAGGCCTTTGGCAGCCACCGGCGATGAATCTAACAAAACCAAAGAAATATCAAGAAGCCATAAAATTATAATTTCTTCCGGTGGATTAGTTTCTGTGGTTGGAGGAAAATGGACCACTTATCGCAAAATGGCAGAAGATACCATGCATAAAATTATGGAGAAGAAGATGCTTCCCTACAAAAAAGGCAGCACCGAAAATTTACAAATCCATGGGTATTCAACTGAGTTGGCAAAATCAAGCCCTTTGTCTTTTTATGGTTCAGATAAAAAACAAATTGACAAACTGGAAAAAGAAAATGAATCATTTGCTGAAACTTTAAGCAACGAAACTAACATCAAAGTTGCTCAGGTTATTTGGGCGGTTCGTAACGAAATGGCGCGTACTGTAGAAGATGTGCTTGCGCGCCGCACAAGGGTTTTATTTTTTGATTCAAAACTTGCTATTTCTCTTGCACCAAAAGTTGCAGGGATAATGATGAAAGAATTAAACCGTGATGAAGATTGGAAAAAAAACCAGGTTGAATCTTTTAATAAATTAGCAGAAGGGTATTCATTAAATAATTAAAATAGCTAAATAAAAATCCTGTTTATTTGTTCATTTACTGGTAACCTCATATTAAATAAGCGTTATTTATT
This sequence comes from uncultured Chitinophagaceae bacterium, assembly GCA_963732885.1. GTDB lineage: Bacteria > Bacteroidota > Bacteroidia > Chitinophagales > Chitinophagaceae > Ginsengibacter. The sequence goes on along the minus strand of CAVTBI010000004.1, from coordinate 112,942 downwards.
TTCCCTTTACATAAATAACTATAATAAAATAAATTTTTAGGGCGAATATTGTTAACAAATAGTATTCAAAACAAATTATTTCCGATGCAGTTAATTGATAGTAAAAACATTTTTAAAATAATTATCCTTTTTTCTTTTTTCTTTACTTCTTGCAAATCCACAAGGATTTTTAAATCTACAGTTACCTCTGACGGCAATTATCACAGCAGTTACGACGACACCACTCTCAGCCCTGATAACAGTTCTATCCTGATGCCTTACAACCGGTTTATTGATCCTGCCGGAAGCGTGATCCGTTTTGGAAACCCTTCTCTTGAAAACCACAGCCTCGATTGCGCTTTACTTCCTGGCGGAAAAGTTTTGGCGGTAGAAGACAGGTATGGCATGGCTTTCATCAATTTAAAAGAAAAAAAACTTTTATTTCATCTTGATTATTCCGGCAATTACAGTGGATTTATGAGTACTTATTCCGGCATAAAAACATTTGAAGATGAAAATGGGGAACATGTATTTTGGGGCGCGGCTAACCCTTATAAAAAAAGTTCGGTTATTATGGAAGCTGCCTGGGATGGTAAAAAAGCATCTTTTGAAGATTCAATTTCTTTCGATGCCATAAAACCTGCGCCATTGTCTTTGCCCAATGATATTGCCATCAATGATGAAAGCGGACAAAAATATTTGTATGTAGTTTTAAACGGAAACAATCAACTCTGCAAAGTAAGGTTGAACGATAAAAAAATAATCTGGGTGACAGCAACCGGAATGGCTCCTTTTGGGATTGCTTTATCTTCTTCTAAAGCGTATGTAACCAATTGGGCAGGGCCGGTTCCTACGGATAATAGTAAAGAAACCGCTGGCATCCCTTACGGGGAAGTTTATATAAACCCGCAAACGGGTGCTACTTCCACTGGAACGGTAAGTATTATTGATTTAAACACAGGAAAGGTGGAAAAAGAAGTGGAGGTTGGCTTGCATCCCAATGCAGTTATCAGCAGCAAAGATGGACAGTTTGTTTACGTATCAAATGGAAACAGTGATAATGTTTCAGTGATCAATACGCAAAGTGATAAGGTGGTTGATTCTGTTTCGGTAAGATTAAATGGCGAAGAAAATCATTATATCGGCGATTCACCAAATGCACTTGCTTTGAATGATGATGGTAATACATTGTATGTTGCCAATGGAATGGATAATGCAATTGCGGTGCTGGCTCTTGGAAAAAATGCTTCTTCAAATGGCGAAGGAAATTCAACAATAAAAGGCTTTATTCCAACGGAAGCATACCCTGCAGGTTTGGCCTTGCAAGGAAAATCTTTGTACGTTGCCAACCTGGAAGGAGAAGGCGCAAGAACCGAAATTAAAAACAGCTATCAATGCCCACCATGAGCAGGCGACAGTTTCAATCATCACTTTACCTGGTGACGGAGAGTTGGATTCTTATACAAAAAGAGTGATCAATTCCAACCTGCTGTTCCGTACAAAAATTACCGAACTTTTACCACGAGAAGGAATTGCGCCAAAGCCCGTTCCTGAAAGGATCGGCGAGCCTTCTGTTTTCAAACATGTTCTTTATATTATCAAGGAAAATCGCACTTACGACCAGGTGATGGGAGATATGAAAGAAGGAAATGGACAGGAATTCTCTATGTGTTTATGGAAATAATGTAACGCCCAATCAACATAAACTGGCCAAAAAATTATTTACTGCTCGATAATTATTATGCTTCAGGAAAATCTTCTGCTGAAGGGCATTCATGGGCTGATGCAGCGATCGTAACTGATTATATTGAAAAGAATGTACGTGCCTGGTTTCGCAGTTATCCACATGTGCTTTACGATGCGATGGTTTACAACAAAAACGGTTTCATCTGGAACAATGCATTGGATCATGGAAAAACGGTCAGAATTTATGGAGAAGCCTGTGTGCCTGAATTTAACGAGGCTTTAAACTGGACAAGCATCTACCAATCGTACCTCGCCGGAAAGCAGACTGAATTCACCAACATGACTACTATTTCAAGGGTTAAGCCAATCATGTCACAAACCTATCCTTGTTACGATGGCCATGATTTTACATGACCAGATGCGTGCGGATGCTTTTATAAAAGAATTAAAGGAATATGAAAAAAAGCCCGGTGACCAGCTACCTCAATTAATGGTAATGGCGCTTCCTAATGACCATACTGCAGGTATGGCTCCTGGGTTTCCAACACCAAGAGCAATGGTAGCAGATAACGATTTGGCATTGGGCCGCATTATTGACGCGGTTACCAAAAGCCGGTTTTGGGATTCAACAGTCGTATTTATTACAGAAGATGATTCGCAGGATGGCTGGGACCATGTGTCTGCTTACCGCACCACCGCATTTGTGGTAAGCCCTTATTCACATTTACAAAAGACCGTTCATACCAATTATAACCAAACCTGCATTGTGCGCACGATAGAGCAAATTCTTGGTTTGCCGCCGATGAATATAATGGATGCTACGGCGTTGCCCATGTTTGATTGTTTCGACAATAAAAAAAATGAAGCAACTTACACATTTGTAAAAAATAATATTCCTTTAAATGAAATGAATAAAAGCCCTTCTGCATTATCGGGCAATGCAAAAAAGTTTGCCGAACAGTCCGCCCTTCCTGAATTTGCACATATTGATGGCGGCAATGATGATCTTTTAAACCGCATCCTTTGGTTCGCCTCAAAAGGAAATACGCCTTATCCGAAAGAGCATACTTTGCCCAAAAGAGAAAGGCAGGATGATGATGATTAGGCGGCTTATTGACTAACCACTTCTGTTTGTTTTTTCTTTGATCTCATAAACCCTCCCATCATAGTTAATGAGGTTAAAATAATAACCTGTATAACCAAAGACCGGTTAACGAAAGGAACCATTCTTCCGGGTGCGATGGCCAGGAATAATAAAATAGTAATCAGGCCTCTTGGCGCTATAAAAAATAAAGGTTTAAAAGGAAGTTTTAACAGGCGGATTACTATCAGCCTGAAAAGATAAATAGCGATAACGATACCTATCGCCAGCAGTATGGTTTCAGGATTTACAATTTCCTCTTTTTTTAAAACAAACCCAAAAACAAGAAAAAACAATGCGCGAATTAAAAATGTAATCTCTCTTAGCAGGTCTTTAAACTTTTTAACCTCAATATCTAATTCGCGCGGGCGTAACATCTGTACCCATTTAAACCGTTTCAATTCATCCAGGTTACCCAAAAAGAGGCCGAACAACAAAATAAAAATAAGGGAGGGCAATTCAAACACTTCAGAGATGGCATAGATCAACATAAGCAGCAACACGATAGGCACAAATTTTATGGGGTGCTGAATGTTGCTAAGCAAATAAGAAAGGCCAAGGCTGGCAAAAAATGAGATTAAAGTGATAATGATTAACTGGAGGCCAAATATACCAACTGAATGCATATTAACAACGCTGTTGAGCGCTATAAAATTAAAAAAAAGTACGCCCAGTATATCTGAAAAACTACTCTCATAAACTATAAATTCACTATCACCGGCAGAAAGGCCCTTTACACTCGAAATGGCTACCGCACTGCTGATAGCGCAAAATGGAATGGCATTAAGGAGGCTATCGCCTAACGAAAGATTTTCGCCCAGTTGCATAAATAAAAAGGCGAGTAAAAAAGCCAGCAGCACCATAGGAATAAAGGCAAGCAGGAACGACTTCTTAATAATTGTTTTTTTAGAGCCGTTAAATTCAAGTTCCAACGATCCGTCGAGTACAATTAAAACGAGGCCGATAGTGCCTAAAAAAGGTAAATATTTTGAAAGATCGGGGATTTCTATATCAAAAAAAGCTGATGTTTCCCTAACGAGCCAACCCAGTAACAATAGTAAAAGAACCGAAGGAATCCTGGTACGCGAAGAGGTAAGGTCAAATACGTAAGCAATCAACAATAAACCGCATAAGGTAATGAGAATGGTTGCCGTCATAATAGCTGCTTACTGGATGAACAATCGGGGTGAAGATGCAATATAAGTTTTTTTTGCACGGGTTACGGACGGCGAATTTCTATGCTGAAACAAATCAAAGGCGTAAAGCAATGCTGTATTACATTGTCCTTTGAAAAAGAAATCCTTCATCTTTCTTTTAAAATTTTTCTTATATAACTTTTTTTCTGCTGGATATTTTTCAGTTATTTAATAATCTTTTAGCCTCTGTGAGTGTTTCGTTTTTTAAAGTTGCCAATTTGGAAGTGGTACCGCTGCGTGGCCTTCTGGCCAATAGCAACAAATTAGTAGGAGGCACAGTAAACTAACTTTTGCCGGGTATTTTTATTTTGTAATAAAAGAGACGTTGCCGCTTTGCCAGCAATTTTAAATTTGTATTAGCGCAACTTCAATTATTTAATAGAAAATTTGAGAATTAATAAAGGTTTTTTTTGGAGAGCATGTGAGTTTAGTATTATATTGTGTAAGCGGTAATTGATAACAGAACGCCGGCGACATAAATAATTAACCACAGATTGTATAAAATACTCTTTAAGTATGCTCACACATTAAGTATGCTCACACAAATTAATCCTAAACTTCCGATGCGAAATAAAGAAGTTATGAAAAGCTTCTATTTGAAAAAGTTGGGCTTCAGTGAATTTGGAATGGCAGACTTTGACGGCTATTTGATGGTGCAAAAGGATAATATTCAGATTCATTTTTTTGAGTTTAAAGAATTGAATCCAAAAGAAAACTACGGACAGGTTTACATTAGAACTGATGATATTGATAATTTTTACCAGGAATTATTGGACAATAAAACTGCCATACACCCAAATGGGCATTTGCAAAATAAACCCTGGGGGCAAAAAGAGTTTTCGGTTCTTGACCCGGACAATAATTTGTTGACTTTTGGCCAAAGTTTGTAAAGAAAAAGTTTTAGCAGAGAATCGATAAATATTATGAAATCAGAATTAATTCAAACCTTGCATCCACAGGCCGGCAAGGCCAATAAAAAAATCTCTTTGGAAAAGTATAATTTCATAAGAGAAAATATACTAACGATTTTAAGAAAAGAAGAACTTACCCATACTGAACTTATGGAAGAATTATATGCAAGGGTAAAAGACGATTTTGAAGGGGGAGTGCAATGGTATGGAGAAACCGTTAAACTTGATTTGGAAGCCAGGAAATTGATTGAACGAACCAAAACCAAACCGGAAAAATATAAGCTTATAAAAACGAACCGCTGATAAGAGGCTTGGTGCAATTGGGCGTTATACAACGTTCCGCTTAGTCAAAGGCATAGTAAACGAACTTTTATTGGGTATTTTTATTTTGTAATAAAAGATACGTTGAGGATTCGCCGGCAATTTTAAAATTTGTATTGGCGCAACTTCAATTATAAAATGTACTAAGACCTTTTCCTGTAATTTAATATCGCCCATCCGTTAAAGAAGACTGCAAAGCCAAGTATGGCAAATAATTGATTTTTTATATCTGCCAGCCCGCTTCCTTTTAATATTACCATCCGCATCACTTCTATAAAATAAGTAACGGGATTGAACCACGTGATGACCTGTGCCCAATGCGGCATGCTTTCAATGGGCGTAAATAAACCGCTCATTAAATTAAAAATGATAGTTATAAAAAAAGCCACGAGGAACGACTGTTGCTGCGTTTGAGCATAAGTGGAAAGTAGTAAACCCAGTCCGAGTACTGCCAACAAATAAATAGCTGAAAAAATGTAAATAGTTAAATAACTGCCAAGCGGAACAATACCGTATACGACATAGGCAATTGCCAGGCCAAAGGTTAATATAACGAGTGCAAGAATCCAAAACGGAATTAATTTGCCCAAAATAAAATACGTTTTTTTAATCGGGCTTACATTGATCTGTTCAATAGTTCCCAGTTCTTTTTCCTTTACAATATTAAGTGCAGCAAAGTTGGAACCGATAATGGTAAGCAGCATTACCAAAATCCCCGGCACCATAAAATACTGGTAATTCATATTTGGATTATACCAGTCAGAATATTCCACATCAATTGTTGGTTGCGGATTAAAACGCGGAAATTGTACCCATCGCATTCGTACCGTTCGATTATAATTTTGTATGATCTGCTGAATGTATGCCGACCCAAGCCCTGCTTTTATTCCATTGATGGCGTTAGCCGCAACAAACAAATTGGCTTTATTATCCTTCACGAGGTCCCGTTGAAAATGTGCCGGAATTTCCAGTATCAGGTCTGCCTTATCCTGTTCAATAGAATGCATTGCCTGCGGAAATGTAGGACTGTAATCTTTTAGCCTAAAATATCCTGAAGAAACAATTTTATTGATCAGTCTTTGTGAATATTGCGAATGATCATGATCCACTACACTAAGATTAATATTTTTTATTTGATAATCTGCGGCCAGCGGCAATATGATTAATTGTATCATAGGCGCTATAAACAATACCCGGAAGATAGAAGGGTCCCGGAATATTTGCCGAAACTCTTTTTGCAATAAAAATTTAAGTACTCTCATGCCAGCCTGATTTTAAAATTTCTAATACTAAGGCCAAGCAAAAACAAAGTCATAATTACCAAAATCAATGTTTCTTTCCAGATCGCCCAAAATCCCAAGCCTTTTATCATTACAGACTCTACAATGATATAGTACCATTTTGCCGGAACAATATTGGAAATGATCTGTAATGGCAAAGGCATATTTTCTATCGGGAATAAAAAGCCACTAAATAATAAGGTGGGTAAAAATAAACTCAACAATGATGTGAACATGGCAGCCTGTTGTGTTTTAGCGCCATTGGATATTAATATGCCGATAGAAAGTGCTGTGATAGTAAATAATATACTTTCCAGTACCAGCAACAGAAGACTGCCGTTTATAGGCACATTAAGAACATAAACGCTCAACAGCAGGATACATGCAATATTAAATATAGAAACTGCGAGATAAGGAATGGTTTTAGCAATAATAATGCGGAAAGGTTTTAATGGTGAAACAAGAATGACTTCCATGGTACCCAATTCTTTTTCTCTTACTATCGCAATAGATGTCATCATTGCACAAACCAACATCAGTACCAGCGCCATTACACCAGGTACAAAGCTATAAGCTGATTTTAATTCAGGATTATACAACATTCGTAACTGTGTTTTGATGGTATATGGCAAGTCTTTATTTTGATTCAATGATTGTTGGTAATCATGAATAATCGCCGTGGCATAATTGGTAAGGGTGTTCGCAGTATTCGGGTCAGAAGCGTCGGCAATCAATTGTATTTGTGCATAATTATTATGCAAAAGATTATCCTGGAAGTTTTGAGGAAAAACAATAGCAAGCCTTATTTTTCCCTTTCTGAATGTGGCTCCTATTTCTTTGTAAGAATGAAGATAATGGCTGACTTCAAAATAACGGCTGGAATTAATCTCTTGTATTATAGCCGTTGTAGCATCATCGTGTGATTGATCAAAAACGGCTATCTCGGAATTCTTTACTTCATTGGTAAGTGCAAATCCGTACAAAATAATTTGCACGATCGGCATCCATATTAAAATGAACAGCGTGCGCCTGTCTCTCCAGATATGAAGCCATTCTTTTTTTACAAATATGAAAAATTGTTTCATGATTTAGCTTTTAGCTAATAGCTTGTGGCTGTTAGCTCTTTATCCTAATTCAAATTCTATTTTTGTTACCCAATCAGCTTTCTAATAAAGGAATGCATCATTTTAATTTCCTCTTCCAATAATATTTCGATTGCTTCTGTTTTTTCATTGTTTGCCCAATTCATTTCCTTTGAAATAATCAAATATGTTTGAACCTCGAATGCTGATCCCAAGAGCTATCAGCTCCTTACTCACTTCTCTGCGCTTTTCTTGCCAGGTGCAAAAACACTTCATCCATTGAATCTGCTGAATAATTTTTCATAAGATTAGGTGGCGTATCGAGCGCGTCAATTCTTCCATCAACCATTATGGATACCCGGTTACAATATTCTGCTTCATCCATATAATGCGTCGTTACAAAAATAGTGATGCCTCTTTCCGATGCTTCGTAAATCAGGCTCCAGAATTCTCTTCTTGTTATTGGATCTACACCTCCTGTTGGTTCATCAAGGAAAACAATTGCCGGGTCATGAACGATGGCAATAGAAAAGGCAAGTTTCTGTTTCCATCCCAGCGGTAACGATTTTACTAATGTTTTCTCTTCGCCTTCCAAATGAAGCTGTTTTACCAATACTTCAGTTTTCTCTTTTATTTGTTTATCGCTTAGCCCATATATCCCTGCATAAAACCGAATATTTTCACGGATGGTTAAATCTTCGTATAGGGAGAACCGTTGGCTCATGTACCCTATACTCTTTTTAATCAACTCAGTTTGTTTATATACATCATAACCCGCTACAGTAGCCAATCCTGATGTAGGTAACGACAAGCCGCATAGCATACGCATCGCTGTCGTTTTACCGGCACCGTTAGCACCGAGAAATCCAAAAATCTCTCCTTTATTTACCTCAAAAGATATTTTATCAACGGCAGTAAAATCTCCAAATTTTTTGGTAAGTTCATGTGCCGTTATTACTTTTTCGTTGTTCATATTTCTACTACACTAATTAACCTGTTAACCAATTAACGCTACAAAACCTTATTCGTGTAATCCCTTATTCGTGGCATTGCATTGCAATTATTCTTTCATTAATGCCATAAAACAATCTTCTATGTTTGGCTTTATAGCATGTATTTCAACATCAGAAAAATGCCCTTTATTTGAAATTTCTTCTAACTCCTGCTTATTGTTGTTGTCCGATTTAAAAACAACATGATGATATTGGCCAAAGGGATAGCAACTCTCTACCCGCGGATCATCCTTAATGGCATTCATCAACCCAAACATTTCATTTGCCTTTATCGCCCATAAAGGCTTTTCAAATTCTTTTGTAACTCCTTCAGGTGTATTTATAGAAAGAATTTTTCCTTTCTGAATCAGTGCCACTCTTTCGCAAAGGCTTGCTTCATCCATGTAGGCAGTAGAAACCAAAATCGTTATCCCCTGTTCTTTCAGGCGATGCAACATCTCCCAAAATTCTTTTCTTGAAACTGCATCTACGCCTGTGGTTGGTTCATCAAGAAATAATACAGATGGCTTGTGTATAAGCGCACAACTCAACGCCAGCTTCTGTTTCATTCCGCCGGAAAGTTGGCCTGCTTTCCTGTTTTTAAAGGGTTCTATCTGCTGGTAAATATCTTTTATAAGATCATAATTTTTCTGAATGGTCGTTCCAAAAATGGTTGCAAAGAATTCAAGATTTTCCTGTACAGACAAATCCTGGTACAATGAAAATTTTCCGGGCATATATCCAACACGGTTTCGTATCTGTTTATAATCTTTCACTACATCAAATCCATCTACAGAAGCTTTACCACTATCGGCAAGCAATAACGTAGTAAGGATTCTGAACAAAGAAGTTTTTCCTGCTCCATCAGGGCCAATAATCCCAAATATTTCACCTTTGTTCACTGAAAAAGAAACGCCCTTTAAGGCTTCAATAACCGTCTTTTTAGAACCATAGGTTTTTACAATATTTTCAACAACTACAGACTGCATAATTTTTAATTAAAACTTTACCTCTCCATACATTCCAATCTTTAGCAGGCCATCGTTTTTTATATGAATCTTTATCGCATATACGAGGTTGGCCCTTTCATCTTTTGTCTGAATAGTTTTCGGAGTAAATTCTGCTTTATCTGAAATCCATGTTATTACACCGGGATATTCTTTATAAGTTTCGGCGGTGCTGTCGACAAATACTTTTACCTGCTGGCCTAACTTTATATGCGCAAACTGGGTTCCCGTTACGTAAGCCCTCAGTGTAATTACAGAAAGGTCACCTATTGAGTACAACGCCTTGCCGGGAGTAGTAAATTCTCCGGCCATTGCATATTTGGTAAGCACGGTTCCGTTTATAGGATTTTTAATATTGGTGTGTTTTAACTGATTTTCTATTTGTGCTATTGATTTTTTTAATGGCTTCGATCTCGCTCAGGATTGAACTGTTTTGCGTACTTGTGTTGGATTCCTGAACCTTTATCTGTTGTTCATTTACTGCTATTTGTTTTTGAATCACATTAATCTGAGTGTTCAGGCCATCCAATTGTTTTTGCGTAGCAGCATCAGCTTTAATGAGGCGTTCAGTCCTTTCTTTTTCGTGTATGGCATCGTTGAGCTGCACTTTTAATACACTTATCTGATCCTGCAAAAGTTTTACCTGCGGTTTTACATTAACTGTTTTTTCATGCAGTGCATTAATGGTTGCTTCCACTTGTGCTTTCTGTAATTCCAGCGGTACAGAATCAATATATCCCACAATGCTGTCTTTTGCTAAAACAGAACCTTCCCTGATATCAAGTGCTTTGATTTGCCCGGAAACTTCAGAAGAAACTACTACTTCATCTACCTCAAAAGTTCCTGAAGCATCAAAATTTCCGTTGTTGTTATTACATCCGAAAAGCCATGCGCTCATCAGGCTAACGTACAGGAATAAACGAATTTTCATCTTGTGTTTATTTTTAAATTTGCATTATTTATTATTAATGTTTCCCATGGTATTCTGATAACTGTATTGCGCCTGCAGCAACTGCATTTCATGAAGTATCTTGTTTTGCCGTGCCTGGTCTTCAGCATTTACTTCATTAATATAATCATGCGCACTAAGCACACCGTTTTCAAGTTGTGCATTAGCAGCCTTTTTTACGGAAGCTCTGAGGGCAATGATCGCATCATCCTTTTGAATAAGCCCCTTGTATTTTTCAAGGCTTGCATCCTGCTGTTGCTGTGCAACTTTTGTATTGAAAAGGAAAGTTTCTTTTTCAATGTCTAATGATTTTTTATTGATATCCAGCAAATGCTCATGATTTTTTAAAGTATAAAGGCTTCCGAAATTCCAGCTTAACCTTAATCCGCCTATATAATACCATGCAAAATTGTTATTCAAAAAATTCAGTCCGGGCGGCCATATCCGCCCTGGGCAAAAAAGCTAACCTTAGGCTTCAACTGATCATTCAGCAACTTTCCCTGCAGGTTATAAATTTGTTTCTGATAATCGAAAGCCAATAATTCCGGCCTGTTAATATTATCCGTAAGCACGGGTACAGCGGGCTTTTCGAGAATGGTGCTGTCATTAAGCTTAGCGTTGATGAAAACGCCAAGCATATCTAAATACGCTTTCTTTGTTGCTGTAAGATCAATTCGTGATTGCTCAGCCTGTAAAAGCTGGGCCGATAATTCATCAACACTGCTTTTGTAAGCAACGCCATTAGCAACCAGCGCTTTTGCTTTGTCAATTCCGTTTTGTATATCTTTTTGCAATAACTCATTTTCTTTTAACTGTTCATCCATCAACAGTGCTCCAAAAAAAAGCTGGTTCACCCGATCATACAAGGCATATAATTCCACTTCAAGATTTTGTTGCTGCACAACTTCATTCGCTTCCGCAGTTTGTTTCTGATTTTTTATGATACCGCCATCATAAATTACCTGGTCTCCTTCTGCATAAAATTTATACTGGTCTTTACTGAACGCAGGAATCGTAAGGCCCGGCACCTGGAACGGGAAACTGGTAACAGTTGATTGATATGTTGCCTGCCCGTTAACAGAGAAAACGGGTAAATAACCTTTTGCAGCATTTGATACAGAATAATCTTTTGTTTTTGCAATCAGGCCCAGCTGTTTAATCAGCGGATAATTTTTTCTTGCCAGTTGATAAACTTCTTCGATGGAAAGCCTTTCGGGTTGTTGCGCGTACAATCTGGATTTGGCAAAAATTGTTAAAACAATAATCAAAACAAGGGTAGTAATTCTGCTTAACCAAATAGTTAACTTTATCATAGAAAATTACTTTTTTATCGAATCAATAATAAATTTTGCGACCTCTTTTTTTCGTTGTTCCATCACATTTTTAAACTGCATTTCATCCAGGTCAAGTGTAAATTGAATCATAGGTTTGGCAACAAATGGAAAAATTCACATAAAGAGATAAGGTTAATCAGTAAATGCAAAGGGCTGATCTTTTTAATGGTCCCTTTTTTTACTTCTCTTTCAATTTGCTCCAAAAATTTTTGTGGTTTGGGGAATGTTGTGTTTCCCCCATATTTTTTTCATAAAAATCTCCGGATCCCGGCTAATCTCATTCAATACAAACAAGGGTAGATAAGGGTTCTCACTCATTATTGTTATGTATTCTTCACAAAAGTTTTCAATCTTTTCAAATAAGGATACGTCCGACTCAAAAATAAAATTGATTTTGGGAAACAATTTTTGCGCAGCTTCCATGAAAATCATTTCAAATAATTTTTCCTTGCTCCTAAAGTAATAATGTAACAGCGCTTTATTAATTCCTGCCTCATCGGCAATATCCTGCATGCGTGCACCCGCCATACCTTTTGCAATAAAAACCTTTTTTGCAGCCGCAAGGATTTTTTCTTCTGTAGATTTTTCTATTTTAATTTTACCCATATAGTTTAACCAAATGGTTAACAAAGGAAAATAAAAAACCCCATACTGACAAAAAAATTTAAAATAATTTGAGTGTACGAAAAATGCAGGAAGAGCACAGAGCGGCAAAATAGTTCCTCAATTGGGGCACCGTTGTTTCACTAAAAACAACTCTAAAAATTACCTTTGTAATATAATAAAAAAACTTTTTCGTTAGTAGCACCGTCTCACGCAGGGTGATGTTGCGCTGTATAGAGAGAACAAGGATAGAGTGTAGTAAACGAACTTTTATTTTGAAATTTTATTTTGAAATTAAAAAAACAACGGACAGGGACATACGAATTTATAATTCCATGCCTACATAGATGCATAGCCTTAGTTGCAGGCAAAACAAAAAAATGTAAATAAAAGGCAATAAACATATTGAAAGAGGCCGAAAGACAGCAACAAAAAATTATGACAATAGAAGTTTATTTATTCCAACAATGATCTTCCGGCCATTTATTGAAAACCAAGTGCTGCATAGGATAATGCATAAAGATGGTGCTGGTGAAATTCTCATTTCTTTTAAAGGCCATGAAGATTACGATTGCTCCAGGCATTAGGTATTTGTTGAGGCCTATTAATTTGTTCCTTTGATTGAGGGATTAAAAAACTAAAGCCTCGCATCCCCCCGGATGGAGCGAGGCATGAAATTACCCTGTTATTATTGAAAAAGAAATTAAAATTTGTAGCCAAACCCCAGCCCGGCAAAATAGGGTAAGAAAAAATTGCCGCTGAACACAGGAGTTAGTTCTGCTTTAAAAAAGAAACCTTTTTTTGCCGGCGCATAACGGTAGCCGATAGTAATGTTTCCAAAGCTCTCATTAAAGTTTTTTGTTGTAGATTTTGAAGTTGAATTGAGGTTTACAAAAGTATACCCGGCACCTACCTCAAAAAAATTACTTTTCTTGCCTATTAAATAATTCAATCCAACAGGCACTGTTACAGCACTGATTCCATTAATAGAAAATGCGCCGGCACCCACGCGGAAACCGCCCCCATTTTGTATTTTGGAAAAGCGCATATCAAAATTAGCAGAGGCCAGCCCCGGGCCTCCTATTTCCACATAGGCAGCTTTCGCGGCGCTTTGGCCGAAAGTTGCGTTTAAGATTGCAAATGAAATGGATAGTAATACAATGATTTTTTTCATACAGTTGTTTTAATTTTTGAATAATAAATTTTTATTATTTTCCTTCCGTGACAAAATTATCCGGGGATGCATGCCGCAGCAATAAGCCATAAGTATTATTTTCCAAATAGATTCAATACACCTTGTTACGGGCCTCGTGGGTTTGCAATAGATCCTGTTAAACTATTTCCCGGCTAAGGAGGCTCATAAATAATGCGATTATTTTTACGTGCCGGATATAAATATTATTGTAACTTGAATCACCGTAGGATTTATTTCCTGGCTCAAAATGACATACTGCAAGCAGCGCTTACATTTAACGTGGTTCCCGTTCCTGTTAGTAGCAGTTACCGGTATTTTAGCTTTTCTTAATTCCCAGGCACAGGAAAAATTTAATGCCCCGTACAAAAGGTACCCCGTAAAAACGATTAACTTTGAGCAGGGCTTAATGAATAATTCCATTAGTGGAGTTATCACCGATTCTAAAGGATTTACCTGGTTCTCTACCAGAACAGGGCTCCAACTCTATAATGGGTATTCTTTACAAACCATTACTCCTGTGGCAGGCGGCGATTCCATTCGTATCAATTATCCTGTAAATTTTTCAAAAGGCAATAGCAACAATATTTTGATCGGCTGCCGGAATAGTATATTGGTGTATAACCCGGAAAATGGCACTTTCAAAAAGATAACCCCTGCTGCCAATTTGAGAAAGTCGTCATTTGCCTTGGAACCTTTAAAGCAAACCGCCGAAGGTATCTGGTGCCTTACCGAAAAAAACGGCATTATTGTCTGTAACACCAAAGGTATTATTGTAAAGCAGTTTTCCTCTTTGGAAACCACATCGGGTGTCAGAGAGATGATCCGTTCCCAGGTTATGAATCCCCGAAAGGTCATCGCAGTGAATGATAATTTTATTTTTATAAAACTATCATTAAATGGTTTACTGCAAATAAACCTGAAGGCACATCAGTTAAAAACTTTGCGTTTGCCAGGGCCTCCGGCCATCGGATTAGAATGTAATCAGGACAAACTATTTATAGCAACAATAAGAGGGGTGTCCTATATGAATATTAAAAATGGAAGGCTTTCCAAAATTTCTTTATTTAATAAAATTTTAAAAGAACCGGTAGCCTCAGCAGCTATTGAACTTTGTGGTAATGACCATCTGTTGGTCAGTGCTGAAAAAAGGCTTTTTGAGTTTGACACATTATGCATTTGCCGTAAAGAAATCACTACACTGAACGGTGACCCGATTCTAAATACAGGAGGCATACTATTCATTTATGAGGACGATTTCAAACGTATTTGGCTGCTTACAAATGATGATATCAAGCGGGTTCAGGATTTGGAAATTCCTTTCGATCATTATATTTACCCTTCTGAGAAAAATAATTTTGTCCGAAGCCTTTATTATGATACGGATAAAAAAAATTTATTGGCCGGCTGTTTCAATGGTGGTATTCAATTATATGATTCCTCAGGCCATCCACTTTGGCAAAGCGCCGCTAATGACAAAAGACGTTAAAGATGTGATTGCAATCGAAAAAATTTCAGATGGCCATTACCTCATTGAAACATTAGGACGGGGGTTATACCTGCTCAATCTAAGCAACAAACAATTAAACCGAATTAATGTAAAAAGCGCTTCATGCCCGCAATTGCATATCACTGAAATCACTTTTTCAAACGGCTTGCAAAGGATTGATTCAAATACTATTTTAATAAGTACCAGGTCAAATGTTTTCCGGTTTCATACCCAAAAAAATTCAGTAAGGCCGGTTACTCCTTTATTGCAAAAATCACAGGTTAACGACTTAACAGTTTCAGCTTTCACTTATACATCAAACAAAATATTGTGGGTGGGCACAGTTTCAGGAACCTTGCTAAGGCTTGATGCCGAAGGTAATTTTAAAACGATTATTCTCCCGGAAGACTATGGCGTCCGCTGCATGGCTGAAGATCAGATGCATAATATTTGGGTGGGCACAGAAAAAGGGCTCTACATATATAACAATTCAGGAAAATTGATAAAACAGGTTACCAGGGAAACAGGCTTGCTGAATGACTTTATTTATGCTTTGTTGCCTGCTGACAACCGTAATAATTTTATTGCCAGCACCAATCTCGGGCTTTCATTTATTTCCCTTGAGGGTAAAGTAAAAAATTATACAAAAGAACTTGGCCTGCAGGATAACGAGTTCAATACACAATCCTGTACAAAATCACCTTCGGGCAAATTATTTTTTGGTGGGGTAAATGGTATCACAGCATTCTATCCCCGGGATCTTTTTAGCATAAAAGATTCTTCGTTAATAAATATCACCCGCTTTGTTGTGAATGATTCTTTGTACACCTCCTTTGCAGGTGCCTGGAAAAGTGATACCATTCGCTTGTTATACAATCAAAACCACCTGTCGTTTGATATTGCTGCCACCGGGCTATTAAACCCTAATGAATACCTTTATCAATATCGTATGAACGGTGTTCATGAGCCGTGGCAAACAACGCAACAGCCTACCGGTATCCGTTATACTTTGATACCAGGCAAATATTTATTGGAGATAAATTGCACCCCGCTGCTCTCTTCCAAAAGCACCTTTCATAAGATAATTACGATAATAATAGGCCCTCCCTGGTGGAAAACATGGTGGTTTATTATTGCATCCCTATTTACAGGGGCGCTACTCATTTTCAGCCTTACCTATTTCCTGTTACGGCAAAAATACAAGTTGAAATTAGGAAAGCTGGAAATGCAACACCAAATAGTAAACGAGCGGGAACGTATTTCAAGAGAATTACATGATAACATCGGATCACAATTGAGCTATATCAGTAGTAATATTGACTGGCTGGTAGAAACGCCGGAATCATTCACTAAAGAGGAAGAATTAAAAAGATTATCTATTGTGAACGACACAGCCAAAAACCTGGTTACTGATTTGCGTGAAACAATCTGGGCCATGAAAAAAGAATCCATCATGCTCGATGAACTTGCCGACAAACTGAAATCATTTTTACAAGCACAATGTATGTTGCAACCACAAATAGAGATGGTTATCACCGAAAATATTGAAAAAAAATACAGCTTTTCTCCAGTCGGGGCATTGAACATTTTTCGCATCTGCCAGGAGGCAATTGTAAACAGTATCAGGCATTCAAAAGCCAATAAAATTAGCTTCAACATCCAGTCGGGTATAGACGAATCATTTTCATTTACTATTGAAGACAACGGCAAGGGCTTTGATCAGCATCAGCAATTCAACGGCCACTATGGCCTTGAAAATATGAAACACCGGGCCGATGAATCCGGAATGTCATTATTCATCCATTCAACGCCGGGGAGCGGAACTAAAGTAGCCATAACAAAGCATACAGTTGAGAAGGATAAAGGAAATGTATAAAATAGCCCAAATGTGTTATTGAACTATTGCCGATAAAGGTGAAATTTTACAATATTGATAAATAATGAAGATACCCATTGGAATAGTGGATGATAAGTCTCAAAACCGCCTGTTGTTTACAGGCAGGCTTAATATTTCTGATGATATAGAAGTCGTAATGTCTGCATGTGACGGAAAAGATTTTCTTGATCAGATGAAAGCCATGAGCTTTGAAAAACGCCCTTCAGTAATATTAATGGACATTGAAATGCCGGAAATGGATGGGATTGCCGCCGTACAGGCCGGTAAGATATTATACCCGGATTTGCATTTTTTAATGCTGACAGTTTTTGATGATGATGATAAAATATTTGAGGCAATAAAAGCCGGCGCAACCGGATATTTATTAAAGAACGATACTATTTCCCTGGTTATTGACTCCATTGTTCAGGCCACTGAATTCGGAAGCGCAGCAATGAGCCCAAGGATCGCAAGGAAAACAATGGATCTTTTAATGAATGCCTCTATCCCAAGAATGGAAAAAGAAGAAAGCGTCAAATTTGATTATGCGTTGTCAAACCGTGAATCGGAAATTCTTAAGTTTATTGTGGATGGATATGGCTATAGACAAATAGCCTCGAAATTATTTCTAAGCAGCCATACCGTAAAAAAACACATCGCAAATATTTACCACAAACTCCATGTAACTTCAAAAGCCCAGGCAATTAAAATGGCTAATAAAGGAAAATTGTTTTGACCACCACCTGGTGATTTAGGTGGAATTTTTTTGATGACGAGGGCTATTCAATAAACAGTGCCCGGCCAAACAAATAATTTTTCGTTTAAGCTTCACTGTTATAATAGAAGTAGAACAGAAATCAGCACAATTTGTCGATTTACTGTGGATACCGGGTTGTAAACTCAGTATAGCAGCCCTTTTTTTATTTAAAGGCTCTAAGTATAGTGAGGGCTGAGAAGCAAAATAGTTTGTGGTTTCTATTTTCATTTCAAATACCCGCTACAATATTTTAATGGGGCAAATCTTTATTTGAAATTTGCTTCAAATGGATTTTAACTATTTTCTAACGGGATAGATTTTGCCCACTTTATAAATTTGCGAATTGCTTTGAATATACTCTCTTCTTAAATAATTTTTTAAAAACAGGTTTTCCATGCATACACCACTACCTAAAACCTTTCGTCGCTTTCCGTTGTTCTTACTTTGTTTTTTTTCTTTTGTTACAGGTGTGAAAGCACAAAATACGGCTCCTATTCTTAAGTTGTATTCTCCTTATACAAAAATTTCTGTGCCTCCCGGGCAAGCGATAAATTATACGGTACAGGTGATCAACAACAGTAAAACCATTCAAAATGCGGATTTATCTGTTTCGGGGCTGCCCCGGAGCTGGGTTCATTCCCTTTCAGCAGGCGGATGGAATATTCACCGGATTGCTGTTCTTCCCGGAAATAAAGAAACAGTTGGATTGCAGGTAACCGTTCCACTACAGGTTAATAAAGGAATCTACCGGTTTGCCGTACACGCAAAAGGGCTTGCCGTTTTGCCGCTTACGGTTATTATTTCAAAAAGGGGAACTTATAAAACTGAATTCACCAGCACACAATCCAACCTGGAAGGAGCGGCAAATACTACTTTTACTTTCAATGCCCAATTAAAAAATGGAACTGCGGATACAGCGTTATATGCGCTGAATGCAGAAGCGCCGCCTGGCTGGAATATTGCTTTTAAAGCAAATTACAAGCAGGTGGCTTCTGTAAGCATTGACCCCAATCACACACAGAATATTACCGTTACCATTAATGCTCCGGATCAAATTCCGGCGGCCAGTACCGTATTCCGGTAATGGCATCTACCAATGAAACATCTTCCATGCTTGAACTTGATGTGATGATTACCGGCTCCTATTCAATGGCACTAAGCACGCCAAATGGTTTGCTGAGCACGGATATTACCGCCGGAGATTCCAGGCGTGTACCAATGATAGTAACGAATACCGGTTCGGCTCCATTACAAAATGTTGCCTTGCATTTTAAGGCTCCGGCCAACTGGGATATAACATTTGACCCAAAGAAAATTGATAAGCTTGCCCCGGGGGCAACGGCGCAGGTATTTGCCACTATTAAAGCAGATAAGCATGCAATTGCGGGAGATTATGCTGCCGACATCACGGCACAAACGCCCGAAGCTACATCCAAAACGGAATTGCGGATTTCCGTTGGCACATCCATGTTGTGGGGATGGATGGGCGTGCTGGTAATATTAATCGCGTTGGGAAGCGTATATTCTTTATTTCGTAAATATGGAAGGAGGTAAATGTGAAATCGCCAATCATAGAATTTATTGATTTAACTAAAAAATATGATCAGCTAACTGCTGTTGATCATTTAAACCTCTCTGTTAATAAAGGGGAAATATTTGGCCTGCTCGGGCCTAACGGTGCCGGCAAATCGACCACTATTTTAATGATGCTTGGCCTTACAGAACCTACTTCCGGCATGGCAAAAGTTTGCGGCATCAACTCAACTACCTCGCCGGTAGAAGTAAAAAAGAAGAGTTGGATATTTACCGGATAATGTTGGGTTTTATGATGATATGACCGGCCTGGAAAATCTTATATATATCGCCCGCCTTAACAGCCAACCACCAAAAACAGCAAAAGAAAAAGCGATGCAACTGCTCGAAAGAGTAGGGCTTGCTGATGCGGCAGGTAAAAAAACAGGCAAGTATTCCCGGGGAATGATACAGCGGCTGGGGCTTGCGGATGTATTAATTAAAAACCCGGAAATTATTGTCCTTGATGAACCTACGCTTGGAATTGACCCGAAAGGGGTTAAAGAATTCCTTGAGCTGATTGTTCGGCTCAGCCATGAAGAAGGGCTCACTGTATTATTGTCATCGCATCATTTACACCAGGTGCAGCAGGTTTGCGACAGGGTGGGGCTGTTTGTGAGCGGTAAGCTGATTGCCGAAGGCGATATTGCTTCTTTATCCTGCCCACCTGTTTTCAGAAGAACCATTTATTATTGAAGCGGGTGTGCACATAAATGCTTACGGGGAAAATTATGTACCCTTTGACCTGGAAACAGATAGTAATGGGCTTCGCGACAAGCTGCTTACTATGGATGGTGTAAATTCAGTAGCCTGTGAAAAAGAAATAATAAAAATTTCCTGCGAACGTGATTTGTCTTCAGCAATCGCCAAAAGCATTGTAGAATCGGGCATTGAGCTGAATAGCTTACATAAAAGAGAATATGGCCTGGATGATATTTACCAGCGCTATTTTGAAAAGGAGGAAGTAAGGTGAACCCAATATAAATAATGATTCAAAAGAAAGTGTATGATGAAAGCCGCACCATTTACCGGCATCTTTACAGGAAGAAACACAATTGCAAACCGTGAAAAAGTGCTTTCTCCCTTTTGGGTAATGGTACATAAAGAAGTGTCGTGATCATGTCAGGAGCTGGCGCTTTATCATACTCGCTGCGCTGATGGTTTTGACCTGCATGGGATCATTATATACTTCAATTTCAAATCTTGGCCAGCGCGGTAAAACCAGGCAGCCCGAAAGACGCTTTCTTTTTTCTAAAATTGTTTACCTTGTCAGATGGTACCGTCCCGCCCTTTCATGTTTTCATTGGCTTCCTGGGCCATTAATCGGTATCAGCCTTGGATTTGATGCCATTAATTCTGAACAAAACGGAAGAACACTGAGCCGCATCCTGGCGCAGCCTGTTCATCGCGATTATATTATTAATGCAAAGTTTACTAGCCGCATTAATCGTTATCAGCTTCATGTTTTTTGCACTCACGTTCCTGGTAATCGGGTTAGGGCTTATTTTAATAGGAATACCGCCAACGGCTGCTGAGTTTTTAAGAATCATGTGCTTCCTGCTTTTAAGTATTGTTTATGTGGCCTTTTGGTTAAACCTGTCCATTCTTTTTTCGGTCAGGTTTCGACAGGCAGCTACATCGGCATTAATGTCCATTGCGGCATGGCTTTTCTTTACTGTTTTTTATCAAATTATTATCAGCCTCATTGATAAAGCATTTGCGCCCTCTCCAGATATAGCTTCACCGGAAAAAATCATTAGGTTTCAAAAATTAATACAGGTTTTTTCGCGCCTGGCGCCACGTCAATTATTTACCGACGCCACATCCACTTTGCTGTTGCCATCGGTCCGCAGCCTTGGCCCATTAACCTTTTCACAGATGTATGGCGCTCTTCCAAGCCCACTCCCATTAGGGCAAAGTTTGCTGATTGTATGGCCGCAGCTCACCGGCCTCATTGCTGCTACTGTGCTGTGCTTTGCTTTGTCTTACCGGTTTTTTATGAGACGGGAAATTCGCTCAAAATAAATGAGTATAAAGCAAAATAACGGTTCAGTACCGGTTTATTCACTAACCCGTACCGGTTAAATAAATAGTTTTTTCATTTAAGCCTCCCTGTTATACAATAGAGGCAAAACAGGAATCAGTAGAATTTATGGGTTCACTGTAAATACGCTAAGTTGTAAACTCAAGTACAGCACCTCTTTAATAATTTGGGGATAATAAGAAGAGTGGGGAATCCAAATTATGTTCAGCAAGCCTAAAAAAAAATTATTCTTACCCAGTTCGCTATCCTCCATTGTGTTTCCTCTATCCGTAAATATTTTTACTTGCCACTCCAATAATTTTATAGCTGCTTTAGGGAATCACATTACACAATAATCCGGTGAATTTGTTTTTGTATAAAGAATTCTTCAAAAAATAATGATTTTCCTGATGGCCTTTTGAAGCGAATACGATGATTATATGTAATCATTTAAAAAAATAGGTAACCATTTAAAAAAAGTTGTATGAAAAGTCATTTTATAGTTTTTGTTTTTATGATCTTCTTATTGACAGGATGTAACGGCGTAAGTCAACAGAAGGATCCGGGAAATTCTTATACTGGTGAATCCGGTTTTGGAAATGATAATAATGAGCCCGCAAACGATGAAGACAATACTGACAGTAAAGGTTTGTTTTCGGAAGCAAGTCAAAACGGCAAAATCCTCCATAATTTTGTTGATGCAAGAACAGGCTTACTTGTTTACAGTTTTGAATTCCCTTCCGGTTGGAATGTCATTTCGAAACCATATTATACACAAGATCAGAAGCTGCCTTTGTTTCTGATCCAGGTCCAGGGGCCGGACAATTTAAAATACTTTAATGTCCCGATATATATGTATATATCATACGACGATCCTCAA
The DNA here is from genome assembly GCA_963732885.1 of uncultured Chitinophagaceae bacterium. Classification (GTDB taxonomy): domain Bacteria; phylum Bacteroidota; class Bacteroidia; order Chitinophagales; family Chitinophagaceae; genus Ginsengibacter. The sequence goes on along the minus strand of CAVTBI010000004.1, from coordinate 90,672 downwards.
ACAAATCAATATATGCGTAACATGGCGTGGCGCAGATGATAAGGCCGGAGGCGTCAATTGAGCAGATATTACAGAATGAAGTTGCCGGCAGAATGAAGAATAGTGGGTTTACCTACATCGGCAGAAGGGATATTCCGGAGTTGAATAATTTTATTCAGAAAGAAATCAGTAAGATGGGAATTCCCAATGAACACTTCAGGCTCTTATATACAGAGTGGAAAAATAATTCAGGCCAGAAAGCATTAGTTGGTGTTTCTAAATTTACGATAAGACAGCCTGCTGTATATTCACAAGGTATGTCAGGTTGGTATTATTCTGTGGAATATTTGTTTGTTGATAAACCGGCATACGAAAAAGCAGTGAATAATTTAGTGAGTGCCAAATTGAGCTTAAAACATAATCCTGAATGGGAGAGATATAGAGCACTGCTGATGCAGGAACGTGCGGCCCGGCAACACCAGGCAAATATGCAAAACCAGCAGGCTGCATTCCAGGCTCACCAGCGAAAGATGCAGGGTATTTGGGCTGCCGAGGATGCTAACCATGCGGCATTTATGAACCGGAATTTCGGAAGCAACAATAGTTCAGATCAGTCACAGCAACAATTTTTAAATATGATTAATGAAGAGGAAACGGTTAATAATCCTTCTACAGGAAAAAATTACCAGGTAAATGCCGGTTCAACAGAATACTGGATGGATAATGATGGAAACTATATTGAAAATAATGATTTGTTTTACGACCCAAATGGAGATATTAATCTTAATGACCGGGAATGGACAAAAGCCAAAGTTCAACCCTGATGGTTCCGCTTTTAAGCCTCGCTGTTATATAATAGAAGTAAAACAGAAATCAGCAGAATTTCTTTGTTTACTGTAAATACTGTGTTGTAAACTCAGTATTTCTGTGACTTGAAATTACTCCAGGTTATTACGTATGCAACTTTATAATTTCTAAAAATCGTTGCCTCTACAGTAATCGAATGCACTGCTATAAACTATAATGAAGACTGTGTCTGAAAAGTTATCTTTTTTTCGTTTTTTTATAAATCCATTCGGTTAAAAAGCAAAACCCAATAATGGCAACGGATACAATTACACCTATTATGTTTGAACTGTATTGTTGGTTGATTAAAATTGCCGATGCTATCATACACAATATGAAACCTGCCAAAGGAATTATTTTATTTCCCCCCGTGTTTTTTGATAACTTAAATCCTGCGAGATTTACCATTCCAAAAATTAATAAAAAACCAATACTTCCTGCGGTGGATATGCTTTCTAAATTAAGCACGTTTACCAAAATTAAGGTGGCAACTGCCGTGATCATTAAACCGACAGGCTGTTTCCAAAGTTTAGCCAAAAAATAGTTAGGCAGTTCATCATCTTCTGAAATTTCGAAATTGACCTGGCTTCCTCCATAGAGTGAAGCATTAATTGCAGAAAATGTGGATATCAAAGCGGCAACGGTTATAATTGAAAAACCAATTTTCCCGAGCATTGGCCTGGCAGCCTCTGCCAACACATAATCTTTTGCCTTAGCTATTTGTGGAAACGGAAGCGAACCTACCGTTACAAAAGCAATAATGATATAAAGAAGAATTACAAAAATCACAGAAATGTAATAAGCCCGTGCAATATTTTTTTCCGGATTGATCACGTCAGGTACCGCATTGGCAATAAGCTCAAAACCTTCATAGGCCACAAAAATCACCATTCCGCCGGCAAATAATTTGACAGGGCTTTCCCAGTGGGAAATGGCTAACTGGGAGATATTCGGGTTTCCGATTAAGCCGTAAGAACCGATGGCAACAAATGCAATGAGAATAATTAATTTAATAATAACGGCATAGGATTCTATTTTTCCCACAACGGCAATGCTGTAATAGTTGATGGCAGTAGCCAGGATAATAATTGCCGTTGCATAAATGTGAAAATCAATGGTTTTGTTATGGGTGATTGCAAGTAAATTGGGAGCATAAGAGCCAAATGCAGAAGCATACAAAGAAAGCATAATGATATAACTTAGCCATAGCAGGTTATTCATTGCGCCACTAAAAATGGATGCGCCAAATCCCTGGTTGATAAATTTTACGGTGCCGCCTCTGTCGGGATAGGTTTGTGAAAGTTTCACATAACTGTACGAAGTAATCAAAGCTAAAATTCCTGCAAATAAAAAAGCTACAGGAGTTCCTCCTTTTGCCAGCGTTACCGCAAGTCCGAGTACGGCAAATATGCCACCGCCTACCATTCCGCCAATTCCAATGGAAATGGCTTCTTTTAACCCGATTTTTTTTCCCATTTATGAGGCTATCTTTTAAATTGTAGTAACGGATTAAGTTTGCAAAAACAGTAAACTAACAAATTTCCCTGATTTTTATTTTGATTAAATCCTACTGCGCTGTTGCGTTCCTCCTTATTCCTATTGTTATTAATGCAATCTTAATTAAATTGAAACAACCAAATGCCGGTGAACTCACAAATAATCAGGAACGGGATCAAGAACACAGTTTAAAATGCACCTATTGAACCTTCAAATAATCATTTAATTCTTTCCTGGGCATGGGTAATTCACTATCGGGGTAATTCTTAATCCAGTTTAAAAAGTCTTTCTGAATAGCATCGCTCCATTTACTGTCAATCTCACCGGCCGTATATTTTTTTTCACGTAATCGCTGAAATCCAAATTCATCCCGTAGGTGTGTAACTTCTCCCGATAATACCAAATCATTCACCAGGTAAGCAGGAATGAAAATGGTTCCGTATTTATTAGCCAGTACTACATCGCCAGGTAAGACTATAGCTCTGCCAATACGAATAGGAGCATTGATTGAGGTTAGCATCTCTTGCTGAAGATAAGATGGATCCTGCCCTTTCGTCCATGCATTAAAGCCCTTAATTTCATTTAACCCGCCTTCATCCCTGACAGATCCGTAGAAGATAACTCCATTTTTAGAATTAGCATAAATGGCATTTCCCAAATTAGACCCGATTAATGTACCATCTATGATTCTGTCGTATCCATCTGCCACATAGACATCCCCAGGTTTTAAAATATCTGATTGGCCACGAATTGGTGCCACCGGAAGAATCCCGCCCTTCGGCTAATCCGGTCTGCCTTATCACTTTTTTAAAATCAGGCCTTTCCGGCATGTATTGAGCCGTTACTACACGGCCCGTCATGGCGCTGTCCCCATGAAGAACTTTCCAATTTCCTTCAAATTGATTCTCATATCCATGGCCGCGTAAATATCCCCATGCTTCTTCCATCGCCACCTTTTTTAACCGTTGTAAAATTGCATCAGAAACTTTAGGGCGGCCATCTTCAGAACGGGGCCCTTTCCATTGAGAAGTGAGCGCTTTAATGTATGCCGGTGAAGTTTCCACCTGTTGTGCTGTACACAGATAAACGCAAAAAAATAAAGATGTTAATAAAATAAAACTCTTTTTCATATAATTATAGGTTTAATCGCGAAACAAAGTGTGTAATGCTTATTACAAATCGTTTTGGAGAAGAATTTATTAATAATAAATAGTAACAAAAAAGCATTTGATCAACTAAAGGTTCTGTCCCATGAATGTAGCTTATCCCATTCAGGTGTAGGTTCAAAGAAGCCGCCATCTTTTACCAGGTGCTGTTTAACGGTTTCCTCATTTAATTCTACACCCAATCCCGGCTTTTCCGGAACTTTTACATATCCGTTATTAATAATTGGTTTACTAATACCTGTGACAAGGTCATCCCAGTAAGGGTAATAAATGCCGTTGTCTTCCAGCGCCAAAAAATTTTGAGTGGCTGCCGCAGTATGCACACTGGCCATGTATGATATAGGAGTAGCATAATGATGCATAGCCATAGCAACACCATGCTCTTCCGCATAATCACCAATCTTTTTGGTTTCCAAAATACCTCCTGACGAATTAATATCAGGATGAATAATATCTACGGCATGGTTATCTATTAAAGGTTTAAAATCATCTAACAGGTAACAATCTTCACCGGTTATTATCGGTGTAGTAGTGGCTTCCGTTAACGTACGCAACTGATCGGTATAAAACCAGGGAAGCACATCTTCCATCCACGCCAGATCATAAGGTTCCATAGCTTTAGCGAGTTTGATAGCTTCATTTATTCCAAAATGCCCCCAATGATCAGTAGATAAAGGAATGTCGTAACCTACTGCCATGCGAACATCGGCCACGAACTGAGCCAGGTACTCTATCCCTTTTGGAGTTACCTGAACAGCAGTAAACGGATGTTTCGTTTGAGCATAACTGGTAGATCCATTTTCGCCCCACTGGTTCATTTTACCATTTTGTTGTTTCCAAAAATTATCATTTACGAGTGCATTGGGAACATCGGTTAAAAGATCAATTCCCATATCCATTTTTAGCCACGTAAATCCCATGTCCAGCCGTTCTTTCATTCGTTCGGCGTACCCCTCCGGAGTACGTTTGGTAGCCGTAGTGTCACAATAAATTCTGATCTGATCCCGGTATTTGCCACCCAGGCATTGGTAAACCGGTATATTATATACTTTCCCAATTATATCCCATAAAGCCATTTCTACCGCACATACTCCACCGGCCTGCCGCTTGGCCTCCAAACTGTTTAATCTTTTTGAATATCATCTCCACATTACATGGATTCATTCCGAGTATCCGGCTTTTAAGTTCCAATGCATACCGCTTATCGGCTCCGTCGCGTATATCGCCAAGGCCATACAAACCCTGATTAGTATAGATTTTCAAAATGGGGCATATCTCTAAATCCGCAACACGCATGTCAGTAATTTTAAGATCGGATGGCGAAGAATACCTGTTAACTTTTTGGGTAGTATAAGCCAAAGTTTTCTCAACCGGGGCAAATGCAAATGCCCCCAATGAAAGGCCTCCGATGCAGCTTTCTTTAAAAAACTGCGGCGGCCATCTTTCGATAATTCTTCCTTTGCTTCTTTCAAAACCGGTTCCGAAGAACTCATTTTTGAGAATAACTTTTTTGTAGATTGCTTCATGTTTGTATGTTTTAAATGAAAGATGGCCTCTTACTTCAAAAAATTTGCATTAGTTATATTTACAGGTTAATTAACTCTTGTTTCTCATTTCAAAATTAAAGTACGCATGAATTATCAGATTTGCACCGAAATAAGAATTTGGTGCGAACCCGGGTAAAATTTAAAGCAACTCAGAAAATTTCATTCTGATTGATCCCCCAAACGGTTTTACAAAAAAAATGCTCATGCTCTTACGATATAAGAATGATTATTTCCGCTTTGCCATGTATTTTTTCAGCATTCAAATCAGGTAATTAAATGCAGGATAATTTTTGCGAATCACGTTAAGACAAATGTATGAATAAACTTTGTGCAAATACCTCTTTCATAAGTTTGCTAAAACAGTAAACGAACCAATTTTCCTGATTTTTATTTTGTTTTATATTTCATTTAGATCAAATGGAAGTGTGCGTATACGCTTCCCCGTTAGATCAAAAATGGCGTTGGTTAAAGAAGGAGCTACAGTGGGTAAACCGCCTTCGCCGGCTCCTACGGGGCGGTCTTTACTTTCTATAACGTACACCTCAATTTCAGGTGTTTCATCGATGCGAAGCATTTTATATTTATCAAAATTTTGTTCAACTACTCTTCCTTTATCAATCGTTAAACCGCTTTTATAGGAAGCCGTTAAGCCCATCACAATACAGCCTTCTGTTTGTGCTTTGATGATATCAGGATTTACAGGAGTGCCGCAATCAATTGCTGCCACTACTTTTACGGGAACTACCTTTCCGTTTTTTCTTTTTACCTGGGTTACCATCGCCACAAAAGCGCCGGACCTTTCAACGATTGCCACCCCTTTTCCTATGCCTTTGTTATGCTCATACCAATTTGATTTTTCCGCAACCATTTTTAAAACCTGCGTATATCGTTTATGATTTTTAAGAAGGGAAAGCCTGAAATCCAATGGGCCTTTTTTAGCAGCATGCGCCATTTCATCCATAAACGATTCATGCGCAAAACAATTGGTAGAATGATAAACGGAACGCCAATAAGAAACCGGCAAATAAAGATTGCGCAGCACACCGTTTACCCGCATATCAGGAATTGCATACTCTGTATTGATTCCGCCTGCAATTCCCCCGGTTGGTGTAGCACTGTTCCTGTATTGGTTTCTGATATCCTGGCAAATGACTTTGTGTTCTAAAGTGAGCGCATCGCCATTGTTATCTACCGCGCCCCTGCAAACATTTAACGAACAAGCGCGGAATGGGCCTTGTGAAATATCATCTTCCCTTGTCCATATCACTTTAACCGGTGCATTTACCTGGCTGGAAAGATCTGCAGCTTCTTCGACCACATCCGTCAAAGACCTTCTTCCAAAACCACCGCCGAGAAAAGTATAATGAATATTCACCTTTTCGCCGGGAACATTATATTTTTCTGAAAGAAAATCTCTCATGCCATTCGGATTTTGTGTAGACCCCCAGAAATCAATTTGATCTTTTTGTACGCTTACTACGGCATTCATTGGTTCCATGGGGGCGTGGCTTTGGTAAGGGGTTTCATAAGACGCTTCTATTTTTATGGGCGCATTTTCATACGCTTTGTCAAAATTACCCCTTTCCTCAAATGCAGTAGGCGTTTCTGCCGCTCCGTTTTTGAAATTTTCTTTTATTTTTTGTGTTGACCAGTTTTCAAGATCGCCGTTGTCCCATTTTATGTCCAGTAAATTTCTTCCCTGCAGCGCCGCCCAATAATTATCAGCTATAACGGCCACGCCTGCACGCTTTTGCCCAAACACTTCCCGGGACGTTTTTAAAACATACTTTACACCTTTTACCGCCTTTGCTTTATCAGCATTAAAGCTTACTAGTTTGCCAAGCAAAACAGGGGAACGCTCAATAGAAGCATACAACATTTCCGGTACCTCTATGTCAAGGCCATATTGTGCCTTTCCATTTATTTTTGCCGGGATATCCTGGCGTGGAAAAGATTTTCCTATGATGGTAAAGTTTTTTGGATCTTTTAATGCCGGGTTTGAAGGAACAGGGCGTTTGGCAGCATCGGCTACTAATTCGCCATAAGTTAATTGGTTGCCATTTTCCCGGTTGGCCACTTTTGCATTTTGAGCGTAACACTTATCAGCAGTCATATTCCATTTACTGGCCGCCGCCGCTATCAACATTTCTTTTGCGGAAGCGCCTATTTTTCTCATCAGATCATAATTGCCATTGATACTGTGGCTTCCCACTACCATCTGGTCGCCATATATTTTTCTGTTGGCAGGAGAAGGCATGATCGTGATATTATTAATATCCACCTCCAGTTCTTCGGCAATGATCATGGGGATGGCCTCAAAAGTACCCTGGCCCATTTCAGGGCGGTGGTTGTATAAAATAATTTCTCCGTTGCTGCCTATAAAAATAAAAGGGTTCAGCGGCGTACCGGGTTCGTCATTCTCAAGGTTAAGATTAACCACTTTGGGTTCTTCGCCAAATATTGAAATATAACCAAGTGCAAGGCATGCCCCTGAAATTGCTGAAACTTTTAAAAATTTTCTTCTGGGAATTTTTGAATCAAATTTCATAGCAAATAATTTGAAGTAAATGGATCTAAAAAAGCGGGTGCTATAAAATTAAATCAATTGCAGCAGAATGGCAGAATCAAGGGAGTTAAAAAAAAATTCCGGCGGGTAGGGGTAGGTATCCTCAATTACAAAAACCTTTTGATGATAAGAATTTAAATAATCAGGAAAACAGTTTACGATTTAAGTAAAAAATGAAATGGATTCATTAACTGCAAGATATTCATTTACTTATGATCACAAAACGAAAATAAAAAATCAGGCAATTATTTAAACTGATTAAAATTGCGGAATTCAGAAGGCTGGAACTGAATCCTTTTTGTAAAATATTTTTATTGATTTCCCTGGGCTGACTCTTTAGCAATTCGGGCCATTCCTTTTTCAATGGCATCCAGGGTGGCATTGCTACTATCTTTTAATGAATGCCGCTCTTTGAGCCATGCGGCTTCATTATAAGTAAGCCATACTTTTCCAGACTCGTCTTCCCAGGCTAAGGCTTTAATTGGTAAATCAATACCTGCGGTTTGATTGTCCTGCATTAATAAAGTGCCTGCTTTAGGATTCCCCAAAATTATTAATTCGGTAGGCCTTAACTGAAGCCCGGATTTTAAAGCATTCGCAGAATGATCAATTCTTGCAAATAGCGTCAAACCTAGTGTTTGGGCGATAGAAACCAACCTTTCAATTGTTTCTTTTACAGGGTAATTACTGGAAATTGTTTTTAATCCTTTCATTTTAAAGATAAAAGAGTAATACTAATAGCAGAAAAAAAATCCATAATTGAGAGGATTCTTTCACAAAACTAAAATAAAAAAACACAATATTTATTCGTTTACTGCCTGGATTATTTATCGGTTACTTGCTAATTTGATTAACCACTATACTTTAAATCCTTTCATTTCTTCAAAAGTGAAATTCCGGCTTCTTTAAAATTTAAAAACCTTAAAATCATTTTTAATTAATTTGTTTTTTTACTGTTCACGATTTTATTTATATTTAATGTACAGGTACTTTATAGATTCGGATGCATCCAATGAATTAATTTATCCATAAACCTTTCTTGAATGATTAGCCATATTAATTTTTTAAAATTAAACCTTGTAATCCCATATTGGCTGTGGCATTTCCTAATCGTAGTAATAGCCGTTGTATCCTATTTACTTTTTGAAATAGTAAAGTTAAGAGAAGAAAAGATCCGTAAATCTGAAGCTACAAAAATTGAATTGGAAAAATTGCGCACAGAAAATTATAAGATACGCCTGGAAAGAGAGAAAATCAATAATTTTTTTTCAACTTCCCTGTTATTAAAAAATGATGTAGATGAAATATTGTGGGATGTTACCAAAAACCTGATATCAAAACTGGGATTTGAAGATTGCCTTATCTATATGTGGAACGAGGAAAAAACAAAAATGGTTCAGCGCGCCGGTTTTGGCTTAAAAGATTCCAAAGAAATTTTAATACAATTCCCTTATAACCTGGCACCGGGTGAGGGAATCGTAGGTACAGTTGCCGCAACAGGGGAAGCGATCATAGTTGCTGACACAAGAGAAGACCCGCGTTATATACCGGAAGGATATAGCGGCCTTAGTGAAATTTCTGTACCGATAAAATATGAAAAAGAATTATTGGGAGTGATAGATTCTGAACATTCAGAAGTTGGGTTTTTTAATGAAAATCATTTACAGATGATGAATACGATCGGCACATTGATGGCTCATAAAATAAAATCAATTGAGGGAGACCAGCAATTAAGGCTGCAAAAAGCTAAAATGGATAATATTTCAAACCAATTGGTTGAAATGCAACTGGCGGCTTTGCGAAGCCAGATGAACCCTCATTTTATTTTTAACGCGCTTAATTCTATAAAAAAATTTATTCTTTCAAACGATGCCGGGAATGCTGATATTTACCTTGGAAAATTTGCAATGCTGATACGTTCTATTTTAAACACTTCAAGGGAAACTAATATCAGCCTTCAAAAAGAAATTGATATGCTTACGCTTTATCTTGAATTGGAGAAATTGCGTTTTGGTTCAAAATTAAATTATAGGATTAATGTGGGGCCTTTGGTTGAAAAAGAAAGTATATTTATTCCGACAATGATCGTCCAGCCATTTATTGAAAACGCAGTGCTACATGGGATAATGCATAAAGATGGTGCTGGTGAAATTGTCATTTCTTTTAAAGGCCATGAAGATTACCTTGAAATAAATGTGAAAGATAACGGCGTTGGAAGAAAAGTGGCCGGCGAGATGCTGCTCAATAAAAACGATCCTTATCCTTCATTAGGAATTGAGCTGACAAGAAAACGCCTGCTCGCCTTAAAAACCCTTCCTGAAATAAATTCAGGTATTGAAATTCTTGACCTGGAAGAAAATGGCACCGCAACGGGTACTTTGGTAAAAATATTTGTACCTCAATAATATTCTTTATCTAAAATACTTTGGTTTTAAAATCTTAAAACAACAGCATGATCAGAACTATAATTGTAGAAGATGAGCAACAAAGCGCTGATGTGCTGGCATTAATGCTCAAAGATTTTAGCAGCTTAATTGAAGTAGTTGATATTTGCAATACGCCTGCAAAAGGAATTGAGAGCATCCAAAAAAATGTTCCCAGCCTGGTTTTTCTTGACATAGAAATGCCAAAAATGAACGGGTTTAACATGTTGAAAAAAATAGACCCTTTTGATTTTGATGTAATCTTTACTACGGCTTATAATAAGTACGCGATCAATGCTATAAAAATAAGCGCTTTTGATTATTTACTAAAACCAATCGATAAAGACGAACTGGGAAAAGCCATTCACAAATGCCAGCAAAATATGGAACAAAAAAATATCGGTTATAAAATTGATATTTTATTGAAAAACATTATGCAGCATAGCGCACTTGAGAAAACATTAACCCTTGCTTCATTAGACGGGGTAAGATTTATAAAAATGAAAGATATTGTAAGGCTCGAAGCAAAGGGGAGGTATACTAAATTTTATCTCTTGAACCAGGAGACCATACTCACAAGCCGCACACTTGGCGATTTTGAAGAAACGCTTTCTACGAATGGATTTTTCAGGATTCATGAAACACACATTATTAACCTGCTTTACATTTACAGGTTTCATAAAGGAGACAATTATGTGCTGCTCACAGATAAAACCGAATTGCCAATTGCCCGAAGAAGAAAAGAAGATTTCCTGAAGTTGATACCAAGGATTTAGTTTTTTTTATCCACTTATTACATTAACTCTTCCGCTATTGAATTTTTTTTACCCTCAAGATAATTGAAGTTTTTTTATCCATTTTATTTGTGCAATTTTACTTTTTGATATTTATAAATATTATATTTTTATTTGTAGGCAGCTTCAAAAAATACACGGATTAATTTAAAAATGAAGAGCAATATTTTTATGACCGCCGGTTCCGAAGTTTCCTGGTGGAAATCGCTTCAGGCAGATGATATGCTTGAAATGGCTTTCGTTCTTTCAGAAAGAGCATTACCGGCCTGGAATAATTTTGATCTTTACGGGGAATTAAAAAAGGATTTAAAAAATTTACCCGAAATAACATTAAAAGAGATAGAAACCGTCCTTCAATTGGGGGCTTCCTTTGAGCATAAACTTAACGACCACTTTAGGTCCTTCATTACGCCGGTAATTCAAATTCAGGATGGGCATTTAAAACTACCATTTGAAGTAAAGCAATCTTTTTTATCCGTGTTCCACATTTTAAAAGGGGTGCTGTCAACAAAAAATGAAGCGGCAGCCATAGAAGCCTTTTCTTCCTCTATTAAAAGGTCGATTGATGCAATTAAAATTGCAAAAATTTTGAACATGGATGAAATACTGGCATTGACAAATAAATATTACCAGCTTAGTATTCAAGGGTAATTTACTACTTCAAAAACCAAAAATAAAATATAGTTTATTTGTTGGTTTACTATAATCTGAGGGGGTAAAGAAATCAATATTTATTCTAAATTCTTTTAATCATCATCTTTAGCTTCTTTAGGCACTTTTATAAACGCGCTGTGGCGTGGAGCAGGCATTACGCTGTTTTCCCCTTTTATGGCTTTCCATATTACTTCATTAAATGGAATATCAGGGGCGGCATCTTCAACAGCCAAATTAAATTTCGCTGATTCTTTTGCCAGTTTATTCCATGCGGTGTTCCTTTCATCAATATCCATATTCGACGGTATTGCAGTATAAGAAGTAAAATCGGGTGAAGCAGTAAAACTCCTGAAAAAAGGCATCGCGGCGGCATCATACTGGCTCATGGGAGGAAGCCCGAGTATCAATTCCATAGTGCGCAATAATCCGGAAGTGGAATACATAGTATGGTCTACAAAATGCCTTTTAATATAAGGGCTTACCACAAAAGCCGGCGAACGGTGCGCATCAACATGGTCGGGGCCATTTTGCGCATCATCTTCAAGAATAAAAATAGCGCATTCTTTCCACACCGGGCTGTGGGAAATGTGGTCAATAAACCGGCCAACAGCCAGATCGTTATCTGCTGCGGCGGCATAAGGTGTATAAGCGCCTTTTCTCATTCCGCTTGTATGGTCATCCGGAAATCGCACCGTGGAAAATTGAGGCAGGGCATTTATGGCTATCAAAGAATCGAAATCATGTTCCCATACCTTTTCCCGGTAAACATCATGAATACTTAAATCAAAATCAGGAAACCCCGGGCAAAAATGCCCAATGATAGAAGGCAAAATAGGAGGTTTGCCGTCGTGAACAAATTCTCCGTAATTGCGGTAGCTTACTCCTGCGCGATTACAATAATCCCAGATGTACCCTTTAGCGGGATAGGCTATTTTTCGGGTTCCTTCATAATCGTAAGTTCCACCGCGCCCACTGTAATTTGTCGGCCATGTTTTTTCTACATAGTCAGTCGCGTAAGCCGCTGTACTCCAGTTATGGCCGTCGGCGCTCACTTCCGCATCCACATAAAAATTATCCAGCAATACAAAATCCCTTGCGAGTGCATGAAAGTTTGGAGTAATTTTTTCAGTAAAAAGACATAAAGAACTATCGCCATTTCCTTCTTTCATGTCGCCCAAAACCTGGTCGTAAGTGCGGTTTTCCTTGATCACGTAAAACACATATTTGATAGGGGAGGGGGCACCCACCTTTTGGGGAATGGGGTTACCATATTCACCTGAAGCAAGGGCTTCTTTGTTTTTATTATAAGGTGTATTATTATAAACCTCTTTTGAATAATTTTCCAACTCTTTCGGCGCGGGTATTTTAATAAACGACAGTGACCCTTTAAATAAACTGCCAATATACTGATTGGGTTCTGTGCTTCCGGAGGTAATGTCTTTTTGGTAAGGTGTTTTTTCTTTTGTATTTACCGGTTGTGGCCCGTAAGGATTTGCCATTGATTTAAAACCTTTTCCATTCGAAACTAAAATCTGGTTGCCGGTTAAACGGACACAAGTTGGGTACCAACCGGTAGGTATAAAACCTTCCGAACGTGATGAGCCTGGTACTGACACATCAAAAACGGCGAGGCAATTATTATCGGCATTAGCAATGTATAAAGTTTTATCATCTGCAGAAAGTGAAACGCTGTTGGTAGTACTTCCGGCTGGCGCATCAGGATAAAGGCTGGCTGAAAGGGTTTCAACTACTTTTCTTTTTTCTAAATCTATCACAGAAACGCTGTTGCTGTTGGCATTTGCCACAAAAAGAAACTTGCCGTTTTGAGTAAGCGCCATGTCGTTGGGATGGCTTTCTGTGGCAAGAGAATCAGTTATTATTTCTTTATTTAAATCATAAATATCTATTTTACCGCCTCCCCATAAAGAAATATATAATTCGTTTTTTTTCGGATTTAAAAGGCATGTATAGGCTTCGGCGCTTAGTGGGATTTGTTTGATTATTTTATCGGATTTGGTATCGCAAACATACAAAGAGTTGTTTTCTTTGGTAACCGCATACAAACGTGAATGGGCTTTATCCAATGCAAGCCCGGTAATTCCAATCTTGTTGGGCCAGGGTTTTCCCAACACAATTGAATCTTTTAAAAAAAGTTTTCCTTTTTTTAGTTCAAATTTTAAAATCATATTCTTATTGCCGGCAGAGGCATATAAATATTTATTGCCACTAAATTGTAATCCTAACCAGGCTGCGGGCATTTGGGTAAAAGATAATAATTTTTCTTTTTTTAAATCAATAAGACCTATCCCTTCTTTTCCGTCGCCGTTCTCAGTGATTGCCACGTATTTTTTTGAAGGGGAAATGGCCATGTTTAGTGGTAAATCACTGCTAAGGTTTACTGCAGTTCCTGCAGGTGAAAGTGACCATCCATTGGGCAATTCTACGGGTTGTGGAAGATAAGTATTTTGAGCACTTGCATTTGTTGAGAAAAAAAGAATTACTAAAAAAAAAATTGAAAATTGTGTTTTTTGTGTAGCCAAAATAAAATGATTTTATGATTTCAAAGTTACCGATTCAAATCAGACCGTTTATTATTTTTCTATTATCATTATTCCTCCCTTTTAAAATTAAGGTCCTGGAAATCAAAACTAAAATCAGTTAATGGAGAAATAGGTTTCATTTTTACACCGTTAGGTTTTCCTTCATAATCCAAATCAAACATTACATAAGCATCCGCATCCATGCTTCTATCGTTCCATTTTACGATAAAAGTATTTCCTTTATAATAAAACATTTCGCCTGAAAGGCGTGGAGAATTTTTTGAATCAAACCAGGGCTTCCCGTTTTTTTGGGAGATTACTATATCGCCAAACCATGGATCTGTATAGGTTCCTGCATATTTTGAAAAATCAATGGTGGATTTATTTTTTTGCTGCTCTTCATTGATATCATTCCAGATTTTGTCGGTTATTTTTTTGGCCGATGCTTCGCGTTGTAAAACAATATCATGGTATTCTTTTACGCGGTCTTTGCCGGTTATTCCATAATAACTGTCTTTAATAGTATTAGTAATTGCTCTAAAAGCTGCGCCCGACTGTTGATTGGTGAAAACGATAATTCCGAGTTTCATTTCCGGAATTAAAGTTACCTGTGTTACAATTCCAGCAAGCCCGCCAGTATGTGTTGGCACTTTATATCCATCTTCATCGCTCAAAAACCAACCCAAACCATAAGAAGCAAAATGAGTATTATAAGCCGTTTGGCCATGAACCGGAATAATAGTTTGAGGCGTCCACATTTCTTCATGGGTTTTTTCAGTTAGTAATTGCTTACTCAAACCTTCGCCGTATTTTCCATCATTCATCTGCATAATAATCCACTTGCACATATCATGAACAGAACTATAAATACCACCGGCGGCGTCTGCCACATATTTCCAGTCGCGGTGAATTACCTGCACTTTCCCATTTACCGGCGCGTGTGGGTCTATTACATTGTTTTTGTCTTTTAATAAATCGTAATTGGGTGCGCTTTCAGTCATTTGTAACGGATCCATAATCCGGGTTTGAATAAAATCTTCCCACTTCATACCTGAAGCCCTTGCCACTACTTCGCCCGCAACAATATACATCAGGTTATCGTAATCGTATTTAGTTCTGAATCCCGAAGTTTGTTTTAAAAAACGAAGGTTGTGAATAATGTCTTTTAAGGTAAAAGTGCTGCTATCAGGCCATATCATCAAATCGCCTGCCCCCAAACCCAAACCGCTTCTGTGAGTAAGCAAATCGCGAATGGTAAAATTTTCGGTAACATAGGGAGCATACAATTTAAATTCGGGGATATAATCGGTTACCTTATCATCCCAATTTAATTTTCCTTCGTCAACCAACATTCCTAAAGCTGCCACGGTAAAGGCTTTACTGTTAGATGCGATTCCGAACCTTGTATGTTCATTCATTTTTTGCATGGTGTTTAACGAAGTAACGCCATAGCCTTTTTCGTGAATAACCTTTCCGTCTTTAACGACCGCGACTGCAATTCCGGGTACATCAAATGTTTTCATGGTTCTTTCAACCAAAGCATCTATTTGGCCTGATGTGATTGGCTGCGCAAAAATGGTAAAACTGAGATTTGAAAAAATAAAAAGGAGGAGGAAGAGTTTTAGATTTTTCATTCGTTATTTTTTGATGCGTAAATGTATATGATTGTTCATAAATAACGCCGATGTTAAGGCAAAAAAAATCCTCTCAGATCAAAATCCGGATAATAAAATCCAAACATGGCCTGGGAGGAATTTAAAATTTTCCCTCTTTATTTTGAATGAGCCTTCCTTAAACTTTTATTGATTGCATTACTAATTTCATTACTTATTTTGTAATCAACCATGCCTTGAAACCTCAACGGATGAATGGTAGCAGGCATAGACAAACGCAATGATTTATTTTGAGCCATCCTTTCTGCTACAGAAACGCGGCCGTAAGTACCGGTAGAGATGTAATTAAATATCTTAGACAGGTTGTCATCATTCGGGTCTCCCCATGGCAAATCAACATAATCTACTGCTTCCTGGTCGGGGATCAGCCCATCGAAATATCCGCCCTGGTTATTGGCGTTCCTGGTTTCAAAGTTGATGGCATAAAGGTCAGCTAAAAACTTTTCTGTTGTGCCCCCATTCGGATAATCGGTAAGGTGGAAACTGAAGAAACCAACAGGCTTTCCATAAGTAGTATCACCCACCAATTTTACATCCATATAAGGTTTCAGGTTGTTAATGGTTAATTCACTTGCTGAAGCCGTATGGGAACTACCTACAAAAAATACATGGTCTAAATTTAAACTTCCACCGCCGCCAAACACAACGTTATTGTCTAACCCAATCTGACTTTCCATTGCGGTTATTTTATCATTGTATAAATAATGATACATCACTTTGCCGGCAACAGAAGCAGGCGCAATCAGGCTATCCATAAATTCAGCCGTGCCTACTGAACCACCGCCATTGTACCTGAGGTCAACTATGAGGTCAGAAATTCCTGCTGCCTGGAATTCATTGAAAACCCTGGATATTTCCTGTTTGGTGAGCGTTGGCCCGCTCCCGTTATCAATTGATGCAAAGGAATTAAAAACAAAATAACCCACTTTTTTAGCTCCGATCGTATAAACAGAATCAAACAATACAGGGTCAATATCGTAAACCGTCTTAGCTAAAGTAGTAGTAAAAGAAGACCCGTCTGGCCTTTTAAAAGTAAAAGAAGCAGAGGCATCGTTATAAACCGCGTTGATTACATTATTTACATTCGTACCATTGCTTCCATCATAAGAAATATTGGAGCTTCCGTTAATAGCGGTTATTTCATCGCCACGGATTACGCCTGCTTTTCCGGCAGGTGAATTTTTATCGGTAAATAAAACAAACAAATAAGTGTTTTGTGCCGTGCCGTCTCCCGCATAAGTCACCTGCATACCGATATCACCTGCCACACCTTGCTGTATTTCTCCGGCAATCTGGCCCTGGTCCAAAAAGCTGTATTTATCAAAAACCCTTCCGGTTGAAGGATTGATGGCATACGTTTTCATTTTTGCGAGTAATACCGCCGCTGAATCGTAGGTTGAACTTAACGGGTCCAATTTAGGGACACTTGTATACCAATAATAAAAAGGCAGGTCATAAGAAGAATCCCTGCCGCCGTCAACAAAACTTACCTGCATGGTTCTGTACATCAGGTATTTTAAAGAGTCAGCGTCTGACAGGGTTGTTGAAACAGGTTGCAGCGATGTAGTAGGATTGGTGCTGGTTTTTTTACAGGAAGAAACCATCGAACCCAAAACAGCAACAAAAAGGAATACGAATAGATTTTTTACAGTTATAGTTTTCATTTATATAGTTTTCAGTTTTTCAATAAACAAAGTAATGAATAAATAAAATATCCAAACTAAATTTTACAATTTCGTTATATAGTGCGGGCTTTTAATTTAAAAAAGCAGAAGTAAATATATAATAGAATAATCGCAATTTTTAATAAAAAGGTTTGCTTTTTGTAGTAAACAAATAAATAATTAACATTCTTATTTTTTCATAAAACAACCAAATCTGATATTTATTGCCGCTTTTTTACAGCCAATCAGCAATATATGAACAATCCTATTCTTATTGTAAATTTACACTTCTATAATTTATTATGAGAGTTCTGATTATTGGTATATTTCTTTTTTCAGCATTTTATCTTTCTGCTTTCCCAAATATTTGGAATAAAAGGAATAAAAAATTTGTAATTAACAACAAATAAAAAGATTTGAAAAAAGTACTGAATTGATAAAAAAAGAAAATTGAAAACGAAGCCTCAATTGATTTTCTTGTTTTAGTTTTAGGCTTTTAATTAAAATATTAGCTATAATATGGATCAATTAACTCTCGGAATCGGCACCAGGCTTCAACACCCTAACTTTGGGCCCGGCGTAATCGTTGGCGTGCGCCTCGCTACTTACCTTGTTTCTTTTATGAGTTATGGTATTAAAGAAATTGATAAAAATGACGATAAGCTCGAAGAGATCATTCCTGAAAATGTAACCGTAGAATTAGAAACCACCAGCGAGATGGAAAAATCTTTATTGAAAATTTTAAGGTTATGGGGAGATGTTTCAGAAATAGTGCCGCTGGGCGATAAATGGAAAGGCGGAACGATGTTGTTGCAACCTGCAGATAAAACACAAAAAGCAAAAGAAATACCGGTAGATATTTTCTTTCACAAAATCGTAATGCTTCGCGACAGGTTACGGGTGATGGAGCAACAAATAAACGCCCATAAGATTTTAAGTGATGAAGACAAAGTAAACCTGCAACAATACATTACCCGCATTTATGGAACGCTTACCACATTTAATGTGTTATTTAAAAATAAAGAAAACTGGTTTGTGGGAGAAAAGGGTAGTGGTGAATAAAGTGATTTTTTTGTAGTGAACCGGCGAATAAACGGGATTTTTATTTTACGCTTTACTTTTCACTAAATTGAAAAGAAAAATTAAAACCTTCTAAGAAAATATGCGCTATTTAAAATACGCCGCTACGGCTTTTTTCCTTTTTGTTTATGTGAATGCATTTACGCAAAAAAAGAAAACCGTTATCAAATCCGGCAACCCAATATTTCCCGGTTGGTATGCAGACCCTGAAGCGCATATTTATAATAATACTTATTGGGTTTACCCTACTTATTCAGATGATTATAAAAATGTTCCTTCCGGAAGAAGTGCGCTGTCTGAACTTCAAAAGGAAAGGCAAAAAAATACGATTAATAGTTCGTACAAGAAACAAACTTTTTTAGATGCATTTTCCTCAAAAGATTTGGTTCATTGGCAAAAACATCCGCATGTGCTTGATATAAAAAACGTAAAGTGGGCAGCCTATGCCGTGTGGGCACCGTCTATCACCCAAAAAGATGGAAAATATTATTTGTTTTTCGGAGCGAATGATATTCAAAATGATAAGCAGCCGGGAGGAATGGGAATTGCTGTTTCTGATAACCCGGGTGGCCCTTTTGTTGATTACCTGGGCAAGCCGCTTATTAATAAATTCTATAATGGAGCGCAGCCGATTGACCCCGATGTGTTCCGCGATACTGATGGCCAATACTATCTTATTTATGGAGGATGGAAGCATTGCAATATCGGCAAGCTGAATCATAATTTTACCGGCTTTGTGCCATTTCCCGATGGAACGCTTTTCAAATCCATCACTCCGGATGATTATGTGGAAGGGCCTTTCATGTTTGTACGTAATAAAAAATATTATTTCATGTGGTCCGAGGGCGATTGGACGGGCCCTGATTACAGCGTAGCCTATGCCATTGGCGATTCTCCTTTTGGCCCTTTCAAAAGAGTAGGAAAAATATTGCAGCAAGACCCCAAAGTGGCTACCGGTGCGGGGCACCATTCTGTTATTAATATTCCGGGAACTGATGACTGGTATATTATTTACCACCGCCGCCCGCTAAACGAAACCGATGGCAACCATAGGGAAGTTTGTATTGACAGGATGTATTTTGATAAAAACGGTAATATTTTACCCGTAAAAATCACGAAAGAAGGAGTGGATAAAAGAGTGCTTAAAAAATAAAAAACGGGTTGATTTTTTTCCTTGAATTGAAAATAAAAAATCGATTTATTTCTTCGTTTACTGTAAAACAGAAATGTTTTTCTATCTGCCAGGTAATAAATCACAATACCAAAAACCATTCTCCAAAGGGGGTTCATCTTTGCCTGATTTATCATTCTTTGGCGCATTGTATTTTTTGTAAACTATTTCCCCCTTTGTAAATTCTACCGGATTCTTAAAAACAGGGCCATCAAAAACAAACGAATGAAATTCACCATTTTCGCCACAGGGGTCTACGTTCGGTGGCAGCGATTTCAAAAAATCTTCATCAATCATTCTTCCTACAAAATCTTTATCTAAATAATTATCATTTACGCAAGTGGTAATTGCTTTAAATCCTGAATCAATAAATTCCTGAACCAGTTTTTGGGTGTCAATTTTCCACAAAGGGAAAATAGTTTTTAATCCAATTTGGGCCATTTTTTTTTCACGGTAAGCCCTTAAATCTTCTAAAAAAATATCTCCAAAAACAGCCGCGGTGGCTCCTTTTATTTTTAAACCGGTAAGCGTTTCCATCATTACTTTTTCATAAACTTCCATTGATGGCATTTCAGGGATGTAAATTTTTACCAACGGAAGCCTTATGCTTTTTGCCTGGGCTTCCAATAAACTTTCTCTTACGCCATGCATGGAAACCCTCTGGTATGGCTGGCTCACGCTCGTCAGCAAACACATTACCTGGTACTTTTTTTCACAGAGTATTTTATAAAGGCACAATGCAGAATCTTTTCCGCCACTCCAGTTAAAGATTATTTTCTCTTTCAATATTTATGTAGGTTTTGGATAAATTTAGTCATTGCGGGGCATATCAAAAAACTAGCAGGGGCAAGCCGCGGCGTGCCCTTGCACGAGAAAAAAATAAAATATGGAAACAAAGCAAACCAAAGTGGTGCCGGGTAATCTAGATGAAAATGGTTATCTACTGGCGCAGGCTAATACCGGTTAAAGGTGCAGAGGGGATTTTATAAAAAGAGGCAGTTAAAAAATCTACTGAAAATAAGGCAACAACACTTTGCACAGAAGTGCCCAATACTTGTCGGATACCAATTTTCTTTGTTCTTTTTTCCGCTGAAAGAACACAATCCTATGCAGGAAATAAAGATGGCGAGTATGGCGCTGAATACCACAATCTTGAATGATTGGTTTTCCTGACAAGTTAAAGATTCAGAAAAGCAATATATTACCAATAATAAACCGTAGCTTACAGAAGTTTTTTAATTTAATCATAACATCTATTCTACTGTTTTCTTTTATATGAATGGTTTTTGTAACCGCTTTTCAGAAATTCTCCCCTGACGATTTTGCTTTTACGTATGGATTTGTATTATAGAATCAATGAAAATCTTTCGTTTTACAACCATGCTTTAATAAGGCAAACACCCCAATATTTCAAATTATTAAATTAAAAATTTTAGCAAGGCCACAATGTGATGCACCATGTTTTGCATGTTGGATTTTACAGGAAGGCCCTGCTGAAAATATTTAATATTAAAACCTTTTAAGCTCATGTCAAACAGAGTAAAGTTTGCTAAAGCAAACGAGCCTGATTTTTATTCTACTCTTAATAAAAGAGTAGAAGAATATTTTACCAGTAATAAATTATCGAAGAATGCCAACCGGATGATGATATTCAAAACGGTTTTTTACCTGGCCATATTAATAATAGCCTACCTGTTTCTTATTTTAAACCAAAACCCGCTTATTGTGCAGTTTATACTCTGGATGGTAATTGGATTTTTTACGGCATTCATCGGGCTTAATATTTCACACGATGCCATCCATGGCGCTTTGTCAAAACATAAAAAAGTGAACAGCCTTCTCGGCTATACCTTCAATATAATCGGCGCAAATGCTTACTTGTGGGGCATTATGCATAATATTGTTCATCATACTTATACTAATATTGATGGCCATGATGAAGATATTGAATCAGTACCTTTATTGAGAGTGTCGCCTCACCAGAAATTACTGAAAATAAACCGCTATCAATATTGGTATGCTTTTTTGTTGTATGGGTTAGGGTCCCTTAGCTGGGTGTTTGTAAAAGACTATGTAAAATTCTTTAAGAAGAAAATCGGGAATTACGAAAACAAAAAACACCCACGCATAGAATATTTTAATTTATTCTTTTTTAAGCTTGTTTATTATACTATCTTTTTGGTGTTGCCAATGATTTTAATCAATGCATTGTGGTGGCAAATAATACTGGGCTTTCTTATATTGCATTTTTGTGAAGGGATTACCATGGCTGTTATTTTTATGCTGGCACATGTAGTTGAGGAAACGAATTTTCCTTTGCCTGACGAAAAAGGAAATATCCAGAATTCGTGGGCAGTTCACCAATTATATACCACGGCAGATTTTGGAAGGGAAAATAATATTTTAAGTTTTTTTTGCGGCGGGCTGAACTTCCAGGTGGAACATCATTTATATCCACGCATTTGCCATGTACATTATAAAGCAATATCCGGCATCGTTAAAACAACCGCTGAAGAATATAACCTGCGCTATAATGCCAATCCTTCTTTCAGGGGAGCCATTATGTCTCACATACGGCTGTTGAAGAAACTGGGTAAGAAAGAACCCGTTGCATTTGCCTGATTACAATCGCGGTTACGAACTATCACGGTTAAGCTAGGCGATCTTATACTTTTTCAAATACAAGCCTGAAATGATCCATGGTTTCATTTTCAAAACAAATTTTGTTAGGGCTTATTTTGAACACTTGCACCAGGTGACGGAATTCTTTATCAAAAAGATATTTGGGCAAGAGAGATGCATATAAAAAGTATTTCTTCAAATGAAATTTCCGGAATTTTTTTCTCCATCTTTTTATCGTTTCTATATAATCGTACCTGCCGCTGCTTTTAGAAATTAATTTAAAATAAGGTGCTGCATTTCTTATTACCTGCTCCTCACCATAAGGCAACCATGAGCCGGGAAATTGCTTTACCATTAAAGCCATTGCATAAGAAGGAGAATTCTTATCAGCATCCACACTTACTTCTTCAAGGGGCATCATATTCTTATCAAAGACCATTGTCTGCATATAAAATCTGCCACCGGTGGGTAATAAGTCGTTTAGCCCTTTAAAAAAATTGTGGTATACTTCATCCTGTTTACCTTCTTTGTATTCCTCTATTGAGCAAAAATGCTCCAATCCGCCTATACACGTTACTGCGTCAAAAGTTCCGAAATTTTCAGGCTTGATATACCTGCAATCCATCACATTCACATCCAGCCCATTCTTTACACAGGCAGCGGCTTGCCCCGTTGATAAAGTAACCCCTATGCCATTAGCACCACGGCCTTTGATATAACTAAGAAAAGGGCCCCAGCCACATGCCATATCAAGTACCTTTGATGTTATTTTTTATACCGAGGCTATCTGCTATAAATGCGTGTTTCTTTTTTTGTGCTTCTTCAAGTGTCATTGAAAAATCGCCATCAAACTTAGCGCCACTGTAATCTGCCATTTCTCCAACACTTAAACGGAATATTTCATCAATGGTGGTATAAGTAAAGTCAAGATCATTTTTGGAGGCCATTTTAAATATTTTATATGTGTACTAACTCCCGACAATGTACGCAGAATATTTGCATCATTAATGATAAATTAAGATTTGCTTCGGTTCGTATCTTCCCAAATTACTATTTCTTTTCCCAAATCTATTTCATAATCCTTTCCCCCTGGGCGCCAATAAATAAAGCAATAGTAGGGACAGCCCCGGTTTGTCCTGACAGTCAATAAAATTTCATATTTTTCATCTTCACAATTAAACTAAGAACCCATAAATCATGAATCTTAAAAAACTACTTACCCTTTCCTTTTTTCTATTCCCTTCTTCTTTTTTATTGGCTCAAAAATGGCAACCAAAGAAAGCGCCATTAATGACACGCTTCGCTCAGGATGTAAATCCAGATAAAGTTTTGCCTGAATACCCGCGGCCACAAATGGTACGCAATAAATGGCTCAGCCTGAACGGGATTTGGCAGTACCAGCCCGGTAGTTCCGAAAATGAATCGTTGCCGGAAGGAAATTTGTCTTCCCATATTTTAGTCCCCTTTCCTGTTGAGTCTGCTTTGTCTGGCGTGATGGAGCATCATGAAAGGCTTTGGTATAAACGAACTTTTACTATTCCAAAAGACTGGAAGGGCGAAAGGGTTTTACTGCATTTTGGTGCGGTGGATTTTGAATCGGAAGTATTTATAAACGGGCAAAGCGTGGGTGTCCACAAAGGCGGCTACGACCCTTTCAGCTACGATATAACGGATAAGCTTACACGAAACGGTACACAACAAATTGCGGTTCGTGTTTATGACCCTACAGATAAAGGCGGGTTCCCAAGAGGCAAACAATCCCTGAAACCTGGCGGAATCATGTACACGCCAACAACCGGTATCTGGCAAACTGTTTGGCTGGAACCCGTTCCTAAAAACTACATCAATAATATAAAAATAGTTCCCGATATTGATCAATCAGTTTTAAAACTTACTGTAAATACCAATAACCAGGAAGAGGCGAATGTGGAGGTAAAAATAAAAGATGGTGAAAAGGTTGTTACAACTAAATCCGGCATGGCCAATAATGAAATAACGATTCCCATTGCCAGTGAAAAACTCTGGTCGCCGGATCATCCTTTTCTCTATAATCTTTCTGTTACATTAAAAAATGGAAATAAGAATATAGATGAAGTTGCCAGTTATTTTGGGATGAGAAAAATTTCTATAGAAAATGATAATAGGTATAAAAAAATGTTTCTCAATAACAAGTTCGTTTTTGAAATAGGCCCGCTTGACCAGGGCTTCTGGCCCGATGGAATTTATACAGCGCCAACTGATAAGGCTATTGAAAATGATTTGGAGATGATGAAAAAATTAGGTTTTAATATGGTGAGAAAACACATTAAAGTAGAACCTTACCGCTGGTATTATTGGGCGGATAAACTCGGGCTTTTGGTTTGGCAGGATATGCCTTCTGCTAACTCATACACAGAACATACACCCCCTGTTGACACGGTGGAATATGAATCTGAATTGAAGCGTATGGTTGAAACTCACTGGAATTCGCCATGCATAATCATGTGGGATTTGTTTAACGAAAGCCAGGGGCAAAATAATACAGTTGGCCTTGCGAAAATGGTGAAAAAATTAGACCCTTCGCGCCTGGTGAACCAGGCAAGCGGTGGAGAATATTTTGGCGTGGGTGATATATTAGATATTCACAGTTACCCTGCGCCCGCGTGCCCTTCAAGCACTACACAGGCTACGGCTTGCGGCGAATATGGCGGAATTGGCTATGCAATAAAAAATCATACATGGAGCAAAGGCTGGGGATATTTAATGATTCAAAACCAGAGGGAGTATGATAGCTTGTACAATCAATTTGCCAACGATCTGATTGTCTTTAAAACCAACAATGGTTTGAGCGCCGCGGTGTATACGCAAATTACCGATGTGGAAACAGAATTAAATGGTTTAATGACTTACGATCGTGCAGTGGTAAAAGGCAATCTTCAAAAGATAAGGCAATCTAACCGGAATATGATTCATAGAAGATTATACCTCTCTACCATTTTGCCTACCAGTGAAAAGGAAGGGCGCAACTGGAAATATTCTTTTGAAAAACCTTCTAACGGTGAATGGTATGCGAAAAATTTTGATGATACCAATTGGGAAACTGGTGAAGCGGGATTTGGAACAAAAAAAAAGCCGGGAAGTATTGTAAGAACCGTTTGGAACACAGATGATATCCGGGCAAGGCAGGAATTTTCTTTAGGCAATCTTTCCAAAATGGATAGGAACAATCTCGTTTTATACCTTCATCACGACGATGATTGCGAAGTGTATATCAATGGGGTAGAAGCGGCTGACGCAAAAAATTATACTTCCGGGTATTCAATGATTCAGATGAGTGAAGCAGCAAAAAATGCTTTAGTTGCCAATGGAAAAAATGTAATAGCCATTCATTGCCACCAGAAAAAAGGAGGGCAGTATATTGACGCCGGCATTTCATTGGTAAGTGATAAACCGGGTAAATTATAAATCCCGCTTTTTTGTTGTTTTACTGGTAAATAATTAAAGCCGGGAATAAAGGATTTTTTTCTTTTACTATCACAGTTGATTTTCTAATTAGCTGAAACAGGTTCTATATTAAATTATTACCTTCAAATATCTTTTCCTTCCCAAAACCATTTCTAATGAAAAATTTACTTTCCTTTTTTTTACTTTTTATTTTTTCGGCTTGTATCTCTTTGCACGCGCAGGATAGGCTTACAGGACGAACATTTGCAACCCGCTCTGTAGTGATGGCGCAACATGGAATGGCCTGCACCAGCCAACCTCTGGCAACTGAAGCGGCCATTGATGTTTTAAAAAAAGGGGGGACAGCGGTGGACGCTGCCATCGCAGCCAATGCAGTTCTTGGTGTTACCGATCCTGAAATGAATGGCATCGGTGGTGACCTTTTTGCAATTGTGTATGATGCCAAAACAAAAAAATTATACGGGCTCAATGCTTCAGGAAGGTCTCCGTACAATCTTACACTGGATGTATTGAAAAAAAATGGCGCTGAACATATTCCTTTGAGTGGCCCTCTGCCGGTTTCTGTTCCGGGGTGCGTGGACGGCTGGTTTCAGTTACATGGCAAATTTGGGAAATTGCCAATGGCCGGTATCCTTTCCTACGCCATTAATTATGCGCGTAAAGGTTTTCCGGTTGCAGATGAGGCGGCATTTGAATTTGCGCACCTGAAAGAAATGTACGGTAACAATCCAAATGTTCAGCAGGTTTTTATGCCCAATGGCTCAGCTCCAAAAAGAGGGGAAGTTTTTAAAAATCCGGAGCTTGCCAATTCGCTGGAAAAAATTGCAAAAGGAGGGAGAGATGTTTTTTACAAAGGTGAAATCGCTAAAACCATTGATGCCTTTATGAAAAAAAACGGCGGATACCTAAGCTATAAAGACCTTGCTGATCACACTTCTCAATGGGTAGAGCCGGTGTCAACTACTTACCGTGGTTATCGTGTGTGGGAATTGCCGCCGAATGGACAGGGAATTACCGTTTTGGAAATGTTGAATATTCTCGAACATTTTGATTTCAGTAAAATGGAATTTGGAAGTGCCGAACACATTCATCTTTTTACAGAAGCCAAAAGGCTTGCTTATGAGGACCGCGCGAAATATTATGCTGATCCTGATTTTGTGAAAATTCCTGTAGCGCAACTGATCTCAAAAAAATATGGAGATGAAAGAGCCAAACTGATTGATCTGCAAAAACCTTTGCCGGCAGTTTATGCAGGCGATGACAAAGCACTAAACGGCGGCGAAACGGTATATCTTACCGTTGCTGATGATGAAGGAAATATGGTATCGTTGATACAAAGCAATTTTGCGGCTTTTGGTTCAGGAATGGTGCCGG
The DNA here is from genome assembly GCA_963732885.1 of uncultured Chitinophagaceae bacterium. Classification (GTDB taxonomy): domain Bacteria; phylum Bacteroidota; class Bacteroidia; order Chitinophagales; family Chitinophagaceae; genus Ginsengibacter. Next base: position 63,632 of record CAVTBI010000004.1, on the reverse strand, counting down.
ATAGCCTTGGGTTTTTCTTACAAAACCGTGGGTATTTATTTTCTCTTAAGGAAGGTGCTAACAATGTGTATGCGCCGCATAAGCGGCCTTTCCATACCATCATTCCTGCATTTGTAACCAAAGATGGCAAGCCCTATATGAGTTTTGGGGTAATGGGCGGAAGCTTTCAGCCGGAAGGGCAGGTAGAAGTTTTGATGAATATGATTGATTTTGGAATGAACATCCAGGAAGCCGGAGACGCACCAAGGATAGACCATGAGGGCTCTTCAGAACCAACGGGACAAACAGCCAAAGGTGTAGGAACTATTTATCTTGAATCAGGATTTTCTGAACAAACCATACGCGCCTTATTGCAAATGGGCTATGGAGTTGCAGCGGGCACGCCCGGAAATTTTGGAGGGTATCAATGTATTAAATTCGATTCGAAACAACACGTTTATCATGGTGCATCTGATCCAAGAAAAGATGGAATGGCTGCCGGTTATTGATTTAACGGTTATCCTTAAATGCAATTTAAGTTTGATATTCTGACAGGCAGCAAAATGACAAATATTGACAAATTTTATTCCATTGTTTTGTGGATCTTTTTATTTCATCAGGCATTTTTTTCGGCTCTCACCCAATTTATAAAAACATAAAAACTTACATTTACTAAAAAAACGTATCATGCAAAGACGCCATTTCATCAGGAACACCGCAATCGCCGGGGCAGGCCTAAGCCTCACCGGTTTAAAATTATCAGCGCTGAACAAAAATAATCCCGCCAATAAAATAAGAGTGGCCGTTATCGGAACCAATGGAAGAGGGCTGGCGCATATCCAGGCGTACCATACCATTCCCAATGTAGAGATTGCCTATATCTGCGATGTGGAAAAAAACGCTTTAGAAAAAGGCCTTGATCTCGCTGAAAAATTAAATGGCAAAAGGCCGAAAGCCATCCAGGATTTTCGTACTATTTTGGATGATAAAGACGTTGATACGGTATCTATTGCCACGCCCGACCATTGGCATACGCCGGCTGCTATTCTTGCCTGCGCTGCGGGAAAACAAGTGTATGTAGAAAAACCCTGCGGCCATAATCCTGAAGAAGGGGAGATGTTGATCGCTGCCGCAAAAAAATACAACCGTTTAGTACAAATGGGCAACCAGCGGCGTTCGTGGCCTAATATCACAGAAGCCATGAAAATGATTCACGATGGAATAATAGGAGAAGCTTATTTTGCTAAAGGATGGTATGCCAATAACCGCCAATCAATCGGGCATGGAAAAGTAGTTCCTGTTCCGTCCAACCTCGATTGGGAACTATGGCAAGGGCCTGCTCCACGTGAAGATTACAGGGATAATGTTGTTCCATACAACTGGCACTGGTTCTGGAATTGGGGCACTGGTGAATCGTGCAATAACGGCACTCACGAAATTGATTGTATGCGTTGGGCGCTGGATGTAAATTATCCGAGTAAAGTAGTTTCCGGCGGCGGCCGTTATGCCTTTGATGATGACTGGCAAACTACAGATACGCAGGTAATTACTTTTGAATTTGACGGCAAAAAAGCCATTAGCTGGGAAGGCCGCAGTTGCAATAATTATCCTGAAGCGGGCGGTGGCAGAGGGTTTAAAATTTATGGGAAAAACGGAACATTGGTAAACTCCGGCAATGATGATTATAAAATATTTGATAAAGATAATAAGCTGATTAAAGAAAGTAAAGAAGAGCCGAAAACCGATACCATCAATACCATGGGGCCTGGTGTGCAATTAGATGCTTATCATTTTGAAAATTTTATCAATGCCGTAAGAGATGGTAAGCCTTTAAATTCCCCGATTACCGAAGGCCATAAAAGTGTATTGCTTTGCCACCTGGGAAATATCGCCCAACGCGTAAGTAGAACCCTTCATTGTGACGCGGCAAACGGTGGCAAAATTTTAAACGATAAAGAAGCGCAGGCGCTTTGGGGCAGAAAATACCAGGAAGGCTGGAGGCCGGATATTAATTTAGCTTAAAACATGGTTTAATCTAAGGCCCTGCCAATTAAGAAAAACCTTAAATTCCCCAAAATAAATCATAGTTTTTTCCGCCGAAGTTGATGTTGCGCCCTGCTTTGGTGCGATGTCTTCCACCAATGTAAAGTAACAAATAAGGCCTGTTTTTATTTATTAGTTTGAGGAAAATTAAAAAAAACCTTTTTCAAGCGTAGCATTTATTTGGGTGAATAAATTTTCTGATTGTGAAGACACGGCAGCATTTATTTTTAATAATTCTGCTAATTCAGCCGGATTGATTTCAGCTTTTAAAATTGAGGTTCCTATCTGGTCATTAAGCACCACGCAATCATGCCAGCGGCCTAAAAGCTCAAGCAAATCATCCTCTGCCTTAATTTTTTCTGATGGCCAATCAACTCTTTTCCTGTTGTAGAAGTCTTCTTTTAAAAGCTTGCGGAGTTGGTGTGCATTGCCAGGGTTTAAAGGCAACTCCCGTGTAATCGTTGAAATTTTTTCTCTCTCTTTATTGATGAATTGAATACTATCCGCTTCATTTGTTTTTTGCAAAAAAGATTCAATTCCATTGATTGTTTTTCTTATTTTCCTCCTTGTTTTTTTAGCTGGAATTAAAGCAAATTTATTTTTTCCCCTTTCAATTCTCTTTGCCATTTTTGCAAGGTATTGTTCAATGAATTGTGGATTATTTGTTTTTAGAAATGCTTCTTCCAACTGCAGTTCACGAATCTTTCCTGCCTGTTTATAAATTTTTGTAAAGGGCTTTAGCCATTTCTTTTTTGAAAACTTTTTGTTAGAAAATTCAATAAACCCTGCAACCGCTTTTAGTTTTTTTATTTCTACGCGAAGGCTATGGTAGTCTTCATCTTCAAACGTGGCGGGAGATTTTTTTAAAAGCGCTTTTATTTTTTCCCTGATCTTTTCTAAGTAGGTTAAATCAGATTTTGAAGTGTTCATGGTGCTAACCGTGTTTTGAAAATTCAAGTTACAGTAAACCAACAAATAAGCCAGATTTGTGTTTTATGTTCCTGCCTCCGTTGGTGTATTATTTTCAATAAGAAGGCTTTAAAAGCCCAATCGTCAAAATGGATATTCTAATATAATCTTTTTGTGCCTGTAAAATGATTTTAGAAGTTCGGCGCTCCCAAGCCTTTAAATTTTTTTTGCCCGGTTTCCGGGATAAATGACATTAAAGAATAGTAAAAAACCTGCCCGGTTTACTATTGAACAGATGATGATTTTTCTGGCGATGCTTTTAAAAGTTAGTTTTTCTCCCAATGCAAAACCCACGGAACCTAAAGAAAAAGCCCTGTCTGCCATTCGCGTCAAATGATAGCCGTCTGTTAGGCTCACCGCAAACGAAGTAGCGCCAAAGAAGGCGGGCCTTAGATCTCCTTCATCGTAATTTTTGTATTTATTTTTCCATGAAGTTTGGAAATCCCAAAACCGGTTTCCCATGCCGAGGTAATGATGAACAAGAGCCTGGTTTACACCATCGGCACTTCCGGATAAAAACTGGCATGCATACATAAAAACATCATTTTTTGATCTTTATGCGGTGGGGATGATTTAGCTGCCTGAAGTTCCCGGAATACTTGGTTTGAGCAAGCTGGGGTTTATTTATTTGAGAATAGCTGCAAGAAGGAAAAAGTAATAGCATAATTATAATAATTTTTATTTTCATGATAATTATTTAATGATTTATCAAGTTTCTTCCTTCGTTCGCTGCATTGCCTCTTCTGCATCTGCAAAAAATATTTCAGATTACCCAGGTAAAAAGGAGGATTGGGAATGGTGTAATCAACCATTATAAATGCCGGTAAAAATAAGCATTTGAATTCCGGGAGATATTGCGATAAGTTTAAAGGAATATGGCTTGTATTTCCATAGAGTTGGAAGTACAAAGAAAGAAAAAGATTCTGAATAATCAAAGCATTCTACTATATTGATTCGCAAGTGCTTAAAATAAGCCGTTTAACCAAAAATAAAAATCCTTGATAAAAGTTTGTTTACTGTTTGAAGCGGGTGAAAGGGATTCTCCTTAAAATATCCTAGGCGGGGAACCAGGCGATGGCATTAATTTTTGAAAGGAACACCACAGGGTTAAAAATTTTCTTATTCAAATAGAACACTGATTTTAATGTGGAGAAATAAGAATTTCAAATTTGTTGTTTGTGAAGACAGTAAACCAACAAATAAAATGAATTTTTATTTTTGCTTCAACGGCTCCAAAAGCTTATTGTACAAAATTTCTCCGCCAACGATTGCCGATTGAATATTGATATCGTCATCAAAAATCACAATGTCCGCATCTTTCCCTACGGCAATTGACCCTTTTTGTTTTTCTATTTTCATAATACGTGCAGGAGTCAATGTCATCATCCTGACAGCTTCAATCAAAGGAACTTCAGCGATCCTGATCATCGTTCTTACCAACCTGTCGGTAGTAGCAACACTTCCTGCAAATGAAGTGCGGCCGGGCAACTTAGCTACGCCATCTTCAATAATTACTTTCATTCCATTCTTCCTGGACCGAGAATACTTTTGGATGTTTGCTGGCTGGCAGCTCTCATAGCATCTGTAATCAAAGCGATCCTGTCGGGCCCTTTTATTTTATAAATCAGTTGGAGCAACGGCGCAGGCAAATGAACACCATCAGCAATTATTTCCACGTCTATGGCATCCATCAGGTAAACGCTTTCAATCACTCCTGCATACCGGTAAGCATTCCGGCGCGTAACTCCAGACATCGCGGAATAAAAATGCGTGGCAAGCGTATAACCATTTTCAAAAGCTTTTACCACGTCTTCATAAACCGCATCCGTGTGCGCAATTGCAGGTAAAATATTGTTCGCAGTAAGATAACTTCCGAACTTCCTGTGCGCCTTCCAGCTCCGGAGCAGCACTCCAACGAACAATAATATCGCCGGCTTTTTTAATGATCTCGCATATTCTTTCTTATCCGGATTACGAATGTAGCGCGCATCCTGTGCGCCTTTTTGACTCATCGCAAAATAAGGGCCTTCAATATGCATACCGAGAAATTGTGCACCACTTTTATTTTGCGTATGTGCATGCCTGTAAACCGAAAGGATATCAAGCAAATCTCTCTTTTTCTGCAGTGAGTGTGGTAGGAACCATGGATGTAGTGCCGTGTTGCAAATGCGTTTCGGCAATCGTAAGAAAATCTTTGACTGTTCCGTCCATAAAATCACTTCCACCACCGCCATGAATATGAATATCAATGAAGCCGGGAGAAACATAATTCCCTTTTGCATCAAGCGTAACATCAGCTTTTGAATTTATCTTTTTGTCACTAACCTCTTTAATGATCCCATCATCAATCAATACACTTGCATTTTCGATTATCCGGTGAGAAGTAATAACCCTGCCATTAATTATTTTTAATTTCTTTCCCATAATAATTATTTACCTTCGGAATTTTAACTAACTAAGAAATATTGCTTTTGATGTTTTGTAATAAAGATGAAGATTCTTCATCAAGGTACAAATAACAATCCGCATGATTGTTGTAAAATGCTGGCGGGGCGCAAATTGCTGACGTTCTCTTCCAGCGTGGTTTTACCGCTTCCGCTTTCCTCGTTCCGGGCACGGTGCAAACAATATGCTTCGACATCATGATTTGTTTCACTGACATACTAATCGCCTGTTTTGGAACTTCTTCATTGAATTGAACCATTCTTCATTCACCTGTTGCTGCCGCAAATTGCTCATCCAGATCGACGATCAAATAAGATCGACTTGTTTCAAAATCGGCAGGAGGATCATTGAAAGCCAGATGCCCGTTTTCGCCAATGCCTACCAGAGCCACATCCACTGGCAGATTTTCTGTATGCAGTTCTTCTAAACGCTTCACATCTCATTTTGCGGCGTTGTTCGCCATTAATAAAATTTACAGCCTTGAGTTCCGGAACTTTTTCAACAAATCTTTCCTGTCAAATATTTTCTAAAACTTGCTTTGTGCGAATCAGGAAGGCCAATGTATTCATCCAAATGGAACATCGTTACCTTGTTCCATTCAATTCCTTTTTCATTGGTTAATTGCTTCAACGTTTCAAACTGGCTGGAACCTGTTGCAAGAATAATCGTTGCACTTCCTTTTGATTGAATAGTTTCACGATATAAGAGTCGCAGCTTTTTTCCCGGCGGCTATGCCCGCTTCTTTAGCAGTCTTTTCTTATACTGATAAACATCAATTGATTTTTGAAACTTAAAGTTACAAATAAAGCAACTGCAACAAATTATGCTGGTTTTTATTTTAAAACCTAAAAAGAAAGGCGATTATTTTAAATCATAAGATTCCAATTCCCAAATGCCATTTCCCGGAATTGGCCCCAGGCTGTATGCATCTTGGTAATATTTTGTCATCCCGATATTAGTGGTTATCCAAATACTGTCTTTGGTAAATGAGTTGGTTACATAGCCAACCGTCTTTGATAATTGAAACGTGTTGCTAAACGTACCTGCCGGTACTGTGAGGCTTTTCTTGTTTAAAACTCTTGTTGTGTCACCAAAAAATTTATCTGTGAACCAGGTATTACCCACCTGCAGTGGAAAAATATACCTTCGTTTTTCATAAGCAGTATGGTCTGTACAAGTAAGGCAGGGCGGAGCATAGAAAACCGCTTTTTGGCCATCAACTGTAACAAAAGATGAGTCTATCAGGTATTTGGTATTTGATTTATCCTGCAAAGTACTCGTCCATATTGTAGCGCTTTGCCCATCAGGAAGGGTAGTGGTGCCAACAATATCAACATAAATATATTGCATGTCATTACTGATTAAATCATCATATTTATATACCCAATGGTCTCCAACTTTATCGGGAAAAGTTTGATTAGACGCTGTGTTTATATTTTGATTTTTTTCTTTACTGCACGCTGTGATCAACACCAAGAGAAAAAAAGTGAAATAATATTTAATTTTCATACTGTTTTTTAAACGGACAACTATACTTGTAAAAACGTTGCATAATAATGATAAAAGGGCAACTGATTAAAACTACAGTAAGAAATATCTGCACCAAATGTTATATCGCAAAAAATACTCGCAAAAAAATTAAGAGGCTCTATCAGAAAACTTTACCGTTAGTCCCATTTACGAGATGATGAAAGAGCATACTTTCCGGATCCTGTGAATAATAATGCAAGGGAACAAAGCAACAACATGGCTTCTATTTCTATAGACCAGCCGCCGCCCATTTCTTTGACAGAAAATATGGCGCCGTGAAGTACCATCAACAGGGCAGCAATCATATCTACCACTATCAACAAGGCAGCAAGCCGTGTTCTGAAACCAATAAGGATTAATACCGGAGCAATCAATTCGGCAAGGTAAGTGTAGTACGCTAAAAAGCCCATTCCGCCCAGCATACCCTGTATCCAACCTACGCCGTGTGTCAATTTAAACCATCCGTGAAACACTATGATTAGTGCCACTGCAATACGAAGGAAAAGCTTTCCGAGGGCATCATTTTTTAACATCATGATTAAGGTTTTAGTTATAAATAAACAATCTCAATTTAGTAAAGAACACTGGTTAAAAAGTAGTGTTCTATATTTTTAAAAAGCAGTAAAGCAACAAGTTTTACCCATTCTTATTTCTTCAATTAAATCTACACACTTTTAATCTTAATCACAATTTTTTTAGCAGCTTTATTGCCACCGGTGGTAATATTGGGCCGGTGAGCAGTTCCGGAAAGAAAAGAAAAAAAGTACCGGGCTTCGCATCATCTATTTTGCCGGGCCCAGTATAGTGCCTACCTCTTTTTTCTCGTTGTAAGGTTCAGTACCGCCAGTTCTTTGGCGCCGGGATCAACACCTATTTTTTCTTCTCGGAAATTACATATTGAAGGCCGGTATATTTTTTTTGAGATTCCCATTTTGATACATCAAAATCTTTGGCAGGATCATTTTGTTGCAGCACATCAACTGATGAATGAGTCTGTAATTTTAAACCGCCCAGCCATTCCTGTTTGGTAAACCAGTTTTCATTTTCTTTTTTGAAGAAGCCGATTGGGCATTTACGTTTACGGCAAGGCCTAAAGTGAGAACGCAAAGAGAGAAATAGGAATTTCTTTTTCATAAGAATCTTTTATAAATTTTTAGTTTAAAAGTAGGAATTATTTATAAAAGAGGAACTGCAATTTATTAGAAGACAATGGAAATGTAGAAGTATGTACTTGGTTTTGCTTTTTGCAGCCTTTATTCAGCAACTTTAAGATGATGTAAATCGAAAGCTGAATTTTTACCTTTTATCATTGAAAAAAAGCCAATGATTTTTTTTAAATCATCCTCTTCAGTACCGGTTACAAAAAAAGGTTTTCCAATAATTACTTGTTTATTTTCAAAATCAAACCCAAAGGGAACAATAGGGACCTTTGCCATTGTTGCAATTTGATAAAATCCGCTACGCAATTTTTTTACCTGCCTACGTGTACCTTCCGGAGCAATAGCCAATATAAAAATTTCATTATTGTCAAACAAACTAACTGCCTGCTCAACAATACCGTGCTTACTTTTGCTTAAACGGTCTACCGGAATACCACCTAATCCACGAAACAGCCCACCAAACGGGCCATTAAATAATTCCTTTTTCCCTAAAAAATTTGCATGCTCTATTTTTAATTTGCTTCGAACAGCAAAACCTATCAATAAATCCTTCCAACTCGTGTGGGGCGCTACGATGATCACCATTTTTTTTAAGTGATAAGGAAATTCTCTGGCAACTTTCCAGCCTGATAATTTCCAATATAATTTGGCAAGTAATCGAAGCATAATGTAAATTGTATTATCACAAAATTCCTGAAAATGTGAGATCTGAAAATGTGAGAAGAAATGAAAACCAGATTATACGATGTTCCAGGTTTTATCGCCAGATAAAATTTTATTCAAAGAAATCTTTCCTTTTTTTGTTTTGATCTCTTCGATCTGGTGCTGCATATCTTCTTCATACACCGGCCGTTCTTCTGCGTATATAACACCAAATGGCCGAGGGAAAGTGTCGTTAAATTCAGTGTCAAAAAAGCGGGAAATAAGATTGGCTTTGGCCTTGTCTTTTTCGTCATGTATCCAAAGATCACTTGCTGAAAAGCCGTTGCTGTTGAGATCAACAACCACAGGCGTTAATCCATCCAGCCTGATCCCCTTATCATCGTTATTGCCAAAAATGAGAGGCTTACCGTTTTCAAGAAATAAAGATTCTTCCTTTTTGGTTTCTTTATCAGAAAAAGGGAAGAAAGTTCCGTCATTAAAAACCGGGCAGTTCTGGTACACTTCAACAAAAGAAGTTCCTTTGTGTGCATGCGCGCGTTTCAACATACTTTGCATGTGTTTTGGATCACGGTCAAGCGTACGCGAAACAAAAGAAGCTTTGGCTCCGAGTGCGAGTTCCGAAGGATTAAATGGTTCTTCAATAGATCCGTAAGGAGAAGATTTAGTGATCTTTCCACGCTCTGATGTAGGAGAATATTGTCCTTTCGTCAAACTATATATCTGGTTATTAAACACGAGATAATTCACATCAAAGTTCTTCCGCATCAGGTGAATGAAATGATTTCCTCCGATAGAAAAAGCATCCCCATCTCCCGAAACGATCCATACATCCAGATCAGGATTGGCAGCTTTTACGCCTGAAGCAATTGCCGCTGCGCGCCCATGAATACTGTGTATTCCGTAAGTATCCATGTAATAAGTAAAGCGGGAAGAACAACCAATGCCGGAAATAAAAACAAATTTTTCTTTTTCAATACCCAGGTCAGGGAAGATCGTTTGCACCTGTTTCAATATAGAGTAATCGCCGCATCCGGGGCACCATTTTACATCCATCCCTGAAGAAAAATCTTTTGGGTTCAATTTTTCATTTGTATCTAAACTAAGCGTTTCCATTTTTTTATGTTTAAGATATTCGGATTATTCTTTCTTTTATTTCAGTGGTTGTAAAAGGCAAGCCCTGCACTTTTGAAAAGCCGGTAGCCGGTATTAAAAATTCAGCTCTTATTAGTTGAAGCAACTGGCCGCTATTCATTTCAGGTATCAATACCTTTTCGAAGCCATACAGCAACCTACCCAGGTTTTCGGGCAAAGGATTAATATAACGTAGATGAATATGCGCAACATCAAACCCTTCGTCGATCGATTCTTTTACTGCCGTTTTAATAGCACCGTAAGTAGAGCCCCAACCCAAAACCAGCAGCTTGCCTTTTTTATTGCCGTTGTCAATTTTTGCAGGCGGAATAAAGCTTTGAATACTTTTCACTTTTTGAGCGCGAAACCGGGTCATTGCTTCGTGGTTCTTTGCTTCATAAGAAACATTGCCTGTTTCATTTTCTTTTTCCAATCCGCCGATGCGGTGTTCCAAACTTTTTGTCCCAGGCTTTATCCACGGCCTCACGAAATTTTCATCGCGCTTATAAGGCAATACCTTTCCGTTTTCCCCATTCGGTTCCTCTAAAAATTTAACTTCGATCGCTGCAAGATCCTCCTCTGCCGGAAAACGCCATGGCTCTGATCCGTTGGCGATATATCCATCACTTAAAACGATCACAGGTGTCATGTGTTCTACAGCAATTTTGCAGGCTTCATAAACCGTTTCAAAACAATCAGATGGAGAAGAAGCTGCTAATACAGGCAAAGGTGCTTCACCATGCCGGCCATGCATTGCCATCAAAAGATCTGACTGTTCTGTTTTTGTAGGTAAGCCTGTTGAAGGGCCGCCGCGCTGTACATCAATTACCACTAAAGGAAGTTCGAGCATGGCAGCCAGCCCCAATGCTTCTGCCTTTAAAGACATTCCCGGCCCTGATGTAGTAGTAACGGCAAGGCTTCCGGTATAGGAAGCGCCAATGGACGAACAAATAGCGGCGATTTCATCTTCTGCCTGGAAAGTTTTTACGCCATTGCCTTTATATTTTGAAAGGTCATGAAGAATATCAGTTGCAGGTGTAATAGGATAGGAGCCCAGGAACAAAGGCAATCCTGATTTTTCTGAAGCCGCTACCAATCCTATTGCAGCCGCGTGGTTGCCTGTGATATTCCTGTAAGTTCCTGAAGGAAGTTTAGCGGGCGCAATTTTAAACCGGGTGGTAAAAATTTCAGCGCTGTCGCCATAGTTCCAACCCGCTTTCAACACTTTGATATTGGCATCAGCGATCTCCGGTTTTTTCGAAAATTTATTCTGGATGAACCGGATGGTATTATCGAGCGGTTTATCAAACTCCCATAAAAGCACACCAAGAACGAACATGTTTTTACAACGCTCAATATCCTTCATTCCAAGTCCGCTATCGGCAAGGCATTCTTTCGTAAGCTTCGTGACGTCTACTTTATGGACAATATAATTATCAAGTGAGTTATCTTCCAAAGGATTTACTCCATCCGGGTACTGTGCCAACCCAAGATTTTTTTTATCAAACCCCTGCAGGTTGGCAATGATAATACCCCCTTTTTTTAATCGTGGCAGATCCACTTTTAGCGCCGCCGCATTCATTGCTACTATCACATCAAATTTATCTCCTGCAGTATAAATATCCGTGCTGCCGAAATGAACCTGGAAACCGGAAACACCGGCAACGGTTCCGATAGGGGCGCGTATTTCAGAGGGGTAATCCGGAAAAGTACTTATGTCATTTCCAGTCAAAGCTGCGGTGTCAGTGAACTGCATACCGGTAAGCTGCATTCCGTCACCTGAGTCGCCGGAGAAACGAATAACGATGTCATCGACCTGCTTTATCGTTGTAACTTTTTCCGGAACTCCATTTAAAGTATCCATAGTTGGTTTGAATATAAATTAGCTGTGTAATAATTCTTTTCTTGCCAGCAGTTGTTCGCTGCTTTCCACATGATCTTCATCGGGCAGGCAACAATCAACAGGACAAACAGAAGCACACTGAGGTTCTTCATGAAACCCCTGGCACTCGGTACATTTATTGGGCGTGATGTAATAGATGTCTGGCGAAAGTGGTGGCATCCGGTCATTGGCGCCTACCACTGTTCCGTCGATCAATACAAAGCTTCCTGATACGGTTGTTCCATCTGCCATACTCCACTCAACGCCGCCTTCATAAATGGCGTTGTTGGGGCACTCTGGCTCACAGGCACCGCAGTTGATGCACTCTTCTGTGATTTTGATAGCCATAGTTCGTTAATTTTTAAAGGGTGATTTATTAAATAAAACAGAATGCAAAGGAATACTAATTGTGGGGTTGATTTTCTGATGCAACTCATTGAGCAACATGATTTGTATCATGCCATTTGGATTGTTAAAAATTAATTATCAATCCAATGTTATTTTTACTTTTATTTCAATAAAATAAGGTTGTTTTTAGGTTGACAGGAATGCACCTTGCAAAATAGTTGCTATATTTATTTTCAAATTGAGTAATCCAATTTTTTGTTCAGGCCTAAAAAGGAATAAAAAAAACCTGGTCTGTTTTAATTGGTATTGCCCGAAAACCTTTGCTGTAGAAAGGTTATAGAAAATAAGAAAGAGAATAATAAAGGTTTCACTTTTGTAGCATGATGAAAATCATATCACGTAAAGATTTGAATCATATTGAAGAAAGGAATTTGAAAAAGTTTCATCACTACATTGCACTCTGATTGGATACTAATTAATAGAATTATCGTATGGGAGCCTCATCAATGATTGTTTTGATTTTAGCCGCACTTGCTTTTTCTTCCATTGCCATACTCATCGCTAAAATTCTTACAAAATCTACTACCAATCCTCAAAAGGGAGAGCCTTACGAAAGTGGAATTCCTACAAAAGGGCAAACCTGGATACAATTAAATGTGGGCTATTATTTATTCGCTTTGATCTTTTTGATCTTTGATGTGGAGCTGGTATTCCTTTATCCATGGGCAGTTGTTGCGAAACACGTAGGATGGTTTGCTTTAATAGAAATTATTATTTTCTTTTTTATATTATTCACAGGATTTTTATACGCACACAAAAAAGGTGCATTAAAATGGATTTAAAATCGATGGTCTCGATAAAAACCTATAAGGTTTGCAGCAGGAAATGAAGGGAAGCAAAACCTTATAGTGTTTAAGGTTGAGGTTTAGAAAGTTTAGTGGGTTTAGTTTTGATTGCTATCGGGGCCACTAAATATAAAACTAATAGAATGAAAAATAGTGTAACATATTCAGAACCTTCGAAAGATTCTTTTCCCGGGCAGATACACGAAACGCCGGGAGGAGGAATCGTATTGAGCAAACTGGATGACGTCATCAATTGGGCACGTTCCAATTCATTATGGCCTTTAACTTTTGCCACCAGTTGCTGCGGAATAGAAATGATGTCGGTAGCTGCTGCCAAATACGATTTTTCACGCTTTGGCTTTGAAGTAGCAAGAGCCTCTCCAAGGCAGGCAGATGTTATCATCATTGCCGGAACGATTGTAAATAAAATGGCGCCGGTTTTAAAAAGGTTATACGACCAGATGGCCGATCCGAAATATGTAATCGCGATGGGAGCGTGTGCCATCAGCGGCGGCCCGTTTTTTTACAATACGTATTCTGTGGTAAAAGGGGCCGATCATGTGATACCGGTGGATGTATATGTGGCCGGCTGCCCGCCACGCCCGGAGGCTTTATTGAATGCCTTAATAACACTTCAGCAAAAAATAAAAAGCGGTTTAACAAGAGAACAAATAAAAATTGCGAAACCGGAAGGGAAATAAAAGAAATGATAAATGACGAGTGAAGAATTAAAAATAAAGATCAACGAACTATTACCTTCTGCCACTTTTGAAGAAGGAGGAGAGTTTTTGAATATCAATGCAGAGGCGAATGATTGGCTTGCATTTGCGCAACAATTGCGCAATGATGAAGCCTTATTTTTCGATTATCTTTTTTGCCTGACTTGTATTGACTGGAACACTCATCTTACAATGGTGTACCATCTTACCTCTACAAAGTTCAGGCACAACATCGTGGTGAAAATAAAACTTGACAGAACCAATCCTGAAATAGAAACAGTAAGTAAAATATGGCGCACGGCTGATTTTCATGAAAGAGAAGTGTATGAAATGTTTGGAGTGATTTTTTTGAATCATCCTGATTTGCGTTTGCTGATACTTCCGGATGGCTGGGAAGGGAAAAACCCGATGAGAAAAGATTTTGAAGACCCGGTAAATATGATAAAACTATAAGCACCGCTCTCCCGCAAGGAGAAAACGAACAAGAAATGTATAGAGAAAACGCAATAATGGATGGTATCTCCGAAGACCGCCTTGAAAATGGTGAAACCGGGGATATGATCATTAACATGGGGCCTCAGCATCCGGCTACACATGGTGTATTGCACCTGGTTGTTACGCTAAACGGAGAAACCATCAAAAAAGTGGAACCTCATCTCGGTTTCATTCACCGCTCTATTGAGAAAATGTGCGAAAGCCTTACCTATAGACAGTTTATATATGTTACGAGCCGCATGGATTATCTCTCTGCGCATATCAATAACCACGCTTGTGCAATGTGTGTAGAAAAAGGTTTGCAGGTAGAAGTGCCCGAAAGAGCTCAGGTGATCAGGGTTTTGATGGATGAACTGACAAGAATTGCATCGCACGAATTATGGTGGGGAGCTATGGCAATGGATCTTGGCGCTTTCACTCCGTTCTTCCATGCGTTCAGGGAGCGCGAAACCATCAATGATATAATGGAAGAAACCTGCGGTGCCAGGTTAACGATGAACTATATGGTGCCCGGTGGCGTGATGGCTGATATTCATCCTAATTTTCAAAGAAGGGTAAAAGAATTTCTGAAGTTGTACAAACTAAAGATTAAAGAATATGATGAACTGGTAACCGGTAATATCATTTTTCAGAACAGGATGAAAGGCGTTGGATATTTATCGGCTGAAGATGCCGTGTCGTATGGTTGCACAGGCCCGACAGCAAGAGGCAGCGGCGTAAGTTGCGATATAAGAAAGTTATATCCTTATGAAGTGTACGATAAAGTTTCCTTTGATGAAATATTGGAAACCGAAGGTGATTCCTTCGCAAGGTATATGGTGCGCCTGCGCGAAATGAATGAATCGATAAAAATTATTGAGCAACTGATCGATAATATTCCCGAAGGTGATTTCCAGGCAAAAACAAAAATGGTTTTAAAATTACCAAAAGGAGAATTTTATACAAGAGTAGAAACGGCAAGAGGAGAGTTGGGAGTATATATTGTGAGTGAGGGTGGGTCAACGCCTTACAGGATCAAGTTTCGGTCACCCGGTTTTTCAAATCTTTCTGCTTTGGATCACATGGCAAGAGGGAGCAAATTGGGCGATTTGGTTGCGATGATGGGAACATTGGATTTGGTAATTCCGGATATTGACAGGTGAATTATGAATTAGGAATTAAGAATTAGAGAGAACGGGAGATGTTATAAAATAATGAATATCGAACATAACAAGGAACACAGAATGTTGAAGTAAAAAACAGAACTATCTTATTTAAATAATATGTGGAGTTTTAATGGCATAGCAAATTTTGTAAACGACTGGTTAAGTCAAAGATTGAATCCAACCTTGGTTACTATTATTGAAATGGTGATTGTTGGTGTTTGTGTAATTGGATTGTTTGCTGTACTGGGATTGGTTTTGGTGATCATGGAAAGAAAAGTTTCCGCATGGATTCAAATACGCCTCGGGCCAAACCGCGTGGGCCCAAAAGGAATGTTTCAATCGCTTGCCGATACAGTGAAACTTATGGTAAAAGAAGGAATGACGCCTTCAGGAGCAGATAAATTTTTATTCAACCTTGCTCCTTACATAGCGATGATGGTGGCAATGTTGCTGATGGCTCCGTTGGCTTTTGCAAAGAATTTTCAAATGTGGGATATGAACATTGGTGTGTTGTATATTACCGCTATTTCATCCGTTTCTGTTATAAGTGTTTTAATTGCAGGCTGGTCCAGCAACAACAAATATTCGTTGATGGGAGCGATGCGTGCCGGCGCACAAATCGTGAGCTATGAATTGTCAGCCGGTTTATCAATCCTTTCAGTTATTGTATTAACAGGCAGTTTGAACATAAACGAGATTGTTCAATCGCAGGCAGATGGCTGGTGGATATTTAAAGGGCATATTCCCGTCATTATTGCTTTTGTGATTTTCATAATCGCTGTAACCGCTGAAACCAATCGTGCGCCTTTTGATCTTGCAGAAGCAGAGTCAGAATTAACAGCAGGCTTTCATACAGAATATTCAGGGATGAAATTTGCTTTGTTCTTTTTGGCTGAATATGTAAATGTATTTATAGTATGTGCAATTGGGGCAACCTTATTTCTGGGTGGATGGATGCCTTTCCATATTGGCAACTGGCAAGGGTTCAATCATGTGATGGATTTTATTCCCACCAGCATCTGGTTTTTCGGAAAGACGTTCTTTTTAATATTCCTGATCATGTGGTTCAGGTGGACGTTTCCAAGATTGCGTATCGATCAGTTGTTAAACCTGGAGTGGAAATATTTATTGCCAATCAGTATGTTCAATATTTTATTGGTAACAGCAATGGCAATAGGAGGATGGTATTTTTAAATTGATTATGAGTTATAGTGATTCGACTTAAACTCTAAACTCTAATTTTAAATGAAAAAAATGTTTATAGTTAAATACATAAAAGAAGTTTTCGGTGCAGTAAGATCTCTGGCTATCGGCCTCAGGCGTACCATGTATTATTTTACGCATCATAAAGAAATCATCACGCAACAATACCCAGACAACAGGGATACATTGATTTTGCCGGAAAGATTTAAAGGTGAAGTGGTAATGCCGCACGATGAAAACAATGAGCATCGCTGCACCGGTTGTACCGCCTGCGAACTGGCTTGCCCCAATGGAAGTTTAAAAGTGATCACTCAATTTAATATTACCCCTGAAGGCAAAAAGAAAAAAGCAATTGATAAATTAGTGTATCATCTTGAACTGTGCACGATGTGTAATTTATGTATTGTTTCCTGCCCATCGGATGCTATTAAAATGGCTCAAACCTTTGAGCATAGTGTGTATGACAGAAGCGAGTTAACTAAAATATTAAATAACCCCGGTTCAAAAATTATGGAGGGCGTCGAATAATGGAAGGGTCAACCATCATATTTTACCTGCTTGCAGCGCTTACTTTGGTGAGCGGAATTTTGGCTGTTTCCACCAGGCAAATTTTCAGGGCTGCCATCTTCCTGTTGTTTTCTTTGATAGGAATTGCCGGTTTGTATTTCTGGATGCAGTTTCAGTTTATTGCTGCGGTTCAGATTGTGGTGTATGTCGGCGGTATTACTGTATTGATCATCTTCTCCATTTTTTTAACCCAAAAGGCCGGCGAAAAAATGCCGAAGCAAAAAATCGGGCGACAAGTTTTTTCAGCACTGGCAGCATTTTGTGGTTTTGCTTTGGTGATGGTGCAGGTTTATCAATATACTTTTTCTTCAACCGCAAATCAAGCGGTATCGCCAACTGTAGAAAATATAGGCAACCGTATGTTGAGCGTGGGTGAAGGAGGATTTGCACTGCCTTTTGAAGTAGTAAGTATGCTGCTATTGGCAGCATTGGTAGGATGTATTGTGATAGCAATGAGAAGCCCGAAAAATACAGTAAACGAACAAAAAGAAGAGATTTTTATTGAGGAAGAAATTGATGTTATTGGATGAATATGAAAATATGAAGAATTAATGTGAATTATGAATTAAGTGAATGAAAAACAAAATTTTATGTTACAACCAGGATTATATCATATTTTATTTATCAGTACAGCGCTTTTCTTTATTGGTATTTATGGGTTCTTTACCAGGAGAAACCTGATCACTGTTTTGATGAGTGTGGAACTGGTGCTGAATAGCGTAAACCTGAATTTTATTGCCTTCAATAAATATTTATGGACTGACAAATTAGATGGATTATTCTTTACCATTTTTGTAATTGCCATTGCTGCTGCTGAAGCAGCGGTAGCCATAGCGATCATCATTAATTTATACCGAAGCCATCATTCAATTGATGTGGAAAAAGCAGAAGAGATGAAATTTTAATTTATAAAACTGACTGAGCCAAAAATGCTTAACGACACTTACTTAATGCTGATCCCTTTACTTCCTCTTGCAGGATTCGTAATATTGGGATTGTTTGGAAGAAAATATTTTAAGAATGCTTCAGGAATAATCGGAACCCTTCTTATTGCTAATCTCTGCACTGCTGGCATTATACACGGCTTATGAATATTTTTTTGAGATTTGGAAAAGTGGATGGAGTTTATCAAAAAATAATTCCTTTTCAATATACATGGTTGCAATTCAGCGAGGGCGTTTCGATCAATATGGGCGCTTTGATTGATCCAATCAGTGTAATGATGCTGGTCGTAATCACTTTCGTTTCGCTGATGGTTCATATTTATAGTTTGGGCTACATGAAAGGCGAAGAAAGATTTTCAACTTATTACTCTTTTCTCGGCTTATTTACTTTTTCCATGTTGGGATTAGTCATGTCTTCCAATATTTTCCAGATCTATATTTTTTGGGAACTGGTGGGCATTTCCTCTTTCTTATTAATTGGTTTTTATTATGAAAAACCAAGTGCGGTAGCGGCTTGTAAAAAAGCTTTATTGTTACCCGCTTTGCTGATCTTGGATTTTTAATTGGCATATTAATACTTTCATTTTATTCAGGAACATTAGATTTTAATACATTGATTGAAAGGTTGACTTCTCCTGATTCCACACAATTTCAAACTGCAATTGCTTCTTCATTTCTGGGCATGTCCGCTTTGACATGGGGAGTGGTTTTGGTGTTTATGGGTGGTGCCGGAAAAAGTGCGATGTTGCCATTTCACATTTGGTTGCCTGACGCAATGGAAGGCCCAACGCCGGTTTCAGCTTTGATACATGCGGCAACCATGGTGGTGGCAGGTGTTTATTTAGTAGCAAGATTATTTCCTGTTTTTGCTTTGTCTGCTCCTGATGCTTTGCATCTGGTTGCTTATGTAGGCGCTATTACTGCATTGTTTGCCGCTGTTATTGCATGCACACAAACCGATATAAAAAGAGTGTTGGCTTTTTCAACCATCTCGCAAATTGGATACATGATGTTCGCTCTAGGCGTTGCTGGCTATGGGGGAGAAGCAGGTTTGGGTTACACTGCTTCTATGTTTCATTTATTTACTCATGCCATGTTCAAAGCGTTGTTGTTCCTTGGCGCCGGTTCGGTTATCCATTTTATTCACAGCAATGAAATGAAAGATATGGGCGGCCTTAGAAAATATTTACCGGTTACTCACATTACCTTTTTAGTGGCATGTCTGGCTATTTCCGGCATACCGCCATTTGCAGGCTTTTTTAGTAAAGAAGAAATATTACTTGCAGCATCACAACACAACCAGGTTGTTTACTGGATTGGGTTAATCACCTCAGGCCTTACTGCTTTTTATATGTTCCGTTTGTACTTCAGTATTTTCTGGAACAAAGCTCCCTCTCCTTTGGAGAGGGCGGACTGACATGGTGAAGGTGGATTTGTAATGATCCTTCCTTTTATTCTATTGGCCATTGGCGCGGCTTTCGCAGGCTTTATTCCTTTTGGAAATTTTGTAACCTCCGATGGAAAACCATTTGAGCCGGTATCTCACTGGCAGTTCTCAGTTCTTCCTGTTGCGTTAGGATTGATCGGAATTTTTATCGCCTGGCAGATGTACAAAAAAGAAAGTAACCTTCCCGATAAAATATCGGCTTCTTTTGGCGGATTTTATAAAGCAGCTTATCATAAATTTTACTTTGATGAACTTTATATATTCATCACCAAAAAAATTGTGTTCAACTTAATCGGAAAGCCGGCAGCCTGGTTCGACAGAAATGTAGTGAATGGCCTCGTAAATGCCACCGGCAACACCACAGAAAAGGTTTCAACAAAAATAAAAGGAATTCAATCGGGTAAAGTGCAACAATATGGTTTGTACTTTTTAGTCGCGACAATAGCAATGGCCGTATTGTTTATCTATTGGTGGAAATAAAAATAAATCAGGAAGAAGAATGAACTTATCATTACTCATATTAATTCCATTGGCTACTGCGGTGGCCGTATTGTTGACGCGTACAAGGCAACAGGTAAGGTGGGTATCATTCATCGGCGCTGCGGTGCAGATTATACTTTCGCTTTTTTTGTTTGTTTACTATCGAAATGAAGTGGCAGCGGGCAATACAGCACAGATGTTGTTTCAACAAAATTATGAATGGTTTCCCGCATTGCATATCGGTTTTCATTTGGGGGTAGATGGTATTTCTGTTGCATTGATCATGCTTACCGCTTTTGTAGTGATTGCAGGAATCCTCGTTTCATGGAATATTGAAAAGATGACGAAAGAATTTTATTTCCTTCTTCTTCTTATTGAGCGTTGGCGCTTATGGCTTTTTTATGTCCCTCGATCTTTTCATGCTGTTCTTCTTTTTGGAAATTGCGGTTATTCCAAAATATTTATTGATCGGTATCTGGGGAAGCGGTAATAAAGAATACAGTGCCAACAAACTGGCTTTAATGCTCATGGGCGGCTCTGCATTGGTTTTGGTAGGGTTGCTCGGGCTTTATTTTACAAACCCTGAAAGAACTTTTGATTTACTGAAATTATCCACCACTCATATTCCACACAACATTCAAATGATCTGTTTCCCTTTGTTGTTCATCGGCTTTGGTGTATTCAGTGGCTTATTTCCTTTTCATACATGGGTTCCTGACGGGCACTCTTCAGCGCCTACAGCAGGTTCTATGTTTTTGGCGGGCATCTCTATGAAGCTGGGTGGTTACGGCTGTTTGCGTGTTGCCGTTTACCTGTTACCCGAAGGCGCAAAAGAATATGCGAACATTATCATCGTACTTTCTGTAATCGGAATTTTATATGGCGCCTTTGTAACCATGATGCAGAAAGACCTTAAATATATCAACGCTTATTCTTCAGTAAGCCATTGCGGTTTTGTTTTGCTGGGTATTGGCATGCTTACAAAAACTGCCATCACCGGCGCTGTCATCCAAATGGTGAGCCATGGTTTAATGACGGCTCTTTTCTTCGCTGTTATCGGAATGATTTACCAACGCACACACACGAGGATGATTGATGAAATGGGTGGCCTTCTAAAAAAACTTCCTTTCATCATCACGGTATTATTTATAGTAGGTTTTTGTTCTTTAGGATTACCCGGGCTAAGCGGCTTTGTTGCTGAAGTGACGGTTTTCATGGGCTCCTGGGAACACCCGGATGCCTTTCATCGTATTGTTACCATATTGGCTTGTATGAGTATTGTGGTAACGGCAGTCTATATTTTAAGAGCTGTGAGTAAAGTGGCCATGGGGCCGATAAAAGCAAGTTTCAGCCATTTAAAAGATGCCGCATGGAATGAAAAATTAGCTGCCGTTATTTTACTTTTTGGAATTATAGCCATTGGTGTTGCGCCTTTTTGGTTGAATGATTTAATAAGGCCGGGCAGCGGAAATAATTATGCAGAAAATTACAGGAGGATAATAAAATAACCGGAATGAATGAATTTATATCATTGATGAAACCTGAGCTGATAGTAACTGTTATCATCTTTGTGTTGCTGTTTATCAAATTAGGCAAAGGAACTAAAGAATGATTTCTTTATTAAACATCATCCAGGTTTTATTATTGTTCAATTTTGCGCAGGATTCTTTTTCAACCACGAAGGAAGTTTGTTTGGCGGAATGTATCATACCAATGCTTTGATAGCTCTTACAGAAAAATATTTTAAGCCTTGGCGTTTATTTAATCTCATTGTTATTTGCTGACTGGTTTAAAAAGACAGAACATCTTGCTGAATTTTTTATTTTGCTTTTATCCGCTTTGCTCGGCATGTTCTTCCTTATCTCAAGTGGCAATTTTTTAATGTTCTTTTTATCGCTGGAACTGGCAACGATTCCTGTAGCCGCGATGGCCAATTTCGATCTTCATAAAAAAATATCTTCCGAAGGAGCCATGAAGTTTATATTATCTTCCGCTTTTTCTTCGGGCATTTTATTGTTTGGCATTTCGCTGATCTATGGCGCTACAGGTACGATCAGTTTTACAGAACTTCCTGCGCTTATCACCGGAAGCCCTTTTCAGATATTGGCTTTCGTATTTTTATTTACCGCCTTTGCTTTTAAAATGTCCATCGTTCCTTTTCACTTATGGACAGCGGATGTGTACGAAGGTTCGCCAATGGCCACCACTTCTTTTTTATCGGTTATTTCCAAAGGCGCGGTCGCTTTTATTTTCATCACGGTGTTGTACAAAGTATTTCAACCGATGCAGGAAGTGTGGTACAATATGATCATGCTGCTATCCATCATCACCATGATCACCGGAAATCTTTTTGCGTTGCGGCAACAAAACATCAAACGATTTCTTGCTTTTTCTTCCATCGCGCAGGTAGGTTTTATTTTGGTGGGCATCAGCGGCAATTCGCCGGAAGGGCTTACTTCTGTTGTGTATTTTGTTTTGATCTACGTGTTTTCAAACCTTGCGGCTTTTGGTGTGGCAGCCACTATTTCATCGCATACCGGCAAAGAAAAGATCAGCGATTATAAAGGTTTTTATAAAACCAATCCTTTCTTAACCTGGATCATGGCGCTGGCATTATTTTCGCTGGCAGGCATACCACCAACAGCAGGATTTTTTGGAAAATTATTTTTGCTAACTGCAGGCGCAGCCAAGGCCAATTATCTTTTTATCACTATCGCAGCATTGAACCTGATCATTTCATTGTATTATTATTTAAGGGTGATCAGGTCGATGTTTATGGATAAAAATGATGCGCCGATAGAAAAAATAAAAGTGCAGCTTTCCACCAAATTCGGAATGTACATCTGTGCGGCAGGTATTGTTTTTGCAGGAATATTTAGTTGGGTTTACGATTACATTCAATCATTAAATTGATGTTCAACATTCAACATTTAAAATAACTTCAACTAATTAATGGCCATCAATAAAAATCACCTGTTTGAAGAGCTCGATGGAATTAAATGCGGCATTGTAGAAAAAGAAGTTTCGCCGGAGCGTGTTGACTTCTTAAGAAAATTGTTAGAATACAATGGTTTTACCGTTGTAGCCGTTCCTTCCCCGCCTCCTAAAGTGCCACCTGCCAGGCCTGTTGTAAAAAAAGAAGGAGAGGAGCCTGCCGCTCCGCCGCCGGAAGAACCCATACTTCCGGAAACCTTTACGGTGGGCGTTACCGATTATACTTTCAATCCCATCAATGCCATTTTTGGAAGGCTTTTAAAAACTCCCCACGGACATGTGGTTACGCTTGCTTACTGGGACCAAAAAGAGAATGTAAGCCACGATGAAATTCCTTATTTTGAACATAAGTAGATTTGGGGGAGGCAGTAAACGAAGAAATAGAGAGGATTTTTATTTTGGCAGTATATGAATAAATTGAAAAGTTCTGATTGTACTAACGACATTTTTTTTTTGCTCCCGGCAATTCTTGCTGTTCCCGGATCGCCTTTACAATTTGTGTTTCTGCGAGTCTTGTTTTTTCATATTTATCCATTTAAAGTTAGAAATTTATTCAACTTTTAAATGGACAAATTTTAGGGGAAGCTTACAATTCTATCAGGACATTTGATTCTAAAAGATGTTTCAAAAATTGAGCACTTGTGTATGCAGCCTTTTCCTTGTAATTATCATCCTTTAATTTTGTTTTGTCCATCACAGATTTAAATATTAATGATTTTGTTTTTCCTCCATTAGCAATTTTAGATGCTCGAGCTATTCCATAACTTTCCATCTCTACAGCTTTAGTTTTTCTATCAATTGGAAGAATAGTTTCATCAAAATAATCTTCTTTATTTATTACTAACATACTACATGCCATTGGTTCTAATTGAACTTTAATTTTTTCATGCTCGGCATAGGGTTCATTAATCTTATTTTCTATATTTTTTAATTCCGGTTTTATTAGAGTAACTAATTCTGTATCAATATCTATTATTTCGGATTCGGATTCAAACTTTTCAATAATTAGATTAATTTTATTACCAGCATGGTCAGTAACTTTATTCTTGTCAATTTCTTCATTATTATAATATAACTTTATTATTTGATCTCCATTGCCCGTTTCTTCTTTTAAATCAGATACTTTTCCTTTTTGAAATATAAATACTTTTTCGGCAACTATTACACTTCCAAACTTTGTGTCATCAGCACCCCCACAGACTCCTGGCATAAAAATATACTTCGGACTAAACAAGTGAATCATTTCTGTAGCAATTATAGAAGCTTCCACCATACCTGTTTTGTCGCAAAACATGTAATAACTTTAATGTCAGTATGTTTTAATTTTCCTGATCTATAAATAGTTGTTCCAGTTTTGTAAACATGTTCATCAAAATCAAACAATTTTTCTACTGCTTCATACTCATTTTCATAAAGCGCTGTTATAATTGCATAATAAAAATGAGGGTAGTTATTTGTCCATTTTTTTTTGTCTGTCTTACCATTGCCGAAAAGTTGTTTTTTTGTATAAGGTAAAATTCGATCCATTTGTATTCCTGACGATATTCCATCATAATCATATACACCTGTCCCACCTCCTTTCGAAATCAATTTGCGTTTTTCTTCTGGCACAGAACGACCTTCTTCTATTATTAACTTAAATTCTTTTGCCCCAATATCTTGATTTCCCCTGTCAACATGAACCAAAATTAAAAATAGATCATCTTCACCAAGTTCATCCAATATTTTATCAAATTCAGACTCACTATCAAATGGATAAACCTTCTTATATTTTAAACTTTTACCATCTCTAAGACCTAGCCCTATTTGAGTATCTCTCAGATTAAAGTTTGCTTTGTTATCCCAAAATAGAATTGTTATTTCTTTTGTATTCATATGTTAAGTAACTTAAATTTTATTGTCTGAATGAAAAAATCTTTATCTCTGACATGATCATTGTTTTCATAATAAAAAATCTCATTTGGACAGTCATTCAGATTTTTGATTAACTGAGTGCCAATATAACTTCCTTCTTTAGTGGAATTATTGGTAATACTATTTTTTATTTCCAAAACTATATTGAGATCGATTTTGGCAATATTAATTGTAATTAGATGCTTTTTGTCTGCATATTCTTTAAAATTACTCAGTATATTTTTAATTACAATTTCTTCCAATATATATTGAGGAAAAGCTACGTAAGATTGGCCACAACTCTGTATTTTTATATTATAATCAGGTTCGTTTACTAGGAATTCTTCGATATGTTTGGTTAGAATATCAGCGAAATTAAATGTATATGGATTTGCAAAGATATTATATGGAGCAAGGCTACTATCACAGAATCTATATTTTATTTCTCTAACGTGTTTAAGCAGCTTTTCAATATTTACGATATCAATTGTGTCAATATCTTCAAGGTAATTACAGATAAAGTCATACCTATTTCTAAGAGAGTTATCATTTTGTTCAAACCAAGTATAATACTTTGAAAAATATGCTGGATATTTATCTGTTAAGCTTAGAATTTTGCTAATAACTTCTAGCACACGTTTCAGGTCTTCTTTTGCTTCAAATAAGATTCCAACACTTATATCATTGCCATTTATTGCATTGATATTCAACACATATGTATCTATGTTTGATGCCGCTGAATCTAATTTAGCATTTATAGACTCTTTGTGCTCAGGAGAAGTACTTAAAATCTTCTGATACTCCTCTTTAATATAATCAACTGTTTCGGTAAAAGTGTTTCCATAAGGAATAGATGATATAAAATGCTTAAATAAGTTAATTTTTTTATTGGATTGGGATGAATAATTACCTACTACTCTACGAAGCTCCCTAAAAATATTACTATAATTCTCATTATTCTTTGGTGAATAATGAAGTATTTTAAATAACAGATAGTCAACGTTCTCATAACCAATAAACTCCATTAACTTTTCAAACCTATTCAAAGTCAAATTATTGACTAGCTCTTTATCTGAATAGGCAATAAAGTATATATGAACAATGTCTTTTTTGCTCCATTTATAATTGAGATAGTCGCTTAAATCTATTGCTCTAAAAATAATTGACTCAATAAATGAGCAGATTAACTCTTTGATTTCAGGGATTATTTGTATTATCCTTTTATATAAATACGGCTCATAAGTAAAGCACATTAACAAGTGCTCAATATCTTCATTTATTTTTTTGTCAGTAAAATCAGTATTAGAAGAATTTTTAATAAAAAAATTAAACCAATAGAAGTTTTCCTTGTAGAAACGGTATCCTATTATTTTCCCAATTTCGTTTCGAATACGTAGTATCTCCTTTTTCGTTTCAATTATTTGATTTTTAGTTTTAGGAAAGAATTTATAATCAATATTTTCTTTTTTGGAAACTTTGTTTCGCAAGTCTTCGTCCAGTATTGGTGATAATTCATTCTTGATAATTCTAGCAAACGTCTTAATTTGCTTAGGTGTATTTTGTAACTCAATTAACTTTTCTAACCAATTGCATTCTTCTTTATATGGGTTCATTTCCAAATAGAACGTTGGAATATGCCAATATGATCCAAAGTATATGTGTAAATCAATATTTCCAATTTTATACTCCCCTGTTTGATCTTCATTAATCTTGGATTTTATTGTGCCTATTTTAGAGAGAAATTCTCTTTTGTGATCTTCAACCCTTCCTATTATTGAAATTATATTTATTGTTTTAGGCAAATAATATGATAATTCATTTGCCATTTGGTATAGAGAATCACCTGAACAACTGCCATCATCTAATACTAATACTACTTCATTTTCTATTTCATTTCGAAAATAATCTACTGTATGAGGAAATTTCCATCCGCTTCCTGGATTATATCTTTCCAATTCAAAATATTTCACTCCACCCTTTCCAAATATCTTTGTCTCAATTTGTAATTGTTCAACTTCTAAAGATTCAATATCAGAGTGCTTCGGATAAAAGATAAAATTAGCCTCTTCGTATTCCTCTTTCTCTTTAAGTCTGTTGAAAATCTTATAAATTAATGAGTTTGAATAATTTCGATTTTTTATTTTTTCATTCTCTTTTTTTAATATCTCGACAGTTTTAAAAAAATATGGATGTATTAGATTATTAAAGAGTTTAAACCTTATTTCTATATCACAAATATCTATACATTCTAAAAATTCATTGTTGGTTAATAAAATAGACTCTTTAAATGTCACTTCATCGGACAATGTGATTGGAATATTTGTAAATGGATTAATACGAATCAGAGGCTTTTTTTTTTGCTCCGGAGTTAGCTCATCTTTATGAAATTTTTGTATAGGCTTGTTGTATAAGAATTTTAATCTATTCGAAATCTATAAAATTTGTCTTAAAATCGTTATACCCATTAAAATTAAAATCTAAGGAATTTACAATTACAGCAACAGCAATAAGTTTTGATTTTTTTTCAGAAATGATTAAATCTAGTCTTTTTGGTTGTATTACCCGTAGCAATTACATCACAAATTAGAATGTAGTTCGTCTCTTGTTCTACCTTATCTTTAAGCTCATTTTCAAAATTCAAATAACTTTCAAGGAAAACACAATTTTCTTTTGTAATATGGGCAACTTCTTCATTGTTTTTATTTTGTATTATTGCTTTTAGTATTTTATGGCTACTAGCAGTTATTGCGATATATTTTACTTCATTATAAATGTCTTTAATTTCCTTATTAAATTCTTTGATGTGGAGTTTAATTTTTCCAAATAAGAATAAAGAAAATACGTTACGATATTTTCTACTGTTAAGTACATTTGTTAATTGTAAAAAACATTCCTGATAATAATTGCCATTACATAAATAGATTCCATCTTTTTTCTCACAATTATATTCATTCAATGCTTCTTCAAATAGAACATATTCATATCTATCGTAATAATTCATTAGTATTTTAGCAATAGGTAACCTTGAAGAGAAATTGCCGTATTTATCTATTATGTTTGTATTTCCTACTGCTTTGTAGCCATCATTTAAGTCTGATAATATTAAAGAATGGATATCGAAAAGCAAGTCATTAAGCTTTTGTTTATCTTCCTCATTATAAATGCCAATCCAATGCATAATAATTTCCTGATTCTCTACATCAAGATAGATAACAGGAATTGGATTTATTCTAAAATCCTGAATTACTGCATCATCGTCTAATTCCAAAATCTCATTATTTATTTCGTCTATAATATTTTTGGAAGGTGGATAAACTATTATAATGCTATTATGCTTATTAACTTCATAGGTGCCAACAAGAAAAAAAATAGTCTTTTCAATTAAACCTCTATCTGTAACACCCAAAAAACTTATATATGTTAGGCGATTAACATCTTCATCATATTTCAATTTTTGAGACAATTGATCAATTAGATTTTTATAACGTATATCTGGGTCAGTACTTAATTCAGATGTTATTGAAAACAAATTAATATTTTGTGATTTTTTGGGTTTGTTTTCTAAACTTAAAGACCTAAACTCGGGTTGAATTACAGATTTATCAAACTCTTTATTCTTCTTCCATGCTGGAATGTATATTGATATATAAGTGCCTGGAAAATATTCTCTTTTTTGTTTATCAAAAAAAGAGATGGAATTACTGATATTACTTGCTTCAGAGAAATTATAAAGTAATTTACCGTAATTACTTCTGACAATTAATAACCCCTTGTAACGTTTTACAATTACTAATAAATCATATAATCCTCTTGGGATATACTTGTTAATTTTTTCGTATTTATCCAAGATAGGATTCCGTGATGAATTGTGTTTAAATGCGTATTTTAATACATCATTGTCTTCGATTTGCGTAAATAAGTTCGATTGGATAATTTGATTTTCCTTTTTGAATTGCTCTTTTAATGTTTCGACAATTCCGACGCCAAAATCGATAAATGAAAATTGTATTATATTCTCATTTTTATATCTCTTTTGTTGAGAATCGAAGAAAAATGTTTCTACTAATTCTAATTCTTTTCCTTAAAGTTTTGTTCAAATCTTTTCTGATTGTCAAAACGGTGCTTCCTTTTTAATGAAATGCTCATGAAAGCCCAGTCTTGAATACACTTAAATAATGACTTTTCTTTTTGAAAATGATCAAGAAAATTATCATATAATTCTTTTGTTATGATGGCACTGATTGTTTTAGAAATAAACGGATGAGAACACTCACTATCATTCAATTGATTATTAATAACTTCATTCAATGCATAAACTGGTTTCAATTGAGCATTCATTGTGTTCTCATAAATAGCATTTTTTATATAATTTAATGAAACAAAAGGAATAACACTAAATTGATCCTCGTACAAGGAATAGTATTGTTTACTCGTATATTTTGTAATGTTGATTTCAAATTTTTCGCACAGATTGTGTAAAATATTACTACCAAATGTTTCGATATAATTTTCAAAATCATATTCTTTTTTATCAAAAATTCGGCTGAATTCCCATACGTACCACAATTCACAAACCTGTTCTACTTTCCTTTTATTCAGATTCTGAAAGTCCAGTAGCTTAATTTGTAGTTTCTTTTCAGAGTAGTACAAATACTTTACTATTGCAGATAATAATAAAAGATTTTGGTTTGCAATCCATTCTGCTTTTGTAAAATCGAAAAAATAATCATAACTAGGATAGCTTCTGAAATAATTATAAAAATTATGCACAAATGAACCTATGTGTTTTTCTGTAAATTTTGCTGGTATTTCAATTTTAATCTTATTCTCGATCCTTGTTACCATATTGTTTTATTAAAATAATTTCTTTGATATTTTCTCTTTTACAACTGATTAGTCAGATAGTATAAAAAGGACTCTTACAGTTTTTAAGCTGACACACAACCTTCAAGTATTGCTGCAGATGGGATATTTTATAACTGTCAGCCCGGTACTGCAGTTTGGCTTTGTTTTGTTGATAAAGTTAAGAACTTTTACTTTGCTTTTTTCGTCGAGCCCGAACCCTAATATGAAGATATCATAAAAATCATTATCTAACTTTAGTAAAATGCCAGTGCATTACAAGCCTTGCTGTCGAATGGTGCATTATAGTCCCAACTGGCGCAGGTCTCCCGACCTGTGACTATGCGTTACTAAGCCTAAAGTATTTCAACAAAAAATCACTTTTCACAAATTTTTACTTTTTGTCTTTTTCATTTGTAATAAATCATTGATTTGTATATTTATGCGATGAGCAGTAAATACAGATTCGATGATATAGGTTTGTTGACCTTCATGAAAATCCTGTAAGAGCAGGATTTGTAGAAAAGCCCCAGGACTGGAAACACAGTAGTGCAATAGATTATTACACCGAAAATGGGAAAGGATTATTAGAGTTGGTAAGGATAGATTAAAAGAGTTATGGTGAGGTTATACAAGTAACGAGCAGTCACAGGTCTGGAGACCTGCGCCAGTTTGCGATCGTTGTACGGCACTCCACTTATTTAAGGCTATCAGGTTGATGTACTTTAATAAAATACTTCTTATCTGAATTTTCTGTTGTCTGGACATGAGTGATATCTGAAAGATCTCCTAGCATTAGTTCAATTTCTTTTTCTTCATCATGGTGTATGAACAAGCGAAATTCCTTTTGATAATCATAAGTTTTATCTTTTTGAAAAATAGTCTTTTCTGTTTTTACATTTGAAAAATCTTTGTATTCGATCAAATGGTGTTCCCAACAAAGTTTTCTTGTATCTAAAGCCTTGTGTAGCCGTTCAAGAAAAGCATCTACATTAGTTATTATAAGATATGCTTCATACTTTTCTAGAAGTTTTTGTGGAATCATCCATTTTTCCCCATATTCCATTTCAAGCATATTGAGGCTGTACAAACAAAATAGATTCCCAAAAGGGTCTTCACGATTCATAAGTAATTTAGAAAGCTTAATATTGATATATTCTGAATCAGGAGCATCAACAGGTTTTATTTGTAGTATAGAATCTTTTGAATTATCAACTAACCAGGCTTTTTCTAATTCATCTCCTTGGACGAAATCATCTAGCGTTGAAAAATATTTTATTGTATTGCAAAACACGTGTCCTTCCTTTTGCAATCTATTTATATGCTCTTTAGCACCAAATTTTATAAAAATGCCTTGAAATTCGATAATAACAAATGTATTACAAAAATACCCAACTGGTCTCCCGACCTGTGACTATGCGTTACTTAGCCTAAAGTATTTCAACAAAAAAATCACTTTTCACAAATTTTTACTTTTTGTTTTTTTCATTTGTAATAAATCATTGATTTGTATATTTATGTAATGAGAAGTAAATACAGATTCGATGATATATGTTTGGTTACCTTCATGAAAATCCTGTAAGGGCAGGATTTGTAGAAAGCCCCAGGACTGGAAACACAGTAGTGCAATAGATTATTACACCGAAAACGGGAAAGGATTATTAGAGTTGGTAAGGATAGATTAAAAGAGTTTATGGTAAGGTTATACAAGTAACGAGCAGTCACAGGTCGGGAGACCTGCGCCAGTTTTTGTCTTTTTGTATTTACGGGGCAGGTCTGCTAACAATCAGCACAGAAAAAAAGGAACCTGGTTCATGACTCATTTTCAGTTTTTTGATTTGACAATTCCGATATACTTATATAGTTGATATTAATGTTTACCACTTTACTCATTGGTATAATAAATACATCCCCTGGTATTAAGGCAGGAATACCGGTGGAATGTTCGGAGTGTTCGTCTTTACCTTCCTTTTCAAAACTTCTTTTACATGCAGCACCTAAAATTATATTTTGTAATTCATCTTTTAAAGGCGAATAATTGAAGTCCAACAAAATACCGCTATAGATAATATTTGAATTAGTAAGAACATCTAACACAATCAAATCTGTTTCAGCTTCCGTTCCCTGAACTCCTTTCGTATCTAAATACCTGCCACTAAAAACGTAGAACCAATAATTGGTATTTTTTAATGAAAAGAAGTTGATATCAAAATTCCTTCTTCGTACCCAGGATTTAAAGCCTTTGGCCATAAACCATGCGATAAGAGAGATTAAAATATTATACCAAATGAATTCAATAAAATAACCTGAGAGGTACGAATCTGAAGCATAAATATCTTTACCTGCCAGAATTTCGAATAGAAGATTAAAGCTAAATGTAGAATTGCAAAGATGAATTACAGATATAGCAATGGCATGTAAAAAAATTGAAATCAGAATTCCCTTAAAAAGTAAGTCGCTAAATGGAACTGCAATCCCCGATGCTTTATCCGTAAATGAAGTATAGTACGCTCTTATCGCCACAACACCCGGAAGCAATAAAATAATTAATATAATAGCACTTAGAGCTAAATTCATTTAAATGAGTAGATTATTTAGAGTCTTTTATAGTAGTTACCAACTTGACACCCAAATTACGACCATCGATAACAACTGTTTTTCCTTCTTCAAGTTGTTGTTGGTTTTTTACAATAGTTAAAACCAATTCGGAAGCTAATTTTTTGTCATTAATAACACTTCTTCCCTTTCTTACTTATTTTGACATGCATAAAGGAGTTTTTGAAATTGAATAATCAAACTTACAATTAAAAATGATTATAAAAATCTTTATATCGTTTCTTTATCTCTTTCAAATTAAAAAATAAATTCAAAAAGAAATAAATGATTTTTGTGTTAGTTTATTGAAATGCTGGATTCCAGCAAACAAACAAAAATCAGCTTTTTGTATTTACCTTCAACCGGTTTTATAAAAAAAATTATACTATGAAAAAAATGCTTTTTCTTTTTTTGGCTTTAGCGACGACAACATTTATGTATGCACAAACTGGTCCCGACTATAGTCAAATAAAACTTGATAAGCCCGATGATTACAGGGCGGCTAATACTTTTGCTTTAACGGCAGCCAATACATTACTTTCAAGCCCTATTGACAAAGACAAAAGTGACAGGCTAAGTTGTCAAAAATTTTTACTTAAATGGATGTCCGGAACTCCGGATTATGGTTTTATATGGGGAAATAATCAAAAATTATTAAACAATAACGTTGACCTGATGACAATCTACGCAGCATCAATGGTCAAGTTTCGTCTTGAAAATAAAGTTGAAAGTATAGGCCAGGAGAAAATTAAGATTGGAAGTTGGAAGATATTGTTGGCATATTGTGACATTCCCGGCAACGATGTTAAGTTGACAAAGAAGTTGAAAAAACTTATTGAGGCAAATAAAAATGGGGAGTTAGAAAAATTTTTATAACCTGTTTAAAAAGTATAATTGAAGGCTTTACTGATGATGTTTATGCTATCCTTATATGCATTATGATTTTTTAAACTCCATACTACTGATTGAGATTTTTAAATTATTTCTTAGTCCGGCTGCCTCAGCTTAATTGTAATACTAAAAAAGTATTTTCTTCAAAAATAACAACCCAACCTATTGAAGTAAGGTTACTTTCACACTATTTTGCAAAATAAAATATACCGAAGCATAATCGTTTATTTTCTTATTTTTAATTACGAAAGTGTTTAAAAAATATGCCGTATCAACCAGCAATCGACTCACTGCTTCAGCAATACATCCCGGCCATTAGTTCCTATAACGAATTATTTGCAGCAGGCAATACTATAAGGCCTGATTGGCAAATATTCTTCAATTCCCTTCACCAACTTGGATATGAAGAATTGCAAAATCGCAATATAGATATTCAACGCCTGCTGAAAGAGAACGGTGTAGCGTATAATATTTACAATGACCCTTCAGGGCAAAACCGTGCATGGGAACTTGACCCGGTTCCCCAATTGATAACTTCCGGTGAATGGGAAACCATCAGTGCAGGTTTGATACAAAGGGCTGAATTATTTAACCTTCTGCTGGAAGATATCTACGGCCCCGGCTACTTATTAAAAAAGGCATTATACCGCAGG
This sequence comes from uncultured Chitinophagaceae bacterium, assembly GCA_963732885.1. Lineage (GTDB taxonomy): Bacteria > Bacteroidota > Bacteroidia > Chitinophagales > Chitinophagaceae > Ginsengibacter. Next base: position 29,769 of record CAVTBI010000004.1, on the reverse strand, counting down.
AATTGATTTACCTGCATCCGGGTTTCATCCGCCCTTGTGTGAATATCAAATTACCGCTGCAACGATACTTGCCATTATACGCTGCCGATATGGCCCGTGGGAGTGACGGGCGCCTTTGGGTTATCAGCGATCGCACACAAGCACCTTCCGGTTCCGGGTATGCATTGGAAAACAGGTTTGCCATGTCCAGTGTTTTGCCTGAATTGTTTTCTAATTTAAATATAAAGAGGCTATCTCCTTACTTTGATGCACTGCAACAAACGCTGACCAATATGGCCCCGAATTTTTCCGGAAATCCCAGAATAGTAATTCTTACACCGGGGCCGGAAAACGAAACTTATTTTGAACATTCTTATCTCGCTGCCTATCTCGGCCTCACGCTGGTACAAGGCAATGACCTGATGGTAAAAGACAATAAGGTATGGCTTAAAACTATCGAAGGCCTTGAAAAAATAGATGTGATATTACGCAGGCTGGATGACAGCTATTGTGATCCACTCGAATTAAAAAGTGATTCGTTGCTTGGCGTTCCGGGCCTGGTGCAGGCAATAAGAAAAGGTAATGTGGCTATTGCCAATCCTCTTGGCAGCAGTATTGTGGAAAATGCCGGGCTTGTTCCATTTTTACCCGCTTTGGCAAAACACTTTTTTGGGAATGAGCTGATTATGCCATCTATTGCTACCTGGTGGTGCGGCGCAGCCTAAAGAAATGAATTATGTAATTGCCAATTTAAAAACACTGGTAGTCAGAAAAATATTTCGAAATAATGCTGGTACCCATTCAGCTATTGACGGGGCTTCTCTTTCGACAAAAAAGGCTGAAGAACTGGTAAAGGAAATAAAAGCCCATCCTCATTTATATGCCGGGCAGGAAAAAATTAATTTTTCATCCACTCCTTCATGGCATAATGGAAAAATACAAGCAGGCCGTTCGCTGTTCAGAAGTTTTTTAGTGGCCCATAATAACACTTATATTGCTATGCCAGGCGGGCTTACACGAACCACCACCGGGGAAAACAATTTTATTATTTCTAACCAGTTGGGTGGAATTAGTAAAGATACCTGGGTGGTATCGGCGAATGCTGAAGAAGAAAAACCTATCAACCTGGTATTGAATACCGAAACTTTGAAGCAGGAAGTATTTAAGAGATCGTTGCCAAGCCATACCGCAGAAAATCTTTATTGGGTGGGCCGTTATACAGAAAGGGTAATCAATAATGCACGGCTGCAACGAACCGTTATGCAACGTATTTTGCAAAGCAAGAAATCATTTGTAAACGATAGCATGGCTACAGAAAATATATTGTTGCAGACGGTTACCAAATGCACTTATACTTTCCCCGGCTTTATGGAAGAGGATGATGAAGTTGCCAGGATAAAAATATTTGAAAAACCCTGGGTGGAACTTACAGATATATTGTACAATGAAAAAAGAATGGGAAGCCTGAGCCATAACCTTTCTCTTTTAAAAAATGCAGTTTATAGTGTCCGCAATTTCTGGTCTGTTGATACGTGGCGGGTGCTGCGGCAAATGGAAGAAGAATGGAATGTAGCAAAAAAAAGTGTGAATTCAGATCATTTTCGGATGATCAATGCTATTGATTCTTTAAATACCTCCATGTTTGCATTTTTAGGAATGAACCGCGAAAGTGTGCGCCGTGAACAGGGTTGGAACATATTGGACCTTGGCAGAAAACTGGAACAATCACTTTTCATCATTACTTTATTAAAAAGTGTATTTCAACAAAAGCAGCCCGTGCAGGTAGAACATGATCTGATGGAATCTGTAATGAACGCGAGCCAGAGTTTAATTACCTACCGTTATACCTACAGGGATCATTTGCAATTGCCGCTGGCCCTTGAATTATTAATGCTGGATACTAACTATCCCAAATCATTAGCTTACCTCGTTAAAAAAATAAAACGCTATGTTTCGCTATTGCCTAATGAAGGAAAAGAAATGCCATTAAGTGAAAAGCAACGTAATATGGAAGAAGCAGATTCTTTATTGAAACTTGCCAACCTGGTTAAACTAACAAGGTGCGATCTTCACAGCAATGAATATACTTCGTTGAATAATTTTTTGGATAAATTATATAATCTTCTTGCCGATACCTCAATGCAGATATCGAAAACCTATTTTAAACATAGCCAGGTACAAAAGCAATTGTTCACCACAAACCTTATCTGATTATTGTAATAAAATATGCTTTATTCTGTTGAACATACCACTAAATATAAGTACCATGAACAGGTAAGCCTGTGCCATAATATAGCCGCATTAACGCCAAGGAATACCAATAATCAAACCTGTAAAGCATTTAATATTATCATTTCGCCACTACCTGAAATACTTGAAGAGCATACAGACTTTTTTGGTAACCGGCTTTTTTATTTTGTAATTGAACAAGACCATGAATCTTTAACGGTTACCGTAAAGTCACAGGTTGAAAAATTACATAATCAGGATGTGCCTGTTTCTTATCCTTCACAAAGCTGGGAAAATGTAAAAGAAATGTTGGTTGCCTCTAACGGGGAATTTATGGAGGAAAAGCAATTCACTAATCCAACAAAAATAACCGCAGCAGCCCGGGAAATAGAAATGTATGCTCAGCAATCTTTCACTCCGGGCAGGCCTTTATTTGAAACTGTACATGATTTGATAAAGCGCATTTATAAAGATTTTGTTTTTACACCCGGCTTCACTACTATTTCTACCCCCTTGTCGGTTGTGATGAAAGAACGAAAAGGTGTTTGCCAGGATTTTGCCCACCTGGCTATTTCGTGCATGCACTCCATGGGCCTTCCTGCAAGATATGTAAGCGGCTATCTTGAAACGCTGGCTCCCGTTGGGAAAGAAAAACTTACCGGTGTAGATGCATCACATGCATGGTTAGCTGTATTTATTCCCGGAATGGGCTGGGTTGATTTTGACCCAACCAATAATCAACTGGCAAATGAGCAATATATTACTATAGGATGGGGGCGCGATTATTTTGATATTATTCCATTAAAAGGCATCATTATGAGCAGTAATCCGCATGAACTAACGGTATCTGTAGACGTAAAAAGGATAGGGGAGTAATAGAACATTTTTTACCTGAACACTTTGCTATTGCATACTTTTATGCCTGATTGTTTCATGAATAAAATTTAATTTCTCCTTTACTGTTTCATTGATTACAAATGGATAGGAATCTTTGAGCCCCATGCTGCGGTTCAGGCTGTTCATCACGAAAGAGAGTGGTATCCATCGCTCAATAATATCTTCAAAATCTTTTGTTGTATAAGGATCAATATTCAACTTTGCACTCATTTCATTTGCCTTATCAGCAGATTTCGGATTTAAGGACATACCAAAAGAATAGGCAGTTTCCATTGTATCTATAATATGTAAGTAATGCGCCCATGTTTCCGCCCAGTCTTCCCATGGATGGGAACTTGCATAGGCGCTGATAAAATTATCTTTCCAGGCATCTGAAGGTACTTTGTTGTAATGCTGTTTTAAAGCTTCGGCATAATCAAAGGTTTCGTCACCAAAAAGATTTCTGAATGGCTGCAAACTTTCTGTATCCCTTATCAATTGATCCCAGTAATAATGCCCGGTCTCGTGGCGAAAATGCCCCAGTAATGTTCGATAAACCTCATCCATATTCTTACGGGCCATTTCACGGATGGCATCATCCGCCTCTGCAATATTGAGCGTGATCAACCCATTATCATGGCCAGTTAACAATCGTTTGCCACCTCCCTTATTTTCATCCGCTTTAAAGTCAAAGGCAATTCCATTTACTTCATCCTGGAATTTGCTGATCACCGGCAATTTGAAACGGAGCAACGAATAAACAAGGCGATGTTTGGCCATTTCAATCCGGCCCCATTTTTCCAAATAATCAGCATTCCCTATATCAGGGATGATATGATTCAGGTTACAGGCAAAGCAATACTGCGCTTTATCATCATTTGCCAAAACCCAGTTACAGACATTATACTGTTTATTGATGCAATATTTATAACGTACCGCAGAACCGGCGGGTGTCCCCTCATTGGTAAATAAAGAATAGCTTTTATCAGCTTCTTCTTTCAGTGATGCCATAGACATCAACTGGGAGTCAAACCCAAGGGATGCATTGCAGTGAACACAAAAATAATTTTCAAAATAAACGGGCTGGCCGCAATGATCGCATTTAAAAAGTTTCATAATGTAAATTATAAAATAATAATTACCGCCGTTAATGATTTATAGAAGACGTTTAAAACCAAGAAGTATGCCTGATAAAAAATGATAGGATTTTCTTTATCAAAAGCTATTGAAACATAATCTTAATCCTGTTTTGGAAAAAGTTTTTAAAAGAATGTGGTTGACAATTGTAATTATTTTTATACTTTTGTCAACATAATGAATTGAATAAAAACTTCGCAAATGGAAAACATATTTGGAAACAGGCTTGTATCAGCCCGAAAGATGGCAGGTATGTCCCTACAGCACCTGGAAGACAGACTTGAAAAAGTTGTTTCCAGGCAAGCATTGCATAAATACGAACAAGGCAAAATGAAACCTGATAGCCAGGTGCTGATTGCTCTGTCAAAAGTTTTGAATGTGCCGGTAGATTATTTTTATTCGGTTCCTGCAGGCAATATAGAACTGAAAAATATCGATTATCGAAAGTATTCTTCAAAGATCTCAAAGATGGAACAGCAATCAATTGAAGAGAAGGTAAAAGAAAATTGTGAACGCTATTTCGAGTTGGAACATCTGATTAACCCGGTTGACAAGCCGGAATATTTTTCATATAAAATTTTAATTGAGAACGCTGAAGATGCCGAAAACGCAGCAAAAAAATTAAGGGAAGAATGGGTGCTTGGATACGACCCTATTCCTGATGTAGTTGAAATGCTTGAGGACAAAGGATACAAAGTAATTGAGTTAGATGCACCCGATGGCTTTGATGGAATGAAAGCCGATGTTGGCGGCAAAAAAATTATTGTTCTGAAAAAAAGTATGAAGCAAGGTGAAGATGTTGTGCGGAAAAGATTAACTGCTTTGCATGAACTGGCTCACCACTCTTTAACTTTTTCTAAAAAACTTTCTGATAAAGAAATAGAAAAATTGTGTCACACTTTTTCATCGGCTGTTTTGTATCCCGCTGACATGGCAAAGAAAGAATTGAGCAAAGACCGTTTTCATTTTTATCAAAATGAATTGGTATTGATCAAAGAAAGATGGGGGATTTCTTTCTCTGCTGTTTTTGCAAGGGCTTTGCATCTCGGCATTATTACCAGTTTTATTTATAAGCGTTTCAATATCGGTTACAGGGAAAGAGGATTGCACCTGAATGAGCCGGGGAAATTTATGAGCAAAGAAAAACCTGTAAAAATGCAACGTTTGGTTTATATGGGTCTGTCAAAAGAAATTTTAACCATTAACGAAGCAGCATACTATCTCGGAATGAGTGCCTGGAAATTTAAAGAACAATTGCACCAGTTAGTATGAAGTTGATTATTACAGATAGCAGTGTGTTTTTTGACATCATTAAGATTCAGGCTTTGCCTGAGTTCTTTGCGTTGGATTTTGAAATCTGCACTACTGATTTTGTAAAAGGAGAAATTTTAGAATCGGAACAAAGAGAGGAGATAGAATTATTTATTCGTTCAAGACAATTGACCGTTTTTGTGTTGAGTGAAAAGGAAATTGAAGAGGTAGAAAATTTTAAAACAAAACGGTTTTTCAAAACGCTAATTGATAAAACGGTTTTGTGGAAAGCGAAGCAATTGAGATGCCCGTTGCTTACTGGTGACGCAAAGTTGAGAAGTGAAGCCACTGACCAAGGTATAACGGTGCATGGAAGTTTGTGGGTGATACGAATGATGGTGGAAAGTAAGGTTGCTACCGCAAATGCAGGAATTGAATTTTTAAAAAAACTCAAAGTAATCAATGACCGTTTGCCATTGGATGAAATTGAAAAATTGATTAGAAAATTAAAATCATAAATATTATGAGTAAGAAAAATCAGTATGTTGTCCCAACGCAAGGCGGCTGGGGCGTAAGAAGCGAAAACAGCCAACGCTTAACTGTGAAAACAGAAACAAAAGCTGAAGCGTTAAAAATTGCTACTAACATTGCCAAAAATCAACATTCGGAATTAACTATTCTTGGCAGTAACGGGAAGATTCAAAACAAAAATAGTTTTGGAAATGATCCCTTTCCTCCGAGAGATAAGAAACATTAATTTGAAAAATGATGATCTTAGTTTTTTATGAGAAGGATCTTATACTTTTAAGTTCCTTAGAAATTATGGCAATAGTATTGTCAAATCACTAATCAACTTCCCTTCTTCAACCTTAAATCCAGTGTGCAGGGAAATTCATTATTTATTTCCTGCGCAGGCGCATCATATATAAACGGTACCCGGTTATTTTCTACATGATGTTGCACTACCGAAAAATAAGCCTTCACAAACTGCGGGCCCTGGCTATGTTCAGTAGTGCCAAACCGGCTGACACGCCGTGATTCCGCTTCAAAACTATTAACAGGAAAAGAATCATAACTTCTGCCGCCGGGATGCGAAACATAATAAGTACAACCTCCTATAGAACGGCTGTTCCAGGTATCTACAATATCAAATGTAAGAGGGGAGTCTACCCCAATAGTTGGGTGCAAAGCACTTGGTGGCTGCCATGCCCGGTAGCGGATGCCGCATACATACTCACCTTTTACGGGAGTATCGGATAAGGGCACACGAAAACCATTACATAATAAAATATACCGGCTGTCTGTAATGCCCCTTAGTTTCACCTGTACTCTTTCTAAGGAGGAATCAACAAATCTTGCTGTACCTGTACTTGACATTTCCTCTCCCAGTACATGCCAGGGCTCAATACCCATACGGATTTCCATATTGATATCCCTGATTTGCACTGAACCGTAATGCGGGAAGCGAAATTCAAAAAAAGGTTTGAACCAATTGATGTCAAATGCATACCCTGCATTATTAAGGTATTCCACTACGTCCCTCATGTCTTCCTGTACATAATGCGGCAATAAATATTTATCGTATAAAGCCGTTCCCCATCTGACTAATTTATGCTTGTAAGGCTTTTTCCAGAAAGCAGCAATCAACGCACGGATCAGCAGCATTTGCAATAAGCTCATCCTTTTATGAGGAGGCATATCAAAGGCCCTGAATTCTAAAATCCCTAACCTGCCCGATGAAGAATCGGGCGAATATAATTTATCAATACAAAATTCGGAACGATGTGTATTGCCCGTAATGTCAGTGAGCAAATGCCGGAATATCCTATCCGTTATCCAAAAAGGAATAAAGCCTTTTTCAGGTACCTGGCTGAAGGCGATTTCCATTTCGTACAAATTATCTTCTAACCCTTCATCAATGCGTGGCGCCTGGCTGGTAGGCCCGATAAACGATCCTGAAAACAAATAGGATAAACCGGGATGATGTTGCCAGAATGTAATCAGGCTGCGCAACAGATCAGGCCTGCGAAGCAAAGGGCTGTTGGCTGGTGTGGCGCCACCAATGGTAACATGGTTGCCGCCACCGGTGCCGGTATGCCTGCCATCCAGCATAAATTTTTCCGTGCCCAATCTTGACAAGCGTGCCTGCTCATACAAAGTATCGGTATTATTACAGAGTTCTGTCCAGTTCTTTGACGGGTGGATGTTCACTTCGATTACACCGGGGTCAGGCGACACCACTAATCTTTCCATCCGGTTATCGCGGGGTGGTTCATAACCTTCTATACGAACCTGCATTTTTAATTTATTGGCCGCAGCTTCAATGGATGCTATTATGTCCAAATAATGTTCGAGGTATTCCATGGGCGGAATAAAGATATAAAGCAGCCCTTCCCTTAATTCTACACTCAGCGCCGTCCGGATGGTTTCTACTTCAAACATTGTTTCCACTTCCGGTTCTTCTTCTTTTTCTTTTTTCCACGGGTTCTTCTTCTTTTTATCTTTTACCCTTTCCTCCAATACCTGTGGCTGTATACGCTGTGGCTCTATGCGGTTGTGTTCTGATATAAATCCATAACGGGATGCAATCGTTTCATGAAAATGTGCCAGCGGAGGCAACACTTCAAATAAACTTCTTTCTACCTTTTGTGGCATTTTTGCTTTTGCTATGACAGGCAATGATTCCAACGGCAGCCGCAAACCAATAGGTGAATTGCCGGGTATTAAAAAAAGATAATCCCGGTTAAAAACCCACTTACAGCTTAGCCATTTATCGTTCCAGTAGTTCCATTGCAGCGGCAATACATAACCAACAGGATCACCCAAACCCTGGTTAAGTAATTGTGCCAATGTTCTTCGTTCTAACGGATCTTTTAAATTGGCTTTTAAAGGATCAACATTAACCGGATTTTTTCCTTCTGTCCATAAAAAATAAAATACATCTTCATAAGCAGGGCTTACATTTTCCGGGCTTACGGCTAAACGTTTTGCCAGTTCAATGGTAAGTTCCTTTGCATCGTTATGTGTATAGTTTCGTTTTGATTTTTCATGAGCAATCAGGTCATATATTTTTCCAGACAGGATACCCATCTTTACGCCAGAATAAACCATATTGCCAACGGGGTAATGGTTCTCCGGGATACCATTTGCCCTGCCCGTAATGAATCAATCCATCAGGGCCAAACTTTTCCCTCAGACGGTAAATCAGATCATGCGAAAGGAGGCGCTTTTCTTTTCCATCGGCTGCTACATTCCATTGTGCCGATTCCATATCATCAATAGAAACGAAAGTAGGTTCGCCGCCCATCGTCATGCGTACATCGCCTGCATCCAGGTCTTTCATCCACCTGTTGGCCTATCGCATTGATCTCTTCCCATTGCTGTTCGGTATAAGGTTTGGTAACACGGGGGTCCTCATAAATCCGGGTTACTGAATTTTCAAAAAAGAATTGTACTTCGCATTTATCAGTGGCGCCCACAACCGGTGCAGCGCTGGCATAGTCTGGTGTACAGGCCAATGGTATATGCCCTTCGCTTGCAAATAAACCTGAAGTGGCATCAAGCCCTATCCAACCTGCTCCGGGAATATAAACTTCTGTCCAGGCATGCAGATCTGTAAAATCATTTAGAGGGCCTGATGGGCCGTCTAATGATTTTTCATCTGCAGTTAACTGCACTAAATAACCGGAAACGAATCTTGAAGCCAAACCCAGGTGGCGTAATACCTGCACAAACAGCCACGCAGTATCCCTGCAGGAGCCTAACTTTTTTTCTAATGTTTCTTCGCAGGTTTGCACCCCCACTTCCATTCGGATGGAATAGTTGATGTCTTTATTTAATTTCTGGTTGAGGTATACCAAAAAATCATTAATGGTCTTTTTGCTTCTATCAACCCCTTCCAGCCATTGCATGAGGCGCGGGCCGCTTTCTTTTATTTCAAGATAAGGCACCAGTTCCTTTGGTAACTGATCGCGATATTGAAAAGGATAATTCTCTGCATATTCTTCTACAAAAAAATCAAAAGGATTAATGCTCACCAGGTTGGCAATCACCTCTACTTCTACTTTCAGTTCTTTTGCTTTTTCAGGAAATACCACCCTTGCCTGGTAATTACCAAAAGGATCCTGTTGCCAGTTTATAAAATGTTCCTTTGGTTCCACTTTAAACGAATAGGATTCGATAGCGGTCCTGGAATGAACAGCCGGGCGTAAACGAAATACATGAGGGGATAATGCTACTAACCTGTCGTAAGAATAAATTGTTTTGTGCCTGATTGCTACCCTTATTGCCATATTGGTTTTATTTTTAAAAATGACCCGTTTCAGGCAATCGTTTCATAAATGTAATACTGATAAAGGGGAAGATAAAATTTATTTAGCAGGCTTAACTTAAATATCCCGGAAGTTGAAAATAATGTGAGTACTTATAGCAACATTATTACCATTTAAGAATTGGTTTATTAAAGTTCGGGTAAGAACGATTTCTGACTAAAAAAGAGCGAGGGTTCCTTGTGCTGATTTCCAACAGTAAACCCACTTTTATTTAAGATTTTTATTTTGGCCTAATCATTCAGCAACAGGAATTATATTTTCTCTAAAACTGACCGCAAAAACCGGGCTTCCAATTCAGGGAATTTTATTACCGGCGCAGGATCAGCATCATACTCATTTAATGCCAATTGCCACCAACTCACCGTATGCCAGTGGCCAAGTTTATAACCGATATTTTTATAATCGGCCAACCATGAAAAACCTTTTTTTTGATGAAACCTTACACTTTTATCATTCGGCAGCGTAATGCCTGCATATATATTCCTACATCCCTGGTATTTTAAAATGGCAAATAATTTTTTGTATAAAGCCATGGCAATTCCTTTTTGCTGAAAATTATCATGCACGTACACGGAGCTTTCCACACACCATTGATAAGCTGATCTTTCCCGGTGTTTTGTCGCGTATGCATATCCGGCGATAACACCATCACTTTCATAAACCAGCCAGGGCCAGTTTTGCAGGTAAGTTGTAATTCTTTGGGCAAAATTTTCTGCAGGAGGCACTTCTGTTTCAAAAGTGGCGGCCGAATTTAAAATGTAAGGCGCGTAAATTTCCAAAATAGCTGGCGCGTCTGAAGTAAGCGCGGTGCGGATTGTATCCATAAAACATAAATATTTATTGAATAAAGTTATGGATTTCCGCTGTTGAAATAACAGGTTGAAATAAATTCTTAAAGCAATAGATTCCTTTTTAAATGGCACTTGAAACAGAGATCATTTTGAAATTTAACTCCCCAGCCATGCTTTCCTGAACTGGTTTATCGCTTCGGTTACCGGTTTTCCTTCTTCTTCATAAGCCACCACTTTTGAAGTAAGCGCGGTGCGGATTGTATCCATACAACATAAATATTTATTGAATAAAGTTATGGATTTACGCTGTTGAAATAACAGGTTGAAATAAATTCTTAAAGCAATAGATTCCTTTTTAAATGGCACTTGAAACAGGCATCACTTTGAAACTTTACTCCCCAGCCATGCTTTCCTGAACTGTTTGATCAACTTCGGTTACCGGTTTTCCTTCTTCTTCATAAGTTACTACTTTTAAGGAAGGGTCTTCCTGTAAAATAATTTCTACGTCGTTCAATACTTCACGGTGAATAAATTTGACATCAATTTTATCGCCGGGCTGATGAGCCGAAAGTACTGTTTGAATATCTTCTGCCTTGGCAACCGGTTTTCCATCCATTTCGGTGACCACATCATCAAAATCAAGCCCGGCATTGTAAACCGGCTGGCCTTTTAATGTATTGGTGGTAATTTTTAAACCATTGTCCGCAGCTTCCGTTCTGAAATTTCCCATCCAGGCTTTACCGGGATTTGCCTTTTACCATATCCAGCCCTGCTTTTTCCAAATTGCGTGCATAATCATTTTTCGCGGTTCCATAAATGTATTGGCGGAAAAAATTGTTGGCAAACGCGGTGTCTTTCGTTACTTCGCCAAGCACTTTTTCCAACCCTTCATTGGTATAGGGAATATAAGGTTTCCCAAATTTTTTCCATACCGCCTGCATGTAATCATCCAATGTAAGATGATACTCCGTACGAAGCCTGAAATCGAGCGCCAAAGCGGTAACGGCGCCATAATAATAATAAGTGGTAAATATGTTGGGATAATTGGTGCGGTCGATAGAAACGCCGGCATCCGTATAAACCGCCTCGTCGCTCATGGTAACAGGAGAAAACTCTTTTGAGCCGGGGCTGTTCAATACATAGTTCAGCATACCGCCAAGAATGTTGCAATATTCATCCAAATCTTTAAAGCCTGCACGCTGAAGTACCAGCTCTCCGTAATATTGTGTAAAGCCTTCGGCAAACCACAAGCTGCGGCTCATATCCGCTTCTTTAAAATCAAAAGGTTCAATATCACGTGGGCGAATGCGCTTTACATTCCAGCAATGAAAAAATTCGTGAGAGGAAGTGCTTAACACATCAATAAGATTTCCTTCCAGTTGTGCCCTATAGGTTATAAAAGTAGAGTTCCGGTGTTCCATTCCATCGCCATGTACAAACGGATTTACATTCTCAATGAATGTGTAAGTGCCGTAATCATAATCGGGCAGTTCGCCGAACACTGCCTCTTCTTCCTTTACTACTTTTTGCTCCATCGCAGTATAAGCATCCATCAAACTGTCAGAGGCTTTGGCATGCATTACCAGGCGCATTTCTTCGGGTTTACCGTCGGTATTTTTCACCGTCCATGTGCGCAAATGATAATCGCTCAGCTCCGTTGGCGAATCCATGAGATATTGAAAGTTGCGTGCGTAGTAAGTATTCTTTTCGGCTAACGGTTTTAGTTGTGTTGCTACTTTCCATTGCAGCGATTGCGGCATATCAAATTTGATCGTAAGAGGATCTGCGTCGTGGCCTTCTATCCACATAAAAGTGGCAGGCATGTTCAAATGTGCGCCTGATGAATCAATACCGTCGTAGGTTCCATCTGCATAATCACCATACAGAGTGTAAGTGATCTTTATTGTTGACGGATGATGCGCTACCTTATAAATATCGCCTGAAACTCTTTCTATTGCCAAAGGCTTATCATTGCCGTCGAAAGCTTTTACACCATACACATTCTTCCCAAATTCAGCGGTAGCATACCTTCCCGCAGAAGAGCGGCTCATGCGGAATAGGGCAGGGGCTGCCGAAAGTTTACTTACTACCAATTGTACCTGCGCCTCATGATGGCGGTAATTGGGAAACGAAATTTTATAATGAATGTTAGCCTGGCTGAAACTTCGTGTAGACATAAACGTTGTAACTACTAAAAGAGCAAGAATTTTTTTCATGGCAATGATTAAAAAGTTTGGGCGTAAAAATAATGAATTGTGGAGGATTTTCTCTTTTTTGAAAATCGGCTCAACCACCACCTTCTTAGAAGTTGGGTTGGAAGAATCGGGCAAAGCCCTCTTTAGTACACAGTGTTTGAACTATTTTATAAAATTCTTTCGTTCAAATTATTCTAATCTAAAAGCCAAAAAGAATTTTACCACCAAGGCTCAAAGAGCACAAACCTGCCTGGTCGGCAGACAGGGAAAAACTTCGTTTTTTTTTATTTTTTCACAGAAAAAATCCTTCGTGTCCTTTGTGTACTTTGTGGTAAAAAAAATTCAGGCAAAGCCCACAGAACATTACCACCGCATAAGGCGGTGGTTTTTTAGGTACAATAAAAATTTATTTGAAAATGGTTTAAACCATTATTAAATCATTATTCTGACATAGCCCACGGTTTAAACCGTGGACTATAGATTCAGCATCAATTGAAACCGTTTTAACGGTTTTTAATAAATATAAAGCTATATACGAAAGATGGCAACAGGGGCATATTACAGTAAACCAACACCCGCCTGAATGATGCAGTCGGGCAGGAAAAACAAACATTTTTGTTTTGCTATTTATCAATGCAAAATGAAAAGCGATTTATTTAAATTTTCTCTTTAAATTTATTCACGAAATCGTATTGCTTTTTTCACAAATCATCTTCTTAATCTATCATCACAAAATCTACTAATCATGAAACTTACCAGGAGAAAATTTCTCGTCAACAGCTCGATCGCACTTGCAGGAACTATGTTATTGCCTGACTCAATTTTTGCACGTAAAAAAGCTACCGATCATATCCTCGGCATACAATTGTATTCGGTACGCGATGATATGAAAGCTGATCCGCTGGGCACACTGAAACAATTAGCGGCAATGGGCTACAAGAATGTAGAACATGCCAACTATATTGACAGAAAATTTTATGGCTATTCTGCTGTAGATTTCAAAAAGGTATTGGATGATCTTGGCCTGAATATGCCGAGTGGCCATACCGTAATGTCGGCCAAAGACTGGAATGCCACCACCAAAGATTTTACAGATGTGTGGAAGCAAACCGTTGATGACGCCGCAACAGTAGGAGAGATGTATGTCATCAGCCCGTGGCTTGATGAAAGCCTTCGTCAAAATTATGATGAGTTGTTGGCGTTTTTGGATGTGTTCAATAAGTCAGGTGAACTGTGTAAAAAATCAGGGTTAAAATTTGGTTACCATAACCACGATTTTGAATTTAAATATTCTTTAAATGGCAAGCTGATCTATGATATTATTCTGGACAAAACCGATCCTGATTTAGTGCTGCAGCAAATAGATATCGGCAATATGTATGGCGCCGGCGGAAGGGCTTTGGATATTGTTCAAAAACATCCCGGAAGATTTGCCAGCATGCATGTGAAAGATGAGATAAAAGCGCCGAAAAATGGAGAAATGGGCGATGGTTATGAAAGCACTGTTTTAGGCAAAGGCATTTTACCGGTAAAAGAAATTGTGGATGTATTCAAAGCAAAGGGCGGCACTACAGAATTTATTATCGAGCAGGAATCTTACCAGGGACTATCGCCACTTGATTGCTCAAAACAAGATTTAGAGGTGATGAAAAGCTGGGGATTCTGAAAAAAAATTGAACCACTGATTGAAAGAAAAAAATCTGAACCACTGATTCAACAGATTAACTGATTACCCTGAATTCCCCAATCAGTAAATTCAGTCAATCAGGATAATCTGAGGAGTGGGAGTTTTTACCCTTTTTTTGTTAAAATATCAGTTTTAGGTTTCGGCAAACCTCTTAAAAATCGAATCCATTCATTTTTTTTGGCCCAAAAACAAAAACATTTTGCCAAACTTGTAGGACAAGTGTGCGAACATTAACTACATTTTGCCACACTTGTAGGACAAGTGTGCCCACATTAACTACATTTTGCCACACTTGTAGGACAAGTGTGCCCACATTAACTACATTTTGCCACACTTGTAGGACAAGTGTGCCCACATTAACTACATTTTGCCAAACTTGTAGGACAAGTGTGCCCACATTAACTACATTTTGCCACACTTGTGCGACAAGCCTGCCCACATTAACTACATTTTCCTGGTTTTGAGTATCGGAAAAAGAGGTGGCACCTTTTCGAAAGGTGCCACCTCCGGGCAAATAATGAACGAAAGGGTTGCCAACCTTCGGAAGGTTGGCAACCCTTATATAAGCCCGGCGTTACCTGTAATATATAAGCCGCAAAAATTTCTTTTTTAAATATTAAAATATATTTACCTTGAAATGCTTTTGAGTTTCTCCTCTTTGAAGAAACTAACTGTGGTAGATGGATTGCTTCTCAATTATAAAATGCTTAATTTTTAAAACCATTTTGTTGATGAATTCATAAAGCAAATGAATGGTTTAGCAGCCGATTTGAAAAATAGAAGTTTTGTGATCGTTGATAAAACTAAAATTGGAAATAGCTTTTCACAACATTCAAGATTGTCCAACATTCGAAGAATTAAAAACAAATTAGATAAATGGAAGAAGAAACATTTGACAGAGAGTTTGTTACAGACTTAGACATTGATCTTGTGTATTCTGAACAAGAAGATTACAACAGTTCTCCAAGCGAATTTAAGATTACGACGTATCCTGCGGATTACACCTTAGAAATATTGGCTGCGAAGCTTGAAAAAGGTGATATAATTATCCCGAACTTTCAAAGACAATTCGTTTGGAAGCAAGTACAGGCGAGTAAATTAATAGAATCTTTTTTAGTTGGCCTACCTGTTCCTCCAATTTTCCTTTATAAGGAAATTAAAACAAATAAACTTTTGCTTATCGACGGACAGCAAAGATTGAAATCTGTAAAATATTTTTTAGATGGCTATTTTGGAGAAGAAGTAAACGGTAAGAAAACTGTCTTCAGATTATCTGGATTAAACAAAGACAGTAAATGGTATAATAAAACGTTTGAAGATTTAGAAGAAACCGACCAAACAGATCTGAACGACAGAGTCCTCAGGGCATTTGTAATACAACAACTTGATCCAGAGGATGATTCTAGCATCTATCATATATTTGAACGACTCAATACAGGCGGTACATTTTTAAACAATCAGGAAATTCGAAACTGCATTTATTACGGAGCATTCAATGATTTGTTAAAACAACTAAATGACTATGATAATTATCGAAAGATATTGGGTAGACCCTTTCCTGATCAAAGAATGGTTGATCAAGAATTAATACTTAGATTTTTCTCGTTGCTTGATCCGTCTAAATATACAAAACCTCTTAAAGACTATATGTCAAAATTTATGAGGCTCAATCGAGAACTTTCTGAAGAGCAAAAAAATCTTCTTACAAAATTGTTCACTAACACATGTGATCGTGTTTATAAATCTCTTGGAGAAAAGCCATTTCACGTAAAAAGAGGCTTAAACGCAGCAACATTTGATTGTACTATGGTGGCTTTTGCAAACGATATAAAAAATGAGGTTCCAGTAAATATTAAGAATAGATACCAATTGTTAGTTAATCAGCTTGAACAAGAAAAATTGAATGTTTCTGGAACAACAGATGCTGAAGTAATCAAAAAGCGATTTGAATACGCACAAACTATCTTATTCGAATAAAGATGAGACTGATTAGAGTTGACCAAGCTATTACTGCATGTGAGAATCACCTAGCAAATACGAACTCTGGACAGACAGAAGTTGAATCTTATTTAACTCAGTACTTATTGGTTTTGATATATGCCTCATTCGAAGAAGAAATAGAGAGGATTTTCCTGAAAAGGCCGAAAGAACCAATGACCCGCATTTGAAATCATTTTTTAAGCACAGCGTAGACAAACTCTGTAGAAGCATAAAATCTAGTGAGCTCTCAGGTTTACTTGGCAAATTTGGTTCAGACTATAAAGAAACATTTTCTAAAAAAATTTCAGGAACGGTTGAAGAAACATATTACAACAGTATTATCAACAACAGGCATGGATTTGCACACAGTACTGGTTATGCAATGACATTTGGAGATCTAAAGAATTACTATGAGAAAGGGCATGTCGTTCTAGATGCGCTGAATGAGGCTCTAAAAAATACGAATTAACTATTTCACGGTTGCTTCGTGGATCACTACGGTCAATACAGCCATTCCTTTATTTGTTTTTCTACTGCAACTCTCAATCATGATTAAAATAGGAGGAAGATTATTATCCAAATAAACATATTTAACTCTGCAGATAGGCTTCATTGGCAAGAAGGACCAAGGTGGCGTCATGCAAATTAGTGCATATTCTAAAAAGGGTAAAAACCATAGTGAGCAGATATTATTATTTGTCAAAGATTTTGGAATACCTATGTTTTATTTGAAAAAACTAAATTGTAAATCAATGATGTAGGAATTAATTTTATCAACTGAGAAAAGACTAGCTGTCCAGTAAAAAAAAGTACTTTTGTTCATGGCGAAGTTTTTGAAGTAATAAAATCTAAATTATATTCTTTGGGTCAGAAAATTTCCTGCTCGCTATTTTTACTGGACAAAAATGACTTTTAATTATAAATTTGGTAACGCATCCGGCAGACAGGAATTTTATTTCCAGGCTTGCATAAATGCGTGGCCTAACAGAAGGTTTTAACGAAAAAAGTTCAACAAATGGAAATCGAAAATACGAAAGACCCGATTTATGACCTTCGCTTTAATATTAACTACTATGGTGCAGACTATCCAGTTGAGACTTTAGTTCGTCGTATGGACGATGGAGGTTTTATTATCCCAAACTTCCAAAGAATGTATGTTTGGAAAGTAAATGAGGCTTCAAGATTCATTGAATCTCTATTGTTGGGCCTACCTGTGCCTTCTCTTTTTCTTGCAAAAGACAAGTTTTCAAATCGACTGATTGTAATTGATGGGCAACAGCGTTTGAGAACATTGCAATACTTTTATAGCGGGCATTACCCAGATGGTAGACCATTTCGGTTAAAAAATGTTGCTTCACCGTTTGAAGGTAATACATATCAAGACCTGCCGCCTGAAGATAAGCGGAATTTGGATAATACAATTATACACTGCATAGTAATTGCTGAAAACGAAGATTCAAATCGAATTTTCTATTTATTTGAAAGGTTAAACACTACGGGTACGCCACTGAACTCTCAAGAAATTCGAAATGCATTATATCATGGTCCCTTCAATGAAATGTTGTTTGAGTTAGGCTCAACAAAAGTTTGGGAACAACTCTATCATAAAGATGACAATCGACTAGAACCTTTGGAACTAATTCTTAGATTCTTTGCATTACACTATTCATTAGATTCATACGTTGGGAACATGAACCAGTTTCTAAATGATTTTATGCTTTATAACCGTGATTTTAGTAAGATTCAAAAAAATCAATTTGAAGAACTATTTCACAGAACTATGCAGACTATTTTAGAAGGTATCGGTAAGAACGCTTTTTATCATAACAAGTCTTTTAATAGAATCTTATTTGAAACGGTTTCGGTTATTATTTCAAATCATTTAGACAACCACAACTCCCATGAAAAAATAAAGCGCTTCTATGACAAGCTAATTGAAAATGATAAGTTTTGGGAGCTGACGAAAAGCTCAACCACTAGCAAAAAAAACTTACTAACTAGATTTGCCTTTGTTGAAAATCTATATTCAGAAGCAACCTAATGAACAGAAGTATTTTATCACATCAACAAAGGCTTGACCATCTTTTTAATAAAATCGGTGCTGTTCCAGACCCTAATGATCAGGGTGAATGGGCAAAATATTTATGTGTTTTAACCGCGGGATTTATTGAAGAATCGCTAAGAGTTCTACTTAATGAGTTTGTGAAGAATAATTCTTCACTTGAAATTCGTAGATATTTGGAAGTAGAAGTTGATGCAATTACAAACTGTAAGACAAAAAAAATTGATTCCATTCTGACACAATTCAATTTAGCATGGGCTTCGACTTTTCAACAGGAATTATCTAATAGAAGCACTTTTTTAGACGAAGTAAAAGATAGCGTAGACAGCATTGTTGAAAATAGACACAAAATTGCACACGGCAAATCAATAAGTATTGGTTTTGTAACTGTTAGGAAATATTATGGCAATGTAAAAAAAGCAGTTGATGCTCTCGAAGGAATAATTTCGTAGAGAAATGCTGCCCTGTTTTCTCCCAGGTCTCTACTCCAAGGCCAGCAGCGAAGCAGGACACGGACGATGAAGTGTAAAAGATAGTTCCCCTGCTATCCTTAGAATACTTCAACTAAAAACACAACCGCTGTCCGTACGTCTGTGGCTAAGGACAAAACATAAATTCCTTTATTTTGTTTGTTTACTATAACTGTATCAATCATGATTAAATTTGGAGGAAGATTATTAACTTTAAAAATTACGTTGTAATTGTAAATTTCCTTTTCGGCATTACGCAACGCCCACTAACGTTAGACGTTGCTGAGTAAAAAATTTCTTTTATCTATATAAAAATATATTTACCTTGAAATGCTTTTGAGTTTCTCCTTCATGAAGAAACTAACTTTGGTGGATGGAATTCTTATAGATTAACCGGATTTTGTGACGCATTATGATGAATAATGGATGACCGGATTTCATTAACTAAAGCCGTTGGTGAAGCCTGCGCTTCAGATCTTTAACTCAACACCAACTGCGGTGAAAATTTTTTAAAAATGGAAAACAATAATAATAATATCACAAGAAGTCAAATTATAGTTTCTTTTCTAATACTAATAATCGTATTCATATCAGGCTTATTAGGTGCTATAACCTGGTGGGGCACCTCATACTTAAAAGTAATTGCGTTTTCCTGTTTCACTATCGCGCTGGCAACAATCAACATTTTATTTTTTAAAAGATATTCACATTGCATATTTAAAAGCAAAAAATAGTTCCTGGAGTTTTTCAGCACTGCTGTCTGTACGTCTATAACTACGAACAAAACATAAATTCCTTTATTTTGTTGGTTTACTGTAACTATCTCAATCATGATTAAATCCGGAGGAAGATTATCAACTTTAAGAATTATGTTGTAATCCTGTAGCTTGTTTTAAAGCCAGGCTGCGCTTATTTTCAAAAGAAAAGTGATCAGTAATCTTGCACCGGGGGCACCTGTTTTGTATATTTGTGAACTCTCAAAAATAAACCCGCTGAAAATGAGGCTAACCTTAACCAACCTGCTATTCATTCTGATTTCAATTGCAATATATTCATGTGGAAAATGCAAAGACGGAGGCCATTTGCATTTGCAGTCACGAAGTTGGCTACCGGTAAAAGGAAAATCTAAATTAACCTTTGTGGATAGTGCTAACAACGTTTCAACTTTTCGTTTTAGGGGCGTAGATACAACAGGCACAGGTAGGAGTCGTTGCGGAGGCACTTTTCTGATAGACTACATCACTGCAACCTTATATCTTGATTCACCGGCTCAGGATTCTATTTATTTTAGCCTTTCAACAGGCAGTTGGTTGTGCCTTCGTGCTATGAGTAACAATAATTTCAATATGGGCTACTGTAATATTTTTGATAAATCATCAGGAGATACACTTGTAAAAAGGCTAAGCAATTTTCGGCTTGGCAACAAATCATATTCTGATGTTCTTTTAATTGTCCACAATCCCGGAAACGATGATACTATTGACTCAATCTTTCTTGCTAATAACACAGGGATCGTTGGCTTTAAATATTATGGCAAGCATTATGTGCTACAGTGATTTTTACCGATTTCCTTAGCATTCTTCAAATAAAAAAACAACTGCTGCCTATACGCCTGTGCCTACGGGGGTAAAACATAAATTCCTTTATTTTGTTTGTTTACTATGACTGTCTCAATCATGATTAAATCCGGAGGAAGATTATTAATTTTAAAAATTACGTTGTAATTGTAAATTTCCTTTTCGGCTTTACGCAACGCCCACTAACGGGAGACGTTGCTGAGAAAGAGCGGGGGCTGCCAACCTTTGTGCCTAACATTATTACTAAGGGCGTAAATTTGTAAAATGGAATTAATAGCAAGTGCAACTGTAAGCGTTGAAAGACTTTATAAATTGGCGTTAGGGCTCGCTATCTTTACGATTGTGTATAATACTGCAGAAGGGCTTATTTCTACCTGGCTTGGTTATGAAGACGGAACTCTTTCTTTATTTGGCTTTGGTGCAGATAGTTTCGTTGAAGTAATATCAGGAATTGGTATTGCTCATATGGTACTTCGCATACAGCAAAACCATAAAAGCAAAAGAGATAAATTTGAAAGAACTGCCTTAAAAATAACCGGCTTTTCTTTTTATACATTAGTTATCGGACTGGTAGTTATAAGCCT
Source organism: uncultured Chitinophagaceae bacterium (assembly GCA_963732885.1). Classification (GTDB taxonomy): domain Bacteria; phylum Bacteroidota; class Bacteroidia; order Chitinophagales; family Chitinophagaceae; genus Ginsengibacter. The sequence continues at coordinate 8,620 of CAVTBI010000004.1, read as the reverse complement.
TTATAATATTTATACAGGCCATAAACCAATAACAACTTTTTGGGGAATTATTATTTCAATAATTTCAATTCTAATAATGTGGATTTTAGTTGTTGCAAAAACGAAAACCGGCAAACTATTAAACTCAGAGGCAATATTGGCCGATGCAGAATGTACCAAAGTCTGTATTTACATGTCATTTATTTTACTCATAAGTAGTGCAGTTTATGAACTGACTTCTTTTGCCTATATCGACAGCATAGGAACGCTCGGGCTTTCATATTTTGCTTTAAAAGAAGGAAAAGAATGTTTTGAAAAAGCAAACAGTGATAAATATTGCTCTTGCAAACATGATTAAATTTAAAAAGGCTACGAGCATTAACTTTCCCGAGGTAAACCAAACTGGCGCAGGTCTACAGACCTGTAACTGTTCGTTACTTATATCCCCCTGCTTTCCTTAGAATCCTTCAACTAAAAACACAACTGCTGTCGGTACGCCTGTGCCTACGAACAAAACATAAATTCCTTTATTTTGGTTTACTGTAACTGTATCTATCATGATTAAATCCGGAGGAAGATTATCAACTTTACAAATTACGTTGTAATTGTAAATTTCCTTTTCGGCATTACCCAACGTCAACTAACGTGAGACATTGCTGAGTAAAAAAGAAATGGGACAGGTTGCTTACATAATGCACGAATATTGGTACCTTGAAGGATAAAATTTGATAAATAATATTGCGTGAATTAAAAAAAATATTATCTATAATAAGTATATTTTTTTCTTTTCTTATTTTGGTCTCAATAGTTAAGGCAATTATAAATGATAATGATTCAAAAGCTGATAAGGTATTAGTTGAAGCAAAAATATTGAGCGTAATCCCAGAAAGCAGAACAAGCAGAAAGTTTGATTGTTTGATTAAATACAAGAATAAAAAAAAGGAGATGCTGAGCGCTTCAACAATTTCCAAACGTAGTTATCATTTTATAGGAAAGACATTTCCTGCCATGTATTCACCTAATAAAGACATTTTAGAAGTATTAATAACTCCTAAGGATTTTAAAAAATTTAATATCCCTTTTCCTGATAGTCTTAATTTGGTTATTCCAGATGCTTCCCGCTGATTTTGGCATTCTGCCAACGATCTTTTTTTCCTAACTAGCACAAACGTCTCGCTTGTGCATACCAATTGTAACAATCGAAATAGAAGCCGGATTAGAAAAACCGGAAGAATATTTTTAAAGTAATGCAAGAGATTATTACAAAAGAACAGGTAGCAAGATTTGGTTGAAGAAATAAACGAAACGCTTGCGGGAGAGGGGAGAATCATAATTTAAACTTTTTGTTCGTTTACTGTAATTTTGTTCGGGCAGAAAAATTATTGAATGCCTTGCCATCGCCAATGCGTAGACGTCGGGCGTAATGTTGCACAACCACCCTAATGACAGAACTTTTAAAACATAACATAAGCAAGCACATCTCTCTTTCGGACAAAGAGATGGAAAAATTTTGCAGTTTATTTCGACAAAAAGAAATCAAGAAAAAGCATTTTTTATTGCGTGAGGGTGAAGTGTGCAAGTTTGAGGGTTTCGTTACCAAAGGACTTTTTCGGGTTTATCATATCGACACGAATGGCTTTGAACAGGTGCTTTATTTTGCCATAGAAAATTGGTGGATTACCGACATCGACAGTTTCACCAACGAAAAGCCATCGCAACTTTTTATTGAGGCATTGGAAGATAGTGAAGTGCTTTTAATCACTAAAAAAGACAAAGAATTTGCCTACGAAAATTTGCCAAAGATAGAGAAGCTGTTTCGTGTGATGACCCAAAAAACGCACGTTGCACTGCAACGCAGGATGATTGACAATTTGAGCAAAACTGCCGACCAACGTTATATAAATTTTATCGAAAAATATCCCCAACTATTTCAACGGTTAACCAACTTGCAAATAGCCGCCTATTTGGGCATCAGCCACGAATTTTTGAGTAAAATAAGAAGGAAAATTTCCAGTAAGAAATAAGGCGGATTTCATTTATTGAACTTGTTCAATGTTTTTGGACATTAGGTGATAGCATCTTTGCATCATCAATTTAAAACAAGACAAAAATGAAACAGATTATTTCAACAGTTTTTTTATCAATCTTAATTTTATTCAAAATGGAAGCACAAGCACAAAGTTTCAAAACAATTGAAGCAAACAATTTAAAACTTCAAGTTTACAACGCACCAGAAAACAGTTTTGGCGTAGCATCAACAATCGTTTCCGGCAAAACAGATGCCGTGTTGATTGACGCACAATTCACATTGGCAGATGCAGAAAAAGTGGCACAGGAAATTAAAGCAAGCGGTAAAAAATTAACCACGATTTTTGTTTCTCACGGCGACCCCGATTTTTATTTCGGTTTGGAAGTATTCAAAAAATATTTTCCCGAAGTAACGGTTTATGCTTCGCCAGCAACGGTTGAACACATTAAAGCAACAGCCCAAAAGAAATTGGAAGTGTGGGGCGAAAGATTGGGTAAAAACATAACATCCAATGTTGTTTTGCCGCAAGTTTTAAAAGGGAACAGTATCGGGTTGGAAGGTCAAAAATTAGAGATTTTTGGGTTGGAAGAATTTCCATCTACCACTTTTGTTTGGATTCCTTCTATCAAAGCAGTTGTGGGCGGCATCAATGTTTTCGGTACTTCATTTCACCTTTGGATGGCTGATGCACAAACCACAGAAGCCCGTAAACAATGGATTTCGGTATTGGATAAAATAGAAAGTTTGCACCCGGCTATTGTAATTCCTGCCCACGCCAATTCTCAAAGCCCATTTGATATCAGCGCGGTAAAGCATACAAAAAGCTATATCCAATTTTACGAAGAAGCATTAAAAACGAACAAAACTTCGGAGACATTGATAGCTGCTTTAAAAACAAAATATCCAACCTTGACTTTTGATATTGCTTTGCAAATTGGTGCAAAAGTGAACAAGGGGGAAATGAAATGGTAAAATCAATCATCTTCAACTTGACAATGCTTTTTGCGTTGTCAAGTTGTTCTTCAAATAAAAAAGCAATGACAAATCTTGAAATTATTAAAAGTACTTACGAAGGCAAAACTTCGGAAGAAAATGGTAGAAACCTTGCAAAATATGTAGCTGAAAATATCAGTTGGACAGAAGCAAAGGGCTTTCCGTATGCAGGAACATACATTGGTTTGGAAAACGTTACCAAAAATGTTTTTAGCAGATTGGGAAGTGAATGGATTGACTATAAATTTACGCCGGAAGATTATGTTCCCAGCGATGATAAAGTAGTTGCTTTTGGAACATATACAGGTATATATAAGCTGACAGGCAAAGCATTTACGGCAAGAGTTGCCCACGTTTGGAAACTGAAAGACGGAAAAATAATTAGCTTTGAGCAGTTTGTAGACAGCAAGACAGTGGACGAAGCGATACGATAAACACTACGCCCAACACGAACTGGGTTTGCTCTATGCTGGCAGATGAATAAATCCTCATCTTTTTATTTGCTATCAGCAGCGGTTCGGTCAGGCGTAATTCTATTGAACTTTTGTTCTTAACTTCATCATCAGTAATTTTATTGAGCTTCAGTTCCGGGCTGGACGAACATTGAATACCAGCACAGCAGCAAGCCCTGAACGTTGGCGTCACCCTAAACGACATTTTACACAAATTTAAACATTCATAAATTTGCTGACCGAATAGTTAATTCTTTCAATCTATTATTAATAATGTTTGACATTTTCCGAAAATATTTAGAAGGGAAAATTGCTTTAACCAATCAGGATTTTGAGTTGATTGAATCTGTTTCGTTATTTAAAAAATTGCGAAAGCGGCAATACCTTTTACAGGCGGGAGATATTTCTCGCTTTCATGCTTTTGTATGCAAAGGTTTTCTGCGATATTATTATGTGGACGAAAAGGGCCAGGAACACATAATGCAGTTTGCTCCCGAAAATTATTGGACCGGCGACTTCGAAAGTATGAACTACGGATTGCCTTCAAAATATGATATTGATGCCATTGAAGAAAGCGAAATCTTATTGTTAAAGAAAGAAGATTTTGAAATGATTCGCAAAACTATTCCCGCCTTCAATGATTTTGTAAATGAATCACTAAAAAAAAATGCTGTGGTTTTACAGGAGCGTATCCATGCCAACATATCTCTATCTGCTGAAGAAAAATACAGCAACTTTATTTCAAAATATCCTTCCATCAGCAATCGTGTACCGCTGCACATGATTGCATCCTACCTTGGTTTATCTGCTGAAACTTTAAGCAGGGTAAGAAGCCAATCCACAAAAAAATAATTTGATTTTTAATGATTGCTCTTGACAAATGTCAAGGGTTTTTTCCTTCAAATGTCATTGGAGAAGGGTGCTTCATGCCTGCATCTTTGCATCATTAAAAAATCATAAAACAATAAAAAAATGGAAACAACGAAATGGTTACTCGACCCGGCACACAGTGAATTGACTTTCAAAATTAAACATCTTATGATCAGCAACGTTTCCGGGGCGATCAAGAATTTTAGCGCAAAGGTGGAAACCGAAGGAACGGATTTCAGTAAGGCGAATATTAATCTCACAGCCGAAATGAATTCTATTTCTACCAATAATGAACAACGGGATGCCCACTTGCGCAATTCAGATTTTTTTGAAGTGGAAAAATTCCCTCAACTAAAGTTTACATCTACCGCGAATTGAGCAAACAGACAACGAATCGTTCACCCTGCATGGCAATCTAACGATGAAAGACGTTACAAAACCGGTAAAGCTTACTATGGAGTTTAATGGAATAATGAAGGATCCATACGGACAAGAAAAAGCAGGTTTTGTGGTAAGCGGAAAAATTAAACGCAGCGATTGGGGAATCAACCTAAATGTCGCACTGGAAACCGGCGGATTAATGCTCGGAGAAGAGGTAAGGATCCAAAGCGAGGTACAATTTATAAGACAGGAAATCAATGTGCCGGTAGAAGTATAGAATCCGCAATTGGAAATTGAAGGAGTGAATTACAACTTAAAAAAGTAAGGAGTGACTAAATGAATAAATAACAATAATTAAATAATATAAAATGAAAAAGACAATAGGAATTATCGGAGCAGGCAATATAGGTAAGACAGTTGCAGCACACCTGGTGAAAAACGGGTACTCTGTAAAAATCAGTAACAGCAAACATCCTGACTCATTAAAGGAAATCATTGTACAGTTAGGAAACGGTGCAACGGCGGTTACTGCTGCCGAAGCAGCGGAAGCAGACATCGTTTTTTTAGCATTGCCGTGGATACAAGTAAAAACGCTGACACAAATTGCAAATTGGAACAACATGATTGTAATTGATGCCACCAACCATTTTATAACATCGGATATGCAGGTTGCGGATTTGGGCAACCGCACTTCCAGCGAAGTGGTACAGGATTACCTTCCGGGTGCAAGGATAGTAAAAGCGTTCAATACCCTTTACTTTAAAATACTTGAAGCAAATCCGGTTGTAGCAAATGGACATCGTGTACTTTTTGTGTCAGGTGACGACAAAGAAGCCAAGGTGCATGTGAGTGAAATGATAAAGGACATCGGCTTTGCCCCCGTTGACTTAGGTTCATTATCTGTCGGCGGTAAACTTCAACAGGCAAAAGGTGCTTTATCACTTGTAAATTTTATCAAACTATAATTTAAAGAATCAAAAAAAAATGACAATAAAAAAAAATAAACAAGTGGTTATCAAATTCAATAAAGAATTTTTTGAATCAGGAAATACAGAAATTACAAAAGAATTGTTGGCAGATAATTTTGTGAATCATACTGCTCCACCCAACGCTCCGACAGATGCAAGCGTAATGATTCATTTCATTATCGGTTTTCATAAAGGCTTTTCAGATGTTTCCGTACAAATTCACGAAGTGTTGGGAGAAGGCGATAAAGTTTCTTTGAGAAAAACAATAACTGCAACCCATACAGGTGAATTTATGGGAAAAATGCCGACAGGAAAAAAAGTAGAAATGAACGTAATTGAAATAGATATTTTAAAAGACGCAAAAATAACAGACCACTGGAGTAGAAACGATTTTATGCAAGTGGTTCAAAGTCTTTAAATACTAAGCAGACAAACCCTACTTAGCTGGAAACAGCATTTAGTTTGACAAATCAAAACGAAGGGCGAACGTACATCAGGCGCCTTTATGCAAGCCTGACAGAACTGCCAATAATGAGCTGTGGTATATGTTTCAGCAGCTGTCAGGGCTGAAAAAACTGTATTGAGCGATAGTACTAACAATGAACTGCTCTTGACAAATATCAAGGGTTTTTTCCTTCAAATGTCATTGGAGAAGGGTGCTCCCTGTCTGCATCTTTGCATCATTAAATAATCAATAAATAATACTAAATGAAAAAGACAATAGGAATTATCGGAGCTGGCAATATAGGTAAAACAATTGCTGCACACTTGCTGAAAAACGGCTACGCTGTTAACATCAGTAACAGCAAACTGCCTGAGTCATTAAAGGAAACGGTTGCGCTATTAGGAAAAGGAGCAACAGCGGTTACTGCTGCTGAAGCCGCCAAAGCAGACATTGTAATTTTAGCCATTCCCTGGCTTCAGGCTAAAACATTAACCAACCTTACCGATTGGAAAAACAAAATTGTGATTGACGCTTCCAATCATTACATAAGTCCGGATTTTCAAATGGCAGATTTGGGAAACCGTGCTTCAAGCGAAATTACACAGGAGCATCTTCCGGGCTCACGTGTGGTAAAAGCTTTCAACACGCTTTACTTTAAAATATTAGCCGGAAATCCGGTTGAAGCAAATGGGCATCGTGTGCTTTTTATTTCGGGAGATGACAATGAAGCCAAAGAACAGGTTAGTGAAATGATTAAAAACATTGGTTTTGCACCCGTTGACCTCGGTTCTTTATCTGCCGGTAAACTACAACAGGCAAAAGGTGCTTTAGCACTTCAAAATTTTATAAAACTATAATTCTAAAACAACTAAAAATAAGCAAAATGAAAAAGAATAAAATTATTTACTGGACGTCAACAGGTATCCTTGGAGCTATGATGCTTTTTAGTGCCTACGGTTATTTAACGATTGAAGAAATGAAGGCTGGTTTTGTGCATCTTGGGTTCCCGGCTTACTTCAGAATAGAACTGGCTACTGCAAAGTTTATTGGCACATTGGCTTTGCTGATTCCTTTTATTCCGAAGCGGATAAAAGATGCGGCTTATGTAGGGTTTGCAATTACATTTATTTCAGCATTTATAGCTCACACCTCAAGCGGTGACCCTTTATCAGTCGCCATAATGCCAATAATATTTCTGGGTATCCTTGTAGTGTCATTTATTTATAGCAATAAATATGTAGCTATTAGAAATGTCAGTAGTTATAATTCCTCTAAAGAAATCTTTAGTTTTAAATAAAGAAGCAATGAATACAAAAGCTCAAAGAAAAATAAAAAGAACCTGGAAAGTTCAACTAAATAAGAACAGTGAGATACATACTTCGGGTTTAATATTACCGTCTGGAAACTGGGAAGAATTTGACCCTTTTTTGATAATGGCAGAGGATAAAGTTCAAAAGCATGCCTTTGAAATTCATCCTCACCGTGGGATGGAGACTGTAACATATATAATTGATGGAGCATTGGAACATTCGGATAATAAAGGCGGAAGTGGTACATTAAAACCTGGAGATGCGCAATGGATGACGGCAGGAAGCGGTATTATGCATTTGGAAGAACCGCCTGAGAACGTTACTGCACATACGCTTCAATTATGGGTAAATTTACCAAAAGCCAACAAAATGGCAGCTCCCCGTTATCAGGATATTTTAAGCAGCAAGGTTCCTGTAAGAAAAGAAGAAGGCGTTACCTACCGTGTATTTTCGGGTACTTCCGGTAATGTTGTATCAACAACAAAAAACTATGTTCCGGTAACTATGGTGGAAATAATTATTGATTCCGGATATACGGCAAATCAAGACTTACCTTCCGCCTATAATGGCTTTATGTATATTTTGGAAGGCTCAGGAGTGTTTGGGAACAATCAGGTAAAAGCCGAAAAAGGAGAAGTTCTGTTATTGGACATTGTAAAAGACAAAGTTGACACAAGCGAAATAATTATTAAAGCCAATAAAAAATTACGAATTATTTTTTTCGCAGGAAAACCGTTAAAAGAACCTGTTGTGGCTGGTGGCCCTTTTGTTATGAATACTGAAGAAGAAATTAAGCAGGCATATGCTGATTTCAGAAATGGTAAATTTTAAGGTGTAAAAAAATATTGAACCGATGTTAGCGATTCACTACTTGTTCGGACACTTCTGCACACATTCAAAATACCAGGAAACGGTATGCCGGTCCCCATTCTGGCGCAGATATGCGGCAAAGGAAAAGAGGCGTTGGCGTATCTGTGCCGATGTCAGATTTACTATTTTTACAAGATGAGTAGTAAATATAAGTTTGCAGATAACGACAAACTCTACTTTGTAAGTTTTGCCATTACTAACTGGATTGATCTTTTTATTCGTGAAGTATACAAAGAAGAAATTTTAAAAAGCATAAGATACAGCCAGGCAGATAAAGGGCTGGAATTATATGGATGGTGTATAATGACAAGTTACGTTCATCC
>CAVTBI010000003.1:0-111162 GCA_963732885.1 uncultured Chitinophagaceae bacterium | reverse complement strand
GTATTTTTAGGTTAGGTGTAACCGTTAGCCTTAATTGATTCAGAAGAAAATTGCTAATTTGCGAAATGCCGGTAAGAACTTTAATAGAACAAAACGAGGGCTTTACGTTATGATGAGCATGAACCGCCGTACCTGCTGCACAAAGGGCCGGTAGGGAACCGGCCAGGGAGAAATTATTTTAGATATTGTTATGCGAAAGCTTACCTGGAGAAATTAGCGTTAACCCTACCCAATTTAATCGTTTCATTGAAACCGAATAAATGTTTTTAACTATTAAAATATAAAAAATGAAAAAACTGAACCTTAATGTTATGTTTGTTTTTGCAGCGGTATTGTTGATTCTGGCAGGTATTACCGCTTTGTTGTCTTATGCCGTTCCTGCCATTAAATCCGCAGAAGGTGTTACTGATATCTCAACGTATTACGTCTTTTTGATTGTTGGTACCGCTCAACTGGTATTTGGTGTTGTTGCCTGGGCGGTTCGGAAAAACCCGGCATCGAAAACACGTACCACGCTCGCATACGGATACGCATCACTTTTTACTCTTTGGGCAATAGTGGATGTTATTGGTACTACGGGAGCGTTTAGCTCGATACCTGGCCACGGCAATTCTCTTTGGGCGTGGGTTGTTATCTTTTCTTTACTTTCTCTTGGCTTTTTCATTACCGGAAAGGCCAGTAAATTGAGTAGTGATAATTAGCCTTCAAATATTTATTTGATTTTTCCTTAGCCATGTTCCCAATCCAGGCTGATGGCGGGGTGGAACACGGCGATAATTCTCCCGCTATTCTTAAAATGCTCAAACAAATAAAAGAGCCAATCCGTTCGTTACTTTTTACAATGGTTCTTTTTAAGGCAGAATCATAAACGGCATGAAAAGAGTAACAAAATAATTTTTTATCAAACGGGGTGGAGGGATTTGGATATTTTTAAATCACTTCCATTTATTATTTATACCTTTAATGTAGGTTTTCATCGCACCAATCAGCGGCCTCTCGAAACTTCAAAAAACTATCCTCCTGCTATAGAATTATAGCTCTTCATTAAATCCAGGAAGTGTGCCGAAAATCCTATCAAAGAGTAGGCAAAATAATTTTAATAGTTATGGTAAAACGATCAACTATAGTTGCTCCCTTAAAAGGGGTCACTAACAATGAATTTATCCGCATTGCACCCTTGCATCATCCCAAAACCAAAGTAGATTTAAAAGAACTCGGAAAGAGCACAAGAAAAAAAGACAGGGAATTACTGACAATGCCACTTCCACAGGCACCTCCCCCGCCGCATCTGGTATATAACAACGGGCCATTGATTTCACAGGCAAAGATATATACGATCTTTTGGGGTAAAAACTGGAAGTCTGAATGCCTGCTTTGTTAAGTTGGCAAAAAACATCAACACGTTTTTCAAGGATATTTTAGTCAGCTCTCTAATCGACCAGTTGGCTGAATACAATACGCCTGCTTCCACCATAACGCATGGCTCGCTCATCGGTAGTAAAGTAATTACCGCCAATGCTCCGGGCACGGTGATCACTGATTCGGCAATTCAAAGCCGGTTAAAAGGGTGGATAGCTGCGCATACCGTTCCGGCCTGGGATAAAAACACTTTGTATTTCATTTACCTCGATAAAGGAACGAGTGTTCATATGGGTGGCGGCGCCTCCTGCACGGCCTTTTGCGGCTATCATAACCACATTTCAAAAAAAGATTACTATAGCGTAATGCCCTTCCCCGGCTGCGCCGGATGCCTTGGCGGCCTTTCCGTACTAAACGCAATTACTGGTACGAGTTCCCACGAATTGTGCGATGCGATTACAGTATCCCGTTCCGGGAACCGGATGGTACGATAATGTAAACGGCGAAATCGGTGACATTTGTGCGTGGACCTTTAAAACGGTTGCAAGGCACAATGTTCAGAAAGAATGGTCGAATAGTATGAATGCATGTGTATAAAACAGCCGGATATTCTTTGGCACCGTTATCGTACCCTATGCTTTCTTTTGCAACCCAATGCAAAAGTCAAAAGTTATCATTCAAAATTTAAAGTTCGCGGATAAAAGCGCAAGAGCCAATAATTTTTTTTTCCCGGAACGTCTCTGGCTTCAGGACGTTCCGCTAATTAAGAAATGTAGTAAACCCCGCCTGACCAAGTCCCCGCCAGAATGAATCTTTCGGGCTGGAATTCGGGCAGGCAACATTTATTTGGTATTTTTATTTTGTAATAAACCCTTCCTCATCGCGGGCATTCAGATGATTTAAAATAAACCCAGGGTTGTGTTTACACTAATAATGCAAATCCGCGTTTAAGGCTAGAAGCAGAAAGACGGCATTGGCAAAAACATTTTAATTACCAGGGGGTTAAAAGGATAGCAGGGGTGTTAGTCAAAATAAAAATTTACCTGGTAAAGGTGGAACTGTTAATCACATTCATTAGCGTTTGCTTATCCGCGTCATTATTATAATTGGCTGTCATAGAAAAACCATAGCCGTTTAAGACGGCGGAGTACATCTTTTGGGTAAGAATTCGGTCAGTAGTGCCAGGCGCATAAAGATGGATTTCGAGTATATGAAACAGAATTCCATCAATCATTGCGCTATCTACCTTGTCATCAAATTTTATTTTTTTATTGGTGTACGCCGTTTCAATTAATTTCTCAATATAATTATTATACTCCGAAACGCTGGTGAATAGCGAGCTGTCATATTTTTCAATCGTTGATAAAAAAGAATTGAAATTATTCTTTCGCATATTTACCAGTTCTTTCAGCCCGACATGTCAACCGATTTGCCGGTAGATTTTTCGAGCAGGCCTTTTCCTTTTGCATTCATATCATTCGTTTGCTCTTTGGTAAGCATATTCCAGTCTTTTGGCAACATGGTATGCCAGCCTATTTCTGCACAAGTGTATTTATAGGAGCTATCAATTTTGCCCACAAACAGATTTGATTGTTTTTCTTTTAAAGTTTGATTGCTATGGCATGCAATAATGAGGGCAAGGCATATTGGCGCTAAAAATATTTTTACCACTTTGGAAGATAGGTTCATAGCAGATAATTTTTGAACACAATGATAATAAAATATATTTGAAATGTAAATTCCCCTGACCGGCGGGTATGCAGCTAAGGAAAAGAAGCGTTGGCGTATCTATGCATTGGATAGTTGCAGTAAACCAACTTTTATTGGGTATTTCTTTTCCGAGCCGTGTCCTTTAGATTTGCATTCTTAGTTTATTAGAACAGATTACTATTATTACTACTTTTCTTTTTTTGGTTCTTTTTTTCTTTTACAATTCACTATTTTATGTGGATAACACTAACCATCAGCAGCGGCACATTATGTTCCGTGTCAAGGTTTATTACCTATGTGGAGATACAATCCGCTGCTGTTTTTTCCCTTAGTGTCCATATAGCAATTGGGGTTAATTACCCATTATTAAGGACTAGGACGATGGGGCAAAAATGGTTAATGCAATTATTCACAATTTAAATCCAAAATGATGAAAAAACAAACGGGCTCTTTTTTAGGAATTGATGTTTCAAAATTATGGTTTGACATCTCTTTGATGCGTGTTCTTAATTTTCAAAAACAACAGATGATCACTGAGCGTTTCAACAATACTATTAAAGGTTTGGCACTCCTAAAAAAATGGCTTAAAGTACAAAAAGTAACATTTGATAATGATACTTTACTAGTAATAGAAAATACAGGAATATACCATCGCCTGTTATGGAATTTTTTTAGTGAAAATAATATTCCAATTCACATAGGTAATGCCGCCCATATTAAAAAGAGTTTTGGCATTGCCCGGGGTAAGAACGATAAGATAGACAGCCAGAGGCTTTGTAGCTATGCCTATAAGAATGAGGATGAGCTGAAAGCTACTCCTGCTTTAAATCCTGTGTTTATCAGTCTCAAGGATTTAATAACATCCAGGACAAGATTAAAAACCCAGCTTGGAGCTAATAAAGCATATCTGAAAGAATTAAAAAATATCAATGATAAAGCCACACAAAAAATGATGGAGAACATTTATAAAATGGCTATAAATGGTTTACAAAAATCCATAACTGAAATAGAGAAACAAATCACATTTGTAATTAAGAGTGATTCATCAATCAACGCTAATTACACCTTTCTTCTTTCAGTGCCTGCCATAGGACCGGTTACTGCAACTTATATCGTCTGCTGCACTAATAATTTTGCTAACAAAATCAGTGGCAAACAATTATCTTGTTATGCTGGAGTGGTACCATTTAGTGACAGAAGCGGAATTAGTTTAAAAGGTCGAAATAAAGTGCATAAAATGGCAAATAAAGAACTCAAATCTTTGCTTCACATGTGTGCCTTATCATCCCTAAAAAATCATAAGGAATTTAAAGAGTATTACGACAGAAAGGTAACTGAGGGGAAACATCCTAATTCTGTATTAAATGCAATTTGCAATAAGATACTCTTGCGGGCAGTGGCAGTAGTGAATAACCAAAAATATTATGTGGAAAACTATAAAAAAGCAGCCTAAAAAAGATTTGTTTTTTCCATAGCAATCTCTACTCCGAGCCGGAAGCGGTGCGGGACCCGGCGATATTGCATGAGAAGTTATGGTTGTTTTTTTCTTGCAATGCTGCCGGGTTTCGTTTAATATTGTGTAATGCGGTCATCGTAAACAGACAATACAATATCAAAGAAATGGAAAAGTTTGAGATAAACAGAATAATTGACCAAATAGAGAGATTGCACAATAATAATAATTGGGTGGGGGTTAACCTTTATGAGATTCAGAACCGGATTTTTACAAAAAATTAAAAAAAGAATTGAAATGATATTTTCTAAAATGGTTCTAAACTTTAGCCTTTATGGATGTTCCCTTTTTTTAAGAGGTACAGTAAACCCCGCCTGGCCAAGTCCCCGCCAGCCCGCCCGGATGGCCTGGCCGGACGGGAATGAACCTTTCGGGCTGGAATTCGGGCAGGCAACTTTTATTTGGTATTTTTATTTTGCAATAAAACCCTTCAGCATCGCGGGCATTTAGATGATTTAAAATTAACCCGGGTTTGTATTTACGCTAATAATGTAAAGCTGCGTTTCTATTGATAAATGATTTAAATGTATTAAGTCTCAGCCGAGCCTCCTACAAGGGGCTCGGCGTTGCAATAAGAAAATAAGTATTAAGAGATACAACAGTAAACCAACATTTATTTGGTATTTTTATTTTCATATTAACTCAACGCCCACTTCGTGAGGCGATGCTGAGAAGAAAGGAATTGCATATAGTGATGCTTTGCAAGGCAGTAGCAAGGAAGTGGCCTTTATAAACTCCCGATAGACCGCCACATAGCCAGTTCCTCTTTATATCTGTCATTAATTACTGCGCAGTTAACATCAATGCGCATGGTAGGCCTTTCTGTCAAATTGTAGGCTGGCCACTCAGGAACGCCCTTCGCGGAGGGTTTACCGGTTCTGGCAAAAGTCGTCCATAGTTCTGCCATATGATGAGATGCAACGAAGCGCCCAGGCTTGTTCCCGCTTAAAAACCCGGGCTGTGCACCCGGCACTTCGTTATTGAATTTGAACGTGATATCCATGGCATGCGGCGTACCAAAAGGATAATCAGTACCAGGGACCTTCGCCTCAGATTTATAACCAAAGTTATACAAGTATACAGGGGCGCCATGTTGTTCCGCTTTCCTTTCTGCGATGTCAATGGTACCAAGCCCCATCATATTGATTGATTTAACTGCCATCCAGATATCACTTGCCGAGGCGTTCGGCCTGGTTCTCCTGTAGGCCTCAATTATTTTTTGCGTATCAACGCCGAACTCCGGTTCAAATTTTGCTTTTAGCGCCGCAAATGTAAAATCGCTTTTCAGCGCACTCGTATCGCCAAATGCCATAGCAAAGAATGTGTATTCATCTTCGTTCCAACCAGTCATCAATGGCTTGTTCTTAGATATTTTCGGCGCAACAGGATCGAAAGGGCAGTGGGGTAGCGCAACGCCATCTACTACCGGCTGAAAATTGTTAGGAACGAAGCCTACATTACCGTGTTTCAGAACGTAGCCACTGTTAGCCATAAGGCCGGGAACTTTATTTTGAACATCGATCAGATCCTTTACGGGGGCATCGAGTATTTTTTTCCAGTCCTTTGGATCGATATTCAGTTCTCTAAATGCCAGATTCGTCATCTCGATCGCGGCCTTTTTTGGTATCATTCTAAGCAGGGCCGCTTTCGATAAAGGCCTTATTAAAATAAGGTGCTGCTGCCGGCATAGCATATAAACAGCTTGTTTTTGCGCCGCCGCCCGATTCTCCAAAGATCATCACATTATCAGGGTCGCCTCCAAAAGCTGCAATGTTCTTTTTTACCCATTTTAAGCCGTCGACAATATCCAGAAGGCCATTATTACCAGAACCGGTATATTCCGGGCCTGCAATATGCTCCAAATACAGAAAACCCATCAAGCCTAACCGGTGGTTTGGTGTGTCACGAATGAATAGAATTGATAGTTCTTTTCAATGCTGTATAAAAGATGGTAGCAGGCCTACCGCATACGCTGTGCAGACGGGGTATGCAAACCACCTGAAGGTGCTGCAATTAAAAGTTGTGGTGCTGAACGTTCAGGCAAAAGGTGTCTGTAAAGGCATCAGGTAAGTGTAAAGAAGCTGAACGAAAGTAAACCGACCGAAGACATGTCGAAACGGTACCTCGTTGTTAAAAGTATCTGCCTTGAACCGTTGATACGATTACTGTAGCAGTTATCTGTTTACGGGCTACAGAACAACCGGCATTAAGGCGGCAGGAGCTTTACACAGGCTTTTATACGGAACGTGAGAGGTTTTCCGGTTGATGTGCTAATAAGCTTTGCAGGAAGTTTTTTTTTTAGAAGCGACTGTTCAATAAATATTCTACAGTTCATATTGCAACTCAATCTTGCTATAGGCAGGAGAAGCAACCGGAAGCGTCGGACGAAGCCATAGTAGCGAAGAAGTTTCTGTAATGGAGATGGAGCGAAGGGCTTCGGTTATCTAAGTCGAATTATTTTTAAACAACTCTGATTAAAATGGAGGATGATGCAAGAAGAAAAGACAAAATCATTGCCGGTAAGTAAAAGGATGGTATATGATAGCTATTTAAAAACGGTGTCAAAGCAAGGAGGTGCGGGCATAGACCGTGAAAGCATTGAAATGTTCAATGGCAACATGAGTAAGAACCTGTACAAGATTTATAATCGCATGGCATCGGGTAGTTATTTTCCGCCAGCAGTACGAACGGTATTTATTCCAAAGAAGCAAGGCGGATTAAGACCGTTGGGCATACCAACAGTAGGAGACCGCATAGCGCAGGGAGTAGTAAAAGATTATCTGGAACCCTCGGTGGATGCAGTCTTTCACAACAGCTCATTTGGATACAGGCCCGGCAGAAGTGCGCATGATGCACTTGCTCAATGCCAGGCTAATTGTATTCAGAAAGCCTGGGTGTTAGATGTAGATATAAAAGGGTTCTTCGATAACATCAGTCACAGAATATTGTTAGCATTGCTTGGGCAGCATACGCAGGAGAAGTGGGTGCTGATGTATGTAGAAAGATGGTTGAAAGCTGGGGTAGAGCAGGAAGATGGAAGCATATCAGCAAGGACGAAAGGCACGCCGCAAGGTGGAGTGGTTAGTCCATTACTGGCTAATATTTACCTGCATCATGCTTTCGACAAGTGGATGGATGAGACACATCAGCAATGTCCATTTGAACGCTATGCAGACGACATCGTTATCCATTGCAGCAGTAAAGAAGAAGCGGAAAAGTTGCTGGAAACACTAAAAGTAAGGATGCAGGATTTTGAATTGACGTTGCATCCTGAAAAGACAAAGATTGTGTATTGCAAAAATTATCAGCGTCCTGACAGACATGAAAATGAGAGCTTTACATTTCTGAGTTATAGCTTCCAGCCAAGAACAGTAAAGAGTAAATTTGGCAGTGCGAAACGCTTGTTGGTGTTTGGTGCAGCCATCTGCAATAATGCAAAAGCGAGTATCAGAACAGCAATCAAAGAAGTATTGCGGACACAATGGAGTACACAAACCTTAGAATGGTTTGCAGAGAAGCTAAATCCAAAAATACGAGGCTGGATCAATTACTACACGAGGTTTAACAGAGATGAAGCGCATGGCGTATTTTATTATTTGAATGAACTAATCCGTAAATGGATGAAGCACAAATATAAAATAGGTAGCAAAAAGCGATTGTATAATAAATACAGATTGCTGCAATCAGAAAATCCATTGTTGTTTTATCATTGGAAGATTGGAATAAAAGCTTGATTTAGATAACACGAGCCGTATGAAGGGAGACTTTCACGTACGGTTCCTTGAGCGGTTTGGGCTGTAATGCCCTTGCCTACTCGACTTTCTACAACAACTACATCAAAGAATTTTGCCAGGTTTGTACCATCCTGGCCGGGCGCCGCGCCTGAGCCGTTGGCAAAGGCGCCACCATGGTTATAAAACATGACCGGCCGCCTTTTGTCGTCAGTAGCCGGTGTCCAGATGTTAAGAAACAAGCAGTCCTCCCTTGAGGAAGGATTGAAAGTATCGCCCTGAATGGCGGGCGGCCGAAACTCCAATGCATCCCGGACGCCTTGCCATGGCTCCAGTTTTGCAGCCTTTTAAACCGCCTGTCACCAGAGAGCCTTCCTGCATAAGGAACGCCCTTGAATAAACAAACGCCGTTCTTTCTGATACCTCTAAGCTTGCCCTCAGAGGCTCCAGCTATTACGAAATCGTCTCCGGCCAGCACTGAAGAACTGGCAAATTTTGGGAGCGTGGCCGCAGCGGCAACAAGTGACAACTGCCCTAAAAATTTTCTTCTGCTTGACATGTACTTTGTATTAAATGGTTATGGATAAATATTTAACTTAAATCTGGCAATGGCCGGATATAAATGTAATTTTCTTTATTCCATTCACCATTCCCAATACATGATTCTCCGGTAACTTCACCATCTATATTTTCCCGGTTTGAGCAGGGACGAACAACGCTTTATCAATTCTTCGGCTTTTGGCCCCGTCCCAATGCTCTGCAATTTTTCCGTTTTCTATGCGGAACATATCGAACCAGGTGGTCGTATAGGTTTTGGTGCTGTCCGATGGTTCGGGCGATTTTGCAACAAAACTTATTACCACCAGATCACCTTCCGCAACCAGGGCAACCACAGGTGCTTTTATAGTGTCCACAATCGGTTGGGGTTTTGCAAATTTTGAAAAGAAATCAACAAACCCCTTTCTGCCTGTTGGGACATTGGGATTATGCTGTATGTAATTTTCTGCCAGATACTTATCTGCTAATTCAAGATGGCCAGCTTCTAACAATTCACGCCAGCAATCGTACACCAGTTTTTTGTTTGCAGCAAGCTTTGGGTCGTTGCTTTGCAATAATGTTTTTTGACTGCCAAGGGGTATAACTGGCAATTGTGCAAAACTGTTATTTAAAAATAAAAGAGCGATAATAACCGCAAATGGCACACGAACCTTTTTCATACTACCATAATTAAGAGATGAGAACAAACACATTAAATGTTAGAAAGATTTTTAAATGATGAGTAAGATTTTATCAACCCGCTTTTCCAAACTCTCCGTCTGCTTTAATCTCTATTTCGTCACTTACCATTGCGGCAGGCGTATTTGAACCAATATTAAAATCTGAACGTTTTAGTGTACCTGTTAATTTAAAACCAGCATCCTCTTTTTTGTTCATTGGATTTTCTACTGTACCGCGATACCAAAGATCCATGGTTACCTGTTTTGTAATACCATGCATGGTAAGATTACCGGTAAGCTTATATTTATTTTGTGCGACCGGCTTTATCGATGTGCTTTTAAAAATGATTTTTGGATAAGTGGCAGCATCAAAATAATTAGCACTTTTTAAATCGTTATCCCGCATCTCAATTTCTGTGTTTATTGAAGATACATCTGCTGAAAGTTCAAAAATTGCATCGCTAAAATCCGGCTTTGTGGTAGTTATGGTAACGTCAAAATTTTTAAATAAACCATCTACATCAGAAACCAAAAGATGCGTTGCTGTAAACGTAAGTTTAGAGTGCATCTTGTCATTTTTCCAGGTAGTTTTCTGAGCAAATAAAGAGGCTTGTAAAAATAGGGCGACTGCCAATAATGATTTTTTCATTTGTAATAATTTGTTGAAACGTAGGGTTTAGGTAAAAGCTTTAAAATGTTTACAAATCTTTCAATTTAAAATTTCTGCAAAAATAGATGTGCAATTCATTTCGATACATTGAGATGAATCAAGAAATAATATTGATTTCGATCAAGATCGTCTGTTCTTCAATTTTTTTACAAGGAGTTTTTTTCTCACGCGGCTTACTGTTTCGGGTGTTAACCCAAGGTAAGAAGCAATCATGTGTTGGGGTACCCTCTGCATAATATCAGGATAAATCTGTAAGAGCTTAAGGTATTTTTCTTCAGTTGAAAGCGTAAACATATCGGTTACCCTTTTTTGCAAGGCAATATAGGCACCGCGATATTGCAGGTAATTAAATTTGAAAAAATCGGGAATTGCATTCTCGAGGTATACGTGTGCAGCTTTGCTTATCAATATCAATTCGGAATTTTCTACTGCATCGATGTTAAGATTAGAAGGGTCTTCAGTTATGAAACTATATAAATCGGAAATAAACCAACCTTCCGGTGCAAATTGTATAATGTGTTCATTGCTTTTTTCATCAACCAAATAAGATCGCAGCATACCTTTGCTAACAAACGCCACACATTTACAAATGTCTCCATCCTGTAAAAGATATTGCCTTTTTCTTAACTTCTTTACAATAACATGCTGCCTGAAAATTGCTTTGTCAGCTTCTGTCAGGGTTATTCCGTTTGATAGTTTATTGAAGAAATTGTCTAGCATGATTTTATGTCCTAAACGGCTAATTTAACTTTTTACCCGCTAATATAAATTTTCGCACTTCGAAAGACCATTCATTACACACCGGTTGATCTTATACATGAAGGCTAATAAAATCAGAAACCCATCCTGGTGAACCTGGCAGTTATTTCTGCATTCGGGTTCGAAGGTTACATTCCCAATACCAGCATTTACGTTAGTGTCAGCAACTTAGGTAACCCAAACTGGCGCAGGTCTCCCGACCTGTGACTGCTCGTTACTGTATAACCTTACCATAAACTCTTTTAATCTTTCCTTACCAACTCTAATAATCCTTTCCCATTTTCGGTGTAATAATCTATTGCGCTACTGTGTTTCCAGTCCTGGGGCTTTTCTACAAATCCTGCCCTTACAGGATTTTCATGAAGGTAAACAAACCTATATCATCGAATCTGTATTTACTGCTCATCGCATAAATATACAAATCAATGATTTATCACAAATGAAAAAGACAAACAGTAAAAATTTGTAAAAAGTGATTTTTTGTTGAAATACTTTAGGCTAAGTAACGCATAGTCACAGGTCGGTGAGACCACAAGTGTTCGAAACCTAAGTTTGAATAATTTTGCAGATGACTGTAAATGAACTGCTCAAACTAATTCCTGCAAAAACCTTTAGAGATTTGGCTTTAGAGACCAAAGTAGATGCTCAGGTAAAGAAGTTATCAGGGGAAGTGATGTTTAAATTGATTTTGTTTTCAATGTTAAGCAGTGACAAACTCAGTTTGAGAGTAATGGAAACCTTTTTGCAATCTGCCAGGTTTAAATCTTTTTCTCAATTCGACATTTTAGAGAGTAAATACAATTCTATCAGAGATCGCATCTGTACCATTAATGCATCCTATTTTGAGAAGCTTTTTGAAGAAATATTTGCCATTTATAACAAAGAACTTAAGGAAGAGAATGCCTTATCAAAAACTGATAGCACCTACGTGGCACTGGCTACAAAACTATTTTCCGGCAGCATGAAGAATGGTGATGATAGTAAACGATTTGTCAAATACAGTGTTAATCTAAAAGGCAGTATTCCTTCATCTGTGAAAGTACATACGGAGCAATCTTACATAAGTGAAGAACTGGCATTGGCAGAAGTGATCAACGGTGCAGATTGTATAGACAATTGTGTAGTTGTATTTGATCGGGGCTTACAATCCTTAACTAGTCCTCGTTTGCAACGAGGACGGCACTAAATGATTCAGTATTTTGCAATTATGAGTGGTGACAAATATATAATCAGTGACAAATCCGGATGTTACTTTGTTACGTTTACTGTGATTCATTGGATAGATATTTTTTCACGGAGAGAATATAGGGATATTATCGTTGATTCATTAAACTATTGTAAAAAAAAAGGAATTGGTAGTTTATGGCTGGGTGATTATGAGCAATCACATTCATCTAATCATAACAACAAAAACTGAAGAAGGTAACATATCAGCGATCATAAGAGATTTTAAAAAATTCACTTCGAAAGAGATTGCAAAAGCAATCAGGGAAATTCCGGAAAGCAGAAGAGAATGGTTATTAAACGCAATGAGCAAAGAAGCAAAAAGAATCGGAAGAGCTACCTATTATAAACTGTGGAAAGATGATAATCATGCTATAACAATAGATGGAAAAATAGTTGGTATAAAAGAACGCTTGAATTATATACATGATAATCCGGTTAGAAATGGTTTAGTAGATTATGCCTGGGATTATGTTTACAGTAGCGCCAGAAATTACCAGGGAAAAAAGGGGCTGGTAAATATTGAATTTGCCTACTAAATGAAAGATAGTCCTCGTTGCAAACGAGGACTAGTTGAGGTGGAACGGTACTGATTAACGTCACTTCTTAGTTTGACAGGCATCATTTATTCTTGTATAAATTTAAAGTAACATTACTTTCTTAATATTAAAGAATAACAAAAAATGAAACTGCCATTTACAGTTGAACAGTTTTTAGAGGTTTTTAAAAACTATAACCAATCTGTCTACCCAATGCAGATTATCTTTTATTTACTTGGTGCGACTGTAATTCTTCTTTCAATAAAAAAGATAGCCAATTCTGACAGAATAATAAATGTTATACTATCTTTTTTCTGGCTATGGATGGGCATTGTTTATCACCTCTTTTATTTTGTCCCAATTAATAAGGCTGCTTATTTGTTTGGAGGGATTTTTATTCTGCAAGGACTACTGTTTTTTTATCACGGAGTTTTAAACAATAAATTGTCTTATAAATTTCGTTTTGATAAATTTGGATGGGTCGGAGCCCTATTGATAACATTCGCCTTAATTATTTACCCTTTCTTAGGTTATGTATTCGGGCATTTTTATCCGGCTTCTCCAACATTCGGCTTGCCATGTCCGACAACTATTTTCACTTTTGGAATACTCATGTGGTTTGACAAGAAAATACCTCTTTCAATTTTAATTATTCCTTTCATTTGGTCAATTATTGGTTTTTTTGCTGCACTAAAACTTGGTGTTCTTGAAGATACAGGTCTCCTTGTTGCAGGAATATTAGCAATAATAATGATTGCCTTAAGAAATAAAAAAATAACTTCTTTCTTATGAACGTCTCCGGCACGGGACCTTCCGTAAATTAAGAGAAACAGTAAACGAAGTTTTATTGGGTATTTTTATTTTGTAATAAAACCCTTCACCATCGCAGGCATTTAGATGATTTAAAATTAACCCGGGGTTGTATTTACGCTAATAATGTAAAGCCGCGTTTCTATTGATAAATGATTTAAATGTATTGGGATCAAAAAATTGTTTGGTAAAATTAGTAGTGTATTTTTAGGATAAATACAAACTTTGAAAGGACACATAAAACTTAAAGGCACTTAACTAAAAAAAATAAAATGAATTTAAAAGTTGCATCACTAATTGCTTTTGGTATTGCTCTAATTGGAGTGTTCTACCTTATTGACAAAAATTACCTGTTTTCTAAGAACCCAATTTCAATAATCATTCAAACTTGCGCTGTTGGGCTTATGATTTGGGCAAGGCTTACTTTTGGAGTCCGTAGTTTTAATGCGACAGCAAATGCTACTACAGGAAAATTGGTAACAAATGGGCCCTATCATTTTCTCAGGCACCCAATTTATGCCTCAATAATATATTTTTTTATTGCCAGTATAATTTCTTTCCCATTTGTTAAGACTTTTATCGCAGTTGGTTTAATAGTTACAGGTCTTTTTGTGAGAATGATATTGGAGGAAAAATCTTTATTGGTTGCATACGGTGATTATGCAGCATATTCAAAAAAAACTAAAAGAATAATTCCTTTTGTTTTTTAAATATTTTGAATGACGAAAATGTTTTTGAGTTTCAAGACAACCCCAACCCGCGCAGATATACAGCCAAGGCAAAAAGCGTAGGTGTATCTGTGCCATGGAGAGTTGCAGTAAACGAACTTTTATTGGGTATTCTTATTTTCATATTAACGCAACATCTACTGCATGAGATTTGGCTGAGAAGAAAATTTTTAGAAGGCCCGAAGCCACTAACAATTCTTCGCCAAGCTGGCATAAACGAATTAACTTTAGAACATGTAATAATAATTATTCGAGATGAGTAAATACATTTATCTTTTCTTGACCCAACTCACAGTAATCTTTCATATATTATTCATCCTATTTGTTATTGTAGGTGGGTTTTTCATACATAAAAAACGTTGGGTTAGAATTATACATTTGGGCTCACTTACGTGGGCTGTATACGCAGAACTATCGCCGGGCGTAATATGCCCACTTACCGCCCTTGAAAACTATTTTGCCCTACACGCCGGGCTATCTACTTATAAAGAAGATTTTATTACCCGGTACCTTATTCCGGTTATTTACCAGGAAAACATTACTTATAACTTTCAAATCGTCATGGTTGTAATAGTAATTTGTATTAATATAATTGCCTACAAAATAAGATGGAA
The DNA here is from genome assembly GCA_963732885.1 of uncultured Chitinophagaceae bacterium. GTDB lineage: Bacteria > Bacteroidota > Bacteroidia > Chitinophagales > Chitinophagaceae > Ginsengibacter. The sequence continues at coordinate 96,288 of CAVTBI010000003.1, read as the reverse complement.
ACAAAGAAATTGGAATCCTTGATTCAGACTCCCGGGGGTGTTCCGTTTTTTTGAAGAGGTGCAGTAAACCCCGCCTGGCCAAGTCCCCGCCAGAATGAATCTTTCGGGCTGGAATTCGGGCAGGCAACTTTTATTTGGTATTTTTATTTTGTAAATGTTGTTGTTGATTGCCCTGCACCTAAGCTATCAGCACGAACACCAACAATGGCGGAAAAAAGACGAAATAATTAGAAAATGGAATTCGATCCGAACAACCATATAGTTAAACTCTGTGCCCTGGGAATGGACATGGAAGGACAAGGTAAATTAGAAGAAGCAAGCAAACTCTTTCTGAAAGCCTGGGACGAGGCAACAAATGACTTTGAAAAATTTACGGCCGCTCATTATGTAGCCCGGCATCAAAAAAGTGCAGCCGACAAATTGAAATGGGACGAAACAGCTTTACAGTGGGCTTTAAAAATAAATGACGACACAATTAAGGGAACTTTTCCTTCATTATATTTAAACGTAGCTAAATGCTACGAAGACTTAAACGATCCTGATAATGCAAAAAGGAATTATGAGTTGGCGCTTTCGTTTACTAACTTTTTACCAGACGATGGATATGGAAATATGATTAAAGGCGGAATCACAAACGGTATGAAAAGAGTAATAAAATAATTTTTTCCCGGGGACATCTCCGGCACGGGACATTCCATTAAATAAGGGAAACAGTAAATGAAGTTTTATTTGGTATTTTTATTTTGAAAATGTTGCCGGTGATTGCTCTGCATCTAAACCATCAGCTCAGGTACCGGCAACGGCGGAAAAAAGACGAAATAATTAGAAAATGGAATTCAACCCAAACAACAATGTTGTTAAACTCTGTGTTCAAGGCATGGGCATGGAAGAAAAAGGTAAACCCGGAGAAGCGCTCAAACTATTTCTGCAAGGCTGGAACGAAGCGACAAACGACTTCGAAAAATTTATGGCAGCTCATTACGTAGCCCGGCATCAAAAAACTATTTCTGACAAATTAAAATGGCTCGAAACGGCTTTGCAGTTTGCATTAAAATTAAATAATGACGCTGTTAAGAGTGCTTTCCCTTCTCTATATTTAAACATTGCCAAGTGCTATGAAGCCCTGGGCGGCCGTGATAAGGCAAAAGAAAATTCTGAATTAGCAATTTCGTTTAAGAACACCCCTTCTGACAAAGGCCCCTTTTATCATGGGACTAAGGCAGATTTGCAGATTGGCGATTTGCTGACAGCAGGGGGCAGTTCAAATTACAAATCTGAACTAAAAATGAATCATATTTATTTTACAGCCCTGGTTAGTGGAGCAGGGCTTGCGGCTGCATTAGCAAAAGGCGTTGGGCATGAACGTGTATATATTGTTGGCCCGGCAGGAAGCTTTGAAAATGACCCGAACGTTACCAACAAAAAATTTCCTGGTAATCCGACACGCTCATATCGCTCTCAGGCACCATTGAAAATCGTTGGAGAAGTAACAGATTGGGTTAAACAAACACCCGAGGCACTTCAAAAATGGCGGGAAAAGTTGGCCAATGCCAAAGGAGATATTATTAATTAAGGAGTACAGTAAACCCCGCCTGACCAAGTCCCCGCCAGAATGAATCTTTCGGGCTGGAATTCGGGCAGGCAACTTTTATTTGGTATTTTTAGTTTGTAAATGTTGTTGGTGAGAAGAGAAAGGCCTGAATACAATTGCATTCAAAATAAGCTATGAGAAAAATAGTATGCAAAGGATTGTTGGCTTTATATTTAGTGCTACTAACCTGGTTAGTGTTGTTCAAACTTAAATTCAATATTTCGACAGTACTTCATTCTCATCACAGAAGTCTTAACCTGGGTCCATTTGCTGCCCCTTCAATACTAAATGGAAAAATTAATTATTCAGAGATAATAGATAATTGTTTATTCTTTATTCCTTTTGGCTTGCTTTTAAATGTCAATTTCAAAAAAGTTGGCTTTTTACCTAAGCTGGCTTTTATACTGGTTTTTAGCCTTAGTGCTGAAATAATTCAATACATCTTTGCTATTGGTGCTTCAGATATAACAGATGTCATTACCAATACGCTTGGAGGCTTTCTTGGACTGAAATTATATGATGTAAGCAATAAGTATATTAATACTAAAAAATTAGACACCCTTATTATTTCTGTGGGTACAATTTTGTTTGTACTATTTATCACAATATACGCCAGTCATTTCGTTCGAAGGTTATGAAGATCCGCCCTGGCGAAGCTTGGCATTTCGATGTATTTACCGAAGTTTATAACTTACAATGATGACGAGATGCCATCAAAAACCCATGATAATGAACATTCAATAAAAGGATACATCAACGAAGATGGCGTTTTTGTAATAGTAAAAAAAGCAGCTTCGGTATTTTAAAATCATAAACTAACTTAAAACGGAAAAGAGGGTGCGCCAATGTTAGGGTATTTTAAATTTTGAAGAGGAAGATGAATGAAGCAATTTTTTTTATTAACCGGGTATTTAATCCTAAATTTTATGTAATGAAAATTATATTACTATTAATGACAGGCCTGCTAACTGACACGGCGCAACCACGGGTTTACTAAAAGCAGTGCTGATGTACATTTCCTCAGCTTTAGCTCTTTAGCCATATAGTGTTTAGGCAGAAGGAATTCTTATCAACTTTTGTTGCTAACTTCATCAATAAATTATAAATCATCGGTAGCTTCTGTCAGAACGTTCATTGAATATCCTGCCTTCAGCAATACCAACCGTTAGGCTGTAATGCTAAACGAAACATTCATTAACCTGAAAGCACTTAAAAGAACGGCTCAATAAAATCCTCATCATCTATATTATAAAATGAAAAAAATAATTTTATTACATGTAACTATTGTTTTGACTATTTCACTACTGGCACAGAAAAGTGGCTCGGCAAATCAAGCTTTGGACAAAGTTGCTATTAAAAATACAGTAGAGAGCTTTCTAACCGCAGCAGGCAATTATGATATAGAAGCCATTTCGGTATTGTTTACTTCAAAGGCAAATATTTCCGGGGCATCTTTAAAAAATGGAAAGTGGAATAGTTATACAATGGCCATTCAAGAGTTTATAACCGCACTAAAATCTGATACTAACCCAAAAAAATACAAGGAACCTGTAGGCAACTGGATAATTCATATAGACGGCGGATAACTTGCATTTGTGAGAGCCGACGCTACTTTAATCAGGGATGGCAAACCACAAAGTCACAATATTGATTACTTCACATTGATTAAAGAGAGCGGAGACTGGAAGATTTTGAATGGATCCTATGTCTCCACACCAATACAAGAGAAATCAAAATTGTAATCACCATCAACTTTACGAAGGCACTACTGCCAACATAGGAGGCAGTTTAGCAATATGGCGGGGCGGCGAATATATTCTCAACTTTACCTATCAGCAATAGTTTCAGCAGACGAACAAATACCGGCTTTTTGTATTTACCTTCGGATTTGGTTTTTCAATTTGGCTGAGGGTAGACAGGCCGGCAGAGGTTACGGGCTATAAATTGTATAATGCCAGCCCATCTACAAACCCTACCGTTATGCAGGCAAATAACTTGTGAAATATTTATTACGACTTTTGATAAATTTAAATGAAATTACTACTTCAATGGACAATTATAATTCCGGCCCTGGCTTGGGGGCTATTTTTTTCGGGAGTTATTCACGACAGCCATATCTTCCAAATCATAGCAAGCGTACTGCTTATTTTGAGTGTTATGTCGGCAGTACACCATTCCGAAATAATTGCCCACAGAGTTGGAGAGCCCTTTGGGACAATAATCCTTGCAATTTCAATAACAGTAATTGAAGTTTCAATAATCATATCGCTTATGGTGTCGGGCGGGCAGGAAGCTGTTTCTTTGGCGAGAGATACAGTATATTCTGCAACTATGCTTATTCTTAATGGAATTGTGGGCCTTTGCCTTTTTATTGGAGGGCTGAAACATCATGAACAGACGTTTTCCAAACATTCTGTGACGATAGCCCTGGTTTCGCTTATTTCCATTGTGGTTTTTACACTTGTTCTTCCTACATTTACTGAAAGTGTAAACGGATCTTACTACTCGACACCACAACTCATTTTTGCCTCTATTGCCTGCCTTATTATTTATGCTTTCTTTTTATTTGCACAAACAAGCAGGCATAGGGAATATTTTCTCTCAACAGAAAAAAAAGATAGCGTTAATACTGCTACAATTGGCAATTGGGTATTAACAATAAGCCTTCTATTTCTTATAATTAGCTTAGGAATTGTTGTGCTATTGGCAAAGACACTTTCGCCGGCAATTGAAAGTATTATTGTTGGCCATAATCTGCCTTTATCATTAGTGGGTGTTATAATCGCTGCAATAATTTTATTGCCTGAAGGAATCGCGGCAATCATTGCGGCAAGAAAAAACAAACTTCAAACAAGTTTGAATTTGTCACTGGGGTCAGCTTTGGCAAGTATAGGATTAACGATTCCAAGTGTTGCGGTAGTTTGCATCATCTACAATATGAAAATCATTTTGGGGTTAGACATTAAATCTATTATTCTATTAGGGCTATCAGTATTTACCGTAATGCTATCATTAAGTAGCGGCAGGACTAATATAGTTTACGGAGTGGTGCTCCTGGTTAATTTAATTGCCTTTATATTTCTGATAATTTACCCCTGACATACGAGAAAAAACAGCACATAAACAAAGCGGCTTGCTATGCTGGCCGAACTGCACATCCTTCTCTTTTGTAATGCTATTAGCAATAGCCCCGGCAGGCTTTCAATAATCAACTTTTGTGTATATCTTCATCAATAGTTTTTTCAACCTGCTGCCGGCAGGCAGGTTGGGCTAACTTTGTGGGCTGGGCGATATAAATTTTCAGCACAGCATAAAGCCCTCACGTTAGTCAGAATTGTATACTGACAGAACAAACAACAACTGGAATGGAAAAGAGAAAGATAATCATACTAGGTAGTTCAAGAAGATATGGCCAAACTAAAAAAGCGGTTGATAAATTAAAATCGCTCTCTGGCTTCAATGTTTTGGACTTAAATGACTACAACGTTAGTTACTATGATTACGAGCACAAAAATGAAAATGATGATTATTTGAACTTAATGAAAGATATTATTAACAATTACGACATTTTAATTTTTGCTACTCCGGTATATTGGTATTCAATGAGCGGAATAATGAAAGTATTTTTCGACCGAATTACTGACTTACTGGATAACGAAAAAGAATTAGGTAGAAAATTAAGAAACAAAAGCATTGCCGTTTTGAGCTCATCAATTGGTGGCCATTTAGGAGATATTTTTTGGCTTCCATTTATTGAAACTGCAAAATATTTGGAATGAATTATATAGGGAATATCCATACAATAGAAAATAGAGTGGAAACAGAGGAATTGAAGAAATTTGTTGACTTAATAAACAAAAAGAGCCCAAAATAAAAACAACGGCCCTTCCTAACTGGCAGATATGCAGCCAAGGCAAAAAGCGTTGGCGTACCTGTTCCGTGGATAGATGTAGTAAACCAACTTTTATTGGGTATTTTTATTTTAAATATACATATCAGCACAATTGTTATCTTCATCCAAATTATTTAATAAAAATATATGAAAGCAACCATAGGTTTACTTATCAGCATTTTTCAATTTACATGGTTTGCATCTGTAGGGCAGTCAAATAAAGAAAGCGCTTCTAATACCAAAAACCTGCACGACAGTACATTGGTAGATATTACAATGCCGCAAAGTTCGGTAACCCATAATTTGGTAACAGTAGAAGGCAATCGTATTAATTACAAAGCAATAGCCGGAACGATTATTCTTAAAAATAAGGCTGGTAAACCTACTGCCAGTATTTTTTATACTGCCTATTTTAAAGAGGGTGAAAAAGAGGCTTCACAACGGCCGGTTACTTTTTTGTACAACGGTGGCCCGGGCAGTTCTACTGTCTGGCTTCACATGGGCGCATTTGGCCCACAGCGCATTTACCTACAGGATACCTCACGCACAAAGGCTCCATATAAAATGGTTAATAACGATTATAGCCTTTTGGATGCAAGTGACCTGGTTTTTATAGATGCACCGGGAACAGGTTTCAGCCAACTCATTACAAAAGACATGGGCGGAGCAGGAAAGCCTGCAGATTTTTATGGAGCCGATCCTGATGCTAAAGCCTTTGCTGACTTTATTACCCAGTTTCTTTCTGATTACAACCGCTGGGCTTCTCCCAAATATTTATTTGGCGAAAGCTAAGGCACTTTCCGTTCGGCTGCGCTGGCTGACGTACTTGAAACAGGTAAGGGTGTAAGCCTGAACGGCGTTATTCTTCTTTCGCAAATCCTGAATGTCGCCAATTCACCCGACAATCCGCATGCGGAACCTGGCAATGACCTGGCTTATCAACTTGCTTTACCTTCTTACGCAGCCGTTGCATGGTATCATCATAAACTTCCCAATCAACCCGAAAAGATGGAACCCTTTCTGAAGGAAGTGGAACATTTTGCCATGAATGATTATGCATTGGCTTTAAATAAAGGGTCGATGCTTGATTCGGTTTCCTTTAACCAGGTTGCCGAGAAACTTCATGAGTATACCGGATTACCTGTTGATTATATAAAAAAGGCCAACCTTCGGGTGGAAGACCAACAATTCGCTCACGAATTGTTAAGTAAAGAAGACATGGTTACAGGCAGGCTTGATGCCCGCTTTAGTAGTTATGCCATGAAGCCGCTGGGTGAAATGATTCAATATGATCCGATGGATTCTTATATTGATGCCCCCTTTATCGGGGCATTTAATAATTATGTTCGCAGTGAGCTTAAATACGGGACGGGGCAAACCTTTCATCCCGGAGGAGAAGGCGTGTATGGCCAATGGGATTACCGGCATAAGATTCCGGGCTTTACTGATGAGCAGGAAAATATTTATCCCAATGTAATGACAGCGCTGGCACATGCCATGATTTACGATCCGAATTTAAAAGTGATGTTGAACAGTGGTTATTTTGATTTGGGCACGCCTTACTTTCAAGGCAGGTACGAAATGCATCATCTTCCAATTCCCAATGCCCTTCAAAAAAATATAGAATACAAAATGTATAAATCAGGCCATATGGTTTACTTACACCCTGAATCACTAAAACTACTGCATGATAATGTAGCCGCGTTTATTGACTCTACACACTGAGTATTTTTGGAAGCAAAGTAAACCAACTTTTATTGGGTATTTTTGTTTTTAATAAAAATCTTCTACCTCATCGCAGGCCAACACCACCAGGCCGCTTTATTGGTTTGCCAGTTTTATTCCATCCGCAAATTGAGTGCTTTTATTTTTAATTTTGAAACAAAAGCCAATAACTAAAATATCAAAAGAAGCTAATTTTGCCAACGTACGAAAATAAGAATACAGAAAAATTTTAATAATGAATTCTGAACTTAAAATAAAGGATAAAACAGGCCCTATCGGTAATATTAAAATCGATCCCTTCCGTAAAAACATTCGCAAGACTCTCCCTCACAAACACAACAACTATTTTGAAATTATCTACCTCTCAAAAGGAAGTGGATTTCACACTATTGACACCCAGCAGTTTTCTATAACACCACCCATAGTTTTCCTTGTTCGCAGAGAACAGGTTCATTTTTGGAAAATTGATAAGGAACCAACAGGCTTTGTATTGATCATCAAAAAATCATTTATAGAGGAAAGTTTAGATAAAGAAATGAAACAATTGCTTTCTATATTAAGTGAATTTTCCTGCCTTTTTCCAAAAGAAAGTAACACCATTGATCAATTGTTTCATCTTTTGTCCCGGGAATATAAGTATACCAGTAACTCAAGTACAGTAGTTGAAGGACTATTAAAAGCTTTATTGGGTAAATTGTTGCAAACGGCTGAACCCGTAAAAGATAATAGTATCAAAAAGGAAAACCTGTTTTATGAATTTCAGGAATTACTTGTTCAGGAAAAGAAGCTAATCAACAACGTTGCTCATTATGCAAAAATACTTCATACAACACCACAAAATCTAAATGCCGTTTGTCGTAAGGAAAATAAGCTGTCGGCTTCTGAAACCCTTTCGGAATATATTATTAATGAAGCCAAACGGTTATTGCTTTATACAGATTTAAATGTTTCAGAAATATCCTATTCATTAGACTTTAAAGATAACTCCCACTTTTCAAAATACTTCAAACGATTCACAGGAGAAACGCCGAATACCTTCCGCAATTCTGATAAGTAAATACCATTTATTTTTCAAATAGACCACAAGAGAACGATTTTATTGTACTTCCTTTGTGATCTTTAACCATTTGTAAATGGGTTTGGGTTTTGAAAATATTTTTTGCGTTATTATTCTATGAATTATTACTACTGTGCCTTTTCGCTCCGGTTAATTTATTCGGGCAACAAAGGGCTACTTCAGGCAGCACCTCCCAAAAACAGTTTTCCAAAAATCAAAAAGATGCTACCCCGGCTCATAAAGGGTTATTAAATACTTTACATCATAAAGGGATTGCCTTCGGTATCAGTGAAGCGTTGGAAGGATACTACAACTTTAAAGGAGGAATACATGAAGGCAGCGCATATGCATCTACGTTCGATGCAAATATGAGTATCGATCTTCAGAAATTTTTAAATTTGCAGGGTGGCATGTTCTATATTGACCTGGAAGACCATAGAGGAGATAATCCTACTAATACCTTAACCGGCGATGCGCAGGTTTTCGACAAACATAATGCAGATCCTTTTTTTCAGGCATTGGAAATCTGGTATCAACAAAAGTTATTCAACAATAAACTTCGCATTAAACTTGGAAAAGTAGATGCGAACGCGGAATTCAGTGTTATTGATAATGGGCTTGAATTTATCAACAGCTCAACCCAGGTTACTCCAACCTTTTTTGTGTTTCCAACCTTTCCTGATCCAATGCCCGGTATCAATTTATTTTTTTCACCTAATGATTTTTTTTATACCAATCTTGCCATTTATGATGCCAATCAAAGAGATCATTTTCTTGATTTCTATGGCCAACCATCATCGGCTCAGCCAACGCCTGACGGCAAATTGCTTATTAGTGAATCCGGGCTTACCTGGAAGAATCTGCCTTATTTAAAAAATGACGGCAATTTAAAATTGGGCCTGTGGAAACATACTGGAACCTTCACAAAATTCGATGGAGGCAGTCAACCAGGAGCCGAAGGGATTTACCTGATCTTTGACCAGACATTGTGGAAACCAACATCGAATCAGGATGAAAGCCGGGGTTTAAGGCTATTTCTTGAATATGCCCAAACAGGATATAAAGTTACCTCCATAAACCTTCATTACGGTGGGGGCATTGTATGGAACGGGCCATTTAAAGAGCATCCGGATGATGCAGGCGGTTTAAGTATACAAAATGCCCATCTAAGCCCGGAAGTTGGCCTGCCAAAAAAATACGAATTAAATTTAGAGACGTTTTATAAATTTAAGCTTACTCATTGGTTTGGCATAAAACCGGATATGCAATATATCGTACATCCCGGTGGGCAATACCCGAATGCCTTTGTTGGAATTTTGGCACTAAGCTTTAAAATTAATTCATGAAATTAATCACCTTACACCTAAAAAAATGGTATGATTATATTTGATTAATAAATAAACAATCATGCGGTTGGCACAGTAAACGAACTTTTATTTGGTATTTTTATTTTGTAATAAAACTTTATCATCGCGGGCATTTAGATGATTTAAAATTAACCCGGGTTGTATTTACGCTAATAATGTATAGCCGCATTTCTATTGATAAATGAATGAAGTGTATGGGATCAAAAAATTCTTTGGTAAAATTAGTGCCATCATTCATACATCCTCAATCACGCTTAATGGCTGCAAGTCCTGAATCTCTTCATCTGTAAATAATTTTGATTCAATAAAAAAACGAACGCCTAACGGTATTTCCAGCGAGAAACTACTTCCCCGTCCCGGCGTAACGCTTAAGATTAGTTGCGTATGTTTCCAGTATTCGAACTGGTCAGCACCCATATAAAATTTACAGTCTTCTACTTCACCCAGGCAAACATCGCTTCCTCCTACTTTAAATTCTCCTGCGGTAAAGCACATGGGCTGGCTTCCGTCGCAGCAACCACCGCTTTGGTGAAACATAAGCGGGCCATGCATTTGTTTTAATTTTTCAATCAGCGCTTTTGCGCTATCATTTGCTATAACTCTTGGAACAGGCATTGCCAGGGAGAATTAATAAAATTTAAAAGAAAAAGTTTAGAAATTTGAAAAGAAACAGCGGTGGTTCGACCGCCGTTTCTTTTTCGGTGTTGTTCCTTAATCACTAAAAAAATCCAAGCTTTTGCTTGCTATAAGATATCAGCATATTTTTTGTCTGCCGATAATGATTCAACATCATTTTATGGTTTTCTCTTCCAAAGCCTGATTTTTTATAACCACCAAACGGGGCATGTGCAGGATAAGCGTGATAACAGTTCACCCATACGCGGCCTGCCTGGATGGCTCTTGGAACCTGGTAAATTTCATGTGCATCTCTTGTCCAAACACCGGCTCCCAAACCATACATGGTATCATTGGCAATGGCAATGGCTTCTTCCGTTGTCTTAAAAGTAGTAACCGATGCTACCGGGCCGAATATCTCTTCCTGGAAAATCCGCATTTTATTGTGCCCTTTAAAAATCGTAGGCTTAATGTAATATCCATGTTCGAGGCCACTGTTTTGGTGATAAGCTTCTCCGCCACATAATACCTGGGCGCCTTCCTGCCTGCCAATATCAAGATAGCTGAGAATTTTGTTATACTGGTCTTCTGACGCCTGTGCACCCATCATAACGGTGCCGTCTAAAGGATTTCCCATTTTGATGGCATTGGTGCGTTGAATGACTCTTTCCATGAATTTGTCATAGATTTTTTCATGCACCAAAATCCTGGAAGGACATGTGCAAACTTCACCCTGGTTCAATGCAAACATTACGGCGCCTTCTATTGCTTTGTCGAAGAAATCATCATCAGCATCGGCTACAGATTCAAAGAAAATGTTAGGGCTCTTGCCGCCTAATTCCATGGTAACCGGGATTAAATTTTCAGAAGCATATTGCATAATTAATCTTCCGGTTGTTGTTTCGCCGGTAAACGCCACCTTATTCACTTTCGAAGAAGAAGCCAGTGGTTTGCCCGCTTCAGGCCCAAAGCCAGTTACAACATTCAATACACCTTTTGGTAAAATGCCGCCTATTAATTCCATGAGGCACATGATACTTGTTGGTGTTTGCTCTGCTGGTTTTACAACGACCGTGCACCCTGCGGCTAATGCCGGGGCAATTTTCCATGTTGCCATAAGGAGCGGGAAATTCCATGGGATAATTTGTCCAACCACGCCAATGGGTTCATGGAGATTAATGCTTACGGTTGTTTCATCATGCTCGCTGATGGTTCCTTCTTCGCTGCGAATTACACCGGCAAAATACCGGAAGTGGTCGACCACTAAAGGAAGATCAGCGGCTCTTGTTTCGCGAATCGCTTTACCATTATCAATCGTTTCAACCACGGCAAGATATTCAAGGTTATCTTCAATTACCTGGGCTATTTTAATTAATAAGTTGCTTCGATACGCGGCCGCTGTCTTACTCCATGTTTTAAAAGCTTCGGTAGCAGCGTCGATAGCTTTATCAATATCCTTTGCATTACCCCGTGCGGCTTTTGTAAATGGCTTGCCATCTATGGGCGAAGGATTGTCAAAATATTCACCACTACTTGGGGCAACCCATTCGCCACCAATGTAATGATCATAATGTTCTTTGAATTTAGGCCTGCTCACCACATTTGATTTTGGGGCGGCCTGTGTTGTTGTACTCATGATCAGGCAATTTAATTGTTATGAAATATGCTCAATTTCCATATTAAACAAGCAATTGGTTTGCATTTTAGTATTCTTTTATAGCACAATCGTACCTAAACTTTTTTTGGTGAAATCATATTTATCTACCTTTAAGAACTAATAACGATTGTTTTGCCGACAGGAAATTATTTAAATAAAATTGATCTTACTCATCCCAGGTATCTGCAGACGCTTGTAGAAAACAGGCGCATATTCAACTTAAATAACTGCGAACTGAATGTGTTTGAAAGTTACCAGGAAACCTACCGGGTTCCACTTACATTTAATGACTTCGTTATAACGAGCATGGTTAGGGGCAAAAAAGTAATGCATCTTTTCAATAAACCTTCTTTCGATTATTTGCCGGGTGAAACAGTTATTGTTCCTGCGAATGAAACAATGGTTATTGATTTTCCTGAGGCCAATGCAACCAATCCTACTCAGTGCATTGCGCTTGCTGTTGATGCAGGTTATATGAATGATACGCTAAATTACCTGGATACTTATTATAATAATGATCCGGATCATTCTCATAACTGGAAACTCCAGTTTAATCAATACCATTTTGCAAACGATACAGAGGTTACCGGCATTATTAATAAATTGATGCGGATATGCAGCAGCACTGATAAGGTAAAAAATATTTATGCTGATCTTAGCCTGAAAGAATTATTGATACGGCTGGTACAAAGCCAACACCTGATGCAGGTGAGCACAGAAGCAAGCGAGACAAGTAACGAAACAAGATTACATTTCCTGCTGCATTTTATTCATGAACACCTTACAGAAAAAATCTCCATCGATACGTTGTCACGTAAAGCCTATATGAGCCGCAATGCTTTTTTCAAGTGGTTCAGGGAGCAATTCGGTATTACTCCTTTGGAATACATCAACAGGGAACGTATCAAACTCGCCAAGCAGATATTATCGGATAAAGAAAGTAATATCAGTGATGTGGGATATCAATGTGGTTTCACTGATATTAATTATTTTATTCGCCTGTTTAAAAAAGCAGAAGGCATAACACCTGGCGCTTATAAAGAATGCACGAAGGTTACTTAAAAAATTAATTTCATTTCTATTTCAAATCCTGTATATCTTTCCCGAGCCGAGTCTCCGCTCCGAGCCAGTAGCGGTGAGGAACACGGCGATGATTCAGAAGAAATTCACTAATGTAAAAAAGGCAGTACGAACTCCGATAAGACAAACCGAGGGCATTTACTTTATGATGAGCATGAACGGCAGTGTCCTGTTGCTACCAAAGGCCTGGAGTAGAGATTGCTATGGAAAAAACAAATCTTTTTTAGGCTGCTTTTTTATAGTTTTCCACATAATATTTTTGGTTATTCACTACTGCCACTGCCCGCAAGAGTATCTTATTGCAAATTGCATTTAATACAGAATTAGGATGTTTCCCCTCAGTTACCTTTCTGTCGTAATACTCTTTAAATTCCTTATGATTTTTTAGGGATGATAAGGCACACATGTGAAGCAAAGATTTGAGTTCTTTATTTGCCATTTTATGCACTTTATTTCGACCTTTTAAACTAGTTCCGCTTCTGTCACTAAATGGTACCACTCCAGCATAACAAGATAATTGTTTGCCACTGATTTTGTTAGCAAAATTATTAGTGCAGCAGACGATATAAGTTGCAGTAACCGGTCCTATGGCAGGCACTGAAAGAAGAAAGGTGTAATTAGCGTTGATTGATGAATCACTCTTAATTACAAATGTGATTTGTTTCTCTATTTCAGTTATGGATTTTTGTAAACCATTTATAGCCATTTTATAAATGTTCTCCATCATTTTTTGTGTGGCTTTATCATTGATATTTTTTAATTCTTTCAGATATGCTTTATTAGCTCCAAGCTGGGTTTTTAATCTTGTCCTGGATGTTATTAAATCCTTGAGACTGATAAACACAGGATTTAAAGCAGGAGTAGCTTTCAGCTCATCCTCATTCTTATAGGCATAGCTACAAAGCCTCTGGCTGTCTATCTTATCGTTCTTACCCCGGGCAATGCCAAAACTCTTTTTAATATGGGCGGCATTACCTATGTGAATTGGAATATTATTTTCACTAAAAAAATTCCATAACAGGCGATGGTATATTCCTGTATTTTCTATTACTAGTAAAGTATCATTATCAAATGTTACTTTTTGTACTTTAAGCCATTTTTTTAGGAGTGCCAAACCTTTAATAGTATTGTTGAAACGCTCAGTGATCATCTGTTGTTTTTGAAAATTAAGAACACGCATCAAAGAGATGTCAAACCATAATTTTGAAACATCAATTCCTAAAAAAGAGCCCGTTTGTTTTTTCATCATTTTGGATTTAAATTGTGAATAATTGCATTAACCATTTTTGCCCCATCGTCCTAGTCCTTAATAATGGGTAATTAACCCCAATTGCTATATGGACACTAAGGGAAAAAACAGCAGCGGATTGTATCTCCACATAGGTAATAAACCTTGACACGGAACATAATGTGCCGCTGCTGATGGTTAGTGTTATCCACATAAAATAGTGAATTGTAAAAGAAAAAAAGAACCAAAAAAAGAAAAGTAGTAATAATAGTAATCTGTTCTAATAAACTAAGAATGCAAATCTAAAGGACACGGCAAGGAGAAAAACTAGGCTGCGCAGGTATTTCGTATAATTTCAATGGTATAGATAATCGGAACAGTAAACAAACTTTTATTTGGTATTTTTATTTTGTAAATGTTGTTGGTGATTGCTCTGCAGCCAGGTCCAACACCAACACTAACAAGGGGGTAGAATTTACTATTCCGCATACACTCTACACTCCTGTTCTTCGACAGTAGATCTTATTCAAATATTCTATTCTTAAACAATTCCTTCATTTTGTCAAAGCTTTGCTTTGGTTTTTTGCAGACGTAAATTGTTTGTACCACCCAGCCTTCACTGCTTGCATAATCACTGTAAATTTTTCTTACAGGAATTACTTCTTCGAAAAAAGGATTAAAAAAATGATCACCCGCATCATTATAGCAAAAAGCAATAACCGTTTCAGGCATTTTGCCTTTCGGTGCCCAGGCATAAAAGCTTCCGTGATAAGAAAACGCATGCGGAAGCCCGTACTCATTTCTAAACAATTCAACCGCACCCGCCTGCGAATAATGCTTTCCCCAAATCAGGCAATTCTTCTTTTCATCAGCAGGCAAACTGTCATAAATGAGTTGCAGTTGGGTTAATGTTTCTTTCCATTTTTCTTTTGTATTATATTCTTCAATAGGAAGCACTTCTTTTCCGTTTTTTATTTTTTTTGGATAATATTTATAAACGGAATTCAAATAATGATGGTAAGAATATACGGGCATTCCGAAAGGAATCAATACGGCGCTGATCAATAAAATAAAACTCAAAGGATATAGTAACCATTTTCTTTTGGGCAGTATGATCCGTTCCCAAAATATACCGCAGAACGGAAGTATGCGTAAGAATAAGCGGAAAGAAATAATAGGATTTTCCTTTACTCCAGGCGAGAAATAATACGGATAACAAAATGGAGCAGCCAAGTGGCCGGTAGAAGTTTTTATTACTTTTATCAACAAACATAAAAACCAAAGCGGGAAGGATCAGTATAAAAACAATTGGATTGACGGCTAAGAACAGATCATGCAAAATAGGTAACGGTGTTACCTCATCCAGTTGGGTTATATACAACTGATGAAACATTTGTAGCGCGGGCCAATCATTTACATATTGCCAAATAATATTCGGCAGTAAAATCAAAAATGAAACAATCAAACATTGCCAGTATTTACCTTTGGCCAATGCAACTCTTGTTTTTCTAAAGAACAATAATGACAATAAACCGAAACAAAAAAACAATGCGTCATACTTAGTCAGAAAAAACAGGGAGATGAATATGGCCAGATACCACAAGTATTTTCCTTCCCCGTATTTTATGAACCTGGTGAGTTGATAAAAGCAAAGTACCCAAAACAACTGACTGAAAACAACAGGCCCAAATGATTGTTGAGAATCTTCAAACCCCGGTGCCACCAAAAGACAAAATAAAGCAATAAATACCGCGATGCTTTTGCCGCCGAGTTCCACTGTAATTTTGCCCACATAAATAATAATGAGCAGCATGGCAATATGCGGAAAGAGGTGATAAACGAAAACAGAATGAGAATGAAACAGGTTTTGAATAAACGCCAACAAACCTATCATCGGCGGAAATTCCATATAGCCGAAAGCTAAATGATTTCCTGTTTGAATATGCAGCAATTCGTCGCCCTGGAAGCCGGAATGATAATCTGCAATCAAATGGAGTGTGAGCTTGAGAATACAGAAAATAAAAATAGTCAGCCTGGCCTGTTTATTCATTTTTTTATTTTGCAAATAAAGGCCAAATATATTTGCGGGAGAAACTATTTACAAGACATTTTCGGTTAATCAACTGTTTAGGCCGGTAAATGTTTATTCCTCCACATGAAACCGTTTCACCCTCTTAGTCTCTGTGTGTCTTCCATTTTATTAACCGAAACAGTAAACGAACTTTTATTGGGTATTCTTAATTTGCAATAAACCCTTCATCATCGCGGGCATTTTGATGATTTCTTTTCCGAACCGTGTCTCCGCTCCGAGCCGGCAGCGGTGCAGGACACGGAGATGATTCAGAAGAAATTCGCTAATTAGAAAAATGTCTGTAACAACTCCGATAGAACAAACCGTGCGACTCTGCTTTATAACATTTACAGCATTTTATTGCAGGAAAAGAAGGCGAATATCCGATCGATCATTGGTGAAGATGCACGGCAGTGCCCTGCTGCTGTACAAAGAAATGGCAGCTATTGGATTATCAAGTTGTTATTTCTTATGCCCAGCTAACAACTGCAGAAATGTTTTGTTCGTCTTCTTGTCGATAATATATTTTTACATCGAGCCGGTTCGCGAGGTCTTTTACTATTTGTAAGCCCAGCCCCGAATGTTTGCTGCTGACCTGCGTTTGTTGCAGCATCGAATTCAGTTCTGCTGCATTTTTGTTCCCCGGAGGATTCGTAATTGTAATTACATCGCTCTCCGCAGTAATGGTAATAGTTGCCTTATCATCGCATTGTTTTATTGCATTCTGAATTAAATTTCTCAAAATCACACCGATAAAATTCTCGTCAGTCTGTTGTGAAATTTCAGGGCTAACGTCCAGTTTTATTCGAAGCTGTTTTTCTTTTATTTGTTCTTCAAACAGATCTTTTTCCTGTATTAACAAAGGAGCTATCTTAACCATTTTATATTGTGGAGTAAAATTTTTCATCTGGCTTTTACTCCATAGCAACAGGTCTTCCATCGTTTCCAATACATTTTCAGAAGCCTTATTTAAGCGGTCATTATATTGATCGCGTAATTGATTGTTGAGATATTCAGGATTTCCCTTTTGTAAATGCAATAACTGCACAATGCTGCTTACGGGCGCCCGCAGGTCGTGACTGATTACGCCAAACAATTTTGCTTTGGTGTCGTTGGCGATAGAAAGCTCGTTGTTTAGTTCGTCTAATTGTTGATTGCGCTGGTTTAATATTTTATTAAGTTTTTCTTTATTGCGATAGATAAAATAAAGGAGTAAGGAAAAAATGCCCAGGCTCACTAAACCAAGAATCAATAAATTTCTTGTATTGGAAGCCTGCTTAAGCTCCAGTGTATTCAGTTTATTTTTCTGATCCAAAACAGTAATCTGGTTTTCCTTTTCCGCGGTTTGATAATGTGTTTCGAGATCTGCAAATGTCCTTGAGATCTTTTCTTTTGTAAGCGTATCCTTCACGCCAACATATTGTTCATAATATTTGAGCGCCGTTTTCAAATCATCTTTTCCTTTGTAGGCAAGCGCCATATACTGGAGGATATTAGAATATAAACCCTTGTCGAGTTGTTTCGCAATGGGCATAGCTTGGTTTAATAATGAAATGGCTGCATCGAATTTTCCTGTTTCTTCAAAATATCTCCCCTTTATCATTTGCGCCTGGAAAATTAAGAATGTCGATTGGATAATAGCAGCAAGTGAATCGCCTTTATTTAAAAATAGAAGTGCTTTATCATATTGTTTATGATCAATGTAGTAGATAGCGATGTTTAAATTGGAAGACACCAGTTCAGAAGGAAAAATTGATTGGCCCTTTGTGTTAATTGCCAATTCATTGTTGTAATACAATGCCGAATCAATATCGCCTGAAGTGGTGAATGCCTCAACAAATGAGCTCAGCAGGCGATTACTGACAACAGGTGAAATATTTGCGAAGCGTTCGCCCTGCCTGAGCGCGTCCAGGCTTTTGTCGGCCATTTCTGTATTAAGATACAGTTTAGAAAGCTGGTCGCATTGAATGGCATAGTCAAATTTGGCTTTTGCATTTTTTGTAGTATCGACATCTTTTTCACGCAGTTCAATGCTCTTAATGTAATAATCCTGTGCTGTGCTGTAAAATGATTTTTGCTGGTAATAACTTCCAAAAGCCGAATAAATATCCTGGAGGATGGCTTTGTTTTTAGAAGTATCGGCAATAGTTTGAAGAATATTTTTGCATGAATCAACTTTATCCGGTTGCTGCATTTGATAATTAATGCTCATCAATGCTTCGCAGGCGCCTGCAATAAGTTTAGTGGCATTCGCTTTTTGCGCGCTATACAGGCTTTGGTAAAAATAATATTGTGCACTGTCAGCTTTCAACTGGTAATAGTTTCCAAGTGCAGTATATAAAAAGAAACTTGCTTTGTCCGAATCGTCATTCGTTTTTACTAATTGTAAACCTTTTAAACCCGCCTGCTGCAACACAACATAGTTATCTTTTGCGCCATTTTTATTCAGGCGGAGTTCGGCACAGTAATCCAGCCATGCCTTAATTTTTTCGTTATCGCTTTTAATTTTTGATAAATCCGGTGCCTGGGATTTAGCCAATATCGCAATCATGTTCAGTAAAACAAAAAGTATAAAAGAAAATTTTCTCATTTTGCCTTTATCAGTCTTTTAGCGACATAAACTTTTAAAGAAAATTAATCAAAAAAGCTCAATAAATGCTTATATGATTTTCCAATAGGTAAAACCTGCGATTGAATGTTTATTTTATTTTTTGAGATAGCGTCTACTTTGTTCATGTTAACAACGTAGCTGCGATGGATCTGAACAAATATTTCAGGAGGTAATTTTTCGATAATCCCATTTAAAGTCGTTAATACCAGATATTGTTTTGTTGCTGTGGTGATTCTTGTATAATCCCTCATTGCTTCAAGATATAAAATATCGTGTATGGGTATTTTGTATTTGTCGTAGGCTTGTTTTATTATTATAAAATTCGTTTCCTCTTCAGTATCAAAGGCACATGCTTTTGCCCGCATCTGGTAAAAATCACGCAGCCGCAAGGCACAGGTAGCAAAGCGTTCTGAAGAAACAGGTTTCAATAAATAATCAAATGCATCCAGTTCATAACTTTCTAATGCAAACTCGGGATGGGATGTTATAAAGACGGGAAGTGCGGAAGTTGTTATTTTCTTCCTGATTAATTCTATGCCGGTAAGCCCAGGCATTTCAATATCCAAAAAAATGATATCCAGCTCAAATTTGGTAATTATTTCTGCAGCTTCCAGGGGACTGGCACAGGAAGCAACTTTTTGCAGGAATGGAAATTTTGCTGATTCCGTTTCTATAACCGCCCGATCAATTTCATCATCGTCTATTATTAAAAATTTAAGTTCAAGGTTAGGGATCTGCATTTTACAGTGCCTTAAAAGATCATGAAATTAGTTATCATAAAACTACACAAAAAATCTTTTGTTTTTCTGACGATTTTAAGAATACGTTCGTCGGTTAATGTTAATCGAACTTTCAATGCAAAGGTAATTTTATGATGATGAAAATTTAAATTATTTAAAAAAAATAGTCATGAAAAAATTATTGTTGTTGCTGTTGCCATTGGCTTTGATCGAAATATCTCACGCACAGGTTTTGAAAAGAAAAATAAATTCTTCAACGCCCGCTGCGAATTCAAATATAAAGACGATGAACTCGCAGCAGAGCACACCGCCGCAAAATGCAAACGAAAAAAAAATGGTAATTTCGGCCCCCGTAAAAAAAATACAATTTATTTCTTTAGACCCTAAAAGCCCGGGCCATCAAAATCTAAAGGCAAAACTCAATACGGCTTTGCCAGCCGGGTGGGTACTAAAATTTCCTCCCTCTAAGTTGTATACCTATCAGGATGGGTCAAAAACCCGTGTCACGGTATCCACTAACTCTAACGGTGCTGCTCCCTGGCCAGATGATCTGAAAAAACCTGTTGTTAAAAGCACATCAAATGACAACCAGGATTCCTGTTCATGTATAATTCAGAATGTGACTTTATCAGCGAACTCAAGCGATTTTTTGAATAACAATTTTGCCAACACCGCCACTTATTTACTACCCGGAGCCATATATTATTATGATGATTTGATTAATGGAAAATTTAAAGAGTTAACAGATGCGAGGTATCCTATTATTCTCACTACAGATAATCCGAATATAGAAGGGGACAGTTACGTGGTGGTAGAGCATCCTGATGCGGTAAATCTCCAGGATGCTGTTACCAAACTCAGGCAGCGGTTCACCAAAGACATATACCAGGTAGGTACCGGCTCATTCCCCTATAAAGTTTATGAATATTCCAATTCATCTGACATGAGCATGAAGATTGGTGCTGACGCAACAGGATACGGGTTTAGTGCCAGTGGCAGTTATTCGAAATCCACTTCGAGCCATGATGAAAAATTAACAGTTGATGCATATAAAGAACTATTCACCATTTATGCAGCCATTCCGGCAGACAGCGCCTTTAAAGGATATTTTAAAACTTACCCGGACAACACTCATTTCCCCGTGATTATTTCTTCGGTACATTATGGGGAGCGGGTATTGGCAAATATGGACGTAAAATTCAACCAACAAAGTGATGCAGTTAATTTTAATGCCAGTTATGATGGCTTTATTTGGAAAGCTAAAGTAGGTTTAGATTATTTTTCAGGAAATTCTTCCGTTGGGACCAGCATCAACGCGTACTATGTAGGCGGCCCCAGTAAATACACCACTTTGTCGTTCAATAAAAAAGATCTTGAAAATCAATTAAAAGATTTTTTTTCAAATGTTACCTATCAAACAACCCAACCCATAATTTACGAGTTGCAGGATCTCAATGGAAACCCCGTTAATGTAGTTAGTGCGACTGATAATTTTTCTGTGCCTTTGTGCGCCTATAATACTAACGCTTCCCTTGCTGTGGCTGATCTCAGCACTCCACTGACGCCAAAAATACCGGCAAGTGTGTCTTTTGCGCGTGTAAAAACAGGCAACAATTCGGGAGATGATAAAGACCCAGACACACATTGGTCGTTTGGAGTATTTGATAGCAATGAGAATTCTGTTGCGAGTTTTCATGATGACAGTAATAATGATCCCTATAGCGATGGCACTACAACCAAATCTCTTTATTTAGTTCAGGAAAAGCGCGCAATATTTGGGGATTTTGTTGCAAATAAAAAGATTAGCGGGGTCGACGCAAGTGGAAGAATACATATAAACATTGCACCAAACGGACATGACACATGGAATATCGATCAGTTTACTATAAATCTGAATTTTGTGTTTCCCGACGGCCTGACTGTCAAGTCACAACAACTTACCTGGCCCGGAATTCGCATGAGCGAAAGCAACAGGAACGTTGATTTATTGTTTAAATACGACCCTGATTCCAATACGTTACAACCAGTTCAGAGTTTCTAATCCTGGTGTTTCAGGGAACAAAACTCATCTATAACAGATGATTGAAAAATGGTTGGACATAAGATTTTCTATTCGATAATGAAGGAAACATTCGGCCACAAATGAGAAGGTTACATGTTATAAAGTGGTTGCTGCTGGTAGTTGCAGTTATCAGTTTTCTGGCAGCATTGATCTTAATATGTATTTCGTAAACAGTCTAAACCTTTAAATAAATAAAATGAAAAATTTAACTATCGTTATTTTAGGAACGCTTGCTATTACTCTCTTTTCTTGCGGCGGTTCGTCTTCTGGTAATGCTTATATTATGACATCATCTGCCCAAACATCGGCGGCGACAGATGACGCAAGTTTCTCCTGTATTCTTGATGGAAAAGAAGTTTCGGGAAAAGGCACCGATCAAAATATCAATGCCGCTTTCCATCTTACCGGTGACGATAAGGGGCAGATATTTTTCAGACTCTCTGACATGAATGATACCGGCGACAAGCTGATGTTCCAGGTACCGGCTAAAGAAAAAACGTCTAATGTTACTCCTAATTATAAGTTAAGGCGGCTAAATAACCAGTGATTTTGCGACCTACATTGATGATCCTGTTACGGTTACCATTAATTCAATCAGTTCTTCAAGAGTATCGGGAACTTTTTCAGGAAAATATACTTTACAAAAAGGCAGTGGTAATAGTAGTTCAAAGCAGACCATTGAAGTAACAGACGGTAAGTTTGATATTCCTTTTTCAACCTCTGCAGACTGGAAAAAAATGTATCACGCAGAATAATTTATTGCAACATTTAAATAATTATTAAAACTATAAGAATGAAAAAGATAATTGTCCTCCCATTTTTTATTTTACTCATAACAGTATCATGTAATAATTCAGCCGGCTCAGGAAACAGTTCCGGCAGTGCTGAAAGTGCTTCAAGCGCTGCACCCGCGTCGTCCGACGGGAACAAAGGAACGATAACCTGCATTATTGATGGCCAGCAAAAAACATTTAAAGTTCAACAAAGTTTTTTTGAAATATCGCTCGATGTGGATCCTAACGGTGCAAAAGACGGGCTGGAAATTCTGGATGGTAATCCCAAAAAAGAAGGATTTCAATTTGAATTTAAAAAAAGTGGCACCACAAAAATTAAAAGTGGTGGCGGTGGTGATATGAATTGTATAATCAATTATTACAATTCGCATGGAATTACCTATACCGGAGAGGATGTAATAGTAAATGTTACTTCTTATGATAGCAAAAAGTTAAGCGGCACTTTCTCTGGAAAGCTTGTTAATGTATATTTTGATGGCAAATCCGATGCAAAGAATTATCCTCAATACATTCAAATAACTGACGGGAAATTTGATATGCACTAATGAGTCGTTGTTAACTCGGGTTACTGTAATCGTAATCTAAAAAAAATTATCATGAAAAATCTAAAGTCACTATCGGCAATAGTTGTAGTATCAGGTTGCTTATTTGCATGGTCATGCAACAGTTCAACTAACAATGATAAAAAAAATAATTCTGCACAAGCACCAGCCAATGATACATTGCTAATTGCAAATTCATCAACTGCAACAAATGATAACAGCGCCAAAGAGTCGGACGCGACGGCACAAAGTGGAGATACATCCGCGGCTCCACAAAACAATCCTGCCGACAGCATGCTTTCGCAATTGAAGGGCATCACTTCAATGCTGGGTAAAAATGATTCAAACCTTTTAAAAAATATGGGAGGAACGAACATGGACAGCATGATGAAGAAGCTGCAATCCATGATGGGAGGCAAATCCGGCAACCCGGGTGACGCTATCGGCGAACAATTATTAAATCTTCAACTTGGGCAAATGAGTAAGGATAATCCTATAAAAGCTGTAGCAAATAGTATGATGGAGGCACAACAAAATGGTACAGCAGGCCCTTCTAAAACATACTCGGCTGCATATACTACAGAACAACAGTCAAATTATACTATTCCAATTTCAGGAGATGGAAGTACTATCGTGCTGCAATACACCGGCGGCAGTGTTGCTAATAATAAAAAAGATGGCCTTTGGAAAAATATATACGTAAGCACAAACACTGCCAACAAATGGAATGTATTCACCGAAGGGTACGCGGAACAATCTGCTATAAATATGAAGGTACATGCAACGTCACTGGCAAGCATAAACGAAACTTTTACTATCAATACGAACGATCAATATAAAAAATTTAATAAACAACAAAGAATCGATGCAGGAAAGAATGAATCTAATGTACAGGTTCAAAAGATAGGCGCTGAAAAAATGTTTGGTTATAATTGTATGCATGTAAAAGTTACCTACACCATCAAAGGTTTAGGCCAGGTAGCGCATGAGCAGGATGATGAATGGTATAGTAATGAAGTGCCGGGTGCTCAATTTTTATCGCCGCTGATTTTTGAGAATCATTCGCCGGCTGTTGTAAAAAAGATAATAGACGCAGACTGTTCGGGCGCACTGGTAAAATCGGTTACCTCATCAATCGGTTCATCTCAAATGATACAACTTAGCCGCATCGTCCGAAAGAATATGCCTGACTCTGTTTTTAAGCTTCCTGTCAATTACCAGGAAGATAAAAACACAGCCTTATATGGTATTCAATGAAAATTATGAGAAAATGCGATCTCTCATGGAATATCCTAACTGCACGCGGCATAAGTGAAGGATTGGAAACGCGGAATCATTTATCGAATTTATATTCTTCCTGGTTAAGAGCGCATTGTCCCGGAGGATCACGATGAAAATAACTATCTCAAAAAATATTTCGACGATTTTGCAGGTACGTCTATCGGTTATTTTATAAGGCGGCCTTTTTCATCTACACCTTTACAGCACCGAATTTTAAAATTTTTATGAAATCATAAAATAGAATCATGAACTACATAAAATTATTTTCTGCAATTGTTTTATCGTCTTTTTTATTATTTGCATGTTCAGGCAATAGTTCGTCTTCAAAAGGTAATAACCCTGCGCCTGCGGATGCAGCCTCATCGGAAACTTCTTCTTCAGGCAATGCGGGTTTTTCTGCTACGATTGACGGTACGCCAGTTTCAGGAAATGAAATAGATGAAATGCAGCTTACAAATACCGCTTTTATTTATCCCGCTACAGACGAAAGCCCACAGCGATTGTTATTCTTTTTAAATTCAAATAAAAAAGGAGAGGACTTTTATTCTTTCCGTTTTTCAATGCCCGATAAAGAAGGCACTTATAAGTTCACTCATGAAACTGATGAAACCTGCCACTGCTATTTGCGGCTTGATAATTATCTAAGAAGTATGGACAATTTTTCCAGATATGACGAAGATTCGCTAATAGTGATTATTAATAAAATCACTTCAACCAGGGTCTCAGGAACTTTTTCAGGTAATCTAAAACTTAGCGACGATACACGTTCCAAACCATATAAAAGCCAGGTAAGCGTAACAGATGGAAAATTTGATATACCATTTTCAACGGGCAATTTGAGACCGGAATAAAAAATAAATTATTTGACTAAAGTATTATTAAACCTAAAAACTAAATAATATGAAAATAAAATTCCTGGTTGCAGCAATGCTACTGTTCGTGACGATAAATTGTTTTTCCCAGGCAACCAAAATAAAACAAGCAGAGCAGAAAAAGGCCAGCACCTTGACTCCCACTGCGGTTATTAATCCGATTGTCAAACAGGATTCACTGGCAAAAGCGTCGTCTGAAACTCAACCTAAAACAACTATTGTAAGTCATGCTATAGAGCAAAAAACAACAACAAAGGCTTCTACTGTACCCGTAAAAACCGTACAAAGCAACAACACTCAAAACATGAATATAAAAGTGGATAGTTCTAAAGCCAACTTATTGGATGGTTTTTTTAAAATTTTGATAGGATTGGATAACAAGGACGGAGATACGCATTGGTCTTGTGGTTTATTTGATCAAAATAACAGGCCAATTCTCAGCTTCCACGATGACAATAATACTGATGAATACAAAGAAGATTCCTGGACCCAGGCATTGAAGATGAGTATGGATAATGCCGCTACCTTTGGTGATTTTGCCAATGGGGGGCATATACACATTAATATTACCCCAAATGGCCACGATACGTGGAAAATTGGACTCTTTGATCTCACACTTGATTTTCTTAATCCGAAATTCACTAAGACATTTCATTTATATCCAGGCACTCTTTCCCAGGAAGTAAGGGACGTCGACTTATATTTTTATTATGATGGGACGAATTTTGTTGCGAGATAATAAAGATTTTTTCGTATCGCTTCTGTAATTAGTCTGCAATATTCAATAAACAATTAAAAAATACAAATCATGCAACATTTAAAATTTTTTTCAATAGTTATTTTTTTAGCAGGAATATTTTTTGCCTGCTCATCCAACAATTCCACTGTTGCTAACAAAGTCAGTAAAGACTTCCTTCAGAGCACGCCTGCGAAGGGTGGAAGCGGTAATGACATGTTTTATGAATATAAGCTCACTTCAAGCGGAAAAGATATCAGTATTCAAAGTAACACCAAAATTTATATTTCTTCAAAAGGAGATATGCGGGTGGAAATGAACGTGATGAACTCTGCGATACCAGGGCAAAATTCTGGCCCGATAGTAATTATCGGTCACTCGGATAAACCCAATGAAAGTATTTCTATAGACGATTCTGCAAAAACATATACCATCAATCAATTTAGCGACAGCGACTTTAATACCGGAGAGAAAATGAAAACCATTTCTGTTTCTAAAGTAGGTGAGGAGAAAATATTAGAATATAACAGCGTGCATGCAAGAGTTATTACAGAGAAAAGCATTGGTAATTTTTATTCAAGCGTGGACACTTTTGATATCTGGAGAAGTAACGACGTGCCTCTATTGCCTTCCATAAAAGACTTGTTTGACAGATTTGAATCTAAAACAGGTAATGCAATGTATCCTGTTGAGGTGGCGGGTCAATTAAAGCAAATGGGTTGCGACGGATTTATGACTAAAATGGAGATCCATTCAAAAAACTCTTCAACCACAGAGGAACTCGTTAAGGTTGATCACCAGAACTTACCGGCGGGCATGTTTCAAATACCGGCGGGATATACAGAAGATAAAGAGGGGATGTAAATGAAACGGGACTGATACCAGCCAAAATACGACTCATAATTAAAATAAAATATAAAATGAAGAATATGGGAAGGGCTTTATGGATTATATTCATGTTTAATTACGAAGAACGCAAAAGCGCAATTAACCAATACCAAAGGGAAAAGCATCGTATTTGTGCCAATACCTGATGAGTGTTTGTTTGATTTCAGGAGCGGTTAATATATTGGAAATGATTAAGAGGAGTTACGCGGTCAAAAGGGCAATGACGTAAGTGTTAGTGGGAAAGACAGTTTAACTTTGGAGACGATGCATTACTAAATCTCCGTCGATACACTCATTCGGCAAAAAATGAAAGGTGGGAGCCCCTGCGATGTTGAAACAGTTGGAAATTACACAATATTAGTAAATGATAAAAAGCATTCGCCTTTGTGGGTGTTCCATTTTTCGAAGTTATCCATTTGGAGTTGTGCCGCTGTCTGTCTCCTGACCATAGGCGGATGGTATTACTCAATGATGGTTTTTAATTTGCCCCAAAGCTGGTTATCAAAATCGGATACGGCAAGTTGAAAGCCACCTGCAGAATTGCCCATTCGTATTACAACTAATTTTTGAGAAGGAACCACATATATTTTCTGATCATTTTTACCGAGAGCCGCATACATACCGGCCGGTGCGTTAGGAATAAGCGGCCCCGGGAATACGTTCTGAAGCGTAGGTGCCATAAAACTGGTTTTGCCATTGAGCCAGGTTAAATAGCCGTAACTCAGGTTTAAATTCTGTGAAGTATTTACCTGTGCATTAAAATAACTGGTATCGCTTAAAATAGCCGTGTTATCCCACATGCCTTTGTTAAGCATCAACAATCCAAACCTTGCCATACTGCGTGCATTACTGTAAAATACATTATTCGAATTTGGGGATTTTATCCAAAGCCCATTCATCCCAATCCTGTCCCTGATCTTTTGCTGAAAATAGGTGTTGTAAGGAATGGCCGCTCGCATTTTGAATCACCTCGTCCAAAAGCGTATACGCACCGGTGTGATAAGCCCAGCGGGTACCTGCATCCGCCTTATATACGAGGCAGGAGGGTAAGGTACAATAAGGGTCAGCTACGCCATCATCTAACCCGGATGTCATGGTTAACTGATTTTTTATGGTAATGAGATTTTCTTTATCCAAAGGCTCCGACGTCCAGCCTGTTCCCAGGTATTTAGAGGTTTTGTCATCCAGGTTTATTAATCCATCCTGTTGTGCAATGCCTGTTAAAAAGGCGGTTAGCGTTTTGCCGGCCGAAGCCCAATACCAAAGGCTATCGGCCGTGAAGGTTCCAAAATATTTTTCAACTACCAACTTCCCGCCCTTGAGAATGATAAACGCTTTGGTATGCTCGCTATCAAGGTAACTATATAAATTATTAAGTTCATTGGAATTCCATCCAAGGGAAGCCGGTGTAGTTGTTTGCCACTCAGTGCTGCCCACAGGAGGAAAATAAAGTGTATCTGTTGCAACAACAGGTTGGGGTAAAGTATTTGTTTTCTTACAGGAAAAGATTAATGCACTGCAAAAAAGCAGAAGAAAAGGGATGGTTAGTTTTGTCATTTTTTATTTTTTTTGACTTTCTTATTTTTAAAATGTTTAAAGAGATATGAAAGTCTATAGACTAACGATTAATTATGATAAAAAATATTGAGGTATTTTTTTTTATTTTTTGCGATTTATCATAATTATTCAACTGCATAACAAAGATACTTGTATGTTTTTCTCATAGGAATGGGCCAGGCAGGTATTCAGCCAGGCAAAGCGCCGGCATATCTCTTTCCGGAAATGTCTTCGGCACAGGGACGCCTGTTAGCCTAAAGTATAGTAAACGAACTTTTGTTGGGCATTTTTATTTTGCAATAAACATTTTTGGAGAACAGGAAGGCTGCACTAAAACCCACACCTAATTCTTGCGGCATTGCCGGTTTTATACTATTATAAATCAGCTTGAAGTAAATTGCAAATCCTTGCTATTACAAAATTCTAAACGGCTTTACATGAAAACAATAATGAATTGGAGACAAAATATACTCAACAGCCTGTTGCTTTTATTACCGTGTTTTCTCTATGCTCAACCAATAAAAGTATTTAGCCGGTACAATTATTACCTGCCGGGTAATCAAATCAGCGTGGTAGCAGCGCTTCCCGATAGCATTTCATCAAATACTTATCAGCTTTTTGTTTCTTATAACGGTAAACAGCTAAAAGAAACTTCAACCATCAGCGGCCGATCTTGTAACGGCAATGATCAATCCCAGTGGTTTGCCGATGGATACCAGCCTGGTACATTATAAATTAGAAAACGGCGGTTTGGTGGCAAAGGAAGGTGATATCCATATTACCAGGTTACCCGCAAAAGCCAACGCGGTTCAGATAGATGAATTAACAGGCGGTTTGATTGTGGACGGGCTTCCTTTTTTCCCTTTTGGTTTTTATTGCGGGCACGTTGGTGACATTTCTGAGAAAGAGGTAGTGCATGGCTTCAACATGATCGGCCCTTATCAATCCAATCTTCCAAATGGTTTAGCTGAAAGAAAAGCGTATATGGATCGTTGTGCAGAATTAGGTATGCATGTTCAATATGGCGTAAACTCACTCATTGGCAGCGGCCACAATGGTGCGAAGGGTTTGGGCATGAGTGAAGAAGATAAGTTGGCTTTATTAAAAAGCGAGATCATTGCTTTTCGTGATCATCCTGCTTTATTATCGTGGTATATTAATGATGAACCGGATGGGCAATGCGCCCGCCTGCTTTGCTTGAGAAAGCCTATAAACTGATACATGAACTGGACCCTTATCACCCGGTATCTATCGTGTTTATGATGCCTTCAAAAGCGGCCGACTTTAAAAACACGATGGATATTGCCATGACCGACCCTTACCCGATACCGGGCCCTGCAGGCGAGGTGCTGGATTATGTAAGCAAATATCATAAAGCCTATCAATACGAGAAACCGGTGTGGTTGGTGCCACAGGCTTTTGGCGGCCAGGAAATGTGGAAAAGAGAACCCACTGCACAGGAAATAAGGCTAATGACTTATATGGGATTGATCGATGGAGCAAAAGGTATTCAGTATTTTATACGGGGAGATGGGAATACCAATCCGCAGTCTGTTTCAGCATGGTCATCCTGCAGTAACCTGGCCGTAGAAACGGCACAGATGTCACGGTTTCTTTTGTCTGCTGATGCCGCGCCTGATGTTCATTCTAATGACCCTAAAATAATTGCCAAAGCTTTTTCATTCAAAGGAAATGTGCTGATAGTAGTTGCTAACAACGAGAACAAACCGAAACCCCTGCAGCTTACTGTAACCGGCGCTGATGCTGATCTTGATGACAATGCTGCATTATGGTTTGAGGACAGGCTTGTTCCGTTTAAAGACGGGCACATCAGCGACATCATTGATGCTTATGGAACAAGGGTTTATTTATTAAGAAAGAAAGATGCTAACGCTGACAGCCTTCTTTCTTCGGATAATATTGTTGTGAATCCCGGCTTTGAGAAGATCGTAAGCCCGGGTTTGCCCATCGGATCAAACAGGACGTATACCAGCCAGGATAAAAAAGATATGGGTGCAACCGCTTTTGCTGATCCGGCACAAAGCAAAGAAGGCATGTTTAGTTTGCGGTTGATTACACCGGTTGATAGTGGCGGTAATAAGATAAGATTTTTACCATTGGTGATCAATAAGGACAACAGTTATATTGCATCTGTTTGGGCAAAGGCAAAGCAAAGTGAGAAAATGCCAACATTCCGTTTAATGATTGATGGCATGAATGAGTCACATGTTTACGAATTGAGCAATGAATGGAAAAAATATTCCTTTGCCTTTACAGCCGGAAGTTCTTCAACCAACGCCATATTAAGCCTTGAATTGCTTACGCAAGGGACTGCCTGGTTTGATGTGATGCAGGTATCACCGGCACCGGTTATCAATTACCAAATCAATTTTAAAAATTATACTGCGGATGTGGCAATAGAAAGTGTTATCAGCAATGCTCAAATACGGTATGCAATAGGCAGGCAGCCTGATGCCAAAAGCAAATTATATGATCAGCCATTTACATTAAATGAAGCAAGCACTGT
Organism: uncultured Chitinophagaceae bacterium; assembly: GCA_963732885.1. Taxonomy (GTDB): domain Bacteria; phylum Bacteroidota; class Bacteroidia; order Chitinophagales; family Chitinophagaceae; genus Ginsengibacter. The sequence goes on along the minus strand of CAVTBI010000003.1, from coordinate 65,395 downwards.
ATATGCCGGTGTTTTCCAAAATAATAAACTGGTTGCCGGCTCAAAAATGTTTGTACCGGTTAATCTTGCTTTAGGCATGCCCGTTAGCCTTGCCATTCCATTCAGCGAACATTACAAAGCCAATGGCGACAGTACATTGACCGATGGTGTGATGGGAACAACTGCTTTTAAAGATGGCAAATGGCTGGGCTTTAACGGAACTGATTTAAATGCAACCATTGATCTTCAAAAACCAACAAAAGTGAAAGAGGTTACCGCCAGTTTTCTGTGTGATCCCAACAGCGGCATCTTTTTACCACCGTTAGTTTCAGTGTACACTTCAGTTGATGGAAAGCATTTTACACCGGCAGGTGAAAAAACAAATACCGAAGGCAATACAAGAGGAGAACCCTATTTGCATAAAGTGTCCATTTTTATTAAACAAAAACCAGTGCGGTACATTCGTTTAGTGGCAAAGGCCTTTGGAGAAATTCCTGAAGGCTATCTCTTTAAAGGATCCACCTCCTGGTTGTTTACAGACGAGATATTAGTGCAATAAAACCGGGTGCTGATTTAAAAACAAATTATGAAAGAAAATCCGGAGAAGGAAAAAGTAAACTATGTGTATTAAATGCAGTTAAGGCAAGAAACTTCGGCTTATCTGTGCCATAGATATTTATTATAATTTAAGTGGTTTAGATAATTGGCACAGTAAACGAACTTTTGTCGGGTATTTTTATTTTGAATAAAAGATGATTTTGGGATCATTTAAAATTCATTCCCAGGTTATACATCACAAAACTCCAAATATCGGCAGCTTCGTCAATTTGTTTATCGGTAGGCTTTCCGCCTCCGTGCCCGGCTTTGGTTTCGATGCGAATTAAGGTGGGATTGGTTCCGTCATTATCAGCCTGCAAAGTAGCTGCAAATTTAAAACTGTGCGCCGGTACCACTCTGTCATCATGATCGGCAGTAGTAACCAAAGTGGCAGGATATTTAACGCCGGATTTTAAATTTTGTAAAGGAGAATATTTTATCAGGTTTTCAAAATCTTCTTTGTTATCACTTCTTCCGTATTCTGTAGCCCACGCCCAGCCAATGGTGAATTTATGATAACGCAACATGTCCATAACGCCCACCTGCGGAATCGCGACTTTAAAAAGATCAGGCCTTTGTGTCATCACTGCACCAACCAGCAACCCTCCGTTGCTTCCTCCACGCATCGCTAATTTAGAAGGATTGGTATATTTTTTATCAATTAAAAATTGCGCCGCTGCGATAAAATCATCAAAAACATTTTGTTTGTTTTGCAACATTCCTTCCTTGTGCCATTCTTCTCCATATTCACTGCCACCGCGCAGGGTTACTTCTACAAAAACACCACCCTGGTCAAGGAAAAAAGCATTTGAAATAGAAAATGCCGGGGTTAAGGCGATATTAAATCCGCCATAGCCATACATTAAAACAGGGTTATTGCCGTCCAGTTTTATTCCTTTCTTGTAAGTGATAAACATTGGGATTTTTGTGCCGTCTTTGCTGATACAAAATGATTGCAATGCCTGGTAATTATCCGCATCTACTTTTGCTTCGCTTTTGCGGAATAATGTTGATTTTCCGGTTTCAATATTGTACCTGAATATGGAAGCCGGATAATTAAAAGAAGTATACGTATAAAAAAGTTCTTTATCTTTTTTGTGTGCACTAAATCCTCCGGCAGTTCCGATTCCCGGCAATTCAATTTGTTGGGCATGATATCCTTTATAATCTGTTTGATACACCCGGCTGGAAGCATCCTGTAAATAGGTGAGAAACAATTTTCCGCCTGCCGTTCCTACCGATTCAAGCAATTCTTTTCTTTCAGGAATTACGGTTTCCCATTTTTCTTTTGAAGGATTTTTTGGGTCAATCAACACTACTTTATAATTAGGCGCATCGGCATTGGTGCGAACCAAAATTTTATCGCCATCATTATCTATCACGCTTGATTCGGTATCAAATCCTTTTACCAGTAAAACGAAATCATTCTTTGCAGAAGTATTCTGCATGTCTTTCACCCATATTTCTGAACCGCTCGTGCCTTCACTTTTGGTTACCATTAAAAAGTGCTCATCTTCTGTAAGCCACGCACCAATTACTCTTAAAGGGTGCCCAGTATCTTCATAAATTAGTTTATCCTCACTTTGGGGAGTGCCGATTTTGTGATAATAAACTTTATGGTTTTGATTTTGTTGCGTAAGTTTTTCTTCATCGCCGGTTTGCGGGTAACGGCTGTAATAAAATCCGTCATCGCCTTTCCAGGAAGTGCCGCTGAATTTTATAAAATGCAATTCATCTTTCAGCAAACTTTTGTCTTCCACATTCATCACGTGTGCAGTTTCCCAATCACTTCCCGCCTGAGCTTCCAAATAAACTGCATATTTATTGTTCCTGCTGAAAGAGGGTACACCGATAGAAGCCGTTCCGTCTTTACTCATTTTATTAGGGTCAATAAAAATTTCAGGTGTGGCTTCTAATCCTTTCTGACGGTACAATACAGCCTGGTTTTGTAACCCGTCATTCTTATAAAAATAATAATAATCACCTTCTTTAAATGGCGAACCATATTTGGTGTAATTCCACATTTCTTCCAGTTTCGCTTTTACTTTTTCACGAAAAGGGATTTTTGATAAATAATCCTCAGTTACTGAATTTTCTTCTTTAACCCACGCTTTTGTTTCTTCACTGTTGTCATCTTCGAGCCAGCGGTAAGGGTCTTTTATGATTGTTCCAAAATAATTATCTTCCTGGTCAGTTTTTTTTGTTTCAGGATATTTTATTTGGGAAAAAGTAGTTGTAGTTATTGCCATGAGAAATATGAAAAAAAGCGGCTTCATGATAAAATTTGATTTATCAAATGAAGTTAGAATAATTTAAAAAATAAGAATTAAGTTTTATTTAAAGAAATAATTAAGGCAGTGAACCAACCTTGCCTACCGGCAGGCAGGCAAAAAACAAAGATTTCTATTTAACCAATTCCATTCACCTCAACTTCCCTGTTTATTTTACCAACCAACCCCTGTAAAACCTTTCCGGGCCCACATTCTGTAAACTCGGTGGCGCCGTCAGCAATCATTTGTTCAACAGTTTGTGCCCACCTTACCGGGCCGGTTAATTGCGCTATAAGATTTGCTTTTATATCTGATGGATCTCTTACCGCTTTGGCAACCACATTTTGATAAACCGGGCAGAAAGGTGTATTGAAATTTGTTTTTTCAATCGCTTCAGCTAATTCTTCTTTTGCCGGTTGCATCAATGGTGAATGAAAAGCGCCACCCACGGGAAGAACCAAGGCCCGTTTAGCGCCTGCTTCTTTTAATAAAATGCAAGCTTCTTCAATTCCTTTCATTGAACCGGAAATTACAATTTGCCCGGGGCAATTATAATTCGCGGGAACTACCACTTCGTTTATGATATCCGCGCAAATTTCTTCCACCTTTTTATCCTCCAGCCCAAGAATAGCCGCCATGTTAGAAGGATTGATTTCACAGGCTTTTTGCATGGCTTCTGCTCTTACAGAAACCAATTTTAATGCATCTGTAAAACTCAGGCATCCGTTGGCAACCAATGCCGAAAACTCACCGAGCGAATGTCCGGCAACCATGTCCGGCTTTGAGTTTACTATAGTTTTAAAGGCAATTACAGAATGTAAAAAAACAGCCGGCTGGGTAACATTTGTCTGTTTTAATTCCTCGGCAGTTCCAAAAAACATAACATCAGAAATTGGGAAGCCCAGAACGTCATTAGCTTCATCAAAAAGTAATTTTGCCTGTTCGTTTTCGTCATAAAGGTTTTTCCCCATTCCTATGAATTGTGAACCCTGGCCTGGAAAAATAAAAGCGTGCGCCATAATTATTTATTTTATTTTCTTTTTACAAGGTCTGCACTTATCAGGCTGATAAATTCATGCCTTGTTGTTTGTTTTTCAAATTCACCAAAAAATGCAGAAGTGGTGGTAATTGAATTTTGTTTTTGAACTCCGCGCATCATCATGCACAAATGCTCTGCTTCAATAACAACGGCTACTCCCAATGGATTCAAAGTATCTTTTATCGCATCTAAAATTTGAGTTGTCAGCCGTTCCTGAACCTGTAACCTTTTTGAAAAAACATCTACCACGCGTGCAATTTTGCTTAAACCGGTTATCCATCCGTTAGGGATATAGGCAATGTGGGCTTTCCCAAAAAAAGGGAGCATGTGATGTTCGCACATACTATATAATTCAATATTTTTTACCACAATCATTTCGCTGATGTCTTCATGAAATTTAGCTGAATTTAAAATGGCGCCTGCATCCTGGCCATATCCCTGCGTACAATATTGCATTGCTTTTGCGATTCGTTCAGGGGTTTTTAATAAACCTTCCCTGTCGGGGTTTTCACCAATCAGCCTGATGGTATCGCGGTAATTTTTCATTAACTCTTCCGTAACATCTTCATCGTAGTGTTCAATTTTTTTATAAGCCATAATCTCCTTTTTGTTTCATTAAAATAAATAAATCATTTTGCCGGGTACTCTACAAAATTCCTCGGTGTTTCATACAAACGGATTTGCATATCCAGTTTACCATCAATTTTACTCCTTAAAATATCATAAATAACGATTGCAATATTTTCAACTGTTGGGTTAAGGTTTGAAAATTCCGGCACATCAAGGTTTAGGTTTTTGTGATCCAGTTTTTCAATTACCGTTTCATTGATTATACCGCTCAAATATTTCAAGTCAATAACAAAACCTGTATCAGCAGCGGGTTCCCCGGTAAGTTTCACTTCAAGCTCATAATTATGCCCATGGTAATTCGGATTATTACATTTACCAAAAACAAGGAAATTTTTTTCTTCATTCCAGGCAGGGTTATGCAAACGGTGGGCTGCATTAAAATGTTCTTTTCTGTAAACCGAAACTTTATTGTTCATTGTTTAAATATAAAAAAAATGACCGGGTTAATTCCCAAAATATTCTACAAAAATCCTTGGTGTTTCATACAATTTTACACAATGAAGCTGAACACTTTTCGGTAATTGTGAAAATAATTGTTGCCATATTGCGATAGCAAGATTTTCTGTAGAACACATTTTTCCCTTTAAAAATTCTACATCAAGATTCAGGTTTTTATGATCCAATTCTTCTAAAACAAATTCTTTTATTAAAATACTTAATTTTTTTGCGTCAATAACAAAACCTGTATCCGGCGCCACTTCCCCCTTTATGGTTACATGCAATTCATAATTATGGCCATGCCAGTTTTCATTGGCACATTTTCCAAAAACTGATTCATTTTTTTCCTTGCTCCAACCGGGATTGAATAATTTATGAGCGGCATTAAAATGTTCTATGCGTGTTAAAAATACCATCTAATCATTAAAATTTTTGCAAAGGTAAAGCGATGAAGCCATAATAAGATTGTAAATACGAAATTTGCACGATGAATGTACTGATTGTTTCGGCAACCCATTTTGAGATCAAACCCTTTTTAGAAAAAAATAAACCCGTTGAGGCGTTGATAACCGGCGTAGGAACCGCGGCTACTGTTTTTTACCTTACCCAAAAAATATTGGAAAAAAAATATGATTGTATAATCCAGGCAGGGATTGCCGGAACGTTTTCCGGCCGCTTTAATTTGGGAGAAACGGTAATGGTAAAAGAAGACACTTTTGCAGATGTAGGAATTGAAGAAAACGGGAAATTCCAAACTCTTTTTGAAACAGGGTTTACCGGTAAAAATGATTTTCCTTATACCGGCGGATGGCTGATTAATAACCACATTTTATTTGAAAAAAACATTTTGCCTGTTGCCAAAGCAATTACTGTGAATAGGGTTACTGATAACGATTTGCAAAATAAAGCGAACAAAGAAAAATTTTCTGCAGGCATTGAAAGTATGGAAGGCGCTGCGTTTCACTACGTTTGCCTTCAGCAAAAAATAAATTTTTTGCAACTTCGTAGCATTTCAAACAGGGTAGGGGAGCGGGACAAATCCAAATGGAAAACGAAAGAGGCCATTGAAAACCTGAACAAAGAATTAATAAAAATTATAGACAACTTATAAAAAGGATTATGAATTTTACTCTTGGATTTTCACCATGCCCAAACGATACTTTTATTTTTGATGCACTGGTAAATAAAAAAATAAATACCGGGGATTTTGATTTTAAAGTAAGGCTTGAAGATGTGGAAACATTAAACAATCTTGCCAGGGACAAAGTGTTGGATTTTACTAAAATCAGTTATGGCGTATTGCCGTTGATCGTAAAAAATTATACAGTACTGAATAGCGGGGGCGCCCTGGGCAAAGGCGTCGGCCCACTTTTGATTTCTCAAAAGCCGGTTGATTTTAATGAGGTTGAAAAATACACCATTGCCATACCGGGGGAAAATACTACAGCACACCTTTTGTTTTCTTTGGCTTTTCCGAATGCAAAAAACAAAATTTTTAAAAGATATGATGAAATAGAAAATTCAGTTCTTGGTTCCCCAAATGTGTTGGGCGTTATTATCCATGAAAACCGGTTTACTTATATGGAAAAAGGGTTGCACAAAATCATTGACCTTGGAAATTTTTGGGAAGAAAAAACATCGTTTCCGATTCCGCTTGGCGGCATTGTTGGCAAAAGGGCTATTGATGAAAAAACTTTGATGCAGGTAGATGCTTTGATAAAGGAAAGTATTGAATATGCTTTTAAAAATTATCCTTTGATAACCGAATATGTAAAAAAACATTCGCAGGAAATGGAAGAGAATGTAATGAAAAAACACATTGATTTGTATGTAAATAAATATTCTATTAACCTTGGCGAAGATGGGAAAAAAGCGGTACAAAAGTTTATGGAAATTTATCGGGGTACGCGGGGTAATGCAGATCAGGCATTTGTTTCAGAGGATGAACTTTTTTTGAAAGAAGAATAAAAGCTAATGAATACTTTTTGCCATTCAATAAAATTTTCGATTGAATAACCTTCATTTTTTATAGTAAACGGATAAAAAAAGCATATTCTTATTTTGACGCTAAAAATACTTTATTAACTTTTTAGAGAATAAAGCCGAACAATTTAATTATTACTTTCGCAAAGTGAAAAAATATTGGGCTTACATTTATTATTTTTTATACTGGATCTTATTTTTTATCGCTGCAAAAATTGCTTTTCTACTTTATAATTTTCATCTTGCCGGTACCTTAACAAGCTTAGAGGTCTTTAAAGTTTTTTTGTATGGATTGAGGATGGACGCTTCTTTTGCGGCTTACATTTGTATATTTCCTTTTCTTTTATTTTTGATAAAATCGATATTTGTCAATTTCAGCGTAAAAAAAATTATCAGGGTTTACACGTATATTTTAGTGGCCATTATTTCTTTTTTGATTATCGCTGACCTTGGATTATACACTGCCTGGGGTTATAGAATGGATGCTACGCCATTGCAATATTTCAAAACACCCAAAGAAATGTTCTCCACTATTTCCAGTGCGCCGGTGTTTTTGTTATTGGCAATTTTTGTTGCAATTGTAGCTCTTTTTGTTTTTATTTATAAAAAATATTTTGATCATTTTATTGAGAGAAGCCAAAAGAAGTTTCATTTTGGCGATTTTTTTCTATCTGCATTTTTGGTAGCATTCCTTTTTGTTCCGATCCGCGGAGGAATTCAAAAAATCCCAATGATTATCAGCGACTCCTATTTTTCTGAAAAAATATTTGCAGACCACGCGGCTATCAATTTGCCCTGGAATATTATGTTCTCAATTTTAAACAGGCACAATCCGCACAATCCTTTTGAATACTTTCCACCGCAAAAATCAGAGGCACTTGTTGACAGTTTGTACGCGACTGGCCCAAAAAAATCCCTTCTATTTTATCTGTTGACAAACCCAATGTAATCATTATAATTTTAGAAAGTTTTACCGCTAAATGGCTTGGCTGCCTTGGTGGCGTTCCTCATGTTACGCCTAATCTTGATAGCATTGCTGCGCATGGATTGTTATTTACCAATATTTACGCGGCGGGTGACAGGAGCGAGAAAGGCCAGGTGGCGGTATTAAGCGGATACCCAAACCAGGCGGTTACTTCCATTATTAAAACACCCACAAAAACACGCCATCTTCCTTCGATAAACCAATCGCTTGAGAAACTGGGTTACCGCTCCAGCTATACTTATGGTGGAGAGTTGGAGTTTGCCAATATAAAATCGTATTTGATTAATATAAGAATGGACAGGCTGGTAAGTAAATATTCTTTTCCCATTTCTGAAAGAACTACTTCGTGGGGCGTTCATGATCAATATGTTTTTGATCGTTTTTACAAAGATATCCATAAAGAAAAGCAGCCTTTTTTTGCCGCCATGTTTACGCTTAGCAGCCACGAACCTTATGATGTTCCGATGAAGCCCCGTTTTAAAGGAAACGATCAAACAACGCTTTTTGAAAATTCGGTCTGTTACACGGATAGCATTGTTGGCAGTTTTATAAACCGGCTTAAAAAAGATTCTTTATGGAAAAATACTTTAGTTGTTTTTGTGGCAGACCACGGGCACCCTTTGCCTGGCCATGATCGTAACGACGCGCCTTCTAAATTTCATATTCCCCTGATCTTTACCGGAGGAGCGCTAACCTTAAAAGGGAGAATCAATACGATAGGTTCCCAAACAGATATTGCCACTACCATTTTGGACCAACTTCATGTCCCAACGGAAAAATTTAAATGGGGGAAAGATTTGCTTGATTCTTCTGCAAGGCCTTTTGCATTTTATTCTTTTAATAATGGTTTTGGTTTTGTAACGCCGAAGGGAACAGAAACGATGGATAATGTTTCAAAAAGGCCCATTTTTAAATCGCCGGACTATGATACTTCTCAGCTAAAATACGGAAAAGCCTACATGGAATTTTCTTACCAGGATTTTTTAAACAGATGATTGCTAAACAAGACTTTTAAAATGGTTTTATAGTTCTATTTTTCACTTTCCTTGGATTTCTATAAAAAAAATTCTTTGCCAAATAAAATATTTTTTACGCCTATTACCTCATCCACATCATCCCAAAAAACATGAACACCGTTATTCTTATAATTTTGTCTTTGTTTTGTTGTGGCTTTCAATAATTTCTTGCTCCAATTTACAGGGACATAAATAATTCTGCCATCATTTAAAATGAAAGCTATTTCATCTTTTATAAATGCTACCTCATCTATCTTGGGTAATTGATCAAAAGATAAATCCTTTACCCAATTTATTGATGGCTTTTTATTTTTTATAACTTTTACAGAATTCATTAAAAGTTGTTATAGAGGGAAGAACATTTTTTTAATAAATACTTTTTCTGTCACCAGCATCAATAACTGTAACTTTTAAAATTTTATCTTCAATTTCATATATGATTCTGTAATTGCAGGCCCTTATCCTGTATGCATTTCTTCCCTTTAATTTTATATATCCGTATGGGCGTGGATTAATTTCTAAATTGATCATTTCAGATTCTAATCTATCAGCAAGTTTAGCAGGGATTTTTTTAAGATACTTCCGTACTGATTGAGTAATAAGGACAGTATATTTAGGCATCTGAAAGCTTTTCTTTCTTTCTTAATTTAATAGCCTCTCTCAGGGGAATCGTTTTTTCGTTCCTTTTCTTTACTTTATCATAAGATTTAATATCGTCCAGTTCTTCTATATCTTCCATAATTTTTTTATAATCTTTCATTGAAAGAATCACTCCGGTTTTTTTGCCTTTAGCATCTGTAAGAAATTGCGGTTCCATAATAATCTAACTAATTTATTTGAATTAAAGTTACCAATTTTAAGAATTGTTTCAAAATAGATTTGCTCAAGATTATAGTAAAAAAAAGGCGAAACCTTTTAAAGTTCCACCTTTCATTCTTTCTAAAAAAATATTAATTTTTTCTTTCCTCAAATTCTTTTCTGATAATATTTAATGCTGCACCGGCTTTGAACCAGTTTATCTGCTGCTCATTATAAGTATGGTTTACTGAAAATGAATCGCTGGTCCCATCAAGATGATGCAAAATAACGGTCAAAGGTTTGTTTACTGCAAAATCGGTAAGCCCGGTAATATCAATTGAATCATCCTCTAATACTTTATCGTAATCTTCTTTATTTTCAAAAGTCAGGGCCAGCATTCCTTGCTTTTTTAAGTTGGTTTCATGTATGCGCGCGAATGATTTTACGATCACCACTTTCACTCCCAAATGCCTTGGCTCCATTGCTGCATGTTCGCGTGAAGAACCTTCCCCATAGTTTTCATCTGCCACAATTACAGTTCCTATTCCCTGGGCTTTATAGGCTCTTTGAGTTTCAGGCAAACGCACCGTAAACTCCGGTAATTTGGTTTTTTACCGAATTGGTTTTTTCATTAAAGAAGTTAACTGCTCCGATCAATAAATTATTACTGATATTATCTAAATGTCCCCGGTATTTTAACCACGGGCCCGCCATAGAAATATGATCAGTGGTGCATTTCCCTTTTGCTTTAATTAATAATTTTAATCCCTTAAAATCCTCGCCATTCCACTCATCAAACGGCTCCAGTATTTGTAAACGATCAGATGTTGGTGAAACGATCACTTCAATTTTGCTTCCATCTTCTGCCGGTGCCAGGAAACCTGCGTCTTCCACCGCGAAACCTTTTGGAGGCATTTCAATTCCCTGCGGTTCGGCCAATTTTACTTTTTCGCCTTTATCATTAACCAAATAATCGGTAAGCGGATTGAAACTGATTTTTCCGGCAATAGCCAAAGCTGTCGTTAATTCCGGAGAAGCAACAAATGCATGCGTGTTGGGGTTGCCATCATTTCTTTTGGCAAAATTCCGGTTATAAGAAGTTACAATAGAATTTTTCTTATCAGGGTCATTGGTATGGCGCGCCCACTGGCCGATACAAGGGCCGCAGGCATTTGCCAAAACAACGCCGCCCATTTCTTCAAAAGTGTTTAAATACCCATCTCTTTCTACGGTAAACCTTACCTGCTCTGAGCCCGGCGTGATTATAAATTCTGAATTAACACTTAATCCATTATCAGTTGCTTGTTTGGCAACTGAAGCAGCGCGGGTAATATCCTCATAAGAGGAATTGGTACAGGAACCGATCAAACCAACTTCCATTTTTTCGGGCCAGTTATTTTTCTTAACGGCCTCTGCAAATTCTGAAATGGGCCATGCTAAATCCGGGGTGAAAGGCCCGTTAATATGCGGTTCTAATTCTGATAAGTTGATTTCAATTACCTGGTCAAAATATTTTTCGGGATTTTCATATACTTCTTTATCGCCGGTCAAATCTTCGTGTAATTTATCCGCTTCTGCAGCTACTTCCGCTCTTCCGGTCCCTTTCAGGTATTCTGCCATTTTTAAATCATAACCAAATATAGAAGTGGTAGCGCCGATCTCTGCGCCCATGTTACAGATCGTTCCTTTTCCCGTACAGGATATTGAAGTTGCGCCTTCTCCAAAATATTCAACAATAGCGCCTGTTCCGCCTTTTACGGTTAGGATGCCTGCCACTTTTAAAATAATATCTTTTGCCGAAGCCCAGCCACTCAATTTTCCGGTTAATTTCACACCAATCAATTTTGGAAATTTTAATTCCCATGGCAAACCAGCCATTACATCGCAGGCATCTGCACCGCCTACGCCAATTGCAATGGTTCCGAGGCCGCCCGCGTTTACGGTGTGTGAATCCGTTCCAATCATCATTCCCCCCGGAAATGCATAATTTTCCAACACTACCTGGTGAATAATTCCCGCGCCGGGTTTCCAGAAACCAATTCCATATTTATTAGACACAGAAGCCAGGAAATCGTACACTTCTTTGTTTTGTGATTTGGCTTTCGTAAGGTCGGCAACAGCGCCAATTTGTGCCTGGATCAAATGGTCACAATGAACTGTGGATGGGACAGCTACTTTTGCCCTTCCTGATTGCATAAATTGCAGCAAAGCCATTTGTGCGGTTGCATCCTGCATGGCGACTCTGTCCGGGGCAAAATCCACATAATCTTTTCCTCTCAGGAAAGCTTTCTCCGCTTTTTTTTGCCAAAGATGCGCATATAAAATTTTTTCAGTCAGGGTCAGGGGATGATTCACCACCTTACGGGAGGCATTTACTTTTTCAGAATAACTTTCATAAAATTCTTTAATCATGTCCAGGTCAAAAACCATTGCTTACTATAAATTTGAGTGATAAAAAATTGTTCAAGAACTTTTCCTATTGTTTTAATAAGAGAGGCCAAAATTACTTAAAATAGATGGATGTATTTTTAATAACTTTCGATAATTTTTTTATAAAAAATTATTGAAAAATGTTATCCCCCAATTTTAACCTGAAATCTTTCTTTTTTCTTTTTATCTTTACGAATAAATTGATAAGCTATTCCTAAATGTTCCTTAAAAATTATCAGGCTAAAATAAAATTGCAATAAAAAAATAAAAATAAAGTTCTATCAGAATATAATTGTAATTGATTTTCACAAAAACTGATCGTATGTATAAATTAAAAAACTTCATTGAATGGAAAGTATTCGGCGTTTGTACGGCTATCGGAGAAAAAATGGGAATTGCTACTTCTGAGATCCGGCGTTATTTTATTTATATTTCTTTCCTGACATTTGGTTCACCTGTAATTTTCTATTTGATCTTTGCTTTCTGGATGAATATAAAGAATTACATAAAAAATTCACGCCGCAATCCTTTGAGGTACCTTTAATACTTACTTTCCCTACCTGCTTTCAATTATTGGGTAGATTTTTAAAAAATCAGTATAATAAGATTTGGTATTATTTCTTTGTTTACTGTAATACCTGAGAGGGTATTGCCTTTAAAATTAAACTGTTCCTCTTTTTATTTCATGTTGTTTTTTACCACACTACTTTTGACGGCGAACAGGGATTTTTTTTGAAGTTTGGGTAAAATAAAAACCCGCAAAAATTTACGGGCTTTTAAAAAAATTGGTAATTTTTTTTCTTAAAACTGCTCCAGTTTACTGAAGAAAAAATCGCCTTCTATTTGCGCGTTTTCATCGCTATCGCTTCCATGAACTGCGTTTTCTCCAATTGAGGCAGCGTATAATTTCCTGATAGTCCCTTCTTCAGCCTGGGCGGGATTAGTAGCGCCAATTAATTTCCTGAAATCTTCTACGGCATTTTCTTTTTCCAGAATGGCGGCAGTTATCGGGCCGCTGCTCATAAATTTTACCAACTCGCCATAAAAAGGCCTCTCTTTGTGAACTGCATAAAATTCTCCTAGCTTTTGCTTCAGAAATGTGGGTCATTTTCATTGCAACTATTCTAAAGCCCGCATCGTTTATCATTTTTAAAATTGCTCCGGTATTTCCTTTGGAAGTAGCGTCAGGCTTTATCATTGTAAAGGTTCTGTTGTCGGTCATTTTTATTTTTAATTTGGGTGCGAAGCTAATAATTTAATTGCTTACATGAAGTATCATTTGATTGTTAAATTATTATTTTTGATTTTACAATTCTTTTCAGGAAATAATATTTCTCTTTGTATCTTTTATTGAAAAGAAGGCCATAAATTATATATTTACATCGTTACAAACGGAAAATTGACTGATAAATAAGCAAATGAATACTGTTTTTGAAATATTGCCTTCTTCATTAGAGCCTGAAAAATGTACACTGTTTTGCGAAGTAAATAATGAGGGGTTTTCATTTTGTATTAAAGAGGCAGAACTCAATTCTTTTTTAGGATTGGGTATTTATCATTTTGATAATAGCAAACCTGCAGAAGGTTTTCAGATTGCTTTGCAGGTACTCTTTCATCAAAAAGAATTTTTATCAAAGAATTTTAAAAAGGTTTGCATTGTTTATTCATTTCCTCAAAGTGTTTTAATCCCTTTTTCCATTTACAAAAGGGAAAATAATGAAACGGTGATGAACATGATGTTCGGGGATTTAGAAACCAATGAAACGATTCTTACGGATGTTATCCCGGGCCAGTCAATGTATAATTGTTACAGCCTTCCGGCGGCGGTTATTGAAGTAATTAAAGCCCATTTTCCGAATACTTCTGTGGTGCATCAATACTCACTTATTTTAAAAACCCCGGGTGAAGAAGGCGCTAATAAGATGTCTTTGGTATTTTATGCACAGAAAGTGGTGGTTAATTTAATAAAAGAGGGAAAACACCAGTTAATAAATAGCTATAATTATCAAGCTCCCGAAGATGTTTCCTACATTTTATTGAACATTCTTCATCAGTTTGAAATTAGGAATATTCATTTGGTAATCACCGGGTTGATAGAAGAAAATTCTCCCCTTTATAAGGAAATCTACAAATATTTTGATGATATAGAACTTTCCGGTTACCGGGAAGGTATGGTTTATGCGGAAGGGATCAAAGCATTTCCTTCCCATTATTTCAGTTATATTTTTGATATGGATTCATGCGAATAATAACAGGAAAATACGGAGGAAGAAAAATTAACCCGCCTTCAAAAATGCCTTATACACGGCCAACAACGGATGTGGCTAAAGAAGGTTTGTTCAACATACTTCAAAATAATATTTCAATTCCAGGAATAAAAACCCTCGATATTTTTGGCGGAACCGGAAGTATCAGCTATGAACTTGCGTCGCGCGGTGCTGCTGAGCTTACCATTATAGAAAAGGCCCCTAAAATGTATGAATTCATTAAAAATAAAATTGAAGAATTGAAAATCGAAAATTGCGAAGTGATCAAAAGTGATGTTTTTCGTTTTTTGGGAAATTGCAATGAAAAATTTGATTTGATATTTGCCGGGCCGCCTTACGCGCTCAAAAATATTGATGATCTCCCGCGCATTATCCGTGAAAAGGAATTACTAAAGAAAGATGGCTGGTTTATCCTGGAACATACACCGGCCAATAATTACGAAAATGAATTATTTTTTAAAACGCAGCGCAATTACGGAACCACTGTTTTTTCAATTTTTATAAATAATTAGAAAATTTTGAAACCGATTTTTATCACCGGAACCGGAACAGATGTAGGAAAAACTTTGATCGCTGCAATTGTAACGGAAGCTTTACAGGCAGATTACTGGAAACCTATACAGGCAGGGTTTTCTGACGGCACCGATTCTTTGTTTGTCAGCAAAATGATTTCCAATACGAAATCAAAAATCCATCCTGAATTGTATCTTTTAAAAATGCCGGCGTCTCCACATATAGCGGCAGCCGCAGAAGGAAAAGAAATACGTATTAAAGAAATTATTGCTCATTTACCTAAAACAAAAAATCAATTGATTATTGAAGGCGCCGGAGGTTTAATAGTTCCTTTAAACAAAAAAAAATTCATCTTAAATTTGATAAAAGAATTGAAGGCAAAAGTGATTATTGTAAGTAAAAATGAATTAGGAAGCATCAATCATTCTTTGCTTACTGCGGCGGTTTTAAAAAAAGAAAAGATCAGCGTGGCCGGGTGGGTTTTTACAGATAACTATAAAAATTATGAAGAAGAAATTGCCGGATGGAGCGGTTACCCTTTAATAGCAAGTGTCAATCATTTGCCCGTAATTTCTAAAGAAACAATCAGGGAAGAAGCCTTGAAAATGCGCCCGTTATTGAAATCTGTATTATGAAAAAGCAAGAGTTACGAAATATATTTAAACAAAAAAGAAAAACGCTTTCACTTCATTCCATTGAAAAATTTAATGACCTTATTTTAATTAATTTCCAAAAATTAAACCTGCCTTATATTAAATGCATTCATACTTACCTTTCTTCTTTAAAACTCGGGGAACCTGAAACTGCTTATATCATAAAGTACCTGCAATTTAAAAATCCGCTGGTAAAAGTAGTGATCCCCAAAATTGATATTCATTCCGGCGATATGGTGCATTATCATTTTGATGAGGGCGTTGAAATGATATCCAATGAATATGGAATTGATGAACCAAAGGAGGGGAGAATTATTGATGAAACCGAAATAGATATGGTATTGATTCCCCTGCTCGCCTTTGATAAAGCGGGGTACAGAGTTGGTTTTGGGAAAGGGTATTACGACAAATTCTTGGCTCGCTGCAGAAAAGATGTTTTAAAAATAGGATTAAGTTTTTTTGAGCCGGTTGAAAAAATAGAAGATATTTCCGGGTATGATATACCATTGGATTTCTGCGTAACACCGCAGGAAATATTTATTTTTTAATGTAAAGCAAGCCATCATTCTTTTAGTGATAATTTTTATTTAATGTTGAAAAAAAACAGATATATTTTATTGCCTTTTTCCATTTTGTATGGAGGAATTCTCGGGATACGCAATAAACTTTTCGACAAAAAAATTTGGCGTTCTGCCACATTTGATTTTCCGCTGATATGCATCGGGAACCTTTCTTTAGGCGGCACCGGTAAAACGCCAATGGTTGAATACCTGGTGAAAATGCTACAGGAAAAATACCAGGTAGCCACTTTAAGCCGTGGCTATAAAAGAAAGACTAAAGGTTTTTTTATTGCAAATGAGAACAGCAAAACCTCTGACATTGGCGATGAACCCATGCAGATTTATAAAAAATTTCCAGGTATAACAGTAGCCGTAGACGAAGAAAGAGTGATGGGAATTCCCAAAATTTTAAATGACAAGCCCGGAACAGAAATTATTATTCTCGATGATGCATTTCAACACAGGCAAGTGGCAGCGGGATTTAATATTTTACTAACTGAATCTGATCATCTTTATACCAAAGATTTTTTATTGCCTGCAGGCAATTTGCGGGATATAAAAAAAAGCAGTGAAAGGGCTGATATTATTGTAGTTACGAAATGTAAGCCGAATTTAAATGAAGATGGAAGAAAGGATTTAATTAAGGAATTAAACCCTTTGCCAAAACAAAAAGTGTTTTTCACGAAAATAAAATACGAAACCCCTTACCACTTATTTACTAAAGAAAAATACATTCTGCAAGCCGGAAACCATGTACTTTTGGTTTGCGGAATTGCAAATCCAAAAAACTTAGAAGAAGAAGTAAAGCCAAAAGTTGCCTCTGTTCAAATGATTCGTTTTAATGACCACCATGTTTATGATACAATGGATCTAAAGAAAATAAATGATGAATTTTCAAAAATTGAATCATCCTTAAAAATTATTCTTACCACAGAAAAAGATGCTCCCAGGCTTTTGAAATTTGAAAATGAATTAAAAGGGCTTCCCATCTTTGTTTTACCCATGTCGCATCAATTCTTATTTGGGGAAGAATCAGAATTTGAAAAATCAGTTTTAGATTATGTTGAATCTTTTTGAATCCCATAAAAAAGAAGGCCTATTTAAATTGCCCGGATTTTAAAAGTGTATTATAATGTTATTAAAATTTGTATCAAATTTACATTTGAATATATCAAATAACACAATTTAAACCCAGGTTCATGTTAGAAGTTATTGAAAATTACCTGCTTTTAAAAAAGCAAATGAATTCGCTGATTAAAAGGTCAGGTTACAGAAATGAATTTATTGCCAGGAAAATAGGAATGCGGCCGGATTATTTTGCTGTAAAAAAGCAACGCGGTAATTGGTCTGACGAAGAAGTTCTTAAAATTATTAAAGTGATAGAAAGTGATGATGTTTCTAACCATTTCGATGAAATCATTATAAAAAATTGTTTTCCCGGGAATACGATTTTTTCAGAAGATTTTGAAAAAATAATGGGATGGTAATAATTTTAGAAAAATTATTTGTAATTCAATTGCAAGGTTGCCCATTGGATTAAAAAAAAATCAGAAAGATATATCAACAATTAAAAATCGTTGATAAAGCAACGGAGGTAAAAAATATTTACCTCGTTGAAAAAAAGTTTTGCAAAATAATAATTGATAAAAGCCGGATTGCTCTTCGTGTAGAAAATGATGAGGCAATAATAGGAAGTTTCCTTTATAATCAATATTATAAATCAAGTTGATTATTTTTCCTATAATTTATATTATGTTAAGTAGTATTATGCAACTACAGTGAAGCAACAAATTCTTAATATTCTTATTCTCCCCTTGCCAATTCAGTAAACAAACAAAAAATTAGAAATTTTATTTTCAAAATGGGCATAAAAAAAACCCCCGGATTTTTTCCGGGGGTTTTTAAGAAATATTTTTTAAAATCAGTTTACAAACTTGGCATCAGCACCATCATACAGGTCCTGGAACTTTTTTAAATTTACTTTATCGCCCAGGCTTTGATAAATATTTTCCAATAAATTTACTGCAGATTTATACCTTGATTTTTCAGATTTTTTGTATCCATCCACGTAAGAATTCATTGCTTTTTCTGCGTAAGGAATTGCCTTTTTTAATAAGTCTTCACCCTGGCTGTTTAGATCAGCTTTTTGCTTGGTTTGGTCAGGCGTTAATTTGGCTCCTTTAATTTTCCCGGCATCTTCCAACACAAAAATTCCCTTATTGTAATAATATTGAGCGTACAGTAAATTTACACTTCCATTGTCAGGCTCAATAGCAATTGCTTTATCGAGTTGCGATTGCAAAGTGGCCAAAAGCTGGTCTTTATTATCAATAACAGTCCCCTCGTCGCTGCTGAAAATATAGCTGAATATTTCGGTTGCATAATTTAAATGGTAACGTAGCGTATCAGGGTTCTTAGCCGTAAGCTGATCGTATTTTTTAAACAAGTCCGCATGGTCTCCATTCTGCCTGAAAAAGTCCATTTCAACAAAATCAAAATAATCGTCATTCGGATAAAGTTGTTCCCCGATGGACGCGTATTTCACCATATTAACAGAATCCCCTGCTTCCTTGTAATCAAGTGTCAGCCATTGATAAGGAAGCTCGAAACTAGGATCAGGCGTATTATTTTCATTATGTAAACCGGCAATATGAGCATCTGCTAACTCTTTAAAATATTTACGCGCTGAATCAATTTTTTTAGCATTCAAGGCAGCTTTTGCAATATTTAAAACTAAAGTAGTATCAACCTTCCCGATATTAGCCCATTTATTAGAGGCAATATATTGGCCCACGTTATTGGCTTCTATAAAAAGTTCCATTGCTTTTGCAAAATCCACCGTATCTGGTTTATTATTAGATTGGGCTGCATCATTAAAAGCATTAGCCGCTTCACTATAATAACCGGAATAAATTCCGAATATGGGCGAATAATTATCTTTTATTACCATCAAAGTCACCTTGGGATTATTAGAATCGGCCATGGCTTTTTTAAATGCATCAAAAGCTTGGCCATAAGGATCGCCGGTAAACAGGCTCTTGTAAGCAGAACTATCTGCCATCAAAGTATACACTTTACTTTTTAAATAAAGCGCTTCTGAATTGGCAGGGTCTTTCGCAAGAATGCCGTCTATTTCAGTTTTCGCATTGCTCATACTTCTTGTCATTTACATACGACGTTGCCTTTTTTATATCCTGCGCAAAAGTTAGGGTAGTAATAAATGTAAAGAGGACAGGTAAAACTATTCTTTTCATGTGTGTTGTTGATTTTTAGTTATTGATTTTCAGAATTTTATTCAGAGTCATTTAAATTTTCACTATCATTGTCCTCAGCTTCATTACCATCTGAGTTTTCCCCGGAATCCCCTGCAGTTTTATCAGAAGAATTTTCAGTTGTTTCATCAGGTAGTTCATTCTCATTTTCGCCATCTGTTTCTTCCTGGTCATCTAATTTAGTTATAGCTGCTATTTCATCTCCGTCATCCAATTTTATCAATTTAACTCCCTGGGTAGCCCTTCCTGCTTCTCTTATAGATGCAATTGAAGTGCGAATAGTTACGCCGGATTTGCAGGTTATCATTAAATCTTGCGTTTCGTTAACATTCAGCAGGCCAATCAACTGGCCTGTCTTATCGGTAACATTGATGGTTTTTACACCTTTGCCGCCCCTATTGGTAATTCTATATTCTTCTACAGCAGTCCTTTTACCGAAACCTTTAGCACTCACTACCAAAACACTTACGTCAGGATCATTTATATTTACACAAATCATACCAACGACTTCGTCGTCTTTTCTATCAACAGAAATTCCAAAAACCCCAATCGCCCCCCTGCCTGTCGGCCTTACTTTTCCTTCTGGAAACCTGATCGCCCTGCCACTTTTCACAGCCATCATTATTTGTTGGTTTCCATCAGTCAGGCAGGCATCTAACAATTGATCGCCTTCATTAATAGTAATTGCATTGATTCCATTTTGCCTTGGCCTGGAAAAATCGGCAACCCTGGTTTTCTTAATTATTCCTTTCCGGGTACAAAGTACGATATAATGATTATTTATATACTCTTCGTCCTGAAGATTTTTTATGGTAATAATAGTCCTGATTTTATCATCCGGCGGAATTTGCATTAAATTCTGAACCGCCCTTCCTTTGCTTTGTTTATCGCCTTCGGTAATTTCATAAACTTTAAGCCAGAAACACCTTCCTTTTTCGGTAAAAAATAATAAAGTATGATGAGTAGATGCTACAAAAAGTTGTTCAATATAATCTTCTTCGCGCGTTTTGCTTCCTCTCGCTCCCCTGCCACCACGCCTTTGCTGGCGGTATTCAGTGGCGGAAGTTCTTTTTATGTATCCTAAATGAGAAATGGTAACGACCACATCTTCTTCTTCGATCAAATCTTCCATACTGATTTCATCAGCCATGTAAGTGATCTCTGTTTTGCGTTCATCGCCATATTTTTCTTTAATTTCTGCTAATTCATCTTTAATGATCTGGAATCTTTTGCCTTCATCGCCCAGGATATCTTTTAACTGTGCAATCAATTTCATTACTTCTGCATGTTCTTCCCTTATTTTGTCTCTTTCCATTCCGGTAAGGCGTTGCAATCTCAATTCCAGCACAGCTTTCGCCTGTATTTCACTCATCTGGAAATTAGTAACCAAGCCTTCTTTGGCAATATCAGGAGTTGATGAAGCCCTTATCAGTTTTATTACTTCATCCAAATGGTCAAGCGCAATCAAAAAGCCTTCTAAAATATGGGCTCTTTCTTCCGCTTTTCTCAATTCAAATTGCGTTCTTCTTGTTACAACTTCGTGGCGAAAATCTACAAACTCGCGGATAAGGTCTTTTATATTTAATGTTTTAGGCCTTCCTTTTATCAAAGCCACGTTGTTGATTCCAAAAGAAGTTTGTAATTCTGAATGTTTATATAAATGATTGATGACTACTTGCGAAATAGCGTCTTTCTTTAAATCAACCACAATCCGGGTTCCTTCCTTATTATTACTTTCGTTATTTACATCAGAAACTCCTTCAATTACTTTATCATTAATAAGGTTCCCTATCTTTTGAGTAAGCGCATCCCTGTTTACCTGGAAAGGTACCTCTGTGATAATGATTTTTTCCTTACCGGATTTTGTGGTTTCCACATTTACTTTCCCACGAAGCACAACCTTTCCCCTGCCGGTGTGCATCGCTTGTTTCACGCCTTCGTAGCCATATATAACCCCGCCTGTAGGAAAATCGGGCGCTTTTACAATCTTAATAATTTCATCAATCGTAATTTCCCTGTTATCTATAAAAGCGATACAACCATCAATTATTTCTGTAAGATTATGAGGGAGCATGTTGGTGGCCAGTACCTACGGCAATACCGCTGGCACCATTTAAAAGTAATTGGGGAATTCGTGTAGGCAACACTGTGGGTTCATTAGTGGTGTCATCATAATTCAGTTGCCAGTCAATCGTTTCTTTTTCAATATCGTTAAGCATTGTCTCGGCAATCCGCTCCAATCTTACCTCAGTATACCGCATGGCTGCCGGAAAATCCCCATCCTGGCTGCCAAAGTTTCCCTGGCCATCAATCAATGTATAACGCATGCTCCAATCCTGGGCCATACGTACTAAAGTTCCATAAATCGATGAGTCGCCATGTGGATGGTAAAACCCCATCACATCACCGACGATACGTGACGATTTTTTATGAGCCTTGTTGTAAGTATTTCCGATTTCGTACATCCGGTATAATATGCGCCGGTGCACCGGTTTCAGGCCGTCACGTGCATCGGGTAATGCCCGGCCTACTATCACGCTCATTGAATAATCAATGTACGCGGATTTCATTTGTTCTTCAATATTTACAGGAATAATTCTTCCTCTTGGCGCGCCGCTTTCCGGCAATTCTTCTCCTATTGTTTCCATAATTTTTTACTATCGGCAAATATACTTTTTAAAGCGTGTTTTTCCTTAAAAAACTGATTTTTTTACCATATATTTTTCACCAACTTTAAATGTAAAATGTGGATATTTTTATTAATTACCGGCTTAGTAAATCTTCAAAATAACAGGTTCCTTAGAGAGATTATCAAATCAATGTGTATTTGGATGAGAAAAGGCGGCCAATACTTTAGAGTATAAGTATCACCTAAAGGGGTTACTGAAGATAATATGCTGTTGCAGGAACAGAAACTACTTTCAGCCCGTTATTAAAAACGTAGAATAATTTGTGATTTGAAATGCGGCCTGGTAAAAGAATTTAAATTGATCCCGGTTTTTGCCGGGATTAAAATTTAATAAAATACTTTTCTTTGGGAAGAATTATTCAAGAGCCCTTAATTCTTAAGAGATATAAATTGGGAAGGCATTTGAAGAAAAAGCAAAAACAAGTAAAATACAGTTTTCTAAAAATGAAAACTATATCTCTTATCTTTCACGTTATTCTTTGTCTAATTTTTTGGTCATATAAAAACCAATAAATAACCCAAGGCCTGCCATCGTAAAAATGCATGCCGGATAAATGCCATCTCTATCTAAAGAAGTGTAAGTAGCCAATATTAAAGCGATAAACGCTCCAATTCCGATACCCATCAGCAAAAGTGCGAGATTTAAAATGATGACTTTACCGATTGAATTGGAACCCTTGTTGCCCTTCATAAAAATACCGGCATCTGCCCCTTTTTCTATTAAAGCAAGCCTTTCTTTGTTGCGTGTGGATAAGAATACATATATAATTCCGAATATCGCAAGAAATAAACTGATTGGAATAAGCATGTCCATAAATGATTGTTTTAAATGATTAATTTTAATGTGTTTCAATTGTTATGACGGCCTGATTTTAGAAATGGTTACCATTTTTCAAAAAAAATAATTTGCTGTAACCTTCAAGAGTTAGTAATCGTCAAATCATTATCAATGGATAAATTAAACGATCAACATTATATCAATTTGGTAATCGGAGGTGATACGAATGCATTTGCCATATTAGTTGACCGTTATAAAGGGCTGGTTTTTACTTTGTCATTAAAAATGCTTAAAAACCAGGAAGAGGCAGAAGAAGCAGCGCAGGATACTTTTATTAAAATTTATAAGTCGCTTAACAGGTTTAAAGGAGAATCCAAACTATCAACATGGATATATAAAGTAACTTACAATACTTGTTTGGACAGGTTAAAAAAGCAAAAGAGAATGCCCCCGGTTATAGCCATTAACGAATTTACAGAACATCAGGTAAAATCTTTAATGAATGTGATGGATACCATTGAAGAAAGCGAACGAAAACAAATGATACAAGACTGTTTGGGATTGCTGCCGGCTGAAGAAAGTTTTTTATTAACGATTTATTATTTTAAAGAAAATTCTTTAAGAGAAATTTCAAAGATCATGGGCATTACTGAAAACAATGTCAAAATAAAACTCTTCAGGAGCAGAAGAAAGTTAACAGGGATTTTAAAAACAAAACTTGAACCCGAAATACTAAATCAGTATGAAAAACAAGGAAGATAAACATATAGAAATTCTGGTTGAAAACCTCATGAAGGAAATTTCCCAGGAAAGCCCTTCAATTGATTTTACGGCTAAAGTAATGTCTGAGGTTTTGGCTTCTAAAAAGAGCAAAACTTTTGTTTATAAACCCATTATTTCAAAACCCTTATGGTTTATCATTTTTGGAAGCATCCTTGCGCTATTTGCCTTTCTTATTTTCAATACCCAAACAACTTCAGCAGGAATAAATTTCAATTTTAATTTTTTAAGCCTTGACAAACTTTTCGAAACCCTTGCCGGGTTTCAAATTTCTTCGATGACAACTAATGTGGTTATAATGGCTACTTTAATGTTACTAATTCAATTTTTTTTATTGAAAAATTATTTAGATAAAAGGATACAAAAATAATTCTACGCTTCTTTCTCTCTGCACTTTAACCCGAAATATTGATACAAGGCTCCTGGTATTTATGGAAAGAAATGGCTTTCCAACTTTAGTAAACAAACAAATAAGGCGAATTTTAATTCTATACCTTTTATTAAATAAAGAAGATTTCACTTTTGGATGATAACGGCATTTTAGCTAATTCTAAAATTGCATTTAACCATGCCGGTTATATAATCTTTTAAAAACAGGAATGTGTTTTTTTTGTTGGTTTACTGTTATTTTAATGCCGGGTTTCAGTAAATAAAAGGAATAAATTTTTTGGTGTGTTTCGAATAATACTCAAAACTGTTTCCGTATTTCTGGTAAAGGTATTGATCGAGTTTTGGGATATTATAAAAAACAAAAAAGCAGAAAAGAAAAATAGGTATGGAAACTGAATACCAATTTCGGGTAATAAGGGCATAAGCGGTTACCCAAAGAAAATCTCCAAAATAATTAATGTGCATTGAGTATTTAAAGAAACCTTTTGTATAAAGTTTCCCTTTGTTGGCAGGATTTTTTTTCCAGTTACCCCTTAAAATTTCTGCGCCCGTATTCAAAAAACTTCCAATAAAAAATAAAATGATAGCGAGATAATCAATCGAGCCAAGCGGCTTGCTTACAGGCAAAACAAATAAAGCAAAGCCTACATAATAAAGCGCAAATGCAAATGGCACACTTACACTTTCTTTCCAGGGGATTTTTCTTTTCAACAAAAAGAACATCATAAACGCTATTCTGAAAAAAACAATAATATTAAAAGCAAAGATTACTTCCCTCCTGCCGGTTCCGGCGGTTGCATTATGAATTCCTAATTTATCCTGGAAAAAATTACCTGCTTCGCCAAAAAGTACCTGGTAAGAAAAATATAAAAATGCAATTTCAAGAATATGAATAATTATTTTTTGCGGGATGCTTTTACTTTTTTGTCCGTAGA
Source organism: uncultured Chitinophagaceae bacterium (assembly GCA_963732885.1). Taxonomy (GTDB): domain Bacteria; phylum Bacteroidota; class Bacteroidia; order Chitinophagales; family Chitinophagaceae; genus Ginsengibacter. The sequence continues at coordinate 40,393 of CAVTBI010000003.1, read as the reverse complement.
GTTCCATGTTGATTGAGAAACATTTGAGAGCAACTAAAATTAATATTCCTGTAAACTTAAACAATAAATTAAACAAACCATAAACCCCTTATCTGATAAATCTGCGAAAAGGTTTTTGATTTTTTACCATTTATATAATTGATAAAAGTTATGAGTAAAAAGAGTATTTATTTTATGGTACAAAACTTCTTGGTATGAAATACTTTTCCATTTTATTATTTTCATTTTTATATGCTCAATCTTCATTTGCACAAAAGCTGCCTCCTAAAAGCCCTTGCTTAACTAATGAAACTTACAGGCAATTTGATTTTTGGATTGGCGATTGGGAAGCATTTAACCTGAAAGGGAAAAAAGCAGGCGACAGTAAAATAAGCCTTATACTTGACAGTTGTGTAATATTGGAAGAATGGTCCGGCATGACTTTGCCAAATGGCTTTGCTTATAAAGGCAAAAGTTTTAATACTTACAACGGCACTGTAAATGAGTGGCAGGAAAACTGGACAGATAATTTAGGTGGAAACACACACTATGTGAAAGGAAAGTTTGAGGGGAATAAAATGATTTTTGAAACTGCCCCTTACCAATATTCCAAAGATACAGTAGCAATTATGCGGCTTACTTTTTTTAATCTCGGCCCGGATAAAGTGAGGCAGTTTGCTCAAATTTCCAAAGACAATGGCAACACTTGGGCTACACAATATGACCTTGAATACCGGAGAAAGAAAAAAGATTAGGGTAAAAATAAAAACCAGCTTTATTTCTTGCTTTACTGTAATTCCTACTGGAATTTAAAAGTGGTAATGCGGATAGCAGTAGTGCCGCAGCGTGTAGTATTGGCCCAGTTCACTTTTACATATACCGGGAAAACCGCATCAGCCGAAAGATCGAAGATGTTTGGATTATCAAGCGGGATATTGGAAGTGTAAGTAGTATCCGTAAAATGAAATTGCAAAGTACCACAGGAACAAGGGCATGACGCAAGGCAAGGGCACAGGCGTTTGTCGATTCCTGTTATAACGCCACTATTTTGGTAAGTTTCCTTGTTTTCTTTCTTACAGGCAAAGAAAATAACTGGCACAGACAACAATATAAAAAAGCGTTTCACCATAGTTTACAAAAATGACATTCAAATAAACCTAAACGTTGCATCGTGAAGCATAATAATTTTCAAATAAAAAAATATTATTTATTTTTCACAAAATTAAAGGCAAATACTGCAGGTTGCAATCGTATGGGAAACATCTTACTAAACTTAAAAGCCATAAAATATGAAAGTAACTGCAACGGCTACCCTACCCAAAAACTCACAACGAAGCGCTGCACTTGTGGCAGGCACAGGTTATCTCATGGTTTTCATTCTCGGGCTGATCACCAATTTTTTTATTTTCAATAAACTGATCGTTCCGGGCGATGCAGGCAAAACAGCTGAAAACATTATTGGCAGCGAAATGATTTTTCGCCTCGGCATTGCCGGATGGACCGTCGTGCTTGTTTTTGATTCTATTGTAGCATGGGCGCTTTATATATTTCTCTCTCCGGTAAATAAAAATCTCGCTCTTTTATCTGCCTGGTTCCGTCTGATATACGTAGCTATTTTTGCAGCTTCGCTGGTGAATCTTTTTTCAGTTTTGCATGTATTAACAGATGCCGGTTTTCTCTCTACCGTTTCCACATCTCAGGCTCATGCACAAGCGATGTTGTATTTAAATAATTACAGCCTCGGATTTGATACGGGAATCATTTTCTTTGCCATACATGTCCTTCTGCTTGGATATTTAATTATAAAGTCGCGATATGTCCCTGCATTTTTGGGTGTTTTACTCTTAATTGCCGGAGCAGCCTATGTATTCAACAGCTTTGGAAGTGTTACCGCAGCAGTTATTACCCAAAAACAAAATTTCTTCATCTGGGTGGTGGCCATTCCGGCCATCACGGCGGAATTATCATTTACAGTATGGCTTTTGATAAAGGGAGGAAAAGAAAAACAGGTTGCAAAAGCAGAATCTTTGCAAATGGAGTAAACCAAAAAATTATCCCAAAAAACTATTTTAATGCCACCTTCGCAAAAAACAATTTAATAGCGTATAAAAGATAAAACCCAATAGCCACTCAATAAACGGCCGGAAAATATTTTTTAAATACTGCCAGCCCGCAACAATCAGAAGCAACCAGGTAGATACTTACCCATTACCAGGCATCGTTATAGTTGAGGTTTGCATAAGCAAAAGCTGCACAAGCAAGACAAAAAAGCTGTTTAGGATAATTAATACCATACAGTTTTTTATTTCAAATTATAGGTTTACACGAAGTGTTGCACCATAAGTTGCAGGATCGCCCAGATGGACGGCGCCAAAATCATACGCATACGCAATATATTTTTTATTCCCCGTATTCCTGCTCCACAAATAAAAATCAAAATGTTTAGCAGCAATTCCGAGGCGAATATTAACGAGGCTGTAAGGCGATTGTTTTATTGTATTCGCCAAATCAAAATATTCTTTTCCCAAATATTTCCATTCAACACGGCCTATAAGTTTTAAAGATTGTTTGGGGTTCAAATCATAACTGTATTGCGCGGCCAGCAAAGAAGTTACATCAGGCGTAAAAATTTGTTTGTTTCCATTCAGGTCAACTGTTTCCCCATTTTGAGCCACTTTTAAAGAAGTATATTTTGCATTGGTATACCCGAAATTGTAATCCAATTGCAAACCTTTTGCGGGGGCTGCGGCCACTTCCAATTCTGCCCCTTTGCTGGTAAGTCTTCCGGTATTTTTTGTAATTGTAATTGCCTCCGGCAAAACAAGTGTAGGAACCTGCGCATTCGTTACTGTAGTATAAAAAACCGCAGCATTTAATTGAACCCGGTTATTAAAAAATGTATTTTTTATTCCTGCTTCAAAATTATTACTGTATTCTGGTTTGTAAGGGTAAAGTGGTGGCTGCGAAGGGTCAGAAGATAATTGTGTTAATCCACCGGTTCTGAATCCGCGGCTGTAAGTGATATAAACATCGGTGTTGGAGCCTGCCTCATAATTAAAGCCCAGCTTTGGTGAAAATGCGCTGAAATTGGCGGTGGCAGCAGTATCCGGCTGTGTTACAAACGAAGGCTGGCCGTCTTTTTGGTATTCGCCTTCCACATTTAATTTATTGTTTTCATAATCATACCTAAGGCCGGCGATAAGGTTAAGCCTGGGCAAAAAAGAATAAGTAGTTTGGCCATAAAATGCAATTCCGGTATTCTTTGCTGAAGTAGTGCTGATAGTCGAAAAATTAACATCGGGTGCGCCAACCAAAGCGGCATCATTTCCGAAATGCGTAGCCTGTTTTACCGGGTTATCCTGGTGAAAGAAATAAGTTCCCGCAGTCCATTTGAGGCGTAAACTTTTATTCGCCGGCGAACTGAAACGAAATTCCTGTGTAAATACTTTTACTTTATTCCATTTGTTGCCATAATTATCAATAATAGTTACTGCATCGGCAGGGGAAAAATCTCCATCAAGCGGCGCGTTATAATACCGGTGGTTTTGTTGCCATGCAGAGATAGAAGTAAAGTTTACTGAAGGGCCGGAATGTTTTAAAGTAAGCGACGCATTAAATGTATTGTCAATCATTTTTGCCGTCGCGTCCTGGCTAAGTTTGAAAGGGTTTGCCAACGCTTCGCCAGTGCCATTTACCAGCGTAAAAGCGCCGTCATTTCTATTATCCTGGTGTTTTGCATTCAGGGTAACATCCCAATTTTTCCCCGGCAGGTATTTTAAATAATAATTTCCGGTAACATCCTGTTGTTTATCAAAGGAAGAATTATTGAAAGTGTTGGTATAATAGCCGCCGCGTTTATTAAAAAGTGCCGCTGCCCCAAAAAACAATTTGTTTTTAATAAGCGGGGTGCTTATTCCGGCGCTGTATCGTTGCAAATTATAATTACCGGCACTTGCTTCAACAAATCCATCAGTAGTATTCGTTGGCTTTTTTGTAATAATATTGATAACGCCGCCCATGGCGTTCCTTCCATATAAAGTTCCCTGCGGGCCGCGCAGCACTTCAATCCTGTCAATATCAAAAAGTGTAGAAATGTACGTATCAAGGCTGAACTGGTTTACGCCGTCAATATAAGTGGCTACCGCCGGATCGTAGGAAGTGGTAACAATGCCGCGGATGGAAGTAACATTTCGTTCATCGCCGGAATTATTTGAAAATAAATTGGGGGAAACCGCCGTTAAATCTTTGCTGTTCCACAACTGGTAATCCTGAACCTGTTTTGAAGAAAGAGCCGTAATACTTACAGGGGTTTTCTGCAGAAGCTCTTCTTTTTTTTCGGCCGTAACCACTACTGCATCCAACTGAACCAAAGAATTGTGAAGCTGGAAATTTAGAGTGGCCCCGGATTTATTTATGTTTATGTCTTTATTGATTTCGGCATATCCAATTGCTGAAACGACGGCCGTATATTTTCCTTTTGGCACATTTGAAAATTGGTAATTTCCCTGTCCGTCTGTTGCCGTTCCAAAATCGGTATTAAGTAAATGAACATTTGCATTTGCAACAGGTTTGGAATTTTCATTGGTAACTTTTCCTGTTATCACCTGGCTTTGCACTCCGGCGCTTACCAACAACATAAAAATAAAAGAAAAGCCCTTTGTTAATCTGCTGTGCACGTTATTGAATTTTAAATTAAGAATCCACTCCCGATAGCCATCGGGATTGTTGATTTACTGTAACCGGCCTGCAAGTTAGCATGACTTATTCTTTAAAGAAGGTTTTTATAAAAAAGGAAAGCCACGGCCGGCGAGGCTCTCCTTTCATTTATTTTAAAAAGAATTGTATGGATGCCAGTGCAGCAGTACCACTTATTGATGAATCTTTTGTTTTACTTACTATATAAAGGTTATGCATTTTTCCGTCACTTACCGCTGAGAAATCAGAGTTAAGAGTAGCGAACTCAGGTTTCGCATTTTTATCCGTGCTTCCCTCTTTTCCTGCAAAAGTAAACTCACCAATTTTTTCTCCGGTTGGAGAATCAAGATGCACTTCAAAAGTATATCCGGAAACAGGAGGTGTTTGCCAGCCCATATTTAAAGAAGCACGTGAGATTCCTGTAAGGCCAATGCTGTCAATACTGAACCAGCCTGGTTTTTGCGGAATTACTAGAAAAGTTCTTCCCCCATAAGTTACTTTACTGAATCCATCCATTTTGGTAATTCCCTCAAAAGTCATGGCACTGTTCCTCAACGAAACAGAACTACTACCCATGAGCGGTTTAATGCCAGGGCCACCTTTATCCGTGTATGCGGCATAGAAGTTAAGTATGCCATCTGGTTTTACAGGCTTATTCATAGTAGCATTTACTGATCCGCTTGCGGGTAACGATTTTACCTTTTTATTTTCATTTGCCAGCGACAATATCCACGAAACAATTTGCTTCGCGTCGCTCTCTTTCAAATTCGGATGTGCTGCCATTGGTACTTTGCCCCAGTTGCCGCTTCCTCCGCTAATTATTTTTTCTGCCAGGGTAGCAGTGGCTTGAGGGTTCTTTTGATAACGCTGAGAAACCTGTATAAATGCCGGCCCAACTGATTTTGTATCTACTTTATGGCAACCTTTGCAATCTAACGACATCATTAGATTTTTGCCAACCATTTCCTGCGTTAGCACCTGGCCGCCTTCAGGATTTGCAGCCTTATCCATCTGATCTGAATAGTTAGCAGTAACTATGAGGTTGTTTAGATCTTTTACTTTTGATGTATCATCTTTGTCATCAATGTTTACATTGTATTTTACAGCATGGCCCGGAAAATAAAATGTCTTGTTTCCTTCAATATTTATTTGAACTGTTGGCGCTGTATTACCTGCATAAACATCAATAGCATTACTGGTTGAAGACGCTTTTTTATCATCCATAACTTCTACAGAAACGGGGTAATCCCCTACTTTGGTGAGTGTATATTGCAACTTTGGTTCTGTTGTTTCCTTTTGAATCCCGTTGCCTAAATGCCATATATAAGAAAGTTTATCATTGTCAGGATCTTTTGCATTCACGCTGGCGGTTATTTCCAAAGGAAGGTCTACCGGAAGTTTTATCCACATGAATTGAAGAAATTTCCGGAGGCCTGTTGCCGCCGTTAAAATCTATACGTGCCAATCCGGCATCGTCATTTTTGGCAAACCAGCCACTTCCATATTCCAAAACGTACAACCTTCCATCCGGGCCTATTTCCATATCGCTTGGATTATTGAATTTTGTATGCAACATGAAAGGCTCCATATTGTCAAAATCTCCGTTAGGTTTCATCGTTACCACTTTTATCCAGTCGCGTATCCATTCGTAAATAAACAATTTGCCATTGTAATAATCAGGATACCTTGTTGAATCAGGATACATATTTGTATAATAAACCGGGCCGCCCATGGCGCACCTGCCGCCGCTGCCCAATTGCGGAAAATCTTTTGATTGCGCATAAGGATACCAGATATATGCAGGTTGCGCCGGTGGTAAAATCCTTTTACCGGTATTATTTCGTGAATTGTTTACCGGTCTGTTGCGGATCGAATAATGTCACCTGATTTGCCGGTGGCATAATCATATTGGCGATAAGGAATATTGTTGGCAATAAAAAACGGCCATCCGAAAAATCCGGCTTTTCTTGCCTGGTTAAATTCGTCATAACCACGCGGGCCACGCGTAGCCATACTATCATTATTGGCATCCGGCCCTACTTCGCCCCAATATAAAAAGCCTGTTTTCTGATCTACCGAAATGCGATAAGGATTCCGATCGCCCATTACGTAAATTTCGGGACGGGTGCTATCCTCGCCTTTCGGAAATAAATTGCCGTCAGGAATGGAATAACTTCCATCTTCATTCATGGTAATACGAAGAATTTTCCCGCGCAAGATCATTGGTATTTCCTGCACTGCGGCGATCATCATAATGCTCAAAACCCGGGACGGTCGTCCAAAGGCGCGAAACCATGAGTGTTAAAACCTTTACCGGGTTCATCAAAAGGTGTGGTATTATCACCTGTTGATAAGAACAACTGCCTGTCTTTACCAAAAGCAATTGAGCCTCCGGTATGGCAACATATTTCTCTTTGGACATATAACTGCAAAATTATTTTTTCTGATTTCGGATCAATAGAATCGTTCGTAAAAGTGAAGCGGGACAAACGATTGACAGAAGTATCCGCCGGGCTATAATAAATATAGACGTAATGGTTTTTGGCAAAATCAGGATCTTTTTTAATGCCCAGAAGACCTTCTTCCGCATTGACTCCGGGTGTGTGCAATGTATGCCAGTAAACATTTAAAAACCCTACCTGCTTTACTTTTTTGGTAGCATGGTTGTACATCATGATTTCGCCGCGGCGTTGCGCTACCAAAATATCCAGGTTAGGAAGAATGGTCATTTCTGTGGGCTCAAAAAATGTACCCTGTACGAGTTGTGTTTTTGTAAAACGGTCTTCGGCAGGAATTGGCGGTGTTTTTACTTTTGCATAATCGAGTTCTTTATTATCTCCATTGCATATTTAATTCCACCCAAAATATGTTTTAAAAAATTGGGGTCTGTATAAGATTCAGATGTATGCCCCAGTTCAGTGTACCACGCCCTTCCTCCGTCAAAATCGTGGTACCACGCCATTGGATGGTAGGCTCCGTTGGTGCCGCCTTTATAACTTTTTTCATCAATCGTAATTAATACATGAACATCTTTATTCAGGTTTTTAAAATTATACCATTCGTCTTTTCTAATCCAGGGATCGGGCAGGCCTTTGGTAGAAATATTATCTTTATCAACTATGTGCAAGGTGGCGGTTTGCTGCTCAGGATGGCCATTAAAAGTGGCGCCTACCAACCTTTGGTACCAGCCCCAATGGTAGCCTGCGTCTGTAGCAGCGTGAATTCCGACAAATCCCCCACCCGCTTCAATGTAGCGCTGGAAAGCATTTTCCTCATAATTATTCAACAATGAATCTGAATTATCAGTAGTACTTAAAAAAACAACAGCCGCATATTGTTTGAGTGTGTCTTCATTAAACATCGCCGAGTTGGAAGTAGTGTCCACTTCAAAATCATTTTCCTGCCCAAGTTTGAAAATGGCTTTTACACCATCGGCTATTGAGGCATGATGAAACCCGGTAGTTTTGGTGAATACTAATAATTTCGGTTGGCCGGAGCGCTTGTTACAACTGTAAAGAAACAAAACAGGAACGGCGAAAATGACCGCATAAATTCGTAAAAAATTTCGCATTGATTTGATCATATAAATTGGAAGTTAATTAATGGCAAAACGTTATTAAAAGAAATGAATGTAATTAATTTAAACAATTACAAATGAAAGAGCAATTTATTTTACACTAATAAAACAAAAGTAAAAAGATAGTGTAAGTGGTGAATCAGAAAGGTTAAATGGTGAAATGGCCCATCTGAAATGATGAATGTCAAGGTGAGTAATTATAGCGCTAAAAAAATTATACACTTTTGAGGCTGTAAAATAAACTATGTCAAAGTTCACAAGAATTAAGAACTTTAAAAACACAGCTTAATTACACTCCCGAAACCTTTTCCACTTTCTGAGACTTGCTGCTTTCAAAAGCCGTTACAATAATTTGTACCACATTTTTTCCTTCTTCTGCAGTAACGGGCAATGGCTTATCGTTCCGGATAGATTCATAAATGGCGTTGTAATAATCGTTGTAATTTCCTTGTTCACTGGTAATATATTCCCTTATCATTTTTCCATCAATTTCCGTATGCAACAAGCCTTTTTCGGTTTCGGGTTCTGTGCCCCAATCTTTTCCGCCAGGTATCTTCCCGGCCTGCAACATTGTTTCCTGCACATCTGTTTTTGCTTTTATGAAAGAACCTTTTAAGCCATGCAAAATGTAACCTGGCAAAGCTTCGCGGACCACATAGCTGGCTTTTAACCGTACGCGCAATTTTGGATAATACAACAACAACTCAAAATAATCATCTACCTGCGACAAAGGCCGGATGATCCTTATATCAGCAAAAAGTTTTTCGGGCATTCCGAATAATTGTAAAGCCTGGTCAATTAAATGCGAGCCCAAATCATACAAAACTCCGGCGCCGGGGCCAGGTATTTCTTTATGTTTTTTCGGGCTTAGTTCTTCCCTGAACCGGTCAAAGTGCATTTCGGCTTCTACCAATTCGCCCAGCAAATTTTTATCTAAAACTTTCCTGATGGTTTTATAATCACTGTCGTAGCGGCGGTTCTGATAAACTGATATTATTTTATTTTGTTTTTTTGCAAGGGCTATCAGTTCGTCAGCTTCTTCTACATTTATGGTAAAAGGCTTTTCAACGATCACATGTTTCCCGGCTTCCAACGCTTTTTTGGCATATTCATAATGCGTATAGTTTGGCGTGTTTACAATTACCAGTTCTACTAATTCATCTGCAAGCATTTTTTCAAGCGAGCGGTAAGTAATTACATTGGGGTATTTTTCCTGCGCGGCATTTTTGGTTCTTTCCCAAACGGCATAAAAATTAAAATGTGGGTTTATGCTTAAAAAGGGTGAATGAAAAACCAATCCGCTCATTCCAAAAGAACAAAGTGCTGTGTTAATCGGGGTTGTCATATTTTGAATTTGAATTTACAATTTTTAAAATAAAAGAGGCAGTTTGAAAAGGAATAATTTTTTTAAAAATGCTTTTATAACTTCTAATTTTTTATTTTAATTATCATTAACAACCATCTCATTATGATTAGGTTGTTTATTTTTTTTTATTTAAAATAAAACACAATAAACAAAATAAAAATCTTTGGTATTTGTTAGTTTACTGGCCATATATTATGGAACAATTTAAACGTAATTAAAATAAAGCCCGGGTAAGCTTTCCTATCATTATACCCTGGTGATAGACCTGCATAACATATTTTCCTTTTTGAAAATTATGCGAATCAATAGAAAATGACAAACGCTTGCCATTGTCTTTTATATTATCAAAATGAAGCAATGCCGAATAAACTTTTCTCCCGGTTTTGGTTTCAAAATTGCCGGATTCCCATGCAGAATTAAATAAAGTTTTTCCATTGGGCTGCACGACCACTACATAAATTTCTGTAGTAGTGTTTTCAGGTTTTACATTTATCTGAAAAGACCCTGAAAGCCTTTCTGTTTTTGACGCAATATTCGTTACAGAATTGTTATCATCGCTTACGGTCATTGCTTCGAAACGTAAATGCGAAACCAAAAGAGGCAAAGTATACGCAGAAGATGCAAGTTGTTTTTTAGAAGAGGTTGATCTTTGGGGTACGCCACTTTTTTTTGCCAACAATTGTTTTACCATATTATTTAAGCGCTCATTTTCTGCAGCTACCTGGTTGTTTTGATCCCTTAATTCATCTACATTTTGCTGCAACTGCGAAATTTTTTGACTGGCTTCAGACATATCCTGGGATGAAGATTTATTTTTTAGTATTTCTGCTATTTCATTTTTCAGCCTGTTGAATTCGATTAATTTTAGAGCCAGCGTTTTATCCACATTTGAGTCATAATAAGCAGAATCATTTTCACCACCTAATTGTTCAACAGTGCTATTCAAAAGAGTTTCAAGCGAATCCTTCATAGATATTTTATGAACAATAGAAGAATCCTTCGGAACAGGGTCCTTCGGGGCATTTTGCGAAATGGGCTGCGCCTTTTTTGGGGCAAAATAAAAATGGTAGCCCCATATAGAAATCAAAATAAATGAGATGGTGACAACAGTAAGCGCAAAAATAAGCAGGTATAAAGAACTACGGTCTTTCATGTTAATGCCGGTAATATATTTCTTGCAAAAATATTTATTTTAAAACCAATTACTTGGCAATACTTTTATTTACATAAGCTGATATCCAGCCAACCTCACCATTTTTAATTAAATAAAATTGTTTTCTTTCATAAATACCATCAAACTGGCGCATGATCTTAAGTAACAATCCTGAAGCTGCCAACATCGCTCTTTGATTAAAAACTTTATTCACCGTTTTTATTTCGTGTGCTATTGCCTTCTTGTCGAGCGTATTATCATTTATGCTTTTTACCAATTCTTTTTCTGAAAATGAATTATAATCGCTGTACAATTTATCATGTAATTTTTCTACCTGTTCATAAGTTACGGGCACTACCGGGTCGTCAATCAATTCAGGAAATAATAAAGTAGCCGAAGCCCAGGCTGCGCCACCGCTGAAAGCAACATTATCGCTCATGTTATAAGCACCGCTCACGTTTACCGCGTAAATAATTTCTTTATTGGCATCTCCCTTGAGGACGCGCTGCAATTGGCGTTCGTAATTTGTGATTGAATTATCCCCATCAAGCCGGTTGATAGCGGCGTTGGCAGTACTTTGCGTTCCCCACGTAAGTTGAAAAAGTGTGATATGGCTTATATTATCTGAAGGAAAATAGCCCCCTTTTGTATTTCCACTTCCTACATCAATTAAAAAAGTAGTGAACCGTTTAGATTCAGGAACGATACCCAGGTGCGAAAGCCTCGCCTCTTCCTCAGCGTCTATAACTGCTACATTTCGAGAAGGGTCTTTAATTCTTAATTTGAAAGAATCAATCAGGGTTTTTATCCAGGGCGTATTATTACTTTTTTCTGCCGACACCTTTACGCCGCTGCTTACAACTGTATAAATCCTTTCGGCAGGAATATGGTAGAAATCCAAAGCCGTATTATATAAACCCGAAAATGCCTGTAAGCTTGATGCAAATGTAGAGGGGGTAAATGAAATAAAATCTGTATTGACAGAAGTATCCATAATAATAGAATAATTAGCATTTTGGGCTGAGTTCCTGGCCATTTCTATTAAGCTCATTTTTATACCTTTTGAGCCTACTTCTATTCCGGCATACACATCCGAACGTTTGTATTTTAATTTTAAACTCGTTTGGGCGCTTAATAGAAAAACACTAAAAAAAATAAAAATAACTGGTAAAATACTGCGTTTATAAATATGGTTCAGCATGGTTAACTATAGTTTTTTTAAAAGTACTAAAAAGCAAAACCCGATTTTGGTTTTAAAAAAATTGTGGAAAGATTGTTCATAGCCATAACTGGATTTTAAATAATCATAAAAAACCTTAACCTACCCTTTGCTTTATTCATAAAAAGTTTTGGCCGCAAAAAAAACTTTATTTCTGAAATAAATGATGCTTAAAACAGTTTTATGAAACATTTTTAATATTGCCTTTTTACCCTATTTTTGCAGCCCTAAAATTTAAGTAATTAATTGATATGTATAATTTGATTTACGTTGTGCCTGCAATGGGAATTGTAGGCTTGCTTTACACGTTTATAAAGTTTGCCTGGGTTGGTAAACAGGATGCCGGCAATGAAAGAATGAAAGAGATCAGCACTTATATTGCTGAAGGCGCTATGGCTTTTTTAAAAGCTGAGTGGAAAATCCTTTCTTACTTTGTAATTATCGCCGCTATTTTGTTAGGCGTAATGGGCTACAGCAGCGCCAATAGTAGTTGGAGTATCGCCATCTCTTTTATTTGCGGTGGTTTTTTCAGCGCCCTTGCAGGGTTTATCGGAATGAAAGTGGCAACCAAAGCCAACGTTCGCACCACTCAGGCAGCAAGAACCAGCCTTTCAAAAGCCTTAAAAGTTTCTTTTACCGGCGGAAGTGTAATGGGCATGGGTGTTACCGGTTTAGCGGTTTTTGGATTGGGAGGGCTTTATATAATTTTGAAATTTATTTTCGCCCCACATGCAGCCGCCAATAGTTTTGAGATGGAGAAGACCATTGAAATACTTACCGGTTTTAGCCTTGGTTCAGAAAGTATTGCCCTTTTTGCCAGAGTTGGTGGCGGTATCTATACCAAAGCGGCAGATGTTGGCGCTGACCTTGTAGGAAAAGTAGAAGCGGGAATCCCGGAAGATGATCCGCGCAATCCGGCTACCATAGCGGATAACGTGGGTGATAATGTAGGCGATGTGGCTGGAATGGGCGCTGATCTTTTTGGATCTTATGTAGCTACCATTTTGGCGACGATGGTTTTGGGAAGGGAAACTATTTCAACCGATGCCTTTGGTGGAATGGCTCCGATCTTATTGCCGATGTTGCTCGCTTCTATGGGAATCATATTCTCAATATTGGGTACCTTTTTTGTAAAAATTTCTGATAGCGCAGGTTTACATACTTCGGTTGTTCAAAAAGCATTGAACCTGGGAAACTGGGGAACTATAGTAATAACAGCAATCGCCTCTTATTTCCTGGTAATGTGGATCATGCCCGATACGATGACTTTGAGAAATTATGAGTTTACCAAATACGGTGTTTTTGGTGCGATAATCGTTGGATTGATTGTAGGAACGCTCATTAGTTTTATTACAGAGTTTTATACCGCAATGGGCAAAAGGCCGGTGTTGTCGATCGTTCGTCAATCTTCTACAGGCCACGCCACCAACATCATTGGAGGGCTTGCCGTTGGAATGGAAAGCACTTTATTCCCTATTCTTGTCCTTGCTGCTGGAATTTATACTTCATATTATTGTGCAGGTTTGTATGGCGTTGCCATCGCTTCCGCGGGAATGATGGCTACCACTGCGATGCAACTGGCTATTGATGCTTTCGGGCCGATAGCTGATAATGCGGGCGGTATTGCAGAAATGTGTGAGCTGCCAAAAGAAGTGCGTGAAAAAACGGATATTCTTGACGCGGTTGGAAACACTACTGCGGCTACCGGAAAAGGATTTGCCATCGCTTCGGCCGCGTTAACTTCCCTCGCTTTATTTGCGGCCTTTGTGGGTATTGCAAAAATTGACGGAATTGATATTTACCGTGCCGATGTGTTGGCCGGGTTATTCGTGGGCGCAATGATTCCATTTATTTTTTCTTCACTGGCTATTCGTGCAGTAGGCGAAGCTGCCATGGCGATGGTAGAAGAAGTGCGCAGGCAATTCCGTACCATACCCGGAATTATGGAAGGAAAAGGGAAACCGGAATACGAAAAATGCGTTGCTATTTCTACCAATGCTTCTATTAAAAAAATGATGTTGCCGGGTGCGATCGCGTTGCTTTCTCCTGTGATCATCGGGTTTATTTTTGGCCCGCAGGTTTTGGGGGGATTTTTAGCGGGAGCAACCGTAAGCGGCGTATTGATGGGAATTTTTCAAAATAATGCCGGCGGTGCGTGGGACAATGCAAAAAAATCTTTTGAAAAAGGCGCCTTGATCAATAATGAAACTCATTTCAAAGGCTCTGAGCCGCACAAGGCTTCAGTTACAGGCGATACCGTTGGAGACCCTTTTAAAGATACTTCAGGGCCAAGTATGAATATTCTTATTAAGTTAATGAGTATTGTTTCTTTGGTAATTGCCCCTACCCTTGCTCACAATTTCCGGGGTAAAATTAATGCCGACAGGAAATTAAAAATTGAGAATTTGATCAAACTTGATAAAACAACCCTGAGGGAAGAAAATTCAAATAAGGTTCAATGGTCATTGGTTAAAACACCTGGCCAGGTTGTGGATGCGAAAGAGGTACAAAGCTTTATTGATGCATTGGAAGCAGACCATCTTGTTACCCAAAATTCCTTTTCTATTGCTGTCGCTAAAGGCGATCTTTATATTGACGGAACAAAACAACCTACATCCATTCTACAGAAATACAGTACATATATTGAAAAGACCGGCGATTTTATAAGCAAAGAAGCACCGATGAAATAAATTCTTTCAAACAAAACTTTTAAAAAATGAAGAACTGAAAAGTTCTTCATTTTTTTTTGCCGATCCTAAAATAAGAATCCTCAAAACTTGTTCGTTCACTGTGTTCTGCCATTTCATTTTATTTCCTTGGAGTTTCTAATTCAGCATGTGCTGCAGCCAACCTGGCTATTGGTACGCGAAATGGTGAACAGCTTACATAGTTCATTCCTATGCGGTGGCAGAACTTTACACTTTCCGGGTCGCCGCCATGTTCACCGCAAATACCTACTTTCAATTTCGGCTTGGTTTCACGGCCTCTTTCTGTACCAAATTTTATCAGCTCTCCTACTCCATCCAGGTCAATTGTTTGAAAAGGATCATCTTTTAAAATTTTCAGATCAAGATAGTTCGGGAGAAATCCGCCAATATCATCGCGGCTGAAACCAAAACTCATTTGCGTAAGATCGTTGGTGCCAAAACTGAAGAAATCCGCTACAGTTGCCATTCTTCCTGCTTTTATTGCTGCCCTTGGTGTTTCTATCATAGTGCCGTAGAGGTATGGGATTTTTTTCAGCTTTGATTTTTCACATACTTCTTTATAAACCTTGTCCACAATTTTTTTCTGGTGAATTAGTTCGTTTACTGTACACGTAACCGGTATCATAATTTCAGGAAAAGCTTTTTTGCCTGATTTAAGAATTTCTACGGTCGCTTCAAAAATCGCCCTTATCTGCATTTCTGTTATTTCAGGATAACTGATTCCCAATCTTACGCCCCGGTGCCCAAGCATCGGGTTGTTTTCGTGCAAAGCCAATACGCGCCTTCTTAACAGGCTCATGCTGATCCCAAGTTCTTTGCTTAACATCTGCAATTTTTCTTTGTCGTGCGGAACAAATTCATGTAACGGCGGATCCAATAATCGAATGGTTACCGGGTGGCCCTGCATCACTTTCATGGTATCTTTTACATCTTTCTTCACATATTTGTACAATTCATCCAGAGCTCCTTTTCTCTCTTCCAACGTTTTGCTCACAATCATTTTGCGCAGCAGAAACAAAGGTTGTTCGCTGCCTTCGCCATAAAACATATGTTCTGTGCGGAACAGCCCGATTCCTTCGGCGCCAAATTTCATGGCTTGTGATGCGTCGCCCGGCGTTTCTGCATTGGCACGAACACCAATCACTTTTATTTTATCCACCAATTTCATCAGGTCTTTATAAGATTGGTTTTTATCAAGATTGATGTCTGTTAGCGGCAGGCTTCCTTCGTAAGCAAGCCCTTTTGTTCCGTTTAAACTGATCCAATCGCCTTCTTTGATGACCACACCATCTTTTGAATGAAATGTTTTTGCATCAGAGTGAATTTCAATATCGCCGCAACCCACAATGCAACATTTACCCCATCCCCGTGCCACCAAAGCCGCATGTGAAGTCATTCCCCCCTTGGTCGTTAATATCGCCTGTGATTTGTGCATTCCGTCTACATCTTCGGGAGAAGTTTCTTCTCTTACCAAAATCACTTTTTCACCTTTGGATGCCCACTCTACTGCATCATCAGAAGTAAATACCACGCGCCCTCTTGCACCGCCGGGCCCTGCAGGTAAACCTTTTGCAATGGGTTTATTCAGTAGCTCTGCTTTGGGATCGAGCATGGGAAGTAATAGTTCGATCAATTGATTGGGCGCAACCCTATGTACCGCAGTTTTGGCATCAATCAATTTAGACTGGTACATCTCTGTAGCCATGCGTACGGCTGCAATTCCATTCCGCTTTCCCACACGGCACTGAAGCATATACAATTTTCCTTTTTCGATGGTAAACTCAATATCCTGCATGTCTTTATAATGCTTCTCCAGCCTTTGCTGGTAGCTGTACAATTCCTCATAAAGTGCCGGCATTAATTTTTCAAGAGTTTTTAAATGTTTGCTTTGCGCATTCTTTGAATATTCATTCACGGGCCCCGGCGTTCTGATACCGGCAACTACATCTTCCCCTTGCGCGTTCACCAGGTATTCTCCATAAAATTTATTTTCACCACTTCCAGGGTTCCTGGTAAAAGCCACGCCGGTACAACTATCATTGCCCATATTACCAAACACCATTGCCTGTACATTCACTGCAGTTCCCCACTCGTCCGGTATTTTTTCAATCCGGCGATATTCAAACGCTCTTTTTCCATTCCAGCTACTGAAAACAGCGCCGATGCCGCCCCATAATTGTTTTTCAGCATCATCGGGAAAACCTTTGCCCAATACCTCTTTCACTGTTATCTTATAATCGCTCACCAGTTTTTTCAAATCCTCAACGGTGAGGTCCGTATCAATTTTGTATCCTTTTTTGTGTTTAACTTCTTCCAGTTTTTCATCCAGGATTTTCCGGATGCCTTTACCGTTTTTCACTTCTATACCATCTCCTTTTTCCATCACCACATCCGCATACATCATAATCAAACGGCGATATGCATCATACGCAAACCTTTCGTCACCACTTTGGGCAATAAGCCCTTTTAAGGTTTTTTCGGTTAGCCCTACGTTCAATACCGTTTCCATCATTCCGGGCATACTTTTTCTGGCTCCCGAACGCACTGATACCAATAATGGATTTTTTTCATCACCGAATTTTTTGCCGGTAAGTTTTTCCATTTTAGCAAGTGCTTCTGCTGCTTTTTCCCTTTAATTTTTTGGGATAGGTTTTTTTGTTTTGGTAATAGTAATTACATACTTCTGTGGTAATGGTAAAACCCGGAGGTACAGGCAAACGAAGTTTGGGATGCCCTGCCATTTCAGCAAGATTAGCCCCTTTGCCTCCTAATAAATTTTTTAAAGATTCGTTGCCGTCTGCCTTCCCGCCACCAAAGAAGTAGACATATTTTTCTCCCTTTTTATTTTTTGACATGATATAAATGTTTTTGATAGTATAAGTACAGAGTTACAATAACTATACTATAATTTTAAAAACATCCGTCAGCAGGAAACTTGATTTGTATCAGGTTATAAAAAAGAAAATAAAGTTATATTCTTGATTTTAGTTTGCTATTTGGAGTATCATTATTTTTCTTCCTTCAGTCTGTTCCCGTGGTTCGGTGTGTCACGAATGAATAGAATTGATAGTTCTTTTCAATGCTGTATAAAAGATGGTAGCAGGCTACCGCATACGCTGTGCAGACGGGGTATGCAAACCACCTGAAGGTGCTGCAATTAAAAGTTGTGGTGCTGAACGTTCAGGCAAAAGGTGTCTGTAAAGGCATCAGGTAAGTGTAAAGAAGCTGAACGAAAGTAAACCGACCGAAGACATGTCGAAACGGTACCTCGTTGTTAAAAGTATCGGCCTCGAACCGTTGATACGATTACTGTAGCAGTTATCTGTTTACGGGCTACAGAACAACCGGCATTAAGGCGGCAGGAGCTTTACACAGGCTTTTATACGGAACGTGAGAGGTTTTCCGGTTGATGTGCTAATAAGCTTTGCAGGAAGTTTTTTTTTTAGAAGCGACTGTTCAATAAATATTCTACAGTTCATATTGCAACTCAATCTTGCTATAGGCAGGAGAAGCAACCGGAAGCGTCGGACGAAGCCATAGTAGCGAAGAAGTTTCTGTAATGGAGATGGAGCGAAGGGCTTCGGTTATCTAAGTCGAATTATTTTTAAACAACTCTGATTAAAATGGAGGATGATGCAAGAAGAAAAGACAAAATCATTGCCGGTAAGTAAAAGGATGGTATATGATAGCTATTTAAAAACGGTGTCAAAGCAAGGAGGTGCGGGCATAGACCGTGAAAGCATTGAAATGTTCAATGGCAACATGAGTAAGAACCTGTACAAGATTTATAATCGCATGGCATCGGGTAGTTATTTTCCGCCAGCAGTACGAACGGTATTTATTCCAAAGAAGCAAGGCGGATTAAGACCGTTGGGCATACCAACAGTAGGAGACCGCATAGCGCAGGGAGTAGTAAAAGATTATCTGGAACCCTCGGTGGATGCAGTCTTTCACAACAGCTCATTTGGATACAGGCCCGGCAGAAGTGCGCATGATGCACTTGCTCAATGCCAGGCTAATTGTATTCAGAAAGCCTGGGTGTTAGATGTAGATATAAAAGGGTTCTTCGATAACATCAGTCACAGAATATTGTTAGCATTGCTTGGGCAGCATACGCAGGAGAAGTGGGTGCTGATGTATGTAGAAAGATGGTTGAAAGCTGGGGTAGAGCAGGAAGATGGAAGTATATCAGCAAGGACGAAAGGCACGCCGCAAGGTGGAGTGGTTAGTCCATTACTGGCTAATATTTACCTGCATCATGCTTTCGACAAGTGGATGGATGAGACACATCAGCAATGTCCATTTGAACGCTATGCAGACGACATCGTTATCCATTGCAGCAGTAAAGAAGAAGCGGAAAAGTTGCTGGAAACACTAAAAGTAAGGATGCAGGATTTTGAATTGACGTTGCATCCTGAAAAGACAAAGATTGTGTATTGCAAAAATTATCAGCGTCCTGACAGACATGAAAATGAGAGCTTTACATTTCTGAGTTATAGCTTCCAGCCAAGAACAGTAAAGAGTAAATTTGGCAGTGTGAAACGCTTGTTGGTGTTTGGTGCAGCCATCTGCAATAATGCAAAAGCGAGTATCAGAACAGCAATCAAAGAAGTATTGCGGACACAATGGAGTACACAAACCTTAGAATGGTTTGCAGAGAAGCTAAATCCAAAAATACGAGGCTGGATCAATTACTACACGAGGTTTAACAGAGATGAAGCGCATGGCGTATTTTATTATTTGAATGAACTAATCCGTAAATGGATGAAGCACAAATATAAAATAGGTAGCAAAAAGCGATTGTATAATAAATACAGATTGCTGCAATCAGAAAATCCATTGTTGTTTTATCATTGGAAGATTGGAATAAAAGCTTGATTTAGATAACACGAGCCGTATGAAGGGAGACTTTCACGTACGGTTCCTTGAGCGGTTTGGGGAGTGTAAAATAAACTGTGTCAAATAATTTTTTGATATTGACAGAATGGAGCCAAAAGCGAAGTTCTTGCTAAAAATGGCCGGGCTCGATGCCCGACTATTTTTTAATACAGATGTTGACATCACGTCGCCATTGCATCGTTCTTTCTTAGCCAAAGTTATTATTTTTTCCCCTTTCATAAATTGAGTTTGAGCCTGTCTCCAAAAATGATGCTTAACTGGGAAACGGTAATGCTCCAGTTGGCCAGTGGCATAGTCCATTTTTTTTCTATATTTTTTGTAGCCAGGTACATTAATTTTAAAAGAGCCATGTCTGAAGTAAAAGCCCCTTTGGTCTTGGTCACTTTACGGATTTGGCGATGATATCCCTCAATAGTGTTGGTAGTATAGACGAGCTTTCGGATGGCAGCCGGATATTTAAAATAAGTAGTCAGCTTTTCCCAATTACGCCTCCAGCTTTCGATCACCACCGGATATTTTTTATTCCACTTCTCACTCAACACTTCCAGCTTTTCCTGGCCTTCAGCTATGTTTAGTGCCTGGTACACCGGTTTGAGATCAGCCATAAATACTTTCTGATCTTTACTGGCTACATACTTTAAAGAATTGCGTATCTGATGAACAATACAACTTTGAACTTCTGTTTGCACAAACACGGTAGAAATCGCTTCTGCGAAGCCTTTCAGGTTATCAATACAAGCTATCAGAATATCTTTGACGCCCCTGTTTTGTAAATCAGTCAGAACGCTTAACCAGAAATTAGCACCTTCACTTTCGCTAACATACATCCCTAAAATTTCTTTTTTCCCTTCGGTCGTTATGCCCAGGATATTATAGACGCAGCGGCTTTGCACACGCCCTTCCTGTTTTACTTTATAATGCATCCCATCCAGCCAAACGATGCAGTACGTGTCTTCTAATGGCCGAACCTGCCATTCCTTTACCAGGGGTATTATTTTGTCTGTAATAGTTGATAAAGTACCGGCCGAAATATCGGTGTCATACATGTCTTTGATGTGAGCAGAGATATCCCTGAAACTCATGCCATGGCCATACAAGCCAATGATTTTTGATTCCAGCGAATTAGCCAGAATGGTCTCTCTTTTCTTAACCAGTTCCGGTGAGAAATCACCGTTGCGGTCACGTGGTGTATCAAGTTCGATAGTTCCGGCACCTGTTTTTAGCGACTTGGTGTTGTAGCCATTTCTCCGGTTGTTTAACTCCGGGCTTTCCTGGTCCAGATGTTCTTCCAACTCTGCCTGAAGAGCAGCTTCTAAAAAGTCTTTTAGCAAAGGCGCAAACGCTCCTCCCTTACTAAACAAATCCTTGCCCGAGCGAAATTGCTCCAGGGCCTTTCTTTTTTAATGCTTCGTAGTCGAAGGCTTCTTGTTTGTTTTGCATATTATAAACTGTGTTTTAAAGTTCTTAATTCTTCTGAACTTTGACACAGTTTATTTTACAGCCTCGCGGTTTGGGCTGTAATGCCCTTGCCTACTCGACTGCCCCCCCGAACCAATCTGCCTCTCTCACTCAAATCCTCAAAATTCATCCCTCAGATCCTTTAAAAACACAAAATCTTTTATGCCTGTTTCATAATATTTGGCAGATGAAAACAAATAATCAGCCGGTTCTTTCGCTAACTGCCAATATTCTCTACATGGATTATAAGCTTTATTGACGCATTGGAAGAAGACAATCTCGTTACTCAAAATTCCTTTTCTATTGCTGTCGCTAAAGGCGATCTTTATGTTGACGGAACAAAAGAGCCTTCCGCTATTCAGCAGAAATACAGTAGTTATATCGAAAAAACGGGCGATTTTATTGGCAAAGAATCTACAACGATAAAATAATTGGTGATATATTTTTTTTGAAATGAAGAACTCAAAAAGTTCTTCATTTTTTTTGTGGAGGGTTTGGAAAACAAGAATCCTCATTATTTCTTCGTTCACTATATTTTCACCCGGCAAAAAGGGAACTTGTATAAAACCATCATAACAGGCAAAAAAGTTTTTTCCGCTTTATTTCATAACAAGTTTAAGAAATTCATCTTTTTTCCTACGGGAAATATCAATAATATGATCGTTTTGCATCACCACCTGGCCGCCTTCACCGCGGGTATATTTTTTTATTTGGGTGAGATTAATAAGATGAGAGTTATGGACCCTGAAAAAATGATAGGATTGCAGCATTTCTTCAAAATCACCCAATAGTTTTGTTACAAGGATTTTTTTGCCGTCAATAAGAAATATTTTGGAATAGTTGGAACTTGATTCAATATGCACAATGCTTTTGATGGGAATGAATTCCAAGCCATCACTTGTGGGAATCGCAATTTTTTCTTCCTGGCTTTTTGGCGATGCTAAAGAGGCACGAAAGGCTTCCATTTTATTTTTAGTATCCTGTTTATTACGCAGTAACAGGCGTTCTACTGTTTTTTGAAGATCCTTTATAGCTATGGGCTTTGTAAGGTAATCGAAAGCACTGATGCGTATAGCATCTACCGCATAATGATTGTAAGCAGTGGTGAACACAATCTCAAAATCGTAATGCCCCAGTTCATCCAGCATACGAAAACCATTCATCCGTGGCATTTCAATATCAAGAAAAATAACATCAGGCTTATGCTGGCGTATGAGCAGTATGGCATCTTCGGGTTTTTGTGCCGTGGCCACCACCTGCATGTCAGGGCAAAATTTAGCCAATTTTTGCTCCAGATTCTGTAAGCTGCTAAATTCATCATCAATCAATATTGTTTTTAGTAAATTCATAATTCAAATGGCTTTAATAGTTATTTCTACCTTAGTACCGGAAGGATTATTATATTCATCATGCAGGTCCGTTATTTTAACAGAGCCATCCGTTTCGTTACCGTACTTGTATAAGTTGATTCTGTCTTCTGTTATTTTCAACCCGACACTTTTATGGTATGGCTTATTAAGCCTGTTATATTCCGCTGATTGAACTCTTCCAATCCCATTATCCTGGATAATGAATTTAATTTTATCATTTTCGAGAGATGCGGTAACGGTAAGAGTGACGGCCTTCATTCTCACTGTTTGCCAACCCATGCAGGATGGCGTTCTCTACATAAGGTTGTATCAGCAGTGAAGGAACCCGGTAGTCACCCCCTACCAAAGCAGGATCTGTAAAATCTTTATAATTAAATTTATTATTAAACCGAAGTTGTTCCAGTTCCACATAAAGCCTGAGCGCTTTCATATCTTTTACAATAGGTAACATTTCGTTTCGGCTGCTGTCCAGGATACTTCTCATAAGCATTGAAAATTTATTCAAATAATCCGATGCCTGAATTTGATCATTCAGCATTATAAAATTTTCGATACTATTTAGGCAGTTGAAAATGAAATGGGGATTCATCTGGGAACGCAGCACCTGTGTTTGCAATTCTGCTTTCATCTTTTCGGTTTTTAATTTTATCCGGCGGCTCCTCTGGTAAAAAACAATTCCTGAAATTAAAAGCACCGACAGAAATCCTGCCAGGTAAAAATAAAATGTTTGACGGCTGTTTATCAGTTGAAGGCGCTTTATATCATTTTCTGATCGCAAACTTTTTATCAGTGATTCCTGCTTCTGGGTTTGATAGCTAACCTCCAGGTCTGCAAGAATTGCCTTTGTTTTTTGATTGCTGATAGAATCTTTCAGGGTAAGATATTCCCTTTCGTAATCAAAGCCGGATTTATAATCTGCCGACCGGTAACTCGATTCGGCAAGGTTCTGAAGAATTATTACTTCCAATGCCCTTTGTTTGTCTTTCCTGGCTATTTGTAATCCTTTCAAAAGATCGTCTATGGCTTCACGGTAGTTATGTTCGTCGGTTTCAAGGCTGGCCACGCTGATATATGTTTTTGTAAGGTTCCAGCGATCACCGCTTTTCGTAAGATCAACAATACATTTTTCAAGCATTGGCCGGGCGATGTCATATTTTTTTTGCCCCAGGAAGACTCCGGCACGGCCTAACCTGATGAGCAAAAGATTATTGGCATCATTAAGTTGACTGGCCTTTTTTTCAGCTATGTCAAGATAATTTAATGCAGAATCATATTGCCCCAGCCCGGTTAAATAAGTGGCGACATTAATAGCTGTCATAATGTAAGGCATATTTACATCCGCCAGGTAGCCCAGTGCTTCTTTTGAAGTTTCGAGTGCTTTTACCGGTTCATCAGATTCTGAATACAACTCCCCCAAATTAGCCAACGCCAATCCCAGCCCCCGGTTGTTACCATTCTTTCTCTCACCGTTAATTGCAATTTGAAAATAATGTATAGCAGTATTAAACATCCCAAACCATTGGTAAGTAGTGGCAATATGTTGTGAAATCGAAACCCTTTTGGGAGATGTTTCTGGCATGGTATCCGTCAAAGCTTTCAGGCTATCAAGGTAAACAAAAGAAGAATCCTGGTTGCCCAACTCAGAATATCGCTCCATGATTTCTCTAACAGCATAAACATGATAACTTTTCATCTTATCCGGAAAGTAAGGCAATACTTTTTTATAATATACGATGGCACTGTCTGGTTTCGTGTATGCATAGGCGTAAGCTTTAGCAATATCAAAATTAAAAATCCCTTTCATGGTATCGACATCGCTTTGTTCCGCTAATGCAAGGCCTGCCCTGGCCCATTCATAAACATGGGTAAGCTGGTCCTCGTCCAGTGAATCATGAATTGCCTTTTCAAGGAAACGCATTTTCTCATCTGCATGTTTTCAATTTATTGTACCCGGGAGGAAAAATGTTTATGGAATCAACAGGCGTTGAATCCTGGCCAAAAGAAATCACCGGTTGTATAAGTACTGCCAACAAAATGCCTGCTATTTGTAATAGAACTCTTCTTCCCCAAAAAATTTTATGATGGATGAGCATATGAAAACAATTATGTGAATATTCGTCTACTGGTTCCTTTGAATCCTGGTTCCTATTTCTTCCTAAATATCCTCAAATAAAAGCAAACCTAATGCTTCATAATAATTGTATTACCCTTACTTAATGCAATGCCGTGACTGAATAAATATCCGGCAGAAAATGCGCTATACCTGGTAATTACCCTCTTGAATACCAGATATTAAAGTATACCTGCCAGATATTGAATCTTTTAATCAATATATACATCAGTAGTATGCGCTTTCTAAAAAGCCTGATAGTTTCACTGCATCAATGAAAAAATAAATCTTCGATTCTTAACCAACCTGATAAATTTTTCTGTTATGCTAAAATATATAATTTCTACTGCGGTAATAATTCTGCTGGCAGGCAATTGCAACGCCCAATTGAAAGAATTGCTTAAGCAAAAAGCCGCCGAAGGTGTAAAACAAGGCGCCCAAAACTCAACTGAAAATGCTGCTGATAAAGCAGTTAATAAGTTATTCAGCAAGAAGACTAAAAAAAGTAAAAATGCAGAAACAACCGCTGATGCCAATGCAAATACAACCCAGGATAAAAACCAAAATATAAAAGATTTACCGCAACAGCCTTCTGTAAAAACTTACAGCAAATATGATTTTATACCGGGAGAGAAAATACTGGGTTATGATGATTTTTCCGGGGATGCTGTTGGAGATTTTCCTGCTAAATGGAACACGAATGCTTCAGGAGAAATAATGACTACTGATAACTATAGCGGGAAATGGCTTAATATATCTAAAGAAGGATATTACCTACCCGGCTTCATTAAATCAATACCGGACAACTTTACTATTGAATTCGATCTTTTATTTATTCCCCTTCCGGAAAGATCAGGCCCCAATACCGCAACGGTGGGCTTGCAACTGATCAGTAAAACAGGTAAAACGGCCTTCGACTATGGGCCCGATCGTAGTTATTTTGAACTGGATCCTTACATGGAAAATATAAACGTGGCCACATACACCAAGATGGGAGAAAAGCTACTTGCCAATGAGTTTAATGTAAAAGGGCTTAACAGAAATACGGTATTAACTTATCACATTGCGGTTTGGAGACAGAAAAACAGGTTAAGGGTTTATTTAAACGAAAATAAAGTAGTGGATGTGCCTTCTTTATTATCACCTGATATTAAATATAACACCGTTCGATTTGCTACTTCTTTAAACAATGATGGAAGCACCTGGCTCATCAGCAATTTCAAATTTGCCTCCGGATTACCTGACACCCGCAACAAATTATTAACTGAAGGAAAGTTTTCCACTACAGGAATTTTATTTGATGTGAATGCGGCAACCATCAAACCCTCTTCTTATGGTACACTCAAAGACATTGCTTCCGTTCTTAAAGAAAATAGTAGCCTGAAGGTAAAAATAGTAGGGCATACAGATAGCGATGGCGATGGTGCAGCCAATCTTGATCTTTCAAAAAGAAGAGCCGAAGCAGTTAAGAATATGCTGGTAAATGAATTTGGCATTGATGAGAGCAGGATGCAAACAGAAGGCAAGGGGGCATCACAACCTGCTGCACCCAACACCACCTCCGAAGGGAAAGCACAGAACAGGAGGGTCGAATTCATAAAAATTTAATTGGCTGGCTTTAAAAAACTAAAATACAATGAAAACATTTATTTATTCCTGCATACTAATATCCCTTTTTACCATTCAGGGAAATGGCGCCGATGCACAAATAATAAGCCGACGCAATTTTGAAATGATTCTGGATAACAACACCTTTTTCACTTTGCATTGTGATCCAAATATTAAACAGGGTATATTCTCAAAATTTACAGGCAATATTACATAAAGGTGACGGTGTTTACGTACTTCTGTGCCCATGAAAAAACACTATTTCCGGAAGGGGTGGAAGGGCATTTGATATTTAAGGCAGAAGGTAATGAAGTAGGCGGTATGGTAGATATTTATTTTGATAATCCTGCTTCGGGGGATCTGACCGTTACTGCAGATGCTCAACTGCCCTATATTGTTACCTACATTGATAATCCGGATAGAAGCAGGACACCCAATGTGTATATAAAAATCTCTGTAGACACCGTGGTAATATGGGGTCAGCCGCCTTATAGAGTAACCGGAGATGGCAACAACAATCCAAAACTAAACCTGGATGAACCCATTCCTTCAGTCATCAATTTTGATTGGCAGGTAGTACAACGTACCAGGAAAGACGCAGACGATGAAAAAGACGGGAAACCTTATAACGAGGTTACCTATTTATTTACTTCTAACGGCGACTATGCAGCCATAAAACCACCGGATAAAAGTTTTAGTGTAATGGTCTATTCCAAAAAAGGTCACACATGGATTTTTGACGACAAAAAGAAAACGATTACTGTAATGAATATGCCCAAAACGGTAGGTGAAGGAGGAGCAATGGGTAAGGAACTGGCAGAAAAAATAAAGAAGGCTCCTCTTGCAAAAGACAAACATGAGGATGAATTTACTATTACCAAAACCGGTAAAACCAAAAGTTTACTGGGCTTTACTGCAGATGAATATGAAATGAAAAGTAATAAAGTAATTGCTTCTGCTAATGCAGCTAAAACCGGAACCATGTCGCTTTGGTATGCAAAGGTTCCTTTTGACCCGGTAAAGATTTATACAATGGGAGTTGGCAGGCCGGCAGATATCAGTAAAATTCAAAACGACCCAAAAATGAAAAACAATATGTTTTCTATTCCGGTACTCAATAAAAATTATTTGTGGGTTGAAACAGAATCCGGGGGAATTAAAGGAATGGAAACAATTGAAATAAAAAAAGTAAGCAATACTATATATACAGGAGGCTATAAAATAAAAGTAATGAACAGTTTAAAGGATATGATGACTGATCCTGACAATTAATTTTTAAAATAACTACCGGATTGTAATAATGAAAATGTTTTTAAACGGACACAGAAAAAACTCAGGTTTCTTTTGCCGTTATAAAAGCTAAAATTATTCAAAACAAGAATCTTCTTTATTTCTTCGTTTACTGTAATCTCCAACTCCCGCTATCGTGAGATGTTGCCTAAAAAATAAAGGAATTTATGTTTTGCCCTTAGCCATAGGCATACGGACAGCCTTCGTGTTTTTATTTGAAGGATGCTAAGGAAAGCGGGGGCAGGTATTCTTAGATTTTGTTCCATTCCCAAATTCCGTATTTCAATTCGTCTGTAAGTTTGAAACCACACAGCTTTAATGTCAGCAAAATATTTCCTCTGTGATGTGCTTCGTGATGGATAAAATAGCCTAACAATGGAACAAGCCCACGTTTATTACCTTTTACATTTCCGTTGTTTTCAATTCCTTTTTTCAACACTTCTGCAATTAAGCCGGCAGAAATGGTGTGACACTCTTTAAGCATAGCAATAGTTTTGATGTCCTCTGCTTTTATTGTTGTCAAATCTTTTACAAGTTCTTTGTTAAGTTTTTCGATTTTCCAAAATCTAACATTGTAAATGTGGGCTAACTGATAACCAACATTTCCACCACCACGTTTTGATGTTGACAGTGTCAAAGATTCTTCTGTTAAGTTATCCAATAATTTTAGATTGGTTCTGTGATTGATAAACCAGGTTTCTAAAATCTGTTGCTCAATTACATTCATTTATCTTTTTCTATTAAGGTTCTGATACTATGCCGTCTTTTTCTCAGCAACATCTCGCGTTAGTGGACGTAGCGCAATGCCGAAAAGGGAATTTACAATTACAACGTAATTTTTAAAGTTAATAATCTTCCTCCAAATTTAATCATGATTGATACAGTTACAGTAAACAAATAAAGAAAAGGAATTTATGTTTTGCCACGTAGCTATAGGCGTACGGACAGCGGAGGTATTTTTATTTGAAGGATTCTAAGGAAAGCGGGGGAACTAGCTTTTACATTTCATCGTCCGTGTCCTGCTTCGCTGCTGGCCTTAGAGTAGAGATTGCTATGGAAAAAACAAATCTTTTTTAGGCTGCTTTTTTATAGTTTTCCACATAATATTTTTGGTTATTCACTACTGCCACTGCCCGCAAGAGTATCTTATTGCAAATTGCATTTAATACAGAATTAGGATGTTTCCCCTCAGTTACCTTTCTGTCGTAATACTCTTTAAATTCCTTATGATTTTTTAGGGATGATAAGGCACACATGTGAAGCAAAGATTTGAGTTCTTTATTTGCCATTTTATGCACTTTATTTCGACCTTTTAAACTAGTTCCGCTTCTGTCACTAAATGGTACCACTCCAGCATAACAAGATAATTGTTTGCCACTGATTTTGTTAGCAAAATTATTAGTGCAGCAGACGATATAAGTTGCAGTAACCGGTCCTATGGCAGGCACTGAAAGAAGAAAGGTGTAATTAGCGTTGATTGATGAATCACTCTTAATTACAAATGTGATTTGTTTCTCTATTTCAGTTATGGATTTTTGTAAACCATTTATAGCCATTTTATAAATGTTCTCCATCATTTTTTGTGTGGCTTTATCATTGATATTTTTTAATTCTTTCAGATATGCTTTATTAGCTCCAAGCTGGGTTTTTAATCTTGTCCTGGATGTTATTAAATCCTTGAGACTGATAAACACAGGATTTAAAGCAGGAGTAGCTTTCAGCTCATCCTCATTCTTATAGGCATAGCTACAAAGCCTCTGGCTGTCTATCTTATCGTTCTTACCCCGGGCAATGCCAAAACTCTTTTTAATATGGGCGGCATTACCTATGTGAATTGGAATATTATTTTCACTAAAAAAATTCCATAACAGGCGATGGTATATTCCTGTATTTTCTATTACTAGTAAAGTATCATTATCAAATGTTACTTTTTGTACTTTAAGCCATTTTTTTAGGAGTGCCAAACCTTTAATAGTATTGTTGAAACGCTCAGTGATCATCTGTTGTTTTTGAAAATTAAGAACACGCATCAAAGAGATGTCAAACCATAATTTTGAAACATCAATTCCTAAAAAAGAGCCCGTTTGTTTTTTCATCATTTTGGATTTAAATTGTGAATAATTGCATTAACCATTTTTGCCCCATCGTCCTAGTCCTTAATAATGGGTAATTAACCCCAATTGCTATATGGACACTAAGGGAAAAACAGCAGCGGATTGTATCTCCACATAGGTAATAAACCTTGACACGGAACATAATGTGCCGCTGCTGATGGTTAGTGTTATCCACATAAAATAGTGAATTGTAAAAGAAAAAAAGAACCAAAAAAAGAAAAGTAGTAATAATAGTAATCTGTTCTAATAAACTAAGAATGCAAATCTAAAGGACACGGCCTGGGAAAGAAATACCCAATAAAAGTTGGTTTACTGCAACTATCCAATGCATAGATACGCCAACGCTTCTTTTCCTTAGCTGCATACCCGCCGGTCAGGGGAATTTACATTTCAAATATATTTTATTATCATTGTGTTCAAAAATTATCTGCTATGAACCTATCTTCCAAAGTGGTAAAAATATTTTTAGCGCCAATATGCCTTGCCCTCATTATTGCATGCCATAGCAATCAAACTTTAAAAGAAAAACAATCAAATCTGTTTGTGGGCAAAATTGATAGCTCCTATAAATACACTTGTGCAGAAATAGGCTGGCATACCATGTTGCCAAAAGACTGGAATATGCTTACCAAAGAGCAAACGAATGATATGAATGCAAAAGGAAAAGCCTGCTCGAAAAATCTACCGGCAAATCGGTTGACATGTCGGGCCTGAAAGAACTGGTAAATATGCGAAAGAATAATTTCAATTCTTTTTTATCAACGATTGAAAAATATGACAGCTCGCTATTCACCAGCGTTTCGGAGTATAATAATTATATTGAGAAATTAATTGAAACGGCCTACACCAATAAAAAAATAAAATTTGATGACAAGGTAGATAGCGCAATGATTGATGGAATTCTGTTTCATATACTCGAAATCCATCTTTATGCGCCTGGCACAACTGACCGAATTCTTACCCAAAAGATGTACTCCGCCGTCTTAAACGGCTATGGTTTTTCTATGACAGCCAATTATAATAATGACGCGGATAAGCAAACGCTAATGAATGTGATTAACAGTTCCACCTTTACCAGGTAAATTTTTATTTTGACTAACACCCCTGCTATCCTTTTAACCCCCTGGTAATTAAAATGTTTTTGCCAATGCCGTCTTTCTGCTTCTGGCATTAAACGCGGATTTGCATTATTAGTGTAAACACAATCCCGGGTTTATTTTAAATCATCTGAATGCCCGCGATGAGGAAGGGTTTATTACAAAATAAAAATACCAAATAAATGTTGCCTGCCCGAATTCCAGCCCGAAAGATTCATTCTGGCGGGGACTTGGCCAGGCGGGGTTTACTACATTTCTTAATTAGCGGAACGTCCTGAAGCCAGAGACGTTCCGGGAAAAAAAAATTATTGGCTCTTGCGCTTTTATCCGCGAACTTTAAATTTTGAATGATAACTTTTGACTTTTGCATTGGGTTGCAAAAGAAAGCATAGGGTACGGTAACGGTGCCAAAGAATATCCGGCTGTTTTATACACATGCATTCATACTATTCGACCATTCTTTCTGAACATTGTGCCTTGCAACCGTTTTAAAGGTCCACGCACAAATGTCACCGATTTCGCCGTTTACATTATCGTACCATCCGGTTCCCGGAACGGGATCTGTAATGGCCTCGCACAATTCGTGGGAACTCGTACCAGTAATTGCGTTTAGTACGGGAAGGCCGCCAAGGCATCCGGCGCAGCCGGGGAAGGGCATTACGCTATAGTAATCTTTTTTTGAAATGTGGTTATGATAGCCGCAAAAGGCCGTGCAGGAGGCGCCGCCACCCATATGAACACTCGTTCCTTTATCGAGGTAAATGAAATACAAAGTGTTTTTATCCCAGGCCGGAACGGTATGCCAGCTATCCACCCTTTTAACCGGCTTTGAATTGCCGAATCAGTGATCACCGTGCCCGGAGCATTGGCGGTAATTACTTTACTACCGATGAGCGAGCCATGCGTTATGGTGGAAGCAGGCGTATTGTATTCAGCCAACTGGTCGATTAGAGAGCTGACTAAAATATCCTTGAAAAACGTGTTGATGTTTTTTGCCAACTTAACAAAGCCGGTGTCGGACTTCCAGTTTTTACCCCAAAAGATCGTATATATCTTCGCCTGTGAAATCAATGGCCCGTTGTTATCTACCAGATGCGGCGGGGGAGGTGCCTGTGGAAGTGGCATTGTCAGTAATTCCCTGTCTTCTGTGCTCTTTCCGAGTTCTTTTAAATCTACTTTGGTTTTGGGATGATGCAAGGGTGCAATGCGGATAAATTCATTGTTAGTGACCCCTTTTAAGGGAGCAACTATAGTTGATCGTTTTACCATAACTATTAAAATTATTTTGCCTACTCTTTGATAGGATTTTCGGCACACTTCCTGGATTTAATGAAGAGCTATAATTTATGGCCGGAGGATAGTTTTTTGAAGTTTCGGGGGGCCGGCTGATTGGTGCGATGAAAACCTACATTAAAGGTATAAATAATAAATGGAAGTGATTTAAAAATATCCAAATCCCTCCACCCCGTTTGATAAAAAATTATTTTGTTACTCTTTTCATGCCGTTTATGATTCTGCCTTAAAAAGAACCATTGTAAAAAGTAACGAACGGATTGGCTCTTTTATTTGTTTGACATTTTAAGAATAGCGGGAGAATTATCGCCGTGTTCCACCCCGCCATCAGCCTGGATTGGGAACATGGCTAAGGAAAAATCAAATAAATATTTGAAGACTAATTATCACTACTCAATTTACTGGCCGTTTCCGGTAATGAAAAAGCCAAGAGCAAGTAAAGAAAAGATAACAACCCACGCCCAAAGAGAATTGCCGTGGCCAGGTATCGAGCTAAACGCTCCTATAGTACCAATAACATCCACTATTGCCCAAAGAGTAAAAAGTGATGCGTATCCATAGGCGAGCGTGGTACGTGTTTTCGATGCCGGGTTTTTCCGAACCGCCCAGGCAACAACACCAAATACCAGTTGAGCGGTACCAACAATCAAAAAGACGTAATACGTTGAGATATCAGTAACACCTTCTGCGGATTTAATGGCAGGAACGGCATAAGACAACAAAGCTGTAATACCTGCCAGAATCAACAATACCGCTGCAAAAACAAACATAACATTAAGGTTCAGTTTTTTCATTTTTTATATTTTGATAGTTAAAAACATTTATTCGGTTTCAATGAAACGATTAAATTGGGTATGGTTAACGCTAATTTCTCCGGGTAAGCTTTCGCATAACAATATTTAAAATAATTTCTCCCTGGCCGGTTCCCCTCCCGGGCCCTTTGTGCAGCAGGTGTGGCCGTTCATGCTCATCATAACGTGAACTCTCGTTTTGTTCTATTAAAGTTCTTACCGGCATTTCGCAAATTAGCAAATTTCTTCTGAATCAAATAAGGCTAACGGTTACACCTATCCTAAAAATACACTACCAAATTTTACCCAACAATTTTTTGATCCCATACATTTAAATCATTTATCAATAGAGACGCCGCTTTACATTGTTAGCGTAAATACAACCCGTGTTAATTATAATTCATCTAAATGCCCGCGATGATGAAGGTTTTATTACAAAATAGAAATACCAAATAAAAGTTTGTTTTCTGCAACTATACATGGCACAGATACGCCAACGCCTCTTTTCCTTCGCTGCATATCTGCGCCAGTTAGGTGCTCATTGGCACTCACGCTGATTGTTAGCCGGTCAGCCCCGCTTGCGCAAAAATGAATGATACAGGCAGTTAAAGTTCCGCATCGTAAATTAATTATTTTCAGCAATGATGGTTAGCACGTCTTGCAGACTTCCTTTTTTTAATACCCAGATTTTACTTTTTTCATCCCAGGAAAGATATTCTCCCTCCGGAACATATGGAAGGTCTTTCACTTTACTGTCTTTTCTAATTGCATCATCATATGTAATCGCCAGAAATCCTTTAAAATCTTTCATATCTCCATTACAAAGAAATGCAAGAATCTGAGACCCCTTCTCATGCACGATATATACAAACTGTGTTGAGTCAAGAAGTCTTACTTTTTTTGTGACGCCAACCATATCCAGGTAGTTTTTTTGCCCCAGGATGTCATTACTAATATTTATCAATATTAAAAAGAGAAGAAAAGAAAAAATTAAATTTAGTTTCATCTTGAATGATTTATAATCCTATGTAATTGAAATTTCTTCTCAGCAATGTCTCACGCAGCGGATGTTGCGTTAATATGAAAATAAAAATACCAAATAAAAGTTTGTTTACTATTACTCTTATTTTGCGGAAAGTCACATGCCGGAGACGTTCATGAGAAAGATTTAAGCCCGACTATAAGAAGCCTTTATTTCTTGTGTAAAGGAATAATTAAACTATTGCCTCTTAAAATTAAACCAGCTCTCCTAATGTGGTCACTGCTTGACACATTTATGATGAAGCCAAAAAAAGATAAAACTAAGCCGGATATCGTCATCGGCTGCACATCTTTTGATGCTCCAAAGGTGGCTACTATGCCACCAACAATTTCAATCATTATCCCAGCTTTAAATTGCTTGTCGAACTTAATCATTTCCGAGGATGCCTTTTGAAATTTTTCATCTATTTGCTGAAATGAAGTATCCTTTATTTGGCACTTGCACATAAGAGGGGTAATAAATAATATTACCATCAAAAATTGTTTCATGATAAAAAAGTTAGTTTTGATTATTAAAATTAAGCAGCTTATTTAATTGAATAATAAGATCAAATATATAATTTTTCCCCCATTGTTGAAGTTCGTGTTGATGACATAGACGTAGAGCAATCATCAACAATATTTACAAAATAAAAATACCAAATTAAAGTTCGTTCACTGTGCCTAAAAAAAACGGAACACCCACAATGGCTAAATTAACCTATATATAACCATGACCAAATTGTTATAGCTAGTGCAAAAGTAGTTCCAGGCAGAATTCCAAATTGGAATATCGATAAACTAATACTTGCAATTAGTATGACCATTTTGGTAATAACTTTTGTTCTTATTTCATTCATGTAAAGTCTTTCAACATCTCTAATAAAAAAGAATTTTATTAAAAACTTGCTTACATTATGATGATCTCTAGTTACCAATGTTTGCTTGTTAAAATTCGACTTTGCGTTAATCAAGAAATAGCTATGCCGATTGAGATAGTTTCTTTTATTTATAAAATAAAAATACCAAATAAAAGTTTGTTTACTGTTACTTTTAATTAGCGGAACGTTCCGTAACCGGTGACGTTCCTGAAAAAAAACTTATGTTTTTTACCCAGTTCATTTTGGCTGCAGTTTTGATTTTATTATCGATAATTTTTATTTAAGTACAATGCGGCCCCAGCATTTTCAATAGTCGACTGAACTTTTCTGTAAGATGCAGAATCCAAAGTCATCTCTTTGTATGGCATATTTCCTAAAATAGTTAAAGCTGAATCTGAAATGGTGCGCATGTGGTCAATAACATTTTCACGGCGGAAGTGTATCTTTTGATGAACGAATGTCGGTTTTTAGTACACTAATAGTATCGGATAAGTTAATTAGATTATTGTCAAACTTGGAATTGCCAAAATAATGGCCAAGGGAAAATGCCCCACCCATAACAACAACAATAACTGCCCAGAATAATTTACTTTTAAGTAAACTTAAAATGGCATCATCTTCTTTGGGTTTACTTTTTTGTTTTGGAGCTATTTCTTTGCAAGAACTTAGTGTGGCCATTAATATTGAATGCTGCTTTTCAAAATCATACTGATCATAACCAGTTATTTTTGATCTATTAAAAGATTTGAACAGTTTGGCGCCCACTATTTTCGTCATAGTTTTCTAAAATGAAATGTTCAACTTTTGCTACCCAACTTAGCATATTCACTGATGCTCTACTGTACGTACCATAAGAGTATGAAACTGAATTATTGCTAAAATTATATGTTTGACCTTCTTTTATTAAGTCTTCTAATGTATTATCCATTATTAAAAGTACACTTTAAAAATTGTAGACAACGTTGAAGCTTCTTCTCAGCAACGTCTCACGCAGTGGACGTTGCGTTAATTTGAAAATAAAAATACCAAATAAAAGTTCGTTTACTTTGCCTCTTCAAAAAAAACACCCACAGAGGAGCAAGCCCTTTTCGTTAACTTGAATAAACCTTTAAGTCAACATTTCCTACTGTCTGTAAATAATGATAAGTTGTACCTAAAAGTAAAAGGATGTCATTTGAAGCATTTGCTTTTCGCAAGCCTGGTTGGGCGATATACATGTGAAATCTCATTTCTTTCGTCCATTTGGCTGCTGTCAGAAGTGTTTCTAATTCATCTTCTGTTCCTTTCAACAATCTTGAACAAGTATTATCGTTTTCAGATTTTATTATCCGTTTAAGTAAGTGTTCAAAAAATTCTTTGCCTTGTCTGTGTTTCCATTTCAACGACTTTTGAGCTTGTCCGCAAACCTGATAAAAATTTTCTATGTTGTTTCCAACATTGCCATTTCTTGCAAACTTTAGATGATATAGATGAACATCTATATGGTTCTCATAGTTATTGATTCCGATAATGTCAGCTATTTCACCTTTACCATCATCATCATAAACTATTTCAAAGTCATCTATTACCTTAGTTATAAAATAGTATTGAATAGAATCCTGTATGTAAGGATAAATACCTTGTGATTCCTTTTCAATCGAAACGCCAGTCCATAAATCTTCTATAATATTCTCTTCTGGAATCTGCCCTACTTGTTCTTTTAGCTGAACATAACTATTTTGATATAATAGCGAACCATCTGCAAACCAAATTGTAGGGGTATAAATTTGAAAAAAATCTTCTAGACTTTCATCCACTATTTTTCCACAAGAAATTGTACCTGTGATTTCAGAAATTCTTTTAATTGAATGATACGGTTCAAGCGTATCTTGAATCATCTTTTGACCTAATTCTAATTCAAAAACAACGCTTGTATCAGAGACATCGAGAGAAAATCGTAACGGGGTATTATCAGGAACCTCAACTATATTAAGTTCTGAATTAGAAAGGTCATATTTGTTCCCATTTATACTTATTTCATATGCATATTCTGGATGCTTGAACATTATTTGATGCCATTCAACTGCAACAGGCGTGACAGGAAACCTTTCAAATATGAATTTAGGAAATAAGGTATGTTTTAAAACAGTATTAGGGTCAATATTTGGATCTGTAATAATCTCACCAATATTTTTACACCATTCTGTTAATTCACTCAAATTTCCTCGTAGATATGACCAAACCTTTCCACTCACAGAACAGCCTAACGTAATTTTTTCGCCATCTTTAAAGCCAATGCCAAAAATATTATTTTTTATTAAAGTACCTTGCTGAAGCAATTTTAATCCGTCCTGAACGCCACAACCAAAGAATGATTGAAATGTAATGTCCTTACCTATCCCTTTTTTGCCTCCAAAATTGTAAACAGAAAGTCTTTTTACTTCATTAAAGATTTTGAAGACATCCATATCTTTTATTTTACTATTTTCTGTTCCAAAAATAGAACTCTACGAGCTTATCTGTTTTTAAGTCCTTGATTGAGGTATTGATAAAAACTCTATTAATTTGAGGCCAATATCCCATATTACCACAATCATATCCCACTCCATATTTTGTACAGTGTCAAAATCACCCCATTCTACTTTGGATATCTTCCCAAGAATAATCACCAAAGTGTTTTTATGTGGATTGTAATTGCTGAACTGATGAGAATAACCATCAAGATTGTTGATACCTTCTTTCCAATTGTTGGGGCTTCAGTTCATTTTTCCCATTCAAATACACTACTGTACTCATGGCTGGTTTGATATTTTGAAATGGAATTACAAAGTCGTCAAGGTTAGTAAAGCCATCTAAAAATTCTTTAAAGTTTATTTCTTTAGCGGTTGCCGCTTCGTTCATGGTGGGTAACAATAAATTCCAATCGCTGTCTTTTGCATATAGCTTTTCTAGTTCATTTTGTATTGGAGGATAAGCTAAGTTTGCTATGAAGCTAGCGTCACCTAATTGATTATAAGAAGCCCTTGTAAACCTACCAACAAACTGTAGTGTGATTGGAATACTTTGCCTTTCGTCATGAATAGCAGCTATTTTCAATTCAGGCAAATCAAAACCTTCTCCAAGCATGTCTACACATACAATTATGTTATGTTTTTTTTCTTTTGATATCCTTAATCTTTTGTGAGAGTCCTGAAACTCCTGTATATACAACAACAGGGTTTAAGTCTTGAAATTGTTCATAAAACGTAAAGACTTCTAATGCTCTTGCTTTAGTAGCACACCTAGCCATTATAATATGATTATGTCCAGCTTCAAAATCTTTTCTTAATTGTGCTACAGCTTGAAGTGCAATTTTTTCATCTGCTTTTTTGGGGTCATATTCTCTTATCGGTAAATAGTTTATTTTCTTATAGTATTTCTGTTCTTGTGCTTTTTTTAGGGAAAAATTGAAAATAAATTTCCCGTTTAGTTTTTTCTCATCAGTTCTAAATGGAGTGGCCGTAAATAAAAAAACTTTTTCTCGATTAAAAAATTCTATTAGATTTTTCCAAGTCGCAGCTTCTGAATGATGGGCTTCATCAATGAAGAAATGACTAAACTTATTTGCAAAAAGGGATTTATGTTCAGTATTACTTCCTGTAAGAATACTCATTGTTGTAACTAGAACATTAATTTTTGAAATAAAGTCAACTAAATCTTCTTCTTCAATAAACTTGCTGTTCATAATCCCAACAATTGGATTATGAGAGACTGCTGCAATAATACCAAATTTTTTAAGCAGTCCTAAAGTAATAAACTTATTTGCAAGCTGAGTTCTCAAAGAGTCAGATGGGACTGCAACAAGAAGTTTTTCACACTGGTTAGCAATTAATGCAGATAACATAACTTCTGTCTTACCTGTTCCGGTTGGCATTACAACTATACCCCTGTCATCTGGATTTTGAATATGTGCAAGAATTGAGTACAATGCTCCAATTTGAGGAGGTCGTAAACCTTCAATTCCATTTTCAGTGTCTTCTTTAATGAACTTAAAATTATCCTTCCAAGAGTCGATTACTTCATCTGTAGTTACGTCTAAAAAGTGTGGATGTTTTATCCATCGACTTATTTTTATATTGCCTTCGTCAAAATCTTTTTTTGTTGGTTTCTTGAATGTTAATACTGCAAAAAGTATTTCATCTGGAATATTCTCGGTTTCATTACTTGTAAGAAAGTAGGTGTCTTCTCCAGACTTAATGACAAAAGGATTTCTTGAGACTAATTCACAGCTTTCTATTATTGAGGATAAAGAATTAAATGACTGCCAAATGACATTATTATTTTTTTTGAAAAGTAATTTTTCTACTGGGGGTAATGAAATTGTTATCATTTTGAATGGCAGCTTATTAATTTTAGAAGTGATGTATTTAAGACGGTTGCATACAACCATCTGTATTTATTTTATAAGACACAGTAGTACAAAAAAAATGACTATTTATTATCAGTTATTTAGGGTTATAATTTTTGTATTGTTGTTACTGCAATCTGATCTTTCAAAAATTATAATATGTTGTTCCTTTTCAAAAAGCACCACATACAGCAAACCAACAAATTCCCCTAATTCTTATTTTGGATCAACAGTTAGTTTTCAAATCGTGAGGATCTCAATAAGCCTTCAAGGTAATTATTTCTAATAATACAACTATATAAAAAATGTTCACAGCCCTGTTTATAATTTAGGCAGTCTTTATCGCAAGTTTCATTCTTCCTTTCTTTCATTCTCCCCACAATGCCATTAACTATTGCAAAAGCTACCGCGGGGAGGCAAAAAGTGTCCTTTATTTTCCGGTTCCTTCTTACACTTTCGCGATTCAGCTCAAGTGCCAATTTCCTGGTGAACCTGGTTAGCTATCTTTTTAAATAATTTCTTTTCCGCATCTTCACTGCCTCCTGAAAAAGCAATTGCAGATTGCCATTTTACTTTCATTTTTGGAACCCTCATTTTTTTGCTTGAAGTTGGTTATTCAAACTCAATGCGTCAGGGAAGCCCCATTGTTCAACCAATTTTCCGTTTGCTATTCTATAAATAGATGCTTCAAATATGGTTACCTTAATTCCCGTTGAATCAAGCCCGTTAAATTTTCCTTTTTGTGTTCCGGTTGATTTATACCTTGTTACTACTTTGTCCCCTTCTGCAATCATATCCACTATCTCTTCATTCCAGTCCGGAAAGGACTTTCTATGACTTACAATTTCATTTTTTGCTCCTTCAATCCCTTTCCATTCAATGCCATTAATAAAATGGCATACAAAGCCCGGAGACATTATTGTGTCTAATTCTGATACCTGGCGGTTCAGACCATACCTGGTGATATTTTCTTACAATTTCACGATTTGCTTCTAAATCACTTTTATGATTATTTGAATTACAACCACAAAGAACTATTAACAGTGTAACAATTACTGATTGATAAATTAGTTTACTCATTTGCTTATTTTGTATAAAAGTCAGTTTACTTTTTTCAATGTAAAATGGCCGCAAGTAAAATTCTGAATAACCTCGGCCGTTAGTCTTCATCATAAAGTAAAGGGCCACCGGTTTGTTTTATCAGTCCCGCACATGCGGGATTACTGCCGTTTCTCAAATCAGCAAATTTCTTCTGAATCATCGCCGTATCCCGCCCCGCTATCAGCCCGGAGTGGAGGCACGGCCCGGGAAAAGAAGTTACTGTAAGCTCCCGTTATTCGTTAAAAGAGTGGTTACGATTTTTGTAAATACTTTGGGTTTATCAACGAAAAACAAAACG
>CAVTBI010000002.1:0-235233 GCA_963732885.1 uncultured Chitinophagaceae bacterium | reverse complement strand
CCATCTAACCAATTTTAAATGTCATTAAATCAATTAGTTACCAGAAGTAAATCTTCAGTCGTTAATCCGAACCTCCTGATTTTTTTGTGAATGTTTTTGATAACATTTTTTTTTATTTGCTCTTCATACATCTGTTCATTTTTGGGTTGATACTCTTGTTTTCTTACGGTCATTATCCAGAAAATTTCTGCCAGCCGTCGTGCCACTGCGGTGATAGCGGCTGATCTTCCTTTTTTATAGGCAATGCGGCTAAATATCTTTTTTAATACGCCGTCTTTTCTTTGGGCAACCGTATTGGCAGCTACTCTGAATGCATTGGCCATAATGCTTTTGCCTTTGGGCGTGCGGGAAGAAAATACTTTGTCACCCGTTTTTTTATTGTTGGGCGCCAGGCGTAGCCAACTGGTAAAATTTTTCATCGTAGGGAATTTGTAAATGTCACTTCCCACTTCAGATATAAAAGTCAAAACTGTATTGGAAGCCACACCTTCTATTCTTAATAAATCAACACCAAAATAATCACGGCTTAAGGCGGCAGCATTAAAGTTGGGCGCATTTTTAGAGTGTTTGTTTTTTTCTTTTACCGGTTTTGTTGTTATTGCTTCCTGCCGGGGTGAAGGTGGTGTTTTATGGATCATTGTTTTTAACAAGGCTTCTATTTTTTGGTCGCAGCTAATCATTCTTTGCTGACAATTTTTATACATTGTCCATTCGTCCTGAAGTATGTATAATTGTTCTTCTTTCCAATCACCCTGCAGTGAATCGGCAATTTCCTGTTTTGATTTTTTCACCCTGTTATGTGCTAATCTGGACAGCGCCATCACCACTTGTTTCGCCAGACAGAATAGCTTCTATTATTTTCGTTCCGCTAAGCCCGGTAATGTCTGATAATACTACATCGAGGCGAAGGTTCATTAGCCGCAAAGCTTTTTGCATATGCTGTGTATGCGCTGTTGCTGCTGCAACGATATTACTGCGATGGCGATGATAACTACGCAACCGGGCAACATCTGCACTGGGAATAAAAGAATGTTTCAGCAAACCAAGAGTATGCATTTTTTGTAACCAGCGTGCATCCTTTGTATCTGTTTTTCGTTGCGGATCTTTAATATAATTATTGCTTAATACTACTTCAAAGCCTGCCGTCTGCAAACTGCTGAATAAAGTTTGCCAATAGGTGCCCGTTGATTCCAGAGCAACCGTAACAATCCCTTTTTGTTGCAGCCATTCAATTAATGCCATGTGATCTTTGGTGTAAACATTGAATGTTCTTACATCTTGCGGCTCTTGGTCTACCGCTACATAGTGTTGCCGGGAGCCTACATCAATGCCTGCTGCATGAGCATTTACAACAGCCATTGAAACACTGTTTTTGTTTTTCATTTTTAAATGTTTTTAAATAAATAAAATAAAAACCAGCGCAGTGAAATGTATCTTTATAGTGAAAGATTGTTCCATTCGGGATTCCTTAGAGGATCACCATTTGATTTTTCATCAAGGCGTATGTTGACAAAAGCATACGCCTCTTTATACATTTCTACCAGAGTTCGGGAGGGGCTATAATGCACCATTCGACAGCAAGGCTTATAAAGCACTGGCCTTTTACTAAAGTTAGATAATGATTTTTATGATAACTTCATATTGGGGTTCGAGCTTCTTTGCACCTTCTTTTTTGTTTTTATAAGAAATCTCCTGTTTATATTTCAGATTAAATGTTTCCGGAAACGTGGTATCCGTAAAACCCGGAACGATACAATTAATACGTATGGCCTTGTCTGAACTTTTAAGCACTTCATTTTGAATGACGGATAATCCTTGTCTATGGGAAAAGCATGTGTGTGGTGATGTAAGTGATATGCTATCCGTCAAAAATGACATATTAATTATAACACCTCCCTGATGTTGACGCATAGCCTCAATTTCATATTTCATACAATAGAAAACATTATTTGTTTTCGGGTAATTAATTTTAGAACTCCCGCCAGGTAGGTATCAATCAGATCAATGGTATTATTTACTATGCTGCTGTTGTTAAATGCAATGTCAATCCTGCCATATACACTTATAATTTTTTCTACCAGTTTTTTGCATTCAAGTGCTTTACTTATATTCGATTTTATGAAAACTGCATTTCCGCCATTAGCTTTTATTTTATTGACGGTTTCATTATCTGCGGTATCGGAGATAATTACAATAGCCCCGTTAGCCGCGTAAGAAAACGCTACTGCGCGCCCTATAGCGGATGCGGCACTTGTTACCAGTGCTACCTTACCTTTAAATAAACGTTCCATTTTAGTGATTTTGATATTGCGGAAGTAAAAGAGGAGTCAACGCAAAGTTGGAGAAATTGATTCACCGGAGTTTTACACATTTCACCGGATTTGTTATATTATTCACACATTTGGGAAATGAATTGGCTCCTTTGCCTGATGCTACCAGATTGTATCCAGGCCTTTACCATTTTCAACAGGTCTTCCAGTGCAAAAGGCTTTATAATATAATCGTCAGCACCAAGCAGTAATGCTTCCGCCCTATTGATTTTTTCAGACATTGAAGTGCTAAAAATAAATGGTATCTCATAAGTTGTGCCTGAACCCAAAAGCAGTTGCAAAACTTCGTGCCCATTCATTTCTTGCATTAAAACATCAC
Source organism: uncultured Chitinophagaceae bacterium (assembly GCA_963732885.1). Classification (GTDB taxonomy): domain Bacteria; phylum Bacteroidota; class Bacteroidia; order Chitinophagales; family Chitinophagaceae; genus Ginsengibacter. The sequence continues at coordinate 232,584 of CAVTBI010000002.1, read as the reverse complement.
AAATAATTAAATCGGGTATAAATTCCCTGGCAAGTTCAATGCCTCTTTTTCCGTTATTTGCTCCGAGGATTTTATAACCTTCCATTTCTAAAAATTCAATCAAATTCTCAAGAATATCCTCGTTGTCTTCAATGACTAAAATTGTATCCATTTTAGTTGTCGGATTTAAGGGTTTACTTAGGGATAAGTTAATTATAACAAAGATGAATTATTTCATGCTTACAAGTATTACACAATTGCAGAGAAATGTTACATAATTCACACATTAACGATTAACCATTTTCCCTGCATGTTGAAACGAGATGGATAAATAAAAATACCTTCAGCATTTATTTTATTAGGATGATATACTTCTTTTGGGCCGATTAACATAAAGTGGTTTGACATTTACTTGCTGTAAGTTTGTAACTTCTTTCAAATAATAGCTATTTACTTTGGACATATTATCCATTATAACGATACTCATCATTATCAGCGCTGGTTTTTCATATTTAAACGAGAGGTTTGTAAAGCTACCAGGTACGATAGGGGTGATGGTTATGTCAGTAGTAGCCTCTATTGTTGTTTTAATAATCGGTAGAATCGGCGATGAAAAATCGAACCTGCTAACGACACTTGCTCATAATATTAATTTCTCTGAAGTATTGTTGAACGTAATGCTTGGATTTTTGCTGTTTGCCAGTGCCCTGCATTTCGACTACCAAAAACTAAAAGCATTGCGGCGGCCCGTATTAATATTGAGCACACTCGGCGTAGTGGTTTCTACAGGCGTATTCGGCGGGTTACTATTTGGAGCAGCTTACTTTTTGCACATTGACATTCCTCTTATCTATTGTTTTGTTTTTGGCGCTCTTATTTCACCAACTGACCCGATTGCCGTTGGCGCTATAATAACAAAATCAAGAATTCCCACAAAGTTAGCCACCGTTATCTCCGGAGAGTCTATGTTTAATGATGCGGTCGGGCTCATTCTTTTTGTAACAATTTTGGGTATTACTAAACAGTCCACGAACAGAATTTCAGTAATTGAAACACTGCGTTCATTCGGTACACTGGTTATTGGCGGTGTTCTTATCGGGTTGATAATGGGCTTCATCGCTTACCGTCTTATCAGGTCGATAAAACAATTTCAAACCATCTTTTTAATTTCACTTGCGATTGTTCTTGGTATTTCAGTAGTAGCCAATCTTTTTCATGCATCTATACCGTTGGCGGCTGTTGTGGCTGGGCTGGTCGTAGGCAATAACAGTTTTGGAAAAGACCATGCTGCCAATCAGTTTTTAAACAATGTATGGCAATTGCTGGATGGTATACTCAACACGATTCTTTTTGTGATGATTGGGCTGCAACTATTGATATTGCCGTTCCTGAGGCATTACTTGCTTATTGGGTTGATCTCGATTGCGATTATACTCATCGCAAGAATGATTAGTGTATCATTAATTGCTTTTTTTCAATTGCGCAAAGTGAACCTCGTAAACCTTTCTATACTTACGTGGGCCGGGCTGCGTGGGGGTATATCCATAGCGATGGCACTCTCACTTCCTGTTTCTCCCTACCGGGAGGTTATACTTTCCTGTTGCTATTTTATAGTGATATTTTCTGTAATAGGCCAGGGGCTTACTTTAAATAAGTTAGTTGATAAAGCTGTAAGGAAAGATAAAAAAGCAGTGTCAGTAAAAGCCTGAAAAAACAGGCGCTCAAAATTTGGCGAATGCAATTCTTAATAAAGGCTTTACGAAACCGATTATATTAATTTTCGAACCCACCACATCGGTAAAACTGTTATTATATATTTTCGTTTATACATTTTTTGTTCCTCTCCCTGGTTGAAACCCACTTTGCGTATCCATTCGCCTTTTGGCGGAAGTTTTTTTAAACTAGGGCTTTTTATACAGCCTTTACCCCAAAGAGGTAACCAACAAAGGCAGTTATTCCCATAGCTACTGTACCCCAAAAGCAAATCCGTATAATCCCTTTTGTAACACTTGAGCCTCCTGTATTTGCCGCAACCGCCCCGGACAAAGCAAGGAAAACAATGGAAAAAGAATACTGGTAAATAACCATATGCTTTATGGGTGCAAAAAAAGAAACTAAAAGAGGCAATAACCCTCCTGATACGAATGACAGGCCTGAAGCCAAAGCTGCCTGTAATGGTTTTGGCTCAGAAATTTCATTAATTCCCAACTCATCCCTTGCATGGGCTTCCAGCACATTTTGTTTTGAAAGTTTTACAGCCACCTGCATGGCAAGGCTACTTTCCAAACCACGGTTTTGGTAGATTTTAGCCAACTCCTTCAATTCGGCGTCGGGCATAGTATCTAGCTCTGTTTGCTCTCTTTTTAAATCTGCCTTTTCAATATCTGATTGCGAACTAACAGAAACGTATTCCCCAGCCGCCATTGATAATGCCCCGGCGACAAGGCCTGCCAAAGCTGCAAGAATGACCGGGCTTCTTGAAGAGCTGGCGGCGGCTACACCAATTACTAAACTTGTTGTCGAAAGAATACCATCGTTTACGCCCAGGACTGCAGCTCTAAGCCACCCGCTTCTATTTACAAAATGTTTCTCAATTTCCATCAGTCAGTTATTTCCTGTAAAGTGCTGCATCTTTAATTTTAATAAAAATTGATACCTGTCAAATATAAATTAATTCAGAAGCACTTATGTAAACGAACAACATTCGACAGAAATAGGTAAAAATACATCGAGGCAATTATCAATTTTAATTGATTTCATTTTACGTTATGTAATCTGAATTTTCACTTACTTTATTCGTACCCGCTTTTAATAACTGTTGAAATCATTTTAAATTTTCCGTTTGGCATTATCTGGTTAGATGAATGGGCTGGTATTATAATTCCCTGGCCGGTATGAAGTAAGTTGGACACTTTATTGATTACAATATTTGCTTTTCCTTCAATGATTTGCACGAAAGTGTCGAAAGGTGATGTCTTTTCGGATAAGCCCTCACCTGTATCGAATGACATCACACTTACATTTCCGGTTATTTTCTTAATGATGGTTTTACTGACTACCGAATTAGGTATGTATTCAATGATCTCAACAATTATATGTGATTTTGCTTTTTCAATTTCTGAATTATTGGATTTTACAGCAGTTTTCTTTTATCTGTTGCCCGTATTTTTCATCTGGTAAAGATGAGTAGTATTATGATGGCAAATGTTATATAAATCTGTTGAAAGGTTACATGATTCACACATCTTCAAGCATGGAGAGCCTTTTTTCTTTAATTTGTTTGAAATGAGTAGGGGTGAGCCCTGTCACTTTTTTAAATTGTGCAGAAAGATGTGCAACGCTGCTGTAATGCATCTGGTAAGCAATTTCCGTAAGGTTCCATTCATCATAAACCAGTAATTCTTTTACCCGTTCGATTTTGTGGGTAATCATAAAATGTTCAATAGTGGTGCCCTGGACTTCAGAAAAAAGATTGGCGAGATAAGTATAATCGTGTTGTAACTTTTGGCTCAGGTATTCTGAAAAATTTATAGACAAGGGTTCTTCAGAATAATGCACCAATTCAATAATCACATTTTTTATCTTTTGAATTAGTACGCTCTTTTTATCATCTATTAATTCCAGCCCTGATTTTAATAGGGCTTCTTTAAATTGCTGTAGTTGCCCTGCTGAAATGTCTTCCATGATATCTGCCTCACCCAATTCCACAGTCGTATAGTGAAGCCCTAGTTTCGTTAATTCATCCTTGACGACCATTTTGCAACGAATGCAAACCATATTTTTAATGAATAATTTCAAAGTGCTTATTACAGTAAATCATTATAATTATTGTACAGTACCAAGCTAATTTATTAAATATTTTTTGATTTTAATATTAAAATTACCTCATTAATAGATAAGAAGATGTTTTGAAAAACCTATTTTTTTGTAATTTGACTGGTTAACACGGGCTTCCCCTTTTGTGATTGTGTCAGATATATTTTTGGTAATCTCCGGCAGTCGGCAAATCTCTTTTAAATAATCATTTAATTTTTAGTTGCTTATTACAGTGAAACGCAACAACCTAAAATAAGAATATGAATTATTTGTTGCTTTACTATATCAATCCTGTTTATTCCAGATCTTCCAGCTTTCTTCCGCTTGTATGGCTAACATTTGTGAACCATTTTCAATTAATGCTCCCTGTTTCTCTGCTAAAGAAAGAAATAAAGTTTTTGGCGGGTTGTAAACCAGGTCAAAAAAATAATTTTTACTTGAAACTGATTCGTAAGGCAAAGGAGGAAATTCTTCAATTTTTGGGAAAGTGCCAACGGGTGTAGTATTGATAACGATTTGAAACTCCTGAAATGTTTGCCGTGAAATATCCTCATAGCTAATTACAGAAGTAGATTGATTTTTATTTCGCGATACTTTTAAAAAATCAATATCCAGTTTTTTTAAAACAAAAGCCACCGCGTTTGAAGCACCGCCGGTCCCAAGTATCAGCGCTTTTTTATGGAAAGGTTTTAAATGAGGAACAAAAGAACTTTCAAAACCAATAATATCGGTATTAAATCCTTTCCATTTCCCTTCTTTTATTTTGATACAGTTACAGGCGGTTATTGATCTAACCTCTTCAGACATTTCATCAAGAAAAGAAATAATACCTGTTTTATAAGGAATGGTAACATTCAATCCTTTCAGTTCCGGTTTTTTTTTTAACGCAGGAATTTCTTTTTGAAGGTCTTTAATTTCAAAATTGCAGTATTCGCAATCCTGAATATTTTCTTTTTGAAACTTTTCGGAAAAATATTTTTCAGAAAATGAATGGCCTAATGAACGGCCAATTAAGCCGTAAGTATTCATTATGCAGTTTCTTTATCCAGGTATAAGTGAAAGGTATCGCCACGAAAGGCCAATTCGCATTGCTTCCAGCGGAATAATTTCTGAAGGAGCGATATTGCCCAGGTTTGCATTACAACCTACCAGTTCCAGGAAATAAAGCTGTTGCGCTTTTTGCGGCGCTTCCCAAAGAATTTTTTCACCTGGAATTTGAGTAAGTATTTCCTGCACCAAACCTTCTCTTACTTCACCGGTGCCCCGGTAAATTCCTACATTACCTGCCTCGCGTGCTTCTGCAATTACATAAGTAGCGCCGGCTTCCAGTTCGGCGCTCATTTGCTCAATCCATTTATAAGGCGGAATAATATGAGTGGCATCTTTACTTCCTACTTCACTGAGCACCGTTCCGTGTTTAGTAAGTTTTTCGATATAGCCGCATTTTTCAGCATGAGGAATAGTGATAGAACCATCGCTCACTTCCATATAAGTAACATTAAAATCTTTACAGAGATTGATATAATCGTTGAATTGATTTCTTATCAAAAATGCTTCAAATAAAGTTCCTCCAAAATAAACAGGAATGTCAAAAGATTGATAGAGTTCAATTTTTTCGCGAAGATTGGGTGTTACATAGGCTGTTCCAAAACCAAGTTTTATAATATCAATATGAGGATGGGCGGCGCTGATTAAATTTCTGGCTTCTTCAAAGCTGAGGCCTTTATCCATTATCATGGTAACTCCATATTTTCTTGGCTTTTCAACCCTTTTAGGAATTTGACTAAGATTAAAATTCATTTTATTTTTTTGAGATGGGCAAATATAATTGGGCTATTGCAAAGATGTGGAAAAAACTTTTAAACAGGTTGTGAGTAATCGATTGGAGAAACAACTTTTATTTCTTTTTCTTTTTAATTGAATTTTTATGATTGGTTATGATTTCACTAATTGCCGGATGTTGCAATAAAGACGGATTCAGATCAATGAATTGTTTGACTAAAGAAGGTGCCTCGCTTATGGCAAGTTCAAGTTGCAATAAGGCTTCTTTTGATTTATTCAGTTCAAAAAGAATAGCAGATTTATAAAATGTAAAAATGGGTTTAAAGCCTGTATTTTTTTGAGCATTATAAACCTGTTCAAGCGCTTCTTCATAATATTCAGCATCATAAAGGCATTTTATAAGTTCTTTCCAGCCTTTTACATTTTTAGGGCGTGCTTTTATAAAATGAGTGAAGTGGGTTACTGCATCCTTTATTCTATCCAATTCAATATAGCAAAGTGCGAGTGAATAATAAATTTCCGGGTGGGGCCTGCTGATTGTGAGTGCACTTTCGAGATTTTTTACAGCGCTTTCCCAATAGCCTTCCTGCATATATGTTAAGGCTATTTTATAATACAACTGGCTTCGGCTTGAATTCAAATGAACAGCTTTGCGATAATTAAACCGCGCCTGGGCGGGATTTTTTAATTTTTCGTAACTATAACCTATGGCTTCATAAATTATTTCCTCGGGCATTCCAAGCTCTAAGACTTTTTGAAGCGATTCTATCGCGTCCCTGTATCTTTTTAATCTTAGATAGGCATCCCCTAAATTGCGGTAAGCATAATCAAATTTTTCATCTATAGCGATAGCATATAGATAAGCATCTATGGCTTTTTCATATAATTTTAACCCCATGAAAGCTGTTCCCAGGTTAAACCAGGCCAAATGAGAATAAGGAAATTCATCAATAATTTTCTGATGAAGTTCAACACTTTCTTCATTCCTTCCTGTATAATCCGTCCAAAAACAAATTTTATAAAGTGCTTCTTCGTTAGTGGGTTCCTGTTCAAGAATTAGCCGAAGGCAATTAAAAACTTTTTCAAAATCTTCGTAATCATCATATACATCGGCCAGTTCAAAAAGCAATTCTATTTTGTCTTCTCCTTCAAAAACGACTATAGCTTCTTCCAATAAAGCAGCGGCTTTTTCCGGGTAATCTAATGCCAGGAAAGCATCAGTTTTTAAAATATAAATATTAATATCATTACTGTCAAGCACTTCCGCTTTGCTTAGATACACCAGCCCTTCGTTGTATTTTTGTAATGCGATAAGAATGTCGGCCTTTTTTACAAAGAGAGTAGAAGAATAGGGAAACTGTTCTATTGCGAAGTTTGCAGCTTCAAGCGCCGCCGGTAAATTATCGTTTTCATCAAAGTAATCAATCAATTGCTGAAAAGATTCTTCTTCGATAAAACTAAATTTCTTTCCGGTTTTAAAATTATGATATTGCCGCAGCAGTTCTTTCATTTCCTCTCTTTCCTGCCAGTAAGGGTTTTCTTTCATAATCTTTTAGCTTATTATTACAAAGTACTGATTATTTTAAAATAAAACCAATTTTGGTATTTCGGCGTAGATTAGTTAAAAAAAATATGATGAATGGCTTTTAATTCTCATAATAGTTTCTTAATTTTGCGGAAATAATAAAACTTTCACAATTTCAATGACAAAGTATTCCAAAATAATAGCGGTTATAGTGCTTGGGTTTGGAGTATGCCTTTTTGCTTTGGCTGACAGGGGAGGTTTTGTGAAAAAGAACAAGGCACGCCTGAATATTGAAACAAACGGCAACTTGAAAAATTCTATTCCTTTTAATTTAAAATCCGGGCTTACTTATCGTGGTAGTTTTTTTACCAATCAACAAATTATCGGTAATAGTATGGTGAGTGAAGCTTACATTTCTTACAAAAAAGGAAATACTGTTTATATTTTACCTTACAAGCAAAGAATATTAATTCCTGAATATTCTCAAAAAGACGGGTATAAACTGATAATAAGAGGGCGGAGATAATTAAAGTATACCTGATAAAATTTTTAAAAAGCCTGCAATTGCAGGCTTTTTAGTTGGGGTAAAAATAAGAATCTTATTAATAAGTTTGTTTACTGGAAATTGTTATTTGGTTTGACTATTATTTTGCTTTTGTTTCATCATAAGTAAGAACCCTGTAGCCTGATTTTGGAATTTCAAATTTAGAAGCTGAAACAGGATTATAGCTGATAGAAGCCAGCGTAAATTTCAACATCATTTTTCCTGATTGCATTTCGTATTGTATGGGAAGGCCCGGTAAGGTTTTAAACTGTGCGTCGTAAGATTTATTAGCCACATTTACTTCAGTAGTATAATAAACAGTGAAACTTTCGCCATTCTTCAATTTGGCAATTGCCTTATTGCAGGTAAAGCCGGCAATTTTTTCGGTAGTTCCGGTATTTTCAAATACTATACCTTCATATTTACTATTATTCTTCGTCCAGTTTTGGGCAGTAAGCGTTATCATTAATTTCTGGCCGCTATAATCTTTTAAAATTACGCCATTTCCTGTAGAAGCATCATGAATAGTAGCTTCACTGCCAAGGCTGCTTACCAATTCAGTCCTGCTCATTGTACCTTTTAAATAAATAGTGGTAGTGGCACCGTCGAACATATCGGCCATTTTAGGCTCGCCGTTTCCGGTTTCTACAGACATATTGTAAACAAGCATTCCTTCAGTAAGTGATTTTTGAGCACTGGCTGAAGATGAAATCAATACAAATGAAAGAAGAAATATAATTAATGAGGATTTCATAATAAATTTATTAATTGAAGATAATTCAATGATAAAGATAGAATTATCTCATTAATAGTTGCAACCCGGTTACCTTTTCTTTTTTAAGGAATCGCTCTTCTCTTTCATGGATTTTAGCTTTGCATTGGAATCTTGCATGGCCGCTACTTTTTCCTGCCATTTGCTTTGCGTTTTGGGTTTTTTCTTATTCTCCTGCAGCTTAGCCATTATCTTATCATGATCAATAATATATTTTTGGATTACCAATTGGATGATCAACGTGATCGTATTTGAAACAGTATAGTACAAGGTAAGCGCGGCCGGCATCCGGTTAAAAACGCCTATCAACACTACCGGGAAAATAAAAGGCAGGTACTTCATTACAGGATTACTATTGTCCTGCATATTACTCATTCCATATACTGATATCAACATACTCGTTATGGCGGCAGTAATGGTGAACAGGCTTACATGGTCGCCATAAAAAGGAATATTGAATGGAATATGATAAATAGAATCATAAGTGGAAAGGTCTTTTGCCCATAAAAAACTCTGTTGCCGCAAGGCAATATTAGAGTTAAAGAAATCGTATAAGGCAAAGAAAATCGGAATCTGGAAAATTGCCGGTATACATCCGCCTAAAGGATTAACACCCGCGCTTTTATACAATTTCATTTGTTCCATCCCAAATGCCTGCTTATCATCCTTGAATTTTGCTTTTAATGCCTCCAGTTCCGGCTTTAATAATTTCATTTTAGCGCCACTTAAATAACTTTGGTAAGTAAGCGGTGAAATCAGTAAGCGAATGATAATGGTAAGTAAAGCGATCACCAATCCATAACTGGCAATTTTGCTGGAAAGAAAATCAAAAACCGGCATGATAAAGCCCCGGTTAATGTATTTTACAAATGCAAGGATCCCGCTTCCAAGAGGAACCATGTTGTACATTTGATTTCCATAAGACTTTAATATTTTATAATTACTGGGGCCATAAAATAATTGCAAAGGAATAACGGCATCATTTCCGGCAGGGATGCTTAATTCCAGGTTGGCAGTGGCTGTAGCAATAATATGTAAGCTGGTATCATCGGGTGATTGCCACTTTATTTCTCCCGATTTAAATTTATTTTTTGCCACAATAGCAGCAGCAAAAAATTGTTGATTTAGCGCAAGCCAATCTACAGGATGGCCAAATTTTTTATTATCATCCTTGCCCTTTACAATATGTTCAAAGTCATAATCACCGTTCTCTACAAAAGAAATATGAGATTGTTGTGTTTCCCAATTAATATCTTTTTCCTTCTCGGCTGGCCTTTGCCTGCCACAATAAGTTGATGGTATTCTGAGGCTCTAATTGATTAGCTCCATTCAGTTTTATATTAAACCCGATCATATAATCATCAGGTTTTAAAATATATTGATGCTGAACAGATTGTCCTGAAGTAGTTTGTAAAGTAAATGTGATTACCTGGCTGCTGTCCGGGTTTAATTGAATTGCCGACGGCGTAAAAAGAAGGTCTGAAGTTTGGACGGTTTGATTGTTACCCGTATGTATAGGGTAAGAAATATTATTAAAACTTCCATTTTGTAAAACAAGGGGCTTGCCATCGAAAGTTTTAAAATTCTTTATTACAATTTCTTTTGGCTGGCCACCTTTATTGGAAAAAGTAATTTTAAGCAATTTATTTTCTACAGTAATTAATTGCTCTTTGCCGGTGGTGTCTTGTTTAAAAGCGGAAGCTAAAGTATCTTTTATTGCGATAACAGAATCTTTATACGCTTTAAAGTTTGCTGTTGTATCTACCTTTGGTTTCAGCCGGTCAAGAGAATCCTGAATATGTTGCTTTTGTTGTTCAGCAGCCATTTCGCCCTGTTTCGAATAATAGAAATACCCAAAAAATAAAAGAGCTAATAAGACAAAACCTATAACCGAATTTCTATCCATACCCATTTTTAAAATTAGTGTGCAAATGTACGCAAAACTTATAGTTAGCGCTTTGAAAAAATGCTACTATAAAATAAAAATGCCCCCGGTGAAGGGGGCATTTTTTTAGAATTAATAATTTATTTTTTTGCAGGAGCCGGTTTTGCTTCTGGGGCAGGGGCTGCTTTTACGTCAACAGCGGCGGCGGCAGGTGCAACTTTGGATTCTTCCTGTTTCAGTTGCCGTGTCATAGTTACAGATGCAATAGGAATACGAGGGGAATTCATTACTTCCATATTCTCAGGTTTTACGTCCTGAACCCTTATATTTTCATTTAGTTTAAGGTCATCTATATTCACTTCAATATGCTCCAACAAATTTTTGGGAAGTGTTTTTACTTTTAATGATTTTATTTTCACTACCAGTTTTCCTCCTTCTTTAACTCCCTGGGGCACACCGGTAAATTTTAAGGGAATATTTACCGTAACTTTTTTTGCAGGAACCAGTTCCAAAAAATCGACATGGATCAATTGGTCGCTTACTTTGCCAAACTGAAGGTCTTTTAAAACACATTTGTAAGAATTGCCCTCAATGGAGATATCTGCCAACATAAAATCCGGCGTATAAATTATGTTTTTAAAAGCTGTTGCCGGAGCAGAAAAATTGATTTCTTTTGCACCTCCGTAAATTACAGCTGGCACTTTGTCCTCAGAGCGAAGCTGGCGGGTGGCTGATTTGCCAAATTCGGTCCTGAGTTGTCCTTCGATTGTAATTGTTTTCATTATTAAAAATTTTTATTTTTTTGAGGCGCAAAGGTAGGGTAAATTCCTGAATTTCATATTTTGATTTTGAGGAATTTATAAGAGGTTTTGTAAAATAAAAACCAGGGTTATTTGTCCTTTTACTATAAGAAAGAATATTTTTTTGCCGGAATTTATAGCCTAAGCCTCATTACATATTTCTCATAAGTTTTACCTTCCCTATCCCGCAATATTCTTTTTATGCATTTTACTTCTTATAAAAAGGCTGTTAATGCTTTTATTTTCATAAGCGTTACGAATGGCAACTGCAAACAGGTCAGCTACAGAAACAACCTTTAATTTATCAATCCTTTTTTTAACGGGAATCGTATCACAAACTACCAACTCTTCCAACACACTATTTTCAATATTTTCATAAGCGTTGTTGCTTAATACAGGATGTGTGCAAAATGCACGCACGCTCCTGGCTCCCTTTTCCAATAATAACGCGGCGCTTTTACAAAGCGTACCTCCGGTATCACAGATGTCATCAATCAATACGATATCCCGGTTGGTAACATCTCCTATTACTACCATGCTCGCAATTTCGTTAGCCCTTCTTCGATGTTTATCGCATATAACCATATCCACTTCAAAATAACTGGCTATTTCGCGAATCCTGTTGGCGCTTCCCACATCAGGAGCAGCAAAAGTGAGATTTTCAAGATTAAGGTCTTCGATATAAGGAATATAAATAGCCGATGAATCCAGGTGGTCTACCGGGATATCAAAATATCCCTGTATTTGCGGAGCATGCAGATCCATAGTAATCACTCTGTCAGCGCCGGCAGCCACAATCATATTGGCCACTAATTTTGAACCGATTGCCACACGGGGTTTGTCTTTTCTGTCCTGCCGCGCATAGCCATAATAAGGAATTACCGCAATTACTTTATAGGCGGAAGCACGCTTAGCCGCATCAATCATCAATAATAATTCCATCAAATTATCGGTGGGCGAAAAGGTACTTTGGATCAAAAAAACAAACTGGCCGCGAATACTTTCCTGGTATTCAACGCCAATTTCCCCATCACTGAATTTTTGAATATTTATTTTTCCTAAAGGTTCTCCAAATCTTAGTGCAATTTGTTTTGCAAGATATTGTGACCCGGTTCCCGAAAAGAGTTTTACGTTAGGATGCATATTTAATAATTGTGGCGATAATTAGTTTAGCGAAATTATAATTAATATTTTTGGAAATAAACTCTAATTCATGGAAACTTCTAACAAGTCATCCACCTCCATAAAAAATTGGGCGGTGGGCGACCGGCCAAGAGAAAAACTTTTATTGAAGGGAAGGGAAAGCCTTAGCGATTCAGAATTACTTGCTATATTAATAAATAGTGGCAGCGGAAAAGAAAGCGCCATTGATGTAGCCAAAAATGTTTTGAGGCTGGGAGAAGACAACCTTGATGAATTGGGAAAAGTTTCGATAAAAGAACTGATGTCGGTAAAGGGGATTGGAGAGGCAAGAGCGGTTACTTTAGTCGCGGCGTTAGAATTAGGCAGGAGGCGCCATGGAACTAATTTTCTTGATAAAAAACGGATTCATTCAAGCAGTGAATTGGCTAATTTTTTAAAAGCCTCTTTAAAAGATTATCCCTATGAAGTTTTCGCGGTAGTTTTTTTAAACATATCCAATAAGGTAAAACATTTTGAAATCATAAGTAAAGGTGGATTAAACCATACAATCGCTGACCCGAGAATTATTTTTTTAAAAGCGCTGGAAGTCCAGGCCACTTCTATGGTTCTATGCCACAATCATCCTTCCGGAAGCCTGCGGCCAAGCAGAGCCGATGAGGAACTTACTACCAAACTTAAAAGTGCCGGCAAGCTACTGGATATAAAAGTAGTGGACCACCTGATCGTTAGCGATGAAGGCTATTATAGTTTTGCTGACGAAGGCTTAATTTGATTTATTTAAATGCGGTTAATTAAGAAGAAATTCGATTATTTGTTGCCATAAAAAGAAATAAAATTTGAAATATGCCCCAGGTAAAATTTATTAACGGTTATCCTTTTATACCTTTCCGCCCGCGCCAAATACCTGAAGAAGAAAGCCTGAAAAATTCTGAGGAATTTAAAAATTTCATGTTAAAAAGGAAAAGTATACGGCATTTCAGCAGCCAACCGGTTTCAGAAGAAATTATCAAAAATATTCTTTCTGTAGCCAACAGCGCGCCTTCCGGAGCTAATAAACAACCATGGTCTTTTTGTGTAATTCAAAATAAAAAGCTTAAAAAACAAATCCGCGAAGCTGCGGAGCATGAAGAAGAATTAAGTTATAATGGAAGAATGCCTGTGGAATGGCTCAGCGACCTTGCGCCGTTACAAACAAGCTGGAAAAAACCATTTCTTGAAATAGCGCCTTGCCTGATTGCCGTTTTCAAAAAATCGTATGAGATAGATGTTGACGGTAAAAAAAGAAATAATTATTACGTGCTGGAAAGTACGGGAATTGCAACCGGATTTTTAATAGCGGCTATTCATGAAGCAGGATTGGTAACACTTACCCACACGCCTAGCCCGATGAATTTTCTGTCAAAAATTTTGAACCGCCCTGAAAATGAAAAACCTTTTTTATTGTTGCCAGTTGGCCATCCTGCCAGCGAATGTTGGGTTCCTGAAATAAAAAAGAAATCAATACAGGAAGTATGTTTTTTTTATTAAAAAAAATTAGAAATCTTAAGGCCTAATGGAGATATTAAAACGCTGAAAGTATGGAAATAGGAGGATATGGTTAAAGAAATTATTAATGCTCTTTGTATAACGTTTAGGGTTAAACGAAAAATAAGTCCATAAACTAATAACAGTAAACCAACAAAATCCGATGATTTTCAATTGGCAATTTCATCCTTCAATAAACTATAATTCCTTCAAAACGGCTGCACCCATCGCTTCCGTTCCCAGTATTTTATCGGCAGGCGTTTGAGCATCAGCGATATCTCTTGTGCGCCATCCGGCTTTCAATACCGCGTCAACAGCAGCAATTACGGATTCTGATTCGGGTTTCATGTTAAAAGAAATATCCAATAATAACGCGGCAGATAAAATGGATGCTAAAGGATTGGCAAGCGCCTTTCCCTGTGATGTCATGTGCTGAACCATGTATGGGTTCATACACGCCAGTACCATCTCCTACAGATGCGCTTGCCAGCATGCCCATTGAACCGGCAATTTGCGAAGCTTCATCGGTCAATATATCTCCAAAAAGATTGGCGGTAACAACCACGTCAAATCTCCGTGGATCTTTTATCAACAGCATGGCGGTGGCATCTACAAACTGATACTCTACTTCCACATCGGGATAATCCAACGCAACTTTTTGCACTACTTCGCGCCAAAGCCTGGAGGTTTCAAGCACATTCGCTTTGTCAACTGAACATAATTTCTTTCTCCTGCTCCTGTACGTGCGGCATCAAATGCTTTTCGGGCAATACGTTCCACTTCATAACGGCTGTATTCAGCGACATCAAAAGCGGTGTCGCCATTATTTTTTCTTCCTTTTTCACCAAAATAAATATCACCTGTTAATTCGCGGAAAAATAAAATATCCGCACCCTTTAATATTTCCGGCTTGATGCTGGAAGCTCCGAGTAATTCATCGAACAATTTAATAGGGCGAATATTGGCATACAAGCCCAACTCCTTTCTCATCTTTAACAAGCCTTGTTCGGGCCTTACTTTGGCAGAAGGGTCGTTGTCGTATTTGGGATGTCCTACTGCGCCAAACAGGACGGCATCTGAGTTGCGCATTTTTTCAAGCGATTCACCCGGTAAAGGATTTCCTGTTGCTTCAATGGCTATATGTCCTATCAAAGCTTCATCATACGTGAATGTATGTCCGAACTTTCCTGCTATTTTATCCAATACTTTTTTACCAACTGCTGTTACTTCCTGTCCTATTCCATCTCCGGGAACAATTAAAATATGTTTGTTTGCCATTTTTATTTAGTTCTTAGTTTTTAGTTTGTAGCTAGTAGTTTTTTGTAATTATCTGGGTTTTGTCTGTTAAATACTATTCAACATCTTCCAGGTTGCCTTAATCGCTGCGACCGTTTGATCGCTGTCAAGCCCGCGTGTTTTAAACTCCCTGCCATTATGCCTCCAGGTAATAATTGTTTCGCAAAAGGCATCGCTTTTTCCTCCGGGCGGAATACTCACTGCATAATCAGTCAACAGGGGAAGTGCTATTTTCTTTTGTTTATATATCTTCTTTAGTGCATTCATAAACGCATCATATTGTCCATCTCCCTGGGCATGTTCTTCAAACGACTCACCTTCAATACAAATTCTTAATGTTACGGAAGGATTTAACCCCTTGGAATGTGTCAATACATAATTTTCTATCTGCACTTTTTGCTCAATGGCTACGGTGTCCAGCATATCCGAAATAATGTAAGGCAGATCTGCCTGGGTAACTATTTCTTTACGGTCGCCTAATTCAATAATTCGTTGCGTTACTTTTTTGAGATCCTGGTCAGAAAGATGAATGCCCAATTGGGAAAGGTTGTTTTCAATATTTGCTTTTCCGCTCGTTTTTCCAAGCGCGTACTTGCGTTGGCGGCCAAAGCGTTCAGGCATAAGATCGCTGAAATAGAGATTATTTTTTTTATCGCCATCTGCGTGTATGCCTGCAGTTTGAGTGAATACATTTTCCCCCACCACCGGCTTATTCACCGGAATGCGAAATCCTGAAAATGTCTCAACCAATTTACTTACTCTGTACAATGATTTTTCTGACACCGATGTTTTTAATTCCGGCATAAAATCATTGATGACTGCTATGGCGCTTGCTAATGGTGCATTGCCTGCACGTTCTCCCATTCCATTTACCGTCAGGTGTATTCCGGACGCGCCGGCCTTTAAAGCCTCGAACACATTGCCTGTACCCAGATCGTAATCGTTGTGAGCATGGAAATCAAAATGTGTTTTTGGATAACGCTGTACAATTTCAGAAACAAATTCAAAAGATTCAGAAGGAGTCAAAACGCCCAATGTATCCGGAAGCATTATTCGTTTCACCGGCTGAGTAGAAAGAAAATCAAGATACTGAAATACATAATCTTTTGAATCGCGCATACCGTTACTCCAGTCTTCAAGATAGACATTGCAGTCAATCCCTTTTTTTCTTCCGAGTTTTATCACTTCCGAGATTTCAGCAAAATGCTGTTCCGGTTTTTTCTTAAGTTGATGGGTTAAATGATTGAGAGACCCTTTGGTAAGAAGGTTCATCACTTTAGCGCCTGCTTTTATCATCCATTCTACAGAAACAGTTCCATCAACAAAAGTCAGTACTTCAACCCTATCCAGCAACCCGTTTGCTTTTGCCCATTTTGTAATTTTTTTCACCGCGTCAAACTCGCCTTCCGACACGCGGGCTGAAGCGATTTCAATGCGGTCTACTTTTAATTCGGTTAATATTAGCTTGGCAATCGTTAATTTTTCCACAGCAGAAAATGAAACCCCACTTGTTTGTTCACCATCACGAAGTGTAGTGTCCATTATCTCAATGTATCGCTGTTTTTTTGGCATTTTTGTTTATTATGATCTTAATTAATACAAACTCTTTTCAGCAAATGATTGGATGTCTTCTTTCATAGCCTGCAAATAATCTATATCATCAA
Organism: uncultured Chitinophagaceae bacterium; assembly: GCA_963732885.1. Lineage (GTDB taxonomy): Bacteria > Bacteroidota > Bacteroidia > Chitinophagales > Chitinophagaceae > Ginsengibacter. Next base: position 215,854 of record CAVTBI010000002.1, on the reverse strand, counting down.
AGCCATTCATTAAGTTGTGTTTTTTATAGCCGTTAATATCGAACGATTCTTGTTCACCGGTAGAAAGGATTGTAATAGTTTGATCCGGAAGGTTTATTTCAAATTGTGCGTTAGGATCTGCTTCAATAGTACTAAAGATTTTTATCAGAAATTCCTCACTTACCTGAACAGGAAGAATGCCAACATTAATTGAATTGTTCTTAAAGATATCAGCAAAGAAACTGGAAACTACTACGCGAAAACCATAATCATAAATGGCCCATGCTGCATGTTCCCGGCTACTGCCGCTTCCGAAATTTTTGCCACCCACCAGTATTTTACCTGAATAAACAGGAGTATTAAGGACAAAATCTTTTTTAGGTGTTTCATCTGCATTGTACCTCCAATCGCGAAAAAGATTATCACCAAATCCAGTACGCTCTGTCGCTTTTAAAAAACGCGCGGGAATAATCTGATCGGTGTCCACATTCTCAGTGGGCATTGGAACCGCTGTGCTGGTAAGCACTGTAAATTTATCGTAAGCCATTTTGAGTTTTAAGTTATATGTTTTAAGTTTTAAGTTTTCTCCTATGCCTTTTGCCTCATTGCCTTTATTCACATTAATTCTCTCGGATCAGTGACAACGCCGGTAACTGCAGCCGCAGCCGCAACGAGCGGACTTGCCAGCATCGTTCTTGCTCCGGGCCCCTGTCTTCCCTCAAAGTTTCTGTTGCTGGTACTCACCGCATATTTACCTGCGGGAATTTTATCATCATTCATAGCCAAACATGCTGAACAACCTGGCTGGCGTAATTGAAATCCCGCTTCAGTTAAAATATCCAGAATACCTTCTTCTTTTATTTGTTGCTCTACTACATGCGAGCCGGGAACAATCCATGCAGTAACGTGATCGGCTTTCTTTCTTCCTTTTATGATTGAAGCAAATGCGCGAAAATCTTCAATTCTGCCGTTGGTACAACTTCCTATAAATACGTAATCTACTTTCTTTCCCAGCATCGCTTCGTCCTCATGAAATCCCATATAATTAAGAGATTTTTCGTAACTGGCATTTCCGCTGGCAGTATTTTTTGAAACCGGAATATGTTTGCTGATACCCATGCCCATTCCGGGATTGGTGCCGAACGTTATCATTGGCTCAATATCGGCAGCATCAAAATTAAATTCCTTATCAAATGTTGCTTCACTATCCGTTTTTAAAGTTTTCCAGTAAGCAAGCATTTTATCCCAGGCTTCGCCTTTGGGCGCTTTATCTTTTCCTTTTAAATAAGCAAATGTTGTTTCATCCGGAGCAATCATTCCGCCACGCGCACCCATTTCTATACTCATATTGCAAACTGTCATTCTGCCTTCCATGCTGAGATTTTCAAAAACTTCTCCGGCATATTCTACAAAATACCCGGTGGCGCCCGCTGCCGTTAACCTGGATATAACATAAAGTGTTACATCTTTTGCAGTTATTCCTTTGCCCAGTTTGCCATTTACGTTGATGCGCATTTTCTTAGGTTTTGGCTGCATAATACATTGTGAGGCAAGTACCATCTCTACTTCGGAAGTTCCGATTCCAAAAGCTATTGCTCCGAAAGCACCATGAGTGGAAGTATGTGAGTCGCCGCAAACAATTGTCATACCTGGAATGTAATTCCGTTCTCGGGCCAACAACGTGTACAATTCCATTCTTTGGATTATTTAATCCCCAATGCGAAATGCCATATTTTGCTGAATTCGTTTCCAAAGCTTTCAACTGGTTGGCCGAAAGAGGATCCTGCACAGGCAAATGCTGATTGATGGTAGGCGTATTATGATCAGCGGTAGCAAATGTTTTATCAGCAAACATCACTTTTAATCCCCTGTTTACCAGCCCTCCAAAAGCAACGGGGCTTGTAACTTCATGGATAAAATGCCTGTCAATAAAAAAAACATCGGGGCCGTCTTCAATTTTACGTACCACATGCGAATCCCAAACTTTGTCAAACAGTGTGCTGGAAGTATTATTCATTTTAATTTTTTTTGATTAGAGGCGCAAATTTCCTGAAAAACTTTTAAACGTATTGATCTACTTGAAAATGTAAGCGATTTAGATACTTACTTTTGTGCAAAAAGATGTGCAATACGCCTATCCTTCGGGTGATCAAATTTTTACCTGTAATATTTTTTTAATTTTAATTTAATTTTTATTTTCATCTATACCAAATAACCAAAAGCATTATCATTTTTCTGTAATTCGGTATAATTAATTTTATGGTGATTAAGGTTATTTTTCAACGATTCATAATCTTTTTTAGAACCAAGTTCAATGCCCACCAGTGCCGGCCCTGCTTCTTTATTGTTTTTTTGGATGTACTCAAACCTGGTGATATCGTCTGTAGGGCCCAAAACCTCGTTTACAAACTCTTTTAACGCGCCTGGCCTTTGAGCAAAGCGGATCAGAAAATAATGTTTTAATCCTTCATATCGTAGGGACCTTTCTTTTATTTCCTGCATCCGGTCAATATCATTGTTACCTCCACTGACGATACAAACCACATTTTTACCTTTAATTTCTTCTTTGTAATCATCTAATGCTGAGATGGATAATGCACCTGCAGGTTCTACAACTATTGCATCTTCATTATACAATTTTAAGATCGTGCTGCAAACTTTGCCTTCATCTACAAGATGCATTTCATTCAACACTTCTTTACAAATAGGATAGGTGATATCACCTGCGCGGCTAACAGATGCCCCGTCTACAAAATGCTCAATATTTTTTAAAACAACAGGGTGCCCTGCTCTAAAGGCTTCTGTCATTGAAGGTGCCCCGGCAGGTTCTACGCCGATAATTTTTGTGGTTGGGGAAAAGGTCTTAAAGTAAGAACCGACACCGGAAGCCAATCCGCCACCGCCAACAGGGACAAATAAATAATCAATATGAGTAAGATCTTCCAATATCTCTAAACCAACAGTGGCCTGCCCTTCAATAACTTTATAATTATCGTAAGGAGGAATAAACGTTTTATTATTTTCTTTACAATATTGAATTGCAGCCTCGGCACATTCTTCATAAGAATCGCCAACCAATTTGATTTCAATAGCATCTTCACCAAACATTTTTGTTTGTTTCACTTTTTGCTTTGGAGTAATAACAGGCATAAAAACTACGCCCTTACAGTTTAATTTCTTGCAGGAATAGGCAAAACCCTGTGCATGGTTTCCTGCGCTTGCACAAACAACTACCTGGTTTAATTGTTCCTGTGGTAAGGTGCTCAACATGTTGTAAGCGCCACGTAGTTTATAAGAACGCACTACCTGGAGGTCTTCTCTTTTAAGAAAAATATTGCACTGGTATCTGTTGGACAAATTCCTGTTGAGATCAAGCGGTGTTCTGTTCACCACATTTTTTAAACGAGCAGATGCGTCAGCAACTCCTAATCCATCAAAGACGGGCTGGTAAATTCTTTCATCATGTTTTGTATGAACAGTGCTATTCATTAAAATTGAATCTAAAAGTGGCCAACTTAAAAGTCAGCCACCCTGTTAAAATATTTTTTAAGACGGTTCCTGATTTTCTGGGCGTAAACTTCTTACGGTTTTTCCTGCACGCCACATCTCGCTTTCTCTTAATTCTTTTAATTCTGCGTCTAATTTTACACGGTAATCTTCCTGTGAATTTGAATCAATAGAACGTTTGGCTTCTTTGCCCGCAGCTACGCTTTCATATAAATCAGAAAACACCGGTAACGTTGCGTCACGGAATTTTTTCCACCAGTCCAAAGCGCCACGTTGCGCTGTGGTAGAGCAATTGGCATACATCCAGTCCATTCCGTTTTCTGCAACAAGAGGCATTAAAGATTGTGTAAGTTCCTCAACTGTTTCATTAAAGGCTTCAGAAGGTGAGTGGCCGTTTTTGCGAAGCACTTCAAATTGCGCAGCAAAAATTCCCTGTATCGCGCCCATCAAAGTACCACGCTCGCCGGTAAGGTCGCTAAACACTTCTCTCTTAAAATCAGTTTCAAATAAATAACCCGAACCGATCGCAATACCAAGAGAAATAACACGGTCAAAAGCTTTGCCTGTTGCATCCTGGAAGATGGCGTAGCTGCTGTTTAATCCGCGGCCCTGTAAAAACATTCTTCTTAAAGAAGTTCCTGATCCTTTAGGCGCTACTAAAAATACATCTACATCTTTTGGAGGAATAATTCCTGTTTGATCATTATAAGTAATTCCGAAACCATGAGAAAAATATAAAGCCTTTCCCGGGGTTAGATGTTTCTTTACTGTGGGCCATAAAGCAATTTGCGCGGCATCGCTCAACAGGTAACAAATGATCGTTCCTTTTTCCAAAGCTTCTTCAATTTCAAATAAAGTTTTTCCTTCTACAAACCCATCCTGTATAGCTTTGTCCCAGCTTTTGGAATTTTTTCTCTGTCCAACAATTACGTTGATTCCATTGTCGCGCTGGTTCAATGCCTGTCCTGGCCCCTGAACGCCATAACCGATTACGGCCACAACTTCATCTTTCAATATTTCCTGTGCTTTTGACAGAGGAAATTCTTCCCTGGTTACCACTTTTTCGTCTGTTCCTGCAAAATTTAATGTCGCCATGTTGTTATTATTTTTGTTTTTGTTTGATGAAATATTTATTTAGTATCGTCTATCTTTTCGTTAAAAGAAACCTGGTTGTGAAATGGGTCAATCACTGTAACAGCTAATGAACCATAAAAAGTTTTTTCTAACCCGGGTTTATTGTATTTGTATTTTTTATTAATAATTTCTTTGTGAAATCCTTCTACGCCTTTACACCAGATAAATACTTTTGTCCCGGGTGTCCCATCACCGTGGTGTTCGCTTAAATGAATTAGCAGGCCCTCGCGTTCAATCTCCATATAAACCGGGGTGTTATCGTCAAAAGTATGTTCCCAATTAATTTTAAAACCCAGCCAGTCAATATAAAATTCAACCGCTTTTTTATAATCGAAAATTCTTAAAATTGGAATTACTTTTTCTATTGTCATAAATTATGATTGTTTTTGCATAAACATCCAGCGGTGGCCTTCTATATCTGCGCACCTATATCTTTTACCCGGAAAACCTTCTTCAATTTCAGATAAAATTTCAGCCCTGTTTTCTTTTGCCTTTTTAAAATGTTCTTCTACATTTTCTACATAAACCAATAAGCCATTAACAACCCACGGAACTGAAAGCCATTTATCCATTTGCTTATCGCGTTTACGCTGTTTATTAATACTTTCATAATCAAGAGTTGGCGTAGCAATCATGATTATATTTTCACCGGCTTTTAATTCCGAATGAGTTAACCGCCCATCTTCTACAAACCGCATTTCCAAATTTTCTTCAAAACCAAAGGCTTTCTTTAGCCATTCTAAAGAAGAAATGCCATTTTCATAAGACAACATTGGGATTACGTTTTGCATATAATTTTTTTTACCTACATAGTAAAAACTTCGCTCTGTTTGTCCAGGTATTCATTTTCTATTACTTCCTCTCCGGGTTGTAGTTTTTCAAATTCCTTTACTTTAAAATGAAAACCTTCACTTTCTTTGATAATGGCCACACGGGCGCTTCTGACAAATTCTATTAAACTATAAGGCTCCAGGGCTTCTATCAGTTTATCAGTTTCTTCGCGATGGCCTGTGGTTTCAAAAACAGTATAATCTTTACGAATAGCCACCACTCTTGCGCCAAACTGGTGAAGCAATCTTTCTACCTTCGCTTTTTCCATAATCACGTCCGTAGGCACTTTATACAAAGCCATTTCCTGCCAGATGATCTCATCATTGGTGTTGTAATAAGCCTTTAAAACATCTACTTGTTTTTCTATCTGGCGTACTAATTTTTTGATTACTTCTTCCGTTTCGTCAATGACGATATTAAACCGGTGAATACCGGGAACTTCAGATGGGGAAGTATTCAGGCTTTGAATATTAATTTTTCTCCGTGAAAAAATAATGGAAATACGATTGAGTATTCCTATCTGGTCTTCTGAATAAACCGTTATGGTATATTCCTGTTTTCCCGGCGTAGTAAACGAAGAATTATTGGTTTTTTTTATTTCGTCAGTGTTCATGATTTTTTATTTTTTTTAAAAAAAAATTTTTAAGATAAACGGATTTCTGCAACGCTGCAACCTTGTGGTACCATCGGAAATACGTTGTGTTCTTTTCCAACCATTATTTCCAAAAGATAAGCGCCATCAGTTTCAAGCATCGTTTCAAAGCATTTTTTAACTTCTCTCTTTCTGAAACTTTTTGCCCGGGAATGTCATAGGCATTTGCCAGCGTAACATAATCGGGGCTTTGGATATCTGTAAAAGAATACCTTCTTTCATTGAATAATTCCTGCCATTGGCGTACCATTCCGAGGAACTCATTATTGAGAACAACAATTTTTACATCCACGTTATTCTGCATAATAGTTCCTAATTCCTGTAACGTCATTTGAAATCCGCCATCGCCAACTATTGCAATTACTGTTCTCTCAGGCGCGCCAAATTTAGCGCCGATAGCTGCCGGTAAGCCAAAACCCATTGTACCCAAACCGCCTGAAGTCACATTGCTTCTTGATTGGTTAAATTTTGCATAGCGGCAAGCTACCATCTGGTGCTGCCCTACATCTGAAACAATTACGGCATTCCCATTGGTAAGTTCATTTAAAAGATTGACCACTTCACCCATTGAAAGTGTGCCTGAAGTAGGAGTGAGGTCTTTTTTAAAACAGGCTTCATTTTCTTTTTCTGTATACTCTGCAAATTTTTCGAGCCATTCTTTGTGTGTTTTCTCTTCAATTAATTGGGTGAGCAAAGGCAAGGTTTCTTTACAATCGCCCCAAACCGCTACTGTAGTTTTTACATTTTTATCAATTTCTGATGGGTCAATATCCAGATGAATAATTTTTGCCTGCTTTGCATATTTATCAAGCCTTCCGGTAACACGGTCGTCAAAACGCATACCGACTGCAATTAAAACATCGCAATCATTGGTAAGCACATTTGGCCCGTAATTTCCGTGCATACCGAGCATGCCAACATTTAAAGGATGATCCGTTGAAAGTGCACTCAATCCAAGAATGGTCCATGCTGCAGGCAAGCCGCCCTTTTCAATAAAATCTTTAAATTCTTTTTCCGCTTTTCCTAATATTACGCCCTGGCCAAAAATTACAAAAGGTTTTTTTGCCTCGTTAATTAATTTCGCAGCTTCTTCAATGTACTCTTCTCTTACTATGGGTTTTGGACGATAACTGCGTATATGGTTGCACGTTATATATCCTTCAAAATCAAATTTTTGTATTTGTGCATTTTTGGTGATGTCAATTAAAACGGGCCTGGCCTTCCGCTTTTAGCGATGTAAAAGGCTTTGGCTAGAACTGATGGAATTTCATTGGCATCCGTTACCTGGTAATTCCATTTAGTAACCGGAGTTGTAATATTTACGACATCTGTTTCCTGAAAAGCATCGGTTCCTAAAAGATGCGCGAAAACCTGGCCTGTAATACAAACAAGCGGCGTGCTGTCTATCATCGCATCTGCAAGGCCTGTAACTAAATTGGTAGCGCCGGGGCCGCTGGTAGCAAACACAACGCCTACTTTTCCTGAAGTTCTTGCAAACCCTTGTGCGGCATGAATGGAGCCTTGTTCATGGCGTACTAAAATATGATTTAATTTATCCTGGTAGTCATATAATGCATCATAAATAGGCATGATAGCGCCACCAGGATAGCCGAAAATAGTTTTGACTTTTTCAGCAATTAAAATTTTTAAAACTGCTTCGCTGCCGCTGATATTTTCTGTTTTTTTAGAAGTTGTCGTTACTTTTTTTTCTTCTTCTAATTCGAGCGTATTCATAATAATACTTTTTTATTTTGATACTAATTTTTAAAACCGATTCGTTTTCTGTTATTCCAGGCTTCCAGTTTAGGTTCTTCCTCTGCCATAATTTAGTTAATGCTTCGACTATAAACTTTTATACTTTTTAATTCATTTTTTAGCCTCACCCCAACCCCCTCCTTCAACAACCTCAGTAAGACAATTCCGAAGCAGAGGGAACTAATTTAAATTTTAATCTCCTTGATAGCACCTTTTACATATTTTGTCTCCGCTTCGTTCAACACCGTCAAATCATATTCCAGCATCAAGTTTTGGCCTCTTATTTCTAATATCTTTTGTTGTGTTGACTGCAAATGAATTTATTATTTTTTAAATTCGATTCTTTCCCTTTGTTCCCATTTTCTTTGATTTGCTTTTTCGTCTAACAAATTTTCCATAGCATCATATATTTGATTTAATTGTGTATCATGATCACCCAATTTTTCCTTAATGGCTTTTAATTGTTCTTTCAAATCATTTTCTTTTAAAACTATTTTTCTCACTTCTACAAAAGCTCTCATAATGGCAATGTTCATATTAATAGCTTTGTCACTATTTAAAACTCCGCTCAACATTGCCACACCTTGTTCAGTAAAAGCATAAGGAAGGTACTTGCTGTGTTGCCCTCTTCCTTTCTTTAAGGTTTCATTTTGCAACCTTAAAGATTTAACGGTATCTAAGGTTTCAATTTGCAACCTTAAAGAATCATACTCTTCCTGTGTAAGCCGAAACATAAAATCCGAAGGGAATCTTTTTATATTACGCTTGACTGCAAGGTTTAATGATTTTGCTTCTGTTTCATATAGATTAGCCAAATCCCTGTCAAGCATTACTCTCTCACCCCTGATTTCGTAAATCCTGTTTTGTATGCTTCGTATTATTTGCATGATTATTTTTAATTTTCATTTACTCCTCATCGGTCACACATCCTTCACTTGCATTTTTTACAAACTTTGCATATTTATACAAAACACCGCTTGTTGCTTTTAAAGCTGGTTGTTTCCATACGGCTTTTCGTTGTGCAATTTCTTCATCGCTTACTTTTAAATTGAGGGTATTTTTTACTGCATCTATTTCAATAATATCATCATCTTCTACCAAACCCAGTAAACCACCTTCAAAAGCCTCAGGTGTAATGTGCCCGACAACAAAACCATGGGTGCCGCCACTAAATCTTCCATCAGTAATTAAGGCAACTGTTTTACCCAATCCCGCGCCAATAATAGCTCCGGTTGGTTTCAACATTTCCGGCATTCCAGGTGCGCCTTTTGGCCCTATGTTTCTTATTACCACCACATCGCCTGCATGGACACGCCCGCTTTGTATGCCTTCTATTAAATGTTTTTCACCTTCAAATACTCTTGCTTTACCTTCAAAACGGGTTCCTTCTTTTCCGGTAATTTTTGCTACGCTTCCACCTTCTGCAAGATTGCCGTAAAGTATTTGTAAATGCCCGGTGGCTTTAATCGGGTTTTCTAATGAATGAATAATATCCTGTTTTTCGAAATCCAGATCAGGCGCATCTTTTACATTTTCTGCAATCGTTTTCCCTGTTACTGTTAAGCATTCTCCATCCAACAAACCATTTTTTAATAAATATTTCATCACGGCCGGAACGCCTCCATGCTTGTGCAAATCTTCCATTAGATATTTTCCACTGGGTTTAAAATCAGCAAGCATCGGGATTTTGTTACTGATGGTTTGAAAATCATCAGGTGATAATTTTATACCAACACTTTTCGCCATGGCTATTAAATGCAATACAGCATTGGTGCTACCACCCAAAACCATCACAACTGTAATCGCATTATCAAATGCTTCACGCGTCATAATATCTTTTGGTTTGATATCCTTTTCCAATAAATTTTTTATGGCTTCGCCAATTCCTGCACATTCCTTTTCCTTCTCTTTGCTCAATGCAGGATTACTTGATGAATAAGGTAAACTCATTCCCAAAGCTTCAATCGCGCTCGCCATAGTATTGGCAGTGTACATTCCACCGCAAGCTCCGGCTCCCGGGCATGCGTGGCGGACAATTCCTTTAAAATCTGCTTCATCCAAATTACCTGCAATCTTTTGCCCCAATGCTTCAAAAGCAGATACAATATTTAAGTCTTCGCCTTTATAATGCCCCGGCGCAATGGTGCCTCCATACAACATAATTGAAGGGCGGTTTAATCTTCCCATTGCCATTATTGAGCCCGGCATATTTTTGTCACAACCCGGGATTGCAACGATCGCATCATAATATTGTGAACTGGCGTTGGTTTCTATGCTGTCTGCAATTAAATCGCGGCTTACCAGGCTGAAACGCATTCCGTCTGTTCCCATGCTTATTCCATCGCTTACGCCAATAGTATAAAATCGCAAGCCCATTAAGCCATCTACACCATTCACACTTTTTTTTACATTGGTTGCCAAATCATTTAAATGCATGTTGCAGGGATTTCCGTCCCAGCCCATACTTACAATTCCAACCTGCGCTTTTTTAAAATCTTCTTCCTGGAAACCGATGGCATAATACATTGCCTGCGCTCCCGGAAGTGCTTCATCCTGTGTAAGGGTTTTACTGATTTTGTTCAATTCGGTATCTGATAAAGTCTCGTTCATGTTTAAATTTAAAATCTTGAAAATTTGTTTGTTTACTGGTTATTCACTTACCGCTTCTAATTTTTCTTTTTTGTTTTTTTGGGTAACCAAATCTTTATATTCTTTTTGAATTTTAATTCCCAAAGAATTTGCCCAATCTTTTTTAAATGGAATTTTATCCAAAGTGCCAATTCCTATTATTTCAGCGGCAGTTCCACAAAAGAAAGCGCTGTCTGCTTCATGAAGTTCGTCTAGGGTAATTTGTTTTTCAATTACCGGAATATTTAATTCGCTACAAATTTCAAAAACGGTAGCTCTTGTAATTCCAGGAAGAATATTTCCTAATTGTGGTGTTAAAAGCTTTCCGTTTTTTTCCATAAAAATATTCGCGCCCGGCGCTTCTGCCACAAATCCTTCCATATCTTTTAATAAGGCTTCGTCAAAACCTTTTGCTTTTGCTTCCTGGCTTGCCAGAATTGAATTTACATAATGCCCGGTTGCTTTTGCTTCAATTTTAAAAGCTTTTGGATTAGGCCTTTCAAAAGAAGAAGCCATTACATTTAATAATCTTTCTCCCAGAAATGGCTGCATCTGCCAGGCTTCAATAACAATGAAAGATTCTTTATTAACAGAGAAACTCATATTAGCCGGAGCATAAACTAAATGGCCTGATGTAAGCATCTTGTAAATTATTTAAATCTTAAAATTTCGTAAGTGGCTTTTATTAATTCTTCCACTACTCCACGGGTAAGGAAGGTTAAGCGCTTTGGCAGAATTTTTTAATCTTTCAAAATGTTCCTTTTCTTTAAAAATTTGGGTTTTTCCTTCGGCTGTTTTATACGAACGGATTCCTTCAAAAACGCCATAGCCATAGTGCAGCGTTTCGCTATATAAATCAATTTTAACTTCAGAGGCTTTTGCAATTTCCCCGTTAGAATAAATAAAAGTGTTGTTGTTGTAATACATAATTTTTAATTGAAAAGGGTTTACAATAAAAAAACCCCGCTTCATTTGGAGGCGGGGCTATTTTTGAATAATTAAATTTTTAAATAGTAATTCCACCTCCTTTAAAGGATATAATAATGACGATGACAGCAATAAGTATTGCTGAGCTATTTTTGATGCCATTAATAAATTTGCCTTTCAACATTTGGTGAACAATTGAATAGCAAACTTAGCAAACCTTTTTAAAAAATAAAGAACTTTTTTTTGGTCTTATTATCAATTGCCGGATTTAGAATCATGCTAATCACTAATCTTTCCAAACCTTCTAAGCTTCCTAAACCTTTATCTGAATAATTCCAAAAACATCAAACTTCTTTTCCTAAATAATTGTCGCCTGCCCCAAAGCCATATTACTGATGTTTGAATTTTCAGGAATATCGTTTGAAACATAATTACTTACCAATTCGCCAATGGTTGATGTGAAATAAGAGTTTACAGGATCAATATCTTTCGTCACAAAACCATTGCTTAATGTCCAGTCAACCGCATCCCTGATGGCTTTTGCTTCTTCGTTCAATCCAAAATGTTCCATCATTAATGCGCCCGATAAAATTGACCCTACCGGGTTGGCAATGTCTTTTCCTGCCGCCTGCGGGTAAGATCCGTGAATCGGTTCAAATAAAGCGTTTACTTCTCCGATGGATGAGGATGGCAATAAACCCAGTGAACCGCTTATTACACTTGCCTCGTCACTTAAAATATCTCCAAACATATTCTCAGTAAGGATTACATCAAACTGCTTTGGGTTTACAATTATTTGGATGGACGCATTGTCAACAAACATATAATCTACACTCACATCAGGATATTTTTCGGAAATTTCCTGTACATTTTTTCTCCACAAGCGTGATGTTTCCAAAACATTTGCTTTATCTACCAACGTCAATTTCTTCTTTCTTTTTTGTGCAGCAGCAAAAGCAAGATGTGCGATTCTTGTTATTTCATCTTTATTATAAATGCAAAGATCGGAAGCTTCTGTTCCTTCTTCATTCAGTTCTTTTTTACCAAAATAAATTCCACCTGTAAGTTCTCTGTAAATAACAAAATCAACACCGGCAAGATTTTTTTCTTTTAATGGAGAAAGATGATGCAGCGACTTATAGGTTGTAACCGGGCGAATATTAGCAAACAATTGCAGCCTTTTCTCAATCTTAACAACCCTTGTTCCGGCCTTACTTTCAGCGATGGATCGTTATCATATTTTGGAAGCCCGATCGCACCCAGTAAAACTGCGTCACTTTTTAGGCAACTGTCGATTGTTTCCTGTGGCAAGGGATCACCTGTTTTGTCAATTGCAATTCCTCCCATCAGGCATTGGATGAAATTAAAATTGTGGTGAAATTTTAATGCAATTGCGCTCAGTACTTTTAAAGTTTCATGGGTCACTTCCGGACCAACACCATCACCCGAGATTACGGTTATATTCTTGTTCATGATATTTCTACGCTCTGCGGATTTATTATTTTCTGTTAAAATATTTTTATGCTACGGCAAGCGCAGCAGGTTCTACTATTGAATAAAACTGGTTGCCTTTCTTCTCTAATTGAAATACTTTTTCAATACAATCGGGAACATTTCTTTCGTCGTGGCTCACATAAATCAATGTCTTATTGGTTCCTGAACAAATGCTGTCGACCAGAGACACAAATTGTGTACTTTGTTTTTGATCAAGCCCCTGGCATGGTTCATCTAAAACTAACAATGGCGGATTTTTTACCAAAGCCCTCGCAAGCAAGATCATTCGCTGGAGACTGGCAGAAATTGAATGTAAAGGCTTTGTTGACACATGAGAAACCTGCAAAAAATCCAACCATTGAAGTATTGTGTTGTACTGTGTAGTACTTAATTTTTTAAATAAGCCAATCGTGTCAAAAAAGCCTGATCCAATTGCCTGGAAACAGGTAACATTTTTGTCGAAGTAGGCATGTAATTCCGGAGAGATAAATCCTGTTTTTTGTTTGATGTCCCAGATGCTTTCGCCACTTCCCCTTCTTTTTCCAAACAAATAAATTTCATTGGAATAAGCCTGTGGATGGTCACCTGTGATCATGCTAAGCAGAGAAGATTTTCCTGAACCGTTGCACCCTTTTAGTAACCATTTTTCACCTTCTGTGATCTTCCAGTCAATGCCTGTAAAAATGGTATGCGCTCCATAATTTAAATGGATGTTTTTCATTTCTACTATCGTTTCAAACCGGGAAGGTTCATTTGAAACCGGCAACAGGCCTGTGTTGTAAATAAAGTTGTTTGCAGGCTGGTTAAACTCGCCTGCATTATAATCTTCTTTTTTGCCGAAGAAAGCCAGCTTTTTATTCTCAAGAAAAGCAATGTTTGTAATAAATTCCGGAACAGGAAATGTTCCCGGAATTAAAATGATCTGTGTCCCTTTTGAAGCAATTTGCGTTAAAATAATATTCAATTCTTTCAAAACAGAAACATCAAGGCCCGTGTACGGCATGTCCAAAAGCAATACCTGTGGCGGATTCACCAGCGCTTTAGCCAGTTGAAATCTTTTATGTTCGCCGCTGGACAGTTGAATGAGGGGAGAATTTTTCAGATGTTCAATTCCCAGAATGTCTAAAGTGAAATCGATGTTATTTGCCTGCCTACCGGTAGGCAAGGTTGGTTTACTGTCTTGTGCAGAAGCTTTTAATAATTCCTGGTAAATAGTAGGCGCATCATCAGCATCAAAACTATTAAAACGCTGCTGGTAGTAAAATTCTGAAATACCGCATAAATTTTTAAAAGAATAACGTTGCTCAACTAATTCAACGCGCGGGGTTTTCTCATCATTAGAATCAATCAAAACTTTTCCGGTCCAATGTATCTTTCCTGCTAAAGCTTTTGCCAAAGCTGTTTTGCCGCTTCCTGAATTACCAAAAATAGCAAGATGTTCATTAGAGCGAAGTGAAAATGAAATTCCATCAAGCACAGAAGTCTCCTGTGTTTTCACAACAAGGCCTTTTACTATGATTGAAGGTTTGTTCATTTTATTTAGTTATCACACAAGCGCCTTTTATCGACATTTTTTCGGTAAGAGGGATGACTGTGCTTTTTATATTTCAACATAATGTTCAACTATGGGAAAGGGATCGTAAAAATGGTGCAATAATTTTTTCCATTCTTCGTACTCCCTACTTTTTCTAAAACCTTCAGTATGATCTTCTAATTTTTTCCATTTTACCAATAAAATATATTTTCCTTTTATTTCAATACTTTTTTGCAACTGGTGTTCGATGTATCCTTTACTTGAACTTATTATTGTTTTTGCTTTTGAAAATGCCAATTCAAAATTCTTTTCTTCATCACTTTTTACATATAATATAGCTACTTCAAGTATCATATTTTTCAAAAAGTGTTTTTCCTATTTTATCTTATCAAATATCTTTTTACAAAATTATTGTTGCGCAACAACCGCTGATTTTTGATAAACAGTTGCCATTTCAGAAAGGTCTTCATCTTCCACTACTTTTTTACGATCAGCTACCTGTACAAAGCGATCGTATAAAATATCAATGTCATTCCTGTAAAACTGGAAACCTAATTTTTGAAAACGATAAGCCAGCGCGCTGCGGCCGCTTCTTGCCGTAAGTACGATCTTGGAATTGTCTGCACCTACTTCCACAGGATTGATAATTTCATAGGTAAGGTTATCTTTCAAAAATCCATCCTGGTGAATACCGGAGGAATGAGAAAAAGCGTTGCTTCCTACGATTGCTTTATTAGGTTGAACAGGCATACGCATCGTTTCAGAAACCAACCTGCTCATCGGGAACAATTTGGTCGAATCAATATCTGTATAAAAACCAAGTGATTTGTGTTGTTTAATGACCATGACTACTTCTTCCAAAGAAGTATTGCCTGCCCTTTCCCCCAAACCATTTATGGTACATTCTATCTGGCGGGCGCCGTTTATTGCTCCTGAAATAGAATTGGCAGTAGCCAAGCCAAGGTCGTTATGGCAATGGCAGGAAATAACCGCCTTATCTATATTGCTTACATTATTTTTTAAGAATGCCATTTTTTCCCCATACTGATGAGGAAGGCAATAACCAGTGGTGTCGGGAATATTTACGGTAGTTGCCCCGGCTTTGATTACCGCTTCAATTACTCTTGCCAGGTATTCATTGTCTGTTCTTCCGGCATCTTCTGCATAAAATTCAACATCGTCGGTATAGTTTTTAGCCCAAACCACACATTGCACCGCTCTTTTTAAAATGTCTTCACGGTTAGAATTGAATTTGCTTTTTATGTGAAAATCAGAAGTGCCAATGCCGGTATGAATGCGCGGCTTTTTGGCGTATTTTAAAGCCTGGGCCGCTACTTCAATATCTTTTTGTACCGCTCGTGACAAGGCACAAACGGTGGCATTTTTTATGTTTTTTGAGATCTGTTCAACTGAATTAAAATCCCCCGGGCTTGAAATAGGAAATCCTGCTTCCAGCACATCAACACCCAATTCTTCAAGTTTCAGCGCCAGTTCTATTTTTTCTTTTGTATTCAGTTTGCAGCCGGGCACTTGCTCGCCATCCCTTAAAGTGGTGTCAAAAATTGTAATCTTTTCCATAGTATTATTTTTTAGAAAGATGAAATGAGGAACAGAAAATAGCTACGCCACTCCGAAATTATAGGTTTACTACTTCTATATCTAACTTAATATAAATGGAACTTACACTTCTGAAATGTGTATCAAATTTGTGAAACGATTGCCTGGCGGTAGTTACAGCATAAATTAATTACGATGCCCAACAAGATAGCGGCTTTAGCTTTTAACTATTTTATTACAAATAAAAATAGAAAATACTGATTTTTGTTTGTTTACTGCATTTTATAAAATATTTAATTCTGAAATATTTTCAATGATAAAAACGATTTCTAAAAAAAGAGCCTGTTGGAGATAACTCTTTATAAATAAAAATTATAGGCTAATTTCGATTTTATACCTCTACCTTTTATTATAGTCCGCTTTTTATTTTAAATTGCTGTTTAGGATAAATTTGAGTAAAATGCCGAACAGGTCAACTGATGCTTTATTTCAATTAATACATTCTCTTCAGAAATCAGAGAAACGTAATTTTAAATTATATGTTCAGAGGAATTCGTCGAATAATGACCTGAAAGTGGTACAATTATTTGATGCTATTGATAAAATGAATGTGTATGATGAAAACGTATTAATTGCCAAAACCTCTTCTATAAAAAAGCAACAGCTTCCGAATATAAAAGCGCATCTCTACCGCCAAATCCTGGGAAGTTTAAGGTTGCTTGAAAGCAGTGATAATATTGACATGCAACTACATGAGCAATTAGATTACGCGCGCATACTTTATAATAAAGGGCTGTATCATCAAAGCCTGAAGATTCTTGAAAAAATAAAAGAAACCGCAAATGCAGGCCATCAACTTAATTTTTATATAGAAGTGCTTATTCTTGAGAAAAAAATTGAAACGCTCCACATTACAAGAAGCATGCAGGACAGGGCAGATGAGTTAACCAATGATGTAGATATTTCCAACGAGCGGCTGATAAGGCAATCCAAACTTTCTAATCTTTCATTACAGTTATATAGCTGGTATATTAAAAACGGGCTTGCAAGAAACAGGGAAGATGAGAATGAAATTGAAAATTATTTCAAGTTGCATCTGACCGGGGATATTAAAAATCCGGAGGGCTTTTACGAAAAATTATATTATAGCCAGAGTTTTTGTTGGTACGCTTTCATCCGCCAGGATTATTTAATGTATTACAGGCATGCTCAAAAATGGGTCAATCTTTTTTTGGAAGAACCCATGATGATCGCTATTGAAACTGGCAATTATATAAAAGGCCTGCACAATTTATTGAACTCGCATTTTACGCTTAGGAATTACGCAGGGTTTAATAAAGTTATTTCGATATTGGAAGAATTTAATAATTCTGATATTGTAAAAAAGAGCGACAATAATAAGATACAGGTTTTTGTATATTTATATATTGGCAAAATTAATCAGCATTTCCTGGAAGGCACTTTTAAAGAAGGATTAGAAATTGTGGATGAGATTACCCGGCGGCTTGATGAATATAATTTATTTCTGGACCAGCACCGCAGGCTTATATTTTATTATAAAATAGCGTCGCTTTATTTTGGCGCCGGCGATTATGATAATGCGATTGATTACCTTAATAAAATAATCAACTGGAAAGTAAACCTTCGAAACGACCTGCAATGTTATGCGCGTTTACTGCATTTAATAGCGCATTATGAATTAGGAAATTTTCAATTGCTGGAATACCTGGTAAAAACCGTTTATAGGTTTATGGCTAAAATGCAAAACCTTAGTTTGGTAGAAGAGGAAATATTCAAATTTTTACGTAAGTCCTTTTATCTGTCCGCCAAAAAATTAAAACCCGAATTTGAAAATTTATTGAATAAAATAAAGCAATTGGAAACCAGCAAATTTGAAACCCGTGCTTTTGCTTACCTTGATATTATCTCATGGCTCGAAAGTAAAGTAAATGAAAAACAGGTTTACGAAATAATCCGCGAGAAATATTTAAAAGGAAGGAAGCAACACCTTATATAAGATTAGAAATATTAATCATTTACTGATGGCCCGATAAAGTAATTTATTTTTTTTACCAGTTCGTTGGCATCAAAAGGCTTTGACATAAAATCATCTGCTTTGCAAAACTTTTTTATCTCTTTGAAAGAGGTATGGGCAGAAATCATAATTACGGGAATATTTTTTGTTACCGGATTGGATTTCAAAGTATTGCAAACATCAATGCCATCAACACCTGACAAAAAAACATCCAACAAAATTAATTGTGGGGAAAATGCTTTTGTTTTTGCAAGTACTTCTTCGCCTTTTAAGGTGGTCATTACTTCAAATCCATATCTTTTAAGAATAATCTCAACTACCCACAAAATATCATTGTTATCATCAACAATTAAAATACGGTTCATGATTAGCCTTTTTAAAATAACTTAATAGTATTTTATAATTCAATTTTGTGGTTTTTTATAGGCGGGAAGATGGTTTTTTCTTTAAAAATGATTTATAAAATTCTTTAAATTTTTAATCCTTCATATAGCGTGCCATATTTGGCATGAAGAGAAATTAAAAGGTTTTTACGAAGATTGTAAGATAAAGCACAAAAAATATCTGGATAAAATCTGCATAATTTGCAAAAATTTAAATTTTTTTGTATTGGGCAAAGAGTATTTATTTTCGTTTAATGAAGTTTTTTTTCCTCATCGTAGTTTTACTAAGCAATATTACTATTTGTTCAAAAACTTACTGCCAAGTCAATCATACTATGAAAACGTTATCAAAAAATATAAAGGCTGTTTTGGCGAAAGAAAAAGGGGATTTCGCTGTAGCATTTAAAGATCTTTCAACGGGCAAGGAACTACTTATTAATGAACATCAAGAATTTCATGCTGCAAGTACGATGAAAACGCCTGTAATGATTGAAGTTTTTAAACAGGCCAAAGAAGGGAAATTTTCTTTAAAAGATTCATTTGAGATTAAAAATGAGTTTAAAAGTATTGTCGACAGCAGCCTTTACAGCCTTGATTCCACTGATGACAGTGAGTCGGAAATTTACCGACACATTGGGGAAAAAAGAACTCTTTATGATTTAATGTACCAAATGATCATTGCCAGCAGCAATTTATCAACTAACCTGGTAATTGAATTGGTAAATGCAAAAAATGTAACCCAAACGATGCGGAAATTGGGTGCGAAAAAAGTAAAAGTGTTGCGGGGCGTAGAAGATAACAAGGCGTATGAATTGGGTTTGAATAATACAACCACTGCTTACGGCCTTATGGTGATCTATGAAAAAATTGCTGATGGAAAAGCAGTTGATAAAAAATCTTCTGATGAAATGATCAATATTTTATTAAAGCAGGAACATAATTCAATCATTCCGGCAGAACTTCCAAAAGAGGTAAAAGTGGCTCATAAAACAGGATGGATAACAGGAGTTCACCATGATTCAGGGATTGTTTTTTTACCTGATGGAAGGAAATATGTTTTGGTATTACTTTCCAAAAACCTTGAAGATGATAGTTCTGCGGTTAAAGCAATGGCGCATGTTTCAAGAATGATATATGATTTTGAAAGCCGGTAATTTTTTAATTTTGCATTATGGGAGTTTGGCGTCAAATAGGAGAATATTTATGGATCGTAAAAAAAATCCCAATGCACCTAAGTCAAGCATGACGAGGGCAATGCACTTCATCAACCGGTTGTCGATCTTACTTTTTTTATTGGCGATGATCATTTTGATCATTCAATTGATAAGAAGGTAGGGGAGAGGAAAGTTCTAAAATAAAAATCTGCACTATTTCCTTGTTTACTGTAAAGCCGGTTTTTTTACAAAATCATAAATACTTTTAGCCGCGTTTTTTGAAGCATTTCCCCCTTCGGAAAGAAGTTGTTTTAACTCCGCATAATCTTTCTGCATTTTTTCTTTTTTTGCCGGATCAAACAAAATCTTTTTTAGTTCTGCCGTAATTTTTTCAGGGGTAAGATCATTTTGAATTAATTCTTTTACCACTTCTTTATCCATAATTAAATTGACAAGGCAAATGAATTTTAATTTCACCAAACGCTTTGCGATCTGGTAAGAAATATTACTTGCTTTGTAACAAACAATTTCAGGAACACCGAATAATGCGGTTTCTAAAGTGGCGGTCCCCGATGTTACCAAAGCCGCTGCAGACTTCATTAATAGCGAATAGGTATCGTTAGAAATTGTATTTACATTTTGATATTCTTTAATGAAGCTTTCGTAGAATTCATCTTCAATGGAAGGCGCTTTGCCGATCACAAAATTATAACCGGGGAAATTTTTAGTGGCTTCCAGCATAATGGGAAGTTTGGCATTTATTTCCTGTTTGCGGCTGCCGGGCAATAACGCAATCGTCTTTTCTGAAACCTGTATTTCGGGATGCCGGTTTTTAAAATTTTGAATCACTTCCACCAATGGATGGCCGACATATTCCACTTCATAATTCCATTTTTGATAAAACGCTGTTTCAAACGGAAGGATCACGATCATTTTATCAATGTCGCGTTTGAAATTTTTCACCCGGTTTTCTTTCCATGCCCACACCTGCGGAGAAATATAAAAAACAGTTTTGTAATGATTTTCTTTGGCCCATTTTGCCATGCGCAGGTTAAAACCGGGGTAATCAATAAACACAATTACGTCAGGTTTGAAGGCAGAAATATCATTTTTGCAAAATTTAAAATTCTTTAAAATTTCCGGAAGGTTTTTTACTATTTCTGCAAAACCCATAAAAGCCAGGTCTTTGTAATGCTTTACCAGCGTGGCTCCGGCGGCTTTCATTTTGTCGCCGCCCCAGCAACGGATATCTGCCTCCACATCCAGTTTCTGGATTTCTTTTATCAAATTACTTCCATGCAAATCGCCTGAAGCTTCGCCTGCTATAATGTAATATTTCATGCAGATGCAATGTACGATGCAAAATGAAAAAAGGGAAAGGTTTGATTTTTTGATAGTATCATCTGATAGTATCAAAGAACGGAAAATCAGGCTGATTACTCTTGGTCATTTGAAAGCAATTCGATTTCAGCAGCGATCTGTCCTATCACTTCTTCATTCTTTATTTTTTCTTTTTCACTGAAAACTACAAATACATTTCCACCAAACTTTTTGGAGAAGTTTGTAAAGCTTGCTTTCATTCTTTCAGTCGAAGAATAATTGCCAAAATTAGCTTTTGATGTTATAGGCTTAATTTGAATGCCAAATGCCTTTTTGCCAACCCAACCTAAATAATCAATATCTCCAGCGTGATCAAGCTGAGGATCACTTTCTTCAAAACGAACTTGCGGAAATTCTTTTGCAAGATTATCTTCAACGACTGATTTTTCACGAATAAATCCGTCAAAAGTTCTATTAATAGTTAGGTTGATTATGTAATTAATGCAATCTTCTAAGGTCAATTGATTAAAAGCTTCTGTCCATTCCGGGATTACAATTTCTTTGATTTTTACATAAAGCCTTTCGCCCAATTCTTCTAAACTTTCCTTTGTAATTTTTATAGCAGTTTTGCCATCTGTGTGAGCATTCTCAAAATACCATTGTTCCCATTCTTCAATGCTTTGTGGTTGACATTCACGAATGAGAGCCATTACAGCACCTACTTTATTTGGCCTTGAAAGTTGATACGTTTGAGTAGCATAATTAAGAACCTTCTCTTTCTTACCGAATTCTTTTGAGTATCTTTTCATAATTTATCTTCCTTCGAGCCTCTAAATGATTTAAAACTCTTGTTTTTCTTGTTCCCAGACTTTATTTGCCATTTGTTTGATTGAGAAGGGTTAAGAATTTGTCTTTGTACTTAAAGTCATTTTTGCTGTCCACTTTTACTAAACCACTTTTAATCAAATGAGCATTAATGAAAGTCTTGTTTTCTAAATATAGGTAGCAAAGCAAATTATTTTCATTGTCGTACTTAATATTATCATATTTAAGAAAAACCCTTTTCCCTTTTGTTTTCTCTGTAAGAAAATCGGTAGCTTTTCCATTAATTATTGGGTCTTCTTTAATTCCAATAAGCTTAATAGTCAGATCATTGCTCAATTGTATTTTTTCAGGACTGATAACCTCTTTAACTGTAAAGAATTCTTCCCGATTATATGAGCTTTCCTTATCAATCTTAGAACCGAATTGCAATTTTTTTACATCAATTTTTTTGTCTAAGGTGTGAGGGTCTTTAAAAATATATGGCTGCTTTTGGATTTCTTGAATAAAATCAATATTTAGATTTTTCTGTTTCAGGAATTCATAGGTTGTACCATTTGTATCTGTTTGATGAATTTCTAATTTCTCTTTTATTACAGGAATAAAATCCTGGTTGATTTCAAAGCCAACCGAATTTCTGTCAAGATTTTTTGCAGCTAATGCAGTTGTCCCACTACCAGCAAATGGATCCAAAACTGTTTCGTCAATAAATGAAAACATTTTGATTAGCCGTCTTGGCAATTCTTCGGGGAACATTGCAATATGGTTATTCTGTCTTGCTCCAGTGAAATTCCAATGGCCTGCAAAAAAAGTGTTCCATTCTTCTGCTGTCATTTTAGAGAGTTCTTTTTGTTCTTTTGTCGGTTTAGGTGCATTTCCTAGTTTTTTAAAAACTAAAATAAATTCATAATCTAGCTTCAAAATGCCATTTCTTGGGTAAGGGTATGAGCCCATCTGAACACCACCTCCGGTCGTGTTTGAAGTAGTTATTTTTTGCCAAATGATAGCACCCATATAGTCAAACCCAATGGCCTCACAGAATTTAATAATCTCCTGCCGGATTGGAATTACTTTGTATCTCCCGTAATAAACAGCCCTGGCAAATTGATCTCCAATATTGATACACAACCTGCATCCATTATAGAGCGTTCGGTAACACTCTGTCCATACTAAATTCAGATTGTTAATGTAGTTTTCGTAATTGTCATGGAAACCAATTTGGTTATCTGTACCATAATCTTTAAGTTGCCAATATGGAGGCGAAGTAATAGCTAAGTGAACAGAATTATCGGCTAATTCCCTCATTTGCCTGCTGTCTCCATTAATTATTTTATGTTGAGTTTGCAATTGCTAAAAATTTTGGTCAAATTTAGTTAAAAAGTTTTTCTTTCTGGTTTCGATTAGAATTTAAAAAATGACCTTCAAAATAAAAATCCTCATTATTTCTTCATCCACTACAATCCATTCAAAAACTGCGATTGTATATAATCCACTACGGCAGGAAGGCTCAGTGTTTCTTCAAAAACTTTTAATTGCCTGTCGGCGCCGGTGCCTTCTTCCAGAATTTTATGAACATAGCTGATGGTATTTCTGATGCCCAAAGGCGCGGTAACATCATCAATAAAATCAAGCAATTCATAAATGAGCACGCGCGTATTTACTTCGCTTTCTTTTCCAAAATCAACCATGCTGCCTTCAATGCCATAACGGCTTGCGCGCCATTTGTTTTCGTTGATCAGCATGCGCGGATAAATAATAAAATTGAGGTTTTGCATGCGGAGCTTGTACAATTTGGCGCATATTGCCTGGAACAAAGCGGCCATGGTAATGGTTTCCTGCACGGTTAATGGCACATCACATATCCGGAATTCAACCGTATTAAAAAACGGGTGCACACGAAGGTCCCACCATATTTTTTTGGCGTTATCAATGCAATTGGTTTTTACCAAAATTTTGATGTAATTATCATACGATTCAATACTGTCAAAAAAATCGGGAATACCTGTTCGTGGAAACTTGTCGAATATTTTGGTGCGGTACGACTTATAACCTGTAGATCGTCCTTCCCAGAAAGGAGAGTTGGTGCTTAAAGCAAAAATGTGTGGCAAAAAATAACGCGCCGAGTTGGCAATGTGGATCGCCATTTCACGGGTTTCCATTCCTACATGCACATGCAAACCAAAAATTAAATTGCTTCTTGCGGCTTCCTGCAATTCTTTTACAATATCGCTGTAACGAACATGGTCTGTAATCAATTGGCGCTCCCAATGGCTGAAAGGATGTGTGCCCGAAGCGCCGATACCGAGTCCCAAATCGCCAGCAATGTTGCTGATGGTTTTTCTGAGGTTGCGCACATCCAAATAAGCTTCATCAATGTTCTGGCAAACATCGGTGCCCACTTCCACCACCGCCTGGTGCATTTCTGCCTTCACTTTGTCTTTGATCAGTTTTTCTCCTTCCTGAACGATTTTTTGTTCATGGCTTTTCAACTCGCGTGTTTCAGGGTCGAGCACCATATATTCTTCTTCAATCCCTATGGTAAAATGTTTGTAAGAAATAGCAGCCATTTTTGATTATTAATTATTGGGATTATTAGTTAATTGGGTACATGGTTAACTGAGGTAATTTTCTATTGTTAGATCGTTTCTTCATTTTCAAATTTTAAATTTTCACATTGGCTAATCAGCTAATTAAAAAAGATCTTTTCCTTTTACACTTTTTCCCAAATATTCGCCCCAGGTAAGATTGTCTTTTCCTTCTTTGTGAGATTGCGCTTTTTCGATGGCAAAGTTGGCAGAAGCTTCTACTACCCAATTGAAATTTTCTTCTCCCACACTGGTAATTTCTGCATCTGGTGCGGGATTACAAAAGTCAATCGCATAAGGAACGCCGTCGCGCACCGCCAACTCAACGGTATTGAAATCGTAACCCAAATAGTTACAGATCCGTAAAACAATTCCTTCCATTTGTTCCAGCCGCTCTTTGGTTGGCTTAAAATCGGCTACATACCTTAAGTGATGGGCATTGCGTGGTTCATAAGGCATAATGAGAACATCTTTGCCACCGATACAATAGCACCGGTAATATTCATCAAAAATAATTTCTTCCTGCAACATCATTACCAGTTCGCCGGTTTCACCATGCTTGGTAAAAAAATCATCAACGCCGGTTACTTTATAAACACTTTTCCAGCCGCCGCCCGCATGAGGTTTCATGTAAGCCGGAAAACCGATGTAATCAAAAATAGTTTCCCAATCCAATGGATAAGCTAAATTTGAAAATGAAATATCTGTAGTATCCGCGGGCAAAGAACTTGAGGGAATGAGAACGGTTTTTGGCACCGGAACATCAATTTTGGTGGCAAGGCAATTATTAAAAAACTTTTCATCGGCGCTCCACCAAAACGGATTATTTATTACCGAGGTTCCGCATAGCGCCGCGTTTTTAAGATACGCGCGGTAAAAAGGTACATCCTGAGAAATACGGTCTATTATTACATCGTAGCCGCTTGGGCCGCCTTGCATTACTTTATCAATGCGGACAGGCTCGGCTATTATTCCGTCAATATTTTTTTCATTTACCCTTTCAATAAAAGCTTCAGGGAAACTTCTTTCACGGCCAAACAGAATTCCGATTTTTTTCATATTATCGTTTTTAAGGAATGAATTTGAATTATTAAGAAGAAGAGAATTACAATTGCTAATATACCAAATTTTATTTCTGAACTGTAAAGGAAAATATTTAATGAAGGCGTAAAATTGGTGTTATAAAAAATGGGCAGGTGTTTTTTTAGCGAAGGAGAAAACTATTTTTTTAACCACATGCGATATAGGCTTACAGTAAAGCAATAAATAAATTGAATTTTCAATTTAAGAATTTTTCCGGGATTATTTCGTATATTGGTTACCGTTATATAAAATCTGCTTTATCCTTTTAAGGATTGTTAATTTTTTTACTCATCTTTTTACAGATTTAATCATCGCGTTATTTATTCCACTAATTTTATCAGCAAAAAAAATTACATGAAACATTTTACTTCTTTTTGTTTTTGCTTTTTGGCAGCTTTTATTTTTTCGCAAAATATTTTTGCGCAAGACACTTCAATTTACAATAAGAACGAGGTCTTCGACCCTACTTTTTTGGCGCGTGGCGGAACTGAATTTCGTAGTGCTGATGGAGCCCCGGGCCTAAATATTGGCAAAACAGCGCCGATTATTCGATCCATGCAACGTTGGATGAAAAAGATACTACATTGAAAGGCGATGTTACTATTAATTATACAAATAACAGCCCGGACGATCTGAATTATGTATGGTTGCAATTGGACCAGAATTTATTTAAGCCTGATTCCCGCGGCGCAGCCACAACGCTGGTTACCGGCGACCGGTTTGATGTAAAAGGTTATAAAAAAGGAGGCTACCATATTGAATCTGCAACCGTTATTTACAGAGGGAAAAGTTATAAAATAGACCCGGTAATTACTGATACAAGAATGCAATTGCGTTTGCCCTTCACCGTTAAACCCAATGGCGATAAGATTGATATTAAAGTAAATTACTGGTTTTCTATTCCGCAATATGGAGCAGACAGAATGGGAAGGCTATATACCAAAAACGGAGTAGTTTATCAATTGGCACAATGGTATCCGCGCATGTGTGTGTTTGATGCGGTAAAAGGCTGGAATACCTTGCCATATATGGGTTTGGGAGAATTTTATTGTGAATATGGCAACTTCGATTATTATGTTACCGTTCCTGCGGATATGATTGTTGCCGGTTCAGGCGTTCTTCAAAATCCAACACAGGTTTTAACTTCAACAGAAATAAAAAGATTGGATGAGGCACGCAAAAGCGACAGCACTGTTTTTATTGTAAAGGATAATGAAATTGGAAAACCTTCTACAAGGCCTACTGAAAAAGGAATGCTTACCTGGCATTTTAAAATGCACAATTCGCGCGATGTTTCGTGGACAGCTTCGAAAGCATTTATCTGGGACGCGGCAAGAATTAATTTTCCTTCCGGAAGAAAAGGAATTGCGATGGCAGTTTACCCGGAGGAAAGCAAAGGGTATAATGCTTATGGAAGAAGCACACAATATCTAAAACAAAGCATCGAATTTTATTCTAAAACCTATTTTGAGTATCCGTGGAACTCAGCAGTAGTAGTAGCCGGAGTGGCTTTGGGAATGGAATACCCTGGAATTGTTTTTTGTAGTTACAGAATTGGCAAAGCCAGTTTGTGGCATGATGTAACACATGAAATCGGGCACAATTGGTTCCCGATGATCGTTGGCTCTAATGAAAGAAGTTTTATGTGGATGGACGAAGGATTTAATACTTTTATTAATGGGTATGCTTCCAATTCTTTTAATCATGGGGAATATGGGGATACCAATAACAGAAGTATTTTGAGAATGGCAAGAACGATGGAACACGCTAAAGACCCTTTGATGACGCCTCCGGAAGCTATCAGCCTTCGCGATTACGGGCAATATTATTCAAAGACGGCAGCCGCTTTAAATATCCTTCGCAATTCTGTTATCGGGCCAGGCAGGTTTGATTTTGCTTTCCGCACTTACATTAACCGCTGGGCATTTAAACATCCGCAGCCCATTGATTTTTTCCGTACCATGAATGATGCTGCCGGGGATGACCTGGACTGGTTTTGGAAAGAATGGTTTTATAAAACATGGAAACTTGACCAAGCTGTAAAAGGTGTAAAATATGTGGATGATGATCCTGCAAATGGCGCACTAATCACTATTGAAAATTTGCAGAAAATGGCTTTGCCGGTTACCGTAAAAGTGACAGAGGAAAACGGCAATTCACAAACTTTAAAGTTACCCGTAAATGTTTGGCAACGCGATACCGACTGGACTTTTAAATACAATTCTACTTCAAAGATCACATCTGTTGTATTAGACCCGGATGGGGAATTACCGGATATTGACCGTAAAAATAATACCTGGGAAAGCAAATAAAATTGAAGCATTTAACCGGGCGGGTGTTTGTAGAACTACGAAACCACCCGGTTTTTTATTTTCTTATAGTAAACCAATAAATAACAAGGAATCTTATTTTAATGAAAGATACAGGAATGGTATTTATAAATTGTTTTGATATTGTAACTTCACAGCGGTTTTATTTTAAATCCATTTAAAGTATTTCAAACAAAGGCATGAAATTAAAAGATTCCCTTTCATTGGCGTTCCGAACAGTAAGAAGTAATAAACTGCGTACGGGTATTACAGTGGCTATTATTGCTTTCGGAATCATGGCTTTGATAGGTATTATTACCGCAATTGCATCGATGAACCAAAGCCTTTCAGAAAATTTTGCCACCATGGGCGCTAATTCATTCAGCATCCAATACCGGGATTTGATGATAAGAATGGGAAGGCGAAACGGAAGCCAGGTAAAAAAAACAGATGCACGCGCTTTAAAAGAAAAAAAATCCAACGAAAGAAAAATAATCACTTATCAGCAGGCAAAACTTTTTAAAGAGCGGTATTCTTTTCCTGCCAGGGTAAGTATTTCTTTGCCTGGGCCAAACAGTATTATAGTAGAATCAGAGGATGTAAAAACAAATCCGAATATTTCAATGACAGGTGGCGACGAAAATTACCTGATTCAAAATGGGTATACTTTAGAAGGAGGCAGAAATTTTAATAAACTTGACGTGCAAAGCGGAAGAAGCATTTGTATATTGGGAAACAGTATTGCTAAAAAATTATATGGAGATAATACCTTAAAAGCTTTGGACCAAACGGTTAAGGCTGATGGCATTAAATACAGGGTGATAGGCGTTTTGAAAGATAAAGGGTCAAGCGCTTTTTTTAATGCTGATAATATTGTTCTTACAACTTATAATAATATACGCCGGCTTTTTCCTACCGATGGCACCTCCTACAATATTGGAATCATGGTAAATGACCTCACTCAAATGGACGCGGCCATTGCGGAAGCAAAAGGGACTTTCAGGCCAATAAGAAACCTGGCTATAGACGAAGCCAACAATTTTTATATAGATAAAAGCGACAGCATTGCAGAAGTCTTTAAAACTGCGCTTGGCTCTATCGGCCTTGCCGCTGCGTTTATTGGTGCAATTACTTTATTGGGTGCAGCTATCGGTTTAATGAATATTATGTTGGTAGCTGTAAGCGAACGTACACGTGAAATCGGGTTGATAAAAGCTATTGGCGGCAAAAGCAAAAGTATCAGGGCGCAATTTTTATTTGAATCTATTTTTATCAGTTTAATCGGTGCTGTACTGGGTATTATTTTAGGCGTAATTGTAGGAAATGTGGTAGGATTATTCCTCAATACAGGTTTTGTGGTTCCCTGGCTTTGGATGTTTATCGGAATCTTAGTTTGTACTGCAGTTGGCCTTTTCGCCGGTTTATACCCAGCCTTCAAAGCTTCCAGGCTCGATCCTATTGTAGCGCTCCGGTATGAATAAACTTTATTATTTATAAATAACAGATTATCCGCTTCCGGCTTTACCTATACATTTTTTTAAAATTTCCTGATAAATTTTTTTTTATTATTAGCAGTATTCATTTATTTTTAATTCAGAATTCATTTTAATATTTTAAAGCAGTAACCTGCCATTATTTATTTTTTTTAAATTATTTATTATTGGTAATTAACTTTCAAATATTTTACTAACTTGTGCGCCACAATAAAATATTTTTTTAGAGGAATAGGAATTATGATTTATTTTTTCATTACAATTGCATTATCAAAACCTTAACATTATCTATAAACTTAAACATTTAAAAACTAAACCAACATGGCAGATTTAAAAACTCCTGCAAACGCACCTGTAAACGCTACCACTTCGGTGCAGGCTAAAAAATCAAATAACATCATTTCCTTATTAGCACCTATTATTTGTATCCTGGCCGGTTATATAATCTGGCGTTTTCTTATCGGAGCGGATGGTAATTTTACTAATCCGGATCCGAATGGTGGTTTCTGGCCAAACCAACTTGGCCCAAAAGGTAGCTTTCCAAGAATGTATGAAGGTGGGATCATTGTACCAATTTTGATAGGTTGTTTCCTTATCGTTTTCACTTTTGTAATTGAAAGGTCCCTAACAGTGGCAAAAGCTGCCGGAAAATCTTCCAATGCTGAATTTATCAGAAAAGTGCAATTCTTTCTTGCTGATAAAAAAGTAGACGCTGCTATTGCAGAATGCGACAGGCAAAAAGGGTCTGTAGGCAATGTAATGAAAGCCGGCTTGCGTAAATACAAGCAAATGATTGCTGATACTGAATTAGACACAGATCAAAAAGTGCTGGCTATTCAAAAAGAAATTGAAGAAGCAACAGCGCTTGAATTACCAATGCTTGAAAAAAACCTGGTATTTCTTTCTACGCTTGCTTCTGTTTCAACTTTGATCGGATTATTGGGGACGGTTGTTGGTATGATTCGTGCATTTGGCGCTTTAGGTGAATCTGGCGGTGGAGATGCGGCCCGTACTTTGTCAATTGGTATTGCAGAAGCTTTGTACAACACGGCTTTAGGTATTGGTACTTCCGCATTTGCGATCATTACTTACAATATCTTTACTACAAAAATTGACGCAATCACTTATGGCATTGACGAATCAGGCTTTACATTAACACAAAGTTTTGCTTCTTTATACAAATAATTTTGTGGAAATTTTGAAAGATTGAATCTTATAATTATTAAAACAAATAACCAATGGGAAGAGCAAAAATAAAACGTGGGAGCACCAGCGTAGATATGACACCGATGTGTGATGTAGCCTTTTTATTGTTAACCTTTTTTATACTTGCGGCGAAGTTTAAACCTGAAGAGGCAGTAAAAGTAGTTACACCAGCTTCGGTATCAAACAAAGTAGCACCTCAGAAAGACTTTTTAGAGGTTATTATCAGTAAAGACAACAAGGTTTTTCTTGATATGGACCCGGCAATGAAAACAGATGTTCTTGACGAATTAGGGAAAGAAAGGAATATGAGTTTCTCTGCACAGGATAAAAAAGATTTTCTTAATGCTCAATTTGTAGGCTCCCCGATCAGCGAGTTGAAACAGTTTGACCAGCTAAAACCTGAACAATTAAAGGGGGCTGATTTACAGGGTATTCCGGTAGATAGTGCCAATAACGAATTAACATCCTGGATATCTGCCGCTGTAAATGCAAGAATGGGTGAACAACTGAATTTTCTTATAAAAGGAGATGATGCTGCAAAGTATTCTACTTTTTCGCAGGTTATTGATGCCTTCAAAAAGAATGATCAATATAAGTACAGTCTTGTTACCTCCACTAAGGAAGTTCCTGAAGGAAGCGATTTGTATAAGAAGAACCTTGAGGACCAGATGAGTGGTAAGAAACCTTAAATCTTAAATTGAGCATTCAAAAATAATATTTTAACAATAAAAAATATATTACTATGGCAGAAATGGAAGTAAAAGAGAGTGGCAAAAAAGGGCCGGGTGTCAAGAAAAGTAAAAAACACTCTACCCGCGTTGACCTCACTCCTATGGTTGATCTTGGATTTTTGCTGATTACGTTCTTTATTTTTACTACAACAGTATCCCAGGCAACCTCTATGAATCTGAACATGCCCAAGGATACTAAAGACCCCAATCTTGATACAAAAGTAAAAGAGTCCGGTTCATTGACCTTATTGCTGGGAAAGCAGAACGTAATCTATTATTATTTTGGTAATGATCCGGCAAAGATGCAAACGACAGGATATAAAAATGTTAGGGATGTTATTCTTAAGAAAAAGAAATCTACCCCTGCTTCTGATCTTTTTATTATCATTAAACCCGACAAGGATGCTACTTATAAAAACGCAGTAGATATTCTGGATGAAATGGATATTAATGAGATTTCGAGATATGCAATGGTAGACCCAACACCGGATGAATACAGCAAAATTCAGCAAACAGAGCAGGCGAGTGGCATTAAATAATTTTAGTACTACCCGAAGAAAATAATTAAAATATTAAAACCATGGAACGTAATCAAATATTGAAATCTGATATTCTTGATATTCTTTTTGATGGAAGGAATAAAGAATATGGTGCGTACGATCTTAGGAAAACTTACAACAAAAGAATCACTACTGCGCTCTTAGGGACAATAGCAATGATTTTGCTTCTTCTTATTGGCTCAGCGATTGCTAATAAGTTAAACAGTAATGATAATGCCGTTAAGTTAGAAACAACTGATGCTACATTACAAAAAATAAAGCCGAATGAACCACCACCTCCTCCGCCACCGCCACCGCCAAAGGTGCCGCCACCTCCTCCTGTTGCCACCATTAAATTTACTCCGCCTAAAGTGGTAAAAGATGAAGAAGTAATAAAGCCGCCACCAGAAGTAAAACAAATTGAAGAAGCAAAAGTGGATGTAAAGACAGTGGAAGGAACCAAGGATCTCGGTATTGTTGCCCCCCCGAGTGATTTAAAGGGGTCACAGGTAGTAGCAGCGCCCGTTGAAAAGAAAGAAGATCCGGATAAAGTATTTACAAAAGTAGAAATTGAAGCCACTTTTCCGGGTGGATTATCAGCATGGTCCCGTTATGTAAGCCGTGCTATTCAATCTCATATTGATGAATTTTCGGAGTCTGATTATGGTACTTGTGTAGTAAGGTTTATTGTGGATAAAACCGGAAAAGTGAGTGATGTGCAGGCAACTACTTTGAAAGGGACCAAATTGGCTGAAATAGCTGTAAATGCTATAAGGAATGGGCCCAATTGGGTTCCTGCTCAGCAAAATGGCCGTTATGTAAATGCTTACCGTTTGCAACCGGTAACTTTACAAAACCCTGATCAATAATATTTTTTTAATAATTAAAAAAGCCGTTCCGGTTTGGGGCGGCTTTTTTATTTGGGGTGCCCACCAAATTAATTTTTCAGCAAAAAAATCAGCCCTGAATAATCTGTACCTATTATTTGGCATATTCTTTATCCTTTTATATTTATAAAATAGGAAGCTTTATGCGACAAAGCCTGCGCCCTCCGACAAAAAGAATGATAAAAAAGCTAAAGGAATGCCTGGAAAATGAAACTTTATCTTATGGGAGAGTGCCATGCCTGCCTGAGGACATGAAATCATCTCTGTCAGGGCCAGGGCTTTATAAAAGAGGCTTTATAAGTACAAAATTTGAAAGTGTTAATAATAAAAATATTTTGTGCATTTATGTAACAGATTTGGGGAAAATGTTTCTCTCCTTTTATGATGAGGAAAATTCTAAAATTCAAAAAAAGTGAGCATATCAAATATTTGAAGTTATTTTTTGAATCCGGTTTCTTTAACTTTTTTAATGATTAAAAGACAGTAAACAAATAAATAACCCGGATTTCTTCTTTCTTGAAATAGAAAGGAAAACGGAAGATTTTGATTATTTTGTAACTTCTTAAATATGAAAAAATACCTTTCAATTTATTTTATTGTTTGTTGTTTTGGTTGTGCTAAAAAAACTACGCCTATTCCACAGCCTCCGGCGGGAAGTTTTTTGATCAGGTCAATGGAGGTTAATGACAGCGTTGCCAACAGGAGTAATGATTTTTTTAATGTCAATTTAAATCCTGTTATAAAAATTTCTTTCACTGCTCCGCCTAATGATTCTTCAATTATTAATCATATTTCTTTTATAAAAAGCAATGGTAGCCGGGTTCCGGTAAATATTTCATATTTGAATAATGATAGTATTGTAGAAATACAGCCATCTTCATCTTTAGGATACCTTTCAAAATATATTTTAACTATTTCCAAAGGGTTACAATCAAACCAGCAAGTAGTTTTATCTGCTGATAATACGGTCAATTTAATCACCCAAATTGATTCTACTGATAAATTCCAGCGAGTTTCCGATAGTGTGTTGTTGGATATTATTCAAAAACAAACTTTTAAATATTTTTGGGATTTTGGCCATCCTGTTTCAGGAATGGCACGTGAACGAAATACTTCCGGTGACGTTGTAACTACCGGTGGCACCGGATTTGGCATCATGAGCATTTTGGTTGGCATCAAAAGAAATTTTATTTCCCGTGCGCAGGGTTTGGAAAGAATTGATACGATCGTAAATTTTCTAAAAAATAAATGTACTCGTTACCATGGCGCATTTTCTCATTGGATTAATGGCGCTACCGGGGCAACTATCCCGTTCAGCCAAAAAGATGATGGTGCAGATTTGGTTGAAACTTCCTATCTGATGCAGGGATTATTATGTGCCCGCCAATATTTTAATTTAAATAATGCAGACGAAGATTCATTGCGAAATAAAATCAATGATCTATGGAATGGTGTGGAATGGGACTGGTTTAGAAATGGCGGCCAAAATGCATTGTATTGGCATTGGAGCCCCGATTATAATTTTGATATTAATATGCAGGTTAAAGGCTGGAACGAAGCGATGATTGTTTATATTCTTGCGGCATCTTCCAATACGGATTCTATTCCTAAAATTGTTTATGATGACGGTTGGGCATCCAACGGCGGTATGAAAAACGGTTCTACCTTTTATGGCATTCAACTTCCGTTTGGCCCGGATTAGGCAGGCCCGCTTTTCTTTTCTCATTATTCATTTCTTGGAATAAATCCCAATGGCCTTTCCGATGCTTACGCCAATTATCTTACGCAGAATACCGCGCAATCCCTTGATCAATTATAATTATTGTGTGGCCAATCCAAAACATTTTAACGGATACAGCCAAAATGATTGGGGGCTTACCGCCAGTGATGACAATTTAAATTCGTATGATGCGCATTCACCTACCAATGATGATGGAGTTATTTCGCCAACGGCAGCAATTTCTTCAATGCCTTATACGCCCGGCCAATCTATGAATGCTTTACGTTTTTTTTATTATAAATTAGGCGATAAGTTGTTTAAAGGATACGGATTTATTGACGCCTTTAATTTATCTGATTATTGGTTTGCGGATTCTTTCCTTGCAATTGACCAGGGGCCCCAAATCGTGATGATTGAAAATTACCGCAGTGGCTTTTTGTGGAATTTATTAATGAGTTGCCCTGAAATTAAAAGAGGGCTAACGCAACTTGGCTTTCAAAGTCAAAATTTGTAAAATATGCTGATTTACTGTTGGAATTATTTAAGAACTTTTCTAAATACAAAATGCTTTGCATAAATTAGGTTTTCCAAATAAGGATTTTTAATTCAAAAAAAATATAAATGAGAAAGAAACAATTTCAAAAAGGAATAATATTAGCCTTTTCTTTTTTGCTTTGTGCCGGTTTTGTAAAAGCTCAAAATGCTCCCTTTTATTCGGAGATACAAAATTTTAAAAGGCAGGACAGCGTTAACTTTCCTCCAAAAAACGCCATCCTTTTCCTGGGAAGTTCTTCTTTTAGAAAATGGACGGATGTTCAACAATATTTTCCTGGTTACCCGATTATAAACCGGGGTTTTGGAGGTTCTACTTTTCCTGATGCGATAAGGTATGCAAATGAAATTGTTTTTCCATATCAGCCAAGGCAGATATTAATTTATGAAGGAGATAATGACGTCGCTTCTTCTGATAAAATTACGGCTGATTCTGTTTTGAACCGGTTCAAAACTTTATTTTATTTGATCAGAAAAAAACTTCCGAATACGACAATTGATTTTGTTTCCATAAAGCCAAGCATAAGCAGGCAAAAGCTTATGCCGGAAATGGCAAAAGCAAATTCGTTGATTAAACATTTTTTGAAAGATAAAAAAACATGCGGCGTTTATAGATGTTTACCATTCAATGCTCAATAAAGATGGAACTCCTATTCAAAGCATTTTTATTGGAGACGGGCTTCACATGAATGCCAAAGGTTATGCTATCTGGCAAAAAATAATTCAACCCTATTTATTAAAAAAATAAAATTAACGTAATGAAAAAGCTTCACACCTCACTGATCATTTTATTGGCTTTTGGGTTTCTTAGTGTTAATGCACAGGTTTCAAATAGTGCAAAATCGCAGATGGGAAACAGCAAGATGAACAATTTCGTCAATGCATTAATGAAAAAAATGACATTGGCAGAAAAGATTGGCCAGCTAAATCTTGTAACACCCGGCGGTGCGGTTACCGGTGCAGTGATAAGTAAAGATGTGGATACAAAAATCAGGAACGGCGAAGTAGGTGGTTTGTTTGGTATTACAGGCCCGGATAAAATCCGCAAAACACAGGAAATTGCTGTGAATAATTCGCGGCTGCATATTCCTTTAATATTTGGCCTTGATGTGATTCATGGCCATAAAACCACTTTTCCTATTCCGCTTGGTTTATCCAGTAGCTGGGATACAGCACTGATTAAAAAGACCGCACGCATTGCTGCAAACGAAGCAACGGCTGATGGATTGAACTGGGTATTTTCGCCCATGGTGGATATTGCGCGCGACCCACGTTGGGGCCGCATTGCGGAAGGCGCCGGTGAAGACCCTTTCCTGGGTTCACAAATTGCCAAAGTAATGGTGGAAGGCTACCAGGAAAATAATCTTTCAAAAGATAATACGGTAATGGCTTGTGTAAAGCATTATGCTTTGTATGGTGCAGCAGAAGCAGGCAGAGAATACAATACGGTTGATATGAGTAAAGTAAGAATGTATAACGATTATTTGCCTCCTTATAAAGCGGCTGTAGATGCAGGAGTTGGAAGTGTAATGACTTCATTTAATGATATCAATGGGGTGCCGGCGACAGCCAATAAGTGGCTTGTGACTGATCTTCTAAGGAAGCAATGGGGATTTAAAGGATTTGTGGTAACAGATTATACCGCAATTCCCGAATTGATAAATCATGGTATTGGCGATGATAAAAAAGTTACTGAACTCGCACTGAACGCAGGCGTTGATATGGATATGGTTGGAGAGGAATATTTACGACATGCAGCGCAATTGGTTAAGGAAGGTAAAGTATCTGAAAAAACAATTGATGATGCCTGCAGAAGGATTCTTGAAGCAAAATATAAACTGGGTTTATTTGAAGATCCTTACCGTTACTGTAACGACGAAAGAGCTAAAACAGAATTAATGAGTGATGCCAACTTACAGGCAGCGCGCGAGGTGGCTGAGCGTTGTTTTGTGTTGCTGAAGAATAATGACCAGGTATTACCCCTGAAGAAATCAGGGACTATTGCTTTGGTTGGCCCGCTGGCAGATAATAAAAGAAATATGCTCGGTACATGGAGTGTATCAGGCGATCCTCAAAAAAGTGTTACCATAATGCAGGGAATTAAAAATGTGGTGGGCAATAGTGTAAATATTTTGTACGCAAAAGGAGCCAATATCAGCGATGATACTGAATTTATTAAACATGTAA
This sequence comes from uncultured Chitinophagaceae bacterium, assembly GCA_963732885.1. Taxonomy (GTDB): domain Bacteria; phylum Bacteroidota; class Bacteroidia; order Chitinophagales; family Chitinophagaceae; genus Ginsengibacter. The sequence goes on along the minus strand of CAVTBI010000002.1, from coordinate 178,850 downwards.
ATGTATTTGGTCAGGAGATCACTATTGATAAACGTTCGCCAGAAGAAATGATTAATGATGCGGTTGAAACGGCTGATAAAGCAGATGTAGTGGTTGCGGTATTAGGTGAAGCTGCGGATATGACCGGAGAATCATCCAGCATGAGCAATATTAGTTTACAGGAAAGCCAGGAAAATTTATTAAAAGCGTTGGTGAAAACAGGAAAACCTGTCGTGTTAGTATTAATGAACGGAAGGCCAATGACATTAACATGGGAAAATGAGCATGTGCCAGCAATTCTCGATACCTGGTTTGGCGGTACAGAAGCCGGAAACGCAGTAGCTGATGTGCTATTTGGAGATTATAACCCATCAGGAAAAATAACCGCCAGCTTTCCACGGAATGTTGGACAAATCCCGATTTATTATAACCAGTTCAATACGGGAAGCGCCTTTTCATCCCGGAGATTCACCTAAATTCAAGTCAGATTACCTGGATGTAGCTAATACTCCGTTGTATCCATTTGGTTATGGACTTAGTTACACCACTTTTAAATACAGTGATGTTTCTTTAAGCAGTAATGCATTAAACAGTAATGGGAAAATAACTGCTTCTGTAAATGTAACCAACACGGGTACACGCAGTGGAAAAGAAACGGTTCAAATGTATATTCGGGATATGGTAGGAAGTATTACACGCCCGGTAAAGGAATTAAAAGGCTTTAAGCAAATTATTTTAAAACCGGGCGAAACGCAAAAAGTATCATTTACGATTTCGGTTAATGATCTTAAATTTTACAACAGCGATTTGAAGTATGTATATGAGCCGGGCGATTTTAAAGTGTTTATCGGAACCAGCAGTGCGGATGTAAAGGAAGCGGATTTTAAGTTGCAATAAATTCGTTTGCATTAAACAAACCTGCTACGGTCAAAAGCGGGCAAATAACCTGAATTTCTGGTTTTAAGAAAATAAATAAATGCCTTTAAACGAACTTTTATTTCTCTATCAGAGTTGAGTCATATCTCCAATTCTTTAGCCGGGTCCCAGAATAATTTTTCAAAATCTACCACCGCGTCATTTTTTATTTTTACTTTTTCTTTTGCCAGTAATTCTTCCATTTTTGTTGGAGTAGAAAAATGCGCTTTACCGGTAAGCATTCCATTTCGGTTTACTACTCTTTGAGCTGGCACCGGAGGATTGGCATGGTGCGCCCCATTCATTGCCCAGCCAACCATTCGCGCTGAAAGTTTGGTACCCAGGTAATTGGCGATTGCACCATAAGAGGTTACTCTTCCTTTTGGAATTTGGCGGGCTACATCATAAACATCTTCAAAAAAACTGTATTGTTTTCCCACTGGCCGCGGGCTTTCTTTCTTTGAAATATTTTCTTTTTTTCTTTTCACCTGCATTTTCTTTTCAGAATTTATTTGCCATTTATAATAGGCTAAAAATAAAAAAAATAAAATGAAAACCATTTCCTGGTAACTATTGTTTATTGTTGAGAGGCTCTTTCAAAAGAAAATTATTTATTGGAGTGTTTAAAATAGATTAAGGTTTTTAGAAAATACTAACCATCCCTGAAGAAACGAAACTCAAAACAGATTTATATCCTTTTCAGATTGCTTACAAATTATTTTCATGTTATTTGTTATATTTAGAAAGAAAATATTTAACTTTCTTCCATAAACCATTTCTTAACTCTTAAAAAAAAATTGAATGGAAACAAAACAAATGTTACCTAATGCAACTGTAGTACTTGTATTAGGCATCTGCTCAATTGTATTTTCTTGCTTTTTTGTTGGGCTTGTTCTTGGAATAGTCGGTATCGTGCTTTCAGGAAAACCCCGAAAAATGTATAAAGCAAATCCTGATTTATATGATGGCTACGGGCAGGTAAATGCAGGATTCATTACATCTATTATCGGAACTTGTTTGGGAGCAGTTTACGTTATTTACTGGCTGGTTGTTGTAGCTATACTCGGCGGTACTGCCTTTTCACTTTCTCACATGAATTATTAAACCTTTGCAGGCATAAATTTTTTATGCCTGCATTTTTTCTTTGCAATGATACATTGGTTACAAAACCACATGATGCCATGTGCTTTAAAATCTATTTTCGGAATAGATTGCCCTATTTGCGGCTTTCAGCGGTCGCTTCTTTTATTGCTACATGGAAATTTTGTTGGAAGTTTTAAAATGTACCCTCCGCTAATTTTTACATTAGGGCTTATTATTTATGCTGTGGCTACCGGATGTTTTCCTCGTTATATCGGGCGAAAATATTTATCTTCTTATTCGCTGATTGTTTTAATTATCATTGCTATAAATTATTCGGTAAAAATTGTTACGGGAAATTTATTTTAATACACGATAATTCATTTGCTTTCATTTTCATTTATGCTTTCACGTTATATACTACTGAAAAATAGAATTCTTGCTTATTTGTTCGTTTACTGTAATAATTCCATTCGATAAATTAAATATTTTAATACCGAAAACCAGTTTCATAAATTGTGGTTTTGTGGGCAAATTTTAAAATCATTGATTTGGATTGTTTAGGGTAATGGGTTGATAACGCCCTGCGGTTACATAATGGCCATTTTGCATTGCAGGAATCCACTGTGGCCCTTTACTGATAGCTTTTACAGCAATTTCGGCGAGCTTGGTACCTTTCATAGATGTAGCTTCTACGTTGCTCACATTTCCGTTGGTATCAACTATAAATTTTACAATACAAGTTCCATAATCTGATTCAGAAAATTCATCCAACCGGGCTTGTATGGCTTTTCTAATATATTTCTGCCATGCTTCAGCACCGCCGGGAAAACTTGCTTCCACCTCTATTGGAATAAATTGATTATTTTCTTTTGAATTTTTATTTACAGGATTGGTTATCACGTTGCTGCCAATAATTGCTGTTGGAGGGTTTACTATTCCTATGCCGGGCTTCGGCCATCAATAGTTTTTACATCAATCAACGCTGCCTCAATTTGTTTTAAATCAGGAGGTGGGTTAATAACCAATTTATCTTTTACTATTGTTGGTGGAGTAACTTTTACAGTTGCAACATGAACAGGAGTTGGTAATTTAGGGAGAGTCTTTGGTTTATCAACCGGTATATTTTTTAAAACTAAATCAGGTGAAACCGGTGAGCTAACTGCTTGATTTTTTCTGAAATTTTTTTCAATGATTGAACCTGTAATTAAAAGCAGAATGAACCCTAGCATCACTAGAGAGCGCCTTTGAAATTCTTTTGTTATAATCTTTTCGTAACTGGTAGGCTCCATACAATTTGTTTTTTCCTTCAAAGAGAATATCAAGAATGTCTGATTGTAAAATTTGATTAGCTTCCATGATCTTATTTTTTTAATAAGATTCTAAAATCAAATAATTTCCATAAAATTACTTTTGGAAAGGAATGAAATCTTAAAATAAGAATATGGCTTATTTATTGGTTTACTGCCGGCCAAAGTTTTTATTCTGCCGAAAAAAAAATAAAAAATGGAATAACTTACACCACATTTATAACCCTAAAATTATAAACGATGAATAAAGACAAAAATTCAATCTCCCGGAAAAATGCTTTAAAGCGGATGGGCGGTTTATCCTTAGGGCTTCCATTTCTTCCTTCCATGTTGGGCAATCTTCCTTCAGAAGAAAAAAAGGAAAATACTTCTTTTACGAAAGGGAAAAAGATCAAAGGCAAACCCAATATACTTTGGATTACAACAGAAGGCGTCCCACTTAGTGTTTTAAGTTGTTATGGAAGCAAACTGATGCCTACGCCTAATATCGACCGCATTGCTAAAGAAGGAATGTTGTTTCGTAATTCATTTTGCAACAATGCACTTTGCGCTCCCAGCCGCGCTACTTTGCTTACCGGAAAATATGATCATTTGAATGGAATGTTTACTAACCCGGGAGGCACTACTAATGGGCAAACACACAGTTTCTTTGACCCTTCGCAGGAAACTTTTCCCAAGATTATGAAAAAAGCTGGTTACAAAACTGGCATGGTGGGTAAATGGCATTTGGTATCTGAGCCTGGGAAACCTTCCAATCCCGGCGAAGCAGGCTTCGATTATTTTGTTTTTAAAGAGGGCGCTGGCGGCCCGTATTATAATTCCAAAGGTTATTTACAAAATCCTTCGCTCGAAAGCCATGAAATTCAGGAAAGAGAATATCCTGGTTATATAACTGATAATTTTACAGATCTTGCAATCGAAGGTATTAAACAATTGAAAGAACCTTTTTGCATGGCAGTCCAGTTTTTTAATGATCATCGCCCTTTTGATCCGCCACATAAATATGAACATATTTTTGACGGGGAGCGATTTCCCGAACCGGGAACTTTCTGGGACGATTATCAATTTCGGTCTGCCGCAGCCCGCGAAGCGCACATGCGCATATCAGACATGATGGATTTTAATCCGCCCGAAAATCTTACGAAAAGGCAGCGCCAGCAATGGAGTTATCAGCAATTGATGCGGCATTTTCTTGCAACACTAAAATCGCAGGATGATAATATCGGTAGGCTTCTTGATTATCTTGATAAAACTGGTTTGGCAGATAATACTATTGTTATTTTTACAGGCGATCATGGATTTTTCCTGGGCGAACATGGTTGGTTTGATAAAAGGTTTATGTATGAAGAAGCATTGCGAGTTCCATGGCTGATACGTTATCCGGGTGTGGTAAAACCGGGCAGCAAAACCGATGCATGGGTTACGGCCATTGATAATGCGCCTACCATACTTGACCTTGCCGGGCTTGCTATTCCGGGCGATATGCAAGGGCGCAGCCTGCTTCCTGTTTTTCAGGAAAAAATACCTGGCGACTGGCCTACTTCTATGTATTACCACTACTACGAATTTGCGCCGCCACATTGGGTATTGCCCAATTATGGTATCAGGACAAGCCGGTATAAATTGATCTATTATTATACCATCAATGAATGGGAATTTTTCGACCTGCAAAATGATCCTGACGAAATGGAAAGTTTACTGGTAATGGAGGGAATGAAAGTACAACCAGGGTATGAAGATGTGGTTAAAGAACTTGTTGGGCAACTTAAAGAATTCAGGGAAAAGTATAAAGATACCACCGGTGAACCCGTAAAATTCTGGCCGAAAAAACGTATAATTAAAAGAATATTTTACAACTGTCATGGAAACCAAACTTGTAAATAATTGTTGCGCTGCCGGCCATTTTCCATCAAAAGAACAGAAAATTATTTTTCAAAATGAAAAAAACAGGAAAGGTTCAACAAAAAATATGATTCAGCTTGCCGGAGGAAATTTTTTGATGGGAGCGGATGACAAAGAAGGTTTTCCTGAAGATGGAGAAGGGCGGTAAGGGAAATTACTTTAGATTCATTCTTTATTGATAATGCCACTGTTACTAATTTTCAGTTTTCAGAATTTATTAAAAGCACTAATTATAAAACCGATGCTGAGCGGTATGGATGGTCTTTTGTTTTTTATGGATTACTGCCTGATAAAGAGCGTGAGGCAAATCCAAAGGTAGCTCAGCAAACGCCGTGGTGGTATGCAGTTCCGGGCGCTACATGGGACCACCCTGAAGGAAAAGAAGCAACTATAAATGAAAGAATGGATCATCCGGTAGTGCATGTTTCGTGGAATGATGCACAGGCTTATTGCGAGTGGGCAGGAAAAAGGTTACCCACAGAAGCGGAATGGGAATATGCGGCAAGAGGTGGATTAGAACAAAAAAAATTTCCGTGGGGCGATGAATTGAATCCCAACGGTGAACACCTCTGTAATATTTGGCAAGGAAATTTTCCTGGCTATAATAGTTTGGAAGATGGGTACCTGGGAACCGCGCCTGCAAAAAGTTTTCAACCAAATGGTTTTGAATTATACAATATGGCAGGCAATGTTTGGGAATGGTGTAATGATTGGTTCAGTGCTGATTTTCATAAAACAGGAACCCGAAAAAATCCGGCAGGCCTAAACAAGGCGTAGCAAAAGTAATGCGCGGTGGATCTTTTTTGTGCCATCATTCTTATTGCAACCGTTATCGGGTGGCAGCAAGGTCGTCTAATACAATTGATAGTTCTACCTCAAATATGGGGTTCCGGTGTGTGGTATAAATCTGGTTTATAATTCATAACCGGTAACCGGAAGATGAGAAATTTGAATGCCGGCCCGCCGTATTACTTTTCATTTGAGGCTTTTAATGAAAATGAAATTTCAGAAAAAATACCGGTGACAGAAGTAAAATAAAGCTTAGTTTAATTTTGGTAGAATAATAATCTTCGATGAATATTGCTTTACTACGAGCCGGATTGAGAAAGTATTTTAAATACGGTATTGAAAATAAATAAACCGGAATTATGAGTATTGTTATTGATGAAAATATTAAACTTGAACTAACTACAGAAAAATTTTCCAAACAATTATTTAATGTAATAGATAGTAACAGAGAACATTTGTCTGAATTCCTGCCTTGGGTTGGCAATATGCAATCCGAAGAAAACTTGCGGCAATATTTAAGAAATTGCGAACTCTTATATGAAGATAAAAAAGAAGTAAGTTTTATAATATTGCTAAATCGAAACCCGGTTGGCAGAATTGGTTTGCATCATTTAAATCTGCAAAATAAGATAGGTTCTATTGGGTATTGGATTGATAAAAATGCGGAAGGAAAAGGCATCATCTCAAAATCCTGCATTAAATTAATAGAATATGGATTCTGCGAAATCAATTTAAATAGAATTGAGATAAAGGCTGCGGTTAAAAATTTAAAAAGCCAGGCAATACCTGAAAAATTGAATTTCAAAAAAGAAGGTATTTTAAGGCAGGCAGAACAGGTAAACAATGAATTTCTTGACTTAATTATTTATTCAAAATTAAGAGAAGAGTGGATAATTGAAAAAGGGAAATCAATTTTTCCTATTTGAAATAAGAAGGCGCCTTTACCGAAAATCTTAAAAAATACAAGCTAAAAACTATTCGTTATCAGGTTTTGCAAATACCTGCCATCCGTTTTCTTTTCTTTCCAAATAAATATACCTGCTGACGGGGCTTTCATTATTCGTTTTCGTGAGCGCAGTAGCCGCAATAACGATTTCTTTTTGAGAATCCGGAACATCAAAAATAAAATGATAAAAATTATTGCCAGATAAAATGATCTCTTTAATATTTTTTGGGTCATTAATATCCATACTATCCGGATCATTAAATTGATAAATTACATACCGGTTTATCAGCGTATTCTTTATGGTATCCTGAAAATAAAGATCAACAGATGTCCTAAAAAAAGTGGATTTTGAACTATCATAAGATAAAACCGGGGCTACTGGTTTTGTAGAATCTATCCAATTCATCGGCGGAGGAATCGCCGGGTATTTATAATAATTGTTTCTCAAACTATCACTCCATCCGTTGGGGTTACTTTGAAAACTACTACTGCTGAAAAAAACACTTCCTTCTATTTGCTGGTATTGCCTTAAAAATTGTATCTGGTTCGGCAATTCATTTTTATGATGCCAGGCATAGGAATGTGGCTCCAGGGCCCTATAAATTCCCTGCCCGATGTACAATTGCCTTCCATAAGCATGCCTTGCCCACCAATCGGTAAGTACTTTAAAACCTACTACTTTTTGGCCTATTTCCCAATACAATTGGGGCACTATATAATCAATCCATTTATTTCTCAACCACAATAATATATCCGCATACAGATCATCGTAATTCGTTACGCCGGCTTTTGTATTGCTTCCTTCCGGGTCATCGTCAATATTTCTCCAAACTCCAAAAGGGCTGATACCAAACTTGCAATATTTATTTTCTTCTTTAATAGCAATATTCAGGTGCTTAATAATTGAATCCACATTGCTTCTTCGCCAATCGGCAAGGCTCATACCGTTCCCATATTTTCTGTAGGAAGCGGTGTCAGGAAATTCTTTTCCTGCAATATGGTAGGGATAAAAGTAATCGTCAAAATGGATGGCATCAATATCGTATCTTTTTACGACATCCCTTACTACATTTACCACAAAATTTTGTGCATCTTTATTTCCCGGGTCAAAATATTTGGTGTGCCCGTAAGTAATGAACCAATCAGGATGCAGCCTGGTAATATGAGTGGGCGAAATAGATGATTTGTAAATATTAAATTCTGCACGGTAAGGATTCATCCACGCATGAAATTCCATTCCGCGTTTATGCGTCTCCGTTATCATAAATTTTAAAGGGTCGTAATAAGGGTTTGGCGGCGTTCCTTGTTTGCCGGTAAGAAACTCGCTCCAGGGTTCGTATTGAGATGGGTAAAATGCATCGGATGCAGGCCTTATCTGCACTACAAGCGCGTTCATTCCATTTCTTTTATTCATTTCTACCAACTTAATAAATTCATCTTTTTGTGCTTGTGAACTTAAAAATTTAGAAGAAGGGAAATCAATGTTATCTACTGTGGCAACCCACACTCCGCGGAATTCATATTTGGGCTGTGCTATTGATCTTTGGGAAAAGATAAGCAGGGAAAAAAAGAAAAGGCAGTATATTTTTTTCATAGGAAAAGGCATTGTTAAAAAGAGCAAATTTAATAAGATATGTTTTATCAATAAAAGCAACCCCCTTGAATACAAAAACTAAAAAAACTAAAGGCGGCTCCAGTTTATCGTTCCATCTTTTTCATCTTTCATTTCGATGCCCAGGCCGGCAAGTTGTTTTCGTATTTTATCAGAAGTGAAAAAATCTTTTTTTGATTTTGCTTCTTTGCGTATTTCAATGAGCAAATCCATAATGCCGCTAAGTTGTGCCGAACTTTCTGTAGGGTCTTTCAAGCCTAATATTTGCTCAAGGTAAATGGTAAAATTTTCTTTTAATTTTTTAAAAGTAGCAGATGATATTGCGTCCGGGTTTATCAATTTATCTTTTATTGAATTAATTACCGGAACAATTTCGAACATATTGGCCAGGACTTTTGCTGTATTAAAATCATCATTGATAAATTCTTCAAACTCATCGACTAACTTATTTATTTTAGCATCCAGTTCTTCGTCGACGGGTTTTTCTGTATTCCCAATTTCCATTTTCTTTAAAACTTCAAAAGCTTCAAACAATTTTTTCATCCCTTTTTCCGCGGCTACCAGCGCTTCGCTGCTAAAGTCAAGCGTACTTCTGTAATGAGTTTGTAAAATAAAAAACCGGATTACCATCGGCGAAAAAGCTTGTGTGAGCAGAGGATGTTCCCCACTGAACATTTGCGTGAGCGTTATCTGGTTATTATAACTTTTGCCCATCTTTTTACCATTCACAGTAATCATATTATTATGCATCCAATATTTTGCGGGCGGCGTATTATTGCAAATTGTACTTTGCGCTATTTCGCTTTCATGGTGGGGAAACATAAGATCCATTCCACCGCCATGAATATCAAATCGCGGCCCAGGTATTTGGTGGCCATTGCAGAACATTCAATATGCCATCCCGGGAAACCTTTTCCCCATGGGCTTTTCCAGCGCATAATATGTTGAGGCGGCGCCAGTTTCCATAGAGCAAAATCCGCCTTATTTCTTTTTTCATCCTGCCCTTCCAGTTCACGGGTTGTTTCCAAAAGGTCATCTACTACACGGCCGCTTAATTTTCCATAATCATGCCCGGCTGCATATTTTTTTACGTCAAAATAGACAGATCCGTTCACCACGTATGCATACCCGGCATCAATCAACTTTTCAATCATTCCTATTTGTTCTACGATATGGCCGGTAGCTGTTGGTTCTATATTTGGGTCAAGCGTATTTAGCTGCCTGAAGGCCCAGTGAAAAAGATTCGTGTATTTATGCACCAGTTCCATCGGCTCTACTTTTTCAAGTAAGGCTTTGGAAGAAATTTTATCTTCAGCCTGGCGCCCTTCTTCTTCGAAATGCCCTGCATCTGTGATGTTGCGCACATAGCGGACTTTATAACCGAGGTATAACAGGTACCTGTATACGACATCAAATGTAATGTAAGGCCTCGCGTGCCCGAGATGGCTTTCGCCACTAACTGTAGGGCCGCAAACATACATGCCAACATGCGGCGGATTAATAGGGATAAATTCTTCTTTTTGTTTGGTTAATGAATTATAAACTTTGAGCGGCATACGGCTTTATCTTTTATGATTGTCTTATTCTGAAATTAATGATCATAGTATATTTAAGCATGTAAAGATATTCTACCTTTTACAATCATACTTTATTTTAAAAAATTTAAGGTTGGTACTTCAAATCAGCAATTATCGGAAAATGGTCGCTATAGTTCTTTACTAATCTTGTGTATTGTGTAACCTCAAATTTTTTATCAGTAAAAATATTGTCAATGCGAAGGGTAGGTGATATGGAACTGAAAGTACGTGAAATTCCCGAACCCTTTTCTACAAAAGCGTTCTGAAGCCCCTTGCCAATAGTTTCATAAGCATAAGAAACAGGCACATCGTTAAAATCGCCACAAACTATTACAGGGTAGGGGCTATGGTTTATTTCGTCTTTTATAAAATTTGCCTGGGAAGCCCTTTTTAAAACCCCCAATTTTATTTTGGAAATAATATTTTTAGATTCTGAAATATTTCCTTCTGAAGGAACGGTTCCGTTATCAAGGAAATTTAAATTGGCTTGTGAAAATTTCAAGGATTGAAGATGAATATTGAAAACCCTGAACGTGTCTTTTGCATTTACAATATCAACAAATTGAAATGTAGAATTGTAACTGTCAGGATAATTTACCAGGGTCTGTTTCCGGATGATAGGGAATTTAGAAAAAATGATAATGCCGAAATGATGGTATTTGTCAAAATCATTTTTTACTCCGTAAGAATAAAAATAATCAGTAAATTTTAAAGCTTTCAGAATATCAGGAAAGTAATTAATTGCTTTCTTATTTTCTCCTGCAACCATTTCCTGGAAACAGGCTACATCAGGGTCATACTTATTAATAAGATCAATGATCTCCTGTTTCTTTTCCGGGTGGTCTTTATAATGAAGGATATTAAATAACTCAACATTCCAGCTCATAATCCTGATGTCCTTGCTTTTTTTATGAATTGGAAAATCTGATTGAAGGTGTAATGGAAAAATATTTTTTACAGCGTGAAGGGAAGAAAGAATTACGATTAATGAAATAAAGCACCAAAGAGGTTTTATGAATATCCAGAGAATGAAAAATAAAATCAAAATCAATAGTAAATAGGGCAATAGTAAAGTGAACAAACTAATGAACCACCAGTGTTGTGGATTAAAATATTTTACATTGGCGCCTGCGAGAAAAAAGATACTGATAATAATATTTAAAACTACAAATATTTTTTTTGTAAACCGGCGCAGAAAGGGCTTTTGCATTTAAGGCAATCCTTTTATTTTGGTGAATGTAGTAACTAAATACAGAATTAAAAATCAGTTTCACTCGCTTTCTCCAGGATAGTTTTTTCTTCTTCAGATAAATAATTGAATCCTTTCTGATTGATCTTGTCGAGAATTTCATCAATTCGCTGCTGCGTAATCACCGGCCTTTTTATGAAAGGCTTTTGGCCGCCGGTGTTGTAAAAAACTTTTTCTTTAATATTCTGTTTTTGCTGAACGGGTTTATCAGGATTAAAGAGATTGACAAACCAGTTGTAAAGTTGGTTCATCCATAGACTCCAGTCATAGCCTTTTCGTAAGCTCACAATAAATAAAAATCCAATAAGCCCGCCTCCCAAATGAGCCAGGTGATTGGATGCTTCTCCGCTACCGGTAAAATCAATTATAATATACAGAATGGTGAGAATCCACAAAGGAATTCCACCGTTGAGCATTCTGAACAAACGATAATCGGGAGCCAGCGTTGTCGTTGCTAAAGCAACCGCCATGATACCTGCATTTCCACCAAACATAAAAGAATATTCTACCTGGCTTCTCAAATTGGGAAAGGCATAACTGGTGGCAATAAAAAATACAGCGCCCGCGATGCCTCCATAAATATAAACAGGGATTATTTTTGAATTTCCTGAAAGGTCCTGAAAAATAGAACCAAAAACCCAAAGCCAAACCATATTGATAACGGTATAAATAAAGCCCACATGTACAAACATGTAACTAAGTACAGTCCAGGGTTTGGAAGCAAGAAAAGTAAGTTTTGCGGGAACAATAACCCACCTTAAAATTTCATATTGAAAAGCGGTAGAAGATGATTGGGAAATGTAATAAATTACCTGTATAAGCCCGAAGCAAACAAAAATTATTGCATTGATGGCAATTAAGGCCATTAGCGCGTTGTTGTCGTCTCCTAACCTGATTTTTCTGAATCGCCGATCCATATATCTTTCTGATTCCCCCATTTTCTATTATTATAAGTTTGCATGGTAAAATTACCAAATTACCCGGATTTTAAAACAAGTAAATTTTACTTTTAATAATTTCTTCTTTCTGTTTTTTTCCATATTATACATAAAATTAATCCCATAGCCAGGCCGCCCAGATGGGCAAAATGGGCTACGTTTCCGCCAAAGCCGGAGAACTGCCCAAAAAGATCAAAAGCTGCGTAACCTATCGCTAAATATTTTGCCTTGATGGGAAAAGGAATGGGCAAAATATAAAATTGAATATTAGGAAACGTATAGGCAAAAGCTCCTAAAAGCCCCATAATGGCTCCCGATGCGCCAATAGCAAAACCAATGGGCACCAGAAACATTTCTGCAACCCCGGCGGCTAATCCACATAGGAAATAAAAAATGAGAAATTTCTTTGGCCCCCACAATCTTTCCAAAGCTGAGCCAAATAACCAAAGGGCATACATATTAAAAAGTATGTGAAAAAAACCTCCATGAGCAAACATGTGGGTAACTAACTGGTAGGGCTTAAAAAAGCCGGTATCAATTGACCAAAGCCCGATTCTGCTGGTGAGCCATCCAAAATTATTTCCTCCTGTAACATCTAAACCTGTTTTATCAAAAACCAGTTGAGCCACAAAAACAATTGCGTTGATTATGATTAAATTTAAAACAACCGGCGTCGAAGACTGAGACGGCCGGTAACTATTATAAGCCATTCTTTAAAATTTTTGGCTGCAATTTCGGAAATTGTTGGCGGAAATAAAGTTTTATAAGTTGAACTTAACAAATCAGGAAATAATACACCATTATCCCAAATGGAACCTTGTAAATAATAAAATGTGGCTATTTTTGAAATTATTAACAGTAACCGAACAAATAATGATGATTTTTATTTTCAATTTTTCAAACCGGAAAATAATTATGCCCCTGTTTTTAAAATGGCTTCTCCGCATCATTTCTATTATTGCTTCCAATAATGGAACGGGCACCTTTTGAAAATATTTTGATGGCCACATTATCTGGCACTTTTGGCATTGCAGAAATTATTTCTTTAAACGAAAGGCTACCTTCACAAAAAATAATTTCTTTTGCTTCGCTGAATGTGAAGACATTTTTAAGGTTACTGAACGAACCGATGGTATTGCTGGTTAAAATATTATCGGTTTCTATTCTTCCCATGATCTGTTTATTTTCTCCTGAATTCTTTAATATCATTTTTACCTCTTCATATTCATTTTCGCTTCCGGTGATAATAATTTGACTGGGTTTGTCAATTACTTTATTTCTTGCATTCATTTTTGGAAAATGTTTGCTTACCCTTGACAATGCCGAGAGCGATGCCCTGAAAAAAATGGCTGAATGTAGAAAAAAACTAAACACTCCCGCCCTGCTGCTTCCATAATGTTTTTTTACAAAAATGCTCATGGCATTGTAAAACAGTTTTACATAATTGAGGCTTCCTTTTTTGGTGCTTTCACCTTTAAAATGGATAATAGAACTTTTGGCAAAATAATAGTTTTTAAATCCTGCTTCCTGGATTCGGTAACTGAGGTCAATGTCTTCGCCATACATAAAAAACTGTTCATCAAACCCGCCTGTTTTTTCAAGAATTTTCTTAGGAACCATCATGTAAGCGCCTGCCAGCACATCTACTTCCTGATTTTTATTTTTGCTTAAATTTCCAAGATGGTATTTTGCAAAAATTTTTGAATGGGGAAACATTCTTGATAGCCCGGAAAGTTTATAAAATGAAGTTATTGGCGAAGGAAATGCTCTCTTGCTTTCTTTCAGAAAATTGCCTGAGCCATCCAGCATTTTTATTCCAAGCGCGCAATTATTTCTATGAGATTGAATAAAAGCCACACTTTTTTCCAAACAATCTTCGGCAATAATTGTGTCGGGGTTTAAAAATAAAATGTATTCGCCTTTTGCCATTTCCAAACCCTGGTTATTGGCTTTTGCAAATCCTGAATTTTTTTTATTCCATATAAAATGAACTTCCTCAAACTTGTTTTGAAAAAAATCAAAACTTCCGTCGACGGAGGTATTATCAATCACAATTATTTCAGCATCCATATTTTGCATCGCCTTTCTAACAGATAAAAGGCAATACTCAAGGAAATATTTTACGTTGTAATTTATTATAATAACTGAGAGTTGCAATTAATTTAGTTGAGTGTTTTTTTAAGTTAGATGGTTGATTGTAAATAAAAATCTTGCTTATTTGTTGGTTTACTGTTGGATTAATGAAAGACAAAAAACAGCAATTTACCAATAAAACGATACAACTACATATATGAAAAATGAATTTGTTTTTTAGATAAATAATCAGTGGCAGGCGATTCCAACAAATTATTTAATCTTTGCAAAATGTATAAACAAATATTAATAGACGCCACAAACGCAGGCGCACATGAATTAAAAACATTTTTTAACGGAAAATTTTCCATCAGCCACAAAGAAGGAATCAACAATTTGGTTACTGAAGCAGACCACGCTTCTGACAAGGCAATTCGTTCTGTAATCAAATCTGCATTTCCAGATCATGGGATTGTAAGCGAAGAAAGTGATGAAAAAATTTCTGATAGCGATTACAAATGGATCATTGACCCTATTGACGGCACTGTAAATTTTGCCAACGGCATTCCAATTTGTTGCGTAAGCATTGGGTTAGAATATAAAGGCGAAATGTTGATGGGCGCGGTTTATAATCCAAACCTGGATGAATTTTTTTTAGCAGAAAAAGGTAAAGGCGCTACGCTAAATGGTGAAAAAATTTCTGTTAGCGCTAAAACAAAAGTGATAACAAGTTGCCTTGTTACGGGTTTCCCTTACAATTATTTAGATCAACAAAACGGGCCGCTGGAAGTATTTTCAAAATTGATAAAAAAAGGAATTCCGGTTAGAAGGTTAGGAAGCGCTGCTATTGATCTTTGCTGGGTAGCCGCCGGGCACTTTGATGGTTTTTATGAACATGAACTTCACGCATGGGACAGTGCTGCGGGATATCTGATGGTAGAAGAAGCAGGCGGAAAAGTGACGAATTTGAAAGGAGAAAAATATGACCCCTTCCAGCCTGGCATTATCGCTACCAATGGTAAAATTCATGATGAACTGCAAAAAATTGTTGCGGGCGGATTAGTGAATGAAAGTAACTAAAGGCGATATCTTATTTTGTAGAAATTTAGTGAGGCTTCTTGCCTGCTTTAATTTTCTCTAAATTTGCACCACTTTTAAAAAGTATTATGAAGAATACCCCTTTTACTCAAAAGCATATTTCGCTGGGCGCTAAGATGGCAGAATTTGCCGGGTTTAATATGCCCATCAGTTATTCAGGAATTAATGATGAGCATATAACCGTAAGAAAAAATGCAGGTGTTTTTGATGTAAGCCACATGGGCGAATTCATTTTGAAAGGAGAGAAAGCATTGGATCTTATTCAGCGCGTAACCAGCAATGATGCCTCTAAATTGGTTGCCGGAAAAGCCCAGTATAGTTGCCTTACCAATGGAAATGCCGGAATTGTAGATGATCTTATTGTGTATTGCATTGAAGAAAATAAAGCCTACATGCTGGTAGTAAATGCTTCAAATATTCAAAAAGATTGGGATTGGATTTCAAACCATAATATTGAAAAGGTAGAAATGCATAACATTTCAGACAAAACCTGTTTATTAGCGATACAAGGCCCTGATGCTACAAAAATTTTGGAACCGCTTACCGGCGTTGATATTCTCAATATGAAATATTATACATTTCAAAAAGGAATATTTGCGGGCATAGATAATGTGTTGATTAGCGCAACCGGATATACCGGCGCGGGAGGAATTGAAATTTATTTTGAAGATAAAGGCAATAATGCCGATGTGATCTGGGATAAAATTTTTGAAGAAGGAAGCGCAAAAGGTTTAAAACCGATTGGCCTGGCAGCACGGGATACTTTAAGGCTCGAAATGGGGTATTGCCTTTATGGTAATGATATTGATGATACCACTTCTCCCCTGGAAGCCGGGCTGGGCTGGATCACAAAATTGAATAAAGATTTTGTGGCAAAAGATATTATTGCTAAACAAAAATCCGAAGGCATCCAAAGAAAACTGGTAGGTTTGGAAATGTTGGAAAAAGGAATCCCGCGCCATGGATATGAAATCCGGAATAAAGAGGGCGAAATAATCGGGCAGGTAACCAGTGGAACTCAGTCGCCTTCGCTGCAAAAACCAATAGCCATGGCTTATGTAAAAATCGGCTTATTCAAAAATTGATACTGAAGTTTTTATCAAAGTAAGAGATAAATTATTGCTGGCGAAAGTGGTTAAAATGCCATTTGAGTAGGCATTAGCTCAAAAAGAAAATATTTTATTATAAATGAGGCCCGGAAAAAATACAACACCTACTTTAAATACTGTTTTATCGCCGTCACTCTTAAATTTGTATGATATCACTGATAGCACGGTAGTAATTATTGATATTCTGAGGGCTACCTCCACCATTGCAACTGCATTATTTAATGGGGCAAAATCTGTGATCCCTGTTGACAGCGTGGCAGATTGTATAAAGCTTGGAAAGCAAATGGAAGTGGTTACCGCGGGAGAAAGGGATGGCAAAATCGCGGAAGGGTTACAATTTGGAAATACGCCTTTACAATACACCGAAGATTTTATTAAAGGAAAAACTTTAGTGCTCACCACCACAAATGGCACCAAGCTTTTGCACAAAGCATTGGCTGCTAATGCTAACTCGATTATTACCGGTTCTTTTTGTAATATTTCTTCAGTTTGTGATTTTCTTGTGAAAAAAAAATCAAATATAATTCTTGCCTGTGCGGCATGGAAAAACCGGGTTAATATAGAAGACACGCTTTTTGCCGGTGCTGTTATCAACCGCATAAAAGAGAATTTTGATATTAACTGCGATGCCTCTCAAATAGCGGAAAGCCTTTATTTACAGGCAAATGGCTGCATTTTAGATTTTCTGAAAGAGAAAAATGCTTCCCATTATCACCGGCTAATGAACTTTGGTTTGGAAGAAGATATTCAATTTTGTTTGACAGAAGATAATGCCAATATTCTCAGCATCTATTCCGGCGGCCGTTTAATCGCCGGTTAAAAAAAGTATCTTAATTTTTATAAATTCCGCAAATAAGTTTAAAACGGGCTTCCACCTCTTTTAAATTTTGTTTATTTTTGCAAATTGCTTTTTTCACAATCAGTTTAGTGTAAAAAAGTATGTTTTTAAATTATAAACTTTATTTTTTTGGCATTACCCTATTTTATTAAATACATCTATAATTCCGGGACCGATGAAGTAATTCGCCGGGGAAAGAAAATTTATTCCCAACGATTTGTTGAACTGGTTGACCATGACGAGCTGATGCATTCAGTAAATTTTCGGGTTCGTGATGATAGTTACACTACCTTTTATAAAGTACAGGTTCAAAAATATGACGACCCTAAAACTTTTTCCGTCAGATGTTCGTGCCCTTATAATATCAGTGATATTTGCCGCCACGAAGCAGCCGCGTTAATGCAATTGCAGGATTTGGTAGATAAAAATTTGCTGGATTCACTCTGAAGGGGTACCGGTTTACCATCAAAAACATACGGTAGTTAAAATAAAATTTATTGACCTGAAAATGATCAGGATGCTGACTGGTATGGAAAATTACACAGCAGCAGAAGAAATTTTAAGAAAAAATAAATGCAATATTCTTGAAGCAACAAATGAAAAGGTAGAAGCGGATCTTGATATGGATGATAACACTTATCATATCATTTTACAAAAAAATGAGGAACGGAATTTTGACACTTCCTGCAATTGTGAGGAAGGTGCCCATCTTCTTTGCAGGCACAAAACCGCGTTATTTCTACAGTTACTGAACAATTGGGGCCCTCATTATTTTGACAGCATCAGGAACTGGGATAAAGAAAAAAACAAATTATTGGAAGGCTATGGTTACAGCCTTGAGGACGACCTTTCCGGAAAATTTGAATTTATTTATAAGGAGGGAAAACCCTTTTTGAAAGTAATTGATTCTTCAATAAGAAGGGTTGCTGCCCCTATGAATTTTCGTTCTCAGCCGGAAACAGAAATAGAAACAGAAACTGTTGAAGTGGAAACCAAGTTTTCAAAATCAGTAAACAAACAAATAACACTGGTTTTTAATGCGAATGAAAAATTATTCCCTTTTATTTCAATTGATGTGGTGCAGGGGGAATATGATAAGAATGAAAATAAATTTATCGGGCGCATAGAAAAGCTTGACCTTTCAAAATTTATCAACACAAATGATTTTGATAACCGCGATAAGCAACTGATTCAGCAGGCAAGAAAGCTCCAGCAATCTGAAATCAATAAATACTTAAACCGGAATTCCCCATTCAGCGGCTATTGGGAAAACATTATCTATGATGAAAAAGATGAGTTGCCCCAGGAAACAAAGATGTTAATTGCTGAATTTATTCATCCTAAACTCAAACGTATTTTTAATGAAAATGAGGATAAGCCTGTTTTTTATTTATCCAAAGGAAAAAGGTTTACTACCCAAAATCTTGAACCAATTGATTTGTCTTCCGATGATCCCCTTATTGAATTTAGTGTTTCGTCTTCAGGTAGCGAATACCTTATGGAAACTCAAATTCTTTTGGACCAGGAAAAAATAAAATTATCTGAGAATGAATGGAACAGCAGCCTGCTTTTTCTTTATGATAAAACATTTTACTTATGGGAAAGGCCAGAACAGATTTTAATTGCTGAAAAATTCGGGAATACACTTCATATTCCCGCAAAGCAATGGCCGGCTCTTTTAAAAGAAATGATTCTGCCCCTTTCGGATGAATATTCAGTTTCATTTTCGCCTTCATTAATTAAAGAAACAAAAGAAGGGCAGCCGGAAATAAGCATTATGCTCATTGAAAAAGGGGAGTACCTTATGTTTCAGCCAGTGTTCACCTATAAAGGATTTAGTGTAAAAGCAAGCGATAAGGATACAATCATTGTTCCGGACGGTGATAAAATTTTAATGGTGAAACGCAACATAGAAGCGGAACGGGAATTTATTTCAAAGTTAGGAAGCCTGCATTCACAATTTATTAATCAGCCACAAAATAAAAGCCTGGTTTTAAAAGGCGGGGATGTTCTTAAGAATAACTGGTTCTTTTTATTTGTTGATGCGATGAAAGAAATGAAAGTGCCCGTTTATGGTTTTGAGGCGCTAAAGAATTTTCGGTTTAATACAGCCAAACCTTCAACTCACATCCACCTTAGCAGCGGAATGGATTGGTTCGATGCCCGGATAGAACTTGCTTTTGGAGAGCAGCGGATCGGCATTTCAGAAATTCAAAAGGCACTTACCAATAAACAATCTTTTGTACAGTTAAACGATGGTACACTTGGAATTCTTCCGGATGAATGGATCAAAAAATACGCATTGCTTTTTAAAGTAGGCGAAGGGAAAAATAACAATCTCAGGCTTTCAAAATTTCATTTGAGTGTGATAGACGACCTTTATGAGCAGCGGGATGAGGAAGAACTTTCGTTTGAGCTTGATGAAAAATATGAACGCCTCCGCAATTTTAAAAGTATCCCTGAAATTCCTATTCCAGGTGAATTGGAAAACAGGCTGAGGCCTTACCAACTCGCGGGTTTTCATTGGTTAAATTACTTGAATACAGTAGGTTGGGGCGGTATTTTGGCCGACGATATGGGATTAGGAAAAACGGTTCAGGCATTGAGCATGATGCAGCATTTTTCTGAAGAAGAAGGAAGGTTAAAAGCATTGGTCGTTTGCCCTACTACCTTAATTTATAATTGGGAAAATGAAATTAAGAAATTTACGCCATCGCTTACCTGGCGCATCCACCACGGCAATACACGCGCAAAAAGAAAAGAAGATTTTGGTGAAGAAAATATTATTATCACCACTTATGGGACTTTAAGAAGCGATGTACAGATGCTGATGAAAATTCATTTCGATTATGTGGTTTTAGACGAGTCGCAAGCCATCAAAAATCCCGCATCTAAAGTAACAAGGGCCACGGCCTTTTGAAAGCTAAAAATCGTATATGCATGAGCGGTACACCCTTGCAGAATAATACTTTTGATATTTATGCGCAGATGAATTTTTTAAACCCCGGTTTACTTGGCAGCGTTGAATTTTTCAGAAATGAATTTTCAACGCCCATTGATAAGATGGGAGAGCAGGAGCAAAAAGACCACTTGAAAAAATTATTATACCCTTTTATTTTAAGAAGAACCAAAGAACAGGTAGCAAAAGACCTCCCGGAAAAAACTGAAACTATCCTTTACTGTGAAATGGAAAAAGAGCAAAGAAATATATATGAAACTTACCGGAATGCTTACCGAAATAAAATTTTGGGAGTAATTGATGAGCAAGGTGTAGGAAGGTCTCAACTTACTATTTTACAGGGCTTAATGAAATTGCGCCAGATTTGTGATAGCCCGGCTATTTTAAATGAAGAAGAAAAATACCCGAATGATTCTATAAAGCTGGAAGAATTAACAAGAGAAATAACTGAAAATATCGGCGAGCATAAAGCATTGGTCTTTTCGCAATTTTTGGGAATGCTTTCGCTTATCAAACAAAAATTGAAAGAGAACGAGATAGAATTTGAGTATTTTGATGGAAGTACGTCGCCTCCGGACCGTGAAAAAGCAATTCAAAATTTTCAAACAAACGAAAAGTGCCGGGTATTTCTTATTTCGCTGAAAGCCGGTGGGGTAGGGCTTAATTTAACGGCGGCAGATTATGTTTATATTGTAGATCCCTGGTGGAACCCGGCTGTAGAGCAACAGGCAATTGACCGTACACACAGGATAGGGCAGACAAAAAATATTTTTGCTTACCGGATGATTTGCAAGGATACGATCGAGGATAAAATTTTACAATTACAGGACCGCAAACGTATCCTTGCAAAAGAATTGATCTCGGATGACCAAACCTTTGTGAAAAGCCTGACCAAAGAAGATGTAGAATATCTATTCAGCTAAAAGAATTTAGGAGGTGATAAAATCTTTTAACCTTTGAAATTCTTTCTTGTTTCCTGACTCAAATAACGCTGCAAAGTTTTTTGCAAGGTTCTTAAAAAACACTGAAAGTGCTGATTTGTTTTCGTACGCTTCGTTTTTCATGATTATTGAATTTTAATTGAAGAATTTTTTCTAAGGATAAAATAAAAACATAATTTTCTTTTTTGCAATAGCGGAATCACTTTTTTATGCTGTGCGTAATTTCCGTAATATGTGTTACCACCAGACTTCATGATGGCGGTTTTTACGTCTTGTTTTACTATAATGTTTAATAGAGTAATATTCAGGGTTTTGAATTAGTTTCGAAAAGAATTTTTTCATTTTCTCTCCAATAAAATGAACTGGTATAAAGTTGTTTTTTTGATTCATAAAATAGGTATTGCGTAAGTATAACGTACAAGGATTATGATTTATTGTATTATATAGTGAAACAATAAATAAACAAGATTCTTATTTTATGCATACCGCCTGTTGCTTTCTGATTTGATACCTATATTCTTTTTATTTCCGGAAAGGATTAAAGTATAAAACAACTTATATTTAGTGAATGAAAATAAAAAGACTTGTATTGGTAGAATTCATTTTTTTTCTTTCAATATTTAATTCTTCCAAAGCGCAAACTCCATCACCGGTTCAACATATTTTCCCGGAAGGCACCATTACTTATGCCAATATTTCCTATGCCGGCGATACGCTGAAAAAGCATTTGCTTGATATTTACCTTCCGCCAAATACCAAAAAAGAACTTCCCCTGGTGGTGTGGATACATGGCGGCGCCTGGATGCTGAACGATAAATATGCTGACATGGGTTACATGCAAAATACGGTCAAGGCCTTTATTGATAGTGGTTATGCTTTGGCTTCTATTGATTACCGATATAGTACAACCGCTATTTTCCCTGCACAAATTCAGGATTGCAATGAAGCAGTTGAGTACCTTTATGAACATGCAGCGGAATATAAAATTGACAAAAACCGAATTGCATTGATTGGGTTTTCCGCAGGTGGCCATCTCGCTTCGTTAATGGCTTTATCTAATAATAATGATGTAAAAGAATTTTATCCGCCCGGCAAAAAAATAAATTTCAACATAAAATGTGCTTTTGATTTTTACGGCCCTTCAGACCTGGTGATGCTGGCAACCAACCCTGATACGTCAGTGAACAATAAACAAAACCCAGTTTCTTTACTTCTTGGCGCTATGCCTGTTGACCGCCCTGACCTTGCAAAAATTGCCAGCCCGGTAAATTATGTAGATAAAAACGATCCTCCTTTTCTGATCGTGCAAGGAGAAAAAGACCAGTCGGTTCCCAATACTGAATCCAAAATATTAAGCTCATGGCTTACGCTTGCCGGAGTGCCTAATACTTTGATCATTGTGCCCGGCGCACCCCATTATGGTAAAATGTATGATGCGGACTATATCAGGAAAGATATTTTTAAATATTTGGATAAATATGTAAAATAAAGAACTGGTTCACGATTGCAAGTTGGATATATTTTTTGGATAAAATGGGGATTTAAAATATGGATCAACAATTCTTAATACAAATTCACCTCTTCCTTATCCCACTCTACTTTTACTTTTTGGGAAATAATTGAATCAATTGATTTTCCGCAATAATCTGGCTGTATGGGGAGTTGGCGGCTATATCGGCGGTTAATCAAAACACAAAGCTCTACTTTTTTAGGGCGCCCGTAAGATAATATGGCGTCTAATGCAGCGCGGATAGTTCTGCCGGTAAATAATACATCATCTATCAGGATTACATTTTTATCTTCTAAAGAAAATGATATATTGGTTTGATTGGGCTCATGCAATTCTTTGCGGATATCATCGCGGTAAAAAGTAATATCTAATTTGCCATACAAAAATTCATGGCCGGGTTTTATCTTTTTTAAATGTTCATAAATTTTATCAGCCAAAAATATTCCTCGTGGCTGTAAACCAATTAAAACCACGGACGAAAGGCAGGCATAATTCTCTATCACCTGGCAGGCAAGCCGCTCAATAGTAATCTGGAGCTGATATTTATTTAGAATTGTGTTCACTAAAATCTTATAAAATATTTTCGTTTAAGCCTTACTGTTATATTTTATTAAAACAAAAATGTTGATTAATTGTTTGTTTGCTGCTTTCTAAATCACCACTTAAAACTTATAACTTACTACCTTTTCTTACTTCTCCTTCAAAAAAGGATACCGGTAATCTGTAGCCGGAACAAAAGTTTCTTTTATCGTTCTTGCGCTTAGCCAGCGGTATAAATTGAGAATACTTCCTGCCTTGTCATTGGTGCCGCTTCCTCTTGCGCCGCCAAATGGCTGCTGGCCAACCACAGCGCCCGTTGGTTTATCATTTATGTAAAAATTACCTGCGCTGTTGGTTAATTTTTTGGTTGCCAGTTCTACCGCATTTCTATCCTGCGCAATAACTGAACCGGTGAGCGCATAAGGAGATGTGCTATCTACCAATTTTAATGTTTCTTCAAACTTATTTTCGTCATAAATATAAATGGTAAGAACGGGCCCAAAAAGTTCATCACACATTGTTGTGTATTTGGGGTCTGTAACTTCAATTACGGTCGGCTCGATAAAGTAACCTTTACTTTTATCACATTTTCCACCTACGATTATTTTTGCTTCTTTGTCTTTTCTAACCTGTTTAAGGTAATCTTCTAATTTATCAAAACTTTTTTCATCAATTACTGCGTTTATAAAATTGCTGAAATCTTCCACAGTTCCCATCTTCATCGTTTTAATTTCCGCTACCAGTTTCTTTTTTGCTTCAGCAGCAATATTGGAAGGAATATAAGCGCGTGAAGCAGCCGAACATTTTTGCCCCTGGTATTCAAAAGCGCCGCGGCAAAGAGCTGTTACCAAAACATCTACCTCCGCACTTTTATGCGCTATCACAAAATCTTTACCACCGGTTTCACCTACAATCCGCGGGTACGATTTATAATTTTTCGTATTTTCCCCAATCTCTTTCCAGATGGTATTAAACACGCCGGTGCTTCCGGTAAAATGAACACCGGCAAAATCAGGATGGCTGAAACAAACACCGCCCAAAGTCCGCCCATCCACAAAAACCAGGTTAATAACACCATCAGGCAAACCAGCCTCTTTCAAAATACGCATAAACATTTGAGCGCTGTAAACTTCTGTGTTAGCACATTTCCATACAACTACGTTTCCACACATCGCGGGCGAAGTGGGCAAATTTCCGGCAATAGCCGTAAAATTAAACGGGGTGATGGCCAGCACAAAACCTTCCAAAGGCCGGTATTCCATCCTGTTTTTTATGCCGGCGCTGCTAATAGGTTGCTGACTATATATTTCACTTAGAAAATGAACATTAAACCTTAAGAAATCTATTAACTCGCAAGCGCCGTCAATTTCAGCCTGGAAAGAATTTTTACTTTGCCCGAGCATGGTGGTAGCACAAATTTCAGGGCGGTATTTTGTAGCCAGCAAGTCAGCAGCTTTCAGAAAAATGTTTGCCCGGTTTTCCCAACTCATGGCGGCCCATTTTTCTTTGGCTTTTAATGCCGCATTTATTGCTTTTTTTACATGGGAAGCATCTCCTTCATTAAAAGTGCCCAATACAAATTTTCTTTCATGCGGCGGGCGCATTTCTACTTTTTTTTGAGTACGGATTTCTTCCCCTCCGATGTACATCGGCACATCTATTTTTTTACTTTTTAATTCTTTTAAGGTTTTTTTTAAGAGTGACCTTTCATTGCTTCCGGGCGCATAATTTAATACCGGCTCATTTGCCGGAAGCGGGTAAGAAAAATTTCCAATATTCATACTTGAATTATTTTAATCCCGGATAAGCCGGAATAGTGAGCAATAAAATGAGAAGCCGGATTTATTAGCCCGGTTCTGAAATTATTTTTTCAAATACATTACTTCCTTTACCAGGTTTACTGTTCGGGCAACATCAGGTAAATAAAGGGCTACCAGGTTAGGCGCGTAATGCATTGGCGCATCTAAAGAAGTAATTCTGCGAACGGGCGCATCCAGATAATCAAAGCCTTCCTTTTGTATGCGGTAAGCAATTTCAGAAGAAATGGACGCGAAATGGCCATTGTTCTTCTACTATTACCAAACGGTTTGTTTTCTTTACTGATTCTAAAATAGTATGCCAATCCAAAGGGCGAATGGTTCTGAGGTCAATAACTTCTGCTTCGATATTTTCCTTTGCCAGCTCTTCAGCAGCTCCCAGCGCCACTTTCATCATTTTATTGTAAGAAACGATCGTTACATCTTTTCCTTCGCGGGCTATATTTGCTTTCCCGATCGGGATTAAATATTCTTCTTCAGGAATCATTCCTTTATCGCCATACATTACTTCACTTTCCATAAAAATGATTGGGTCATTATCACGGATAGCGCTTTTCAATAAACCTTTCGCGTCGTAAGGATTGCTTACAGAGATTACTTTTAAACCGGGAATATTTGCATACATAGATTCGTAAGCGGTAGAATGTTGAGCGCCTAATTGCCCGGCGCTTCCGTTTGGCCCGCGAAAAACAATAGGGCAGCCAACCTGTCCGCCACTCATTGCCAGCATTTTTGAAGCAGTGTTTAATATCTGGTCAAGGGCGAGATTGGCGAAGTTCCATGTCATATATTCTACAATCGGGCGAAGGCCATTTTGTGCGGCACCGACTGCCACGCCCGTAAAACCAAGCTCAGAAATTGGGGTATCAATAACCCTTTTTTCTCCAAATTCTTCTAACATGCCCTGGCTTACTTTATAAGCTCCCTGGTACTCTGCAACTTCTTCTCCCATCAAAAAAACCTTATCATCTCTTCTCATTTCTTCCTGCATTGCTTCCCGCAATGCTTCTCTGAATGCAATTTCTTTCATTAATCCGATTTTATTTTAAAAGGCCTTGAAAATTAAATTAATCTGTTTTCAAAAATGAAACGCAAAATTATCGGTTAAAGGGCAAATTATCAAAACTGTTTGTAACTAAAGAAAATTGCCTCTGCCTACTTTTCGCATTTAAAATACTACTAAAGATGAACCGCATTTCTTCATTTATTTTGAAAATCTTCAATCATTTAAACGGAATGTTATTGTTATCATTTTTTTTCACGCAATTTGATCAATGATTTTTGACGAAGGTATCAATGATGTATTTTTGCGCAGATTTTAAAAATTCTAAACCATGCAACTTTCTTCCAATCTATCAAGATTTAGCGAACCGGAAACTTTGAAAATGGCCAAATTGGCCGTGAATTAAGAGCCAAAGGAATAAATGTAATTGACCTCAGCCTTGGCGAACCGGATTTTAATACTCCTGAACATATTAAAGAAGCCGCCAAAAAGGCCATTGATGATAACTGGAGCCATTATACACCTGTTTCAGGTTACCCTGATCTAAAAGAAGCGATTTGCAAAAAATTAAAACGCGACAACGGGCTTGAATATACACCTCAGCAAATTGTGGTAAGCACAGGTGCCAAGCAATGTATATCCAATACGATGATGAGTATCCTGGATGATGATGATGAAATAATTATTCCTACTCCTTATTGGGTTTCTTATTCTGAAATCGCTCGTTTGGCAAGAGCCAAAATTGTATTTATAAATAGTACACCCGAAACGGATTTTAAAATAACTCCCGGCGAACTGGAAAATGCCATCAGTGAAAAAACAAAATTGTTCATTTTTTCTTCTCCCTGTAATCCCACAGGGTCTGTTTATTCTAAAGATGAACTGGAAGCGCTGGCTAAAGTTTTTGAAAAACATCCGGGCATATTTATTATCAGCGACGAAATTTATGAGTACATTAATTTTTCTCATACGGAAGGAAAATATGAAAGCATTGCTCAGTTTCCATATATTAAAGACCGTGTAATCATTATTAATGGTTTAAGCAAAGGATTTGCGATGACCGGATGGAGATTAGGCTACACGGCTTCAATTCCTGAAATTGCAAAAGCTTGTGAAAAAATACAAGGCCAGGTTACCAGCGGAACCTGTTCAATTACACAGAGAGCAGCGATTACTGCACTTGAAGCTCCTTTAACCGCCACTTATGATATGGTGAAACAATTTAAGCGCCGCAAAGAAAAGATTATTGAACTTTTAAATAAAATGCCTCACTTAAAATTCACGGAACCCCAGGGAGCTTTCTATATTTTTCCTGATGTAAGATATTATTTCGGGAAAAGTTTTGAAGGAGAAGTGATCAATAATTCAAGCGATCTTTGCATGTACCTTTTAAACCACGCGCATATTTCAACCGTTTCCGGAGATGCTTTTGGCCAACCGGGTTATATCAGGGTTTCTTTTGCCAACAGCCTGGAAAATATTGAAGAAGGTTTAAAAAGAATTAAAAGCGGCCTGGAAAAGCTTTCCTGATTGCCTGTGGAACTAAAATAAAAAAGTAATGAAAAGAATTTTGGTGGTTTTTGTAGTGGTAGTGGCCATTTTAGCTTTATGGTTTTTATTTTTTAAACCTACTCATAAACCTACTACTTTAATACAACCACAAACTACGGCAACAAAAAAACATTCATCGGAATTTGATCAGCAAATAACTGCACTTATTAATTCTTATATGGCCATGAAAAACGCTTTTGTAGATGCTGATACTTCAGAAATAAAAGCAAAAACTGCCAATTTTATTGCTTCTGCTGATAGCCTTCACCTGAATGAATTGCAGGAAAAAGATTCTTCAATTTATATGGCAGTTCAGCAAAACGTGAGTGACATTAAAGCCAATGCCAACCCGATTTTAGAGGAAACCGATATTACGGAAATGCGACATGATTTCAGCATGGTTTCTGAAAACTTATACCCGTTTTTAAAAACGATTGGTTACGAAGGCGAAAAGTTGTACTGGCAAAATTGCCCGATGGCTTTTGGCGAGGATAAACCTGCCAACTGGCTGAGCAAAACCTCAACAATCTACAATCCTTACCTCGGTAAAAAAGCGCCACCGCAATCCGGAGAAAATATGGATTCTCTTTATTTGAAATAAATGCCTCCTCCCTCCCGATAATATCGAACTTCAAAGGAGAGGGACGCGCTTTGTTTCACTCTTTTAGAAAAAATAAAAATCATAATTATTTGTTGGTTTACTGTAATTGATATTATTTTTTCTTTTTAAAACGGCAATGATTCTTTAGGCAACGAAGCATTTCCCTGCAAGCCGCCGGTATGAATACATAAAATCTTTGATCCGGGTTCGAATTTTTTTTTGTGGATATGATCATACATTCCAAACATCATTTTTGCAGTGTAAACAAAATCAAGCGGAATTGACTGGTTTGAATAAAACCAATTCATGAAAGAGAGTAATTCATCAGTTATTTTCGCGTAGCCGCCAAAATGATAATCGCCAATAAAAGAATATGTTTTTGAAGGATTTACTTTTAATTCCTCCAATCTTTCAGCGATATCATCCAGGTTTTTCAAAACGCCAAAGCCAATGATTGCTGATTCGTTCTTATTAGCATCAACAATTCCTGCAAAGGTAGTTGCAGTGCCAACCGGCAGGCAAACGTGTGTAAATTTTTTACCAGCGAAATAATTATTGATCAATGAAGCGCCTTGTTTTCCTTTAACAGAAAAACCACCTTCAGGAATTAAAATGTGTTCGCCATATTTATTTTTTAAATGCTGTAAAAATTCCGGGCTAATATTTTTATACAAAGAGCGGCTGATAAATTTCAGTTGCATTCCATGTTGAAGGCAAAATTGTAACGTGTGTGAAAGCACTTTGGATTCTTCTCCACGCACAATTCCTACAGATCTTAAATTCATTTGTTCGCACGAAAATGCTGTAGCAGCAAGATGATTGGAGTAAGCGCCGCCGAAAGTAATTATTGTTTTATGATCAGATTCTCTTGCTTCTTTCAGAAAATAAATCAGCTTGAACAATTTATTGCCGGAAATTACCGGATGAATTTCATCAAGCCTGAGCATCGAAACCTGCAACCCGTTTTTCTCAAAAAGTTCATCTTTTAATTCGACAATCTTCGGCTCTTTAAATTCGATTATTGAGATTATGTCCTGAGTGGCAGATTGTGGCATAAATCTTTCTTTCTTATTTTCGCAGCAATATAATTATTAAAAAACAATAAATATTTTTAGATGAAACCAACACTTTTAGTTTTAGCAGCAGGAATGGGAAGCCGTTACGGAGGTATTAAACAAATGGATTCATTCGGCCCAAACGGCGAAACGATTATTGATTATTCAATATACGATGCTATAGCGAGTGGCTTCGGAAAAGTTGTATTTATTATCCGTGAATCTTTTGCAGAAGATTTCAAGAATTTATTCGAGCCTAAGTTAAAAGGAAAAGTGCAAACCGAATATGTGATCCAGGAACTCACTTCATATACAGAAGGTTTTAAATTGCCTGAAGAACGGGTAAAACCATGGGGAACAGCACATGCTGTTTTATGCGCCAAGGATGCGA
The DNA here is from genome assembly GCA_963732885.1 of uncultured Chitinophagaceae bacterium. Lineage (GTDB taxonomy): Bacteria > Bacteroidota > Bacteroidia > Chitinophagales > Chitinophagaceae > Ginsengibacter. Next base: position 149,067 of record CAVTBI010000002.1, on the reverse strand, counting down.
TTGACGAACCGTTTGCTGTTATTAACGCTGATGATTTTTACGGAAGAGATGCGTTTGAGAAAGCAGTAAAATTTCTTACCGAAGAAGTTTCGCCTAAAAAATATTGCATCATCGGTTATGAACTTTCAAAAACCATTTCTGAAAATGGAACGGTGAGCCGGGGCGTATGTGAAGTGGATATTGAAGGGAACTTGTTGCATATTAAAGAACGAACCAAGATATTTCCAGAGGATGGGAAAATCTATTATACAGAAGATGCACTTAAAGTCCCTTTGCCTGCAGACACCGTTGTAAGTATGAATTTCTGGGCGTTTGATCCGAATGTTTTTGAATTTATTCAAAAATTATTTTTTCGTTTTTTAAAGGAAAACGGAACGAATCCGAAAGCCGAATTTTTTATACCAATCATAGGCGATGCGTTCATCGGCGAAGGGAAAGGAGAAATAAAAGTGATCCCTACTTCTTCACAATGGTTTGGTGTTACTTATAAAGAAGATGCCCCGGAAGTGAAGAAAGAGATTCATAAATTAATAGCCGCCGGAGCCTACCCTGAACATTTATTTTCTGAAACGGTATCAGAATAAGAATTCATTTTATTTGTTGGTTTACTAAAAAGCAAAAAAATAGCCCGGAAAAACCGGGCTATTTTTTTTCAAAAATTTATTAGCTTAAAATTGAGCATTAATTCCCTTTTACTTTATATACAAAGTCTTCTAATTTTTTTATTTGTTTCACGCGGCCCAGCCCCTTTAAAGTATTCACTGTTGGCATTTTAATAGAGATATCTTTATCTTTCTTCACTTCCTTCAGAGCATCATAAATATTTTTAGATTTGATGGCAAAAACTACTCCATCAGCATTGGTTTCTTTGCTACTGATGATACCAATTACCTCGCCATTTTGATCAATTACAGGGCCTCCGCTATTTCCGGGATTGGCTGAAATGCTTATCTGGTAGGAAGTGGTATCTCCATAATAACCGGATTGAGCACTTAAATAACCTTCGCCATAAACTACTTCTTCACGCGGGTAACCCAATGTAAATATAGGTTCTGCGAGGTCGGCACTTGTTTTAGTAAAAGTATATGGAAGGCCGGTTACTTTATCAAAAGAGGTATCAGTAATTTTTAAAATTGCGAGGTCGGTAACGGAATTTGAATAAACCTGCTCTGCAATAAACTGGTCTCCTTTTTTATTTTCTACTATCAGGTTTTTAGCATTTTCCACTACATGCGCATTGGTAATTAAATAGCCCTTGCCATCCACCAAAAAACCCGTTGCCCTGAAATTGGCTTCAAATTTTGGTTTGGAAGGAGATACTTTAGCGTCATTTAATTTATGTTCAATCTGGTTTAGTTTGTTTTCAAACTGATTCAGTTTATGGTCAACCAAAGGAGTAATAACCGCCACTTTTTTGTTTTCAGAATATTTAGAAATAACTGTAGCAGTACTGAGAGAAACTACACAGGCAATAGCGGCTGCCACTGCGATGGTGCGCCTGTAACGGTTCCACAGGTAAATTATTTTAGCTTTCGTTTTTCCTTTGCTTCCTGAAATAACCCCTTCATTGATCAATTTATTTTCCACTTCGTTCAGGCCGTGCCTAAACCTTTTTTGATCGCTCATTCTATCAAGTTCTGCGAGTAAGAAAGAATGCTCTGCAACTACCTGGTCTATTTCCGGATTATTTTTTTTCAACTCTTCGAAAAATAATTTTTCCTTCTCATCCATTAGCCCATTTCGGTATCTTTCAATAGCATCAAAAAGTAAATTATCTTCCATTTTTAGTCTTTATTTTTATATTGTGCGAAGAATATTTTTTTCAATCTCATCAGGCATTTATATTTCTGCGTCTTTGCATTGTCAGCGTTAGTGTATCCGAATGTAGCAGCTATCTGCGGCATTGATTTTTTATCCAAATAAAAAGCTTCCAGTAAACTTTTACACGGCTCGCCAATTTTTTTTAAAGCACTTTCCATAAAAAGAAAGTCAATGTCTTTTTTTTCATGGTATTCAATTTCATCTTCAACAGGTACAATTTCCTCAATGGTTTCTATTGATGGATTATACCTGTTTTGCTTTTGTAATTTTTTTAACCAAAGCCTTCGGCAAATTGAATACAAATAAGTTTGCAACTGGCAACTTAATGTAAAAGAACCGGATTTTGCTTTTTCAAACAAAACGATCATTGCTTCCTGGAAAACATCAAGCGCATCATCAGTATACCCGTTATTTTTTATAACAAATCCCTTGATCGTTGCAAAATTATCGCGATAAATAGTTTCAATAGCATCTGTATCATGGGCGGCAAGGCCTTTTACTAAATGCATTTCCTGTTCGATCGTTTTCACTCAACTGATAATTAATACTTATAAAATGGAAAAGTAACCCAATTAAATTTTTAAAAAAATTTTTATAGTTGGGTTACTTTTTTAAAATACGGGTATAAATAAGAAATATTTAAAAATCTAAAATTAAACAAAAATGAAAAAATTATTGCTCGTTTTCACAGTTGCAGCTTTTTTAACAGCTTGTAATGGTAATTCATCTTCAACAGATACTTCTACTCCTACAGATTCTACAACTATGAGTACTACTGATACAACAGCAGCACCTATGGATTCTTCAAAAATGGTTACTACTGACACAACAAGCAAAATGAGTGCAGATACAACAAAATAATCATATTTCGTAATTATTTTATTGCTGACAATTTTATTTTGACTGGCAATCTAAGAGCCGTTTCCTTTGGAAACGGTTTTTTTTATATAACCATGAAAAAGAAGGGAATCTTTGCCAAAAAAATTCTTTTAAAAAATTACGATATTTTATTTTTACTATTAAAAGCCAAACCTTACTTTTGCGCCGGAGAGTTGGCAGAGCGGTCTAATGCGGCGGTCTTGAAAACCGTTGAGGGTAACACCTCCTGGGGTTCGAATCCCTAACTCTCCGCTATTTTTTTACACCCCGGCCTTAGTTTCTGAAATCTGAATAACGCCAACACCACCGAAAATTCTAAATTCTTTTTCCACCCCTCATTTTTTGCAAAATAAAAAAAACAATTATTTGTTTCCCTGCTGTAACATTTTTCTTTCTTTATCCGTCTAAACAGAATCTTAACCAGTTAAAAAGAAATATTTACCATTCATGTATTGCTATGTACTATGCAAAACATACTACTTAGTTTTGTAATGTAATATTTCAAACATATCAATACTTTTTATTATGACAAAAACATTTATTTTTCTACAGTTGCTGCTTGTTTTTTCAATAGCAACATTCGCTCAAACGCATACCGCTACTATATCAGGGAGAGTTACCGATGGTGGGGATCAAAAAATTATTGACGCCGCAACTGTTTCATTATATAAGGGCGCAGATTCCTCCCTGGTAAAAATTAACATCACTGATAAAGAAGGAAACTTTGAATTTCAAAACATTGGAGCCGGAAAATATTATGTATTGGCAACTTCAATCGGTCATTTATCAACTTACAGCCCAACAATCAATGTTACAGATAAAAATGTTTCTATTGGCGTTTTGAAATTAAATAATGAAATAAAAACATTGAAAGGAATAACCGTTACTGCAAAAAAACCTTTTATAGAAAGAAAAATTGACCGCACCATTATTAATGTAGATGCTTCTATTACCAATGCGGGAACCACAGCGCTTGAAGTATTGGAAAAATCGCCAGGCGTTTCGGTTGATAAAGATGGAAACGTAAGCCTGAAAGGAAAATCAGGAGTCATGATCATGTTGGATGGAAAACCTTCTTACCTGAGTGGCGACCAGCTTACAAATCTTTTAAAGAATATGCCCTCTTCTGCTATAGACCAGATTGAAATCATGACTAATCCGTCAGCAAAATATGATGCCGCGGGCAATTCAGGGATCATCAATATTAAGACGAAGAAAAATAAAATGCATGGCATAAACGGAAGTGTAACTACTTCGATAGCTCAGTCTTATTATACCAAAACCAATAACAGTTTCAACATTAATTACCGCACCGGTAAAGTAAACCTTTTTGGAAATTATAGCTATTCTTTATGGCAAAACCACCAGGACCAAACAATTATCCGCAGGTTCAGGGATTCAACAACCAAAGAAATTGAAACCATTTTTGACCAGAATATTATTAAGCATAATAAATCGCAGGATCATAATATTAAAGCCGGAATGGATTTTTATGCTTCCCCAAAAACCACATTGGGAGTTGTATTTTCCGGATATATAAATCCTTATAATAGCATAAGTAAAAACCAGAATGACTTAAATAACTCAGAAAACCAGATTGATTCAATTGTTACTGCTGATTATATTAGTAAAGGAAATTCAAAAAACTTTTCAACCAATCTAAACCTTTATCATAAGTTCGATTCAGCAGGAAAAGAATTTACAGTAGACCTTGATTATCTTGATTATAATCAGCCCGCCAGTTCTTTGCTTTCCAATAATTATTACTATCCCGATTTTACGGTAAGAAAAGAACCTTCCGCATTAATAGGGAACCTTCCCTCTACCGTTAAAATTTATTCTGCAAAAACTGATTTTACTTTTCCTTTAAAACGCAATGCCAAATTAGAAACCGGTTTAAAGAGCAGTTATGTTACTACAGATAATGACGCGCTATACCAAGACCAAACCTCAAGCGGAACTGTTGTAGATGAAGGGAAAACCAACCATTTTATTTATAAAGAAAATATTAATGCTGCCTATATAAATTATAACAGGCAAATTAAGAAATGGGGCTTGCAAGCAGGTTTGCGTGCAGAAAATACGAATGCGAATGGCCATCAATTGGGCAATGCATTACACCCGGATTCTTCGTTTACCAAAAATTATATAAACCTTTTCCCGACTGTTTATGTAAGCTATTCATTAAATGATAAAAATACTTTTTCTGCTAATTACGGCCGCAGGATTGACCGCCCGGATTATGGAGACCTGAATCCGTTTTATTATTTCCTTGACGAATACACTTACCAGGTGGGGAACACTTTATTACAACCGCAGTTTTCTGACAACATTGAAGTGTCACATACTTATAATGGCTTTCTTACCACAACTCTTAATTACAGTAAGATTCACCATGTATTTACCGATGTAATAAAACAAATAACCAGTGAAAGAAAAACTTTTCAGACAAAAGAAAACCTCGCCTCAAAAACCAATTATGGAATTGCCGTAAGTGCTAATTTTCCGGTTACTCCTTTCTGGTCAACCAACTTATATACTAACGTAAATTACAATGCTTACAGAGGCGTTCTTGAAGGCGGCAACCTGGAAATACATGCTACTACTTTTATGGCTAATATGAATAACCAATTCAAATTAAACAACGGCTGGAGCGCAGAGTTGAGTGGCTTTTACAGGTCAAAAGGAATTGAAGGGGAAATTGTTGTTAATCCAATGTGGAGGCTTGACGCAGGAGTTCAAAAATTAATTTTAAAGAAAAAAGGAAGTTTAAAATTTGGTATCCGCGATATTTTCAATTCCCAGAATTTCAGCGGAAATATCAACTACCAGGATATTGATGCTTATATTAAAAATATACGGGACAGCCGTACTTTTTCTCTCACTTTTTCTTACAGGTTTGGCAAGCCCATAAAAAACCAGCAACATAGAAGAACCGGTGGCGCTTCGGATGAAGAAAGCAGGGTAAAGAGTTCAGGGAATTAATAAAAAATCAACAATAAAATAAAAAAAATCCACTACTGTAAAAAAAGTAGTGGATTTTTATCCCCTTTTAAAGAACTTTTAATCTTTCGATCTGGGCTGTATGGCTGTTAAGGTCTGTAACTCTTAGAAAATAGATTCCGGGAGCAGGTTTTTCCGGCCGAATCAATATTGATAGATGAAGATTTGTTGGTTGAGTAATTTTTCTGAAAAATGATCTGGCCATAGCTGTTGAAAAGTTCAACTTTATAATCACTTCCGTAATTTTTTACAAACTGAATATTTACTCCTGAAATAGCAGGATTTGGATAAAGTGTAATCTTTTGTTTATTATTATTTATGAAGACACTCCTGATTTCTGAATAAGTAACCTTACCCTGTAAATCAGTTTGTTTTATTCTAAAATATAAATTACCAGTAAAGTTTTTATCGGGAGAATATACAAAATTAGAATTGATTTCCATTCCTGAAACTGTTGATACGCCTTGGCCCAAGTCTTTGAATTCTTTACCATCATCGCTCATTTCTACTTCATATTTATTTACTGAATTGGGATTGTTAACTTTCCAGTTGATGACTACACTATTATCCTTTAGCGCAGCGGAAAAAGTACTTAGGTTCGTTTCTAAAACATTAAATGGGCACCAATAATAAACCAATTGCACATTTAACCGGGTATAGGCCCTTAGTTTGATAATGGCATTATCGCTACCTGTCAGAATAGTAAAAGTACTGGTAGTGAGGTAATTTAAAGTAACATTTCCGCTTCCGTAGTAAGACGAACTGCCACCAAAATATTGTGTATGAGGATTTTTATTAAAAACCGTATCAGGCCCAACATCTACTTCATCACCATGATTTACAGGATCGTAAGGGCCAAGAGTATAAGGGCCATAATCTTTTGGAGGAGATAACACCGAACTAAAAAATCCATCAGGGCCTGTAAACTGTGAACGCCTGTAAGTTTCAAAATTATAATCCTCAGTAGTGTCGAGATTGTTTTCAAGGTTATAATTTACAACTGTCGTTACCGTATCGCTTAATTTCAGGCAGGTCAACTGGCCAATAGTATCGCTAAATTTGGGAAATATAATAGCAGTATTTGTTGAAATTATAGAATCATAATATTGATTATAAACTACAGAATCTGGTGTGGAACCATCACTACAGGTACACTGGGAAAACACTTTATGAAAGGGAGCAATAAATATCAACAAAATAATAGAGGTGTAAATTTTTTTCATAAGAAGTGGTTTAATGAAAAACTGGATTAACACCTATAAAAATACATATTGGAAATACTATTTACAACCATAAAAATACCCTAAAATCATTATAGTAAAATCAGTAGGGATAAAGGGGAAATTACGAAGGGGTTATAGTAAACAAACAATTAAGCCTAATTTTTATTTTAATATAACGTGTATGGTTAAACGCATTCTAATTTAAAAACAGAATGGCTTAAATTAGAAAAGCAATCAAACTTTATTCTTAAATTGACAAAAAAAAACTTCCGGTTTTATTCCGGAAGTTTTAATAAAATTCATTTTCATTTTTTAAGAGAACAATCCGCCTTTTTTCAAGGTAACGGTTCCGTCGCCTATTTCAAACCCATTATTATAAATAGAAATCTTATAATCTCCCGTTTGAAATTTGCTGTTTTGAGACCATTCAACTTTTACAGGTTGTTTTTGCCCCTGAACATAATTAACCTGTATTTTTTTGGTAAAGGTTTTTTGCATTCCATCGCGAGTTGTAAAAGTGCCTGATCCCAGGGCATCTACCTGCACTGGTTTTCCGTCAGGCGCAGTAATGGATACATAAATATCTTTTGGCCCGAAGGAGTAATCCTATTAGCATCAAGAGTAAAAGAAATACTTAATTTATCTACCCGTTTTGCTGTAGAAGTTACTTTTTCTTTTCCGCTATTCTTCTCTTTTATCCCTTCAATCGAAAAATTTGAGGCAGTTAATGTAGAGCCAATATCTATAACTGTATCCTTATGCTGAATTACCGTGTTTGCAGAATCATAGCTATGTTGTACCACATCTCTTTGTTGCGTTACAACCCTGTTTGTTTCTGTAAGTTGTGCATTAGCATTTTGCAAAGAATCAATCTGGGCAGTGTACATTTCTATATTTCCTTTTAACTGTGCTATCAACCTTGATGCTTCTGCAAGTTGAGCCCTGGTGGCATTCCTGTTATTTATGATGCTTTGGACTCTTGCCCTCAATGCATCAATGTCTTTATCTTTTGTTTTTAAAAGGCTATCTGCTTTTACGTTGCTTGTTTTAAGGGCGTCGAGCCTTAGAGCTGCGTCGTCTAACTCGCGTTGTAATTCATTTTTTGAAGAATCGCTGTTTACTATTTGTGAGGTGAGGTCCTGTTTTTCCTGGCGCGTTTTATTTTTATCAAAAATAATATATCCCCATGTAGCGAGCAAGGCTATCACCAAAATAGCTGTAAGTATATTGCGCCCACTATTATTCTTTTTAACGGCTTCTGTTTCCCCTGGTTTTTCACTTTCCGGGAAGTTTTCGTAACTCATGATGTAAGTTTTTTATGTTTTTTAAAATTAATACGTTTAACAATTTTCCAAAACCATGCCAAAGAAATTGATGTTCAGAATGATATACCAAAGCTATATGATTTTTATAATGTAACTGAAAAATTTTATTTTTGGCCAATGACGGCATCTTCAATAATAACTAACTGGAAAAATAAACAATTCAAACCCATTTACTGGCTGGAAGGAGATGAAGATTACTTTATAGATGAGGTAATGGATTATGCCGAAAAAAAAATCCTTTCAGAAAGCGAAGCAGAGTTTAATCAAACCATTTTTTATGGTAAAGATGCCAACTGGGCTGATATTATAAATGCCTGCAGGCGTTATCCGATGTTTTCAGAAAGGCAGGTGGTGTTGTTAAAAGAAGCCCAGCAAATGAAAGAGATAGAAAAGCTGGAATCATATATTGAAAATCCTTTACCATCAACAATATTGGTGGTTTCTTACAAAGGCAAAACGCTTGACGGAAGACAAAAATTTTCTAAGTTAATCAAAAAGAAAGGCGAAATTTTTTTATCAAAAAAAATGTATGAAAACCAGTTGCCAAACTGGGTGAAAGATTATCTGCAATCTAATGGCTTTACCATAAAACCAAAGGCGCTCTTACTGTTAGTTGACCACATTGGCAATGATCTCTCAAGAATTATAAATGAAATAGAAAAACTTTCATTGAACCTGGGAAAAGAAAAGAACATCACTGAAGATGATATTGAAAAATTTATCGGCATCAGTAAAGAGTACAATATTTTTGAATTGCAAAACTCGCTCAGCAGAAAAGACCAGGCAAAAGCCATTCGTATTATTCAATATTTTGACGCTAACCCAAGAGCGGTTCCCATTCAGTTGGTATTACCTTCTCTTTATTCATATTTTTCGAAAATATTACCGGTTTATCAAATGCATGATAAAAGCGAGCGAGCCATAAAACCACTTTTTAATTACAACCCGCTTTTAACAGAACAGGTAATAGAAACTATAAAAAATTATTCTTTTTTGGAAATGGAACAGGTGATCTTATTATTGCACGATTCAAATCTTAAAAGTATTGGAATTGGTAGTTTAGGTATTTCTACGGGCGCTTTACTGAAAGAACTTTCTTATAAAATAATGAATATAACCCCAAAGGTTTAATAACTGGTGCTGCCATCTACCACTTTTACATGTTTTTTGTGGTTGTTCTTTTTTTGGTATTCGAGGACCTCTTTTGGAACAATCTTTTTCATTGGCTCATCAGTAGCTACCTCCGGTTTTGAAGTGTGAAGCAAATACCCGCGGTCATATTCTTCCGTGTTTATTATTTTCCCTTTATCGTAATAAGTCCAGGTACCATCTTTCACGCTATATGGTTTTGCCTTTATTATCTTGTAACTAATAATCTCATTATTTCCGGTTCCATAAATAGGAATGGTATCGTAAGGTTGGCCAGGGTTATAAGCGCGCCAGCTTTCTTCCCTTATTAAATCGCCATAAGGTGTATAGTATTCTGATTTGCCGTCTTTATCTCCGTTTTTATAATTTTCGAAAGCTATAAAATCGCCCTGCAAAGTATATTTTCTCCAGGTGCCTTCTTTTTTATCATTTATAAAAATCCCTTCATCTTCATAACCTGGTTCGCCACGCAGAGGGTCAACATGTACTACCCATTTGCCTTGTTTCAATCCATTAAGGTCAATAGCATTTAAAGTGTCGCCTTTTACAGAAATTTTGTAACTCTTATATTGTGCAATTGCTGCGGAATGCAAAAAGTAAAAAGAGATAAATAACAATAATAATTTTTTCATGGGACGGATTTTTATTTTCATCAATAATAAATTTTTTACCGTAATTCAAAATTACCAAATTAAGAACGTTAAAAGGCTTCTTAAAATTTTCTCTTTCAAATTTTAACTTTCATTAATTGTTTTTCAGGCATGAATTTTAGTGTAATCACCAGAAAGTATTTACTTTGATAAAATAAATTATTATGAAAATAAATTTGCAAACATTAAAATTTGACGCAAACCAGGAACTTAAGGATTTTGTAAATGATAAAGTTGGCAAACTATCACATTTCGACGATAAAATTATCAGCGTGGATGTAACCTTGTCAATTAATGGCGATTCAGTAGAAAATAAAGTTTGCGATATACGGTTAGTTGTTCCGGGCTATGACGATTTTGTAAAGAAAGATGCCGCTACTTTTGAAGAAGCCATTCTTCACAGCGTAGAAGCCCTAAAGAAAATACTGAGAAGAAAAAAAGAAAGAGTGTAATTTAATATTGAAGGTCGGTCTCTATAGGATAATGATCTGAATAGGGAACGTGAATAACACGAAATTGATTTACTTTAAAACTTTTATCTGAAAGAATATAATCTATTCTTAATGTAGGTGAAATAAATCTAAATGTCCGGCGCAATAAAATGCCCTTTCTCTAAAAAACTATCCTGGAGTTTTCCCTTTATGGTAAAATAAGTATTTGAATTAGGCACATCATTAAAATCACCTGTAATTATTACCGGGTATGGGCTTTGATCAATTTGTGCTTTTACAATTTGAGCTTGTTCGTAACGGTATTTATAACCTTTCTTTAATTTGGATACAATGGTCCGTGAATCCCTGTAACCCGGGTCTTTAGCATGTTTCAGCCTGCTCAGGCTTTCATAATCTGAAGATTCAAACCGGACAGACTGCAAATGGGTTGTAAATACCCTGAACATTTTTCCCCCGGGGTTTATATCAATATAAATAAGATGCTCAGCCTGCGTATTTGCTCCATAAGTAATCGTATCAGAATGAATAATTGGAAATTTTGAAAAAATAATAACACCCTTGGGATTGTAATGAATGTCAGGGTCAGTTTCTGCAAAAACAAAATAAGGGTAACCCATTCTTTTAATAGTTGAAACCGTTGAATTTGAATCATTAATATTTTTTAGATCGGCGTATTCTTCAAAACAAAGTATATCAGCATTTTTTGATTTGATGAGGTTCATCATTTCAGCGTAGAAGTCTTTTTGTTTATGTTTTAAATTTATATAATGGTCATCCCATCCTTCAACATTCCAATGCAAAATCCGTAATGTATTTGGCTGCTTAATTGTTGTAAATTGTTGTGGAAAATGAAAAGAAAAAACGACAAGAATTTGTTGGATCCCCAAAAGCAACGCGACTAAGCAAACCCAAAACCATTTTGACCTTAAAATTGCCCACAAAACAAGGAAACAAAGCAACGCAAAAAATAATAAGGGAAAGGACAAACCCGGTAGGGCAATCCACCAAAATTGCCCTGTGTTAATAAAAGGGACAAGGCATACAAGAACATACAATACTATAATACCAATATTAATTGAAAGAAGAATACTTCTGAAAACTGAGTGTGCTTTTTCACGCATAAATCGAAACAATCCGGTTTAACTAAAAATATTTTGGGAAAGATAAAGAGGTAAATTATAAAAAACAGTAAATAATAAATTTTTAAACATTATATAACGCATTTCGATTTTTGTTTTTTTGTTGATGAAGTTTTTCTCAAAATTGTAAATCCGCCTCTACAGGATAATGGTCAGAATAAGGAACATGGATTATTTGAAATTGATTGGCTTTAAAGCTTCTGCTTGCCAGAATATAATCAATGCGCAAAGTAGGGGAAATGATTCCAAAACTTCTCCTGGTTGTCCTTCCCGTCCAGAAACCTTTTTTTAAAAATGGATCCTGCAAATTTCCTTTTACATTAAAATAAGTGCTGGAATTGGGAATATCATTAAAATCGCCGCAAATAACCGCCGGATAAGGGCTTGCTGCAACCTGTGAGCCTACAAATTCTGATTGGTGGTACCTGATTGAATACCTTCTGATTAATTTTGAAAAAATTCTCCCGAAACCATTTGAGCCTGCATCACCATAAATCTCTTCGCTTGTTTGCCGTTGGCTCTCCCATGCATCAAAATTTATAGGAATTAAATGAGTGGCAAAAACACGGAAAGTTTTATTCTTTACTTTAATATCAGCATAAATTAAATGTTCCCCTTTTTTATCCCTGTTTAAATAAAAGCTTGCGGTATCAATCATTGGGTACCTGGAAAAAATACAAACACCTGACAGTTCAATTGAATCTTCGCCTTCAACCGGAACAAAATAATGAAAAGGGAACCCCATATTTGTGATAGTAGTAATGTTTGATTTCGAAATCCCTGTATCCTTTGATTCAAAAAATTCTTCAAAACAAAGTACGTCAGCATTTTGGCTTTTAACCACGTCCATCATCAAAGGGCGTAATGAGTGGCCTCCATTTTCAATATCATATTTTTCTTCTGCCTGGTTCCATCCCATTACATTCCATTGCAAAACACGCAACGTATTGGGAAGCTTCTGGCCATTAAATTTTTGCGGAAGATGGAATGAAAAAACCGCTAATATTTGCTGTAATCCAATAAAGGCAGTTATTACAGAAACCCATAAGAATTTTGATTTCAAAATGGCCCATAGGATTATAAAAAAGAGTAACGTAAAAAAAAGTATTGGGAAAATAATGCCGGGAAGGGCGAAATACCAATTTTCGCCTGTATTTACGAATGGAACAAGGCAAACAAATAAATACGCAATAACGAAACAAATGTTTAAGAAAATTAAAATCTTTTGGTAAACGGGCCGCCTGTAATAAGACATAAATTGCATTTATTTCAAATGGGAAAGTTAAAGGTTTTAGCCTTTATATCCGGATAAAATTAAAAATAAAAATCGCCACTAATTGTTTGTTTACTACTTAAACTGCTTTCTGAGTTACGGTGTGGAAAAGAGTGAAGTAAAACTTGTTTCTTTTAAAATAAAATTTGCTTTGCCATTAACCACCGGTATTTTCTTTTCTTCTTTCATTGATTCCTTTTTATCGGTAACAAAGATTTTTAAAGATTTTACTTTTAGAGGAAGCCCGGTTAAAGTTACGTTTCTTGTGGCACCATTATTCACTAAATGAATAGCATAAATTCGTTTATTATTATCACCTAATGCTGCAGCAGAAACTGTTTGAGAACTGCAGGAAATAGGCATCGCTTTTAAATCTTTTGGAGTAGAAGACAATTGTTTAAGGTTCCAGAATCTTTGTGTGGGCCCCAGTTGTGTTGTATCTCCAAAAATGCCGCCGCCTGCAAGCAAAGAATAATCTGCCGTTAATTGCCATTGCAAAATCGCTTCCGGCTGGCAAATGGAAAGAAGCCTGACATACAGATTGATTTCATTAAGAGCATACATTGGCTCCAGGAAAATTTGAGGATACCCCCAGGCCTGCGCATCTATACTTCCTTCCGCAACAATCAAAGGCTTTTGTATTTTGGTAGCGGCATCTGCCCATTTTTGCAAAGTGCTTTTATCCCATCCCCGCCATGAATGAAACGAAATGGCGCCGATGTAAGGATAAGTTGCCGGATCGTTAAGAGCGGGATTAATAAATTGATAAGTAGCCGCATCAGAATTATCGCCCAGTAACATTTTTGTTTTTAATCCTCTTGATTCAAAATACGCACCCAGTCCTTTTATTAATTTATCCTGTTCCTCACCGGTTTGCCGGATATTGATGCCCAGATCTGATTCATTAAAAGAAAACAGGCTGATTTCAACTCCATACTTTTCTTTTAGATAAACAATATAATCCGCAATGGATTTATCGATCACATTAGTTTTGGTAGAATCTAAAGGATTGCCCCAAACTCCATTTGAATCCGGCCCATATTTTGGTTTTCCAACTACTGCCCACGCCGGCGGAGACCATGCAGAAAGGATGACAGGAATGCCCATTTTATAAAGGCGTTGCGCCATTTCCATTGACTTTTGCACATGCAGATTTAATTTACCGGATTTCGCTTCAGCAATTGGATCTATATTTATTTCCGGTTGCCATAACCCCCATGGCATTTCAACACGTGAAAACCGGACATCCAGATTTTTCAAACAATAATCAATTACCTCCGGGTCGGTTTTTGGGTTTTGTAAACGAAAATTTCCGCCAAATCCAATAAAAGGGCGCCCGGTTTTAGAAGTATTCAAATGAAGCGTGACAGGCGTTTTATCAATTATTCCCGAAGCTTCAATAGAAAAGTTTTTTACTGACACCTGGCCATTTTTCACGTTACCGGTTTCGACAGGAACAAATACTTGCAACCCTTTCCCATATTTGGTTTGGCGTCTTTTTATAATTAATTGGGTAGGGTCTGGAAAACGTATTATTAAATGCCTGTTTCGTGAATGAAATTGAACTTCCTTCGCAGGTGTTTCAAAATATTTCTGCAATTCAGTTTCATTGAATCCGGCTCTTTTAAATTCATTCAGATTTACACCTCCGTTTTCAAAAATACTATCAGGTAAAAAAATGGTAAAATAAATTCCTGTCAATGAATCGTCAGCATGTGATTGAACTTTGATATCTACATGCGCCTGCCCTTTTCCTGCCTCTGAAATTGTTTCAGTAAAAAAAAGGCTATCAATACGTGTAGTAACGATTTGCTGATCTCCTTTTCGTTCATAATGAGGCCGCTGTCTTTCTTTAGCAGTAAAATTAATTTCGGACCAGTTATTTTTTACTATGCTCAGGTTACTTTGAATTCCCATCAATTCGCCATCAACTCTTATTCCCGAAATATTCCCCCAAGGTTCAAGTTCTGTTTGTGCATATAAGAATTGAGAAGCGAAAAAATTAATTATAAATAGAATTGCGAACCTGAAAAGATAATTCATCGTTTTAAGCATTCCATAAATTTTTTAGTGCAGAATAAAAAAGAGTATTATTTGCTGATTTACTAATAACCCCAAAAACCATGTTCTTTATTTGTCAAATCTATTTAAAAATAAAACTTTAAATCAATGGATTTTTATCAGTTTTTAGGAAAATTGTATTTTTTATTGGAAAAAAATGCTGGTTAAATACTAATTCAATCAATATTTTTATATATTTTTATCAGATACAAATAATGGTACTTTTTTTACATCGAAGTAAAAATTAAACTGCAAAACCAAACCTAAAAATGAATACAAATCTGTTAAGGGAAATAACACCACTTACTCAAAGTGACTGCTTTTCAGTGTTTTCAAGAATAAAAAGCGAGTTTGATTTTCCTTTGCATTACCATGAAGAAATAGAATTGAATTTTATCGAAAACGCTGCCGAAGCAAAACGGGTAATCGGGGACCACGTAGAAGAAATCGGGGATATTGAATTGGTTTTGGTAGGATCTAATTTGCAACATGGCTGGTTTACCCATAAATGCAAAACAAAAAATATTAAAGAAATTACCATTCAATTTCACAGGGATTTATTTGACGAAAAATTTTTACAACGAAACCAGCTTAATTTTATAAGAACACTTTTTCAACGATCTGCCAGGGGCGTTTTATTTTCCAGGGAAACTACTTTAACCATCATGCCAAGAATAAAAGAATTGATACAAAAACATGGGTTTGATTCGGTTCTTGAATTAATGTCCATTCTTCACGACCTTTCTACTTCCCGAAATTTCCGTACACTTTCTGACCCTTCATTCAACAAAGAAATCATTTCTTACAACAGCCGCAGGATTGAAAAGATAATGGAACATGTAAATAAAAATTTTGGGCAAAATGTTTCATTAAGCGATGCGGCAAAAATTGCGGGAATGACGGAAGTTTCCCTAAGCCGATTTTTTAAATTAAGAACCGGCAAAACTTTTATTGATACATTAAATGATATCCGGCTTGGCCACGCATCGCGCATGCTCATTGAAACCACGCAAAGTGTAAATGAGATCGCTTATAAATGCGGATTCAATAATATGTCGAATTTCAACAGGATCTTTAAAAAGAAAAAAGACAGCACTCCAAAGGAGTTTCGTAATTCTTATGCTTCAGTGGGCGTAAGGGCTTTTGTTTAAATATATTTTTCATTTCATTCAAAAAATAATTATGCGGGCCATTAAATTTATCATCTTCTTTTTGATCACTTTCCTTTTTGCAAATCAAAAAATGTATGCACAAAAAGAAATTACTTTTTCCATTGAAAATGCAAGTGCACCGGTAAGTGGAAAAGATTTTTATAAAGCTGATAATTCGTTGATACAATATTATGGAAGGATTCAAAAAACAAATATGGGCCTGCCACGATTTTGGCCGCCGGGCGTTTATATAAAAGCAAAATTTAAGGGCGATAAATTCATCTTCTTTTTAACTGATCAGGTACTTTATGGCAATGTTCATAATTATATCGAAGTAATTATTGATGGCAAACCGTATCGCTTTCAAACCAAATTTGCAGCTAATAAAATCACACTTCATGGGTTAAGTAAAAGTGCACATTCAATCACGATTTGCAAAGACACGGAATCTGGAAATGGCTATTTGGAATTTGCAGGAATGGAATGTAAAAAACTTCTGCCTCTTCCGCCTAAACCGTCAGAGAAAATTGAATTTATCGGCAATTCCATTACTTGTGGTTTTGGAGATGATCCGTCTGAAATTGCCTGTGGCAAAGGGCAATGGTACGACGAGCACAATGCGTATATGGCTTACGGGCCCTTGACTGCGCGGGCTTTAAATGCGCAATGGGAACTTACCTCCGTTTCAGGAATCGGGATGATTCATAGTTGCTGCGGAATGAAAATTTTAATGCCACAGGTGTATGATAAAATAGATTTGCGTGACGATTCTATTCCATACGATTTCAATGATTATGTTCCTGATCTTGTTACGATTTGTTTGGGCCAGAATGATGGCATTCAGGATTCAACAGCCTTTTGTTCTACTTATGTTGATTTTGTAAAAACTATCCGAAGTAAATACGCCAATGCAAAAATTCTTTTGCTCAGCAGCCCGATGGCAGATGCAAAACTCAGGGCAGTTTTGAAAAATTACCTTACTTCCATTGATGATTATTTTCACGCACATCGAGATAAAAATATTTATAAATACTTTTTTGAAAAGCAATACAATCATGGTTGCGCCAGTCACCCGGATTTAAAGGAGCACCGGGAAATTGCGAATCTTTTAATTGGTTTTATTAAAGAAAATAAGTTGCTTGGTAATTCATAAAATTTTATTTACAAATTTTCCTCAACAAATTCTTTTGAATAAGATTTAATCGAATTTCTAACCTTGCGAAACTCCTGCATTATCTCATCTTCACTCCCTTTTGCTTTTGCAGGATCAGGAAAATTTTGATGAAACTTCTTTGCTGATGATGGAAAGAAAGGGCATCTTTCTTTGGCGTTATCACAAACGGTAATTACATAATCAAAATCAATGTTTTTATATTCGTCAATATGATTGGAAGTGTGATGTGAAATATCAATTCCATCTTCTTTCATCACGGCAATTGCGCGCGGATTTACGCCATGGGTTTCAATTCCTGCAGAATAGATTTCGGCTTTATTATTTGCAAAATGTCTTAGATAACCTTCAGCAATCTGGCTGCGGCAACTGTTGCCTGTACATAGAACCAATACTTTTTTCATTTCAAATTCACTTTAAAATTTTAAGCAATCGAAGTTTTATTGTAATATTTTCTTCTCAACCAAAAAGCTACGTTTACCAATGAGATCAATGCAGGCACTTCAACCAAAGGCCCGATAACTCCGGCAAAAGCCTCTCCTGAATTGATACCAAACACACCGATAGCAACAGCAATAGCCAATTCAAAATTATTTCCTGCCGCTGTAAATGCGATGGATGCATTGGTGGAATAATCGGCTCCCATTTTTTTGCCGATCAAAAAACTAGCAAAAAACATAATGGCAAAATAAATCACTAACGGTATGGCTATACGAATTACATCCATTGGGATTTGAACGATCAACTCTCCTTTTAAACTAAACATTACAACAATGGTAAACAGCAATGCAATTAATGTTACCGGAGAAATAATTGGAATAAATTTTTGCTGATACCAATCTTCTCCTTTCAATTTGATCAAGGCAAACCTGCTGATAATTCCTGCAGCGAAAGGAATGCCCAGGTAGATAGCAACACTTTTTGCAATCTGGCTAATAGTAATATTTACATCAGCACCTGTGATACCAAAGAGCGGCGGAAGCACTGTTATAAAAACATAAGCGTACACACTATATAACAACACCTGGAAAATACTGTTTAATGCAACCAATCCTGCAGCGTACTCCCGGTTTCCACCGGCAAGTTCATTCCACACTATTACCATGGCAATGCATCTTGCAAGCCCTATCAATATTAGCCCGATCATGTATTCCGGGTAACCATGTAAAAAAATAATGGCAAGAAAAAACATTAAAACCGGCCCGATAACCCAGTTAAGAAGTAAGGAAACACTCAACACTTTGGTATTCTTAAATACTTCATGCATCTTATTATATTTCACTTTTGCAAAGGGCGGGTACATCATTAATATTAATCCGATCGCCAGTGGAATATTGGTGGTACCGGAAGAAAATGAATTAATAAAGCCAGAGGAAGACGGAATAAAATAACCGATAGCGACACCGGCCAGCATTGCTAAAAATATCCAAATCGTTAAATACCTGTCTAAAAAACGTAGATGTTTTCTTTTATTCGCAGGAGCAGAATTATTGGCTGACATGTTTTTTAATTTTTTAATTGCAACAGCCGGGTGCACATCCACAATCTGTTTCAGGTTCTGGTTTCTCTGCATAAACGGTAATACTAAAAATTCCTGTGCCTGAATTTTTAAATTCACTAATCTCTTTTTCTGATAAATAATTTTGCAAAATATCATCCGGAACGATGATGGCTTTTTCTTTTTGAATGGTTATATTGGTAAAGCCATTAGTTTCGATCAACTCAAGGTAAACCTGTTTTTGAATGGCTCCTGATACACAGCCGGCGTACATTTCAGCGGCGTTTTGAATATTGGCAGGCAGTTGGCCTACCAACACAATATCAGAAATACTGAAATGGCCACCCGGTTTTAAAACCCTGAAAATTTCTTTGAACACACCGTCTTTATTGGGTACCAGGTTTAGTACGCAATTACTTACGATTACATCCGCAATATTGGAAGTTACAGGCATTTTTTCTATATCACCTTCGCGGAATTCCACATTATTAAATCCTCTCAACTCAGCATTTTTCCTTGCTTTTTCAATCATGGCAGGGGTAAAATCGATTCCTATTACTTTTCCTGTTTCGCCAGTCTCGTGCCTTGCTACGAAAGCATCGTTGCCTGCGCCACTTCCCAGGTCGATTACCACATTTCCTTTTTTAATTTTGGCAAATTGAGTGGGCAAACCACATCCCAAACCCAGGTCTGCATCAGGATTATAGCCTTCTAATTGCTCGTAATCTTCAGACATGATATTGTACACTTCATCACTGCAACAGCCCGAACCACAACAGGAAGACTGGTTGGTTTCCTTATCCTGCAAAGCAATTTCAGCATATTTCTGCTTTACTATTTCTTTTAAATCATTTTCGTTTTCCATTTTATAACTTTTTTTATTATCGTAATATTTAGATTAACTTTTTAGGTTAGCAACAGTTATCGTTGCCTTTATAGGAATCAAATAAACCAACCAATCGTTCTTTTGCGGCTTTCCATTCTTTATCATTGATGCAATAGCAAACTTTCGCGCCTTCTATATCCCCTTTTATAAGCCCCGATTGTTTTAATTCTTTCAAATGCTGTGATACTGTGCTTTGAGAGATAGGAAGCTCATCAACAATATCGCCGCAAATGCAGGATTGTTTTTTAATTAATAGTTTAAGAATCGCTATTCTTGCCGGATGGGCAAGGGCTTTTGTATAAGTGGCGAGGCGATTGTCTTTCAGAGTAAATTCTTCTGCTTTTGTTGTACCCATAATTAAATAATAATCGCAATATTACGATTATTATTTAAGTCTAAAAAATATTTTTTTAAAATAAAAATCAGGTGAATTTACCTGCCTTTGCCGGCAGGCAGGTTGGTTTACTATAATTGTTTAAACTATTACACAAAGGTTATAATTGGCCGGGCTTACCGCAAAATGTACTTCAGTAAAAAAAAATTGATGGGATTTCAATAAAATATATTCCTATCAAAACTTTGTGAACAAAATAAGCAATCCTGTTTTTTTATTTAACTTACCGTATGAAAATATTTCTTTCATTCTTGCTTATTTTATTGTTTTCTACCATTAATGCGCAGGTTAAAACCCGTGCAGTGCCTGTTATTTTAGATACGGATATTGGCCCTGATTATGACGATGTAGGAGCAGTGGCTGTTTTAAACGCTTTAGCCGACAGAGGTGAAGCTATTCCTCTTGCCGTTATTGCTTCGAATAAAAACGAGCTCGTGGCTCCCACAATTGACGCGTTAAACTCTTATTTTGGCAGGCCCCATTTACCAATTGGAGCGCCTGAAGGAGATGCGCCCAATATTGGTTCCTGGCAAAAATGGCCAGAAGTGTTGTTATCGAAATATCCTCATACCATAAAATCTACTGCTGAGGCCGAAGATGCTATTAAGCTATATCGAAAAATACTTTCACAGCAAAAAGATCACAGTGTTACCATTGTGAGCATAGGGTTTCTTACAAATCTTTCCAATTTACTCAATTCGAAACCTGATAATTTTTCAGATTTACCTGGAATGGCACTGGTAAAAAGAAAAGTAAAAAAATTAGTCTCTATGGCGGGAGGGTTCCCGAAAGGGCGTGAATATAACCTGTTAACCGACTCTGTCTCTTCAGCAAATGTTTTCAATAATTGGCCCACAAAAGTAATCTTCAGCGGTTTTGAAATTGGCAAAAATATAAAGACGGGATTAGGACTGATAAATGATAATTCGTTAAGCGGGCCGATAAAAGATATATTTTCATTTTGCATTCCAAAAGCAAAAGAAGACAGTGCCGGCAGATCGAGTTGGGATGAAACAACTGTGTTTGTAGCGATACGGGGAACCAAGCCTTATTTCGGTTTAAAAAGAGGCCATATTATAATATCCGGGGGAGATAATAGTTGGAAAGACAGCAAAAATGGATCACAATATTATTTAACACAGTCAATGCCGCCAAAAGAAATATCAGCTATTTTGGAAATGTATATGAAGGAGCCAATGCAGTGAAGAAACAAATAAATAAGATTTTTATTTTACATTTTTCAACTAAAAGCTTTTGATTGATCGAAAAACAGGGAAGTTTACGTCATCTCTATCTTTCACACTTTTTAAAAAATTAAAAAAATAGCCTGGCAACATTAGCCTACAAATAATTTCAAAAGAAAGAGGAAAGCAGGCTTGAGAAAGAACCATCTGTTCAGAGGGGGATGGTTAATTCCAGTTTACATCCCTTTCCGGGAGATGAAATGATATTCATATCTCCGTTACAAAATGTTACCCTGCTACGGATATTCCTTAATCCTATCCCGGTAGTTTTCTGGGCCGCATCAAATCCAATACCGTCATCAGATATAGAAAGCTTCAAAGAATGGTTGATTTCCTCCAGCAAAATATCAATATTTTTGGCTTGCGCATGCTTTTGAATATTGCTTATTTGTTCCTGGACCATCCTGTAAATCATCAGTTCCTTTTTCTTATCAATGGCAGGAGGCGCCTTGAATTTATTGTCCAACCTGACGGCTAAGCCATTAGTTAACATTATCTCTTCAGTAAGTTTTTTGAGAGTTGCAGTGAGCCCCTCTTCCAAAAGGCTTGGGCCTACCAGGGAATGCGACAATTGACGGATTTCTTCTATGGCGGCGGTGATATATTCATAGCTTTTGCCCAGGATCTCTTTCTCTTCCGGGATTTCATTTCGCGATTTAGCCATGCCAACAAACAATTTTACGGTAGCCAATAATTGGTTGATGTTGTCATGAAGTTCCCTTCCTATTTCATTCCTTTCCTTCTCCTGCGCCTGGATCGTAAGTTCTGTAATTAATTTTTGCTGGTTGATCCTCTGTTTTTCTAACTCCTGCTCCAGCTTTTTTCTTTTAGTAATATCAGCCATTGCACCCACCATTATTTTTGGATGCCCCTCTCTGTCATATAAAATAACGCCCCGGTCAAATATGATTTTATAATTCCCCCGGGCGTCCAAAAAACGGTATTGGTCCTGCCATTTGTGCATCCTTTTTGCAGTGTAATATTTAAGTTTTCGCATTACCCGCTTCCTGTCTTCAGGATGAATATATTCATCCTGCCAGTTTTTGTTGTAAATTTTCTTAGCCGCGGGGTATCCGTATATCTTCGTAAACCCTTCACCCCATACACCACTTTTTGTTTTATAATCCCATTCCCATAATGTATCGTGGCTCGCCTTTTTTACCAACTCATATTTTTCATTATCGGTTTCAATAATATCGCACATTATTTTTCTCTCTATACTATATTGAATGGCGTTTGAAAGAAGTTGTTCATCAAAATCACCTTTCACAAGGTAATTCTGCGCACCTAAAGCTATAGTTTCAGCTGACGTTTCAACGGAAGAAAAGCCAGATAGAAGAATCACTGGGATGTGTGGCTGTGCACTGTTCAGTTGAGCCATTAATTCCACACCTGAGTTTTCGGGCAGGTTCAAATCCAGGAGGACAAGATCAAACTGAAGAGCTTTTTGGATTCTCTCAACCTCTTTCTTGTTTCTTGCGTGAAATATATTGCTGACCGGAAGCCCGGTTAGTAAAAGGTGTTTTTCAAGAAGTACAAACTCTCCCATGTCATCTTCAACTACTAACACATTTAGTGGCTCTTTTATCTTCATATTACATGGATTGCGGTGAAATAATGCCACCTGTAACCATAATTCTCAAAGGTAGAGAACATATCTCCGCCTCTTGAACCTGTTACGGCCAGGATTTGTAGATAACTGCTTTAGCAAATTTTAGCCTTAAGGGCGAAACTGTAAAATTTTTTCGATGTTTAACCAGTTTATCCCGAAGGTTGAATGGAATCCGGGGGATTGTTATTGAGTAAGCAAAAGCTATAACCCCTCTTCATTTTTCATTAACCGGGAAAATCCTTTTTCAGGGAACCGTGTTACCATCGTCACATTTATACCAAACATCGCGTGGCCAATGTTAAACGTCGAAAAAATTTTGCTGACGGATTCAAAAAAACAACTTTTGATGTGTAGTAAGCGCGCTTGGATTTTAAGCCATTGGGGCTACACTTTTTTTACAACAGAATGTCAGCCAGGTTTATGAATAGCTAACAACAAACAATAACGGTTCTGCCTGTCAATTTATGATCCATGTTTGAAATAGAATACCACTTTCCTGATACAGGGCCTGAAGAGGCCATCAATCCTAATGAATTAGTACAGAATAATTATTTCCGGGGGAATTTAGTTTTTAAAAACGGCAACCATTTCCTGTTTATGGAATGGAACAACATAGACCTTATAGATTCAGCTTTCGGTTTGGTTCATATTTGTAATGAATTGCTTCCAAAAAGGTTTGGGAGGAAAGAATATAAATTGAAAGAATCCAATGAGGAGTTGGCATTTGAAAAGAATGATTATGTAATAAAAATAATTCCATCCTTTTCTATGGAGGTATTGGAAATGAGTACGGAAGATTTTAGAAAAGGGATTGAGGAATATTATAAAAATGTAATTTTTGATGTTTTGAGGAAAAATCAAAGTTTAAAAATTAATTTGCTCCTAATTAAGTATTTGAATGAGGCTGAAAAAATCTAATATATAGCCTTTAGAGGTAAAGCTTGGCTTTTCCTCTAATAGATCCAATTTTGGGATTGAAAAGTTTGCTACCTTACAAACTTAATTGCTAAATCATGTCATCTTTTACCATCTTTCCCTTATCCGGGGATATCCGTAAGTGTGCCCAAACTATACTTTTCGTACCATCCTCTCGTTCAATAACCCCAAATTTTATTTAAATGGAGGAAGCATTAGAAGATTTTGGCAAAGTTATTATCCGCACTCCGCTTTATTCCTATAGAAGCCTTTTTGAGCCGGAGGGCAGTACGAAGAATTTAGATGATCTTGTGCTGGCACGCCTCAATGATCCTGTTTTTTGGGAAGGGTTATACTGGAGTTCACCTCAGTTATTTAAGCAGGTAATAAAATTGAGAGAAGGTGGCCTTAGGGAGCCTAAGAAAAATAAATTGATGTACACTTTGAAAAAGTATCTGGTCCGTGCCAGTACGAGATGCACCCCCTATGGCATTTATGCGGGAACCGGCATCACGGATATTGACGCCAAAAGATCGAAGCGAGAGCCTACCATGGAACGGAAAGTAAGGATAGATATGGCCCTTATGCAAAATATTAAATCCCGGATCGAATCTGATCCTGAAATTTATCCTCATCTGCTTTATGCAATTAATAATTCTCTCTATAGCATTCCCGGCCAATACCGTTTTATGGAAACCATCACTGAAAACGGGAAATGCCATTACCAGTTAAGCTCCCTGGAGCGTACTGCCCTTTTGGAAAAGATAATAGAATTAGCGGCCAATAAAATGGTGTCTATTGATGATATTTATGAATTGACTGGAAAAGATGCGATATATGAACAGTTCAGTGAATTTATCAATGAACTTATTAAATCGCAGTTCCTGGTTAGCGAACTCCAATTAGGATTGACCATTGAAAACGATTTAGCCCGGTACGCTGGAGTTTTGCAGCGGTTAAAAGGCAATGGTATTAGCGTTGTAAGAAAATACCTTGGCCTTTTTTCATTCATTGAGAAAATTTTATCTGAGTTTGAAAAATTACCAATAGGCACTTTGCCACTGGAAGAAATAAACGAGTTGAAACAGTTACTGGATGAATGTGGTATTGAAACTTTTCAGGATCACTTGTTTCATGCAGACTTAAAAAAGGCAGTCGGCGGTGAATCTGTTTTTTCCGGAGAAATGGTTAAAGAGATTAAAAAAGGAATTGCAGTCCTTGGGAAACTTTCCGATAGTTCTTCTCCTTTCGAAAAACAGATGAAATGCTTCAAAAGCCTATTCCTTGAAAAATATGGAACCCAGGAAGTTCCATTATCTGAGGCATTGGATCCTGAATTCGGGATTGGGTTTCCTCCTAATGAAAGATTGGGTGATAGAGCCTTTAACCCCATGTTAGAAAAGACAACTTTGGCTTTGGGAAATAAGAAGGCGGATAGGAATTGCCAATTCTGGCTTCAGGATAAAACAGGAACATTACAAGGACCTCCCAAACAGCTAGAAATTCTACTGGACGATGAAGATTTGAAATATTTTGAAGATAAAATTTGTAGGCTTCCCCCTGTATTTTCTGTACTTGGAACTTTACTCCTTTCAGGGAAAATCTTGCTGGAAAGCGTAGGAAGGGCCCATGCCAATTCTTTAATGGGCAGGTTCGCTTATTTGGACAGGAAGATAGAAAATCTTTGTAAAAAAACGATAGACAGGGAGCAGCAAAACAACCGAGAAGTTATTTTTGCAGAAATCGTATTTGTACCCGAGGGTAGGGCCGGTAACGTTACTCAAAGGCAGGCCTTGACTGAGTATGAAATCCCTTTTCTCGCCTCTCCGGGGGTAACAAGAGAAAAACTGGTGCCGGTTAATGACCTCATGGTGTCTGTTCAAAAGGACCAAATTATCCTCAGGTCTAAAAAAATCACCCAACGAATCATTCCCCGGCTCTCCAATGCGCACAACTACATAAACAGCGAGGTCCCTGTTTATAAATTTTTATCTTCCATTCAATACCAGGATAACCAGGGATTCAATATTACCTGGGGCACGTTTGCTTCCAGGAAGCGATTTTTACCTCGGATTTCTTACAAAAATATAATAGTTCACCGGGCAAGTTGGTTTTTACAAGAAGAGGATATAAGGGCAATTATGGAAGCCAGCGATTCGCAGGGGAAACTTCGGGCTTTCTTCCTGATGTGGAAGATCCCAAGATTTGTAGCCTTTGCTGAGGGTGACAATGAATTATTTATTGATACTGCTGGCGATAGTTACCTGGAATTGTTGCTGGAGGAAATGAAAACATGTAATTTGGTGAAACTGGTTGAATCGCCCTTTGACAATCCGCCAGAAAATTCTTACAAAGATGCTGTTTCCCTTCGGCAATTTATTTTGCCCTTAGCCCAGAAGAATATGACTCCTATTATGCCTGTAAGAAAACCCGAAAAGGTACAAAAAGTGACCCGAACCTTTGTGCCAGGTAGCGAATGGGTTTACTTTAAAATCTATTGTGGGTCAACCACTTCGGATTCAATTTTATTGCAAATTGTAAAACCGGCAATTGATTCACTTTTGGCAGAAGGTGTAATCAAAAAAGCTTTCTTTATTCGCTATACGGACCCTCACTATCATATCCGTTTTCGTTTGCATTTGACCGATGAAGTGCCTAAGAACCACCTTGCCGCGGGATTAAAATGTGTCTATGAGTTAGTGCATCCTCTTTCGGCTAACCGAATGGTTTGGAAACTTCAAATGTGTACTTACCGGAGGGAAATAGAGCGCTATGGGGAGGACGGAATCCTGGCAAGCGAAGTACTCTTTTTTCAAGACAGTCTCCTATACCTCAGTTGCCTGCAACATGAAGAATTTAGAGAAAATGATAAAACCAGGTTATTTAGTGCAATTAAAAATATCGATAAATGGCTGTCTCTTTTCAATATGCCCTTAGAAGAAAAAGCAGCCTATTGTCTAAAAATGTGTAATGGATTGGCAAAGGAATATACCTCGGAAGTAAGGTTGCAATTCGATACCAAATACCGGGAGCTTGGAAATTTACTGCCTTCATTTTTAGATTCTGCTGCATTTGATGTTGAATTTAACGAAAGAGATAAAAAACTCAAGAAGATGGTATTGGCCAAGAAAACCTCTCAAGTTACATTCACATGAGTTTGAACCGGTGGTTCTTAACTGAGCAACGGATTATGGAGTATATGTGCTACCTTTTTTGCAGCAAATATTATAAGCAATTATTTCATTACAGTCATAAAAAAAAATCTTACAGGAAGCTTTGAAAGAAAAGTTAACCGGATATGGAAACCCCTACAAAAAATAGAATCAGAACAGCCTTTCCTGGAAAAAGTTGCCACTTTTGATTTTGACAGGTATTATACAGAGAAGGTTCGTTTTACAGCCCACTTATCAATGTGGCTCTTTTTTACTTTTTTAATTCAGTTTACTTTATTTTTTGATTCTCATCTTCGGTTGGTTAACAGTTTTGCTTTTGCGGGAAGAAGCTTGTTGTGCAATATGACCGTTTTTTACCTGTTTTTTTATCTTATGGTACCCAATACCTTATTAAAAAACAGGGCTATTCCGGCAATTCTTTCTATTCCATTCTGCATAATGCTATGGATCATTATTAACCATTATTGCCTGGTTTTTATAGGTAAACATTTTAATGTGAAGGCACCTTATTATAGAAGTGGGATAGAATCAAATTTAAGTCAAAATTTTTATGATGTATTATCCCCTGCAAATATCCTTGTCAGCCTGATTCCTTTTTTCTATTCAATTTCGCCTTTCTTTTTTATAAAAATTGTATTTGATATCGTTCGATTTTATTCAAAATGGTTCAAATCCGAAAGAAAAGCCGTACAATTAGAGGTGGAAAAATTGAACTTAGAAAAAGATTTTTTAAAGGCTCAACTGAACCCCCATTTTTTGTTTAATACCTTAAACAATTTATATGGCCTTTCCCTGCGGGGTGATGAGCAAACGCCACAAGTGATTACACAGCTTTCAGAAATGATGCGGTATACTTTATATGAATCCAATGCACCTAAGGTACCGGTTGATAAAGAACTTCAATATTTGAAGAATTACGTGCTGCTTGAAAAAATGCGCTATAAAAATAATACGGATATCATCTGTGAAATTGATGATTCTAATATAGGTAGCCGGGTTATTGCACCGCTGCTCACCTTTACCTTTGTAGAGAACGCCTTCAAATATGGCCTTAAAACAAAGAATGAAGGATTTTTAAAAATGAATATTTCTATTGCCGGGAATGTTTTTTATTTTTCGATTGTGAATGATAAACAGGAAAAAGATATGCATAAGGAGTTTGGTGGAATAGGCCTGTTAAATGTCAGGAAGAGATTGGAACTCTTATACCCGGATAAGCATGATTTGAAAATAGAAGACCGGGGGAAAACATTTTATGTAACATTGATGATAAATTTGCAGTAATACAGTAATATGAGTACGATTAAATGCCTGATTGTAGATGACGAGCCCATTGGCCGTGAAATACTGGAAAATTTTGTAAAAAAAATTAATTTCCTGGAATTGGTAGCGGTCTGTGAAGATGCCTTTGAGGCATTGGAGAGCCCTTGAAAACCAGCCGGTAGATTTATTGCTTTCTGATATCCAGATGCCGGAAATAAATGGTTTGGAGTTTGTCCGCTCCCTTCCTTCACCCCCTGTGATCATTTTTATAACAGCACATGGTCAATTTGCTATAAATAGCTTTGAATTAGGGGTCGCTGATTATTTATTGAAGCCAGTCTCCTTTGAGAGATTCTTAAAAGCCATTAACAAGGCAAAAATGCAAATTGATATGCATAAAAATGCTTCATTGAATTTGAATAATGAAAGTCACGATTACATTTTTATTAAGGCCAATAACAAATTAAACAAGATTTTATATAACAGCATCCTGTACATTGAGTCAACTGGTGATTATATAAAAATTTTCACTTCAGATCCCGCTTTGCTGACTTATTCAAGTATGAAAGCCATAGAGGAAAAATTACCTTTCCATCAATTTGTCAGAATCCATAATTCCTATATAGTATCCATAAATGCAGTAAAAGCGGTAATGGGTAATACAGTTGAACTCATCACGGGGGAATCTTTGCCTGTAGCAAAAAGCCGTAAGGAGGCTTTATTTGAGGCTTTACAAATCAAGAATGGGCAATAAATTTCCGGGAATCGGCTATTTTATTCCAGTTATCGGGTTTTTGCGGACAAGTATCGAAAAAGTTTTGAAAAAGTATTTATAAAATCAAAATTTGTTAAACAAATATTTATCATCAAAAAATAATTATGACTACAACTTCAATACATCCCGCTTCAATAACTTTTCTGGTTAAGAAAAAGATTATTATAAAGTTAGATTTAACAAATAAAATTGGAGCGAATATAAAAAAGAGGGAGATGCAGACTATTACTACCATTCCAACTATCGAAATAAGCACAATGGTCTACTAATATCCTCATGGAAAATAGCCTATTTACCTTTACTTTATCTTATTAGCTAAGGGTTGCAAAAACACCACAAATAATCCTCTAATCAGGGGAAAATGGGGTTCCTTTTTTTATGTAAAAAATGTAATTGCTTGTTGAGAAGTTGTTCATCTTGCTGCTTTTACTATTTGCCTTGGGTGTGGGCAATGCTGCAGCGCAAAGTAAAGAGAACCTCATGGTTATCCAGAATATATAGCTTGGGCATTTGACAGGGTGTGCAAGGCCCGAATTAAATTTTGAGGATATTGAAAACAGTATCGATGATGAGATTAAATAAACTTCCTTTAAATTGATCAACCCTGGCCAACGATAACCCGGCATAGGTTAAAGCATCCATTTCTATCAAATCCTTATCACCCATGACCAGAGTTTCAAAGTCCCTGGTAGTTATTCTCCGGTCCGATAACTCCTGAGTCCACCTTTCAAGATCGTCTTTTATTGCTGTCAAAAGTTTTTTACCATCTTCGCTACCCTCACTTACATAATAGGATATAGTAGATTTGGCAAGAACTGTTATTTTATATTCCAGTACTGAAAGAATAGACGAAAAATCCACAGGCATATTTATAGTTTCTATCATAATTCATAGTTTTTATTTTTATTAAACTAGTTAATCAGCATTGCTCTTTGCAGTAAATTTTTAAATCTTTTTTGAGAAAAATTAATTTTTTTTAAATCAGCTAAAAAACTTTTTCCCTCTTTAACAGAATTTACTCGACGAATAGTTAAAATTCTACGATTTTTTGTACTGTTTACCCCAGCTTTTAAAAAGGAAAAATTGTTATTACATGGTTAATTTTTCTGGTTTATCAGACAGCCTTTTGGTACAGGCTGCAAAACTGCAATTTCAAAAACAGGTATTCCAGGTATTCAAATTACTTCCGCAACGTTCAGGTACTTTAATCAATGCAAAGAGACAGGACGAAAACTTCTTCGATTTACTATAGATTAAAGAGAATTTTAAATTGGGACGAGAAAAAAAGAGAAGGTAATTATTAATTAATGGAGACATATAAAGCATTGGCACTTCTTTTAAAATTAAACCACTTAAAAATTAAAAAGATAATCTGCCAAAGCCTCAGGCGGGACTATAAAATCAATAGCCCCTTTAACAAAATATAGTAAGTAACAAAAATGTAAATACTTATAAATCAATATATTATTAGAGTACCCGGGATGGGAATTGAACCCACACTCGCATTGCTGCGAACAGGATTTTAAGTCCTGCGTGTCTACCAGTTCCACCACCCGGGTAAACACTTAATATTGATAAAAAAAAAGCAGATAATTTTAGTTACCTACTTTAATTATTTTATGAGCGGAAGACCGGGCTCGAACCGGCCACCCCGACCTTGGCAAGGTCGTGCTCTACCAAATGAGCTACTTCCGCGATCGTTTGTAAGAACTAAAAATGGATTGCAAAAATAGGGCTTGCAACCTTTGAAGCAAAATTTATTTGTATTGTGGATTATATTGTGTGTTTCCCGGCACTTCCACATTAGGCTTGCCTTTGTAACGATGTGAATACAATGTGTAACAACCGCCGGCTATCAGCGCTACAAATATTGCTACCTGGCAATAGAAAAGGAACCGGGAGGTTAATACCCAGCTATAACCAACATCTTTTCCTTTATTATCAATTACTTCTTCGTGTTCCATATTTTATAATTTGCTCCGCAAAAATAATAGATTGAAGGCAAAAATCATTTTTTGAGTCCAAGAATTTCAGAAAATGTTCTCTTTTTTTCAATAAAATATTTTTTAACCACACTTCCATTAAATACCCCGGCAAGTTTTTTTAATTTGATTTTCGGAAGATGATCTTCGTTTTTATTTTTTAAATTCCATTTAATAAAATTAAAATGAGCTTTTTGTACGGCGCGGAAAGTTTTCCAGTCACCTTTCGTTAAAGCCTCCAGCCCTGCAATATTATCGAGGCAGATCCTAAAAGGAATTATCGTGATTTTTTCTGAAGCAGGCAAATTTTTTGCAAGCATCAGCAGGTTGTTTCTGAAATTTAAAAAAACTTTCCTTTCATTTCCTTTTGGCAGTGTACCTCCCCCAACATGATATACAACTGAAGACGGAACCACATAAATTTTATAACCTGCTCTTTGCATCCTCCAGCAAAGATCTATTTCTTCCTGGTGTGCAAAAAAATGTTCGTCAAAACCATTTAACTCCCGGAAAGCATTTGCTCTTACAAAAAACGCAGCGCCTGTAGCCCAAAAAATTTCTTCTGCATTATCATATTGGCCATCATCTGTTTCACAAAAATCAAAAACGCGTCCACGGTTGAAAGGATAACCAAACTTATCAATCCAACCACCGCTTGCCCCTGCATATTCAAACTTGTTTTTTTCATCGTAAGAAAGAATTTTTGGCTGGCAGGCTGCAATACTTTTGTTGCTTTCCATTAAAGAAATAACAGGCTTTATCCAATCTTTTACCACTTCAACATCACTATTCAATAAAATATAATAATCGGCTGAAACCTGCTTAAGTGCTGTATTATAGCCTTTGGCAAAACCTTCATTTACAGTATTAATAATAATTCTTACAGAAGGGTAATGGGTTTGCAAAAAAGAAACCGAATCATCTGTTGACGCATTATCAGCAACGATTATGGAAAGGTTTTCATAATCAGACGCCATAACGGAAGGAAGAAATTTCTCCAAAAAATGTTTTCCGTTCCAGTTAAGAATTACTATAGCTACTGATGGCAAAAGAGTCAATGAATTATTGTTTTATAAAATACAAACATAAAAGATTTTAAAGTTCATAAACGTATTTCTGCGAAATAGATTTTAGATTTGAACATAAACCGCTATAATGTTGAGGCAACTCTTTAGTCTAAGGTCGGCACTTGCATTGATTGCTGTTGCAATTGTTACGGGTACTATTTTTTATTCCAATTTTTTATCAAAAAAAATTGAAGTAGAAGAAAGAGAAAAAATAAACCAGTGGGTAGAAGCGAATAAATTTATAGCAACCGTTCCGCAAAATGTAGATCTTACATTTGCCAGCGAAATCCAACAAAAAAATACAGACATCCCCATCATCTGGACGAATGAAAATGACAGTATCATTGACTCCCGGAATATTGATACTTCTTTAATCAATTCTTCACCCGGTTTTTTAAAACAGAAATTAAAGGAATTTAAATCTGCTCACCCTCCGATTATACTTGAGCTAAGTAAAAATCCTTATGTTGCCGACCGCTATTATTATGGTGATTCCAAATTACTAAAGCAAGTTCGTTATTATCCCATTATTCAGTTATTAATTGTTGCGTTGTTTATTTTTATTACTTTTTATGCAATTTCAGTAAGAAATAAATCCACTCAAAACCAGGTATGGGCGGGCATGGCAAAAGAAACAGCTCACCAGTTGGGTACTCCTATTTCCTCTTTGCAGGGCTGGGTAGAAATGTTGAAAGAACAGGA
This sequence comes from uncultured Chitinophagaceae bacterium, assembly GCA_963732885.1. Taxonomy (GTDB): domain Bacteria; phylum Bacteroidota; class Bacteroidia; order Chitinophagales; family Chitinophagaceae; genus Ginsengibacter. The sequence goes on along the minus strand of CAVTBI010000002.1, from coordinate 116,259 downwards.
AGGCAACTCTACCATTTCTGCAGAAATGGAGAAAGATGTGAACCGGTTAAAACTGATCAGCGACCGGTTTGGTAAAATAGGCAGTTCGCCACATTTGGAAGAATCAGATATTATAGAACAGGTAGAAAAAATGGTAGCTTATATTAAAAGAAGATCTACCCAAAAAGTGAATTTCATTTTAGACAGGCCTGAAGAAAAAGTATTTGCCCAGATATCAGTACCTCTTTTCGATTGGGTAATCGAAAATCTTTTAAAGAATGCATTAGACGCAATAAATGGAAAAGGAACGATCAGGATAAAAATAAAAAATCTTCCTTCAAAAGTAATTTTAGATGTAAGTGATAGCGGCAAAGGAATCAGCAAACAAAATATCAGGAAAGTATTCAAACCCGGCTTCACCACAAAAAAAAGAGGATGGGGGCTTGGGCTTTCTCTGGCAAAAAGAATAATTGAGAAATATCATCGTGGGCAATTATTTGTAAAATCTTCTGAAACCGGCAAAGGGACTACCTTTAGAATTGTTTTAAATATCTAAGCTTTTAATTGGCTGTTTTATTAAATTTGCAACCCACATCAATTTAATTGCGGAGGTGGCGAACCTGCCTGCCGGCAGGCGGGATTGGTAGCCGGGAGGTTTGAGGTGGTAGTGCCCGAAAGAGCTTGGGAGTTCGAATCTGTTTTTTAAGGCATTTTGATAAGAAACTATAAGTTCTTTATGAATTATTATGTTTATGCAATAAAAAGTCTGACAAGAACTTATATTTATGTGGGATTAACAAACTCAGTTGAAAGAAGAATAGATCAACATAACCAAGGGCAAAACCGTTCAACAAAGGCATACAAGCCTTTTAAACTTATTTATACGCAAGAATTTAAAAAAAGAAGGGAAGCAAGACAAAGAGAAATATATTTGAAATCAGGGATTGGAAAAGAATTTCTTAAATCCTTACAATAATGCGGAGGTGGCGAAATTGGTAGACGCGCTACTTTGAGGTGGTAGTGCCCGAAAGGGCTTGGGAGTTCGAATCTCCTCTTCCGCACATGAAACCTGCCCTTAAAGCAGGTTTTTTTGTTTTAAACCACAAAATAAAAAACATCATTATTTATTTGGTTACTGTAAAAAATCTGCCTTTTTTTTCTTACCACTTCATCACTACAATTTTTCTAAATTGCATCCATGCGAAATTATGAAGATAGTTACCGGCATAAAGGGTTAAGAAAAAAATTGATTGATTCACTTCGTGATAAAGGAATTACTGACGAAAATGTGCTGAATGCAATGATGAACATTCCACGCCATTTTTTCCTGGACACAGCTTTGGAGCATATTGCTTACCAGGACAGGGCGTTTCCTATCGGTGAAGGACAAACGATTTCGCAACCTTATACCGTTGCCTACCAAACACAACTGCTGCAAGTTTCCCCTCATGAAAAAATTTTAGAGATAGGAACTGGTAGCGCTTACCAGGCGATGGTTTTGGCAGAAATGGGTGTTGCAGTCTTTACCATTGAAAGGCAAAGAAAATTATTTGAAGCCAATAAAAAATTCGTTTTAAAATCACGCTACCCCGGGATTAAATTCTTTTACGGCGATGGCTTTGAAGGCCTGCCAACATTCGCTCCATTTGATAAAATAATTATTACTGCGGCAGCTCCTTTTATTCCACCCAAATTGATTGATCAATTAAAACCAGGTGGCAAAATGGTAATTCCTCTTGATGATAACGGACGGCAAAAAATGATGCGCATTACCAAAAATGAAGACGGGTCTTTGGACGAAGAAACATTTTCTGATTTTTCTTTTGTTCCTATGTTAAAAGGAAGAAGCTGACCAAACCAATTTTTATAATTTAATATTGATCGCTGCCATATAATTCGTTCCCGCCATTGGATAATAATAATTTTCTACAGTGAACTCTTCGCCATAAATATAATTGTAGGTATAACCGTTAGATTCATACAATTTATTAAAAACATTATTTAACTGGAAGATAAAATTCACTTCTTTAAAAGTTTTCTGATGAAGCGTGTAGGACAACTTTACATTCTCAACGAAATACGGATCAATGCTTCTGCTTATGTGAGATGTATTATCCAAATATTGTCTTCCCACATATTTTGACTGAAGATTAATCTCTGCATTTTTTACATGGAATAAAATTAATTCCTGCAGCGCCTATTACATCCGGCGAAAAAGAAATATCGGTATTGTGATACACATTTTGTTTTTGTAACCCATTGTCGTAATCATCAACATACTCTGTAAAATCTTTTATTTTGTTTTGGCTCAAAGTAAGATTGGCAAAAGCATTCAGCCATTTTGTAACGATTGCATCTCCCTGCAACTCAACTCCGGCGCGGTAACTTACGGGCGCGTTGGTTCTTGTGTAAGAACCAACATCATTAATTTTCCCTGTATTCACTAACTGGTTATGATAATACATATAATAAAAGGTAGCACCATAATTTATTGGCTGATTTTTCTTTTCAATTCCTAATTCCAAATCATATAATATTTCAGGTTTAGGAATCTGATTTACACCGGCTTCAAAGTCATCACGATTGGGTTCTTTTGCAGCAACTGAAAAAGAAAGATAGGTTTGGAAGTTTTTCTTATTAAAAGAGATACCGGCTTTCGGATTGAAGAAAGAATAATTTTTAGTTACTGATAAATCAGGATGTGATTCAAATCCATCAATTTTATATTTTACAAAACGTTCCTGCAAATCTAAAAATCCTGTAAAACCAGCGCCTAAAGATTGCATCACTTTTGCATAAAAATTCAAATCATTCTTGTGTGCAGGCTTATTGAAATAAGTATAATCAGCAGGAAATCCTTGCTGTGCCCATGTTACAATATCATAATGTTTTCCATCATATTGGGTCCATCCGCCGCCGAATGTAATATGTGTTTTATTTTTCTGGTATTGTAAAGAAAAAACAGAACCGTAAAAATAATTATCCAACCAAAGCCGCCTGATCAAATCCGTAGAAGAAATAGTATCATTTCCATTGATAACATCAGGAAGATTGTAATCGCTGTAAGCCTGGCCTGCCCTGTATTCTTCATAATATCCTTTTCCTCTTGAAAGAAAAGCCGCAATATTATAACTCAGCAAAGAATTTACTTTATGGTTATAAAAAAGCTGGTAATGTGTTTGAATATAATTGTCAGTTTCATTTGCATACGGTGCGCCGGGTTTTTCAGTTCCTGCCGGATTATAAGTCCGGTTAGTATCCAAGTAACTTTCAGGAACGCCATACCATGCCTGGTAAGTTTTTTCTTTACCACTTATAATATTAAAACGCAAAGAGCTTTTTTTATCAAGATAGGCAGCGCTGAAATATAAAGATTTAAGATCGGAAGTAGCACGGTCAATGTATCCGTCGCTTGAAATTTTTGAGACTCTTGCATCAATCAAAAAATGATTTGCCAACAAACCTGTTCCTACTTTCAAAGTATTTTTCCAGGTGTTGAAAGAACCGTAACTATTATCAAGTTCGAGGTATTTTTCTTTGTTCACTTCATTGGTTGAAAGGTTGATCGTTGCTCCAAAAGCTCCGGCTCCGTTGGAGGATGTACCAACACCACGTTCAATTTGAATTGAATTTACCGAAGAAGTAATATCCGGAATATCTACAAAATAAGTTCCCTGGCTTTCTGCATCATTGTAAGGAATTCCATTTAAGTGTAACATTGATCCTTGAGGCATCGGTTCCGCGAATGTGGATACCGGTATATCCTACTCCGTTTCCCGCGTCGGAATTTACAACCACCGAAGGAGTTTGGTTTAAAACAAATGGAAGATCCTGCCCTAAATTGATCTTTGCTATTTGTTCTTTGCTAAGGTTGGTTTTAGTGAAAGGCGCTTTATCTGCTGCGCGAATGGAAGTAATTTCGATATTCTCGAGCATTAAAGTATCGCCCAATTTATGTTTAGAAGTATCCTGGGCATTTGCCAAATAACTGAGAGCAACTAAAGAAAAGAATAGTAAATATTTTTTTCATGTTTGTACTTTATTTGATCAATACAATGCATGAAAAAGAAGACGGGAAAGGTTATTGGTCCTCCCTTCGCAGGCATTATCCTGATCAGGTATGCGGGTATTTTCTCAGCAACCGGGCCATCAAAAATTTTAAGATGGCCGGAAGCACCCCGGTGAATTGTTTGAGATGCAAAGATAACACCAAAGGAATTCATTTAATAAAATTTGTAACTTTTTCCTACTAATTTCGTTTCACTGAAAACAACTATATGAAACCGATTTTATTTTTTCTTTTTGGGCTGTTTGCAATTACCTCTAACGCTCAAACAATTATAAACGATAAAAATGTTGAGGTAAGAAATGTAAGTTCATTTTCAGCAATAAAAGTATCAGGAGGAATTGATGTTTACCTTTCGCAAAGCAACGAAGATGCAGTGGCAGTAAGCGCTTCAGATGAAAAATACAGGGATGAAATAAAAACTGAAGTAAAGGATGGCATATTAAATATCTATTTCGATAACAATTCCTTTAGGTTTAATTCAAGGCGCGATTTGCGTGCTTACGTTTCTTTTAAAACCCTTGAGAGTATTGAAGGTTCAGGAGCAAGTGATTTTATCGTAAACGGCAATTTTTCAGGAAACAGTATAAAAATAAAACTCGGTGGTGCCTGTGATATGAAAGGAACCGTCAATTTTACAAATGCTGAATTAGACCTTAATGGCGCTTCTACTATGAAAATAAGTGGAAAAATTGAAAATTTAAAAATAGAAGCCAGTGGAGCAAGTGATATAAAAAATTACGATTTGGTAACCGACAATTGTATCGCCCAACTTTCAGGAGCAAGCGATGTAAAAATCACTGTCAACCAATCAATTTCAGCTAAAGCCAGCGGTGCAAGTACATTTGATTACAAAGGAAACCCGGAAAGAAGAGAGGTTAGCTCAAGTGGCGCCAGTAATATATCAAACAGAAATTAGCCTTATTTATTTGCCCACTGCCCAAACCAGAAATTGAGGAAAAACATGGCTCCACGCATCATAATCGTGTGTACCGTTTTTTTCTTCCACATAGGTTATGTCATTGGGGCCTGCTACATTTTTCTTTTTAATAAGATCAATCAAATCTTTGGTATCATCAACTGCATCAATTATCCCATCGTTGTCACGATCGGCTTTCTCTTCATTGTCCCCGGCATAAAACCAATATTGAAGATGAGGCCGTTTTCTTGAAGAACGCATTTTATTGATGATAAGGCGGTCTTTATCATCTGAGTAAGAAGAATCATTTTTATCTTTATCACTATATCCAAATGAGCCCGAGAAAACGCCTGCTTTATCTATCTTATCAGCATTGTCCCATGCAATATCAAATGCAGAAAGCCCTCCAAGCGAACAGCCCGCAATGGTAATAGAGTTAAATTTTCTGACTCCGGATTTCTTTTTTACAAAAGGAAGTAGTTCACCAATAACAAAGTTTGCATATTTTTCCGCCGATGCGCCATTCCCCTGGTAATCAGTTTTACCTGACACGCCATATTCCTGCATCCGGTCAAAAGCATCTATACCCACAACGATCAAAGGCTTGATCAATTTTTTCTTATAAAGGCTATCAACAATTTTTTTTACCCGTAACTTTTCGATATCCTGCCCGTCATTCAAAAGCAAAAGATTAAAATCACTTTTATTTTTTGGAACCGGCGTGCTGATAACGGTTATGCTTACATGCTTTTGCAGGTGCCGCGAATATACTTCGTCTTTGCGTTCTTTAATTTTTGAATGGCAGGAAGCAAAAAAAGCAATAGAAAGAAAAAACAATAGTTCGCTGATTTTATTCATACATAAAACTTTATGATTTGCTAAAGTATTAAAATTTGGTGGCAAGTCGTTAAGCCCTTACATTTGCACTCCTAAATCGCGAAGTAGAGCAGCGGTAGCTCGTCGGGCTCATAACCCGAAGGTCGGAGGTTCGAACCCTCCCTTCGCAACACAGAGCTTCAATTTTTTTGAGGCTTTTTTATTTTTATTCGAGTAAATAAGTTGGTTTTCTGATTTATCAATTCTTGCCCCAGGCGGTTTTTACCTTAAAAATTATTTTGCCTTATTGTTTTTAAAGAATATTCGCCGGCTTTATTTATTTTTATCAATTTCTTTTCTGATAACCGGCGCTACTTTGGTTCCGAATAATTCGATGGAATGCATAACCAGTTTATGTGGAACATTTCCAACGCTTGCCTGCGCAAGAAAACGTGTATTACCAAATAATTCATGCTCATATAAAATTTTATCAATCACTTCCTGTACACTGCCTACCATTAACGCGCCTTTTGGCGAACGCGAATATTCATATTGTTGCCTTGAAAGTGGCGGCCATCCTCTTTCATGCCCGATTCGGCTCATGATTTCTGCATAATAGGGAAAGAATTCCCCGGCAGCTTTTTGAGAATTTTCTGAAACATAAAAATGATTATTAATTCCCAATTGAAGCGATGACATATCCTTTCCGGTTTTCTTTGCCGTTTCTTTATATAGATTGATAAATGGGACAAACTGCTCCGGCAGCCCGCCAATTATCGCCAACATTAACGGCAGCCCAAGAGTAGCGGCCCTTACTGCAGAAGCTGGCGTACCTCCGGCTGCAAGCCAGATGGGAAGTTTTGATTGATAAGGGCGCGGATAAACCCCACGGTTATCAATAGAAGCGCGGTGTTTACCTTTCCAGGTAATTTTTTCATTTTGATTGAGCTTCATTAATAAGTCCAGCTTTTCATTGAATAATTCATCATAATCTTCAAGATCGTAACCAAATAAAGGAAATGATTCAATAAAAGAGCCCCTTCCGGCCATGATTTCTGCCCGGCCATTTGATAAAAGGTCTACTTCAGAAAAATTTTGAAATACACGCACCGGATCGTCTGAACTAAGCACCGTTACTGCGCTTGCCAGTTTTATATTTTTAGTAACCATGGCAGCAGCAGCCAAAATTATGGCCGGCGATGACACTGCATAATCAGGGCGGTGATGCTCGCCAATTCCAAAAATATCCAACCCTAAATTATCCGCTAATTTAATTTCTTCCATCAGCTCTTTTAATCTCTGATAGGCATTAATTCCTCTTCCCGGAAGCGATTCAGGCTGCATATCAGCAAAAGTTATCAATCCTAATTCCATATAAAATGATTAAAGTAAAGGGTAATGAGAGAGTTTATAGTTAAAAAAAATAAGATAAGCCAATAATCTAAATCAGGGTAATTAATAAAATAAATTTTAGTTACCAAATTAATACTTTTAATCCTGGTCTTCTTTTATCGCTTTCAACCCTTTTGTCCATCGAACCAATTGTTTCAACATATTTTGAGCGGATTTCAGGGAAACCTCATTGGGGCTAAACTCGTTTTCATCATTTAAATTTTGTTGGAAAAAGGGGAAATTTACTGATTCTGCCAGCGGCACCATTCTGAAAGTTGATAGGTCTGCTTTTAAAGAATTGGCAGCCCTTGTTCCTGCTGACACCCCACCATAGCTTACAATCGCAGCAGGTTTATAACCCCATTCCTGTGAAAGGTATTCCAACGCGTTTCTTAAAGGAGCCGGATAATTATAATCATATTCTGCAGTTACAAAAATGAATGCATCTGCTTCATCAATTTTAGCGCTCCATCTTTTGGTATGTTCGTGTTGATATTGTTTCATTAGGGGATGATTCGGCTCATCCATCATTGGCAATTTAATTTCTCCAAGGTCTAATAATTCTACATTAAAATTTTCATTTTCTTTCGCGAGTTCCGTTATCCATTTTGCCACCAACGGCCCTTTTCTGCCAGGCCTTACTGTTGAAGAAATTACTTTTAAATTATACATTCAGTTTTAGATTTTATTTATTGAAAAACAGTCTTTTATCATTCGCCAATTACTATTGGCTTTTCAAGATTCACCATTCAAGCTCCGCCGATTAAAACCGAAGTCATAGTTAAAGAACCTGCCATCGCTTTATCATTAAAGAAATAAATAGAATCATTGTTTCCTTTTAATCCTAAAGAATACAACAGCGGCAGATAATGTTCCGGTGTTGGAATAGCAAGCCTGCTTTCAGCGCCGAGGCTTTCATAATTAATCAACGGATTATAATCGCCATCAGTGATCAATTGTTTGAAAGTATCATTCATTTTCAGTGCCCAATCGTAGCCAAAGTTTTCATTCATTTTATTCCACGATACCATGCGCAGATTATGTACCATATTCCCGCTACCGATAATTAATACACCCTTTTTCCTTAATCCATACAATTCTTTTGCTAAGTCAAAATGATATTGTGGCGCTTTTGTAAAATCAATGCTTAACTGCAGTACAGGAATTTTTGCTTCCGGATACATACGCCGGACAACGGTCCATGTGCCATGGTCTAGTCCCCAATCGTGATCCAATTCCACGTGTGCAGAATGTATAAGTTCTGCAGTTTCCATAGCTAAAGCAGGATTACCGGGCGCAGGGTACTGAACATCAAATAGCGCTTGCGGGAAACCTCCGAAATCATGAATGGTTTCAGGAAAATCCATGGCAGTAATTCGCGTGCCTCTGCTAAACCAATGAGCAGAAATTACCAACACCGCTGTGGGTGTTGGAATTTCGTTTGCCATCTGTGTCCAGCGTTGACTAAATTCATTGTCTTCAATTCCATTCATGGGAGAACCGTGCCCAATGAACAATACAGGCATTAAATGCTCCTTTTCCGGCAGGCCGCTCGTAAATTTTTTGAAAGTTGAAAACGATTTCAATTTGTTATTCTGTTAATGTGCATTTATAAAATAAAACTATCACCGGCGAATGATTGACGATGATAGTTTTTAAAAATTTATCGTATTACGCGAAGTCTTCTACTTCCTCTTTCCCTGCTTCTACTTTTACTTGTTTGACTAATTGTATTTCGGCATTTATTTTTATTTCATCGCCTAATAAAACGCCGCCGGTTTCTAAAGATGAGCCATAAACGATTCCAAATTCTTTACGGCTTAATTTTCCTGAAACAGTAAAGCCTGCTTTAGTTTGCCCATACGGATCATTAACAATTCCTCCAAATTCAATATTAAGGATTACCGGTTTGGTAATTCCGGCAATGGTTACATTACCATATAATTTTCCTTCGTCTCCGTTCGAATCATATTTTGTGCCTGAAAATAATATTTGGGGATTCTCTTCTACATTAAAAAAATCTGCAGATTTTAAATGCGCGTCGCGCTGTTCATTATTAGTGCTGATAGAATCAATATCTGCTGAGAATTCAATTTTTTTTGCAGCATTAAAATCTTCATTTTCAGTTTCTACTTCCAGGTTAAATTTTTTGAATTGGCCTGTAACGGTAGAAATCATAAGATGTTTTACTTTAAAAGTAATTTCGCTGTGTATAGGGTCTATAGACCATTTAATTTTTGACATGATTTTTGTTTTTATAAATTTATTTTGATTGAGTAATTATTTTTAATTATTGAATTAGTATTCAGATTTTTTAGTAAGAACAGCATCTACACTTGCTTTACCTCCTCCTAATATCAGGCTAATAATTGCCAGTCCGAAAAGCAGGATAAAAAATTCCCAGCCTTCTCCTTTATTTGGTTGCATGCCCCAGTTCATGAAAAAACCATTCGCTGCATGAATCAAATAAATAGCACCGATATATATCCCAATAAATCCCAGCGCAAAGAGGCGGGTTAAAAACCCGAAAATCAGGAATAAGGATCCGAAAAATTCTAAAAGAATTACCAGTATTCCCATAAAATAAGGCACATGCATTTGGTTAGTAAAAAAGCCCATAGTTCCGCTAAATCCATAGCCACCAAAAACGCCTAACAGCTTTTGTGCACCATGAGGAAATATAGTAATTCCCAATGCCAGTCTTGAAATTAACGCAGCCCAGTTCTTTGAATCTGTTGCAATGATCTTATTCATATTGTTATAGTTTTTAATTATTCTGATTTAATTGTTTATTGAGTGTTTGTGTACTTCATTTAATATAGCAGATTGATAACCGGCCTGTTTAAAAATCTTCGAAATTTCTTCGTTTACTGTTTCATTCTTTCCGCTTATGAAAATTTGTTGCGTTTCAGCCTTTATATAAGCCTTTACCACTTTTGAATAGGGCAAAATTTTATCTAATTCCCTGCATTCATTTTCTTTTTCTGAAACAGCCACTACTATTTTCTGCGTAGCCACCTCTTTTACCCTTTCTGCTACTTGTTTTTCTTCTTCTGAAGGAACCGCAAGAATAATTATATCAGCTTCCCAGCAGCCATCCTTTACACATTCAAGAGATTCGATTTCTGCAGCCGGATATTGTTTTGCCATCTTTTTTGTGAAAGGATACAATTCATCCGGTTGGTTTGAGGCCAGTAACAAACGGTAGGGCATAGGCGCAAATTGATTTACAATGGCTCTTCCGGTTTTATCGGTTGCCCCTACAATTGCTATCGTTTTTTTTACTGCCATTTATTTCTTTTTTGTTTTGCAAAGTTATCATAGCCTTCAGGGTGCATCCAATGAGATATGATAATAAACAGCATTGACATATATCAAGAATTATGAAGAATATCTATAGTAAAGCAAACTGCTTACCGGCAAAGGCAGGCAAATACACGGATTTTTATTTTTCTTTTTGGAAAGAAATTTGTGGAACTAAGAACATACAAAAATTAAAAAACAAAGTGATGATGAAAAAAATGAATAACAATAAAACATGGAAAATTGGTGGAGATTTAGAAGTAAACCGTTTCGGCTACGGCTCTATGCGTATAACCGGAAAAGGAGTTTGGGGCGAACCTGAAAACGAAAATGAAGCTATAAAAGTTCTAAAAACAGCGGTTTCTTCAGGAGTTAATTTTATTGATACGGCTGATAGTTACGGGCCTTATGTTTCTGAAAACCTGATTGCAAAAGCGTTATATCCATATCCCGAAGATTTGGTAATTGCAACAAAAGGAGGATTTGAACGCACCGGCCCTGATAAATGGGTAATAAATTCAAGCCCTGAACACCTTAAAGAAGCACTGGAAGGCAGTTTGAAAAGATTAAAACTTGACCAGATAGATTTGTACCAGTTACACAGGATTGACCCGAAAGTACCGATAGGTGAAACGATCGGATATTTAAAAGAAGCGCAGCAAAAGGGATTAATAAAATATATCGGGCTTTCTGAAGTAAGTGTAGAACAAATAAAAAAAGTGCAGGAGCAAATAGAGATAGTTTCAGTACAAAATAAATACAGCCTGACTTTCAGGAAATGGGAACCTGAACTGAAATATTGTAAGGATAACGGCATTGCTTTCATTCCATGGAATCCGATCATTGCCAGTCGTTTACACCCGGATGAAACCATAAAAGAAATGGCTGAAAAATATGATGCTACTGAACAACAGGTTATTCTAAAATGGTTGTTTAATCATTCAGAAAATATTTTATTGATTCCCGGAACTTCTTCTGTAAAACACCTTGAAGAAAATTTGGATTCAGCAAATATTGATTTAAGCCAGGATGATTTTGATGCCATCAATGAATCAGCGAAGCAGGTTGCGGAAGAATATTAAATAATTAAAAGTTAATCATAAACCTCAGGGTTAACAGGAAAAGGAATGCGATTTCCCTTGAGGCCGGCGATAATATTTTCGGCAGCAATTTCAGCCATCGCATTCCTTGTTTCAAAAGTGGCGCTGCCAATGTGTGGCAATACTGCAACGGTTGGCATTGTTAGCAGTGGGTTATCTTTTTTCATTGGTTCCGGATTGGTAACGTCCAAACCAGCACCCCAGATTATTCCATTTTGTAAAGCATAAATAAGGTCTTCTTCATTATGAATGCCGCCCCGCGCCGTATTTATAAAAATAGAGGATGGTTTCATTTGTGCAAAAGCTTTTTTATCAAACCTGCCTTTTGTTTCAGCAGATAAATTGGTGTGAACCGAAAGCACATCGCTTCTTTTCAGCAATTCTTCAAAGGAAACCATTTCAGCCTTTAATTCTTTTTCTGCTTCTATATTATGGTTCCGGTTATGATAAATCACTTTCATATTGTACGCGCCAATGCATCGTTTCGCCATTTCAAAACCAATATTCCCTAAACCAAAAATGCCCAATGTTTTTCCTTTGACTTCAATACCGAGATCGGCGGTAGGCTCAAAGAAAAGCCATTCCCCTTTCATGATTTTGTTGTGTAGGTAAAAAGCTTTGCGCGAAACGGCAAGCATGAGCAAAAACGCCACGTCTGCTGTAGCGCCCATTCAAAATTCCCGGCGTATTCCCCACCGGAATTTTCAACGCATTAGCAGCAGCAATATCAACGTTATCAAACCCAACAGAATGCAGCGCTATTACTTTTAAGTGCTTGCATTCTTTTAAAAAGTGTGCGTCTATTTTATTAAAACCTGCGGAAAGAAGCGCATCGCATTGCTTTGAATATTTGATTAATTCGGGTTGGCTTAAAGGTTTTTTCTCATCCCATTCTATCACTTCAATTCCTGCCTCTTTTAATTTTTGTAAACCGATTTCCGGAATTTTTCTGGTTATAAATACTTTCATTTTTGTTTCATTTTATTTTCTCGCTGCCATTTGTCCCCGGATCCTGCTAAGTGTTTCAGGCGTTATGCCGAGGTAGGAGGCTATCATGTGCTGAGGTAAGCGTTGAAGGCAAGTAGGGAAATTTTTAATCAGCTTGGTATATTTTTCTTCTGCCGTTTCGCTTAATGAACTCATGAGCCTCCTTTGTGTGGCAATCAGGCTATTTTGAATTAAGATTCTAAAGTAGCGCTCAAAGGCAGGCACTTTTTCAAGCAAAATATCCCATGAAGGTTTGGTGATCAACAATAATTCACAATTTTCCAGTGCTTCAATATTGTAACGTGAAGGCTCTTCAGTAAGAAAACTATACAAATCTGCAATCCACCAGCCTTCGAAAGAAAATTGCAGGATGGGTTCATTCCCTTTTTCATCAACAGTAAAAGTGCGCAACATCCCTTTTTCAACAAAAGCTGTGTAACGGCATACATCGCCTTCCTGCAATAAATACTGCCTTTTTCTTAATTTTTTGGGAATGAAAAGAGTTTTGCAAAAATCAAATTCTTCTTCCGTAATTGAAATGTGTTCTTTTATGCTTGTCAAAAAAAGTTCGAACATGTAAATATTTAATTATTGTTTGGCAAATTTATGATTTCTGTTTTCTAAATAATTGTTTGGTAAATTGTCAGAATTGCTGATTGTACATTTGCCAAAAAGAAAAAGATTATAATGGAGAATAATTATAGTATTAATGAATTTAATTCCATCCTTCAGAACAGGCGAAGCGTTTACCCCAATCAATTTGAAAAAGGGAAGGCAATTCCGGATGAAATTATCGGGCAGATTTTAGAAAATGCGAACCGGGCGCCTACTCATAAATTGACGCAACCCTGGCGGTTTACGGTTTTTAGTGGTAAAGGGTTAAGCCTTTTTTCCAAAATGCAAACTGAAATTTATACCAGGTATGCCGGAGATAATTTTAAGGAGAAAAAACTTAAAAACCTGGCTGAATACCCTTTAATGTCTTCTCATGTAATTGCCATTGGGATGAAAAGAAGCACTATGGTTTCCATCCCCGAAACAGAAGAGATTATAGCGGTAGGTTGTGCTATCGAAAATATTTATTTATCATTAACGGCTTACGGTTTAGGAGGTTATTTATCAACGGGAGGAATTACTTACTTAGAAGAATCAAAGGCTTATTTTGGCCTCGAAGCCGAAGACAAGCTAATTGGATTTTTTTTCATTGGCTACCCTCAGGATCTTTCAAACCCTTTGACACAGCGCACTCCAATCGATGAAAAGGTAAAATGGGTAAACGGCTAAAACATAGTAAACAAAGAAATAAAATGGATTTTTATTTTAACAGGGTTTAAAATAAGTTGATAAATTATGCTTAGCCATCCGTATGAATGTTTACTCTTTTTAAAATGTTGCCGTATTTAATTTTATAGTTAGTTGTGAAATGTGTAGAGATTTTTCTATTTTTATCTTCTTATTAAATTTTCACCAGATTATTGGAAATAATTCTCTTTCAAATTAACAATAAAATTATCTGAAATTAACCAAAGCCTTAACTTATCTTTAAGTATCTGAACTCTCTATAAAAATGAAAAAAGCTACTGTTTTTCTATATGTTTTTTTATTTGTTTCCACATTTGCAACTGCCCAGGATCCACATTTCTCGCAGTTTTTTGCTTCTCCGCTTACTTTAAACCCTGCATTTACAGGAAAGTTTGAAGGCACTTTGCGCATTGCCGGAAATTACCGAAATCAATGGCCTACGTTTGGGAATGTTTATACCACTTCTACTTTGAGTGTTGATTTTGATATTTTAAAAAATAAGCTTCCAGATTATGATACCTGGGGAATAGGCATTTTAGCGCTTACAGATAAAGCCGGCGGCGGCGTACTTACTAACAATTATTTGGGATTGTCAACTGCATACCATAAGTCGCTTGATGAGGACGGCTTTTCGCAATTGAGCATTGGTTTCCAGGGAACTTATGGACAGAAAAGCCTCGATAAAAATAAACTTTATTTTGAAGACCAGTTGACACCGTTTGGTTTTACAGGAGTTACGCAGGAAACTTTTACCAGTGACAATTTGAATATAAATTACCTCGAAGTAAATGCCGGGTTATTGTACTCTTTATCAACAGATAAGACCAATAACTTTTATGTTGGCGCATCGTTATACCATATTAACAGGCCCAGTGAAAGTTTTCAGGGCGCCAACTGGAATATTGCCACAAGAACAACTATAAGCGCGGGCGGATTTTTTCCTGTTTCTGATATTCTCACTTTGCATACAAGTGGCATTTATCAATACCAGGACAAGGCTTCTGAAACTGTTGTGGGCGGCGCGTTAGCTGCTTCCCTGGATAAAGTTTCGCCACAGCCTGCCAATGTTTACGCAGGATTATGGTACCGCTTAAATGACGCGGTCATTCCGTATATAGGTTTGGAATTTTCGGGCTTGCGGATTGGCGCTACGTATGACATCAATGTATCCAGTTTAAATGCCGGAGCTCAAAGCCGCGGAGGAATGGAGCTTTCGCTTATATACGTAAAAACACCTCCGGGATACAAAGGGATTCCTTGCCCTAAGTTCTGATAAAAACTTTTTGGTTTTTAATAAAACACTTTAGCATAATTCATAAAAAAAAGCCTCTCATATTTGTGAGAAGCCTTTTTAAGTAGCACGTACGGGATTCGAACCCGTGATTCCTCCGTGAAAGGGAGGCGTCTTAACCCCTTGACCAACGCGCCATTTTTTGCTAAGGGACGGCAAAGATAATCTTAGGCTCTTTTGTTGCCAAATAATTTTCATTCTGTAACAGAATGAAAAATAAAATGCCTTTAAAATTAGGTTAATAATTAATGGCTTCTCAATTATCTTTGCCTTATGCTCTCAATAAGTAACCGCGGTAAAATTATGCCCGCTTCCCCCATCCGGAAGCTGGTGCCTTTTGCAGAAGCCGCAGAGAAAAAGGGGATTACAATTTATCACTTAAATATCGGGCAGCCTGATATAGAAACGCCGCCGGAAATATTGAACGCGGTTAGAAATTCCGATTTTAAAATCCTGGGATACAGCCACAGTGCTGGCAATGAAAGCTACAGAAATAAGCTGGTTGAATATTACAAATCCGTGAATATCAATGTAGGCCATAATGAAATTATTGTAACCACCGGTGGAAGTGAAGCTATTTTATTTGCGTTTATGAGCTGCCTTGATGCAGGTGATGAAATAATAGTCCCCGAGCCATTTTACGCAAATTATAATGGGTTCGCCGTTTCTGCAGGAGTAACCATTAAACCCATTACTTCCCATATAGAAACAGGTTTTGCTTTGCCTCCTGTTGAAGAATTTGAAAAATTAATTACGCCGCAAACGAAAGGAATTGTGATTTGCAATCCTAATAATCCGACCGGTTATTTATATAGTAAAGAAGAATTAGAAGTGCTGAAGGAGATCATATTAAAACACAATCTTTACTTATTTTCTGACGAAGCCTACCGTGAATTTTGTTACGATGGAGCGCATTTCAGCGCGATGCAATTAGAAGGCGCTGAAGAAAATGTAATCTTGTTAGACACAATCAGTAAACGCTACAGCGCTTGTGGAGCAAGGATTGGCGCGCTGGTAACGCATAATAATGAAGTATTGCAAACGGCGATGAAATTTGCACAGGCAAGATTAAGCCCGCCGGAATTCGGGCAAATTTTAGGCGAAGCCGCTGTTGATCTTCCTGCGGATTATTTTTCAGGAATAAAAGCAGAATACCAGTTGAGAAGAGATACCATTGTAAAAAGATTGAACGGTATTCCGGGGGTTTTTTGCCCCAATCCAGGGGGCGCATTTTATGTGATGGCTTCATTATCTATTGATGACTCAGATATTTTTTGCCAATGGCTGCTCAATTCTTTTGAATACAATGGCGCTACGGTAATGCTGGCGCCCGGCACCGGTTTTTACGGAACAGAAGGATTGGGCAAATCGGAAGTACGGCTTGCCTATGTCTTGAACACAGAAGCGATCAATAAAGCGATGGATTGCCTTGAGAAAGCGTTGGAAGTGTATCCGGGAAGAATCGAAAACCAATAATTGGAAGAATGTTTTAGCTGGCAGAGTTATACCAATAAACAAACTTTTACTTGACATTCTTGTTTTAAAGCACCGCAAAAACTTTTATTTATTCTTCCCAATCAAATACGCTTTCATCTTCTCATCATTTATTGCGGCCAAAAGAATTTTTTGTTTTCCAACGGTAATCAATTTTAAATCTTTTACGTCTCCATCTATTATGAGATTACTTTTAACAGGAGGAATCGCCGTAAAACCTCCCTTGCCATTTCCTTTTAAAAGTAAACCATAAGAGGCATCATATCTTCCGGGCATCACATTAGCCTGGTATTCATTTCCAGCCAAAATAATATCCTTATTCCCATCTCCGTCAACATCTGTATAAACCATAGCGTTTACCGGCGCTATCTGCGCCTGTATCGGAAAAGGATGAAAAGTAAAATGGCCTTTTCCATCATTTTCAAACCAGCCGCTCCTGGTTTCGTTGCATTTAAGCACCAGCGCGTTTTGCATCATTGATTTTGTAAATATTTGGTCCATAGTAGCGTTGGCATAAGCGCTGTTGGTCTCAAATCTTTTTTTAATGGAAGGCATCTGGCGCGCCCAATCATCCAGGGATATTCCGGGCGATAAAACATATTTGCCTTCATTGTTTTTGATATAATAGCAAAGGATGTCGTCTGTGATTCCTTTGTTTTCAAAATCTTTTGCTATCAGTTCGGCAGGCTGTTGCGCATTGATATGATAGGGATTGTTTAGCCCAAGGTTACCCGCAACAATATCCGGATAACCGTCACCATTAACGTCAGCAACAAATAGGCTTCTCCACATTCCGGAATAGTTTTGTAAACCTGTTTGATTGGTAATTTCGGTTAAGGTGGTTCCATTATTTTTAAAAATTCTTATAGGTGCCCAATCTGCCGCGATAATTAGGTCAGGTTTTTTATCATTATCAATGTCCACCCAGGCAGCAGCATTTATTAATCCAATATCTTCCAAAGCCGGGCACACAGAAGCCGTTACATCTGTGAATTTGCCATGATCGTTTCTTAAAATATAACTGCGCGGAGGCGCGGGGTATTTTCCTAAAGCTACTCTTCCGCCAATAAAAATATCCTGGTCGCCATCGCCGTCTATATCTGCTATGGCGATGGCTTTTGCAGGTGTTCGGATAAGAGGTGAAAATGCAAAACTATCTTGCTTGAAATTTCCTTTACCATCATTCAGGAATAAGCGTGGGCGGTAGAAGGAAGAAGTAAGTTCAAATTCGCTGCTACCGTCTGCAATCAACAAATCAGGGTAACCATCGCCGTTAGCATCAAATAAAACGCTCTGCATGTCTTCTTCATATTTTTTACCGGTTACCAAATCTTTGCCCTTGAAAGTTCCATTGTTTTGCTGCAGAAATACTTTTCCTGATTGATTAAAAGCGCCGCCGATAAAAAAATCTTCCTTTTTATCGCCATTCATATCGCCGACGCTGATGAATGGCCCTTCCTGTGAATATTTTTGCAAAATCAATGGTTGTATGCCATAATCGAAATAGAAGGTCTCTTTATGTTTAAAATCTGTTTTTAATTTTTCGGTTACATCGGTAAAATAAGAATCTGTTGTTTTTGTTGGTTTACTGTATTGGAGGTTGGCATCTTTATAATTGACTGCTAAAATTTTATTCACACCCGGATGCAATAGCACCTGCTCTTTACCATCGGGCCAAATGATCTTCAATGAATCAGGGCTTTTCTTTCCAAAACCAAAATGAAGCCTGCTATCTACCGAAGACAAATAACCTCTTACCGGATATTCTTCTACCATTTGATTTAAACTGTCGCAATAGGCATACACTTTCGTTCCTATTCCTTCCGGGTTTAATGAATCACCGTTTAATTGAATGGTAAGATAATTGTTGCGCTGGCTTGTATCCGCCTCCCCTGTTATATTTTTCATAATGAACGCATTGCCGTTAATATTGTTGGTAACGATATCCAGCTTTCCATCATTATTAAGGTCCACGTAAACAGCGCCATTAGAAATAGATTTTTGATCAATACCCGCCTGTTTAGAAACATCTTCAAAACGAAAGCCCCCTTTATTAAGGTATAAATAATTGCGAAGCGGCACGCTGCCTAAGGCGGCAAGATGATCCATCAATATCTTCTGCATCCTGGGATCGTTTTCGGGCATACCACGTTGCAACACGGTTTTGCGCCGGTATTCCAGAAAATCAATGTTAGTAGGATCTCTGCCCAGCCCGTTGGTGATGTGTATATCTTTCCATCCATCATTATTAATATCAGCCATTAAAACACTCCAGCTCCAATCGGTTTCAGCGATTCCTGCCATCTCTCCAATCTCGCTAAAAAATGGTTCCTCGCGGTTGTTAATTTGCCTTACGCCATTGTTCAATTGCAGCATGTTATGAACATATTCCGGCTGGTACCCCTTATCCATTTCTACCTGGCGGCGCTGGTCGTTCATAAACGAATACAACATCTTTTTGCGCTCGTTCGTTTTCGGCCTGCATATCCAGCGTTATTAGATCGGGCAAATCATCATTGTTAATATCTGCCGCGTCGGTGCCCATGCTGGAATAACTTTGATGCCTGAGAGCCGAAGCAATGCAATTGCTAAATGTCCCGTTTTTATTATTCAACCATAGCAAATCATTTTTTATATAATCATTGGCTACATAAATATCCGGGTAACCATCACCGTTAAAATCGCTTACCACCACACCCAATCCATCACCATCTTCTACAATACCCGCCTGTTTGGATACATCTTTAAATACAGGATGATCCATCCCGCTGGGGTTCCTTCGTTCCGGTATAATTTATCACCGGCAATTGAATTGCTATCTGTAATATTGTCCCTGATACCATTAGGCTGGTTATCAGCCAGTGTGTGATTGAGCAGGTACATATCTATCTTTCCATCTTTATCATAATCAAGAAAGGCAGCTTGCGTAGAATAAGACGTGTCGCCAAGCCCATAAGCAGCAGCCTCTTCTTTAAAAGTGAGATTATGCTGATTGATAAACAAAAGATTTTTCCGCCTGCTTCCCGGCACCCTTCCAGAAACACAAACATAAATATCCGGCCAGCCATCATTATTAATATCAACCACGCTCACCCCCGTACACCATTCATTGGTAGATACGCCTGCCTTTTGTGTAATATCCTCAAAATGAAAGTTCCCTTTATTGATATAGAGTTTAGAGCTTACCTGGTTGCCTGCGAAAAAAATATCGGGTAACCCATCCTTATTAAAGTCCCCCACACCTACGCCACCGCCCATGTAAGTATATTCATTTACAAACATATTGGTGGAATCGTTTTCTACAATGGTGTTGTTAAAATCAACACCCGTCTCTGAGGCAGGAAGGATACTAAAATATTCCCCTGTTTTTTTTTCAGTTCTATTACATGAAATGATAGCGAGCACAATGAATAAAGCAGTTATAGCAACCTTTTTCATAAATGAAAGATGAGAAAAATGGAAAATATTACCATATAAGAAGCTTTGTAATTTTGTTCAGGTATATAAATTTAAGAATAAATGGCGACATTTTTTTTATGCATGAAACCACTTTTAATTTCCAAAATTATACTTAATTGCGAACTTCAAAAGATCCAATACAATTAGGAAGAATTCCATTTATTTCTTTCATTGACATAAAATTTTTTATCCACTACTTTTTATCAGCCACCAAATAAACCACACTCAATGCCGGCAAATTAATCTTAATCGTTCCTTTTAACGGAGCCGAGTAGGCTTTAAGGGACGCATAATCAAGGGGCCGCCGGAACCGGTAGTTGGCCCGGTTCCGTTGACATACACTTTTGCAGAAAAAGGAGCGTTGTCTGTTCCTCCGGTTAAGATATACCAATAGTATTTGCTTCCTGCGGGGAAATGCTGAAAGTCAATAGAAACCAGATGGCTCAATGTACCTGAATTAATAAGAACTGTACCGGCCTGGCCTGAAGAGAAAGTAGATGAATAGGTGGTAATATCATCATTTGACCTTCTTAAGGTATCATACACCATCCTGTCACCGAAGAATTTTTGAAAGTAATAGAGATAATAAAATGCCGGCCTGGGATTCCATAATGGAGCACCGGGCTCGTCGCCGATATTAAATAATCCCTGGTCATCACCATTGGAATAGCCATTGGAAAAGTCCCACCGGCTGGCTTCTCCATATTTATTTTTGATGAGAGCGCCTACTGTTTTAGCCGCATGAATTCCGGCTATATAAGAAACTGCCTGTTTAGAGCCTGTAGCAAAAATATTCCACTCTGTTAATGCAATTGGTTTTAGCGATACACCCGCAGCGGTAATTTGGCCTTCCACATAAGACATCATAGCGGATGGTACAGAAGTAGCCGTATTAAGAATATCTGTTACCCCCGAGTTAGTATTATAAGGTGTAAAATAATTATGAACTATAAAGTAATCCACTGTAGCTGCGGCATTCTGTAAAACCCCAACATTCCACGCCTTCACAGAATTATCATCATAAGATTGAGGAGCTTGCTGGTACAAGGTGGCGCCAATATAAATGGTAGCGCCTAATTCGGTAGCTGCCACACGCATTGAATCTGCAAATACTTTTACATGTTGCCCATAAAGAGCTCCCGTAATAATTTCGGGCTGGCCATCTTTATTTTGTGCGACATCAATGCGGTAACCGGCTTCCCAGTTGCCATAACTCTCATTCCCTATTTCCCAGAATTTGGTCCTCCCTTTATCATGCCTCACCCAATCGGCAGCAAGATGTGCGGCGGCGGCTACAGGATCAGCACTGGTGCCATATCTTGCATAACCATAATTAACAGTGAGTATGCCGGTACTGTTCGTCTGTGCTAATAATTTATAGTAATTATCGAGTGAAAAAGTCCAGGAAGCCGCATTTCCTCCGTACCAATAGCCTGCACTACTGGAATTTCCGCTTGCATCAAGAAGCGTAGCAGGTGCATCTGGAGGGGCCGGATTAGCATCTGTGCCATTCCAGAAATAAACATCGCTTATGCTTCCTCCAGGCCCACGAATGATATTAGGTGAAAGATCCGTTATGTATTTCATCAGGGTAGGCTGGGTTACCATCTGCCCCGACCAAAGGTTTGAATTATTTCCATATACATAAGGAGGCGTTTTTACCAATACCTTATTTACATTGATGGTCAAAGAATCCGTTATACTGCCGGAAGGAACAGCGCCGTTCTGGGTTTCAGGAACGCTGAATGTCCTGGGTGACCAGGCATCGCCAAAAAAACCAACTGAAACAGGTACCGAAGGATCTTTTGGACTGTAGGTAGAATCTGTTATTGCAGGGTAAGTATTTCCATTGTTTCCTGCGCCTCCATTTCCCCCTCTGCTATCAGGCGGAGTGGTTGTTTTCTTACAGGACACTGTGCCCATTAATAATACTGCCAGTGCCAGTAACTTTCCGGCTTTTAATTTGTTTTTCATAGGTAATATGCAATTATTTCTATTGTCCTTTTACAATTCTCACATTATCAATCGCAATATTTAAAGTATTGGCTGGGATTGCCGGCGATGCCTGGTCATTGACTATTGCAAAGCAAAGTGCTGTCGAGGCATAATCAGAAAATTTCGAAGCGGGTGAGCCACTTGTAGGGAATGAAGTATAATTCCATTCATTATCTGTTACAGATAAAAATTGACTTAAGGGAATAGTAGCGGTTACCCAACCTGAAGGTTGAAATACGCCTCCGGGAGCTGTTGTCCAGGGTGCATACCTTGCCATATAATGTGACCAGCCATACCAGTCACCCATCAGTATCCAAATTTCACCCGCTTTCCATGGCGTAGCTGTATAGACCTCAAATTTTAGCGAATAATCACTGATAGAAGCGCTTGTATTTGAAACCCATGGTACATCATTTAACTGTATAAAACCGGGATTTCCCTGTGAACCCGGCGCTGAATTTGGAGCCATCGGGCTACCCTGTTGCAAGAAGGCAACGGCACCTGTGGCATTTGGATAGCCGGTAGCGGGAGCAGCAGCGTATCCACCTGTCCATCCTACAAATCCGGTGTTGCCTGTCGCATATTGGTCTTCAAAATTACACAAATAGCCCGGTGAAGGATGTGTGATATAAGATGCAAAAGGCTGTGGAGAAACTGCTGTGCCGAGGCCGCCTATTACGCGCAACGAGTCAGCTTGGGTTATCCCATTAGGTACAGTAACTGATATCTGGGAAACACTAATAGCCTGCAAATCGGTCCCTGAAATATTTCCCGGAAAGATTACATCAGTTATACCAATAAAGTTGGTTCCGTTTATGGTTATGGTGGTTCCTGCTGTGCCATTTTCGTTAGAGACTGAAGTTATGCTCATAGGGGGAGGATAGGAATAAGCTGACGAGCCAAAAGTACAGAACACACGAATTGAATCCTTAAAAGCAGCGCCCGGCGGAATAGCCGCTACAATTTGGTTAAAATCTTTATTCACGGTATAGGAAAGAGCGGTATCGTCTCCCGGAACCGGGAAAGTTATTTTTTTAATCCCTTCAAAATTACCTCCATTTATATATACTAATGTCCCGCTATTATCAAACGAAATGGAATTGATATAGGGAGGATCCAGGTATAATTTGAAGGAATAGGTTGCCGTTCCATGATTGGTAACCAACCTTATGGTGCTTGGTACATTTGGATCAGTAGCTGTGGTCTGGGCTGTTGAAGGAATACTAATAATGACATTGGTATTGGTAGCATATACCGGATTGAAATAAGCAGAAGTATCGTTAAAAAATACTGCCTGGAGCCCACCCAGGTTGGTTCCCTGGATTACAATTAGGTTACCGGGCATAGCTTCTGTAAAAGTGCTGTCACGCATAGTAGAATCAACTGCTCTCACATCAGTTATAACCGGCTGCCCTGATCCTGAATCATTTTTTTTGCAGGAGAACAATACAACTCCCGCTAATATTATAAAGATTGCTATTTTTTTCATGTTAATTTTATTTAAGATGATTCTTAATAATTTAGTTTAGAGAAATCAAAAGGAACAGGTGGCAATTCCAAATTTGGCGCTACCAGCAATTCAACTTCAGGATAAGGAAGGTCTGCCGTTGCAGGCGTTATTGAATAATAACGTGGCCCCACAGTAGCCGGATTGGTTGCATCATCAAGGTAGGTAACAAAAGGGTTACCACCGTTATAAGTGAGATTATAAACGCCTCTGTTTTGAGTATTATAATATTGCATAGCATCCGTAGGGTCAAAATAATACCAAGCCTTCCAATCGTACCAGGTTTGGCCTTCAAAGGCAAACTCTATCTTTCTTTCCAAGGTAAGATCGGCATAAGTAACTGAAGCCTTAGGAGCGATACCCGCGCGAATTCTTACATCATTATAATACTTCAAGGCTTCCGGATCAGAGGTTGAAGCATTATTGCCCAAAATAGCATCGGCGTAATCTAAATAAACTTCTGCAAGCCGGAAAATGTAGGTGCCGATATTTTCATTTTGCTGGCTACCCAGCCCCCCATTATCAGCAGGCGAACCAATTACATATTTTTTTACATAAGGGTGATTATTCCCATAATAGGAACCAGAAGTAACAGGCGCTGTTATATGGTCTCCTGTAGTGGCGTCTGTTGCCGTGTTAAATAAAGTAGTATCTACAGTCCATCCACCATTATCTTTGTTGATATCGGGATAATAGGAATTAGGCATAAAAATAGTGGCTTTTCTTCGTATGGAATCTGCCGCATTTGACGGATCAGTATAATACTTTATTAAACTTGGGGAAGCCCCAAAAGCTCCGCCCCAACCGTCACCCGTTTGCGTAATTTTTGAATCATAAGCCAGGTTAGCCTGCATGTGGTTTTGAGATTGATAATTACCACTAGGGACCCAAAGCAACCCGAACAGACATTCTGAAGGCACTTTAGTACCACTAAAAGCGTCGCTGGTAAAAAGGTCGTAATAACTGGGATCTAACGTTAACCCACTATTATTGCAAACATCGCCTAAATAAAACTTTGCGCTGTCAAGGTCTGTTTCATCGCGCTGGCCGCCTGACTGCCCAAGCCCAGACCTTACCAGGTAAGCCCTGCCCAACATTCCTTCCGCGCTCCATTTAGTAATACGCCCAGGCTGAAGGGGTGTTGGAGAAAGATTTTCCATGGACCATTTCAGGTCGGAAATAATAAATTTCCAAACATCTGCCAGGTCATTCCTCCGGATAGAGGTATCACCTAACTGCGCAGTGTTGTCGTAGATAATGGGAATAGCACCCCAATCAAGCGCCAGGTAATAATAGGCAGCAGCCCTTATAAAATAACATTCTGCCAGCCCGGAGTTTTTTGCTGTTTCACTGGCACCTGCTCCGGCATTTTTTATATTATAGGCTACTACATTGGCATTAGCTACCACAGACCAGAGTGACTGGTAAGCACTTTGCAATGCGCCACTGGGATCGGTAGAGGTAACCGTAAAACTAAGATAAGATCCCCTTCCATTATAATTATCTGTGGTGCTGTTGCCACCCATGATGTCTCCAATGTATTGTAGTGAGGTTCCATTGTACCCCCCCCATGCAACGTTGTAAAGAGGGCCGGTTCCATTCAAAATATCCGCACCACTTTGATAAAAAGTACCTGCCGTGGGAGAAGCGAGCGGAGGCCCGGTTTAAATAATCTTTCTTACACGATTGCATAACAAACATGGCAAGCATTGAAATTGTTATGACGGTTATATTTTTTCTCATTACTATAATTTTTTTATTAAGTGTTTTTGTCAGAAATCCAAAGAGAGGCTAACAGAGTAAGACCTTGAAGGAGGATACCTTCCTTCATCCATACCTGCCAGGTTAAGGCCTCCCATAATTATACATACCCACTTCGGGGTCGTATCCTGTGTATTTTGTAATGGTGAAAGCATTTTGTACCTGGAAGGTCGCCAACACACCTTTTAAAACGTGAGTTTTTTCAAGGTATTTTTGCGGAACTCTATAACTTATCCTGGCATTTCTAAGTTTTAGGTAAGAACCATTTTCAATATTCCATTGAGAAATCCTGTTATTGCCATTGGCATCCACAAAGGCATTCGGAATATTATAACCCGGATTAGTAAGCGTAGCCGTTAAAGCGTCTGCAGGATCTACACTACTTGGCTGGGCAAAATTAGTAGCGCCCTGGAAATGATTACTATAAGGGCCGGTTCCCTGGGGGATAAATTCATATTGGTACCTGGTAAGATTTAAGATTTGATTGCCATAAACACCGGTGAAAAATAAATTAAGTTCAAATCCCTTATAGCTAAAAGTGCTTGTGAAATTGTAAGTGAATTTAGGCCATGGATTACCGATAATACCTCTGTCATTTTGATCTACATAACCATCTCCATTTATGTCCTTATATTTGACGTCGCCAACCCACGAACCACTGGTAGGGTCAATAATCATGTCGCTTCCCACAGGCCCTGTTTGTATTGCATGGCCCGTAATATCTTTATAATTCTGAAAAAGCCCTTCCGCTATATAACCCGTGATCATACTTAAAGGTTGCCCGGCCTCGGTGAGAAACTGAGCCTGCCTGTTATTGGTCTGGTCATAGTATTGAATGTTTATCGGGGAAACTATTTTTAGCACTTTATTTTTATCTATTGAGAAGTTAAATCCCGTTTTCCACTGAAAGTCTTTATGTGAAATATTTACGGTATTTATGGTAACACCAATCCCTCTGTTTTCCATACTTCCATAATTAACTTGTGGCCAGGTTAACTGCCCGCCATAGCCACCGCTAACGTAGCCACCTAAATATTCTGGGCCAGTTGCCGGTAGAATCAGGTTAGATATTTGTTTCAAATAAGCATCTGCTATCACTTCTACCCTGAAATTAAACATGTGAAGGTCAAGCCCTACATTTTTAGACTGGTCTTGTTCCCATTTCAGATTTGGGTTTGGAAAGTTGGACGGAAGAAATCCTGTACCCCATACGGTAGGGCTGGCATATAAGTTGGAGTAGATTGCACCTCCCTGGCTTGCATTTCCAGATACACCATATTCAGCCCTTAACTTAAGGTCATTAATAAAGGTGATATTCTTCATGAAATTTTCATCTGATACTTTCCACGCAACTGATACAGCCGGAAATGTACCAAATCGATTATTAGGCCCAAAATTCGAACTACCATCCCTTCTTACTACAAACTGGGCTATGTATTTGTCGTTATAAATATAGTTCAGCCGGGCAAAATAGGATTCGCCCGCACCATCTCCTCTATAACTTGTTCCCGGAGGAGATAAAGGGTCGGCTACGCTAAGTTCCTGGACAGAAGTGGTTGAATAATTTTTCCCTGAAGCGCTTAACCCCTGGTAAGCATAATAAGTAGCTTCATGGCCTATCATTGCAGTTATTTTGTGCTTGTTGATATTAAAATCATATTGAACCCGCGTATTTAAAGAAAGCCAATAATTATTACTACTGCCGCGGCTGCCCGAGGTAGGCGGGCCTTGATAGTATTTACCAAGCGTATAAAAAGGGTTGAACTGGAAAGTATTATTAAAGGTATAATTACCGTTCACTTCTGTATGCCATAATAAACCATTGATTGGGGTAACATCCATATTCAATCCTCCAATCAAGCCAAATGAAGTATTGTAATTATTATTCAAATTCGCAATAGCTATTGGGTTGGTGGTGGCATATTGAGCCTGGGCCAAACTGGCGGGCCCTCCATAAGTACCATCAGGGTTTTTAACGGGGATGGTAGGGTTTTGCGATAACGCCAGGTTAACGATGCGGGACTGGAATGCATTGACTTTTTCATTGGTACCAAATGAACTTAGGTTAGTACTGAATTTCAGCCATGGAGTTGCCTGGTTGCTAAGGTTTAACCGGATAGACCCTCTTTTGAATCCGGAACCGACTGCTACCCCATCCTGGTCCAGGTAATCACCTGATAAATAAAATGTAGTTTTTTCGTTTCCCCCGCTTAAAGAAAGCGAATACTTCTGCATTAGTGTTGGATTGAATAAAGCCTTCTGCCAATCAGTTCCTTTACCTAATATAGTTGGATCGCCCAATTCAGCGGGTTCCTGGCCTACCAAACCGTATTTTTGAAGCTTGCCTATATATATAGCATACTGCTGCAGGTCCATTACCGGCAAATTATCCGGGCGCTGTTGAAAGGTTTGCGAACTGGAAAAGTTGACTTTTGTCCTGCCATTCTTTCCTTGTTTGGTGGTAATCATTATTACACCATTGGCGCCCGCAGCTCCATAGATAGAAGTAGCAGCAGGCCCTTCGAGCACACTGATATTAGCAATATCATCCGGGTTAATACCTGACAATTCGTTCGCATTTCCTGTGGCAACATTGTATTGCCCACCTGTAGTTGTACTAGGCCTGATCTGTACGCCATCGATTACATATAAAGGCTGGTAATTACCGGTGATGGTACTGATCCCCCTGATGATAACAGAAGAACCAGCGCCCGGCGCTCCCGTAGCACTTGATACATATAAATTGGGAGCTTTGCCTTGTAAAGCATCATCAAGAGTAGTATTCACTGTTTTGTCAAGGTCTTTTTCAGAAATAGTACCCACGGCACTGCTTAGATCAGATTTTTTTGTTGTTCCATAACCTACTACCACTACATCCTGCAAATGGCTGAAGTTTTCGCTCAACTGGAAATTTATGGTACTTTGGCCTTTCTGTAACAGTAGCCTGTTTTTGTTTATACCCTACAAAAGTCACCAAAAGAGTTTCTCCGTTATTGGCCATAATAGAATAATTTCCATTATCGTCCGAGGTCACCGCATTTTTTGTACCTATCACCGTAATTGTAGCGCCTGTAATAGGAGAACCGGAAACTGCTGAAATGATTTTCCCTCGAATGGTTCTGACTGTTTGCTGGGCAGAAACCTGTAATGCGCAAAACATGGAAATCATAACCCATGCTAATGCCTTCCACTTTCCAACAGAGTTATATTTTCTCATAATAGTAATTGGTTTTCATGTTTAAAAATTTGGTTATAGTTGATATTTTATTATTAATCAGGTTAAATATTTTATTGTATCAGGTTACAGAAATATTGGATAATATAATGCCATAAGATGGTACTATATTTTATCAGTATTTAAAGTGAGATTATTAGGTGTTTTTTTCTCATGTAAATAATGCAATTTATTCAGCAGGTTATTTCTCAAAAAACTTGTAAAGCAATACTCATTTAACGATAAAAATTAACCAAGCAGTTTGATGATTTTTAAACCCTGTATTCGTATAGCAAATATAGCGAAACAAGAACATCAGAATAGGACTATTTTATCAATTATTAATGATAAATTAATCAAAATGAAAACGATTACATTTTTATATAAAAATGGGCTTTTTTTAAACAATCTAACCTAAATCATGGTTGAAATTATAAACAGTATACAAACAAATTTGATGGATTCATTTTTACTCAATAAACCTTAATCAATTATAAAGCGTTGCTTTCAAATTGATCTTTTATTTTCTCCCAAATTCATTCTTTATCCTTCAGCATTTTTTTTGAGGGCATTTGATTTATACATAACAGGATTTAAATCTCCCTAATAAAATGGAAGTGCATCCAATATCAATTTTTTAGGGGATTGGCCGGAATAGCAGGTAAACTTTAAAATTAAAAGTAGGGGGAATTAGGAAAGAATAAATGAAAGTATCGGGGAGCGGACTTGAACCGCCGACCTTCGGGTTATGAATCCGATGCTCTAACCAGCTGAGCTACCCCGACATTTTGGGCGGCGAAGATAATACTTTGCCCAAAAAATGCAATACGAAATGATGGGATTTTACTTTAGGCGGGTTTGTATTTTTGAAAGAGGGGTATAGTAAAGGAAGAAATAAGGGTAATTCCTATTTTAAATCCTTTAAAATAAAAATGGCTACTTAAAAATCATGTGGAATTTTTTTCCTTGGGTTACAAAATAACAGTATAAGTTCACTCCACCAATTTTGTAAAATTTAAATGGTATTTTCAATTATTTCTACAGGGTTTATAAAATAAAAATCCGCTGAATTTATTGGTTTACTGTAATTTTAAGATGAATAACGGAGGCATTTAGCCAGATGAATGTTTATAATTTCAGCTATGGTAAAAAATAAAACAACAGAAACTTTAAGTAGCGTCACAGGTTTTATCAATGCTGTAAAAAATGAAACCAGGCGCAAGGATAGTTTCGCCCTTATAGAAATAATTACAAAATTAACCGGGCTCGAACCTAAAATGTGGGGGCCAGGTATTGTGGGCTTTGGAAATTATCATTATCAATATGACAGCGGGCACGAGGGGGAAAGCCCGCTTGTTGGATTTTCACCAAGAGCTTCGGCTCTTAGTTTATACCTTTCAGGGCATTTTGAAAATCGGGAAGAATTATTGGCAGGGTTGGGTAAACACAAAACTGAAAAAGGTTGTGTATATGTAAAAAAACTTGATGAAATAAATATCGGGGTTCTTAAAAAAATGATAACCAATCATATCAAACACATTAAAAAATTGTACCCCGGCAATCAGCTAAATTAAAATCTGGTTATATGATGAAAGAAATTAAAACTTCGATTGCTCCATGGTTTAGTATCACTGAGGGAGAAAAGGCAGTAGCGTTTTACAAATTGGCCTTTAATGCTATTGAAACTTATCGCCTGAAAGATCCTGATGGCGGATTAGTAGTGAGGCTTTCAATAAATGGAGCTGAATTTTGGATAAGTAGTGACGCTAATAAAACAAATACGCCATTAGGAGGAAACAATACCCGAATGATTTTAATTGTAGATGATCCTGAAACTTATTTTAGCCAGGCATTAAAAGCGGGAGCCACTGAAATTTTTCCTGTTGGCGAGGATCATGGCTGGAGGTTAGGGCGGTTATCTGATCCGTTCGGGCTGCATTGGGAGATTGGCCATCAACTTTAAAGTGTATTTTTAAAAGTACAACAAACCTTTTTTAAAAAACATTTGCCCAAACACCTTGTTTCATTAATTATATGTTTGAAAATATTATGACAAAAGAAAATAGCACGGTTTTTTTTGCGCCACAACTTTTGATTGATAATGGAGTTAAAGACATTTCGTTTTATAAAAATGCATTCGGCGCCACAGAAAATCTTTGTTTAAGGAATGATGATGGCAGCATTCACGTTGCCGAACTTTCCATTAACGGAGCCATATTTCATTTGCACGAAGTAACAAAACCTTATTTTTTTTCTCCCGGAAAATACAACGCAACTACAACTATCATCGGATTATTTGTTCCGGATGTAAAGGCTGTAATGGATAAAGCCATAAAGGCTGGCGCCACAGAAATAAGCCCCGTAAAAGATTACGAATATAATTATCGCCAGGGAGAAATTAAAGACCCGTTTGGGCACCACTGGCTGATAGAGAAAAAAATTTGAGCTGTAAAAATTAGCGAATCTGTGTTCCTTATTTTTAGTTTTTCATCCCTTTATAATAATCATGCATCACAAACCAGGCTTTCTTTTTTAAGCCTTTATCGCTAAGCAGCCCCTTTCTGTTCCAGCCTTGTTGATATGTAGGGTTGAGCCTGCTTTCTGAGCGAAAATCTTCCAATATCCAGGGGCAGGTGCCGCGGAGGAATGGGATATTTTTAAACATAGCTATCTGCTCTTTATAAATCTGAGCCTGGCGCTCTTCTGTCCAGTAGCCGTTGCTATCAGCGCTGCCGTGCTGTCCATACAAGGCTTCGCCTCCAAACTCTGACATGATAAGCGGCTTATTATATGGGTTTTTCCATATCATATCCTTCGGCTTTGCAGGCCACGCAACATACCATCCAAGGTATTCATTGACGCCTGCCACATCCAACACCTTGCATATTGAATCATCAATAGTTATTACGTTTCCATCATAACGTACATGGTTAAGCGCAGATGTTATCAGCCTCGTGCTGTCGAGGCTTCTTGCATAGCCTGCCATAGCCGTGAGCATTTTATCCCGGCTGGCAGATGGGGAAGTTTCGTTGGAAAGGCTCCACATAATTATCGAACAACGGTTTATATCTCTCGTGATCATTTCTTTAAGCATGGTATCGGCTTTGTTTAAAACCTCAGGGTTACTGAATTGTATTTTTTGCCAAAGCGGAACTTCTTCCCACAACATGATACCCCATTTATCTGCAAGCCGCACCATGTATTCGTTATGAGGGTAATGAGTAAGGCGCACAAAATTGCAACCCAGCGCTTTTGCCCTTCCCAGCAGCTTTTCAGCATCTGCTTCGCTATATGCGCGGCGTTTATCTTCCGGAATTTCTTCATGTATATTGATTCCTTTTAAAAATATCGGTTTACCATTAAGAAGTATCTCATTTCCTTTTACCTGTATCGTTCTAAAACCAATCATTTCATGAACTGTATCTTTATTGGCAGTGATAAAAACATCATATAATTTGGGCTTTTCAGGCGACCATAATTGCGGAGTGGCCGCGATGCGAAAATCTGCCTTGCCATCTGTGCCGGTTAGGGTGTTATAATTCAAATGTAATTTTGGAATGCGGATGGATACAGCGCTGGAAATATTATCTCCACCGAGGCCTACCCAGCCCGCAATCGTATCAAAGCTGTTTTTTGCAAGCTGAATTTTATAATCTTTTATATAATTCAAAGGTGTTTCAATCACAGACACATCCCGCGTGATGCCTCCATAATTCCACCAGTCAAAATTAAGCGCGGGAATATCATCCGCCTTGCGTTGATTATTTACCCTGATAATAACGGAATTGGTATCTTTTAATTTATTGGTTATTTCAAACTGGAATGGCGTAAACCCGCCTTCGTGGCTGCCTAAATATTCATTATTAAAATAAACATCGCTCTGGTAATTTACTGCGCCAAAATAAAGAAATGCCCTTTTATTTTTACCAGGCTTTTTTATAAAAGTTTTTTTATACCAAATGGTCCCCTCATAATAAGTAAGTTCCGGTTTTTGATGGTTCCAGTCGCCGGGCACTTTTAAAGTAACCGATGGAATAAAACCATATTCATAAAAATCGTATTTGCCTGTTGGCTTCTGATCTTTCCATACGGGTTTCCAACCCGCACCCGCGTTAAAAGGATCAACAATTACCTGCCATTGCCCATTAAGGCTGAAATGTTGGCGGCCATGAACGTTTGCGAGCAGGTTGGCATATTGTGCTTTGGATGAAAAGCAAGAGAGGAAACAAAAAGCAAAAACCAAAGTTATTTTCATTTTGCTAATCTATAAAAATAAATGCAGGTTTGGCGGATTGTTTACACTGTTTACAATTTTACCGGTTGATATTGCTGATAAAAAATAACAGGTTAGTCTTTGCCAAATTCAAACAATAGAAAGAGGTAACGGGGATGCTTATACTAAAATTGAAATGACAGTAAACGAAGAAATAATCGGTATTTTTATTTTGCATTATAGTGTAATAGAAAAATAAAGATTACTGGTACAAGAAAAGCTAAAAAAATTAATAATTTTTTGCTAGGTATAGCCGAAAATCTTAACTGATTTTAGTAAAAGGGTACAACGAGTTTTAAATATGTTTCAAACAAATAAATACTATAGTCTGTGGTGGGCTCAAAGTTCATTTCAACATCGTTCAAATAATTATTAAATATTTGAGAAATATTATTTCTATCTCTTTCTTTTATAGAGTTAAGCTTGTTTAGAAAATTTTTTACTGATTCTCTATGGAAATATTTCCACTGATTTTTTTGAATTTTTTTAGATAAAGATCCCAATTTTTCTTTAAGATCAATATTATTCATTTAGTTTTTTTAGAAAGAAGTTTTGTTTGAGTCTTCCATAATGAAAAATAAGACAATAATTTATTTCCCATTTTAATGGCTCATTCTCCCGGATGATACTCCCTTTCCAGATGTTTCAACACATCTTCTTTATAAAATAAAACGTCTTTAAAAATTCCTTTGGAGTACATATATCCCTGGTCGAAAAAATGTTTTGAATCCTTATGTCCGCTTTCACCCCCGGCTAATAAAGATTTTGCTTTTATCCTTTTTCCAAATTCTACCGCGCAAATAAAACTGTTGCCGTTCAAGCCATATCCTTTTTATCGTTCCGGGAAAAGTGCGGCTTGCATAAGATGGAATCATTCCCCAGGTGGAAGAAGCAAAGCCAACAGGAATGCTTGTGAATCGTCATTGAAACTTTGGTTGTACTTTTCCGGATATTCTTTGAAAACGATTGATCTTTCCCCATTCAATATTCCATGTCCCGAAATTGTTTTTAAGATCATTTATCGCGGACGAAAGCGGCAGAAGCAATTGTTGAGCGGTAGCTGTTTCTGCAAATTTTTTGGTTTTAATTACCTGGTCGTTTTCTTCGCTTTTTGGCACTTTGGTAAAATAAATGGCACGCAGAATTTTTTCGCCCCAGTAAACGGCAAGTGTTGTCGCAACAGAATTTTCGCCGCTATGATAATCCCAGTTCTTTAAAATTTGAATCGGTTCTTTTAATTCGCTATAGAAAGAATCGGTTGCCGGAAACGTTTTGTAAGCCTTTACCAGTGCAGGAATCAGCACTTCAAATGCAGCGAGGTACGTGTTATAACCTTTGGCGATTACTTTGTCTATTGTATAGGATTTTTCTTGCGGTAAAATTCTTAGTGCATTAATGGCGCGAAAATTTTGTCCATCGGGCGCCATGTAAGCCGGATAATTTTCTTTCTTCGGGCTGTATTTTCCGGCAACGGTAAAAGGAGTGGAGTTGCAGTTTTCGATCCAACCGTTTGGTGGATTATAAATATGAACACTTTTATTTACCGGCGTTAACCGTTGCCATTCTGTTGCTGAAGTGGTTCCGTCAACTGGTTGCGACCAGTCATATTTCGGGTCTCTTTTCGGAATGAAGTTTCCATGCCAGTATGCGATGTTTCCTTCCGCATCAGCATACACGGTATTGTTGGAAGCGTTGGCCAGCATATCCATCACTTTTTTATACGCTGCAAAACTTTTTGCTTTTGTTCTCAGCCAGCTTTGTTCCAATCCTTTTATATCGCGGTTGTCAGATTTTACGCTGATGTATTCGCCGTTTCTTTTTGCCATTATCGGCCCGTGCCCGGTGCACAATGCATCAAAGGTTTTTGTTTTCAAGGAATCGCCTTCGCGGTAATGAATAACGATTTTTTTATGCAATACAGGTTTTTCTGCACCATCATATTCGTAGGAGAGTTTGTTATTTTTTGAAATAATTTTTTCAATATACGCGTCTGAAACATCGGCGTAGCTTGAGGTGTGCATCCAGCCGCAATGTTCATTAAATCCCTGGTACACAAAAAATTGTCCCCAGGTAACCGCGCCATACACATTTAATCCTTCCTCACTTACCATGTGTACTTCAGGACGAAAATAAAAAGTAACATGCGGGTTAATGTACAAAATAGCGTGATGTGATTTTGTGATCTTTGGAGCAAAAGCAAAACCGTTAGAGCCGGTAACTTTTTCTTCTTTATATTCATTAAGAGCGGTTGGCTTGTTTTCGCCTGAATAAAAATTTTGTAATTCACGCACACTTACACCTCCGGTGCTTATGGCGCCGATACTTCCATCGGTCCACAGCAAGGGAAACCATGGTTCAAATCTTGTTAACAGTGCGGGTTTCACTTGCGGGTTTTTGTACAAATAATAATTGATGGCATCGGCGTAGGCATTGCATAATTTTATTAACCACAACGGCGCGTTGTTATAATCTTTGACAGCTTCTGCAGAATCGATCACCAGTTTTATCAGCAGGTCATTGTACAAATCTTTCTCACCATTTACTTCTGAAAGGCGCCCCTGTTTTTCAACATAATTCATTTCCACTCTTTGGAAGTCATCTTCGCACTGCGCATACAACAGTCCGAAAACCGCATCAGCATCCGTTTTGCCATAAACATGAGGAATGCCAAAATTATCGCGGATGATGGTAACATTATTCGCTTCCTGTTTCCAGCGGGCAATTTCTTTTCGCGAAAAATTTTGGGCGAAGAGTTGAAAAGGAAAAAGAAGGATGATGATAAATTTCATTTACCTAATGTTTTAGAGTTTTTTAAAGATACAGTTAAAAGAAAATTAGCTGATGGTTTTTTGCAGTAAATGAACAAAGAAGGAAGATTTTTATTTTTGATTTCAGGTGATTACAACGTAAAAATTTTATAGTTCAATTTCCTTCCGGCAGCCGAATTTTTTTAAATGAATGTACTCTCCTTTAAACTTAAAAATACTTTTCAAGTCATAGATTCAACATTCACATTTAAAACAAAAAGTTATGAAAAAGACAATTACATTTACGCCTGCAGAATTAATGGGCTTATTTTTTATTATCGGTACAGTAATCGCCTCATTTATTTATTCCATGATTTATTTTATGTAGTCAGCAATTTTGGAAAATAAAAAATTACGTTTTTTCTTTGTTTACTATTTAATTTTTTGAAGTGGAAAATTTAATTAGAATAATTCCTTCGTTATAATCAAAGCGTCCTTCCTGGAATGAATGGCTTCCTTTTTCTTTCGCAATGAACCACCCGTTTTTTCAGCAAAGGCCGCTTTGATTTCAGCAATTATGCTCAAGGCAATTTCTTCAGGCGTTTCAGCCCCGATTTCCAAACCCGCGGGCCCGAAAATTCTCCTTAACTGGCCCTCTTTTAATTCAATGCCTCCATCTTTCAATTCATTCAACATTCTCTCCAGTTTCTTTTTGGGCCGAGTATTCCAATATAGTTTATATCCTTTTGCAGCAAGGCTTTCAGCATGGCAACGTCATAGTTATAATTGTGTGTCATTAACACAAAAGCCGTATAATTGTCCACGAAAAAATTATGTAAAACTTCTTCCGGTTTGCTTACCAAAACCTGGCAGGCGTTTGTAAAACGTTCCCGTTTTGCATGCGTATTCCTTCCATCCACAACAGTTACATCCCATCCGACAGAATCCGCAATTTGCATCAATGGAATAGCATCATTGCCGGCGCCAACAATTACCAGCGAAACAGCAGGTTTTATAAATTCTATAAAAGCGGTAACAGAACTATTTTGAGCAGAATAATTTTTAAAAAAAGATTTTTTTTTGTTAAATGATTGTCGGGCATCTTTCAAAATTTCATCCTGCAATTCCGGATAGGGAATATTGCCAGAAATAATTCCACTTTCTTCTAAAACCAAAGAAGTGCCTGGTTGATTATTTCTTTTATTTTCTAAAGAAAATAGAATTACTAAAGCAGCTTCCTGCCTTGCAGCAACTGCTTTTTTTAATAATTCAATAGGATTATTCAAATCTTCAGAATGTATCGGTTCAAACAAAACCCGGATAATTCCTTCACATCCCAACTGAAGCCCGATGGCTGCATCTTCTTCATTATTTGTATCATACGTTATCAATTTTGTTTGTTGTTGAGACAAGGCCAGCATTGCTTTTCGCAAGGCATCCCCCTCGAGGCAACCACCGCTTATTGCGCCCGTAAATTGTCCGTCTTCCCTTACCAGCATTCTCGCCCCGGCCTTTCGGTAAGAGGAGCCATCAACATGAACAACAGAAACAAGCGCGGCTTGCAATTGATTTTTCCGCGCTTCTTCAAAAGCGGTTATGAGATGATTTATTTCTTTCATTTTGCCGGAATTTTTTGGGAATTTTTATTTCCTAAGCGCTTTTACTTTTGCGGGCAAAACGGGATCTTTCATATTGTTTCCCCAGGAATTGCGCACATAATTTAATGCATCTGCAATTTGTTCATCAGTTAAATAATTGAGGGGAAGCATTTGCCCATTGTAGGTTGTATCATTAACAACGATCTCCCCTGTTTGCCCATCCAGCAATATATTGATCAAAGTATCAATCGGTTTTTTTAAATAATCCGATTTTGCCAGAGGCGGAAAAACATTTACCGTTGCATTTCCTGCCGGCATGTGGCAGGTAATGCAATAAGTAGTATAAACTTCTTTGCCGCGTTCGATACTTTTAGCAACGTCATATTTTTGATAAAATGCCGAACTCAAAAAAAATATAAATAAAAAAGCAACAGAGGTTACCAGGAATTTCTTCATGGGTTAATTTTTTTTAGGAACATTTCTTATTTAGGATTCCACTAAACATTATTAATATCAAAAGGCAATTTTCTAATTCGTTTTCCCGTAGCCGCGTAAATAGCATTGCATAACGCGGGTGCAAAAGGCGGCAACCCGGGTTCTCCTACGCCTTTAATTTTTGGCCGCCGTTGGCGAGGATATACACTTCTACATGGGGCATTTCATTAATACGCACCAGTTGGTTAGTATTAAAATTCTTTTGAACCGTTTGCCCGTTTTCAAAAGTAATTCCGCTTTTTATAGCTGCTGTCAGGGCCATTACCGCTGCTCCTTCTACCTGGGCTTTTACCGTATCAGGGTTCACAACAGTTCCCAAATCAATAACTGCATAAGCTTTTTCTATATTAACTCCATTTCCTTTTTTAGAAACTTCAATTACATAACCGGCAAGGCCTGCAAAAAATTCATATTGCGCTACGCCGCGCCCCCATCCATTTGGTAAAGGTTTTTCCCAATTGGAAACTTCCTTTAACTTTTGTAAAAGCGTTTTTGTATCAGAATCTTTAGTCAATAATCCCAATCGAAATTCCATTGGGTCTTTACCGGCTTTTACAGCCATTTCATCAATAAAACATTCATGCGCAAACGCAAGTGTAGTGCTGGTAACTGCACGCCAGGCCGCTACCGGGATATGAAAGTCTGCATTTACATACAAATTCTTCATATTCGGGAATTCATATTTCTGCTCACTGATGCCTTCAGTCATCGTGCCGTCGGTTTTGGTTTTGTCGTAATTTTTACTGTACCTGATAGTAGGAGAGATCACCTTATGTTGAAAAGCCACCGCTTTTCCATCTGCTGATAAACCACCTTTAAGCGCAGAAAATGTCATCGGGCGGAAAGGGCCTTGCTCTGTATCATCTTCCCTCGTCCAAATTACTTTTACAGGCTTGCCAATTTGTTTGGAAAGTTGAACCGCTTCGCTAATAAAATCTGTATACAATCGCCTTCCAAAGGCACCGCCGCTAAACATGGTATGTATTACCAGGTTCTCTTCAGGAATGTTATATTCTTTCGTGAATTCACCCATGATCCTTCCGGGAACCTGTGTGGATGCCCATATTTCAAGCTTATTACCATCGGTCCAACTGGCCACGCAATTCATCGGTTCGATTGGCGAATGGGAAACCACAGGCGTTTCATAAAAAGCTTCCACTTTCAATGGCGCTTCGGCAAATGCATTATCAAAATCACCTTCATTTTTATCTATTGCGCCTTCTTGCTTTGAAAGGCCGCGCAGGTATTGGGCATAATCTTTTGAATTGAATTTATCATTTCCCTGGTAATCCCAATTCATTTTAAGCGCATTGCGCCCTTGTAAAGCTGCCCAATAATTTTCACCGATCACGGCGACGCAATCATAAGTATAAGGGCCAAAATTTCTTTGGCATTTTTCTACCCCAATGACGCCTTTTACTTTTTTGGCTGCTGAATCATCGTAGTTTAAAAGCTTTGCGCCAAAAACAGGGCAATGCGCTACAGAAGCGAATACCATTCCCGGAACTTCCACATCAATACCAAAAACAGCTTTGCCGGAAGATTTTAGCGGAATATCCGGCCTTTGTATATTCTTGCCTAACAACTTAAAGTCTTTCGGGTCTTTTAATTTCGGGTTTTCAGGAACATCTAATTTTGCTGCGGCTTCGGCAAAATCTCCGTAACCCAAATTTTTGCCGGAAGGTTTGTGATACACTTTGGCATCCTCTGCATAACATTCCTCCACAGGAACTTTCCATTGATTAGCGGCAGCCTGCACCAGCATTTCTTTTGCTGAAGCGCCCACTTTTCTCAATTCGAAATAACTGCCACGAACAGAACTACTTCCTCCGTGCAGACTGCCTCCACCGAATTTTTTTTCTCCACCGGTTTGCCTGATGATTACGCCTGTAAGGGGAACTTCCAGTTCTTCCGCAATTAAAGATGGAATGGATTGAAAAGTACCCTGGCCCATTTCAGGTTTTGGGTTGAATATTGTAATGGTTCCGTCTTTTTGAATCATTACAAAAGGGGTTAACCCATAAGGTACAACATCACCGGCTTTAGTAACAGAAAGTAAGCCTGTATTGCCTTTTAATGAAAGCCCGATAATGAAGCCGGCACTGGTAATACCTGAAACTTTTAAGAAATGGCGGCGGTTTATTTTTGATAATAACTGTTCCATGGTGAGAATTGAAAAATTAAAAAATTTAATAAGTAAAGTTTTATACCAATTCTGCCGCGCGGTGAATGGCGCTGCGAATGCGTTGGTAAGTTCCACAGCGGCAAAGGTTTCCCTGCATGGCTGCGTCAATATCCGCATCAGTAGGATGAGGTTTGTTTTTAAGCAACGCTACTGCACTCATTATTTGCCCCGATTGGCAATATCCGCATTGAGGCACCTGTTTTTCGATCCAGGCTTTTTGTACTGCTTCTCCTACGCTTTCAGAAATGCCTTCGATGGTAGTGATTTTTTTACCCGCTGCAGCAGATGCAGGAAAGCTGCAGGAACGTATGGGCGTGCCTTCCAGGTGAACGGTGCAAGCGCCGCATTGTGCAATTCCGCAACCGAATTTGGTTCCTTTTAAACCTACAAAATCGCGTATCGCCCAAAGCAATGGCATTTGAGGGTCTACGTCGATTTTGTAATTTTCGTTGTTAACGTTTAAAGTGTATTCTGGCATAAATTGTAATTTAAAAGTGTGAAGAACTTATTTAAATGCCTCTTGTTTTCAGAATGATAAATTTACGGAGATAATTGCACAAAACCTTTATACATTTATATGAATGGTTTTATTTCATCGAAATAAGAATTCTTATTTTTTTGTAGGCTTACTATCAAAGATGAACATTCATTTAGAGAAACGGATTTTAAAATCCTTGCTTATTCTACCAATTCAGCTTTCTTCTTAAGCATAGCGAAATAATTATTCAAACTTTTTTGAATCAAAATAAAAACCTCTTCAAAATAAAAAATCACTTTATTTGTTCGTTTACTGAATAACTTTTTTTGAAATAAAATTAACTTAATGAGGATTATTTTTTGCGAACGAAGTTTTTTAAAATTCGTTTTTATTTATCACCCGATAAATTTTTTATATTGCATTGCAAAAAGCGGAAGTAGCTCACCTGGTAGAGCGACAGCTTCCCAAGCTGTAGGTAGCGGGTTCGAGTCCCGTCTTCCGCTCTTTTTAAATTCTCCCACTATTTTTCGTGCGGAACTGATTTTGCAAATTCATCTATACTAATTGCCTCTTCAATTTTAAAATTTCCAATTCTCGTACGGCAAAGTTTGCTGAGATAACCGCCACAACCAAGAGCCTCACCAAAATCATTTGCCAAACTGCGTATATATGTACCCGTTGTACAAACTACTTTAAAAGAAATCACAGGCATTTCTATAGAAGTAATTTCAAATTCTTTTATAGTAATTTTTCGTGGTTCGAGAACCACGTCAATTCCTTTTCTTGCCATCAGGTAAACCGGTTTTCCATTTTGTTTTATGGCTGAATGAATCGGCGGTGTTTGTAAAATTTCGCCGGTAAACTTTTGGGTGGCTTTTGTTACCTGTTCTCTGGTTATTGCATCAAAAGGCTTATGATTTTCCGGCTCGCTTTCAAGGTCGTATGTTGGCGTTACCGCGCCCAAAGTTATTGTGCCGGTATATTCTTTTTCCTGCGCCATGTACTCGTTTATCTTTTTGGTAAATTTTCCCGTACAGACTATTAAAAGACCGGTGGCCAAAGGGTCCAGGGTTCCGGCGTGGCCAACTTTTTTTATTTTAATAAGGTTTCTGATCTTCCTGACTACATCAAAAGATGTCCATTCTAATGGCTTATCAATCAACAAAACCCTTCCTTCTTCAAAACTATTTTTCATCATTGTATTAGTTTATTTCAATCAAATTGCCTGCCTCGCTTTTAATTCCAAATATTTATTAATAGCATTTACTGTAAGGTTTTTAGGAGAAGATAAAATGGACAATATCCCATATTTTGAAAGCTCTTTTGCAATGATCCTTTTTTCAAAAGCAAATTTTTCGGCAATCGTTTTTATATACACTTCTTCCACATTTTTTGCATGCGAAAACCGCAGTTCATCCAATTCGGAATTTTCAAAAAATATAACCAGTAATAAATGATTGCGCGCCAGCGAACGCAAATAATCTATCTGCCTGTTTAATCCTGAAAGGGATTCAAAATTGGTAAATAAAATTAAGAGGCTTCGATGTTTGATTTTGCTTCTTATTTGTAAATAAAGCATTTCAAAATCGCTTTCTAAAAAATCGGTTTTTTGCTTGTACAA
The DNA here is from genome assembly GCA_963732885.1 of uncultured Chitinophagaceae bacterium. Classification (GTDB taxonomy): domain Bacteria; phylum Bacteroidota; class Bacteroidia; order Chitinophagales; family Chitinophagaceae; genus Ginsengibacter. The sequence continues at coordinate 74,277 of CAVTBI010000002.1, read as the reverse complement.
CAATTGCAAAATGTTTTCTGCCTGCGATGTTTTCCGGTCTGCAGCCAAAACGCTCCCGGGTTCATTAGAAAAAGTGATCAAACCAACTTTATCCTGTTTTCTTAAACAAACGTTACTTAAAATTAAACAACTATTGATAGCATAATCCAAAAGCGTCATTCCGTTAAAAGGCATTTTCATCAGCCTTCCTTTATCAATAATGCAATACACCTGCTGCGACCTTTCTTCCATAAAACTATTTACCATCAACCCACCTTTTCTTGCGGAAGCTTTCCAGTTTAAGGTGCGGATGTCATCTCCGGAAACGTATTCTTTTATTTGTTCAAACTCCATGCTCTGGCCAATCTTGCGCATCCGTTGGTTTCCTGATTCGCTGTGTAAGGTAGTGCCTGAAAATAATTCATAATTGTGTAATTGCAGGAAAGCCGGATAAACCGGAACCGTTTCAGCAGCCTGTTGTAAACCTGCGGCTGATAAGTTTTAAAGGGGTAGACACAAACAAATGAATATTGCCAAAATGGTATTCGCCTCTTTCCAAAGGTTTTATTTTCCAGGCAATTTTTTTTTGTTGCCGCGATTTCAAATTCACTTTTCTTTTCCAGTTCCTGATTTGAAATTGTGCGGGCAATTCATCAATTATACTTACCTGTACCGGAAAATTAAATTCATTTTTTACCACTAATTCAATTTTATTTTCATCGCCATTGCTAAACCGGTGTGGCATAATTCTACGGCGCTTGTGAACCCTTCTTTGTAAAGAATAAAAGTGAATAATCTATGATGCAAAAAAGAATAAAAACAAAGAAAACGGTAATCGAAATTGTAAATAAAGCCTTTATATAAAATGCAATAATAAATAGCGCAACTATCGCAGCCAGCACGATAAAAAACCGCTTCTTGAGAAACAGGTCTTAAAAAATATTTTTTTATAATTTTCAAAACAGGTTAATTAAACACGTTTTTAATATACCTTACCGTGGCACCTCAATTTTAGCGATAATATCGTTGATCAGTTCATCGGCTGTAAGGCCTTCCATTTCTTTTTCCGGGGTTAAAATAATACGGTGGCGGATAACAGGAACCGCCATTTCTATTATATCTTCAGGAGTTACGAAATCCCTTCCCATGATTGCTGCATTTGCTTTCGATGATCTTAATATAGCCAGCGAAGCGCGCGGGGAAGCGCCCAGGTAAAGGGAAGAATTGTTCCTGGTTTCATTTACAATTTTAGCGATAAATTCAACTAATTTGGGATCAATAATTACTTCGTTTGTAATATTCCTGTATTCGGATATCTGTGCCGGCGAAACGATTTTCTGAATATTTTCCAATAAAGTATTTTGAGGCACTGATTGTTGATTCAATAAAATATTTATTTCTTCTTCAATTGTGGGGTAATTAATAATTATCTTGAATAAAAACCTGTCTAATTGCGCTTCAGGCAAGCGGTAGGTTCCTTCCTGCTCTATTGGGTTTTGGGTGGCAATTACCAGAAATGGGAAATCCATAAAATGTGTGATCCCATCAATAGTTACCTGCCGCTCTTCCATCACTTCAAACAAAGCGGATTGGGTTTTTGCCGGAGCGCGGTTTATTTCATCTATCAAAATAATATTGCTAAACACCGGGCCTCGTTTAAATTCAAATTCTGCTTCTTTAGGATTAAAAACCGAGGTCCCCAAAACATCACTCGGCATCAAATCGGGCGTAAATTGAATCCTTGAAAAATTGGTATTAATGATCTTTGCCAGCAATTTAGCGGTTAGGGTTTTTGCCACGCCCGGGACTCCTTCTATCAACACGTGCCCATCACACAATAAAGCGATCAGCAGCAGGTCAACCATTTTATGCTGGCCCACAATTACTTTACTTATTTCATTCCTGATATTAATAACTGCATTATTTAGCTTGTTGATATCAGTCCGTTGTTCATACAGGTTTTCTTCCATCAGTTTTTGTTTTTTTAAAATTTTCAATCTTTAAATCCAGGGCAAGCAAATCTTCATCCGTTACCTCTTCCTGGTGTTGGATATTGCTTATCAACCCAAATAATTCCTGTGTTTCATTTTGAGGAACGCCGCTTTTGCCCGAAAGCGAATTTATAAAAGCCGGATTGATAACAGATGTATTAATAAAATATTTTTTACGCAGGTATTCATAAAAATAAGTAATAATTTTTTCTGCGGTATTCCTGTTGTTTTTTTGTTGTAAATAAAGCCTGCCAATAGTTTCAGTAAAAGCAACCGTTGCGTTTTTATTTGGTTTTATGATATCTATTACTCTTTGTTTCCGTTTAATATTAAACAAAATAAACAATAAAAGCCCCGCCAGGGCGATATAAAAAGCCCAAAGCAAAGGCGGGTTCTGTTTGATGACTTTTAAAGATGAAAATTGGCCATTCCGGCTTAGGCTATTTTTGTTCCTCGTAGAAGAATATTCTTTATAATATTCATCCCAATAAAGATACTGGGGGTCAAAACGAAGGTAAGCGGTTACGTTTTCAAAATAATGAAAATTGTCTTTGGTTAATAAAAAATAATTGCTGAAAATTCGCGGGGCAAGGTGTAAATAAATTCTTCCCCGCCTGAAAAAATAACAATATAATTCGGGAGGTTTAATTCATTAACACCTAAAACCCTTGTTATTGAAGGATCATAGCTGTTGAAATAATTTAAAAAAGGGAAATAGTAGTACCCGTATTTTGAGGCATTAAAATCAGTTCCGTAAAACATGCTTACATAAGTATTATCCATTTTTCCATTTACCTCACTCATAATTTCACCTTTCCTGTTGACAGAACAATAAACTGCGTCAAGCAATTTTTCATCAATATAATCTGCAGATATAAACAGGTCATTTCCTGCTTTTACATATTCAACCATTGCATTCACTTCATCAACAGAAAGCAAAAGGTTTTTGGTGATCAGAAAATAAAGTGAATAATTAGTTCCTGAATCATTTTTTAAATCGTCCCATGTATCTGTAAATGGCTTTTCGGCAATATTGATCCAATAATCGTGAAACTCTGACTGGAAGCCTTTATAGGCAATAAAAGAACCAAACGGAAGTTTGTCCGTCTTCCGGTAACTTTCATTTAATGGAGGAATCTGTTTCTTATTTTGACGGCAACTGCAAAATGCCGTGAGAATGATCCAGAAAACTAAATTATATTTTAAAAATATTTTCAAATTTTACCTTATACTTTTTTATTAAATAATTCAAATTCTTCTTTTAATTTTTGATAATATTCCTGTTGCACCAAAAATTTTCCATACCATGAATATTCATAACTACGTGTGAGTTGCTGAAATTGACTGTAATAATTATTTTGCTTCATTTCCCTCAGGTATTCTTTGTTCGTTTTATCGGCCATAAATTGAATGAACCCTTTGTTAGAAAGGTGTTTCAGCGTTTTTAAAAATAAAAACCTGGTAGCGAGGTTAAAGTCATTTTTATTTTCCGCGCCTGTAATCATGCCGTCATATTCAGAAACTTCATTTAACTCCGGCAAAAAAACTTCATCGCTTTCTTTTATTATTTTTTTCCGGCGGGAAAAAATTCCATTTTTAAAAAATACTTTATAAGAAATGAAAGCAATAAAAATCACGGCCAAAGCCCAGAAAAATAATTGAAACGGAATGCTGTTAAAAATATGATTTAACGCAGAAGGGCGATTTTGGCGATGGGCAAGCCTGTTAATCTTTCCGCTTTTTTCATCAATGCTTACGGTATCTACCTTAAGGTTTTTTTGTTTTCGCAAAAGGCTGTCGAGGTAATGCATATAGGCAAACTCGTGGCTTTTTTTCCATTTTAGGATATCGGCATTATCTTTTACATAGTTTTTTTGAAGCGAAGTATCAATCGTATTATCATCGGCATTATTTTTTTGAAATTGTTGTATTTGTACCCCGTCCGGAACGTTTAAAGAATCATGCATTTGCGCATAACCGTTATAGGAAGAGATTATCCATATTAACAGTAAACAAACAAATTTTATGGATTTATTTTTCATAGATAGCGCCATCCTTTAATATTTTTCCGTCTTTTAATGTAAAGCCGGAATTGTGTAAACGAATTGGGTACAAAACAAAATACCATAATATCAAGATAAATGAACCCACGAGGATCATAATACTTACAGGAACCGGCAACCCGATATCAGCCGAATTTTTTTCAAATGTATTGCTCATCAAATGAGTAACATAGCTTTCAAAAAAAGCGGCAATAATAAAAAAAGGTACCAGGCTGATACAAATTTTTACAGCATCTTTCGCCCCACGCAAAAAAGATTGTTTTCTCGTATAGGTTCCCGGGAAAAGCCAGCCAGTCCCTAAAATAATTCCCGCGCAACTGGCGATTACTATCGAAGAAATTTCAATAGTTCCATGAATCCAAATCACCAAAACCGACTGCCACCCTAATCCCTGGGAAAAAAATATATATTGAAAACACCCGAGCATCAGCCCATTGCTCCACATAAATAATATCGTCCCTATCCCGAACAAAACTCCGAAGATTACTGTTTTGAAAGCTACGCTTATATTGTTAAACGCTATGGTAACAAACATCGAAAAAGGGTTGTCATCTTTATATACATTAAAAGGGTCGCCTCTTTGAATAGAAGCGATAGTTTGATCATAATACCCCTGCTGAACATGATTATTAAAATATTGCCGCGCATAATCAGGGTCGGTGGTAGAAGAAACTACGCCGATGAAAACAAAAGAAATAAATAAGAGAAAAGTAAATAAAAAAACCTTGTGGTATTTCCTGAACAACAAAGGCAAATCATATTTCCAAAAACGGATTACGAGGGAAAAATTTTGTTTTTTATTCTGAAAAATACTTTGATAAATAGAAGCGGCAATGCCGTTGATCCAGCGTGTTACTTTACTTTTTGGATAAAAGGTTTTCGCATATGAAAGGTCATCCAATAAAGTAACAAAACGGTCAGCCATTTCATCAGGGTCTTTTGTTTCTTCGTGCTGATACTTATTCCATTTATCCACGTTTTTTTTTATAAACCGGGCTTCGCGCATAACATAAAATTTTAAAGAAGCGTTTATCTTCTGACAATTATAGTTTCTAAACGGCAGCTTAAAAAACTTATTTTAAAATGATTCAAATTAGTCATTAAAAAAATAAAACGCCATTTTTTTACTTTAAAATAATAAATTGCTTTTCATGGCCCTGATACAAATAGAAACTCCTTTTAATATTGACCTTGAATTTGAAATAGCTGAAGTGTATAAAAGGCTTTTTGCCTACCTGGTTGATTTTACCATTTTGCTTTTATATTTCATCAGCATGAAATATTTTTATTATGGCGGTTTTAATCTTGCAGGCATTCAAACGCTCAAAAGCCATATCGGGCTTGATATTCTTACTATTTCTATTCCCATGTTATTATACTCTTTGGTTTGCGAAGTAGCTATGCACGGGCAAACGGTTGGCAAAAAATTATTTAATATCCGCGTTATCAGCCTGGATGGCGGCGAACCTTCATTAAGCCAATACACCATTCGCTGGATATTTAAAGTTTTTGAGTGGCCGTTCTTTTTTGGCTACACTTTTTTTAGCCTTCAAAATATTTTAGCCTACATTATTATGACCGGTTTTTGGGGATTGGTTGTTTTAATTTTTATAGCAGTGAGCAAAAAAAATCAAAGGCTTGGGGATATTGCTGCTAACACGGTGGTGATAAATACTGAATCCCCTTTTTCGGTTAATGACACCGTTTTTTTAGATATTATTGATAAAAATTATGTAGTGACTTATCCTGAAGTTTTAAAACTTTCTGACCGCGATATCAATACCATTAAAAATGTGATAAGCCTTTACCATAAAGAATACAACACGAAAACCTGCGACAGGCTTGCATTAAAGGTTCAGGAAGTGTTGCAGGTAAATACCAACATGTATTCCATTAATTTTTTAGAAACTTTGCTGGCAGATTATAATTACCTGGCTACAAAATAAAAATGAATTCCAATAAAAGAGGGAAGCATAGAATTGAAAGCTGTTTAATTTGTCATTCCAATCACCCCAAAAAAGCTTTTTGCCCTCCATTTAATTTTGACGGCTTAACTTTACTTCCCAAAAAAAAGTAAACAGGTTTAAGGTTATTCATTTTTAAAACTTTTTCACACAAGATGGCAGCACCTGCAAGGCAATTTCTCGATTTCGAGCAACCCATAAAAGAACTTTACGAACAAATTGAGGAGAACCAAAAACTCGCTTCAAAAACAGGTAAAGAAGATTATAAGGCAATTATTGATGAACTGGAGCAAAATATTCTTCAGAAGCGAAAAGAAATAACCGAACACCTTACTCCATGGCAGAAAGTGCAATTAAGCCGCCACCCGGACAGGCCTTACACGCTGGAATATATTTTAAAAATGCTTACTAATTTCCTTGAATTGCACGGTGACAGGAATGTAAAAGATGACAAAGCTATGGTTGGCGGTTTTGCTCAACTGGACGGTGAAACCATTATGGTGATCGGCCAGCAAAAAGGCACGAACACAAAGATGCGGCAGATGCGAAATTTTGGAATGGCGAATCCTGAAGGTTACCGAAAGGCATTGCGCCTGATGAAGCTTGCAGAAAAATTTAATAAACCTATCATTACCTTAATTGATACTCCGGGGGCTTATCCCGGCCTTGAAGCAGAAGAGCGCGGGCAAGGAGAAGCTATCGCAAGAAATATTTATGAAATGATTCGTTTAAAAGTGCCGGTAGTTTGCGTAATTATTGGCGAAGGCGCGAGTGGCGGCGCATTGGGAATTGGAGTAGGCGATAAGGTTTTAATGCTGGAAAATTCGTGGTACTCGGTTATTTCCCCCGAAAACTGTAGCTCTATTCTTTGGCGTAGCTGGGCACAAAAAGAAATAGCGGCCGAGCAACTGAGGCTTACTTCAGAGGACATGCTCAAATTTGGTTTGGTGGATGGAGTTATCCGCGAACCGCTTGGCGGCGCTCATTGGGATTATGATGAAGCAGCAGCCAATTTAAAAGCCTACATTAAACCAATTATTAAAGATTTAAAAAAAATAGATCCACAGAAAAGGATTGATCAGCGAATTGAAAAATTTAATAAAATGGGGTTTTGGGATGAATAATTTGATTATTAATTATTAGATTATTTATTATTGTTAGAATTATTGCGATATTGCTTATGAAAATTCAATTTTCAAAATGATATTCCTGGTATCTGATACTTCATAACTTATACCAGATAAATTTTACTTCATACCAAAAAAATGTCTTTAATAAATAAACTAACAGGCACAGGAGTAGCAATAATAACTCCTTTTAAAAAAAGCGGCGAAGTGGATTTTGATTCTCTCGCAAAAGTGATTGATTTTATAATTGATAGTGGCGTGGAATACCTGGTAACACTTGGAACTACCGGGGAAACGCCAACCCTTTCTAAAAAAGAACAAACGGAAATTGTAGATTTTACCGCCAAAAAAATAAACAGCCGTGTGCCTTTGGTTTTGGGAATCGGCGGAAATAATACCAAAGAAGTAATAGAACATTTTTCTAATTTTTCTTTGGAAAATATAACTGCCATTTTAAGTTCGAGCCCGGCTTACAATAAACCTTCGCAGGAAGGAATTTTTCAACATTATAAAGCCATTTCAGAATCCTCGCCATTGCCCATAATTTTATACAATGTTCCCGGAAGGACAAGTAGTAATATTTCAGCAGAAATAACTTTAAGGCTTGCGAATGAGTGTGAAAATATTCAGGGTATAAAAGAAGCCAGCGGCAATATGGTACAATGCATGCACATTTTGAAAAACATGCCTGGTGATTTTTTATTCGTGAGCGGCGACGACCATATTTCCCTTCCTTTGATTGCATGTGGCGCTAAGGGCGTAATAAGTGTGATAGCTAATTCTTTTCCGAAAGATTTTAGTGAAATGATTCGGTTGTGTTTAAGAAATGATTTTGAAGGAGCCCAAAAACTTCATTATAAATTATTGCCGGCTTATGATCTTTTATTTATAGAAAATAACCCTGCCGGCATTAAAACATTTTTATCAGAATTGAATTTGATAGAAAATGTTTTACGCCTTCCTTTGGTTTCTTTAACTACTGCCAACCGGCAAAAAGTAAAAGATTTTCTTGCTTCTGTTTCTTAAGTTTTTTAATAATGCCAGGATTAAAATCTGTATTTTTTGTTGGTTTACTGGTTCTGTTTTCTGCAAAATCATTTGCTCAATATAAAAAAGTACTTTTCTGGTAAAACAGCCGTTGTACTGCATTCTATGGATCATATTTATATTACGGGCAATTTTGATTTATGGAATCAGGCGGACAAGAGCTATTTATTAAAACCTGGTCAAAGGGGTATTTCAAAATCACAATTTCTTTGCCTTCCGGAAATTATGAATATAAATTTGCACGCGGCAGTTGGCAAAAGGAAGAAACGGATGCTGCCTGAAAAGGCATTTCAAACCGGATATTGGCGTTGCAATCTGATACGACGGTTCCTATCCATATTTTGGGGTGGAATGATGACTTTAAATCAAATAATATTGCTGTGAAAAAAAATCATTCCGTATCTGTAAATGTAAAGATAATTGATACGGCATTTTATATTCCCCAGTTAAAGCGGAAAAGAAGGATATGGATTTATCTTCCGCCGGATTATGCATCCTCTAAAAAAAATTATCCTGTTTTGTATATGCATGACGGGCAAAATCTTTTTGATAATGCTACTTCTTACGCCGGAGAATGGGGAGTAGATGAATACCTTGATTCTATTTCTAAATCAGGGAAAAAAGAAGTGATTGTTGTGGGAATTGACAATGGCTTATCAAAAAGAATGAGCGAATACAATCCCTGGGAATTTGAAAATTTTGGTAAAGGCGAGGGCGATAAATATGTTGATTTTTTAGTGCAAACTTTAAAACCATTTATTGACAAAAAATACCGCACTTTAAAAAATAAGCCAAACACCTATATTGCCGGAAGCTCAATGGGAGGGCTGATTTCCTTATATGCTGTTTTAAAATTTCCCCAGGTTTTTGGTGGCGCCGGAATTTTTTCACCTGCTTTTTGGACGGCTTCGGGCATTGACAGTATGGTAATTGCAGGCGTGGAAAATGTAAACTCCAGATTGTTTTTTTATGCCGGCGAAAAAGAAGGCGATTCCATGATTCCTGATATGGAGCGGATTGAAAAAGAAATTAAAGAACGCAGTAAATCCCCCATCAAAGAAATAATTGGAAAAGATGAGCATCACAGTGAAACTGCATGGCGAAAATATTTCCCTGATTTTTATGAATGGGTGATTGAGGGAATGAATGGTGGGCCAGAGAAGAATTATTGACTATTAATTATCGATTATTCTGTTCAATTTCAAATTAAAAATTCCAAGTTTTTGTTCGTTTACTGCTGGTTTTAATTCGTGGGAATTATAGAAATTCGTGGCGAAATAATGTGTGAAAATCCGTGGCAAAAAATCAAGCCAGGTAACAAACGCCTTCTTCGGCGATTTCTGTATTTTCAAAAATCTCAGAAGCTTCTTTTTTAAATTCATCAAGTGTATCGTACATTGAAGAAAAATGGCCTAACAATAATCTTTTAGCGCCCGCTTTTTTTGCGATTGCTGCTGCTTGCTTTGAAGTAGAGTGAAATCTTTCCCCGGCTTTTTTTGAATGTTCATCCAAATAGGTGCTTTCATGATAAACAAGGTCAACTCCTTTTATTTTTTCGGCTATGGGATCATAAAATGCGGTATCGGCGCAGTATGCATACGATTTTGGCGGTTCTACTTCCAGGGTAAGTATTTCATTTTTAACGACTTCATTTTTTTCGTTAATAAAATCTTCACCCCGGTGCAGGTTTTCATAAAACGATTTAGGCACTTTGAATTTTTTCACCTGCTTCGCTATAATTTTCCTTTTATTTTTCTTTTCCCTAAAAAGAAAACCCCAGCATTCTATCCGGTGGTTTACTTTAAAACATTCGACCTTTAATTTTTTATCTTCAAACAGGGTTCCTTCCTTTTCAATGTTATGAAAATAAAGCCCGAACGGAAACCCGGCACCGGCAACATCCATTTGGATTTCTATGATAGATTTTAATTTTTCTGGGGCATAAATATGAAGGTCGTTCAGCCGGTTATTTAAGGCGAGGCTGTTGAGCAAACCAACCAATCCAAAATAATGATCGCCGTGCAGGTGCGAAATAAAAATATGATTGATCCTGTTTTTTTTAATTTTATACAATCTCATTTGCATTTGTGTTCCTTCGCCGCAATCAATGAGAATGACTTGTTCAGCCGTTTGCAATATTTGTGCAGTTGGGTGCCTGTTGTGGGCAGGGACAGCAGAATTGTTTCCTAAAATGGTTACAGCAATCACTTAAGTTAATTTTCTTTGGGTAAAATATTATACATTTTTTATTTTGAACTTCCTTGTATCTATAAATTAATTGTTTAATAATTGCCCTTACAACAAAACTATTTAAACTCCCCTAAACATAGGTGTTTGAGTGTTTTTGAATAGGTGTTAATTATTAAACTATTTATAGAATCAGAATCTTTTCTTCAAAGGTATTCCCTTTCTATTTCTTCCATTTGCACAATATCCCAGGCTTCGCTTTCAGTCGGCGTTATGTTCAATATTTCCAGCAAATCATTTTTATCCAAAAAATCAGACACGTTAGCATTCAGGTTGCAAAATACCATGGAATGGTTTTCTTCATAAAATTTCTGCTGTATTAAAGCGAGCGATTTTGCCGGAAGCAGCTCTGTTTCACTGACTTTTTTAAAATCTACAATTACATTCGGTACCGGATCCTCCAGGTATTTTAAAAAGGTTTTTTCAATTTCTTCTGTCATATTAGCAGATAATTTCTCCTCATCAATCGTAATGACGTGCATTTTTTCTTTGGTATCAATTTTGACTTTCATAACTCCGGTTTAAAAGAAGAACAAAGATTATTCAAAGATATAAAAGGAAAAGAAGAGAGTTCTTTTTTAGTAATGATTTGAACTAAAAATTTTAATCAAAAATCATCCCGGCTTAAGAAGGTAAGCCATAGACGTTTAAATATATTTTCAAATCACTTTTATCAATTTTATTTTTCCTCATTAACTTTTTAACAACTTGCGGCTCTTTTAAACGTTATTTAATAGAATTTATTTATTATTATTGTACAGGCTTATTATTATTGAAAAGCATAAATTAAATTGTTAATAAATGGACAACAATTTTTCAACACAAGTAAAAGAAATTATTTCTTACAGCCGCGAAGAAGCTTTGCGGTTGGGAAATGACTTTATAGGCACGGAACATTTGGTTCTTGGCCTTATAAGGGATGGCGAAAATACCGCTATGAAAATCCTGAAAGCGCTTAACGTAGACCTTTATGAATTACGTAAAGAAATCGAACTCGCCGTAAAAGACAAAACAGGTAAAAATATTGCCAATATCAATTCGCTGCCACTTACCAAACAGGCTGAAAAAGTAATAAGGATCACGGTTTTAGAGGCTAAAACCAATAAAAGCCCTTTAGTGGAAAGCGAACACCTGATGCTCTCTATTTTGAAGAATAAAGAAAATATTGCTACGCAGATTTTAAACCAGTTTGATGTAGATTATGATATGTTCAAAAGCGAGTTGGGTTATGTAAAAACAGATCCTAAAGCAGATTTTCAGGATGAAGAAAACGAAGAGTTTGAAGAAGAAAGAAAATCATATTCGCAGCAACAACGTTCATCAAAAAGTTCATCAGCCAAACCAAAACCAAAACTCCGGTTCTGGATAATTTTGGAAGGGACATTACCAGGCTGGCAGAAATGGGAAGCCTTGATCCGATCGTAGGCCGTGAAATAGAAATTGAGCGTGTGTCTCAAATTCTTAGCCGGCGCAAAAAAAATAACCCTATTTTAATTGGTGAGCCGGGAGTTGGAAAAACTGCAATTGTTGAAGGCCTTGCTTTAAGGATCATTCAAAGAAAAGTGAGCCGTGTTTTATTTGACAAAAGAGTGGTTTCCCTCGATTTGGCGGCTTTGGTTGCCGGTACGAAATACCGTGGGCAGTTTGAAGAAAGAATGAAAGCCATCATGAATGAACTGGAAAAAAACCGTGATGTGATTTTATTTATTGATGAAATACACACCATTGTTGGCGCAGGCGGAGCAAGCGGCTCACTTGACGCTTCCAACATTTTTAAACCTGCTTTAGCACGTGGCGAACTTCAATGTATTGGAGCTTCTACCTTGGATGAATACAGAATGTACATTGAAAAAGACGGAGCTTTGGACCGCCGGTTTCAAAAGGTAATGGTTGACCAGCCAAGTGTAAGTGAAACCATAGAAATTCTAACTAATATCAAAAGCAAATATGAAGAGTTTCACAATGTAATTTATGATGATGAAGCTATAGATGCCTGTGTAAAATTGAGTGATAGGTATATGACTGACCGCTTGCTACCCGATAAAGCAATTGATGTCTTGGATGAAGTAGGCGCGCGCGTTCATTTAAAAAATATTAATGTGCCGGAGGAAGTGATTGAACTGGAAAAGAAGATTGACGAAATAAAACACGAAAAAAACAAAGTGGTAAAAAGCCAGCGGTTCGAAGAAGCGGCTTCACTTCGTGATACAGAAAAACATTTACAGGAACAACTTGAAAAAGCAAAATCAGACTGGGAAGAAGAAAGCCGGAATAAAAGATACCCGATCAATGAGGAAGCGATTGCAGAGGTGGTGAGTATGATGACCGGAATACCAGTTAAACGAATGGTACAGGAAGAAACCGATAAGCTTCGTAAAATGGGTGAAGACTTGTCAGAAGCAGTTGTAGGGCAAAATGAAGCGATAAGTAAAGTGGTGAAAGCCATTCAAAGAAACAGGGTTGGTTTAAAAGACCCGAAAAAACCGATTGGAACTTTTATATTCCTCGGGCCGACAGGTGTTGGTAAAACTGAAATGGCGAGAGCTTTAGCCAGGTATATGTTCGATAGTGACGATGCGCTTATCCGTATTGACATGAGTGAATATATGGAAAAATTCACTGTTTCAAGATTGATAGGAGCGCCTCCGGGTTATGTTGGATACGAAGAAGGAGGGCAACTAACGGAGAAGGTTAGGCGCAAACCTTACTCGGTAATCCTTTTGGATGAAATTGAAAAAGCGCACCCTGATATTTACAATATTCTCTTGCAGGTATTAGATGATGGAGTACTTACTGATGGCCTGGGCAGAAAAATTGATTTCAAGAATACCATGATCATCATGACTTCTAATATCGGGGCAAGGCAATTAAAGGATTTTGGCGCGGGTGTTGGTTTTACTACTGCATCCAGGGTTCAAAACGCAGAAGAAAACAGCAAAGCAGTAATTGAAAAAGCATTGAAACGTACCTTCAGCCCGGAATTTTTAAACAGGATAGATGATGTCGTAATTTTCAATTCTCTTACAGAAGAAAACATCTTTGAAATCATAGATATTTTGATGAAAGGTGTTACCAAGAGGTTGGATAACCTGGGTTTGAAATTAGAACTGACAGAAGAAGCCAAGAAATTTATTTCAGAGAAAGGGTATGATTCGCAATTTGGCGCACGGCCACTTCACCGCGCTATTCAAAAATACCTTGAAGACCCATTAGCCGAGGAGATATTGAATATGCATGTTAAAAGCGGGGATGTTTTAATAGCGTCACTGGATAAGGAGAATTCAAAAATTATCTTTGAAGTAAAAACAACTCCGGTACACAAAAAAAAATCTGAAGTATAATAACTTATAAAAAAATACGAATCAAAAATGCCGGCGGAAACGTTGGCATTTTTTTTTAAATACAATTTTTTTCTTTCTTTTTTTTGTTGGATTTTTGTATAGATGTTTCCCAAAATAATTATAACGATCGATGGCTTTTCATCTTGCGGCAAAAGCACGCTGGCAAAGCAACTGGCACAAAAATTAAACTTTACTTATATTGACAGCGGAGCAATGTACCGCGCGATTACTTTGTACTTTTTGCGCAACAATATAGATTGGGCTAATGAGAAGGAAATACAAAATGCATTAAGAAATATTTCGCTTGAATTTTTACCAAATGAACATACCCGGAACACAGAGATCTATTTGAACGGCGAAAATGTGGAATTCATTATCCGTGACCTGGTAATTGCAGAAAAGGTAAGCGAAGTAGCGGCTTTGAAAGATGTAAGGGCCTTTGCCGTGGCTGCGCAGCAAAAAATCGGGAAGAATAAAGGAATCGTAATGGATGGCCGTGATATCGGCACAACCGTTTTTCCGCATGCGGAAGTAAAAATCTTTATGGTTGCCGATGAAGCCGTAAGAGTGGAAAGAAGGTTTGCGGAAATGTTTGAAAAGAACCCCAACATCACATTGGATGAGATTAAAACGAACATTGCAATGCGCGATTATATTGATTCTAACCGAAAAGTAAGCCCGTTGCGCAAAGCAGACGATGCCATTGAATTGGACAATACTAATCTTACCGAAAAAGAGCAGTTAGATTTTGCATTAAAGCTTGTGAGAAAAGTTAGCGAACCGGTTTAGATCTTTACTATTTACACTGGTATTATAGTAAACAAACAAATATTCCGGATTTTTATTTTTATCCGCAACACTAACTTTTTTAAAATAGGTGCACTAAAACATATTACTCCCGCTTTAGTATTTATTTCTTTATTTTCATAAAAATTTTCATCCAAAAAAATTGATAATGAACCAGGAACTTGTTGCCACTAAACCCAATTATACTTCACAGATCGTTGTTATTGGCATCCTGTTTTTTATTTTCGGATTTGTAACCTGGCTCAATAGTACGCTCATTCCTTATTTGCAAATTGCCTGCCAGTTACAAACTTCACAGGCGGTTTTAGTAACTTTTGCTTTTTATATTTCGTATGCGGTAATGGCATTTCCTTCATCGTGGGTTTTAAAAAAAACAGGGTTTAAAAACGGGATGATGTGGGGATTGATATGTATGGCGATTGGGGCATTGGTTTTTGTTCCTGCTGCCGAAACCAGGACTTATGGTATGTTTCTTACCGGGTTATTTATTATAGGAACCGGCCTGGCTTTGTTGCAAACTGCTTCTAATCCGTATATCACGATTCTTGGCCCGATGGAAAGCGCTGCCAAAAGAATGAGTGTAATGGGAATTTGCAATAAAGGTGCCGGCGCGCTTGCCCCTTTGGTTATGGGTGCTTTTTTACTGAAAGATTCTGATGCTTTGGTACAAAGGTTAAAAACAATGGATGCTGCGCAGAAAGCAACCCAATTAGATGCGTTGGCTTCAAGGGTCATTATGCCTTATATTATTATTGCTGTGGTGCTTCTTGCGCTTGCTTGCTTTATTTATTTTTCTAATTTGCCTGAAGTAAAAGTGGAAGGGGAGGAGATAGAAAATAAGCGAACTAACGGAGATGGGCAAACGATTTTTAGTTTTCCTTATTTATGGATCGGGTTTGTTGCTTTGTTTTTATATGTAGGTGTAGAAGTAATGGCAGGTGATATTATACAGATCTATGGAAAGTCGATAGGCATTCCTTTGGATATTGCAAAACATTTTACGACTTACACGATGTTAGGAATGTTGATTGGATATTTAATTGGAATTGTTTGTATTCCCAAATATTTTTCCCAAACCAATGCGTTAAAAGGATCTGCAATCCTTCGGCCTTATTTTTACTTTGCTGGCCATCTTTACTTCGGGCTATGTTTCTATCTTATTTATTGCTTTACTGGGATTAGCAAACGCGCTCGTTTGGCCGGCTCTTCGGCCTTTAACCATACATGGGTTAGGAAGATTTACAAAAACCGGCTCTGCATTATTAATTATAGGAATTGCCGGTGGCGCAGTTCTGCCTAAAATTTGGGCAATGCTGGGCGAAAGGATTGGTTTTCAGCAAGCTTTTTGGATCATGGTTCCCTGCTATTTATTTATTCTTTATTTCGCCGTTTATGGCCATAAAGCCGGCTTTAAAAATAAGAGCGGAATGGTTGAAGCAAATGAATAAGTTGCTTTTGATCCCTTTTTTGGGGAATTTTAAAACTCTATGAAGGCTCCCTTTACAAAATCTTACTTTTGCGCAAGTAAAGAATAAGAAAAATGAGTAAGCAGGGTGATAAAGAAAAGCCGGGTATTTTAAATTTACTACAAAGCAAGTGCCCGCGTTGTAGGATAGGGGATATGTTTATAAAGAAAAATCCGTACTCAAAAGGATTTATGAAAATGCACGATCGTTGCGAAGTTTGTGGCCAGTATTTTGATTTGGAATTAGGGTTTTATTATGGTTGCGGTTATGTTAGTTACGGAATAGTAGTGGCATTGAGCGCGGTGACATTTATTGCCTGGTGGCTGATTATTGGTATTTCGTATGATGATAACCGGGTTTTCTACTGGCTTATTTTTAATTCTGTTTTGATGCTGGCTTTGCAACCCTGGCTCATGCGGTTTTCGAGAACAGTCTGGCTTGCTACTTTTATAAAATATGATCCCGACTGGAAAACTAATCCCGCAGAAACTCCTGAAAGAACAAATGATGCGCAGAAAAATAACTGGTAAAGAATTATTCTTCTATCAATTGAATGCCGGTTTTTGTAAAGGATATTTTATGTTTTTTAAATAAATTCCCGGTAGCCATTTTAAAAGTTTTTTTACTCATCGAAAAGAATGAATAAATATCTTCCGGAGAAGATTTATCATGATAAGGCAGGTAGCCATTATTTTCTTTTAATAACCTCATTATTTTTTCTGTTTCATCTTCAACCCTTTCATATCCTGGCTTTCCGGCGGCTACGTCTATTTTATTTTCGGGTAAAATATTTTTTATAAAACCTTTAAACTTGTCGCCGGGAGAAATGTTTCTATAAATTTCATTATTATGTAAAATGCCTTTGTGGATATTATTAATAATCACTTCATACCCGATATCTGTCTGGCGGTATACAATTAAATCTACCAAATCTTTTTCTTTTACCGTAAGGGTTTCGTTGGATAAAAAAGGTTCTAATTTTTCAGTAGCGGCAAGCCTTCCTGTTTTTTCATCCATCACAATTTTTACTAAATACTCCCCATTAGCAATCATAAAATTTTTCATCTTTGATTTTGGAATAAACAAATCTTTCATAAGCCCCCAATCCAGGAAAGCGCCTTGGTGGGTTACGTTTACCGCTTTTAATTTTACAATATCCCCTAATATTCCAAAAGGTTCTTGCGTAGTGGCAATCGGGCGCCCCTCGCCATCATAGTATAAAAAAACTTTTAACTCATCCCCAATTTTGGTATTGGCCGGCACAAAACGTTTCGGTAATAGAATTCCCACTTCCCCATCATCTAAAAATACGCCCATTGATTTTTCTTTGATCACTTTGAGGAGATTGTATTCGCCCATTTGTACCATAATTACTATTTCTGTTTCATGCAAAGTTAGTGGAAGGTTTTCTTGAAATCACACTTCACCTGGATAGCCTGGTCTCGGAGGCATTTTTGGTATTATCATTGTATCTCAAATTTTATGTCAAAGAAAAAAGAAACTTCCGGAAAAAAATGGTCGGCTGAAGTTACCGGGCACAGTGACGCTTTGGATTTAAAAGAAGGCGTATTTACACTCCATGATGCTAAAAAAATTGCTGAATCATTAAAACACTCTGCTGAACAAAGCCATCGAAAAAAAGGAACTCCTTATCAGTCTGCCATGTCAATGCTTACATTTTACATCAACCGTGATGGCAAAAATTTACCTGAAAAACAGAAAGAAATTCTCGAAAAGGCAAAAGATGAACTGCGCGCTTTATTTGGACGGGAGAAAGAATGCGAATGACTTTTAGAAAAAGTTATGGGTTCAATTTCAAACGTTCATAAAATTTTACGGTTTTTATTGAAATTGAACAGGATTAGTAATCCTAAAATCCTTGAATCCAGAAAATCCTCATTCAGACAAAGGAAAAAAGAGGCTGTTGGCGGGGACGCCTGCAAAAGCCGGAAAATGAAATCTTTCCTGTAAAAAAATCTATTTCTTTATTTTCAATAAAATCAAGCATATAATTATGAAAATTATGGAAATCCCAAACATGATCTTAGAGTAAGAAATTGCATGTTGGCTTTGACTGATTTTCCAAACATTTATGATGCTCATTAAACCAATTCCTATCCAAAAGCTAACAGCCAGCTCTAAATATTTTCGATTTTGATGTATCATCTTTTCATCCTTTATATTATAAGAGAAACTATTAAAGAAATAAAAATCGCCAATATCATGCCAGTCCCCGAACTGGTGCACGCCTGCAGACTGTGACTGTCCGTTACTACTATCTCCAATTCCATCTTTACCCGGCGCCAAAATAAAAATTGTAATTCTTTGTAGGTTTACTGTAAATAATTGTTGGAACCAGGATTCACAGGATGAAAAGATTAGCAGGATTAATTGCATCCTCAAAATCCTGTAAATCCAGGAAATCCTGATTCCGGCAAAGGGGAAAATAAATGGAATAACACAACCCCCTCTATGACGGGAGAGAAGAAAAAGCAGTAACTTGCTTTATGGCAAAGGATACCTTATAAACGGCTGCAATGCAACAGGCTAATGTGATTACTTAGATTAAATACCCAATGAAATTTTTAATTATTTTCCTGGCAATTGGATCATCTGCCCGCATAAGTTCCTGCACAAAAAAAGGCGTGGGCGCCAAACCCACCACTAAGGTTTCAATGTATCGTGAACATGGACTGGATGTGGATTGGGATCATTCAGGAAGCAACCGCATAGCCTACTCGATGAAAGGTAGCGACGGCTACTATGATATCCATACAGCCAATGAGGACGGGTCTGATGATAGCTGCTTAACATGTGCTCTTTTCCCTTTAACCAATAAGCATATTGCTGTTCCGGCATGGCATCCCTCCGGCAAATGGCTGCTGATGACAGTCGAAAAGGCTGAACATGCGGGCAGTTCTTTTGATGCGCTGCCGGGCCTGGGGTCTTATACCGATATCTGGATCATGAACAGGCAGGCAACGAAAAAGTATAAGCTGGTAGACTTGGCCAACGATAAAGATCACGGAGTAATTTTGCCACGCTTTTCGCACGACGGAAAGAAAATGATCTGGACAGACAGGAAAGCAAGGCCGAATCTTTTAAATCCAAAAAAGATGGCAGGCTTCTGGACGATTAAAATAGCCGACTTTGCTTTTGGCGCTGACAGTATTCCCCATATCAGCAATATCAAAACAATAGAACCGGTTAGTAATTGTTTTTATGAAGCTTACGGGTTTTCTCCTGACGACAGTAAGATTATTTTTTGCAGTAACATGAATAAGCCGTCGTTTTTTGATGAGAACATCTATACCATTAATATTGATGATAACACGGTTACCGCTCTAACGAATAAAGATTATAATGAGCACGCCTGGTATACGCCCGATGGAAACAATATTGTTTGGATGACTAATTCGCAATCCAGTGGCGGCACAGATTGGTGGATGATGAATCAGGATGGCACTAATAAACACAGACTTACTTACTTTAATGAACCCGGAAACGCACAGTATGCAGGCCACAAGGTATGGTGCGGCCTTGTTTCATTTAGCCCCGATGGGAAAACATTTGTCGGGGGCAGGCAGCTAAGCTTAACAACCCAGGAAGGAGAAATAGTAAAAGTTACCTTGCCATAGGAATAAACATTTAGCTAAACATAAACTCTTTATTGAATTGTATTGTCTACTGCCGGATCCTGAACGTTTTTGACAAAAAGAACAGCATTTAAAAATCTTCCCTGAGCCGAGTCTCTACTCCGGCAGGAAGCAGGGCAGGGCATGGAGATAAGTCAGAAGGAATTTACTAATTTGAGAAATGCCTGCAAGAAAGCCAATAGGACAAACCGAAGGGCTGTATTTTATAACATTTGTAGCATTATCTTGCAGGAGAAGAGGGCGAATATCCGATCAAAAATTGATGAGCATGAACGGCTGTGTCCTGCTGCTGCACAAAAGCCCGGAGCAGAAACACAACCACGGAGAAGATGACTTTGATATTTATCTGCCAAATTGGTTAGCCAAAAATAACAAAATAATTTATTCCGCAATTTTGTTTGTGGTTATTTGTTTACTTGTTTATAGACTTTCAACTTGATAATAATGAAACCAACAACAGCAAGAAATATACTCATTTCTTTATTATTATTTCTTGGCGTAAGTGCCATCGGTGGTGGCTTGTTGTTAATCATTTCACCATCAGGTAAATTGCTTGGCGGATTGCCTTTATCCATTTTAGAACATTCTCCATTTCCTGATTTTCTTATTCCGGGTGTTATTCTATTCTTGATTTTGGGGCTTGCTCCATGTTTTATCTCCTTTGCATTACTAAAGAAACCAAAAAGCGAATTTGCCGAAAAATTCAACTTCTTTAAGGATATGTATTGGGCTTGGTCATTCAGCATTTACATAGCATTTGCCCTCATTATTTGGATACAAGTAGAAACAATATTTGTTCAGGGCGTGGGTTGGCTGCAAACCTTTTACATGCTATATGCAATACCAATCATTTTTGTCGCACTGCTTCCACAAGTCAGAGTTATTTACAAAAAAAGATAAACAAGAAAATATTGATAATTACACTTTAACCGGATACAGACGCATTGTCATTTGTTATTTCAGTGAAGCCTTTTTGGATTTAATATAGTCTTCTTTGATTTTTAGCAGATCAATTTTTGCACAATCCTGAATTAGTTGCTTTAAAATGTTCAACGGAATTTCTTCTTCGCTATTAAAATTGATACACCCTTTTTGAAAATTTGCCGCCTTTAAAAGATCCTTATACTTCGAGTACAATGTTGCAGAAACGTAAATTGGCATTAAATGCAACGACATATAATTTTTTACACTGGAAAGCCCATATTTAAAAGTGCCGGGAGCAATATAGACAATCATTTCTTTTCCCATCATCGGCTCTACTTTAGCTTCAATACCCCGGTCTGTTTGAATAATAATTTCATGAATATCATTTAAAATCTTCTGTCGTTCCGGAAGTTGTTTTGAGATAAATTCTGAAATTGTCATGTAGAATATTTTAAAACTGCAACCAAAGTTACAACTTGCAGCCGTATTGGAAATTTTCCTTTTTTCCGGGGAACGCACAACTGGAGCAGGTTTCCAGATCTTTGAATTTTCGTCACTTTGGTTTTAAACCGAAATGTGTATCATCCTGAACTAAAGCAACAGATTTGCAAGTAACATATTGAAAAAGGTTTTTCATCACGAAAGGGTTGACAAATACAATCCTGGTTGTCGTTCATTGTTTAACGACTTTACTGTTATTTCCCGAAAGATAAGTGGGCATGTTTCATCAACGAATGAATAAAACGAAATGCTATCTTTGATTAGGCAATTCAAACCGCAGTAAACAATATATGTACAATGCCGTTGGTGGTTGCACACAATAATAAGTAACCCATGTATGAGCAAATAAAAAAAATATTTTTCAATCCGACAGCAGGAAAAATCGCAACCATTATTATTGGCATTGCTATTATCTGGATTATCATTAAAGCTTTGCAAAAAAATCTTTTTTCAAGAATTAAGGATAACCAAAATCGTTACAAGGCTAAAAAGTTCTCCGGGTTCATTGGTTACTTTTTAACTGTATTATTAATTACATTAGTTTTTAGCAGTAAGCTTGGCAATCTTACTGTCGCATTAGGTGTAGCTGGCGCTGGTATTGCATTTGCACTGCAGGAGGTTATAGCATCTTTTGCCGGTTGGCTGGCAATTATGTTTGGTGGATTTTATAAACCCGGTGACAGGGTTCAGTTGGGAGGAATAAAGGGGGATGTAATGGACATAGGCGTTTTGCGGACTACAGTTATGGAAACCGGCGAATGGGTGGATGGCGATTTGTATAATGGAAGAATTGTAATGATTGCAAATAGTTATGTTTTTAAAGAACCCGTGTTTAATTATTCAGGTGAATTTCCTTTCTTGTGGGACGAGATAAAAGTTCCCATTCAATTCGGAAGTAACTATGAAAAGACAAATGAAATATTGTTAGATGCAGCCACCAGCCGTGAAGGGGATATTTCCAAATTATCATTGGAAACATGGCATCATTTACAAAGAGTGTATCGTCTTGAAGAAGCTCAAACAACACCAATGGTTTCGCTTGTTGCCAATGATAATTGGGTTGAATTTACTTTACGATATGTTGTAGATTATAAGAGAAGAAGAATTACAAAAACTGAATTATTTACGAAAATCCTTAAGGCAATTGAAGCATCAAATGGAGAAGTAAAATTTGCCTCAGCAACTTTAAAGTTAGTGGATTCACCGAAGTTCAATTCAAAATCGAACTCCTAAGAATCTATTTTATTTGAAATATTTTCCTGTTATTGTCGGCGTCCGCGCCAACAACTGCAACTGGTGCAGGTCTGTTGAAATCCTGATTCAGACAAATGAAAAAAAACTGTTGACGGGGACGCCGGCAGCAGGGAAATCACCTTATTATTTTCTTAAATTTTTCTATTTGCCTCCGGTGCCTTAGCACATGAACAATGGCATGCTCCCACATTTGCTCAATATCATAAGTTTGTCCCCAGTGCGACAAAATCTTGTTGTTGGTTGGTTGCATTGTTTCCTCTTCAGTAAAAAAGCCGAATGTTTCAATGGTGTATGAAAACATTTGGTCAAGATCATTGTTATAATCTACTATGGCAGTGCGTGCAGCTTTCTCCCAAAGTTTAAAAGGCGCGTTTTTTAATTTGCGGATATAATTCGCATAAGTATACCCGGCATATACTACATGCGTCAATATAGATTGAATTGATACACAGTTTTGGTCTGCGGTTGTTTTGTCAACCAGCAATGTAAGTTCCATTGGAGAAACATCGGAGATCACCTGCTTCAATTCTGATAGCACCCTTTCATATTCATCGAGCAAAGCGCCTTTTGCGCCGGTTCGTTTTTTCATGTATTAAAAATAGTAAAATAAATACCTCCCTGCATAATTAATGAAGATATATTTGCCGGCTATAGTTCGCGTCCTCGCCAAAACCACGACTGGTGCAGGTTTGTACAACAGGGGCATTTCATCATTACTACCTGCAATTATACTTTTGCCGCAGTTAAAAATAAAATCCTGTTTCAGGCAAATGAAAAATAATTTGTTAGGCCGTGCCAACAATTTTACAAACGGAGAATGTATTTTAACCTAAAGAAAATGGCCGATTTAGGCGGGCCAGGAAAAAGGTATCAAACTTGATTTTTGCAATGCCTCCGTTCTTACACCTTTAAAAGATTTTAGTTTCATTTATTTTCAACAAAAACCTTATAGTGTTTCATTGAAGGCAATCCCTCTTTCTTAAACGCTGTAAGGTTTCCCCTGCTTCATTTGCCACCTCTGCAAACCTTACGGGTTTTATAATCACCGGTAAAAAAAAGAAAAATAAAGCCAGAAAAAATTATAGGTTCAATTTTAAACGTTCATAAAATTCTACGGTTTTTGTTGAATCAGGATGAGTGATGGTTTGCTCGTAATTATCATTGCCATTCAATTTTACGTCAATCACAAATGATTGCCCTGCTATAATTGCATAAGTAGAATTAAGGTCTGTTTCTTTCATTTGATTTTCACCCTGCATTGAAAAAGTGCCAAAGCCAATGCCCGTAGTAATTTTTCCGGTTGAATCCTTATCCGTCAACCCGAACATGAAATAACCGTCGTTAAAGGCTTTATATTCTGTACGGTTGTACCACGTTGTATCAGCACCTTTAAGGTCATAAGATTTTGTTTGCTTCCATACGCCATCCAAAGGAGATTTTTGTGCATTTCCTACAGTTTGATAAACTTCTGTAAGCTTAGATTTTGTGCTGTCAATCATAATATCAGGTATCACCTGGTTATATCCATCCGCTGTCTTTGTGATCATTAATTTGTAGGATATTGGAGTATCATCGAAAGTAGAATCGTTGGAAGTATAAATTATTTTTTCAGTAACGCCGCTCGTGTCGGTAGTGTATGAGCCAACGCCAAATAAAGAAACGGAATCAACCGCATCTACCTGGGTGTACATTACAAAATGATCCGTATAAATTTTTAATTGCTTTATTTGGGTATAATTAGTTTTAGTGGTTCCGTCATTTACGGTTTGTGAGGCCATTAAATAAGAGCCTTGCATTTTAGGGGCTTTTTTAGAAGAGGAATTGCAACTTATTACTAAGGCTATTAAACAAAATTTTAAGTATTTCATAATATCAGGCTTTACATTAACATAAATTTAAGATTTTTTTTCAAATTTTCCATAATTTTTTTGATGGAAAGCAGCATGTATTAACAGGAAAATGATTGAGCAATAAAAATGTTGCTGGAATTATTATTTTGGTTTGACACAGATCTTTTAGCAGTAAACCAACAAATAAGTGATATTTTTATTTTGCTTAAAAGAACAGGATTGTGGCTGATGGGCTCTCCCGATTAAGATTTTTTTTTAAGATTTTTAAATGAAAGCCTTTGATATTTTCAGGGGCTTTCAATGGTCATTCAATGGCAATCCTTTCTCCTGGAAATCTTTCCAGTTAAGGTATTCAGGAGCTACTCTTTGTTCAACCATGGTAATGCAATTATCTACCGGGCAGATTAATTCACATAGATTACAGCCCACGCATTCTTCTTCTTTAATCGCATAGGTGTTATAAGGATTGCCTTTAGTGATACTTATAGATTGGTGAGAAGTGTCTTCGCAGGCGATATAACAAAGCCCGCAATGAATACATTTTTCCTGGTCGATATTGGCCACATGATGATAATTAATATCCAGGTCTTCCCAATGGGTAAGGGTTGGAACAGATTTGCCGATAAAATCATAAACGGTAGTAAAACCTTTTTCATCCATCCAATTGTTTAGCCCTTCACAAAGATCTTCAATGATCCTGAAGCCATGTGTCATTGCTGCCGTGCAAACCTGTACAGTGGTTGCACCCAGAAGCATGAATTCTACTGCATCTTTCCATGTGCTTATTCCGCCGATTCCTGAAACAGGAACTTTGTTTGTAATATTATTTTGAGAAATAGTTGCCAGGAATTTTAAAGCAATTGGTTTTACTGCTGGCCCGCAATAACCGCCAAAAACGCTTTTGCCGGCCACATAAGGATTGGGAACAAATGTATCAAGGTCAATTCCTGTTACAGATTGAATGGTATTGATAAGAGATAAGGCATTACTGCCTGCTTCCACCACCGCTTTTCCTGCAGGTACTACAGAATGAACATTTGGTGTTAGTTTGGTAATAACCGGAATGTGGGCAGCTTCCATAACCCATTCCACCACCATTTTTGCAATTTCAGGATCCTGGCGTACAGCAGCTCCCATACCTCTTTCTGTCATTCCATGCGGGCAACCAAAATTTAATTCTAATCCATGTGCTCCGGTACCTTCTACTTTTTTGATCAGCTCGTGCCAGCTTTTTCTGTCGTTATCTGCCATTAAGGAAACGACCATTGCCCTGTCAGGAAATTCTTTCAATACCTCCCTGATCTCTTTTAAATTAATATCTAACGGGCGATCGGAAATGAGCTCAATATTATTGAATCCCATTACTCTTTCGCCATTAAAATTTACGGCAGAATATCTTGAAGAAACATTTTTTACCTGGGAACCAAGTGTTTTCCAAACTACGCCGCCCCAGCCCGCTTCCAATGCGCGAAGTACATTATACTTTTTGTCTGTAGGCGGTGCAGATGCCAACCAGTAAGGATTAGGGGATTTTATTCCGAGAAAGTTTGTTTCAAGAGAAGCCATGATATTATAGATAAGCTTAATAAGCATTTTGGGAAAAATTTTAAATCTCTTTACGGTTTAATACTCTTTGTACTTCAATTTTGTTATTTTTTTTTACTATGCCAATTCTAAAATCACCAAACCGTATTTTGTAATGATTTTTATAACTCAATCATTTTTTCAGATTTTACCTGCAGTTTCAATTGATGAAAGATGTTGCAAATCTTCATATCAAAATGCTCAATCTGTTGCCTACGCTTCGTGGGACTTCTCTTGCCAAATCTTTTAAAAATGTTTTGGTTAACACTATTTCCAATACTATCTTTTTTACAAGTTTTTTGTAAAATGCTTTTGCCTCTTAATGTTAGCTTTTCATCCTCATTCCATTCTTCCATATATTGTTTCAGGGCATAATCTTCTAAATTCTTCTTCAATTCTTTTAAAGTCTTAATATCCAATTGTACAGCATACAGGTTTTTTCTGCCTGTTTATAATATATTTTTCTTTTAAATCCAATATTGATTTTTCTTTTAACTTTATTCAACAAATTTATTACTTAAATCTAAACATAATATTCCATTATCGCCTTCGCTCCATCTTTGCCTGCCTGCACGGCATCAACCACTTCCTTACCTCCATTCACACAATCGCCGCCGGCAAAAACACCTTTGATATTTGTAGAATTGTTTTCTTTTAAAAGAATTTTTCCGCGGTTATTTTCAATTCCAGTTTCATTAACTAAATCGACAAAAGGGCTTTGCCCGGTTGCTTTTATGATCATGTCCACTTCAAACGTAATAGTTTCTCCGGTTGGTATTGGTGCCGGTTTTCCTGAATGATCAGGAGCGCCCAATTTCATTATATCACAAACCAAAGATGTTACTTTTCCCTTCTCGCCTAAAATTTCTTTTGGCGCTGCCAGCCATTGCATTTTGCATCCGTCAAGCATTGCTATATCCAATTCAGTCTGTGTGCAGTTTTTTTGAGCTTCACTGCGTCTATAGATCATCGTTACCTCTTCTGCACCAAGTCTTTTTGATTGCGTGGCTGCGTCAATTGCAGTCATTCCCATTCCAATTACCGCTACTTTATTGCCAACAGGTACATTGGGAAAACCTTTGGTTCTTATATCATAAATGAAGCTAATTGCATCCACCACACCTTCTAAATCCTCACCGGGAATATTAAGACGATTTGCAAGCCCAACACCAATTCCTAAATATACCGCATCAAAATCTTTCTGCAGTTGTTCAAGATTTAATTCTTTACCAAGCGCGTGTTGGTATTTTATTTCTATACCTCCAAGAGAAGTAATAAAATCAACTTCTTCTTCACAAAAAGAGGGCGTTACTTTGTATGCAGCAATTCCATAAGTCATTAAACCGCCTCCTTTACTTTCCTTTTCAAAAACAGTTACGTCTATGCCTTCACGCGATAATACGTGTGCGCATGAAAGTCCTGCCGGGCCTGCACCTATAATAGCTACTTTTTTTCCTGTAGATGTTTTTCGGTTAAATATCCTGGATTTTTCTTTTATTATTTTATCAGTTGACCATCTTTGAAGTTTGGCAATCTCAATTGGTTTTTCATTCAACAAATTATAAACACAATTTCCTTCACACAATTTTTCTACAGGGCAAACTCTGGAACACCCACCGCCAAAAATATTGGAGATAAAAATAGTATGTGCCGAGCCTTTGATGTTATCAGTAGTAATTTGTTTTATAAATTTTGGAATATCAATGCTTGTAGGGCAACCTTTGATACAAGGCGCATCATAACAAAAAAGACAACGGTTGGCCTCCAGCAAAGCAGCTTCTTTGTTGTCAAAAGGAGGATGAATATCGCTGAAGTTTTCAGCGTATTGTTGGTCCGTTAGCCGATTCTTTTGACTTGACATTTTTATTATTTTTGTTGCAGCTTCACTTATTAGATTCAGAAAAAAGTAAATCAAACAAGTCTTGTCCTTCTCCTTGGGAGAAGGGTTGGGATGAGGCTTTTTAAAGTTCCACCAGTTTTCCATAAGTCTCGGGCCTTCTGTCTCTGAAAAATTGCCATGTATTTCTCACTTCATCAATCATATCCAGGTCCAAATCCGCAATCAATAATTCATCTTTATCTTCTGAAGCTTCTGCAATTATTTGCCCACGCGGATCTACAAAATAAGAAGTGCCATAAAATTTCCCCAGGTTCCATGGTTTTTCTTCACCAACCCGGTTGATACACCCCATAAAATATCCGTTCGCGGCCGCATGTGCTGGTTGCTCCAGTTTCCATAAATATTGCGACAAACCAGCAACAGTAGCCGAAGGGTTATAGACGATTTCTGCTCCGTTCAAACCTAAAACTCTTGCTCCGTCGGGGAAGTGGCGGTCATAACAAATGTAAACGCCAATTTTTGCATACTTCGTCTGAAATACAGGATAGCCGAGGTTTCCGGGTTTAAAGAAAAATTTTTCCCAAAAACCGGTTGTGTGTGGAATATGGTTTTTACGATACTTTCCCAGGAAAGTTCCGTCTGCATCTATTACTGCGGCTGTGTTGTACAAAACCCCGGGCTGTTCTTTTTCATACACCGGTACAATCATTACCATGTTATACTTTTTGGCATATTCGGCCATGCGTTCTGTGGTTGGTCCCGGAACACTTTCGGCGGAAGCATACCATTTTGAATCTTGCCCGGGGCAGAAATAAGGAGTATTAAATATTTCCTGCAGGCAAAGAATTTGAACACCCTTTTTTCCGGCGTCTTCAATAAATGGAATGTGTTTTTGAACCATCGCTTCTTTAATTTCTTCAATCGTTCCTTCGCCTTCTGACTTTGGTAAACTCATTTGAATGAGTCCGGATTTTATGATTCTGCTCATTAAGTTTTATTTTAAATAATAAATGTTGATTTATATTTTTCACGCAAAGAAACAAAGGTGCAAAGTTTACTAAGGAAAATTTTTGTTATGCCTTGCTGATAAATTAAATTTTTGAACTCACTCTATTTCTCTTAATAAACTTACCATATCCTTTCTCCAATTTACATTCATTATCATCAATGGCTACTTTTCCTCGCAATAAAACTGTTTTTACTTTCCCTGTTACTTCCCAGCCTTCATAGCCGCTATAATCTACGTTCATGTGATGCGTTTGTGCAGATAAAGTATGTTTTTTATGCGGATCAAAAATAACAATATCTGCATCACTACCGGGGGCTATTGTTCCTTTTTTGGGAAACATACCAAAGATTTTTGCAGGATTGGTACAAGCAACTTCAACAAACTTATTCAAGGTAATTCTTCCTTTATCTACTCCTTCGCTGTACAATAATTCGATCCTGTTTTCTATCGCAGGATGGCCGTTTGGTATTTTTGAAAAATCTTTTTCACCCATTTTTTTTTGTTCCCACATAAATGGGCAATGGTCGGTCGCAACTACATTTACTAAATTCTGGTTGATGCCTGCCCACAAGGCTTGTTGATCTTTCTTTTCTCTTAATGGCGGGCTCATCACCCATTTAGCACCTTCGAAATCTTCTTCATAAACGGACGCATCTAACAGTAAATACTGAATGCACGTTTCTACAAACAAATGTTGGTTTCTTTTGGTGGCATTACGCACCGCATTTAAAGCGCCTTCGCAGGTAAGATGAACAATGTAACCCGGGCAGCCTGTGTAATTCAACATGTCAATAAATCTTTCTGAAGCTTCGGCTTCGGTAACTTCCGGCTGAGATAAATAATGGTACAAAGGCGAAAGATTTCCTGCCTCACGATTTTTTTGAATAAGGTAATCGATCATATCACCGTTTGTCGCATGAACTGTTACCATTCCGCCTTGCTTTTTTACTTCTTCCATCAGGCCAACCATTTGCCGGTCGTCAATCATTAAAGCGCCTTTATAAGCCATAAATGTCTTGAACGAAGTGATGCCTTCTTCTTCAATCATTTCTTTGATCTCACTTTTTGTGTCTTCATTAAAATCGGTGACAGCCATATGAAAACTATAATCTCCATAAGTGGTTCCTTTTGCTCTTCCGTTCCATTCTTCCAACGCTTCATGAAGGGAATGACCTTGTTTTTGCAAAACGAAATCTATGACAGTTGTTGTTCCTCCAAACAAGGCGGCGCGTGTTCCCGTTTCATGAGTGTCGCTCGAAAAGGTTCCCATAAAAGGCATTTCCAAATGCACATGCGGATCAATTCCGCCGGGAAAAACCAACATTCCTGTTGCATCAATTTGTTCGTCCGCTTCTACCGACAAATTTTTTCCTATTGCAGAAATGGTTTCTCCGTTTATAAAAATATCGCCTGTAAAATCATCTGTTGCTGTTACGATTCTTCCGTTTTTAATCAATACTGACATTTCAAAAAATTTACTTGTTAGAATTACAATTTACAGTAAACCAACTTTTATTTGAGATTCTTATTTCCTTTTTAGCTTAAAATAACATTTTCTTTTTTATTCAAAAAGATATTTTCTTTTGGCGAAGCAGAAATGTTTTTATTTTTCATCATCAGGAAATAGGCTCCTCCTGATACAAAAAATCCGACAAACCATGCATAGTTGTATAAATGCCCAATCCATAAAGGAACAGAATCAGCAGCCATTAATTTTACTGTAATTAAAAATCCCGGGATATTGGGGATAATACCCAATAATAAAGCAACAATCGCAGCTTTATTAAATCCATTTGAAAACGTATAAATCCCTTTTGATTGATAAAGTTGGATGGTATCAAGATTTTGTTTTCTTATAAAATAATAATCAGCAATTAATATTCCACCGACTGGCCCAAGTAAACTTGAATAACCAACGAGCCATGTAAAAATATATCCGGATGGATCGGCAATTAATTTCCAGGGGAAAATCAAAATACCAATAACCCCGGTAATAAAACCGCCGGTTCTGAAACTGATTTTTGACGGAGAAAGATTGGCAAAATCATTGGCCGGGCTCACCATGTTTGCAGCGATATTGGTAGCAAGCGTGGCAAGTACCACAGCGATCATTGCGATGGTGACTGCAAGTTTATCAGTAAATTTTCCTGCCAAAACTAACGGGTCCCAGATAGCTTCGCCATATAAAATAATAGTGGCGGAAGTAACAACAACGCCCACAAAAGAAAAAATCGTCATTGAAGCTGGAAGCGCGATTGCTTGCCCTTTTATCTGCGCTTTCTGGCTTTTCGCGTAGCGTGTAAAATCGGGAATGTTTAAAGAAAGGGTTGCCCAAAAACCGATCATGCCGGTAAGAGCGGGAAAAAAGAAATTCCAGAATTCCGTATTGGTTTTAAAACTGGAAGGTTGTTTTAAAATCGGCCCAATCCGTGAACTACTGAAATTGCCCAAATCAATAAAGCCAAAGCCGCGGCGGGCAAAAAAAAGGCTTTAAAAACCAACAATTTTTTGATGCTCTCCACTCCCAGGTAAATGACATACATATTTATCAGCCAGAAAAAAAGAAAGGTAATGGCCGGCCGGTTTGCAAACCAAATGAAGCAGGAAATATTTGGGGCAAAGTTTCAATTGCGGGTAACCATAACCGTAACATCTGGTAAATGGCGAATCCTCCGATCCATGTTTGAATACCAAACCATCCGCAGGCAACAATCGCACGAAGCATCGCCGCGATATTGGCGCCTTTTGTTCCAAAACTGGCTCTTGCAAAAACGGGAAATGGAATTCCGTATTTTGCCCCGGCGTGGCCATTTAAGATCATCGGTATCAAAACAATAGCATTTCCCAGAAAGATGGTGATGATAGCTTCCCACCAATTCATTCCTCCGCCTATTAATGAACTTGCAAGCATGTAAGTAGGAATACACAAACTCATGCTAATCCAAAGTGCGGCGTAATTCCAGGTATTCCAGGTGCGTTTGTTTTGTGGTATTGGCGCAAGGCCTTCATTATAAAGGGATGAGGATTCAATGATTTTTTGATCTTCCATTTTAGTAAATATTGCGGTTAGTTAATCCAATTATTATAATGATCCAAAAATGGTTTTTATCCGGTAGAATAAATATAAAACTTCTGATTGAGGATGAAGAAGTTTTTAGTGAAAAATTGAAAGAACAGGAAGATTTTAGTTTCTGGATTTTATATTTTTTGATTAGTAGTTATACAAAAGGCCCTTCTATGAAAAACTCAGAAAGGCCTTGCTTTAAAATCTAACTAAAATTAAAAAGCTTATTCATAGATTCGGGTTAATAATTTATCATGCTTCCTGGTGAAAGCCTACCCTTAATTATACTTTTATTGGATTAAATGATTTATTAAAAACAGCACAATAAGCATGCCCGCATCTTAAAAAATTGTTTAAATTTTTTAAGATAAAACAGGAATCTTCAGTAAAAGTTTGTTTACTATTATTATATAAATCATAAAGGGTTGCTATTGAATAAATGACAAGAACCGATAACTTTTCAATCTTATATCTTTGCGCTTTATAAAAAATTATGGCAAAAGTAAAAGTAGGTTTGATTCAGATGAGTTGTGTGGCAAAAAAGCAACAAAACATTGAAAAAGCTGTTGAAAAAATAAAAGAAGCTGCCGAAAAAGGTGCACAAATTATCTGCCTGCAGGAGCTTTTCACATCGCTTTATTTCTGCGATGTGGAAGATTATGAAAATTTTAAACTGGCAGAATCAATTCCCGGCCCTTCAACAGAAATTTTCAGCAAACTGGCCAGCAGAACTGAATGTGGTAATCATCGCTTCTTTATTTGAAAAAAGAGCGCAGGGATTGTACCACAATACAACTGCGGTGATAGATGCTGATGGAGAATATTTAGGGAAATACAGGAAGATGCACATTCCTGATGACCCGGCTTATTACGAAAAGTTTTATTTCACTCCCGGCGATTTGGGCTACAAAGTTTTTAAAACAAAATATGCAACAATCGGCGTTCTTATTTGTTGGGACCAGTGGTATCCTGAAGCAGCAAGAATTACTTCGCTCATGGGTGCAGAAATTTTGTTTTATCCAACTGCAATTGGCTGGGCGGCAAGCCAGGACGAAGAAACCAATAATGAACAGTTTAATGCATGGCAAACGATTCAAAAAAGCCATGCGGTAGCAAATGGAGTACATGTTGTAGGTGTAAATCGTGTCGGTTCTGAACAAAATGGCGAAATGAAATTCTGGGGAGGTTCTTTTGTTTCCAATCCGTTTGGCAATATTATTCAGCAGGCTTCTCATGATAAAGAAGAAACAATGGTGGTTGAAATAGATATCTCCAACACTGATAAATACCGCACTCACTGGCCTTTTCTTCGCGATAGAAGAATTGATTCTTACCAGCCTATTACTAACCGTTTTATTGATGAAGAATAATAGATGGATCAAAAAACTCCCAAAGAACTCGGGTATTATTTCCCCGCAGAATTTGAAAAGCACGAAGCCACATGGCTTAGCTGGCCTCATAAAGAAGCTTCCTGGCCGGGAAAACTAAATTCTATTTTTCCTGCTTATTCGAAATTCATAAAGGAACTTACTAAGGGAGAGATAGTTCGTATTAACGTAAATGATGAGGCAATGAAAGCCTTTGCTGTGGGGCATTTGCAAAGAGCTGATGTTGATTTGAGCAAAGTAGAATTTTATTTCAATCCTACAAATGATGCCTGGTGCCGCGATCATGGGCCGGCATTTTTGGTCAATAAAAACAAGGCAAAAAAGAAAGCTATCGTTGACTGGAATTATAATGCGTGGGGCAATAAATATCCTCCGTTTGATTTGGATGATGTGGTGCCGTCATTGATTGGTAAAGCGTTTGGCCTTTCCTGTATTTCATCCGGGTATTGTAATGGAAGGCGGCTCTGTTGAATTTAATGGGAAAGGTACAATACTTACTTCCAGGGCTTGCTTATTAAATCCAAACCGCAATCCTCTTTTGAACCAATCTCAAATTGAGAAATATTTATGCGATTATTATGGATCTGATCAAATATGGTGGATTGATGAAGGAATTATAGGCGATGATACCGACGGGCATATTGATGATACAGTTCGTTTTGTAAATGAAGACACGGTAATTGCAGTAATAGAAGAAAATAAGCAGGATGAAAATTACGAGTTGTTACAAGCAAATTTAAAACAGCTTAAAAAACTTCGTTTACTGAATGGCAAACAACTTAATATTATGGAACTGCCCATGCCTGATGCTGTCATATATGAAGAGCAGCGCCTGCCGGCTTCGTATGCTAATTTTTATATTGCCAATAATTCTGTAATTGTTCCTGTGTTTAATGGTTCAAAAGATGAGCAGGCATTGCAAATTATTCAACAAGCGTTTCCGCAAAGGAATGTAGCCGGGATAGATTCAACAGATATTATCTGGGGTTTGGGAAGTTTTCATTGCCTGAGCCAGCAGGAACCTTTTTGTTGATCAATTTTCAACAAAAATTAGTTGTGGCGGTTTATTCATCTGAAAGTTCAATCCATACCGGGGCATGGTCGCTTGTTTTTTCCCAGCCACGAACTTCACGGTCCACACCTGCAGAAACGAGCCTGCTTTCCAGATGCGGGCTTAGCAAAAAATGATCAATTCTTAAACCGGCATTACGCCCGTAAGCATTACGGAAATAATCCCAAAAAGTATAAATGGTTTCATCAGGGTATAATTTCCTGATTGCGTCTGTCCATCCCTGTGATACCAGGTTTTTAAAGGCTGCTCTTACTTCAGGAAGGAAAAGGGCATCAGTTACCCAACGTTCCGGTTTATAGACATCCATTTCGGTAGGTATTACATTATAATCCCCGGTTAATAATACAGGTTTCCCGGATGCAAAAAGTTCAGAAGCATGGGCGGTAAGCCTTTCAAACCAACGAAGTTTATAATCAAACTTTGGCCCTGGAGTAGGATTGCCGTTTGGCAGGTAAATACAACCAATCGTAATACCATTTATTACAGCCTCAATGTAGCGGCTGTGGCTATCTTCGGGGTCACCGGGAAGTACCCGCCTCACTTCTTCCGGTTGTGTATTGCGCGCCAGAATGGCTACACCATTCCAACTTTTTTGCCCATGCCATACGGCGTGGTAGCCGGCTTCTTTTATCGCTTCTTCAGGAAATTTTTCCTGCGGTGCTTTTAGTTCCTGCAGGCAGGCTACATCCGGAGTGGTTTCTTTAAGCCATCTCAATAACACGGGCAGGTGCCCATTTACGCCATTTACATTATACGTTGCTATTTTCATCTTCTAAATTTTAATGATAAATTTGATGCAATTTTACAACTAATTTTTTTGGTGCCGAAGTACATCTACCCAAAAGAAAGATAACGCTTTCTTTTATTTCTTTTACTGTTTTTACTGATCTTTACTTCTAATATTTTTCATTTAAATAATCAAAATTTTGTTCAAAATTGCACCTGATAAGAAGAAGCACTTTTGGGTTGGGATGTTGATGGGCGCTATTTTTCGGATATTTACCCTGTATCTTTTTCCCCAACATTATGTGGTGAGTATCGTGATCACTTTTGTTTTGATCGTTGCACTTACTTACGGTTTCGAACTCTTTTCTCTTATTACCAAAATGGGGCATTATGAAATAATGGATGCTGTCGCCGGCACGATTGGCGGAACGATCGGAATGGGGATTATTCTTTTGATTGAATATTGGCGAAGCACTCTTTGATTGAACTGTAATTTTTGAAGCTGGCACAGTAAACCAACAAATTTTGCAGATTCCTGTTTTTTAAATTTTAATCAAACGCAGGCAATCCAACATTGCCTGGTTGATATCGCCATTCATATTTTCATTCCATGGTTCAAACGTGATGGAAATATGATGTAAACCTTTTGTGAGGGGCAGTTTCATCGAATTACTCCAGCCCCAGTTGCTCCACTCGCCTTTTCCTCTCTGCGGAAAAACTATAGTTCCGATAGTGGAAGAATCAATAGAAATGGTTCGGAATGCACATTTGTTTTCAGTGTTGATACGGCCGTTTCCATTTGCATACCTCACATCTAAACTATAGGTTCCATCTTCTTTTATATTGATGGTAAAATCAATTTTTGTATTCACCGTTTTGCTGATCTCAACAAATCCATTTCCCGAAAAACCTTTGTAAGCTTTTTTTGATTTAGGCGCCAATTTTTCCATCTGAATAATTTGCTGATTTTGTTTTGGGTAAACCTGCAAAGGCTCACTGGCAAATGATTCAATATTATTTTTTCCGACAGCTACCACCTGGTAATTTCCATATTCTGCCTGGTTGGCCGCGAATGAAGTATCCGAAGTTTTATTCAATACATTTCCGTTCTTCATCACTTTGTAAGTTGTGATATTTTTGCTGGTATCCTGCCATGAAAGTTTTCCATTTTTAAAATTAACGATTGGCATTTGAGGGCTGAAAATATCTTTAACGCTATTTATTTTATTAATGGGTAAATCCAAGTTCCCTAAAACAATCTTTACATCATGGGCGCCTGTTAAAGTTGAAGGAATCGAATAGTTCGAAGATTCTTTTCCATCAATGGAAAATGAGGTAATGATGTTTCCATATCCCTTGAGTTCAATATTTAAAACAGCGTTTCTATATTTAAAATTATTCAAGGTTCTTTTGCCTTTAAATACTTTAGGAACATAGGGCGAAAAAGAAATATTATTGGCATTGAATTGTATTCCAAACAGGATCCTGTAAACCAAACTGATACTTCCGGATAAACTCCAAAGCATGTTGCTTGAATTGATCTGGGTTCCGGCATAATCGCCATCAGAAGCCACAAAATTTTCTTTGTTGGTTAAAAATAAAGCTGCCGGCCGGTACACAGAACAAATCGCTCTTACAACCGATTGCTCGTTGCCTGCTTTCGCTGAAGCCAGCGCCCAGTAGGATTCTACAAAAGGCCAAACTGCATCATTATGATAAGGTGGGATACCCGGAATTTGCGGATAAATGCATGAAATTCCAAATGGGGTTACCGGCGTGTTTGACACAATTTTTTGTTGCCTTTCAGGATTTTCGGCAACATCAAAATATATTGACAATGCTTCGCCCAGCGCTTCTGATTTTGGAGAAAGTGTTTTGAAATTTCTGCCATATAAATATTGCCCGAAATATCCTTTATCATCCTGCCACAAATATTGGTTGACACCTTTTTTTATTTTATCGGCAACTTCACCGTATTTTTTTTCATCTTCTTTATTGCCCAATTCAGCCGCCATTTCAGACAAAACTGTGTTAGCTTCAAAATGCACGGCATTCGTTCCCAAACATTCTGATTCATAAATATCAGCCGGCTGCATCCATGTTGGATACGTTTCTTCACGCCAATCCAAAAAAGAAGATTCCCCTTTTACCATTCCTGTCTGCGGGTCGTAAATATTGTGCAGGTCGTCATTGATAGAATTTTTTACAACTTCATACGCATAATTCAGCCAGTCCTTATCGCCGGTAACTTTATAAACTTCCCACGCGGCCACAGCCCAGATTTCCCTGTCGGTTGAAATAGGATAAGCACCTCCTGTTCCCGTGTCCTGGATGATTTTACCATTTTTTACTTTCTTTTTCAAACTGATCATCGCCACTTTCGGTTGCAAAATTCCCATTGATAAAATAATGCTGTAGCTGATATCGCGTGTCCAAACGCCTGCCCATTCTTTGCCTGTACGGAAAGTGCTGTCTGGCTCGATAGCGTTTTGCATTTCTTCCAAAGCCAGGTTGTACAAAGCGTCAGGCAACATATCGTCGGATTGATATTGCGGAAACGCGCTGATATCTTTGGATAACTTCCAACTGTCAGCAGTTTTATTTTCGTCAGGATGTTGATTGAGCGTTAAAGTAGTTTCGTAAATTCCATCATGATTGCTATCGGTTAGTTCCAATTCTTTATGCGAATAAAGATTATTCCAATCCCATGTGAGCGGCGCGACATTTCCTGCAACAAAAACTCCCTGGAAATCATTTTTATAAATTTTCTTTCCATCGAAAGTCTGATAGTAGCCTTTTTTCTTAAATGAATTCAACATATCGGCCATGTCTACACGCAAAGTAAGTTTCACATCTTTTTGTAAATAATCATTGGGTGAAACTTTTGTTGAATCAATATATTGGCCACCAAATTTGATAACCGGCGTTTCATAAACACCACTTTCGCCTGAACAAATAATCACATTGTCTTTGCCCACGGGCGCAGAATTGTCTGCGCCGTTGATGCTGAATTTAAATTTTACTACGGGGCTTTTTTTGATGCCCGGGCTTACATAATTGGAAACAATTTCTTCTCTTGAAATTGCTTTTGCTACAAAAGTACCCTGCACTACGCTATCACCATAAACTGAAAATGCGTCAGATTGATAAAGTGTTTTAGTATTGATAGCCTTGTTGATTGCTTTTTTCATTTGATGGCAGCTCGTAAGAATTATACCAATAATTAGGACAGGGAAAATACTTTTGTTCATTTGCGAAAATTAAAGATTTTTTTGTTTAATTTAAGTTTACACAAAACTAAAATTGTCTTTATTTGTTTGTTTGCTGTAAATGTTCCCAATAAATTTTTAACTATCATAAGGTGATGGGCTGAGGGATGTCCAGCCCCCATCCACAATTAAACTTTGTCCTGTTATGTGCCTGCTTTTTTCAGAAACCAGGAACAAAGCAGCGTTGGCAATATCTTCAACTGAGGCAGGGCGGCCCATCGGCGTAATTCGCGACCATGTTGATTCATAATTAGCGTCTTCGTTCAATGTTCTTTTGGTTACCGTTGCACCTGGCGCTATGGTGTTTACATTTATTTTAAATTCTGAAAGCTCAATTACGAGGCTTTTCGCGAGCATTTCCAGCGCCGCTTTGCTCATGCCATACACCGCAAGATTTTTATGCGCCTGGTGGCCGGTCACTGAAGACATGAATAAAAGAGAACCGCCCGATTGCTGTTGTTTCATTTGATTGGCGGCTTCCTGTGCTAAAAAGAAAGTCCCGCCAAGATTTACCTGTAAAACCCGGTAAAAAGATTCCGGTTTATAAGTAAAGAAATCGCCGTATAAAGTTATTCCGGCGTTTGCAATGGCAATATCCAGTTGGCCAAATTCATCAGTGGCAGTAGTTACCAATTTTTTAATTACTGTCATATCACTTGAATCTCCGGGAACAGCCAGGCAATTTCCTTTTGTTCCTCCCATGATGCTTGCTGCAGCCTCATTTGCGAGCGTTGGGTTTAAGTCGTTTAAAATAACATTGGCTCCTTCTTCTACGAGATTGGCGCAGATCTGCAAGCCAATTCCCTGGCCAGCGCCTGTTACTATCGCTACTTTATTTTTGAAAGGCATGTACGGGAAGTAAATTTTTGAGTTTAATCAGCAATCGTTATTTATTGTAAACCAAGGTAATGATTTTACGGTTATTTCTTTTATTGATTAAATTATAAAAAGATAGTAAACCAATAAATTACCCGGATTTTTATTTTGATGAAATAAGGATGTTTTATTAATTGTTAATGTAAACTTAACATTGAATTTACTTTGTGGTAACATAGGCAGGTGACATTTGCCAACAAATAATAAGCTTGTGAAAAAAGCAAAAATCAACTCAAAACAGAAAAAACAGTTTTACCTGATACTAATGGCACTTTTGTGCATTGTATCCGTTAACGTTATGTCCCAGGACACTACCAAAGTAAAAGAAGAATTTAAACCCTCAGGAAAAATTTCAGGGTATGCCTTTGGCGATTACGCTTATAAACTTCATGCTGATTCGGCATTAAGAGGAAAGCAGCAATATTCGGGGCTTCCAAAAAATTACAGTTCATTTAATTTACGCCGTGTTTATTTGGGTTATGATTACCAGTTTAGCCCAAATATTTCTTCTCAATTATTGCTTGCGCATGAGTCCGGATTTGAATCAAATCCAGGAAGTACCGATGCGCTGGTGGATGGAAACCGTTCAGTGTATGTTAAGGCGTTGAACATTCGTTTTAAAAATATTATCCCGCGCGCAACTATTGTTTTTGGCCAGCAATCTACTCCTACTTTTGCTAATTTGTCGGAACACATTTGGGGATACCGCTCCATTGAAAAAACCATTGCTGATATGAGAGGCGTATCAAGTTCCACTGATTTAGGATTGGGCGTTTTTGGAAAGATCGGTAAAAGTGAAAACGTAGGTTATGATATCATGGTCGGTAACGCTAACGGCGCCAAGTTGGAAAATAATAAATTCAAAAGAATATATACCTCATTGTATTTTTATCTGCTTAATAAAAAATTAGTGATACAAGGAAATTACGAACACGACAGAAGCGCATCGGCGCCAGTTCAGCAGGATATTAACAATTTTAAAGCGTATGCTGCTTATCATACTTCTAAAACGACATTTGCAGTAGAGGCTTTCACTCAATTAAAAACCAATAATGCAATGTATGTAATGGGAGCAGATTCGCTTTATTCTGATGTTGCACCTTCTGGTATTTCATTTTACATTACTCAGCAATTAACGCCGGATAAACTAAAGTTCTTTGTTCGTTACGATATTTATAACCCCGATTCCAAATACATTTCTTCCAACAAATACATCAGTGGTTATAGTACTACGAAAGAATCATTTGCTACATTGGGCCTGGATATTCTTGCATACAAAAATGTTCACATTATGCCAAATTTGTGGTACAACCATTATGGTAGTAAATTGCCTGGAGTGAGTGGAAAACTAAAAGGTGATTATGATCTTGAAGCGCGTGTAACTTTGTACTTTCTGTTTAATAAATAATTACAATAAAAATTAAATTAAAACTCAACCTACAATTATGAATTTCAAAAAAATTATTCTTTCGCTTTTAGTCATTAGCGCTGCTGTAATGTTTGCATCCTGTGGAGGAAATGGCAGCAGTAGTAGTAGCAATGGCTCGGACAGTACTTCTTCAACCGCTAATAACGATAACGGTGAAATTTTAGCTGCCGGTTCTTCTTTTGTTAATCCCTTATTTTCCAAAATGTTCAACGTTTATAACCAGGAAAAAGGCATTAAAGTAAATTACCAGTCTATTGGTTCAGGCGGAGGTATCAAGCAATTGCAAAACAAGATCGTAGATTTTGGAGCATCTGATAATCCATTAAGCGATGAACAAATGTCTCAATCTCCATCACCAATTATTCACATTCCTGATTGTTTGGGTGCGGTAACGATTGCTTACAATTTGCCAGACAATCCTACCTTAAAGTTTACACCTGAAATTTTAAGCGATATTTATTTAGGTGTTCTTACCAAATGGAATGATCCAAAGATCAAGGCACTTAATCCGGAAGTAAAACTTCCTGACCTGCAGATTTCTGTAATTCACCGTTCTGACGGAAGCGGTACAACTTTTATTTTCTCAGATTATTTATCTAAAGTGAGTGATGGCTGGAAAGCAAAAGTAGGAAAGGGGCAATCACTGAACTGGCCTGTAGGCTTGGGAGGTAAAGGAAACGAAGGCGTGGCAGGCCTTGTTAAACAAACGCCGGGCGCTATTGGTTATGTAGAATTGGCTTATGCAATTCAAAACAAAATGCCGGTTGCTTCATTGAAAAATAAATCTGGCAACTTTGTAGCTCCTACATTGGCATCTACAAGCGCTTCAGCAAATGTGGACATTCCTGCTGACATGCGCGTTTCGATCACTAATACTGATGCGCCTGATGGATACCCCATCTGCAGCTTTAGTTATATTTTAATGTACAAAGATCTTTCTTACAATATTAAATCTGAAGCGAAAGCAAAAAATGTGGCAGACCTTGTTAAATGGATCATAACTGATGGACAGCAATATTCTGAATCTCTGAATTATGCCAAGCTTCCGGAATCGGTTGTTCAAAAATCATTGGATCTTTTAAAAACAGTTACCTATAACAATAAGCCTTTGCAATAAGCATTCTTCATAAAAAAAATCAAGTAAAATGCTGCGGATTCATCTTAAAAGATGTTTTCGCAGTATTTTACATAATAAATAAACCATTATAAAAATGATCTCAGCAATTACTTACAAAACCAACAGGATAAATTTTAAAGAGAAAGCGTTTAAAAAAACACTTACTCTTTCTGCTTTACTTGCCGTGGTCATTTTAATTGCTATTTTTTTTACTTTACTTATTGATTCTTTTCCTTCCATAAAAGCTATTGGCATTAAATTCTTTTACAAGACAACGTGGAACCCCGTTAATGATCAATTTGGCGCTTTGCCATTTTTAGCAGGAACATTGCTCACTTCTTTTTTAGCACTTGTTATTTCCACTCCTTTTTCAATTGCTGTAGCTATCTTCCTTGGAGAATATTATAAAAAGGGAATAGTTTCTGAAATTTTTAAAAATGTGATCGACCTGCTTGCAAGCATTCCTTCTGTAATATATGGCTTCTGGGGTTTGTTTGTTTTGGTGCCTATCGTTCGTATGATAGAAATGAAATTCAATGTTCCTCCTTATGGCGTTGGCATTTTTACTTCTTCTGTAATTCTTGCTATTATGATCCTTCCATTTTCCGTTTCGCTTTCCCGGCAGGTAATTTCAATGGTTCCCGGCCATTTAAAAGAAGCCGCCTAT
This sequence comes from uncultured Chitinophagaceae bacterium, assembly GCA_963732885.1. GTDB lineage: Bacteria > Bacteroidota > Bacteroidia > Chitinophagales > Chitinophagaceae > Ginsengibacter. The sequence continues at coordinate 32,019 of CAVTBI010000002.1, read as the reverse complement.
TCTTTAGGCGCTACCAGGTTTGAAGTCATCACAAAAATTATCATCCCCTATACAAAATCAGGGTTATTTGCTGGTTTACTGTTGGCACTGGGAAGGGCTCTGGGAGAAACAATGGCTGTAACAATGCTGATAGGGAATACACATGCGCTTCCTACCGGAATTTTTAGCCCGGGCAACACGATGGCAAGTGTGATCGCCAATGAATTTACAGAAGCTACCGGTAAAGTTTATACAGCGGCTTTAATAGAAATGGGATTATTTTTGTTTGTAGTGGCAACGATTATCAACATTTTTGGAAAGCAGGTTATCAAAAGGTTTACTCTTGAATAATCCTTAAAAGAAATCAGTTTATGGAAAGGGTATTAGAAGCCGAGTTAAAAATAAAAAAGAAACTCTCTAAGACGCGGTTGATAGAAAAGCAAATCGGCAGAAGAAATAAAAAAAATATACTCTTTAAAGGAGTAATTATTGGAGGCACACTTATTTCGACATTGCCTTTGCTGCTGATTTTATTTTATATTTTCAAACAAGGGGTAGCGGCAATCAACTGGCATTTTTTAACCCATCTTCCCAATCCAGTTGGCGAGCCCGGTGGTGGCGTTTCCAATGCCCTTGTAGGAAGTATTATAATTTTATTGGTTTCCTGTGTCTTGGCAATCCCTGTAGGCATAGTAATTGGAATTTATTTAAGCGAAGAAAAAAAATCAAGATTGGGCTATTATTGCCGGCTGGCTACCGATGTGTTACAGGGTATTCCTTCTATTGTTATCGGCATCATTATTTATGAGTGGGTAGTAAGGCCGATGGGTGGGTTCTCAGCACTTTCCGGTAGTGTGGCGCTGTCGCTTATGATGCTCCCGTCTATTATAAAGTCAACAGAAGAAACACTGAAGCTTTTACCTGAATCTTTAAAAGAAGCCTCGCTGGCGCTGGGTGTTCCTTATTATAAAACCATTTTGAGAGTGATCGTTCCTACAGGGCTTAGCGGAATTACATCAGGCGTTATTTTGAGCATCGCAAGAGTTATCGGGGAAACAGCGCCTTTATTATTTACGGCTTTTGGTAATCCGTTTATGGCTACTAATATCCTTAAACCGATGAGCAGTTTGCCACTCATTATTTTTAATTATGCTACAAGCCCTTACAACGACTGGCACCAGTTGGCCTGGGGCGCTTCAATGGTGTTGATATTGATGATTTTGATCTTAAATATTATTACTAAAATAGTTCAACGTAAATGGAAAGTGCAATTTTAAAAGCTACCGATTTTAATGCTTTTTTTGGGAAAAATCAGATTCTGAAAAATATAAATCTTGAAGTGCATAAAAATAATGTATGGGCTATCATGGGGCCATCCGGTTGTGGAAAAACAACTTTTATCAGGTGTGTAAACCGCATGCATGAGCTCGTGCCGGATGCTACTGTTTCAGGTTCTTTACAACTTAAAGGAGAAGAAATATATGATTTGAACCCTGTGTTGCTAAGAAGAAAAGTAGGAATGGTTTTTCAGCGCCCAAACCCTTTTCCCACGATGAGCATCTACGATAATGTAATTGCCGGATATATTTTAAATGGTGTTAAGTTGAGTAAGATGGAGAAAGACGACATCGTTGAAACTTCTTTGAAGCAGGCCGCTTTGTGGATGGAAGTAAGAAGCACACTTCATAAAAAAGGCACTTTTTTATCAGGCGGCCAACAACAAAGATTGTGCATAGCGCGCGCGCTTGCAATGAATCCTGAAATCTTATTGTTAGACGAAGCTACTTCTGCGCTTGACCCTATTTCCACTTCCCTTATTGAAGAATTAATTCAACAATTGAAAACTGAATATACCATCCTGATGGTAACACATAATATGCAGCAGGCAGCCAGAGTAAGTGATAAAACAGCTTTTTTTTATTTAGGCGAATTAATAGAAGCCAATAGTACAAAGATAATTTTCACTAATCCCAAACACGAAAAAACACAGGAATATATCACTGGCCATTTCGGTTAAAAATTACTAACAAACAAATTAAGAAACTATGGCAATACCAAACTGGAAACAAAAACTCACGCCGCTTGATAATGAAATACAGCATTTAAAATCTGAACTGATCAGTATGTGGGAAATGGTTTTATCTCAATTAAGAAAAGCAGAAGAAGCTTTGTCAAATAAAGATAGAGACCTGGCGCGCGAAGTGGTTTTGACCGAGAAAAGAGTGAACGCTTTTGAATTAAAAATTGACCGTGATAGCGAGGATATTCTCGCCTTGTTTGCGCCGGTGGCCATTGATCTTCGCTTTTTATTGGCTGTGCTAAAAATAAATACGAATCTTGAACGCACAGGCGATATTGCCGAAGGTATTGCCAAATTCGTAATAGATCTTCCCGAAGATTTTGACGTACAGTTGTTTGAAGTTACGCGTGTAATTGAAATGTTCAAACAAGGAAATAATATGATTGCCGAAGTAATGGAGGCATTTGAAAAAGAAGATACCCTGCTCGCAAGAAAAGTGTTTAAAAAAGATGACATGCTCGATGATATCAACAAAAATGCTGCAACTGTTATTGCAGAATATATCAATAAAAATCCTTCTAAAATTGAATCAGCTCTTTATATTTTATCTTCTATCAGAAAACTGGAACGTGTAGGTGACCAGGCAAAAAACATGGCCGAAGAAATCATATTTTATTCAGAGGCAAAAGTTTTAAAACACAAATCCAAAAGCAAAAAAAGCAGCAGGGAAGAGTAAAAAACACCAACAAATAATTCGATTTTTCTCTTGTAGAAAAGCTATAATAGCAACTAGGATGATATAACATTTTAGTAGAGGTACTTTAATAATTCCATAATGCGCCGGTAACAAAAAGGTAACATAAAAGTGTTCTCTTTGCGCCATTAAATAATTAGTTCCAATAAAGGATTTTCACAAGCAAAACAGGATTTTATGCTGTACCACTTTATAATCTTAATAAGGTGGTTTTTGGTTTCTGAATAAACTTTTTTTAATAATAATAAAATTGAAGGAATTAAAAAAGTATGACTTTGGCGATTTTTGACAAACCCCGCTCCGGCAGATTCATAATACAGATTATTTGTTCGTTTACTGATTTATATACGTGATTTTTCAAATGACGCTATCTTGTAACGAATATCTTACTTCGCCTTAAACCCTTCTTTTAATGTAACCGTCCGGTTAAATACCAGCGCTCCGGGTTTGGAATCTTTATCAATACAAAAATATCCATTACGGATAAACTGAAAATGGGTGCCGGTTTCAGCATGTTGAATCTGTGGTTCTATAAAAGCCCTTTTGATTATCTGTAATGAATCAGAATTGATAAAATCTTTGAAATCGCCTTCTACTGCCGCGGGATTTTCCACTTTAAACAAGCGTTGATACAATCTTACCTCAGCATTCGCAGCAGTTTTCGCGTTTACCCAATGAATGGTTCCCTTTACTTTTAGGTTGCTCGTATCATGATGGCTTTTGCTTTCAGGAATATAAGTGCAATGTATTTCTGTTACATTTCCCTCATCATCTTTTCTGAAACTTTCGCATTTGATGATATAAGCGCTTTTTAAGCGAACCATTTGCCCTGGTGCCAGCCTGAACCATTTTTTTACCGGCACTTCCATAAAGTCATCTTTCTCTATCCACAATTCTTTAGAGAAAGTGATGGTTCTTATATTTTCGGGATCGTTAGGAAGATTTTCAGAGGTTAATTCTTCCGTTTTATTTTCATCATAATTATCTATGATCAATTTTACCGGATTAAGGACTGCCATAATTCTTACGGCTGTTTCATTTAGTTCTTCACGAATACAAAATTCCAAAAGGCTGATGTCAATTAAATTGTCTCTTTTGGCTATTCCGATTTTATCGCAGAATGTGCGAATACTCGATGGCGTATACCCTTTTCTCCTGAATCCTGAAAGTGTGGGCATCCTTGGGTCATCCCAGCCGGAAACAAACTTTTCATTTACCAATTGCAATAATCTGCGTTTACTCATCACCGTGTAAGTCATATTTAAACGCGCAAATTCATATTGCCTCGAAGGGAAAATTTCCAGCTGTTCAATAAACCAATCATACAACTGGCGATGGGAAACAAATTCCAGTGTACAAAGGCTGTGAGTGATATGCTCGATGCTATCGCTTTGCCCATGTGCAAAATCATACATAGGGTAAATGCACCATTTATCTCCTGTGCGGTGATGATGTGCATGTTTAATGCGATACATGATCGGGTCGCGCATCAGCATATTGATGTGAGCCATATCAATTTTTGCACGCAGTACTTTTTCTCCGTCTTTGTATTCGCCGTTTTTCATTTCTTCAAAAAGGCGAAGGTTTTCTTCTATACTTCTGTTGCGGAATTCATTCTCTTTACCCACTTCTGTGGGTGATCCTTTATCCGCAGCAATTTTTTCTGAAGGGCTGTCATCTACATACGCTAACCCCTTACCGATAAGCTTTACAGCAAAAAGATACAATTCATCAAAATAGTCGCTTGAATAATATTCATTACTCCAGCTAAAGCCAAGCCAATGAATGTCTTCTTTAATGCTGTTCACATATTCCGTTTCTTCGGTTACAGGGTTGGTGTCGTCAAAACGTAGATTGGTTTTGCCTTTATATTTTTGAGCAATGCCAAAATTTAAACAAATACTTTTTGCATGGCCAATATGTAAATATCCATTCGGCTCAGGCGGAAAGCGTGTTACTATTTTTTCGTACTTCCCTGTATCAAGCTCGCTTTCCACAATCTCTTCTATAAAATTCAAACTCTTTTCTTCCGTCATTGTTTTACGTATTACCTCTTTCTCCATATACTCAAAGTTGATTACTTTCTAATTATCTGCAATATTCAATATTATTTTTAAAAATCCTTTAACTAAAAGAAAATCTGATCTTATTCCATACTTTCTGCAATCAATTCCGCTAAGTCAAACACTTTTACTTCTTCTTCTTTTTCATTCAGTTTTATACCGTCACTAAGCATTGTCATACAAAAAGGGCAATTGGAGGCAATTATTTTAGCTCCGGTTTCAATGGCTTCTTTTGTTCTTTCTTCGTTAATTCGTTTATTGCCTTTTTCCTCCTCTTTAAACATTTGCGCGCCGCCGGCACCACAGCAAAATCCATTGCTGCGTGAGCGTTTCATTTCAGTTAATTCTACATCCATCGCTTCCAAAACTTTGCGTGGTGCTTCATAAATATTATTGGCACGGCCGAGATAGCAACTGTCGTGGTATGTAATTTTTTTGCCTTTGAAACTTCCCTTCTCTTTCATTTTTATCTTTCCTTCATCAATGAGTTGTTGCAAAAAAACGGTGTGATGAATTACTTCATAATTACCGCCCAAAACAGGGTATTCATTTTTTAAAATATTAAAACAATGCGGGCAGGTAGTTACTATTTTTTTTATTCCATAACCGTTCAGTAATTGTATATTTTGGTACGCCATCATCTGGAACAAAAACTCATTTCCCGCACGCCTTGCCGGATCGCCATTGCATATTTCTTCTTTGCCAAGAATGGCATAATTGATGTTGATTTTATCTAAAATTGTAGCAAATGCCTTCGTTATTTTCTGTGCCCTCTGGTCAAAACTTCCGGCGCAACCTACATAAAACAAAACTTCCGGAGTTTTGCCTTCCACCGCCATTTCAGCCATTGTTGGAATATGCATTTTATGTAAATTTTGGCAGCTAAAATACAACAAACTAATTTGATATGAAGCAAGTGGTTCGCCTGTTTAACTTATTTTTGCGGCTATCAAAAAATGGAATGGAGCTAATCAAAAAAATTAAAAACTGGGAACAATGGCCTTTCGAAATTTTATATGCGCCTATTGCTCCGGTGTGGGTTTGGTACATGATTCGGTCGCGCGCGGTCTGGTTTTTTACGCCCAGTAACCCTAAACTTACTTTTGGCGGATTGGACGGAGAGCCCAAAAAAGAAATGCATGATCTTTTGCCTGCTGAATTTTGCCCCAAATTTTTTAATGTTCAGCCTTCTGATCACTTTTCTGAAGTCAAAAAAAGATTAGAATCATCAGGCATAAAATACCCACTGATCGTAAAACCCGAAGTAGGAGGGCAGGGAATTCTCTTCAGAAAAATTGAAAATAAAGAACATTTAAAAGAATATCATTCCAAAATTCCGGTAGAATATTTTATCCAGGAATTTATTGAATATCCGATGGAAGTGAGCCTTTTCTATTATCGGTATCCCTTTGAAAAAAAGGGCGCTATCACCGGCTTTCTCCAAAAAGTTCCGATGCGTGTTATCGGAGACGGCGTTCATAATTTGGGACAATTACTGCTAAATAATTTGAAAACAAAAAAAAGGCTCGCTGAATTAAAACAAAAGCACGAAATAAATTTTGAAAAAATAATTCCTGCCGGGGAAGTTTATATTTTAAGTTATGCAGGCAATCACAATCGTGGTGCTGATTTTTTTGACCTGAGCGCTGAAATAAATGATGATCTTGTCAATCTTTTGGATAAGATCAGCCTGGGAATAAACGATTTTTTTTACGGCCGTTACGATATTATGTGCAATTCGATCGAAGAATTAAAGTTGGGAAAAAATTTTGTGATCCTCGAATACAATGGTTGCGGCGCCGAGCCAAATCATTTTTATGATACAGGTTATACTTTGATCGGCGCATGGAAGGAAATATTAAAACATTGGAAAATTCTTTTTGAGATCAGCCATTATAACCATAAACACGGTGTGTCGTATTGGCCTTTGCTGAAAGGCCTGCGCTTTACACGCCAAACAAAAAAATATTATAAATTAATTAATAAGGCTGATAAGGAAATCTCCTGAAAAAACAACATCTTGCTAAAAAACTTAATGAAAATGATGAAGACTCTTTTAATCTGTTTACTTTTTATTTCTTTCAACAGCAGTGCTCAAAGTTATAGCCCGGTTGATTCTGCCAGTAAAGTTCATTTTGTAATTAAAAATTTTGGTATTGGCACAGGCGGTGATTTTACCGGGCTAAAAGGCAATGTTATTTTTTTGCCGGATAGCCTTGCCGGCTGCAAGTTTGATGTTTCTGTTGCCACATCAACCGTTGATACTGATAATGGCATGCGCGATAAAAGTTTAGTAAGCGATGAATATTTTGATGCCGCCAAATTTCCCCTCATAACAATTGTTTCTACAAAAATTGAAAAGACAAATAAGACCACTGCGGGATTTTATTATTTTACCGGAAATCTTACTATCAAAGGCGTTACCAAAGCCATTGCTTTTCCATTCCAGGCAAAGGAAGAGAATGGTGGTTATTTGTTTACCGGTAATTTTGAAATAAACCGCTCTGATTTTGGAGTTGGCTCTCAAAGCATTGTTTTAAGCGACCAGGTTGCCGTTACGTTGTCTGTTTTTGCTAAAAAGAACTGATAGATTTTATGCCATTAATAAAAGTATTTTTTTGGGGGATGATCGTAAGCTTTTTAGGCTCGCTTCCATTAGGAACTTTGAATGTTGCAGCCATGCAAATAAGCGTTCAGGAAAGTGTTCAAAATGCCATTTTATTTTCGCTGGGATCTTTATTGGTAGAGATGATTTATGTACGTATTTCTTTGGTAGGAATCAATTGGATACGCAAACAAAAAAAATTATTTCGCTGGATGGAATGGATCACATTGGGAATAGTAGTTGCTCTTGCCGTAGGAAGTTTTGTTGCTGCCATGCAACCCCATCATGCAAAAAATGTAATGCTTAATAATAATATCAACCGGTTTTTACTGGGCGTTATGTTAAGCGCTATCAGCCCGATGCAGATTCCTTTTTGGTTTGGCTGGAGCACGGTGCTTTTCACCAAAAATATTTTAAAACCTAAAAATTCTTTTTACAACATTTATATTGTAGGAATAGGGCTGGGAACCCTTTTGGGGAATTGCGTTTTTATTTTCGGGGGAAAATGGATCGTGTCAAAAATGAACGGCAATCAAAACTTAATGAATTGGATCATTGGAGGCATCTTTGCCGTTACTGCTATAATATTTCTTATTAAAATCCTGTTGAATAAAGATGGGATGAAGAAAATACAGGAATCTGCATAAAGGGTTTTTGGCAGTAAACCAATAAATTTTACAGATTTTTATTTTCCTTCCATTTTTTTAGGCTTTTGCCGGAGTTGAGCAAAGGAAAGCACGGCTGCTTCAATAACAAAAAGAATTCTATTTTCCCTCTTGATCTTCCAAAAGAAAAGCTCTCTGATTCCTTAAAAAATAATTATACTTTCAACTTTTTCTTTTACAGCAAACCAACAAATTCCACCAATTCTTATTTTATAAAATCTCCCATAGTTGTAAATATTTTAAAAGAATTTCGGCAGAATTGTCAATTGGTTGAAATTTTTTGGTAAAAATGAAAAATAAATTTGTTGGTTTCATTTTGTAACTTATTTTTGCGCAGCAATGACGATTACAAAAGCAAATACCGGCTTCTTTTATTTTAGCTACTATTTTAGAAATAGTCCGGGATCGGCTTGTTAAAAACTGAAAAGACAGAATAACAATAGAAAATCCCGGCACAAATCGCCGGGATTTTTGTTTTTATATGAACAAGAAAATAGCCATACAGGGTTTTGAAGGCAGCTTTCACCAGGCTGCTGCCCGCCAATTTTTCGGAAACGAAGTTGAAGTAATATGTTGTTCCACTTTCCGAGAAGTAATAAAAATCGCTGATGATAAAAACCAAAGTGATGGAGGATTAATGGCGATCGAAAATTCTATTGCCGGAAGCATATTACCGAATTACAATTTGTTGCAAAAAAGCAATTTGAAAATTGTAGGAGAAATTTACCTGCAGGTAAATCAACATTTAATGGTCAATCCTGGTGTTATATTGGAAGATATCAGGGAAGTTCATTCTCATCCGATGGCGCTGTTGCAATGCACCGATTTTTTAGAAAAACACAACTGGAAATTAATTGAAACAGAAGATACTGCACTTAGTGCCCAACATGTTCATCAGCATAGGAGCAAACATATTGCCGCCATTGCCGGCGAACTGGCTGCTGAACTTTATCAATTGGATATGATTGCCCCAAATATTCACACGCAAAAAAATAACTATACGCGGTTTTGGGTTTTGGAAAATGCAGAAACAGTAGAAGAAATTAACGAGGCGAACAAGGCTTCATTGATTTTTCAAACTGACCATTCCAAAGGAAGCCTTGCAAAAGTGCTTACCAAAATTTCTGAAGGCGATATCAATCTTAGCAAGCTGCAATCTATGCCTATTCCGGGCAGCGACTGGAGGTATTCCTTTCATGTGGATTGTGAATTTACTCACCTTGAACAACTAAATGAAGTACTTAAAAATATAAAACCTTTAACCGCGGATATTAAGGTATACGGTGTTTATAAAAACGGTAAAAACGCGGGTTAATAAATTTGATTAAATGAAAAGAGATGAACGCAATTCAGGAAAATAATTCAGAAATAAAGAAAATGGAAAAAGTGTCAGATCGCCTTTCGGGTATTGAAGAATATTATTTTTCAACCAAACTGAGGCAAATTGATGAGATGAATAAGGCAGGAAAAAATGTGATCAACCTGGGCATCGGCAGCCCTGATTTGCCGCCACATCCTGACGTGATCAAGACTTTAGCCGAAGAAGCTAAAAAGCCTAACCAGCATGGTTATCAGAGTTATAAAGGAAGCCCGGTGCTTAGAAATGCCATTTCCAAATGGTACAAAAAATGGTACGATGTTGATCTAAACCCCGATACAGAAATTTTGCCTTTGATTGGGAGTAAAGAAGGGATCATGCACATTTGCATGACGTATATCAATCCCGGTGATGAAGTATTGATTCCAAATCCTGGTTATCCTACTTACCAAAGCGCAGCAAAAATTGCCGGAGCTAACGTTATAGCATATACGCTAAAAAAAGAAAATAACTGGTGCCCTGATTTTGAAGAATTGGAAAAACTGGATTTGGAAAATGTGAAGTTGATGTTTGTAAATTATCCACAAATGCCAACCGGGCAGTTACCCACAAACGAAATGTTCACCCAATTAATTTCTTTTGCAAAAAAACATCAAATTCTTATTTGCCATGACAATCCTTATAGTTTTATTTTGAATGACAAACCAATGAGTTTATTAAAATTTGAAGGCGCAAAAGAGGTGGTGATAGAATTAAATTCTTTTAGCAAAAGCCATAATATGGCAGGTTGGAGAGTGGGAATGCTTTGCGGAGCGAAAGAAAGAATTGAAGAAGTGCTTCGCTTCAAAAGTAATATGGACAGCGGCATGTTTTTACCGCTGCAACTCGCTGCTGCAAAGGCTTTGGAGCTGGGGCAGGATTGGTATGATTCAGTAAATGCCGTGTATAGAAAGAGGAGGGAAAAAGTTTTTGAATTGTTGAATTTGCTGAACTGTACTTTTGATAAAAGCCAGGTGGGATTATTTGTTTGGGCGGCAATTCCATCTGATTATAAAGATGGCTTTGAATTGACAGATAAAGTTTTGAACGATTCCAATGTATTTATAACCCCGGGCGGAATTTTTGGAAATGCGGGAGACAATTATATACGAGTGAGTTTATGCGCTACTGAAGAAAAATTGGATGAGGCAATAAATAGAATTAAAAAAAATTGAGGGTTGAATTAATAAATTAATCATGTTTAATAATGTTACCATTGTCGGGGTTGGTTTAATCAGCGGTTCATTCGCACTGGCTTTGAAAGACAAAGGATTTGCAAAAAATATAATTGGCGTTAGCAGGACCCGGGCGAGTTTGGATAAAGCGATGGAACTTGGAATCATTGATGAAGCGTTGCCATTGGAAGAAGCGGTGAGGAAAAGCGATTTTATTTATGTAGCCATTCCTGTTGATGTTACCATACCTGTTATTAAGGAAATATTGGATTTAGTTAATAATAATCAAATAGTAGTTGATGCCGGTTCTACAAAAAATGTGTTGTGTAAATCATTGGAAAATCACCCGAACAGAAAGTCTTTTGTAGCAACGCATCCGATGTGGGGAACCGAATATAGTGGCCGGAAGCCGCAGTGAGAAATGCTTTTGCAGGAAGGTCGTGTGTGATTTGCGAAAAAGAAAAGAGCGGTAAAGAAGCCGTTAATATTGTTGAGAATATTTATAAAACATTAGGGATGAATATCGTTTATATGGATGCTGAAAATCATGATATACACGCCGCTTATGTAAGCCACATTTCGCACATCACCTCTTTTGCGCTTGCGAATACGGTTTTGGAAAAGGAAAAAGAAGGAGATGCTATTTTTGAATTGGCCGGCGGTGGTTTTGAAAGTACGGTACGATTGGCAAAAAGTAATCCATCAATGTGGGCGCCCATTTTTATGCAAAACCGTGAAAATGTATTAGATGTTTTAAATGAACATATTTCCCAGTTAAGAAAATTTAAAGCGAGTTTGGAAAAAGAAAACATGGAATATTTAGTTGAGTTGATGGAGAATGCGAATAAGATAAAGAAGATTATAAAGTGAGATGGGAATAACTAATAATGAATAGGAATAGTGAATAGGTGAGGGAAAAAGAAATATTAATTATTTCTTTGTTTACTGCAAAAATAATTCGTGTTAATTGGTGTAATTAGCGGCAAAAAAGTGTAATAAAAAATAAAAATCAAAAATCAAAATGAACGAAACGATTCAAAAAATTTGGAACAAACGCCCGCTTATTATCAGTGGGCCATGCAGCGCTGAAACCGAGGAACAAGTGGTAGAAACCGCTACCAGGCTTGCTAAAACCGGAAAAGTAGATGCACTTCGCGCCGGAATATGGAAACCAAGAACCAAACCTGGAATGTTTGAAGGCATTGGCGTAAAAGGATTGCCCTGGCTTGCGGAAGCAAAGAAGGTTTCCGGTTTGCCAATCGCCGTAGAAGTAGCCACAGCAAAGCATGTAGAAATGGCTTTACAGTTTGATGTTGACATTCTTTGGATTGGCGCAAGAACAACCGTAAACCCGTTTAGCGTGCAGGAAGTTTGCGATGCTTTGCGCGGCGTGGATGTGCCGGTGCTGATAAAAAATCCGATAAATCCTGATCTCGAATTATGGAGTGGAGGCATTGAGCGTTTACAGAAAGTGGGTATGAAAGATATAGGAATGATCCATCGGGGATTTTCTAATTATGGAAACACTGAATTCCGTAATGCACCTATGTGGCATTTACCCATTGAGATGAAAAGAAGGTTTCCTGACATGCTTCTTGTTTGCGACCCTTCGCATATTTGTGGTAACAGAACCGGCTTTCAGGATATTGCGCAAAAAAGTATTGACCTTGATTTCGGAGGTTTAATGATTGAATCACACATTAACCCGGATAAAGCATGGAGTGATGCCAAACAACAAATTACTCCTGAGAGATTATCTGAAATGCTTGGAGATTTAAAATGGCGTCATGAAAACACCGATGAAAAAGAATTTGTAACAGCGCTGGCAAAATTGCGTGAACAAATAAACCAGGTGGATGATGAATTGTTAGCATTGCTCGGGCAAAGAATGAAGATCTCCAATAAAATAGGTGAATATAAAAGAGAAAACAACATTACGATTTTGCAAACCAACCGCTGGAATGAAATTTTAGCCAAGGCTTTTGTGAAAGGAGGAAAATTAGACTTGAGCAAAGATTTTATTACCAAATATTTTGATGCGGTACACATGGAAAGTATCAATCATCAAAATAAAATTATGAATGAAGAATAAAGAAATGATTGAAAAAAAATACCAGTTTTCAGGGAAATCAATCAATGGTTATTTCGGCGCAAGCTTTCAAATGATTGATGAATTAACCGAAAAAGAAAATACCATTCTCATCACGGATGAAAATATTTTTGCGAAGCAACCTGAAAATTTTTCAGGCAGGAAAACGATTGTTTTAAAAGCCGGTGAGCCATATAAAAACCAACAAGCAGTTGATGAAGTTATTAACCGGTTAATCGAATTGAATGCCGACAGGCAAACATTTATCGTTGGTGTTGGCGGCGGTGTTGTAACAGATATTACAGGTTATGCGGCGTCTATTTATATGCGCGGAGTAAAATTCGGGTTTGTGCCCACAAGTATTTTGGCAATGGTGGATGCAAGTATCGGGGGCAAGAATGGCGTTGATGTGGGTGTATACAAAAATCTCGTTGGTGTTATCCGGCATCCCGAATTTTTGTTGTACGATTTTTCTTTTTTAGAAACCCTTCCTGATGAAGAATGGATCAATGGGTATGCTGAAATTATAAAACATGCTTGTATAAATGATGGAAATATGTTTCATTTTCTGGAAGAAAAAAAGTTAGAAGATTTTAAATTTTCAAAAGAAAATATTGGAAAATTGATTGAGAGGAATGTGGATATAAAATACAAGGTTGTGGCAAATGATGAGTATGAAACAGGCGAAAGAAAAATGTTGAATTTTGGGCACACGATTGGGCACGCCATTGAAAATACGGCAAAAATTCCTCATGGAAGCGCTGTTAGCATTGGAATGGTGGCGGCTTGTATTATTTCTGAAAAAATAAATGGTTTCCCCGAATCAGAAACAGAAAAAATAAAACAGCTTCTTTCAAAATATAAATTGCCAATCGCTTTTGATATTGATAAAGAAAAAACATGGGATATCCTTTTGCATGATAAAAAGAAATCCGGAAGCGATATGAATTTTGTGGTACTGGATGAAATCGGAAAAGCGTCCATAAAAAGAATTCCCTTGAATGATTTAAAAGAAATTTTTAATAACCTGTAAACGTGATCATAACAATAACACCTTCTGCAGTTTTTGGAAAAATAAAAGTGCCTCCATCTAAGAGCTCAATGCAACGGGCGTGCGCAGCAGCGCTGATTACTCCGGGCACAACCGTGATTGATAATTTTGGAAACAGCAATGATGAAAAAGCAGCGATGGATATTATTAGCAAATTGGGTGCTACTATTAATATGACCAGCAATAAAATGGCTGTCACTTCTAATGATTATATTTTCCGCTCCCAGTTTCCTGAAAAAAATGTAATTGTAAATGTGGGCGAAAGTGGGTTGTCTATGCGGATGTTTGCACCCATCGCGGGCTTGTTTAATTATGATATTATTTTTACCGGCGAAGGAAGTATTTTAAAAAGGCCGATGAATTTTTTTGATGAAATTCTTCCTTTGCTGGATGTGGAAGTAAATTCCAATGAAGGAAGATTGCCAGTTACTTTACACGGCCCGCTGCATCCCAAAAATATTACAGTAGATGGATCATTGAGTTCGCAATTTTTGACAGGTTTGTTGTTTGCTTTTGCAAAAGCGTGCACGGTACCCGTTAGTATCAAAGTGAAAGATTTATCCAGCAGGCCTTACATTGATTTAACGATTTCTGTTTTGAAAGATTTTGGCTTTCGGATTGATAATTGTAATTACGAAATTTTCACCATTCATCCGCGCAAACCTTTGCCGGCTCACAGTATTAAATATACCGTGGAAGGCGACTGGAGCAGTGCGTCTTTTCTTTTGGTTGCTGGCGCAGTAGCGGGAGAAGTTACTTTAAAAGGCGCCGATTTGAATTCATCGCAGGGTGATAAAAATATTATGGAAGCCTTGTATGATTGTGGCGCAGAAGTTAAGATTCATCAAAATGAAATTACTGTAAAGAAAAGTAATTTAGCCGCTTTTGATTTTGATGCCACTCATTGCCCTGATCTTTTTCCGCCATTAGTTGCGTTAGCCGCTTATTGTAAAGGAAAAACTACAATAAAAGGGGTGAACAGGTTATTACATAAAGAAAGCAACCGTGCTATTGCTTTAAGGGACGAATTTAAAAAGATGAATGTAATTATAGAATTGAAGGGCGATTTGATGGCTATTCATGGCGGCAAAGAAGTAAAAGGCGCAAAAGTTTCATCACACAATGACCACCGTATTGCGATGGCGGCTGCGGTTGCGGGGTTACGTGCAAAAGGAAATACAATTATCCAAGATGCCGAAGCGGTTAACAAATCATATCCCGGTTTTTATAAAGATTTAAAATCTTTGAAAAATAATTCAGGAAGAACCAACAAAAGTGGGATTGTGTAAATATAGTAAACCAACAAAATCGCTTTATTTCTATTTTGAAATCTTAAAAAAGCCATTATATCTTGGATAGAGCTGTTATAAATTTTTATATGCAAATACTTTCCGTTCTTTGCTTTTTGATAAATATTGAAAGCTCAAATCCTTAACTCTAAATAAAAATGTCTTATACCGTAGCAATTACAGGCAGGCCCAACGTAGGCAAGAGTACTTTTTTTAACCGGATGCTCGAACAGCGGAAATCTATTGTCGATGATATCAGCGGCGTTACACGCGACAGGCAATATGGCGTAGCGGAATGGGCGGGCAATAGTTTCAATGTGATTGACACAGGCGGTTTTGTAGCCGACAGCCATGATATTTTTGAAAGGGAAATCCGCAAGCAAGTCCACATTGCCATTGAAGAAGCCAATGCTATTATTTTTATGGTAGATGTAACTACAGGCATTACCAATCTTGATGAAGATATGGCTGAATTGCTGCGCAGGTCGCCAAAGCCGGTTTATTTGGTGGTGAATAAAGTAGATAATTATACCCGCCAGATGGAAGCTGCAGAATTTTATAGCCTTGGTTTTGAAAAAATATTTTTCCTTTCATCAATAAGTGGAACTGGAACTGGTGAATTACTGGATGAAATTTGTTCAAAAATTCCTCCGGAAAAAATTGAAGAGCCAACGACAGTTCCAAAATTCGCGATTATCGGGCAGCCTAATGTGGGTAAATCTTCTTTACTAAATGCATTAACCGGGCAAGAGCGTACGATTGTAAGCGAAATAGCAGGAACCACGAGAGACGCGGTTCATACAACTTATAATTTATTTAATAAAGAATTTATTTTAATAGATACAGCAGGAATAAGGCGAAAGAAAAAAGTGAGTGAAGACCTTGAATTTTATTCTGTAATAAGAGCCATCAGCGCCGTTGACGAAGCAGATGTTTGCATACTATTATTGGATGCTGAAAAAGGAATTACAGCCCAGGACCTAAATATTTTTTCACTGGCTGCAAAAAAGGGAAAAGGAATTGTAGTGCTTGTTAATAAATGGGACATTGTAAAAAAAGAAACCAATACAGCACGGGATTATGAAAAATCTTTAAAACAAAAACTCGCCCCTTTTAATGATGTTCCGATTATTTTTATTTCTGCTACTGAAAAGTTGCGCATCTTCCAGGCGATGGAAGCCGCTTTGAAAGTGTATGAAAACAGGATGCAGAAAATTGCCACTTCCAAATTGAACGATGTAATGCAAAAAGCAATGGAATCTTATCATGCACCGGTTGTAAGAGGCCATGCGGTTAAAATAAAATTTGTAACTCAACTGCCAACTGCGGTTCCGTCATTTGCATTTTTTTGTAATTATCCAAACGATATCAAGACTCCTTATAAAAATTATCTTGAAAACCAGTTGCGGGAAAACTTTGTGCTCACAGGAGTTCCCATCAGGATATTCTTCCGGAAAAAATAAGAATCTTTTGTAATTGTTCGTTTACTGGTTTAAGCCATTAAATTATAGAATTATCTTGTCTGAAGTACTACCTGGTTTCCCGGATATTGAATATTCCCGTCATCTTCTGCAGTAATGAAAAAAGAAGTTGGTTTTGAAGTGGCGGTTGCTTGTAATTCACCTTTTAAGGTGCTTGAAAGAAGCCCTGAGGAGCTTTTTATCATTCCTATATTTTTTACTGTGTTATCTTCAGTTTTCATCCAAACAACATATACATCTCTGGGTGGAGTTAGATTTTGCGGCTTTGCCAAATGAGTTGTTTTTACGTCCACCTGGTAATTATCGTTATTAGTTTTTTTTATTTTGACAGAACCTGTAGCAGCGGGAACCACACTCGATGTTCCAAAAGTCATTTTTTGGCTGCAGGAAGAAAGAATCAAAATAGATATCATAATAATAAAACCTGCTATAAACGAAATTGGTGATTTTCGTAAGTGTATTTTTTTCATTTTTTTATAGTTTTTAAAAATTATTAATTAAGAGGGTAGGAATCAATCGGTTTCGAAATTGTATTACTTATTTTTTTATCTGCATATAACGTGCCGTGTATTAACTAACAATGCAATATTTTTAAATATTGCGTGCACATTTTAAAGAAAGGCAATTTCATAAGTATTATTTCGTTATTGGTGTTTATTAACTTACGGTTTTTTGTAAATTATCTTTTAATCAAAACAAACATTTTATGAAAAAAATTATTAATTCCTTTTTGGTTATTGTATTACTTTCCTTTTTATTTGCAGCCTGCAAAAAAAAGGATGTCAAATTAACAACTGCTGAAAAAGTACAAGGCACCTGGCAACTCCAAACCGTTGTATATCATCAATTTGTAAGTGGTGTAGATTCTTCGTACACAGATACAGGGGTTAATTCAACTATTGAATTTAGAAATGACGGAAAAGCCTATTCAGATGACCAGGGCCAAAAAGATACAACCACGTATACTTTATCCGGCGATACCCAAATTATTCTGGCCGGAATCATAACTTATGATATAAAAACGCTGACTTCCAATTCATTCGTTCTTTATACCAAACAAGTTCAGGGGGCAGATTATTATGAAGAAACCGTTTCTTTAATAAAATAAGAAGAAACCCTCTTTTACAAATAAAAAAAATCCGGGAGGGGATTCTCCCGGATTTTTTTCTATAATTTATCTCAATTTTACCCAATATTTTCCCCACCTGCTTTTGAAAATTGACCTAATAATATTGGGTAAGCTGTAAAATTCTGCCAATTTCCGGAAATAAAAAGAATAAGTTTAATCAAAAATGCAGTTTTTAAATTATATGTTACCTTAGCCACAATAATTTGGTATTATTTGTGTAAGAGGTTTCGCTTTATAATTCAATCCTGTTATCCATTCTATCTATCAAAAAATGATTGTTCGTTTTAGAAATTTATCACTTACGGCAAAATTGCTGCTGATAGGTATTATCCCTATTTTATTTTTAATTTATTTCTCCATAATGATTTACCGGGAAAAATCACAAAAGGTGGAACTTTTGGGGAATTACATTGAGCATGTAAAACAATCTGAAAATACAAATGAACTAATAGCCGAACTTACAAGGGAACGCCGTTACAGTTATTTTTATATTATAAATGATACGGGTTATAATACGCTTTTAGTTCGCCGGCAGAGGACAGATTCGATTCTTCAACTTCTAGAAAAAAGTAATGATCTCTCATTGAGGGATTTTACTAAATATACTTTTTTAGATAAGTTGGATACGGTAAGAACCGAAATAGATTCTCAAAAAATTACTACAAACGATATCATGCAATATTATACGGATGCTATATTCCGTTTAAACCTATTGGCATCTTTTATTCCTGCGAATACATTTCTTAAACCTGCTTACCAGGATATTGTGGCTCAGGAAAAGCTTTCTGCAATGATTACGTACCTGGGAATTATCCGCACAAATGTTTTCAATGAATTATTAACCCGAAAGAACATGTATGAAACTTTGTCTGGCTCGCTTCGCTCGTATAAAGTTTTTAATACCTATGAAACAGAATTTTTATTGAAGGCTTCGCCGGAATCAAAAAAAAATTATGAAAACCAAAAAAAAGGGAGCGATTATAGCGCCACGTTAGATTACTTGCATAAACTTTTTAGCACTTTTAAATTTGATAGCACTTACACCGCCAACCAATTCTGGGATGTTTCTACAAAGGCAATGATTAATTTAAGGCATCAGCAACGTGCATTATGGGATAGTGCTGATACCAAAATGCAACAAATATATAACGATGAAAAAGATTCTGAAAAAGAAGCAGTCTCATTTATGCTGTTTGCTATTTTACTGGTAATTGCTTTTGTTGCTTATGTGGTAAACCATATACACAAATTACTTGAAGAAATTAAAGTAGCAGCCGCAAAGATTTCTAAAGGAGGAACGGATTTGCAATTAAATAATATGCCCAAAGGTATTATTGCCAATCTTGCCAAAAGTATTATTGACATTGATAAAAATAATATAGCGCTTGCGCAGGCAGCCAATCAAATTGGTAAAGGGAATTTTGAAGTGAATGTGAAACCAAGAAGTGCTGAAGACTTGCTTGGAATTTCCATAAAAAAAATGCGTGATAACCTTCATGAATTTACGGCTCAAAAAGACAAAATTCAAAGAGAAACAGAAGACCTGGTTTATAGAAGAGACGAATTTTTTAGTATTGCGAGCCATGAACTTAAAACGCCCGTTACCTCGCTGAAAGCATATACGCAAATGTTATTGATGGATGCGGAAGGATTTCAGGATATGCAGCATAAAACAATGCTTGAAAGAATGGATATTCAAATTAATAAACTGACTTCCTTAATTAATGATTTGCTGGATACTTCCAAAATTGAAAACGGGCAATTGGTTTTTAATAAAGAGTTATTTATCCTGAATGACCTGATCCTGGAAATTATTTTAGACATGCAACCCATTTCCTTAAACCAGGAAATCATTTTTAATAATAACCAGGCAGCTTCTGTTTATGCCGATCGCGAAAGGATACGGCAGGTACTTAGTAACTTTATCAGCAATGCGATAAAATATGCTAGCGGCAGCAAAAAAATAATTATTTCATTAGAGAAGCAAGGCCATAAAGTAGTATGCTCGGTCCAGGATTTTGGGAAAGGTATTGGCAAAGAAGAATATGATAGAATTTTTGAACGTTTTTACCGGGTTTCGGGGCCTAACTTAAATACATTCCCCGGCTTGGGTTTGGGGCTTTTTATTTGTAAAGAAGTTATAGAAAAACACGATGGAAAAATAGGATTAAAAAGCGAAACCGGGAAAGGAAGTATTTTTTATTTTGAGCTTCCCCTTAGTAGTGATCTTAATGATATGCCAGATATTGAGGTGAATTAACTTACTAAAATAAGTATAGTAGACGAAGAAAAAAGGGCAATTCCTGTTTTGTATTATTTTAATCTTTCATTAATATCCAGGCCGAATTTTCTTGCATAATCTTTTGCCACATCATATCCTGCATCCGCATGCCGGATAATACCAAGCCCGGGGTCATTCCTTAAAACACGGCTAAGTTTAGATGCTGCATCATCTGTTCCGTCAGCTACAATTACCATTCCCGCATTAATGCTATAGCCCATACCTACGCCACCTCCATGATGAAAACTCACCCAGCTTGCTCCTCCCGCGGTATTTACCAGCGCATTTAAAACCGGCCAATCAGCTACGGCATCACTTCCATCCAGCATAGATTCAGTTTCACGGTTAGGGCTGGCAACGGAACCTGTGTCCAAATGATCGCGGCCAATAACAATTGGCGCCTTTACTTTTCCGGTTTTTACCAATTCATTAAACGCAAGCCCTGCCTTTTCTCTTTCGCCCTGGCCAGCCAGCAAATGCGGGCAGGTAATCCCTGGAACGCGATTCTTTCCCCAGCCAATTTTATCCAACGGATCAATCCTTCATTTTCAGGAAATAATTCCATTATAACGGTATCAGTTATACGAATATCTTCCGGGTCGCCACTTAGCGCCGCCCAGCGAAACGGGCCTTTCCCTTCGCAGAAAAGAGGCCGGATATATGCCGGCACAAAACCCGGAAAATCAAACGCCCGTCTCGCTTCGCTTTCCGGGGAGCCATTTTTTATAGCCTGTTCATAAGCGCGTGCGCGCAAATTGTTTCCATAATCAAAAGTTATGGCTCCTTTTTTTTGTAACTCGAGCATAAGCACTACATGCTTTTTCATACTTTGATAAGAAAGCTCAATGTATTTTTCAGGATCGGATTTACGCAATTGATTGGCTTCTGCAAAAGAGATAGTATGCGGATAATAACCAAATAATGGATCATGAGCAGATGTTTGATCAGTTAAAACATCAACAGTGATATTTCTTTCTATCAGCCTTTGTAACAAATCAACTGCATTGCAGTGAACGCCGATACTCCACGCCTTGCCTTCTTCTTTAGCTTTAATGGCTTTGTCTATCGCTTCATCAATGTTTTCAATCATCTCATCGAGGTAGCGGGTTTTTAGCCTTTTTTCTATCCTTGATTTATCCACTTCTGCTGCGAGGCAAACGCCATTATTCATAGTAACTGAAAGTGGCTGGGCGCCGCCCATTCCGCCCAATCCTGCTGTTACGCTTAAAGTATTTTTAAGCGAATTATTAAAATGTTTTTTGGCAACGGCGCCAAACGTTTCATAAGTTCCCTGTACAATTCCCTGGCTACCGATGTAGATCCATGAACCGGCAGTCATCTGCCCAAACATCATTAACCCCTTTTTTTCTAATTCATCAAATACTTCCCATGTTGCCCATTTGGGAACCAATTGGGAATTTGAAATTAATATTCGGGGCGCGTTGGTATGTGTTTTTAAAATACCCACCGGCTTTCCGCTCTGTATCAAAAGCGATTCATCATTTTCCAAATCTTTTAATGCTTTGATGATGAGATCGAGGCTTTCAAAATTTCTTGCTGCTTTGCCGCGCCCGCCATAAACAATCAGTTCATCCGGGTTTTCAGCCACTTCAGGATCAAGGTTGTTTAATAACATTCTTAATGCCGCTTCCTGTACCCAGCCTTTACAGGAGATTTTTGTGCCGGTGGGAGTTTTGTATTTTACAGGATCGTAACGGTCAAATTCTTTTTTCATACAACTATTGGTTTAGGATTAGCATAATCAAAATCTTGGTATTTAAGTATGGAAAAATTATTGGTATTTATTTCTTTTAGGATTCATTCTGGTTTCAAATAATGCCAAAACATTGATTTCATCTTTATTGATTTGATAATAAACCTTATTGTGTTTAGTAATGACTAATTTGCGAATGCTTTTACTTTTTGTAGTCATCATACCTGCGTTAGGTGAAAATGAAAGTTTATTAATCTTTGAATCCAAAATAGTTTGAAATTTTACTGCAGATTTTATACCCCATTCTTTTTCTATATTACCAATTACAAAAAGAACATTTCTTAGAAATTCTTTACTTTTTTTTATTTTGTACGCCATCTGGAAGTGGCTTTTAGATATTCTTCTTCGGTTACGAATTCTCCTGCATTAGCTTGCCTGATAGCTTCGTCTAATTGTTTTTCCTGCTCTTCGGTTAAATAATCCTCCTCTTTTTTTTCTGGTTTTTCTTTCTTTAAATATTCAAGAACATCTTCATGCACCATCCATAAAGTTTCTTCATCATCAATGCGGTCAACGTATTCATGGATTTCTTTTTTTATTTCTTTTGGTGATTTCATAAAAAAATGTTTTATCTAATTTACAATTTTAGATTGAAGCCAGGAAATTATTCCCATTCATATTCCCTCATAAAGTCAATAGCATTCACCAAATCATCATGCAAAAACCTGTCATTCTCATTGAAAGCGATTTTTTTTCTAAATGCTTTTACTAACTTTTCAATTTCGGGAGATGAATGCAAAGGCCTTCTGTATTCCAGCGCCTGCGCGGCAATCAATAATTCTATTGCCAAAACTTTTTCTACATTATTAATAATACGGTAACATTTTGTAGCTGCGTTGGCACCCATGCTTACGTGGTCTTCCTGGTTGTTTGACGAAGAAATAGAATCTACAGAAGCAGGCGTGCACAATTGTTTATTCTCGCTTACAATGGCCGCCGCAGTATATTGCGGAATCATTAACCCCGAATTGAGCCCCGGATTTTTTACTAAAAACAAAGGCAATCCCCTTTGCCCGCTTAATAATTGAAAAGCCCTTCTTTCAGAAATATTGGCAAGTTCACTCATGGCGATAGAAAGGAAATCCAAGCCTAATGCCAGTGGTTGGCCATGAAAATTTCCGCCACTTACAATATTGTCTTTATCAGGGAAAATATTTGGATTATCAGTAACAGAATTAATTTCCACCAAAAACGTATTTAAAACAAAGTCAAAAGTATCTTTCGTGGCGCCATGTACCTGGGGAATACAACGGAAAGAATACGGATCCTGGGCCTTCGGTTTTTTTGTGGAAAGTACTTCACTGCCGTTTAAAATATTTCTTAACCGGGAGGCTACAAATATTTGCCCGGAATGAGGCCTTATTTCCTGTAGTTTATAATAAAGGCAATCAGCGTTACAATTAAAAGCATCGAAAGAAATCGCTGAAATTATATTGGCCCATTCAATTAATTTTTCTGCCTTAACTAAATTATGCATTCCATAAGCGCTCATAAATTGTGTTCCATTTATAAGGGCTAAACCTTCTTTGCTTTGTAACTCAATTGGTTGCCAATCCAAGTGCTTCAAGGCTATTTCAGAAAGCATTTTTTCTCCATTCAATTTTACTTCGCCTTTGCCAATTAAAGGAAGAGCCAGGTGCGAAAGAGGCGCCAGGTCGCCGGAAGCGCCGAGTGAACCTTGTATGTAAATTACGGGAAGCACATTGTTATTGTGCATGTCCATTAATCTCTTTACTACTTCAATGCCAATGCCGGAATAGCCATAACTCAATGATTTTATTTTGAGCATGATCATTAGCTTTACAATCTCATCAGGCGCTTCATCGCCCAATCCACAACCATGTGAAAGGAGCAGGTTGCTTTGTAATTTTTTTAATTCTTCCTTTTCGATTTTTACATTTTGCAGAAAACCAAACCCTGTATTGATGCCATAAAACAATTCATCGGAGGATTCTATTTTTTTGTCAAGGTATTCACGGCATTTTAAAATATCTTCATGGGCAGCAAAAGTGATTGAAACTAATTGGTTGTATTTCAGATAATTTTTTACCTGCTGAAATGTAAGAAAGCTTTTATCAAGCGGAAGATAATTATACGTCATAAATTTGATTAATAAATTCAAAAGTAAATAAAAGAAACGGAGCTTTTCTCCGGCTGTTATTTTACGGTTTTTATTTCTTTAACAAGAGATTATATTTGCATTTCTTAAAAACCAATAGCTTCGCTTATTTCAAATGTATAGATTTTGCCTTTTGCTTTTTTTGGTGTTTTTGTTGCAAAAGTTTTCTTTTGCCCAGGATACTTTGCCTAAAATAACCGTAACTCAATTAGGTGAAAAGGTGCTGGTTTCCTGGAATAATCCTTTTACAAATGTTTCTAACATCAATATTCAACGGTCAGGGGATAGCTTAAAAAATTTTACAACGATTGGTAGCGTATTAAATGTGGAGCCCGGCGTCAATGGCTTTACAGATACCAAAGAATTTATCCCTTCCAACCAATATTACAGGGTTTTTATTTCATTCCAGGGCGGTACTTATTTGTTTAGCCATTCACACCGGCCTGGCAAAGATACTTTGAGCGAAATTCCACAAGTTGAAAAACAGGAAACTACCGAAATTCCAAAGTATAAACGCAATCTTTTTGTGCCTTCACCCCACGTATATACAGGAAAAGATAACAACGTAATTGTTTCATTGCCCGATGCTGCAAGAAAAAAATATTCAATCAGGTTTTACCGCGCAGACGGCACTTTTTTATTTGAAGTTCCAAAGATTAATGAAAATTACCTTACGCTGGATAAAGCCAATTTTTTACAGGCAGGCCTTTTTATTTTTGAATTATACGATAATCATATTATTATCGAAAGGCACAAATTTTTTATTCCGAAAGACGGGCAGGCTATGCCTGCAATGGATGCGGAAGGCAATGAGATAAGAATGAATTGATTAGTAAACGAACAAAAAACAGGGATTTTTATTTTATGCTACATTTGATTGAAGAAAAAAGCAAAAAAAATAAAAAATCTTCTCCAAAATTAAAAATGGAAATACCTGGAGACAGAGAAATTTATAAAGGTGAAATAGCAGACTATTGGTTTGATAACGGGATTTTGGTTTCACTTTCAAAAAGCCCCAAACGCACAGTTAAAAATATAACGGCTAACGTGGCATTCGTAAAAAAAATTACCAGTAACAGGATTGTGCCTTTATTGATCTATTTATCAAAATCGCCTGTACCCAATAAAGAAACCCGTGAATTTTCGGCCAAACAATTACCTGTTATTTATTCAGCGATGGCCATGGTTTCAAAACCAGGCCTTTCAAAATTTATAATGAATATTCTTTTTGCACTGAAGCAACCGCCTATTCCTATGAAAAGTTTTACCAATGACGAGGCAGCAAAAGAATGGCTTAAACAATTTATTTAGTGAAAGGTTTATTCAGCCAAAAAAGATTTTGTACGCAGCTTCACAATTTCAATCTGGCCGCCTATACTAATTTCACCTTTGCCTTTTACGAGTACATTTTGCCCAAAATAAACTTTATTATTTTTCATCCTGTATCCCGCCAGCGTTTTCAAAGGCTCTTTGCCGGTAACCGCAGTTTCCTGGTTGGTAGTAGTGATTACGCATCTCGCTGAAAGTTTTACTCCATAAAAATCAATTTTATTAATCCTGAAATGTTCCAAAGTGTCTTCTTCAAAAGGGGTTCCCCCGGTAAATACGATATTGGGCCTGAACCTGTTCATAGGAAGCATTTCTGATAACCGGCTGTTAAGATGATCCAAAGACGGCTGCCCGATAATCATTACGGGATAGCCATCCGCAAAACTGGTTATGTCATTATTTAATGCATACTTGCCCTCAACCTTTCTTTTAGCCGATTCCGGCATGTAAACCAATCTGCACGAAAATTTTAACCGTTCAGAAAACCAATTATCTGCTTCTTTACTAACCGGTTGAGCCTCACAATCATCATCCCAGATTCTTACCAAAAGAGTTTCAGGAATCTTTCCAGGAACCAATGGCAGAATGAGTTTTTCTTCTGTAAAATCTTTATGAAAAACCAAAAGCCTGTCATTTTCAATTGCAGTGTGCAGCAATGCCATTTCAGGAAATTGCCTTTGGGTTAAAAAGCAATTGGTTTCATCTATCAACATAAATCTCCTGTCGTGTTCAAGGCCACGATCGGTTATATTAGCCGAATTGAGCGCGATACCGCCCAAAGATTTTACCGGGTAAATAATTAATTGGCTGATTGAAAGCACAACTGGGATTTTGAAGCTAAATTATGATTTGTTGCAGTAAACGAATAAATTTTGCAAATTCTTATTTTAGGCCTATATAACTATTATGCATAAATGCAAACGGGAAATCTTTTATTTTATTGAATTCAAAAAAAATTACTCAACCGGCCGCAGGTCTTTTTTATTTAACCATCCGTGCGTTGCCTCTCCTCTGCTGTTTATATATACCACATAAATAAATCCATTTTCTTCCTCGGTAGGGCTGAGTATAACGTCTTTCCTGGGAGGCAAATAAACTGGTTTAAGTTTGGAAGGATCAGGCTCATAATGAAACCAGGCTTTGTTTACAACCGTATATTTTGTAGAGACTTCTGATGTAGAATCAGGCTTTACATTATTAACTGGAGAAGGCGCCATTTTTGCTGAAGAAGAATTTTTAATTTCTGCGGTGTCTGGTTCCGGATCTTTTGAATTGTTGGCAACGCTTATTTTTGAAGCTGAATTCGTGATTTTATCCCTGGTTAAATAGTTGTTGGAATTTCCTTTTAAATAAAACCAATAAAAGGCTCCGGTTCCTAATATTAAAATTATTAACGTAATGACTAAAGGGGCACTTCTTCTTTTTTGCTTCTTTTCGGGCAGAGGCGTACTTTCTTCAAAAAACTCATTCAGGTTTTCTTTTTTGGCGGCAATGATGGTTTCCGTTTCAGCAGGGATAATATTTTCTGTTTTTTTATTTAATTCCAGGCTTTGCCTGATCAGTTTATAATCGTTAAAACTTAATTTATAATTATTAGTTTTGAAATAATTTGCTGATATAAAAAAACTGTTGCGTGATGGATCCTTTTTGATTTCCTTCCGGTTATTCCATTTATTTAAAATATCATTTGCAACGGTAAATTCATCATTCTCATTTTCGCCGGAGTTATCATTACCTGCTATATTATTTCGGTTTTTCTTTTTCCCAGTTCCCCATTTGCAAAACCAAACCTCACTTGTTTCAGATTGGAGTTTATTAAAAACCATGATTCCTGCTTCTGAAAATAAAGAATTATTTTTGGATGGTAATGTTATCACAGCTTCCAGGTTACAATGATCCACAATATTTTTCCTGGTTTTTATAATAGCAGGATTATCACTTTTTAATAAAATCTGTGGAACAAGTATAACAGCACGCCCGGAATTATTGAGGTTTTCGAGGATGCTTGTTAATAATAAATTTTCTTTTTCCAGTATATTGGTTTCAGTTTGATTTTCCGCGGTGGGTGGCAGATTATTTGAAAATAATAAAGCCGAAATGACAAGTGCCGGATTATTTTTTAAACTTTCATTTTTCGAATGAGCAATATGAATATCAGGATTTTTAATTCCATGAAGTACCATGTTCATAGCTGCAAGCCGAAGCAGTACCAGGTCTGATTCCTGTCCTTCGAGGTTGGCCTCTGTATATTCGTTTGTTGCCCCATGCACCGCATAATTTATATGGCTTTCAATAAACTGGTGCGTATTGATAAGCAGGCTGCCGTTTCCTGCTGAAGGATCCAGGATTGCATCTTTTGCAGAAGGGTTTGCTATGGAAACCATTAATTTTGAAACAAATTCCGGAATAAATTCCTGCCTGTTTTGATCGGTTGTTTTTAATTTATTAAAAAGATATTCGATAATCGCTCCCTGGTTTATTTTATCGTTGGTCTCAATTATATTGATAATTTCTATTGCGTTGAAAATTAATTTGGGCGTTGGCTCTATAAGAAGGGGGGCTTTGAAATAATCGCTGTATAAAGAATTCAAACAAGCATAATTGTTCATCAAATCTATTACGCCATGTTCTTTATTGAAAAGTAGCTGAATTTCCCTGGCATCCAGATTTTGTAATTTGCTCCATGTAAATTCTTCTATTTCTCTTGTATAAATAAAATTATCGACTTCCGATGATTTTACTTTTTGATGGATTAATTCCCAGTCGTCTAATTTTTTTATAAAGAAAATATAACTGATCAGGTCAAGAAGCGCAAATGGCCTTAAATCACTCACCGGCCAGCAATTATCCCATTTTGCATCAAGTGTTTTTTGTAATTGGGGTGTAAGCATAATTTATTCTTGCGATGATTTTTATCACTCCATTATAGTTAATTAAAACTGTAAAAAAGTTAAAATATTAACAAAAGGTGTAACTTATCTAATAAACTTTATATTATAAATATTGGAATATGATGAGAATAAAAATAAACTTTTATTTTGAAGTAAATGGTTAAAAATTCCGGTGTGTGGATATTTAATCAAAACAAACCTATTTGCCTGCTGGCTATCCCGGAAATCAGGATTCTTCTTTATATTCTACAACCAAAGTGAAGACAATGTAAAAACTAATGTGATTGTCATAATTATTATTCCTAATTTTAGAAAACTCCATCTATTTATTTCATATCCTTCACGGCGTAATGCAACAAGCCATAAAATAGTAGCCAACGAGCCGGTAACTGATAAGTTTGGCCCTAAATCAATCCCGATTAAAACGGCGCGTTTTATAATTTCAGGAACATGGCCCGGCTGGATAATATCGCTTACAATTAAACCCGCCGGAAGATTATTTAATAGATTGCATCCGAAAGCCGTGGCAATGCCGCTTACCCATGTCGTTGCCGCCACAGAATTGGAAAGGTTTTGGTGTAAAATACCTGAAAGTGTTTTAATGATCCCGGTTTTATTCAACGCTTCTACAATAACAAACAAACCCGCAACGAGCGGAAGCACCTGCCAGGAAACATTTTTGACAATGATCCATGGATTTTTTCGGGAACGGATAATTATAATTGAAGAAGTGATAATCCCTGTAATAGCTGTAGGCAAACCCAATTGAATACCCATTGCCGAACAAGTCAATAAAATAAGGGCGGTGGCAGCAATTCCGATGAGTGCGGTTCTGGATCCTGAAGAAAGCCTGGGTTTTGTATTTTCAGATTCAATAGTTTGGTTTAAATTTTTTCTTTGTGTAAACCACAACAAAATAAAAGTAATCACGATCGCAACAAAAGATGGTAAAATGTATTGCCCAAGCCAATTCCATAATGATGGGAGGCCGCCTTTGTAAATAATGAGGTTAGTAGGATTAGAGATAGGTAATACAAAAGAGGCTGCATTGGCTATAAATGCACAGCTTAAAAGGAAAGGAAGAGGTTTTTTAACTCTTGCCGTTTTTGTTGCTGCAATAATGGCTGGTGTAAGAACAACGGCCGTTGCATCGTTAGATAAAAAAGTGGTAACGGCAATTCCAACTATATAAATTAAAATAAAAAATCTTTTGGAAGAACCACGGGAAAGTTTTGTTGCATAAGCGGCAAGAAAATCAAAAAGTTTCTCTTCCCTGGCAACTTCAGCAAGCAACATCATTCCGGTTAAAAACAAATAAACATTAACGCCATTTAAAACGCCTTTTATTCCATCGGATGGTAAAATAAAACCACAAATAATTAATAGTAAAGAACCTGCAACCACCCAAACTGCTTCTGGTAATTTGAAAGGCCTTATAATAATTGCGCCTATTGAAAAAATTGAAATAATCCAAATACCGAAGTGGCTCATGATTCAAAGATAGCAGGTGTTTGAATTAAAATTATTAATTATCCTGACATTCAATTTCTTTACATCAAAGTAAATTTATAAATTCAGTGTTCGTTTTTTCATGATTCTTTGGTACTTTACAAAGATTTTTTTAATAAACTCTTTCCACAATGTATTTAGAAAGCGGGCTTGAAAAATCTGGTGCTGGAAGAGAGAACCTTGAAAGTTTTTTACAAAATGCACCGGTAGGAATCCATATGGTAGATGCGAATGGAACAATTCTTTTTGCCAACAAAGCAGAATTAGATCTTTTTGGTTATAAAAAGGAAGAATATATAGGACAGCCGATAAAAAATTTTTATTTTGACCGGCCTTATATAGATGAACTTGATGAAGAGTTAAAGAAGTATGGTAAAATAATAAACCGCCAGGTGAAAATTATTTGTAAAGATGGTTCCTTAAAGGAAGTACTTGTTAATTGCAACGTTTATTTTGAAAATGGGAATTTTAAACACACGCGTTGTTTTACAAAGGATATAACGCAAATTAAAAAAGCCGAAAACCTGCTTAAGTTCTTAAACAAAGGTGGAGAGGAGTTAGCGGCCACGCATGACACAAATGAAGCGCTGGATAAAATAACCAAATTTCTTATTCCTGATTTTGCTGACTGGATTGTAATCAACGAATTGCGTGACGATGGTTTTGCCCACCTCTATAAAAATGGCGCATTCTGATCCCGGGAAAGCTCAATTTGCCGAAGAGTACCGCGAAACACACCCCATAGATTACAATGATCCAAGAAGAGGTTCTGTTGGTTATGCAATGAGAACTGGAGAGCCATTATTGGTTCCGGAAATAACAGAAGAAATAATTAAAACCGGCGCGCAGGATGATGAACAAAGGGAGATTCTAAGAAATCTTTCTATTAAGTCGGTAATGATAATACCAATGCTGGCCAACGGCCGCGCAACAGGTGTTGTATCTTTTATTTCCTGTAACGAATGCCATTTGTTTGACGAAAGCGACTTTAGCTTTGCAAAAGACTTTTGTAACCGGATAGCGCTTACCCTGGAAAACACTAGATTGTATGAGAAGGTAAAAAAAGACATTGAAAACAGGATAAAGGCTGATAAGAAAAAAGATGAATTTATCAGCATAGCGAGCCATGAGCTTAAAACTCCTGTTACCAGTTTAAAAGCTTATACTCAAATACTTCAGTCAACATTTAATGAAGAAAAAAATCAGCAGGCGGTAGAGATGCTTGCAAAAATGGATAAACAAGTTGATAAACTTACAACGCTTATTGTTGACCTGCTTGATGTAACAAAAATAGATAAGGGTGAAATGGTTTTTGAAAAGAAAGAGTTTGATTTTAATAGTATGGTAAATGAAATAACGGAAGAAATGCAGCGTACAACTAAAACTCATAAGATTATCCTGGAACTAAATCCCTGCGATCCTATTAAAGGCGACAGAAACAGGATAGGGCAGGTAGTTGTAAATTTTCTATCCAATGCCATAAAATATTCCCCAAAAAGCAATGAAATTATTATTAAAACCTATTGTGAAAATAATAAAGTAAAGCTAAGCGTGCAGGATATGGGAATCGGTATTCCAAAAGAAGAACATCCAAATATATTCAAAAAGTTTTACCATGTTTCGGGTAAGAACAGTTACACTTTTCCGGGCATGGGTTTAGGTCTTTATATCTCCGCTGAGATCATAAAAAGGCATGGTGGCAGGATTTTTTTTGAGAGCGATGAAGGGAAAGGTTCTACTTTTTCTTTTGAGATAAACAGTTCTTCATAATTTTTTTCAAAATTTTGTTATTGGCCCCTTATAATTCTTACGGAACAACTGTTTCTTTTAATCATACTTTTTTTGTAATTACCTTCGCGCAAATTTTTAACTTTAAAACTTATTCTTATCAGCTACCATGTACGAAAAGCTGCTTAAATATATTGAAATAATCAATCAATGGCGTAAACGCAGAATTTCCAATTCCAGTTTTTTAATTATCGCCGCTTCTGTAGTGGGAATTATGGGCGGCATCGCTTCCTCGGTATTAAAAGAATTAACCCATTATGTCGCCAGCTTTCTGATAAATGACCTTCATTGGAAATATAAATTTTACCTTTATTTTTTCTTTCCTCTTATTGGAATCTTGCTCACCGTTTTATATGTCCGGACTTTTATCAGGAGAAGTAAATTTCAACACGGGATTTCCTCAATAATTTATAACATTTCTCATAATTCCAGCAAGCTTGATTTTCATAATATTTACAGCCAGGTAATTTCCAGTGCGCTTACAGTAGGGCTTGGGGGGTCTGCCGGGTTAGAAGCGCCAGCGGTTGCCAGCGGCTCGGCAATAGGCTCTAATATCGGGCGTTTTTTTGGGTTAAATTATCGCGAAACCACGCTATTGGTTGCCTGTGGCGCTGCTGCGGGAATTTCCGGCGCATTCAACAGCCCGGTAACGGGAATGATCTTTGCCATTG
>CAVTBI010000001.1:0-56500 GCA_963732885.1 uncultured Chitinophagaceae bacterium | reverse complement strand
AGCGCTTCTTTTAAATCAGTAGCGATGCCGAGATACTTAATCAGGCCACCCGGTTTATCTTTAAACACCCTGTTTACGCGTGCTATTGCCTGCATCAGGTTGTGGCCTTTTTATTGGCTTATCCAAATACATGGTATGCAGGCTTGGCGCATCAAAACCGGTAAGCCACATATCAATTACGATAACTATTTTCAAAGGATCATTTTCATCTTTCATCCTGTCTGAAGATTTCTTCTTTCCGTTTTAGTGGTATGATGTTTTTCCATTTCAACCACCGTCCGAACTGGAAGCCGTCATAATCACTTTAATAGTTCCTTTAGCCAAATCATCATCATGCCATTCGGGCCGTAAAGCAATTATTTCTTTATAAAGGCGAATAGCAATTCGTCTGCTCATAGCCACTATCATTGTCTTACCTTCAAATACTTTTTCTCTTTCTTCAAAATGGGTAACAATATCCTTTGCTACATTTTTAATCCTTCTCGGATGCCCAATAATTGCTTCCAGCTTTGTCCATCTTGCTTTTGCTTTTTGCTGATCGGTTAATTCTTCATCTTCCAGACTCCTGTCATACTCTTCAATCAGTTTTCTCCCTTCTTCATCAAGGCTCACTTTTGCAAACCGGCTTTCATAATAAATCTTTACGGTTGAACCATCAGTTACTGCCTGCGAAATATCATAAATGTCAATGTACTGCCCGAATACCTGCGGTGTATTTACATCGGTGCTTTCGATGGGCGTACCTGTAAAACCAATGTAAGTAGCATTGGGCAAAGCATCTCTCATATACTTCGCAAAGCCATAACCAATCCGTTTGCCGGTTACTTCTTTTGTTTCTTTATCTACAATATCATGCGTTACCGCTTCAAAGCTGTATTGCGTGCGGTGTGCCTCATCCGCAATTACCACTATATTTTTTCTGGCGCTTAATTGATCGAATGAAGCCTTACCACTTTCAGGTAAAAACTTTTGAATGGTAGTAAACACAATACCTCCGCTCGCAACCTTTAATAATTCTTTTAAATGTTCACGGCTTTCAGCCTGCACAGGTTCCTGCCGTAATAACTGACGCGATGCTGCAAATGTTCCGAACAATTGGTCGTCGAGGTCGTTCCTATCGGTAAGTACTACAAGTGTTGGGTTTTCCATTTCCGGAGCCGTAATTAATTTGCCCGCATAAAAAACCATGCTTAAGCTTTTACCCGAACCCTGCGTATGCCATACCACCCCACCTTTTTTTGTTCCGCCTGCTCCTGATGCTTTTATACTGCTTTCAACTGCTTTGTTAACTGCATAGTATTGATGGTAGGCTGCTAATTTCTTTTCAGTTACAATTTGTGTAAGGCCGTCTTTGCGATCCTTCTTTTTTTGTTTTTTCAAATACAATAAAGTTGCGGATCAAATCCAGTAAAGTAGCCTGGTTCAGCATACCTTTTATCAGCACTTCCAATTGAGGTTTAAACCTTGACGCATCTTTTACACCATCCATACTTTTCCATGCCATGTACCGGGTGAAACCTGCTGACAAACTTCCGGCTTTGCATTCGTGGCCGTCTGATATTACACAAACCGTGTTGTAAGTAAATAAAGTTGGTATTGTAGCCTTATAAGTTTGTATTTGTTCATACGCCTTTCGTATGGTTGCATGTGCATCGGTTGCGTTTTTTAATTCTATCACCACCAGCGGAATACCATTTACAAAAAGCAACACATCGGGGCGCTTGTTTTGCCCGTTCTCGATAATCGTGTATTGGTTTACCGTTAGAAATTCATTGTTGGCCACATTATCAAAATCCACCAAAGCCACTTCATAGCTTCTTTCATAGCCATCTTTTTGATAAGGCACTTTTATTTTCTCAATTAAATACTGATGAAATGTTTCGTTATTAAAAAGCAGATCGGGAGAATAGATGCGCAATACTTTTTGGTACCGCTTGCTCCTGTGCATCTTTTGGAATGTGGGGATTTAAGATACTAACGGCCTTGCGTAGCCGCTGTATTAAAATAATTTGTTCAAAACTTTCTCTTTCCTGTTTTTCTGCACCGGGCGCTATTGCCAAACCATAGATATATTCCCACCCGAGAGATTGAAGGGTTTCGATGGCGAAGGTTTCAATATGTGATTCGGTGATGGGTTTCAAATTGTTTAAACTGATTTATTTGTCTGAACTATGATTTTTTTGATTATTTGATTGACTATGATTTGTTTTACGCCTAACCCTTATTTATGTAACTCTTAAAAAGTCTTTTCATAATCAAAGTTTTCAGTAAATCATTTTTAGTCATAGTTCAGGATTTTTTAACCGGTTTCATTACTCTTTTAAATTGCAAACTTTGATTGCCAAAATTAATCAGCAACCCTACCTGCATCTTATAAGCTTCAAGGTAATTGATTGCCTGGGCAAGATGAACATCTTCCAATTGAATAATTGCTTTTAATTCAACCATAATTTTTCCTGCTACAAAAAAATCCACTCTGCGTTGTCCGATTATTGCGCCTTTATAAAATATTTCCATTTCGTGTTCCCGGCTAATTCAGGCCCTTGGTTTTTCCTCATTTCTATATCTAAGGCCCTTTGATAAATCACTTCCTGAAAACCATTTCCTAATATCTTATGTACTTCCATAGCACAACCGATAATTTTACCAGTTAATCACTCTCAGGAATACTTTTTTAATCACAGAATTATAATATCTCTATTTATTATTCTAAAGTATATTTATTTGACATTGGTTACCTTTGATTTCGCCTGTATTAAGAATATCCATGGCAATTGGTAACTATCTATCATCATAGTATTCATTAAATCATTTTCAATCATAGTTCAGATATTATTGTGATAAGTTTCAATATGTGATTCGGTGATGGGTTTCATTAATAATCAATTTTGAAAAAATTGTTATCCCATACTTTTCTTTTTTTCCATCAAATAATTTTGAAAATACAGAATTGAATTAAATAAGCTTTTCTATAAATTCAATTCATTCTAAATAAACAATTTCATCTTTTATTCCTGCTATTCTATCAATTTCTTTTATAAGAATTATGAAACCTTGAAATATTTCAAGGGTATTTATTTTAGAAACTTTTCTTCGCGAAAGTGTTTTACATCCGCCTCCATCAATTTTAAATATCCTAGGAATTGCAGTCGAATTTAACATGTTATTTTCGTTTAAGAATTCATAAGGAAAATAATGTTCAATAGAAAAATATTATCAACTTGATTGTGTTGAATATAATGTTGCAAGTGCTCTGGAACTGGAAGTAATATTGCATAAATATTTCCTTCTTTTCTTTTTTTACTTCTTATAGCCGGGCACACAATCAAACTTACTGGCATGAAGTCCTCCATTAAATTCCTGAATTCCTTTTGCATCATTATCAAATATTCCAATTACAATTTGATCATTCTCTAAATATGCAAGACCTTCATTTAAAGCTTTTGCCAGACTATTAGCACCTCCACCTGTTGGATCCCCAACTTCAATTTCCCAAGTAAGGAATTTGCCCCGTTAAGACTGAATATGCTTGTTCAAGAATAAGAGCATCAGACTGCCCTTCCACAAATAACTTTATTGTTTTATTTGGAGTGATCTTATCATGTATTCCAAAACGTTGCCTACTTCCTGGTTGTATGTAAACATCCAATGCTTTTTTTATAAAGTAAGGGTGGTTTTCAGTTTTTCTTACTCGATGGGGTTTTAATATTTCATTTTTTTGTTTTCTTAGTCCCTTGCTTCCCAAGTTATCTATCGCAGATTCAAGTAGCTTGGTATAAAATTCATTTCCCGATATTTTCAATTTTCCTATGACATCAATTAGCCTATCTTCCATATTTAACCTATTGCTTAATAGATTGAAAGAATTAAAATTCTATAAATAATATTATCAATATAAGGATAATTATCAATTATCACTTTTTCATTATACTCTTCTAAAAGTTCGTCCAAAGCCAATGAAATTGGCCTTTTGAGAGTACTTGAATCAAAATTGTCCTGAAATAGAAAAATTGGAAAAAATCTAACACCGGCAATGAAAACCTACTTAGAAAATATTATCAGGAAGGGAACTTGTAAACTTTTTAAATGCCTCAAACGTCTCTACCATTAATTTTAAAACTGCTTGTATTCCTCTTTTTTCTAATTTCATCATCGGTTAGATAAAGTGCCTGAAGTAAATATCCCATACCATTAGCAGAAGACCAATACTCTTTCATTGTGCTACTTGTGCCTATTTTTTTTATTATATTTTCGAGGAAAGTGGCGATTTCTTGATAACCCTCCATAAAAAATAGCAGCAAATTGCCAGTTCACATCGAAAAAATTATTTACTAAATCCTTTTCCATTTCCCGATGGTTTTTAAATATTTCTTTAGCAGCAAAATACTCCATGTAAGAGTCATGTCGAAATTTCACGTAAGTTCCTTTATGAAGAATTAATAAGCCTGTATGCTCAATAATGAAATTTAATGCTTGAGGCAACATTGTTAAATTAATTGTACCGGAAACAGACCTAAGATTTTTTTCAAAAAATGAAATAAATTGATCTTTTGTCATAAGTTCTCCGTTCTTCATTTTTAGTAATTCTAATGCATAAATTCCAAGTATATTTTCTTTAACAGTAATATCCAAAAAATCAATATGTCGATCAACCATTGTTCTTCCCAACAATAAATTGGAAAATTTATCGTAAATATCATTTAATAATGTAGCAGGGACCTCTTGATTGGTTTCTTCATAAGTATAGACATTAAAAGAAAGATTAAGAGGCGTCAAAGGAAGTTTTTCTAATATTTTATTCTCTTTCAGGGATTCAATTAAACTTTGCGCCCTACTTCCATTACCTTCAAAGTAACGCTGAGTGAATTTTTCAACTTGGTCATCATTGAATTTTTGTATATATACATCTTTTTTATCCTGACCAACAGAACCTCTAAAAGCATCCTCTATGGTATTTGAACGAGTTCCTATAAACACTAAAACTCCCTTCAGCATCATTACTTCCAATTCTTTAACAATCTTATTCTTATACTTATCTTCAAATTCATCAATTGAATCAATTAAAATTGTAAGTTGATAATTACTTATTATGTAATCAATGTTTTTCCCTTTGAAAAATTCATCCAACTTTTTATTCAAGATTAATTCACAAATATCAAAATCTCCCTTTTCGTTGAATGTATCTCTTAAATTGACACTATCTAAAAATATAGGCAAATAACGTTTTCCAGAGATTTTAGAATTTTTTTTAATTAATAATCTTCCAATTTCATTTAATAGTCTTGTTTTGCCTGTACCTGGATCCCCGATGGAGCATTAATAACCCTTTATTTTCATCAATAGCTCTATTAAGATGAACTTTTGTAAATGCTTTTCTTGTAGATTGTTTGTCTTCAGTTCTAAGAAAAATATTGGGCTCAATAAAAATGGAAAGTAACTTTTGATATGCTGCTTTATATTCTACAAGTTTTTTTATTTCAAATGATTCATTAGTCTTTTCTTCAAAATTTTTTTCATAGGCAATCAATGATTGATCCGAGTGACACCATACTCTGAATAACTTTCTTCAATGTTTCGGAGAAGATCGTCAATCTGCCAATACTGATAGAATTTTTTTATTTACTCTTTTTTCTAATTCCATCTCAAATCCTTTTGAAATAGAATTATTAGTTACTATATATATCTTTGAACATCCGTTATTAAGTTTTTTATTTACTTCATCTACTATCTCTTCAATTCAGAATTACCCTCTGACAATGCCTAGAAAATATTAAATAGCAGTTACTAAAAATTCCTGCCTTGTCTGCATCAATTACCGCGTCAATAGAATTCCCAGAACTTCTTTTAATATTTTTGATTCCCATATTAGGAAGAAGGTTCCCTATTAATTCAACTAATTCCTCTATAGAAATCTTATTCAGAAAATCTCTTTTATTATCTATCATTTTAATTTTTTTACTCTCACCCCTCCATTCATCAACTTTGGCAACAAAGTATCTTTAACTGGGTGAGTGATTTTATTTGAATTGTATTTGATTTTATCTTGTTAAACATCAGTTCGAGTTGACAATCGTAGTTTCTAATTTTTTCTTTTGATTTTGGAATTTCTAATTCTTGAATTAATTCCTGATGTATATTTTGTTGAGCAGAGCCAACCGCCATGTTGATTAAATTTTCTTTATTGAACTTAATTAAAGTAAATAGGAAAGTATAAGGATAACTTTCATTTGGAATTAGAGCGCATATCGCCTGGTTACAAGTTGCTGGTTTAGCGAATATTGCATATTCGCCAACAGTTGCTCCATACATAGCAATTAAAATAGTATTTGCAGGCAATATTTTAGCAGAAGATTTTTTAAGCCCATCTTCTGTTATTTTTTCTTCTGTTTCAAAAATAAATTCACCTTGTAATTCCTTTGATTTGACCCAACTAATTGTTCCATTGAAATAATATTCCATTCTTGAACGTGATGGAGTTCCGCCAGAAGATGTTTTTACGACATCACCCAATCTAACATTCTCATCCGCTTCCTCCACAAACCATTGCCTGAAAAGCGTTTCAGCTAATTGCTCTAAGGTTTTGTTTTGGCGGTGAAGTAAATCTATTTTATCATCAAGGCTACTGAAATTGAGGCAATGGAATTTGCTCTGACAATGAAGGAAGTAAAAAAGTGTATTCTTTTATCCTTGTTGGGGCGGTATGCATTATAGAAGTTCCATTGCAGAACCAACAATCACGCTTTGGTATTCTTTCCTTCGCATAAGCCAATAAATGAAATCTCTATTGGCATCTTCCGATTTAAATTGAACCAAGCCTATTCGTTGATTGTCGTAAGTAATTTATTCCTTCTTGTTTTGGAATTTTTGCGGAATAGCCCAATGTGTCTGGTTCCTGACTAAGATCCATCATTGTAACGACTATATCTCCTTCATTTAATATGTAATTAGAAGGGACATCAGATTAAAATATTTGAATTTAGAGGTTTTAAAACCTCCATCCAATATGTAAATTGCCTGCGTAACGGGAATGTTATTGTTGGGCTTATCTGTAATTCCATCTCCTTTGAATGCAAAGCCATGCTTCACTTCAATAAAATCACCCAATTTATATTCTTTCCACTCACTCATTATGCAGCCATTTTCAATTTATTTATATTTTCGGTTGTATGCCTTTGAGATCATAAAATAAACCGGCGTTTTTACTTTTTAAACCTTCTAATATTCCGGCTTGATTTTTCTTCTTCATTTATTGTTGACGATTTTACTACCTGCTTAATGATCCTGACAATCTATTGCGAAGTTTAATCATGTCCTGTGTGTTGTAAACAGTTCGAAAACGTTTTGCTTTCAATCCATCATATAACGGCTTATCACCAGTCCATAAACCTCCTTTTAAATATCTCGTCACTGCTATAAAATCAGAATCATCCAAATCTATACCTTCAACCAAAATCTCGGCTTTTTCCCAGTCGTTTTGTGGTATTAGTTCTTCATTGATAAATGTAAGTTTCGTCAACATTTTTTCGTAAGCAATTTCTATTTCATCGTCAGTCAGTTTGGAAATATTTTTGAGTTTGTTCCAGTGTTTGCGAATTTCAAAACGCATATACCGGTTACTGTAAAATTCAAAAATGTTATCAGAATTAAATATGAGGTCACCGATTGTTCCTTGCGAATTAAGCAGGCAGGAAAAAATAATGTTGGTATCAACAATTATTTTCTTCATTTAATGAAGCGTTTACGGTTCTTCTTCCACCATCCTTTTTTTACATCGCTTGCCAGCTTGTCCACCTGTTCCTGTGTGGCTTTTGAATTCATGGTTGCTTCTTTATAAGTTAAGTAGTCAACAAGCCTTTGCAGGCCTGTAGTGTCCACTGAAGCAGGCAGACGAATAATTACTTCCCTGGATGTTCTTTCTATTAACATGATTGCTTTGCTTTTGTGATAAAATTAATTGAATTTTTTAACTTTCTATTCTTTCCAATCCCTCACAAATCATCTTTTGCATTTTTATTGTTACCAAATAAATCAACAGCTTCAATGGCGTCTATATCTGTACTTTCTTCATATTCTCCGTCAAACCAACGGGAATCCGCTTTAGTTTTTATTTTTACTTCTTTCAATTTCAAAATATCATTGTAGCCATCTTCATAGCCTCTTACCACCACTTGAATTTCTGGCGGAAATGCTTTTAAATGCTCTATTAATTGTGATGCGGTCATACCTTTTCCGGTATTATAATTTTCGCCAAATTAGTTTGTATTCTTTCATTCAATTCTGCTTCTTCAGCAATTTGTTTTTCCAACTCTGCTTTCAATTTTGTGAAGCGTTCCTTAAAATCAAAATCATCTTCATCATCCGGTAAGCCAACATATCTTCCCGGCGTTAGTACGTAGTTTAGTTTTTTTACATCCTCAATGGTTGCGGCTTTACAGAAACCTGCGATATCTTCGTAATTACCTTCTTTGTTCCTCCAATTGTGATAAACAGCGGCTATTTCTTCAATATCCCCGCTTTTATTTTCGATACCTTTTTCTCTGTAATAATCTTCATCTGTAAGTACACGGTTTTTGCGGCTTATTAGCTCACCTTTATTTCGTGCATCAATAAATAGTATTTCACCTTTCCTTTCCCTGAAACCACCATTGGTTTTATTTCTTGATAAAAACCAAAGGCAGGCTGGTATCTGTGTATTCAGAAAAAGCTTCGTCGGCAGGTTTACAATACAATCCACCAGGTCATTTTCAATTAAAGCTTTTCTTATTTCTCCTTCTGTATTCGTTTGAGAAGTAAGCGAGCCCTTACTCAAGACAAATCCTGCTTTTCCGGTTGGAGCTAAATGGTAGAGGAAATGTTGTATCCATGCATAATTAGCACTACCTGCAGGTGGCACTAATTTTTCTCCCAATACTTTCCATCTTGCATCATCCCGCAGCAATTCCCCACTCCAATCACTGTCATTAAAGGGAGGATTGGCAATTACATAATCTGCTTTCAAATCTTTATGCAGGTCATTTAAAAAGCTTCCTTCATTATTCCATTTCACATTGCTGCTGTCGATACCCCGAATGGCAAGATTCATTTTGCACAAACGCCACGTAGTCTGGTTGCTTTCCTGCCCGTAAATAGAAATATAATCTTCAGGATTAAGGGAAAGTTTCTATGCCATTATTTCTCTTGTAATGATCCTGGTGGTGCTTAATAAATTTTTCACTTTGTACAAACATGCCACCGCTTCCGCAACAAGGATCAAACACGCGTCCTTCGTAAGGCTCTAACATACTAACCAAAAGTTTCACCACACTTTGAGGCGTATAGAACTGGCCGCCTTTCTTTCCTTCAGCCAATGCAAACTCGCCCAAGAAAATATTCAAATACTTTTCCCAATAAATCTTTACTCTGCGCTTCTTTCGTTCCCAGTGTGGCAGTACTTACCAAGTCTACCAATCCGCCCAGATTTTGTTTATCTAATTTTTCCTGTGCATATACTTTTGGCAATACACCTCTCAATGAAATATTATCCTTTTCAATCGCCTCCATCGCGTCATCAATATCTTTTCCGATAGTTGGAAGTTTCGCCCTGCCTTGCAGCCAGTTCCACCGTGCAGAAGGAGGCACATAAAAAACCTTCTCAGCAGTATATTCATTTTTATCTTCCGGGTCAGCACCTTCGCTCACCTCGGCAAGCAATTTATTATGTAACTCCTGGAAAGCATCTGAAATATATTTAAGGAAAATGAGGCCAAGCACGACATGCTTATATTCTGCCGCATCCATGTTTTTGCGCAACTTATCTGCCGCTTTCCAGAGTTTCTTTTCTAAAGCTTCTTCCTTTTCTTCTTTCGCTTTTTTGGCCATAGTAAATATTACTGTTTTAGTTTTCACCCAACAAATTAAACAAACCTCTACTTTTGATAATTACAGATCAATTGTGATTTATAAAATTAGTTCTTATTGAGTAGCAGTTGTTTTTTTGGGATACGTGATTTCAAATATACTGATATTGAATCTAAAATGGGTAAAACCGCAAAATAAAAATCTTCCTTTTTTCTTCGTTTACTGTTGTTCCTTATTACGTCTCAAATAAAAACAAATAAACAAATAGCCGCAATGTTGTCAACTTTTCATTACCCTGAATACGAAATGGCGGTAACGTTTTTTATAACACCACCCTACCCACATATACGCTATCGGCAGCACTTCTTTCATCATTGCTTACAAAGCCAATCCAGGTTTCTACCGAATAGCTTTTCATCTTGTGGATTGATAACAACGCATAACAACTTCCCCTGGTTGCCGCATGAAGGGTATAGATGGTTTCCTTTATGGCCGGGAAATAGGCAATCAGGATCACCCGGTCATTTTTATTTGCGGTTTGGAAACCGCTGTTATCCGGCCAGGTAAAAATTATATCTCCGTCCCCGGTTGCGGATACGCAGGCATTTTCGGCATAGGGCAATTGGCCATGTGATATTAATGAGGCCGGGTAAGAAATGCTGGTATTAGGGTATGTGCCGGCCATCGCTGACCTGATGAAAGAATTGATTTCCCTGCCAGGCCGGGCAAGCGGGTTGCTTTTAAATGGAAATTCTTTGCTAAAAAAATGATTATCAGGTTTAACCTGGTGGGTTTTCAGGTAGCGGGCTGCATTAAATGATCTTCCATGCGTTTCCGGTATGGTACAATAGGTTGTTTTCATAAGATAGCCAATATATACCGCCGTTTAGCTGTTACGGTTCCAGGCTTAAGAATAACGGTATAAGCCATTGCATGTTGTACCACTCATTACTAAAAAAAATAAAATTATATAAATTGTATAGGGCAACCTGTTACAGAAAGAAAAACTTCAGTAAACGTATGATGCGGTAATTATTGCCAGAATATTTTTTAAAATTGGAATTCGATACAGTTTTAACCGCCACTCCTATTGCCTGCTTTGCGATGAACAAATGGTTACAGTGCTTCCCTTACAGGATGCCGGATTTATGTAATTCCAACGAATCCATTTTACTACAATTATAAAAAGGAATTAGCCACTGTATCAAAACGAAACACGGGTTGTATCAAAACCGAACAATTTAAATTTTTATTACTTCTTTAATTTATTGATTACTAACTACTACGAAAGTGGTTTAATTTTTACTGTACGTAGTATGATATTATTTAAGAATAACTCATAATAAAGCTAAGGCGGTGGATTAGGATCAAATGGAAATTTGAAAGAATATAAACCGTGCATATTTCCTTGTTGACTGGCGAGGAAGAAAGCCAGTTAGAATTAGCAACAGTTATGATTATACGAAAATGAAAAAAGCTAAATATGTTTAAAAATTATTTCAAATCTGCCTGGCGGAATTTAAAAGCGCATCGTTTATTTACCCTGTTGAATATGTCAGGGCTTTCTGCGGGGCTTGCCATTTCTGTACTATTATACCTGTTTATCATACAAGAACTGAGCTTCGATAAAATGTATAATAATGAAAAAAACATTTACAGGGTTATAACAAACAGTGAAGGCTACGGCAATATGGCTACCGCACCCAACGCAGTGGCTCCGTCAATTACCGATAATCTTCCCGAGGTAAAATATGCAACGAGGATGTTAAAACATGATTTTGGAACCAATGCTTTCATCAAGGTAAATAACCATGATTTTATCGAAAAATCATTCTACTGGTGCGACTCTTCGTTTTTCAAAGTATTTGATGTTCCATTTGTAGCAGGCAATCCGGCTACCGCATTAGCAAGTGCGAATACCGTGGTGATTTCAGAAAATACCGCAAAAAGGTATTTTGGAAAAAAATCCGGCGGCTATAGTGATGTGATAGGAAAAACAATAGTTATTGACAACGAAAAAAACCTTGAGGTAACAGGCGTGTTTAAAGATTTCCCTGAAAATTCTACAATTGATTGCAATGTGATAGGCTCTTATAGCTCTACTCATTTTTCAAAAAGCGTAAGTTGGAGCAATGCCAGTTTTGAAACATATTGCGTTTTGAATAACAGCGCCTCTGTTCCTAATGTAGAAAAAAAGATAAACGGGTTACTTGATAAAAATGTGGCAAAAGAGGATCGGTGGTTTACCTTATCCCTGCAACCTTTGAGCAAAGTGCATTTATATTCTGCGGGGTATTCTGATTCTTATTCAAGCAGGACAGGCGATATCAAAGAAGTGAGAAACCTGGCGTTATTAGTGCTTTTGATTTTAATAATAGCCTGCATTAATTATATGAACCTTGCTACAGCACGTTCGCAAAAAAGAGCAAAGGAAGTCGCTATCAATAAGACGCTTGGCGCATCTATGCGTAATCTTGTTTTCCGGTTTTATGCCGAGACAGCCCTGCTCACTTTATTTGCTTTGTTTGCAGGCCTTGTGCTTGCCATATTAACCCTTCCTTTATTCAATCAAATTACCGGTAAAAGCCTTACTATCGGGGATTTAAACAATCTTAAATTTTTGGGGGGGTTGTTGTTTATATGGATAGTTATTACCCTCTTGTCAGGGTCTTACCCTGCCTTATACCTATCGCGGTTTTCACCCAAATTAGCGTTGCAGCAAACTGTTCCCAAAGGCACCATGGCAGCCCTTATCCGTAAAGGGCTGGTTGTAGCCCAGTTCGCTTCTTCGGTCATTTTGATTATTGGCGTCATGGTTATTTATAAGCAGATGGAATATGTGCGGAACAAAAATTTAGGTTACAATCCTGAAAATGTGATTGCGATAAATACAGGTGCAGCCAAAAGTAAACAGCAGATTGAAGTATTGTCGAATG
Source organism: uncultured Chitinophagaceae bacterium (assembly GCA_963732885.1). Lineage (GTDB taxonomy): Bacteria > Bacteroidota > Bacteroidia > Chitinophagales > Chitinophagaceae > Ginsengibacter. The sequence continues at coordinate 43,727 of CAVTBI010000001.1, read as the reverse complement.
AATTGAAAAGCAGGGAAAATGTCCTGTCAGTGGCGGGTGCACAGGGTTTTCCCGGAATGGGGGTAAGCGGAAGGGCAATTTATAAAAATGATGATGACAATCAAGGTTTGAATATAGAAACCAATCACACCGATAACGGAATTATTAAAGTTTTGCAATTGAAATTATTGGCGGGCACCGATTTACCTAAAGTAAAAGCAGAAGGCGATTCTACCGTACAGGTAGTACTTAATAAAAAAGCGGTAGATTATTTAGGGTTTACTCCACAGGAAGCCATTGGCAAAAAAGTAAAAATGCAATTGGGTAACAATGCCTTTATTACCGGCGTGGTTGATAATTTTAATTTCGCTTCGCTTCATGAGCCAATGGGCGCTTATGCTTTTAATAATGCAGGAATGGAACCGGAAAATTATTTATTAGTCCGGTTTAAAACGGGCAATTTACCCGCCACCATCAATGAATTTCAGAAGCTATTCAAAGAGTCAATCCCCGATTCTGTTTTTGATTATACTTTCTTAGATAAATACCTCAATACATTATACGCTGCCGAACAAAAAATGGAAACAGTGGTTTTCATCTTTTCATTACTCGCAATTATCGTTGCCTGCATGGGGCTTTTTGGCCTGGCCGCCTATACTGCAGAGCAACGCACCAAAGAGATTGGGATACGCAAAGTGCTGGGTGCAAGCGTGAGCGGCATCGCCGCATTGCTTTCAAAAGATTTTTTGAAGCTCGTAATTGTTTCAATTATTATCGCTACACCCGTTGCCTGGTGGGTTATGAATAAATGGTTAGCGGATTTTGCCTACCGGATAAATATAAGTTGGTGGATATTTTTTGTAGCAGGAATTACAGCGATAATAATTGCGCTCATTACAATTAGTTTCCAGGCGATAAAAGCGGCGGTAGCCAATCCCATTGAGTCTTTGAGAACGGAGTGAACAAAACGAAATCCCGATTATTTCAGGATGGAGAGTTTGAGAAGTGAATAAATCAATTTGAAAATGAATAAAACATACACCTTAAAACTTTTAGGATGTTTAAAAATTATTTAAAAACGGCATTGCGAAATATAAGGGCCCATAAGCTTTTTACATCTTTGAATGTAGCCGGGCTGGCAATCGGCCTGTGCATTTGCATCCTCTTGTTTACTTATGTTTCTTATGAGTTGAGTTTTGACCGTATGTATAAAAATTCAAAAAACATTTACAGAGTAAACTTACAAACAGGGGATGCTCTCGAATTTAAAAAATTATCAACTATTCCAAATGCCGCCGCTCCTGCATTTATTCAGGGTATTCCACAAATAAAATCTGCAACGCGTTTAATTAAAGAAGGCTTCGGTGCACCCGCATCCCTAAAAGTTGACAGTAAGAATTTTGTGGAAAAAGGTTTGTACCTGGCAGACGCATCTTTCTTTCAAATTTTCGATTTTAATTTCATAGAAGGCAATGCACAAACAGCTTTTAGGCAACCTAAATCAATAGTCCTCTCGCAATCCGCAAAAGAACGATTGTTTGGCAGCCAATCTGCAATGGGCCAACTTATTTATATAAACAACAGGGATACTTTACATGTTTCAGGGATATATAAAGATTTGCCGAAAAACAGTAGCATCGATTGTGATATGATTTATAATATCATGGATTCGTGGATGGGAAAAGAACCATGGTGGAGTAACCCAAGCTATGAAACCTATTGCCTGTTACAACCTCATGCAAATGTTGTGAATATTGAGCAGCAAGCAAATAAAATTCTGTATAAAAATATTGGCGCAGACACGATATACTATCAACATTTATTTTTTCAGCCGTTAACAAAAATCCATCTATACTCTGCCGGTTTAAGAGAAGGTTATTCATCAAATTATGGAAACATAAGTAATATAAAAACATTGCTGTTTTTGTCTTTGCTGATATTATTTATTGGTTGCACTAATTACATGAACCTTGCCACTGCGCATTCACAGAAACGGGCAAAAGGTATTGGCGTAAACAAAGTGCTGGGTGCAAACACGCGTCAAATGCTACTGCTTTTTTATATTGAAGCGGCAGTACTTTCTTTTATGGCAATCAGTATTGGTTATACTTTGGCATTTATCGGTATTCCTTTATTTCAAAATATTACCGGAGCTGATTTAAACAGTTCCGCTTTTTATAGTGCCCCCATTTTATTCAGCCTCTTTATTATATGGCTGATAGTTACAATTGTTGCAGGAAGTTACCCTGCTATTTCAATGTCGCGCATTTCTCCAATGGTGTTAATGAATAAAACAAAGCTGCAAAATTCTTTTGCAGGTGTTATTCGCAAATCGTTGGTGGTATTTCAGTTTGCTGCTTCTGTTATTCTAATTGTTGCTGTTGTTGTTATTGTGCAGCAGATGCATTTTATGGGAAACAAAGATTTAGGGTATAATCCAAAGGGCGTTGTTGCCTTGTCTGTCGAATCCGCACAACACGAAGAAATTTCTCTTGCAATAAACAATTTAAAAAGATTATCAAATGTTGAAAATGTGTCTGCGGTACAAACTATTCCGGGAGAAACTGAAAGCGGAAAATCAGTTCATAAATCAACAACAGATCAAACAGGGTTTCCCACCTGGACATGCCGTACAGATGGGTCGATAGCCGCAACCATGCAACTGCAGTTGCTGGCAGGCACAACATTGCCACAATCGCTTGTAAAAGGAGATACTGTTTGTTATACACTCATTAATGAAGCGGTTGCAAGATATCTTGGATTTAAAACACCGCAGCAGGCAGTTGGCAAAAATATTATAACGGAAATGTCAAAAAACTCAGTAGTAACAGGTGTGGTAAAGAATTTTAATTACAAGTCTTTAAAAGATGAAATAGGCGGATATATCTATTACGAAGCAAACCATGGTGAGCCTTTGAGAACCTTACTGGTTCGTTACAATACACACAACTTACCGCAACTAATGCAACAATTACAAAACGTGTTTAAAAAAGATTTGCCAAATACAGCTTTCGACTATGAATTTTTGGACAAGCATGTTCAGAATTTATATGTTTCGGAACAACATACTGCAAATGCTGCTACTGTTTTTTCTTTATTAGCCATATTTATCGCATGCCTTGGCTTATTTGGGTTAGTATCGTTTACTGCCGAACAGCGAACCAAAGAAATCGGCATACGAAAGGTTTTAGGCGCCAGTGTTTCCGGTGTTACAATATTACTGGTAAAAGATTTTTTAAAACTGGTAATACTTGCATTTATTCTTGCATCTCCAGTTGCATGGTGGGCGATGAACAAATGGTTACAAGGCTTTGCTTACAGAATAAACATTTCATGGTGGGTGTTTGCCATAGCCGGTTTAAGTGCTTTACTGATTGCTCTGATTACGGTAAGCTTCCAGGCAATAAAAGCAGCAATTGCCAACCCGGTGAAGAGTTTAAGAACGGAATGAGTAATTAGCTAATGTGCTGATTAGCCAATTTGCAAATGAAGAAAATAAGAATGTTGAATGTTTGTTGGTTTACTATAAAATAACAGTTATCTATAAACGAAAATAAAATGTTTAAAAACTATTTCAAAACAGCATGGCGCAATATAATACGGCACAAAGCCTATTCAATATTAAATATATCAGGGTTAGCTATTGGCATGGCATGTAGCATATTTATTTTATTGTGGGTACAAAATGAATTAAGCTACGACAGATTTAATACTAATGCAAAAGAAATATACAGGCTTACCTGTAATGCAGAAGATTTTAAAGCGGCGGTATCACCAGCTGGTATGGGTGAAGGCTTACAAAGTGAAATGCCTGAAATAAAATCTACCGTACGTATCAGTAAGCCATCTACAGAACTGCTTGAAGCAGGCACAAAAAAGTTTGAAGAAAAAAATATTTTTTATGCTGATTCTAATTTTCTGCAGATGTTTTCTTTTAAATTATTAAAAGGCAACCGCAACACTGCATTGCAAAATCCCGATGGGATATTGATTACCGAAAATATGGCCAAAAAATATTTTGGAGATGAAGATGCCATGGGAAAAATCATCAGGAAGAACAACAATGAAAGCCTGGTTGTAACCGGCGTGCTTGCCAATGTACCTTCCAATTCCCACCTGCAATTTGATTTTCTTTTACCTATGTCCTCAATTGAATCAACAGAGAATGACTTAAAAAATAAATCATGGGGGAATTTTAATTTCTATACCTATATACAACTGAATAAAAATTTCAATGCCACTGCTACTAACATTGCAAAGCTTAATGGCCGGATTAAAGAAATTTATAAAACGCACAGCCCGAATATGAAGGTTGATTTTCATTTACAGCCTTTATCCAGTATTCATTTACATTCTGATTTGCAGATTGACCTGCCGGGGCAAGGCAATATTCAATATGTAAATATCTTTTTTATTGTTGCCATCTTCATACTCATTGTAGCCTGCATCAACTTTATGAATCTTGCTACGGCACGCTCTGAACGCAGGGCCAAAGAAGTGGGGTTGCGCAAAGTAGTGGGAGCAGGCCGCGGCCAGCTAATGGCGCAGTTTTTAGGTGAATCATTAATCATTTCTTTCTTGTCATTGGTAATTGCTGTTGGAATTGTTTGGTTATTGCTTCCTGCATTTAATCAGCTTGCGGATAAAAATCTTTCTTTTAATTTATTGAATGGAAAACTATTAGGAATGCTGGTTAGTATTGCATTACTAACGGGTATTCTTTCCGGCATATACCCGGCGTTATTTCTTTCCGGCTTCAAACCAATAAGTGTTTTAAAAGGAAAATTGATAACAAGTAGCGGTAATCATTTGTTTAGAAATGGATTAGTCGTTTTTCAATTTATGGTTACCATCCTATTACTTGTTGGAACTGCTGTTGTTTACAGGCAATTGAATTTTATAAAAAATAAAAATCTTGGTTTTGACAAATCAAACCTGTTGTATATGCACATGACGGGAGGCCTTTGGAACCAACAACAGGCATTGAAAGCCGATTTGCAACAAAATCCCTATACACAAGATTTCAGTATTATATCAGACCTTCCTACAGAACTTACAACCGGCGATATAAATGTACAATGGGAAGGCAAGGACCCCAAATCACAGGTGGTTGTGCCCTCTATGGACGTGGATGAAAATTTTATAAAAACCTTTCAAATGAAAATGCTGGCAGGGCGTAGTTTTTCTCAATCATTTAAAGGAGATAGTTCTAATTATGTTATCAATGAAACGGCCATGCATTTAATGGGAATGAACATTAATAATGCCGTTGGCAAAAGCATTTCCTTTGGCGGAACAAAAGGTAATATCATTGGCGTGGTTAAGGATTTTAATTTTAAACCACTTCAATATGCAATAGACCCTTTAGTTTTAAGATTGAATAAATATGGCGGTTATGTGATGTTGCGCACCCGGCCCGGCAAAACAGAAGCCACCATAAATGCATTGGGAAAAATAAACCATGATTTGAATCCCGCATACCCTTTTACTTATAGTTTTCTGGATAATGACCTCAACAATCTGTATAAAGGCGAACAGAAAATGGGTAACATTTTTAACTTATTTGCCATTCTCGCCATTTTCATTTCCTGCCTTGGGCTTTATGGTTTATCTGCGTTTATGGCCGAACAACGGACGAAAGAAATTGGTGTCCGCAAAGTATTGGGTGCATCGGTTTTCAGTATTGTGTATTTACTGGCGGGCAAGTTTACACGCTTAATTGTAATTGCAATGGTTATTGCCATTCCTCTTTCATGGTGGGCTATCAATAATTGGCTGAAAGGCTTTGCCTACCGCATTCATATTGGATGGGTTATTTTCCTGCTTGCCAGTAGTATTGCTTTGTTGATTGCACTGCTAACTGTAAGTTATGAATCTATAAAAGCAGCAATTGCCAACCCGGTGAAGAGTTTAAGAACGGAGTAAAATTATTTTCAAATTTAAATATTGGGCCGCGAACAAATAACAGATAATTTCAAATTGACTAAAATGAAAATCATGAAAAAAACAATTTCTTTATTAACCATTGTATGTGTAACGTGTGTCACCATTTCGGCATGCGCTCAAAAAATATTATACCAGTCCAAGTCACTTTCAGGTGAAGCCATAAATAATGTAGAAGCCAAAACATCCGGAGGCAGCATTGATGTTTCAGGTGGGCATACGCAGGATGCACGCCTCGAAGTATATGTTTCCACAAATGGAGTGTTCCATACTTTATCTAAGGACGGGATTGATAAGAAGATCAACGACGGCTACGACTTTTCAGTTGATGTGTCAGGAGGAAAGCTTACTATAATGGCACGGCCGAAACACAATTTTTTCAACTGGAAAAATGCCCTGAGCATATCTTTTAAAATATTCGTCCCGCAAAATGTTTCTACGGATTTATCAACAAGCGGTGGTAGCATCTCGTTAAGCAACTTGTCTGGTACGGAGGAATTCAAAACAAGTGGCGGAAGCCTAACGGTTGCAAAACTTTCCGGAAAAATAAATGGAAAAACCAGCGGCGGAAGCATACATGTATCTGATTCAAAAGATGATATTGACCTCAATACCAGCGGCGGCGGTATTGACGCTGAAAATTGCACCGGAAAGATCAGGTTAAATACATCAGGTGGTTCTATCAGCCTCCAGGCACTTAAGGGTGATGTAAAGGCTACCACAAGCGGAGGTTCTGTACATGCAAAAAATATCAGTGGCGAACTGGCCACTTCAACATCCGGAGGAAGTATTGATTTGCAAAAACTCTACTGCAGCCTTGATGCATCTACGAGTGGTGGAAATATCAATGCAGAAATAACCGCGCCTGCACAATATGTGAAGTTGCACAACTCGGGAGGCCATATCAATTTGACAATTCCAAAAGATAAAGGTTTTGATCTCAGGTTATATGGAAATAAAGTAGACATGGGAGCGGGTAGAGATTTATCACACTATAGTTTCAGCGGAACGGTTAAAGAAGATAAAATAGAAGGTAAGATGAATGGTGGCGGTATTCCAGTAACTGCTGATGCAAGTGGTGGAAAGATTCATTTATCTTTTGAATAAGGGTTAGTAGCAAAGAAAAACGGCCATAACCAACCGTGCTCAACAATTAGCTAATGTGCTGATTAGCCAATATGCTAATAAAGAAAATAAGAATATTTATTATTTGTTGGTTTACTATAAAAATTAAAATATAACAGTTAGGGTTAAACGCAAATAAAATGTTTAAAAATTATTTCAAAATTGCATTAAGGTCCCTGCGTAATAACAAGCTCGTCTCTTTTATAAACATATTCGGGCTTGGGCTAAGCATGTCCGTTGGTATGATGATCATGATAAGAATACAGGACCAGTTTAGTTATGATAATTTTCATCCCTATCCTGAACGTACTTATCGTATCATCAGTGAATATGCTAAAAAGAATGGAGAACAATGGAAGATGGCAAGTACTCCGTTGCCATTAAATGAGGCGCTTGCAAAAAATAACCATACTATAGAAAGTTCTGTAAATATTTATCCCGCCTTTAATGGTAAAGCTACGGTGGAAGGGAAAGAAATTTATTTGAATGGCGCTTTTACCGAACCGTCTTTCTTTGATGTTTTTGGGTTTACGTTGTCTTCCGGTGACCCTAAAACAGCATTACAATTACCAAACTCCATAGTAATCAGTAAATCGACTGCTGAAAAATTTTTCGGTAATGAAAACCCCATAGGCAAAGTGATTTCTATGGAGCATGGTGGTGACTATATTATTAAAGGTGTATTGAATGATATGCCCGGCAAATCTCACATCAATTTTGATGCTTATGCATCCTACAGTAGCGTGGCTCAATTGGAGAAAGATAAAATATTACCTGCTAAATCTTCTGATTGGTATGCTTTTAATACGGCTTATACTTATACTTTATTAAAAAAAGGCATTCGCCCGTCAGCATTTGCCCGGCAACTAAGTTTTATTGCCAGGGATTTGAATAAAAACAATAAAGAAGGAACCTGTGCATTTGATTTGCAACGCATTGATAAAATAACTCCCGGTAGCAATTACCTGTATAATGAAATTGGCAATGGAACTTCATGGGGTAAAATATATTTTGAAGCCGGGCTCGCCCTGCTTATTCTTTTGGCAGCATGCTTCAATTACACAAACCTCACTATTGCAAGAGCTTTTACCAGGGCAAAGGAAGTAGGTATCAGGAAAATAGTGGGTGCCAAACGCTTCCAGATTTTTACACAATATGTAATAGAATCTGTTTTACTTACTTTGATAGCGCTTGGTTTCGCATGGTTGATTTTATCATTTGTGGTCCGGTACGCGCCATTCAATGATGATTATGAATTTATACCATCTTCCTTTCGTTATAATATTCCGCTTTTTTGCTGGTCTGTTGGCTTTGCGCTTTTCACAGGAATATTAGCAGGCTCAGCTCCTGCGTGGATATTATCATCCTTTCGGCCTTTGCGGGTTTTGAAAAATATGTCAACTGCAAAAATTCTAGGTAAGGTAAGCCTTCAGAAAGTATTTATCGTTTTTCAATATAGCTTATCATTAACTATTATCATTTTCCTGTTCGCTTTTTACAGGCAATTTTCCTTTATGGCCAATGCCGGCCCGGGATTTAAAAAGGATAATGTGATGGTCATTCCTTTAAATGGTACCGATGCAAAAATTGCGTCTCAAAAGATTGCAGGTATAAGCGGTGTAAATACGGTGTCGGCTATGTCTTCCGATTTTGGCAAGCGTTTCCAGGGAATGAATATGCCGGTATGGATAAGCAATAAAAAAGACGCTTTACCACTCAATTATTATTATGCTGACGGTACTTTTATCCCGGCTATGAAAATGGATTTTGTAGCAGGAAGTAATTTCCCCGCAACGGGAGCTGATAAAGAAAATTATATCATATTAAATGAAAAGGCCGTTCATGCGCTGGGCATCAGCAAAGCTGAAAATGCGCTGGGTGAAAAATTGTGGATTAACGATTCTACCAGGCTTGAGATTAGAGGTGTACTCAAAGATTTTATTTATGAAGGCGCCGGCAGGCCGGTTGAACCTTTGGCATTCAGGAATAAAGAAAAGGCATGCAATTATTTATACGTAGCAGCAGGCTATACCGATAAAAAGAAACTTGAATCCCGCATTAAACAGGTGTGGAATTCACTGGCGCCTTCAGCGCCATTCACTCCTTCATGGCTTAACGATGTTATTGCAAGGGCCAATTCACAAACTGCAACCGTATCACTGCTGGGATACCTTGCATTCATTGCTTTGGCAATTGCCTCTTTAGGCCTACTGGGGCTTGTCATTTACACCATTGAAGTGAAAAGAAAAGAGATCAGTATAAGAAAAATACTCGGCTCAAGCCCGAAGCAACTTATAGGAATGTTGTCGAAAGGGTTTATCAGGCTCATTATTATTGCAGGTGTTATTGCTATGCCTCTTGGTTTTATAGCCGGGCGCCTTTTCCTTCAAAATTTTGCATACAGGATACATTTTGGAATTTGGAATGTATTGCTGTGCTTTTTCTTTTTGTTAAGTATTGGGCTTTTTACAATTGTATCACAGACATATAAAGCGGCGGTTGCCAACCCCGTAGAGAGTTTGAGGAATGAATAAAATTAATTAGCCAATTTGCTAATGATAGAAATAGGAATGTTGAATGTTTGTTGGTTTACTATAAGAATTAAAATATAACGGATAAAATTAAACGCAAAAAATTATGTTTAAAAATTATTTTAAAACCGCATTCAGAAATTTCAGGGGCAACAAAAGTTATACGCTCATAAACACCTTTGGCTTAGCTATAGGAATTGCAGCCTGTTTTCTAATCTTTTTAGTGGTTCAATTTGAAAGCAGTTTCGATAATTTTCATCCCCAGAAAAACAGTATTTATCGCGTAGGTACAGAGTTTCATAACCAGGACGGAATAAGTTATTCTGCTGGTGTAGCGTTTCCGGTTGCAACAGGCTTGCGGACAGATTTCCCACAGATAAAAGAAGTGGCTTCTATTTATAAAGATGGCGGGCAAATAACTGTTGAGGATGGAACAACTCAACAAAAAAAATTACAGGAAGATAATTTTTACTATGCAGAACCTGTGTTCTTCAAAATGTTCAACTTTCCATTTCTTGCCGGCGATGCAAAATCTGCATTGAATGGCCCGAACAGTGCAGTGCTGACACAAGCAACAGCAGAAAAATATTTTGGCGATTGGAAAAATGCTATGGGCAAAACCATCAAATATCAAAACAAAACACTCTACACAGTAAAAGGCATTCTGAAAAACATTCCCCACAATTCAGATTTTCCTTTAAGTGTTGTGGTTTCTTATTCTGCTCTTCAAAATACTAACACAAAGAACAATTTAACCGATTGGGTAAGTACGTTTAGCCAGGCTTATACATTCGTTGTTTTGCCGCCGGATTTACCTGTAAATAAATTTAATACTGAGCTGAAAGCATTTGCCAAAAGGCATAAACCTGCCGAATATGCAAGTGATGCTTTCATCGCGCAACCTTTGCCTGAAATTCATTACGACGACAGGTTCGGAAATTTTAACGGGCATACATTTAGCCATTCATTGATAAAAGCATTATTGCTGATAGGAATTTTTCTTATAGTGATTGCCTGTGTCAACTTTATAAACCTTGCAACAGCACAAGCGGTAAACCGCTCAAAAGAAGTGGGCGTAAGAAAAGTTTTAGGAGGCAACCGCAAGCAATTGGTTATGCAGTTTTTAGGCGAAACCGCGCTAATCGTTTTTATCGCGCTAATTCTCGCGACTGGCATTACCGCCTCGGCTTTACCTTTTTTAAACAAATTGCTTGGCGTGCAAATAAAATTGAGTTTTATCACAAACCCGATATTGATAGCATTTATTCTTGCAACAGGAATCATCGTTACACTTCTCTCAGGCATTTATCCGGCAGTAATTTTATCCGGCTTTAACCCCATCACCGCATTAAAAAGTAAGGTAACTACTAAAATGGTTGGCGGCGTTTCTTTAAGAAGGGCATTGGTTGTTTTACAATTTGTAATAGCACAGGTTTTAATCATCGGCATGTTTGTCGTTGTGAGCCAAATGGACTTTTTTAGAAATGCATCGCTTGGTTTTGATAAAGCTAATATCATCAATGTGCCTGTTCCGGGCGACAGCACCAGCCACACAAAAATTGATTACATGCGCAACCAACTGCTTTCAAACCCCGGCATAAAAAATGTGAGCTTTAGTTACTCGAGCCCTTCGTCAGACGGAAACTGGAGCAGCGATTTTAAATTCAATCACGCAGCTAAAAGCACCGACTTTAGCGCGAATTTAAAATGGGCTGATCCTGATTATTTCAAAACATACAACCTGCAATTTGTTGCCGGCCGGACTTATTACCCAAGTGATACAGTCCGGGAATTTGTGGTAAATGAAACGCTGTTGCAAAAATTAGGCGTCACAGATCCGAAAGATGCTATAGGCAAACAAATAGATTTTTGGGACGGCGAAAAAGTTGGAAAAATAGTTGGCGTCATAAGGGATTTCAATTCTTATTCTTTGCGCGAACCGATGGCCCCCGTTGTGTTGAGTACATGGAAAGACGTGTATCGAACCATCAACATAAAAATAAAAGCGGGTGCCGAAAAAAAGGTATTGCCTTATGTTATGAAATTATGGACGGCCAGTTTCCGGCTTATGCTTATGATTATAAATTTCTTGACCAAACAATAGAGAATTTTTATAAACAGGAAAATGAGCTTTCACAGTTGTATAAAATTTTTGCAGGCATCGCCATCTTCATCAGTTGCCTTGGTTTGTATGGATTGGTTTCCTTTATGGCTGTTCAGCGCACAAAAGAAGTGGGCATTCGCAAGGTATTAGGCGCATCCGTAAGAAACATTATTTATTTGTTGTCGAAAGAATTTACGGTTCTTATCATCATTGCATTTATAATTTCAGTCCCAATTGCCTGGTATATTATGCATCAATGGTTGCAGAATTATACTTATAGAATTCCGCTGAGCGCTTCCATATTTATACTGGCAATTATAAGTTCCATTGTTATTGCGTGGGTAACAGTTGCGCATCGTGCCATTAAAGCAGCATTAGCCAACCCGGTGAAGAGTTTGAGAACGGAATAGCACGTAAACAGAATTCTTTAATATTTGTTGGTTTACTATAAAAAATAAAAGATAACAATAACCCACAAACGAAAATAAAAATGTTTAAAAACTATTTCAAAACCGCATGGCGTAACCTTTTTAGAAACAAAGGATTTTCGATTACCAATATTCTTGGTTTAGCTATAGGGATGGCATGTACCATTTTCATTTTATTATGGGTGTATGATGAACTTACTTACGACAAGTTTCAAAAAAACTATGATACTATTTACCAGGTTATTGCCAACCGGGATTTTAATAACCAGGTTTTTACAGACAGAAACATGGCAATGCCGCTGGGAAGTGCACTTGAAAACAGTTCGCCACAGATAAAACATGTTGTGGTTACCACCCAGCAGCAACAGGATGTGCTTACCTACAATAATAAAAAAATAAAGAAAGATGGCTTCGTGGTAAGCGATCATTTCTTTGATATTTTTTCATGGCAGTTTGTTAAAGGGAATGCGGCCACGGCTTTAAAAAACCCTAATTCAATCGTTCTTACAGAGGATGCGGCCAAGGCTTTTTTCGGAAACGAAGATCCCATTAATAAAGTGCTTACTATTGATAATAACAGGAGCGTAAAAGTTAGCGCCATAGTTAAACATGCACCTGGTAATTCTACTTTTCAGTTCGACTGGATCATGCCATTTAACTATGACGATTCGGATGTTAAACAATCAATGAAAGAATGGATAAATTCCAGTTGGAATGTATATATACAAACGGTGCCCAATCCGGATACTTCATTTTTAAATAAGAACATAACAGAAATAAAAAGGTCGCACGGTAAAGATGCAATCAGCAGTTATTTCGTTTTCCCGATGAGCCACTGGCATTTACACAGTGATTTTGAAAACGGCAAAAACATTGGCGGCATGATAAAATATGTACGGCTGTTTTCAATTATTGCTATTATTATTCTGCTCATTGCCTGCATTAACTTTATGAATCTTTCAACGGCAAGAAGCGAAAAGCGGGCAAAAGAAGTGGGTATAAGAAAAACACTTGGCTCAAACAAAAGACAATTGATATGGCAGTTTTACTGCGAATCATTTATCTTAACATTCATTGCATTTATCTTTGCAATTATTACAGTTGTTTTATTGCTGCCCTCATTTAATTTATTGGTTGATAAACATCTTTCTTTAAAAGTAACGCAGCCATTGTTTTGGTTAGTGGCGTTATTTATTATTTTATTTACGGCGTTTGTTGCGGGCAGCTATCCTGCATTGTATCTCTCCTCATTCGACCCCGTAAAAGTTTTAAAAGGAACAATGGTTTCAGGCAAAAAAACAATATTGCCGAGGCATGTGCTGGTTATTTCTCAATTTGTTATTTCTATTTTATTGATATCTGCAACCGTCATTGTTTACCAGCAAATACAACATGTACAGGAAAGGGATATGGGTTATAATCCCAACAATCTCATAATGATTCCCTCTACACCTGATACAGATAAAAGTTTTGCTGCCATAAAACATGAACTGCTTACATCAGGCATAATTAAAGATGTTACAAGAACCTCATCCCCTATTACTGAAATTTGGTGGAACACCGGCGCACCGGATTATGAGGGCAAGCCTGCAAATGCACAAATCATTATGGGCGGGTTGGGTACTGATGTTGATTTTGCAAAAACAATGGGTGTGAAAATGTTGCAGGGGCATGATTTTACCGGTACGCCTGCAGATTCAACTTCAATGCTGTTAAATAAAGCGGCTGTGGATGCAATGAAATTGAAAAATCCAATAGGTATGCAAATGCGATATGGAAGAAATTATACCGTGATTGGTGTTACAGATAATGTAATTATGACTTCTCCTTTTGAGCCGGCCTACCCGATGCTGATGCTCTATAATGGAAACAATTCAAGCATGAACACGATGCGTATAAAGACTGGTGTGCCTCCAAAAAAAGCCATTGCGTTTTTAGAAACGGTATTTAAAAAATATAATCCGTCCGTGCCTTTTGAATACAAGTTTGTTGACCAGGAATTTCAGAAGAAATTTATCACGGAAGAGTTAATTAGTAAACTCGCTAATATTTTTTCTGCACTCGCTATTTTTATTTGCTGCCTTGGCCTTGCAGGTTTGGCCTCTTTCACTATTGAAAAACGTTTCCGGGAAATTGGTGTTCGAAAAGTGCTGGGCGCAAGTGTGCGGCAATTGCTTATACTTATATCAAAAGAATTTTTAAAGCTGGTTGCCATTGCATTTGTAATTGCAGTGCCGCTTACCTGGTGGCTGATGAGCAACTGGCTTCAGAATTATAAATACCGCATCAGTATAAGCCTGTGGCTTTTTGTTGTGGTTGGGCTTGTGATGTTTGCATTAACATTAGTAGTAGTAAGCCTAAATACGTTAAAAGCAGCAACAGCAAACCCGGTAGAGAGTTTACGAACAGAATAGAATTATTTAAAATATCGAATGGCCTATAACTTTTAGTTCATAATTCAAAACTTAATAAAGTGTTTAAAACAAATTTAAAAATAGCCTGGCGCAACCTCATAAAAGATAAACAATTCACGTTTCTAAACGTAATCGGGCTTGCTGCAGGTTTAGTTTGTGCTTTACTTATTTTTTTATGGGTAAATGACGAATTAAGTATTGATAAATTTTTAGCCAATGACAATCGTGTCTGCCAGGTGATGGAAAAAAGAAATTATGAAGGCCATGTTACCTTTTCCAATGAATCTTCAGGGCTGGTAAGCCAAACTTTATTGCAGCAGATTCCGGAAATCGAATATGCTTCACCGTTAGCACCTCCGGAATGGTACCCCGCCTCTACCCTTTCAGCCGGCGGCAAAAACATTAAAGCCAGCGGGCAATACGCAGGCAAAGGCTACTTCAATATATTTTCCTTCAAACTTCTTGATGGCAACCGGGACAATGTACTTGCCCGCAAAAGTGATATTGTTATCTCTGCCGGCCTTGCCAAAAAATTATTTGGAACTACTGAAAATATTATCGGGAAGCCCATACAATTTCAACACGATACTACATTTTATGTGTCAGGTATCTTTGCCACCTTGCCAAAAAATTCTTCACAACAATTCGATTTTGTTTTATCATTCGACTATTTAGCCAGCGTTCAACCCTGGGTAAAAAAATGGAACGATCTCGGCCCTCACAATTTCGTTTTATTAAAAAAAGGTGCAGATATAAATGCTGTAAACAGGAAAATTGCCGGCATTATTGCCAGCAACAGCAGCGACACCACCCGTAAATTATTCGCTACAAAATTCTCAGATGTTTATCTCCATAACAGTTTTGGCAACAATGCCAAAACGGGTGGTAAGATTGAATATGTGAAGCTATTCTCACTGATCGCCCTCTTTATTCTCATAATTGCCTGCATTAATTTCATGAATCTTTCCACGGCAAAAGCTTCAGGGCGCCTGAAGGAAATAGGCATAAAAAAAGTAGTAGGTGCAGAACGCAGGCAACTCATATTTCAATTTCTTTCCGAATCTTTATTGCTTACCTTATTGGCAACCCTGCTGGCTACAGTCATGGCTGTACTTTTATTACCTGCATTTAACCAAATTACCGGAAAACAGATCACGCTTCATATTAACACAACCATACTGCTTTCTTTTATTGCTATCATTATTTTTACAGGATTGCTGGCAGGCAGTTACCCCGCGCTTTACCTGTCAAAGTTTAAGCCGCTTGCTATTCTGAAAGGGAAATTAAATACGTCTGCGGCGGAATTATTATCCAGAAAAGGATTGGTTGTTTTTCAATTTACATTGTCTACCATTTTGATCGTTGCGGTCGTAATCATTTACCGGCAAATACAATTTATTGAAAATACAAGCCCTGGTTATAACAAAGACAATATTGTACGTTTTGCAGCCGAAGGGAACCTTCAAAACAGTGAACCTTCTTTCGTTGGCCAACTGCAGCAAATACCCGGCGTTGTAAATGCCAGCCATACATTCCACAATATGATCGGGCATAACTATGGTGATTACGGCATAGAATGGCCGGGAAAGATCCAAATGAAGATGTATTCTTTGAAGGGTTTGGCGTAGGGTATAATTTTATTGAAACGATGGGCATGCACATGAAAGAAGGCAGAAGTTTTTCCAAAGCCTACGGTTCAGATTCAGATAAAATAATTTTAAACGAGGCGGCAGTTCAGGTAATGCATCTAAAAGACCCTATTGGTAAGACCGTACAACGGTTTGGAAATAATATGCAGATCATCGGGGTGGTAAAAGATTTTCATTTTGAATCAATGCATGATGCCATAAAACCTTCCTATATGTTTTTGCAAAAAGGGGGCGGAACCATCGTTGCCAGGATAAAACAATCTGATCAAAAAAGAACCCTGGCATCTATTGAAAATCTATATAAAAAATATAATCCCGGTTTCCCTTTTACATTTAATTTTCTGGATGAAGCTTATCAAAAGCAATACGGCACAGAGATGAGAACGGCGGCTTTATCAAGGTATTTTGCAGGGCTTGCGATCATCATTTCATGCCTGGGATTATTTGGCCTTGCCGCATTCAGTGCCCAGAAAAGAAGAAAAGAAATTGGCATCCGAAAAGTGGTAGGCGCTTCTGTTGCCGGTATTGCGGCTATGTTGTCTGTTGATTTTTTGAAGCTGATCGCTTTATCCTTATTGATCGCTTTTCCGGTAGCATGGTGGCTGATGAGTAGATGGCTGCAGGGGTTTGCTTATCGCGTAAGCATAACACCGGCCGTATTTGCAGCAACGGCCCTATGTGTATTGCTGATTACATTAATTACGATCAGTTTCCAGGCTATAAAAGCAGCAATAGCCAACCCTGTAAAGAGTTTGAGAAGCGAGTAATTAATTTGAAAATATGAAGGTGTAAAAATGTGAAATGAAGAAAACAGGAATCCATATAATTTGCTGATTTACTGTAAAAAGTTTCGCAAAAAATACAACCCGCGGGCTTAAACCAAAAGGTATTACCCCTCAGGCAGCTATCCGTTAATAAATAAAAAGTGTACGATTTTTTAACACAACTGTTCGTAAATGAACACTTGCCAAAAAAAACACATAGTTTAGGCATTCTATATCAATGTAATAGGTTTCGGTATAAAGGTTGAATTTCAATTAATCTTGAAATGTTTATGGGTAAGGCGGAGCTTAAATCTTAAATCTAAAAACAGTTCGGCTATGATCAAAAATTATTTTAAAACAGCGTGGCGAAACCTTCAGCGTAATAAAACATATACAGCAATAAATATCGGCGGTATTGCCATTGGGCTGGCTGCCTTCTGGCTGATTGCATTATATGTAGGGGATGAAATGAGCTACGACACTTCATTTAGCAATGCCAACCGCATTTGCAGGGTGGTTCAGCATGCAAGCTGGCAGGGAGGCAGCATGCATATTGCTCTTACTTCTCCCCCATTTGCAACCACTTTTAAAAAAGATTTTCCGGAAGTTGAAGATGCAGTAAGAATTGATAATGAAGGAGGAGGCGTGATCAATTATGGTGATAAAACAGTTAAGGAAGATGATATTTGCCTGGCTGAAAATTCTTTCTTTAATTTATTTGATTATCACTTTTTATATGGCGATGCAAAAACGGCCTTAATACAACCACAATCAATTGTTATCACAGAAAGCCTGGCTAAAAAAATATTTAATGACCCAGCTAAAGCGATTAATAAAACCATATTCTTTGGAAGCGATAAGTACCCAAACAAAGTAACCGGCATAATAAAAGATATGCCCCAAAACTCACACCTCCAATTCAGCGGCATTCGTTCTGCAGGAGATGAATTTAAAAATTCCAACTGGCGGAATTCCTATTTATACACTTACCTGCTTTTAAAAAAAGGAACGAATATCAATTCATTTGAAAAAAAGCTGGGGCCACTTGAAAAGGGTATCAGTAAAGAAATGAATTACACCGGGTTTCAAATTCAACTGCAGCCGCTTACTTCTATTCACCTGCATTCTAATTTAGATTATGAATTAAGCAGTAACGGTAGCATCAGCAGGGTCTATATGTTTATTGTAATTGGATTATTGGTATTGCTGATTGCTTTAATCAACTATATGAACCTTTCTACCGCACGCGCGGCTATGCGTGTAAAGGAAATTGGTATCAGAAAAGTGATTGGTTCAGGAAAAAAACATTTGATTGGGTTATTTATTTCAGAAGCACTGCTTCTTACTTTTATCGCTGCCGCAATAGGTTTTATGTTGGTAGGGTTAAGCCTGCCCTTTTTTAACCAGCTTGCGGGCAAAGATTTAACCCTGTGGAGGTTTGGCGCAGTAAATACGATTGGATTAATTCTCGTTTTCGCCATACTAACGGGTATCCTTAGTGGCAGTTACCCCGCTTTGTTTTTATCGCGTTTTAAAATGATTCCGTCGCTAAAAGGGCAATTGGGAAACATGAGGGCAAATGTTTTATTCCGCAAGTCTCTTGTTGTATTTCAATTTGTGGTTGCCGTTTGTTTGATCAGCGGCTCCTACGTTATTTATAAACAAATGCAGTTTGTGGCACATAAGAACCTGGGTTTTAATAAAGAGCAGGTACTTACATTTCATATTGATGACATGAAAGTGCGGGATGAAATACCCGGTGTGGAACACGCTTTATTGCAAAGCCCGCTCATTGAAGGAACGGCTATCGCCGGTAACCCCATTGGCAATAACGACCTTAATGAAAACGGGTTTGTTTTTGAAAAAAATGGCGCAATGCAACCCACAGCCCAATTAGCCAACAAACTTTATGTAGATGAAGATTTTTTAAAAACAACGGGTATCGGGCTGCTGCAGGGAAGAAATTTTTCAAAAGAAATGACTACAGATAAAGATGATGCGGTTATCATAAATGAAACATTGATGAAAACACTTGGTTACACCAACGCGATAGGTAAAAAAATGCAATACAAGATCAATAACGACAGCATGAGTAACCGGGTGGTCATTGGCGTTATAAAAGATTTTCATTCTTATTCTTTACAGCACAAAATTGAACCGATGGTTTTACTGATGCCGCCTAACAATAAGGAAAAGGATAATTTATACGTAAAGATTGCAAAGGGGAAAGCGGCGGCTGGTATAGCTTTTTTAAAAAAAACCTACTCAAAATTTGACCCCAACAATACGGCTGATTTTCATTTTTTGGATGAGAATTTCAACAGGCAATATTCTGCTGAAAGAAAACAGGAAAAACTGTCATTGGCTTTTACCATACTCGCTTTTATCATTGCCTGCCTTGGTTTATTGGGGCTGGTAATTTTTATTACGGCGCAACGCAAAAAAGAAATTGGCGTAAGAAAAGTGCTGGGCGCTTCCGTGGCATCACTTACGCTAATGCTGAGCAAAGATTTTGGAAAACTGGTATTACTTTCTACAATAATCGCGATTCCCATTTCATGGATGGTTATGAACAAATGGCTGCAGGATTTTGCCTATCGAATTAGTATCAGTTGGTGGATGCTTGCTGCCGCAGGCCTGGTTACCATTTTCATTGCATTGGTAACCGTGAGTTTGCAGGCAATAAAAGCAGCGGTGGCCGAATCCGGTTGAGTCTTTGAGAACGGAGTGAGCAAAACGAAATCCCGATTATTTCGTGGAGGGATAGTTTGAGAATAAAAATTCAGGTATGAAAAAAATGATCATTTCATTTGTTACCGCAGTTGCCTGCAATTGTAGCATCACTCAGGCACAAGGTATCCAAGCTGATTTATCTGCAACAAAAAATTTTACTGTTGTAAATAGAAGAATTTCTGTTACAAAGAATGAGAAAAAAATAATGGTGCATCTGGACGCACAATCCGGCAGTGGCATTGCCTGGCTGAACAATACAAATTTTATAACGGGTACCATTGAATTTAATGTAAAAGGCAAAGATGTAATGCAGCAAAGTTTTGTGGGTATTGCATTTCATGGCACAAGCGATGCTGCTTATGACTGCATTTATTTTCGCCCATTCAATTTTAATTCAACAGACACCGCAAGAAAAAGCCATTCTGTTCAATATATCTCCATGCCTCAATATGACTGGCAATACCTGAGGGAAAAGTTCCCCAACAAATATGAAAATGCATTAACAAATTCAATTAACGCCGATAGTTGGTTTCATGCAAAAGTTGTTGTTACCGCAAATGAAATTAAAGTCTTCGTAAATAATAGTACCACTCCATCATTGACTGTACAGCCACTTAATAATTATACCACAGGAAAAGTTGGTTTTTGGGTTGGCAATGGTTCTGATGGCGATTTTTCAAATTTAACCATTCAAGAAAATGAAACAATTAAATGAACATGTAGTAACACTTATGCTGTTTTGCTGTTCCTTTTTTTTTGCAAATGCACAAAAAAAAGTACAATACAACCTGGCTGAACTGCTGGATAAAAACGTATTAATAATTGATACATCAAACCATGCACGAAAAATTGAAGATAACCAATATCCCAATGCAATATCACTTCAAAAGATTGCCTGGCTAAAAGAAGTTTCTTTCAATCAAGGTACTATTGATATTGACCTTCGTGGCAAAGATGTTTTTCTGCAAAGCTTCCTGGGCATCGCCTTTCATGCGGTTGATTCCAATCATTATGAACTCGTGTATTTCCGTCCTTTTAATTTTCAATATCCGGATACTGCAAGAAGGAGGTGGTCGTTGCAATATATGGAGATGCCGGATTACCCGTTTAATAAATTAAGGCAGGAGCATCCGCTTGTTTATGAAAACTCAATTGTACCACCGCCAAAAGCAGATGAATGGTTTCATGCGGCTATTGTTGTAGATGAAGATTCAATAAAAGTGTTTGTTAATCATGCAGCGATACCATCACTGCAAATAAAAAGATTGATTAACAGAAACGATGGTATGATTGGTTTATGGGACGATGAATTAAGCGGCGATTTTGCAAATCTTTCAATCACGGAATAAAAACTAAAAAAGTGTTTAAAAATTATTTCAGAACCGCCTGGCGCAATCTTATTAATAATAAGATTCATTCCTTTATTAATATTGCCGGGCTCTCCGTAGGATTAGCCTGCAGCCTTCTTATACTTCTTTGGGTGCAGAACGAACTAAGTGTAGATGCTTTTCACAAAAATGGCGCAAGATTATATAAAGTATATGAACGTGAATATTATAAAGATCACATTGATGGCAATTATGATACACCCGGGCCTCTTGCTGAAGAGTTGAAGAAAAAAATTCCTGAAGTGGAAGACGCTGTTATGATGCAGGAAGAAAATGACAAAACTGCTTTACAGGCCGCCGGCAAAATATTAAAAGTGGAAGGCACCGGCGCAAGCAAGGGTTTGTTTAGCATCTTTAGCTACCCGCTTTTACAAGGCACGTTAACAGTAGACGCAGGCGTCGGTAACCTGGATGTTGTGTTTGATTAATAAATCTAAAAAGCCACAATTTACGGCTGTTGGTGTAAACACCTGCAGCCGTATTTATTTTTAGGCAAAATAAAAATCAGCAATTTTTGTTGGTTTACTGGAGAACTTTATTACCTAACTTCAATCAATTAAATTTTCTTTTGAAATAATCAAACAACCTCCTAATTTCAAACAAAAGAAATTTTGAAATATATTACCCGCACGGTTTGGATTTTATCATTGGTTAGTTTATTTACTGACACCGCCAGCGAAATGCTTTACCCGGTGATGCCGGTTTATTTAAAATCAATCGGGTTTTCAGTAGTGCTGATAGGAATATTGGAAGGGGTTGCAGAAGCAACTGCAGGATTAAGCAAAGGTTATTTTGGAAAACGTTCTGATTTATCCGGAAAACGTGTGCCTTTCGTACAAGCGGGCTATACTTTAAGTGCTATCTCCAAACCGATGCTGGCTTTTTTTGTTTATCCACTTTGGATATTTTTTTCCCGCACGATCGACCGATTGGGAAAAGGGTTAAGAACCGGCGCAAGAGACGCTGTTCTTTCAGATGAAGCAACTTCACAAACAAAGGGAAAAGTTTTTGGGTTTCATCGGTCGATGGATACTGTGGGAGCAGTACTGGGGCCTTCATTTGCACTGCTTTACCTGTATTATCATCCCGGAAATTATAAACCACTTTTTTTAATCGCATTCGTGCCCGGACTGTTGGCCGTTTCCGCGGCTTTTCTTTTAAAAAGAAAAAAAGGAATTACCGGCAAAACCAAAGTTCCTGTGCCCTTTTTCTCTTTCCTTACCTATTGGAAAGTGAGTCCGCCTGAATATAGAAAACTCGTGGCCGGCTTTTGATTTTTGCTTTGTTCAATAGCTCTGATGTTTTCCTTTTGCTTAAAGTAAAACAGTCAGGCTTTGATGATACGATGGTAATTGGTGTTTATATTTTTTATAACCTGGTGTACGCATTGTTTGCTTTTCCTGTTGGAATTTTAGCTGATAATATCGGGCTAAAGAAAATTTTTATCACCGGCCTTGCCTTGTTTGCTACCGTTTATTTTGGGATGTCTGTAAATACCAACCTCTATTTATTTTTCGGGTTGTTTTTTCTTTACGGGGTTTATGCCTCAGCAACAGAAGGAATATCCAAAGCATGGATCTCCAACATCAGCAACAAAAAAGATACGGCAACCGCGATAGGAACCTATTCGGGCTTGCAAAGTATTTGCGCCATGATTGCCAGTTCGCTCACAGGTGTGCTTTGGTACAGTTTCGGGGCCGCAATTGCATTTATAATAACAGCTATCGTAACATTGTTTGTAATTGTTTATTTCCTTTTTATATTCCCTATCAATTCACACCTAAACCAGGCTTTATGAAAAAAGTTTTTTTTTGTTAATAATCCTGATCTCATTCGTTCTGATTTTTTCTTAATGCAGTAAAGACAAACCAGCTGCCACAAACAACCAAATTGACAGAGTGAAAACGTTTACAGAAACCCTCAAAACTTCATCCGGAACTTATAAAGAATAAAATTCTTATTTTTAAAACAGGTGTGATTATCATATTTGTTTTTTTTAAACCATTACTATTTAGGAACCTCTTTTATCTCTTTTTTTACTACATTTAATCTTAATCGAAAATTTTAAGCTATGCGCCCTTTCATTTGTTTAATAACAGCTTTTCTTTTTACGATAAATGTATCAGCTCAATCTTTGTTTTCTCATGGACGATTGCGGGTTACCAAAAATGGCCATTACCTCCAATTCGAAGATGGCACACCCTTTTTTTGGCTGGGTGATACCGGGTGGGAATTGTTTCATCGCCTTAACCTGCAGGAAATAAAACAATACCTTGATAACAGGTCTGCTAAAGGTTTTACAGTTATCCAGGCAGTGGCACTTGCAGAAAATGACGGCTTGCGTACGCCTAACCAATATGGTGAAGTACCTCTAAAAAATCTTAATCCAGATACACCAAACGATAAATATTTCCAGGTAGTTGACAGCACCATTCATATGGCGCGCAGGCGAAATTTATTTATTGGGCTATTGCCTACATGGGGCGATAAGATTACCAAATTATGGGGAGAAGGCCTGTGGTTTTTGACAGTGTGAATGCGTATACTTATGGCAAATGGATTGGTAAGCGTTACAAAAATGATCCGAACATTATCTGGATTTTAGGAGGTGACAGGCCTGCAATAAAGGACAGCAGCGACTGGCGGCCCGTTTGGCGTGCAATGGCTAAAGGAATTATTGATGCCACTGATCATCATTGCATCATTACTTATCATCCATGGGGCGGCAGCAATTCTACCTCGCAATGGATAGGAAATGAACCGTGGTTGGATATCAATATGTTTCAGTCGGCGCATGGCAGCGGCCATGATGTTGCCTGTTGGGATCTTGTGCATAGGGATTTTAGTTACCAACCTGCGAAACCGACTCTTGATGCAGAACCGAATTATGAAGATCATCCCGTAAACCCATGGCCAAAGTGGAACGTGGATAATGGATATTTTCGTGCGTATGATGTGCGCAAACAATGCTATCGTTCCGTTTTTGCCGGAGGATGTGGTGTTACTTATGGCCACCATGCAGTGTGGCAGTTTATGAATGCAAAAGTCGAAGCAATTAACTATCCTGACAGAGGCTGGATCAATGGAATGGACAGGCCTGGCGCTTTCCAGGTAGGATATTTGAGAAAATTAATGGAGTCAATGGCGTATGCCAGATCGTGTTCCGGATAATTCCATCATCGTATCCGGGCAAGGTGAAAAAGGGGAACATATGGAAGCTTTTGGTTCAGCTGACAAAAGTTATGAAATGATTTATCTGCCTGTTGGCAAAACAATTACCATTAATACTAACAATATTGAAGGGCCGGTAACCGGCTGGTGGTTTAACCCAAAAGATGGACGGTCACAACAGATAAGCAGTTTGCAAAAAAAGCCACTTATGCAATTTACTTCACCAACTACCGGTACAGGAAACGATTGGGTACTTGTAATTGATGAAACCTCCAAAGGTTATAAAGCGCCCGGATCTGATCAGTCCATTCAAAATCTAAAATAAGAATCATTAGAATTTATTGCTTTACTGATTATAGTCAGAATATTCACTGATAACCCTCATTCCTGTTTATCCGATTATAAAATAACTTGAGAAAAAATTAGGTAACCTTGTTAATTCAAGGATCATAATTATTCATTTCTTTAACCGGGAAAAATGATTTCTAAATATTTTTTATTTTGGCTACCGATGATATTGATTGCCTTTGCCAACGCTACTTTCAGGCAATTGGTTTTTATTAAGCACATGAATGAATTAAGAGCCCATCAGCTTTCTACCATTACTTTAATCATTTTCTGTTCCATCTATGTTTGGTTAATTTTTCCGCATCTTCATATTCCCAATATTCAACAGGCTTTTTTAGCCGGGGGAATGTGGATGATGCTCACAGTGCTTTTCGAATTTTCACTCGGACTTTTCTCCGGACGATCTTTTTCCACTTTACTACAAGATTATAATCTCATGGCCGGACGCATCTGGCTTTTCTTTCTCTTATGGCTTTTCCTGTTGCCTTATGTGAATTATGTAATACGGAAATGATAATCATTTCAAAACGTTCTTTACAAAATCATAAACGATTAGCCAGGTAAAAGTGGCTCAATGAAACTTAATGATGATTTAGTAAATATGAATTATTTTCCATTTAAATTATTGCATCTAAAATCAGTTCCAAAAATAAAAAAGGGGTATGATATCAAAGAAACCTGCAAAAATCGATAAATACAGTTCCTGATTGATAAACCAATGCCTTTAGAACTGATTTCAAAAATTGTAAAGTTTCAGGTGTCGGTAAGCCTTAAAAAAGAAAAAGCTAAAACAAAAAAAGGAAAATAAGAATTCGTTTTATTTATTTGTTTACTGCTAAAAATATAAAACCCCTTTATGAATATTATCACCAGGAAAATTGAAATAAAAGATGCTGCTTTTATTACGCCGCTCACTTTTCAGTTGGGTTACAAATCTACAATTGCTGAAACAACAGAAAGATTAGAACAAATTTTAAATAATCTTCAACATTGTGCTTATACAGCACTTACAGATGACAAAATCGTCGGCTGGATTCACGCATTTGTTTGTCTTCGCCTTGAATCAAACTCTTTTGCAGAAATAGGCGGAATGGTTGTTGATAAAGAGTTTCGTGGTAAAGGAATTGGGAAAAAATTAATTGAACAAGTAGAAATTTGGGCAACCGGAAAAAAATGTACCAAGCTAAGAGTGCGAAGTAATACTAAAAGAAAAGATACTCATCAATTTTGTCTAAACCGCGGCTTCACGGAAACAAAAGAGCAAAAGATATTTGACAAACCAATACTTTAAAAATCGCTTTCCCGGTATTTAAAAATAACTTTGTAATTCATCTAAATCTAAAAGTTATGGCACCAACCAAGGTTATACATTTTGCCATCAAATGTTTTATTATCCTTGTGATATCTGGCATTACAGCAAAAGCAATGGCCCAGCACTCTACACCGCTTACTATGCCTGGCAATGAAATTTTTGGAACGATCCAGGAAGTAGTGCAAAAACTGGAGGCGGATCCAAAAACAGATTGGTCAAAGGTTGACCTGGAAGCATTACGTCAGCATTTATTGGATATGAAAGCATTTACTGAAGAAGTAGATGTTATTTCAAAGAGGCCGATTACAAACGGCGTTAAGATTGAAGTGCGCCCCCAGACCAAACGTGCAGTTATTGCATTGAAACATTTATTCAGCATGCATCCGGCGATGTTAAAAATGGAAAAGGGTTGGGATATGGAAGCCACGCAGAATGGTGATCAGTGGACAATAACCTGTACAACCCGGGAAAGTGCTGAGGTAGAAAAAATAAGGGCTTTAGGATACATTCGGCCTATTGACGGAAGGCGCTCACCACCAGTTGCACCATTGGATGATTGCCACGGGAATGATGAAAATGGAATAGAAAAAATGGATTAAAATCATAAGCACTTCAATCTCATATTTCTTATCTTTCATTCATGAAAATCATTTTAAATTTTACATTTCTGCTTCTCTCCTATTTCGCATCTGCGCAAGTAGATTCTTTTTATCTTTTAAAACCTGACAAGGTTTTTGATGGAGAATCCATGCACAAGGATTGGGTGGTCTTGGTAAAAGGGAATAAGATTCAGGAAGCACGCCCGATGCAATTTAAGCTTCCCGCTAATACGCGTATTATAGATTTGAAAGGAACGACTCTTTTGCCCGGGTTAATTGAAGGCCACTCCCATTTATTTTTACATCCTTATAATGAAACAAGTTGGAACGACCAGGTGTTGAGAGAAAGCCGCGCGGAAAGAACCGCAAGAGCCGTAACGCATGCCAATGCCACGCTGATGGCAGGTTTCACAACTATAAGAGATTTAGGGACTGAAGGGGCGATGTATGATGATGCCGGGTTAAAAACGGCAATTGAAAAAGGAGTTATTCCCGGCCCGCGAATGATCATTGCAACAAGAGCCAT
Organism: uncultured Chitinophagaceae bacterium; assembly: GCA_963732885.1. Classification (GTDB taxonomy): domain Bacteria; phylum Bacteroidota; class Bacteroidia; order Chitinophagales; family Chitinophagaceae; genus Ginsengibacter. The sequence continues at coordinate 16,713 of CAVTBI010000001.1, read as the reverse complement.
TGTGGCTAAAGGCGCTTACGGCCCTCATTTAGGCAATGCCGATATCGATTTTCCGCAAGGAGCAGCCGAAGTAGCCAATGTGGATGAAATGGAAAAAGAAGTAAGAACGCAAATATCCAAAGGAGCCGATGTGGTAAAAGTGTACGCTGATTATTCCTGGGGATTGCATGGAGAAAATGAACCCACGTTTACAACAGAAGAAATCGCAAAAGCAGTGGAAATAGCCAGGAGCAGCGGAAGATTTGTAACAGTTCATTCTTCTACTCCGGAAGGCATGCGCCGTGCCATCGAAGCAGGCGTTCATTCTATCGAACATGGCAACAACGGGACAGAAGAAATTTTCAGGCTGATGAAAGAAAAAGGAATTGCTCTTTGCCCAACGATTGCGGCCAGTGAAGCGATTGCCCATTATTACCTGCATTGGAACAAAGGCATTAATCCTGATCCACGAATGATCATCGATAAAAAAAAGAGTTTCAGCGCGGCCTTAAAGGCGGGTGTTATCATTTGCATGGGAGGCGATGTGGGTGTGTTTCCACATGGTGATAATGCAAGGGAAATGGAAGCGATGGTTGAATATGGAATGAAGCCGATCGATGTATTGCGATCTGCCAGTTCAATAAATGCGGATGTTTTTGGTTATGGCGATGAAATAGGAAGAATCAAAAAAAGTTTATTTGCTGATATCATTGCAGTAAAAGGCGACCCATCTGAAAATATTCATGCAATACGTAATCTTGCTTTTATCATGAAAGACGGGAAAATTTATAAACAACCTTAAAAAGGTAATTCGTTCTTACAAATAAAAAAAGGAAGCATTTACATGCTTCCTTTTTTTGCAAAATCGAAAATATTAAAAATTTAGTCCTTCTCCATTTTTGAAAAATCTCCATAATTCGTTTCAAAATCTATTTTGCCATCGTCATTGAACTGGTCAAATTGAACAAATGGAATGCTTAACACTTCCCCTGTCTTTTTTGACTTGCCTGACCATACCCACCATGATTGGACATACTTTTGATCTTTATCCAGGTAATGCAGGTAATCGGGATAACCCTGAGTAGTTAATTTTATGTCATCATACTTATCAAAATCTTTATTCCAGAGTTTGATAATATCTGCCATAGATATATTTTTTTCCATTCCCGAAGCCCAAAATTTGGCCGTGTCTGAATAATAGCTGGAAAGTGCGCCGTTATCTTTAGCCAGGTAAGCTTTGGCACCGTTATTTACTACATCAATGTAGGGGTGCTTAATGTAAATAGTCCCGTTTTCCTGCTGATCCTGGGCAAAGCATGCCATGCCAACAAGGAATAACGAAAAAGTGATAATAATTTTTTTCATTTTTTTTGATTTAAATATTAAAAAATGAATTTATACTTTTTCCTCGTATTTGAATGATTTATATAAAAAATATTTAAAATAAATTTCAAAATTAATATATTCTATAGCCAGGAACATGATAAATACTTTATTCAGAAAGCTTTCATCACTTATCTGATTAAATAAAAAATAAGAATCCAGAAAATTTCTTCCTTTACTGTGTGTTGACCAGCAGAGTGGCTATTTAATTGTTGTGATTACTACTTCGCCTGATACCGTTATTGCCATAACTAAACCAGATAAGAGAAGCTTTCCCTACAATATGATCTTCCGGAACGAAGCCCCAGTAGCGGCTGTCAAGCGAATTATGATGGTTATCTTCCATCATCCAGCAGTAGTTCATTTTGAAAGTATAGGAAGTAGCAGGTTTTACATTGATAAAATATTGCCCGTTTTTTTCTTCAAACGTATTGCCTTCGTAAGTATCAATGCAGCGATGATAGCGCCTCACATTTTCAGGATTTATTGAATAGTTGCACCTTTTTTTGGAATCCGGATTCGGCCGTAATCATCCACCGTCCAGCCATTATTTTCATAAGGAAATAAAAATTGCCTTTATCATAATCAGTCAGCGGTTGGGGCTGAATATCTTTTATACCCGGAAGCAATTTTTAATTGCAGCTTTTCAGCATCATCCATTCCAATAATATGAGAATTGGAAAAGTTTGACAAGGAAACAAAAAAATATGTTTATGAAATGCCTTTTGCTGAAAATGAACCGGATTACTTAACTGGAAGTATCCGTTTTAGGTATTTTTAGTGCCTGTACTTTTCAGTATCTAATTTTTCGCAACGCCCTGTTATTTCTTCAATATGGATTCTAAAAACAATTCCATCAATCCTGTTAAAATCATTAGTGGGGAAGGGCGACTCAGGAGTAAACTTTACTGTTTCGCTGGATAAATTGGGCAGTATCCGGGATTGCAAAATCTTTAATCCCTCCATTCTTTCTTCTTTATCAGTTATTTCTTCAAATGTTCCCCATAGAATTACGGACTCCCAATCGGACATGCTTTTCGTATTATCTACCTGGAGGCAAACGTTGGGGTTTTTCCTCATCATAGAAATTTTCATTCCTTCAAATGTGCGGCAGTATATATAATCCCCGTCGTAAGCATAACTTATAGGAACTACATAAGTTTTACCATCAGCATGGCAGCCCAGCCTGCCTACTACACTTCCGGAAACCACATCTATTATTTGCTTATTGGTTAAAGTATCGAACATTATTTTTATTTTTTGATAAAGTTAACTGACTTTTTATATTACCAAATGATTAAAGACAGAAAATAAAATGATAAGTATCATAAAGAATTAAAGAGGAATAGTAAGCTCAATTTATTGAACCGGGTAATCACCGCCCACGGCATAATAACTTCCGCAATAAATGGAGCCTTATCACAAAAATTAGCCACTACTCTCCTGCTATCATTGCCCATTCCTGCCAACAACTATTTATCCATAATTGATCATTTCAAAAATATAAATAAACTTTTAGGGAAAATAGAAATCTTTCTTATTTCCTCGTTTACTGCTGGTGATTTAATTTATCCATGGTTTGCATCACTAACGAATCACTTTTGTATGTATCAAAACCGAAACACACAGTGTATCAAAAACGAACAGTTTTATTTTATTTTAAAATCTAAAATATTGAGAATCAATATATAAATATATGGCTTAATTTTTTGAGCAATTATAACGATTTGTATTCCAAAATTGTCTTTTTCTATGTTAAAAAATTATTTCAAAATCGCCTGGCGTAATGTGATGAAAAGTAAATTATTTTCATTCATCAATATTTTTGGTTTGGCAGTGGGGCTTACCTGCTGTATGCTGATTACCTTATTTATTATAAATGAAACAAGTTATGATGCATACCAGAAAAATGCAGATAATATTTACCAGGTAGGCACCCAGTTTATAGGGCTTGGAAATTTTACCAAACTACCCAATACCCCTGCTGCCATGGGCGAGATGATGGAGAAAGCATTTCCCGAAATCCAACAAACAACAAGGATTACCGGTTTATATGCGGAAGATAAAACCTTGCTTCAGTACAATGAAAATAATGGTTCTAACAAATCTTTTTATGAAACAAAAGGCTTTCTGGCAGATTCTACTTTCTTCAGGATGTTCACGTATGATTTTATTGAAGGCAATCCGGCAACTGCTTTAGATAATCCTAATACCATTGTTTTGGAAGATGACATTGCCAAAAAATTGTTTGGAAATCAACCTGCATTAAATAAAGTAATTCATGTAAGCAGCAGCACCAATGGCGACCATGATTTTTTGGTAACCGGCGTTTTTAAGCCGATTAATAAACCTTCGCATATTGATGGGCGTTTTTTTATGAGTATGATGGGCGGCAATATGGCTGACAGAATAAAACAACTGGCCGGAAACCTTGCAACCAACAATATGTATTTCACTTATCTGCAATTGAAGCCCGGTGCCAGCGCAGAAAAACTCCAGGCAAAGTTTCCTTCATTCATTCAACAATATGCAGGTAAAGATTTGAAAGCAGTTGGGTTTAATAAAAGGCAATTCTTGGTTCCTCTCAAAAAAATACATTTGGATGAAGAAGTAAAAAACAATGTAACGACTGGCGGCAGCGTACTCTATTTATACATTCTTGCCTCCATTGCCTTATTTACTTTATTGATCGCCTGCATCAATTTTATGAATCTCGCTACAGCGCAGTCCTCCAAACGTTCCGCAGAAGTTGGTATCAGAAAAGTTCTGGGGGCTGAAAAAAGATTCCTTGTATTTCAGTTTCTCGGTGAATCAGTTTTAATGAGTTTGCTGGCATTGATGATTGCATTTGTGTTTACCAAATTACTGTTGCCCGTTTTTAATTCCGTTGCCAATAAAAATCTTTCATTGACATTTTCAAACAATCTTTTATTGATTGCCGCATTCATTGTTCTTGCAATTATAACAGGATTAATTGCTGGCAGTTACCCTGCGTTTTATTTATCTTCTTTTAAACCGGTAAAAGTTTTAAAAGGGAAATTTTCCAACTCATTTTCTGCTGTAGCCCTGCGAAAAGGTTTGGTGGTCTTCCAGTTTATTATTTCTGTTGTATTAATTATCGCATCTGTTGTTATTGCCGGCCAAATGAAATACCTGCGTTCTGCTAACCTTGGTTTTGATCAAAATCAGCAGGTAGTAATTCCATTGCGTAGTTCTATTGCCAAAAAAATGTATCCATCGTTTAAAGATGAATTATTAAAGCAATCGGGTATTTCCAACGTCGGCGGCTCTTTATTTTACCCCGGTATCACACAGGTGTCCGACAATATATTTTATACCGATGGAGGGGACATGCAGCAGGCAAAGGATATAAAGATGAATTACATAGATCCTTCCTTTTTGCAAACATTAGGCATTAAACTGGTTGCCGGAAGATTATTTTCAAATGAATATTATCCAGAAGATACTGCAGGAAGCGGTGCCATAATAATTAATCAAACTGCTTTAAAAACGCTGGGATTTAGCAATGCAGAGGATGCCCTGAATAAAAATTTGCATAATCATTTCAATAACCAAACTTACAATTATAAGATTGTCGGTGTTGTTAAAGATTTTCATTTTGAGGACTTTCATTTACCTATCAAGCCTTATGGTTTTCAGCTAAACAGGCCGCCATTGTACAATTACATGATCGTGCATGTAAAATCGGCTAATATAAATGCAGCTTTACAATCCATAAAAAATACATGGCATAATTTAAATTCCAGCGAACCTTTTGACTATAGTTTTCTGGATAAAGATTTTCAAAAAAATTATGATGCAGAAAACAGGCTGGCAGGCATCGTTGGCGATTTTACGATTATCGCCATTCTTATCTCATGTCTCGGTTTATTCGGGCTGGCGACATTCAGCGCAGAACAGCGCATCAAAGAAATTGGTGTTCGAAAAGTGCTGGGGGCAAGTGCAACCAGTATTGTTTCTTTGTTATCAAAAGATTTTCTAAAGCTGGTGATTATTGCTGTAGTAATCGCGTCGCCGCTCGCATGGTTCATAATGAATAAATGGTTGCAAAGCTTTGCTTACCGCATTTCCATTAGCTGGGTTGATTTTGCCATAACTGCTTTAGCGGCCCTATTGATTGCTTTGGTTACGATTAGTTTCCAGGCAATTAAAGCAGCGGTGGCTAACCCCGTGGAAAGTTTGAGGAGTGAGTAATTCAATTTGAAAATGTGACGATTTGAAAATGGGAAAATGAAGAAAACAGGAATCTCAAATATTTCCTGGTTTACTGTGAAAGAGAGAATTAATAATACTAACTCTAAAGGTTAAAGGAAAATAAAAAAATGTCATGCTTAAAAATTACTTCAAATCTGCCTGGCGGCAATTAGTAAAAAACAAACTCTTTGCCGCAGTAAATATTATAGGCTTGTCAACAGGGCTGGCAAGCATCATGGCTTTATCCCTGCTGATCTATCAATATGTAACTACTAATGATAACCTGAAAGGTATTGGCGATATGTATTACCTGAAAACGAGCGACCCTAACGGCAACCAATATACGCAAACTACATATCCCCTACTTGGCGAAATCGTAAAAACCAGCCCGCAAGTAAAAGCCGCCACGCATATTCAAAGCTGGAATTGGCCGTGGCTTAAATATAAAAATAAAGAATTCCAGGAAAACACTGATTTTGTTGACACAGGCTATTTTAAAGTGTTTCAGTTTCCTTTTAAATACGGCAATCCGGCTACCGCTTTAAAGGATAAATTTTCAATTGTCTTATCAGAAGAAATGGCGCAAAAGTTTTTCGGCAATGAAAACCCTGTTGGTAAAATTATAACCGCCGATGATACGATGCAACTCACCGTTACGGGTGTCTTGAAACATATACCTTCCAACTGTACCATAAATCCTACCGTACTATTGCCGGCTGCCATTCTTGAATCAAACCCTTATTTTAAACAGATGGCCAGTTGGTACAACACTTTTGCATCTGGTTATTTACGGCTGCAAAAAAATGCGGACCCTAAAAAATTGGATGCGCAAATTGCTTCCATTGTAAAACTGGATTATGCGCCGGAACAAAAAGGCAACAAAGTTTTTGCGGTTCCTTTTAGTAAAATCCTGCAGGAACAATCCAACTTAATAGGCGTTATTATAAAAGGGGCTATCGGCGCCGGTTTATTTATTTTATTGATCATACTGGTAAACCTTATTAACCTGAATACTGCAGGTATGTATGCCCGTAGTAAAGAAGTGGCCGTGAGGCAAATGATGGGCGGAAGCAAAAAAAATATTATTACACAGTTCTGTATCGAAAATGGATTGGTGGTATTTATTTCAGTTTTATTTGCGTGGCTGATTTTTTCGTTGCTTCTTTTGCCTGTTATAAATAATCTTTTAAAAGACAAATTAGGCGAAATAGAAACCGGTATTACAAAAGATTACCCGCTTATTATTCTTTTTGCAGGCATTGGAATTTTATTTACCATTGTTGCTGCCAGCATGCCTGCGCTTAAATTGGCGACGTGTAAAAGTAACGGATGCTATAAAAGGAAAAATTACTTCCAACAAATATAGCAGCAGTGTACTCCGGAATATATTTATCACCATTCAATTTGTATTGGCCATTACACTTATTGGTGTTGCGGTTATTTTTAACCGGCAAATGAGTTATATGAAATCTTCTTCGCTGGGATTTAATAAAGACAATGTAGCGGTTGTAAATTTAGGCCTCGCATTTCGTGACCAAAAATCAGCGGATGCCCATTTTGAAAGCATTTTAAATGATCTTAAAAACAATCCTCATGTAAAATCAGTATCTACCAATGGAGTTATACCCACAGCTTACGACCAGAACTATAATAATTACATAGATCCTGCAACCAATAAAGAAGTTAGTTTAAGGCAGGCAAATGCTGATGCAGGTTATGTACCTACTTATAAAATACCGATAATCCAGGGCAAAAACTTTGATGATGCCCTTGCTGCTTCTGAAAAGAATTCGGTGCTAATCAATCGTGCGGCAATGGATGCCTTTGGATGGAAAAATGCAGTAGGCAAACAAATAAAGGGAAAAGGAGGAGATGGTACTTATACGGTTATCGGTGTAATGGAAAACTTTCATTACGAAGATTTACAGAATAATATCGGGCCGCTAATCCAAGGGTACGGAGGCAAACCAAGCCTCGAAAATCGTTACCTAAGCGTAAGAACAGATGCCGGTTATATGAAGCCTGTTATGAACCAGTTGGAACAGGCTTTTAAAACAATGCCAAGCCGCAGAAGTTTTAGTTATGAATTAATAAGCAGTAAAGTGAATCAACAATACGCTTTGCTTGACGGAATATTAAAAGTAACCAATTACATCGCGTTATTGACGATTTTCATTGCCGCTATGGGCATGTTTGGATTAATATCATTATTTGCAAAGCAACGCGTCAAAGAAATAGGGATTAGAAAAGTTTTGGGTTCAAGTATCGCAGGCATTGTAAAATTATTATCAAAAGATTTTTTATTGCTGGTTGGCATTGCTATTATTATCGCCACACCCATAGCGTGGTATATCATGAATAACTGGTTGCAGGATTTTGCCTATAGAATTAATATTAGCTGGTGGATGTTTGTATTATCGGGTTGCATCTGCGATTTTAATTGCATTAATAACGGTGAGTTTCCAGGCAATAAAAGCAGCGATGGCTAACCCGGTGAAGAGTTTGAGAACGTGAATAGGTTCATTAGCCAATTGGCTAATGAAATAAGAATCTTAAGAATTTGTTGGTTTACTATAAAGTAACAATAATCCATAAACGAAAATAAAATGTTTAAAAATTTTCTAAAAACAACCTTTCGCCGTCTCCGGAGAAATAAGGGTTACGGCTTCCTGAACATATTTGGCCTGGCTATTGGCATCGCCTGTGCCGGTTTAATTTTCTTATGGGTAGAAGACGAAGTAAATTTTGATAACAATAATGTCAATAAAGAACGCATTTACCTGGTAAAAACAAATGATAATGTTGATAACGGTGTCTTCACCCATTCTTCAACACCCGGCCCCCTGGCGCAGGCAATGCAGTCCACCATACCCGGCATTGAAAACACCTGCCGTACTACAGAAGATGGCACTTCATTTTTGTTTACCATTGGCAATAAAGCGGTGAATGCTTCAGGTAAATATGTTGAGCCGTCTTTTTTCAACATATTTACATTACCGTTTGTACAAGGCAATGCAAAGACGGCTTTTTCACAATTGCATTCTATTGTACTGACAGAAAAAACGGCAAAAAAATTTTTTGGGGATGAAAAAGACGTAATTGGTAAAACGGTGCGCATGGATAACAAACAGGATTATGTGGTTAGCGGTGTGTTAAAAGGCCTGCCTGAAAACTCAACACTGCAGTTTGAATGGCTGGCGCCTTTTAAGGTATGGTATGATGAAAATCCATGGGCCGCGAAGTGGGGTAATTTTGGCATCACGACTTATGTTGAATTAAAACCTGGTGTTACCGTTGCTTCGATTAACAGGCAATTGCTAAATCCTTTTTACGATTTCACTACTCAGAAAATTGAAAAGGATAAATCTTCTGTGCACGAGTTTTTGTTTAGCATGAATGACTGGCATTTGCGTGATGATTTCGCTAACGGTAAACCAACCGGCAGTGGCAGAATACAATATGTGCATTTATTCAGCATTATTGCATGGATCATTCTATTTATTGCATGCATCAACTTTATGAACCTGGCCACTGCAGGCAGTGAAAAACGTTCAAAAGAAATAGGCGTGAGAAAAGTATTGGGTTCGGGAAAGAAAACGCTCATTACTCAATTTATCGGCGAAGCCCTATTTATGTCTTTGATTGCCGCAGTTGTTGCGGTTATTCTTATGTCGTTGCTTTTGCCGGCATTTAATTTATTAGTGCAAAAAGATCTTTCGCTGGGATTAACCAGGCCATATCACCTCGCAGCATTGTTATTGCTAACATTACTTTGCGGGATTGTTGCCGGAAGTTATCCGTCATTGTATTTATCATCTTTTAACCCGGTATTTGTTTTAAAAGGAATAAAATCAAAAACGGGAAGCGCAGCCAATGTCAGAAAAGGTTTGGTGGTAATTCAGTTTGCTGTTTCGATTGTTCTTATTATCAGCACTATTATTATTTACCGGCAAATACAACATGTAAAAACCAGGGATATTGGCTACAACAAAAACAACCTGTTGCAAATAGATGCGCAGGGAGATATTGTAAAAGATTTCCCTGCAATTAAGCAAGATCTTATTAACACCGGCTTTGTGAAGGATGCTGCATTAGCAGACCATACCACAATTGACGGCGGAAATAATACAACAAGTATTTCCTGGCAGGGCAAAGATCCCAGCAGTATTGTTGTTATTTCCCAAAGGTTGGTTAGCCCTGAATTTATGTCAACCATCGGCATGCATATTATAGAAGGAAGAGATTTTCAGCCAACGGATGCAGTTGAATTGGGTGATAATCACATGCCGAAAGATTCTAATCAGGCTTTTAATGTCATTGTTACCCAATCGATGGAAAAATTGTTAGGTAAGGGAAGCGCTTTAGGTAAAACAATGGAACGCCCGTTTAATAATGGCACCTTTCACCTGAAAGTTACAGGTGTGGTAAAGGATTATGTCTATGGCGATATGTATGGCCAATCGGCTCCCGTAATTTTTTTCGATATACCCGACGCAGCTCGTTTACTATATGTAAAAATTGCACCACAAGGCAACCCTGAAAATGCATTGGCAAAAATTGCTGCGGTGATGAAAAAAGATAACCCCGCCTACCCGTTTGAATACAAATTTGTGGATGGCCAGTTCAACCAAATGTTCCTGAGCGAAATGCTGATCAGTAAACTGTCCCGTGTATTTGCGGCTTTGGCAATTCTTATTTCCTGCCTTGGGTTATTTGGCCTTGCTGCTTACACTGCCGAAAAGAGAACAAAGGAAATCGGAGTACGAAAGGTGCTGGGAGCAAGTGTTTCAGGAATTGCTGCTTTGCTTTCAAAAGATTTTTTAAAACTTGTGATATTATCGTGCATTGTTGCTTTTCCACTTGCCTGGTTAATGATGAATAACTGGCTGCAGAATTATCAATACCGGATTGAAATCAGTTGGTGGATATTTTTAATTGCCGGGGTTACCGCAATCCTGATTGCCTTACTCACGGTTAGTTTCCAGGCAATCAAAGCGGCGGTGGCAAACCCTGTTGAGTCTTTGAGAACGGAGTGAGCAAAACGAAATCCCGATTATTTCGGGATGGATAGTTTGAGGACGTAATAGAATTAATTAGCTGATCTTTTTCTCAGCAACGCCTCACGCTTATGGAAGTGCGAAGGTTACAGGGCAATTTTTAAAGTTAATAATCTTCCTCCGGATTTAATCATGATTAAGACAGTTACAGAATACAAACAAAATAAAGGAATTTCTGTTTTATCCGTAACCACAGACGTACGGACAGCAGTGTGTTTTTATTTGAAGGATGCAAAGGAAAGCAGGGGAATCTTTCTCTTTCAAAAGAAATTAAAAAAAGAAACTACTATATTAACGCCTCAGGAATTTAGGTACATAGGAACCTAATATTGGGCGCAGGCTTTTATACTCGAATTACCGGTTATACGGATATTCATTTATCCAATGGAAACCGCGGTTAATTAATCTCAGTTTATTCAGATCTAATTTTTGCATGACTATATAAACTGAATCTTCTTTTAATCTACCGGTTAAAATAATATGTTTTGAATCAGGATTGTAATAATGAAGTGTTGATTTATCTAATGTGTCAGAATAGGTAAAAAGTTCTACTGTCTTCTTTACAGTATCCGGCTTAAAGCTATAACCCTTTAAACTATCATTCATCATTTTTATGGTTGCATAATTAGCATATACTATATTCAGTTGTTTCCATTGTAAACTATCTGTTGCAAGTGGAGGTAATGTGTCTTTATTCTTTACAAATTTCGTTACATAATAAATTCCGAACATCGGGGTTTTTTGAACTGCTTTGTCACCATAAGATGTATATCTTTCCCACACACCGGTAATAATAGAATATAGAACAGTGCCAATCAATAAAAACTTTACAGCAATCCATGTAATTTTCTTCCATCGCTTATAAAATTTTGGCTGAATGTTTACTGCTTGCACAGCTTTGTTGCGAAAGAAGAAATCGATAAGCCGATGTATATCCGGCACTGCAATAAAAATTGCCATTAATAATAAATTGCTCGAAAAAAGTTTGACGGGAACATCGTAACAAAAATTCATTGCGACTATGTTGCTTAAAACAGTAATGGAAACTAATGAACCGAAAGTGGTAGTTTTTCTGAACAAAAGAAGAAACCCACCAATAGCTTCAGCTAAACCAGTAAACATATTAAAGGCTGTAGAATAACCCATGAAATTCCATAATAGCCCCATGGGGCTTGACTGACCATAAGTTTGTGTTAAGTTGTAAAACGGAAACGGAAATTGTGTTTTAATAATTTTATAAAAGCCATAACTCATCATCGTAAATGCAAGATAATAGCGCACATAAACCATTAACCAATATAAAAACGAGTCATACCCTTTTCTTTTTCGGTCCGCTGCCGACCAAATAGCTGCAGCGATAATTGCAATTATTGCAAATAAAAATAGTTGTACATAATTGTAGGTTGTATCTCCGCTGCCATTTGGCTTAATATTTATTGGATAACTAACATGCAAAATGTATTTACCTGCCCATGGCACAAGAGCATCCCAGATGCTGGCATACCATGTATTTAAAGTATCGGTGAAAGGAATAAATCCAATAGGAAAGGGGAAAATGTAAATGAAGAAATAAGCAGCAAAAAAACGGAATAGTAATTTTTGTGTTACCGTCCAGCTATTAACAGCAGGTAAACCTTTTTGCATTGATAAAATATTTTTTTTATTGTTTACTTAAATTTACTTCGCTCATGCAAGAGAAATCGGCCTTTAATGCAAGTTTGCACACAACGGCCACGCATTTATGCAGGCATGGAATTAGAATTCCTTTCTGCCGTAACCGTATCCAAATTTATAAATAATTGTTCATTGTTATTACTATCGTTCAATAAAGTTTTTTCAGCCCGGGAAAGGTTTAAAAATCCTTTTGAATCTTTCTCTTTCAAAAGAAATTAAAAAAAGAAACTACCATATTAACTCCTCAGGAATTTAGGTACATAGGGTGCGAATGTTGGCAGTCAAGCCTTCTATATTGCAATCTTAAAATCTGGCATTCGCATTCCTTGTCCATAAAGTAAATTATTTTTCCTGTCAAATTGAGCCGTTGCCGGCCAAACATAACCATAGTCTCCACCTGTTTTATTAAACCAATCGAAGGGTATCATTTCAACTTGATTTCTTTCAATTATAACGATTACAAATTTTTCAAAATATTCTTGTTGGTAAGTTAAATCTTCTTTTCTAACATAAGCGACTAATGAGTCGGTCTCTAAATATGTGTCTACATTATTTTTCCCTAAGTCTAATTTTGTAAGGTCTATTTTTGTGTTTAATATTTCTGGATTTTCAAACAAAGTTGGTAATTCAACTTGTGTAATATTAATTTGATTTGTGTCTGTTTCCCAATAAAATAATTTGTTCATTTCTATCATTAATGTCGAACCAAAAGGAATTGTCAAAAGGTTACTTTTTAAATTATCTAAATCTTTCTTAAGAGATATTATAAGTTCATTCGGCATTTTTGTTTCTTCATCATATATCGAGTAGCTAAATAATCCAAAAGGTAAAAGAGTCTTGTTGAACTTGTCAAGAATAAAAAAATATGGAAAATAAAACTGAGTTGGTGTCATTTTTTCTGAATTATCAGATAAGTTTGGTTTAGGCTTGCTGCTTACGTCCGCGCATTGACGATGGCGGGGCATTCAATGATTTTTCTGACAGTAAACGAACAAAAAGATGATATTTTGATTCATAGCTCAATAGAGAATTTTCAGCCCCCTGCAAGTATCCGGGGCAGGCCGGACTGCTGCCGAATAGCGAACAAAAAGTTGATGAAATGCAGGTCCGCCCTGCTATTGCGAATATTGTGTACTGGCATTTTCACTTTCCCATTTCAATTTGCTTTTGTCTTTTAAGAATTAAATAGTCAAATCCAATGGCAGAAATTTTAGGAAATAAAAGCATCACAAAAAATACAAAGTAAGAAACAGTTACAACTGGTGGTGGTGCAGCCAATACAAAAACGTGATTTCCTTTCGGTGTATCAGGAAAAATAAAATGCTCAGTCAAATTCCAGGCAAAGTGGATTGTTATCGGTAATAAAATTGAAAATGATTTTGAGTATGAATACGCAAGTAAGAGCCCCATGGCGAATGTATAAGCAAATAAAACACTCATTTGTATAATGTTCCCAAATACACCTCCATTAAGCCAATGAAGCATACCAAAAGCAATAGCAGATATTAAAATAGCCCATTTATTTCCGATTGTTTTTATTAGAATATAAAGTAATACTCCCCTGCAAAGTAACTCTTCCGTTAAAACTCCCCTCAGCGTTTCCCATACATTTGAAAAAAATAGGCTTGCCGTCAGATTTGGATTAATTGTGTATTGCTCTTTTGCAAAAAGCATTTTTAATAAAAATTCTGTCGAACAACAAACTGCTGTTACTATGAATAAAATCCCCACAAGTTTCATCCTGTCTTTAGTAGGTGTCAATCCTAAAACAGATAAGTTTTTTCTGTCAAATAGCCACACTATTAACCAAGAAACAACAAATAAAACAATAATTTGCAGCATTTCATGCACTATGCATTCAATTTAAGTTTTTTCAATATACTTGTACACAACGTCCACGCATTTATGCAGGCCGGGAAATAGAATTCCTTCTGCCTGAACCATTACCAAATTTATAAATAAAAGTTCATTGTTTATTCTATCGCTCAATAGAGATTTTTCAGCCCAAACTACCGCTGAAACATGCACTACTGCTGATTGTTAGCAGGTCTGCCCCGCTTGCGCAAAACTGAATGTTGGCAGTTAGTGCATGTCTCACTGCTTCCATGTCTCCACTTTGTGTTCCTTCCAAAGTTTTTCTGCGTATTGTCTGAATTCGGCTGGTGCATTTTTGAAAGCTTCGTCAAAAGAATATTCTCCACCCATGTAGTCAGTTGCCGATACTTTTACTTTCGTCGTGCCACGAACAGCAAACTTTTTGTTGTCTTGGTACATGATAATTTTCATTGGAATTGGACTCACATCTCCTTGACAAGAAACCTTATACATTATCCAAACTTCAGCTTTACCGTCTTTGTTTAGGTCTGTCACGGCAAAGGTCTTGTCAAGAAAGTAGAGAAACATGTCGACAGGGCATTCTTTTACATAATCATAAACTTTCCATGTCAGCTTGGTGCTGTCACCTGAAACCAAATAATGATAAGCATACAAAGCACCGTCACTATAACTGTCGTCAGGTGCATTTTTACTTTGAGTTTTATCTGTTGCTGTGAGAATAACAATGTTGTCACCCGTATTGTCTGTCCAGCGAACTGCCTCAACAATGTTGCCCTTATACTGAATACTTTTTGGAATAGAGTTTTTGTCAAGCTTTGTCAGCTTGAACTGTGCTAAACAAGTCTGCGTCAAAATAAGGAAAAAGAAAAGTCCGAAAATTTTCATGTTTGTTAGGATTGGTCAATTTGCATTACTGCCAACGTCCACGCATTTACGCAGGCTGGAATTAGAATTCCCGTCTGCCCGGAACCGTTGCCAAATTTATAATAAAAAGTTCATTGTTATTCCTATCGCTCAATAGAGTTTTTTCAGCCGGAACTACCGCTGAAACATGCACTACTACTGATTGTTAGCAGGTCTGCCCCGCTTGCGCAAAACTGCATGTTGAACTAAACCTACGGTAGCCTTCCGCAACTATCCGTAAATTTAGCATTCACTAAAACACTTTTAAAATGACAACGAAAAAAAATCGCCGGAAGAGTTAAGGTATAATAAATTCCTCAACCGTGCCTGCCGTGAAGTTAATGGTTTTGCAGATTTGCTGCAAAGATTTGAACGTAATATTTCACTGCTGGGCAGAGCGCACAGAAGCATTCACCATCCATCAGCAAAAAACCTTAAGAGCCATAGCCCAATGCCGCACATCGGCTCTTGGCGGCCATGTGGATGTTTGCGATGAATGTGGCCTGATACACATCAGCTACAATAGCTGCCGTAACCGGCATTGCCCTAAGTGCCAGGGCCATAAGCGTGAAGAGTGGATTCAAAAAAGAGAACAGGATTTATTGCCCTGCACTTATTATCACATCGTATTCACTCTTCCACAAGAGCTTAATCCACTGGCATTAAGCAAAACAGAAATTACTTATAAATCTTTGTTTACTGCTGCATGGAACACCTTGCAGCAGTTTGGCAGCCATGAAGGTATTCAGTTAGGGATGATTGCCGTATTGCATACATGGGGACAAAATTTGTCTTTGCATCCTCACCTGCATTGCATCGTTCCCGGTGGTGGCATTGATAAAAATGGCAAATGGAAAAAACAAATCCGCAGTAACAAGTATTTGTTTGCAGTAAAGGCGCTTTCCAAAGTGTTCCGCGCAAAATACGTTCAGCAGCTCAGAGAAAATGGTACCACCGGTAAGGCGCTCTACGATAGTTTGTTTCAGCAGGATTGGGTAGTATATGCCAAACGTCCGTTCGGCGGCACTGTGCAAGTGATAGAATACCTGGGAAGATATACCCACAAAGTAGCCATCAGCAATCATCGCATTGAGCAGGTAACCGAATCTGAAGTTTCTTTTTCGTATAAGGATTACCGTGACAGCGCTGGTAAAAAAACAATGACGCTCACCAATGCAGAATTTACCCGAAGGTTTGCCCAACACATATTGCCTCACCGCTTTGTAAGAATAAGGCATTACGGCATTCTGAGCGCAACATGGAAACGTGGCAAATTACAAACACTGCAAACACAACTGAAAATAAAACGGCCGCAGCTCAAAGTAAAAACCTTGCTTCACAAATGCCCGTGTTGCAAAACCGGAACGCTCATCACAGTAGAAATCTTCGGAAAGCGTGGGCCACCAAAGAAATACTTATCGGAAAAACAAATTGTTCCTGTTGGCTGAACTGCGGGTAAGGGAATTTGTGTGCCGCCTGGAACAAAAAACGCCAAAAACACCTTTAAAAAACAGCTTGGGGGAGCTCTTTTAAAAAATCAAAACGCTTACTGCTTCAACCACCCTATAACTGCTCTGCAACAAATCCATACTATATTCTTATGGCCCGGTTTCGTTCAACTAAGGTTTCATTTCTTGCCCGTTGGGCAAAACGAAACCTTAGTTAT